>NC_017671.1:4710000-4769156 GCF_000284595.1 Stenotrophomonas maltophilia D457 | reverse complement strand
CAGCAATAATCGTCCGGTGGCCGGGGCATGGACGCGACAAGGCGCCCAAACACAGGCCGGAAAGGGGGGAAATGGATGGCTCAGACTACCACCGAGCGCCCGCCTTCGGAATGCTTGTCCCCTACTTATTCACAAAAACATCCACAGCTATTGCACAGCCCGGTGAATTCGCGTACCTGCCAGGGGTTGACGCGGGGTAGGGTACCTCTCTAGAATTTCCGGTTCTTTCCGTCCCATTCATACGAGAGGCCCCCAATGGCCACGAAGCGCACCTACCAGCCCAGCAACCTCAAGCGTAAGCGCGACCACGGCTTCCGTGCCCGTATGAAGACCGCTGACGGCCGCAAGATCCTGTCGCGTCGCCGCGCCAAGGGCCGCAAAGTCCTGAGCGCCTGATTGCCATGCCGCACCCCGCGGCAGACGCAATCCCTTCGACAGTGAATACTGCAGACCCGCGCAAGCGATTCCCTCGCTCTGCGCGGGTTCGCACGCGTGCCGAATATTCAACGGTCTTCAACGGCGCCCGCCGTGTGTCCGATCCGCTGATGACCCTGCACTGGCTGCCGGCTGACCGGCCGGCCAGGCTGGGTCTGGCGGTTTCCCGCAAGGTTGATCCGAACGCCGTGGGGCGTAACCGGATCAAGCGCGTCCTGCGCGACATCCTGCGTCAGACACGTACCGAAATCCAGCCAGGCGACTTCGTCGTCGTGGCGCGTAGTGCTGCGCGTTCCGCCAGCAACGACGAGATCCGCCAGGCCTTCCTGCGCCTGCTGCGTCGCCTGCGTGCATTGCCCGCGCCGGGCGTGGACGGCACAATGCCGCCGCCTGATGGCATCGCAACTCCTTCTTTGACCGAGCCGGCATCGCGTCCCGGCCCCGCCGAGCCTGTCCGCTGATGAACCAGACCCGCGTATTCCTCATTTTTGCCTGGCTGATGGTGGCCGTGCTGCTGTGGATGGAGTGGAGCCGTGAAAAGGCTGCTCCGACCCCGGCACCGACGACCACGTCGGCCCCGGCTGCTGCACAGAGTGTTCCGGGCGCGACCCCGGGCAGCATCCCCAGCGCGCAGGTCCCGGGTGCGCCGGGCCAGGCCGCTGTGCAGGCCCAGGCCAGCGCCACCCCGGCCAGCCAGCGCGTGACCGTCACCACCGACGTGCTGCGCCTGGTGCTGGACGGCGGCCGTGTGCTCGATGCCGAGCTGCTGCAGTTCCCGCAGACCAAGGACGAAGGCAGCCCGCCGGTTCGCCTGCTGACCGAAGACCCCGCGCATCCGTACAGCGCGATCAGCGGCTGGGCCAGCGAAGACAAGAACACCCCGGTTCCCGGCGCTGACGGCTTCAAGCTGGTCGGTGATACCAAGGACTTCGTGCTGGCCAAGGGCCAGAACGAACTGCAGATCCCGTTCGTGTGGACCGCCGACAACGGCGTGACCATCAAGCGCACCCTGACCGTCTCGCGCAACGAGTACGCCGTGCGCTTCAAGGACGAAGTCAGCAATGCCGGCGCCGCACCGTGGAACGGCTACGTCTACCGCACCCTGGACCGCACCCCGACCATCCTGTCGCGGAGCATGACCAACCCGGATTCGTTCAGCTTCAACGGCGCCACCTGGTATGACAACGACAAGAAGTACCAGCGTCGTGCGTTCAAGGATTACCTGGACGACGGCGCACTGAACCAGAACATCACCGGCGGCTGGCTGGCGATGCTGCAGCATCACTTCTTCACCGCCTGGATCCCGCAGAAGGACCAGACCGCGCACTACGTGCTGTCGCAGGTGGCCGGTCGTGACCTGATTGAAGCGCGTGGCCCGGCCTTCACCGTGGCCCCGGGCCAGTCCACCAGCACCGAGGCCCGCCTGTGGGTCGGCCCGAAGCTGGTCAACCTGATCGCCAAGGAAGACGTGCCGGGCCTGGACCGCGTGGTCGACTACAGCCGCTTCTCGATGATGGCGGTGATCGGCCAGGGCCTGTTCTGGGTGCTGAACCAGGTGCACAAGCTGGTCGGCAACTGGGGCTGGGCGATCGTCGGCCTGGTGGTGCTGCTGAAGCTGGTGCTGTACCCGCTGTCGGCGACCCAGTACAAGAGCGGTGCCAAGATGCGCCGCTTCCAGCCGCGCATCGCGCAGCTGAAGGAACGCTATGGCGATGACCGCCAGAAGTTCCAGACCGCGATGATGGAGCTGTACAAGAAGGAAAAGATCAATCCGATGGGCGGCTGCCTGCCGATCCTCATCCAGATGCCGATCTTCTTCGCTCTGTACTGGGTGCTGGTGGAATCGGTCGAACTGCGCCAGGCGCCCTGGTTCGGCTGGATCCAGGACCTGACCGCACGCGACCCGTACTTCATCCTGCCGGTCATCAACGTGGCAGTGATGTGGTTCACCCAGAAGCTGACCCCGGCACCGGGCATGGACCCGATGCAGCAGAAGATGATGCAGTTCATGCCGCTGGTGTTCGGCGTCATGATGGCCTTCATGCCGTCCGGCCTGGTCCTGTACTGGGTGGTCAACGGTGGCCTGGGCCTGCTGCAGCAGTGGTGGATGACCAAGCGCCATGGCGGCGAGCCGGTTGCGGCCACCACCGCTCCGGCCCCGGTCAAGAAGAAGTAATCGGTAGAGCCGGCCGCTGGCCGGCTGACCCCAGCAAAAGCCCGCCGCAAGGCGGGCTTTTCGCATGCGGCGGTAGAATCGCCGGCACACCGTTCCTCCCACCTTCGAGTTCGCCATGCCGCGTGCGTCGTCGTTCCGCCTGTTCCTGCCCTCGCTGTTGTTGACCCTGGTTGTTGCCGGCTGCGGCGACAAGGACGCGAAGGCGCCGGCGACCACCGTCACCCAGCCAAGCGCGCAGGCCGCGGCCGCCGCCGATCCGGCCGCCGCGCCGTTGCTGGCGGCGCTGCAGAAGCAGCTCGACGGCTACCGCCGGATCATCGTGCTGCTGGCAGACGAGGAACAGCAATCGGCCGCCGACCGCGGCACCTCCACGCGTGTGGGCCAGCAGCTGTTCCACGATGGCCTGGAACAGCGCACGGCGATCGCCGCGCAGTTCGACACCCTGCTGCGCGGCTCCAGCCCGCAGCGCTTCGCCACCCTCGGCACCGTGCTGGACTACATCGAGTCGGCGCCGGAACTGTTCGACGCCGACCGCCTGGCCTTCCGCGAAGTGCTGCGTGATCTGCATGAGCGGGTCGGCACTGATTCGTCGCTGCCGGCGGTCAAGCTGCACCAGCGCATCGGCGAGGACCTGGAGGCACTCGACGAGATCGAGCGAAACTACAACCAGGAACTGACCCGCATCTTCAGCCGCTTCGAGCGCACCCGTGCCATCGAGCTGAAGCGTGAGAAGTGGGACGACTACATCGCCCACCTGCACAAGGACTACAGCCGCGAAGCGATCCTGCGCGACTACGGCGTGATCGAGCCCTACCCGATGTCGATGAAGGACAGCGACCGCGAGATCTTCGGCCGCGACCTGCCGGCCAAGACCGTGGTGCTGACCTTCGACGATGGCCCGCACAAGGCCTATACCGATGAAGTGGTGGCCATCCTCAAGCGCTACGACGTGCCGGGCGTGTTCTTTGAAGTGGGCCGCAACCTTGGCAAGGTCGAGGCCGATGGCAAGGTCAGCCTCGGCCCGATGGCGAAGATCAGCCGCAACCTGATCGAAGAGGGCTATGCGGTCGGCAACCACAGCCTGACCCACGCTCAGCTGTCGCGCACCACCGGTGACGCGCTGCGCCAGCAGGTGCTCGACACCGACACGCTGCTGAAGGATGTCGACAGCAAGCGCGCGCCGCTGTTCCGTTTCCCGTATGGCGCGCGCAATGCCGAAGGCCTGCAGCTGCTCAACGAGGCCGGGCTGAAGTCGATCATGTGGAACATCGACTCGATGGACTGGGCCGACCCGGTACCGGAATCGATCGTGCGGCGCGTGCTAGACCAGGTGAACAAGGAACAGCGCGGCATCATCCTGTTCCACGACATCCACGATCGTGCGGTGAAGGCGCTGCCGCAGATCCTCGACCGGCTGATCGCCGATGGTTACCAGTTCGCCGGCTGGAACGGCCGTGACTTCACTGTCGCCCGTGCGCGCAAGGGTGAAGCCGGTGCCGCCACGGTCACCACCGGCTACGAGAAGTCCTGGGCGATCGTGGTCGGCATCGACAACTATGCCAAGTGGCCGAAGCTGGAGTACGCCAGCCACGACGCGCAGGCGGTGGCCGATACCCTGACCGGGCAGTTCGGCTTCCCGTCCTCGCAGGTGATCGTGCTGAAGAACGAGCAGGCGACCCGCAACAACATCCTCGCGGCCTTCCACGATCGCCTGGCAGATGACCGCACCGGCAAGAACGACCGCGTGTTCGTGTTCTTCGCCGGCCATGGCGCGACCCGCCAGCTCGCTTCCGGGCGCGACCTGGGCTACATCATTCCGGTCGATTCGGACCCGAAGGAATTCGCCACCGACGCCATCGCGATGACCGACATCCAGAACATTGCCGAGAGCATGCAGGCCAAGCATGTGATGTTCGTGATGGATGCCTGCTACAGCGGCCTGGGCCTGACCCGCGGTGGCCCGTCGTCGTCGTCGTTCCTGCGCGAGAACGCGCGTCGCAGCGCGCGGCAGATGCTGACCGCCGGTGGTGCCGACCAGCAGGTGGCCGATGCTGGCCCCAACGGCCACTCGGTGTTCACCTGGGTGCTGTTGCAGGCGCTGGCCGGCAAGGGCGACCTCAACGGCGACGGCCTGATCACCGGTACCGAGCTGGCCGCCTACGTGGCGCCGGCCGTATCGGCGGTCTCGCACCAGACCCCGGCCTTCGGCAGCCTGCCCGGTTCGCAGGGCGGCGAGTTCGTGTTCCAGGTGCCGGACAGCCAGGAATTCCTCAACGCCGATACGCGCCAGCTGACCGCCGATGCGATCGCGCTGAACAACAAGGTGGATGCGGCCAGCGAGGCGAAGGGCAGCCAGGCGCCGGTGACGGTGGCCGACCTGCAGGGTGGCAAGGCCAAGCTGGTGGTGCCCACCGCTGGCCCGGCGTCAGACCGCCAGCGCGCGCAGCAGGCCAACGACCGCGGCCTGCAGCTGTACCGCGAGAAGCAGTACGACGAGGCAGCCGCGCAGTTCGCCGAAGCGCTGAAGCTGCGTCCTGATTTCGCCCAGGCCGCCAACAACCTCGGCTTCGTCTACTACCGCCAGCAGCGCTATGCGGAAGCCGCGCGCTGGCTGGAGAACACGCTGAAGATCGACCCGTCGCGCGCGGTGGCCCATCTGAACCTGGGCGATGCCTACTTCAACGCCGGCGACAAGGCCAAGGCGAAGCAGGCCTACACCACCTACCTGGCGCTGCAGCCGCAGGGCAGTGGCGCGGCCCAGGCGCGCGCGCAGCTGGAGAAGCTCTGAGCCATGAACGACGCGATCCGCACCGACACCATCGTGGCCATCGCCAGCGCCCCCGGCGCCGGCGGTGTCGGCCTGTTGCGCCTGTCCGGTCCGCGCGCTGCGGCGATTGCCAATGCACTGGGGGCGCCTGCACTGCGCCCGCGCCACGCGCACTACGCGCGCCTGCGTGATGCCGACGGCGAGGTCATCGACGATGGCATCGTGCTGTGGTTCCCGGCACCGAACAGTTTCACCGGCGAAGAGGTGGTGGAACTGCAGGGCCATGGCAGCCCGGTGCTGCTGCAGCAGCTGGTCGCGCGCTGCATCGCGCTCGGTGCGCGCCAGGCGCGGCCGGGTGAGTTCAGCGAACGGGCGTTCCTCAACGGCAAGCTGGACCTGGCCCAGGCCGAGGCCATCGCCGACCTGATCGCCGCGGGCGACAACCGTGCCGCACGCGCGGCGCGTCGTTCACTGGATGGCGTGTTCTCGCGCCGCATCGATGCGGTGGTCGAGCAGCTGGTGCTGCTGCGCATCCACGTGGAAGCGGCCATCGACTTCGCCGACGAACCGCTGGATACCCTCGGTGGCGCGCAGGTGCGGCGTGGGCTGGAACAGGCGCGCAGCGATCTGGCCATTCTGCGCCGCGATGCCGAACGCGGCCGTCGCCTGCGCGATGGCCTGCACGCGGTGCTGATCGGTCCGCCGAATGCGGGCAAGAGTTCACTGCTCAACGCGCTGGCCGGCAGCGAACGCGCCATCGTCACCGACATCGCCGGCACCACCCGCGACACCCTGCGCGAAACCATCCGCCTGGATGGCCTGGAGCTGACCCTGGTCGACACCGCCGGCCTGCGCGACGGCGGCGACGCCATCGAACGCGAAGGCATGCGCCGCGCCCACGTGGAAATCGAGCGCACCGACCTGGCGCTGATCGTGCTGGATGCGCGCGATCCGGCGGCCGGTGAAGCGGCGCTGGGCGAGGCCGTGGCGGCGGTACCGCACAAGGTCTATATCCATAACAAGTCGGATCTGCTGGCGGCGTTGCCGTCGCTGGCTGATCCGGATCGGGTGTTCGTTTCGGCCGCCACCGGCGCCGGGCTCGACGACCTGCATGCGCGCCTGCGTTCGATTGCTTCGGCCGGTGCCGGTGAGCAGGTGGACGGCGAGTTCTCCGCGCGCACGCGCCACGTGGATGCGATTGAACGCGCGCAGGAACATGCGCAGCGCGCCGATGGCGAGCTGGCGCACGAGCACCTGGAGCTGGCCGCCGAGGAACTGCGGCTGGCCCACGATGCGCTGGGTGAGATCACCGGGCAGATGAGTGCCGATGATCTGCTGGGGAGGATCTTCTCCAGTTTCTGCATCGGCAAGTAACACGGGGTCAGATCCCCAAAGGGGCTCTGACCCTGCACGGTTCCGCCACGGGGTCGGAGCCCCTGCGGGGATCCGACCCCAGGTCCCCCACCTGTCACATTGCCGCCGCATACTGACGCCCATCACATACCGCTTGGGGAAGTCGCAGTGAAGTCGTGGGGTTGTGCGTTGCTGTTGTCGCTGGCCGTGGCACCATCGGTGGCCATGAGTGCTGAATCCTCCACCCCGGCCGTGCCCAAGGTGTCGGTCTACGGCCATCGCGGGGCAAGCGCACTGCTGCCCGAGCACACCCTGGCCTCGTATGCGCAGGCCATCGCCGATGGCGCCGACTACATCGAACCGGACCTGGTGATGACCCGGGACGGGGTGATGGTGGCCCGCCACGAGAACGAGATCGGCGGCACCACCGACGTCGCCTCGCATCCGGAGTTCGCCAACCGCCGTACCCGCAAGGTGATCGATGGGCAGCAGGTCGAGGGCTGGTTCACCGAGGACTTCACCCTGGCCGAGCTGAAGACCCTGTACGCCCGTGAGCGCCTGCCGGAGCTGCGCAGCACCGCCTACGACGGCCAGTTCCGCATCGCCAGCCTGGACGAGATCCTGGCCTTCCTGGTGCAGCAGGCCGGGCGCGCCAACCGTGGCATCGGCCTCGTGCCGGAGATCAAGCACCCGACCTATTTCCAGTCCATCGGCCTGCCGATGGAAGACAAGCTGCTGGCCGCGCTGCGTGGCAACGCGTACACCAATGTCGGCCCGGTCACGATCCAGTCGTTCGAGACCGCCAACCTGCGCTACCTGCATGGCAAGATCGGCCGGGGCAGCAACATCCGCCTGCTGCAGCTGCTGTGGAAGGGCGATACCCAGCCGGCCGACATCGCCAAGGCCGGCGGCACGCTGACCTACGCACAGATGATGACCCCGGCCGGGCTGAAGGACATCGCCGCCTACGCCGATGGCATCGGCCCCGAGCTGCGCTCGATCATTCCGCTGGATGCCAAGGGCGCGCTGGGCACGCCGACCGCGCTGGTACGTGATGCGCATGCGGCCGGCCTGATGGTGATTCCGTACACCTTCCGCCCGGAGAACCATTTCCAGCCCAGCAACCTGCGCAAGGGCGCCGACACCGCGCGCAACGTCGAAGGCTCGATCGCCGAGATGCGCGCCTACCTGGCGACCGGCATCGATGCCTTCTTCACCGATGATCCGGCGCTGGGCCGGCAGGCGGTGGATGGGATGGGCGCAGCGGGGAACTGAGCGATCAACGCGCCGGGCATGGCCCGGCGCTACCCGGGGGCCGGTGTGCTCTGGTAGGTGCCAACCTTGGTTGGCACGCAACAACCGCGCCGACCAAGGTCGGCCACTACCGGTTCATGAGGTTGCCGGCCAGCGGCCGGCACGACCGTCCCCTCAACTGCGCGGCTCGTCCGGCCGGCGGAACGGGATCACCACGTAGTCCTGGCCCTCGCGCGGCTGCCACAACACCGGCACGCGCTGCGGAGACGGCGGCTCCAGCTCGTCGTCGGCCAGCGGCTCGGCCTCGTCTTCTTCGTCTTCCCAGCTGTAGCGCTGGCGCGGCGGCAGCGGATCGGCGTTGCGGAACAGCAGCGCGGCGATGATGCCGGCGAAGGCGCCGCCCATGTGCGACTGCCAGGACACGCCATCGGCATGCGGCAGGATGGTCATCAGCATGCCGCCATAGAACAGCATGCCGATCAGGCCGGTGGCGATTGCCGCACGGTCGCGGCGCAGCAGGCCGAGGCTGGCCAGCAGGAACATCAGGCCGTGGGTCACGCCACTGGCACCCAGGTGCACGCTGCCCGGATTGCCCAGCATCCACGCGCCGAGGCCCGAACCCAGCCACAGCAGGGGCAGGGCGCGCACGGTGGCTTTGGGATACACACTGCCGGCCAGGGTGCCGAGGATCAGGATGGCGATGCTGTTGGCGGCGATGTGCTCGACCGAGGCATGCAGCATCGGGCCGCCGATCAGGCCGAGCAGGCCCTTGGCTTCCAGCGGCGCAACCGCCCACGGTCGCCAGTCGAACGTGCCCTGCAGGGCGAACACGGCCACCAGCACCAGCACGGCCGCCAGGCTGACATTGAACGCCCGCAGGATGCGCGAGCGGTCATTGCGGGGGGCCGGCACGTCGCCGGCGGGCAGGGGCGTGTTGTTGTCCATACCTCAGCAATGGCGGTGGCTGGCGCGAAACCAAGGCCACTGTTGCGGGAGAGTGGGTGCGGCCGGCGGGACAATCCCGCCGGCCGCGTCTTCCCACCGCTCAGGCTCAGGCGTGGCCCGAGCCTTCCTTCGGCGGGTACTTCAGGCTCAGCACCACGGTGGCGGCGATGATCACCGCGACCACGCCCAGCGACACCGGGGTCGGGATCTTGAACAGGTCGATGATCATCATCTTGATGCCGATGAAGGCCAACACCAGCGCCAGGCCGTACGGCAGCAGGTGGAAGCGGTCGGCCATGCCGGCCAGCAGGAAGAACATCGCACGCAGGCCCAGCACCGCGAACACGTTGGAGGTGAGCACGATGAACGGGTCGGTGGTGATCGCGAAGATCGCCGGGATGCTGTCCACGGCGAAGATCACGTCGGTGACCGCGATCAGGATCAGCACCGCGAACAGCGGGGTGAACCAGCGCACGCCATCGCGCTTCACGCTCAGCGCATTGCCGGCGTAGTCCGGCAGCAGGCGCAGGTGCTTGCGCATCCAGCGCAGGGCGGGGTTGGTTTCCAGATCCGGTTCCTGGCCGGCGGCGAACCACATCTTCCAGCCGGTGAACAGCAGGAAGGCACCGAACACGTAGAGCAGCCAATGGAACTGGCTGATCAGCACGCTGCCGGCGAAGATCATGATCGTACGCAGCACGATCGCACCCAGGATGCCGATGATCAGCACCTTCTGGCGCTGCTCCTCCGGTACTGCGAAGTAGCTCATGATCATCAGGAACACAAAGATGTTGTCGACCGCCAGCGCCTTCTCGACCAGGTAGCCGGTCAGGAATTCGAGGCCGACCTTGTTGGCCACCACCTGGCCGGCGGTCTCATTCAGGTAGTACCAGAGGCCGGCGTTGAACAGCAGGGCCAGCGCGACCCAGCCGATCGACCACCACAGGGCTTCCTTGAAGGTGACCTTGTGCGGTCCACCATGGCGCATCAACACGAGGTCGACCAGCAGGGCGATGACCACCACCGCTGCGAAGCCGCCCCACAACCACACGTTACCGATCGTCTGCATTGGGAATGTCCGTTGGAAAGATGAATGCCAGGCCGGACGGCGAGGATCTGCAACGGAGGATCGGGAGGGGGATCCAGGGACAGAGCTTCGCCAGTACGGCGAAGGTCTCGCTCGCAGTTCCAGTCGGCTGGAACTGCCGTTGCACCGGAGCCTGCGGGCTCGAAATGACGGCGACAACGTCTGGGAGCTACTCCCCTTCTGGCGCCGATTCTGCCGTCTGGCTGGGCCGACGTCAAATGGGGGACGAGGGGTCGGATCCCCGTAGGGGCTCTGACCCCATTCCCGAGCCCGTTCCGGCCTGGTGGGTGCCAACCTTGGTTGGCACGCCGGCGGGGGTCAGAGCCCCTGCGGGGATCTGACCCCGGCGCCCGGTTTACAATGGGTGGATGAATACCCCCCTTCCGATTGTCCGCCTCAAGAATGCGTGGCGCTCCAGCCACCCGTGGATCTTCCAGAAACTGGTCGAGAAGCCGACCGTCCGGCCCAAGCCCGGTTCCATCGTCGACGTGGTCGGCATTGATGGCGAGTTCGTTGGCCGCGGGTTCTACAACGGGCATTCGCGTATTGCCGTGCGCATCCTTGAGACCGACCAGAACGTGCCGGTGGATGCCGGCTGGTTCTCGCGCAAGATTGCCCAGGCGGTGTCGCTGCGCCGTGAGGTGCTCAAGCTCGACGCGGTCTCCGACGCCTGGCGCGTGGTGCACAGCGAAGGCGACGGCCTGTCCGGCCTGGTGGTGGATCGCTACGGCGACCTGGTGGTGGTCGAATTCTTCGCCGCCGGCATGTTCCGCCACCGCGAGTGGATCTACGACGCCCTGCGCGAGCAGTTCCCGGGTTGCCGCTTCCACAGCTTCGCCGATGAGCACGTGCAGAAACAGGAAAGCTTCGATTTCCACGGCAATACCACCACCGAAGCGTCGGTGATCACCGAGTACGGCATCAAGTTCCGCGCCGACCCGGCCGGTGCGCACAAGACCGGCTTCTTCGCCGACCAGCGCGAGAACCGCGAGTGGCTGAGCCAGCAGGTGGAAGGCAAGCGCGTGCTGGACCTGTGCTGCAACACCGGCGGTTTTGCGGTGTACGCGGCGGCGCGAGGCGCCTCGGAAGTGGTCGGCATCGACATCGATGAAGACGTCATCCAGATCGCCAAGGGCAATTCGCGCCTGAACAACGTGCGCCCGAAGTTCGTCCAGTCCGACATCTTCCCGTGGCTGCGTGATGCGGCCAATCGTGGCGAGCAGTACGACGTGGTGATCCTGGACCCGGCGAAGATGACCCGCGACCGCGACCAGGTCATCACTGCGCTGAAGAAGTACCTGGACATGAACAAGCTGGCGCTGGGCGTGGTCAAGCCGGGCGGCCTGTTCGCCACGTTCTCCTGCACCGGCCTGGTGGCCGAGGACCAGTTCCTCGACATGCTGCGCCGCGCGGCGTATTTCTCCGGCCGCACGATCCAGATCCTGAAGGTGGCCGGCGCCGGTCCGGACCACCCGTTCATGGCCCACGTGCAGGAATCGCGTTACCTGAAGGCCGTGTTCTGCCGCGTGGTGGACTGACCGCGTCACTGCCGATCTCTGTAGAGCCGAGCCCACGGTCGGATGATCTGTCTGGCAGCCGAGCATGGGCTCGGCTCTACAAAAAGGCCGGGTGCAGCGCTATGGTCGGGCTCTTCCCATTGCCGGTGAGAGCCCATGCCATCGTTGCGCCACCTGTCCGTCGTGCTTGCCCTGGCGCTGTGTGCGCCGCTGTCCGCCCACGCCATCGAGTTCAGTGCGCAGGAACTGGCCCGCGCCAAGGCGCTGCAGCAGCGCCTGGTCACTCTGGACAGCCATCTGGATACACCGGCCAACTTCGGCCGCACCGGCTTCGACATCGAGCAGCGCCACGACCGCAACGCGCTTTCGCAGGTGGACTACCCGCGCATGGTCGAAGGTGCGCTCGATGGCGGTTTCTGGGCGATCTACACCGACCAGGGCGATCGCAGCGCAGCGGCCCACCTGGCCGAGCGTGACCACGGCCTGCAGCGACTGCTGGAAATCCGCGAGATGCTGGCGGCCAATCCCGCGCGCTTCGCGCTGGCACTGACCGCCGATGATGCGGCGCGGATCAAGGCCGCCGGCAAGCGCGTGGTCTACATCAGCATGGAAAATGCCAGCCCGCTGGTGGAAGACCCGAGCCTGCTCTCGTTCTACCACCGCGCCGGCCTGCGGCTGCTCAGCACCGTGCACTTCGCCAACAACGAGTTCGCCGATTCGGCCACCGATCCCAAGGGCGCGGAGTGGAAGGGCCTGAGCCCGGCCGGCAAGGAGCTGGTGCGGCAGGCAGTGAAGCTGGGCATCGTGATCGACCAGTCGCATGCCTCGGACGCGGTGTTCGACGACCTGCTGGCGATGATGCCGGTGCCCTTCGTGCTGTCGCACAGCTCGGCCAAGGCGGTGTACGACCACCCGCGCAATCTTGATGACGCGCGGCTGCGCAAGCTGGCCAAGGCCGGCGGCGTGATCCAGGTGAACGCCTATGGCGGCTACCTGATCGACACCGCGAAGACGCCCGAGCGCACGCAGGCCGAAGAAGCGCTGAGCAGGCAGCTGGGCGGCTGGGAAGGCATGGGCATCGAGCAGGGTGTTGCCCTGCTGAAGGCCGAGCAGGCACTGGACCACGAGCACCCGGTGCGCCACGCCAGCCTGGATGATTTCTTCGCCCACTTCGAGCACATCCTCAAGGTGGTCGGCCCCGAGCACGTGGGCATCGGCCTGGACTGGGATGGCGGCGGTGGCCTGAGTGATCTGCCCGATGTCAGCCAGCTGCCGAAGATCACCGCCTGGCTGCTGCGCAAGGGCTATACCGAGCAGCAGATTGCCGGCATCTGGGGCGGCAACCTGCTGCGGGTGATGCGCCAGGCGCAGGATTACGCGGCAAAACAGGGCGGTTGAAACGCCCTGCGGTGGTGCCGGCCGCCGGCCGGCACAACAGGATACGAGTTGCCGGCCAACGGCCGGCACCACCGGCGAGCCGGTTATTTCGCGATCAGTGCGTGGCGGCGGCTGTACAGGAAGTACAGCACCAGGCCGGCCACGTTCCACAACAGGAAGTACAGCTGGGTGGTGTGCGGCAGGCTGATGAACAGGTAGATGCAACCCAGCGCGGCCAGCGGGCCAACCACGAAGGCCAGCGGCGTGCGGAACGTGCGCGCGCGGTCCGGCTCGCGCAGGCGCAGCACCACCAGGCAGACGCCCACTGCAGTGAACGCGGCCAGGGTACCGGCATTGGCCAGCGCGGCGATCTCGTCCAGGCGGGCCACGCCGGCCAGCGCCGACACCACCACCGCAGTGAACAGTGTGGTCGCCACCGGCGTGCCGGTACGCGCGTTGACCTTGGACAGGCCACGCGGCAGCAGGCCGTCGCGGCTCATCACGAAGAAGATGCGGCTCTGGCCGTACAGGAAGGCCAGCAGCACGGTCGGCAGCGCGATGATCGCAATCACGCCGATCACCATCGCCGCTGTCGGATGGCCCAGCTGGCGCATGATCAGCGCCAGCGGCTCGGCGCTGTGCCCGAACACGGCGTAGCTCATCGCACCCACTGCGGCCAGCGCCACCAGCACGTAGACAATGGTGCAGCCGATCATCGAACCGATGATGCCGATCGACAGGTCACGGCCCGGGTTCTTGGTCTCCTCCGCAGCAGTGGAGATCGCATCGAAGCCGTAGAAGGCGAAGAAGATGATCGCCGCTGCCGCCATCACGCCGTGCTCGACGCCATCGGGGCCCATCGACTTGGCAAAGCCATACGGCATGAACGGCTGCAGGTTGGCGCTGTCGAACGCAGGCAGGGCCACGGCCACGAAGATCGCCAGCGCGATCAGCTTGAACACCACCAGGATGGCATTGAGCGTGGCGCTTTCCTTGGTCCCGGCCATCAGCATGCCGGCCACCAGCCAGGTGATGATGATCGCCGGCAGGTTGATCATGCCGCCTTCCACGTGCGGGCCGGCTGCCAGCCAGGCCGGCAGGTGCACGTTCCAGCCGAACTGGGTGTGGACCCATTCGAGGAAGCCGACGAAGTAGCCGGACCAGCCCACCGCCACCGTACTCACCACCAGCGAGTACTCCAGGATCAGGCTCCAGCCCACCACCCAGGCGAACACCTCGCCCAGCGCACTGTAGCTGTAGGTGTAGGCGCTGCCGGCGGCCGGCATCATCGTCGACAGCTCGGCATAGGACAGCGCCGCACAGGCGCAGACCGCACCGGCGATGGCGAAGGAGATCAGCACGGCCGGGCCGGCCAGGTTGGCACCGACGCCGATCAGCGTGTAGATGCCGGTGCCGACGATGGCACCGATGCCCAGCGCGATCAGGTGCGGCCAGCTGAGCGTCGGGATCAGGCGCCTGCCGGCTTCGTGGACGGTGACGGAATCTAGGGACTTGCGCCGGAACAGGGACATGCAGGCCTCGGAAGGGGTGACTAAGAACGACAAGTTCCCGAGTGTGACCGAACGCAGCGCAGCATTACCACTGACGGGGGTCATGCATGGCGGGGCACGCGCTGCGCCCCGGCCAGGCTGCCGGAATCGGCATAATCCGGCGGCAGCCACCGGTGTACGTTCGTCCCGGCCCCCGCTAGGACTCGATGTTGGCCATGCCGCTGTCCGAATAGCGTTCGCCGGCCGCGGCATGCAGCGGGAAGGCCGCATCCAATGCGTCCAGCGTGGCCGCATCCAGTTCCACCTGCAGTGCAGCGAGGTTCTCGTCCAGCCGTGCCCGCCGCGTCGTGCCCGGGATCGGCACGATGTGCCCGCCGCGCGACAGCACCCAGGCCAGCGCCAGCTGCGAGGCAGCGATGCCGCGCTCGGCGGCCAGCGCCTGCACGGTGTCCACCAATGCCAGGTTGCGCTGGAAGTTTTCGCCTTCGAAGCGGGGCGAGGTGCGCCGGTAATCGTCGGCGTCGAAGTCGTCCGGGCTGCGGATGGCGCCGGTCAGGAAGCCACGGCCCAGCGGCGAATACGGCACGAAGCCGATGCCCAGCTCCGCCGTGGTGGCCAGCACTCCGTTCTGCTCCGGCTCGCGCGACCACAGCGAGTACTCGCTCTGCACCGCCGTGATCGGGTGCACCGCATGGGCGCGGCGGAGGGTGGCCGCCGAGGCCTCGGACAGGCCCAGCCAGCGCACCTTGCCCTGTTCCACCAGGCGTGCCATGGCACCCACGGTGTCCTCGATCGGCACGGTCGGGTCGACGCGGTGCTGGTAGTACAGGTCGATGTGGTCCACGCCCAGGCGGCGCAGGCTGGCCTCGCAGGCGGCCTGCACATAGTCCGGGTGGCCGTTGATCTGCCGCGCCTTCGGGTCAGCCGGGTCCAGGCCGATGCCGAACTTGCTGGCCAGGAACACCTGGTTGCGGCGGCCGGCAATCGCGCGACCGACCAGCACCTCGTTGGTGTGCGGGCCATACACATCGGCGGTGTCGAGCAGGGTCACGCCACGGTCCAGCGCGTGCCGGATGACGGCAATGCCGTCATCGTCAATGCCGCGGCCGCCGTAGTACGCGCTCATGCCCATGCACCCCAGGCCGAGGGCGGACACGGTGGGGCCGGCGGGGCCGAGAGTACGGGTCTTCATGTGGATCTCCTTGGGGAAGGCGCCACGTCTGGATGGGCAGTGGCGAGGGGCACAGCATCCTCCACGCCATCATGTGGATAAACTGCGTGTCACCGGACTTACCTTGAAGGCTGCCTTCACAATGGATGCCTCCGTCCCGCTCACTGCTGTGGTCGCTTTCGTCCACGTGGCCGAGCACGCCAGCTTTACCCGCGCCGCCGATGCCCTGGGTGTGTCGACCTCGGCGCTGTCGCAGAGCGTGCGCGCGCTGGAAGCGCGGATGGGCGTGCGGCTGCTGCAGCGGACCACGCGGCGGGTCAACCTGACCGAGCACGGCGCGCGTTTCCTGCAGCGCGTGCGCGGCGGCCTGGACCAGATCGACCAGGCATTTGCCGAACTGGACAGCGCGCGCTCGGTGCCTGCCGGGCGGCTGCGCGTGACCCTGCCGCGCATCGTCGCCGATCGCATGGTGCTGCCGCGGCTGCCCGACTTCCTTGCGCGTTACCCGCAGGTGCAGGTGGAACTGTGCGTCGACCCCGCGCTGACCGATCTGGTGGCCGAGGGCTTCGACGCCGGCATCCGCCTGGGCGAATCACTCGCACAGGGCATGATCGCGGTGCCGGTCGGGCCACCCGAGCGGCAGGTGGTGGTAGCCACGCCGGCCTATTTCGAACGCCATGGCGTGCCGCAGACCCCGCATGACCTGCAGGGCCACGCCTGCATCGTGCACCGGCTGGCCAACGGCCGGCTGATGCGCTGGGAATTCAGCCGCGAAGGCCACGACCTGGACGTGGAAGTGAGCGGACGGCTGGTGTTCAACGATGCCGGCGTCGCCCATCGCGCCGTGCTGGCGGGGCTGGGCATGGCCCAGGGCTTCGCCTCGCTGATGGCCGACGACATCGCCGCCGGGCGACTGCAGAGCGTGCTGCAGGACTGGCAGCCGCCATTCCCCGGCTTCCACCTGTACTACCCCGCGCGTGAGCAGATGGCGCCCAAGCTGCGGGTGTTCATCGACCACCTGCGCGCGGAGATGCACGACCGGTAGATGCCAACCTTGGTTGGCATGCTTCAATCGACCACGCGCGCCGCTACGCCTCCCGGCCAATGGCAGCCATCCTCCTGCCACGCCTGGCTGTCATCGTGGAAGGTGGTGCGACGGCCATCACGGGCGCGTTCGTAGCTCAGATCCAGTACCAGCGCGCCCTGCGTGCTCAGCAGGTAGCGGCCGTTGAGGCGCCCGTCGATGCGCTCTTCCCACACGCTGTCGAACTGGTACGGGCGATCCTCGGCCAGCACCGTGGTCTCCATCGAGATCCGGTGCAGGGGCAGGCGCTCGCGCTGGCCGGCGTAACGCACGTCGGCCCGGCCGTCTTCCAGCCAGCGCCATTCCAGGTGGATGTTGTCGTTGCGACCGCCCGTCAGGCAGCGATGGTCCTGCACGGTGCCGGCAGAGGCGGCACCGGCCAGCAGCAGGGTCATGCCGAGCAGTGGCAGCCGCCCGTTCATCCGTTCAGCCCCAGGCGGATGCCGAACCCCACCAGGAACAGGCCGGCCACGCGGCGCAGCGCATCGCTGATCCGCGGGTGCTGGATCAACCGGCGGCGGGCCAGGTTGCCCACGCCGATCAGCATCGAGCAGTAGGCGATGCTGACCACCAGGATGATGCCGGCCAGCGCGGCGAAGGTGGCGATGCCCTGGTGCGCCTTCGGATCGATGAACAACGGCAGGAAGGCCATGTAGAACAGGATCGCCTTCGGGTTGAGCAGGCTGACCAGGATCGCCTGCTGGAAGTAGCGGCCGGGTTGCATGCGGATCGGGCCGGCGTCGCCGCCCTCGTGCTTGGGCGTGCGCAGCAGGCTGATGCCGACCCACACCAGGTAGGCCGCGCCGAGGTACTGCACGGCGTGGAATACCAGAGGATTGGCCTTGAGCAGCGCCGCCACGCCGGCCAGCGCCAGCCACATCAGGATCTGGTCGCCGACCAGCAGGCCGGCCAGTGCGGTGTAGCCGCCGCGCACGCCGCCACGGCCGGTGGCAGTCAGCAGCGTGAAGGTACCGGGACCGGGCAGGGCGAGAAACACCAGCACGGCGACCAGAAACGTCCACAGGTCCTGGATGCCCATCCACGGCATGGCGGTGCTCTTCTGTTACGGGGGGCCGCCATTGTCGGCCAGCGCTGCGGCGGGCGACAGGGGGCCGGTGGGGCCAACCGGCATCCCGGACAGCAGCGGTTGCAGGTGCTGGCGCAGCTGCGCGTGCAGCTGCCGCACGGCGGGTGAGAACTGCTTGCGATGCGGGCACACCAGCTGCAGCGGGATGCTGCTGCCAACGCCGTCCAGCAGCACCTGCAGGCGCCCGGCCAGCACATCCTCGCGCAGGTCCAGCCAGGACTTGTAGGTGATGCCTTCGCCGGCCACGGCCCAGCGCCGCACCACGTCGGCGTCGTCGCAGACCAGCGGGCCGCGTACCGGAACCACGCTGCGGCGCCCGTCCACCTCGAACGACCAGCGATCGTAGGCGCGGCCATTGAGTTGATAGACCAAGCAGTCGTGCTCGCGCAGATCCTCCAGGCGCGTGGGCGGGCCACGCCGCTGCAGGTAGCCGGGTGAGGCGGCCAGCACGCGCCGGTTGCCTTCCAGCAGGGGCAGGGCTACGTAGTTGGCGTCATCGAAGTGGCCGATGCGGATGGCCACGTCGACCGGTTCGCGGAACACGTCGGCGACCTCGTCGGACAGGCGCAGGTGCAGGCGCAGCCGCGGGTGCGCGGCGCGGAACGCGCTCAGCCAGGGCAACAGCAGGTTGCGGCCGAAGTCCGACGGCGCCGACAGCTGCAGGATGCCGTGCAGCTCGGTGTCCTCGCCCTGCACGCGGGCCTGGCCTTCGCGCAGGGTGGCCAGCACCTCCTGCGCATACGGCAGGTAGAGCGCGCCCTCGCCGGTCAGGCGCAGGCTGCGGGTCGTGCGCACGAACAGGCGCAGGTCCAGCTCGCGCTCCAGCCGAGCCACCGCCGCAGCGACCTGCCCGGGCAGCAGGTCGGCCTCGCGGGCGGCCTGCGAGAAGCTGCCCAGCGCGGCAGTGCGGACGAACAGCTGCAGATCGTCGAAGCGGATCATCTTCATCGCCAGAGTGAAAGTGCTGCCCGATTCTGCGCCTTTCCGAGGGAGCGCGCGCGGCGCAACCTGTCGCCTCCTTCCCCACTGGACCGCTGCCATGCGCGCCATTGCCTATACCCACGCCGGCCTGCCGATCGATGATGCCCGGGCCCTGATCGACATCGAACTGGAGCTGCCGCAGCCCGGCCCCCGCGACCTGCGCGTGGCGGTACGCGCGGTGGCGGTGAACCCGGTCGACACCAAGGTCCGCCGCGGCGTGGCCACCGATGGCCCGCGCGTACTGGGCTGGGATGCGGTCGGCATCGTCGACGCGGTGGGCAGCGAGGTGACCCTGTTCCAGCCCGGCGACGCGGTCTACTACGCCGGCGTCATCGACCGCCCGGGCAGCAATGCCGAGTACCAGCTGGTGGACGAGCGCAGCGTCGGGCGCAAGCCGGCCAGCCTCGATGATGCCGCCGCCGCGGCGCTGCCATTGACTGCAATCACCGCCTGGGAGCTGCTGTTCGACCGCCTGCGCATCCCCGAGGGTGGTGGCGAGGGCCAGACCCTGCTGGTGATCGGTGCTGCCGGTGGTGTCGGTTCGATCCTGGTGCAGCTGGCGCGGAAGCTGACCAGGCTGACCGTGATCGGCACCGCCTCGCGTCCGGATACCCAGGACTGGGCATACGCAATGGGCGCGCACCACGTGATCGACCACCGCCTGCCGCTGGCCGAGGGACTGGCGCGGCTCGGCATCAGCGAAGTGCAGCATGTGGCCAGCCTGACCCACTCCGACCAGTACTACGCGCAGATCGTGGAACTGCTGGCGCCGCAGGGCCAGCTGGGGCTGATCGATGATCCTGGCCAGGTGGACGTGATGGCGCTCAAGCGCAAGGCGTTGTCACTGCACTGGGAGTCGATGTTCACCCGGCCGCTGTACCGCACCGCCGACATGCAGCGCCAGCACGACCTGCTGAACCGTGTGGCCGAGCTGATCGACACGGGCGTGCTGCAGACCACGCTGGGCGAGCACTTCGGGCGCATCGACGCGGCCAACCTGCGGCGCGCCCACGCGCTGCTGGAGAGCCACCGCGCCAAGGGCAAGATCGTGCTGGAAGGCTGGTAACGCCGGATCGTTCCCGCGCCCTTGGGGTCAGATATCTTTCCCGGGAAAGGATCTGACCCCTGCCTCAGGCCACGCCGTTGTCGACGTGTTCGGCGAAACCGGGCTGCTGGCGCAGGCGCTCGAACCAGGCGCCCACGTGTGCCAGCGCCGGCTTGTGGCCCGGTGTGCTGCGCCAGCGCTGGGTCGACAGCCCGAGCACGATGTCGGCGAGGGTGAAGGTGTTGCCAGCGGCGTAGCCGCCAGCGGCCAACTGGGCATCAAGCACGCCCATCAAGCCGTTCCACTGGGCCAGGCTGGCCTCGGCGCGGGCATCGTCCGGGTAGTCCGGATGCTGGCGCACGCGTGCCATGAACACGTGCCGCCAAGCACTGTTGAGGTCGCTGGCCTGCCAGTCCATCCATTGTTCGACCCGCGCACGATCCTGTGCCGCGCGGGGCAGCAGGTCATCACGGCCAGCGCGTACGGCCAGGTAGCGGCAGATGCTGTTGGATTCCCACAGCACGAAGCCGCCATCGCGCAGCACCGGCACCTGCCGGTTCGGGTTCAGTGTGGCCAGCAGGTCCGCCGGCGGCGCTGGCTCGTGGTGAAGTGGCAGGTCGAGGCCGACGCACAGCCACAGCACCTTGCGCACGTTGATGGAGGTGGGCTTTCCGTACAGAGCGAGCATTGGGGGCTTCCGGGGCAGACCGACCCAGCCTAGCGCAGCGGGGCTAAACTGATCGCATGAATATCGAAGTCCTCATGATCCTGGCAGTGGTCCTGCTGCTGGCGACCCTGGTCGCGCTGGTGCTGCTGTGGCGTCGCAGTGCTGGCGGTGCACCCTCCGACGAACTGCAGCGGCTGCTGGACAGCGAACGCGAACAGCATCGCCTCGCCCTGGTCGATGCCGGCCAGCTGCGCGGCCGCCTCGATGCGCTGAGCGCTGAACTGGAGAACGAACGGAGCCGCAGCCAGCAGCACGCACAGGCCGTCACTACGCTGACCGCCCGGGTGGAGCGCGAAGCAGCGCTGTCGGCCAGTCGCGAAGCACAGCTGGCCGAACGTGAAGCGGCCCTGGCGCAGGCGCGCGCTGCCGTTGCGGAGACCAGCAGCGAGCTGCAGCAGGCGCAGCAGCGCTACCAGCAGTTGCACGGTGAACATGCCCGCGCGGTGGCCAATCTGCAGCACTCCGAACGGGCCAGTGCCGAACTGCGCAGCTATCTTGATACCGCCAAGGAAAAGCTGTCGGGCGCCTTCGCCGAACTGGCGGGCAAGGTGTTCGACGAACGCGGACAGCAGTTCGAGAAGAACGTGCGGCAGGCGACAGTGCAGTCACGCGCGGACATCGAGGGGCTGCTCAAGCCGTTCGCCGACAAGCTGGGCGATTTCCGCACCCGCGTCGATACGCTGTATGGCGAGGAAGCGCGGCAACGCGCCAGCCTGCTGGGTGCGGTGGGCGAACTGAAGACGCTCAACCAGGACATGGCGGCGCAGGCATCGGCGCTGACGAATGCGCTGAAGGGCAATGCCAAGGTCCGCGGCGACTGGGGCGAGCTGATGCTCGACAACGTACTGCGCGGATCGGGGCTGGAAGAGGGCGTGCACTACCAGCGGCAGAAGCATGCCGTGGATGACGAAGGTGCGCGCCTGCGACCGGACGTGGTGGTGCAGTTCCCCGACGAACGCAGCGTGGTGATCGACAGCAAGGTGAACCTGATCGCCTGGCAGGAAGCCATGAATGCCACTACCCCGGAGCAGTCGGAAGACGCGTTGCGCAGGCACGCGGTTGCGCTGCGCCAGCACGTTAAGGACCTGGGCGAGAAGAATTATCCGAAGGCGTTGGGCAGCGAGACGCTGGACATCACCATCGCCTTCGTTCCCATCGAGGGTGCCTTGTCAGCCGCACTGGGCGCCGATGGCAGCCTGCAGGCGTTCGCCTTCGACAACCGCGTGGTGTTCGCCTCGCCCAACACCCTGATGGCGCTGCTGCGCGTGGCCGAGCGCCTGTGGACGCGCGACAAGGTGCAGAAGCAGGCGCTGAAGATCAGCGAGGCCGGCGGTCTGGTGCTGGACGCCCTGACCGGGTTCCTGCAGGACTTCACCGCCATGGGCAAGAAGCTGGACGATGCCGGCAAGGCCTACGCCGATGCGCGCAATCGCCTGATCGATTCGCCGCAGTCGGCCATCAGCCGCGCCCGTCGGCTTGCCGAACTGGGCAGCAAGGCCAAGCGCGCGCTGCCCCCGGAGCTGACCCCGGACCCGATGCAGCAGCTGGGCGCGCCGGAGGACGACGAGGACGGCAATGCGGGTTGACACGTCCCGTGCACCTGCGCCTGGCTATGCTGGGCACCCTGAGTCCGTGGCGGGTATCGACATGCGCTTGCGCTCCTGTGCCGTTCTTGTCCTGGCTGCGTTGCTGGCTGCGTGCAGCAGCACGCCCCCGGTCGCCGACACGACTACGGCCGCTCCTGCGCCGGAAGCCAGCGAGGCCTACCGCGAAGCACGTGACGTCGACTGCCAGGCCGCTGGCGGCACGCTGCAGCGGCTCGGCCGCCTGCAGCGCGAGCAGTGCGTGATTCCCTATGCGGACGCCGGCAAGGCCTGCAGCCGCAAGAGCGACTGCACGGGCCAGTGCCTGGCCGGAGCCGAGGTGGCCGCCGGCAGTGCCGCCACCGGTACCTGCCAGCGTGATGTGCGCCAGAACTTCGGGTGCCGCCAGCGCATCGATGATGGCAAGGCGCAGGGCACGATCTGCGTGGACTGAATCCTGCCTGTAGAGCCGAGCCCACGCTCGGCTGCCATACCATCAGCCGAGCATGGGCTCGGCTCTACAACAGCGCGCGCGGCGCTATGCTGGTGGACCATTCCCCGCCGTAGCCGGAGCCCCCGCGTGAGCACCCCGATCCAGGACATTCCCCTCACCACCATCGACGGCCAGCCGTCCTCGCTTGCCGACTACCAGGGCAAGGTGCTGCTGCTGGTCAACGTCGCCTCCAAGTGCGGCCTGACCCCGCAGTACGAAGGCCTGCAGGCGCTGTATGCGGAAAAGCACGCGCAGGGCCTGGAAGTGCTGGGCTTCCCCGCCAACAACTTCCTTGGCCAGGAGCCGGGCAGCGAGGCCGAGATCCAGCAGTTCTGCCAGCTCACCTACGATGTCAGTTTCCCGATGTTCTCCAAGATCAGCGTGGCTGGCGAGGACACCCACCCGCTGTACCAGCAGCTGACCGCCGCGCAGCCGCAGTCGATCGGCGAAGGCCCGCTGCGTGAGCGCCTGGCCAGCAAGGAGATCCCGATCCATCCGGCACCGGCGGTGCTGTGGAACTTCGAGAAGTTCCTGGTCGGCCGTGATGGCAAGGTCGTCGCACGCTTTGCCCCGGACGTGGCCGCCGATGACGCGCGCCTGCGCGAGGCCATCGAGGCCGCGCTGGCGGCCTGAGCACGGCGTGCCAACCCAGGGTTGGCACCCACCGGAAAAGAAAAACCCCGCCGAGGCGGGGTTTTTCATGCACCGTCGCACGGTCTCAGTGGGTCCACTGCGGCATCGGCATCGCATCGACCGGGATCGGCGAATTGGCATCGTCATGGCCGCGGTCGCGCTTGCTGCGCAGATCGTTCTCGATCTGGTAGTTGCGGCGCTGCATCCAGGCATCGCGGACCAGGGCGTATTCGTCCACTGCGGTGTCGCGCAGATCGTCGATCGCCAGCAGCTGTGCGCGGGTGTCGACCAGCTGCAGGCCCTGCAGGCCGATGCGGATCTTGTCTTCCTCGACGCGCCGGATCGGCGACAACGGGATGTCACCGGCCAGGCCGAACACGTCGCGTACGGTACGCGGGCCGAAGAACGGCAGTTCCACGTAGCGCGAACGACGCCAGCCCCAGGCACCCAGGGTCTGGCCGAAGTCTTCATTGCGACGCGGCACCATCGCCTTGCTGGCTGGATCGAACAGGCCACCGATGCCCAGCGTGCTGTTCATCAGGAAGCGGCCGAGGCTGTCCCACGCATCGGCACCACGGCCCTGCAGCAGCTGGTTGGTGATGGTCACCGGCGCACGCAGGTTGCTGAAGAAGTTGCTGACGCCGGTGCGCGCGAAGCGCGGCACCACATGGGTATAGGCGGTGGCCAGCGGGCGCGCCACGCCGCGGTCGACCGCATTGTTGAAGGTGTGCACCTTGCGGTTGAACGGTTCCCACGGATCGTAGGCCGCCGCGTTGCCGGTGTTGCCGGTACCACCATAGAGGGCGTCGAAATCATCGTCGCCGGCGGCGGCGGTGGACGCTGCGGCCTTCGGTGGGCTGGCCTCTATGCCCTGCGGCGCAGCCGTCGGCGCTGAAGCGGTGGGCTCGGCAGGGTTGGCCACGGAGGCGACCGGAGCAGCGTCGACCCCGCCGGTATCGGCCGTTGCGGCCGGAGCAGCGGGGCCGGGCGCAACCACGGTGCTGGCGAC
This sequence comes from Stenotrophomonas maltophilia D457, assembly GCF_000284595.1. Taxonomy (GTDB): domain Bacteria; phylum Pseudomonadota; class Gammaproteobacteria; order Xanthomonadales; family Xanthomonadaceae; genus Stenotrophomonas; species Stenotrophomonas muris. The sequence goes on along the minus strand of NC_017671.1, from coordinate 4,744,921 downwards.
CGGTGCATCGCTGCGCGCGGGCTTGCCGGCACAGGCGGTCAGGGCGGTGGCCAGGAGGATCAGGGGGAAAGTGCGTACGACGTTCATGTCAGCTCGCAGCAGAAGTAGCGTTGAAATCCAGGTCGGGCGACAGCCGGTAGGCTGCGCTCAGCTCGTTGAAGCCGGCGGGCGCGCCGGAGATGGCCAGCGCATGGCCCGCCTTGCGTGCACGGGCCGCCAGCTCGGCCAGCAGCGCCAGGCCGGCGCTGTCCACGCGCTCGACCTCACCCAGCTCCAGCCGCGCCAGCTTGGCCGGCAGGGCCTGCAGCTGCGGCCACAGTGCGATCACCGCGGCACGGTCAAGCACCCCGCGCAGGCGCAGGGTGTCGCCTTCCAGCAGCGCAAGTGCGTTACTTGCCATTGCCGGCGGGCCCGGCCTGCATGCTGCCGCTGTGCAGCTCGCTGGCTACCTGCTTGATGCCCTTCTGGCGCAGCGGGGTATCGAACTGGTTGCGGAAGGTCTGCACGTAGGAGATGCCTTCGATGTTGACGTCGAAGATCTTCCACTGACCGTTCACGTTGCGCATCCAGTATTCGACCGGGGTCGGTTCATTGCCGGCGCGCACCAGTTCGGTGCTCACGCGCACGCCACGGTTGCCCGGCAGCGGGCTTTCACCCTTCAGGCGGAAGCTCGGCTTGCCCTGGATGTTGAGCAGGGTCGAACCGTAGCGCTGCATCAGGCTGTCGGCCATGGCATCGGCGAACAGCTTGATGTCGGCATCCGAGGCGCCGCGGGCGTGCGGGCCCAGCACCAGGCGCGCGGCATAGTCGCGATCGAAGGTGCGGTTCAGTTCGCTGTCGATGTAGCTGCGCAGGCTGGCCGGGTTGCTGCTGAACTCGCTGCGGCGCTGCTGCAGGGTGGTGAGGATGCGCGTGCTGGCATCGATCACCACCTTGCCGGCCTGGCCCTGCGCCGCGGCAGCGGCGGGGGCGGGAGCGGTGGCCTGGGCCTGGGCGAGGAATGGAGTAGCCGCCAGCAGCGCCGAGGCGAGCAGGGCCGGGATCAGTTTCATCTTCATGGTTGCGGTTCCGTTGCAGGCGCCTGCGCGCCATCGTTGGGCTTCTGGCCTGCGCCACCACCGGCGCCGCCACTGAACATGTACTTGCCGACCAGCTGGATCAGGTCCACCGCCGGCTGGGTGAAGACGATCTCGTCACCGGCCTTGAGCACGTCCGGGTCACCGCCCGGCTGCAGACCGATATAGCTCTCGCCGAGCAAACCACTGGTGAAGATGCCGGCCGAGGTGTCCGCCGGCAGGTCCTTGACCTTGCTGTCCATGCGCAGGGTCACGATGGATTCGAACTTCACCGGATCCAGGTCGATCGAGGCGACCTGGCCGACGGTGACGCCGCCGATCTTCACCGGCGCCTGCTTGCGCAGCTGGCCGACCTGGGAGAAACGCGCCTTCAGCTCGTAGCCCTGGCTGCCCCAGCTCCAGCGCTGGTTGGTCGAGGCCACGGCCAGCACCATCAGCGAGGCCAGGGCCAGCAGCAGGAAGGCGCCGACGGAGAATTCGAGTCTGGGACCGCGGATGGCCATGTGGATTACCTGATCGAGTCGTGGTGGCCGCGCGCGCCTGCGCACCGCCGGTGGAGGGGTTAGGTGAACAACATTGCCGACAGCACGAAGTTGAACATCAGTACCAGCAGCGAGGCGTTGACCACCGCACGGGTGGTCGCCACCGAGGTGCCCTCGATGGTCGGCTCGGCGTGGAAACCAACGTAGGCGGCGACCAGCGCGGCGGTGCCGCCGAAGATCGCCGACTTCAGCATCGCCACGCCGAAGTCATCCCAGAAATCGACGCTGTTGCGCAGCGCCGACCAGAACACGCCATTGTCCAGGCCCAGCACGTGTACCGCTTCGAAGTAGCTGGCACTGATCGCCAGCGAACAGAAGATGCCGGTCAGCAGGGGCACGGTCAGCACCGCCGCCCAGAAGCGCGGCGCCACGGCCTTGGCCACCGGGTCGATCGCCATCAGCTCCAGTGCCTTGATCTGGTCGGTGGCGCGCATCAGGCCCAGTTCGGCGGCGATCGAGCTGCCGGCGCGGCCGATGAACAGCAGCGCGGTCAGCACCGGTGCCAGTTCGCGGTACAGCGACAGGCCGAGCAGGGTCGACAGCGCGTCGGCCGCACCGAAGGTGGTCAGCGTGCGGTAGCCCTGCAGCGTCAGCACCAGGCCGACGAAGGCGCCACCGACGGCGATGATCGGCAGCGAGCGCGCGCCGATCTTGTAGATCTCGCGGGTCAGCTCGGCCAGGAAATCACGGGTCGGCAGCGAACCACGCAGCACGGTCAGCGAGAACAGGCCGGCGCGGCCGAGCGAGCGGGTGGCTTGGACGAACGGCATCAGGCGACCCTCGCGCGCGGTGCGGCATCGAACGGGATGGGGCCGTCAGGCTGGCCGTGCAGGAACTGCCGCAGCAACGGGTCCTGGCTGGACTGCAGCGCCTCGGGCGTGCCCTGGAACACGATGCCGCCATTGGCGATGGCGATCACCTGGTCGCAGATCGGCAGGGTCTCGTGCACGTGGTGGCTGACGATGATGCTGGTCAGGCCCAGGCTGTGGTTGAGGCGCTGGATCAGGCTCATGATCACGCCAGAGGCGATCGGGTCCAGCCCGGTCAGTGGCTCGTCGTAGATCATCAGCGGCGGGTCCAGCGCCAGCGCGCGGGCCAGCGCGACGCGGCGCGCCATGCCACCGGACAGCTCGCGCGGCCAGGCATCGGCAGCGGCCAGCAGGCCCACCGCATGCAGCTTCATTTCCACAAGGCGGCGCAGCACGGCGGTCGGCAGGCGGGTATGCGTGCGCAGCGGCAGCGCGACGTTTTCGGCCACAGTGAGGTCGGTCAGCAGGCCGTTGCCCTGCAGCAGTACCCCCACACTCTTGCGCATTTCCAGCAGCGCGCCGCTGTCCTGCGGAATCGGCTTGCCGAACAGGGTGACCTCGCCAGCCACCGGGCGCAGTTCGCCGGTCAGTGCCGCCAGCAGGGTCGACTTGCCGCTGCCGGACGGACCCAGCACGGCCGTGATGCTGCCCTTGGGCACCTGCAGCGACACGTCGCGCAGGATCGTGCGCCCGCTCCGGTCGATGCGGACGTTGGATAACTGCACCAGACTGGAGGTGGAAGCCGACATGGGCACCATTAACGTTTTTTAGACATCGAAGGATCGGGCCCGTCGGCTGAACATAAGCAGACTGGACGGTCCAGTATTGTGGCACGGCAAGATCCCTGCCAGGCCGGGATAATCGGCCGGCAGCCCGGAACAATCCGTACCGGCGATGGGCCGGCCATTGAATACTGCCTGCCGTGCTGCACACTGTGCATGATGAGTGACCCGGGCAGCGATTTCCGCCTCTACCATTCCAACTCCCTGGACGTGCTGGCCGCGCTGCTGGCGCGCAACGTGCGTGCGCCGGTTGCGGGTCAGCCGCTGCTGGCGCCGGAGGTGGTGCTGATTCCGCAGGTGGCGATGCGGCGTTGGCTGCAAGCAACACTCGCTGCTGAATATGGCGTGGCCGCCAATCTTGAGTTCCTGACCCCGGGCGAGTTCGTTGCCCGTGCACTCAACGCCAATGTGCCCGGCGAACGCGACGACCTGGACGCGGCCGGCCTGCACTGGAAGGTGTACCAGGCACTGCGCGACCCGGCGTTGCTGGCGCAGCCACCGATGCGCGCGCTGCAGTCCTATCTTGCCGGTAGCGATGCATTGAAGCCGTGGGCGTTGGCCGGTGAACTGGCGTCGGTGTTCGAGAAGTACCAGGCCTGGCGCCGCGACTGGCTGCTGCGCTGGGAGGCCGGCGCCGACCCGGCCGACCCGCAGGCCATCCTCTGGCGCAGCATCGCCGCTGGCCACGACTACCGCGCGCGCCGCATCCAGGCTTACCTGGACCGCTTCGAGGGCGCCGGCCAGCCGTTGCCGCAGGGCCTGCCACCACGCATGTCCGCGTTCGCGACGCTCAACATCTCGCCCGATGTGCTGCGGGTGATGGCCACCCAGGCGCGGGTGGGCGAGCTGCACTTCTATATGCCCACGCCGGTGCAGTCGTACTGGGGTGACCTGCAGACGCTGGCCGAGCGCCTGCGCAGCGGCGCGCCCGATCCCTTCGGTGAAGCGGCCGGTGAGAACCGCCTGCTGGAAGCCTGGGGCGCGGCCGGGCGCGATTTCATGGCGGTGCTGGGCAGCTACGAGGTGGTGCACCCGGCCGGCGAGATTGCCGCGTATTCGGATCCGGAGGACGACACCCGGCCGACGCTGGCCGAAGGTGGACTGTCCGACAGCCTGCTGCATCGCCTGCAGCGCGATCTGTTCCACCGCCGTGCGCTGCCCTCGGGCGAGCTGCGCGACGGGCTGCGCAGCGACGATCCCAGCCTGCAGGTGCATGCCTGCCATACCCGCCTGCGCGAACTGCAGGTGCTGCACGACCAGCTGCGCAGCCTGCTGCAGGACCCGCGCTTCGACCCGCCGCTGCAGGCGCGGGAGATCGCCGTGCTTGCACCGGACATCGACCCCTATGTGCCGTATCTGGAAGCAGTGTTCGGCGGCCGTGGGGGCGAGGACGAGCACATTCCCTATGCGCTGGCCGACAGCAGTCCGCTCGCCGGCGAGCCACTGGCCGACGTGTTCGTGCACCTGCTGGGCCTGCCGGTCTCGCGTTTCGGCCTGAACGAAGTGCTGGACCTGCTGGCCAGCGCGCCGCTGGCCGAAGCGGCCGGGCTGGAGGCGGTGGACTTTGATCGCCTGCATGGCTGGCTGCAGCAGGCTGGCGCACGCTGGGGCCTGGATGCGAAGCACCGCAACCAGCACCAGGCCCCGGCCGACGACGCCTACACCTGGCAGTTCGCGCTGGATCGCCTGGTGCTCGGTCATGCCACCGGCAGCGAGGCCGACCTGGCCGGTGTTGCCCCGTGGATCGAGCTGGAGGGCGGCGCATTGGACGCCCTGGACCGGCTGCTGCGCCTGTTGCGCGTGTTGGCGGTCTACCAGCGCCGCCTCGGCGAACTGCTGACGCCGGCGCAGTGGCGGCAACGCCTGCTGTCGCTGCTGGACGCGCTGCTGCCGACTGCGCCCAGTTCGCCCAACAGCCAGCGTGCCCTGGAGCGCCTGCGCAAGCTGCTCAACCAGTTCGCCGATGATGCCGCCAAGGCCGGCTTCACGGACGGGGTGCCGCCGGAGGTCGTGCGCGCGCACTTCGCCGGAGCACTGGGCGAGGCCGATACGCGCGCGCCGCTGCTGACCGGTGGCATCAGCTTTGGCCGCATGGTGCCGATGCGCCTGCTGCCGTTCCGGGTGATCTGCGTGCTCGGTCTCAATGATGGCGATTTCCCGCGCCGTGACCCGGCTGCCGGTCTCAACCAGCTCACTGCCGAGCTGGACACGCCGCGCCGCCGGCCCGGCGACCGCTCCACCCGCGAAGACGACCGCTTCCTGTTCCTGCAGCTGTTCGCCGCCGCGCAGGAGGTGTTCTACCTGAGCTACCTCGGTGCCGATCCGCGCGATGGCAGCGCGCGTGAGCCATCGGTGCTGGTCAGTGAACTGATCGATGCCGCCGCCGCGTATCACCTCGATCCGCCTGCGGCGGTCCGCGACTTCACCGTGCGCCACGCACTGCAGCCGTTCTCTCCGGCGGCGTTCGGTGACGGTGATCCACGCCGCTTCAGCTATCGCCGCCAATGGCATCCGGCCGCCGGTCGCCTCACCGGCGCGCGCGGAGGCCTGCAGCCGTGGTTCGATGCCGCGTTGCCGCCGCTCGACGATGCGGTGGAAGACGACGTTGCACTCGATACCCTGCGCCGCTTCCTGTGCGATCCGGCCGGGCAGTTCCTGGCGCAGTCGCTGGGCCTGCGCCTGGCCGACGATGTCGAGGAGGTCGATGACCTGGAACCGCTGGTGCTGTCCTCGCGCGGGCCGGAAAAGCGCAGCGTGCAGGCGGCGGTGGTACGCGCCACGCTCAGTGGCGATACCGAGCCGTTGTATCCGCGGCTGCGCGCGCGTGGCCTGCTGCCGTCGGGCCCCCTGGGCGAGCGCCAGTTCGAGGTGGAGCAGTTGAAGACCCGCCCGTATGCCAGTGCATTGCTGGGCTGGATGCGGGGCGAGCCGCTGGAAAGCCGCCGCTATGAAGTGGAGATCGATGGCGTGCGCCTGCATGGCCGTGTGGCCGATCGACACCCCGACGGGCTGGTGCGCCTGCGCGCTGGCACCCTCAATGGCACTGCGGTGATCCGCCAGGGCCTGGATTGGCTGCTGGCCAACGCTGCCGGCGATGCCCTGCCGCTGGTGCAGTTCCATGATGGCGGCGACGCCGGTCCCGGCCCGCATGTACTGCCGGCACTGAGCGCTCCTGCTGCACGCGCGGCATTGCGCGCATTGCTGCAGTTGCGCCAACGCGGACTGCGTGAACCGCTGCGCTTTGCCCCCTACACCGGCTGGGTGCTGTACAACGCGCCGGCCGAAAAGCAGCGCAGCGAAGGCTGGAAGCAGTGGCACGGCAGCGACCGCAGTTGGGGTGAATCCAGCAGCGACGCCTGGCAGCTGCTGCTGCGCGGTGCCGATCCATTTGCCACCGACGCCGGCTATGCCGATCTGCTGCGCAACAGCCAGGTGGTCTTCAGCGCGGTGCGCGAAGGCCGCACCCTTGGCGCCGATGCACGCCAGGAGGGCAGCACATGAGCACCGCCATCGTCGATGAGGACTCCCAGCGCATGGCGGGCGATCCCTATCTGGCCCTGCCGCTGGATGGTATCCGCCTGATCGAGGCCAGCGCCGGTACCGGCAAGACCTTCACCCTGGCCACGCTGTTCACCCGCCTGGTGGTGGAGCAGGGCCTGCGCATCGGCCAGATCCTGGCGGTGACCTTCACCGATGCCGCCACCCAGGAACTGCGCAAGCGCATCCGCGAGCGCCTGTCGCTGGCCGCGCGCCTGGTCGATTTGGAACCGGCCGAGGGCGAAGCACCGGACACGAGGCTGACCCGCCAGGTGCTGCAGCGCCATCTGCAGGGGGGCACCGAGAGCGCCACCGCACTGAAGCGCCGCCTGCAGGTGGCCGCCGATGAGATCGACCTGGCGTCGATCTTCACCATCCACGGCTTCTGCACCCGCGTGCTGCGCGAGCATGCGCTGGAGAGCGGCCATACCTTCGATCCGCCGGAACTACTGGCCAGCGACCGTGAGCTGTTGGAGGAACTGGCGGCCGATCTGTGGCGGGTGCATGCCAACGACGCGGCCACGCTGGAGCCGCTGACCTGGCTGTGGTCCAACCCGGACGCGCTGGCCACCGATCTGCGCGCGTTGCTGGCTGCGCCGCCTCTGCGCCCGTTGCCACGGCCGGTGGCGCTGGCCGATCCACAGCCGGCATTGCGGGCCGCCGCCACCGAACTGCAGCAGGCGCTGCGCGGGCATGGCGAGCAGTTCTTCATCGACCTCTGCGATGCCGTCGACAACAAGTGGATCAACGGGGTGTCCTACAAGCTGGGTTGGCTGCACACGCTGGGCCGGCAGCTGCTGGCCTGGGCCGAGCGGGGCGACCCGCGCGAGCTGCTGGCCAGCGAGCGCCTGCCGGCACTGCTGCCGGAGGTGCTGGCCGACAAGACCAACAAGAAGTTCCCCGACCGCACGCCGTCGTCGCCAGTGCAGGTGCCGTTGGCGCGCTATGTCGCGCTGCTGGCCGAACGCGATGCCTGGCTGCGTGGTACCGCGCTGAATTTCCTGCACGCGCTTCGCGCCGAAGCCATGCAGCGCCTGCAGGCGCTGAAGCGCACGCGCCGGGTGCAGACCTATGACGATCTGATCGATGGCGTGGCACTGGCCCTGGAAGGCCCGCAGCGGCTGCCGCTGGTAAGGCAGCTGCGCGCGCAGTACCGCATCGCGCTGGTCGATGAGTTCCAGGACACCGATGATCGCCAGTGGAACATCTTCCACACCGTGTTCGGCAATTCGCCGGAGGTGCGCGAACTCGGCCTGGCACCGGCGCTGTTCCTGATCGGCGATCCCAAGCAGGCGATCTACGGGTTCCGCGGCGGCGACATCCACACCTACCTGAAAGCCAAGCAGGTGGCGCAGCAGGCGCCGGTGCTGGACCAGAACTTCCGCTCGCGACCGTCAGTGCTGCGCGCGTTGCAGGCGCTGTACGACAACGGGGGTGAGGACGCCTTCCTCGAGCGTGACATCCAGTTCGAGCCGGTGCGTCCCGGTGGCGTGCGCACCGATGAGGACTATCTGCACGACGGCCACGCCGCCAAGGCACTCACCCTGCGCGTGCTGCGCAGCGGGGGTGACAAGGCGATGAGTGCCGATGCCTCGCGTGAGGCAGCGACCCAGGCCTGCGTGGCTGCGATCCACCAGGCCCTGGTCGAGGCGCGTGCGGGCAAAGCGGTGTTGCGTGGGCGCCCGGTGCAGCCTGGTGATATCGCGGTGCTGGTGCGCTCGCATCGCGAGGCGACGCTGGTGCAGCGCGCGCTGGCTGCGGTTGGCATACCCGCAGTGGCGGCGGGCAAGCAGAGCCTGTTCGCCACCAGTGAGGCACGTGATCTGCGCGCGCTGCTGCTGGCGCTGCTGCAACCGGCAGACGAAGGCCGCCTGCGTGCAGCGCTGGCCACGGTGTTGCTGGGCCAGCGGGCCAGTGCGATCGCGGCGATGGAGCGCGAGGGCGACCTGCAGCGCGGGTTCCAGGCGCAGCTGCTGCACTGGCGCGAGCGCTGGCAGCGCGGTGGTCCGTTCGCGGTGATCGCCGATGTCTGTGCCGCGCACGGCGAACGCCTGCTGGCGCTGATCGACGGCGAGCGCCGCCTGACCAACTACCTGCAGCTGGGCGAACTGCTGCAGGAAGCCTCGGCGCAGGCGCTGGGCATGCATGGCCTGCTGGACTGGCTGCAGGGGCAGATGGCCAGCGCCGACCAGGATGACGAGCAGCAGTTGCTGCGCCTGGAATCGGATGCACGCCGCGTGCAGATCATCACCCTGCACAAGAGCAAGGGCCTGGAGTATCCGCTGGTGTTCCTGCCCTTCGTCGGCATCGACGGCGGCGCACCGAACACCGCCTCGCACTGCACCGTGCACGTCGATGGCCAGCGCCAGCTGCACTGGAAGCTGGACAGGGACGAGGCCTGGGAAGCGGCCAGCACACAGCGCGAGCGTGAGCAGCGGGCCGAGGATGCGCGCCTGCTGTATGTGGGACTGACCCGCGCCGAGCATGCGCTGTGGATCGCCGTGGGTGATCTGGCCGGGCTTGGCAAGACGCGCCTGGCGCCGCTGCTGGGCGACCTGCAGGCGCTGCGCGCGCACGCCGACGTGCACATCGATGACAGTGAGACAGTGGCCGCGCTGCCGCAGCTGGCGGCCGAAGTGGAAGGGGATCTTCCGGCAGTGCGTGCACTGACCCGGCGCGTGCCGCACGACTGGTGGGTATACAGCTTCACCCAGCTGGCGCATGCCGACGCGGGCGCTGGCAGTGATATTGAAGCCGCCGCCACCGAGCTGCCGGCGCCCGCCGCCGACGAACCCGCGGGCCCGGAACTGCCGCTGGAGCCCGCGCTGCCGGAACCCGCCGCCGTCGAAGACAGCCCGCCGGTCGACCCGCGCTTCATGGGCAGCCGCTTCGGCAACGTGCTGCACGAGGCGATGGAGAACGTCGACTTCGCTGCGTGGGGGGGCTGGCAGCCGGGCCTGGAAGCACCCGAGGGCCAGGCCGAGGTGCTGCGCAAGGCGCTGCACGATGAAGGCTATGCCGACGTCGACCTGGACGATGGCGTGGCGGTGCTGGTGCCGTTGGTCGGCCACACGCTCACCGTGCCACTGCCCGAGGGCGGTGCGCTGCACAGCCTGGGCGAAGGCGAGCGGCGCGCGGAAATCGACTTCCATTTCGCCATCGAACCGACCACGGTACCGGCGCTGTTGCAGCTGCTGCATGCACATGGGGTTTCCAGTGCGCGTCGCGGCTTCGGCCAGCGCCGCCGCCTGGAAGGGCTGATGACCGGCATGATCGACCTGACCTACGTGCGCGACGGGCGCTGGTACGTGCTCGACTACAAATCCAACCGGCTGCCCGGCTACAGTCCGGACCTGCTGGCCATTGCCATGCGCCACAGCGAGTACGACCTGCAGGCGCTGATCTATACCGTGGCCCTGCATCGCTGGCTGCGCTTCCGTCTGGGCGCGGCCTACGATTACGAGCGCGACATGGGGGGCATCCGCTACCTGTTCTGCCGCGGCCTGGATGCTGCCGGCAACGGCGTGCATGTGGACCGCTTCCCGTTCGCGCTGGTGGATGCACTCGACGCACTGTTCGCAGGTGGCGAACAGGCCCAGGCCGAACTGGCCGCACGTGCCCGTGGGGCCAGCGCATGAGCCTGCTGAAGGAACTGCACCAGAAGGGCCTGCTGCGCACCCTCGATCACGCGTTGGCGACCAGCCTGCAGCGGTTGCGCGGCGACACGCCGGACAGTGTGGCGTTGGCGGCCGCGCTCGCCTCGCTGGCGGTGTCGCAGGGCCACGCCGGGTTTGATCCGGCACAGCCGCAGCGGTTGCTGGACGGCGTGCCCGAGTGGCCTGCCGCGCAGGACTGGCTGGCGCAGCTGCGCGCATCGCCCTGGGTAGCGACGCCGGAGCAGGCCGATGCCATCGCCAAGGATGCGCCGCTGGTGCTGGAGAACGGCCTGCTCTACCTGCGCCGCTATCGCGAGTACGAGCGGCAGTTGGCGGCCGGGCTGCAGCGCATCGGCCGGCATCCGCTGCCGGCACCGGACATGGCCGCGCTGGCACCGTTGTTCGCGCAGCTGTTCCCGCAGGCACTGGGCAGCGAGGATCACCAGGCACGCGCCGCCGGCGTGACCCTGCGCCATCCGCTGGCGCTGGTCACCGGCGGTCCCGGCACCGGCAAGACCACCACCATCGCGCGGCTGTTGCTGCTGCTGGCCGCACAGGCCCGGCACGCTGGTCAGCCGCTGCCCGAGGTGGCGCTGGCCGCGCCCACCGGGCGCGCCGCCGAACGCATGGCCGAGAGCCTGCGGCTGGCCGTGCAGCGCCTGCAGGAGCACGGCGTGGGCCCGGCGCTGTGCGCGGCACTGCCCAGTTCCGGCACCACCCTGCATCGCCTGCTCGGCGTGATCCCGGATTCGCCGCGCTTCCGCCACCACGCCGACAATCCGCTGCCGGTGGACGTGGTGGTGGTCGACGAAGCCTCGATGATCGATCTGCCGATGATGGCCAAGCTGGTCGATGCGATCGCCAGCGGCACGCGGCTGATCCTGCTTGGCGACCCCGATCAGTTGCCCTCGGTCGAAGCCGGTGATGTGCTCAGCGCGATCCTGCGCGCCAGCGGTGATGGCATCGGCACCCGCGCCGATGATGCGCAGGCACTGCAGGGTCTGTTGGCACCGGCCACGTTGCAGCCCCAGGCCACGCCGCGCGCCTTCGCCGGCCGCCGCGTGCAGCTGCAACGTGGTTACCGGCAAAGCGATGCGCTGGACCTGGCACCACTGGCGCATGCCGTGCGCGAAGGCGACAGCAGCACCGCATTGCAGCTGCTGCGCGGTGGGTCGCTGGCAGGCGTGCATTTCCACGAAGGCGAGGCCGATCCATTGCGCGGCCAGCGCGAGCACCTGCTGGGCCACTGGCGTGCACTGGCCGACGCCGCCGATCCGGTGCTTGCCCTGCAGCAGGCCGGGCGACTGCGCGTGCTGACCGCGCTGCGCGAAGGCCCGCAGGGCGCGCGTGGCCTCAACAGCCGTATCGAGCAACTCCTGGCCGGCAACACCCCGGGCTACTTCCAGGGCCGCCTGCTGCTGGTGACCGAGAACAGCTACCGGCACCGCCTGTTCAACGGCGATATCGGCATCTGCCTGCGCGACCGCAGCGGCGCGATGGTGGCCTGGTTCCCCGGCGACACCGTCGAGCAGCCGCGCGCCTTCCACCCCGCAGCACTGCCCGCGCACGAAAGCGCCTTTGCGATGACCGTGCACAAGGCACAGGGCTCGGAGTTCGATGAAGTGTGGTTGCAGCTGCCACGCCAGGACAGCCGCGTGCTGTCGCGCGAACTGGTCTACACCGGCCTCACCCGCGCCCGCCAGGTGCTGCATGTGGCGGGCAGCGCAGAGGTGCTGCAGGCCGCATTGAAACGCCACGCCAGCCGGTTGGGTGGCCTGGCCTGGCGGCTGGGTGCGGAAGCGGTGGCCGAAGCACCGGCGCGCCTCGAACAGCCCACGGTGCAGGGCCAGTTGTTCTGAATCGGGGTCGGATCCCGTTCCCACCGGGAACGGGTTCTGACCCCTTCACCTGATCGCCAGGCAAAAGCAGTCGAGCATGGCTCGACTCTACAAATGCGTACTTCGATCATTCCGACGTTCATCCACGCATGGCGTGGACCCGCCCCGCCAACCCACGGATAGCGCGCATTTGACGTTGCCGTTGATTCGGCAGGTGCAGGGCGCAGCCCTGCCGCCGCACCTATTCCGCGATCAACACCAGCCCATCCGGGAACACGATCGCCGCTTCATCGGCACTCACATCGAAGAAGCCCACGCCGTGCTTCTCGGCCAGGTCCTGCACGCGGCCATGCGCACGCTCGGCCACCGAATAGGCAAACGCACCGTAGATCACCTGCTGGCCGATGCTGTACTCGGTCACCTCGGCGCGGTCGTCATCGTCGTTGCTCAATGGGCCGTTCAACGGCGGGAAGTCCTCCGCCATCTCCGCGAACCACGCCTGCAGCGCCGCGCTGCTGACTGCCGGGTCGTCGTACTCGTGGCGCTCGTTCCACTGCGTCTGCTTTTCGAACCAGGCGATGAAGGCTGCCGCCTCGCGTGGCGCGGCGCTGGCCTCGAACACCATCATGTCGTAACTCATTGGAGCTTCCTGTGCAGAGCAGGGGTCAGAGCCTTCGTCCGCGGCGAAGGACCCGACCCCGGCAACGGGGTCTGTGGACGCACAGGGTATCGCGCTACGGCTGTTCGGCTGCACTCATGGCCAGGCCCGGCGCCAGCGCCTTCGCCTCCGGGAACAGCGCGAAGCGCAGGCCGATCAGGCCCATCAGCGCCTCGTCGCGTGCCTTGCAGGCGGCTACGCTGCCGACCCGTCCCAGCGAGGTATCCAGCCGCTCGCGCAATGCGTCGGCCGCCACCATCGGCTTGCGTGCGGCAATCTGCCGCCGGTAGTGCGCGGCGATCTCCTCAAGAATGTGCTCGACCGCTTCGCGGCTGCGCTCGGGCAGTTCCAGCCGCGCGCGGCGCAGCTGCAGGATGTTCAGGCCAATGCGCGCTTCGTTGAGCATATCCACCGAGGCGATGTCGCTGCCCTCCGGGGTTGCCGCCAGGCGCGGCGCGAGCAGGCCCAGCAGGTCGAGCATGCGTGCGGCGAAGCGCTGGCGGTCCTGCTGGCCGCGCCCTTCGGCGGCCTCGGCCAGCGTAGTCCAGCCCTGCCGCACCAGCCGGCGCGCGGTCCACTCGGCACCCACCGAACGGAACAGGCGGGTCATCACCACCGCAAAGCCAATGCCGATGAACATCGCGATCGACGAGTTGAGGAAGGTCTGGATGTTGGCGCTGTAGGTGTTCTGCAGGCTCAGCAGCGCGGCCAGGTTCACCGTCAGCGGCAGTGCGAACAGCGCGCTCTTGGGGTGGTGCAGCATCAGCCCCAGCGGCAGGAACGCCACCGCCAGCACCAGCGCCAGCAGGCCGAAGTCGTGCACGGCCGGGAACACGCCGAACAGGTACACGCCGGCCACCACCGAGGCGACCATGGCCCACACCAGGAACGACACCATGCTCGGTGCCGGGTCGTCCTGCGCGGCGAAGAACGCCGCGGTCACCGCGGCCATCATCGCGCCGTTGCCACCGCCCTCCCAACCCAGCGCGATCCACAGCACGCAGTAGCTCATCAGTGCCACGCCGGCACTGAGCGCGGAGAACAGCGCCATGCCGTAGTCGACGTGCTTGTCAGCGGCTACGCGTTCGGTACGGATGCGGTAATGCGCGCGGTCCAGCGGCGCGGTGCCGTGGTCGATGGCGTGCTGCAGGGTGCGGCAGTCCTGCCACAGGTCCACCAGTTCCTCCAGGCGCAGCAGCAGGCTGGCCAGCTGCAGATGCTGCAGGTCGCGGTCCACCTGCGGCTTCAGGGCACTGATGCGCGCGCGCAGGCGGGCGTATTCACTGGCGTTGGTTGGGCCATCCAGCCAATCGTGGATGTCATCGACCAGCGCCGGCAGCCCTTCGGGCAGGGCCTGGCCGTCGCTGCGCAGCGCACTCAGGCGATCGGCAATCGAGGACAGCACTGGCAACAGCAGCAGCATGCGCTCACGCAGGCGCTCCATCGACACCGCAGACCCGGCATGGCGCGGATCATCGCGGCGCAGGAATTCGATCAGTGCCTCGAACTGCACCAGGTCGGCGGCCAGCCGGTTGCGCGGCGCGTGCGCGCGTCCACGTTCAAGGATCTGCCGGCACCACTGCGCGGCGTCCTCCATCCAGTTGCCGATGCGCGCGCGCAGCATCGGGCGTACCGAGGCCGGGAACAGCAGCGAAGCGGCCAGCACCGCCACGACCGTGCCGAGGATGATCTCCTCGCTGCGTGCCACCACCGTGTCGAAGATGGTCTCCGGCGAAGTCACCGCAGGGAAACCGATGAAGGCGGTGGTGTAGCCGGCCAGCAGGAACGCGTAGCCGCGCGGGCCGCGGTTGAGCAGGGCCATGAACAGGCAGCCGGCCAGCCAGATCGACATGGCCGCGCTCAGCACCAGCGGCGTCTCCACCAGCGCCGGCAGCACCAGCAGGGTGGCCAGGCCGGCCACCAGGGTGCCGACGATGCGGTACACGCCCTTGGCCCGGGTCGGGCCCAGCAGCGGCTGGCTGACGATGTACACCGTGCCCATCGCCCAGTACGGGCGCGACAGGTTGCCGGCCATGGCGATGTACAGCGCGGCCACTGCGGCCAGGTAGGTCTTGATCGAGAACAGCCAGGCCTGGCGGTCGGTCAGCGCGTTCATGGTTTACTTCGCTGCGGTCGAGGCGTTGGGCGCGGTGGCGCTTGCCTGCCAGCCACCGCCCAGCACCAGGAACAGATGGATCTGGTCGCGCGAGACCTGCGCTTCGGCGGCGGCCAGGGTGGCGTCGCTGGTGGCCAGGCTGCGGTCGGCATCCAGGCTGGACAGGTACGGCGTACGGCCACCCTGGTACAGCCGGCGGTTCTGCTCGGCGGCCAGTGCGGCCTGCTCCTGCGCGATGCGCAGCGACTGCAGCCGGCGCAGGTCCTGCGCATAGCGGTCCAGCGCTGTCTGGGTCTCGCGCAGCGCCTGCAGCACGGTGTGGTCGAACTCGGCCAGCGCGGCATCGGCGCCCGCCTCGGCGGCGTGGATGCGTGCGTGCGTGCCGGACGACGGCAGCGTCCACGAGATCAGCGGGCCGATCGACCACTGCTGGGTCATCGGCGTGCCGAAGTCTTCCAGCAGGCCGGCGGCACCCACCGAGGCACCCAGGCGGATGTCCGGGTACAGCTCGGCGGTGGCCACGCCGATCCGCGCGGTGGCCGAGGCCAGCTTGCGTTCGGCCTGGCGCACGTCCGGACGGCGCTGCAGCAGCGCACGCCCATCACCGACCGGCAGCGGCTGCGCCAGGCTGGGCGCGTGCGCGCAGTCGATCACGCCGGCCGGCAGCTGGCCCGGGGTCTGGCCCAGCAACGCGGCCAACGAATAGGCGGCCGCCGAACGCTGCGCGCGCAGCGGCGGCAGTGCCGCCTCCAGCAGCGCCACCTGGGCATTGGCGCGGGCCAGTTCCGGCGGCGTGCCACGGCCAGCCGCGATCAGGCGCTCGGTGACCGTACGGCTGCGTTGCTGCAGCTGCAGCGAATGTTCGGCCACGTGCAGCTCGTGGTTGGCATGGCAGATTTCCAGATAGCTGTCGGCCACCTGCGCGACCACGCTGACCTGGGCCAGGTCGCGCGCGGCAGCAACGGACTGCTCGTCGGCACGCGCTGCCTCGGCGCCGCGCTTGAGCTTGCCGAACAGGTCGAACTGGTAGCTGACCGCGAACTTGCCATCGGCCAGGTTGATCACCGGCAGCTCGTGCTCCTGCAGGAACGATTCGGCCGACAGCTGCGCGCGGCTGACCCCGGCCTCGGCCTCGTACTCGAAGCCACCGGCGTCCAGCGCCTGCTCGTACACCGCCGCGGCACGGCGCAGGTGTGCATCGGCGGCCTTCAGCTCGACGTTGTCACGCAGCGCCTGCGTGATCAGGCCGTCCAGCACCGGGTCGTTGTACAGCGACCACCAGCGGTCGGGCAGCGCCTGGTTGGCGGCCACCTGCGGGTTCTGCGTATCGATGAAGGCCGCATTGGCCTGCGGGCGCTTGAAGGCCGAGCCTTCCGGCAGGGCGTAATCCGGGCCGACGGTCTTGCAGGCCGCCAGGCTGGCCAGCGCAACGATCAGGCCGAGACGGGGCAGGGCGGCGTTCACAGGCCCGCCTGTGTCGGCGCAGTGCCGGCCTTGTCGTTGTGCGGATGGCGGCCGGTGTCCACGGTCACCGTGGCGGTACGGCCGGCGATCAGTTCCACGCCCTTGGGTACTTCGTCGATGGCGATGCGCACCGGAATGCGTTGTGCCAGCCGCACCCAGTCGAAGGCCGGGGTCACGTTCGGCAGCAGGGTGCTGCCGTTGCTGCGGTAGCGGTCTTCGATGCCGGCGGCGATGCTCTCCACATGGCCACGCAGCGGGGCCGACTCGCCCATCAGGCGGATGTCCACGCGCTGCCCCGGGGCCACGCCGCGCAGGCGGGTTTCCTCGAAGTAGCCATCGATGCGGAACGAGCCGGTATCCAGCAGCGCCAGCACCGGCTTGCCGGCTACCACGTAGTCGCCCACGCGCAGGGTGCGGTCGTTGACCCGGCCATCGGCCGGTGCGCGCACTTCGGTGCGGCCCAGGTTGAGCTCGGCCAGGTCGACCGCCGCCTGTGCGGTGGCCAGCGCAGCCTGTGCGGCCTGCAGCTTGGCGCGGCGCACTTCGGCGTCCTCGGCGGCGACCAGGTCCTGCAGGCTGCGGTCACGGCCGATCTCGCGGCGCAGCTGCGCCACCGATGCCTGGCGCTCGGCCAGGTTGGCGCGGGCCTGCTCCAGCGCGATGCGGTAGCGGGCGCGGTCGACCACGAACAGCAGGTCACCCTTCTTCACCGCCTGGTTGTCGGCCACCTGCACCGTTTCCACCAGCCCGGACACGTCCGGCGCCACCTGCACCACGTCGGCGCCGACATGGGCATCGCGGGTCCACGGCTCATCCATGTAATAGACCCACAGCTGGCGCAGCACCAGCAGGGCGATGATCACGGCTGCGGTGGTGAGCAGCACCGGCAGGGTCTTCTTCACGATCTTGTTCACGATTGCATCCAACGCAGGAGGTGGAACAGCAGGCCAAGCACGATCCCGTACAGGGCCAGGTTGAACAGCGCCGGGTGCCATACGTGGCGATAGGCGCCGGCACGCTGCAGCAGCGCGTGCAGGCCGCTGTTGACCAGGTAGGCCAACAACATCAGCCCGAGCAGGGTCGGGACGAACACTCCGTGGAGACTGAATTCACCGGGCATCGGTAGGGGCGGGGGCGAGGTGGGGGAGGGGAGGAACAACGAAACAGCAGCAACGGGTAAAAGCCGCTGGCGTGTGCACGGCAGCGGCGGTATTCGGGGGCAGCGGTCTTACGTGATGCGGTCGGCGGCCTCGGCCAGCAGGCGCCATGCCTTCAGCACGGCGTGCAGTTCATCCATGGAAAGCTCGCCGAACACGTCCTGGCGCAGGCCGATCAACTGGTCTTCCAGCTCGCTGACCAGCGCATGGCCCGCGTCGGTCAGCCACAGCAGGTTGGCGCGGCGGTCGCTGGCGTCGCTCTCGCGGCGGACCAGGTCGCTGGCGCACAGCTTGTCCAGCAGGCGCACCAGGGAAGGACCCTCCATGCCCAGCTGCTGGGCCAGCGCCACCTGGCGGATGCCACCGCCGGAGCGGCCGATCATCAGCAGGGGCATGGTGCAGGCGGTGGAGATGCCGTAGCTGCCGAGCCGGCTGTCGGCCAGGCGCTGCCACTGCCGCCCTGCGTACAGCAGGCCGGAGCTGAGCTGCATCTGCAGCACGGTGCGCTCGTCGAGGGGTCGGTTCATAAGAGATAGATAGGATACTACTAATTTCATTCCTATCAATAGGTATTGCTGAATGGGTGGGCAGGAATACTGAGGAAAGCGTTGCGCCCGCTTGGTGTCGGGTGGGGCAGCGGGGGCCGGACGGTGCAGGACACGCCGCAAGTACGTCCCTGTAGGCTCGGCCGCGGCATCCATGCCGCGGACGGTCCTGCCCCGCCCGGCCCCCGCTGCCCTCCCATCACCCCGCGAGCGTGGTGGGTTGGCTCTTTAAAGGCAGGAGCAGTGCGGACCAACGGCCCGCACCCACCGCAGCAGCGGCCCGCGGTGCTTCCGAAGCCATGAACCCCCGCTTTTGCCCCCGCTTTCGGGCGGTCCGGCCGCGCCCGCAGGAAACCGTCGGAGAGGGGGAGGGGCAGGCCGGGCAGGACCGTCCACGGCATGGATGCCGTGGCCGAGCCTACAGGGACGTACTTGCGGCGTGTCCTGCCCGGCCTGCCCCTCCTCCTCTCGCTCAGCAGCACCGAGGCGCTGCAAGAGACCCCCGATGAACCCGACCAACAGGACGACCCACCCCCCGGTCGGGTACGATGCTCGCCCCCCGTTCGGGACGCTGTACGCAATGAGCAAGAACAACGAAAAGGCCGCCCCGCAGGGCGACGTGACCCAGGACCAGGCCGAGGATGCCGTGCGCACCCTGCTGCGCTGGGCCGGCGAGGACCCGTCCCGCGAAGGCCTGCTGGATACCCCCCGCCGTGTCGCCGAAGCCTATGGCGACTGGTTCAGCGGTTACCGCGACGACCCGCGCGCCTACATGGAGCGGACCTTCGAGGAAGTGGCCGGCTACGACGAACTGATCGTCCTGCGTGACATCGAGTACGAAAGCCACTGCGAGCACCACATGGCGCCGATCATCGGCCGCGTCCACGTCGGCTACCTGCCGGCCGGCAAGGTGGTGGGCATCAGCAAGCTGGCCCGCGTTGTCGAAGCCTACGCCCGCCGTTTCCAGGTGCAGGAGAAGATGACCGCGCAGATCGCCCAGTGCATCCAGGATGTGCTGCAGCCGATCGGCGTCGGTGTGGTCGTCGAAGGTGCCCACGAATGCATGACCACCCGCGGCATCCACAAGCGCGGCGTCAGCATGGTCACCTCGAAGATGCTGGGCAGCTTCCGCGACGACGCGCGTACCCGCGCCGAGTTCCTGCGCTTCATCGAAGTGGGCGGCAAGCGCTGAGCCGCTTGACCGCACTGCGCCGGCCTCTGCGGGCCGGCATGCCCACGGCTGCCCGCGCGGCCGCCGCGGGCGGCTGCTCGTCCCCGCCAGCCCTCATGACTCCTTTCGCTGCATGAAGCACCGCGAACGCATCTCCCGTTACCGCCATCTGCGCGAACAGCCCCAGTGGAAGCTGCTTGCCGCCGACCACGCCCCGGAAATCATCGGCCTGCTGCAGGGGCTGCTGATGGACGGCGAGCGCACGCTGCCGTCGTCGGTGCTCAACGAGCGCCTGCAGCGTGCGCTGGACCAGCTCAACGGCGACGAACTGTCGCGTGAGCTGCCGCGTACCGCGCAGGCCTACATCGCGCACTGGCTGGCCCAGGGCTGGCTGGAACGCCGCCTGCCCGAAGGCGCCGACCAGGAGCAGTACGAGCTGTCGACCGCGGCACTGCAGGCCATCCGCTTCGCCGATGGCCTCGAGCAGGCCCGCGTGGCCGCCACCGAAAGCCGCCTGGCGCTGGTCATCGAACAGCTCTCGCAGTTGGCCGCGCAGACCGAGTCCGACCCGGATGCACGCCTGTCAGCACTGCGCGACGAGCGCGACCGCATCGACGCCGAGATCGCCCGCGTCGGCGCCGGCCGCGTGATCGCGCTGGATGGCAAGCGCGCGCTGGAACGTGCGCGCCAGATCATCGGCCTGGCCGACGAGCTGACCGAGGACTTCCGCCGCGTGCGCGACGACTTCGAGCAGCTCAACCGCGACTTCCGCGAACGCATCATCGACGACGAGGGCGAGCGCGGCGATGTGCTGTCGCAGCTGTTCGAAGGCGTGGATGTGATCGGCGAGAGCGATGCCGGTCGCAGCTTCCAGGCCTTCTGGCGCCTGCTCAACGACGCCGAACAGAGCGCCCAGCTCGATGCCGCGCTGGAAGCGGTGCTGGCGCGTGGCTTCGCCCGCCGCCTGGACCGCAATGAACGCAACTTCCTGCGCGGCTTCACCAGCACCATGCTCGAGCGCGGTGGCCAGGTGCACGACGTGCTGCAGAATTTCGCGCGCAGCCTGCGTGGCTTCGTGCAGAGCCGTGGCTATCTGGAACAGCGCCGCCTCAACCAGCTGCTGAAGCAGGCGCAGTCCGAAGCGCTGGCCCTGCGCGACGAATTCCCCGCACAACGCGGCATCGGCCGCGACCTGCAGCTGACCACCAGCCGCCTGCGCTCGTGGTCGCAGTGGAAGCTGCACGATCCGCGCAGCGCCCAGGTCGATGGCAACGTCGAGTACAACGACGCCGCAGCCATCAGCCTGGAGAGCGTCGGTGATCTGGTCGCTTCGTCTGAAATCGACTTCCGCACCCTGCGCCGCGACCTGCACGACCTGCTCGATGCACAGCCGCGGCTCAGCATCGCCCAGGCACTGTCGCAGCGCGAAGCACCGCAGGGTCTTGGCAGCGTCATCGGCTACCTGTCGCTGGGCACGCGCTTCGGCAACGTGATCGCTGGTGAGCAGGAGCTTGCCGAATGGCGTGGTGGCGACGGCCAGGTCCGTCGCGCCCGCATCCCGCTGGTTTGGTTCACCCAGGAGAGACGCCATGAGCTGGCATGAAGATCCCATCGACGCACCGCAGGCCGACGTGGCGGAAGACGCCTACGAAGCCGAACCGGTGGCGGCCGTGGCGCAGCCCCGCCGTGGCAATGACGTGTATTACCTCGGCGACACCGGGCGCCTGCCGCTGGATGCACGCCGCGCGCTGTGCCAGCTGCTGATCGGCCCCAGCATCGACCAGCTGCGCCACGCCAAGCTGTGGCCGGCACTGATCCGCAGCGAGGCGGCCATCCGCTCCTCGCTGGCGGACCTGTTCCTGGAACTGGTGCTCGACCGTGACAGCGGCGTGGCCTTCACCCGCCAGGCCGATACCGAAGACGTGGATGCGCCGGTGCTGCTGCGCACCTCGCCGCTGACCTTCATCGATTCGGTGCTGCTGCTGTACCTGCGCCAGCAGCTGGCCGAGGCCGATGCGCGCGGCAACCGCGCGGTGGTCGCCGACGCCGAGATGGCCGAAGCGCTGGCCATCTACGAGAAGAACCTGTCCACCGACCGCGCCGGCTTCAACCGCCGTGTCGCCTCGGCGGTGCAGAAGATGAAGGACAACCACATCCTGACCCGCCTCAGCGGCCAGGACGACCGCCACGAAGTCTCGCCGGCGCTGAAGCTGCTGTTCTCCGCCGAAGACGTATCCCAGCTTTCGGCGGTCTACCGCCAGCTGCGTGAAACCCCGGCCGCCGAGGCCTGAGAGACCCGACCATCGCATGGCTATCTCCAAGCACACTCCCGCCCTGTTCAACGAAGGCCTGCCGGACCCGCGCCTGCAGCAGTTCCGCATGCGTCGCCTGCAGGTACACAACTGGGGCACGTTCAACGGACTGACCGAAGTACCGATCGCCGAGCGTGGCTTCCTGTTCGTCGGCCGTTCCGGCTCGGGCAAGTCGACCCTGCTCGATGCCATGTCCGCGCTGCTGACGCCGCCGGCCATCGTCGATTTCAACGCCGCCGCGCGTGAAGCCGAGCGCAGTGGCCGCGACCGCAACCTGGTGTCCTACGTGCGTGGCGCGTGGGCCGACCAGCAGGACAGCGGCACCGGCGAAATCGCCACCCAGTACCTTCGCAAGGGCGCGACCTGGACTGCGCTGGCGCTGGAGTACCGCGCCGGCGATGGCCGCGTGGTCAGCCTGGTGCGCCTGCTGTGGATCTCCGGTAACGGCACCTCGGCCGGCGATGTGCGCAAGCACTACATGATCGCCGAGCGTCCGTTCGACATCGCCAAGGATCTTGGCGGCTTTGACCTGGACCTGCGCAAGCTCAAGCAGAAGCTGTCCGACCTGCACCACTTCGACACCTTCTCCGGCTACGCCGAGCGCTTCCGCGACCTGCTCGGCATCGACAACGAGATGGCGCTGCGCCTGCTGCACAAGACGCAGTCGGCGAAGAACCTGGGCGACCTCAACGTCTTCCTGCGCGACTTCATGCTCGACACGCCGAAGACCTTCGACGCCGCCGAGCGCCTGGTCAGCGACTTCGCCGAACTCGATGGCGCGCACCAGGCCGTGGTCACCGCCCGCCGCCAGGTGGAGACCCTGCTGCCGGCACGCGCCTACTACAACGACCTGAAGGAAATGCACCGCCGGCGCGGCGACGACGAAGCCCTCAAGCTTGGCGTCGACAGCTTCCGTGAAAGCCGCCGCCAGGCGCTGATCGAGGCGCGCCTGCGCGAGATGGACGTGCGTGACCGTGGCCTGCTCGGGGAAGAAGCCCAGCGCCGTGCCGCACTGGACAACCACACCGAGCGCCTGGCCGAACTGGAACTGCAGCGTCGCCAGCAGGGCGGTGAGCGCATCGAGGAACTGGAACGCGAGCAGGGCCGCGCCGAAGCCGAGCGTGACCGCCGCCAAGCCAAGCGCGAGCAGGCAAGCCTGGCCGCGCAGCAGCTCGGGGCTGAACTTCCGGACGACGCACACGGCTTCGCCGAGCTGGTCGAGCGTGCGCAGAACGAACTGCAGGACCGCCAGCGTGCCTCTTCGGCGCTGGACGATGCGATCAGCGATCGCCTGGGTGGCAAGCGCGATGACGAGCGCCGTTTCGGCGAAGTCCGTGCGGAACTCGAAGCGATGCAGCGCACGCCCTCCAACATCCCGGCGCCGATGCAGAAGCTGCGCGCGCGCCTGGCCGAGGAAACCGGCATTGCCGAGGCGGCGCTGCCGTTCGTCGGCGAGCTGATCCAGGTCCGCTCGGAAGAGCAGGGCTGGCAGGGTGCCATCGAGCGTGTGCTGGGTGGCTTCGCGCTGTCGCTGCTGGTCGATGACAAGCACTACAACGACGTCGCCGAGTGGGTGAATCGCACTCACCTGGGCATGCGCTTCACCTACTACCGTGTGCGCCGCAACGATGATGCGTTCGCGCGCGAGCCGTCGGCGAAGTCGCTGCTGCACAAGCTGGAGCTGCGCGAGCACGTATTCGAAAGCTGGCTGCGCCGTGAGCTCGGCAAGCGCTTCGACTACGAGTGCGTGGATGCCAAGCAGCTGCGCAACGTCGACCGCGGCATCACCCGAGAAGGCCAGGTCAAGCATCCCGGCGACCGCTTCGAGAAGGACGACCGCAGTGCGGTGGGCGACCGCCGTCGCTGGATCCTCGGCTTCAACAACCACGACAAGGTGGGCGCCTTCGAGCGCGAAGCCCAGGAACTGGCCAAGCGCATCGCCAGCTGCGAGACCGACATCGCGCGCCTGCGTGGGCAGCGTGACCGCGACAACGAACGTCGCCTGGCCTGCCACGAGCTGGTCAGCATCAGCTGGAACGAGATCGACATCGCCGCCCCGCAGCAGCGCCTGACCGATATCGAGGCCACCCTGCGCGACCTGCGCGAAGGCAATGCCGACCTGGCCAAGCTGGCCAAGCAGATCGACGCCGTGCGCGCCGACATCGAGCAGGCCCGCCGCACCTATGAAGACGTCCGCGTCGAGCGCGGGCAGCTGGTCAAGGAACGCGATCGCCTCGACCGCGCTCGCCAGCAGAGCCGTGCGCTGGTGCTGCCGAGCCTTGGCCAGGAGCAGGAAGCCGGGCTCGCCGAGCGCCTGCAGGAGCAGGGCCCGCTCAGCCTGGAAACGCTGGAGGCGCACATGCGCCAGGTCAGCAACGCGCTGAACGAGCAGCTGTCGACCTCGCAGCAGGACCTCAACCGCATCGAGAACCAGCTGATCGGTTGCTTCCGTCGCTTCATCCAGCAGTGGCCGGAGGAATCGGGCGACTTCACCGTATCGGTGGCCTCGGCCGAGGATTTCCTTGCCCGCCTCGAGCGCCTGGAGCGCGACGGCCTGCCGCAGCACGAAGAGCGCTTCTTCGATCTGCTGCAGAACCAGAGCAAGAACAACCTGCTGGCCCTGCAGCGCCACAGCGCCGAGGCCCGCAAGTCGATCGGCCAGCGCCTGGACGAAGTGAACGCCAGCCTGGAGCAGGTGCCGTTCAACCGTGGCACGCTGCTGACCATCGAACTGAGCGACCGCCGCCTGCCGGAAGTCGGCGAGTTCCACCTGCAGCTGCGCGAGGTGCTGGCGCAGCAGCAGACCGAGCAGCGAGAGCTGGCCGAATCGCAGTTCACCGTGCTGCGCCAGCTGGTCAACCGCCTGGGTTCGCAGGAAGGCGAGGACAAGCGCTGGCGCGAGCTGGTGCTGGACGTACGCATGCACGTGGAGTTCATCGGCGTCGAGCTGGATGCGGAAACGCGCCAGCAGGTCGAGATCTACCGCAGTGGCGCGGGCAAGTCCGGTGGCCAGCGCCAGAAACTGGCCACCACCTGCCTGGCTGCGGCACTGCGCTACCAGCTCGGCGGCGCCGACAGCCAGCTGCCCAGCTACGCCGCCGTCGTGCTCGACGAAGCCTTCGACAAGGCCGACAACGAGTTCACCGCGCTGGCGATGAACATCTTCGACAACTTCGGTTTCCAGATGGTGGTCGCCACTCCGCTGAAGTCGGTGATGACGCTGGAGCCGTTCATCGGTGGCGCCTGCTTCGTCGAGATCAGCGGCCGCCACGACTCCGGCGTGCTGCTGATCGAGTACGACGAAGAAGGCAAGCGCCTGAAGCTGCCCGAGCGCAGCCGCCAGCAGGCCAACGAACCGGAAGAAGCCGAAGCCTGACCCGGTCGATTGAATGGGGATGCCGGCCAGCGGCCGGCACTACCCATGGGCGGGGTTCACGACCCGATCGGATGGGGATGCCGGCCAGCGGCCGGCATTACCCATGGGCAGCGTTCATGACCCGGTAGTGCCGGCCGCTGGCCGGCAACCGCATTCACGCACCGCGGAAGGTATCCCACGCCATCCGCGCGATCAGTACCACCACCAGCCCCACGAACAACTTGCGGATGAACGGCGTGCCGCCCTTCAACGCCAGGCGCGTGCCCACCACCGAGCCGATGATGTTGGCCGCCGCCATCGGCAGCGCGAACAGCCACAGGATGTTGCCGGTCGGTACGAAGAACGAGATTGCCGCCACATTGGTCGCCAGGTTCACCACCTTCGACGCCGCTGACGCACGCAGGAAATCCAGGCCGAAGAAGCGCACGAACAGGAAGATCAGGAAGCTGCCGGTGCCCGGCCCGAAGAAGCCGTCGTAGAAGCCGATCGCCGCACCGATCACCAGCGCGATCGCCAGTTCGCGGCGGCCGATCTCCTGCGGCCGGTGCAACGCGCCGAAGTCCTTCTTCCACAACGTGTAGGCCAGCATCGCGATCAGCAGCACCAGCACCAGTGGGCGCACCGCGTCCTTGGGCAGCAGGCTCACCGCGGTGGCCCCGGCGAAGGAGAAGATGAAGGCGGTACCGGCCGCGAACAGTACCGGCTTCCACGGGAAGCGCACGTTGCGCGCATA
Source organism: Stenotrophomonas maltophilia D457 (assembly GCF_000284595.1). GTDB lineage: Bacteria > Pseudomonadota > Gammaproteobacteria > Xanthomonadales > Xanthomonadaceae > Stenotrophomonas > Stenotrophomonas muris. Next base: position 4,719,149 of record NC_017671.1, on the reverse strand, counting down.
GCGCCAGGCGGCCGCACCGGTACCGAACATCGAACTGAACTTGTTGGTACCGAACAGCATCGCCGGCGTCTGCTGCGGCAGCACCGTGAACAGGCCGGGCAGCTGCACCAGGCCACCGCCACCGACGGCGGCATCCACAAGGCCGGCGATGAAGGCGATCACCACCAGCCACCACAACTCAGGGGGAACCAGTTCCAGCACGGCGATCAATCAAGGAGGGGGCGCGACAGCATACGCCTGTCCTGCTCCGGGCGACTGCGGCCCCGCGTGGATCAATCCCGGCAACCCGGCGACAATGCCGGCATGAGCCGAAAACCTGCCGATCCCTGCCCCTGTGGCCTTCCCGCCGACTATGCCGCCTGCTGTGGCCGTTTCCATGCCGGTGAAGCCGCGCCTGATGCAGAGCACCTGATGCGTTCGCGCTACAGCGCCTATGTGCGTGGCCTGGCTGACTACCTGCGCCAGTCCTGGCATCCGGACACGCGTCCGGCCGAGCTGTCGCTGGACGATGCCCCCGGCCAGCGCACCCATTGGCTGGGCCTGACCGTGCACGAGCACACTGTCACTGGTGCTGACAGCGCCGAAGTCCGCTTCACCGCGCGCTACCGCATCGGCGGCGGCAGCGCGGTGAGGATGACCGAGCACAGCCGCTTCCAACGCATCGACGGCCGCTGGTACTACCTCGACGCGGTCTGAGCACTACGCGCTGTGCGCTGCCAGAACGCGCTGGCCGCCGTGCGCGCGCACCTGGTTGCGGCCCCCGTCCTTGGCCACATACAGGGCCTGGTCGGCGGCCTTGACCACGGCCATCGGCCGCGGATCCACGCGGCTGTCGGCCAGCCCGATGCTCACCGTTACCTGCACCACCTGACCGCTGCCACCGCGTCCGCGCCGCTGGCGGCCGGCTTCGTCGTCACGGCTGCGGGTGCTGCGGTCGCGAAGCTGCATGCGGGTGTCCTCGACGCTCTGCCGCAATGCTTCCACGGCATCGACACAGGCTGCCGCCGGCCGGTCCAGGAACACCACCGCGAACTCCTCGCCGCCATAGCGGAACGCACGGCCACCGTCGCCCACCCGCGCCAGCCGCGACGCCACCAGGCGCAGCACATCGTCGCCGGTGTCGTGACCATGGGTGTCGTTGAATGACTTGAAGTGGTCAACGTCCACCATCGCGATGCTGTAGGTACCGCGTGCCCGCTGCAGGGTCTCGTTGAACGCCCGTCGCCCCGGCAGGCCGGTCAGCTCATCGCGGAAGGCCATGTGGAAGGATTCCTGCAGCATCGCGCCCAGCATCAGCAGCAGGGCGGCACTGCTCAGCGCCGGCAGCAGCACCGGCTGCAGGAAGATCCGCGGCAGCATCCACCACAGGCACAGCAGGGCCAGCAGCATTGCCGTGTGCAGTGGCCGCGGATGCCGCCACGCCTGCCAGCCCAATGCTGCGGTCGCCAGCAGGAACAGCAGCGCCGGCAACTGCGCCAACGCGTTCCAGTTGGCGGGAATCCAGGCCCAGTGACGGTTCGACAGCAGATCGTGCATCCCCTGCGGCTGCTGTGCCGCCAGCAGCAGGAAGACCAGCAGCGCCGCGCCGCACACTACGCTGCGCAGCAGCAGGTCCTGGCGTCGGCGTCCGCGTTCCGGCCATAGTGCCAGTCCGGCGAACAGCAGCGGCACCCACGCCGAGATCGCGTGGAAGCGCAGCGGGGTCAGGGCGTCGACATGGCCGCTGCGCAGGTAGCCACCGACGTCCCGGTGCAGCAGGGCGAATACCACCGCCACCACCAGCAGCAGGCACAACGCGCGCATCTGGTGGTAGAGCAGGGCCAGGCCTGCACCGAGACAGGCCAGCAGCCAGGGCAGGATGCGCTGCGCCGGGCTGGCGACATCCTCGGTGCCCAGCGCCATCCACAGCACCAGGACGACCAGCACGGCGGGCAGCACGAACAGGTAATGCGCAGGCTGGCGGAGCGGATGCAGGGGCACGCGGTAAGTCCAGTGCGGTGACGATGCGGCCGCAACATTGCCGTTAGCGGCGTCCCCACGCGCTTCTTGAATGCGCGTGCCCGCTGTCATGTGAACGTGGTGATGTGGTGCCATGACGTTGCGCTCACCGTCCTGCGCCGATGCTTCCGGCATGGACAGCGTACCCACCGCCGTCGCTGCCCCGCAGCGCGATCTCGCCCGCCGCTTTGCACAGGTGCGGGCGCGCAGCCTGCAGCTGGCCGCGCCGCTCAGTGCCGAGGACGCCATGCTGCAGAGCATGGCCGACGCCAGTCCCAGCAAGTGGCACCTGGCCCATACCACCTGGTTTTTCGAACGCTTCGTGCTGGCCGGTTTCGCCACGCCCGCGCATGACCCGGCCTGGGACTATCTGTTCAACAGCTATTACAAGAGCATCGGCCCGGCGCATGCGCGGCCGCAGCGCGGGCTGCTGTCGCGGCCCTCGCTGCAGCAGGTGCGCGACTACCGGCAACAGATCGACATGCAGGTGCAGTCACGGCTGGCAGCCGGTGACCTCGACGCGCAGGCGCTGCACCACCTGCAGTTGGGTTTGCAGCACGAACAACAGCACCAGGAACTGCTGTTGACCGACATCAAGCATGCGTTCTGGTGCAATCCACTGCAGCCACCGTATCGCGAGGACCTGCGGCCCGTCGCCAGCACCGCCACGGCGCAGGGCTGGATCGAATCGCCCGAACGCATCGTCACCGTCGGTGCCGCGGCATGGCCCCGGCACGCCGCCTTCGCCTACGACAACGAATCGCCGCCACACCGTGTGCTGCTGCCCGCGCATGCCTTGGCCGAACGCCCCGTCAGCAATGCCGAGTACCGCAGCTTCATCGAGGCGGGGGGCTACCGCGAGCCGCGCTGGTGGCTCAGCGAAGGTTGGGCGCTGCGTGAAGCCGAAGGCTGGCAGCATCCCCTGTACTGGGATGATGCCCTGCAGCGCGAGTACACACTGGGTGGTTGGCGCGAGCTGGACCCGCATGCGCCGGTCTGCCACCTCAGCTACTACGAGGCCGATGCCTGCGCCCGCTGGGCCGGTGCGCGCCTGCCCAGCGAGTTCGAGTGGGAAGCGGCCGCCGCGTCGCAGCCCCTCCTCGGTCATTTCGCCGATGACGATCACCTGCACCCGCAGGCAGCCGGGGGCAGTGGGCTGCGGCAGCTGTTCGGTGATGTCTGGGAATGGACCGCCAGCGCCTATGGTGCCTACCCGGGCTTCCGCTCTTTTGACGGCAACCTCGGCGAATACAACGGCAAGTTCATGTGCGGGCAATGGGTGCTGCGCGGCGGCAGCTGTGCCACGCCCCGTGGCCATGTGCGCGCCAGCTACCGCAATTTCTTCATGCCGCCGGCGCGCTGGCAGTTCTCCGGACTGCGCCTGGCCAGGGACCTCATATGAGCACGGTGCATGACGCGCTGCAGGCGCTGACCGACCTGACCCCCAGCCGCCAGCAGGTCCTGGCCGATGCGCTGGCCGGTCTGTCATGCGCATCGCGGCAGCTGCCTTCCAAGTACTTCTACGATGCCCGCGGCTCGCGTCTGTTTGAACAGATCACCCAGACCCGCGAGTACTACCCCACGCGCACCGAGCTGGCGCTGCTGGCGCGGGTGCTGCCCGATATCGCGCGCGTGGTCGGCCCGCGCCTGCATGTGGTGGAGCTGGGCAGCGGTAGTGGCCGCAAGACCGCGTTGCTGCTGGCCGCGCTGCAGGATCCGGTGGCCTATACGCCGATCGAGATCTCGCGGGCCGCACTGCTGTCCAGCATCGACCACCTGGCGCCGGCGCTGCCCGAGGTCGAGATGCTGCCGGTCTGCGCGGACTTCACCCGCGCCGTCGCCGTGCCCATGCCCGAACGCGAACCCGCGCGACGGCTGCTGTTCTTCCCCGGTTCCACATTGGGCAATTTCGCCGAAGCGGAGGCCGTCGCCCTGCTGCGGGCGATGCGTCAGACGATGGGCCGCGACGGCCTGGCCCTGATCGGCATCGACCTGCACAAGGACACGGCGCTGATCGAAGCGGCCTACAACGATGCGCAGGGCGTCACTGCGGCATTCACCCTCAATCTGCTGGCCCGCCTCAACCGCGAGATCGGAAGCGATTTCGATCTCGATGGATTCCGCCACCGCGCCCGTTACAACACCGCGCGGCTGCGCATCGAAACCGACCTGGTCAGCCAGTGGCCGCAGGACGTCCACCTCGGTGGCCGCACCTTCCACTTTGCTGCCGGTGAACCCATCCGCGTCGAGTACAGCCACAAGTACACCGATGACAGCTTCGAGGCGCTGTTGCAGCAGGCGGGCCTGCAGGTCGCACAGCGTTGGGATGCCGAAAGTCCCGCCTATGGCCTGCGCCTGCTGCGCGCTGCCTAGGGGGGACGGCCAGCCGGTGCCCCTTCAGGTTCGGCCGCACTGCTGCCCCTAAGATGGCCGTGCAACGGCAACACGGAGGACGCCATGCCCATTCTGACCACGCTCGGCCTGGCGGCCGCCCTCGCGTCGACCCCGACGCTGCCTGCGGCCCCTGCCGCCAGCAACGATCCGGCGTTCAGCCGCTGCCTGGCGGGCCTGCAGGCCACCGCCGCAACCCAGGGCATCGGCGCCGACCGTTTCAACGAGATCACCACCGGGCTCACGCCGGACCCGAGCGTGCTCGGACTGCTGGACGCACAGCCGGAATTCACCACGCCGATCTGGGATTACCTGGCCGCGCTGGTCGACCGCCAGCGCGTCGATGATGGCCGCACCCTGCTGCAGCAACATCGCGATCTGCTCGATCGCGTCTCCGCGCAGTATGGCGTCGACCCGGCCACCATCGTCGCGGTCTGGGGGGTGGAGAGCGACTATGGCCGCGTCTTCGGCAAGCGCCCGCTGCTGCAGTCGCTGGCCACGCTGTCCTGCGCCGGCCGCCGCCAGGCCTTCTTCCGTGGCGAACTGCTGGCGCTGCTCAAGCTGATCGACCGCGGCGACCTGCAGGCCCAGGGGCTCACCGGTTCCTGGGCCGGCGCCTTCGGGCATACGCAGTTCATGCCCAGCACCTACGCACGTATCGCGGTCGATGGTGATGGCGATGGCCGCCGCGATCTGGTCGGCAGCATTCCCGACGCGCTGGCGTCCACCGCCAACTACCTCAAGCGTGCGGGTTGGCGCAGTGGCGAACCGTGGGGCATGGAGGTTCGTGTTCCCCCCGGCTTCAATGCCAGCCAGGCGGGCCGCACCCAACGTCGAGCCCTCGCCGATTGGCGCGTGCAGGGCGTGACCGCGCTGGATGGCAGCGCGCTGGGGCCGCCCAATCTGCCGGCCGACGCGCGCGCCGCCCTGCTGCTGCCGGCCGGCATCAAGGGCCCGGCGCTGCTGGTGTTCCGCAACTACGATGCGATCTACAGCTACAACGCCGCCGAAAGCTATGCACTGGCCATCGCCACGCTGGCCGACCAGCTGCGCGGCGGCACCGGCCTGGCCACCGCCTGGCCGACCGATGATCCCGGCATCGGCCGCGATGAACGCCGCCAGCTGCAGACCCTGCTGCTGGCCCGCGGCCACGACATCGGCAGCGCGGACGGCATGATCGGCACCGCCACGCGTCGCGCGATCCAGGCCGAGCAGCAGCGCCTGGGCTGGGCCAATGCGGATGGGCGCGCCGGCCAGCGCATCCTGCGCGCGTTGCAGCAGGAGGCAGCCGCAGGGACGCCTGCCACCCGCTAGACCTTGCCGATCACAGGCTGGCCGCGACATCATCGCCGCGGTCTTCAAGGAGCGTCATAGCATGCAGTCGAACCCGGACATCAGCACCGGCCTGTACCACGGGCTCGAGGCCTGGCAGATACGCACGCCCAGCGCCACCGCGGTCATCAGCGTGTTCGGCGGACAGCTGCTGTCGTTCATCCCGGAGGGGCAGCCGGACCTGCTGTGGCTGTCGCCGAAACGGGCCGGGCTGCCCACGCCGATCCGGGGTGGCGTTCCAGTGTGCTGGCCGTGGTTCGGTCGCCAGGGCCAGAGTGATGACGTGCCGGCACACGGCCTGGTACGCACCGCGCGCTGGGAGCTGCTGCAGGCCCGCCAGGACGATGACGGTGAACTGGAGCTGCAGCTGGCGCCCCTGTCGATTGCCGAGTGTGGCCTGCGCCTGCAGATGCAGCTGCGCATCGGTCGCCAGCTGCGCCAGCAGTTGACCACCGAGAACACCGGCCCGTCCCCGGTGGCTTTCACACAGGCCCTGCACAGCTACTTCCGGGTAGGCGATGCCCGTCGTGTCGAGGTTGATGGCCTCGATGGCCTGCACTATCTGGACAAGTACGAGGATTACACGCAGCTGCGCCGGCAGCAGGGGCCCTGGTCGCTGCGTGACCCGCGCGATCCGGGGCGCAGCGACCGCATCTATACCGGTGCCGGTGGCCACTACGTGCTTCGCGATCCCGTCCTGCAGCGGCGGATCGAGATCCGCAGCGAAGGCAGCCAGACCCTGGTGGCGTGGAATCCGGGCGCGGAGGCGGCGGCGAAGATGGCCGATGTCGGCGACGGTTGGCACGATTACGTGTGCCTGGAAGTAGCCAATGCCGGGCCGGAGCAGATTGCCCTTGCACCCGGCGCGCGCCACCAGCTGGTGCAGGTACTGGCCAGTGAACCGCTGCAGGCCGTGGCGGGGTGTTCGGAGTAACCATGGGATCGACAGGAATGGATGGCATGCAGGACGCACAGTGGTGGTACGCCAACAGCAAGCAGAGCGAAGGGCCGGTGGACCTGGCCGGGCTGCGCCGTCTGCAGCAGGACGGCACGGTAACCGCCCGTACGCTGATGTGGCGGGAAGGAATGGCATCGTGGCGGCCGCTGGCCGAGCTGGATCCTTCGGTGGCGCCGATGGATCCGACCCCGCCGTCGATTGAACCGGCGCAGGCCTTCAGCGCCAGCGGCGCATCGACCGCTGATCCGTCCGACCCCTATCGTGCGCCGGCAGCTTCGCCGGTGGCCGCGACCGCGCCGCAGCTGGAAGGCGACATCGCCTTGTACGCCGCCGTGGTCGGCGGCAACTTCCCGATCTATCGACAGCGCTGGCGGCTCGACCAGGGCATTGCCGACGGCAACGGCACCTGGCACTGGCCGGCGTTCCTGATCGGCGTGATCTGGATGGTGTACCGCAGGATGTACCGGCTGGCGGCGATCTGGGCCGGCGTGCTGGTGTTCTTCAGCATCGCCGAGGCGTTGCTGGGCGTTCCGGAAGGCGTGTCGACGGTCATCACCCTCGTCATCAACATCACCGCCGCGGTGTATGCCAACCGCTGGTACCTGGCGCATTGCCAGCGTGAGATCGCCCGCGCGCGCGCGTTGGTGGGAGATGACGAGGCGCGCCTGCGCAGCGAGCTGGCCAGACGGGGTGACACCAATGCACTGGCGGCGGCGGTGGTGGCCATCGCCGTCGTTGCGGTGATGCTGGTGGGGCAGGCGCTGGCAGGCTGAGGCCGGGAAGGCTTCAGATCCAGCGGTGGCTGCCGCTACCGCTGGATCGTCCTGGGCAAGGAATCGCCGACATGAATCATCTGGATACTCCGCCGGTTTCCCCGGCGGATGACAATCCCTATCTTGCGCCCGCTACAGAGGTGGACGACGCGCCCGCTCCGTCCGACGCGGACTACCTGAACCTCCTCGTCGGCCCCAACGCGGCGCTCTATCGCCAGCGCTGGCACCTGGGCAGCCCGGTGCCGAAGCCGCCGCGACCGTGGCACTGGCCCGCCTTCCTGGTGCCGACGTACTGGCTGCTGCACCGGAAGATGTACCTGGCAGCCATCCTCTTCGAGCTGGTCCTGATCGGCATCGCGCTGCTGGCGGCACGCGCCAACCCGCTGCTCACGGTGGCGTTGCTGGCGGTGCCTCGGTTCGCCATCGCGGTGACCGCCAACACCCTGTACCTGCGCTACTGCACGCGACTGCTGGGCAAAGTGAAGGCTGCCCACGCCGGGCAGCACAACCGCATCCGTGCCGAACTGCAGCGTCGTGGCGGCACCAGCGTGTGGGCGGTGGTGATCGGCATGGCGGCCAACGCGGTGATCAATACCGTCGCCCGCATGGCGGCCTGATCATGCCGGCCTGATAGGGTTGCTCAGGCCGCTGTCCGTGCCCGCAACACCAGCAGGCACAGTGCACCGGCCAGCAGTCCCCAGAACGCCGAACCGATCCCGGCCAGGGAGACCCCCGAGGCGGTGACCAGGAAGGTGACGAGTGCAGCCTCGCGGTCGCGCTCCACCGCCAGGGCGCTGGCCAGGCTGTTGCCGATGGTGCCGAACAGCGCGATACCGGCCACGCAGGCCACCAGCTCCCTGGGGAAGGCTGCGAACAGTGCGGCCACCGTGGCGCCGAACAGCCCGATGACAATGTAGAAGGCGCCGGCCGCCATCGCTGCGGTGTAGCGGCGCGCCGGATCCTCGTGCGCATCGCGGCCCATGCAGATGGCGGCGGTGATCGCCGCCAGGTTCAGTGCATACGCACCGAACGGCGCCAGCAGCGTATTGACTGCACCGATCCAGCCGATCAACGGCGACACCGGGGCGTCGTAGCCGGACGCGCGCATCACCGCCACACCGGGAATGTTCTGCGAGGCCATGGTGACCACGAACAGGGGCAGGGCAATGCCGGCCACGGCGGTCCACGACAGCGAGGGCGTCACCCACTGCGGGATCGCCAGTTGCAGATGCACCTGCTGGGCGTGCAGCAGGCCACGGCTCGCGGCGACGGCGATGCCGACCAGCAACGTGGCGATCACCGCATAGCGCGGGAACAGCCGGCGCCCGGCCAGCCAGGTGGCGAACATTGCCAGCGCGAGCACCAGCTGGGTGTTCATGGCGACGAACACATCCAGCCCGAAGCGCAGCAGCACACCGGCCAGCATGCCGGCGGCCAGCGCCATCGGTACCCGTTGCATCAGTCGCGCGAAGACCCCCGAGAAACCCGCAAGCAGGCCCAGCACGGCGGCCAGCAGGAATGCGCCCGTGGCCTCGGAGAGCGAAGCACCGCCGGCACCCACCACCAGCATCGCTGCACCCGGGGTCGACCACGCTGTCACCACCGGCACCCGATAGCGCAGCGACAGGCCAATGCAGGTCACGCCCATGCCCAGCCCCAGCGCCCACATCCAGGAGGCGATCTGCGCCTGGTCGGCC
>NC_017671.1:405000-4700000 GCF_000284595.1 Stenotrophomonas maltophilia D457 | reverse complement strand
CACTGATACCACGCTTCCAGGAAAAGCTCCTAAGCTTCAGCTTACGCAGACCGTACCGTAAACCGACACAGGTGGGTAGGATGAGAATTCTCAGGCGCTTGAGAGAACTCGGGTGAAGGAACTAGGCAACATGGCACCGTAACTTCGGGAGAAGGTGCACCCTTTTTGGTGGCTCGTGCGAGCTATAGCTGAAGAGGGTCGCAGTAACCAGGCCGCTGCGACTGTTTATCAAAAACACAGCACTCTGCAAACACGAAAGTGGACGTATAGGGTGTGACGCCTGCCCGGTGCTGGAAGGTTAATTGATGGGGTCAGCCGCAAGGCGAAGCTCTTGATCGAAGCCCCAGTAAACGGCGGCCGTAACTATAACGGTCCTAAGGTAGCGAAATTCCTTGTCGGGTAAGTTCCGACCTGCACGAATGGCGTAACGACAGCGGCGCTGTCTCCACCCGAGACTCAGTGAAATTGAAATCGCTGTGAAGATGCAGCGTTCCCGTGGCAAGACGGAAAGACCCCGTGAACCTTTACTATAGCTTTACACTGAACGTTGAGTTCGTCTGTGTAGGATAGGTGGGAGGCTATGAAACCATGGCGCTAGCTGTGGCGGAGCCATCCTTGAAATACCACCCTGTCGTGCTTGACGTTCTAACCTGGGCCCATTATCTGGGTCGGGGACCGTGTATGGTGGGTAGTTTGACTGGGGCGGTCTCCTCCTAAAGAGTAACGGAGGAGCTCGAAGGTACGCTCAGCGCGGTCGGACATCGCGCACTGTGTGCAAAGGCATAAGCGTGCTTGACTGCAAGATCGACGGATCAAGCAGGTAGGAAACTAGGACTTAGTGATCCGGTGGTTCTGTATGGAAGGGCCATCGCTCAACGGATAAAAGGTACTCCGGGGATAACAGGCTGATACCGCCCAAGAGTTCATATCGACGGCGGTGTTTGGCACCTCGATGTCGGCTCATCACATCCTGGGGCTGTAGTCGGTCCCAAGGGTATGGCTGTTCGCCATTTAAAGTGGTACGCGAGCTGGGTTCAGAACGTCGTGAGACAGTTCGGTCCCTATCTGCCATGGGCGTTGGAGATTTGAGAGGGGCTGCTCCTAGTACGAGAGGACCGGAGTGGACGAACCTCTGGTGTTCCGGTTGTCACGCCAGTGGCATTGCCGGGTAGCTATGTTCGGAAGCGATAACCGCTGAAAGCATCTAAGCGGGAAGCGCGCCTCAAGATGAGATCTCCCGGGGCACAAGCCCCCTGAAGGAACCATGTAGACTACGTGGTTGATAGGTCAGGTGTGTAAGTACAGCAATGTATTGAGCTAACTGATACTAATGATCCGTGCGGCTTGACCATATAACCTCAAGTTGCCTTGGCTTTACGACAACGTCGTAAGAGCATCCAAGTGCACGCTACGTCACAAGAACTATGCGAGGCTGGCGCCTTGTCCCCCGGGACGAGTGCGACGCTCCAAAAGCCTCCCTGGTGAAATTAGCGCTGTGGAACCACCCGATCCCATCCCGAACTCGGAAGTGAAACGCAGCTGCGCCGATGGTAGTGTGGCTCAAGCCATGCGAGAGTAGGTCATCGCCAGGGTTTATACCCAAAACCCCGCTGCTTGCGCAGCGGGGTTTTTCTTTGTGCGCAGAACATGCGGGTAGTGCCGGCCGCCGGCCGGCACCGCCATAGCTGCACACCGGCCGGTAGATGCACGCCATGCGTGGATATTCTCCGCGGGCAGCCCCAGCGCCAACTAGGGTTGGCGACTACCGAGGGCATGCGGGCGCACAGTAGATCCACGCCGTGTGTGGATGCGGCGCCAGCCAGGGTTGGTCGCTCCTCACGGCAGGTCCGGAAGCGGACTTTCCTGACCCATCACGCAAAAGCAGGCAAAAAAAACGGCGCCCTGCGGGCGCCGTCTTGACCGGGATGGAACTGCAGGCCCGGATCAGGCGGCCCGCGAGACCTCGTGCGGTTCCTGCTGGCGGAACACCGATACCGCCTCGGTAAGCGTACCCGCCTGCAATTGCAGCTCGCGTGCGGCCGCGGTGGCTTCCTCCACAAGCGCGGCATTCTGCTGCGTCGCCTGGTCCATCTGCACCACGGTCTGGTTGATCTGCTCGATGCCGACCGACTGCTCCTGCGAGGCCGCCGAGATCTCGTGCATCAGGTGGCTGACATTCTCAACGCCCCCGACAATGCCCTGCATCCGCTGGCCCGCATCGGCCACCAGCTGGGCGCCTTCGCCCACCTGGCGACCTGCCTCATCGATCAGCTTCTTGATTTCTTGAGCCGCGGCGGCGGAGCGCTGCGCCAGCACGCGCACCTCGCTGGCCACCACCGCGAAGCCACGGCCCTGCTCGCCGGCACGGGCGGCCTCCACTGCCGCGTTGAGCGCGAGGATATTGGTCTGGAAGGCGATGCCATCGATCACGCCAGTGATGTCGCCGATCCGCTTCGAGGCTCCCTCGATCGCCTGCATGGTGTCGACGACCCGCTGCATGGCGACGTTGCCGTCGCTGGCGGCGCTCTGGGTGGTGATCGCCAGCTGGCTCGCCTCGCGCGCATGGGCAGCGTTCTGGCGCACGGTGGCAGTCAGCTCTTCCATCGAAGCGGCGGTTTCCTGCAGGTGCGCTGCCTGGCGCTCGCTGCGCTCGGACAGCGCGCCATTGCCCGCAGCGATTTCGCTGGCAGCGGTGCTGATCGAGGACGCGCACTGCTGGATGCGGCCCACCATGCGCGCCAGCTGGCCGGCGGTGGCGTTGGCATCGCGCTGGATCGCGGCAAAGGCGCCGTGATACTCGCCATGCATGCGTCGATCGAGATCGCCGCTGGCCAGCGCCGAGAGCATCTGCCGCACCTCGTCAACCGTACTGCCCAACGTATCCAGCAGCTGGTTGATGCCACCGGTGAGGCCATCGAGGAAGCTGGCACCTTCGGTTGCCTGCAGGCGCTGGTCGAGGTCGCCGGCGGCGGCGGCCGCGACGATGCCGGCGACGGCGTTCTCCAAGGCGAGCTCATGGGTACGGTCATGCCACTCCACGGCAAAGCCCAGGCGCACGCCCTGTGCGTCGAAGACCGGAGTAACCACCTGTGCGAAGTGCACCGGGCCGATCTGTACCTTGCCGTTGTGGCTGACCTGCAGGCCATTGAGGATGGCGCGGATCCGGTCCGGGTTGGCGTGGAAGCGATGAATGCTGCTACCGACCAGGCGCTCGGCATCGAAATCGGGGAAGGCCTGGCGCAACGTTGCCTGCTGGTTGCGCAGCAGGGCCACCACCGAGCGGTTCACGTAGCGGATCACGTGATCGTTGTCGGCAATCATCATCGCGGTGCGCGAGGCATCGAGGGCCTGGCGGATCTGCGCGTTCTCGGCGTGTGCCTCCGCTTCGCGTCCACGCTGGGCCTGCACATGGCGTGCGGTGTCGGCCAGCGCATGGGCCAGCGAACCCGGTGCGTAGGCGGTGGTGTCAGCATGTGCACCAAGATCGGCGCCGGTGGCGATGTCGCGCGCCAGCGCGGCCAGCCGGCGGGGACCGTGGCCAAGTGCTTCGGTCTGCTGGCGGAGCCGCAGTGCGACCTGGCCAAGGAACAGGGTCAGGCCGGCCAGCATCGCGGCCTGCAGCAGCGCCGGCCCCACCGCAGCACCGGCCGGCAGCGGGGCCAGCAGTGCAAGCGTGCCGATGCTACCGGCCAGCCACACCGGCAGACGATCGCGATGGCCCAGCAGCACGCCCAGCAGCAGGGCGATCGGCAACGCCGGCGACAGGCCGGTGATCGCGGACAACAGGGCCAGCTGCAGCGCCACCAGGATTGCCAGGGCGTTGCGGGCGATGCCGCGGCCTGCCAGCGGACCGGCCAGCCACAAGGCGGGCAGCACAGCGCCCGCGGCCAACGCGGCGGCCACACCGTGCGGACCGCGCAGGGCCAGCACCAGCCCGGTCACGGCCAGTGCCGCGCTGCCGGTCAGCAGGCGGCGGTCAGCACCGCGGGCGAGCTGTTGCAGGTGCGACAGGCGGGCGGTATCGGGGGGACGGGCGGATGCAATGGACATCGGAGGCTCCTGGGTCAGCAGACGACAACGAGCACGCCGCAACGCACGCAGCAGGGCGTGACGAGGGCGGGTGCCGGGAATTCGAGGGATGCGGCGCGAGCAGCGACGCGGAGACGGGACACCGCGGCCACATCCTGTGGGTGACGGTGCAGCAGAGCGGGCATGCGGACTTCCTTGCAGAACCAGACACATGCCGCAGGACCGACCGGGCCCGCGTGCAGCGGGCGCAGGGACCCGCAACTGATGTATCGGCCGCAAACGCGCGGAGTGAAGCGCGCGGACGCCTGCGCTCAGCCGGCGTTGTCGTTGCTGAAGAAGTGCAGGATCACGCCTGCGATCTGTTCCGGATCTTCCATGTGCAGGTGATGGTTGCCGGGAAACACTGCCAGCCGGCCATCCCGCAGGTGCTGCAGGCGATCGCTGCGCATCGGCTCGGGATAATACGACTGCGCCGGCGTGGCATAGATCACCTGTGTCGGGCAGGCGATGGCCTGCAGCAGGTTGTCGATCTGGCCCTCGCTGAGGCGGATCGCGGTGGGCAGCATCAGGCGCGGATCGCTGCACCAGCGATACCCGCCTTCGACCGGTTCCACGCCGCGCTCGACCAGCAGTCGTGCGCACGGTTCGCTGAGCTGGTTGGTCATCATCCGTGCGCGGATCGGCGCGGCCAGGTCGGGGAACACGCGCAGCTGCTTGCGCGCCAACGCACGGGTGGCGTTCACATGCTCGCGCAGGCGATGGGCGGTCTCTTCTTCGGGGCCGCGCAGGCCGCCGAGAGCTTCGATCGCCACCAGGCGCTCGACGCGGTCGCTGACCGAGGCGGTGAGGCTGGCGATGCCGGCGCCCATCGAATGGCCGAGCAGGCTGAAGCGGTCCCAGCCCAGGGCGTCGGCCACATCAAGCACGTGGCAGATCGCGGCCGCCGTGGTGTAGCTGGCACCGGCCGGCAGGTGCGCGCTGTGGCCATGGCCGGGCAGGTCGATCGCCACCAGCTGCAGCGACGCCAGGTGCGGCGCCAGCGGCACGAAGCTGGCGGCATTGTCGAGCCAGCCATGCAGGGCCAGCACGCGCGGGCCGTCGCCGCTGTTGCGCAGGCCGGCGACGCGGGTGCCGCCCACCTCGAGTTCAAAGGGTTGCAGACTCATGCCAGCGAGGCCACGGCCAGTCGCGCCAGGGCGCGCGCGTGTTCCGGTTCGGCATTGAGGCAGGGGATGTAGCGCATCGTCGCGCCACGTTCGGCCAGCGTTTCGGTGAAGCCCATCGCGACTTCTTCCAGCGTTTCCAGGCAATCGGTGGCGAAGCCGGGGCAGACCACGTCGATCTGCTTCACACCGGATTCGGCCAACGCCCACAGGCTCGGCTCAGCGTAAGGCTGCAGCCAGCGCTCGCGGCCGAAGCGCGACTGGTAACCCATCTGCCAGTCGTCCTTGCCCAGGCCCAGCGCGTTGGCGATGGCCTGCGCGCTGGCCTCGCAGCGCTGCGGATACGGATCACCCGCGTCGGCCAGGCGCTGCGGAATGCCGTGGAAGGAGAACATCAGTTTCTGGCTGCGGCCGTGCTGTTCCCAGTAGCGGCGGATCGAGCCGGCAACGGCCTCGACCCAGCCCGGGTCGACCGAGTAGTCGCGTACCAGACTGACGGTCACGCCCGGGTTGCGCCGCTGCCAGGCATCGACCCGGTCCTCGACCGAGGCGGTGGTGGTGGTGGAGTACTGCGGGTACAGCGGCAGCACCACGATGCGGCGTGCGCCTTCGCCGGCGAGGCGGTCGAGCTCGTGGGCCAGGGCCGGTTCGCCATAGCGCATTGCGTGGCGCACTTTCAGGGTTGGCAGCAGGGCCTGCATCGCCTGCGCCAGCTGCCGGGTATGGACCATCAGCGGTGAGCCATCCGGCAGCCAGACCTGGGCGTACTTGGCCGCCGAACGGCTGCTGCGCAGCGGCAGGATCAGTCCGCGCAGCAGCGGCTGCCACAGCAGTGGCGGGATCGCGACCACGCGGCGGTCGGACAGGAATTCGGCCAGGTAACGGCGTACGGCGGGGGCCGTCGGCGTATCGGGCGTGCCTAGGTTGACCGCCAGCACGGCGGTATCGGGTGCGTCGAGCATGGGGTGCATTGTCGCCGATCCGGTGTCGCACCGGGATGCAGGGTTCGGATTGCTGGCATAGCGCGCATCTATGTGAGCGGGGAGCGCTCATTGGCGATTCATGACAACACTACTAATTTCAGTCACTTGCTATATCTTCCTATGGACTGACTTCTGGAGCCTGCCATGCGTCGCCCGATCCAAGCCCTGCTGATCGCCGCCAGCCTGCTGTCCAGCCAGGCCATGGCCGGACCGCAGGAAGACCAGCGCGCCCGCAATGCCGTGCGCGTGCTGGCGGAGATCCAGGAAATCCCTGAACAGGGAATTCCGGACAAGTTGCTCGACGAAGGCCGCGCGGTCATCGTCATTCCCGACACGATCAAGGCCGGCTTGGTCATTGGCGGTCGTCGCGGCCACGGGCTGATGTCGGTGCGCATGCCCAATGGCGCCTGGTCCAGCCCGGTATTCGTCAAGCTGACCGGTGGCAGCATCGGCTTCCAGGCCGGCGTGCAGTCTTCCGACGTAGTGCTGGTGTTCCGCAACGACCGCAGCCTGGACAACCTGGTCAATGGCAAGTTCACGCTTGGCGCCGATGCCGGCGTTGCCGCCGGTCCGGTCGGCCGCAATGCCGCCGCCGCCACCGACGGCCAGCTGAAGGCCGAGATCTGGTCGTGGTCGCGCGCGCGCGGCCTGTTCGCCGGTGTCGCGCTGGATGGCGCGGTGCTGCAGATCGACGATGCCGCCAATCTGGACGCCTACGGCAGCAACACCACGCCGCGCATGATCTTCGAAGGTCGCGCCGTCGGTTCGCCGTCGATGGACGTGGTCGCCTTCCGCGATCGCCTGGAAGAGGCCACCTACGCCGCCCGCAACAACCGCAACGGCAGCGGTGGCAATGCACCGCGTCCGGCGCCGGCTGCCGCCCCCGTGTCTGTGCCCGTTCAGGCAGCACCGGCGGCCCCGGCCGAAGCCACCACCGCGCCGCTGCAGAACGTTCCGCAGAACCCGCCGCCGCAGCAGCAGGGCTTCCAGCCGGTCAACGACGGCGAAATCCGCACGGAAACGCTGGGCGGAAACTGACTTTCGTCACGCGCGCCGGCTAACACCCGGTGCGCTATGCTCGACAGCCTGATCACTAACGTAACGAGCGTCTTTATGGGCAGTTTCAGCATCTGGCATTGGTTGGTCGTGCTGGCCATCGTCCTGCTGGTGTTCGGCACCAAGCGCCTGACCAGTGGCGCCAAGGACCTCGGTTCGGCGGTCAAGGAATTCAAGAAGGGCATGCGCGACGACGACAAGCCGAACGCGCAGCTGGGCGACGAGTCGCGCAGCCAGGACGCCTCGCGCACCGCGCAGGACGAGCACGACCGCACCCCTCGCTGATCCGGAGCGGTCGCGGTGTTTGATATCGGCTTCAGCGAACTGCTGGTGATCGCCGTGGTCGCCCTGGTGGTGCTCGGTCCCGAGCGCCTGCCCAAGGCGGCCCGCTTTGCGGGCCTGTGGGTGCGTCGCGCCCGCAATCAATGGGATTCGGTGAAACAGGAACTGGAGCGCGAACTGCAGGCCGAGGAGATCAAGCGGCAGATGCAGGACGTGCGCCAGGGCATGCAGGACACCGAGAACCAGCTGCGTGCCCGCGGCGAAGCGATCCGTCGCGAAGCGCAGGAGGCGCAGCAGCAGGGCGATACGCTGGCGCAGGAGGTACGCGCACCGGCGCCTGCGGATCTGCCGCCGCATATGAGCGGCCTGACCCGTGCCGATGCACCGGTACAGGAGGGCGTCGCTCCCGAGCCGACGCCGGTGACACCCCCTGAAGCCGGTGCGCCGCCGCGCACGGAGCGCCAGCCATGAGTGAACAGGATTTCGGCGAGAGCTCGCTGGTCGAACATCTGGTGGAACTGCGCGGTCGCCTGGTGCGCGCATTGCTGGGCCTGGGCGTGGTGCTGCTGGCGCTGCTGCCGTTCACCCAGAAGCTGTACAACGCGTTGGCCGAGCCGCTGGTCTCGCAGCTGCCGAACGGGCAGACGATGATTGCCACCAATCCGGCCGGCGCCTTCTTCGCGCCGTTGAAGCTGACCTTCTTCGTTGCCCTGTTCGTGGCGGTGCCGTGGCTGCTGTACCAGCTGTGGGCCTTCGTCGCGCCCGGCCTGTATGCGCGCGAGAAGCGCCTGGCGGTGCCGCTGCTGGTGTCCTCGGTGCTGCTGTTCTACACCGGCTGTGCCTTTGCCTACTTCCTGGTGCTGCCGGCGGTGTTCCACTTCCTCACCACCTTCAGCCCGGACGTGATTGCGATCACCCCGGATGCAAATGCCTACCTGGATTTCGTGCTGGCGATCTTCTTCGCCTTCGGCGGCAGCTTCGAACTGCCGGTGGCGATGGTGATCCTGGTGCTGCTGGGCTGGGTGACGCCGCAGCAGTTCAAGGAAGGCCGCGGCTACGCGATCGTCGGCATCTTCGTGCTGGCGGCGGTGCTGACCCCGCCGGACGTGGTTTCGCAGCTGATGCTGGCGATCCCGATGTGCCTGCTCTATGAGCTGGGCATCCACGCCGCACGCTGGCTGGTGCCGTCGTCGGCAGTCAAGAAGCCCGCCGCCTGAAAGAAAAAAGGGGACGGAGGGGATTAAGTCGTTTATGCCCAGTGTGTGCAGCTAACGACTTAATCCCCTCCGTCCCCTTTTTTCATCAGGCGTGGAAGATGTCGCTCGAGGTCGGCGTGGTCGGGATCGGCGGTGCGGCGCGGCTGCCACGGTGCACGAACATCTGCTTCCACGCGGCGTAGACCGCGCCGACATACAGCGGCATCAGCACCGTGGTCAGCACCAGCTGGGCGATGAAGGCGGCGGCCAGCGGGCCGCCGATCAGCATCGCGATCTGGATCACGATCACGAACAGGATGTAGATGCAGAACGCGGCGATCAGGCCGAGCACGGCGAACACGATCATTGCGCCGATGTTCTCGATGCAGCCCTGCAGGCTCAGGCGCAGCGCGTGCATGCCGCTCTGCTTGTCGAACACCACCAGCGCCGGCTGGGTGAACATTGCCAGCGACAGTGCGACCGCGCTCAGGAACACCAGCAGCATCCACAGTGCGATGCGCTTGGCCGGCAGGTTGGCCACCAGCGCCGCAGCATCGTCCGGCTTGATCTGCTGGCCACTGCGGCTGATCTCTTCCATCTTGGTCATGACCTCGCTGAAGGCGGTGAAGCCTTCGCGGCCGATCATCAGGAACAGCAGCGCGCCCAGCAGCAGCACCGCCAGCACCTGGATCGCCAGCGGCACCAGCAGGTGGCTGACGCGGTGGTCGCGGATCGGCTGCAGCAGGTGCGAGGCCAGGCCCGGGCGACCTTCGTCGATCTCACCCACGGCGTACAGCATGCCGCCGAACATGATCGGCGAGATGGCCAGGGTCATCAGCTGCACGGCCATGCCGGCGGCGCCGGGAATCAGCGTCGACAACAGGGTGACCACCCAGCTCACCAGCAGCCAGGTCAGACCGATCCGGGCCAGCTGCAGCGGCGCACGCCGATACAGCGAGAACGTATCCAGCAACCACTGGGCGCCCGCCGAGGCCGGCAGCTTGCGAATCTCTTTCATGGACATCCGGGAAGGACAGGAGGGGCCGGGCGCTTGCCCGTGCCGCCGATTATCCCTGTTTTGCCGCCGGCTGGGCTGAAGACAGCCGCGCCTGGCGAACGAAGCGGCGCAGCAGCTGGCGCGCCAGCGGTGCGGCGCTGACCGCGCGCTCGATGCTGCGGGCACAGCCGCCATGGCGGCCGATGCAGTCGGCGCGGGCACGCACGTAGCCGCGCATGTGGTGGGTGGCGAACTCGGGGTGGAACTGCACGCCCCAGGCCTGGCGCCCCCAGCGGAAGGCATGGCAGCCATCCAGCGGCGAGCGTGCCAGTACTTCGGCACCGTCAGGCGCGCGCAACACGGTCTGCAGGTGGGTGGCGTGGGCGGCGAAGTGCTGCGGCAGGCCCTGGAACAGCGGGTCCTGCGCGGCCTGCGGCTGCAGCTCCAGTTCGATCGTGCCCGACTCGCGCCCGGCCGGGTTGTAGGCCACCTCGCCACCCAGCGCGTGCGCCAGCAGCTGGTGCCCGTAGCAGATACCGAACACCGGCAGGTCGTCGTGGGCGGCCTGGCGCAGCCATGCGGCACTGCGCTCACTCCATTCGGCGTGGTCGGTGACGAAGGCGGCCGAGCCGGTCACCAGCACGCCGGCGAAGGCATGCGGGTCGGGCAGGGCATCCCCGTGTTCGACATCGACCACCACCGTCTCGTGCTCTTCCAGCCCGGCGGCCACCCGGATCCAGTGCGGGAAGCGCCCGTAGCGGCGCAGCGACGGCACCGGGCGGCCGGTTTCAAGGATCAGGAACGGGGCTGGGTTCATCCGGGGGCGGCAGGACTGACAGGACTTCCTCGATTGTAGTCAGCCCCTGCGCCACCTTTTCAAGCCCGGCCTGGCGCAGGGTTCGCAGCCCTTCAGCCCGCGCGGCACGGGTGAAACCGGCCAGATCCATGTCGGCGCGGATCTGCCCACGCAGCCGCGAGCCCAATGGCAGCAACTCATACAGGCCGATGCGGCCGAGGAATCCGGTGCGCCGGCACTCCAGGCAACCAACCGGCCGACAGGGCGTGGCGGCATCTGGATATGCAGCTTGGCTATCAGCCAGCACCGCCCAGTCGGCAGCACCAAGGGTGTGCGGCTGCTTGCAGTGCGGGCACAGGGTGCGCACCAGGCGCTGGGCGAGGATGCCGTTGAGGGTGCTGGCCAGCAGGTAGTGCGGCACGCCCAGGTCGAGCAGGCGGGTGACCGCCGACGGCGCGTCGTTGGTATGCAGCGTGGACAGCACCAGATGGCCGGTCAGCGAGGCCTGCACCGCCATCTGCGCGGTTTCCAGATCGCGGATCTCGCCGATCATGATGATGTCCGGGTCCTGCCGCAGCAGGGTGCGCACGCCGCTGGCGAAGTCCAGGTCGATGTTGGCCTGCACCTGCATCTGGTTGAACTCGGGCGCGATCATCTCGATCGGGTCCTCCACGGTGCACACGTTCACGTCCGGCGTGGCCAGCCGCTTCAGCGTGGAATACAGGGTGGTGGTCTTGCCTGAGCCGGTCGGGCCGGTGACCAGCACGATGCCGTGCGGGCGTTCGACCAGTGCATTCCAGCCGGCGGCCTCCTGCGGACTGAAACCCAGCTGGTCGATGCTCTTGAAGGCGGCATCCGGGTCGAAGATGCGCATCACGCACTTCTCGCCGAAGGCGGTGGGCATGGTCGACAGGCGCATCTCGACCTCGCGGCCGCCCGGCGAGCGGGTCTTGATGCGGCCGTCCTGCGGGCGCCGGCGTTCGGCCAGGTCCATGCGGCCGAGCACCTTGATGCGGCTGACCACGGCGGTCATCACCGCCGGTGGCACCTCGAAGACCTTGTGCAGCACGCCATCGATGCGGAAGCGCATGCGCCCCATCTCGCGGCGCGGTTCCAGGTGGATGTCCGAGGCGCGCTGTTCGTAGGCATATTGCAGCAGCCAGTCGACGATGTGCACGATGTGCTGGTCGTCGGCATTGACGTCGCCGGTACGGCCCAGCTCGACCAGCTGCTCGAAGCTGGGCAGGGTGGTGCTGGCTTCGCCGCGGACATCGCCGCGCGCGCCACGCACCGAGCGGGTCACCCCGTAGAACTCCATGGTGTAGCGGTGCAGGTCGAGCGGATTGACCACCGCCAGCTCGATGCTGCGGCGGGTCAGGTGCTGCAGGTCGCGGCGCCACTCCTGCACCAGCGGCTCGCTGGTGGCCACCAGCACCCGTTCGGCATCCACCGCCAGCGGCAGGAAGCGGTGGCGGCGGGCGTAGGCGTGGGAGACCAGCGCGGTGACCGCAGCGACGTCAACCCGGGTCGGATCGATGCGCAGGTAGCGGCTGCCGGTGCGCCGGGCCAGCCATTCGGTCAGGCGTTCCAGGGTCAGTTCGCCACCGTCGCGGGCGGCCAGCTTGAGGTTGGACAGCAACACCAGCGGGTGCACTTCACTGGCATTGCGCGCTCCCTGTGCGGAAAACCGCATGCGCTCGACATCGTGCTCGGCCACCAGGCCATCGGCCAGCAGCGCTGCGCAGACCTGTTCGAAATGCAGGCGGCCCCACGGCAGCGGGATGTCGCCTGGCTCGCCGGGCGTGCCCACCGGCAGCCGATGTTCCATCTGCCTGCTCCTCCCGGGTACGGAATGCCCCGCAGGTCGGCCGTTATACTAACGCACCCCCTTGCCGGCCAAGACTCGTACGCATGTCCGCGACCCCGACCGTTCCGATCACCTTCCAGGGCCTGATCCAGACCCTGAACCAGTTCTGGGCCCAGCAGGGCTGCGTGCTCATCCAGCCGCTCGACCTGGAGGTGGGCGCCGGTACCTTCCACCCGGCCACCTTCCTGCGTGCGATCGGTCCGGAACGCTGGAACGCGGCCTACGTGCAGCCGTCGCGCCGCCCGACCGATGGCCGCTACGGCGAGAACCCGAACCGCCTGCAGCGCTACTACCAGTACCAGGTGGCGATGAAGCCGGCGCCGGACAACATCCAGCAGCTGTACCTGGATTCGCTGAAGGCGCTGGGCATCGACCCGCTGGTGCACGACCTGCGTTTCGTCGAGGACAACTGGGAATCGCCGACGCTGGGCGCCTGGGGCCTGGGCTGGGAAGTCTGGCTCAACGGCATGGAAGTGACCCAGTTCACCTACTTCCAGCAGGCCGGTGGCCTGGAGTGCCGCCCGGTGCTGGGCGAGATCACCTACGGTCTCGAACGCCTGTGCATGTACCTGCAGAACTGCGACAACGTCTACGACCTGGTCTGGACCTACGGCCCGGACGGGCAACCGGTGACCTATGGCGACGTCTACCACCAGAACGAAGTCGAGCAGAGCACCTACAACTTCGAATACGCCGACGTGGACGAAATGTTCCACCGCTTCGATGCCTGCGAGCGTGAAGCGCAGAAGCTGGTCGAGGTGGGCCTGCCGCTGCCGGCCTACGAGCAGGTGATGAAGGCCAGCCACACCTTCAACCTGCTCGATGCACGCCGCGCGATCAGCGTGACCGAGCGCCAGCGCTACATCCTGCGCGTGCGCGCGCTGGCCCAGGCGGTGGCCAAGGCGTACTACGAGCAGCGCGAGAAGCTGGGCTTCCCGGGCGCGAAGAAGGCCTGACGGGCCGTCGGCACCCACCCGCTTTTCATCAACTACCTGGGGCGCCGGACGCGTCGCGCGCTGCGCCCCCACCACAGGATCGAACCGATGAGCCAACTGTCCCCCCTGCTGATCGAACTGGGCACCGAGGAGCTGCCGGTCAAGGCGCTGCCGGGCCTGGCCCAGGCGTTCTTCGACGGTGTTGTCGAAGGCCTGCGCACGCGCGGCGTCGCGCTGGAACTGAGTGATGCACGCCCGCTGTCGACCCCGCGCCGCCTGGCCGTGCTGCTGCCGGGCGTGGGCCTGGAACAGCCGGAACAGCACAGCGAAGTGCTGGGCCCGTACCTGAACATCGCACTGGACGCCGAAGGCCAGCCGACCAAGGCGTTGCAGGGCTTCGCCGCCAAGGCCGGGATCGACTGGACCGCGCTGGAGAAGACCACCGATAACAAGGGTGAGCGCTTCGTGCACCGCGCGGTGACCCCGGGCGCACGCACCGCCAGCCTGCTGCCGGAGATCCTGCGCGAGGCGATTGCAGCGATGCCGATTCCCAAGCCGATGCGCTGGGGCGGCCACACCTGGGGCTTTGCCCGCCCGGCGCACTGGCTGGTGCTGCTGCACGGTACCGAGGTGGTGGAGGCCGAACTGTTCGGCCTGCAGGCCGGCCGTGTCAGCCGTGGCCATCGCTTCCACCACGACCAGCCCGTGTCGCTGGCCCAGCCGCAGGACTATGTTGAAGCCTTGCGCGCCGCCTTCGTGCTGGTCGACCCGCGCGAGCGCCGTGCGCGCATCGTCGCCGAGGTCGAGGCCGCCGCGGCCAGGGCCGGTGGCAGCGCCCGCATCACCGACGACAACCTGGAGCAGGTGGTGAACCTGGTCGAGTGGCCGTCGGCGGTGCTGTGCAGCTTCGAACGTGCGTTCCTGGCAGTGCCGCAGGAAGCGCTGATCGAAACGATGGAGATCAACCAGAAGTTCTTCCCGGTGCTGGATGCCGCAGGCACGCTGACCGAGAAGTTCATCGGCATCGCCAACATCGAATCGAAGGACGTGGCCGAAGTGGCCAAGGGCTACGAGCGGGTGATCCGCCCGCGCTTCGCCGACGCCAAGTTCTTCTTCGACGAGGACCTGAAGCAGGGCCTGGCGTCGATGGGCGACGGCCTGAAGACGGTGACCTACCAGGCCAAGCTGGGCAGCGTGGCCGACAAGGTGGCGCGCGTGGCCGCCCTGGCCGAAGTGATCGCACCCCAGGTGGGTGCCGATGCCGTGCAGGCCAGGCGGGCTGCCGAATTGGCCAAGAACGACCTGCAGTCGCGCATGGTCAACGAGTTCCCGGAGCTGCAGGGCATCGCCGGCCGCCACTACGCCGTGGCCGGTGGCGAATCGACCGAGGTGGCGCTGGCCATCGACGAGGCCTACCAGCCGCGCTTCGGCGGTGATGACATCGCGCTGTCGCCGCTGGGCAAGGTGCTGGCCATCGCCGAACGCGTCGACACGCTGGCCGGTGGTTTCGCCGCGGGCCTGAAGCCGACCGGCAACAAGGACCCGTTCGCGCTGCGCCGCAATGCGCTGGGCCTGGCCCGCACGATCATCGAAAGCGGCTTCGAGCTGGACCTGCGCGCGCTGCTGGCCAGCGCCAACGCCGGCCTGGCCGCGCGCAACGTGCAGGCCGATGTCGGCGAGCTGTACGACTTCATTCTCGACCGCCTGAAGGGCTATTACGGCGACAAGGGCGTGCCGGCCACGCACTTCAACGCGGTGGCCGAACTGAAGCCGGCCTCGCTGTACGACTTCGACCGCCGCCTGGATGCGATCGGCACCTTCGCCGCACTGCCGGAAGCCGAAGCACTGGCTGCGGCCAACAAGCGCATCCGCAACATCCTGCGCAAGGCCGAGGGCGACATTCCGGCGCAGATCGACCCGGCGCTGCTGCAGGAAGACGCCGAGCGCGCGCTGGCCGAAGCGGTCACCGCCGCCATCGACGACACCGGCGCCAGCCTGCACCAGAAGGACTACGTGGCCGTGCTGGCACGCCTGGCGCGCCTGCGCCCGCAGGTCGACGCGTTCTTCGACGGGGTGATGGTCAATGCGGACGATCTGGCGCTGCGTGGCAACCGCCTGGCGCTGCTGACGATGCTGGGCGAGCGCCTGGGCAAGGTCGCGGCGATCGAGCATCTGTCGAGCTGATGCCCGTATCGGTAGTGCCGGCCGCTGGCCGGCATTACCCCCGCGCATCGCATCGCCGGTGGATGTCCATCGGGGTCATTGCCGGCATCGCGCACGATGCCGGCATCCTCGCCTGCATTCACGATGATCGCCACAAAGGTGCGTATTTTGACCGCCACTTAACAACCGATCCCGAATGACGTGATGCATTTCGCATCGTCACCTTCGGTCGGTATGCTGTCCCGCATGCAGCCAAAGAAATACGCCCTGCCGCTGATGGTCCTGTCGTTGGCCGCCACTTCCGTGGTCCACGCGCGCGGCACCATCGACAAGGTGGACATCAAGGGATTGGACAAGGGCGACGACGCCGCAATCATCGAGAACATCCAGGAATCGCTGTCGCTGTACGACACGATCGGCAAGGAACAGGGCGAATCACGCCTGGAGTACCTGCTGTCACAGGCCGAGCGGCAGACCCGCCAGGCACTGGAACCGTTCGGGTACTACAACCCGGTGATCAAGGTCGAGGCACCGCGCGAGGACGAACACGTGCGCGTGCTGATCCATGTCGACAAGGGCACCCCGGTGACCGTGCGCCGCGAGCACATCGACATCACCGGCCCGGCGATGTACGACCAGTACCTGCAGGATGACCTGGCCGCGTTCAAGCCGCGCAAGGGCCAGCGCTTCGAGCACACCCAGTACGAAGCCAGCAAGATCACCATCACCCGGCGCCTGGCCGAGCGCGGCTACTTCGACGCCGACTACACCCAGCGCCAGGTGCAGATCACCCGCGCCGACAACGCCGCCGACATCGACCTGACCTGGGACAGCGGCCGCCGCTACAACATGGGCCCGGTGCGCTTCCAGCAGGACTACTTCGTCGACAAGCTGTTCGATCCACTGGTCTACTGGGACCAGGGCAGCTACTACCACGAGGGCAAGCTGGACCGGCTGCGCGAGTCGCTGACCAAGCTGGACTACTTCAGCGTGATCGACATCCAGCCGCGCCCGGACCAGGCCGACGAGAACGGCGAAGTGCCGGTGGACGTGAAGCTGACGCGCGCCAAGCGCACCATCTATACCGCCGGCCTGAGCTACGGCAGCGAGAGCGGCCCGGGTGTACGCGGTGGCATCGAGCGGCGCTTCCTGAACAACCGCGGCCACAAGATGAACACGCAGCTGGACTATGCGCAGAAGCGCAAGAGTCTGGTGACCAGTTACCGCATCCCCGCCTTCAACTGGCTTGACGGCTGGTACACCTTCGCCGCCAGTGCGTATGACGAGCAGACCGATTACATCGACCTGCGCAACTTCAAGCTGATCGCCAGCCGCAGCGGCGAGATCAACGAGCACTGGACCGCGATCGCCTCGATCAACGCACTGCGCGAGCGTTGGCGCTATGCCTCCGGCACTGAATTCACCGATGCCGTCTACAACACCTCGACGCTGGTGTACCCGCAGATGGTTGCCGACTACGTCAACGTCGACGACGAGATGTTCCCGCGCAAGGGCATCAGCGGTACTGCGACAATGCGCGCCGGCGTTGAAGGTGCCGGCTCGGACACCAGCTTCGTGCAGGCCAACGCCGTGCTGCGCTGGTACATCCCGGTGGGTGAAAGCAACCGCCTGATCCTGCGCGGTGAGGGGGGTACCACCTGGACCAGCGATCTGGTGGCGATGCCGCCGAGCCTGCGCTACTTCGCCGGCGGTGACCGCAGCATCCGCGGTTACGCCTACCGCGAAGTCGGCCCGCGCACACCCAAACCCGACAAATACGCGCTGGGCGCCAAGAACCTGGTGATCGGCTCGGCCGAGTACGAGCACTACTTCAATGGCGGCCCGTGGGGCGCGGCGGTGTTCGTCGATACCGGCAGCGCATTCGACAACACCATTGACCTGCACACCGGCGTCGGCTTCGGCGTGCGCTGGAAATCGCCGGTGGGCCCGGTGCGGGTGGATATCGCGCATGGCCTGAACAACCCGGATTCACAGTTCCAGCTTTACCTCAACATCGGAGCGGACCTGTGAGCACGCCCGCACCGAGCCCCGGCACGCCACCGCCGCGCGTGCGCTTCTACCGACGCCGCCGCTTCTGGGCCTGGTCCGGCGTCGGCGTGATCGGCGTGGTGCTGCTGGCCCTGCTGGCGGTGTACTGGCTGCTGCAGACCGTGGCCGGCCGCGATGTGCTGCTGGCCCAGGTGGTGGCGCGACTGCCGGTGGGCGCCAGCTTCACCTGGGACAAGGTGGAAGGCCCGGTGGCCGGTCCGCTGACCCTGTACAACGTCGACTTCCGCTACGACGACATCCATTTCCACGCCGAGCGCGCGCACCTGGAGCCGGACCTGCGCCCGCTGCTGGGCCGCAAGCTGCTGCTGGACAAGCTGGAGCTGACCAACGCGACGTTGAACCTGGCCAAGAGTGATGAGCCGTTCAAGCTGCCATCGTGGCCGGATTCGCTGCCGCAGATCGAGATGCCGCTGGCGATCCAGGCCGATGCCATCGCCATCGACGGCTTCCGCATCAGCCAGGCCAACGAACCGGTGATCGACATCAGCCGGGTGCGTGGTGGCATCGAGATCGCCAATGGCGAGTTCCAGGCGCACAAGCTGGTGGTGGACAGCGACATGGGCAACTTCACCGCCCAGGGCCGTTACATTCCGGCCAAGGACTACGACACCGATGTGACGGTGACGGCGGTGCTGCCAGCACCGCGTGGGCGCACCGCCGCTACGGTGGGCCTGGTCGCACGTGGCGACCTGTCGCACATGGAAGTGGCCGTAGCCGGGCGCGCGCCGAAGCCGCTGCACGCGATGCTGGTGTTCGATGGCCGCACCGACCCGAGCTGGAGCGCCAGCATCCGCAGTGACGAGCTGGATCTGGCGCTGTTGTCGCCAGCATTGGCGAGCTCGGCGATTGCGCCGTTGTCGCTGGACTTCACCGCCGCCGGCAAGGGCGGCAATGCCAACCTGCGCGGCAGGGTGAAGCAGGGCGACCAGGAGCTGGAACTGGCACCGTCGGTGGTGTCGCTGCAGGACCAGGTGCTGAAGGTCTCACCGCTGCTGGTGAAGGGCCTCGGTGGCGAAGCGCGGCTGGAAGGCACCGCCGACTTCAGCCAGGACGATCAGCAGAAACTCAATTTCTCGGTGGTCGCACGCGATCTGACCTACGTGCCGGCACCCGACCCGAACACGGCTGGCAGCGCACCGGTGCCGGTCACCCTGAAGGAAGCACGCTTCGGCCTGGCCGGTACCCTGAAGGCCTGGGCCGCGATCGGCCGTGCCGAGATCGAACGCGAGGCGCAGAAGGCGCAGCTGCAGTTCGACGTACGCGGCAATGACCAGGCCGCGTCGATCCACCAGCTGCAGGCGCAGACGCCGGGTGGGCAGCTGCAGGTGGAAGGCCAGGTGGCCTGGGCGCCGCAGCTGGACTGGGACGCCAAGGCCACGCTGAAGGACTTCGACCCCGGCTATTTCGTGCCGGGCTGGAACGGCCGCCTGTCCGGCAACCTGGCCTCCAAGGGCCGTCAGCTGCCGCCGCCGGCCAATGCCGCACCGGGCACGGCCGGCACGCTGGAAGCCACCGTCGACCTGCCGTCGCTGAAGGGCATCCTGCGCCAGCGCAACCTTGATGCACAGGGCAAGTTCGCGCTGCAGGGCGCGCAGGGCCAGGGTGACCTGAAGCTGTCGCTGGGCAGCAGCCGGGTGACCGCGTCGGGCAAGGTCGGCGACCGCCTCGACATCGATGCACGTTTCGAACCGCTGCAGCTGAGTGACCTGCTGCCGGGCGCCGACGGTGGCCTGCGCGGCCAGGTGCAGGTGAAGGGGCCGCGCGATGCGCCGGACATCACCGCCGACCTGGTCGGCAACAATCTCAACTGGGAGGGCTACGGCGCCGAGAGCGTGAGCATCAAGGGCCACCTGCCGTGGCGCGGCGACAGCGGCACGCTGGCGGTGCAGGGCCAGCAGGTCAACGCCGGCATGCTGCTGGAGCGCTTGAACGTGGATGCGCAGGGCAGTGTGTCCAACCTGCGCCTGGCTGCGCAGACCCGCAACGAGATGGGCGCGATCGAGCTGCAGGGCAGCGTGCGCCAGCAGGGGGCGCAGTGGCGTGGCGAGCTGGCCTCGCTGCGCATCGCACCGGTGAAGGGTGATGCGTGGTCGCTGCGTGCACCGGCGGCGTTCGCGATCAACGGCAGCACCTACACCCTGTCCGAAGCCTGCCTGGCCGCCGCCAGCAGCGGCGCGCTGTGCGCACAGGCCAACTGGCCGCGAGAAGGCCTGGTGGTGCGCAGTGACGCGCTGCCGCTGGCGCTGGTGCAGCCGTGGCTGCCGCCGCAGTCCGGCCGCCGCATCTACCTGCGCGGCGACGTCAGCCTGGACGCGCAGATCCGCCCGCGCGGCGCGGCCTGGGAAGGCCATGTGGAAGTGCGCTCGAAGGAAGGCGGCGTGCGCCTGGGCGAGAACCGCAACACCGTGGGCGATACCACCCGCGGCGAGCTGGTGCGCTATGACCAGTTCTCGCTGAAGCTCGACATGACCCCGGCCAGCATCAAGGGCTACCTGGGCATGGGCTTCCAGGGCAATGGCTTCGTCGACGCGAAGATGCAGACCGGCTGGGAAGCCAGCGCACCGCTGAACGGTGAGCTCTACCTCAACATGTCGCGGCTGTACTGGCTGGAGCTGTTCTCGCCGGACATCGTGCGCCCGACCGGCTTGATCGAAGGCCACGTCAGCCTGCGCGGTACGCGCGGGCAGCCGTCGCTGGGCGGCGACGCGCAGCTGAGCAACTTCAAGGGCGAATTCCCCGCGCTTGGCCTGACCTTCGACCAGGGCAAGGGCAGCTTCGTGGCCCAGCCCGACGGCTCGGCCAAGATCACCGCGCAGGCCAACTCGGGCCAGGGCACGCTGTATGTCGACGGCGGCCTGTCGTGGTTCGGTGATGCACAGCCGCTGCAGCTGAAGATCCACGGCGAGAACGTGCTGCTGTCCAACACCAGCGAGCTGCGCATCGTCGCCAACCCCAACCTCGACTTCACGTTGGCCAAGGCGGCGATGGAGCTGCGTGGCACCGTGCACGTGCCCGAGGCCGACATCGACCTGGAGCGCCTGGACCGTGGCACCTCGGTGTCCGAAGACGTGGTGGTGCTGGACCCGGCCGATCCGGAAGAGTCGCGCACCTCGCCGCTGGACATGGACCTGACGGTCAGCCTCGGCGACAAGGTGAAGATGACCGGGTTCGGCCTGAAGGGCGCGCTGACCGGCAAGATGCAGGTCTGGGCCAAGCCCGGCCGTGAAATGACCGCCAATGGCGGCCTGGAAGTGAGCGGCCGCTACAAGGCGTATGGGCAGGACCTGACCATCACCCGCGGCAACCTCACCTGGAACTACAACGCGGTGTCCGACCCGCGCATCAACATCCGCGCCGAGCGCCGGATCGGTGATGTCACCGCCGGCATCGACGTGACCGGGCGTGCGCAGCAGCCGCGCGCGGACGTGTGGTCCGATCCGGCAATGTCGCAGTCCGAGGCACTGGCCTATCTGGTGCTGGGACGCAGCCTGACCGGTGCCAGCAGCGACCAGGCGCAGCAGGTCAACGCGGCCTCGGCGGCGCTCTCGGCGGGCAGCGGCCTGCTGGCTTCGCAGCTGGGCGCCAAGCTGGGCCTGGACGACGCCGGCGTGAGCCAGTCGCGCGCGCTGGGCGGCTCGGTGATCGGTGTCGGCAAGTACATCTCGCCCAAGCTGTACGTCGGCTACGGCGTGTCGCTGGTCGGTGCCGGTTCGGTGATCACGCTGAAGTACCTGCTGCGCCGCGGGTTCGACGTGGAAGTGGAGTCGAGCACCGTGGAAAACCGCGGGTCGATCAACTGGCGGCGGGAGAAATAACCCGCTGCCCCTCAACCACCCTCTGTGTCGGGATCGGTCTGGCTGACAACGGCGAAGCAGGGGGCTGGCCTGCGCGGACGAGGCCCGTGCGTGAGCATGCCGTGCCCATCAAGCGCCGACGGTGGCTCGACGGGCGCTGGCGCGGACGCCGTCCGCGATGGGGTGCCTCCAACGAAAGGCGTCAGCATGAGGACGCCAGACACGATGACCACCGAGGCATGGATTGCCACGTGTTTCATGCTGGACGTGCTGATCGCGATAGGGCGAGCGGCATCACCGAGCAATGCCAGCGCTGCCAGAACGGCCAGCACGACGAGAGCGCCCAGCAGGCAGCGGACAATGGCCACCTGCATCTTCATGAGATTGAAGTGCCCGGGTTGGGATACCGCCATCCAGAAGGCGACCTGATCCGTGTCCAGTGGCGCCAGCGTGTCACGGACACCCTGCACTCCCAGACGCTGCATCGTTTGCCGCATGATGCCAGCACGCCCGGGCACGCTGGCCGACAGCAGCGATTGCAGCCAGTGCCACGGTCGGGTCAAGCGTTCCATGCGGGCATGGGCCTCGGTTACGGACACCCGGTCATGCGGTCGGTCCAGGGCTGCGGTGAGGGCCGTGTGGTTGCGCGGCTGCAGCTGCCAGCGGCGATGCAGCAGGTTGCGCCGTGCGCGGACCCGGTAGGGATCGATATCAGCCCGGATCTCATCCCAGCAGAAGTATCGACCCAGCAGATCGAAGTTGGACTCGCACAGCGGCTGGCCCTGGTGCAGCAGCTGCTGCAGTACCACGTCACCGATACGCGGCCTGTCGGCCAATGACCACAGCTCCGGGCGATGGGCCAGCCAGTGCTCGAAGCTGGCCGGGTCGGCGTCGCCGGCGGTGTTGATCAGCAGGCGCGCAAACCGGGGCAGGTTCAATGATGGCTCCACCACATCGTCCGGCATGTCGGTGTCGGGCGTGCATGGATGATGCAGCACCGGCATGTGGTCCATCGGCGAATGGCTGTCGTACGGCGCCGGTGGGCCGGGTGGGCTGTTGTCTGCAGGTGGCGTCGACAGCGCTTCTGCACTGCTTTCCTCCTGCCATTGCGTGCGGCTGCGTGCCCACAGCAGGGCCTGCTGGTAAGCCTCGTGCAGCGCCTGGAATGCCACCGGGTCTTCGTCCGGGCGTGCCGCGCGCAGTCTCTGCGCGTAGGCGCGCTTGATCGCCTTTTCGTCGGCGCTGGCGTCGAGCCCGAGAGCGTCCAGTGCCCGGTTCACACGGTGTTTCCAGAAGCAGGTGGAGGCAGGTCGATCGACAGGCGACGGCACCTGTCACGCAGGAACCAGGTGGTCCATAGCAGCAGGACCAGGGCGCAGCCCACTTCGGGGACGAACATGCCGATGCCCGGTCCAATCAGGTTGCGCGGCCGGAATCCCCGGCCATCCTCGCGCCGGATCCAGCGTGCCGTCGCCAGAGCAAGGCCAGGGAACAGCAGCAACGTACCTTCCAGCCGCAGATCCAGGCCATGGACCAGGATCAGGCTGGCGAGGGCGATCAGCGGCGCTGGCAACGCCAGCAGCCATCCCCAGCGCGAAGGGGGCAGATCCAGCGTCAGCTGGCGCAGCGCCCAACGGACATGGACCCACAGAGCGCCGGCCAGGGCGAGCAGGACCCCGAGCAGCACGCCGCCTATGCCGAGCGCGGCGGCGGTGCGCAGGTCACGCTGGGCAAGACTCATGAGAGTCGAGCCACCGGCAATCGCGAGCGTCAGGGCAGCCAACAGGCCGCCCCGCAGCGCATTGACCTGGCAACGCCAGCGGTTGGGACGGGAAACGTCGGCAAGGCTGCGCCAGAACTGCACCTGCTGCCGATCCCAGGCGGCGGGCAATGGCTCCTGGCCGCCGCGTTCCAGCGCATCCAGCAGCGCGTTGACCTCAATGATGTGCTCGGGCAGCTGCGCCTGCCAGAGGGATCGTCGCGCGTGCCATGGCTGCGACAGGTAGCGCAGGCAACGCGCAAGGGTGACCCTCCCCAGCCGCAGGCTGCCCTCTTGTTCAAGCAGTGCCGACAGCTCTGCCGCATTGCCGGTCTCGGCGGCCCAGCGTCGATGACCGCGCGACTGGATCGATGCCAGCCTGTCCGGATCCACGCCATCGTGTACATCATCCCAGCCAAAGCAGCGTGCCAGCAGACCCATGTTGGCTGCGCTGACGCTGTTGTGACTGCGTGCCAGTTCATCCAGCAGCGCGTCGCCCACCAATGGCTTGTAGCGCAGCGACCACAGCACCGGCGTGGCCTCCAGCCAGGGGCCGAAGTCTTCAGGGGAAGACAGATGGGCCATGCGCAGGATCGTGTGCGCATGGCCCGATACGTGGACCGCTCCCTCCAGTTCCGCCACTGGTGCCGTGCGCAGCAGCACAGGCGTGCCGCGAGGTGGCCATGGAGGCGAGTACGAACGCGTTTCGGGCGGCGCCCATGCCACGTCTGCGTCGGGCGGCCAGGGTGCGATGTCGGTTGCATGCTCCGCCGGTTCGTCTTCGTCCGCGATATCGGCCAGCGCTTCCTGGCGGACCCAGTCCAATGCCGCCTGATAGGCCTCATGCAGGTGCTGGAAGGCGATGGGATCCTCGTCGGGGCGCGTCACCCGCAGGCGCTTTGCATAGGCGCGCTTGACCGCGCGCTCGTCAGCCGTTTGGTCCAGCTCCAGGACGTGCAGTGCCCAGCTCATGCATCGCGCTCGAGGGCGTCGAGTGCCTCGTCCAGCTGACGGCGATGACGCTCGACGGCAACGGCATCCTGGCTCTCCAGCACATGGCGGAAGCTGCTCAGCCACGACTGCAACTGTTCACGGTGATGGATGCGTTCCTCGTACAGGCGCTCGGTGCGGGCGATCACCGCGAGGTTGGGCTGGGCGTCACGCGGGTGGATCTTCAGCGCTTCCAGCGCGCGCAGGCGCTGCTGGATCTCTTCGGGTGACAGCAGCCCGGGATTCTGTTCCAGGATGAGCTCGTGGCGCCTGCCGGTGGCATCCTCGGTGACTTCGACCTGCAGCAGCCCGTTCACGTCGTAGGTGAAGCGGGCGGTGACGCTGCGTTCCTGCATCGGGACAGAATGGGTCAGCGGCACGGTCAGCTCACCGAGCTTGATGTTGCGATCCACCGTCGGGCTCTCGCCCTGGAACACGTCGATGCGGATGGCACTTTGCCGCTCGTGCAGCGGGTAGAAGCGATCCTCGCGGCTGACCGGCACCACGCTGTTGCGCTGGATGATCGGGTGGAAATAGCCGCTACGCTCGCCACCGGCAGCATCCGGGCGGGACACCTGCGTGCCAAGCGTGTAGGGGCAGACATCGGTCAGCACGACTTCGCGCAGCGATTCGTCGCGCGCCTTCAATCCCGCTGCAACGGCGGCACCCAAGGCAATCGCCTGGTCCGGATGGACATGGCGCAGCGGCAGCCGGCCGAACATGCGGGTCGCAAGCCTGCTGACCATCGGCATGCGTACCGCACCGCCGACCAGGATGATGTCGTCCAGCGCCTCGGGCTTGAGCCGGGCGTCGCGGATCGCGCGCTCGATGGGCGCGCGCATGCGCAGCAGCAGTGGCTCGCAGAGCTGGGCGTAGCGAGCTTCATCCAGCTGCCACTGGCGTTCGCTGCCGGCCAGGGGCAACTGCAGGCTGGCAGTGCCGCTCTGGCTGAGTTCGCGCTTGAACAGTTCCAGCCGACGCAGCAGCTGCGCCTGCTCGGCAGCGGACAGGTCGCTGGCGGACGTGCCCTGGTCGGCGTGGAAGGCCTGCACGAGTACCTGCAGGAAATCCTCGCCGCCCAGGAAATTGTCGCCGGCGCTGGCATGCACTTCGACCACGCCATCGAACAGTTCCAGGATGGAGACGTCGAAGGTGCCGCCGCCCAGGTCCAGCACCAGCACGCGGCCTTCGCCGTCACGCTCCTGCAGACCATAGGCCAGCGCAGCGGCCGTGGGTTCATTGATCAGGCGCTCGACGCGGATGCCGGCCAGTTCGCCGGCGGCCCGGGTGGCCTTGCGCTGGGCGTCGGAGAAGTAGGCCGGCACGCTGATCACCGCTTCCTCCACCTTGTGGCCCAGGGCGGCTTCGGCGTCGGCCAGCAGCGAGCGCAGCACCATGGCCGAGAGCTCCTCGGGACGGAAACTGCGCTCACCCAGCCGGGTCTCACGGTCGCTGCCCATCCAGCGCTTGAAATGGGCCACGGTCTGCTGCGGATGGCTGACCAGGCGGTCACGGGCCGGCTGGCCGACCAGTACGGCACCATCGACGAGGCTGACCACCGAAGGGGTCAACAGCTCGCCATGGGCATTGGGGAACAGCTGCGGCCCTGCTGCCGTGTGCCTGCCGATGAGGGAATGGGTGGTGCCAAGATCGATGCCGACGATCATCTGCGAACGTCCGATGTGCAGAAAACGGCAATTCTAGGAGCGCGGCGCAGGCCTGACTATCGGGCGTTGCCCGACAGCGCCCCACGGGCTATGGTCCCGGGCTGTTCTGTCGTACCGGATTGCCTCATGTCACCACGCAAAGCCCTCCCCACCGCCCTGGCCCTGGGCCTGACCCTCGCCACCGGCGCCCACGCCGATGAAGGCATGTGGATGCCGACGCAGCTGCCGGACCTGGCCCAACCGCTGCAGGCCGCTGGCTTCAAGGGCAATCCGGCCGACCTGGCCAACGTCACCGCGCCGCCGCTGAGCGCCGTGGTGCGCGCCGGTGGCGGCACCGGTTCGTTCGTGTCCGCCGACGGCCTGCTGCTGACCAACCACCACGTGGCGATGGGCGTGATCCAGTACAACAGCTCGCCCGAGCACGACCTGATCGCTGGTGGCTTCATCGCCAGGGACCGTGCCGACGAGCGCCCGGCCAACCCGGACTTCCGCGTGCTGGTCACCGTCGGCTTCGACAAGGTGACCGACCAGGTGCTGGCGCAGGCCCGTGGCAAGACCGGCCGTGCCTACTTCGATGCCGTGGATGCAGCCAGCAAGCAGATCGTGGCCGAGTGCGAGAAGGACGGCAGCGTGCGCTGCTCGGTGGCCAACATGTACTACGGCACCGATTTCTACCGCATTGCCCAGCTGGAACTGAGCGACGTGCGCCTGGTGTATGCGCCGCCGCGTGCGATCGGCAACTACGGCGATGAGATCGACAACTTCATGTGGCCGCGCCACACCGGCGACTTCACCCTGCTGCGCGCCTACGTGGGCAAGGACGGCAAGCCGGCCGCCTACAGCAAGGACAACGTGCCCTACAAGGCGCCGGCACACCTGCAGATGTCGGTGGAAGGCCCGAAGGAAGGCGATTACGCGATGCTGGCCGGTTACCCGGGCATCACCTACCGCCACCGCACCGCGGCCGAATTCGCCGGCCAGATCGATACCGTGCTGCCGCGCCGCGTATCGGTGTTCCAGCAGATGATCGACACCATCGAGACCGCCAGCGCCAAGGACGCGCAGGCGCGTACCCGCTACGCCTCGCAGCTGCAGTCGCTGAAGAACAACCGCAAGCGCGCCGCCGGCGAACTGGAAGGCCTGCTGCGCAGCGATGCGAAGGCCCAGCGTGCCGCCGACGAGACGGCCATGCTGGCTGCCACCGACCGCAGGTACCAGGGTGACATCAAGGCGCTGCTGGCCAACCTGTCGCAGGGTGCGGCGGTGGGCGAGCGTGACCTGCTCCTGGAGCAGATGGCCGCGCAGAGCCAGCTGCTGCGCTCGGCGCTGCTGCTGGAGCGCCTGCGCATCGAATCGGCCAAGCCGGACGCGCAGCGCGAGAGCGGCTACCAGCAGCGCGACCAGGCGATGATCGAAGGGGTGCTCAAGCAGGTCCAGCGCCGTTACGCGCCGGAGGTCGAGAAGGCCCTGCTGACCACCCTGCTGACCCGCTACCAGCAGCTGCCGGACGCGCAGCGCGTGGCCGAGTTCGACGCGGCCTTTGGTCGTACCCCACAGCAGCTGGCCAAGGCGCTGGACACCCTGTATGCCGGTACCCAGCTGGGTGAGGAAGCGCAGCGCCTGTCGCGCTTTGCCGCCGCACGCGAAGGCAAGGCACTGGCCGCCGATCCGCTGATCAGCGTGGCCGGTCCGCTGGTGGCCGCGCAGCTGCGCATCGAGAACGAGAGCAAGACCCGCGAAGGCGAGCAGCTGCGCCTGCGCCCGGCGTACATGCAGGCGCTGTTCGCCTGGCGTGCCAGGGAGGGCCGCGCGGTGTATCCGGATGCCAACCGCACCCTGCGCATCAGCTACGGCAAGGTCGAGGCGCTGCACCCGCGCGATGGCGTGACCTACTCGCCGGTGACCACCGTGGCCGGCATCGTCGAGAAGAACACCAACGCCTACCCGTTCGATGCACCCAAGCCGTTGCTGGCAGCGATCGCCAAGGGTGACTTCGGCAGCACCGCCGATCCGGCACTGAAGACCCAGACGGTCAACTTCCTGACCAACCTGGACACCACGGGCGGCAACTCCGGCTCGCCGGTGCTCAACGCCAGGGGCGAACTGATCGGCCTGAACTTCGACAGCAACTGGGAGTCGGTCAGCGCCAGCTGGTGGTTCGACCCGCGCTACAAGCGCGCCGTGCACGTGGACATGCGCTACCTGCGCTGGCTGCTGGCCAAGGTCTACCCGGCGCCCGAGCTGCTGAAGGAAATGGGCGTGCCGGCCCAATAACGCCGGTACCTGGCAGGCGCCCACCGCTTCCTGGTGGGTGCCCATTGATTCGCGGTAGGTGCCCACTGTTAGTGGGCACGGATGTCCCCGTCACGACCAACAGTCGTGACCCACCAGACGGATCAACGATCGTGACCTACTGCCATGCCCCACCCTTGCGGTCCTTCCTCGTGACCTACCCGCACGACCAGCGGTCGTGATCTACTGACCCCTGTCCTGACGGAAACGCACGCGTGGTCTCCAGCTGGATCCTGCTGCTGGTCTCGGTTGCCTATGCCGCGCTGCTGTTCGGCGTGGCGTGGTGGGGCGACCGTCGGCCGATGTACCCCGACCGGCCGTGGCTGCGGCCGGTGGTCTACAGCCTGGCACTGGCCGTGTACTGCTCGTCGTGGACCTTCTACGGCGCGGTCGGCACCGCCGTGCGCAACGGCGTGGGCTACCTGCCCATCTACATCGGCCCGCTGCTGCTGCTGCTGTTCGGCTGGCGCATCATCGAGCGCCTGGCGCTGATCGCGCGCAGCCAGAACGTGGTCTCCATCGCCGACTTCATCTCCTCGCGCTTCGGTCGCTCGCGGCGGCTGGCGGCGCTGGTGGCGATCATCGCGCTGATCGGCATCATTCCGTACCTGGCGCTGCAGTACAAAGCGGTGGCGATGAGCCTGCAGGTGCTGACCGGCAACACCGGCCCGACCGGCTTCTTCACCGATCCCGCGCTGTACGTGGCGCTGCTGATGGCGCTGTTCGCCACCCTGTTCGGTACCCGCCAGGTCGAT
This sequence comes from Stenotrophomonas maltophilia D457, assembly GCF_000284595.1. Classification (GTDB taxonomy): domain Bacteria; phylum Pseudomonadota; class Gammaproteobacteria; order Xanthomonadales; family Xanthomonadaceae; genus Stenotrophomonas; species Stenotrophomonas muris. Next base: position 4,671,206 of record NC_017671.1, on the reverse strand, counting down.
GCCACCGAACACCACCACGGCATGATGCTGGCCATCGCCTTCGAATCGGTGATCAAGCTGCTGGCGATGCTGGCCGTGGGCGTGTTCGCCTACCTGTGGCTGAGCAACCGCACCGACGCGGTGGTCGAGTCGGTGCATACGCTGTTCACCGGCCTGCCGCCGGTGGGCTTCATCTCGCAGACGCTGCTCAGTTTCCTGGCCATCATCTGCCTGCCGCGCCAGTTCCACGTGGCCGTGGTCGAGTGCGGCGATGTGCGCGACGTGCGCCGCGCGCGCTGGATGTTCGGCGGCTACCTGGTACTGATCTCGGGCATGGTGCTGCCGATCGCCACCGCCGGCGTGACCCTGTTCGGCACCGGCGGCAGCGTCGCCGACGACTCGATGGTGCTGGCCCTGCCGCTGGCCGAGGGCCGCAATGCGCTGGCGCTGATCGCCTACGTGGGCGGCTTTTCGGCGGCCACCGGCATGGTCATCGTGTCGTCCATCGCGCTGGCTACCATGGTCAGCAACGACCTGGTGATGCCGGTGCTGCTGCGTCGGAGCGGTGACCACCAGGAGGCCGCCGACGTCGCCTCGCGCGTGCTGTGGATCCGCCGCCTGGCGATCCTGCTGCTGGCGTTGATGGCCTACAGCTACTACCGCACCAGCAGCAACGACAGCACCCTGGCCTCGTACGGCCTGATGGCGTTCGCAGCGGTGGCGCAGTTCGCGCCCGGCCTGATCGGCGGCCTGTACTGGCGCGGTGCCAGCCGGCGTGGCGTCGAGGTGGGCATGCTGCTCGGCTTCGCCACCTGGCTGTACACCCTGCTGTTGCCGGCGATGACCATGGCCGGCTGGGTCGATGCCGCCTGGGTGCAGCACGGCCCGTTCGGCATCGAGTGGCTGCGCCCGCAGCAGCTGTTCGGCATGACCGGCTGGGATCCGCTGACCCATGGCACGTTCTGGTCGCTGCTGGTCAATGCGGCGACGATGATGCTGGTGTCCGCACGCTGGCGACCCGGCGTCGACGAGCGCCTGCGCGCTGCCCCCTTCCTCGACCCGTATGCCGAACGCCCGTCGGTGGCCGGCGGCTGGCCCGGCCACGTGCACGTGGGCGACCTGCTGGCACTGGCCTCGCGCGTGGTCGGCGAGCGCCACGCGCGGCGTTCGTTCTTCGAGCAGGCGCAGTCGCTGGGACGCGAGCTGCAATCCTCGGCGCCTGCGGACCGGCCGTGGGTACAGTTCACCGAGCGTCTGTTGGCGGCCTCGATCGGCGCGGCATCGGCGCGCCTGCTGCTGACCAGCCTGTTGCGTGGCTCGGGCATGGACCTGGGCGAAGTGGTGGCGGTGCTGGACGAAGCGGGGCAGGAGCTGCGCTTCAACCGCGAGATCCTGTCGACCACGCTGGAGAACATCAGCGCCGGGGTCAGCGTGGTTGATCCGGACATGCGCCTGACCGCATGGAACCGCCGCTACCAGGACATGTTCGGCTACCCCGACGGCATGCTCTACGTGGGCCGCCCGGTGGCCGACCTGATCCGCTACAACGCCGAGCGCGGCGAGCTGGGCGAGGGCGATATCGAAGTGCAAATCAACCGCCGCATCGGCTACATGCGCGCCGGCTCACCGCACGTGTTCGAGCGCACCCGCAGCGACGGCAAGGTGATCGAGATGCGCGGCCAGGCGCTGCCCGGCGGCGGTTACGTGACCAGCTACAACGACATCACCGACTACAAGCACGCGGAAAAAGCACTGCTGGAGGCCAACGAGACGCTGGAACAGCGCGTGGCCGAGCGCTCGCACGAGGCCGAGGTCGCGCAGCAGTCGAAGACCCGCTTCCTGGCGGCGATCAGCCATGACGTGCTGCAGCCGTTGAACGCCGCACGGCTGTTTGCTTCGGCGCTGCGCGACAGCGACCATGTGAGCGACGAGCAGAAGCACCTGGCCGAGCGCGTGGATGCGTCGCTGCGTGCTGCCGAAGAACTGCTTGATGGCCTGCTGGACGTGTCGCGGCTGGATGCCGGTGGCCTGCACCCGGTGATCGGCGAGTTCGACGTGAGCGCGCTGATGCGCGAACTGGCCGCGCAGTACACGCCGGTCGCCGCCGGCCGTGGCCTGCGCCTGGACCTGTTCACGCGTCCGGCCTGGGTGCGCAGTGATCGCCGCCTGCTGCGCCGCGTGCTGCAGAACTTCCTGGCCAATGCGCTGCGCTACACCCGCCAGGGCCGCATCGTGCTGGCGGTGCGCCAGCGTGGCAACGAAGTGGAGCTGCAGGTATGGGATACCGGCCCGGGCATTCCCGAGCACCACATGCGGCAGATCTTCGACGAGTTCCACCGCTACCAGCAGCCGTTCGATTGGGGCGAACAAGGGTTGGGCCTGGGCCTGTCGATCTGCCAGCGCATCTCGCGCCTGCTTGACCATCGCCTCAATGCGCGCAGCCGGGTTGGCAAGGGCTCGATGTTCTCGATCATCCTGCCGCGGGTGGCGCCGCTGCCGGGCTATACCGAACTGGCCGCGCCGGTACAGGCCGCAGCCGCGCCGCTGCGCAGCGATTCGCTGGCCGGCCTGCGCGTGCTGTGCGTAGACAACGACGAAGAGATCCTCGACGGCATGCGCGCGCTGCTCGGTCGCTGGCAGGTGCAGGTGATTACGGCATCGACGGTGGATCAGGCGCTGGAGAAAGTGGCCGAGCGGCCGCAGGTGATGCTGGTGGACTACCACCTGCACGACCGCATGGACGGCCTGGATGCGCTGGTGGCGCTGCGTGAAGCCGCCGGTTATCCGCTGCCGGGTGCGTTGTTGACCGCCGATGGCCGCGACGAACTGAAGCGGATGGCACGCGAACGCGGCTACCGCGTGCTGACCAAGCCGATCAAGCCGGCCTCGCTGCGCGCCTTCCTGGGCGCGCTGCGCGATGCCGGCAATAGCGATGCCTGATTGGCAATTGTAGAGCCGAGCCCATGCTCGGCTCCCGAACGCATGGCGGCGCCGATATAGCCATCGCTATACAAACCAGCCCTGCCTGCGCGTTTCGCTGGAAATGCGCCACGTGCGGATCGCGATGCTAAGCTTCGCGTCCCCTTGGGGAGTAGCCGGATTCCTTCGCAGGAATCGTCCACGTCAACATACTCGGCCAGTGCGCCGTGGCGTGGACAACCATGATGGTTGGCGAGACCAGCGGCCCGCGCGCGCAACGTCAGGTTGGGCGCGAGCGCAGGCCGTGCGTCCGTCCCAGCCCGACCTCAGCCACCGCCCATGTCCCCCATTTCGATCCTCCTGATCGGCTTTGCCATGTCCACCGATGCCTTCGCCGCTGCAATCGGCAAGGGTGCGGCCATGCGCAAGCCGGTGTTCCGCGATGCATTGCGTGCCGGCATCATCTTCGGCGTCATCGAGGCGATCACGCCCATCATCGGCTGGCTGCTCGGTCGGGCTGCCCTGCAATACGTCGAAGCCTTCGACCACTGGATCGCCTTCGGCCTGCTCGGCGCACTGGGCATCCACATGATCTACAACGGCCTGCGCCCGGACAGTGCCGAGGAAGACGAAGACCCCTCGCAGCACCACGGCTTCTGGAAGCTGGCGCTGACCGGTTTCGCCACCAGCATCGACGCGATGGCGGTGGGCATCGGTCTGGCCTTCATGGACGTGCATATCGGCGTGATGGCCGCGGTCATCGGCCTGTGCACGCTGACCATGGTCACCGTCGGCATCATGCTCGGCCGCGTACTGGGCAGCATGGTCGGCAAGCGTGCGGAGATCATCGGTGGCGTGATCCTGGTGATCATCGGCGCAACGATCCTGTACGAACACCTGCACGGCGTGGGGTAACGCCCGCCCCTGTAGAGCCGAGCCCATGCTCGGCTGCTTCACATGGCAGCCGAGCGTGGGCTCGGCTCTACATTGGAGCATTCGCCGACATGCAGCACGGCATTTCGCTGATGGAGAGGCTGTCATGCGTGCCATAGCCTCTTCGCATGGCCAGTCCCGCACTCCGCTTTGGTCGCTGGTCGCAGACCGGCAATGTCTACGCGATCACGGCTGTGACACGCGCACGCCGTCCCTGGTTCGACGACAAGGCCAATGTCGATCTGCTGATCGAAGCGCTGCGCACCGTAGAGCGGACGGGGCGGACCTCCTCCCTCGCCTAGGTGGTCATGCCGGACCACCTGCATTGGTTGGTCGAGTTGCGTACCGGAACGCTGGCCGGCTGCATGCAGATCCTGAAGTCCCGGAGTGGAAGATCCATCGCCAGGCGCGTTGATGCGAACGCACCGATCTGGCAGCCGGGGTACTACGACCATGCGTTGCGCAGCGACGAGTGCCTGCGCACGCAGGCGATGTACATTGCAGCCAATCCCGTGCGTGCTGGGCTGGCCACGCGCATCGGGGAATACCCCTATGTATGGAGTCGATGGCGGCTTTGGGGGTAATCGGTATTGAGGCCAAGAGCAGCCGAGCATGGGCTCGGCTCTACAGGGGCATCATGAAGGCTGCGGAGCCGAGCACATGCTCGGCTCCGCAGTCCGTTACGATCAATCTTCTTCCGGCGGCAGCACGATGGCGTCGTCGTCGATCGCCAGCTTGCCGGCCATCAGCACGGCCTGGGTGCGGTTGGTCACGCCCAGCTTGCGCAGGATGGCGGTGACGTGGGCCTTGATCGTCGCTTCGGAGACATTGAGGTCGTAGGCGATCTGCTTGTTCAAGCGGCCGGCGCCCAGCATCTGCAGCACGCGGAACTGCTGCGGGGTCAGCTCGCGCAGGCGCTGGCCGACTTCGCGTTCTTCGCTGCCGGTGGGCGGCACGTTGTGCGCTTCCGGCGGTGCCCAGGTCTCGCCATCGAGGATGGTGCCCAGTGCGTGGCCGATGGTGTCCGAGTCCGCAGACTTCGGAATGAAGCCCAGCGCGCCGTGGTCGAGCGCGCGGCGCATCACCGTGGCTTCTTCGCGTGCGGACACCACCACCACCGGCAGGTGCGGGTGCAGCGAGCGCATGTGCACCAGCGCGTTGAAACCCTGCGCACCGGGCATGTTGAGGTCCATCAGGACCAGGTCGGCGTCGTTGTGCTGGTCGGCCAGTGCATACAGCGCTTCCACGCTGTCGGCCTCGAACAGCTGCACGCCGGGGATGACCCGCTGCACGGCCCCACGCAGGGCTTCGCGGAACAGCGGGTGGTCATCGGCAATCAGGAGGGTGGTCATGGTCGGGGGGAACCGTGGGGGGAAACTGCATGGGGCCAGATCCTACGGCGGTCAGAGCCCGTTCCTGGCGGAACGGGATCCGGCCCCGGGATCCGGCCCCGGGTCGTACGTCAGCGCACCTTGCGCTCGTCCACCAGCGAGGCCACCACCGATGGGTCGGCCAGGGTCGAGGTATCGCCGAGCTGGTCCGGCGCGTTCTCGGCGATCTTGCGCAGGATGCGGCGCATGATCTTGCCCGAGCGGGTCTTCGGCAGGCCCGGCGCCCACTGCAGGTGGTCCGGCGTGGCGATCGGGCCGATCTCCTTGCGCACCCAGGCGACCAGTTCCTTCTGCAGCTCGTCGCTCGGCGCCTCTTCGGCCACCAGCGTCACGTAGGCGTAGATGCCCTGGCCCTTCACGTCGTGCGGGAAGCCGACCACGGCCGCTTCGGCCACCTTGGGGTGCGAGACCAGCGCGCTTTCCACTTCGGCGGTGCCGATGCGGTGGCCGGACACGTTGATCACGTCGTCGACGCGACCAGTGATCCAGTAGTAGCCGTCTTCGTCGCGGCGGCAACCGTCGCCGGTGAAGTAGCTGCCCGGGTAGGTGCGGAAATAGGTATCGATGAAACGCTGGTGGTCGCCGTACACCGTGCGCATCTGGCCCGGCCAGGAATCACGGATGATCAGGTTGCCCTCGGTCGGGCCGTCCTGGACCTCGCCATCGGCATTGACCAGCGCCGGCTGCACGCCGAAGAAGGGCAGGGTGGCCGACCCCGGCTTGAGGTCCATCGCGCCGGCCAGCGGCGAGATCAGGATGCCGCCGGTCTCGGTCTGCCACCAGGTATCGACGATCGGGCAGCGGCTGTCGCCGACCACTTCGTAGTACCAGCGCCAGGCTTCCGGATTGATCGGCTCGCCGACGCTGCCGAGCAGGCGCAGCGACGCGCGCGACGTCTTCTTCACCGGCTCCTCGCCTTCGCGCATCAGCGCGCGGATGGCGGTCGGGGCGGTGTAGAAGATGGTCACCTTGTGCTTGTCGATGACGTTCCAGAAACGCGAGGTGTCCGGGTAGTTCGGCACGCCTTCGAACATCAGCGAGGTCGCGCCGTTGGCCAGCGGCCCGTACACGATGTAGCTGTGGCCGGTGACCCAGCCGACATCGGCGGTGCACCAGTAGACGTCGTCTTCGCGCAGGTCGAACACCGCTTCATGGGTGTAGGCCGCGTACAGCAGGTAACCGCCGGTGGTGTGCAGCACGCCCTTGGGCTTGCCGGTGGAACCGGAGGTGTAGAGGATGAACAGCGGGTCTTCCGCGTTCATGCGTTCCGGTTCGCAGGTGGACGGCTGGCTGTCCACCACATCGTGGAACCAGCGGTCGCGCGGGGCCTGCATGTCCACCGCGCCGCCGGTGTGGCGCACCACCAGCACGGTTTCAACCGTATTCGTGCCCGGCAGCTTCAGCGCGGCATCAACGTTGGCCTTCAGCGGAATCCTGCGGCCACCGCGCAGGCCCTCGTCGGCGGTGATGATCAGCTTGCTCTGGCAGTCGCTGACGCGGTCGGCGATCGAGTTCGGCGCGAAGCCACCGAACACCACCGAGTGGATCGCACCGATGCGCGCGCAGGCCAGCATGGCCACCGCGGCGTCGACGATCATCGGCAGGTAGATGGTGACGCGGTCGCCCTTCTTGACGCCGAGGTTGCGCAGCGCGTTGCCGAGGCGGCAGGTGCGCTCGTACAGCTCGCGATAGGTCACGTGCTGGGCCGGTGCATCCGGGCCGTCCGGCTCGAACAGCAGGGCGGTCTTGTCGCCGCGCGTTTCCAGCTGGCGATCCAGGCAGTTCACGCTGGCATTGAGCTCGCCATCTTCGAACCACTTGATGTGGAAGTCGGACAGGTCATAGCTGACGTTCTTGATCTTCGTCGGCTTGCGCATCCATTGCAGGCGCTCGGCGGCCTTGCCCCAGAAACCATCCGGGTCGGTCACCGACGCCTGGTACTGCTGTTCGTACGACGTCTTGTCGATGCGTGCCTTGGCGGCGAACTGCGGATCGACGGGGTAGATATCAGCCATGGCACCCTCACTTGCACGTTGACTTTGTATGTGCGGTCGCAGCATCGCAACGACCGATCCCCCTCAGTTTGCCCCATCCACCCCCGGCCGCGTCACCACCCTGGTTAGACCATGGTCGAAAGTGAGCGCCCAGCAGGGCCGGGTTCGACCAATGGCCAATAGCCGCTGTGCGCGAACGCCCCGCAGTCTCGGCTCGACCGTGCCCCACGCGCGGCATCACCTTGCCACTTGGGAGAGAGGGCAACATGAGCCACCGTACGTTGAAAGCCGTGCGCACACCTTTGGCGGCCTGCCTGTTGGTCGCCCTGGTCGCACCGGGCATGGCGTTCGCAGAGACCGCCAAAGAGAAGGCACTGGAAGCACGCGTTGCCGAACTGGAACGCCAGGTCCAGCTGCTGCTGTCTTCGCAGCAACAACAACAGACCCAGATCAGCCAGACCCAGCAGGCGGTGACCGAAGTGCGCACGGTGCAGGCCGGGCAGAAGCCGGTCGCCTCGGTGCCGGCGGGCAAGCAGCCGATCCAGGTCACCACCATCACTCCGGGCGCCGCGCCCGGCACCACGGTCAAGATCGGTGGCTTCATCAAGGCCGACTTCCTGGCCACCCAGACCAGCGATGGCCAGCTGGCCGACGACGCCACCGGCCGTTCGCTGTACCTGCCGGGCCAGACCCCGGTGGAAGGCGCCGGCGGCAGCGGCAAGCGTTCGGGCACCGACTTCAACGCCCACGCCAAGTTCTCGCGCTTCAACCTGGGCATCGACAACGTGAGCGAATCGGGCAACAAGGCCGGTGCGTTCTTCGAGATGGACTTCTTCGGCAACTCGCTGGGCAACCAGACCGCCACCAATACCTATGGCGTGACCCTGCGCCACGCCTACATGTACTGGAACAACTGGATGGCCGGCCAGACCTGGTCCAACTTCATGGACGCGGCCGCGCTGCCGGAGGCGGTCGACTTCGTCGGCCCCACCGACGGCGTGATCTTCGTGCGCCAGGCCCAGGTGCGCTATACCCAGGGCGGCTTCAGCGTCGCACTGGAAAACCCGGAAACCACCACCCTCACCGGTACCCGCAACCCGGTCACCGGGGCCTGGACCAACGCCAGCGCCAACTCCGACCGTGGCAGCCTGCCCGACCTGACCATGCGTTATGGCTGGAAGGGCGACTGGGGCACCTTTGGTGTCGGTGGCATCGTCCGCCAGTTGAAGGTGGACAACCAGGCCACCGGCGCGAAGGCCGACAAGGTGGCTGGCGGCCTGACCCTGGGCGGCAAGTGGGTGATGGGTGACAGCGATTCGCTGCATTACCAGCTGACCGGTGGCGAAGGCATCGCCCGCTACATCGGCCTGGGCATCACCGCCGACAGCGCCTACGACGTGGCCCGCGACGAGCTCAACCCGACCGGCGTGCTGGCCGGCTACGTGGGCTGGCGGCATGCGTTCTCGCCGAAGCTGCGCACCAACCTGATCTACGCGCGCAGCGACTACGACAACGACAGCATCCTCGGCCCGCTGGTGACCAAGAGCGTGCAGAGCATCCGCGGCAACATCTTCTATTCGCCGCTGCCCAAGGTCGATATCGGCGCCGAGCTGATGTACGGCCGCCGCGAAGTGGAGAACGGCAACAAGGGTGACATCACCCGGTTGCAGTTCACCACGAAGTACAGCTTCTAAGAGCGTGCCGGCCAGCGGCCGGCACCTACCGAGATGGGGTGCCGGCCAAGGTCGGCACCTACCGAGATGGGGTGCCGGCCAAGGTCGGCACCTACCGAGATGGGGTGCCGGCCAAGGTCTGCATCTACCGAGATGGGGTGCCGACCAAGGTTGGCACCTACCGAATTGAGTGCCGGCCAACGGTCGGCACCCACCCACAACGATTGCTTCGGAGGGGAAGCGTCTTATGTCCAGCACTGCACCAGGCCCGCACCATGCGGCGGGCACCCTGACCAAGGGCCACAAGAAAGTCATCTTCGCCTCGAGCCTCGGCACGGTCTTCGAGTGGTATGACTTCTTCCTGTACGGCTCGCTCGCGGCCATCATCGCCAAGCAGTTCTTCAGTGGCGTCAATGAAACCACAGGCATGATCTTCGCCCTGCTGGCGTTCGCTGCCGGCTTCTTCGTGCGTCCGTTCGGCGCGGCCTTCTTCGGCAGCCTCGGCGACCGCATCGGCCGCAAGTACACCTTCCTGGTCACCATCCTGATCATGGGCATCTCGACCTTCCTGGTCGGCGTGCTGCCCAACTACGCCTCGATCGGTTTCGCCGCACCGGTGATCCTGATCATCCTGCGCCTGGCCCAGGGCCTGGCGATGGGCGGCGAGTACGGCGGTGCCGCCACCTACGTGGCCGAGCACGCGCCGGACGACAAGCGCGGCCTGTACACCAGCTTCATCCAGTGCACCGCCACGCTGGGCCTGTTCCTGTCGCTGCTGATCATCCTGGCCTGCCGCATGACGCTGGGCAACGAGGCCTTCGAAGCCTGGGGCTGGCGCATCCCGTTCCTGGTCTCGATCCTGCTGCTGGGCATTTCGGTATGGATCCGCCTGCAGCTGAGCGAATCGCCGCTGTTCCAGCAGATGAAGGCTGAAGGCAAGGGCTCCAAGACCCCGTTCCGCGACAGCCTGAAGGGTGGCAACCTGAAGCTGATGCTGCTGGTCCTGCTCGGTGCGGCGGCTGGCCAGGCGGTGGTCTGGTACGGCGGCCAGTTCTACGCGCTGTTCTTCCTCAGCAGCATGCTGAAGGTCGATGCCACCACCTCCTACCTGCTGATCGCCGCTGCGCTGGCACTGGGCACGCCGTTCTTCATCTTCTTCGGCTGGCTGTCCGACCGCATCGGTCGCAAGAAGATCATCCTGGCCGGCTGCCTGCTGGCGGCCATCACCTACATCCCGATCTTCAAGGGCCTGACCCACTTCGCCAACCCGGCCATCGAAGAAGCCCGCAGCAGCTCGCCGGCCCTGGTCGTGGCCGATCCGGCTACCTGCTCGTTCCAGTTCGATCCGGTCGGCCTGCGCAAGTTCACCAGCTCCTGCGACGTGGCCACCGCCGCGCTGACCAAGGCCGGTGTGCCGTACGACGTGCAGCCCGCCGCCGCCGGTTCGCTGGCGATGGTGAACGTGGGCAGCGCCAGCGTCACCTCGTATGAGGCCGCCGGCCTGACCAAGGAAGAAGGCAAGGCCAAGGCCGATGCGTTCGGTGCGGAACTGAAGACCGCCCTGACCACCGCCGGCTACCCGGCCAAGGCCGATGGCGCCCGCATCAACATCGCCGGCACCATCTTCATGCTGTGGCTGCTGGTGCTGTACGTGACCATGGTCTATGGCCCGATCGCCGCCTACCTGGTCGAACTGTTCCCGACCCGCATCCGCTACACCTCGATGTCGCTGCCGTACCACATCGGCAACGGCTGGTTCGGTGGCTTCCTGCCGGCGATCTCGTTCGCGCTGGTGGCCGGTACCGGCAACCTGTACTACGGCCTGTGGTACCCGATCGCGATCGCACTGATGTCGGTGGTGATCGGCGGCCTGTTCCTGCGCGAGACCAAGAACGTGGATATCACCAAGTAGCCGGTGGGTTCCATGCAGTGAAGGAAAGGCCGCGGTGCAGACCGCGGCCTTTCTGTTTTCTGCGCCGTGTCATTCCGGCGCGCATTACGGTAGTGCCGGCCGCTGGCCGGCAAGCTCATGAATCTCAGCAGACATCAGGCCGTTGCCGGCCAGCGGCCGGCACTACCATTGCGTTGCGCAGCACCCCGTATAGTCGGCCCATGACCACCACCACGCCGGCAGACCTTCCCGCCCTCCTGCACACCCTGCGCAGCGCCTGGCAGGCCCAGCGCCCGACGCTCGACCAGCGCGAAGCCGACCTGCGCCGCCTGCGCGAGGCATTGAAGCCGCGCCTGGACGAAATGGCCCAGGCCATCGCCGAGGACTTCGGGCATCGCGCCCACGTTGAATCGAAACTGGCCGATGGCATGAGTGTGCTGTCGGCCATCGACCACCTGCGGCGCCACCTGCGGCGCTGGTCGAAGCCGCAGCGCGTATCGGCCGGCTGGAAGCTGTGGCCGGCGCGCGCGCAGCTGCGGCCGACGCCGCTGGGCGTGGTCGGGGTGATCTCACCGTGGAACTACCCGGTCACGCTGGCGCTGGTGCCGTTGGCCACCGCGATTGCCGCCGGCAACCACGTGCTGCTCAAGCCCTCCGAACACACGCCGCGCACCAGCGCGTTCCTGGCCGATCTGCTGGCCAGCGTGTTCCCGCCCGATCGGGTGGCGGTGGTGCAGGGTGGGGCGGATGTGGCCGCAGCGGTGTCGTCGCTGCCGCTGGACCATCTGCTGTTCACCGGCTCGACGGCGGTTGGCCGCAAGGTGATGGCCGCCGCCGCTGAGCATCTGGTACCGGTCACACTGGAGCTGGGCGGCAAGTCGCCGGCGATTGTCTGTCGCGATTTCCCGCTGGACAAAGCCGCTGCGCGGCTGGCCACCGGCAAGTGGTTCAACGCGGGCCAGACCTGCATCGCGCCGGATTACGTGCTGATCGATACCGTTCGCCAGCGCGAATTCGTACAGGCGCTGCAGCAGCAGGTGCGCGAGCGCTATGGCGACTTCAGCGATGCCGACGACTACACCCGCATCATCAATGAAGGTCAGTACCGGCGCCTGCAGGGCTATCTGGCACAGGCGCGGCAACGCGGGGTGCCGGTGATTCCGTTGGCGCAGGTGGATGACGCGCGCGCCGACCGCGAGCGCCTGCTGGTGCCGACCGTGGTGCTGGACCCGCCGGACGACCTGGACCTGATGCGCGAGGAGATCTTCGGCCCGATCCTTCCGGTGCGGGCCTACCCGGATCTGGACGCCGCGCTGGGCGACGTGCTGTCCCGCGACCGGCCGCTGGCGCTGTATCCCTTCAGCCACGACACGGCGACGGTGGAGCGCATCCTTGGCCAGGTGGTGGCCGGCGGGGTGACGGTGAATGACACGCTGCTGCACTTCGCCGCCGATGGCCTGCCGTTTGGCGGGGTAGGGGCCAGCGGCATGGGCGCGTACCACGGCCGCGCCGGGTTCGATGCGATGAGCAAGCGGCTGCCGGTGCTGTGGCAGTCGCGCTGGGCGGCCAGCGACCGGCTGCGGCCGCCGTATTCGAAGATTGCGGGGTTGTTGAAGCTGCTGCTTCGGTAGTGCCGGCCGCTGGCCGGCAACTGCGGGGTCCTGCCGACGGTTCAAGGGGTTGCCGGCCAGCAGCCGGCACTACCGGTGGGTGCCAACCCGCGCGGCCCATTCTGGTAGCTGCCAACCTTGGTTGGCACAGGGTGATTGCCGGCGCCAACCAAGGTTGGCGTCTACCAAAGCTGGCCCGGGTAGAATGCCCCCATGAAGATCGCCTCGTGGAACGTCAATTCGCTCAATGTCCGCCTGCCGCACCTGGAGCAGTGGCTCAAGGACTTCGGCCCGGACATCGTCGGCATCCAGGAAACCAAGCTGGAGGACCACAAGTTCCCCGATTCGGCGCTGATCGCCGCGGGCTACCGCAGCGTGTTCGCCGGCCAGAAGACCTACAACGGCGTGGCGCTGCTGTCGCGTGAGCCGGCGCAGGACGTGCAGATCGGCATTCCCGGTTTCGAGGACGAGCAGAAGCGCGTCATCGCCGGCACCTTCGGCGACCTGCGGGTGATCAACCTGTACGTGGTCAACGGCCAGGACATCGGTACCGACAAGTACGACTACAAGCTGCGCTGGCTGGAAGCGGTGCATGCCTGGATCGCCGGAGAACTGCAGCGCCACCCGAAGCTGATCGTGATGGGCGACTTCAACATCGCCCCGGACGCGCGCGACGTGCACGACCCGGCGGTGTGGAACGACAACCACATCCTGACCTCCACCGCCGAGCGCGGCGCATTGAACAAGCTGCTGCAGCTGGGCCTGCACGATGGCTTCCGCCTGCACAACGACGAGGCGGGTACCTTCAGCTGGTGGGACTACCGTGCCGCCGGCTTCCGCCGCAACCTGGGCCTGCGCATCGACCTGACCCTGGTCTCAGAGGCGCTGAAGGGCAGTGCGGTGGCCTCGGGCATCGACCGCGAGCCGCGCACCTGGGAACGCCCGAGTGACCATGCGCCGGCCTGGGTGCAGATCGGTTGAACGAACGGGGCCCGAAGATTGCCGGGCCCGTTCTGGAACATCTGCCGGCCAGTGGCCGGCACTACCCTCAGATCACCGTATGCTCTTGCGGGTGAACAGGTTGACGATCGCCAGCAGGATCACCGCACCGATCAGCGAGAACAGGAAGGTGCGGAGGGTGATCGCTTCGTTGATGCCGCCGCCGAACAGCCAGCCGGAAATCAGCGCGCCGACGATGCCGACCACGATGTTGAGGATGATGCCCTGCTGGGCATCGCGCTTCATGATGATGCTGGCCAGCCAGCCTACGATGCCGCCGACGATCAGCCAGATGATGATGCCCATGATCGAACCTCCGGTGGGGAACTGTGACCAGTTGACGCGCAGGGCTGTGAACCCGTCGTGGAATTGCGTGATGGGCGTGTGCGGATGAGCCTGCCAGCCACCCTCGATGGCCCGTGGCGCTTCGGTCCGGTGACGGTCTGGCGGCACCCGCATGTGCCGGGCCAGCGTGGTGAACCGCAGGCGCGGCAGGTGCTGGCGCAGGCATTGGGCGCCGACCCGCAGACGCTGCCGCTGGTCCGCGATGACAAGGGCCGGCCGGAACTGAGCGGCCCGTTGGCCCACTACGGCACCGGCTGGAGCCACAGCGGCGAGGTGCTGCTGGTGGCGCTGGGCGAAGGCGTGCGGCTGGGCGTGGACCTGGAGCTGCTGCGGCCGCGACCGCGCCTGCTGGAAATCGTGCGGCGCTTCTTCCACCCGCAGGAGGTGGCCTGGCTGGAACGCCTGGATGAGGCCGGGCGCGAGCACTGGTTCTTCCGCGTGTGGTGCGTCAAGGAGGCCATCCTGAAGGCGCATGGGCAGGGCATCTCGTTCGGCCTGCACCGCCTGCAGCTGGCGCCCGGGCCCGATGGCGCCCTGCACCTGCGCTGGTGCGACCCGGAACTGGGCGAGGCCGCACGCTGGCACCTGCACGAGTGGCAGGCCAGCGGCCAGTTCCGCGCCGCATTGGCCTGGTATCCACACTGAAGCGGGGAATCGGCGCGCAAAACCGGCGATAATGCCGGCATGAGCGAACACCCACTTCCCGCCAGCGTGTCTGCCACGCTGGAACAGGGCCTGGCCAGCATGGGCCTGGACGCCGCGCTGGCGCCGCCGTTGCTGCGCTACCTGGCCCTGCTGCACCGCTGGAACGGCACCTACAACCTCACCGCCATCCGCGACCCGCAGGAGATGGTCACCCGCCACCTGCTCGACTCGCTGGCGATGCAGCCGTTCGTGGCCGACGGCAGCCTGGCCGACCTTGGCACCGGCCCCGGGCTGCCCGGCATCCCGCTGGCGATCGCCTGCCCGGGCCTGCAGGTCACCCTGGTCGAGAGCAACGGCAAGAAGGCGCGCTTCATGCGCGAAGCCGTGCGCCAGCTCGGCCTGGGCAACGCCCGCGTGGCCGAGTCGCGCGCCGAGGCGCTGGACGAGGCCGGCCGCTACGACCAGCTGACCGCGCGCGCGATGGACACCCTGGCCGGCATCGTCCGCGTCGGTGGCCACCTGCTGCGCCCCGGCGGCGTACTGCTGGCCATGAAGGGCGTCTACCCGCATGAGGAGATCGCGGACCTGCCGGCGGGCTGGCAGGTGCGTGAGGTGACCCCGTTGAGCGTGCCCGGCCTGGCCGGCGAACGCCACCTGGTCACTGTTACAGGCCCCTGATTCCCGCCGCCAGCCCCTTGTGGAACAACGGGTTGGCGATCCACGATTTCCGCAAGGGGCCGGTTGTACGCATAATGACCGGTCCCAGCACACGTCGACGAGGCACACCCGCATGGCCCGCATCATCGCCATCGCCAACCAGAAGGGTGGCGTCGGCAAGACCACGACCGCCGTCAACCTGGCCGCTTCCCTGGCCAACGCACCCAAGCGCGTGCTGTTGGTCGACCTGGATTCGCAGGGCAACGCGACCATGGGCAGTGGCGTGGACAAACGCGAGCTGGCCGCCTCCACCTGTGACCTGCTGCTCGGCGAGAACAGCGCTGCCGATGTACGCGTGCAGACTGCCGAGGGTTACGACCTGCTGCCCGGCAATATCGACCTGACCGCCGCCGAGATCCAGCTGATGGGCCAGAGCGAGCGCGAGCAGCGCCTGAAGCGCGCGCTGGCGCCGATCCGCGACGAGTACGACTACATCCTGATCGACTGCCCGCCGGCGCTGTCGCTGCTGACGCTCAACGCGCTGGCCGCCGCCGACTCGGTGATCGTGCCGATGCAGTGCGAGTACTACGCGCTGGAAGGCCTGAGCGCGCTGGTGGAAACCATCGAAGCGCTGCGCACCAGCCTGAACCCGGCGCTGGAGATCGAAGGCGTGCTGCGCACCATGTTCGACGTGCGCAACAACCTGGCCAACGCAGTGTCGGCCGAGCTCACCGAGCACTTCGGCGACCGCGTGTTCCGCACCATCGTGCCGCGCAACGTGCGCCTGGCCGAGGCACCCAGCCATGGCCAGAGCATCGTCGGCTACGACCGCGCCTCGCGCGGTGGCGTGGCCTACCTGGGCCTGGCCGGCGAGATCATCCGCCGCAACAACGAACGCAACAAGGCCGGCAAGGCCGTGGAGATCGTCTGATGACCAGCAGCAAGCCGGCAGCCAAGAAGCGAGGCCTCGGCCGTGGCCTGGATGCGCTGTTGGGCCCGAAAGGCGCGGTCAGCCAGGTGCAGGCCACCACCGCGGTGATCGAGCCGCTGCCGGGGGAAGTGCTGCGCAAGTTGCCGGTCGGCCAGCTGCAGCCGGGCAAGTACCAGCCGCGCCGCGAGATGGACGAGGGCAAGCTGTCCGAGTTGGCCGACTCGATCAAGTCGCAGGGCGTGATCCAGCCGATCCTGGTGCGCCAGCTGCCGGCAGGCAACTACGAAATCGTCGCCGGTGAACGCCGTTGGCGCGCATCGCAGCTGGCCGGCCTGGACGAAGTGCCGGTGGTGGTGCGCGAGCTGGAAGACCGCACCGTCATCGCGATGGCGCTGATCGAGAACATCCAGCGCGAAGACCTCAATCCGCTGGAAGAAGCCGAGGCGCTGCAGCGCCTGATCAGCGAGTTCACCCTGACCCATGCCGAGGCCGCCGAGGCCGTCGGCCGCTCGCGCGCGGCGGTGTCCAACCTGCTGCGCCTGCTGGAGCTGCCGGTGGCGATCCGCCTGCTGCTGGAAACCCGCCGCCTGGAAATGGGCCACGCCCGCGCGCTGCTGACCCTGGCTCCCGAGCTGGCTGGCAAGCTGGCCCAGGAAGCAGCCGATGAAGGCTGGTCGGTGCGCGAGGTCGAGCGCCGTGCGCAGGCCTTCGCCGCCGGCAAGGTGCCGAGCAACCGCCCGGCGGCCACGCCGAAGGTGCAGCAGGCTGATATCGCCTCGCTGGAGACCGAACTGTCCGAAGCATTGGGCGCCAAGGTGGCGATCAATCATGGCCGCGGTGGCAAGGGCAAGCTGATCATCCACTACACCGACCTGGATACCCTGGACGGCGTGCTGGAAAAGCTGCGCACGCGCCAGGGCTGAGCCCGGCGCAGTGACAGGGGCGCGGCCCGTTCCTGCCGTGTCCCGCCAATGACAGGGAACGTACCGCCGCGCGCGCCGAGGGAATGCACTGCCTTCCGGTCCGTGGCCTCATCCAGGGAGCAGGACATGAGCAACGAATACGAGGACGTCAGCCCGGACGGCACCCAGATACTGGTACATCGCCGCGAAAAGGACTTCGTGCTCGCCACCGGCGAAGAACGCCACATCGAGGCGATCAGCGCCCACCTCGAACGCCATCTGGGCCCGGTATCCGGTGTCTTCCACGAGATCATCTCCGACCTGGTGCACATTGACGTGCACGTGGTGCCGGCCAATGGCCACTGCCCTTACCTGCGCCTGGTCACCTCCGGCATGAGCGACCTGCCGATGACCGTGCCCGCCGAGGTGGACGCGGACGTGCCGCGCTACATGGAACTGATGGTGACCCTGCCGGCGGACTGGCCCATCTCCCAGGACGCCTTCGAGGACGAGCGCAATTACTGGCCGGTGCGCCTGCTGAAGGGCATGGCGCGGTTGCCGCACGAGTACGACACCTGGCTGGGCTTCGGCCACACCATTCCCAACGGCCATCCCAGCGAGCCCTATGCGCCGGGCGTGGGCTTCGACGGTGCCATCGTGCTGACGCCGGTAACCACCCCGGAGGACTTTGCCACGCTGGAACTGGACGACGGCAAGACCATCAGCTTCATGAGCCTGGTCCCGCTGTACCCCGAAGAGATGGACCTGAAGCTGAGGAAGGGCGCCGAGGCGCTGCTCGACCGCTTCGACGCGAAGAAGATCCAGGATGTAATCGAACCCGGCCGCACCAACGTGGCGAAGAAGCGTTTCGGTTTGTTCTGAGACCGGTAACATCAGGGGCCTGAACTTCGTTTCCAGGCCCCTGCCATGACCATCCTGCTCACCGGCGCTGCCGGCTTCATCGGTGCCTACACCGCCCGCGCACTGCTGGAGGCCGGCCAGGCCGTGGTCGGCCTGGACAACTTCAACGATTACTACGACCCGCAGATCAAGCGCGACCGCGTGGCCGCGCTGTGCCCGTCGCTGGACCTGCGCGCGCTGGACCTGACCGACCGCGAGGGCCTGGCTGCGCTGTTCGATGAAGTGCAGCCGACGGCGGTGATCCATCTGGCCGCCCAGGCCGGCGTGCGCTATTCGCTGGAAAACCCGCACGCCTACGTCGACAGCAACCTGGTCGGCTTCGTCAACATGCTCGAACTGTGCCGCCACCGCGGCGTGCAGCACCTGGTGTATGCCTCCAGCAGCTCGGTCTACGGCGATTCGGCCACGCCGCCGTTCTCCGAGGACCAGCGCGTAGACCAGCCGCGTTCGCTGTACGCGGCGACCAAGGCGGCCAATGAGCTGATGGCCTACACCTACGCGCAGCTGTACGGCCTGCATGCCACCGGCCTGCGCTTCTTCACCGTGTATGGCCCGTGGGGCCGGCCGGACATGGCACCGCTGCTGTTCTCCCGCGCGGTGCTGGCCGGGCGGCCGATCGATGTGTTCAACGAAGGCCGCATGCAGCGCGATTTCACACATGTCTCCGACATTGTGTCCGGTATCCTCGGCGCCCTCGCGCATCCGGCCGACGGCCCGGTGCCGCACCGGGTGTTCAACCTCGGCAACCATACGCCGGTCGAGCTGGAGCGCTTCATCAGCGTGATCGAGCAGGCCGCCGGCCGCCCCGCGCAGAAGGTGTACAAGCCCATGCAGCCCGGCGACATGGTGCGCACGATGGCCGATACCCGGCGCGCACATGACGCTTTCGGCTTCGATGCGGTGACCCCGATCGAAGAAGGCCTGCCGCCTGTGGTGCAGTGGTGCCGCGAGTATTTTGGCGATCGCGCCTGAGGATGGATCCTCACGCCGCGGGGTTCATCTTCGGATAACCTCGGCAGCGGAGAATGCGCGGTCTTTGTCCCCCCTTTGGCCGAGTGCCTTATGAGCCAACCCGAGCTTTCCGTTGTCGTCCCGGTATTCAACGAGCGCGACAATGTCGCCCCGCTGGTCGCCGAAATCACCGCCGCGCTGCGTGGCCGGCTGCCGTTCGAAATCGTCTACATCGACGATCACTCGCGCGATGACACCCTGGCGGTGCTGCAGGGACTGAAGGCGGCCACCCCGGAACTGCGCGTGCTGCACCATGTGAACCAGAGCGGGCAGAGCACCGCGGTGCGCACCGGCGTCAAGCACGCCCGCGCGCCGTGGATCGCGACCCTGGATGGCGATGGCCAGAACGATCCGGCCGATATCCCCAAGCTGCTCGCCGCACGCGACGCCGCCGAGGCGCAGGTGAAGCTGTTCGCCGGCTGGCGCGTCAACCGCCAGGACAGCGGCAGCAAGCGCTGGGCCAGCAAATGGGCCAACGCCATCCGTGCACGCATGCTGCGCGACGATACGCCCGATACCGGCTGCGGCATCAAGCTGTTCGAACGCAGCGCGTTCCTCGACCTGCCGTACTTCGACCACATGCACCGCTACCTGCCGGCGCTGATGCAGCGCGCCGGCTGGAAGACCACCAGCGTGCCGGTCAACCACCGCCACCGTACCGCTGGCGTGTCCAAGTACAACAACCTCGGCCGCGCGCTGGTCGGCATCCGCGACCTGCGTGGCGTGGCCTGGCTGATCACCCGCAGCAAGCGCACCGCGGTGGAGGAGCGCTGATGGATCTGGAGCTGCATTGGCTCGACCAGCCGCTGACCTGGCTGTACTGGACCGGCCTGCACGTGACCGGCTGGAAGCTGATCGGCTATACCGGCGCGCTGATGTTCGGCGGCCGCTGGCTGGTCCAGTTCGTCGCGTCCAAGCGCGCCGGCAAGCCGGTGATCCCGCGCCTGTTCTGGTACATGAGCGTGCTCGGCAGCCTGATGACGCTGAGCTACTTCCTGTTCTCGGCCAAGCAGGACTCGGTGGGCGTGCTGCAGAACCTGTTCCCGGCGTTCACCGCGCTGTACAGCCTGCACCTGGACATCAAGCACCGCGGCTGGAAGCGCGACAAGGCCAGCCACTGAGGCCCCGGGGGTCGGATCCCTTTCCATGGGAAAGGGCTCTGACCCCGTCCGGATCACCCTGTCCGGATCCGCGGCGCATCCACGCATGACGTGGGTCTACTGCGTACCTGGCTACCGGGGCCCCGGTCTGCTGCGCAGGCAGGACCTTCGTCCCATGCCACGGGCGATGGGGGGTGCCATGATCGGGGTCTGCCTTCCCGGGAACCTGTGCTCGTGAAAACCCGTCTTGCCGTTGCCCTGCTGATCGCCCTGTCCGCCCCCGCCGTGGCCCTGGCCGCGCCGCCCGCCACCGCCGCACCGTCCGGCGTGGCCACTGAATCGCCCGCCGACGCCGCCTTCCGCGCGCTGTACGAGAAGGAATGGAAGTGGCGCCAGCAGGGCGGTGGCGAGGCCAGCGAGGACGAGGACGCCCCGGCCAACGCCACCCGCATGCCCGACGTCGGCCCGGCCGCGCAGCAGGCGCGCCTGAAGGTGTGGGATGAGACCCTGGCCGCGCTGAAGAAGATCGACCCGAAGACCCTGTCGGCCGACAACCAGGTCAACTACGCGATCTACCACGACCAGGTGTTCAACCTGGCCGAAGAGACGCGCCTGCGCGGCTACGAGATGCCGTTCAACGCCGATTCCTCGTTCTGGTCCAACCTGTCCTTCATGGCCCGGCGCGAGATGAAGACCGTGCAGGACTACCAGAACTACATCGCACGCCTGAATGATGTACCGCGCTACTTCGGCCAGCAGACCGAGAACATGCGCGCCGGCCTGAAGCGTGGTTTCAGCGTGCCGCGCGCGGTGCTCGATGGCCGCGAAGTGTCCATCGCCACCGTCGCCGAGCTGAAGGACCCGACCGAGTCGCCGCTGTACGCGCCGTTCAAGAAGCTGCCCACCACCATCCCGGCCGCCGAGCAGGCCAGGCTGCAGGCGCAGGCGCGCGAAGCAATCAGCGGCAAGGTGGTGCCGGCGTTCCAGCAGCTGCGCACCTTCTTCGTCAACGAGTACGTGCCGCAGGCGCGTACCACCCTGGCCGCCGAAGCGATGCCCGATGGCAAGGCGTACTACCGGCAGCAGATCCACGAGTACACCACGCTGGACCTGTCGCCGGACGAGATCCACCGCATCGGCCTGGATGAGGTCGCGCGCATCCAGAAGGAAATGAACGACATCATCAAGCAGGTGAAGTTCAAGGGCAGCTTTGCCGAGTTCCTGACCTTCCTGCGTACCGATCCGCAGTTCTATGCAAAGACGCCGGAAGAGCTGCTGTCGCGTGCCGCGTGGATCTCCAAGCGGGCGGACGGCCAGCTGGGCAAGTACATGACGTTGCCGCGCGCGCGCTTCACCATCGTGCCGGTGCCGCCGGACATCGCACCGTTCTGGACGGCCGGCCGCGGTGGCATGGGCACCTACTGGCTCAACACCTACAACCTGCCGTCGCGCCCGCTGTACAACCTGCCGGCGCTGACCCTGCATGAATCCGATCCGGGCCACTCGCTGCAGGGCGCGATCGCCGCCGAGCAGAAGAACCTGCCGGAGTTCCGCCGCAACGCCTACATCTCCGCCTATGGCGAAGGCTGGGCGCTGTACTGCGAGAAGCTGGGCGTGGAGATGGGCATCTACGAAACCCCATACGAGGATTTCGGCCGCCTGACCTACGAGATGTGGCGCGCGGCGCGCCTGGTGATCGACACCGGCGTGCACAGCAAGGGCTGGACCCGCGAGCAGGCGTTGGCCTACCTGCGTGACCACACCGCGCTGAGCGAGCATGAAGTGACCACCGAGGTGGACCGCTACATCTCCTGGCCTAGCCAGGCGCTGAGCTACAAGCTGGGCGAGATCGCCATCGTGCGCCTGCGTGCGCAGGCCGAGAAGGAGCTGGGCGACAAGTTCGACATCAAGGGCTTCCACGACACCCTGCTCAAGCAGGGCTCGGTGCCGCTGCCGGTGCTGGAACAGCAGATCCAGGCCTACATCGCCGAGCGCAAGAAGGCCTGACCGTGCAAGGGTAGTGCCGGCCGCTGGCCGGCAACCCGACCCGGTCACGGGGTCGGATCCCTTTCCTGTGGAAAGGGATCCGACCCCCTCTCGCCTCACCCCACCGGCCGCGGCTTGGCCACCCGTGCTGCGAAGGTCGGCAGCACCAGCAGGGTCAGCACGGTGGCGGTGATCAGGCCACCGATCACCACCGTGGCCAGCGGCTTCTGCACCTCCGCACCGGAACCGCTGGCAATCGCCATCGGGATGAAGCCGACGATCGCCACCAGCGCCGTGGTCAGCACCGCGCGGATGCGGCTGGAGGCACCGTTGATTGCTGCCTGCAGCGGCAGGTCGCCGGCGTCCAGGCGTTCGCGGATCGCCTGCATCAGCACCAGGCCGTTCAACGTGGCCACGCCGGAGACGGCGATGAAGCCAACTGCCGCCGATACCGAGAATGGCATGCCTCGCAGCAGCAGAGCGAGGATGCCACCGACCAGCGCCAACGGCACGCAGCTGAACACCAGAATGGCTTCCTTGCCGCTGCGCAGGGCCATGAACAGCAGGCTGCCGATCAGCAGGAACACCACCGGCACCACGGTTGCCAACCGCTTCTCCGCGCGCTGCAGGTTCTCGAACTGACCGCCCCAGGTCAGGTAGGCGCCCGGCGGCAGCGCCACGTCGGCCACCGCGGCCTGCGCCTCGCCGACGAAGCCGCCCAGATCGCGACCGCGCACGTTGGCCTGCACCACCACGCGGCGGCTGCCGTTGTTGCGGCTGATCTGGTTCGGCCCTTCGCTCACGGTAATGCGCGCCACCGACGACAACGGAATCACGAGCCCCGATGGCGTGGCGATCGGCAGCGAGGCCAGCTGGTCCGGATCGTTGCGCGAGGCATCGTCCAGGCGCACCACCACGTTGAAGCGGCGGTCGCCTTCGAAGATCTTGCCGGCCGTGGTACCGCCGATGCCGGTGGACAGCGCATCACTCACATCTGCAGCGCTCAACCCGTACTGTGCCGCCGCCACGTGGTCGATCGCCACGTTGAGCGTGGGCAGGCCGGAGATCTGTTCCACCCGCACGTCGGCCGCGCCATCCACCGCACGCAGCTTCAACGCCACCTGGTCGGCCACCTTCTGCAGCTGGCTGAAGTCATCACCAAAGATCATTACGGCCAGGTCGGTACGCACGCCGGAAATCAGTTCGTTGAAGCGCAGCTCGATCGGCTGGCTGAACTCGAAGCTGTTGCCCAGCTGCTGCCCGGCCAGTTTCTCGAAGCGCGCCACCAGTGCGTCCTTGGCCAGCGTCGGATCGGGCCAGTCCTTGCGTGGCTTCAACACGATCACGCTGTCGGAAATATTGGTCGGCATCGGGTCGATCGCCGCCTCGGCGGTACCGGTGCGCGAGAACACGGTTTCCACTTCCGGCTGCTTGGCAATCGCCTTTTCCAGCGCCAGCTGCATTGCCAGTGACTGCTCCAGCGAGGTCGATGGCACGCGCAGGGCCTGCATCGCCACGTTGCCTTCATCCAGGGTCGGCATGAACTCGCGGCCCAGCAGCGAGAACGCGCCGATGCCCACCACCACCATCATCACCGCACCGGCCAGCACCGTGCGCGGGTGCGCCACGGCCTTGCGCACCACCGGT
This sequence comes from Stenotrophomonas maltophilia D457, assembly GCF_000284595.1. Lineage (GTDB taxonomy): Bacteria > Pseudomonadota > Gammaproteobacteria > Xanthomonadales > Xanthomonadaceae > Stenotrophomonas > Stenotrophomonas muris. The sequence goes on along the minus strand of NC_017671.1, from coordinate 4,647,672 downwards.
TCGATGCGCGCACGCAGCACGCGGATCAGCCTGGTTTCGTGCTCGCCGTCGTCCGCGTGCGCATCGCCGTCCTTCACCTTGGGCTCGCGCACCAGCAGCGCGGCCATCGCCGGCACGAAGGTGAAGGAGAACAGGAAGGCACCGACCAGGGCCAGCATGAACGTGGCCGCCATCGGGTGGAACGTCTTGCCCTCCACGCCCTCCAGCGTGAGGATCGGCGCGAACACCAGCAGGATGATCAGCTGGCCGAAGGCCGCAGGGCGCGCCATCTTAATGGCCGAATCGGCGGCTACGCGCAGGCGTTCCATCGCGGTCAGCGCACGGCCCAGTTCGGCGCGGCGCTGGCCCAGCATCAGCAGTGTCGACTCGACCACGATCACCGCACCGTCCACCAGGATGCCGAAGTCCAGCGCACCCAGGCTCATCAGGTTGCCACTGATGCCGAAGCGGTTCATGCCGATCACTGCGAACAGGAACGACAGCGGAATCACCAGCGCGGTGATCGTTGCCGCACGCAGGTTGCCCAGCAGCAGGAACAGCACCACCACCACCAGCAGCGCGCCCTCGGTGAGGTTCCTGGCGACGGTCTTGATGGTGGAATTGACCAGCACGCTGCGGTCCAGCACCGGTGCCGCCACGATGTCGGCCGGCAGTGACTTGTTTACCTGTTCCAGGCGCGCGGCCGCTGCCTGGGCCACGGTGCGGCTGTTGCCACCGGCAATCATCAGCGCGGTGCCCAGCACGGCTTCATGGCCGTTGCGGCTGGCCGCACCCAGCCGCGGCGCGCGGCTCAGTTCCACCGTGGCCACATCGGCTACGCGTACCACCACGCCATTGCGGGTCGCCACCGGGGCCTGTGCCAGGTCGTCGGTGGTCAGCGCCAGGCCGTCGGCACGTACCACCAGGCCCTCGCCGGCACGCTGTACGAAGCCGGCACCGGCCTGCACGTTGGAACGCTGCAGCGCAGTGACCAGGTCGGCCAGGCCGAGGCCATGCGCGGCCAGTTTGGCGCTGTCCGGATGCACGCCGTATTCCTTGACGTAGCCGCCAACCGTATCGACGCCGGCCAGCCCCGGGCTGGAACGCATCTGCGGCGCGATGATCCAGTCCTGCACGGTGCGCAGGTAGGTCGCACGTTCTTCGGGCGTACGCAGCAGGTTGCCTTCCGGTGTGCGGTAGACCTCGCCGGCCTGCCAGCCCGCTTCATCGGGTTTGGCCAGTTTGGCCGGATCGAACGCGGTGAAGTCCACCGTCCACATCAGCACCTCGCCAAGGCCGGTGGTGACCGGCGACAGCATCGGTGATGCACCATCGGGCAGGTCTTCCGATGCCTCGCGCATGCGTTCGGCCACCTGCTGGCGGGCGAAGTAGATGTCGGTGGCATCGGTGAAGATCGCGGTGACCTGCGAGAAACCATTGCGCGACAGCGAACGCGTGGTGGTCAGGCCGGGGATGCCGGCCAGCGCGGTTTCCAGCGGATAGGTCACCTGCCGCTCGATCTGCTCCGGTGTCAGCGCCGGTGCTACCGTGTTGATCTGTACCTGACGGTTGGTGATGTCCGGCACCGCGTCGATCGGCAGCTTGCCCAGCTGGAACAGGCCCACCGCGGCGATCAGTGCGGCCATGAACACCACCAGCCAGCGGTGGCGCACCGCTGTTTCAATGATCAGCTTGAACATGGTCGCCTCCTCAGTGGCCGTGCTCGGCTTCGCCCTTGGCCAGCTCGGCCTTGAGCAGGAAGGCATTGGCACCGACGATGCGCTCGCTGCCGGTCAGCCCAGCGAGGATCTCGATGCGGTCACCGGCACGGCGCCCGGCCAGCACCGGCTGCGCCTTGAAGCCACCTTCGACGGCGACAAACACCGCGCTGCTGCCATCAACGTTCTGCACTGCATCGGCCGGGACGCTGAGCGAACCGTCCTGGCCTTCGGTGACCACCACGGCCGAGACCGGCGAACCGGCCGGCGGCAGCGACGCATCCACCGGGGTGGCGCGGATCACCGCGACGCCGCCCTGCTGGCGCACATCGGCGGCCGAACCGGTGACGGTGGCGGTGAAGCTGCCACCCGGCACGCTCACTTCCAGCGTCATGCCGGGCGTGACCTGTGCGGCCAGCGCCGGCGGTGCGGTGAACACCAGCTCGTTCATTGTCGGGTCGGCGACATCGGCGACTGCACTGCCGGCGGCGACTACACCGCCCGGAGTGACCTGCACGTTGCCGACGATGCCGGCCACCGGGCTGGTGATGCGCACGCGGCCACTGGCATCGGGCGCACCGTTGGCAGCGGCCTGGGCCTGCGCGGCAGCGGCCTGGGCCTGTGCTGCCAGCGACCGTGCGCGCGAGGCTTCCATCTCCTGGCGGGCGACCACGCCCTGGTCGACCAGCGCCTTGTCGCGACCATAGGCCAGGCGCGCGGCCTCGGCTTCGGCCGAGGCGGCCAGCGCATTGGCGCGGAACACCGCCGCTTCGCCGCTGACCACGATCGCCAGTGCCTGGTTCTGCTTCACCGCGGTGCCCGGTGCGACCAGCACGCGTTCGACGCGGCCGGTCACGGTCGACGCCACCGAGGCGCGTGCACCGACCGACGGTTCGACCCGGCCGGACAGGCGCGTGGAGCTACCGCCACCACGACCGACCGCGACCACTTCGATACCGGACGCCTTGATCTGCTCAGGAGTCAGCTGCACGACACCCTCATCGCCATCGGCGGGCGCCTTTGCGGATTCGGCCTTGGCCGCCTTGCTGTCGGCGGCATGGCCGTGGCCATCGTCGGTGCCGGCCTTGGCCGCAGCCGGGTCTTCATTGGCAGGTGTCTGCGCGTTGCCAGCGCAGCCGGCCAGCAGCGCGGCCAGCAGCACGCCGCCGATCAGCGGGAAAGTACGGGAGAGCGTCATGGGACCTCCACAAAAGGTGCGCGCCCTTCAAGGCGGGCAAGATCGATTTCCGCGGCGACGCGCGACAGGCGCGCATCCACGGCGGTGCCGCGGGCGGCGATGAGGGCGCTGCGCGTGCTGCGCAGTTCCAGTTGCGAGATGCGCCCGGCGTCGAAGCCGATGCGGGCCAGGCGATACGCCTCTTCGGCGGCGACCACGCTTTCATCGGCGGCGCGGGTACGGCTGCCGGCGGCCTTCAAACCGGCCACCGCGGAGAGGCGTGCCGCCTCGCTGTCGCGGCGCCGCTGGTCCAGGCGTGCCTCGGCCGCGCGCTGGTCGGCATTGGCGGCGCGTATGCCCCCGCGGTTGCGGTCGAACAGCGGGATGCTGAGGCTGACCCCGAGGTTGTAGGCGCGCTCGCCCCCCTCGCGGAAGCGGGTCTGCGCGGCAGTGACGCTCAGGTCGGGCAGGGCGCGCTTGCGCTCCACGTCGACCAGCTTGCCCGCCGCATCCGCTTCGGCTTCGGCGATGCGCACCGCCAGCGCGGTATCGGTGGCACCGCGTGGCAACGGCGGCGCGCGGTCGAGCAGGCTGTCGCCGATCGACTGCACCGGCGCATCCAGCAGCGCGGCACCGGCCAGGCGGGCCAGCGCGGCATCGCGGAAGGCCTGCGCCTCATCCAGCGCGGCGCTGGCGTTGGCGACTTCGCTCTGCGCCTGCACGGCGCGCAGCTGCGGCTCGCGGCCCTGCTTGACCATCGCGTTGACCGCGTTGGCGTCAGCGCGGGTGAGGCTCAGTGCTTCTTCGGCCAGGGTGTAGCGGCGCAGTGCACTTTCCGCCTGTGCATAGACCACCGCCAGCTGGCTGGCCACGTCGCTGCGGCTTTGGGCACCACGCAGGTTGGCGGCCTGTGCCTCGGCACGGGCGGCACGGACACGCGCGCCACGCTGGCCCCAGACCTCCAGCGGCTGGGACAGGGTGAGCACGGTATCGGCCTTGCCCATGCCGCCATAGGAGCCGGTGCCCCAGGCGTTTTCGGCGGAGTAAGAGAGGGAAGGGTTGGGCAACGCACGGGCCTGGTCGGCGCGCGCGTCGGCGGCCTCGGCCAGCGCCGCACCGACGCGGGTGCCGGGCAGCTGGTCCAGGCGTTCAAGCAGGGTGTCGTAGGAAGGGGCGGCTTGCGCCATCACCGATGCCGCCGGGGCCAGGCCCAGCAACACGGCGACGACCCGCCCGGCCGCACGCAGCGGCCGACGTGTCAGGGTCGACATGAAGAATTTCCGGAGGTGAGGGGAACCGAAGCCCGCGAATGCGGGACGCGCTCAACTCACGCCCGGGGAGGACGCGTCAGTTCATCCTGGGCGACCGCATAGGTCGCCGCGTCGCCGGCATTCATCCAGCGCGCCGGAAGCGGCGCACCGAAGGCGGCGAAGGTACTGGCCGGCAGGCTCAGATTGGAGTGGTGGCAGTGGTTGTGGCCACAGGCACCGACGTGCTTGCCGTCGGCATCGCCATCGGCATCCGGTGCGGACTCCACATGCACCGTGCTGGCATGCGGTTCCACCGTGCAGGCCAGCGCGTCGGCCACCGGCACGACCACGAATGCCGCCATCAGCAGCATCAGCAGGGTCGAACGGAGGTGGCGGGTGATCCAGCGCATGGACGGCAGGCTAGCAAGCGGTTTTCGCCGGATACAATATCAATGGACGCTTCGGGAATTCGTCGGAATCTCCCGTTCAGCTGGGCCGGGCGCGGGGTCGGATCCCTTTCCTCCGGAAAGGGCTCTGACCCCACCACACCGTTCGGGTGCGCCGCGCACATGTGCTCTGGTAGGTGTCGACCTTGGTCGACACGCTTTTCGACCCCACCGCGTTGCCGGCCAGCGGCCGGCACTACCCGTATCACGGCAGCTTCGCGATCACCTTGATCTCGAACTGGAACCCGTACAGCCAGGTCACGCCGATACCGGTCAGGGTCGGGTGCGGCGCCTCGCCCCAATACTCCGGCACGATTGCCCAGGCCTTCTCAAAGTTCTTCTCTGGATCGACCAGGAACACGGTCACGTCGATCACGTCATCGAACGTGCAGCCGGCAGCAGCCAACACCGCATTGAGATTCTCGAAGGCGCGGCGCACCTGCGTTTCGAAGTCTGGCTCGGGCGAGCCGTCCTCACGGCTGCCGACCTGGCCGGATACGAACAGGAAGCCGTTGGAACGGATCGCAGGCGAGTAGCGGTTGCGCTCGTACAGGGCCTGGCGGCCGGCGGGGAAAACGACATCACGCTGTGACATGGGGAAGATCCCGTGGGAGAGAACGCCATCCTCCCCGTCAGCGCTGTCTGGATAAACCGCGATAATCGGCCTAGATTGATTGTCAATTCCAAACAATAATGGCCCGCCATGGACCGTTTCGAGGCGATGCGGGCCTTTGCCCGGGTGGTGGAAACCGGCAGCTTCACCCGCGCCGCGCAGACCCTGCAGATCAGCCGCACCACGGCCACCCAGCTGGTGCAGCAACTGGAGGCACACCTGCGGCTGCGCCTGCTCAACCGCACCACGCGCCGGGTCAGCGTCACCGCCGACGGCGCGGCCTACTACCCGCGCATCGCCCGCCTGCTGGCCGAGCTGGAAGAAGTGGAGGGCGGGCTGGGCGACGCGGCCACCCAGCCGCGCGGACGCCTGCGCGTGGATGTGCCCGGGCCGTACGCGCGGCTGCGGCTGGTGCCGGCGTTGCCGGATTTCCAGGCGCGCTACCCGGAGATCCAGCTGGACATCGGCGTGAGTGACCGCGAGGTCGATGTCATCGCCGACAACGTCGACTGCGTGATCCGGGGTGGCACCCCGGCCGACCCGGCACTAGTGGCGCGGCCGCTGGCGGCGCTGCCGATCGGCTTCCACGCCAGCCCCGGCTATGTGCAGCGTTTCGGCCTGCCGACCGATCCGCGCGCGCTGCAAGGGCCCGATCACCACATGGTTGGCTTCCTCAGCCCGCGCAGTGGCCGCGCACGCGTGTTCATTGCACAGCGCGGCGATGAACGCGTTGAGGTGCAGGGCCGCTATACGGTCGGCTTCGATGATGGAAACGCCTATCTGGCCGCTGCGTTGGCGGGGTTGGGCGTGGTGGCGCTGCCCAGCTACATGGCCGAGCCGCACGTGGCGCGCGGCGAGCTGTTGCCGGTGTTGCCGGACTGGCAGCTGCCGCCGATGCCGATGCATGTGATGTTCCCGCCGAACCGGCACATGAGCCAGCGGCTGCGGGTGTTCATCGATTGGGTGGTGGAGGCGTTGGGTTGATCGCGCGCGCGCATCTGTAGAGCCGAGCCCACGCTCGGCTGCTTCTGGCATCACCAAGCCCGCGCTACGCGCGCCAGCCGAGCGTGGGCCCGGCTCTACCGGCATGCGAAAATCACTACAGCACGTAACAGGAAACATCGCCACGCATGAGTCGCATCGTCGCACTGGATACCGAAACCACCGGCATCTCCCACCGCCTGGGGCACCGGGTGATCGAAATCGGTGCCGTCGAACTGATCGATGGCCAGCTCACCGGCCGCCAGTTCCACACCTACCTGCAGCCGCAGCGCAGGGTCGACTGGGGTGCACAGCGCGTGCACGGCATCAGTGATGCGATGCTGGTGGGCAAGCCACTGTTTTCCAGCAAGGCCGCCGAACTGCTGGACTTCCTGCGCGGCAGCGAGATGGTCGCGCACAACGCCACCTTCGATGTGGGCTTCCTGGACAACGAGCTGCGTCTGTCCGGTATTCCCGGCACGCTGGCCCAGCATTGCCGCATCACCTGCAGCCTGAAGCTGGCGCGCGGGCGCTGGCCCGGCCAGGGCAACAAGCTCGATGATGTGCTGCAGCGCCTGCGCATTCCCAGCCAGCGCGGCCTGCACGGCGCGCTCAAGGATGCCCATCTGCTGGCGCAGGTGATTCCGCACCTGCGCTGAGGCCTGGCCGCTGTTACACCGGCCGTAACCAGCGCTCGATCATCGCCACGCCACAGGCCACCCCGTCCTCATGGCCCATCGCCACGCCCAGGGCCGCCGCGCGTGCGCGTGTTGCGTCGGTTTCAACGAAGGTGATGGCTGCCGCCAGCGTTGCTGCATCCAGTCGCTTCGGTGACAACGGTGCCGGTGCCACGCCCAACCGATACAGGCGATCGGCCCAGAAGAACTGATCCGCGGCGAACGGCATCACCAGCGAGGGAATGCCGGCGCGGCAGGCCGAATGCGTGGTGCCGCTGCCACCATGGTGGATGGCGAGTGCGCAATGCGGGAACAGTGCTTCGTGTGGCGTCGCGCCGAGCACGAACACATCTGCTGGCAGCGCACCCGTCGGCAATCCGGCCCACCCTGGAAACAGCAGCACCCGGCGCGGTGCCAGCGCCTGCAGCAGGGCCGGCAGCACGCGCTCGCGATCGAATCCGGTCATGCTGCCAAAGCCCAGATAGACCGGCGGCGGCCCGGCATCGAGGAAGGCCTGCAGATCGGCTGGCGGCGTCCAGGGCGCATCAGGAAGCCGCCATTGGCCACAGGCGATGTGGTCGACCGGCCAGTCCGCCGGTGGCGGCAGCAGCTGCGGCGAGATGCCATAGAGCATCGGCAGGCCGGACCACAGCGCGCGACGCGGCGATTGCCCCAGTTGCTGGCGTGCCGCGTTGATCGGCCGACGGAACTGGCGCCAGATCAGGCCGTTGACCCACCCGTAACTGGCCCGGTTCAACCAGCCCGGCGAGCGTCCGGGCGGCAGGAACGGAGAGCGGAAGGCCCGCGTCGGGGTCAGCGGAATCATGCCGGTGCCGATGACCGGCAGACCCCGACGTTCGCCCACGCTCATGCCGACAAGGGCCGCCAGTCCGCCGGTCAGAATCGCATCGCAGCCTTCGGCGGCGGCATCGGCCTGGCGCATCCAGCCGCTGACATGCTGCAGCGCCATCCGTGCCAGACCGGTACTGGCGGCGGCAACACCGTTGCCCCGCGAGACAAGGGCGACCACTTCGTCATGGATGTCACCCTCAAGGGCCGCGTGGGGCACATCCAGGGCCTGCGCGCTGCCCAGGGTGCCGCCATCGGCCAGCAGTGTCACCGCGTGGCCTGCGCTGATCAGCCCATGGCAGAGCATGGCCAGCGGACGCGTATCGCCTTCGGTTCCGTAGGTCAGGGCCAGCAGCCGCATGGAAAGCTCCGCAGTGATCCGGGCCAGTATGCCGGTTGGCGAAGTCCCCCCGCCCCGCCGGTCCAGTCCCCGCCTGTGGGTAACTTGCGCAAGTGCTTGAACCCGTGCATAATGCGCGGCTCGCTGTGTCCGGTTTTCTACCGGGCGGCGCTCCCGGGAGCACGTCCCCGGCCGCCCAACGCCAGCGTAACCCTTTGATTCTCTTGACGTGTGGTGGGCAACCATCGAGGCCGCCGTCGCCCGGGCTACGGGCTGACAACTACTACTATCGAGGTGCGCAATGTCCCGCGTATGCCAGGTTTCCGGCAAGCGAGTGCAGACGGGTAACAACGTCTCGCACGCCAACAACAAGACCCGTCGTCGTTTCCTGCCGAATCTGCACGAGCGCCGTTTCTGGGTGGCCAGCGAGAACCGCTGGGTCAAGCTTCGTGTTTCCGCGCATGCACTGCGCACCATCGACAAGAACGGTATCGATTCCGTTCTGGCTGAGCTGCGTGCGCGCGGCGAAAAGGTCTGAGGAGTAAAGCATCATGGCAGGCAAGCGCGATAAGGTCCGTATGATTTCCTCGGCCGGTACCGGCCACTTCTACACGACCGACAAGAACAAGAAGAACACCCCGGGGAAGATGGAATTCCTGAAGTACGATCCGGTCGTGCGCAAGCACGTCCTGTACAAGGAAGGCAAGATCAAGTAATCCGCAAGGATTGCTGGTCCCCGCGAAGAAACCCGCCCTTGTGGCGGGTTTTTTCATGCCTGGCGTGCAGACTTCGGCACTGCCGCACTCCCTGCGCACGCTGTCGCCAATGGCACCCTGCCTGAGGTGAAGGGCCGAATGCGATAAGTGATTGTTCCTACCGGTTCTGCCGCCTCGCGCGGTTCAAATCGATTGGAACGACGGGCCCCGCCGTGCCCATGATGGCTGGCCGCTGCGGTTGCAGTGGTCGGGCTTGCAATCCCGTCGAATCGGTAGCCAGTAAACTCGCCCGCCGTTGCCGGAAAGCTCCGCCGACGGCGGGCGACCCATCTGCCTCTATGGCGGACGGTGCGTGGGGGCCTCGCGCCCGCCGGTTTGGTGGCTACCGTTCCCGGTATTGCAACCACGCATCGTCCGCCACCTTCACGGTGGCCAGATCCGTTGAAGGAGGTTGCATGAACACCCCATCACACCGGCAGGACCTGGAACTGGGCTGGCTGCGCCTGCAGCGCATGCTGCAAGGCATCGAGGGCATGGCGCTGCTGCTGTGCGACCACCATCTGGCACTGGCCAACGGCGCGCCGTCGCCGCTGCCGGAGGCGCAGCTGGAGCGGGCCGCACAGGCGATCGCCTGCATGGCGCTCAACGGCCGTCGCCATGCCGACGCGGTGCGGCAGCTGTGCGAGGTGCCGGTGCGGCATTGAGCCATCCTGTAGCGCCGAGCCCACGCTCGGCTGCTGTGCGGTCGGACCGGAAGGTCGTCGAGCGCGGCTCGACTCCACAAGGGCCGGTGGGCAGAATGGCCCATCACCTCCCGACGGGCGACACGATGCTGTTCGAGTGGTTGCTGGGTTCGTACCTGCTGCTGATCGACTGGCTGATCCGGCTGGTTGCACTGTGCTGGATCCCCACCCGCACCACGCCGGGGGCGGCGCGTAGCTGGCTGCTGCTGGTCGGCTTCGTGCCGCTGCTGGGCCTGCCGCTGTACCTGCTGTTCGGCCACCCATGGCTGTCGCGCGAGCGCATCCGCCGCCAGGCCGAGGCCTCGCAGGTCATCCGCGAGGAACAGGCGCTGCAGCATCGCCTGCGCTGGACACCGCAGCCGGACACCGCCAGCGCCGAGATCGTGCCGCTGGTGCAGCGCCAGGGCGACTTCATGCCGGTGCACGGCAACGCCGTCGATCTGCTGACCGACTACGACGAATCACTGCACACGCTGATCGCCGACATCGACCAGGCCGAAGACCGCGTGCACCTGCTGTACTACCTGATGTTCGACGACGCGGTGGGCGAGGCGATCGTCGAGGCCCTGCAGCGTGCGGCTGCACGTGGCGTGCAGTGCCGCGTGCTGCTCGACGCGGTGGGCGCCAAGCGCGGCCTGCGTGCCTATCGCAAGCGCCTGCAGGCGCGCGACATCGAAGTGCGCGCGATGCTGCCCGGTGGCCTGCGCTGGCGCCGCAGCGGGCGCATGGACCTGCGCAACCATCGCAAGATCGCGGTGATCGACAACGAAGTGGCCTATGTCGGTTCGCAGAACCTGGCCGGCCCGCAGTTCGTGCCCGGCCACCCGAACCGCGAACTGGTGGCGCGCGTGCGCGGCCCGGCGGTGGCGCATCTGGAAGCGGTCTTCGCCAGCGACTGGTACATGGAAACCGGCCAGCGCCTGGACGTGATCGCCGATGTGCCCGAGTGCAGTGACGACATCGCCACCCAGCTGCTGCCCAGCGGCCCGGCTTATCCGTACAGCAACGCACGCGATGCGGTGGCGGCGCTGATCCACCTGGCGCGGCGCCGGCTGGTGATGGTCACCCCGTATTTCGTGCCCGACGAAGCCACGCTCAGCGCCTTGCGCATTGCGGCCTTGTCCGGCGTGCAGGTGCAGCTGATCCTGTCGGCCAGCAACAACCAGCGGCTGACGTCGTGGGCGCAGGAGGCCTACTACGACGAGCTGCTGCGCTGTGGCGTGCGCATCGCGCTGTACGAGCCGCAGTTCCTGCATGCCAAGCACATGAGCGTGGACGAGGACATCGCCGTGCTCGGCTCGATCAACATGGACATCCGCTCGTTCGCGCTGAATGCCGAAATCGGCCTGGTCTGCTACGACCGCGCGCTGGTGCAGCAGCTGTGCGCGATCGAGGATGGCTACCTGCGCGAGTCGCGGCAGCTGGACCTGCAGCAGTGGCGCAGCCGTCCCACGTGGCGGCGCAGCCGCGAAGGCATCGCACGGCTGGCCGATGCGTTGATGTGAAACGGCGGCAACCGCCCGCTTCGGCAATCCGGCCCGTCATCGCCGATGGCCTACAATCGGCGCATGACTGATTCACCGCGTAATGGCGAACTGGACCTGGCAATCATCGGTGGTGGTGCGGCCGGGGTGCTGGTGGCGATCCAGGTGTTGCGCCAGGCCCAGGCGCCGCTGGCGCTGGCCATCTTCGAACCGGCTTCGCAGCTGGCGCAGGGCATCGCCTATGCCACGCCGTGGCCGGAGCACCTGCTGAACGTGCCGGCGGCGAAGATGAGTGCGTTTGCCGACCAGCCCGGCGATTTCCTCGACTACCTGATGGCCGCCAACGCCTACCCGGGCGAGGCGCGCGAGGTGCTGGGCGAGCGTTACGTGTGCCGCCACTACTTTGCAGCGTACCTGCAGCAGCGCCTGCAGGAGGCCGCCGCGGCCAGCCCGGCACAGCTGCAGGTGATCGTGCAGCCGGTACTGGGCCTGCAGCCGGATGACCACGGCTACCAGCTGGCACTCGGCGATGGCCAGACGCTGCACGCCGCACAGGCAGTGCTCGCCACCGGCAACAGCATGCGGCCGCTGCCGGTAGCCGGTGCCGAGGCACTGCCCGCCGATGACGTGATCGAGGCCTGGGACTACGACGGCGTACGCACCCTGGCCGGTGAGCAGGCCGTGGCCATCGTCGGCTCCGGCCTGAGCATGGCCGACACCGTGCTGGCGCTGGTTGCAGCCGGCCACACCGGCCCGCTGCACGTGATCTCGCGCCATGGCCTGCTGCCGCTGCCGCATGCGCATGGCGGCCTGCCCGCGTTCGACCCGGCTGCGCTGCTGCCGATGAGCCTGCGCCAGCGCCTGCGCGCGTTGCGCGGGTTCGCGCGCCAGGCGCAGGCCGATGGTCTGCCGTGGCAGGGGGTGATGGACCGCATCCGTCCGCACGGGCAGGCACTGTGGTGCAGCCTCGACGCGGCCGACCAGCGCCGCTTCCTGCGCCATGTGGTGCGCTACTGGGACGTGCATCGCCACCGCATCGCCAAAGAGGTCGACGCACAGCTGCAGGCGCTGATCGAAAGCGGCCAACTGCGTATTCACCGGTCCCGCCTGCAACGCGTCGGCCGCGAAGGCGAAGCGCTGCGGCTTTCTGGCCGCGCTCCGTCTGGCAATGAACAGCACTGGACGATCGGCGGCGTGATCAACGCCACCGGCGTGGAAACCCGCGCCAGCGCGCTGCGCAATCCCTTGCTGCAGCAGCTGCAGAGCGATGGCCTGGCCCGCCCCGGCCCGCACGGGCTGGGCCTGGACAGCACAGTGCCGGGCGACCGCCTGCGTGCCGCCGGTGGCCAGCCGCAGGCGCGGCTGGGCGTACTCGGCAGCCTGCGCATCGGCAGCCTGTGGGAAAGCCTGGCGGTGCCTGAACTGCGTCAGCAGGCGCAGGCACTGGCCACCCAGGTGGTCGCAGGAGCCGCGACGGCGATGCCGTAAAATGGGGGCATGGATGTCTCCCACCTGCTTGATGGCCTGAACCCGGCCCAGCGCGAAGCCGTCTCCGCTCCCCCCGGTCACCACCTGGTGCTGGCCGGTGCCGGTTCCGGCAAGACCCGCGTACTCACCCACCGCATCGCCTGGCTGCATGAAGTCGATGGCGTGCCGACCCATGGCATTTTCGCGGTGACTTTCACCAACAAGGCGGCCGGCGAGATGCGCCACCGCATCGACGCACAGCTGCCCCATGGCAGCCGTGGCATGTGGATCGGTACCTTCCACGGCCTGGCCAACCGCCTGCTGCGCCTGCACTGGCAGGATGCGAAGCTGCCCGAAGGCTTCCAGGTGATGGATTCGGACGACCAGCTGCGGCTGGTCAAGCGCGTGGTGCAGGCGCTGGAGCTGGACGACGGCAAGTACCCGCCCAAGCAGATCGCGTGGTGGATCAACGCGCAGAAGGACGAGGGCCGCCGCCCGCAGCACATCCAGCCCGAACCGCACGACGCGTGGCTGGAGACCATGCGCCAGGCCTACATCGAGTACCAGGCGCGCTGCGACCGCGCCGGCCTGGTCGACTTCGCCGAGCTGCTGCTGCGCGCGCACGAACTGCTGCGCGACAACCCGGCGCTGCTGTCGCACTACCGCGCCCGCTTCCGCGAGATCCTGGTGGACGAGTTCCAGGACACCAATGCCATCCAGTACGCCTTCGTGCGCGTGCTGGCCGGCGATTCCGGCCACGTGTTCGTGGTCGGCGACGATGACCAGGCCATCTACGGCTGGCGCGGCGCCAAGGTCGAGAACGTGCAGGGCTTCCTGCGCGATTTCCCGGGCGCGCAGACCATCCGCCTGGAGCAGAACTACCGCTCCACCGCCAACATCCTCGGCGCTGCCAACGCGGTGATCGCGCACAACCCGGATCGCATCGGCAAGCAGCTGTGGACCGACAGCGGTGACGGCGAGCCGATCGACCTGTACGCCGCGTACAACGAGATGGACGAGGCACGCTACATCGTCGAGCGTGCCCGCCAGTGGGTGCGCGACGGTGGCAGCTACACCGAAGTGGCCGTGCTCTACCGCAGCAACGCGCAGTCGCGCGCGCTGGAAGAAGCGCTGCTGAGCGAGCAGGTGCCATACCGCGTGTATGGCGGCATGCGCTTCTTCGAGCGTGCCGAAATCAAGGACGCGCTGGCCTACCTGCGCCTGCTGTCCAACCGCAACGATGACGCCGCGTTCGAGCGCGCGGTCAACACGCCCACCCGGGGCATCGGCGACCGCACGCTGGACGAAGTGCGCCGCGAGGCACGCGCGCAGGGTATCTCGCTGTGGGAAGCAACGATGCTGGTCACCCAGGGCAACGCGCTGGCCGCACGCGCGCGCAATGCGCTGGCCGGCTTCCTGGGGCTGGTCAACGAGCTGCAGGCGCAGACCGTGCACATGACCCTGGCCGAGCGCGTGGACCACGTGCTGGCCCGCTCGCAGCTGCGCGAGCACTGGAGCAAGGAAAGCCGCAACGCGCTGGACTCGGAGTCGCGCACCGACAACCTCGACGAACTGGTCTCGGTGGCCTCGCGCTTCGTGCGCCGGGCCGACGACATCGAGGAAGTGGGCGAGGACATGGACGAGCTGGTCGCGTTCCTGGCCTATGCCGCGCTGGAGGCCGGTGAGGGCCAGGCGCAGGCAGGCGAAGAGGGCGTGCAGCTGATGACCCTGCACTCGGCCAAGGGCCTGGAATTCCCGCTGGTGTTCCTGGCCGGCCTGGAAGAAGGCCTGTTCCCCAGCGCACGCTCGCTGGAGGAAAGCGGGCGGCTGGAAGAAGAGCGCCGCCTGGCCTATGTCGGCATCACCCGCGCGCGCCAGAAGCTGGTGCTGAGCTATGCCGAATCGCGCCGCATCCACGGCCAGGACAACTACAGCCTGCCGTCACGCTTCCTGCGCGAGATTCCGCGCGAACTGCTGCACGAAGTGCGCCCGAAGGTGCAGGTCTCGCGCCCGGCTTCGATGGGCGCCAGCCGGGTGATGGGCCATGCCTCGATCGAGGCGCCGCCGGTCAAGCTCGGCGCGCTGGTCACCCATCCCAAGTTCGGCGAAGGCATGGTGACCGACTACGAAGGCAGCGGCGCGCACGCCCGCGTGCAGGTCGAGTTTGCTGATGCCGGCAGCAAGTGGCTGGTGATGGCCTACGCCAACCTGACGGTGATCTGATCACCGTCAGGGGGCGGGAATTCCTGTAGAGCCGAGCCATGCTCGGCTGCTTCAGGCGGGAAAACCAGCCGAGCATGGCTCGGCTCTACAACAGCGGTCGGCTATCAGCCGATGGTGAACTTCTCCACGGCTGCCACCAACCCGGCGCGGTCCATCGCTTCTTCATCCTGGCGGTTGCGGATCAGCGCGTAGTGGCCTTCCGCCGGCGACAACACCTCGATCACTTCGCCGCGGTAGTTGGTGATCTCGATGAAGCCGTTGCTCACTCCGCTAACGTTGTCGATCTCCGCTATCAATGTCTCCAGGCTCACAATGGCACCGTCCTTGTCCGTGCCGCCACCAGTGCGGGGATTGTCGAGGTACACGCTGATCTTCGGCTGCCTGGTCCTATGCCAGTTGTTGACGTCAACGATGTGATGTGTGGACCACCTGAAATCCTCTGCTGATTCGTTGCCGTTGAACTCACACCGGAAGATCGGCAGGCACAGGAACAGACCCGTGCGCTTCTCGATCCCATTCAGAAGCCCGTGATAAGTGCTGGGAACCACCATCGCATGAGTGAACCCATAGGCGTTGGAAGGAATTTCAAAGATCGTTGGCCCATCATGTGAAAGACGGGGCGGCGCGTTCAGCACAACGCTGGCGGCGAACTCCGGATCATCGACATTTTTGGACGCGATCGCGAGGTCATGTTCCTTGGCATTTCTGATGCAGCAATAGAGCACGTACGTCGCGACTACGTACTTGCTGAAGTAGCAGTCGTGCGCCTCGGCTACCTCTGCGAACGTCGTTAACAGGTCATCCTTGGTGATCATGGGCATCTGGACGGTGGAAAGGCCCATGATGGTCTTTCGAGTGTTTTCCGGCCATGCAACTTGTCCGAATGTACCTGAGTGGGGTCAGAGCCCTTTTCCGTTGGAAAAGGGATCCGACCCCGATTAGGCTGCGCTCATGACCCGCAATGTGCTCTTCCTCTGCAGCCAGAACCGCCTGCGCAGCCCGACGGCCGAGCAGGTATTCGCCGATTGGCCGGGCATCGAGACCGCCTCGGCCGGGCTGCTGGCCGACGCCGAGGAAGTGCTCAGCCCCGAGCTGCTGCAGTGGTCCGATATCGTGTTCGTGATGGAGCGCGCCCACCGCAACCGGCTGTCCAGCCGCTACAAGGCCTGGTTGAACGGCAAGCGGGTGATCTGCCTGGATATTCCGTATGACTACGAGTACATGGACCCGGTGCTGGTGGAACTGCTGAAGCGCAAGGTCACGCCGTTCCTGCGTTGACAGACTGTTGTAGAGCCGAGCCCATGCTCGGCTGCTTTTCCGGCCAGAAGCAGCCGAGCATGGGCTCGGCTCTACAATAGGTGGCACTTCTTCCAGGAACGCCCCCATGACCGAACCCACGCTGCACGTCACCGTGAAGTTGAACGCCCGGCTGCAGCCGGAGCACCGCCACGAACTGTTCGAGGATCCGCTCGACGCGCTGCTGCAGGCGGCCCAGGTGGGCGAGCTGACCGGCGGCGGCACCGCGATGTCCGACCTGGGTGAGGTCGAATACGGCGATATCGAAGTGGCACTGGTCGATGCCGCGGGCGTGCCGAAGCTGATCGACCTGCTGGAGCAGCTGGGTGCACCGAAGGGTTCGCAGATACAGGGCGCAGGCGAGGCCGATCGCAGCTTCGGCGTGACCGAAGGCCTGGGCATCTACCTGGATGGCCTGAACCTGCCGGACGAGGTCTACGAACAGTGCGATTCCAACCACGTGTTCGAGCAGCTGTCCGGGAACATCGACGGCCTGGGCGAGATCTGCAGCTGGTGGCAGGGCCCGACCGAGACCGCGCTGTACATGTACGGCCAATCGTTCGAGGCGATGCGCGATGCGATTGACGAGTTCGTGGCCAGCTACCCGCTGTGCCAGAACGCGCGCGTGGTGCAGATCGCCTGAGCGACGTTGTTGTAGAGCCGAAGGTAGCGGCAGGAGCCGCTGCCAACGTCGCTTGCGACGGCCCGAAGGGTGCCGGTCAGGACGACCGGCATAGCCCATGCTCCGCTGCTTTTCCCGCCAGAAGCAGCCGAGCACGGGCTCGGCTCTACAGAAGAGGGCGGGCCGAGCCTGTCCCCCGGACCACGTGACGGTGCGCACACGCCGCTGCGCGGCGCCGGATTGATCCTGCTCAAGGCGCCGCCTGCACATACGGTGTGCAATGGTGTCGTTCCCATCCGGCAGACCGCCACGGAGCCCCACCATGTACAAGCGCATCCTGATTGCCACTGACGGGTCCGAACTGGCCGACAAGGGCCTGGCCAAGGGCTTGGAGCTGGCCAAGGACCTCAACGCCGAGGTCGATATCGTCACTGTTTCCGAGCCGTGGGCCGTCGGAATGTACGACGCCATGGGCTGGAGCGTGGGCTACATGAACAGCCCCGAATACAAGGCCGACCGCGAGGAAGGCGCGCAGAAGGTGCTGCAGCCGGCGCTGGCCAAGGCCGCCGAGCAGGGCATCACCGCCATCCCGGTGCACGTGCTGGACCGCTATGCGGCCGACGGCATCATCGAGACCGCCGGCGAGCGCAACAGCGACCTGATCGTGATGACCTCGCACGGCCGCCGTGGCGTGACCCGTGTACTGCTGGGCAGCCAGACCGCCGAAGTGCTGGCACGCAGCACGCTGCCGGTGCTGGTCATCCGCTGATCCATACCCGCTGATTCAAGCGTTCCCGGGGAGGGGACCCGACGCCGGCCGCAGGATGCGCGCCGGCGTTGTTTTTTGTGGGGGGATCGGGGCCGTGCCGGTGGCCCTGAGGGGGTCAGAGCCCTTTCCTGTGGAAAGGGATCCGACCCCGGTCACAACCCCGGTCACCTCACCAGCTGTACAGCTTCCAGTAGACCGGCGACACGCCGTCCTTGTCGTTGTCCATGCGGCCGTCGCCGTTCTTGTCGTACATGTAGAACGGGGCACCGCGCGACGGGGTCACCTTGACCATGCGCAGCTGGCCGGACACGCGGTATTCCTCGATGGTGTCACCGTTGTCCATGGTGCGCTTGGATACATCCGCGCCCTTGACGTCCACCGGGGGAGCGCCCGCGCCACCCATGCTGGCGCAGCCAGCGAGCAGGAGCAGGGAAGCCAGCATCAGGGTCTTCATCGGCGGGGCCTTTGCCTGGAAAGAGCCCTGATTATGCCCCATCGCGGTGTACGGGCCGTGTCGCCGCGGTGCAGGCACGGGCGCGTAGAATCGGCACATGAGCAGATTAGTCCTGATCGACGGGTCCAGTTACCTGTACCGCGCGTTCCACGCGCTGCCGCCCCTGTCCAATGCACAGGGTGAACCCACCGGCGCGCTGTTCGGCGTGGTCAACATGCTGCGTTCGACGCTGAAGGAGCGCCCGGCCTACGTCGCGTTCGTGGTCGACGCCCCGGGCAAGACCTTCCGTGACGACCTGTACGACCAGTACAAGGCCAACCGCCCGCCGATGCCCGATGAGCTGCGCAGCCAGGTCGAGCCGATGTGCCGCATCGTCGAAGCGCTGGGCATCAGCATCCTGCGCATCCCCGGCGTGGAGGCCGACGATGTGATCGGCACGCTGGCCCTTCAGGGCCTGGCGCAGGACCTGAAGGTGACCATTTCCACCGGCGACAAGGACTTCGCCCAGCTGGTGCGCCCGGGCATCGAGCTGGTCAACACCATGACCGGCAGCCGCATGGATTCGGATGCGGCGGTGATGGAGAAGTTCGGCGTGCGCGCCGACCAGATCATCGACCTGCTGGCGCTGATGGGCGACGCGGTCGACAACGTGCCGGGCGTGGAGAAGTGCGGGCCGAAGACCGCCGCCAAGTGGCTGGCCGAGTACCAGCACCTGGACGGCGTGATGGCGGCCGCGCCGGCCATGAAGGGCAAGATCGGCGAGAACCTGCGTGCCGCACTGGAGCGGCTGCCGCTGAACCGCGAGCTGGTGACCATCCGTACCGACGTGCAGCTGGACGCCAGCCCGACCACGCTGGCCCTGCGCGAGCAGGATGTGCCGGCGCTGACCGAGCTGTATACGCGCTATGGCTTCACCCAGGCGCTGAAGGAGCTGGGCGCGCCGGTGCCGGCACCGGTGGCCGCCAGCGAGGCGACCCCGAGCCTGCGTGGCACCGCCGCTGGCTTCGCCCGTGGCAGCGGCGAGGCGCCCGCCGCCGGCACGCTGGATCCGGCACTGTCCGCGCCGGGTGAGTACGAGACCGTGCTGACCGCCGAGCAGCTGCAGGCCTGGGTCGAACGCCTGCAGCAGGCCGACCTGATCAGCTTCGATACCGAGACCGATGCACTGGACGCGATGCGCGCGCGCCTGGTGGGCATCAGCCTGGCCGTCGAGCCGGGCAGGGCGGCGTACATTCCGGTCGGCCACGATTACCCGGGTGCGCCGGCCCAGCTGCCCATGCAGCAGGTGCTGGACGCACTGCGCCCGGCGCTGCAGGACCCGGCGAAGAAGAAGCTGGGCCAGCATGGCAAGTACGACCTGCATGTGCTGCGCCGCCACGGCGTGGCGATGCAGGGCTACCACGACGACACCATGCTCGAGAGCTTCGTGCTCAATTCCACCGCCACCCGCCACGACATGGATTCGCTGGCGCTGCGTTACCTGGGCTACAGCACCATCAAGTTCGAGGACGTGGCCGGCAAGGGCGCCAAGCAGATCCCGTTCTCGCAGGTGGGCATCGACGAAGCCAGCCGCTACGCCGCCGAGGACGCCGACATCACCCTGCGCCTGCACCACGCATTGCAGCCGCAGCTGCTGGCCGAGCCGGCGCTGGACAGCGTGTACCGCAACATCGAGATGCCGCTGGTGCCGGTGCTGGCCAGCATTGAAGCCAATGGCGTGCGGATCGACACCGACGAACTCCGCCGGCAGAGCCAGGACCTGTCCTCGCGCATGCTGGCCGCGCAGCAGAAGGCCACCGAGCTGGCCGGGCGCAGCTTCAACCTGGATTCGCCCAAGCAGCTGCAGGCGGTGCTGTTCGACGAGCTGAAGCTGCCGGCGGTGGTGAAGACCCCGAAGGGCCAGCCCAGCACCAATGAAGAGGCGCTGGAGGCGATTGCCGACCAGCATGAGTTGCCGCGGGTGATCCTGGACTACCGCGGGTTGGCCAAGCTGCGCAGCACCTACACCGACAAGCTGCCGGAGATGGTCAACCCGGACACCGGCCGGGTGCATACCAGCTACCACCAGTCCGGTGCCGCCACCGGCCGCCTGTCCTCGTCGGACCCGAACCTGCAGAACATCCCGATCCGCACCGAGGACGGCCGCCGCATCCGCCGCGCGTTCATCGCCCCGGAAGGTTTCCAGCTGCTGGCGGCCGACTATTCGCAGATCGAACTGCGGATCATGGCCCACCTGTCCGAGGACCCGGGCCTGGTGCGTGCCTTCGAGCAGGGCGCCGACGTACACCGTGCCACCGCCGCCGAGGTGTTCGGGCGCACGCTGGAGGAAGTGACCCCGAACGAGCGCCGCGCCGCCAAGGCCATCAACTTCGGCCTGATGTACGGCATGAGCGCCTTCGGCCTGGCCCGCAACCTGGGCATCGACCGTGGCCAGGCGCAGGACTACGTGGCGCTGTACTTCAGCCGCTACCCGGGCGTGCGCGACTTCATGGAGCGGATGCGCCAGCAGGCCCGTGACCAGGGCTACGTGGAAACCCTGTTCGGCCGTCGCCTGTACCTGAACGACATCCACGCCCGCAACCAGGGCCTGCGTGCCGGTGCTGAACGCGCGGCGATCAACGCGCCGATGCAGGGCACTGCCGCCGACATCATCAAGCGCGCGATGGTGGATGTGGACCAGTGGCTGCGTGACAGCGGGGCGCCGGCACGGATGATCCTGCAGGTGCACGATGAACTGGTGTTCGAAACCGAAAGCAGTTTCGTCGAGGACCTGCGTTTGCAGGTGGTGGAGCGCATGTCGCAAGCGGCCAAACTGCGGGTGCCACTGGTGGTCGACACGGGCGTCGGCAACAACTGGGACGAAGCGCACTGACGGTGTTTCAGGCCGAAAACGACGTGAATTTGTTCATGAGTCGGGTGTTTCTGACTCGACCATGAATGTTGCCCCTATTGAAATTCATTAAATGGGGCCCCTTCACGAACCGTTAGTGTTCGAAGTGCTTCTATAACTCCCGACAGGCGCAACGCCTGTTGTGGATCTCTCCCATCCCCTGGAGCAGATCTCGGAACGGGGACTCCTCCCCAAGTGCCCGTTCCCCGGCCCCGTTGACCTCCCCCTGGTCAGCGGGGCTTTTTATTTGCGCCAACGGAACACACACTGGGGGTCAGATCCCTTTGCCCGCCGGGCAAAGGGATCTGACCCCAGGTGCTAGGCTGGGCCACCGTTCCGCAGGGGAAGACCATGCCCGACCTGTTCGCCCTGGCCATGCCGTGGTGGGAATTCATCCTGCGCGCGGTGGTGGTCTATGTCGTGGTGCTGGGCATGGTCCGGCTGGGCGGCAAGCGGGCTCTGGGGCAGATCACGCCTTTCGACGTGCTGCTGATCGTGCTGCTGGGCAACGCGGTGCAGAACGCGCTGCTGGGCACCGACACCTCGCTGGGCGGTGGCCTGCTGCTGGCGGCCACCCTGATCGTGCTGAACTACGGGGTGGGCTGGTTGACCACCCGGAATCGGCGCATGGAGCGGATGATCGAAGGAGAGCCCACCGTGATCGCGCGTGATGGCCGGCTGTTGGAGGGCGTTCTCCGCCGCGAACTGATCAGCCGGGCCGATTTCGATGCCGCGCTGCGCCAACAGGGCGGCCTGCGGATCGAGGACGTGCAGATCGCCCTGCTGGAGACGACCGGGCACATCACGATCATCGCGCGGAAGAGCACCTGACCTCGTAGCGCCGGGCCCATGCCCGGCTCAACAGGTGCCTGGCCTCAGGGAGCGGCTTCAGCCTTCAGCGCCGGCCAGTTGCGCGTCGCGTCCACATCGCAGGCGACGTGGGTGCCCTTGGCGTCCTTCGCGCAGATCGCCGCCATGGCCTGCGGAATCTTCGGATCCGCAGTATGCGCATACACCGCGGCCATTGCCAGGCAACCTTCGCGCACACCCGCGCTGCACAGCGTCTGGAAGTAGGACAGCGATGCGGCCCATTGTTCGTTTTTGAACAGTGCCTCGCCGGCAACCTTGCAGCCCAGCAGCTTGCCATCGGTGCAGCAGGCCTTGGCGCCGTCCTTGCGGTCCAGGGTCGGGCAGTCCAGCGGCAGGGGGATCTCCACGAAGGCCACCGGCGGTGCGCAGCTGGCATTGCCTGAGCCCGGCTTGCGCTCGTAGTAGGCGAAGCGGTTGCCGCCGTCGACGCTGGCCAGGTTTCCGTTCTTCAGCGGCTGCAGTACGAAGTCGCTGCCGACGTCGCGATGGATGAGGATGCGCCCGTCCTGCAGGCTCGCGCGCAGGCGCTGGTCGCGGCCCCCGGCTTCCACCAGGCCACCATCGAGGAAGCGCAGCTGCGAGAGCACGCCGTACTCCGCTTCATAGCCCCCACAGGGCAGCGCGGAAGCCGGCACCGGGGCCAGTGCAGCGGCCGGTACCGAGGCCAGTCGGGCAAGCGCCTCGGCGCGGCCGCAGGCCACGCCATCCGCGCGCTGGGCGCACGACAGCTGCAGCGCCTCATGGGCCTGCAACAGGCGCCCACCACTCCACAGCGCCTCGGCAACGTCGGCGCAGAACGCCTCGCCGTGCTGCTGCCGGCACAGTGCGGCCAGTTCATCGAGCTGTGCGGTCGGCAAGACAGGGTCGTTCGAATGCTGCAGGCCGAGCACGGCCTTGCCCATCATCTCGGCGCCGACCACCTCGGCGATCGCCCTGCAGCCCTCGGCATTGAACGACGCCGAATCCTCCTTGCAGATCTCCGGCATCGGCGGCTCGGAACGTGCAGGCGCCGGCGCTGCGTCCTTGGCCTGCCGCTGGTAGGTCTCCAGCAGCTGCATGCAGGCCGCGCCCACGCCTTCGGCGCACCAGGCATGCAGCTTCAGCGGTTCGGCTTCCGGCAACGCCTCCAGGCACTCGGAGGTGTTCATTACACAGCCGCCCTCGATGGGCTCCGGCATCGTCTTGCAGGCGGCGGTGTGCTCGCGGGTGAATTCGCGATAGGGGGTGCTGATCGTGCGATCGTTGTCCGAGAAGTACCAGTTTTCCAGGCGGCCGGTGGACAGGTTGCCGGTGCCGAGCACGTCCTCCTGGCGGGCGATGCGCAGCTGCTCGGTGGCTTGGTAGGGGCCGGACAGGAAACCATGGCCTTCACTTTCGATGGTCAGCGTGGTGTTGCCGTCGACGTCCTTGTAGGTGCCGCAGGCCATCGATTGCGCGGCGGCCGGCAGGCTGGCCGAGGCCAATGCAAGCAACAGCAGGGAGCGCCAGCCCGCGGCGCGGGGGCGGAAGGGAACAGCAGCAGGCATGGGGTCATCCTTGAAGGAGGCAGTGCAGGGCCTGTCCGGCGCGGGGCGCACCACAGGCGTAAGAAGGCGCCACGGATCAGGCGTGGCGCCGGACGATCAGAGCCAGTCGCGTGGCACCAGGTAGTCGGCCAGGCGCGCCTCGGCGCTGCCCGCTTCCGGGGTGAAGCCGTACTCCCAGCGCACCCGCGGCGGCAGGCTCATCAGGATGCTTTCGCTGCGGCCACCGCTCTGCAGCCCGAACAGGGTGCCGCGGTCGTAGACCAGGTTGAACTCCACGTAGCGGCCGCGGCGGTACAGCTGGAACTCGCGTTCGCGCTCGCCATATGCGGCGTCCTTGCGCTGCTGCACGATCGGCAGGTAGGCGTCGAGGAAGCCATCACCGACCGCACGCAGATAAGCGAAATCGCGCTCGAAATCGCCGTGCAGGTCATCGAAGAACAGGCCGCCGACGCCGCGCGTTTCATTGCGGTGGCGCAGGAAGAAGTATTCATCGCACCAGCGCTTGTGCGCGGCATAGCGCTCGTCGCCGAACGGTGTGCACAGGTCGCGGGCGACCTGGTGCCAATGCTGCACGTCCTCGTCGAACGGGTAGAACGGAGTCAGGTCGAAGCCGCCGCCGAACCAGCTGGCCACCACTTCGCCGTCGCGCTGCGCCTGGAAGAAGCGCACGTTGGCATGGGTGGTCGGCACGTAGGGATTGAGCGGGTGGAACACCAGCGACACGCCGGTGGCGCGCCAGGAGGCGCCGGCCAGTTCCGGGCGGTTGGCCGAGGCCGACGGCGGCAGGCGGCTGCCGGCCACATCGGAGAAGCCGATGCCGGCCTGCTCGAACACCGCGCCGTCGCGCAGCACGCGGGTACGCCCGCCACCGCCCTCGGCCCGCTGCCACAGGTCTTCCTGGAAGCGGGCCTGGCCATCGACGGCCTCGATCGCCGCACAGATGCGGTCCTGCAGGTCGGTGAGGTAGGTGCGCACGCGCTCGAATTCGTTCATGGCGCTACTTTACCGCAGGGCCCGCCCGAAGCTGCGGGCAGGCCTTGGCCGGCTCATCGCTTGCGGTTGGAAGCGCGCGGCGCCGGAGTGTCCTCGGCCGTCGCTTCGTCCACCGCCTCCTGCAGGACACGGCCCAGCTCCAGGGCGCTCCAGTTTCCGGTGTCCAGCACGTCGCAGGCGACGTGGCGCCCGCTGCGGTCGGCGGCACACAGCCGCTCCAGCGTCGCATGGGCGTCGATGTCGCTGCTGCGGCCCTGCGCTGCGACCAGGTTTTCGCAGCCCTCGCGCACGCCGGCACGGCACACGGTGGTGTAGTGCTCTGCCGCCTGCCGCCACTGGCCGGACAGCGCAAGACGGTTGCCAAGAATGTTGCAGCCCTGCAGCTTACCCTGCGCGCAGCAGGCTTCGGCACCGCCGCTGGCCAGCGCCTGCGGGCAGTCCTGCGGCAGCGGCAGCACCGTGTAGTGTTTCGGCGGGCTGCAGGTGCTCGCGCCCTCGCCGGTCGGCACGAACACCTGGAAGCGTGTCCACGTGTCCAGGCCCAGCAGCTGGCCCCCGGGCAACGGCCGCAGCACGAAGTCGCCGCCCTTGTCGTGGCGGATGCGGATGTCGCCGTCTTCGACACGAGCACGCAGTTGGCTGTCCCAGCCGATGCCGACCCGTCCTGCATCGCCGAAGTCCAGCGTATCCATCAGGCCACCTGCGGCGCGGAAGGTGCCGCAGGGCAGCGCCGTAGCCGGCTGCGGCCGCAACGAGGCGCCCAGCGCCTGCAATGCAGGCAGGCGCTCGCAGGCGGCGCTTTCCTTACCGGGCGCGCACGCTGTGGTCAGTGCCTGCACCGCCTGCAAGGGGTCGCCGGATTCCCACGAGAGCTCGGCCACGCGGCTGCAGAAGCCGCCATGGCCGACCTGCTGGCACAACTGCAACAGCTGCTGGCGCTGCGCGGCCGGCACCACCACCGGCGTGGAGGGTGACAGCACGGAGCTCACGGCTTCGACCATCGCCGCACCCATCGCGGCCTTGACGATCTGATCCTGCAGCGCCGGATCCGCTTCCAGCGCCGCTGCACAGGCCGGTGTCTCGTTGCTGAAGCCGCCATTCCGGCACGGCACAGGCAGTTCGATGCCGGCCAGTGCGGTATCGAGGATGGCCTGTTGCTGCGCCTCATCCGGCGTGGCCGGCGCCCTGGCCTCGTCATGCCAGCGATCGGCCAGCTGCAGGCACATGCCGGGCACGCCTTCCCGGCACCCTGCTTCCAGCGCGGCCGGGGGCGCTTCACGGCGGTTGTCCAGGCACGCCGCCGCATCGGCCAGGCAGCTGCCTTCAGCCGGCCTGGCTGCGGCGGCGCACTGTGCGGGGGCCTGCAGGATGTAGACCGTGCCATCCACCTCGACCGTGCGGCCACGATCGCGCACCTGCAACGCGCTGGGCAGGCCGTACTCCAGGTTCACCAGTTGCAGCTTTCCGTCGATCTGCTGGAACGCGACCGGAGACGGCGCACTGCCGAAGTGCTTCTGCTCGCCGCGGTTCGGTGAGCTGATGCGCAGCGTGCCGCTGCCTTCGTCGGCCTTGAACAGGCCGCATTGCGGTGACTGTGCGGCGGCCATCGGCGCGGCCAGCAGCAGCGCCCAGGCCAGCCAGCGGCGGCGCGATGCGGGTGAATGCATGTCGTCTCCTTGACGATCGAACGGGAAACTCCAGGCGCTACGGCGAACCACGGCCCTCGCGCGGGGGCGTGCATTGTGCCGTGCCGGGCACCGGCTGGTAGCGCTGGTAACCGGTCTGCGTATCCATGCCAAGCAGGTCGCCGTTGCCCAGCTGGCGCAGGACAAGGGTTTCGCCGTCCTGCTGAAGGTGGATGGCGCCGTCTTCCAGTCGGCCGCGCGTGCCATCGCCGAAGTCGAGCCTGTCGATCGCGCCGCCATCGGCCTGATAGCGGCCACAGGGCACTTGCTGGAGAGGCACGAGGCGTAGATCGGTGCCGAGTTCACGCAATGGCGCAACACGTTCGCAGGCACTGGCGCGCCCAGCATCGCAGACCACCTGCAGCGCCTGCACGGCCAACGCGGGTTCCAGCGCGATCAACTGCTGCTCGGCAACCTCGGTGCAGAAGCGACCACCGCGCTGGTGCAGGCAGAGCCGCTGCAGCGTGGTGCGCTGCGCGGCAGGCAATGGCGCGTCCTGCTGCCCGGCTGCGGCGGCGGGTGCAGCGAGAAAGTGGCGCAACAGCGCCGAGCACCCGGCGCCGACGCTTTCCTCGCACGCGCGTTGCGCCTGTTCCGGCGGCGCATCCGCGAGCCGCGCAATGCACAGCGCAGGTTGGCCCAGGCAGCCGTCGGTGACGGGCGCAGGGGCGCGCTGGCAGGCCTGGGGTCGATGCAACTCGAAGTCGGTCATGCCGTCGTTGATATGCGCCCCGTCAGCAGCCACGCTGATGGCGGTGGATACACCGTCGTCGAGAAATACCAGGCGCAGATCGCCGCCGCTGCGGTCGATGCGCACAGGCGCGTGTTCCTGGCCTTCCAGAGCGCGATAACCGGCAGCGGATGATTCGAACACCAGCGCCATGGCGCCCTCGGTGCTGCGGTACTCGCCACATCGCAACGCGTCGGCGGACGCAGGTTGCGCGGCGAACAGCAGCAGTGCGGGGAGCAGGGTCAGCACGCGCATGCGACGGTCCTTGTCCAGCGGGAATCGGATGGGGCTCAGCGGAAGCGCGAGCGGATGTCCGGCCTCAACAGGCGCCAGGCCAGCCAGCCCTGCAGGCCGAGGAACAGGATCGAGGTACCGACCACGATGAAGGTGACCATCCAGCGCCGCGGCTGCAGCTCCTGCTGCAGGGCCGGGTCATCGGCCAGCAGTGCGATGAGATCGCGCATGCACGCGTCCAGCCACCAGGCGATCGCGAAGTTGGCCAGTGCGCTCAGCAGCAACAGCGCCACGAAGCCCCACAGGCCCCAGCGGCGTTCGCGCAGCAGGCCCCAGCTGGCTGCGGTCGAGACCAGGCAGGCCAGCGCGATGATCATCGAGGCGCCCACCGGGTGGGCCAGCAGCCAGGTGACGCTGTGCACCCGGTGCGCCTGCGCCATTCCGGCGAGCGACTGCCACAGCGGGGTGCCGTGCAGTGGCCACAACAGCAGCGCCTGCAGCACGAAGTAGAGCGTCAGCAGCAGGCACAGCCAGAACGACGCCTGCGCCATCGGGCGCACCCAGGCGTGAGCGGGTGGCGTGGTGCGGGTGGGAAGCGGCGGGAGCGGCACTGACATCCGATGTCCTTGCAGTCGGCGCCCGCCTGCTCAGCGGGCCGTCACCCGGGTGGCGACCGCCGGCAGGATATGGTGTTCGCTCAAGGGTGCCAAGGGCAGGCCATGCGGTGGTTGCAGCGGCACCCAGGCCAGTTCGGCAATTTCGGCGCACGCCTGTGGCGTACCGTCCACCTGCACCCACCAGGCCTGGGCCTGCACGCGGTGGCCGGGCTCGTTCACTGCCCAGTCCTCGAACGTGCCCAGTGCGATGGCGGCACCGGTGCACAGCTGCACGCCCAGTTCCTCGTGCAGTTCGCGGGCCAGCGCCTGCAGCGGTGCTTCGCCGGGTTCGGGCTTGCCACCGGGCTGGATGAAGCGGCGGGCACCGTGCTTGCGCACCAGCAGCGCCCGGCCGCGGTCATCCAGGATGACCGCGGCCACGATCCGGATCGTGGCCGCGGCGTTGCTCACTTCAGGTTCTGCTCGAACAGCTTGAGGATGCGCTTGTGGTCCAGCCAGGAATCGGCACGCACGTAGCCGTGGCGTTCCAGCGGGTACGGTGCGATCGACCAGTTGTCCTTGTGCAGTTCGATCAGGCGCTGGGTCAGGTTCACCGAGTCCTGGAAGAACACGTTGTCATCCATCATGCCGTGGGCGATCAGCAGGTTGTCCTGCAGGTTCTGCGCGTACTCGATCGGCGAGGACACGCGGTACGCCTCCGGATCGATGTCCGGGGTGTTGAGGATGTTGCTGGTGTAGCCGTGGTTGTAGTTGTGCCAGTCGACCACCGGGCGCAGCGCGGCGCCGGCCTTGAACGTGCCCGGTGCACGGAACAGCGCCATGAAGGTCATGAAGCCGCCGTAGGAGCCGCCGTAGATGCCGGCGTGGTCACGGTCGCCCTGCTGGGTGTCGACCAGCCAGTCCAGGCCATCCTTGTAGTCTTCAAGTTCCGGGTGGCCCATGTTGCGGTAGATGGCCGTGCGCCAGTCGCGGCCGTAGCCCTCGCTGCCGCGGTAATCCATGTCCAGCACGATGTAGCCCTTCTGCACCAGCAGGTTGTGGAACATCTGCTCGCGGAAGTAGGCCGGGTAGCGCTGGTGCACGTTCTGCAGGTAGCCGGCGCCGTGCACGAACATCACGATCGGGTACTTCTTCCCCGGTTCCTT
This sequence comes from Stenotrophomonas maltophilia D457, assembly GCF_000284595.1. Classification (GTDB taxonomy): domain Bacteria; phylum Pseudomonadota; class Gammaproteobacteria; order Xanthomonadales; family Xanthomonadaceae; genus Stenotrophomonas; species Stenotrophomonas muris. Next base: position 4,619,178 of record NC_017671.1, on the reverse strand, counting down.
GCTTTCCGGCCCGTAGTACTTGGCCCAGACCACGCCCGCACCGTGCCTGGACGGTACCGCGACCAGCTTCGGCTGGATCCACTGGCGTGCCTTGTAGTCGGCGGTGCGGGTATCGGTCAGCACGCGTGCCTGGCCGCCGGTGCTGGGCAGCACCGCCAGCTGCGGCGGCAGGTAGGCACCGGAGTAGCGCACCAGCAGCTGCTGGCCGTCCGGCGACAGCGAGAAATCCTCCACGCCGTTGAGGCTGGTCAGCTCGCGCACCTGGCGGTTGCCGGTGTCGACCGCGCAGACTTCGTAGTCATGCGGCGCCTGCTGGTTGCACAGGAAGTAGAAGCCCTTGCCATCGGCCGACGGCACCGGTGCCGAGGTTTCCCACTTGCCGCTGGTCAGCGCCTGCGGCTTGGCGGTGCCGGCCTGGGTGTACAGGTGCGAGAAGCCCGATTCCTCGGACAGCAGCCACAGCGTGCGGCCATCGGCCATCCAGCCGAAATCGTTGAAGCCCCAGTTGATCCAGGCGTTGTCGGTCAGGCGGTGGCGGTTCTGCACGCGGCCGTCGGCGGCGTTGACGCTGATGATCCAGCGGTCCTTGTTGTCGTTGGCACGCAGCATCACCGCGGCCTGCTGGCCGTCGGCGCTCCAGCGGATGCCGCCGCCCATGAAGTCGCTCATCACCTGCACGCTGCGCTCGCCCTTCAGCGCATCCTTGCCGGCCTTGCGGCGCAGCTCGGCCAGCGGGTCGGTGCTGATGCCCGGCAGGCTGGACAGCGAGACTTTCTCGGCCTTGCCGGTGCGCACGTCCACGTACCACAGGGTGTGTGGCTCGAAGCCGTTGCGGCCGACGCGGGTGCGGGTGTCCTCGGTTTCCTCGTAGCCCGATTCGGTCACGTACAGCGGCATCTTGCTGGTGCGGCCGTCGTCGAAGTCCTTCGGCTTGGTCACCACGATCAGGTGGGTCAGGTCCGGCGACAGCACGCTGTCACCGATCTCGACGTCGGCGCCCAGGTAGACCGGGCCCGGCGCACGGGTCGGGTCGGCCTGGCGCCAGCGCTGGTCCTGGTCCTTCAATGCCTCGCGCTGCTCGCGGTCGCGGCGCAGGGTTTCCAGCGTGCGCAGCTGCTGGTCGCGCAGCACGTCGGCCTTCGGCGGCGTACGCGGGTCCTTCTCGGCTTTCAGGCTGGCCACCTGCTGCACGCCGCTGGCGGCGGTCCAGTGGAACCAGTTCTGGCCGACGCGCCAGATCACGCCGTTGTCGGCGGCAAAGTTCACGTTGCCCGCGCGCTCGTTGCTGCGGGTGAGCTGGGTCAGCGCGCCGCTGCGCAGGTCGCGCACGAACACATCGCCATTGCGCACGAAGGCGCTGCGGCTGCGGCTGCGGTCGTAGACCGGCTCGGCCACGTCCAGGGTGCCGCGCTGGTCATCGGCCACCTGCGCGGCCACGCCACCGGCTACCGGCTGGCGGAAGGTATCGCGTACCGGGCTGCCGTTGCGCTTGAGCTGGTACTCCACCTGCTGGCTGTTCCACGACCACCAGGCCTTCTCGACCGGCGGACCGATCCAGTCCGGGTCGGCCATGGCCTGTTCGATGGTGATCGGCGTCGGCGCGGCATGCGCAGCCGGTGCGGCCAGCACGGCCGACAGCAGGAGGGACAGGGGCAGCACTCGGGACATGGGCGGACGGCACCAGTAGAGGAAACCGGGCAAGCGTAGCAGCCGCACGGGCCCGGGGCAGGGGCCACAGGTCATGGCAGCGGAATCGGCAAAATGGCCCCCTCCAGGTCGCTGCGACGGCGTGTGCGGCATGATGGCCATTCCGTTCGGATGGAACCGATATGTACTGCTACGACTACAGGATCTCGCTGCGCGTGCAGCACCCAACAGAGGCCGGCGCCGGGATTGCCGCCCGGTTGGATCTGGAACCGGCGTTTTCCCGAGACGTCGGAACCGGATACCGGGATCGCGACGGCAGCCTGATCAGCGGGCATGCGGAGACCCGCGTGGTGTTCGTACTGGAGAGGGGCAAGGACGGCTGGCTGATGGATGCCTGGCCGGCGTTGGTCGATCTCCTGCGGGCACGCGCCGATGTGATCGGGGAACTGCTGCAGGAGGGGGCTTCGATCGGCGTGCGTGTCGGCATCTTTGGAAAGACCGCATGGGCGGGTTTTGTGCTGGATCAGCAGTTGCTGCGACTGTTGGCGGACCTGCAGCTGGGTTTCCAGGTGGAGACCTATTTCCCGGACCCGGCGGACACGCCCGGCGCCAGCGACGAGGTGGCAGGCAGCTAGTGCAACCGGTTGCCGTGGTCGCGCATCCATTCTCCTGAACCCGCATCATCCATCGAACAGGAGCCCGACCATGCAGGAACTGATCCCGATCACCCTCTTCATCTGCATCGCCTACGCGATCCATGCCATTGCCGATGCGCGCGCGCGCAGCAAGCTGGTGGCCCCGCACGTGCCGGAGGAAGTGATCCGCTCGCTGGCCGTGCTGGAAGAAGAGCGGCGCCGCCAGGGGGCGTTGCGCTGGGGCATCAGCCTGGTCTGCCTGGCCCTGGCCATGGCCCTGCTGGAGGCCATCGGTGCGCGTGACCTGACCTTCGGTGCCGCTGCCGCGCTGGTCGGCAGTGCCGGCCTGGGCCAGCTGCTGGCCTGGCACTTCACCCGTCCTGCCGCACGCAAGGGCTGAGCCGGCGCATGCCACGGGCACAGGGGGCGCCCCGCGCATGAGCCTGCTCGGCGAAGCGCTGTCGGCACTGCGGGGCCGTCGCCGCGAGGATACGGCGGCGACGGCGGCGCCCGCCAAAGCGCTGGACGCGGACCAGGCCCTGGTGCGGGCCATCATCGATGGCTCGCAGTCGGCCTTCGCGCAACTGGTTGAAGCCCACCAGCGCACCTGCGCGCATGTGATCGGACGCATGGTGGGCGACCGCGACCAGGTGGCTGACCTGCTGCAGGAAACCTTCCTGGCCGTGTTCCGCCAGCTGCACCGGTTCCGCTTTGAATCTTCGTTGCGTACCTGGGTTTCGCGGGTGGCCTACACCACTGCACTACAGCACCTGCGCCGGCGGCGGCTGGAGGCGCAATGGATGGTGGCGGTGGAGGTGCCGGAGGAACTGGGGATCGGCGATGAAGGCCCCGGGCCCGCCGAGTTGAGCGAGGCGCTGCAGGCCGGGCGCCAGCTCGGCGCGGCACTGGAACGGCTGAGCGCGCCGCAGCGCCTGATCGTCGGCCTGCATTACCTGGAGGATTTCGATCTGGCCGAGATCGAGCAGGTGACCGGACTGGCACGCGGTACCATCAAGAGCCACCTGCACCGCGCGCGCCAGGTCCTGAAGCAGGAACTGACGCGGCATGCCACTGCCGGAGAGCTGCTGTGAACCCACCCACCGATCCTCGCGATGCGGAAGCGCGCGTGCTGGCACAGGCGTTGCGCGAGCAGGCGCAGCAGGAAGCAACGCCGGATGTGAGCGAGGCGCTGCAGAAGCGCATTGCCGCTGAGTCGCGCGACGGTGGCGTGGGCTATGTGGTGGTGCAGGTGCTGTTGTTTGGCGCGCTGCTGGCTGCAGCGGCCTGGTATTTCTGGCTCTGAGGCGCCCTCCGGGCGGTGGGCCGTTCCAGTCGCCGTTGGTAGATGCCGACCTGGGTCGGCGTTTGGGCGTGTGTGCCAACCAAGGCTGGCAGCTACCAGAACGGTTGACCCCTGCGACAAAGTGAAGCAGCGCGTCACCCGGTCGCATCCCACCTTAACGAAATCCTCCTAAAGTGGTCCGGTATCCCACCGGTCGCAGGCAGGAGGCGTCCCTTGGACGCGTTGTTGTTGTCCCGGATCCAGTTCGGATTCGTCATCAGTTTCCACGTGCTGTTCCCGGCCTTCACCATCGGCACGGCCAGCTGGCTGGCCTTCATCGAATGGCGCTGGCTGCGCACGAAGTTGCCCGTGTGGCGCGAGCTGTATTTCTTCTGGCAGAAGATCTTCGCGGTGTCGTTCGGCATGGGCGTGGTCAGCGGCATCGTCATGGCCTTCCAGTTCGGCACCAACTGGCCGCGGCTGAGCGAGGTGGCCGGTACGGTCATCGGCCCGCTGCTGACCTACGAGGTGCTGACCGCGTTCTTCCTGGAAGCCAGCTTCCTCGGCGTGATGATGTTCGGCTGGGGCCGGGTCTCGCCGCGCCTGCATTTCCTGTCCACCTGCATGGTGGCGCTGGGCACGTTGTTCTCCACGTTCTGGATCCTGTCGTCCAACAGCTGGCTGCATACGCCTGCCGGCTACGAGATGGTCAACGGCATCGTGCATCCGGTGGACTGGTGGCAGGTGGTGTTCAACCCCTCGTTCCCGTACCGCCTGGCGCACATGGCGCTGGGCTCGTTCATCACCACCTGTTTCGTGATTGGTGGCGTCGGTGCGTGGTACCTGCGCAGGGGCACGCACGTGGAAGCGGGCCGGCGCATGCTGATCGCGGCGGTGGCGTTCGCCGCACTGACCGTGCCGGTGCAGATCTTCGTCGGCGACATGCATGGCCTGAACACGCTCAAGCACCAGCCGATGAAGATCGCGGCGATGGAAGCGCACTGGCATGAAACCGAGGAAGGCGAGGGCGTGCCGCTGGTGGTGTTCGCGCTGCCGAACGAGAAGGAAGAGCGCAACGATTTCGAAGTGGCCATCCCGAAGCTGGGCAGCGTGATCCTCACCCACAGCCTGGACGGCACCTTCGACCCGCTGACCTCGGTACCCGCCAGCGAACGGCCGCCGGTGACGCCGGTGTTCTTCGCCTTCCGCATCATGGTCGGGCTGGGCACGCTGATGCTGCTGCTGGCCTGGGTGTCGGCCTTCCAGCTGTGGCGGAACAAGCTGCTGGATTCGCCGTGGCTGCTGCGCGGCTGGAACTGGATGCTGCCCAGCGGTTTCATCGCGCTGCTGTCGGGTTGGTTCGTTACCGAGATGGGGCGCCAGCCGTGGGTGGTGTATGGCGTACTGCGCACCGCTGATGCGGTGGGCCCGCAGAGTGCGTGGATGACCGCGCTGTCGCTGGGCGTCTATGTGGTTGGCTATGCCTTCGTGTTCGGCTGGGGTATCTGGTACCTGGTGAAGATCCTGCGCCACGGGCCGCAGCCGTACGCCGAGGGGCCGTCGCTGGACCATGGCAGCCATACGCCGGCACGCCCGCTGTCGGCGGCCGACGAACCGCTGGAGGAGCGCTGACATGGACCTGATGACCTGGCTGCCGGTGGCGTGGTTGGCGGTGATCGGCTTCGGCGTGCTGATGTACGTGGTGCTGGACGGCTTCGTGCTCGGCATCGGCATCCTGGCCCCGTTCGCCGAGGACGAGGAGCAGCTGGACCTGATGATGAACACCGCCGCGCCGATCTGGGACGGCAACGAGACCTGGCTGGTACTGGGCGGCGCCGGGCTGCTGGCGGCGTTCCCGAAAGCCTATGCGGTGCTGTTGTCGGCGCTGTACCTGCCGGTGCTGCTGCTGGTGGTGGCGCTGGTGTTCCGCGGCGTGGCGTTCGAGTTCCGCTTCAAGGCACATCGTTCGCGCCGCCTGTGGAGCGTGGGGTTCGGCCTGGGCTCGCTGCTGGCCACCTTTGCCCAGGGCGTGATCCTGGGCACGCTGGTGCAGGGCATCCCGCTGGTGGACGGTGCCTACCAGGGCGGCGCGTTCGCCTGGTTCAGCCCGTTTGCGATGCTGACCGGTGCCGCGCTGGTGGCCGGCTATGCGCTGCTGGGCAGCACCTGGCTGATCCTGAAGACGGAAGGGCGCGTGCAGGCGCTGGCGCGGCAGATGACCCGCCCGCTGGTGGTGGCGGTGATCGCGGCGATGGGCCTGGTGAGCAGCTGGCTGCCGTTCCTCGATTCGCGGTTGATGGACCGCTGGTTCAGCGACGGCAACTTCTGGTGGCTGTCGCCGGTCCCGCTGCTGACCCTGGCGGTGGCGGCCGCGCTGTGGCGCAGCGCGACCCATCCGCGCCGCGACCTGCCGCCGTTCCTGCTCAGCCTGGCCCTGTTCGTGCTCGGCTTCCTTGGCCTGGTGCTGGGCATGTGGCCCTACCTGCTGCCGCCGTCGATGACCCTGTGGCAGGCCGCCGCGCCGGCCTCCTCGCTGGGCTTCACCCTGGTCGGGCTGGTCATTCTGCTGCCGGTCATCCTCGGCTACACGGCGTGGTCGTACCGGGTGTTCCGCGGCAAGGTGCACGCCGACACCGGTTACCACTGATCGTTTGAATGCGGGGCCGGCCGGTGCCGGCCCCCGCGTTGGGGAATGTGAAACCTGCACACCCCGCGCAGGACGTGCTAGCGTGCGCTCCTTTCCGGCGGCCAGGGGGGCAGCCGGCGACGTCCTGGACGGACGCACGGCTGCAGGAATTGGGGGGCCGCCGCGCGTCGCCGTAATGGCTCGTGCCTATCGTTCTCCCGTTGAAGCACCATCGCTAAATGATCGAATTCTCCATCGTCGACTGGGCCGCCTGGGCGCCCGGCCTGAGCGAGCGTAGCCAGTGGCTGGGCTGGGCCGATGCGCCGTATCCGCCGCAGGGCGAAGACACGCCGGCGTTGGCCGAGATCCCGGCGATGCAGCGCCGCCGCATCGAGCGGCTGGGCCGGATGGCGATCCAGGCTGCCTGCTGGTGCGAGGACGGGCAGGGCGCTGACAGCCAGGTGCCGCTGGTGTTCGCCAGCCGCCACGGCGACGTGGCCCGTTCGATGGACCTGCTGGGGGCGCTGGCCAGCGATCAGCCCCTGTCCCCCACCGGGTTCGGCCTGTCGGTGCACAACGCGATCGCGGCGCTGTACTCGATCGCCCGCGGCCACCGCGGCAACTACCTGGCGCTGGCCGCCGGCCAGGCCACGGTCGAGACCGCCTGCCTGGAGGCCGCCGGGCTGCTGGCCGATGGTGCCCGCGAAGTGCGGGTGGTGGTCTATGAGTCGCCGCTTCCTGAAATTTACGCGACGTTTGCCGACGAACCCGACCCGTTCTTTGCCTGGTGCTGGCGTTTGACCGCGCCGACAGCGGGCCAGCCGACGCTCTCGCTGCAATGGGAGGCGGCGCCGGAGGCCACCGCCACCGCCCCGGGCACGCTGCCGCACGCGCTGGACCTGCACCGCTTCCTGCTGTCTGGCGCGCCGGCGCTGGAGCACGTGGCCCAGGGCCAGCGCTGGCGCTGGGGACGCCGTGGCTGAGGCGCTGCGCCGCCTCGATCATGCCTGGCGGGTGTTCGGCACCGGCCTGAGCTTCGCCGCATTTGGCGTGGGCGGCCTGCTGCTGGGCGTGCTGGTGATGCCGGTGTTGCTGCTGATGCGCGACCCGGTGGTCCGCCGCCGCCGGGCCCGCCGCGTGGTCCAGGTCGCCTTTGCCAGCCACCTGCGCCTGATGCGTGCGCTGGGGGTGATGACCTACCAGATCGAGGGCGGGGAACGCCTGCAGCGCGACGGTTTGCTGGTTCTGGCCAATCACCCGACCCTGATCGACGTGGTCTGCCTGATTTCGCTGCTGCCCAACGCCGATTGCGTGGTGAAGCGGGCCGTGGCCTGCAACCCGTTCATGCGCGGCCCGGTGCGGGCGGCCGGCTACATCGCCAACGATGACGGGGCCGGCCTGGTCGACGACTGCGTAGCGGCGGTGCATGCCGGCGGTACCCTGGTGATCTTCCCGGAGGGCACCCGCAGCGTGCCGGGCCAACCGCCGCGGCTGCAGCGCGGGGCCGCCAACATCGCCGTCCGCGGCCGGCTGGACATCACCCCGGTACGGATCACCTGCACCCCGCCCACGTTGACCAAGGGACAGAAGTGGTATCGTGTCCCCTCACGTCGCTTTCACGTTCGGCTGCAGATCGGCGAAGATATCCCGATCGCGCCCTTCCTGGCCGATGACGACTCGCCAAGGGGGGATGCCTTGGCAGCACGCCGCGTCACCGAGCACCTTTCTCGTTATTTCGACCTGTCTGGAGATCCGCCCCGTGCAAGCACTTGAGCACGAGATCAAGGAATTGATCATTTCCTCCCTTTCGCTGGAGGACATCACGCCGGAGGACATCGATCCGACCGCGCCGCTGTTCGTCGAGGGCCTCGGCCTGGATTCGATCGACGCGCTGGAACTGGGCCTGGCGCTGCAGAAGAAGTACGGTGTCAGCCTCTCGGCCGATTCGGAAGAAACCCGTCGCCATTTCTCCAGCGTGCGCGCGCTCGGCGAGTTCGTCGCCGCCCGCCAGTCGTAACGGCGCCAGGAATTGCCATGACCAAGAATGAACTGTTCGAACGCATCGTCAGCATCCTGACCGACAGCTTCGAGATCGAAACCGCCCGGATCACCCCCGAGGCCCGCCTGTACGACGACCTGGACATCGACAGCATCGATGCGGTCGACTTGATCGTGCAGCTCAAGCCGCTGCTCGGCCGCAATCTGCAGCCGGAAGCGTTCAAGGCCGTGCGCACCGTGCAGGACATCGTCGATGTCGTGCATGGACTGCTGCCGGACCAGGCAGCCGCCTGACCGCAGCGCCGGCGGCGTCGCCATGGCTCGCGCACGTACCGTCGTGGTGGCAGGGATTTCGCTTGCCTACCCGCTGCTGGTGTACCTGGCGATGGGCCGTTTCGAGCCGCGCTGGTTGTCGCTGCTGCTGTTCACCCTGGCCCTGCTGCGTGCACTGAGCACGCGACAGCCGCTGTGGTGGGCCGCCGCCGCTGGCACCGGCCTGCTGGCGGTGCTGGCCACCGTGCTCAACCAGGCCCTGCCGCTGAAGCTGTACCCGGCGCTGGTCAACGTGGTGATGCTGGCGGTGTTCGGCACCAGCCTGCGCTTCGGGCCGCCGCTGGTGGAGCGCCTGGCGCGGCTGCAGGAGCCGGACCTGCCGCCGTTCGCGGTGGCCTATACCCGCCGCGTCACCCAGGTGTGGTGCGGCTTCTTCGTTCTCAACGGCAGCCTGGCCCTGCTGACCGCGCTGTACGCGTCGGACCGGGTCTGGATGCTCTACAACGGATTGTTGGCGTACGTGATGATGGGCGTGTTGTTCGCAGGGGAGTGGCTGGTGCGGCGGCAGGTGAAGGCGGCGCACGCGCATGGCTGAGTGGATTGCCCTGGACCGGCTGCTGCTGGAGGCACGGCCGCAGCGCAGCGTCGGCCTGTGCGACGGCGAGGTGATCGACCATGCCGGCTTCCGCCAGCGCGTACTGGCCTGGCGCGCCGCCTTTGCGGCCGCCGAAGGCCGCGACTGGGCCCTGTACTTCGATGATGCCGTGGCCTTTGCCGCCGCGCTGTTCGGTGCCTGGCATGCCGGCAAGCGGGTGTTCCTGGCCGCCGACAACCTGCCAGCCACGCTGCAGGCGCTGCAGCCGCAGGTGAGCGGCTTCGCAGGCGACGTGTCCGCCGACTACCGCTCGCTGGTGGCGCTGGACGCCGCGCTGGACGATGAGCTGCAGGCGCTGGACGAGCGCGCCTGCGAGCTGTGCGTGTTCACCTCCGGCAGCACCGGCCAGCCCAGTGCGATCGGCAAGCGCCTGGACCAGCTGGCGCGCGAGGTGGAGGCGCTGCAGGCCGCGTTCGGTGCGCAGATGGAGGGTGTGCAGGTCCATGGCACGGTGTCCCACCAGCACATCTACGGGCTGCTGTTCCGCGTGCTGTGGCCGCTGGCCGCCGGCCGTCTGATTCATCCGCGCCGGTTCTTCCACGAAGACCTGGTGGGTGCGCTGGCCGGTACCGATACGGTGCTGGTGGCGACGCCGGCCCACCTCAAGCGCCTGCCCGGGCAGCTCGACTGGGCCAGCCTGCATGGCCGCCTGCGCGCGGTGTTCTCCTCCGGTGGTCCGCTGCCGGAAGACGCAGCGCGGCAGGTGCGGCAGTGGCTGGGCGTGGCCCCGACCGAGGTCTATGGCAGCAGCGAGACCGGCGGCATCGCCTGGCGCCGCTGGGACATCGACCTGCCGCCGTGGCAGCCGCTGCCGGGCGTGCAGAGGCGCATCGACGATGGCTGCCTGGCGGTGGCCTCGGCGCACCTGGACACCCCCGGTTGGTGGCGCACCCAGGACCGTGTCGAAGCCCTGGCCGACGGCCGCTTCCGCCTGCTGGGCCGGGCCGACCGCATCGTCAAGATCGAGGAACGCCGGGTGTCGCTGGATGCGCTGGAACGCGCGCTGCGCGAAGACGCCGAGGTGGATGACGCGCGCGTGCTGGTGCTGCCCGGGCAGCGCGAGCAGCTGGCCGCCGTGGTGGTGCCGGCCGATCCGGCGCTGCTGGAGGGCGGCGACGCTGCGCGGCGGGCGCTGGGCCAGCGCCTTGGCGCCCGCCTGGCGCATGCGCATGACGCAGTGACCCGGCCGCGTCGCTGGCGCCTGGTGCAGGCGCTGCCGATCAATGCGCAGGGCAAGGTGACCCAGGCCGCGCTGGCGGCGCTGTTCCAGCCGTTGATGCCGGTGCCGGCGTGGGATCACCGCGATGCCGCCAGCGCCACCCTGCGCATGACCCTGGACCCGGCGCTGCGGCCGTTCCAGGGCCACTTCCCGCAGGCGGCAATCCTGCCCGGCGTGGCGCAGCTGGACTGGGCGGTGCGCTTCGCCCGCCAGGCGTTTGTGATGCCGGGCGCGTTCGTGCGCATGGATGCGGTGAAATTCCAGCACGTGGCCCGCCCCGGTGACGAGTTGACCCTGCAGCTGGACTGGGATGCCGCACGCAACGTGCTGGCCTTCCGCTACACCTCCAGCCACGGTGTGCATGCCAGCGGCAGGGTGGTTTTCGCTGATGCGGACTGACCCGGCCGTTGCCGGTGCCGCATTCGCGCCACTGGTGGTGATCCCCGTCTACGACCACGAGCACGCCATCGCGGCGGTGGTCGATGGCGTGCAGGCCGCGGGACTGCCCTGCCTGCTGGTCGACGATGGTTCGCACGATGGGTGCGCGGCGGTGCTGCGCGCGCTGGCACAGCGCCAGGGCGTCGACCTGCTGCGCCTGGACGTCAACCAGGGCAAGGGCGGGGCGATGCTGGCCGGCTTTGCCGAGGCCGGCGCGCGTGGCTACAGCCACGTGCTGCAGATCGATGCCGACGGCCAGCACGATACCACTGACCTGCCACGCTTCATCGAAGCCGCGCGCGCCCATCCCGAGGCGGTGATCTGCGGCATTCCGGCTTACGACGCCAGTGTTCCCAAGGCGCGCCTGTATGGCCGCTACGCCACCCACATCTGGGTCTGGATCAACACGCTGTCGCTGCACCTGCGCGACACCATGTGTGGCTTCCGCGTGTATCCGCTGCCGCCGGTACTGCGCCTGATCGGTGAAGAGACCATCGGCCGGCGCATGGATTTCGATACCGAAGTGATGGTGCGGCTGTACTGGCGGCAATTGCCGGTCGAGCACCTGGCCACGCGTGTGACCTATCCATCCGATGGCGTGTCGCACTTCGATGTGTGGCGCGACAACGTGCGCATCAGCCGCATGCATACCCGCCTGTTCTTCGGCATGCTCTGGCGTGCGCCGCGGCTGCTGTGGCGCCGCCTGCGGGGGCAGCGCTGAGATGGCGGCCGCGCAGGGTGCCCCGCACTGGGCCGACATCGGCGAATCGACGTCGGTGGCCGGCGTGCTGTTCCTGTGCTGGGTGCACCGCTGGTTCGGGCGCTGGCCGTTCCGCCTGTGCGTGTGGCCGGTGGTGGCCTGCCATTGGCTGGGCAACCGTATAGGGCGCCAGGCTTCGATGCAGTACCTGCAGCGGCTGCAGGCGCACAGCGGCGTGCTCGGCCGCGCGCCGACACGGCGTGACAGCCTGCGCCACTTCTTCGCCTTCGCCGATACGATGCTGGACAAGATCCTCGGCCTGGGCGGGCGCTACCCGGCCGAGCGCATCCACCTGCATCGTGACCTGGTGCTGCAGAAGATCGCGCGCCGCGAGGGCGGACTGATCCTCACCGCGCACATCGGCTGCCTGGAGCTGTGCCAGGTGCTGGCCGAACAGGTGCCGGGGTTCCGCATCACCGTGCTGGTGCACACCGCGCATGCGCAGCGCTTCAACCGCCTGCTGCAGCGGCTGGACCCGCTGGCGGCGGTGGAACTGGTGCAGGTGACCGAAATGGGGCCGGCCACCGCGGTGATGCTGGCCGAGCGCGTGGCGGCGGGGGGCTTCGTTGCCATCGTCGGCGACCGCACGCCGGTACAGGGTGGCCGCAGCGTCACTGCCGATTTCCTGGGCCACCGCGCGCCGTTCCCGATCGGCGCCTATGTGCTCGCCGCGGCGCTGGGCTGCCCGGTCTACACCATGGCCTGCCTGCACGAGGGCGACGGCTATCGGGTGGCATTCGAACAGTTCGCCGAACGCATCGTGCTGCCGCGTGGCTCGCGCGACGCCGCGCTGGCCGAACAGGCACAGCGCTTCGCGCGCTGGCTGGAACTCCAGGTCATCCAGTCCCCGTTGGACTGGTTCAATTTCTTCCCCTTCTGGGATCAGGCTCCGCATGACGACTGACGCCGTACCCGTGTGCCGCTTTGGCGACGCACCGTTGACCATCGAAGACGTGGTTGCCCTGGCCCAGCGCCAGTGCGAGGCCGCACTGAGCGACGCGCCGGCGTTCCGCGCGCACATCCAGCGCGGTGCCGACTTCCTCGACCGCCTGCTGCGCGAGGACGGCGTGATCTACGGCGTGACCACCGGCTACGGCGACTCGTGCACGGTGAACATCCCGCCGGCGCTGGTGGCGGAACTGCCGCACCACCTGTACACCTACCACGGCTGCGGCCTGGGCCGTTACCTGGACCCGGTCGAGACCCGCGCGGTGCTGGCCGCGCGCCTGGCGTCGCTGGTGCGCGGCATGTCCGGCGTCAGCGTGCCGCTGCTGGAAGGCCTGGCCACGCTGCTGCAGCACGACGTGCTGCCGATGATCCCGGCCGAAGGCTCGGTCGGTGCCAGCGGCGACCTGACCCCGCTGTCGTACGTGGCGGCGGTGCTGTGCGGCGAGCGCGAGGTGCTGCATGACGGCCGCGTGCAGCCGGCGGCCGAAGTGCTGGCGAAGATCGGCATGACCCCGCTGAAGCTGCGGCCGAAGGAAGGCCTGGCGATCATGAACGGCACCGCGGTGATGACCGGCCTGGCCTGCCTGGCCTGGCAGCGCGCCGATTACCTGGCGCGCATGGCCACGCGGTTGACCGCGTTCAACGTGCTGGCCAGCGACGGCAACGCGCACCACTTCGACGAAACCCTGTTTGCCGCCAAGCCGCACCCGGGCCAGGGCCGCATCGCTGCGCGCCTGCGCAGCGACCTGCATAGCGAACGCCCGCCGCGCAACGAACAGCGCCTGCAGGACCGCTACTCATTGCGCTGCGCGCCGCACGTCATCGGCGTGCTGGAAGACAGCCTGCCGTTCCTGCGCCAGCTGATCGAAACCGAACTGAACAGTGCCAACGACAACCCGCTGATCGACGCCAACGGCGAGCGCATCCTGCATGGCGGCCACTTCTACGGCGGCCACATCGCACTGGCGATGGACACCCTGAAGAACACCGTGGCCAACGTTGCCGACCTGCTCGACCGGCAGCTGGCGCTGGTGGTGGATACCCGCTACAACCACGGCCTGCCGGCCAACCTGTCGGCGGCCACCGGCGCGCGCGCGGCCATCAACCATGGCCTGAAGGCGCTGCAGATCAGCGTGTCGGCCTGGACTGCCGAAGCGCTGAAGCAGACCATGCCGGCCAGCGTGTTCTCGCGTTCCACCGAGTGCCACAACCAAGACAAGGTCAGCATGGGCACCATCGCCGCGCGCGACTGCCTGCGCGTGATCGAGCTGACTGAACAGGTGGTGGCCGCGATGCTGATCGCCGCCCGCCAGGGCCTGGCGCTGCGCGAACGGGTTGGCCTGAACGCGCAGCTGCATGGCAGTCTGGCCGACATGTACGCCGACCTGGGGCAGCGCATCGCCCTGGTTGAAGAAGACCGCGCGCTGGATCGCGAACTGCGGGAACTGCTGGTGGAGATCCGCGCGCAACGTTGGGAGCTGTATGCCGGTGAATGAGGCCATCGAACGGGTTGGCGAAATTGCGTTGACCCCTGCCTTCCATGACTGCGATCCGATGAACGTGGTCTGGCATGGCAACTATTTCAAGTACTTCGAGATCGCGCGCTGCGCGCTGCTCGGGCGCTACGACTACGACTACCCGCAGATGCTCGAATCGGGCTACCTGTGGCCGGTGGTCGATGCGCGGGTGAAGTACGTGCGGCCGCTGCTGTTCAACCAGGCGCTGCGCGTGGTCGCGCGCATCGTGGAATGGGAGAACCGGCTGAAGATCGAGTATGAAATCCTCGATGCGCAGAGCGGCCAGGTGCTGACCCGCGCGATGACCATCCAGGTCGCGGTGGACGCGGCCAGCAAGGAAATGCTGTACCAGTGCCCGCCGGTACTGTGGGAACGCCTGGGAGTACCTGCGCCGTGAACCCCCTTGTCCGTCTTTCGAGTGTGCTGCTGTGCGCGCTGATCTTCGTTGCCGCACCGCAGGTGCAGGCGGCCGACCCCGCCATCGATGCGATCACCCAGGCGGTGGCGCGGCCGGACGTGCTGCGTGGCCAGTTCAGCCAGGAAAAGCAGGTCAGCGGCTTCAGGAACCCGCTGCGCTCGCAGGGCCAGTTCGTGGTCGCGCGCCAGCACGGCGTGATCTGGGCCACGCTCAAGCCGTTCCCTTCCGAAGTGGTGGTCACCGCCGACCGCATCCTGAGCCGCCAGCGCGATGGCAGCACCCGTGTCGAACTCGATGCACGGCAGCAGCCGGCGATGCGTTCGGTGAACGCGATCATGTTCGCGCTGATGAGTGGCGACGTGCAGGCGCTGTCCAGCCAGTTCAACGTGGCGGCCAGCCGTGAAGGGCAGGGCTGGCGGCTGCGGCTGACGCCGAAGTCGGCGATGCTGGCCAAGGCGTTCCAGTCGCTGACCCTGCAGGGTGACCGCTACGTGCGCCAGGTCGAGATCGTCGAGGCCAACAAGGACCGCACGCAGATCCAGTTCAGTGCATTGAGCGAGGCGCCGGCCACGCTCACCGCCGACGAGGCACGCCGCTTTGAGTGAGGCCGTCGCATCGAACGCACCGGAGCGGCTGCGGCGCTGGTGGCACTGGCTGGGCATCGCCTGGCTGTTGCTGCTGCTGGTACTGGGCGCGCAGCAGTGGCACCTGTGGAGCCAGCAATCGCGGATCGACACCGACATCCTCGCGCTGCTGCCGCAGGATGCGCATGACCGCCTGTTGAGCGACGTCACCCGGCGCATCGCCGACGGCACCTCGCGGCAGGTGGTGGTGCTGCTGGGCAGCAGGGACGGCGCTGCCGCCAAGCGTGCGCAGGCGGCCTTTGCCGCGGCCATGGCCAAGGACACTGACCGAGCCCTGCTGGTGCCCAGTGGTTCGATCGAAGGCTGGTTCGATGAGGCGCGCGCGTTCTACGCGCCGTACCGCGACCGCCTGCTGACGCCGGCCCAGCGCGAGCAGCTGCAGGGCAGCGAACCGGGCGCGTTGGCCGAGCAGGCGTTGGCCGCGCTGTACGGCCCGATGGGCGCTCCGCGCCTGACCGACTGGCGGCAAGACCCGTTGTCGTTGTGGCCGCAATGGTGGCAGCAGCAGGCGCAGGGTTCGGGGTTGCGGCTGGGCGATGACGGCCTGCTCGAAGCCGAGGGCAGGCACTGGGCCGTGCTGCAGTTCGATACACCGGGTTCGGCGTTCCAGCTCGACGGTGAGCGTCATCTCGACGGCCTGCTGGAACGTGCCGGGCGGGCTGCCAGGGCGGCAGCGCCGGAGCTGGAAATCCTGCATGCCGGCGTGCCGCTGCACGCCGAGGCGGCCGCGGTGCAGGCCAACCAGGAGATCAACACGATCGGCTGGGGCTCGCTGGCCGCGGTGCTGCTGCTGGTGTGGCTGGCGTTCCGTTCGCTGCGGCCGATCCTGCTGGTCGCCGCGTCGTTGCTGATCGGTTGTGGCGTGGCGCTGGCGGTGACCGTGCTGGTGTTCGGCAAGGTGCACGTGCTCACCCTGGTGTTCGGTGCGTCGCTGGTGGGCGTGGCCGAGGATTACGGCATCCACTGGTTTGCCTCGCGCCAAGCCGAGCCGGCCGATCGCCGCTGGAAGCTGCTGCGGCACCTGTTGCCGGGCCTGTGGCTGGCCTTGCTGACCAGCGCGCTGGCCTACCTGGCCCTGGGCCTGGCCCCGTTCCCGGGCCTGCGCCAGATGGCGCTGTTCTCGGTGGTCGGTCTGGCCGCCGCCTTCCTCACGGTGATCTTCTGGTTCCCGTGGCTGGATGGCGGCGAGATCCGCCAGACCCGTTTCTCGCAGTGGCTGGGCAACACGCTGGAGCGCTTCCCGCGGTTGCATGGCCGCCGGCCGGTGACGGTGTTCGTGGTGATCACGCTGGCGCTGTCTGCCATCGGCATCGCCCGCCTGCACAGCAATGACGACCTGCGCAGCCTGCAGTCCTCACCGCCGGCACTGATGGCCCAGCAGATCCGCCTGAGCCAGCTGCTGGGCATGCCCAGCCCGGCGCAGTTCTATCTGGTGCAGGGCAGTGACGCTGCACAGCTGCTGCAGCGCGAAGAAGCACTGACCGAACGCCTGCGTGTACTGGCCAACGACAAGCGCATCGGCGGTTACCGCGCGATCAGTGACTGGCTGCCGTCGCCGGCACGCCAGCAGGCCGATGCGGCGCTGACCGCCAAGGTGGAACCGGGCGTGCTGCAGGCCGTGTCCGATGCGGTCGGAGAACCCTTGCCGCGCCCCGACTTCGCCACCACGCCGCTGACCGCGGAGGCGTTCCTGGCCTCGCCGGCGTCGCAGCCGTTCCGCCACCTGTGGGTGGGTGAGGTCGGTGGGCAGATGATCAGCGTGGTGATGGTCGATGACCTGTCGCGCGCCGATGCGCTGGCGACCCTGCGCGGGGCGGCCGAAGGCCTGCCCGGCGTGCGCTGGGTGGACCGCACCGCCGACTTCTCGCAGCTGCTGGGCCACTACCGCAAGCTGATGGGGGGGCTGCTGCTGGTCGGCATCGTGCTGGTGTTCGGCGCGCTGTGGCTGCGCTACCGCCGCCAGGCCTGGCGCGTGTTCGCGCCGACCCTGATTGCCGGTGCGTTGACCCTGGGCCTGCTGGGCCTGTTCGGCCAGCCACTGCAGCTGTTCAACGTGCTGGCACTGATGCTGCTGCTGGGCATGGGCATCGACTACGGCATCTTCCTGATCGAGCACCGCGGCGATGCCAGTGCCTGGCTGGCGGTGTGCGTGGGCGCGGCCAGCACCTGGCTGTCGTTCGGCCTGCTGGGACTGTCGCAGACCCCGGCGCTGCGCGCGTTCGGCCTGACCCTGCTGTTCGGCATCGGCCTGGTCTGGCTGATCTCGCCGCTGTTCCGGCCGCCGCCGCATGATCTGCCGCGGGCCTGAGCCTGCTTCCGACTTCCTTCTTTCCACTTGATCGAGCAACAAGGACGCACCGATGAATACTGCTGTGGATGCTGTCGAACGTACTGAAATCCTGATCATCGGTGCCGGCCCGGCCGGCTCCGTGGCTGCGGCGATGCTGCGCCAGCAGGGCCGCCAGGTGCTGATGCTGGAGCGCCAGCAGTTCCCGCGCTTCTCCATCGGCGAAAGCCTGCTGCCGCAGAGCATGGAGTACATCGAGGCCGCCGGCCTGCTGCAGGACGTGGTCGAAGCCGGCTTCCAGCACAAGAACGGCGCGGCCTTCGTGCACGGCGAAGCGCGTACCGCATTCGACTTCAGGAAGAAGTTCTCGCCGGGCTGGGGCACCACCTACCAGGTGCAGCGCGCCGACTTCGACAACGTGCTGGCGCGCGGTGCCGAGCGCATGGGGGCCACGCTGCGTTTCGGTGATGAAGTGCTGTCGGTCGAAGCCGGCGAGCAGCCGGCGGTGACGGTGCGCCGCCCGGACGGCAGCGAGTACCGCATCGAGGCCGATTTCATCCTCGACGCCTCGGGCTTCGCACGCCTGCTGCCGCGCCTGCTGCAGCTGGAATCCCCGTCCAACTTCCCGGTGCGCGGGGCGATCTTCTGCCACGTGCGCGACAACATTCCGGCCGAAGCGGACTTCGACCGCAACAAGATCCTGATCACCACCCATCCCGAGCACGTCGACGTCTGGTACTGGACAATCCCGTTCTCCAACGGCTGCTGCTCGCTGGGCGTGGTCGCCGAACCGTCGTTCTTCGAGCGCTACGAGGGCGACGACCTGCAGAAACTGCAGGCCATCGTCGGCGAGGACCCGAACCTGACCCGGCTGCTGGCCAATGCCGAATGGGCGGTGCTGCCGGTGCGCCGCATCACCGGCTACTCGGCCAATGTCAGTTCGTTGTGGGGGCCGGGCTATGCCCTGCTGGGCAATGCCGGCGAGTTCCTCGACCCGGTGTTCTCGTCCGGCGTGACCATCGCCTTCAAGTCCGCGCAGCTGGCCAGTGCATGCCTGGCGCGCCGCTATGCCGGCGAAGCCGTGGACTGGGAAGCGGAGTTCTCGGTCCCGCTGCGGGCGGGCGTGAAGACCTTCCGCCGCTTTGTCGAAAGCTGGTACGAAGGCGGTTTCCAGAAGATCATCTACCACCCGCAGCAGCAGCCCGAAGTGCGCGACATGATCAGCTCCATCCTGGCCGGTTACGCCTGGGACACCAACAACCCGTACGTGGCCGATGACAGTGGCCGCCGCATGCGCGTGCTGGAGCAGCTGTGCGGCGCCTGATCGCCCCTGCGACAGCACTGCTGCTGAGCCTGCTGCTGGTGGCCTGCGCCGGCCGCATGCCGAAGCCGTTGGTGGAACTGCCGCCGCTGCGCCTGTCGCCGGCCAGCCTGCCGGCGCCGCTGGCGTTGCAGCAGCAGTTGCATTTCCGGTTCGGCACGCATGAGCGCGACCTGGATGCACTGCTGGAAGCCGATGCGCAGCAGGTGCAGCTGGCGGTGCAGGCGATGGGCCAGACCGGCGTGCGCCTGCAGTGGGACGGCCGGCAGCTGACCCAGCAGCGCGCGCCGTGGCTGCCGCCGCAGGTGCGCGCCGAGCGCGTGCTGGATGACCTGCAGTTCGCGCTGTGGCCGACCGCAGCCATCGCGGCCGCGCTGCCAGCCGGCTGGCAGGTCCGTGACGATGGCCATCAGCGCAGCCTGTCGCGCGACGGCACGGTGTGGCTGCAGCTGCAGCGCCTGGACGATGGCAGCGTGCAGCTGGACAACCGCGCCGAAGGCTATGCGCTGCGCATCGAATCGATCGACATGGCCGGGCCGGATCGATGAGTGCACCGATCTACCTGAACGATCTGGGCGTGGTCTGCGCGCTCGGCGATGGCCGCGACGCGGTGGCTTCGGCGATGTTCGCCGGCGTGCCGGGCGGGCTCAGCGACAACGATACCCTGCTGCCGGGGCACACCCTGGCGCTGGGGCAGGTGCGTACACCGCTGCCGACGCTGGAAGAACTGCCGGCCGCCCTGCGCGGGCGCAACAACGCCCTGCTGGACGTGGCACTGGCGCAGATCGCACCGGCGGTGGCCGCCGCGATCGCCCGCCACGGCGCCGAACGCGTGGCGGTCGTGCTGGGCACCAGTACCTCGGGCATCGGTGAATCCGAGCAGGCCCTGCGCACCCATGCCGAACAGGGCCAATGGCCGCCCGGGTTCGATTACGCCCAGCAGGAAATGGGTACTGCCGCGCAGTTCGTGCGCCAGCGCAGCGGTGCTCAGGGGCCGGCGTGGACCCTGTCCACCGCCTGCTCGTCCAGTGCCAAGGCACTGATGTCGGCTGCACGCATGCTTCGGGCCGGTATCGTCGACGCCGTGATCGCAGGTGGCGCGGACTCGCTGTGCCGCTTCACCGTGGCCGGCTTCAGCGCGCTGGAATCGGTGTCGGCCCTGCGCTGCAATCCATTCTCGCAGCACCGTGCCGGCATCAACATCGGCGAGGGTGCCGCGCTGTTCCTGCTCACCCGCGAACCCGGCCCGGTATGCCTGGCCGGCTGGGGCGAATCGGCCGACGCGCACCATATGTCCGCCCCCGATCCGCAGGGCCTGGGTGCCATCGATGCCCTGCAGCAGGCGCTGCAGCGCGCCGGCTGGGCGGCCGATGAAGTGGACTACGTGAACCTGCATGGCACCGCCACCGGCCACAACGATGCGATGGAAAGCCTGGCGGTGTCGCAGGTGCTGGGCAACCAGGTGCCGGCCAGTTCGACCAAGCCGCTGACCGGCCATACGCTGGGTGCTTCAGGCGCGATCGAAGCTGCACTGTGCTGGATCGTGCTGGCCGGGAACCCGCAGCAGCAGCTGCCACCGCACTGGTGGGACGGCGTGGCAGACCCCGCGCTGCCGGCACTGCCGCTGGTCGCACCGGCCACCCGCCTGGCACAGGCACCGCGGCGGGTGCTGAGCAATTCGTTCGCCTTCGGCGGCAGCAATGCCGTGCTGGCGCTGGAGCGTCGATGAACACGCTGTACGCGATCGAAGAGGTGGTGCCGCACCGCCAGGACATGTGCCTGCTGGAGCGCATCACGCACTGGGACCAGGACACCATCGAGGCCGAACTGGTGGTGCCCGACGCGGGCCTGTTCGTCGAGGAGGGCCGGGTGCCGGCGTGGGTCGGCATCGAATACATGGCGCAGGCCATCGCGGCCTGGGCCGGTTGCCGTGCGCGTGCGGCGGGAAAGCCGCCGCAGTTGGGCTTCCTGCTTGGCAGCCGCCGCTACAGCAGCCCGCGCAGCAGCTTTCCCAGCGGATCGCGGCTGCGCGTACAGGCGCGCTGCGAGCTGTTGGGTGACAATGGATTGGGGATGTTCGCCTGCCGCATCCTGGCAGGCGAGGACGAATGGGCGACAGCCAACGTGTCGGTGTTCGAACCGGCCGATGCGATGGCCTATCTGGAGAGTGGACAGGCATGACAGGGAATCGAAGCGTGCTGGTGACCGGCGCCAGCCGGGGCATCGGCCGGGCCATCGCGCTGCGCATCGCGCGTGACGGCTTCGACGTGGTGGTGCATTGCCGCAGCCGCCTGGATGAGGCACAGGCCGTGATGGCCGAGATCCACGCGTTGGGCCAGCAGGCCCGCGTACTGATGTTCGACGTGGCTGATCGCGAGGCCGCACGCGCTGTGCTGGAGGCCGATGTCGAAGCGCACGGCGCGTACTACGGCGTGGTCTGCAACGCCGGCATCGCCCGTGACGGTGCCTTCCCGGCACTGTCAGCGGAGGATTGGGACCAGGTCATCCACACCAACCTGGACGGTTTCTACAACGTACTGCATCCGCTGATCATGCCGATGGTGCGCCGGCGCAAGCCTGGCCGCATCATCACCCTGTCGTCGGTGTCCGGACTGGCCGGCAACCGCGGGCAGGTCAATTACAGCGCCGCCAAGGCCGGCATCATCGGTGCCACCAAGGCCCTGGCGCTGGAACTGGCCAGCCGCCAGATCACCGTCAACTGCGTGGCCCCGGGCCTGATCGAGACCGAAATGCTCAACGATGAAGTGGTTGAACACGCGCTCAAGCTGATTCCCGCCGGCCGCGTCGGTCGTCCCGACGAAGTGGCGGCCACGGTGGCGTTCCTGCTGTCCGAGCCGGCCGGCTACATCACCCGCCAGGTGATCTCGGTGAACGGAGGCATGATCTGATGGCCGCCGATCGTCGCGTGGTGGTCACCGGTGCCGCCGCCATCAGTCCGCTCGGCCACGACTGGCCGACCATCGAGGCACACCTGCGCAGCTGCCGCAATGCGGTGCGTGCGATGCCCGAGTGGGATGTCTATGCCGGGCTGAACACCAAGCTGGCCGCGCCGGCGCAGGATTTCGAGCTGCCGCCGAACTACAACCGCAAGACCACCCGCTCGATGGGCAAGGTCGCGATCATGTCGGTGCGCGCCACTGAGGTGGCACTGCGTGAAGCCGGCCTGCACGAGCATCCGGTGCTGCGCAGCGGCCGTACCGGCGTGGCCTACGGCTCGTCCTCGGGCAGCCACGAGGCCACCGGTGAATTCGGGCGCATGCTCAACGAGTTCACCACCGATGGCATCAGTGCCACCACCTACCTGAAGATGATGAGCCACACCGCGCCGGTCAACATCGGCGTGTTCTTCGGCCTGTCCGGGCGCGTGTACACCACCTCCAGTGCCTGCACCTCCGGCAGCCAGGGCGTGGGTGCGGCCTATGAAGCGATCCGCAGTGGCAAGCAGACGGTGATGGTGGCCGGCGGTGCCGAGCAGCTCGATGCCACCGCAGCGGCGGTGTTCGACACCCTGTTCGCCACCAGCGTGCGCAACGATGCGCCGCAGACCACCCCGCGCCCGTTCGATGCCGGCCGTGATGGCCTGGTGTTGGGCGAGGGCGCCTGCACGCTGATCCTGGAAGACCTGGAGCACGCGCAGGCGCGCGGCGCCACCATCCTTGCCGAGGTGGTCGGCTACGGCACCAACAGCGATGGCCAGCACGTCACCCAGCCCAGCGCCGACACCATGGCCCAGGCCATGCGCCTGGCGCTGGAGGATGCCGGCCTGGACGCGGCGCAGATCGACTACGTCAACGCCCACGGCACCGCCACCGACCACGGTGACATCGCCGAAACCCAAGCGACCGCGCAGGTGTTCGGCAACCGCGTGCCGATCAGCTCGCTGAAGAGCTATGTCGGCCACATGCTGGGTGCCTGTGGCGCGTTCGAGGCCTGGCTGAGCATCCAGATGATGCGCGCCGGCTGGTTCGCGCCGACCCTGAACCTGGCCGAGGTCGACCCGCGCTGTGGCCAGCTCGACTTCATCACCGGGCAGGGCCGCGAACTGCAGGCCGAGTACGTGATGAGCAACAACTTCGCCTTCGGCGGCATCAACACCTCACTGGTGTTCCGCCGCTGGAGCGAGTGATCCACCGCCCCACCGCACTGTTTCCGCCATCCACCCGCACCCCTGACAAGGAGAAGTTTCGATGCGCCGCACTCTCATGATCGCCACTGCCACCGCGCTGCTGGCCCTGACCTCCACCGCCTCTGCCCGCGATACCCGCGTCGAGCAGTCCCTGCAGGAGCTGGTCAGCTCGCAGGCTGCCAAGGACGCCGGCATCGACGGCAGCGTGCGCTTCTACCTGGCCGGCCAGCCGGTCAGCGTGCAGCAGCGCCTGGGTGAAGACGTGACCAACAAGAAGACCAACGCCGCCAACAAGAGCGATGCCGAGGCCTGCCGCTGGGTCGCGCTGTCGGCGCTGCGCGCGCTGCAGGACGGCGCCAGGTCGCGCGGCGCCAACGCCGTGGTCGACATCGTCAGCTACTACAAGAAGAACGAGTTCAAGAGCAGCACCAATTACGAGTGCTACGCCGGCACCATCCTCGCCGGTGTCGCGCTGAAGGGCACCTACGCCAAGGTCAAGTAAGCGCCCGCGTGGCGGCGGCGTTGGCTGAACGTCGCCGCCACATTGCTGAACCTCGCAAGGGAAACGCCGCCGATCGCGCCGCCATCGTCGGCTGACGGCTTTCCCCGGTGTCGGCTTTCCGACACAATCATGGCTCTTCCCGGGTTATCGTCCCGCGGACATGCACGCCTACGTCTATAAAAGCCAACTCAAGCCGGACACCTACGTCTACGTTCCCCGACGCGATGATTTCAGCGCGCTGCCCGCGCCGCTGCTCACCTCGCTGGGGACGCTCGCCTTCGTCCTGGAGGTGGCCCTGGATGCCCAGCGCCGCCTGGCCCAGGCCGATCCTGAAAAGGTCCGCAGCGAAATGAGCGAACGCGGGTTCTACCTGCAGGTACCGCCGTCGGTGGCCAGCCTGATGCCGCGACACTATGACTGACACCTCCCGTCCGCGTGCCCTGTCGATCGCCTTCGCCGTGGGTGCCATGCTGGCGTTGGGCGCTGCGGTGGGCGGTGTGCCGGGTGCCATCCTTGCCGCACTGGCGCAGCCGGCGTTCGCGCTGGGCGTGTCGTGGTGGCGTCGCAGCCGTGCGCTGCTGCCGCTGAAGGTGGTCGCACGCCAGGACCTGCCCGCACTGCTGGCGCTGTGGGCTGCCGCGCCACTGCTGCTGGCGCTGCTGCTGGCCTGGCCGCTGGCGGCCCTGCGTGACAGCGGCAGCCTGGCGGCGGTGCTGGGCCTGAGCGTGCTGGTCAGTGCCGGCCTGCTGGCGGCCTGGCGCACCTGGCCGCTGTGGAACGATGTCGAACGCCTGGATGGCAGCCTGGCCCAGCACTGGCAGGCGCTGGCCGGCCGCGACCTGACCGCCTGGCGTGGTCTTGGCGTGGCGGCGCTGGTGATCGCCTTGGCCGCACTGGTGGTGCTGCCGGCCTGGCCGGGCCTGTTGCCGGACGGCGCACGCTGGCCCGCCGCACTGGCGGTCGTGCTGCTGTCGCCGGCGCTGCACCTGCTGCTGCAGCGGGTCGCGCCCGCGCCGCTGGTGTCGCTGCGCCCCAGCCCGTTCGCCGCTGCCAGCAGCGAACAGGAACCGATGTTCCCCGCTGCGGCCGAAACCGCGCCGCTGGAGGCGATGGCGCCGCAGGAACTGACACCGGCCCTGTATGAGGCCGCGCGCCAGGGCCGCGTCGACCGTGGCCTGCAGCTGCTGCAGGCCGGTGCTGATCCGTATGCGCTGCCGGACCCGAACTGGCGTGACCAGCGCAGCCTGGCGGTGCTGGCGGCGGTGCTGCCGGACCTGCGCCTGCTGCGCGAGCTGATTGCCCGCGGCGTTGATGTGAACGCGCCGCACCGGGGCATGACCCCGCTGCTGGCCGCCACCCGCGACAGCTGGCATGGCCGCCCCGAAGCGGTGATGACCCTGCTCGCCAACGGCGCCGATTCGCGTGCCACCGACAGCGATGGCAACACCCCGCTGCACCATGCCGCACGCAGTTCCGACCCGGGCGTTGCCGCGCTGCTGCGCGATGCCGCTGCCGAAGTCGATGCGCTGAACCGCGAGGGCTGGTCGCCGCTGGCGGTGGCCTGCCAGGTCGGCAACTGGCGCCTGGCCCGCTTCCTGCTCGAGCGCGGTGCACGCAGCGAACCGGCCGACGGCACCCCGGTGCTGCTGGCCGCCGCCGCCACCGAGGACGACGATCCGGCCGGCGTGCAGCTGCTGCTCAAGCACAAGGCACGCGCCGACGCGCGTGATCGCCAGCGCCGCAGCGCGCTGCACGAGGCAGCGCTGGCCGGCCACGTGGAGATCATCGGCGTGCTGCTGGGCGCCGGCGCCAACCTGGAAGCGCGCGATGCACTGGGCCGCACGCCGTGGCTGGAAGCCGCCCGTGCCGGCCGTGCAGCCGTGGTCGAGCACCTGCTGCCGCACAAGCCGGACCTGGTCGCGGTGGACGGCGAAGGCCGCAATGCGGTGCAGCTGGCAGTGATGGCCGAGGATGTCTCGCCGCTGCTGATCAAGCGCCTAGTGGAACTGGGCATCGCCGCCGACGCCACCGACCCGGTTGGCCGCCGCGCGGTGGACTATGCGGCCGAAGCGGGCCGCTGGGCGATCGTGGCCTTGCTGGACCCGTCCTATCCGCTGCCGGCAGCCGTCAGTGATGGCCTGGCCGAGCGCGGTGAAGCGGCCAGCGCCAGCGGCCTGTTGCCGGACCGTCCGCCGCTGACCCTGCTGCGCGAAGCGCTGGGCTTCGGCAACACCGATGGCATGGCCGCGCTGGCCAGGCTGTGCCAGCCGGAAGAACTGGGCGGCCTGCTGCTCGATCCGGAGCTGGCCCTGGAGCCGCGCGCGGTCGATTGGCTGCTGGCCCACGGTGCCGATCCCTATGTGCGCGACGCCTGCGCCGATACGCCGATGTTCGCGCTGCTGTCGCGCGGCATCGACGCGGTGCCGGCGCTGCAGGTCATTCTGCAGCGCGGCCTGTCGCCGGCCGGGCGCGGTGGGCTGGCACGCTTCCTGGCCGCCTGCGCACAGCACGACCAGGCCGCCCGCGGCCTGGAACAACTGGCGCTGGAATTGCTGGAGCGTGGCGCCGATCCGTTCGCCGCTTCGCCGGCCGGTGACCCACCGCTGTCGCTGGCGGTACGCCTGGGCTGGCTGCGCCTGCAGCAGGCCCTGCTCAAGGCCGGTGTCGATCGCGAAGCGCGCGACAGCCATGGCATGACCGCACTGCATCTGGCCACCGCCCTGGCCCGCGAAGGCGCGCTGAAGCTGCTGGTGCAGCACGGTGCCTCGCCGGAAGCACGTGCCGCCGACGGTCAGACGCCACTGGGCGTGGCGCTGTCGATCGGTCGCCGTGACCTGGCCGACTGGCTGGACTGGCGGGTGTGGCCGCTGCCGCGCCGTACCCTGCGCGAGGCCGATCTGCCGGCCGCTGCGATGGCCGGTGATGTAGACGCCGTGCGCCGCCTGATCGATCTGGGATTTGCCGTCGACGCGGTCGACGCACAGGGCTGCACCGCGCTGCTGCGTGCGGCCGGTGGTGGCCACCTGGCCGTGACCGACCTGCTGCTGGCGCGCGGTGCCGATCCGCAGCACGCCGCTGCAAGCGGTGCGACGCCGCTGTCGGCGGCGGTCAGCATGCGCCAGGTCGACATCGTTTCGGCCCTGCTCGATGCCGGCGCCAAGCTGGAACACCGCCTGCCGGGCGGGGTGACCGTGCTGATGCTGGCCTCGGCGCTGGGCCTGCCGGACATCGTCGCGCGCCTGCTCACTGCCGGTGCCGACGTGCATGCCGGTGACGCGGAGCAGCTGGGCCCGCTGCACTGTGCCGCGCTGTACGGTTTCAGTGCCCGCGACCGCTCGCGCCTGCTGGCCCTGCTCGACACCCTGCTGTTGGCGGGCGCCGAGCCGGACCAGGCCGCCGCCGGTTCGGTCACGCCGCTGCTGCTGCTGCTGGGCGCACGCGCCGAGCCGGGTACCGCCTGCGACGAACAGGTGGTGATGGCGGCGGTGGAGCGCCTGCTGGATGAGGACGTCAGCCTGGACGTGCGCGATCCGCGCGGCTTCGGCCCGCTGCATCTGGCCGCCCTGCATGGACTGCCGCTGCTGGTGCAGCGCCTGTTGCGCGCCGGTGCCGATCCGGAAGTGCGCGACAGCCTCAACCGCAGCCCGCGCGAGATCGCGGTGATGCGCGGCTTCATCGACGTCGCTGGAGAGTTCGAACCGCGCGTGCCGGGCGTTTCGTCGATGGCGCGGTTCCTGCGCGACAACGGTTGAGCACCGGGATCGGAATCCGCAGTGGGTAGTGCCGGCCGCTGGCCGGCAACCTGCTGAGACCTCCGGGATACCGAGGCTGCCGGCCAGCGGCCGGCACTACCGGGTCCGCCATCGATCGGGTCGGTGCCAATCCTGCCCCCGGTGGGTGCCGATCGTGCCCCCGGTGGCTGCCGACCGTTGGTCGGCACGCCTACTTGCCGTCGCTTTCCGCGTCGGCCTCGAACAGATGCATCAGGTCGTTGCGTGCGTCGCGCGAGGTCTGGATCACCGCTGCCTCGTCGTCGTACACCAGATACTGGTCGCGCAGCAGCTGCTCATCGTGCTCGCGGAAGCGCTGCACATGGCGTTCGGCCACGTCCGGCGCCACGCCCAGCGCGGTCAGCACGCGCCCGCTCATCTCAAGGCTGGTGCCGAACACTTCGCGGAACGGCTCGGCCGACATGTCCATCAGGCGCCACGCATGCTGGCGGTTGCGTGCACGCGCCAGCACCGTCGCGTCCGGGTACAGCCGGCGCACCATGCGTACCGCGCGCAGGTTGGTCTCCGGGTCATCCACGGTGATCACGAACACATCGATGTGCTCGCCCCCCGCCGCACGCAGCATCTCCGGCCGGGTCGGATCGCCGTAGTACAGCTGGTTGCCGAAGCGGCGCAGGTCGGCAACGGTGTCCGGGTTCGCCTCCAGCGCCACGAACGGCACCTTCTGCGCGGTCAGCAGGCGCGCGATCACCTGGCCGAAGCGCCCCATGCCGGCGATCAGCACCTTGGGCCGGTTGTCCGGCGCCACCTTGTCGGCCTCGGCCGCCGCGCGTGGTGCGGCTTTTTCCTGGCCGAGCAGCTTGAGCAGCGCGATCATCAGCAGCGGCGTGATCGCCATCGACAGGCCGACGATCGCCACCAGCCGGTCGTGGTTGGCGTTGCCCAGCAGGTGCGCGCGCTGTGCCTCGTTGAATACCACGAAGGCAAACTCGCCGCCCAGCCACAGCACGCTGCCCAGCAGCAGCGATTGCCGCGAGCTGAGCCGGGCGACACGTCCAACCGCGTAGAGCAGGCTGAACTTGACCACCAGCAGGATGCCGACACCCGCGGCGATCAGCCACGGCTCGGCGGCGATGCGGTCCAGGTCGATGCCCATGCCCACTGCGATGAAGAACAGGCCCAGCAGCAGCCCCTTGAACGGTTCGATCTGCGCTTCCAGCTCATGCCGGAACTCCGAATCGGACAGCAGCACGCCGGCCAGGAACGCGCCGAGGCTGGGGCTGAGGCCGGCTTCCTGCATGAACCAGGCGGTGCCCAGCACCACCAGCAGGGCGGTGGCAGTGAATACTTCCGGGCTGCGGGTGCGCGCAATGATGCTGAACACCTTGCGCAGCACCGGTCGTCCGCACAGGATCACCACCGCCAGCGCACCCAGCGCCACGGCCGCATCTTCCCAGCGCAGGGTCTCGTTCTTCACTCCGCCCAGCAGCGGGATGGCCGCCAGCAGCGGGATCGCGATCAGGTCCTGGAACAGCAGGATGGCGAACCCGAGCCGGCCATGGTCGCTGTTGATCGCCTTGTGCTCGGACAGCAGCTGCAGGCCGACCGCGGTGGATGACAGCGCCAGCGCCACGCCGACCACCAGCGCGCTCTTCCACTGGAAGTGATCGAGCAGCAGCAGGCCGCCCAGCACCAGCCCGGACAACGCCACCTGCGCCGCGCCGGCGCCGAACACCGAGCGCCGCATCACCTTCAGGCGTGCCGGTGACAGCTCCAGGCCGATCACGAACAGCAGCATCACCACACCGATCTCGGCGGCACCGAGGATGCGGTCGGCGTCCTGCACGAAGCCCAGCCCGTCCGGGCCCAGCACCACGCCGGCCGCCAGGTAGCCCAGTACCGCGCCGAAGCCGAACTTCTTGAACACCGGCACGGCGATGACCGCCGCCAGCAGCAGCACCAGGGCCAGTTCCAGACCACCGCTATGCATGGGAATACCTGGTCATCGGGGGAGCCCGCTGTGCGTCCGTTCGGATGGGGGAGGGCGTGGCGAGCGCCACCACGACATTATGCGCGCCGGCCTGTGTATGCACGAGAACAACCGGCCGGGCGGCCACCCAGCGCGGGGCGCCCAGGTTGACCTGCATGGCCCACGGGTCCAGACTGCCGGCCGCTGGCGGCGCGTCCGTTGGCATACGCATCCCGGAGTCCCCAACCCATGTCCAGCGACAGTAGAAGTCGACCTCGTTCGACGCCAGCGATGGCCACCGCCTGACACCGGGACGGTTTGCCTGCGTTGGCGTTGCGCGAGGTCGCATCCCCACAAGGCAAAACCGATGAACCAGAAGCAATTGCTGCGCCCGGTGGCCGATGCCGCCGCACTGGCCGCACCGCTGGCGAACTACAACACCGCCGACGCGGTGGAATTCCTCAACACGCTGGACCTGACCCGCGCCGCGGAAACGCTGGCTGCGCTGCCGTTGCCGCGTGCAGTGAAGATGCTCGAAGCGCCGGAGCTGCACCGCAGCGGTGAGCTGGTGGCCGCGCTGCCACCCGCGCGGGCTGCGGCGCTGCTTGGCCTGATGGCCGACGACCGCGCCACCGACATCGTCCACGAGCTGGATGAGGAAGAGCGCGCGCGGTTGATCCCGCTGCTGGGCACCGACGCCCGCCAGGTCATCCAGAAGCTGCTCAGCTACCCGCCGAACACCGCCGGCGCACTGATGACCACCGAGTACGTGGCGGTGCCCGCCAGCTGGACCGTGGCGCAGACCCTGCAGCACATCCGCCAGGTCGAGCGCACCCGCGAGACGGTGTACGCGATCTACGTGCTGGAGCCGGCCAGCCAGCAGCTGCAGCAGGTGGTGACCATGCGCCGGCTGATCACCGGCCTGCCCGAGGAATCGATCCTGGACGTGGCCCAGGTCAATCCGCCGGTAACAGTGGATGCGCTGATGGACCAGGAAGAGGTGGCACGGCTGATCCGCCGCCACGACCTGCTGGCGATTCCGGTGGTCGACGCGCAGCAGCAGATGCTCGGCATCGTCACCGTGGACGACGTGCTCGATGCGCTGATCGAGGAATCCACCGAGGACGCGCACAAGTTCGGCGGCATGGAAGCGCTGGACAAGCCGTACATGCAGATCGGCTTCTTCGAGATGCTGCGCAAGCGCGCCGGCTGGCTGAGCGTGCTGTTCCTGGGCGAGATGCTGACGGCCAGCGCGATGCAGCACTACGAGGACGAACTGGCGCGCGCGGTGGTGCTGACCCTGTTCATCCCATTGATCATGAGTTCGGGTGGCAATTCCGGCTCGCAGGCCACCTCGCTGCTGATCCGCAGCCTGGCACTGCGCGAACTGCGCCTGCGCGACTGGTGGAAGGTGGCCCTGCGCGAAGTGCCGACCGGCATGGTGCTGGGCGCCATCCTCGGCTGCCTGGCCATCGTGCGCATCGTGATCTGGCAGCTGGGCGGCCTGCACGACTACGGCGAGCACTGGATCCTGCTGGCGATCACCATCGGCGCCGCGCTGGTGGGCATCGTCACCTTCGGTTCGCTGTCCGGCTCGATGCTGCCCTTCATCCTGAAGCGGCTCGGCTTCGACCCGGCCAGCGCCTCGGCCCCGTTCGTGGCCACCCTGGTGGATGTGACCGGCCTGGTGATCTACTTCAGCATCGCCGCGATGATCCTGCACGGCACGCTGCTGTAACAAAACGTGCACGCCGGGGTCGGATCCCTTCGCGCAGCGAAGGGCTCTGACCCCGGATATCCGCAGCAGGGGATCAGAGCCCTTTCCTGCGAAAAGGGATCCGACCCCGCCTCCGACCCCATCGCCACGGAATTTGGGTACCGTAGGCGCATGAGTACCTACCACCTGCAGTCCGTGTTCCGTCCGCAGTCGCTCGCGGTGATCGGCGGCAGCCCGCGCGAGCGTTCGGCCGGGCGCGCGGTGATGCGCAACCTGCGTGGCACCGGCTTCCCCGGCAAGGTGGCGTGGATCAATCCGCGGCATGCCGAGATCGATGGCATCCGCACGGTCAAGCGGCTGAAGGACCTGGACTGGGTGCCCGACCTGGTGGTGATCACCGCACCAGCGGCGATCGTGCCGCAGGTGGTGCGCACTGCCGCCGAACGTGGCGTGCAGGCGGCGATCATCCTCACCGCGCACCTGGGCGAAGGCCCCGGTTCGTTGTCTGCACAGGTAGAGGCGGTGGCGCGCAAGCATGGCCTGCGCATCCTCGGGCCGCATTGCCTGGGCGTGATCGCGCCGCACGCGCGGCTCAATGCCAGCATCGCCGCACATTTTCCGCAGGCCGGCGACCTCGCGCTGATCTCCGAATCCTCGGCCATTGCCGCCGCGCTGGTGGAATGGGGCGTGGCGCGCTCGGTCGGGTTCTCCGCCGTGGTCTCGCTGGGCGATACGATGGACGTCGACTTCGGCGACCTGCTCGACTACTTCGCCACCGACTACCGTACCCGCGCCATCCTGCTCTACGTCGAGCAGATCAAGGACGCGCGCAAGTTCATGTCGGCCGCGCGTGCCGCCGCCCGCGCCAAGCCGGTGGTGGTGGTGAAGTCCGGCCGCGCCGAGCGCGTGCAGCCGGGCAGCCGCGATACCCATGTGCAGGCCCTGGCCCGCGCCGATGATGTGTACGGTGCGGCCTTCAACCGCGCCGGCCTGCTGCGCGTCGGTGCGCTGGACGAGCTGTTCACCGCCGCCGAATCACTGGGGCGCCTGGGCACCTTCCCTGGCCGCCGCCTGGCCATTCTCAGCAATGGTGGCGGCGTCGGCCGCCTTGCCGTGGACCAGCTGATCGCGCTGCGTGGCACGCTGGCCACCCTGTCCGACAGCACGGTGCAGAAGCTCGATGCGGCATTGCCACAGGGCTGGTCGCGCAGCAATCCGGTCGACATCGTGGTCGACGCCGATGGTGACCGCTATGCCGCGGCCATCGAAGCGCTGCTGGCCGACAACGAGAATGACGCGGTGATGGTGGTCAACGTGCCGACCGCGTTCACCTCATCGGCGGACGCCGCGCAGGCACTCACCCGCACGCTCGGCCTGCGCCCGCGCCACCACCGCGACAAGCCGGTGTTCGCGGTGTGGCTGGGCAACGACGACCAGGCCACCGCCACGCTCAACGCGGCGCGGGTGCCGACCTATCCGACCGAGGCCGAAGCCGTACGTGGCTTCCAGCATCTGGTGCGCTACCGCGAAGCGCAGAACGCGTTGATGGAAACGCCGCCCAGCCTGCCGCAGGACTTCAGCGTCGACACGGCCGCCGCGCGCGCACTGGTCGATGCCGCGCTGGCCAACGGCCAGCAGTGGCTGGACCCGCTGGCTACGCATGAACTGCTCAAGGCCTACGGCATTCCCTCCGCGCCGGTGATGCATGCGCGTGATGCGCACGAGGCGATGGACCTGGCGCAGCCCCTGCTGGAACGCGGTGCCACGGTCGCGCTGAAGATTCTCTCGCCGGATATTCCGCACAAGTCGGAAGTGGATGGTGTGCGCCTGAACCTGTCCACGCTGCCGGCGGTGCAGAGCGCGGCCAACGCGATCCTGTCGCGCGCACGCCAGCTGCGGCCGGATGCGCGTATCGACGGCCTGCTGGTGCAGCCGACCATCGTGCGTCCGAAGGCGCGCGAGTTGATTGTCGGCATCGCCGATGATGCGACGTTCGGCCCGGTGATCGTGGTCGGTCGCGGCGGCACTGCCGTCGAAGTGATCAACGACAAGGCGCTGGCGCTGCCGCCGCTGGACCTGCGCCTGGCCCACGAGCTGATTGGCCAGACCCGCGCCTCGCGCATCCTCAAGGCCTACGGTGACGTGCCGGCGGCTGACGAGCGCGCACTGGCGCTGGCGCTGGTGAAGCTGGCACAACTGGCCGCCGACATTCCCGAAGTGCGTACGCTGGACATCAACCCGTTGCTGGTCGACGGCAAGGGCATCCTCGCCCTCGACGCCCGCGTGGCGGTGGCGCCGTCGCGCATCCTGCACAAGGGCCGCGGCCATCCACGTTTCTCGGTGTTCCCGTACCCGAAGGAGTGGGAGCGCACCATCGAACTGTCCGATGGCGGCCGTGCCTTCGTGCGCCCGGTGCGGCCGGAGGACGACGCGCTGTTCCGTGCGTTCTTCGCCCGCGTCAGCGACGAGGACCTGCGCCTGCGCTTCTTCCAGTCGGTGAAGCACTTCAGCCACGAGTTCATCGCGCGCCTGACCCAGCTCGACTACGCGCGCTCGATTGCGCTGGTGGCGATCGAACCGCGCAGCGGCGAGATGCTGGGCGCGGTGCGCCTGCACGCCGATGCCGATTACCACCGTGGCGAGTACGGCATCCTGATCCGCTCGGATCTGAAGGGCCACGGCATCGGCTGGCGGCTGATGGCGATCATGATCGAGTACGCCAAGTGGCTGGGGCTGGACGTGGTCGAAGGCCAGGTGCTGCGCGAGAACAGCACCATGCTGGCGATGTGCCAGAGCCTGGGCTTCAAGACGAAGCTGGACCCGGACGACCCGACGGTGATGATGGTGACCCTGCCGGTGCAGCAGGTCGAGGTGCCCGACGTCCCGCCGGTGGCCTGATTCCTGTAGAGCCGAGCCTATGCTCGGCTGCCTTGCATCACACGGGCACGCCTGAGCCGGGCATGGGCTCGGCTCTATAGCTTCAACGCATCGGCTCCACCACCACCGCCGTGCCATAGCACAGCACTTCGGTAAGCCCGGTCATCACATCGGTGGCGTCGTAGCGCATGCCGATAATCGCGTTGGCACCCAGCTGCCGCGCATGCTTGACCATGTCGCGGTAGGTTTCCTCGCGGGCCTGTTCGCACAGTTCGGTATAGATGGTGATGTTGCCACCGAAGAGCGTCTGGATACCGCCGAGGAAGTTGCCGACGATCGAGCGCGAGCGCACGGTGATGCCGCGCACCACACCGAGGTTGCGCACGACGCGGTGCCCAGGCAGCTCGAAGGCGGTGGTGACCAGCGCATCATCGAAGCGGAGCGCGGGTGGGGTGGGGGTACCGCTGTTGTAGGGGTCTGCCATGGTCGCGTCCGTATCGCTGCCTTCTGAGAGTCGAGCCATGCTCGACGGGCCGTGCAGCAGTCGAGCATGGCGCGACTCTACAACGCAACCGCCTGTTGCGGCATGGTTCCGTCACCGTGCTGGCGCGACAATACCCCCATGACCGACCGTATTCCCCTGCTGCTGCTGCCCGGCCTGCTCAACGATGCCGAGCTGTGGCGCGCGCAGCTGGCCGACCTGGCCGACATCGCCGACTGCACAGTAGGCGACCAGACCCGTGGCGAGACCCTGCAGGCGGTGGCCGAGGACGTGCTCGCACAGGCACCGGAGCGCTTTGCGCTGGCCGGTTTCTCATTGGGCGGCTTCGTCGCCCAGCAGATCCTGCGCATTGCGCCGGAGCGCGTGCTGCAGCTGGCGCTGATCGATACCTCGATCCACGCCGATTCACCGGAACGTGCCGAGCAGCGCCGCAGCCAACGTGCCAGCGTGCGCCTGCCGGGGAAGTTCCACGGCTTCGGCGATGTGCTGATGCGCAGCTACATCGATGCGTCGCGGCTGGATGACTACGTGCTGGTGCAGCGCGTGCGCGACATGACCGCCCGCCTGGGCGCGGACGTGTTCCTGCGCCAGAGCGCGCTGGAACGCCGCGATGGCCATGATGTGCTGGCCGGCTACCGCGATCCGCTGCTGATCGTGTGCGGCGCGAACGATCGCATCACGCCGCTGGCGGTGAGCGAGGAAATGCACGCGATGGTGCCGCACTCGCAGCTGGTGGTGGTGCCTGACTGCGGGCACCTGGCACCGATGGAGAAACCGGACGAGGTCAGTGCGGCGATGCGTGGGTGGTTGCTGCAGGGCAGGGGATGATCCCCACCCTCTCGTAGGTGCCGACCTTGGTCGGCACGGTGTTCCAACGATCGATCAGGGCTCAGTGCCGACCAAGGTCGGCACCTACCTGTAGAGCCGAGCCATGCTCGGCTCCGGGGAGGCAGCAGCCGAGCGTGCGCTCGGCTCTACAGCACCACTGCCTCAATCCCAGGCCGGGGCGATGCCTTCCGGGTTGGCCAGGCGATGGCCGCGGTCGAGCTTGGCGATCTGTGCCATGTCTTCGTCGGTCAGGCGGATCGCTGCCGCTTCCAGGTTGCTCGCCAGGTTCTCGCGCTTGGTCGAGGACGGAATGACCGAGAAACCCTGCTGCAGCGCCCAGGCCAGCGCGACCTGCGCCGGCGTGGCCTGGTGGCGTCCGGCAATGGCCTGGATCACCGGGTCCTTGATCACCTCGCCGTAGGCCAGGCTCATGTAGGCGGTGATGTGGATGCCGTTGTCCTGCAGGAACTTCACCAGCAGGCGATTCTGCAGGTAGGGGTGGATTTCGATCTGGTTGGTGGCAATGGCACCGGCGCCGAGGATGCCGATCGCCTTGCGGGTCTGCGCGATGGTGAAGTTGGAGATGCCGATCTCGCGGGTCAGGCCCTGCGCCTTGGCTTCAGCCAGTGCGGCCAGGTACTCCTCCATCGGCACGTCGACCTTGTCGTTCGGCGATGGCCAGTGGATCAGCGCCAGGTCGACGTACTCGGTTCGCAGCTTTTCCAGGCTGGTGCGCAGGCTGGCCAGCAGCGCATCGCGCTTGAACGCGGTGATCCAGACCTTGGTGGTCAGGTAGATGTCGTCGCGCGGCACGCCGGAATCGGCGATGGCCTGGCCGACCTCGGCTTCGTTGCCGTAGATCTGCGCGGTATCGATGGCGCGGTAGCCGACCGCCAGCGCGTTGCGCACGGAGTCGATCACGGTCTGGTCTTTCAGGCGGAAGGTGCCGAGACCGAAGGCGGGGACAGTCATGGGGGCTCCAGCAGAGGGGGAGGGAGGCGGGAATGTCCACGAAAGGGTAGGCCAGCGGCCGTGTGCATGCCGGCAACGTGCATTGCATCGACGTGTACGACGGCAGGTAGTGGTGGGTGCGGACCGTTGGTCCGCACTGTTCATGCCGCCACCCGTGCAGCGTTGGACGCGGCCGGCCAGCGGCCGGCACTCCCCCTGTCTGCGCTCCACGGTAGTGCCGGCCGCTGGCCGGCAACCGGATCAATCAAGCCGCGCGTGCCAGCCCGCCCTTCGCCGCCGCTGTGGTCGACAGGTCGAACACATCCACCGCATCGATCAGGCGGTTGGCCTGCTGCTCCAGGCTGCGCGCGGCGGCGCTGGCTTCTTCCACCAGCGCGGCGTTCTGCTGGGTCGTGCCGTCCATCTGGATCACGGTCTGGCTGACCTGTTCGATGCCCGCGCTCTGCTCCTGCGAGGCCGCGGAGATCTCGGCCATGATGTCGGTCACGCGCTGCACCGATGCAACGATCTCGGCCATGGTGTCGCCTGCCTCGCGCACGCGCTGTGCGCCATGGCCAACCTGTTCCACCGAGGCTTCGATCAGTGACTTGATCTCCTTCGCGGCTGCCGCCGAGCGCTGCGCCAGCGTACGCACTTCGCTGGCGACCACCGCGAAGCCGCGGCCCTGTTCGCCGGCGCGTGCCGCTTCCACCGCGGCATTCAGCGCCAGGATGTTGGTCTGGAACGTGATGCCATCGATCACGCTGATGATCTCGGCGATCTGCCGCGACGAGGTCTCGATCGCGCCCATCGTCGCCACCACCTGGCCGACCACGCTGCCACCGTGCGAGGCGACCGTATGGGCGCCGATCGCCAGCTGGTTGGCCTGGCGCGCATGTTCGGCGTTCTGGCGCACGGTGGAGGTCAGCTCCTCCATCGATGCCGCGGTCTCCTCCAGGTTGGCCGCCTGCTGCTCGGTGCGGCGCGACAGGTCATTGTTGCCGGCGGCGATCTCCGCGGCGGCGGTGTGGATGTTGCCGGAGGCGTGCTTGATGTCGGTGACGATGGTGGCCAGCTGCGTGGCGGTGGTATTGGCATCGCCGGCGATACGGGCGAACACCCCCTGGAAATCACCGTGCATGCGTGCACCGAGGCGGCCATCGGCGATCGCGCGCAGCATGCTGGAGACCTCGCCCAGGTTCAGCTCCGTCGTCTGCATCAGGCGGTTCAGGCCTTCGACCATTGCACGGAAATCATGCTCGAAGCGGGCACTGTCGCCGCGCTGGCTGAAGTCTCCCGCGCCGGCAGCTTCGGCCAGGCGGCGGATCTCGCCATTGATCAGGCCGAGGTTGTGCTTGGCCATGTCCAGCGCTTCGGTGATCACCGCCTTCTCGCCGGGCAGGCGTTCCATGTCCTGGCTGAGGTCGCCGACCGCGTAGCGGCCCATGATCGAGATCGCGCGCATCTTCACCCGGATGTGCGCATCGACCAGTGCGTTGCAGTCGGCCACCATGGTGCCGAACGCGCCGGGGAAGGCAGCGGCGTCCATGCGATGGCTGATGGTGCCGGCTTCGTGCGCCTGCGCCATCGCGGCCTGTGCATCCAGCACGCTGCGCAGCGTGGATTGCACCGCCTGCATGGCCTGCGCGAGGCGACCGATCTCGTCGCGGCTGCGCACCTGTACTGCGTGCTGCAGGTCACCGGCGGCCACCGCGCGCGCCGCTGCTTCCACTGCCAGCACCGGCTGCACCACCGCACGCCGCAGCCACCAGGCCAGACCGATCAGCAGCAGCACGGCGGCCAGCACGGTCAGCGCCGCGCACAGCAGCAGGGTCTGCCGGGCCTGCTGCGAACGGGACGCCACCGCCGCTTCAGCCACCTGCGTGGCGTGCGTGCTCAGCGCATCCAGAGCCATCGCCACCGGGCGATCCTTGCCGCGCACCAGGTTGTCGCCGGCCGCGGGATCGTAGCCGGCCGCGGCAAATGCCTGCAGCGCCGCGTGATAGTCCTGCTGCAGCTGCGCGTGCAGGCCAACGAACGCCTGCGCCAGCTCACGCGTGCGCGGGTCCGGGCTGGTGGCCAGACCCTTGGCCAGTTGCCCGACCAGGCGGCCTTCGCTGTCGAAGCCATCCAGGTGGCGTTGGCGCAGCGCATCGTCGTGCCCGCGCAGCAGCACGTTCTTCCATTCCTGCACCTGGCCACGGAACTCACGCTGCAGGCGTTCGGCATCGCGGCTGTGCGCGACTTCGGGCGGGACCTCGGTGGACAACTTCAACCAGGCGGAGGCCAGGCCTGCCAGCGCGCACAGCAGGACCACGGCCAAGCCAACAGAAACCGCGCCGAGCAGCTTGGACTGCAGGCGCGGAGCACGGACAGACGCATTCATCGGGAAGCACTCTCGGGAAGGGGCAATGCGGTATCGACCCGCTACGCTTCCGCTGAAGTGCGACGAACATCACATTAGCGTTTCGTTTAGTGATGTGAAGGAAGTGTTTCATAGGACAAATGTGTCCATATGGAACAAATACGGACCCTGGACAGGGGATATAAATGTAACTAATGTAGTTACATGAAATCCGCGAACCCGCTCTCTGACGCCCTGCACGTGATGGCGCATCTGGTCGGCCAGGATGGCCCGCGCACCTCCGGGCAGCTGGCGTCCTGCCTGCCGACCCATCCGGTGGTGATCCGCCGTCTGCTGGCGCAGCTGCACAAGGCCAGCTTGGTACGCAGCACCCGCGGTCATGGCGGTGGCAGCCAGCTGGCCCGCGACGCTGCAACGATCACCCTGCATGACATCTACCTGGCCGTGGGCGCACCACCGCTGGTGCAGGTCGGCGCCCGCGACGCCGGCGGCGGCTGCCCGATCCAGCAGCTGGTCAACAGCGCGCTGCTGGAGGGGGCACGCGAGGCACAGCGGTTGCTGGAGGCGCGCCTGCGGGCGACCACGCTGGACCAGCTCGGCGCCGACTTCGCCCGCCATCTCGCCCATCACCGTTCCCTGGAAGGTCCTCATGAATCCTGATGTGCTCATCGTCGGCGGCAGCTACGCCGGCATTGCCGCCGGCCTGATCCTGGCCCGCGCCCGGCGGCCGGTCACCGTCATCGACGCCGGCTCGCCGCGCAACCGCTTCGCCAACCATTCGCACGGGGTGCCAGGGCTGGATGGCATCAGCGGCGCCGAGCTGCTGAAGACCGCGCGCCAGCAGCTGCTGGATTACCCCAGCGTGCGCTGGGTGCATGCCGAGGCTGTGCAGGCCAACGCCAGCGCAGAGGGCGTGGAAGTACGTACCGCCGATGGCCAGGTGCTGGCCGCGCGCAAGCTGCTGCTGGCCAGCGGTATCGCCGACCAGCTGCCGGAACTGCCCGGGCTGGCCGAGCGCTGGGGCAGCACCGTGCTGCACTGCCCCTACTGCCATGGTTACGAAGTGGGTGGCGGCGCCATCGGCCTGCTTGGCGGCCATCCGATGTCCGCCGGCAAGGCGCCGCTGTTTGCCGACTGGGGCAATGTCACCTTCTTCAGCCAGGGCCTGCCGATCACCGATGAGGAACGGGCTGCCATGCAGCAGCGCGGCGTGCAGATCGAGACCTCGCCGGTGCTGGGCGTGCAGGGCGACCAGCCGACCTGGCTGGAAGTGGAGCTGGCCGATGGCCGCCGCATCGCCCAGCGTGCGCTGTTCGTACCG
This sequence comes from Stenotrophomonas maltophilia D457, assembly GCF_000284595.1. Taxonomy (GTDB): domain Bacteria; phylum Pseudomonadota; class Gammaproteobacteria; order Xanthomonadales; family Xanthomonadaceae; genus Stenotrophomonas; species Stenotrophomonas muris. The sequence goes on along the minus strand of NC_017671.1, from coordinate 4,579,600 downwards.
GCCACCCAGGCGATGGCCACGCCATTGGTGCAGCAGCTTGGCTGCACCTTGGTCGAGAGCCCGCTGGGGGTGCTGATCGAGGTCGACATGATGAAGCAGACCTCGGTGCCCAACGTGTACGCCGCAGGCGATGCGACGACGGTCGGCAACATCACCCTGGCCATGGCCGAAGGCGTGCGCGCGGGCATCGGCGTGCATCATGCGCTGGTGGCCGAAGACAGCGTGCCGCGCTGAATGTGGCGGGGTCAGATCCCTTTCGCAGAAAGCGATCTGACCCCCGACGCGACGTACTGCTCTGGTAGAGGCCGGCCTTGGCCGGCACTGCTCCGTTACCCCTTCACGCACAGCACCTGGCGCAGGGTGTGCACCACCTCGACCAAGTCCAGCTGTGCGGCCATCACATCGTCGATCGACTTGTACGCGGCCGGTGACTCGTCCAGCACGCCGCTGTCCTTGCGGCATTCCACGTGCGCGGTGGCCTCGCGGTGCTGGGCCAGCGTGATCTGCTGGCGCGCCGTGCCACGGCTCATCACCCGGCCGGCACCGTGGCTGCAGCTGTGGAAGCTGTCGGCGTTGCCCTTGCCGCGCACGATGTAGCTGCGCGTGCCCATGCTGCCGGGAATGATGCCCAGCTCGCCTTCGCGCGCACTCACCGCCCCCTTCCGGGTCACCAGCAGTTCCTGGCCGTGGTGCGTCTCCTTCTGCACGTAGTTGTGGTGGCAGTTCACCGCCATCGCTGCCAGCTGGAACTTCGGCAAGCGGTGGCGCATCTCGGCCAGCACGCGCGACATCATCGCCTCGCGGTTCTGCCGGGCGTAGTCCTGCGCCCACGACACGGCTTCGACGTAGTCATCGAACAGCGGCTCGCCTTCCATGAAGAACGCCAGGTCCTTGTCCGGCAGGTGGAAGCCGAGCACGCGCCGGGCCAGTTCCTCGCGCGCCTTCTCGATGAAGTAGGTGCCGATCAGGTTGCCGGTGCCGCGCGATCCGCTGTGCAGCATCACCCACACCGTGTCCGTCTCGTCCAGGCACAGTTCGATGAAGTGGTTGCCGCCACCCAGCGTACCCAGCTGGCGGTCGAGCTTGTCGGTGCGGATTCTGCGGTGCCTGTCCTTGATCTTCTCCAGGCCGGCGGCCAGCCCGGACTGCACCAGCCGGGTGTGGATGCTGTCGGGCATGCGGTGATGCTCGCCGCCGCGCCCGTTGCCGACCGGAATGCTGCGCTCGATGCTGTTGCGCAGCTGCCGCAGGTCGTCGGGCAGGTCGTTGGCGCGCAGCGTGGTGCGTACCGCCGCCATGCCGCAGCCGATGTCGACGCCGACCGCGGCCGGGATGATCGCACCGCGGGTCGGGATCACCGAGCCGACGGTCGCGCCCTTGCCCAGGTGCACGTCCGGCATCACGGCCACCCACGGCCCGACGAACGGGATCGCGGCGATGTTGCGCAGCTGCTCATGCGCCTGCGCTTCCAGCGGCACACCGTTGACCCAGCCCTTGATCGGCGTGGTGCCCTCGGCGTGCAGCCATTGATAGTTGTGTTGAGTGTCCATGTCTTCGTGTATGTCCTTGATGGGCCGGCGGCGCGTCCCTGCGCCGCCGCTACCCCCTACCTGATCGTCACCAGCTGCTTCAGCACGCCATCCAGGCCGCCGAACACGGTGAGCGTGTCGATCTTCTCGGTGACCTTCTCCAGTGCCTCCAGCTCCTTCAAGCGCATCAGCACCGGGTTGTCCTCGATCAGCTTTGCGGTGTTGAGCTGCGAACGCGTGGCGTTGGCCTCCTCGCGGCGACGGATCACGCTGGCCTGGGCCTGCTTCTCGGCCAGCACCACGCCATTGAGGATCTCCTTCATCTCGCCCGGCAGGATCACGTCCTTGATGCCCACGCCGAGCAGCCGCACGCCGTGGCCCTCGATCGCGGCCTGCACATGGGCGGCGATCTCGCCGTCCAGCGCCGCCTTGTCGCCCAGCAGCTCGTCCAGGCTGCGCGCGGCAATCGCCTGGCGCAGGCCGAACTGCAGCTGCCGGTAGACGAACTCATCGGCATTGCTGAGCGTGCGGTGTGCACGCACCGGGTCGATCACCTGCACGGTCGCGGCCAGGTTCACCCGCAGGGTCACCTTGTCGCGGCTGAGCAGCTCCTGGCCGGACACGTCCAGCGAACGTGCACGCAGTTCCACGCGCTCCACCGACACGTTGCCGTTGAAGTTCCAGAACGCGTGCAGGCCGGCGTCCAGCGTCTGCCGCAGCGTGCCATCGATGAACAGCAGGCCGACCGACTCGCTTGGCACGGTGCTGATCACCGCCACACGCGGCAGCACGCCCAGCTGGCCCAGGCGTTGCTGCACGTCCGCCGGGATGCGCGGCTCGTCACCCAGCGCCATCACGCGTACCTGGGTGTCGACCGAACCCCGCCAGTACAGGCGGCGGCTGCCCGGCGGCAGCACTTCATCGATGCGGCCGTTGCGCAGCAACAGGCCGACTTCGGTGGCGCTGACATTGGCCAGCACGAAGTGCGTGTCCAGCGTCGCGCCCAGTGCCTCGATCAGGCTGTCCTGGTCGCTGCCGGTATAGGCCGCGCCCTTCGATGCGGTGTGGATGTCCACGTGCGGGCGGCCGCCGAACGGCGACAGGCGGTGCACGCCCGGCAGCAGCATCTGCTGGAAACGACGGTTGCGATACACCAGGCCGCGCTCGCCGTCGCCGATCACGACCTTGATGGTCCAGAACATGGGAGTCTCTCCTTGTATGGCTCTGGTGGTTCGACCCGTTGCGGATGAATCGCCATGACCCGGGTCGATCAGGTCGTGGCGCGGCCGCCTGCACACCACGTGCAGGCAGCGGAAGAGGGCGGCCATCGGCGGACGGTCCGCGCGCGGAGCCTTCGGTGCGCCGGCAGTGCTGCCATCGCCGTTCCCGGCAGGCAGCACCGGGGCGGAACGTGGCTGGCAGTGGCGGCGGGCCGGGGCCCGGCGTGCGGTCCGTTGCCTTCCACGCCCCGCCCGAAGGCGATGGCGGTGGACGGCGACGATGGCCGCTGGGGCTTGCGCCCCGGGTGTTGCTTCAAGTCATGACGTGACAGGTCATGTGGTTTGGAGTGGGAGTCGAACCCACGACAGACGGAATCAGGATCCGTTGCTCTACCCTACTGAGCTATCCAGTTGGGGACCGCGCGGAATCGAACCGCGTACCGGCGAACCGGCGCCTGCCTCCAGCAGGCGATCCAGGCGATGGCATGTCCGCGACCTCCGGCATACGCCACGGCAACGCCGCGCGCACCAGCCCGTGATGGAAACGGGACCGTTGGAGAATCGAGGGTGCAGGCCACCGACATTATCGACGAGCGATAATGTTTTGATGCGATGCAGATAATGTCCGGGCGCAGCCGATCGCGCGAAGTAAATCCTTCGGCGGGGCGGGAGAAACCTGGGTCAGTGAGCGGCGGGTTGCCGCGCGGGGTGCAGTTCTGGCATCGCGGGTCCTTGTGCCGACGCAAACGAAAACGCCCCCGGGACTTGCGTTCCGAGGGCGTCGTCAGGCCTCGGAGATCGGGGGGGCCGATCTCCGCAGGGCGGGTATCAGGCCGTTGTCAGCTGGTCTTCCTTGCCAAACGCGCGCGCCAGCCCGTCCATGCGCAGGCATGGCAGCAGTTTGGCGATGGCGACGGAATGCGCGTTCAAGGGAAGTTTCCAAGGGTTGTTGAAACGAGGTGCGCACGATAAACCACGATTTAGTCGCGTGCAACCATTTTGTTCAATTATTTTCTTCGCTGTTGTGCAATGCCGGCCAGCGGCCGGCACTACCGGGCCTCACGCTTCGGCGCTGGCGGCATCCAGCTGCGCGACATCCTGCACGCTCAGCGACACGTTGGCCGCTGCCAGCAGATCGTGCAGCTGTTCGACGCTGGTGGCGCTGACGATCGGCGCGGTGATCGACGGCCGCGCGATCTGCCATGCCAGTGCGATCTGTGCGGCGCTGGCATTGTGCTTGCTGGCCACGTCATCCAGCGCCTGCAGGATGCGCAGGCCGCGCGGGTTCAGATAGCGCTTCACCACCGTTTCGCCACGTGCCGGGCTCTTGGCCGCATCGGCCGGTGTGCGGTACTTGCCGCTGAGGAAGCCACTGGCCAGGGCGTAGTAGCCGATCACGCCGATCTGTTCGCGCTGCACCAGCGGTTCCAGCTCCTTCTCGTAGCCGGCACGGTCGTACAGGTTGTACTCCGGCTGCAGGGTTTCGTAACGCGGCAGCTTGTAGTCGGTGGACACCTTCAGCGCATCGGCCAGGCGCGTGGCGCTGTAGTTGGAGGCACCGATGGCGCGCACCTTGCCGGCTTCGATCAGGCGGCCGAACGCGGCCAGGGTCGCTTCCAGTGGCGTCGACTCATCATCCTCGTGGGCCTGGTACAGATCGATCACGTCGGTCTGCAGGCGGCGCAGCGAATCCTCGACCGCCGCATTGATGTTGTCCGGGGTCAGGCCGGGGCGTTCGGCCCATTTGGCCACCTTGGTCGCCAGCACCACCTTGTCGCGCTTTCCGCTGCGCGCGAACCATTTGCCGATCAGCGTTTCCGATTCGCCGCCGGCGTTGCCCGGCACCCAGGCCGAATACACATCGGCGGTGTCGACCAGGTTGAAGCCGGCGTCGACGAAGGCATCGAGCAGGGCGAAGCTGGCCTTCTCATCGGCGCTCCAGCCGAACACGTTGCCACCAAAGGCGAGCGGACGTACATGCAGGCCGGAACGGCCCAGTTCGCGGGTTGCCGTCATGGGCACGGACTCCTTGGGGGAAGTGCTCCAGAATAAAACGCGTAGTGTGACCGTGCTGCGGCGGCGACCACAAAACAGTGTTCCGCGATACGCACGCGGCTAACGTTTTGTGAACACCTGGGGCGCCGCGGCTGCTAGTCTCGCCGCATCTTCCGCTGGAGTCGCTCCGATGATGCCTGCTTCGTCCCTGCGTGGTTGCCGCCTGCTGCTTGCTTCGGCCCTGCTTGCCGCTGTTCCCGCGTTTGCCGCACCGGCCACGGTCGCGCCGGCGAAGATCCAGGTGTCGCCGGTCATCGACGCGGCGGTGAAGGCGCCCACCCGCGATGCCAACAACGTCAAGCGCGACGGTTTCCGCCACCCGGCGCAGACGCTGTCGTTCTTCAAGGTGACGCCGGAAAAGACCGTCATCGAGATCACCCCCGGCAACGGCTGGTACTCGGAGATCCTGGCGCCGCTGCTGCACGACAAGGGCCACTACGTCGCTGCGGTGGTCGATCCGATGGCGGTGCCCGAAGGCCGCGGCCGTGACTACCAGCAGCGCAGCCGCGACAGCCTGGAAAGGAAGTACGCCGCTGCACCGGCACAGTTCGGCAAGACTGCCGTGGTGGCCTACGATCCGGCCAAGCCGGTGTTCGGCCCGGCCGGTTCAGCCGATGTGGTGCTGACCTTCCGCAACGTGCACAACTGGCGCAAGGCCGGCCAGGCGCAGGGCATGTTCCAGGGCTTCTTCAACGTGCTCAAGCCGGGCGGCGTGCTGGGCGTGGTCGAGCACCGCGCCAAGGCCGACGTGGCTGACGACGATGACACCGGCTATGTCGGCCAGCAGCAGGTGATCGCGATGGCCGAGGCCGCCGGCTTCAAGCTGGACGCGCGCAGTGAGGTCAACGCCAACCCGCGCGACACCAAGGACCACCCGAACGGCGTGTGGACGCTGCCGCCGACCAACCAGCACGACAAGGCCGATGATGCGAAGTACCAGGCGATCGGCGAAAGCGACCGCATGACCCTGCGCTTCATCAAGCCGTAAGAGGGGTGCCGGGCTGGCGCATGCTGACTCTGTACAGCCGAGTGGCGCGTGGCGCGGCATGGGACAATGCGCCACCCGCTGACTGCCGTGCCCGCAATGCTGATCGCCTTCAACAAGCCCTTCAACGTGCTCTGCCAGTTCACCGACCGCAGCGTACCGCCGCGGCCGACGCTGGCCGGGTTCGGCCTGCCGCCGCGCGTGTATGCCGCCGGTCGCCTGGACCATGACAGCGAAGGCCTGCTGCTGCTGACGGATAACGGCACGCTGGCGCACACGTTGACCGACCCGAAGCACAAGGCCGACAAGACCTACTGGGTGCAGGTGGAAGGCACGCCCAGCGATGAGCAGCTGCAACGGTTGCGCGATGGGGTGGAGCTGAATGACGGGCCGACCTTGCCGGCGAAGATCGAGCGCCTCGATCCGGCGCCGTCGCTGTGGACACGCGATCCGCCGGTGCGCTTCCGCAAGACCGTGCCCGATGCCTGGCTGGCGATCACGATCCGCGAGGGCCGCAACCGCCAGGTGCGGCGGATGACCGCGGCAGTGAACCTGCCAACGCTGCGGCTGGTGCGGGTGGCGATGGGGCCCTACCGGCTGGACGACCTGCAGCCGGGGCAGTGGCGGCAGATCGGTTGAAACAGAAAGGGCCGGATACCTCGCGGCATCCGGCCCTCTCGTAGCTGGTAGGGTCAGAGCCCTTCCTGCGGAAGGGCTCTGACCCGGGCAGCTTCACGCGTCGCTGCCGATATCGCTGTGCTCGTCCACCACGGTGTCGTTGCGGCGGTCGCGTGCGTGGATGCGCTGCGCCTGCCCATTCACCACGTGGCCATTGGCAGCCTTCTTCTTCTGCTGCTTGCGGTACAGCGCATAGCCCAGCAGGCCGACGCCGACGGCAGCCGCGGCAATGGTCACGGCCGGGTTGCGGCGGGCGAACTTGGTGGCGACCTTGCCGCCGGTCTTCACTGCGCCGAGGGCGGCGCCGGTCTTGATCCAGTCCGCGTTGCGCAGGCTGCCACCGGCGCTCTTCAGGCCATCGCCGGCGGTGTGGGCCAGCTCCAGGGCGCGCTCCAGAGCGCGGTCGGTGATTACGGTCAGCTTGCTCATGCGGGGGTCCTTTGCCTCGGGTCGAAGTCCAGTGTCGCGTGTTGCCCGTAAACGGTATGTCAGTCGGGGACGCACGTGGTGTGACTTTACCGCAGCCATTCAGGATCAGGCAGGCTCCGCACCCGGTAGTGCCGGCCGCTGGCCGGCAATGCTCTCCGCCTGGTGCCAGGGGGCTGTCGGCCAGCGGCCGGCACTACCAATCAGGTTCCGCGCGGCTTGGCCCGGTGCGTGGCCGTCGCCGTCCACGGATCATCCGGCCATGGGTGGCGCGGGTAACGGCCCTTCATCTCCTTTTTCACTTCGGCGTAGGTGCTTTCCCAGAAGTTGCGCAGATCCTGGGTGACCTGCAGCGGGCGGCCGCCGGGGGAGAGCAGGTGCAGGGTCAGCGGCACGCGGCCATCGGCGATGCGCGGCGTGTCGGCCAGGCCGAACAGTTCCTGCAGCTTCACCGCCAGCACCGGCGGCAGCGGATCGCCGCTCTCGCTGTCCAGCGCATAGGTGATCGGCCGCTCCAGTCCGGACGGCACGGTGATGCGGGTCGGCGCATGACGCTCGACCAACTGCCGTTGTGACCACTCCAGTGGCGATTTCAGCGCCTCGCCGAAGCTGGATTCATCCAGCGCATCCAGTCGCGTCCTGCCGGCGAACGCGGGCTGCAGCCATTGTGCGCGCGTGGCCAGCAGGGCATCGTCGCTGCAGTCGGGCAGGCCGAGCTCGGGCATCCAGCGCCGCAGCGATTCCACCCGTGCCTGCCACTGGCGCAGGCCCTCGGTCCACGGCAGCGCCTGCAGGCCGAGCTCGGCCACCGCATCGGTCAGCGCCTGCGCGGCGTGCTGCGGATCGACCCGGCCGGCCGAGCGGCTGTCCAGCACGATCCGGTCGAAACGGGTCTCGCGCAGCGCCACCAGGGCGCGTCGCTCGCTGTCCCAGCGCACCACGTCTTCGGTGACGAAGCGCTCCGGCCATGCCTTGCGCAGGTGGCCTTCATCCACCGGTGCGGCACGCAGCAGCAGCGCATCGCGCGCCTCGAAGCGCAGTTCGCTGGCCACCAGCCACGGCTCACCGCGCAGGTCACTCAGTTCGTGCAGGCGCGCGCTGCGGCCATTGGCCAGCAGGTAGCGCAGCGGATCGCCGGGATGCTGGAAACCGATCCGGTCGGGAAAGGCGTGTGCAAGCAGATCGCCCAGTTCGTGCGCCTCGATGCTGGCCGGCGGCGCAGCCTCGCAGCGCAGGCGGCGACGCCACTGCTTGGCGGCGGCATCAATGGCGGCCAGCCCGCTGCGGTTGGCATCGCCCGGCGCGCGGCCAGTGCGGAACGCGGCCAGTGCGCGCCAGCGGGCCGCCAGCGCGTCACCGCCCTGGCGCAGCGGGTCGCGCGCTTCCAGCAGGGCGGCCAGATCGGCGGCCAGCGCCTGCGCGCGGGCATCGGGCGCTGCCAGCAGCATCGCCGCCATCCGCGGGTGCGTACCCAGCGCCAGTACACGGCGCCCGAGTGCGGTGATCGCGCCCGAGTCCGACAGTGCACCCAGGCGTTGCAGCAGTTCGCGCGCCGCACCCATCGGGCCGGCCGGTGGCGGGTCGAGGAAGCGCAGGTCGCTGCTGCCCCACGCGGCCAGTTCCAGCGCCAGTCCGGCCAGTTCCACCTGGTCGATCTCCGCGCGGCGCTGCGGCTCCAGCCGCTGCGACTGCGGCCACAGCCGCCAGGCCACGCCCTCGGCCACGCGACCGGCACGGCCCGCGCGCTGGTCGGCCGACGCCTGCGCGATGGCCACCACGTCCAGCCGGGTGAAGCCGCTGTTGGGGTCGTAGCGCGGCTCGCGCGCCTGGCCGCTGTCGATCACCACGCGCACGCCGGGCAGGGTCACCGACGACTCGGCCACGTTGGTCGCCAGCACCACGCGACGGCGGCCATCGCTGGCGGCCTGCAACACGCGCGCCTGTTGTTCGACCGGCAGCTCGCCATGCAGCGCCAGCACCTCGACGTTGCCATCGAGTGACTCCTGCAGGCCGGCCTGGACGCGCGCGATCTCGCGCTGGCCGGGCAGGAACACCAGCAGGTCACCGGGGTGCTCGGCCAGTGCCTGCTGCACCGCGCGGCGCACCTGCAGTTCCAGGGCTTCATCGCGGCGCGCCGGGAAGTGGCTGATCGCCACCGGATAACTGCGGCCCTCGCTGCTCAGCCGCGGCGCATCGAGGAAGCGTGCCAGCCGCTCGCCGTCCAGCGTGGCCGACATCACCACCAGGCGCAGGTCGTCGCGCAGCTGCGCCTGCACGTCCAGCGCCAGCGCCAGGCCCAGATCCCCACTGAGATGGCGCTCGTGGAATTCATCGAACAGGATCGCGCCGACGGTTTCCAGCATCGGGTCGTCCTGCAGCATCCGGGTCAGGATGCCCTCGGTGACCACCTCGATGCGGGTGCGCGCGGATACCTTGTTCTCGAAGCGGATGCGGTAGCCGACCGTGCCGCCGACCTCCTCACCCAGCTGCCGTGCCATGAACAGCGCCGCGCTGCGCGCGGCGACCCGACGTGGTTCCAGCAGGATGATCTTGCGGCCCTGCAGCCACGGCGCGTCGAGCAGCGCCAGCGGCACCTGGGTGGTCTTGCCGGCACCGGGCGGGGCCTCCAGCACCAGCCGTGGTTGCACGGCCAGCTGCTGCTGGATCTGCGGCAGCAGCGGGGAAATCGGGAAGAGCGGGGCGTTCATATGCAAAGGATAAGGGGCCACGGCAGGCGCAGGTACAATGCGCGGGCACTTTTCCCCCGCGATGACCATGCACCTGATCGATATCGGCGCCAACCTGACCCACGACTCCTTCGACCGCGACCGCGATGCCGTGCTGGACCGCGCGCGCCAGGCCGGCGTGGTGCAGATGGTCATCACCGGTGCCAGCCGCGAGCACTCGCCACTGGCCCTGCAGTTGGCCCAGCAGCACCCCGGCTTCCTGTACGCTACCGCCGGCGTGCACCCGCACCACGCGGTGGAATACACCGAGGAATGCGATGCCGAAATGCGCGCGCTGCATGCCCACCCGGAAGTAGTGGCGGTGGGGGAGTGCGGGCTGGACTACTTCCGCGATTTCTCGCCGCGCCCGGCCCAGCACCGCGCGTTCGAGCGCCAGCTGCAGCTGGCCGCGGACAATGGCAAGCCCCTGTTCCTGCACCAGCGCGATGCGCATGCCGATTTCATGGCACAGATGAAGAACGTCGAAGGCCGCATCGGCCCGGCGGTGGTGCATTGCTTCACCGGTGAGCGTGACGAGCTGTTCGACTACCTGGACCAGGACTGGTACATCGGCATCACCGGCTGGCTGTGCGACGAGCGCCGTGGCGCGCACCTGCGCGAACTGGTGAAGAACATCCCGGCCAACCGCCTGATGATCGAGACCGACGCACCGTACCTGCTGCCGCGCACGCTGAAGCCGATGCCGAAGGACCGCCGCAACGAACCGATGTTTCTCTCGCACATCGTGGAAGAACTGGCGCGTGACCGTGGCGAGGACGTGGCAGTGACCGCCGCGAACGCAACGGCCGCGACGCGTACGTTCTTCCGCCTGCCCGGCGCAGGTTGATGGTAGTGCCGGCCGCTGGCCGGCAACACGGTTGATTGCCGGCCAGCGGCCGGCACTACCGGAGCAGGTCGCGCAGGCCCTCACGGTAGCTGGGGAACCGCGGCGCCCACGCCAGTGCTTCACGCGTGCCACGGCTGTCGATGCGCTTGTTGCTCTGGTAGAAGCGTCGCAGGGTCGGGCTGAGTGCAGGGTCGTCCCATGCCACGGCAGGTGGCATCGCAAACCCGCCCAGCTGCGCGGCGAAGGCCAGTACCTCCTGCGGCGGTGCCGGCTCGTCATCGGCCGGCAGATACAGGCCATCCACGCACGGCCGCTGCATCGACGCGATAACGACCGTCACCAGGTCATCCACGTGCAGCCGGTTGAATAGCAGCCCGGGACGCACTACGTGGCGGGCACGTCCCTGCGCCAGCTGCAGCAGCGCATTGCGCCCCGGCCCGTACAGGCCGGGCAGGCGGAACACTGCCGATGCGATGCCGCGTTCTCCTGCAAGCGCACGCCATTGCGCTTCGGCCCGCAGGCGCTGCACGCCGGCTGCTTCAGTGGCATCGGCTGCGCTGCGCTCGTCGACCCAGCCGCCGGCGCGGTCGGCATACACCGAAGTGGACGACAGATAGCCCACCCAGCGCAATGCCGGGCTGGCCAGCAGCGCGGGCAACAGCAGGCGCAGTGCAGGATCGCCATCGGCATCGGGTGGCACGCTGCACAGCACGGCCTCGGCCTGCGCGATCTCATCGAGCAGGGCGGGCGATGGCGTGGCATCGGCAGCCAGCGGATGGCGACGCAGACCATCGCGTGGTGCCGATGCGGGATCGCGTACCGTGCCGGCGACGTGTGCGCCCAATGCCTGCAGATGTCGGGCCAGCGCACCGCCACTCCAGCCCAGCCCGAGGATCAGCACCCGCGAGGGCAATGCACTGGCGGCAGAGATGAAGCTCACGCGCCGCGCAGTGCCTGGTAGGCCTGCAGGCTGCTGTAGGCGACCTGCAGCAGCAGGGCTTCCTGGTCGGCCTTGCGCGCGCGGGCCAGCATGTCGCCGACGATCTGTTCGGCCTCCACCTGTTGGCCGGCTTCCAGGTCACGCAGCATCGATGCCTTCAGTGCCGAGCCGGCCTGGGTCAGGGTGCCGCGCGCGGTGTCCTGCGCGGCCTCGGGAACCGGTTCACCGGCGGCTTCGGCCACGGCCAGGCATTCGTCGTACAGGCCGCGCACGATCGCCTCGCCATCATCGGTGGCAACGATGGTGCCGATGTCGGCGCGCAGCAGGCAGGTCGCCGCCGCCAGCGCGGTAAGGAAGGTGTACTTGATCCATTGTTCCTGGCCGATGTGTTCGCTGGCCAGGTGATCAAGATGGGCCTGCGCGCAGACCGCAGCGAAGGCGCGCACGCGCGCCGAGGCCGCGCCGCCGTCGCGCTCGCCGAAGGTGAGCTTGGCCGGTTTGCCCAGGTGCAGCACCGCACCGTCGGGGGCCTTGGTGGCGCTGATGAAGCACAGGCCGCCAAGCACGGCGTCGCGGCCGAAGCGCGCGTCCAGTGCGTTGTAGTGATGCAGGCCGTTGAGGATCGGCAGCACGGTGGTGCCTGCGCCCACGGCCGGGGCAATGGCGTCGATCGAGCTGTCCAGGTCGTAGGCCTTGCAGCTGAGGATGACCAGGTCGAACGGCTTCTGCGCGGCCAATGCGGGCAGTGCATCAGCGGTGACATGCTGCACGGGGAAGCTGGCATCGCCGAGCGGGCTGCGGATGACCAGGCCGTCGCGATCCAGCTGGGCGGCGCGCGCGGGGCGCACGAGGAAGGTCACGTCCACACCGGCCTGGGCCAGGCGACCACCGAAGTAACCGCCGGTACCGCCGGCGCCGAGGATCAGGATGCGCATTGCACGTTCACCGTGTTCTGGGGAATCAGGATTTCGATTGTGCCGGAGATCGCGGCCAACGGCGGTGCCCCTCGTGGTGGTTCGCGGGAAGCACGGTTCAGTGGGGTTGGCCGGGTGCGGCCACCACGGAAGACAGATCAGGAGCGGAAGCGGGCCGCTCGCTGCGCGAGCGCGTGTAGAACCGCGCTCAGGGCAGCTGTTCGCTGAAGCCTTCGGTGTATCCCAATAGAAGCGTGGTGCGGGAGGACAGCGTTGCAGCCAGTTGTGACCAGGTGTCGTGCGTTCCGGCAGCGTAGACGCGCTGCAGGTCCGCGACCAGAGCGTCCGCTTCCGCAGGCGACGGCGCGCTGTCACGCTGGAAGCCCAGCCACGATGCGCCAAGCCCGAACAGGCGGTAGTCGTAATGCTCTTGCAGGTGCCGGATCAGGGCGTGGTTCTGGAAGATGTTCCAGTCCGCGCTGAAGTAGCCGTTGGGCAGGGCGGCGATCAGCAGGTCGTCACGATCCACGGGCACCTGTTGCACGCAGACCACCTCGTCGACGATGAGATCCGGTGCGGCATTGGCCGCGACCAATGCCTCGATGTCTGCGTCATTGCACATCAGCGTGCCCGCCAGCGTGCTCCATTCCAGCCGATGCGTCGAATGCTCAAGCTGCGCGACCACATGCGCCAGCAACCGCCCGCGTGCCGCCAACGCATCGTCGGGGGTTGCCGGGTCTTCGTCCTCGTAGAGCGCGATACGCGCGTCGTCTGACGCGTGCATGCTGGTGTAGCGGCACTGGCCGGCATCATCGAGCGTGCACAGGTAGCGATACCGGGGATCAGCCGCGTGCCGCGAGGCCAGGTATTCCAGCACCTCATCCAGCGTGGGTGAATCGCCCAGCAACGCATGGCTGAAGGCATCGATGGGGCCGTCCGACACGGCTTTGTCCAGCGCAATGGAAGTGATCTTCATCGCCACAGCCTAGCTGCAATCCCGAACGAGAAAAGCGGAACATCGGCTTTGCCGTGAAAGCTCCATCCACGCATGGCGTCGATCCATCGTGTCGACCAAGGTCGACACCTACCAGCAGCAGCGGAGAACGACATCCCGGCAGATCGCCGGAATTTGTCGAAGGCGGGGTGGGGCCGATTGCGGGGGTGTCCGCGGCATGGATGCCGCGGCCAAGCCCCCAGGGATGGGTTTACGGCGTCCCCCGCAATCGGACCCACCTCGCCAACCCAAGGAATGCCAGCTTTTGACGTTGCCGTTGAAGTTGACGTTGATTCGGCGGGTGCAGGGCCGCAGGCCCTGCAGGCCCCCCTTAGCTGCGCATGCCCACGCCACGGCGCAGCAGCCACAGCGCCAGCGCCGTCAGCGCCACCACGAAGCCGATCATCAACCCATAGGCCACCGGCAGCGGCACATCGCTGCTGCCCAGCAGGCCATAGCGGAACGCATTGACCATGTAGAAGATCGGGTTCGCGTGCGTGGCCGCTTCGGCCCAGCCCGGCAGCAGCTTCACCGAATAGAACACGCCACCCAGGTAGGTCAGCGGGGTCAGGATGAAGGTCGGCACGATCGCCACGTCGTCGAACTTCTTCGCATACACCGCATTGATGAAACCGGCCAGCGAGAAGATCGTCGCGCCCAGGATCACCGTGGTCAGCATCACCAGCGGGTGCGGAATGCGCACCGGGGTGAAGAACATCGCGATGATCAGCACGATCACGCCCACCATCAGGCCGCGCAGCACGGCGCCGGCCACGTAGCCCCACAGGATCACCCAGTTCGGCATCGGGCTGACCAGCAGCTCTTCCACGTGGCGGCCGAACTTGGCACCGAAGAACGAGGAACTGATGTTGCCGTAGCTGTTCTGGATCACGCTCATCATCACCAGGCCCGGCACGATGAACTGCATGTACGTGTAGCCGCCCATGTCACCCACGCGCGACCCGATCAGGTTGCCGAAGATCAGGAAGTACAGGGTCATGGTGATCGCCGGCGGCACCAGGGTCTGGCCCCAGATGCGCATGATGCGGGCGACTTCGCGGCGCACGATGGTCATCAGTGCGATGCGGTTGCGCTGGCCGTCGGTCAGCTCGGTGGTGCTCATGCAGGCTTCTCCAGGTTGCCGGTGAGGCGCACGAACAGCTCCTCCAGGCGGTTGCTCTTGGTACGCATCGAACGCACGCGGATACCGGCCTCGTTGAGCGTGGCGAACACGCGGTTGAGGTCCATTGCGCGCGGCATGTCGATGTCCAGCGTGTGCGGGTCCGGCGCGGTCAGGGTCGCGCCCTCGATCACCGGCAGCTGCGCCGGCAGGTCACCGTCGATGTCCAGCAGAAAGCCCTCCACGTCCAGCTTGGCCAGCAGGGTGCGCATCGGCCCCTGCTCGACGATCTGGCCATGGTTGATGATCGCCAGGTGGCGGCACAGGTACTCGGCTTCTTCCAGATAGTGCGTGGTGAGGATGATCGTGGTGCCGGCAGCGTTGATCTCCTTCAGCACGCGCCACATGTCGCGGCGGATCTCGATGTCCACGCCGGCGGTCGGCTCATCCAGGATCAGCAGGCGTGGGCGGGTCATCATTGCGCGGGCGATCATCAGCCGGCGCTTCATGCCGCCGGACAGCGTGCGGCTCATCACCTGCGCCTTTTCCCACAGGTGGGCCCGCTTCAGTTCCTCTTCGGCGCGCTGCTCCGCTTCCTCGCGCGGCACGCCGTAGAAGCCGGCGTAGTTCACCAGGATGTCGAAGGGCTTTTCGAACAGGTTGAAGTTGATTTCCTGCGGCACCAGCCCGATCAGGCGCATGGTGGCGCTGCGATTGCGCACCAGGTCGCTGCCGAACACCTCCACCTGGCCCTCGCTGAGGTTGACCAGGGAGCTGATGATGCCGATCAGGGTCGACTTGCCGGCACCGTTGGGGCCCAGCAGGGCGAAGAAGTCGCCCGGGGCCACTTCCAGGGAAACCCCCTTCAGGGCCTGGGTGCCGTTGTCGTAGGTCTTGCGCAGGTCGCGCACGCGCAGGGCGGGCGCCGTATCGTTCTGGGATGCCAAGCTCGAAGCCTTCGCGCCCATGGGCTGGCGCTGGAGAGGGGCGGGGAGGGGCTATTATAGAAGACCCCGAGGGCTTGCCCCGGCTACACACTGTCCCGAAAAGTCGTGCCTGTTCAATTCCCCCTCAAGCTGGTCGGCCGCCGCATGCTGGCCCCGACCGTCGGCCACTACCAGTTCGTGCGTGACGATGGGCAGCCGCTGGATTTCCAGCCCGGCCAGTTCATCCAGGTCCATTTCAGCTACGCCGATGGCACCGAAACCAAGCGCAGCTACTCGCTGGCGACCATTCACGACCACGCACTGGGCCCGGGCGAGGCGGTGGATATCGCGGTCAGCTTCGTGCCCGGTGGCGCCGCCACCGCGCTGTTCGAGGCGCTGGAGCACGGCGGCCAGATCAGTGCATCAGGCCCCTACGGCCGCTTCTGCCTGAATCCCGGTGACCACAATGCCCGCTACCTGCTGATCGCCACCGGTACCGGCGTTACCCCGTACCGCTCGATGCTGCCGCTGCTGGAAAAGGCCATGGCCGAACGTGGTGCGCAGATCGTGCTGCTGCAGGGCGCGCGCAGCCCGGGCGAGCTGCTGTACAGCGAGGATTTCTACAGCTTCGCCGAAAAACACCCGAACTTCCGCTATGTTCCATGCCTGTCGCGCGAACTACCCGCCGATCCGCATCCGGACGTGCAGCACGGTTACGTGCAGCAGGCGCTGGCCGGTTTCACGCCGGACCCGGCCACGGACATCGCCTACCTGTGCGGCAACCCGGACATGGTCGATGCCTGCGCCGAGCTGCTGAAGGCCGCCGGCCTGGGCAACCCGCAGATCCGCCGCGAGAAGTACGTCAGCAGCAAATAGGTCCGGCTGGTGCCGGCCGCTGGCCGGCAACCCCACGAACCTGGTAGTGCCGGCCGCTGGCCGGCAACCGCACGAACCCCGGTAGTGCCGGCCGCTGGCCGGCAACCGCATGAACCCCGGTAGTGCCGGCCGCTGGCCGGCAACCCTGGAAACCGGAGGCGACCCCACGCCGCCCCCGGTGCCCTGCCTTCAGTACTCGATCCAGGCATCACGCCAGGCAGAGCCGGTACCCGGGCGGTAGGCCTCTGCATTGATGTTGCACCAGGCGCCTTCCGGGAACGGGCGGCAGGCATACAGCTTGCCGTCGGTGCCCTTCACCACGGTCTGGCCCGGCGTGTAGCTGCCGATACCCGCGGGGTATACGAAGTCGTAGTCGTCAGCCGGCGGCGGATCGATCGGATCGACCGGATCCGGCACGCGGGTATCGAGCTGGAACAGGTGGCCTGGCTTCAGATAGACGCGGTTCCCGGTAGCCGAGGCGACGGGCGTGATCACGCCGTTCTTCATCACCCCCACGCGCGCCTGCTGCGCAGTGCCATTGACCTTGTGGGCCAGTGCCAGCGGCCACTGGTTCGCAGCGGTCTGGCCGGCGGCAAGGGTGATCTGCGGGCTTTCCAGATCGTTGCCCTGGGCGTTGAAGACCCGCAGGGTCAGGATGGTGCCCACGTCCAGCGCACCACGGGCAGTGACCGGACCCGCGTCCTGCCACTGCGGCGGCGGGGTCACACCACCGCCCCCCTCGAAGCGCACGTCTGCGCAGGTATAGAACGCCTCGCCCGAATCCGAGCGCTGCCAGGTGTTGTAGATGATGTGCTGGCCGCTGCGCTTGGGTAGCGGGCAGTCCAGCTTGTAGACGTCACCGGAGACCGGCACGTTGCCCAGCGTGCAGAATTCCTGCAGGTCGGCCCAGCGCAGCGGGCTGCCCGGTTGCCAGCCATCGCGGGTGACATAGAACTTCCACTCGCGGGTGGCATGCGGGGCCGGCGCCTTGAACTCGAACGTGTAGCGGCCACGGGCGTCGGCTCGGATCGGCGAGGTCTCCCAGTCACTGCGGTTCAGATCCAGGCCGCGGTATTTGCTGTTGCCGCCGCTGCACAACTCGCCATCGGGCACGACGGCCTGGTGGTTGCCATGGGCCTCGGCCTGGTTGATCCCGGCCCAGTCATAGAACGGTTGCGCACCACCGATGGCCTTGGCGGCAGCGCAGGCGGGGTTGGTCGGATTTTCGGGATTGCCCTGGTAACAGGCATAGACACGGCTGGCGGGTTTGGACAGGGTGCCGTGGGCGAACGCGCTGCCAGAGGTGGCAATGCCTGCGATCACAGACAGCGCGATGACGGTCCGGTGTGACAGATGCATGGAGATCTCCTGTGGGTGGTGAAACCCCGCGAAGTCTCGACATCCCGCCCGCCCGCATCCATCGGATTACGTTGAAAAAAGCATCGCGTGGTTGCATATGGGAACGGCTTCCCACTCACACGCTGGCGCGTCTCACGCTATGCAGGGAACGGCGCTCTGCCACCGTTCCCTGTACCCGGTCTCAGTATGCAATCCATGCATCGCGCCAGGCCGCACCCACACCCGGCCGGTACGCCTCGGCGTTGACGTTGCACCATGCACCTTCCGGGAACGGGCGGCAGGCGTACAGCTTGCCGTCGCTGCCCTTCACCACGGTCTGGCCCGGCACATAGCTGCCGATGCCCGCCGGGTACACGTGGTCGAAATCACCGCCCGGTGACGGTGTACCCGGGTCGGGAACCTGGGTATCGAGCTGGAAGCGGTTGCCGTCCTTCAGGTACACGCGGTTGTCGGTGGCCGAGGCGGTCGGCGTGATCACGCCATTGGCAAGCACGCCCACGCGCGCGTGCTGGGCACTGGCATTGACCTTGCGGGCGAGCACCAACGGCCACTGCGCGGGTGCGGTCTGGCCGCTGGCCAGGGTGGCCTCCACACGTTCGACGTCATTGCCGTTGGCGTTGAACACGCGCAGCGCCAGCGTCGTGCCAACCGGCAGCTCACTGCGTGCGGTGACCGGGCCGGCGTCCTGCCATTGCGGTGCCGGTGCGGTCCCTCCGCCTCCCTGGAAGCGCACGTCCATGCAGGTATAGAACGCCTCGGTCGAATCCGAGCGCTGCCAGGTGTTGTAGATCACATGCTGGCCGGTGCGCTGCGGCAACGTGCACTGAAGCTTGTAGGTGCCGTCGGCCGACAGCGGCGTATTGCCCAGCGTGCAGAACTCCTGCAGGTCGGCCCAGCGCAGCGGGCTTCCCGGCTGCCAGCCTTCGCGGGTGACGAAGAAGCGCCAGTCGCGCGTGGCGTGTGGTGCGGTCGCCTTGAACACGAAAGTGAACTTGCCATTGGCATCGGCCTGGATCGGCGTGGTCTGCCAGTCACTGCGGTTCACGTCCAGGCCGCGGAAGGTCGGGTTGTTGCCGCTGCACAGCTTCCCGTCGGGCACCACGGCCTGATGGTTGCCGTTGGCGTTGGCCTGGTTGATGCCGTTCCAGTCGTAGAACGCCTGTGAACCGCCAATCGCTTTTGCAGCGGCACAGGCCGGGTTGGTCGGGTTCTCGGGATTGCCCTGGAAGCAGGCATAGACGCGGCTGACCGGCGTGGTCATCGTGCCGTGGGCGAACGCGCTGCCGGCCAGGCACAGGCCCGCAGCGGCGAACGAGGTGGCCAGCAACAGCGGTGTGGATCGGAATGACATGGCGCATCCTTGTGGTCGTCGAAAGGGAACGGTGACCGCAGGAGCTGCGCTGCGCGGCGGACTTTCGGCGGCACCACGGCGAGTATCGAGTCGCACTGCAGGGGACGGAACCATCGCAGTGCCGATCCGTGACTGCGCATGTGAAGCCCTTCCCGCAGGCTTCACGCAGGGCTGAACGGATGCGCTGGACGTCACGTGACCGGCGTGGCATCGATCACGTCATGGAGATCACGCGACGCAGTCCCGGTACCCACCCGATCTGCCTGGCACGAGAAACAGCCATGCGCCGCGTTGTGCAGCTGCACGAACGCCACCGACGGGTCGGCAAACAGTGCATCCAGGTGGTCGGCCACCTCGGTGCCCGCGCAGACCTGGGCACCGCACATCAGCGCGGCGTGGTCATAGGCACGCATCGAGATCATCCGGCGCTGCACATACGGGGGCACCTCGCCCGGCGGCAGGACGCAACGGGTCACGCCGCGCTGCACGAAGATCGGGCCGGCGGCGCGGTACGGCGAATGCAGCGGCAGGTGGACGTGGGACAGCAGGAGCAGCTCGCTGCCAGGCGCGGGGTCGCTCAGGCTGATCCGGCAGGGATGTCCGCCGTTGGCGCCGGCCCAGCGACGCTGGATGCCGAGCGTGGCGAGCGCGCTGTCGCTCATCTCGAACAGGTGCAGGAAAGGGCGGTGGTCGATGCCGCCTAGGTACCACGCGTGCATGGGCGTCTCCTTGGGTTTTCCGCGGATTGTGCGCATGCGCCGGTCGCCGTGCTCGCCGTTTTCAGACCCCGCATCGCCGTCGGGCCGGAACACTGGCCCCTTGGGGTGCTGCTGGCCGCCGCCGATGCCGCCCTGCACGGGCCAAGGCCGAGCGCGGGACTGCCAGGTCTGCGCGCCGTCGGCGGCGGATTCGTCATTGCCCATCGCCGTCGGCGCGCTGCCCGTGTAAGTTGGGTCACATCTTCCGCGGCAGCCCGTCGTGGTCGACAGGAACGTCCTCCAGGGGAAACGAGCACGATGCAAAGACACCACCTCGCGCTGGCCGGGATGCTGGCCAGCCTGATGCTTGCCGGGTGCAGCCAACCGCCGCCGGCCGCCGCCGGAAGCGCCAGCGATGCACCCAGCCGCCGCTTCGGCACGATCGACTTCCAGCCCTGCACGTTGTCCACCGAAGGCGCCAGCGCCAACGTGGAGGCGCAGTGCGCCACCCTGCAGGTGCCGGAGAACCGGGCCCAGCCCGATGGCCGCCGGATCGGCCTGCGCATCGCCTGGCTGGAATCGGGCAGCAGCGGCGCCAGCCAGCCCGACCCGGTGTTCTTCCTGGCCGGCGGCCCCGGCCAGGCGGCCAGCGAGGTGGCGGTCATCGTCGATACCGCACTGCGCCAGGTGCGCAAGCAGCGCGACGTGTTCCTGATCGACCAGCGCGGCACCGGCGGCTCCAACCCGCTCAGCTGCCTGGGCGCGGACGGCAAGCCGCTGCAGATGGACGAGGATGCCGCGCCTTCCGAGGCATCGCTGCGCGACTACGCCCAGCGCTGCGCCGCATCGCTGCAGGGGCGTGCCGATGCGCGCTTCTACACCACCACCGAGGCGATCGCCGATCTGGATGCGGTGCGTGCGGCGCTCGGTGTGGACCAGCTGAACCTGGTTGGCGGCTCCTACGGTACCCGCGTGGCCCAGCGCTATGCCGGGGCCTATCCGCAGCACACCCGCAGCATCGTCATCGATGGCGTGGTACCGAACGAGCTGGTGGTCGGTGGCGACTTCGCGACCACCTTCGAGGATGCGATCGCCCTGCAGTCGGCGCAGTGCCGCAAGGATGCCGCGTGCAGCAAGCGTTTCCCGACCGACACCCGCGCGCAGCTGCGCAGCGTGGTCGACACCCTGCGCCGTGCACCGGTCTCGGTCGAGTATCGCGACCCGGGTACCAACGCACCGCGGCAGGATGTCCTGACGCCGGACAGCGTGGTCGGCCTGGCCTTCGCCTTCTCCTACGTGCCGCAGTATTCCTCGCTGCTGCCACTGGTGCTGGATGAAGCCGCGCACGGTCGTTATGCCCCGTTGGCATCGCTGGCGCGCGGCGCGAACCGCAGCATGGATTTCCAGATCAACCGCGGCATGCAGTGGTCGGTGATCTGCAGCGAGGATGCGCCGCGCTACCACGCGCCGGCCGAGGACCCCGAGCGGCTGTTCGGCAACGAAGTGGCCAGCGCCTTCTTCGCCGCCTGCCCGGTGTGGCCGCACCGTCCGGCGCCGGCAACCGATGCCGTGCCGCTGCGCAGCGACGTGCCGGCACTGCTGCTGTCCGGTGAGCTGGACCCGGTCACCCCCCCGCGCTACGCCGCACAGGTGCTCAAGGGCCTGCCCAATGGCCGTGCGCTGGTCGCCCGTGGCCAGGGCCATGGCACGTTGACCGCCGGCTGCATGCCGCGGCTGCTCGGCCAGTTCATCGACAAGACCGATGCCAAGGCGCTGGATGCCGGCTGCCTGGACACGCTGAGCTACGTGCCGGCGTTCACCTCGTTCAACGGATGGGAACCATGATCGTCGCCGACAACCTGCACAAGGCCTTCGATACCCGCACGGGCCGCATCCAGGCGGTCGCCAACGTCGGCTTCCGCGCCGGCGATGGGCAGATCACCGGCCTGCTCGGCCCCAACGGTGCCGGCAAGACCACCACCATGCGCATGCTCTACACGCTGATGACCCCGGACCAGGGCAGCATCAGCGTCGATGGCATCGATGCCGCCGGCAATCCGGTGGAGGTACGTCGCCACCTGGGCGTACTGCCCGATGCGCGCGGCGTCTACAAGCGTCTGACCGCGCGCGAGAACATCGCCTACTTCGCCGAGCTGCATGGCCTGTCGGCCGAGCGCATCCGCGAACGCATCGAGGTGCTGTCGCACGCGCTGGACATGGGCGACATCCTCGACCGGCAGACCGATGGTTTCTCGCAGGGCCAGCGCACCAAGACCGCGATTGCCCGCGCGCTGGTGCACGATCCGCGCAACGTCATCCTCGACGAACCGACCAACGGCCTGGACGTGATGACCACGCGCGCGCTGCGCCGCTTCCTGCTGGGCCTGCGCGAAGAGGGTCGCTGCGTGATCCTGTCCAGCCACATCATGCAGGAGGTGGGCGCGTTGTGTGACCACATCGTGATCATCGCCAAGGGCACGGTGATGGCCGCGGGCAGCGCCGATGATCTGCGTGCGCAGGCCGGTGAAGCCAACCTTGAGGACGCGTTCGTGAAACTGATCGGCAGCGAAGAGGGCCTGCACGCATGAGCATGATGTCGACCCTGATGACGGTGATGCGCAAGGAACTGCGCGACCTGTCGCGTGACCGCCGCACGCTGCTGCTGACCCTGCTGTTCGGGCCGCTGCTGTACCCGGTGCTGCTGCTGGGCATGGGCAAGCTGGCCGAGAGCCGGGTGCGCACCCAGATCGAGGAGCCGTTGCAGATCCCGACGATCGGCGCGGAGAACGCGCCGAACCTGGTGCGCTTCCTCGCCGCACAGGGCCTCAATGCCGCACCGGCGCCGAAGGACCTGGCCGAGGCCATCCGCAGCCAGGATATCGATGTGGCGCTGCGCATCAGCGGGGACTTCGGCAAGGACTGGGCCGAGGGCAAGCCGGCGCTGGTGGAGGTGATCAAGGACAGCACGCGTCGCGCGGCCGAGGTACCCAGTGCACGCCTGGAGGCGGCGCTGGCCACCTACAACGGCCAGGTCGGTGCCTTGCGCCTGATGGCACGCGGCATCGATGCACAGGTGGCACGCCCGCTGGACGTGGCGCGCCAGGACCTGGCCAGTGCCGAGGCCAAGCGCGGCATGATCCTGTCGATGCTGCTGCCGGTACTGCTGACGCTGACCTCGTTCATCGGGGGTGCCTACCTGGTGATGGACGCCACCGCCGGCGAGCGCGAGCGGCAGTCGCTGGAACCCCTGCTGGCCACGCCGGGCTCGCGCAGCGCGATCGTCAGCGGCAAGATCGCCGCCGCCTGCGTGGTCGGTTTCGTGTCGCTGCTGCTGACCCTGGTCGCGTTCAAGGTGAGCGCGCAGATCGCACCCGGCAACATCGGCCGCCAGTTCAACATGAACGTCGGCTCGATGCTGCAGATGTTGCTGGTGATGCTGCCGATGCTGCTGATCGGTACCTCGCTGCTGACCTTCCTGTCGGCCGCGGCCAAGAGCATGAAGGAAGCACAGAGCCACATGACCTGGCTGATGCTGCTGCCGATGCTGCCCGGCTACGCACTGGTGGCCTACCCGCTGAAGAGCGAGATGTGGCAGTACGCCGTGCCGTTCCTGTCGCAGAACCAGATGCTGCTGAAGGTGATCCGCCACGAGACCATCACCCCCGCAGTCTGGGCGATCTACCTCGGCGCCAGCCTCGGCCTGGCCGCCGTGCTGTGGTTCGCCGCCGTGCGCCGCTACCACAACGAGCGCCTGGCCATCTCCGGCTGACCCCAAAAAGGGGACGGAGGGGATTAAGTCGTTTCTGCCCCTCCCGTCCCCTCCTTGCGCGGGCGGCCTTGTCTTCGCATCGCCACCGGGCGCCCGAGCGTCTTCTCTACCATCCGCAGGAACGCAGCATCCCCCAACGGACGCTGTTTGGCGCTATGACTGCGGATTGCGGGCAGATCGGCGGACGCATTCACATCGCGCAGGAATCGCGCATACACCGTCGTCCTGTTGCGAGCGGTCGCGGCCAACGCTCTGAATGCGGGATGCGGGGTCAGCATGGGGTCATCGCGTCGTTGAAGATTGCCGTGCACGCTGGACCACGGATGATCTTCAGCACTGACCGCAATGCCGGCACGAACGGGATTGCGTTCGATGTAGCGGTATACGCTGAGCAGGTAAGCGTCGCTGTCGATCATCGAGGAATGGAAGCGGCCCTGCCACAGGGGACCGGTGCGGCCGTGCCGCTGGTTGAAAGCCTGCACATAGTTGTTGCCCTGCATGCGCATTGCATCGGCCAGCCCACGCTGCGTGGATGGCGTGGCCAGCAGGTGGATGTGGTTGTCCATCAGTACGTAGGCATGCAGTGCGACGCGGTGCTTGAGGAAAGCGCTGTGCAGCAGATGCAGGAACAGTTGCCGGTCGATGTCGTCGACAAAGATCGCACCCTTGTTCACACCGCGCTGGATCACGTGATAGGCCTGGCCGGCCAGCATCAGGCGCGCTTGTCGGGGCATGGGATTCCCAGGTCGAAGGGGGCCTCAGCCTGGCATCGGCACCGTGGCGTAGGGCATCAGGTAATGCCGCGCAGGCGTATCGGAGGAGTCAGAAGCGACTTAATCCCCTCCGTCCCCTTTTGCGTACCGCGCGGGCGTTACCCCCATCTCGCGCTTGAACACGTTGATGAAGGAACTGGGCGTGTCGTAGCCCATCGACAGGGCGACGCTGATCACCGGTTCGCCTGCCAGCAGGCGTGGCAGTGACAGCAGCACGCGCAGGCGCTGCCGCCACTGGCTCAAGGTCATGCCTGTTTCGGCCTGCCAACGGCGGGCGAGGCTGCGGCTGGACAGTCCGCTGGCGGCTGCCCACGCTTCGACGCTGCGCAGGTCGTCCGGCGAACGCGCCAGCGCCGCCGCGATCCGCCGCAACCGGCGATCCCGCGGCTGTGGCAGGGCAAATGGCAAGGGAGTGCTGGCACGGATCTCATCGGCGATGACGTCGGCCAGGCGTGCCTGCGCAGCGTCCAGTGCCTGGTGTGGCCAGCGCAGTGCGCGCGTCACCGCCGCCTGCAACAGCGCATCGGGTTGGAAAATACGGGGCAGCAGGGGCAGATCCAGGCCGGTATCGGCGCGGACGTACAGGCTCCAGCCATCGAATGCGTCTGCCCCTACCAGGGCGTGGGGCAGCAAGGGCGGTATCCAGGCAACATGCCCCGCCGGCAGCAGCCAGTGCAGGTCGCCGGCCTCGATCCGCAGCAGGCCGTGGTGGGCACCCAGCAACTGGCCGCGCACGTGCTGGTGGCGCGCGGTGCGGCGCCGTCCCGGCACCCGCAGCTGGGAGGCCATGACGAGAGGACCGCCTTCAGCGTTCGCCAAAGCGGGGTCAATCAGCACAGGTGATGTCTGATCTGCCATATCCAATGGCAGTTATACGGCAGAACTGCCGATGACTGGGCGTCACACTGGGCTCCCGATCCCACAGGAGCATCACCCATGCAGCCGCAGGACATTCTTCCCGACCATCAGGACGAGGTGCAGGTAAACGGCCTCACCGTGCGCAAGGGCAGCGTCGTCGCCTTCCTCGCCAGCGTCCGTGACTGGCAGGACCCCGCCAGCGATGACGCCACCCGCGCCACCGCCGAAGCCGACCTGCGTGGGCTGCTGCCGGGCCTGCATGCGCTGGGCCTGTTCCAGGTGCTGGCCGCGCGCGATCCGGCACTGCAACGGCTGATCGACAGCCTCTCCTGAAACGAACACGGCCCGGACATGCCGGGCCGTGTCCTCATTGCGGGGGCGGAAACGACTTAATCCCCTCCGTCCCCTTTTTGCGGTCAGGTGCCGCCCGGGGCGAATACCAGGGTACGGCGGGTGGTGACCGGTGCGCTGACCGGCTCGAAGCGCCAGCGCTTGACCGCGTTCATGGCTTCGCGATCGAAGACGCGCGACGGTGTTGCGCGCAGCACGCGGGCGTTGGTCACTGAGCCGTCGGTGCCGACGGTGATTTCCACCAGCACTTCGCCGGAGGTGCCTGCACGCAGTGCCTCGGACGGATAGCGCGGCGCCGGGGTGCTGACCGGGCGCAGGTTCGGCGCCGCAGCGGCCGCTGGAGCCGCGGCCTGGCGTGCGGCACTGGCCTGCTGGGCGGCGGCCTGCTGCTGCTTCAGCTCGGCTTCGCGGCGCGCGGCGGCCTGGCGCTCGGCTTCCTGGCGCTCGTTGTCGCGGCGGGCGGCATCCTGCTGCGCAGCGATCTGCTTGGCCGCGTCGGCTTCCTTGGCACGCTGCTCGGCCAGGCGCTGCTGTTCGGTCTGCTGCTTGCTGCGGTCCTCGGCGTCCTTCTTGGCCTTCTCGGCTTCGGCCTCGGTGCGCTTGGCCGCGTTCTGCACGCCCTTGGCCAGGCCGTCCTTCAGGCGCGGCAGGGCCGGCGCGGATGCATCCACCTTCTCGATCAGCGCCACCAGCCGCTGCGCTTCGGTGTAGTCCTCGCGCCCCAGGTGCTGCTCGGCGGCGATCAGGGTGTACGGCAGCAGGTCGGTCAGCGCGCTCTTCACCGAGGCGTCGTCCGGGGTCTTGTCGCGCAGGGCGAGGTAGTACTCGATGGCGTTGTCGCCGGCCGGCGCGTACATGCGGTTCTCGCGCAGGGCCTGGCTGGCCGACTCACGCAGCTGCTCGGTGCCCATCGACTGCACCTTGGCGGCGACCACCGGTGCGGCCGGTGCAGCGGCGGTGGGGGCGGCGGCCGGAGCCGGTGCTGCGGATTCTTCCTTGCCCGAGCAGGCGGCCAGCGCCAGTGCCAAGGCAACCGGCAGCCACCGGCGCGCGGCGGTGATCGTTGAGACGTGCGACATCCTGCTCCCCTTTAGAAGACGACGTGACGTAAATCATTGATATGCATGGCCGGGACCCGTGGTCCAGGCGCGGCAGGGTGGCGTTTCCCGACGCCACCGCCGGCAACGGCGAGGATGCAATCTAGCATCCCGGCCACCGCCCCGCACAAGGGGTGGTGGCCGGGTGGGGCCGCGGCGATCATGTCGTGGCCGGCGGCGACCTCAGTGGTCGTGTGCCTTGTCGTGCGACTTGCTGTGGCCGTTGGACATCAGCTTGTCGGTCCAGGCGATGCCGATCGCCGACAGGATGAACACGCAGTGGATGATGGTCTGCCACAGCACGCCTTCCTGGGTCAGCATCGAGCAGCGGGCGACACCGATGTTGGCGGCGGCCACGCTCATCTGCTCCGGCGTGCACAGCGGGATACCGCCCAGCGCACCGCTGGCGATGAAGGTCTTCAGCAGGTGGATCGAGGAGATGCCGATGATCGCCATCGCCAGCTTCACCTTCAGCACGCTGGCATTGACGTGGCTCAGCCATTCCGGCTGGTCCGGGTGGCCTTCCAGGCGCAGGCGCGAGACGAAGGTCTCGTAGCCGCCGACGATCACCATTACCAGCAGGTTGGAGATCATCACCACGTCGATCAGGCCCAGCACGATCAGCATGATCTGCTGCTCGCCCATCGAGGCGGAATGCGAGATCAGGTGCCACAGTTCCTTGCCGAACAGGAACACGTAGACGCACTGCGCCACGATCAGGCCCAGGTACAGCGGCAGCTGCAGCCAGCGCGAGGCGAAGATCAGCGTGGACAACGGGGAGAGCGGCGGGCGGTTTGCACTCATGCGGGGGATGCTGCGTTTCGGGGGAGAGGCGAGGTTACCGGCCCGCCATGACGGTGCCAACCCAACTCACGCACTAGACTTCAGGTTCCTTTCCGCACCCCGAGCCGACGCCATGATCGACCTGTATTACTGGCCCACCCCGAACGGCCACAAAGTGACCCTGCTGTTGGAGGAAGCCGGCCTGGAGTACCGCATCCACCCGGTCAACATCGGCTCGGGTGACCAGTTCAAGCCAGAGTTCCTGGCCATCTCGCCCAACAACAAGATGCCGGCCATCGTCGACCA
Organism: Stenotrophomonas maltophilia D457; assembly: GCF_000284595.1. Classification (GTDB taxonomy): domain Bacteria; phylum Pseudomonadota; class Gammaproteobacteria; order Xanthomonadales; family Xanthomonadaceae; genus Stenotrophomonas; species Stenotrophomonas muris. The sequence continues at coordinate 4,552,019 of NC_017671.1, read as the reverse complement.
CGCCCCGGCCGATGGCGGTGCCCCGCAGAGCGTGTTCGAGTCCGGTGCGATCCTGCTGTACCTGGCCGAGAAGACCGGCCGCTTCCTGCCCAGCGACCCGCGCGGCCGCGTGACCACCTTGGAATGGCTGTTCTGGCAGATGGCCGGCCTGGGCCCGATGAGTGGCCAGATGGGCCACTTCAACGTGTACGCACCAGAAAAAATTCCCTATGCCATCGAGCGCTACGACAACGAAGTGCGCCGCCTGCACGGGGTGATGGACAAGCGCCTGGCCCAGCACGCCTTCCTGGCCGGCGACGAGTACACCATCGCCGACATGGCCAGCTACCCGTGGATCGGCGCCTACGACAAGCTGCCGGTGGACTTCGCCGCGTTCCCGAACCTCAAGCGCTGGCACGAGGCCATCGCCGCGCGCCCGGCCACCCAGCGCGCCTATGCGCTGCGCCAGCAGGTGAACCCGAACGCCGGCAAGCCGCTCAGCGACGAAGAGCGCAAGCACCTGTTCGGCCAGCGCTGACCCGCCGCGGGGTCGGATCCCTTTGCAACGCAAAGGGCCCTGACCCCAGCACCGCAGCATGGGCAGAAGGTCATGCTGCCTTCCTGCACGGGCTTGGTTAGGATGGGGGAACGACCGCCCCGCGCCCGCCGCCGGGCGGACCTGCCGTTTGCCGGGATCCTCCATGCGCCACCTGTTCGCTTCGCTTGCCCTCATGCTCGCCACCAGTACCGCCGCCCACGCCGAAAAGCTGACCCTGGAGGCCATCACCGGCCCGCTGCCGCTGTCCGGCCCGACCCTGATGAAGCCCAAGGTGGCGCCGGACGGTTCGCAGGTCAGTTTCCTGCGCGGCAAGGACAGCGATCGCAACCAGCTGGATCTGTGGACCTACGACATCGGCAGTGGCCAGACCCGGTTGCTGGTTGATTCCAAGGTGGTGCTGCCCGGCACCGAGACCCTCAGCGATGAGGAAAAGGCGCGCCGCGAGCGCCAGCGCATCGCCGCGATGACCGGCATCGTCGATTACCAGTGGTCGCCGGACGCACAGCGCCTGCTGTTCCCGTTGGGCGGCGAGCTGTACCTGTACGACCTCAAGCAGCAGGGGGCGGCGGCCGTGCGCCAGCTGACCCACGGTGAGGGCTTCGCCACCGACGCCAAGCTGTCGCCCAAGGGCGGCTTCGTCAGCTTCATCCGCGGCCGCAACCTGTGGGTGATCGACCTGGCCAGTGGAAAGCAGCTGCAGCTGACCCGCGACGGCAGCACCACCATCGGCAACGGCGTGGCCGAGTTCGTCGCCGATGAAGAGATGGACCGCCACACCGGTTACTGGTGGGCACCGGACGATTCGGCCATCGCGTTCGCGCGCATCGACGAGGCACCGGTGCCGGTGCAGAAGCGCTACGAGGTCTACGCCGACCGCACCGATGTGATCGAACAGCGTTACCCGGCCGCCGGTGACGCCAACGTGCGCGTGCAGCTGGGCGTGATCGCACCGGCCGCCGGGGCGCAGCCGCGCTGGGTCGACCTGGGCAAGGAACAGGACATCTACCTGGCCCGCGTCGATTGGCGCGATGCGCAGCACCTGAGCTTCCAGCGCCAGTCGCGCGACCAGAAGCAGCTGGACCTGGTGGAAGTGGCACTCGACTCCAACCGCCAGCGCGTACTCGCCCACGAAACCAGCCCGACCTGGGTGCCGCTGCACAACAGCCTGCGCTTCCTTGAAGACGGCAGCGTACTGTGGTCGTCCGAGCGCACCGGCTTCCAGCACCTGTACCGCATCGACAGCAACGGCAAGACCACCGCGCTGACCCACGGCAACTGGCCGGTGGACGAGCTGCTGGCGGTGGATGAGACGGCCGGCAAGGCCTACTTCCGCGCCGGCATCGAAAGCCCGCGCGAAAGCCAGATCTACGCGGTATCGCTGCAGGGCGGCGAGCCGCAGCGCCTGTCGAAGGCGCCGGGCATGCACAGCGCCAGCTTCGCCCGCAACGCCAGCGTCTATGTGGACAGCTGGTCCAACAGCACCACGCCGCCGCAGATCGAGCTGTTCCGCGCCAACGGCGAGAAGATCGCCACACTGGTGGAAAACAACCTGGCCGATCCCAAGCACCCGTATGCGCGCTACCGCGACGCGCAGCGCCCGGTCGAGTTCGGCACGCTCACCGCCGCCGACGGCAAGACGCCACTGCACTACAGCCTGATCAAGCCGGCCGGCTTCGATCCGTCCAGGCGCTACCCGGTGGCGGTGTATGTCTATGGCGGCCCGGCCAGCCAGACCGTCACCGACAGCTGGCCCGGCCGTGGCGACCATCTGTTCAACCAGTACCTGGCCCAGCAGGGCTACGTCGTGTTCTCGCTGGACAACCGCGGCACCCCGCGCCGTGGCCGCGACTTCGGTGGTGCGCTGTATGGGAAGCAGGGCACGGTGGAAGTGACCGACCAGCTGCGCGGCGTGGCCTGGCTCAAGCAGCAGCCGTGGGTGGACCCGGCGCGCATCGGCGTGCAGGGCTGGTCCAACGGCGGTTACATGACCCTGATGCTGCTGGCCAAGGCGTCGAACCAGTACGCCTGCGGCGTGGCCGGTGCCCCGGTCACCGACTGGGGCCTGTACGACAGCCATTACACCGAGCGCTACATGGACCTGCCGGCGCGCAACGACGCCGGTTACCGTGAAGCGCGCGTGCTGACCCACATCGATGGGCTGCGCTCGCCGTTGCTGCTGATCCACGGCATGGCGGACGACAACGTGCTGTTCACCAATTCGACCAGCTTGATGAGCGCGCTGCAGAAGCGCGGCCAGCCGTTCGAGCTGATGACCTACCCGGGTGCCAAGCATGGCCTGTCCGGCGCCGATGCCCTGCATCGCTACCGTGTGGCCGAAGCCTTCCTGGGGCGCTGCCTGAAGCCTTGAAACACAGACGGGAAGGAGCCCGCCGATGACACTGCCGCCGCCGATTCCCACCCACGGCCCGAAGCCCGCCGGCTGGTGGTCCCGCCACTGGCGCTGGGCGATGCCCGTGGCCGTGCTGCTGGTGCTGGCCGGGGCCGGTGGCACGGTGGCCTGGAGCGTGCTGCGCTGGAGTGAGGCGGCACGCGAGAGCCCACCGATGCGCGAGGCGATGCGTCGCGCCGGCTGCAGCATCGAACTGGTGGAAGCCTTCGGCGAGCCGCTGCGTACCGAATCGATGCCGCTGGGCAGCATGCAGACCGCGCTCAACGGCCAGCGCGATGTCGGCCTGACCGTGGCCCTGGAAGGCCCCCGCGCACACGGCCGGTTGTTCGTGAAGGGCACCCGCAGTGACGACGTGTGGGACTACCCGGTGATGTACGTGCTGGGCGAGAACAAGCAGACCTTCGACCTGACTGCGCTGGATGACGATGAGGCCGCGCAGGAATGCGAACTGCAGGCCTGCCGCGAACGCGGCGAATGCCCGCTGACCGCAGCGTTGTGACCTCCGGCCGATTGTCGCCACCGCGCTGAGCGCGTAGGGTGCGGGCAACCCTGTCCTGGAGTGCACCATGAAGCCGATCGCGTTGGCCGTTGCCCTGGCCCTGACCGCCGCCCCGCTGCTGTCCGCACCGCCGGCGCTGGCGGCACCCGCCGCCAAGGCCGCCACACCGGCCAGCCCGGCCTGGGTGGCCCGCAGCAACGCACTGGCGCAGATCCTGCTCGATGCGCAGGGCCCGTTCCAGCCGGAAGAAACCGGCTTCTTCGGCGTGCCCGGCTACGACGACAAGGTGGCCGACCTCGGCGCGGACAACGGCAAGCGCTACCGCGCCGCGATGGCCAAGGCCCGCGACGAACTGAAGGCGAAGCTGCCCACCGAGCAGGATCCCAACGTCCGCCAGGACCTGGAGATCATGATCCACGCCGCCAACCAGAACATCGAAGGCAGTGAGCTCAACGAGAAGTACCTGCTGCCGTGGAGTGACGCGCCGCAGACGGTGTTCAGCGGCCTTAACCTGCTGCTGTCCGACCAGGTGCCGGCCGAGCGCCGGGCCAAGGCGATCGACCGCCTCAAGGCTTACGCCGGCCTGCAGCCGGGCGGCACCGCGTTCACCACGCTGGCCCGCCAGCGCTACGAAGAGCGCTTGAAGGACAGCAGCCTGTTGCAGCCGACGAAGATCGAAGTGCAGCAGTCGCTGGACAACGTCGAGACCTACATCAGCGGCATCGAGTCGCTGCTGAAGAAGTACCAGATCGCCGGCGCCGATGAAGCGATGAAGGCCCTGGCCGGGCAGATGAAGGACTACGCCAGCTGGACGCGCTCGACCGTGCTGCCGAAGGCGCGCACCGACGCACGGCTGCCGGCGCCGCTGTACGCCTACCAGCTCAAGCAGGTCGGCATCGACATCGACCCGAAGCTGCTGATGCAGCGTGCGCAGCTGGAGTTCATGGAAACCCGCTCGGCGATGCAGCAGCTGGCGCCGCTGGTGGTGAAGGAGAAGGGCCTGAAGGTGGCCGACCCAAGCGACCCGGTGGCGGTGATCCGCGCGCTGAAGGCCGACAAGATCGCCGACGACCATCTGGAAGGCCACTACCGCAAGGTGATCGATGCGATCGATCCGCTGATCCGCGAGCACGCCATCGTCGACGTGCCCAAGCGCGCCATGCAGATGCGCCTGGGTTCGGCCGCCGAGAGCGCGGCCAGCCCGGCCCCGCATTTCCTGCCGGCGCCGCTGGTCAACAACACCGGGCAGCAGGGCACCTTCGTGCTGCCGCTGGGCAACCCGGCCGCGGGCCCGGGCGCACAGTACGACGACTTCAACTTCGGTGCGGCGGCGTGGACGCTGAGCGCGCATGAAGGCCGCCCCGGCCACGAGCTGCAGTTCACCGCGATGGTCGAGCGCGGCGTGTCGCTGGCACGCACCATGTTCGCGTTCAATTCGGTGAACGTGGAAGGCTGGGCGCTGTATGCCGAGGCCGAGATGGTGCCGTACGAGCCGCTGGACGGGCAGATGATCGCCCTGCAGTTCCGCCTGCTGCGCGCCGCACGCGCGATGCTCGACCCGATGCTCAACCTCGGCCTGACCGACCGCGCCAACGGCGAGCGCGTGCTGATGGAGCAGGTCGGCCTGTCCAAGGCGATGGCCACCCAGGAACTGGACCGCTACATGGTGCGCATGCCGGGCCAGGCCGGCAGCTACTTCTACGGCTACACCCGTATCCTGGAACTGCGCATGCAGACCGAGCTGGCACTGGGTGCGAAGTTCGACCGCCTGGCGTTCAACAACTTCCTGCTCGACCAGGGCCTGCTGCCGCCGGACCAGCTGGCCGACGCGGTGAACAAGGTGTTCGTGCCGAAGTACAAGCGCTGAACACCCCCCGGTAGTGCCGGCCGCTGGCCGGCATTCCCCTGACGTCGGGAGGATTTCTGAGGTTGCCGGCCAGCGGCCGGCACTACCCGCGGTGATGCTGCCGCGTCACCGCTGCGGGGTGATCACCTGCGTCGGCAGTCGTGCCGGGGGTTCCGGGTTCGGCACCCAGATCGCCACGCCGGCGGCGCGCTTCTGCGTGGTCGGAATACCGATGCCGACGCCACCGCCGACATGCGAGCCGAACGTGCCGGCACCCACCGACATGCCCACCGGTGAGCCGCTGCTGCCCACGCCCATCAGCACCACGCCATTGGCGCCCAGCGCTGCGGCCTCGCGCTTCAGGCGCGCCACCGCTGCATCGGTCTGGCCCTGCGTGCCGAAGCCCACGGCAGACGCCGATTCCAGCTGGGCGATTTCCTGGGAGCCGGCCGGCGGCGTCGAATAGATCTGCACCAGTGCCGGATCGATCGGCGCGCGGGCGCGCCCCAGCATGACCTTGGAGGTGCTGGCACAGCCGGCGGCGACCAGCAGGATGGCCGCCAACGCGGCCCAACGGATGTTCATGGCACGACCCCTGTAGGACTGGTTGCGATCATCGGCGGGCTACTCTGAATCGGCGCCAACACCCGGCCCAGAGCAGGCACGGCGGCACGCTAGCACGGTGCCGGTGACAGCCCCGCCAACGGCAGTAGGCGGCGACGGCGGGAACGACTATGGTGCACAGACAGGAACCAACTGCGGGAGAGTGGAATGGGCGTGATCAGTCTGTTGTGGGGCGTACTGGCGCTGTTGTGGATGATCCTGGCGCTGATTCCGCTGCTGGGCTGGGGCAACTGGTTCCTGATCCCGTTCGCCGCCGTGGGCGCGGTGATCGCCGCGCTGGGCATCCTGTTCACCCACCCGACCAAGCGCGGCCGGGCCTGGGCCGGGCTGGTGCTGAACGGCATCGTGGTGGTGGTCGGCATCCTGCGCCTGGGCCTGGGGGGCGGCGTGATCTGAGCCGCATCGCCGGGTGCGACAGGGCGTCGCAGGTACACGGCCGCGGGCCGGGCAGGGGCGTACAATGAATGGCTGCGCGAGCCCCCCGCGTGCCTGTGAATCCGCGCCCGGCGCGGCTGCCCCATGATCATCCGACCCCGTCCCCACGGCTGGCAACTGCTGTACATCCTGCGCGGCTCGATCGTAAAAGCGATCGCGCCGAAGGTGCTGGCCATCCTGATCCTGTCCATCGCGGTGGCCGCGGTGGTGGAGCTGGCGCCGCCGACCGGCATCGAGCGCGTTTCCGTCACGCCGTTCACCCTGCTCGGCCTGGTGCTGTCGATCTTCCTCAGTTTCCGCAACAGCGCCTGCTACGACCGCTGGTGGGAAGGCCGCAAGCTGTGGGGCCAGCTGGTCTACGAATCGCGTTCGCTGGCCCGCCAGGTGAACCTGCTGCTGGCCGATGACGCCGGTCGCCGCCGCCGCATCGCCTACCTCACTACGGCTTTTGCCCATGCGCTGGCCGCGCGCCTGCGCGGGCGCATCGTGGCCCTGGCGGCGTTGCCGTGGCTGGACAAGCCGCAGCGCGAGCAGCTGGGCCAGCGCGAGAACGTGCCCGACGCATTGCTGTCGATGATCGCTGCCGAGCTGGCCCAGGCCCTGCGCGCCGGCGAACTCGACCCGATCCTCTACACCCAGCTGGAAGAGCGCCTGCACGCGATGTCGTCGATCCAGGCCGGCTGCGAGCGCATCCTCACCACGCCGCTGCCGTTCGCCTACACCCTGCTGCTGCATCGCTGCGCATGGATGTTCTGCGTGCTGCTGCCGTTCGGCCTGGCCAGCTCGCTGGGCTGGGGCACGCCGGTGCTGTCGGCGGTGCTGGCCTACGCCTTCTTCGGCCTGGACCAGCTGGGCGAAGAAATGGAAGACCCGTTCGGCCTGGAGCCGAACGACCTGCCGCTGGACGCGCTGGTGCGCACGATCGAGATCGACCAGCTCGACGCGCTCGGCGAACGCCCGTTGCCCGAACCCCTGCTGCCGCAGGGCTACCTGTTGCAATAGCCACTCCTCGGAGCCTGCCATGTCCCACCCGCTTTACCGCCCGCGCCGCATGCGCCACGACGAGTTCTCGCGCCGCCTGATGCGCGAGAACACGCTGACCACCGACGACCTGATCTACCCGGTGTTCGTGCACGAACGTGCGGGCCGCACCGCAGTGCCGTCGATGCCGGGCGTGGAGCGGCTGTCGATCGAAGAGCTGCTGAAGGTGGCCGAAGAAGCGCTGGAACTGGGCATTCCAGTGATCGACCTGTTCCCGGTGATCGACCCGTCGCTGAAGTCGCTGGACGCGTCGGCGGCGTGGGCCGAGGACGGCCTGGCGCAGCGTGCGATCCGCGCGCTGAAGTCGCGCTTCCCGGAACTGGGAGTGATGACCGACGTGGCGCTGGACCCGTACACCACCCACGGCCAGGACGGCATCATCGACGACAAGGGTTACGTGCTCAACGACATCACTGTCGAAGCGCTGGTCAAGCAGTCGCTGTCGCACGCCGAGGCCGGTGTGGACATCGTCTCGCCGTCGGACATGATGGACGGCCGCATCGGCGCGATCCGCCGTGCGCTGGATGCCGACAACCACATCAACGTGCGCATCATGGCCTACTCGGCCAAGTACGCCTCGGCGTTCTACGGCCCGTTCCGTGATGCGGTGGGCAGCGCGGCCAGCCTCGGCAAGGCCGACAAGAAGACCTACCAGATGGACCCGGCCAACGGCGACGAGGCCCTGCGCGAGATCGCGCTGGACCTGGAAGAGGGCGCCGACATGGTGATGGTCAAGCCGGGCATGCCGTACCTGGACCTGGTGCGCCGGGTGAAGGAGACATTCGGCGTGCCGACCTTCGCCTATCAGGTGAGTGGCGAGTACGCGATGATGAAGGCCGCCTTCGCCAATGGCTGGCTGGACGAGCGCGCCTGCGTGCTGGAGTCGCTGCTGGGCTTCAAGCGGGCCGGTGCCGATGGCGTGCTGACCTATTTCGCGCCGCAGGTGGCGCGATGGCTGCGCGAGCGCTGACAATAGCGCCACGATAGACGGAGGACTGCGCGATGGGACCCGAACTGGGATGGGTGCAATGGCTGATCTGGGGCACCGGTACGCTGGTGTTCGGCGCCATCATCGTCGCTGTCTTCATCGCCGCCTGGCGGGCCGGCAAGCGCCCGCCGGAACAGCTCTCCGCTGCCCGCCACGTGGCCCGTGAGCAGGCGCTGCCGGAGACCGTGCAGGCCGAGCTGGCCGCGTTGAACCAGCGCAAGGACAACGGCCAGCTGAGCGAGATGGAGTACGAGCAGTTGCGCGCCAAGGTGTTGTCGCGCTGACGGGGCGTTTCATCCACGCGTGGCGTGGATCTACTGGTAGTCGCCAACCTTGGTTGGCGCTTTCACGTATGCCAACCAAGGTTGGCATCTACCAAACGGCCATCCACGCATGGCGTGGATCTACCGCGCGCACCCGGCCACCGCCGCCACCTTCGGCACCGCCAACCGGTACACGTCCACGCCACCGGCACGCGGCGCCTTCGCTGCACTGCTGGCCACCATCATCTCGCCCGGCTTGGCGTTGTCGACCACCGGCGCACCGGTCCAGCCGCCGGCCTGGTTGAACGACAGCCCCAGCGGCTGCAGCGCTACACCGCTCCACGCACAGCCGCTGCTCCAGACCTGCGCGGTACTGCCGTTGCCGCGGCTGAACACCACGGCGCCGTCCTGGCCCAGCCAGTCGCCGTCGGTCTCGTCGTCGGCGCTGTTCAACGCGCTCAGTGCGCTGGCCGGGCCGCGCAGGCCCTGCGCATCCAGCGTCGCCACGAACAGGTCCCAGCCGGCGCCACGGCCCTGCTGGCGGGCAAACAACAGCTGCTTGCCGTCCGCGCTCAGGGCCGGCCCGCGCTCTTCCCGGCGCCCGCCGTCACCGGCCAGCGGCTGCGCCGGGCCCAGCCGGCCGTCGGCGGCCAACGCGGCGCGGTACAGCGCCAGCGCGCCCTCGCGGCCGGCCGCGAACAGCAGCCAGCGGCCGTCACGGCTGAAGTAGGGATCGCGGGCTTCACCGGCCACGCCTACCGGCAGTACCTGTGCCTGCTGCCAGCGACCGTCCACCACGCGCGCCTCCCACAGGCCCCAGCCGGCCTCGCCGCGGCGGGCGAAGACGATGCGCTGGCCATCGGCGCTGATCGTGGCGCGACCTTCGTCGGCGCGGGTCGAGACCACGCCCATGCCTTCGATGCCGTACTCGTTCAACGCCATCGCCACGGGGGCAGAGAGTAGACTGGCGGCGAGCACCAGCAGGGGCGGGGTGATGCGCATCATCCGGTTCCGTGCACGAAAGAGCATCAGTCTAGCCAGCTTGAGGATTCCATGACCGACCGTTACGCCGTCTTCGGACACCCCGTTGCCCACTCGAAGTCGCCGCAGATCCACGCGACGTTCGGTCGCCAGGAAGGCATCGCCATCGACTACCGCGCGATCGACCTGGCCCCGGATGCGTTCCTGGCCGGACTGGAGGCCTTCGCCGCCGAGGACGGTGTCGGCGCCAACGTCACCCTGCCGCACAAGGAAGCCGCGTTCTCGGTGTGCACCACGCTGACCGCGCGCGCGCGCCGCGCCGGCTCGGTCAACACACTGCTGCGCAAGGGCGACCGCTGGCACGGCGACACCACCGATGGCATCGGCCTGGTGCGCGACCTGACCGACCGCCACGGCCTGGACCTGCGCGGCCGCCGCGTGCTGATGATCGGCGCCGGTGGCTCGGCGCGCAGCGTCGCCCCGGCGCTGCTCGATGCCGGCATCACCGAACTGGTGGTGGTCAACCGCACGCCGGAGCGCGCCGACGAACTGATCGACGCGATGGGCGAGCCCGGCCGTGCGATCAGCCGCTACTGGGAAGACCTGCGCGACCTCGGCGACTTCGAACTGATCGTCAATGCCACCTCGGCTGGCCGCGACCGCGACGTCGAGTTCAAGCTGCCGCTGTCGCTGGTCAATTCGATGACCACTGCCGTCGACCTGAACTACGGCGAGGCGGCCATCGCCTTCCTGGCCTGGGCCCGTGCGGCGCAGTGCCGCAATACCGTCGACGGCCTGGGCATGCTGGTCGAGCAGGCCGCCGAGAGCTTCCTGCAGTGGCACGGCGTGCGCCCGCAGACCGGCGAGGTCTACCAGTCGCTGCGCCAGGGCTCGGCCGTGCTGGCCGGCGAGGACTGACCGATGGACAGCACAACCCTGATGGTGACCGTGCTGAGCATGGTCGGCGTGCGCTTGCCGGTGCTGATCGCGCTGTGCGTCGGCCTGGTCTGGGTGGTCGGTGCGCCGCGCGATGCCACCCGCACCGGCGCGCTGGTCGGCCTGCTGCTGTTGCTGCTGTCCAGCCTGGGTGGCCTGGCGGCGGGCATGCTGCCGATGTGGCTGGTCAGCAGCGGCAACTTCAGCGCCATCTCGGGCATGAGCGCCATCTTCGGCGTGGTGCACTTCGCGCTGGCGATGGTCGAGGCCATCGGCGTGGTGCTGCTGGTGTGGGCGCTGGTGCGCCTGCTGCGTAGCCGTCCCGCCCCGGTCGCCTGAGCGCTGGCGCCGGGCCACGCCCGGCGTGTTTCGCCCCTGTGCGGCGCGGGCTTCGGACCGTGCGCGCCGGCGGGCGTCGTCGCTGGCTCGTTCAGGGTGCCAGCAACAGTGAACGCGGCCGGCCATGCGACAATGACCGGCCTGATCCAGCTACGGTAGTTCCCGGCGTGACCGAAACCGTCGCCGCTCCGCGCACGCTCGATGACACCTTGAAGGACGCGATCCGCAAGGCGTACACGACGCTGCAGGCCAATACCCCCGGCTTCTCCACCCGTCGCTCGCAGAGCCAGATGATCGGCGTGGTGTCGCGCGCGCTGTCGAAAAGCGGTGGCGTTGGCGTGGTCGAGGCGCCGACCGGCGTCGGCAAGAGCCTGGGCTACCTCACCGCAGGCGTGCCGATCGCGCTGGCCACCAAGAAGAAGCTGGTGATCAGCACCGGCACCGTGGCGCTGCAGTCGCAGCTGGTCGAGCGCGATATCCCGAATTTCCTGAAGGCCACCGGCCTGGAAGCGACCGTGGCGCTGGCCAAGGGACGCACCCGCTACCTGTGCACGCGCAATGCCGCCGAGGCGCAGGGCGAGGGCTCGCAGGGCGGCATGTTCGAGGATGACGCGCCACTGTTCGACCGGCCGCTGGCGCCGATCGAGATGGACATCGCCAAACGCCTGACCGACGCCTTCACCAGCGGCAGCTGGGATGGCGATATCGACAATGCGCCGGAGACCATCAGTCCCGGCCTGCGCAGCCGCATCACCACGCCGGCCTCGGGTTGTGCCGGGCGACGCTGCGCCTATTCGGCGCAGTGCGCGGTGCTGCGCTCGCGCAATACGGTGCGCGACGCACAGATCGTGGTCACCAACCACGCGCTGCTGCTGTCGGCGCTGTCGATCGGTGACAGCGACAACGGCCAGCCGTTGATCGCGCCGCCCTCGGACATGCTGCTGGTGCTGGACGAAGGCCATCACATCGGCAACGTGGCGATCGACCAGGGCGCGGCCAGCCTCGCGCTGGACGAGATGGCCAAGCGCACCGGCCGCCTGCAGATCCTGATCGCCGGTGCGTACCGCGCGGTCGACAAGGACCGGCTGGGCAACCTGCTGCCCAACGAAGCGATCGAAGTCGCCAGCAACGTGGCCAAGCAGCTGCGCGCGTTCCGTGATCACATCGAGCGGGTGTGGATGCCGGCGCCGGCGGACGAAGAGCCGATGTGGCGCGCGGCCAATGGACGCCTGCCCGAGGCCTGGCGCGAGCCGATCGAGGCACTGGCCGACGATACCCGCAGCCTCTACAACTGGGCCCATGCGGCCACCACGCAGGTGGCCAAGGGCAAGCCGGACGATGCCGCGCGCGAGCGCCTGCAGCGCAACCTGGGCATGGCGCTGGAGATGATCGAGCAGCAGTACAACCTGTGGCAGGCGTGGCGCCGCGAAGACAAGGACGGCGCGCCGCCGATGGCGCGCTGGGTGACTGCCACCCGCGATGGCGACCTGGTGCTGCACGGTTCGCCGGTGTCGGCCGCGCACGTGCTGCGCAAGCTGCTGTGGGATGAAGTGGACTCGGTGGTGATGACCTCGGCGACGCTGACCGGCGGTGGCGACTTCCAGTCGCTGGCGATCGACAACGGCATTCCGGAAGAGGCCGAGATGGTCTCGCTGTCGTCGCCGTTCGACCTGCCCAACCAGGCCGAACTGATCGTGCCGAAGTTCCCGGTCACGCCGGACGACCGCGAAGGCCACCCGCGCGAAGTGGCGCGCTACCTGGACACCGAACTGGACTGGGCCAAGGGCTCGATGGTGCTGTTCACCTCGCGCTGGAAGATGGAGAAGGTGGCCGGGCTGATGCCGGCCGCGCGCCGCAAGCAGGTGCTGGTGCAGGGCGAGATGTCCAAGACCCGGCTGATCGAGGAACACCTGAGGCGTGTCGAGGCAGGCGAGGGCTCGGTGCTGTTCGGCCTGAACTCGTTCGGCGAGGGCCTCGACCTGCCCGGCGAGGCCTGCACCACGGTGGTGATCACCCAGGTGCCGTTCGCCGTGCCGACCGACCCACAGACCGCCACCCTCAGCGAGTGGTTCGAGGGACGCGGGCTCAACGCGTTCAACCTGATCGCCATTCCGCATGCGCTGCGCACGCTGACCCAGTTCGCCGGCCGCCTGATCCGCACCTCCACCGACACCGGCCGCGTGGTCATTCTTGATTCGCGGCTGCTGACCCGCCGCTACGGCAAGCGCATCATCGACGCGCTGCCGCCGTTCAAGCGCGTGATCGGCTGAAAAAAGGGGACGGAGGGGATTAAGTCGTTTGAGGCACAAACGACTTAATCCCCTCCGTCCCCTTTTCCCAGATGGCGGCCAGCGGCCGGCACTACCGGATCGGCATCAATCGCCGAGCAGGGCGGTGTTGCGTACGGCGCCCTTGTCGGCGCTGGTGGCCAGCAGGGCGTAGGCCTTCAACGCGCTGGTGACCTTGCGCGGGCGTGGCGCGCGCGGTTTCCAGCCACGTGCGTCGGCGTCGGCGCGGCGCTGGGCCAGCGTGGCCTCATCCAGCAGCAGGTCGATGCGGCGGGCGGGGATGTCGATGCGGATGCGGTCGCCGTTCTCCACCAGACCGATCGTGCCGCCGCTGGCGGCTTCCGGCGAGACGTGGCCGATCGACAGGCCCGAGGTGCCGCCGGAGAAGCGGCCATCAGTGAGCAGCGCGCACTGCTTGCCCAGTCCCTTCGACTTCAGGTAGCTGGTCGGGTAGAGCATTTCCTGCATGCCGGGGCCGCCCTTCGGCCCTTCGTAGCGGATCACCACTACCTCACCCGGTTGCACCTCGTCGGCGAGGATGCCGGCGACGGCCGCGTCCTGGCTTTCATAGACACGCGCGGGGCCTTCGAACACGTGGATCGATTCGTCCACGCCGGCGGTTTTCACCACGCAGCCATCCACGGCCAGATTGCCACGCAGCACGGCGAGGCCGCCTTCCAGTGAGTACGCATGCTGCAGCGAGCGGATGCAGCCCTCGGCGCGGTCCATGTCCAGGGTCGGCCAGCGCGTGGCCTGGCTGAAGGCCTCCTGGGTGGGGATGCCGGCCGGGCCGGCCTTGAAGAAGGCATGCAGGGTGTCGTTGTCACTGCGCACCACGTCCCAGCGTTCCAGCGCGTCGGCCAGGCTGGCGCTGTGCACGGTCGGCACCGTGGTATCGAGCAGGCCGGCGCGGTCCAGCTCACCGAGGATGCCGAACACGCCGCCGGCGCGGTGCACATCCTCGATGTGGTACTTCGGCGTGTTCGGCGCCACCTTGCACAGCTGCGGCACGCGCCGCGACAGCGCGTCGATGTGGGTCAGGTCGAAGTCGACCTCCGCCTCCTGTGCGGCGGCCAGCAGATGCAGGATGGTATTGGTGGAGCCGCCCATGGCGATGTCCAGGGTCATCGCATTGGCGAACGCGGCCTGGGTGGCGATGCCGCGCGGCAGTGCGCTGGGGTCTTCGCCGCCATACCAGCGATGGCAGAGTTCGACGATCAGGCGGCCGGCGCGGCGGAACAGCGCCTCACGGTCGGCGTGGGTGGCCAGCGTGGTGCCGTTGCCGGGCAGCGACAGGCCCAGCGCCTCGGTCAGGCAGTTCATCGAGTTGGCGGTGAACATGCCCGAGCAGGACCCGCAGGTGGGGCAGGCGCTGCGCTCGAACGCGGCGACTTTCTCGTCGGAGGCGCTGTCATCGGCGGCCACCACCATCGCATCGACCAGATCCAGCTTGTGCTCGGACAGCCTGGTCTTGCCCGCTTCCATCGGCCCGCCGGAGACGAACACCACCGGGATGTTCAGGCGCAGCGCGGCCGTCAGCATGCCGGGGGTGATCTTGTCGCAGTTGCTGATGCACACCAGCGCGTCGGCGCAGTGCGCGTTGACCATGTACTCCACGGCGTCGGCGATGATCTCGCGGCTGGGCAGCGAATACAGCATGCCGTCGTGGCCCATCGCGATGCCGTCGTCCACGGCGATGGTGTTGAATTCCTTGGCGACGCCGCCGACCTGTTCGATCTCGCGCGCGACCAGCTGGCCGAGATCCTTCAGGTGCACGTGGCCGGGCACGAACTGGGTGAAGGAGTTGGCGATGGCGATGATCGGCTTGTGGAAGTCGCCGTCCTTCATGCCGGTGGCGCGCCACAGGGCGCGGGCGCCGGCCATGTTGCGACCGGCGGTGGAGGTGCGGGAACGGTATTCGGGCATGGCGGGCGGAACGGGCGGGCCGTACGACGTGGGGGTCAGCCGATCATGGCCAATTTTTTCGGTTGCTGCTGCAACCACCTTCACCGCTTGCAGCGGCTTGGCGGTCCGCGCATTTCCCCTTATCCCCGCGCCTTCGGCGCGCCCCCTTGAACAACAAGGGGGCTTCTTGCCGGAGACTTGGCTGCGCGCGCCGGGCATGACCGGGCGCCGCGGGATGTGTGCCAACCAAGGTTGGCACCTACCAGAGCGGTGCGTCGCCTGGGGTCGGATCCCATCGCGGCGCGATGGGCTCTGACCCCAATGCCGACGAAAATGAAAGTCCGTTCATCTTTCGCACTTTGCCGATTCCGGTTGCTGGCCCGGATTTGGCATCATTGGGGCATTGATCCGTCGACAGGGCATGAGGCCATGAAACGTTCCCGCACCACCGCGCTGCTGCTGATGAGCGCCGCGCCGCTGCTGTTCACCGCCTGCCAGAAGGAGCCGGAGGTGAAGGTGCAGGAAGGCCTGTATACCTCGGTGGAGGCCTGCACCGAGGCCACCGGCGATCCGTCGTCGTGCCGCAATGCGTTCGCTGAAGCGCAGAAGCAGGCCGCCGATGCGGCGCCGAAGTACGCCAGCAAGGAAGCCTGCGAGAAGGACTACAAGCCGGAACAGTGCGTGCAGCAGCACACCTCGGCCGGTACCTCGTTCATCGGCCCGATGATGATGGGCTTCTTCATGTCGCAGATGCTGAGTAACCGCGGCGGCCTCGCCCCGCAGGCGCCGGCGTCGGCACCGGCTTACCAGGACAAGAATGCGGGTTGGGCGCGCCCGGCACCGGGCGGCACCGGTGGCCTGAACACCGCCAGCGGCATCGGTGCTGGCAAGGCCGGCCTGGCGCCGGTCACCAGCGAGCCGAACCGTGCGGTCACTGCCAGCCGTGGTGGCTTCGGCAACACCAGCGCACGCCGCAGCACCAGCGGCAGCTACGGCGGCTGATCAACCCATGCAGCGCATCCGGATTGCCGAGCGTGCCCAGTGGCGGGCGCGCGCGGAAGAGGCGGGTTTCCGCTTCCACACCATCGACGGCCAGCCGTACTGGGATGAACGCGCGTATTACGCCTTCACCCTGCGCCAGATCGAACAGGACATCGAAGACCCCAGCGCCGAGCTGCACCAGATGGCGCTGGATCTGGTCGGTGATGTCATCGGCAGCGAACGCTTGATGGACCAGCTGGCGATTCCGTCGCACTACCGCGACTGGATCGCCGACAGCTGGCGCCAGCGCCAGCCGCACCTCTATGGCCGCCTGGACCTGGCCTACGACGGTACCGGCCCGGCCAAGCTGTACGAATTGAACTACGACACGCCGACCTCGCTGTTCGAAGCCAGCTTCTTCCAGTGGCAGTGGCTGGAAGACCAGCGCAATGCCGGCCGCCTGCCGCAGCATGCCGACCAGTTCAACGCGATCCACGAAGCGCTGGTCGAGCGTTTCGGCGACCTCGCCACGCAGCTGCCGCCGCCGCTGTACTTCAGCGCGGTCGGCACTTCGGAGGAAGACCGTGGCACGGTCGAGTACCTGCGTGACTGCGCATCCCAGGCCGGCCTGTTCGGGCAGGCCATCGCCATCGAGGACATTGGCCTGTCCGAGGACGGCCGCTTCACCGCGCTGGACGACTCGGTGATCGGCACGCTGTTCAAGCTGTATCCGCTGGAAGACCTGATGGCCGAGGAATTCGGCCGCGCGCTGCCCGGCTCGGGCGTGCAGCTGCTGGAACCGGCCTGGAAGGCGGTGCTGAGCAACAAGGGCATCCTGCCGCTGCTATGGCAGCGCAACGTGGGCCATCCGAACCTGCTGGAGGCGCATTTCGATGACGGCAGCGCGCTGGCGTCGGGCTGGGTGCGCAAACCGCTGTTCTCGCGCGAAGGGGCCAACATCGAGATGCACCTGGCCGATGGCAGCACCCAGCGCAGTGACGGTCCCTACGACGGCCCGGCGATCATCCAGCGTGCGCATCCGCTCACCCGCTTCGAAGGCGGCTATCCGCTGATCGGCAGTTGGGTGATCGGTGACCATGCCTGCGGCATCGGCATCCGCGAGGATGACAGCGCGATCACCCGCGACAGTGCGCGCTTCGTGCCGCACGCGATCGTCGACGAGGCGCCGACGCGGATCTACGTCTGATGACGGTGCGGCGCAATCGCGACCTGCGGCCTGCGCCGCTGCCGGGCCGGCATCTGGATGACGGCCACGCCCTGTGGCGCTATTCGGACCGCATCGCGGTGCGCTGCCACCGCTGCGATACGCCCGGCTGGGTGGTGCGGACGCCGGAATCGCGACGTTTCCGCTGCCTGGGCTGCAGCGCAGCCCTCGACAGTGGATGCGGCTGCGGTTGCTGTGCCGCGGGCGACTGGGTCGGGCCCGTGTGCTACAGCGGCTATCGTCCCTGCGGATACTGCGGGCACAAATGGGTCCGCGCCGAGCTGCACCGTGCGCGTGCAGTGTCGCCGTTGCGGACGCTGGCGGCGGACTGCAGTCAGTGCGGACGCAGCAGCGAGGTGGAGGTCACGTTGTCGCGATGGCGTGGCAATGAGGCGATCGATCCGCATTTTGGCTTGCCGCTGCGGCTGGTCGAAAAGACTGCGGCCGGCGTGCTGTGGGCCTACAACGAAGCCCATCTGCAGGCACTGCACGACTACGCTGCCGCGCCTCTGCGGGAGCGCGCGGGCGTTACCAACGGTTCGATGTTCTCGCGCCTGCCGCAGTGGATGAAGCTGGGCCGCAACCGGGTGCTGCTGCAGCGTGCGGTGGAGCGGTTGCAGCGGCGGTTGTTGCAGGGGTAGTGCCGGCCGCTGGCCGGCAACCGGTTTTGGTAGATGCCGACCCTGGTCGGCGCTGTGGGTTTCGGGCCAACCAAGGTTGGCACCTACCAGGGCGATGCGGCGGTTGTTGCAGGGGGTAGTGCCGGCCGCTGGCCGGTAACCGCCGTTGGTAGATGCCGACCTTGGTCGGCGCTGTGGGCGGGCCAACCAAGGTTGGCACCTACCAAGGCGATGCGGCGGTTGTTGCAGGGGGTAGCGCCGGCCGCTGGCCGGCAACCGGTTTTGGTAGATGCCGACCTCGGTCGGCGCTGTGGGTTCGTGCCAACCAAGGTTGGCACCTACCAAGGCGATGCGGCGGTTGTTGCAGGGGTAGCGCCGGCCGCTGGCCGGCAACCGGTTTTGGTAGATGCCGACCTTGGTCGGCGCTGTGGGTTTCGGGCCAACCAAGGTTGGCACCTACCAAGGCGATGCGGCGGTTGTTGCAGGGGGTAGTGCCGGCCGCTGGCCGGCAACCGGTTTTGGTAGATGCCGACCTTGGTCGGTGCTGTGGATTTCGTGCCAACCAAGGTTGGCACCTACCAGGGCGATGCATCGGTTGTTGCAGGGGGTAGCGCCGGCCGCTGGCCGGCAACCGGTTTTGGTAGATGCCGACCTTGGTCGGTGCTGTGGATTTCGTGCCAACCAAGGTTGGCACCTACCAGGGCGATGCATCGGTTGTTGCAGGGGGTAGCGCCGGCCGCTGGCCGGCAACCGGTTTTGGTAGATGTCGACCTTGGTCGACGCTGTGGATTTCGTGCCAACCAAGGTTGGCACCTACCAGGGCGATGCATCGGTTGTTGCAGGGGTAGTGCCGGCCGCTGGCCGGCAACCGGTTTTGGTAGATGCCGACCTTGGTCGGCGCTGTGGGTTTCGGGCCAACCAAGGTTGGCACCTACCAAGGCGATGCGGCGGTTGTTGCAGGGGGTAGTGCCGGCCGCTGGCCGGCAACCGGTTTTGGTAGATGCCGACCTCGGTCGGCGCTGTGGGTTCGTGCCAACCAAGGTTGGCACCTACCAAGGCGATGCGGCGGTTGTTGCAGGGGGTAGCGCCGGCCGCTGGCCGGTAACCGGTTTTGGTAGATGCCGACCTTGGTCGGCGCTGTGGATTTCGTGCCAACCAAGGTTGGCACCTACCAGGGCGATGCATCGGTTGTTGCAGGGGGTAGTGCCGGCCGCTGGCCGGCAACCGGTTTTGGTAGATGCCGACCTTGGTCGGCGCTGTGGGTTTCGGGCCAACCAAGGTTGGCACCTACCAGGGCGATGCGGCGGTTGTTGCAGGGGGTAGTGCCGGCCGCTGGCCGGCAACCGGTTTTGGTAGATGCCGACCCTGGTCGGCGCTGTGGGTTCGTGCCAACCAAGGTTGGCGCCTACCAGAGCGATCGCGGGTATCAGAGCAGCCCTTCGCGCTTCACCGCCAGATAGCGTTCCACCAGCGCGCCGGGCAGGGCATCGGCGGTCACGTCCAGCACCATCACCTTTTCGCTGCGCAGGGCCTCATGCGCCTTCGCGCGTTGCTGCAGGTACAGCGCGGCGGCACCGGCCTGGGTGGCGTCTTCCAGTGTCTGCACCTCGCCCTCCAGTGCGCCGTCCAGCTCGCGTTCGCGCAGGCTGGCCACGCACACCAGGTGGCGCCGCTGCAGCAGGCGCACTGCCGCCAGCAGGTCTTCGATGTCCTCATCACGCACGTTGCTGACCAGCATCACCAGCGCACGCCGGCGCTGGCGCAGCGACACCTCGGTGGCGGCGGCCAGGTAATCGGTGGCCACCGCGCGTGGCTGCAGGTCGTAGCTGGCGCGCAGCAGGTGCTCGACCGTACCCATGCCGCGCTGCGGTGCCACCCAGCGGCGTTCGCCACCGGCAGCGTACAGGCCGGCAGCGTCGCCCTGGCGCAGCGCCAGGTAAGCCACCACCAGCGAGGCGTTCAAGGCATGGTCGAAGTGCGAGAGCCCGCCTTCGCTGGCCAGCATGCGCCGGCCACTGTCCAGCATCAGCAGCAGCTGCTGGTTCTTCTCGTCCTGGTATTCGCGCGAGATCAGCTTGCGCGCACGCGCGGTGGCCTTCCAGTCGAGCTGGCGCAGGCTGTCGCCGATGCGGTACTCGCGCATCTGGTGGAAATCGGTGCCTTCGCCACGGCGGCGCTTCACGTGCGCACCAACCAGCCGCGAGGCCTGGTCGGCACTGAACAATGCGAAGCGGGTGAGCGGCACGAAGTTCGGATAGACCCGCACCTCCAGCGCCGGCGGCAGCGTGCGTTGCTGCCACCACAGGCGCCACGGCGAACGCATGCGCAGGTGCACCCCCTCGAAGCGGAAGTGCCCACGCTGCAGCGGCTGCAGGTGGTAGTGCAGGGTGGACGCCGTACCGGCCTGCAGGCGCACGCGCTGCGGCAGCGCTTCCAGCGGCCAGCCGCCGGGCACCAGGTCGAACACCTGCACCGTCATCGATTGCTCGGCCTGCAGGCGCAGCGCCGCCTCGCGGCGCACGCCCAGCGCCAGCGCTTCGGGCAGCTCGCGCTGTACCTGCGGCGACGGACGCCGCGACTGCCGCCACAGATCCCACAAGGCGGGCAGCGCGATGACGACGGCTGCCAGCGCCCAGCTCCAGCGCGGCAGCCACCCGCCCAGCACCAGGCCGCCCAGGGCAGCCCAGGCCAGCAGCAGCGCCAGCAGCAGCGGGGCCGGTCTCATCGGCGCGGTGCTTCCACCTTGGCCAGCAGCGCGCCCAGCACGTCGTCGGCGTCCTGGCCTTCGATCTGCAGCTCCGGGGCCAGTGCAATGCGGTGGCGCAGCGCCGGGCGCGCAATGTCGCGCACGTCGTCCGGCGTGACGAAGTCACGGCCGGCCAGCACCGCCTGCGCGCGCGAGGCACGCACCAGCGCGATGCTGCCGCGCGGGCCAGCGCCGACCGCGATGCCCGGCCACTGCCTCGTGGCCGCCACAATCCGCACCGCGTAGTCGATCACTTCGTCATCGACGGTGATCGCCGCGGTCGCGCGCTGCAGTTCCAGCAGCTCGCCGGCCCCCAATACACGCGGCACCTGGCTCAGGTCGAAATCGCTGGCGGCACGGCCACTGGTGATCGCGGTCACCATGCGCTTCTCGTCCTCCAGCTGCGGGTAGTCGATCAGCACCTTCAGCAGGAAGCGGTCCAGCTGTGCTTCCGGCAACGGGTAGGTGCCTTCCTGTTCCAGCGGATTCTGCGTGGCCAGCGCCATGAACGGCGGCGCCAGGGTGAAGGCCTTGCCTTCGATGGTCACCTGGCCTTCCTGCATCACTTCCAGCAGGGCCGACTGGGTCTTGGCCGGGGCACGGTTGATCTCGTCGGCCAGCAGCAGGTTGGTGAACACCGGGCCGCGACGGATCTTGAAGCTCTCGCTCTTCGGGTCGTACACCGCGTGGCCACTGACGTCGCTGGGCATCAGGTCGGGGGTGAACTGCACGCGCCCGTAGTCCAGCTCCAGGGCCTGTGCCAGTGCACGCACCAGCAGGGTCTTGCCCAGACCGGGCACGCCTTCGATCAGCACGTGGCCACCGGCCAGCAGCGCCACCAGGATCTGGTCCAGTACATCGGCCTGGCCGATGAAGGCGTGTCCAACGGCGGTGCGGATGGCATCGACGCGTTCGATCAGGCGGGCGTTGGCGGCCGCCGGCAGCTCGGGGACTTCGGTCATAGCAGGGATCTCATCTGGAGCAGCAAGCGGATGCGCTCGCGCAGGGCGGAGGAATCGTGCGGTGGCGGGGGCGTGAGCGCGCTGGCAACACGGCCTTGCGGCCATTTCAGCAGTTCGGCGATGGCCTGATCGCGCGGCGCACCGTCCAGTGCAGCGGCTACCGGTGCGCGCAGGCGCAGGCGATGCAGGAACAGGGCGAACACGGCGTCGTACAGGCGCGTGCCGTGGCCGAAGCGCAGCAGCAGCTCGCCACTGGCACGCACGTGCTCCAGCAGCGAGCGGCGTTCCAGCACCGGCGACGGCAGCAGGCTGCCAAAGCGCTGCGAGCGGGCCCACAACCAGCCCAGCAGGGCCAGCAGCAGCGGCGCCCACAGCGGCCAGGCCTGGTAGAACAGGCGCGCCCACAGCGACGGCGGGCGGGCGGCGTAGACCAGCCAGAAAGTGCCCTTGCCGTAATTCGGGTCGAGCAGGTAACGGGTCAGGTCGCGGTGCGAGAGATCGTGCAGGCCATCACTGGCCTTGCCTGCGGCCGACGCCAGGCGTGCCGCCGGTGAGTCCACCTCGCCGCGCATGAACTCCATGTCGGCCAGCACGCTCACCTTGCCCTGGCCATGGCGCAGGCGCGCGAACACCAGGTTGCGCTCGTTGCCCCAGCGCCGTTCGGCCCGCGCATTGGCGGCAAAGCCCAGCGTGAAGCGACGGCCGCCGCAGAACTCGACGTGGCTGGGATCATCGATGACGTGGAATGGCTGGCAGTCACTCTGCTGATACAGGCTGTCCACGCCCAGCTGGTCCAGCAGGGGCCCCTGCGTGCTGCTGGCGTCGTCCTCGGCGGGCGGCGGCGTACGCACCAGCAGATGGCCACCACCATCAACCCAGGCCAGCAGGGCCCTGGCCGCCGGTGCCGGCAGTTCGCTGCTGTCCTGCAGCAGCACCACCGTATCGTGCGGGCCCAGCGCCATCTGCTGCAGGTCCAGCCGCGGCCGCGAGTGCACCTCGATGCCATCGGCACGCAGGGCCTGGCCCAGCACGTACAGCGGGTTGTAGCCAGCTTCGCCCTGCGGCGGCAGCCGCACGGTCTCGGTCACGCGTTCGTGCGTGCGCAGGTAGAGGATCGTCAGCGGCACGCCGAACAGCACCAGCCCACCCAGCAGCAGCGACCAGAACAGGCGCGGACTCATGCCAGCCACCTGTACTGCCGGCGCAGGGTATCGGCCAATGCATCGAAATCGGCGCGGCTGGGCAGGCGGCCACCGTAGGCGGCGTACTGCCACATGCGCACGATGCGCGCGAACAGGTCACGGTCGGTGGCATCGGGCATGCGCCGCGACGCGCGCAGGCATTGCGCTTCGGTGGCACCGGGCGGAAGCGCGATGCCGCTGCGCTCGCCCACCGTGCGCACGCTGGCGCGGTACAGCAGGGCCAGCGCCTGCCGCGGCCGCCCCTGGTCCCACAGCAGGCCGGCCTGGGTGGCCACGTCCGGCGGCAGCACGACCGGCAGTTCCACCGGTTCTTCCACTACCTGCGGTGCGGCCTCGGCCTTGCGCCGGCCACTGCCGCGCAGCCACGGCAGCCACAGCCGTGCGGTCAGCAGCAGCACCAGCAGCAGGACGCCCAGCAGGCCCCACAGGCCCCACTCGGCCAGGCGTGCCAGCCAGGCGATGCCGTCCTTGCGCGCTTTGCGTTCACCCTTGCTGTTGGTGTCACGCTGCAGCTGCTTGTCTTCCTTCTTTTTTTCCTCGGCCTGCTCGATCGGCTTCCAGCGGGTGATCTCGCGGGTCGGGCGCTGCAGCGGGTCCTCATAGGCGCGGTTAACCGCCTGGCGGAAGCCGGCGGTGTCCACTGGCGCTGCACCGAAGATCATGGCCGGTGCATTGGCCGGATCGTTCGCCGCAGTGGCCGGTTCCTCCGCGCTGTCCTCGTCCTCTCCGGCATCGTCGGCCTGTTCTGCGGCCGTCTGCGCGTCCTGCGCATGCACTGGCGCGGAGGCCAGCGGCAGGGCAAGGCACAGCAGCAGGGCCAGCGTGGATGCCGCCGGCAGCAGCCGCTCGCGCAGGCGGCGCAGGGCGATCTCAACGTCCCACGCTTCCATCTGCGTGCGCCGGTTCAAGTACAGGCCGAAGCCGGCGCCGACGTAGAACGGACCGATCAGCACCGAGGCCAGCCAGCACGCCAGGTTGAAGCCGGCCCGCGCCCAGGCGGGTGTGTCCTGGCCGATCATGTCCCACGCGGCACGCCATGATTCGGACATCAGCTCCAGCGGCATGAACATGAACACCGCGCCGATCGCACCGGACACCAGCACCGCTTCAAACGCCATGCAGGCCACGGTCAGCACGGCGGCGGCACCCGCCGCACCAGCGGCCACGGCACGGCGGCGTGCACCGCGCTGGGCCGGCGCATTGCCCTCCAGCAGGTTCACCGGCAGGCACAGGCTGCGCAGCACGCTGAAACGGCGCCAGCCCAGGTAGCCCCAGAAACCTGCATTGCCCCAGCTGCGTTGCGCGCGCAGGGCCGCCAGCGTACCGACCGGCTCGCCGAAGATGCCACGCGACAGCACGTACAGCGGCGCCCGTTCGAACAGCGGCTTGCACCACCACATCGCCAGCCACGCCCAGCCGAATGCATCCAGCCACCAGCCCAGCGCGTTGAAGACCACGAACAGCGGCGCACTGGCCAGCAGCCAGCTGCCCCATACCGCGCGTGCGTGGCGGCGCGACAGGGCACTGCCCAGCTCCATTGCTTCCCAGCCGCTGCGCGCGCGCAGCACCACGTCCAGGTGGTCAATGCGCATGGCCGCCTCCGCGTCCGCCGCGCCACAGCCACAGCAGCACGCCGGCCCACAGCATGCCGGCCACGCTGAACTTGCCCCACGCCGGCACGTCGGCAATCGACGACCAGAAGGCTTCGATGAACGCGGCCACCAGCAGCATGAACGCCACGCCCAGGCACAGGCGCGCACCGATGCGGCCGCCCTCGACCAGTGCATCCAGGCGGCTGCGCCGGCCGGGTGCCAGCAGTTTCATGCCCAGCTGCAGACCGGCACCGCCGGCGATCACGATCGCGGTCAGCTCGAAGGCACCATGGCCTGCGACGAAGCGCCAGAACGGATCACCATGGCCGATGTGCTGCAGGTGGCCCGCCACCGAACCGATGATCACGCCGTTGAACAGCAGCACCAGCAGCGTGCCCAGGCCGGCCAGCAGGCCGCTGGCGAAGGTACGCAGGGCGATGCTGATGTTGTTGAGGATGTAGTGGCCGAACATCATCCAGTCGGTGCCGCTGTCGCGTCCCAGGCGCTCGGCGGCCGGATCGTACATGCGCTCCATCTCGGCGATCTGGCGGTTGTCCATCACCATGTGGATCAGGTCCGGATAGACCTGCACCAGCACGAAGCAGGCCAGCGCCGGCAGCGCGAACATCGCCAGCGCCACCCACATGCTGCGCGCCTGGCTGCGCACCAGCAACGGGAAGTCGGCCACCAGGAATTCCAGCGCACCGCGCCAGCGCGTCGGCGGCGTGCGGTACAGCACGCTGTGGCCCTGCTGCATCAACTGCTGCAGGCGCTGCACCAGCTGCGGGCTGTAGCCGCGCTCGCGGGCCAGCGCCAGCTGCTGGCACAGGCGCCGGTAGCGCTGCGGGAAGGCGGTATCGTCCAGCGCGAGCGCGCTGGCCTTGCGCCGCGTGCGGCGCGAAGCACCGGCGCGCAGCAGCAGCCAGTGTTCCAGGTCCTGCCATTCCTGCTGGTAGCGGGCGACGAACTGTTCCTGCTTCATCGCCGCCCCAGCAGCCAGTTGGCCATGGCATACAGGCGCAGCACGCCGACCTGGCCGTGGGTGCCGGTCAGTGGCTCGGCAATGCCGGCCAGTTCCTGCTGGCGTGCCGCCGACAGCCGCGGCGCGCGCTCGGCGAAGGCCATCAGCGCCGCCTGTTCTTCCGGTCGCAGCGGCTGCGGCGGGGCCAGCACGCTGTCGATGGTGGGCGGAGGCGGCAGGTACAGCACCGGTGCATGCACCACCACGGTACCGGCCACCAGGTCGCCGAGGCGGCGGCCGTGGGAATCGAACAGGCTGCTGATCAGGCCCAGTGCATAGCCGAACGGCAGCATGTCCACGGTGCGCAGCAGGTTGCGGGTGATGGCGGCCATCCAGCCCACCGGCGCGCCATCGCGCGCGAGCACGTGCAGGCCCAGTGCGCGCTTGCCCAGGGTGCGGCCCCACCGCGCTTCGCAGACGATCGGGTAGGCCCAGTAAACCAGGAACATCAGCACCAGGCCGAGCCCGGAGCCGAACGAATCCAGCAGTGCCAGCGGAATCGACATCAGCACCAGCACCGCGATGCGCACGCCCAGATCGATCAGCCAGGCCATCGCCCGGGGCACCGGGCCGGCCGCCGGCAACTGCAGCGGCACACCCTCCGGCGTCACCACCTCGCGGTAGGTATCGAGCATCGGTGCGGCCATCAGTGCGATGGCCTTCGTTGTGGGCGGCGGAGTCCTCTCCGGCAGGCAGCCACAGGCATGGGGGTCTCGACAGGTCCTGGTCGGGCCCAGACTTTAGCAGAGCCGCATGGCGGCGTTGGCCGTTCAGCCCAGGTATTCGTCCTTCAGCCGCACGTAGTGGTCGGCCGAATAGTGCAGCGACTCGATCTCCTTGTCGCTCAGCGTGCGCGCCGGGCGGGCCGGGTTGCCCACCCAGAGCTCACCTTCACCGACCACCTTGCCCGGGCCGACCACCGCTCCGGCACCGACGAAGCCATGGCGTTCCACACGGGCGCCATCGAGGATGCAGGCGCCCATGCCGATCAGGCTGTAATCACCGATGGTGCAGGCGTGGATGATGCAGCCATGGCCGACGGTCACGCCTTCGCCGATCAGGGTCGGGTAACCGGCCTTGTTGTACGGGCTGTGGTGGCTGACGTGGATGATGGTGCCGTCCTGCACATTGGTGCGCGCACCGATGCGGACGTAATTGACGTCGCCGCGGATGATCGTACCCGGCCACACTGATACGTCCTCGGCCAGTTCCACGTCACCGATGAGGGTGCAGGCCGGATCGATGTACACGCGCTGGCCGAGGACGGGCATCTTGTCGCGGAAGGGGCGCAGCGGGTTCATCGGTGTCTCCGGAAATCAGGGCGTTCACCGCGATGATACCTGCGTGGTAGTGCCGGCCGCTGGCCGGCAACGTCATGGGCGTACCTGGAATTCTGCGGTTGCCGGCCAGCGGCCGGCACTACCCGAGTCAGGTGCAGCCGCTCAGATCGGCGCGTGCTCGGCCAGCATCTGCCGGAACAGCTCATCCAGCCACGCCGCATCACCGTGTCCAGCGGGCAGCTGCGGCGCCTGCGCAGTCCGGATGGCCAGTTCACGATCGATGAAATCGCTGATCGCCGCGATGCGTGGTCCGGCACTGACCTCGGCACTGGCGCGTTTAACCGCCAGCAGGGCATCGATGGCTTCACGCACCGGGCCGTGCGGCAGCAGCCGGTCCAGCAGGTCCTCGAAGGCCATCGGCGGGGGGGTCTGTTCGTGCTCGATCCACTGGCAGGCCAGCAGTGGGCGCAGCACGTACAGGTACTTCTTCGTGCGTACCGTTTCGCCACGCAGGTAACCGCGATGGTTCGAGCGCGCCATGTTGAAGTAGTGCCACCACGTGCCCAGTGGTGAATAGAACGACTCAGCTGCCTTCCAAAGCTGCGACACTGCGGTGTGATCCTGCTGGTAGATGATCGGCGAGCGCAGCCATTCAATCAGTGTCGGATTGGATTTTGAAACCAGGCGCAATGCCTTGCGCAGGTCCCAGCCGCTGACATCGAGCTCATCGTCGATCGGCAGTTCGATCACGTCCCGCTGCGCATCGCCGGGGCCGGTGCTCTCGTTGACGGTGAGATACCACGGCTGGCGATGCACGTAGATGAAGCGTGCATCGTAATCGCTGTCCGGCGAAGAGAAGCCCCAGCCACGGCTGCCGGACTCGCACGCCAGCAGAACGCGCACGTCGTGTCGCCGTTCGATGTCGGCGAGGCTGGAAAGAATGGCGGCGCGCTTGCCCGGCGCGATCGGGTGGATGTCGTCCATGCAGTCGTGATCCGTTGATGTCGAGCGTGCTCGACTGTAGCGCAGTTGCGCACGGGTAGTGCCGGCCGCTGGCCGGCAACCTCAATGGACGCACCTGGAATTCTGCGGTTGCCGGCCAGCGGCCGGCACTACCGGCTAGGGTTCGTAGCTGTAGCCCATGCCGTACACCGAACGGATCGGTTCGCCTTCCATGCCGGCGTCGGCCAGCTTGCGGCGCAGGTTGCGCACATGGCTGTCGACGGTGCGGTCGACCACTACGCGGTGGTCCAGGTAGAGGCGGTCGAGCAGCTCATCGCGCGCCCAGATCCGGCCGGGCGTGGCCAGCAGGGTGCGCAGCAGGCGGTATTCCACCGGCGTCAGGTCCAGGCCCTTGCCGTTCCAGGTGGCGCGTGCCGCCGGTTCGTCGATATGCAGGCCGCTGTTGGCGCGTGCAGCGGGGTCCGGGCGGTAACGGCGCAGCACCGCCACCACCCGCGCGACCACTTCGCGCGGACTGAACGGCTTGCAGATGTAGTCGTCGGCACCGATGTCCAGGCCCAGCAGGCGGTCGATCTCTTCCACCCGCGCGGTGACCATGATCACCGGTACGTCGCTGCCGGCGCGCAGTTCGCGGCACAGGTCCACGCCATCGCGTTGCGGCAGCATCAGGTCCAGCAGCACCAGGTCGGGCTGGTAGCGCGCGAATGCGTCGATCACCTGGCCGCCATCGTCCACCCATTCGCTGGTCATGCCGGCGGCGGCCAGGTAGTCGCGCAGCACCGAGGCCAGGCGTGGCTCATCCTCGACGATCAGGATCTTCGCGGACGCGGCGGGGGACAGGCTCATGCGGACTCCGGCAGGGTGACGACCACGCGCAGCCCGCCCAGCGGCGAGGGCTCGGCGTGGATATGGCCGTGGTGGGCGAGGATGATGTTGTGGCTGATGGCCAGGCCCAGCCCGCTGCCGCCGCTGGCGCGGTTGCGCGAACTCTCCACCCGGTAGAAGCGCTCGAACAGCAGCGCGCACTTGTCGGCCGGTACGCCCGGCGCGGTGTCTTCCACGATCAGCTGCACGCCGGCGGGCACGCGCGCAGCCTGCACGCGCACGCGGCCGCCGCCATGGGTATAGCGCAGTGCGTTTTCCAGCAGGTTGGCCAGCACCTGCTGCAGGCGGCGCTCGTCACCGGACACCTGCAGCGGTGTGGCGGGCAGCGCTTCTTCCAGTGCCAGCCCCGCCGTGGAGAAGCGCACGCGCATGCCATTGAGCTCGCTACGCAGCAGCGCCACCAGGTCCAGCGGGGCGAAGCGGTAGGCCAGGCCACCGGACTGGGTCATCGACAGGTCGTGCAGGTCGTCGATCAGCTTGCCCAGCTGGCGGATCTCGCCCTGCAGGGCACCCAGGTTGGCGCGGTCCAGCGGGCGGATGCCGTCCTCGATCGCCTCCAGTTCGGCGCGCACCACCGCCAGCGGCGTGCGCAGTTCGTGCGAGATGTCGGCGATGAAGGCGCGGCGGTTGCGCTCGGTGTCGTCCAGCGCCTGCGCCATCCGGTTGAAGTCGTTGACCAGTGCATCCAGCTCGTCATCGCTGGTGCGCTCGATGCGGGTGGCGTAGTCGCCGGCGGCGAGCCGGTGGGTGGCGGCGGCCAGCTTGGCCAGGCGCTGGCGCAGCGCGCGCGACACCAGCCAGGCCAGCACTACGGTCACCAGCAGCAGCGAGATGCCGATCACCCACCATGCGCGCACCTGGGTGTTGTAGAAATTCAGGTCGTTGGTGGCGATGACGGTCTGGAACGGCACCATGCCCAGCCAGCCGACGGTGTGTCCGTCCACCTGCACACTGTGCGGCTCGTCGTCGCTGATCGCGTCCGGGTTGCCGGCCACGAACCGATGCTGCGCATCGAACAGGCCCAGCCGCGAGGGAACCCCGGTCTGGTCGGACAGCGGCGGCACGGGCCCCTCGTGCCCATGGCCCAGGTCCGGGCGCAGCAGCCGCGCCCAGCGGTCACTGTCACCGCGCAGATGCTCCCAGCCGCCGTGCGTGCGGTACTCGCGCTGCAGGTGTGGCATCACGCGCTGCATGCGCAGGTCGCCCTGGTCGTTGAGGTAGTCCAGGAAGCCGGTCTGGAACGCCACGCGGCTGGCAATGCCGTTCACTGCCAGCACCAGCAGGCAGGCGGTGAAGATCGCGAGGAAGGTCTTCGCGGTCAGGCCGAATTTGAATCGAATCTTCGCCATCGCCGGGCCATTAGCGGCGCATGCGGCGCCGAAAGCAAGCGCCCGCTGAGCCGGTCGCACAATCTCCATATTCTCTGCACACTTTCACGGCAGCGTGCACGGGTCAACGAAAGGCCCCCACGCCCCCCATGTCACTCCTGCGTCCGCTGTTCCGCTTCCCCCGTGCGTTGTTGCTGCCCCTGCTGCTGGCCCTGGCGGCCTGCTCGGCGGGCAGGACCGAGGCCCCGGCCACCCCCGAAGTCGGCGTCATCACCGCCCGCGCCCAACCGCTGGCACTGCAGCAGACCCTGCCCGGCCGGGCGGTGCCGTTCGAGGTGTCCGAGGTGCGGCCGCAGATCGGTGGGCTGATCCGCCAGCGGTTGTTCACCGAAGGCCAGCAGGTCAAGGCCGGGCAGCTGCTGTACCAGGTCGATCCGGCGCCGTACCAGGCCGCCTTCGATACCGCGCGTGGCCAGCTGGCGCAGGCCGAGGCCGCTGTGCTGTCGGCGCAGCCGAAGGCCGAGCGCACCCGTACGCTGCTGGGCATGGACGCGGCCAGCAAGCAGGACGCCGACGATGCCACCTCGGCACTGAAGCAGGCCCAGGCCAACGTGATTGCCGCGCGCGCGGCATTGCAGGCCGCGCGGATCAACCTGGACTACACCCGGGTGACCGCACCGATCGACGGCCGCATCGGTACCTCCAGCGTCACCGCCGGCGCGCTGGTCGCCGCCGGCCAGGATGCGGCGCTGGCGACCATTCAACGGCTGGACCCGGTCTATCTGGATGTGACCCAGTCCAGCACGCAGATGCTGGCGCTGCGCAAGCAGCTCGACGCCGGCCTGGTGAAGGCCATCGATGGCAAGGCCCAGGTGAAGGTGCTGCTGGAGGACGGCAGCACCTATGCCCATGAGGGCACGCTGGAGTTCGTCGGCAGCGCAGTCGATCCAGGCACCGGCAACGTGGTGCTGCGCGCGGTCATTCCGAACCCGGAGGGCCTGCTGCTGCCGGGCATGTACCTGAAGGCGGTGTTGCCGATGGCCACCGATGCGCGTGCCCTGCTGGTGCCGCAGAAGGCGGTGCTGCGCAATGAACGTGGCGAGCCGCTGCTGCGCCTGCTCGACGCAAAGGATCGCGTGG
The DNA here is from genome assembly GCF_000284595.1 of Stenotrophomonas maltophilia D457. Lineage (GTDB taxonomy): Bacteria > Pseudomonadota > Gammaproteobacteria > Xanthomonadales > Xanthomonadaceae > Stenotrophomonas > Stenotrophomonas muris. The sequence continues at coordinate 4,520,981 of NC_017671.1, read as the reverse complement.
TCGAGCGGCGGGTCAGCACCGGCCAGGTGGTGGGCAACCAGTGGCAGATCACGCAGGGCCTGAAGGCTGGCGAGCGGGTGATCGTCAGCAACGGCAGTGCGGTAGCGCTGGGCCAGCAGGTGAAGGCGGTGGCGGCCACCACGGCGCAGCTGGCGGCGATGCCGGCGGTCGACCCGAACGGCAACACCGACGAAAAGTCGCACTGAGGCCTGCCGCGCATGGTTCGTTTCTTCATCGACCGGCCGATCTTTGCCTGGGTGATCGCCATCGCGGTCAGCCTGCTCGGCCTGCTCGCGATCCTGATCCTGCCGGTGGACCGCTACCCGCAGATCGCCCCGCCCACCATCACCATCCGCGCCACCTACACCGGCGCCTCGTCGCAGACCGTGGAAAACGCGGTCACCCAGGTCATCGAGCAGTCCCAGCAGAGCCTGGACCACCTGATGTACATGACCTCGACCAGTGCTTCCGATGGCTCGGCGCAGGTCAACCTGGTGTTCGCCACCGGCACCAACCCGGACACCGCGCAGGTGCAGGTGCAGAATCAGCTGCAGGCCGCGATGGCGACGCTGCCGCAGGCGGTGCAGCAGAACGGCCTGACCATCACCAAGTCCAGCGGTTCGATCTTCGAGGTGCTGTCGTTCACCAGCGAAGACGGCAGCATGGACAACTTCGATGTCGCCAACTTCATGGAAGCGCGCATCGACGACCAGATCAGCCGCGTCAGCGGTGTCGGCAACATCCAGCCGATCGGCCAGGAATACGCCATGCGTATCTGGCTGGACCCGGAAAAGATGCGCCAGTACGCGCTGATGCCGTCGGACATCGAGACCGCACTGCAGGCGCAGAACACCGACGTGTCGGCCGGTGAACTCGGTGGCCAGCCGGCGCTGAAGGGCCAGCAGCTGGACGCGACCGTGACCGCGCGCAGCCGCCTGCACACGCCCGAGCAGTTCGCGCAGGTGGTGCTCAAGGCCGATGCCAATGGCAGCGTGGTGCACCTGGGCGACGTGGCGACGATCGGCCTGGGCCCGGAAAGCTATGACAGCATCAGCACGTTCAACGGCAAGCCGTCGGCCTCGCTGGGCATCGAGCTCAACGCCGGTGCCAACGCCATCGCCGTCTCCAAGGCCGTCGAGGCACGACTGCAGCAGCTGCAGAAGTACTGGCCGCATGGCTACACCTACCACGTGGCGTTCACCACCACGCCGTTCGTGACCATCTCGCTGAAGGAAGTGGTGATCACCCTGATCGAGGCGATCGCGCTGGTCGTGCTGGTGATGTACCTGTTCCTGCAGAACTGGCGGGCCACGCTGATCCCGACCATCGCGGTGCCGGTGGTGCTGCTGGGCACCTTCGGCGTGCTGGCCGCCTTCGGCTATTCGATCAATACGCTGACCATGTTCGCGCTGGTGCTGGCCATCGGCCTGCTGGTGGACGACGCCATCGTGGTGGTGGAGAACGTGGAGCGGGTGATGACCTTCGAAGGGCTGGCACCGAAGCCAGCCACGTTGAAGGCGATGGGCCAGATCACCGGCGCGCTGGTCGGCATCGTGCTGGTGCTGACCGCGGTGTTCCTGCCGATGGCGTTCTTCAGCGGTGTCACCGGCGTGATCTATCGCCAGTTCTCGGTGACGATCGCCGCTGCGATGATCCTGTCGGTGCTGGTGGCGATGACCATCACCCCGGCGCTGTGCGGCAGCATCCTGCACCAGATTCCCAAGGGCGGCCATCCGCATGGCGACCACGCTGGCGAGCCGGGCCTGCTGGGCAAGTTCTTCATCTGGTTCAACCATCGCTTCGAGCGCACCTCCAACCGACTGCGCCATCGCGTCGACCGCTTCCTCGGCCGGCGCACGCTGGGCGTACTGTGCTACCTGGTGCTGAGCGTGGCCACCGGCCTGTTGTTGTGGCACCTGCCGGGCGCGTTCCTGCCCGATGAAGACCAGGGCATGCTCAACGCGCTGGTGAAGCTGCCCGCCGGGTCCACCCTGGAGCAGACCCGTGCCGTGATGGATCGCCTGAGCGCCGCCGCGGTGAAGGACGACAGCGTACTGTCAATCCAGGCCACCGCAGGTTTCAGTGTCAGCGGCAGTGGCCAGAACGTCGGCCAGGCCTTCATCCGGCTCAAGGATTGGGACGACCGCAAGGACGATGCCGATACCATCGCCGCGCGCTTGAGCGCGGCCATGGCCAGCGTGCCCGATGCGCAGGTGTTCATCACCTCGCCACCGGCCATCCTCGGCCTCGGCGATGCCGGTGGCTTCACCCTGGAACTGCAGGACGAAGGCGGTGCCGGCCATGCCGCCGCCGTGGCCGCGCGCAACACGCTGCTGAAGGAGGCTGCCAAGGATCCGAAGCTGGTCAACGTGCGCTACGCCAGCCTGGAAGACGCGCCGGTGTACGCGGTGAAGGTGGACGACGCCAAGGCGCAGGCGATGGGCGTGAATCCGCAGGACATCAATGACACCTTGAACGCCGCGCTGGGTGGCGACTTCGTCAACAACTTCATCTACAAGGGCCGCATCAAGAAGGTGTTCATCCAGGGCACGGCCGAAGCCCGCATGCAGCCGCAGGACATCGAGCGCTGGAGCGTGCGCAACCAGGCCGGGCAGATGGTACCGCTGTCGTCGCTGGTCAGCGCGCACTGGACCAGTGCGCCGGCCGCGCTGCAGCGCTACAACGGCGTCTCGGCGATGGAGATCACCGGCCAGCCGGCACCGGGCGTCAGTTCCGGCGAGGCGATGGCCGAGATCGCACGCCTGGCCGACACGCTGCCGGAAGGCTTCAGCCATGCCTGGTCGGACATGGCCTACCAGGAACAGCTGTCGGGGAACCAGGCGCCGATGCTGTATGCCATCTCGCTGCTGTTCGTGTTCCTGTGCCTGGCCGCGCTGTATGAAAGCTGGGCGGTACCGTTCGCGGTGATGCTGGCGGTGCCGGTAGGCGTGTTCGGCGCCGTGCTGATGATGAACCTGCGTGGCCTCAACAACGACGTGTACTTCCAGGTCGGTCTGTTGACCACGATTGGCCTGGCTGCGAAGAACGGCATCCTGATCGTCGAGTTCGCGCGCATCCTCGAGCAGCAGGGCAAGCGCACCGGCGAAGCGATCCTGCAGGCGGTCTATCTGCGGCTGCGCCCGATCGTGATGACCTCGCTGGCGTTCCTGATGGGTGTGTTGCCGCTGGTGTTCGCCACCGGCGCCGGTTCGGCCGCGCGCCGTTCGCTGGGCACGGGCGTGGCCGGCGGCACGGTTGCCTCGATGGTGCTGGGCATGTTCTTCGTGCCGTTGTTCTACCTGCTGGTGCGCCGCCTGTTCCCGGGCCGCGCGCCGGCCGACGCCACTGCCCCGGAGGCACGCCCATGAAGCCGATGCTGTTGCGCGCCCTGGCGGCCGCAACGATGACCACCGTGCTGGGCGGCTGCGTGAGCATGGCCCCGCACTACCAGCGCCCCGAGGCGCCGGTGCCGGCACAGTTCGCCAATGCCGCCACCGGCGAGACCGGGCCAGCACTGGCGATGCCGGGCTGGCGCGAGGTGTTCCTGGAACCGCGCCTGCAGCAGGTCATCGCGCTGGCACTGCAGAACAACCGCGACCTGCGCGTGGCGGTGCTGCAGGTGGAGAAGGAACGCGCGCAGTACCGCATCCAGCGCGCGGCGCTGCTGCCGTCGGTGGATGCCAGCGGCAGCGTGACCCGTTCGCGGGTGAGTGATGCCAACAGCGAGATCGGCGTCAGCCAGGTGACCGAATCCGATGCCGTGCAGGTGGGCTTCAGCAGCTGGGAACTGGACCTGTTCGGGCGCATCCGCAGCCTGAAGAACGAGGCGCTGCAGAACTGGCTGGCCAGTGCCGAGAACCAGCGTGCGGCGCGCACCAGCCTGGTCGCCGAAGTGGCCACGGCCTGGCTGGCGCTGGCGGCCGACGAGCAGTCGCTGGCGTTCACCCGGCAGACGCTGGACAGTCAGCAGCAGACCCTGCAGCGCACCGAGGCCCGCCATGCACAAGGCCTGGCCTCGGGCCTGGACCTGTCGCAGGTGCAGACCAGTGTGGACGCCGCGCGCGCTGCGCTGGCCAGGCTGCAGACCCAGCAGGCGCAGGATCGTGATGCGCTGCAGTTACTGGTGGGTGCTCCGCTGGACGCGGCATTGCTGCCCAGCGCACAGGCACTGGACGGCACCGTGGCGCTGGCGCCGTTGCCTTCCAACCTGCCCTCGAGCGTGCTGCTGCAGCGTCCGGACGTGCTGTCCGCCGAACACGCGTTGCAGGCGGCCAACGCCGATATCGGCGCCGCGCGCGCCGCGTTCTTCCCGACGCTGACGCTGACTGCCAACTACGGCCACAGCTCCACCGCGTTGTCGACGCTGTTCTCGGCCGGCACCCGCGGCTGGTCGTTCGCGCCCAGCATCACGGCGCCGATCTTCCACGCCGGTGCGTTGAAGGCCTCACTGGATGCCTCGAAGATTGGCAAGGACATCGGCATCGCTCAGTACGAGAAGGCGATCCAGCAGGCCTTCAGTGAAGTGGCCGATGCCCTGGCCACGCGCGATCACCTGGGCGCGCAGATGGAGGCACAACGGGCACTGGTCGCCGCCAGCCAGCGCAGCTACACGCTGGCCGAGGCGCGCTATCGCACCGGGCTGGACGGCTATCTGCAGGCGCTGGATGCGCAGCGCAGCCTGTTTGCCGCGCAGCAGGACCTGATCGCGCTGCAGCAGCAGGAAGCGGGAAACCGGGTGACGCTGTTCAAGGTGCTGGGCGGTGGCGCGGACGCACGGTAACGCGCCCTGCTCTGGTAGGTGCCGACCTTGGTCGGCACGGAAGCATGGAGTGTCGCGATCTGATGATTCGTGCCGACCAAGGTCGGCACCCACCAAGGCAGATTCATGTGCCGACCCAAGTCGGCACCCACCAGAAGCGGACGGTGCTGCCTACGCCACGCGGCCCCGGCGTGCACGCTCCAGGTGCACCAGCAGCAGCGAGATTGCCGCCGGGGTCATGCCCGGGATGCGCTGCGCCTGGCCGATGGTCTGCGGACGCACGCGTTCCAGCTTCTGCAGGGCTTCGGCCGACAGCCCGCGCACCGTGGCGTAGTCGAAGGCTTCAGCGATCGGCGTGGCTTCATGCCGCTGCTGGCGCTCGATCTCCTCGCGCTGGCGGTCCAGGTAGCCGGCGTACTTCACGCCGATCTCCACCTGCTCGGCCACCTTGGCGTCGGCCACGGCCGGGCCCAGCGACGGCACCTGCATCAGCTGCGCGTAATCCAGCTCGGGGCGCTTGATCAGGTCCAGCACGTTGGTTTCGCGGCTGACCGCCACGCCCAGCGTGTCCTGCACTTCGCGGCCCAGCGCATTGGCCGGGGTCGCCCACAGCGCGCCCAGGCGCGCGCGCTCGGCGGCGACGGCGGCCTGCTTGGTCTCGAACGCGCTCCAGCGCTGGTCATCCACCAGGCCCATCTCGCGGCCGGCCGGGGTCAGGCGCTGGTCGGCGTTGTCCTCGCGCAGCTGCAGGCGGTATTCGGCGCGGCTGGTGAACATGCGGTACGGCTCGTTGGTACCGTGGGTGATCAGGTCATCCACCAGCACGCCCAGGTAGGCCTCGTCGCGACGCGGGCACCAGCCGTCCAGCCCACGCACCTGGCGTGCGGCGTTGAGGCCGGCCAGCAGGCCCTGCGCGGCGGCTTCTTCATAGCCGGTGGTGCCGTTGATCTGGCCGGCGAAGAACAGGCCGTTGACCAGCTTGGTTTCCAGCGAAGCCTTCAACCCGCGTGGATCGAAGAAGTCGTACTCGATCGCGTAGCCCGGGCGGGTGATGTGCGCGTTGCCGAAGCCGCGGATGCTGCGCACCATCTCCAGCTGCACGTCGAACGGCAGCGAGGTGGAGATGCCGTTGGGGTAGATCTCGACGATGCCCAGGCCTTCGGGTTCGACGAAGATCTGGTGGCTGGCCTTCTCGGCGAAGCGCACCACCTTGTCCTCGATGGACGGGCAGTAGCGCGGGCCGATGCCTTCGATCTGGCCGCTGTACAGCGGCGAGCGGTGCAGCGCGTCGCGGATGATCTGGTGGGTCTGTTCGGTGGTGTGGGTGATCCAGCAGCTGATCTGCTGCGGATGCTCGTCCACCGAACCCAGGAAGGACATCACCGGGCGCGGCGAGTCGCCGGGCTGCTCATCCATCACGCTGTAGTCCAGCGAGCGGCCGTCGATGCGCGGCGGCGTGCCGGTCTTCAGGCGGTCCACCTGGAACGGGCGCTCGCGCAGGCGCGCGGCCAGCGTGGTGGCCGGCGGGTCGCCCATGCGGCCGGCGGCGTACTGGGTCGGGCCGACATGGATCTTGCCGGCCAGGAAGGTGCCGGCGGTCAGCACCACGGCCTCGGCATCGAAGCGCAGGCCGGTCTGGGTGATGACCCCGCGCACGGCGTCGCCGTTGATGACCAGGTCATCGACGGCCGCCTGGAACACGGTCAGGTTGGCTTGGCCTTCAACGATGGCGCGGATCGCCATGCGGTACAGGTTGCGGTCGGCCTGGCAGCGGGTGGCGCGCACGGCCGGGCCCTTGGAGGCGTTGAGGGTGCGCCACTGGATGCCGGCACGGTCCGCGGCATGCGCCATCGCACCACCGAGGGCGTCGATTTCCTTGACCAGGTGGCCCTTGCCGATGCCTCCGATGGCCGGGTTGCAGCTCATCGCGCCCACCGTTTCGATGTTGTGGGTCAGCAGCAGGGTGCGCACGCCGGTACGGGCCGCGGCCAGCGCGGCTTCGGTGCCGGCGTGGCCACCGCCGATGACGATGACGTCGTAACGATGGAAGGACGGGTTCATGGGGCTGTTCAGCTGGGGGCAGGCGCGGCCGGGGCGGCGCCGGGGTGGCGATTTTAGCGCCATTCGGGGCCGCGGCGTCGGTGCCGGCCGGCCGGCGTCGAAATCAGCCCTAAAGTTGGCAGGATTATTGCAGATAACCCAATAGCACCCACCGTGGCTGGCGCCGCAGGCGCTCGTGACCGGAATTGGAACAGGGGCCGGTACAGGCGCACGGTGGGGGAGCAGAGGGCCGGCAGTCGGGGGACTGTCCGGCCCTGTTTTTTTGGGATTGCCGGGAAAGGCCCGACCACGCATGGCGTGGATCTACCGACGCTGGGGCTCTCTCCGGTTGGCGACCCGGCAAAACAGACGGCCCCGCAGTGCGGGGCCGTCTGTCTTCAGAGGTGCCGACATCCGACAGGGCCGGAACAGGGGGGATCCAGATGTTCCTGTCGGATATCGACGTAGAGATTTTTGCGGCGGCCCGTCTCGCTTTTTGTCACTTTGTGACGCGGGCCGTCACCGGTTCCGTAGAGTGCAACCTGGACCGGGTGAAATGCAAGACGGTTCAGCGCTCAACTGTGCGCTGCGTCCCACGATCCATGTTGCGCCACGGGGAACCGTTCATCCTCGGCGCGCTCGGCGCCGGGGTCGGACGGGCCGGCGGTGGCGGCGCCGACGGCTGGATGTTCGACTGCGGCGGGCGACGCATCGAGTCCATGTTCCGCCACGGCGAACCGCCGTTGTACGACGGCCGCGGCGGCGGCGGCGGACGGTTCTCGCCACCGTTGCCGGGCGGGCGCGGTGGCGGACGGTGGTTGTGCGGCGGGCGGTAGATCGGGCGCGAGTAGTACGGATTGCCATAGCCGCCGTAGTAGCCGCCATAGCCGCCGTAGTAAGGGTAGCCGTAGTTGTAGGGATAGCCGGCCGGGTAGCGGTACTCCACCGACGGCGCACCGTGGTAGTAGCTGCCGCTGCGGCCACCGCCGACATAGTCGTAGGTGGTGCAGCCGGTCAGGGCCAGCAACAGGCCACCGGCAAGCATCAGGCGCGTTTTCATGGTGGGTCCCCCCAGAGGACGGGTTGTGCAGTCAGCTTCGTGCGCAGGCGTTGAATCGGCCCTTAACTTCACTGGCCAGGATGAATGGAGGTGAAGGCCCTCATGCTGGCATGACCTGTGCCGGGGTCGCCAGCGTGGGGCCATACGTTAATCTTGCGTCATGAGCGATTCACTGTTGCCCCGTGCCGACGATGTCCTGGCTGCCGCTGCGCGGATCGCGCCGCACGCCAGCGTGACCCCGGTGCTGCGCTCGCGCACGCTTGATGCGCTGGCCGGCGCGCAGCTGGCGTTCAAGGCCGAGCACCTGCAGCGCGGCGGCGCATTCAAGTTCCGCGGGGCCTGCAACGCGGTGTGGTCGCTGGATGCCGATCGCGCCCGTGCCGGCGTGGTCACCCATTCGTCCGGCAACCACGGCGCTGCCCTGGCCCTGGCCGCGCGCACCCGTGGCATTCCCTGCCACGTGGTGGTGCCCGAAGGTGCGGTGGCGGCCAAGCTGGCCAACATCGCCCGCCACGGTGCCACGCTCTGGCGCTGCCCGCCGACCATCGCCGACCGCGAGGCCGCCTGCGCCAAAGTACAGGCCGATACCGGCGCGACCCTGGTCCATCCCTATGCGGACCCGGCGGTGATGGCCGGGCAGGGCACCGCGGCCCTGGAGCTGCTGCACAGCGACGGTCCGTTCGACGTGCTGGTAGTCCCAGTCGGAGGGGGCGGCCTGGCCAGCGGTACCGCCCGGGCCCTGCAGTTCGCCAGTCCCCAGACCCGGCTGGTGCTGGCCGAACCGGCCGGTGCCGACGACACCGCGCGCTCGCTGGCCGCAGGCGAGCGCCAGGGCGCGTTCACCCCTGACACCATCTGCGACGGCCTGCGTACCCTGATCGGCGCCCCCAACTTCGCGCTGCTGCGCGCGGCCGGCGTCGAGGTGATCGTGGTCGACGACGCCGCCACCATGGCCGCGATGCGCCTGCTGTGGGAGGTGCTCAAGCAGGTGGTCGAGCCGTCCTCGGCCACCGTGCTGGCCGCGGTACTGGCACAGCCGCAGCGGTTCGCCGGCCTGCGGGTGGGCCTGGTGCTGTCCGGTGGCAATGTCGACCTGCCCGCGCTGCGTTGGGGGGCGCCTTGAGCCGCGACCGGCGCCGGCCCCGCACCGGCCCGCTGGGCTGGCTGTGGCGGCTGTTCGTGCTGCTGGTGGTCTGGCTGCTGGGCGTGACCGCCTGGATCGTCTGGGTGGGGGAGCGCGACCAGGCAGCCAAGGCCGACGCCATCATCGTGCTCGGTGCGGCGGCCTATGACGCCAAGCCGTCGCCGGTATTCGAAGAACGCATCCGTCATGGCCTGGATCTCTATGAAGCCCGGTACGCGCCACTGCTGATCTTCACCGGCGGCTACGGTGGCACCGGCGCGCGCTTTTCCGAATCGCAGGTGGCGCGGCGCTATGCGCTCAAGCATGGCGTGCCGGACGATGCGATCCTGATCGAGACCGCCTCGCGCAACACCGTGCAGAACCTGGTCGAGGCCAAGCGGCTGATGGACCAGCGCGACCTGCACCGGGTGATCATCGTAAGCGACCCGTTGCACATGGCGCGCGCGCTGCGCCTGAGCAAGGCGCTGGGCATCGATGCGCTGGCCTCGTCCACGCCCAGCACGCGCTTCCGCAGCTTCCACACCAGCTGGCGCTTCCTGGTGCAGGAAATCTATTTCTTCCACCGCGACCTGGTGCGGCCGCCGCTGAGTTCGCCGGCCAACACCTGAGGCGGAAACCTGATCTGGGCAGACGCCCATCGTGGAATCGTGAGGTTGCCGGCCAGCGGCCGGCACTACCAGCCGGTCAGGTCTGCCTGCGCCGGATCGGGATCGCCGACACCGCCCGGATTGGGTGGGTGCCGACCAAGGTCGGCACCTACCCGGGCGATTCGCGCACGGTGTGGCATGCGGTAGTGCCGGCCGCTGGCCGGCAGATGTCCATCGTGGAATCGTGAGGTTGCCGGCCAGCGGCCGGCACTACCAGACGATCAGGTCTGCCTGCGCCGGATCGGGATCGCCGACATCGCCCGAATTAGGTGGGTGCCGACCAAGGTCGGCACCTACCCGGGCGATTCGCGCACGGTGTGGCATACGGTAGTGCCGGCCGCTGGCCGGCAGAGGTCCACCGTGGAATCGTGAGGTGCCGGCCAGCGGCCGGCACGACCGGGCGATCAGGTCTGCTTGCGCCGGATCGGAATCGCCGACACCGGCACCGAGGCCACGTCATGCCCGCCTTCGCGGATCGGTGCGCCCGGGTCCGGTGCCCAGGCGTGGGCATAGATCACTTCCCAGCTGCTGGGCAGCTTGCCGTCGGCGCGTCGCATCGGTTCATACGCCGCTGCCGCCGCGGCGAAGCGGCCACGCCCGGTCAGCGTGTGGCGGCGGTCCACCCGCGCATTGGTCGCGCCCATCGCGCGCAGCTCCCGCATCAACGAGGGCAGGTCGTCGTAGGTCAGGGTGAACAGGTCGCGGTCCAGCACCGGGTCGCGGAAACCGGCCATCATCAGCGCATCGCCGAACTGGGCGATCTGCGCGAAGCGGCTCACGTGCGGGCGGTCATCGGCGGCCGCGAACGCTTCGTTGAGTTCGACCAGCGTGTCCGGGCCGAAGGTGGAGCACAGCAGCAGGCCGCCGGGCTTGAGCACGCGGCGGAAGCCGGCAAACACCGCCGGCAGGTCGTCCACCCACTGCAGGCACAGGTTGCTGAAGATCACGTCCACGCTGTTGTCGGCCAGTGGCAGCGCGGCGGCGTCGCCGCACAGGCGCTGGAACGGCTTCCACCAGCCGGCCTGGCGCTTGGCCTGGTCCAGCATCGGCAGCGCCACGTCCAGCGCGATCACCTGCGCCTTCGGCCAGCGCTTCTTCATCAGCGCACTGGCGTGGCCGGTACCCGCGCCGATGTCCAGCACTACCTCGGGCTTGCGTGCCTCCAGGTAGTCCAGCGATTCCACCAGCCGCGCCTGCACCTCGCGCTGCAGGGCGGCGGCGGCGTCGTAGCTGTTGGCGGCGCGGGCGAACGCGCGGCGGACATGGCGGGCATCGAAGTGGGACGGCATTGCGAAAGTCTCTTAGAACGTACCGGGGTAGGCGCCGCCGTCGATCAGCAGGTTCTGCCCGGTGAGGTAACCGGCCTGTGCGCTGCACAGGAAGGCGCAGGCCGCGCCGAATTCATCCGCCGTGCCGAAGCGGCCGGCCGGGATCTGCTGGCGGCGGCGTTCGGCCACTTCGGCAGCATTGCCGTCCTTGCCCGCACTGTGGGCGAAGTTGGCGCGCAGGCGGTCGGTGTCGAACTGGCCGGGCAGCAGGTTGTTGATGGTGACATTGTGTGCCACGGTGCGGCGCGACAGCCCGGCGACGAAGCCGGTCAGGCCGCTGCGCGCGCCGTTGGACAGCGCCAGGATGTCGATCGGGGCCTTCACCGCCGAGGACGTGATGTTGACGATGCGGCCGAAGCCACGCGCGATCATCGCGTCCACGGTGGCGCGGATCAGCGCGATCGGCGCCAGCATGTTGGCGTCCAGTGCGGCGATCCAGTCGTCGCGCTCGAAACTGCGGAAGTCGCCCGGTGGCGGGCCACCGGCATTGGTGACCAGGATGTCCACCTGCGGGCACGCGGCGAGCGCTGCGGAGCGACCGGCCTCGGTGGTCACGTCGGCGGCGACCACGCGGACTTCGGCGGCGCCGGGCAGAGCGCGCAGCGCTTCGGCGGCGGCCTGCAGCGCAGCCTCACCACGGGCCACGATCACCACGTTGACGCCCTCGCGCACCAGCGCGCGTGCGCAGCCCAGGCCCAGCCCCTTGCTTGCGCCGCAGACCAGTGCCCAGCGGCCGTTGATACCCAGATCCATGCATCAATCCTGCGGAATGAGGAAGGCGCTCATTGTCCGCCATCGGCCGGTGACAGGCCGGCAACGAAGTGTTGCAGGGCGGCGGCCACCTCGTCGGCATGGCCGAGGAAGGGCGCATGGCCGCCGTGGGCGATGGTCAGCGCCTGCGCACCGGGGGCCAGTGCCGCGGCGGCCTGCATTGCCGCCGGAGACACCAGCCGGTCACGCTGGCCGGCGATCCACAGGCTGGGCTTGGCCAGCGTCGGCAGTGCGCCACGCAGGTCGGTGCTTTCCAGCAGGCGCAGGCCTTCCAGCAGGGCGCGTTCGGTGGGTGCACCGCGCTCGACCAGGCGCTGGCGTAGCGTGCGCAGCTCCTCGCGGGCGTGTGCCGAGCCCATGACATCCAGCGCCAGGAAGCGTTCCAGGGTGCCACCGAAGTCGGTGGCCAGCTCGCGCCCGAACTGCTCGAACACCGCCGGCTCCACCGCATGCGGCCAGTCCTCGCCACGCACGAAGCGCGGCGTGGCCGCGATCATCGCCAGCCCGCGCACCTTCGGCAGTGTCGCGGCGGCGTGCAGCGCGAACAGGCCGCCCAGCGACCAGCCGCACCACACCGCAGGCGGCGTGGCCGCGGCAATGGCATTGACCACGAACGGCAGGCGCAGCGGCGTGGTGTCCTCGCGGCTGTGGCCATGGCCCGGCAGATCAACCAGATGCAGGGTGAAGTGATCGGCCAGGCGTTGCACCAACGGCGCGAACACGCCGCCCTGCAGGGCCCAGCCATGGATCAGTACCAGGTCCGGCCCCTGGCCGGTGACGTCGATATGCATGGGGAAACGGCAACAGGCTCAGGCGAAGACAGGCAGCGGCGGTGGCGCGGCCTCACGCGCGGCCAGGTCGACGCGATCGCGCGCGCTGGCAATGGCTTCGACCAGGCCACGCACCTGCTCGGGGGTGTGCAGCGCGGACAGCGTGACGCGCAGGCGCGCCTTGCCTTCGGGAACCGTGGGCGGGCGGATCGCGCCGACCAGCCAACCGGCCTGTTCCAACGCCTGGGACATCGCCACGGCGCGATGGTCGTCGCCACACAGCAGCGGCTGGATCGGCGTTTCCGAGGCCATCAGGTCCAGGCCATGGCGGCGGGCTTCGCCGCGGAACAGCGCGATCAGATCGGTCAGTTTCGAGCGCCGCCAGTTGTCACGGCGCGCCAGGCGCACCGCTTCCAGTGCTGCGGCGGCCAGCGCCGGCGGCATCGCAGTGGTGTAGATGTACGGGCGTGCGGTTTCGGCCAGGTGCTCGACCAGGTCGTCGCGGCCCAGCACCAGCGCGCCGGAACCGCCCAGTGCCTTGCCCAGCGTGACCAGCTGCAGCGGCACATCGTCCACGCCCAGCCCGGCGGCGGCCACGGCACCACGACCATCACCGACCACGCCCACGCCGTGCGCATCGTCCACATAGAACAGCGCCTGCTGCAGGCGTGCCACCAGCGACAATGCACGCAGCGGTGCGATGTCGCCATCCATGCTGAACACGCCGTCGGTGGCCAGCATCGCCGCGCCGTCGGGCGCGTGCTTGAGCTGGCGCATCGCGCCTTCGGCGTCGAGGTGCGGATAACGGCGCAGGCGCGCACCCGCCAGCCGCGTCGCATCGAGCAGGCTGGCGTGGTTGAGCTTGTCCTGCACGCACACATCGTTCTCTTCGCTCAGCAGCGCCTGCTGCACGGCCAGGTTGGCGGCGAAGCCACTGCCGAACAGCAGCGCGCGCGGGTAGCCCAGCCACTCCGCCACTTCGCGCTCCAGCGCCTCATGCAGAGCGTGGTGGCCGCAGACCAGATGCGAGGCGCCCGCGCCGGAGCCTTCGCGTGCGGCCGCATCCTGCAATGCGTTGACCACGCTGAACTGCTGGGCCAGGCCCAGGTAATCGTTGCTGCAGAAGCCGGTCAGCCACTGGCCGTCCACCTCCAGGCGGACGCCATCACGACGGCTGACCGTGCGCCGCGTGCGGCGACGGCCTTGGGCATCGCGCAGGGCGCGTTGGGCGTGGAGGCGGGCGGTCAGGTCGGGGCGGGCCATGGCGGCTGAATGCGGCGACGGGGCGGCTAGGGTAGCGCGTTGCCGCGGCGCCTGCTTGCGGCCCGTCTCAGGCCGCGTGAGCGCAGCCACAGGCGGGCGCATCGGCGCTGATATCAGCGTGCACGGTGCCGCCGTGGTCGTGGCCCTCGGCATCCACCTGCACCGCCATCGGCTGCAACCCCAGCCGCGCGAACAGGGCCAGGTCGCGCTCGCTCTCCGGGTTGCCGGTGGTCAGCAGCTTGTCGCCGTAGAAGATCGAGTTGGCACCGGCCACGAAGCACAGCGCCTGCAGTTCGTCGCTCATCGCCTCGCGACCGGCCGACAGCCGCACCATCGAACGCGGCATGGCGATGCGTGCCACCGCGATCATGCGCACGAACTCGAACGGATCCAGCTCGGCGCTGCCATGCAGCGGCGTGCCCGCCACCTGCACCAGCTTGTTGATCGGCACCGAATCGGGATGCGCCGGCAGCGTGGCCAGCGCCAGCAGCAGGCCCACGCGCTGCGCGCGCGTCTCGCCCATGCCGACAATGCCGCCGCAGCAGGTTTTCAGACCGGCATCGCGCACGTGCGCCAGCGTGTCCAGGCGGTCCTGGTACTGGCGCGTGTGGATGATCGAATCGTAGTAGTCCGGCGCGGTGTCGAGGTTGTGGTTGTAGTAGTCCAGGCCCGCATCCTTCAGCGCACGCGCCTGCTCGCCACTGAGCATGCCCAGCGTGGCGCAGGTTTCCAGGCCCAGCGCCTTCACCCCGGCGATCATCGCCGCCACCTTCGGGATGTCGCGGTCCTTCGGCGATCGCCACGCGGCACCCATGCAGAAGCGCGATGCGCCGGCAGCCTTGGCCTGGCGTGCCTTGGCCAGCACCGCGTCGGTGTCCATCAGCTTCTGCGCGTTCACCCCGGTGCTGTAGCGCTGTGCCTGCGGGCAGTACGCGCAGTCTTCCGGGCAGCCGCCGGTCTTCACCGACAACAGCGTGGACACCTGCACCTGCGCTGGGTCGAAGTGCTCGCGATGGACTGCGGCAGCGCGGAACAGCAGCTCGGGGAACGGCAGATCGAACAGCGCCTGCAGTTCGTCGTGTTGCCAGTCGTGGCGGATGGCAGCAGCCATGGCGGGACCTTGGGTACGAGTGGAGCGAGGGCGGCAGTGTGGGTGGGTTGGTGAGCCCTGTCAACTTGTCTGCCTCCAATATGGTTTACATAGATTGACCGCCATGAATGGGCGCTACGGTGTAAGTTCATTGCTGCATACGGACGCGCGAGCACGTGCCATGAACAGCTACCAGTCCTACCCGATCCGCCGCGACGCAGTGCTGTGCAGTCTTGCCGAACTGCCCGACGGCGGCCTGCGCGTGGTGCTGGATGATCTGCGCCAGTCCGACACGCCAGGGCAGTGGAAGAACCACGTCTTCGTGACCTTCAAGGACTACCCGGCAGGGCAGCTCGATCCGGCGACGTTGCCCAAGGAGGAGCTCGAGGCTTTCGGCCACTATGTGCTGGTTCGCCTGTTGGCCATCAATGGCTGCCTGCGCGATACGGACGAGCGCTCCGACAACGATGCCCATCTCACTGACCAGGCGCGGCAGAACATCGCCGCGCTGACCAGCGAGGACATCGCCTCGATCGATGAGCAGCTGTTCTCCCTCTGCGACGGGCAGTTCCGAAAGATCGCCTACATTGTGGGCATGGTCATGTCGCTGCAGCCGAAGTGCCGATCGGGAATTCCCGATGTGTTCTATGCAGGGCGTGTACGCATGCTGGTGGAACGGGGCATGTTGCAGGCACAGGGCGACCTCACGCGGATGGGCTGTTGCGAAGTGCGCGTCCGGCAGTAGGCTTGCGCCCACCAGGACCTGGCTGGAACTGTGCTTACATCTACCTGCTGGAAGGACACATGCTGAAGTCCATCCAGAAGATGGCGGCAGCTGAGGCAATGAAAGAAGGATGCGCATGGAACCGGACACGATGCCGCAGGGCGGAAAGCTGCTGATACTCGATCTGGATGAGACGCTGGTGCATGCCAGCGAGCGTGAACTGGAGCGACCCGCAGATTTCCGCCTCGTCGGCTACCACGTCTACCTGCGGCCCCAGCCCAACGTGCGTGCGGTGGAGAAGCGCCGGTGGCGGGAGCGCCTGCAGGCATAGGTAGCTGCACAGGGCAGGTGCTATCGGCGAGCACCCGCACTCGCGCGTTTCACCGCATCCTGCAAGGCCTGCAGCCACAATAACCGCTGCCCAACGCAAGCGCTGGCGCGCAGACTGTGCCCCATGACCGATCTCCATCGCCTCCGCGGCCGCATCACCGCGCTGGTTCTCAGCGAGGCCTGGCGCCGCCGCGCCGCGCTCTGGGGCGGCGCTGTGGCCGTAGCGCTGGTGGCCATCCTGTTCGCCAAGGCCAGCGACGCGGCCTTCCATCTGTTCCAGCGCATCACCGCGCACTCGCCGTGGTGGGCCCTGCTGCTCACGCCGGGCATCTTCGCGCTGCTGGCCTGGTTGACCAGTGGCGTGCTGAAGCCCACGCGGGGCAGCGGCATTCCGCAGGTCATCGCTGCGTTGGACAAGCCCGATGAGCCATTCCGGAAGACCAATCTTTCGCCTGCGGTCTCGGCCGGCAAGCTGCTGCTGACCTCGTTGTCGCTGCTCGGCGGCGCGTCCGTCGGACGCGAAGGTCCCACGGTGCATGTGGGTGCCAGCCTGATGTACCTGTTCGGCCGCTGGTTCGGCTTCAAGGATCCTCGCGAGCTCTCGCACTTCCTGCTGGCCGGCGGTGCAGCGGGCATTGCCGCGGCGTTCAACACGCCGCTGGCCGGCATCGTATTCGCCATCGAGGAGCTCAGCGGCCGTTTCGAGCATCGCTTCTCCGGCACCCTGCTGACGGCGGTGATCGTCGGTGGCGTGGTGTCGCTGGGCCTGCTCGGCAACTACACCTACTTCGGCCATGTGAGCGCGCGGTTGCCGCTGGGGCAGGGCTGGCTGGCGATCCTGCTGTGCGGCGTGGTGGCCGGGTTGCTGGGCGGCCTGTTCGCGCGCGCGGTGCTGGCCAGTGCGGCGGGCCGCCCGCGTTGGCTGGGCCAGCTGCGCCAGCGGCATCCGGTGCTGCTGGCCGCAGGCTGCGGCCTGGCGGTGGTGGCACTGGCTTTGACGTTCGGCGACGGCGCGTTCGGCACCGGCTACGAACAGGCGCGCAGCCTGGTGCAGGGGCAGGCGTTGGTCGGCCACGAGTTCGGGTTGATGAAGCTGCTGGCCAACCTGGCATCGTACGTGGCCGGCATACCCGGCGGCCTGTTCTCGCCCGCGTTGGCGGTCGGCGCGGGGCTGGGCCACAACCTGGCGGTGCTGATGCCGGGCGTGGATCCGCGCGCGTTCGTGCTGCTGGGCATGTGCGCCTACCTGACCGGCGTCACCCAGGCACCGCTGACCTCGGCGGTGATCTCGCTGGAGCTGACCGACAGCGGCGATCTGCTCCTGCCGATCCTGGCCACGGTGCTGATCGCGCGGGGCGTGTCCGGTCTGGTATGCCGGGTGCCGATCTATCGTGGGTTGGCGGAGGTGTTGACGGCGTCGGCCGTTGCATCAACCGGGCCTGGGCAGGGCGGACGCCTTTCCTGATCGGCAGCACCCTCTGCAGTTGCGGGCAGTCCCGACACTGCGATCGGTGCTTCGCCGATGGCCGCACATGGGCAGCGCGATGAAGCATGGGCAATGCGTATTGATCTCCTGCATTCGGCAACCCGTGTCTCCCGCGCACTGCTGGGTGTCCTGCTGCCACTGCGCTGCCTGGTCTGCGGCGATCCGGGCCATGATGATCTCGATCTGTGCCGCGCCTGCCTCGCCGGACTGCCCTGGGCCGGTCGCGCCTGCCTGCGGTGTGCACTGCCGTTGCCGGATGAGGGCCTGATCGTCTGCGGCAGCTGCCGCGAGGAAGCACCACCGCAGACGGCCACCCACGCCAGCCTGCTGTACCTGCCGCCGGTGGACCAGCTGCTGCTGCGCTACAAGTTCCATCAGGACCTGGCGGCCGGTCGCCTGCTGGCGCAGTTGATGCAGCGCGCACCACCGCCCTGGTCCTGCCCGCCGCTGGTGCCGGTGCCGCTGCACCGCCGGCGCCTGCGCCAGCGCGGCTACAACCAGGCTGCCGAGCTCTGCCGGCTGCTGCCGTTGCCGGTCTGGCAGGGGCTGTACCGGCGGCGGCACACCGCACCGCAGTCCGAACGCACGGCCGAACAGCGCAGGGAAAACCTGTTCGATGCGTTCGATGTCCACGGGCCGGTGCCCACGCATCTGACCGTGGTCGACGACGTGATGACCACCGGCAGCACGGTGATGGAAATCGCCGAAACCCTGCGCTGCGTGGGCGCCAGAGAGGTGCGGGTATGGGTGTGCGCGCGGGTGCCGTGATCGCTCCCTTCATCGCCACGGGCTAGGATGAACCCGGTTCCGGATCGAAGGAGTGACCATGAATTCCCCCTTGTCTCCCTTGTTGTCAGCGGTTGGCCGCAGCTGGTGGATCCTGCTGCTGTATGGCCTGGTCGCGCTCGGCTTCGGCATCATCGCCATCGGTTGGCCGCTGTCCGCAGCCATGGCATTGGCCTGGACGCTGGGCGTGATGGCCATCATCGAAGGTGTCATCAGCCTGTTCGCACTGATCAGTGGTGGCAGCGGCGCCTCGCGCGGCTGGCTGGCGCTGTATGCCATCGCTTCGCTGGGCTTCGGCATCCTGGCGGTGATCAACCCGCTGGCCACCGCCAGCGTGCTGGTGCTGTTCCTGGCGGCGTGGCTGCTGGTAGCCGGCATCTATCGCATCGTCTTCGCGATCCGCGTGCGCAAGCAGATCCAGGGCGAGTGGCTGCTGATCCTCAGTGGCGTGCTGGCGGTGGTGCTGGGGCTGCTGTTCGCGGCCAATCCATACGCAGGCGTGGCGGTGACCACGCTGTGGATCGGCATTGGCAGCCTGCTGTACGGGCTGCTGCAGGTGCTGGTGGCGTTCAAGCTGCGGAAGCTGAAATGAGGGGCGCGCGTCCGCTCCTGCTGGGCGCGGCGCTGGTGCTGGCCGGATGCATGCCGGGTGCCACGCCCGGTGCGCTGGCAGGCAAGGATCATGCGCCGCGCGCCGGCGTGGACGTGCGCCTGAGCGCGGTCGATGCGGCTGGCAACGGCACTCCGGCGCACTGGCAAGGTGAAACCCTGGCCCTGCGCGAGCCGCCGATTGCCGGCAGTGTGGACATCGCCGATGTGCGCTACGTGCTGGACGATGCCAAGCAGCCAGGCCTGCAGATCCGCTATCGGCCAGAAGCGCATCAGCGCATCCACGATGGCACCTCGGCCCTGGTGGGCCAGCGCGCGGCGATCAGCGTGGACGGCCGCGTGCTGATGGTGGCGACGGTGAAAGGCCCCTTCGGGGAATCGATGATGCTGAGCGGGCTGCCGAGCATTGCCGAGGCGCAGGCGCTGGCCAGGCACATCACCGGTCAGTGACGGGCGCGCCAACACCACCGCGCTACGCGCGGAGGTCGACCAAGGTCGACCGCTACCGTGCGAACCTTGCCTCGATCTCCTCCAGTGACTTGCCCTTGGTCTCCGGCAGCCAGAACGCGGCTACCAGGAAGAACACGAACGTGCACGCCGCCCAGAACAGGAACATGCTGGCGTAGCCGTAGTGGCCCACCGTGGGCAGGAAGATCGCCGCGATGGTGGTCGACACGAACTGGTTGATTAGCAGGGCGATGCTCATGCCGTTGGAGCGGATGCGATTGGGCATCAGTTCCGACAGTGCCAGCCACACGCAGACGCCGGGGCCGACCGCGAAGAACGCGACGAATACCAGGATGCAGGCGGCTACCGCCCAGCCATGCGCCGGCGGCGGCACCGGGCCGATGCGGGCCTGCTCGATGCGCAGCGGTGCCTGTGCGGCCTTGGCCGGGTCGGCGAACGGGTTCAGATGCAGCTTGCGGAAGAACGCGCCGATCACACTGTCCGGCTGCACGGTCCCGGCACGCTCGATGCGCAGCTCGCGGTCGGTCAGGCTGTCGCTGCGCAGGGCGCGCACATTGGTGAAGTCACCGTAGGCGTACGACACGGTCAGCTGCATCGGCCGGCCTTCGCTGTTTATGCCACCGCCCAGGCGCTGCCACTGTGCGTCGTCCAGCACCAGCCGCAGGCCGTCGCCGCTGACCGCCGCCTGCAGTTGCGGCTGCACGTCGGCGCGGCCACGCTCGGCCTGGAAGAACAGCGTGGCGGCAGCCAGCAGGGCCACGCAGATGCCGCCGCTGCCGAGCATCAGCAGGAACTTGCGGCCCTTGCGGTCGACCAGCAGCAGCGCGACCACGGTCATCACCGCGTTGAGCAGCTTGATCGCCACGTCGGCACCGTTGGCCACCGAGCCGGACAGGCCGGCCTGATTGAGGATGTTCACCGCGTACGCCAGCACCGAATTGATGCCGGTGGCCTGGGTGCAGGCCAGCACCACGCAGGCCAGCACGAACGGCACCACGTAGCGGCGGCTGAGCAGTGGGTCGCGCTTGCCGTCGCTGCTGCTCGATTCCGGCGCCTGGATCTGTGCAAGGGTGGGTTCCACGTCGGCAGCAGGCAACACCCGCTGCAGGCTGCGGCGGGCATCATCGACGCGGCCGCGGCGCACCAGCCAGCGCGGCGATTCGGACAGCCAGAAGATGCCGGCACAGAACAGCAGGCCTGGCGCCAGGCAGCTCCAGAAGATGGTGCGCCAGGCCTGGTCCTTCACCGTGAACAGTTCCTGCGCCTGCTGCGCCAGCGGCAGCGAGCGCACGGCTTCGGCGGCGGCATCCACCGCATGTGCGTGGTACAGCCCGATCAGTGCCGCCAACACCAGGCCGATGGTCAGCAGCAGCTGGAACATCGCCGCACCGCGTCCACGCCGCTCGGGGCTGAGCACTTCGGCCAGGTACAGCGGAATCACCACGCCGATCAGGCCGCCACTGATGCCCTGCAGCAGCCGCCCGAGCAGCAGCGGCGTGTAGCCCGAGGCCAGCGCCATGATCGGAATCGACGCGGTGAACAGCAGGCCGGCCAGCAGCATCGCACCGCGGCGACCGATCAGGTCGGCGACCATTCCGGCGAACAGCGAGGACAGCACGCTGCCCAGCAGTACCGCCGCCACCACGAAGCCGAGTTGCTGGCTGCTGAGCTGCCAGGCGTGGCTGGCCGTTGCCTCCAGGTAGGGCAGGGCACCGGCGATGATGCCGATGTCGATGCCGTACAGCAGGCCGCCGAGGCCGCCGATGAAGAGCAGGTAGCGTACGGGCCAGCGCGGGGCGGTGCTTGCAGTCATCGGCAGTTCCTGTGGTAGCGCCGGGCCAGGCCCGGCGGAGGTTCGTCGCAGAGTGCATTCTGTAGAGCCGAGCCATGCTCGGCTGCTTTCCGTTCCGATATCGAGGTTCCCCATGCCGCGCTTCGCGCGGTGAGCCGAGCATGGCTCGGCTCTACAGGGAGCCCGCGCGGCATCCGGGCCGCATCGCTTGCGTCAGGTCAGATCGACCACGCGCCCACCAATGACCACCTGCTGCAGGCGCAGTTCGGCGTCCAGCACCACCAGGTCGGCGCGGGCGTCGGGCGCGATGCGGCCGCGATCGCCCAGGCCCAGATAGTCGGCCGGGAAGGTGGAAACCCGCTGCGAGGCGTCGGCCAGGTCCAGGCCGACGCGCACCAGGTTGCGCAGCGCCTGGTCCATGGTCAGTGCGCTGCCGGCCAGCGAACCCGTCGCCAGGCGCACGCAGCCGCCGCACTTGTGCACGCGCTGCTCGCCCAGCGCGTACTCGCCGTCGGGCATGCCGGTGGCGGCAGTCGCGTCGGTCACCGCGTACAGGCGCGGGATCGCGCGCGCGGCCAGCCGGATAACGCCGGGGTGGATGTGCTGCAGGTCGGGGATGATCTCGGCGTACTGCGCATGCGCCAGCGCCGCCGCCGCAATGCCCGGGCGATAGTGGTCAACGCCGGTCATGCCGTTGAACAGATGGGTGAAACCGGAGGCACCGGCCTGCAGCGCCGCCACGCCCTCCTCGTAGGTGCCGGCGCTGTGGCCCAGCTGCACGCGGATGCCCATCGCCGAAAGCGCGGGTATCAACGCGGTGTGCTCGCCGATCTCCGGCGCCAGCGTCATCACCCGGATCGGCGCCAGCGCGTGCAGCTGCTGCACCATTGCCACCGTCGCCTCGATCGTACGATTGGGCTGTGCGCCCAGCCGCTGCGGGCTGATGAACGGTCCTTCCAGATGCACGCCGACGATGCTGGCGGCGTCGGTATCAGGCGCCGCCATTGCCGCAGCGACGCCGTGCAGCGCGTGCTCGATCTCGTCCAGCCCGGCGGTCATGGTGGTCGCCAGCAGCGTGGTGGTGCCGAAGCGCAGATGGGTGCGGGCGATGGTGCGTGCCACGTCGCCGCCCTGCATCAGGTCCACGCCGGCCGCGCCATGCACATGCAGGTCGACGAAGCCGGGCAGGATCACCGGCAGCTGCAGGTCGTCGGCGCCGCTGTGGTCGTCCACCTGCAGCCGGCGCACGCGTGAATCGAAGTGGACGTGCCCGCGCCGCCAGCCCAGCGGGGTGAGGATGCGGCCATGCAGGGTGCGGGTGTCGGTCATGCGGTGGGCTCGGCGATGATCACTTCGATGCCCAGCCGCTGCAGCCCTTCGCGGGTTGCATCGTCGATGCCGGCGTCGGTGATGATGGCGTGGATCTGGTCCAGCAGGGCGATGCGGTGCAGGCTGACGCGGCCGAACTTGGAGGCATCGGTCAGCACCACGATGCGGCGCGCACGCTCGACCATGCGGTGGTTGAGGCGGGCTTCGGCCTCGTCGTGGGTAGTCAGGCCGAACTGCAGGTCCAGGCCGTCCACGCCCAGGAACAGGGTGTCGAAGCTGTACGAGTTGAGGCTGGCTTCGGCCTGGCTGCCCTGCAGCGACAGCGACTGCTGGCGCAGCAGGCCACCGGTCAGCAGCACGGTGATGCCCGCGGCATTGGCCAGTTCCCAGGCGATGTTCAGGCCGTTGGTCATCACC
This sequence comes from Stenotrophomonas maltophilia D457, assembly GCF_000284595.1. Classification (GTDB taxonomy): domain Bacteria; phylum Pseudomonadota; class Gammaproteobacteria; order Xanthomonadales; family Xanthomonadaceae; genus Stenotrophomonas; species Stenotrophomonas muris. The sequence goes on along the minus strand of NC_017671.1, from coordinate 4,498,168 downwards.
GTCACGTCGCGATGCGCGCGCAGGTGGCGCGCCAGCGTCATCGTGGTCGAGCCGGAATCGATGATGATGTTGTCACCCGGCTGCACCAGGCGCGCAGCGCGCGCACCGATCGATTCCTTCAGTGGCAGGTTCAGCGCGTCCTTCTCATGGATGTCCTGTTCCTGCGGCGGCGTGCGCACCAAGGTCGCGCCGCCGTGGGTGCGGTTGGCCAGGCCCTGCGATTCGAAGTGGGTCAGGTCGGCACGGATCGTCACCGCCGACACGCCGAAGCGCTCGACCAGATCGGCCACCTGCACCGAGCCGTGCTCGATCAGCAGCTGCAGGATCTGTTGCCGGCGGGAGCGGGTGTTGCGCATGGCCATTCTCGGTTTTGCGGGAAAAGGTAGAGATTAGCCGTTCGCAGGAACGCCGGCAGCCGAACCTGCGTTCTGCGTGCGGGGTCCGGCCTGGTTGGCGCTGCAGGCACGGGCGTACTCACCCAGGCACAGGCCGATGCGGTGCTGCACCAGCGCGGTGGGGGTGTTGGCCAGGCTGCCTTCGCGCACGGCGCGGTACTGCTCCGGCAGGTACTGGCTGAGCAGCACCAGCGGCGGCGCATGCTGCTCCAGGTTGGCGAACAGGGTCTGCACCGCCTGTACCAGCGCCGGCTCGCCCCAGTAGTAGCGGCAGCGGTCGCTGAAGGAATAACGGCGCAGCAGGCGCAGCGCGGCGGCATCGCCCTGGTAGTAGGACTGCCAGTACTTCGGCTGCGCCACCATCACCTCGTCCAGCACCTGCGGTAGGTGCGAGCACTGTGCGGCCGGCAGCAGTTCGGCCTCGATCGCGGCCAGCGCGAACAGCGCCTCGCGGTAGGCGAAGGTGGCCGCCGGGCCGACCTTGAGGATGGCGAAGTGGTCGCGTACCAGCGCATGCAGGCCGCTTTCGCGCTGGTAGTCGGTGGAATGCGCTTCGAACACGATGCGCGGCTGCCGCTCGAGGAAGTCGGCCAGCGCATGGGCGGCGTCCGGGTTGTACTCATGCACGCTGCTGTGGTCGAAGTCCACGCCCGGCTGCACCACCATCGCGATCACGCGCTGCCACGCATCGCGCAGCTGTGGCGTGTCGAACGCCTGCTGGTGGATGGCCAGGGTCTGCGCGGCGGCAGCCGGCGTGGTCACCTGCAGGCCTTCGGCCAGCGAGGCTTCGCCACCGGGAATCGGCACCTCGGTACCGATCACGTAGACCGGCGGCGGCAGGCCGTGTTCGGCGGCGGTGCGTTCGGCGATCTCGGCAAGCTCGGCCGAACGTGCAGCGACGATGGCATCGGGCAGCGGCACCGGGTCATCGGCGCAGGACATGCTGCAGTCGAGGTGGATCTTGTGGAAACCGGCGGCGACGTAGGCTTCGATCAGCACGCGCGCGTGGGTCATCGCTTCGGCCGCCGGGCGCTTCTGCCAGGCATTCGGGCCGAGATGGTCGCCGCCCAGGATCAGCCGTTCGCGTGGGAAGCCTTCCTCATCGGCCAGGGTGCCGACGTAATCGCGGTACTGCGGCGGGGTCATGCCGGTGTAGCCGCCGAACTGGTCGACCTGGTTGGAGGTGGCCTCGACCAGCAGCACGGTGCCATGTGCCTGTGCCACGTGCATGGCCGCGCGCAGCACCTGCTCGTTGCTGCAGCAGACGCTGTACAGGCCGACATTGGCACCGGCGCGGTGGGAAGCAAGCAGGGTCTGCAACGGGGACATGGTCAGGCTCCGGACATCAGGAAAACGAGGGTTGGCAGGCGAGCAGGGCGGCACCACGTGCGCCACCGGCATCGCCGAAGCGTGGCGGCACGATCGGTGGCACCTGCACACCCTTGAACAGGTGGGTGGCGATGGCGGCGGGCAGGTGCTGGTACAGCGGCGCGTACTGCGAAAGGCCGCCGCCGAGCACGATCACGTGCGGGTCCAGCGCCAGCACCAGCGCGGCCAGGCTGTGGCCGAGCAGGTCGCGATGGATGTCCAGCGCCTTGCGCGCGCGGGCATCACCGGCTTCGGCCAGGGCGATCACCGCGCTGGCGTCGGCGGCGCTGCCACCAAGGTGGCGCTCGATCATCGCCACGCCACTGCCGGACACATAACGCTCCACGCAGCCCTGCAGGCCGCAGGCGCAGTCGATCAGCGGCAGGCCGTGGCGCTGCAGCAGATGACCGGGCACGCTCCAGTGGCCCCATTCGCCGGCCAGCCCGTTGAAACCGGTCAGCAGGCGGCCCTGCACGCAGAAACCACCGCCAGCACCGGTGCCGAGGATGGCGCCGAACATGCTGGGGTAGCCGTCGGCGGCACCGCCGTGTGCTTCAGACAGGGCAAAACACTGCAGGTCGTTGCCGAAATGCAGCGGGCGTTGCAGCCGCGCCTGCAGGTCCGCGGCCACGCTGTGGCCGGTCAACGCAGGCACGTTCGCGCTGAGCTGGCGGCCGCTGCGGCGGTCGCGCACGCCGGGCAGGGCGATGCCGATCGCCGCATCACTGCGGCCCAGTGCGGCATCGGCCTCGGCGACCAGCGCCACGACTGCCTGCAGGAAACCGTCGTAGTCACCCTGTGGGGTGGCCACGCGGCGGCGCCAGGTAACCTGCATCGCCACATCGCACGCCACCAGCTCGATCTTGGTGCCGCCGATGTCGATGCCGTAGCAGGCGTGGGCGATCAGCTCAGCCATGGTGGATGGTGACGCCCTTGACGACGCGGTTGACGGTGCCGTCCGGGAACGGGTTGTCCGGGGTCAGGCCCAGCGCGGCCGAGCGCTGTAGTGCGAACAGCTGCGCAAAGCCCAGCCACACCGGTGCCAGCCACGGATCGTCCAGTGCCGGCACGGTGAGGGTGTATTCGTCGTCGGCGCCGATGTCCGAATGCGGACCGATCGCCAGCACCTGGCCGGCCACGCCGTCGCGGCGCAGTTCTTCCAGCAGGTCCTGTTCGTAGCGGCGCGCCAGCGGCTGCACGCTGCGCAGCACCACCACCAGGGTGTTGCCATCCAGCGTCGACTTCGGGCCATGACGGAAGCCCAGGGGTGTGTTGGCCAGCGCCAGCACGCGGCCAGCGGTGAGCTCCAGCACCTTCAGCGCGCACTCGCGTGCCAGTGCTTCCAGCGGGCCGCTGCCGAGGTAGATGATGCGGTTGAACGGGCGCTGCGCCAGTGTCGCCACCGGTGCATCCCACTGCGCCAGGCCTTCGCGGGCCAGCGCGGCGATCTGCTTCAGGCGCGTCACGCGCGCATCCCACGGCGAACGATCGAACACGGTCAGCGCGGCCAGCAGCATGCAGGTCAGGCTGCTGGTCATGGCGAAGGCGCGGTCGCAGCTGGCCGACGGCATCAGCAGGGTGCAGGTGTCGGCACGGCCGGCGCCACGGCGGGCCAGCTCGCCATCGGCGTTGCAGGTGATGTCGAGGAAGCGCGCGTCATCCACGTCGCTGCGCACGCGGTCCACCGCCGCCACGCTCTCCGGGCTGGAGCCACTGCGGGCGAACGAGACCAGCAGGGTCGGACGGTCGCGCTGCAGGTACAGCGCCGGGTGGGTCAGCAGACTGGTGGTGTGCACCACGCGCACCTCGGCAGGCCATTGCGCGTTGATCGCGTCGGCCACCATTTCGGCGATGAAGCCGGAGCTGCCGGCGCCGGTGAACAGCACGCGCTGGTTGGGATCGTTGAGGCTGTCGCCGGGGAAGGCCTGCAGGCGGTCGCGGGCACGCGACAGGTCCTGTGCCAGGGCGTCCCACAGCGCAGGCTGCTGGGCGATTTCGGTAGCGGTATCGGCTCCGCCAAGGCGCTGCCAGGCGGACACATCGGAAAGCAGGGTGACGTCCATTCGGAGGTTCCAGTTGGGCCAGCGCACCATCTGCGTTTTCTTTCGAAATGTCAAACATCGAAAGTAAAAAGAAAGAAAAAAGGTGGGTGGCTTTGCCCCGTGCGCAATGCCGGGAAAAACGAAAGGACCACTGAATGCCGTATCGCACAATGCTTAACAGGCACCTGCAAGCGCTTACACAAAGTATTGCGGCGCAACAACTTTCGTTTCAATGGAATATATCTTCCTTTTTCCTTTCAATTTGTTGACATCTTTCGAATCGCTGCCCTAGAGTCGGCCCAATCGCTTTCGAAACGCCCGGTGAACGGGTTGGGAGTCCGCGTGGAAAACTGCGTTCGTCGCTCGCCGCTGATGCTGGCCCTGGTGCCGGCCTTGATGCTGGCGTCCATGACGGCCCGCGCCGAGCCGGTCGGCAACCTGCGTACGGTCAGCGCCAGCGCCAGCCGCGACGGCGTGCAGGGCTGGGACCTGCAGACCGACAAGGGCGCGCGCATCCGCATTGAACTGCCGGCGACCGACATCATCCGCGTGCAGGCCGGCCGCAACGGCACGTTGACCGGCGCCGGCGACAAGGCCGCGCCGATCGTGCTGCCGCAGCCCAAGGCGAGCGTGCAGGCGCAGCTGGAAGAAGACGCACAGGAAATCCGCGTGCGTACCGAGGCACTGGTACTGCATGTACAGCGGCAGCCGCTGCGCCTGCGCCTGGAACGGCTGGACAATGGCCAGCCCACCGCGCTGTGGCAGGAACTGCAACCGCTGGACCTGGATGCCACGCAGAGCGTGCAGGTGCTGTCCTCGCAGGCCGATGAGGGCTACTTCGGTGGTGGCCAGCAGAACGGCCGTTACCAGTTCAAGGGCCGCGAGCTGGAGGTGTCCTATTCCGGTGGCTGGGAAGAAGGTGATCGGCCGAGCCCGGCGCCGATGCTGCTGAGCAGCCGTGGCTGGGGCATGCTGCGCAATACATGGAGCGATGGCAGCTACGACCTGCGCCAGAGCGACCAGGCCACGCTGCTGCATCGCGAAGACCGCTTCGATGCGTACTACTTCGTGGGCGCCGACCTGCCCAAGCTGATCGAACGCTACACCCAGCTGACCGGCCGCCCCAACATGGTCGCGCGCTGGGCGCTGTCCTATGGCGATGCCGATTGCTACAACGACGGCGACAACAGCAGGAAGCCCGGCACCGTGCCCGAAGGCTGGAGCGACGGCCCGACCGGCACCACGCCCGATGTGATCGACAGCGTGGCCAAGCAGTACCGCGCCCACGACATGCCCGGTGGCTGGATCCTGCCCAACGATGGCTACGGCTGCGGCTACAAGCAGCTGCCGGAAACGGTGAAGGGGCTGGCCGGCTACGGCTTCCGCACCGGCCTGTGGACCGAGAACGGCGTCGACAAGATCGCGTGGGAAGTGGGCAAGGCCGGCAGCCGCGTGCAGAAGCTGGACGTGGCCTGGACCGGCAAGGGCTACCAGTTCGCGATGGACGCCAACCGCCAGGCATTCAACGGCATCCTCGACAATTCCGATTCGCGCCCATTCCTGTGGACGGTGATGGGCTGGGCCGGCATCCAGCGCTACGCGGTGGCATGGACCGGCGACCAGAGCAGCAGCTGGGATTACATCCGCTGGCACGTGCCGACCCTGGTCGGTTCGGGCCTGTCCGGCATGGCCTACGCCAGCGGCGATGTGGATGCGATCTTCGGCGGAAGCGCCGAGACCTTCACCCGCGACCTGCAGTGGAAGGCGTTCACGCCGGTGCTGATGGGCATGAGCGGCTGGTCGTCGAACGCGCGCAAGCACCCGTGGTGGTACGACGAGCCCTACCGCAGCATCAACCGCGACTACCTGAAGTTGAAGATGCGCCTGACGCCATACATGTATGGGCTGGTGCACGAGGCCGCGCAGACCGGTGCACCGCCGGTGCGTGGCCTTATGTGGGACAACCCGCGCGATCCGCATGCGCAGGATGAAACCTACAAGTACCAGTTCCTGCTCGGCCGCGACCTGCTGGTGGCGCCGGTGTACCGCAGCCAGGCCGCCAGCCGTGGCTGGCGCCGCGACATCCACCTGCCGGCCGGCGGCTGGATCGACTACTGGGATGGCCGTCGCGTGCAGGCCGCCGCCGATGGCCGCCAGCTCGACCGCCAGGTGGACCTGGCCACGCTGCCGGTGTTCGTGCGTGCCGGTGCGATCCTGCCGATGTACCCGTCGATGCTGTTCGATGGCGAAAAACCGCTCGATGAAGTGACCTTCGACCTGTACCCGCAGGGCGACTCGCAGTACACGTTGTACGAAGACGATGGCAACACGCGCCGCTACCAGCAGGGCGAGTCGAGCACGCAGGTGATCCGCGTGCAGGCGCCGGCGCAGGGCAGTGGCCCGGTGCAGGTGCAGATCGACGCCGTGCAGGGCCAGTACAACGGCCAGCTGGCGCAGCGCCGCTACGGCCTGCGCGTACTCAGCCGGCAGGCACCACGTGCGGTGCAGGCCGGTGGCCGCGCGCTGCCGGCGCTGGCCGATGCTGCCGCCTTCAACAGCGCCAACGAGGGCTGGTACTTCGATGCCAAGGACCGCCGCGGCACCGTGCATGTGCGCACCGCCACCCAGGACATCCGCCAGCCACTGCAGCTGCAGCTGGACTTCGCAGTCGCTGCCGCAGCCGCCGATGATGCCTATCCGGCCGCACCGGTGCTGGGCCGCGAACTGCCGGCCGACAGCCTGCTGGTGGTCAACCGCCCGGCCGAAGAGCCTGGCCATGCGTTGGAGAACGCCTTCGACGACGATCCGGCCACCTGGTTCCGCAGCGTGCGCAACCAGGCCGTGCGCACCGGCGCCCACGAGTGGGTGATCGGCTTCGGCGAGCGGAAGATGATCGATGGCATCGACATCGCGCCACGCAATGACAAGAACTGGAAGCACGGGCAGGTACGTGACTATGAGGTCTACCTGGGCGACAGCAACGGTGAGTGGGGCGAGCCGATCGCCCGCGGCCGCCTGCAGTTGAAGGAAGGCGTGCAGCGCATCGACTTCCCGGCCCACGCCGGCCGCCTGCTGCGCTTCCGCGTGCTGAGCGTGCAGAACCCCGAAGGCGACGGCGCCAGCAGCACCGACCCGATGGTCACCGCCGCACAGGGCAGCGCCCGCGCGTTCGATGCACTGCAGCCGCGCGATGTCGGCCCGATCGCCCTGTCCACCTTCCACATTCTCGAACACCAGGAACCGGAGCGACCGGCCCGGCAGCGCTATCTCTCCGAGCTGCCGGTGCCGGCCGCGCTGGCCAGCCAGCTGCGTACCGACCAGTCCTTCCGTGGCGACGCCGGCATGCGCATGAACGGCCTGCAGTTCCGCCGTGGCCTGGGGGTCGGCGCCAACAGCCGCATCGACCTGCGCCTGCAGGGCGGCTGGCACCTGCTGCGTGCCGACCTCGGCATCGACGACGCCTGCCGCAACGCCGGCGGCCTGCAGTTCCAGGTATGGGGCGACAACCGCCTGCTGTACGACAGCGGCCTGGTGAAGGCGCCCGGCGTGGTCAAGCCGGAGCTGGACATCCGTGGCCTTTCCACCCTGAGCCTGCGCACGCTGGGTGCGCAGGGCAGCCAACCCGCCCAGGTCTGTGCCAACTGGGCCAACGCCGTACTGATCGGCCAGGAGGGCGACTCCGCCAGCATCGTCGCCCCATGACCCCCACGTAACACCGCTCCTCCCCCGCCCCATCCCGACTACGGCCCTCATGGCCGTGGCCCGGGAGCGTTTTGCCCGCCGAACGCCCACGCGCTCACTCAGTTGCGCCGCACCCTTGCCAGGAGAGAACCCCGATGTTGCCCGCCCGCCACCACCGCCCCCCCTGCCGCCCGATCGCTCCGCTGACGCTGGCCATTGCCGGCGCGCTGTTCTCGCTTGCCGCTCCTGCCTTCGCCCAAGAGAGCAAGGACAACGCCACCGACCTGGCCCGCATCGAGGTCACCGGCTCCAACATCCGCCGCACCGACGTTGAAACCGCCTCGCCGGTGCAGGTGATCAGCAAGCAGGACATCCAGAACATGGGTGCGCGCACGCTGCTGCAGGTGCTCGACAACCTGCCGGCCGCACGCCCTGCGCAGCAGGATGCGCGCTCGCTGTTCACCGGTTCCGATGGTGCCTCGCAGGCCAACCTGCGCGGGCTCGGCGCACAGGGCACGCTGGTGCTGCTGAACGGTCGCCGCCTGTCGTACTACGGTGCGCCGGCCGGCTTCCAGACCCAGTTCGTCAACATCGATGCGATCCCGGCCGCGGCCATCGAGCGCATGGAAGTGCTGACCGACGGCGCGTCGGCCGTGTACGGTACCGACGCGGTGGCCGGCGTGATCAACGTGATCACCAAGCGCAACTTCCAGGGTGCCGAGATCAGCTTCACCAACGACACCTCCTCGCGCATCGATTCCTACGGTGAGCGCCAGGCCAGCATCACCGCCGGCTTCGGTGACTTGGCCGAGAACCGCTTCAATATCTATGGCGCGGTCAACATGTACCGTCGCGACGCGATTCCGCTGAGCGATTTCTACGACAAGCGTCCGGACCAGTACTACGTCAACAATCCGAACTACCTCAACAACCTGCGCCTGGGCGTGGGCAGCAAGCCGGGCGAGTTCAACCCGGGCACCTACTTCGCCTTCGATCCGGTCACCGGCCGCCGCGTGCAGGAAGCTGCGCCGGGCTGCAGGAACGTGCTGACCAGTGAAGCGGCCGGTCCGCGTTGCGTCTGGGAAACCTGGATGAACAACGAGATCGATGCCGGTGCCAAGTCCGAGCGCAACACCGCCTACCTCAACGGCACCTTCCTGGTCGGTGACAACACCGAGATCTTCGCCGAGGCGACCTATACCGACATCGACCTGCGCGCCAACGGCGGCACGCCGCGCACCTATGGCACCACGACCGGCAACCCGACCAGCTGGTTCTCGCGCAACACCGGCAACACCGTCAACCAGTTCCTGTACCCGTTCCTGGGCCCGAACAACGAGTACAACCACGCCAGCCCGCAGTTGAGGGCCATGATGGGCGGCGTGGTCGGCCTGAACTACCTGCTGCAGGATGCCGGCCCGAACTATTTCGGCCAGCGCAATACCGACAAGAGCTACCGCGTGCTGGCCGGTGCGCGTGGCAACCGGGGTGACTGGAACTGGGAAACCGCCTTCGCCAGCGCGGGTACCCACTCCACCACCTACCAGACGATCAACGTCAACACCAAGGGCTTCGAGAAGGCCTTCGGCCCGTACACGATCGATCCAGGTACCGGTCGGGTGATCATCTCCGACCATCCGGCGTACAAGTTCGGCGAGATCAGCGAAGCCAACGCCGCGCTGATCCGTGAAGCGTTCCCGACCTTCGACATCCAGTCGTGGACCCGCCTGCACACCCTGGACGGCAAGATCGAAGGCCCGCTGTTCCAGCTGCCGGCCGGCGAGATGCGCGCCGCGTTCGGCTTCAACGCCAGCCGCGAAACCTTCTACACCCCGGGCAACGCCGATGCGGCCAACGGCCTGATCACCCAGCAGGGCGGCTCGTGGTTCGACGGCAAGCGCAACACCTACGCGCTGTTCGCCGAGACCGTGGCACCGATCACCGACAAGCTGGAGCTGGACGCCGCGGTCCGCGTGGACAAGTACCCGAACTTCAGCGCCAACGTCGCGCCGAAGATCGGCTTCAAGTACCAGGCGTTCGACCAGCTGATGCTGCGCGGTACCTACTCCACCGGCTTCCGCGCGCCGAGCCTGGCCGAGTCCGGCAATGGCGGCGTGTTCGCCCAGCTCGGCGGCTTCCGTGACGAGCTGCGCTGCAACGAGACCAACGCCATCGCCAACCTGCTGCTGAAGTCGCAGCGGCCGGGCGATGTCGATCTGGGCAAGAGCCTGCTGAACGTCGATTGCAGCCGTACCGTCGCGCGCATGACCCAGCCGAACAAGGACCTGAAGCCGGAGAAGGCGAAGATCGCCACCCTCGGCTTCGTCTACGAGCCGGCCAGCTGGCTGTCGGTGTCGGCCGACTACTGGTTCATCTACCGCAACAACGAAATCGTCGCGCCGGACTATCGCCGCATGGAAGACATCATCTCGATGTCGCGCTCGCCGATCACCGACAGCGACCGTGCCAACCTGGCCCAGCTGGCGGCAATGTGCGCCGATCCGGCCAGCGGCGTGAGCTGCCCGGCCACTCTGCCGGGCTACTCCGCCGGCAACGTGGCCAGCGTGGTCGGCCAGTACAAGAACCGCGGCAAGACCCTGATCGACGGCTTCGACATCGATGCGCGCAGCCGCTTCTCGCTGGGCGACTGGGGCAACCTGAACATCGGCCTGGCCGCCACCATCGCCAACCGCAACCGCTTCTACATGGACGCGGAGAACGGCTGGTACTACGGCGACGTTGTGGGTTATTACAACAATCCGCGCCTGCGCGCCACGCTCAATGCCGACTGGACCTACAAGCAGGTGACCACCAGCATGTTCGTCAACTATGTCGGCGGCACCAAGTGGGCCACCGACCAGATCGACGAAGAGAGCAACAACAAGGAAACCTGCACCGGCGGCTACCTGGCCCTGCAGAAGAGCAAGTGCGATGGTGCACCGTCGTGGTGGACCGCCAACATGAGCGTCACCTGGCGCCCGGACGATGCGTGGAACCTGAGCTTCACTGTCAAGAACCTGTTCAACCGCCTGCCGTTCTACGATCCGAACAGCTTCCTGGGTGACTCCAGTGACTACGCAACCATCTTCGGCCGTGGTTACAGTGTGACCATCGGCTACCGGTTCAAGTAATTCCGTTTGCGTGACCTGGCGTGCCGGCTGCGGCCGGCACGCTGCCAAGAGGAGAGATGTCTGCCATGAAGCGTAGGGAATTCATCGCGGCCAGTGCCGCTGTCGCCGCCAGCAGCCTGCTGCCGCAGACCCCGGCATGGGCACGCGGGCGCAAGGTGCGCCTGGCCATGATCGGTACCGGCATGCGCGGGCTGGTGCTGCTGAAGGAGCTGGTGCGTCGCGACGACGTCGAAGTGGTTGCCCTGTGCGACATCGAGCCGATCATGCTGGGCCGTGCCACAGAGATGGTGGCGAAGGCCGGCAAGCCCGCGCCGAAGACCTATGGCCAGGATCGTGATACCAACGCGTGGAAGCGCCTGCTGGAACAGAAGGGCATCGATGGCGTGATCATCGCCACGCCGTGGGAGTACCACGCACCGATGGCGATTGCCGCCATGCAGGCCGGCGTGGCCGTCGGCTGCGAAGTGGTGGCCGGCATCACCCTGCAGGACCACTGGGACGTGCTGAAGACCCAGCTGAGCACCGGCACCCCGTACATGCTGCTGGAAAACGTCTGCTATCGCCGCGACGTGATGGCGGCATTGCAGATGGTGCGCCAGGGCCTGTTCGGCGAGCTGGTGCATCTGCAGGCCGGCTACCAGCACGACCTGCGCGGCGTGAAGTTCAATTCCGGCGACCCGAACCAGCCGTACGACAGCGGCGTGGAGTTCGGTCCCAAGGGCTGGAGCGAAGCACGCTGGCGCACCGAGCATTCGGTGGAACGCAATGGCGAGCTGTATCCCAGCCACGGCATCGGCCCGTGCGCGATGTACACCGGCATCAACCGTGGCAACCGCTTCACCCACATCAACGCTTTCGCGACCAAGGCGCGTGGCCTGCACGAATACACCGTGGCCAAGAGTGGCGGCACCACCCACCCCAGCACCAAGGTGAAGTTCAAGCTCGGCGACATCGTGACCACCACGCTGGCCTGCGAGAACGGCGAGACCATCCTGCTGCAGCACGACACCTCGCTGCCGCGCCCGTACTCGATGGGCTTCCGCGTGCAGGGCACCAAGGGCCTGTGGATGGACGTCAACCATTCGATCCACATCGAAGGCCGCAGCCCGCCGCACCAGTGGGAGGAGTTCAAGAAGTACCAGGATGAGTACGAACACCCGCTGTGGAAGCAGAATGCCGACACCGCCGCCAGCGCCGGCCACGGTGGCATGGACTGGTTCGTCATCCATGCATTTGTTGAAGCACTGAAGGCCAAGGCACCGATGCCGATCGACATCTACGACGCGGTGACCTGGAGTGCGATTACCCCGTTGAGCGAGCAGTCGATCGCCAACGGCTTCCAGACGCTGGAGTTCCCGGACTTTACTGCTGGTGCGTGGAAGACGCGCAAGCCGATCTTCGCGTTCGACGGGAGGTATTGAGGTTTACACCCTTCCACGCTGTGACGGAGACGCCGGGCACTGCCCGGTGTTTCTGTTTCTGGAGGCATTCGCCTTGTAGAGCCGAGCCCACGCTCGGCTGAATTTCCGACACGTTCCCCCCCCCTGAATCAGAAAACTCTGAAATCCGACCCGCTCCACAGTTTCTGACTTGAATGTGTAAACGACATCGGAGATAACGTCCCCCATGCGGTCAGGCCGCATTCCGGACCAGGGACGATCCGAAGCATGACGTGGTGAGGCAACCGCCCCACGTTCTCGTTCCTGCCGGTGCTGTGTTTGTCCAGGAAGGAGAACAGGGATGTTGGAACGACTGAAGACCATTTCGTGTGCCGCACTGGCGATGATCGCGCTGGGGAGCTTGGCTCCTTGGGCTGCGCAGGCGCAGGAGGTGCAGAAGAAGTGGGAGAGCTACCTGTCGATGGGCCAGCCGCGAGCCACCGAAGCGGCGGTGCAGAAGGACATCAAGTCGCTCTTTTCCCAGTACGAAAAGGACAAACCCTTCGATTGGCATGTCAAACGCCAACGCGTCCTTGGAAAGAAGGTCATCTACGATTACCGGGTGAGACCCGAGAAGATCGTTACTACCGACTGGGTCTACATCCACTCAGGGCAGGAGTACTCATCCGAAGATCAGATTCGTAGCGTGATCCTCGCTACCCGCGTCAGCGACCCGCAGTGCCCGGCGACTTCACTCACGGAGGATCCTTGGGTGGAGCTCCTTGGACTTGGCAGGGGCGACGACGGTAGCGTCACCAACGAGGAGAAGGATTTCCATTACACCTTGAACTTCTATCATCAGAGCACTCAAGAATGCTCGTCGATAGTGGGGTGGGAGCGTGTGCGCCGGGCCAGAACGGCGCTTTGTCCGAATCGACCGTCCCTGACGTGGAATGAGGCCCTGCAGATGTGCTCACTGGTCCAGCAGGACGAGCCGCACATGTCGCCCATGCTCTCCTACACAAGCGCGCCGCTGCCGCCGCAGCAGTGTCCCGTTGGTAACCCGTGTGACCCGACCACTGGCGATAAATCCCAGCCTGAGCCGGATTTCAACCTTGGATGGGTGAACTTCCAACGCCACTATCACTCCCTGACAAGCACGGCGGGTGGCGCGTTGGGCACGGGCTGGACCCATTCCCACAATCTGCGGCTTACCGCAGGCGTAGACGATTCCACCTTCCCTCCCAGCCCCGAACTGAAAGTTGGGCTGATCGGCGCCGATGGCGGGCAGACCGCATTCCAGAAAGTGGGGGCAAGCTACGAAGCCATCGACGGAAGCGGCGATCGCGCGGTCCAGCAGGGCACCAACTGGCAACTTTCACGTGCCGGAGAGCGCATTCATTTTGATGCTGATGGCTTGATGCGGCGCCGCGATTTCGAAGACGGAACGTCGCTGACCTATGCACACGACGGCCGCGGCCGCCTGCTCAGCATCACCCATTCAACCGGCCGACGCGTGGACGTCCAGTACCTCGCGCCGGGCGACGATTCACTGATCTCGGCCCTGGTGATCGCCGGCCAGCCTGTGGTGAGCTACGCCTACTCCCCGGCCGGGGAACTGATCACCGCGACCTATGCAGACGGTGCCAGCCGTACGTATCATTATGAGGATGCCCGCTTCCCGGGCTACCTGACCGGCGTGACCGCCGAAGACAACCAGCGCTACAGCTGGTACGGCTATGACACGCAAGGGCGAGTCACCTGCAGCCGCCATTCCGGCGATTGCAGCCAAGCCGACGTGGGCATTGATGGCGTGCGCCTGGAGTACACCCCGGCAGGCACCACCATCGTCACCGACGCACTGGGCAAGCAGAGCACCTACGCCTTGACCGCCAGCGGCACCAGTGGCCTTCCGCGCAAGGTCAATGGCATCACCGAAAGCAATGGCAGCATCACTCGCGCCTATCTGCCCGAGGGCACCGATTTCCGGCGTCGGCTTCAGTCAGTGACCGATCGCCGTGGCGTTGTTACCAACTACGCCTATGCGGAGGCCAGCGACGCTGTCGCAGGTGCTGTCAGTGTGACCACCACCACCGAAGCGGCAGGTACTCCGGACCAGCGCATCAGCGAAACGCGCGTGGCCATGGACAGCAATCGGCTGGTCCAGCAGACCGTTGGCAACCGTGAGATCCGCATCGCGCGCAATGCGCGCCTCCAGCCGACCACCATCACCGTGCGCGACAGGGTGACCGGTGACACCCGCGTCACCACGCAGACCTACTGTGAGGCAGAGGGCCCGGAGTGCCCGCTGGTGGGACTGCTGCGTAGCGTGGATGGCCCACGCAGTGATGTGGCGGATGTCTCCACCTATGCCTACTACACCGCGGACGACGCGGGATGCGCGACCAGTGGTGCCTGCAGTTATCGCAAGGGCGACCTGCGCAGCGTGACCAATGCGCTGGGCCAGACGGTCGAGACCTTGGCCTACGACGCGTTCGGGCGGCCGTTGTCGGTCAAGGATGCCAACGGCGTGGTCACCGATTACACCTACCATGCGCGCGGCTGGCCGACCTCGGTCACCGTGCGCGGTGCCACCACAGCCGAGGACCGGGTGACCCAGATCAGCTACTGGCCGACCGGCCAGGTCCAACAGGTCACCGAGCCTGACGGCAGCAGCGTTACCTATGTCTACGACGCCGCCCAGCGGCTGACGGACATCGCGGACAGTGCGGGCAACACCATTCACTATGCGCTGGACAACGCCGGCAACCGCCTCAAGGAAGACACGCTGGATGCAGGCGGCACCCTGCGCCGCACCCTGGCACGGACGTTCAACACGCTCGGCCAGCTGACCGCGCTGAAGGACGCTGGCAATCACGCCACCGGCTTTGCCTACGATGCCAATGGCAACCCGCAGACGGTGACCGACGCCCTGCAGCGCGTGACCAGCCAGCAGTACGATCCGCTCAACCGACTGGCGCAGACCCTGCAGGATGTCGATGGCGTGGCAGCGGAGATCCGCAGCCAGTACAACGCGCTGGACCAGGTCACCCAGGTCACCGACCCGAAGGGCCTGCATACCACCTACGCCTACAACGGGTTCGGTGACCTGACCGGGCAGGTCAGCCCGGACAGTGGCGCCAGCAGCTTCACCGTGGATGCCGCCGGCAATCGCAAGACCGCTACCGATGCGCGTGGCGTCACCGCCACCTATCACTATGATGCGCTGAACCGTTTGATCGGAGTTGCCTATCCGGACCCCAATCTGGACGTGGGCTACAGCTATGACGTGGCGCCGGCCGCCTGTGCCGCAGACGAGCGCTTCGCCAAGGGGCGCCTGGGGCAGGTGCTGCACGCCAATGGCAGCACCCAGTACTGCCACGACCGCTTCGGCCAGATCACCCGCAAGGTGCAGACCGTCAACGGCGTTGCCAGTACGCTGCGCTATGCCTACAGCAAGTCGGGGCGCCTGACTGCGTTGACCTACCCCGACGGCAGCGTGGCCGACTACGTGCGCGATACCCAGGGGCGCATCAGCCAGATCGGCCTGACCCGGCCCGGCCAGGCACGCCAGATCGTGGTGAACAACGTGACCTATGCGGCCTTCGGCCCGGCGACGGGCTGGACCTATGGCAATGGCCGCCAGCTGCAGCGTCCGCTGGACCTGGACTATCGCCCGCAGGCGGTGCATGACCCGGCCGCAGGCGGCCTGTCGCTGGGCTATGGCTACGATCCCGTCGGTTCGATCACCGAGCTGAAGAACGGCGCAGGCTCGTCGGTGCTGGCCAAGTACGCCTACGACGCGCTGGGTCGCCTGACCCAGACCCAGGACGGGACGACAGGCACGCCGATTGAAACCTATGCCTACGACGCCACCGGCAATCGCACCGCGCTGACCACCTCGGCAGGCACCGCCAGCTACACCTATCCCGCAACCAGCCATCGCCTGACTGCTGTGGATGGCGAGGCACGCAGCCATGACGCAGCGGGCAATACCACCAGTATTGGCAGCAAGGCGTTCACCTACAACGATGCCAACCGCATGAACGCGGTGAAGCAGGGTAACGCCACACTGGAGAGCTACGGTTACAACCATCGCGGTGAGCGCGTGCTGCGCACCCCGGCTGGTGGCGCGGCTCAGATCACCTTGTACGACGAGGCGGGGCAGTGGCTGGGCAACTACTCGGCCACGGGCCAGGCGCAGCAGCAGGCCATCTGGCTCGACAACTACCCGGTAGCGCTGATCAACGTGCCGGCTACCGGCGTGCCGGAGCTGGCCTACGTCCAACCAGATCATCTGGGTACGCCGCGCGTGGTGATCGATCCGGTGCGTGATGTGGCGATCTGGGAGTGGAGCAACAAGAGCGAAGTGTTCGGCAACCAGATCCCAAGTGCCGATCCGGATGGCGATGGTGTGGCATTCGAGCTGGCACTGCGCTTCCCGGGCCAGCAGGCAACGGACGGGAGTGGGTTGTTCTACAACTACCAGCGTGAGTACGACCCATCCGTGGGGCGGTATTCGCAGAGTGATCCAATAGGGTTGATGGGTGGGGTGTCCACTTATCTTTACGCGTATGCGAATGCGCTAGGTAATGGTGATCCTTATGGTTTGAAGACAACAGTTATTGTCACTTCAAAATCGGGCATAGGCACTCACGCTGCCGTGCATGTAGACGGCAAGGGAGCGGAGGGGGTTTTGTATGATCCGGCTGGAGGCTATCCGGGCGCCAACCCAAATTCGCCCACGCGCGGAAGTGGTGACATATTCTCAGGCGCTGACGCCAATCTCACGAACTTTGTGAATCATCATTTGGCAGAAGGGTCAACGGTACACACGCTTAGCTTTGAAACTGATGAGTATAGCGAGCTTCAAATTCAAGAATACTCCGAGCAGTTGGGGGGGGCGATCGGAGGGCTTTGCGCCATCAAAACATCCTCCGCAATCAATGGGGTCGGGCCATTTGAGAGTCTTGGTGTTAAATTTACGCCTGCAACACTGGGTAAGTCTTTGTCAAAGCTTCCCGGAGTTAAGATCAGAGTCTATTCTCCAAAGAGGTGATTAAATGGATGGGCGAAATTTACTTTATGCTGGGATTTCACTGGTCGTCTCGATGGTGATGTATGTTGGAATTCCGGAGCCTCTATGGGATATGTATCAGTTTGATACTGAGAGGTTGTTTCCTTGGCTGTATATGGCAGGCCTGGTTCTATTTGGTGTGTTGCTCAGGCCCTATGGAAAGGGGGGGGGTGGAAATGCGCGGTCTGGGGAGGGGGTGTCGGCGTGGTGGCTGGATTATTTGCTCAGGCGATAGTAATTTTTGTTGAGCGTGAAAGATTTTATTCTTTCAATGCAGGTTTCATGTGGCAGGCATTGGTATCGTTCGGAATTATAAGTACTGTTTTAATGACGCCGGTTTGGGGTGCAGTTTCAAGTGTTGTGTCCTTCTTGCTTTTAAACCGAAAGGCCGGTGCGAACCCGAAGGAATAGAATTGCGCTGAGCTGGTTATGGGAAGGGGGGGGGAATCGGGTCTTTCGCCCTGATCCGTCTCCGGCAAGCGAAGGGTGGATTCAATGTCCGCGCGCAACGCCTTCACACCTGCTCCGGGCCAATTTCGGTTTGCAGCGATAAGAGGTGGTCCCTGAAGACATGGCCAGCAGCGCCGGCAGCAACATGTTCACCTACAACGATGCCAACCGCATGAACGCGGTGAAACAGGGCAATGCCGTCCTGGAATGCTACATCTGCAACCACCGCGGCGAGCGCGTGCTGCGCAGCCCGGCCGGTGGCGCAGCGCAGGTCACCCTATACTACGAAGCGGGGCAGTGGCTGGGCAGCTTTCGGCCATGGGCCAAGCGCAGCAGCAGGCCATCTGGCTGGACAGCTACCCGGTGGCGCTGATCAATGTGCTGAGCGCCGGCGTGCCGGAGCTGGCTTACGTCCAGCCAGATCACCTGGGTACGCTACGCGTGGTGATCGATCCGATGCGGAATGTCGCGATCTGGAGTGGAGCAGATTGGGTGGCTTCGCCGCCTTTTCTGACTTGAAGATATGGGGCGAGATAAGGTCGGTGGTGGATCTCTTTCGGTCCCTCCACTGCTTGGAGTTGGGTTTGGCGTCATGTCGGGATCTGGCTACACAGTTCCTGGTCAGATAGCTGCGCTGACTGCAAAAGGATGCGGGTGTCCTTGAGATGAGAAAATACAATAGTTTTTTTCAGGCTTACTACATCATGTTCTTCTGGGCGCTCAGGCTGGTTGCTTGCCTTGGAGTTGCCGTAAATTCAGTGCTCCTTGCTTTTGTGCTGGTTGATATTTCTGATGGTGGACGAGACTACGGATTTGCGGGTTTGGCGTTTGTCGCGCTCTCTCTTTGCACAGCGTTTGCCATGTGGAAAATCGGGTCTGTCGGCCTGCTCCGTCTTCGGCAAAGGAGGGCACCATAGATATTTCCAGGGATGCTCTGAACAACTGCCGGGGTAGTGCCGGCCGTACGCAGGTGGCGTCCCGTTGTATTTGGTAGATCCACCTGGTCTGTGCCCGTGTGAGTGCGTCGACTACTTGGGCGTGACGTTCGGTGTGGCAGACCTCGCCTTTGGAGGCTTGGAAGCTGTGAATGGCGAAGGAGTCACCATTGCCGGTGTTTTGTCTCCGCAGCCCGAAGTTGCAATCCCCGGATTCCTGGTAATGGTGAATGGTCGAGCAACGGCGTACGATGGAGTGTCAGTGATACAAACCGCTCAGGATGCAAAGGAAAGAGAGTCCATCTATACCGAGGTGGCGGGGGGCAGTTGGCGCGAAGACGGGAGAGCTGTCGTCATTCGGCTTGACGTTCAACGGTCACCTTAAGGCCACACGGAACTGTTGCACTGCATAGCCCCTGACAAGGATGCGCTGGATGCCATGAAGGCGGTGAAGGATGTTTCGGGTGGGTCTGGGTGCAGTTGCATATAATGGAGGTGATATGCATATGCGCAAGAAAATAATGAATTGGCTTGGTTTGTTGTTATTTGCGCTAGTTTTTTTGAGGTCCTCGTCCTATCTTGTATTGAAGGTGTATGCTATTGGTCATCTTGAGAGGCGTGATTATTTTGTAATGTTGCCTGTGGCGCTGGGGGCACTCCTGATTTGCGGCATGTTCATGGCAATTGTGATTAAAGGAATGAAATCCAATCAGTAGGCTGCGCCTGGAGCATCACGCGCGACGTATGGTTCCGACAGGTGATTGCATGGGTATCACTATTCACGATTTCCAGCTGGTTGGAATTCGTCTTGATCCGGTGTCAGGTGTGACTGTTTCTCTGTTCGATGAATCTTCGCGGGCATCCTATGATTTGGTCTTTGGCCAAGTCAGGAGAGCAAGCATTGATGGTTTCTCTAGCCAGAATGTCGTGCTCGATCTCAAGGTCTTCAATCGAAAGGATGATTCCTTTGAATTCAAGCGGTGTTGCTTCCTCCTTGGCCTAGATCCAGTGGCTGCCAGGGAAATTGTCGACGGTGACACCTTGGTCTTCATTGAGGCTTCTGCCGGCGCAGAGATTGCACTTCTAGTAGAGGGCACTTGGGATAGCCGGTTGATTCCTGTCAAGTCATGATTCCTGATCTGTCGAGCGCATCGCTCCAAGACGCACGCACCGCTTCGCTTGTAGGTCGACAGGGATCTGACGGAGAGATGGATTGTGGGACGGACCACCATCGGGCCAACGCAATGGGCTCTACCGTGCGTGCAGCCCGATGAACATCATGGATCCTGTACTCAGCGAACTGCTTTCCCGGCTCGGTGTCTACACTGACTTCGGAGATGCGGCGCTGACTTGTCCGGAGACCCGAGGAGCCTATGAGGACACGCCCCTGCATGTGGTGGCCTATTACAACGATGTGGCTCTCCTCAGCGCATTGATGCCCTTCGTGACCAACATCGATGTGCGTGGTGATCTTGATCTGACGCCGCTGACAAGCGCGGTGGCACATGGCAGCGTCGCAGCTGCGGCCCATCTCCTATGGTGTGGTGCAGACCCACACGCATGGAATGAGCTTGATCGGACACCACTGGAAATGATGTGCCAGGACCCGAGGTTTGATGATGTGGTGCGTATGGTCGACGCCGCAGATGGAACCTGCTGATGGAAACTTCTGAAAAGAGGTTCTACCGATGCGCCTGATGAGCTTCATCTGTCCACTTTGTGGCGCCAGCGGGCAGCGCTTTCCCCTGCGATTTGCTGGAAGGCGTCAAGCAAAGATGTCCTGCCGGAGGTGTCGCGTCGAGCTTCGTTCAGACCCGCGGTTGGGCACGTACACGCTCTATCTTCTGTACACACAGGTCGTCATCTTGGTGGCGGCATTGCCGCTGATCGGGGCCAGTGTCGCGGGTGAATGGGTACGGCTGGGAACGATCTGTCTGGTAGTGCTGGTGCTCTGCTGGTTCCCGGGCGTGATCAGGCACGCACGAAGTCCGATCGTGCGTGCCTGCCGGGATGCCGATTACAGCTATGCGCGCAGGCCAGGTGCTTCGATTGCGCACGCTGCCGCAAATCCGGAGCAGCGTAGCGACACGCCAAGTGCCAGCCCATGATAGGGAACTAAAAAAATGACATGCCATCTTGGGCGCGGGGTACAAATCCTACGAATTGGGGGCACCAGTTCAGTATGCCCAGCGAGTAAGGAGTTTGGTCAAGTTCCCGGAAAAGGGCAGGGGTCAAACTTGAGCAAGCTTAAAATAATATGCGGAAACCAACTTCACTCCGAGCGGTGAAAAGCCTGGATTCTTTGAAGAGTTCTTTCTCAACTTCAGTCAAGATCCTCTGATGGACGCAATTCCAGAAGAGCTTGGGTCGATGGCGTCATTTAGGTGGGAGCTTGTGATGGCTGATATATATCCGGTTGGGATTGCTGCGCAGGGGAGGGTCGTCTGGTTTGCGTGGGTTTCAGATGAATATGATTATGTGCTATCAAAAAACGGGAGGCCTGTGTCAGCCGGCAGTAGGGAGGGGCTCGATTACGAAGTCGCTGCCTGCGAGGGGGCTGTGGACTGGGAAGGTGAATCGTTACTTGACTTTGAGTCATTGATATATTCGATCGATTCGGGAGTTGGCGTTAGCCCAGATGCTGTTATTGATGCTTGGAACTTCATGACCGATCTTTTCAGGGTGGTAGCAAATGCTCCGCGAAAGATGTTTCATGCCGACATGATCGATACGTACGACACATTTTTCTCGCAATGCGAGATCGCTCGAGCCGTTGGGCTGGCGGCGGTCTCCATCTCTAGACGTGACCTCGATCGCGCGAAGATCGTTTTGCAGAACGGGTTGCAGATGGTGCTCAGCATTTAGCCGGTCCCTTCTAGGGCTCTCATGTCTATGGCTGGCGAGTCGATCAGCAGTGACGCCCGATGTAGAAGGTTGGGAGTGGAACAGTATGGGTGAAGCGTCCGGTGTTCGGGCATCAGCACGCCGCTCTGGGGCATAGTGCTGGTTGCCCTCACTGCCGCTTGCCACCGCGACAACAACCCACATCAGGCCTCGAACCCATGAAGCGCCTGACTGCCTTTTGCCTCGTGGTTGCACTGACATCCTGTGCGGCGCATCCGAACCGCACCACGAAGTGTCCGCCGGCCCATTTCACCTACGTCGGCACCGAGAGAGTCGACGGACTGACCTACGGGCGCTTCCAGGTCACCCACAATGCTGATCAGCCGCTTCAGCTGTGGGTGGATGAGAGACGCAGGTTGAACTCAAGGACCGCTCGCGCAGAGATGAGGCGAACCGGCGGAGATGCCTGGCGGCCTTACAACGTGATCCTTGAGGAAATCACGCCGGGAGCGATCGGGCTGTCGATCGGGCAGGGTGAACAGCAGAGCGTTTTGTTCGATGGTGATGGCGTGTTCCTGCCCGGCCAATCCAGTGCGGACACGGAGTACTCCATCGTGGTACGGGATGCAGCCGGTTGCGAGCATCGCTCGGCAACGTTCATTCCCTGACATTCCTGGCGGCGTGCCGGACACCTCGCGACATCGCAGCATCGCCCAGTTGGGACGCTGCGTACAGGCAATGAAGGAAAAATGGCGCGCCCGGAGGGATTCGAACCCCCGACCAATGGCTTCGGAAGCCACTACTCTATCCGGCTGAGCTACGGGCGCGTTGTAGAACCGCCGCGCCGTCGGCCGGTGCCGGGGCGGGCATCGCAACGCCATGAAGCGGTGCGGGACCGGCATTCTATCCAGTTTCGCCGAACAAATCTCCCCCCACGGGCAAAGCCGTGCCGGAGGGGCAGGAGTATCCTATCGCCATGGCTGATACCCCCCTCACTTCGCCGCAGTCGCCGGCGACGCCGCGTTGGCGGCATTACTGGAGTCTGATGCGCGCTGATCGCCCGATCGGCACGCTGCTGCTGCTGTGGCCCACCTGGTGGGCGTTGTGGCTGGCCGCGGGCGGCCTGCCGCCGCTGTGGACGCTGTTCGTGTTCACCGCCGGCGTGTGGCTGACCCGCTCGGCCGGTTGCGTCATCAACGACTACGCCGACCGCTGGCTCGACCCGCATGTGGAGCGCACCAAGGCGCGCCCGCTGGCCACCGGTGCGATCAGCGGCCGTGCCGCGCTGGCGCTGTTCGCCGTACTGATGCTGGTGGCGTTCGGCCTGGTGCTGACCCTGAACGGGCTGACCATCGGCCTGAGCTTCATCGGCGTGTTCCTGGCTGCCAGCTATCCGTACCTGAAGCGCTACACCCATCTGCCGCAGGTCTACCTGGGCATGTCGTTCGGCTGGGGCATCCCGATGGCGTTCGCCGCCGTGCAGGGCGAGGTGCCGATGCTGGGCTGGCTGCTGTATGCCGGCAACATCCTGTGGTCCACCGCCTACGACACCTGGTACGCCATGGTCGACCGCGAGGACGACCTGAAGATGGGCTCGCACTCCACCGCGATCCTGTTCGGTGATCTCGACCTGGTCATCCAGGGCGTGCTGTACGCACTGTTCCTGGCCACGATGGCGCTGGTCGGCGTGCGCGGCGGGCTGGGCGGGTACTACCTGGCCGGCGTGGCCGTGGCCACCGCGCTGGTGGTGTACGAGTTCTGGATCTGCCGCAACCGCGAACGCGGCCCGTGCTTCAAGGCGTTCCTGCACAACAACTGGGTGGGTGCCGCGCTGTTTGCCGGCATCGCCGCGGACCTGGCGCTGCGTTGATTGCCCGGGGTCGGATCCCTTTTCCTGTGGGAAAGGGCTCTGACCCTTCTGCCGCGCCGATACCCGGCTCGGGGTCAGAGCCCTCTCCTGTGGAGAGGGATCCGACCCCGCCACCTACGACCAATAGGTGGCTGACAGCCTGCACCCCACCGCCCAGAATCGATCCATCGAACCTGGGAGGGTAGGCGATGGCCTCGACGGCAGCAGTACAGGACGGCTGGATGGCGCGCGCAGCGCTGCGTTCGGCCGCCTGGGCGGAAAAGTGGTTCCCCGACGCGTATGTGTTCGCGGTGCTGGGCGTGGTCATCGTCGCGCTGGCCGCGATGGGCTTCGGCTCGACCCCGCAGGCCACCGCCAGCGCCTTCGGTGACGGCTTCTGGAGCCTGATTCCCTTCACCATGCAGATGGCCTTCGTGGTCATCGGTGGCTACGCCGTGGCGACGGCGCCGGTGGTCGCACGCTTCATCGATTTCCTCGCCCGGGTGCCGCGTACCGGCCGCGGTGCGGTGGTGTACGTGGGCCTGGTCAGCATGCTCGCCTCGCTGCTCAGCTGGGGGTTCTCGCTGGTGTTCGGTGGCCTGCTGGTGCGTGCGCTGGCCCGTCGTACCGAACTGCGCATGGACTACCGCGCCGCCGGTGCTTCGGCGTACCTCGGCCTGGGTGCGGTGTGGGCAATGGGGCTCAGTTCCTCGGCCGCACAGCTGCAGGCCAACCCGGCCAGCATGCCGCCGGGGCTGGTGGAGATCACCGGCGTGCTGCCGTTCACCGAAACCATCTTCCTGTGGCAGTCGATCGCGCTGACCTCGGTGCTGATCCTGGTCTCGCTGCTGATCGCCTGGCTGACGGCACCCGCGGCGGGTAGTGCGCGTACCGCCGAGGAGTTCCCCGGTGCTGCACAGGCCGAGCCGCAACCGCTGCAGCGACGCACGCGCCCGGGCGAATGGCTGGAATACAGCCCGCTGCTGACCGTGCTGCTCTCGCTGCTGGCGTTCGGCTGGCTGTTCAACGAGTTCGCCAACAAGCCGGTGATCACCGCCATCGCCAACCTCAATACCTACAACTTCCTGTTCATCTCGTTGGGCCTGCTGCTGCACTGGCGCCCGCGCAGCTTCCTCAACGCGGTGGCCAAGGCGGTGCCGAGTACCACCGGCGTGCTGATCCAGTTCCCGCTGTACGGCGGCATCGCGATGATCCTCACCCACGCCGCTGGCGGTGACGGGCAGACCCTGGCGCACCGGCTGTCGAGCCTGTTCGTGCACGTGGCCAGCACCGATTCGTTCGCGCTGGTGATGGGCGTCTATTCGGCCGTGCTGGGCTTCTTCGTGCCGTCCGGTGGCGGCAAGTGGATCATCGAGGCGCCGTACGTGATGCAGGCCGCCAACGAACTGAAGGCGCACCTGGGCTGGGCGGTGCAGGTCTACAACGCGGCCGAAGCCCTGCCCAACCTGATCAACCCGTTCTGGATGCTGCCGCTGCTGGGCGTGCTGGGCCTGAAGGCACGCGACATCGTGGGCTTCACCTTCATCCAATTGCTGGTGCACATCCCGCTGGTGCTGGGCCTGTTGTGGCTGCTGGGCATGACCCTGGCGTATGTACCACCGGTGATGCCGTAGTCCAGTATCCCCGGATCATGCGGCTTCCTGCTTTGAAAGCCGCATGGCCAGAACGCGCGCTGCTCAGATTTCATTGGGCTTGTTGCCCAGTGCGGCATCCGCTTCGAACCAGCTTCGCGCAGTATTGCCAACATACTTGGTCAACGCATAGTTGGCCCCTGAGCCGATGACGACTCCGATGCCGAACGGAATGGCTTTTTCCAGCGCCTTGCGGGTAAAGGTGATGCCGATCTTCTTGAAGAGTTCCTTGAGAGCTTGCAACACGGCGCCCTTCAAGTACTGACGGACCATCTTTACGCCAGCATTTGAGGCGATCCGAGTCGACGCTTCGACGCCGAGCTTCTCCAGAGAACCTCCTGCGGCGATGAGAAAAGCCAGGTGCCTGGCGTCTTCGCCATTCACGTCCCATCCATAGGCCTCAGCCAAGCACATGGTCATGTCGACCTGCAGTTTCATGCTGATGCTTGCATCGGCGAGACCACCGCCAACCATTGCCAGGGCCGTACCAATTCCCGGGATGACCCCGGTCAGAGCAGTCGCTCCCCCCGTGGTGGCTGACATCCGGCAATAACGGCTGATGATCTTGTCGGCCACCAACCCTGCAACCTCGTGCTGGCCGCGTGTTGGATCCCGGGAGAGAATCTGGCGCCTGTACTGGGTGACGAGGGCCTTCGCGTCTGCGGGACTGATCGCGATGCTCTCGACCGCTTTGAGGAGGCGAGAGTCACTTGCTTCTGCAACCACGGCGTTCATTTAGACGTTCCTTGTTGATGCTTGGAAAGATGGGCCGTCCATAGCAGCCCGTCCGCAGCCTATCGGCTTCGGGTAGCCATTCTTGAGCGAACGCTCGCGCATTCCGGTGCGCCCTACAGCACTGAATACGTGCTCCTGTCATTACCACATAAGGACATGCCGAACCCGCATGAATCCTTCAGCGGCTTGTGCCGCAAGGACTTTCGCGTGTTCATTCACGCGCGTACACACAGGTGTAGCTGTCCGCCAACGCGCGATTAACTCCTCGCTGCAGACGATGGCCCCGTCCACCGCATTCCGCGCGTGGCTTTGGAGATCGGACATGGCACAGCAGAACCAGAACCCGAACCAGAAGCAGCAGGGCCAGCAGAACCAGCAGGATCAGCAGCAGGGCCGTGGCCGCGACCAGCAGCAGCAACAGCAGCAGGAACAGCAGCAGCGCAACCAGCGCAATCAGCAGCAAGGTGGGCAGGACGAGGAAGAGTGACGTCGGTACCCACCCTGGGCAACCCCCGAAGCCCCGCCGCGCGCGGGGCTTCGCTTATTCCAGCACGCCGATGCGTTGCAGCACCGGCGCGGCCGACATGTCATTGGGATTGGTGCCGGGCTGATCCTGCGGCACCTCCATGCCCATGCCGCGGTACAGATCGACCCAATGCTGTGCGATCTGCCCGGTCTGCGGATTGCGGAAGTTCATCGGCTGCAGCGCGAACACATGGTGCGCACGGAACGCACGCTCGATGAAGTCGGAACAGTAGTAGCTGTCCTCGTTCAACACATACGACGTGTTGTACGGCTTGCCCAGCATCATGCGCGCGGTGGCGACCGCATCCTTGATCGCCGCCTGCTGCGGTGCCCGCAGGCGATAGACCACGATCTGCCGCTGCTTGGCCCGGGCGCTCTGGCGGAACTCGACCAGCGATTGCCGACGCGATCCCTTTTCGTCCGCATGCAGTACCTCCCAGCCGTTTGGCGCCACAGCGACCAGGGCCACATGATCGAAGCTGGGCGCGCCCTGCTTGCCGGTGGCATCGTCGATGGCCGCACTGAGGCCGCTGCGGCCGGCGGTGACGAACAGCAGATCGCCTTCGTGGACATCGACGGCCATCGCCAGCGCTGGCCACAGGGCGGGCAACAGCAGGCCGATCATGAGCAGGAGGCGACGCATGGAGAGTCTCGGACAGGCGGAGTGCCGGAATTGTAGGGCGCGCGGTAGCATGGGACGACCCAACCGGATTCAGGATGAGCCCATGCGTCGAAACCGTTCCGCTGCCGTGCTGATGCTTGCCTGTGGCGTGGCCCTGGTTGCCTGCACGCCCGAGGCCCAGGTGACGCCCACGGAAGTGGCGCCTGCACATCCCGCGCCGTCGTCCACGGCGGCAGCGGTCCAGCCCGCACCGGTGCCTGCCAGCGGTGAATGCCCCTACTCGCAGTTCGATGCGTTCCTGAAGCACTTCGGCAACGAGATCGCGCTGCAGGAAAAGGCCACCGCCGATCCGCTGCTGGACAGCTACATCGATGCCGAGGCCGAGCCGGAACCGCGCAAGGTGGAAAGCCGCCTGGCGCTGGCCGATGTCGAGTGGCCGGTGATGCCCGATCCCGCCGCGTTGGCCGGGCAGGGCCGCGAGATGCAGGTCAGCACGCTGGCCGATGGGCAACGACAGGTACAGATCCGCACGCCGGACAGCAGCGACCAGCAGACCTACACCTTCGCGCAGTCGCCCTGCTGGACGCTGGTCAAGCGCGAGGATGAGTCGATCTGATGCCTGTCCCGGCACAGGCGCGGCCGGGCGGGGGCTGCTAGGCTCGGAGCCTGATCCAGGCAGGGAGACGCCGATGCAGGCTCGCAGGATGTGCACCATCACCGCCACCATGACTGTCATGCTGGCAATGGCACCCTTCACCGGCGTCCAGGCGCAGTCGCTGCCGGCCGACGATAGCGCCTACTTCGCCAGTGCGGCAGCCGAACAGGCCGCGCGCGGCGAGCTGGGCAAGCGTGTCGAGGCCCTGCAGCAGGCTTCCGCGCTTGCACCTGCGCAACGCTTCCATCAGGCCGAGGCACTGCAGGCGCAGTGCCTGCGCCATCACAGCTATCTGCATCTGCAGGCCGCACGCAACGCCCGTGACCATCGCCCGACGCAGGCGCTGGACCAGGTGATGGGGCTGTGCAGCCGCATCGCCCACACCGGCCGCGCGGCGCTGCGCGAAGCGCCCGCAGACGCGGCGTGGGCAGCACCGTATGCCTTCCTGCGCGCGCGTGCGCTGAAGGACGCCGCAGCACCGGCCAGTACCGCACTGGATGAGGCCGTGGAGGCCCTGGCCGATCCGGCGCTGGACAGTTTCGCACGGCTGCGTGGGCAGATCCTGCGCAGTGCCGAGTACCCGCAGATCGAGCGTGATGGTCGGCACTGGGACACCGGGCACGACAAGCAGGCACTGGCCCAGCAGCGGGACCGCGCGTTGCGGGAAGCGGGCTGGAAGGGTTACTGGCAGGGCCTGCACTCGCGCCGCGAGCCGATGGCCTCGGTGCTTCTGGGCCTGGTGCAGGTGAACGATGCCGCCGCGCGCCTGCAGGGCGATGGTTCTGCACCGGCGCGGGGCTACCAGCGCATGGGCCTGGATGCATCGGCGGTGGATGCTACGCTGCAGGCGATCGAACGCCATGCACGGGACCGTCGCGCCTACCAGGACATGCTGCTGCGCCACGCCGCGCGTTCAGGCATCGATGCGCCGCAGCTCTGGGATACCACGTTGCCCGATGCCGGCTATATGCCGCCGGTACTGACGCTGGCGCAGCTGCGCGACAATGCCGCCGATGCCATGCAGCACCTGGGGCCGGCATACGTCAGTGAGCTGCGTGCGCTGCTCGATCCGGCCAACCGGCGCATGGATCTGGTCACCGAACGTGGTGACCGCAGCCAGGACGCGTTCTCGGTAAGCGCTCCCGGCGTGCCGGCAATGCTGTTCGTTGGCGTGCGCCGTGGTGATCTGGAAAGCGATGTCGAGATCGCCCATGAAGCCGGTCATGCCATGCACGGTGAGTGGATGCAGCGCGGCCATGCCTCGCCGCTGCAGCGCAATGGCAGCCAGTGGCTGACCGAGGCCTTTGCCATCTACAACGAACTGCGCTTCCGCGACCAGCTGTACCAGCAGGCAGAGGACCCGCGGGCCAAGGCCTATTACCTGAAGTCACTGCTGGACGATATGGTGCTGCAGCTGTTCACGTCTTCCGAAGAGGCGCAGCTGGAGCAGTCGATCTACGAGGGCGTGGCGGACAACACGCTGGGTACCGCCGATGACCTGGACGCGTTGACCGGCCGGGTGCTGGAGCGCTTCGGTCAGGACCCGGAGCGCTATCCGCAGCTGTGCAACGGCTGGATCGGCAAGCGCCTGATGTATGACGACCCCAACTATCTGGTGAACTACCTCTATGCAGGGCTGCTGGCCGTGCAGCTGTTCGTGCAGGATCAACGCGACCCGGCAGGGTTCCGTGAACGCTATCTCGCGGTGCTGGGTGAAGGCTTTGATCGTGCGCCGACCGAGCAGGTGGCGCAGTTGCTGGGGCACGCGCCCGACTGGCCGGCGCTGGTTGATGCCGATCTGCAGGTGTTCAACCAGGCGGTCGCGCAGCTGCAGGCGCTGCATGCGCGGATCGAGGCAGGGCAGGGCACGTGAAGATGCTGCGCAGGACGACGTGCACCCGGGTCACGGCATGGCTGTTGATGCTGTTGTGCCTGTTGCCGATGAGGGTGATGGCCGGTGCTGCGGTCCCTGCGCTGGATGACCCGGTGGTGGACGCCGCCAACGCACTTTCGGCGGATACCCGCGACATACTGCGCACGCAGGCCTTCAAGTTGCAGGCGCGCACCGGCGCGCAGCTGCAGGTGCTGGTGGTCGACCATGCTGGCGACGAGGGCATCGAGGCCTACGCACAGCGGGTGTTCGACCAGTGGCAGCTGGGCCGGGAAGGCGTTGACGATGGCGTGCTGCTGCTCGTGGCCGTGCAGGACCGCCGTGTACGCATCCAGACCGGTTACGGTCTGGAGGGCGCGATTCCAGATGCCTATGCCGCCCGCATCATCGACAAGGCGATCGTGCCGCGTTTCCGCGATGGCGACCTTGACCAGGGCCTGCTGGATGGAACGAAGGTCGTGGTCGCGCTGATCGATGGCGAGGACCTGCCGGCCTGGGAAGCGCCATCGATGCGCAACGTGTTGCCGGCCGATTGGCGCAGCGCGGATTCCGTGGTTGCAATGACGCTGCTGGCCGGCTTCCTTGCGGGTCTGTGGCGCTCACCGCCCTCGGCGCCCGCGGCCAGGATGCCGGACGACCTCGTACGCAGGCACCGCGAGCGCCAGCGTGGAGCGCCACGCGAGGTCACCACGCCGCAGGCGCGCCCGAAGCGATTGCCGGCCTGGGGTCGCCCGCTGCTGGTGACGGCTGTGGTAGCCGCGGGTCTGCTGTCGGCGGCTATGTGGGCGCCACGCCAGGCATTGGCAGCGGTCTGCCTCGTATTGGCGTTGTGCGTACCGGTGGCGAGCCTGCTTGGCTGGTGCTGGCGCCGCAGCCGAGGTGTGCGCGTGGTGCTGCTCGGCATGCTCGGGGTCAGTTCGGGGTTCTTGGTGATGATGATGCTGCGTGGCCAGTTGCCGCCCAGTCTGGCCCTGCACACGTTGCTGGACCTGGCGGCAGGCATCGTAGCCATGCTGCTGTTCTTCCTCGTGCAGGCGTGCCGCGCGCGCTGGCACAAGGACCGCCGCAGCTTCGGGGTGAGGTTCGCAGTGCTCTTGCTGCTGACCGCTGGCTACGTGCTCTTCGCACTGCTGGCCATTGATCGCGCCGACCCGGTGGCACGCCTTGCCGCGACGATCGGGTGGAGTGCCGGCACGCTCGTGCTGTACTTCGCCTGGATTTTCACCATGCTGCCCGGTGAGAAGGCACGCGGCAGCCGCAGATCATCCGTCGGCCACCGCGGTGCGTCCAGCTCCCCGTCATCAAGTTCGTCTGCGAGCAGCTCCAGCAGCTGGTCCGGAGGCGGCGGCCGCAGCGGCGGAGGTGGTGCGTCGGGCAGCTGGTAGTTCAGGCTGCCTGTACCCGCCAGCCGAGCACAACGTCCTCCACGACACCGGGGCCAGCCACGTCGCCGACCTGCAGCAACAGCCCCTGCGCATTGGGCAGGTCCTTCTGCTCGGGAAACCACCGTCGATCGGCCGCGACCACGATCAACAGGCCCTCGTCGTCGCCCATCGGTGCGAACTGCGGCGAAGCCGGGCTGATCGGCTGCAGGCCGAAACGTTGGTTGGACAGTTCGCGTACGGCCTCGACATCGCGGCTGGGCAGGCCGACTTCGCTCAGGCAGGTCAGCTCGCTGCCATGGAACACGCCTTCGCGAGCGCTGGCCGGCAGGCGGCGGCGGCCGATCAGTTCAAGGATCAGGCCGTCCGGGCCGGTGAAGTACACCGACTGCGACTGCCAGCTGCTCTCCAGCGCGAAGTAGTCCAGCCCCGCCGGATTGCGCTGCAGCGGCGTGCGCTCACGCAACCACGTCATTGCCTCGCTGAAGCGGTTGTCCGGCACGTTGAAGGCCAGATGCACGCCACCCACCGGACGTCCCGCCGCAGGCTGAAGTTCGAGGGTGCTCCAGCCGACGTGCACATGGTTGCCGACCACGCGCTGCTGCAGCACATCGTGGAAATATGTGGCCACGGAAGCGACGTCGGATACCGGCAGAGTGAGGTGCAGCAGGCGCATGATCGATTCTCCGTGGACGCGCCCACTGTAGCGCCGGGCGATGCCCGGCGGCCACTAGCGCAGCGAATGGTTGAAGAACCGTATTGCCGCGTCCGCTGCCTGCGCGTGGGTCTGCGCCTTCGGCACCGATGTGCTGCACAGGTCCTGCAGCCGCTGTTGTCCGGCCGGGGTGCATGCGGCGAGGAAATCGTAATGGCCGACACCGGGCAGCACCTGCAGTGCAGCGCCCGCAATCACCGCACGCGCAGCCTCGCCATTGGTCTGTGGTGGCGCGACCGTGTCCGCCTGGCCCAGCACGATCGACACCGGCTGTTTCAGCGAGGAGAGCTGCTCGGGCGCAAAGGCCTGCACGATTGCCGGCGCCAGCAGGAACACCGCGCGCACGCCGGGAATGGCGCGTGCGTCGTTGGCGTGGGACATCCATGGCGACAGTTCGGGCGACGCCGCAGCGGCAACGCGCGCCTCCATCGTGTGCGTTGCCGCCTCCTGTTGGGGCCGGCAGACGCCGTCATCCGGATGTGCGGTGCAGAAGTCCCGCAATCGCTGCAGGTCCGGTCGCGCACCGGCTGCCAGCAGCGCGGTGTAGCCACCGGCCGAGAAGCCGGCGACCCCCAGGCGCTCAGGATCGACATGCGGGCCCAGCACCGGATCAGCTTGCACGGCCGCCAGTGCGGCACGCAGGTCATCGGCGCGCAACCAGGTCAGAAGGCTGCCGGGCAGGGTCATGGTGTCAACGCCGTTGTTGCCTGGATGATCCACCGCAATCACCAGATACCCGGCCCGCGCCAGCGCCGTGCCCAGCCAACCCATCATGCGCGCGCTGCCGCCGTTGCCATGCGAGAGCAGCAGGGTCGGCAGGCGATCACCCGCGACCGGCGCATCCTTGGCCGACCGGCCGGCGTCGAACAGCGGCGCGTCGGGAGGACCGATGGTCAGCGCGTTTTCGCGGCTGCCGGCCTGTGCCGGATACCAGGCCGTGTAGCGCAGCGCGTCGCGGTGCCCTGCGTCGCGCACGGCGGCGCTGGCCAGCGTCGTCGTGCCGTGGCGCTCGCCGGCGACGCCGCTTTCGCGGGCGGCGCCGACGCTCGCGAACGCCAGCAGCATTCCTCCCAGCACAGCAGCGGTCATGCGCATCTTCAACTCCTTGTCAGTGGGGACGTTCTTCCACCGGCAGCCAGATCTCCACGCCGCCGTTGCCGCTGTGCTCATCGAAACGCAGGTCGTAGCGTTCCAGATCGGGTGCATCGGCCAGGCTGAGGCCGGAGCCGGGCAGGTAGTGATCCAGCAACCAGAACCAGGTAGAGCGGATGGCCGAGATGTGTCCGCCGTGCCAAGCCACCAGGTAGCGGCGCGCCGGGATGTCCACGCGTCGCCAGTGCGCAGGCACGCTCGGCACCGCGCTTGCCGGTAGTGCCGCAATGTAGTCGAAGCCACCATCGTCATCACTGTTGCAGCACACGCCGAAGCTGACCGGTGCCGGCGTCGGCCACTCGCGGTTGAGCTGGGCCCATTGGCCCGGAATCGCGCCGCTGCTGTCGCGGGTATGCCGCATGCCGACGCCTGCCACCTGGAACGCGGGCGTATCGAGCAGCCGGGGGGCTTCAATGCAGGCTGACGGGGCCTCGTGCAGGCGGATCGCCTGCACCAGCGTCAGCCCATCGGTGCCCTGTTCGCGTACCCGTTCCGGTGTCTGCCCGAACTGTTCGCTGAAGGCACGGGTAAAGGCAGCATGGGTGGTGTAGCCGGCCCCCAGCGCCACCTGCAGGATGTCGCCCGCGCCGTTGGCCAACCGCTGCGCGGCAGCGGTCAGGCGGCGCCCGCGCAGGTAGCGCACCACCGAGGTGCCGGTGCGGGCCTGGAACAGGCGTGACAGATGAAACGGCGACAGGCCGGCCGCAGCGGCGATGTCGGCCAGCGCCAATGGCTGGTCCGCATGGGTTTCGATGTACCACAACGCCTTGCCTGCCGCGCTCATCCTGCCGTTCCCCGCATCCAATGCCGGCACAGTAGCGGATCGGCAGGCACGGCGTTTAGCAGTTCTTGCGCTGCCGGGGCTTTGCGTCTGCCTGCGTACCGGCAACAATGCGCGCTTCATGGACGTGATGGGGGGCAGGGAGATGCGATCGACGACGGGGGATGCCAGGCCAGCGGAGCCCGGACGATGATCGAGATGATCGAAATGCTGCTTGCCCTCTGGGTACTTCCCAGTCTGTTGACCCTGGCGCTGATGCTGCTGATGTTGTTCGGCGCACCACGGTGGCGCGGCAATCCCTGGGTGTACCGTGTCGGCTTCGCGTTGCTGGGCGGGTTTCTGACACCGACGTTGTTGGGGGCCGGTCACGGTGGGTTGCCGTGCGCGACTATCGGCGGGCTGGTGATGATACTGACGCAGCTGCAATGGATCGGCGATCTGCAGGTCGACTTCATGGGGATCGGGATTCGCAACAGGGGCATCTGGATCATGTCCACCCCCGCCTTGGTGGTGTTCGCTGCCATGATGTTCGTTCCGCTGCGAACGGCACGGCCAGCCCGTTTCGGCTTTGGCGACGACGCCAACGGCTAGCCGCTGTGTGCGGGGATGGGACGTGGGTCTGCATTGCCACCCATGCATGGCGTGGATCTACGGATGAGCCCTGGCAGGGGCCAACCTTGGTTGGCGCATCAAGCTGTCGTACTGACGTCATGCCTCCTTCACACATCGCGCCGAGACTGCGCGCCTTGTCCAGGCCTGTTGTGTGCGCACAGGTGCTGGCCCTGTCGCGTCCTCCCGGAGCCCTGCCGTGCATCGTTCGAAGCTTTCGCGTTCCATCCTCCTTGCCCTTTCCATGGCCAGCGCAGGAGGCGCGATCGCAACGGAGGCCGATGCGGTCGATGCCGCCGGCGGCAGCCGCGCCGCGCCCACCCAGCTCGACGCGATGCTGGTCACCGGTACCCGCGCGTCCAACCGCACCCAGTTCGAAACGCTGGCGCCGGTGGATGTGTTCAGCAAGGAAGACATCAGGTCCGTCGAATCCACCGACCTGAAGGACGTGCTGGCCCAGCTGGTGCCGTCGTTCGTGGTGCAGCGCCTGCCGATGGCGGACGGCCAGGTGTTCGTGCGTCCGGCGACGCTGCGTGGCCTGTCGCCGGACCAGACCCTGGTGCTGGTCAACGGTCGCCGCTTCCACCGCAGCGCGCTGCTCGGCAACCGTGGTGCACAGGCCGCTGATCTGGCACAGATTCCAACCAGCGCGATCAAGCGCATCGAGGTGCTGCGTGATGGCGCGTCGGCGCAGTACGGCTCGGACGCCATCGCCGGCGTCATCAACATCATCCTGGAGGATGGGCCGGGTAGCGAGATCACCGCCGGCTACTCGCAGTACGCGCAGGGCGACGGCGCTTCGCGCGATTTCAGTGCGCGCACCGGCTGGTCGCTGGGCGACTATGGCAGCCTGGTGCTGTTCGCCGAATCGTCCACCTCCGACGCCACCTCGCGCACCCGCCAGCGCCCCGATGCCATCGCCTACCAGGCCGCGCATCCGGAGCTGGAGGTGCCCAACCCGGTGCAGCGCTGGGGCCAGCCGGAACTGGAAAGCCGCCGCGTCGGCTTCAACGTAAAGGCCAACGCCAGCGATACGCTGGAGCTCTATGCCTTTGGCCTGTACAGCCACAGCAATGGCGTCAGCGATTTCAACTGGCGCAACCCGGACACCACCACCGGCGCGTACCGCACCACCGCCATCTTCCCGGGCTGGAACCTGCGCTCGCTGTATCCGGTCGGCTTCAGCCCGCAGTACGGCAACGTGCAGAACGACCTGCAGCTGGTCGGTGGCCTGCGCGGCGAGATCACGCCGAAGCTGCGCTGGGATGTCAGCGCCTCGTATGGCCGCAACGCCATCGACTATCGCCTGAAGAACTCGATCAACGCCTCGCTCGGCCCGGCCAGCCCGACCGACTTCGATCTCGGCCGCCTGACCCAGACCGAGAAGAACGCCAACGCCGACTTCAACTACGAATGGGACGTGGCTGCGCTGTCCAAGCCGATCAACGTCGCCTTCGGTGGCGAGTTCCGCCAGGAAACCTACCAGGTGCGCGCCGGTGATCCGGCCTCGTACGCGGTGGGTCCGGGCGCGGCCGCGGGCCTGGAGGCCAACTCCAATGGCGCGCCGGGCTTCTCGGCCAGCCAGGCCGGGCAGTGGAGCCAGCGCAGCAAGGCCGCCTACGTGGACATGGAAGTGCCGCTGGGCGAGCGCTGGAGCATCGGTGCAGCCAGCCGCTATGAGGACTTCTCCAGCTTCGGCAGCACACTGGACGGCAAACTGTCGGCGCGCTTCGCGATCACCCCGGACGTCGCCCTGCGCGGCACCGTGTCCACCGGCTTCCGCGCGCCGACGCCGGCGCAGCTCAACACCACCAGCACCACCCAGGGGTTGGATACGCGCACGCTGCAGATCTTCACCAGCGGCCGCCTGTCGCCGAACGATCCGCTGGCGCAGCTGCTCGGTGCCAGGCCGTTGAAGCCGGAAGAATCGCGTACCGCATCGCTGGGCCTGACCTGGCGCACCGACCTGGGCCTGTCCGGCTCGGTGGATGTCTACCAGATCAAGCTCACCGACCGCTTCAGCCAGTCGGCCAGTTTCGCCATTCCGGCCGGTACGCCCAATCCGCTGGGCTATACCTCGGTGAACTACTTCACCAACGACTTCGACACCACCACCACCGGCGTGGACGTGGTCGGCAACTACCTGCGCGACCTCGGCGCGGGCCGCATGACGCTGACCCTGGCCTACAACTACAACCGCACCCGCGTGGACAACGGCAGCACCTCGGTGGCAACCAACGAGACCCAGCGCGTGCTGTTCGAAGACCGCCTGCCCGAGCACAAGGGCAGCCTGACCGGCAGCTGGGACATCGGTGCCTGGTCGCTGATGGCGCGCATGCGCTACTACGGTGCCTGGACCGATTCCAGCGGCAATGCGGTGGGCGATATCTACCAGCGCTTTGGTGCGATGAGCTTCCTCGACCTGGCCGTCGGCTATCGCATCAACGAACATCACAGCCTGCGCGTGGGTGCCGACAACGTGTTCGACCGCTATCCGGACGAAGCCACCTTCCAGGCCAGTCGCGGCCTGGTCTACTCGCGCAACGCGCCGTACGACACCGACGGTGCCAACCTGTACGCACAGTACCGGCTGAGCTTCTGATGGACCGCAACCGCCGCGTCCTGTTGCGTGCCGGTGCACTGTTGCCGGCTGCAGCTGCGCTGTCTTCACTGCCCGCCATGGCTGCCGCGGGTTACGCTGCGCCCATGCAGATTCCCGCAACGACCGTAGCGCCGGACGCGCTGGCCCGCGATGAAGGCTACTGGGCCGCCGTGGCCAGCCACTTCGACATCACCGATGAAGTGAACCACCTGGAGAACGGCTACTGGGGCGCGATGGGCCGCGAGACGCTGGCCAGCTACCAGCGCCACACCGCCGAGGTGAACCGTGGCAACGCCTGGTACGGCCGTCATGAGTTCCCGGCGCAGTACATGGCGGTGCAGCGGCAGGTGGCCGAACTGCTGGGCGTGGGCGCCGACGAGATCGCACTGACCCGTGGCGCCACCGAAGCGATGCTGGCGCTGATCGGTGGCTACAACCGCCTGCGGCCCGGCGACCAGGTGCTGTACGCCGACATCGACTACGACAGCATGATCGGTGCGATGCGTTGGCTGCAGCAGCGCCGTGGCGTGCAGGTCGAGCGCATCGCGCTGCCGGTGGTGCCCGACCATGCGCAGATCCTGCAGGCCTACGAGGCCGCGTTCGCGCGGCTGCCACGCCTGAAGCTGGTGCTGCTGACCCAGGTCAGCCATCGCCATGGGCTGGTGCTGCCGGTGGCCGAGATCGCCGAGCGTGCACGCGCACGCGGTATCGACGTGATCGTCGATGCGGCGCACGGGTTCGGCCAGATCGACTACGCGGTGCCGCAGCTCAAGGCCGATTTCGTCGGCATCAACCTGCACAAGTGGATCGGCGCACCGGTCGGTGTCGGCGCGATGTACGTGCGCAGGGGCCGCGTTGCGGACCTCGACCCGTACATGGGCGAGACCGACGACGGCCGCGTGGGCAGCCGCGTACACACCGGCACGGTCAACTTCGCCGCTTACCTGGCACTTCCGGAGGCGATTGCCCTGCACCAGCGCATCGGTGCGGACAACAAGCAGGCGCGCCTGCGTTACCTGCGCGAGCGCTGGACGCTGCCGGCGCGGCAGATGGCGCACATCGAAGTGCTGTCTTCGCCGGATCCGGCGTTGGCGAGTGCATTGGCCAGCTTCCGCCTGAGCGGGCGCACCAGCGTGGCTGACAACATCGCGCTGCAGAAGCGCCTGTTGGATGAGCATCGCGTGTTCACCACCCATCGCGACGGCTTGGACTCCGGCGCCTGCGTGCGGGTGACGCCGTCGGTGTTCACCCGGCCGCAGCAGATGGATGCGCTGGTGAAGGCCCTCTCCGCCTTGGCCTGACCCTGCTTTGGTGGGTGCCAACCTTGGTTGGCACATTCCAACCGTGCCGGGGAATCTTCCGCCGGCCAGCGGCCGGCGCTACCGATCGGGTGGGTGCCAACCTTGGTTGGCACATTCCAACCGTGCTGAGGAATCTTCCGCCGGCCAGCGGCCGGCACTACCGGTCGGGTGGGTGCCAACTGTTGGTTGGCACATTCCAACCGTGCTGAGGAATCTTCCGCCGGCCAGCGGCCGGCACTATCGGTCGGGTGGGTGCCGACCGTTGGTCGGCACATTCCAACCGTGCTGAGGAATCTTCCGCCGGCCAGCGGCCGGCACTACCGGTCGGGTGGGTGCCGACCGTTGGTCGGCACATCCCATTCCAGGGCTACCGCTCGATCGCCGGCAACGCGTCCGACAACAACAACCGGTCAATCCGTTGCAGCGCACTTTCCAGCTGCCGGCGATCGGCCGCCAGCCCCAGCGACAGCCGCACGCCGTTCTGATGCTGCACCCCCGGCGGGCAGAACGCCGATGAGGGCGCGATCGCCAGCCCCTGCAGCTGTGCGGTACGCACCAGGGTGGCGTCAGTCCATGGCGCTGGTACCCGGCACCAGGCATGCAGGCCTTCGGCGCGCAGCAGCAGCGAAGGCGCCAGCAGGTAGCGCGCCATGCGCATGCGCTCGTGCGCTTCGCTGCGCACCTGCGCCAGCAGCGATTGCGCCGAACCATCCAGCAGCAGCTGGCTGGCCAGCGCCGCCACCAGCGGATGCCCCATCAACCGGGTGGCGCGCAAGGCCGAAGCCATCGCCTCGGCGTGCGCAGCGCTTGGGCACTGCACGAACGCAGTGCGCAGGCCGGGGCTGATCACCTTCGACAGCGTCGCCACGTAGAACACATGGCGCGGTGCCAGCGCCGCCAGCGGTGTCTGTGCATCCTCGG
Organism: Stenotrophomonas maltophilia D457; assembly: GCF_000284595.1. Taxonomy (GTDB): domain Bacteria; phylum Pseudomonadota; class Gammaproteobacteria; order Xanthomonadales; family Xanthomonadaceae; genus Stenotrophomonas; species Stenotrophomonas muris. Next base: position 4,459,474 of record NC_017671.1, on the reverse strand, counting down.
CGAGGTGCCAGTAAGGATCGTCTTCGATCGCCAGCAGGCCTTCCCTCTCCAGAACACGCGCCAGCGCTTCGCGCCGCTGCAGCGGCAGGCTCAGCGCGGTCGGGTTCTGGCAGGTGGGGTTGAGATAGACCAACCGCGCGCCGCTTTCGCGTGCCAGCCGGGCCAGCGCATCGGGGCACATGCCGTGTTCGTCGCTGTCCACCGGCAGCAGCCGCCGGCCCAGTGCGGCGGCGGCCTGCAGCAGGCCCGGATAGACCAGCGCATCGCAGAGGATCGCATCATCGTCGCGGCCCTGGCTGACCAGGATCGCGGCAAGCGCCACCTGCGCGCCTTCGGTCAGCAACAGGCTGGCATCCTCCACCGCGCCCAGCATCGGTTGCAGCCAGCGCGCTGCCGCGTGGCGGTCGGTGGGATTGCCGCCGCCCAGGTGGTAGGTCATCAGGTTCGGCGCGTTGCTGCGCGCAAGCACGGCGGCGGCACCGCGGCGCAGGGTTTCGGCCAGCGCATCGGCATCGGGCACCGGCGGCACGTTCATGCTCAGGTCCACCACCTGGTCGAAGCCGGCCTTGGGTGGTGCGATGAAACTGCCTTGTGGCCCGCGCGCCTCGATCAGGCCGCGCTTGCGCGCTTCGTCGAACGCCCGCGTTACCGTGGTCAGGTCGACGCCGAGCTGCTGCGCCAACGCACGCTGCGAGGGCAGGCGTTGTCCTGGTGCAAGCCCACCGCGACGCACCGTGCGCTCCAGCGAATTGACGATGCGCAGGTAGATCGGCCCGTTGTGCGCGAGCACGTCCTGCACCCATTCGCGGGCTGCGACATCCGGTCGCGGCATGTACGGAGCATGTCGGGGCGTATCGTTGCTTCCAACGGCGGGAGCCTGTCCATAACCATCGGTCGGTTCGGACAGGTGACCGCCGTTGTTGCTTGTGGCGGCCACAGCGGCCAGCGTCAGTGGTGTCATTGCGCGTCCTCAGCGCTTGGCCTGCCAGGGGCAGTAGCAGCCCACGGCAAGCAGTCCTTTCGGGCGCACGGTTTCGCCGCGCACCAGTCTGTCCAGCAGTGGTTCGACGAAGCTGTTGGCCGAGTTGCAGACCATGCCGATGCTGTACGGGCCGGCATCGGCGAGGTGGCCCTGCCGGTCCCAGATCGCCACGGCAGGGCTGGCCGGGATGTGTTCGATGCCGTCGATGGTCGGCAGGTTGATCACCTTGTTGCGCAGCGGCTCAGGCAGTTCGCCCTGGGTACCGGGGCGGCGGATCGCATAGAAGTCGATGCCGGCGCGGCGGTACATGCTGATCAGGTAGCTCAGGTGTGCGCCGGTTTCGCGGTTGCAGACGGCACACGCCGGGTCCCAGAAGTGCACCACGCGGATGCGGCCGGTATCGCCGGCCAGATCGGACGGCAGGCGCAGCTGCGAGTCGTCGAAGACGATGGCCTGTTCGGTGAACGTCGACTGCGCGCTGTAGCCGAAGTACTGCCACAGCGCAGCCGCCACGCCGGCCATGAACAGGCAGGCGAGGGCGATCATCGTCGGCAGCAGCCAGCGGCGGCGCGGCGCGGCTGCGCCCATCAGGACGCGTCCCCGCCGAACTTGTGCACGTACTGCTTGCGCATCTCGCGGCAGGAGTCGGCCTGCGCGCGACGCTGGATCTCGCTACGCGACGGATCCTCGCTGCGCTGCACGCATTGCTCGATGGCGTGGCGCTCGGCGGCCTGCACATCCACGGTCTGCGGCTGCAGGCAGACCCAGGCCAGCGCAGCCAGCATCAACACCACAAAGCCACCACAGCCGGCCATTACCAGGTGGAACTTCAGTCTCTCGGCGCGCATCGACGCACGTCCCTTCATCCATACATTGCATACAAAATATCATCTTGTATGGATGCGGCGCCATGCGCCCGGTTCAGACGATGGCGTTGTGCCGGGCCCCGGGGGCCTCAGACAGGATCTCGTTCAGTTTGGCCAGCGCCCCGGCCAGCGCATCCTGGTCAACTGCGCCGCCCAGCGACAGGCGGATGGCGTTGCCCGGTGGCGGTTCCTCCACGCTGAAGGCGTCCGAACTGGCGATGCCGAGCCCCTGTTCCTGTGCGGCCTGGATCAGCCGGTACTGGTCCAGCCGCGGCGGTAGCGGCAGCCATACGTGCAGGCCGGCCGGGTGCGCCCGCGCGCGGGACGGCAGGTACTGCGCGGCAATCGCCTGGCGCTCGCGCAGCTCCTGCTGGAAGCGCTGCACCATGTCCTGGGCCTGGCCGCTGCGGATCCACTGCGACGCCACCGCCACCATTGACTGGGTCGGCATCAGCGCGATCGCACGCAGGGCGTCCAGCACCGGTTCCATCGGTTCGCCGCCCGGCACCACCAGGTAGGCGGTGCGCAGGCCCGGTGCCAGGCACTTGGACAGGGTGGAGATGTAATACACCGGGCAGCCGGCGTCGCGGTGGGCGGCCAGCGGCGGTGCGGCGTCCCCGGCCAGCAACCAGTAGGGATCGTCTTCGATCACGGTCAGATCGTGGCGTTTCGCGACCGCCAGCAGGGCCTGCCGGCGTTGTGCCGACATCGTCGCCGTGGTCGGGTTCTGGATGGTCGGTACCAAGTACAGCAGGCGCGGGCGGCGTAGCTGGCAGGCCTCTTCCAGCGCGTCGGGCAGCATGCCTTCGGCGTCCATTGCCACTGGCACCACACCCCGCTGCAGCACGCGCGCGGCGGCCAGCAGGCCCGGGTAGGTCAGTTGCTCGGCGGCGATCAGCTCGCCCGGCTGGGTGCGGGCCAGGATCAGTGCGCACAGTGCGGTCTGCGCGCCGGGGCAGATCACCACCTGGTCGGCACCCACCGTGCCCAGCACCGGTGACAGCCACTGCACGGCGGCGGCGCGGTCCTCGCGGGTGCCGGCGCCGACGTGGTAGCTCATCAGTTCGCCCTGGCCCAGCTGCTGGCCCACGTGCTGGAAACCGGCCTCCATGCCCTGTGCGAACGGCGCGCTGCCCAGCAGCGGCGGGATGTTCATGCTCAGGTCCACCGAGGTGCTGCGGTTGCCGGCCGACAGCGCGATGAAGGTGCCGCCGGCGCCCTGCGCATCCAGCAGGCCAGCCTGGCGCAGCTCGGCAAAGGCCCGGGTGACCGTGGTCAGGTCCACGCCCACCTGCTGGGCCAGGTCGCGCTGCGGCGGCAGCCGGTCGCCCGGACGCAGCACGCCGTCATCCACTGCCTCGCGCACCTGCTGGGCGATCTGCAGGTACAGCGGGCCAGCGCCCTCGCGGAAGGGGCGAACCCAGGTGCGATTGGGGTGTTTCAGGCGGCGGCCGGCGGCAGGTGGCGTCATCGGTCAGTTTTTCCATACGTGCAGATGCACAAGTCCATACAATGATGTATCTTGTATGGGCTTGATTGGAGTGGATCGCTCTCTTGTAGGCGACCTCGTACCCACAGTGTAGCCGCTCCACGCCCGGGCGCTGCGCGCAGGCGAGCCGGTCAAGCGCGCTTCTTCAACAGGGTTGACCTCCAATGAATATCTGCTGGAACCGCATCCGCCTGGCGCTGGTCGCCCTGGCCTGCGTCGGCCTGTCGGGCTGTGACTGGGTGCTGCTGGATTCGAAGGGCATGGTCGGGCTCGCCCAGCGCGACCTGATCCTGATCTGCATCGGCCTGATGCTGATCGTGGTGATACCGGCCATCGTGCTGACCTTCGTATTCGCCTGGCGCTTCCGCGCCGGCAACACCAAGGCGAAATACACGCCGGACTGGTCGCACTCCACCAAGGTGGAGATCGTGGTCTGGGGCGTGCCGCTGCTGATCATTGCCGGCCTGGCCGTGATCGTGTGGAAGTCGACCCACGAACTGGACCCGTACAAGCCGCTGGACGTGGCCGGTGAGCCGCTGCACGTGGACGTGATCGCCACCGACTGGAAATGGGTGTTCGTATACCCGGACCTGGGCATCGCCACGGTCAACCAGCTCAACTTCCCGGCCAACCGCCCGCTGGCGTTCAACATCACCTCCAACTCGACGATGAATACCTTCTTCATCCCGCAGCTGGGTGGGCAGATCTACGCGATGGCCGGCATGCGCACGCAGCTGCACCTGATCGCCAACGAGCCCGGCCAGTTCCGTGGCATGTCCGGCAACTACAGCGGGCATGGCTTCTCGAACATGAAGTTCATTGCCACCGCCAGCAGCAACGAGGAGTTCGAGCGCTGGGTGGCCGAGGTACGCAGCGCACCACAGGCGCTGGACTTCAACCAGTTCAAGGCGCTGGCCGCACCGTCGAAGAACGCGCCGGTGCAGCACTTCTCCAGCGTCGAACCGCTGCTGTTCAAGAAGGTCATCGACCAGTTCATCGGCGTCGGTGAGAACACCGCTGCTGCGTCCCCGGCGGGTGCTGCCGGTGGTGCCCAGGTTTCCCAGGAGTAACGAACATGTTGGGTAAATTGACGTGGGAGGCCGTGCCGCTGCACGAGCCGATCGTCGTGGTCACGCTGGCGGCCATGGGGCTGGGTGGCCTCGCGCTGCTTGGCGCGGTGACGTACTTCAAGCTATGGGGCGTGCTCTGGCGCGACTGGTTCACCACCGTGGACCACAAGAAGATCGGCATCATGTACGTGGTAGTGGCGCTGGTCATGCTGGTGCGTGGCTTCGCCGACGCGCTGATGATGCGCGCGCAGTTGGCCGCGGCCGGGCCAGGCAGTGATGGCTTCCTGCCACCGGAGCACTACGACCAGATCTTCACCGCGCATGGCGTGATCATGATCTTCTTCGTGGCCACCCCGTTCGTGGTCGGCCTGATGAACATCATCGTGCCGCTGCAGATCGGCGCACGCGACATGGCGTTCCCGTTCCTCAACGCCTTCAGCTTCTGGATCTTCGTGGTTGGCGCTGCGCTGATGATGATCTCGCTGGGCGTTGGCGAATTCGCCATGACCGGCTGGGTCGCCTATCCGCCGCTGTCGGGCATCGAGTTCAGTCCGGGCGTAGGCGTGGACTACTACATCTGGGCGTTGCAGGCCTCGGGCATCGGCACATTGCTGACCGGCGTCAACCTGTTCATCACCATCCTGCGCATGCGTGCGCCGGGCATGACCCTGATGAAGATGCCGGTGTTCACCTGGACCGTGCTGGTCACCAGCGTGATCATCATCGCCGCCTTCCCGATCCTGACCGTGGCGCTGGGTGCGCTCACCCTGGACCGCTACCTGGACTTCAACTTCTACACCAACACGTTGGGTGGCAACCCGATGATGTACGTGAACCTGGTGTGGGCCTGGGGCCACCCGGAGGTGTACATCCTGGTGCTGCCGGCGTTCGGCATCTTCTCTGAAGTCACCGCCACGTTCGCGCGCAAGAAGCTGTTCGGCTACAAGTCGATGGTGGGCGCCACGCTGGCGATCGGCATCCTGTCGTTCATCGTCTGGCTGCACCACTTCTTCACCATGGGCTCGGGTGCCAGCGTCAATGCCTTCTTCGGCATCATGACGATGATCATCGCCATCCCCACCGGCGTGAAGATCTTTACCTGGCTGTTCACCATGTACGGCGGCCGCGTCGAGTTCAGCGTACCGATGCTGTGGACCATCGCCTTCCTGGTCACCTTCACCATCGGTGGCATGACCGGCGTGCTGCTGGCCATCCCGGGCGCGGACTTCCTGCTGCACAACAGCCTGTTCCTGGTCGCCCACTTCCATAACACCATCATCGGCGGCGCGCTGTTCGGCTACCTGGCCGGCTTCGCCTACTGGTTCCCGAAGGTGTTCGGCTTCACCCTCAACGAGCGCCTGGGCAAGTGGTCGTTCGCCTGCTGGGTGATCGGCTTCTACCTGGCCTTCATGCCGCTGTACATGCTGGGCTTCATGGGCATGACCCGCCGCATGAACCAGTACGACAACCCGGCGTGGACGCCGTACCTGATCGCCGCCTTCATCGGTGCACTGTTCGTGTTCGCGGGCATCATCCTGATGCTGGTGCAGATCTACGTGAGCGTGCGCGACCGCAAGCGCAACCGCGACCTGACCGGCGACCCGTGGAACGCACGCACGCTGGAATGGGCCACGCCGTCGCCGCCGCCGTTCTACAACTTCGCCGTGGTGCCCAAGGCCGATGAGCTGGATGCCTTCCACGAAGCGAAGAAGCGCAGCCTGCCGCCGCCGCCGAAGACGTACGCCCCGATCCACATGCCGAAGAACACCGGCGTGCCGCTGATCCTCAACATCTGGATCCTGGTGCTGTGCTTCGCCCTGGTCTGGCACATCTGGTGGATGGCCGCAGCCAGCTTCATCGCGATGATCGTGACCCTGATCGTGCGGTCCTACGATGAGGACGTGGATTACTACGTCAGTTCCGAAGAGGTGGCGCGCACCGAAGCGGCCAACCTTGCCAAGCTGAAGGAGGTACGCGCATGAACCTGTTGACCCGCCCGGAGCTGGCCAGCGACACGCAGGCGCACGAGGACCACCACGAGCACGACCATGGCCACGAACAGGGCGGCATGAAGGTGTTCGGCATGTGGGTGTACCTCATGTCCGACCTGGTGCTGTTCGGTTCCCTGTTCGCCTCGTACGCGGTGCTCAGCACCGCCTACGCCGGCGGCCCCACCGGCAAGGACCTGTTCTCGTTGCCGTTCGTGATGGCCGAGACCTTCCTGCTGCTGGTCTCCAGCATCACCTACGGCCAGGCCGTGCTGGCGATGCATCGCCACGATGCCTCGGCGGTGCTGCGCTGGCTGGGCGTGACCTTCGTGCTCGGTGCCTCGTTCATCGGCATGGAGATCTACGAGTTCTCGCACCTGATCCACGAAGGCGCAGGTCCGAGCACCAGTGCCTACCTGTCGGCGTTCTTCGCGCTGGTCGCCACCCACGGCCTGCACGTGGCCAGCGGCCTGATCTGGATGGCGGTGGTCATGCACCAGGTCTACCGCCGTGGCCTGACCCCGACCAACATCACGCGCGTGTCGTGCCTGAGCCTGTTCTGGCACTTCCTGGACCTGGTGTGGATCTGCGTCTTCACCTTCGTCTACCTGATCGGAGCCTTCTGACATGGCCCACGTCAAAACCTCGCGCGCCGGCAATGCGCACGGCTCCACCAAGTCCTACCTGATCGGCTTCGTGCTGTGCGCGCTGCTGACCGTGGTGCCGTTCGCACTGGTGATGAACCCGGTGCTGTCGCGGCCGCTCACGCTGTTCCTGCTGGTCGGCTTCGCGGTGGCGCAGATCCTGGTGCAGCTGGTCTATTTCCTGCACATGGACCGCAAGTCCGAAGGTGGCTGGAACCTGGCCAGCTTCGTGTTCACCCTGGTGATCCTGTTCATCGTCGTCGCGTTGTCGGTCTGGATCATCTGGAGCATGCACTACCACATGATGATCAACTGAGCCTGCGAACCGTGAAAGGCATTGCGTTCCCCCATCGTGGCCTGCGCCTGGCCGCAGGCCTGCTGCTCGGCCTGCTGGCTGGCTGCAGCGCGCAGTCGCGCATGGACTTCTATGCGAAGGACATCGCCTGCGAAGAACTCGGCCAGCAGTGGTCGATGCCCGACAGCCACGGCACCGTGCGCGGCCCGAAGGACCTGCAGGGGCAGGTGACCTATCTGTTCTTCGGCTTCACCAGCTGCCCGGACGTGTGCCCGACCACGATGGTCGAGCTGAGCCAGGTCAAGCACCTGATGGGCAAGGATGCCGATCAGCTGCAGGTGGTGTTCGTCAGCGTCGACCCGGCCCGCGACACGCCCGAGGTCGCGCGCACCTATGTGGAAGCGTTCGATCCCAAGGCAATCGCGCTGGTTGGCAACGATGCGCAGCTGGCCGCGATGGCCAGCGACTTCAAGGCGTTCTACGAAAAGGAACCCGGTCAGGTACCGGATACCTACACCATGAGCCACATTGCCGGCGGCTACGTGTTCGACCGCCAGGGCCGCCTGCGCCTGTTCGCGCCGTACGGCATGCCGGTGGAAAAGCTGTTCTCGGACGTGCAGCGCCTGCTGCTCGAGCCCGGCCACCCGGCCGCCGGCAACGACGCGCTGGCCAGCTGCCACCTCAAGCACAGCGGCACACTCGCCGCGCGGTAACGCCGGTGGGTGCCAACCTTGGTTGGCACGTCCGAATCTGCTCCTGGTAGATGCCAACCTTGGTTGGCACAGCTGTAGAGCCGAGCCCATGCTCGGCGCCGCGCGCACCGCGCCTGCGGCACCCCGTAGACAGCAGCCGAGCATCGGCTCGGCTCTACACGCGCGCGGCCCCGGCAGGTGTCGACCTTGGTCGGCGCACCCCCCACACCAATCCCCGGCCGGCCAGGAGAGCCAGCCGGCCGGGGCACCGCTCAACGCCTTACTTGGTCTCTTCCCACTGCACCACGTCCGGCTCGGTGGCGCGGATACCGGCGGTGGACAGCAGCCTGGTGGTCGCATCCAGTGCCGCGTTCACCGACGGGTACTCCACGATCGCCTGGCCCGACGCCTTGGAGACCTTCACCACGGTGCCACCGGTGGCCGTAGCCGCGCGCTGGGCCGATGCTGCATCGGTGAAGAACACCTTGACCCGCGAGGTCGCCACCACCGGCGCTCCGTCACGGGAGACCGCCGCCGCGAACTTGCCGGCACCGGCATCAGCAGGCGCCGCCGCGGCACCATCCAGCGAACGCTTGGTACGCGAGCTGGTGGTCGCCGCCGCCTGCGGGGTGATCGTGAACTGGCCGCCGCTGGCCTGCTTTACCGTTGCCGAGGGCGACAGCTGGAAACGCGTGCCGCCCACATCGAACGAGCGGCCGGTAGCGGACGCCTTCAGTTCCTGAGCATCCACGGTCGACAGGGTCCTGGCCGGAGGGGTCTGCCCCGAGCTCTGTGCCCAGGCAGGGAAGGTCATCGCCGCGAAGGCGAGCGTGCTCAACAGAATGGTGGTCTTCATCATCAGTGCCCCAGAACGCGGATCTTGAAGAATTCGAGGTTGCCACGCGATGCAGCGGTCGCGGCCTGCCCCATGTCGGTCACTTCCAGCGTCCAGGTGCCCGTGGCGTTCTCATCCAGGAAGGCATTGCTGGACAGCAGGTCCCAGCTGGTGAAGTTGCTCTGCGCGCCACCCGTGCCCGAACCGATCGCGGTGAACGCCGGTTGCACCACGCTGCGGGTACCGCTGGGTGACACCAGCACGAACTGCAGCTGGCGCGTGTTGCGGTGGTTGACCCGGAAGCCCAGCTGCACGCTTTCGATGTTGCGCGCGCCGTTGGCCAACTGGAAGGTCAGGCGTGCGGCGGCGGCCGAGGTGTTGCCGATGGCCACGGTACGCGTGGTGTTGCGCCAGCCGCTGTCGACCAGCGCACCGAGCGACTGGAAGTTCTCGGCCACCTGCACCGCGCGTGCAGCGTTGACCACGCCGAAGCCATACCAGTTGCTGTAGGCACGGCCGGCAGCATTCACCGTCCAGCCTGGCACCAGCGTGCGCCCGTCGGCCAGCGTCACCGCCGGCTGGTTCGGGTGGTTGCGGGTGGCGGTGGTGGCCAGGATGTACTTCACATCGCGATAGGACAGGTTCGGATTGGCCTCCAGCACCAGCGCCGCCACGCCCGAGACCATCGGCGCCGACGCCGAGGTGCCGTTCATCTTGGCGGTGTAGTTGCAGGTGCTGTCGATGGCCGACAGGTTGCTGTCCAGCGTGTTCTGGCGGTTGGTGTTCTTGTTGCTGCCCTGCGCGCACCCGGTCACGTCGGTGGTGACGATGGCCGGGTCGTAGGCGCGTGCCACCAGGCCGGGGGCGTACTGGGCCTGCAGGCCGTATTCGCCGCCGAAGGCCGACACCCACAGCGCCGAGCCGGTGGAGGAATACGACGAGCGCACGCCATCGGCACGCACCGCGCCTACCGTGATCACGTTGAACAGGTTGTTGCGCGGATCGCGTCCGGCCGGCACGCAGCCGGTGTTGCGGTTCTTGGTGTCGGTGGTGCAGACATCCTGGGTCTGGCTGATCGAGGCATTGTTGAAGTTGTTGCCCGCCGACTTCACGTAGATGCCGCCGCGGCCACCGCGCGTACCCGACAGTGCCTGCTCATACGAACGAATCGTGTTTTCGCTGTACGCCAGCGGCAGGTTCGGATTGCCCGGGCCGGCGCCCCAGCTGTTGTTGAACACCTGCACGTCGGCCGACTCCGCGCCGTCCCACCAGGCGTACTCGATGTTGCTCTGCTGGTTGCCCAGGGCTGAGCGCGAAATCGGGTTGAAGCCCTTCAGCGTCGCCGCCGGCGCCACACCGCGTACGCCCAGGTTGTTGGCGCCCACCGCGCCAGCAATGCCGCCGACCATGGTGCCGTGGTTGTCGACATCCGGGTTGGTCGGGGTGGGGTTGTTCGAGCCGTTGATGAAGTTCTTGCCGGCCACCGCGGCCACGTTGGCGGCCAGGTCCGGGTGCGCGATCTGCAGGCCATCGTCGACGATGGCGATGGTGACGCCCTGGCCGCGGATGCCGTTGCGGAACAGGCCATCCACGTTCAGGTCGTTGCCGGCCACCGGCAGGGTGTCAGCCGGGACCGTCTGCCCGGTGTTGAGCAGGTGCCACTGTATTCCCGCCAGTGGATCGGCCTGTTGGGCCTGGGCGGTGACGGCCAGGCTGCCCAGCACCAGGGCAGTGGCAAGGGCCAGGCGCGCAGAGCGCGGTGGCGCGGAGCGTTGCGTGTGTCGCTTCATACACGAATCCTTCTGTTGTGAATCGGCATGGCAGGACGGCGGGGCGGAACTGCCCCATCGCAACGAGCCAAACGCGACACAACGGAGAACCCCCTACCTCTTCACATCCGCAATGTACGAATATGCAAATTGCGTCACAAACACTTAGTACGTCAGGTTATGACAGGGCGCGCGAATGCCTTCACGCCATCTTCGCGCGTCTGCTTCGAGGGCCGGAAACGTGGTAATCACATGCAGGTGAAGACACGCATGAAGAATGGACGCCAGCGCGCACGTGCGCGCGCAGACCAGACCCCGCTCTCGGTCGCCGCCATCCGCAAGGTGGTGCTATCCGTGCATACGCGCAGCCACGACTATGGCGACGATGCCGATATCAGCGAGTTGCTGCCCGAGCTGGCCGCATTCGGCATCACCATGGTGAAACCGCTGCGGCTGTTGATGAAGAAGCACCGGCGCGCGCTGCTGCAGGAGGAACGGACCGTCATGCGACGCGCAGAGACGCTGCATCTGCGCACCGAGTGGCGGCACGGTGGCATAGACGTGCATGCAAACACCAGCCGCTACGCCATCGGCGGCCTGGTCCGCACCAGCATGGAACACGAATTCGGCTTCGAGACGATGCTGCCCTTCCACGAGGTGCGCGAGGACGAACCCGCGTAGTGCGGTGCCTGCCCGGTGGGTGTGGCAGCGCCGCCGGGGCATCATCGCGCGCCCTCACATCGCGCTGTGCTACTACAGCCCGTGCACCCTTCCGCACGGAGCACGATGATGGTCAATCCGCTCGCCCAGGCCCATCGCGGCCTCGGCACCACGCTGTTCAGCCTGTTGAACCCGATACCGTTCGGCTTCTTCGTCGGTGCACTGATCTTCGACGCGATCTATCTCAACAGCGCCGAGGTGATGTGGGGCAAGGCCGCCGCTTGGCTGATCACGTTCGGCCTGCTGATCGCCATCGTGCCGCGCCTGATCAACCTGTTCGCGGTCTGGCGCCGCAACGGCACGGCCACCCGCATCGACCGCATCGACTTCTTCCTCAACCTGGTCGCGGTGGTGCTGGCCATCTGGAACGCCTTCGTGCACAGCCGCGATGCGTATGCCGTTGCTGTGCCGGGCACGATCCTGTCGGCGCTGACCGTGGCCCTGATCGCCCTGGGCCTGATCCTGTTGTCATTGCAGCCGCCGGTGCTGCAGGGAGGTCGTCATGGCTAAGCACATCCTGCCCACCGTCGCCGCGCTGGCACTGGCCGTCACCCTGTCGGCCTGCGCGGGCAAGGCCGAATACCATCCGGCCGACCAGTCGGGACCGCAGCCGCCACTGCCCAAGCCGGCCAACTTCCTGATGCCGCCGATGCAGGTGCCCAAGGGCGTGGGCTGGGCCGACGGCCAGGCCCCCACGGTGGCCGAAGGCCTGAAGATCGAGCGCATCGCCGCCAACCTGCAGCACCCGCGCCGGCTGCTGACCCTGCCCAACGGCGATGTACTGGTGGTGGAAGGCAATGGCCCCGGCGAAGAGCCGGTCACCACACCCAAGCAGTGGATCGCCGGCAAGGTGAAGGCGCGCTCGGGCAAGGCTGGCAAGGGCGGCAACCGGGTCACCCTGCTGCGCCGCTCGCCAGGCACGAACACCTGGACCCAGCACGTCTACATCGAAGGCCTGCACTCGCCATTCGGCATCCAGCTGATCGGTGACACGCTGTATGTGGCCAACACCGGCAACATCATGCAGTACCACTACGTGCCCGGCGAAACCCGCATGTCCGACAAGGGCCGCGAGTTCACCGACCTGCCCAGCACCATCAACCACCACTGGACCAAGGAACTGCTGGCCAGCCGCGACGGCCGCAAGCTGTACGTGGGCGTCGGCTCCAACAGCAACATTACTGAAAATGGCCTGGCCGTCGAATATCGCCGCGCGGTCGTGCTGGAGGTGGACGTAGCTAGCCGTGGCAGCCGCATCTTTGCGTCGGGCATCCGCAACCCGACCGGGCTGGACTGGGAGCCGAGCACTGGCCAGCTGTGGGCCGTGGCCAACGAGCGTGATGAGATCGGTGCCGACCTGGTGCCGGATTACCTCACCTCGGTGAAGGAAGATGGCTTCTACGGCTGGCCCTACAGCTACTACGGCCAGCACGTGGACGAGCGCGTGCAGCCGCAGCGGCCGGACCTGGTGGCCAAGGCGATCGTGCCGGACTATGCCATCGGCTCGCACGTGGCACCGCTGGGCCTGTTGTTCTACACCGGCCAGGCACTGCCGGCGCAGTACCACGGCGGCGCCTTCATCGGCGAGCACGGCAGCTGGGACCGCTCGCCACTGAGTGGCTACGAAGTGGTCTACGTACCGTTCAAGGACGGCAAGCCGACCGGGCGGCCGCAGACCGTGGTCAGCGGCTTCACCTCGAAGGACGAGAAGACCCTGATGGGTGCGCCGGTGGGCATGGCGATGGATGCCGAGGGCGCACTGCTGGTGGCCGACGACGTGGGCGACGTGGTGTGGCGGGTGTCGGCGAAATAGCTGTGTAGCGTCGAGCCACGCTCGACTGCTGTGGATCCGGCCTTTGTAGAGCCGAGCCCTTGCTCGGCTTACGCGCGCAGCGCGCGGGTTTCCGTGCACCGAGCGAACAGCAGCCGAGCATGGGCTCGGCTCTACAGTTCGGCGGTACTGCTGCGGAACCCGCTGAACACCGATTCGGCGGCAAATCCCACGCCGCCCAGCAGCACGCCGAAGTACACCACCGTGGCCACCACGAAGCCGTAGCCGGCTGCCACCGCCGCACCATCGCGCTGGATGAAGCCAATCGCAAACGACATCAGCGCCAGCGCCGGCAGCGTGTTGCTGAAGGGAATCGGCCCGGCCGGCGCCATCAGCAGCAGGGTCGCAAACACCAGCATCAGGTTGTTCAGGCGCATCATCTTCTTCGAGCGCACCATCACCGCCAGCCGCATCGGCCGCGACAGCCGCTCCATGCGGTGCACCCATTTCAGCGCACGGCCCAGGTTGGCCTTCAGCTTTTCGGTGGCGATCCCGCGGCGCGCCAGCTTCTGCGGCACCCACAGCGGGCGGTTGCGCACCCGGCTCAGGCCGATCAGCAGGATCGAGGCGCCAAACACCGTGCTCAGCCCGGGAATCGACACCGGAATGATGAAGATGGCCGAGAGCAGGATCACGATCAGCAGCAGGCCCTCATCGCCCAGCGCGCTGAGCAGGGTGCCGACGCTCACCTGGTCGCCGGGCAGCTCGTCGATCATCTGCTCGATCTGCTGGGCCAGGGGTGCGCTGTCGTTGGTTTCGGGGGCACGGTAGGTCATGCGTCGCAAGGTTCTCCAGGGAAGGGCGGTCAGCGGGCCGTCCTGCGGTGGGGGACGCACAGGCTCCTGCAGTATCCCGGCCAACGTGGGCAAAGAGGTGAACCGGGCATGAGGGGGTAAACTGGCGTGCCCCGCACGAGTTGAACGCAATGGACATGGGCCGCAGGCAATCGACCATCGAACTGGTCGCCATCGACATGGATGGCACGCTGCTGGACCCGTCGCACCAGCTCACCCCCCGCGCCAGGAAGGCCATCGCGCAGGCGCGCGCACTGGGCGTGCACATCGTGCTGACCAGTGGCCGCCCGGTTCCGGGCCTGGCGCCGTACCTGCACGAGCTCGGCATCACCGGCAACGACGACTACTGCATCGCCTGCAATGGCGGCCTGGTGCAGCGCATCGGCACGCGCGAAACCGTAGTCGAGTACCCGCTCAGCTTCGACGACTTCCTGTTCTGCGAGCAGGTGGCCCGCGACCTGGGCGTGCACTTCCAGGCGCTGGACAGCCAGCGCATGTACACGCCCAACCAGGACATCAGCTACTACACCGTGGCCGACTCGCATCTTTCGCGGATGCCACTGTCGTATCGCCGCGTGGAAGACATGGACCCGTCGATGTCCTTCATCAAGCTGATGATGATCGACGAACCCGAGGTGCTGGACGCTGCCATCGCGCGCCTGCCCGGCGCGCTGACCGAGCGCTTCGCGGTATTGAAAAGCGCACCGTTCTTCCTGGAAGTGTTCGACCACCGCGCGGGCAAGGGGCCGAGCCTGCAAAGACTGGCCGAGCACCTGGGCATCGACCGCGCCAACGTGATGGCCATCGGCGACCAGGAGAACGACCTGACCATGCTGCAGTATGCCGGCACCAGCGTGGCGATGGGCAATGCCATCGACGCGGTGAAGGCGGTGGCGCGGTTTGAGACCAGCAGCAATGCCGACGAAGGCGTGGCGCGCGCGATCGAGCGTTTCGTCCTGCAGTAACCGCGCGTCCCTATGCTCTGGTAGGTGCCAACCTTGGTTGGCACACACAATCGGCAAGCGCCGACCAAGGTCGGCCTCTACCAGGCCCCATTCGCCCCGGCAGGTGCCAACCTTGGTTGGCACACGCAGGCGGCCAGCGCCGACCAGGGTCTATACCCACGTATAACCCACCCATCCCCACCGCCATTGGCGCTGTACCACGGTGCAATGGCGGATGCGGCAGTGCGATGCAAGAATTCCGCACGTCGAAATCACCCCACCGAATCCCACGGCAGATGATCGTCTTCGTCTGCCACTGACCGGCACGCACCGCGCCGTCACGCCTTCAACGCAACCGCATCGCCAGCCAGGGCGCCGACACCGGCGCTGCAACGCGCTGGGCGTGCGCCTGCGCGGCTCTCTCCCTGCACCCTGGATCTACTGCCATGAACACCCCACCCACGACGCGCCTCGCCCTGGCCATCATCGCGGCCATCACCGCACCTGCGTACGCTGCAGAAACGCAGGACGCCGCGCTCGACACGCCCACCACGCTCAACGCCCTGCAGGTCATCGCCACGCCGCGCGGCGCGGCCGTGGCACCGACCCAGGTGGTCGGTCCCAACCGCTACATCATCAAGGCCGAGGACCTCGACGCGATGGTCACCGGCAACAATGGCCTGGCCATGCTGAAGCAGGTGCCGGGCGCGAGCTATACCGCCACCGATGGGCTGGGCCTGGATATCTCCGCCACCAGCCTGTTCGTGCGCGGCTTCCGCATGAACGAAATGGGCATCACCTTCGAAGGCGTGCCGCTGAATGACAACGGCTTCCTCTCGCTTACCGGCACCAGCGTGGTGAACGTGGGCGTGCCCGATGGCATCGGCGCGATCACGGTCAGCCCCGGTGGCGCACCGGTCAGCGTGTTCTCCAGCAGCGTCAACGGCGGCAGCCTGGAATACCGCCTGCGCGACCTGCAGGACACGCCCAGCCTGCGCGTGAAGCAGGGCGTGGGCAGCAACAGCACGCTGGTCACCACCGTATCCGGGCAGAGCGGCCAGCTCGGTGAGCATGGCCCGAAAGTGCTGGTCGACCTGCAGCGCGTGTCCGCCGACAAGTACCAGGGCGAGGGCACGCAGAACTTCCTGCGCGGCGACCTGAAGCTGCAGCAGGACGTCGCCTGGGGCGATGTCACCGTGTTCCTGTCCGACAGCAAGGCCAAGGTCTGGGGTTACAACAACATTTCCTTCGACATGATCAGCAAGCTGGGCTGGAAGGCCGACATCTTCTACCCGGACTACGCCTGGGCGTACTACGTGGCCTCGCCGGAGAACGCAGACAAATCCTGCGGCGCCTATACCTGTGGTGAACTGTCCGGGCTGATTCCCTACGACACCGGCCAGAGCACGCGTGACCGCGTGTCCTCGATCAACCACCGCTTCCAGATCAGTCCGGCGCTGAGCGGCAACGTGCAGCTGTACAACGCCAACAGCCACACCCAGGCCACGCTGACCGACCCGAACGTGCCGTCGCCCAACGGCGCGCCGTTCTCCGAACAGGTGCAGACCCCGCGCCTCAACCGGCTGGGCGGCATGCTCAACCTGCAGTTCGAGACCGGCGCGCACACCTTCACCGCCGGTTTCTGGCAGGAGAAGAGCAAGGCCGCTGCCAAGACCGAGTGGTACCAGCAGCCGCTGCTGGGCGAGGGCCCGCCGCTGAAGGCCACCGGTCCGTTCGATGTGTACGGCCCCGCGTTCAAGACCGACAACGCATCGAGCTGGGTGACCCGCTCGCGCCAGTTCTACCTGCAGGACGACATCGTGCTGAACGACACGCTGAAGCTGGGTGTCGGCTTCAAGGCCGTGGACTTCCGCACCCGCGGCGGCGGCCTCGGTGACGCCAAGGACCGGCCGGTGAACGGCACGCTGCGCGCGAAGAGCAACTTCCTGCCGCATGTCTCGCTGTTCTGGAGCCCGACCGAATCCACCGATGCCTTCATCGACCTGGCCAATACCATGAACGGCTACCGCGTGGCCCAGCGCGGCAACATCGGCTACACCGCCTCGGCGTGGACCATCACCGACCAGGAGGAGTTCGACCGCGTGGCGGGTACGCTGCGGCCGGAGAAGAACTGGAACCTCACCGTGGGCGCATCGCATCGTTTCGACCGGCTGACGATCACCGGCGACGTGTTCTACAACGACATCCGCAACCGCTTGCTGTCGGCCGCCATCGGTACCCAGTTCGCGCAGATCAACACCGTGCGGCTGATGCCGAAGATGCACGTGATCGGCGCCGACCTCGGCATCACCGCCGACCTGACTGACCACCTGCAGTTCTATCAGGGCGTGGCCGTGGCCCGTTCGTACTACGACAGCGATTTCGTGGTGGGCGACACGGTGTACCCGATCAAGGGCAACGCGCAGCCGGGCTACCCGCAGATCTCGCTGGTCAGCGACCTGTCCGCCCACTTTGGTGACTGGCGCTTCGGTGCCACCAGCACCTCTTACCTGCGCCAGCCCTTCACCTACGAGAACGACATCCGCGTGCCGACGTTCTGGCAGGTCAACACCTATGCCGCCTACCGCTTCGGTGCCGACAGCGCGGTGCCCGGCCTGGAGCTGCGGCTGGACGTGAGCAACCTGTTCAACCGCCACAACATCGGCACCGCCACCATTGCCGGCTCGTCGTTCTCGGGGGATTACCAGACCCTGCAGCGCAGCGCGCCACGGCAGCTGATGTTCAGTACCTCGATGGCGTTCTGAGGCGATGAGGGTGGGGTCAGAGCCCTTTGCTGCGCAAAGGGATCCGACCCCGCAGCCACCCCGTGATCGGGGTCAGAGCCCTTTGCGCAGCAAAGGGCTCTGACCCCCAAAACCCGCCTAGAAACCCGCCTTGCGCAAACAACAGGGGTTTTCTGGCGGCGACGCAAGGTTCCCACAATGTTGCTGGGTCATCCTGTTGGCATGGCACAGCACAACCCGCGAACCCCGTTGTTCGGCATCCGGGGCCCAGGACGGCCCCGGCAGGCGCTGTCCGTGGCGCCGGCGATCGATCTGCAGGGCGAGTACCAGTTCTGGCAGGTCTACGAACGCGTGGTCCGCCCGCTGCCCGGCGGTGGGCTGCGCCGGGCCTGGCTGGTGTGCCAGAAGGTGTACCGGGACCGCCTGCGGTTCCCGCATGACACCCGTGAAGCCGCGCTGGCGCGTGTGCTTTTCGGCAGCAACAGCACGCCCGAGCGCGCAGCCGAACTGCAGGACCTCTTCGGCCTTGTCAGCCGCCGCATGGCGTCCGTTGCCGTCCGGCGACAGGCGCCCATCCTGGGAAAGTGAATCACTGGCCAGGAATCGACACGCGTTGATGGCTTTCTCTTGGTCCGCCTGCTTTTGGCCTATTCTGGGGCGGGCTGGTAAGGACGGGAAACGATGGAAATCAGACGATCTGCACGCCTTGTGATCGTTGCTGAGGATGCGGTGTTGCTGTTCCGGTATCACGATGAACACCACGCTCCCTTCTGGGCTACACCGGGCGGGGAGCTTCTGCCCGGGGAGGGATATGCGGACGCCGCACGGCGTGAGCTCAGGGAGGAGACCGGATTGGATCTGCCGATAGGCGTGCGGCTGGAAAAGCGCGATGCCGTCTACGCGGTCGCCCGATCAACGCCCGCGCGATGGCTGGAAGAATATTTTCTGGTCCGCAGCCCCAACCAGCCCGACATCCAGCGTGACGGGTGGACGGAGGAGGAAAATGCCACGATCAGGGCGTGGAAATGGTGGCGCGTAGAAGAGATGAGAGAACAGCCTGCTTCCCTGTTCAAGCCGGAATGGCTGCCGGATCTTTTTGAACGTGTGCCCGCATGACGCGGCCTGATTCTGCCCGCTGCGATTACGTGCTCGCCTTCCCCCGGTCCAGCTGCCGGTAGCCAATGGCCTCGGCCAGATGCGCCGTCTGGATCGTTTCGCAACCCGCCAGATCGGCAATCGTGCGCGCCACCCGCAGAATCCGGTGCATCGCCCGCGCCGACAGCTGCAGGCGCTCGATGGCCTGTTCCAGCATGTCCTGATCTGCCTCGCTCAGTCGGGTACAGGCCCGCAGTGCCGCCGGCGGCAGATGCGCGTTGAGCCCGCCACGCACCTGCTGCTTGGCATGGGCGGCTTCCACCCGTGCACGTACCGCCGCACTGGGCTCCCCCAGCGGCGTGCTCTCCCGCAACTCCACTGCGTCCATACGGGCCACACTGATATGCAGGTCGATACGGTCCAGCAACGGACCAGACACCCGCGCACGGTAACGGTTGATACGCTCGTCGCTGCACAGGCAGCGATTGCTGCGGTCACCGGCCCAGCCGCAGGGGCAGGGATTCATCGCGGCCACGAGCTGAAAGCGCGCGGGATACTGCACGCTGCGTGCCGCGCGGGCGATGCGGATGTGGCCGGACTCCAGCGGCTCGCGCAGGGTTTCCAACGCACTTCGATTCCACTCGGGAAGCTCATCGAGGAAAAGGACACCGTGATGGGCCAACGAGATTTCGCCAGGGCAGGGCGGATTGCCGCCACCCACAAGCGCCGCCGCGCTCGCACTGTGGTGCGGTGCCCGGAAGGGCCGCTGCCGCCATCGTCTTGGGTCCAGCCCTTCGCCACTCACCGAGGCAATCGCGGCCAGCTGCAACGCCTCGGCTTCCTCGGTATCCGGCAACAGGCTGGGCAGGCGCGAAGCCAACAGCGTCTTGCCGCAGCCAGGGCTGCCGATCAACAACAGATGGTGCCCACCGGCGGCCGCCACTTCCAACGCGCGCCGTGCATGCGCCTGCCCCCGCACGTCGGCCAGATCGGGTAGGGGCAACGGTGTCGTGTCCACGCGCTCCACGGGCGGCAGCAGGCGCGGATTGCCCAGACCGGCGCAGCACTCCAGTAGCGTGCGCGCCACGCGCACATCCGCGTGCTCGGCCAGCGCCGCCTCGGCGGCATTGCCGGGCGGCACCACCAGGATGCGGCCGGCATCAGCCGCCGCAATCGCAGCAGGCAGCGCTCCGGCCACCGGCCGCAGTTCGCCGGTCAGCCCCAGCTCGCCCAGAAACTCGTATTGCAGCAGCGACTGCGGATCGACCTGGCCACTCGCGGCAAGAATGCCCAGCGCAATCGCCAGGTCGTAACGCCCACCTTCCTTGGGCAGGTCGGCAGGCGCGAGGTTGAGCGTGATGCGCCGCTGCGGAAAGTCAAAGCGCGCACATAGCAGGGCGGCACGCACGCGCTCGCGCGATTCGCGCACGCTGGTCTCGGCCAGGCCGACAATCTGGGTGGCAGGCAGGCCGCCAGAGAGGTGCACTTCCACCCGCACCAGTGGGGCATCGACCCCGGCGCGGGCACGGCTGTGGACCAGCGCCAGGCTCATGTGTGGATTCCTGCAGTCGGGCGCTTGATGATGCGGCAGGTGAGCTGCGGCCAACCATCGGGAATTGCTGGTGAAGCGGCTAGGGGGATTCCGGCAGACGGTTGGGGCATGCCTTCCTCCTCTGCGGAAACAAGATTCGGCCATCAAGTGAACGATGGACGCCAATTCGCCGTGCTACTCAAATTGGAATGCTACTCAAATTGACGTTCTACTCAAATTGAATGGTGTCGGTTACACATGACCACGCATTTCCAAGCGCTACGCCAATTCCACTTGGGCATCCCAGGTGGTGCAACCATGGATGCTTCTGGAAAAACAGCGTGGCAACAGCCACCGCTTGATTCACGTCAACTCGCACTGGTTTTCAATGTGACTTCCCCAGCCATCGGGGGCTGTGATATGAAGACGGAATCTTGCTGGAAGGCTCTTTCAAGGGGATGGGGAGAATGGAAACGATTGAGGAGGCTGATCGTCGTGTTTCCCTCGTCCTTTTGGGGGTGGCGAAGCGCATTCCCGAACGGGGCTCCGTGGGGGCCTGGCTCTGTTGCACACTAATGATGAGCCTGGCGCTGACGCCATCGGCAAGTGCCGAGACGGTCACCTACATTCATACCGATGCGCTTGGTTCGGTGGTTGCCGAGACCGACGCCAATGGCAACGTGGTCAAGCGCTATGACTACGAACCCTATGGGGCCGTTGTTGGCGGGCAGGTTGCGGATGGACCTGGATATACGGGACACGTGAGCGACGCTGCCACTGGGCTGAGCTACATGCAGCAGCGCTACTATGATCCCCAGTTGGGACTCTTCCTCTCGGTGGATCCGATCTCTACGCATTCAAGCACGAAACACTTCAATCGATACAGCTACGCTTATGGCAATCCGTACTCCTTCACCGATCCGGACGGAAGGGTTCCAGTAATGCCATTCATCTACGGTGCCGTCCTGGGCGGCCTCGCAGACATCGCGGTCCAAAAAGCCATGAATCCGGATAAGCCTATCGACAAAGTGGAGGCTGGCATTGCTGCTGCGGTTGGCTCAGTCTCCGGAGGCGCTGGTGGAGTGGCCGTTGCGGCAGTGGGTTCCGGCACGATTTCGGTAGGGCGTGCGGTTGCCATACAGACCGTGGTCAATGCGGTGGCGGGTGGTGCTGGCTCCGCCGCAGAGAGCGCAATCAAAGGGCAACCCATCACGGCGGAGGGCGTCGCTTCAAATGCGATTGGCAGTGCAGCGGGTGGATTGGCAGCCTCCGGGGTTGGCGTTGCCATGGGTGATTTCGCAGGCCCAGCTGCACGCGGATCACTCCAACGGCTGAGTCAATCCCGCGGCCCAGGTGGGCCGAACATGGCAAGTGCCACTGCGTCAACCGGAACTGCCATTCCCAGGCAATCGGCACTCCAGGGCGCGGCGTCCCAAGCGGGGCAGGGCCTGGCGGGAGCAGGGGCGACTGTCGTACAGAAGGACCTGGAGAAGAAAAAATGAGTCCCTTGTTGAAAGGCCTCCTAGGCACTCAGCTTCTCGCTGCGGTCTTTGGCGCTTCTTACTTCGCAGTTCTCACGTACCGCAATTACCCGGACGCTATGCATACGGGATTGCGTATTTGGGTCTACTTCGCGGTGATCTTCCTATTCCTTCATCTGTTTCTTGCGTTGAAGCAGTGGTGGGAAAATTCGCGTCGAAGGCGATAGGCGTGCCCCCTTCCGTGATCTCGTTTGCACCAGAGAACAAGTCGCCCAATGGGCGACTTGTGCTTTCTGCGGGGAGGTGCACCGGGCTGCAAGTGAAAGCATGCCCATCTCTACATCAGCTGCTGGAAAAAATGCGTTCACTTCAAGTCCCTCGCGGCTTGCAAGTACTGATGGCCCTCTCGCTCGCCATGGGCCTGCCGGGGTGCCGGGATGAGGTGGAGAGTTCAACGTATCCCATTGGCCAGACGGGAGAGACGTGTACAGCCTACAAGGGCCTCGACCGCCAGCCGCCTGAAGTAGTTGTGGCCGAGCTTGCCAAGCGAGGGTTGGATAGCAGCCGTTTGGTGCATAGGACAGTCTGCGGCCCGATCACAAGTTGGGAAATTCTCCCCGCAGGGGCGTCGATCGATCGGATACCTCCGCCAGACGCATATGTAAGCGTCCACCTGCTGGAAGACGGCTCGGTTTCCGTCAGTACAGACCGCCCCTGACGTTGGCGCCGCCCTTGATGATCGAGCGGCGGGCGGCCCCTTACTGTGCAGATGCAGCGCCACTATAGGCGTCAGCCTACGAAGGCACTTCAGCGCTGAAGTCGTTGGTGGGATCGGCCTGGCGGTGCGCCGGCGCCCCAAGCAGACACCGCTGCTCATCCAGCACCAACCCATTGAAGCGCCCAAACCGTGCCTCAACCCACGAAGGCCCCGCGCTTTCCACCAGCAATCGCCCCTGGCTCTGGTGCAGATCCAGCCAACGCTCGAAGCTGATGCGCAGCCGTTCGATATCCGGCGCCCGCCACCGTGCATCGGCGGGCATGCGGATCAGCACGCGCGAGGGCGCGTTCTCCACCTCCATAACCAGCACGCCCTTGCAGCGGATCTCGAAGGACATTACCCCGGCATAGCGCGCGTGCAGTTCAAAACCCTCGTGGGCCTTCGCGGTCACGAAGCCGAGTGCATCACTGTGCAGCAGGCGGTAATCGGCCGGCTGCAGCTTCTGGTAGGCCCACACCTGATCGCCCGCGGGCTCGGGCCACTCCACCCACATCGCGCCGATCACTGCGATGCACACCACCGCAGCGGCCAGGCCGTGCATCTTCATTCGTCGCCCCCGCACACAGGCAGAAAGGTCCGCGCCATAAGCGTGCGCTCAGTCCTTGGGTCGCATCCGCTCGTGGATGAAGGCGGTCAGCGCCAGATCGGCCATCACCAGCCCCTCCATCACCCGGTCGCCGACGTACTGCTCGGGCTCACCGTTCTGGCGCGTGCGCTCGGCCGCCAGCAGGATCTCCTGCACGATGCGCTGGCCGGTGAGTGCGCAGTCGGCGTCGGACAACTGCATCTGCCGGCTGCGTAGATGATACCGCTCGGGCCAGGGCTGGCCATCGGCCGCAGCGCCTGCGCCAATGGCGTGCAGGATGGCGATGAGGCTGTTGGGGTCAGGGCTCGGAGCGCGTGACGGCGCTTCCTGGATCGGGCGCGGGGGAGGGGAGTGCGGCGTGGTCATGGCGGGCTCCGTGCATGCAGGCAGAAGCCGCCACCGATAAAGGTGGCGGACAGGGCGTGGCTCGAAAACCGGTTGCTAGACAAAGCCGGCGGGCACGAGGCCCCCACGCCCCGCCCGCCATAGCCGGCAGACGGATTGCCAGCCGGCACCACGCGCGGTGGTGCCGGCTGGCAAGCGCAAACTTACGTCTAGCAATCCGGGTTTTCGAGTCCCGACCACCGATGCACGGTGGCGCAGTAACGATTACCTGCTGTTGTGCGGAATGCCAACGGGTAGGGGTCAATGCCGCCAAAACCCGAGACGCTTTTGGCATTGTCGCATAGCACCTGAAGCGGCGAGAGCCTTGGCGTGCTAGGCGCAGCGGCACTTCTGGAACGGAGTCGTCAGAACCTTCCGTCAGAGATGTAGGGCGCGGCAAATGCGACAGCATTGGTCCGACGGTCGCTGATGGATGCCGCGTAACTCGCCTCCATGCGTGAGTGACTTTCTGCCTATTGACCCCGTGGGCCGTCACGCAGAATCTGACTACCGCTGTAGTCACCAGGAACTGTCCTGCCCGCAGCAGGAAGGTTCTGCGGCGTTTGAACGGACTCCACCCACTGGCGCAGGCCGCTACAAGGATCACTGCACGTGTTACGCCGCAATCGACTTCTTCTGTCTGCGGGTCTGCTCCCGCTTCCGTGGTTCCTGTTCTGGACCAGCGTTGCTGCCCTGTTCGCGCCGGGCTACAACCCGCTTGCGCAGCACGCCAGCGAGCTGCTGCAGGCGCCCACGCTTGCAAGCATCTGCGGCAGGATCGCCGCCCTCGGCTCCGGCGTGGGCTTCGTGGCGTTTGCCATCGGGATATGGCGGGAGTCCGGCCGGCGGATTGCCGTAGGTGCAGTCTGCTGGTTGGTCTTTGGCATTTCCATGCTGAGCAACGGGCTCTGGCCCATGGGCCATCCGATGCACGGCTTCTACACCATCGGTATCGCAAACATCATTGCACCGGCGATGTCGCACATCGAATTGAGCGCATGGTCTGCCAACCGAAGGGCTTATGCTGTGACCGCGTTGGTGAGCATCGCGAGCATCGTCTATCTCTGGTTGAACGTGGTGGGCGTGGACCCGGAGGGCTACCGGGGGCTGACACAGCGCGTGTTCTCGTCGATCAACTCGCTGTGGCCGTTCCTGGTTGCGCTGTACCTGCTGCGCAGGGATTCAAGCGCGCTGAAGGCGCAGGCTGCGCATTGATGGGGGCGCGCGACAGGAACATAGAGGGCCGAACAAGGACTTCTCGATTCTCCGGCCCCAGCTCAAGGTGATCTTCTCGGGATTCATGCCAGTGTGCTCGCTGTTCAAGCCGTGGGTGCTCTTCAACCATCTGTTCCTTGATGCTGGCACCACGGGTGGCAAGAGGGGAAAGGTCGTGCGCGCCGTCTGCTATAAGTAGCGCAACCACGCCCAGAGGGCCTTTTGGAAGATTGTGGACTCATGGAGTTGTACTGGCGCTTGTTCACCAATTGCACAACGCAGCAGGCGGCTCTCAAGGTCGCGGCGCGGATGTTTGAGCAAGCAGGTCTTGAAGTCAGCAATCTCCACGCCGAGCCATATCACAAGGGCGGCTTCGTGGTGAGTGCCTGCTCCCGTCATGCCGCGCAATCGTGGCCTGAATTTGTGGTTCTTGCCCTGGCTTCGGCTCAGTACACCGGCCGCGGATGGCTCTTGAGTGGCTCAATTGCAGAAGAGCTGGATGCTTGGTCCAATCATTCCTTGGCTTCCGGTGTTTCGTCTATCCATATCCAGGCGGAAAGGCGGGAGTGACGAATTGCTGGAGTAGACCAAGGCCAATAGCTGCAATCATCTTGCAGTAGCGTGGCAAGGGTCGAGCTTGAGAATCGCGCATCGCGCCTCTAGCCGGCCTGATGGAGCTCAGACTCTCGCGCCTGTGTTCCGCGATAAGGAAGACTCTTGCGATTGATGTCCGCTCCTGGCCGGAAGCGGACGCCCGGTGAGAGAGTGCAGGTACAATAGTCATCCAGGCTGAACTCGCTCCGCAGTACCGCTTATGTCACTCGTCGAATCCCGGAACATGCTCACCTTGCGCATCGAAGAAATCGTTGAGGAGGCTACGAAGCGCTACTTGGCGATCTTCTCCGGTCACCTTCGCTCAGCTGAAGGCAAGCCGCTTTATGCCGCGGATCTTGTCATGTTTGGAATTCTCAATAGGAACCTGGGGCTGCTTCGAGCAATGCCGGCACTAGTCAATGAGCGCAACATTCATGCACTTGCTCCACTTCTTCGCGTTCAACTTGACGGACTTCTCAGGCTACATGCGTACCGAATCGTGGAGTCGATCGACGATCTCGCACTTCACGTTGTTGGCGGCAACAGCCTCCGCAAGTTCAAAGATCGAAACGGAACTGCACTAACCGACCGTCACCTAGTAGACTCGCTTAAAGCGGAGATTGATTGGGTAGAGCCTGTTTACGAGACACTCTCTGGATGGGTCCATCTGTCGGAGAGCCACATTTTCTCAGCCGTCGGTCCTGGTCAAAAAGAGGGTGCCATTGTTGTGGCTGTTGGAAGCCAGGAGGAAATCCCGGAGCAGTTGTTCGAAGAAGCAGTCGGTGCCATCGAAGCAATACATTCTTCAACCGCCGAGATGCTAGAAGGATACTTCGGTCGCCTAGCTGGGGCCTAACATTTCGAAGCTAGCCCTGGGGGATGACGCCTTTGGCCTAGGCTCTCGGGCTACTGTCGCAGGTCATGTTGTCTTGAGATCATGCGTGCTGCACGTTGATGCTTTGCGATTGCAATGGACGCCATGCTGTACTTTCGTCAATGATCCTTACGGGCCTACTACCACCCGCGCGAAGCATGTATCAACCGCACCGGTGGCAGTTCGGGCTGGGCCTGCGATGAAGGACTGCTTCTGGCCTGAAGCGGACAAAGTGGATTGGTGGACTGGCGAACGCGCATCTTTGATCGCGAGGAAGTGGCTCGAACCTAGGAAGCCCAGTCTTGGGGCTATGTTCTCGAGATCACAATCCGCCCCCCACACTGGGGAAGATGAGCTGCTATTGTTTTGATTCATTGCTATAGCCTGCCTTAGATTGGTGATGATCGAATGATAGAAGTCGTGAAGTGGGACCCGCACGAGATGGCGAATTACGATGAAGTGTTGGAAGCTGGATGTGCGGCGGAGCTGCAAGGGCTGTTGGAAGCGAGCTCCCAAGAACGACTGGAGTTCATCACTGATCCTAGGACAGTTCACGAAAGGCTCTATGCCAAGTTGACGCCGCTGCAGTGCCCCGAGTACGCAGGCACCTATCGCGGGACAAATGGTACAACTCTGGCGAATCGTCGTAGTGGCGTTACTCGCGATGATGACGGAACATTCCAGGAGTTTGTTGCACCAGAAGGTGTAGCGAGTAATTTGGATCGGATTGCAGTTCAGGCAGGTAAAGTATTCAGCCTCAGTCCTGGCACAGACGTTGCAACGATATTGCGCGAGATAGCCATCCTGTTTTACATCTTTGGCCTGGTTCACCCCTTTCTTGATGGGAACGGGCATGTTCAACGTTTGATATTCGCCGCATGTGTTATTGAGCGAAATGAAATTGAACTAAGTGAAGCTTGGACGATACATCCCCGCCCGTACGATGTTGAGATCAAACATGCTTTCGAAGCGGCAACAGCCGCAAAGCGCATCATTTCTCTAATAGGGGTCTTGAAGGCGTACGTCAGAGTTCGTGACCAGTAGCGTCTGCTACTGGCCGGAAGCGGACATTGGCTCGCGCAGGGCATTTCCTGTGGATCAGTGATCTGCCAGCGACCCGTAGCGGACATGCCCGTGGTGTCTTGAACGTGGATTTGTCGGGGCTTCTGATCCTATGCCTGGGTCTGGCCATGCGCCGGCTTGATGGCCAAACCCAGCCGCCCTAGGATCGCGCTGTATCAGGGGAAAGCACGCCACATGGTGCTTTGTGGGCAGGACGTATGACCGGACCCAAGGGTCCATCCATCAGGGAGTCAGGTTCCATGAGAAGCATGACAGTGCTCCTACTCGTGCTTGCGCTTGCCAGTCCAGCTGCAGTCGCGGCGGATCGCCCTTCGGCACAGGCCGTGCTCAATCGCGTTGCCAACGAAGGGGGGCGCAAGGTGCTTTGGGACCTGTGGGAGCACGAGCGGGAGTTTGGTCGGGTCACCTCTGGCATCGAGTCAGGCGATCCTGCATGGCTCGAGGTTGCGGCTGCGCTAAAGCCGTTTTCAGATGCGGGCGCCTCGCTATCCATCAATTACGCGGTAGCCCGTGCATTGCCCAAAGCGCCTGAGCGGGTCTTGGCATTGATCACACGGGGATTCAAGGTCGAGGATATCTGCACATCGCCGTTCATCGAGCCAGATCCGGGAGTCGCGGAGGCGTATGAACGACGTACTCTTGCAGCACTTTCACGGATGAAGGGCACAGCGCTTGGGTCCGTTGCGGCAGAATGCGCGGCGCAGGTCCGGCTTCCGGATGGCGCTTGATGATTTGCACGGCTGGGCTTTTGGGGGGCGGTGCGGGGAATGAAGATATTTCGCCGGCAATTGTTCTACGTTCAAGTGCACCAGGATCACTTCATCGCTCGCTTGGTAGGTGGTGACAGAACCATTCGTCGCCAGTGCCGCGCCCTTGGCAATCGCGCGGGGCCGATCAAAGACTTCTCCACCATGCGACCCATGCTGAAGGAACTCTTCTCGGAACTCGCGTCCGGGTTCTCACTCCTCAAGCCGTGGGCGCTCCTGCACTTTGATCCGGTCGAGTATCCGATCACGAAGGAAGAGCTCGCGGGGTTCCAGACGGTTGCCATGCGCAGTGGGGTGAGCTTCTGCTTGCTCTCCACGTGGGAGCAGCGGCATGAAGACAAGGACTTGTTGGACATGTTCAAGTAGGAACCGGCCAGCTCTCCGTTTGAGCCCAAGCCGATTCCCCGGTTCGGCCTATTCTGAAGCTGCTGTCGTCCGGTTCCGGCTGGAATCTGACATCAACGAGGCCTACGCACTGGAATACATTCCGAAAAGGACAGCTGGATTCCCATGGCAGCATTCGATCATTCCCTGGTAACCCTCCGATTCTTCGGGGATGACCTCCTACCCGATGAAGTCAGTGCCTTGCTCGGGGCGACCCCGACCGCATCGCATCACAAGGGCCAGGAACTCAGAGGCAGCCGATCAGGCACCGTGCGTATCGCCAGGACTGGAAGCTGGCAACTTGATGCGGAGCGTCGTGAGCCTGAAGATCTGGACGCTCAGATCTTCGAGATCCTCGATCAACTCACCGGCGATCTCGCCGTATGGCAGGCTCTGGCACGCTTCCGACCTGATCTGTTCTGCGGTCTTTTCATGGGCAGCAGCAACGGTGGTGTCTCGCTTTCGCCTCGCGCGCTGCTCGCCTTGGGTGAGCGCGGCATTGAGCTCGGGCTGGACATCTATGAAGCCGATGAAGAAGTGCGCAACGCCCAGCGCCAGCAGGCCATCAGTTGATGATCTCCCCACTCCCCGAAGCAACAAACGCCTTCAACTGCCGAACGAACTCCGCGTCGTAGGCTTCCCACTCCGTAACCTCCCCAACCACCCGCAACGGCTGCGCACTCCGATACGATCGCGTCGGGTTGCCGGGAAACTTCTTGTTGGTCACGTTCGGATCGTCCTCGAACGGCCCGGTCGGCTCCACCACATACACGCGCGGTCGCCCTTCACCGCGAGCCATCTCCGCAGCCAACCCGGCGCCCTTGGCAATCGTGGTGAAGTAGATGTGGTTCATCACCACGCTGTCGCGATAGTTGGAGCGGAAGCCCGCGCTCAGCAAGTCGCCCACGGCCAGGTCAGCGCGGGTGCCGTGATAGAACGGCCCAGCCACCTGGTCGCAGGTGTCATGCGAAACGGGTGTCCAGTCGGTGTCCTGTGCCATTGCTGCTGCCCCTCTCTGTGCTGCCGGATCGACAGGCCGGCGAGTCTAGGGCGCCCGGTGGGCCTTGCTGCAAGGCCCCATCCGGGAAATAATCTGTAAACGGGAGGCGCAGTGCGCCTCCTTTTTTCATTCTGCGGCGCCGCGCCCTTCCAGCTCGCGCACGGCGGTTTCCAGCGCGTCCAGCTTCTGGCGGGTCTTCAGCAGCACGGCGCGCTGCACTTCGAACTCCTCGCGGGTGACCAGGTCCAGCTTGGCCAGGCCGGCCTGCAACGCGCTCTTGAAGGTGGCCTGCAGTTCCTCGCGCGATTCGCGCAGGCCCGGCGGCACCAGGTCGCTGAGGCGACGGGCGAGGTCATCGATTTGGTTCAGGTCGATCATAGGGTGCTCCGTGGGGGTGGGCCCGTGCATCCGGCGCGGGCAGGCCGTTCGGGCACAAGGATACTGCCGGCACCCACTGCCCGGACAGGCGGCAGCGGCTTCGCACGGGCCGTGTTCAGGCGCTATCCTCCACGCCGGAAGACAGGAGATAGACGATGAAGATGGTCATGGCGGTGATCAAGCCGTTCAAGCTCGACGACGTGCGCGAAGCGCTGGCCGAGCGTGGGGTTACCGGGATCACGGTGACGGAAGTGAAGGGCTTTGGTCGCCAGAAGGGCCATACCGAGCTGTACCGTGGCGCGGAGTATGTGGTCGATTTCCTGCCGAAGGTGAAGCTGGAAGTGGCGGTAACCGATGACCAGGTGGAGGCGGTGGTTGAGGCCATCGTGAAGGCCGCCGGCACCGGCAAGATTGGGGACGGCAAGGTGTTCGTGTACGACCTGGGCAGCGTGGTGCGTATCCGTACCGGCGAGTTGGACGCGGACGCGTTGTAACCCGCTCGGCGGGATGTTGTAGAGCCGAGCCCATGCTCGGCTGCATTTCGCGCGATGCAGGAACAGCAGCCGAGCGCGGGCTCGGCTCTACAAAGAGCGGTAAAGTGGTCGAGCGAGCTCGACCCCTACCGCCGCTTGGCCCACTTGTAGAACCGCTTCCAGCCCTGGCGCACGGCGGCGACCCAGCCCGGGTCGGCCACCAATGCGGCCTGCGCGGCGCTCGGCGCCTGGCCGGTGACGCGCTGGCGGATCTTCAGCAGGTTCTTCATGTCGCTGCGGCGCATCTGCCGGCTCAGCGGGCCGCGGCGCAGCCAGCGGGGTACGCGCCAGGCGGAGGTGAAATCCAGCAGCACCGGCACGCCGCCACTGACCACCACGTTGGTGCCATGCAGGTCGTTGTGGGTGATGCCGGCGGCATGCAGGCGGCTGAGCGCGTGTTGCAGCTGCTCGAACACGTCATTGCCGACGGCCTGCGCGGTGCTCAAGGTCTGGCCGGGGATGAACTCCATGCCCAGCGCCAGGCCACCCAGCGTGCCGAGCAGCGCGGGGGCATGCTTCCAGCCGCCGAGGCGCTGCAGCATGCGTGCTTCACGGCGCACCATCAGCCGCGCGATCAGCGAAACGGGAGTGCCGCGGTAGCGGGAGTAGTCCTTGATGACCGCCTCGCGCCCGTCCAGGCAGGTGCGGTAGACGTCGGGGTGTTGGCGCGCATCCAGAACTGACCCACTTTCGGCGGTGATGCGCGGGTAAAACTGACCCACCTGAAGCCCACATCCTGAGCATCTTTTGCTCGGGGGATTTCAGGAGTGATCACCATGGTCATGTTGGCCAAGATCCGGCGGATGCATTTCCGCGATGGCCTGCCGCTGCGCGAGATCGCCAAGCGCACGGGCCTATCCCGCAATACCATCCGGCGATGGCTGCGCAGCGGCCAGTCCGAGCCGGTCTATCCCAGGCGAGCCTCGGCCTCCCGGCTCGATCCCTACCGGTCCCAGTTGGAGACGTGGCTGCGTGCCGACAGCCATCGTCCCCGGCGGGAACAACGCACCGCCAAGGTGCTGTTCTCGCAGTTGCAGGCGATCGGCTATCCGGGCACCTACACCCGGGTGACGGCCTTCATCCGCCAGTGGAAGGCGGCCGGCGGCGCCAGCCGCCGCCCGGCCTTCGTGCCGTTGCACTTTCCTCCGGGTGAAGCCTTCCAGTTCGACTGGAGCCGCGAGTACGCCTTCGTCGGCAGCCACGCCAAGATGCCGCTGGATCTCGCCCACGTGAAGCTGGCCTGCAGCCGCGCCTTCTGGTTGGTGGCCTATCCCACCCAGAGCCACGAGATGCTGTTCGATGCTCATACCCAGGCGTTTACCGCCTTCGGTGGCGTGCCGCGCCGCGGCATCTACGACAACATGAAGACGGCGGTGGACGGGATCGGCCAGCACCGGGAACGGCGGGTCAACGCCCGCTTCCACGCCATGATCAGCCACTACCTGTTCGCCGCGGAGTTCTGCAACCGCGCCGCGGGTTGGGAGAAGGGGCGGGTCGAGAAGAACGTGCAGGACCGGCGCCGACAGATCTGGGTCGAGGCCGGGGCCCGCCACTGGCCAGATCTGGACACCCTCAACGCCTGGCTCGCCAGCGAGTGCCGCGCCGCTTGGCCGATGCAGGCGCATCCGGATGCCTCCGACATCACCGTGGCCGAAGCTCTGGAGGACGAACAGCCCCACCTGATGCCGATGCCCGCGCCCTTCGACGGCTACATCGAGCGGCCGGTGCGGGTCAGTTCGACCGCGCTGGTCAGCTTCCAGCGCAACCGCTACAGCGTGCCGTGCGAACACGCCCACGCCGTCGCCAGCCTGCGCGTGTATCCCTTCGAACTGGCCGTGGTGGTCGGCGAGGCCGAGGTCGCCCGCCACCGGCGCAGCTTCGAGCGTGATCGGGTCCACTACGACTGGCAGCACTACATCGCCCTGGTCCAGCGCAAGCCGGGGGCACTGCGTGACGGCGCGCCGTTCCTGTCCATGCCCGATCCGCTGCGCAAGCTGCAGCAGGTGTTGCTGCGCCAGCCTCACGGCGACCGCGCCATGGCCCAGGTGCTGGCCGCCGTACCCGTGCACGGGCTCGAAGCGGTACTGGTGGCGGTGGAACTGGCACTCGAGTCCGGCCTGGTGCGCGCCGACCACGTGCTCAACGTGCTGGGGCGATTGCAGCATCCGGACCGCACGATCGAGACGGTCGCCTCGCGAGTGACGCTGCGTCATCCGCCGGTGTCCGATCCGGCCCGCTACGACGCCCTGCGGGAGGCAGATCATGTCGACGCCTGACCTGCCGCTGCGCATGCAGCAGCTCAAGCTGCACGGCATGGCCAGCCAGTGGCCCGAACTGCTGGCCAAGATGCGCCTGCACACCATGGAGCCCGAACACTGGATGGCCGAACTGCTGCAGGCCGAGTCCGCCGAACGGCAGGTTCGTGCCCAGGCCAACCAGATGAAGGCCGCACGTTTCCCCGTCCATCGTGACCTGCTCGGGTTCGACTTCGCGGCCAGTCCCGTTGATCGCGCACTGGTCGAACGACTCCACCAGGGTGACTTCATCCACACCCCCGAGAACGTCGTCCTTGTCGGTGGACCGGGCACCGGCAAGACCCACCTGGCCACCGCCATCGGCATCCAGGCCGTGCGCCAGCATCGCCTGCGCGTGCGCTTCTTCTCCACCATCGAACTGGTCAATGCGCTGGAGAAGGAACAGGCCCAGGGCAAGGCCGGGCAGATCGCCCTGCGCCTGACCTATGCCGACCTGGTCATCCTCGATGAACTGGGCTACCTGCCGTTCACCCCCTCAGGCGGCGCGCTGCTGTTCCACCTGATCAGCAAGCTCTACGAGCGCACCAGCCTCGCCATCACCACCAACTTGGCCTTCTCCGAATGGGGTCAGGTGTTCGGCGACGCCAAGATGACCACCGCGCTGCTGGATCGCATCACCCACCACTGCCACATCCTGGAGACCGGCAACGACTCCTGGCGGCTGCGCAACAGCACCGCCGCCAACAAGACCAAAGCCAGAATCAGGGCAAAGGAGGCCACCACCCAGACCACCAACTGATACCCTCAGCCCCGTACACCGGGTGGGTCAAAGTTCAACGCGCAGCCTGGGTCAGTTTTAAGTGCGCGCCAACAGTCGGGGGCCAGGAAACGTTCGCCGCGCTTGAGCAGCAGCGGGGAGGCGGCATCATTGCCGCAGGAGGAGGGGGGAAGAGCAGGAAGATGCATGTCGGGGTCTCGGACGACCCGGTGGGTGGCGCAAAGCGTCAAGCGAACCGGTGTTACAGGGAGTTACTAAGTTTTCGTTAATTTTAGTACTCGCCAGTTCGCTATTCCACGATTTGTCGGAGAAATGTCGGGGTCGTGGCTGGAACAGTTCGTCACGCAGAATCGGACAATTCCGTCTCACTTATAAGGGTTGCCCCGCTGAATCAATGAGTTGGGCGCGCTTCCAGCCCATTCATTGGCGGCGCGCTGAACGCCACGCACGTCCAGCTTGACCCCGGCGCACGCCCTGCCGACCATAAGCTGTTAACCCGCGACATCGGCGGCCGCCCCCCTCCGGCACGTCCCCGTCCCCTGCCGCGTTCCGAACCGGTGCTGGCCGCCTGGCCGTGCATCGCCCCGTTTCCCGTTCCGGCCGCGGCTGGAGGAAAGTGCTTTGATCATCAAAATCGTCATTGCAGCGCTGTTCGTGGCCTGCGTGCTGTACATCCACTTCCGTGGCAAGGTCCGCGCGCGCTGGTCGCGCCAGCTGCTGGACCACTCCAGTTTCATGGCCCCGATCAACGTGGTCATGTACATGTTCTCGAAGGTGCCGACCACGCCGTTCCTGGACCCGGGCAAAGAGTTCCCGCAGCTGGAGCCGCTGCGCCAGAACTGGCAGATGATCCGCGACGAGGCGCTGGCGCTGCGCGACGCGCAGAAGATCGCTGCCTCCAGCACGTTCAACGATGCCGGCTTCAATTCGTTCTTCCGTCGTGGCTGGAAGCGCTTCTACCTGAAGTGGTACGGCCCGTCGCACCCGTCGGCGAAGACGCTGTGCCCGAAGACCACGGCGCTGATCGAGTCGATCCCGGACGTGCGTGCGGCGATGTTCGCGCAGCTGCCACCGGGCAGTGAGCTGCGCCCGCACCGCGACCCGTTCGCTGGCTCGCTGCGCCTGCACCTGGGCCTGAGCACGCCCAACGACGATGCCTGCTACATCGAAGTGGACGGCATCAAGAAGAGCTGGCGCGACGGCGAGTGGATGATGTTCGACGAGACCTACATCCACCATGCGCACAACGAGACGCAGCAGGACCGGGTGATCCTGTTCTGCGACATCGCCCGCCCGCTGCGCTTCGGCCTGCCGGGGCTGTTCAACCGCGCGGTGGCGGCCACGCTGCTGGCCGGTGGTGCATCGCCGAACCTGCCGGGTGACCCGACCGGTGGCGTCAACAAGGCGTTCGGCAGTGTCTACAAGGTGCGCCTGAAGGCCAAGGCGCTGCGCGAGCGCAGCGTGGTGGCCTACCAGCTGATCAAGTGGGGCCTGGTGGTGGCGGTGATCGCCGGTATCTGGGCGCTTTGACTGTAGAGCCGAGCCCATGCTCGGCTGGGTTTACCGCAACCTGTCCGAAGAGCAGCCGAGCGTGGGCTCGGCTCTACAGAAAGCAGAAAACCCGCGCTGTCGCCAGCGCGGGTTTTTGTTTGGATCAACCCTTCAGTGCCGCCTGCACGAACGGCGGGGTCACCAGCACGCCGGTGTGCAGCGCGGCGGTGTAGTACAGGGTGTTGAAGGTCTTGGCGGCCGAGTCGGCCTGGCGGAAGTCGAAGCTGCTGTCGCCCTTGCGCGCCATGGTCACGCTCCACCAGCCGGTGGGGTAGCACGGCTGCGGGAACGGCAGGGTCTTGAACGAACCGAAGCCGGCCTTGCCCATCTCGGTGCGCATTTCGTTGATCAGGTCCAGCTGCATCAGCGGCGATTCGGACTGCTGCACCAGGATGCCGTCGTCCTTCAGGGCCTTGAAGCAGCTCTCGTAGAAGGCCTTGTTGAACAGGCCTTCGCCGGGGCCGACCGGGTCGGTCGAATCGACGATCACCACGTCCACGCTGCCGGCCGGGCAGTTGGCCATGTAGGCTACGCCGTCGTCGAACAGCAGCTCGGCGCGGGCGTCATCGTTGGAGTCGCACAGTTCCGGGAAGTGCTTGCGCGCCATCACGGTGACCTGCTCGTCGATGTCGCACTGGGTCACGCTCTCCACGCCGCTGTGCTTGAGCACTTCGCGCAGGGTGCCGCAGTCGCCGCCACCGATGATCACCACGCGCTTGGGCGCAGCGTGGGTGAACAGCACCGGGTGGCTGATCATCTCGTGGTAGAAGAAGTTGTCCTTGCTGGTCAGCATGATGGCCCCGTCGATGGTCATCAGGTTGCCCCAGTCGGTGGTCTGGAAGATCTCGATTTTCTGGAACGGCGACTGCACCTCGTCCAGCTTGCCGGTGATGCGGTAGCCGATGGCCGAGCCGGTGCGCTCGAAGTGTTCGATGTACCAGTTGTTGCTGTCAGTCATTGGAAAACAGTCCTGTTCGGAGGGGTGGAGCCGGGCTGGCGGGCGGGGCCGCGTGGCACAGATGCCACATCCGGACGGATCGGCCCGTTCAGGTTGGAACCTGTCACGGGCGCGGGCGCGCATGATAACGAACCTGTGGGCATATAGGCGTTATCATGCCCCCCCTTTTATTGCCAACAAGGCCGACTGAAATGACCGATTGGTCCCTCGACCAAGCCCGCAAGACCTACTCGATCCCGCATTGGGCGGACGGTTACTTCGACGTGGATCAGGCCGGGCACATGGTGGTGAGACCGACCGGGGCGGACGGCCCGGTGGTATCGCTGCCCAAGGTGGTGGACGCTGCGCGCGCGGCCGGTGCCAAGCTGCCGCTGCTGGTGCGCTTCCCGGACATCCTCGGCCAGCGCCTGGGCAAGCTGCAGGCGGCCTTCGCCCAGGCCCAGCAGGACTGGGAGTACAGCGGCGGCTACACCGCCGTGTACCCGATCAAGGTCAACCAGACCCGCGGCGTGGCCGGCACCCTGGCCAGCCACCACGGCGAAGGCTTCGGCCTGGAAGCGGGCAGCAAGCCCGAGCTGATGGCCGTGCTGGCGCTGTCGCGCCCGGGTGGCCTGATCGTCTGCAACGGCTACAAGGACCGCGAGTACATCCGCTTGGCCCTGATCGGCCGCAAGCTGGGCCTGCAGACCTTCATCGTCATCGAGAAGCCGTCCGAGCTGAAGCTGGTGCTGGAAGAGTCCAAGGCGCTGGACGTGAAGCCGGGCCTGGGCGTGCGCATGCGCCTGGCCTCGCTGGGTGCCGGCAAGTGGCAGAACAGCGGTGGCGACAAGGCCAAGTTCGGCCTGTCGCCGCGCCAGCTGCTGGACCTGTGGAAGTCGCTGCGTGACACCGAGTACGCCGACTGCCTGAACCTGCTGCACTTCCACATGGGTTCGCAGATCTCCAACGTGCGCGACATCGCCAACGGCATGCGCGAAGCCACCCGCTACTTCGTGGAGCTGTCGCGCCTGGGCGCGAAGATCACCCACGTCGACGTGGGTGGTGGCCTGGGCGTGGATTACGAAGGTACCCGTTCGCGCAGCTTCTGCTCGATCAACTACGGCCTGCATTCCTACGCCAGCAACATCGTGCAGCCGCTGGCCAATGCCTGCGAAGAGTTCGGCCTGACCCCGCCGCGCATCGTCACCGAGTGCGGCCGCGCAATGACCGCGCACCACGCGGTGCTGATCGCCAACGTGTCGGAAGTGGAAGAGGCACAGGAAGGCCGCGTGCCGGACCAGCACGACGACGAGCCGGCGGCGATCCGCCACCTGCGCGAGATCCACGACGAACTGGACGTGCGCCCGGCGGTGGAACTGTTCCAGGAAGCGCAGCATTTCCATGCCGAAGGCCTGGCCAGCTACGCGCTGGGCCAGATCGATCTGCCGCAGCGTGCGCGCATCGACGACCTGTTCTACGCCATCGCCCACGGCGTGCGCGCGCGCCTGAGCTACGACGAGAAGAGCCATCGCCCGGTGCTGGACGAACTGAACGAGCGCCTGGTCGACAAGTACTTCGTCAACTTCAGCGTGTTCGAATCGATCCCGGACGTGTGGGCGATCGACCAGGTGTTCCCGATCGTGCCGATCGAGCGCCTGGATGAAACCCCGGACCGCCGCGGCATCATCGCCGACATGACCTGCGACTCGGACGGCATGGTGGAAACCTATGTCGAGAACGAGAGCCTGGACAGCTCGCTGCCGCTGCACAAGATGAGGCCGGGCGAGAGCTATCGCATCGGCTTCTTCATGGTCGGCGCCTACCAGGAAATCCTGGGCGACATCCACAACCTGTTCGGCGATACCGACGCGGTGGAAGTGCTGGCCGATGCCGATGGCTACGCCATCACCCAGCAGCGCCGCGGCGACACCACCGACGTGATGCTGGATTACGTGGGTTACCGCCTGGACGAACTGCGTGCGACCTATGCGCAGCGCGTGGCTGCGGCGCAGCTGTCGCCGGAACGCGCGCAGGAACTGTCGGACGCGCTGGAAGCCGGCCTGACCGGTTACACCTACCTGTCCGACGAGCCGCTGGTGTGATGGACGGCACCGGGCCCGCCCGGTGCCACCGTTGCCGATGAGCGCGCGCGCGATCTTCCACCTGTTCCTGCATGCCGCCGTGCCAGCGTTGCTGGCATGGCTGTTCTGGCGCAAGCGCTTTGCCTCGGCGTGGCTGCTGATGCTGCTGGGCTGGATCATCGACCTGGACCATCTGCTGGCCGACCCGATCTATGCACCGAACCGCTGCAGCATCGGGTTCCACCCGCTGCACACCGCACCGGCCATCGCGGTCTATGCCGGGCTGTGCGTGCCGAAGAAAACGCGGTTGTTCGGTATCGGTCTGATCATCCACATATTGCTGGACGCGATTGATTGCTGGTGGATGCATCACCGTTGATGCTTGGTGCGTGTCGACCAAGGTCGACACCTACCGGGGGGCGGGTGAACCGGTAGCGCCGGGCGGCGCCCGGCGAGCGCAGCGGTGCGTCACGCCACCGGCAACCACAACGTCGCACGTAGGCCCGGCTGCGCATTCTCCAGCTGCAACCGCCCGCCATAGCTGGCAGCGATATCGCCCACGATCGCCAGGCCCAACCCGCTGCTGCCTTCGCGCTCGTCCAGCCGCACACCACGCTGGGTGACGCGTTCCAGCGCGTCTGCGGCCAGGCCGGGGCCATCGTCGCGCACTTCGACGCGTAGCTGCCCTTCGCTGGTTTCCGCTTCGACAGTGACCTGCTGTTGCGCCCAGCGCCCGGCGTTGTCCAGCAGGTTGCCCAGCATCTCCTCCAGATCCGCACTGGCGCCGGCGAACTGCAGCGCCGGATCGATGCCTGCCGCCGTGAACGCGATGCCACGTTCGCCATGCACGCGTGCCATCAGCCGGCACATCGCCTGTGCGACGGCCGCCACGTCGGTGCGCTGGCGATGGTCGGCAGCCAGTCCTGCAGCCAGGTAACGGTCAACACTGGCCTGCATGCGCGCACTCTGCTCGCGCACGGTGGCACGCCAATGCGTGCCGTCGCTGTCAGCTTCGGTGGCCAATACGCTCAGTGGAGTCTTCAGCGCGTGCGCCAGATCCTGTGCACTGGTGCGCGCACGCGCGACCATGCGTTGCTGGTGGTCCAGCAGCGCGTTGAGTTCTTCACCCAGCGGTGCGACCTCCGCGCCCAGTCCCTGTGTGTCGATGCGCTGCGCATCGCCGCGACGTACCCGTTCCAGCTGCGCACCGAGGCGATGCAGCGGGCGCAGGCCGAAGTGCACCTGGCTGGCCAGCACCGCCAGCCACGCCGCGACCAGCACGCCCAGTGCGATGGCGGTGCGCTTGCGGAACGCGGCAACATCGGCATCCAGCGCGCTGCGGTCGGTGGCGACCACGGCCACGAACGGTTCGCTGGCGCGTGGCAGGCGCACCTGCTGCACGCGTGCACGCAGGAATTGTTGCAGCGGCCCGGGCAGATTGCGCGTGGCCGGCCCGGCGGCCTTCGCCGGCAGGGTTTCATCCCACAGCGAGCGCGACTGCAGCAGCACGCGGCCATCGGCACCGGCGATCTGCCAATAGGCACCGGAAAACACGCGCTGGAAGCGCGCATCATTGGGTTCCTGGCGCAGGCGCAACTGCCCGTCCGGGTCCACTTCGGCCTGTGACAGCAGGGTCAGCATGTCCTGCTGCAGTTCGTGGTCGAGGCGGTCGCGCGCGCTGCGCTTGAACAGCTCGCCCAGCAGAGCGCTGGCCAGCAGCGAGACCAGCAGCAGCCCGACGCCGCCGGCCAGCAGCAGGCGCCGCCGCAGCGACGGTTGCCGGTTCATGGCTCGGCCAGCCGCCAGCCCTGGCCGCGCACGGTCTGGATCAGGTCGATGCCGAGCTTGCGGCGCACGCGTCCGAGCAGCACGTCCAGTGCGTTGGAGTCCGGGTCGTGGCCGCCGTCGAACACCTGTTCGCCCAGCCGGTCGCGGCCGATCACCTGACCGCTGTGGTGGATGAAGTAGCTGAGCAGGCGGAATTCCTGCGGACTCAGTGGCAGCGCCTGTCCATCCAGCTCGAAGCGGCCGGCGTTGACGTCCAGCTGCAGCGGGCCGCAGTGCAGGCGCGGGCTGGCGTGGCCATGGCTGCGGCGGATCAGGGCGCGCAGGCGCAGCACCAGCTCATCGGCCTGGAAGGGTTTGGTCAGGTAATCGTCGGCGCCGGCATCGAAGCCGGCCAGCTTGTCGTGCCAGCGCCCGCGCGCGGTCAGCACCAGCACCGGAAACCCCCGGCCGTTGCCGCGCCAGCGCTCGATCACGCTCAGTCCATCCAGCCCGGGCAGGCCGAGGTCGACGATGGCGGCCTGCAGGTCTTCGATCTGGCCGATTTCTTCGGCCTGGCGACCGTCGGCGACCACCGCCACCACATAGCCGGCCTGTTCCAGCAGGGGCACCAGGCGCTGTGCCAGTGCGGCATCGTCTTCGGCCAACAGGATGCGCATCAGTCGTCGAGCTCCGTCTTCAGCAGCTTTCCGCTGCGCGCATCATAGTCCAGCTCCACCACCACGCCGTCGCCGCGCAGGATCTCCACTTCGTAGACGCCGTCGTCCAGCTCCACTTCCAGCAGCTGGCCGGGGTAGCGCTTGAGCGCATCGCGCACCACGCTCTCCAGCGGCATGTAGCGGCCCTGCTGCACGGCGCGACGCGCGACCTGCTGCGCCGGGTCCTGCAGGGGCGCGGCGGCGGTCGGGGCGTTGGCCAGGGCCAGCAGCAGGGGCAGGGTGGCGAGCATGCGGGTAAGGAAAGAGAGAGGGGTACAGGTGCGAGTGTGGCGGGGATGACTAACAGCCGGCTAACAGCCACGGCTAAGGCGCTGTTAACCGGGCCATGCATCGTGGCGTTGCCGGGATGGTCCGGCAACGAACAGGAGAACCCCCATGTTGAAGTCGCTCACCCTCGCCACTGTTGCCCTGCTTGCCGTCGCGCCGGCCGTACAGGCCGCGCCGCTGGGCATGGCCCAGGTTGAACAGACCCTGCGCAAGGCCGGCTACACCCAGATCCACGAGATCGAACGCGATGATGGCCTGTGGGAGGCTGACATGAGCCGCGCCGATGGCCGCTTCAGCGAGGTCTACGTGGACCCGAAGACCGGCGAGATCTTCGATGAGCACAGCGGCCGCGCGCTGCTGACTACCGAGCAGGTGCTGGCACGGGCGCAGTCGCATGGCCTGCGCGAGATCCATTCGCTGGAACGCGATGGTGCGACCTGGTCGCTGGAAGCCCGCAATGCCCGCAACCAGAAGGTAGAGGTGCGCCTGAGCGGCTATGACGGCCGCATCCTGCACAGCGAGCGCGATGGCTGGCTGGATTGACGTTGGCCTCTGTAGAGCCGAGCCCATGCTCGGCTTTGCGGCCAACCGTAGCCGAGCATGGGCTCGGCTCTACAGGGGCTGGCTTACCAGCCGTACGGCGGCGGGTAATCCCAGCCCGGCCCGCGGCCGTAGTAGCCGCCATACGGGCCGAAGAAGCCCGGGCCCTTGCCCTCACTCACGTGGATGTTGAGGTTGACCCCATGGGTCTTGCCTTCATCGGTGGTGTAGTTCTTGCTCAGGTTCAGCGTGGCCGCGTTGTAGTGGCTGTTGCCGCCGTTCTTCGAATAGCCGATGCCGGTGGTGAAGCTGCCGGACACCTTGACCTTGTCGTCGGTCACGTCGGCGATCTTCGCATCGTCGTGCACGCGCGGGCCGCTCTTGTCACCGTAATAGGTGCCGGGCGGGTCCTGCTGCAGGGCCGGGTCGTTGAGGTAGCGCATCGGCGCCTGCGGCAGGGTCAAGTCCAGGCCGGCAGCCTGCGGCGCAGTGGCGCCAGCGGCGGACTGGGCCAGCACGGTTCCCGGCAGGGCCAGGCACAGCAGCAGGGTCAGGGGGCGGATCATGACGGCGCTCCAGCGGACAGGTGGCCGCGCAACTCGCGGCGGTACAGGCCGACGCTAGCAGGGGTTGCTTGAATGATGCCTGTCGGCGCCGGATTGGGGTAGAGCCGGCCGCGGCCGGCTGCAGGTCACAACCGCCC
The DNA here is from genome assembly GCF_000284595.1 of Stenotrophomonas maltophilia D457. GTDB lineage: Bacteria > Pseudomonadota > Gammaproteobacteria > Xanthomonadales > Xanthomonadaceae > Stenotrophomonas > Stenotrophomonas muris. The sequence continues at coordinate 4,417,512 of NC_017671.1, read as the reverse complement.
GAACCCGAACAGCCTTTCCAGCGCATGCCTGCGCCGCTCGATCCGGGCCCGCAGCAGCTGGGCGCCGATCATCGAATAAGTGATGCCGTTGCCGCCGTAGGCCATGGCGAAATGGACCCGCGGCCCCCACTGCGCGTGCGGGCCGAAGAAGGGCAGGCCGTCGGCGGTTTCGGCGAAGGTGCCGGCCCAGGAAAAGGCGGGTATCGGATCCAGTCGCGGGAACCAGTGCCGTAGCTGCTTCATCAGCTTGCCGGCCTTGCCATCAACGCGCCGGTCGCGCCGGGCGGGGATATCGATGGCGTCGTCCAGCCCACCCACCAGCAGGCGGCGGTCGCCGGTGGCGCGCAGGTACAGGTACGGGCGGGCGCTTTCCCACACCATCGTGTTGCGCAGCCTGCCGAGCACGTCCGCTTCGATGGGATCGGTGATGAAGGCATAGCTGCTGCGGTTGCGCGCAACCCGCTGTTCCAGCCACGTCTGGTTGGCATAGCCCATGGCCAGGACCACGTGGCGGGCACGGACCGTGGCGCCGGCCTCGGTCATCGCGGTTACGCCCTGCGCGCCAGGCTTGAGCGTGTGCAGCACGGTGCGGTCGTGCACATGGCCGCCGCGGCGGCGCACTCGTTTGAGCAGGCCGTAGGTGAGACAGTAGGGATCGACCCGCGCCGCCTGGCGGGTCAGCAGGGCGCCGCCGGCATCCACGTCGAAACGCTCGCGAAGCGCTTCGCGGTCCAGCCAGCGGGCATCCAGGCCGATGCTGCGCCGCGCCTCACCTTCGGCCATCAGGCGCGGCACGTCGCGATGGCGGCTGGCCAGGTACAGGCTGTCCATGCGCTGGAAATCCACGTCCTTCAACCCGCGTGCCACATCGCCCAGTGCCGGGATTGCCTCCGCGCAGGCCCGGTACGCCCGTGCTGCGGCGTCTTGCCCGTAGCGTTCGGCCAGTTCGAGCAGATGGGTATCGATCTCGTACTGCAGCAGCGCGGTGCTGGCCGCCGTGCTGCCCCAGCCGATGTCACGCTGCTCGATCACGGCCACGTCATGGCCATGGTGGGACAGCTCGTCGGCAATCAGCGCGCCGGTGATGCCGCCACCGACCACCAGCACATCGCAGCGCAGATCCTTCTCCAGCGGGGGGAACGCCTGGATCAGTCCGTTGCGTACGGCCCACCACGGGTAACCGCTTTTCAGGTCCATGCGTGCGTGGGGCTCAGGCTGTGGGTTTGCCGGTATGTGGCGTCTGGATCAGTTCGGACAGATCGAAGCCCTGCAGGCGGGCCGCCGCCAGATAATGGTCCTGCACGGTCGCGTCCAGGCGCGGCTCGCGCGCCAGCAGCCACAGGTACTTGCGATCCGGGCTGCCGACCAGCGACACGCTGTAGTCCGGGGCGATCTGGATCACCCAGTAGTCGCCCTTGGCGAACGGCAGCCAGCGCAGGCCCTTGGGCAGGAAGCTGACCTCCAGCCGCGCGCTGTCGTTGTCGACAGCGCAGGCCTCGCCGGTGGCCTCTTCGATCTCGCCGTCCATGCGGCAGCGGTTGGTGACGCCGACGTTGCCGTTGTCGAGCAGGGTGTAGTGCGCCGATACGTCGGTGCAGCCTTCCGGCTCGTGGCGCATCGGCAGGCGTGCGATCTCGTACCAGGTGCCCAGGTAGCGCGGCAGCTTGAGGTCGGCGACGGTTCTCAGCGGCGGGTGCTCGGTCATCGGCGGTCGTGGCAGGGGTGGGCCTCCACGATGCCGATGGCCTTGCCATGGGCGGGTGAAGCCGGGGCGATGGTCGTGTCCAGAACGTTCCGTCGCCCCGGCGGAGCGCCCGTTGTCACCGGCCTGGGGGTATCCTGCCGCCAGCGCCGTGTTTTCCTGATCCAACCGAGGTGGAGGTGCCGATGTACCAGGTGATCCTGTTGAAGAGTGAATCTGCGTTCGCGCGCGAACAGTGGCCGCAGGTCGACGAACTGGTCGACTACGAAGGTGTGAGTTACAGCCTGCGCGCCGGCCCGCGCCAGCCGCTGCCGACCGACCACGACTGGCACCCGGTGGCGGTGTACGCGCCCGATGAGATCACCGAGGAAGAGTTCCAGGACTGGTATGCGCTGCAGCAGCCGACGGTGGAAGAGCTTCGCCTGAAGTACTGATGCGCGACGCTGGCGGGGCCGCCCATCCGGCCTTGACCGGCTCTGCCGTATAGTCGCGCGCAGGCGCGGTGGTCCGCGCGAACCGGTGTGGCTGCGTGTCTTCTTTCCTGCGATCGATCCGTGCACGGGGGCCCTGGTGGGTCCTGCTGCTGTGCACCGCCTTCCTGCTGTCCGCGCCGGTGCTGGCGCAGGATGAGGACCCCACGCCGAAGCAGCAGCTGGCGGATATCGATTCCAGCCTGAAGGATGTGGAGCGCAAGCGTGGCGATGCAGAAGCCACCGAGACGCTGGCGATGCTGTCCGAGAATGCCTCGCAGGCACGGCGCGATGCCGAGGCGCTGGAAAAGGCGCTGCAGCCGCAGCTGGACCGACTCAACGAACAGCTGGCGCAGCTGGGAACGCCGGCAGAAGGGGCCGCTGAGCCGCCGGAGCTGGCGGCGCAACGGCGCACCCTCACCAAACAGCGTGACGGCCTGGCCGCTTCGGTGGTGCAGGCCAAGGCCAGTGCCGTGCGTGCGCAGCAGCTGGCGGCGGACATCGAGCAGCAGCGAGCCGCGCAACGCACGGAAGAACTGGGCCAGAAGGTGGCCTCGCCGTTGTCGCCCGCGCTGTGGAGCAAGGTGGCCGAGCGTCTGCCGATCGATATCGCGCGGGTTGCGCCATTGGCCGGGCAGGGCCGCGATGCGCTGGTCGCCGGTATCCGCGCCCATGGCTGGGGCACGCCGTTGCTGGGCCTGCTGGCCGCGCTGGTGATGATGTTCCCACTGCGGCTGTGGCTGCGCAGGCTGGGGCGCCGTTTTGCTGCGTCCGAACGTGCGCCTGATGGTCGACTGCGCCGGTCCGGCCTGGCCATGTGGCTGCTGCTGGTGGGCACGCTGCTGCCCGGTTACGCCGTGGTGGTGCTGATGGCGGCGCTGGATGCCATCGATGCGATCGCGCCGCGCCTGCAGGTGGTGGCCGACGGCCTGGAGACCGCAACGTTCCGCGCGGCCTTCATCGCCGCACTCAGCGCCTGCCTGCTGGTGCCCAAGCGCCCGTCGTGGCGGCTGTTGAACCTGGACGACACCGCCGCGCTGAAGCTGCGCAAGTACGCCTGGGGCGCGGCGGCGCTGGCCTGGCTGAGCACGGTGCTGGTGGCCCTGGACCAGGCCACGCGCACCAGCGACGTCACCACGGTGGCGCTGGACGGACTGATTGCGCTGACTTACCTCGGCCTGATCATGGCCATGCTGGTGACCCTGGCGCGCCTGCATCGCCGGCAGACCGCCGAGGCCGAGGCCAAGCTGGAAGCGCAGGCCGATGGCGTGGGTGCAGCCACGCCGGTGCGCCGCAGCAGCTGGCTGGTACTGGCCCGGGTAGCGGGTAACATCGCGGTGGTGGCCGCCATCATTGCCACATTGCTGGGCTACCTGAATTTCGCCAAGTTCGTGAACCAGCAATTGATCGGCGGCAGCATCGTGGTGTTGGCCGCGACGTTGCTGTTCAAGTTCGTCGATGACCTGAGCACGTGGATGCTCAACGCCGACAGCAAGGTCGGCCAGACCATCCTGCTCAGCACCGGCCTGAGCGTATCGCGGCTGGAACAGGCGGGCGTGCTGCTGTCGGCAGCGCTGCGTACCATCGTCGTACTGATCGCGCTGCTGGCGCTGGTGGCACCGTTCGGCAACATCGGCGCGGTGGTGGAGCGCTTCACTTCACTGTTCACGACCGGATTCGATATCGGTGGCACCAAGCTGGCACCGGCGGGGATCGTGTTGGCGGTACTGGCGCTGCTGGCCGGCCTGGCGATCACCCAGCTGGTGCAGCGCTGGCTGACCGACACCTACCTGCCCAAGACCGAGCTGGACCTGGGCGCGCGCAATTCGGTGAGCACCGTTGCCCGATACGTGGGCATCATCATCGCGGTGATCTGGGCGCTGTCGGCGATGGGGCTGCAGCTGAGCAAGCTGGCCCTGCTGGTCAGCGCACTGTCGGTGGGTATTGGCTTCGGCCTGCAGGTGATCACCCAGAACTTCGTCTCCGGCCTGATCCTGCTGGCCGAGCGCCCGGTGAAGATCGGCGACTGGGTGAAGCTGGGTGACCAGGAGGGCGACATCCGCCGCATCAGCCTGCGATCGACCGAGATCCAGGTGGGCGACAAGTCGACGCTGATCGTGCCCAACTCCGAGCTGGTCACCAAGACCGTGCGCAACATGACGATGGGCAACAACCAGGGCCGCATCCAGATCCAGTTCGCGGTGCCGCCCAGCACTGATGTCGGCAACCTGCGGCAGGCGCTGCTGGATGCGTACAGCGCGCACACCAACGTGCTGAAGCAGCCGGCGCCGACGGTCTACATCGACAGCATTGCCGGTGGCCAGATCACCATCAACAGTTTCGCGTACGTGGCCAGCCCGCGGCAGGTGTATGCAACCCGCAGCGATCTGTACTTCAGCCTGCTGCAGATCCTGGCCGAGCGGAACATTCCGCTGTCGACCCCGACCGACATCCACATCATCCGCGACCCGCAGGAGTAGGGGTTGTTTTGCAGGGCTGCGCCCTGCCCCCCCAGTAGTGCCGGCCGCTGGCCGGCAACTTCAACAGCAACAGCAAAAGCTGATTTCCTGCGGGATGGCGGGGGGGGTCCGGTTGCGGGAGACGCCGTAAACCCCCAGGCCGGCCCAGCCGCTGGCGGCTGTGCGTTCGGGCGCTTGCGAAGCAGTGCTTCGCAAGCAAAGCGCCCTCACCCATGGGGGCTTGGCCGCGGCATCCATGCCGCGGACACTCCCGCGACCGGACCCACCCCGCCTTCGACAGTTTCCCGCGATCTGTCGGAAATGCTCTTGGGGTCAGATCCGTTTTCCGGAGGAAAACGGATCTGACCCCATCTTGATTTTCGATATCTGACAGAGTGTGTCGACCAAGGTCGACACCGCCCCGCCAAACCACGGATTGCACGCTGTTGCCGTTGCTTCTGAGGTTGCCGGCCAGCGGCCGGCACTACCACGGGTGCAGGGCGCAGCCCTGCAAAGAACCCTATCCCCGTGGTCGGCTGCGCGAGGGCACCAGTGCGAACGTATCCACCGCCAGCTTCTCGGCATGGTTCAACCACGCGCGGATCTCCAGATCATCCACTTCGTGGTCCAGCCCGAACGACACGTTGATCTTGCCGTCGGCATCGGGCTGCACCCACTGCTGGGCCAGCACCACCTTGCGCTGCGAGGACACCGCCTCGATCCAGAAACCGCGATCCGGGCGCGTGCTCGCCACCAGCTGCAGCATGTACTGGCCGGCACGGGTGCGGCGGCCCTTCTGGGTGATCATGTGCGCCTGGCGCACGCTCGGGCGCGGGCCCTGGAATGCGTCCAGCGGTGCATCGACCGCGATGCCGCCGCGCAGGTCGTTGTCGCGGTACAGCTTGATGCCGTTGTCGCGGTTGACGAGCAGGGCACACCAGTCGCCGTCGGCCGAGCCGTCCTCGAATGCGGTGCAGCGATCAACATAGGCCAGCGTGTTGTCCGGATCCGCGTCATCGAACTGGCGCGAGGTGTTCTCCAGGTAGACCGACTTCAGCCCCCAGTCCTTGTCGTACTCCAGCAGCACCGGTGGCTGCACGTGCTGCAGGCCGACCACCACCTGGTCATCGCCATCGATGTTCAGTTCGCGGGTCGGTTCGCCCAGCCACAGTGAGCGGGCGAAGGCCAGATACTGCGGGTAGTCGCGGCCACCATCGCGCCTGGCCGCCACGCTGGCGCTGGGTGCGCGTTGGCTGTCGATCAGCGAGCGGCCAAAGCCCATCGTCTTCAGGTTCGGGTCCAGCAGGCTGAGCAGGGTCGCACCCGAATCCAGGGTGGTGCCGGCGTCGGCGCTGAGCTGCTGCGGGGCAATGCCATCGCCCAGGAACAGCAGCAGGTTCTCGCGCTTCTGCCGGGTCAGGATGTGGGTCAGATCGTTGGGCATCGCCAGGTGGTCGGAGGCGATCACGATCAGCGTGTCCTTGCCGTACGGGCTGGCCTGGATGCGCTGCACCAGCTGCGAGATCAGCCGGTCGCTGCACTTGAGCGCGTTGAGCATGTTGATGTTGCCGTACTGGCTCTGGTAGCGCTCGCCCTTGCACGATACCGGCAGGTGGCCCGCCGGGTGGTGGGTGTCCATGGTCAACGTGGTCAGCATGAACGGTGAACCGGCACGCGAGAGCTGCTCGAAGCGCTGGTAGGCGGTATCCAGCAGCACGTCGTCGTGCACGCCCCAGGCCGAGTAGTGGATGCGGCCGATCTTCTTCTGCTGCTTGAACCATGCCAGGTCGTGCACTTCATCGAAACCGTGGCTGGCCAGGAACTGGCCCTTGCCGGCGAACTGGCCGTTGGCACCGCCCAGGTAATGGTTGGTGTAGCCCTGCTGCTTCAGGTAGTCGCCCAGGCAGACCGCCTTGGGCAGGAAGCTGCCCATGCGGTCCATGCTGTTTTCATCGCCCTGCGAGGTGGTCAGCGGCACGCCGCACATCGACGACACCAGGCCGGCGATGGTCCAGCCGCTGCCTTCGGCCGAGGCCAGCCCACGCACGTCCAGCGACTCGGACGCCAGGCGGTTGAGGTTGGGCATCAGGCCGGGAAACACGGCCTCGTCCAGATAGGTGCGTTCCAGGCTTTCGCCGTAGATCCAGACGATGTTGCGCGGGCGCTGCAGCGGCTGCGTCGGCACCTGGTACTCAGGGGCGATGCGGGCGAAGTCGACCGGGCGCAGCTGCTGGTACAGGCGCTGGCCGTCACGGGCCAGCGGGCTGATCATGATCGTGGCCACCCACACGGCCGCGAAACCGGCGAACAACGCGCCACCGTGGCCGGGCCGGCGCCAGCGCTTCACCCGTGTGGCGAACAGTGGCAGCAGCGAAACCAGCGCCAACACGATGAAGCCGGCGATGTAGCCCTTGAAGTCGGAGACACCGGCACCTTCCATGTCGGCGCCGAGGTGGTACAGGGTGGCGGCATTGAGCCCATCACCGGATAGCTTGTCGATCAGCCACCACGCGCTGAGCATGAGCAGCAGCAGCGAGAACGCGCCGGCCTTCCACCACACCCACTTGTCGGACGCGAGGAACTACCAGCACAACAGCAACAACGACAGCAGCAGTATCCAGAGCATAGGCAGCTTCGGCAGTGACGGGGTGGTGGTGATGGACGTCGTACCGACGCGTGTCCATCCGACCGGCGCTGCCGCAAGCACATGCATGTGACAGGCCGATGACCCGATAGTGCATGCACGAACCTGACTGAAATGTTTGTTGAAATGACGCGCGCGTAATCGCGCTCAGAAGGTAAAACGAGCGTGAAAGGGGCAGCTGGATTGCATTAAAAACTGCATGAATACGGGCGTTTTCGTCGATGCGCTAGCGATGCCCGCGTTCTTCGCGTGCCCGCGCACGACGGTCGAACAGCAATGCACTGGTTACGATGCCCAGGCCGAGCACCACGCCGATGAACAACAGGATCAGGGCGATGAGCGGGTAACCGAACAGGTGCCAGCCGGTGTCGATCCTCATCATCATCGCGGCGGCCATGATCAATGCGGCGCTGATGATGCCGGCCGCCACGCGGTTGGCGATCTTCTGCAGGTTCTCCATCAGCCGCGATTCTTCCAGGCCGGTGACCTTCATCTGCAGGCGGTTCTCGGCCAGCAGCGCCATGATGTCCGACAGCTTGCGCGGCCCATCACGCAGCAGCTGCTGCAGCTCCATCGCCTCGCTGGCGATGTTGGCTGCAGACAGCGATTTCTTCAGGCGCGCACGCATCACGTGCTGCAGCTGGCGCTCGACGATGCGGCGCGTGTCCAGCTCTGGCGCCAGCAGCCGGCACACGGTTTCCAGGTTGAGCAGGGCCTTGCCGAGCAGGCTCAGTTCCGGCGGCGTGCGCAGGCCGCAGGCGGTGGCGATGCGCACCATGTCCAGCACCACGCGGCCTTCGGAGAAGCTGCCACTGGCCGCATAGCGCGCGATCAGCTGACCGGTTTCGCGCAGGTAGCGCTCTTCATCGAAGGCCTCCAGCCGCGTGCTGATACTGATCAGGTCATCGGCCACTTCCTCGCCACGGCCGTCGACCGCCGCGAACAGGATCTTCAGCAGACGCTCGCGCAGGCGCGGCGGCATGTGCGCGACCATGCCCAGGTCGAAGATCGCCAGCCGGCCGTCGGGCATCACCCGCAGGTTGCCCGGGTGCGGGTCTGCATGGATCTCGCCATGCACGAAGATCTGGTCCAGGTAGCCGCGGATCAGCGCCGCCGCCAACGGGTCCATGTCCTGCTCGGTGCGGCGTACGCCGGAGATCGCATCCACGCGCACGCCGGTGGCAAGCTCCATCGTCAGCACGCGCTGGCTGCTGTAGTCCCAGATCGGCTGCGGCACCCACAACCGGCGGAACGGCCGCAGGTGCCGTCCGAAGCGCGCCAGGTTCTCGGCCTCGGCGTGGTAGTCCAGCTCCTGCATCAGGGTCTTGGCGAACTCGTTGAGCCAGTCGCGCAACCGCACGCGGCGACCCACCTGGGTCAGGTGATCGGCGGCCAGCGCGAAGCTGCGCAGTGCCTCCAGGTCCGAGCGCAGCTGCGCGGCCACTTCAGGCTTCTGCACCTTCACCGCCACCTGGCGGCCATCGTGCAGCACCGCGCGATGTACCTGCGCGATCGAAGCACAGCCCAACGGCTCGGGATCGAACGAGGCAAACAGCTTGTTCACCCCTACGCCCAGTTCCTGCTCGATGATCGCGTGGATGCGCTCGACCGGGATCGGCGCCACCTTCTCCTGCATGCGCTCCAGCGCCGTGGCGAACTCCACCGGCACCATGTCCGGCCGCGTGGACAGCATCTGGCCCAGCTTGACGAAGGTCGGCCCCAACGCTTCCAGGTCGCTGACGAACTGTTCCGGATTGCCGTCGGCGGGCACGTCGGCCTGGTTGCTTGCCGCATCCAGGTTCATGCCCGAAAACACGCCCGAATGGCGGTAGCGCATCAGCAGGCGCAGGATCTGGCTGCGCCGGCTCATGCCTTTGACCAGCGGGGGATTGCCATTGGCGGCGGACGGATTGCTCAAGCGGGACTCCCATGCGACGAAGACAGGTAGCGCCGGCTGCGGGCCGGCAATGTCCGGATTCCGCAGTGTCGCCGGGGGGCGGTGGGCATGCGGTGAACCCGGTGTCTTCCGCAGTCCACGCCGGATCGGTCAGAATCCGCCTATTCCCTTTCTTGGACGCCCCATGGCCGGTGCCAGCCTGTTCGCCCTGCTCGACGATATCGCCACCCTGCTCGACGATGTCTCGGTGCTGACCAAGGTCGCCGCGAAGAAGACCGCCGGCGTGCTCGGTGACGATCTGGCGCTGAACGCGCAGCAGGTCACCGGGGTCAACGCCAACCGCGAACTGCCGGTGGTGTGGGCGGTGGCCAAGGGCTCGCTGGTCAACAAGGTGATCCTGGTGCCGGCGGCCCTGGCGATCAGTGCGCTGGAAGCCTGGCTGCACAGCCGCGGCTGGAACGTGCCCCTGATCGTGCCGCTGATGATGATCGGTGGTGCCTTCCTGTGCTTCGAGGGCGTGGAGAAGCTGGCGCACCGCTTCCTGCATTCGGCCGACGACGATGCCGAGCGCCAGACCGAACGCCGCAAGGCGCTGGCCGACGCGCAGGTGGACATGGTCGCGTGGGAGAAGGACAAGGTGAAGGGTGCGATCCGCACCGACTTCATCCTTTCGGCCGAGATCATCGTACTGACCCTGGGCGTGGTCGCCACCGCATCGTTCACCAACCAGCTGGTCACGCTGGCCGTGGTTGCACTGGCGATGACGGTCTTCGTCTATGGGCTGGTGGCGGGCATCGTCAAGCTGGATGACGTGGGCCTGTACCTGTCGCGCAAGGGTGGGGCTGTTGCCGCCTTCGGTCGCGGCCTGGTCGCGTCGGCACCGTGGCTGATGAAGTTCCTTTCGGTGGCCGGCACCATTGCCATGTTCCTGGTCGGCGGCGGCATCCTGGTGCACAACGTGCCGGCGCTGCACCACGCAGTACAGGCGCTGGGCGGCGAGGGCCAGTGGGGCTGGCTGGTCAGCGCGGCGGGCAACATGGTGGTGGGCATCATCGCCGGCGCCATCGTGCTGGCGGCGGTGACCGGGTTCCAGAAGCTGCGCGGCAAGTAGTCGCCGGCAGGTTCCCCGGTAGAGGCCGACCTTGGTCGGCGCTTTGTTTCCCACGCGTGCCAACCAAGGTTGGCACCTACCAAAGCGGTTCAAGGTGGTCGGCATCGTCGCCGGCGGGTTCCCCGGTAGAGGCCGACCTTGGTCGGCGCTTTGTTTCCTGCGTGTGCCAACCAAGGTTGGCACCTACCAAAGCGGTTCAGGGTGGTCGGGATCATCGCCGGCGGGTCGCCGGGTAGAGGCCGACCTTGGTCGGCGCTTTGTTTCTGCGTGTGCCAACCAAGGTTGGCACCTACCAACGTAGTTTGCTGCGGGCCGGACGGTCAGCCTGCCTGCACGCGGTTCTTGCCCTGCCGCTTGGCGGCATACAGCGCGTCGTCCGCGCGCCGCAGCAGGGTTTCGGTGTCGTCGCCGGGTTGCCATTGCGCCAGCCCGGCACTGAAATGCACCGGTACGCGCCGGTCCTGCACGGTCAGCACGCGATGCGCCAGTGAACGCTGAAGGCGCTGCACCGTGGCCATGCTGTCGGCGCCCTGGGTTTCCGGCAGCACCAGTACGAACTCGTCGCCGCCCAGCCGCGCGATGCCATCGGTGGCGCGCAGCAGCAGCTTGCAGACGGCCACCAGGTGCTGCAGCAGTGCATCGCCACCGGCATGACCATGTGCATCGTTGGTCTGGTGGAAATCATCCAGATCGATCACCGCCACGCCCAGCGGCGAGTTGTTGCGTGCGGCACGGGCCAGCTCGCGTTGCAGCAGTTCGTCCAGGCCGCGGCGGTTCAGCGCCTGGGTCAGTGGATCGATGCGTGCCAGGTCACCGGCCGCGCGCAGTTCCTGCTCCAGCTCGGCGATGCGCTGCTCGGCACGCTCCACTTCCTGCCGTGCGTTGGCCAGGTGATCGCGCGCCTGCGCGGCCTGCTGCTGCACCTTGCCGGTGTCGCGCATCACGTCCTGCAGCAGCTGGTTGAGGTCGGCGATGCTGCGCGCCTCGCGCAGCTGCAGTGCGTAGCTGCCGATGCGATCGTGGTACTCGCCGGTGCTGGTGGCCATGCCATCCATGCGCTCGATGAACTCGCCCATCAGCCCGCGCATCGCCGCCTTCGAATCGTCGATGCCCTGGCGCAGCAGGCCCTGCTTGTAGATCACTTCGCGCAGTTCGGCGCGGGTGCGCTCGACCGCCTCAGCTTCCAACGGCCCGTCCAGCAGCTGGCGTACCGCGGCGATCTGGCCCTGCAGCCAGCTGCGGTCATCCAGCAGCTCGCTCACGTTCTCCAGCAGCAGCGCGAACAGCTCCAGCAGCAGTGCCTGCTGCTCCTGCCAGCTCTCGGCACGCACGCCGACCTGGTGGCCAAGTTCGCGCACGCCCTGCTCGATCGGTTCCAGCGCCGTGCCTGGCTGCCACTGGCGCAGGTGCATGGCCAGTGCCTGCGCCTGTTCGCGCAGGTCCGGGTCGTGCTGCAGCAGCGCCACCACCGCGCCGCCCAGCAGCAGCCGCAGCTGCTCGGACAGGCGCAGGCTTTCGGGTTGCCCATCCGGCGAATGCTGTTCGATGGTGCGGATGTACTTGTCGATCAACTGCCGCATCGCGCGCCCGTAGCGCGGCCAATCGGCGCTGGCCTGCGCCGACTGCAGGCGGTCGCCCATATCGCCCAGCTCGCCGGGCAGGGTGGCCATGCCGTTGGCGAACGCGGCCAGCAGCGGTTCCGGCGCGTCGGCGCCTGCGAACAGCTGCTGCAGCGCCACGCCACCGCCGCCCTGCAGCACCACGCGGTCGCCCAGCCCATCGTCCACCACCGCGCGCACGCGTGCCGGCGGCCCAAGGGCGGTACCGGGGGCAGGGCGGTGGTCGGGCTGGTCCGTCATGGAGCGAATCCTGGGGGCTGGCAGGGACTGGTTCCAGCATATCGGCGCGGCCGCCGACGGCTTGAACGGCTAGGATGGGCGACAGGATGCCGCAGTGGAGGTGGTGATGCGCGTGATGTTGCTGGGGGCGACCGGCCTGGTCGGTGGGCTGACCCTGCCCCGGCTGCTGGACGACCCGCGCTGCAGCGCCGTGATCGCCCCGACCCGTCGCCCGTTGGGCGCAGCCCACGGGAAGCTGGAGAACCCGGTACTGGCCTTCGATGCGCTGCCCGCCGCCGCCGGGTGGGCGGGCGTGGACGCGGTCATCTGCGCGCTGGGTAGCACCATTGCCCAGGCTGGCAGCCGCGAGGCCTTCCATCGCATCGACCATGATTACCCGCTGGCGTTCGCCCGTCTGGCGCAGGCGAAGGGTGCGCAGACCTATGTGCTGAATTCCGCAGCCGGTGCCGATCCGCGGTCGTCGATCTTCTACAGCCGGGTGAAGGGTGAATTGGAGCGCGATCTGCGCGCGCTGGGCTTCACCTCGTTGACCCTGGTCCGCCCAGGGTTGATCGGTGGCGAGCGCAACGAGGTGCGGCGCGGTGAGCGTCTCGCGCTGAAGGTGCTGGGCGTGCTGGGGCCGGCACTGCCACGGGCGTGGCGGATCAACCCGGCGAGCGAGATCGCCAAGGCGCTGGTCGAGGCCGCGCTGGCCCCGCAACCGGGTGAGCACGTGGTGGCATCGAGCGCACTGGCCGGCTGATGTCGCGTGCGCTGCGCCTGACCCAGCTCCAACAGCTGCTGCGCCGCCATCGGCGGCCGGTGGCCGGCCAGGTGCTGGCCGACGCGCTGGGAGTCAGCCTGCGCACGCTGTACCGCGATATCGAAACCCTGCGCGAGCAGGGCGCCGACCTGCGCGGCGAGGCCGGCGTCGGCTACCAGCTGACGCCGAGCGATACCCTGCCGCCGATGACCCTGCCACCGGCCGAGATCGACGCACTGGTGCTGGGCCTGCGCTGGGTTGCGGCCCGTACCGAACCCGCGTTGGCCGAAGCCGCACGCGATGCCCTGGCGCGTATCGCCCATGTGTTGCCCGCAGCGCGGCGCGAGGCCCTGCGTGACAGTGGCCTGCGGGTGGGCCCTTCGCGTGCGGCGGCCAAGGTTCCCCCTGCTCGTCTGCAGGCCGTGCGAGAGGCTGTCGGTTCACAGCAGCGCCTGAAGTTCGGCTACGAGGACGCGCACGGCCAGCGCAGCGAGCGCATCGTCTGGCCGTTCGCGCTGGGCTACTTCGATGAGGTGCCGATGCTGGCGGCGTGGTGTGAGCGCCGCGAGGATTTTCGCCATTTCCGCCTGGATCGCATCCGCCAGGTGCGCGTGCTGGAGGAGCACTACCTCGTACCACGCGCCACGCTGCTGCGGCGCTGGCAGAAGGCGCAGGGCATCGCGCCGGACTGGCTGGACCGTTCGTAGCGTCGGGCCTGCTCGACTGTCATTGCGCTTCGCTTTCTGCTGCTGGTGCGATGGGTTGGCGGCTTTTGCTCTTTGCTCTTCGATCTTTGCTCCTGGTAGGGGTCGAGCTTGCTCGACCGCCTTTGATCTTCGCGAACAGCAGTCGAGCAAGCTCGACCTCTACCAGGGCAGTGGCAACGGCAGTCGAGCAAGCTCGGCCTCTACCAGGGCAGGAGCGACGGCAGTAGAGCACGCTCGCCGCTACTGACAGAATCTGTCAGCAGGGCCGTACCACCATGATCGCTCCCAACAACGGAGCTTCCCCATGTTCACGCCCAGCACCCTGCTGCAGTACGTGCGCGACGTCGCCACCAGCGCCACCTTCTACAGCGGCATCCTCGGCAAACCGCCGGTCGAGCAGTCGCCTGGCTTCGCCCTGTTCCTGCTCGGCGATGGCGCCGCACTCGGCCTGTGGCAACGTGATGACGTGCAACCGCCGGTGTCTGCGCAGGCAGGCGCCGCCGAACTGGCGATGGTGGTCGCAAACCCCGAGGCCGTGCAGCAGATGCATGATGCGTGGCGTGGGCTCGGCGTGCAGATCCTGCAGTCGCCGGTGACGCTGGAGTTCGGCCATACCTTTGTCGGGGCAGATCCTGATGGCCACCGCCTGCGTGTGTACAGCCGCGCCGAAGGCATGGTCGCGCGCGATTGATCGCCCGCATTGTGTAGATCCACGCCATGCGTGGATGCCGGAAAAAAAACGCCGGGCAATGCCCGGCGTTCTCTCCAAGTCATGTGCCAACCAACGGTTGGCACCCACCGGTCAGGTGGCCGATCAGCTGGCCAGTGCCAGGTCGTCCATCATCGCGCGCAGGAAGCGGGCAGCTTCACCACCCGTGGCTGCGCGGTGGTCGAAGGTGACCGACAGCGGGATCACCTTGTGCGCTTCCACGCCGCCCATCACCGGGGTCATCTGGTGGCGGGCTCGGCCGGCACCGACGATGGCCACGCACGGCGGCACCACGACCGGGGTCGCGTAGCGGCCGGCGAACATGCCGAAGTTGGACAGCGAGATGGTGTAGCCACTCAGTTCCGACGCCGCGATCGAACGCGATTCCACCTGCTCGCGCAGGCGGTTGACGCCTTCGCGGATGCCGCGTGCGTCGAGCATGTCGGCGTTGCGCAGGGCCGGCACGAACAGGCCGTCGTCGGTGTCCACGGCGATGCCGATGTCCACCTGCGCGTGCAGGGTACGGGTCAGCGCTTCACCGTCGAACCAGGCGTTCATCGCCGGCACCTTCTGCGCGGCGACCACGATCGAACGCACCAGGCGCGCGGTGACGTCGTTGCCCGGCAGCCAGGCGTGGATGTCGGCGTCGTCGTTCAGCGTGGTCGGCACGACCTTGCTGTGCGCATCGGCCATCACGCGTGCCATGTTGCGGCGCACGCCCTTCAGCGGTTCCGGCTGGCCCTTGGCGACCACGCCCGGCGGCTGGGTACGCATCGGCTTGCCGGCGGCGGACAGCGGGGTGCGGGCTTCGCTCTGCACCGGGGCAGACACCTGCGCCGGGGCCGGCGCGGCATAGGCAGCAGCGGCAACCGGTGCCGGAGCAGCGCCGAGCTTGGCGCTGCCGTTGGCGGCAGCCTGCTTGACGTCGGCCATGGTCACCGCGCCATCGGTGCCGGTAGCGGCCACGCGGCTCAGGTCCACGCCCAGCTTGCGCGCCATCGCACGCACGGCCGGCACGGCCTTGACGCCACCGACGGCCAGCGCCTGTTCGGCATGCACGGCATTGGAGCTCTGCATCGCGCCGACCACGGTACCGGCGTCATCGCGCTCGGCCGCGGCGGGCTTGGCCTCCTCGGCGGCAGCCGGAGCGGCCGCAGCCGGCAGCGGCGGCGGGGTCGGTGCGGCCGCCGGTGCAGCGTGGCCATGGCTGTGGCCGGTGTCCTGGCCATCGGCTCGCTGCGGCAGGTTCGGGTCCAGTTCGAAGCTGGCCAGCACCGAGCCGGTCGGGATGATGTCGCCGGCGCCGCCGGACAGCTTCAGCACCTTGCCGGAGAACGGCGAGGGCACTTCCACCACGGCCTTGGCGGTCTCCATCGACACCAGCGGCTCGTCCAGCTTGATCACATCGCCTTCCTTGACGAACCACTCGACGATGGTCGCGTCCGGCAGGCCTTCGCCCAGGTCGGGCAGGTTGAAGTTCTTGGTCTGGCTCATTTGCAGTTCTCTTCCAGCAGTTCCAGTTCGCGGGCCGGCAGCCAACCCGTCGCGCCATTGGCGCGCTCGGACCACCACCACCCGCCGTGTTCGTGATGAAGCTTCACCATCTCGCCGCTTTCCACATCCAGCTCGCGGGCGTCGTAGTCGCACAGCGCTTCGGCGCGACCCTCGTCCAGCAGCTGCAACCAGGCGATGGGCGCCCATCCAGCGCGCCCATCGTTGGTGCGTACCCAGGCAAACGCCGGCCATTCCTCGTCACGGACACCTACTTCGACGATCTGGCCGGTGCGGAACCGGAGCGGGTTGGGATACTGGCTGCGGTAAGCCCCCAGAAGGCGGGCCCGCATGTCAGCCGGCCGCCACCGCGCGCTTGGCCGCAGCCACGATCCGCTCAACGCTCGGCAGGTACTTCATTTCCAGGCGGAACAGCGGAATGTGGGTGTCGTAGCCAGTGACGCGCTCGACCGGTGCCAGCAGGTCGTAGATCGATTCCTCGGCCAGGCGCGCGGCGATCTCGGCGCCGAAGCCCGCGGTCTTCGGGGCCTCCTGCACGATCACGCAGCGGCCGGTCTTGGCCACCGATTCGGCGATGGTGGCGAAGTCCAGCGGACGCAGCGTGGCCACGTCGATGACTTCGGCACTGATGCCTTCGCCGGCCAGCTTGTCCGCCGCTTCCAGCGCTTCCTTCACCTGCGCGCCCCAGGTCACCAGGGTCACGTCGGTGCCGTCGCGCAGCACGAAGCAGACGTCCAGCGGCAAGGCTTCGCCGTCGTTGACGACCACTTCCTTGTACTGGCGGTAGATGCGCTTGGGCTCCATGTAGATCACCGGATCCGGCTCGCGGATCGCGGCCAGCAGCAGGCCGTAGGCGCGCTGCGGCGACGACGGCAGCACCACGCGCAGGCCCGGCACGTTGGTGAAGATCGCCTCGTTGGCTTCGCTGTGGTGTTCCGGCGCGCGGATGCCACCGCCCCACGGCACGCGCAGCACCATCGGGCAGTGCAGGCGGCCACGCGTGCGGTAACGCAGGCGTGCGGCGTGGCAGACGATATGGTCGACCATCGGGTACATGAAGCCGTCGAACTGGGCTTCGGCCACCGGCTTCATGCCCTGTGCGGCCAGGCCGATGGTCAGGCCGGCGATGGTGGTTTCGTCCAGCGGGGTATCGAGGATGCGGTCCGAGCCGAAGCGCTGCTGCAGCCCGGCGGTGGCGCGGAACACGCCGCCGTTGACGCCCACGTCTTCGCCCAGCACCAGCACCGACGGGTCGTGTTCCAGCTCCCAGGCCAGCGCCTGGGTGATGGCTTCGATGAGGGTGATCGGGGTGGTGGTCATGCTGTCATCTCCGCGCGCGACAGCGGCGCTGTCGGCGGCGTTGGTGTGCGCGCCGGGCGCGCCGTTCTTGATCTCATCCATGGCGCTTCTCCAGGGCGATCGCCTGGGCACGCTGGGCCAGCAGGTCCGGCGGCGGATCGGCATACAGGAAGTCGAACATCGCCTCGACCGGCTGCACCGGCGTGTTGAGGTACAGGTTCACTTCCTCGTCCACGCGCTTGCCGCACTCGGCGACCCAGGCGCTTTCCTCATCCTCGCTCCACACACCGGCGTTGATCAGGTACTTGCGCAGGCGCAGCATCGGCTCGCGCTGCCAGGCATCCTTCACTTCAGCATCGTCGCGGTAGCGGCGCGCGTCATCGGCGGTGGTGTGGTCGGACAGGCGGTAAGTCATCAGTTCCAGCACGGTGCCACCGTCGCCGGCCAGCGCACGTTCGCGCGCCTGCTCCATGGCAGCCAGCACGGCAATCAGGTCGTTGCCGTCCACCTGCAGGCAGTGCAGGCCGCCAGCCAGGCCCTTCTGCGCCAGCGTTTCGGCACCGGTCTGGGCCGAACGCGGGACCGAGATGGCCCAGCCGTTGTTGACGATGCACAGGATCAGCGGGAGCTTGTAGGCGCCGGCCGAATTCAGTGCCGCGTAGAAGTCGGTCTTGGAGCTGCCGCCGTCGCCGCACACCGCCACGGCGATCTGCGGTTCCTTGTTGAGCTTGAACTTCAGCGCGGCGCCTGCGGCATGCAGGCACTGGGTGGAGATCGGCACGCAGAACGGGAAGTCCTTGGCCGCGTTGCCGCCGTAATCGTTGCCGCGTTCGTCGCCGCCCCAGTACATCAGCACGTCGTGCGGGCGCACGCCACGCATGAACATCGCGCCATACTCGCGGTACGAAGGCGCGAACACGTCGTCCTTCTGCATCGCCGCGCCGATACCCACGTGCGCGGCTTCGTGGCCCAGGCAGGCGGCATAGGTGCCCAGCTTGCCGGTGCGCTGCAGTGCGATGGATTTGCTGTCGAACGTACGTACGAACAGCATCTGCTTGAACAGCGGTACCAGGACCTTGGGGTCGCGCAGCGACGCGGGCAGGTCATCGCGGACGAGTTTGCCGTCCGTATCCAGGTACTGCAGGTATTCGATCTTGAATTCAGCGGCAACCGTCATTGCGTACTGCACCTTCGACAGAGAAGTTACAAATGATATGAATCGCCATGTTAAGGAACGCGTACGGAATAGCCTTCCTGCGCCGCAACACGGCAACGCCCTGTTTTACCCCTGCCGGCGGGTGGGGGGCCAATAACAACAACGTATTCAGTCGTTGCTGCAAAGCATCAGAATACGCCTCTGGCTGACTGCTGGCGCAACGACCCGATCGGTTCCACGCGCAGGCCCCGCATCGGCCAATGCTCCACGGGGCACCGCACGCCCCGGTATGGACCCGGCGGCTGCCAGCGCGGCGGCAACGCGCTACCCTTGCCGCCCCCGATCTGGTCCCGCCCATGTCTGTCGACAACAACCAACGCGATCTCGAAGCCGGCATCCACACCGACCTGCAGGGACGCCTGACCTACGGCGGCTACCTGCGGCTGGACCAGCTGCTCAGCGCGCAGCAGCCGCTGTCCAACCCGCCGCACCACGATGAGATGCTCTTCATCATCCAGCACCAGACCTCGGAGCTGTGGCTGAAGCTGCTCGGCCACGAACTGCGTGCGGCGATCGGCTTCCTGCAGCGCGATGAAGTCTGGCAGTGCCGCAAGGTGCTGGCGCGCAGCAAGCAGGTGCTGCGCCAGCTGACCGAGCAGTGGTCGGTGCTGGAAACGCTGACCCCGTCCGAATACATGGGTTTCCGCGACGTGCTGGGCCCGTCTTCGGGCTTCCAGTCGCTGCAGTACCGCTACATCGAGTTCCTGCTGGGCAACAAGAACGCGCAGATGCTGCAGGTGTTCGAGCACGACCCGGCCGGGCAGGCGCAGCTGCGCATCGTGCTGGAGGCGCCGAGCCTGTACGAGGAATTCCTGAAGTACCTGGCCCGCTTCGGCCATGCCGTGCCGGCGGTGTACGAATCCCACGACTGGACCCAGCCGCATGTGGCCGACGACGCGCTGCAGCCGGTCTTCGAGCGCATCTACCAGGACACCGACCGCTACTGGCGCGAGTACGCGCTGTGCGAGGACCTGGTGGACTTGGAGACCGCCTTCCAGCTGTGGCGATTCCGACACATGCGCACGGTGATGCGCGTGATCGGCTTCAAGCGCGGCACCGGCGGCTCGTCCGGCGTGGGCTTCCTCGCCAAGGCGCTGGAGCTGACCTTCTTCCCCGAACTGTTCCAGGTGCGCACCAGCCTGCAGGCGGCACCCCCGGCAGAACTGGGCTGACCCCCATTCAGCTTGGACCCCGGCCATTGGCTGGATCGTTTCAGATGCAAGTTCAGCGAGCAGGCTGGCACCTGCCTCAAACGGCGTGTATTTGACGTGAACGGCAGAAGTCGGTGATCCTCGCGCGTTGCTCCAACTGCACAGCGGACGTGCTCGTCATCCACCGAACCAGGAAATCCGCATGAGCGTAAACGCCACTGCGAACACCCCAGAGCCGGCGCTGCCGGACTTCAAGACCACGCTGGGCCACCCGCGCCCGTTGTGGATGCTGTTCATGACCGAGTTCTGGGAGCGCTTTGCGTTCTACGGCATCCGCTGGGCGTTGGTGCTGTACATCGTCGCCCAGTTCTACAACGGCAGCGCTGCCGGTGAAGGCGACGCCAGCCGCATCTATGGCGCCTACCTGGCCCTGGTATACGCCGCGGCGATCTTCGGTGGCTACGTGGCCGACCGGGTACTGGGCTACCAGCGCTCGATCCTGACCGGCGCGATCATCATGGCCGCCGGCCTGTTCATGATCTCGCTGCCGCAGGAGCACATCTTCAAGCTTGGCCTGGCCACGATCATCGTAGGCAACGGCCTGTTCAAGCCCAACATCTCGACCATGGTCGGCAAGCTGTACGGCCTGAAGGACGAGCGCCGCGACTCCGGCTTCACCATCTTCTACATGGGCATCAACATCGGCGCGATGATCGCCCCGGTGCTGACCGAGTACCTGGCCCGCAAGGTGTTCGGTACCGACGCGATGCCGTCCTACAAGGTCGTGTTCATTGCCTCGGGCGTGGGCATGCTGATCTCGCTGGTGTGGTTCTACATCGGTCGCGCCGGCCTGAAGGGCATCGGTGCACCGCCGGCCGGCGCTGAAGGCTTCGGCCGCATCATCATGGTGCTGGCCGGTGCCGTGGTCGCCATCCCGGTGGCGTACTTCCTGCTGGCTACCGGCGCCACCGCGCTGGCCTGGATCCTGGGTGCGATGTTCACCGCGCTGGCCATCCTGCTGCTGGTCGAGGGCGTCCGCGAAGGCAAGGTGCAGCGCGACCGCGTGATCGCCATGCTGATCATCTTCGCCTTCAACGTGATGTTCTGGATGTTCTTCGAACAGGCCGGCAGCTCGTTCACCTTCCTGGCCGAGAACATCGTCAACCGCCAGTTCGGTGACTGGACCTTCCCGACCGCGTGGTTCCAGTCGGTCAACTCGGTGGCGATCATCACCCTGGCCCCGGTCATTGCCTGGATCTGGGTGGCCATGGGCCGCGCCAATCCGTCCATCCCGCGCAAGTTCGGCCTGGGCCTGCTGTTCAACGGCGCCGCCTTCGCCCTGCTGATGTTCGCCCTGTCGCAGATGGTCGTTGACGGCAAGATCCCGTTCTGGACCCTGTTCATGGTCTACGTCATCCAGTCGGTGGGTGAGCTGTGCCTGTCGCCGATCGGCCTGTCGATGGTGACCAAGCTGGCCCCGGTGCGCCTGGTCGGCTTCGGCATGGGTGGCTGGTTCCTGTCCACCGGCATCGGCAACAACCTGTCGGGCATCTTCGCCGGCGTGGTCAGTGGTGAAGGCGGCATGACGGTCGAGTCGGCCCTGAAGGGGTATACCTTCGGGTTCTGGGCCCTGATCGGCTCCGGCGTGGTGCTGTTCCTGATCGCCCCGCTGATCAACAAGCTGATGCACGGCGTCAAGTAATGATGAGAGGGTAGAAGGCATGCGCAGCAAGCTCGGTGGTGCAATGGTGGTGGTCTGTGCGGCGCTGATCGGCGCCTGTTCGCAACCGCAACCGCCTGCCGCCGCCGAGCCCACGCAGCCCCTGGATACCCGACCCACCGAGCCACCGGTTGCTGACCCCAGCGAACCGGTGGCCTCGGGCAACACCCCGGTGGCGGCGGACATCGCCGCCATCGCCGGGCTCGGCGCGCAGTTCGACCCGGCCCGCAACCCCGCCGACGACCTGGCAACCGCCAAGGTGGAAGCCCAGCGTGGCAAGAAGCGGATCCTGCTGGAGGTCGGCAACGCCGCCTGTGAGCGCTGCCGGGCGCTGGACGACGTGGTGGAAGGCAACGGCGACCTGCGTCGCTTCCGCGATGCCCACTACGTGTGGGTGAAGGTCAACGCCAGCGACGAGCAGCCCAACACCGCCTTCTTCGCCCAGTACCCGGTGATGGCGCGCGACTACCCGTACCTGCTGGTGCTCGATGCAGATGGCGGCCTGCTGGTATCGCAGGCCACCGGCGAGCTGCGCAGGGGCGAGGCGTTCCAGCCTGCGCGGGTGAGTGCCTTCCTCAAGCAGTGGGCGCCTGACAAACCGGAATAGGGTAGTGCCGGCCGCTGGCCGGCATGCTCTGGTGGGTGCCGACCGCTGACCGCCCACCCCGGTGGGTGCCGACCGTTGGTCGGCACTGAGGCGCATCCACGCCTGGCGCGGATCTACTGCGCGCACCGTCACACTCTCTGAATCGGCGTCTCAACTTCACCGTGAGCACGCCGTTACCGGCAAGGACCTCAGTCGACATCCCGTCGATGCAACCTTCCGGAACGCCCATGCACAGCGACCACGCCGAACGATTGCCCGAACCCGCCAGCGACCTGGCCGAGGGTGGGGCAGGCGAGGGCGTGACCCTGCCGCCGCAGGAAGCGCTGCTGGATGACGCCGGTACCGGAGAGGACAGCGTCGACCTGGCGCCGCCACGCCATCGCCTGCCGCAGATCGCGCTGCCCGACAACGTGGTGCTGAAGGGGGCGGTGCAGAAGCTGGTCGAGCAGAAGTCCCGGCTTGATGCGCTGGCCGCCGAAGGCCAGCTGGCCGGGCTGCTGCCGCCCGAATGGCAGGGCCACGGCGCGCGCGCGATCGAGCTGTCCACCTTCATCCAGGGCGTGCTGCCCTTCCTGCAGACCGGCGAGCGTGGCGAGACCGCCCCCGCGCGACTGCCGGTGCGCCATGTGTTGGGTGACGACAGCCGCTGGGGCCTGGACGATGTGGCCGAACCGAAATCACTGGCGTGGTATCTGGCCAGTGACGAGCGCGCCACGGCCGGCAGCAAGGACGTCGCCGAGGCATATCTGGTGGGCGCACTGGGCCTGGCGTGGATGCAGGAAGGTCGCAGCCGCCCCGGCTTCCTGCGCGCGATGGGCCAGGACAGCCTGGCCGCGCGGGTGACCATGCTCGGCTATCCGCCGGCCAACGAACTGGCGCTGTACAGCGTCACTGCGCACGGCCAGCCGCAGATCTGGTGCGTGCACGGGCGCCGCCGCATGCGCCCGCTGGTGGCGCCGTGGTTGAGCGTGCCGCTGCTGACCGCCTACGGCGTGCCGGCGCCGGTTGCGTGGCCGTCCAGCTTCCCGCCGGTGGAAGCGGTGGCCGAGCTGCTGGCGACCGCCCGCCTGGGGCGCGCGCTGCCGGAAGTGGACCTGGCCAAGGCCGTGGCGAAGATCGCCGAGGACGCCGCCTCTGACGCCTGGCAGCCGGTCAGCCTGCTGCAGCTCAACACCTGGTCACCGCGCTGGCACTTCTTCCTGGGCACCTTCGTCGGCCTGCCGTCGTTGCTGCTGGTGGCGGCGGCGCTGGCGCTGCCGGGGGCGGTCGAAGCAGCGACGGTGGCCGCCTCGCTGGGCTTCGCCGGCGGCGCCATCGCAGCACTGGCCGTGCCGTGGATCCACGCACGCCGCAAGCACCTCAGCTGAAAAAAGGGGACGGAGGGGATTAAGCCGCAATCAGCACAGGTGTGCCTGATGCGACTTAATCCCCTCCGTCCCCTTTTCTTTCAGACGCCTTCGCCCATCCGCTCCAGGCCTTCGCCGGCCAGGCGCAGGATCAGCTTTTCCAGCACCTGCTCTTCCTCTTCGCTCAGCACCGACATCAGCTTGCGGGTGATCTCGATCACCATCGGCGCGATGGTCTCGTACACCTCGAAACCGGCGGCCGACAGCGCCAGCACCGAGCGGCGGCGATCGTCGCCGTGGGTCTCGCGCTTGATGAAGCCGCGCTCCAGCAGGCGGGCCACGGCGCGGCTGACCGCCACCTTGTCCATCGCCGTGCGGTCGGAGACCTCGCTGGCCGAGGAGCCCGGGTACAGCGCCAGGATGGTGATGACCCGCCACTCGGGGATCGCCAGACCGTAACGATCGCCGTACAGCTTGGCGATGTTGCCGCTGACCCGGTTGGACAGCACGCTCAGCCGGTACGGCAGGAACTGTTCCAGGTCGAGCAGGACGTGCGAGGCACGCAGGCGGGTCGAAACGGGATCGGCGGGGCTCATGTTGCGGTGCACCTTGCTGGTGGTTTCAAGTGTAACTATAAGGGGTGGGTCCAGACCCTGCATTCTCGCCGGGTCCCTACCTGCCCGCACCTGGTTTGTACCGATGCGGTACCGATTCGGAGCCACGCCATGAATACCGCAGTCCCGACCGCCTCGCATCCCAACCCCGGCATGCAGGTCACCACCTTCGAGAACCCGATGGGCATCGACGGCTTCGAGTTCGTCGAATTCGCCGCCCCGGCCGGCCGTGGCCAGGAGCTGCACGAGTACTTCCGGAAGATGGGCTTCAGCGCGGTGCTCAAGCACAAGCAGCGTCCGATTACCGTCTATCGCCAGGGCGACGTCAACTTCCTGGTCAACGAAGACCCCGATTCGTTCGCCGCCGACTTCGCCGAAAAGCACGGCCCGTGCGCCTGTGGCTTCGCCATCCGCTTCAAGAAGCCGGGCCAGGAGGTCTACCAGACCGCGCTGGGCAACGGCGCCGAAGCCATCGCCTTCAAGCCGGACAGCAAGGCGGTCAGCGCGCCGGTCATCAAGGGCATCGGCGACTGCATGCTGTACTTGGTCGACCGCTATGGCAGCGCCGGCAGCATCTACGACGGCGACTACGAGCCGATCGCAGGGGCCGACCTGCACCCGTTCGGCTTCGGCCTGACCTTCATCGACCACCTGACCCACAACCTGTACTTCGGCAACATGCAGCAGTGGTCGGACTACTACGAGCGCCTGTTCAACTTCCGCGAGATCCGCTACTTCGACATCAAGGGCCTGAAGACCGGCCTGGTGTCCAAGGCGATGACCGCACCGGACGGCATCGTGCGCATCCCGCTGAACGAATCGTCCGACCCGAAGAGCCAGATCAACGAGTACCTGGACGCGTACAAGGGCGAGGGCATCCAGCACATCGCCTGCTTCACCGAGAACATCTACGAGACCGTCGAAGCGATGCGCGCGCAGGGCGTGGATTTCCTCGACACGCCGGAAACCTATTTCGACGTGATCGACCAGCGCGTGCCGAACCACGGTGAAGACGTGGCGCGCCTGGCCAGGAACAAGATCCTGATCGACGCCGATCCGGAAACCCACCAGCGCAAGCTGCTGCAGATCTTCACCCAGAACTGCATTGGCCCGATCTTCTTCGAGATCATCCAGCGCAAGGGCAACGAAGGCTTCGGCGAAGGCAACTTCACCGCGCTGTTTGAAAGCATCGAGCGCGACCAGATCCGCCGCGGCGTGCTGTAAGGTCCGCAGGCAATGTCGGCGTCCCGCCGGCATTGCCTGTCCGAATGGTAGTGCCGGCCGCTGGCCGGCAATCTCTGGAGTTCCCATGTCCCCCGCCATCACCGCCCGCGGCTACCAGTCCGGCTTCGGCAACGAATTCGCCACCGAGGCCGTCGCCGGCGCGCTGCCGGTCGGGCAGAACTCACCGCAGAAGGTGGCCCACGGCCTGTACGCCGAACAGCTGACCGGCACCGCCTTCACCGCGCCGCGCGGCAGCAATCGCCGCAGCTGGCTGTACCGGATCCGCCCGGCCGTGACCCATGGCGAGTTCACTCCGTTCGCGCAGTCGCAGCTGCAGTGTGATTTCGGCGCACAGCCGGCTTCACCGAACCAGCTGCGCTGGAGCCCGCTGCCGCTGCCGGAGCTGCCGACCGACTTTGTCGAAGGCCTGTACACGATGGGTGGCAACGGCTCGCCCGACGCGCATGCCGGCGTGGGCATCCACCTTTACGCTGCCAACCGCGACATGGTCGGTCGCTACTTCTACGACGCCGACGGTGAACTGCTGATCGTGCCGCAGCTGGGCGCACTGCGCCTGCTGACCGAGCTGGGCGTGATCGAGATCGAGCCGCAGCAGATCGCGGTGATCCCGCGCGGCGTGCGGTTCCGCGTGGAACTTCCCGATGGCCCGAGCCGCGGCTACATCTGCGAGAACTACGGCGCGCTGCTGAAGCTGCCCGACCTTGGCCCGATCGGTTCCAACGGCCTGGCCAACCCGCGTGACTTCGAGACCCCGCACGCGGCGTTCGAGGATGTCGATGGCGATTTCGAACTGATCGCCAAGTTCGAGGGCCGCCTGTGGCGCGCGCCGATCGACCATTCGCCGCTGGACGTGGTGGCCTGGCACGGCAATTACGCGCCATACCGCTACGACCTGCGTCGCTTCAACGCCATCGGTTCGATCAGCTACGACCATCCGGACCCGTCGATCTTCCTGGTGCTGCATTCGCCCAGCGACACACCCGGCACCAGCAACATGGACTTCGCGATCTTCCCGCCGCGCTGGCTGGTGGCGCAGAACACGTTCCGCCCGCCGTGGTTCCACCGCAACATCGCCAGCGAGTTCATGGGCCTGGTGCATGGCGCCTACGACGCCAAGGCCGAAGGCTTCGTGCCGGGTGGCGCATCGCTGCACAACTGCATGAGCGGTCATGGCCCGGATGCGCCGACCTTCGACAAGGCCTCCAATGCCGATCTGTCCAAGGCCGATGTGATCAAGGACACGATGGCCTTCATGTTCGAGACCCGCGCGGTGATCCGTCCGACCGCGCAGGCGCTGGCCGCCGGCCATCGCCAGGGCGATTACCAGCAGTGCTGGAACGGCCTGCGCAACAACTACCGCTGACCCGAAAAAGGGGACGGAGGGGATTAAGCCGCAATCAGCACACGTGTGCCTGAAACGACTTAATCCCCTCCGTCCCCTTTTTCTTCAGGCGGCCTCGGTGAACGCGTCGCAATGCTCCAGCGGCAGCGCTTCCAGCAGGCGTTGCCGCACACGCTGGCAATAACCCTCCGAGGTCAGCCCGGGCAGCATCTGCATCGCCGAGTGCAGCACCTGCAGTACTTCACTTTCGGCGCGCGCCTGCTGCAGGTCGCGGAACAGCGCCGCCGCCTGCGGGTGGCGCTGCATTTCCAGGATGCCCAGTACATAGATGCGCGCGGCCACCAGCGAGCGGCGGCGCTCGCTGCCGGTTGCGGGTGCAGCCGGTGCCGCAGCCGGCGTGGCGGGTGCCGGTGCTGCCGCGTCTGCGGGTGGTGGCGGTGCGGCTGTGGCGCCGGTACCGGTGCTCAGGTAGCCGGCCTGCACCAGCTGGATGACCATGGCGGGCGCGTCCTGGCCGAGCAGGCCGGTCAGGTCGGCGATGCTGCGCTGGCCGTCGCACAGGATCAGCAGCCGCCGCTGGCGCATGTCCAGCGGCGCGCGATGGGCCTGCAGCGCGGTTCGGGCGAGTTCGGTCTTGCGCGGTTGCATGGAAGGGACAGCCAAGTCGGTGCACGCCGAGCCTGAACGAAGGCGATGAAACCGCGATGACAATGCAGCGCCTGCACACGGGATGGGCTAGCGTGCAGCCATCTTCGTGCCAGGGAACCGCACCGATGAAGCACCTTCCGCTTGCTGGTCTGTTGCTCCTTTCGCTCACCGCCTGCAGTGCTGGCCCCGACAAGCAGGGGGCGGCCGGCAGTGGCAGCGACACCCCGGCCGAAACCGCCTCGGCGACCGGGCCCGCGCAGTCGGCGGATCCCGACCTGGCCGCCCGCCCGGCCAACGACCTCCGCAAGGACAGTCCGGCGCGCCTGGACGGCTTCGGCGGTGCAACGCTGGGCGCCGGCATCGCCGAGGTCCGCAGCGGCTTCGGCACGCCGCTGCAGGGACTGGGCACCGACGCCAATGGCAAGCCCCTGCCGGCCGACGACAGCAACGACGGCTGCTACTTCCTGCGTCCGCAGGGCGCCGAAGACCCTCGCCTGATGATCGAGGCACGCAAGCTGGTGCGCTATGACGTGCGCAGTGCGGCGATCGTCGCCCCGGGCGGCGGCAAGGTCGGCATGACCCTGGGCGAGCTGCAGGTGCTGTACCCAGAGCGCGCGGACGTCGGTCGTGACAAGTACGACGAGAAAGCGCAGCACCTGCGCGTGCGGCCGGCGCAGGAAGGCGGGGCGGTCATCGACTTCGCGCTCGGCGCCGATGGTCGGGTCAGCGCCTGGCGCGTCGGCCAGACCCCGCAGGTCGATTACGCCGAAGGCTGTGGCTGATCCTTGATCCACCGCCCAGCCATGCGCTCGGGCCAAGCGTAGAATCGCGCCACCACTGCTGGGGAGTGCTCGATGATCGCCATTGCCATTGCCTGGTTCCTGCTCGGCCTGCTGTTGCTGGCGCTGGGCGGGGATTCCATCGTCAAGGCCGTGTCCGGCCTGGCCCAGCGCTTCGGGGCCAGCCCGTTCACTGCCGGGCTGCTGCTGCTCGGGGTGACCACCTCGTTGCCGGAACTGGCGGTCAATGCGCGCGCGCTGGCGGTCGGCCAACCGGAGCTGGCACTGGGCAATGCCGTGGGCAGCAGCATCGTCAACCTGGGCTTCACCCTGGCGGTGGCAGCCATCGCCGCGCCCCTGTTGCTGCGCGCGCGCCTGCAGACGGTGCTGTGGTGGTCGCTGCTGGTGGCCGGCGTGCTGCTGGTCCTGTTCGGGCTGGATGGTCGCCTGGCGCGCTGGGAAGGCGGCGTGCTGGTGGCAGGCTTCATCGTCATGCAGGTGCTGCTGCTGCGCCGCGGCCGCGTTGAGCGTGCCGAGGTGCAGGCGGCCATCGCCGAGTCCGCCCTGAGCCGCACCAGCCTGCCGTTGAACGTGCTGCGGGTGCTGATCGCAGCGCTGACGCTGTACTGGGGCGCGCGCCTGGTCGTGGGCGCCGCCGCTGACTTCGGTGCCGCGCTGGGCTGGACACCGCTGCTGGTCGGCCTGCTGCCGGTGGCGATCGGCACCGCACTGCCGGAGGTGGCAACCGCAATTGCTGCCGCGCGTCGCGGCCACGGCGACATGGTGCTTGGCCACGTGCTGGGCTCCAGCGTGGTCAACCTGCTGCTGGTGATCGGGGCGATGGCGGTGTTGCAGCCGTTGGCGTTGCCGGCCTCGTTCGTGCGCCTGGAACTGCCGGCACTGCTGGCGTTCGCCCTGGTGCTGTACCCGATGCTGCGTGGCGATCTGAAGATCAGCCGCAGTGAGGGCGGAATCCTGCTGGTCGCGTTCGCCGGCTGGTTCGTGCTGGAGCTGCTGCTGGTCGGCGCGGCATGAGGTAGTTCCGGCCGCTGGCCGGCAACCTCACTGCCTCTGACGGAACCCTTGCCACTGCCGGCCAGCGGCCGGCACTACCGGTTCTGCGTGGCTTCCTCTTCCCGCGCCGGCTCCGGCGGCGGAAGCTGTTCCTCGGCAGCCGGCTCGTTGCCCGGCAGGCTGGGACGGGTTTCCATCAGCAGCGACAGCGCCGCCTTGGCCATCATGTGGGCGCTGATCGGCGCGGTGATGAACAGGAATACGGTGATCAGCAGCTCGCGCGGCTGCGGGTCCTGGCCCAGGAAGATGTGGTAGCAGACCGAGCACACCAGCACGCAGCCCACGCCCAGCGTGCTGGCCTTGGTCGGCGCGTGCAGGCGCTTGAAGAACGTGGACAGCTTCACCAGCCCCAGTGCGCCGACCAGGATGAAGAAGCAGCCGAACAGCAGCAGGATCGACAGGCCGATCTGGATCGCGGTGATCATTCGACGATGTCCCGGCGCAGCACGAACTTGCTCAGCACCACGGTGCTGCCGAAGCCGAGCATGGCGATGACCAGTGCGGCTTCGAAGTAGATCGCGGAGTTGAGGTACATGCCGAACAGCATCAGCTCGGCAATGGCGGTCACCGACAACGTGTCCAGTGCGAGGATGCGGTCGGGCACGGTCGGTCCGCGCAGCAGGCGCCAGGTGGCCAGCAGCATGGCCAGGCCGACCACGTGCATGCACACCACCAGCGTGGTCTGGATGATCTGGAATCCAGTCATGGGAAGATCTCCATCAACGGCGCCTCGTAGCGGCGCTTGATCGTATCGATCAGGTCCTGTGGGTCCTCCAGGTGCAGCACGTGCACCAGCAGGAACTTGCGGTCGTCGCTGAGCGCGGCCGAGACCGTGCCCGGGGTCAGCGTGATCATGCTGGTCAGCGCCGCGATGCCGTGGATGTTGGCGATGTCCAGCGGCAGCCAGATGAAACCGGGGTGAATCTTCCTCTCCGGGCCCAGCACCTGCAGGGCCACGCGGATGTTGGACATCAGGATGTCCCACAGGGTCACGCACACCAGCTTGGGCAGCGGCCGCAACGTGCCGATGCGCGCGAACTCGCGGTCCAGGCGTGCGGCGAACAGCGGCACCACCACGCCCAGCACCAGCCCCAGCACGATCTGGCCGAGGGTGAAGCTGTCGGACATCAGCAGCCAGAACGCCACCACCATGATGCTGAGCATTGGCGAGGGAATCAGGCGACGGAACAGGGAGCGCTGGGCGGTCATGGCTGGCGGATCTCCGGTGCGGTCGCGCGCAGGTGCTGCACGTACTCGCTGGGTTGCAGCAGCTGTGCGGCGGTGGCGTCGGTGTAGCGCATCAACGGTGCAGCGGCCAGGGTCATGGCGATACCGTAGGCCAGCAGGATGCACGCGGCGTACAGCTCCACCCGGCGCAGAGGAGCCTTGCGGGGCTTCGGTGCCTCCGGATCGACAGGCGGCACGCGCCAGAACAGGCGGATGCCGCCGCGGGTCAGGCCCATGATCACCAGCAGGCTGCTGACCAGCACCGCGGTCCAGACCGGAGCGGTGTACTGCGCCGGCATGCCGGCCAGCAGTGCGGCCTTGGCCAGGAAACCGGACAGCGGCGGCAGGCCGGCCACCGACACCGCGCCGATCAGGAACAGCACGGCGGGTGTCTCCTTGCCCGGCATCGGCGCGACCACTTCCTTGCGGTCGCTGGCACCGCCGCGACGACGGCGGATCAGGTCGGCGATCAGGAACAGCGCGGCGGCGACGAAGCTGCTGTGCGGCAGGTAGTACAGGCCGGCCGACAGCACCTGCGGCGTGCCCACCGAGAAGGCGATGAACAGCGTGGCTGCCGACACGATCACCAGGTAGGAGATCAGCACGCGCAGGCGGGTCGCGGCGAGGGCGCCCAGGCCGCCCAGCACCAGCGTCGCCACACCGGCCCACAGCAGCCAGTCACGGCCGTAGCCGGCCATCGCGCCGGCATCGTCGCCGAACCACAGCATCTGGATGCGCAGCACCGAGTACAGGCCGACCTTGGTCATGATCGCGAACAGCGCAGCCACCGCCGCCGGTGCGCGTGAATAGGCTTCCGGCAGCCACAGGTACAGCGGCATCAGGGCGGCCTTGGCGCAGAACACCAGCAGCAACAGGCCCATCGTCGCCTTCACCAGGGTCAGCTGCGCCGGCGGTACCTCGGCGATGCGCTGCGACAGCTCGGCCATGTTCAGCGAACCCAGCGTGGCGTACAGCAGGCCCAGAGCGATCAGGAACAGGGTCGAGGCGGTGACGTTGAACACCACGTAGTGCAGGCCGATGCGCATGCGCAGGCCACGGCCACCACTGAGCAGCAGGCCGTAGGAGGCGATCAGCATCACCTCGAAGAACACGAACAGGTTGAAGATGTCGCCGGTCAGGAACGCACCGTTGAGGCCGACCAGCTGGAACTGGAACAGCGCATGGAAGTGCGGTGCGCGGCGGTCCCAGCCCGAGCAGGCGTGCAGCAGGCAGGGAATGGCCAGCAGCAGGGTGGTCAGCAGCATCCATGCCGACAGCCGGTCGGCCACCAGCGCGATGCCCAGCCGCGACGGCCAGTCGCCCAGCAGGTAGACGTTGATATCACCGCCCGCGGTCGACGCGAACAGCAGGCCCACCGCCAGCGCCAGCGCCGACAGCACGGTCCAGGCCACCGCGCGCTGCACCCTGGGGCCATAGCGGCGGTGTTCGACGAACAGCGACAGTGCCGCACCCAGCAGCGGAATCAGGATCGGCAGAATGACCAGGTGGTTCATGCGCGGTCCTCGCCCTGCCGTGCTGGTACGCGCTCATCCTGCAGGTCGTCATCCGGCTCGTGGGCGTCCACATGGTCGCTGTGGTTGTCGCTGCGGCTGCGCATGGCCAGCACGATGCTCACTGCGGTCATCGCGAAGGCGATCACGATCGCGGTCAACACCAGCGCCTGCGGCAGCGGGTCGGTGTAGTTGCCCAGGTGGCTGTCCACGCCGTCCTGCAGTACCGGCGCCTTGCCCAGCACCACGCGGCCACCGGCGAAGATCAGCAGGTTGGTCGCATAGGACAGGAAGGTCATGCCGAGGATCACATCGAAGCTGCGCGCACGCAGCAGCAGGTAGATGCCGATGGCGGTCAGCACGCCGATCGCGGTAGCCAGGGCCAGTTCCATCAGTGCATCTCCCCGGTGCGTGCCGAGCGGCGTTGCAGGTCGATCTCACCCTTGCGGGCGGTACGGGTACGCGATGGCTTGATCGTGCCCATCATCGACAGCATCAGCATGGCACCGCCGAACACCACCAGATAGACGCCGATGTCAAAACCAATCGCACTGGCCAGCGGCACGTCGCCGATCAGCGGCAGGTGCAGGTCGAGGTGGCCGCTGGTCAGGAACGGCACGCCGAACAGCATCGACGCGCTGCCGCTGAGCAGGGCGATCAGCAGGCCCATGCCGATGCAGCGGATGTAGTCGAAGCCGAAGCGCGACTCCACCGACGCAGTGCCCTGGATCACGTACTGGATCAGCAGCGGCACCGCCAGCACCAGGCCGGCGATGAAGCCGCCACCCGGCGCGTTGTGGCCGCGCAGGAACAGGAAGATCGACACGGTCAGGGTCAGCGGGAACATGATCTGGGCCAGGTCGGCCGGCACCGGCAGCTTGATCGGCGGGCCGGGCATGATCTGCTCCGGCGCCATCCGCGTGCGCCGCAGCAGGGCATGCACCACCAGCGCGGCGATGCCGAACACGGTGATCTCGCCGAAGGTATCGAAGCCGCGGAAGTCGACCAGGATCACGTTGACCACGTTCTGGCCATAGGCCTCGGGCAGGGCACGGGCAAGCAGCTCGCCGGCCATGGTGTTCGGCGGCAGGGTCATCGCGGAATAGGCCAAGGCGCCAAGTCCAGCACCGGCGATGATCGCGATCACCGCGTCACGGCGCTTGCGCCAGCGCGGCCGCTCCGGCCCGGACTGCGCAGGCAGGTAGTTCATGCCCAGCAGCATCAGCACCAGGGTCACCATCTCCACCAGCAGCTGGGTCAGGGCCAGGTCCGGCGCGGACAGGAACACGAAGGTCAGCGCCACCATCAGGCCGACGCCGCCGACCAGCAGCACCGCCAGCAGGCGCTGCTTGTAGATACGCAGGGTAGCCACCGCGCAGGCCATCATCACCAGCCACAGCGCCCAGCCCAGCAGCGGGATCGGCTGTGGCCTGGTCCAGTTCGGCGAGGCGGGGTTGGCCACGAACGGCGCGGCGGCGGCCACGATCGCCACCAGCACCAGGCCCAGCAGCATGCGCTGAAGGCTGCCGTTGGCGATGCCGTTGGTCAGGCGCATGGCCAGTGCGGAGATCGCGTCCAGCTGCGCATGGAACACATTGCGGCCAGTGCTGACGTTGGTCACGGCGTGCAGGTTGATCAGCTTGCGCAGGCCGAAGTACAGCGCCACGCCGCCGATCACGCCGATCGCGCTCATCGCCAGCGGCAGGTTGAAGCCGTGCCATACCGCCAGGCTGTACTCGGGCATGGCGTCGCCGAGGATCGAGGCCGCAGCGGCGTGCAGCACCGGCGCTACGGTCAGTGCCGGTGCCACGCCCACCGCCACGCAGATCACCACCAGCAGTTCCACCGGCACCTTCATCCAGCGCGGCGGTTCGTGGGGCACGCGGTCCAGGTCGTGCGGGCCGGGGCCGAAGAAGGTGTCGTGCACGAAGCGCAGGCTGTACGCCACCCCGAATACGCCCGCCAGCAACGCTGCGATCGACACCGCCGTGCGCATGATTCCCGGGCCGCCGGCCGTGATCGCTTCGGCGAACAGCATTTCCTTGGACAGGAAGCCATTGAGCAGGGGGATGCCAGCCATCGCCAGCGAGGCGATGATCGCCAGCGCGCTGGTGAACGGCATCAGCCTGCGCAGGCCTCCCAGCTTGCGCATGTCTCGGGTACCGGTCTCGTGGTCGATGATGCCGGCGGCCATGAACAGCGAGGCCTTGAAGGTGGCGTGGTTGAGGATGTGGAACACGCCGGCCACCACCGCCATCGGCGTGGACAGGCCGAACAGCAGGGTGATCAGGCCCAGGTGGGAAATGGTCGAGTACGCCAGCAGGCCCTTCAGGTCATGCTGGAAGATCGCATTCCAGGCGCCGATCAGCAGGGTCAGTGCGCCGATGCCGCTGACCGTGTAGAAGAACAGGTCGCTGCCGGCCAGTGCCGGATGCAGGCGCGCCAGCAGGAACACGCCGGCCTTTACCATGGTGGCCGAGTGCAGGTAGGCCGAGACCGGGGTCGGCGCCGCCATCGCGTGCGGCAGCCAGAAGTGGAACGGGAACTGCGCGCTCTTGGTGAAGATGCCGGCCAGTACCAGGAACAGGGCGTAGGGGTACAGCGCGCTGGCGCGGATCTGCTCGCCAGCGGCCAGCACCACGTCCAGGTCGAAGCTGCCGACGATGCGGCCGATCAGCAGCACGCCACCGAGCAGGGCCAGGCCACCGCCACCGGTGATCACCAGCGCCATGCGTGCGCCTTCGCGGGCGTCCTGGCGGTGCGACCAGAAGCCGATCAGCAGGAACGAACTGATGCTGGTCATTTCCCAGAAGATCATCAGCAACAGCAGGTTGCCCGACAGCACCATGCCCAGCATGGCGCCCATGAACAGCAGCAGGTAGCAGTAGAAGCGGTGCGCGTTGTCCTGCTGGCTCAGGTAGTAGCGCGCATACAGCACCACCAGCGCGCCGATGCCGAGCACCAGCCCGGCGAACATCCAGGCCAGCCCGTCCAGTCGCAGGGTGAAGTCCAGCCCGAGCTGCGGCAGCCAGGGCACCAGGGTGCGGACCACCTGGCCATCGAGCACCGACGGGGTCAGCCAGCCGAGGATGGCCAGCCCGCCCAACGGCGCCAGCGCCGCCAGCCAGGCAGCAGTCGAGCGCGAACTACGGGGGAAGGCCGCAACAGCCGCTGCCATCAGGAACGGCAGGGCCAGCAGCAGGGGCAGGCTGGGGAGCATGCAGGGAATCCATGATTCACGAGCAGGTCAGGGAGGATAACAGGCTGCGAAATGTCGCCGAAACCCATCGAACAGCGATCAATTGCATGTAACGTTCGCTGATTCATTTTTTCTGCGATGCAACATCACATTCCTGCATCCCTTCCCTGGCTGCCCTCGGGGGACACCCTACGCCCACGCGGGGAGACCGCAGGCCCTGTCGCACAGGGGCTGCCGTCGACGGGCGGGCAGTGGGGAGCGGATCACCGGCGCAGGCTGGCAGGGCTCCCGTGGACTACGGGTGACGGAATCCGCCCGTTCAGGAAACGACGGCCGCTGTCGGCCGCCGCCAGGTCAGTAGCGCCAGTCCAGCTTGCGGTAGAACTTGGCCATCACCCAGGCCGGGCCGATCAGCAGGTAGGTCAGGTCGGTCAGGAAGCTGGGCTTGCGGCCCTCGAATTTGTGGCCGATGAACTGCGCGATCCAGGCCACCACGAACACGCCCACCGCCAGCCAGCGCAGGGCCTGCAGGCCGATCTCGGCCTCCAGCAGCCGGCACAGGCAGCCGAACACGAAGAACTGGATGAGCATGCCGATGCCCAGCGGGCGCGACAACTTGTTGTAGAAGCACCACGCGCTGAACATCGCCAACGCCGACCAGATGCCGTACTGGAACCAGGTGATCAGCGGCGGCAGGCACCACAGCAGGGCCACCACCGACCACAGGATCGCCGGGACCGCCACCACGTGGATGCGCTGGTTGATCACATTGCGGTGGTCGTCGGAGTAGCTGGCGAAATAGCGGTCGATCGGCCGCGCAAGCTGGGTGGATGTCTGCATGCTGCGTCGCTTCCTCGGGCAACGGTAGTGCCGGCCGCTGGCCGGCACTCCAGAGCATAGCCGAGTTCGCGAGGTTGCCGGCCAGCGGCCGGCACTACCGCGATCAGAGCGCCCCCCGCCTTTCCGGCCGGGGGGACGCGGGGGGATCAGTCGACGCTGATCCCGGCCAGGCGCTGCAGCGCCTCGGCGTACTTGGCGCGGGTGCGTTCGATGATCTCGGCCGGGATGCTCGGGCCCGGGGCGGTCTTGCCCCAGTCCAGCGTCTCCAGGTAATCGCGCACGAACTGCTTGTCGTAGCTCGGCGGGCTGGTGCCCACTTCGTATTCGTCGGCCGGCCAGTAACGGGAGGAATCCGGCGTCAGCATCTCGTCCATGATGTACAGGCGGCCATCGGCGTCGGTACCGAACTCGAACTTGGTATCGGCCAGGATGATGCCGCGCTCGCGGGCGTAATCGGCCGCGAACTTGTAGATGCGCAGGGTGGCGTCGCGCACGCGCTCGGCCAGTTCCGCACCGACCTGCTTCACCATCGCATCGAAATCGATGTTCTCGTCATGGTCGCCGACCGCGGCCTTGGTCGAGGGGGTGAAGATCGGCTCCGGCAGCTGCTCGGCCTGGCGCAGGCCGTCGGGCAGGTCGATGCCGCTGACCTTGCCGGTGCGCTGGTAGTCCTTCCAGCCGCTGCCGATCAGGTAGCCGCGGGCGATCGCTTCCACCGGCACCGGCTTCAGCTTGCGGGTGACTACCGCACGCTTGGCGTACAGGGCTGGGTCCACGCCTTCGGGCAGCACGCTGGCCACGTCGATGCCGGTCAGGTGGTTGGGCATCAGGTGCGCGGTCTTGGCGAACCAGAAGTTGGAGACCTGGCAGAGCATCTCGCCCTTGCCCGGAATCGGGTCAGGCAGGACCACGTCGAACGCCGACAGGCGATCGGTGGCGACCATCAGCAGGTACTCGCCCGGCGGGGTTCCGGCTGGCAGCCGCTCGCGCGGGATATCGAACACATCACGCACCTTGCCGCGATGGCGCAAGGGCAGGCCGGGGAGATCGGATTGCAACAGCGTGGTTGGCACGGGCACTCCTGGGGCGTTGTCGATACGGCTGCTGCCCAACGGACCCGGCGGGCCCGCTGACCAGCGGGCGGCCTAGTGTAAAGCGGTCCGGGCCCGCTGTGACGTAAAATGAGCGTCCATTTCGTCGGTCGACCCCGGAGCGCCATGCGCTGGTACGGAAAACTGCTCGGATTCATCGCCGGCGCCCTGCTGTTCCGGCCCAATCCGCTGTTCGGCGCGGTGGTCGGCCTGTTGATCGGCCACGCCTTCGATTCGGACTGGTTCCGCCTGAACAAGGAGAACCCGTACCGGGAGCTTGGGCTGACCTCCGAGGCCACCGATGCCGAGGTCGAGCGCGCCTACCGCAAGCTGATCTCGCAGTACCACCCCGACAAGCTGGGCGGTGCCGCCCCCGAGCTGCAGCAGCAGGCCGAGCAGAAGTCGCGGCGGATCAATGCCGCCTACGACCGCATCAAGACCCTGCGCAAGCGCTGATTCCAGAGTCCCGCCTGCGGGCGGGAGAACCTTTTCCCCGTTCCGAAGGCCCCGGCCATGTCCAACTGCCTCATCGCCCCCTCCATCCTGTCCGCCAACTTCGCCCGCCTCGGCGAGGAAGTCGACAACGTCCTCGCCGCTGGCGCGGACTGGGTCCACTTCGACGTGATGGACAACCACTACGTGCCGAACCTGACCATCGGCCCGATGGTCTGCCAGGCGCTGCGCAAGCACGGCGTCACCGCGCCGATCGACGTGCACCTGATGGTCGAGCCGGTGGATCGCATCATCCCGGACTTCGCCGAGGCCGGTGCCACCTACATCAGCTTCCACCCGGAGGCGAGCCGCCACGTGCACCGCACCATCCAGCTGATCCGCTCGCTGGGCTGCAAGCCGGGCATCGTGCTCAATCCGGCCACTCCGGTGGACATCCTCGACTGGGTGCTGGATGACCTGGACCTGGTGCTGCTGATGTCGGTCAACCCGGGCTTCGGCGGCCAGGCCTTCATCCCCTCGGCGCTGGACAAGCTGCGCGTGGTGCGCAAGATGATCGATGCCAGCGGCAAGGACATCCGCCTGGAGATCGATGGCGGCGTGAAGGCCGACAACATCGGCGAGATCGCCGCTGCCGGCGCCGACACCTTCGTCGCCGGTTCGGCCATCTTCAACGCCAGGACCAGCTACCAGGATGTGATCGCGCAGATGCGCGCCAACGTCGCTGCGGCACGGGGCTGAGCCATGAGTACGGTGGCCGTGTTGAACATCCGCCCGGCCACCGTCGCCGATGCGGGACTGATCCTGCATTTCATCCGCGAGCTGGCCATCTACGAGAAGGCCGAGCATTCGGTGCAGACCGATGAGATCGGCATCGCCGAGAGCCTGTTTGGTCCCGATGCCACGGCACGCGCACTGATCTGCGAAGCCGACGGCGAGGCCATCGGCTATGCGGTGTATTTCTACAACTATTCCACCTGGCTGGGCCGCAAGGGCATCTACCTGGAAGACCTCTACGTCAGCCAGGAAAAGCGCGGTGCGGGCGCCGGCAAGGCACTGCTGAAGTACATCGCGCGCCAGGCCGTGGCCGAGGGCTGCGGCCGTTTCGAATGGTCGGTGTTGGACTGGAACACCCCGGCCATCGAGTTCTACACCGCTGCCGGTGCCAAACCGCAGGACGAGTGGACCGTCTACCGGTTGCAGGGCCAGGCGCTGCACGATTTCGCCAACGGGTGAGGCGTGTGGTGGCTGCGTACCGCAACCCGGTGGGTGCGAACCTTGGTTCGCACTCCCTGCGTACCCCCCCCAAAAAAAAAGCCACGCCAATCACTGGCGTGGCCTCGCTGCATGCGTGGGAGGCTGATCCTGCCTCCATCCATCGTCCCTGCTATGGCCTTCCATTCTCCAGCAACTGAATGACACCTGCGTGACATTCACCGCGGGCAAACAGCGCATTGCTAGCCTGTGCCACCCCCTCCTGGAAGTACCGCATGACCACCCCGCGCTGGCGCCTGATCCTCAATGGCAAATCCGCAGGCAACGAGGAACTGCGCGAGGCTGTCGGCCATTGGCGCGGGCAGGGCGTGCAGCTGGACGTGCGGGTGACCTGGGAGGACGGTGACGCCGAACGCTACGTGGCCGAGGCCATCGATCATGGCGTGGACGTGATCGTTGCCGCCGGTGGCGATGGCACGCTCAGCGCGGTGGCCGAAACCCTGGCGCATCGTGAGGAAGCGGCGGATGCGCTGCCCTCGCTGGCGCTGATCCCGATGGGGACCGCCAACGATTTCGCCACGGCTGCGGGTATTCCGACCGAGCCTGAGGGCGCGTTTGCGTTGATCGGACAAACCACGCCGCGTGCCATCGATCTGCTGCGCGTGGATGCCGATGGCACGCCCTGGTGGTGCGCCAACCTCGCCAGCGGTGGCTTCGGCACGCAGGTGACGGTGGAGACCGATGCCGGCCTGAAGAAGATGCTGGGCGGGCTGGCCTATGTGATCACCGGCATCGCCAAGCTGGGCCGCATCGAGCCGATCACCGCGCGGCTGTCCGGCCCGGATTTCGCGTGGGAAGGCGACTTCATCGCCCTGGGCATCGGCAATGGCCGGCAGGCCGGCGGTGGCCAGCAGTTGTGCCCGCAGGCCGTGATCGACGATGGGCTGCTGGATGTCACCGTGCTTCCGGAACTGGAAGGTGAGGTCACCGCCACGCTCGGCCAGATGCTGAAGTCGGGCACCCAGGCGGCGCTCGAACAGCTGGCCACGCGCGCGCGGCTGCCGTGGCTGCAGATCGACGCACCGAAGGCGCTGACCCTCAACCTGGACGGCGAACCGGTGCAGGCCCGCCAGTTCCGCATCGCGTGCGTGCCGGGCAGGGTGCGGATGCACCTGCCGACCGGATGCCCGTTGCTGGCCGGGTAGGGGGTAAAGTCGACTGTTGGTCGACTGCTTTTCGTTCCGACGGCGTAAACCCCCGCGCTACGCGCGCAAGTCGACCAACAGTCGACTCTACCGGTCCGCGTCGTTGGTTCCCGTGGCCGGCCCCGGCCGTCCCGTGGTTCAGTTTTCCAGGGTTCCCCTCCCGCCCCGGCTGCGATACAGTCAGGGGGTGTCCAGCCTGACGACCCCGCATACCCTTTCTTCCGCACGCCGTTGGTGGCGATGGTGGCCCGTTGCCGTCGTCCGCCCCCATAACGCTGTGTCCCGGAAGGAAAGTCGTCTTGAACTCGCACGCTCAGTTTCAGCAGCAGGCCGCTGAAGGCCACACCCATATTCCCGTCGTCCGTGAAGTGCTGTCCGACCTGGACACGCCGCTTTCGGTCTATCTGAAGCTCGCCGACGGCCCCAATACCTACCTGTTTGAATCCGTCGAAGGCGGCGAGCGCTTTGGTCGTTACTCGATCATCGGCCTGCCGGCGCGTCGCGTGTACGCCTTCCATGGCCACACGCTGACCGTGCGCGAAGACGGCCAGGTGGTGGACACCCGCGAAGTGGCCGACCCGTTCGCCGAGGTCGAGGCGCTGCGCAGCGCCCACTCGGTGCCGAAGCTGGAAGGCCTGCCGGGCTTCACCGGTGGCCTGGTCGGCTGGTTCGGTTTCGAGTGCATCGGTTACATCGAGCCGCGCCTGGCCCCGCCGGCCGGCCGCGATGAGCTGGGCACGCCGGACATCCTGCTGCTGGACTCCAACGAGCTGGCGGTGTTCGACAATCTCAAGGGCCGGCTGTACCTGATCGTGCACGCCGACCCGCGGGTCGAGGGCGCCTTCGAGCAGGCCCAGGCGCGCCTGGATGCACTGACTGCCAAGCTGCGTGCACCGGGTGCCGGCTATCCGGCGCCGCTCAACAGCGACGTGCTGGACGAGTCCGACTTCGTCTCCGGTTTCACCCGCGAAGGGTTCGTCGATGCGGTCCAGCGCAGCAAGGAATACATCCGCGCCGGTGACATCTTCCAGGTGGTGCTCAGCCAGCGCCTGAGCGTGCCGTTCAAGGCGCGCCCGGTGGACGTGTACCGCGCGCTGCGTGCACTGAACCCGTCGCCGTACATGTACTTCCTGGATGTCGGCGACCTGCAGGTGGTCGGTTCATCGCCGGAAATCCTGGTACGCCTTCAGGATGGCGAAGTCACCGTGCGCCCGATCGCCGGCACCCGCCCGCGTGGCGCCACGCCCGAGCTGGACCTGGCGCTGGAAGCCGAGCTGCTGGCAGATCCGAAGGAACGCGCCGAGCATCTGATGCTGATCGACCTGGGCCGCAACGATGCCGGCCGCGTCTCGAAGGCAGGTACCGTGGAGGTGGGCGAGCAGTTCGTGATCGAACGCTACAGCCACGTGATGCACATCGTCAGCGAAGTGACCGGGCAGCTGCAGCCGGGCCTGAGCTATGCCGACGTGCTGCGTGCCACCTTCCCGGCCGGCACGGTCAGCGGCGCGCCGAAGATCCGCGCGCTGGAAGTGATCCGCGAGCTGGAACCGATCAAGCGCAATGTCTACGCCGGCAGCATCGGCTACATCGGCTGGCACGGCGATGCCGATACCGCGATCGCGATCCGCACCGCGGTGATCAAGGATGGCCGCCTGTACGTGCAGGCCGGTGCCGGCATCGTCTACGACTCGGACCCGGACAAGGAATGGGACGAGACGATGAACAAGGGCCGCGCGCTGTTCCGCGCCGTCGCCCAGGCCGCCAAGGGCCTGTGATCCTCCCCGTGCCGTGGCCTGCGCCGCGGCACCTTCCGCTGTTCCCATTCAAGACAAGGAGTACCGCATGAAGCTGCTGAGCGCATTGCTGTGGTCGTCACTGCTGGCCACGATGGCCCCGTCTGCGTGGGCGCAGGCCAACACGATTCCCTCGCAGCCGCACCTGCTGGTGAAGGGGCAGGGCAGCCGCACGGTGATGCCGGACCGGTTCGGCCTGCAGTTGAACATCGAAGAGACCGACATGGACGCCGACGCCGCGCGCCGCCGCGTGCAGGACAACGTTGCCCGCGTGCTGGCACTGTTCAAGCAGCACAAGGCGGTGGAGGGCAGCGTGCGTGCGGACAACCTGCGGATCGGCCCGGCCACGCGCTATGAGCAGAACCGGCAGGTCTTCATCGGTACCCGCGTATCGCGCCAGCTGCGTGCCAGCTTCGCCAGCGTGAAGGCGATGCAGGATGTGCTGGGGGCGTTGAAGGCCAACGAGAACGTACAGGTGAGCAGCCTGGCGCCGACCTATTCGGGCGAAGTGGCGCTGCGCCGCGAACTCAAGGGCGAGGCAGCGGCCCAGACCCGCGAGTCCGCGCAGGGCCTGGCCAAGGCCTATGGAACAAGAGTGCGTGGCCTGTACAGCATCTCCGATGTGGCGCCGGACTTCGCCTACGGCATCCGGGCCGGGCAATGGCCGCAGCAGGGCGAGGACGGCGGGGACCTCGACAGGATCTCGGTGACCGGCAGCTACGCGCCCGCCTCCGCGCCCGCGCCCGCTGAGCCCGAATCCATTGAAGCCGGCCCCATCACCTACACCGAAAACGTGTACGCCATTTTCCTGATAAGCGACGGAACCTGACCATGTTGTGGATGATCGACAACTACGACAGCTTCACCTACAACCTCGTGCAGTACCTGCAGACGCTGGGCGCCGAGGTGAAGGTGGTGCGCAACGATGCGATGAGCGTGGACGAGATCGCCGCGCAGAAGCCCGAGCGCATTGTCATTTCGCCCGGCCCGTGCACGCCCAACGAAGCGGGCGTGTCGCTGGAGCTGATCCAGCGCCTGGGCCCGACCACGCCGATCCTCGGCGTGTGCCTGGGCCACCAGGGCATCGGCCAGGTCTACGGCGGCACGGTCATCCGTGCCGGCAACATCATGCACGGCAAGACCTCGCCGATCCGCCATGAAGGCAAGGGCGTGTTCGCCGGCCTGCCGGACCGCTACCAGGCCACCCGCTACCACTCGCTGGTGGTGGACAAGAACAGTCTGCCGGACTGCCTGGAAGTGACTGCCTGGACCGAGAACGACGACGGCTCGATCGAAGAGATCATGGGCCTGCGCCACCGCCAGTTCCCGGTGGAGGGCGTGCAGTTCCATCCCGAATCCATCCTCACCGAACACGGCCACGCCCTGCTGCGCAATTTCCTGCAGCGGCCGGCGGCCTGATCCAAGGAGCATTCCCATGAGCTTCTCCCCCCAGGAAGCCCTGCATCGCACCATCGAACACCGCGAAATCTTCTTCGACGAAATGGTCGACCTGATGCGGCAGATCATGCGCGGCGACGTCTCGCCGATGATGACCGCGGCGATCCTGACCGGGCTGCGCGTGAAGAAGGAGACCGTGGACGAGATCGCCGCGGCGGCCACCGTGATGCGTGAATTCGCCCGGCCAGTGCCGGTGGCCGATACCTCCAACCTGGTTGATATCGTCGGTACCGGTGGCGATGGCTCGCACACCTTCAACATCTCCACCTGCGCGATGTTCGTCGCGGCCGCCGCCGGCGCGCGCGTGGCCAAGCATGGCAACCGCAGCGTGTCTTCCAAGTCCGGCAGTGCCGACGCGCTGGAAGCGCTGGGCGCGGTGATCGAACTGCAGCCGGATCAGGTGGCCGCCGCCATCGAGCAGACCGGCATCGGTTTCATGTTCGCGCCGATCCACCATCCGTCGATGAAGGTCGTTGCGCCGGTACGCCGCGAGATGGGCGTGCGCACCATCTTCAACATCCTCGGCCCGCTGACCAATCCGGCCAGCGCGCCGTCGGTGCTGATGGGCGTGTTCCATCCCGATCTGGTGGGCATCCAGGCCCGCGTGCTGCGCGAGCTGGGCACCGAGCGCGCCATGGTGGTCTGGGGCCGCGACAACATGGACGAGATCTCGCTGGGTGCCGGCACGCTGGTGGGCGAACTGCGCGACGGCAAGGTGCGCGAGTTCGAGATCCACCCGGAGGACTTCGGCATCGCCATGTCGGCCAGCCGCAACCTGCGCGTGGACAGCCCGGAGCAGTCCATCCAGATGCTGCGCGCGGTACTGGACAATGAGCCCGGCCCGGCGCTGGACATCGTTGCGTTGAATGCCGGCGCCGCGCTGTACGTTGCCGGCGTGGCCAGCGACATCGGCGACGGCCTGGCCCGCGCCCGTGCCGCCATCGCCAGCGGCAGTGCCCGCCAGCGCCTGCAGCAGTATGTTGAGACCACCCGCGCGCTGGTTGCCTGAGCGCGCGGTTCAGCCTGACCCCGTCGATGGCCGATAATGGCCGTCCTCACCGCCCCCGCACCGAACCGAAGACGATGAGCGACATCCTGCAGACGATCCTGGCCCGCAAGGCCGAAGAAGTGGCCCAGCGCCGCGCCCAGCGCCCGCTCGAGGCGCTGCAGGCCGCCGTGGCCGGCGCCCCGCCGGTACGTGGCTTTGTGCGCGCCTTGCAGGCGGCGGTGGCCAACGGCGATCCAGCGGTGATCGCCGAGGTGAAGAAGGCCAGCCCGTCCAAGGGCGTCATCCGCCCGGACTTCCGCC
Organism: Stenotrophomonas maltophilia D457; assembly: GCF_000284595.1. Taxonomy (GTDB): domain Bacteria; phylum Pseudomonadota; class Gammaproteobacteria; order Xanthomonadales; family Xanthomonadaceae; genus Stenotrophomonas; species Stenotrophomonas muris. The sequence continues at coordinate 4,373,361 of NC_017671.1, read as the reverse complement.
CGGCCGACATCGCCGTCAGCTACGAGTTCGGCGGCGCCAGCTGCCTGTCGGTGCTGACCGACGTGGACTTCTTCCAGGGCGCCGACGCCTACCTGCAGCAGGCGCGCGAGGCGTGCACGCTGCCGGTGCTGCGCAAGGACTTCGTCATCGACGCCTACCAGGTGTACGAGGCACGCGTGCTGGGCGCCGACTGCATCCTGCTGATCGTCGCCGCGCTGGACGACACCCAGCTGGCCACGCTGTCCGAACTGGCGCTGTCGCTGGGCATGGACGTGCTGGTGGAAGTGCACGACATCGACGAGCTGGAGCGTGCGCTGCAGGTGCCGGCGCCGATGATCGGCATCAACAACCGCAACCTGCGCACGTTCGAAGTGTCGCTGCAGACCACGCTGGAGATGCAGAACGCGGTGCCGCGTGACCGCCTGCTGGTCACCGAGAGCGGCATCCTTGGCCCGCAGGACGTGGCGCTGATGCGTGACGCCGGCATCCATGCCTTCCTCGTCGGCGAAGCCTTCATGCGCGTGGAAGAGCCGGGCGAGGGCCTGCGTCAGCTATTCTTCGCGGCATGACAACGCACTATCCAACGCCGCGCGAGGATGCGCCGCTGGTGGTCTTCGACTTCGACCACACCCTGTACGACGGCGATTCGGGCACCCACCTGTTCGCCTCGCTGATCAAGCGCAACCCGCTGCGCATGCTGGCGGCGCTGCTGGTCACGCCGATCGCCGGGCCGATGGTGGCGATGCTGCCGACCCGTCGCGCGGGCATCTCGGTCTATGTGTGGATCGGCAGCTTCGGCCTGCACCGTGCGCGTGACTTCAACAAGGTGATCGACGCCTATGTGCTGCGCAACCAGGCGCAGATGCGCGCCAAGCTGCTGCCGCAGGCGCTGGAGGTGTTCGCCGCGCACCGCGCCAAGGGTGACCGAGTGGTGGTTGCCACAGGTGCGCCGCCGGAGCTGGCGCGCGCGATCCTGGCTTTCGTGGCCCACCAGGACGTACCGGTGATCGGCACCGAGGTCGGCCCACGGCTGGGCGGCGTCGGCCCGACCCGCCACTGCCACAACGAAGAGAAGATGCGCATGCTGCGCGAGCGCGGCTACGGCGACATCGATATCGCCTATTCCGACAGCACCGCCGACCTGCCGCTGCTGCTGGCAGCCAAGGCGCCGGTAGTGGTGAACCCGAAGCCGGGCCGGGTGGCGTTCTTCCGCCGCGTGCTGCCGGCGGGCACCCGCATCCTCAACTGGGGTTGCGTGGACCGGGGCGGCGACAAGGCCTGATCCCGCCGCACGGTGATGGATCTGCCGGCCAGCGGCCGGCACTACCCCTCTCCGTCGCGGTTGTGCCGGCGCTTCTCTGTCCCGGTAGTGCCGGCCGCTGGCCGGCAAACGCTCAGCGGTACAGGTGCCCGTACACCGCGTGGCCAATCTGGAACAGGCTGATCCCCAGCACCAGCACGCCGACGGCCACCAGCACCCAGCGCTCCTTCACCCGCTTGACCAGGATGGCCGCTACCGGCGCGGCCATCATGCCGCCGATCAGCAGGCCGGCGACGATCTGCAGGTGCTGCACCCCCATCGACAGCAGGAAGGTCGCCGACACCGTCAGCGTGACCACGAACTCCGCCGCATTGACCGTGCCGATCGTGGTGCGCGCCTGGCCACCCCGGGCGAGCAGGGTGGACGTGGCGATCGGCCCCCAGCCGCCGCCACCGCTGGCGTCGAGCAGGCCCGCGAAGAAGCCCAGCACCGGTACCCGGCGGATCTCGCCCTTGGGCATCCAGCGTCCGGCCGCGCGGGCCAGGATGATGATCGCCAGCACCAGCAGGTACAGGTAGATCAGTGGCCGGATGATCTCGCCCGGGATCTGCGTGAGCACGTACGCGCCCACGGCACCGCCCACCGCGCCAGGCAGGGCCAGGCGCAGGAACAGGCGCTTCTCGACATTTCCGGCTGCGAGGTGCGACACACCCGAGGCGCCAGTGGTGAACACTTCAGCGGTGTGGATGCTGGCGCTGACCTGCGCCGGGGGCAGGCCCATGCTCAGCATCACCGACGAAGACACCAGGCCGAACGCCATGCCCAGCGCGCCGTCGACCAGCTGTGCGCCCAGGCCGATGAGGATGAACCACCAGAATTCGCTGCTCAGTTCCATGCCCCGAGCCTAGCGCGCGAAGGAGTGCGGACCAAGGTCCGCACCCACCGGGTGCTCAACGGTCAACGGGTGCCGTACAGCACCACGGTCTTGCCACGGGCATGCAGCAGGCCGTCGGTCTGCAGCTTCTTCAGCACGCGGCCGGCCATTTCCCGCGAGCAGCCGACCAGGCGTGCCAGCTCCTGGCGGGAGACGCGCAGCTGGCTGCCCTGCGGATGGCTCATCGCCCCCGGTTCCTGCGCCAGGTCGTGCAGGGTGCGCACGATCCGGTCGGTAACGTCCAGGAATGCCAGGCGGCTGGCCTTGCGGCTGGTGTCGAGCAGGCGCTTGGAGATCTGCTGGCCCAGCGCGTACAGCAGGCGCGGGGCGTCGGCCGACAGCGGGCCGAGGAACAGCTGATGCAGGCGCTCGTAGCTGATTTCAGCCAGCTCGCAGGCGGTACGGGTCCGCAGGATCACCTCGCGGCGGTCCGATTCGACGAACAGGCCCATCTCGCCGACGAACTCGCCGGCACCGAAGTAGCCCAGCACAAGCTCGCGATCGTCATCTTCCTCGGCCATGATCGAAACCGAGCCGCTGATGACGTAATACAGGGTTCCCGCCGGGTCACCGGGTCGGAAGACGTCGGTACGGGTGGGATATCGCCGCCTGTGGCTGTGCGCCAGGAAACGATCGATTGTGGCGATATCCAGGGCCAGTGGACTGCTAGCTAGGCGCACGGTTGACACGATAGGGGCGCTCCCTCTGCGCATGAACGGATTCACGGGGTCGATAGCGGAGCTTAACCAGCGCAATTGTTAAGGGCAAACAGTGTGCCAGAACTCTTGCGTCTTCACGTTCCCCCCGGGGGCAGTTTGCCCCATAATTCCCCCTTTCCCTTCTTACACAGGAATCGACCGCCGTGGTCAAGCCGTTGCCTCGCCTGAGGCTGCAGGGTTTCAACAACCTCACCAAGGCGCTGAGCTTCAACATCTATGACGTGTGTTACGCGCGCACCGAAGAGGAGCGTCAGCGTTACATTGAATACATCGATGAAGAGTACAACGCCGACAGGCTGACTCAAATCTTGACCGATGTCGCCGAGATCATCGGCGCCAACATCCTGAACGTGGCCCGCCAGGACTACGACCCGCAGGGTGCCTCGGTGACCATCCTGATCTCCGAAGAGCCGGTGATCGACAAGAAGCAGGCCGGCAAGGAGCTGATTCCCGACGCCGTGGTCGCGCACATGGACAAGAGCCACATCACTGTCCATACCTACCCGGAAACCCATCCGCAGGAAGGCATTGCGACGTTCCGCGCGGACATCGACGTGGCGACCTGTGGCGTCATTTCGCCGCTGAAGGCCCTGAACTACCTGATCGAGAGCCTGGAATCGGACATCGTGATCATGGACTACCGTGTCCGTGGCTTCACCCGCGATGTGAAGGGCAAGAAGCATTACATCGATCACAAGATCAACTCGATCCAGAACTTCCTGGCCAAGAACATCAAGTCGCGTTACGAGATGTTCGACGTCAACGTCTACCAGGAAAACATCTTCCACACGAAGATGCACCTGAAGGACTTCGACCTGGACCAGTACCTGTTCGAGGAAAAGGCCAAGAACCTGTCGTTCAAGGAACGCATGAAGATCGAAGCGCTGCTCAAGCGCGAGATCGAAGAGCTGTTCCACGGCCGGAACCTGTCCGAGTAAGCCCCATGTGCGATGCCCGCAGGCATCGCCGCCCAGGCGGGACGACCCGCCCCGTGGAACCAGTGCCCCGCACGCGTTACAGTTCCACGGTGATGTACCGACCCACGGCCCGGTGTGAAAACACCGGGCCGTTTCGTTTTTCCCAAAAAGGTAAGGAGCCCCCACCCATGCCCTGGATCTATCTGCTGCTGGCCGGCCTGTTCGAGATCGGTTTCGCCCTCGGAATGAAGTACTCCGAAGGCTTCAGCAAACCCCTGCCCACCGTTGCCACGGTGGTGTCCGCCCTGATCAGCCTGTACCTGATGAGCCAGGCGATGAAGAGCATCCCGGTCGGCACCGCCTACGCGATCTGGACCGGCATCGGCGCCATGGGCGTGGCGGTGCTGGGCATCTATCTGTTCAACGACAGTGCGTCGCCGGCCCGCCTGGCCTGCGTGGGCCTGATCGTAGCCGGTGTGATCGGCCTGAAGCTGGTCTCGCCCAACTGATTGATGGCCCGACCAACGGTCGGGCCCCACCGTCGCCCCCCCCGCACCTCCTGGTAGGCCCGCACCGTTGGTGCGGGCGACCCTTCAAATGCGGTAGGCGATGGTCTTCATCACCCTGGAAGCCAGCGCCATCGCGCCCGGGATCGGGAACGGCAGGCGGCGTGCGCCGGCCTGTTCGGCGTGCTCCGCATGGCGGGCCTCGTCCTCCTTCATCACCTGGATGACCGCGCGGCTGCGCAGATCGCCGGCCGGCAGGTCGACCAGGTGCTCGTCCAGATGGGCTTCCACCTGGCGCTCGGTTTCAACCACGAAGCCCAGGTTCCAGCCGTCGCCGCGCAGACCCGCCAGGGTGCCGATGGTGTAGCTGCCGGCGTACCACAGCGGATTGAACAGGCTCGGGCGGCTGTCCAGTTCATCCAGCCGGGTCGCGCACCAGGCCAGGTGATCGGTCTCTTCCTGGGCCGCTTCCAGCAGGTGTTCACGGGTGGCCGGGTCGCGGGCCACGGCCGCCTGGCCGAAGTACAGGCCCTGTGCGCAGACCTCGCCGACATGGTTGATCCGCATCAGCCCCGCGGCGTGGCGGCGCTCGGCGCGGTCCATGCCCGGCTCGCCGGTGCCTGCGGCCGGGTAGGGGCGGGCCGCCGGAGGGTTGCCGAACACCGTGTCCAGGGCGCGCTGCGCCTCGGTCAGCAGGTGGTCCAGCGGGGTGGTCTGGCGGAGCACGGTCATGGCGGCACGCGGTGGGGCGGGAGACCCGCCGATTCTCGCCCGCCCCCGCTCCCCTGCCAACCCGGGGCAGGGCCAGCTTGCACCGAGGGCGTGACCTGCGTACAATCCCGCCTCTTGCGCTTCACCTTTCACAACGCGTGGCAGAGTTCCGGCGAGTCCTTCGCCGCAATGAGCCCGACCTAACCTAGAGTTCTTCATGAGCACTTTCACTGCCAAGAACGAGACCGTCCAGCGCGACTGGTACCTCGTCGACGCCGAGGGCAAGACCCTGGGCCGTCTCGCCACCGAGCTGGCCCGCCGTCTGCGCGGCAAGCACAAGCCGGTCTACACCCCCCACGTTGATACCGGCGACTACCTGGTCGTCATCAATGCAGAAAAGATTGCCGTCACCGGCAAGAAGCTGCAGGACAAGATGTATCACCGTTTCACCGGCTACATCGGCAACCTGAAGACCGAATCCCTGGCCCAGGCGCTGGAGCGCCACCCGGAGCGCGTGATCGAGATCGCCGTGAAGGGCATGCTGCCGAAGGGCCCGCTGGGTCGCCAGATGTACCGCAAGCTCAAGGTCTACGCCGGCACTGAGCATCCGCACGCCGCACAGCAGCCGCAGGTTCTGGATATCTAATCATGGCTATCACTCAAAACTACGGCACTGGCCGCCGCAAGTCCTCCACCGCTCGCGTGTTCCTGCGCAAGGGTTCGGGCAACATCACCGTCAATGGTCGTCCGCTGGACGAGTTCTTCGGTCGTGAGACCGCGCGCATGATCGTGCGCCAGCCGCTCGAGCTGACCAAGAACACCGAAAGCTTCGACATCCTGGTCACCGCCGCTGGCGGCGGCACCACCGGCCAGGCCGGTGCGATCCGCCTGGGCATCGCCCGTGCGCTGGTCGAGTACGACGAAACCCTGAAGTCCGAGCTGCGCAAGGCCGGCTTCATGACCCGTGACGCCCGTGAAGTCGAGCGTAAGAAGGTCGGTCTGCACAAGGCCCGCCGCGCCACCCAGTTCTCCAAGCGCTGATTTACCGCGCCTGGTTGGGCTCCTGCGGGAGCCCGCTGGTTGGAAAAGCAAAAGCCCGGCTTCGGCCGGGCTTTTGTCGTTTTGGAGTCAGGCATTTCGTGGTTGCCGGCCAGCGGCCGGCACTACCCGGGGTTTCGCATCTCGGAAGGGGGGGGTCAGAGCCTTTTCCTTTGGAGAAGGATCCGACCCCGGGCCTCTCTCTGGAGGGGAGCCGCCTTGATGTTCAAGGGCGCGCGCCGACAGGCGCGGGGATAAGGTGGGATGCGCGACCAAATTAAAAGCAAAAGGCCAGATCTTTCGATCTGGCCTTTTGCTTTTAATTTGGCTGCCCCGGATGGATTCGAACCACCGAATGCCTGAGTCAGAGTCAGGTGCCTTACCGCTTGGCGACGGGGCAAAACGTGCAACTATTTTCTCACTTTTCACACTGAAAAACAACTTGATTTTCAGTGTGGTGGCTATGGGTGGACTCGAACCACCGACCCCAGCATTATGAGTGCTGTGCTCTAACCGGCTGAGCTACATAGCCTTGGTGAGCCCGCTATTCTGCGGATGTGTATCGACCCTGTCAACACTTTTGTGTCGTGCTTGTGGGCCGACAGAGGGCATGGGATAGTCCCGACCAGTAGATTTTCTTAGGAGTCCGCATCGTGATCGATCCGGACGGCTATCGACCGAACGTCGGCATCGTGCTGATGCGGCAGGACGGCCAGGTGTTCTGGGCACGACGCGTGCGCCGGGATGGCTGGCAGTTCCCGCAGGGTGGCATGAACACCGACGAGACGCCTGTCGAGGCCATGTATCGTGAACTGCAGGAAGAGACCGGCCTGCTGCCTGAGCATGTGGAAGTGCTCGGGGCCACGCCCGGCTGGCTGCGCTACAAGCTGCCGGCGCGGGCCATCCGCCGCAACGAGCGGCAGGTCTGCATCGGCCAGAAACAGGTCTGGTTCCTGCTGCGCCTGACCGGCGACGAATCCCACGTGACGCTGGACCACACCGACTCGCCCGAGTTCGACCACTGGCGCTGGGTCGACTTCTGGTACCCGGTAGAGCACGTGGTGATGTTCAAACGCGGCGTCTATGCGCGTGCCCTGCGACACCTGGCGCCACTGGCGCGTGGCGTGGCCGGGCAGGGCGTCACCGCCATGCCCAAGAGCGCCGCCGAGGCCTGGATGCCGGGCCACACCGCCGGGCACGACCGCCCGCGCAAGCGCCCGCGGACCCGAGGGTACTGGCCGAAGAAGGTCACGGGCGACGGCCCAGCCAGCTGACCGGCTGAACGGTATCGAGAATGGTTCAGGTCTCTGATTGACAACCATTCTCGTTTCCATTGGAATAGCCACCAGGCCGCTTGTGGCCTGTCAGCCCGGTTCCCGCCTGTGTACGTCTGCATCTGCAACGGAGTCACCGACCACCAGATCCGCGAAGCCGCCAGCCATGGCGTGAGCACGGTGGCCGAACTGACCATGCGTACCGGTTGTGGTGCCACCTGCGGTTCCTGCCTGGACATGGCCGGCGACCTGCTGGCCAAGGCACGTGCGACCCACGATCTGCCGCTGCCGGTATTGGGCCTGGCGCAGGTCGCCTGATCGCCTTTTCGCGGCGCGTTGACGCCGCGCTTTCGCATCCTTCACCTTCGGCCGCGCAGGCCAATGCGCACGATTCGCGTTCCTTCACGAGCGCACGCGAGGCGTTAAAGTGCCTGCGTTTTCAGCGTGCAGGAGCACCCCCATGAAGGGCGACACCAAGGTCATCGAATTCCTCAACAAGGTCCTCTACAACGAGCTGACCGCGATCAACCAGTACTTCCTGCACGCCAAGATGCTGAAGAACTGGGGCATCAAGGAACTGGCCGAACACGAGTACAAGGAATCGATCGACGAGATGAAGCATGCCGACATGCTCGCCGACCGCATCCTGTTCCTTGAAGGCCTGCCGAATTTCCAGGCGCTGGGCAAGCTGCGCATCGGCGAGAACCCGACCGAGATCCTGCAGTGCGACCTGTCGCTGGAACGCGATGGCGTGGTCACCCTGCGCGAGGCCGTGGCCTATTCCGATTCGGTTGGCGACTACGTCAGCCGCCAGCTGTTCGTGAAGATCCTCGATTCGGAAGAGGAGCACATCGACTGGCTGGAAACCCAGCTGGACCTGATCGAGCGTATCGGCGAGCCGAAGTACCTGCTGAGCAAGCTGGAAGAGTGAGTCAGCCGCCCTGGCCGGCGCGGTGCTGTGCCAGGTAGCCCGTCAGTGCAACACGCGCCCGGGCGAATTCCGCAACCAGCAGCGCCACCGCCACCGCGGGGCGCTGCAGGCTGCCACTACGGGCTTCGTGCTCGATCCGCTGCGCGATCGCCGACAGCGACAATGCGCCGACGTTTGCACTCGATGACTTCAGGCTGTGCGCTGTGGCCTGCAAGCGCAGCTCATCGCCGTTCTGCGCGGCCAGCTGCAACTGCTGCACCATCACCGGCGCATCTTCAAGAAAGACCATGACGATCTGGGTGGCAGCGTCGCCGATCACGGTGTGCAGTTCATCCAGCACGTCGCGGTCGATCACCGGTTTCGGCGCGGCTTGGCTTGTCGTCTCCTGTAGAGCCGAGCCATGCTCGGCTGATGGAGTGGGAGTGCCACTGGCCGTCAGCCGAGCATGGCTCGGCTCTACAGACGGCTCCACAGAAAATTGTCCAGGTGATGCAGCTTTGCCGCCACCCCAACGCAGCAGCAGCGCATGCAGCGTGGCGCGCGCGATCGGCTTGGACAGGTAATCGTCCATGCCCGCCTGCAGGCAGCGCTCGCGGTCACCGGCCATGGCGTTGGCGGTCATGGCGATGATCGGCAGGCGGGCGCGCCCGGTCTCCACTTCTTCGGCGCGCCAGCGGCGCGTGGCGGCGTAGCCGTCCAGCACCGGCATCTGGCAATCCATCAACACGATGTCCACGCCGCCTTCGCGGAGGGCGGCCAGCGCCTGCTCGCCATCGGCGGCGTTGCGCACTTCGCACTGGAACACGCGCAGCAGTTGTTCGGCGACCATCCGGTTGACCGTATTGTCCTCCACCAGCAGCACACGCAGATGCAACAGCGGCAGCGTGGCAGCCGGTTGCTCGTTGTCCGCGCTGGCCAGCAGCGCAGCGGGGCGGGCGGGGGCGACCGGTGCAGCCAGCAGTGCATGCAGGGCCGCATCGTCGAAGTGCGGGGGCAGCTGGCGCTGGCGCTGGCGTTGTGGAAGTGCGCCCTCCTGCAGCCACAGCACCTGCAGCGCATCGTCGTCACCACGTTCACTCAGCGCCAGCTGCAGCGTGGCCTCACCGTTGCGGCGTGCGCGGGCATCGACCAGCAGCCATGCCGGTGCCGGTTGTCCGGGCCGCGCGGGAGCGCGCAGGCGCTCGACCACGGCATCCAGCTGTGCCAGCACCTGCACCTGCAGCCCATGGTGGGCGGCGATGCGCTCGATACGTGCCTGCAGCGTTGCATCGGCACTGAACAGCAGCAGCGGTGCCGGTGCGCGCGCCATCGCCGGCAGGTCGCCAGCGACCTTCAGCAGCGGGATCTCGAACCAGAAGGTTGCGCCCTGGCCCGGCGTGGAGTGCACGCCGATGTGCCCGTGCATCAGGTCGATGATGCGCTTGCAGATGGCCAGGCCCAGGCCGGTGCCGCCATAGATGCGGGTGGTGGATGCGTCGGCCTGGCTGAAGGACTGGAACAGGCGTGCCTGCAGCGCGTCGTCGATGCCGATGCCGGTATCGATGATCTCGAAGCGCAGCTGGTGCTGCGCGGCACTTTCACCCAGGCGCAGCACGCGCAGCTGCACCTGGCCGCGGGCGGTGAACTTGATGGCGTTGGCCAGCAGGTTGCTCAGCACCTGGCGCAGGCGCACCGGGTCGCCGCGCACCGGCAGGCGCACCGATGGATCCAGTTGCAGGCCCAGGGCCAGGCCCTTGGCGTCGGCGGCCCGCTGCATCAGCTGTACCACGCCATCGAGCAGGTCGCGCAGGTTGAAGCTGGTGATCTCCAGTTCCAGCGCCTGCGCTTCCAGCCGGGAGTAGTCGAGGATGTCGTCGACGATGCGCAGCAGCTGTTGCGAACTGGCCGAGGCGGTGGCCAGCATCTGCCGCTGGTCTTCGCCCAGCGGCCCGCGTGCGATCAGCTCCAGCATCGGCAGGATGCCGTTGAGCGGGGTGCGGATCTCGTGGCTCATCGTGGCCAGGAACTCGCCCTTGGCCAGCACGGCCGCCTCGGCGGCCTGCTTGGCCTGCAGCAGCTGTTGTTCCAGCTGGCCCTGGCGTTCGGTGGTATGGCGAAGCTGGTCGCGTTCGGCGGCCAGCGCACTGTGCGTGCGCTGCAGCTGGGCCAGCGCATGGTTGCGCGCGCGCAGGCGCAGGCCCAACAGCAGCAGCGCGATGGCGGCCGCAGCAAGGGCAACCAGCAGCACGCCCCACAGCGGCACGTCAGAGCACCGCGTTGTGGAAGTCGAAGTTCAGGTCGCTGCCGGCCGACTGCACCATGTTGCCCTGGATGTAGTCGACGCCGCCTACCCACATCGCCGCTGCAGCCTGCGGATCCTCGATCTGCTGGCCGATGATCTGCAGTCCGGCGGCATGGGCCTGTTCGATCGTCTTGCGCAGCGCCTCGCGCGTGGCCGGATTGGAATGGCTGCTGGAGAAGCGCGCAGCCATGCGCACGAACGACAGCGGCAGCTGGGTCAGCAGTGCATCGGCCTCGCCGCTGGGTTCGAACTGGCTCAGGCAGAAGCGCACCCCTGCGCTGGCCATGCGCTGGCAGAACTGCTGCAGCGGCACGGTGTGGATCAGTGCGTCGGGCAGGCGCACGTCGATCACCAGCGCACTGCCAGGCAGGTCACGCTGCTGCAGTGATTCCAGCAGCCAGTCGGCGAAGGCATCGCGCTGCAGGGTGCGCAGCGACTGCGAGACGAACAGGCTCAGCGGCTGCGTTGCGTGCCGGTACAGATCCAGCAGGCCCAGTGCGTGGTCCATCACCTGCTGGTCGAGGTCGGCGATGCGCCCGGCGGCTTCCGCGGCGGGGATCACCTGGCCGGCCGCCAGCACCGTGCCATCGGCCTGGCGCAGGCGCAGCAGCAACTGGTATTGCGCGGTGTTGCCGCCTGCCACGGCGACGATCGGCTGGTAGGCCAGTTCCAGCTGGCCCTCCAGCAGCGCCAGGTGTTCCTGTTCGGTGACCGCCTGGCGATGCACATGGCCCGCCACGCCGGCGCTGAGCAGGCGCGCCTGCAGGGTGGTGCGCTCAACCGCTTCCAGCGCACTGCTGGCATCCTCGAAGCCCGGCGACAGCGGCGCATAACCGACCACGCCGCGCAGATGCACGGATTCGTCGTCGCGGATCACGAAGGCGCGGGCCGACAGCTGCTCGCGCAGGCTCGCGGCGATGCCTTCGAGGGCGTCCTCGTCGGCGTTGCGGGCCAGCAGCAGAAAGCTGTTGTCGTTCAGCCGCGCCAGCAGGTGCGGATGGCCGGCTTCGGCCAGGCGCTGCCCGGCCTGCACCATCAGTCGTTCAAACGCGGCATAGCCATAGCGTTCGCGCAGGCCCAGCGCACTGGCCACTTCGATGAAGAACACGCCGCCCCGGTCGCGGTGGGCGAGTGCGGTGTTGAGCTGCTGCAGCACATGGTGGCGCGTCGGCAGGCCGGTTTCCGGATTGCTGGTGGCCGGTGCGCCGGTGGCGCCCGGCAGGGTCGCGGCCTGGGCACGCGCGCGGCGGATGCGGTTGGCCACCGCTGCGATCAGGTGGCGCGGCCGGATCGGCTTGCTCAGGTAGTCGTCGGCGCCGCTGTCGAGCACTTCGAACTGGCGCTCTGGATCCGGATCGCCGCTGAGGAACACGATCGGCAGCAGCTGCAGGCCGGGCTGCTGGCGGATCAGCGCGGTCAGGCGCATGCCGTCCAGCCCGGGCAGGTGCAGATCCATCAGGATCAGGTCGGGGCGGTGCTCCTTGATCGCCTGCAGCGCGGCATCGGCATCGCTGTGCACGATCGCCTGCATGCCGGCGCCGTGCAGCACGCTCTGCGCGAACAGCGCCTGGGCGCGATCGTCTTCAACGATCAGCACGCGGTAGGGCGAGTCCGAGGGCGGCGGGGCCAGATCGTTGTTGCCGGCTTCGGCCAGTGCGATCGGGCCGGGCAGCGGCGGCGGTGCGCTGTTGACCGGCGCCAGGGCATCGGTCGCGATGGGCGGCGGGGTCGCAACCGTCGGTGCGGCCACAGCGGGGCCTGCCGCCTCGGGCGCCCAGCGCTGCCAATGATCGGCCGGAGGGGTTTCAGCGCGTCCCGGGCGGGCGCCCGCGGGGGATTCGTTTGCGGCCATCGGTGCTCCTGGTGTTCGCGTCCATTATGCGACAAGCCCGGTGCTCAACCGGTACTGCTGTGCCCCGGCGGTGCTGCCGATGCACCGCGCGCCAGCCAGCGCACGCCCTTCCACAGCGCGCGCCAGACCAGCCACACCAGCAGCGCGCCGGCCAGGCTGCAGGCCAGCACCACCACCAGCGCGATCCACGGGTGTGCCAGGGCCAGCGCCAGGCCACCGACTACCACGGTGTCCTCGGCGGCGGAGGCGACCCAGTTGCTGGCCGGTTCCGGCGAGGTATTGAGCAGCGCGCGGGTACCGGCCTTCAGGCCGTGGCTGGCGAGGGCGACGCCGGCACCGGCGGCGAGTGCGCCGGCGCCGAGCTGACCGTCCGGCGACAGGGTAGCCGCTGCGAGGAACGCGCCGGCCGGCACGCGTGCGAGCGTCTGCACCAGGTCCCAGACCGAGTCCACGCCGGGAATCTTGTCGGCGAAGAACTCGGCGATGGCCAGCGCCGCCGACGTGCCCAGCACCCACCAGGATTCGGTGGCCTGCAGAGCGGGCGGCAGGTCGACCCAGCCGAGCAGGCCGGCAAGGCCGACGCCGAACACGGTGAGGTAGACGCGGATGCCGGCCAGCCAGGCCAGCAGGATGCCGATCACGAACAGGTGGGCTTCGGTCATGGCGATGCTCCGGCGACGGAACTGTGCAGGGGACCACACTATCGACGATGGCATGCCTGAACGCCACAGACCGTGGCCGGCCACGGCGCAGGAAACCCCTCCGTCCTGTCATACACTAGCCCGTCGTTTGCCACAGGGGCCGTACCGGTGTCGCCCTCGCGATACCCCGGAAACCACCCATGACCAACCGTCCTCCCATGCGCGTGCAGGTACGCCTGCCCGGCGCGCCGCAACCGCCGGCCGACCGTCGCCGCCTGCTGGTGATCGGCGGCATCTGGCTGCTCAGCCTGGTGCTGGCGGTGCTGGGTGGCTGCTGGATGGCCACGCCACGCGATGCCCAGGGCCAGCGCCTGCAGGCTGCCGAGAAGCGCGCCGAGACGCTGCAGGCGCAGCTGACCGAGCTGCGCCAGAAGCAGGCCACGCTGGAAGCCTCCGACCGCATCAGCCGCGCCGCCAATACCGAGGTGCAGTCCTCGCTGGCCGAGCGCGATGAGGAAATCGCCGGCCTGCGCGCCGACGTTGCCTTCTATGAGCGCCTGGTGGGTTCGACCAGCCAGCGCAAGGGCCTGAACACCCATTCGATCGAGTTCAGCCCGGAAGCGGCCGGCACCTGGCAGTACACCGCCGTGCTGACCCAGAACCTCAACCGCGGCGCCATCAGCCAGGGGCAGATGCGCTTCACCGTGGAAGGCGTGAAGAACGGCAAGCTGGCCACGATCAGCTGGGATGATCTGCACCAGCGCAGCAAGGTGCCGGGACAGGATTACTCGTTCCGGTACTTCCAGCAGCTCACCGGTAGCGTGATGCTGCCGGCTGACTTCACCCCGCAACGCGTGCGGGTGACATTGGGGAGTGGTACGGGGGGTACCACCCAGGTATTCGACTGGAAACAGGCCGGCGCGCCGGCCAGCAAAGGGGAGTAGGCAGATGTTCGGAAGCAGCAAATCCAACCGTGAAGGCCAGCTGGTGGTGGATGCCCTGATCGGCAACCAGGTGGTGATCCGCGGTGATGTGGAATTCAGTGGTGGCCTGTATGTGGAAGGTCGCATCCACGGCAAGGTGATCGCCACCGAAGGCGCCAGCGGCGCGACCCTGACGGTCGCCGAGCATGGCGTGATCGAGGGTGAGATCCGGGCCCAGGTGGTGGTCATCAGCGGCCGCCTGGACGGCGATGTACACGCCACCGAGAAGGTCGAGCTGACCCCCAGCGCACGGGTCAATGGCAACGTCCATTACCAGGTGGTGGAGATGAATGCGGGCGCCCAGCTGAACGGCCGCCTGATCCATGCCAGCGCCCCGATGGCGGCCCTGCCGGCGCCGGAAGGCGATGAAGCCAATAGCGGCAAGGGCGACACCGCCGCACGCCGCAAGCTGGCCGAGGCGATGGCTTGAAAGCCATCCCCGGCACCCCCATGCTGGCACCATGAGCACGCTAGTCTCCCTGCCCGGCGCCACCCCGGTTGCCGCGCCCGATTACCAATCGCTGGAGCGCCCGCTGAACTTCACCGAGTCGGCGGCCGCCAAGGTCAAATCCCTCATCCAGGAAGAGGGCAACCCCGACCTGGCCCTGCGTGTGTACATCGAGGGCGGCGGCTGTTCGGGCTTCCAGTACGGGTTCGAGTTCGACGAGAACCGTGCCGAGGATGACCTGGCGGTACAGACCAGCGGGGTGACCCTGCTGGTCGACCCGCTGAGCCTGCAGTACCTGATGGGCGCCGAGGTGGACTACACCGAGAGCCTGACCGGTGCCCAGTTCGTGATCCGCAACCCGAACGCAAAGACCACCTGCGGCTGCGGCAGCAGCTTCAGCATGTAAGAGGCCTGTGGCCGGAATGTGCCAACCAGGGTTGGCACCTGCCAGAGCGGGTAGATCCACGCCATGCGTGGATGATCCTTCCTGCATCCACAACGGCAGATTGCGCACAGCGCCGACCTTGCCACCCGCATCGATTGGCGGCACGCTTGCAGGATGCCCAATACTCCTTCGCCGCTTTCCGGTTTCGCCTTCGTGGGTGAACCGCTGGAGCGCGCCGATGCCCTGCGCGAAGATGCCGATGCACTGGCGCGCCTGTGGCCGGGCGCGCGCATTCTCGTGCTCGATCAGGACGGCAGCGCCTTCACCGGCGATGACGATCAGCCACTGGCGCTGACCGGCGCCGACATCGGCGGCGGCCCGGGTGCCGCGATCTTCCTCGGCCTGCGCGGAGAGCAGGCGTGGTTCTCGGTTGAAGCCACCAACGTCACCATCAGCGCACCACGCCGGCTTGATCTGCGCCAGGCCGCGCTGCTGTGGTCGATGGCCGATGCGACCGCCTTCAGCTATGCCCGCGGCATGTCGTACTGGCACTCGCGCACCCGCTTCTGCGGCGTGTGCGGCGGCGCCGTGGCGTTTGCCCGTGGTGGCTTCGTCGGCCGCTGCGGACAGTGTTCCACCGAACACTACCCGCGTGTCGACCCGGCGGTGATCGTCGCCGTGGAAAACCAGGGGCGGCTGCTGCTGGGCCGGCAGTCGAACTGGGCCCCGCGTCGCTACTCGGTGCTGGCCGGCTTCGTCGAACCCGGCGAGACCTTCGAGCAGACCGTGGTGCGCGAAGTCCATGAAGAGAGCAAGGTGCGGGTGACGGCCTGCCAGTACCTCGGTTCGCAGCCCTGGCCATTCCCGGGTGCGCTAATGGTTGGCTTCCGCGCACAGGCGCAGGATGACCTGCCGACCGTGGACGGTGAGCTGGAAGACGCGCGCTGGTTCAGTGCCGACGAGGTCGGCGCGGCACTGGCGCGCGACGTGGAGGACGATGGCCAGGGTATCCGCCTGTCGCCGCCGATCTCGATTTCGCGCGGCCTGATCGAGCATTGGTACCGGCAGCAGAAGGGCTGAGCCGGGCCGGCTGGGGCGATTGCATTGCCGCCACCTGAACACGGCCCGGGTTACAGTGCGGGTCATCGCGGAGGGCGCCGCTGCGACAGGTAAGGTAGCGGCGCCGAGCGTTCTGTTTCGTAGGGAGACCTGCCATGTTCACCACTCTGGCCGCCGTGCTGGTGGCACTGGCCCTGGGCCATGTTGCTCCGGCCGCTGCTGCCTCGCTGCGCCGTTTCGACGGTTTCCGGCGTTGGCTGGGCTGGCTGGATGCGCGTGGTGGCAAGGCCTGGCAGGGACCGGCCGGCGTTGCCTTGGCACTGCTGCCGCCGCTGTTGCTGATGGTGCTGCTGGCGTGGCTGTTGCGCGGGGTGCTGTTCGGCCTGCCGTCGCTGCTGCTGGGCGTGGCGGTGCTGGCCTGGTGCTGGGGCCCGCGTGACCTGGACCGCGATATCGAGGCCATTATCGATGCCGATGATGCGGCGACGCGGCAGGCTGCAGTGCGCAACCTGCAGTCGGCCGGCGGCAGCCTGCGCGAGGACATTCCGTCACTGGTCGAGGCGACGGTGCTCAACGCACTGCGGCGCTGGTTCGCGGTGCTGTTCTGGTTCCTGTTGCTGGGCCCGGCTGGCGCGCTCGGTTACCGGCTGCTGGCGCTGATGGCGGAGAGCCCGATGCGCGCACGCGTGCCGGTGGAGCCGCTGGCGCTGGCGCAGCGCCTGCTGGGTTGGATCGAGTGGCCGGTGGCGCAGCTGATGGCATTCTCGATGGCGCTGGTGGGCAATTTCGATACGGCGTGGAAGGCCTGGCGCCAGGCCCATGGCGAACGCCTGGCCGGCAACATCGGGTTCCTTGGCGCGGTGGCGCGGGCCAGCGTCAACGCC
Source organism: Stenotrophomonas maltophilia D457 (assembly GCF_000284595.1). GTDB lineage: Bacteria > Pseudomonadota > Gammaproteobacteria > Xanthomonadales > Xanthomonadaceae > Stenotrophomonas > Stenotrophomonas muris. The sequence continues at coordinate 4,356,537 of NC_017671.1, read as the reverse complement.
GAGCTGCGTGAGGATGCGCACGATTACACCGAGGCAGGGTTGCTGCCGGTGTGGCAGCGGTTGCCGGACCTGCGTGATGCGATGAGCCTGGTGTGGCGGATGCTGCTGCTGTGGCTGGCGGTCCTCGCCCTGCTGGTGATTGCAGGCTGGGTGACGTAGTTGCTTTGCAGGGCTTGCAGCCCTGCACCTGCAGAGGCCAAAGCCAATGCCAGAGCCAAAGCGGCTCTGGATTGCTGAGGGTTGGGCGGGGCGGTGTGGGGCTGCAGGACACGCCGTAAACCCGTCCCTGGGGGCTCGATGGCGCCATCCATGGCGCCAACGGTCCTGCTGCCCCACACCGCCCCACCCCCGACAGTTTCCCGGTGACGGTGGGTCAACCGCGACTGCCGGTGGGTGTCGACCTTGGTCGACACGGTCGATCCACGCCATGCGTGGATACAGAGCGAAGCGATCCGCTTCCGCTTTTGATCTTCTCTTTCTTTTCCGTGGTGGACGCACACGGAAACTGTCCGTGGCCGGGCGGGTGGGCTGCGCAGGGGCGTGAGCCGCATGGATGCCGCGGCCAAGACTCCATGGACGGATTCACGGCGTCCCCCGCAAACCCATCCCGTCCGGCCAACCCCAGGGCTTTTGCCTTCAAACGTCGCCCACCGCGAGGGGCCGCGCCGTTGGCTGGAAAACCTAGATCGGTGCCAGTGCGGTGAACGGTGCCCACGGCAGGTTGCGCAGCAGCGCATACCCGGGCAGCACCCAGAGCCAGAACGTGGGATTGGCCAGTACCCGCATCAGCGGGTCGAGCACGCGCGGCCGGATGCCGGCGACGTTCAGCAGCATCAGCAGCAGGAACGGCAGGCTGATGACCAGCAGCGGGTTCATCGCCATCGCGCCGGGCAGGTCGAAATGGACCAGTGAATACAGGCAGCGGGTGCTGCCACAGCCCGGGCAGTACAGGCCGGTCAGCGCGTACAGCGGGCAGCTTGGCAAAGGATTGCCGGCGACATACGGATTGACGTTGCGCAGCACCACCGCGGCACCGGCGGCCAGGCCGGTGGCGGCCAGCAGCGGTGCCCAGCGGGCGAATCGGGAGCGGGCGGGAAGTGCGGACATTGCAGCAACGGATCCGGCGCGGGCGCCGGATCCGTCCACGCGGATCAGTAGCCGCTGTTGTTCATTGCACCCATGCCGCCGACAGCGACGATCAGGATGCCGTACAGCACGCCGACCACGACGGCGGCGATGGCCGACCAGATCGCCCACTTCTTGGCCTTGGCGGCGGAGTCCTGGGCACCGGCGATGTCGCCAGCGGCCAGCTTGCCGTTGACCTGCGCGGCGTAGACGATCGACACGATGCCGGCCGGCAGGCAGCAGAACAGGGTGCTCAGGATGGCCCAGACCAGATTGTTCGGGACCTGCGGAGTGGCGGTGTTCATGGGTTCAAGCTCCTTGATGGGTGATGGTGGTGAATCATTGGTCGGAAAGAGCGCCCAGTACGGCCAAGCCGCCGAACAGCCCGAACCACAACAGCAACAGGACCGGCAGGGCCACGGCCGAAGCCACCGCCCACCAGCCCGCCTTGCGCGACGCACTGTAGGCCCCCGGCAGGTCGCCGGCGGCGCGGCGGCCATCGACCTGGGAGGCATAGACGATCGACACCACGCCCAACGGCAGGCAGCAGAACAGCGTCGTCAGGATCGCCCAGACCAGATGGTTGGGGATGTAGACCGGGCGGCTGAGCGGTGGCGGTTGATTCAAAGCAAGACTCCATTCCTTGGTGGCCGGCCATGATGAAACGGCCGAACCTCCCCCCTGTGGGTGCGTAATCTACCTCAACCCGCGCTGCATGTATGCGGTTACAGTCAGATACTGGCCGGTATGGCCCTTGATCTGACGCATCTGACGGACCTCTGCGATGCATCGGAGGGCGAGGATGGGGGCTTGTCGCTGGGACGGTCTACCCGTGTCCGTGCGGTCGATCAGGCGTGATCACCACGCAGGGCCCGCACCTGGGCCTCCAGCACCGGGGCGCTGGTGGTGCGGCCATCCACGGCCGGTGCCGCCACCACCTCGACCGTGGCGCGGAAACGACGCGGCACCCGCATGCGGCCAAGGCGGCTGTCGCGGCGGCTCCACATGCTCGACCACATGCCGCGCAGCGCCATCGGCACCACCGGCACCGGCCGCCGCTCGAGGATCTTCTCGACGCCGGACTTGAACGGCGCCATCTGCCCGTCGCGGGTCAGCGCGCCCTCGGGGAAGATGCAGACCAGTTCGCCTTCGGCCAGCGCCGCGTCGATCTCATCGAACGCACGCTGCATCAGCGCCGGGTCTTCGCGCGCCCCGGCAATCGGGATCGCCTTGGCGGTACGGAAGATCCAGCGCATCACCGGGATGTTGAAGATCCTGTAGTACATGACGAAGCGCACCGGACGCGGAATCGTCGCCGACAGGATCAGTGCGTCCATGTAGCTGACATGGTTGCAGACCAGCAGTGCGGCGCCTTCGTCGGGCACGTTGGCTTCGATGCCGTGCGGGCGCAGCCGGTACAGGGTGCGCACCATCAGCCAGCTGAGGAAGCGCATCAGGAATTCGGGGACGATGGTGAAGATGTAGATCGCCACCAGCGCGTTGGCGATGGCCAGCGCCAGGAACTGCTGCGGAATGGTCCAGTGCAGCAGCTTGTGGGCGGCCAGCGACAGCAGCGCCGCAGCGACGATGAAGCCCGAGTTCTGGATGTTCAGTGCGGCGAACACGCGCGACATCTGCGCCTTCGGCGTGCGGCTCTGGATCAGTGCGAACAGCGGCACCACGAAGATGCCGGTGAACAGGCCGATGCCGATCAGGTCGATGACGATGCGGATGCTGCCGGGCTGCTGCAGGAACGGCCCGATGGTCAGCCCGTGCACTGTCGCTTCGCCGCTGCGGGCGAAGTACAGGTCGAGCAGGAACGCGGTCATGCCGAACGCGCCCAGCGGTACCAGGCCGATTTCCACCGTACGTGCTGACAGCTTCTCGCACAGCAGCGAGCCGACGCCGGTGCCCACCGAGAACAGGGCCAGCGCGAAGATGTACAGGGTCGGCTGGCCGCCCAGGTTGGTCACCGCATAGGCCGGCAACTGCGAGGTCAGCACGGTGCCGACGAACCAGAACCAGGACACGCCCAGGATCGAGTTGCGTACGGCTTTCTGCTGGCGCGCCATGCGCAGCACCGCCAGCGATTCCGGCAACGGGTTCCAGTTGATCTTCAGATTCGGGTCGCCGGCATCGACCTTGGGAATCAGGCGGGCGGCGATGTTGCCGCAGATCGCCAGGGCGATGATCGCGCACGCGGCCACCACCGTGCCGTGACTGCCAGCCACGGTGAACACCAGGCCGCCGACGATCATGCCGGAGAGGATCGACATCGAGGTGCCCATCTCGACCAGGCCGTTGCCGCCGGTCAGCTCTTCTGGCCTGAGCACCGACGGCAGCACTGAGTACTTCACCGGGCCGAACAGGGTGGACTGCATGCCGGTGCAGAACAGCGCGACCAGCAGCACCGGCAGGCTCTGGGTGAGGAAGCCGGTGGCCGCCAGCGACATGATCACGATCTCCATGGTGGTGGTGATCACGATCAGTCGCGATTTTTCCAGTTTGTCGGCGATCTGCCCGGCCAGCGCCGAGAACAGGAAATATGGCAGGATGAAGATGGCCGGTGCCAGGGTGGCGTACAACCCCAGTTCTTCCTCCGGCACAGCCATGAACAGCAACATGCTGATGATCGCCTGCCGGTACACGTTGTCGTTGAACGCACCGAGCGCCTGGACCACGAAGAACGGCAGGAAACGGCGCTGGCGCAGCAGGGCGAACTGGTTGTGACCGGACATGGAACCTCCTTGACCGGCGCAGCCTAGCATTCCTTCCCCTCCGCTGTGGATGCGGACCTGTGGGTGCGGACCGTTGGTCCGCACACCTGCCAGCACTCTCAGACGATATCGTCGACCACGCCGCCATCCACGCGCAGCGCCGCACCCGAGGTTGCCGAGGCCTGCGGCGAGGCCAGGTACACCACCATGTTGGCCACTTCCTCGACCGTGGCGGTGCGCTGGATCACCGAGGACGGCCGGTGCGCCATCACGAACTCACGGCCGATCTGCTCCAGCGGCTTGCCGCTGCGCTGGCGTTCATCCTCGAACATCGCCGCAAAACCATCGGAGAGGGTCGGGCCGGGCAGCACCGCGTTGACGGTGACGCCACTGCCGGCCACGCGCTTGGCCAGGCCGCGCGACAACGACAGCTGCGCGGTCTTGCTGACCCCGTAATGGATCATGTCGGCGGGAATGTTGCGCGCTGATTCGGAGGAAATGAACAGCACGCGGCCCCAGCCGGCATCGACCATTGCCGGTAGCAGCGCACGCGACAGGCGCACGCCGGACATCACGTTGGTCTGCCAGTAGCGCTCCCAGGTCGCGTCATCGGTCTCGAAGAAGTCCTGTGGGCCGAAGATGCCGGCGTTGTTGACCAGGATGTCGACCTTGGGCAGGCCGGCCAACAGTGTTTCGACACCGGCTGCATCAGAGAGATCGGCGGCGACGCCGAGCACGTCGGCTCCCGGCACGGTGGCGAGCAGGTGCCGGCGGGCGCGCTCGACGCTGTCGGTGCTGCGGCCATTGAGAATGACACGCGCACCAGCGCTGGCCAGTCCTTGGGCGATGGCCCGGCCGATGCCGGCGGTGGAGGCGGTGACCAGCGCGGTGCGGCCACTGAGCTCGATTTTCATGGCGATAGTCCGGAGCGGGGGGATTGCCCAGTATCCGCGCGGCCGCGTGATCGAACCGCAGCGCCAGGCGCAACGCGCCGTTGCACACGGCGCAATTGACCCATGCCACGCGTGGGTGGGCTCTCCGATCAGCGATGAGGAGTCAGGTCAGGCTGGTCACCGCTTCATTGGCCGCTGCCCGCACCTTCGGCAGCATCCGCAGTACCAGCGCCATCTGCGTGCGGATCAGCTGCAGTTTCGGCGGCATCGCCTCGTCGATCTGCTCCAGCTCGGCGGCCACCGCGCGGTCGGCGTCGTTGTCATCGTCGGCGACCGGTTGCCGTGCGGTCAGCGCCGAGGCCAGTTGCTGCAGTGCCTTGCGCACGCGCTCGCCGGCCGCCAATGCCAGCGGGTCGCCCGCATAGCTGTCCACCTGGTCGCGATGCGCGCCCAGCGCCGACAGGTGTCCCAGCAGTGTGTTGGACAGCGCCAGGAAGCGGAAGCCGGCATCCAGATTGCGGCGCACATGGCCGGGCTCACGCAGCATGTTCGACAGTGCGGTGGACAGCGCGGCATCGGCATTGTGCATGTCGCGCCGCGCGATGCGGTAGGCCAGGTCGTCGCGCATGCCGCTGCGGTACTGGCCCAGCACCGAATCCAGGTAGCGAGCCGCAGTGTCCAGCACGCGTGCCAGGACGAGATGCAGCTGCCGGCCCTGCCAGTCGGGCAGGACCAGGAACGCGGCCGCCGCTGCGATCGCGCAACCCAGCACCGTATCGACCATGCGCGGCACGATCAGCACGAAGCCGTCGCCGATCAGGTTGAAGCAGGTCAGTGCCATCACCGTGATCGCCGCCGACGCCACCAGGTAGCGGTCGGTGCGGGTGAAGAAGAACAGAAGTGCAGAGAGCAAGGCGATCAGCAGCTGCACGTGCAGCTGCGGGAACAGCTGCAGCAGCGCCCAGGTCAGCACCAGTCCGGCCAGGGTGCCGACGATGCGCTGGGCCAGGCGTTGGCGGGTGGCGCCGAAGTTGGGCCGGCACACGAACACGATGGTCAGCAGTACCCACGAACCGTTCTGCGCATTGAACAGGCGGATCGCTGCAAAGCCGGCAATCAGCGCCAGCGCCATGCGCAGCCCATGCCGGAACAGCACCGAGCCGGGCGTAAGCTGCTGGCGGATGCGCACGCCCATCTCGCGCAGGGTGTGTGGGTTGCTGTCGCGCAGGCGGGTATCGACGTTGTCCAGGCTGGCTTCGGAGCGCTCGGCATCCAGCAGGCGCCGTTCGATGCTGCGCAGGTTGTGCACCAGCAGGTCCAGCGAGCCCAGCAGGCGCTGCCATTGCGGCCGCTGCTGGTCGCGCAGGTAGGCCAGCGCATCGGCCAGGTCGCGCCCGGCCTGCTGGTTGCCTTCGCCGTACACGAACGGACGGCGCAGCCGGATTGCCTCGCCCAGGCGGGCACAGGCCTGTCCCTGCAGGTCAAGCAGGCGCTGGCAGCGGTACAGCACGTCGCTGTGGAAGAACGCGTCCACCAGCGCGCCGTACGGGTAATGCGAGGAACTGGCGCGCTCGTGGAAATCCTGCGCCATGTAGTACAGGCGCAGGTAAAGGCCGGAGTTCACGCCGGGTCGGCCGGAGCGGCCGAAGCGGGCCAGGATCGCGGTCTTGGCCTCGTTCAGCGCGCCGACCACGCGGCGGTTCTGTTCGGCCAGGTCGAGCTGGCGACGTTGCAGGTCGGCTTCGCGCACCGGCTCGAACAGCGCGGCCTTCAGCTGCAGGTAGCGGCCCAGCTCAACGTACAGTCGCGCCACCCGCTCGCGGACCGGCCGGTTGGCGAACAGCGCGGTCCACAGGATCGACAGCAGGCCGTACCAGACCGCACCGGCCAGCAGGTGGCTGACCGCTTCCAGCGCACTGTGCAGGTCGCTGGCACCGTGCTGTTCCAGGCCGATCATGGTGTAGATCGCCAGCGTCACCGTGGCCTGGGCAATGGACGCATAGCGCTCGCCGAGCGCGCCGAGCAGGGTCAGGCCGAAGGTGGACAGCGCCAGCGCGCCGATGAAGATCCACGGCCACGGGAACAGCCAGATGACCGATGCTGCGGCAATGCAGAAGCACAACAGCGACAGCGCCACCGCCTTGGTCCGGCCCCACCAGTTGTCATCGGTTTCGGCGATGGCACTGGCGATGATGCCGAGGAACACGCCGGGCAAGGCGGTCAGCGCATCCAGCTGCCAGCACACCGCCAGCGCCGCGGTCAGGGCGATGAACACCCGCAGGCCGTAACTGGCCTTCTCGTGGGCCCACAGGCGGCTGAGGCGGGATTGTCGGGCGGACATGCAGGCTCGGCGGAAGGGTCTCCGACCATTATTGCGGGTGTGGGGTGAAGGGGACAGCCCGCGCAGGAATCCGGTAGTGCCGGCCGCTGGCCGGCAGATTTGCGGTACGGAGAAAGCCGGCCAGCGGCCGGCTCTACCCATAGATCCACGCCGCGCGTGGATGGGCCCTTCTACGCCCGCTGCGCGCGCTTGAGCAGCTTGGCTTCGCGCCTGCGTGCGCGGCGTGCGCGCCAACGCTCGGCCAGGCACGAGAAGATCACGTACAGCGCCGGCGTGCTGAGAAGGGTCAGGCTCTGCGAGAACAGCAGGCCGCCGATCATCGCGATGCCCAGCGGGCGGCGCAGCTCGGACCCTTCACCCAGGCCGATCGCCAGCGGCACGGCGGCCAGGATCGCGACCATCGTGGTCATCATGATCGGGCGGAAGCGCACGATGCTGGCCTCGCGTGCGGCGTCGCGCGGCGCCAGCCCATGCTCGCGCTGCGCCACCAGTGCGAAGTCGATCATCATGATCGCGTTCTTCTTGACGATGCCGATCAGCAGAACCAGCGCGATCATCGAGATCACCGACAGTTCGGTGTTGGTGCCGAACAACGCCAGCAGCGCACCGACGCCCGCCGCCGGCAGCGTGGACAGGATGGTGACCGGGTGGATCAGGCTCTCGTAGAGCATGCCCAGCACCAGGTAGACGGTCAGGATCGCGGCAAACACCAGGATCAGCATGTCGCTGGGATCTGAATTGAAGCCGAAGCCCGCATCGTCGGCCAGGCGGATGTCGCCAGGCATGCGCATGCCGGCGACGGTGGCATCGATGATCGCCTTGGCCTCACCCATGCTCACGTTCGGAGCCAGGTTGTAGCTGAGGTCCATCGTCGTGTACTGGTTCTCGTGGGTGATCTGCGAGGGGGCCAGGCCGGGCATCTGCGTGGCCACCGCGGTGATCGGCACCATGTCGCCGTTGCGCGCACGCACGTACACCTCATCCAGCGCCGCCGGGGTGGCGGTCTGCGAGGGCAGGGCGTTGACCACCACGCTGTACTGGTTGATGTCCGAATAGATGGTGGAGATCTGGCGCTGGCCGAACGCACCGTACAGCGCGCCGTCGATGGCGCCGACAGTGATGCCCAGGCGCGCGGCCTTGGCGCGGTCGATCTGGATGTTCTGGCGCAGTCCGGCATTGTCCACGTCGGTGCCGACGTCACGCAGCTTCGGGTTCTTCTTCAGTTTCGCCTGCAGCTTGGGCAGCCATTCCTGCAAAGCAGCCAGGTCGTTGCCCTGCAGGGAAATGCGGTACTGCGCGCCCTGGCTGGAACCGCCGCCATCGTTGCTGGGCAGGTCCTGGATCGCGCGCAGGCGCAGCTGCAGGTCGGGGTAGCGATCGGCCTTGGCACTGAGTCGCGCCAACGCATGTGCGGTGGTTTCGCGGCGACCGTCGCTGCGTGACTTCAGCTCGATGTTGAACTGTGCACTGGAGCCCTGACGGCCGCTGCCGAGGCGCACACCCACGGTTTTCACTGCCGGGTCGGCCATCAGCATGTCGGTGATGCGACGCTGGCGGGCGACCATGTCCTCGAAGGAGACGGTGGCGCTGGAATTGGCGCGGCCCCAGATCAGGCCGGTGTCCTGCGGCGGGAACGCGCCCTTCTTCACCGCCCCGAACAGGAAGATGGTGACGCCGATCAGGATCAGCGGCGTCAGCGACAGCAGCAGCGCGTGGCGCAGCGAGAAGTCCAGGAACACGGTGTAGATGCGCAGCATGCGCTCGTGGCCGGCATCCAGCCAGCGTCCGAAGCGCGACGGCGGCGCGCTGTGGTCATGGGCGCTGAGGAAGCGGCTGCACAGCGCCGGGGTCAACGTCAGCGAAACGATCATCGAGACCACGATGGCCGCCACCAGGGTGACGGTGAACTCGCGGAAGAACGCGCCCATCATGCCGCTGGCGAACAGCAGCGGGATGAACACCGCGACCAGCGAGGCGGTGATCGAGACAATGGTGAAGCCGATCTCGCGCGCACCGGTCAGCGCCGCCTGCATGCGCGGCATGCCCTCATCGAGGTGGCGCATGATGTTCTCGATCACCACGATCGCATCGTCCACGACGAAGCCGATCGCGATCACCAGCGCCAGCAGGCTCAGGTTGTTCAGGGTGAAGCCCATCACGTACATCACCAACGCGGCACCGGCCAGCGACAGCGGCACGGTCACTGCGGCGATCAGCGTCGGTGCCAGCCGGCGCAGGAACAGCGCCATGGTCAGCACCACCATCGCCAGGCTGATCAGCAACGTGATCTGCACTTCATGCAGCGACGAGCGGATGGTCGGCGTACGGTCGAAGTACGGCGTCATCGTGGTGCCGGGCTGCAGGTAGTCGCGCAGGGTCGGGATCTGCGCCTTGACCCGGTCCACGGTCTCCACGATGTTGGCGCCGGCACGGGTGAACACGTACATCACCACCGCCGGCTTGTGGTCGAACCACGCGGCCTGGTAGGCATCCTGCTGGCCGTCGTAGACGTTGGCGATGTCCTTCAGGCGGATCACCCGGCCATCGCCCTGGGTCTTGACCACCAGATCGGCGAAGTCGGCCGCACGCGCCACCGAATCGTTGGCGATGATCGCGGTGGTGGTGTTGCCGTCGCTGAGGAAGCCGGTGGGCGAGGTCACGTTGGCCGCGCGCACCGCATTGCGCAGGTCATCGGCGGTCAGGCCCAGCGCGTTCATCAGGCGCAGGTTGACGTCCACGCGCACCGCTGGCGTCGACGCGCCGGCGATGTCGACCGAGGCGACGCCACTGATCTGGCGGATGCGCTGCGCCAGCAGCGAATCGGCGACGTTGTACAGCTCATCGGCCGACTGCGTCTGCGAGGTCAACGCGATGGCGATCACCGGGTCATCGTTCGGGTTCGCCTTCTGGTACATCGGCGAGCCCATGCCCGAGGGCAGGTCGGCCTGGGCCGAGTTGATCGCCGTCTGCACGTCCAGCGCGGCCGAATCGATGTTGTGGCCGCTCTGGAAGATCATGAACACCAGCGAGCTGCCTTCCGAGCTCGACGAGCGCATGCGGTCGATGCCCGGCAGCTGGCCGAGGTGGCGTTCCAGCGGCGCGGTGACCGTGGAAGCCATGGTCGCCGCATCGGCGCCGGACTGGCTGGCATGCACGAAGATCACCGGGATCTCGATGTTCGGCAATGCCGACACGCCCAGGCGCAGGTAGCAGATCAGCCCGACCATGAACAGGCCGATGGCCAGCAGCGCGGTGCCGATCGGGCGGCGGATGAAGGGGCCGGACAGGTTCATCGTGCGGCCCCTTGCAGCAACGGGGCGTGGATCATGCCTGCGGCTCCTGCAGCGACCCGTCGCGCAGGGCGCGCTGTTCGCGGCGGCGCGCCAGCCACTCGGAGAAACGCTCCATGTACAGGTAGATCACCGGGGTGGTGTACAGGGTCACCAGCTGCGACAGCAGCAGGCCGCCGACGATGGCGATGCCGAGCGGGCGGCGCAGCTCCGAGCCGATCCCGGTGCCCAGGGCCAACGGCAGCGCGCCCAGCATGGCCGCAGCGGTGGTCATCATGATCGGGCGGAAGCGCAGCAGGCAGGCACGGCGGATCGCTTCGTGCGCGTTGGCACCGGCGCGGCGGGCCTCGATCGCGAAGTCCACCATCATGATGCCGTTCTTCTTGACGATGCCGATCAGCAGCACGATGCCGACGATGCCATCCACCGACAGGCTCAGGCCGCACAGCATCAGCGCCAGCAGCGCGCCGACACCGGCCGGCGGCAGCGTGGAGATGATCGTGATCGGGTGGATGTAGCTCTCGTACAGCACGCCCAGCACGATGTAGATCACCACCAGCGAGGCCAGCAGCAGCCACACCACGTCCGTCTGGCTGCCAGTGAACTCGGCGGCCTTGCCGATGAACTCGGCATGCAGGTGGGTGGGCATGTCCAGGCTGTCCTTGGTCTCCTGGATTGCACGCACCGCTTCGGACAGCGAATAGCCCGGCGCCACGTTGAACGAGACCGTCACCGCCGGCAGCTGCTGCTGGTGGCTGACCACCAGTGGCGCGCTGCTGACCTTGCCTTCGGCCAGCGCCGACAGCGGGATGATGTTGCCGGCGCCGACGGTGATGCCGGTGTTCTGCGCGCCGATGCCGGTGGCGGTCGACGAGTTGGACGAGGTGACCTGGCCGAAGCTGGTGGCGTTGGTGCCGGTCAGCGCGCCGGCGCCATTGGAGGCCACCGCCAGCTGCTCCATCAACGCGGTGCTGGTGCGGAACTCCGGCGCCACTTCCAGCACCACGCGATACTGGTTGAGCTCGGTGAAGATGGTGGAGATCTGGCGCTGGCCGAACGCATCGTAGAGCGTGTCGTCGATGGTCTGCATCGGCACGCCCAGCACGCTGGCCTTGTCGCGGTCGATGTTCAGCTCCAGGGCGCGGCCCTGGTTGGACAGGTTGTTGTCCACGTCAGCCAGTTCCGGGCGCTTGCGCAGCGCTTCGGTCAGGCGCGTGGCCTGGGTCGCCACCGTTGCCGAATCGACGTCCGACAGCGAGTACTGGTACTCGGTGGCGGCCACGCGGGTATCCAGGGTCACGTCCTGCACCGGCTTCAGGTACAGCGCCACGCCCGGGATTCCGGCCACCGCCTTCTGCAGGCGCGGCAGGATCTGCTCCAGGCCATCGCGCTGGCTGCGCTCCTTCAGCACGATCGACAGCTGGCCCTGGTTGAGCGTGGGGTTCATGCTGCCGGCACCAATGAACGCCGACACGCCGGTCACATCCGGATCGTGGCGCAGCGCTTCGGCGACCTGCTTGGTGCGCTGCTCCATCTGCGGGAAGGCGATGTTCTGGTCGGCCTGCACCACGCCGGTGATCAGGCCGGTGTCCTGCTCGGGCAGCAGGCCCTTGGGAATCAGCACGTACAGCAGCACGGTCAGTACCAGCGCGCCGCCGGCCACGGCCAGGGTCAGGCGCTGGTGGTCCAGCACCCAGTCCAGGCTGTGCTCGTACAGGCCGACGGTGCGCGTCCACAGGTTCTGCTTGCCGGCGGCCGCTGCGCGCTCATGCGCGTCCTCGCCCTCGGGCAGGGCGTCGGGCTTGAGCAGGTAGGCACACATCATCGGGGTGAGCGTCAGCGAGATCAGCATCGACAGCACCACCGCGATGCTCAGCACCCAGGCGAACTCGTGGAACAGGCGGCCGGTGACGCCGGGCATCAGCAGCAGCGGCAGGAACACCGCTACCAGCGAGACGGTCAGCGACAGCACGGTGAAGCCGATCTGGCGCGCGCCGATCTCGGCCGCTTCCTTGCCACTCTTGCCCTGCTCGATGTAGCGCACGATGTTCTCGATCATCACGATCGCATCGTCGACCACGAAGCCGGTGGCCACCACCAGCGCCATCAGCGAGAGGTTGTCCAGCGACATGCCGGCGAACGCCATCACCGCGAAGGTGCCGGCCAGCGACAACGGCACTGCCACCGACGGGATGATCGTGGCCCACAACCGGCGCAGGAACACGAAGATCACCGCCACCACCAGGCCGATGGTGAGGATCAGGGTGAACTGCACTTCATGCACCGAGGCGCGGATGGTCTCGGTACGGTCGTTGAAGATCTCCAGGTGCACGTCGGCCGGCAGCACGCCCTGCAGCTGCGGCAGGATCGCGCGGATGCGCTCGACGGTCTGCACGATGTTGGCACCAGGCTGGCGCCGGACTTCCAGCAGCACCGCCGGCTTTCCATCGGCCCAGGCGGCCAGCTGGTCGTTCTCCACGCCATCGATCACCTCGGCCACGTCCGACAGCCGCACCGGGCGGCCGTTCTTGTAGCTGATGATCGTGTCGCGGTACTCGGCGGCGCTGGCCAGCTGGTCGTTGGTGCCGATGCTGTAGGACTGCGTCTTGCCGTTCAACGAGCCCTTGGGCGCATTGACGTTGGCCTGGGTCAGTGCGCTGCGCAGCTGCTCCAGGGTCAGGCCCATGTTCGACAGCTGCGCCGGATTGACCTGGATGCGCACGGCAGGGCGCACGTTGCCGGCGATCGACACCAGTCCCACGCCCTGCACCTGCGACAGGCGCTGGGCCAGGATCGAGTCGGCGTAATTGTTGACGTCGCGCAGCGGGCGCGTGTCGGAGGTCAGCTTCAGGGTGACGATGGCCGCGTCGGCCGGATTCACCCGGTTGTAGACCGGCTGGTAGGGAAGCGACGAGGGCAGGGTGGCCTGGCGGATCGCCGCCTGCACGTCCTGCGCGGCGATGTCGATGTCGCGGTCCATCGAGAACTGCAGGATGATCGTCGACAACCCGGCCGACGAGTCGGAGGTCATCAGCTCCAACCCGGAAATCTGCCCGAACTGGCGCTCCAGCGGGGTAGTGACCAGCGAAGCCATGGTGGTGGCGTTGGCACCGGGGTACTGGGTGGTGACCACCAGGCTGGGCGCATCGATTTCCGGCAGCGCCGACACCGGCAGCTTGCGGTAACCGAGGATGCCCAGCAGCAACAGGCCCGCCATCAACAGCGAGGTGGCGATCGGGCGGCGGATGAAGATCGTCGAAAAGCCCACGGACTGATCCTTGCTGGCACTTCAATGTCGGCGCCGGCGGGTATGCCGGCGCGAGGGAGATCAGTGGCCTGCGCTCAGCGCGGGCCACCACCGCGACGGCCACCGCCGCCTGCGTTCTTCTGCTCGGCCGCCTTCAGTTCGGCCTCGGTCGGTGCGGCCGGGGTCTCGCCCGGCTTCAGCGCGGTGACCTTGCTGCCCGGCTTCAGGCGGAACTGGCCTTCACTGACCACCCGCTCGCCGCCCTTCAGGCCTTCGGCGATCTGCACCTGGCTGTCGCCCACTTCCACGCCGCTGCGCACGGTCTGCATCTTTACCGTGTTGTCGCCCTGCACGATGTAGACGTACTCGCCATCCGGGCCACGCAGCACCGCCTGGGTGGGGATGACCACACCACCGGCGATCGTGCGCAGCTGCATGCGCACGTTGACGAACTGGCCCGGCCACAGGCCGTTGTCGGTGTTGTCGAAAATCGCACGCGCCTTGAACGTGCCGCTGTCGGCACTGATCAGGTTGTCGACCACGTCGAGCTTGCCGTCGCCGGACAACACATGCGAATCGGCACGGTCCAGCGCGGCCACCGGCACCGTGCCGGCGGCCTGCGCCTGGCGCACGTCGCCGAGCTGGCGCTCGGGCAGGTTGAACAGCACGTGGATCGGATGGATCTGGGTCAGCGTGACCAGCGCGGTGCCGGCGTTGACCACGTTGCCCGCGTCGACCGCGCGGATGCCGGCGATGCCGGAGATCGGTGCGGTGACCTTGGTGTACTGCAGCTGCACCTGCGCCGAACGCATGCTGGCCTCGTTGGCGGCCACGGCGCTTTCGTACTGTGCCACTTGGTTTCGCTGTGTATCCAGATCGGTCTTGGCGACGTACTGGCGATACTCAGGCGCGTTCGAGCGCTGGAAGTTGGAGCGCGCAGTGGCCAACAGGGCTTCGTTCTGGCGCTTGGCTGCGGCGGCCTGGTCATAGCTGGCCTGGGCCGTGCGCGGATCGATCACCGCCAGCACGTCACCCTGCTTCACTTCCTGGCCTTCGCGGAAATTCAGGCTCATCAGCTGGCCGCCGACCTGCGGGCTGACGGTAACGGTGTTCATCGCAGTCACCGTGCCCAGCGCGCTGGCATACACCGGCACGTCCTGGCGCGTGGCCTCCACCACGGTCACCGGTACTGGACCGGCATTCGGATCCTCGCCGCCTTGGCGCGCCCCCGCAGCTGCACCACCGGCCTTGTCCTTGCCCCCGCCCATGACGCGCAGGCCGACCACGGCCAGCACCAGCACTGCCACGACCAGCAGCACGATCTTCCAAACACGTGACATTACGAGGACTCCGAGAGGGCTGGACCAGGCGGGACGCCGGGGCAATGCGCAAAGCATACCTGTGCCACATCACGTTTCCTGCATGACGGATGGGACGGGCGCTAAGACCGGATCGAGCGCCGGAGGTTCCCGTGGCGGCGGTGTTGCCCTACATTCAGCTGGAACCCTTCTGCTGTGGAGATTGCGATGCGCCGTTCGCTGCTGCTGTCCGCCCTGCTGCTGGCCCTGCCGGCCCTTGCCCACGCCCAGGACGGGCAGCGCCCGGAAGTGACCGCCGCCGCGCAGCGGCTGCAGGCCAAGGTGGTCGAATGGCGCCGCGATTTCCACCAGCATCCGGAGTTGTCCAACCGCGAGGCGCGCACCTCGGCCGAGGTCGCCAAGCGCCTGCGTGCAATGGGCCTGAAGCCGAAGACCGGCATCGCCCACCACGGCGTGGTTGCGATCATCGAGGGCGGCAAGCCGGGGCCGAAGATCGCCCTGCGCGCCGACATGGACGCGCTGCCGGTGACCGAGCAGACCGGCCTGCCGTTCGCCTCCAAGGCCACTGACCAGTACCGCGGGCAGACCGTGGGCGTGATGCATGCCTGTGGCCATGACGCGCACACCGCGACCCTGCTCGGCGTGGCCGAAGCACTGGTGTCGATGAAGAAGGACCTGCCGGGCCAGGTGATGCTGATCTTCCAGCCGGCCGAGGAGGGCGCACCGCCGCCGGAAGAGGGTGGTGCGGCACTCATGCTGAAGGAAGGCCTGTTCGCCGATTTCAAGCCGGAAGCGGTGTTCGGCCTGCATGTGTTCTCCAGCGTGCAGGTGGGTCAGATCGCGGTGCGCGGTGGCCCGTTGATGGCGGCCTCGGACCGGTTCGGGATCAAGGTGATCGGCCGCCAGACGCATGGCTCGGCGCCGTGGAACGGGGTTGATCCGATCGTCGCCACCGCCGACCTGGTGGGCACCGCGCAGACCATCGTCAGCCGCCGCGCCAACCTGTCCAAGCAGCCGGCAGTGCTGACCTTCGGCGCGATCAACGGCGGCATCCGCTACAACATCATTCCCGATGAAGTGGAGATGGTCGGCACCATCCGCACCTTCGACGAAGGCATGCGCCAGCAGATCTTCGCCGACCTGCGCAACGTGGCCGAGCACACCGCCGCCGCGCATGGTGCCAAGGCGGTGACCGAGATCTACGAAGCCGACGGCAACCCGGCCACGGTGAACAACCCGGCATTGACCGCGAAGATGCTGCCGAGCCTGCAGGCGGTGGTGGGCAAGGACAACGTATACGAGCCACCGCTGCAGATGGGTGCGGAAGATTTCTCGCTGTACGCCAAGGAAGTGCCGGGCATGTTCTTCTTCGTCGGCTCCACCAGCGCGGGCATCGATCCGGCAACGGCGCCGGCGAACCATTCGCCGAAGTTCCTGCTGGATGAGAAGGCGCTGGATGTCGGGTTCCGCGCGCTGCTGCAGGTGAGCCTGGATTACCTGCACAGTGCCGGCACCCCGGCGGGGTGAGGGTTTCCGCAGGGCTTGCAGCCCTGCACCCGCTTGGATCAACGGCAACGTCAGCGTCAAAAGCGGGCATTCCGTGGGATGGCGGGGTGGGTCCGGTTGAGGGGGACGCCGTAAACCCGTCCCTGGGGGCTTGGCCGCGGCATCCATGCCGCGGACACCCCCTCAACCGGACCCACCCCGCCTTCGACAGTTTCCCGCGGCTGTTGGTGCCCGCTGCTGTTGGTGGGTGCCGACCGTTGGTCGGCACGGCGGACGTCATGAACGTCTGAAGGATCGGATTCTGATTTTCCTGATCTTTCCCGTGGTGGCGCGGGAAATTGTCCGTGGCCGGGAGGGTGGGTTGGCTGGGGGCGTGAGCCGCATGGATGCGGCGACCGAGCCTCCATGGATGGATTCACGGCGTCCCCCGGCCAACCCACCCTCCCGGCCAGCTCTTGTATCCGGCAACACAACCACCACGGAGGGGCTCCGCCGTTGGCCGGCCCGGCCGAAGGCCCGCCGCCCGCGCGATACAATGGCGCCCATGAACACCCCACAGGATTCCAGCCTCGGTCGCGAGGTCAGTTACCCGTCGCAGTACGATCCCGGCCTGCTGTTTCCCATCCCCCGCAGCGGCGCCCGCGCCGAGATCGGCCTCGATGACGCCGCGCTGCCGTTCGTTGGCCACGACCGCTGGCATGCCTTCGAGCTGAGCTGGCTCGACGCGCGTGGCAAGCCGCAGGTCGCCGTCGCCACCGTGCAGGTGCCGTGCACCTCGCCGCGGTTGATCGAATCGAAGTCGTTCAAGCTGTACCTGAACTCCCTCAACAGCACCCGTATCGACAGCGCCGAGGCACTTCGTGGGCGCCTGGTGGCTGACCTGTCGGCCTGCGCCGGTGCGCCGGTGGAGGTCGAGTTCGGCCTGCCGGGCCTGCGCGAGACGCCACTCGGTGAATCCATCGACGGCCTGGATGTGGAGATCGACTGCTACGGCCCGCCGCAGGCAGACTTCCTCGCCGCTGATACCGGCGAGGTGGTGGAGGAAACCCTGGTCTCGGCGCTGCTGAAGTCCAACTGCCCGGTTACCGGCCAGCCGGACTGGGCCACGGTCAGCCTGCGCTACCGCGGGCCGAAGATCGACCGCGCCGGCCTGCTGCGTTACCTGGTCAGCTACCGCGAGCACGCCGAGTTCCACGAGCAGTGTGTTGAACGGATCTTCAGCGAGGTGTCTGCGCGCTGCCAGCCGCAGTGGCTGGAAGTGGAGGCCCGCTACACCCGTCGTGGCGGCCTGGATATCAACCCCTGGCGTGCCAGCCCGGGCATCGCCGCCCCGGCCGCGACCTACCGCGAACTGCGGCAGTAACCGCCACAGGCGGTTGCCCGTTGCGCCGGGCCATGCCCGGCGAGCGCCGGCCAGCGGCCGGCACTACCATGATTCGCAGGTGGTTACGGGTAGAGCCGGCCGCTGGCCGGCAATCGGCCAAGGCCGGATCCCCCTGGCACAGCCGGCCAGCGGCCGGCACTACCGGGCGTCCATTCCCCCGATTGTTCAGCCGCCCCGGGGGGCGGCTTCACATCTGCACCATCCCCATTTAACAACCTCCATGGCACCGTGCGAATCACGTAGTCATGCAGACGGGAGTTGTGGATGAGTACCGAGAAGAAGGCCGATTTCTCCGGCGTCAGTGGCAGTGTCGACAGTACCGCCGAGCAGGTGCCGAAGGCGGACTTCTCCGGCGTCAGCGCTTCGGTGGACAGCACCGCAGACGTTGTCAGCGGCGGCACCTATACCGTGCAGAAGGGTGACTCGCTGTCGAAGATCGCCAAGCAGCATCTGGGCGACGCCAATGCCTGGAAAAAGATCTTCGAAGCCAACCGCGATGTGCTTGATGACCCGGACAAGATCTTCCCGGGCCAGACCCTGAAACTGCCGCCGAAGTAAGCCGGCCATCGAACGCCGTCCGACAATCCCTGGGAGGAACCCCGAATGATCAAGACCACCCCGCTACAGACCGCCCTGATCGCCGCCCTGCTGGGCAGCGTTGCCCTGGTCGGTTGCAAGAAGAAGGAAGAGTCGACCGACAGCAACGCCGCTCCGGCAGCGACCGCCCCGGCCGAACCCGCAGCTCCCGCGCCGATGACCGGCGCACCGCCGCCGATGGCCGAAGCCGCTGCGGTCAACGTCTCGTCGGTCACCGTCGGCAAGACCGCCGCCGCCGACAAGTCGGTTGCGACGACGGCTTTGTTCGCACCGAAGGATGACATCATCGTCTCGGTCAAGACCGACGGCGCTGCAAACAACGTCACCGTTGGCGCCAAGCTGACCTATCAGGACGGCCAGGTAGCCGGCGAACAGAACGCCACCCTGAACACCAGTGGTGCGGAAACCACCAACGTCACGTTCAAGAATGCAAAGGGCTGGCCGGCCGGCAAGTACCGCGCCGAGGTCACCGTCGATGGCAAGGCGGCCGGAACGCCGCAGGAGTTCGAGGTCAAGTAAGTCCTGCCGACTCTCTCCCGGCAGGGCTCACGATGGACGCAGCCGCGAGGCTGCGTCCTTTTTTGTTGGGCGATGCCCGCTTTAGGGAGGCTAGCGGGGTACGCTGAACGGAACACGGACAGGTCGGGGGACAGCATGCTCAGCTGGATTGCGCTCACACTCGCAATGGGCCCCGCGAATCTCTGGAGCTACGGCTGCGACCACTTTCTGTACGGTGCCTGCCTGCGGGTGCCGACAGACATGTCCGTGACCTACGAGGCACCTGTTGACTTTGGTCTGCACCGCATCAGGCGTGATGGTAGGGAAGTCGCCTTGATCTACGAGGGAGATGCCCCCGAAAAGCCTGTGCCAGGAAGCACGCCGGATCTGCGCATCACGGATGGCGGATATGTCGTGTCGGGGTATGCAAGGGCGGAAGGACCTTCCACCCGGTACGACGTCTACGTTCGACCCGGATCATCTGGTGCCGGTTCGCTGCACATCCGAGGCTCTGCAGCGACGGCTGATGAACTCGCCAGCCTGGCCGCCGTCGTTGGGGGATTCCGAATCTGCAACTTCCAGCAAAGCAAGCGCTCGCAGACATTGATCTGTCCAAGGCGTGCCGAGTGGGGGCAGCGATTGTCGGAGTGGGTCATGCGTGCCTCAACCAGCGAGAAGTCGAATTAGCCATCAAGCCTCAGCTTCCTGACCGGAAGCGAGCCAACGACGAAACACAGCGGTCCAGTACCGCCGCGTATGGCACAGCTTTGCCCCGCGCGGCTGAAAACGCGACAATGCAGGGGTTTCCCCGCCGCGCGCCCACCCTGACGGCGACGGGGGAAAGCGTGGGGCCCGGCCCCGCGCGCGACACGGTTGCACGTGGCCCGGCGCTGGCGCCGGCCTTCCCCTGAGCACTGCTACAGAGTCCAAGTCCCCCATGTCCAAGATCCTCTACACGCTGACCGACGAAGCACCGTTCCTGGCCACCCAGTCGCTGCTGCCGATCGTCGGCGCCTACACCGCCACCGCAGGCATCGTGGTGGAAACCCGTGACATCTCGCTGTCCGGCCGCATCCTGTCGCTGTTCCCTGAACTGCTCAGCGACGCGCAGAAGGTCAGCGACGACCTGGCCGAGCTGGGCCAGCTGGCGACCACCCCGGACGCCAACATCATCAAGCTGCCGAACATCTCCGCCTCGGTGCCGCAGCTGAAGGCGGCCATCAAGGAACTGCAGGACCAGGGCTATCCGCTGCCGGATTATCCGGAAACCCCGGCCGACGACCAGCAGCGCGACTACAAGGCGCGCTACGACAAGGTCAAGGGCAGTGCGGTGAACCCGGTGCTGCGCGAAGGCAACTCCGACCGCCGTGCACCGCTGTCGGTGAAGAACTACGCGCGCAAGCATCCGCACCGCATGGGCGCCTGGGCGTCGGATTCGAAGTCGCACGTCGCGCACATGGCCGCCGGTGACTTCTACGGCAGCGAGAAGTCGGCCACCCTGGCCAACGCCGGTTCGCTGAAGATCACCTTCCACGGCAAGGACGGCAGCGCCGTCGTGCTGAAGGAAAAGACCGCAGTGAAGGCGGGCGAGATCGTCGATGCCGCCGTCATGAGCCGCAAGGCACTGGCCGCGTTCATCGGCGAGCAGATTGCCGATGCCAAGGCCCAGGGCGTGCTGTTCTCGCTGCACCTGAAGGCGACCATGATGAAGGTCTCCGACCCGATCATGTTCGGCGTGGCGGTGAACGAGTTCTACAAGGACGTACTGACCAAGCACGCCGACGTGCTGAAGCAGGCCGGTTTCGATGCCAACAACGGCATTGGTGACCTGGCTGCGCGCCTGCCGTCGCTGCCTGAAGCCACCCGCGCCGCGGTCGAGGCCGACCTGGCCGCCGAGTACGCGCAGCGCCCGGGCGTGGCCATGGTCAATTCGGACAAGGGCATCACCAACCTGCACGTGCCGAGCGACGTGATCGTCGACGCCTCGATGCCGGCGATGATCCGCGACTCGGGCAAGATGTGGAATGCCGAAGGCAAGCTGCAGGACACCAAGGCGGTCATTCCGGACCGCTGCTACGCCGGCGTGTACCAGGCCGTCATCGACGACTGCAAGGCGCACGGTGCCTTCGACCCGGCCACCATGGGCTCGGTGCCGAACGTCGGCCTGATGGCGCAGAAGGCCGAGGAGTACGGCTCGCACGACAAGACCTTCCAGATCGCCGCCGATGGCGTGGTCAAGGTCACCGATGATGCCGGCGTCGTGGTGTTCGAGCACGCCGTGGAAGCCGGTGACATCTGGCGCATGTGCCAGACCAAGGACGCGCCGATCCAGGACTGGGTCAAGCTGGCCGTCGAGCGCGCCCGCCTGAGCAGCACCCCGGCCGTGTTCTGGCTGGACGCCGCCCGCGCCCACGACGCGCAGGTCATCGCCAAGGTCGAGCAGTACCTGAAGGACCACGACACCACCGGCCTGGACATCCGCATCCTGCCGCCGGTGGAAGCCACCGCGTTCTCGCTGGACCGCATCCGCAAGGGCGAGGACACCATCTCGGTGACCGGCAACGTGCTGCGTGACTACCTGACCGACCTGTTCCCGATCATGGAACTGGGCACCAGCGCCAAGATGCTGTCGATCGTGCCGCTGATGGCCGGTGGCGGCCTGTTCGAGACCGGTGCCGGTGGTTCGGCCCCGAAGCACGTGCAGCAGTTCGTTGAAGAGGACTACCTGCGTTGGGATTCGCTGGGTGAGTTCCTGGCCTTGGCCGCGTCGCTGGAACACCTGGGCAACCGCTACGACAACGCCGCTGCCCGTGTGCTGGCCAAGGCGCTGGACGAAGCCAACGGCCAGTTCCTGGACAACGACAAGTCGCCATCGCGCAAGCTGGGTGGCATCGACAACCGTGGCAGTCACTTCTACATCGCGCTGTACTGGGCCCAGGCCCTGGCCGCGCAGGACGAGGACGCCGCCCTGAAGGCGCGCTTCGCCCCGCTGGCCAAGACGCTGACCGACAACGAGCAGAAGATCGTCGAAGAGCTGATCGCAGTGCAGGGCAAGGCCGTGGACATCGGCGGCTACTACCGCCCGGACGTGGCCAAGGCCAGCAAGGCGATGCGCCCGAGCGCGACCTTCAACGCCGCGCTGGAACAGCTGCGCGGCTGATCCACTGCCGTTCGGCCGTGACTCCGGAACCCGCGCTTCGGCGCGGGTTTCTTTTTATGGCGCTGGGGTCAGATTCCTTTTGCAAGCAAAAGGGATCTGACCCCATTCGACCCGTGTCCAGAACCGTGACATCCGTCGGTCGTCGGAATGCCGTCAACGGGGCATGAAACTTGCCCGCGATGGCGGTCGCAGAATGGATCGGCGCCGTTTCGCAGTCGCCTTGAATCTGAGCAATCGATCACGACGGCCGCCGCTGGCGATGCCCTAGCCTTGGCGACGCGAGGCCACCGGGGAGGTGGCCGCACGGGGAACACGGATGGCACGCGTGCTGGTAGTGGGAACCGATATCCAGGGCGAGCAGGCCCTGCTGCAACGGCTGCGCCTGGCCTCGGCGCTGCCGGATGGCCAGGTCCGCCGCAGCCAGGATCTGGACGATTGTGATCTGCTGGTCATCCGCGATACCCCGGCGCTGCGCAACGCCGCCCAGCGCATGCGACAGCAACGTCCGCGCCTGCAGTGCTGGATCGAGGACATCGGCGGCCAGCTGCGTGATGGCGACGGGCATCAGGACGTGCTTGATGACGGTGCCATCGGTCGCGCGTTGCGTCGCATGCAGTTGGCACCGGAGCCCCTGGTCATGCAGACACCTGCGCCGATCCGCCTGGCAGATGGCGCGCACGCCATCACCCGCCTGCTGCGCGAGCGGCTGCCGCTGCGACAGGGCCAGGCACTGCTGGGTGATGCAGGCGAGCCTCTGCTGCTGATGGATCTGGAGCACGATCAGGCCGTGCTGTTGCAGGAGCCGGCTGCGGCGCTGGTGGAGCGGCTGGCCGATGCCTTTGAGCGCCTGCAGCTGGACGCGCTGACACCGGCGCGCCTGCAGGCCCTGGCCGGCGAGCGGCCACGCCAGCCGCTGCGGCCACTGCTGTGGCAATGGGCGCAACGCAGCCGCCATTGGCAGGCGCTGGACGAGCGCCTGCGCGGCGCCTCGGTGAAGCTGCTGCGCTGGCCGGACTTCCGCGTACTGGGCCATGACCACGATGGCTTCCGCCTGTGCTCGCTGCTGCTCAAGCGTGCGTGTACGGTTGAGGAATGCACGATGCTGCTCGAACTGCCGGCGGCGGCCGTTCGCGATTTCATCCATGCCGCCTATCTGTGTGGCTACGCGCAGCTGCAGGCCGCCCCGGCGACGCTGATGATGGCGGCAGGTGGCACCCGCACCGACAACGGACTGCTCGCCCGCCTGTGGCGGCACCTGCGCGGGAGCGAGCGCAATGCGTGAGCACAAGGTGGTCGTGCTCGGCGGCATGGGCAGCGGCAAGTCGACGCTGGTACGCAGCATCGCGGCTGGCGCGGTGGTCGACACGGATGTGGCCAACAGTGATCGCCTCGGCGCCGACAAGGCCTCCACCACCGTGGCGCTGGACTATGCAGACATCGACCTGCCCAACGGCGAACGCCTGCGTCTCTACGGCACACCCGGCCAGCAGCGTTTCGATTTCCTGTGGCCGATCCTGCTGCAGGGCGCGCGTGGCGCGGTGCTGCTGCTGGATGCGCGCCGCGCCGGCCTGGCCAGCGAGCTGGAAGGCTATCTGCAGGTGCTGCAGCCGTTCGCATCATCCTTGGCACTGGTCGTGGCGGTCACCCACCTGGACCAGGCACCGCAGGCCGCACTGGATGACTGGGCCATCCGTGCCTGCCTTGACGACCAGCCGCTGCCGCTGCTGGCCGTGGATGCCCGTGACCGAGGACAGGGACTGCTGCTGATGGATGTACTGATGAGCGAAATGGAAGCGCACGCACTGGTGGCTGCACATGGCTGACGGGCAGCTGGCGGTACTGCCCGACGCCGGTCAGCGTGAGCGCCTGCAGCCCCTGCTGCAGGACCTGCAGCAGCGGGTCGAAGGCGTGCGCACGGTCGTGCTGGCCAGCGTCGATGGCTTTGCCCTGGTCAGCGCCGGCGCCGAAGGGCGCGGCGAACGGCTGGCGGCGATGACCAGCGCGATGCTGGCGCTGGCTGCGGCGGTCGGGCGCGAACTGGTGCTGGGCGATCTGCAGACACTGATGCTGGAAGCGGCGGGCGGAAAGGTGCTGATGCTGGCGATCCAGGCCGAAGGGCGCGCACCGTTGCTGCTGATGGCGGCCTGCGACCAGCGCAGCGTGATCGGCCAGGTGCTGTGGCAGAGCAGGGAATGTGGCCAGGCGATCCTGGCCGAACTCGGCGGATCGTGAGCCCGGCCGCAGGGGAACAAGGGGCTCGGACCAACATCGACAAGGGGTGCGACGTGGCTGGATTGAATGATTCGTTGAACGCACTGATGGGCATCGACGGCGCGCAGGCAGTGGCGCTGGTCGATTACGAAAGCGGCATGCTGCTGGGCGAAGCCGGTGCCGGCATGGACATGGAAGTGGCCGCCGCCGGCAATACCGAAGTGATCCGCGCGAAGATGAAGACCGCCGCATCGCTGAACCTCAACGACAGCATCGAGGACATCCTGATCTCGCTGGGCAAGGCGTACCACATCATGCGCCCGGTGGCGAAGAAGAAGGGCCTGTTCTTCTACATCGTGCTGGACCGTACCAAGTCCAACCTGGCATTGGCCCGGCGCAAGGTGCAGGACGTGGAGGCCGAACTGGCGATCTGAGCGGCCGCCTCCGTAGCGCCGGACCATGCTCGGCTGCTTCCAGCCGAAGCAGCCGAGCACGTTCGGCGCTGCCTTCAGGCTGCTGGAAGCAGCAGTGCAGAGACGAACGAGAGAGCCTTGCTGTCGCGTGCGGCGAAGTACCTGGGCGCATGATCTGGCAGCCACACTTCGTTGAAGTGGCGGCGGAAGTCCTCGTAGAACTCGTTGGGATACAGCTTGGCCTGCACCGTGCGGCCGTCCGGATAGGCGTGGTCATACGTGGGCAGCGCATCGGTGTCGACGCCGCGATGATCCCTCAGCCATTTGCAGAACAGGCGGCCTTCGGAGATGTCCGGCACCAGCGCCTGCGGGAGCGTATAGCCCGCCTGCTCCAGCGGTGCGATCAGGTTCAACGTCAGCTCGTTGAGCATCGAGAAATGGGTGTACGGCACCTTGGCACGGTTCTGCATGTAGCGGTCGATGTGCACGGGCAGCAACGCATTGGCGCGACCCTGCTGCCATTCCACCACCCACTGCGAGACCTTCACTGCGAACCTGCGTGACAGCCACTGGCCGAGGTGGATGGCGAGGTACGGGTGGATCCAGGTGCCTTGCATGGCCGGGTTCCCACCGGATACCACGTGGATCAGCTCATTCTCGGACAGCTTCGTCTGCGCCATGAGCTCCTGCAGGAACTCCTCCGTCGATTTCAGTGCCCGGTAGTCGGACCAGCGCTTGCCGACGGACTGGCACAGGGCGGTCGCGCTGATGTAGCCGTCGCGGGCGCGCTGCGGGATGACGTTGCCTTCCTCCACGCGCGGAATAAAGGTCATTTGCTGCATGCGTCACCTCGTGCCGTTGTTGGGCCTGAAAGGGTAGGCAGCAGGGAGGCATCAGGTCTGTAGGAATCGTTGCGTTTGTCGCGGCATGCAGTGGCCCTACACAAGCCACCCCACGCCAGCGTATGGTGAGGCAGGTCCTCCCGGGTGAGCCCTGCATGTCCGAGCCTGACACCGTTGCCGACTTGGCGTCGCGCATCGCCGGCGCCATTCACGCCGGCTTCGAGCAGTATCACGCCCGCTTTGCGGCGATCACCGCCCGTGCGCGGCAGCGTTTCGAGCAGCGCGACTGGGTGGGCGCGCGCCGGGATGCAGTCGAGCGCATCGCGTTGTACGACCTGTGCATCGCCGAACAGATGGATGCGCTGCGGCGCCTCGCCGGCGAAGCGATCGGGGAACGCGCGCTGTGGCTGCAGGTGCATGCGCGCTATAGCGCACTGCTGCGGGGGCTGATCGACGCCGAGCTGTACAAGACCTTCTACAACACGCTGTCGCGGCGCTTGTTCTCCACCCGTGGCGTGGACCCGGCGCTGGAGTTCATCGCCTTCGATGTCGAGCCGTCCGATGCGATCACCCACCCGGTCGCACGGCATACCTATGCGGTCTCGCCGACGCGGCCGGTGGAGGCTCTCCAGCGCGTGCTGGCCGATTACCGCTTCGACATTCCGTATGCGCACCAGCTGCGCTGCGCGGCGGCCATCGCTGTGCGCCTGCAGGATGATCTGGCCCACTGGGGTGATACGCCGGTGGGCAGCATCGAGCTGCTCGACACCGTGTTCTACCGGGAGCGCCGCGCCTACCTGGTGGGTCGCGTGTTCGGCGAACACCGCTTCTCACCGTGCGTGATCGCCCTGGTCAACGATGGGCAGGGCCTGCGTGCAGATGCGGTGCTGACCCGGCGTCGCGATGTTGCCCATCTGTTCGGCGTGTCGCGCAGCTATTTCCAGGCCGACCTTGCCACGGTGGGCGATGCGGTGGTGTTCCTGCGCAGCCTGTTGCCGGGCAAGCCCATTGATGAGATCTATACGGTGCTGGGCCGCGCCAAGCAGGGCAAGACCGAGCGCTACCGTACCTTCTTCCGCCACTTCAACGAACATCCGCAGGAGCGGCTGGTGCATGCCGAAGGCACGCCGGGCATGGTCATGGCGGTGTTCACCCTGCCCAGCTATCCGCTGGTGTTCAAGCTGATCCGCGACCGCTTCGCGTGGCCGAAGTCGATGTCGCGGCAGCAGGTGGAAGAGAAGTATGCGCTGGTGTTCAACCTCGACCGTGTCGGTCGCCTGCTTGATGCGCAGCCGTACCGCCATCTGCGTTTCCCGCGCGACCGCTTCGCACCGGCCTTGCTGCAGGAGCTGCTTGCGCAGTGCGCGCAGAGCGTGCGCGTCGATGGCGACCAGGTGGAAGTCGCACTGTGCTACGTGCAGCGTCGCTTCCGTCCATTGAACCTGTACCTGCGCGAGCAGGGCGGCGACGCGGTGCGTGCGGCGGTACTCGACTACGCGCAGGCGATCACCGACATGGCGCGCAACAACATCTTCCCCGGCGACATGCTGCCGAAGAACTTCGGCGTATCGCGGCATGGCCGGGCAGTCTTCTACGACTATGACGAGCTGTGCCTGGTCAGCGACTGCGTGTTCCGCGCCTGGCCGCAGCCGCGCACGCCGGAGGAAGCCATGGCCGACGAACCCTGGTTCCATGTCGGGCCACGCGACGTGTTTCCCGAGCGCTTCGGCCCGTTCATGGGCCTGCCGGCGGGCGAGCTGGCGGCGGTGCGCGAACATTACCGGCACCTGTTTGATCCCGCGTGGTGGCAGGGCCTGCAGGCGCGCTTCGCCAGCGGTGATTATCCGGATACGCCGCCCTATGCGGCGGTCCATCGCCTGGCCTGAACGGCGTGGCGTGGACTGCCTGCCGGTCCCGCTCGGACTGCGGTACGCTCGGGGTTCACCTCATCACCATGGATCCGGCAATGATGCGTTCCCCCCTGTTCCTTGCGCTGGCCCTGGCGTTCGCCGCCGGTGCTCCCCTGCTGCCGGCCGATGCCATGGCCCAGAACGCGCGCGCCGTGCGCGCCACTGCCGAGATGAGCATGGTGCTGTCGGGCAGTATCGACGTGGCGGCCGATGGTTCGGTCAGCACGCTGGTCCTGGACCAGCGTGCCATGCTCGCACCCGGCATCGTGTCGTTCGTGGAAGGCGCCATCCGCGACTGGCAGTTCGAACCGACGTTGCGCGATGGCACGCCGGTGGCCGTCCACGCGCCGCTGCGCGTACGCCTGCGTGGCAAGCAGCAGGAAGACGGCAACTACCAGATCAGCATGACCAGCGTCGACTTCAGTGAATATGATCCGAAGGCTACCGATTCGATCACCCAGAAGCGCATGCCGCCGCCGCGCTACCCCGAAGAGGCCTTCCGCAATGGCGGGCAGGGTGACGTACTGCTGCTGGTCAAGGTCGCACGCGACGGCACCGTGGCCGATGTCATTGCCGAGCAGGTGAACATGACCGTGGTCGCACCGGAACGGACCATGGCCAGGATGCGCGACATCTTCGCCAAGGCCAGTATCAGTGCGGCCCGCAAGTGGACCTTCTCGCCGCCGACCACCGGCGAGGACAGCACGCGGGATTCATGGACCGTGCGCGTGCCGGTCACTTTCGCCCTGAACAACAGCGACAACGGCCAGCCGGAACGCTACGGCCGCTGGCGTGCCTTCATCCCCGGCCCGCGCCAGGCCGCACCCTGGCGCACGCCGGATGGCGCCGGACAGGCGGGAAGTGATCTGCTGCCGGCCGGCGGCGTGTACATGGTCGATGGCACCCAGCGCGGCCTGCGCCTGCTGACGCCGCTGGCGCAGCGCTGAGCCCGGTGCGATGGAGCGGTCGGCCAGGCCGGCCGCTTTTCAGTCCGCGTACGGGTAGACCACCACGCGGTTGCGGCCCTGTTCCTTGGCCATGTACAGGGCCTTGTCGGCCAGCCGCAGCGCCTGCTCGGCATCGACATGGAAGCTGGGGAAGTGGGCCACGCCCAGCGACACGGTGATGGTGCCGACCGGCTCGAACGGATGATCGGCGATGTGCTGGCGCAGGCGCTCGCCGGCCTGGCGCGCCGAGTCGGTACTGATGCCCGGCAGCAGCAGCAGGAATTCCTCGCCACCGGCACGGCAGAGGATGTCGCTGTCGCGCGAGTAGCGGCGCATCTGGTCGGCGATATGGACGATGGCGGCGTCACCGACGTCATGGCCGTGGCTGTCGTTGATCGATTTGAAGCGATCGATGTCCAGCGCCAGGATCGCGAACGGAATGCCCTGCACCTGCAGCGCATCCAGCGCCTGCTGCAGGCCGCGGCGATTGAGCAGGCCGGTCAGCGGATCGGTACGGTTGGCGCGGTTGAGTGTGCCAATGCGGTCCTGCAGGGCGTTGAAGCTGTGCAGGACCGCCTGCTTGAGCTGGGCAACCTCGAAGTACCACGCGCGGATGCCGCTGACGTGGTTGATCGCGCTGCCGGTGTCCTCGCCACCCTGCACGTTGCGCGCCAGCTGCCACAGCGGCATCGAGATGCGCCGGGCGAACCACCAGGTGATCAGCAGTGACAGCAGGCCGAGCGGGATCGCGTTCCAGATCACCGCGGTCATCAACCGTGACAACGGCTGCAATGTGGCCTCGGTCGGCCGCTGGGCGATGATGCCCCAGCCGGTGACCGGTACCGGCGCGTAACCGGCCAGCATCGATACGCCCAGGTTGTTACGGACCTGCTGCGCGCCGCGCTCACCGCGCACCACCGCCTTCACCGCCGGGTTGCCGACCACGTAGTCGCCGACCCGCTTGCCGTCGGCGTGGTACAGCAGGCGGCCATGGCGGTCGACCACGTACAGGTAGGAGCCGTCGCGGTAGTAGTGCTTGCCCAGCAGCGTATGCAGCGCGCTGCGCTGGCGCAGGTACAGGGTGCCGCTGACGTAGCCGCGATAGTGGCCCTGGCGGTCGAAGATCGGGTGCGACAGCGAGACCAGCAGCTTGCCTGTGGTCGACTGGTACGGGTCGCTGATCATCGGCTGGCGTGCAGCCAATGCGGCATTGTTGCCGACGCTGTGCAGGATCTCGCCCTGCAGCTGCAGGGTCTGCGGCGAGGTGGCGATCACCAGGCCGTCGGCGTCCACCACCAGCGAGGAATTGAAGCTGTTGGTCTGCAGCTGCAGGCGGCTGGCCTCGTCCTGCGCCTGTGCCGGATCGAGGTCACTCTGGCCGAGTCGGGTGGCGGCGTAGGCCAGCTCCTGCTGCGCGGCCAACAGGAAGTTCTGGGTGGTCTCGGCCAGCTTGGTGGCATAGACGCGGTTGGCTTCCAGGGTATTGCCGACCAGCTGGTCGCGCTGCACGCGGTAGCTGGCCAGCAGGGTATTGGCCAGGGCGATGATGGCGCTGAGCAGGGCCAGGGCGAGGATCAGCTTGCCCAGGTTGAGGCGGGGAGACAGCGTTCGCATGCGTCGACGGATCCGGCAGGAGGCTGGACCCGACCGGTTCTCCGGAAGGGGCGACAGCGGAATCGGTGGCCACGCCCGCAGGGCCGGGCAGGGTATCGGGCGGATTATCGCCAAAAGTCGGCGGCGGCAAAGTGAAGTGGGTCGCCCTGCAGGCAAAAAAAAACCTGCCGCAGCGAGCGGCAGGTTCCTTTCGATGCAATGCCGTGGATCAGCGCTTCATCGAGCCGAAGAACTCGTCGTTGGACTTGGTGTTCTTCATCTTGTCCAGCAGGAACTCCATCGCGGCCATTTCATCCATCGGATGCAGCAGCTTGCGCAGGATCCAGATCTTCTGCAGCAGTTCCGGCTCGATCAGCAGGTCTTCGCGGCGGGTGCCGGAACGGTTGATGTCGATGGCCGGGAACACGCGCTTTTCAGCGATACGGCGGCTCAGGTGCACTTCGCTGTTGCCGGTGCCCTTGAACTCTTCGTAGATCACCTCGTCCATCTTCGAGCCGGTGTCGACCAGCGCGGTGGCGATGATGGTCAGGCTGCCGCCTTCCTCCACGTTGCGCGCGGCACCGAAGAAGCGCTTCGGGCGGTGCAGGGCGTTGGCGTCCACGCCACCGGTCAGCACCTTGCCCGAGCTCGGCACCACGTTGTTGTAGGCGCGGGCCAGGCGGGTGATCGAGTCGAGCAGGATCACCACGTCCTTCTTGTGCTCGACCAGGCGCTTGGCGCGCTCGATGACCATTTCGGCCACCTGCACGTGGCGCGCGGCCGGCTCGTCGAAGGTCGAGCTGATGACCTCGCCGCGCACGGTGCGCTGCATTTCGGTCACTTCTTCCGGGCGTTCGTCGATCAGCAGCACGATCAGGTGCACGTCCGGATGGTTGGTGGTGATGGCAGTGGCGACCTGCTGCATCATCATCGTCTTGCCGGCCTTCGGCTGGGACACGATGAGCGAGCGCTGGCCCTTGCCCTGCGGCGCCATCAGATCGAGGATGCGGCCGGTAATGTCTTCCGACGAACCGTTGCCACGCTCCAGGGTGAAGCGGCGGCGCGGGAACAGCGCGGTCAGGTTCTCGAACAGCACCTTGTTCTTCGACGCTTCGATCGGCTCACCGTTGATGGTGTCGACGATGTTCAGCGCGAAGTAGCGCTCGCCGTCCTTCGGGAAGCGGATGCGGCCGGAGATGTGGTCGCCGGTGCGCAGGTTGAAGCGGCGGATCTGGCTGGGCGAGATGTAGGTGTCGTCCGGGCCGGCCAGGTAGCTGGCTTCGGCCGCGCGCAGGAAGCCGAAGCCGTCCGGCAGGATTTCCAGCACGCCATCGGCGGCAACGCCGTCGCCGTGGCGGGTCAGCACCTTCAGCAGGGCGAAGATCACGTCCTGCTTGCGGGCACGGGCCACGCCTTCGGAGATCTGCAGCTGCTCGGCGATCTCCAGCAGCTTCTGTGCCGGCATGCGCTTGAGGTCGCTCAGCGAGTAGACCGGGAAGCCCTCGGGCACGTTGGCGTGCGGGCGCGGCACGAAGGGCTGCTGCTCGCCGCCGTCCTGCGGCATGCCGTCATCGCGGCCACCGCGGTTGCGGTCGCGGTCGCGACGGTTGCGGAAACGGTCGCGGCGATTGCCCTGGCCCTGCTGGCCGTTCTGGTTGTAGGGGTTGTTGTTCTGACCCTGGCCCTGGTGCTGCCCACCGCCCTGGTGGTTCTGCTGGCGCTGTCCGGATTCGCGGCCTTCGCCACCCTCACCGCCGCCGGAGGCGGGGGCGTTCAGTGGCAGGCGCGCTCGGCGCGGGGGCGGCTGCAGCCGGTGCCGGCGCTTCGGGCGCGGCTGCCGGGGCGGCGGCCTTGCTCACGCGGGGCTTGCGCACGCGCTTTTCGGCGGGCGCATCGGCGCTGCCGGTTTCGGAAGTGTTATCGGACAAGAGCGTTATTCCTCGCTTGAAGGTGCGAGCGCCCGGCTGGGGCGGCGAACGTTGGGAATGGGTCTGGAAGAAACTGCGTCCAGAGGGTGCGGCACGCGAGCGCGGCCGGATATGCCGACACTATCATCGGCCTGCGGCGGCATGCAAGAGTCGCCGGGAACAGCATTCATGATGGACGCGGGGCGCCCGCCGGCAGCCGCGGGCAGCGGCTGCCGGGAACAGCAGGATCAGGCCAGGGCCTTGTCCAGCAGGCCGGCCAGCTGGGCCTTGCCCACCGCACCGATCTGCTCGCCGACCTTCTCGCCGTCCTTGAACACGACCAGGTACGGAATCGAACGCACGTGGTACTTGGCGGCCAGTGCGCGGTTGTGGTCGACGTTGACCTTGGCGATCTTGGCGCGGCCCTGGTAGGCATCGGCCAGTTCGTCCAGCGCCGGGGCGATCATCTTGCAGGGGCCACACCACTCGGCCCAGAAATCGACCAGCACCGGTTCCTTGGAATTCAGCACTGCGCTATCGAAGTCGGCGTCGCCGACATGTACAACCTTGTCGCTCATCTTGGTTTCTCGTCTTGGATTGCACCCGGCCATGCCGGAGGTGGGTGAACTGGGCCATGCCCGGTGGCGCGACCCTCGTCGTTGCCTCGCGGCGCACCGCCGCGGTGCGTTCGGCGGGATGCCTGGACGCTCACGGCCGGCAGTGTACCCCTATCGCAGGGCAGGGACAGGCGCCGGTTGGAACCCAGCGTATCGTGATCGCTTCGATGGCCGGTATGTGTCGGATTTCACTGTCTTCCTGTACATGGGGCTGGCAGTGGGCGACACCAGCGAACCCGGGCAGGCCGTTCAAGTCCGGTGTGGCTGGGTGAAGGTAGCGTCTCTGGATGCCATGAGACGCCGCATTCCGGTTTGCCTGCCCGAGTGCGGTAAACTGGGGCATTGTGCGGCGCGCGGACCGGTGGTCCCAGCCTGCCAACCCGCCGCAGGGGCCGCAGTTTGCGACGGTGCCCCTAGACGATGAAGTGCCAGCCGCCCCACGGGCCGGCGGCCATACCAAGACGGACTCATGAGCGACAAACCGCTGACCGATTTGACCTTCTCCTCCTTCGAGCTGCATCCGGCCCTGCAGGCCGGCCTTGAAGGAGCCGGATTCACCCGCTGCACCCCGATCCAGGCGCTGACCCTGCCGGTCGCGCTGCCCGGCGGTGATGTTGCCGGCCAGGCCCAGACCGGCACCGGCAAGACCCTGGCCTTCCTGGTCGCTGTCGTGAACCGCCTGCTGACCCGCCCGGCGCTGGCCGACCGCAAGCCGGAGGATCCGCGTGCGCTGATCCTTGCCCCGACCCGCGAACTGGCCATCCAGATCCACAAGGATGCGGTGAAGTTCGGTTCCGACCTGGGCCTGCGTTTCGCGCTGGTCTACGGTGGCGTGGATTACGACAAGCAGCGTGAGCTGCTGCAGCAGGGCGTGGACGTGATCATCGCCACCCCGGGTCGCCTGATCGACTACGTCAAGCAGCACAAGGTGGTTTCGCTGCACGCCTGCGAGATCTGCGTGCTGGACGAAGCCGATCGCATGTTCGATCTGGGCTTCATCAAGGACATCCGCTTCCTGCTGCGCCGCATGCCGGAACGCACCATCCGCCAGACCCTGCTGTTCAGTGCCACCCTCAGCCATCGCGTGCTGGAGCTGGCCTACGAGCACATGAACGAGCCGCAGAAGCTGGTGGTCGAAGCCGAGACCATCACCGCTGCGCGCGTGCGCCAGCGCATCTATTTCCCGGCCGACGACGAGAAGATCCCGCTGCTGCTGGGCCTGCTGTCGCGCAGTGAAGGCGCGCGCACCATGGTGTTCGTCAATACCAAGGTGTTCGTCGAGCGCGTCGCCCGCTCGCTGGAAAAGGCCGGCTACCGCGTCGGCGTGCTGTCCGGCGACGTGCCGCAGAAGAAGCGTGAGAGCCTGCTCAACCGCTTCCAGAAGGGCCAGCTGGAAATCCTGGTGGCCACCGACGTGGCCGCGCGTGGCCTGCACATCGACGGCATCAAGTACGTCTACAACTACGACCTGCCGTTCGACGCCGAAGACTACGTGCACCGCATCGGTCGTACCGCGCGCCTGGGCGAAGAGGGTGATGCGATCAGCTTCGCCTGCGAACGCTACGCGATGGGCCTGCCGGACATCGAGGCCTACATCGAGCAGAAGATCCCGTCCGAGCCGGTCACCAAGGAACTGTTGACGCCGCTGCCGCGCCCGGAACGCCCGGCCCCGGCTGCTGGCGAGGAAGGTGAGGAGAACGAGAGCGTCGGCCAGATCTTCCGTGAAGCGCGCGAAGCCCGCGCCGCTGAAGAAGAGCGCCGTGGTGGTGGTCGCAGTGGGGGCCGCTCCGGCGGTGGCCGTGGCGAGCGTCGCGACGGTGAGCGCAGCGGCGAGCGCCGTTCGCGTGGCCCGCGCAAGCCGCGCGTGGAAGGCGAGCAGGTTGCAGCTGCCCCGGCCGAAGGTGCTGAAGCCGCTGTCGCCCAGGCTCCGCGTCCGCCGCGCCCGCCCCGCGCCGAGGGCGCGCCGGAAGGTGCCGGTGGATGGCGAGCGCAAGCCGCGCAAGCGCCGTCGTCGTCGCCACGGCCGTCCGGTCGAGGGTGGCGAGGGCGTGCAGGCCAACGCCGGCAACGGCGCCAGCCCGGTGACCCCGGTGCAGGTGGTGGCCAAGCCGGTGCGCACGGCGGCCGACAGCGGCGATTCGTTCCTGACCCGCATCGGCCGCAAGATCCGCCGGATGCTGTCGGGCAGCTGATCGGCGCTGCCGATCAGCGGGAAGCCCCCGACCGCTGGTCGGGTGGCTTTGAACGGTAGTGCCGGCCGCTGGCCGGCAACCCACATGGCTGCCGGCCAGCGGCCGGCACTACCGATCGGCGCCACCGTCTCCACGAGGTCGCGCCGCTCCTGCATAATCGGGGCATGAGTGTCCTGCGCTTCGACAATGTCAGCAAACAGTACGCCGGTGGCCACGAGGCGCTGATCGATGTCAGCTTCGAGGTCGCGCCGGGCGAGATGCTGTTCGTCACCGGCCATTCCGGTGCGGGCAAGAGCACCCTGCTCAAGTTGATCCACCTCGACGAGCGGCCCAGCCGCGGCGCGGTGGTGTTCGACGAGCGCAACCTGCTGAAGGTGCGCGGCGGCGACGTGCCCCGCCACCGACGCGCGGTGGGCGCGGTCTACCAGGACCACCGGCTGCTGATGGACCGCTCGATCGCCGAGAACGTGGCGCTGCCGCTGATCCTGCGCGGCACCCGCCGTGGCGACATCAGCAAGCGCGTGCGCTCGGTGCTGGAGCGGATGGGCCTGGGCCATCGCGAGAAGGCGCTGCCCTCGCAGCTGTCGGCCGGCGAGCAGCAGCGCGTGGGCATCGCCCGCGCCATCGTCGGCGAGCCCAAGCTGCTGGTGGCCGATGAGCCGACCGGCAACCTCGACCCGACCCTGGCGGCGGAGATCATGGCCCTGTTCGCCGAGCTGCCCTCGCGCGGCACCAGCGTACTGGTGGTCAGCCACGACCTGCCGCTGCTGCGCCGCATGCGCAAGCGCGTGCTGATCCTCGACCATGGCCGGCTGGTGGATGACATCTCGCCGCAGGACCTGGCGGAGTAACCGATGGCGAAGAACGAAAACAGCGAAGCCGCCGCCCCCTCGCGCGTGGGCGTCTGGTTCCAGCACCACGTGCACAGCGTGGTGTTCAGCCTGGGCCGCGCCTGCCGCAAGCCATGGGCGACCCTGCTGACGGTGATGGTCATGGCGCTGGCGCTGGCGCTGCCGCTGGGCCTGTCGATCGCGCTGGACAACCTCAAGCAGTTCGCCGGCAGCGTGCAGCAGTCGCGCGACATCAACGTGTTCCTGAAGGGCAACGTCGATGCACCCGGCGCGCTGCGCCTGGCCGGCCAGCTGCGCAACCGCGACGACGTGGCCGAAGTGAACGTGCGCACGCCCGAGCAGGGCCTGCAGGAACTGCGCGATGCCGGCCTGGGTGAGGCGATCGACGCACTCAACGACAATCCGCTGCCTTCGCTGCTGGTGATCACTCCCGGCCAGGGCAAGGACGACGCACGCCTGGCGCGCGCGCTGGAAAGCCTGCCCGAGGCCGATCTGGTGCAGCACGATGCGCTGTGGCGCCAGCGCCTGGATGCCTGGCTTGCCTTCGGTGCGCGGCTGGTGCAGGTGCTGTCGGTCCTGCTCGGCGCAGG
Source organism: Stenotrophomonas maltophilia D457 (assembly GCF_000284595.1). GTDB lineage: Bacteria > Pseudomonadota > Gammaproteobacteria > Xanthomonadales > Xanthomonadaceae > Stenotrophomonas > Stenotrophomonas muris. The sequence continues at coordinate 4,320,387 of NC_017671.1, read as the reverse complement.
TGCCGCGCTGGTGGTCGGCAACACGGTGCGCCTGGACATCCAGGCCCGCCGCGAAGAGATCGGCGTGCTGCAGCTGCTCGGCGCCAGCGATGGCTTCATCCGCCGCCCGTTCCTGTACCTGGGCGCGTGGTACGGCCTGGGCGCCGGCGCGGTGGCGCTGGCCCTGATCGGCGCTGCAGGTGCCGCCCTGCGCATGCCGCTGGCCGAACTTTCGCGCAGCTACGGCAGCCCGTTCGTACTGCACGGCCTGGACCTGCTGCACGGCGGCCTGGTCCTGCTCGGCACGCTGCTGCTGGGTTGGCTGGGCGCCTGGCTGGTCACCGGCCACTTCCTCCGCCAGACCCGCCCGACCGACACCTGAGACCGGCATGCAACCGCAAGCGCTGAAACACCTTGAAGGGCCCGCGACGCGGGTGATGGTGGTCGATGGCTCGAAGCTGGTGCGCAAGCTGATCGCCGACGTCCTGCAGCGTGACCTGCCGGGCGTGGAGGTGATCGGCTGCAACAGCATCGAGGACGCACAGCAGGCGCTGGCACAGGGGCCGGTGGACCTGGTGACGACCTCGCTGACCCTGCGCGATGGCGACGGCCTGGCGCTGGCGCGGATGGTGCGCGAAGCGGCCGGCCAGGCCTATGTGCCGGTGATCGTGGTCTCCGGCGATGCCCAGCAGCACCTGGAGCAGCGCCGCTTCACCGAGTACGTCACCGACTATTTCGACAAATCGCTCGGCCATGAAGCACTGGCGACCTTCATCCGCGGCTACGTGCAGCCGCAGACCATCCCCGGCGCCACCATCCTCTATATCGAGGACAGCCGCGTGGTGGCCGAGGCCACCAAGCGCATGCTGGAACGCCAGCAGTTGAACGTGCTGCACGTGGTCAGCGCCGAAGAAGCGTTCACCCTGCTCACCGCCGAGTCGCTGGGCCGCAGTCGCCACCGCATCGACCTGGTGCTGACCGACGTCACCCTGAAGGGCGAACTGAGCGGTCGCGACGTGGTGCAGCGCGTGCGCGTGGATTTCGGCTACGGCAAGCGCCGCCTGCCGGTGCTGGTGATGACCGGCGATGGCAACCCGCACAACCAGACCGGGCTGCTGCAGTCCGGTGCCAACGACCTGGTGCTCAAGCCGATCGAAGAACGGCTGCTGGTCACCAAGGTGCTGTTCCAGCTGAGGCTGGCCCGATTGAACGATGGACCTCTGTTGCGATGATGGATGAAGTAGCCGACACCCCGACGATCCAGCTGGAACCGAGCTGGAAGCAGCATGTCGGCGATTACCTGTTGCAGCCGCAGATGCGCGAGCTGTCCAGCTTCCTGCGCCAGCGCAAGGCCAGTGGCGCGGCGGTGTTCCCGCCCGGCCCGCAGATCTTCGCCGCGTTCGACGCCACGCCGTTCGAGCAGGTGAAGGTGGTGATCCTCGGGCAGGACCCGTACCACGGTCGCGGCCAGGCACATGGCCTGAGTTTCTCGGTGCCGCCGGGCGTGCCGGTGCCGCCGTCGCTGCTGAACATCTACAAGGAGATCGAGAGCGATCTCGGTATCCCGCGTCCGGACCACGGTTGCCTGATTCCGTGGGCGCAGCGTGGCGTGCTGCTGCTCAATGCGGTACTGACGGTGGAAGAGGGCAAGGCCGGTGCGCACCAGGGTCGTGGCTGGGAAGGCTTCACCGACCACGTGGTGGATGTGCTCAACCGCGAGCGCGAAGGGCTGGTGTTCATGCTCTGGGGCGCCTATGCGCAGCAGAAGGGCAAGGTGATCGACACCCGCCGCCATCGCGTGCTGAAGTCGCCGCATCCGTCGCCGCTTTCGGCCCATCGGGGCTTCCTCGGCTGTCGTCATTTCTCGATGGCCAACGAGTACCTGCAGCGCCGCGGCCAGGCCCCGATCGACTGGTCGCTGCCGCCGCGCTCGGTGCTCTGAGCGCCGGCTGGCGGCCGGGCCTGAACGCCGGACAACGTTCCCTGGCCTGAATGGGCCTCCAGAACGGCCCGTTCAGCTCCGCTTGACCGGAATCGGCCGGTTCCCGGCAGGTAATTGCTTGAATTCCAAGGGATTGTGAATCCCGAAAAGCATGCTCGCCACTGTCATCAAATCGCGCTACGGTAGGGCTCTGTTTGGGACCAGTGTTGCATCAATGGGATGCTGGAACTTTTTCCTCCTTTAGCAGTCCAAATCCCGGACTGCTAAGATGGGTGCCTATGAGCCAGAACACCTCTACTGCCCTTGTGGCAAACAATCTCCCGATTCCCAGTGCGCTCGGTTCGCTGGACGCCTACATCGGTGCCGTGCACCAGATCCCGGTGCTGTCGGTCGATGACGAACAGGACCTGGCCCGTCGCTTCCGCGACGGCAACGATCTGGACGCTGCCCGCGAGCTGGTGCATTCGCACCTGCGCTTCGTGGTGCACGTGGCCCGCGGCTACAACGGCTACGGCCTCGCCCTGGGCGACCTGATCCAGGAAGGCAACATCGGCCTGATGAAGGCGGTCAAGCGCTTCGACCCCGACATGGGCGTGCGCCTGGTCTCCTTCGCGGTGCACTGGATCCGTGCCGAGATGCACGAGTTCATCCTGAAGAACTGGCGCATCGTGAAGGTCGCCACCACCAAGGCGCAGCGCAAGCTGTTCTTCAACCTGCGCAAGTCGAAGACGCGCCTGGGCTGGATGAACGCGGCGGAAGTGAGCGCGGTGGCCAAGGACCTGAACGTGTCCGAGCGCGAGGTCATGGAAATGGAGTCGCGCCTGTCGGGTCGCGATATCGGGTTCGATGCGCCGACCGACGAGGACAACGAGCACGCGCCGCCGTCGCCGGCTGCGTTCCTGGTTGCCGATGACGAAGACCCGTCGATGGCCTACGAGCGCGAGGACAGCGAAGATAACCAGATGCAGCTGCTGCGCGAAGGCCTGGCGGAACTGGATGCCCGCTCGCGCGACATCATCCGCCGCCGCTGGCTGGACGCGGACAGCAAGGTGACGCTGCAGGAACTGGCCGACGAGTACGGCGTGTCGGCCGAGCGCATCCGCCAGGTTGAAGCGAACGCGCTGAAGAAGATGAAGGCGCTGTTCACCGCGTAAGCGGGGTGGCGTTGGATTGAAGAAAGGCCCGGCGGAGATGCCGGGCCTTTTTGTTTCTGGAGCGCATCCACGCATGGCATGGATCAATCCTGACGCCAGGGTGGCAGCTGCGCCGACCGGAGCATGCGCTGGACGCTGATTTTCACGCCGTACCACTCGGTGGCACGGTATGATCATGTCACGTGTCTTCCGCACTCGAAGCTTCAACCGCAGTACACGACGTTCTTCACTGACCGATAGAGCCTTGTGCCGCGCGGTGGTGGAAATGCGTCAAGGACTGATTGATGCAGATATAGGGGGCGGCCTTCTCAAAAAGCGGGTGGCGCTGCCGGGCCGCGGAAAGCGCGGTAGCGCCCGCGTTATTGTCGCAACTAGGGTGGGGCACTACTGGTTCTTTCTCTTCTGCTACGAGAAGAACGCGCGCGCGACCATCAGTAGTGCGGAACGGGACGCCCTTCAGCTGTATGCGTCTGAGTTCTTGAGAATGAGCCCTGAACAGTTGGACAGGGCAGTTATCTGCGGAGAACTGCAGGAGATTTGCCATGACAAAGACGGTTGAACATGGACGTGCAAAGAGTGCGATCCTCGATGCGGTGCATGAAGGCGCGGCGGGCCTTTACGCCAGCGGCTTCATCGACAAGCGGCGCATGAGCATGTACGAGGCGCTTTGTCTGAGGCCTGTGCCCGAATACAGCAGCGCCCAGATCCGTGCACTTCGCACGTCGTTGGAACTTAGCCAGCCGGTGTTCGCAGGTGTGCTCAACACCAGCGTTTCGACAGTCCGTAGCTGGGAACAGGGCGGGAAGAAGCCGAGCGGGCCGTCGCTGAAGCTTTTGAACCTGATTGATCGGAAGGGTCTCGAAGCAGTCCTGTAAAGCAAAGGCCCGGCAATGCCGGGCCTTTGCTTTACTGTGGTATTCAATCCGCGCCATGCATGGAAGCGGGGGTGTGCCTCACCCCTCGCGTGCGATCGCGCGCCAACCGATGTCGTTGCGGTGGAACGCGTTGGCCCAGCTCACCTTGGCCACGCCGGCATAGGCATTGGCCTGCGCGTCGCGCACGCTGTCGCCCAGTGCGGCCACGCACAGCACGCGACCGCCCGCACTGACCACGTGGCCCTGCGCATCCAATGCCGTACCGGCATGGAACACCTTGGCACTGGCCGGCACGTCGTCCAGGCCGGAAATCACGTCACCGGTGATCGGCGCTTCCGGGTACGGCCTGGCCGCCAGCACCACGCCCAGCGACGGGCGCGCGTCCCACTGCGCTTCGACCTCATCCAGGCGACCATCGATAGCCGCTTCCACCAGCTCGACCAGGTCCGACTGCAGGCGCAGCATCACTGGCTGGGTTTCCGGGTCGCCAAAGCGCACGTTGAATTCGATCACCTTCGGTGCGCCGCTGGCATCGATCATCAGGCCGGCGTAGAGGAAACCGGTGAACGGGATGCCGTCGGCGATCATGCCCTGCACGGTGGGGTTCACCACCTCGCGCATCACCCGTGCATGCACCTCCGGCGTCACCACCGGGGCCGGCGAATAGGCGCCCATGCCGCCGGTATTCGGGCCGGTGTCGCCGTCGCCGACGCGCTTGTGGTCCTGCGAGGTGGCCATCGGCAGCGCATGCACGCCGTCCACCATCGAAATGAAGCTGGCTTCCTCACCGTCGAGGAATTCCTCGATGACCACGCGCGCACCGGCATCGCCAAACGCGTTGCCGGACAGCATGTCACGCACCGCGTCCTCGGCCTCGGTCAGGCTCATCGCCACGATCACGCCCTTGCCGGCGGCCAGGCCATCGGCCTTGACCACGATCGGTGCGCCCTTCTCGCGCACATACGCCAGCGCGGCGTCCACGTCGCTGTGCACGGCGTAGTACGCGGTGGGGATGTTGTGGCGCGCCAGGAAGTCCTTGGCGTAGGCCTTGCTGCCTTCCAGCTGCGCGGCGGCGGCGGTTGGCCCGAAGATGCGCAGGCCGGCGGCGCGGAAGCGGTCGACCACGCCGGCCACCAGCGGTACTTCCGGGCCGACCACGGTCAGCGCTACGCCTTCGGCCTGGGCCAACGCCAGCAGGCCGTCGATATCGGTCACCTTGACTGCCACGTTGCGGCACGTGTCTTCGCTGGCGGTACCGGCGTTGCCGGGCGCCACGATCACTTCGGTGACACGGGAGGACTGGGCCAGCTTCCATGCCAGGGCGTGTTCGCGGCCGCCAGAGCCGATGACGAGGATCTTCATGGGACAGGGTTCTCGGGTACGGAAGAGAAAAGCCGGGCAGGGCCCGGCTTGGTGATGCGGATCAGTGGCGGAAGTGGCGCACGCCGGTGAACACCATGGCCAGCCCATGTTCGTCGGCGGCGGCGATCACTTCGGCATCGCGCATCGAACCGCCCGGCTGGATGACCGCCTTGATGCCGGCGGCTGCAGCGGCATCGATGCCATCGCGGAACGGGAAGAAGGCGTCGGAGGCCATCACCGAGCCCTCGACCACCAGGTTCGCATCGGCGGCCTTGATGCCGGCGATGCGGGCCGAGTACACGCGGCTCATCTGGCCGGCACCGACACCGATGGTGCGGTTGTCCTTGGCGTAGACGATCGCGTTGGACTTCACGAACTTGGCGACCTTCCAGGCAAACAGCAGGTCGGTGAACTGCTTGTCGGTCGGCGCCAGCCTGCTGACCACCTTCAGTTCGTCGCGGGTCATGCCGCGGTTGTCCGAGGACTGCAGCAGCAGGCCCGAGCCGACGCGCTTGCTGTCGAAGTTGTTCAGGCCGTCGCCGTGCGGGATGCGCAGTACGCGCACGTTGGCCTTCTTCTGCGCGTACTCCAGCGCGGCCGGCTCGTAGTCCGGGGCGATCAGCACTTCGACGAACTGGCGATCGAGGATCACCTTGGCGGTGGCGGCATCCAGCGGCTTGTTGAAGGCGATGATGCCGCCGAAGGCGCTGGTCGGGTCGGTGGCGTAGGCCAGCTCGTAGGCATCGCCGTTGCCGGCACCGACGGCCACGCCGCACGGGTTGGCGTGCTTGACGATGACGCAGGCCGGCGCATCGAACTGGCGCACGCATTCCCACGCCGCATCGGCGTCGGCCAGGTTGTTGTAGCTCAGCTCCTTGCCCTGCAGCTGCTGGAAGGTGGCCAGCGTGCCCGGCACCGGGTACAGGTCGCGGTAGAACGCGCCGCTCTGGTGCGGGTTCTCGCCATAGCGCAGGTCCATCACCTTCACGAAGGTGGAGTTCATCTGCGCCGGGTACTCGGCACGGGCCGGCACGGCGGCGTCAGTGGCGGTGACCGCCGACAGGTAGTTGCTGATCGCCGCATCGTACTGGGCGACGCGGTTGAACGCGGCCACCGAGAATGCGAAGCGGGTGGCCGCCGTCAGCTGGCCGTTGTTGGCCTCCAGCGAGGCCAGCAGCTCGGCGTACTGCGACGGATCGGTGGCCACCGCCACGCGGGCGAAGTTCTTGGCAGCCGAGCGCAGCATGGCCGGGCCGCCGATGTCGATGTTCTCGACCGCGTCGGCCAGGGTGCAGTCGGCCTGGGCGGTGACCGATTCGAACGGGTACAGGTTCAGCACCAGCAGGTCGATGGCACCGATGCCGTGCTCGGCCATCACCGCATCATCCAGGCCGGAACGGCCCAGCAGGCCGCCGTGCACCATCGGGTGCAGGGTCTTGACCCGGCCGTCCATCATTTCCGGGAAGCCGGTAACCTCGGCCACGTCCTTCACGGCCAGGCCCGCATCGCGGATCGCCTTGGCGGTGCCGCCGGTGGACAACAGCTCCACGCCGCGTGCCGCCAGCGCAGTGGCCAGCTCGACCAGGCCGGTCTTGTCGGAAACGGAGAGGAGGGCCCGGCGGACGGGCAACAGATCAGCAGTCATGGGACAGAATCGGCAGCGGAGCGGGGCCGATATTGTAGGCGGTGGGGGCCGGTGGCGGGCGCCGGCGGGGAAAATCGACCCGCACCCACGGCCTGTGGCCGCCTTCAGCACAGCCTGGCCGGGGGCGGTCCGCAAGCAATTCGATGGGGCGCGCTGCTCCAATCGGGTAGGCTGTGCCGGAACTGCCAAGGATCAGCGGGTTCGGATCGTGTCGATCTATGCATTGAAAGGACGTTTTCAGGACCTGTTGCGTCCGGCCGTACGCGGTCTGTACCGCATGGGGATCACCGCCAATGCGGTGACCGTGACCGCGGCCGCGGTCTCGCTGCTGGTGGCTGCCGCCGTCTGGTGCTGCGCGCCGGCCCAGCCCCTGCTGTACCTGCTGCTGCCGCTGTGGATGCTGCTGCGCATGGCGCTCAACGCCGTGGACGGCATGTTGGCCCGCGAGTTCGGCCAGCAGTCGCGGCTGGGCGCCTATCTGAACGAGCTGTGCGATGTGATCGCCGACGCGGCGCTGTACCTGAGCCTGCTCAGCGTGCCGGGCGTGCGCCCGGAAGTGCTGTGGCTGCTGGCCTGGACGGCGGCGCTGAGCGAGTACGCCGGGGTGCTGGGGCTGATGGTCGGTGCCAGCCGCCGCTATGACGGCCCGATGGGCAAGAGTGACCGCGCCTTCGTCGTCGGCGTGCTGGGTCTGCTGCTGGCGTCTGAGTGGGTTGGCGCGATGACGGTCACTGGCGTGGCTGCGGCCATGGCGGTGCTGTGCATGCTAACCATGATCAACCGCGTCCGTCGCGGACTGCGGGAAACGGCGGTTTCGTCGAATTAATCAAGCAGATACAAAAAGACAATCAGGAGATTGCATGCGTCAGGCGCAGGAACGGGAATTCCACAGCTTCGACCAGGTACCGCTGTTCTACCGGTACTGGGCGGGCACCACCGCAACCCCGGCCACCCAGGCCATCGTGCTGCTGCACCGCGGCCACGAGCACTCCGGGCGCGTCACCCACCTGGTCGATGAGCTGGACCTGCCCGACACCGCCTTCTTCGCCTGGGATGCGCGCGGCAATGGCCGTTCGCCGGGTGCGCGTGGCGATGCACCGGGCTTCCCGGCGCTGGTGCGCGACCTGGACAGCTTCATCGCCCACATCGGCGCCGAGCACGGCATTGCGGTGGAAGACATCGTGGTGATCGCGCAGAGCGTAGGGGCGGTGGTCGCCGCGACCTGGGTGCACGATTACGCGCCACGCCTGCGTGCGCTGGTGATGGCTTCACCGGCGTTCAAGGTGAAGCTGTACGTGCCGTTCGCGCGGCCGGGCCTGGCCTTGATGCAGAAGCTGCGCGGCAACTTCTTCGTCAACAGCTACGTCAAGCCGCAGTGGCTGACCCATGACCCGGCGCGGGTGGAAAGCTACCGTACCGATCCGCTGATCACCCGGCCGATCTCGGTGCGCGTGCTGCTGGGCCTGTACGAAGCGGCCGACCGCATCGTGGCCGATGCGCAGGCGATCAGCGTGCCGGTGCAGCTGCTGGTGTCCGGCTCGGATTTCGTGGTGCACCGTGGCCCGCAGGATCGCTTCTATGAGCGCCTGTCCAGCCCGATCAAGGAGCGGGTGCACCTGCCGGGCTTCTTCCACGACACGCTGGGCGAGCGCGATCGGGCACCGGCACTGGCGCGCATCCGCAGCTTCATCCAGGCGCGTTTCGCCGAACCGCTGCGCGAGCTGTCACGGCGCGACGCGCACCGCCATGGGCCGACCTTCGAAGAGTCGGAGATCCTGGCCTGGCCACCGGAACGCAACAGCCTGGCCGACCTGCGCTGGCGCGTGGTACGTGGCGGCCTGCGCTTCGGCGGCACGCTGTCCGAAGGCATCGCGCTGGGCCTGCAGACCGGTTTCGATTCCGGTAGCACGCTGGACTACATCTACCGGAATGAGGCGCGCGGCAAGGGCCCATTGGGGCGGATGGTCGACCGCAACTACCTGGATGCGATCGGCTGGCGTGGCATCCGCGTGCGTGGCCAGCACCTGCAGGAACTGCTGCGCGACGCCGCACAGCGCCTGCGCGGGCAGGGCACGCCGGTGCGGGTGCTGGACGTGGCCGCCGGCCATGGCCGCTATGTGCTGGAAGCACTGGGCCAGGGCGAGCAGCGCGCCGACCGCATCGTGCTGCGCGACTTCAGCGATCTGAACGTGCCCCAGGGCCAGGCGTTGATCCAGCGCCTGGGCGCGGCCGACATCGCGCGCTTCGAGCAGGGTGATGCGTTCGACCCGGCACAGCTGGCCAAGGTCGATCCAGCGCCGACGCTGGCGGTAGTCTCGGGCCTGTACGAACTGTTCCCCGACAACGACGCCGTGCTGCGCTCGCTGCAGGGCATTGCCGCAGCGGTGCCAGTGGGTGGCTACCTGGCCTATACCGGCCAGCCCTGGCACCCGCAGCTGGAATTCATTGCCCGTGCCTTGACCAGCCACCGCGGTGGCGCGGCGTGGGTGATGCGCCGCCGTACCCAGCAGGAGATGGACGAGCTGGTGCGCCTGGCCGGGTTCGAAAAGGTGGCGCAGCGTATCGACGACTTCGGCATCTTCACCGTATCGCTGGCGCGCCGGACCGCGTGATGGCGACGCTCGCCGCATCCCCACTGGCCGCAGAGGGGCGCCCCTGGCGGCGCGCCCTGTTGTGGCTGGCCCTGCTGGGTCCGTTCTTCTTCGCCAGTTATGGCTTCGCCAACTGGATGGCCGGCCGCCACGCTACCCTGCCGGTGATGGCGTTCGGCTGGGAGACCCGCATCCCGTTCGTGCCATGGACGATCGTGCCGTACTGGTCGATCGACCTGTTCTACGCGGTCTCGTTCTTCCTGTGCCGGCAACGGCTGGAGCTGGACCGGCACGCATTGCGGCTGTTCAGCGCACAGCTGATCGCCGTGAGCTGCTTCCTGCTGTGGCCGCTGCGCTTCAGCTTCGAGCGTCCGCAGATCGGCGGTGTGTTCGGCTGGCTGTTCGATGTGCTGCTGGGCTTCGACAAGCCGTTCAACCAGGCACCGTCGCTGCACATCGTGTTGCTGATCGTGCTGTGGGTGAAGTTCGCACAGTACCTGCACGGCGTGTGGCGCTGGGTGCTGCACGCGTGGGCGCTGTTGATCGGCGTCTCGGTGCTGACCACGTTCCAGCATCACTTCATCGATATCCCGACCGGCCTGCTGGCCGGCTGGTTGTGCGTGTGGCTGTGGCCGGAGCAGGGCACGCCACCGCTGCGTGCATGGCGCACGGCACGTGATGCCAAGCGCTGGCGCCTGGCAGGGGTGTACCTGCTGGGGGCCGCTGTGCTGCTGGTGCCGGTGGTGCTTCTGCGTGGCGCCGCGTTGTGGCTGCTGTGGCCGGTGGTGTCGCTGCTGCTGGTGGCGCTGGCCTATGCCGGGCTGGGTACCGCGGTGTTCCAGAAGCGCGCCGATGGTCGCCTGACCATGGCGGCACGCTGGCTGCTGGCGCCGTACCTGGGCGCAGCCTGGGTCAATTCGCGGCTGTGGACGCGGCGTGCGCCGCATCCGGTGCCGGTGATGGATGACGTGTGGCTGGGACGCATTCCCTGTGCTGCGTTGCCAACACCGCTGGTCGGCGTGGTCGATACCTGTGCTGAACTGTCCTGCCGCGCGCCGGGCGCGGCGTATGCCAGCGTGCCGATGCTGGACCTGGTGGTGCCCACGCCGGAACAGCTGCGCGAGGCGGCCGATGCCATCGAGCGTCTGCGCGTGCAGGGGCCGCTGCTGGCGTGCTGCGCGCTGGGCTATTCGCGCAGCGCCGCCAGCGTCGCCACCTGGCTGCTGCGCAGTGGTCGTGCCGCCGATGCGAACGCGGCAGTGGCGATCGTGCGGGCTGCACGCCCCGGCATCGTGCTGCACGCGGCGCATCTGCATGCCATCACTGCTGCGGCAGGAGCGCGCGCATGAGCACGGTTCCCGATCTGGTGACCATGCACCTGCTGCTGCGCCAGGGGCGTTGGCCGGCGCTGCTGTCGCTGGGCATGTTGCTGGTGGCACTGCTGCTGCTCGGCACCGAGCCGGGGCTGGCGATGATCGCTGCCGGCCTGTTGCTGCTCAGTGTTGCCGCGGGCATCGCACAGGCCTACCACGCGTGGCGGGTGGGGCTGGATGCCAGCCTGCTGCAGCTGCTGCGCGATGAAGGACTGGAGGGCGAAGCCGCCGCACGCCGCATCGATCAGCTGCTGCACGACAGTGGCCTGCGCCGCGCGTCGCCCGATGCGCCACTGCGTGGCTGGGATGCGCGCTGGTCCGGCATGCGCCGCCTGCTGCTGCGCCAGTACCTGCTGACCGCAGTGCAGTTCGCACTGCTGGTGCTGGCCGTGGTGTGGCCGCAGACGTGAATGGGAGTGACCGATGTTTGCCGAACTGATTGCCCGCGCCTGCAGTGGCGCGATCCATGTGGTGACCGGCGCACGCGCGCTGTGGATCGGTTGCGCGCCGTCCAGCGAGCGCCGCGTGTACTACGGCAACCACGCCAGCCATGGTGACTTCGTGCTGATCTGGTCATCGATGCCACCGGCACTGCGGCGCCAGGTGCGCCCGGTGGCCGCGGCCGAGTACTGGCAGCGTGATGGCCTGCGTCGCTACCTGATCGATGCGGTGTTCAACGGTGTTCTGGTCGAGCGCGAGGCCGGCCATCGCCAGCAGGACCCGTTGCAGGTACTGCGCGATGCGGTGGACGAAGACTGCTCGCTGATCCTGTTCCCGGAAGGCACGCGCAATATCGGCGATGAACCGCTGTTGCCGTTCAAGAGCGGCATCTACCACCTGGCGCGGCAACGGCCGGAGCTGGAGTTCGTGCCGGTATGGATCGACAACCTGAAGCGGGTGATGCCGAAGGGGCGGTTCCTGCCGTTGCCGCTGCTGTGCACGGCCACCTTCGGCACGCCGCTGCGGCTGCAGGCCGACGAGGACAAGGCCGCATTCCTGGCCCGCAGCCGGCAGGCGCTGCTGGACCTGGCGCCGAATGGAGGTCGTGCATGAGTTTCGTGCTGGATGTATCTGGCGATCTGGCAACGCAGAGTGTCGGCCAGCAGACCGGCCTGCTGTTTGCCGGCGTCGGCGCGGTGCTGGTGCTGGCCACGCTGGTGGCCGAGACCCTGCGCTGGCGCCAGCGCGGTCAGCCCAGCGCGGTGATCGCCAACCTGGTGTCGCGTATCCGTGCATGGTGGGTGATGGCGATCGTGGTCGGGCTGGCGCTGTTCTTCGGCCGCGCCGGGGTGATCGTGCTGTTCGCGATCATTTCGTTGTTCGCGCTGCGCGAGTTCATCACCCTGGCGCCGACCCGTTCAGGCGACTACTACGCGCTGCTGGCTGCGTTCTACATCGTGCTGCCGTGGCAGTACTACCTGGTGTGGATCGACTGGTACGGCATGTACACGCTGCTGATCCCGGTCTATGCGTTCCTGTTCCTGCCGATCCTGTCGACCATCGGTGGCGATACCACGCACTACCTGGAGCGCACCGCGAAGGTGCAGTGGGGGTTGATGATCTGCGTGTTCTGCATCTCGCACGTGCCGCTGCTGCTGAACCTGCACGTGCCCGGTCACGACCCCTCGCGCAACGTGCTGCTGTTCGCCTTCCTGGTGATCGTGGTGCAATCCTCGGACGTGTTGCAGTACATCTGGGGCAAGCTGCTGGGCCGGCACCTGATCGCGCCGAAGCTGTCGCCGTCGAAGACGGTGGAGGGCTTCGTGGGTGGCGTGCTGAGCGCCAGCGCGCTTGGGGCGGCGCTGTGGTGGATCACCCCGTTCACGCCGCTGCAGGCGTTCGGCCTGTCGCTGCTGATCAACCTGATGGGATTCTGGGGCGGCCTGGTGATGTCGGCGATCAAGCGCGACCGTGGGATCAAGGACTGGGGCCACATGATCGAGGGCCATGGCGGCATGCTCGACCGGCTCGATTCGGTGTGCTTCGCCGCGCCGGTGTTCTTCCATGTGGTGCGGTACTACTGGAAGGCGGGCGGCGGCGGGTGATCCCGCCGGGGCTGCATCCACGCATGGCGTGGATCTACCGGTAGTGCCGGCCGCTGGCCGGCAACTGCGACATCCTGCCATCGTTCATGGGGTTGCCGGCGAGCGGCCGGCACTACCCGCGCGCGCTCAGGCGCTGATGCCGTATTCCTTCAGCTTCTTGCGCAGGGTGGCACGGTGGATGCCCAGCATCGCGGCGGCGCGGCTCTGGTTGCCTTCGCAGTGGTTGAGCACTTCCACGAACAGCGGGATTTCCATCTCGCGCAGCACGATCTCGTAGACATCGTCCGCGTCGCAGCCATCAAGGTCACGCAGGTAGCGGCGCACGGACTGGGCGACGTGTTCACGCAGCGGTGGCCGGGGAGCGCCACGACTGTTGTCAGGACGAGAGAGGACAGCGTTCAAGGGGGTTCCCGATTCGGTTGGCCCGTGCGCGCGGAGCGCGCGGCCGGACGAGGTGGTGGCGGCCAGTCTAGCGCGAGCGTGCCCGACCTGCCACGGCTGGTCGCCTCTACCCTGGTCAGAGGAAGTCGAAGGTGAATGCGACGGTGGACGCGGCGGGTTCCTGCACGCGGAACGCGATGCGCGCACTCTGGCCCGGTTCCAGCACGGTCGTGGCCGGGCTTTCGCCAAGGTATTGCGCGGGCGTGAACACGCCGCTGCCGATCACCCGGCCATCGGCATCGGACAGTGACAGGCGCAGGTCCGGCCAGGCCTGTGCCCAGCGCGCATCGTTGCGGATGCTGGCCTGCACCTGCAGCACACCGGCCTGGCCGGGCAGGGGGCGGATCTCGCGGCTGGTCATGGTGAACGCGGTCGGCTCGTGCCAGGCCGGCAGGCTGCAGCGCAGCACGCCGCACAGTGCGCCCAGCCAGGTGCGGTTGCCGGCCTCGGCGGCCAGTCGCGCACGATCGGCCAGCACGCTCTGCAGTACCAGCATCAGTGCCAGCCCGGCGACCAGCACCCAGTGCCAGCGCGGCGTCGGCAGCGCGCGCGGCCGCGAAGTGCCCAGGAAGCTCGGCGCATCGCCGGCCACCGCCTGCGCGGCCGGGACGGCAAGGACGGGTTCGATCACGGTCGCTTCGTCGAGGATGACGGTGTCATCGAGCTGTCGCGTCTCCGCCATCGGCGGCAGCGCCACGTCGCCCGGGTCCCCGGACTTCGCGGCAGGGATGTCATGCGCCGACGGGTCGGGCGTGCGCGCGTCGGTCGCAGGTGCGGCCTCGCCTTCCGACGCGGGGCGCAGGAAGGTGGCCAAAGGGCGGCGCGGCGGGTTCGGCTCGGACATGCTCAGGGCGCGGGCTCGGATCCAGCGGTCATTCAATCACGATCAGGCGCGGCGCGTGCCGGTGATGCGCATCCAGTCGCCATCCTGGGTGGCCTGCAGATCGTCGAACCACGCGGCATAACGCTGCAGCAGTTCGCCTTCCTGGCCCTGCAGGATGCCCGACAGGGCGATGCGACCGCCGGCGGCGACGCGTGCGGCCAGCAGCTCGGCCAGCGCATCCAGCGCCGAGGCAAGGATGTTGGCGACCACGATCGGGTAGGTGGCGACCGGTTCGTCCTGCGGCAGGTACACCTGCATGCGGGCCTGCTCGCCATTGCGCTCGGCATTGTCGGCGGTGGCGACCAGCGCCTGCGGGTCGTTGTCCACGCCGATCGCTTCTGCGGCGCCCAGCTTCAGCGCGGCCAGCGCGAGGATGCCCGAGCCGCAGCCGAAGTCGAGCACGCGCTGGCCCTGCAGCTGGCCGTCCACGGCCAGCTGGTCCAGCCAGCGCAGGCACAGGGCGGTGGTCGGATGGGTGCCCGAGCCGAAGGCCAGGCCCGGGTCCAGCCGCACCACGGCGGCATCGGCGGCCTGTGCAGCGTCCGGCAGTTCATGGTTCCACGGCACGATCCAGGTGCGGCTGCCGAAATCCATCGGCTGGAACTGGTCCAGCCATGCGCGCTCCCAGTCTTCGTCTTCGACCGCGCGGAAGCTGCCATTGCTCCAGTCCAGTTCCGGGTCGAAGGATTCCAGGGCGGCCAGCAGCAGCAGCGCATTGCTGTCGGCGGGGAACAGCGCGCTCAGCACCAGGGTGTCCCACAGCGGCGTTTCACCCACGCCGGGTTCGAGGATGGCCTGTTCGTTGCTGGTGTCGGCTTCGGCATCAAGCAGGGTCACGGCCAGTGCGCCGACGTCCTCCAGCGCATTTTCATAGCGGGGCTGGGTGGCTTCGGTGCAGCGCAGGGTCAGTTCCAGGAACGGCATGGCGGTGGGGACAGTCGCGGGAAAGGGGGCAATGCTAGACCATCGGGGCGTCTCCGTATTGCCTGAGATGCCGCTCTGAGATGAATGGGGGCAGTTCAGACAGGCCTGCCGGGCCTTGCTAAACTCGGCGCTTTCCTGTGTGCCGTGAACGCTCACCACCGCCGATGGCCTTCGCTCCGACCCTGAAAACCTGGTTGCTCGTGCTGCCGGCGGTGGCCGTGCTGGGCGTGGCCGGGTATCGGGCCAGCGGCCATGCTGCGGGCGTGGCGTCGACGTCGGCGTCGCCGGACCTGCCGCTGGCCATGGCCAGCCGTGACGGCGGAGCGCCGCTGCCGGTGGTGCCGGAAGCCCTGGCGCGGCGGCTGGCGGCTTTCGAGCGCGGCAACACGCTGCCGTCGGGCCTGCCGCTGGACCTGCGCGCCGACATCGAAGACGCCAGCGACCTGTATGCCTACGCCCAGCGCCTGCGCGCACAGGCCGACAACGGCAATCACGAGGCGCGCTGGATGCTCAGCCGCGTCTATGACTATTGCGCGCAGTACGCACTGGATCCGGGTGGCTACCGCCTGGACAACAACGTACTGAGCGGGTTGGGCCTGACTGCGGCGCCGGCGATGATCGAGGCACGCGAGCGCGTGGCACAGCGGTGTGGCGGTTTCGTGCCGGGCGACAAGCTGGGCGCGGCGCTGGTGCTGGCCGAACGCCGCAAGGCGGCCGCGCAGGGCAACCTGGCCGCGGAAGCGTCGCTGTTCGCCGAGGGCGAGCCCTTGCATGACAGTGCCGAGTACCGCCGCGACCTGGTCGAGCGCGTGCGCACCTCGCGCGACCCCGAGGCCTACATGGCCATCGCGCCAGGCATGGGCGTGCGTGCGGCCGGTGACCGCGCGCTTGACGGGCTGGTGGCGGGCGAGCAGCTCAGTGAACTTGCATGGCGGCTTGCGGCCTGTGAACTCGGCCTGGCCTGTGGAGCGGACAGCGTGCTGGTCAACAATTTTTGTGCGAACGGAGGGATCTGTTCGCAGGATGGAGCGCAGGATTTCCGGGATTTCGTGTATGACGCTGCGGTATCGCGGCAAGGTGCTGGGAAAATGAAGGAATGGATCAAGCGATTGGTTGGAAAGAGGGACGGGCGATGAATTACCGTCGATTCCTGCATGGGGCCAAGTTCTGGTTCTGGGTGGCGCTGTTCGTGGCCTACTCGGCTGGGGCGGTTGGCCTGCTGATGATCGATACCTACGAGGACCGCTACCGGCATCTGTCGAAGGTGGAGCTGACCACGGTGAAGGCGCAGGAAGACGTGCGCCGCGCCGGTGCCAGCCAGGTCGCTGCGGTCTACCGCGCGCAGAGTGGCATGCCATTCGCTTCACTGCCGGCCGGCAGCACCTTCCAGGTGGTGTGGCCCGATGGTTCGACCGAAACCATGGTGATCGTCGATCCGACCTCGCCCAATGGCGTGCGGCCGCTGGCCCATTCGCAGATTCCGGCCGACGTGGCCGACAAGCGCTGACGTGCTCGCTGTGGAGCCGAGCCCATGCTCGGCTGTGCTTGGCGGCAAGCCGAGCATGGGCCCGGCTCTACAGGAACAGAAAAGGGCGGGGATATCCCCGCCCTTTTCATGTCCAGCACCTGGCGCCGATCAGGTCAATGCGATCGGCTTGTTCTTGCGCTCGGCCAGGCGCTTTTCCAGGTAGTGGATGTTCTGGCCACCGGCCTGGAAGCCCTTGTCACGCATGATCCTCTGCTGCAGGGCGATGTTGGTCTTGATGCCATCGACCACCATTTCGCTCAGTGCCACCCGCATGCGGGCAATGGCGGTTTCGCGGTCCGGGCCGTGCACGATCAGCTTGCCGATCATCGAGTCGTAGTTCGACGGCACGCGGTAGCCACTGTAGATGTGGGTGTCCACGCGCACGCCGGGGCCACCCGGCGGATGGAAGCCGGTGATGGTGCCCGGGCTCGGCACGAAGGTTTCGGCGTCTTCGGCGTTGATGCGGCACTCGATGGCATGGCCGGTCAGCACCACGTCGCTCTGCTTGATCGACAGCTTCTGGCCGGCGGCGATCTTCAGCTGCTCGGCCACCAGGTCGATGCCGGTGACCATTTCGGTGACCGGATGCTCCACCTGGATGCGGGTGTTCATTTCGATGAAGTAGAAGCGGCCGTCCTCGTACAGGAACTCGAACGTGCCCGCGCCGCGGTAGCCGATGCGGATGCAGGCTTCCACGCAGACCTTGCCGATCTGCTCGCGCTGCTCGGCGGTGATGCCCGGCGCCGGTGCCTCTTCCACCACCTTCTGGTGGCGGCGCTGCATCGAGCAGTCGCGCTCACCGAGGTGGATGGCATTGCCCTGTCCATCGGCCAGCACCTGGATTTCCACGTGGCGCGGATTCTCCAGGAACTTCTCCATGTAGACCTCGCCATTGCCGAACGCGGCCTTGGCCTCGCTCTTGGTGGTTTCGATCGAGGTCTTCAGCGACGCTTCGGCGTGCACCACGCGCATGCCGCGACCACCGCCACCGCCGGCCGCCTTGATGATGACCGGATAACCGATCTCGCGGGCGATCTTGGTGTTGGCGACGATGTCCTCGCCGAGCGGGCCGCCCGAGCCGGGCACGCACGGTACGCCCGCGGCCTTCATCGCGCGGATGGCTTCGACCTTGTCACCCATCATGCGGATGGTGTCGGCCTTGGGGCCGATGAAGATGAAGCCGGACTCTTCCACGCGTTCGGCGAAGTCGGCGTTCTCCGACAGGAAGCCGTAGCCCGGGTGGATGGCCTGGGCATCGGTGACTTCCGCCGCCGCGATCAGGGCCGGGATGTTGAGGTAGCTCTGCGGCGACGGCGCCGGACCGATGCAGACCGACTCGTCGGCCATGGCCACGTGCTTGAGGTTGCGGTCGACCGTGGAGTGCACGGCCACCGTGCGGATGCCGAGGGTATGGCACGCGCGCAGGATGCGCAGCGCGATCTCCCCTCGGTTGGCGATGACGACTTTGTCGAGCATGGCGCGCCCCTCAGCCGATCACGAACAGCGGCTGGTCGAATTCCACCGGCTGGCCGTTCTCGCCGAGGATGGCAACGATGGTGCCGGAGGTGTCGGCTTCGATCGGGTTGAACATCTTCATCGCTTCGATGATGGCCAGGGTTTCGCCTTCCTTGACCTGCTGGCCCACGGTGACGAAGGCCGGCTTGTCCGGGGCGGACGAGGCGTAGAAGGTGCCGACCATCGGCGAGCGCAGCACGTGGCCTTCCGGCAGTGCCGGGCCCGGCTTGGCGCTGCCGCCGGTGGAGGCTTCGGTCGGCGACTGCATCGGCATCGCCTGCGGCGCCGGGGCGGCCGGAGCGGCATACACCGGCGCGGCGACCGGGGCGGCATAGCCGGCCACCGGGGCGCGCGACAGGCGCACCGACTCTTCGCCTTCCTTGATTTCGATTTCAGCCAGGTTCGACTCTTCCAGCAGGTCGATCAGCTTCTTGATTTTGCGGAGATCCATGGTGGCCTCTTTGCTCGTGATGTCAGTGTGGTGGAGAGTGCGGTTGCACTCGGTTCAAAGCAGTTCGTAGAACTCGCGCAGCTGCCGCGTACGGTCGCGCGTCTGGGTGATCAGGCATTGCATCTTCGCGGGGTTGCGCGAGGTGCCGTCTGCATTGAAGGCATACACCGCCTCGCAATCTGCATCGCGCAAGGTGATCCAGATGCGCTGGGCCTTCACCAGCTGTTGTTCGGCCGCCGCGCAGCGGCTGCAGCTGCCATCGGTTGCCTGCGCCTTCAGTTCGCCACGCGCCTGCGCGTAGACGGCGTTCAATGCGCTGTCGGCATCATCCAGGCGATCGGAATCGCACATGTCGCGCTCGTAGCCGCCGCTTGCCTGTGCGCAGTCGATGCCCGCGGCCGCGCGCTCGGCAGCGACACTGGCGCCGCACAGACCGGCCCACAGCAGGATGCCGGCAAGCACACGCGGCGACATCTTCACGCGCTGGCCGCCTGCACGCGCAGCAGCGCCGCGTCCATCGCGTAGCGGTAGCTGTCGGCACCGAAACCGCATACCACGCCCACTGCCTTGTCACTGAAGTAGCTGTGCTGGCGGAACGGCTCGCGGGTATGCGGGTTGGACAGGTGGATCTCGATGAACGGCACCGCCACCGCCGCCAGCGCATCGCGCAGGGCGACCGAGGTGTGGGTGAAGGCGGCGGGGTTGATCAGGATGAAAGCGGTTCCGTCGCTGTGCGCAGCCTGCACGCGGTCCACCAGCACATGCTCGGCGTTGGACTGCAGGCGTTCCACGGTGTGTCCGGCGGCCGATGCCTGGGCAGCCAGGGCCTGGTCGATGTCGGCCAGCGTGGTGTGGCCGTAGACCTCCGGCTCGCGGGTGCCGAGCAGGTTGAGGTTGGGGCCGTGCAGGACCAGCAGCTTCGCCATGGGATCCGGAAGACGGGAAAGGGCGGCAGTCTGGCGGAACCGGCGGATGCTGTCCAGTTCGGCGAAGTTTGCAGCGTTTCAATTGTATGTTTGAAATCTGCCGGAGCGCTTGCGGCCGTATGGCGGGCGCTGGATCAAGGCGCGCTGAACGTGGTGCTGGACGGGGATGCGTGCACGTAGGCCGACGATGCCGGCATCCACGCCACGCGGGGAGGACGGGGTTCGGTGGGCAGCACACTGCGCCTCCACATGGAGCTGTCCGGCACCCGGCCGCTCAGATCTCCAGCGGCACCGTCGGCACCACGTTCGGGAACACCTCTTCCAGCGGTTCCGGCTGCCCGGGCTTCGGCGCCGGCCAGTTGTAGGCATTGACCGGCTGCGCGCGGTTCACCCACAACGCGTAATGCAGATGGTCAGCGCGGCCATCGCCGGTATTGGGGTGGATCAGGATGGTCAGGCCCAGGCTGTTGAGCTGCAGCCAGGGCACCAGCACCGGCAGCAGGTCGTTGGTGAAGCCGAAATAGAACGACGGGGTGACGTGCGGCCCGCGTGGCTCAAGGTTCCAGTTGCCCAGCTCCACAGGGAAGCGCTCGGCGGCCCAGCGCCGCAGCAGCGCGGCCTTCTCGAAGCTGTCCTCGTCGAAGTAGATGTGGGCGTGGTAGCTCTTGATGGCGGTGTAGGCACGTGGCCGGGTGGGCAGCGTGGCCTCGCCGGGGCGCACGCTGGCCGGCCGCGGGGTAGGCTCGCTGGCCGTGGCCTGGCCCCAAGGGCTGCGGCCCTCGGGCGCCGGCGGAACGATGGCGCGGAAGCCGGGTCGCCCGGGTTCGGTGGTGTTCACGGCGTTGTCGCTGCGCGCGGCTGCGGTGGCAGCCGACGCGCTGGCCAAGCCGCCAGCGGCCAGCCCGGCCGACGCGATCAGGCGACGGCGCGCGGGTGAAAGCAGGTCGGCCCAATGGGCGTCATCGTCGCCGGCGTCGATCAGGGTCTGCGGGTCCGGGTGCATCTGGGGCTCCGTGGGGCACTGTGTGGCAGGCAAGCACGCTCGGGCAGCGTGCACGGTGGTGTCCAATAAGCAGCCGGCATCACCTCATGCACGCTGGCCCACGCCGTGATTGAGTGCCGCCGCAGCGTGGGCTAGGGTGCAGGTCCGCCGCCCGGGAACCCGCCATGACCCCGCTTGATGCCGACACCCAGCGCAAGCGCGCGCGTTTCCGCCAGCTGCATGCGCGCGGTTGTTTCGTGCTGCCCAATCCGTGGGACGTGGGCAGCGCCCGCTACCTGCAGCGGCAGGGCTTCCAGGCACTGGCCACGACCAGTGCCGGCTGCGCCTGGAGTGAAAGGCGGCCGGATGGGGCGGTTTCGCTGCAGGCCACACTGGAACATCTGCGGCTGATGGCGGCCGCGACACCGCTGCCGTTGAACGCCGATTTCGGTGATGGCTTCGGCGCCACGCCACAGGCAGTGGGCGAGGCGGTGGCGGCGGCCATCGACACCGGTATCGCGGCGCTGTCGATCGAGGACGCCAGCGGCGTGGCCGATGCGCCGCTGCGGCCGATCGGGCAGGCGGTCGAGCGACTGTGTGCGGCACGTGCGGCCATCGACCGCGCGGGGGGCGATGTGCTGCTGGTCGCGCGGGCCGAGAATTTCTTCGTTGGCGTGCCGGATCTGCAGGACACCCTGCAGCGCCTGCGCGCCTATGCCGAGGCCGGCGCCGATGTGCTGTATGCACCGGGCATCAGCACGCCCGAACAGATCAGCGCGGTGGTTGCCGCTGCAGGGGCGAAGCCGGTGAACCTGCTGGTGGGTGGACCGACACCGCTGAGCCTGCAGGACATCGCCGCACTCGGCGTGCGACGGGTCAGCCTGGGCGGTGCGCTGGCGCGAGCTGCGTGGGGTGGGCTGATGCAGGCCATCGAGCCGATCATGCAGGACGGTCGCTTCGATGGCCTGCAGCAGGCGGCTTCGGGCGCGGCGTTGAACGCGCTGTTCCGCTGACACATGCCCAGGCCTGCAATGGACCACCCCGGGCGTGGATGGACGCGCGCCTGCGACTACAGCGCTTCCATCCCGCCCCTGGGCAGCGTCACGCCCGGCTCCAGCGCCGGCAGCAGTTGCCGCAGCAGTGCCGGGTTGTCCAGCATCGCCGCGCCGTCCAGATAGCGCCATTGCGTTGTACCGACGCGTCGCACGGCAACCATGAATGACGTGCTGCGCATCGGCGCTTCGCGCACGCGCAGCAGTGACTGGCGCGGTACGAAGCAGACTTCCTCGTCACCGGCCGCATAGGTGCGGCCCGGCACGCCTGCCTCGTCGCTGATGATGCTGACGCCGGCCCTGCGCAGCGCCTTCACGGTGTCGCGGGTCGCCCGCGCATAGGCCTCGTCGCCACCGGCCAGCTGCTTCAGGCTGGGATGGGTACGCGCGATGATCAGCTCGGTATCGCCACGGGCGAAGGCGCCCATCATCGCCTGCACCTCCTTGCGCAATGCGGCCGAGTCTTCCGGACTGAGTTCACCGGCCAGCGCGGGCGTAACGTCCATTGCCATCGGCAGGGCCAGCAGAAGGGCAAGCAGATACCGGTGCATCGTCGGGCAGCTCAGTGGGAACCGCCGCACTATACGGTGGATGCGGAAACAGCGTCCCACGCATGGCGCTGGTATCCCGGGCGACACTACTTACTATTGGTAGTTAGTGAACTCCGGACATGCCCCATGCACACCCTCATCGTTACCGCCCACCCTGAACCCGGCGCGTTGACCCATGCCATCGCCAGGCGCATCGGCGAAGCCATCACCGCGTCGGATGCCGCCAACAGCGTGACCCACGCCGATCTGATGGCCGAAGGCTTCGATCCGCGCTTCAACATGCAGGACCAGGCGCTGTTCCGTGGCATCGGCGCAACTCCGGCTGACGTCGCCGCCGAGCAGGCGCGGCTGCAGGCTGCCGACACGCTGGTACTGGTCTATCCCCTGTACTGGTGGTCCTTCCCCGCGCTGCTGAAGGGCTGGATCGATCGTGTGTTCACCCAGGGCTGGGCCTACCAGGACGGCGCCGATGGCAAGGTGCAGAAAAAGCTGCAGCGGTTGGGCGTGCATCTGGTCGGCATCGGCGGGGCTGGCGCGGACATGATCGAACGGCGCGGCTACGGTGCGGCGATGAAGACCCAGATCGACATGGGCATCTTCGACTACTGCGGCGCGCGCGTGCTGTCGTCCGACCTGCTGCTGGACGCCGATTCCGGTGCAGCCGAAGCGCATCTGCAGACCGCGCTGGCGATCGGCCGTAAAATCGGTGCTCCGATGCGCTGACCGCCGTGCTCCACCGATGCCTGCCAACGCCGCTCCCACGCGCCGCCGATTGACCCGCGAGCAACGCGCCCGCCAGTTGCTGGACGTGGCCTGGGCGCTGATCGGTGAAGAAGGCACCGACGCATTGACGCTGGGGCGGCTGGCCGAGGCGGCCGGTGTGACCAAACCGGTGGCCTATGATCACTTCGTGACCCGCAACGGGCTGCTGGCCGCGCTCTACGATGACTATGACGGGCGGCAGACGGTGGTCTTCCACGAGCGTATCGGCCGTGCCAGGGCGCAGCTGGCCGATCGTGCGGCGGCTATCGCCTCCGGCTACATCGACTGCGTCCTCAGCCAGGGCAGTGAAGTGCAGGGCATCCTCGCTGCGCTGGTGGGCGCGCCGGAACTCCATGAAGTGCGTCGGCGCTACCAGCAGGACTTCATCGACAACTGCGACACCTGGCTGGGCCCGTTTGCGGCCGATGGCACGGTCCCCCTGGCCGGACGCTGGGCGATTCTCGGTGCGGCCGAAGCCCTGTCCGAAGCCGTGGCGGCAGGCGCGCTGGACAAGGTCGGCGCCGAGGCCGAGCTGCAGCGCTTGATCGTGGCGACGGTCAAGCGACGCTGATCCGCTCAGGCGTCGGCGGTGGTGTCGGCCAGCGCCGCAAACCCGGCGGCCAGCCGCTCGCGCACAAGGGCATCGCGTGCGTCGCGGCTTTCAGCGCCCAGCACCACGGTGATCAGGCGTACCGGCAGGTTCCGCCCGGGCACAGCCCGGCAGGCAGTGGCGGCCAGGCAGAAGCCTGCGGCCTGGGTGTAACCGGTCTTCAATCCGTCCACGCCGTCTTCGCCAAGCAGTGCGTTCTGGTTGCTGCGGCTGAAGCGGCCATGCGCGAACGTGCGCTGCGCGGTGATTGCCAGGATCTGCGGATGGTCATTCAGCAGGCAGGCGGCGAGTACCGCCATGTCGCGCGCGCTGGAGGCATGGTGCGGGGTGGTGATGCCGGACACGCTGGCGAACCGCGTGCTGCGCAGGCCAAGCTGGCGCGCGTGCCAGTTCATGCGGCCCAGGAACGCAGGCTGTGATCCGTCCAGATGGCGTGCGATGGCCAGCGCCGCATCATTGCCGGAGACGATCATCAACCCTTCCAGCAGGCGCGCCAGCGTGACCGTTTCGCCGGGCACCAGGCCCATGCGTGTTTCATCATCGGCTACGGCAAGCACATCCTCGGCGGCGATGGTGACCGCCTGGTCCCACGTGCCACCGTTCTCTTCGACGCATCCGTAAGCGGCGTAGGCGGTCATCAGCTTGGTCAGCGAGGCCGGTTGCCGCGCGATGTCCGCGTTGTGCTGGTGGACCACCGCGAAGGTTGCCGCGTCTAGGGTGATGGACGAGACCGGCAGGTGGGCAGGCGCAGGAGCAGGCATGGTGGCGGTGATGACAGCGACAGCCAGCAAGGATAGTCCGAAGCGGCTGCATGAAGCCGTACTGCCAAAGCCCTGCGGCGCCCACGGCAACGCCCGGTTGCGCCCGGGCTGCAGTGGAGGCAGCCTGCGCACATGCAGTCGCATATCCGCATCGACGGTCGTGTCTTCGCCTACGTCTTCCCCTGTGCGTGGGAGGACTACGCGAAGATCGGCTTTTCACGCGATCCGCTCGGGCGCATCAGCGCATTGCACCGGCGCTGGTTCGAGTTCTTCGACCTTGATGCCGGTACGCTGGTGGAAGCGGAGAGCGAGCGCGATGCGCGTGATCTGGAGCTGCAGCTGCGTTCGCCGTTCAAGGCGCACCGCGCGCCGGCGCCGATGACGGTTCAGGACAAGGCCGGAGGTCGCACCGAATGGGTGCGTGGTGCCAACCAGGCGTTGTCGCTCGCGGTTGATGCGTTGGGCGCACAGGGCTATCGCTGTTTCCAGCTCAAGGCTTGGCTGCAGGCCGCCCAGCGCCTGCGCATGGACCGGCTGCACGACTGGGCGGCGGTGCAGCTTCCGGAAGAGGATGGCCTGCGCATGCCCGGTGGCCCCGGCGAGCGCGTGCTGCGTGACACCCTCGACGGTTGCCGGGTGCTGGATATCGACCCAATGCCATGGCTGCCTGAACACGTCCAGCGTTGGTATGCAGGTTGAGCCGTGTTCAACGGCCACGCGGTTGCTGAACCGGCGCGGCCGGTTGCGGCGCACCCGTGGGGGAGCCGGTGGACGGGCAGGCCAGCTGCCGGGCCAGTTCGGCGTTGGCCACGTGGCCCTGCAGGAACAACAGGCTGCCGTAGATGTTCATGAGCGTCCCTCCACTTGAGTGGATTGCACGATACGGGCAGCATTGACCGGGAAAAAGCGACATTTCCGCAAGCATGCCTTGAGAGGAATTCAAGCCTGATGTCCCGTCCGCCCCTTCACGCCCTGCAGGGTTTCGTGGCCGCCGCGCGGCTGGGCAACCTGTCACGCGCAGCGGCGTCGATGAACCTGACCGTCAGTGCGCTCAGCCATCAGATGCGCCAGCTGGAAGAGCGGCTGGGGCAGCCGCTGCTGGTCCGCCAGCCACGCGGCGTCACCCTCACCCTGGAAGGGCAGCGCCTGCTCGACCAGGTAGGCCCGCATCTGGATGCGATCAACGAGGCCTTCCAGCCCTATGCCGCACGCGCCGAGCACGTGCTGACGATCAGCGCGGTACCGTCGATGGCGTCGGCGTGGCTGGTGCCGCGCTTGGGGCACTTCGTTGCCGAGCATCCACAGATCGAGATCAACCTGCAGTCGAGTGAACGCCTGATTGACTTCGAGCGACAGCGCCAGTTCGACGCCGCGCTGCGGCTGGGCAGCGGGCAGTGGCCGGGCCTGGTGGTGGAGCCGCTGTTCGACGAGTGGCTGCTGCCGATGGCCAGCCCGGCGCTGATCGAACGCATGGGAGGGATCGACCGCGTGCCGCTGAACCAGTGGCCGCTGCTGGGGGATCCCGATGGCGCGTGGGGCGCCTGGTTCGCGCTGAGTGGGCAGAACCCGCCGCCGCGCTTCGTGGCGGTGCTGGATGATTCGGAGGCGCATCACCGTGCGGCGCTGGACGGGGTGGGCGTAGCGCTGGGACGGGTGACGCGGGCGCGCCTGCTGCTGGATTCCGGCCAACTGGTGGCGCTGTCCAGCCTGCGACTGAAAACCGCCTGGCCGCATTGGCTGGTCTACCCGCAGCGCTCGGCCCGCCATCGCGGCTTCCTGGCCTTCCGCGACTGGCTGCACGCTCAGGCGGCCGAGCACGTCCGGCACATGGCAGACGCGCATTTATAGCGTCGAGCCATGCTCGACTGCGTGTGTCCCGCGGTCACCGTACCAACGTAACCGCCTGCCCGGCACGGGCGAAGGCTTCGCCCAGCAACGAGCCTGCCTTGATCGCCTCCACTTCCTCGAACAGCGCCTGCAATGCATCGGCCGGGCGCGAGGCCGGCGCCGCGACCGCCTGCTGGATCACGGTGAAACGGTCGGCCAGCACGCGGTGGCCGGGATGCGCCTGCGCCCAGGCGGCCAGCGGCTGGCGCACGCCGGCGGCGGCATCCAGGCGCTGCAGATCGAACAGGGTGATGGCAGCGGCCGACGTCTCGGCCCGCTCGATCATGGCGTGGCGCAGTTCGCGGCTGAGGAACAGGTCGTAGGCGGCGCCACGACCGACCGCGATGCGCAGACCATCGCGGTCCAGGTCGGCCACCTGCTGCGCAGGGCTGTCCTCGCGCACCAGGTAGGTGCCTTCGATCTCCACATAGGGGGCGCTGAAGGCGATGCGGTCGGCGCGCGCCGGATCGATGGCCAGGAAGGCCAGGTCCCAGGCATCCTTGCTGGCTGCAGCGACCACCGCGGCCGCGGCGTCGTGGCAGGTGAAGCGTGCCTGCACGCCCATGCGCTGCGCCAATGCCGTGGCCAGTTCCAGTGACGGCCCGCGCGGTGAGCGCGCGTCCCCCTGCGCCAGTACTGGATTGCCCAGGTTGATGGCCACGCGCAGGAAGCCCAGCGGTGCCAGCGCACCACGATGATCGGCCAGGGACATGCAGGACTCCGCGGGGAAAGGGCGGTCCAGCATGCCAGTACGGACCTGCAAGGCAGTGTCAGCATCCGGTTATCCTGCGGACATGAACCCCATCCTGCACGTCGAGATACCGGTCACTGACCTGGGCCGGGCCATCACGTTCTACCAGCACTGGCTGCAGGTGGCGGTGGACGAACCGATCCTGCTGCACGACTGCAGGATGGCCTACCTGCCGTTTGCCGATGAGGCCACCGGTGCCAGCATGGCGCTGGTGCGGGGGGCCGACTATCTGCCCTCCGTCCACGGTGCGCGCATCTACATCGGGGTTGATGACCTGGATGCCAGCCTCGAGCGTGCGCTGCAGGCCGGGGCCGAGCTGCGCTTCGGCCCGGCCGATGCCGGTGACTGGCGCGTGGCCGAGATCGCCGACAGCGAAGGCAATCGCATTGCGCTGCAGGCGCGCGTGGTTCTGTAGGGCCGAGCCCATGCTCGGCTGCTGTTGACCCAGCCGCCAACGCTCATCCGAGCATCGGCCCGGCTCTACACCGTGGCCGAGCGTGAGCGCTGCAGCCAGTCGTTGATCGCCGGGTCCAGCCGTGGGTCGTCCGGCAGCTGCATGCCGAAGCGCTGCTGCAACACCTCGCGCACGTCGCCCACATCGCGCAGCGGACGCTTGTCCGGTGCCTGGCCGGGACGGTACTCGGTGTAGTTGCCACTGCCGATGGTGCGTCGCCAGTGCGGCCCGGTCAGGGATGCGCGCAGCTGGCCGGGGAAACTGGAATCGGGATGGGTGCACACGTACCAGTTGCCCACGACGTTGTCGATCGGTGCCGGCGCGTGCAGGTCGAAGCGATACATCGCCCGCCAGCCATCGCCGGACTCGGCGGACAGCACGAAATCCCCCTCGCCGGGCAGGCGCTGCAACAGGAAGCGCTCGTGGGGCGTGGCCTGCGGCTGCGGATCATGCAGCCGCAGCGGCACGGTCGGGGTCAGGCTGCCGAAACCGGCATCCACCAGCCAGTCATCGCCGTCCACCTGCACACGCAGCAGCAGGTGGGTGCGTGCGGTCAGTTCGCCGTCCTGGGCGGCCAGCAGCACGCGCGCGCTCAACGGCTGTGCATCGAAGCCCAGCGCCTGCAGCAGTGCCAGCAGGCCGCCGTTGAGTTCGAAGCAGTAGCCGCCACGACGGTCGTCGAGCAGCTTGCGCTGCACGCTGTCCAGGTCGATCGGTACTGCATCGCGCAGCAGGCAGCTGAGGGTTTCGAACGGCAGCAGTGCGTTGTGGCGCTGTTGCAGCAGGGTCAGGCCCGCCAGCGTCAGCGGTGGCGGTGCATCCAGCTGCAGGCGTTGCAGGTAGCGGGGGACATCGAGCGTCGTCATGCGCGCGCCGGGCGGGGGAGGGAGATCTACTGTGCTCTCCCAGCCGGGGTTGAGGTCAAGCATTGCGCGGGTGTCATCCCCCCGTCGCCTGTGCCGGGTACAAAGGCCGCGTCCGCCAGCAATCGGTGGGAGTGAACCAGGAGCGCCCTAAAGTTGCGCCATTTCCCGCCGATACAGGTGCGTCCTTCCGCCTGGAGCCTGTCATGTCGGCCGTCGTCCCCCACCTCCGGTCCCTGCGCATGCGGCTTGCCGCACTGCGCTCGGCGTCCCCCGGCCTGCTGCTGTGGCTGCAGCCGCATCGGCTCAGTGTGGCCAGCAAGCTCAAGGCGACCCTGTGGGTCTGTGGGCTGGGCCTGATCGCGATCGCCGCCGTCTACGCCTGGACCGGCCATGCCAGCACGCAGGCGGCGCGCAGCCAGGCCAGCTACCAGCACGGCAGCGATCTGGCCGCGAGCGTGGCCACGCAGGTGGCCGAGGCGCGTCGTCTGCAGACCCAGTATGCACGTAGTTTCGACGATGCCGACCGCGCGCAGCTGCTGGCGACGCAGAAGGCGCTCCAGGCCGATCTTCAGGCGCTGCGCGCGATGCCGATGGATCCCGGCCGGCGCGAGGCGCTGCAGGCACTGACCGAAGCCGCCGGCGCGTTCTCGCAGGGTGTGGCCGCCCTGTTCGAACGCGTCGATGAGATGGGTCGTGGCGATGCCGGCCTCGCCGCGCAATTGCAGCAGGCCGCCGACGCCCTGCAGGCGCAGGTGGATGCGTTGCAGCGGCCTTCGTTGGCGTTGTCCCTGCAGAAGATGCGCCGCCAGGAGGCACTGCTGCTGCTCGATGGCGACTCCACCCATGCCGACCGTGCGAGCGAAGAAAAGCTGCCGTTCGATCTCGCACTGGTGGGCCTGCCGACCGATGCGCAGGATGCCCTTCGTAACGGCATGGAGGCCTATCAGGCCGCATTGCTGGGCTATACCGCCGCCCGCGTGGGTCTGGATGTAGAGGCGCAATCGCTGCTGGATACCGCCGCCGGCGTGGCGCCGGCGCTGGCCGCCTTCCAGCAGGCCCAGGTGGCGGCGCTGGCCAAGGCACAGGCGCGCCAGCAGGCCGGCGCACGCACCATGAGCGTGCTGTTCGCGGTGACCCTGCTGCTGGTCGCCGGTGTGTTGATCACCAGCCTGGTGCTGGTGCGGCGTGCGGTGCGCCAGCCGATCCAGGACACCCTGCGCTTCGCCAGCGACGTCGCCGACGACCGACTCGACACCACCCTGCGTGTCTACAACGCCAACGATGAAATCGGCCAGCTGGCGCAGCGCCTGGTCGACATGCAGCAGCGCCTGCGCGCGCGCATCGAGGCCGAGCGTGCCGTGGCGCGCGGCAACACCCGTGTGCGGCAGGCATTGGACAGTGCGCAGACCGGGCTGATGGTGATCGATGCCGAGGGCCAGGTGGCCTACGTCAATCCGGCACTGCTGCAGCAACTCGAGCGCGAGGCCGAAGATCTGGTGGGCAGCGATGCCGTGGGCCTGCATCCGGCGCTGGCCAGCCTGGCCGCCGCGCGCCAGCGCGAGGAGCGGGAGATCGGCCATGCCGGCGTGCGCTACCAGCTGATTGCCAACCCCATCATCGACGAAGGGCAGTTCCTCGGCGTAGCGGTGGAGTGGCGCAGTCGTGCGCTGGAGACGCTGCTGGAAACCGAGGTCGCTGCCCTGGTCGATGCTGCAGCACGCGGCGACCTGCATGGCCGTATCGTGCTGGAGGGCAAGCAGGGCTTCGTGCGCACCTTGTCGACCAGCATCAATCGCCTGCTGGCCACCTTTGAAACCAACCTTGGTGACCTGCAGGCACTGCTGGCTGCGCTGGCCCGCGGCGACCTCAGCGTGCGCATGGAGGGGGACCTGCAGGGCGTGTTCGCGCGCATGCGCGACGATGCCAATGCCACCGTCGCGCAGCTGGGCCGCATCGTCACCCGCATCCAGCAGGCCACCTCCAGCCTGGATACCGGCGTTGGCGAGATCGTCGCCGGCCATCACGATCTGTCGCGGCGCACCGAGCAGCAGGCCGCCAACCTGGAAGAGACCGCGGCGTCGATGCAGGAGCTGACCGATACCGTCGGCCGCAACGCCGATGCCGCAGGCCGCGCCGATGCCCTGGTGCAGGGCGCAGCGGCGGTGGCCCAGCGGGGTGGCGAGGCGGTCGGCCAGGTGGTCGCGACCATGCATGGCATCAGCGAAGCCTCGCGACGGATCGGCGACATCACCCAGTTGATCGACGGCATCGCCTTCCAGACCAACATCCTTGCCCTCAATGCGGCGGTGGAAGCGGCGCGTGCCGGCGAGCAGGGCCGCAGCTTCGCCGTGGTGGCCGCCGAAGTGCGCCTGCTGGTGCAGCGCAGTGCCGAGGCGGCCAAGCAGATCAAGGGGCTGATCGAGGATTCGGTGGCGCGTGTCGGCCAGGGCAACCAGCAGGCCGCGCAGGCCGGCACCACGATGGGCGAGATCGTCGGCAGCGTGCAGCAGCTGGCCGAGCTGCTGGCAGGTATCCGCAGTGCGTCGCAGGACCAGCATGCGGGCATCGCACAGGTGAACCAGACCATCGTGCAGATGGAAGCCAGCACCC
The DNA here is from genome assembly GCF_000284595.1 of Stenotrophomonas maltophilia D457. Lineage (GTDB taxonomy): Bacteria > Pseudomonadota > Gammaproteobacteria > Xanthomonadales > Xanthomonadaceae > Stenotrophomonas > Stenotrophomonas muris. The sequence goes on along the minus strand of NC_017671.1, from coordinate 4,289,467 downwards.
AGCGCAACGCCAGCCTGGTGGAAGAGGCGGGGGCCTCGACTGCGCAGATGCAGGCGCAGGTGCGTGCCTTGGCAGAAGCCGTGGGCGCGTTCCGCTTGCAGTCGATGCCGCAGGCGCGCGCGGCGGCCTAGTCAGCCGAGCGTGGGCTCGGCGCTACATCGGCTGCACGAACACTGTAGAGCCGAGCCCATGCTCGGCTCACACCAGCGTTCGGCGGCAGGAATCAATACACGTCGCGGCGGTAGCGCCCGTTTTCCAGCAGCGTTTCCACCGCCTCATCACCCAGCGCGGTTCGCAGCACCTGGTCCACGCCTTCGGCCATGCCCTGCAACGACCCACAGACATGGATCACCGCACCGCGCTGCATCCAGTCGCGCAGCGCATCGACGGCCGCACGCAGGCGATCCTGCACGTAACCACCCTCGCCATCGCGCGAGAACGCCAGGTCCACCCGCGTGAGATGGCCATTGGCCTGCCAGGCTTCGATCTCGTCGGCGAACAGGAAGTCGTGTGCGCGCTGGCGTTCACCGAACAGCAGCCAGTGCCCGCGCTCGCCTGCGTGGGCAGCTTCGCGCAACAGGCTGCGCAGCCCGGCGATGCCGGTGCCGTTGCCGATCAGCACCATCGGCGCGCCGCTGACGCGATGGAAACCGGGGTTGCGATGCACGCGGGCGACGATGCCGGCACCGATCGGTGCATGCAACGACAGCCAGCCCGAGCCCAACCCGGCGCGACCGGAGGCGTCATGCACCAGCCGCACCACCAGCTCCACCACGCCGTCATCCGTGCAGGAGGCGATCGAATACTCGCGGCTGGGCAGCAGCGGCAGCCCGGCCAGCCACAGGCAGGCATCCTGCACCGCCAGCGCGGCATCGGCCTCGGGCAGCTCGCGTTCACTGGCCAGCGCCAGCAGCGTGCGCGGATGGCCATCGACCAGCAGGGGCTGCAGCGGATCCAGACCGTGTCCCTTCAGCACGGCACCGGCATGCCGCGCGTTGTGGCGGGGTGCGATGTGCAGGATGTCACCCGCCTGCCACTGCACGTCGGCCGGTGCGGCAAGACGGATACGCCAGATGGCTCCGCCGACGCTGCCCGGGTTGAGGTGGTCGCGGCCGAGCAGGCGCCACTCATGCATCTGCGTAGCCGCAGGCAGCACGCTGTCATCGGTGACGATGCCGGTGAGCGTACCCAGCTGCTGCTGCCATTGGCGCAATGCCGGCACCGAAGCGGCATCGACATCGATGCGCTCGAACAGCGGGCGCGCGCCGTTGCCGATCAGCCAGCCATCGAACTGGCGGCCGAAGCCGCAGTAATGCGGGTACTGGCGGTCGCCCAGCGCGAGCAGGCCGAACTGCAGGCGCGACAGGTCCAGGCGTTGTGCGAGCAGCAGCCGCGCCGCGCGGCGCGTGGCATCCGGTGGCTCGCCGTCGCCGAACGTGCTCAGCACGAGCAGCGCCTGGGACGTGGCCTGCAGCGTCGCGGCATCGACGCGGGCCAGCGACCGCACCTGCACCGCATGACCGGACGCCTGCAGCTGCGCGGCCGCACGCCACGCCAGTTGTTCGCCCAGTCCGCTCTGGCTGGCATGCACCACCAGCCACGGCGGACCACGGCCATCGGTGGTCGTGGCCGGCAGCGCGCGGCGCAGCCCTCGCGCTGCACGCTGGCTGCGGCGGCGGTCCAGGTACAGCATCCAGCCGGTGATGAAGAACAGGCTCATGCCCAGGCTGCTGAGCATCACCACCACGCGCCCGGGCACACCGAAGTAGCTGCCCGAATGCAGCGCGAACACGCTGGTGGCCAGCTGTCCGCCCGCGCCCTGGCGTGCGTACGGGCGGGCATCGAGAACCGCGCCGCTGGCCGGATCGAGCTGCAGCAGGTCATGCGCACGGTCGTGGTGGCCGCCGCGCTGCGACGGATCACCGGCCATCACCCGCACGTTCAGCGCCTGCCCCGGCTTCTCCGGCAGGCGCAGGTCGATGAAGCCGGTGCGCACGCCGGGTAGCGCGTACAGCGTGGCCTCGATGCGATGGACGTCCAGTGCCGCGTCGGCGGCAACCGTGTGCTTTGCCGCCGGCGCCACACCGAGCAGCGTGTTGGCCGCGTTGCGGTACCAGTCGAACGACCACCACAGGCCGGTCAGCGCACTCATCAGGTAGATCAGCAGCACCCAGGTGCCGACCACCGAGTGCAGGCTCCACAGGAAGCCTCGGCCGCTGCGCGTCCACTCCACCGCCAGCCAGCTGCGCCAGTGCCACCAGCGTCGTGGCCAGCGCAGGTAGAGACCGGACAGGGTGAAGAACAGCAGCGCGATTGCACAGCTGCCGGTGATCCACTTGCCGCGCTCACCGGCAGCGAGGTGGCGATGCAGGTCCTCGACGACGTCGAAGAATGCCTGCCCGCGCAGGGCGCTGAAGCGCTCGCCGCTGTACGGATCGAAGTACACCCAGTGTTCCTTGCCGCCGGCAAAGCGCGCGACCGACGGCCGCTGTCCGGTGGCATCCACGCGAAGGCGTTGCAGGGGGCGCTCGCTGCCAGCCTGCAGCAACGGCACCAGTTCGCTGAGTGCAAGGGGATGCTGGCCGTCCGCATGGTGCTCGGCGATTTCAGCGAAGCCAGGATTGGCCGCGCGCAGCAGCTCGTCCTCGAAGGACAGCATGGCGCCGCTGAGGCCCATCAGGGCCAGGACGGCACCGGCGGTAATGCCCAGCAGCCAATGCAGTTGGAACAGGACGTTCTTGAACATCGAAGGAGAGGGGCCCGGGAGGCTGCCGCCCGCATCCTGCGCAACAGCAAATGAGAATTAGTCGCGGAATTCTCCGTGGCGCCCTGCCTGCGGTCAAGCAGGGGTTGCCGGCCGGGCTGCGCCCGGCACCCGCGGTAGTGCCGGCCGCTGGCCGGCAACAGCACAAACAGTGGATTTTTAGCAGGTAGGCGGGGTGGGTCCGGTTGCGGAGGACGCCGTGAACCCGTCCATGGAGGCTCGGTCGCGCCATCCATGGCGCTCACGCCCCCTCAACCGGACCCACCCCGCCTTCGACAGTTTCCTGCGATCTGTCGGAACGACGTTCTGCTTTGGTGGGTGCCGACCGTTGGTCGGCACGGGGTCTGATTCCGTTCTGAATATCGATATCTGACAGATGTGTCGACCAAGGTCGACACCTACCAACAGCCGCCGGAATCTGTCGAAGGTGGGGCGGTGTGGCTGTGCAGGACCGTTGGCGCCATGGATGGCGCCATCGAGCCCCCACGGACGGGTTTACGGCGTGTCCTGCACGGCCACAGCGCCCCGCCATCCCACGGAAAGCCCGCTTTGGCTGTTGCCGTTGCATTGAGCAGGGTGCAGGGCTGCAAGCCCTGCAAAAACACCCTCACTTCACCCAGCCGTCGATCTCGCCGTGGGCGAACGGCCCCAGCTTTGCCTTCACCAGCCGCCCCTGTGCATCGAACAGCACGCTGTAGGGCAGCAGGCCCTGCGTATTGCCCAGCTGCACGCTGGCATCGCGTGGCCCCGGCGTCTCGACCACGATCGGGTAGTCCACCGGCACCCGCAGCAGGAAAGCGCGCACGTCGTCCGGAGCATCCAGCGCAATGCCCAGCACCTGCACACCGTTGTCGCCCTGGGCTTCGGCGAAGCGGGCCAGTTCGGGCATCTCTTCCACGCAGGGCGCACACCAGCTGGCCCAGACATTGATCAGCAGCGGCCGGCCGGCGAAGCGGGCGCGCAGGTCCAGCGGCTGTTCCGCCAGGTCCGGCAGGATCAGCGCCGGCAAGGGATCACCCACCTGCAGGGCAGGCTTCACGGCCGTCGCTGTGGAAGCCGTCGTTGCCGCGGCCGGTGCAGACGGGCCGGGTGAGAATCGATGCCCGGCCCACAGGCCGAGGCCGGCGGCCAGCACCGCTGTCCACAGCAGCGCTGGCCGTTGCCACTTCATCGTGCGGTGCGCAGCAGCGCTTCCTCGACCACCGCCTGGGTCAACAGGGTCGGCAGCACGGTCGGCGGCGCCCCCGGGCCGTACACCACGTACAGCGGCACGCCCACGGCCTTGTGCTCTTCAAGGAACGTGGTGATCTGCGGGTCGACGTTGGTGTAGTCACCGCGCATGTACACCGCGTTGGTGCGCTTGAGCAGTTCCTTGAACTCCGGCCGCGACAGCACGGCACGTTCATTGGCCTTGCAGCTCACGCACCAGTCGGCAGTCATGTTGACGAACACCACGCGGTTGTCCGCACGCAGGCGGTCCAGCAACTGCGGCGAATACTCGACCACGTTCTCGCTGGCGGCCTGTGCGGCCCGCGCCGGTGGTGCCAGCTGGGTCACGCCCCAGGCAGGAACCAGCGCGCCGATCGCCAGCAGCACGCCGAGCAGGGTCACCGCACGCGAGCCGGTCCAGCGATTGCGCTCGAACAGCCACAGGCCGAAGGCGAACAGCAGCAGGCCACCCAGCACCAGTGCCATGCCGTCCACGCCGCGCTGTTTGCCCAGCACCCACAGCAGCCACAGCGCGGTGGCATACATCGGGAAGGCCAGCACGTGCTTGAGCGTTTCCATCCACGGGCCGGGCTTGGGCAGGCGGCGTGCCAGCGCCGGCACGAAGCCGATCAGCAGGAACGGCAGCGCCAGGCCCAGGCCGAGGAACAGGAATACGGTCATCGCCTTCAGCGGCGGGGCAATGAAGGCATAGGCGATCGCCCCGCCCATGAACGGGCCGACGCAGGCGCTGCCGACCAGGCAGGCCAGCGCACCGGTGAAGAAATCGCCGGCCGGCCCGCTGCGGCTGGCCAGCGACTGGCCGAGGTTGCCGATGCCACCGCCGAGGGTAAACACGCCGGACAGGCTCAGGCCCACCGCGAACATGATGTAGGCCAGCGCCGCCACCACGCCCGGGTGCTGCAGCTGGAAGCCGATGCCGACGGCGTTGCCGATCGCGCGCAGGCCCACCATCAGCGCGCCGATCACCGCGAACGCGACCAGCACGCCCAGCGTGTACCAGAGGGCATGGCTGCGTGCCCGCTCAGGGCTTTCGCCACTCTGCGCCAGGCTCAGCACCTTCAGCGACAGGATCGGCAGCACGCAGGGCATCAGGTTCAGCACCAGGCCACCGGCCAGCGCCAGCAGCAGCACCCACACGAACGAACGGTCCGGGTTCGGGGTTGTCGCCGGTGGGCGCGTGCGCAGTGCGTTGCCATCGCGCGCGTCGGCGGCGAACTCATTGCGCGCGCCCTCACTGCCGCTGGCGGCGGGAGTGGCAATGCCGTCGTTGGGGACGGTCGGCAGCAGGCGCAACGGTGCGCCGTTGGCGGATTCACGTGGCACGCCGGCGGCGGGCAGCGGGCTGATCACCTCGTTGCGCGCTGGCGCCTGGTCAATGCTGGCGGACAGCTTGCCAGCGGGAATCGACAGCTTCACCCGGCGGGTCATCGGCGGGTAGCAGATGCCATCGGTCTGGCAGCCCTGGAAGGTCACCACCAGGGTGCTGTCGACGGCATCAGTGACAGTGCGGCGCAGCGGCAGCGGCACTTCCACCTGGTTGAAGTAGACCGAGACATCGCCGAAGTGCTCGTCGCGATGCGATTGCGCGGCTGGCCAGCGCGGCTTGCCGGCCAGCACGCCGGCGCTGCCTTCCAGCTTCAGCGAGGTGCGGTCGCGATACAGGTAATAGCCGGGCGCTGGGCTGAAGCGCAGCAGCAGGGTGTTGCCGTCACTGGCGATGGCATCGAAGCCGAACGCCTGTTCCGACGGCAGCGGCAGGGCCTGGCTGTTGTTGGCCGCGCCCGGCAGGCGCAGGCCACCGCTGTTGCCGGCACCGGCCAGCGGGTTGTTGAACGGGCTGGCCGCACCGGCACGCGCGGCAGGCACCGCCGCCGCCGCACCGGCGCCCGGCAGGGTGACCTGCACCACGCGCTTCTGCGGCGGGTAGCAGACACCGGCATCGGCGCAGCCCTGGTAACGCACTTCCAGGCTGATGGTGCCGGCAGCCTCGGACGGAGTGCCGGGCAGGGTGGCCTGCAGGCGCTCGCGATAGGTCTCGACTTCGCCGAAGAAATCGTCGTGGTGCTTGTCGCCCTTGGGCATCTGCAGCGCGCCGGCATTGAAGGCCGGGTCGGCCTTGACGCTGGTGCGGTGGCGATATAGGTAATAGCCCGGTGCGATCTTGAACTGCAGTTGCACCTGGCCCCGTTCGGGGGCACTGGCGGTCAGCGCGAACGCCTGGTCCACCGGCAGCAGGTCCTTCTCATCCAGCGCGAAGGCCGGCAGCGAGAGCCACAACAGGGCGCACAAGGCGGCGCCGCGCGCAAACAGAGTCTTCAATCAGTGTCCTCCCGGGTCTGTGCCCGGATCCAGTCCAGATACGCCGGCAGGCCGGCCCGGGTTTCGACCGCGATGCACTCCGGGAGTTCATACGGATGCAGTGCGACGATCCGGGCAATTGCGTCATCGACGCGGCTCGCGGTGGTTTTCACCAGCAGCTGCAGTTCGGCGTCGGTGGTCACCTCCCCCTGCCAGCGGTAGGTCGACTGCGCGCCATCGAGGCGGGTCACGCATGCCGCCAGGCGCTCGCCGACCAGCGCGTGCGCGATGCGCTCGGCACTGGCCCGGTCCGGGCAGGTGGTCAACAGCAGCAGGACGGGATCGACGGTCGACATGACCGCCGAGTATAGGGCCGCCGCCGGGTCAGGGCCCGGCGGCGGCAGTGGACCGCTGCGTTGCGCGGTCAGTTGGCCAGCTGGCAGGTGGCCGGCTTGGCCGAGGTGAACAGGGCCGGGGTTGCCCACTCGGGGTGGTCGATGAACGGGTTGCGGTTGCCCTGGAAGCTGTAGATCACGTCATTGCGCGCACGCTCGGCATCATCCGGCGGATCGGACAAGTGCCAGTCGATCAGCGTGGACAGCAGGCCCATGTAGGCCGGCGAACTGCTGGTCTTGACGATTTTGCTGCGGTCGTCGGTCAGCTCCAGGTCCGGCTCGGACTGGCCGGTGGCCGCATCCTTGCCGCCCTCGTAACGGATCGCCATGTACATCACCGCACGCGCCATGTCGCCCTTGCGCTTGCCCCACACCTCGAAGGTGCCGGTGTTGCCGTCCGGCGTGCGCACCCAGTTGGAGTTGCCCGGATAGCCGCCGCTGCCGCCGCCCTGGCCGTTGTTGGCCTCGGTGGCGCGCTCGCCGCAGTTGGCGTCGCACTTGCCGAACGGCTTGTTGCCACGGTCGGCGTTCCACTGCGCGTCGGTCAGGTACAGCATGTGGGTGTCGGTATACGGCGCGTACGGCAGGCCCTTGTCACCGGTGGTGGTGGCAAAGCCCAGCGAGTTCGGCCAGGTGTGCTCGCGGTTGTACTTCAGGCCACTGCCACTGCCGGCGCGATCGGTCACCTTGGCGTAGCTGTGGTTGCGATATGCATCGAGGATCCTGCCGGAATTGTTCGGATCCTCGTCGGCGATTTCCAGAATGGTCCAGGTACTGGTGCCCGAGCCGCTGTAAGGGTAGGCGGTGTGGCCCTTGATGGTGGCATGCAGCGAGCAGCGCAGCTGGCTGGGGCTGCTGGTGTTGACCTTGGAGTAATAGCCGGCCGGCACGCCCGGGTTGCCCGGGTCCGGATTGCCGCCGGTGCTGGCCACGGTGAAGGCGATGCGGCTGTCGGCGGCCGGGTGCGCGCCCTGCAGGTCGGTGATGCGCGCGGCGCGGATGTCGAAGCGGCAGGCCTCACCGGCCACCAGCGCAGTGTTGGTGGACAGCTTCACGCTGCGGCCGCTGGCCGGGAAGGTCAACGGCACGCTGCCGGAGGTGCCGCAGCTCAGGGCGAAGGCGCCACTGGCCAGGTTCACCGTCTCGCTGAACACCACTTCCAGGTCGGCGGCGGCCGGGAAGGTGCTGCTGCCCTGCGCCGGGGTGGTGGTGGAGACCGACGGCGGTGTGTTCGGGCCCGGGGTTCCGCCGCCACTGAAGGTCTGGCCGTTGTTGCAGCTGCCGAAGGTCTGCCTGGCCGACTCGGCCCAGGTGAAGTGGGTGTACTGGCTGCCGCTGCCGGTCAGCTGCAGCGAGGTGCCCGCGGCCGTGCTGTTGGTCTCGGCCACCGGGATGTTCTGGCTGGTCATGCCGGCGGCAGGGCCACCGGAGGCGGTGATGGCGCCCTCGTAGCTGAGGAACTGGACCACCTTGCCGCTGGCATCGACCAGGGCGATGCCGTCGTTGGGGCCGTTCTGGATGCCGTTGGTCGGGTAGTTGACCACGGCGATGGTCGCGCTGCCGCAGCCGGCGGCGGTGCCGGCCGGGACCGGGTTGTTGGCGTAGACCGCGGCCGCCGAAGGATTGCTGCCGTTGTAGAGGTAGAGGCGGTAGCCGGACAGGTCCTCGCCGGCGGTGGCGACCACTTCGATGGCTTCGCCGACGTCACCGGCGGCGGTGCTGTCGTCGTAGTGCAGTTCGTTGATGAAAACCTCGGCCTGGGCCGGCGCGGCGGCCAGTGCCAGCAGGCAGGCGGCGGCAAGCGGGGACAGCAATCGCATCGACTACTCCTTGTGATTGGGAATGCCTGACCGAGCCTAAGGCCGATCCAGTGACACTTTGTCGTAAATGAACGTCAGATATCTGACAGTGCGACGCTTGTCACCGAAATTGTCCAAGACCGACGCCTTGGCCGAGGCGCGCGGGCGGAAAAATTTTTTCATTCCGCCCTTGAAAGGGGGCGGCGGGGCTCCATCTCTGCCCTGCTCCCGACGTTGTCGGGTTTCTTCACGTGCGGTTCTGGCACTCGCCTGGGGTGAGTGCTAACATCGCCGGACTTTTTTAGACCAATCAATCACTTAAGAGGTCTCCTATGAGCATCAAGCCGCTGCACGACCGCGTTGTGGTCAAGCCGATCGAAGCCGACGAAATCTCCGCCGGTGGCATCGTCATCCCCGACTCGGCCAAGGAAAAGTCCACCAAGGGTGAGGTCGTGGCCGTCGGCCCCGGCAAGCCGCTGGACAACGGCAACGTGCGCGCGCCGTCGCTGAAGGTCGGCGACAAGGTCATCTACGGCCAGTACGCCGGCAGCTCGTACAAGAGCGAAGGCGTCGAATACAAGGTCCTGCGCGAAGACGACGTGCTCGCCGTCATCGGCTGAGCCCCGGCGCGACCTGTTTCAACCTGATCCCAAACTCCCAGCCGCCGGGCATCGTCCGGCGCTACCAATGAGGTAAATGCAATGGCTGCCAAGGATATTCGTTTCGGTGAAGACGCCCGTTCGCGCATGGTGCGCGGCGTCAACGTTCTCGCCAATGCCGTCAAGGCCACCCTGGGCCCGAAGGGCCGCAACGTCGTGCTGGAAAAGAGCTTCGGCGCGCCGACCATCACCAAGGACGGCGTCTCCGTCGCCAAGGAGATCGAACTGGCTGACAAGTTCGAGAACATGGGCGCGCAGATGGTGAAGGAAGTTGCTTCGCGCACCAACGATGATGCCGGCGACGGCACCACCACCGCCACCGTGCTGGCCCAGGCCCTGATCCGCGAAGGCGCCAAGGCCGTTGCCGCCGGCATGAACCCGATGGACCTCAAGCGCGGTATCGACAAGGCCGTCTCGGCCGCCGTCGCCGAGCTGAAGAACATCTCCAAGCCGACCGCCGACGACAAGGCGATCGCCCAGGTCGGTACCATCTCGGCCAACTCGGACGAGTCGATCGGCCAGATCATCGCTGACGCGATGAAGGAAGTCGGCAAGGAAGGCGTCATCACCGTTGAAGAAGGCTCGGGCCTGGACAACGAACTGGACGTGGTCAAGGGCATGCAGTTCGACCGCGGCTACCTGTCGCCGTACTTCATCAACAACCAGCAGTCGCAGACCGCTGACCTGGATGACCCGTTCATCCTGCTGCACGACAAGAAGATCTCCAACGTCCGTGACCTGCTGCCGGTGCTGGAAGGTGTCGCCAAGGCCGGCAAGCCGCTGCTGATCGTGGCCGAGGAAGTCGAAGGCGAAGCGCTGGCCACCCTGGTGGTCAACACCATCCGTGGCATCGTCAAGGTCGTGGCCGTCAAGGCCCCGGGCTTCGGCGACCGTCGCAAGGCGATGCTGGAAGACATGGCCGTGCTGACCGGCGGCACCGTGATCTCCGAAGAAGTCGGCCTGTCGCTGGAGAAGGCCACCATCAAGGACCTGGGCCGCGCCAAGAAGGTGCAGGTCTCCAAGGAGAACACCACCATCATCGACGGCGTCGGCGACAAGGCCAACGTTGATGCACGCGTGGCGCAGATCAAGACCCAGATCCAGGACACCTCCTCGGATTACGACCGCGAGAAGCTGCAGGAACGCGTGGCCAAGCTGGCCGGCGGTGTTGCCGTGATCAAGGTCGGCGCCTCGACCGAAATCGAAATGAAGGAAAAGAAGGATCGCGTCGACGACGCCCTGCACGCGACCCGTGCGGCCGTTGAAGAAGGCGTGGTTCCGGGCGGCGGTGTTGCCCTGGTCCGCGCGATCACCGCGCTGGCCGGCCTGAAGGGCGCCAACGAAGACCAGAACCACGGCATCCAGATCGCCCTGCGTGCGATGGAAGCCCCGCTGCGCGAGATCGTGGCCAACGCCGGCGACGAGCCGTCGGTCATCATCAACAAGGTCAAGGAAGGCACCGGCAGCTTCGGTTACAACGCCGCCACCGGCGAGTTCGGCGACATGCTGCAGTTCGGCATCCTGGACCCGACCAAGGTGACCCGTTCGGCGCTGCAGAACGCCGCTTCGATCGCTGGCCTGATGATCACCACCGAAGCCATGGTTGCCGAAGCTCCGAAGAAGGACGAGCCGGCCATGGGTGGCGCCGGTGGCATGGGCGGCATGGGTGGCATGGGCGGCATGGACTTCTAAGTCCACGTCCCCGGCGGTCGTTGCCGACCCTGGTCGGCACGCCCTCCCGATGCAAGGAAGAACCCCGCCGCAAGGCGGGGTTTTTCGTTGCCCGGTTGCCGCCGCAGCAGCGCATCGCTACGCTCGGTGGCCATGCCTACCTCCTTCATCGTCGTCGACGACTTCCTTTCTCCTGCCGATGCGCAGGGGCTGCGCCAGGCGGCGCTGGGCCTGACCTATCCGGTGCAGGAGGGTGCATTCCCCGGCCGCAATTCGCAGCAGCGGCTGGAACTGGATGGGCTGTCCGGCGCGGTCTCGCGGCTGGTCAACGAACCGCTGCGGCCGGTCAACCCACTGCAGTCGCATGGCAAGTTCCGCCTTACCCTGGCCGGTGACACCGGCCGCGCCAAGGTGCACGCCGATCACTCGCACTGGTCGGGCATCCTCTACCTGAGTGCACCGGAGCACTGCGAGGGCGGCACCGAGTTCTTCCGCCACCGCCGTACCGGCACCGAGCGCATGGCCCTGGATGCAGCGGAGCTGGCCGCATTGGGCTATGCCAACGGCGGCGACATGCATCGTGACATCATCGAGCGCGACAGCAACGACGACAGCCAGTGGGAAATGACCATGCGCATCCCGATGCGTTTCAACCGGCTGGTGCTGCTGCGGCCCTGGTTCTGGCATACCGCCGGGCCAGCGTTCGGCGACCGCCCGGAGAATGGCCGGCTGGTGTACCTGATGTTCTTCGAGCAGGCGCGCTGAGCGGAGCAGGCATCCACGCGTGAGGTGGATCCACACGCCATGCATGGTTGCTCCCATCCCTCCGCACTCCCCGCCCAGGGATCATCGCGCCTTCATTCGACGAAGGCCTTCGCCGCGCCGTACTCCCACTGCCATGGCACGCCGGTATCACCCAGCACGAACGCCACCAGTGCCGGGAAGGTGGCCTCGGCCCGTACATCGTTGCCCAGGATCACCACGCAGCGTTTGTGCCGCTCGATGCACACCAGGGTGTTGCCGACCGCATCGTCGTGGCCGCCCTTGTAGAAGCCTGCACCCTGGGGGCCACGGAAGGTCACCACGCCCAGGCCCGCGGCCAGATCCCGGTGCTGCTGCGCAACGGGCAGCTCCGGCTGCAGCGTTGGGAACTGGCTGGCGGTGGTGATCGGCAGCTGCGGCCGCACCAGTTCCCTGCGCATTGCCGCAGACAGCCCATCGCCGCGCACATAACCGGCGGCGAAGTGGGCCATGTCGGTGATGGTGGTATCCATCGATCCTGCCGCCCGCACACGGCTGCGTTGATCGTGCGGCTCTGTATTGCCTTCGACGGTCCAGCCATCGGCCAGGTTGCCGGCGAAATCCGCGCGCCACGACATGCTGGTGCGCGCCATGCCGAAGCGATCGAACACGCGCTGCTGCATCAACGCACCCACATCCTCGCCCAGTCGCCCACGTTCGATCACGAACTGCAGCAGGATCAGGCCCTCGCCGGAATAGCCGTAGCGGCTGCCGGGCTCGAAGTGGAACTTCAACCGGCCATCCGGTTCGAGAAAGCCGAAGTTGGCAAAGCCGCTGGCGTGATTCAGCAGCTTTCGCGGCGTGAGCCGGCGCCAGCGTGCATCACTCGCCAGCACGCTGTAGTCGGCGTACTTCTTCGGTTCGGGCGGGTAGTCTGGCAGCGGCACGTCCAGAGCTGTGGCGATGCTGGCATCCAGATCGATCCCCCCGTCCTGCGCCAGCTGTGCGACCAGGTGGCCGAAGGCCATCTTGGTGAGCGATGCGGCATACATCACGGTGTCGGTGCGCAGCGGCTCGCCTGCGGCGTTGCGTTCACCGTAGGCGGCCACATGCACCACCTTGCCGTCATCGATCACCGCCAGCGCCATCCCGCGCGCATGGGCCGCCTGCATCAGCCGCCGTGCTTCGGCATCGATGCGAGTGGGCGAGGGCACGGGTGGCGGCGCGGCCAGTACCGCCAGCGGGAGCAGCGTCAGCAACATCAGGGTGGCACGGCACATGCGTGGAACTCCTGGTGGGGCGCACGGTGATGCTACGCCGGGCTGCCGCTGGCGTCATCGCCAGATGTCAGCTGGCCTGCGGCCGGCGCAGGCAGATCCGCGCCGCGCCGGCACCGATGTCCACCTGGCCGCCGCGCATTGCATCGGCACCGAGGATCAGCGCCGGCCGGCCCTCCAGGCCGATCGCCTTGAACACCGGCAGTTCGCTGATGCGGATCTCCATCGACGGGTGCTGCCAGCCGCCGCCGGTCATGCCGGGCAGGGTGTACAGCCAGGTTGCCTGCTTGCCGCCGCCCAGGCCTTCGGTGCCCTTTTCACGCACCCGCACCCGCGCGTCGCTGCCGTCGGTGCGCAGCCCCAGTGCGCGGGCGGCTTCGGCGTTGAGGACGGTCTGTGCGGCACCGGTGTCGACCACGGCGATGGCGTCCACCGCAGGCGCGCCCAGTGCAAGCGTGATGAAGCCGAACTGGCGCAGGCCGCCAGTGCGGCCGGGCAGCGCATTGGGCTGGCAACCCGGTCCTTCCAGGTTCAATCCGCCGGGTGTCCACAGCGCCAGTTGATTGCGGCCGAAGTCCCAACGGGTGTCCCAGCGCCCGGTCAGATCGTTGCCGATCAAGCCGTCGATGGCTGGATCATCATCCTTCGGCAACGATGACAGATCGACGTTCATGGCTTGGGCCTGCAGCTGCCAGCTGCCCAGCTGCCAGGACGTGCTGCGCATGCGCTGCAACCGCGCCGAAGCTGCACTCGCCCCTTGCGCCTGTGATACCTCTGCATCCGCATCCTCCAGGCCATAGCGCCGCACGACGCGGGCATCGACCAGCGTTGCCCCCGCGGCACTGTCGACCACGAAGCGCAGCGGTTCGGCGCGCCCGTCCAGCGAGACGGCCACCGCCGGATGACCGCCCTGCATCCACATCGGCAGGATGTGCGCGGCGGCGTTGGAGGCGAGCGCAGGCAAGGGAGCGGCGAACAGGGGCAACAGGAAGAGGCGCAAGGGAAGACTCCGCAGTGATCGTGGGTGACCATTGGCGCACGGCGGCGTATCGCCGGAATATCGGCGTTGATACCGTCCTGATACACAGGTGCTGGATACTGTCCGAATGAGTACTCCCATCCGTGTCATCGTCGTCGACGACGATGCCAGCATCCGCGACGCCATCGCCGACCACCTGCTGCTGCACGGCTACCAGGTACGCCTGGCGGCGGATGCGGCGGCACTGGACGTGCTGCTGCAGGCCGAACGACCGGACCTGATCATCCTCGACTGGATGATGCCCGGTGAGGATGGGCTGTCGGTCTGCCGCAGGCTGCAGGCGAGGGCGATCCCGATCCTGATGCTGTCGGCGATGGGGGCTGCACCGGACCGCGTGATCGGCCTGGAGATGGGCGCGGACGACTACCTGGCCAAACCCTTTGATCCGCGTGAACTGCTGGCGCGGGTACGCGCACTGCTGCGCCGTCAGGACAAGCTGCGCACGCAGGTGGCCAGCGAGCTGCGGTTTGATGGCTGGCGATTGCTGCCCGACCAGCGTCGCCTGTTCGCACCGGACGGTGCCGAGCTGGTGCTGAGTCGTGGCGAGTTTTCCCTGTTGCTGGCGCTGGCCGAACGTCCCGGGCGGGTGCTGGGGCGTGAGCAGCTGCTGCAGTTGAGTCGCGGAGAAGCCAGTGACAGCGTGGACCGTGCCATTGACCTCGCGATCAGCCGCCTGCGCCGCAAGCTCGGGCAGGCCGCGTCCGGGGCAGAAGCCCTCGTGCAGACACTGCGCGGGGAAGGGTATCGCTTCGACGCTGAGGTACAGGTGCTGTGAGCAGCCGGTGGTCGACCACACGCTGGATCGCGATGCTGGCGCTGGCCAGCCTGCTGCTGGCAACCCTGGCCAGCGTTGCAGTGGTGGGTTGGATGCCCCGGCCCGCGCCGCCACCGATGCGGCTGGACCATGCGATGCAGGTACTGCGTGGGGAACAGGCGCCGGCGTCACTGGGATTGCGCAGGGCGACGCAGGACGCGCCCCCCCAAGGTAGCGCCAGCGACTGGCTCGCGCAGCTGGCGGCCGCGCAGATGGGCATGCCGGCCGAGGATGTACGCCTGGCATGGACGGGGCAGGGCAGGGCGCCCGATGTGCAGGTCATCGAGGGTGGCGCGGTACTGGACGCCTCCGGTCGTGCTGGCGTGCTGAAATCACAGGCCGCGCTGCTGACCGCGATGCAGTGGCCGCCGTTTGAACTGGGGATGCGCCAGGCCGACGGCCGCTGGCGGGTGGTCGGCAGCGACCATAGTGACCTGGCGGCCTGGCGCCGCCAGGTGATGCTCGCCCTGTTGGGCGGTGCGATCCTCCTGGCGCCGTTGGCGGCGTGGGCGTCGATCCGGTTGGGGCGCCCGCTGCGGCGCCTGGCCGAAGCGAGCGCACGCGTCGACCTGCAGGCCGAGTCGCCATTGCCCGACGATGGCCCACGCGAAGTGCAGATGCTGGCCGCCGCGATCAGCACCGGTCGCGAACGCCTGCGGGTCCAGGCACAGGACATGACCCATATGCTGGCGGCAGTGGCGCATGACCTGCGCACGCCCCTGACCGGCCTGCGCCTGCGCGCCGAGTTCGCTCCCGCACCACAGGCCGCCCGGATGGTGGCGGACATCGAACGCATGGACGCGATGATCGAGCAGGTGCTGGACTATGCACGCGGCGAGCTGCAGCCCTTGCAGATGCGCTCGCTGGATCTGGCTGCCCTGCTGCAGGAATGCCTGCAAGGGGCGCTGCTGCGCGGGGTCGACATTTCGCTTCAGTGCCCGGATACGCTGCCGTGGCATGGCGATGCGCTGCTGCTCCGGCGCGCGGTCGACAATCTCATCGACAACGCCGAGCGTTACGCGGGCGCCGTGGAGCTGCATGTCGCCGTGTGGGGACATGGGGTGCAGCTGGATGTGATGGATCGCGGGCCGGGCATCGCCGAAGCTGATCGTGTCCGCCTGCTGCAACCGTTCCAGCGCAGCGAAAGCTCGCGCAGTCGCGCTACCGGTGGGACCGGGCTGGGACTGGCCATGGCCGCCAACGTGGCCAGGCGTCACGCAGGCGAACTGCAGCTGCTGCACCGCGAGGGTGGCGGGCTGATCGCGCGCCTGCTGCTGGGAAAGCTCCCCTGATATCGGCTGTGATTTACAGGTAGCGGCTATCCGGTGATATGATTAGGCGCCTAACCATATCGCGTTCGTGAGATGATCGAAGCCAAGCATCAGGCCCTGCTGGAGGAATCGCAGCGACGCGGCCACGCCAACATCGCGCAACTGCGCCTGTGCTTCCAGCTGCTCTCGTTGTCCTCGTCGATCGATCGCGACTGCGCCGCGCGGCTGGCACCGCATGGGCTCAGCGAGGGCCGCTTCGTCGTGCTGTTCCTGCTGCACGGGGCCGGTGGCACGCTGCCGCCGCACCTGCTGGCCGAGCGTGCTGGCGTGACCCGTGCCACCATCAGCGGCCTGCTCGATGGCCTGCAGCGTGAAGGCCTGCTGCAGCGTCGCAGCGATGACGGGGATGGCCGCCGTCTGCAGATCGTATTGACCGCACCGGGAAAGCGCTTGGCCGAGTCGCTGTTCGAGCAGCACACGCAATGGATCAGCGGCCTGTTCGACGGCCTGGATGCGGGTGAACAGCAGCAGCTGTCGCAGCTGCTGCACAACGTCTGGCAGCACACGGACGGCGGGCGGGAATCGGCAGCATGAGCACGCCCGTTCCTGCGCAAAGGCTGCATGCACTCAACAGTGGCAGCGCTGCTGCCACCCATCTGGCCGAATGCCTGGCCGTGGATTTCACCGCGCTGCTGCAGGTGGTGGCGCCTGCCCTTGAGCCGGAATCGCTGCAATGCATGCGCGACGCCTCAGGCAAGGGCATCACCCAGCGCATGGCGCTGGCGGCGCGGTTGCTGCATGAAGCCGGACAGGGGGAGCCTGCGCGCTGGCAGGCGCATGCGTCAGACACGGTGCGTGGCTGGGCCTGCTACCTGATCGGCGGCGACGCCGACGCGACGCTGCCGGCCAAGCTGCAGGCGATGCGGCCACTGGCTGACGACCCGCACTTCGGCGTGCGCGAATGGGCGTGGCTGGCGCTGCGTGCCGACATTGTTGCCGCACCACTGCAGGCGCTGGAGTACCTGCAACCATGGACGCAGGAAGGATCGCCGTACCTGCGCCGCTTCGCCTGCGAAGCGCTGCGCCCGCGCGGCGTGTGGGCCACACATGTCGCGCTGTTCAAGCGGCAGCCGGAACTTGCAGAGGCGATGCTGGAAGCACTCGCCGACGACCCGGAGCGCTATGTGCAGGACTCGGTCGGCAACTGGCTCAATGATGCCGGCAAGACACAGCCGCAGTGGCTGCGTGCGCTGTGCGCGCGCTGGCAACAGCAGCACCCTGGCGATGCCAATGCCTACATCCGCAAACGCGCCATGCGCTCGCTCCGGTAGTGCCGGCCGCTGGCCGGCAACCCCCCAAACCTTCAAGGAAGAAGCAGCATGTCGCACACCTTCATCGAGCTCTATACCGCCACCCCCGCCTGGACCACGCTCCAGCCCGAGCAGCGGAATGCCTTCTTCGCCCGTATCGGTGCAGGCATGCAGCAGTTCGATCCGGTCCGCATCACACCGCTGGCGATGGGCCGCATTGCCAGGGGCGTACAGCACGGCAGCGATGAGCAGTTCTATGCGGTCTGGCGCTGTGCAAGCCGCGCGGACGCCGATGCGCTGGTGGCCGGCATTG
Organism: Stenotrophomonas maltophilia D457; assembly: GCF_000284595.1. Classification (GTDB taxonomy): domain Bacteria; phylum Pseudomonadota; class Gammaproteobacteria; order Xanthomonadales; family Xanthomonadaceae; genus Stenotrophomonas; species Stenotrophomonas muris. The sequence goes on along the minus strand of NC_017671.1, from coordinate 4,271,886 downwards.
CCGCCACCGGTTGGCATCAGTACTTCGCCACCATCAACGCCGTCGGCGCAGACGATGGGATGGGGCAGCACCTTGCCGACCTGGCCGCCTTGTAGCAGCGTCTCCGGACGCGCATGGCACATGCGCCTGTCACCCGGACGCGGTAAACAGGACATTGCCCATGTCCATCCGCAGGGAAGTTGATCATGCAGAGCACGCTCCAGGTCACGCTGTTCGGCCCGCTTGGCGACAGCCCGGCATTGCAGTTGCCGGGGCGGGAAGGGCCGTCGGTGGCCATCCCGGAGGCGGCCCTGCGGCGGTTGGTCTCCGACCTCTACACCACCCGTTCCCTGCTCAATCCCGAGCAGCTGGACGAGGCCAGGCAGGAGCTGGACCGCGTGCTGGAGCGCTGGGCCGACATCCACGAAGGCCTGTTGCTGGACGTGGAAGTGCATGGCAAATGAGCAGCTTTGCGTGGCTGCTGCCGCGTGGGCAGCGCCGGCGCGCGCCTCGCTGAACCGCACCCGCGGTTGCGGATGAAACATTTTGCACTGCGCAAAAGCTGTGCTATCAATACACCCCATGAACGCAGCCGCCACCCGCTTTTACTGGTATTACTTTCCGAAGCCACTGGCGGAGGAAGGACTGCGCTCACCCTGAAGAAAGCTTCAGACGCATTCCCGAAAGCCGCCAGCGAACCTGGCGGCTTTTTTCATGCCGCCACGCTGGGGACCCCAACGTTCCGGAGATCTCCTGCAATGCCCCCGCACACCGACGACCTGCGCATCCGCACCATCGAACCGCTGACACCGCCTGCCCAACTGCTGGCGATGCTGCCCTGTGACGATGAAGCCTCCGACACCGTCAGCGCCTCGCGCGCGGCCCTGCACCAGATCCTGCACGGCCGTGACGACCGCCTGGCAGTGGTGGTGGGCCCGTGCTCGATCCACGACCCGAAGGCCGCCATCGAATACGCCCAGCGCCTGAAGCCGCTGCACGACGCGCTGGCCGGCGAACTGGAAATCGTCATGCGTGTGTACTTCGAGAAGCCGCGCACCACGGTGGGCTGGAAGGGCCTGATCAACGACCCGGACCTGGACGGCAGCTTCAGGATCGACAAGGGCCTGCGCATTGCCCGCGGCCTGCTGCGCGACATCAACAAGCTCGGCCTGCCGGCCGGTGTCGAATTCCTCGATGTGATCTCGCCGCAGTACATCGCCGACCTGGTGGCGTGGGGCGCGATCGGCGCGCGTACCACCGAAAGCCAGGTGCATCGTGAGCTGGCCTCGGGGCTGTCGTGCCCGGTCGGCTTCAAGAACGGCACCGATGGCAACGTCAAGATCGCCGCTGACGCGGTGGGTGCGGCGTCCAATCCGCATCACTTCCTGTCGGTCACCAAGCAGGGCGGCACCGCCATCGTGTCGACCACCGGCAATCCGGATTGCCATGTGATCCTGCGTGGCGGCAAGCAGCCGAACTACGACGCCGGCAGCGTCGCCGACGCCTGCCAGGTGCTGGCCAAGGCCAAGCTGCCGACGCGCCTGATGATCGACGCCAGCCACGCCAACAGCCTGAAAAACCCCGAGAACCAGCCGAAGGTGATCGAGGACATCGCTGTTCAGCTGGAAGACGGCGAACAGCGCATCGTTGGCGTGATGATCGAGAGCCATCTGGTCGGTGGCCGCCAGGAACTGGTGGAAGGCCAGCCGCTGGTTTACGGGCAGAGCATCACCGATGGCTGCATCGACTGGGACACCACCGTGACGGTGCTGGAGCGTCTGGCTGCGGCCGTGCGCGCCCGTCGCGACGTGAAGGTGTCCGAAGCAGCCTGATCGAAGCCGCCTGAGTGCGGCACGTGTGTGGATGGCGGCCAGCGCCTGCGGGGGTGCGGCCGCGATCAGGGCCGGTCGGAGTTGGAGGCCGGCCCATCTGCACCGGCGATGCGCCTGGCGCTGCGCATGAGCGACAGCGCCAGGTACATCGCCGGGGTGGTGATACCGCTTCCTGTAGCGTCGAGCCATGCCCGACCTGCGCGCGAAGCGCGTTGGTTTCCTGCAAAGAGCAGTCGAGCATGGCTCGACTTTACGAAGAGGCTCAATGCACTTCGTCGTGGTACACGAACTTCGGCATTTCCCAGCGGTAGTGGATCGCCAGCAGGCGCAACGCGAAGCCGCCGCCGAGGCAGCACAGGATCGCGGTGGCATCGGCCACGCCCCAGTGCAGCAGCAACAGATAGGCCGCGCCGGTCAGCAGCGCGATGATCGCGTACAGCTCCTTCTGGAAGATGAGTGGCACCTCGTTGCAGAGGATGTCGCGCAGCACCCCGCCGAACGCGCCGGTCAGCATGCCGGCGATCAGCACGATCGGCATTGCATGGCCGGCTTCGCGCGCGATCGAGCAGCCGATCAGGGTGAAGGCGATCAGGCCCAGGCCATCGAGCACGAGGAAGGTGCGGCGGAAGTGGTGCATCCAGCGCGCCACCCAGGTGGCGATCAGCGCCGCGCATACGGTGAAGCCCAGGTACTCGGGATGCTTCACCCAGCCCAGCGGATAGTGGCCGAGCAGGATGTCGCGCAGCGAGCCGCCACCGAGGGCGGTGACGCAGGCGATCATGACCACGCCGAACAGGTCCATGCGGCGGCGGCCGGCGGACAGTGCGCCGGTCATGGCTTCGGCGGAAATGGCGATCAGGTAGATGATGGACAGCAGCATGGGACAGGCTCCGGGCGCGGTGGGGCCGGCCATGCGCGACCACCGCCACTGCCTGCGCAATGACGGGATGACGATGACCGGTGCCGCTCCCGCTGTCCTTTTGCCTGAGAGTTCAGCGGCATGGGCCGCGTGCCCCTTCGGCGGATCGCCCCGGGCATGCCCGGTGACCTCTCTCCAGCTCGGCGAGTCGAATGCATGGTTGGTGGGATTCCAGCCCACCGGCCTGAGCGATCATGGGAGCCTGCGCCTTCGGCGGGCGCCAGCGCGGCGCCTCTCTCCTGCATTCGGGCGCCAGTATATCCGCTGCAGTGCAGCACGGCATAATCCAGGCATGGCCCCATCCCTCCGCCCGTGGTTCCTGTACCTGCTCGAATGCCGCGATGGCAGCTATTACGCCGGCATCAGCACCGATGTGGAGGCGCGTTTCGCCGCCCACCAGGCCGGCAAGGGCGCGCGCTACACCCGGGCCCGGCCGCCGCTGCGCGTGCTGGCCGTGCGCGAATACCCGGACCGGGCCGCCGCCTCGCGGGCCGAGTGGCAACTCAAGCAGCAGCCCCGCGAACGCAAGCTGGCCTGGCTGCAGGCAACGGATCCTGCGCTTCTGTAGAGCCGAGCCCACGCTCGGCTGTTGTTCCGTCTGCCCGATGCGGGAGCCGAGCATGGGCTCGGCTCTACAGTAGATCCACGTCATGCGTGGATGGGCCGTTCGGCCCATGCGATGATCCGCCCGCGCCCAGAGCCGGAGACCCGGATGTCCACGATTGCCCTGCTGTTCGCGCTTTCCGCAGCAACGAGCCCTGCCGCCGACCCCGCCACGATCGCGGACATCGAAGCCACCTGCCACGACTACGTCGATGGCCAGCTGGAGGCCGACCCGCAGCGCGTCGCCCGTTCCCTGCATCCGGACCTGGCCAAGCGCGCTGTGCTCGGCGATACACCCGACGAGCGCCTGGGCCTGCGCCGGATGTCGAAGGAAGAGCTGGTCTCGTTGACGAAACAGGGCGCGCTGAAGACCCGAAGGATCAATGGGATCGCCGCTGCACGGTGCTGGACGTGACCGGCAACGCGGCCTCGGTGCGGCTGGAAACCCCGTGGTTCGTCGACTACTTCCACATGGGGCGTTTCGACCAGCGCTGGGTCATCGTCAACGCACTGTGGTACCCGAAGCCGAAGGCGCAGTGAGCGATGCGTGCCGCCGGCAACGCATGGATCTCCGTCGTCGTGCTGGTCGCCGGCATCGCGCTGCTGCCTGGCCTGCTGTATCTGCTCGGGCTGGCATTGGTGGACGGTCGGCCGAAGCCGGCCGACCGCGCGCCCAGTGGTGTGGCTGCGTGCAGCGGTGAGCCACGGGCGGGATACCAGCCGATGAACCCCTGGCGCTTCACCGCCCAGTTCTTCGACAAGGACGGGATGAAGAACAAGGTGCCTGAAGTGGAGCGGGAGGCCTTCTGGATTGCCCGGCGCCACCTGTGGCGGCAACCTCGGCGCGGCATGCTGCGCTGGCATCTCAGCAGCACCGGGTTGGCGATCTGGATCACCCGGCATTGGAGTACCGCGCAGATTGCGGACACCGCGAGGAAGGAGGACTTCTGCCGGACCTGGTCGAAACGGCGGGTGCCCGGTGGCCAGATGAACCGGTAGATCCACGCCATGCGTGGATGGCGCTCCATGTTTGTTGACGGGGTCAGAGCCCTTTCCCGCGGAAAGGGATCCGACCCCTGTTGCGTGCGGCCTTACCGCTTCGGCCGCCGGTCGTCCTGATCATCACCGAAGATGATGCGCGCACTGCGCTGGTAGCTCCAGTACGCGACCGCCCAGTTCAGCAGCACCACGATGCGGTTGCGGAAGCCGATCAGGAAGAACACGTGCGCGGCCAGCCAGAACCACCAGGCCAGCACGCCGGAGAGCTGCAGCCGGCCCAGGTGCACGATCGCGGCCATGCGGCCAATGGTGGCCAGGTTGCCGTAGTCGGCGTACTTGAACGGACCGGGCTCGGGCTTGCCGTGCAGGCGTGCACGGACCACCTCGGCCACGTACTTGCCCATCTGCTTGGCCGCGGGCGCCACGCCGGGAACCGGCTTGCCGTCGGCCTGGCTCAGTGCGGCCAGGTCCCCGGCCACGAACAGCTCCGGGTGATCGGGCAGGGTCAGGTCCGGCTGCACCTGCACGCGGCCGGCGCGGTCCAGCGGCACGTCCAGCGTGCGCGCCAGTGGTGAAGCGGCCACGCCGGCGGCCCAGACCACGGTGCGGGCCGGCACGAACTGCTCACCGAGCTTGAAGCCCTGGCTGTCGATGTCGCTCACCGGGGTACCGGTCAGCACTTCCACGCCCAGCTTTTCCAGCTGGCGGCGCGCCTTCAGCGAAAGCACTTCCGGGAACGAGGACAGCACGCGCGGCCCAGCCTCGACCAGCCGCACCTTGGCGCTGGCCGGATCGATGTGGCGGAATTCGTTGCGCAGCGTGTGGCGCGCGATCTCGGCCAGCGTGCCGGCCAGTTCGACGCCGGTGGGACCACCACCGACGATGGCGAAACTCAGCCACGCCGCCTTCCTGGCCGGGTCCGGTTCGGCCTCGGCGCGTTCGAACGCCAGCAGCAGCTTGCGGCGCAGTGCAATGGCATCGTCCAGCGTTTTCAGGCCAGGGGCATCATCGGCCCACTGGTCGTTGCCGAAGTAGGCGTGGGTAGCGCCGGTGGCCAGCAGCAGGCTGTCGTAGTCCAGCGTGCTGCCATCGGCCATGCCGATCTGCCGTGCCTGCTTGTCGATGGCGACCACTTCGCCGAGGCGGACTTCCACGTTGCGCTGGTGGCCGAGGATGTGGCGCAGCGGTGCGGCGATATCCGGCGCGGACAGGCCGGCGGTGGCCACCTGGTACAGCAGCGGCTGGAACAGGTGATGGTTGCGGCGGTCGACCAGGGTGATGCGTATGCGCTCGCGGGCCAGGGCACGGGTGGCCCAGAGACCGGCAAAACCGCCGCCGACAACGACCAGGTGGGGAACGCGCTCGCGACTCATCGACTCACTCCAGTGGGGGCATTGGGGGAAGCGCCTGGCATCTTCGCACGGCGGCCACCTGTCACGTCAGCGCCTGGGTGGATCGGCGATACTCGGGTTCAGGCAACCGTCCGCGAGGAATCCATGAGCGAACCGGAAAAGCGCATCGCCCTGTTGATCGATGCCGACAATGCGCCGGCCTCGAAGATCGACGAGGTCCTGGCCGAAGTCGCCCGCTATGGCGTGGCCAACGTGCGCCGTGCCTACGGCAACTGGAAGAGCCCGCGGTTGAAGGGCTGGGAAGCGGTGCTGCACGAATACGCGATCCGCCCGATCCAGCAGTTCGCCTACAGCAAGGGCAAGAATGCGTCGGACATGGCGATGGTGATCGATGCCATGGACCTGCTGTACGCGCGCAACCTTGATGGCTTCGCCATCGTGTCGAGCGATGCCGATTTCACCCCGATGGTGATGCGCCTGCTGACCGACGGCGTGAAGGTGTATGGCTTCGGCGAAAAGAAGACGCCGGAACCGTTCGTCAACGCGTGCTCGAAGTTCACCTACCTGGAAGCGCTGGGCCAGACCCACGCCAGCGTGCCGGATGCCGAGCAGGCATCGAGCGAACAGGCATCGAACGAGCCCGTCGCCAATGATGATGCACGCCCGCGCAAGAGCGGGGCGGAGATGCGCAGCGACACCCGGCTGGTGAAGATGCTGCGCCGCGCGGTGTCCTCGGCCGAGGGCGAGGATGGCTGGTCGCACCTGGGGCCGGTCGGCAGCCAGATCGGCAACCAGGCCTCGTTCGATCCGCGCAACTATGGCTACGGCAAACTCAGCGATCTGCTGGCGGCGATCGGCCTGTTCGAGCTGAAGAAGGACGGCAAGTCGTCCTACGTGCGCGCGCTGCCAAAAAAGAACCGGTAGTGCCGGCAAAAGAACCGGTAGTGCCGGCCGCTGGCCGGCATGCTGTAGATGCCCGATCCCGCATCCGGCACGCACATCTCCACTCCAATCAGGCGTATCGTTGCCGCTCGCATTGCCAGCAAGGAAAACCCGCATGTTGAAGATCTGGGGCCGCCGCAATTCCAGCAACGTCCGCAAGGTGCTGTGGTGTGCCGAGGAGATCGGCCTGCCGTACGAATCCATCGAAGTCGGCGGCAGCCATGGCGGCACGCAGACGCCGGAGTACCAGGCGATGAATCCCAACGGCCTGGTGCCGGTGATCGAGGACCACGGCCTGCCGCTGTGGGAATCGAACACCATCGTGCGTTACCTGAGCGCGCGCTATGCGCTGGGCACGCTGTACGCCGAGGACCCGATGGAGCGCGCGCAGGCCGAAAAGTGGATGGACTGGAGCACCTCGCGGATGGCGCCGCTGTACAGCGACCTGGTCTGGGGCATCATGCGCACCGCGCCGGCCGACCGTGACGAAGCGCGCATCAGCGCGGCCATCGTCCGTGCCGGTGACTACCTGGCGATGGCCGATGCCACCCTGGCCACGCAGCCATGGCTGTCGGGCGGGACGTTCGCGATGGGCGACATTCCGCTCGGCTCGCTGGTGTACGCCTGGTATGAACTGCCGATCCAGCGCCCGGACCTGCCGCACCTGGCCGAGTGGTATGCGCGCCTGCGTGAGCGACCGGCCTACCAGCGCGGCGTGATGTCGCCGCTGACGTAAGCGAAGGCGTCCGGGGTCAGAGCCCTTTTCTGCGAAAAGGGATCCGACCCCAGGGCATCGGGTCGGATCCCACCCGACGGGTGGGCTCTGACCCCTCAATAAAGATCCGTTGGATCCACATCCAGCGACCAGCGCACCTTGCGTGCTTCCGGCAGCGCGTACAGCTGCGGAACCAGTTGCGAAAGCACGCCATGCAGCGGCGGCCGCTGCACCGCAGACAGCAGCAGCTGCGTGCGCTGGTAACCGGCCCGCCGCGGCATCGGCGCCGGCATCGGCCCGTAGGCCTCGACCACGTTCTGTTCGCCCAGCAGGTGCCGGGCTGCCAGCAGGAATGCATTGGCATGCTCCACCTGCTGCGCTTCGGCGCGCATCAGCGCCAGATGCGCGAAGGGCGGGAATCCGGCCGCCTGGCGCTGGTTCAACTCGGCTTGCGCGAACGGATGGTAGCCACCGCTCACCAGGGTTTCCAGCAGCGGGTGCCCGGGGTGATGGGTCTGCAGCCAGACCTCGCCCGGGTCGCGCGCACGTCCCGCGCGACCGGCCACCTGGATCAGCTGCTGCGCCAGTTTTTCGCTGGCGCGGAAGTCGGCCGAGAACAGGCCCTCATCGATACCCACCACCACCACCAGGGTCAGCTTGGGCAGGTCGTGGCCCTTGGCCAGGATCTGCGTGCCGACCAGGATGCCGGGCTGGTCGCCCAGTTTCGCCAGCTGCTGTTCCAGCGCGTCGCGCCGTGAGGTGGTGCTGCGGTCGATGCGCACCACCGGGAAGTCGGCGAAGGCCGCAGTGAGATGTTCTTCCAGGCGTTCGGTACCGATGCCCTGCGGTTGCAGTGCCAGGCTGCCGCAGGCCGGACATGCCAGCGGCGCCGGTTGCCGCGCGCCGCAGTGGTGGCACTGCAGGCGACGACCGCCACCATGCACGGTCATCGGCGCATCGCAGCGCTGGCATGGCGCGGTCCAGCCGCAGTCGTGGCACAGCAGCACCGGTGCGTAGCCGCGGCGGTTCTTGAACACCAGCACCTGCTGGCCACGCTGCAGATGCTCCCCGATGCCGGCCAGCACATCGGCCGAAAGGCCGTCATGCAGCGGGCGCTTGCGTACATCGAGGATGCGCACGCGCGGCGGCCGCGCATCGCCGGCGCGCTGTTTCAGGCGCAGGTGGGTGTAACGCCCGGCGTAGGCGTTGTGCAGGGTTTCCAGCGAGGGCGTGGCACTGCCCAGCAACACCGGAACGCCCAGCGACTTGGCCCGGACCAGGGCGAAATCGCGCGCGTGGTAACGGATGCCGTCCTGCTGCTTGTAGCTGCCGTCGTGTTCCTCGTCGACGATCAGCAGGCCGGCCTGGGGCAGCGGCGTGAACACCGCTGAGCGGGTGCCGACGATGACGCGCGCTTCGCCGCGTGAGGCCGCTGCCCAGACGCGCGCGCGCTCGTTGTCGTTCAACCCCGAGTGCAGCGCATGCACGGCGATGCCGAGGCGGCCACGGAAGCGTGCCAGGGTCTGCGGGGTCAGGCCGATTTCCGGCACCAGCACCAGCGCCTGCCTGCCCTGCGCCAGGCAATGGATGATCGCCTGCAGGTAGACCTCGGTCTTGCCGCTGCCGGTCACGCCATCCAGCAGGAACGGCTGGAAGCCGTCGGCGGCAGTGATCGCGGCCACCGCCTCGGCCTGGTCCGGGTTGAGCGTGGGACCGGGCAGTGGCTGCGCGTGTTGGGGGGCCACGCTCAGCGCAACCCGCTCGGCCAGCCCGCGCTTGGCCAGGCTGCGCGCGGCGGTGCGCCAGTCCTGCATGCGTTCGCCCAGCACGTCCTCATCCACGATGGCTTCGGCCAGCAGCTCGGCCAGTTGCCGTGGACGGCTGCCGGCGCGCAGCTTTTCACGCTGGGCGTGGCCTTCGGTGGTCAGCTGCCAACCCCAGTGGTGTGTGTCGGGCAGGACCTCGCCATGGCGCAGCGGGCCGGGCAGGGCGGTGCTCAGCACCTCGCCCAGTGGCGCATGGGTGTAGCGCGCCAGCCATTGCAGGCTCTGCCACAGCTCCCCCTGCAGCAGCGGCTGTGGGTCGCACCAGGCCAGGGCCTGGCGCAGTCCCTGGCCGTCGTCGGTCTGGCCGTGCCCCACCACCACACCGACCAGCTCCCGGTTGCCGAACGGCACCTTCAGGCGGCAGCCGACCGCGACCGCCGGTGCATCGCCCTCCGGCGACAGGTAGTCGAACAGGCGGGGCAGGGGGACAGGCAGGGCGACCTGCAGGGTCGGAATCGGTGAAAGCATCGGGCCAGTGTAACGGGCCATGCGCGCGCGAACGGCAGCAGCGGGAGCGGCGGGGCGGCGCCCGTTGAATCATAAATGTCACCTAAATATCGGTGTCCATTGGAGATTCAGTCTTATCCACATGTTCTGTGGATAACGTTGTGCGTTAACGGCCATCGGAAACGTAGAAGGCCGATGGCGACGGCCTCACGCTTGGGTTGGTCAAAAAATCGCCACACAACAAAAGACAATAAAATCAATATCTTAAGTGTGAAACAATGCTGAAACAGAGTGAATTCAGCCCGAAGCCACAGTTTTCGCCGGAGGGGGCGTGGTGCTGTGCACAACCTGCAGCACGAAGTGCCTGTGGGCGCAAGTCCTACGGGCGTCGATGGCCTGCCGTTATCATGCCGGCAGACCTTTGGAGTGACCGATGACGGCTGTGCCCGCCCCTGTTTCCTCGACCGCGGCCGGCGCGCTGTCGGCGTTCCTGCGTGGCGTCGAGCGCCGTGCCCTGGTGGTCGCTGAACTGCAGTGCGGCGATGCCGCGCGTGCCGAGCAGACCCTGGTGGCGGTGATGCGCGCCTTTGCCGCAGTGGCCAGCGACCTGCCGATGGCGCAGTGGCCGACCCGCTTCTGGACCCTTCTGGGCCAGCGCCAGGCGCTGCGCGAGCCGGTGGGCGGGCAGTGGCTGCCGCCGTTGGCCGTGCTGGGCGCGATGCCGCCGCTGCCGCGCCTTGCGCTGCTGCTGCGGGTGGGGGGCAGCCTGGACGAGGGCATCGCCATGCGCGTGCTCGACCAGGACGAGGCGGGCTACCAGCACCTGCTGGCCGACGCCTGCCCGCGTGATGCCCACGGCCAGCCGGATGCCTCGGCCTGGCGCCAGTTGGCCGAACAGGTGCAGGCGCGTATCCGTGAGTTGCCGGCCGCGCGCCTGCAGCAGCTGCAGCAACCCGCCGCCGCGACCGCCCACAATGAAGCCCCGACCCCGAGCTGGCGCGCACCGCAGCGCGATGAGCGGGCGGCCGCCAATGGCAAGCGCCGTCGCACGAACGCCAAGCCACGTTGGCGCGGTCCGCTGATCCTGCTGGCGACCGTGGCGATACTGTTGGCCGCAGCGCTGGGCTGGCGCCACTGGCAGGGGCATTCCTTCGGCAGTGATGCACCGCTGCCGGAGGGGGTGGTGGGCGAAGCCGGTCCGGTGACGGTGGAAGCCCTGCCACCCAGCAAGGTCAACGCCACGCCGGATGCGACCACGGCCCAGGCCACGGACGACGCAGCGATGCTGGCCGATCGTGACTACCCGCTGGTTGCCGATGCCGACCTGTACGCGTGGACTGCCGCGGGCGGCCCGCTGCCGGTGGATGAATCGCAATCCAGGCCGAGCCGGCCGGAGCCGGCCAGTGCCACGCTGGAAACCGCTGCTGCCGATGAATAAGTCCGTGTTCGCCAGCCTGCTGCTGGCCCTGCCGTTGTCGCTGTCTGCCGCGCCGCAATCGTTGAACGTGCCGTTGCCGCCACCGACGTCGCCGGCCACGCCGGTGGCTTCGCCAGCACCGTCGACGGCAGCACCCTCTGGCTTCGCCCAGCTCGATGCGCAGCAGCAGCGCCAGCGCCGCGCCGACTACGCCGCCTGGCGGGCGCTGCCGGAAGGAGAGCGCGAGCGCATCCGCCAAGCGGCTGCGCGATTCAATGCGCTGCCTGCGGACCAGCAGCAGCGCCTGCGCCAACAGTTCCGCGACCAGGACCAGGCGTTCCGCGACGGGTGGCGGCTGGGCCCGCAACTGGGCGTGGAATTCCCCAAGCTGCATGGCTTGTTCGGCTTCGTGCCGCCGGAACAGCGCGAGACCGCGCTGGCCGTACTGCGCCAGCTCAGCCCGGCGCAGCTGGCCCAGCTGACTCTGGTCGCGCAGCGAACGCCACCGCAGGAACGCGACGCAGTGCGCAGCGCCTTCCTCGCCGTGCCCGCCGCCGAGCGCGACAGCTGGCTCAAGCGCCAGGCCGGCCAGTAAAAAAGGGGACGGAGGGGATTAAGTCGCATCCGGCACTAGTGGGCCTGAAACGACTTAATCCCCTCCGTCCCCTTTTTGTGTGGGGCGGCTGAAACCCAGCATTCACGCCATGTCATGGGAATGCACGCGCCGCCCGCGTAAGATGGGCGCCCGCAACCCGGTGCCTGTGCCCTTCGCGCGCAACCGCAGTTCGCGTCAAGCACCTTATGTCTACTGCAACCTCCACGCCGCGCTTCAGCAAGGAAGTCGGCGCCACCGGTCTGCTCGCCCTGCCGCTTGTGCTGGGCCATGTGTCCACCGGTCTGATCTCCTTCGTCGACAACGTGATTGCCGGCCACCACGCCACGGCCACACTGGCCGCCGTCACCATCGGTACGGCACTGCTGTGGCTGCCGATGCTGATTCCGATCGGCACCCTGATCTCGCTCACCGCCTCGGTGTCGCAGCTGCATGGCGCCGGCCGCGAGCGCGAGATCGGCCCGCTGTTCCGCCAGGCACTGTGGCTGGCCTTGGGGCTGGGCCTGATCATGTTCACCTTCCTCACCGTGGTGCCGCCGCTGCTGCCGTCGTTCGGCATCGCGCCGGACATCGTGCCGGGGGCGACCGCGTTCCTGCATGCGGTGCGCTGGGGCGGACCTGCGCTGACCCTGTACTTCTGCATGCGCTATCTCAGTGAAGGCATGCACTGGACGCTGCCGACCATGCTGCTCGGCTTCGGTGGCCTGCTGGTGCTGGCACCGATGGGCTATGTGCTGGCCAACGGCAAGCTCGGCTTCCCGGAAATGGGCGCCGAAGGCATGGGCATCGCCTCGGCGGTGATGATGTGGCTGCAGGCAATCGCCTTCGCCACCTACCTGTGGTTCACCAGGCGCTTCGCCCATCTGCAGCTGTTCTCGCATTTCGAAGGGCCGCGCTGGAAGGCGATCTGGGACTTGCTGCGCACCGGCCTGCCGATCGGCATCACCGTGCTGATGGAGGGCGGCCTGTTCATCGTCACCGCGTTGCTGATCGGCCGCCTTGGTGCCAACGAAGCCGCTGCGCACCAGATCGCGATCAATGTCGCGCAGCTGTGCTTCATGATCCCGATGGGCGTGGCCGAGGCCACCACCGTGCGCGTCGGCCATGCGGTCGGCCGTGGTGACGGCTTCGGCGTGCGGCGTGCGGCCTGGGCCGGTTACGCGATCATCATGGGCACGCAGACGTTGTCGGCGGCGGTGCTGCTGTTCGGCCACGATGCCATCGTCGGTGTGTACACCAACGACCTGGCAGTGGCCGGCCTGGCCTCGACCCTGCTGCTGTACGCGGCCACCTTCCAGTTCCCGGACGGCATCCAGGTGCTGTCGGCCGGCGCGCTGCGCGGCCTGAAGGACACCCGCGTGCCGATGTTCATCGCCATGTTCGCGTACTGGGGCCTGGGCATGCCGCTCGGCGCCGGGCTCGGCCTGGGGCTGGGCATGGGCCCGCAGGGCATGTGGATCGGCCTGATCGTCGGCTTGACCGCCGCTGCCATCCTGATGGGCTGGCGCCTGCGCCGCAGCAGCCAGCGCATCGGGCAATCCGCGCTGTCCTGATCTTCCCGCCCGCCACGTTCACCCGTGACGGGCGATCCCCTGACTTGTGTCCGATGCTGCATCACGCGGCACCGGCTATGCTGGTACCACGGCAAGAAGCCATCCGGAGCGTTCCATGAATCAACCCGTGCCCCCGCTGCCCCCGGCGCGTCGCAACCCCGTCGCCAGTTTCTTCATCGGGCTGTGGGACGTCATGAACTTCACCCGCCGGTTGATCCTCAACCTGGTGTTCTTCGGCCTGCTGTTCCTGCTGCTGGTGATGTTCGTCATCGCCGCCGGCATGGGCGCCGGTGCCAGCAAGTCGCTGCAGGACCGCACGACGCTGGTGATCGCGCCGGAAGGCCGCCTGGTCGAGCAGTTCAGCGCCGACCCGGTCAGCCGCGCGCTGGCCAAGGCGGTGGGTGACAACGGCGCCGAGGAGATCCAGCTGCGCGATCTGCTGCGGGTGATCGAGTCGGCCAAGGAAGACAAGAAGATCGAACGCGTGGTGCTGGAGCTGGACAAGCTGCAGCCGTCCGGTTTCGCCTCGCTGCGTGAGGTGGCCGCCGCGCTGCAGGACCTGCGCGCCTCCGGCAAGCAGCTGGTGGCCTACAGCGAGAGCATGGGCCAGTCGCAGTACCTGCTGGCCGCGCAGGCCGACGAGGTCTACCTGGACCCGATGGGTTCGGTCGTGCTCGAAGGCCTCGGCCGCTACCGCCAGTACTTCCGCACCGGCCTGCAGGACAAGCTGGGCGTGGACGTGCACCTGTTCAAGGTGGGCGAGTACAAGTCCGCGGCCGAGCCGTACGTGCTCGACGCGGCGTCGCCGGCCTCCAAGGAAGCCGACCTGTTCTGGATGAACGACGTGTGGCAGCGCTACCTGGGCGACATCGCCAAGGCCCGCCGCCTGGATCCGGCACAGCTGGCCGCCGGCATCGACACCCTGCCGGAAGGCATCGCTGCCGCCGGTGGTGACCTGGCCAAGTTCGCCCTGCAGCAGAAGCTGGTGACCGCGCTGAAGACCCGCGAGGAATTCGAGGATCTGATGATCGAGCGCGGCGTGGCCGACGAGGATGCCGACGATGGTTTCCGCAACGTTGACTTCGGCCGCTACCTGGCCCTGCTCGACGCGCGCCGCAACCCGGTGGACTCGCGTCCGCAGGTGGCCGTGGTGGTGGCCGCCGGCGAAATCAGTGGCGGTGACCTGCCGGCCGGCCGCATCGGTGGCGAGTCGACCTCGGCGCTGCTGCGTGCCGCGCGCGACGACGACAACGTGAAGTCGGTGGTGCTGCGGGTGGATTCGCCGGGCGGGGAAGTGTTCGCCTCCGAGCAGATCCGTCGTGAAGTGGTAGCCCTGCAGGCCGCTGGCAAGCCGGTCGTGGTGTCGATGGGGGATCTGGCCGCTTCCGGTGGCTACTGGATCAGCATGAACGCCGATCGCATCTATGCCGATCCGTCGACCATCACCGGTTCGATCGGCATCTTCGGCATGGTGCCGAACTTCAGCCGCGCGCTGGACAAGATCGGCGTGCACACCGACGGTGTCGGCACCACCCGCTTCGCCGGCGCCTTCGATGTCACCCGCCCGATGGACCCGGCCGTCGGCCAGGTCATCCAGACGGTGATCAACAAGGGCTACGCGGACTTCACCGGCCGTGTCGCCGACGCCCGCAAGAAGCCGGTCGAGGCCGTGGACGAGGTCGCCCGTGGCCGCGTGTGGAGCGGTGCACAGGCCAAGGAACGCGGCCTGGTCGACGCCTTCGGTGGCCTGAAGGACGCGGTGGCCGATGCGGCCAGCCGCGCCAAGCTGGGCAAGGCCGATGCCTATCGCGTGCGCTACATCGAGAAGGCAGCCACGCCGTTCGCACAGTTCGTCAGCGGTTTCGCCGGCAGCCGCGCCGGTGCCTGGATGCTGTCCGATTCGGGGATGGCGCGGATGATGCTGGCACGCACGATGCCGGAAGTGGACACTCAGTTGCGCTTCGTCGAGAACGCGGCCCGCGAGAAGGGCAATGGCGCTCCGGTGAAGGCGCTGGCGTACTGCTTCTGCGGATTCTGATCGGCAACGGTACCGAATGAAAACGCCCGGCCTTGGCCGGGCGTTTTCGTTGGTGGGGTCGGATCCCTTTGCCCCGCAAAGGGCTCTGACCCCACAGGTCACTGCGTCGCGTCGGCCTCGGCCTTGCGTTCGCGTGCGGCGGCCTCTTCCACCGCTTTCTGCGCGCCCTTGGCGCGGTCCAGCGGTTCCTGCATCGCACGCGACATCGCTTTGGGCACCGGTGGCTTCTCCGGGTTCGGCGTCGGCGGCCGCTGGCAGGCCATCAGCAGCACGCCGGCCAGCAGGGACGAGAACAGGGTCAGGATGCGCATGGCGGCTCTCCGCACTGGGCGTACGTGCAGTGTCGCATCCTCGGCAGAGGGCCGCCGTGAGCGCGTATCCTTGCCGCATCGAAACACAGCGGGCGCGGCCCCGGAGGACTCATGACCCAGCAACGGTGGCGCCTGGACGGCCAGACGGCCCTGATCACGGGTGCCAGCGCCGGTATTGGCCTGGCCATTGCGCACGAACTGGCTGGCCTCGGCGCCGACCTGATGATCGTCGGCCGCGACATCGACATGCTGGAAACGGCGCGCGACGAACTGCTGGATGTCTATCCGCAGCACCAGGTGCACGCGCTGGCGGCCGATGTCTCCGATGACGAGGACCGTCGGCAGATCCTGGACTGGGTGGAAGATCACAGCGATGGCCTGCACATCCTGGTCAACAATGCCGGTGGCAACGTCACCAAGGCGGCCACGGAATATTCCGAGGACGAATGGCGCAAGATCTTCGAGACCAACCTGTTCTCGGCCTTCGAGCTGTCGCGCTACGCGCATCCGCTGCTGGCCCGGCACGCGTCGTCGTCGATCGTCAATGTCGGCAGCGTGTCCGGGCTGACCCATGTGCGCAGTGGCGTGGTCTATGGCATGACCAAGGCGGCGATGCACCAGATGACCCGCAACCTGGCCGTCGAGTGGGCGGAGGATGGCATCCGGGTCAACGCGGTGGCGCCCTGGTACATCCGCACGCGGCGCACGTCCGGTCCGTTGTCGGACCCGGACTACTACGAGGAAGTGATCAACCGCACGCCGATGCGCCGCATCGGCGAGCCGGAGGAAGTGGCCGCAGCCGTTGGCTTCCTGTGCCTGCCGGCGGCCAGCTATGTCACCGGCGAATGCATCGCGGTGGATGGCGGCTTCCTGCGCTACGGGTTCTGATCTTCCAAAGGGTAGTGCCGGCCGCTGGCCGGCAACTGGAATCATTTGAAGATCCTGCGATTGCCGGCCAGCGGCCGGCACTACCGGGTGGCTGTCACCCCGGTACCGGGCAGTTGCTGGCCTCCAGCACGCCCTGCAGCCGTTCGCGTTCCCCACGGGCGTTGTCGCGGTTTTCCGGCGAGGCGAACCGCTCACGGCCACGTGCGTCGCGGAAGCGTTGCTGCCAGCTGCTGCAGCGCTGCGCGTCCGGCAGTTCCTCGCAGCGGTCGCGCACCACTTCGCAGCCGGCGGCATTGACCGGCGTGGCGCCGCCCAGTCCCTGCACGGTCATCAGTTCGCAGCGCCCGGGGGCGGCTTCGTATTCGTGCAGGTAGCCACCGCCCTGGCTGTCGGTGCACTGGAAGATCGGTGGCAGCGGCGGCTTCGGCGGCGCATTGCTGTCCGGCGCGGCATCGGCCTGGCGTGGCAGCGATGCACTGTCGAGTATCAGATCGCCGCCTTCGCGTTCGACCATGCCAGCTTCCATGATCGTGCGTCCTTCGCCGGGGCGACGAGGCGCGGGTGCGGGAACGGACGGCGCAGTGGCCGCGGCCGGTCCGGGCGCGGCCGGCACGGGTGCCGCTGACGCCGGCGCCGGCGGAGCACTGGCCGGCACCCTCACCACCTGCTGCTTGCTGCCGGCAGGGCAGGGCGTGCGTTGCAGGGTGGGCACATCGCTGCTGCTGGAGGTACAACGGTAGATCACCCCGTCGTCGGCCAACGCGTTGCCGGCGAACAGGCCCAGGGCCAGCCAGATCAGGTTCTTCATGCGCACAGCGTACATGCCCCGGCAGGCATCGCGCTCAGCGTTCGCAGTCCCGCGACAGGCGCGCGTCGATGCCACGCTGTTCATTGCTGATGGCGGTGCGCTCACTCTGCAGCGCGCTGTTGTAACGGCGGTCCAGTTCCCAGCGGCGGTCACGCAGGCGCGCACAGACGTCCTGCGGCGGCAGCGCATGGCAGCTGTCACGGACCAGCACGCTGCCGGCCGGCACCTGCACGCCGACGCCCACCGCAGGCGGCCGGTAGCCTGTGCCTTCACCGATCGGCGCACCGACCGGCGTGCCGAAGCCCGGGCGTGGACCGGGATGGACCGCGCCGTGGTGCCCGTGCGGGAGCCACACGCTGGTCCACAACGGGACCCAGCGCGGATTGCCCTCGTTGCTGTCGCTGGTGTAGCGGCGACCGTCGTCGCTCACGCACTCGTACAACGGTTGTGGCGGCTGGATGTAGACGTGGCGGACTTCGCGATCGCGCATCACCGGAACCTCGCTGGGCGCCGCGGGAGGGGCGTCACTGCGCACCACCCGGGGTGCCGGATCGCGCGGGCGCTGCAGGTCACGCACCTCCTGCCGGCCGCTGCTGCAGGGCCTGTCCTGCAGGGCCACGGCGCCATTGCTGGCGACGCAGCGGTAGACGCGCACGTCCTCGGCGGCCGGTGCGGTCCATGGCAGCAGCAGGCACAGGCCCAGGGCGGTGCGCAGCAGGTTCATGGCGGCAGGGTGCGTGATTGTGCGTGGCAGTGCAATCGTCCGCTCAGGAGCGCAGCACGTTGCCGCTGAGCGCGTCGCGGATCGGGGTGGGCTGGGCCAGGCCGCCGGTTTCGCCATCGAGGATGCCATCGAGCAGGCGCAGCAGGCGTGGATCCAGCTCGGCACGGCTGCGTGCCGGTGGTTCACCGGCCAGGTTGGCGCTGGTGGAGACGAGGGGCCCCCCCCAGGCGCGGCACAGGGCGGCGACCAGCGGGTGCGCGCTGATGCGCACGGCGATGCCGCTGTGCTCGCCGGTAATCCAGGGCTGGGCGCGCGGACCGGCCGGCAGGATCCAGGTGTTGGCACCCGGCCAGCTGGCCAGCACCGCGCGCTGGCGGGCATCGGGCAACGCCTGCAGGCGCACCCAGCCCTCCAGCTGCGACAATTCGGCGGCGACCAGGATCATGCCCTTCTCGATCGGGCGCTGCTTCAGCCGCAGCACCATGTGCACCGCCGCCTCATGCGAGGGATCACAGCCCAGGCCCCAGACCGCTTCGGTCGGATAGGCGATCACGCCGCCGGCGCGGAGCGTGGCGACAGCAGAGTCCAGGGTGAGTTCTTTCATGGCGGCGACCGGCCCGACGTGGGCCCCCATTATCCCCCTGCGGCGTGCAGAAGGGGTGGACCCTGGCCCGGTAGTGCCGGCCGCTGGCCGGCATCGGGTGCTTCTGGATGTTGCCGGCCAGCGGCCGGCACTACCCCTTATCCACGCATGGCGTGAATCTACTTCGCGGCTTTCTTGACGGCCTTCTTCGCCGGTGCCTTCTTTGCAGCGGCCTTCTTTACCACGGCCTTCTTCGCCGCCTTCTTGGCAGGCGCTTTCTTGGCTGCGGCCTTCTTCGGCGCCGCTTCCTTCTTCACCGCCGCCTTCTTGGCCGGTGCCTTCTTCGCGGCAGCCTTCTTGGCGCCGAAGCCCTTGCGCACGGGCTTGCCGGTTTCTTCCATCAGCTGCTGCACTTCGGCCAGGGTCAGCGATGCCGGCTCGCGATCCTTGGGGATCTTGCCGTTCATCCTGCCGTCGCTGATGTACGGGCCGAAGCGGCCGTTCAGCACCTGGATGTCGCTGCCCTCGAACTCCTTGATGATCCGGTTGCGCGCGATCTCTTCCTTCTCTTCGATCAGGAACACGGCGCGGGCCAGGTCGATGGTGTACGGGTCGTCTTCCTTCTTCAGCGAGGCATAGGTGCTGCCGCGCTTGGCGAACGGGCCGAAGCGGCCGATGCCGACGCTGACCGGCTCGCCGTTGTCCTCGCCCAGCGCGCGTGGCATCAGGAACAGTTCCAGCGCGTCTTCCAAGGATATGGTGTGCATCGACTGGCCGGGGCGCAGCGAGGCGAATTTCGGCTTCTCCTCGGCGTCCTCGGCGGTGCTGCCGATGGCGGCGTAAGGCCCGAAGCGGCCGAGGCGCACGCTGACCGGCTTGCCGGTCTTCGGGTCGGTGCCGAGCTCGCGCGCGCCACTGGCCTCGGCGCGGTCCACCGATTCCTTCTTGTCTTCCACCAGCTCCTTGAACGGCTCCCAGAAGCGGGCCATCAGCGGGATCCACTCTTCTTCGCCACGCGAGACGGCGTCGAGCTCGTCTTCGAGCTTGGCGGTGAAGTCGTAGTCCACGTACTGGGTGAAGTGGCTGGACAGGAACTTGGACACCGCGCGGCCGACGTCGGACGGGCGGAAGCTGCGGCCTTCCATTTCCACGTACTTGCGGAACAGCAGGGTCTGGATGATCGAGGCGTAGGTCGACGGACGGCCGATGCCGTACTCTTCCAGCGCCTTCACCAGCGCCGCTTCGGTGTAGCGCGGCGGTGGCTGGGTGAAATGCTGCTCGGCCTGGATGCGTTCCAGCGGCACGCGGTCGCCCGGTTTCATCGCCGGCAGCTTGCGGCCTTCGTCCTCGTCTTCGGCGCTCTTGTTGTCCTTGCCTTCCTCGTACACGGCCAGGAAGCCGGGCACCACCACGGTGGTACCGCTGGCACGGAACACGTGCTCGCTGCCAGCCGACAGGTCGACGCTGACCGTGTTGAGCGTGGCCGGAATCATCTGGCAGGCGACGGCGCGCTTCCAGATCAGTTCGTACAGGCGGCGCTCGTCGTCGGTCAGGAAGCGGGCGACCTGCGACGGAGTGCGCAGGGCCGAGGTCGGGCGCACCGCCTCGTGCGCTTCCTGGGCGTTCTTGGACTTGGTCTGGTAGGTGTTCGGCTGGTCGGGCAGCGAGGCGATGCCGTAATCACGGGCAATCACGTCGCGGATTTCGGCCAGCGCGTCCTGCGACAGGTTCACCGAGTCGGTACGCATGTACGAGATGAGGCCGACGGTGCCTTCGTCACCGATCGCCACGCCTTCATACAGCTTCTGCGCCACCTGCATGGTCTTGCGGGTGGTGAAACCGAGCTTGCGCGAGGCTTCCTGCTGCAGGGTGGAGGTGGTGAACGGCGGCGCCGGGCGGCGCTTGCGCTCCTTGCTGGCCACGTCGGTGACATGCAGCGAGCCCTGCGCGGCCTGCTGGATGCGCAGGCGGGCGGCTTCGGCGGTGTCGCCGTCGGTGATGGTGAACTGCTCGAATTTCTGCCCGTCCAGCTTGACCAGCTTGGCGTTGAAGTGCTGCGACGGGTGTGCGCACTCGGCGGCGATCGACCAGTACTCGCGGGCGATGAAGGCTTCGATCTCTTCCTCGCGCTCGACGATCATGCGCAGCGCCGGGCTCTGCACGCGGCCGGCGGACAGGCCGCGCTGGACCTTGCGCCACAGCACCGGCGACAGGTTGAAGCCGACCAGGTAGTCCAGCGCGCGGCGCGCCTGCTGGGCATCGACCAGGTCGCTGGCGATCGCGCGTGGCTGGCTGATCGCTTCCTTGATGGCGCGCGGGGTGATCTCGGTGAACACCACGCGCTGCATCGGCTTGTCCTTGACCAGCCCGCGTTCCTTCAGGATCTCGGCGATATGCCAGCTGATCGCTTCACCTTCGCGATCCGGGTCGGTCGCCAGCAGGATGTCGTCGGCGCCCTTGGCGGCCTTGGCGATCGCGTCGACATGTTTTTCGTTCTTGTCGATCACGTCGTAGTGCATGGCGAACCCGTTGTCCGGGTCGACCGCGCCTTCCTTCGGAATCAGGTCACGCACATGCCCATACGAGGCCAGGACGGTGTAGTCCTTGCCGAGGTATTTGTTGATCGTCTTGGCCTTGGCCGGCGATTCGACGATGAGCAGGTGCTTGGGCATGGCAGCAGTGTCTGTGGGGCGAGCCGCAGGGGAGGGGCCGCTAGGGTGGAGCAAACGGCCGCATTAGTGAAGCGGCCACGGACAAATCAATACGCTGAACGCCCGGTAGTGTGCCGGGCGTTCAGGTTTCACCTTATTAGAGGAATCACGCCCGGCCAGCCCCTGTCAAGCAGCCAGACGTGAGGATGGCCGTTCATGAGGCCATCTTGGCGATGAAGCCGACCGCGGCCACCAGCAGCACCAGGCCCGCCAGCACCAGCAGGCCGGTGAGCACCAGGATCACGATGGTGACCGTGCCCAGCTCATGGCGCTGCAGGTGCGGCTGGTCGGTGTAGGCCCAGCGGTCGACCACCAGGGTGTCGCAGATCATGTCGTGCAGGCCCTGCTTGCGCTCGGTGAAGGCGGCCATCAGGAAGCCGATGCCGAGGGTGAAGCTGCTCAGCAGCATGGCCCAGTAGCGGCCGAAGGCGCGGCCTTTGGTCAGGCGATCGCCGTTGCTGCGCACGACCTTGATGCCGACCGCCATCTTGCCCAGCGTGGCGCCACCCTGCGAGGAATGGAACCAGGTGTAGTAGGCAACGCCGATGGCCATGTTGATCAGCGCGCTGGCCACCTGCGCGACGATTTCGATGGAGGTCTCGCCGCTGCCCACCGCGCCCATGCTGGCGCCAAGCACCACGCCGATGATGGCGCCGATGATGCCGCCCGGAATGGCCAGCACGAAGTAGTCGATCATGTACGCCGCTACGCGCTTCCAGAAGCCTGCGTAGACCACCTCGCCGCCGATCACCGGCTGCGGGCCACCGGCACCGGAAGCGGCCGGGGCGCTGTAGGGCGAGCTGCTGAGCGCGCCCGTGCCAGGCAGCGGTGCAGTGCCGTTGTCGATGGCGGCGTAGTCGCCGCGCAGGTCGAAGCCGCCGCTGGCGGTGGCCGTGCTGGCATCGGCCAGTGTCTGCAGGCCGAGCTCATCGACCACCTGGCGCAGTGCAGCCCACTGGGCCATGCCTTCGCGCCAGACCAGGGTGTCCAGGTTCAGTTCGCCCCGCTGGAAGCGCTGGCGGATTTCCTGGACCGGCAGCGGGCCCTGGCGTTGCTGTCCTTCGGCGTAGTACCACTCGGTCATTGCATGTTCCCTGTTGGATCGTCCTTGGAGGTGCTGCCGTGCACGTGGCTCAGCCGCGGCACGACGGCGGCAGGTACTTGTCGTCGCTTTCACCGCTGCATTCCCAGCGGCCGCTGTCGCGATCATATTCCAGCCACAGCAGGTCGCCATCGAGGCTCTTGCCGGGCACGGCCAGCGTTGCTTCGATGCCGCAGTGGCCGTTGTTGAAGCGGCCGATGTTCACCGCCGACAGGCCGGCCTGGGTGAAATCACCCGGCGCCGGGAAACCGGCATCGTTGGCACCGGGGCAGCGGCCTTCGTCGTCGGCGAAGTGCTGCACCTGCTGTTTCAGCGGCTGCAGGGCATTGACCGCGGTGGCAACCTTGGCACGCACGGTGTAGTCGTTGTAGGCAGGCAGGGCGATCGCCGCGAGGATGGCCATGACCGGCACCAGCACCAGCAGCAGGCCGCCGCCGATGATCGCGGTCAGGGCGCAGCCGGAGAGCTTCTTTTTCGGCGGCGGCAGCACCCCGGCCGGGGTCTGCGTGGCATAGGGCGTGGACGGTGGCAGCACCGGTGGTTGCGGCGGCGGCGGCGCAACCGGTTCCGGTTCGGGCTCCGGCTCGGGTTCCACGGCCGGCGCGGCGACGTCCAGCGCCGGCACGATCAGGCCCAGCTCATCGACCACGCTGCGCAACGGCTGCCATTGCGGCAGGCCGTCGCGCCAGACCAGGGTGTCCAGGGAGATCTGGTTGTTGCGGAACAACTCGACCAACTGTTCCGCCGGCAGCGGGCCTTGCTGCCGGTTGCCTTCTGCGTGGAACCACTCGCTCACGGGGACGCTCCTGAATGCGCTATGCCCCCAAGTGTACGGTCAGTGCAGGGGTTCTGGCTCGTCCATGAACATCTGCGTCTCCATCCAGGCGTAGGCCGCTTCGGAGCCGGGCTGGTTGAACAGCACCATCAGCACGACCCACTTCAGGTCGTCCAGGTCCAGTTCGTCCTGGTCCAGGGCCATCGCCCGGTCCAGCACCAGCTCGCGCTGGTCGGCGTCGAGGATGCCGTGCTGTTCCAGGTACAGCAGGAAGCCGCGGCATTCCACGTCCAGCTTGTCCAGCTCGGGGCCGTGGTAGATGCGCACGGGGCCATCGACCCGCGCCTGGGCCACGCTCGGCCGCTGCGCGGCCAGGGCATCGAGCCAGTCGAACGCCTTGTTGATCTCGGTGGGGCTGAAACCGGCCTGGATCAGGCCGTTCTGGAGCGAATCGCGGTCACGGATCAGGTCCGCATCTTCGCTGAAATAGTGTTCAAACAGGTACAGCAGTACATCCAGGATGCTCTCTTTCATTGCCCCTCGGCCTGCGTCGCGCGACGCTGTGGAGGTGAAGAAACTAGGGAGTTCGACAGTAGCGGCCGTGTACGCACACCACGATTCCCGCCAGTTCCATGGCCAGCAGCATGGAGGACACCTGTGACGCCGTCAATCCACAACGCGTGATCAGTGAATCCATACCGCTTGGGTTGTGGTCCAGCGCCCGCCACAAGCACTGGTAGTCAGGGTCGTCGGCCCAGCGCGCCGGCAGGAGCGCCGGCGGTGCCTGTTCAGTGGGGGTGGCCAACCGCGATTGCAAGCCCGGCAGCTGCTGGCGAAGGGCGGGGGCGAGCAGTTCCAGGACCTCCTCGGGGCGCTC
The DNA here is from genome assembly GCF_000284595.1 of Stenotrophomonas maltophilia D457. GTDB lineage: Bacteria > Pseudomonadota > Gammaproteobacteria > Xanthomonadales > Xanthomonadaceae > Stenotrophomonas > Stenotrophomonas muris. The sequence goes on along the minus strand of NC_017671.1, from coordinate 4,247,872 downwards.
GACCAGCGCCGCGCCCTCGCGGATCAGGCGATGGCAGCCGGTCGCGCGCGGGTTGAGCACCGACCCGGGCAGGGCACAGACCTCGCGGCCTGCCTCGGCGGCCAGGCGCGCGGTGATCAGCGCGCCCGAGCGCTGCGCGGCCTCGACCACCACGGTGGCCAGCGCCAGTCCGGCCACCAGCCGGTTGCGCGCAGGGAAGTGGCTGGGACGGGCAGCCGTGCCCGGCAGGTACTCGCTGAGCACCACGCCTTCGGCGGCGATCCGCGCCTGCAGCCGCGCGTGGCTGTCCGGATAGGCCCGGTCGGGGCCGGTGCCGATCACTGCCATGGTGCAGCCGCCGGCCTCCAGCGCAGCCTGGTGCGCGGCCGCATCGATGCCTGCGGCCAGGCCGCTGGTCACCGCCAGGCCGGCCTCGACGAAGCAGCCGGCAAAACGCGCGGCCAGTGCACGCCCGCCCGGGGTGGGCGAGCGGCTGCCGACCAGCGCCACCGAAGGGCGCCAGGCCAGGCAGGGATCACCGGCCACGAATAGCGCCAGCGGCGGGTTGGGTACCTCCAGCAGTGATGGCGGAAAGGCCGGATCGGTACACGGCAGCAGGTGATGGTTGTCCTGTTCCAGCCAGCGCCGGGCGGATGTCCAGGCCCGGGTATCGGGGCGTTCCAGGGCGGCGCACTGCTCCGGCGTGCAACCGTGCGCACGCCAGGTCGCAGTGCCTTGCGCAATGGCGGTTTCCGCATCGCCCGCGGCCTGCAGCAGGGCCCGTCGGGACGCCAGTGCGCCTCCCGCCATCAACAGGCGCAGCAGCGCCTCGTATGCATGTGTGGTCATCCCCCACTATCGGCCGCACACAACAAAGGCGCCCTAGGGCGCCTTCGCATGTGGCTGTCAGGTTTTGCCGGAGGTGCCTGCCGGCCCGAGGCCGGCACTCCAGTGGTGGCCGGGGCAGTCCGGCAACCGTTACTTCGCGTCCGGGTGCAGCGCGTTGTAACCCACCTGCACCGGCTTCACGCCCTGCATCACCAGCGCGTAGCTGACGTTGTCGAAGGTGCGGAACACCATCGCATGCGCGGCATATTCATCCGGCAGCGAGACCCGGCCTGCGCCGGTGCTGAGCGAGTCGTCCATGCGCGAGGAGGTCGGGTACTTCATGCGGTGCGCTACATGGCGGCCCGGGCGCCACAGCGAGAACACGGTGCCGTTGTCCACGCCCTGGGCACGGCCGGCCGAAATCGCGATCACGTCGCGTGGGCCACCGGCGGTGAACATGTCGGTGACCGCCAGCACGCGCACGTCCACGCCCTCGACACCCGCAGCGGGTACGTGGGGCACGAACTGCAGGTCGTACGGCCGGGCTTCGACCGGCACCAGGCGGTCGCCGGCGCGCACTTCGCGGCCGCCGACGTTCTTGTCCAGCACCAGCGTGGAGGCCTCGACCTTGCCGCCGGCGATCTGGGTGATGGTGCCGGTGGCGACCTGGGCCAGTTCGTAGCCGAGCACGCCACGACGTGCGTTGGGTGCGTTGTAGGCCTTCCACAGGTTGCCGCTGCCCGGGGTGACGTCGCCATTGGCGGTCAGGTCCTCGGTCGGCTTGGGCTGGGCGTAACGCACGGTCGGGCGTACCACGGCCCAGCGCTGGCCCACCTGGGCATCCGCCAGGCGCACGTAGACGGTGTCGCCACCGGACACGCGCAGGCGGCTGTCCTCCAGGCCGACGACGTAGGGCAGCTGCTTGACGCTGGCGACAACGCTCAGCTGCTTCAGGAACGGCTCGACCTGGGCCAGCGGAATGGCGTCGATCGGGGCCTCCTGGCGCGGACCGGCCTGGGACACGGTCACCCGGTCCAGGTAGGCCAGGCTCAGCACGTCACCTGGATAGATCAGGTGCGGGTTGGCGATCTGCGGATTGGCTTGCCAGATCTCCGGCCACAGCCAAGGCTTCTGCAGGAAACGTGCGGCGATATCCCACAACGTATCCCCTTTTCGGACCACATAGGTGTCCGGGTGCCCGCCATTCACTTCCACGGCGGTAGCATAGGCAGCCACGGTCAGCATCGCCGCGGCGACGACCGTACGAAAACGAAGCAACATAGGTGTGAAGCCCTGATTCCCCAACAGGTCCACGCACTATAGTCCAGAAACCGGGGCGCAAGGCAAGCGTTGGAGCTAGAATCTGCGACGTATGCCGGCGTGCCGGCCCCCTATCCGGAAACAGCCATGGCCCTTCTCCCCATTCTCGAGTTCCCCGATCCGCGCCTGCGTACCAAGGCTGCGTTGATCGACGCCGCCGAAGTCACCACGCCGGCCTTCCAGGAACTGATCGACAACATGTTCCTGACCATGTACGACGCCCCGGGCATCGGCCTGGCCGCCACCCAGGTGGACGTGCACAAGCGCTTCATGGTCATCGATGTCAGCGAAGAGAAGAATGAACCGCATGTGTTCATCAACCCGGAAATCGTCGCCAAGGACGGGGGCCGGGTGTACCAGGAGGGCTGCCTGTCGGTCCCGGGCATCTTCGCCGACGTGACCCGCGCTGACACCATCACCGTGAAGTACCTGGACCGCAACGGCCAGGAGCAGCAGTTGGAGGCCGGTGAAGTGCTGGCCACCTGCATCCAGCACGAGATGGACCACCTGGACGGCAAGCTGTTCATCGACTATCTGTCGCCGCTCAAGCGCGAGATGGTCCGCAAGAAGCTGGCCAAGCAGCGCAAGCACGTGGCGTGATCGCCAATCCGGGCCGCCCTCCGGGTGGCCCGTGCCTGCGCGACGCGCGCGGGCTGTACGGCGCCGGCCGACGGCGCCGTTTTCTTTCCTGCACGAATCCATCCTGCAAGTGGGGTAGCCATGAGGATTGTCTTTGCCGGTACGCCGGAATTCGCGGTGTCGTCGCTGCGCGCCGCGGCGCGCCACCACGAGGTCGTGGCCGTCTATACCCAGCCTGATCGCCCGGCCGGGCGCGGCCGTGGCTTGGCACCGTCGCCGGTCAAGCTCGAAGCCGTGGCCCGTGGCATTCCGGTCTACCAGCCCGAATCGCTGAAGGATGAAGCTGCCCAGCGGCAGCTGCGCGACCTGCAGCCGGACCTGATGGTGGTGGTCGCCTACGGCCTGATCCTGCCCAGGGCGGTACTGGCGATCCCGACCCACGGCTGCTGGAACGTGCATGCCTCGCTGCTGCCACGCTGGCGCGGTGCCGCGCCGATCCAGCGCGCGATCCAGGCCGGTGACGCAAAGACCGGCGTGTGCCTGATGCAGATGGAAGCCGGCCTGGATACCGGCCCGGTGCTGCTGCACCAGGAGCTGCCGATCGCGGCCACCGATACCGGCGGCCAGCTGCATGACAAGCTGGCCGAACTGGGCGCACAGGTGCTGTCCGACGGCCTGGGCCTGCTGCGTGCCGGCATCAAGCCGATCGCGCGGCCGCAGCCCGAACAGGGCGTGACCTACGCGCACAAGCTGGACAAGGCCGAAGCCCGCCTGGACTGGGCGCAGGACGCCGATGCACTGGCGCGCACCGTGCGCGCCTTCAATCCGTGGCCGATCGCCGAGGCCACGCTGGCCGGCGAGCGCGTGCGCATCCACGGCGCGGTCGCTCTTGACCTGGCCCACGGCCAGGCGCCGGGGGCGGTGCTGGCGGCCAGCCGCGATGGTATCGACATCGCCTGCGGCCAGGGCGCGCTGCGCCTGCGCACGCTGCAGCGCGAAGGCGGCAAGGCGATCACCGCCGCCGACTACCTCAATGCCCGCCGCGACCTGCACGTGGGGGCATAAGCGGTGTCGAAGCAGAATGATTTCTCCGTCGCCAAGGCGGCGCCCGGCGCGGCCACCCGCATGCTGGCCGCACGCGTACTGGCGCAGGTGTTCACCCGTGGCCGCTCGCTGAAGGCGGAACTGGCCTGGGCACTGCCCAAGCTGGCCGACAGTCGTGATCGGGCCTTGCTGGAAGCGCTGTGCTTTGCAGTCCTGCGCCGCCGCAGTACCTACGACGCTGCCTTGCAGTCGTGGATGCAGAAGCCGCTGTCGGCGCGTGATGCCGACCTGCGCACGTTGCTGATGGTGGGCTTCGCGCAGCTGGACGTGCTGGAACTGCCGGCGCATGCGGCCCTGTCGGCCACGGTCGACGCCGCCCGCGCGCTGGGCCGTGAGCGCCAGGCCGGGCTGGTCAACGCGATCCTGCGCCGCGCGCAGCGCGAGGGGTTGCCGGAGCAGCCTGCGCGTGACGCCTTTCCGGCGTGGCTGGCCGATGCCGTCGAGCGCGACTGGCCGTCCCAGGCCCAGGCGATCTTTGCTGCCAGCCTGCAGCCGGCGCCGCTGTGGCTGCGTGCCAACCGCCAGCAGGGGGGGCGTGACAAGGCGCTGGCCACGCTGGCCGAGGCCCGCATTGCTGCCGAAGCCAGCCCGCTCAGCGCCGACGCGCTGCGCCTGGTGGCGCCCATCGCGGTGAACCAGTTGCCGGGGTTCGCCGACGGTGCGCTGTCGGTGCAGGACCTGTCGGCGCAATGTGCGGCGGACGCGCTGGCACCGGCGTCCGGCGCCAGCGTTCTGGACGCCTGCGCGGCACCGGGTGGCAAGTCGGCGCACCTGCTGGAGCGTGACCCGAGCCTGCGCCTGCTGGCGCTGGATATCGATGCGCGTCGCCTGGCGCGTGCCCGCGATACCTACACCCGCACCGGTGTAGGTGAGGGCGCGCAGACCCGGGTGGCCGATGCCAGCGACCCCGGTGCGTGGTGGAATGGCACACCGTTCGACGCCATCCTGCTGGATGCGCCGTGTTCGGCCACCGGCGTGATCCGCCGCCAGCCGGACGTGATGTTCCACCGCCGCGCCGAGGATATCGATGCGCTGGTCGGCGTGCAGGCCCGCCTGCTGGAGGCCTGCTGGTCGATGCTGCGCCCGGGCGGCGTGCTGCTGTACGCCACCTGTTCGATCCTGCGCGCCGAGAACATCGATCAGGTGCGGGCCTTCCTGAAGTGGCATCCGGACGCGGTGGCACAGCCGCTGGATGACAGATTCGGCCTGGACTGCGAGGGGATCGCGCGCCAGCGACTGCCGGGTGACAGCGATGCTGACGGTTTCTTTTACGCGCGTCTGCTAAAAACGGCCTGACCCCCCGCTGACGTTGCGAGTCCCATGCTGAAATCCCGCGCGTCGCGCGAGACGTGGTTGTTCGTGGTGATGGCCCTGCTGGTGCTGGGGGCCGGGCTGGGCCTTCGTGATCCGTGGCCGTCGGACGAGCCGCGCTTCGCGCTGGTGGCCAAGCAGATGTTCGACAGCGGCCACTGGCTGTTCCCGCACCGCGGGACCGAGCTGTACTCGGACAAGCCGCCGATGCTGATGTGGTGGCAGGCCACGCTGTACAGCCTGGTCGGGCAGTGGCGCGTGGCCTTCCTGCTGCCGTCGCTGCTGGCGGCACTGGGCACGCTGTGGTGCGTGGTCGACCTGGGCCGGCGGCTGTGGACGCGGCGGGTGGGGCTGTATGCCGGCTGGGCGCTGCTGTTCGCGCTGCAGTTCACCTTCCAGGCGAAGAAGGCGCAGATCGATCCCCTGCTGCTGCTGTTCATCACCCTGGCCAACTACGGCCTGCTGCGCCACCTGCTGCTGGGGCCTGCCTGGCGCTGGTGGTGGCTGGGCTGGTTCTTCGCCGGCATCGGCGTGATCACCAAGGGCGTGGGCATGCTGGCGCTGCTGATGATCGTGCCCGCGGCAATCGCCACGGCGCTGCGGTGGCCACGGGTGGGCCTGCACGCGCGCGAGGCGCGCTTCTGGCTGGCGCCGCTGGCCTTCCTGCTGGCGGTGTCGTTGTGGCTGGCGCCGATGCTGCTGGCCGGCTTTGCCACCGGCTCGGACGAATATCGCGCCTACATGGACGATATCCTGTTCCAGCAGACGGCGCGGCGCTACACCCATTCCTGGGATCACCACCAGCCCGCCTGGTACTTCCTGGCGACGATGCCGCTGATGTGGATCCCGGCATTCCTGGCCCTGCCCTGGGCGATTCCGGCCTGGCGCCGCCGGCTGCAACGCCGCGACGCGCGCTATCTGCTGCCGCTGGCCTGGTGGCTGATGGTGGTGCTGTTCTTCTCGATTCCCGCCGGCAAGCGCGACGTCTACATCCTGCCGGCGCTGCCGATGTTCTGCCTGGTGCTGGCACCGCTGTTGCCGGGGTTGCTGAAGCGACGCGATGTGCAGGCCGTGGTGGGGCTGTTCACCGGCCTGCTGTCATTGGGCCTGGCCGTGGCTGGCGCGATGGCGGTGCTGGGTGACCCGGCCTTCGAGCTGCGCCTGACCCATAGCCGCGGGCTCGCCCCCGGGGCCGTCGACGCGCTGGCGTGGACGATCCTGGCGATGGGCCTGTGGGGCGGATTGAGCCTGCTGGCGTGTGGCCGTCGCCGGCAGCTTGCGCTGGTGTCGACCCTGGCGGTGGTCTGGGTGCTGTACAGCCTGGTCGGCTACCCGCTGCTGAACGATTCCAGTTCGGCCCGTGGCCTGATGCGCACGGTCGGTACCCGCCTGGGCCCCGATGCCGAGCTGGGGCTGGTGGCCTGGAAGGAACAGCACCTGCTGCTGGCCGACCGTCCCGCAGCGACCTTCGGTTTCGAGACTGACTGGGACGAGCAGCTGGTGGCGGCCACGCGCTGGCAGCGGCTGGCGCCCGGACGCCGTTGGCTGCTGGTCCACGAGTACGCGATGCTGTCGTGCGTCGACCGCAACCGCTCCGAACTGGCCGGCGTGGCCAACCGGCGGCGCTGGTGGCTGGTGCCGGCGGCGGCGGTGACGGTGCCGTGCGTGGTCACTGCCGAGGAGCGGGAACGTGAACGGCGTTTGCAGGAACATGACTAGCCAGCACGATTTCCGCTTGTCCAGTCTGCCCAAGCGGGTCCAAAGGCAGTAAAACAGCAGGCTGGGACGGGCCGCGTTGGCCCGTCCCATTCTTCCAGCAGATTGCAGCGATACTTCCCGACGTGCCAGCTTCACCGGACAACCTGAACCTCATGGCCGGCGACCCGCTGGGCGTTCCCGTCGGTGGGCGTCACGGGGTTGCACACGGGCTGGCCCAGCTGGGGCTGTTCTGCCTGCCGGCACTGGTGCTGACCGTGCCGATCAACCTGTTGCCGTATGGTCTTCTGCTGCTGCTCAGCACCCTGCTGGCGCCGGAGCTGCTGTGGCGCGCGCGGGGCATGGCCGGCCAGCCGGTGAAAGTGCTGGTCTGGCTGATGCTGGCGGTGCTGGCGCTCGGCGTACTGTCGGTGGTGCTGTTCGAACAGGGCCTGCGTGACGTCGACAACCGTTCGCGGTTCGTGGTGATCCCATGGATCGCGCTGTGGATCTGCGCGCTGCGTCCCAGCCTGCGGTGGCTCTGGTACGGCTCGTTGACCGGCCTGCTCGCCACCTTCGTGATGTCGCTGTGGCAGGTGCTGGGCGGCGCCCCGCGCGCGGAGCTGTTCACCAACGCCATCGTGCTGGCCGACATCGTGATGGTGTTGATGGTGCTGCTGGTGTTCTGCCGCCCGTCGCGGCGCTGGTCGCTGGTGATCCTCGGCATGGCCGCCGGCTGCGGCACCATCGTGCTGACCGGCAGCCGCGGTGTGTTCGCCGCCTTGCTGGCGCTGCTGGTGGTGCTGGCGCTGAGCCTGCGCTGGCGTACCGGTGCGGCGCGCCTGTCGGTGCTGGCCGGGATGCTGGCGATCGGTGCGACGCTGCTGCTGTCGGTACCGGAGCTGCGCCACCAGGTCCGCCTGAGCGAGCTGCACAGCGACGTGCAGCGGATGGAGCTGGGCGACAGTGATTCTTCCGCCGGTGCCCGCGTCGAGCGCCTGCAGGTAGCCTGGCAGACCTTCCTCGATCATCCGCTGGTGGGTGTTGGCATCGGTCATTTCGACAGCGCGATGCAGCGCGTGCCGGTCTGCCGGGAGAACCCGGAAGAGTTGCGCTGCCACCTGGGGCATGCCCACAACGACGTGGCCGAATGGGCGGCGACCCAGGGTGTACCGGGCCTGCTGCTGTTGCTGGCGGTGTATGGCATCCCGCTGTGGTTGTTCGTGCGCCTGCATCGCCGCAGCGGACGGGCGACCTTCCGCGGGCCGGCCGCTGCCGGCGTCATGCTGGTGATCACCTACGCGTTGTGCGGGCTGACCCAGTCGATGTTCGCGCACCAGATGACGGCCAGTTTCTACGTGACCCTGGTCGGCCTGCTGACCGGCCTGTCGATCGTCGAAGGCGCGCGCCACCGGGCGATCACCGGCTCGTGATGCGTCGGCGCGCCGGGCGGGCCCCGGCGATCAGGGGTTCGGCGGGTCGGCCACGGGCTGGCCGTTGCCCAGCATCCACAGCATGATGGTCTTCTGTCGCACGTAGTTGGCGCGCACGTAGGCGTAGACCAGGCCGTGCCAGCCGTCGCGGAAGCCGCCACGGAACACGAAGCCGCGCCAGAACCGCCAGGCCGGCGCCAGTACCAGCTTGCCCAGCGTGGCCCGCTTGCCGCGTGCGAACTCGTGCTCGGCCATCATCCGCGCGTACTTCTCGGTCTTGGCCAGCTGCTGCTGCAGGGAGCGGTACGGGTAATGGACCAGGTCGCCGCGCAAGGTGCCGACGCTGCCGTCGACGCTGGCCGCCTCGTGGATCTCGCGCTTGCCGCGCCAGCCGCCGCGGCGGCGGTCGAACAGGCGCATCACCCGGTCCGGGTAGGCGTTGCCATGGCGCAGGAACCTGCCGAAGTACTCCGACAGGCGCGCGAAGCGATAGCCGGCATGGCCGGCGAAGCCACCGTCGCGGGCCCGTTCGATGGCTGCGCGCAGTTCCGGGCTGATCCGCTCATCGGCGTCCAGGCACAGCACCCAGTCGTGGCTTGCCTGCTCGACGCAGTAGGCCTTCTGGCTACGGAAGCCATCGAACGCGCGCTGCAGCACGCGGGCGCCTGCGGCCTCGGCGATGGCCAGGGTGGCATCGGTGGAGTACGAGTCCACGACGATGATTTCGTCGCAGAAGGCCAGCGAGGCCAGGCAGTCGCCGATGCGGCCGGCCTCGTTGAACGCGATAATGCAGGCCGAGATGCGAGGCCGTTCGATGGGAGCGGTCGTGGAGGACATGATGGCCGGGTACCTGTTGTTTGCGACGGAGCGCTATGCGCTGCCTATTCTCGCCCCGTTGGCGCAGGCCTTGCACGCCTCCGGGCAGGAGGTGGCGGCCTGGTTCGAGGACGGCGCGGCCGCCAGCAGCCTGCCGGGCGTGCCCAACATCGGACTGAAACAGGCCCTGGCGATGCGGCCGCGTGCCGTGTTCAGCGCCGCCAACTGGGTGCCGACCTTCCTGTCCGGCGCCAAGGTACAGCTGTTCCATGGCTTCAACGTGGAGAAGCGCGACAGTGCGCGCGGCCACTTCCGGGTGCGCGGCATGTTCGACCTGTACTGCACGCAGGGGCCGGCCACCACCGCGCCGTTCCGTGAGATCGCCGCCCTGCAGGGCCACTTCGCCGTAGCCGAGACCGGCTGGCCGAAGCTCGACCCGCTGTTCCGCGACGACGGTGGCGAGAGCGCCGCGCTGCGCGCAGCGGCGGGCGGGCGCCCGGTGATCCTGTTCGGTTCGACCTTCACCGAGCGCCTGAGCGCAGCGCCCCACCTGCATGCGCAGATCGCCGCCGATATCGCTGGCGGTGAGCGCTACTGGCTGCTGACCCTGCACCCGAAGTGCCCACCGGAACTGTTCGAGCGCTACCGCGCGCTGGCCGGTGCCCATGCCCGCTTCATCGAGCCGGAGCAGGTGATGGCCGCGCAGCGCGCCGCCGATGTGCTGGTGTCGGACACCTCGTCGATCGTTTCGGAGTTCATCGTCCAGCACAAGCCGGTGGTGACCTTCCGCAACCGCGTGCCCAAGCCGCACATGATCGACTTCGACGACCCGGCGCAGCTGCCGGCGATGCTGCAGCGCGCGCTGCATCCCGACGCCGCGCTGCAGGCGGAGATCGTGCGCTACGCCGACGCCATCCATCCGTACCGCGATGGCCTGTCCAGCGAGCGGGTGATCGCCGCCACCGAGGATTTCCTGTCCGGTGAAATGGGCGTGCTGCGGCGCAAGCCCTTCGGCAGCTGGGTGCGCGACCTGCAGATCCGCAAGGACCTGGGATATTGGGGGCCGTCGCAGCGCTGATGCCTCGCCGACCCCGCTCGCGGTAGTGCCGGCCGCTGGCCGGCAACCTCGGGAATGTCTGCGGTTGCCGGCCAGCGGCCGGCACTACCGGTGTTGCTTACCAGCGCAGCTTGCGCCGCGCCAGCGCCGCGGCCAGCTGCTCCATCACGTGTTGCGCCTGTGCCTGCGGCAGGTAGCGCAGGGTCAACGCCACATCACCGTGCGCACCGGCCGTATCCAGCTGCAGGCTGCTGGTGCCGAGCAGCTTGTCCAGCGGTGAACGCTGCAGGCGCAGGCCCTGCACCTTGTCCAGCTCGGCCCAGCGCCACCAGCGCTTCCACCAGCCGCCGCGCACGGCCACGTAATGGGCATCCAGATACCAGCCCATGCGCGCCATCTGCCGATGTGCCACCAGCAGCGCCACCGGCAGCCAGGCCAGCACGATCAGGCCCCATGATCCCCAGCGCCAGTACGCGGCCGCTGCCAGCAACGGCACCAGCAGCAGCGCGCCCAGGCACAGCCGCCACCAGCCACGCTGCGGAATGGACTGCCATTGCGCTGGCGGCCACCGCAGTTGAGGCAACAGGTGCTGCACCAGCTGCTCGCAGCGCATTGCCGGTGCCAGCGGTGCCAGCTCGCGCAGGGCGCGGTCCTCGTCGCGCGAGGGCCCGCCGGCAGCGCTGTCGATGCGCAGCTGGCGCAGGCCGAACCAGCGATGCAGGGTGGTTTCGCGCAGCGTCCAGGCCTGGATGCGGCGACGCGCGACACTGCTGCGGGTGCGGCTGAGCAGGCCGGCCGAGACGGTCAGGCGGCGGTCCTGCTCGCTGAGGGTGAAGCCGTGATAGCGCAGCAGGGTCAGCACCACCGACAGCGCACGCAGCGCCAGCCAGCCCAGCAGCAAGGCTGCGGCCAGCAGCAGGAAGGCGCCGGCCACGCCGGGATGCAGGTGGCTTGCGTAGCCGAAGGCTTCCCGGCCGCCACGCTGGATGGCCGCGTCCATCACCGGCCGCGGCACGGTCTGGAACAGCACGCCGAAGGCGGCGATCGCCAATGCCCAGCCGCGGTTGGACAGCAGGCCCATGCGCACCACGTCCCAGCTCGACAGGCGCAGCAGCACCTGTTCGGTGTCGGCGTCGGTGATCGAGGGGGCGGCCACGACGTCGGCGGCCTGCGGTGCCTGCCCACGCTGGCGCACCAGTCGTTCCAGCGCCAGCGCCTGGTCCAGCTTCAGCACGCGCATTTCGGCTTCCGGACGCACGCCACCGGCCGATTCCAGGCGCAGCTCGGCCACGCCGAACAGGCGGTGCAGCGGGTTCTGCCGCACTTCCACGTTGTGGATGCGGGCGAACGGGATCTCGCGGCGGTTGCGCGCCAGCAGTCCGCTGCGCACGGTGATCGCGTCGCTGCCGATGCGGTAGCGGTAGCTGAGGTACTGCAGCACCGAGACCAGCACCAGCGCGGCAATCGCCGACAGCGGAATCAGCTGCGCCCACATCGGGTCGCGGTCACCGCGCTGGCCGAACACGAGCAGCGCCACCAGCGGCAGGAAGTAGTGGCGCAGCTGCATCAGCAGCACGAACAGCCACGACCACGGGTGCAGGCGATGGTCCTCGCCACCGGCAGGCAGCGATGCGGGCAGGGGCGGCGGCAGGCTCACAGGGCGTCGGCGTCCTGGTCGAGCTGATGGGACAGGGTGTCACGCAGGCGCTCGGCGTCGGCCTCGTCCAGGCCGCTCACGGTCACTGCGCTCATGCGGGTCCCGGCGGTGTGCACGATCAGCGTGGCCAGGCCGGCACGGCGTTCCAGCGGGCCGCGGCGCAGATCCAGGTGCTGCACGCGCGAAATGGGGATGCGCGTTTCCAGCTGCCACATCAGGTCGCGGCGCAGGCCCAGCCCTTGGGTATCCAGCCGCCAGCGGGTGCGGGTCAAGCGCCGGTGGCCAAGCCACGCGCCGAAGACGATGCCGATCAGCAGCCCAAGGGCGGCCGTCCACAGGCCGCCGGGCAGCTCGAAGAACCACGCGGCCGCGGCCAGCGGCAGGCCCGGCACGAACAGTCCGCCGAAGGCGCCTTCCAGTGCGGCCAAGCGGGCGGCGCGCTGCGGCAGCGACTGCCAGGCATCGGCAGGCGGGGAGGTCAGGGGAACGTCGATCACGCAGGCTCCGTCAGGTGGCAGGGCGGGCGGTGGCGGCAGGGCCACACCGCGCAGACGGTAGCAGGTCGACCGCGCTACTGGGCAGCCTGGATCAGCGCGTCCACATCCAGCATGTGGCCGGCACGATCGGCCTTGGTGCGCAGGTAGTGTTCGTTTTCGGCAGTGATCTCGCCGGTGACCGGAATGCAGTCCAGCACCTCGATGCCGGCGTTGCGCAGACGCTGTGCCTTGGTCGGGTTGTTGCTGAGCAGGGCCACGCGCGAAATGCCCAGGCCATGCAGCATCGCCACCGCACTGCCGTAGCGGCGCTCGTCGGCACCGAAGCCCAGCTGTGCATCGGCATCGATGGTGTCCAGGCCGTCGTGCTGGTAGCCGTAGGCGCGCATCTTGGCGGCGATGCCGGTGCCGCGGCCTTCCTGGTCCAGGTACAGCAGCACGCCGCCGCCCAGTTCCTTCAGCTTGCGCAGGCCGCGCCGCAGCTGGTCGCCGCAGTCGCACTTGAGTGAGCCGAACAGGTCACCGGTCAGGCACGAGGAGTGCACGCGTACCGGCACCACCGCCGACAGGTCCGGTTCGCCGACGATGATCGCGACCTGGTCGCGCTGGGCCACGCCGCCGCGGAACACCGCGAAGGTGGTCATGCCGACGTCGCGCAGCGGTACCGGCGAACGGGCGACCAGTTCGTAATCGTGGGCGGCGTGGGCCGCGCCTTCGGCCAGATCGCAGAGCGCCACTTCAGCAGCACCCTCGAAGGTGCGGTCAGCTGCATCCAGGCGCACCGCCACCATCGCCGGCAGCAGCAGGCCCAGGCGGGCCAGCTCCACCGCGCCGGCATCGAAGGCGTCGCCGGCCGTCCAGTCGTCCGGCATCGGGCCGGGCTCGCGCAGGTAGCCCAGCGAGGGCAGGGCATCGAAGGCAACCCCCGCCAGCGGCAGGCGTGCGCCTGCCGGTGCCTCCACGCCGAGCACGCGGGCGCGGGTGGCGGTCAGGAACAGGTAATGGCGCTCGCGTGCGGCAGCGGCGAAGGCAGCGAAGCTGCTGGCAGTGGCACTGTCCAGTGCAATCACCGCCAGGCGCTGGCCCTGCCCATCGTGGAGCAGTACCGGGCGACCGGCACGCAGTTCGGCCACCGCGCGTTCGCAGCGGATCGCGGCGGGGTCGCCGAACAGGGAAGAGGCAGCAGGCATGGCGGGACCGGGGGAGGCGGACATCGCAGTCTCTATGGGGGCGCCGGCGTCGTATTCAACGTGGTGCGGCCGCCGGTCGCAGGGGCCGGATGGGCCTGGGCGTGGGGGCCGTCAGTGCGGATGCTCTTCGGTCGCATACGGATCTTCCTCGCCGCTGCCCGGTGGCCGCAGCGTATAGCGCTTGTAGGTCCACTGGTACTGCGACGGGTCGCGGCGGGCGATGCGCTCGATGCCGGCATTGAGCGCGGTGGCGGCCACCTGCGGGTCCGGATCGGCCACGGCCGGGTCGGTCGGCTCGATGTGCAGGGCGAATTCCATGTCCGGCCCGATGCGCTCGCACCAGCCATACAGCACGGTGGCGCCGGTGCGCTCGGCCAGCCGGTTGACCAGGGTCATGGTCAGCGCCTGCACGCCGAAGAACGGCACGAACACGCCATCGCCGGCCTTGGGCTGCTGGTCGGGCAGGATGCCGGTGGCGCCGCCGTCCTTGAGCACCTTGAACAGCTGGCGCACGGCCGGGCCCTCGGCGCGTACCTGCTGCACGTTCTGGCCGCCGCGCACCAGCTGCAGGAAGGCGTCGCTGGCCTCGTCTTCCGGCGGCTTGTAGACGATGGCGATCTGCCCGCGCGAGGCCAGCCACTGGTTCAGCAGCTCCCAGTTGCCGAAGTGCGGTGCGGCCACGATCACGCCCTTGCCGCTGGCCAGGGCCGCGTCGTACAGGGCTTCGCCGTGGCGCTGCTTCAGGTGCAGCCGCAGGTTGTCGGCCGGCTGCCGGCTCCACAAACGCAGGGTCTCGATGGCCTGCAGCGCAGTGGAGCGCAGCAGTTCGCGGTGCAGGCGGTCGCGTGCAGGACCGTCCAGCTCCGGGTAGGCCAGTTCGAGGTTGCGCCGGGTAACGCGGCTCTCACGGGCATTGACACGAACCCACGTCCACGCCAGGGCGTGTGCGAACCCCCGCAGCAGCGGCCAGGGCAGGCGGGCGAACAGGGTGGTGGCGCGGTAGACCAGCCGGGCTTTGCGTTGCGGATTCATCGGCGCCAGTTTAGCCAAGGGCGCTGCTATCGTGGCCGGCCCCGTTCATTGGAAGCCCACGATGCTCGTCCTGATCCAGCGTGTCAGCCAGGCCGCCGTCCATGTCGACGAGGAGGTGGTGGGGCAGATCGGCCCCGGCTTGCTGGCCCTGGTCGGCATGGAACCGGGGGATAGCGAGGCCCAGCTGCGGCGGATGGCCGAACGCCTGCTGGGTTACCGGGTGTTCGCCGACGAGGCCGGGAAGATGAACCGGTCGCTGCGCGACACCGGTGGCGGCCTGCTGCTGGTCAGCCAGTTCACCCTGGCGGCCGATACCCGTTCGGGCATGCGGCCGAGTTTCACCAGCGCCGCACCGCCGGACGAGGCTGAACGCGGGTTCAATCGATTTGTCGACATCTGCCGTGAAAATCATGCGCCAGGGGTGGAAACGGGCCGGTTTGGTGCCCATATGGTCGTCAGCCTGGTCAACGACGGTCCCGTGACCTTCCTTCTCAGGCCCTAGGCCGCCGGGACCACCGCCCGGCAGGCAGGGCCCCGGGCTGGTATAATGCTACGTTCCCTATTTCTCCCTAGCCGGTGGCGCGAGCACTACATGGCCAACGAACGTCCTGCCCAATCCGAAATCAAGCAACTGATCAGCAAGGGCCTGGAACAGGGCTACCTGACCTACGCCGAAGTCAATGACCATCTGCCGGACGACATGGTCGACCCGGAACAGATCGAAGACATCATCGGCATGATCAACGGCATGGGCATCGATGTCCATGAAGTTGCGCCGGATGTGGAAACCCTGCTTCTCAACGACGGCAACACCGGTAACCGCGAAGTCGATGACACCGCGGCCGAAGAAGCTGCCGCCGCGCTGAGCGCGCTCGACACCGAAGGTGGCCGTACCACCGACCCGGTGCGCATGTACATGCGCGAAATGGGCACGGTCGAGCTGCTGACCCGCGAAGGCGAAATCGCCATCGCCAAGCGCATCGAGGAAGGCCTTTCGCAGGTCCAGGCCGCCCTGGGCCAGTTCCCGGTTTCGGTCGAATCGCTGCTGACCGACTACGAGGCCCACAAGGAAGGCAAGAAGCGCCTGGCCGAAGTGATCGTCGGCTTCAACGACCTGGCCGACGAAGAGCCGGCGCCGCCGGCGGTCGCTGCCGATGACAGCAGCGATGCCGACGCAGAAGGCGACGAGGACGAGGACGATGACGTCGAGGGTGGCGAGGAAGAAGCCGCACCGACCGGTCCGGATCCGGAGGAAGTCGCTGCGCGCATGCAGGCGCTGAGCGATGCTTTCAATGCCTTCAAGAAGGCGGCGACCAAGGGCGACAAGAAGAACCTGCCGCGCCTGCGCGAAGAGATGTCGGCGGTGTTCGTCACCCTGAAGCTGCCGCTGCCGCTGACCGACGTGCTGACCAAGCAGCTGCGCGACACCATGGCGTCGATCAAGGCCCATGAGCGACGCGTGCTGAACCTGGCCACCGTCACCGCGCGCATGCCGCGCAAGGACTTCATCCGCTCCTGGGAAGGCAACCAGACCAACCTGGAGTGGGTGGAAGACGCACTGAAGCGCAAGCAGAAGTGGTCGTCGGCCCTGCGCGAAGTGAAGGACCAGATCATCGCCGAACAGCAGGCGACGATCGACATCGAGAAGCTGACCCAGCTGGACCTGGAAGAGCTGAAGGAAATCAGCCGTGCCATGGCCTACGGTGAAGCCAAGGCGCGCAAGGCGAAGAAGGAAATGGTCGAGGCCAACCTGCGCCTGGTGATCTCGATCGCCAAGAAGTACACCAACCGTGGCCTGCAGTTCCTCGACCTGATCCAGGAAGGCAACATCGGCCTGATGAAGGCCGTGGACAAGTTCGAGTACCGTCGCGGTTACAAGTTCTCGACCTACGCCACCTGGTGGATCCGCCAGGCGATCACCCGCTCGATTGCCGACCAGGCGCGCACCATCCGTATTCCGGTGCACATGATCGAGACGATCAACAAGTTGAACCGCATTTCCCGCCAGATGCTCCAGCAGTACGGCCGCGAGGCTACGCCGGAGGAGCTGGCCAAGGAAATGGACATGCCGGAAGACAAGATCCGCAAGGTGATGAAGATCGCCAAGGAGCCGATCTCGATGGAAACCCCGATCGGCGACGACGAGGATTCCCATCTGGGCGACTTCATCGAGGACACCAACGTGGAGTCCCCGATCGAGAACACCACCAACATCAACCTGTCTGAAACCGTGCGCGACGTGCTGGCCGGCCTCACCCCGAGGGAAGCCAAGGTGCTGCGCATGCGCTTCGGCATCGACATGAACACCGACCACACGCTGGAAGAAGTCGGCAAGCAGTTCGACGTGACCCGCGAGCGCATCCGCCAGATCGAAGCGAAGGCGCTGCGCAAGCTGCGTCACCCGAGCCGCTCGGAGCAGCTGCGCAGCTTCCTGGATATCGATTGATTTCCAGCGGCTGGTGAAGCGTTGAGAGAAACCCCGCCTGGTGCGGGGTTTTTCTTTTTGGGGTGCCTGGACATGCCCGACGGGGCTTGCCGATGACGCATCTGCCGTTTGAATTTTTCCTGCGACGGTCGCACGCTGATCGCGCAGATGCTCAACACATCCCGTAGGCGGGCCAGTCATCACCGGCGCCGATGCAAGCGCGCGGCAGGTCACGTGCAACTCGTACGGCCTGCGGCATTGATTCGTCATGCATCTGGAGTCACGCCATGAATGATGTGGAGCACGATGTTCCCGAGCCCGTGCAAACCGATTTCCCGCCGCTGCTGGACTGGGATGAGGTGATGCGGGATGAGTGCGAGGATCGATTGGGATTTGCACGCCGTACGACGTATGCGCTGCTGACGCTGTCGGAGGCCGGATTGCTTGCCGGCTTCAGCGGCGACAACCAACAGGGACTGGAGCAGATCAGAAGGATGGTTGCGTTGTTCCAGGCATGCCTGAGGCGGCAGGTATGGCTCGCGGAAGCGGCGGAGAGGCGGCTGGGGCGTATTTCGGAGGCGCTTGCCGCCGCCGGGTAGCCGATCGGGCGCGGCCTCCACTACACTGTGACGCTGCGCCGGGCCTATAGCTCAACGGTTAGAGCAGGGGACTCATAATCCCTTGGTTCCAGGTTCGAATCCTGGTGGGCCCACCACATTGACGTCCAGCGAAGTCCGGAGACGTCCACGAAGCCCTTGAGTTGCTTGATTTCAGCGCCGTGACGCATCCATGGCCGTCCAGCGGCATCCACTTGCATCCACAAAAAAAGTGAGTCAGGCTGTGTGTCAGTGGGCTAGACGCCCTTGGACGACTCACAGGCGCTCGACTCACATGCTGACCGACACCAAGTTGCGCTCGCTCAAGCCGAAGGCCAGCCCCTTCCGTGTGGCTGATGCCAACGGCTTGTGCATTGAAGTGCGCCCCTCGGGAGCCAAGGTGTGGCGCTACCGCTACCGCTATCTGGGAAAGGCCAGCATCGTCACGCTCGATGAGTACCCGTCGATGTCGCTGCAGGCTGCCCGCGTCGAACGCGACCGTCTGCGCTCGCTCCTGCGCGGCGGGGCTAATCCCGCTCAAGTGGCCAGGGTCGAAAAGGCGGTCCAAGGAGAACGGGCCGCGAACACCTTCGGAGCCATCGGCTTGGAATTGCTCGCCAAGCGAACGAAGGAGGGCCTTTCCCCTGGATCGGTCGTGCGCGAGCGTCGGCTGATCGAGAAGGATCTGGCTGGGCTGGCTGATCTGCCTATTGGGGACATCACCGCTCCCGTGCTGCTGGCGGCGCTGCGGAGGTTGGAACATCGCGGTGTCGTGGAAACCGCACATCGTGCCCGGGCGCATGCTGGGCGAGTATTTCGCTACGCCATCGCTACGGGTCGCGCAGACCGCAATCCCGCTCAGGACCTCACAGGAGCGCTTGAACAGCCTCAGACCAAGCACTTTGCCAGCGTGACTGATCCTGCCGTTATAGGAGGCCTCCTGCGCGCGCTGTGGGGCTACCAGGGGGCACTGGTCACGCAAGCCGCTCTAAAGCTGGCCCCAATGGTGTTTGTTCGCCCTGGGGAGCTTAGGCAGGCGAAGTGGGCTGACATCGACCTTGATGCGGCAGAGTGGCGCTACGTCACCAGCAAGACCAAGACTCCGCACATCGTTCCGCTCTCGAGCCAAGCCGTCGAAGTGCTGAGGGACCTGTATCCCTACACCAAACGCAGCGAGTTCGTGTTTCCGGGTGTCCGTAGTGCCCAAAAACCTATGAGCGAGAACACGCTGAACGCGGCGCTGCGAAACCTTGGATTCGACTCAGACACGATGGTGGGCCATGGCTTCCGAGCGATGGCAAGAACCGTGCTGGACGAAGTGCTTGGTTATCGCCCGGACTACATCGAGCATCAGCTGGCGCATGCCGTAAAGGATCCGCTTGGGCGGGCCTACAACCGGGCAACCCACCTGCCGGAACGCCGGAAGATGATGCAGGCCTGGTCTGACTATCTCGACCAGCTGCGCGTTACAGAACCGAACGTGCTGGCCTTCAAAGCCAAGCGCGCCTAGCCACCGGAGATAGGCCTTTGAGGAGGGCCGAAAAAATAAGCACAGCCGCATAAACAAAGCGGCCGAGAAAGGGGCGGGAACCCCTAGCTCGGCCTACCACAACCGACTATTGGAGAGTCGATCATGGATTGCAACATTGTACTTGTTGCGCCTGAACGGGCGCGCTCGGCCGAAATCCGGCCCACACTTCCGGCCGTACTGGCCAGCAGCGGGATCATCCGCGCTTGCCACGGCTGGCTCAGCGCCAACGACGACCTCAATACCTACCGCGTCTGCCTCGTACTTTTCGCCGTCGCGTTGGCCCTCGAACTCTGGGGGCGCACCAATGGCCAAGCGTAATAAAGGCGAGTCCACGGCCCTGAGCAGGGAAGATGCCCTTTTCCAGGCACTGAACTCAGCAAGCCTTGCCATGGGTGACATTGAGGGGATCTGTCAACTGCTCTTCAACGAGCAATCGATGTTCGAGGCAGATTTCCCGGCTCCGATAGCTGCTGCCATCAGCATGATCCGCGAGCGGGCTTCTGCTGCAGGAAACGCGATGCAGGAGGTGCTGTGATGCTCAGCTCGACTGTAGCGAAGGCAAGGCAAGAAAAGGATGTACTCGAAGTCCGTATTGAGGCGCTGGTCGAAGCTGGCGTACCGATCCGAACTTTGATCGGACATCAGCTCTGCAGCATAGACTGGCTTGCTGCTCGAATCGACCACAAGTTCCGGCTTTGCTATCAAGGCGAGCGCGGTGAAGTGATTGTTGAGTCCGTCTCTGCAGCCAGGCTCCTCACTCGTGGCAGGGAGCTAGGTTGGCATCCGTTGGATGAAGAACCGTTTGAGCTCGGATGGCCAGACCTCTTCAAGGAACCGCTTTATCACTACCGACACGGCGTGCATTGGTACGCGACCGCTATCTCGGATACGGACCGGATGCTCCCACTCGCGTTTCCTAAGTCCGTCTTGGAGAGAGACAGACTAGCCACGGAAGCAGCGGCTAAGAGGGCTGAAAGTCGATTGCGTCGCCAGCAGAAGGCGAGGGACAGAGCCTTGGCTGCCAAAGACCGCCAAGCTGATCTGGACAACTTGACGCGTATCTCAGGACGGATGCTGCAGGAGGCTGCACAGGCCGGACGCCCTATTTCCGTTTCGACCGCGCGGCGAAGGGCAAAGGCATGGATGCACCAATGGGAGAAGGACGTTGCCACCGTCATGAAACGCTTCACAGATAGCCAGGAGGGCAACCATGGCCAGTAACGCAAGTAGGTTCAGGCGGCCGGTCCGATTCAATCGGACCCGTGCAAACCCCATCCATCGCTTGCCCTTCTACCGCCAGAGCCATGCCAAAGTTGGGGACTACTGGCGGATGCCGGAAGCCCGTGGGCATCTGATGGGCCGGGAGGTGGGGCGGGTCTGTTGCATCGCGTTCCTCCAGGCTCTCCAGGAGGCTGCAGCAGACCCACGCACTAGCAAAAGTGCCCACCTGGCCGATATTGTCTGCTCGGCAGTTGAGGCCTACGGGGGGAGTCTGGACAGCGCTCAGCGAGGCATTGTCGATGGATTCTTTGGGTCTGGATCACCGCTGAGGGAGGTTCTGATGCGAGGCCTTGAATCCAAGAGGGGTGCTGACTACACCATGGAGCAATTGGAGGGTGCTCTCAGCGACTTGGCATCGGTCGCCGTTGAGGAGTACGCCGGTAGACGCATGGTTCCAGTGCAATGTCTGATCCCTGATAGGTCCGACCATCCTGCTTTCGAATTGTCATCCCTGGACGCAAGGCCTCAGTAAGAGGCAGCTTGAATTGAGGAACAACTACATGGCCCGTCCCAAACCCGCCAGCCGAATTCCCGACTGGTTCAATCTTGATGCATACGACCGCTTGTCTGGTTTGGACGCCAATGGATGGCTCACGGTAGTCAGTGGACTTCGCCAGCTGCTTGATGAAACTCCAGAGTTCTATCGAATTGACGATGAAGACGCCGGGGTTAGTCTGGAGGAGCTTGAGGCAACCTTCATAAGCTTCCAAGAGGACGAGGGCATGGGATGGGCCGATTGGAAGAAGCAGGACTATGCCGTCGACAAGGATGCCTTTAACTTTGGTAGCGTACAGTCACTTAGCAACTGGACCGTCGCGCATATGGGCGCAACACTTGATCACATCGAGAACGGTCCTGAGTTGTTGGTCGGCATGAGAACCGCGGTTGAACTGGAAACCAAGAAGGAGTTCAAAGCAGCTAGGAAGGCATTCCAGTCCATTGACTATCTTGAGGAGTTTTCCAGCACGCCCTTCTTTGTTTCACTGAGAGACTCTAGGCAGAATTCAGGCTCTGGTGACCTGCCCCCCGTTTTCCGGGCCAACCTGATCTTAGTAGAGTCCGTCTCACAAGAGGACGGACATGAAGAAGCGATACACCGAAGAGCAGATCATCGGCTTCCTGAAGCAGGCGGCCGCCGGCACGCCGGTCAAGGAGCTTTGCCGCAAGCACGGCTTCAGTGACGCGTCGTTCTACCTGTGGCGGCGCAAGTTCGGCGGCATGGATGTGCCCGACGCCAAGCGCCTGAAGGCACTGGAAGCGGAGAACGCGCGGCTCAAAAAGCTGTTGGCCGAGTCGATGTTGGACAACGAAGCGCTGAGGATCGTGGCGCGGGGAAAATACTGAGCCCGCCGACGCGACGGGCTGCCGTCGCGGACGTGCGGGCGAAGCTGGGCCTGTCGGAGCGGCGGGCCTGCCGGGCACTGGGCTTGTCACGCAGCGTGTTGCACTACCAGCCGCGCATGGCGAACGCGCCGTTGCAGGCCAGGCTCGTTGCGTTGGCGGGCGAACGTCGCCGGTTCGGCTACCGACGGCTGCACATCCTGCTGGAACGGGAGGGCTGGATCGCCAACCACAAGCGAATCTACCGGCTGTACCGCAACGCTGGCCTGGCGGTGCGCAAGCGCCGCAAGCGCGATCGCGTGGCCGTCGAGCGCCGTCCGCTGCAGCTGCCGTCGGGGCCCAACCACACCTGGTCGATGGACTTCGTCTTCGACGCCCTGGCCAACGGGCGCCCGATCAAGTGCCTGACGGTGGTGGACGATTGCACCAAGGAAGCGGTGGAAATCGCCGTCGGCCGGAGGATAAATGGCCAGAACGTGGCCGACATCCTGGATGCGGTATGCCGTTTCCGCGGCTACCCCGCGGCGATCAGGACCGACCAGGGACCCGAGTTTACCGGCCGGGCGCTGGACCAGTGGGCGACCGCCAACGGCGTGACGCTTGTGCTGACCCAGCCAGGGAAACCCACGCAGAACGCCTATGTGGAGAGCTTCAACGGCAAGTTCCGGGACGAATGCTTGAACGAAAACTGGTTTATCTCGCTCGAGCACGCACGGGCGGTAATCGCCATCTGGCGCAAGGACTACAACGAGGTGCGTCCGCACAGCTCACTGCCCAAATGCACGCCTGCCGAGTTCGCCGCCGCGCTGCGCAACGAAGGTGCCTTGACTGGTTCGACCGCTGATCGAAACCTGACCCACCGGAGCGGTATGCTCCCCAACCTGGACTCTACTAAGTAGCTAGTGGCCCTGAGAAAGGGGGCAGGTCAATCCGGCTTGGGCGCGTGGCCGCTCAGGGCCGAACCCTAATGCGCCTGCCCGAGGTGATCGCCGCTTGCGGCATGTCCCGCTCTCTCATCTACAAGATGGCGAAGGAAGGCCGGTTTCCCCGACCGATCCGGGTGGCTGCCCGCTTGTCTGCCTGGGACTCGGAGGCGGTGCGGTGCTGGATCGACTCCCGCTGCGAAGAGGGGAGGGCTGCCTAATGGCAACTGGAATCGTCCATGTCGAGTTCCACGGTGCCGATCTCATCGGCCGTCTCCACCAAGGATGCCCCTTTGTGGCCATGCGGCCCATCGTGGAAGGCATGGGTCTGGATTGGTCCAAGCAGCTTGAGAAGCTGAAATCTCACCCCGTCCTGGCCCGCCAACTGTCTACCTTAAGGGGGATGGTTGCTGGCGATGGCAAAGGTCGCCAAATGCAGGCCCTGCCGTTGTCTAGGCTCCCGTTCTGGCTGGCCACCGTAAACCCCAACAAGGTGAAGGCTGCCATTCGATCGCGCGTGATCCTCTTCCAAGAGCAGGCGGCTGACGTACTCGCAGCGGCATTCCTCTCGAATGACACTAGGCAGGATGCGGCAATGGCAAAGCGCGTCGCAGGCACCGTGATGTGCCGGATCCTGCGCGACACGCTGGTTGGGCTGGGCCGGGACCCGAAGGGCTACGACTACGCCGCCGAGCATCGACTCGTGAATCACTGCATCACTGGGGTCTTTGGCGGTGTCTGCGAAGACTCGCTTTCCACAGACCAGCTCAGGCTGCAGCAAGAGCTCAGGATGCAGAACGCGGTGTGGATCGGGCAGGGCAGGCCATATCGTGAGCGCAAGCCTCTCCTTGAGCAGCATGCAGCCACTTGGTGCAGCTCTCAGCAGATCGGTTGGGAGGCCCCCAATGCTTCCTAGCGCGACTGACAAGCTATTGCATTGCGCCAGCGGTCTCCTCGTCTCGCCGAGTACTGGGGAGCTATGGAGCGCCTGCGGGCGGACAGTAGGCCGGAGATACCGTGACGGGTACATCAGGGTCATTCACCGCCGGGCAGGTGGTTCCTGCACAACCTGGTATGCCCACAGGCTCGTGTGGGAGGCCGTCCACGGTCCTGTACCCAAGAAGATGGAGGTGGACCACCTCGACGGTGATTCGTCGAACAACAGGCTGGACAACCTGCAACTGGTGACTGGTTCGGAGAATCGCCGACTTCAACGCGAACGGAACATAGCCAAGTTCGGCAGCCCCTCCTCCCAGTGCAAGCTCAGCGTTGCAGAGGTGGAAGCTGTCCTGCGTACGGTGGGAATCGTTCCAACCAAGGTTTGGGCGCGCCGCTACGGCGTGAATAGTTCAACTATCAGGTGCATCCGCAAGAAGAAGACTTGGCGTCACGTGGACGCAGGGACGACCTGTAGAGCCAAACGTCCTAAGCGCGGCTGAGGCCGTGTTCCTTGCCCTTGGGGGGGCACATGCACAGTACAAGCCAAGACCGCGCCCAGCGGTCTCCAGAGGGCGGCGCAAGCTATGGCCAGGCGCAACCCAAGAAGAACACTGACAGGCGGCGCCAGAAGCTCGTAGGGCGGTCGAAGGGCGCGCCGTTCCTGATGCTTGAGCACAGGATTTCCGACTCGCCGGAGTTCGGCCAGCTATCTGGTAACGCCGTAAAGCTGCTGCTGGAACTGGCCCGGCAGTACAGGCCTGGCAAAAACGGCGATTTGAGCATCCCCTGGTCGATGCTCTCGACCCGTGGTTGGAGGAGCAAGGCGACCGTGCACGGCGCCAAGCTTGAGCTCCTCGCCGCAGGCTGGATCATCGAGACGCGCAAAGGTGGCAAGAACATGTGCAGCCTGTATGCGCTGACCTATTACGCCGTCGATGAGTCCGAAAAGCACCTTGAGCCACCGACCGTAACTCCACTGAACCTGTGGAGGAATCGCAATGGGTAGTCGCTATGTAGGCCAACTAGGTCGCTATGCAGGCCAATCCCGCTATGAGTTGGCCCGCATAGAGACCTACGAGGTCGCAATGCAGGCCAGTCAGGCGGTTATCCACACCCCTTCGAGGTCGCTATGCGTACACCCTTCTAGATATATACCAAGCGGAGCGCGCTCTTCTTGCTCCAAGGCATTGGCTTTAGGGCTTCAAGCCACGGTGGTCGTTTCTGGACGCCTCCATGGAGAAGCGCGAACCGGTTCGTCAGGCGGAGTAGTCCGTCTGCCGGACGGGTCGCGCCGGGAGGCCGCCCATGGCATCTCGAGACCATGAGCGGTACTTGGAGGTAGTGCTGCTGGAGGACGAGGCAGTTGATTTGGTGGTGAGGAGCATCGCTGGCGCGTTTGGCTTCGGGGCGCCAACACGCCCCACAATCCGGCATGCGACGAGACGGAGCTCCAGCGAGGAGTGCTGCCCGGATGACGGTGCGTACCTGCCTATCCATCGGGTGCACTCGATTGAGCAGGCGGCATCCAAGTACCTACCAACGCAGGCGGCGGCTCGTAAGCAAGCGCTGGATAGGTTCAGCCCGAAGGATCGCCAAGCAGTGCTGGATTTTGACCAGATGGCGGTGATGCGCGCGCCGGCCGCGGCTGATCGTACTCGCCAGCTACGGAGCTGGAAGACACAGGGATCGCTTACGGCCGCGCCTGTCAGGGGGCCGGGCAGGCTGGTGCTGCATGCACTGACGGACGCGCAACTGGACGGTCCACTTGCTGCCTGGCTGATGCTGTATGCCATCGGTGGCGAGAGACGCTGGCCGTTGGTCTGTATGCACATGACTGCATGCGGCCATCCGGAGTGGGCTGCGTTGGAGGCGGCGCGGAGATTGCTGGTGAGTCGGCCTCAGCGGTCCTATCGGGAGTCGGCGAAAGACCAGGCCCTCCAAGAACAACGGTTTCGTACCGAGGTCCAGTCGGCTGAGAGGCGCCTGCTTGAATGGCTGAGTCGCGCCAGCCGGAGAGTCGCCGATGCCATGGGGAGCGCTTGCGAGTGAGGGACAGAAGCGCCGCAGCGTTGTCTTGAGGGCCTACGACAGACTGGATCGCGATAGGGAGTTCAACCGACGCAATATTGCGTCCGTTACCTACATCGACGTCAAGGGCGAGGTGAGGCGAGCAATCCAAATGACCAAGTCGAATTCATTCGTGAATGGACGGCATTAGACCTAGGTGGACGCGGGAGTCAGAAACACCCAGATCCCGACCTATCTAGTAGGGCCCCACGTCCCCCCAAGGGCGGGTCCAGGCGGCAGCCCCCGAGAGCTGCCGCCTTCTTTTTTGCCGATGAAGGCGCGCCAGGCGCCCCTTCCCACTCGCAGCCAAGCGACTACAGACGGAGCTCCCGAATCTAATGGCCACCTTCTATGAATCTTTTGCTCAAGGCATGCAGAACGGTCTTGAGCGCCAAAAGGCAGTCACGCAGCGCAACATGCTGGCAGAGTTGCAGCAGCTGGCACCCAAGGTCATCGCGGGAGATTTGCCCGCGACCGATCGGGCGTTCGCCCTTGATCCGAAGACCGCGCAGGCCTATCAGACTGAAGGAGGCCGTCAGCACGAGAAGCTGATTGGTTTGGCGAAATCCCTGAAGCAGTACGCCAACAGCCCTCAGATGCAGGCGGGTATCTATCGCAGCGCAGTTCCTTACCTCAAAAGGAACTTCGGCGCAGAGATCCCCGACCAGTTCGATGCCACTACGGTGATGCCCATCGTTGAGCAGGTCCTCTCGGTAGCGAACAACACCCCAAACATCAGCGGTCAAACGCCTACCGATGTTCGCTCCTTCGAAATGATGACTACAGGGCTGTCGCCGGAACAGAAGGAAGAGGCACGCCAGATCCAGCTTGGCTTGAAAGGACGAGCCTCCAACGCTGGTTATGGATTCTTCGAATTCCAAGGAGCGGACGGTCTTAAGCGCATGGGCCGGAATAACCCGCGTACGGGATCGCGTGAGGTGTACGACGAGTCCACTGGGGAATTTGTGCCGCTGGGCGGCACTACTGGGATGGGCACTGCTCCGCAAGCCCCGACTGGTCCGCAGCCTGTAGCTACTCCGGCAGACGGCAATCACTTCGCGGCATTCAGCCAATTGGCGACTGAATTCCCGTCTGTGACCATGACCAGCGGTGTGCGCTCTGCCGAACGGAATGCCCAGGTCGGGGGTCAGTCCAACAGCCAGCATCTCAATGGCACTGCAGCAGACTATGCAGTCCCGACCAACCAGAAGCCTGCATTCATCTCCCGTGCGCGCCAGCTGGGCTATCACGCCATCGATGAGGGCGATCACATCCATCTGCAGCTCCCCCGTGGCGCGTCCAACAATATTAATCCTGCACTTGCAGTTGGTCGCAGTCCCGAAGACCAGGCTGCGCGTACTGCGCAGGCTACGACGAATGTGGAGAACGCCAACTTCCCGAACAAGCTCAATCAGGAGCGTCAGCTGCAGGATGTGAAGACTCAGGGGGCGATCACTCAGGCAGCCGGAACAGCAGCGGCGGAAGCACAGGCTAAGGACGCAGCACAGCGTCCGAAGCGTATCCAGCAGTACAGGCAGGCTCTGACTGCCGCCGGGAACGTGGAAACGTCGCTGGACAAGGCGCTCGGTCTAGTAAGCCCATATTCGACTGGCTTCGTAGGCGCTCGCTCTCGTGGCGTTGAGGGGAGCCCCTCCTACAACCTGGCTGCAGAATTGGAAACCATCAAGGCCAACCTCGGCTTCGACAGGCTGCAGCAGATGCGCGATTCGTCGCCCACGGGCGGTGCGCTGGGCGCCATCGCGGTACAGGAGCTGGTTGCGCTGCAATCAACGATTGCCAACCTCGATCCCAATCAGTCTGAGGCTCAGATCAGAGACAACATTGAGCGTGTAAAGACACACTACAAGAAGTGGAGGTCCGCGGTGGAACAGTCCTTGGCGGACGAGGAGCGGGCTCAGAGCGCAGCGCCCGCTGTAGGGGCTGGCCAGCACTACGGAGGCGCAGCTCCTTCATCAACGCCATCTTCTTCCAACTACAGCAATCTCTGGAACTGACCAATGGCCAAGAAATGGGTTGACGTGGCCGCTTCCCCTGCCTACCAGGCCCTTGCGCCAGAGCAGCAGGAGGAAGCTCGTAATCAATACTGGAACGAAGTTGTTGCTCCGCATGTGCCTGCTGCTGAGCATGCTCAGGTTCGTCAGGCGTTCGACAGTGACACCTCGCGCACTGTGAATTGGCCTGGACAGGCTCCAATGGAGCTCGAAGTTGTTGGCGGAAGACCTGAGCGGGCTGATTTCTCGAATGTGACCTCCAGTGTTTCCAGTACTGCAGATGGTCGCCAAGCCGATGGGTGGATGCCGGGCAGGGGGCGTGACTTCGCATTCGGCGTTCGCTCGGCGTTGCAGAGTGCTGGCGGTCTGCTAGGGGCAGTTGGCGGCGACGCGTTCAACAACTATGTCGCCAATCCAGTGGCGCGTGCTGTGGGCCTGCAGGAGTCGCGCCCGTACCGAGAAGAGGCTGCAGCTCTGGCAGATCGGCTCGGCCTACCCAAGGCACAGACTGGCGCTGATCGTGTTTTGGGCGATGTTGCTGAAGCACTGGCGGGCACTAGCCTCACCATGGGTGCTGGCGTCGGGATCAACGCACTTGCCAATCTTGGAAGGAGCGCTGCAATACGAACCCCGGGATATGTGGCTCCCGTCAGGAATCGCCTTGCCGACCTCCTGACCACCCAGCCTGGTCTGCAGACTGTGTCTTCCATTACCGGATCTGGAGCATCCTCTGTAGCGCGCGAATCAGGAGCATCTGAACGCAATCAGCTCCTTGCCGGACTTGCGGGTGGACTCGCCCCAGGTGTTGCGACGGCTGGCGGCGCGGCTACATTGCGCGGTGCGGTTCGGGGCCGCTCCGGCCAAGGCATGCAGAACACGCTTGCTGACTTCCAGGCACTTGGTGCGACGCCTTCCGTTGGACAGGCTGCAGGGCCGGGATGGGTTCAGGGGATGGAGGGCCTGCTATCCAAGGGTCCTACGAGTGGTGGAGTACTCGGCCGATTTGCCGAGGACCAGGCTGATCGGATCGGCGCAGGGCTTAAAGCAAAGGCTTCCAACCTTTCGCCAAATCCGGGTTCGGAGAACGCTGGTCTCGCAATTGAGAGAGGCATGAATGCCTTTAAGGGCGACACAAACGCGGTGAAACGCGCGTTGTACTGGGCGGTCGATCAGCAGATCCCTGGAACCGCGCCGACTCCCATGGTCAACACGCAACGCGTTCTTCAGCGGCTCACCACTCCCAACCCGGGCGCACGGGCAACAACCGGGGATTTGATCCAGCCCAGCATGTCTAGGCTTCGGAACAACCTCGAAGCGGATCTCCAGGCGAATGGCGGAAACCTGACGTATGAGGCGCTCAAGCGCATCCGGACCGACATTGGCGAGCAGATCGGGCGCTCGTCGCCCCTGAACCCTAGCACTGATCTGCAGGAGCTCCAGAAGGTCTATGGGGCCCTGTCGGAGGACATGCTTGCGGCTGCGCAGAACAGTGGACCGGCAGCAGTGCGGGCCGCAGCACGTGCTAACAACTACACCCGGAACGTCGCTGAAAGGAATGATCTGGTTCAGCGCATTCTGAACAAGCATGGGGGCCCGGAGAAGGTCTACCAGGCAGCTACTTCGGGCACCAGGGATGGTGCAACCACGCTCCGTGCCGTGATGTACTCGCTACCGCAGAATGAGCAGAAGGCCGTATCTGCAGCTGTGATCAAGCGCTTGGGGCTAGCCACTCCGGGGAACCAGAACGTAGATGGCGACGTTTTCAGTTCGTCCACTTTCATGCGTAACTGGAATGACCTGAGCGAGGAGGCCAAGACGGTGCTGTTCGGTCGCTATGGCAAGAACTTCAGGGAGTCGATGAACCAGGTGGCCAGGGTTGCGCACAACATCAAAGAAGGCGCAAAGGTCTATGCGAACCCATCTGGAAGCGGGGACAAGGTCACCGCGATCGCTTACTGGGTTGGCCTTCTCAATGCTTTGGGCAGTGGCCATTTCAGGACTGCAGCGGGCGTGGCAGCGGGTGGAGTTGGAGCAAATGCGACTGCTCGCGCACTCACCAGCCCAATCGCCGTGAGGTGGCTTGCCTCACAAACCAACATGCCGCGGGGGGCGGCAGTGCCACAGGCGATCCTCCTGCAGAAACAGGCAGCGGCCGCGAACGATCCCGAACTGGAAGAGATCGCAAAAGCCCTAGTGGAACGGGCCAAAAATGACAGAGACCAGCATCCAGGCAGCGAAGACGAACAAGGCAATGATCGCTCCAACTGATAGGAATACCTTCCACCCATCAGTTGAGCTTGATGCGACTTCCTTCTCATGCTCCCGCTGCATCCAATCCTTAGGCCGTCCGCCAACATTGGACAGGTCTACCTTGTCACTGCTCATCGGGTCACTCCATCGGGTAGGTGGTTCTGGTTCATCGATGCTTCTCTGCGCATGACGATTCTTCAGTCTGAAGGCAGCAGACATAAGACCAATCCTCTGCGCTGTCCTTCCTTCTTGTCTGTGCGGCATTCCAAGCGACGGTCCTGCACTGCTGAAGGCCAATAGCCGTGCCAAGGAAGACCTCATTCGGCTCAGAAGAGGTCTTTGTGCCTTCGTAGTAGTAGACGTTGAAGGGCTTGGTTTCAAGTTGCTTGCAGGTGAATCGGGAGTATTCCTTGCAGGAGTCTCGCCCGCAGCCTGTAAGGGCGAATAGCAGAGCTAGGGAGGCAGCCGTCAGAGCGGGAGTAGTGAGTCTCCGCAGGCATCTGGTGTCCATAGCCCCCTCCTTGAGTCGCCAAATCGTAGCACCAGCAGGGCGCCCCCCTGCATAGAGGAATTGAACCTCATGAGGAAAGAGAACCAACCCGCCGAGGACGCCAGCCAGCGCGCGGCGAAGCTCGATGTGCCGCTGGAGAAGGGGCAGACCCTGGAGGAGAAGTCGGCCGGGTTGATTGCTGAGGGCATTGCCAGCAACGCCTTCGTCAGCCTGCTGTTTGCGCAGCACTCCGGGGTGGCCGGCGGGAACGAGCTGAACGAGCTGGTGAAGTCGACCCGGGCGGCTGTAGGGCGTGCCGCCAAGGGCGAGACCGACCAAGCCGATAGGCTGCTGACCAGTCAAGCCATTGCCCTGAATGCGGTCTTCCTGGAGATGAGCCGTCGAGCGGCCCTCAACATGGGGGAGCACATGGGCGCCATGGAGACCTACATGCGGTTGGCCCTGAAGGCGCAGTCCCAGTGCCGGACGACCCTAGAGACCCTGGCCGAGATCAAGAACCCGAGAGCGGTGGCATTCGTGAAGCAGGCCAATATTGCCGGTGGCCACCAGCAGGTGAACAACCTTGCCCCGGAAAGTCCCGGGCCGGTCCCGGAAGAGACCGGGCGCGCGGGAACAAAAAGTCGGCGGAACGAACTATTGGAGGAGATCTCAGATGCGCAATGGCTGGACCCCAGAGCGGCGCCGGCGGCAGGCGCAGGCAATCCAGGACTGGCGACCGTGGGAGCAGGCGACCGGCCCGCGAAGCGTCGAAGGAAAGGCCAAGGCGGCTAGGAACGCTTGGAAGGGCGGGGAGCGGAAGGCGCTCCGTCAGCTGGCCGCTGTGCTCCGGGAAGTCAGGTGCTGACGCAGGAGTCCTCACGCGGCACAGTTTTGTGTAGCGCTTGGAAATCAATGAGTTATCTGGTCGGGATCGGTCCATCGGCGAGGGCGCTGGAATTAATGGACACCTCTACGCGGGCGAGCCCGCCGACCGCGACCCCGGAGTTTCGAGACCAGTACGCACACGCGCGGGACCGGCCGGGTCTTCGGAGTTTTCCGACGCCTTTACGCGTGCGCGCGATGCGAGCGGAACGGCCTAGGTAGGCCTACGTCCAGTTCTTGGAGTCCCTAACAGGAGCGGTTCCATGTTGCTTTGTGATGCCCCCCAGATCCTTTCGGCAGAGGGGGAGGTGGACTACGTAGACCTGATCACCCGCGCCGGCCTGGCGAAAGACCTGATCGGCAAGATCAACTGGCACTATCTCCTGCATGAAGACGGGTGCCCTGGGGAGATCGGCGAGGCGTGTGCCTGTGGCCTTGTCGTGGCCTTCGTAGGCCGGACCGCCATGGTCATGGTAGATAGCCAATACCGACACAGGACCGATCTGATCAACTAGTCCCGATGTGCTGGGGTCTTAGAAGCGTGGTTGACCCTGATAGGATGAACGAAGGCCCTGGATTGGCCGGGGAGCCAAGGAGACGATAATGGCACTGAAGGCGAGCTTTTTCCGTATCGAAAATGACCTTGACGTCGCCCCAGGCTCCCTGATCCGACAGGGTACGGACTGGCTTATCCGGGCGAAAATCGATGATAGGCACGAAAAGGCAGATGTTGCGCTGTGCCTCACCGGCGAGCAGCTAGGCCAGTTCAGCTACATCTTCGACCCGTCTCGTTGCGTGGCACTGGACCCAACTTTAAAGCTTGAGCTCAGGGTGGAGGGCATCATCGAGGGGCCTGGTGGAGCGGTGATAGGATCGCTAGTCTGGTCGGGTACTTCTCAGGCGATCTGTGCGAAGGACGGCTTCTTCATCACCATGGCGGGAGAGAGCTCGAAGGATTTTTCTGGATTAAGGACGTTCTTCGCTCGCAACTGGAGTATTTGGGCGGTGGACGAAACTGGCAGGGAAATTGGCAGTGGCCCCCTGGTAGTCGTCAGCGCCTGAGCGTGGCGAGACGCCCGATGCATCGCTGCGCAGGTTCGACAAATTCTCTATTTCATCGCCACTAGCGAGACGCATCTATGTCACAGCATGCAGAGCAATCAGAAGGGGTGACGCCGGGCGATGCCGGAGACTTCATCCGCATGCGATTGGCCGGAGGGCGGTTCGATCAACATTTGGTGCCATTTGATGTTCTCTCTGATCTGGCAGTGTATCGAGAAATCATCATTGATCTGGCGCGTGTTCTCTTTAGGCGTGCAAATCCAAAGCGCCAGAAGGTTCCACGGGGCTTCGCAGATTCTTTTCAATTGGGAATCGCTTCTCTCAAGCCAGGCAATAGCGTGACCCTAGCAAGTCGCAGATTTTCTGAGGACAACCTCGGCCCAATGGAGGATCAGGCTACTCTGCCATTTCCAGAAATTGGGGCGTTTTCTGCCGCGAGAGACATGATTTTTGATGTCATATCAAGGACCAATAGTGGCCTCGCGCTTCCCGATGCTTTTCCAGTCGCGTTGGCTTCAAAGTTCAATAAATTTGGCAGAAATTTTAGATACAACGAATTTCTGGAGCTCTCCGAAGGCGGGCGTGCGCCTGTTCGTTACAACGGGGAGACTAGGAAAAAGATCGTTCTACAAGCGGGGAATTCCTACGAGG
This sequence comes from Stenotrophomonas maltophilia D457, assembly GCF_000284595.1. GTDB lineage: Bacteria > Pseudomonadota > Gammaproteobacteria > Xanthomonadales > Xanthomonadaceae > Stenotrophomonas > Stenotrophomonas muris. The sequence continues at coordinate 4,214,927 of NC_017671.1, read as the reverse complement.
GTCACGTCGAGGGGGATTTCACCTTCGATGGAGGGCGTCGAACAGAGCAGCTGATCCACCTAGTTTCCAAGGATGGGGCGCCGGTCGACTTGTTCGTGCCGACTTCATATGAGTGGACTGCTCTTTTCTCTAAGGTGGGGCAGTCCGCCCGTATTACAGGGCTTGGACTCTATGACCGACAGGATCGCCTGATCAAGATTACGGAGTATGAAGAGATCCCGTTCGGTCCTGTTGAACCCCTGACCACCACTGCTGTTCGTCTGGCCGAAATAGCGCAGACGCGAGCGGGATGGTACAGCGAATCAAATCCAGCGCCATCCGCGAACGCCATCGACTCAATGAAGGATCTGTTGGAGCGGATGGAGAGTCTGGGGGTTCCAAGGCCCTATCTCTATCCTTTACCTGAAGGCGGGATCGTAGCTGAGTGGTCATTAAATGGTTGGGAGATATCCGTGACTGTTGAGCCTGGCGCAGATTCGGCAGACTTTATCGCGGTGAGCACGGAAGGCGCTGGTGAAGTCGAGGATTCTATATACCTAAATGCCGAGGACCTGGGCGGCGTCGCTCTAAGGGTCTGGTCAAGAGTCAACTCGGAGGAGGCCAAATAATGCCAATTGATGATTCTGTGATGCTACACGATGACGATGAAGTTCTCCTTCGCCAAGTTCTCCCGGAATGGATTCAAGAAGGGCGCCCCTCATCGGCCGCTTTCAGTCCCAACAGTGGTGATAGCGGAAGCCTGTCTGTCGACCGAAACAGCATCATGGAGCCAAAGTTGGCGTTTGAGGCATACCTTGGACGAGGTCTAAGGTCGGGAGGAGTTTGGGGGGTGTCAGTTGGCGAGTGCAAGGCGGAAGGCCTTGCTTGTTATGCTGATCAGATGGATGACAACCCTGCGCATGCGTTAGTCCATTTTGGGGAGGCAACAAAGTCGGCGCAGAGGCGAACTGGCGCTCGATTGCGCGAAAGGGCACATGTGCGAGGCTGCTTGCATGCGGCTGGCGTAGACGGCTGATATGCGTCGACTGCCGCGTCTTTCAGCACGCTAGGATCGGTCAGGAAAGCAGCCGCGCCAGCCCCGCTGGCCAAAGTCGACAACGGGGAGCTGGACGAATCGGCCGCACATGGCGCGAGTCAGGCCGGCATGGCGAGGGGTGACGTGTGCCCCAAAACATGGTCGCATTCGACCAGGCGGACGTTGCTGACAGCCTGCCGCTCGCCGCATCCCGCGCATGCGAGTAGGGTGCCGCCTGGCATGGTCTCCAGCTGCGGCGCCTTGGCATGGGTGATGTGCTTGCAGTGGTTGCAGCGGACACTGATTGCGGTCACGCGGTCGAGGTTGCCATCGCGGTCGCGTACTGCATCAAGATCAAGAACGTAGAAAAGGCCTGTATCGGGCATTGCGGTGTACCAAGAATTTTTGGGGATGCTGCCCTGATCGCTGCCTCCGTCTTGTGATGAAGGTCCGCATTCAGCATCACGCTTTCCTGAATTGTTGTGCAAGTTGTCGCCACCTCACGTAAACGTTTTTACGCGTCTGTTAGGGTCGTGCCTCATCAAGGAGGTGCGCAATGCCCATCAGGGCAGTTGTATACGTGAGCAGTGCTGGTGAGGAGATCGCCGGCGACAAGCTGGGCCTGTCCAACGGAAAGTTGGATCAGATTGTGGACGACGCGGCCCGGTTCAACCGTAATGCTGGGGTTACGGGGGTGCTCCTCTTCGATGGCGAACGCTTCCTCCAGTACCTGGAGGGGCCAGAGGATGGGCTATCAGTGGCCTATTCGAGAGTGCTGGGCGCCAGCAGCCACAACGAGATCGTAGAGCTGCAGAGGGGCAGGGTGGGGCAACGCCGCTTGCCGTTCTGGCCAATGAAGTGGCTACCCGTTGAATCGGACGAGCTGCGGCGATTGGCCCGCGCAGACTGGACCAGGTTCAACCAGCGCGGCGATGCAGACGATGCCAACGCTACGGCCATGGACCTCTTGGCCGCGTTGGTCGAACCGTACGCTATTGCCGCATAGTTGGTGCCAAGTGGGCTCCATGGCGCTAGCATGGCCTTGGAGCCCCTGACCGAGATGGCCGGACTGGATCATGGAAGAATCGCCGAAGCGGCAGAAGAAGCCCAGCCGCAAAGACGGGTTCCCTTGGAAGAGCACCATTGCCGTCGTGGTTATCCTAGGCATTGTTCTTGCCGTATTTGAAATGGGACGAGTCGAACGCGCGTACCGCGCGCAAGCCAACCGGCAGGCCCTTGAAGCCATGCACGCTGTGCTTCAGCAGGAAGAGATCGTTGGCCGTCCGGCTGCGGACACCATCCCTGCAAGCGATACAGATCAGGACGAGCACGAAGCCGTGGGCTCCCCGACCGAACGGGAATGAAGCGTGGGCGGGTCCGGTCGAGCGCGCGTGAGAAGCGACGCGCCGGCACCAGCCGAGTGAAGATCAGGCGCGGGCGTCGCCGATCTGTTCGGTCAGAACTGTCAGTGATTGCTCGAAGGCGGCTGCAAAGAGCTCGCCGCCATCCTCTTTGTGCCTCGCAGCGATGCTGGGTAGTAGCTGGAGCCACGCATCGTTTAGGCGCTCGGGAGCAGGATGGGTCAACACCGAAATCCGCAGCGCGTACTCCATGGCTTTCAGATAGCCGCGGTGGACTTCTATCGCAACTTCGCAGGAATGCACACGCTCCAGCAGGTCGGAGATGGCATCGTTCATTTTGGGTCCTCAATATTGAGCGGATCGTCAGGCGTAGGATCGAACTGCGCCAACAGTCGTTCGCGACGGCACTGGTCAAGCCAGTGGTGCCAGATCTCCATTTCATCCATTAATCCTGTGGCGCCGCAAGCTGGGCACGTGAGCGTGGTGCCCTTCGGATCCGTGTGAAAGCCTGCGTCCTTAGCCATTGAGGACCTCAGTCCACAGTTCTTACAGGTTGATCGCACCTGCTCCAAGCAGATGATCGCGCCATTGAGCGCAAGCAGGGGAAGGATCGAATGGATCCTGAAGGCGTTGGGAGGGTGCATGGCCGTGCCGTTTAAGGGCTGGACACGGGAGCAAAGGATTCTGCACCGGAGAAGAGCCGCGAGACCGCAGTGTGCGCCCCTCAGAGTGAACCCTTCATCACAGCAAGCTGAAGTGTCGACCGTCATCGCAGGATCTGCGACGGCCGGTCGTATCCTTCCGGCCATGTATTCCTCCCACAGCTTCCGCACCGCCCCGATCCCCGCTGGCTGGGTCCAGACGGGTGAACGCTGGGCGCTCTGGTACAACGGCCGCGAGACGGCCAGCGTCACGCCTGATGACGGTCCTGGGGTCCGGCTATGGATGGAAGGCCAGAAGATGTGGCAGGTGAAGGAAGTGCGCGCGGCCAACATCCGGCAGGCGAAGCGGTACGCCGAGCGCTGGTGCGCCGCCAGGCTGTATCCCGAGCTGCCGCTGCGCGAGGCCGTCGCCCGGCTGACCGACAGCACTCCGATTCAGTTGCTCCCGCCACTGCCCGGCCTGCCGCCGACTCGTGAGCAGCAGCAACAGGCCCGGCGCCTAGCCGAGGCCGGGCAGTTGGAACTGGCGCGGATCAAGGAAGCGCTGGAACCGCGCCGACCGCCGAAGGAGACCAAGCCCAGGGCGAGGGATCCGATGAAGGCGTGGGTCAAGGCAGGTAGAGAGCAGCTGTCCCGCGCTCGAATCTGATCCCCCGTTCAGGGGAGGCGGGGGACTCAAACTGCTTGCCACACTTGCCCTTTCACCAGAGAGAGCAATGATGAACGCTACCAATCGAAAGACCGCCAGCTTCGGAGTGCCGTGGGAATCGGCCTACGGGTACGTACAGGCCGTCCGCATCAAAAACACGATCTTCGTGTCCGGCCAGCTCTCGCACACGCCGCAGGGGGAGCTGGTTGCGCCGGCGGAGCTGGGGGCTGACGGCAAGCCCGCCAACTTCGACACCATGGAAGTCCAGATGAGGCGGACTTATGAGAACGCCCAGGTGCTGCTGGCAGAGCTGGGAGGGTCGCTCGCAGATGTGGTCGAGGAAACGCTGTTCGTCATCGACGTTCCGGCGGCCTTCGCGGCAAGTGGCAAGGTCCGGCCGGCCGTGTATGGCCAGCCTGTGCCGCAGGTTGCCAGCAACCTGATCGGAGTCTCGGCGTTGGCATTCCCCGAGCAGCTGATTGAGATCGCCTTCCGGGCCGAGGTCCAAGACTAGGCGTAGTGCGGGCGGGGCCTTCAGGATTGCCGGACCTTGCTGGCGTTTTGCAGCTCTTTGCTCAGCGTCGGCGGGGGGCCGTCTTGCCCTTGGCACTGATTCCCAGCCTCTTCTCGAGTCTCGCCTCCGCCGCATCGAGTGGTGGCGGGGGAATATCACGTATAGATATTCTGGGAGCTGCTACAGGTCGCAGGCGGCATTGGTTCCACCAAGCCTCCAAGTCTTCTCTATGTATGCGATCCGACTTGGCACTCTGCCCGAGTCTCACTGCGGCGAGTTGCCCGCCATCAATGGCTCTGCGTATCGTCTTGGCAGAGCACGCGCTCTGCTCAGCCGCTTCTGCAACGGTCATCAGCTTGCCGGGAGGGGGCACTAGCGTTTCCCCTTGCGCTCGTCATAGCGCCGTAGCCGGGCAAGCGCCTCCTTCATCTCAGGGGAGGTCGCAGTTAGGGTTGGTGCGGAGGTTGCGGATGGACGCGTCCAAGCCTTCGCGCCGTAGATTGCCTGGTAGAGAGCCGTCTTCGCATAGAGCTTCTTCCCCATGAATTTGCGTGGATGGAGGTCGTGTTCGTGCGCCCTCGCATTGAACTGGCTAACTGACACGCCGCAGTAGTGCGCCGCCTCTTCCGCCGTCAGCCAGTCCTTGCCAGAAAGGTCGATCCGGAGGGTGGTCAGCTGCTGCCTCAGTAGGGCGATCTGCTGCTCAAGCGGCAGTGCGGCTGGTAACTCGTCCATGGCTTCTCCTTGGTCTGTAGCCGAGAGTAGCGCCCTGGGGCATGATCGGCACTGGCCATTTGGGGGCATTCGATGACTGGGGATGTGCTGTCGCGCGCTGAAGTCGAAGAGATCACTCGGACCCCGATCAGGGCTAGGCAATTGGCCTTTTTCTGCCAGAATCGAATTCCCCATCAGGTCGACCAATACAACCGGGTGATAGTTCTTCGTAAGGCAGTGGGGGCGCCAGAACGACTCGACGCGCCTAGGCCTGCTTGGCATTCCAGCAAGGATGTCTGAAATGTCTGAAAAGCTCTGCCTCACCAAGGATGAGATCAAGGCGCTGACGCGGACGCCCCAAAAAGCTCGTCAGCTGCAGTTCCTGCGCCAGAACGGTATCCGGCACTACATCGATGGGCACGGATGGCCGGTGGTACTGCGGGCCGCAGTGGGCATTGTCGAGCCGACGCCGGCCGTCAAAGCCGTGCCCTGGTGGCCGAACAAGGCCGAATCACGTCCTGGCTGATCGGCCAAGCAAACGAATTTCAAACCCATAACACGATAGGGAGGGGCATCAGCCTCTCCTCTATGCCGGCGCAATGCCGGCTCCCTACTGACTAGGAGCCTATCGTGTTCATCGAACGATCCAATTCCCCCCTCGAGTACCTGGCCGCCTTCGCGGTGGTCTTCATGGCTGGCTTCTTGACCAGCGAGCTCAGGTAAAGCGATAGGGGGAGCTTCGTGAAGCTCCCCCTCCCCGCCGAGACTTGGTTCCGGGCAAATGAATCTGGTTCCTTTGGGCGTCATATCGAAGCCGGGCGCAATTCTATCCATTTAAATCAATGACTTGCGAATTGCTTGAGTAAAAAAATCACCATCGCTAGCGCACTCCCCAGCTCGATTCTGGCTGCCTAAGCTCCCCTCGTCGCAACCAGATGAGGAACAGGAAATGCCGCTCGCTAGCAACAAGCCGCTTCGTGTGATTACCCGTGAAGAGGCACAGAAGCGCCTCGGGCTCGGCCGCTCCACCTTCTACGCCTTTTGCAACGAGAACTCGCCTTCGTTCAAGCCGTCCTTCCCCAAGCGTGTTCGTCAGGGCGGCCTTGTGGGCTTCATTGAGCACGAGGTGGATGACTACGTGCGCAGCCTCATCCAGGCGCGGGAGGTGGGCGGCTAAGGAGCTCTAACTTTCGCAATCAGCATGTCGGCTTGGTTCCTACTGAGGCCGATTTTAAGTGGCGTTCCCTGTAAATGGCGACGAGCTGCCATCAGGAATGAACGTTGTTATCAACGAACAGAATTGGAAGAACTTGCATGGGTATCGCAGCAAACAGCGCTTCAATCACGCGGCGAACGTACATCTGGGACGAAGACGGCCGGCCCGTCATCACCGGCGAGCAGACCGCGATCTATGCCGTGAAGAAGATCGTAGACATGATGGGAAGGCTGATGCGCAGCAAAGGTGACCTGTTCAAGGTGGGCGCCACGGGTCTCGTCCTGCAGGATGATCTGGCTAAGGAGTTCCGGACCTGCCTGAAGGCTGACTTGGCCAAGATATCGCGTCACTTCCCCGTCCATCGCCACAGCCCGCTCTTCACGATCTTCAAGCGCTTCAGCGCTCCCGTACGCTTCAAGTGCAGCGGGAAGCTCTTCCCGGAGGATGTTGCGCCCCTCAATGCTGCCGTGGCGAAAATGCGCGCGTTCTCTAAGGGCGCCGCATTGGGGCCTGCGTTGGCGAACATGCGTCGCGCTGAGCGCAAGAACCGCCGCAGCACCCGCAAGCTACTGCAGCAGTTGCGCCAGGGCTACTCCAAGTTGTTGATCATTCGATTGGACTTGGGCTACTTCTCGAAGACCCTGACGAATCTCGGCTTCTGCGCTCAGGATCTGCCTATCAGTGAGGTGCAGCGCCACCGTGACGCTTTTGTCGCGTACCTCCGTACCGGGCCGTATTCGAAGGATCTCGCTGGCTACATCTGGCGCCTTGAGTATGGTTTGGAGAAGGGCGGCCACTTCCACATGGCCATCTTCTTCAATGGCCAGGAACTGGCCAAGGACATCACTATTGCCGACGCATTGGGGCACTACTGGAAGAACACTGTCACCGGCGGCAACGGCATGTACTTCAGCTGCAACAAGAACAAGGAGGCGTACGAACGCTGTGGCATAGGGATGGTCCCGCGTAATGACGATATGGCCTGGGCTAACGTCGAGGACGCGATGTTCTACCTCACCAAGCAGGACTACTACCTCCGCTTCCGCCCCGCCAAGGGCATCCGGACGTTCGGTTCCGGCGGTCCCTACGGCGGTGTCCAATGCGTTGAGTAGGCAAGATGATGCTGGCCCCCGTAGGGGGCCAGCAGCTATCGTGCTAAACGCAGTTCAGCTACCAGCGCTAGCATTGCGGATCGCTTTTTCAGCCTCGCAAGCCAATCGGTCTGATCGCGGGCCATGCCGTGCTTCTCACCGATCTCCAGCGCTGCGATTTCGAAATCAGCAATTCTCCGCATCGGTTCCACTGCATGTAGTGCAAGCAGCTCTGTTGCTATGCCGTCGAGGGTCTTGGAGACGTTGGCCGCCTTGGCACGGCCCCCTTTCTTCCCGGCTTGAACCGACCGATCGACCTTGCTTGCCTGGAATCGGCCCTCGCGCACGCCTCGGTGATACGCCAGTGCATTGCTCGCCTGGAGCAGATGGAACCACGCGTCCTCCAGGCTACCTTCTGCGTGATGAGCTTTGGCCTGCCTCAAGTGATCTTCCACGAAGATCACATTCTTCGGGGACAGCTCAACCAGATCCGACTCACCTGCGCCGCCCATGCCCGTGAAGCTTCCTTCCAGCTTCCGTAGGGCAGTGAAATGTGACTTGTCGATCGGCATTTCAAATCCCCAGCCACGGCTTTCCAGATACTCAAAATCGGTCATCTCCTTCTTTCTCGCCATGCTCACTCTCCGCTGGATCTTCCTGAATAGTCTCTTCACGTTTGGAGCGATGGCAAGCGCAGGCACCGACTAGCCACGGGGCAAGTGAGTCGTTTTGTGAGTCCAAAGTAGATTGAAGTACGTATTAGGCCCGCTAGATCAATGGCTTATTGGATCTATGTGGTTGCTGGTGGGCCACCATAAGAAGCAGGTGCTTGGGCGTCGTTGTTCCTCCTGGCATAAGGTGTCCGCTTTGGCCAACTTATGATGGTGAAACAACCATGAGGTGGCAATCCCATTAGTTCGGGGCAGGCCTATCCCTTGGCAGCCGAATCATCTGGTAGACAACATCGTGTTGACGAAAGGTCGGCCGTAGTGGGGCTGACTTGCATACATTGCGGATGCGCCCCTCCAACTGTCCTGTGAGAACAGGGGCGGATCACCCCTCCTACATCTGCCTGGCGCGAAGGGCTTAGCACGGAACCTTGCACTGGCAGCATGGATCCAATTTTGGCGACCGCTAAAGTCGGGGAGTTGCCTTTGGTATAACACCTATGGGATGGGGGCTCACTGTTGGAGGCAGCTTTCCTTCCTACCTTGGGGGCAGGTGCGCGGAAGATGGGATCCATCATCGAAATCATAAAGCGTCGGCTACGTTAGTGACTGCGCGACGCAATAGGGGACATTGGGGATGATTCGCGAACTCTGTGATCACATTGACCAGCTGGATCTTGCTCTTGATCAGCTTGCATTGAAGGACAGGAACTTCGACCGCTTCGCCATCATGCTTGTGGACAACGTTGTGGAGCTGGCTCTCCATCAGTACGCCAGGCATAAGAAGCTCTTCGGAAGCCGGTGGTTCGATGACACTGAGAGCAGAGTCAATGATCGAGTTCTTGAGGCAGCTTTGGGTCAAGACTTTGATGCGAAGGTGACCCTCGCGCTACAAACAGGACTCATCACTGCACCGTGGAGTCGTTCAATAAACTGGCTTCACTCCTTCCGGAATAGCTCTTACCATGCTGGGCTGCGGCACGAAGGAATATTGCACTCGCTCGCCAACTTCTACTTGGTAACCTGCTGTGATCTGCTGGTGGCATACAAGCCATCCAGCTGGAGTTACGGTTCCCAACAAACCATATCCCACCGGGCCGCAAAGTACCTTGGGCACACCGATGGTCTTCGGATGCTATTCGACGCTGCCGAGCTCTTTGAGGCAGCTTGGAAGCGAATTCGGGTTGTGGCCGTAAACATGAAGTGCAATATGATCGCGGACTTAGTGCGGGATATGTCCCGGACCATCGACGAAGCGGACGAACAGATCAAATTTGTTTCAACCAACTCTCCCCGCAGGGGGGAATACTCGCGTCGTCAGGTTGTCATTGATGCGCAGGTATGGCCGCTTGCCTTCTCCGTAGAGGGAGTGGAGTACGCAAGGAAAAATGGTTACACCGGGAGACTGGTTCAGGGGCCAGCATTGGCGACGTGGCTTGAAGGTAACTTCAGGGGGCCATCCACGGTAGATCCAATCCCAGGGTGGAAGAGGCGTCTTCGCTCGCTCTCGGAAGAAAAGGACGAGCATGCTGCTCTAGATAAGTACTGTAATTTCATTCGGCAGACGCAGGCACTGCGGGATGCATTGTCCGACCAAGAAGCCCGCCTTGATCAGTACATTCAAGAGCAGGTCGATATTATGCGAGGAAAATAGTGGGTGCGCGTCCCGGCGGCATTTCGCACCCATGCGTCGGAGGTGCGAAAACTAACCGCCACGTTCCAGCCCAAGGGGGCGTGATGAAGTCTGCCGATCCTGAAATGGTGTGTGTCGCTTTGTTCGCCAGCCAGTTCGTGCCGTAGATCTCTGGCTTGAAGCCGCTGATGGTGATCGATTGCACCGGGCACGGAGGAGACTGCTAGAGAATCTAGTGATCGACCAAACGCCGCGACGCCAAAATGGGTGTTTCTCGCGCGGCCGCACCTATGGAGTCTCGAGAAGCCGTTTGCCGTATCAAAGGCCGTACACTGCAAATGTGCGGCCTTTTCTATTGAGGGGCTGTGCTTTCGCTAGCTCATCGGGCTTCCTCCTCGCTGTTCAGGGATTGGTGTAGCCAGGCGCATACCTCTTCGCGACGAGCGAACCAGCCTCTCCTTCCAGGAATCTGGAACATCTTTATAGAGAGCCGTCCGGTTCGGCGTGCTTTTGCGAGGGCCTCCCTTGTGGGGAAGCCCAACAGCCTGGCTGTGTCCGCCGCTGAGAAGATGGGGCTGTCGGGGACGGTTACGCCAAGCAGCGGTGCCGCCCAGAACGAGCCGGAAGAGGGCGGTGCGGGAGGGATCTGAGAGCCTGGCATGCTTAGTCGCGCTCTGTCCGGTCTGATTGAACCTGTATAGACCCATTGCTGGATTGACGCAAGTTGTTGAAAAGTAAGATATAAATATATCAAACTCGAATCCGGCGTTGGCGGCTGCCTCAGCCACTTGGACTAGTCCGCATTCGCAGCTTTCGTCCCACTATCGGGCATCTATGTCACGCCACTGTCTCGGTGCGCCAGAAGTCCTCGCCACTGGTCGCCCGGATAGCTTGACCGATATCACCGAGATCAAGCCCCAGCAGGGCAAGCTGTATCTGTGCATCGTGCGGTATCTGTACGACCAGCGCGTTGTGGGCTGCTCGCAGTGGTGTGTGCCGTGGGGGAGGCTATGAGATGAGTGCCTTGAACTGTTGATAGAACAACGTCTCACCATATCCGTACATGAGTGCCTGCCGTTGCTTAATCAACTTGGTTAGATCGATGTCGTCCAGTACGAGAATGAAGCCGCGCTGGTCGTTGGCTGTGTCCTTGCATCGCTCCAGCAGCAGGGCTTTGTCTTCGACAGACCGGACTACAAGGATGCCGAGCTTTCCCCTGGAAGGCGAGAATCGGCCGGCCAGTTGGTCGACCTCTGGGTTCCCAATCTCTTTGCCATAGTTCTTACATTCGACGAAGACATGGGAGGCGGGATGATTTCTAGCAACCCAACTGAAGAACCCATCTTTAGCATCGTTTACGTAGGTAATGTCGATGCGCTTTCTGCCCTCATGAATTTTGTCCTGCTTCACCGGGAACGCCAGCGCGGGGTAGAGCAGTGCAGAGAGGAGCTTCTCGATCGCAATCTCATAGGCCGAGGCTTCTTTGTGGCCGGGGGCAAGTGATGTGACATCTTCCAGTAGTGCGTCGAAGTTTGGCGTAGGCGCATTCTCAATCGCCGCAAGCGCGCTATGATCAAGAGGCCGCGATGGCGCTGCGCTCTTTGTCTCCCGGTACTTCGTCAAAGCTTGAGGGTGCTCGCCGGTCAGTTGGGCAGAGGCCAGTTTGTCGGCGCCGTATAGGTCATAAAGATCGGTCTTGTAAACCTTCTTAGTGCCCTTGTGATTTTTGCCTTTCAGAACGTGCACAAATGACGAATTGATATCTTTGTGGTGCTGCTGAAGAACAGGCATCAAGAAGTGGCGGTAGTACTCTTGGTGGCCATAGGTCTGTTTTACGCGCGCGATGATCTTCGGGATCAGGATGAGTGATCCGTGTTCTGTCATTGGCAGCTCAATCAGGTCACTTTCCCATTTTTCGTCGCGTGTGTTCCATATCGGTCCTGAATCGACCCCCGGCGTGAGCGGAATGCCGTAGTAATTGCAAGCTTGCTGCGTGTACTGGATCAGCGGGCCACGAATGATGTTGCAAACGGCATCTGAGAGCATATCGGGACCTATGCCGTCCACAAACAGGATCGTGTCTTCAAGGTCGTGGAGCACGCCAGTCACTGCTGCCTTGCTCTTCACTAAAGACTCCCAGATCTTCTCCGCGGATACCGCGCCTAGAGCGCTGCCACGGGACCTGTCCTTTGAGTATCCTATGTGGAACTCGTTCCTCTCGTTGAGGCAAGCAAGAAGTTGCTTAGCTCGATCGTGATTTTCCTTGCGGATTGCCGTGAGGACGGACTCAAAGTAGCTCTGAAGAAGAGAAATACAGTGGTGTCCCCACTCTGTTTGCAATGAACGCAGGGAAGCTGGGTCCACGAAGACGGGAATGTCTTTATCGATGTGGACATCGAGAAAATCGAGTGTTGCCTGATTTCGCCCCAACTTGAAATAGCGAGATACGAGCATTCCTTAGCCCCCTGTTGGCTCTACTACGGCCTACTTTACATGTATCTGTCTCGGCTTGTGCGGTCGCTCGGCGCGAGGCAGTAAACGCATCAATAGGGAGGAAGCGGACCATGCATAAAGTCCGAATCATTGCGTGCGTCCACTAGGGCTACCCACAGTTGAAGCGCGATACCCAGAGTGGCGCTCCCATCGGCGATCCGGACGTGAGCGCGGCTGCTGTATTGCCATGGACTACTCAGATGGGAGGCTTGGGCGGGCTCTGTATAAGGAGTCACGCTACACGCTGCGTCTACTAGTTCTTCGAATCAAGAGGTGGTCAGCGACCCTTGGGAGCCGACTCCTCTCCTGTCGTACATCACGCGGCACTAGGTGAGGGCGGGTTGATCGGGACCACGGCTTCACGGGGTTGGGGGGATCTAGATGCTCGCGTCCCGCGAGCATATACGCGCCACTGGCTGGACTGTTGGAGGGCCTGGTGCCTGTCGGGCCCATAGCCAACAGAAGGCGGGGGCGGCAGAATGCGCAACCCCTTGGGAGGTTCGGCCATGAAATCTAGCGTCATCCTGCCTATCGCTCTAGGTACCCGCGTCCGCTACGTGAAGCTCGGACCTAAAGGTTGCTGGGAAGATGAGGCGATAGAGAAGGGACTGTTGCTCATCGACTTCGATACCGGAAGTCCCGAAACGTACAGGATGTGTCGCGAGGCGCGATGGTCGGATCTGGCGAAGGACTGGGCACTTTCGAAAGCAAAAGGCGTTGCTACGCGGTTTACCAATGAGACTCGTACATATTTCGAGGACCAAGGTGAGATCTTATGGGTAACTTTTGCTCATGACCGCCTCTATTGGGGCTTCGTCGCGGAAGGTGTGCCCGAGATTTACATGCCCTCCAATCCTAAGTCGACGAGTACCTCTCGCAAGATCGCCGGGGGATGGAGTGACCGCGACCAGCTGGGTGTTCAGTTATCGAAGAGAAGCCTGCCAGGATCGATCACCGCCGCCGCGTCATTCCGAGGTACTTCGTTCGATCTGAGCGACAATGATGCGGCTCGCCTCATCCAGAGGATAAATGGAGCGGTAGATCCGCAGATCCAACGAGTTCGGACGGCACAGGAAGATCTGCGGGATTCACTTGGGAAGGTCGTCCAGCGACTCGATCCCAAGGACTTCGAAACGCTGGTGGACATGATGTTTCTTGCGGCGGGGTGGAGGCGTTTGGGGCGAGTCGGGAGTACTGAGAAGACCAAGGATCTTGATCTCCAAATGCCTGTCACCGGCGAAACCGCCTGGGTGCAAATCAAGTGCGCCACTAGCGTTGGGGTTTTCAATCGCTACTTGAAAGATAACGAGAAAATGGGGCAGTACGACAGAATGTTCTTCGTGTATCACACCGGCGAAGAGATAAGGTCCGATCAGGAGAATGTCGACGTGCTCGGGCTGAGGAAGATTGTTGATATGGTCATCAGTGGAGGCTTTGTCGACTGGGTGCTGGAGCGCGCTCAATAGTTGCAGCTCCAAGCCTGGAGCTTTGGTGTCCCCTATCTCTGCGCCTGTATGTTAGCCAGTGCCGGAGTGGCATTCATTCTTTCCTCTGCCTTGAGCTGAAAGGGCTGGCTTCGTATCCGGTCGATTCATTATTCTTCGAGGTAGCGCGTACCCACCGGCGGACACCTTTTGCTTCCCTAGGGCGGTCAACTTATGCTTTCAGGAACAGTCGGGCCCGATGCCTCTACCGCGTCGGCGGAAAGAACATTGGAAATAATTCTCGGACGCCGATAGGGTTCCACGGGATTTACTGCGCATCGACAGGCAATGGACACTTGTTGCCATGACAAGGAAGGCAGCAAGAAACGAATGGTTGGTCCTCGCCGGCAGGTGCGCGGAGAGTACACGGAGGCGGCCACGCCGGCTGGCTCTATCGCCAGGACCATATCTCCATGGTAACGCTCGAAAGCGGCAAGATAATGGCCTACAGGGAGTACTGGGATCCTTACGTTGCGCTGAGAGACTTCGGGCTGGTCAGGCCCGGTGTTGCCGCTCGGTAGCCCTGAACAGCACACGGCGTCGTGGCGTGATGCGTGCAGCGTGCCTTGGCAGCACCTGGATCAGCTTTCTGGAAGCTCGATCAGGAATCCCCTCCTTATGTAGTGCGGGATCTTCACGTACTCGGCCCTGACGCGTTCGGCGAACTCCGGATCCAGGTGCCAGTCACTCTTGTCCACCGCGAAATAGTTGACCCACTGCGCGGTAACGATTGGCCCTGGCCAATGACGGGCCAGTGTCATCAGATATCGACGCGCGGAACAGATTTTTCCGATGGCAATGACGCTCCGTCTCTCTTCGAGAGGCAGCATGCGCTCGGCAAGCTCGCGCGAGCGCCATACGTTCTCACCAGTGTTCATGGCGAACGGCTCGATGATGAGCACATGCTCTGGAATTCCCAACTCCATGAGGCGGGTAGCCATGGTTTCGGCTTCTGAATCGTGAAGACCTGCGGTCATGCCACCGGAAACGACTGCCTTCCGGAACATTCTCTTGTGCCACAGGGTGACTACTGCCTGGCAGAAATCCTCCACTCCGTGCCGAGTTCCGAAGATCAGTGCGAGATCTGCGCGTACTGCAGGGCGCTCCGGCATGACGTAGTCGCCTATGCGCTCGATGTCTTCCAGTTGCATGGCTGCTTCCCTCATGGTCAATTTGGCTGGCTTCTAAGTTGACCACTGGAGTATTACGGCCTGTGGGTTCTCGAGTTGGTACGAAGACCCTCTTCGACGCGCAGGTCAGGGGGGCGGCCCACAATCTGGTGGTGCATCTCCTGGATACCCCGCATGACATTCGTCGTGATCGCGTCCGCCAGCGCAGTCGCGAGAAAGGCGCAACGTTCCCCATGGAGGTACCCGCTGCCTTCTTTGAGCTGGCGAGCCAGCATTGGGAACCGATGGACCCAACCGAATGCGAGATCTACGACGTCAGGCAATCACCTGGAATCCAAGGCCCCCTTCTGACTGACAGGGATACCAAGGCCCCAACGCCGCTGCACGCTCCTGATACATGAGGTAGCGCGTCATCGCCCCGCAGCCGCGATGCTGATTCATGGGAGGAGACGGCGGCAGCCGCCATGCGGCTGCCGCTCATGTGGACGTCCTGCTGCTTGCAACTACTTCGGCATCAACACCGTGTCGATCACGTGGATCACGCCATTGGACTGGCCGACGTCGGCGATGCTGATCCCCGCCTTGCCGCCCTTGGCATCGATGACCCACAGCTTGCCGTCATGCAGTGCGACGGTGAGGGATTCACCTTCAACGGTCTTCAGCGTGGCCTTGCCGCCGTGCTTCCTGGCATCGGCCATCAGCTGCGCTGAACTGTAATTGCCTGGCACCACGTGGTAGGTCAGGATCTTGGTCAGTTGTGCCTTGTTTTCAGGTTTCACCAGCGTATCGACCGTACCTGCGGGCAGCTTGCTGAAGGCTGCATTGGTGGGCGCGAAGACGGTGAAGGGGCCGGCGCCATTGAGGGTATCGACCAGGCCCGCTGCCTTGACCGCAGCGACCAGAGTCGTGTGGTCCTTGGAGTTGACGGCGTTCTGGACGATGGTCCTGGTGGGATACATCTCCGCTCCGCCGACCATCACGGTACTGGCGGCGAAGCTCATTGAAGTGGCTGAGACGAGTACGGCGAAGCTGACTGTGGCGGCTATCCGCTGAAGGGCTTTCACGGCGCGTTCCTCTATAGGATGCCCGCAAGGCGCGGGCATCCTACATACGCGCTGGCGCGGCCCTTGGATGCAGGCAGATGCATCAGTGCGCGTTGTCGCTTGAAACGTCGCAGCGTTGTAAAAGCCGAGTGAACGACTGCCCCTGCCGGCGGCTACGCAGTACGAACTGCGCGCCGCTCAGCGGCGCGGATGGCGGATGTCGGAAGCGCAGCCAGAAAGGCGCGCGTTGCTGATGGCCTGGCGGACACCACAGCCACGGCATGACAGCACGGTTCCACCGGCAACGTGTTCCATCTCATGCTCGTCCCACACGCTCGTCGATCCGCAGGCGGTGCAGGTGGCGACGATCTGCAGTGCGCGGGCCAGGTCGCCCTGCTCCCCAGCCTTGTAGGTGAGATCGGTGATCTGAAAAATGCCGGTATGACTCATGGGAATGCCGGGGGGTGCTTGTTGACGAACGATAGGGCCCACCGGGTATCGGTCGTGTCGGTGCTGTGTTGATGGATGGTTGAAGTGCAGGCTATTCGTCGCTGCGTCGATTGAGCTCTTCAAGCCGTGCGCGGCTGACTGACTGGTGATTGCCGCAGGTTGGGCAACTGAGGGCAGCCGCACCGTCGAGATCGACAAGGCCATGGTTGGGAATGGCCCTGAACTGCCAGGAACACTTGATGCAGGAGCAATCGATTCGGGTGACCTGCAGCAGGGTGCCGTCTGCCCGCGTCACTCCCTCGACGCTGATTACGTAGAACTGTCCGATGTCACGCATGAAGATGAACGAAATCCCTGAATCCGTAGGGCGCCATCATGCTGTTTTGTGGGCCATCTGGGACAAAGGTGGCTTGGTCGAATTCTGAAGAGTTAAGAATTCGAGTGACGGTGCGGACTCGCAGCGGGACAGGTAATCCAGCGCCGCGCGAGTGAGAGTTGGATACGACGACGTGAGCGCCTTCCGCAAGGTGTTCCAGGGCATTGTCGGCATGTCCCCGTCCGCATGCCGGGATCATTTCCGTATCCGGCGGCGTGCACAGGGGGAAGGCCGACGTCGGGGGGCCGTGGTTGACGGGATGGTGTCGATCCATCGCCAGCATGCCGGTGTCACCGCGCGGGGTCGTCGACCACAGGCGTGCTGGGCGTGCGGATGTTGATTCCGATCCCGACAGGAGATCGCATGATGCGCAGTGCTTGTGCGTTCTTCGTTCTGGCTGCATCGCAATGCGTTCGGGCATTCGCGTCCGACGCTGGCGAATCACCCAGGTCAAGACGCTGGCGCCGATCATCGATGGCCTGCAGTACAAGCGCGCCTTCAACCTGGCCGGGCCCTCACGGCCGAGGGTTACGGTGCCATCGAGTACCTGCATGCACAGGGCAAGGTGATCCACACGCTGGCGCCAGAGGCCGAACTTCGCCGCTAGCGGGTGCACACTCCGAATCGAGGCTTACCCGCGCCGACCGCGCCCGTCGATGCTGTAGCGCCCAGCCCCGGTGCAGGCCAGCAGCAGGAACCCACCGGCCAGCCCCAGGTTCTTCAGGAACATGATCTGCTGGGTCTGGTCGGCGAAGCTGTGGTGGAAGATGAAAGCGGTGACCAGGCTGAAGCCCACCAGCACGATCGACACCAGCCGGGTCTGGAAGCCGAGCAGGATGCACAGGCCACTGCCGATCTCGAAGGCGACCGTTGGCCACAGCAGGATGCCGGGCACGCCCATGGCTTCCATATAGGCCTGGGTGCCGCTGAGATCGCCGAGCTTGCCCAGCCCGGAGACCAGGAACAGCGCCATCAGCAGGATGCGCGCAAGCAGGTAGGCAAGCGAATGCGATGAGGTGCTCACAGGGATGTCCTCGGGGATGGCCGACGAAGGCGATCGGAGCCCACCCGCAGTGAAACCCGTGTCTACGCGGGGGCAAGCCGCCTTGACAGGCGCCGCGCGGCAGTAGACCTTTCCAGCATGACGATCGATATTGAATCGCTCAGCCTGCGGGAGCTGGGCGCCTTGGTGGTTGCCGCTGAACAGCGGAAGCAGCTGATTTCCAACCGCCGTCCTGCCAGCGCGGTGCGGCGTATGCTGAAAGCCGCCGCGGCGGAAGCGGGATATACCCTCGAAGAACTCTTTGGCGATGAAGCCATCGAAGCGGGCGCACCCAGCCGGAAACCGGCACGGCGCAGAACCGGCAAAGTGGCCGCCAAATACCGAGACCCGGAATACAAGCGGCTGACCTGGTCCGGCCGCGGGCGCATGCCGCGTTGGCTCGCTTCCAGGATCCAGAAGGGCCACAAGGTCACCGACTTCCTGATTCCCGGGTTGGCGCGACCGACGGCGCGCAAGGGCAGCCCGATCGGCAAGCGCACGGTCTTCAAGAAGGATTGAACCTGCCACGCTGCTACCCTGCCGGGGTCTTTGAACGAAGGAGCGCGGGATGGCACACGATGCAGGCAGGACGATCACGCCCACGATGCTGTATACCGCCGCGGCCGCGGCCGTGCTGGTCAGCCTGCTGGCCTGGGCGGTGGAATGGAGCGGGATGGCCTATGTCTGCCCATATTGCCGCGTGCAACGCACGGTCATCGGCGTGCTGGGCCTGCTGACGCTGTTCGCGCGCCCGGGCGGCATCGTGGTGCCCTGGCTGTCGTACAGCGCGGGCGCCTTCGCGTTCGTGGTGGCGGCGATGCAGCACTTCAACGGTTGGAAGCGCATTTCCGCCGGCGACTTCAGTTTCAACGAACAGTGGTACATCGATCCTTGGCTGCTGTCGGGCTGCGCGATGCTGGTCCTGGTGGCGCAGCTGATGCTGGTGCAGGCCGCCTGCCGGCGCAGGTTGCACTGACAGTGTCGTCGCTGCGGGAGAAGTGCCGGGTATGGCAAGCGCTCTCAATCCTTCAAAGCGGTAGTGACATCGCGTGTGGCGCGCGATGCTCACGAAGTGTCTTTCATATTTGTGAAATTCCACGTACCTTGTCTGGACTCACTTGATTTCAGGGATATGAAGCAGTGGCAGGAAAGAACGTGGCTACATGGATTGGTGCGTCGGCTTTGATCGCGATGGCGTGGTTGGGTGGAGCAGGGGAGGCGCATGCCCAGCAGGTCGTGGCTCGAGACTGCGATGGTTGCAGTTACCCGCAGATGCAGGGAATGGCGGAGTCGTTCGCGCACGGCATGAGCATGCCGTCGCACAGGATCCTCTACATACTGAATCCATCGGGCAACATGGCACGAAAGTTCAGCGTCATGCGTGATCGTGAAGGCGGCATCCGTTGCGACAAAATGGAACCCGGCGCGATGGATTGCGAACCCTTCGTCATCATCGACGAGCTCCCGGTCGAGCAACCGGCGATCAACTATCTTCAGTTCAAGCGCATCGTCGCTCAATCGGTGATCAGCCTGTCTGAGCCCGGCTACCCGACCAATGTGTACGATGACATCCAGAATCCGCAGAGAAGGGATGCGGTCAGCCAGCATCTGGGGCAGCGTTTCGAGACTTACATCTACCTGGCTTCCGGCGCGTACTCGCTTGGCATCGATGTCTGGGCGCCGCAGAAGATCCGCTATGCTGACGGGTCTACCGCTTCCTACAACTACAGCATGATCAACCGTCGCTGGGAGCCCAACGCCCTCCTTTACAAGGACAGGTTCGGTAACTCCATTCCGCTTAGCGTTACACAGTTGAGCGAGGGGCGAGGCGGCGTTACGCATCGCTTCGAATTCCCGAATGGGAATGCCACCGATATGGGAAGCTTCGTCAATGCGCTCAACAACATCGGTGTCCCGGTGACGGGGGCGGGCAATCAGTCTGTCACCTGCACCAGCACGATCAGGCTGACCGAGGTCAAGGTGACCTGCAACCGGAACTGATGAGGAATAGATCGATGCGAGTTTCACCAGGCCTGGGTTCCACGGTCATATTCGGTACTTCCTTTGTGGGAGCACTGCTATGCGGGTTCGTGTTTCCATCCATGTCGGCAGGTTCCCCGGAGCTGACCCCTTGGATGTTCAACGGCCTGCTGGCGTGCGGTGCGGTTGCGCTTTTTAGTGCTCCCTTTGGCTGGCGGGGTTACCTGAACTGGAGATCGCGTCGATTGAAGTAACGCATGGGGCCTGCGTGACTGCTGGCCCCTTGTTACCTGGGAGGAGGCGCAGCGCTAGGCGTCCTGGAAAACCGCCAGCTGCGCAGCAAACGCACGCTGGTAGGCGGGCCGCTGCATGGCCCGGGCCACATAGGTGGCGACAAGTGGGTACTGGTCGAGCAGGCCGCTGCTCTTCAGGCGCAGCAGCACCGAGACCATCATCAGGTCGCCCACGCTGAATTCGCCGTCCAGCCACGTTGTCCTGGCCAACCACGTCGATAGTTGGGCCAGCCGCGTCCGGACCCGCTCATCGAGCATTGGCAGCCGTTGCGCGTACCAGGCTTGCTCGCGCTCAAGCACCCAGGCCATGGAACGCTCGACGATGGGGGGCTCCACCGTGTTCAGCGCAGCGAACACCCACATGATCGCGCGCATGCGGGCGTCCGGATCGCGCGGCAGCAGGCCGGGGTGCTGTTCGGCCAGGTGCAGGGCGATGGCGCCGGATTCGAACAGGGTCCGGTCGCCCTCCTGCCACGTGGGAATCTGCCCGAACGGATTCCGTGCCAGGTGCGCGGGCTGCTTCAGCTCGGCGAAGCTGAGCAGTTGTACGTCATAGGCCACGGCCAGTTCCTCCAGCGCCCAGCGCACGCGCATGTCACGGGCCAGGCCCTGGCCGCGGTCGGGGGAGGTGGCGAAGGCGGTGAGGATCGGCGGCATTGGAGCGCTCCTGCAGGCCGATGGGCCTGCCTTTCCTGTTCCGACGAGCGACGGGGCGGGAAATCGACAGCCCTCGATGCGGGCCTTCACCCGGCCCGATGCTGCTCCCGATACTGATCGGGCGTGCACTGCGCGTGCCGCTTGAACATTTCGGCAAACGCGCTGACGCCTGAATAGCCCAGCTCCCCGGCGATGCGGCTGATCGGCTTGCGTGTGCACAGCGCCTCGGTGGCGCGCACGAACTTCACACGCCCACGCCGGCCGCCGAGTGACATGCCCAGTTCACTGCGCGCCATGCGCTCCAGCGTGCGCACGCTCATGTGAGGCCGCTGCGCGATCTCGGCCACGGATTCGGCCGTGCATTTGCCGCCTGCATCGTGCTGATGCAGCGCCGGAAGATTCCGCTGACGATGCTGCAGTCACTGTTCCTGCAGGCCACGGCGGCGTCGCTGATCCTGCTGCCGGTGCAGCTGCCGGAGTGAACAACCTGACCGCGGTGGGCTGTTTCGGTCTCGCTGCGGTGTGTGCATCGATCCTTGCACCCCTCAGCTGGATGACCGGTCTTTCGCGGTTGGGCGCGGCGCGCGTTTCGGGATTCTTCAGCCTGGTGCCGATCGTGACCACCGCACTGGCGGTGCTGCTGCTGGGTGAGTCACTCAGCGGATGGGGTGCTGGGTGGCAGCCTGCTGGCGGTGTCGGGTGTGGTACTTGTTGAATATGCCGCCAGGCACGGGTGCGGAAGGCCGATGCGGCCCGATATTCCAGCAAGGTCTGCACGAAACGTGCACCTCACGTCGACGTTGTGCGATGCCGTTGCGCTTCAGTCTGGCAACCCCATTCCCCGCCCGCGCAGGAGCCCATCGATGAATACGCCTGGAAAGCCGAGACCCACCTGGAAGCAATGGCACGTGCTGCTGGTGATCCTGGCAATCGCGCTGCTGGTCACTCTGATCATCGTCACCGCACCGTGGTAACGCGTGCAACGCGCTCAGATTCCGTGAAAGCCGACGATGCTTGAAATGACGAAGTCAGCAGGTGTTTCGCATGGTGATGCGTGCATCAATTCGTGCTCACCTGGTTGGCACACGCGATTGCACACAGTGGGGTCGAAGGCAATGCAGATGCACTGCCATTCTCCACTGACTTTCGAGCACACAGGAGCGACGCCATGAGCACCCAGTCCACCATCGAACATCGCCTCAACGACCTGATCGAAATCGCCCGCGATGGCAAGTCGTTCTATGAAGAAGCGGCCACCAAGGTCAAGGATGCCGAGCTGTCGGCACTGTTCACCCGCATCGCTGGCGTCAAGGGCCGCATCGTGGCGGCGTTGAGCGGCTCAGTGGCCGCCAGCGGTGGCAAGCCGGCCGAACATGGCACCGTGGTCGGTTCGATGCAGCAGTTCTACGGCAAGGTTCGAGCCGCTTTCGGTGACACCAACTATGGCTACGTGGCTGAACTTGAAGAATCCGAGGACCGCCTGCTGGGCGCGTTCAAGGATGTGCTGCAGGACAACGAGCTGCCGCCGGCCGTGCGCCAGGAAGTGACCCAGCTGCTTCCGGAAGTGCAGGAGTGCCACAACGTCATGCGTGCGCGAAAGCACGCAATGAAGGCCGCCTGACCGCAGCGGTCGGCCCAATCAGCGGGACTGGCAGCCTGGGCGGTTTACCGCCCCGGCTGTTGCATTTGCGGCCCGCGCCGATGGCCTTTGATCAGGCCGCGTCGTCGTTCAGCATGTAGCCCAGCCCACGCTTGGACTCGATGCTGACACTGGCCGAGCGCAGGGCACGGCGCAGGCGTGACACGTGCGGATCCAACACGGTGGTACCGCCGTCGGCGCCGGCCAGGTGCACGGCAGCACTCAGCACTTCATGGCGGACGATCCGGCCCTGGCGGGCGCAAAGCGCTTCCAGCAGCAGCAGCTGGCTGCGCGGCAGGCTCAGGGGCGCACCGCCTACCAATGCCATGCGGTTGGAAAAATCGAACGTGAAATTGCCGATTCTCAGAATGTGGCCGGCATCAGCGTCGAGGCGCCGGGTAATCGCGCGCAGCCGCGCGGCCAGTTCGTCGAACTCGAACGGCGTGGGCAGGTAGTCATCGGCACCGGCATCCAGGCAGGCGATGCAGTCGGCAGCGTGGTTGTGGCGCCCCAACAGCAGAATGGGCAGCCAGGTACGCAAGCCGCGCACGATCTGCACCAGCTTCAGTGAATCGCCTTCGGGCAGCCAGCGGTCGAGAATGAGGGCGCGGTGTTGGCGCGCATCCAGAACTGACCCACTTTCGGCGGTGATGCGCGGGTAAAACTGACCCACCTGAAGCCCACATCC
Source organism: Stenotrophomonas maltophilia D457 (assembly GCF_000284595.1). Lineage (GTDB taxonomy): Bacteria > Pseudomonadota > Gammaproteobacteria > Xanthomonadales > Xanthomonadaceae > Stenotrophomonas > Stenotrophomonas muris. The sequence continues at coordinate 4,192,129 of NC_017671.1, read as the reverse complement.
TGAGCATCTTTTGCTCGGGGGATTTCAGGAGTGATCACCATGGTCATGTTGGCCAAGATCCGGCGGATGCATTTCCGCGATGGCCTGCCGCTGCGCGAGATCGCCAAGCGCACGGGCCTATCCCGCAATACCATCCGGCGATGGCTGCGCAGCGGCCAGTCCGAGCCGGTCTATCCCAGGCGAGCCTCGCCCTCCCGGCTCGATCCCTACCGGTCCCAGTTGGAGACGTGGCTGCGTGCCGACAGCCATCGTCCCCGGCGGGAACAACGCACCGCCAAGGTGCTGTTCTCGCAGTTGCAGGCGATCGGCTATCCGGGCACCTACACCCGGGTGACGGCCTTCATCCGCCAGTGGAAGGCGGCCGGCGGCGCCAGCCGCCGCCCGGCCTTCGTGCCGTTGCACTTTCCTCCGGGTGAAGCCTTCCAGTTCGACTGGAGCCGCGAGTACGCCTTCGTCGGCAGCCACGCCAAGATGCCGCTGGATCTCGCCCACGTGAAGCTGGCCTGCAGCCGCGCCTTCTGGTTGGTGGCCTATCCCACCCAGAGCCACGAGATGCTGTTCGATGCTCATACCCAGGCGTTTACCGCCTTCGGTGGCGTGCCGCGCCGCGGCATCTACGACAACATGAAGACGGCGGTGGACGGGATCGGCCAGCACCGGGAACGGCGGGTCAACGCCCGCTTCCACGCCATGATCAGCCACTACCTGTTCGCCGCGGAGTTCTGCAACCGCGCCGCGGGTTGGGAGAAGGGGCGGGTCGAGAAGAACGTGCAGGACCGGCGCCGACAGATCTGGATCGAGGCCGGGGCCCGCCACTGGCCAGATCTGGACACCCTCAACGCCTGGCTCGCCAGCGAGTGCCGCGCCGCTTGGCCGATGCAGGCGCATCCGGATGCCTCCGACATCACCGTGGCCGAAGCTCTGGAGGACGAACAGCCCCACCTGATGCCGATGCCCGCGCCCTTCGACGGCTACATCGAGCGGCCGGTGCGGGTCAGTTCGACCGCGCTGGTCAGCTTCCAGCGCAACCGCTACAGCGTGCCGTGCGAACACGCCCACGCCGTCGCCAGCCTGCGCGTGTATCCCTTCGAACTGGCCGTGGTGGTCGGCGAGGCCGAGGTCGCCCGCCACCGGCGCAGCTTCGAGCGTGATCGGGTCCACTACGACTGGCAGCACTACATCGCCCTGGTCCAGCGCAAGCCGGGGGCACTGCGTGACGGCGCGCCGTTCCTGTCCATGCCCGATCCGCTGCGCAAGCTGCAGCAGGTGTTGCTGCGCCAGCCTCACGGCGACCGCGCCATGGCCCAGGTGCTGGCCGCCGTACCCGTGCACGGGCTCGAAGCGGTACTGGTGGCGGTGGAACTGGCACTCGAGTCCGGCCTGGTGCGCGCCGACCACGTGCTCAACGTGCTGGGGCGATTGCAGCATCCGGACCGCACGATCGAGACGGTCGCCTCGCGAGTGACGCTGCGTCATCCGCCGGTGTCCGATCCGGCCGAAAAAAACTCGACGCCCTGCGGGAGGCAGATCATGTCGACGCCTGACCTGCCGCTGCGCATGCAGCAGCTCAAGCTGCACGGCATGGCCAGCCAGTGGCCCGAACTGCTGGCCAAGATGCGCCTGCACACCATGGAGCCCGAACACTGGATGGCCGAACTGCTGCAGGCCGAGTCCGCCGAACGGCAGGTTCGTGCCCAGGCCAACCAGATGAAGGCCGCACGTTTCCCCGTCCATCGTGACCTGCTCGGGTTCGACTTCGCGGCCAGTCCCGTTGATCGCGCACTGGTCGAACGACTCCACCAGGGTGACTTCATCCACACCCCCGAGAACGTCGTCCTTGTCGGTGGACCGGGCACCGGCAAGACCCACCTGGCCACCGCCATCGGCATCCAGGCCGTGCGCCAGCATCGCCTGCGCGTGCGCTTCTTCTCCACCATCGAACTGGTCAATGCGCTGGAGAAGGAACAGGCCCAGGGCAAGGCCGGGCAGATCGCCCTGCGCCTGACCTATGCCGACCTGGTCATCCTCGATGAACTGGGCTACCTGCCGTTCACCCCCTCAGGCGGCGCGCTGCTGTTCCACCTGATCAGCAAGCTCTACGAGCGCACCAGCCTCGCCATCACCACCAACTTGGCCTTCTCCGAATGGGGTCAGGTGTTCGGCGACGCCAAGATGACCACCGCGCTGCTGGATCGCATCACCCACCACTGCCACATCCTGGAGACCGGCAACGACTCCTGGCGGCTGCGCAACAGCACCGCCGCCAACAAGACCAAAGCCAGAATCAGGGCAAAGGAGGCCACCACCCAGACCACCAACTGATACCCTCAGCCCCGTACACCGGGTGGGTCAAAGTTCAACGCGCAGCCTGGGTCAGTTTTAAGTGCGCGCCAACAGCCCTGGATCGCACATCGCTACCGCCGGGGTTCCTCACCGGCCTTGCCGGCATCGCCTGGTCGGCGCTGCTGCGTGGCGAGGTGGAACTGGCCCGCAGCCTGCTCGACAGCGCTGACGGCAGTGACCTGTTGCATGCGCATCACTCGCTGTATCACGGCATGGCGGGTATCGGAATGGCGCACCTGGCCATGCATCACGCGACCGGCCTGCCCGGGCATCTCGACAGGGCGCTGTCGCTGGCGCGGCGGCTTGCAGACACCGTCCACCACGGAGAGCGGGGTGCCTACTGGCAGGACGAAGGTGGCGTCCGCATCGGCATGGGTTACGGCCAGGCCGGCGTGGCGCTGTTCCTGCTGAGGCTGTCGCAGCTCAGTGGTGATCCGGCATGGCGCGTGCTTGGCGAGCAGGCACTGCGACACGATCTCTCCTACGGCTTCGAGCTGGAGACCGGGGTGACCACCTTCCCCAGCTCACCGGAAGAGGTCAACACCTATGAACCCTATCTGGAGCAGGGGACTGCGGGCATCGCCAAGGTCGCGATCCGTTACGGCCTGTGGCAGGACGTGAATCGGCTGGTGGATGACTTCCATCGCAAGTATTCCGGCTTCTGCGGCCTGTTGTATGGCCTGTCGGGCATGCTGGATGTGTTTGTCGACGCCCATCTCTACTCCGGTGACCCGAGGTACCTGCAGATGGCGGAGCGACCGTACCAGGGCATCGTCGATCTGTATCTGTTCGAGGAGGAGGAGGGAATGGCGGCGGTGCCGGGCGAGAATCTGTTCCGCATTTCCTTCGACCACGGTACCGGCATCGCCGGAGTGATCCGCGCCCTGCATCGGTACGACACGCTGGCGCCGGATGAGTTCTTCCTGGATGCACTCGATGTGCATGGCGCGGTGGTACGGGAAGTGGACGGAGCCGGGGTGGGGCAGGCGGCGGTTGCATGAATGCGCGCCCGCACCCGGCCGGACAGCCACTTCAGCGCGAGCAGACCGCGCAGCGGCACAGTGTGCGCGCCATCCTCGCCAGCTTCGCGATCCTGCTCGGCCCCCTCCGCGGGCGCTACCTTGCGGTGGCCGCCACCACCGCGATGTTCGGCGGACTGGGCGGGCTGCTGCATCCGCTGCTGATCCGCGCGATCTTCGACGAGGCCGCCAGCCGGCAGGATTTCAATCGTTTCCTGCTGCTTACCGGTGCATATCTGCTGCTGTGCCTGGTGACCAACCTGGGCAACTACAGCTGCGCGCTGTGGCAGCAGCGCGTGGATAACCGCATCGTGGAGCGGATCGGGACCTCGTTGCTGACCGCCTACTATGGCCGCAGTTATGACGAGGTGGTGCAGAAGGGGGCTGGCTACTATGTGGCGCGGATCCGCTCGGACGTGAAGGATGGCGTGGTGCCGATGCTGTCGGTCGCACGCACCACCCTGACCCAGGCGGTGACATTCGTCGCCTTGATCGCAGCCCTGCTGATCATCTCCTGGCGTGCGTTCCTGGTGCTGATGGCCATCATTCCCATCGCCACCACGGTCAGCGTGCTGGTCGGCCGACGCATCCGCGAGCTGACCGTGGTGGAGCGTGACCGCGAGGCCGAACTGGTTTCTTTGCTGACCCGGGCCGTGTCTGCCTTCAAGATGGTCTGTACGTTCGGCCTGGGCCCCAGGACGGTGCAGGCCCATGACCGCAGCCTGCGCGAGGTGCTGGATTCGACCTACCAGCGCTTCAGGGTGGTGAGGACCCTGCAGGGTGCGAGCGACCTGACGATGGTGATCTCGGATGTCTGCTCGATCTTCGTCGGCGCACTGTTCGTGTTCCGCCAACAGATGACACTGGGTTCGTTCATCGCCTTCATGAACGCCTTCTGGCGCTCAGCCACGACGCTCATCGGCATCTTCAAGAACATTGCCGAGATGCACAGCCACGGTGTGGTGGTGGTGCGGGTGGCGGAGTTCATGACCGCGCCGGCAGCCGCGGCGTCGGCCACGCACATCGAGGGTGGTCTGCTGGCGACGTCGATCGGCTACGGGTACGGCGCCACTCCCGTGTTTTCGGATTTCACCCTGGCCCTTTCACCCGGTGAACGTGCACTGGTGATTGGCGACAATGGCAGCGGCAAGACGACCCTGGCCAACGTCCTGGCCGGGTACTTCCAGCCCGTCGCCGGCCAGCTGCTGCGACCGGCGCGTATCCGCGCCATCACGCTTCCTCTGCAGTTCCCTCCGCTGAAGGTGCGCGACCTCGGCGCCGATCCGGTGCTGCTGGCGCGACTGGGGATGGACGGCGACGGGATCGCCGACAGCCTGCCGGAAACCCTGTCGGCAGGGCAGCAGCAGAAGATCGCCCTGGCGATGGTGCTGGGCGAGGACGCCGACCTCTACATTCTTGATGAGCCGGTCGCCAACCTCGATACGGCCAGCCGCGAGATTGCGATGGACGCGATCTTCGCACGCAGCCATGGCCGCATGCTGGTGATGATCATGCACGGCGCCGAGGCCTACCGCGCCCGATTCGATCACGTACACGAACTTGGCAGGTCCATGTGGCAACCGGCACGGGTCACGCCCGTGCACGTCCGGGGAGAGGCATGACATGAAGTCGATACAGGGTGCAGGAAAGGGTGCGGGCATGCGCAGGCTGGTCTACTGCGCGCAGGTGGCGCTGCACAATACACTGCGGAGCAAGGCCATCACCGCCCTGATGGTGCTGGCCATCGCGGTGGGAATTGGAGCCAGCATGACCACCTTGACCGTGGTCTACCTGCTGTCCGGCGATCCCTTGCCCGGGCGCAGCGGTGACCTCTACTACCCCCAGCTGGATGCCAATCCGAACTCGAAGGGCCGCGAGCCGTACGACGTGCTGGACTATCGCTCGGCCTTCGACCTGTGGTCGTCCGGGCGCGCGGACCAGCAGACACTGGTGGTTACCAATCCGGTCAAGCTGCGGCCCGATCAGGGCAGCGCGCCACCGGTCATCCGCTCATCGATCTCCACCACCACCGACTTCGCGACGATGTTCGCGGTGCCGCTGGCGCATGGACGCTGGTGGTCGCGCGAGGAGGATGACGCGCGCGCACGTGTGGTGGTGATCTCGTCGGAGCTCAACGAGCAGATGTTCGGTGGGGGCGACAGTGTGGGGCAGACACTGCGGGTCAAGGACACCGCGATGCGCATCGTGGGCGTGCTCGCGCCCTGGCGACCCTCGCCGCTGTTCTACAAGGTGCGGGGCGGCCGCTTCAGCGGCGGCAACACGTCGGGCTTCTTCGCCTCGGCCGATGATCTGTTCATGCCGCTGACCTCCAGCCTGGAGATCAATGACGGCGACTTCGTGCCGTTCACCTGCTGGTCCACGCCGGAGCAGCGCGGCCGGCTGCAGACCGCGCCGTGTGTCTGGGTACACCTGTGGGTCAAGCTGGACAGCGCCGCCAAGGTGGCCGCCTATCAGCGGTTCCTGCAGAACTATGCCGCTGAGCAGAAGGCCCTGGGCCGGATCAGCCACGCCGACAACACGCGGCTGCGCTCATTGATGCAGTGGCTCGACTTCAACCAGGTGGTACCCAGCGACGTGAAGCTGCAGGCCATCCTGGCCTTCGCCTTCCTCGGGATCTGCATTGCCAATGTGGTCGGTCTGCTGCTGGCGAAGTTCCTGCGCTACAGCGGCGAGATCGGCTTGCGTCGCGCACTGGGCGCAAGCCGCGCGGCGATCTTCCTGCAGTGCGTGGTCGAGGCCGCGCTGGTGGGGGCACTGGGTGGCACGCTGGGCCTGTTGCTGACCTGGCTCGGCCTGAGCGCGGTGCGCAGCCAGCCGGTGGCCTATGCGGACCTGGCGCGGCTTGATACCACCATGCTGCTGTTCACCCTGGCGCTGTCGGTGCTGGCCAGCCTGCTGGCGAGCCTGATTCCCGCGATCCGTGCCAGTGCGGTCCAGCCCATCGCCCAACTGAAGCTTCTGTAGAGGAACCACCATGCAGATCGGCATCGTACTTTCGGCCCTGCGCCGGCACCGCCTGGCGACCTTCCTCATCGCGATGGAGATCGCATTGGCCTGCGCCGTGCTGTGCAACGCGATCTTCCTGATGATCGAGCGGAGCGCTGCAATGCAGCTGGTCAGTGGCCTGGACGAGTCACGGCTGGGGGTGATCCAGCTCGACGGCATCGATGCCGAGCGCGCCAACGATGTCAACGCGCGGGTCGTTGGTGCATTGCGGGGGCTGAGCGGCGTGACGGCGGCCGGGCTGGTCAGTGCCATGCCGTTCGGCAGCCCGGGCATACGCGCCGGCGTCAACCTGGACGAGGACCAGCAGGTGCCCGGCGGTGTTCTGGATTTCTACCTGGCCGATGCCGTGGCCCTGGACGCGCTGCAGTTGCACCTGGTGGGGGGGCGCATGCCCGGTGCGGACGAGTTCGCACCGACCGATGAACTGGTGCCGGCCAATCCCCCGGCGCTGGTCACCCAGGAGCTGGCCCAACGCTACTGGCCCGGCGAAAACGCCGTGGGCAAGAGCCTGTGGGCGATGGACACCCGGCTGCGGGTGATCGGCGTGGTCGAGCACATGGCCGTATCCCGCCCCGGCCGCGGTGAAGCCAAGGGCTCGGACTGGTCGGTGATCGTGCCCGCATCGCAGGGGCCGCGCCTGACCGGCCGCTATCTGGTGCGCGCCGAGGCCGGCGACATGAACCACGTAATGCGCGATGCGCAGCAGGCAATCCGCCGTGTCGCGCCGGACGTGGTGTTCGATGTCGAGGGCAGCCGCCGGATCTCCGAACTGCGCGAGCGGCATTTCGAAGGTGACCGGGTCATGATGGGGCTGCTGGGCGGTGTCATCATCGCACTGCTGGCTGCCACTGCCCTGGGCATTGTCGGACTGGCCAGTTACTGGGTGGAGCAACGTCGCAAGCAGATCGGCATCCGCCGCGCGCTGGGGGCCACGCGCACCGATGTGATGCGCTATTTCCAGATCGAGAACCTGCTGATTGTCTCCATCGGCATCGCGGCCGGGGCTCTGCTGGCCTACGCGATGAACCTGACCCTGATGCGCTTCTACGAACTGCCGCGCCTGCCACTGCTGTACCTGCCGGTGAGTGCGGTGATCCTGCTGCTGCTGGGCCAGGCGGCGGTACTGCTGCCGGCGCTGCGTGCCGCGGCCATCGCGCCGGTGTCGGCCATCCGTTCGTTGTGAGTCCCGCAGCGGCCTTGGCCGGTCGCTGCTTCCATCTGCAAGCGAGAATTCCCATGCTCAGGATGCAAGGCGTCAGCAAAGTGTTCCAGGTGGGTGAAGTCATGACCCATGCATTGCGCTCCATCGACCTGTCGGTGCAGGAGGGCGATTTCCTCTCGATTACCGGCCCTTCCGGCTCCGGCAAGTCCACACTGCTGAACATCCTCGGTCTGCTCGAGGGCTTTTCCGGCGGCCACTACGCGATCGGTGGCGTGGATGTTGGCGGCATGCGCGACGCGGCGCTCAGCGCGCTGCGCAACGAGAAGATCGGCTTCGTGTTCCAGGCGTTCAACCTGATTCCGGATCTGACCATCCAGGCCAATGTGGAGGTGCCCCTGCGCTACCGTGGCATGGCGGCAGCCGAATGCAGGCAGCGTGTGGTCTCGGCACTGGCCCAGGTCGGACTGGGCAGCCGCATGTCGCACTATCCCGGCGAACTGTCGGGCGGGCAGCAGCAGCGCGTGGCGATCGCCCGCGCCATCGCGGGTACGCCGGCCCTGCTGCTGGCTGACGAGCCGACCGGAAACCTGGACTCGCAGATGTCGCAAGGGGTCATGGAGATTCTGCGTGAGCTCAACCAGGGCGGCATGACCATCATCATGGTGACGCATGACAAGGAGCTGGCGGCGTGCGCGGGTCGCAGCGTCCACATCGTGGATGGGCAGATCGTCGAGGTCACAGCGCAGGCCATGCAGGCGCTGTGCGCCTGAGCTGAAAGAGCGTCACCCGCAAGCAGAAGGGGCGGCCGATCGGCCGCCCCTCCTGTTTTCATCGCATTGCAGGCACAGATCAGAAACGCACGGACCAGCGTGCATTCGCACCATGGTCACGGCTCTCGCTGCCGAACTGGCCGCTGTAGCCCAGCTCCAGCTGCTGGCGCGAGGTGAGCCACGCCGACAGGCCCAGTTCGGCCACCACCGCGTTGTCGGCGATCGGCGCGCCGTTGACCGCGAACGTGGAGCTGCCATTGGCAAACGCAAGGTTGGCGACCTGGCTGCGATCCCCCGAGGCACGACGATAGCCGACGCCCCCGCGCAGGTGCAGCCAGCTGTCCTGCTGGAACGAAGCCTTCAGCCCCTTGTCGAAGCGCACGCCGGCGGTGGCGATCGTGGTTCCGGTGTCGTCCACCTTGCCCTGCAGCGCCGCTGCTCCACCGCGTTCGCTGATGCGCTTGAGGTCCACTTCCACGCGCGCCACCTGCAGGTACGGCTCCAGCCCGGCTTCGGGGCCACCGAAGCGATAACCAGCTTCGATGAAGGCCTGGCGGGTGCGGGCGTCGTAACGCGCGCTCAGGCTGTCACTGAAACCTGCGAAGGCGACTTCACGCGTGCTCTTCACCTCGTGCTTGCTCCACGCCACACCACCGCGCAGGCCGAAGCCGCCCCAGGTGTGGCTGGCATAGGCACCGAAGTGCGTGTTGTCGATCTTCGACTTGGCGCGGCGGTCCTGCTGCTTGACGTCGGTACGGCCGGTACCGGCCAGCACGCCGACCTGCCAGCCGGAGAACTCGCGGTCGATGCCGACCAGCAGGCCGTTGCTGTTGGCCTCGGTGCGGGCGGTGTTGAAGTCACCGTCCAGCCTGCTGTTGCCACCGATGGCCTGCACCCATGCACCCGTCGCATCACCCACGTCGCTGCCGGGCGCGGTGGCGCCGGCACGGCGTGACAACGCGGCATCGCGCACGTAGCGGCTGCCCTCGACCAGGGCGATGGCCGTGGCCGGATGCAGCTCGCCGCTGAGGCCATCGAGCACGCCACCGACCTGCTGCGGGAACAGCTGGGTCAGCGGCTTGGGCAGGCCCTGGGCGATCGGCAGCAGGTCGGCGGCGGCCGCCACCGCACGCTGGTTGGGCGTGTTGGCAGCCGTGGCCAGCGAAGCGCCACGGGCAACGTCGATGCGCGTGCCATTGGCACCGTAGGCCAGGCTGAACTGCAGGAAAGGCGAGAACGCACTGAAGTCGGTCTTGGCGAACTGGCCGCTGATGCCACCGTCGGCACGCAGGACGTTGAACTGTTCGCCGAGGTAATACACGCCCGGTTCCGGCAGGGCGACCAGGGTGCCGCCGAGGGTGGCGGTGCCGGTCACGTGCAGCTGGTCACTGCGACTACCCGGTGCCAGCTCCGCCGCATACACGCCGGTGGCGCCCTGCACGTAGTTGCCGTTGATGGTCAGCGTGCCGATCGAGTTGCCCGGCGCGATGATGCCGTCCACGCGGGTGTTGCCGAGCGTGCCGACGCCCTTCAGCAGGCCATTGGCGCCGACGGTGGTGGTGCCACCGGTCTGCGTGCCGTTGAAGGACACCACGCCGCCGTTGACTACCAGGTTGCTGTTATCCAGCACGCCGCTGGTGCTGACCGTGCTGACGCCACCGGTGGTGGTCAGGGCGGTGGAGACCAGCCTGCCGTTGAGCAGCAGCCGGCCACCCTGGACCTCGACCGCCGAGGTGAGCGTGTTGGCGCCGTTCAACTCCAGCATGCCGTCCTGCACCACGGCGCCGTTGAAGCTGTTGTTGCCGCTCAGGCGCAGCCAACCGATACCGGATTTGGTCAGCTTGCCGGGGCCGCCGATGTCGTTGGTCCAGTTGTCCCACGCATCGCCTTCCCAGACCTTCAGGCCGCCGGCCCTCTGGTTCATCACCACGTTGGTGTCCACGCGCAGCGAGCCGTAGCCTTCGATGGCCTTGCGCAGGTCGACCATGCCCCAGCCGTAGATTGCATCGATGCCTGGCGCGCCGAGATCGCGTGCGGTGGTCAACAGCACGTCGCGGACTTGGGCGTTGTCCAAGTACGGGAAGCGCTCCATCAGCAGGCCGAGGGCGCCGGTGATATGGGGGGCGGCCATCGACGTGCCGGTCTTGGTGCCGTAGACGTAGCTGGTGTTCTCGCTGTCGATGATCAGCCGCACGTAGGCGGAGGTGTTCTCGATGCGGCCCTGGATATCGCCGGAGACGATGGTGCTGACGATATCGGTACCGGGGGCCGAGATGCACCAGTTGGCGGCAACCCCGCAGATGCTGGAACTGCCATCGATCACGTAGTCGGTTTCACCTGCGGCGGCGTCGGGCCGGCGGACATTGGCGACCGCCAGCCAGTACGGTTCCAGTTCGGGCTTCCAGCGCGGCATCGAGGCGGTGATGCCGGCAACCGCGCCGCTGCCGTTGCCAGCCGACCACACCTGGATGAGAGTGGAACCCGGGGCATCGCCGTTGTTGGCGTAGATGCTGCCGTATACGCCGTAGTCGGCACCGATGCTGGCGTACTGCTGGTCCAGCGCGGCGGCGGTCATGTTGCGCGTGGAAATGCCCCAGCTGTGATTGATGGCGCGTACACCCTGCGCCTGGATCTGCGCATACATGTCCAGCGTGGCGGCATCATCCGGATCGGTGCGGTACACCGCGCGCGGACGATAGAACCTGTCCGGGTCCAGGCGCCACTCGTAGTAGGTGTCACCGAACACGCGAGCGGCGGTGAGATCCGCACCAAAGGCCACACCATGCATGCCGGTGCCATTGCGGTTGGCGCCGATGGTGCCAAGCACATGCGTGCCGTGATCGGCGTAGCTGAAGCCATAGGGCTGGCCGGCGGCGATCAGGCGTGCCGCCAGTGAGGCCGGAACGCCGGCGCCCAGTCCGTAGTAGTTGTAGCCGGGCTGTTCGCCGCGGGTCTGCCCGCAGGCGCCCGCCCCTGCGACCACGCCCGGCGTCGCACAGTCGGCACCGATGGTGATGCTGGAGGTATTGCGTCCTGCAAACTCCGGATGCGCCAGTGCGGAGCCCGAGTCGAACAGCGCCAGGCGTACGCCCTTGCCGGTCAGGCCGCGCGCATAGGCGTAGTCCGCGCCCATCGCGCCCAGGCCCCAATCGGCGTTGAATTCGTCGCTGCGCCAGCTGGCCGGATCGCCGGGATTGCCAAGAACGGCGTTGCTGCTGGCGGCAGCTGCCGTGGCCGTGGTTGCAGGTGCGGTGCTGGCAGCGGGCTGCGCCCACGCGGCCTGCAGCTGGCGCTGCTGCTGCCAGGTCTCGAGTGATTCGCTGGCCATGGCTGGCAGTGCGGTGGCCAGCAGCAGTGAGCTGGCGACGGCAAGCGCCAGCGGGCGATGCGACAGGGAGCGGGACGAACGGCCGTACAGCGGGTGATTCATCGGACAACTTCCTTGGTTGACGGACAACAAGGCCGTTAACGCCAACGCATGGCGATATCCCCCAGTAATGTGAAGGGAATTTTATGAACGTGTTAATGTTTTGTGATCGGTGCATGGTGTGGCTCCAGCGGGCAGGGCACCGTGACCCTTCCTTCCGAGGCTTCGGAACCGCCCATGCGTACCGCATTCCGTAAACCACCGTTGGCGATATTGGGCGGTGCCGACCCTGGCAGCGACGCGTTCGAGCGCGCAGCTGGCGGCCAGGTGCCCAGCGTCATCCCGGAAGGCAGCATGCCGCCGGCCGACTGGCCGGCCACGGTGGTGGTGCCCTGTGGCATGGGGGATGCGCGCAACCTGATCATGGCCCTTGCCGGTGATGCCTGCATGGTCAGCGGTGGGCGCGCCTGCACGATTTCGGAGGTTTGGCTGCACAAGCGGCCGCTGCTGCCGCTTGCAGGGGCAGGTGGCGGGTCCGACGCGCTGCCGGACACCCCGCCGGACGAGCGCGGCAATTCGCCGATCCTGCCGTGGCGCAACAGTGATGAGCTGGCCGGGCAACTGCGTGTCCTGGGAATGCTGCAACACTGAGTCCAGCCGCATCCGCCTTTACCCAACGTCCCGTGTGCAGCGCTAAGGTTGCCCGGCCTGGGCTCACCAGGCTTATCAAGGAGTGACGTCGATGCGTACTTTCAGGAAAGTGATCGCCGGTGCTGTGTTCGCGTTGGCCTGTAGTGGGTCGGTGGCCGTGGCCGGACCGGTCCAGCCCTGCGATTTTCCCTGCTGGAAGGCCTACCAGGCGTGTGTAGCCGGTGGGGGTGATGCCATGGAATGCCAGTACGAATACGATCGATGCGTCATGGAGCGCTGCGGCGCGGTGTAAGCCCAGCCATGATCGGCTGATGACGGGCCCCGTCCATGACGGGGCTCTTCTGTTTGTGCGCAGGGTCGGGCACTCTCGGCGCATTCTTCCTGGTGGAGTGGAACATGGCCGTCATGCGTGTCGTCGCCAACATCGCCACGTCTGATCCCGCCCGCGCCGCTGCATTCTATGGCGAGCTGCTCGGCATGCCGGTGGTGATGGACCATGGCTGGATCGTCACCCATGGCGGGCAGGGCAGTGCGCTGGCGCAGGTCAGCTTCGCCAGCGAAGGGGGTTCCGGCGCACCGGTGCCGGACCTGTCTATCGAAGTGGACAACCTGCAGGAGGTGCTGGAACGCATGCACGCGGCTGGCATCGCGCTGGACTATGGGCCGGCCGACGAGCCCTGGGGCGTGCGGCGCTTCTTCGTCCGCGACCCGTTCGGCCGGCTGTTGAACATCCTCGCCCACGCCTGAGCGACGGCGGGCGCTTCAGCGACGGGTGCCGCCACGCTTCGGCGCCGGCGACACGCCGACCATGCGCAGGCAATCGGCCACCACCGCCGCAATGAAGGTGTCGGCGTCCTGCGTGGGCGCAGCGATCAGGTCATCGGTGGCGCCATGTACGCCGGCATAGATCAGCGAGGCCGTGATCTGCGGTGCCGGCAGCTGCCACAGGCCTGCACGGGTGCCCGCCTCGAGGATGTCGAGCAGCTGCTGCTGGATGGCGTTGCGCTCGGCATTGCCGCGCTGGTGGTGGTGATGGTTGGCGTAGACGACGTCGTGCAGTGCGTGCGTGCGCACATAGGTCTCGATGTTGGCGCGGATCCAGGCGCACAGTCGCGCCACGCCATCGTGGGCAGGCTGCTGCTGAACGGCATGGTCGACCTCGGCCATGAACTGCAGCGTGTAGCGCTGCGCCAGCGCCTGCAGGATCTCGGTGCGCGAGGCGAAGTAGGTATAGAACGTGCCCTTGGCCACGTGGGCGGCGGCCACGATGTCACTGATGGTGGTCGCTTCCACGCCCTGTGACAGGAACAGCGCCTGCGCGGCGTCCATCAGCTCTTCCTGGCGGGTTTCAGCGGGTTTGGTGCGGGGCCTGGCGACTGCGGGAATCTGCATGGGGCGGGGTCCGGGTGCGACGGTCGCCATTCTAGCTTCCCCCGGCAATGACTGACCGCCGGTCATTGACTGACGGTCAGTCATCAAACTACGATGCGCGCACGCTCCCTCCCGGCATCCGCACATGCAACGCTTCCGACGGCCGGCCCTGGTGCTGGCGGCCTACCTGGGCACCTTCCTCGCCTCGCTGGACATCAGCATCGTCAACGTCGCGCTGCCGACGCTGCAGCAGGCACTGCACACCGACATGGCCGGGCTGCAGTGGGTGATCAACGCCTATGCCATCGCCCTGTCCGCAGTGATGCTGTCGGCGGGGCCGCTGGGTGACCGCTATGGCCACCGCCGCATGTGGCTGCTCAGCGTGGCGACCTTCACCGTGGGCTCGCTGCTGTGTGCCTGCGCAGGCAGTCTTTCCGCACTGGTGGCGGGGCGGGCGGTGCAGGGGGTGGCCGGCGCCCTGCTGATCCCGAGTGCGATGCCGATCCTCAGCCATGCATTCCCTGATCCGCGCCAGCGTGCACGCGCGATCGGGGGCTGGTCGGCGTTCAGCGCGCTGGCGCTGGTGCTGGGGCCGCTGCTGGGAGGCGAACTGGTGCAGCGCGCAGGTTGGCCCAGCGTCTTCCTGATCAACCTGCCGCTGGGCCTGCTTGCACTCGCGCTGGGGGCCTGGGGCATTCCTGAGCGACGGCATCCGCAGCACGCCGCGCTGGACCCGGCCGGGCAGCTGCTCAGCATCGTCGCGCTGGGTGCACTCAGTTACGGCCTGATCGCGATCGGCGAGCACGGCCTGCTGGCACCTTCGACCCTGCTGGCGCTCGGCATCGCAGCATCCGGCCTGGCGCTGTTTGCGTGGGTCGAGCGCCGCGTGGCGCGGCCGCTGCTGCCGCTGGACCTGTTGGCGAAGCCGGGTTTCGGCATGCTCAACCTGGCCTCGTTCGTGCTTGGATTCACCGCTTATGCGAGCCTGTTCTTCCTGTCGCTGTTCTTCCAGCAGGCGCAGGGACATGGGGCTGCGCAGGCCGGTGCGCAGCTGGTACCGCAATTCGTGCTGATGGCGGTGGTGTCGCTGCTGTTCGGCCGTCTGGCGGCGTGGTTCGGGCTGCATGCCGCACTGGTGACGGGCTATGCAATGACAGGCATGGCGCTGTGTGCGATTGCCACGTTCGAGCCGACTACAGCGCACGGCCAGGCCAGCGCACTGCTGATGCTGCTCGGCACTGGCATGGGACTGGCGGTACCTGCGACCGGCATGGCGGTGATGTCATGCGTACCGGCCGAGCGTGCCGGCATTGCGTCGGCCACGATGAACGCGCTGCGCCAGGCGGGCATGAGCCTGGGCATCGCGCTGCTGGGCAGCCTGATGGGCCTGCGCGCGGTACGCCAGTTCACTGCGACCGCGCAGGCGGCAGGGCAGCCCGCAGTGGCCGCACAGGCGCGCACGCTGATCCTGCAGCCGTCGTCACTGCTGCCGGGGACGCAGATACTGGCCTGGTACCGCGGCGCGATGGCCAGCGGTTTCGGCTGGGCGATGGCTGTCGCCGGCGTGCTGGCCCTGTTGGCGGCGCTCGCCCTGTACCGCCAGTGCAGGCGCGCCTGAGCACGCTGCGGTCAGCCCTGCTGGCGTTGCGGCCTTTCCTTCGTCGGCGCGGGTTCGGCCGCGTGCTGCCGCTGTTGCCGTGCATTGGCGTGGCGCGCGTGCCCGCCTTCGCGGCCGATCGCTGCCATGTGCTGGCGATTGCGGCTGATCGCCTCGCCGCCCTTGCGGCCTGCCACGCGTGCCTCGGCCGGGCTGAACTCATGTGCATTGCCGGACGCATGCGCGGCGCGTCCACCCTTTGCGGCGATCGCGCGCTGCTTGTCCCGGTCCATCGAAGCGAAGCCACGATGGGAGGTGCCGTGATGCTGGTCAGCCATGTGAAGGCTCCCGGTGCATGGAAGGGGAGCTCATCCTTGCGTGTGCCCGGCTAAGGCAGTGTCCGCACCGGCGGTGCTGCCCTCACGCCACGCCGCACCGGCTTTCACGGCGCAACTACGCCGCTGCGCGATGAGCGCCGCTTGGCTAGGATGGACCGGCATGGCGGATGACCGCCCAGACAGGAAAGGACGCCGTGAACAGATTCGGATGGCTTGTACTGCTGGCCTGCGCTGCACCGGCCCATGCGGACACTGCGCTGCTGAGCGGCAGTTTCGTTCACTTCGGTTACTCGTCCACCGATGAGCAGCTGCCAGCGGCGCAGCTGCCGCTGTTCCTCGACGAACTGCGGGACCTGGGCAACGACACGCTCATCATCGGCCAGACCCGCGCCACCCGTGCCGGCGTGGGCTGCGCCAGCAGCGCGCAGGATTTCGAATGGATCGCCGGCTTCCTGGCCAAGCTGGGCACGGTGCTGGACGCGGCCGCAGCGCGTGGGATGAAGGTCGTGGTCGGCACCACCTACAGTTCGGGCCAGTGTGCGGCGTTCTGGCAGGGCTCGAACGCTGCAGCGGTGGCGCAGGACGCAGCGCAGTCGATGGCGCAGCTGGCCCAGCAGTACGCGATGCATCCGGCATTCGCCGGCTGGTACATCACCGATGAGCCCGCGCAGGTACCGGCCGAGCGTGCGTCGTTCTATCGTTCAATCGTTTCCACACTGAAAGCGGCGACGCCATCCAGGCCGGTGATGGTGGCGCCCTATCTGGCATCCTCCAGCGTCGACCCGGCCAGCGTGGCCAGTGCTGCGCTACGGTTTCGCTCTGCCACGGGGGTCGACGTGCAGATCTGGCAGGACGGCATCGGCGCGGCGTCGCACGCGAAACTGTTCCAGTGGGATCGACCGGGCTATTCCACCGAGCAGTACTACCAGGCGTTGTCGGCGCAGCTGGGCGCCAGCGCTGTGTGGGCCGACATCGAGCTGTTCAACCATGGCAGCCCGCTGTTCCTTGATACCGGTAACGGCCTGTCCGGTGCATACCGGTCGGCGTCGGTGCAGCGCATCAACCAGCAGTTGTGGAGCGCGCGTTCGGCTGGCAAGCGCGTTGCCTGGCTCAACCAGTACCACCTGTCCGAAGTGGTCGGCCCCGGCCAGGGCTACGGCGAGGCGCCGCGGATGATGAACACCTATCGCGGGTTGTACGGGTTGGGTGCCTCGTACCTCGTCGATCCGGTGCAGACCACCTATCACTACAGCGTGGCGCCGGCGACCAGCTATCCCGACGGCAGCGGCCATGAGCTGTTCGACCGCCGGGTAGGCGACCCGCGCAATCCGATGGACGCGGGCTGGGTAGGCGTGCACGGCAACGTCAGCATCACCATCGACCTGGGCCAGCGCCGACGGGTGGACTGGATCGGCCTGCATACGATGACCCGCCCGGCCTGGGGCATCGTCACGCCGACTTCGGTGGAGGTGATGTGCGCCGAGCCCGGAACTGCCGCCGTAACCATCGGCACGCTGTCGGCACCCTTCACCCAGTCCGGCGTGATGGGCTCGACCGAAGAGGAGTACGTGCTCGGCAATGCAGCCCCCCTGGCTGCGCAATGCCGCACGCTGGAGCTGCGCGTGGCCAACGGCAGCTGGACCTTCCTCAGCGAGATCGAGATGGCTGCAGAGCAGTAACGCCTCAGCGCCGGCGGGCGTCCTGCAGCCGCTGTGCGAAGGGCCGTTGTTCGAGCGCCACCAGTGCTTTGCGCAGCACCTGCTCCAGCGACTGCCCCAGATCGGCATCGAGGCTGCGTGCCGCCACTGCGGTGGCCTGCCATTGCGCCTGCAGCACGGGCATCGCGCGCTGCGCGCGCGGGCTCAACTGCAGGATGCGTTCGCGCCCGTCGTCACCATTGGCAGTGTGCAGCCAACCATCGCGCACCATCGCCGCCACGGTCTGGCTGAGCGCCGAATGGCTGAGCCCGCAGGCCAGCGCGAGGTCCTTGATCCGGCAGGGGCCCTGCGCCATCAGCGTGCGCAGCACCGGCGTGTAGCGCGGCCGGTAGTCCAGTTGCAGGTGCCGGTAGGCCTGCTCGACGGCCGGGTCCAGCTGGTCGAGCAGGGCGCGCAGCAGGGTACCCAGTGTGGCGTGTTGGAGATCCATGAGCGGGATGATATATAAGCGCTTATATATCCTCAATGCGGGGTGGATGATGGTGGTCTCCTGGATGCTCGGCGCGCTGCTGGCGACGGCCTGCCCGGCGCAGGATGCGGTGCTGCAGGCGGCCGCCAGCGCCGTGCAGGCGCAGTACCTGGACGAGGCGGAGGCCGCCCGCATCGCCGATGCCCTGCGCAGCTGGTCGGCGCAGCAGCGCTATGCGGACAGTTGTTCGGATCCTGCTGCGTTCAGCGCACGCCTGAACCAGGACCTGGACATGTTCGATGGCCACTTCCACGTTGAGCGCGTGGACGCAGCTGCCGGCCAGGACGACTGGTTGATGGCCTGGCGTGCCGATGCCCGCAGCAATGGTGCCGGTGTGCGCGAGGTGCGGGTGCTGGAAGGCAACATTGGCTACCTGCGGTTGAGTACTTTTTACCCGCTGGATCTGGCGCGGCCGAAGTTCGCTGCGGCCTTCACGCTGCTGGCCGACACCGATGGCCTGGTGCTGGATCTGCGCCAGAACGGGGGAGGCGACGATGCAAGTGCCGACCTGCTGGTGCGCACGCTGCTGGACGCGAAGATCGGCGCGGTGCAGCAGCTGGACCAGCGTGGCCGGCGCACGCCGGTACCGCTGCCGCCTGCCAGCCTGCCTGTGTACCTGAAGCCGCTGGTGGTGCTGATCGACCGGCGTACCGGTTCGGCGGCCGAGTTCGTCGCCTATTCGCTGCAGGCCCTGGGCCGCGCGCGCATTGTCGGCACGCGCAGTGGCGGTGCCGCGCATATGTTTGGTGATCCTGTGCTGCTGCCCGATGGCTATCAGATCAGCATTCCCGACCGGCAACCGATCAATCTGCGCACCGGCGGCAACTGGG
This sequence comes from Stenotrophomonas maltophilia D457, assembly GCF_000284595.1. Taxonomy (GTDB): domain Bacteria; phylum Pseudomonadota; class Gammaproteobacteria; order Xanthomonadales; family Xanthomonadaceae; genus Stenotrophomonas; species Stenotrophomonas muris. The sequence continues at coordinate 4,173,467 of NC_017671.1, read as the reverse complement.
AAGGCACCGGCGTGAGGCCTGATGTGGCCGGCGGCGACGATCCGCTGTTCATCGCGCGGCAACTGCTGGCGCCTGCGAAGTCGTCAAGATGAACGCACGATTGCATGGCTGTCCTATCGCAGATGCGCGAATGCATGCCTAGAATCGAAGCATCCCGGTAGTTCCCGGGCGCTTCGAGTGAATGGACTCAATGAAGATTCTGTTGACCGGCAGTTCCGGGCGCATCGGGCGCGCGATCTTCGGTGCGTTGGCGGCCGCCCACGAAGTGGTGGGGCTGGACCGCAGCCCGTTCGCCACCACGCGCATCATTGCCGATGTCACCGATCGCCAGGCGGTCACGCGTGCGGTGCAGGGCGTGGACGCGGTCATCCATACCGCGGCCCTGCATGCTCCGCATGTCGGCCTGGTGCCGGACGCGGTATTCCAGCAGATCAACGTGGAGGCAACCGCGCACCTGCTGCAGGCCGCACGCGAAGCCGGCGCACGGCGTTTCGTGCTGACCAGCACCACCGCGCTGTACGGCCATGCCGTGGTAGCCGGTGGCTGCCGTTGGATCGACGAAGACACCGAGCCACTGCCGCGCACGATCTACCATCGCACCAAGCTGCAGGCCGAGACCCTGGCTGAAGCTGCCGCCACGCCGGGCTTCAGCGTTCGCGTGCTGCGCATGGGCCGGTGCTTCCCGGAACCGCCCGAGCGCATGGCGATGTTCCGCCTGCATCGCGGCATCGACGCCCGCGATGTGGCCAGCGCACACGCTGCACTGCTGCTCGACGAAGGCGCCCGATTCGCCCGCTATCTCGCCTGCGCACCGACGCCGTTCCGGCGCGAGGACTGCCTGGAACTGGCCACCCACCCGCGCAGCGTGCTGGCCCGTCGCGCGCCGCAGCTGCTGGCCGAGTTCGAACGCCGTGGCTGGCCGCTGCCATTGAGCATCGACCGTGTCTACGACAGTGCCCGCCTGCGCAGTGAGCTGGGCTGGCAACCGTGCTTCGGGCCGGACGACGTGCTGCAGCAGTATGCCGTCGGCAGCATCGAGGTACTGCCGCGCGCGCAGTGGATCAAGGACCGCGTGGCCGAGTGAGGCCATCGCGACGGACGGGTGGCTGACCCGACCCTGAGCAGATTCAGGAATGTGCAGGCCGGTCGCCTCAACCTCGTTGGCGGGCGGCCGCTAACCCGGTGCGCTTCCAGCGCCGGGCCCGCCCGGCGGCCGGTGGCCTGCGCGACGGATCGCGCGCCTGCGCGGTGCCTTCGTGGTGCCGGTCGTCCTGAACTGCCTTGCGGACCCTCCCATGCCTTCTTCCCGTTCCGCCGCTGCCCGCCGCCCGGGCAGCATCGCCCACAAGCTGATGCTGGGCACCGCCGCGATCGCGCTGCTGTGCTTCGGCCTGACCGCGTTCCTGATCTACCGACAGGCCAGCGCCAGCCTTATCAGCGCCTCGCGCCAGACCATGACCAGCGAGGCGACCGCTGAGGCGCGCCAGGTGGCGGCCGATCTGGGCACCGCCTTTGCCAGCAACGATGCCATGGTTGAAGGCGTGCTGGCCCAGCGCGCCCGTGGTGACGTGCCCGACCGCGCCAGCCTGGCGGCGGTGCTGGGCGAGCAGCTGCGCGCCCATCCCGAATGGCTGGGCAAGAGCACCATGTGGGAGCCCGATGCCTTCGACGGCAAGGATGCCGAGTTCGTCAACACCGAGGCGCACGATGCCACCGGCCGCTACATGAGCTACTGGGCCTGGCAGGAGGGCAAGCCGCAGCAGTCGGTGATGACCGATTACACCGAGACCGCCAGCGGTTCCGGTGACTGGTACATGGTGCCCAGCCGCGACAAGCTGCCGAAAGTGAGCGAACCGTATGCGTATGACATCGCCGGGCAGCAGGTGCTGATGAGTACGCTGAGCACGCCGATCATCGAGAACGACAGGTTCCTCGGTGTCTTCACCGTCGACTTCTCGCTGGCAGCGTTGCAGAAGCACCTGGCCACGCTGAAGCCGATGGGGGCCGGCCGCGTCGAACTGCTGTCGCCGAAGGGCGTGGTGCTGGCCTCGGCCAATGCCGCCGAAATCGGCAAGCCTCGCAACGACGCACTGACCCGCAGCATGCTGGCCGAGATCGCCGCCGACCGCCCCTTCGAGGCCTTCAGCCCCGATGCGGCCGGCAACGTGCGCGTGTATGTGCCGCTGCGCGTGGGCGATGCCCCGCAGCGCTTCGCGCTGGGCGTGGTGATGCCGCATGCGGTGATCGTGGCCGAAGCGCGCCAGCTGCTGTGGCTGACCCTGCTGGTCGGCGTGATCGCCGCGCTGACCCTCAGCGCCGGTGTCTACATACTGCTGCGCCGCCTGGCGATCCGCCCGCTGGCCGAAGCGGTGCGCGTGGCCGGTGACGTCGCCGCCGGCAAGCTGGACAGCATCCTGCCTGCGCGCAGCAACGACGAAGTGGGGCGCCTGCTGGACGCGATGCAGGGCATGCGCGGCCAGCTGCAGGCGGTGATGGCTGCGCAGGCCGAAATGGCGCGCCGCCACGATGCCGGTGAACTCAGCTACCGCATGGATGCCGCGGCGTTCCCGGGCGAGTACGGCCGCATGGTGGCCGACAGCAACCAGCTGGTGGCCTCCAGCAACGCGATCACCCAGCGCCTGGTTGAAGTGATGCAGCGCTATGCCGTCGGCGACCTCAGCGTGGACATGGAAGCACTGCCGGGCGAGAAGGCGGTGTTCACCGCTGCGATGGCGACCACCAAGCGCAACCTGGCCGCGATCAACGAGCAGATCCAGCAGCTTGCCGCTGCGGCCGCCGCCGGTGACTTCGCCGTGCGCGGTGATGCACTGCGCTTCGACCACGATTTCCGCCGCATGGTGGAGACCCTCAACACCATGATGGAAGTCAGCGACCACAACCTGGCCGCACTGTCGACGCTGCTGCGCGCGATCGCCGGCGGTGACCTCAGTACCCGCATGCAGGGTGACTTCCATGGGGTGTTTGCGGTGATGCGCGACGATGCCAACAGCACCGTGCAGCACCTGACCCAGATCGTCGGCCAGATCCAGCAGTCGGCAGCCAGCATCCGCCTGGCCGCCGGTGAGATCGCTGCCGGCAACAGCGACCTGTCGCGCCGTACCGAACAGCAGGCTGCCAACCTGGAAGAAACCGCCGCGTCGATGGAAGAACTGACCTCCACCGTGCGCCAGAACGCCGACCACGCGCTGCAGGCCAACGCGCTGGCCGGTTCCGCGGCGGGCGTGGCCAGCGAAGGCGGCCAGGTGGTCAGCCAGGTGGTGCACACCATGGAGCAGATCGAGGCGTCTTCGCAGCGCATCGCCGAGATCATCTCGGTGATCGATGGGATTGCGTTCCAGACCAACATCCTGGCGTTGAACGCAGCAGTGGAAGCGGCGCGCGCCGGTGAGCAGGGCCGTGGCTTCGCCGTGGTTGCCAGTGAAGTGCGCGCGTTGGCGCAGCGTTCGGCGGGTGCTGCGAAGGAGATCAAGGAGCTGATCGACGCCTCGGTGGCCCAGGTCGGTGCCGGTGCGCAGCTGGTGCACGGCGCGGGGCGCACCATGCAGGACATCGTCGGTCAGGTCGGTCGGGTCAACGAGATCATGGCCGAGATCTCGGCCGCGTCGCGCGAACAATCGGCCGGCATCGAGCAGGTCAACCAGACTGTGGTGCAGATGGACGAAACCACCCAGCAGAACGCCTCGCTGGTGGAGGAAGCCAGTGCCGCCGCGCGCGCGATGGAGGAGCAGGCCGAGCAGCTGGCGGTGGCGGTGTCGCGCTTCCGCCTGCAGGCCGAGCCGGCGGCCGTGGCACGCCGCGCGGCCTGATCGCGCAAATGAAGACGCCCGGCGGGGGCCGGGCGTCGGTTGCGTCCTTGCCGCGCATCCCTGCGCCGGTCTGATGGCTTAGAACATTCCTTCAAACGGGTTCCAGCTGGCGCGACCTTCCACCTTCTCCAGGTAGTAGCTGTAGTTGGTGCTGGAGGCGACCAGCAGATTCATCGCGATGAACAGCATGCGCCCGACGACGTCGGGAAGGAACATGCTGACGATGGCCAGCGCGATGTTGATGCCGATGACCACCAGCGCCTTGCGCCACATGCCCAGGATCAACAGGTAGATCGCACCGAAGAACAACGCGAAGAAGTTCAGGTTGATCTTCAGGCGGTCACCGAACGACAGCGCCTTCCAGGCCTGCTTGAAACCGGGATTCTTGGGCGCGCCATGCTGGCGGAAGAAATTGAAGCGGAACTGCCACTTCGGGCTGAACTGGGACAGGTCAGTGGTATTCATTTGGGGGAAACATCCCTGTGAGAAAACGTTTTCATGATAAGGCAAGTCCTATTCAGGATCCAAGGGCTGCCGTCAAAAATGTGACGCGTGCCGTGTTCCACGTGCTGCGGCCGGGTGCCGCACCGTCACCCGCCCGCCTTGTTTTTAGGATAGGGTGCGCAGTTCCGCTGCCGCCCCGGTTGGACCCGTGCGGCGGCGGGATGTCCATGGAGGTTGCATGACCACACCTGCTACACCGGAAAACGCACCGGGACCGGTGCTCCTGCCGACACCTGAAGTGGTGCAGGCACAACAACTGCTCGCACGCCAGCAACTGGCGGTGGCGATGGACCGTGCGCGCACGGCCGCCACGCGGGACGCGGCACCGGCCGCGCTGGAAAGCGAGTAACCCGCAATACCGTCGATCGCGCTGGCATGTCGCCAGCGCGATCACGGCGCGTGCCGCCGGTCAGAAGCGCGCGGTCATGCTGAGGAAGTAGCTGCGCCCGGCGACGAAGTAGTCGGTGGAGCCTTCCGCATACAGCTTCTTGTCGGCCAGGTTGCTGACGCCACCGCGCAGGGTCAGCACCTCGTTGACGTTCCATGCCACGGTCAGGTCATACAGGGTGTAGGCCTTGAGGAAGGTCGTGGCGGTGCCGGTCTGCTTGCCGGTGTACTGCGCCGACAGGCTGCCGGAGAACACCGTATTCGGCGTCCAGTCCAGCGACGAGTAGCCGGAGAATTCCGGCGTATCGATCAGGTTGCGGCCGGTGGTCAGGTTCCTGGCTTCCTTCATCCAGGTTGCCGAGGTGCGCCAGCGCCACTGCTCGCCGAAGCGGACGTTGAAGTTGCCTTCCATGCCGCTGGTGCGCGCGCGCTGCACGTTGCTCATGCGCGTCCACCAGATGCCGTTGAAGCGGCCCAGCGGTGCGTATTCGATCTTGTTCCGGAAGTCGGTGTGGAAGTAGGTCACGCCAACATCGATCAGGTCATTGTCGAAGCTGATGCCGATCTCGCGGTTGGTGCTGGTTTCCGGATCCAGGTCCGGGTTGCCGGCCATGTAGCACCCGCCGCGGGTATAACCCAGCGGGATCAGCGAGGTGCAGCCACGGCCGCCGGACTGGGTGGCAGCGGTGGCCGAATTCTCGGTCAGGCTGGGCGCACGGAACCCCTTGGAGACGCCACCGCGGATGGTCCACTGTTCGGCCGGATGCCAGACCAGGTACGCACGCGGGCTGACGTGGCCGCCGAACTTCTCATGGTGGTCCAGGCGCGCGCCCACGGTCAGGGCCAGGGTGCGGTGCAGCTTCAGTTCGTCTTCGACAAACAGCGCCCAGGTATCCACTTCCAGGCTGGAGCCGCTGACGGCGTTGCCGGCGTAGTCGATCGGCGCGCGGCCGATGGTATCGGTGTTGGTCAGTTCCTGGCGCTTCCACTGCCCACCCACGGCAAACTGGTGTTCAACGCCCAGGGTGAACGGCGTGGTCAGGCTGCCTTCGATGATCGTGTCGGTGGCCTCTGAGCGGCCGGTGGCGCCGATGTCGTTCTTGTATTCGGTCCAGTACGCGCTGAGCCTGGAGGTGCCGAAGCTCCACGTGCCATCGTGGTTGAGCGCCAGCGAGCTGCGCTTGAGCTCACGGGCTCCCCAGGCGCCTTCGTCCTGCTTTTCCAGCGACGCATCGATGAAGGCCTGCTGCACGCCATGGCCGGCTTCCAGCGACAGTTCCTGTGCGTCGCTCAGCTTCCACTGCAGCAGCGCATCGACAGTGCGGTCCTTCTCGCCGGCGTAGGCATTGCCGTAGACACCGTGGTTGGACTGGTCCGAATCACGGCGCATGCTGTTGGCACCGATGCGCAGGCCGAAGCGTTCGCCCAGTGGGCCGGAGAAGGTCGCGCCGATCTGCTGGGTATCGCCGCGCTTGCCATCACCGGGACGGGTGTAGCTGTGGGTGGCGCTGCCGTTCCATTCGTCGCCGATGCGCCGGGTGATGATGTTGATCACCCCGCCCATGGCGTCGGAGCCGTACAGCGAGGACATCGGCCCACGCACCACTTCGATGCGTTCGATCTGGTCGGGCGAGATCCAGTTCAGGTCCTGGCGGCCGAGGTCGGGGCGGTAGTTGGTCGCGGCCGAGCTGCCCATGCGCTTGCCGTCCACCAGCACCAGCGTGTAGTTGGACGGCATGCCGCGCAGCTTGATCTTGGACTGTTCGCCGACGGCGCTGAGGCCGCCGGTCACGCCCGGCACGCGGCTGAGCAGGGTGGCCAGGTCGGGAACCGGCTGGCGCTCGATGTCCTCACGGCTGATCACGCTGATGCTGGCCGGGGCATCCTTGATCCATTGCTGGCTGCCCGAGGCGGTGACCACCACGGTATCCAGATCCTTGGTGGAGGCATCGGTGCCGGCCTCTGCAGCGGCCAGGCCTGGCAGGGCCAGCAGGCAGGCGGAGGCCAGGGCAGGGGCCAGGCGGGTGCGCGGCAGGCGCGCGGAACGGGAACGGGACGATGGGGACATGGCGGCTTCCATGGGAGGTGGGGTGACCCGGTGGAAGCAGCAGGCGCAGGCAGACAGCAGGCAGCCACCCTTCCGTGGGTCGTCGGTGCGCGCGGTGTGGACCGGCGCAGCTGGGTGGGTCGCGGCCGTGCGGAAGACGGTGACCTGCCTGGTTAATGAAATGATAACCGTTCGCGTTTGATACGATCCAGTACCCGGGGCGATGCAATGACATCTGGCCATCCCCCGACGTGATCGCCTGCTATTTGCTGAATGGGGATAAATCCCGGCGTAGGCCTTCGCACCCGGCTTACATTCAGCGCCCTAGACTGGGCCGCATTTTCGATTCCGCCCCGTTGGAGATCGTGTGGGTTCCGGTAGTGACAGACATCGACTGTGCGGCCTGAAGCCGACACAGTCTGGACAAGTGCGGGCGCCGGGAAAGCGCGCCGGGAACCTTGGTGCATGCAGCCCGGCCGGGATGGCCGGCCGTGCCGACGGCGCGGAGTAGGCGGCGATGGGGGTGCAGACCATCCATGCGGAAGCAGAAACGCCCCGGCTCGACGCCGGCTGGGCGCTGCTGCCCGCTGAATCGCCGTTGCAGATGCCCGAACAGACCCTGCGCGAAGGTGCACTGAAGGTCCGGCGGCATCGCACGTCGCCGCGCCTGATCGGCCTGCGCCGGCTGTACATCTTCGGTGGCACGCTCGGCATGACCGCCGTGGCCACGCGGATGATGTGGCGGGTGCTGTCGGCCAATGGCATCAGCGTGCTCGAAGCCTGCCTGCTGGTGCTGTTCGTTGGCCTGTTTGCCTGGATCGCGCTGTCTTTCGCCAGCGCCCTGGCCGGCTTCCTGACCGCCGTGTTCGACCGTGGCTATCGCCTCGGCATCGACCCGGACAAGCCGCTGCCGACCGTGCACAGCCGCACCGCGCTGCTGATGCCGACCTACAACGAAGACCCGCGCCGCCTGCTGGCGGGCCTGCAGGCGATCTACGAGTCGGTGGCGGCCACCGGCCAGCTCGGCCGATTCGATTTCTTCGTGCTCAGCGATACCCGTCGCGAGGACATCGCCGCTGCCGAGGAGCGGGTGTTCGGCGAGCTGCGCGAGCGGGTGCCGGACGGGCAGATCCGCCTGTTCTACCGCCGCCGTGGTGACAACAGCGGGCGCAAGGCCGGCAACATCGCCGACTGGGTCCGTCGCTTCGGCGGTGCCTACCCGCAGATGCTGATCCTCGACGCCGACAGCCTGATGACCGGCGACAGCATCGTGCGCCTGGTGGCCGGCATGGAGCACAACGCCGACGTCGGCCTGATCCAGACCCTGCCGTCGGTGATCGGCGGCCGCACCCTGTTCGCACGCATGCAGCAGTTCGGTGGCCGCGTGTACGGGCCGGTGATCGCCCGTGGCGTGGCCTGGTGGCATGGCGCCGAGAGCAACTACTGGGGCCACAACGCCATCATCCGTACCCGCGCCTTCGCCGACCACGCCGGCTTGCCGGCGCTGCCGGGGCGCAAGCCGTTCGGCGGCCACGTGCTCAGCCATGACTTCGTCGAAGCAGCGTTGATGCGTCGTGGCGGCTGGGCCGCGCACATGGTGCCCTACCTCGGTGGCAGCTATGAAGAGGGCCCGCCGACGCTGACCGATCTGCTGGTTCGCGACCGCCGCTGGTGCCAGGGCAACCTGCAGCACGGCAAGGTCGTGGGCAGCCGCGGCCTGCACTGGATCAGCCGCACGCACATGCTGATCGGCATCGGCCACTATTTCACCGCACCGATGTGGGCAATGCTGATGCTGATCGGCATCGCCATCCCGCTGTTCCAGGAGGGCATCGACTTCAATGCCCTGCTGCACCTGTCGCCCAGCGTGTACTGGCGCGCACAGGACGAAGAGCAGGTGGTGCGCCTGTTCGCCGCCACGATGGCGGTACTGCTGCTGCCCAAGGTGCTCGGTTACCTGGCGATGCTGCTGGACCCGGTCGACCGCCGCGGCTGCGGCGGTGCGATCCGTGCCTTCGTGTCGATGCTGGTGGAGACCGTGCTGGCCGCGCTGATGGCGCCGGTGGTGATGTACGTGCAGTCGCGGGGCGTGGCCGAAGTGTTGTCCGGCCGCGATTCCGGCTGGGATGCGCAGCAGCGTGACGACGGCGGCATCTCGTGGCTGGCACTGATCCGCGGCTACGGTGGCCTGGGTGTGTTCGGCGCCTTCATGGGCGTGCTGGCCTGGGCCGTGTCGCCGTCGCTGGCGGCGTGGATGGCGCCGGTGGTGATCGGCATGGTGTTGGCCATTCCGGTGGTGGCGCTGACCTCCTCGCGTGGTCCGGGCGCCTTCCTGCATCGCCTGGGCCTGCTGGACATTCCCGAAGAGAACATCCCGCCACCGGTACTGGTCCGCGCCGCGCAGCTGCGGCGCGAAGCGGCCGAGCAACCGCCGCTGTACTGATTGCCCCACGCCAGCGGCATAATGCGGCTCGAACTTGAAGGAGCCGCATCATGCTGCAAACGGTGGAACAGGAAACCGGCGCCTCGCCGCAGTGGTCGGTGATCTGGCTGCACGGCCTCGGCGCCGATGGCCATGATTTCGCGCCGATCGTGCCGGAGCTGGTGCGGCCGCACTGGCCGGCGCTGCGCTTCGTGTTCCCGCACGCACCGGTGCGGCCGATCACGATCAACAACGGCGTGCCCATGCGCGGCTGGTACGACATCGTCGGCATGGACTTCCGGTCGCGTGCCGACATGGCCGGCGTGCAGGAATCGGTGGTGCAGCTGGACGCGCTGATCGCGCGCGAGATCGAGCGTGGCGTCGCGGCGGAGAAGATCTTCCTGGCCGGCTTCTCGCAGGGTGGTGCGATCATCCTGACTGCTGCACTGTCGCGTACCGCGCCGCTGGCCGGCCTGATCGCCCTGTCCACCTATCTGCCCGAAGCCGACAGTGCCACGCGCGTTGAAGGCGCGGTGCAGGTGCCGGTGTTCATGGCCCATGGCAGTGGCGACCCGGTGATTCCGCAGGCCGTGGCGGCCCACAGCGCACAGGCGCTGCGTACGCTGGGCCTGGACGTGGCGTGGCACAGCTACCCGATGGCCCACCAGGTCTGTGCCGAGGAAATCCAGGCACTGGGTGACTGGCTGCAGGAACGGCTGGGCGCGGCCTGAGCCATGCCCCTGGCCAGCCCATCGCCGTGGATGCCGGAACTGTGCCGCCTGCCGCGGCTGGCGGCGATGCTGGGCCTGGCCGAGCTGGTGGTGGTGGTGCTGGCGCTTGCGCCGGATGGCAGCCGCCACTGGACCGTTGGCGAGCTGCTGTCGGCCAGCGGCTTCGCGCTGTGGCTGGCGCTGGCCGTGACCGCCAGCCTGTGCCTGCTGCGGCAGGCGCTGTCCAGGCTGCCGCAGGTGATGGGGGCGGTCGCTGCCATCGCACTGGCGGCCCTGATCGCGGTGGTCTGCGCCGGCATCGTGCACGCGCTGTACGCGGTGCTGGGTGACAGTTTCGCCAACGGCATCAGCTTCTGGCGCTTCACCCTCGGCAGCGCCGCCACCACCGCGCTGATCAGCGCGCTGGCGCTGCGCTACTTCTATGTCAGCGACCGCTGGGCCGCCCAGGTGCAGGCCAATGCACGCGCCCAGGCCGATGCGCTGCAGGCGCGCATCCGCCCGCATTTCCTGTTCAACAGCATGAACCTCATCGCCAGCCTGCTGCATCGGGACCCGGCGGTGGCCGAGCGTGCCGTGCTCGACCTGTCCGATCTGTTCCGTGCTGCGCTCGGTGCAGGCGAGGGCGATTCCACCCTGCGCGACGAATGCGAACTGGCCGAGCGCTACCTGTCGATCGAATCGCTGCGCCTGGGCGAACGCCTGCAGGTGCGCTGGCAGCGTGACGAGCCGCTGCCGTGGGACCTGCCATTGCCAAGGCTGGTACTGCAGCCGCTGGTGGAAAACGCCGTGCTGCATGGCATTTCGCGCCTGCCCGAGGGCGGCACCATCGAGCTGCAGCTGCTGCGCGAGGGCAACGATCTGCAGATCCGCGTGCGCAATCCCGCGCCTGATCCGCAGGCGCCCGGGCTGGCCCTGGCGCGGGGGGCTGGCCATGCCCAGCACAGCATCGGCCATCGGCTGGCCTGGCGCTTTGGCAGTGCCGCGCGGATGACGGCTGGCTGGAGCGAGGGCTACTATGCCTGCCAGGTGACAGTGCCGATCCAGTGAGGGGACGATCGTGAGGGTAGTCATCGCCGATGACGAACCACTGGCGCGTGAGCGCCTGCGCAGCCTGTTGGCCGCACAGGACGGCGTGGACGTGGTGGCCGAGGCCGGCAACGGCGAGCAGGCCCTGCACGCGTGCGCGGAGCTGCAGCCGGACCTGGTCCTGCTGGACATCGCAATGCCTGGGCTGGACGGCCTGGAAGCAGCCCGCCACCTGGCCAGCTTCGAACCGAGGCCGGCGGTGGTGTTCTGCACTGCCTACGATGCGCATGCGCTGTCGGCCTTCGAAGCGGCAGCCATCGATTACCTGATGAAGCCGGTGCGCGCCGAACGCCTGGCAGCGGCGATTGCACGGGCACGCACGTTCCTGGCCGGTCGCGATGGCCAGCCGCAGGCGCACAGCGGGCAGCAGGCACGCAGCGTACTGTGCGCACGCCTGCGCGGCAGCCTGCGGCTGATTCCGCTGGACGACATCCACTACCTGCAGGCCGAAGAGAAGTACGTGGTGGTGCACCACGCGCGCGGCGAGGACCTGATCGAGGAATCGCTGAAGTCGCTGGAGGAAGAGTTCGCCAGCCGCTTCATCCGCATCCATCGCAACTGCCTGGTGGCGCGGCACGAGCTGGTGGAGCTGCGCCGCGGCTCCGGCGGGCAGGTGCAGGCGGTGCTGCGGCATGGCAGGCAGCCGCTGGAAGTCAGCCGCCGCTGTGTGGCGACGCTGAAGCAGGAACTGCGGCATCTGTGAGTGGTCCCGCGCGGCCTGCGGCCGCGACTGCTTACAGATCAACATCAACATCAAGATCAACAGCAGGTTGGCCGGCTCGTTGTTCTTACGTGCTGGGTCGGGCCGGGGTGGGGTGGCGGGACACGCCGTAGACCCATCCCTGGGGGCTCGATGGCGCCATCCATGGCGCCAACGGTCCCGCCACCCCACCCCGGCCCAACCCTCTCGTTTTTCCCGCGTCGGACGGCAAAGGCATTGTTGTTATCGGGTGGGGGAAGAGGGGTCAGATCCCTTTTCCTGCGGAAAAGGGATCTGACCCCGGAAGCCTTCGGCAGTTGCTTTTGCTTCTGCTCTTTTTTCTTTTCTTTTGATCTTCCGTGGCTGACGCACACGGAAACTGTCAGAGGCCGGGCGGGGTGGGTTCGCGGGGGTGTCCGCGGCATGGATGCCGCGGCCAAGCCTCCACGGACGGATTCACGGCGTCCCCCGCGAACCCACCCCGCCCGGCCAAGCGCGATAGATCCAGCCGATGCACCAGCCACGAGGGGCTCCGCCGTTGGCCGTATCCGCGCCGAAGGCGCGATAATGACCGGATGGAAACCGTCCGCATCGCCACCCGCAAGAGCCCGCTCGCCCTCTGGCAAAGCGAACACGTCGCCAACCGCCTGCGCCAGGCCCATCCCGGGCTGCATGTGGAACTGGTGCCGATGAGCACCCGCGGTGACGAGGTGCTCGACCGCTCGCTGGCCGCCATCGGTGGCAAGGGCCTGTTCCTGAAGGAGCTGGAGCTGGCCATGCTGCGCGGTGAGGCCGACTGCGCCGTGCACTCGCTGAAGGATGTGCCGATGGAACTGGACGAACCCTTCGCGCTGCCGGCGATGCTGACCCGCCACGATCCAGCCGATGGTTTCGTCTCCAACCTGTACGCCTCGCTGGACGCGCTGCCGATCGGTGCGCGGGTCGGCACCTCATCGCTGCGCCGCCAGGCCCAGCTGCGCGCGCTGCGCCCGGATCTGGAATTGCTGGACCTGCGCGGCAACGTCAACACCCGCCTGGCCAAGCTCGACAATGGTGGCTACGACGCCATCGTGCTGGCCGTGGCCGGCCTGGAGCGCCTGGGCCTGGGCGGGCGCATCGTCGCGCGCCTGCAGCCGCCGCAGTGGCTGCCGGCACCGGCGCAGGGCGCGGTGGCGGTGGAGTGCGACGGTGGCAATACGCGCCTGATGGCGCTGTTCGCCACGCTTGATGACGCCGCTACGCGCGCCTGCGTGGAAGCCGAGCGGGCGATGAACCGCGCGCTGCATGGCAGCTGCCACGTGCCGGTGGCGGCCATCGCGCAGTGGCAGGGCGACGACCTGCACCTGCAGGGCCTGGTCGGCAGTGCCAGCGATGGTCGTGCGGTGCGCGCCGAGGCGGTGGGACCGGCCCGGGATCCGGAGGCGCTGGGCCAGCGCGTGGCGAAGATGCTGCTGGAAGCCGGTGCCGGCGAACTGCTGAACGTCTGAGCTACCGCCGGTAGTGCCGGCCGCTGGCCGGCAACCGCGTGCCCCAGTTGAATGCAGTTGCCGGCCAGCGGCCGGCACTACCGGAAGAAGAACGGGCGCCCTGGGCGCCCGTTCTGCTTACTTGAACTTGTAGACCACGTTCATCGTGGTCAGCGTATCGGTCTTGCGCTTGTCCTCGGCCACGTCACTGTTGTAGCGCGCCTGCCAGCCGGCCTTCAGTGCCAGGTGCTCGTTCATGCTCACCGAGACACCGAAGTCGTTCTGGCCGAAGGTGTTGTACGAACCGGATTCGACCAGCAGCGTGTTGACCAGGTCGGTGTTGTCAGTCAGCGAATACTTCATGTCGAACAGGCCACGGCCGATCAGGCCGGTGCGGGTGCGGTCGTCCTCGGTGCTGTGGGTGCGGCGCACACCGGGGCCGATCTGCGCGTCGAACGAGAAGCGCTCGGTGTTCCACAGGCGGGTGCCGTAACCCAGACCGAACGAGCTCTGGCGGTCGTAGGTGGCGAAGTCGTCGCGTTCCGTACGCACCGTCGCGGTCAGCTGGCGGTGTTCGCCCAGCTGCAGCGCGCTGCCGGCACTGCCGGTGTAGCGGTTGGCGGTGGTGTTGTTGCGGCGGGTGGTGGTGCCGTCGTCGTTGGTTTCGGTCACCTTGGAGCTGGAGCGCAGGCCGAACAGGTCCATGCTGTGCACCCAGTCACCGTCGGTGTAGCGCAGGCGCAGACGGCCGTTGAAGCTCTCGGTGCTGCTGTTGCCGCGTGCCGAGGCAAAGCCGAGCTCGCCGCCGCTGCCGCTCCACGGCGAGGACATCGCCGCCAGTTCGGAGGCATCCTGTGCGTATGCGAGCGGCGCACACAGCAGCAGGGGGACCAGCAGGGACACGCGCAGGGACATCGAGGCTTCTCCGGAACGGTTGACAGCCGGTGATGATACTGGAAGCGTGATGGCGGTCCGAATCGATCCAATGCGCGCTTCAGCGAACGTTGGCGCGGTCGCCTATTCAGGGCAGATCGACGCGCACCTCAGGGTCGTTGAAGCGCGAATAGCGCAGGCGCAGCTGGAAGCTGCGGCCATTGCTGCTGCCGCTGCGTACGATCTGGCGTGGCAGGCCCTGGGCATCCACCCAGTACTCCAGGCGTTCCCCGGGCTGGGTGCCGCGCAGCCGGTAGTGCCGGGTCTGCACCCCGTCCAGCGACTGGCTGCCGAGATCTTCGGCCTTCAGTTCGGCGGGCAGGGCATCGGCGGGCAGCGGGTTGCGCCATTGCTCGAGCAGGCCGGGCGGGGTCGGCACCTGGCGGATCGCGCCGTCGGCCTGCAGGAACATGGTGTCGCCGATGATGGTCTGCGGCCCCGCCGGCGTCTCCACCCGGAAACGATCGGGCGCGACGAAGTCCATGGCGCTGCGTGCCGGCTGCGGCGCGCCCAGCACCTCCAGTTCGGCGTGGAAGCTGCGCAGGGCCGCGAAACGCTGGCTGGCGCGCAGCACCGCCTGCGTCGGATCGGCGACGGGTACCGGGGGCTCGGCGCCGGCCGGCGCCGGCGCGCGATCGCAGGCGGCCAGCAGCAGGCAGGCCAGCAGGGACAGGGCAGGCAACCGGCGCATCGGGCATTCCATGGGGGTGGGGGCGACCACGATAGCCCAAACGTCCCACACAAGACCCGCGACTCGGACATAATCGGGGGTATGGACCGATACGAACGCATCACCGCCCTGCATCGTCTGCTCAAGTCCGCGCGCTATCCGGTGACGGTGGCGACCCTGCAGGACAAGCTCGGTTGTTCCCGCGCCACCGTCTACCGCGACCTGGCCTTCCTGCGCGATGCGCTGATGGCACCGATCGAGGGCGACGGCGAGGCGGGCTTCCGCTACCAGGCTGACGAGAGCGACCGTTTCGAGCTGCCCGGCCTGTGGCTCAGCTCGGAGGAGCTGCATGCCCTGCTGGCCTCGCAGCACCTGCTGGCGCGGACCGGCGGTGGTGTGCTGTCGTCGGTGCTGGCACCGCTGCAGCAACGCATCGAGAGCCTGCTGGCGGCCCAGGCCGGCGTGTCCAGCTGGCCGGTCGACCGCGTGCGGGTGATTCCGCACCGTGGCCGCAAGTTTGACGAAGGCAGCTTCCGCAGCGTCGCATCGGCCGTGCTGGAGCGCCGCCAGCTGGCGTTCGAGTACCGTGCCCGTTCCACCGACGAGCCGACCAAGCGCACCGTCTCGCCGCAGCGCCTGACCCACTATCGCGACAACTGGTACCTGGATGCCTGGGACCATGACCGCGACGCCCTGCGCAGTTTCGCGGTCGACCGCATCCACAAGGCGCGGGTGGTCGACAGCACCGCGCGCGACGTCGCCGACAGCGAGCTGGACGAGCAGCTCGGCGCCAGCTACGGCATCTTCTCTGGCGCGCCGAAGGGCTGGGCGACCATCCTGTTCAGCGCCAAGGCCGCGCGCTGGGTGGCCGACGAGCACTGGCATTCCAAGCAGCAGGGCCGCTTCCTGGCCGACGGCCGCTATGAGCTGAAGGTGCCGTACAGCGTCTCGCGCGAGCTGCTGATGGATGTGCTGCATTACGGCTCGGATGCCGAGATCGTCGAGCCCATGATGCTGCGCGAGCAGGCCAAGGCGTTGCTTGAGCTGGCCCTGAGCAACTACGAAAACTCCTGACACTCCCCCGAGAATTCAATCCCCCATGAAAAAGACCCTGTTGCTGCCCCTGCTCGCCGCTGCGCTGGCCCTGACCGCCTGCGGCAAGTCCGGCGAGCCCTCGCAGAAGCTGGTGGTGGCCGCCACGGCCGTGCCGCATGCCGAGATCCTCGAGGTGGTCAAGCCGATCCTCAAGCAGGAAGGCGTGGACCTGGACGTGCGGGTGTTCAATGACTACGTGCAGCCCAACGACCAGCTGGTGCAGAAGCAGGTGGATGCGAACTACTTCCAGACCGAGCCCTACCTGGATGCCTACAACCGCGACCGCAAGACCGACCTGGTGAAGGTGATCGGCGTGCACATCGAGCCGTTCGGTGCGTACTCGCGCAAGGTCAAGTCGCTGGCCGAGCTGCGCGAAGGCGCCGACGTGGTGATCCCGAACGACCCGAGCAACAACAGCCGCGCGCTGATCCTGCTGCACAAGGCCGGCGTGATCGAGCTGAAGGACCCGACCAACGCACTGGCGACCCAGCGCGACATCATCGCCAATCCGAAGAACCTGAAGTTCCGCGAGCTCGACTCGGCGATGCTGCCGCGCGTGCTGGACCAGGTCGACCTGGCCCTGATCAATACCAACTACGCGCTGGACGCAGGCCTCAACCCGACCCAGGATGCGCTGGCGATCGAGAGCAAGGACTCGCCGTACGTGAATTTCCTGGTCGCGCGCCCGGACAACAAGGACGACGCCCGCGTGCAGAAGCTGGCCAAGGCCCTGACCAGCCCGCAGGTGAAGGCGTTCATCGAGACCAAGTACAAGGGCGCGGTGCTGCCGGCGTTCTGACGCCAGCGCCCATTCGCCTGTAGAGCCGAGCCTATGCTCGGCTCTGCTTTTTGCGGTATCCCGCCAGCAGCAGCCGAGCATGGCTCGGCTCTACAGTGTCACTCCACGTGCCGCAGCAGGGCAGGGCATTGCCGTTTCAATCGACGTGGAAGGCGAGGGTCGCGGCCACCGCCTGCTGCCATCCCGCATACAGTTTCTCGCGCCGGGCCACCTCCATCCGTGGCTCGAAGCGCCGGTCCAGGCCCCATTGCGCGGCGATCTGTTCGCGGCTGTTCCAGAACCCCACTGCCAGGCCGGCCAGATAGGCCGCACCCAGCGCGGTGGTCTCGGTCAGTCGCGGCCGCAGCAGCGGCACACCGAGAATGTCGGCCTGGAAACCGGCCAGGAAGTCGTTGCCGATCGCACCGCCATCAGCGCGCAGCTCGGTCAGCGCGATACCCGCATCGGACTGCATCGCATCGAGTACATCGCGGGTCTGGTAGGCCATCGCTTCCAGCGCGGCGCGCACGAAGTGCGCCTTGCGGGTGCCACGGGTCAGGCCGAACATCGCACCGCGCACATCACTGCGCCAATAGGGCGCGCCGAGGCCGACGAACGCCGGCACCAGGTAGGCGCCGCCACTGTCGGGCACCTGCGCAGCCAGCGCCTGGCTGTCGCTGGCGCGTTCGATCATGCGTAGTCCATCGCGCAGCCACTGCACCACCGAGCCGGCGATGAAGATCGAACCCTCCAGCGCGTACTCCACGCGCCCGTCCAGGCCCCAGGCAATGGTGGTCAGCAGGCCGTTGCGCGACCGCACCGCCTGCGCGCCGGTGTGCATCAACATGAAGCAACCGGTGCCATAGGTGTTCTTGACCATGCCCGGCTGGAAACAAGCCTGGCCGAACAGCGCCGCCTGCTGGTCACCGGCGATGCCGGCGATGGGGATCGGGTGGTCGAAGAAGAACTGCGGCCGGGTGTGTGCGTACACCGCGCTGGAGTCGCGCACCTGCGGCAGCATCGCGCGCGGAATGTCGAGCAGGGCCAGCAGGTCGTCATCCCAGTCCAGCGTGTGGATGTTGAACAGCAGCGTGCGTGCCGCATTGCTGTAGTCAGTCACATGTGCCTGGCCACCGCTGAGGTTCCACACCAGCCAGCTGTCGATGGTGCCGAACAGCAGCTCACCACGTTCGGCGCGCTGCTGCGCACCATCCACGTGGTCGAGGATCCAGCGCACCTTGGTCGCGGAGAAATAGGCGTCGATCAGCAGCCCGGTCCGCTCGCGGATCAGTGCTTCATGCCCCTCCGATTTCAGCCGCTCGCAGATGGCGTGGCTCTGCCGCGATTGCCAGACGATGGCGTTGTGGATCGGCTGGCCGGTGGCACGGTCCCAGACCACGGTGGTTTCGCGCTGGTTGGTGATGCCCAGCGCGGCGATATGGCGTGGGTCGATCTGCCCGCGGCTGAGCAGTTCGGTCAATGTGGCATAGACGCTGGTAAGGATCTCACGGGGGTCATGCTCGACCCAGCCGGGCTGCGGGAAGATCTGCGCGAACTCGCGCTGCGCGCTGCCGACGATATCGCCGGCGCGGTCGAACAGGATCGCGCGCGAGCTGGTGGTGCCCTGGTCGATGGCCAGCACGTAGCGGGGCGTCATGCAGCGTCTCCAATGGCGATGGGGAAATCCTAATGCATCGATCGCTTCGCGCGCGGCTGCCCTGGTAGCTGCCAACCTGGGTTGGCACACGTGGCATCACGGGGGTCAGAGCCCTTTCCGTGGGAAAGGGATCCGACCCTCCATCCATGCCTGCAGCCGTGCCACCTGCGCAGCATCCAGGCGCAACCCCAGCTTGCTCCGGCGCCACAGGATATCGTCGGTGTCACACGCCCACTCGCGTTCGCGCAGGAAGTCCACCTCGCGTGCATGCAGGCCACCGCCGAAGTCCTCGCCCAGATCGTGCAGGCCGTGTACACCCTGCAGCAGTTCCGCGCTGCGACTGCCATAGGCCCCGGCCCAGCGTCGCGCGATACCTGCGGGCAACCACGGTGCCAGCGCCAGCAGGCGCGAGCACGCCTGTGCGGCGTCGCCCCAGTCGCTGCCCGGCAGCGGGTCTCCGCGCGCCGTCCAGGCCGGTCCCATCTGTGGCAGGGCAGGGCGCAGCAGGTCCAGTGCCTCCTCGGCCAGCACCCGGTAGGTGGTCAGCTTGCCGCCCAGTACATGCAGCGCCGGTGCCGGGTCCACCTGCACCTGCAGGCGGTAGTCGCGGCTCAGCTGCGCTGCGCGCGGATCCGGGTCGGCCAGCAATGGACGGACACCGGCGAACGCCCAGACCACCTCGTCCGGGGCGATGGGGTCACGCAGGTAGCGATTGGCCGCTTCGCACAGGTAGGTCACCTCGGAAGGCAGCACGCTGCAGCGCGCCGGGTCACCGCGATAGTCGGTATCGGTGGTGCCCACCAGCAGGTGGTCGTGGGAGAAAGGCAGCAGGAACACCACCCGCCCGTCGGGCTGCTGCAGCAGGCAGGCGCTGTCATCGGGCCAGGGCCTGCGCAGCACGATGTGGCTGCCCTGCACCAGGCGCAGCGCAGGGGCGCCGCTGCGCGTCTGCATCCGTTCCAGCAGGCCCCCGGCCCACGGGCCCGCCGCATTGACCACGGCGCGGGCATTCACGGGGTGCCGCTGGCCATCGGCGGATTCCAGAACGGCCCGCCACCGGCCCTGCACGGGGTGCAGGTCGATGCAGCGGCTGCGCACCTGCACTTGTGCGCCCCGCTGCGCGGCATCCAGGGCGTTGAGCAGTACCAGCCGCGCGTCATCGACCTGCGCATCGGCGTAGCTGAAGGCCTGCCGCAGCGCCGGGGAGAGCCACTGGCCGAGCGGATCGTGCTGCAGTTCCAGTGCGCGTGACGCGGGGAAGGCGGGGCTGCGCCGGCCCAGATGGTCGTACAGCCACAGCCCCGCGCGCAGCATCCAGCGTGGGCGCAGGTGCGGTTCCCACGGCAGGACGAAGCGCAGCGGATGGACCAGATGGGGCGCCTGCCGGCGCACCACCTCGCGTTCGCCCAGCGCCTTGCGCACCAGCCCGAACTCGCCCTGCTCCAGGTAGCGCAGGCCGCCGTGGATCAGCTTGCTGCTGGCGCTGGAGGTGTGCGCGGCCAGGTCATGCTGTTCGCACAGCAGCGCGCGCAGGCCGCGACCGCTGGCGTCACGGGCGATGCCGGCGCCATTGATGCCGCCACCGATCACCAGCAGGTCGACGTCGTCCATCGTGTCTCCGCGTCCTGTGCCTGTAGAGCCGAGCCGCGCCACCCTTGACCGTGGGCGCCATTGAACGTAAAGCATCGCAATGCGCGCGGAGCCCGCCGCTCGACTCGGGATAGGGGGCTTGGCTCGACTCTACAAAAAAGCAGCCGAGCATGGGCTCGGCTCTACACGCGGAACGCGGGTGACGGAAACGACGACGGGCCCCGAAGGGCCCGTCGCGTTGCATCAGTGAAGCAGGTGCTGCCTGGATCAGAAGCGGGCGCCGATGCCGAAGCCGACGGTCCACGGATCCATCTTGGCTTCGCCGATCTTCTCGCCGCCGACCTTGATGTCCGGGCGGGCGCGCATGTAGCGGGCGTCAGCGCGGGCGAACCAGGTGGAGTTGATGTTCATGTCGACGCCGACGGTGCCGATCACGCCCTTGGCATCCTTGAAGCGGATGTCGGTGTCAGCGCCGTTGCCCAGCTTCTCGTTGCTGAAGCTCGACTGGTAGTAGCCCACGCCCACGAACGGGCGGAACACGTTGTCAGCCTGGCCGAAGTGGTACTGGCCGCTCAGCGCGACCGGCTGCTGCTCGACCGAACCCAGGCGGGCGTTGTTCGGGCCCTTGAACTTGTTGTCGAACTTGTCGGCAGCGCCCCACAGCTCAACGGCCCAGTTGTCGTTGATGTAGTAGCTGAAGCTGACGGTCGGCGCCGGGCCACCGTCGGTCTTCTTCACGCCGGTGATCGGGTCGTTCTTCGGCTCCAGCAGCGAGATGCCGCCAACAACGGCAAAATGCTTGCCCGAAGCGGTATCGGTGGTGCTGCTGTCCTGGGCGAAAGCGGCCGGCGCGAAGGCGGCGGAGGTCAGCAGGGCGAGACTCAGGATACGGATGGAGCGCATGGGGGTATCTCCTAATGTTTCTTGTTTTGGGCCCCCGGTTGCGGGGCGAGCACACCGTAGTCGCCCCAACATGAATCGAATCCGACGCACGTTAAAAAATAGTTTTCCTTGTTCAGCGACGGGTGCGGAATGCCTTTATTCATGGCGTTTTCTGCTCTCGCCGACATTCATGCAGTTGGAGAAGATGTGAGCGCAGCAACGTTGTGCATTGGCCTGCCAGCGCAGGTGAACGTGGGATGCCGGGTGCTGCTGCTGGGCTCGATGCCAGGCGTGGCATCCCTGCAGGAGCAGCGCTACTACGCGCATCCTCGCAACCGCTTCTGGCCGCTGATGGCCGATATCTGCGGTTTCGACGCGGATCTGCCCTATGCGCAACGGCTGCAGGCGTTGAACGCCGCAGGCATCGGCCTGTGGGATGTGATCGGGCGCTGCGAGCGGCGCGGCAGCCTGGATGCGGACATCGTGCATGGCACGGAAGTGGCCAATGCACTGCCGGAACTGATCGCCACGTTGCCTGAGCTGACGCTGATCGGCTGCAATGGCGGCGCGTCATTGCAGGCATTCCAGCGCTGGGTGTTGCCGCGGCTGGAGGCCCCGCCGAAGGTGGTCGCGCTGCCGTCGACCAGCCCTGCCAATGCGGCGTGGTCGTTGCCGCGCCTGCGCCAGGCCTGGCAGCCGGTGGCCGACGCGCGGGCGACATGAAGCGGACATCGCCTGGACAATACGCTACCGACTGGTCGCGCACCCGACCCATGGGCAACAGCCTGTCCCGGCTGCGTGCGTACTGAAAACACCTGTAACGGTTGGCGCTGGACCCCGCTGGCCGCACAATAGACGTTTCCCTACACCAGATTGCCGGAGTTATCCCCATGGCCGAAATCAAGGAAGCACTTGTCCCCGATATCGGTGACTACAGCGATATCCCGGTAATCGAGGTGCTTGTCGCCGTCGGCGACACGGTCAAGAAGGACCAGGGCCTGGTGACGCTGGAAAGCGACAAGGCGACCATGGAAGTGCCGTCCTCGGTGGCGGGCGTGGTCAAGGAGCTCAAGGTCAAAGTGGGCGACAGCCTGTCCGAAGGCAAGGTCGTGGCCCTGATCGAAGTGGCCGAAGGCGAAGCCGAAGCCGCCAAGCCGGCCGCTGCCGCACCGGCACCGGCACCGGCACCGGCCAAGGCCGCTGCCCCGGCTGCCGCCACCCAGAGCGCGCCCTGAGACTGCCGGCCGCTCCGGCTGCCAGCGGTGGTGCGGTTGAAGCCCTGGTGCCGGACATCGGCGACTACGCCGGCATTCCGGTCATCGAAGTGCTGGTCGCCGTGGGCGATACGGTCAAGAAGGACCAGGGCCTGGTCACGCTGGAAAGCGACAAGGCCACCATGGAAGTGCCGTCGTCTGTGGCCGGCGTGGTCAAGGAGATCAAGGTCAAGGTGGGCGACAATCTGTCGCAAGGCGACGTGGTTGCCATCATCGAAGCCGAGGGTGCTGGCGCGCCGGCGCCGACCAAGGCCGCTGCAGCTGCCGCTCCGGCTGCCGCAGAGACCGCCACCAAGGTCGAGCCGGTCGCTGTGCCGGCGCAGCCGGACAAGCTGGCGGCCCGCGAGATCGCCTCGGCCGGTACCCCGTCCAGCCCGCCGGTGCAGTTCAATGCCGATGGCGTGTTGCCGGCCAAGGTGCCGTACGCCACCCCGGCGGTGCGCGTGTTCGCCCGCGAGCTGGGCGTGGACCTGCTGCAGATCAACGGCACCGAGAAGGGGGGCCGCATCACCAAGGGTGACGTACAGAAGTTCGTCAAGGCCGCGCTCAGCGGTGGCGTGCCGGCCGCTGCCGGTGGCGCCGTCGCCGCTGGTGGTGGCCTGAACCTGCTGCCGTGGCCGAAGGTCGACTTCAGCAAGTTCGGCGAGACCGAAGTCCAGCCGCTGTCGCGCATCAAGAAGATCTCCGGTGCGAACCTGGCCCGCAACTGGGCCATGATCCCGCACGTCACCCAGTTCGAGCAGGCCGACATCACCGACCTGGAAGGCCTGCGCGTGGCGTTGAACAAGGAGAACGAGAAGGCCGGCATCAAGCTGACCATGCTCGCCTTCCTGATCAAGGCCAGCGCCGCAGCGCTGAAGAAGTTCCCGGAATTCAACGCCTCGCTCGATGCCAGCGGTGAAAACCTGACCCTGAAGAAGTACTTCCACATCGGTTTCGCCGCCGACACGCCGAACGGCCTGGTCGTGCCGGTCATCCGCGACGTGGACAAGAAGGGCGTGGTGCAGATCGCGCAGGAAACCGGCGAACTGGCCAAGAAGGCACGCGACGGCAAGCTGGGCCCGGCGGACATGAGCGGCGGCTGCTTCTCGATCAGCTCGTTGGGCGGCATCGGCGGCACCGCGTTCACCCCGATCGTCAACGCACCGGAAGTGGCCATCCTCGGCGTCTCCAAGTCGTCCATCCAGCCGGTCTGGAACGGCAAGGAATTCGCACCGAAGCTGATGCTGCCGCTGTCGCTGAGCTACGACCACCGCGTCATCGACGGCGCACTGGCCGCACGCTTCACCACGTACCTGTCGCAGGTACTGGCCGACATGCGCCGCGTGCTGCTGTAAGGCACCGCTTCGCCCCCACCGTGCGGCCGCAGCCCCTGGCGCGGCCGCGTGAACAGATGCAGTGACAGCCCGCCGGCGCCGCCGGGCGGGCACGAGGAAAACCCACCATGGCCACGATTGAAGTCAAGGTTCCCGACATCGGCGATTACAGCGATGTGCCGGTGATCGAAGTGTTGGTCGCCGTCGGCGACACGGTGAAGAAGGACCAGGGTCTGGTAACCCTGGAGTCGGACAAGGCCACCCTGGAAGTGCCGTCCTCGGCCGCCGGCGTGGTCAAGGAAATCAAGGTCAAGCTGGGCGATACCCTGTCCGAAGGCGCCGTGGTCGTGGTGCTGGACGCTGAAGGCGCCGCCGAAGCCCCGGCCAAGGCCGCCGCGCCGGCTCCGGCCGCCCCGGCCAGCAAGCCGCCGGTGACCCCGTCGCACCGCGCCCCGGCCGAACCGGCTGCGCCGAAGCCGGCGCTGTCCAGTGGCAAGCCGGCCGATATCGAGTGCGAAATGGTCGTGCTGGGCTCGGGCCCGGGCGGCTACACGGCTGCGTTCCGCGCCGCCGACGTCGGCCTGGATACGGTGCTGGTCGAACGTTACGCCAGCCTCGGCGGCGTCTGCCTCAACGTGGGCTGCATTCCGTCCAAGGCGCTGCTGCACGCCGCAGCGGTCATCGACGAGGTTGCCCACGCCGGTGATTTCGGCGTCGAGTTCGGCAAGCCGACCATCACCCTGGACAAGCTGCGCGCGTACAAGGAAAAGGTCGTCAACCAGCTGACCAAGGGCCTGGCCGGCATGGCCAAGCAGCGCAAGGTCCGCAACGTGCAGGGCGTCGGCAGGTTTGTTTCGGCCAACGAGCTGGAAATCACCGCGGCTGACGGCAGCACCCAGCTGCTGCGCTTCCAGAAGTGCATCATCGCCGCCGGTTCGCAGGCGGTGAAGCTGCCGAACTTCCCGTGGGACGACAAGCGCGTGATGGATTCCACCGATGCGCTGGAGCTGGCCGAAGTGCCGGGCTCGCTGCTGGTCGTCGGCGGCGGCATCATCGGCCTGGAAATGGCCACCGTGTACAGCGCGCTGGGCAGCAAGGTCACCGTGGTCGAGTTCATGGACCAGCTGATGCCGGGCGCCGACAAGGACCTGGTCAAGCCGCTGGCCGACCGCCTGAAGAAGCAGGGCATCGACGTGCACCTGAAGACCAAGGCCTCGGGCGTCACCGCCGATGCCAAGGGCATCACCGTGACCTTCGAAGCCGCCGAGGAAGGCCAGGCGCCTGCGCTGGCGCAGGGCACCTTCGACCGCGTGCTGGTGGCCGTGGGCCGCTCGCCGAACGGCAAGAAGATCGATGCCGAGAAGGCCGGCGTGCAGGTCACCGACCGCGGCTTCA
Organism: Stenotrophomonas maltophilia D457; assembly: GCF_000284595.1. GTDB lineage: Bacteria > Pseudomonadota > Gammaproteobacteria > Xanthomonadales > Xanthomonadaceae > Stenotrophomonas > Stenotrophomonas muris. The sequence goes on along the minus strand of NC_017671.1, from coordinate 4,148,707 downwards.
TCCCGGTCGATCGGCAGATGCGTACCAACGTGCCGCACATCTTTGCCATCGGCGACATCGTCGGCAACCCGATGCTGGCCCACAAGGCCACGCACGAGGGCAAGCTGGCCGCTGAAGTGGCAGCCGGCCACAAGAAGGAGTGGGTCGCCCGCGTGATTCCGTCGGTGGCCTACACCAACCCGGAAATCGCCTGGGTCGGCGTGACCGAGACCGAAGCCAAGGCCAAGGGCCTGAAGGTCGGCGTGGCCAAGTTCCCGTGGGCCGCCAGTGGCCGCGCGATCGGCATCGGTCGCACCGAGGGCTTCACCAAGCTGATCTTCGACGAAGAGACCCACCGCATCATCGGTGGCGCGATCGTCGGCGTGCATGCCGGCGACCTGCTGGCCGAGATCGGCCTGGCGATCGAGATGGGGGCGGAAGCGGAAGACATCGGCCACACCATCCATGCGCATCCGACGCTGAGCGAGTCGGTGGCGATGGCCTCGGAAATCTACGACGGCACGATCACCGATCTGTACATGCCGAAGAAGAAGTAAGGCGTCCGCGCCGTTCCGAACGAAAAGCCCTGGCATCTGCCGGGGCTTTTTTTCTTCGATCAGTGCTGCAGCAAAGGGTGGGGCCACTGCACGGGTGGCAGGCATTTCGACAAATGTCCCCCGTCGTCCGCCTGCGGCGGTCGCCTCCTCCTTTACTTTGTCGAAATGCCCGCCACCCGCGCAGCGGCTCGGCTTGCGGACGGTCGAGAGCAGTGCCAAAGCCGCCCGGATGCCCTCTCCCTCCGGCGCTCGACCACGCCTGCGTCTACGGCAACTGCCACCGCGAAGGTCTGGGCCGCTGTGCGGGTGGCAGGCGTCTGGATAAATGTCCCCCGTCGTCCGCCTTCGGCGGTCGCCTCCTCCTTTACTTTGTCCAAACGCCTGCCACCCGCGCAGCGGCTCGGCTTGCGGATAGTCGAGAGCCACAGCCTGGCCCGCCTGGATGCCTGACACGCGAGGGAAGAGGGGCTTGTGTGCGAAGTAAAGGAGGAGGCGCCGGCCGTAGGCCGGCGCCGGGGGACATTCGCACGCAAGCCCCTCTTCCCCCAGCGCTCGACCACGCCTGCGTCTACGGCAACTGCCACCGCGAAGGTCTGGGCCGGTGCGCGGGTGGCAGGCGTCTGGACAAATGTCCCCCGTCGTCCGCCTTTGGCGGTCGCCTCCTCCTCTACTTTGTCCAAACGCCTGCCACCCGCGCAGCGGCTCGGCTTGCGGATAGTCGAGAGCCACAGCCTGGCCCGCCTGGATGCCTGACACGAAGAGGGGCTTGTGTGCGAAGTAAAGGAGGAGGTGACGGCCGTAGGCCGGCGCCGGGGGACATTCGCACGCAAGCCCCTCTTCCCCCAGCGCTCGACCAGCCTGCTTTTCTGCTCGACGATGCAAAGAAAAAACGCGGCCCCGATGTTCCGGAGGCCGCGCCAGGAGAGAAGATGCCGTGGAAGGGGCAGGGGATCAGAACACGAAGCTGATACCGGCCACCGGGCCCTTGAATTCCTGCTTCAGGCCGACCGTGCCGTCGCTGCCCTTCTTGTCCACGTCCAGCTTGAACCAGTCGTAGCCGGCGAACACACCGAAGTTCTTGGTGAAGCGGTAATCGACGATCGCATTGGCGCGGCTCAGGTCGCCCTTGTAGTCATCGAAACTGCCCCAGCGCGTGTTCAGGTACTGGCCCTGCAGCGTGATCATCCAGCGCTCGGACGGAGTGAAGGTCATGCGCGCACCCACCACCGGTGCCACGCCATCGGCCTTCTCGTTGAGGAACTGGCCTTCATACACCGTGCCCAGGTCCGCGTAGCCCTTGGTGCTGACCTTGGCGTACTCGCCACCGATCTGCAGGCCCAGGTCGAAGGTGTCGGTATCGACGACCGAGTAGTCATAGACCAGGCTGGCCACCTGGTACTTCAGCTCGCCCTTAACGAAGCTGCCGGCCGGCACGCTCTCACCGCCGAAGGAAATGCCCTGGTCAAGCGTCTCGCGACGGTCCTTGTCGTACTTGAAGTAGTTGAACAGCAGGCGCTGACGGTTGCTGATGCGGAACATGCCGTCGATGCGCGGCTCCCATTCCTTGCCACCCAGCTTGAAGTCCTGGTCCAGGGAGATGTCCTGGCCGGCCACGGTGGTGCTGCCGCGCAGCGTGTTGTCCGAATCGATGTTCATCGCACCCAGACGGATGGCGAAGCGGTCGTCGCCTTCGGCGGCGTGGGCGGAATTGGCGAACGAGGCGCCGGCAGCGAGCAGGGAAAGGGCGAGCAGGGTGGGTACGGGGCGCATCGAAGAGTCCTTGCAGTGGTTCATCAGAATGAAGACCACTGTGCCGGACGCCGCCGTCCACCATCCGTGAACGTATGGTCCACGGAGTGTGCACGGTTCAGCCCTGTCGCGACGACGCAAAAAGATGGCCCCGGAGCCGGGCTTCGGGGCCATCGTGGGACCTGCGGGGCGGAGCGTCGACGAGGTTGCTGCAGGCAGGTCGAAAGATCGGACCGGCGCATCCGGCGAAAGTTCCGCGCCTGCGACCAAAGTTCAATACTGCGGTGCAGCATCACGCGGACGTCATTGTCCCCGGGTGGCACGCAAAAATGTAACCGTTACCGCAACTTGCGGCTTCCAGGGATGAACAGGCAGCGGTTGTCTCGCAAATTGTCCCATTGCTATAATTTGGCGGCTCGATGAGGCCCCCCTGCTGTAGCCGCCTCAGCCCTCCACTTGCAACCACGCGGGACGTCCTGTGCTGAACTCCGTTGATGCGGGTCGGCGACTGATGCTGCGCGCCGCGGTCTACCCGCTGGCCGCGGTGGCTGTCCTGGCCCTGGCCTTCCTGCTGGTAGGTCCGAAGTATGCCCTCGGCGCGCTGGCGTCCGGTGTGGCCATTTCGGCCGGCGGCTGGGTTGCGGCACGGATGGCTCTGGGCGGTGGTGCGGTGGCCGCAGGATCGGCGATGGCTCGCCTGATCATTGCGATCGTGGCCAAGTGGGTCGTGGTTTTCGGCGTCCTGCTGGTGGGGTTCCTGGTCTTCAAGCTGCCTGCATTGGCGCTGTTGGCCGGTATCGCCGTCGGCTTGATGTTCCAGGTCCTGGCCATGGCCAGGCGTTGACAGAATTCAATTAACTGAAGGTTCCGGACACATGGCGGGCGAGGCTCTAACCCCTACCAGCTACATCCAGCATCACCTGCACAACCTGACCGCACCGGTCGGCAAGGGTGAGGGTATGTTCTGGCATATCCACGTCGATACCTTCCTCACCGCCGTCCTGATGGGCCTGGTGATCGTTGTCGCGTTCTGGCTGGGGACCCGCAAGGCCACCGCCGGCGTGCCGGGCAAGTGGCAGGCCTTCGTCGAGATCTGCCTGGAGTTCGTCGACCGCCAGGCCAAGGACACCTACCACGGCAAGAGCAAGCTGGTCACGCCGATCGCCATCACGATCTTCTTCTGGATCCTGTTGATGAATCTGCTGAAGATGATCCCGGCCGATTTCATCGCCAAGCCGCTGGAATGGGTGGGCGTGCACTACTGGAAGCCGGTGCCGACCGCTGACGTCAATGCCACCCTCGGCATGGCCATCAGCGTGTTCTTCCTGATGCTGTTCTTCGCGCTCAAGTCCAAGGGCCTGGTCGGCTTCGTCAAGGAATTCCTGACGGCGCCGTTCGGCAAGTGGATGATGCCGTTCAACCTGATCCTCAACATCGTCGAGTGGCTGAGCAAGCCGATCTCGCTGGCGATGCGACTGTTCGGCAACATGTTCGGCGGCGAAATCGTGTTCCTGCTGATCTGGGTGCTGGGTGGTGCCGGTTTCTTCGGCGCCATCGCGGGTGGTGTGTTCGGCCTCGGCTGGATGCTGTTCCACCTGCTGGTGATCCCGCTGCAGGCCTTCATCTTCATGATGCTGTCGATCGTGTACCTGAGCCTGTCGGAAGACGCTCACTGAGTTTCAAGCTTCAACGCGTTTCAACCTTCATCCGTTTCATCACCCTTAGCAACTTAAGTTCCTGGAGATAACCATGTACTTCGCCGTCCTGACCAACTTCGCGCAGATTCAGAGCTCCACCGCCCTTGCCGTCGGCATCATGATCGGCCTGGCCGCGCTGGGCGCCGGTCTGGGTCTGGCCATCATGGCTGGTAAGTTCCTGGAGTCGGCCGCGCGCCAGCCGGAACTGATCCCGGTCCTGCAGGTCCGCATGTTCATCACCGCCGGCCTGATCGACGCCGCGTTCATCATCTCGGTCGCCGTTGGCCTGCTGCTGGCCTTCGCCAACCCGCTGTCGGCTGCCTTTGCTGGCGCCGTCACCAAGGCTCTGGCCGGCTGATACAGCGGTTTGAGACGACCGGGTGCTGATGCACCCGGTTTCGGATGAAGGCCGGATGTGCCGCTTCGGCGGCACGTCCACCCCGAAACCAGCGATCGAGCTAACCATGAATATCAATTTCACCCTTCTTGCGCAGGCGCTGGCCTTCGCTGGTCTGATCTGGATCATCGCGACCAAGATCTGGCCGCCGCTGATGAACGCGATCGAAGAGCGCCAGCAGAAGATTGCTGAAGGCCTCGCTGCTGCCGACCGCAGCCAGAAAGATCTGGCCCAGGCGCAGGAGAAGGTCAACGAAGCGCTGAAGGAAGCCCGCACCAAGGCCAACGAGATCATCGATCAGGCCCACGCGCGTGCCAACCAGATCGTTGATGCAGCCCGTAACGAAGCGATCACCGAAGCCACCCGTCAGAAGGAACTGGCCCAGGCTGAAATCGACGCCGCCGCCAACCGTGCCCGTGAAGATCTGCGCAAGCAGGTGTCCGCGCTGGCCGTGACCGGTGCCGAAAAGCTGCTCAAGCGCGAAATCGACGCCAACGCCCACAAGGCGCTGCTCGACGAGCTGGCCTCGGAGATCTAAGGATGAGCCAGGCCCTCACGCTTGCCCGCCCGTACGCCCGCGCCGCGTTCGCGACCGCGCGCGACGAAGGTGCGTTCGCGCCGTGGTCGGACGCCCTGGCGTTCTCCGCCCACGTCGCCGCCGACCCGCGCGTGGCGGCCCTGCTCGCCAACCCGGAGCTGGGTCGTGACGACGCCGTCGCCCTGCTGGCGCCGGTGTCGCACGGCGAGACCTACTCGCGCTTCCTGGCCATCCTGGCCGAATCGCATCGTCTGCCGCTGCTGCCGGAAATCTCCGGCATGTTCGACGCCCTGCGCGCCGAAGCCGAGCACGTGGTCAAGGCCACGGTGACCTCGGCTTCCGAGCTGTCGGCCGGCGAGCTGGACGCGATCAAGGCTGCGCTGCGCAAGCGCTTCAACCGCGAGGTCGACGTGACCACCGCGGTCGATGCTTCGCTGATCGGCGGCGCCGTGATCGACGCCGGCGACGTGGTCATCGATGGTTCGCTGAAGGGCAAGCTGGCCCGTCTGCAGACCGCGCTCGCTAACTGAATTCATTTAACGTCCGGCCCCGCTGCCGGCACTAGGACTTGACGATGGCAACCACGCTCAACCCCTCCGAAATCAGCGAACTGATCAAGAACCGCATCGAGAAGGTCAAGCTGGCCGCGGAATCGCGCAACGAAGGCACCGTGACCAGCGTGTCCGACGGCATCGTGCGCATCTTCGGTCTGGCCGACGTGATGCAGGGCGAAATGATCGAACTGCCGAACAACACCTTCGCCCTGGCCCTGAACCTGGAGCGCGACTCGGTCGGCGCCGTGGTCCTGGGTGACTACGAGCACCTGCGCGAAGGCGACGTCGCCAAGACCACCGGCCGCATCCTGGAAGTGCCGGTCGGCCCGGAACTGCTGGGCCGCGTCGTGAACGCGCTGGGCGAGCCGATCGACGGCAAGGGCCCGCTGGGCACCGACCTGACCGCTCCGGTGGAACGCGTTGCTCCGGGCGTGATCTGGCGCAAGTCGGTCGACCAGCCGGTGCAGACCGGTTACAAGTCGGTCGACTCGATGATCCCGATCGGCCGTGGCCAGCGCGAGCTGATCATCGGTGACCGCCAGACCGGCAAGACCGCCATGGCGATCGATGCGGTGATCAACCAGAAGGGCACCGGCATCAAGTGCGTGTACGTTGCGATCGGCCAGAAGGCGTCGACCATCGCCAACATCGTGCGCAAGCTGGAAGAGAACGGCGCGCTGGCCCACACCATCGTGGTGGCCGCGACCGCTTCCGAATCGGCTGCCATGCAGTACATCAGCGCCTACTCGGGCTGCACCATGGGTGAGTACTTCATGGACCGCGGCGAAGACGCGCTGATCGTGTACGACGATCTGTCCAAGCAGGCCGTTGCCTACCGCCAGATCTCGCTGCTGCTGAAGCGTCCGCCGGGCCGTGAAGCCTACCCGGGTGACGTGTTCTACCTGCACTCCCGTCTGCTCGAGCGCGCTGCCCGCGTGTCCGAGGAATACGTCGAGAAGTTCACCGAAGGCAAGGTCACCGGCAAGACCGGTTCGCTGACCGCGCTGCCGATCATCGAGACCCAGGCCGGCGACGTGTCCGCCTTCGTTCCGACCAACGTGATCTCGATCACCGACGGCCAGATCTTCCTGGAAACCGACCTGTTCAACGCCGGCATCCGCCCGGCCGTGAACGCCGGTATCTCGGTGTCGCGCGTCGGTGGCTCGGCCCAGACCAAGATCATCAAGAAGCTGTCGGGCGGCATCCGCATCTCGCTGGCCCAGTACCGTGAGCTGGCTGCGTTCGCGCAGTTCGCCTCGGACCTGGACGAAGCGACCCGCAAGCAGCTGGAGCGTGGCCAGCGCGTCACCGAGCTGATGAAGCAGAAGCAGTACGCGCCGATGTCGATCGCCAACCAGGCGCTGTCGATCTACGCCGTCAACGAGGGTTACCTCGACGACGTGCCGGTCAACAAGCTGCTGGCGTTCGAAGAAGGCCTGCACGCCCACTTCGCCAACACCCAGGGCGAGCTGATCAGCAAGGTCAACGCCACCGGCGGTTGGGACAACGACATCGAAGGTGCCTTCAAGAAGGGCATCGCCGAGTTCAAGACCACCGGCAGCTGGTAATCGCGGTCCTGTAGAGCGGAGCCGCTGGCTCCGCTGGACCAGATGACAAACGGTTGAACAACGCGGGGCATCAGCCCCGCGCCACGGGAAACAAGAGATGGCAAGCGGACGCGAAATCAAAACCAAGATCAAGAGCGTGCAGAACACCCGCAAGGTGACGCGCGCCCTGGAAATGGTCTCGGCCTCCAAGATCCGCAAGGCGCAGGATCGGATGAAGACCTCGCGTCCGTACGCGCAGGCGATGAAGCAGGTGATCGGTCATCTGGCCCAGGCCAGCACCGACTACCAGCATCCGTTCCTGGTCGAGCGCGAGCAGGTCAAGCGGGTCGGTTTCATCGTGATCTCCTCCGATCGCGGTCTGGCCGGCGGCCTGAACAACAACCTGTTCCGCAAGATGCTGGGCGAAGCCAAGGCATGGCAGGACAAGGGTGCCGAAGTGGACCTGGTGACCATCGGCCAGAAGGCTTCGACCTTCTTCCGCCGCGTGAAGGTCAACATGGTCGGCAGCGTGACCCACATCGGTGACGTGCCGAAGCTGGAATCGCTGATCGGTGTGATCAAGGTCATGCTCGACGCCTTCACCGAAGGCAGGATCGACCGCGTGTACCTGGTCTACAACCGCTTCGTGAACACCATGGTGCAGAAGGCCAGCTTCGATCAGCTGCTGCCGCTGCCGCCGGCTGAGAAGCAGGTCGCTCACCACGACTGGGATTACCTGTACGAACCCGATGCCGCGACCGTGCTCGAGCACGTGATGACGCGTTACATCGAGTCGCTGGTGTACCAGGCACTGCTGGAAAACGTCGCCTCCGAGCATGCGGCACGCATGGTTGCGATGAAGGCGGCGAGCGACAACGCCAACAAGCTGATCGGCACCCTGCAGCTCGTCTACAACAAGGCGCGCCAGGCAGCGATCACCCAGGAAATCTCCGAAATCGTCGGCGGCGCGGCAGCAGTCTGACCGCGTTCGTTCAAAGCACACATTAGAGGATGCAGCAATGAGTCAGGGCAAGATCGTTCAGATCATCGGCGCGGTCGTCGACGTCGAATTCCCGCGTGAATCGGTGCCGAAGGTGTACGACGCACTGAAGGTGGAAAACACCGAGATCACCCTCGAAGTCCAGCAGCAGCTGGGCGACGGCGTGGTGCGTACCATCGCCCTCGGTTCCACCGACGGCCTGAAGCGCAACCTGGTTGCCGTCAACACCGGCCGTGGCATCTCGGTGCCGGTCGGCGCCGGCACCCTGGGCCGCATCATGGACGTGCTTGGCCGTCCGATCGACGAAGCCGGCCCGGTCGCTGCCAGCGACAACTGGGAAATCCACCGCGCTGCGCCGTCGTATGAAGACCAGTCCCCGGCCACCGAGCTGCTGGAAACCGGCATCAAGGTCATCGACCTGATGTGCCCGTTCGCCAAGGGCGGCAAGGTCGGCCTGTTCGGCGGCGCCGGCGTCGGCAAGACCGTCAACATGATGGAACTGATCAACAACATCGCCAAGGCGCACAGCGGTCTGTCCGTGTTCGCCGGCGTGGGTGAGCGTACCCGTGAGGGCAACGACTTCTACCACGAAATGAAGGACTCCAACGTCCTGGACAAGGTGGCGATGGTGTACGGCCAGATGAACGAGCCGCCGGGCAACCGTCTGCGCGTCGCCCTGACCGGCCTGACCATGGCCGAGTACTTCCGCGACGAGAAGGACGAAAACGGCAAGGGTAAGGACGTCCTGCTGTTCGTCGACAACATCTACCGTTACACCCTGGCCGGTACCGAAGTGTCGGCACTGCTGGGCCGCATGCCGTCCGCCGTGGGTTACCAGCCGACCCTGGCCGAGGAAATGGGCGTCCTGCAGGAGCGCATCACCTCGACCAAGAACGGTTCGATCACCTCGATCCAGGCCGTCTACGTTCCCGCGGACGACCTGACCGACCCGTCGCCGGCGACCACCTTCGCCCACCTGGACTCGACCGTGACCCTGTCGCGTTCGATCGCCTCGCTGGGTATCTACCCGGCCGTCGATCCGCTGGACTCCACCAGCCGCCAGATGGATCCGCTGGTCATCGGCCACGAGCACTACGACACCGCCCAGCGCGTCCAGCAGACCCTGCAGAAGTACAAGGAACTGAAGGACATCATCGCCATCCTGGGCATGGACGAACTGTCCGAAGAAGACAAGCAGGCCGTGTCGCGCGCCCGCAAGATCGAGCGCTTCTTCAGCCAGCCGTTCCACGTGGCCGAAGTGTTCACCGGTTCGCCGGGCAAGTACGTGCCGCTGAAGGACACCATCCGTGGCTTCAAGGCCATCGTCGATGGCGAGTACGACCACCTGCCGGAGCAGGCGTTCTACATGGTCGGCGGCATCGAAGAAGCGGTCGAGAAGGCCAAGAAGATGGCCGAGAAGGCCTGATCCGGGACGGGCGGGAGCGATCCTGCCCGACCTGACGCCGGCGCCGGGCAACCGCCCGCGCCGGTGGACCCCCACGGTGGCATTGCGCCGCCGCGAACAGCGAAGAGATTTGCATGAGCACGATCCGTTGCGACATCGTCAGCGCCGAGCAGGAAATCTTCCGTGGCGAAGCGACCCTGGTCGTGGCCACCGGTGAGCTGGGCGAACTGGGCATCGCGCCCAAGCACGCGCCGCTGATCACCCGCCTGAAGCCGGGCAAGGTGGTGGTGACCACGCCGAACGGCGAGCAGCTGGATTTCGCCATTTCCGGCGGCATCCTGGAAGTGCAGCCGCAGGTGGTGACCGTGCTGGCCGACACCGCGATCCGCGCGCAGGACATCGACGAAGCCTCGGTCCGCAAGGCCAAGGAAGAAGCCGAGCGCATCCTGGCCAACCGCGGCGAAGCGATGGAAGTGGCTGAAGCCCAGCAGAAGCTGGCCGAAGCCGTCGTCCAGCTGCAGGCGCTGGAGCGCCTGCGCAAGAATCTCAAGCACTGAGGTTCGCGCGTCATCAAGCACAAGCGCCGGCTAGCTGCCGGCGTTTTTGTTTGTTCGCCACAGGAGCAGGGAATGCAGCACCACTCGACAGCGATTGAAGGCGGCAGCTGGCAGCGGCCGTGGCGCACACCGGCAGGCGTGTTCCTGATTGCGTGGATGGTTCTGTGCCTGCCATGGCTCAGTGGCATCAAGACCATTCCCTTTGATGCCGTGCAGCAGTTCTTCCCGGCGGTCAGTTTCAGTGCCGAGCAGTTGCGTCACCTGCAGGCCCCCTGGTGGAATCCGTATCTCTACGGTGGCTACCCGCAGGTGGCCGATCCGCAGATGATGACGCTGCAGCCGACGATGCTGCTGCCGATGCTGCTGGCGCCGGGCTCCCTGCACCTGTTCACGGTGGTGGTGCTGCTGCATGTGCTGGCAGGCGGCCTGGGTGCACTGCGGTTGAGCCGCGTGCAGGGCATGCCGCCGCCGGCGCAGCTGCTGTTTGCACTCACGCTGATGTTTGGTGGCGTGGCCGCGTCGCGCCTGCAGCACACGCCGATGATCATCAGCTACTGCCTGCTGCCCTGGCTGTGGCTGGGCCTGGAGCAGGTCCGCCGGCGGGGACGGATGCGCGACATCCTGCTGGCCGGTGTGGCCGGCGGGATGTGTGCGCTTCAACTGACCCAGGTCACCTATTTCATCATCCTCGCGTGCGTGATCTACGCCGTGGCTGCTGTCGTGCTGGCACAGGGGCAGCGCATGCGCCTGCTGTGGCAGCTGGGCGTGGTGGCCATTCTCGCCGGTGGTGTCAGTGCGCCGCAGTGGCTGTCCACGCTGGCCTGGCTGGACCAGACCAATCGCAATGGCCTGACGCTGGAAGCCGCGCTGCCGGGTGCCATCCACTGGCAGACACTGGTGACACTGCTGTCGGGCAACGTGTTCTCGCAGGGGCGCGGCGACAGCTGGGCCTTCGGTGATATCAGCGCCGATTACCTCTATGTGGGGGCAGTGCCGCTGGCGCTGTGGCTGCTCTGGGGCGGTGAGGTGCTGCGGCGCAAGCCGGCGGCGACGCGCGTCGCGCTGTGTGCGCTGACGCTGGCGATCATGGTCGCGGTGGGTGGCGCCACGCCGCTGTTCCCCTGGTTGTTTGGCTGGCTTCCGGGGCTGGACCTGTTCCGGCGCCCGTCCGATGCGCTGTTCCTTACCGTGCCTGCGGCGGCGTGGCTGGGTGCCAGTGCCCTGCAGGTTGCCCTGCAGCGGCAGCCATTGCGATTGCATCGGGTGTCCGTGGCGGTCGTCGCAGTGCTGGGCGCGTGCGCTGCGTGGCTGGCGATCGATCATGGTCATCCGCTCGCTTTCGCCTGGCTTGCGGTCAGCGCCGCGCTGGGCGTAGCCGCGGTGTGGGTGCTGCGCCGCCACCAGTCACCTGCGCGCTGGGTGCTGGCGCTGGTGCTGTTGGACCTGCTGTTGTTCAACGTCGGCACCAGGTTCAACGCGGGCAGCGGCACAAAGTCGGTGCTCACCGCCGATCGTGCGGGTCCTGCGCAGCGCGCCTATGCGCTGCTGGCGGCAGAGCGGCATATCGGCATACCCGAGCGCGCGGTGGTCTTCGGCATCGGCGGACTCACCAACGGCGCGGCGGTGCATGCCATTGCGCTGGCAAACGGCTACAACCCGCTGCTGGCAAGCGACTATCTGCAGATGACCGGGATGCCGGGCGAGCCGGTGGATACCTTCCAGCAGAAGGTCCCCACTGCCTGGATGCCAGACACCGCTGCTCCCCTGTACGACCTGCTGGGCGTGCGTTGGCTGCTGGCCCAGGAGCCGTTCCCGGGCTCCAGCGCGCAGGGCGACCAGGTGGAACTTGCGCGGCGTGACAGCGTGCTGCCACGGGTGCTGAATCCGCGGCAGGTGCGCCGCCATGAGGAGCGTCTACCGCCTGCGCCGCTGTTCAACCAGACCGATTTCAACCGGCAGCTATGGCTGCCGGCAGCCGCCAGCAGCCACTGTGCCGAACAGGATGCCGGCGAGGCCACGGTACAGGTGCTGCGCTACCAGCCTGGACGCATCGAGCTGACGGTGGTGGCCGACCATGCAGCATGGGTGGTGATCAACGAAACCACCGGTCGTGGCTGGCAGGCGCAGCTCGAGGATGGCCAGGTACTGCCGCTGCTGCGCGGCAATGGCCTCTTCCATGCGTTGTGCGTGCCGGCCGGGCAGCATCAGGTGCGGTTGCGCTACAGCGCGCTGCAGCTGTGGCGTGAGGGACTGGGAGCGCGCCTGCGCCGTGACGGTGATCGCTGATCGCTGATCGCTGACCGCTGACCGCTGACCGCTGACCGCGATCAGCGGTACACCACGTAGCGCATCAACAGGAACGACACGCACGCCAGCCCGCCTTCCACCAGTGGCTTGGCCAGCCAGGTGTACTGCAGGCCCAGCGCGTGGTCGACCAGGCTCACCAGCAACGTGCTTGCCGCAGTCAGCAGCAGCCACAGCCCGAAGAAGCGTGCAAAGCGCTTCCAGCCCAGCTTGTGGGTGCCGGCCTCGGCAAAGGTGTAGCGGCCGTTGAGCCAGAAGCCCAGCAGCATGCCGGCCAGGCGCCCGGCGACGTTGGCCGGTGCGACCGGCATGCCAAGCGCGGTGGCGACCACGAACACCAGCCAATCGACCAGCAGCTGCACGAGCCCGATCACGAGGTAGGCGCTTCCCTGGCGGACAAGGCTCATCGGCATGGTGAAGGAGGAGGGATGCCCATGTTAACGGCGTACGCTCTAGAATCGTCGGCACCGAACCACGGACTGCCGTTCCCATGACCCAAGCCCTGCACGTCATCATCCTCGCCGCCGGCGCCGGCAAGCGCATGAGGTCGGTGCTGCCGAAGGTGCTGCAGCCGATCGCCGGCCAACCGATGCTGGCGCACGTGATCGATGCGGCCCGCGAACTGCAACCGGCGGCCATCCATGTGGTCTACGGCCATGGCGGTGAGGCGGTGCGGCAACAGTTCGCCGACCAGCCCGACCTGCAGTGGGCTGAACAGGCGCAGCAGCTGGGTACGGGCCACGCGGTGGCGCAGGCGATGCCGCAGGTGCCGGATGCCGTGCAGGTGCTGGTGCTGTACGGCGATGTACCGCTGATCCGCGCGCAGACCCTGCGCGATCTGCTGGCGCAGCCGGGGCGGTTGGCGGTGCTGGTCGCCGAGGTTGATGACCCGACCGGTTACGGCCGCGTGCTGCGCGATGCCGAAGGCAAGGTGGGAGCGATCGTCGAGCAGAAGGACGCGACCGACGACCAGCTGCGCGTGCGCACGATCAACACCGGCATCATCGCCGCGGAGTCGACCGCGCTGCGCCGCTGGCTGTCGCAGCTGTCCAACCGCAATGCGCAGGGCGAGTACTACCTGACCGACGTGTTCGCATTTGCCGCGCATGAGTACACCCCGGCCGAAATGGCGCTGGTGGCCGACGCGCAGGAAGCCGAGGGGGCAAACGATCCCTGGCAGCTGTCGCAGCTGGAGCGTGCCTGGCAGCATCGCGCCGTGCGTGCGCTGTGCGCACAGGGTGCACGCGTGCGCGACCCGGCACGACTCGACATCCGTGGCACCGTCACCGTGGGCAGTGACGTGCTGATCGATGTCGATGTCGTTCTCGAAGGCAACATCGTGCTCGGCGACGGCGTTACCATCGGTCCGTTCAACCGCCTGAAGGACGTTACTCTCGGCCCCGGTACCGAAGTACGCGCGCACTGTGATCTGGAGGGTGTGGTCACCGAAGGCGCGGCGCTGGTCGGTCCGTTCGCGCGCCTCCGCCCAGGTACCGTGCTGGCCGATGGCGTGCACGTCGGCAACTTCGTCGAAACCAAGAAGGTCACCCTCGGCGTCGGCAGCAAGGCCAACCACCTCACCTATCTGGGTGATGCGGTGATCGGCAGCAAGGTGAACATCGGTGCCGGCACCATCACCTGCAACTACGACGGCGTGAACAAGTCGACCACCACCATCGGCGACAACGCGTTCATCGGTTCCAACAGTTCGCTGGTGGCGCCGCTGACGATCGGCGAGGGCGCGACCATCGCTGCCGGTTCGGTCATCACCCGCACCGCCCCGGACGGCAAGCTGACACTGGCCCGCGCACGACAGGAAACCATCGATGGCTGGAAGCGCCCGGTCAAGAAGTCCTGAGCCACGTATTCCGCATGCCGACGAGCTCGGCGTGCTGCCGGCAATTGAACAGCGTGCCGGCGAACTGCTGAAGGATCACGAAGCCCATCCGGTATTTGCCGGCCACGGCCTGGATCTGCCGACGCTGCAGGACGGCCTTCAGCGGGGCCAGCTGTGGGTTGTGGATGGCCCCGGCGGCGACATTGCCGGCTACCTGCTGGGCGGCGAGCTGGGTGGCGAGTTCCATGTCCTGCAGATGGATGTGGACCCGGCGCACGCGCGTCGTGGCCATGGCCGTGCATTGCTGCGGCACGCCTTGGCGCAGGCCAGGGCCACCGGCTTTGCTGCAGCGGTGCTGACCACCTTGAGCGATGTGCCATGGAATGCAGCCTTCTATGCCAGCGAAGGGTTCGACGTAGTGCCTGAGGCTGAGTGGAACGACGGCCTGCGCGCCGTCATGGCCGAAGAGGCTGCGCTCGGGTTTCCGATGCACCTGCGGGTGGCGATGCGGCGGACCTGGTAGGTGCCGGCCCTGGTCGGCACATCCGCGCATGGCGTGGAGCTACCCGATCGGCCCGCTCAACCCACCGGCAACAGGATCGACACGCACAACCCGCCATCGCCGCGGTTCTGCAGCGACACGCGGCCACCGTGCGCTTCCACGATCTCGCGCGTCAGTGCCAACCCCAGGCCGGTGCCGTTGCGCTTGGTCGAATAGAACGGCATCAAGGCGTTCTGCAGCACCTGCTCGTTCATGCCCTTGCCGCGATCCAGTACGTCCAGGCGCAGCCATTGCGGCAGCCGCGTGAGTTGCACCTGTACGTCATCGTTGGGCGGATCGGCCTCGGCGCAGGCTTCATGCGCGTTCTTCAGAAGATTCAGCAATGCCTGCCCGAACTGCGCGATGTCGATGCGGCTGCTCAGGTCCTCGTCCGGCTCGCGTTCCATGGTGAACGGGATCTGCTGGCGCAGGCTGGACAGGAACGGCGCCCAGTGCACGGTCTGCAGTTGCGGCTGCGGCAGCTTTGCGAAGCGTGCATAGCCACGGATGAAGCCTTCCAGGTGGCGTGCGCGGTCCTCGATGGTGGTGAAGATCTCCGGCAACCGGTCGAAGCGTTCGCGCTGCACCAGCACGCCACCGGAGTGGGCCAGCGAGGCGATCGGTGCCAGTGAGTTGTTGAGCTCGTGGCTGATCACCCGGATCACCTTCTTCCACGTCTGCACTTCCTGGCGGCGCAGTTCGGCGGTGAGCAGGCGTACCAGCAGCAGGTCGTGCGGACGGCCGTTGAGCTGGAAGGCGCGGCGCGACAGGTGGTAGACCTGCTCGTCATCCTCGTCGCCGTCCTCGCCCTCGGCATGCACCGCGAACAGGCTGTCGCCGCCACGGGCAATGGCATCGCGCAGCTCCACCGGCACCTGTTCCAGCACCTCTTCCAGACGCTGGCCTTCCAGCTTCCAGCCGCCATGCAGCAGCTTGCGCGCAGCCAGGTTGGAGAACACCACGCGGGCGATGCCATCGCCGCCGGAGGCAATCAGCAGCATGGCCACCGGCGTGTTCTGCACCATGGTGTCCAGCAGCAGTTCGCGCTGCACCAGGCCCTGCCGCTGTTCGCGCAGCACATCGCCCAGCTCGCGGTGCGCCTGCACCAGGTCGCCCAGTTCGTCGTTGCCCGGCCAGTACACGCCGAAGTTGTACTCGCCGTCGCGGTAGCTGCTGGTGGTGCCGGACAGTGCACGCATCAGCGAGCGCACCGGTGCGGTGGCACGGCGCAGGGTCCACCACATCAACGCCAGCAGGATCACGGCCGACGCCGTGGTCACCACCCAGCCATGGTTCATCCAGTACGCCAGCAGCCACGGCAGCGCAGCGGCCAGCGCCAGCACCGGCAGCAGGCGCAGGAACAGGCGGAAGGTGAACGAGCGCCGTTTCATTCGCGTGGGATGCCGTGGCGGTCCATGCGCCGGTACAGGGCCTGGCGGCTCAGGCCGAGTTCGGCAGCCGCCTGGGCGATGACGCCGTGGTTGCGTGCCAGCACGTCCTCGATGCGCTCGCGGTCGGGATCGTTGCCAGCGCTCGGTGCGGGGCGTGGCGCCGGTGCGGTGCGCGGCAGGTTCAGGTCGGCCACCTCGATGCGGTTGCCGGTCGCCAGCAGTTCGGCACGCTGGATCACGTTGCGCAGTTCGCGCACGTTGCCCGGCCACGGGTGCCGTTGCAGGGCGGCACTGGCGGCACTGGACAGCGGCTTGCCGGCCGTCAGGAAACGCTCGGCCAGTGGAACGATGTCGCCCGCGCGCTCGGCCAACGGCGGTAGTACCAGTTCCACTGTATTGAGGCGGTAATAGAGATCTTCGCGGAACGTGCCGTCGCGGATCATCGCCGGCAGGTCGGCATTGGTCGCGCTGACCACGCGGACTTTGACCTGGCGTTCGCGATTGGAACCCAGGCGCTCGAAGCGGCCGGTTTCCAGCACGCGCAACAGCTTCATCTGCCCACCCAGCGACAGGTTGCCGATCTCATCCAGGAACAGCGTGCCTCCGTCGGCGGCTTCGAACTTGCCCTCGCGTGCCTTGTTGGCGCCGGTGTAGGCGCCGGCCTCGGCACCGAACAGTTCGGCCTCGATCAGCTCCGACGGCAACGCGCCGCAGTTGACCGTGATGAACGGGCCCTTGGCCACCAGTGAATTGGCCTGGATGATCTGCGCGATCTTCTCCTTGCCGGCACCATTGGGACCGGTGATCAACACCGGCAGCTCGGAGCGCGCGACCTGGCAGGCCAGGGCGATGACGCGCTCGCTGGCCGGATCGGCGAAGACCGCACCGCACAGGTCGTACTTTTCTTCCAGCGCATTGCGCTGGCGCAGCTCGCGGCTGCGGCGGCGGTCCAGTTCGCGCCGCGCCTCGGACAGCTCCAGTAGGTTGTTGACCGTGGTCAGCAGCTTGCGGTCGTCCCAGGGCTTGGCCAGGTAGTCGGCGGCGCCGGCCTTGACCAGGTCCACCGCGCTGCTCAGGTGGGTCCAGGCGGTCAGCAGGATCACCGGCAGGTCCGGGTGGCGTGCGCGGATCTGTGCGAACAGCGCTTCGCCCTCCTCGCCGGAGGTGGTGTCCTCGCTGAAGTTCATGTCCTGGATCACCAGGTCGACCGGCTGCGACTCGAGCAGGGCCAGCCCCTCGGCCGGGCTCTGCGCCTGCAGGGTGTCGATGTCGTGCAGGGAGAACAGCACGTCCAGTGCAGTGCCCACACTGGCGTTGTCGTCGATGATCAGGATCGAAGGCATCAAGCGGTTCTGCAGAAAGGGATGGGCGGCGCCGATGGAGCCGTGTTCGTGTCCATACGCCGGGAGAGCCCGGCGCCACCCATCAAGCATAGCCAAACCCGTAGCCGTCGGGGCGGCGGGCTCAGCGTCGGGGCGGCGGCGGTGGCGGTGCTGGCGGAGGCGGAGCGACCAGCGCCCTGCGCCAGGCAGCGGCGTCCACCGCGACCGTCAGTTCCTGCCTGTCGCGCTGCAGCAGGAGATAGGCCCTGGCGGCGCTTGAACGCCGCAGGGCCTCGGCAAGATGCTCGATCCTGCGTACGGTGGTGTCATCCACCCGCAGGATGCGATCGCCGCTGCGCACGCCGAAGCGGGCTTCCGGGCCGGCGGCTTCCACGCGCACCTGGCCTTCGCTCGAACGCAATGCCAGGCGCGCATCGTCCTGGCGCCACTCCAGTGTCTGCGAGCTGCCACCGCCGGCCAGTGCCGGCAGTGGCAGGAGCATCATCATCAGCATCCAGCGGATACGCATCTCATGCGCCCCGCGTGGCAACCGCAGGCGGTACCGCTGCCGCGCGCCGGGCCGGTCCGAACACCGCGATCTGGCCAAGCACCCACAGCAGCAGTGCGCCCAGCGGCAGGTAGTGCAGCGGCATGCGCGGCAGCTCGTACATGTTCATCAGTGCCAGGTTGATCGCATAGGCGGCCAGCATGCCCAGCACGATGCCCAGCGTGGCCAGCAGGAAGTTCTCGGTCTGGAAGTAGCGCAGGATCTGCCCACGCGTCGCGCCGAGCGCGCGACGGATACCAATCTGCTTGCTGCGCTGCTGCACCCAGAAGCTGGCCAGGCCGATGATGCCCAGTGCGGTGACCACCAGCAGCGAGATGCACACCGTGATCAGCAGCCCGACC
Organism: Stenotrophomonas maltophilia D457; assembly: GCF_000284595.1. GTDB lineage: Bacteria > Pseudomonadota > Gammaproteobacteria > Xanthomonadales > Xanthomonadaceae > Stenotrophomonas > Stenotrophomonas muris. The sequence continues at coordinate 4,130,423 of NC_017671.1, read as the reverse complement.
ATGGCCCTGTCGTTCTTGAAGTAGTCATTGCGCTGCGCCTCATAGGTCAGCTTCTCGCGCACCAGCCGGTTGGGGTCGTTGCGTTCAAGCGCGGCGATCGCGCCCTTGAGTACTTCCTCGCGCCGTTCCGGAGCGGTGCGCAGGACGTACGGGCCCTGGGTGAAATCGGTCCGCACAGGCAGCACCATCGACAGCGTGGTGTTGTTGTTGTAATCGGTGGGCGTGGCCAATGACGCGACAATACCCACCACGTGCAGTGGCTGCTTGCCCATGTAGAACGTCTTGCCCAGTGCGTTCTCGCCGGGGTACAGCCTGTCGGCGAGCGTGCGGCTGATGATCACCGAGGAGGCGGTATTGGTGGAGGCGTTCTTCTGTGCATCCTCGACGTTGCTGTATTCACTGGGCTGGAAGTCGCGGCCGGCGGTCAGCTGCAGTCCAAGCGTGGACAGTCCACCTTCGCCGAACATGTACATGGTGACGAAGGCGGTCGGACGTTCCTGTTCCTGCTTCAGCGAAACGCTGGTATTGGAGGAGTTCGGGCGGAACGGCAGCTGGTTGACCTTCGCGGCGGCGGTGACCCCGGGAACGGCGCGCAGGGCGGACAGGTCCTCCTGGGTGCGGGCCTGGCCATTGGTCTGCTTGCCGATGCCGCTGACCCGGACGAACACCAGCTCGTTCTCGGCCAGGCCGCTGGTCTGGCTGATCCGTTCAACGCGCTGGGTGACCAGGAACAGGGCATTGCAGACGATGGCGCAGGTCAGGGCGACTTCCAGCACGATCAGGGCGGCGGCTGTCTTGTGCCGGCGCAGGGTGCTGAGGATGGGGCGGATATCCATGGGAGGTCCTCGTACTCGTGCTTACTGCGACTTGAGCTGGATGGCCGGGGTAACCTGCATCGCGCGCCAGGCGGGCAGGAAACCAGCGGCGAGGCTGGCGAACAGGGTCAGGCCAATGGCCAGCAGCAGCATGCTGCCGTCCAGGTGGGCCAGGCTCGCGTAGTCCACGGGTTGCTGGCGCACCGCATACAGGCCGAGCAGGGCCAGGCCGATGCCGAGCACGCCGCCGGCAACGCCGATCGCACCGGCTTCAACCAGGCATTGCAGGAAGATCTGCCCACGGCTGGCACCGAGGGCGCGGCGCACGCCGATCTCGCCGCTGCGGCGCAGGAACTTCGCCAGCAGCAGGCCCACCGTGTTGACCAGGCAGACGCCGAGAAAGCCCAGTGCCAGCCACATCTGCAGGCGCACGTCGCTGGGCACGGCATTCTTGAACGTCAACCACTCCATCACCGGGCGCAGGCGCACGTTGGTAGGGCGCTCGAAACGGCCCGCTGCGCGCTGCTGGTCCGAGTAGTTGGCCAGGTAGCTGCGGTAGTCCTCGACCTTGGCCGGATCCAGCTCCACCCAGTACTGGATCCAGCTGCAGGGCGCGTTGATCGAGTTGCTGCTGCCATCCGGATTCTCGCCGAAGCAGTTCATGTTGCCGTTGCTGCCGAACTCCAGGTCCATCGCAGTGGAAAACGGCACCAGCAGGTCTTCATCCTTGCCGTAGTTGCCGGTGGTCAGATCGAAGAAGTGGGGTTCGGGATTCCACTTCTTCATCACGCCGATCACCCGCAGTGAATGGCCACTCAGGCGGATCTCGCGACCGGTGCTGTCGGCACCCTGGAACAGCTTGTCGTTGATCGCTTTCGACAGCACCACCACCCGGCTGCGATTGTCATCATCGCTGCTGTTCCAGGCACGCCCGTACTGCATCGGCACGTCGAACATCGGGAAGAAATCGGCCGACGTCCAGCGCGTATCCACCGAGAACGGCTTGAGCGTGCTGAGCTCCGGTTCCACCGTGCCGCCGCCCGCGCTCATCATCGCCTGGCGGATGCCGCGCTTCTCGCGCAGCAGGGTCTCGGCGTCGCGCCGTGTCATCTGTTCCTCAGGCTCCTCACCCGGGGTATAGCCGCCGCGCGGGCGCGGATCGACCTGCACGTAGAACAGCTGGTCGCTCTTGCCGGGAATCGGGTCGCCGGACAGCACGTGGAACACCGTCAGCGTGGTCATCGAGGCACCGATGCCGAGCGCGATGGCGACCACCATCAGTGCGGTCAGGATTTTGTTGCGGCGGAAGCTGCGTACCGCCAATCGGGTGTAGTAGGCGAACATGGGAGTGCCCTCACTCGTTGACGGCAACGATGTGGCGCGGCGGGGTAGCCAGCACCGGTTCGCGCACCAGGTCGGTCACCTGGCCATCGACGATGTGCACGTTGCGCTGCGCGCGCGCGGCCAGTTCCGGGTCGTGGGTGACCATCACGATGGTGGTGCCGGCGGCATTGATCTCCTCCAGCAGTTCCATCACGCCGCGGGCCATCTGCGTATCCAGGTTGCCGGTCGGTTCGTCGGCCAGCAGCAGGCGCGGGCTGCCGGCCAGCGCACGCGCGATCGCCGCACGCTGCTGCTGGCCGCCGGACAGTTCGTTCGGGTAATGCTTCATGCGTGAGCCCAGGCCGACCTGGGTGAGCGCCTTCTCGATGCGTTCGCGGCGCTCGTTGGCACTCATCTTCCGGTAGCGCAGCGGCACGTCGACGTTGTCGAACAGGTTCAGGTCGGGAATCAGGTTGAAGCCCTGGAAGATGAAGCCGATCTTCTGGTTGCGCAGGCGGCTGCGGGCGTCATCGCCCAGCGTGCTCACGTCCTGGCCGTCAAGCAGGTAGGTGCCGCTGGTGAAGGTTTCCAGCAGGCCGGCGATGTTGAGGAAGGTGGTCTTGCCGGAGCCGGACGGGCCGGTGACCGCGACGAACTCGCCTTCCTTGACCTGCAGTTCCAGCGAGCGCAACGCGTGGGTTTCCACCTGTTCGGTGCGGAAGACCTTGGCGACCGAACGCATTTCGAGCATGTACATGGGGTGTCCTCTCTCCAGGATTCAGGTATCAGTTGACGGAGACGCGTTCGGCGTCCTTGAACAGGTCGCTGCCGGAGACCACGATGCGGTCGCCCGGCTGCACACCCGACTTGATTTCCACTTCGCCCAGGCTGCTGACGCCCAGTTCCACCGGACGCCGCACCGCGGTGCGGCCATCCATCACGTAGGCCACGCCATTGCCCTGTTCGACGAACGGGCCGCGCTCGACCTTCAGCACGTCCTTGCGGGTATCGAGCAGCACGCGCACCGACATCCGCTGGCTCTGGCGCAGGCCTTCCGGCTGCGCGCTGGCGAAGCGCACGCGGGCGTTGACCTCGCCGTTGACCACTTCCGGCGACACCGCGCTGATCTCGCCCGGGAACGGCTTGCCATTGCCGCCGGTCAGCTGCGCCGGCATGCCGATCGCCAGGTCGCGGGCGAAGCTCTCCGGCACCTTGATCTCGACCTCGAACTTGGACAGGTCGACCACGCCCAGCACCGGCGCGTTGGCAGCCAGGTTGGTGGACTGGACCGCCTGCACCTGGCCGACCTGGCCGTCAAACGGTGCGCGCAGGGTCAGTGCGTCGACCTGGCGCTGCACTTCGGCCACCACGGCCTTCTGGCGGTCGGCCAGCAGGCGCTTGTTGCGGGCATCCAGGTCGGCGCCCTGGCTCTGCAGGCGCGCATCGGTGGTGGCGTTGGCCAGGGTGATGTCGGCCTTCTTCAGCGAGTCCTTGGCCTTGGCCAGGTCGATCTGTGGCACCGCACCGCCGTCGTAGCCGCGCTGGAAGCGCTGCAGGTCGCGGTCGGCGGCCTGGCGCTCGATGGTGGCCTGGTCGGTTTCCTTGCGCGACTTGGCGCGGGCCAGGGTGGCGTCCAGCGCGGCACGGCTGGCCTCGGCTTCCAGGCCGGCCAGGGTGGCCTGTTCCTGGGCCAGCTTGCTGCGCAGTTCCGGGCTGTCGATGACCGCCAGTTCCTGGCCCTTCTTGACCACGTCACCGGCGACCACTTTCAGGTCCACGGTGCCGGCCGAGATGGCGTACAGGATCGGGCTGTTGGCGGCGATCACCCGGCCGTCGGCGGCGATGTCGCGGACCAGGTCGCCGCGCTTCACTTCGGCGATGCGCACCCGGCTGCTGTCGAAGGAGCGGCTGGCATTGGACCAGGCATGCACGGCCCAGCCGATGCCGGCCAGCAGCACGATGGCGCCCAGCGCCGGCCAGCGGTAACGCTGCCAGTTGGCGCGGGTGGCGCCGGCCGGGGCGGAGGAAACGATCTGGTCCTGTGCGGAAGTGTCGCGGATCATCGGGTGCGTGCCTGACGGTGGTAGCCAGTACCAAGCACGTAGCGTGCCAACTTTATTTCCTTTCAGTTCAACAGGTTGGGCGGGCCGCGGGAGTGTCCGGGTGTCCGCGGACACCTTTCCGGACACTTTCATTAAGCGGACAGGAGGGGGAAGCCGGACACGCGGGCTAGAATGCGCCGATCGTCTTCAAGGAAACGCGTGACATGTGTGGAATCGTGGGTGCAATCGCCGATCGCGACGTGGTGCCGGTGCTGATCGAAGGCCTGAAGCGGCTTGAGTACCGTGGTTACGACTCCTCGGGCATCGCGGTGATCGATCACGCCGAGCGCCCCGAAGTACGTCGTGTCCGCCGCACCGGTCGCGTGTCGGAAATGGCCACGGCGGCCGAGGCCGAAGGGTTCAATGCGGTGCTGGGTATCGGCCACACCCGCTGGGCCACCCACGGCGGCGTCACCGAGGCCAACGCGCATCCGCACATCAGCCACGGCGTGGCGCTGGTGCACAACGGCATCATCGAGAACCACGAAGAGCAGCGCGAGAAGCTGCGGGCGCTGGGCTACACCTTCGAGTCGCAGACCGACACCGAAGTCATCGCCCACCTGATCCATCATCACCTGAAGGGCGGCGATGACCTGCTGGTGGCGCTGCAGCACACGGTGAAGGAGCTGACCGGCGCCTACGCGCTGGCCGTGGTCAGCCGCGCCGAGCCGGAGCGCTTCGTCTGCGCGCGCATGGGCTGCCCGCTGCTGGTGGGCCTGGGCGAGGGCGAGAACTTCGTCGCCTCCGACGTCTCGGCGGTGATCTCGGCCACCCGCAAGGTGATCTTCCTGGAAGAGGGCGACACCGCCGAGATCCGTCGCGATGGCGTGCGCATCTTCGATGAGCATGACCGGCCGGTCGAGCGCGATGTGCACCTGTCCGACGTGTCGCTGGCATCGCTGGAGCTTGGCCCGTACCGCCACTTCATGCAGAAGGAAATCCACGAGCAGCCGCGCGCGCTGGGCGACACCATCGAGGCGGCGATCGACGCCGGTGGTTTCCCGGCCGAGCTGTTCGGCAAGAATGCCGAAGCGGTGCTGTCGGGCATCGAGGGCGTGCAGATCATTGCCTGCGGCACCAGCTACTACGCCGGCCTGACCGCGCGCTACTGGATCGAGGCCATCGCCGGCCTGCCGTGCAGCGTGGAGATTGCCAGCGAGTACCGCTACCGCGCCGCGTATGCCAACCCGAAGCACCTGATCGTCACCATCTCCCAGTCCGGCGAAACGCTGGATACGATGGAGGCGCTGAAGTACGCCAAGGCGCTTGGCCACAAGCACACGCTGTCGATCTGCAACGTGCCGGAAAGCGCGATTCCGCGCGCCAGCGAGCTGGTCTGCTACACCCGCGCGGGCGCGGAGATCGGCGTGGCTTCGACCAAGGCCTTCACCACCCAGCTGGCCGCGCTGTTCCAGTTGACCGTGGTGCTGGGCAAGCTGCATGGCCGCATCGACGCGGCGCAGGAAGCGGATTACCTGGAGCAGCTGCGCTTCCTGCCGGGCAGCGTGCAGCACGCACTGAACCTGGAGCCGCAGATCGCGGCGTGGGCCGAGCGCTTCGCGCGCAAGTCCAATGCGCTGTTCCTGGGCCGTGGCCTGCATTACCCGATCGCGCTGGAAGGCTCGCTCAAGCTCAAGGAGATTTCCTACATCCACGCCGAGGCCTACCCGGCGGGCGAGCTGAAGCACGGCCCGCTGGCGCTGGTGGACGAGGACATGCCGGTGGTGGTGATTGCCCCCAATGACAGCCTGCTGGAGAAGGTGAAGTCGAACATGCAGGAAGTGCGCGCCCGTGGTGGCGAGCTGTTCGTGTTCGCCGACCAGGACAGCAACTTCAATGAGTCCGAAGGCGTGCACGTGATCCGCACGCCGCGCCATGCCGGCGTGCTCAGCCCGATCGTGCACACCATTCCGGTGCAGCTGCTGGCCTACCACACCGCGCTGGCACGCGGCACCGACGTGGACAAGCCGCGCAACCTGGCCAAGAGCGTGACGGTGGAGTAACACTCCCGGATCCGTTGAATGCTGCATGCGAAAGGGGCCCGCGTGGCCCCTTTCGTTTGCGTGGTTGGCCATGCCAAGTGGGACAGCCACCGGGTGTTCTGTCCGCCGTCGGCAGCAGGCAATCATTCTTTAATGCGCGGCATCGGCTGTATTCAGCGGCGGTTTCAGCCGCGGTGCCATTCTCTGGATCGTCGGTTGGTTCCCACGACGAACTGTCCTATCGATGCCGGTAGTGACCGATGGTCGCAGTCGTAGAATCGATTTGACCGAGGTCCGGGTTGAGCGGTTGAGCCCACCTCGTTCGCGTTGCAGCACATCCCCTGCCGATCCATTCCACGCGGCGGCCGGGTGCGCCAGACGTGCGCTGAAAGGTCTGTTCCCGGGGAGGGGGCGTATCGGAAGAGCACACTTTTTTGACTTCAGTGACCTGCACCAGGAAACAAGAATGAACGTCCGCGAACTCCTGCAATCCAAGAAAGAAGCTGTCATCACCATCGACGCCGAAGACACCATCGGTGCCGCCGCCCACAAGATGAGCGCGAACAGGATCGCTGCGCTGGTGGTGATGAAGGACGATGCCCCGGTCGGCATCATTTCCGAGAAGGACATCGTGCGTACCCTGGCCGACGACGGCCCGCAGGCCGGCCGCCGGGTGATCTCCAGCCTGCCGTCCACCGGCCTGGAAGGCATTGCGCCGGACGCGACGCTGAAGCAGGCCATGTCGTTGATGACGTACTCGCGGCGCCGTCATCTGATGGTGACCGACGGCAACCAGCTGGTCGGCATCCTCAGCCTGGGCGATATCGTGAAGAACCTGCTGGGCGAGCTGGAACTGGAAAAGGCCGTGCTTCAGGACATCTACATGGCCGCCCACTGAGGGCTGCAGCGCTGGAAGCAGGGAAGCCGGGCATTGCCCGGCTTCTTCGTTCACGGCTTCGGTGATATCAGAACGTGACCTTTACCGAGTCGGCGCTGTAGTTCGCAGGACCGTGATAGACCACTTCGATGTTGTTGCCGTCCGGGTCGAGCACGAAGGCGCCGTAGTAGCCCGGGTGGTAGGGGCGTTCGCCCGGCGCGCCGTTGTCGGTGCCGCCGGCGGCGATCGCGGCGGTATGGAAGGCATCGACGGTGGCGCTGTCGCGGGCCTGGAAGGCCAGATGGTGCCGGCCGGTCAGCTGGCCGGCGGCGGCCTCGCTGCTGGCGCTGGAAATGAACAGCTCATCGGCCCAGAAGTAATCATCGCCTTCGCCGGCGATCGGGATGCCGATGGTGTCGAACACCGCCTGGTAGAAGCGGCGGCTGGCCACCAGGTCACGCACCACCAGCTGGATGTGGTCGATCAGGCGGCCGCGGTGCAGTTCCATCGTTTCCATACGAACCTCGCAAAAAAGGGGACGGAGGGGATTAAGTCGCTTCCGGCCAATAGTGCCAGAAACGACTTAATCCCCTCCGTCCCCTTTTTGTCAGTTGGCGATGATTTCGACCCAGTAGCCGTCCGGGTCCTTGATGAAGGCCAGATTCTTCATGCGGCCGTCGGTCAGGCGTTTCTGGAAGGTCACGCCGAGGTCCTCGAAGCGCTGGCAGGCGGCCTCGATGTCCGGCACCGACACGCAGATGTGGCCGAAGCCGCGCGGGTCGCTGTTGCCGTCGTGGTACACCGCACCGGCCTGGGTTTCGGTACCGTGGTTGTGGGTCAGTTCCAGCACGCCCGGCAGGCCGGCCATCCACAGGCGGCGCTGGCTGTCGTCTTCTGGCACCACTGCGCCGGCCGGCACGTAGGCCAGGAAGTACAGGCTGAACTGGGCGTCCGGGAAGTCGCGCTTGTCGATCAGCTGGTAACCCAGCACGCGGGTGTAGAAGTCCAGCGAGGCGGTGATGTCCTTCACCCGCAGCATGGTGTGGTTGAACACGAAGCCGCTGGTTTCGGCCGGGGCCTGGGCGGCGACGCCGGGGACATCGCGCAGGGCGGGAATGGTCATGGGGGAGGTCCTTCAGACGGGGCCGTTGCCGGCCGGATGGCGCCATTCTACCGGCCCGCACCTGACGGCACCGCGACGTACAATGGCCGGATCGCACCGTTCCGTCCTGATAACGATTGCCCGCCATGTCGCAGCGTGAATGGGTGGCCGCCGCCATCCGCAAGATCGAAGCCGATTTCAACCGTTCCGCCGATACCCATCTGATCCCGCTGGCGCTGCCCGGGTTCGAGGGCATCGACCTGTACCTGAAGGACGAGTCGAGCCATCCCACCGGCAGCCTCAAGCACCGGCTGGCGCGCTCGCTGTTCCTGTACGCGCTGGCCAACGGTTGGTTGCGCGAGGGCCGGCCAGTGATCGAGGCCTCCAGTGGCTCGACCGCCGTGTCCGAAGCCTATTTCGCGCGCCTGCTGGGCCTGCCGTTCATTGCGGTGATCCCGGCCACCACCTCGCCGGAAAAGATCGCGGCGATCGAGTTCCATGGGGGCCGCTGCCACCTGGTCGAGCGCGCCTGCGACCTCAACTGTGATTCGGAAAAGCTGGCCCGCGAAACCGGCGGCCACTTCATGGACCAGTTCACCTATGCCGAGCGGGCGACCGACTGGCGTGCCAACAACAACATCGCCGAATCCATCTTCAAGCAGATGGCCGAAGAGCCCAGCCCGGTTCCGGAATGGATCGTGTGCAGCCCGGGTACCGGCGGTACCGCCGCCACGCTGGGCCGTTATGTCAGCTACCGCCGGCATGACACCCGCATCCTGTGCGCGGACCCGGAAGTGTCGGTGTTCTTCGACGGCTACAAGGCTGCCGTGGCCGGTGAACAGGACTGGCGTGGACTGACCTGTAGCGGTGGCTCGCGCGTGGAAGGCATCGGCCGGCCACGGGTGGAGCCGAGTTTCATCCCGACCAGTGTCGATGCGATGGTGAAGGTGCCCGATGCGCTGAGCCTGGCCGCGATGCGCCATGTCAGCCGCCAGCTCGGCCGCCGTGTCGGTGGCTCCACCGGCACCAACTTCATCGGCGTGCTGCAGGCCGCGCAATGGATGCGTGAGGCGGGCCACCAGGGCAGCATCGTCAGCATCCTGTGCGACAGTGGCGAGCGCTATGCGCAGAGCTATTACGACCCGGCGTGGTATGGGCGACAGGGAATCGATGTCGACGGCGCCGATGCGCAGCTGGCGGCGGCGGTGGCCGGGCAGGGGTTGCCCGAACTGCCGTGGTGCAGCCTGGAAGCGTTGTAACGCGGCAACGCACGGCCGGCTGTGCATCGGCTGGGTAGCGTCTACTGTTGGTCGACCGCTCCACGTTCAGGTCGCCAGAATCCCGCGCTGCGCGCGAAAGTCGACCCACAGTCGACTCCACCCGGTCGCCGGGGCGTCTCAATACCCCGCTGCGGTGAACGCATCCAGCACCGCATCGCGCAGCGCATCAGGCAACGCCTCGATGTCCATCGCGCGGTCATCCAGGTGCAGGCTGGGGTCCAGGATGCTGGCGCGTCCCTGGGCCAATGCCTGCAGCCACAGCAGCACGCAGATCACGAACTCGCGCTCGTGGCCCAGCTGCAACTGGCTGGCGCCGCGCTCGATCACCTCGAACGGGTACCACTCCTGGGCATCGTTGAACGTGCCGCCCTGCTGCAATACCGCCTGCAGCTGCTCCAAATGGCGGGGGGCGTCGTCGCCGGCATCGCACAGCGCGGCGATCCAGGCCAGTTCTGCCGGGCTGGCGGACAGCGCCAGCGAGCGCGCCGGTGAGATGGATGCCACTGCAGCCAGACCTTCCATGTAGGGCCTCGTTCGGTAAGTACCGCTGCGGACTCCCCCGCAGCCAGAGCTTCGGTGCGCGGCCGTCAGGCCGACGTGAACGCCGGCGCATGCCCCCTTGTCAGCCGCGCCTGTCAGCGCCATATCTGGGAAGCTGCCCGCCCGCCGGGCCCGTTCCCTGGAGATCTGCCGTGACCGTTGCCAACCCCCTGCTCGACTTTTCCGGACTGCCGCGCTTTGACGCGATCCGCCCCGAGCACGTCGCGCCGGCGCTGGATGTGCTGCTGGCCGAGGCCGAAGCTGCCGTCAGCGCAGCCGAGCGGGTGCAGCCGGTGCGTTGGGACACCTTCGTCACCCCGCTGGATGACGCCACCGAGCGCCTGTGGCGTGCCTGGGGCCTGGTCGGCCACCTGCAGGGGGTGGTCAACACCCCGGAACTGCGTGAGGCCTACAACGGCAACCTGCCGCGGGTGACCCGTTTCGCCAGCGCGCTGGGCCAGAACCTGGCGCTGTATCGCCAGTACCAGGCACTGGCCGCCAGCCCGGAGGCGGCGCATTTCAATGAAGCCCAGCGCAAGGTGCTGGACAACACGCTGCGTGACTTCCGCCTGGGCGGTGCCGAGCTGGCACCTGAGGCGCAGCAGCGCTTTGCGGCGATCAAGGAGGAACTGTCGGCGCTGTCGGCGAAGTTCTCGCAGAACGTGCTCGACGCCACCGATGCATGGTCGCTGTACATCGAGGACGAAGCGCGACTGCTGGGCCTGCCGGAAGACGTGAAGGCTGTCGCGCGCGCTGCGGCAGAGAAGGACGGCAGGACCGGCTGGAAACTGACCCTGCAGATGCCGTGCTACCTGCCGGTGCAGACCTGGGGTGAAGACCGCGACCTGCGCGAGATCCTGTACCGTGCCAGCGCGCAGCGTGCATCGGAGTTCGGCGATGACGCGCTGGACAACAGTGGCAACATCGACCGTATCCTTGCCCTGCGCGCCGAACTGGCCGCGTTGCTCGGCTTCGATTCGTACGGCCATTACTCGGTGGCGACCAAGATGGCGCAGGATCCGGCCGAAGTGCTGGGTTTCCTGCGTGACCTTGCCGCGCGAGCCAAGCCGTTCGCGGCCAAGGACCGCGCCGAGCTGGAGCAGTTCGCACGCGAGCAGCTGGGCATCGATGCCCTGCAGGCCTGGGACCTGGCGTTCGCCGCCGACCGCCTGAAGCAGGCGCGTTACAGCTATTCCGAGCAGGAAGTGAAGCAGTATTTCACCGAACCGAAGGTACTGGGCGGCCTGTTCTCGGTGATCGAGCAGCTGTATGGCCTGCATGTGCAGGAAGACAGCGCACCGGTGTGGCACGAAGACGTGCGCTTCTTCCGCCTGGTCGATGCGCAGGGCGCGCTGGTCGGCCAGTTCTACCTGGACCTGTACGCACGCGAGGGCAAGCGCGGCGGTGCGTGGATGGACGATTGCCGCAACCGTCGCGTGCGTGGCGACGGCAGCGTGCAGACGCCACTGGTCTACCTGGTGTGCAACTTTGGCCGGGGCGCCAACGGCAGGCCGGCGACCTTCAGCCACAATGAAGTGACCACGCTGTTCCATGAGATGGGCCACGGCCTGCACCAGCTGCTGACCCGCATCGGCGAACTGGGCGTGGCCGGCATCAACGGCGTGGAATGGGACGCGGTGGAGCTGCCCAGCCAGTTCATGGAGAACTTCTGCTGGGAATGGGACCACCTACAGGGCATGACCGCGCACGTGGACAGTGGCGAGCCGCTGCCGCGCGCGCTGTACGAGCGCATGCTGGCTGCGCGCAATTTCCATAGCGGCATGGCCACGGTGCGCCAGCTGGAGTTCGGCCTGTTCGACATGCTGCTGCACAGCCAGTTCGAACCGGCGCAGGACAGCGTGCTGGCACTGCTGGACCGAGTGCGCGCGGAAGTGGCCGTGAACCACCCGCCGGTCTGGAACCGCTTCCCGCACCAGTTCAGCCACATCTTCGCCGGTGGTTACGCCGCGGGTTACTACAGCTACAAGTGGGCCGAAGTGCTCAGCGCCGATGCCTACGCCGCGTTCGAGGAAGCGCCGCAGGCACTGGCTGAAACCGGTGCACGCTTCCGCGATGAGATCCTGTCGCGTGGTGGCAGCCGCCCGGCGGCGGAGAACTTCAAGGCCTTCCGCGGCCGCGCGCCGCAGATCGACGCGCTGCTGCGGCACTCGGGCATGGCGTAAGCGAAAAAAAGGGGACGGAGGGGATTAAGTCGTTTGTGCACAGAAAAAAAGGGGACGGAGGGGATTAAGTCGTTTGTGCACAAACGACTTAATCCCCTCCGTCCCCTTTTTCTATTCGGCGTAGATCATCTTCCGGGTCATGCCGCCGTCGACGATGAAGTCCTGGCCGGTGCTGAAGCCGGACAGCGACGACAGCAGGTACACCGCCAGCGCGCCGATGTCCTCGGGGCGGCCGACCCGGCCGACCGGGTGCTGTGCCTGGTCGATGGCGGAGTACTCCGGTGCGTGTCGCCGCGAGGGGGCCTGCCAGGCCGTGGTGCCGATCCAGCCCGGACTGATGCTGTTGACCCGCACCGTTGGGCCGGCACTGATCGCCAGCGCATGGGTGAACGCCACCAGCCCGCCTTTGGCCGCAGCATAGGCCTCGCTGTGCGCTTCGGATTGCCAGGCGCGGGTCGAGGCGATGTTGATGATTGCGCCGGCGGCGCTGGCCGTCAGCGCCGGTAGTGCGTGCTTGCTGCACAGGAAGGCACCGTGCAGCGAGGACAGGCGGCGCTGCCACTCGTCCCAGTCCATGTCCTGCAGCTGCGTGCCATGCGGTCCGGCGATGCCCGCGTTGTTGACCAGCCCGTCGATACGGCTGAAACGCCGCAGGGCCACGGCGATGAAGTCGCGCACGCTGGCTTCGTCGGTGATGTCCAGCCGCTGGAATGCGGCCTCGCCACTACGCTGCCATTCCGCCAGGCACGCCTCGCCGGCCTCCACGTCCAGGTCGCCGATCAGCACGCGTCCGCCGGCACCGAGCACGGCCTGTGCGATGCCACGGCCGATGCCGTTGGCGCCGCCGGTGACCAGCACCACCTTGCCCGACAGCGGCGCGGCCGGCCATGCGGCAATCGGCGGCACCGTGCTCACGTCAGGTCTTCGCCACGCAGGCGGCGATGCCAGCCGTCCACGCCAATGCGGTCCAGGGTCTGGATGTTGCGCTCGACGATCACGTCCGGGTCCGGATAGACATCCACTGCGCGCGCCACGCTGTCTTCGCGCAGCAGGTGCAGGGTGGGGAAGGGCGCGCGATTGGTGTAGTTGCTGGCGTCGTCCGCTGCCACGCCGTCGAACTGGTAGTCCGGGTGGAAGCTGGCCACCTGCAGGATACCCTGCAGGTCCAGTGCCTCGATCGCGGCGTCGGCGTTGTCGAGGAAATCGTTGTAGTCGAGGAAGTCCGTCAGCACCTGCGGATGCACGATCAGCGTGGTATCGATCTGCTCGGCCGGCGTATCGCGCAAGAGCACCAGTTCCTCGGCCAGCTGCTCAACCAGCGCTTCCGGCGTGGTCGCATCACTGAGCACGATGCGGACCTGGTCCTTCACATACACCGCCTTGGCGAACGGGCACAGATTCAGGCCGATGACGATGCGCTCCAGCCACAGGCTGGTGGCAGCGATCGGGTCATCGGTGGGCAGGGGGGAATCGGTCATGGCGGGCACGTCGGCTGGCGGGGCCGCCATTGTAGGCGCGTCGCTGGCAACGCGCCGTCGTGCCTGCCGCTGGCAGCGCCGGGGCAGGCCCGGCGGATGCCTCAGTCGCGGAAGTTGTTGAACTGCAGCGGCAGCTCGAACTTGCCGGCCTTGAGCACGGCGATGGCGTCCTGCAGGTCGTCGCGCTTCTTGCCCTGCACGCGCAGCTTGTCGCCGTTGATCTGGCTTTCCACCTTCAGCTTGGCATCCTTCAGCGCCGCCGCGATCTTCTTGGCGATCTTCTGCTCGATGCCCTGCTTGACGGTGATCTTCTGCCGGGCCTGGGCCAGGTTGGTCTCGATGTCGCCGAACTCCAGGCTGAGCACGTCGATGCCGCGTGCGGCCAGACGAGCACGCAGGATGTCGTTCATCTGCTTGAGCTGGAATTCGGTCGGCGCGGTCTGGTTGATGACATCGCCCTCGCGCTCGAACTTTGCGTCCACGCCCTTGAAGTCGAAGCGGGTGGCCAGTTCGCGGTTGGCCTGGTCGATGGCGTTGGTCAGCTCGTGGGTGTCGACTTCGGACACGACGTCGAAGGAAGGCATGGGCGGTGCTCCGCAGGTTTCAGTGGCGATCATTCTATCGCGAGGGCCCGCATGCCCGTCCCCTGTAGAGCCGAGCCCACGCTCGGCGGCTTTGTGAAGAGTAGCCGAGCGTGGGCTCGGCTCTACAGAAAGCGACGACCGGGCGATAATGGGCCATGAACGTGCAACGCTCCCCTTCGCGTGCGGTGGCCTGGATGGTCGCTGCGGTCGCCTGTTTCTCGCTGATGGACGCTGGCATGAAGCAGCTGTCGGCCAGCTATCCGACCCTGGAGGTGACCTTCCTGCGCGGCGCGGCCTCGTTGCCGTTCGTGCTGGTCTGGGTGTTGGCCAGCGCCGGCCCGCGCTCGCTGGTGCCGCGTCGCTGGGGCCTGCACCTGCTGCGTGGCGCGCTGGGCATGGCGATGATCGGCTGCTTCGTGTTCGCCCTGCGCGACCTGCCGCTGTCCACCGCCTACACCATCTATTTCGTCGCCCCGTTGCTGATCGCCGCCTTGTCGGTACCGCTGCTGGGTGAGCGGGTCGGGCCACGGCGCTGGGTCGCCATCGGCATCGGCCTGGTCGGCGTGCTGGTGGTGCTGCGGCCGGGCGTGGACGGTTTCATCTCGGTGCCCGGCCTGATGGTGCTGGCTGCGGCCACCGCCTATGCCGTGGCGGCGATCACGGTCAGCCTGCTGACCCGCACCGATACCTCGCAGTCGATGGTGGTCTGGTTCCTGGTGATCATGGCCATCGGTGCCGGCCTGCTGTCCCTTCCCGGCTGGGTGCCGCTGCAGCTGGCGCATGCGCCGCTGATCGCCGGCATGGGCCTGGCCGGGGCGCTGGGCCAGATCGCCCTGACCAAGGCGTTCCAGCTGGGAGAGGCCTCGATGATCGCGCCGCTGGAGTACAGCGGGCTGGTCTGGGTGATCGGCTGGGACCTGGCCTTCTGGGGCCAGCTGCCTGATGGCTATACCTGGGTGGGCGCCGCGATCATCGTGGCTTCGGGACTGTACCTGCTGCATCGTGAGCGCCTGAACCGGGTGCAGCCACCGAAGCCGCTGGACCATCCCTGAGCCGGTTGGGCCTGGGAATGGGGTCAGAGCCCCTGCGGGGATCCGACCCCGGGGTCGGATCCCCGCAGGGGCTCTGACCCCAGCCAACACGTCGGCGCGGGCGGCTTAGAACCAAAAGGAATAACATTCTGGCCCATGGCGCGGGCGCGCGACCGCCTGCGCTGGTAGGCTGCACGCCCCCTTCCGTCCCCAGCCGGTGAGCCACGCCCGTGATCGAGTTCCAGCGCCTGCACAAATCCTATGCCGTTGCCGGCCGCGAAGTCAGCGCGCTGCAACCGCTGGACCTGACCATCGAGGCCGGTGAGGTATTCGGCATCATCGGCCATTCCGGCGCCGGCAAGTCGACCCTGATCCGCATGATCAACCGCCTGGAAGAACCCAGCGGTGGCCGGCTGCTGATCGGTGGCGAGGATGTCACCGCACTGGACGCGGACGGCCTGCGCACGCTGCGCCGGCGCATCGGCATGATCTTCCAGCACTTCAACCTGCTGTCGTCGCGCACAGTGGCTGGCAATGTCGCCTTCCCGCTGGAGCTGGCCGGCACGCCGCAGGCGGAGATCGACGCGCGCGTGGCCGAGCTGCTGCAGACCGTGGGCCTGGAAGCGCATGCGCAGAAGTATCCGGCGCAGCTGTCGGGCGGCCAGAAGCAGCGTGTCGGCATCGCCCGTGCGCTGGCGACCCGCCCGCAGATCCTGCTGTGCGACGAGGCCACCAGCGCGCTGGATCCGCAGACCACCGCCTCGGTGCTGTCGCTGTTGTCGAAGATCAACCGCGAGCTGGGCCTGACCATCGTGCTGATCACCCACGAGATGGACGTGATCCGCCGTGTCTGCGACCGCGTGGCCGTGCTCGATGCTGGCCAGATGGTCGAGACCGGACCGGTTACCCGGGTGTTCCTGCATCCGCAGCACCCGACCACGCGGCGGTTCGTCAGCGAATCGGAGCACGTGGACGAAGGGGCGTTGCACCGCGATTTCGACGTGGTGGGCGGGCGCATCGTGCGCCTGACCTTCCTCGGCGGCGACACCTACGAACCCCTGCTCGGCAGCGTCGCGCGCCAGACCGGGGTCGACTACAACATCCTGTCCGGCCGTATCGACCGGATCAAGGACACCCCCTATGGCCAGCTGGTGGTCGCCCTGGTGGGCGGTGACCAGTCCGCCGCGCAGGCTGCCTTCGTGGCTGCCGGCGTGCATGTCGAGGAGCTGCGTCGATGATCATCGCCACTGCCGGCGGTTTCTTCCGTCACCTGGATGCGGGCAAGTGGGCCGACATCGGCCAGGCCACCTTCGACACCCTGCTGATGCTGCTCGGTTCGCTGCCGCTGACCCTGGCCATCGGCCTGCCGCTGGGCGTGCTGCTGTACCTGTTCGGGGCGCCGCAGATGAAGCGCCGGCCGTTTGCCTATGGCGTGCTGGCTCTGGTGGTGAACCTGCTGCGCTCGGTGCCTTTCATCATCCTGATGATCGTGCTGATCCCGGTCACGCTGTTCCTGATGGGTACCTCGCTGGGCGTGCGCGGCGCGATCGTGCCGCTGGTGATCGGCGCGGCGCCGTTCTACGCGCGCCTTGTCGAGACCGCGCTGCGCGAAGTGGATCGTGGCGTGATCGAGGCGACCCAGGCGATGGGCGCCACCACCTGGCAGCTGGTCACCCGGGTGCTGCTGCCGGAAGCACGCCCGGGGCTGATCGCCGGGGCGACGGTCACCACCGTGGCCCTGATCGGCTTCACCGCGATGGGCGGTGCGATCGGTTCCGGTGGCCTCGGCGACCTGGCGTTCCGCGATGGTTACCAGCGTTCGCACACCGACGTGGCGCTGGTCACCGTGGTCCTGTTGCTGGTCCTGGTGCAGCTGCTGCAGATGCTCGGCGACCGCCTGGTCGCGCATTACAGCCGCAAGTAACAGAATGCCGGGCGGCAGCCGGCCAGCGGCCGGCTCTACCCGATTGCCGGGAAAAAAACGGTAGTGCCGGCCGCTGGCCGGCAATTCCACGTGCGGTCAACGCGCGTTCGGTACTTCGTAGCCCAGCTTGCCGACCTGTTCCGGATGCTGAGGCACGCGCTTGAGCTTGTCGGTGTTCACGCCGTACTCGTCGCGCAGGCGCTCGGCCAGCTCCTTGTACAGGGCTTTGTCCATGTCCGGCTTGCGCGCGAAGATCCAGGCCATTTCGCGGCCCGGATAACCGATCAGTGCCCATGAATAGTCCGGGGCCACTTCCAGTACCCGCGAATGGGTCGGCACCACGCGATAGAACCAGGTTCGCCAGCCATGGTTGCCGCTGTCCGGATCGACGCTGGCACGTGCGCGAATTTCCTGCAGTGGTTCGCCGAAGCCATCACGGTAGCGGTAGGTGATGGCGACCTTGTGCTCGTCGCGCAGCTCGTACTCGTTGACGCTGGCGACATGCCCGCGTTCGATGAAGTTCGGCACGCGGCCGATCACATACCAGGTGCCCATGAAGCGCTTCAGGTCGATCGG
Organism: Stenotrophomonas maltophilia D457; assembly: GCF_000284595.1. GTDB lineage: Bacteria > Pseudomonadota > Gammaproteobacteria > Xanthomonadales > Xanthomonadaceae > Stenotrophomonas > Stenotrophomonas muris. The sequence goes on along the minus strand of NC_017671.1, from coordinate 4,112,626 downwards.
CGCCCCCGGGTCGGCCGCGTCGGTGGCGCTGGCGCGGGGCGACGGCGGCTCACTGGCGGCCATGGCAGGACCTGCCAGGGACAGAGCCAGCAGCACGGCGCAGAACGGGCGGATCGAAGTCATGCGGGAGCGGGCTCCAGTGGGCTTGCACGCGCATGGTCGACTGTGTGCACGCGATCCGTCAATGGTGTCGCATCCTGTGAGAAGGGGCTTGCCCAAGCTGTGTTGCATTGTCTACCGGAGAAGCCCCCATGAGCGCTCGTTCCGTCCGTCGCCCTGCAACTGAACGCGTCATCGAACGCGCCGACCCACGCCTGCTGCGCGGCGTGCGGCAACTGGCGCTGGCCGGGCTGGCGCTGGTACTGGTCTGGCCGGCGGCGCGTGGCAGCAGCGCATGGCTGGGCTGGCTGCCGATGTGGCTGGTGGGCATGCCGCTCGCGGCCTGGTGGGCGCTGCTGCGCTTTCCGCTGCCGCACCCGTCATGGCGATGGCGGGCGCGGCGTACCGGTGGACAGGCGCGCCGTCGGCCGGCTTCCGCCGCACGCGGCCGGCGCGGTCCGGCGGCCACGGCCTGACCTTCGACACGGGGGAGGCCGCGACATTCCGTGCTAGCGTTCCCCGGCTTATGACTGCCTGGAGCTGCAATGTCACGACTCGCTTCCGCCTGCCTGCTGGCCGGCATGATGACCGCTGCCTCGGTGGGGACCGCCGTGGCCGCTGAAGACACCGATCGCTACGCCTGGCTGGAGGACGTCACCGGCGACAAGCCACTGTCCTGGGTCAAGGAACAGAATGCCAGGTCCGAGGCGCGCCTGGCGCAGACCCCGGCCTTCAAGCAGATGGAGACCAGCATCCGCGAGGTGCTCGACTCCGACGCCAAGATTCCCGGCGTGCAGAAGATCGGTGACTACTACTACAACTTCTGGAAGGACCAGCAGCACGAGCGCGGCCTGTGGCGCCGCACCACCCTGGCCGAGTACCGCAAGGCCTCGCCGCAGTGGGAGACCGTGCTCGACCTGGATGCACTGAACAAGGCCGAGGGCGAGAACTGGGTCTGGCACGGCGCCGACTGCCTGCGCCCGGATTACAGCCGCTGCCTGATCGCGCTGTCGCGCGGCGGCGCCGACGCCGACGTCACCCGTGAGTTCGACCTGGCCAACAAGACCTGGATCAAGGACGGCTTCTTCCGTCCGGAGTCGAAGGGCGGCCTCAACTGGGTCGATCGCGACACCGTGTTCGTCTACACCGACTTCGGTGCCGGCTCGATGACCACCTCCGGCTACCCGCGCGTGGCCAAGCTGTGGAAGCGCGGCACGCCGATGGCCTCGGCCACCGTGGTGTACGAAGGCAAGCCGGAGGACATGTACATCGCGGCGATGCACGATGACACCCCGGGCTTCGAACGCAACCTGGTCAGCCGCACCCTGGCGTTCTACAACAACGAGCTCTACCTGCGTGGCGACGACGGCACGCTGACCAAGATCGACGCGCCGAACTCGGCCGAGAAGGGTTTGCACAAGCAGTGGCTGACCCTGGAACTGCGCGATCCGTGGACCGTGGGCGGCAAGACCTACGCGTCCGGTTCGCTGCTGGCGACGAAGCTGGACGACTTCCTGGCCGGCAAGCGCGACTTCGACGTGCTGTTCACCCCGACCGCGACCACCTCGCTGGCCAGTGCCAGCTGGACCAAGAGCCACCTGGTGCTGAATGTGCTGGACGACGTCAAGAACCGCCTGTCGGTGCTGACCCCGGGCGCCGACGGCTGGCAGACCAGCCGCTTCGTCGGCGCCCCGGCCTTCGGCACGCTGGGCGTGGCTGCGGTGGACAGCAATGACAGCGACGCGGTGTGGCTGACCGCCACCGATTACCTGACGCCGACCACGCTGGCCCTGGCCGAGATCGGCCAGGCACCGGAAACGCTGAAGACCATGCCGGCCTTCTTCGATGCCAAGGGCAAGGTGATCGAGCAGCACTTCGCCACCAGCAAGGACGGCACCCGCGTGCCGTATTTCGTGGTGCACGACAGGGCGATGAAGCTCGATGGCTCCAACCCGACCCTGCTGTATGGCTACGGTGGTTTCGAGATCTCGCTGACCCCGAGCTATTCCGGTGGCATGGGCCGCGCCTGGCTGGAGAAGGGCGGCGTGTACGTGGTCGCCAACATCCGCGGCGGCGGCGAGTACGGCCCGCGCTGGCACCAGGCGGCGCTGAAGCAGAACCGTCACAAGGCCTATGAAGACATGGCCGCGGTGGCGCGGGACCTGGTCAAGCGCAAGATCACCAGCGCCAAGCACCTGGGCGTGCAGGGCGGCAGCAACGGTGGCCTGCTGACCGGCAACATGCTGACCCAGTACCCGGAGCTGTTCGGTGCGGTGGTGGTGCAGGTGCCGCTGCTGGACATGAAGCGCTACAGCCACCTGTTGGCCGGCGCCTCGTGGATGGCCGAGTACGGCAACCCGGATACGAGCGACTGGGAATTCATCAAGACCTTCTCGCCGTACCACCTGTTCAACGCGAAGAAGAACTACCCGCCGGTGCTGTTCACGACCTCCACCCGCGATGACCGCGTGCATCCGGGCCACGCCCGCAAGATGGCGGCGAAGATGATCGACGCCGGCAAGGACGTGACCTACTACGAGAACATCGAAGGCGGCCACGGCGGCGCAGCCAACAATGCACAGGCCGCGCATATGTCCGCGCTGGCCTACAGCTTCCTGTGGGAGCGGTTGGGCGGCAAGTAAGCAGAACGGAAAACGCCGCCCCAGGGCGGCGTTTTTCTTTACCGGTAGTGCCGGCCGCTGGCCGGCAACCGTATCATTCAGGCATTCCCGGGTTGCTGGCCAGCGGCCGGCACTGCCGTCAACGTGATCCCTGCCAACGCTTCAACCCGCGTGCGATCCGCGCCACCGCCTCCTCCAACCGCGGTACTTGCTGGGTATACGCCAGCCGCACATGCTGGTTGGCGCGATGGAAGCCGAAATCCAGGCCCGGGGTGAACGCCACGTGCTCGGTTTCCAGGAAGTGCGCGCAGAACGCCTGCGCGTCGTCGGTGAACGCGCTGACATCGGCGTACAGGTAGAACGCGCCCTGCGGCTCGACTTCAATGCGGAAGCCGAGCTCACGCAACGCGGGCAGCAGGAAGTCGCGGCGTTGGCGGAACGCTTCCCGGCGCTGTTCGAAGATCGCCATCGATTCCTCGCTGAAGCAGGCGAGCGCGGCGTGCTGGGCGATGCTGGAGGCGCTGATGTACAGGTTCTGCGCCAGCTTTTCCAGGTCCGGTACCGCTGCAGGCGGTGCCACCAGCCAGCCCAGCCGCCAGCCGGTCATGCCGAAGTACTTGGAAAAACTGTTCAGCACGAACGCGCTGTCGTCCACCTGCAGCACGCTGGGCGCATCCAGGCCGTAGGTCAGGCCGTGGTAGATCTCGTCCACCACCAGGTGGCCGCCCCGCGCGTGCAGGGCCTGCGACAGTGCCGCCAGTTCGTCGGCGGACAGCACGGTGCCGGTCGGATTGGCCGGTGAGGCGACCAGCGCGCCGACGCTGTCGTCATTCCAGTGCTGTTCCACCAGCGAAGGGGTCAGCTGGTAGGCGGTGTCCGGGCCGACCGGCACCAGCTGCGCGCCGCCCTCGACGAGGCGCAGGAAGTGGCGGTTGCAGGGGTAGCCGGGGTCGGCCAGCAGCCAGTGGCGGCCGGGATCGACCAGCAGGCTGCTGGCCAGCAGCAGCGCACCGGACCCACCCGGGGTGACCAGGATGCGTTCGGGATCGACATCCAGCCCATAGTGGCTGCGGTAGAAACCGCTGATCGCCTGGCGCAGCGCCGGCAGGCCGCGCGCGGCGGTGTAGCGGGTGTGGCCGGCGGCCAGTGCGGCCTGGCCGGCACGCACGACGGGTTCGGCGGTAGTGAAGTCCGGTTCGCCGATTTCCAGGTGGATCACATCGTGGCCTGCCTGTTCCAGCGCCTGCGCGCGGGCCAGCAGGGACATCACGTGGAACGGAGCGATTTCATGGCTGCGCCGGCTGTAGCCCGGCGTGTGGGGCGGGGTGCTCATGTGCCCATGGTACGCCGGCCGGCGCAACCCATGACGTTCCGCAGGGTTGCCGCATTGCCGCGATTGGGGTCAGATCCCTTTCGGGAAAAGGGATCTGACCCCGTCGAAGACCATTGCATTGATGCGCCAGGAGCCTTATCTCATGAAGTCCACTCTCTGCCTGTTGCTCGCCAGCCTGATGACCACGACTGCTACCGCCGCCACGCCGCCCGTTCCGCCGGATGCCGCCAAGCATCCGCACGTGGTCAAGGCGCCGTTCGGCGCGACCCGCAACGATGACTATTACTGGCTGCGCGACGACAAGCGCGAGAACAAGGACATGCTGGCCTACCTGCAGGCAGAGAATGCCTACGCCGACCAGCTGCTGGCACCGCTGAAGCCCCTGGAAGACACCCTGTACAAGGAGATCGTCGGCCGCATCAAGCAGGATGATTCCAGCGTGCCGGCGCGCGAGCGCGGCTACTGGTACTACAGCCGCTTCGAGACCGGCCAGGATTACCCCATCCACGCGCGCCGCAAGGGCAGCATGGAGGCGGCCGAGGAAATCCTGCTGGACGTCAACGCAATGGCCGCCGGCAAGGGCTACTTCAGCGTCGGCTCGATGGAAGTCAGCCAGGACAACCAGCTGCTGGCCTGGGCCGACGATGACGTCGGCCGCCGCCAGTACACGATCCGCTTCAAGGACCTGGCCACCGGCACGGTGCTGCCCGATGTGATCACCGGCAGCTCCGGCGACCTGGTCTGGGCCGACGACAACCGCACCGTGCTGTATGTCGAGAACGATCCGGAAACGCTGCTGACCGTGCGCGTGAAGAAGCACGTGCTGGGCACCCCGGCCAGCGCCGACACCGTCGTCTACGAAGAGAAGGACGACAGCTTCTACATGGGCATCGGCCGCACCCGCGACGATCGCTTCATCACCATCGGCGTGCACAGCACCGTGTCCTCGGAAGAGCGCTACGCGCCGGCCAGCGACCCGACCACCTTCACCGTGCTGGCGCCGCGCCAGCGCGATGTCGAGTACGACGCCGACCACCATGACGGCCGCTGGGTGATCCGCACCAACGACGGTGCGAAGAACTTCAAGCTGGTCACCGCGCCGACCGATGCCACCTCGCGCGCGCAATGGAAGGATTGGATCGCGCACGACGATGCGGTGTTCATCGAAGGCTTCGAACTGTTCGACACGTACACCGCCATCGCCGAACGGTCCGAGGGCCTGGAGCGCATCCGCCTGCTGTTCAAGGACGGGCGCAGCGACTACGTGAAGGCCGACGAGCCGGCCTATTCGATGGGCCTGGGCGATAACACCGAGGCCGATACGCCGTGGCTGCGCTACGTCTACACCTCGATGACCACCCCGACCACCGTGTTCGAGCTGAACACCGCCACCGGCGAGCGTCGCCAGCTGAAGGTGCAGCCGGTGATCGGCTATGACGCCTCGAAGTACGAGACCGACCGCGTCTGGATCACCGCGCGCGATGGCGTGAAGGTGCCGGTGTCGCTGGTCTACCGCAAGGGCTACCAGAAGGACGGCAAGGGCGCGCTGTTCCAGTACGCCTACGGCAGCTACGGCATGTCGATGGATCCGTACTTCAACCAGACCGCGGTCAGCCTGCTTGATCGTGGCGTGGTGTATGCCATCGCCCACATCCGTGGCGGCCAGGAGATGGGGCGCGACTGGTACGAGAACGGCAAGCTGCTGCACAAGCAGAACACCTTCAACGACTTCATCGACGTCACCCGTGGCCTGGTAGCACAGGGCTGGGCGGCGAAGGATCGCGTGGCCGCGTCCGGTGGCAGCGCCGGCGGCCTGCTGATGGGCGCGGTGGCCAACCAGGCGCCGCAGGATTACCGGGTGATGGTGGCGCAGGTGCCGTTCGTCGACGTGGTCACCACCATGCTCGACCCGACCATTCCGTTGACCACCAACGAATACGACGAGTGGGGCAACCCGGAGCAGAAGCCGTATTACGACTACATGCTGTCCTACTCGCCCTATGACAACGTGAAGCAGCAGGCGTACCCGGCGCTGTACGTGGGTACCGGCCTGTGGGATTCGCAGGTGCAGTACTGGGAGCCCGCCAAATGGGTGGCCAGGCTGCGTGATGACAACACCGGCCACTACCCGATCCTGTTCCGCACCAACATGGAAGCTGGCCACGGCGGCAAGTCGGGGCGCTTCCAGCGCTACCGCGAACTGTCCGAGTCGTACGCGTTCGTGCTGCAGCAGCTGGGCATCGCCCAGCCGTAACGGCGAAGGGGCGCCGGGCGCTGCCTGGCACCCCGAACCGGTATCCTTGCGGCCATGAGCCAGCCCGAGCCATCTGCACCCCGCGATAGCGCCACGCCGCCGCGCGTGGTGCGTTTCCGCTGGGCATGGTGGCTGCTGGCGTACGTCAGCCTGGGCACCGGCATCGTCGGCATCTTCGTTCCGGGGCTGCCGACCACCGTATTCATCCTGATCTCGGCCTGGGCCGCCTCGCGCGGTTCGGAGCGCCTGCATACCTGGCTGCTGCAGCATCCGCGTTTCGGCCCGGCCATCGCCAACTGGCAGGCACACGGGGCGGTCAGCCGCTACGGCAAGTGGATGGCCACGATCACCATGGCGGTATGCGCCGGCATCATGCTGTGGTGCGTGCCGATCGCCTGGGTGAAGTGGTTCTCGATCGGCAGCATGACCGTGGTCGCAATCTGGCTGTGGACGCGGCCGCTGCCACCACCGCCCGCGGATTGAGCGCCGGCGGCAGTGCCGGCCGCTGGCCGGCCACCCGATTCCCTGCACCAACCGCTCAGCCGCCAATGGCTATACTCGGGGCATGAAGATCCCCCATCGAAACGCCATCCTGATTCCGCTGGCAGCGGCCTCGCTGCTGCTCCTCGCCGCCTGCGGCAACAAGGGCCCGCTGGTACTGCCGCAGAAGCCGGTGCCGGTGGAAGAAACCGTCGAACCCGCTGCCGAGCCCGCCACCGAGGCGACCGCGCCGCAGACCCAGGGCAGCGGCACCCCGGCCACGACCGTGGAGCCGGCCGCACCGGCCACCCAGCCGGCGCCCACGCCCGCGAAGAAGGCGGGCAGCGGGAATGAGTAAGGCCGGTTCCAGGGCCCTGCGTTTCAGCAAGATGCATGGCGCGGGCAATGATTTCGTAGTGATCGACCTGCGTGACGGCACCGCACCGCCCACGCCCGAGCTGGCCGCGCGCCTGGCCGACCGCCACACCGGCGTTGGCTGCGACCAGATCCTGACCATCGAGGCACCACGTGCGGACGGTTCGGTGGCCTCGTACCGCATCTGGAATGCCGACGGCTCCAATTCCGAGCAGTGCGGCAACGGCGCGCGCTGCATCGCCGCCTGGCTGGTGCGCGAGGGCAGTGCGCAGGGCGTTGCATTCGTCATCGACAGCCCGCTGGCCAGCCATGAAGTGAAGGTGCTGGGCGAAGGGCAGTTTGCGGTGACGATGGGCGTGCCCGCCTTCGAGCCGGCCAACGTGCCGCTGATGGGCTTTGCGCACGCGCGCGAGGAATACCTGCTGCCGCTGCAGGGCGAGAGCGTACGCTTCGCCGCGGTGTCGATGGGCAACCCGCATGCGGTGATCGAAGTGGGCCTGGTCGATGCTGCACCGGTCGAGCGCGTCGGTGCGCTGCTGCAGCAGCATGCGTCGTTCCCGCGCTCGGTGAACGTGGGCTTCGCCCAGGTGATGAGCCCGGCCCACGCCCGCCTGCGCGTGTTCGAGCGCGGTGTCGGCGAGACCCTGGCCTGCGGCAGTGGTGCCTGTGCCGCCGCGGTGACCCTGATGCAGCGCGGTCGCCTGCAGCGCGATGCCCGCATCAGCCTGCCCGGTGGCGACCTGCGCATCCAGTGGTCGGGCGATGGCCAGCCGGTGGTGATGGCGGGCCCGACCGCATTCGTCTTCGAAGGGGAGTGGATCGCATGACCGAAACCGTCGACAAGCTCGGGGCCCATGAAGTCGCTGCCTGGTTGCGGCGTCATCCCGGCTTCCTCAAGCAGTTCCCGGACCTGGCCCTGACCCTGGTGGTGCCGCGTGACGACGGCCCGACCGCGTCGCTGGCCAGCTACCAGCTGGAAGTGCTGCGCGAGAAGAACCGCGAGCTGGCACGACGGTTGGCCGATCTGGGCGCGACCGCCCAGGTCAATGAGCGCCTGGCGGTGCGCACGCACCAGCTGACCCTGGCGCTGATGAAGCAGGACAACGCGGCTGACACCCTGCGCGCGATGGCCGCCTCGCTGCAGGAAGACTTCGCCGGCGACCTGGTGCGGCTGGTGGTGCACACGCCAGTGGCCGGGCTGGAACAGGCCGACTGGCTGCAGGTGATTGCCGCGGATGATCCGCAGCTGGGCCCGTTCCGCGATTGCCTGAACGATGGCGAGCCGATCTGCGGCCGCCTGCAGCCGGAAAAGAATGCCGTGCTGTACGGCGTGCGCAGCGAGGAAGTGCAGACCACCGCGCTGCTGCCGCTACCGGGCGTGGGCCTGATCGCGGTCGGCAGCCACGACCCGAACCGCTTCTACCCGGGCATGGGGACGTTGTTCCTGCGCATGATGGGCGACGCGCTGGTCACTGGCCTGAAGCGCTTCCCGGGCTGAGCAGGTTGCGACGACGATGAGCGCGGTACAGGCCTTCCTGCAGCACCTGCAGGTGGAGCGGCGGATGTCGGCGCATACGCTCGACGCCTACCGCCGCGACCTGGACGCGCTGTCGGCCTGGGCCGAGCCGCGTGGCGTGGCGGTGGAGGCACTGGATGCCGAGGCCGTGCGCCAGTTCGTTGCCGACGAGCACCGGCGTGGCCTGTCGGCCAAGAGCCTGCAGCGCTGCCTGTCGGCCTGCCGAAGCTTCTATGCCTGGCTGCTCAAGCACGGGCGTATCGAGGTCAGCCCGGCAGCGACGCTGAAGGCACCGCGCGCACCGCGCCGGTTGCCACAGGTCCTCGACGCCGATGAGGCGGTGCAGCTGGTCGAGCTGGAGCCGGAGGGTGAGCTCGGCCGCCGTGACCGCGCGTTGCTGGAACTGTTCTATTCCTCTGGCCTGCGCCTGAGCGAAGTCTGCGCGCTGACCTGGCGCGATCTGGATTTCGACAGCGGGTTGGTGAACGTGCTGGGCAAGGGCAACCGCCAGCGCCGGGTGCCGTTCGGCCGGCCCGCGCGCGAAGCCCTGCAGGCGTGGCGCACGGAAAGTGGGGGCGGCCCGGCCTCGCCGGTGTTCCCCGGCCGCAACGGGCCGATCAGCCAGCGTGCAGTGCAGATCCGCATCCGCCAGCTGGCGCAGCGCCAGGGCCTGTTCAAGCACGTGCACCCGCACATGCTGCGGCACAGTTTCGCCAGCCACATCCTGGAATCGTCCGGCGACCTGCGCGGTGTGCAGGAGCTGCTGGGCCACGCCGACATCGCCACCACGCAGATCTATACCCACCTCGATTTCCAGCACCTGGCCAAGGTCTACGACGCCGCGCATCCGCGCGCGAAGCGTCGACGCAGCAACGAGGGCAGCGGAGAAAGCTGAACGTTGCCCCTGCGGCAGCCGGTCGCGGGTGGCTTGAAGGGCGCAGCGCAGTCCCCACCTCTGGTTCTGTCACCCCGGAGGCATCATGGACCCCAGTCAGAACCCCAACGTTTTCCACGCCACCACCATCGTCTGCGTCCGTCGCGGCGAGCACGTGGCCATTGCCGGCGACGGCCAGGTCACGCTGGGCCACACCGTGATGAAGGGCAACGCGCGCAAGGTGCGCCGCCTCGGCCGTGATGGCCAGGTACTGGCCGGCTTCGCCGGTGCCGCCGCCGATGCCTTCACCCTGTTCGAGCTGTTCGAGGCCAAGCTGGAAAAGCACGGCCAGCTGCAGCGTGCTGCGGTCGAACTGGCCAAGGATTGGCGCACCGAGCGCCGCCTCGGCAAGCTGGAAGCCCTGTTGGCGGTGGCCGACAAGGAAACCTCGCTGATCATCAGCGGCACCGGCGATGTGATCGAGCCGGAGGACGGCATCATCGCCATCGGCTCGGGTGGCTCGTATGCACTGTCGGCCGCACGCGCCTTGATGGCGCACACCGAACTGGATGCGCGCACCATCGCCAGCGAAGCGATCGGCATCGCCGGCGACATCTGCATCTACACCAACCGCAACGTGGTGGTCGAGGAGCTGTGAGGGTAGCGTCGGCCGCTGGCCGGCAACCTCATGATCCCCCGCACGCGTGCCTGGTTGCCGGCCAGCGGCCGGCACTACCGACAAAGAATCCGTGAGCACATCCATGTCGAAGATCGAAGTTTCCTCCGCCACCATGACCCCGCGCGAGATCGTGCAGGAACTGGACCGGCACATCGTCGGCCAGCACGACGCCAAGCGCGCCGTGGCCATCGCCCTGCGCAACCGCTGGCGCCGCATGCAGCTGGTGCCCGAGCTGCGCAATGAAGTGATGCCGAAGAACATCCTGATGATCGGCCCGACCGGCGTCGGCAAGACCGAGATCGCGCGTCGCCTGGCCACGCTGGCCAACGCGCCGTTCGTGAAGGTCGAAGCCACCCGCTTCACCGAAGTCGGCTACGTCGGCAAGGACGTCGAGCAGATCATCCGCGACCTGGCCGATACCGCGGTCAAGCTCTATCGCGAACAGGCCAAGGTGCGCGTACGCACCCAGGCCGAAGAGCGTGCCGAAGACCGCATCCTGGATGCGCTGCTGCCGCGCCGCAGCGGTGGCATCGGCTTCGATCCGGAAGTCGCCCGCAACGAGCCGTCGGCGCAGGACAACGAGACCCGCATCAAGTTCCGCAAGATGCTGCGCAACGGTGAGCTGGACGAGCGCGAGATCGAACTCGACCTGGCCGCCAACGTCAGCATGGACATCATGACCCCGCCGGGCATGGAGGAAATGGGCCAGCAGCTGAAGTCGATGTTCGCCAACCTCGGCGGCGGCGCCAAGGCGCACAAGCGCACGCTGACCATCAAGGCCGCGCGCCCGCTGCTGATCGAGGAAGAAGCGGGCAAGCTGGTCAACGAGGACGACATCCGCACCGCCGCGATCGAGGCCTGCGAGCAGCACGGCATCGTCTTCATCGACGAGATCGACAAGGTCGCCAAGCGTGGCGACAACGTGGGTGGTGGTGACGTGTCGCGCGAAGGCGTGCAGCGCGACCTGCTGCCGCTGGTGGAAGGCTCCAACGTGTCCACCAAGTACGGCACGATCAAGACCGACCACATCCTGTTCATCGCGTCGGGCGCGTTCCATCTGGCCAAGCCCAGCGACCTGATTCCGGAGCTGCAGGGCCGCTTCCCGATCCGCGTGGAGCTGGGTGCGCTGAGCAAGAACGATTTCGTGCGCATCCTGACCGAACCGAAGGCCGCGCTGACCAAGCAGTACGAAGCACTGCTGGCCACCGAAGGCGTCAAGGTCAGCTTCACTGCCGATGCCATTGATCGTCTGGCCGAGATCGCTTTCCAGGTGAACGAACGCCAGGAAAACATCGGCGCGCGTCGCCTGCATACGGTGCTGGAGCGCCTGCTGGATTCGCTCAGCTACGAGGCACCGGACCGCGACGGCGAAACCCTGGCCATCGACAGCGCCTACGTGGACAAGCACCTGGGTGAGCTGGTGCAGGACCCGGACCTGAGCCGCTACATCCTGTAATGCCCGGTGGGGTCGGATCCCTCGCCGTGGCGAGGGCGCTGACCCCGCCCACTGCAACAGAAAAGGCCGCCGCAAGGCGGCCTTTTTCCTGTGCGGTCAGTGCGATTGCCGGGTGCGGTAGTCCCGCAGCACCTGGTCGATCACTGCACTGGTGCGGGCGGCGCTGATGCCGTTCGAGGGCGAGTGCCCGTTGCCGCGCAGTTCGTCCACGAGGGAGGCGATCAACGGCTGCTGGATCGACGACGGGTTCGGGATGTCGAAGGCCTGCACGCCCGCTTCGGTTTCCAGCTCCACCGGAACGTCCTCGAAGGTGGCAAAGCGCAGCTGGCCACGGTCGCCGGTGATCTCGATCTGATCCTGGCGGCGGAACGCGCAGAAGCTCCATTGCGCGATGCCGTGCGTCCCCGTCCCGGTGCGGAAGCACATCGAGACGCTGTCCTCGGCGGCGTAGGCGCCGGTCAACGAGCTGGCCAGGCCACGCACATCGCTCAGCGGCCCCAGCAGATGGTCGAGCAGGTCCAGGGTATGCGAGCCCAGGTCGACGAACAGCCCGCCGCCGGCGATCGCGGGGTTGGTCCGCCAGAAGTCAGGCGATGCGGCATCCACTGAATGCGGCCGGTGCAGGGTGGCGCGCACGGCGCGCACTGTGCCGATCGCGCCGTCGTCCAGCAGCTGCTTCACCTGTGCGAAGCGGGGCAGGGCACGGCGGTAGTAGGCCACGAACACGGGCACGCCGCTGCGGGCGCTGGCCGCGATGATGCGCTGGCACTCGTCGTGGTCCATGGCCATCGGCTTTTCGATGTAGACCGGCTTGCCCGCAGCAATCGCCTGCAATGCGTAGTGCATGTGCGTGGAGGGCGGTGTTGCAACGTAGACCGCGTTCACCTCCGGATCGGCGATGAGTGCATCGGCGTCCGCGTACCAGCGCGGAATCGCGTGGCGGCGTGCATAGTCTTCGGCCAATGCGGCATTGCGGCGCATGACCGCCACTACCCGTGAGCCCGGCGTGTTGGCCAGGGCTGGCCCGCTCTTCTTCTCGGTGACGCTGCCACACCCGATGAAGCCCCACACCACGTTGTCCAGGATCATCGATCTGCCCTTGCAGGGGGTGCCGCAGTGATGGGAGCAGCCTCGTTCACGCCTCGGGCAGCGGCTCGGGGACGGTGCCGGGAACGAACACACCATCCTTCACGTAGGCGGCCAGGGTCATGTCCAGCGCGAGCATGCCATCGCGCTTGAGGTCCATCAGTTCCGGTTCGACCATCGCGCCGTGCAGCACGCCCAGCACGGTGGCGTGCAGCATGCGCGCGGCGATTTTCGGGTCGGCGCCTTCGCGCAGCTGGCCCAGATCGCGGGCGCGGCGCAGGGCACGCTCCATCCGGTCCAGCGCATCGCGGAATCCGGCCTGCTGCATTTCGGTCAGCACCCTGGTGTTCGCCGACGCATCGCTGCGCAGCATGATCTCCATGGTCTTGCGCAGGCGCTCGTCCTCGGACAGCTCGATGAACGAGTGGATCATCACCGCGCGCAGGTCGTGCACCGGGGTGTCGCGCTGGTCGGTGGAGGTGCGCTCCAGTTCCTGCATGAAGGGCAGGTGCACGCGCTCGACGATGGCGGCCAGCACCTCGCTCTTGTTCTTGAAGTGCCAGTAGACCGCGCCACGGGTGTAGCCGGCGCGGGCACCGATCATCTCCAGCGTGGTACGGGCCACGCCGTGTTCATGGAAGCAGGCTTCGGCGGCGTCAAGGATGCCTTCCCGGGTTGCCTGGGTGTCCTCTTTGGTCTTGCGGGCCATGGGTGTGGGTACGAGTGCGGGTGAAACGTGGCTGAATTGTACCGGTTTACAAACAAACAAGCATGTATGTATATTTCGCACCCATCATTCCCGTCGTGTGCGTGGCAGGCCGGTCCGGCGCCCACTCCACCCGGGTGGGCGCGATCTGCGGGCTTTCACCGGAAGGGGAATGTCCATCGATATCAGCTCCCTCTGAGATTCCTTCCTCCAAGAGCCTTTCCGTCATGTTGCTGAGCCGAATCCGACCCTTTGCACTGTCGCTGGCAATCGCCGCGACCGTGGCTGCCTGCGGCGGCCAACCCCAGGCCCCCGAGCAGGGCCCGGGTGACGTCACCGTGGTCACGCTGAAGTCCGAGACCGTGGGCCTGACCCGCGAACTGCCGGGCCGTACCAATGCCTTCCTGGTCGCCGAAGTGCGCCCGCAGGTCAATGGCATCGTGGCCAAGCGCCTGTTTACCGAGGGCGGCATGGTCAAGGCCGGCGAGCCGCTGTACCAGCTCGACGATGCCAGCTACCGGGCCCAGGCCAACAACGCCCGCGCCCAGCTGGCCCGCGCCGAAGCCACCGCCAATGCCGCGCGCCTGAGTGCCAAGCGCATCACCGAGCTGGCCAAGGTCGATGCGGTCAGCCAGCAGGACCTGGAGAACGCCGTCGCCGCGCAGAAGCAGGCCGAGGCCGACGTCGGTGCCGCCAAGGCCTCGCTGGATGCGGCCAACGTCACCCTGGGCTACGCCCGCATCACCGCGCCGATCAGCGGCCGCATCGGCAAGTCCAGCGTCACCCAGGGTGCGCTGGTCAGCGCCGGCCAGGCCAACGCACTGGCCACCGTGCAGCAGCTGGACCCGATCTATGTCGACCTGACCCAGTCCTCGGCCGAGCTGCTGCAGCTGCGCCGCGAACTGGCCGCCGGCCGCCTGCAGGACAACCAGACCCTGCCGGTCAGCATCCTGATGGAAGACGGCAGCACCTTCGAGCACAAGGGCACTCTGGAGTTCTCCGAAGTCAGCGTTGATCCGACCACCGGCAGCTTCGGCCTGCGCGTGAAGGTGGACAACCCGGACGGCCTGCTGATGCCGGGCATGTACGTGCGTGCGGTGATCGGCGGCGGCGTGCGCAGCGACGCGGTGCTGGTGCCGATGCAGGGCATCGCGCGCGATCCGAAGGGCGACACCACCGCGATGGTGGTCGGCAAGGACAACAAGGTCGAAGTGCGCCCGGTCAAGGTCAGCCGCACGGTCGGCGACAAGTGGCTGGTCGAGGACGGCCTGAAGGCCGGTGACAAGGTCATCGTCGAAGGCCTGCAGAAGATCGGCCCCGGCATGCCGGTCAAGGCCACCGAGAAGGGCGACGCACCGGCCAAGCCGGCGGCAGCCGCCCAGCCTGCCGCCCCGGCCGGCGACGCGAAGTAAGCGGAGAACCCCATGGCACGCTTTTTCATCGATCGACCCATCTTTGCGTGGGTGATCGCCATCATCATCATGCTCGCCGGCGGCCTGGCGCTGTTCAAGCTGCCGGTCTCGATGTACCCCAACGTCGCACCGCCGGCGGTGGAAATCAGCGCCACCTACCCGGGTGCATCGGCCAAGGTGGTCGAGGACTCGGTGACGCAGATCATCGAGCAGAACATGAAGGGCCTTGATGGCCTGATCTACTTCTCCTCCAACAGCTCGTCCAACGGCCAGGCCACCATCACCCTGACCTTCGAGAGCGGCACCAACCCGGATATCGCCCAGGTGCAGGTGCAGAACAAGCTGCAGCTGGCCATGCCGCTGCTGCCGCAGGAAGTGCAGCGGCAGGGCATCAACGTGGCCAAGTCCAGCTCGGGCTTCCTGAACGTCATCGCGTTCGTGTCCGAGAACGGCAGCATGGACGCCAACGACATCGCCGACTACGTCGGTTCCAATGTCGTCGACCGCCTGAGCCGCGTGCCGGGCGTGGGCAACATCCAGGTGTTCGGTGGCAAGTACGCCATGCGCATCTGGCTGGACCCGAACAAGCTGCATACCTATGGCCTGTCGGTGCCGGAAGTGACCGCCGCGATCAAGGCGCAGAACGCCCAGGTGGCGATCGGCCAGCTCGGCGGTGCGCCGTCGGTGAAGGGCCAGCAGCTCAACGCCACCATCAACGCGCAGTCGCGCCTGCAGACCCCGGAACAGTTCCGAAACATCATCGTGCGCGGTGCGCAGGACGGTGCCGAGCTGCGCCTGGGTGATGTCGCCCGCGTCGAGCTGGGTGCCGAGTCCTACGACTTCGTCACCCGCTACAACGGCCAGCCGGCCAGTGGCCTGGCGGTCACCCTGGCCACCGGCGCCAACGCGCTGGATACCGCGGCCGGTGTGGATGCCGCGCTGGAAGACATGAAGGGCTTCTTCCCGGCCGGCCTGAAGGCCGAGATCCCGTACGACACCACCCCGTTCGTGCGCGTGTCGATCAAGGGCGTGGTGCAGACCCTGATCGAAGCGATCGTGCTGGTGTTCGTGGTGATGTACCTGTTCCTGCAGAACTTCCGCGCCACGCTGATCCCGACCATCGCCGTGCCGGTGGTGCTGCTGGGTACCTTCGGCGTGCTGGCGATGCTGGGCTTCTCGGTGAACATGCTGACCATGTTCGCGATGGTGCTGGCGATCGGCCTGCTGGTGGACGATGCCATCGTGGTGGTGGAGAACGTCGAGCGCATCATGTCCGAGGAAGGGCTGTCGCCGCTCGAAGCGACCCGCAAGTCGATGGGCCAGATCACCGGTGCGCTGGTGGGTATCGGCCTGGTGCTGTCGGCGGTGTTCGTGCCGATGGCCTTCATGAGCGGCTCCACCGGCGTGATCTATCGCCAGTTCTCGGCCACGATTGTCTCTGCGATGGCGTTGTCGGTGCTGGTGGCGATCGTGCTGACCCCGGCACTGTGCGCGACCATGCTCAAGCCGCTGAAGAAGGGTGAGCACCACGTCGCCCACCGTGGCCTGGCCGGTCGCTTCTTCAATGGCTTCAACCGTGGCTTCGATCGCACCAGCGAAAGCTACCAGCGCGGCGTGCGCGGCATCATCCACCGTCCGTGGCGCTTCATGGGCATCGTGGCGGCCTTGTTCGTGCTGATGGGCGTGCTGTTCGTGCGCCTGCCCAGCTCGTTCCTGCCCAACGAAGACCAGGGTGTGCTGATGGCGCTGGTGCAGGCGCCGGTCGGTGCCACCCAGGAACGCACGCTGGAATCGATCGCGGCACTGGAAAACCACTTCCTGCAGAACGAGAAGGATGCGGTGGACTCGGTGTTCTCCGTGCAGGGCTTCAGCTTCGCCGGCATGGGCCAGAACGCGGGCATGGCGTTCGTCAAGCTGAAGGACTGGAGCGAGCGTGACGCCGACAATGGCGTGATGCCGATCACCGGACGTGCGATGGCGGCCCTGGGCCAGATCAAGGATGCCTTCATCTTCGCCTTCCCGCCGCCGGCCATTCCGGAGCTGGGGACCGCCTCGGGCTACACCTTCTTCCTGAAGGACAACAGCGGCCAGGGCCACGAGGCACTGGTGGCCGCGCGCAACCAGCTGCTCGGCCTGGCCGCAGGCAGCAAGAAGCTGGCCAACGTACGCCCGAACGGCCAGGAAGACACGCCGCAGTTCCGCATCGACATCGACGCGGCCAAGGCGACCTCGCTGGGACTGTCGATCGACCAGATCAACGGCACGCTGGCGGCCGCGTGGGGCAGCTCGTACATCGATGACTTCGTCGATCGTGGCCGCGTCAAGCGCGTGTTCGTGCAGGCCGACCAGGCGTTCCGCATGGTGCCGGAGGACTTCGATCTCTGGTCCGTGAAGAACGACAAGGGTGAGATGGTGCCGTTCAGCGCCTTCGCTACCAAGCACTGGGACTACGGTTCGCCGCGCCTGGAACGCTACAACGGTGTGTCGGCAATGGAAATCCAGGGCGAACCGGCCCCGGGTGTCGCCTCCGGTGATGCCATGGCCGAGATCGAACAGCTGGCCAAGCAGCTGCCGGCGGGTTTCGGCATCGAATGGACGGCGATGTCCTACCAGGAACGCCAGGCCGGCTCGCAGACGCCGCTGCTGTACACGCTGTCGCTGATGATCGTGTTCCTGTGCCTGGCCGCGATGTATGAAAGCTGGAGCGTACCGACCGCGGTGCTGCTGGCGGCCCCGCTGGGTATCCTCGGCGCGGTGCTGGCCAACACCTTCAAGGGCCTGGAGCGCGACATCTACTTCCAGGTGGCGATGCTGACCACGGTGGGCCTGACCAGCAAGAACGCGATCCTGATCGTCGAGTTCGCCAAGGAAAACCTGGAAAAGGGCGCCAGCCTGATCGAGTCGATCATGCACGCCGTGCGCGACCGCCTGCGCCCGATCGTGATGACCTCGCTCGCCTTCGGCATGGGCGTGGTACCGCTGGCGATCTCCACCGGTGCCGGCTCCGGCGCCAAGCAGGCGATCGGCACCGGCGTGCTCGGCGGCATGATCGTCGGCACCGTGCTCGGCGTGTTCTTCGTGCCGCTGTTCTTCGTGGTGGTGCAGCGCGTGTTCAAGCGCAGATCCACGACGTGACCTGAAACGGTCATGCCGGCCTCAGGCTGGCGTTATCGAAACGGTAGTGCCGGCCGCTGGCCGGCACTGCCTCCTGCCATCCGGCAGTACCGATGGAAGTGATCCCCATGAAAAGTGCATCCCTGTTCCTCTCCATTGCCGCCACGCTCGCGCTGGCCGGCTGCTCCACCCTGGCGCCGAAGAACACCGCCGTCGCTCCGGCGATTCCTGCGCAGTGGCCGGCCGAGGCCGCGCAGGGCGAGGTGGCCGATGTCGCCGCCGTCGGCTGGCGCGATTTCTTCACCGATGCGCGCCTGCAGCAGGTGATCGAGCAGTCGCTGCAGAACAACCGCGACCTGCGCGTGGCCGTGCTCAATGTCGAGCGCGCGCGTGGCCAGTACCGCGTGCAGCGCGCCGATCGCGTGCCCGGCGTGGCCGTGACCGGCCAGATGGACCGCCGTGGTACCGATGCCGGTGTCACCGAGCAGTTCAGCGCGGGCGTGGGTGTGGCCGAGTTCGAGCTGGACCTGTTCGGTCGCGTGCGCAACCTCAGCGAGGCGGCGCTGCAGCAGTACTTCGCCGTGGCTGCCAACCGCCGCAACGCGCAGCTGAGCCTGGTGGCCGAGACCGCCACCGCGTGGCTGACCTATGGGGCTGATGCGCAGCGGCTGAAGATCGCCGATGCCACGCTGAAGACCTACGAGGATTCGCTGCGCTTGGCCGAGGCCCGCCACGAACGCGGCGGCAGTTCGGCGCTGGAGCTGACCCAGACCCGTACCTTGGTCGAGACCGCACGCACCGATGCCGCGCGCCTGCGCGGCCAGCTGGCCCAGGACCGCAACGCACTGGCGCTGCTGGCCGGTGGCCAGCTCGATCCGGCACTGCTGCCGGACAGCATCGAACCGCAGCTGCTGGCGCTGGCCCCGCCGCCGGCCGGCCTGCCCAGCGACGTGCTGCTGCAGCGCCCGGACATCATGGCCGCCGAACACCAGCTGCTGGCCGCCAATGCCAACATCGGTGCGGCACGCGCAGCGTTCTTCCCGAGCATCTCGCTGACCGGCAGCATCGGCAGCGGCTCCAGCGAACTGTCCAACCTGTTCGACAGCGGCACCCGTGTGTGGAGCTTCCTGCCGAAGATCACCCTGCCGATCTTCCAGGGCGGCAAGCTGCGCGCCAACCTGGCCATCGCCAACGCGGATCGTGATATCGCACTGGCGCAGTACGAGAAGTCGATCCAGGTGGGATTCCGCGAAACGGCCGATGCGCTGGCGTTGAATGTCAGCCTGGATGAGCAGGTGAGTTCACAGCAGCGCCTGGTGGAAGCGGCCGAACAGGCCAATCGCCTGTCGCAGGCACGCTACGACGCGGGGCTGGACAGCTTTGTCACCCTGCTTGACGCGCGGCGTACCGCCTACAACGCGCAGCAGACCCAGCTGCAGGCGCAGTTGGCGCAGCAGGCCAACCGCATCACCCTGTACAAGGTGCTGGGCGGCGGCTGGCACGAGCGCGGGTAAGCAGTGCTTCTGGTAGGTGCCAACCTTGGTTGGCACGGATGCGTCAGCGCAGGCGGCTGGCCCTGTGCCAACCAAGGTTGGCACCTACCTGGAGATCGAGGGTAGTGCCGGCCCTTGGCCGGCATTGTCATTCGGAGGCCTGCTATACCGCTTCATCGTCGCGCCGCGCCGCATGGCAGGCGCGAACGCGCGCCAGCGCATCGCCGGCTTCGCGCGCCATCTGCTCGTACTCGGCGCGGATCTCTTCCAGGCGCGCTTCATCCAGTTCTTCCAGATCCAACAGTTCGTTGTTGGCTTCGGCCGTCGCCCGGATCAGCTCGTCGAGCTTGATCTGCATCGCGGCAGTATCCGCGTTCTGCGTGTGCTGGATCAGGAACACCATCAGGAAGGTGATGATGGTGGTGCCGGTGTTGATCACCAGCTGCCAGGTGTCGTTGAAACCGAACACCGGGCCACTGATGCCCCAGATCACCACGATCGCTACTGCAGCCAGGAAGGTGCACGGCGAGCCGGTGGCGGCCGCGGCCTTCTTGGCGATCGTATTGAACAGGTTGCGTGCTTTCATCGTCGTCGTCCCACTCAGGTGACGAGGATGATCGGCAGTGGCCCGTGCAGGGGTTGTGCAGCGGCGGTCAGGCGCGCATGCGCTGCAGTCGTGGCGCCTGCAGGCTGCGCACCGGGCTGCTCTGGTAGACGTGCTGCCAGCAACGGTCGACGAACTCACGGGCCTGGGCTTCGCTCAGCCGCGGCATGATCTGCAGGGCGTATTGGGTCTGGAACATCTCGTCACGTTCGGCCTCGCTGGCGCGCGGCTGGGTGATCAGCGAATCACAGGCGAACTTGATCCACGGCACGTACGAGCCGAACGAGTTGTGCGGCAGTGCGCCTTCGGCATGTTGGCGGCGCCAGTGGTCAAGCTCGGCGTCAACGTTGATGACCGGAGGAATGGTGGGGACTTCAGCGTGCATGACAATCCAGTTCGGTTGAGTGGAAAGGGAGTGGGGGTTCATCCGAGTGTGGCGTATATGGCGGTGCATGCCGCGTCAGCGGGATGTGGAGCCTGCGTTGGCATGGCCGATCAACTGCGCATGTTCGACCGCACCGAGGTCTTCGGCCAGAGTGGCCATCGCATTGCACAGGCGTTCGTGGTCGAGCGGGTGGCGGCGGACCAGCTCCAGTTGCATGTGCTGATAGGCAGTCCAGAACGGCGCGCCGCGCCGGTGCAGCGCATATTGCTGCTGCAAGCGTTCGCGGATCGGATCGAGGATCGGGTCTGTCGTAGGGCGTACGGCGTGCGCGCACATGGCTGGCTCCGCCGGGGAAAGGGTGCCCCGGTGAACCCACCGTAGGCGTGTCAGCCGCGTGGGGTGTTACCGCAATGTGTGCGCGTGACCTGGCTGACTGTGCGCGCGGTCACGCCGATGCCCGCAAAGGCCGCCGGCACAAGGGCGCACCGGCGCTGAAGCGTTCATTAAATGTGTTGCAGAGACGAGCGCGCGTGGCTCATTCGCCGATGTCCTCGTTCCAGATGTCGGGATGACGGCTGATGAAATCGCCCAGCAGGTCCACGCATTCCTGGTTGTCCAGGTCGATCACGTTGACGCCGTTTTCGCGCAGCCAGTCGATGCCGCCCTGGAAGGTGCGCGATTCGCCCACCACCACGGTGCCGATGTTGAACTGGCGCACCAGCCCCGAGCAGTACCAGCACGGGGCCAGGGTGGTGACCATGATGGTGTCCTGGTAACGGCGCTGGCGGCCGGCCTTGCGGAAGGCGTCGGTTTCCCCATGCACCGACGGGTCGCCTTCCTGCACGCGGCGGTTGTGGCCGCAGCCGAGCAGGCGGCCGTCGTTGTGGTACAGCGCCGCGCCGATCGGCACGCCGCCCTCGGCCAGGCCCTGGCGGGCTTCGGCGATGGCGGTCTGCAGCAGGGCCTGGTAGTCGGGCGTGGTGATCATGCGGGGCTCCGGTAAGTCGTGGCCCGCCATCATACGGGCAGGGGGTGCCGCTGGCCCCCGGCGGTGCGATAATCGGGGCCATGAGCGAATCCCCCTACAAAGCCGGTACCACCCATTTCGGGTTCCGCGACGTCGCCGCCAAGGACAAGCAGAAGCTGGTCGGCCAGGTGTTCACCTCGGTCGCGCGCAACTACGACCTGATGAACGACCTGATGAGCCTGGGCGTGCACCGGGCGTGGAAGCGCTACTACGTGGCCACCGCGCAGGTGAAGCCGGGCGACCGCGTGCTCGACCTGGCCGGCGGCACCGGCGACATCGCCGCCCTGCTGAAGGAGCGCGTCGGCGCCGAGGGCTCGGTGGTGCTGGGCGACATCAACGCCGGCATGCTGTCGGTCGGCCGTGACCGCCTGACCAACCGCGGCCTCGTGCTCGGCCTGGACTACGTGCAGTGCAACGCCGAAGCCCTGCCGTTCCCGGACAACAGCTTCGATCTGGTCACCATTGCCTTCGGCCTGCGCAACGTGACCGACAAGGACGCTGGCCTGCGCGAGATGTACCGCGTGCTGAAGGTGGGCGGCCAGGCCCGCGTGCTGGAATTCTCCGAAGTCACCGCGGACTGGTTCAAGCCGATCTACGACTTCCACTCGTTCAAGATCCTGCCCAAGCTGGGCAAGCTGTTCGCCAATGACTCGGACAGCTACCAGTACCTGGCCGAGAGCATCCGCAAGCACCCGCCGCAGGACGAACTGAAGGCGATGATGGGGCAGGCCGGCTTCGAGCGCTGCCACTACAAGAACCTGACCGGCGGCATCGTCTCGATCCACTCCGGCTACAAGCTGTAAGCCCGGTGTTCCGTAGTGCCGGCCGCTGGCCGGCATCTGCGCGGCCAATCACTGGGCGACGGGGTTGCCGGCCAGCGGCCGGCACTACCGGTGCTGTGCCCGCCATTACCCCGCACCGCGCAACGCCTGCGCGTCCGGAGGGAGGTACCATTGGGGTTTGATCCCCGTAACGGTCCCGATTCATGCGTAATCCGCTGATGCTCCTTCCGCTGGCCGTGGCCCTGGCCGCCGGCTGCTCCCAGGAGGCGGCCGCGCCCGCCGCCGCCCCGACTGCCGCAAAGGCCCCCGCCGCCCCCGTGAACGCCGAGAACCGCAGCCACGACGAAAGCTCGTATGCCGAGCCGGACAAGGTCGTCATCAAGGACATCGCGCTGGATCTGAAGCTGGACTTCGACCAGAAGCAGATCGGCGGAACCGCCACCTACACCCTGGAATGGAAGCAGAAGGACGCCAGGCAGCTGGTGCTCGACACCCGCGAGCTGACCGTGTCCAAGGTCGAGGCCGTCGGTGCCGATGGCGCGCGCAGCCCGCTGCAGTTCGCGCTGGCCCCGGTCGACAAGGTGTTCGGCAGCAAGCTGACCATCGAGACCCCGGAACAGCCGGCCAAGGTGGAAGTGACCTACCACACCGCACCGACCGCCTCGGGCCTGCAGTGGCTGGCGCCGTCGATGACCGAAGGCAAGAAGCTGCCCTTCATGTTCAGCCAGTCGCAGGCCATCCACGCCCGCTCCTGGGTGCCGCTGCAGGACACCCCGAGCGTGCGTTTCACCTACAGCGCGCATGTGGTCTCGCGCCCGGACGTGATGGTGCTGATGAGCGCCGACAACGATCCGAAGGCCGCGCGTGACGGTGACTACACCTTCAAGATGCCGCAGCCGATTCCGTCCTACCTGCTGGCCATCGCCGCCGGCGACCTGGTGTTCGAGCCGATCTCCGGCCGCTCCGGCGTCTGGGCCGAGCCGACCATGGTCAACAAGGCCGCCAAGGAATTCGAAGACACCGAGAAGATGATCGGTGCCGCCGAGAAGCTCTACGGCGAATACCGCTGGGGCCGCTACGACATGCTGGTGCTGCCGCCGTCGTTCCCGTTCGGCGGCATGGAGAATCCGCGCCTGACCTTCGCCACCCCGACCGTGATCGTCGGTGACAAGTCGCTGGTCTCGCTGGTCGCCCATGAACTGGCGCACAGCTGGTCGGGCAACCTGGTGACCAACGCCAGCTGGAAGGACATCTGGCTCAATGAAGGCTTCACCACCTACGTCCAGGGCCGCATCACCGAAGCCCTGTACGGCAAGGAGATGGCCGAGATGGAGAAGCAGATCGACCAGACCGACCTGCTGGCCGAAGTGAAGGACATGAGCCCGGCCGACCAGGCGCTGGCGCTGCCGCCGCTGAACGAGCGTGACCCCGACGAAGCCCTCAGCCAGGTCGCCTACGTCAAGGGTTCGTGGTTCCTGGAATTCCTGGAGCAGCGCTTCGGCCGCGAGACCTTCGATCCGTTCCTGCGCGGCTGGTTCGATGACCATGCCTTCCAGAGCGCGAACACCGACCAGTTCGTCGCGTACATGAAGAAGAACCTGCTGCCGAAGAATCCCTCGGCAGTGACCGAGGCCGAACTGAAGGCGTGGCTGGACGAGCCGGGCATTCCGGCGTTCGCGGCCAAGGCGCAGTCGCGCAACTTCAGCAGCGTCGATACCGCGCGCATTGCCTTCGCCAGCGCCGGCACCGTGCCGAGCAGCCAGGTCATCGCCGACTGGAGCACGCAGGAATGGGTGCGCTTCATCGACGGCCTGGGTGCGACCCAGCCGCTGGACAAGCTGGCCACGCTGGACAAGGCGTTCCACTTCACCGGCACCCCGAATGGCGAGATCGCCATGCGCTGGTACCCGCTGGCGATCCGCAGCGGCTACGAGCAGGCCAATGAAGGTGCTGCCGCGTTCATCGAGCGCGTCGGCCGTCGCAAGCTGATCCTGCCGATCTACGCCGAACTGGTGAAGACCCCGAAGGGGCTGGAGCTGGCCAAGCAGGCCTTTGAAAAGGCCAAGCCGGGCTACCACCCGATCACCACGGCCTCGGTCCAGGACATGCTGGCCAAGGCTGAAGCCAAGTAACCGGTGGTGCCGGCCGCTGGCCGGCAACCGGTCACTGCTTCACCAGCTACGGCGGGGAAACCCGCCGTTGCTGTATCCGCTTTTCGCTGCCGATAGAATCGGGATGCACTCGCATAGGACCTCCGCCATGAAACGACTGATCCTGCTCACCGCCTGCACCCTGGCCCTGGCCGCCTGCAGCAACCCCGAGGAAGAGCGCAAGGCGCAGGAAGCCGCCGCGGCCGCCGTGCAGGCGCAGAAGGAAGCCAAGGCCGAGGACGTGGCCAAGCAGTACGACATGGCCGTGGCCGCGCAGGACTGGGAACGCGCGCGCCTGCATGGCGCCTCGCTGCTGGACCAGTACAAGGACACCGCCGCCGCCGAGCGCATCGCCGCGGGCTTCGACGAGGTCAAGGCCAAGGGCGATGCCGCGCGCGACCTGCGCCGCATGCAGGCGCTGTGGCAGTACAACCAGATCCCGGTGGGCAAAAAGGGCAACCAGGTTTCGGCGCAGATCTACAGCAAGGAACGGGTGGACGTGGATGGCAGCGGCGCCAAGCCGGTGCAGCTGGTGTTCCGCGATCACCCGGAGTGGAAGCGGCACGCTTACCTGGTGCTGCAGGCCGGCGATTTCCGCTGCCCGCAGTGCACGGTGAAGGTGACCGTGGACGATGGCAAGCCGGTGTCGATGGCGGCCTGGCGCCCGAAGACCGATGAAGCCATCGCCCTGTTCATCACCGACCAGAAGGCGTTGTGGAAGCTGGCGCGCAAGGGCAAGTCGATCAGCATCGAGTTCCCGGTCAAGGCTGGCGGCACGCGTACGGCCGTGTTCGAGACCGGCGGTGTCGACGCCAGTCGCATGCCGCAGTGGTGGCAGTGATGACCGCGACGGGCAGCGCAGTGCACGCGTTGTCCGCGATCCGGCACTGGGTCTTCGACATGGATGGCACGCTGACCGTCGCCGTGCATGATTTCGCCGCGATCCGCCGTGCGCTGCAGATCGCGGCCGAGGAGGACATCCTGGACCATATCGCAGCGTTGCCGGATGCGCCGGCGCAGGCCAAGCGTGAGTGGCTGCTGGATCACGAACGTGTGCTGGCCGAGGAGGCGCTGCCGGCGCCGGGTGCGGTGACGCTGCTGCGTGCGCTGGCAGCCGACGGTTGCCGGCTGGGCATCCTGACCCGCAACGATCATGCGCTGGCGAAGCTGACGCTGGACGCGATCGGGGTCGGGGAACTGTTCGATGATGCCGACATCGTCGGCCGTGATGAAGCGGTGCCCAAGCCCTCGCCGGATGGCCTGCAGCAGCACCTGCGGCGCTGGGGCATTGCAGCGAGGGAGGCGGTGATGGTCGGCGACCACGCCTACGACCTGGAGTGCGGCCGCGCCGCGGGCGCCCATACCGTACTGGTCAACCTGCCGGAAAACCCGTGGCCCGGCCGTGCCGACTGGCATTTCGCCGATTGCCGCGCGCTGTTGGCGGCCTGGCAGGCCGCATGACCGTGTAGAGCCGAGCCCACGCTCGGCTGCTCTGCGGTCAGATCGCGCAGGCGCGCGCAAGCCGAGCATGGGCTCGGCTCTACAGAGAGCAGGCAACGTGTCGGTCGGAAGTTCCGGTAGTGCCGGCCGTCGGCCGGCAGTGTCGACCCAGGTCGACACCCACCGAGCGATGCGCGGGCAGTGCGGCTTACGCGCCCAGCGCGTAACCGAACTGCTGCTTGAACTGCTCGTTGAACTCATCGAAGGTGAAGCGCTGGTTCTGCGTGCCCGGGTGCTCGACCTTCAGTGCGCCCATCAGGTTGCCCATGCGGCCGATGGTCAGCCAGTCGTAGCCCTTCTGGATGCCGTAGATCAGGCCGGCGCGGAAGGCGTCGCCACAGCCGGTCGGGTCGACCACGCGGCGCTCGTGCGCCGGCGGGATGTCGTAGCTCTTTTCCGGGGTGTGGATGACCGCGCCCTTCGGGCCGCGGGTGGTGATGTAGGCCTTGACCCGGCTGACGATCTCCTTTTCGTCCCAGCCGGTGCGTTCCTGCAGCAGGTTCGACTCGTAGTCGTTGACCACCACGTAGTCGGCCTGGTCGATGAAGGCGCGCAGCTCGGGGCCGTTGAACAGCGGCATGGCCTGGCCCGGGTCGAAGATGAACGGGATGCCGTCCTCGTGGAATTCCTGCGCGTTCTGGATCATGCCTTCGCGGCCATCCGGGCCGACCAGGCCCAGGGTCACGCCCGGCACGCCGCGCACATGGTTCTCGTAGGAACGCATCATCGCGCCCGGGTGGAAGGCGGTGATCTGGTTGTTGTCGTGGTCGGTGGTGATGAACGCCTGCGGGGTGAACAGCTCATCGATCACGCGCACGCGCGACAGGTCGATGCCCAGGCCTTCGAAATACTCGCGGTACGGGCCGAAGTCCGAACCCACGGTGCCCATCGGGATCGGCTGGCCGCCCAGCAGGTGCAGGTTGTAGGCGATGTTGCCGGCGCAGCCGCCGAACTCGCGGCGCATGCGCGGCACCAGGAAGGACACGTTCAGGATGTGCACCTTGTCCGGCAGGATGTGATTCTTGAACTGGTCCGGAAACACCATGATGGTGTCGAAGGCAAGAGAACCACAGATCAGAGCGGACATCGATGTAAGCCTATGCGGTGAATTTTGGGGTGGGCCAGCCCGGTTCAGCGGGCAAGCAAACGGCGCCCTTGGGCGCCCGACGGCGCAAAGGTTACCCGCTGGTGCCGCTCAGGGCCAGAACCGGGTGATGCCCGATCAGGCCGAAAGCCTGTGAAGACGCGGGTTCAGCTAGTTTTTTCCTTGCTCGGCGGCAGGCGGGTTGCTAGGCTTGTCGGCCTCGATTTCTGCCCATTTTTTCGCCATCCCGCGGCGGGCACGACACCCCTCAGGACTCCTTCCTCAGATGTTCAAGAAACTCCGTGGCATGTTCTCCAACGACCTGTCCATCGACCTGGGCACGGCCAACACCCTCATCTACGTGCGCGGGCAGGGGATCGTGCTGAACGAGCCGTCGGTCGTGGCCGTGCGCCAGGACCGTGCCATCGGTGGCACCCGCTCGGTGGCAGCCGTGGGCGCCGAAGCCAAGCAGATGCTGGGCCGTACCCCGGGTCACATCACCACCATCCGCCCGATGAAGGACGGCGTCATCGCCGACTTCACCTACACCGAGGCGATGCTCAAGCACTTCATCAAGAAGGTGCACAAATCGCGCGTGCTGCGCCCGAGCCCGCGCGTGCTGGTCTGCGTGCCGGCCGGCTCGACCCAGGTCGAGCGCCGCGCGATCAAGGAATCGGCCGAGGAAGCCGGTGCCCGTGACGTGTTCCTGATCGAAGAACCGATGGCGGCCGCGATCGGCGCCGGCATGCCGGTCACCGAGGCCCGTGGCTCGATGGTCATCGACATCGGCGGCGGCACCACCGAAGTGGCGGTGATCTCGCTCAACGGCATCGTCTATTCGGCCTCGGTCCGCATCGGCGGCGACCGCTTCGACGAGTCGATCACCAACTACGTGCGCCGCAACCACGGCATGCTGATCGGTGAAGCCACCGCCGAGCGCATCAAGGTCGAGCTGGGCTGCGCCTACCCGCAGGCGGAAGTGATCGAGATGGAAATCTCCGGCCGCAACCTCGCCGAGGGCGTGCCGAAGATGATCAAGATCAGCTCCAACGAGGTGCTCGAGGCCCTGCACGAACCGCTGTCGGGCATCGTCAGCGCGGTCAAGCTGGCGCTGGAGCAGACCCCGCCGGAACTGTGCGCCGACGTCGCCGAGCGCGGCATCGTGCTGACCGGTGGTGGCGCCCTGCTGCGCGACCTGGACCGCCTGATCTCCGAGGAAACCGGCCTGCACGTGCAGGTGGCCGACGATCCGCTGACCTGCGTGGCCCGCGGTGGCGGCCGTGCGCTGGAGCTGGTTGACATGCACGGCAACGAGTTCTTTGCGCCGGAATAAGCCGTCCCGGCCGTTCCTGCCTGCCGCGCCCTTCCGGGGTGCGGCCCGCCGTGATGGCGGGCCGGCACCGGCGGGGCGCCCGCGTGTTTCCCTTTCGCCTTCTGCCAGTTGAATCGTTGCCGTGCCGCCCTACGCCGGTCCTCCCGTTGCCTCCCGATCCGGTGATGCCGCCAGCCCCCTGCGGTTGCTGGCCTATCTCGCGTTGGCCATCACCCTGATCGTGCTCGATGACCAGGCCGGCTGGCTGGCGCGCCTGCGCGAGCAGGCCAACAGCCTGGTGCAGCCGGTGTGGGCGCTGGCCGGCCTGCCCGGCAAGCTCGGCAACCAGGTCAAGGATTCCGCCGCCAGCCATACCCAGCTGGTGACCGAGAATCGCGAACTGCGCAACCAGCTGCTGCTGGCCAACGCGCGCCTGACCCGCCTGCAGACCGCCGCGCTGGACAATGCCCAGCTGCGCGAACTGCTGAACGTGGCCGAGCGCAGCGGCCTGGACGTGCAGCTGGCGCCGATCCTGGACATCGACCTGGACCCGGTGAAGCAGCGCCTGGTGCTCGACGCCGGCACCCGCGAAGGCGTGCACGTCGGCCAGGCGGTGATCGATGCCGGCGGCTTGATGGGGCAGGTGATCAGTGTCACCGGCGGCACTTCCACCGTGCTGCTGCTGACCGACCCCGACCACGCGGTGCCCGTTACCGTGGCCCGCAACGGCGTGCGCCTGATCGTCTACGGCCGCGGCGATACGCTGGAGCTGCGCGACATTCCGCTCAGCGCCGGCGTGGAAGTGGGCGATGAGATCGTTACCTCCGGCCTCGGCGGGCGTTTCCCGGCCGGCTTCCCGGTCGGCACCATCACCGGCCTGCGCCCGGACGACACCCACGCCTTCCTGGTCGGCGAACTGAAGCCGGCGGCCCAGCTCGACCGCGGCCGCGACGTGCTGCTGCTGCGCCCGGGCGCGGCGATCCGCATTCCGCCGGAACTGCGCCTGCAGCTGGAAGAAACCGCCCCGGGGGGGCCGGCCACCGGCGCCAGCGTGCCCGCGGGAGCCGCGCCAGCGGCAACGATGCCGGCTCCGGCCAGCTCCCCGGTAGTGCCGGCCGCTGGCCGGCAACAGCCCTCGTCGCAAACGAGGACTGTTGCCCCCGCATCCTCCCTTACCCCCGCGCCTTCGGCGCGCCCCCCTCAACAAGAGGGGGGCTCCACCCCAGCCGGGTCCACGGTAGTGCCGGCCGCTGGCCGGCAACCGACCACGCCGGAGGCCCAGCGATGAGCCGCCTGCGCGACAACCCGTGGGTGCTGCCGGCCAGCCTGGTGGTGGCGCTGCTGCTGGGCCTGCTGCCGTTGCCGGCGCTGCTGCAGCCGCTGCGCCCGTACTGGCTGGCGCTGGTGCTGGCGTACTGGGTCATCGAAGCTCCCGAACGCGTCGGCCTGGGCATCGCCTTCGCCAGCGGCGTGGTTGCCGACCTGCTGTACGGCGGCGTGCTGGGCGAACAGGCGCTGCGGCTGGTGATTCTGGCCTTCATCCTGCAGCGCTTCCGCGCCCGCATCCGCTTCTTCCCGATGTCCCAGCAGATGCTGGCCATCGGCGGCCTGCTGTTCAACGACCGCATCGTCAGCGCGCTGGTCCACATCGTGGTGGATGAGCCGACCCTGCCGTGGTCGTACTGGTGGGCACCGCTGCTGGGCATGGGCCTGTGGCCGCTGGTGTTCGTGCTGCTGGACGCGGTGCGCTTCGGCAAGCGCGGGCGCTGAGCCATGATCCCGCGCCGCCAGGTCAAGAACCCGCACGCCGAAGCCGAACAGTTCCGCCGCCGCGCGGCGCTGGGCTTCCTGGGCGTGCTGGTCTGCCTGCTGGGCCTGGGCAGCTGGTACTTCAAGCTGCAGGTGCTGGACCACGACGTCTATGCCACGCGCTCGGAAGCCAACCGCATCAAGCCGCGGCCGGTGGTGCCCGGGCGCGGCATGATCTACGACCGCAATGGCCGCCTGCTGGCCGAGAACGTGCCGGCCTTCCGCCTGGACGTGACCCCGGACAAGGTCAAGGACATGGACGCCACCCTGGAAGGGCTGGCGAAGATCATCAACATCAGCCCGGAAGAGCTGGAAGCGTTCAACAAGTCGCGCAAGGCGCGCCGCAAGTTCCTGCCGGTCACGCTGAAGCTGCGCATGAGCGACGAGGAGATGGCGCGCTTCGCGGTCGACCGCTGGCGCTTCCCCGGCGTCGAGCTGGAGCCCTACCTGACCCGCCGCTACCCCTACGGCGATCTGTTCGCGCACATCATCGGCTACGTTGGCCGCGTTGATGACAAGGATCTGGAGATCCTCGGCGAAGGCAATGCCGCGCTGACCCACATCGGCAAGTCCGGCCTGGAGCGTTACTACGAGCAGCAGCTGCGCGGCAAGGTCGGCTACGAGCAGGTCGAGACCAACGTGCAGGGGCGCGCGATCCGCACCATCGGCCGCGTCGCCGCGCAATCCGGCGCCGACCTGCGGCTGTCGATCGACGCCGACCTGCAGCGCGCCATGGTGGCCGCCTTCGGCGACCAGGAAGGCTCGGCGGTGGCGATGGACCCGCGCACCGGCGAAGTGCTGGCGATGGTCAGCCTGCCGTCCTACGACCCCAACCTGTTCGTCAACGGCATCTCGCATGCCGACTTCAAGGCGCTGAACGAAAACCCGTCGCGGCCGCAGTTCAACCGCCTGGTGCTCGGTGGCGTCGCCCCCGGTTCCACGCTGAAGCCGCTGATCGGCCTGGCCGGCCTGGATTCGGGCGTTCGACGCCCGGAAGACAAGGTGCTGTCCACCGGCATGTTCTATCTGCCGGGCACTTCCCGCGGCTGGGGTGACGCCCACCGTGGCGGCCATGGCTGGACCGACCTGCGCAAGTCCATCGCCGAATCGGTCAACACCTACTACTACAAGCTGGCGCTGGACCTGGGCATCGAGCGCTTCGACCATTACATGGAGTACTACGGCTTCGGCCAGCCGACCGGCATCGACCTCACCGGCGAGATCGGCGGCATCCTGCCGTCGCCGGCCTACAAGCGGAAGAGCCGCAAGGAAGCCTGGTACCCCGGTGATACGGTCAACATCAGCATCGGCCAGGGTGACTGGAAGGTCACCCCGCTGCAGCTGGCGCGCGGCGTCAGCGGTCTGGCCGACGGCCAGCTGCGCACCCCGCACCTGGTGATCCAGCAGCGCGAGGGTTTCGACAGCGACTGGTCGGCGATGCCGGCTGGCGAGAGCAAGCCGGTCAGCCCCAACCCCGCCAACGTGCAGGCCGTGCGCGAGGGCATGATGGCGACCATGCGGCCCGGCGGCAGCGGCTGGCGCGTGGCGGTGGGTGCGCCGTACGTGATGGCCGGCAAGACCGGTACCGCGCAGGTCATCAGCCGAAAGGGCACGGCGGCGGTGAATCCGAAGAGCCTGCCGATGCACCTGCGCCACCGCGCGCTGTTCGTCGGCTTCGCACCGGTGGAAAACCCGGTGATCGCGATCGCGGTGGCCGTGGAAGGCGGCGGCTATGGTGGTTCGGCGGCCGCGCCGATCGCACGCAAGGTGTTCGACGCCTACCTGCTGGGCAAGATGCCCGAAGGCATGCAGCCACTGGACAGCGAGCGCGGCACCACCGCCATCGGCGCCACCGCGTTCGACAACGAAGATGCCGGCGCGCGCCAGGCTGGCGACCTCGCCGCGGCGCAGCTGGGTGAACATCCGGTGCTGGTCGGCGTGCCGGCGCCGGAACCTGTACCCGCACCGCAGCCGGCGACGCCGGCCGCCGCCGTGTTGCCCGCCACGCCACGCCCGACCGTCGCGGAGCCCGTACGATGAGAGTGTTCCTGCGCTGGGCCGGCGACATGCTGCGCCGCTTCTTCAGCACGCTGGACTGGGTGCTGTGCCTGGCCCTGGGGACGCTGATGGTGATCGGCCTGGCCACCCTGAAGAGCGCCGGTGGCGACAGCCTGGTGATGGCCCAGGGCGCGCGCTTCGCCGTGGGCATGGCCGCGCTGTGGGGCATCTCGCGGGTGCCGATCCTGCGCATCCGCTCGGCTACGCCGATGATCTACGCGATCTCGATGATCCCGTTGCTGGCGGTGTTCGTGCTGGGCACCGGCAAGTACGGCCGGCAGTGGCTGGACCTGAAGTTCTTCTACCTGCAGCCGGCCGAGCTGCTGAAGGTCAGCCTGCCGATGATGGTGGCCTGGTACCTGCACAAGATGCCGCTGCCGCCGCGCTTCAACACCGTGCTCGTGGCCCTGGTCATCATCGGCGTGCCCACCGGCCTGGTGATGCTGCAGCCGGACTTCGGTACTGGTGTGCTGATCGCTGCCAGTGGCGTGTTCGTGCTGTTGTTGGCCGGCCTGCCGTGGTGGTGGGTCGGCCTGGGCGTGGGTGGCGTGGCCGCGGTCGCGCCGGTGGCCTGGTTCTGGTTGCTGCGGCCGTACCAGAAGGACCGCATCATGATGTTCCTGGACCCGGAGATGGATGCGCTGGGGGCCGGGTGGAACATCATCCAGTCGAAGATCGCGATCGGTTCCGGCGGCTTCGATGGCAAGGGCTGGGGCGAGGGCTCGCAGTCGCACCTGAACTTCATTCCCGAACAGACCACCGACTTCGCGTTCTCGGTGCTGAGCGAGGAGTTCGGCTGGATCGGCGTGGCCACCGTGCTGGCGCTGTACCTGGTGGTGATCGGGCGCTGCCTGTGGATCGCCAGCCAGTCGCGCGATTCGTATTCGCGCCTGCTGGCCGGCGCCACCGGCCTGGCGTTCTTCGTCTATGTGCTGGTGAACGGCGGGATGATTTCCGGCCTGCTGCCGGTGGTGGGCGTGCCGATGCCGCTGATCAGCTACGGCGGTACCTCGGCGGTGTCACTGCTGGCCGGCTTCGGATTGGTGATGGCGGTGCGCAGTCACAACCCGGTGCACGGCGGCTACGGCTGAGTACGGCGTCGGGGTCAGATCCCTTTTTCCACAGGGAAAAGGGATCTGACCCCACAGCCCGGCTACGGAGATCAGAAGCACCCTGACAGCTTCACGCAAGCGCCCGTTGCTAGCGTGCTGCGCGTGGAATGGAAACGACTGTTTGGCGGCTGCCGTGAGGCAGTGCGCACGATCGATCTGCCGTTGCTGGTCGCATTGCTGATCCTGATGGGCGCGGGCCTGGCGGTGCTGCACAGTGTGTCCGGGCCGGTGGCCGGGCAGGCGGCGCGCTTTGCGGGTGGACTGCTGGCGATGTGGCTGCTGTCACGTGTTTCGCTGCTGCGCCTGCGCGCGTGGACACCAGCGTTGTACGCGCTGTCGATGCTGCCGCTGATGGCGGTGTATGTGATCGGCACCGGCAAATATGGGCAGCGCTGGCTCAACCTCGGCGTGTTCTACCTGCAACCGTCGGAGCTGCTCAAGCTCAGCCTGCCGTTGATGATGGCCTGGTACCTGCACCGGCAACCGCTGCCGCCGTCGCCGCGCACGGTACTGACCGCCGCGGTGCTGATCGGCGCGCCGGCGGTGTTGATCCTGATGCAGCCCAACCTCGGCACCGCCACGCTGGTCACCGCCAGCGGCGTGTTCGCGTTGTTGCTGGCGGGCCTGCACTGGGGCTGGGTGGCGACCGGCGCGGCGGGGCTGGCAGTGGCCGCGCCGCTGGCGTGGTTCGGTCTGCTGCGTCAGTACCAGAAGGATCGTGTGTTGACCTTCCTCGACCCGGCGGCCGACCCCCTGGGCACCGGCTGGAACATCCTGCAGTCACGCATCGCGATCGGCTCCGGGGGATGGCAGGGACGCGGCTGGGGGCAGGGCACCCAGGCCACGCTGGATTTCCTCCCCGAATACACCACCGACTTCGCGTTTTCGGTGCTGGCCGAAGAGTTCGGCTGGATCGGCGTGGCGACGCTGTTCGCGCTGTACCTGTTCGTGGTCGGGCGTTGCCTGTGGATTGCCGTGCACGCGCGCGACACGCATGCACGGTTGCTGGCCGGCAGCCTGGGGCTGGCGTTCTTCGTCTACGTGCTGGTGAACGGCGGAATGATTTCCGGCCTGCTGCCGGTGGTGGGCATTCCAATGCCGCTGATCAGCTACGGCGGGACATCGGCGGTTTCGCTGTTGGCCGGCATCGGGTTGGTGATGGCGGTACGCGGGCACCGGCCCGTGCACGGGGGATAGGGTTTCCAGCCAACGGCGCAGCCCCTCGTGGGTGGAATGGGTCGCTGAAAGCCGGATTGCTGAGGGCTGGCCGGGTGGGTGGGCAGTGCGGGGACGCCGTGAACCCATCCATGGGGGCTTGGCCGCGGCATCCATGCCGCGGACACCCCGCACTGCCCACCCACCCGGCCGCTGGCAGATTCCGTGTTCGTCCACCCACGGAGAAGAAAAAGAAGATCAAAAGCGGATCGCGACGCTGCGCTTGCTCGTGAGCCGAGCATGGCTCGGCTCTACACACGGCAATGAAGCGACCCGCCAGGCCGCCTTTGCTTTTGATCTTCTCTTTACTTCGCCGTGGGTAGACGCGCACGGAACCTGTCCGTGGCCGGGTAGAGGGGCTGCGCAGGGGCGTGAGCCGCATGGATGCGGCGACCAAGCTTACATGGACGTACTTGCAGCGGCCCCTGCGCAGCCCGTCTACCCGGCCCCACCCATGAACTGCTTTTCGCGGCCACCCACGAGGGGCTGCGCCGTTGGTTGGAAACTTCCTGACTGCGCAACGCCCGTTGTGTAAGCGTTCTCACACCGATGCACGACAGCACGCCCGCTGACGAAAGTCCGCAAAAAACGTTAGCTGGTTCACACTTTTACACCGCGTTGATCTTGATCAATGGACTTGTCGTAATCGGCCTGCACAATGGCGGCCCGTTCGGCACGGCGCGCCGTCAATCGTTGCAGCGCGAGGGGGCGTCGGGCGGGAAGCAGTACTGATCCAACGGGTACAGGGAGCGCGGGGTACTGCCACTGGGGAGCGGCAGCCGCGCAGGTACCGACCGGATCCGGTCGCCGGTTGCGTCTGCGGGGATGGGGACGCAACCGGCAACCTCTATCTGAATGGGGAAGGGCGATCACGATGCCTTCACATTTCCCGCTGGTCGCAGGCAAATCGTTGTGATTCATGGTGTTAGGGGTTTTAATTCATCCATGACCTGCTAACCTGCGACGATGATTCGACGCACTCTGGCCTGCATGCTCACCCTCGGCCTGGTCGCCTGCGCGACCCAGCCGAAGTCCCCACCGTCTTCGCCCCAGGCCAGCAGTACGCCGCGCCAGCCCGCCGCCAAAGCCCATGGCCCGGCCGAGGCCGCGCCTGAAGCCACCGCCGCCACCGCGGCGCCGGTCGATCTCACCCCGGTGCCGTTCGAGGTCGCACGGGCCCGCTTCATTGCCGATACCGCCAAGCGCTATGGCCTGAAGCCGGAGCAGATCAGCAGCGTGCTCGACCAGGCGCAGGTGCGCCAGCCGATCATCGCCGCGATGTCGCGCCCGGCCGAACGGGTCAAGCCGTGGAATGAGTACCGGCCGATGTTCATCAGCAAGGCGCGCATCGAGGGCGGCCGCGCGTTCCTGGCCGAACACCGCGCCGAACTGGATCGCGTGCAGCAGCGCACCGGCGTGCCGGCCGAAGTGATCGTCGCGATCATCGGTGTGGAAACCAGCTACGGCAGGAATGCTGGCAGCCATCGCGTGCTCGATGCGCTGTACACGCTGGCGTTCTATTACCCGCGCAGCGGCGACCCGGCCAAGCTGGAACGCGAAGTGCGCCGCGAGCTGTTCTTCCGCGATGAGCTGGCCAAGCTGTTCGAGTTGGGCCACGAAGAGAAACTGGATATCACCACGCTCAAGGGCAGTTATGCCGGTGCGATGGGCATGGGCCAGTTCATGCCGTCCAGCTATCTCGACTACGCCGTGGACGGAAACGGTGATGGCCGCCGCGACCTGTTCACCAGCTACGACGACGTGTTCTCGTCCATCGCCAACTACTTCGTGAAGAAGGGCGGCTGGGTGCGTGGCGGGCAGGTGGCCGTGCCGGCCACGCTGGCGCCGGGCCGCGAGGAGTTCAACCCGACCGAATGGATGCCGACCTGGACGATGGCCGACCTGGCGCAGCGCGGCTACCAGCCGGGCGCGCCGGTGCAGCCGGGCGCCACCGCCACGCCGATCACGCTTGAAGGCAGCACCGGCAAGCAGTACTGGCTGGGCTTCCAGAACTACTACGCGATCACCCGCTACAACCTCTCGAAGATGTACGCGATGGCCGTGTTCCAGTTGTCCCAGGCCATCGCCGGACAGGAGCTGCCCCCGGCATGAACATCAGATGGCTGGTCCCAGGCTTGATCGTCCTCGCGCTGGCTGCCTGCAGCAGCGCGCCGAAGAAGCCGGCCACGGCCGGCCATGGTGGCAAGTCCGGCGGCACGCTGGTGCAGGGGCGTGGCTCGCGCCCGGCACACTGCCCGGAAGGGTCACCGTACGCGGCGGCCAAGGAAGACCTGAGCACCCGCGGCAACTACACTGCCGGTGGCCTGTACAAGCCGGGCGTGCGTGACAGCACGCCGGATTACATTCCCAACGTGGCCTGCATTCCCGAGCCGGAAGTGACCGCCGAGGAGCGCTCGGCGATCGGCAACAAGTCGCCGTACGTGGTGCTGGGGAAGTCGTACAAGGTGCTCGACGATACCCACGACTATGTCGAGCGCGGTACCGCGTCGTACTACGGCGCCAAGTTCCATGGCCGCCTGACCTCCAACCGCGAGGTCTACGACATGTACCAGTTCACCGCCGCGCACAAGACGCTGCCGCTGCCCAGCTTCGCCCGCGTGACCAACCTCGACAATGGCGAGTCGGTGATCGTGCGCGTCAACGACCGCGGCCCGTTCCACGATGGTCGCGTGGTCGATCTCAGTTATGCCGCCGCCGTGCGCCTGGGCATCACCCAGCGCGGTACCGGCAACGTGGAAGTGCGCGCGCTGCAGCCGGGCGAGAGCAACCTGCTGGCGCAGAAGCCGTCCCGCCGCGAGCGTCGTGCCGCCGAAGCGGCAGCTGCGGTGGCCAGTGCACGCCCGGCAGCGACCGCGCGCGCCACTGCCGACAGCGATATCGATCGCCTGGTCAAGCGCCTGCCGGCCGATGGCATGCCGGCACGCGGCCAGCCGGCCACCACCCAGGGCGTGGCCAGCACCGTGCCGGAGGTGGCGGTCAGCAGCCTGCCGCCGAGTGCACCGCTGCGCAGCACCGCACCGGCGCCGGTTGCAGTCGCCAGCGCCGCGCCGCGCGCCGTCGCGCCGGCACCCGTGCGCACCGTCGCCGCCACGCCGGCGGCACCCAGCCTGTCGCAGCAGGTGGTGGGCGCGGTGATGGTGCAGGTCGCCAGCTTCTCCAGTCGCGACAACGCCAACCGTGCGATGGGCCAGCTCAACGCTGCCGGCATCGTCGGCGCGACCATCAGCGACATCGCCGCCGGTGGCCGCACCCTGTTCCGTCTGCGCGTTCCTGCCACCGACCATGCCAGTGCCGCGGAACTTGCCGGCCGCATCGCCGGTCTGGGCCTGGGTTCGCCGCAGATCGTCAAGGATTGATCCGCCCGGGCCGGTGCTGCCGGCCCAGGCTCCCCCGGCCTTACAATGGCCGTTACGTTCCACCCTCCATTCCCGGCCGTCCCCTGGAGCCTGCTGTCCAATGAATTTCCGTTCCGCCGCCACCGCCCTGGCCGCCACCCTGGTGGTGGGCCTGGCTTCCGCCCAGACGCCGCTGCCGACCCCGGCCACGCCGGCGCCTGCCGCCGCCGCTGCCGCCCCGGCCACCGTCGCGACCCCGCCGGCCCCGGCCCCGAGCGTGTCCAAGGCCTGGGTCCTGATGGACTACGCCACCGGCCAGGTGCTGGCCGGCGAGAACATCCACGAGCAGCTGGCCCCGGCCAGCATCACCAAGGTGATGACGTCGTACGTGGTTGCCGCCGAGGTCAAGAACGGCAAGGTCCGTGCAGATGACCAGGTGATGATGAGCGAGCGCGCTTGGCGCGAAGGTGGCGCCGGTACCGACGGCAGCTACAGCGGCTTCCCGGTCAACCAGACCGCACGCCTGGAAGACATGGAAAAGGGCATGGCGATCCAGTCCGGCAATGACGCCGCGATCGCCCTGGCCGAGCATGTGGCCGGCAGCGAAGAGGCCTTTGCGTCGCTGATGAACAGCTACGCCGCCAAGATCGGCATGAAGGACTCGCACTTCGTCAACGCCCACGGCCTGACCGCACAGGGCCACCACAGCACCGCCTACGACCTGGCGCTGCTGGGCCGCGCGATGGTGCGTGATTACCCGGAAACCTACGCGTATAACAAGATCAAGGAATTCCAGGTCGGCAACATCAAGCAGCCGAACCGCAACCTGCTGCTGTGGCGCGATGGCAGCGTGGATGGCATCAAGACCGGCCACACGTCCGAAGCCGGCTACTGCCTGATGAGCTCGGCCCAGCGTGGCGACCAGCGCCTGATCGCCGTAGTGCTGGGTGGTGCGTCGGAGAAGCAGCGTGCCGACGACAGCCTGGCCCTGCTGAACTGGGGCTTCCGCTTCTTCGAGACCCACCGCCTGTACGAACCGGGCAAGGCCGTGGCCGAGCACAAGGTCTGGAAGGGCACCACCGACAAGGTACAGCTGGGCGTGGCCCAGCCGATGCTGGTGAGCGTGCCGCGCGGCCGCTACAACGACCTGAAGCCGAGCATCGACGTGCCCAAGACCCTGGAAGCACCGTTCACTGCCGGCCAGCAGATCGGCACCGTGAAGGTCACGCTGGATGGCAAGGTCATCGCCGAGGCACCGCTGGTGGCCGTGGCCGCCGTCGAGCAGGCCGGCTTCTTCAAGCGCCTGTGGGACAGCTTCTGGATGTGGTGGGAATCGGAATGATCCACGCCTTGGCGTGGTGAACGAAAAGGCCGGCAAATGCCGGCCTTTTCTGTTTCGGAAGGCCGCTTCCCCCCGCACGCGGGGGGTAGAGCCGGCCGCTGGCCGGCTCCGCATGAGCCCATCCGGATGCGGGTCGTGCCGGCCGCTGGCCGGCTCCGCATGAGCCCACCCGGATGCGGGTCGTGCCGGCCGCTGGCCGGCTCCCCAGCAACTCATCCGGAACTGCCGGCAGCCGGCCAGCGGCCGGCACCACCTGCAGCGCCTGACTTGCAGCGAGCGATGCGGTAACCGGTGTGCCGACCAACGGTCGGCACCTACCCGCTTCACCCTCAGCCCCTCGCCTACAGCGAGCGGCTGATGGTGAAACTGCCGAACACCGGCGATTGGCGCTGGCCGTTGAACTCTCGCGTGCTGTGGTAACGCGCAGCGGCGAACTTCCAGCGTCCGTACATCACGGCCACGCCATAGCCGCCGTAGGCCACCACATGGCGCTTGTCCACGCTGTGACTGTTGCGGAACGTGTTGCCATCCAGCGTGATGTCGCGGATCACCCAGGCCGCGTCCGAGGTCGCGAACAGGTGCCAGGACCAGCCATTGGGACGGCCGCTGCGGGTCGGTGCCGTGTTCTCACCGGCCGGGCGCAACGGCGTGCTGCCGAAGTCGTCCGGCAGCTTCCAGCCGAAGCGCACTTCACCGCCGAGGTTGGCCTTGGTTTCCAGGTTGCCGATCGAGCCGCCGTAGTGGCTGATCGCGTCCCAACCCCAGCCGTCGGCATTGATGCTGGCATCACCCGGCCAGCGGCGCATGCGCTCATGGGTCAGCATGAACAGCGGCTCGTTGTGCAGCTGGTTGTCCCAGCCCTTGAATTTCTCGTCGCCCAGCACTTCGTGCACGGCATTCTGCACCTGCTTGCCCTGTGCCCACGGGCCAACTACGCCCAACGTCAGCTGGGTGGTCTGCAGGCGGTCGCCGCTGCGCGCATTGAAACCGAAATTTGCGATCAGTACGCCCGCGTAAGGACGGTCTTCCTCGATCAGGTCCCTGCGGCTGAAATCGGTCGGGGTGAAGATGCCCTGGCCGATACTGAAGATCATGTTCTGCTGTTCGAACCTGCCCGGATGCAGGCCTTCCAGGTACTGGTTCACCCAGCGCGCCATGCGTGGAAGGCACGGGTCGTCGGTGTAATCGACCAGATTGGGCGAGACCAGGGTCAACAGCGCACCGTTGGTATAGCCCTGGTCCTGGTGGCGGCCGCCGAACAGGTCGTTGTCGACGCGGAAATTGACCTGCGGCGGGTGATCGCGCATCGCGTCCGGGCCACATTGTTCGGCCGCCTGGGCGGCAAAGGGGAGGGCAGAGGCCAGCAGGCCGGCCAGCCCGAGGGCTGCGACACTACGCATGGATGGAATGCTCATGGGGAAGGGGGCGGTTTTCTGTCGTTTTCTGCAACGCTACGGTACTCGTGCCCGCGCGCCGGAACGAGCACGTTGGGATCACTTGTCTGTTCCGAAAACAACATTGTCCGGCGGACACAATTCGTTACCCGCGCACGCGCCGCAGGCCTGGCGTGAAGGCGACTGCAGGCCGCGCGCATGATGCCCCGGTCATTGAGGGGCCGAAAGAACCAGTCAGCTGCCGTTGGGCTCTCCGCCCGCGCTTTTGGGCCACCTGCAACGCAGCAGGCCGCCAGTGCTGTCTTTGACGTTGGTGAATACTCTTGGGTTTGTTGCCCTGCGGCCCGATAATGGGGCCATGGAAATCAAGTCCGACAACCCCGACCACGGCTTCCAGTTCCCCGGCCAGTTCGAGCTCAGCGCCATGGGCCCGGCCAACCGCGGCCTGGAGCATGAGCTTCCCCGTCTGCTGCTGGCTGCCGGCATCGATGTGGTGAACGAACGCATCAGCTG
This sequence comes from Stenotrophomonas maltophilia D457, assembly GCF_000284595.1. GTDB lineage: Bacteria > Pseudomonadota > Gammaproteobacteria > Xanthomonadales > Xanthomonadaceae > Stenotrophomonas > Stenotrophomonas muris. The sequence continues at coordinate 4,071,485 of NC_017671.1, read as the reverse complement.
GAAGCATTCGTCCAACGGCAAGTACGTGTCCGTCCGCATCGTGTTCAAGGCCGCGAGCCGCGAGCAGTACGACCTGGCGCACCAGGCGCTGCGCGACCACCCGGAAGTGAAGTGGACGCTGTAGCCGACAGCTGCCCGGCCGAAGCCGCCCCGGAAGACCGCGCGCCGCGTCCGGCGGTGGTCCGCGACCTCGGCCGCCAGGCGTACGAGCCGGTGTGGCGCGCCATGCAGCGCTTCACCGACCAGCGCAGCGACGCCGACGCCGACGAACTGTGGGTAGTCGAGCACGATCCGGTGTTCACCCTGGGCCAGGCCGGCAAGGATGAGCACGTGCTGGCGCCGGGTGACATCCCCGTGCTGCACGTGGACCGTGGCGGCCAGGTGACCTATCACGGGCCCGGCCAGATCGTGGTCTACCCGCTGTTGCGCCTGCCGCGGCTGGGCATCGGTGTGCGCGACTACGTGTGCCGCATCGAGCAGGCCCTCATCGATACCCTGGCCGAGTGGAACATCGGCGCCGAACGCCGCGAGGGCGCCCCGGGCGTCTACGTCGGTGGCGCCAAGATCGCTGCGCTTGGCATCCGCGTGCGCCGCGGCTGCACCTTCCATGGCCTGGCCTTCAACGTGGCCATGGACCTGGAACCCTTCCACCGCATCAACCCCTGTGGCTATCAGGGGTTGCAGGTGACCTCGGTGGTAGACTTGGGCGGCCCCTCCGGGCTGGATGCCGTCAAGCCGGTGCTGCTGGACCACCTGGCCCGCCAGTTCGGCCTGCTGCTGCAGCACACGCCGGAACTGCCCGATCTTTCTGCGGCCGCCTGACCGCCCCCCGGAACTGCCATGACTGAAACCACCGCCCGTTCCATTCCCCTGCAGATCGTGCAGGGCGACTCTCCGTCCGCCGCGCCGTTGCAGGCCGGGGTCAAGCAGCTGGGCGGTGACAAGATCAACCGTTCGCCGGTGCAGTTCGCCGACGCGCCGGTGCTGCGCAAGCCGTCCTGGATCCGCGTGCGCATTCCCTCGGGCAACGCCGTGCAGAACCTGAAGGCCAAGCTGCGCGAGAACCGCCTGGTGACGGTGTGCGAGGAAGCCAGCTGCCCGAACATCCACGAATGCTTCGGCCATGGCACCGCCACCTTCATGATCCTCGGCGAGGTCTGCACCCGCCGCTGCTCGTTCTGCGACGTGGCCCATGGCCGCCCGAAGCCGCCGGATGCCAACGAACCGGCCAGCCTCGGCCAGACCGTGGCCGACATGGGCCTGAAGTACGTGGTGGTGACCAGCGTCGACCGCGATGACCTGCGTGACGGCGGTGCCCAGCACTTCGTCGACTGCATCACCGCCATCCGCGAAAAGTCGCCGGGTACCCGCATCGAAGTGCTGACCCCGGACTTCCGTGGCAAGGGCCGCATGGAGCGCGCGCTGGAGATCCTGGCGCAGAACCCGCCGGATGTGTTCAACCACAACATCGAGACCGTGCCGGACCTGTACCGCAACGTGCGCCCGGGTGCGGACTACCAGTGGTCGCTGAACCTGCTGAAGAACTTCAAGGCACAGCACCCGGACGTGCCGACCAAGAGCGGCATCATGCTGGGCCTGGGCGAAGACTTCGAACAGATCAAGGCCACCATGCGCGACCTGCGCGCGCACGATGTGGACATGATCACCATCGGCCAGTACCTGCAGCCGACCGCGCATCACCACCCGGTACTGAAGTACTGGACCCCCGAGGACTACAAGGCGCTGGAAGACTACGGCTACGCGCTGGGCTTCAGCCACGTGGCGTCCGGCCCGATGGTGCGCTCGTCGTACCACGCTGACGTGCAGGCCAAGGGCGCCGGCGTCTCCTGAGGCGGGTGCGGACCGTTGGTCCGCACACCTCTGCCTGCCGTAGAGCCGAGCCCATGCTCGGCTGCTTGCTGCCGGCCAGCCGAGCATGGGCTCGGCTCTGCATGCATTCACAATTTGCTACACCGGCCCGGCTAGGCTGGTTTTCCACCGAGCGCGGCCGGATGACAAACCCGGCAACTTTCGGCACTGTCGTGGTGTCTGAACACCCTGCAGTCTCCCCCTTGGCAAGGCGCCTTCGAGCACGTCAATGAAATTCAAAGCCCCCGCATTCCTGATGGCCCTGGCGCTGGTCGCGCCGCTGGCGCTGGCGGCCAAGGCCGACTCGCCCGCATTGCCCGCGGCGGCCACCGCCGATCAGGTGACCACCTCCAAGCTGGTGTACGGCCTGTTGTCCGACAGCCGCTACGCCTACCGCCCGCGCGCGCTGGACGAGGCCACCTCCAAGGACGTGTTCAAGCGCTACCTGGAGACCCTGGACGGCGGCAAGCAGTACTTCACCCAGGCCGACGTGGCGCGCTTCGCGCCGTTCGAAGCCAACATCTCTTCGGCCATCCGTGGCGGCGAGCTGGAGCCGGCGTTCCAGGTGTTCGCGGTCTACAAGCAGCGCGTCGGCGAGCGCGTGGCCTATGCGCGCAAGCTGCTCAAGCAGGAGCCGGACTTCACCACCGACGAGCGCTTCGAATACGACCGCAAGAAGGTTCCGTGGGCGGCCAGCAGTGCCGAACTGGATGAGCTGTGGCGCAAGTCGGTGAAGAACGACTGGCTGCGCCTGAAGCTGGCCGGCAAGAAGCCGGACGACATCCGCAAGACGCTGGACAAGCGCTACGCGACGCTGGAGAAGTCGGTCAACGAGCTGAAGGGCGAAGACGTCTTCCAGTTCTTCATGAACGCCTACACCAGCGCGGTTGATCCGCACACCGACTACTTCACCCCGCGCACCGCCGAGAACTTCAACCAGGCGATGTCGCTGTCGCTGGAAGGCATCGGTGCGCAGCTGCAGCGGCAGGACGACATGGTGGTGATCCGCGAGATCATCGCCGGTGGTCCGGCCGCAGTGGACGGCACCCTGAAGCCGGGGGACCGCATCGTTGGCGTTGGCCAGGGCAAGTCCGGCCTGGTCGAGGATGTGATCGGCTGGCGCATCGACGACGTCGTGGCCAAGATCCGCGGTGCCAAGGATACCCAGGTCAAGCTGGAATTCATCCCGGCCGCCGAGGGCGTGGACGGCAAGCACCACACGCTGGTCCTGACCCGCCAGAAGGTGCGCCTGGCCGAACAGGCCGCCAAGGGCGAGACCATGAGCATCCCGGCCGCCAACGGCGAACCGGCGCGCAGGATCGGCGTGATCAAGCTGCCGACCTTCTACCAGGACTTCGAAGGCCGTCGCCGCAATGCCGCTGACTACGCCTCGGCCACCCGCGACGTCGCCAAGCTGCTGGCCGGCTTCAAGAACGACAAGCTGGATGGCGTGGTGCTGGACCTGCGCAACAACGGGGGGGGCTCGCTGGATGAAGCGATCGAACTGACCGGCCTGTTCATTGAACAGGGCCCGGTGGTGCAGGTGCGCGAGTCCGGTGGCCGCGTTACCGTCAACAGCGACCGCAACCAGGGCGTGGCGTGGGATGGCCCGCTGGCGGTGCTGATCAACCGTGGTTCGGCCTCGGCCTCGGAGATCTTCGCCGGTGCCATCCAGGACTACGGCCGTGGCCTGGTGATCGGTGAAACCAGCTTCGGCAAGGGCACCGTGCAGAACATCGTCGACCTCGATCGCTGGCCGAGCGGCGAGACCCAGCGCTTCGGCCAGGTCAAGCTGACCATCGCCCAGTTCTTCCGCATCAGCGGCAGCAGCACCCAGCACAAGGGTGTGGTGCCGGACCTGGCCTTCCCGGCCAGCGTCGATGCCACCGAATTCGGCGAAAGCACCTACGACAACGCCCTGCCGTGGACCCGCATCGCCGCCGTGCCGCACACCCAGTACGGCAACTTCGCGCCGCTGCTGCCGAAGCTGGAGACCCGCCACGACGCGCGCATCGCCACTGACAAGGAATTCCAGTGGTGGAACGAGGACGTGGAGCAGTTCCGCACCGAGGCCGCGAAGAAGTACATCTCGCTCAACGAGGCGACCCGTCGTGCCGAGCGCGAGCGCCAGGACGCCCAGCGCAAGGAGCGCCAGGTGCAGCGCAAGGAACTGGGCCTGGCCCTGGACCCGCTGGCCGACGACAGCAGCGACGATGGCCTGACCGGCAACGAGCGCGACATCGTCAAGGATGCCGCCCGTGAGAAGGCCGCTGAAAAGCGTCCGGACCCGCTGCTGCGCGAGTCGGCCTCGATCCTCGCTGACGCGGTCAATCTGCTGGCCAATGACCGCCCGCTGTCGGCCCAGGTGCTGCCGCAGTCCACCGGCGCGGGGCGCTGGGCGGACTGAGCCGGCCACGGCATGTGACACCTCAGGGGCCGGCATTGCCGGCCCCTCGTCGTAAAAGGGGACGGAGGGAATTAAGTCGTTTGTGGCACAAACGACTTAATTCCCTCCGTCCCCTTTTTCCGTCCCCTTTTTCGTGCATGAACCGGGAGCAACGTGGGAGGGTATGTCGACCTGCCGCACACGGGGGTGGGACTACCCTTGGTGCTTCCGTTCTCGCAGGAGTACCCATGCGGGCCTCCCGTCTTTCCAGCGCCGCCGTAGCGCTCACCAGCGCCCTGATCCTCTCGGCCTGCGGTGGCCGTGCCGCCGACAGCACCGTGTTGCGCGAGTCCTTCGATTCCGGCGATACCTTCTCGCGCACGGTCGATGGGCGCCCGGGCGAAGCCTGCGAAGCGGCGCGCCGCACGCTGCTCAGCCAGGGCTATGCCATCGCCCGTTCCGACGATGCACAGGTGGAAGGCAACAAGAACTTCCAGCCGCGCGAGGATGACCATGAGCAGCTGGTGCTGCGCATCTCCTGCGCCCCGCGTGGCGGCCAGACGCTGGTGTTCGTCAGCGCAGTGCAGGATCGCTACGCGCTGAAGAAGAGCCCGACCTCGGCCAGTGTCGGTGTGGGAGCGCTGGGTTCGGTATCGCTGCCCTTCGGCAGCAACGACGACTCGCTGGTGAAGGTGGCCAGCAGCACGGTCACCGATGCCGAGTTCTATCGTCGCTTCTTCCAGCGCCTGCAGCAGTACCTGCCGGCCGCGGCGGGCAAGCCGCCGCCATCGCCGGCAGCGGCACCGGAGCCCGCACCCGCACCGGCGGTCACGGACCAGGGCTGAGCGTGCGCGGCAGGTGGCTGATTGCAGCCCTGCTGCTGGCGCCCGCGTGGGTCGTCGCAGCGCCATCCCCGGACTGTACGCAGGGCCTGCTGCAGCGGTTGGGGTGGCGCTTCGAGGATGCCGAGCTGCGTGCACCGCAGGTACACAAGGGCCCGGTGTGTACGCGTTCCTCGCTCGCCGCGGCACAGGCAGCGGGTGACCTGCGCGTACGCTGGCCGGCGGATCTGCCTGCAGGCGAACGACAGGCACTGCTGCAGCAGCTGCTGGAAGACCCTGCTACGGTCTGCGCCTATGCCTTCGAGCTGGGGGCGGCCACGCGGCGCGCGACCTCGGCATTGCAGGGCAATGCCACGTTCCGTTTCTCCGGCCCGCAACTGGGCTGGATCGGCTTTGGTCTGCGCGGCGCGCCGGCACAGGGCTGGCAGCGTACGCGCAGTTTCGGCCGTGGCTTCGTGCCCAGTGCGGGCAACAGCCATGCGCTGCAGGCGTTCTACAGCGGTGCCGTGCGCGCCGAGTGCGGTGTCGGCCGCCAGGTCGCGCAGCTGGCCACCCAGCGCGAGCTGTATGGCGATGCTGCGTTCGATACGGAGTTCGCAGCGGATGAACTGTCGATCGGCACCTTCCTCGCGCTGCACGCCACCGACAGCATCCTGCTTGGCGCGCACGCGGGCGAGTTCTTCGCCGACGGCAAGGCGGTGCGCACCTCGGCGATGGGGCGGCAGGCGTTCGTGGGTGTGCCCGGCTTCATCGAACATGTGTACGACAACGGTACGCTGGATGACCTGAGCAACCAGGCCGAGAACTTCGTGGTCGTCACTGTGGGCGAGGGCGCTGCGCAGGCCCTGGCGCAGCACGGCGGCCTGGCCTGGTACGACCAGCGCAATGCCGAACTCTGGAAACTGGCGCAGGACATCCCGCGCATCGGCCAGCGCTACTTCGAGCGCCTGCTGTTCGAGCGCGATCCGCAGTTGCGCGCACGGCTGGCGCCGCGCTACCACGACACGCTCGCGCGCATGGACCAGCTGCTGGACGATCCGTTCTACCAGCAGTTCGTGATCTATGTGCATCCACGCGGTATACGTCCCATCGGCTACCACGTCGCCCGCCTGCTCGATCGCAACCCGCGAACCCCGTTTTCAATCGACCTGGCGGTGCACAATCTGCATACCACGCTCTACCGGCGTTGGCGCGAGGCGCAGCTGCGCCACTGCGCGGCTACCGGCAGGCCAGGCAGCCTGACCCTAGACCCCAACTGAAGGTGAAACAATGGATATTGCAATGATCGGCCTCGGCCGCATGGGCGCCAACATGGCCCAGCGCCTGCATCGCGGCGGCCACCGCGTGGTCGGCTACGACCCGGGCGAAGGCGCCCGCCAGCGCGCCGCCGAGGCCGGCCTGGAGGTGGTTGATTCGCTGGCCGCCGCCGTGGCCGCGCTGCCGGTGCCGCGCGTGGTGTGGCTGATGGTACCGGCCGGCGAAACCGTCGACCAGACGCTGGGCCAGCTGACCCCGCACCTGGCCGAGGGTGACATCGTCATCGACGGCGGCAACTCCAACTACCAGGACTCGATCCGCCGCGCCAAGGCGCTGGCCGAGGATGATCTGGGCTACGTCGACTGCGGCACCAGCGGTGGCGTGTGGGGCCTGCAGGAAGGCTACAGCCTGATGGTCGGTGGCGAAGCGTCGGTGGTGGAGCAGATCGCACCGTTGCTGCGCACGCTGGCCCCGGCCGAAGATCGTGGCTGGGGGCGCGTCGGCCCGTCCGGTGCCGGCCACTTCACCAAGATGGTCCACAACGGCATCGAGTACGGAATGATGCAGGCCTATGCCGAAGGCTTCGCGCTGATGGAGCGCAAGCAGGAGATGGAACTGGACCTGGCGCAGGTGGCCGAGGTGTGGCGCCACGGCAGCGTGGTGCGTTCGTGGCTGCTGGACCTGAGCACGGAAGCCCTCAAGCGCAATCCTTCGCTGGATGGCATTGCCCCGTACGTGGAGGATTCCGGCGAAGGCCGCTGGACCGTGGCCGAAGCCATCGCGCTGGATGTGCCGGCGCCGGTGATCACGCTGTCGCTGCTGGAACGCCTGCGCTCGCGCGAATCGAATTCGTTCACCGACCGCCTGCTGTCGGCGATGCGCAATGAATTCGGCGGCCACGCCATCAAGAAGTCGTAAGCACGAAGCCGGGGTCGGATCCCTTTCCGCAGGAAAGGGCTCTGACCCCATGCAGGCAGTCGAGCATGGCTCGACTCTGCAAAAGCCGTCTCCGATGGCTTCCACGTCGATGTGTCGACCAAGGTCGACACCTACCGTCGGGCGCGGGACTCTGTCGAAGGCGGGGTGGGTCCGGCTCCCGCAACCGGACCCATCCTGCCATCTCACGGATTGCCGTTTTTTGCCGTTGCTGTTGAGGTTGCCGGCCAGCGGCCGGCACTACCGCTTGTGCGGGTGCAGGGCGCAGCCCTGCCGATCACCCCAACGCGATCCGCCGCCCTTCGCGCGCGCTGTCCATGCCGGCCTGCAGCAACCGCATCAGCTGCAGCGCCTGCACCGGCCTGACCGTGGCTTCGCCCTCGCCGTGCATCGCCGCCGCGAACTGCGCATACAACCGGCGATAGTCGCCGGGCAGGTTGTCGACGGTGCTGCGTTGCACGTTGTCTTCGGTATCGCAGCGCACCAGCTCGCCATGCCGCGGATCGAGGCCCCAGCCTGGCGCACCCGGCGCCACGCCGCGGCGCAGCTGCGCCTCCTGCACGTCCAGGCCGTGCTTGATCCAGCTGGCGGCGCTGCCATGCACACTGAAGTGCGGCGTCTGCGCTGCCACCAGGGAACCGGCGTGGACGATCGCCCGATGCCGTGGGTAGTGCAGTATTGCGTGGAAGTAATCGATGCCGCCGCCACCTTCGCGCTGCACGGCCAGGTCGGCATCGATTGCCTCGGGCCAGCCGAACAGCACCAGCATCTGGTCCAGCAGGTGCGGACCGAGGTCGTACCACAGGCCACTGCCGGGCCCGTCCTGTTCGCGCCAGCGGTCGCGCACCTGCGGACGATAACGGTCGAAGTGCGCGTGGCACTCGGCCACATCGCCCAAGCTGCCTTCGGCCAGCAGCGACTGCAGGGTGAGGAAGTCGGCATCGAAACGCCGGTTCTGGAACACGGTGGCGATGCGCCCGGCATCGCGTGCCGCAGCCAGCACCGTTTCCGCTTCGGCCACATCCAGCGCGAACGGCTTGTCGACCAGCACATGCTTGCCTGCCGCCAGCGCCGCGATGGCCAGTGGCGCGTGCTGTTCGTTCGGCGTGGCGATCACTACGGCATCCACGGCCGGATCATCGAATACCTGCTGCGGCGTGGCACGCACGTGCACATCGCTGAACGTCCGCAGCAGGGTGTCGCGTTGTGAACTGACGATGCTGTGCAGCGCCAGCCCGCGGGTGTGCTGGATCAGCGGTGCATGGAAGACGCGGCCGGCGAGGCCGTAGCCGATCAGGGCCAGTTGCAGGTCGGGGCGCATGGCAGGGCTCCGGCAGTGGGAAGGGCAGGGTAAACGACGGGTGCTGGCAGTCCAAAACTGAACGGTTGCCATTGGAAACGTTTCGATTCACGGCGGCATGACCGCAACGCCACGCCTGCTCTACGGTGGGTTGTCCAGACTGGCAGCACATTCCGAAGGAGTACGACACGATGAGCAATACCACCCGCACGCTGATTGCTTCCGCCCTGACCCTGGGCCTGGCGCTGTCCTCCTCGGCCGCATTCGCCAAGGACCCGGCCGCGAAGAGCCCGCCGACCAGCACCCATCCGACGACCCATGCTGATCGTCACGACTCCAATGAGCCGGTGACCGATACCTGGATCACCACCAAGGTGAAGGCCGATCTGCTGGCCAGCAGCAACGTTCCGGGCACCGAGATCAAGGTGGAAACCGTGAACGGCGTGGTCAGCCTGAGCGGTGCCGTCGCTACGCAGGCGGAGAAGGACAAGGCGGTCAACACCGCCAAGGGCATCAAGGGCGTGACCCGCGTCGATGCCGCCGCGCTTAAGGTCAGCGCCGCTGCCAAGCGCTGAGGATCCACCGACCGTTGAACAGGGTGGGCGCCCCGAAGGGGGCGCCCACTCGCGTATGGGGCCGGCTGCGGGGGCCCGTTCAGCCTGCCGCGCTTTGGACTCCAGAGTTGTGATTGCCTGCGCTATATTGCCGGTTCCGCCGCAGCCGGGCTCGTCCCGGGTCCCGCTCCGCGGCCGTGCTGACGAGGAACTATGGCGCTGGTTTTCAGTGACGACATCTGGGACCGCTGGCGGTTGCCGGCCCTGGCGCTGGCGGCTGCCGCGATCATCGTGGTGCCGTGGTTGACCCTGCGCAAACTGCAGCAGGACAGCGAAGAGGCGATGGCCTGGGTCAACCACACCCAGTCCGTTGGTGTGGCGCTGCAACAGCTGCAGGCCGATGTGCGCGACGTCGAATCCGCCGCGCTGACCCTGTCCAAGGGCGTGGATGCGCCCGGCCTGCGCGAGCGGATGGCCAAGGCCAACGATATCCCCGGGCGCCTGGCCGAACTGGGCCGGATGACGCGTGACAATCCCGATCAGCTGATCCGCATTGGTCGGATCGAATCGATGCTCGAAGGCCGCATGGCGCTTGCCCGCGAGCTGGCCCGGTCCGAACCGAACTCCGACCAGCGTGAGTTGGTGCAGGACCTGAGCACGCGTTATCCGATCCGTGGCCTGGTGGAGGAGCTGCAGGCCAGCGAGCAGAATCTGCTGGCACTGCGCGCCCAGCAGGCCGCGCGCCAGCGCAAGCAGACCGAACTGGTGTCGTGGAGTTCGCTGGCGATCCAGCTGGCCCTGCTCGGCCTGGTGCTGTGGCTGCTGCAGCGGCAGATCGGCCGCCGCCTGCATGCGGAACGGCAATCGCTGCGCTCGGCCGCACGCGCGGCGTCGGTGCTGCAGACCGTGCGCGAACCGATCGTGCTGCTCGACCGCGACCTGCGCGTGCAGCTGCACAACCCGGCGTTCGCCGAACTGTATGACCTGCAGGACGAGCGCGCCGATGGCCTGCTGCTGGAAAACATCGGCGACGGCGCCTGGCGGGATCCGGTGGTGCGCCAGCGCCTGGCCGATGTGCTGTCGCGTGGCCGCGAACTCTGGGACTTCGAGCATGAGCAGCGTACCGCCGATGGCATGGTGCGCTACATGCTGCTCAACGCACGGCGCATGCCGCTGCCCGACACCGATGACGAAGTGGTGCTGCTGACCATCAGCGACGTCACCATGCAGCGCGCAGTGCAGCTGCGCGTGGAAGAGCTGAACCGCCAGCTGGAGGGCAAGGTCGCGCAGGTGTCCGAGGTCAACCGCGAGCTGGAAGCCTTCAGCTACTCGGTTTCGCATGACCTGCGTGCGCCGCTTCGCCACGTGGCCGGATTCTCCGACAAGCTGTCGCGCCACCTCGGCGACGCCGCCGATGACAAGAGCCGGCATTACCTGGAGGTGATCTCCAGTTCGGCCCGGCGCATGGCGGCGCTGATCGACGACCTGCTGGTCTATTCGCGGCTGGGCCGCGCGGCGATGCGCCAGCAGGCGGTGGACATGCAGTCGCTGGTGGCCGATACCCGCGCCATGCTCGATGCCAACCTGCAGGCCGAGGCCGAGAACAGCGGCCATGCGCACCACGTGGAGTGGAGCATCGCGCCGCTGCCGATCGTGGTGGGCGACGAGAACATGATCCGCCAGGTCTGGCTGAACCTGCTCGGCAACGCGGTGAAGTACTCGGGCAACCGCGAGCCGGCGAGGATCCGCGTGGACTACCAGCCGCAGCCCGATGGCGGCCATCAGTTCACGGTCAGCGACAATGGTGCAGGCTTTGACATGGCCTACGCCGGCAAGCTGTTTGGTGTATTCCAGCGCCTGCACAAGGCCAGCGACTACCCGGGTACCGGCATCGGCCTGGCCAGCGTGCGCCGCGTGCTGACCCGCCATGGCGGCCGTATCTGGGCCGAGGCCGAACCGGACGTCGGCGCCACCTTCCACTTCTACCTGCCTCCCGCGATCGACGCGGACAAACAAGGGCCTTCTGCATGACCACTCTGCGCACCATTCTTCTCGCCGAAGACAGCCCGGCGGATGCCGAAATGGCGATCGATGCCCTGGAAGAGGCGCGTCTGGCCAATCCCATCGTGCACGTCGAAGACGGCGTGGAAGTGATGGACTACCTGCTGCGCCGCGGCGCCTTCGCCAATCGCGAGGAAGGCCTGCCGGCGGTGCTGCTGCTGGACATCAAGATGCCGCGCATGGATGGCCTCGAAGTGCTTCGGCAGATCCGCGAGCACGAAGAACTCAAGCGCCTGCCGGTGGTGATCCTGTCGTCCTCGCGCGAGGAAAGCGATCTGGCCCGCAGCTGGGACATGGGCGTGAACGCCTACGTGGTCAAGCCGGTGGACGTGGACCAGTTCTTCGGCGCGGTGCAGACCCTGGGCAAGTTCTGGGCGTTGATCAACCAGGCACCGGAACTCGAGTGAGCCCATGCCCCTGACCGGTCCCGCCCTGGGGGCGCTGCGCATCCTGCTGGTGGAAGACTCACCAGAGGATGCCGAGCTGATGTCCGAACAGATGCTCGACGCGGGCCTGGACGCCCGCTTCGAGCGTGTCGAGAGCGAGGCGGAACTGCGCCAGGCACTGGCTGCGTTCCAGCCGGACATCGTGCTGTCCGACCTGAGCATGCCGGGGTTCTCCGGTGATGACGCGCTGCGCATCGTGCGCGAGACCTCGCCGGACGTGCCCTTCATCTTCGTCTCCGGCACGATGGGTGAGGAGAACGCGGTGGCGGCGCTGCAGAAGGGCGCCAATGACTACATCATCAAGCATCTGCCGGCGCGCCTGCCGTCGGCGGTGGCGCGTGCGATCCGCGATGCACGCAGCGCGGTGGAGCGTGCACGGGTGGAAACCGAGCTGATGCGCGCGCAGCGCCTGGAAAGCCTGTCGCTGCTTGCTGCCGGCCTCAGCCATGACCTGCGCAACATCCTGCAGCCATTGCTGATCATGCCGGACCTGCTGAAGGCGCGCACCGAGGATCCGCAGCTGCACCACCTGGCCGATGTTATCGCCGAGTGCGGTCGCCGTGGCCATGAGATGGCCGAATCGATGCTGTCGTTCGTGCGCGGTTCGCGCAAGCCGAGCGAGCGCATCGAGATCGATGGCCTGTTCGATGCGGTTGCACTGCTGTTGCGCAGCAACGTGCCCGATGCCGTGCGCCTGGAACTGCAGGTGCAGGACGAAGGCCTGGTGGTCGATGCCAACTACACCGAGCTGCAGCAGGTGATGTTGAACCTGGCGCTCAACGCGATCCAGGCGATGCCCAACGGCGGTCGCCTGAGCCTGATCGCCAGCCATGCCGGCCAGCGCGATGGCGTGGACTGGATGCGGATCTGCGTGGCCGATGAAGGCATCGGCATGGATGCAGACACGCTGTCGCACCTGTTCAATCCGTTCTTCACCACCAAGGCCGACGGCACCGGCCTGGGCCTGATTTCCTGCAAGCGCATCGTCGAAGGTGCCGGCGGCAGCATCCATGTCAGCAGCCAGCCGGGGCAGGGCACCTGCTTCGAACTGCACTTGCCGATGCACGAAGCCAGCGACGGTAGTGAGCCGATCGAGCAGCTGGTGGCCCTGGGCAGTGGCCAGTCGATCCTGGTGGTCGATGGCGAGGCCACGCGCCTGTCGTTGCTCGGCAATGCGCTGTCAAGCCAGGGATATCAGCTGCAGCTGGCCTCCGATGGCCCGGCGGCGCTGCGCTGGATGCAGCAGGAGGCAATGCCGGCGCTGGTGATTGCCGACGCCGGCTCGAAGTTGTTGCCGGCCAGCCAGCTGCTGGGCGAGATGGCCACGCTGGGCTATCGCGGCCCGGCGCTGGTGCTGGAAGACGCAGCGGTGGAGGTGGCGGCCGATGCATTTCCCGCTGGCGTGCAGGTGCACGTGCTGCGCAAGCCGCTGCAGATGCAGCAGGTGTTCCGCGCGGTGTCCGAAGCGCTGGGCTGATGTCGCGGTAGTGGCGGCCGCTGGCCGGCATCCCTGTGTGGTGGGATCAACGCGGTTGCCGGCCAGCGGCCGGCACTACCGTCCGTTGGTTTCCCAGGGGAAGCGCGGCAGGGCGTCCACTGCCTGTTCCAGCCGCTGCAGATATGCAGCTGGTCTTCCGCGCGGTGGCCGAAGCGCTGGGCTGATGCCCGGTAGTGCCGGCCGCTGGCCGGCATCCCTGTGTGGTGGGATCAACGCGGTTGCCGGCCAGCGGCCGGCACTACCGTTCGGCAGGTTCCCAGGGGAAGCGTGGCAGGGCGTCCACTGCCTGTTCCAGCCGCTGCAGATATGCAGCTGGTCTTCCGCGCGGTGGCCGAAGCGCTGGGCTGATGCCCGGTAGTGCCGGCCGCTGGCCGGCATTCCTGTGTGGTGGGATCAACGCGGTTGCCGGCCAGCGGCCGGCACTACCGTCCGTTGGTTTCCCAGGGGAAACGCGGCAGGGCGTCCACTGCCTGTTCCAGCCGCCGCGACCAGTTCTGGTGGATGTCCGCATACAGCGTGGAATCCGCACCCAGCCGCAGCTGCTGGCCGATGCGCAGTTCGCCGTCGCGCAGCAGCGCCAGGTCGATCGGCAGGCCCACCGACAGGTTGGAACGGATGGTGGAGTCCAACGAGACGATCGCCGTGCGTGCGGCATCCTCCAGGCGCGTGGCCGGGCTGAGGATGCGGTCGAGGATCGGCTTGCCGTACTTGGATTCACCGATCTGCAGGTAGGGCGTCTCCGGCGAGGCGGCGATGGCGTTGCCGAGCGGATAGATCATGTACAGCCCGGGGCGCTCGCCGGCGATCTGCCCGCCGAAGATCAGCGTGGCCTGGGTATTGACCCCATCGTGGCCATGTTCGCTGTGGTTGCTGTGCACCTGGCTGTCCACCAGCAGCTGGCCGACGTACTCGGCGGCTTCGAACAGGTGGGTCATGTCGCGCAGGTTGGGCGCGCGCCGTTCGTCGGCATCGCGCCCCAGGCGCGACACCAGCAGCTGGGTGGTGGCCAGGTTGCCAGCCGCCATCAGCACGTAGGCTGCCTGGCCGGGATACTCGAACACGTGCAGCTTGCGGTGCACGCGCACATCGTCCAGCGAGGCATTGGTCCGGGTGTCGGCAGCGAAGACCAGGCCCTCGTCCACCTCGATTCCAACGCAATAGGTCATGTCGGTGCCCTATCATGTGCATCCCGGATTGTAGGCAGGCCGCCGTGACGACGGCATGTCCACGCCCCCATTGCTGCCACCTGAACCGCATGACGACCGTGCTCCTGAGCCTGGGCAGCAATGTCCAGCCCCGCCGCTACCTCCACGCCGCGGTGGCGGCCCTGCGCGAGCGCTTCGGCGCGCTGCAGGTATCGCCGGCCTACCGTACCGCCGCGGTCGGCTTCGATGGCCCGGCCTTCCTCAACAATGCGGTGGCGATCGAGACCGATCTGCCGCTGCAGGAGCTGGACGACTGGCTGCACGCGCTGGAAGACGCGCACGGTCGCGACCGCAGCGGGCCGCGCTTCTCCGACCGGACCCTGGACATCGACGTGGTGTTCTATGGCGACCTGGTGCTGGAAGGCCCGGGGCACCTGCGCATCCCGCGGCCGGAGCTGAAGCACGCGTTCGTGCTGAAGCCGCTGGCCGACATCGCGCCGGGCTTCATCGACCCGGTCAGCGGGCAGGACCTGGCCACGCTGTGGCGCGCGCACCCGCAGTTTGGCGAGGCATTCGAGGTGGTGGATCTGGAGTGACGGGGTCAGATCCCTTTTCCCGCCGGGAAAAGGGATCTGACCCCGTTGTGGACCCCGGCAACCTTTCAGCTGACCGTACGCCCGCCATCCACGCGCAGGGTGTGGCCGGTGACGAAGCTGGCCTCGGCCACCAGCCAGTACACCGCCTCGGCGATCTCCTCGACGGTGCCGATCCGCGCCAAAGGCGTGCGTGCCAGCAGCGCCTCGCGGGCGAAATCATCCTTGCCCTGTTCCGGCCACAGGATCGCACCCGGCGCTACTGCATTGACCCGCACCTTCGGCGCCAGCTCCAGCGCCAGCGCGCGCGTTGCCATCTCCAGCGCGGCCTTGGCCATGGTGTAGGCGATGTGGTCACGCATCGGGTCGGTGCCGTGCAGGTCGGTGAGGTTGACGATGCAGCCCTGCTGGCGGCGCAGGTAGGGCGCCGCCGCCTGTGACAGCAGCAGCGGCGCGCGTGCATTGACCGCATACAGCGCGTCCATCGCCTCGGCGGTGACCTGGCCGAGCGGGGTGGGGAAGAAGTTGGAGGCGTTGTTGACCAGCGCGTCCAGGCGGCCGAAGTGGGTGACGGCCTGTTCGACCAGATCGGCCAGGGCGTCGGCGTCACGCAGGTCGGCCTGCAGGGCCAGCACGCTGCCCGGGCGCACGTTGTCGAAATCGAACGCAGCCTGCTGCAGCTCGGCGCTGGAGGTGTTGGCGTGCAGCACCACCGACCAGCCACAGGCGTGGAACTGGCGGGCGATGGCCGCACCGATCCGGCGCGCGCTGCCGGTGATCAGGACCACGGGGTGGGTATCGCTCATCGAGGGTCCTCCAAGGCTCGGCTATCCTGTGCACCATTGTCACCGCATTCGAAGACGCCATGCAGCCCACCTTCCCCCTGCCCGAAGCCGATGCCCTGGCCCACAGCGACCAGCTGGCCGCTGCCCTGCGCGCCGAAATCCTTGCGCAGGGCGGGGCAATGCCGTTCTCCCGCTTCATGGAGCTGTGCCTGTACACCCCCGGCTGGGGCTATTACAGCGCCGGCGCCAGCAAATTCGGCGGCAGTGGCGACTTCACCACCGCGCCCGAGCTCGGCAGCCTGTTCGCCGGCAGCGTGGCCAACGCGCTGGCGCCGGTGTTCGCCCAGCTGGGTACGCAGGCGCGGATGCTGGAACTGGGCGGTGGTACCGGCGCCTTCGCCGAAGCGGTGCTGCTGCGCCTGGCCGAGCTGGACGCGCTGCCGTCGCGCTACGCCATCCTCGAACCCAGCGCCGACCTGCGCGAGCGCCAGCAACAGCGCCTGCAGCAGAACCTGCCGGCCGAGCTGGCCGCACGCGTGGACTGGGTCGATCGCCCGTTCGAAGAGGACTGGGAGGGCGTGGTGTTTGCCAACGAAGTGATCGACGCGCTGCCGACGCCGCGCTTCCTGATCCGGGATGGCGAGGTTTACGAGGAAACCGTGGAACTGGACGCCGAAGGCAACTTCATCCGTGGTGCGCAGCCGGCCGACATCCTGCTCAACGGTGCGGTGCGCCACATCGAGCGCTACCTGGAGCGCCCCTTCGCCGAGGGCTACCGTTCCGAGGTGCTGCCGCAGCTGCCGTACTGGTTGCAGGCGGTGGCGGGCGGCCTGCAGCGCGGTGCGATGCTGTTCATCGACTACGGTTACAACCGTGGCGAGTTCTACCAGCACGACCGCGATGAGGGCACCGTACGCGCGTTCTACCGCCACCACGTGCACAACGACGTGCACCGCTGGCCGGGGCTGCAGGACATCACCGCGTCGGTGGATTTCACCGCGATGGCCGAGGCCGGCATGCACGGCGGTTTCGAGCTGGCGGGCTACTGCAGCCAGGCCAGCTTCCTGCTCGGCAACGGCCTGGACCAGGTGCTGTCGCTGGCCGAGGAGCGCACCGATGAAGTCGGCCGCATCCAGCTGCGCGACCAGGTGAAGAAGCTGACCCTGCCGACCGAGATGGGGGAGCGCTTCCAGGCGATCGGCCTGCAGCGCGGCGTCGACTTCGAGCCCGCCTTCGAGCTGGGTGACCTGAGCTGGCGCCTGTGAGCGATGCGCTGCCGCTGATCAAGCCGCTGCGGCGGCCGCGGCTGTGGACCGCACTGTGGTTCAGCGCGGTGTTGCTGGTGATCGTGGTCTGCCTGATCCCACCGCCACCGATTCCGTTGCCGGAAAACGGCGACAAGGGTGAGCACTTCCTCGCCTATTTCATCCTGGCTGGCAGCGCGGTACAGCTGTTCCGGCGCGGACGTCCGCTGCTGTGGGTGGGCGTGGGCCTGGTGCTGATGGGGATCGGCATCGAGTTCGCGCAGGGCGCATTGACCGATGACCGCATGGCCGATCCGATGGACGCGCTGGCCAACACGATCGGCGTGCTGGCCGGCATGGCTACGGCACTGACCCCGCTGCGCGATCTGCTGCTGCGCTGGCGCGGGTAAAGTTCCTGTAGAGCCGAGCCCATGCTCGGCTTCCTCCCAAAGGCAGCCGAGCATGGGCTCGGCTCTACAGTAGATCCACGCCATGCGTGGATCGATTGCGCCAGGACAGGCTTGGGGTCACTTCCCCAGCGTGACCTCATCCAGCACCCACATCGCCGGGCGCGTGTCGCCGGTGAAGTTGATGCACAGGTCACCGGTGCCCTGGGAGCCCTTCGGCAGCGTCGCACGCAGCGTCACGAAGCCATCGGCATCCGGCGTGGCCGGCAGCGGCACTTCGGCCAGCACCTTGCCGCTGCAGTCGCCGCGACGCACCAGCATCTCGCCATGCGCACGCTTGGCCTTCTCGAAGCGACGCTTGGGCTCGTCGTGGGCCAGCTGGAAGTAGTACGGAATACGCCCCGCGCGGACTTCCACGCTGCCGATGCCGTCCAGCTGTGCCTGTGGCCAGCGCCAGCATGGCTGGAAGATGTCCACGTTGAACACTGCGCGGTTTCCCTCGCGCGGGCCATCGTCTTCCAGGCGCAGCACCAGCCCCTTCTTGCCTACGCAGCTGAGCAGTTCGTCACTGCGGCGGCTGAGCAGCGATTGCGCACTGAAGTCCGCGACCGTCGGCTTCGCCGCCAGCATCTGGCCCTGGTAGAACGCGGCGGCCTGCACCGTGGTCGGCAGCGTACTGGTCAGCGGCTGCCGGTACAGCGGCGACTGCGCCGTCACCGGCTGGCCATCGGTGCTGTAGCGCACTTCATAGCCCAGCGGGTTGGCCAGCGACACGGTCACCGTGTTGGCGGCGCGGTTGTCGGTGTAGTCCACGCCCACTTCGAACGGGGTCTGCGCGTAGGCCAGGCCCCAGGCGCGGTAGCGTTGCAGCTGCGCGGGCAGGCGCGCGAGGAAATCGCGGAAGTCGCGATGTTCCGGCGTGCTCCAGCCGGTCTCGGCCACCGCGGCCAGGCGCGGGAACAGGTTGTGCTGCAGGCGCGCATAGGTGCGCGTATGTTCGGTGAACATGTTGGCCTGCAGGCCGAGGATGTGCCCGCGCTTGTCAGCGGCCAGCTCGGCCGGCACGGGCTCGAAGTTGTACAGCTTGCCGAGGTTGACCTGGGCCGGGCGGCCCGGCGGTTCGTTCGGCGAGGCCGTCTGCAGGTAATCCAGATAGAGGTAGCCCACGGGCGACATGACCACGTCATGGCCAGCACTGGCCGCGGCCAGGCCACCTTCGGTGCCCTGCCAGGACATCACCGTGGCCTGCGGCGGCAGCCCGCCTTCAAGGATTTCATCCCAGCCGATCAGGCGCCGGTCGTGCTCCTCCAGGAAGGTCTCCAGGCGCTTGATGATGTGGCTCTGCATGGCCATTTCATCCTTGATGCCCAGCGCACGCATGCGCTGCTGGACCTGCCTGGAGGCTTCCCACTGGTCCTTGACCGCCTCGTCGCCGCCGACGTGCACGTACTTGGCCGGGAACAGTTCGATCACTTCCTCCAGTACGTTCTCGAGGAAGGTGACAGTACTGTCTTCCACGTTGAACAGGTTCGGGAACACGCCCCATTCGCTGATCGGCTTCAGCGGGGTATTGATCGAACCCAGTTCCGGGTATGCGGCAATCGCTGCGGTCGCGTGCCCCGGCACATCGATTTCCGGAATCACCTGGATATGCAGCTTCGCGGCATAGGCAATCACTTCGCGGATCTGGTCCTGCGTGTAGAAGCCGCAATACGGATGCTCCTTGCCAGTGACCGGATCGATGCCACCGTCGCCGGCCGGCAGGCGGCAGCTGCCCACTCCGGTCAGCTTCGGATAGCGCTTGATCTCCATGCGCCAACCCTGGTCATCGGTCAGGTGCCAATGGAAGGTGTTGAGCTTGTGCGCGGCCATTGCGTCGAGCACGCGCTTGATCTCGTCCAGGCTCTGGAAATGCCGCGCCGAATCGAGCATGAAACCGCGCCAGCTGAAGCGTGGCGCGTCCTGGATCTGCACCGCTGGCAGCACGCCGTTGCTGCCGCCGGTGGCGAGCTGGGCGAGGGTGGTTGCGCCATAGAACAGGCCGGTTTCGTTACCGGCCTGTACCACTACGCCCTGTGCGGTGCTTTCCAGCGTGTAGCCCTCGCCGCTGTCGCGGAAGGTGGGCACGATCTGGAAGCGGATGCCACCGGTCCTGGCCGCCGCCTTGCCCTTGGCCAGCCCCAGGCGCGGGCCGCCACTGCGCGCCAGCAGGTCGGCGAACTGGCTGGCGACGCGCTGTGCGGCCTCGCCTTCGGCCTGCAGCACGGTATCGGCGCGCACGGTGATGCCGCTGCCCTGGCCAGGCTGCACATTGCTGGGGGCGGGAATCAGCATCAGGCTGCCGGCACGCAGCTGCGGGCCGGGTGCCTCAGCGGCCGGCATGGGGTCGGCGGCAAGTGCCGGCAGTGCCGGCAACAGGGCGAGCAGGCTGCCCAGCAGCACTGCGCTGCGCATCCGGGCGCGGGAAGGCTTGACCATCGGTACGACTCCTTGGAACGGTGCGATGAACGCTATACATGAAAAACGCCGGGCCCGGAATGACCCAGGCCCGGCGTGCGTGCACGACTCGGCGATGTTGCCGCCGCTGGATCAGTACTTGAAGCGGAAGTTGAGGTAGTACTGGCGACCGTTGCTGTAGAACGAGGTCGGGATGGCCGCGGTCTGGTAGTACTTGTAGGTCGGGTTGTTGAGGTTCAGGCCATCCAGGGTGATGCTCAGCCAGTCGGTGGCCTTGTAGCTCAGCGACGCCGACAGCGTGCCGAAGTCATCCTGGTAGTACGGATTGGTGCCCGACAGGCTGATCAGGAACGAGGAACGGCGGGTATAGCTGACGCGGGCGCCAAAGCGCTCGTTCTCGAAGTAGGCACCCACGTTGTAGGTGTTCTTCGAGGTGCCCAGCAGGTTGTGCGAGCCGTCCGACCAGGTGTGCGAGGTGGTGCCGTTGGCGTAGGTGTAATTGGCATTGACGCCGAAGTACTCGCCGATCGGCTGTTCGTAGGCCACTTCCACGCCGGTGACCTTGCCGTCCGCATTGATCGGGGTGGAGATCTGGTAGGTCTCAAGCTGGTTGGTCAGTTCGCTGTACAGCTGGCGCGAGACCACGTCGAAGGCGATGTAGTCCTTCAGGTTCATGTGGTACGCGCCCACCGACAGCAGGCCGCGCGGCATGAAGTACCACTCCAGGTTGGCGTCCAGGTTGGTCGACAGGGTCGGCTTGAGGTTCGGATTGCCACCGCCGCCGGTGCGGTTCAGGTCCGAACCGTACGAGGAGGCACCCAGTGCCGAGTAGTCCGGCAGGGTCTGGGTCTGCGAGGCGGCGACGCGCAGCACCAGCGAGTCGTCCAGGTCGAACTTGATGTTGGCGCTGGGCAATACGCGGTTGCGCTTGTTCTGGAAGGCCAGGCGCTCCCACATGCCGAACAGGCTGCTGACATCGGCATCGGCGGCCTTGCTGACGGCGTTGTAGGTGTCGATGTCCTGCTTGATGTTGACGTAGCGCAGGCCGACGTTGCCGCTCCACCAGTCGCCGCGGAAGTTGGCCTGCACGTAGCCGGCGAAGTTCTTTTCCTTCACCTTCCACTCGGCGCCATAGTTGTGGCGACCGGTCGGGCCATCATTGCCGGCCAGCCAGGTGGAGTTGTTGGTCACCGCGTCCTTCAGCGCGCCCGGGGTGAAGTACCAGAGGTTGCGCGGGAAGGTGCCGCCGATGTCACCGGCAAAGCCGCTGGGATAGTTGGCCGTCGCACCGTTCTTCAGCGCGCTCCAGATGTCACCCGGGGTTGCACCTTCCGGCGACAGCGCTTCGCGCTTGTGGTCGGCGAAACGCAGGCCGAAGTCGATCGAGCTCAGCACGCCGCCATCGTTGAAGTACTGGTTGAAGTCGAGCGTGGCCCACTTCTCCTTGTCTTCAGCGGTGACCTGCTGGTTGCCCCAGGTGCCGAAGCTGGTCACGCCGTTGGGCGAGATGTCGCCGCCGACGTTCCAGTCGATCGGCGAGCCATTGCCGTGGGTAGCCCAGCTGGCGCCGCCGCCGTTGGCCAGGGTGACCTCGGCGATGTACTGGCGCGGCGTCTCGCCGGTACCCTTGGTGCTGCCGGCCTGGAACTTGGCGGTCAGGCTGTCGCTGATCTGCCAGTCGGCATCGAAGGTGACATAGCTCGACTTGGCCTTCGACTCGCGGTAGATCATGTCGTACACCGCATAGTCGGTGCCGGGCACGCCCTTGTAGTTGGCGTTGGTCAGCACGCCGTCCTTGACCACATAGCCCGGATCCGGCGCCTGCGACTTGGCGAAGCTGTTGCCGAACATCATGAAGTTGCGGTTGTAGTTGTTCGCCTTCAGCTCGGAGCTGAAACCATTGAGGCCGAGGGTGAGGCTGTCGCTCGGCTTGAACTGCAGCGAGACCAGGCCGCCCTTGCGCTCGCGGGTCTGTTCGAAAAGGGTCGAACCCAGCAGGCCCGGAACGTTGACGCCGATCAGGTCCGGATTGGTGCTGGCGACCGGATCATCCGCGCCGATCTTGAAGAAGCCGCCCGGAATTTCCTGCGCTTCACGGCGCAGTTCGCGCTTCTGGCTGAAGCCCTGCACCATCACGCCGAAGGTGCCTTCGTCGTTCTTGTAGTTGAACAGCGCCGAATATTGCGGGTCGTTCGACTTGGCCTGGTCCGAGCGCACCAGGCCGATCGAGCCTTCCGCGGTGAACGGCTTGGAGAATTCCAGTGGCTTGCGGGTGATGATGTTGACGGTACCGGTGGTGCCGCCGTCCTGCAGCTTGGCCTGCGAGGACTTGTTCACTTCCACCGAGCTGACCAGTTCGGACGGCAGCAGCGAGTAGCTGACGCTGCGGCCGACGTTGTTGCCCTGGCTGAGCACGAACCAGTCGGCCGAACCGACGGTGTGGCCGTTGATCAGGGTCTGGGTCAGGCTCGGGCTGGTGCCGCGCAGGCTGACACGGTCGGCTTCGTCGAAACCGCCTTCATCGGCGCTGGACGAGCTGATGTTGACGCCCGGCAGGCGCTGCAGGGTGTCGGCGACGTTGTGCGCCGGCAGCTTGCCCACGTCCTCGGCGGTGACCACTTCCACGCGCGCATTGGCTTCGCGCTTGGTGTCCAGCGATTTTTCCATCGAACCACGGATGCCGGTAACGGTCACGGTGTCCAGGTCGGTGGCGGTCGGGGCAGCCTGCTGCGCGTGCGCACTGAAGGCGATGCAGCTGACGATGGCGGCCGAAAGCAGGGTCTTGCGGGTATTCATGATGTCTCTCCTCATCACTCGATTGGATGCCGGCGGCGGTGTTCGATAACGGTTGCGATGACATGCGCGGGGCGGCGGCGAAGTCCCGTGCGTTGGCGTGCCACGTACTGCGTGCTGCGATTGCGTTGAAGCCTGTTGCGGTGTCAGGCGGCCGACTGCTGCTGCAGGTACCAGCTGGCAGCGCCGACCACGCCCAGCTGGCCGTGTTCGACGACCTTCACCGGGATGCGTGCCAGTGCTTCGCCCATCGGCCCCTTCTGCAGGTAGCGTTCGACGAAGGTGCTGGCGTGCAGGTATTCGCGGATCTGCGGCAGGATGCCGCCGGCCAGGTAGACGCCACCGTGGGCACCATAGAACAGGGCCATGTCGCCGATGGTGCTGCCGAGCAGGCCGCAGAACACATCCAGCGCCTGGCGCGCGTGTGCATCGGTATCGGCCATGGCGGCGGCGGTGACCGCATCGGGGCTGGCCAGCGTCGGTGCCTGCCTCTGCAGCGCGCACACCGCGCGGTACAGGTTCATCAGGCCCGGGCCGGAGATCGCATGCTCGATCGACACGTGCGCGCGGTCGCGCTGCATGTGGCGGACGATGGCCATTTCCAGTTCGGTGCTGGCGGCCAGGGTCGGCTGGCCGGCTTCCGTCGGCAGCACCACCGGGCCGTGCGCAGTGGGGATCCACAGCGCGGCGCCGAGGCCGGTGCCGGGACCGACCACCAGGGTCGGGCCACGCGCAGCGGTGTCCGGCCCGCACAGGTGCAGCACGCCACTGGCGTCCACCTGCGCGGCGGCATAGGCCACCGCTTCGAAGTCATTGACGATGTAGACCCGCTGCAGGCCGACATCGGCCTCCACCTGGCGTGCCGACAGCGGCCACGGCAGGTTGGCGGTGATCACCGTGCCGTCCTCGCGGGCGTAGCCGGCGCTGGCGACCACACAATGAGTGGGCCGCGGGCCTTCGCCGAGGAAGTCGGACAGGATCGCGCTGAGGCCGGCATGGTCGGCGTTGCGGTACTTGCGGTATTCCAGCACCTGCACCGGATGGGCGGTGTCACCGCTGGCCTGGACCCGGGCCACGCGCACATGGGTGCCACCGACGTCCGCGGCCAGGAACGAGGGCGCGACGCGGGACAGGACATGCGACGGGGCGGGGTGGCTGGCGGTCACGCGGGCTCCTGCTGCAGGTGGGGCTGGCCCCGGGATCGGGGGCAGCGATTGGGGCGGAGTCTGTAACCGCGCTGACAACGATGTCAACGAGTTCGTGACACTTTCGTTGCTGCGCCGCAACGAATGCGACAGGCAGTAAACGTTTACATGGCGTGAGTGCGGGTTTCACGTGGGAACCGTTGCTGCATGGGGCTCTAGGGCTGGCGCGCATTCAGCGCGGAGCACCGCAATCGACTTGCGCAGTGCAGCACGAGGTTGAAGGGGCGTGCATGGAAGTTGACAAACCGCCGTTGTCCACCGAAAGAATGTGACAACGTTGTTCCCAGCCACTCTCCGACGCCGCGTTCTGCGGCTGTCGCCGCAGGAGCCCTCCTGATGTCCGCCGTCCCCGCTGCAAGCGCGCGCCCGAACGTGGCCACCTCCATCGCCATCGTCGGCGTGTTGTTCTTCCTGATCGGCTTCTTCACCTGGCTCAACGGCCCGTTGATCACCTTCGTCAAGCTCGCCTTCGAGCTCAGTGAGGTCGGCGCCTTCCTGGTGCTGATGGTGTTCTACCTGTCCTACTTCTTCCTGGCGCTGCCCTCGTCGTGGATCCTGCGCCGTACCGGCATGAAGAAGGGCCTGAGCCTGAGCCTGCTGGTGATGGCCGGTGGCGCGGCACTGTTCGGCGAATTCGCCACCCAGCGCTGGTACCCCGGCGCACTGGGCGGCCTGTTCGTGATTGGCAGCGGCCTGGCCCTGCTGCAGACGGCCATCAACCCGTACATCTCGATCCTTGGGCCGATCGAAACGGCGGCGCGGCGCATCGCGTTGATGGGCATCTGCAACAAGATCGCCGGCATCCTGGCGCCGATCCTGATCGGCACGGTGGTGCTGCATGGCATTGGCGATCTGGACGTGCAGGTGCAGGCGGCCGATGCCGCGACCAAAGCCGTGCTGCTGAACCAGTTCGCCGCCAAGATCCATGCCCCGTACCTGGCCATGGCGGCGCTGCTGGTGGTGTTGGCGGTGGCGATCCTGTTCTCGCCGCTGCCGGAAATCAAATCGTCCGAAGCCAACGCTACGCCGGTGGCCGCCGGTGCGGTCGAGCGCCGCAGCATCTTCCAGTTCCCGCACCTGTGGCTGGGCGTGCTGTGCCTGTTCGTGTACGTGGGCGTGGAAGTGATGGCCGGTGATGCCATCGGCACCTACGGCCATGGCTTCAACCTGCCGCTGGACGAGACCAAGATGTTCACCGCCTTCACCCTGGGCGCGATGCTGGTCGGTTACGTGGTCGGCCTGCTGGTGATTCCGCGGGTGGTGTCGCAGTCGCGCTACCTGACCATTTCGGCGGTGCTGGGCGTGGTGTTCTGCCTGGGCGCGTGGGCAACGCACGGCTATGTGTCGGTGGCCTTCGTGGCCCTGCTGGGCTTTGCCAACGCCATGATGTGGCCGGCCATCTTCCCGCTGGCCATCCGCGGCCTGGGGCGCTTCACCGAAACCGGTTCGGCCCTGCTGGTGATGGGCATCGCCGGTGGCGCGATCATTCCGCAGCTGTTCGCCCTGCTCAAGCAGCACATCGATTTCCAGCTGACCTTCGTGCTGCTGATGGTGCCCTGCTACCTGTACATCCTGTTCTATTCGGTGGTGGGCCACCGCGTGGGCCTGCCGCAGGACCGGAGCTGATCGGCGATGATGGACGGCAGCCAACCCCAGGAAAAACCGATGCGCAGAGCGACCATCAAGGACGTTGCCGAAAAGGCCAAGGTCTCGCTGAAGACGGTCTCGCGGGTGATCAACAACGAGCCCTCGGTGATGCAGGCCACCCGCGCGCGGGTGCTGCGTGCCATCGCCGAGCTGGACTACGAGCCCGATCCGTCCGCGCGCAACCTGCGCAGCGGCACCACCTTCGTGATCGGGCTGGTCTACGACAACCCGAACCCGTACCACATCATCGGCGTGCAGAACGGCGTGCTCGCCGCCTGCCGCGAGACCGGGTTCGGCCTGCAGATCCATCCCTGCGATTCCAGTTCGCCGCTGCTGGCCGATGAACTGGCTGACTGGGTGCAGCGTTCGCGCCTGGCCGGGCTGGTGCTGACCGCACCGATGTCCGAGCGCCGCGACCTGATCCAGGCGCTGACCGCGCGTGGCATCAAGCTGGTGCGCATCGTTGCGGCCACCGAAGATCCGGCCGACGGTGCCTGCGTGTTCGTCGACGACCGCGAGGCCGCCTACGAGATCACCGAACACCTGATCCAGCTGGGGCACCAGCGCATCGGCTTCCTCTGGGGCGGCAGCTCGCACCGCTCCTCGGGCGAACGCTATGCCGGTTATGAGGCCGCGTTGAAGGACTACGGCATGACCGTGGACAAGCACCTGGTGGTGCAGGGCGACTACACCTTCGACGACGGTTTCCGTGGCGCGCGCCGCCTGCTGGCGCTGCGCGAACCGCCTACCGCCATCTTCGGTTCCAACGACGAAATCGCTGCCGGCGTGCTGGCCGCTGCCAAGTCGGCCGGCATGAACGTGCCCTACGACCTGTCCATTGCCGGTTTCGAGGACAGCCCGTTCTCGCGCCAGTCGTGGCCGCCGCTGACCACCGCCAAGCAGGCCACCGAGGACATCGCCCGCCATGCCGCGCGCCTGCTGATCGCACAGCTGCGCAGCGACGCCTACGACGATGCGCCGGCGCCGCTGCACAACCAGGGCTTCGTGCCGCAGCTGGTGGTGCGCGGATCGACCGCGCCGATGCGCCCGGCCGGCGCACGCCCCCTTCCTTCCGATCCTGCCTGAGCCTGCCATG
Organism: Stenotrophomonas maltophilia D457; assembly: GCF_000284595.1. GTDB lineage: Bacteria > Pseudomonadota > Gammaproteobacteria > Xanthomonadales > Xanthomonadaceae > Stenotrophomonas > Stenotrophomonas muris. Next base: position 4,044,964 of record NC_017671.1, on the reverse strand, counting down.
TCGCTGTCAGACCCCACCGCTACCCTGATGTTCGCCGAGGCCGCTGAAGCGGCCGACGTGGTCGCGCGCCAGTTCTCGCGCAACCACGCCACCCTGGAAACCCTGGCCGCCAGCCTGCGTGCCGCGCCGCCGCCGTTCGTGGTCACCTGTGCACGCGGCAGCTCCGACCACGCCGCCACCTATGGCAAGTACCTGCTGGAAACCCAGCTGGGGCTGGTGGTCGCGTCGGCCTCGCCATCGGTGGGCTCGGTCTACGCCGCACCCTTGCAGCTGCGCGGCGCACTGTTCATCGTCATCTCGCAGTCGGGCAAGAGCCCGGACCTGCTGCGCAACGCCGAGGCGGCCAAGGCCGCCGGCGCGCGCGTGATCGCGCTGGTCAACGTCGAGGATTCACCGCTGGCGCAGCTGGCCGACACGGTCATCCCGCTGCATGCCGGCCCCGAGAAGAGCGTTGCAGCGACCAAGAGCTACCTGGCCTCGCTGGCCGCATTGCTGCAGCTGGCCGCGTACTGGAAGCAGGACAGCAGCCTGCGTGCGGCGCTGGACCTGCTGCCGGACGCGATGCGTGAAGCCTGGCAGTGCGACTGGAGCGCGGTGACCGAGGGCCTGGTCGAGGCCACCAACCTGTTCGTGCTCGGCCGCGGCCTGGGCCTGGGTGCGGCGCAGGAAGCGGCGCTGAAGTTCAAGGAAACCTGCAGCCTGCACGCCGAAGCCTACAGCTCGGCTGAAGTGAAGCACGGCCCGATGGCGCTGGTCGGCCGTGGCTTCCCTGTGCTGGCCTTCGCCCAGCCGGACGAGACCGGCGCCGGTACCCGTGCGGTGGTCGATGAATTCACCGCACGTGGTGCGCAGGTGTGGATGGCCGGTGCCGGCGGCAACCTGCCGGTGGCTGCCGCGCCGCATCCGCTGTGCGCACCGCTATTGACCGTGCAGAGCTTCTATCGCGCCATCAATGCGCTGGCGCTGCGCCGTGGCTTCAACCCGGACCTGCCGCCGCATCTGAACAAGGTTACGGAGACGGTGTGATGGTGACGGTGCTGCGCAATGCCCGCATCCTGGCCAGCGATGAGTTCCGCGACGACCTGGCGGTGGTGATCGAGGACGGTCGCATCAGCGCGCTGCTGCCCGACGCAGCACCCCAGCTGGGCCACGCGGCCGAGCAGGTGGACCTGGGGGGCGGCTGGCTGCTGCCCGGCTTCATCGATGTGCAGGTCAATGGCGGCGGCGGCGCGCTGTTCAACAACACGCCGGACGTGGTGGCACTGCGCACCATCGCGCAGGCGCACCGCCGCTTCGGTACCACCGCGATGCTGCCGACGCTGATCAGCGATGACGTGGCGGTGATGCGCGAAGCCATCGGTGCAATGCGCGAGGCCATCACGCAGGGCGTGCCGGGCGTGATCGGCATCCATCTGGAGGGGCCGTACATCGCGCCGGCGCGCAAGGGCACGCACGATGCCAGCAAGTTCCGCGTGCCGGACGAAGCGGAGATTGCGCTGGCCGCATCGCTGGATAACGGCGTGACCCTGCTGACGCTGGCGCCGGAGCGCGTGCCGCTGGAGACCATCCGTGCGCTGGTCGAGCGTGGCGTGATCGTCGCTGCTGGGCACACTGCAGGCACCTACGAAGAGATCCGCGCCGGCCTGGATGCCGGCGTGCGCGGCTTCACCCATCTGTACAACGCGATGTCGCCGTTGCAGGGCCGCGAGCCCGGCGCGGTGGGCGCTGCGCTGGAAGACCGCGACAGCTGGATCGGCATCATCGTCGATGGCGTGCATGTGCACCCGGCCAGCCTTCGCGTGGCGTTGGCGGCCAAGCCGCGCGGTCGCCTGCTGCTGGTGACCGATGCGATGCCGCCGGTTGGAGCCGACGATCCCAGCTACGTGCTGTATGGCGAAACCATCACCGCCATCGATGGCGTGGTGCGCAATGCCGCCGGTTCGTTGGCCGGCTCGGCGCTGGACATGGCCACCGCCGTGCGCAATACCGTGCAGCTGCTCGGCCAACCGCTGGCCGAAGCGGCGCGCATGGCGTCGACCTATCCGGCGCAGTTCCTCAACGTCGACGACCGCCTTGGCCACATCGCCGAGGGCTACCAGGCCGACCTGGTGCTGCTGGACGACGCCCTGCAGGTCCGTGGTACCTGGATTGCCGGACAGTACGAGGCCGCCTGATGAACAGTATGCCGCCACGCCGTCTGGGCTCGATCGATGCCCTGCGCGGCATCACCGTGGCGGCGATGCTGCTGGTCAACAATCCGGGCGACTGGAGTGCGGTGTTCGCGCCGCTGCGTCACTCGGAATGGCATGGCTGCACGCCCACCGACCTGGTGTTCCCGTTCTTCCTGTTCCTGGTGGGTGTGTCGATGGCCTTCAGCGTGGCACCGCGCGCGCTGGATGCCGCTGCACGGCCAGCATTGGCGCGCGGGGTGCTGGAGCGTGCACTGCGCATCCTGCTCGCCGGCGCGTTGCTGCACCTGTTGATCTGGTGGGCGCTGCATACCCATCACTTCCGCATCTGGGGCGTGCTGCAGCGGATTGCGGTATGCGCAGCGTCGGTGGGTGTTCTGGCGGTGTATGCGCGGCCGCGCGTGCAGGCTGGCGTGCTGGTCACGCTGCTGGTGGGCTACACCGTGCTGCTGCTGGGCATCGGTGATCTGGCGCCATGGACCAACCCGGCCAGCCGCCTGGACACCACGCTGTTCGCACCGTGGATCTACCAGTGGCACGCCGATACCGGACTGGGCCATGACCCGGAAGGATTGCTGAGCACGCTGGGTGCGCTGGCCAGTACCGTGCTCGGCCTGATTGCCGGTGGCCTGCTGCGCAACGGTCGTGCGGCGGCATTGGCTGGCCTGGGTGTGGCAACCGCCGTGCTGGGGCTGCTGCTGGCCACGGTGCTGCCGTTGAACAAGCAGCTGTGGACGCCCAGCTATGTGCTGTGGACCGGCGGCCTGGCCGCGCTGGCGCTGTGGCTGGGCCATGTGTTGATCGACCAGAAGCGATGGCCGCCGCTGGGCCGCCGTTTCGGGGTCAACGCAATTACCGCCTATCTTGGCGCATCGGTGATGTCGGTGGCGCTGATGGCGACCGGCGCGTGGGGCTGGATCTGGCAGCAACTGGCCGCCGCGATGCCGCACGCGCTCGAGCTGGCGTCGATGCTGCAGGCGCTGGCGTTCGTCGCGCTGTGGTGGGGCGTGGCGTGGTGGCTGGACCGGCGGAAGATCTATCTGAAGATCTGACGGCTCCGGGTCGGATCCCTTTCCGCAGGAAAGGGCTCTGACCCAACCCGGGAGGCCACCTCATCCAGGCATGGGCATGACCCCGCAAAGATGAACGATTTCAGGCACGTAGAGGTGGGGTGATGCCCGATCAGGTTCGCATCTGAACTGTGATGATCGGCACGCAAATTCACCTGCCGAAACCGTTCACCATGGCGCAGACTTCGCTCGCAGTACCGCATATCCGCAGTTCCTGATCCCCTGTCCAGGAGTGCTGTATGTCCCGTGCCGTCCCGCGCGCAGTGCGTATGCGCCGCCTCACTGTTTCCGTACTGCAGGCTTTGGCTGTTCCCTCCGTCATGCTGTTGACCGCCAGCGCCGCCTGGGCCGGCTGTGACAGCGTTGCCCCCGTCGCCGGCCAGACGGTCACCTGCGATGCCAATGCGCCGAACCCGCAGACCGTTCCCGTCACCGCCAATGGCGCCGCCGGCATCACCGTCACTGTCGCCAGCACGGCGCAGCTGCAGCAAAGCGGTGGCAGCAGCGCGATTTCGCTTGTCGGGGCCGGTGGGCACCTGTTGTCCAACCTGGGCACGATCAGTTCGGTGGGCGGCGTGGCGGTGCAGCTCGGTGGCGGCAGCCGCGTCGAGAACTCGGGCAGCATCAGCACCGGCAACAACACCGCCCTGCAGTTCGTCGGCGCGGGCGACAGCGTGCTGGTCAACCGCGGAACGATCAGCGGGCGCACCGGCGTGCAGTTCGGTGCCGGCAATGATCGCCTGGACATGCAGGCTGGCAGCATCAGCGGCAGTGTGCTGCAGGGCGATGGCAATGATGCGCTGCTGCTGGACAACGGTACGATCGACAGCGTCGACCAGGGCAGTGGCGATGACCAGATGACCGTCACCGGCGGCACCGTCACCGGCGTGGTGGCGCAGGGCAGTGGCCGCGATGATTTCGTCATGAGTGGCGGCACGGTCGGCGCGCTGCAGCAGGGCGACAACATCGATACCTTCCGCATGAGCGGTGGCCGCATCATCGGTGCGTTCGAGGATGGTGACCAGGCGTGGATGACCGCTGGCCGCATCGGCCGGGTCAACATGAAGCTGGACAAGAACCTGTGGGACCAGTCCGGCGGCACCGTGGACGGCAACGTGGTGACCGGCTTCGATACCGACACCATCATCATCTCGGGTACCGCCTATATCGGCGGCAACATCAGCGTCAGCGGCGGCAACGACAGCGTGACCATCACCGACGGCACCGTGCGCGGGCAGGTACTGCTCAGTACCGGCAACGACACCTTCAACTGGAATGGCGGCGGCATCGTCTACGGCGCGATCGACATGGGGCCGGACAACGACGTCGCCAACCTCGGCAACCTCAACCAGGGCAACCTGGGGGCGGTGCCGCTGTTCGACGGTGGCGGTGGCATCGACCAGCTCAACTTCCACAACGTCAAGACTGCCGGCGTGGGCCGCTTCCAGAACTGGGAGGCGATCAGCCTGGCCAACAGCACCGAGCTGACCTTTGATGGCGACCTGGTGCTGGGCGACAGCGGAACCGGCACCGGCACGCTCACCGTGGACGACACCAGCACCGTCTACGCGGGCAGTGGCGGCCATGCAGTCCGTCCGTTCAACAGTGGTGCACTGGTGGAGATGGTCAATGCCGGGCGCATCGACCTGACCGGCACCGGCGCAGGCGACGTGTTCACCGTGCGTGGCAACTACCGTGGTGACGGCGGTGGCCTGTACCTGCGTACCGTGCTGGGCGCGGACAATTCCAGCAGCGACCGCCTGGTGATCGATGGCGGAACCGCCACCGGTACCACCGGCATCGGCGTGCTCAATGCCGGCGGCAGCGGCGCCGCCACGCTGGCCGATGGCATCCTGGTGGTGCAGGCCTTGAATGGTGGCCGCACTGCGCCGGGCGCGTTCTCGCTGTTCGCACCGGTTGCAGCCGGTGCCTACGAGTACTTCCTGTTCAAGGGTGGTGTCAGCGCCGGCACCAGCGAGAACTGGTACCTGCGATCAACGCTGGTGACCGGACCAACGCCGGCACCCAACGGCGGCGGCACTGCCACGCCACCGCCCCTGACGCCGCCGGTCGCACCGCCGCCGGCGATCACCCCGGCACCGCCGCCGCCGCCTGAAGGCGCTACCGATCCGAACCTGACCGCCGGCGAGGCCGCGCCGCCACCGCCGCCACCGGAACCGGCGCCGGTGGCGCCGCCCAGCGACCCGGCGGTGCCGGACGTGCCGGTGGCCGGCGGTGCGTTGCCCGGTACCGGCACCCCACCAACGCCGGGTGCACGCCCGGCCGAAGGCGCGGTGGTGCCGCTGTACCGCGTGGAGACCGCCGCCTACGCCGTGGTGCCACCGCTGCTGCGCGAGACCTCGCTGGCCAGCCTCGGTACCTTCCACGAGCGGCAGGGCGAACAGCGCCTGCTGTACAACCAGGGCATATTCCGCACCGCCTGGGGCCGGTTGGTGGGGCAGAGCAGCGAGATCCACTGGAGGGGTGATGCGCAGCCGGGCTTCGATGGCGATGTGATGGGCCTGCAGGCCGGTCTCGACGTGTGGGCTGCGGCGTCTGACAACCACCGCAACCAGATCGGCGTATTCGTTGGCCGCACCCGCGCGCAGGGCAAGACCACGGGTCTGGCACTGGGCTGGGAGAACGTGCAGGTAGGCCAGAACCGCCTGGATGACAAGCACGTGGGCCTGTACTGGACCTTCACCGACAGCAGTGGGGGTTACATCGACGCCGTGGCGATGCAGAGCCGCTACGACGGCCGCGTGCGTTCCTCGCGTGGGCTCGGCTTCGGCCTGAGCGGCGACGGTACCAGCGTGTCGGTGGAGGCGGGCAAGCCGCTGCTGCACTTCGGGCAGTCCGCATGGTGGCTGGAACCGCAGGTGCAGGTGATCTGGCAGCGCACTTCGCTGGATGACCGTCGCGATGAAGTATCGAGCGTGCGCTTCGACAACGACAACGCCTGGACCGGCCGCATCGGCCTGCGCCTGGCGGGCGATTACCAGTTGGCCGACAACGGCTGGCAGCCGTATTTCAAGCTCAATTACTGGCATGGCCGTTCTGGTGAAGACCGCATCCGTTTCGACAACGACGTGATCGTCAATTCGCAGCGCTCACGCGCGCTGGAAGCCGGCGTGGGTGTGGTCGGGCGTTTCAACCGAACGATCAGCGCCTATGCCGTGGCCGACTACACGCGCGAACTGGGCGGCGACCGCAACGAGAAGCGCCGCGTCATTGAAGGCAACATCGGCCTGCGTGCGGACTGGTAGCGCCTAGTGCAGATGGCTGACCCGCTCTGGCAGGTGCCGACCTTGGTCGGCACGAATCCCACCGGCGCCATGACGTAGCTCTGGCAGGTGCCGACCCTGGTCGGCACGAATCCCGCCGACGCCATGACGTAGCTCTGGCAGGTGCCGACCTTGGTCGGCACGAATCCCACCGGCGCCATGACGCCGCTCTGGTAGGTGCCGACCTTGGTCGGCACGAATCCCACCGGCGCCATGACACTGCTCTGGTAGGTGCCGACCTTGGTCGGCACGAATCCCACCGGCGCCATGACGCCGCTCTGGTAGGTGCCGACCTTGGTCGGCACGAATCCCACCGACGCCATGACCTCCGCGCAGCCGAGCATAGGCTCGGCTCTACAACAGCGGTGCGCATGCATCCGGTTCCACCAACGCCCCGGCATGATCGGCCAACACGACCACCGCATGTAGCAGCCCTTCCTCCACCTGCGGCGGACACTGCGCCTGCGCATCATCCATCTCGCGCGCCGACTGCGCCGCCAGCAACACGCCCCCACACGCAGACACTGCCGCCAGGCAGCGCGTTGCCTCGGCCAAGTCCCGGCCGCGCGCCTCGCTGAGTTGCCGTTCGCGCCACGCCTGGCCGTCGGCCGCGTGGCTGTGAGCGATGCCGCGCAGCCGCGCGAAGAATGCGGAGGGCGGCGCCTGTTCGTCGACTTCGGTGAGCGCATCTTCCAACGCTTCGGCTGCGGCGTTGGACAGCTGCAGGCCGGGCAGTGCAGCGCCGAGCAGTGCCTGCAGGCGTGGATAGGCGGGGTAGGGCGTGTTCATGGCGGCAACCTCACGAGGCAAGGCCACCTGCGAAGCGCAAGGTGGCGGGCGGTGCGGGTTGGCGTGCCGGTCAAAATCAAAGCGAAAAAGCCGACGGATCACGAGGATCCCCACGCACCGCCCACCATGGGCAAGCCGGTGCATTGTCGCGATTGCCGTTGATGCGGCAAATCGATCGCTTCGATGTTTGATTCAGGACGCCAATCCCGGTCAGCGCAGGAAGCGCCGACGGGGCCACCTTGGCGCGTTGTGCGCCGCGATGGCATGGGCAAAGTTGCAATGTGGTGACCGCACGCAAGCCGCCTTGCTGCAACCCGCGACCGGGCCAGATACGACAGTTCGCGCGTGGCGCAAGCGATCATGCCCCGGTTATGCTGCGGTCCTGATTCAACGACAAGGAAGCGTCGCATGCAGGTTCGCAAGGGAGTGCGTCGCATCGGCGCGCTGATGCTCGTGTTGCTGGCGACCGGCGCCATGGCCGATACGCCAGGCGCGGTCGAGATGCCCTCGCCGGAGGCCCAGGCTGAGATCCTCAACCTGCTTGAACGCCAGGCGCTGTATCGCGACCGGGTGGACTGGCCCGCCATCCGCATCCGCCTGCAATCGGCGCAGGGGGATCCCGCGCAACGGCTGGCCGTTCTGCGCGAAGCCATTGCGCTCAGCACCGGCCACCATGGTGCGTGGACCACGACCCAGCGTCAGCGCGAATCCCTAGCGCGTGCGCAGCAGGCCGGTGCCGCCGCCGTGGACCGGGCCAAGGCCGCTGATGCGGTGGATGCGCGCATCGGCTGGGTGGTCATCGAGGGCTATGCCTCCTCGCCGGGCGCGACGCCGCAGGAAAAATTCCGCCAGGACATCCAGCGTGCCGCGCGATGGCAGCAGGTCATCCGCAGCAAGGACGACGGCGCGCGCTGTGGCTGGATCGTCGACCTGCGGGACAACGGTGGCGGCTCCATGTGGCCGATGCTGCTGGGCATGGCCCCGCTGTTGCGCACCTCGGTGGTGAACAACGAGGACGTCGGCGCGTTCGAAACCGCGCAAGGGCCGCAGCGCTGGACGTTGACGGCGACTGCGGTGCAGCTGGCGGGCAGGCCGCTGCTGGACTTCGGCCAGTCCGGCCATGTAGTGCGGCAGCCTGGCGCACCGGTGGCGGTGCTGTTCGGGCCCCGCACCGGCAGTTCGGGCGAGGCCTCGGTGCTGGCGTGGCGTGGCCGCCCGCAGGCGCGGAGTTTCGGCCAGCCGACCGCGGGTGTCTCCACCGGCAATGTCGTGCACACCCTTGCCGATGGAAGTCGCCTGCTGCTGACCACCAGCGTGATGCGGGACCGCAATGATCGTGGCGATGGCTTGAAGATCGAACCCGACCAGCGCGTCGAGGGTGATGCCGCCACTGTGGCCGCCGCCCAGGCCTGGCTGCTGGCCCAGCCCGCCTGCCAGGGCAACCGGACATGATCCTGATCGGCCAACAGGAACGGGTGCTGATCGTCGGCCCCACCGAAGCGCACCACTGCCTGCGCTGCCAGACGGAAACCGAGTTCGCGCCGCAGCTGCGCTACAAGATGGCGCGCATCGACCTGCTGTTCGGCTTCACCTACCAGCGCCGCTACGAGCTGGCCTGCACCCGGTGCGAGCACGGCTGGGTGCTCGATACCGAGACCATGGACCAGCAGCTGGGCGGGGTGCCGATCCCGTGGCGGCACCGCTTCGGCCTGCCGTTGATGCTGGTGGGGGTCGCCGCGCTGGCGGTGGCCGGTTGGATGTGGCGGCACGGATACATCGGTTGAGGACCGGGCCTGTTAAAGTCTGCCCTGCAACCACGTACCGGAACCGACCATGGACCACGACACCCCGTTCGAACCCCTCAACGACCTCGAGGTGCGCCTGCTGCAGGCCCAGGACGGCACGCTGACCGCAGCGCAGTTCCTCGACGGCCTGCTGACCTCGACGGCGTTCGTGCTGCTGGACAAGGCCATTGGTGAGGATGGCGCCTGGGACGAGAGCATCTCGCCGCTGGTGCTGACCAGCGAGAGCGGCGAGCCGATGTTCGCGGTGTTCACCGCGCCCGAGCGCGCTGGCCTGTGGCACGAGCAGCTGCCGCAGTTTGCCCATGCCATGCCGATCGCGGTGCACGCGCTGCTGGCCGGTATCGGCGACGGCGTCGGCCTGGTGCTGAACCCGGGCCTGGACGTGGGCATGGAGATGATTCCCGATGCCGTGGCCCAGCTGAAGCAGCGTGCGGCGGCGATTACCCGTGGGATGGCGCACTGAAGCCAGTGATATAGGGGTGCCGGCCAGCGGCCGGCACTGCCCATAGCAGTGCGCGCGGACGTTGCGGATCAGCGGGCGGCGGCGATGGCTTTCACCCGCGCCTTGGCCAGCGCTTCGCCGATGGCCGGGCCCTTCAGATGCGTGGTATCCAGATCCCGCGCCTGCACTGACAGCGCCGCCTGGTGCAGGCGCTTGAGCGTTTCGCCCTGTGGGTAGTCGGCGTCCTCGAAGCCGAGCCGGCCGCGCTTGTCGGCCTCGCAGCACAGTGCGATGCGGGTCACGCGTTCCGGCCGGCGCAGCGCATCACAGCGGCCCAGCAGTTCCAGCACGGTGGCATCGCGCAGTTCATCGATGCGGTGCACGTTCAAGTGCTCGCGGCACACCGCTTCAGCCAGCTGCTGGTGCTCGGTGGGAATCTTCAACCGCGCGCACAATGCCTTCAGCGGCTTGATGCCACGCTGTTCGTGCATGATGTGGCGCGGCCATTCCTCCGGCGGGGTCAGGCCCTTGCCGAGATCGTGGGTGAGGGCAGCGAAGCCGACCAGGTCATCACCCGGTGCCAGTTTCGCGGCCATGTCGCTGACCATTTCCTGGTGGATGCCGGTGTCGACTTCCGGGTGGAATTCGGCACGCTGCGGCACGCCATACAGCGCTTCCAGCTCGGGCAGGATCGGGCCCAGTGCCTGCGCATCGTGCAGCGTGCGCAGGAAGGCGGAGGGCCGTTCACTGACCAGCGCCTTGCGCAGCTCCTGCCAGACGCGCTCGGGCACCAGCGCGTCCAGCTCGCCGCTGGCGGCGACCTCGCGCATCAGCGCCATGGTCTCTTCGGCGACGGTGAAGCCCAGTGGTGCGAAGCGCGCCATGAACCGGGCCGCGCGCAGCACGCGCAATGGATCTTCCACGAACGCGGGGCCGACATGGCGCAGCACGCGTTGCTCGATATCGCGCACACCGCCGTAGGGATCGACCAGCGTGCCGGTGTCTTCGTCGCAGGCAATCGCGTTGATGGTGAAGTCGCGGCGCTGCAGGTCTTCTTCCAGCGTCACTGCCGGGTCGGCATCGACCACGAAGCCGCGGTAGCCACGGCCGGATTTGCGCTCGGTGCGCGCCAGCGCGTATTCCTCAGCGGTCTTCGGGTGCAGGAACACCGGGAAATCGCGGCCGACGGCGGTGAAGCCCTGCGCTTCCATCTGCGCGGGCGTGCCGCCGACCACCACCCAGTCATGGTCGCCGGCAGGTCGCTGCAGCAGGCGGTCACGCACGGCGCCGCCGACAAGATAGATCTTCATGGCTGGAATCATCGCATGCCCGGCGCAGACGCACCGGTAGTGCCGGCCGCTGGCCGGCAACCGCAGTCACCCCGAAGCTGCCGGCCAGCGGCCTGCACTACCGATACAGCGTCCAGCCCGATCCAGGCCAGCAGGCTCATCGTTTCCCTCCCCAGCGAGTGGATGCCGGAGAATGCCGGCCAGCGGCCGGCAGTACTGTGTTGCGATCAATCGCCGCCCTGGTCGGCGTTGGCGGCGCAGCTGAAGCGCTTGCGCTTGTCCACCAGGCGGCCCATCAGGCGATCGCTCAGCGGCAGCGCATCACCATTGAGGCGCCAGTCGTAGATCACGCTGAAGGCCAGCACGCGGGCCACGTACTCGCGGGTTTCCTTGTAGCTGATGGTCTCGATCCACAGGTCCGGATCAAAGCCCGGGCGCTGGCTCTGCCAGCGTGCGGTCGGGGTCGGGCCGGCGTTGTACGCGGCGATGGTCACGTAGGGCAGGCCGTCGTACTTGTTCATCAGCTGGCGCAGGTAGGCGGTGCCGATGGCGATGTTGGTGTCCGGGTCGTACAGGCTGTCGGCGCCGCCGTAGCCGGTCAGGCCGATCGACTTGGCCACGCCGGCACCGGTGGCTGGCAGCACCTGCATCAGGCCCATGGCGTTGGCAGGCGAGCGCGCACGCGGGGTGAAGGTGCTCTCGGCGCGGATCTCCGCCGCCACCCAGGCCGGGTCGATTGCGTTGCGTGCTGATTCGCGGCGGATGGTGGCGTCGTGGTGCAGCGGGAAGCGCAGGTCGTACAGGCGCTGCTCCTGCGGCTGCTTGCCGAGCGCGAACACGGCGCGGTCGAACCAGCCGTTGTCCTGCGCCACGCGCACGGCGAGGCGACGCTGGGTGTCATCGAAGCGCGACAGTGCACTGTTCCATTCGGCCACGGCCCAGCCAGCGCGATCGATCTGGTACAACGCCATCGCGCGCTGGATGGCCGGGTCGCGCGCGATCACCGCCTGAGCCTGCGCGCTGTCGTTGGGCTGCCACGGGCACAGCGTGTAGCCCTGCTGCAGCTTGTCGGCGGCGAGGAAGCCGTGGAAGGTCGATGCACGCGCGGCCTCGCGGAACAGCGGCTGCGCCTGCTGGGCCTGGCCGGTCTTCTCCAGCATGCGGCCTTCGAAGTAGCGCCAGCGCGGGTCGCTGCGCTGCTTGCTGCCCATCTTGCGGATGGCGGTCAGCGCCGCGGTCCAGTCGCCGCGCGACATCGCTTCGCGCACGCGCCACTCGTGCAGGCGTTCGTCATAGGCCGACTCCGGCACCGCGTTGAGGCGGCGTGCCGAATCGGGCAGGTAGGACGCCACCGTCCACAGCGCGATCTGGTACAGCACCTGGCCCTGCTGGGCGGCACTCAGCCCCAGTGCCTGCGCGTACTGCGGCAGCTGCTGTTCGGTGGCGGCCGGGTCGGCCTTGGCCAGCTTGGCCAGGCCATCGGTGGCGATGCGCCGGCTGCGCTCGTTGCGGGGCCAGTTCAGGGCGCTGGCGTTGGGCTTGTCGACGAAGGCGGCGTAAGTGTTGGCCAGTGCCAGGTCAGTGGCAGGCAGGCCGCGGGCCGCGCTGCGCATCACGGCGGGCTGCTGCGCGTCGGCGGCAGCATCGATCCGTTCCCAGCGCAGGGCGTCGCTCAGGCCGCCTTGTGCCTGCAGCACGGTGAACACCGCATCGCAGCTGTCCGGCAGCGGCTTGCCGTTCTTGCGCCACAGCTCCTGTGCTTCGCTGATCCACTGCGGATCGACCTTGCCGGTCACCTGGCGCGCGGTCAGCTGCGCACAGCGCAGGCCGGCGTTGTCGGTGGGCGCCCAGTTGGCCAGCAGGGTCGGCCAGTCCTGGCGGCGGGCGAGCGAGGGCAGCCACACGCTGCGGAACGTGCTGGCCACGGCCTGGCCCTCATAGCGCTTGAGGAAGGCCTGTGCCTGCGCGGTATCGACGGTGTCGATGTTGCGGCGCAGGTTGGCGTACTCCAGCCAGCCATACGCCGGATGGCGGCTGAGCGCAGCGGCCTGGCCAGGATCGAACTGGCCGCGTTCGGCGGCCGCGATCGCGGCTTTCAACTGCGCGTTCTGGGCATCGAGGGACTGGGCATTGGCGCAGCCGATCAGCAGCGTGGTGGCCAAGGGCAGCAGGGACAGGGCGGTCGAAGAGCGTCGGGTCATGGCATGCAGCATAGCGGGCAGTGGCTGAATTCAGTTTCGCATTGCGTGCACGCCATGCGTGGGCAACGATAGCTGAATGACTCCGCACAGGCCCCTGCCGCAGGCGGGCGCAGGCGTCGTAACGTCGGCCTTGGGCGAACCGCCCGGCTGCAGGGAGCGGCACATGGCGTTCAGTAGCGCAGGAAGAAGCGGCCCGCTGGCGGACATCAATGTCACGCCACTGGTGGATGTGATGCTGGTGCTGTTGATCATCTTCATCGTAACCGCGCCGATCGTGGCCCGGCCGATTCCCGTGCAGTTGCCACAGGCCACCGATCGCACGATCGATCGCCCCGAACCGCCGCCGCCGATCGAGCTGCGACTGGATGCGTCGAACCAGCTGAGCTGGGATGGCCAGCCGATGGCGATCGGCGATCTGCAGGGGCGCCTGCAGGCGCAGGCCGGCGAGCATGCCGGCAACCTGCCGGAGCTGCGCATCGCCACCGATCCGGCGGCCGAGTACGAAGGCATGGCGCGGATATTGGCTGCGGCCGAAGCCACTGGCATGGAGCGCATTGCCTTCGTGCGGTGAGTTTCGTGCGGTGAGTCCGGCAACGGGCGGCCTGCCATCGGCAGGCCGCTCTTCCTGCGAGGGAACGTGGCATGCGATACGGGACACAGCACGCGGCCTCACTGATGGCCGCCCCCAATCTGGCACCGCTGGTGGATGTGTTGCTGGTGTTGCTGGCGCTGGTGATCACCGCGCTGCCGATGGCGCAGGCGACCGGCCTCCTGGCGCTCCAGCAGCGCACCTCGTGCCCACCCTGGCCGGCGTCCTCACCCCAGCCGATCCACCTGCGCATCGACGCGGCGGGGGCGATGTTCTGGAATGGCCAGCCGCTCGACGCTGTCGCGTTGCAGCGGCACCTGGTGCAGGCGCAGCAGATGCCGCAGCAGCATCGCCCCTGGGTGCACCTGGCGACCGCCGACGACACCGACTACGAAGACATGGCACGCGTGCTGCTGGCCGTGAGCCAGCATGGGCTGCGCGTCGACGCGCCCGGTCACTAGCGCCTGCACCGACAAGTCCCCTTGATGAGTTGTGGCGGATCTCGGCGCGCGCTGACGCAGCCGGCATCAAAGTGGAGGGCGGTGAACAGTACCGTCCGGTTCTAAACGGTCCTCATCTGACGTAAATGGCTGTCAATTGCGTCAATTCCGCGTGAAATAGTGTCGATCATCACGCCGTGATTTTTACCGCTTGTTTACAAAGGAGACGCTGCCGCCATGCAGGGGGGAGCGCGGCAGTCCATGTCCCGACATTCCTTTGGAGAGAGAGCGAATGAAGCACCTGCACCACCGCCCGTTGGCGGTTGCCGTCACGCTGTGCGTGATGGCCTTGGCACCCCTGGGTGCCGCTGCACAATCCACCACCAACCTCGACGCGGTGGAAGTCACCGGTACCCGCATCAAGCGCGCTGAAGTAGAGGGCCAGGTCCCGATCCAGACCCTGACCCGTGGCGACATCGAACGCACCGGCCTGACCTCGATCGGCGAAGTGCTACAGCAGCTCACCGGTTCCGGCTCTGCGCTCAACGCCAAGTTCAACTCGTCCGGCAACTTCGGTTTCCCGCCCGATGGCAGTGGCGTGGGTGCCGGCTCGGCGCAGGTCGATCTGCGCCACCTGGGTGCCAAGCGCGTGCTGGTGCTGGTCGACGGCATCCGCTGGGTCAATGAATCGTCGGCGTCCGGTGTGGGCTCGGCCACCGACCTCAACACCATTCCGCTGGCGATCGTCGAGCGCATCGAGGTGCTGGAGGACGGTGCTTCGTCGCTGTACGGCTCCGATGCCATCGCCGGCGTGGTCAACATCATCACCCGCCGCGATTTCGATGGTGGGCAGGTGACGCTGAACTACGGCGAGTACAGCAAGGGCGACGGCACGCAGAAGGGCGTGGACCTGGCCTGGGGCAAGAGTGGCGATCGCTTCAGCCTGTTCCTGGGCGCCAGCTGGACCAAGCAGGACCCGGTATTCGCCAAGGATCGCGAGCAGTCGCGCTTCCCCATTCCCGGTACCGGCCTGGCGTTCGGCAGCGGTGGTATTCCGCAGGGCCGTTTCATGTTCACCGACCCGAACACCGGTGCGGTGCAGAACATCGTGCCCAATACCGGCGTGAGCAATCCGCGGTACGACGGCAGTGCCGGCTGCAGCCGCACGGATGACTATCACTGCTTCACCACCGCCGACCGCTTCAACTTCGCCGAATACAACATGGTGCTGACGCCGTCGGAGCGCAAAGGCCTGTTCGGCCAGTTCCGCTTTGACATCACCGACAACGTGCAGTGGTACATCAAGGCGCTGGGCAACCGCCGCGAGTCGACCAACCAGGCCGGCCCCGAGCCGCTGTTCTTCGGCCCCGATGGCGCCACCGGCAATCCGTTGGCCGACAACATCGTGGTCTCGCGCCTGAACCCGTACAACCCGTTCGGCTTCGATCTCGTCTCCGGCGACAACATGAGCCTGATCGGTCGTCGCCCGGTGGAGGGCGGTGCGCGCGTGTTCAAGCAGAAAGTGGACACCACCTACTTCGCCACCGGCCTGGTCGGTGACTTCCATGCCGCCGACCGCAGCTGGTACTGGGACGTCAACGGCATGTACAGCAAGAACAAGGCCGAGCAGACCAACTACGGCAGCTATGACATCTACAAGGTGAACATGGCGCTGGGCGATCCCGCGGTGTGCGCGGCCACGCCTGGCTGCGTGCCGTTGAACATCTTCGGTGGCGCCGGTTCGATCACCCCGGACATGCTGAAGTGGATCCAGCCGGTGGTGCGCGACCGCAGCCAGAACGAACTGAGCCTGTTCACCGCCAACCTGTCCAGCGAGCTGTTCTCGCTGCCGGCCGGTCCGGTGTCCTTCGCCACCGGCTTCGAGTACCGCAAGTACAAGGGCGCCTACCAGCCCGATCCGCTGACGGTGATCGGCCACTACAACGGCGTGCCGTCGCAACCGACCTCCGGTTCCTACGACGTCAACGAGGCCTACCTGGAGTTGAGCGTGCCGATCTTCGCCGACTCCTCGTTCGGCAAGAAGCTGGACCTGAGCCTGGCCGGCCGCTATTCGGACTACTCCACCTTCGGCGGCGAGTTCACGCCCAAGTACGGCCTGCGCTGGCAGGTGACCGATGACTTCGTGCTGCGCACCACGTACGCCGAGGGCTTCCGCGCACCGTCCATCGGTGAGCTGTACGGCTCTGCCGCACGTGCCGACCTGCAGCTGTTCGATCCGTGCTCGGTGGGCCTGGGCGGCACGCCGCCGCGTGGCAGCGCGGCCAACTGTGCTGCACTGGGCGTCCCGGCCGGCTTCCAGCAGGCCAACTCGCAGATCTCGGTGACCACCGGCGGCAACCGCGAGCTGGACCCGGAACGCTCGCGCAGCTTCAGCGCGGGCTTCGTGTGGAGCCCGTGGTTCGGCAACAACGCCTCGTGGTCGGAGCGCTTCGATGTGGAAGTCACTTTCTACCGCCATGCCATCGATGGTGCGATCCAGGCCATCAACGCGCAGACCCAGCTGGACCTGTGCGTGGATACACTGGACCCGATCTACTGCAACGGCATCACCCGTGCCAGCACCGGTGCGGTCAGCAGCTTCAACAACCGCCTGACCAACCTGGGTTCGATCAAGACCGACGGTTGGGACGTGGATCTGTTCTGGACGCTGCCGCAGACCTCCATCGGCCAGTTCAAGCTGGCATGGAAGAACACCTTCGTCGGCCGTTACGAGGCCACTGGCGCGGCCGGGCAGAAGCAGCCGCAGAAGCCGGGCGTGGAAGTGGCCGACAGCTCGATCCCGGAGTGGACCAGCAATGCCAGCCTCGGCTGGACGATGGATCGCTGGAGCGCCAACTGGACGGTGCGCCACATCTCCGAGCTGACCGAGAACTGCGGCGATGCGGCGGCCTTCCCGGTGTGCAGCAACCAGGCCGCGGGCACCAACACGCTGTCGGCCACCACCTTCCACGACATGCAGGTGGGCTACAAGATCGACTGGATGAAGGGGTTGCAGCTGACCGCCGGCCTGAACAACGTGTTCGACAAGGATCCGCCGATCTGCCTGTCGTGCTCGTTGAACGGGTATGACGCCTCGACCTACGACATTCCGCGTGGTCGTTACTGGTACCTGCGCGCGGACCTGCGGTTCTGATGTGACGTTGGCAGCGCCGGTCAGTTCCGGCGCTGCCTTGCGGGTGTAGAGCCGAGCCCGCGCTCGGCTGATTCTCTGAGCCGAGCATGGGCTCGGCTCTACAGGTGCGGGGCGTGCGAACCCCGCGTCTGATCAGAACGCCCAGGTGAACGTCAGCGAGCCATTGCGGCCATCGCCGTACGCACCGTAGCCGGTGATCTGCGAGTAGTACTTCTTGTCCAGCAGGTTGTTGAGGTTGGCCTGCACGCTGAACTCCGGCGAGATGCGGTAGCGCAGGAAGGCACTGACCAGTGCGTAACCTTCCTGCTCGAAGCGACCCACCACCGGCGCGGCGTAATAGATGCGGTTCTGCCAGTTGGCACCGCCACCGATGGTCAGTTCCTGCAGCGACTGCGGGGTGTAGCTGGTGAACAGCTTCAATGCGGTCTGCGGCAGGTTGGTGTTGATGTCGGCACCGTTGATGTCCTTGGCCACATAGCGCGAAGCACCGAAGGTCGCGTTCCAGCCCGGTGCCAGTTCGCCGTTCACTTCGAATTCGAAGCCACGGCTGACGGTGCCGCGTGCGGCGATCGAGGCGAACTCACCCGGACGGCCGATGATCGGCTCGCTGGTGACCTGGGCGACGTTGTCCTGCTCGATGCGGAACACCGCCAGCGAGGCGTTCAGCCGGTTGTCGAACCAGGCACCCTTGACGCCCACCTCGTAGCTCTTGCCGTCGACCGGGTCGAGATAACGGTCGTTGCGGTCACGTGCGGTCTGCGGCTGGAAGATCTCGGTGTAGCTGGCGTACGCGGAGTAGGTATCGTTGATGTCATACACCAGGCCGGCGTACGGGGTGGTCACCTTGTGTTCGCGGTCGTCGTTCTCGCCTTCGCTCTTCCAGTTGGTGTAGCGCGCACCGAGGATCAGCTTCAGCGGATCAGCCAGCGACAGACGGGTGGCGGCATAGCCGGCCTTCTGGGTGATGGTGCCCTGGCTGGCCAGCGCCAGCGGGTTCCAGTTCGGCTGGGCGATGTTGCCGGTCCAGTCGAGATAGGAGCTGAAGGGATTCCAGCCGGTGCCGGGGCCACCCATCTGGAAGTCACCGTAGTTGGCGAATTCGCGCTTGTTGTAGCTCAGGCCGGCCATGAACTGGTGCTCGCGGCCGAACAGCTGGAACGGGCCGTCGATGTAGCCATCGATGCCATCGACCTTGCGCTCGGTGTTGTAGAAGCCGGCCATCGGCGTGACGCCGGTGCCGGTGGCCTTGTCGAACGCGGTGTAGGACGGATAGAACAGCTTGTCGTCGGCGTTGGTGCGGTCGTGGGTGGCGCCGATCCTGAACTTCCAGCCGTTGCTGAAGGCGTGCTGCAGGGTGGCAAACGCGCGCTTGCTGGTGGTGTCCCAGTAGGTCCAGTCCGGCGACGGATTGAACGAGGTCGGGTAGTTGGTCGGGCTGCCATCGGCGTACCACATCGGGAAGCCGCCCCAGGTCGCACCGTTGGCGCGCTTCTGCTGGTAGTCGTAGCCCACGCTCAGCTGGGTGTCCGGGGTCAGGTCGGCATCAATGACGGCGTAGCCCAGCGTCTTGCGCTGGTTGTAGCGGTCCATCTGGCCGTCGGTATCCAGGTAGCTGCCGATCACGCGCCCACGCACGCTGCCGCTGGCGTTGAGCGCACTGCCCACATCCACCGTGGTGCGGGTGCGGCCCCAGCTGCCGACGTTCACCGAGACGCTGCCGGTCAGCTCGGCGCTGTCGGCATGCTTGCGGATCAGGTTCACCGACGCCGACGGATTGCCGGCGCCGCTGAGCAGGCCGGTGGCGCCGCGCACCACTTCCACGCGGTCGTACAGCGCCAGATCCAGGCCGGAGTCACCGTAGCTCCAGTTCTGCACCATCTGCGTCGGCAGGCCGTCGAACTGGTAG
The DNA here is from genome assembly GCF_000284595.1 of Stenotrophomonas maltophilia D457. GTDB lineage: Bacteria > Pseudomonadota > Gammaproteobacteria > Xanthomonadales > Xanthomonadaceae > Stenotrophomonas > Stenotrophomonas muris. The sequence goes on along the minus strand of NC_017671.1, from coordinate 4,025,806 downwards.
GCATCGATGTAGAACCCACGCGCGTAGAACTCGGTGCGCTCGCTGTCGGACTGGGTGCTGGTCACGCCGGTGGTGTTGGCCAGCACGTCGATGATGTCGTCGAGCTTCTGATCTTCGATGCGCTGGTGGCTGATGATGCTGACCGACTGCGGGATCTCGCGCGGTGCCAGGTCGAAGCGGGTACCGGCCGAGGTGCGGCGCACCGAATAGCCTTCGGCGCGTTCGCCCTTGACCATCACCTTGTCCAGCGTGGTCGGGTCGGCGGCGGTGTCGGCGAAGGCGGCCGGGGCCAGGGCGCAGAGTGCAACGAGTACGGCAACGGACAGCCGCTGCGGCTGCGGGATACGGAAGGCGGAACAGGTCATGGGGGTCCTGGACGAGCACGCGCGCTCGGCCGGCATCCAGAAGGCGAGGCGCTACGGGTGGGAAACGGGCGGGCAGGCCGTCCTGGCACCACCGGAAACGAAAGAAATGGTAATACGAACTATTCCTATTTACAAATCATGAACGAGGTAGGCGCTCACGCGGGCCGCGACGCAGCGCATGGTGTTCAGCGCAGCAGCGGCAGCGGATCGCGCGCGCCATCGGCGCCGTAGATGCCCCAGTGCAGGTGGGGCGGCGTGCCTTTGGCATTGCCGCTGTCGCCTACATGCCCGAGCAGGTCGCCGGCCTGGACCACCTGGCCGCGCGCCAGGCCCTCGGCCCAGTCGTCCAGATGGGCGTAGTAGTAACGTTCGCGCCCGGGCCCGATCACCCAGACCTGGCGGCCACCGAGGCCGCGCTCGCTGACGTCCGCGATGACGCCGGCAGTGACGCTGCGCACCGCGGTGCCGCGCTTGGCGAAGATGTCGATGCCGGCGTGGGAGCGGTCACGGCCACGTGGTGCGCCGAAGGTGTCGGCGATCTGGCGTGGCCGCACGCCGTCCACCGGCACCGCCAGTTGCGTGGCCGGCGGCATACGAGAGAGTGTCCACAGCAGCTTCGGCGCAGCGGCCCATGGGCTGTTCCACAGCGCCATCGCGGCAATGAGGGCGATGGCCAGCCACAGGCCGCGCAGCAACCAGCGGCGCAGGCGACGGGTGGGGGAGGGCGGTGTACTCATGGTTTCAAAGTGTAGAGTCGAGCCATGCTCGACTGCTGTTGCGTTGCGATCAGGAGGCAGTCGAGCATGGCTCGACTCTACAGGCCTGGCAGCAGCGGCACTTCGAAACTGCGCTTCAACGTCCCCAGCGCGACCGACGTACGGAAGCGCTCGATGTTGTCATCGCCGCCGAACAACCGCTCGGTAATGGCCTCGTACTCTTCCATCGACGCCGCCGAAAGCAGTAGCAGGAAATCGCCATCGCCGGTGATCGCGTAGCACTGCTGCACCGCCGGGTCGTCCTGCACGCGGCGCTTGAACGGCGCCACGCGGTCGCGCTGCTCGCTGACCACGCGCACTTCGACGATGATGGTCAGTGGCCGCCCGACCTGGGCGGCGGCGATCACCGCCACATTGGCCGCGATCACGCCGCTGTCCTGCAGGCGCTTGATGCGGCGCTGCACGGCCGGCGTGGACAGGTGCACGGCCTCGGCGATTTCGCGCTGCGGCAGGGTGTTGTCCCGCTGCAGCAGGTCGAGGATGGCGCGGTCGAAGCTGTCGAGCACGGGGGCGGTGGCCATGGCGAGCAGAAGTTGCACGAACGGGCCGTCAATTGAGCCAAGTGCTCGGCGCTGGCGCAATAGACTTTGCCCATGCGGACCCCACGACTCGCGCCGATGTTGCCGGCGCTGGCGGTGCTCGGCTCGGTCACCTCGCTGGCCATCGGCACCTCCTACGCAAAACACCTGTTCCCGCTGATCGGCGCGCAGGGCACCAGCGCGCTGCGCGTGGGCTTCTCGGCGCTGTTGTTGCTGCTGTTCTGGCGGCCGTGGCGCTGGAAGACCAGCCGCGCGGATGCGATCACCATCCTGCGCTACGGGCTCACCCTGGGCCTGATGAACCTGCTGTTCTACATGGCCCTGCGTACGATTCCCTTCGGCATCGCGGTGGCCATCGAGTTCACCGGGCCGCTGACGGTGGCGATGCTGTCGTCACGACGACCGATCGATTTCCTCTGGGTGGGCTGTGCGGCGGTGGGGTTGCTGTTGCTGCTGCCGATCGGCGGCGGCCCGGCGCTGGATCCGGCCGGCGTGCTGTATGCGATGGGTGCTGCGGCGTGCTGGGGCCTGTACATCGTGTTCGGCAAGCGTGCCGGCCACCTGCACGCCGGGCATTCGGTGTCGCTGGGGCTGCTGGCGGCATCCCTGGTGGTGGTGCCGGTGGGCGTGGTGCATGCCGGTGCCGCGCTGCTCGACCCGAAGATCCTGGCCGCCGGACTGCTGGTGGCGCTGGTGTCCAGCGCGATCCCGATGTCACTGGAGATGATGGCGCTCAAGCGCCTGCCGAAGGAGACCTTCGGCATCCTGATCAGCATGGAACCGGCGGTGGCCGCGCTGTGGGCCATGCTTCTGCTGCACGAGCACCTGCATGGGCTGCAGTGGCTGGCGATCGGCTGCACGATGCTGGCCTCGGTGGGCAGCACGATGACCGCGCGGCGCCTGAAGGCACCCGTCACCGCCTGAAAAAAAGGGGACGGAGGGGATTAAGTCGTTTATGCCCCGATTTAGGGGGCGCCGGGCGGCGCCCGGCGCAGAGCGTGCGGACCAACGGTCCGCACCTACCGTAAGGGCGAGTCAGCGCAGGGTGTCGGCCGGGACGTCGATCTGCATCGCCAGGGCGAGGTGATCGGAGAACGCGGCTGGTACGGCTTCCACGGTACGAGTCTGCAGGCCACTGCTGACCAGGATGTGGTCGATGGCGCGGTCGGGGCGCCAGCTGGGGAAGGTCGGCACGATGCAGCCCGGGGGCTGCAGCCGGGTCTTCTGGTACAGCACCTGCATTTCCGGGCGTTCGGCCAGGCAGTTGAAGTCGCCCATCAGCACCGCGTTGGGGTGGTCGGACAGCAGCTCGGCGATGAAGCCCAGCTGCGACATCCGCGAGCCCGCGCCCAATGACAGATGCGCCACCGCCACCGCCAGGCCATCGGTACCATCGCCGAACTTGGCCAGCAGCACGCCGCGCCCGCCGATGCGGCCGGGCAGGGCATGGTCCTGCACTTCCACCGGTTCCAGCTTGCTCAGCAGGCCATTGGCACTGGACGCCACGCCGCCCATGCGCCGGTTCGGCTGGTGGCTCCAGTAGTTGAAGCCGGCGCGCTGGGCCAGGTAGTGGGTCTGGTTGGTGAAGCCCGAGCGCAGGCTGCCCGGGTCGGCCTCCTGCAGGCCGACGATGTCATGGTCGCGCGCCAGGGTGGCGATCGCGTCCAGGCTGCTGCGCTTGCGCCCCGCCGGCAGCGCATGTGACCAGCTGCGGGTCACATAGTCGCTGTAGCGGCGGGTACTTGAGCCGGCCTGGATGTTGGCCGTCAGCAAGCGCAGGGTCCGTGTACGGGGGGAATTCACGGCCGGGAAATGCTTCTGTTGGATCAGTGAGCCTGGGCCGCACCGCGTTCGCGGGCGATCAGGTGGTCGGCGATGCGCAGCATGTCCGGGAAGCTCTTGCCCTTCACCAGGTACTTGCCGTTGACGATGATCGACGGGGTGCCGCTGATCTGGCTGCGCTGGGCGAACTGCTTGGCCGAGTTGGTCTTGGCGTTCACCGCGAAGCTGCCCATGGTGGCGGCGAACTGCTTCGGATCCACGCCATAGGCGGCGTAGAACTTGGCGATGTCTTCCACCGAGTCACGGCCGCGCTCGCCCTTCAGGGTCTTCTGCGAGTGGATGGCGGCGTACAGCGCTTCGTGGGTCTTTTCCTGCACGCCCAGGGTCTGCGCGGCGTAGAAGGCACGGGCGTAGTCATCCCAGGTGCCGCCGAACATGGCCGGCACGTAGACGAAGTTCACGTCGCTGGGCAGGCCGGCCTTCCACGGGCCGACCAGCGGCTGGAATGCGGCGCAGGCCGGGCAGACGTAGCCGAAGATCTCGGTCACTTCGATCTTGCCGGCAGCCGGCTGGAACGGCTGGCCGTTCGGGATCACCTGGTAATCGGCGCCTTCCACCGGGGCCGGGCCGGTCAGCGCGGCGGTGGTCGGGGCCGGCGCCGCGGCGGGGGCGGCTTCGGCCGGGGCCTTTTCGCCTTCGGCGGCAGCCGGAGCGGTGCCTTCGCTGCCCGTGGCCGGCGCAGCGGCCGGTTCGGCGGTGGCCGGGGCGGCTGCCGGTGCGGCCGGGGCCGCGGTGGTGTTGGTGCTGCCGTCATCAGCCTTGCAGGCAGCCAGGATCGGCAGCAGCGCTGCGAGGGCGAGGGCGTAACGGATCTTCATGGAAACGTCTCCAGCATCTGGAAAGGTGGGGGCCGGCGCCAGGCGCCAGCCAGGGGGAAATGATGACATGCGGCGGCGACAGCGCCGTGTCGAGGGTGGGCGTTGGTTCAGCGGCCGCGGGCGGCGCGGGCCTGCGCGATCAGCGCCGAGGCGATGCGCAGCTGGTCGTCGAAGCTGTTGCCCCGCACCAGGTACTGGCCGTTGATGATGATGGCCGGGGTGCCCGGGATCTTGGTGCGCTGGGCGAACGCGCGCGCGGCCTCGACCTTCTTCTGCACGGCATCGCCGCGCAGCGCCTGGAGGTAGCGGTCCGGGGTCACGCCGTAGGCCTTGTAGAACGTGGCGAGCTCATCGGCCGAGACGTTCTGCATCGGCAGCGATCCCTGCTCGTGCAGGGCCTTGAACACGGCAGCGTGGCTGCGCTTGGCCACGCCGACTTCGTCGGCGGCGTAGTAGGCCAGTGCCCAGGCATCCCAGGCGCCACCGAAGGCCGCCGGCACCGGGGTGAAACGCACGTCGGCCGGCAGCTTGGCCGCCCAGGCTTCCAGCTGCGGTTCGAAATGGGCGCAGTGCGGGCAGGTATAGCCGAAGACCTCGACCACTTCGATCTTGCCGGCCAGCGGCTGGAACGGGCCTGGCTGGGCGATGCGCTCGTAGTCTTTGCCCTCGACCAGCGGGGCATTGGCGGGGGTGGCGGCGCAGGCTGCCAGCGGCAGCAGCACCAGCACGGACAACAGCAGGCGGGAAATCAACCTCATCGACACGCATCTCCGTTGAAAAAAGCAACGCCGGCGCAGCCGCCGGCGTGAAGGAAACATACCGCAGCCGTGGGCCGACGTCGCGGCCCGGGCCGACCAGTGGTGGTCAGGGGGCGGCAGCCGGTTGCGTCGGCGTGGCCGCAGCGGCTACATCGTCGGCCTTGTTGTGCAGGCCCTGCAGGTAGCTCGACAGCGCCTGCACCTCCTGCTCGCTGAGCTTCTGCGCGACCGTGGCCATGATCTGGAAGTGCGCCTTGTCGGTCTCGTTGGTCTGGCCGGCCTGGTACTCCTGCAGGCGGCGCGCGACATAGCTGGCGTGCTGCCCACCGAGGTGCGGATAGGCCGGGCCGGGATTGCCCGCACCGCTAGGGCCGTGGCAGGCCATGCAGGCCGGCAGGCCGCGCTTGGCATCGCCGCCGCGGTACAGCTGCTGGCCGATCTCGTAGAACTTCATGCCCTTGTAGGGGCCATCGGTCACTGCCGTGTCATCGGCGATGCCGGCGTTGGCCTTCTGCGTGGCGAAGTAGGCGCCGATATCGCGCATGTCCTGCGGGGTGAGGTTCTGCACGAACGGCACCATCGCCACCGCCGCGCCGGAACTGCGCTGGCCGTTGGCGATCAGGGCCATCTGCTGGGCCACGTAGCGCTCGCTCTGGCCGGCAATGGACGGGTACATCTCCACCGTGGAGTTGCCGTCGGCACCATGGCAGGCCGCGCAGGCCGTCGCCTTGGTCTGGCCGGCCTTGGCATCGCCCCAGTGGGTCTTGCTGAAGTCCACCTCCAGCGAGGCGGTATTGATCGGCCCGTTGTCGGGCAGCGGGGTCAACGTGGTCTGCGCGAACGCAGCAGCGGCAACGACTACAGCAGTGGCAAGGGCGGATACGGCAAGAACGCGAGCGTGGCGCATGCTGAAGCTCCGTATGGACCGGGCCGGACGGTGGCCGCCGGCATCGCCCGGATTATCAACGCCGTTTCCGCGCACGGTCAACGCAGCAGTGCAGCAAAATGGCCGCAGCGGCCGCCGGCACGGGCGCGCGGCGCCGCAACATGCGATCCTAGGCACATGTCATTGCTCATCGAACGCGCCCGTTACCACCTTTCGGCCCACAACGTGCGGCAGCTGCCGCCCGACGAAGGGGCTGAAGTGGCCTTCGCCGGCCGCTCCAACGCCGGCAAGTCCAGTGCGCTCAACGCGCTGACCCGCCAGAACGCCCTGGCCCGTGTCTCCAAGACCCCCGGCCGCACCCAGCAGCTGGTGTTCTTCCAGGTCACCCCGGAAGCGCATCTGGTCGACCTGCCCGGTTACGGCTACGCCAAGGTGCCGCTGGACCTGCAGGCGCACTGGCAGGCCTTCATTGACAAGTATTTCCGCACCCGCGAGGCCCTCAAGGGCCTGGTGGTGGTGATGGACATCCGCCACCCCCTGAAGGACTACGACCGGCAGATGCTGTCCTATGCCGTGCAGCGTGGCCTGCCGGCGCACGCGTTGCTGACCAAGGCCGACAAGCTCAGCCGCAGCCAGCAGATGCAGTCCCTGCAGAAGGTGCGCAAGGAGCTGCAATCGGCTTACGGTGACAGCGTCAGCGTGCAGGTGTTCTCCGGCGAAGACCGTACCGGCGTGGACGAAGCCCGCGGCGTGATCGGCGGCTGGCTGGGGCTGGAATAAGGCATTTACGGTCGCCCGGCTGGCAGCCGGGCGCTACCCGATCGGGTGGGTGCCGACCTTGGTCGGCACACCCTCACAACGGCGAATACTCCGCCGGCACCCACGCATAGGCCTGGCCCTCGCCACGCACATGGCCCAGGCCCGGGAACGGCAGGTGCGCACCGGCCACCCACCAACCGTTGGCGGTGGCCTGCTGCAGCAGCCCGCGACGGCTGGCGATGGCCGCCTTGCGGTCCGAATCGGCCTCGAATGCCGCTTCCGGGTGCGCGAACTGCACCGCATGGAAGTGCAGCACATCACCCCACACCAGCAGTGACTGGCCCTGGCTGTCGAACCGGTAGGAGACATGGCCGGGGGTATGGCCGTGGGTGTCCATCGCCACCGCGCCACCGGGCAGGGCATCGCCGGGGCTGAACGTGCGCAGGTGGCCGCTGGCCTGGTAGGGCGCGACCGCGTTGCGTGCCAGCGGGAAGGCGAAGCGCACGCCCTTCGGCGCCGTGGCCTCGCTGGCCGGGCTGAGCCAGTAATCGGCATCGGCCTTGGACAGCCACACCGTGGCATTCGGGTAGGCCGGCTTGCCCTGCGCGTCGAGCACGCCGCACAGATGGTCCGGGTGGGCGTGAGTCAGCAGCACCTCGTCCACCTCGGCCGGGTCCACGCCGGAGGCGCGCAGGTTGCCCAGCACCTGGCCCAGGCCGGGGCCGAAGCACTGCGCGGTGCCGGTATCGACCAGGGTCAGGTGGTTGCCCTGGCGCACCAGGAAGGCGTTGATCGCGGTCTGCAGGCCCTTCTTGTCTTCCGGTACGTAGCGGCCTTCCAACAGGCGGCTGACCAGTGTCGGCGGCACGTTGACCACTTCCTGCCGGCCCAGCGCGACCACGCCGTCGAACAGGGCGGTGACCTGCAGCGCACCAACGCGCTGGTGGTAGACGCCGGGCACCTGCTGGGTGGGAGCGGGCGAGGTGGCTTCGGCCAGTGCAGCCAGCGGCAGGGACGACAGGGCCAGCAGCAGGGCGCCGCGCAGCGGCAGGGGACGCAGGATCATGGCGGTTCTCGGTGGATGACGGGCGGTTCCGTTGTGCCCAGCGTGCCGTGGCCGGCGTGTGCACGGCGCTCAAACCACTGCGCGGAATGCTCAGGGAAGGGGGGGGGGCTGCAGGGCTGCGCCCTGCACCCGCAGAGGCAACGGCAACGGCCGAAGCAACAGCAACAGCGACAGCGGGCTATCTGGGATGGCGGGGTGGGTCCGGTTGCGGGAGACGCCGTAAACCCCGCTCCGCGGTCCGGCCCAGTCGCTGGCGGCTGGGCGTTCGGGCGCTTGTGAAGCAGTGCTTCGCAAGCAAAGCGCCCTCACCCATGGGGGCTTGGCCGCGGCATCCATGCCGCGGACACTCGCAACCGGACCCACCCCGCCTTCGACAGTTTTCTGTTATCTGTCTGTTGGAAATGCTCTTGGGGTCAGATCCGTTTTCCGGAGGAAAACGGATCTGACCCCACGAATTTCATTCGATAACTGACAGATGTGTCGACCAAGGTCGACACCTACCAACAGCCGCCGGAATCTGTCGAAGGCGGGGCACTGTGGGTTTGCGGGGTGTGAGCCGCATGGATGCGGCGACCAAGCCCCCATGGACGGGTTTACGGCGTCCCCGCAAACCCACAGTGCCCCGCCATTCCACGGAATGCACGCCGTTGCTGTTGCTGTTGCTTCGGCTGTTGCCGTTGCCTCTGCGGGTGCAGGGCGCAGCCCTGCCGAACCCCCTCAAATATCTGTGGGAGCCAGCCCGTACTGCTCGGCGAAGCGCTTGCTGAAACTGGCCGCAGACCGGTAGCCCGCGCGCGCGGCCACGGTCTTCAACGGCAGGTCGGTGGTGTAGAGCAGCTGCATGCCATGTGCCAGCCGGGCCTCGGTGAGCAGCTGGCGCAGGCTGGTGTCCTCGGCCGCCAGGCGACGGCGCAGGGTCGCGCCGCTCAGCGCGAACTGTTCTTCCACATCGCGTGATTGCCAGTCGCGTGCTGGTTCGGCGGCGATGCGGTCGCGGATCTGTTCGCCCTGGCTCGGCGCCTGCGGCAGCAGCAGGTTGCCGTGGCCCTGTCGGCACAGGGTCAGCACCAGCGAGGCCAGGGCCAGCCGCGCGTCGCTGTAACGGCCGTCCTGCAGCGATTGCCGCCACTGGCGCAGCACCGCGCCATGGTCGATCAACGGCAGTCGCGCCATCGCCTGGCCGGGGGCGGGAAGCTCTTCATTCCAGAGCGTACGCGCCGCCGCCAGCACTTCGGTGCAGAGCGGCACGATGGCACTGAGGTAGCGGCCGCTGCAGGGATCGGGGGTGTTGACCACGTCGATGCGGCACCGCTGGGTCAGCAGCAGGATGTCGCCGGGAACGAACGTCAGCGACTGGTGTGCGGTACGTACCTGCTTGCGGCCTTCCAGCAGGATCGCGAACTGCGGTTGCGGAACCTCCACCGAGCTGGCGCCATGCTCGCGGCGTGCGGTGATGCAGGCATAGCCCTCGGCGCGCCCGCAGCCGGCCAGGCTGGCCATCTCGGCCAACAACGCAGTGGCCGCTGGCAGCATGCCGGTCATGACACCTGGGCACCGAACAGGCGACCGACGCCGGCCGCCGCAGCCATCGCCAGCGCGCCCCAGAACATCACCCGGACCGCGCCGCGTACAGGCGGTGCGCCCCCGGCCTGGGCCGCCACCGCGCCGGTCAGGCACAGGCCGAGCAGGGTGCTGGCCGTGGTCATCAACGCAACCTTGTCGGTCGGCGCGAGCAGGGCGGTCAGCACCGGCAGCGCCGCACCGCAGGTGAACGCACCGGCCGAGGCCAGCGCCGCCTGCAGCGGGCGCGCGCGCAGGGTGTCAGTGATGCCCAGCTCATCGCGGGCGTGTGCACCCAGTGCATCGTGGGCGGTAAGCTGTTCGGCCACCTGCCGGGCCAATGCAGGCTCCAGGCCGCGGTGGCGGTAGATCGCGGCCAGCTCCTCCAGTTCGCTGTGCGGGTCTTCGCGCAGCTCGCGCTTTTCCATGGCCAGGTCGGCCGCTTCGGTGTCGGCCTGGGTCTGCACCGACACATACTCGCCGGCGGCCATCGACATCGCGCCGGCCACGGTGCCGGCCACGCCGGTGGCAAGGATAGTGGTGGCGGAGGCGCCGCTGGCCGCCACGCCGACCACCAGGCCGGCCACCGAGACGATGCCATCGTTGGCCCCCAGCACGGCGGCACGCAACCAGCCGACGCGCTCGGAGCGGTGCAGTTCGGGGTGTCGCGAATGACGGTTCATGACGCCGAGTGTACGAGGGTCAAGAGGGCGTCGGTAGGATGCTGAAACCCGTCACCGTCGCATGACGCAACGGGGTGCCACGCTATAGTGCGCCCTTGCGATGGAAGGCCGCGAGCCCCACATCCCCCGCCACCGTCCAGCGAGCCTTCCCCTTGTCGAGCCCCAGCCACGTCGCCGATACCCCCATTACCGACCGCTCGCAGCTGGTGGAGGTGATCGCCTCCGGCGAGAAGCCCCGCGCGCAGTGGCGCATCGGCACCGAGCACGAGAAGTTCGGGTTCCGCCTGGATGACCTGCGCCCGCCGACCTTCGAGGGCGAGCGCGGCATCGAAGCGTTGCTCAACGGCCTGGTCCGCTTCGGCTGGGAGCCGGTGCAGGAAAACGGCAACACGATCGCGCTGCTGCGCGACGGTGCCTCGGTGACGCTGGAACCGGCCGGTCAGCTGGAGCTGTCCGGCGCGGCGCTGGAGACCATCCACCAGACCTGCGTGGAGACCGGCACCCACCTCAACGAAGTGGCACAGGTGGCCGGCGAACTGCAGCTGGGTTTCCTCGGCATGGGCTTCCAGCCGAAGTGGAAGCGCGATGAAATGCCCTGGATGCCGAAGGGGCGCTACAAGATCATGCGCTCGTACATGCCCAAGGTCGGTTCGCTGGGCCTGGACATGATGACCCGCACCTGCACGGTGCAGGTGAACCTGGACTACGCCACCGAAGCGGACATGGTGAAGAAGTTCCGCGTGTCGCTGGCGCTGCAGCCGATAGCCACCGCGCTGTTCGCCGATTCGCCGTTCACCGAAGGCAAGCCCAACGGCTACCTGAGCTACCGCTCGCACATCTGGACCGACACCGACGCCGACCGCACCGGCATGCTCGACTTCGTGTTCGAGGATGGTTTTGGTTACGAGCGCTATGTCGACTACCTGCTCGACGTGCCGATGTATTTCTCCTACCGCGATGGCATCTACCACGACGCCAGCGGGCAGAGCTTCCGCGATTTCATGCAGGCCAGGCTGCCGGTGCTGCCGGGTGCGCTGCCGACGCTGCGCGACTGGTCGGACCACATGACCACCGCGTTCCCGGAAGTGCGCCTGAAGAAGTACCTGGAAATGCGCGGTGCCGATGGTGGCCCGTGGAGCCGCCTGTGTGCGCTGCCGGCATTCTGGGTGGGCCTGTTGTATGACGACACCGCACTGGATGCCGCCTGGGACCTGGTACGCGATTTCACCCTGGCCGAGCGCCATGCACTGCGCGACGGCGTGCCGAAGCATGCGATGAACCTGCCGTTCCGCAATGGCACGGTGCGCGACCTGGCCCGCGAAGCGGTGAAGATTTCCGTCGAAGGCCTCAGGCGCCGTGCGGCGCGCAATGCCGACGGCCAGGACGAGAGCAAGTTCCTGGACGTGCTGCAGGAGATCGTCGAATCCGGCCTGACCCCGGCCGAGCGCAAGCTGGCGCTGTTCCATGGCCGCTGGCACGGCGACGTCGATCCGGTGTTCCGCGAGTTCGCGTACTGAGTGGATTGCGGTAGTGTCGGCCGCTGGCCGGCAGATGTATGGGGTTGCCGGCCAGCGGCCGGCACTACCAGAAGAAAAACCCCGGCATTGCCGGGGTTTTTCTTTTTCGCATCTGCCCTGGATCAGGCGGCGTTCTGCATCGTCGCCATGTCGATCACGAAGCGGTAGCGCACATCGTTCTTCGCCATGCGCTCCCAGGCTTCGTTGACGTTCTTGATGTCGATGATCTCGACGTCGCTGACGATGCCGTGCTCGGCACAGAAGTCCATCATTTCCTGGGTTTCGGCCATGCCGCCGATTGCCGAGCCGGTCAGGTGCTTGCGGCCGAAGATCACGCTGCCGCCGGTCAGCGGCGGGTCCAGTTCGGTCAGCACGCCGACCAGGCACATGGTGGCCTCGCGCTTGAGCAGGCCCATGTACGGGTTGGTGTCATGGCCGACCGGGATGGTGTTGAGCAGGAAGTCGAAGCTGCCGGCGTGCGCCTTCATCTGCGCGGCATCGCGCGAGACCAGTACCTCATCGGCGCCCAGGCGCTTGGCATCGGCACCCTTTTCCGGCGTGGTGGTGATCATCACGACGTGCGCGCCCAGTGCCTTGGCGAACTTCACGCCCATGTGGCCGAGGCCACCGAGACCGATCACGCCCACCTTCTGCCCCGGGCCGACCTTCCAGTGGCGCAGCGGCGACCAGGTGGTGATGCCGGCGCACAACAGCGGGGCGGCCGCCTTCAGGTCGAGGGTGTCGGACACCTTCACCACGAAGCGCTGCTCGACCACCACGTGGTCGGAATAGCCGCCGTAGGTCGGCGCGCCGGTTTCGCGTTCACGTCCGTTGTAGGTCCAGGTCGCGCCTTCGGCGCAATATTGCTCCAGATCGTGCTCACAGGCGTCGCAGTGGCGGCACGAGTCGACCATGCAGCCGACGCCGGCGTGGTCGCCGACCTTGAAGCGGGTGACGTTGCTGCCGACTTCGGTCACCCGGCCGATGATCTCGTGGCCCGGCACCATCGGGTAGATCGAGCCACCCCAGTCATCGCGGGCCTGGTGCAGGTCGGAATGGCAGATGCCGCTGTAGAGGATCTCGATGCGCACGTCGTCCGGGCCGACCGCGCGGCGTTCGAACTCGTACGGGACCAGCGGGTCGGTATGGGAATGGGCGGCGTAACCACGGGCGAGGGACATGGGGAATCCTTGGCAGGGTTTATCGAAAGGCGTTTTACAATACGCCCCGCAACCAGCAGCAAGAAGCGCGGATATCGGCATGATTCATCAAGTGAAACTGCACAATCGTGGCCACTGACAACCTCTCCCACCTGGCCGCGTTCGCCGCGGTCGCCCGCCACCGCAGCTTCCGCCGTGCCGGCGCCGAGCTGGCGCTGTCGACCTCGGCGGTGAGCTACGCGATCCGCGCGCTGGAGGAACGGTTGGGGGTGGGCCTGTTCCATCGCACCACCCGCAGCGTGGCCCTGACCGAGGCCGGGCAGCGCCTGCTGGAGCGGTTGCAGCCAGCCCTGGGGCAGGTGCATGACGCGCTGGAGGAGATGAACCACTTCCGCGCCGCTCCGGCCGGCCTGCTGCGCATCAACGCCACCCGCGCGGCGGTGCCGACCCAGCTGGGGCCGCGGCTGGCGCGCTTCCTGCACGCCCATCCCGACGTGCGGGTGGAGCTGACCGAAAATGACGGCCTGGTCGACATCGTCGCCGAGGGCTATGACGCCGGCGTGCGCCTGCATGAGTTCGTGCCGGAGGACATGGTGGCGGTGCCGATGGGGCCGCCACTGCGCGGGCTGATCGTCGGCTCGCCGGACTACCTGCGGCGTCGGCCGGCACCGCAGCATCCGCGCGACCTGGCCGCGCACGAATGCATCCGCTTCCGCTTCGCCAGTGGGCACCTGTACAAGTGGCAGTTCGAGCGCGATGGGCAGGCGCTGGAGATCGACGTGCCCGGGCGGTTGACCCTGTGCGAGCAGGGCACGATCGTGCGCGCCGTTCTGGATGGCATCGGCCTGGCGTACGTGCTGGAAGACACGGCAAGGCCGTACATCGAATCGGGGCAGATGGTGGCGGTGCTGGAAGACTGGAGCGAGCCGTTTGCCGGCTTCGCGCTGTACTACCCGAAGCAGCGGCAGATGCCGGGCGCGTTGCGTGCGTTCGTGGATATGTTGCGCGAGTGAGTTGCGATGGATGACGTGGTGCCGACCAACGGTCGGCACCTGCCGGGGCAGGGCGTTGCCGATCAACGAATCGACATCGGCCGGTAGATCCACGCCATGCGTGGATGGCACCACGCTACGGCCCTTGCAACACCGGCGCCAACAACGCCACGCACTCACGCAGATGCATCTCCACCGGCGCATCCTCGGCCACCACGCCGATCACGCGTTCGCGCAGCGGCTCGGCCACGGCCATCGCCAGGATCAGCCGCGCCATGCATGCGGAATCTCCCTCGCGCAGCAGTCCACGCTGCTGCTGACGTGCCAGCCAGTCGGCCAGCAGCGCACGGCCGCGTTCGATGCCGTTGTCGAGGTAGGCCTGCAGCAGCGCGTCCTTGACGGGGAAATCGGTGGCCAGCAGGCGGAACACCTGCACCGCCTGCGTCGATAGCGCCTGCGTGCACACCGCGTGCAGGATGTCCTGCAGCAACGGCACGACCTCTTGGGCATTGCGCGCATCACGCTGCAGCTGTGGCGCGAAGCCGTCGGTCCACTCACGCACCGCCAACCCGACCAGCTCCTCGCGGTTGCTGGCATGGCGGTAGACGGTCTTCTTCGCCACCCCGGCGTGCGCCGCCACCGCTTCAATGGTGGTGGCCTCGTAACCCTGTGCCAGCAGCAGCTCCAGCGTGGCCTGCAGCACCGCGTGGCGGACTTCGGCTTCCGGTCGCGCAGGGCGGCCACGGCGGCGGGTCGGTGATGTGGGCGCGGGCAGGGTGGTGCTGTTCATTGCGCCCATCTTACCGCACCCGGTTAATTGAGAAACGGAAAGCGTTTCCTTATTGTCGGGTCTCCCAACCCGTAGGAGACCCCCTTGGATACCGCTGTGAACGCTCGCCCCTGGCTGGACCACCACGATCTGCTGGACCCGGCGCCGATGCATCTGGAAACCGGCATCCAGCGCCGCGAAGACGGCACGCTGCTGGTGGCGGTGCGCACCGATCTGCACGGCTGCAAGGGCCGCATGCTGGACTGGTGGTTCACCTTCTTCGAGACCACCCAGCACATCCGCTGGTGGCATCCGGTCGATCATGTCGAGCATCGCGGCTGGGACGCGGCCTGGCAGCGCGGGCGCAGCTACCACGGCGCCAGCATCCATGCGGTGGAATCGCTCGCTGACATTCCGCCGGTGGCGGCGCGCCTGAAGTTCCATGACCCGCGCACCTTGCTGGTGCCCGAACGCCTGCAGGCGGCACAGGATGCAGGCCATGTATCGGCGGTGATCGCCGCGCGCATCGGCTTCGGTGATCACGTGCGTCTGGATGTACAGGGCGATCCCTGCGATGGGCAGATGCTGCATGTGGCGCGCGATACGCCGTTTGGCTGCGTGCTGCGCAGCCGCTTCGTGCTCGGCCTGGGCCTGCTCAGGCACTGCTATACGGAGTTCAGTTTCCTGTCGCGGCTGCTGCCTTCGCTGTACTACGGCGAGCGCGCCAACGGCGAAGCAGTGCCGTTGCCGTGGTGAACGGCGCGCCGGTCATTCAACCAGCGCATCGTAGCCTTCGCCACTGAACTGGATCAGGCAGAAGCCATGCCCGAACGGATCGGCCAGTACGGCGATGCGTCCCCAGCGACGCTCGCGCACGGACTGCTCGAGTGTCGCCCCGGCCGCAACTGCACGTGCCAGCGCGGCTTCAATGTCATCCACCACCCAGTCCAGGTGCAGCGGCGTCCAATGACGCTCGTAGTCGCGCACGTCGCCGTCTTCCGTGGCGGCGCTGCCGGCGTCGTTGTGCAGCAGGTAGAGCGGCGTTGGCCCACCGAGCAGCTCCACGGCGCCCGGGCCGAGACGGCGGCCGATGCGCAGGCCGAAGGCCCGGATGTAGAAGTCTTCGGCGGCGGCCAGGTCGGGCACGTCCATGTTGACGATGAAGCTGTGGGCAGTGGCGTTCATGGTAGCGATGGGCGGCATCCGGTGGTCGCAGTCTAGTCCTGCCGCGTGGTGCCGCCGGTTCATCTCCTGCGCGGATTCGGGCAAGCTGGGCGGTCTCCATCGACAAGGACATCCATGAGCGCGCTATCCGGCATCGAACAGGCCACGGGCCAGACCTTCCCGCCCCTGTTCAAGCAGTTGCATGCAGCGGGTCGGTTGAGCTGGGGTGCTCCCCATCCGGAATGGTCCGAGGTGGTATTCCCGGCGCTGCAGGCAGAACCGCCGGTGCTGCTGTACGCCCAGGACTATGAGCCGTTGGAGGACGATGAACTGCTCGAGGCGTGGCAGGAGCTGACCGCGGAGGATCATTACAATCCCCTGCGCACTGACCTGCAGTTGCTGCCCTTTGCGCGGACCGGCGCGGGTGACAGTTACTGTTTCTGGAGCAACGCGCCCGGTTTCAGCGAACCGCCGGTGGTGATGGTGTGGCATGACGACGACCGTGCCGACGTGCTGGCCGCCAGCTACCAGGATTTCGTGTTCCGCAAGATGGTCGAAGCGGTTGCCGACTACCAGCGGCCGTACACACTGCTGTCGCACGGCGAGCTGGCCGGGAATCTGCAGCGCTGGCTGCAGACTCACCATTCCTTCCTGCGCGGCGACCAGTATGCGGCATTGCAGCGGCTGTTCGCCCGCGTTGACGATATTGAAGAAGGGAACTTCAGCGAAGACGAGGCACAGGCCATCGTCGCTGAAGTGATCGGCTTCGAGCGGTTGGACGAGTCGTTCGCCTACGTGCGCGAGGACGCCTGAGGGCCGGGGTCGGATCCGGGCGCAGCGTGGCTCTGACTCCTTGTTCGCCGAACAGGGGTCAGAGCCCTTTCCGTTGGAAGGGGATCCGACCCCGTGCGGGCCCCGTGCGGGATCAGCCTGCGGCCGGGTAATCGAGATAGCCCGCCTCGCCGCCCCCGTAATAGGTGCTGCGGTCGGGCGTGGCCAACGCGATGTTGCGCTGCAGGCGTTCGACCAGATCCGGGTTGGCGATGAACGGCTGGCCGAACGCGGCAAGGTCGATGGTGCCGGCCTCGACCAGCTGCAGGGCGCGTTCGCGGGTCATGCCGCCGGCCAGGATCACGGTGCCACCGTAGGCCTGCTTGAACTGCTGCAGGAAGGCCTCGCCCAGCACCGACTGGCCCGCCTGCTGGTTGTCGTTGAGATGCACATAGGCCAGGCCGCGCTTGCCCAGTTCCTCGGCCAGGTACAGATAGGTGGCCTCGTTGTCGGGGTAGAACGGCATGTCGAAGGTGAGATTGTTCGGTGCCAGGCGCACGCCGATGCGCTGCGCACCGATGCGCTGGGCCATCGCATCGACGGTGTCCAGGATCAAGCGCGCGCGGTTGGGCAGCGAGCCGCCGTAGTGATCTTCGCGCTGGTTGATGACCGGGTTGAGGAACTGTTCGAACAGGTAGCCGTTGGCGGCATGCAGTTCGATGCCGTCGAAGCCGGCGGCGATGGCGTTCTCTGCGCCGCGCACGAAGTCGTCGACGATGCCGGGGATCTCTGCGGTCTCCAGTGCACGTGCCGGGGTGGGATCGGCGTGGCCGCGGCTGCCATCCTCCAGGTACACGAACGAGGTGTTCTTCGGTGCGCTGGCCACCGGGCGGGTACCGGCGCTGACCGGCTGCCCACCGTCGGGCTGCAGCGAGGAATGCGACATGCGGCCGACGTGCCAGAGCTGGGCGAAGATCGTGCCCTGTGCGGCATGCACCGCCTCGGTGACGAGCTTCCACCCGGCCACCTGCTCGGCCGACCAGATACCCGGGACGTCGATGTAGCCCTGGCCCTGCGGCGAGACCGGGGTGCCTTCACTGATGATCAGGCCGACGCTGGCGCGCTGCCGGTAGTACTGCGCGGTGAGTTCGTTGGCGACCGCACCGGGGTTGCGGGCGCGGGTCATCGGGGCCATCGCGATGCGGTTGCGCAGGGCGGTGCCTGCCAGATCGAAGGGGCGGAACAGGGCGGCGATCATGTCGGTCATCTCGGTGTGGGGGAAGGCGC
The DNA here is from genome assembly GCF_000284595.1 of Stenotrophomonas maltophilia D457. Taxonomy (GTDB): domain Bacteria; phylum Pseudomonadota; class Gammaproteobacteria; order Xanthomonadales; family Xanthomonadaceae; genus Stenotrophomonas; species Stenotrophomonas muris. Next base: position 4,008,094 of record NC_017671.1, on the reverse strand, counting down.
CAGCGGCGCGATGCACACAGGATGGAGTTGACATGCGGACGCATAAAGCGCTTCGATCTCCCTGGGCGCGGGACTATTTGTCCCCAATGGAGCGTGATAGATGCTGCCGCTGGAATCGTTGAATGGCCTGGTGACCTTCGTTACCACGGCCCGCTCAGGCAGCTTCACCGAGGCTGCCGACGCGCTGGGCATCTCGCGCTCGGCAGTGGGCAAGGCCATCGCCCGGCTGGAAGCGCGGCTGGGCGTGCGCCTGTTCCACCGCACCACGCGGCGTATCGCGCTGACCACCGATGGCGAGGCGTACTACGCATCGTGTGCGGCGGCGCTGGAAGAAATCTCCGCCGCCGAAGCCTGCCTGGGGTCGGCCGGCCTGCCCAGCGGACGGCTGCGCATCGACATGCCATCCTCGTTCGGGCGGCTGGTGGTGCTGCCCGTGCTGCTGCGCCTGTGCCGGCAGTACCCGGACCTGCAACTGACGATGACCTTCACCGATCACTTCGTCGATCCGGTCGAAGAGGGCATCGACCTGCTGATCCGCTTCGGCGGGTTGCACCAGGCCGAGCACCTGGTCGCGCGCCGGCTGGGTCGCCAGCGCCTGGTCACCTGCGCATCGCCGGAGTACCTGCAGGCGCATGGCGTGCCAGCGACCGTGGAGGAACTGGCGCAGCATCGCAGCATCGTCGGCTTCCGCCATGGGCAACCGGTGGCGTGGCGGATTGGCAGTGATGACGCCGAGGTAACGTTCATCCCGAACGCGGCCTACCAGCTCAACGATGGTGACGCAGTGATCGATGCGGCCATCGCAGGACTGGGCATCTGCCAGATGCCCATTTCACTGGTACGCCGACATCTGGAATCCGGCGCGCTGCACTCGGTGCTGGATGCGCACATGCAACGGCATATCGACATCCATGCGCTGTGGCCACCGACCCGGCACCTGCGGCCGAAGGTGCGCTATGTGGTGGATGAGCTGGCGCGGCTGGCGGGTGAGGGCTTGTTCGATTGAAACGGCACGATTGAGCGGGATGGTTGCCCGTGTATACTATCCCCCAGTATAGTTTCGAGGTGGCCTGATCATGCCGCACTCCCCCGAAGAGAAGAAGAAGGTCCTGGCCCGCGTGCGCCGCATCCGTGGCCAGTGCGATGCGCTGGACCGCGCGCTGGAAGCTGGCGCCGACTGCGGGCCGGTGCTGCAGCAGATCGCCGCCATCCGTGGCGCGGTCAACGGCCTGATGTCCGAGGTGATGGAGGCCCATCTGCGCGAGGAGTTCGGGCAACCCGCCGCCTCCGACGAACAACGCGCCGAACGCGTGCGCGACATGAGCGCGTTGATCCGTTCATACCTGAAATAAACGACGGCGCAACATGGCGCCGCCCATCCTGTCATTGCCTGTCTCTGGAGAGTCCACCATGAAGTCCCGTGCCGCCGTCGCCTTTGGTCCCGGCCAGCCGCTGCAGATCGTCGAGATCGACGTCGCCCCGCCGAAGAAGGGCGAAGTGCTGGTGAAGATCACCCACACCGGTGTCTGCCACACCGATGCGTTCACGCTGTCCGGCGATGATCCGGAAGGCCTGTTCCCGGTGGTGCTGGGCCATGAAGGCGCCGGCATCGTGGTTGAAGTGGGCGAGGGCGTGACCAGCGTCAAGCCGGGCGACCACGTGATTCCGCTGTACACCGCCGAGTGCGGCGAGTGCCTGTTCTGCAAGAGCGGCAAGACCAACCTGTGCGTGGCCGTGCGCGCGACCCAGGGCAAGGGCGTGATGCCCGATGGCACCAGCCGCTTCAGCTACAACGGTGAGCCGCTGTACCACTACATGGGTTGCTCGACCTTCAGCGAGTACACCGTGGTGGCCGAAGTGTCGCTGGCGAAGATCAATCCGGACGCCAACCCGGAACACGTCTGCCTGCTCGGCTGCGGCGTCACCACCGGCATCGGCGCGGTGCACAACACCGCCAAGGTGCAGGAAGGCGACAGCGTGGCGGTGTTCGGCCTCGGCGGCATCGGCCTGGCGGTGATCCAGGGCGCGCGCCAGGCCAAGGCCGGCCGCATCATCGCGGTGGACACCAATCCGTCCAAGTTCGAACTGGCGCGCGAATTCGGCGCCACCGACTGCATCAACCCGAAGGATTTCGATAAGCCGATCCAGCAGGTCATCGTCGAGATGACGACTTGGGGCGTGGACCACAGCTTCGAGTGCATCGGCAACGTCAACGTGATGCGCGCGGCGCTGGAATGCGCGCACCGTGGCTGGGGCCAGAGCGTGGTGATCGGCGTGGCCGGTTCGGGCCAGGAGATCTCCACCCGTCCGTTCCAGCTGGTGACCGGCCGCAAGTGGATGGGCACCGCCTTCGGTGGCGTGAAGGGCCGCAGCCAGCTGCCGGGCATGGTCGAGGATGCGATGAAGGGCGATATCGAACTGGCCCCGTTCGTCACCCACACCATGGACCTGGACAAGATCAACGACGCCTTCGACCTGATGCATGAAGGCAAGTCGATCCGTTCGGTGGTCCACTACTGAGCCGCGGCGTGGGCTGGTTCGACGCCCTGCGCAGGCCGCGTGCGGAGGATCCACGCGCGGCCCTGGTCGACCCGATCGAGCAGGCGCTGCGCGCGCTGGGCTGGGTCGAGGGCGGCGTGGGTCCACCGCGCGCGGTGGACTCGCCCTTCGGCATTGATGAAATGCCGTTCGAGCACTGGCTGGCACAGGTATTCCTGCCGCGCCTGCACGAAGCCCGCGCCGACGGCCTGTGGCCACCGCGCAGCGACGTGGCGGTCGCGGCGTATCGCAACCTGGACGGCCAGCCTGGCGTCGAATCGTTGCTGCGCCTGCTGGCACAGCTGGATGAACTGATCAACCAAGGCGTCCACGCCGGGCGTGGATAAGCCGACCAAGGTCGGCATCTACCAGAAGCACGCGTGCGCTGACGCGCCGCGCAGGAGAGCACCATGGAACGCATTGAACACCGCGCCTGTTTTGGCGGTTGGCAGGATGTCTACCGCCATCATTCGACCACGCTGGGCTGCGACATGCAGTTCGCCGTGTACCTGCCGCCGCAGGCGGAAACGCAGACGCTGCCGGTGCTGTACTGGCTGAGCGGGCTGACCTGCACCGAGCAGAATTTCATCACCAAGGCGGGCGCGCAGCGCTATGCGGCCGAACACGGCGTGATCATTGTCGCGCCTGATACCAGCCCGCGCGGTGATGACGTGGCCGATGCCGAAGGCTACGACCTGGGCAAGGGCGCAGGGTTCTACCTCAACGCCACCCGTGCGCCCTGGGCGAAGCACTTCCGCATGCATGACTATGTAGTGCACGAGTTGCCGGCGCTGATCGAAGCGGAGTTCCCGGCGACCGGCGCACGCGCCATCAGCGGGCACTCGATGGGCGGCCACGGTGCGCTGGTGATCGCGCTGCGCAATCCGGGGCGCTACCGCAGCGTGTCGGCGTTCTCGCCGATCGTCGCGCCCAGCCATGTTCCGTGGGGGCAGAAGGCCTTCCACGCCTACCTTGGCGACAACCCGGCCGACTGGGCGCAATGGGACGCCTGCGCATTGATTGCCGCGGCCAGCGAGCGCCTGCCGTTGCTGATCGACCAGGGCGAGGCGGACGAGTTCCTGCAGACCCAGCTGCAGCCGCAGCGCCTGCAGGAGGCCTGCGCCGCTGCCGGCCATCCGCTGACCCTGCGCCTGCAGCCCGGCTACGACCACAGCTACTACTTCATTGGCAGCTACATCGGCGAGCACATCGCCCACCACGCCCGCGCCCTGCAGGGCTGAGCCCCCGGAAAAAAAGGGGACGGAGGGGATTAAGTCGCATTTGCCGCTGTGCCGCAAACGACTTAATCCCCTCCGTCCCCTTTTTCAGCGATGGATCACACCCTCGTGGCGCCGCCCCGCGCTATCGTGCGCGTAGACGGCCTTGCGGATCGGGGGATGCATGCCGGTAGTGCTGGCGCTGCTGTATGTGCTGTGCCATGGCCTGGTGCTGGCCTTGTGGCCTGGTCCGGCCGGGGTAGGCTCCTTCGTTTTCCTGACCGGTGCCCCGTTGCTGGCGGCGGCCGCCTGCCTGTGGCGGGCCCGCCGCGACCACGCGGCACTGGGGTGGCGCGCCACGGCATTGGCGCTGCTGCTGTGGGCCGGCGGCATGGCGTTCAACATGATCGACGCCCTGGGCGCCGGGCGTGCCGATTTCACCCCGCGCGCAAGCCTGTTCCTTTACGTGCTCTACGGTGTGCCCCTGGTGTTCATCCTGGCCAGGGCGCGCCGGGAACGGGTCAGCATCAGCCTGATCGATGCGGCCATGGCGGCGCTGCTGGGCGTGCTGTTCTTCGTGCACGCGCAGTCGTTCGCCGCCCGCGTTGACATCGACGACCACGCGTTGTCCAACATGCAACGCATGTTCGATATCCAGAACCTGTGCATCGCCGTGTTCGCGGTGGTGCGCTGGCTGGCCGGCGACGTTCCCGAGCGGCGTACCTTTTTCCGCGCGCTGGCGATGTATGCGGCGACCTACCTGTTGGTGGCGTATTACATCAACCACTACACCTCCGGTGATGCGTTCGGTGCCTATGCGGATCTGCTGATCGATCTGCCGTTCCTGCTGCTGGCGCTGCTCGCACTCAGCCAGGCACCGGCGCGGGTCCTGACGCCGCATCCGCGGATGGCGCGCACGGTGCAGGCGGCGGGCCCGATGATCCTGCCGCTGCTGCTGCTGGTGGTGGGCACCCTGGTGGTCGACCATGCCCGGCCCCTGGCCGTGAGCGGTTTCGTGGTGGCGACGCTGGGGTTCGGCCTGCGCAGCGTCCTGCTGCAGGTGGACCTGATGGAACGGCAGGCCTCGCTGGACCAGCTGGCGCGCCAGGATGGCCTGACAGGCGTGGCCAACCGGCGCGAGTTCGACGCGCTGCTGCTGGCCGAGTGGAATCGCGCACGGCGCAGTGGCACCGAGCTGGGCCTGCTGCTGTTGGATATCGATCATTTCAAGGCCTTCAACGACCGCCACGGCCATCCCGCCGGCGACCGCTGCCTGCAGGCCGTGGCAGCGGTACTGAAGGCGAGCGCCGGTCGCGCCGGTGACAGCGTCGCACGTTATGGCGGCGAGGAATTTGCGGTGATCGTGCCCGGAAGCGCGCTGTCGGGCGTTCTGGCGCTGGCCGAGCGCCTGCGCCAGGCGGTCGAAGCGCTGCCGTTGCCGGAAGGATCGGTCAGTATCAGCATCGGCGTGGGTTACCTGCATCCGCCGGCTCTGGCCAGTGCCGATCAGTTGCTGGCAGACGCCGATGCCGGCCTGTATGCCGCCAAGCGGGCTGGCCGCAACCAGGTGATCCTGCATGCGCACGTGCTGGATGACGAGGGCAGCACGCACGGAACGATGGACTGCTGAGCAGCTCTCTGCATGCGATCACACGGGGGGCGCGACGGCTTATCGCTGCCGCAACCAGCCGGTCGGATCGAGCAGCCTCAGCCCGACCGGTGACAACGAGCGCTGCCGCAACGGCAGGTTTGCCGCCTGCACGGCCATTGCACAGCGCGCCAGCTGCTGGCGCAACGGTGCCAGCGAGTCGTCCTCGCGGGGCCGTGCATGCCGCCATTGTGCGATGCGCAGCAGGCAGACCAGCAGGTCCAGTTCACTGGCGGCAATGAAGGGAGAGCCGGCCGGCAGCAGATCGATCGGAGCGGCGGGGGTGGCCAGCAGCGGCAGCAGGCCGATGAAGGCGTCGCAGCCCTCCTGGCCAAGCCCGAGTCCGCTCAGCTGGGCAAGGCCATCGGCCTGCAGATCGGGGTCGCGCAACTGCCGTATCGCGCCCAGCAGCGCCTGCTCGCCACGGCCGAACTGACGGCCGAAGGCGCGGTAGCTGACGCGGGTGGGGAACAAGGGGGAACGGGAGGCCATGGCAGCTAGGGTTGTGGGTCGCGGGTTTCCACCAGCACGGGGCAGGGCGCGTGGTCGATGGTCCATTGCCCGACCGAGGGTTCGAACAGGCGTTCCAGCCGGGACAGGTGGCGATGGCCGATCACGATCAGGTCGCACTTCAGGCGCCGGGCCTGCTCGCTGATCACTTCGCCGGGATCGCCGGAGGGGATCTGCGCGATGGCATCGACGCCGCGCTCGCGCAGTTCGGCCAGAGCTTCGGCCAATACTGCCTCGGCGCGGGAGCGCTGGCGGGCGGCTTCCGGATACTCGGTGCGATCGGCTTCGCTGGCATCGGCCGCCAGCGCGAATTCGGGGTCGAGCACGCACAGCAGGTGCAGGCGGCTGTGGGGGCCGGCGATGGCGGCGGCCAGGTCCAGCACGCGTGCGTGCTGGGGGCCACCATCCAGGGCGACCAGCAGGGTAGTGAACATGGATGTCTCCTTGGCAGGACGGGGATGGTCGCCGATGTCACCGCGCGCACCCATGCCGTGCGCGGCAGTCAATGAATGCGTCGAACGCAATCCACGGTGGTTGCAAGTGCCGTAGAGTCATCTGATTTACTGGAGACTGTCATGCCCCTGCCGGACCTGAACCTGTTGCTGGCACTGGACGTGCTGATTGACGAATGCAGCGTGGCCGCCGCCGCGCGCCGCATGAACCTGAGCGCGCCGGCGATGAGCCGCACCCTGGGCCGGATCCGCACTGCGCTGGGTGACCCGGTGCTGGTGCGTGCCGGCCGCGGTCTGGCGCCCACGCCCCGCGCGCTGCAGCTGCGCGAGCAGGTCCGCGATGTGATCGAGCAGGCCCACCGCGTCTTCAACGCTGGTCGTGAAGTGGACATGCGCGTGCTCGAGCGAACCTTCAGCGTGCGCGCCAATGATGTCTTCATCGGTGGATTTGGCGGTCGCCTGCGCGAGATCTTCCGCCAGCAGGCACCGCGCGCGGTGCTGCGCTTCGTGCCCGAGGGCGATACCGACGATGATGCGATGGCGCAGGGCCGGATCGACCTGTACATCAGCACCGCCGGCAAGCATGCGCCCGATACCAAGGTGCAGAACCTGTTCAGTACCTCGTTCATGGGCGCCGCGCGCGAGGACCATCCACTGTTCGACGAGGAGATCAGTGCAGAGCGCTTTGCCGCGTGTGACCACATCGCGGTGTCGCGCCGTGGCCTGCCGCGTGGGCCGATCGATGATGACCTGGCCACGCTCGGCCTGCAGCGCCGCGTGGCCCTGATCAGCCCGACCTTCCACGGTGCGATCTTCGCGGCGGCCGAATCAGACCTGATCCTGCCGCAGATGCCAAGCGTGATGCTGGAGCGGATCGTCAGCATGCGCCTGCCGCTGCGCCTGTTCCCGCTGCCGATCCCGGTGCGTACCGCGGCCATCGTGCAGGCCTGGCATCCGCGGCTGGACAACGATGCCGCGCACCAGTGGCTTCGCCGTTCGATCAAGACCATGTGCGAGCGCGTCGAGGACGCCCACCGCTGAGACCCGCAGGCGTGCGCTGGACGCACGCCTGGGATGCCGGCGACGCCATTTTTCACAGGGTACCGGCTCCCTAGACTGCGCTCCCCGGAGTTTCACTGAGCGCATTCCAATGACCCTCAACATGCCGTGCACTGCACGGATCGGTGCCTGGCGATGAGTGCGCCGGCCGCCGCTGTCCCGGCCGCCGCAGCGCCCCGTCCTGCCGCCGCCCCCGGGCTCGATCGCCGCATTCTGGTCGGCCTGTGTGGCGTGCTGCTGGCGGTGCTGGTGTCCGGCTTCAACGAGAACATCACCAAGGTCGCGCTGGCCGACATCCGTGGCGCGATGGGTTTCAGCGTCGACGACGGCAGCTGGATCGTCGCCCTCTACAGCGCGATGTCGGTCAGCGCGATGGCCTTCGCGCCGTGGTGTGCCGCCACGTTCTCGCTGCGCCGTTTCGCGCTGGCGATGATCGGTGGCTTCATGGTGCTGGGCGTGCTGTGCCCGCTCGCCCCGAACCTGCAGGTGTTCCTGCTGCTGCGTGCATTGCAGGGCCTGTGCGGCGGTGCACTGCCGCCGTTGCTGATGAGCGTGGCGCTGCGCTTCCTGCCGCCTGGCATCAAGCTGTACGGCCTGGCCGGCTACGCGTTGACGGCGACGTTCGGCCCGAGCATGGGCACGCCGCTGGCCGCGTTCTGGGTCGAGCAGGTGGGCTGGCACTGGGCGTTCTGGCAGATCGTGCCGTACTGCCTGGCCGCCATGGCGATGGTCGGCTGGGGTCTGCCACAGGACCCGCTGCGGCTGGAACGCTTCGCCCAGTTCGATGGCGTTGGGCTGCTGCTCGGCCTGCCGGCGCTGGTGCTGCTGGTGCTGGGCCTGGTGCAGGGCCCGCGGCTGAACTGGTTCGATTCGCCGATGATCACGCTGATGATCGGTGGCGGTGCCGGCCTGATGGTGCTGTTCATGATCAACGAATGGTTCCACCCGCTGCCGTTCTTCAAGCTGCAGTTGTTGGCCAATCGCAATCTCAGCTACTCGCTGGTCACGCTGGGTGGCGTGCTGTTCGTGCTGCTGGCGGTGATCTCGATCCCGTCCGGCTTCCTGGCCAGCGTGCAGGGCTACCGGCCGCTGCAGACCGCACCGATGCTGCTGTGGGTGGCACTGCCACAGGTGATCGCGCTGCCGCTGGTGGCGGCCCTGTTGAACATCCGCGCGGTGGACTGCCGCTGGGTGCAGGCCACCGGCCTGGCGATGCTGGCACTGGCCTGCTGGCTGGGCTCGCACCTGGACGTGGCCTGGATCCGCGACAACTTCCTGTGGGTGCAGCTGCTGCAGGTGTTTGCCCAGCCGATGGCGGTGCTGCCGCTGCTGATGCTGGCCACCGGCGGCCTGGCGCCACAGGATGGCCCGTTTGCCTCGGCCTGGTTCAACACGGTCAAGGGCTTCGCTGCGGTGCTCGCCGGTGGCGTACTGGATGCCATCGCCCAAGGCCGCCGTCATTTCCATTCCACCGTGCTGGTCGACCGCCTGGGCGAGCAACCGTGGCTGGCCGATGGCCCGCAGCTGGGCGCGCGCCTGCATGCACAGGTACAGGCGCTGACTTCTGCCGACCTGTACTGGGTGGTCGCACTGGTGGCGCTGGCCTTCATTCCCCTCATTGCCTGGATGCCCACCCGCATCCATCCGCCACGCGCCGTGGCCTGAACCTTTCGCAGGAACCCCCTCATGACGATCAATCGAACCCCTCTCAACACCGGCCTGGGCCTGGGCGTGCTGGCCCTGGCCATCGGCGCGTGGCTGCTGCTGCGCGATGGCGGTCACCAGACCACCAACAATGCGTACGTGGTGGCCGACTACACCCTGGTAGCGCCGAAGATTGCCGGCTTCGTCAGTGCCGTGGAGGTAGAGGACAACCAGTCGGTGAAGGCCGGCGACGTCCTTGCCCGCATCGACGACCGCGACTACCAGGTGGCACTGCAGGCTGCGCGTGCCGACCTTGCCAATGCCCGTGCGCAGCTGGCCAATGCGCAGGCCGCACTGGCCCAGCAGGACTCGCTGATCGCGCAGGCCAGGGCCAGCGTCGATGTCAGCCGTTCCGAACTGACCCTGGCCAGTGCCGACCAGCAGCGTTACCGCGAACTGGCCCGTGATGGCGCCGGTACCGTGCAGAACGCGCAGCAGGCGCAGTCGAAGCAGGCCGTGGCCAGTGCGCATCTGCAGCAGGGCCAGGCCGCACTGTCGACCGCACGCCAGCGCACCGACATCCTCAGCGCGGGCGTGCAGGCTGCACAGGCGGCGGTGCAGCGTGCAGAAGCGGCACAGGCACGCGCCGAACTGGATCTGTCGCACACCGTGCTGCGCGCGCCGATCGATGGCATGGTCGGTCGCCGCGCAGTGCGCGTCGGTGCCTACCTGACCCCGGGTACGCCGGTGGCTGCGGTGGTCCCGCTGAAGCGCGCCTTCGTGGTCGCCAACTTCCAGGAAACACAGATGACCCGCATGCAGGCCGGCCAGCAGGTCGAACTGAAGGTGGACGTATTCCCGGGCACGCCGCTGCGCGGGCACATCGACAGCATTGCACCAGCCACCGGCGTCACCTTTGCTGCAGTCGCACCAGAGAACGCCACCGGCAACTTCACCAAGGTGGTGCAGCGCATTCCGGTGAAGATCGTGCTGGAGCCGGGCCAGCCGCTGCTGGACCAGCTGCGTGCCGGCATGTCGGTGGAAGCCAGCGTTGACCTGGGCAGCCGCGCGCGTGCGCAGAGCATGCAGCACGGACCGGGCCACAAGCGCGGGGAGGGCGCATGAGCGCCATTACCGTTTTCCGCACCTTCGTTGCGGCCAGCCTGTGCACGGCCCTGGCTGCCTGCGCGATGGGCCCGGACTTCGTACGCCCGCAGGCGGAACTGCCCGGCCACTGGCAGGGTGGGGCTGTCGCCGGCAACGCCATCGATCAGGACGCCGCCTGGTGGGCCGGCTTCGACGATCCGCTGCTGGGGCAGCTGGCCCATCAGGTGCTGGCGGCCAACCTGGACCTGCAGCTGGCCGCCAACCGCGTGCAGCAGAGCCGCACCGCGCGCGGCATCACCGCCGCCGATCACCTGCCCAGCGTCAGCGCGAGCGCCAGTGGCGTGCGTGCACGCAACAGCGAGGTGGGCCTGAATGATCCGTCCGGCAACGGCGGCCGTGATGACTACGGGCTGTTCCAGGCCGGTATCGGCCTGGGCTGGGAACTGGACCTGTGGGGCCGCGTTCGGCGCCAGGTGGAAGCGGCCGACGCACGCGTGCAGATGGCCGAGGAGGATGCACACGCCGTGCGCATCGCGCTGCTGGCGGAAACCGCGCGTGATTACCTGCAGCTGCGTGCGACGCGGCAGCTGCTGGCGATCACCGAGGACAACCTCAGCATCGCGCATGACATCAAACGCCTGACCGAGGCGCGCCAGCGGCAGGGCGTGGCCAGCACGCTGCAGGTGTCCAGCGCGGCCGCGCAGGTGGCTTCGCTGCAGGCGCGCATCGCGCCGCTGCGGCATCGCGAATCGCAGCTGCGCAATGCGCTGGCGTTCCTGCTGGCACAGCCGCCGCAGGCGCTGGACGCGCAGCTGCAGGATGCACGCCGTGACTGGCCGGCGTTGCCAGCGGTGGCGGTGGGTCTGCCGAGTGAACTGGCCGAGCGTCGCCCGGACATCCGTCGTGCCGAGGCGGCACTGCATGCGGCAACGGCCGGCATCGGCGTGGCCAAGGCCAGTTTCCTGCCGCGCATCACCTTGAATGGTGACGCAGGCTTCCAGGCCAAGCAGCTGGATGACCTGGATGGCTGGAACGCGCACCGTTTCAGCATCGGGCCGTCGATCAGCCTGCCGATCTTCCAGGGCGGGCGGCTGAAGGCGAACCTCGCGCTGAGCAGGCTGCAGCAGCAACAGTCGGCCCTGCAGTTCCGCCGTACCGTGTTGCAGGCCTGGCATGAGGTGGACGACGCCATGGACGGCTACAGTGCCGAGCAGCAGCGCACGGTGCAGCTGCACGTGGCGGTGGATGAGAGCGAGACGGCACTGGGGGCGGCGCGCCGGCAGTACCAGGCCGGCGTGGTCGACATGCTGGACGTGCTGACCACCCAGCGCATCGCGCTGGACAACCAGGCCGCGCTGGCCAACAGCCAGGCCGCCGCCGCGATCGCGCGGGTGGAGCTGTACCGCGCGCTCGGTGGCGGCTGGTAGCGATAGGGAAACGCCGGGCCATGCCCGGCGGTTCGTCGGTAGTTGCCAACCTTGGTTGGCAGTTTTTTTGGAGCGCCAACCAAGGGTGGCGTCTACCAGAGCATGGTCATCGGCACCGGGTCGATCACGACACGGGCACGGTAGCGCCGGGCCATGCCCGGCGGGCGGGTGCCTCAACGCACGTCGCGCAGTTCCCAGTGGCTGCCGGCCAGCAGGCGCAGGCGCTGCTTGAACACGTCACTGTCGATGCGGGTGGTGGCGACCAGGTTGATGCGCAGGTCCTTCTGCTCGCCGGTCACGGTGGCCTCCGGGTCGGTCACGCCCCACTGCGGTTCCACCGCATCCGGGTCGGGCTGCTTGGCCTTCCAGCGTTCGAACAGCGTGCCGCTGCGCAGGGCATCCTGCAGCTCTTCGGCGAAACCGGCGGCGCCCTGGGAATGGAAGGACAGGTCAGGGTCGTTGCCGCGGGCCTTGGACGGATCGGGCAGGCTGATGTGGTACTGCGCAGGCATGGAGTTCTCCTTGAAGTGCGGCAAGGCTGGCACAGTCGGGGTGGAATCGATGTGCAGATTCCTGCCGTGGCCAGCGCTCATTCGAACCGATGCGGCCCATCGGCAAATCCCACGGTGACCGCGCCCTTGCCGACGTTGACCATGCCGGTCAGGCTCATCACCGATTCGTACACGGTCACGCCATGGCCGGCGCAGACCTCTTTCATCTGTGCATAGCCGGGCAGGCTGCGCAGCTCGTCCAGTTCGCCGCCGTAGCTGACGCACACCGTCGGCGTCATCAGCCCGGCACGCACGCGCTGGCCGACCACCGCGAACAGCTTCTGCACGGCGCTGTCGAAGCCCTTGATCTTGGCCACCGGCCCGGTCTCGCCACGGTAGCCGTGCAGCACCGGCTTGATGTCCAGCGCACTGCCCAGTTCCGCGCTGAGCAGGCCGACACTGCGGTCGCCCTTGTGCCGCGCGCGTGCGCGCATGTAGTACAGGTCGCGGGTGATCATGTAGCCGTGCACGTTGCCGGCCAGTTCTTCCAGCCGTTCGCGGATCTGCTGCACGCTGGCGCCACTGTCACGCAGGCGGACAGCCTCCACCGCGGTCACGGCCTGCGCGGCGAACAGGTTCTGGGTATCAAGTACGCGCAGCGCGAACGGCGAGTTGTAGCCCGCTGCCTGCCGCACCGGCTTGTAATCGTTGAGGATGGCGAAGCTGGCCTGCAGCGCGTTGTCGTGGATCGGGCTGCGGGTCTTGGTGATGGTCATGCAGAACACGTGGTCGTAATCGATCACCAGCTGCTGCAGGAACAGGTCGCGGATCTGGTTGACGCTGAAGGGGATGGTTTCCGCTTCAGCGCCATGTTCGGCCACATGCGCGTGCAGGAAGCTCAGGGTGGCCTGCTCATCGCGATGATCGGCCAGCACGGCTTCGCCGATCCGTACGGTGATCGGCAGCAGCACGATGTTGTGCTCGGCAATGAAGTCCTGCGGCAGGTCGCAGGCCGAGTCGACGACGATTCCGATGCGCATCCGCGGCTCCCCCTCCAGGGCGGTTGTAGGTTCGGAAATGTGAAATCTATCTCAAAGTCTGGCGTGGCGCGCGAGGGAAACGCGGCACGCCCTGTTCAGCGACTGCGCTGCACGGCCACCGGAAGCTCGGCCAGGCGCTGCCATTCGGGCTGCCGCAGCAGATCCGGGTCGGCCAGCACCGCCGCCATCAGTGGGTGGGCGTCGTTGCCCCAGAACAGTTCGCCATCGATGGCCAGGGTCGGCACGCCGAACACGCCGGTTGCAATGGCGGCTTCGGTGTTCCTCCGCAGCTGCTCCTTGACCGCGGGAGTCGCGATGGCGCTGGCGACATCCTCGATCCCCAGCCGCGCGGCTGGTTCGCGCAGGGCCTCGGCGCTGTCGGCGGCATTGCCGTCGCGCCAGATCCAGTCGAACAGCACGTCCACCGCCCGTGCGCTGCCACCCGCGGCCAGGCACAGGCGCAGGGCAGACAGCGGATTGAACGGGTGGCCCGGCGGGAACCGCAGCGGTGTGCCTTCGGCCTGCGCGGTCCACAGCAGCTGGCGGTAGATGAAGCGGCGCTTGGCCGGAATCTCGGCCGGCCCGAGGTTGCCCAGGTGATGCAGCACGGCACCAAAGGCGATCGGCACCGGCTGGATCCGCGGGAACTCGGGCAGCTGCTTCAGCTTCTGCCAATGCAGGTAGGAGTACGGCGAAACGAAGTCGAAATACCAGCGCAGGGTGGCCATGGTGGTGTCCTTCAATGCGGTCAGGGCTGCGCGTTGCGCAGCAGGTAGCGATCGCGCAGCTCGGTCTGGCGCGAGCGCATCGGCATCGCCCGGCCGCCCAGCCAGACCTGTTCGGCATAGTGCGCCACGTCCAGCGGGTCGCCCTCCCACAGCACCAGGTCGGCACGCTTGCCCGGCTCGATGCTGCCGATCTGGTCGGCCACACCGAACGCCTGCGCCGGCACCCGGGTCAGGCCGGCCAGGCCGTCGGCCCAGGGCAGTCCATTGGCCACGGCATTGCCGGCCAGCTGGCGCATCTTGCGGGCGTTGTGCGAGGCGTCGCCACGCTGCACGAACGAGACCGCCACGCCGGCCCGTTGCAGGCGTGCCGCATTTTCCAGGGTTGCACCGATCTGGTCGAAGCTGGCCGGCAGGTTGGACAGCACGTCGACGAACACCGGCACCTGCGCGGCGGCCAGCTCCGGTGCCAGCTGCCAGGCTTCGCTGCCACCGGCAATGGCGATCTTCACCTTCTCGCGGGCGGCCCAGCGCAGCAGCTGGCGGATGTCCGCCGCACGGTCCACCTCCACCACGATGCGGCCCTGGCCGGCCAGGTAGCGGCCCAGCGTGCGGCGCCCGGCCGGGGTCAGCAGCGCATGCGGTGAGTCCGCGGCGACCTGGCCACGCGCCTCGTCCACCATCTGCTGCAGCAGCATCCATTGCGCCGCACGCGAATGCCCGGTCAGTTCCACTGCGGCCGACCCCAGGCGCAGGAACAGCGCGCGCGGCCCGAGGGGATCGGCGCTGCCGTCCAGCCGCATCACACCGCCCTGGCCAGCGACGAAGCCGCCACCGGTGGCGGCCCCCAGGGCGGTGAAGCCGATGCCGTCCAGGCGCGCCACCGGGATCAGCACCGAGGCCGGGTTGTAGGCCAGGGTGACATCGAATTCGGGGCGCAACGGTTGTTCGCCGATCTTCAGCGTGCTGTCGACCGTGCTCGCTTCACCGGAGACTTCTTCGATGCCGATCTCGGTGATGCCCCCGAACAGCGCGGGTGTCAGCGGGCGGCCATCGGCCTCGACGACGTTGGCCCCGGCCGGTGCGGACAGCCCGTTGCCGACTGCGCGGATGATGCCGCCCTGCACCAGTACATCGGCGTGCTGCAGGCTGCCGCGCGCGCTGGCCGTATGTACGGTGGCGTTGCGGACCAGCAGGTCCTGCGCCTGCGCAGCTGCGGAGAGGCAGGCCAGCACCATGACCGTAGCGCCGAGCCAAGCCCGGCGACGCTTGTTCAACGCGCCCATCAGTGCACCTCCTGGCCGAGCTGGAAATCGGAACGCGGCGTCGCTGTCGGCGCACTGCGGTCGTACAGGCGGCGGCCGTCGATGAAGACCTGTTCGGCCAGCGCGTAGGAACCGAAGGGGTTGCCGTTCCACACCACTACGTCGGCCATCTTGCCGGCCTCCAGGGTGCCGGTCTGGCCTTCAATGCCCAGCGCTCTGGCGGCATTGGCCGTCATCCAGGTGATGGCATGTTCGGGCGTGATCTCCGGCATGTGCGCGCGGCGCGCGGCGGCGATCACCTTGGCCGCTTCCTGGTTCAGGCGCTGGATGCCTTCGGGCGAATCGGAATGGACGATGGCGCAGCTGTTCTTCGGCCGGTCGACCAGTGCGATGTTCTCCGGAATGCCATCGAAGGCTTCCATCTTGAAGCCCCACCAGTCGGCCCACAGCGCACCGCAGACGCCGTCGGCGGCCAGCCGGTCGGCCAGCTTGTAGGCCTCCACGCCGTGGTGGAAGGCCGCCACCTTGAAGCCGAATTCCTTGGCCAGGTCGAGCATGGTGGCCATCTCGTCGGCGCGGTAGCAGTGGATGTGCACGCGGATGTCGCCTTCGATCGCGCCGGCCAGCGTGTCCAGCTTGAGATCGCGCTTGCCGCCGGCATCACCGGCGCTGTCGCCCTTGTCGCTGCCGAACCAGCCCTTGCGCTTGGCCGGCTTGGGTTTGTTCTTGGCGATGTAGTCGGCAGCATCGATGAAGGCGGCGCGGTAGCCGGCAACGTTGCCCATCCGCGTGGCTGGGGCGACGCCCTTGCCTTCGCCGTAAACCCGTTTCGGGTTCTCGCCGCAGGCCATTTTCAGCCCCCACGGAGCACCCGGGAATTTCATGGCCTGGTAGGTGATGGCCGGCACGTTCTTCAGGGTCACGCCACGGCCACCGACCAGGTTGGCCGAGCCAGGCAGCACCTGCATGCTGGTCACGCCTCCGGCCAGGGCTGTAGCGAAGCCCGGGTCCTGCGGCCACACCGAGTGCTCGGCCCAGACATTGGCGGTGACCGGTGCGGTCATCTCGTTGCCGTCGCTGTGCGCGCCGACGCCCGGGCTGGGGTACACGCCCAGGTGCGAGTGCACGTCGATCAGGCCCGGGGTGACCCACTTGCCCCGCGCATCGATGCGGGTGACCCCGGCATCGGCCTGCAGCTGGCGGCCCACGGCGGCGATGCGGCCCTCGCGCAGCAGCACGTCGGCGTTGTCCAGGCGCTGGCCGGTGCCGGTGAGCACGGTGGCGTTCTGGATCAGCACCGGCGCATCGGGATGCGCCCGGTAGGTGCTGGGGTAGGGATCGGCGACGAAGCGCGAGGCGCCCATCGTCGGTGCCGTGCTCAACGAAACCAGCGCCATCCCAAGAGCGGCGCGCAACACCATCGATGCCATGCAGAGATCCCCAACCCACGCGTGAATCCGCCGACGCTATCCGTCGTCGATACCACTTGCCAAGTGACCTTGGGCAGGGGCAGGGGTGGGGATTTTCCTATACAAAAATTCTGAACGAAGCATTAATTTTTTGTGACACCTGCCGCTACCAACCGGTGGGACAGCGAGCGCTGACCCGCCGTGAGGTGTGCTTTCCATTGCTCCATGACGGAGCTGCACCTGAAATATTTCAAGGAATCAAGGACGTAACTGCAGATGATTGTCTTCCCGTCGTATCGCTCCACCGCTTCCCGCCGCTCGATCCTCCCCTCACCCCTGGCCTCGGCCATTGTTGGCTCGCTGCTGATGGCCGCCGCTCTGCCGGCGCTGGCCCAGGACAGCAACGCAGACGCCTTGTCGCGTTACCAGTTCCAGCGCAGCCTGCAGGCCGCGTTTGCCGCACCGGTCCTCACCGCTTCGCCGTCGCTGGCCGTCGCCGCCGCCGCCGATGTGGAAGTCGATCCGGAACCCATCATGGGCAAGCCGGGTGATGCCGCCAGCTGGCGCACCACCGAATTCAACAGCGACTGGGGCCTGCAGGCGATCAACGCCGATGTGGCCTACGCACGCGGACTGACCGGCACCGGCATCCGCCTGGGCGTGTTCGACAGTGGCACCGGCCTGGACCACGACGAGTTCGCCGGCAAGGACCACCGCAGCATCCATCTGGCCGATGTGCTGGCCGATGGCAGCCTGTGCGCGCGCGAAGTGCTGAGTGGCCCGGACGCCTGCTTCGCCAGCGACGGTGACCAGGTGGCCGTGTCCTACCAGCTGCTCGACCCGGACTATGCCGATCTGCTGGAGCGCAATGGCTTCTACGAAGGCCTGAGCTACAACGTGCACGGTACCCACGTGTCGGGCACCATCGCCGCCAACCGTGATGGCCACGGCACCCACGGTGTTGCCTTCGGCGCCGACCTGAGCGTGGCCCGCCTGTTCTCCAACAGCGCCACCTACCTGTCGGTGGTGAATATCGGCGGTTCCCTGTATCTGGACGAACAGACCATCGCCGCCATCCAGGCCGACGATTCGATCTACCCGCAGCTGTATGCGCAGATGAACGAGCAGGGTGTGCGCGCCATCAACCACAGCTGGGGCCTGGCCAACGAGCCGACCACAGCGGAAGACCTGGACATGTACCAGTCGCACCCGGTGTTCGCCGCCAGTCTGGCTGCGATGGCCGAAGGTTCGCGCAGCAGCGGACTGATCCAGGTATGGGCCGCTGGCAACACCGATTCGCCCAACACTTCGCCGGAAGAAGCGCCGATTGCCGGCATGTATGCCTCGCTGCCGCGCGCCGTCGCCGACGTCGAGCCGTACTGGCTGGCCGTGGTCAACGTCAATCAGGACCTGGAGCTGAGCAACCGCTCGATGCGCTGTGGCCTGGCGGCGAACTGGTGCCTCGCCGCGCCCGGCTCGAACATCAACTCGACCGTGTACGGTCCCGATTCGGTGATCGAAGGTGATTTCTACGATGACAATGGCAACCTGGTGGTGGACATCATCAGCCAGACCCCGTCGTCCGATTACGAGGAACTGAGCGGCACGTCCATGGCCGCCCCGCACGTCACCGGCGCGCTGGGCCTGCTGTTCGAGCGCTTCCCGTACCTGGACAGCGCGCAGGTGCGCGACGTGCTGCTGACCACCGCCACCGACCTGGGTGCTGCAGGCGTGGACGATGTCTACGGCTGGGGCCTGATGAACCTGGCTGCGGCCGTCGAAGGCTACGGCTCGCTGCGCGTGGACACCGATGTGGTGATGAACCAGAAGGCCGGCGGCCTGAAGGTGTGGGAAGGTGATGCATGGGACGACTGGACCAATGACATCGGCGGCCCGGGCAAACTGACCAAGAGCGGCATCGGCTGGCTGCGCCTGAGCGGCGACAACAGCTTCAACGGCGCGGTGGTGCGCGAAGGCGTGCTGGAACTGGACGGCGTGAACACGCTGACCAGCGCCGTGGACGTGACCGGCGGAACCTTCCTGCTGAACGGCACCCTGCAGAACACAGCGCTGAACAGCCTGGGCGGCAGCAGCCGCATCACCGCCACCGGTGTGCTGGACGGCTCGGACCTGACCGTCACCGGCGGCGTGGTGTCCTTCAACGGCGTGCAGACCGGCGGCAGCACCTTCGTGGGTGAAAAGGGCACGCTGAAGGGCGTGGGCCAGCTGGGAAACACCACCGTGGCCGGCATCATCGCTCCGGGCAACTCCATCGGCACGCTCACCATCAACGGTGACTATGTGCAGACCGCCACTGGCGTGTACCAGGCCGAAGTGGCCCCGGGCAGCCGCAGCGACCAGCTGCACGTGACCGGCACCGCCACCCTGGGCGGCACCCTGGTGGCGCTGCCGGAACCGGGCACCTACTACCTGGGCGAGCAGTTCAACTTCATCCAGGCCGACGGCGGCGTGAACGGTCGGTTCGCCAGCACCGATTTCAGCGCCTTCTCGCCCTTCCTGCAGTTCGGCCTGGCCTACTCCGCCGCCGGCGCGCGCATTGAAGTGACCCGCGGCAACGCGCTGGCTACCGCGGCCACCACCGCCAACCAGTTGGCCGTGGCCACCGTGGTCGACGGTCTGGCGGTCAACCAGGGCCTGCCGCGTCCGCTGACCATGCTGTTCCCGGAACAGGTGGGCAGCGCACTGGACAGCCTCAGCGGCGAACTGCATGCCGCCACCAGCGCGGCCCTGCTGGAAGGCAGCCGCTACGTGCGTGATGCCGCGCTGGCCCGCCGTGCCGGTGCCGCTGCACCGGGTGCCGAAGGCGGCGACGCCACCGGTGTGTGGGTGCAGGCCCTGGCCGGCAGCACCACGCTGGATGGCAACACCAACACCGCCCGCACCGAAGCCAACAGCAACGGCCTGCTGGTCGGTGCCGACCGCGAGTTCGGCGGCTGGCAGGTGGGCGTGCTGGCCGGTACCGGCCGCACCGACGTGAAGCAGGGCGAAGGGCGCCGTGCGAGGTCGAAGGTGGACAACACCCACTTCGGCGCCTACGCCAGCCACAACTGGGGCGGTTTCGGCCTGCGTGGCGGCCTGGCATGGAGCGAACACGATGTGGACAGTACCCGTGAGCTGGCGTTCGCCGGTTACAGCGACACCCTGAGCGCCCGCTACGACGCGCGTACCCGCCAGGCCTTCATCGAAGCGGCCTACCGCTTCGGTGGCCGCGAGGCTGGCCTGGAGCCGTACGTGCAGGTGGCCCGCGTGGAAGTGGACACCAAGCACGTGAACGAGCGTGGCGGTGCTGCGGCCCTGCAGGGTTCGGTGGACGACGTGCGCACCACCCTGGCCACGGCCGGCGTGCGCTTCGACAAGGGCCTGAAGGCCTCGTTCCAGCAGGACAGCTGGTTGCACGTGCGCGGCGCGGTGGCGTACCGCCACGCCAGCGGCGACCGCAACCCGTCGGCCCGCCTGGGCTTTGCCACCGGCGGTGACAGCTTCGTGGTCAACGGTGCACCCATCGCCGACAGCGCGGTGGTGGCCGAACTGGGCCTCTCGGCCTGGCTGACCGCCAAGCAGCAGCTGGAACTGGGCTACAGCGGCCAGTTCGGCGACGAAAGCCGCGACCACGGTGCCAACCTGCGCTGGTCGGTGCGTTTCTAAGCCACCGGCTCCCGCAGGGAAACCAGGAGGGGCGGCCGTTGGGCCGCCCCTTCTCTTTGTGTGGCAGGGCAGGCGCAGCGTTGCCTACAATGGCGCCCCTGCAGAACCGGACCGGGCATGAAGAGCAAACAGGAAATCGTCGACAACTGGCTGCCGCGTTATACCGGCGTTCCGCTGGACCAGTTCGGCCAGCATATCCTGCTGACCAATTTCGGCGGCTACCTGCACACCTTCTCCGCGCTGACCGGCGCCCCGGTCATCGGCCTGGACCGGCCGATGGCCAGCGCCACCATCGATGGCATCACCATGATCAACTTCGGCATGGGCAGCCCCAATGCCGCGATCATCATGGACCTGCTGTCGGCGGTGATGCCCAAGGCGGTGCTGTTCCTGGGCAAGTGCGGTGGCCTGAAGCGCAAGAACCAGCTGGGTGACCTGGTGCTGCCGATCGCAGCGATCCGCGGTGAGGGCACTTCGGGCGACTACCTGCCGCCGGAAGTGCCGGCCTTGCCGGCGTTCGCGCTGCAGCGTGCGGTCTCGACCATGATCCGTGATCTCGGCCACGACTACTGGACCGGTACCGTCTACACCACCAACCGCCGGGTCTGGGAGCACGACGAGGCGTTCAAGGAGCGGCTGCGGGCGATGCGCTGCATGGCCATCGACATGGAAACCGCCACCGTGTTCGCCGCTGGCTTCGCCAACCACATTCCCAGCGGCGCACTGCTGTTGGTGTCGGACCAGCCGATGATCCCCGATGGGGTCAAGACCGAGGCCTCCGATGCCAAGGTCAGCTCCCAGTTCGTGGAAAACCATATCCAGATCGGTATCGAGGCGCTTAAGCTTATCCGGCGCAACGGCAAGTCGGTCCGCCACCTGCGCTTCGACGAATGATGATGATGGCCTGGCGCGGCGCGCCGGCCCTGGGGAGTAGGTGATGGACGTTGCCGCGCACGTGGTGGAATTCTGGAAAGAGGCGGGCCCTGCGAAGTGGTTCGCCCGCGATGATGCGTTCGACGCGCAGTTCCGCCAGTTGTTCCTGGATGAGCATTTCGCAGCCGCCTCGCGCGCGCGCGAACACTGGCTGGGCAGTGCCGAGGGCGCACTGGCGCTGATGCTGCTGCTGGACCAGTTCCCGCGCAACTGCTTCCGCGGTAGCGCCCATTCCTACGCCACCGATGGCCTGGCCCGGCACTACGCCATGCGCGCCATCGAGGAAGGCCTGGACCTGCAGCTGGTGCCCAAGCTGCGCGCCTTCATCTACCTGCCGTTCGAGCACTCCGAGGATCCGCTGGACCAGGACCGCTCGGTGGCGATGTTCGACGTGCTGGGCGACAAGGAATACCTGCAGTACGCCGAGCTGCACCGCGACATCATCCGCCGCTTCGGTCGCTTCCCCCACCGCAACGCCGTACTGGGTCGCATTCCTTCACCGGAAGAGCTGGACTACCTGGCCGAAGGCGGTTTCGCCGGCTAAGAAAAAGGGGACGGAGGGAATTAAGTCGTTTTTGCCACAAACAACTTAATTCCCTCCGTCCCCTTTTTAGGGGTCAGATCGCCTTTCCGCAGGAAAGGGCTCTGACCCCGGGCCTTCAATCAGTACTTCGGCACGCCGTTGTCGACGTCTTCCGACCAGGCGTTGATGCCGCCGGTGACGTTGAACACCTTGGTGAAGCCCAGGGCGCGGAACTGCTCGGCGGCCTGCGCGCTGCGGCCACCGTGGTGGCACATGAAGGCCAGCGCGGTGTCCTTGGGCAGGGCTTCCAGCGCGGCGCGGCAGTTGCCGTCGAAGGTCTTGAACGGCACGCCCACGGCGGCGATTTCACGCTCGTCGGCCGGGCGCACGTCCACCAGGGTGATGTTGCCGGCACGCACCAGGTCGTCGGCATCGCGCACGCTGATTTCCTGCACCGGCTTGGGCGCATTCGGGTTGTCGATGGCCAGGCCCTTGCCGCGGATGTCGTCCACCCAGTCGATGGTGATGCCGTTGGCGCGACGGGCGCTGGCCAGGTCGAACTGCACGCGCAGGCCGTTGGACTCGGCGGCGATGGCGCCTTCGTCGTGCGGGGCCAGCTGGAAGTTCGGCTGGAAACCGGCGTCGATGGACAGCTGCAGAGCAGCGCCCGGGGCATCGGCCAGCGCGCCCTTGAGCATTTCCACGGCCGCCGGGGTGACGGTGATGCTCGGCGGGGTACGGTCCGGCGCGGCCAGGCCCAGCACGCTGCTCAGCTCGCCGCTGGCAGCCATCTGCAGCACGATGTCGCTGCCGCCGACCAGTTCGCCGTCGATGTACAGCTGCGGAATGGTCGGCCAGTCGCCATAGGCCTTGATGCCTTCACGGATTTCCTGGTCGGCCAGCACGTTGACGTGGGCGAACTCGACGCCGAGGTCCTGCAGGGCGCCCACGGCCTTGGCCGAGAAACCGCACTGCGGCATCGACGGCTGGCCCTTCATGAACAGCACGACGCGGTTGGCGTTGAGGATGGATTCGATGCGCGAACGCAGGGCGGGATCGAGGGACATGGACGTCGGGGTTCCGGGAATTCGAATCATCAATTCTACCCCTCATGGCATCATGGGGGATGAGCAACGCAGGAACATTGCATCGCATCCCGACCCGGCCCTGGCGCTGGCTGCCCTGGCTGGTGGCGTCGCAGCTGGCCGTGATCCTGGTCTGGGCCCTGGCCGGCTGGCACTGGGGGCTGCCCGTGATGGTGGCCAGCCACGCACTGTTCCTGGTGCCGGTATTCCTGCCCAACAGCCGCTTCTACGCGCCGGTGCTGAGCCGGATGGGAGAGGCCGGAAACAGCGTCTGGTTGACCATCGATGACGGTCCCGGCCCGGAGACCCGTGCGGTGCTCGACCTGCTGGACCGCTACCAGGCCCGCGCCACCTTCTTCCTGGTGGGCGAGCGTGCGCTGGCACAGCCGGACCTGGTGCAGGAGATCCTGCGCCGCGGCCACGACCTGGGCAACCACAGCCACAGCCATCCGCAGGCGCGCTTCTGGCGGCTGGGCCCGGCAGCGATGCGTGCCGAGATCGAGGGATGCCAGCATGCGCTGCACGCGGTAAGCGGCCGCCCGGTGCGCTGGTACCGTTCGGTGGTGGGCATGACCAATCCGTTCGTGGCGCCGGTGCTGAAGGCGCTGGGACTGGTGCGCGTGGGCTGGAGCGCCCGTGGCTACGACGGTGTCGGCTGCACGCCGGAGGGCGTGCTGTCGCGGCTGCTGCCGGACCTGCGCCCGGGCGCCATCGTGCTGCTGCATGAGGGGGCCGCCCACGGCCACAACCTGGCGATCATCGAACGCGTGCTGCAGGCGCTGGACGAGCGGGGGCTGAAGGCGCGGCTGCCGGTTCCGTAACGCCGGGCCCTGGTGGTGTAGAGCAGCCGAGCATGGGCTCGGCGCTACAAGGGTTGGCGATCATCCTGTAGCGTAGCGCCGGCACATGCTGCACTCGGCGCTACAACGCGGGGCGTTCGGCCACCAGCAACCAGCTGTTGAACGGCGTGCGCCCGTGCAGGGGGCGCGGGGCCGTCACTTTCAATCCAGCCTCGGCCAGTGTCGCCTGCAGCACCTGCGGGTCGGGGTAGTGGCGCGGCCGCGTGCCCATCCAGCCGACCAGCCAGGCCAGCCGGTCCGCCACCCGCGTGGTGCGGTCGCGGCCATCGCCGGTGGCCAGTGGCGTGCGCAGCAGCAGGCGGCCGCCGGGAGCGACCCGCATACTGGCCTCACGCAGCAGTGCCTGCTGTGGGCCCGCGTCCAGGTACTGCAGCACATCCAGCAGCAGCACATGCCCGGCCTGCGCCGGCAGCGGCGCCTGCACGTCCAGACAGTCGAAGCGCACAGCGGGCAGGCCGGTGGCGGCACGCTGGGCACGGGCGATCTTGCCGGCATCCACGTCCACGCCCAGGTAGGGCTGGCAGCCACCGCGCTGGCGCAGCACGTGGGCGAACAGGCCCAGCCCGCAGCCCAGGTCCAGCACGGGTTGCCCGTCGCCAGGCAGGTGCTGCAGCACGCCGTCATACAGCGGGTCGCTGCCCAGCTTGCTGCGGGTGTAGTAGTAGTCGCGGCGGCTGGCCCAGGCGTGTGCGGGGCGGAATGCCTCGGCGATCGCGCGGGCCTGCGCGGCGCTCAAGGGTGTGCAGGGCAGGGGCTGGCCGTTCCGTGGCGTGCCATCCATCGGGTCAGTCCGTTCCGCCGAGCAGGTGGGAGGCGACCGGCAGCGCGCGCGCGCTCCACAGCGCGTACATCCGTGCTGAAGGGTGCAGGCCGTCGTCGGCGATCATCGCCGGGTCGCCACCGTGGTCACGGCTGATGTCGGTGATGTCGACGAAGGCCACGCCCTGCTGGGTGCAGATCACTTCAGCGGCCGCGTTGAATTCGTCGGTCTCGATCTCGATCGCGGCCAGGTCACGGCCGCTGCCGATACCGAACGGCGTCGCGCCCCAGTCGGGGAAGGACAGCACCAGCACACGCCCGGGGCGGCCACCGGCAAAGCCGATCGCCCGCTGCAGCAGGGCGTGGAACTGTACGCGGTACTCGTCCAGCGGCCGGCCGCGGTACTGGTTGTTGACGCCGATCAGCAGGCTGACGAAATCGAACGGGCCCTGCGGCGCGGCCGCATCGATGCCGGCGTCCAGCTCGTCGGTGGTCCAGCCGGTGGTGGCGATGGTCTGCGGGTCGGCCAGCGCCACATCCTGCGCACGCAGGGCGGCGGCGAGCTGGTACGGCCAGCGGCCTTCGACCGCAACCGCTTCACCGATGGTGTACGAGTCGCCCAGCGCCAGGTAGGACAGCGCCACGGCTCAGGCCACCGAACGGCGTGGCTTCAGCGGTACGACCTTGGTCGCGTCCTCGGCACGGCGGGCCAGCACGCGGTCGATGCGGGCGAACACATCGCGCATCACCGAGGCTTCCGGCAGCAGGGTCACGCGGAAAT
Organism: Stenotrophomonas maltophilia D457; assembly: GCF_000284595.1. GTDB lineage: Bacteria > Pseudomonadota > Gammaproteobacteria > Xanthomonadales > Xanthomonadaceae > Stenotrophomonas > Stenotrophomonas muris. The sequence goes on along the minus strand of NC_017671.1, from coordinate 3,982,955 downwards.
GATGGCGGTAGGGCACGTTGAAGCTGGAACCCGGTACCACCAGCACGCCTTCATTGTTCATCAGATCCAGCGCGAAGTTGTGGTCGTCGAAGCCCTTGGCGGCGGCACCGACCACGGCCGGGAACGCGTACAGCGCACCGGCCGGCGCGACCAGCGACAGGTGCTCACTGGCTTCGCAGGCTTCGATCACCGCGCGGCGGGTTTCATACAGGCGGCCGCCCGGGGTGCACAGTTCGGAGATGGTGTCCGGGCCGTTCACTGCGGCCTCGATGGCGTACTGGCCCGGCACGTTGGCGCACAGGCGCAGCGCGCCGAGCAGGTCCAGCGCAGCGCGGAAGTCGCCCAGGCGCGCGTCGTCGCCGCTGAGGTGGGCCCAGCCCACGCGCCAGCCGCAGGCACGGTGCACCTTGCTCAGGCCACTGAAGGTCAGGCACGGGTGGTCGCCGGCCAGCGGCGCGACCGGCTGGAATACCGCATCGTCGTACAGGATCTGGTCGTAGATCTCATCGACCAGCAGCAGCAGGTTGTGGCGGCGCGCGATCTCGACCACGCGCTCGAGCAGTTCACGCGGGTAGCTGGCGCCGCTGGGGTTGTTCGGGTTGATCAGCACGATGGCGCGGGTGCGCGAGGACACCAGCGTCTCGATCTCGCTCGGGTCCGGCTGGAAGCCGTTCTCGGCGGCGCAGCGGTAGTACACCGGGCGGCCATCGTTGAGGATGGTCGAGGCCGACCACAGCGGGTAGTCGGGTGAGGGCACCAGCACTTCGTCGCCCGGGTTGAGCAATGCGCGCAGCGACAGGTCGATCAGTTCGCTGACGCCGTTGCCGACGAACACACGGTCGGGGTGCGCATCCGGTGCGCCACGGCGGGCGTAGTACGCCGCGATGGCTTCGCGTGCGACCGGCAGGCCCTGCTGGTGGGTGTACGGGTCGGTGCGGCCCATGTCATCGGCGATCGCGCGCTGCAGGTGCTCGGGCGCGCGGAAACCGAAGTTGCCCGGGTTGCCGATGTTGAGCTTGATCAGCTTGCGGCCCTGCGTCTCCAGCTCCCGGGCTCGCCGCGCCAGTTCTCCGCGGATTTCGTAGCGCACTTCGGAAAGGCGCTCGCGGATGGCCAGGGGCTTGGGCGAGTTGGTGGACATGGGAGCTGGGCCGTCAAAAGGCATGGGGCTTCCATCCTACCGGAATTGCTGCAATGCATGGCAGGGGCGCCGGGCCCGTCATTGCTGGGCTGGCAGGGCATCGGCACGGGTAGAATGGCGGCGATGACCCAGACCCCCGATTTCATCGCCCTGCAGACCATTGGCTGGCCCTGGCCGGGCCCGGCGCAGCAGGCCGACTGGCAGGCCGCGATGGCCGCACATCCGCAGGCCCGCCCGGCGCGGGTGATCGAACAGCACCGCACCCACTACGTGGTGGCCGATGGCCCGGATGCGTCGATCAAGGCCGAATCGCTGCCGGAATGGCAGCGCCCGCGCTTCCCCAGCCACGAGCGGCCTGCAGTGGGCGACTGGGTGCTGCTGGACGGCATCCGCATTGTCGCGCTGCTGCCACGCCGCACCGCGATCAAGCGTGGCGCCGCCGGCGAGCACTACCACCAGCAGGTGATCGCGGCCAACATCGACACGGTGTTCATCGTCTGCGGCCTGGATGCCGACTTCAATCCGCGCCGCATCGAGCGCTACCTGCTGCTGGTCGGCGGTGGTGGTGCAGAACCGGTGGTGGTGCTGACCAAGGCCGACCAGACCAAGTACAGCGAGGATGCGCTGGCGGTGCTGGAAGAGCTGGAGATGCAGGGCATCGCGCTGCATGCGATCAACGGCCTGGATGCCGACAGTGTGGCGGTGCTGCAACCGTGGCTGGGCCCGGGCCGCACGGTGGTGCTGGTCGGTTCCTCCGGTGCCGGCAAATCCACGTTGACCAACACCCTGCTTGGCGAGCAGCGGATGAAGACCAACGCGGTGCGCGCCAACGATTCGCGTGGCCGCCATACCACCACCCACCGCGCGCTGATGCCGTTGCCGACGGGCGCCTGCCTGATCGACACCCCGGGCATGCGCGAGCTGAAGCCGACCGGCGAAGAGACGCTGTCCGAAGGTGGCTTCGCCGACATCGAGGCGCTGGCCGCACAGTGCCGTTTCAACGACTGCAAGCACCAGCAGGAACCAGGCTGTGCGGTGCGGGCGGCGATCGAGGCGGGCGAGATCGAAGAGAGCCGGCTGCTGAACTACTTCAAGCTGAAGGAAGAAGTGGCTGCCGCTGCCGCCAAGCTGGCGGTACGCCAGGCCGAGACCGCGCAGGAGCGCGGCGGCAGGAAAGGCAAGGGCCAGCAGTTCCGCCCGGCAGGCAAGCCGCGTAGGCGGTAACAAGGCAGCCGAGCATGGGCTCGGCTCTACAGCTGGTCCGCGGTGGAGTCATTTCATGTAGCGCCCGAGCCAATGCTCGGGCGGCGGCGCACCGCGCCGGGCACGGCAGGGCGTTATAGTCCGCGCATGGAACCGACTGCGACGCTGGACCGTGATGTGGCCCACCATGCAGCGCTCGATGCGCGCCTGGTCGAGGCCGTGGGAGGCATCCGCCTGCTGGGCCTGACCAGCTGGCCGGCCACGCTGCAGGCACCGTTCCTTGACAGCGTGGCGCGTGGCCAGCCGGTGCTGCCGAAGGTGGATTACCCACGGCTGGACTTCAGCGAAGAACGTCGCGCGCTGGCCGCGATCGCTGCCGACTGCGACGACAGCCATCCACTCGGCCACTACGTGCAGCAGTCAGCGCAGAGCTGGGACCTGGCCGCGCAGCTGCTGGAAGGGCTGGGCACCGCCGCCGTTGATACCTGTTCGGTGCAGCTGTTCGGCGCCCCCGAGCAGCCGCTGCCGGGCAATGGCCCGAGCACGCGCGACGCGGCGCGCCACTTCATACAGATTGCCGCCGAACTGGACCACGAACTGCTGGCGCCGGAAGAGCAGGTGCCGGTCTCGGCCATCGCCCTGCAGCTGCAGCTGCAGAATGATCTGGATGCGTTCTTCGAATCGCGCATCATCCAGGTGCAGCTGGATCCGGAGCTGGTGTCCAAGGCCGCCGCCGGCCCGACCCGCATCCGCCTGCGCACCAGCGCGCGCTTCAGCGCCTACGACCGCGCGCAGTTGTTCCACCACGAAGCGCTGGTGCATTCGCTGACCGCATTGAATGGCCGCGGCCAGCCGGTACTGCCGAGCCTGGCGTTGTCCTCGCCACGGGTAACGGCGACCCAGGAAGGGTTGGCGACCTTCGCCGAGCAGATCACCGGCAGCATCGACATCGAGCGCCTGAAACGCATCAGCCTGCGTACCGAAGCGATTGCGATGGCACGCGAAGGCGCTGATTTCATCGAAGTGTTCCGCTATTTCTGCGATGCCGGGCAGAACGCGGAAGAGAGTTTCGCCTCGGCCCAGCGCGTGTTCCGTGGCGTGCCGCCGAGTGGCGGCCTGGCCTTCACCAAGGACACGGTGTACCTGCGCGGCCTGGTATCGGTGCACACCTTCTTCCGGCACATGCTGGCCGAGGACCGCCTGCAGGTCTGCCGCTGGTTGTTCGCCGGCAAGATGAGCCTGGCCGATGCGATCGCGTTCGCGCCGCTGTTCGAGGCGGGGGTGCTGAAGCCGCCGCGCTGGCTGCCGCATTGGGTGAGCCGGGCGAACGGCCTGGCCGGCATGCTGGCGTTCTCGCTGTTCGCCAACCGGATACGGATGGACCAGCTGGCGCCGGAATGAAATGCGTTGGCGGATCCTCCTGCGCCTGCCTGCTATCGGCTGGGAGGAGGCGGGGCACCCTGGTCAGGACACGCAAAAGCCCCTCCATGGTGCTCGATGGCGCCTTGCTCGTGTGCGCTGTCCTGCGCACACGGCAAGACCGGGGTTGCGCGTCCTGCCCAACCCGCCCGAGGCATGCCTCGGGCCCATGGCGCCAACGGTCCTGACCAGGGTGCCCCGCCTCCTCCAGACAATTTCCTGCGGGCGCGGCAGCAGGTCCACCAGAGGGATTGCGTTTGAAAAGCTTGAAAAGCAAAGCGCCGGGCAATGCCCGGCTCTTTGCTTTTGCTCTTGCTTTCCATTGCCTCCGCGCCGGCGCTGGGAATTGTCGAGCGCGGGTAGGCAGGCCCATGCAGGACCGTTGGCGCCATGGATGGCGCCATCGAGCCCCCAAGGACGGGTTTACGGCGTGTCCTGCATGGGCCTGCCTACCTGCGCCATACAGCAACACTCAATGCGCCGCAGCGCCCGCTTCTGACTTAGAACTCTGCCGCCACCGTCATGAACAGCTGCCGCGGCGCACTCGCATGGATCGCATAGCGCGTGCCCTTCGGATCGGTCGGTGCGAACGAACTCAGCTGGCCGGCGTAGCGCTTGTTGGTCAGGTTGGTCGCGTTCAACGACACCCGCACGTTGCGCAGGCCCAGGCCCGGGCCGAAATCGTAGCCCGCACCGGCGTCGAAGGTGGTCACGCCCGGCACCGACTGGTCGTTGGTGTAGGTGTAGTAGCGCTTGCCGGTGTACTTCGCACGCAGGCTGGCGAAGAAGCCGTCGCGGTTCCAGCTGATCTCGCTGGAGGCCATGCGCTGCGGCGTATCCACCGTGATCTTGCCGGCCACCGGAACGATCGCCCCGCCCGAGGTGTAGTCATCCTCGTAGGTGGTCTTGTTCCAGGACAGCGCGTTGTACCACTGCAGGCCATCAATCGGCTTGAGGATGAAAGTCAGTTCCGCGCCATGGCTCTTCACCGAACCGACGTTGATGAAGCGCGTCACGCACTCCGGGCGCGTGCCGACTTCGATGCTCGAACACGGGTTCAGCGACAGCAGGCGGTTGTCGAACTTGACGTTGTATGCAGCGATCGAGGCCTGGTACTTCTCACCGAAAGTGCGGAAGCCGGCTTCCAGGCTCTTGGACTTCTCCGGCTCCAGCCCGGCGCTGGCCGCGAACGATTCCGGCGACACCTGCAGCGGGCCGCCGCTGCCACCGCCGACGAAGGCGGCGATGTTCTCGGCGTAGGAGGCGAACAGCTCGTTGTTGGCGTTGAGCTTGAAGCCCAGGCCTACCTGCGGCAGCACCGATTCCTTGGCGGTCAGCGTGCCCGACGCAATGCGGGTTTCAACGCCGGGCTGCGCGGTGGCGCGCATGCGGGTGTTGGGACTCTTGATGCCCACGTCTACGGTCAGGCGCTGGTCCAGGAAGCGCATGCGGTCCTGCACGTAGAACTGGCGCGTGCGGATGTCGAAGTCCTGGTTGAACAGCAGGCGGTCGGGGTTCTTCAGGTACAGATCGTCCAGGAACGGGCCGCTGATGTAGTAGAAGTTGCGCGACACGTTATGGTCGTTCTGCTCGTACCACAGGCCGGCTTCCAGCTCGTGGATGCCCACCGTCCACGACAGCGCGGCGGTCAGGCCATCGCGGTTGATCGTGTAGTTGGTGCTGCGGATCGAGATCGGCAGCATCCTGTCGGTACCCGGGTAGGACGGCTGGCCCGGTGCCCACCAGTGGCCCTGGCCACGGTTGTCGTGGTGGTAGGCCAGCAGCTTCAGGCGGCCCTGCTCGCCCAGGCGCAGGTCGGCATCGACCGAGTACAGGTTGTCGTCGCGCAGCGCACGGCTCTGATAGTACGCATCGTCGATGCTGTTGACGCCGCCGCTGAACTTGCAGCGCGCCTTGTTGTAGGTGCCAGGCGCGCAGTACGCGGCGGCGACGGCGCGATCCCAGTCCGGCGCGTAGATGTTCCAGTCATATCCCAGTCCGCGTGCCAGCATGTCCTTGGACAGGTAGGCATAGTTGGCCTGGCTGGCGCGCGAGGTCGCCACGAACGCACCGAAACGGTGGTCGCCAACGTTCCACACTGCCTTGGCATTGAACTGGCGGGTGGTCTGGTTCTGGTACGGCGCGGCCCACATGTCCTGGTCCTGGTGCACGCCGGACGCATAGGCCGAGAAGCCGTTGAGGTCGCCGGTGTCCACGCGCAGGTAGCCGCGGCGCTGGTTGTTGTCGCCGACGGTGACGCTGGCGCGGCCACCGAATTCGGTGGACGGATCCATCGAGAAATACTGGATGGTGCCGCCCAGGTTGCTGGTCGAGGCCACGCCCAGCGAACCAATGCCCTGCGACAGTTCGGCGCCGGCCAGGTTCTCGGCGATGATCGCGCGGGCGATGCTCAGGCCGTTGTAATTGCCGTAGCTGTTGTCGCCCAGCGGGATGCCGTCCAGCGTGTAGCCCAGGCGGCTCTTGTCGAAGCCACGCAGGCTGATGGTCTGCGATTCCTCGTTGGCGCCAAAGGCATCGTTGGACTGCACCGACACGCCCGGAAGGCGATCGAGGATCTTCTGGCCACTGGTGCCCGGCGGCAGCACCTGCTTGTCCACGGCAGTGATGCGCTGCACCTGGCGGGTCTCGCCCTGACCGATCACAGAGACGGTATCCAGCGTCTGCGCGCTCAGCGCGGCATCGGTGCTGGCGCCGGTATCGGCGGTGGTGGCGGCATGGGCGCTGGCAGCGGCGGAGAGCACGATCACTACGGCGATCGTCAGGTGTCGGGTCTGCATGGTGGTCCGTTGCATGGGAGGTGATCACCGGCACGCGTGCGCGGTGCAGGGCCACTATGCGAACGGAACATGAAACCTTCTTTACGGAAAACCAACGAATGGTGCAGGGCACCCGCGCAGGTCCCGCAGCCGGATGAAAAAAGGGGCCGGATTCCCTTCGCAAGCAAAGGTTCACCGGCCCCGCGCACTCCGTGGGGGAGGCGGTCCACGCGCAGCGTGGAGACTGGCTTACCCCATGTACAGGCCACCGTTGACCGGATAGTCGGCGCCGGTCACGTACGAGGCTTCATCCGAGGCCAGCCAGGCGCACAGGCCGGCCACTTCCTCGGGGCGACCCAGGCGGCGGACCGGCACCGAGGCCGCCAGCCGGTCCAGTACATCCGGCGGGAAGCTGCTGATCGCCTGGCTGGCGATGTAGCCCGGCGACAGCGTGTTGACGGTGACGCCGCGCGAAGCCACTTCGGCGGCCAGCGCACGGCTGAAGCCATGCATCGCGGCCTTGGCGGTGGCGTAGTTCACCTGGCCGATCTGGCCCTTGTGGGCGCTGACCGAGCCGATGTTGATGATGCGGCCCCAGCCCCGCGTGGCCATGCCGTCGACCACCTGCTTGGTCAGGTTGAACAGCGCGTTGAGGTTGGAGGCGATCACCGCGTTCCAGTCCTCCACCGTCATCTGCCGGAACAGCAGGTCGCGGCTGCCGCCGGAGTTGTTGACCAGTACATCGACCTCACCCACTTCGGCGCGGACCTTGGCGAACGCGGCGCTGGTCGAGGCCCAGTCGGTCGCGTTGCCTTCGGAGGCGATGAAGTCGAAGCCCTGTTCGCGCTGCTCGCGCAGCCAGTTGGCCTTGCGCGGCGAGTTCGGCGCGCAGCCGGCAACCACGGTGTGGCCGCTGCGGGCCAGGCTCTGGCAGATGGCAGTGCCGACACTGCCCATTCCACTGGTGACGTAAGCGATTCGAAGCGTCATTGCAGAAGGCTCCTTGGCAAAGGGTCAGGCGGCGAGGGGATACAGGCCGAACAGCAGGCTGCCGATCATCAGCAGCATCGAGATGGCGATGGCCCACTTCAGGGTGAACTTCTGGTGGTCGGCGAATTCGACCTTGGCCAGGCCCACCAGCAGGTAGGTGGACGGCACCAGCGGGCTGAGCAGGTGCACCGGCTGGCCGGCCAGCGAGGCGCGCGCCATTTCCACCGGAGTAATGCCGTAGTTGCCGGCGGCCTCGGACAGGATCGGCAGCACGCCGAAGTAGAACGCGTCGTTGGACATGAAGAAGGTGAACGGCATCGACGCCACCGCGGTGATCACCGCCAGGTACGGGCCCCACGACTCCGGAATGACCGCCAGGAAGCTGTGCGACATCGCTTCGACCATGCCGGTGTTGTTGAGGATGCCGGTGAAGATGCCTGCGGCGAAGATCAGCGACACCACCGACAGCACGTTGCCGGCGTGGTTGACCACGCGGCGGCGCTGCTCGGCCAGGTTCGGGTAGTTGATCACCAGGGCGATGGCGAAGCCGACCATGAACAGCACCGGCATCGGCAGCACGCCGATGATCAGCGCGGTCATCAGCGCCACGGTCAGGGCCAGGTTGACCCACAGCAGCTTCGGGCGCTTGATGTCCTCGGCGTCTTCCACGGTCGGCAGCGGATTGCTGTCATCGGACACGCTGTTGTCCATCCAGCTGCCGCCCTTGGGCAGGGTCACCACGCCGAGGCGACGGCGTTCCTTCAGGCCCAGGTACCAGGCCAGCAGCAGCACGCCGGCACAGGCGATCACCATCGACGGGATCAGCGGCACGAACACATCGGCCGGGTCCACGTGCAGCGCAGTGGCCGCGCGTGCGGTCGGGCCGCCCCACGGGGTCAGGTTCATCACGCCGCCGGCGAGGATGGTCACGCAGGTCATGTTCAGCGCGTTCATGCCCAGCCGCTGGTACAGCGGCAGCATCGCCGAGACGGTGATCATGTAGGTGGTCGAACCGTCGCCATCGAGCGAGATCAGCATCGCCAGCACGGCGGTGCCAAGCACGATCTTCATCGGATCGCCCTTGACGAAGCGCAGAATCACCCGCACCAGCGGATCGAACAGGCCGGCATCGATCATCACCCCGAAGTAGAGGATGGCGAACATCAGCATCACGCCGGTCGGCGCGATCTTCTTGATGCCCTCCAGCATCATCTCGTCGATGCCGGCACCGAAGCCACCGATCAGCGCGAACAGGATGGGAATGGTGATCAGGGCGACGAGCGGCGACAGGCGCTTGCTCATGATCAAGTACATGAACGTAATGACCATGCCAAAGCCGAGGATGCTCAGCATCATCTGCGGACTCCTTGCGAAAACAGGACGTGGGGAGTGGAAGGGGCCGGGCGCCGCGCGCCCGGAATGGCAGGCCTAGAAGTCGTACTGCAGGCGGCCGGTGACCGCGCGGGTGCGGTCCACCGTGACCCCGGCCAGGCGGTCGCGGTTGCGGCTTTCGATCACGTTGAGCATGAAGCGCAGGTTGTCGCGCAGGTACCAGTTGCCGCCCAGCGTCCAGGCTTCGGTGCTGCCGCGGCGCAGGTCCGGCGCGCCATCAAGGTGCTGCGCGCCCCACATCTGGTCGTAGCGCAGCGCCACTTCGAATGCACCGGCCTTGTGCCGGATGTCCTTCACCCGCGCGAAGCGTCCGGTCTTGCGGTCATAGGCGCGGCTTTCGCCGGTGACGAACCAGCTGAGCATGCCGTAGGCGGCCATCACGTCGCCGCGCTGGGCGCCGTCATCGAAGGTGGCGCCACTGAACTCGCCCTGCCACGACAGCGGGCCGCGCACCTGCGCGTATTCCAGCGACCACTTGTTGACGTCGGTATCGCGGCCGGCGGAGAAGTCGACCAGGGTCAGGCGGCTCTCGTCGGACAGGTGGCCGGCCGGGCGCGGGCGGATGCGCAGGCCGGGCACGCCATTGGCGCCGGGGTTGTCGTACGCCTCGCGGGCCAGCGACAGGCCCAGGTGCAGCACGTCGCCGTCGCTGGGCGAGGGCGCCCAGGTGATGCGACCACCCGCCGCGCGACCCTTCACCTGCCAGGCGTCGATGCTCTCCAGGCTGTAGAGGCTGGCCGCCCAGGTGAAGTCGCCCGGGTTGGCCTGCCAGGACGCACCCAGGCGGTACAGCGGCGCCAGCGTGGTGCCGGCGTTGCCGCGCTCCAGGAAGCTGCCGTAGTTGGAGCTGGTACGGTCATCCAGCGAGAAATACTGCTTGAACTGGCCCACGGTCAGCTTGCCCGCCTTGCCGAAGCTGCGGGCCAGGTAGACATCCTTGGCCTCGACGCGGTCGCCGGAGAAGTCGGCTTCCAGCTTGTAGTCGACCACGAAGAACTTGCCAGACACATCGACCCATGCACGGCGGATCTCGGTGTCATCCTTGTTCGGCGTTCCGCGGTTGTCGTTGTCGAAGGTGGCGAAGTCCAGGTGCAGGCGGCCACCCAGGGTGGCGGTGACCGGACGGTCGTCTTCGGCGGCGAAGGCCGGCACCGACAGCGCAGCCAGCGCCATCATGGCGGCAGGACGCCGCCAGGCAAACGTGAATTCCACAAACCCTCCCAGGTGCGCGCCAGGCGCGCGGCAATCGTGGGCACCGGACGGTGCGCGGCCGCAGTCTGGGTCGGGCAAGCTGTCATCGTCCTGTCAACGGATTGTGCGGTGCAGCGAAAAGCACAGGCGGCTGGGCTCGCCGTGCCGCGCCCGGCGAGCCCAGCGGCGGCATGCGGTAGCATTCGGTTCCCCTCCCACCCGAGTGCCCATGCGCCTGCTGCTGGTCGAAGACAATCCGGATCTGGCCGATGCGATCATCCGCCGGATGCGCCGCAGCGGGCACGCCGTGGACTGGCAGGCCGATGGCCTGGCCGCTGCCAGCGTGCTGCGCTACCAGAGCTTCGACCTGGTGGTGCTGGACATCGGCCTGCCCAAGCTCGATGGCCTGCGCGTGCTGGCCGGCATGCGCGAGCGCGGTGACAGCACGCCGGTGCTGATGCTGACCGCGCGTGACGGCATCGAAGATCGCGTGCAGGCGCTGGATGTGGGGGCCGACGACTACCTGGGCAAGCCGTTTGATTTCCGCGAGTTCGAAGCGCGCTGCCGCGTGCTGCTGCGGCGTGCGCGCGGCCAGGCCAGCGAAGTGGTGCAGATTGGCGGCTTCCAGTTCGACAACGCGGCGCACCGGGTCAGCCTCGACGGGGAGCCGATCGAACTGCCCAACCGCGAGTACCGCCTGCTGGAGATCCTGGTCGGCCGTCTTGGCCAGGTGGTCGGCAAGGACGAGATCGGCAACGGCCTGTTTGGTTTCGATGACGAAGCGGGCCCGAATGCCATCGAGTTGTACGTTGGTCGCCTGAGAAAGAAGCTGGCGGGCGCGCCGCTGCGCATCACCACGGTGCGTGGCGTCGGTTACCTGCTGGAAGCCAGCGATACCCATGCCGACGCCGATGGCTGACACGCGTGCTGCGACTGCGGCGCCGGGTTCGCTGCGGCGCACGCTGCTGCTCTACCTCGGCGTGCTGCTGGCGGTGTTCGCGGTGGCCCTGCTGTTCGCCGCACGCGATTACGGCCAGCGCGCCGCCAACCGATCCTACGATCACCTGCTGGTGTCCTCGGCGCTGTCCATCGCCGATTCGGTGGCCCTGGTCGACGGCCAGTGGCAGGTCGATCTGCCCTATGCGGCGCTGGACCTGCTGGCGATGGCGCCGGAGGACCGCGTGTTCTACCGGGTGGCCGACAGCCGCGGCACGCTGATCACCGGCTACGGTGATCTGCCGACACCGCCGCGCAGGCCCGGTACCCAGCCGCAGCTGTTCGACGCCCCCTACAGCGGCGAAACCGTGCGCTTCGTGGTGGTCGGCCGCAGTTTCGCCGCGGCCTCGGCACAGGGCGAGGTGCAGGTGCAGGTGGGCCAGACCCGGCGCGCGCGCGAAGCCGTTGCGCAGGACATGGTCAATCGTGCATTGCTGGCGATCGGTGTGTTGTCCGGGCTGCTGCTGGCGCTGGTGGCGTTCGGCGTGCATCGTGCGTTCCGGCCGCTGGTGCGGGTGGAGCGCGAGCTGTCGCGCCGCGAGCCGTCCGACCTGAAGCCGCTCGATGCCCGCGTGCCACGCGAGATGGACCAGATGGTGGCCGCGTTGAACCGCTTCATGGAACGCCTGTCCAGCAGCAACGAGACACTGCGCGCGTTCATGGCCGAGGCCGCACACCAGATGCGCACGCCACTGGCGGCATTGCGAGCTCAGGCGCAGTTGGCGCTGGATGATGACGATCCGGAGGACATGCGACGCAGCCTGCAGGCGATCGAGCGCAACGCCACGCATATGAGCCGGCTGCTCAACCAGCTGCTCAGCGATGCCAGCGTGATCCATCGTTCGCACCTGCAGCGCTTTGCGGCGGTGGATCTGGCCGAGACCGTGCACCAGGCGTTGCATGAAGCACTGCCGCAGGCAAGCCCGGCACCGCGCGTGCAACTGGCGATGACTGCCGAGCCGGTGCAGGTGCATGGCGACGCGCTGCTGCTGCGCGAGGCAATCAAGAACCTGGTCGACAACGCGTTGAAGTACGGCGGCGACGGCCCGTTGCAGATCGCGCTGACCGTGGAAAGCGGGCAGGCCGTGCTGACCATCGCCGACCATGGCGCAGGCATCGCGGCTGCCGATGCCGAACGCGTATTCGAGCGCTTCGCGCGTGGCGAAGGCGCGCCATCCGGCGGTGCCGGGCTGGGCCTGGCCATCGTCAAGCGGGTGGTCGACAGCCACGGCGGCCGCATCGACCTCAGCAACCGCCCGCAGGGCGGGCTGATCGCCACCATCCGCCTGCCACGGAGCAGTCCATGATCCGCCTGTTTGCCACGGCCGTTGCCCTGCTGCTGGCCCTGCCGGTGCTGGCCGCGCCCGGCGATGTGCGTCGTTTTCCCGCACAGGGGGCGGCCACCGCGCAGCTGCGCATTCACGGCACTACCGACATCGAAGTGTTCGCGGTGGTGATTGCCGATTACCAGCGGCTGCACCCGGGCACCGAGGTGGTGTACGAGGACATCATCACCCAGGACCTGTACGCGCGTTACCTGCACGACCGCGGTGGACCGGCATCGCCGGACCTGCTGATCTCCAGCGGCATGGACCTGCAGACCAAGCTGGTCAACGATGGCCACGCGCTGCCACATCGCTCGGCGCTGACCGCTGCGCTGCCAGCCTGGGCGCAGTGGCGCAACGAGGCCTTCGGCATCAGCTACGAGCCGGTGGTGATGGTCTACAACACCCGCGCAATGCCTTCGGCAAAGGTGCCGCACACGCGCCGCCAGCTGCTGGACCGGCTGCGTGCCGAAGGTGCACCGCTGCGCGGCAGGGTCGGCACCTATGACATCGAGCGCAGCAGTGTCGGCTACCTGCTGGCAACCCAGGATGCGCAGCGCGGCAGCATCGCCGGCGCGCTGCTGGGGGCGCTCGGCGACAACGACGTAGTGCGCGAAGAGCGCACCGGCGTGCTGCTGGACAAGGTGGCCAGCGGCGAGCTGTCGCTGGTCTACAACGTGCTTGGTTCCTACGCGCAGGCACGGGTGGATGCCGGCGCGCCACTGGCCATCGTCGAGCCTGAGGACTACACGCTGGTGGTGCTGCGCACCGCGGTGATTCCGCGTACCGGCCCACACCCGGAAGAAGCGCGGCGCTTCCTCGACTACCTGCTGTCGCCCCGTGGCCAGCAGGTGCTGTCGCGCGAGGCGCGGCTGATGCCGATCGTGACCGGCAACGCACGTGGCGACGATGCGCCCGGCCGCAGCCGGCGTCCGATCCAGCTCGGCCCGGGCCTGCTGGTGTACCTGGATGCGCTCAAGCGCCGCCAGTTCCTCGATGCCTGGCGCAGCAGCGTCGAGCCGGCGGGGCGCTGAGGCTCCGGCCTGCCCGTACAATGGCGGCATGAGCGAATACACCATCCTGATCGCCGACGACCACCCGCTGCTGCGTTCGGCGGTGGTGCAGTCCTTGCGGCAGAGCCTGCCGCTGGCGCAGGTGCGCGAGGTGGCCAGTGCCGATGCGCTGGCCGAGGCGCTCGACGCACAGCCGGACGTGGACCTGGTGCTGCTCGACCTGACCATGCCCGGCGCGCACGGTTTTTCCGCGCTGCTGCACGTGCGCGGCTCGCATCCGGACATCCCGGTGGTGATCCTTTCCTCCAACGACCATCCGCGGGTGATCCGCCGTGCCCAGCAGTTCGGCGCCGCCGGTTTCATCCCGAAGTCCGCGCCGGCCGAGACCATCGGGGAGGCCGTGCAGGCAGTACTCGATGGCGGCCTGTGGTTCCCGGCGATGGCCGCCGAGCGTTCCGAGGCCGATGCACTACTGGCCAGCCGCCTGGCCCAGCTGACCCCGCAGCAGTTCCGCGTGCTGCTCTGCCTGGCCGATGGCCTGCTCAACAAGCAGATCGCCTACACCCTGGGGCTGGCCGAGAACACGGTGAAGGTGCACGTCACCGCCATCCTGAAGAAGCTCGAGTGCCACAGCCGCACACAGGCGGCGGTGCTGGTGAAGGCGCTGGAGCCCGAGGGCGACGCCGGCATCGGGCTGTAGTTTCCAGCCAACGGCGCAGCCCCTCGTGGGTGGACACGTAGAGCAGTTCATGGGTGAGGCCGGGCAGGTGGACTGCACAGGGGCCGCTGCAAGTACATCCATGTAAGCTCGGTCGCCGCATCCATGCGGCTCACGCCCCTGCGCAGCCCACCTGCCCGGCCACGGACAGGTTCCGTGCGCATCCACCCACGGAAGAGAAAAGAAGATCAAAAGCAAAGGCAGCCTGACAGGCCGCTTTTTGTAGAGCCGAGCCCACGCTCGGCTGCTTTCTGGCCGGTCCGTGAAGCCGAGCATGGGCTCGGCTCTACACGAGCAAGCGCAGCGCGCGACCCGCTTTTGATCTTATTTTCTTCTCCGTGGGTGCAGGCCACCGAAATCTGTCGGACGCCGGTCGGGTTGGGTGCGCGGGGGTGTCAGCCGCATGGGCCCGAGGCATGCCTCGGGCGGGTTGGGCAGGACGCCCAACCCGGGTCTTGCCGTGTGCGCAGGACAGCGCACACGAGCAAGCGGCTGCCAAGCCTCCAGGGACGGATTCACGGCGTCCCCCGCGTACCCAACCCGACCGGCCCACCCGCGGCTTCTGCTTTCCGCGACCACCCAGACACCACCCACGAGGGGCTGCGCCGTTGGCTGGAAACTACCCGCGATGGCGGATCAGCAACTGACTCATCAGTGCCCGCAGCGCCGGCGGCTTCACCGGCTTGGCCATCATCCCCCAGCCGCGTTCGGCGGCCATCTCACGCAATCCCGCATCGCGCTCGGCAGTAACCAGCACTACCGGCGGGCGGGCCTGCCACAATTCGGCCAATGTCTCGTACAGCACCGGCCCATGGTGATCGCCCATGCGCACATCCAGCAGCACCAGCTCCGGTACTGCGCCTGTTGCTGCCAGCTGCAGCGCCGCCTGTGGGCCATCGGCCAGCGCCACCTCGCAGCCCCAGCGCTCCAGCAGCGCGCGGCTGGCCGCGCACACGTGCGGATCGTCGTCGATCACCCACACCCGGCGACCGCGAAGCGGGTTGTCCGCTGCCGGTTCCTGCACCAGCACCGGCACAGGAGCAGTAGCGGGAATCGCGCTGGCTTCGCCGAACGGCACGCCCACCGCGAACACGCTGCCCTGGCCCAGCTGCGAGCGCAGCCGGATCGGATGCCCAAGCAGGCGGCCGATGCGATCGACGATGGCCAGGCCAAGGCCGGCGCCGCGCTGCTGGCCGTCGTGCAGGCGGCGGAACTCCTCGAAGATCTCGCCCTGCAATGCGTCGGGAATGCCGGGGCCCTGGTCGTGCACCTCGATCCACAGCATGCCTTCACGGCGACGGCAGCCGAGCAGCACGCGGCCGCGTTCGCTGTAGCGCAGCGCGTTGGACAGGAAGTTCTGCAGGATTCGGCGCAGCAGGGCTTCATCGCTGACCACTACCGCATCGGTATCGACCCAGTCGACCACCAGGCCACGCGACTGTGCGGCGATGCCGAATTCGCGCGCCAGCGTCTGCAGCAAAGGCCCGAGCCGGAACGCCTGCACTCGGGTCGGCAGGCTGCCGGATTCCAGGCGCGCGATATCCAGCAGACTGTTGAGGATCGCATCCTGCGCGGCCAGCGCAGCATCGATGTGGTCCGCAGTCTGCTGCTGCGCCGGGTCGCCCAGCTTGCCGCGCAGCACCGAGACGAACATGCGCGCCGCGTTGAGCGGCTGCAGCAGGTCGTGCACGGCCGAGGCGACGAATCGCGTCTTGTAGCGGTTGGCCTGCTCGGCTTCGCGGCGTGCTTCTTCCAGGTCATGGGTGCGCTCGGCGATGCGGTGTTCCAGCGCATCGGCCAGCGAGCGCAGTTCGCGCGCGGCGTTCTTGTAGCTGGTGATGTCGGCATAGCTGGTGACGAAGCCGCCGTCGGGCAGCGGGTTGCCGCGGATTTCCAGCACGGTGCCATCGTCTTTTTCGCTCTCGCGCATGTGCGGGCGGCCGCTGCGCAGGTGGTTCAGGCGACGCTCGATGGCTTCATCGACCGGGCCCGGACCAAGCAGGCCACGGCGTGCGTTGAAGCGGAACAGTTCCTCGATCGGCCGGCCGACGCGAACCAGGTCCTGCGGGAAACGGAACAGTTCCAGATAGCGCGAATTCCACGCGACCAGGCGCAGTTCGCGGTCGATCACCACCACGCCCTGCGGCAGGTGTTCGAGGCTGCGGCTGAGGCCGCTGTCGGCATCGGTGGCGGCCTGCAGCAGGCCATCCTGCGCGGTACGCAGTTCCTGTGCATGCTGCTTGAGCAGGGTTTCCAGCTCGCGGCGGCTGCGCAGGCGATGCTTGGCCAGTCGCCGGCGCTGCTGCACGAACAGCACCAGGAAGCCCAGCGCCAGCCATGCAGCGCCACCGGTGAGTGCTGCGGCGCGGCCGGCGCCGGTGGCGGCACTGGCATCGTGCAGCAGGTGCAGGTTCCAGCCTTCGGCGGGCAGCGGCAGGCTCTGCCACAGCATCGGCTGCGGCAGCGCCGGATCCAGCAGGCGCACCATGCGGCCGCCATCGGCCAGCACGTCTTCGGTGCGTGCGCGCAGGGGCTGCAATGCGCGGTCGGCGTACTGGCGGGCGTCCAGCATCTCGCGGCGCTCATCGGCTCCCAGCGGGCGCAGCAGCCGGTAGCGCCAGCTGTCCCGGTTGGCCAGGAACACCACGTCGTGGTCGTCGCTGGCCAGCACCACGTCCGGGCTGCTCAGCCATTCCTGTTCCAGCGCGGACAACTCGACCTTGATCACCACCACGCCCAGCCGCTTGCCGTCTTCTTCGATGGCCTGCGAAAGGTAATAGCCGGGCACGCCGGTGGTCATGCCGATGCCGTAGAAGCGGCCACGGCCCTGCGCCAGCGCCTGGCGGTAGTAGGGGCGGTAGCTGTAGTTCTCGCCGACGTTGGTGGTCGGCTGGTCCCAGTTGCTGGCCGCCACCGCCACACCGTCGTGGCCGACCAGGGTCAGGGTCGAGGCACGGGTGACTTCGTTGGCGCGTTGCAGCTTGAGGTTCAGCCGCTGCCGTTCGCTGGGCGAGGGCGGCACGCGCAGTGCATGCAGCAGATCCGGGTCAAGTGCCAGCACCTGCGGCAAGGTGCCGAAGCGGTCGATGCGCTGTTGCAGGCCCTGGCCATACAGCTGCAGCTGGCGTTGCACCTGGCTGCTTTCCTCGCCGAGCGCGCGCCGCCAGGCGTAATGACCGGCGGCGACCGCGCACAGCACGGTACCGCCGACCATCACCAGCAGGGTCAGCAACAGCATCCGGTGGCGGCTGAGCCAGTACATGGCGGCAGTCTACGCAGGGCCGGCGGGCGTGGCGTGCACGCCCGCCGGGGTCTGACGTGGAAGGGGTCAGAAGTGCATCTGCGCGCGCAGTTCGAAGATCTCCGGCGTGCTGTGCACGCCACGACGGCTGGCGTCGACCTTCACGTAGTTGGCCTGGAACTTGAAGTGGCTGGTCAGGTACCAGTTCGCGCCCAGCGTCAGGTCGTGCTGGCGGCCGCCGAGGATGCTGCCATCGTCCAGGTCGAGACGGCTGTATCGGGCCAGCAGTTCGACCGCGCCGTAGTTGTGCGCCGGCTTGATGTTGGCCACCGCGCCGGCGTTGTACGGACGCGATTCGCCGGTCAGCACCCAGCTGGCCATCGCGTACTGGCCACTGCCGGTGTAGTCGGGCTTGCCGTCACGACGGGTGACCGTAGCGCGCAGCGCTTCGGCCTGCAGCGAGAACGGGCCCCGGATCCAGATGCCTTCCAGGCCGGTGCGGCGGATCTGGTCGGCGGTGACCAGCGCACCGGAATCGACGTAGCGGATGTCGGTCAGGCCGGCTTCCGGGCGCGCGCGCAGGCGGGCGCTGGCCTCGTGATGCACGTCGCGGCCATCGCTGTAGCCACGCGGGTTTTCCTGCGAGTAGGCCAGGCCCAGGTGGATCACATCGCCCGGTGCCTTCACCGGCGTCCACACCGCACGCACCGCCTGGGTGGTGCCGGGGTTGTCGCCCTGCAGGTCCTTGCCGCCATAGGCCCCGGCCTGCAGCAGGTACTGCGGGCGCTCCAGCACCCACTCCACGCCGGTGCGGCGGCCTTCGTAGAAGGCCTGCACCGGCAGCGAGGTTTCCAGGAAGCTGCCGGCACGCGAAGAGGTGTTCGCATCCAGGCCGACCGGGGTCTTCATGTAGCCGAAGCGGAAGCGGCCGACGTCACGGCCGAAGAAGGCCTTGCTCTCGAAGCGCACGAACACGTCCAGCCAGGTATCGGCCTGGAAGTCGTAGTAGACCATCGCATCGTAGACGCCCTTCTTTTTCAGCGTCGCGCCGAATTCCTTGCGGCGCACGGCATCGTCGTCCTCGAGGCCACTGGCCGAGGAGAAGTCGTTGTAGTCGTAGGCGATGTTGGCGGTGGCCGCCAGCTCGGTGCCATCACCGAAGGTGTACCTGGTCGGCCAGTTGTCGAAATCGGCGGCCGAGGCGAAGGCGGGAAGGGCGGCCAGCGACAGGGCCAGCAAGGTGGGATTCGGGCGCATGTTGGGTGCGGCTCTCTCAGATTGCGTGTGGACAGGACATCAACGGCCGCAAGGGCCGGAACTTTCGCAAAGACTCACCCAGCCGTTCAGCCCGGGCCACCAGCCTCCCCAGGATCGGGCGGTGCGGCGCCAGTGTAGGCACCTGTGCCACCTGAACCGGGAGGCTAGTACCAATAGGTTATCTGCGCTGGCGTGCCTGGCGCGTACAAAGGCGTCCATTGGTCGCACCTCCTGTGCGTGCTGCACAGGGCCTGCGATCAGTTTCCACGGTAACGGTTCCCGTGCAGCTCCGGGGCCGTACGTGCCTGAAAACGCCCCTTCCGGAGTCCGCCATGCACATCCCGACCGCAGCACCGGTGCCTGCAAAGCCGTTGCCGATCTATCGCCAGCTGTACTTCCAGGTGATCGTGGCGATCGTCCTGGGCGCCATCCTCGGCCATTACGAGCCGTTGATCGGCGAGAAGATGAAGCCGCTCGGTGATGCCTTCATCAACCTGGTGAAGATGATCATCGCGCCGGTGATCTTCCTCACCATCGTCACCGGCATCGCCAGCATGACCCACCTGCGTACGGTGGGCCGGGTCTTTGCCAAGGCGATGGCGTACTTCCTGTTCTTCTCCACGCTGGCGCTGATCGTCGGCATGATCGTGGCGCACGTGGTGCAGCCCGGCGCCGGCATGAACATCAACCCGGCCGAGCTGGACCAGACCGCGGTGCACAGCTACGTCGAGAAGTCGCACGACCTGACCCTGGTCGGCTTCCTGATGGACATCATCCCGAAGACGCTGCTCAGCGCCTTCGTCGACGGCAACATCCTGCAGGTGCTGTTCGTGGCCGTGCTGTTCGGCATCGCGCTGGCGATGGTGGGCGAGAAGGGCAAGCCGGTGCTGAACTTCCTGGAGGCGCTGGTCGCTCCGGTGTTCAAGCTGGTGCACATCCTGATGAAGGCCGCCCCGATCGGCGCCTTCGGTGCGATCGCCTTCACCATCGGCAAGTACGGCGTCGGCTCGCTGATCAACCTGGCCTGGCTGGTGGGCTCGTTCTACCTCACCGCCTTCCTGTTCGTGGCGGTGATCCTCGGCGTGGTCTGCCGCCTGTGCGGCTTCTCGGTGTTCAAGCTGGCGCGCTACCTGAAGGCCGAACTGCTGCTGGTGCTCGGCACCTCGTCGTCGGAGTCGGCGCTGCCGTCGCTGATGGAGAAGATGGAACGCGCCGGCTGCAGCAAGTCGGTGGTGGGCCTGGTGGTCCCGACCGGCTACTCGTTCAACCTGGACGGCACCAACATCTACATGACCCTGGCGGCGCTGTTCATCGCCCAGGCCACCAACACCGAACTGACCCTGGGCCACCAGATCGCCCTGCTGCTGGTCGCCATGCTCAGCTCCAAGGGCGCGGCCGGCGTCACCGGCGCGGGCTTCATCACCCTGGCCGCCACCCTGGCCGTCGTGCCGGAAGTGCCGGTGGCCGGCATGGCGCTGATCCTGGGCGTGGACCGCTTCATGAGCGAATGCCGCTCGCTGACCAACTTCATCGGCAATGCCGTGGCCACTGTGGTGGTCTCGCGCTGGGAAGGCGCGCTGGACCGCAACCGCCTGAAGCTGGCGCTGGATGGCCGCGAAAGCGAACTGCCGCCGCCGGTCGATGCGCTGCCCGAGGCACTGCCGGCCAAGGGCTGATCCAGGTGTGTGGTACCGCGGGGCCGGTCACGACAGTGGTACGGCCCCGCGGCGTTTCAGGGCGTCCCATGGCTGTCATGGGCAACGCCGAAGCTGACATCGCGGTACTGTCGCATACGGCACGGAATTGTGCGGTCGCAGCATGCTTGCGACAGGATAGCGACAGGTCCAGACGCTCCAACGGGGGTATCATCCCCTGTCCCTTCTGCCCATTCATGTAACCCACATCGATGTCCAACGAAGATTTCAAACAGGCCGCCCTCGATTACCACCGGATGTCCCCGCCGGGAAAGATCAAGGTTTCCGCTACCAAGCCCATGCTGACCCAGCGCGACCTGTCGCTGGCGTATTCGCCGGGCGTGGCGTACGCCTGTGAAGCGATCAAGGCCGACCCGCAGCAGGCCAGCGAGCTGACTGCCCGCGGCAACCTGGTGGCGGTGATCTCCAACGGCACCGCGGTGCTGGGCCTGGGCAACATCGGCGCGCTGGCCGGCAAGCCGGTGATGGAAGGCAAGGGCGTGCTGTTCCAGAAGTTCGCCGGCATCGATGTGTTCGACATCGAAGTCGACGAGACCGACCCGGACAAGCTGGTCGACATCATCGCCTCGCTGGAACCGACCTTCGGCGGCATCAACCTGGAAGACATCAAGGCGCCGGAATGCTTCGTGGTCGAGCGCAAGCTGCGCGAGCGCATGAAGATCCCGGTGTTCCATGACGACCAGCACGGCACGGCGATCATCGTCGGCGCGGCGGTGCTCAACGCCATGGCGATCACCGGCAAGAAGATCGAGGACGTGAAGCTGGCGACCACGGGCATGGGCGCGGCCGGCATTTCCTGCGTGAACATGCTGGTGCAGCTGGGCCTGAAGCCGGAAAACATCCTGGCCTTCGACCGCGAGGGCGTGATCCACACCGGTCGTACCGACCTGGATCCGGAAAAGCAGCGCTATGCGCGCGACACCGACAAGCGCACCCTGGCCGAGATCGTCGACGGCGCGGACATCTTCCTGGGCCTGTCGGCGCCGGGCATCCTGACCGCCGACATGGTCAAGACCATGGCGCCGGATCCGGTGATCTTCGCACTGGCCAACCCGACCCCGGAAATCATGCCGGAACTGGCGCGCGCCGCCCGTCCGGACGCGATCATCGGCACCGGCCGTTCGGACTACCCGAACCAGGTCAACAACGTGCTGTGCTTCCCGTACCTGTTCCGTGGTGCGCTGGACGTGGGCGCCACCGCGATCAACGAGGAAATGAAGATCGCCTGCGTGCGTGCCATCGCTGCACTGGCCCGCCGCGCCGCCACCGACATGGGCTCGGCCTATGGCGGTGACACCCCGAGCTTCGGCCGTGAATACCTGATCCCGCGTCCGTTCGACCGTCGCCTGCTGGTGGAGCTGTCGGCCGCCGTGGCCCAGGCCGCAATGGATTCGGGCGTGGCCTCGCGCCCGATCGACGACATGGGCGCCTACCGCGACAAGCTGGCCCAGTTCGTCTACCGCACCAGCCTGATGATGAAGCCGGTCTACGACCGCGCGCGCAGCGACAAGCAGCGCGTGGTGTACGCCGAAGGCGAAGAGGAAGTGGTGTTGCAGGCGGTGCAGAACGTGGTCGATGACGGCCTGGCGCACCCGATCCTGATCGGCCGCCCGGAAGTGATCGAGTCGCGCATCGAACGCCTCGGCCTGCGCCTGAAGATCGGCGAGAACGTTGAAGTCACCAACATCAACGATGACCCGCGCTTCAACGAATACTGGCAGTACTACCATGGCCTGACCGGCCGTCGTGGCGTGACCGTGGCCGCGGCGAAGAACCTGATGCGTTCGCGCCCGACCCTGATCGCAGCAGTGATGGTGGCGCGTGGCGAAGCCGATGCGATGCTGACCGGCATCGTCGGCCGCTTCCACAAGAAGCTGGGCTACGTGCGCAGCGTGCTGCCGCTGGAGCCGAAGGTCACCTCGACCTCGGCGATGACCGGCGTGATCAACCAGCAGGGCGTGTTCTTCTTCGTCGATACCCACGTGCAGGAAGACCCGACCGCCGAGCAGCTGTGCGAAGCGACCCTGCAGGCGGCCTACCGCATGAAGTTGTTCGGCATCGAGCCGAAGGTCGCGCTGCTGTCGCACTCCAACTTCGGCAGCCACGATTCGAAGGACGCGCTGAAGATGCGCCAGGTGCGCGAGCTGCTGCTCAAGCGCAACCCGCGCCTGAACGTGGACGGCGAAATGCAAGGCGACACCGCATGGGATGAAGCGCTGCGCCAGAAGCTGCTGCCGGGCTCGACCCTGCAGGGCCGCGCCAACCTGTTCGTGCTGCCGAACCTGGAAGCGGCCAACATCGCCTACAACCTGGTGCGCGTGTTCACCGATGGCGTGGCGATCGGCCCGATCCTGATGGGCGTGAACAAGCCGGTGCATATCCTGACCACCAGCGCCACTTCGCGCCGGATCCTGAACATGACCGCGATCGCGGCGGTCGATGCGCAGATCCGCAAGCAGCTGGAAGCGGAAAAGAAGGCATAAGCCTTCTTTCCCACTTCCGCTGCCCACGCATTCTTCCTCTACCCCCGCCTTCGGCGCGCCCCTTCAACAAGAAGGGGCTCCTGGTCGGGAGAATGATGGCGCTGGCGCGGCTGGACGTCGGCGCAAGTGAAAACACCGGGCATTGCCCGGTGTTTTCATTTGCCGCAACGGCCGCCGAACCTGCCACACGCGCTACGCCGCCCGGTCATTTCCCTGCAACGCCGTTGCGGCCCAATACGCCCACGCGGCCCGGCCGTGGGAAGGTACCGGACCGGCCTTCCCACCCTGGGCCCGACCAACTTTCATGGGCGAGGGTGTCATGCGTAATCGAGTCACGCGGCGATATTTCCAGCAGCTGTTCGCGCTGTACGCCGGTTTCGTGCAGTCGCGCTGAGGCGTAGAAAGCAGCGAGGTAGAGTCGACCGTTGGTCGACTATCGCGCGAAGCGCGGGGTTTTCGGGGGCTGTACGAAAGTCAGTCGACTAACAGTCGACTCTACCCAGTCGCCCCAATTCCCAGTTGACCAGCCAGTCAGCGCCGCTTGCCGCGGCGTGCAGGGGCCGGCGGCGGTGCATCCGACCGCGGCTTGGCGTACTGGGCCCACAGTGCGGGCAGTGCCTTGCCGGTGTGCTTCTGCCACAGGGCCGGTGCATAGCGGCCATCGCGCAGGGCCGTGTCCAGTGCCAGCACCAGGCCCGGGTGTTCGGCGTCGGCCCATTTCAGGAACGCACCGGTGACCCGGTAGCCGCTGTCGAAGTTCTGACCCTTCTCGACCTTGCCCGGCAGCGACCAGCCCGCGGCGGCATTGTCCATGCCGTAGCGGTCGCGTGCGTAGTCGGCGATGCCCTCCACCAGCCAACCCGGCACCCGTGCGTCGCCATGGCCCGGATAGCCCTGCACGATGTGCATGGCCTCATGGGTGACCAGGTCGATGTCGTTGGGGTGCTGCGCCAGCCAACCCGGATTGATGGTGATCGTTGCCGCCTGGTCCTTGTCACCGACGAAGGCGATCCCGGTGTAGGCCGGATCGATCACGATGCGCACCATCGATGGCGCGGCCGGGTGGAAGTCCGCACGTTCGCGCAGGTAGGCGAAGTAGAACGTATCGATCACCCGCTTGCGCTGCGGCGCGGCCAGGGCGCCACGGGCGTCCTGGTAGTTCAGCGTCACGCCGTCGCGGGTCAGCTGCGCATCAAAGGCCTGGGTCTGGCCGAAGCTGGAGAAGGAAAGGGCAACAAGGGCCAGAGGCAACAGACGGTAGCGCATAGGGCTCATTGTACGGCGCTGGGCGCCAACAGTTCGATCTCCGCCAGCGGCAGCCGGCCTGGCGCGGCCAGGCGCAGCCGGTACTCGCTGTAACGACCGGGTCTGGCGATGCGGAACGGACGGGTCTGGCGGGCAGACTCGAAGGCTTCGCCGCTGCGCTGGTCGAGCACGGTCCAGTGGCCGTTGCCATTGCGCGCTTCCAGCGTCCATTCGCCGCCCTGGATGCGGCCGTCACCGCTGGTCAGCGTATACATCGTCGGCGTGCCATTGCTCAGGCCGGTCAGTGCGATGGTCGCGCCGCCACCCAGGCCGACGGTGGTGGCCGCATCGTCATCGACCAGCGCCGGCAGGGCGCGGCCATCGGCCAGCGTCGCCTTCGCGCCGCTGCCGAGCAGGTCGTGCAGCAGCTGCGGGCGCTGGCCACGGGCGGTCAGCGAGCGCGGCACGTCATCCACGCCGCTGCCCCAGCGCGACGGCTGCGGGCCCATCACGAAGTCCAGCGTCGCGCCCTTGGCGATCAGCTCGTGCGGCACCCAGGTCTTCGTCCAGGGCGTGCCGTTGATCTTCAGCGACTGCACGTAGACGTTCTCTCGCGAATTGTTGGCCGCGTTCACGGTCAGCACCGCGCCGCCCTGCAGTTCCACCCGCGCGTGGCGGAAGGCCGGCGAACCGATCACATACTCCGGGGCGCCCATGCGCAGCGGGTACAGGCCCAGCGAGGCCAGCACGTACCACGCCGAGGTCTCGCCATTGTCCTCGTCGCCCGGATAGCCCTGGCCGATCTCGCTGCCGACGTACAGCCGCGACAGGATCTCGCGCACGTGCTGCTGGGTCTTCCACGGCTGCCCTGCGTACAGGTACATCCACGGGATGTGGTGCGCCGGCTGGTTGCTGTGCGCGTACATGCCCATGCGCACGTCGCGCGCCTCGGTCATCTCGTGGATGGTGCCGCCGTAGGAACCGGCCAGTGCCGGGTCTGCGGTTTCCGGCGTGGCGAAGAAGGCATCCAGTTTCGCCGCCAGCTTGTCGCGGCCACCGTACAGCGCGGCCAGGCCCTCGCCATCGTGGGCGGCGGTGAAGGCGAAGGTCCAGCCATTGGACTCGGTGTAGTCGTGGCCCCACACGCGCGGGTCGTAGTCCTTCGCGTCCACGCGCCACTGGCCATCGGCAGTGCGGCCCTGGAAGAAGCCGGCGGCCGGATCGAACATCGTCGTGTAGCTGGCGGCGCGATAGCGGAAGTAGTCGGCCTCGGTGCTGTAGCGCTCGCGTGCGGCCGGCGTGGTCGCACGCTTGGCCAGCGCGTCGGCCATGTTGGCGATGCCGAAATCATTGAGTGCGCCTTCCATCGTCCACGACATGCCTTCATGCACGTCCGCGCTGGCGTAGCCACGGAAGGTCGAACGGTCCATGCCCTTGCGGCCGACATGGCGGTCGGGCGGGACCACGGTCGCGTTCTTCAGCGCGGCGGCGTAGGCCTCGGCCGGATCGAAACCGCCGATGCCCTTCAGCCACGCATCGGCGAAGGCCACGTCCGAGCTGGTACCGACCATCAGGTCCGCATAGCCCGGCGACGACCAGCGTGCGATCCAGCCGCCGGCGCGGTACTGCTCGATGAAGCCCTGCACTAGCTGGCCGGCATCGTCGGGCGTGAACAGTGCATAGGCCGGCCAGGTGGTGCGGAAGGTGTCCCAGAAGCCGTTGTTGACGAACACCTTGCCATCGCGCACGCCGGCGTAACTGCGGGTCGCGCTGCCTTCGGTGTTGTCATCGCTGGCGCTGGCCTGGTTGGCGTAGCGCCACTCCGGTGCGGCGGCGCTGCCCACGTTCTCGTGGCCGGAATTCGGGTACAGGTACAGCCGGTACAGGCTGGAGTACAGCGTGGTCTTCTGGTCGTCGCTGGCATCGCCGATGTCGAAGCGGGCCAGGCGCGCGTCCCACGCGTCCTGTGCGCGGCCGGCCACGCTCTCCAGCGTATCGGCGGCGGCGATTTCCAGTGCGAGGTTGTGCCGCGCCTGCTCCACCGAGATCAGCGAGGTGGCGATGCGCATCGTCACCCGCCGCTCGCTGCCGGCATCGAACTTGATGTAGCCGGTCGGGCGCCCGGTGTCGAGGCGGCCGCTGCTGCGCCAGGGCTTGTCGAAGCTGGCCACCACGTACATGCGGCTGGCGCCGTTGGAGAGGCCGCTGCGCGTATCGGTGTAGCCCGACAGCGTCTGTGTGGCGGCATCCAGAGTCAGGCCACCACGTGCATCGACGTTGTCGAACAGCAGGTTGGCGTCACCGCCTTCGGGGAAGTCGAAGCGGAACAACGCGGCATGATCGGTCGGCGCGATGGCGGCAGCGATGCCGTTGTCGAAGCGCACGTCGTAGCGGTAGGGGCGCGCGCTTTCATGGCGGCGATCGAACGACAGCGCGCGCTTGCGGCGGTCGGCCTCCGGCACGCCACGGCTGGCCGAGGGCATCACCTGGAAGGTCTGGCGGTCACCCATCCACGGGCTGGGCTGGTGGCTCAGCGCAAGCGCCTGCAGCTGCGGGCGGTTCTGTGCGTCGTTCTGTTCGTTCCAGCGGTACAGCCAGTTCAGTGCGCCGGCATCGGTCACCGGGGTCCAGAAGTTGAAGCCGTGCGGCACCGCCGTGGCCGGGAAATTGTTGCCGCGCGAGAAGGTGCCGTTGGCCTGGGTGCCGCGGGTGGTCAGCACCCAGTCGGAGACGCGCTGTGGCTGCGGCCGCGGCTGTGCGTCCAGGCGCACGTCATCAATCCAGCCAGAGACCGGCGCGCCCTCGGCACTGGCCACCTCCAGCTCGATCGCCACCACGCGGCGGCCCTTCAGCGTGGGTACGTCGCCCAGCCGCACTGCCTTGCGCGCCCACTGTTGCGGGTACAGCGTCTTCGATTCGCCCTGCGCGCGTGCGCCGATCGCCACCCCATGCTGGTCGCGCGCCGCACCGGCCGACACGCGGCTGCCATCGTCCAGCAGCAGGTCCAGCGAGACATAGGTCGAAGCGACGGTGTCCTTGCCGACGATCTCCGGCAGCACCAGCCACGACAGCGTGGTATCGGCCTCGATGGGCAGGTCGGCCTTGAACAGTTCGCGCCGCGCGCTGCCGCCTTCGCTGCTGTAGCGCAGTGCATGCAGGCCGCTGTAGCCGGCGTTGCGCTTGGCCGCGTAAGGCGCCGCAGGGCCGTTGCCGATCGTGACCTGAAGTGCACCCGCGGCCTGCGTCGGGGCAGGTTCGCCGGGCTCGAACGAGGTCTGCAGCCCTTGTGCCAGCACCGGCATCGCAGTGGTCGCACAGGCCAGGGCCAGGGCGAGTGGAAGCAGGGCGCGGCGCGGATCGGACAGGGTCATGCAAGGGTCTCCCGGAAGGGCTGGCGGCGGGCAGAACCCGCATCGGCGGACACCACGGACAGCATCGCTCCGCCCGCCAGGCTGGCAGTGGAAGAGGCGATGCCGGTCCGGTGGGGGCGGGCCATGCGATCGGGTTGGATTGGGTGGGTCGGGGTGCGACCTGGCCCGATCCTGCAACAGCCGTCGCGCGCTGGCAAGTGCCATTTAGTTCGATCCAAATGCGGGAAATATCGCTGGAGTCGATTCTGGCGAGCGAACCTGCCGGAACGACCGCGAAATCCCCGGCGCCGCCGCCGCCCGGCGTGCGGCGGGGAGATGCGAGGCATCGGCGGGAGCGCGCAAAGGCCTTGTGGCGCAATGTCGGTGCGGCCCAGATGCTAGAATCACAGGCCTCGCAACCCGTTCACCGACATCCGCCATGAGCCATACCGCCACCGCGCCCGCCAACGCCGAGAAGCGCTACACCGTGCACCGCAGCGATCTGCCGTTGAGCTGCCCGACCCCGGAAATGGCGCTGTGGAACTCGCATCCGCGCGTGTACCTGCCGATCGAAGACGAGCCCAACGGTGAAGCGCAGTGCCCGTACTGCGGTTCCGTGTTCGTGCTGGCCGACTAAACGGCGGCCCCTTCGATGCGCCGATTGACCGTGGTGCAGTTGCTGCCGGCGCTGCACTCCGGCGGTGTCGAGCGCTCGACCCTGGAAATCGCTGCTGCCCTGGTCGCGGCCGGCCATCGTGCGCTGGTGGTGTCCGCCGGTGGCCGCCTGGTGCAGCCGCTGCTGGACAGCGGTGCCGAGCACCTCACCCTGGACATCGGCCGCAAGTCGCTGCTGACCCTGCGCCATCTGCCGACCCTGCGCCGCCTGTTTGCCGAGGTCGGTGCGGACATCGTGCACGCCCGTTCGCGGCTGCCGGCCTGGCTGGGCCTGTACGCGATCCGCGCCATGCCCGCCGCACAGCGCCCGCACTGGGTGACCACCGTGCACGGGTTGAATTCGCCCAGCCGCTACAGTGCGGTGATGACCAGTGGCGAACGCGTGATCTGCGTGTCCAATACCGTGCGCGCCTTCGTGCAACGCCACTACCCGACGGTGCCGGAAGAAAAACTGCAGGTCATTCCCCGCGGTGTCGATGTCGGCCAGTTCCCACGCGTAGCACGTGCCGACCGTCGCCCGCGGCTGGCCCTGGCCGCCGATTATCCCTGGCTGGCGCAGGTTGATGGCCCGCTGCTGCTGTTGCCCGGGCGCGGTACCCGGCTGAAGGGCCACGCCCACGCGCTGCAGCTGCTGGCCGACGTGCGTGCCGCCGGCGTGCCTGCGCAGCTGTGGATGCTGGGTACCGAGGAACCCGGGCGTGAGGCCTACGTGGCCGATCTGCGCCGCCAGGCTGCGGCACTGGGCGTGGCCGAGGCCGTACAGATCAGCACGCCTACCGCACGCATCGCCCTGGCCTACGCCGCCAGCGATCTGGTGCTGCAGCTGTCGGACAAGCCGGAAGCCTTTGGCCGCACCGTGGTCGAGGCGCTGTCGGTCGGCCGCCCGGTGCTGGGCTGGGACCACGGTGGCGTCGGCGAACTGCTGCAGCAGTTGCAGCCCGGCGGCGCGGTGCCGCTCGGCGACGCGCGCGCGCTGGGTGAACGTGCGCTGGCCCTGCTGGCGCAGCCGCCATCCTTGCCGACCCGCATCCCGTTTACCCTGCAGGCCATGCAGCGCGATACCCTCCGCCTCTATGCCGATCTCGCCGGCTGACCCCGCTGCCATCGTGCGCGACGACCGCGCTGGGCGCTGGGCGCCCTGGTGGGTGCTGGCGTACGTGGCGATGTGGCCGTTGCCAGGCATCGCCGAAACCGTGCTCGGCCTTGGCGCGCTCTATGCTGCCGCGCGCATGGTCATGCGCCGGCTGCAGCGCCGCCCGCACCTGTTGAGCACGGCGGCGTGGGCCCTGACCTCGATCCTGTTCCTCGGCTACTGGCTGCCACAGGCGTTCTCGGCCATCGATGCGATCGATCCGGCGGCCTCGTGGACCAAGGCTGCCGCCGGACTGCGCTACCTGCCCTTCATGTGGCTGGTGGCGATCGCGGTAGCCACGCCGGAACGGCGGCGGCTGACCTTCGGTGGCCTGGCGCTGATTACCGGCGCGTGGACGCTGGACGCGTTGGTACAGGCGCTGGCCGGCACCAGCCCATGGTTCTGGTCGCTGGAGCACCTGAAGCTGGCCGTAAGTGGCCACGCGCTGTGTCCGGCCGACGAAGCCGCACTGGCCGACCGCCTCAGTGGCGCGCTCGGGCCCTGCAACCTGAAATTCGGCCAGGTGCTGGCCAGCCTGTCACCCTTCCTGCTGCTGCCGATGGCGCGGCGTTTCGGCAGTGCGGGGTGGTTGCTGGCCGCCGCCGCACTGGGATGCGTGCTGCTGCTGGCCGGTTCGCGCGCCTCGTGGATCACCTTTGTGCTGGTGCTGGGCTACAGCGGCCTGCGCCAGTTCGGCTGGAAGCGGCTGCTGCTGCTGGCCCTTGTGGCAGCGCTGGGTACGGCCGCACTGACAGCGGGCGTGCCGCAGCTGCGCGAGCGTGTTGCGCGCACGGCACAGGCATGGAACGAAGACGGGCAGGGCGTTGACGAGGCGCTTTCGGGGCGCGCGCGCATCTGGACGGCGGCGGTGTGCATGATCGAGGAACATCCGGTCAACGGTGTCGGTGCGCGCGGCTTCCGTGATGCGTATCCGGCCTGCGTGTCAGACGAGGGCCCCGCCGTGTGGGGCAATCAACCGGCATTGCACGCCCACCAGATCGTGCTGGAAATCCTGGCCGAGACCGGCGTGCTGGGCCTGCTGCTGTGGCTGGCGGCGGTGGCGCAGGCCTGGCGGGCCTGGCGCTATGCACCGCCGGCGGCGCGTGACCGCGCCCGCCCGGCGATGCTGGCGCTGGCGGTTACCGTGTTCCCGCTCAATACGCACCTGGCGTTCTATTCTGCGTTCTGGGGCGGCCTGACTGTGCTGCTGGCGGCCCTGTTCGCCGGCAGTCTGCTGGCCCGCGAATCGGACGAATCTCCGCCGATGCAGTAGTTGCCAACCTTGGTGGGCTCCCCGGGACCGGCCTCGGTTCATCCGGCGCCAACCAAGGTTGGCGACTACCGCGAGGACGCCGGCCCTTCCACCGCATCCGATTATTTGTAGAAATCACTCCGGCCGCCGGGCTGGCGCTTGAAGCGGCGGTGGATCCACAGGTACTGGTCGGGGGCTTCGCGCACCATCTCTTCGATGGCCTGGTTGACCCGCGTGGTATCGGCTTCCACGTCCTCGCTGGGGAAATTCTCCAGCGGTGCGCCGATCTTCAGCACGTACTTCCCGCCTTCGCGGCGGTGGAAGTACGGGATCACTGCACAACCGGTCATCCTTGCCAGCTGGTGGGTGGCGGTGATGGTCGAAGCGGTGTGGCCGAAGAACGGCACGAACACGGTGTCCTTGCCACGCATGTCCTGGTCCGGCGCGTACCAGAGGAAGCCGCCCTTCTTCAGGTGGCGCACGGTCGCGCGGATGTCCTCGTTGGCGAACATCGCCTTGGCATAGCGCAGGCGGCCGAACTTCACCGCCCACTCGTACACCGGGTTCTTGTGCTTGCGGTACATGCCGGACAGGTCGACGTAGTCGCACAGCAGGCGTCCGCACATTTCCAGGGTCATGAAGTGGCCGGAGACCAGCAGCACGCCGCGGCCTTCAGCCTCCATCTGCCGCAGGTGTTCCAGGCCTTCGATCCGTACCTGCGGGCGGATGCGGTCGATGCTGCCCCACCAGGCGCGGATGCACTCGAACACGCCCACGCCCAGCGCATCGAAACTGTCGCGCACCAGGCGCTGGCGCCAGGCTTCGTCCTTCTCGGGGAAGCACAGCTGCAGGTTGACTTCGGCGGCGCGGCGGCGGCTGCCGAGCAGGCGCCAGGTGATCCAGCCGACGCCCCGGCCCAGCGCGCGCTGCAGCATCCACGGCAGGCGAGCGATGGCGAAGGCGCCGAACATGGCGGCGAACATCGGCCAGTTGCGCGGATCGCGCAGCGATGGGCGGACGGCGGTGGAGGCATCTGACATGGGGCCATTCTACCAAGGCGGCCGCGTGTCTTTCCCCGGGGGCTCCCGTATCCTTGCCGCATGCGCAAAGACCCTGTCGAATGGATCCTGCGCGGCCTGTATTCGGTCGTGCTCTACATCCTGCTGCCGATCACCGTGTACCACCTGGTCTGGCGCGGTTTCCGGGTTCGTGAATACTTCCGGCGCTGGGATGAACGCTATGCCTCCTATCCGCAGCCGACCGGGCAGCCGCGGGTCTGGCTGCACGCGGTCTCGGTGGGCGAGGTCAATGCCGCCGCGCCGCTGGTCAATGCCCTGCGCCAGCAGCGCCCGGACATCCGCTGGGTGATCACCACCATCACCCCGACCGGCTCCGAGCGCGTACGCGCGCTGTGGGGCGACGCCCTGGACCATGTCTACCTGCCGTACGACGTGCCGGGCAGCGTCAACCGTTTCCTCGGCCATTTCCAGCCCAGCCTGGCGCTGATCCTGGAAACCGAGCTGTGGCCGAACATGCTGTTCGGCTGCCGTGACCGCGGCATTCCGGTGTACATCCTCAACGCCCGGTTGTCGGCGCGTTCGCTGCGCGGCTACCGGTTGCTGGCGGCACTGATCCGCCGCGCGCTGCGCACCGTCACCTGCGTGGCCGCGCAGTCGCAGGACGATGCCGAGCGCTTCGTGCAGCTGGGGGCGGATCCCGGCCAGGTGCAGGCGCTGGGCAACCTGAAATTCGACATCGCCACGCCGGATGTGCAGGGTTTCGTCGAACAGTTCCACGCGCGGGTACCGGCCGCTCGTCCGGTATGGATCGCCGCCAGTACCCATGATGGCGAGGAGCAGGCGGTGATCGACCTGCACCGGCGCCTGCGCCAGCGGCATCCGGAGCTGCTGCTGCTGTGGGCACCGCGACATCCCGAGCGTTTCCCGAAGGTGGAAGCGCTGGCGCGCGAACAGGGCTGGAGCGTGGCGACCCGCCGCGTGGACCAGTGGCCACACGCGGCCACCGACGTGTTCGTCATCGACACCCTTGGCGAACTGATGCCGTTCTATGCCTGCGCCCAGGTCGCCTTCGTCGGCGGCAGCCTGCAGGCCATCGGTGGTCACAACCTGCTGGAGCCGGCCGCGATGGGAACGGCGGCGGTGACCGGCCCGCACCTGCACAACTTCGCGGAAATTTCCCGGCGCATGCGCGAGGCCGGGGCGCTGCTCATCGGCGAGGACGCGCAGGCGGTGGGCGATCTGCTGCAGCACCTGCTCGACGATGCCCAGGCCCGCGAAGACATGGCGCGGGCGGGATGCACGCTGGTCAGCAATGGCCGCGGCGCGCTGCAACGCACGCTTGCCCTGGTGGCGCCGCACCTGCCACCACCGCGCGAGTGATCGCGGCAGCGCGGAGTCAGCGGCGCTGACGAGCATTGTCGTGATCAACTTCATCAATTCTGCTTAGCGACGATTTTTCTGTCGTTGCTGGACCGACCCTGCCGCTGGCAGCGTGCCTGCCATCACATCGTTGCGCACATTCCACCGATTCTGATTCCGCAGGGCGACGCAGGCTGCCAGCCTGCTGTCGACCGCGCTTGGGCGGATATCAAGGGAACTTGCGATGGACGGCGACAGGGGCGGGGACGGCACGGGTGGGGCCGGACTGGGGACGGACCATCTGGCGGTGGTGGCGTTGACACTGTTGGTGGGCGGCAGCGTGATCGCACTGGTGGGCCAGCACACGGCGGCACAGGCAGGCCCCGCCATCGTGCTCAGCCTGTTGCTGGCTGCACTGGGGGCCGGCCTGGTGCTGTGCTGCCTGCAGGATCTGGTGCTGCGGTTGCCGGCGGGCGAGGGCCTGCACGGGCTGCTGGCTGCCAGCTGGGGGCCGCGGGTGGCGGGCGTGTTGGGCATGGCCCTGCTGCTGGAGCTGGTGGCGACCACGGCGGGCGTGGCGCAGTCCATGGCCCTCCATCTGCACGCGGTGCTGGCCGCCGAAGGCCTCCAGCCCTGCGACTGGCTGCCGGAACAGGTCACGGCGGCGGTGGGCCTGCTGATGCTGGGCGCGCTGGCATTGCTGCCGCCACGGCGTGTGGTGCTGGTGGCCTGCGCCCTGTTGACGGTGAAGATCGGTGCGGGGGTGTTGCTGCTGGCGCTGGCGGCACGTCATGTGCATTACGCGCACTGGATCCCCTGGCTGCCACCAGCGACCGCGCCGTATCGCTTCGGGCTGGGCGGGGTGCTGGCGGCTGCGGTGCCGCTGCTGGGGGTATTTGCCAGCGTCGGCTTGGCACTGGGCTTTCCTGCGTTGCGCCGCCAGGGCGCGATGTGGCAACCGGCAGTGCTGGCGCTGGTCTCGTTGCTGGCGATGCTGCTGCTGATCGTGCTGGCAGCACTGCAGGCAGGGCTGGTCGAGTTTTCCGCGCTGGCCAGTCCCCGGCCACTGTCGGTGGCGCTGCAGATGCATCCGCAATTGGAGTGGATGCTGCCGTTGTTGCCGCTGGCGGGGGCTACGGGCCTGGCCGCCCTGCAGCTGGTGCTGCTGATGCTGGCCTTGCGGCTGGCAACATCGCTGTGGCCAGGGGCGGGTGATGCAGTGGGACGCTCCCGCGGTGTGATCGTGGCGGTGGTCGGACTGCCGGCGGTGATGCTGGTGCTGTGGCTGCCGTTGGGCACCCTGCCGGCGCTGCCGGGTCCGGCAACCCTGCTGGTGATGGCGGCGCTGTGCCTGGCGGTGCTGCGGCGGCGGAATGACATGAGGCAGGGCGCAACCGGTCGCGAACTGGTGCTGCCGATGCTGGCGCCCTTGGCGGCCGCGCTGTGCGTCCTTGCGGCGTTGGAACGCCTGCGGGCATGGCCGGGCTGAGGGTTCGCGGGGCCGCGCAACGGGCAGCTGCGGGCGGATGCACCGCCTGCAAAAAAGCCACCCTTGCGGGTGGCTTCTTTGTTGCCGGCAGGGCGACGGATCAGTGCGTGGTCGTTGCCGGATTGCCCGCGTCCTGGGTCAGCAGGCGGTTGACGTCCTGCAGCTCGGCCACGTCCAGCGCACCCAGCGACTGGCTCAGCAGCAGGCGGTTCTGCAGGAAGGTGTAGCGGGCCTGGGCGTAGTCCAGCTGCGCCGAGAACAGGATGCGCTGGTTCTGGATCACGTCCAGCACGGTACGGGTACCGACTTCCAGGCCGACCTGCGAGGCGTCGTACGCGCTCTGTGCCGAGACCACGGCCAGGCGACGGGCCTCCACTTCGCTGATGCCCTGTACCAGGGTCTGGTAGGCATTGCGGGTGTTGCGGTCCAGGGCGCGCTTCTGCTGCTCGTAGCCGTCCTGGGCGATGTCACGCTGGGCCAGCGCCTGGCGCACGCCGGACTGGGTGGCACCACCGGAGAAGATCGGCACGCTCAGGGTCAGGCCGATGCTGTTGGTGCGGGCGTCCGGCGACAGCGAACCGGAACCAGTGCTGTCACCCCAGGTCGCGCTCTTGCCCCAGCTGCCGCCCAGCGACAGGGTCGGGTAATGGCCGCCACGGGCGGCCTGCACGCCAGCCTCGGCGGCGCTGACCTTCAGTTCCTGCGCCTTCAGCGCCGGATTCTGGGTGGTGGCCTGCTGCACCAGCTCATCGATGTTGCCACGGTTGGCCGGCACTTCCGGGCGGAAGTCGGCCGGCAGCCCACGCAGGTTGGTCACCGGCTGGCCGGTCAGTTCGGTCAGGGCCTGGTAGTTATCGGCCAGGGTGTTCTGCGCAACGATGGTGTTGGCACGCGCCTGGTCGTACTGGGCGCGTGCTTCGTGCACGTCGGTGATCGGCGCCAGGCCCACTTCCAGGCGCTTGTCGGCGAAGTCGAACTGCTTCTTCGCGGCCGCTTCATTGGTCTGTGCGGCATTCAGCGATTCGATCGCCACCAGCACGTTGAAGTAGGCCGCCGAGGTGCGCACGATCAGGCTGTCGTTGGCCGAATCGAGGGTGAAGTCCGCCGCCTTGCTCAGCTCGCGCTGCGAACGCAGGTTGTTGATCTGGGTCCAGTTGAACAGCGTCTGGCTGCCGTCGATCGTGTAGGTGCGGCGCTTGTTGGTGAACGAGCCGGAGTTGGCGTCGGCGTTCGGCTCACTGCGCGTGCGGTTCAGCTGGGCCTGGCCGTTGATCTGCGGCAGCAGGGCGGCGCGCGCCTGCACGGCGCCTTCCTTGTCATACAGCCGGGTCGATTCGGCGGCGGACAGCTGCGGATCGCCATTGCGCGCCATTTCGTAGACCTGCAGCAGGTCGGCGGCATGGGCGGACAACGGCAGCAGGGCAGTGGCCAGCGCAACAGCGAGGGATCGGCGGATCATTGCGGCTTCCTTGGACTCAGAGGTGGAACTGGGGGGCCGGGGCGGCACCACGCAGGTAATCGATATCGGTCTCGAACAGGGACTCGCTGCTGCCGTCGGCCTTGACCAGCAGGGCCTCCATCGCCGGCGAGCGGCCGTGGATCACGAACAGGCGACCACCCGGACGCAGCCACGAGGCGAACTGTGACGGCACCACGTCGACCGCACCAGTGACACAGATCACGTCAAAGCGGCGTTCGGTCTGCCAGGACAGGGCGTCGGCCACTTCCACGCGGACGTTGGTGCCCAGGCCGGACGCGTCCAGGCGAGCGCGCGCGGCGGCGGCCAGCTCCGGGTCGATTTCCAGGCTCAGCACGTCGCGCGCCAGCGCGCCGATGCAGGCCGACAGGAAGCCGCTGCCGGTGCCGATTTCCAGCACTTCGTCACCCGGCTGCAGGTCCAGCGCCTGCAGGGTACGGCCCTCGATGACCGGCTTCATCATCTTCTGGCCATGGCCGATCGGCAGTTCGACATCGGCGTAGGCCAGTGCCCGGTGTGCATCGGCGACAAAAGCCTCGCGCGGCAGGCGGGCCAGGACGTCGAGCACCTTGATGTCCAGCACGTCCCAGGGACGGATCTGCTGTTCCACCATCAGTTCGCGGGCGTGGGCGTAATCAATCGTCATGAGGTTCAAATCCAGCGCAGTGGGCCGGCCATTTTACCGGTGCCGGAGGCCGGCGGCGCGCCCAGAGCATCAGCTGCCGGGTGGCCGGGGTCGCAGTGCCGGAAGTCATCGCGACCTCCGGTTCGTTCAGTTTTGGTTATTCAGACGTCCCGGCCCCTCGCGGCGCATAGGCGCGCAGGAAGAAGTCGATGCTGGCAGTCACGTGGGCAAGAGGGTCGCATTCCACCGGTGACAGTGGCATGCCGCACATCATATGCATGTGCACTTCGCCCTTGACCAGGGTCAGGAACTGCTCGCCAGCCAGCGAATAGTCGGTGATTTCCAGCTCGCCGCGCTCGGCGCGTGCCCGCAGGAAGTCAGCCAGGGCCTCGCAGGTACGTTCCGGTCCTGCCTTCCAGAACAGCTCGCGCAGGCGTTCGTCGGTCTCCGGCGCCATCATCATGCGCTGGATCGAGATCGCCGCATCGGACGTGATCAGTTCGAAGAAGGCCAGACCGATGCCGATCAGCTGGTCGCGCAGCGGGCCGTCCGCGTCGGCCACGAACAGGGCATCGGGCAGCATTTCAATGCACTTCGACTGCACGGCCTCGGAGAACAGGGTCTCCTTGTCGCCGAAGTGGCTGTACACAGTCAGTTTCGAGACGCCGGCCTGAGCGGCGATGGTGTCCATGCTCACGCCGGTATAGCCCTGTTCGATGAACAGTGTCTTGGCTGTTTCAAGGATCGCCGCGCGCTTGCCGAGGTCCTTGGGGCGCCCGGGTCCGGCGGCCTTGGCAGCGGGCTTGGCCGACGGCTTGCGGGAAGTGTGAGAACTCATCACGACAATACTAGACCAAGCGGTTCGATATTTATACTATACCGGCCGGTTTATTAAATAGGGCCGGCAGTCGCGGCTCCCCCCTTAGTTGCAACCCTGCGTTTTCAGGACGTTGACCGATGAAGATCGTGCGCTGGATGGGCGGTATGGTGTGGATGGCTGCGCTGGCAGCCTGTTCGGGACAGGAACGGGCGCCCCAGGCGGCCGTTCCGGTGCTGGTGGTTCACCCTGGCGAGCAGGCCGGGCAGGCGCCGGCGGCGTTCCCGGGCACGGTGCGTGCGCGGCAGGAAAGTCCACTGTCGTTCCGCGTTGGCGGCAACCTGGTCAAGCGCCACGTCGATGCCGGGCAACGGGTGAAGAAGGGCGACGTGCTGGCCGAGCTGGACGTGGCCGACTTCGCGCTGCAGGCCCGCGCCTCGCAGGCGCAGCTTGCTGCGGCCGAAGCCGATCTGGTGCGTGCCCGTGATGACCTCAAGCGCTACCAGGTGCTGGCCGACCAGCAGCTGGTCAGCCGCTCGCAGCTGGACCAGCAGTCCGCCGCCTTCAAGGCCGCGCAGGGCCAGGCCAACGCCGCCCGCGCCAACCTCGATGTGCTGCGCAACCAGGCCGACTACGCACAGCTGCGCGCGCCGTCCGATGGCGTGATCGCCAGCCGCGAGGCCGAAGCCGGGCAGGTGGTGTCGGCCGGCCAGACCATCTTCAACCTGGCCGCCGATGGCGGGCGCGAAGTGCTGATCGACCTGCCCGAGGCCACCATCCGCGACTATGCGGTGGGCCAGCCGGTCGAGGTGGAGCTGTGGAACCGTCCTGGCCAGCGCCTGCCAGGCACGATCCGCGAGATCGCCGCTGCCGCCGATCCACAGGCACGCACCTATGCAACCCGGGTCAGCCTGCCCGCCGATGCGCTGGCCGATGTCGAACTGGGCCAGAGCGCGCGCGTCTACAGCAGCGCCGGCCGCCACGGCACCCTGCAGCTGCCGCTCGGTGCGCTGCAGCGCGGTGCCAACGGTGCCGCCAGCGTGTGGGTGGTCGATCCGGCCAACAGCACGCTGAAGGCCGCGTCGGTCACCACCGGTGCCTATGGCAGCGAATCGGTACCGGTGCTGTCCGGCGTGAATGCGGGTGACTGGGTGGTCGCTGCCGGCGGACACCTGTTGCGTGCCGGCCAGCCGGTGATCGCCGTGGACCGCCAGAACCGCCCGGTGCTGAAGCCGGCCACGCCGGCCGCTGCCGCCAAGGCCAAGGAGTAAGCCGGTGCGCCGCTTCAATCTTTCCGAGTGGGCGTTGTCCAACCGCCCGCTGGTGCTGTTCGCGATGCTTGCCTTCGCGCTGATCGGCGCATGGTCGTACAAGCATCTGGGCCAGTCCGAGGATCCGCCATTCACCTTCAAGGCGATGGTGGTGCGCACGCTTTGGCCGGGCGCCACCGCCGAACAGGTCTCGCGGCAGGTGACCGAGCCGATCGAGAAGGCGCTGATGAACACCGGCGAGTACGAGTTCATCCGCTCCTATTCGCGCCCCGGCGAATCGCAGGTCATCTTCATGGCGCGCGACAGCCTGCGTTCCAGGCAGATCCCGGACCTGTGGTACCAGGTTCGCAAGCGCGTGGGCGACATCCGTGCGACGCTGCCGCGCGAGATTGTCGGCCCGTTCTTCAACGATGAGTTCGGCGACACCTACGGGAACATCTATGCGTTGACCGGCAAGGGCTTCGACTACGCGGTGATGCGCGACTACGCCGACCGCATCCAGCTGGAACTGCAGCGCGTACCCGATGTCGGCAAGATCGACCTGGTCGGCCTGCAGGACGAGAAGGTGTGGATCGAACTGTCCAACACCCGGCTGGCAACGCTGGGTGTGTCGATGCAGCAGGTGCAGCAGGCGCTGGCCGACCAGAATGCGATCACCGGCGCCAGCTTCTTCGAGACCGCCACCGA
This sequence comes from Stenotrophomonas maltophilia D457, assembly GCF_000284595.1. Taxonomy (GTDB): domain Bacteria; phylum Pseudomonadota; class Gammaproteobacteria; order Xanthomonadales; family Xanthomonadaceae; genus Stenotrophomonas; species Stenotrophomonas muris. The sequence continues at coordinate 3,943,696 of NC_017671.1, read as the reverse complement.
TCGCGTGCAGCTGCGCGTGACGGGCCAGTTCAACGACATCGACGCCATCCGCCAGTTCCCGATCCGTGCTGGCGACCGCACCGTGCACCTGGGCGACATCGCCGAGGTCAAGCGTGGCTTCGCCGATCCGGCGTCGCCGAAGATGCGCTTCATGGGCGAAGAGGCGATCGGCCTGGCGGTGGCGATGAAGGATGGCGGTGACATCCTCAAGCTGGGCGCCAACCTCGACGCCGAGTTCGAGCGGCTTCAGAAGACCCTGCCGGCCGGCATGCAGCTGCGCAAGGTGTCCGACCAGCCGCAGTCGGTGGAGGAGTCGGTTGGCGAGTTCGTGCAGGTGCTGACCGAAGCGGTGGTGATCGTGCTGCTGGTCAGTTTCTTCTCGCTGGGCCTGCGCACCGGCCTGGTGGTGGGCGTGACCATTCCGCTGGTGCTGGCGATGACCTTCTTCGTCATGCATTACTTCGACATCGGCCTGCACAAGATTTCGTTGGGCGCACTGGTGCTGGCGCTGGGCCTGCTGGTGGACGATGCGATCATCGCGGTGGAGATGATGGCCACCAAGATGGAGCAGGGCTTCGATCGCCTGCGCGCGGCCAGCTTCGCCTGGGAATCGACCGCGTTCCCGATGCTGACCGGCACATTGATCACGGCAGCCGGCTTCCTGCCGATCGCCACGGCGGCATCGAGCACCGGTGAATACACCCGTTCGCTGTTCCAAGTGGTGACCATCGCACTGGTGGTGTCATGGATCGCAGCGGTGCTGTTCATCCCGTACCTGGGCGACAAGATGCTGCCGGACCTGTTCAATCCGCAGCCGCCGAAGCCCGGCAGCCTGTCCGCGCGTTGGCTGGCCAAGCGCCAGCAGTGGGCCGACCGCTATCCGGCGCTGGCCAACCTGATCGCACCGCCGCAGCATGGGCACGACCACGATCCCTACCAGCGCCCGTTCTACCGCAGCTTCCGGCGCTTCCTCGACGCCTGCCTGCGCCGCCGCTGGTGGGTGATCGCCGCGACCGTCGCCCTGTTCGTGTTCTCACTGATGATGTTCCGCTTCGTGCCGCAGCAGTTCTTCCCGGACTCGACCCGGCCGGAACTGATGGTGGACATCGAGCTGGCCGAGGGGGCGTCGCTGCGCTCGACCCAGGCCCAGGCCGAGAAGCTGGAGAAGCTGCTGTCCAGCCGCGAGGGCATCGCCAACTATGTGTCCTATGTGGGTACCGGTTCGCCGCGCTTCTACCTGCCGCTGGACCAGCAGCTGCCGGCGACCAACTTCGCCCAGTTCGTGGTGCTGGCCAAGGACATCAAATCGCGCGAAAGCACTCGTGACTGGCTGCTGCACGAGGTGATTCCGAAGTTCCCGGACGTGCAGATGCGCGTGACCCGCCTGGAGAACGGCCCGCCGGTCGGTTATCCGGTGCAGATGCGCATCTCCGGCGAGCACATCGAGAAGGTGCAGGCGATCGCGCGCCAGGTCGAGGCCAAGGTGCGTGAGAACCCGCACGTGATGAACGTCAACCTGGACTGGAGCGAGCCGAGCAAGGTGGTGCGGCTGGTGATCGACCAGGAGCGTGCCCGCGCGCTGGGCGTGAGCAGCGCCCAGGTCAGCCAGTTCCTGGCCAGTTCGCTGGCCGGCCAGTCGGTGAGCGTGTATCGCGAAGGCAACCGCCAGATCGAGATGCTGCTGCGCGGGCCGGCCGATGAGCGCAACCAGCTGGAGCTGCTGTCCAGCCTGTCGATGCCGACCGCCAACGGCGGCAGCATCACGCTGTCGCAGGTGGCGACGATGGAGTACGGCTTCGAGGACGGCATCATCTGGCACCGCAACCGGTTGCCGACCGTGACCGTGCGCGCCGACATCAGCGATGGCATGCAGGCGCTGGACGTGGTGCACCAGATCGTGCCCACGCTGGATGGCATCCGTGCCGAGCTGCCCAGCGGCTACCTGCTGGAGACCGGCGGCACCGTGGAGGACTCGGCGCGCGGCCAGAACTCGATCAAGGCCGGCATGCCGCTGTTCCTGGTGGTGGTGGCGACGCTGCTGATGCTGCAGCTGCGCAGCTTCTCGCGTGCGGCGATGGTGCTGGTGACCGCGCCGCTGGGCATCATCGGTGCGACCCTGTTCCTGCTGCTGTTCCGTGCGCCGTTCGGCTTCGTCGCGCTGCTGGGCACGATCGCGCTGGCCGGCATGATCATGCGCAACTCGGTGATCCTGATCGACCAGATCCAGCAGGACATCGATGCCGGGCATGACCGCTGGCATTCGATCATCGATGCCACGGTGCGCCGCTTCCGCCCGATCGTGCTGACCGCGCTGGCGGCCGTGCTGGCGATGATTCCGCTGTCGCGCAGCGCGTTCTATGGCTCGATGGCGATCTCGATCATGGGTGGTCTGATCGTGGGTACGGTGCTGACGCTGGTGTTCCTGCCGGCGTTGTACGCGGCGTGGTTCCGGGTGAAGCCGGACGAATCCGGGGCGTAATGCCCCGGGTTCTGCGGCTGCACCCATCCACGCATGGCGTGGATGGATCTGCTCGCGGAATCTGCCTTCTGTAGAGCCGAGCCATGCTCGGCTGCGCTATGCGCGATGATGGGATGAGTCGAGCATGGCTCGACTCTACAGAAGCACCCACGCATGACGTGCATCTACAGCAGCGGATCGTTGCCCTGGTAGGTGCCAACCTTGGTTGGCACTGCAGCATGCATCCACGCATGGCGTGGACTGATCTGCTCGCGGGATCTGCTTTCTGTAGAGCCGAGCCATGCTCGGCTGCTCTTCGCTCTTCGCGCGATGATGGGATGAGTCGAGCATGGCTCGACTCTACAGAAGCACCCACGCATGGCGTGGATCTACTGCAGCTGCAGGCCGATCCGCAGCACTGGCAGCAGCCACTCGACGAACACCTGCACGCGCAGTGCACGGTGTTGCCGATGCGGTTGCAGCAGGGTCACCGGCAGCGGCTGCGCCGCGTACTGCGGCATCACCTCCACCAATGCGCCTGACTGCAGCTCGGCCTGCACGTCGTAGCGCGGAATCTGCAACAGCCCCAATCCCGCCACGCAGCACGCGATCGAGGCCTCGGCGCTGTTCACGCGTACCCAGCCGGGCATCGGCAGCGTGCGCAGCTGGCCGCCATCCTGCCATTCCCACGGTTCCACCCGTGCCGTGGTCGGCGATGCGTAGTTCACCGCGCGGTGCTGCTGCAGGTCGGCAGGGTGCTGCGGCATGCCGTGCTCGCGCAGGTAGGCCGGCGCGGCCACGTTGACGAAGTCGAGCTGGCCCAGCGTGCGCGCCACCAGGCTGGAATCGCCCAGCTGGCCGACCCGCAGCACGGCATCGCAGCCGTCTTCGATCAGGTTCACCGCGCGGTCGGTCATGCCCAGGTCCAGTTCCACCTGCGGGTAGCGCGCGAAGAAATCCGGCAACGCCGGGGCGATGATGCGACGGCCGATGCGGCTGGGTACGTCGATCTTCAGCAAACCGGCCGGTTGCGCGTCGTCCTGCCGGAACAGCGACTCGGCGTCTTCAACCTCCGCGATCAGGCGCAGGCAGCGGGCATGGAACACGTCGCCGTCATGGGTGGTGGATACCCGTCGGGTCGAGCGCTGCAGCAGGCGGGTGCCAAGCCGCTGTTCCAGCTCGGCAATCGCCGCCGAGACGGTCGAGCGGGGCAGGCCGAGCTGGTCGGCAGCACGGGTGAAGCTGGCGCATTCCACGACCCGGGTGAAGATGCGGAAGCGATCGATCCGGTCCATTGTTCGCTGGTCCTGGAAAGTTAAGTCAATGTGGCGGGCTTTATCCGCATTTTCTGCACGATATCGTCGTCAGGGCAGGGTTGCCACCCGGGCAGCCCCCTCCTGAGACCGAAGCCATGACCGACCATTCCCTCAAGGGCAAGACTGTGCTGATTGCCGGTGGTGCCAAGAACCTGGGCGGCCTGATCGCCCGCGACTTCGCCGCACAGGGCGCCAAAGCCATCGTCATCCACTACAACAGTGCCGCTACCCAGGCCGATGCAGAAGCAACCGTTGCCGCCGTGCAGGCGGCCGGCAGCAAGGCGGTGGCCCTGCAGGGCGACCTGACCTCGGCGGCAGCGATGGAGCGCTTGTTCGCCGATGCCGTGGCCGCAGCCGGCCGTCCCGACATCGCCATCAATACGGTCGGCAAGGTATTGAAGAAGCCGCTGCTGGACATCAGCGAAGCGGAGTACGACGAGATGAGCGCGGTCAACGCCAAGGCCGCATTCTTCTTCCTCAAGGAGGCCGGCCGCCAGGTCAACGACGGCGGTCGCATCTGCACCCTGGTCACCTCACTGCTGGGTGCGTTCACGCCGTTCTATTCCAGCTATGCCGGCACCAAGGCGCCGGTCGAGCATTTCACCCGCGCGGCGTCAAAGGAGTTCGGTGAGCGCGGCATCTCGGTGACTGCGATCGGGCCGGGCCCGATGGACACGCCGTTCTTCTACCCGGCCGAGAGTGCCGATGCACAGGCGTACCACAAGACCGCGGCCGCGCTCTCGGCGTTCACCCGTACCGGCCTGACCGACATCGCCGACATCGTGCCGTGGATCCGCTTCCTGGTCACCGATGGCTGGTGGATGACCGGGCAGACCATCCTGGTCAATGGTGGGTACACCACCAAATAATGCAGCCGCGCATGGCGTGGATCTGCTGCGCGACATTCGAACGATCCACGCATGGCGTGGATCTACAGTAGAGCCACCCCATGGGTGGCTGCGCACAATGACCAAAGGCAGAGGCGCCACGCATGGAGTGGCGCCATCGGATCAGTTGAGTTTGGCCAGCACCGCATCCGTGGCGGCGGCGGTACTCACGGCCTGGCCCTTGGCGGCCAGGTCGGCAGTGAACACCCCATCATCCAGCACCGCGTGCACCGCCGCTTCCACTGCTGCGGCTTCGTCTTCCAGCCCCAGCGAATGGCGCAGCAGCATCGCCGCGCTGAAGATCGTCGCGTAGGGATTGGCGATGCCCTTGCCGGCGATGTCCGGGGCCGAACCGTGGATCGGTTCGTAGATGCCCACCGCACCCGGTTCACCCAGCGAGGCCGAGGGCAGCAGGCCGAGTGAGCCGGCCAGCATCGAGGCTTCGTCGGTGAGGATGTCGCCGAACATGTTCTCGGTGACGATCACGTCGTACTCGCGCGGCTTGGCCAGCAGGTGCATGGCCATCGAATCGACCAGCTGGTGCTCCAGCGCCACCTCCGGGAACTCCTCGCGGCCGATGCGCGCGGCCACGTCGCGCCACAGGCGCGAGGTTTCCAACACGTTGGCCTTGTCCACCGAGGTGACCTTGCCACGCCGCTGCCGGGCCAGGCGGAAGGCACTGCGCAGCACGCGCTCGATCTCGGCCACGGTGTAGCGGCACAGGTCGCTGGCACTGTCGGCATCGCGGGTCTTGTCGCCGAAGTAGATGCCGCCGGTCAGTTCGCGCACCACCACGAAGTCCACACCCTGCAGCAGCTCGGCCTTGATCGGCGAGGCGTGCAGCGCGGCCTCATGGGTGCGCACCGGGCGCAGGTTGGCGTACAGGCCCAGCGCCTTGCGGATCGCCAGCAGGCCCTGTTCCGGACGCACCTTGGCGTTCGGGTCGGACCACTTCGGTCCACCGACTGCGCCCAGCAGCACCGCGCTGGCGGCCTGGCAGGCGGCCAGGGTCGACGCCGGCAGCGGTTCGCCGTGGCGGTCGATGGCGATGCCACCGATGTCGTGCTCGCTGAAGGTGAAGGTGTGGTTGAAGCGTTTGGCGACGGCCTTCAGGACGGCGACTGCCGCGGCGGCCACTTCCGGGCCGATGCCATCACCGGGCAGGACAACAATTTCAGCGTGCATGCTCACTCTCGTAACGTTCGATTTCAGGGACACGGCCCAACAGATACCCCAACTGGTCGACACCTTCCAGCAGGCAGGTCTGCGAGAAGCCGTCCAGCGGGAAGGAATAGACGCGGCCGTCCGGCGTGCGCAGTTCGCGCGCGGCCACGTCGATGGTCAGCTCATCATCCGGGCGCTGCATCAGCGCCTGCACGTCGGCCTCGTCCAGCACGATCGGCAGCAGGCCGTTCTTCAGCGAGTTGCCACGGAAGATGTCGGCGATCTCGCTGCTGACGATGGCGCGCAGGCCCAGGTCGGTCAGCGCCCACGGTGCATGTTCGCGCGACGAGCCGCAGCCGAAGTTGCGACCCGCCAGCAGGATGCTGCGGCCGGCGTTGTGCGGCTGGTTGAAGGCGAAGTCGGCCACCGGTGAACCGTCGGCCTGCCAGCGCCAGTCATTGAAGGCGTTGCGGCCCAGGCCGGCGCGTTCGGTGGTGGACAGGAACCGCGCCGGGATGATCTGGTCGGTGTCGATGTTGGTCTGGCGCAGCACCACGCTGGCCGAGGTCAAGGTACGGAAACCGGCCATCACGCCACCTCCTGTGCGAACAGCTCGCGGGTGTCGGCGACATGCCCGTTCACCGCGGCCCACGCCGCGCTCATCGGTGAGGCCAGCAGGGTGCGCGAACCGGGACCCTGGCGGCCTTCGAAATTACGGTTGCTGGTGCTCACGGCCAGCTGCCCGGGCGCGACCAGATCACCATTCATGGCGATGCACATCGAGCAGCCCGGCTCGCGCCATTCGGCACCGGCCGCGCGCACGATCTCATGGATGCCTTCGGCCTCGGCCTCTCGCTTGACGATCTCCGAGCCCGGCACCACCAGCATGCGCACCCGGTCGGCGACGCGACGACCGCGCAGCACCTGCGCCACCTCACGCATGTCACTCAGGCGGCCGTTGGTGCAGGAACCGACGAACACCACGTCCACCGGCGTTCCGGCCAGCGCCTTGCCGGCCTGGAAATGCATGTAGTCCAGGCCCTTCTGTGCGGCGGCATCGTTGGCGGCCGGGATCGGCGCATCCACCGCGATGGCGGTACCCGGGTGGGTGCCCCAGGTCAGGGTCGGGCGGATATCGGCGGCGTCGATGTGCACTTCGCTGTCGAAACGCGCGCCCTCATCGCTGCGCAGCTGCTGCCAGCGCGCCACGGCGGCGTCGAAATCGGCGCCCTTCGGCCCGCGCGGCGTAGCGGCGACGAAGTTGAAGGTGACCTGGTCCGGCGCCACCATACCGGCACGCGCACCCGCTTCGATCGACATGTTGCACAGGGTCATGCGCTGTTCCATGTCCATCGCTTCGATGGTGCTGCCGCGGAACTCGATCACGTGGCCGGTGCCGCCATTGACGCCGATCACGCCGATGATGTGCAGGACCACGTCCTTGGCGCCGACACCCGGCGCCAGCGGCCCATCGACGGTGATCGCCAGCGTCTTCGCCTTGCGCTGCAGCAGGCATTGCGTGGCCAGCACGTGGCCGACCTCGCTGGTGCCGATGCCGAACGCCAGCGAACCGAAGGCACCGTGGGTGGAGGTGTGGCTGTCGCCGCAGACGATGGTCATGCCCGGCTGGGTGAAGCCCTGCTCGGGCGCGATCACGTGGACGATGCCGCGGTTGTCCGAGGCCATGTCGAACAGCTCGATGCCGTGCTCGGCGCAGTTGCGCGCCAGCGTGGCGACCTGTGCCTCGGAGGCGGCGCTGGCATAGGGCAGCGTGCCGTCCGCGGCGGCCGGCAGGGTCGGCGTGGAGTGGTCCATCGTCGCCTTGGTGCGGTCCGGCCGGCGCGGCGACAAGCCGCGTTCGCGCAGTTCGGTGAAGGCCTGCGGCGAGGTCACCTCGTGGATCAGGTGCAGGTCGATGTACAGCACGGCGGGCGCGCTGTCGGATTCGGGAACCACCACGTGGGCGTCCCACAGTTTGTCGTACAGGGTGCGGGGTGCGGAAGTCATGCGTATGCCTGGCAGAAGTACGAAATAGCGAACATCAGTAAGGAAAGCGGAACGGTCAAGTCAGCGACGGCGGGCGAGCACACGCAGGCGCACGTAGTCGGCCAGCGGCTGGCCAGATGCGTCACGCGGCAGCTCGGCCAGCAGTGCGGTGGCCGCCTCGCGCACGGTGGCGCGGGCCTCGGCCGGCAGGTCGTCCAGCAGCGGTGCGGCGAATACCCGCAGCCAGCCGGCCACGCCGGTCGGCAGTGCGGTCGGGCGCGGCGTGCACTCGATCAGTTGCACCTGGAAGCCATGCTGGCGCAGGCGATCGGCGTAGGCGTCGGCCGTCGGGAAGTACCACCGGAAGGTGCTGGCGCCATGCCCGTGGGCCACGCGCGCGGCCTGCACGGCCGCGATGATCGTGGCCACGTTGCCGTGGCCGCCGAACTCCGCGACGAAGCGGCCACCGGGGCGCAGGGCGCGGCGCACGCCTTCCAGCACGCGGTCCGGAGTCGTCATCCAATGCAGTGCCGCATTGCTGAACACCGCATCGAACTCGCTGTCGAACGACAGTGCGTGGCCGTCCATCAGCTGGGCGTCGACGCCGCGCGCACGGGCGGCGATCACCAGTTCCGGCGAGGCATCCACGCCGTGGATGCGCGCACCGCTCAGGGCCAGTTCGGTGCTGAGTACGCCATCGCCACAGCCCAGGTCGAGGATGCGCTCACCGGCGCGCGGGTCGAGCAGGCGCGATACCGCACCGCCGAGCAGCGGCACGAAGCCGGCATCGATCGCATAGTCCTGGGCGTTCCACTGCTGGCCAGCGGCGCTGGCCGGGGTGGGGGTGTCGAAGGCGCTCATGGTGGGATCCTCAGGCGGTGGCGGAAGCGGGAACGTCGGCGCTGCTGTGGACGGCGGCCTGACGCTGGCGCAGCAGGCGGTTGGCCACATCCAGCCAGGCCAGCGCGGAGGCTTCGATGATGTCCTTGCTGGTGCCGGTGCCGTCGTACTCCACGCCGTCATGGCGCACACTCAGGTTGGCTTCACCGCGCGCATCGGCGCCGATGCCGACGCTGTGCACGTGGTAGCTGTCCAGCATCAGCTGCACGCCGGTAGCGGCCGACAGCGCGCCGAACAGCGCATCGACCGGGCCGTCGCCCTGCGCGGTCTCGGCCACGCGGTTGCCATCCGGGTCGGACAGTTCGACCAGCGCGTTGGCGCGGCTGCCGACGTCGCTGATGGTCATCGAGGCCAGGCGGTAGCCCTGCGCGTTGGAGCCGCCCTGCATCAACGTCTGCAGGTCGGCATCGGTGACCACGCGCTGCTGTTCGCACAGGCCCTTGAACTGCTCGAACACCAGCTTCAGTTCGTCTTCGTCCAGCCAGAAGCCCAACGCACGCAGGCGCGCTTCGACGGCGGCGCGGCCACTGTGGCGGCCCAGCACCATCTGCGAATCTTCCCAGCCCACGTCTTCCGGACGCATGATTTCGTAGGTGCCGCGGTGGCGCAGCATGCCGTGCTGGTGGATGCCCGATTCATGGGCGAACGCGTTGGCACCGACGATGGCCTTGTTGCGCTGTACCGGCATGCCGACCAGACGCTGCAGCAGCTGCGAAGTGCCGACGATGCGCGGGGTGTTGATCGAACTGTCCTGTTCGTAGAAGGCCTGGCGGACCTTCAGCACCATCGCGATCTCTTCCAGCGAACAGTTGCCGGCGCGCTCGCCGATGCCGTTGATGGTGCACTCGACCTGGCGTGCACCGCCTTCGATGGCGGCCAGCGAGTTGGCCACCGCCAGGCCCAGGTCGTTGTGGCAGTGCGCGCTGAAGATCACGTTGGCCGCGTTCGGCACGTCGGCGACCCCGGCGATGACCTGCTGGAACATCGCGCGGATTTCTTCCGGCGTGGTGAAGCCGACGGTGTCGGGCAGGTTGATGGTGGTGGCGCCGGCGGCAATCGCCACGCGCGAAACCTCGATCAGGTAGTCCAGCTCGGTGCGGGTGGCATCCTCGGCCGAGAACTCGACGTCATCGATGTAGGAACGGGCCAACGAGACGTGCTTGCGTACCGACTCCAGCACCTGCTCGCGGGTCATCCGCAGCTTGTGCTCGCGGTGCAGCGGGCTGGTCGACAGGAACACGTGCAGGCGCGGGTTGGCTGCCGCTTCCAGTGCACGTGCGGAGGTCTCGATATCGGCCTGCAGGCAGCGCGACAGCACCGCCAGGCTCAGGCTCGGGCGACGCAGCTCGCGGCCGATCAGCGCCATCGCCTCGCGGTCGGATTGCGAGCTGGCCGGGAAGCCCGTCTCGATGATGTCCACGCCCAGTTCGTCCAGCGCACGCGCCATCACCAGCTTCTGCGGCGGGCTCATGCTGCAGCCGGGGGACTGCTCGCCGTCACGCAGGGTGGTGTCGAAGATGCGGATGCGCGGGGTGGTAATTCGTTCGATGGTGGTCACAGGGAAATCTCCTCGACAGCGGGTGCGACGGCTTGCAGGGGGGAAGGGGAAGAGGCGGGGGAGGCGAGGGCGCTGGCCTTGGTCGGCGAGCGCGGGGTTTCGCTGCGCCGTCGCCGCGGTTTGCGTGGCGGGCGCGGACGGATGTCGGTGAGCAGGCCGGCCAGGACACCGGCATCGATGTTGCCGCCGGACACCACCGCACACTTGCGGCGGCCGGCGACGCGGCGGCCGGCCGCCAGCGCCAACGCGCCCGCGCCCTCGGCGATGATGTGTTCCTCCAGCGCAAGCCGGACCAGCGTTTCGCGCAGTTCGGCCTCGCGCACGATCACCACATCGTCCAGCAGCGAGGTGCACAGGCGGCGGGTCAGGAAGCCGGGAATCTTCACCCGCACGCCGTCGGCCAGAGAGGCAACCGGGGCGATCTCGCGCACGTCGCCGCGGATCGCACGTGTCATCGAATCGACGCCTTCCACCTGCGCGCCAATCACGCGCACGCCCTGCGATTTCAGCGCCAGTGCAACGCCGGAGGCCAGTCCACCGCCGCCGATCGGCACGATCACCACGTCCGGCGCGTGTGCGGCCAGCTCGATGCCGACCGTGCCCTGGCCCGCGATCACATCGGCGTCGTCGAACGCGGACAGGAAGCGGTAGCCGTGTCGCTGTGCCAGTTCGACCGCGAAGGCGTAGGCCTCGTCGTAGCTGGTGCCGTGCTGGCGAACGGTCGCGCCCCAGTGGGCGACGCCGGCGATCTTGGTGGCCGGTGCGCCATGCGGCATCACGGTGATGGCCGGCACGTCCAGGCGGTAGGCCGCCCACGCCACGCCCTGGGCATGGTTGCCGGCCGAGGCGCAGATCACCGGCCGGGTATCGCCGCGCTCGCGGCCGGCCAGCAACGCGTTCAACGCGCCGCGTACCTTGTAGGACCCGGTGCGCTGCAGGTTCTCCAGCTTCAGCCAGGTGCCGAAGCGCTCGGCATGGTGCAGCGGGGTAGGCGGCAGGAAGCGCCGCAGCCGGGCCTGCGCCGCCAGTACGTCGGCGACGCTTACGTCGCCGACATCGCTTTCCTGGCTGGCATCAGCGGCCGGCATGGGCCACCAGCGCGGTGCGGGCGACCGCCGCATGCGGGCACGGGCGGCGAAGAAGACGCCTCCGTACCGGCACCGTGGTCACTACGGTACGGGTGTTCATACGGATGCTCCTTCCACGGCAGTGACCTGCACGGACACGCAGTCGTAGATCTTCTCGATCTGCCGGCACAGCGTTTCCGCCGGGCGCTGGCCATCCACCACCAGCTGCAGGTGCCAGCGGCCATCGTCGTCGGCCACCGGCGCACCGCTGATCGCGCGCGGTGCGAAGCCGCGGCGTTCGGCCATGCCGATCACGCGCAGCAGCGCGCCTTCGGCCGGGTGCAGCACCAGGTCAAGCCGGTATTGCATTGGGGGTCTCCTGGCGGGCATGGGCGGGGTTGCTTTCCAGCATCGTGCTGTTGGCGGTGTTCGGCGGCACCAGTGGCCACACGTTGGCACGTGCATCGATGGCCACGTGCAGCAGGGCCGGGCCCGGTTCGGCCAGCAGCGCGGCCAGGCCGCCTTCCACGTCGTCGCGGTTGTCGATGCGGGTGGCGGCGATGCCGAACACCTGTGCCAGCGCCACGAAGTCCGGGTTGTCGGACAGGTCGATCTCGCTGTAACGCTCGGCGAAGAACAGTTCCTGCCACTGCCGCACCATGCCCAGCGAACTGTTGTCCAGCAGCACGATCTTCACCGGCAGGCGGCAACGCGCGATGGTCGCCAGCTCCTGCACGTTCATCATGAAGCTGCCGTCGCCGGACACCAGCACCACGGTGCGCTCCGGGCATGCGAACTGCGCACCCATCGCCGCCGGCAGGCCGAAGCCCATGGTGCCCAGCGCGCCACTGGTCAGGTGGTTGCGCGGGTGGTTGAAGCGGCAGTGCTGCGCCACCCACATCTGGTGCTGGCCGACATCGCAGGCGATCACCGCATCGGCCGGGGCCAGCTCGCTCAGGCGCTTCAGCAGCGCCGGGGCGTAGATGTGCTGGCCCGGTGCGTCGTAGCGTGCCGAGAAGCGGTCGCGGTGCTGCGCGCAACGCCTGCGCCACGCGTCCTGGTGGGCCTTGGGGGAGGGGAAGGCCGCACGCAGGGCACGGATGGCATGGCCGACGTTGCCAGGCACGGCGACATCGGCGCTGCGCAGCTTGGAGATCTCGTAGGCGTCGGCATCGATATGGACGACGCGGGCGAACGGTGCGAACTCGGCCAGCTTGCCGGTGGCGCGGTCGTCGAAGCGTGCACCCAGCACCAGCAGCAGGTCGCTTTCCTGCACCGCCATGTTGGCCGCGCGGGTACCGTGCATGCCCAGCATGCCCAGTGACTGCGGATGGCTGGCCGGCAGCGCGCCCAGGCCACGCAGGGTCATCACGGTGGGGATGGCGCTGGCTTCGACGAAGTCGCGCAGGTCCTGCACCGCATCGCCCAGCGCGATGCCGCCACCGGCGTAGACCACCGGCTTCTCGGCGGCCGCCAGTGCGGCGATGGCTTCGGCGATGGCCGCTTCGGCCGGCGCAGGTGGCGGCTCGACGCTGCTCGGCACGTGCGCCGGCAGGTGGCTGGCATCGGCCAGCTGCACGTCCTTGGGCAGGTCGATCAGCACAGGGCCGGGCCGGCCCTCGCGGGCGACGCGGAAGGCATCGGCGACCACGCGCGGCAGGTCGTCGACGCTGCGCACCAGCCAGCTGTGCTTGACGATCGGCATGGTCAGGCCGAACACATCCAGTTCCTGGAAAGCGTCAGTACCCAGCAGCGGCGTGGCGACCTGGCCGGTGATGCAGACCATCGGCACCGAATCCAGCATCGCATCGGCAATGCCGGTGACCAGGTTGGAGGCGCCCGGGCCGGAGGTGGCCACGCAGACGCCGACCTGGCCGCTGGCGCGGGCGAATCCATTCGCCGCCAGTGCGGCACCCTGCTCGTGGCGCACCAAGATGTGCTTCAGCGACGAATCCACCAGCGCGTCGTAGAACGGCATGATGGTGCCGCCGGGATAGCCGAACAGCGTGCGGATGCCTTCGGCTTCCAGCGCCTGGGTCAGCCAGCGCGCGCCGTTGGGCGGCGCGCTGCGGTGTGTGGAAGAGTTCATGGGGGAACCTTGCAAAGCGGGTGGGGGAGGGCCGCGCGGTTACGCGGCCTGTCCTTGCAACCAGACCATCTTGGCGCGCAGTTCCTTGCCCACCTTCTCGATCGGGTGCTCCAGGTCGGCCTGCTTGAACCGGTTGTAGTTCGGCAGGCCCGCTTCGTACTCGGCCACCCAGTTCTTGGTGAAGGTGCCGTCCTGGATGTCCTTCAGCACTTCCTTCATGCGCGCCTTGGTGCCGGCGTCGATCACCCGCGGGCCGCTGACGTAGTCGCCGTACTGCGCGGTCTCGGAGATGAATTCCAGCATGCGGGAGATACCGCCTTCATAGAACAGGTCGACGATCAGCTTCAGTTCGTGCAGCACTTCGTAGTAGGCGATCTCCGGCTGGTAGCCCGCTTCGACCAGGGTCTCGAAACCGGCCTGCACCAGTGCCGAGGCACCGCCGCACAGCACCGCCTGCTCGCCGAACAGGTCGGTCTCGGTCTCTTCCTTGAAGGTGGTCTGGATCAGGTTGGCGCGTGCACCGCCGAGGCCGGCCGCATAGGCCAGTGCGTACTCGGCCGCCTTGCCGCTCTTGTCCTGGTAGACCGCCCAGATGCAGGGCACGCCACGGCCGATCTCGTACTCGCGGCGCACCAGCGCGCCAGGGCCCTTGGGCGCAACCAGCACCACGTCCAGGTCGTCGCGCGGCCTGATCATGTCGAAGTGCACGTTCAGGCCGTGCGCGAACAGCAGCACCGCACCCTGCTTCATGTTCGGCGCCAGCACGTCGTCGTAGAGCTTCTTCTGCACCATGTCCGGGGTCAGCACGGCGACCAGGTCCGCATCCTTCACCGCGTCGGCCGGTGCTTTCACGGTGAAGCCGTCGGCCTGTGCCTTGACTTCGGTCGGGCCGCCCGGACGCAGGCCTACCACCACGTCGAAGCCGGATTCGCGCAGGTTCAGTGCGTGGGCGCGGCCCTGGCTGCCGTAGCCGATGACGGCGATCTTGGTCTGGGGCAGGTCGTTGGTGCTCATGGGGGAGGTTCCTTGCGGTGGGAAGAAAAAAAAGAACGGCCGGTCGTCGAGGTGACGTACCGGCCGGTCAGGGGAAAGCGGTGGAGGAGGCACCATGCGCCGCGCAGGCACAGCCACCACGAGGCGTGGCGGCGGTGTGGGTCCGGGTTTTGCGTTGGGCGGTGTGCATGGTGGTTGCGTCTGAAACCAGGTTCTGAAATGAAAAAACCCGCACCGGGGCGGGTGCGGGTTTTTGAAGAGTTCCGGTGTATTCGTTGCTTACACGCTGGCTCGTCCCGCACCTGTTGGTTGGGTAATAAGTACGAGCACAAGAATCGAACGCAGCGAGGCGGCGCCGATGTCGGCGGCTTCGTTGTGGGTTCGCGGTGGCGTGTTGTGATGCAACATGTGATCGAGAGAAACACAGCCGTTTTGGCGATGTCAACCCTCGCGACGGAATTCTTGTTGGTTTCCGTTGCATCCGGCGCAATCGCCTGTGGCACAAGGATGGTTGCCGCTGAAAGTGTTTCGGTGAACCGGAATTCACTCCTTTCAGGACGGTTTTTGCGCGGAATCCGGCGGATCCTCGCCTTGCTGGGTGCGGACCTTGCACACCCACCCCAGGACCAACGTCCATGACCTCTGCCCGATACCCCAGGATGGCCGCAGCGGCGAAGATCGGGGGACCACCCTTCCATCGGAACCCGACCGTGTCCCGACGCCTTGCCCGTTCCCTGCTGGCCGCCGCTGTACTGGCCGCTGTGCCCGCACTGTCTTCGGCCGCCGACCGCATCACCGGCCACACCTTTGCCACCCGTTCGGAGGTGATCGCCCCGCATGCGATGGCCGCTACCTCGCAGCCGCTGGCCACCCAGATTGCACTGGACGTGATGAAAGGGGGAGGCTCGGCGGTGGACGCGGCGATCGCCGCCAACGCCGCGCTTGGCCTGATGGAGCCGACCGGCAACGGCATCGGTGGCGACCTGTTCGCCATCGTCTGGGACCCGAAGACGCAGAAGCTCTACGGCTACAACGGTTCGGGGCGCTCGCCGAAGTCGCTGACCCTGGCCGAGTTCCAGCGACGTGGCCTGAAGGACATCCCGGCCACCGGCCCGCTGCCGGTCTCCGTGCCCGGCGCGGTCGACGGCTGGTTCGCGCTGCACGACCGCTTCGGCCGCAAGCCGATGGCCGACAACCTGGCGCCGGCCATCCGCTACGCGCGCGAGGGCCATCCCGTCGCCGAGGTGATCGCCTACTACTGGGACCGCTCGGTGCCCAAGCTGTCGCAGTACCCGGGCTTCAAGGAGCAGTTCACGATCAACGGCCACGCCCCGCGCAAGGGCGAGATGTGGAAGAACCCGAACCTGGCCAGCACCCTGCAGCAGATTGCCGACGGCGGACGCGATGCCTTCTACAAGGGCGCCATTGCCCACACCATCGGCGATTACTTCAAGGCCAATGGTGGCTACCTGAGCTACCAGGACATGGCCGACCACCATGGTGAGTGGGTCGAACCGGTCAGCAGCAACTACCGTGGCTACGACGTGTGGGAGCTGCCGCCGAACAGCCAGGGCATCGCCGCGCTGCAGATCCTCAACGTGCTGGAAGGCTACGATTTCTCGAAGATCCGGTTCGGTTCACCCGAGCACGTGCACCTGTTCGTCGAAGCGAAGAAGCTGGCCTTCGCCGACCGTGCACGCTTCTACGCCGACATGGCGTTCCAGCCGGCGCCGGTGCAGAAGCTCATCTCCAAGGAGTACGCCGCGCAGCGCCGCGCGCTGATTTCGATGGACAAGGCGTTGAAGGAAGTGCAGCCGGGCACGCCGAAGCAGCTGGAGGAGGGCGACACGATCTACATGACCGTGGCCGACGCCGACGGCATGATGGTTTCGCTGATCCAGTCCAACTACCGTGGCATGGGCAGCGGCATGGCACCGCCCGGTCTGGGTTTCATCCTGCAGGACCGTGGCGAGATGTTCGTGCTGCAGAAGAACCATCCCAACGGCTACGCGCCGGGCAAGCGTCCATTCCAGACCATCATTCCGGGGTTCATCACCAAGGGCGGCAAGCCGTATGCCAGCTTCGGCGTGATGGGCGGCGCGATGCAGCCGCAGGGCCATGCGCAGATCGTGATGAACCTGGTGGATTTCGGGATGAACCTGCAGGAAGCCGGTGATGCGCCGCGCATCCAGCACGAAGGCTCGACTGAACCGACGGGTCAGGCCACGGCGATGACCGATGGCGGCGAAGTGAATCTGGAAACCGGCTTCCCCTACGAGACGGTGCGTGCGCTGATGCGCAAGGGGCATCGCATCGTGTTCGCCGATGGGCCTTATGGCGGGTACCAGGCGATCATGCGCGACCCCGAGAGCGGGGTTTATTACGGAGCTTCGGAGAGTCGCAAGGATGGGCAGGCGGCGGGGTATTGAGGTTTCCCGGCCACCGGGCGCAGCCCCCTCTCCGGTGATGGTTCAGCGATGCTTGGCTTGGCCGGGCGGGTGGATTGTCTGGGGGACGCCGTGAACACGTCGCATCCATGCGGCTCACGCCCCCAGCCAACCCACCCGCCCGGCCACGGACAGTTTCCGTGTCCGTCACCGCAGGAAAAGAAAAAGAAGAGCAAGAGCAAAGGCAACGGCAACAGCCGCGGGCTTTGGGTTGGGGTCGGATCCGTTTTCCGCAGGAAAACGAATCCGACCCCTTCTTGTTTTCCGATACACCTCTTCCACGCAAAGCGTGGAAAACCAACCGTCACCGGAAATCTGTCGGGCGTGGGGCGGTGTGGGTGGGCAGGACCGTTGGCGCCATGGATGGCGCCATCGAGCCCCCAAGGATGGGTTCACGGCGTGTCCTGCCCACCCACACCGCCCCGCCAAACCCTCAGCATCCCAGAGCCGGTTTAGACGTTGCCGTTGCTTGAAAAAGGCAGTGCAGCCGCAGGCTGCAAAACATCCTCAATCCGAATCCTGCGCGCGCGCCGCCTCGGCCTGGGTCTCCTCCTGCGCCGCCATCTCGCGCGCGATCCACGCATCGATCATGTGCCGCTGGCGCTGCGCCTGCCGCCGCTCACGCGTGTACTCCTGGTCGAGCACGCGGTACAGCGACACCATCACCAGCACCATCAGCAGCGCGAATGGCAACGCCGCAATCGTGATCATGCCCTGCAGTGCATCCAGGCCACCGGCCAGCAGCAAGGCCGCTGCGATCAACGCCACCGCAATGCCCCAGGCCAGCTTGCGCTTCAACGGAGGATCGCCAGCCTCGTCAGTGGACATGCTGGCCAGCACCAGTACCGCCGAGTCGGCCGAGGTCACGAAGAAGATCATCAGCAGTACCAGTGCGATGCACGACAGCAGCAGCGGCAGCGGCATGCTGTCGAACAACGTGAACAACACCGTCTCATATCCATTGCCCAGCGCCTGCACCAGATCGGCATGGCCGAAGATCTGTGCCCACAAGGCCGTTCCACCGAAAACGGCGAACCAGAAGAAACCCAGCAGCGTCGGCGCGAGCACCACGCCGATCACGAACTCGCGCACGCTGCGGCCGCGCGAGATGCGTGCGATGAACGACCCCACGAACGGTGCCCACGAGATCCACCAGGCCCAGTAGAAGATTGTCCAGTCCGCCACCCAGGTGCTGCCGGAGAACGGTGACATGCGCAGGCTCATCGTCACCAGCTGGTTGAGGTAGGAGCCCAGCGTGGTGGTGAACGTATCGAAGATGAATCCGGTCGGCCCCAGCACCAGCAGGATGGCGGCCAGCAGGGCAGCCAACGCCAGGTTGAAATTGGACAGCCACTTCACACCTCGCTCCACGCCACTGGCGGTGGACGCCATATACAGCACGAAGGCGACGGCAATGATGGTCATCTGCACTGCGACGGTAGCCTGCACGCCGAACACGCGCTCGATGCCGGCGGCGATCTGGATGGTGCCGAAGCCCAGCGTAGTCGCGACACCGATCGCGGTGGCGACGACTGCAGCGATGTTGACCACCCTACCGATCCAGCCGCGATGGTGGCGGCCGATGATCGGCTGCAGCATGTCGCTGACCAGGCCGCGGCCGTTGCGATTGAACTGGAACCAGGCCATTGCCAGCCCGATCAGCGCATAGATGGCCCACGGGTGCAGGCCCCAGTGGAAGAATGCATAGCGCATCGAGGCGCGTGCCGCATCCAGGCTCTGCGGAGCAAGCCCTTCCGGTGGCTTGCTGAAGTGCGAAATGGGCTCGGCGGCGCCCCAGAACACCAGGCCGATGCCCATGCCGGCGGCGAACAGCATCGACATCCAGCTGGCTCGCGAGAACTCGGGCTCGGCGTCTTCGCCACCGATGCGCAGGTTGCCGAAGCGACCGAAAGCCAGGTACATCAGGAACACCAGGGCCAGGAATACCACCAGCAGGTACAGCCAGCCGACGCTGCGGATGACTTCTGCCAGCATCGACTGCACCACGGCATTGAAGGGGCCTGGTGCAATACCGGCAAGCAGCACCAGCAGCAGAACGAGTGCGATGGAAACGCGAAACACCATGAAGGAGCTTCTCCGATCAAGGGATTGAGGGGAGCGAGCAGAGCTTGCAGCGAAGGACCGGCGGCATGCAGCGCGAACCGGGCAGGGGCCGCGTCGGCGGCGAAGGAGGCATCGGTCGCTGGAGGGCGACGGACGTGCACGTTACTGAACGCGACGTCATGGTTCTGTTAACGAACAGCGATCCGGATCAGATCCGCTTTCCACAGGAAAGCGGATCTGACCGCGGGGGCGGGCGGTCTATGCTCTAATGCGCACCAAGAAGCGGGGGTACCGGGCCATGTGGCCACGGTTGAGACAGTCCCTTGGAACCTGATCCGGCTCATACCGGCGTAGGGAAGCTTTGCAATGCAGCCGTGCCCGGACTCCGCCCAAGGACCGTCCGTGCGCGGGTGCCGTGCGCCGCCGCTTCGTCCCTGACCTTCCTGGACGATGCCCGATGAACGCACAGCTCTCCGCCCTGCAGCAACAGGCCCAGCAACTCTCCGAATCCGTGACCCGGCCCATTCCCGGCTCGCGCAAGATCCACGTACCCGGTTCGCGTCCGGATCTGCAGGTGCCGATGCGCGAGATCGCGTTGACCCGCACGCCGACGCTGTTCGGCGGCGAGGAGAATGCACCGGTCACGGTCTACGATACGTCGGGCCCGTACACCGATCCGGACGCGCGTATCGATCTGTCCGCGGGCCTGCCGGCGCTGCGTCGTGGCTGGGTGGAGGAGCGCGGCGATACCGAACAGCTCGACGGCCTGAGTTCGTCGTTTGGCCGCGATCGCGAGCACGACCCGAAGCTCGATGCTGTGCGCTTCCCCACACGCAGCCTGCCGCGCCGTGCACGTGCAGGCGCGAACGTCACCCAGATGCACTATGCGCGCCGCGGCATCATCACGCCGGAAATGGAATTCGTCGCCATCCGCGAAAACCAGCGGCTGGACGCGATCCGCGATGCCGGCCTGCTGCAGCAGCACCCGGGCGAGGCGTTCGGCGCCTCGATCCAGAAGATCATCACGCCGGAGTTCGTGCGCGATGAAATCGCGCGCGGCCGCGCGGTGCTGCCCAACAACATCAACCACCCGGAAAGCGAGCCGATGATCATCGGCCGCAACTTCCTGACCAAGATCAACGCCAACATCGGCAACAGCGCGGTGTCCTCGGGCATTGCCGAAGAGGTGGGGAAACTGGTGTGGGCGATCCGCTGGGGTGGTGACACCGTGATGGACCTGTCCACCGGCAAGCACATCCACGAAACCCGCGAGTGGATCATCCGCAACTCGCCGGTGGCGATCGGTACCGTGCCGATCTACCAGGCGCTGGAGAAGGTCGACGGCCGCGCCGAAGCGCTCACCTGGGAGATCTTCCGCGACACGCTGATCGAGCAGGCCGAGCAGGGCGTGGACTACTTCACCATCCACGCCGGCGTGCTGCTGCGCTACGTGCCGCTCACCGCCAAGCGCGTGACCGGGATCGTCAGCCGTGGTGGTTCGATCATGGCCAAGTGGTGCCTGGCGCACCACAGGGAGAATTTCCTCTACACGCACTTCGAAGACATCTGCGAGATCATGAAGGCCTATGACGTGACCTTCTCGCTGGGTGACGGCCTGCGCCCGGGCTGCATCGCCGATGCCAACGACGCGGCGCAGTTCGGTGAGCTGGAGACGCTGGGTGAGCTCACCAAGATCGCCTGGAAGCATGATGTGCAGACCATGATCGAAGGCCCCGGCCACGTGCCGATGCAGCTGATCAAGGAGAACATGGACAAGCAGCTGCGTGAATGCGGCGAAGCGCCGTTCTACACGCTGGGGCCGCTGACCACCGACATCGCGCCGGGCTACGACCACATCACCAGCGCGATCGGTGCGGCGATGATCGGTTGGTTCGGCACGGCGATGCTCTGCTACGTGACGCCGAAGGAACACCTCGGCCTGCCCAATCGCCAGGACGTGCGTGACGGCATCATGGCCTACCGCATCGCCGCGCATGCGGCCGACCTGGCCAAGGGCCATCCGGGCGCGCAGGTACGTGACAACGCACTGAGCAAGGCGCGCTTCGAGTTCCGCTGGGAAGACCAGTTCCACCTTGGCCTGGATCCGGAGAAGGCCAGGGAGTTCCATGACGAAACGCTGCCGAAGGATGCGCACAAGCTGTCGCACTTCTGCTCGATGTGCGGCCCGCACTTCTGTTCGATGAAGATCACCCAGGATGTGCGTGACTACGCCGAGGCCGGCATGAAGGAGAAGTCGGAGGAGTTCCTCGCCGCGGGTGCCGAGGTCTACCACCAGGGGTGATGCGCAGACGGTGGTGCCGGCCCGCGGCCGGCACTACCGCTCATCACGCCGCTCCCGGCTATCCTCCGCCCATCATCCCGGGGAAAGGACACCATGCCTGTTGCCATGACCACCCGTTGGCTGGCCATTGCCCGCCGGCATCCTTCGGCCTGGTTGCTGGGCGCGCAGCTGCTGGCGGTGCTGCTGTATCCCGCGCTGGATGACACCGCCGCCGGCCGCGCGGCACTGGGCATGTTCGGCATGGCGGTACTCGGCCTGGCGCTGTGGGTGGTCCAGCGCAGCCCGCTGGGCACCTGGCTGGCGCTGTTGCTGGCCATTCCCTCGGTGGTGTTCTCGTTGGCAGGTGCATTGCTCGAGCGCACCGCATTGCTGACCACCGCGCAGGTGCTGGAGAGCCTGCTGTACTTCTACACGGCTGGCGCCCTGATTGCCTACATGCTCCAGGACCACAAGGTCACCCGCGACGAACTGTTCGCGGCTGGCGCAACCTTCACCCTGCTGGCGTGGGCGTTCGCCTTCGCGTTCGCGGTGTGCCAGCAGTGGTATCCGGGCAGTTTCCAGGGCACCGGCGGGCAGGCGCAGCGCAGTTGGATGGAGCTGCTTTATCTCAGCTTCAGCTTGCTGTCTGGAGTCGGCTTGAGTGATGTCGTGCCGCTTCATCCACAGGCACGAGCACTGGTCATGCTGGAGCAGTTTTCCGGCGTGATGTACGTGGCTTTGGTGGTTTCGCGGCTGGTCGGATTGACCATGCTGCGGCGCATGTGAAAATGAACGCCAGATAAAAATTTCGCGCCCAAGAGGGCGCGAATGATGTCGCGAATTATGTGAATGCGTCGGCGAGAGAGAGCCTGATGTCGACCACGCGATAGGCGAGGTAACTTGCATAGGCTAGTATTCGCGCGCTCGATTGTTTTTGCGGTATGCGCCGATGCTTTGTGCGGAGTCTGGCTTTTCGCTGTTCCCAGGACGGGACCGTAACGAAGGCAAACACTGCCCGGGACCTGTCTCTACTGTGTAGCAGAAAATGAACAGCAGCGAAATACAGCCACCCGTGTCCGATCGGATACGGATAGGAGAGTGCATCGTCACTCTGTCCTCGCGCGAAGTCGAGGTCGTCGGTGCGCGTCGTCCGCGCCGGCTGACGCCGAAGGCGCTGGGCGTGCTGCGCGTGCTGCTGCGGCAGCCGGGCCGTGTGGTCACCCGCGACGAGTTGTTCGCCGAGGTGTGGCCGGACACGCTGCCGACCAACGATGTGCTGACCCAGGCCGTTACCCAGCTGCGCAAGGCGTTCAGCAACGACGACGACAGCGGCCAGGCCTACATCGAGACCATTGCCAAGACCGGCTATCGGCTTCTGGTACCGGTACAGGCGCTGGACGATGCGGAGCCGTCGGCTGCGGGCTTGCCTGACGACGAAGGTGTGGACGTGCAGCCCGCACTCGCCGCCGCTGCGGTGCTGCCCGCGCGCGCGCAGGAATCGCGCCGCCGCTGGCGCCATGTCCGCCGCCGCGTGCTGCTGGCGCTGGGCGTGTTGATGCTGGCCACGCTGCTGGTGATGACCACGCTGCTGCTGCGCCGCGCACCGGCCAGCAGTTCGCCGGTGGAGGCCGCCGTGGAGAACGGCACGCGGGTGATCGGCAGCCCCCAGCGTCCCTATCGGTTGATCACCGCAACCAGCGGCTTTGAAACCTATCCCACGCTGTCACCGGATGGTTCGCTGGTGGCCTATGAAGGCGCCAACGAAGATGGCAACGGCGGTGGTGCGATCAAGGTACAGACCTCCGGCAACGCGCCGGCGCGCCAGTTGCTGGCGCCGCCGGCCGGTGCCGTCGATCGATTCCCGAACTGGTCGCCGGATGGTCGCGAAATTGCCTTCGCACGGTTCTCTGCCGACGGTGGCTGCCAGGTGCTGATCGCCAGCGCTACCGGTGGCGCACTGCGCCAGGCCACGCGCTGCGATGGCACCGAGCTGCTCAGCTTCGACTGGACGCCCGATGGTCGCGGCCTGGTGTTCGGCAGCATGGTCGGGCGCTACGCGCACCGTGGCATCCGCGTGCTGGATCTGGCCAGTGGTCAGTGGCGCGCGCTGGCGTACAGCGTCGACCAGGACGACTTCGACTACGCACCGCGTTACTCGCCCGATGGGCAATGGCTGGTGTTCGTGCGCAATCCGCAGCTGGGCGATCTGTGGCGGGTGCCGGCCGCGGGCGGCACGCCCGAGCAGTTGACCAACGAGGCGGCAGAGCTGCGCGGATGGGCCTGGCTGGACGATGGCCGCACCATCGTGTTCGGTCGCCGCGTCGACAGCGAGGCGCGGCTCTATTATCTGGACGTCGAGCGGCACACGCTGCGCGATGCCGGCCTGGATGATGCGCAGTGGCCCGCCGTGTCGCGACGTGGCGGGATGCTGGCCTTCGTCCACCGGCGCGCGCAGTTCGGCGTGTTCAAGGTGCCGGTGCAGGGCAGCGGCGCGCCCGAACGCCTGTTTGCATCCAGTGGCCGCGATGGGCAGCCGATGGCAGCGCCCGATGGCCGCCAGCTGGTCTTCACCTCGGATCGCTCCGGCAGCTTCGCCCTGTGGTGGGCGGACATGCAGCGGCCGGATTCGCTGCGCCCCATTGAAGGGCTGCGGCCGGAAGCGCGGCAGGCACCGGACTGGTCGGCCGACAGCCGCCAGCTGCTCGTGGTCGGCCGCGACGCGCATGGGCGCACGGTGGTCTACGAGATCGCGCCACGCGATGAACGCCTGCAACCTTTGCCGGTCCCGGCCGAACAGCCGCTGCAGGCCCTGTATGGCGCGTCGCCGGAGCAGTTGTTTGTGGTCGAGCGCGATGCCGACCAGCGCACCCGGTTGAGTCTGTTCGACCGCAGCACCCAGCCCTGGCGCCGGTTGGCCAGCATCGAAGGGGTGTCGCAGGCGCGCTTCGACCGCAGCAGTGGCCGCGTGTTGTTCACCCGCCTGGCCGCCGGTGGCCTGTGGTCGGCCGATGCCGCGTTGTCGTCGGGCAGCGTGCAGCAGATCAGCGATGACCGGCCCAGCCGCTGGCGATACCGGGCCTGGACCGTGGCCGGCAACACTGGCGTCGGTTACCTCGGCACTTCGAGCACGTGTGGCACCACCTTCGTGCGCATCCTGCCCGGCCGCGCGGAGCCGGAACGCTGCCTGGATGCGGAACGGCTCAGCGCCGGCAACGGACTCAGCGCCAGCGCTGACGGGCGTGACCTGTTCGTGGCGATGGCGGTCAGCGATGGTGCCGACATCGGTGTGATGCGGTTGCCCGAACGCCCCCCCGCGCTGTTCCCGGCGTTCTCCAAGTTGTTGTTTTTCAGTGGAAATGGGCCTTCGTAATTTCTTCGTCTGGATCTCGTCGCGAATTCGTGGCGATCTCGTCGGACTTTCCTGACGCGGTGCCGCCTGATTAGGCAAAACGGAGTCCTGTACTAGGCAAATCCGTGGTGCCCCCATGCGTCAACTCTCGCTGGCCGATCGCGGCCAAACCGTCTCCCTGGACCGGTCGCTCGACGATGTCACGCCGACCTGCCTGGGCGTGGCCCGGCTGGGCAGCCTGCAGACCGCCGGCTCCAGCTTCACTGTCTGGATGCAGGTGCGTGGCAGTTCGTGGGTGGAGGCCAAGGAAGGACGATTCCGCCTGCGCCAGGGCGAGTGGATCGCCTTCGAAAAGGAATCGCGGCCGTTGGTGCAGGCCGGTCGCAACGGGTTGTGCGTTGGCCTGAACCTGAACGTTGAAGCGCTTCGCGTGCTGACCGAGATGGCCGACTGTGGCCTGTATGCCGGTCGTGGCCGCATGAACCGCAGTGACGCCCGCGTTGCGCTGCGCTTGTGGCGCGATGCGCTGGCCAGCGGCCAGCCGGCCCAGGCCATGCGTCCGCTGCTGCTGCACCTTGCTGGCCTGCAGCGTGGCCTGGCCGACAACGTGCAGCGCTGCCCAGGCCGCTCGCGCAGCCGCAAGCGCCAGGTGTTCGGCCGCATGCAGCGTGCGCGCCTCTATCTGGAAGGCAACAGCCACCGGGTGGTGCGCATCGGCGAACTGGCCGAACTGACCAACTTCTCCAGCTGGTACCTCTCCAAGACCTTCCAGAGCCTGTACGAGGAAAGCCCGCAGTCGCTTTCGGCACGACTGCGCCTCGAACGCGCCGCTGATCTGCTGCGCGACACCGACATGATGGTGGGCGAGGTCGCTGCCGCCAGCGGTTTCGACAACTGCTGCAGCTTCGCGCGTGCGTTCCGCGCCCGCTACGGCCAGTCCGCGTCGCGCTTCAGGGAGAACGGCGGCTTGCTCCCGCCACAATCCGCAAAGTCTCCGGTTGGTTCGCGCAAATACAGCGCTGCAACGCAATCGTAACGTGCTGGGGTGTTTTAACACGCTGCTAACACGTACCTTGGAGAGATAGATGAACGTTCGTAATCCCGCAGTGCGGTTCGGCTTGCTGCCGGCCGGCATTGCGCTGGCGCTGGCGCCGGCCTTTGCTTCGGCTCAGGAAGCAAAGGGCACCACCGACCTGGACCGCATTTCGGTCACCGGCTCGCGCATCCGCGGCGCCTCGGTGGAGACCCAGCAGCCGATCCTGACGATGACCCGCGAATCCCTGGAAAAGCAGGGCTTCTCGAGCGTCGCCGACGTGCTGAACAACCTGACCTCGGCCGGTTCCCCGGCCATTTCGCGTTCGGAGTCGCTGGCTTCGGGCGAGAACGTGGGCGGCTACTACGTCGACATCCGCAACCTGGGCGCCGAGCGCACCCTGGTGCTGATGAACGGCAAGCGCCTGGGCGCTTCGACCTCGGGTCTGCAGGACCTGAGCCAGATCCCGATGTCGGCCGTTGAGCGCATCGAGATCCTGAAGGACGGCGCCTCGTCGATCTACGGTTCCGACGCCATTGCCGGCGTGGTCAACGTGATCACCCGCAAGAACTTCGACGGCGGCGAAGCCAATGTCTACGTCGGCCAGTACGGCAAGGGCGACGGCGACAGCGAAACCTATTCGATGACCCTCGGTGCCCGCGGTGAGCGCGGCAGCCTGACCCTGTCGGCCGAGTACTCGAAGCAGGATCCGGTGTGGGCCAAGGACCGCTGGTACAGCCGTGACGGCTCGCTGGGTCCGAACTCCACCTCGGCTGATTGGAGCCCGATCAGCCAGAACGGCAGCTGGTGCAACCCGAAGCTGTACGACTGCAGCAAGTCGAGCGCGGTGTGGCAGACCCTGAACCCGGGTGGCAATCCGAAGAACCCGAACGACTACCACGCGATCACCGAAGACGAGTTCGCCAACTCGAACGAGCAGATGACCCTGCTGACCGGTGTGAAGCGCAAGTCGGTCTACATCAACGGCACCTACGACTTCACCGATTCGATCAGCCTGAACACCGACGTGCTCTACAACGAGCGCCAGACGTTCCAGCAGATCGCCGGCTATCCGTACCAGTCCGCTTCCAAGTCGATCAACACCCCGCTGTCGGCAGACAGCGCCTTCAACCCGGTTGGCCAGGACGTCAGCTTCCGCCGCCGCCTGTGGGAAGTGCCGCGTACCACTGACAGCCAGCTGAAGACCCTGCGCTTCGCTCCGACCCTGACCGGCTTCTTCGAGCTGGGTGGCAAGACCTTCGACTGGGATGTCGGCGCGCTGTGGAACCGCAACGAGTCGATCAAGAGCAACCGCGGTGACATGAGCCTGATCGGCGCGCGTCAGGCGCTGGGCCCGTCGTTCATCGATGCCGGTGGCGTTGCCCGCTGCGGCACCGCGGCCAACCCGATCCTGGGCGATTGCCGTCCGTGGAACCCGCTGCTGCCGTACGGCGTTGAGGGTCAGGGCTCGCTGGCGAACCAGGAGCTGCAGGACTTCCTGTTCCCGACCTTCACCACCCGTGGCGTCACCAAGACCACCAGCTTCACCGCCAACCTGTCGGGCGCCATCGTGACCCTGCCGGCCGGCGACCTGGGCTTCGCCCTGGGTGTCGAGCACCGCAAGGAAGAAGGCAGCTACGTGCCGGACGCCTTCGCACAGTCGGGCCAGTCCACCGGCCTGGGCCAGAAGCCGACCCGCGGCCAGTACGATCTGAACGAGGTCTACCTCGAACTGAACGTGCCGCTGCTGGCCGACATGGCCTTCGCCAAGGAACTGACCCTGAACGTTGCCAGCCGTTATTCGGACTACAGCAACTTCGGTGGCACCACCAACAGCAAGTTCGGCCTGACCTGGCGTCCGCTGGATGAACTGCTGGTCCGCGGCACCTACGCCGAGGGCTTCCGCGCTCCGACCATCAGCGACCTGTACGGTGGCCTGAGCTCGAGCTTCGAGTCCTACATCGATCCGTGCGGCGTGAAGGCTCCGGGCAGCGTTGCAGGCAATGCCGCGTGCTCCGGCGCAGGCGTGCCGGCCAACTACGTGCAGCTGGGCCAGGCAGGCAAGGAATGTTCGACCCTGCCGTGCCAGTCGGGTGACCAGTTCATCTCGGGTGCCAATCCGAACCTGAAGCCGGAAACCTCCAAGAGCACCACCTTCGGCCTGGTGTGGAGCCCGCGTTGGGTGCAGGGCCTGGACGTGTCGCTGGATTGGTACAAGTACGAAATCAGCGACATGATCATCGCTGACAGCGTCGACCGCATCCTGCGTGACTGCTACGTGCTGGGTAACGCTTCGCGCTGCTCGAGCGTGACCCGTGCGGCTGACGGCCACGTCAGTGCGATCACCTACGGCACCGCCAACCTCGGCAAGATGGAAACCCAGGGCTACGATCTGGGCATCAAGTACCGCCTGCCGGAACTGGCCATTGGTCAGTTCAGCATCGACTGGCAGACCAGCTACACCGCCAAGTACGACGAGCAGCGCCAGAACAGCGCGGGCGACAACATCATGGTCGGCCGCGTCAGCGAGCCGGGCCTGTTCCGCGTGCGTTCGAACCTGGGCGTCAACTGGCAGTACGGCGATTTCGGTGTGAACTACACCGCGCGCTACTACTCGGGCATGAAGGAAAGCTGCATCTCGCTGGCTGACGGCTGGTGCGATGCTCCGAACCACATGGCCAACGGTGAGACCGATCCGCTGCGTCACACCGGTTCCAACACCTTCCACGACCTGCAGGTCAGCTGGAAGGCGCCGTGGGATGCGACCATCGCCCTGGGCGCGAACAATGTGTTCGACCACAAGGGTGCCCTGCAGTACTCGGCTCCGAACTCGGCGTTCGCCTACTACGGCGGCTTCGACGTGGGTCGCTTCCTGTACATGAAGTACACCCAGCGCTTCTGATCCATCGAAGTGCGGTAGCAACAGAAGGAGGGCGGACCGCAAGGTCCGCCCTTTTTCTTGTAGGGGAATTCCGGAAATTGTTGGAAGGTGAGCGCAGTCACGGTCCCGTCGTGTCGTAATCAACACAGTCAGGAGGTCCACTACCGGACGCTTGCATGTGGAGAGGGATATGAAGAACACGTTGCTGCGGCAGGCATCGGCCGCTGCATTGATCTACGCAACGCTGGTGGGCGCAGTGTTCGCGCAGGGCCTCGGGGTCTGCGGCGGTGGGCTTTACTGCGAGGAGTTCCGCCAGCAGTGCCTGGCCAGTGGCAAGTCACCAGTCATCTGCGAGTCGCAGTACCGTCGCTGCGTGCAGGACGCCTGCGGTACCCGCTGACATGGAAAGGGCGCACCTTGTGGGTGCGCCCTCTGTCATCCGGACATCATGCAACGCGCTCAGGCGTCGCTGGGCACCAGTCCCATCAGCGCATTGGCGTGTTCGCGCCATTGCGGCAGTTTGTTCAGCACGCCTGCGCGCTGCAGATAGTCCTCGTCCACCGGATCGCCATTGACCAGCGCCAGGGCCACGTGCACCGCACCGGTCACCCAGAAGCTGCGGGTGTTGGCGCGCTGCGGCTGCAGGTGGAAGGCCACCGCTTCGATGATCGGCATCGGCAGGCCCCACAGGCCCAGCAGGTAGGCGCCGGCCTCGGCATGGCCAGGGCGGGTGTCGCCGGCCAGCGAGGGCTCGCTGCGCTCGTTGCGCACACCCGGCAGCAGCAGGCCGATGTCGGCCAGCAGCGCGGCAGTCGCTCCCAGTTCGGCACTGGATTCGGGCAGCAGGCGTGCGGCGAGCCGCGAGGCCAGCAGTGCGCGCTGTTGCAGCGAGTTGCGCTCGGCGGCCGACAGCGTCGGTGCGGAGAACACTTCGCTGGCCAGCACCAGGTCACGCAGCGTGGCCAGGCCCAGCCGGGTCACGGCGGTGCGCAGGTCGGCAATGGTGCGGCCCTGGCTGAAGAAGGCCGAGTTCGACAGTTGCAGCACCTTGGCGGCGATCGCCGGATCGGCGGCGACCAGCTTGGCGACATCGGCACTGTCGGCGTCGTCGTCATGTTCCAGGGCCTGGGTCAGGCTCAGGTACAGGTGCGGCGGCGAGGGCAGTTTCTCGATACGGCCGATGGCATCGCGCAGGCGCGGGCTGTCCAGCACTTCGCGCAGTTCTTCCAGGCTGGTCAGTGCCTCCAGCAGCACTTCCGGCGCCAGCGGCAGCGGCAGGAAGCGGTGGGCGACACCAATGAGGCGCGCCGGCGGCGGCCGGTTGCCATGCTGCGCATCGACCAGCGCGATGCGGATGGTCTCCGGGCGCAAGGTCCGGATCTGCCCCAGCAGCGTGGTGGCATTGAGATCCGGCAATTGCGGGCAGACGATCACCGCGTCCACGCCCTGCGTGGCCACCGCGGTCATCGCGGCCTGGCCATCGGTGGCGGTCAACGGCTGCCAGTCTTCCCCAAGATCGGCAATGAATTCGGTCAGCTCGGCCGGCAGGCTGGCTGCATCCCCAACAAGCAGAATACGCACGACACATTCCCCTGGCTGTCTCGACGATGGATGTCGATGACGTGTGAAGTGACGCAATTTACCTAATACGGCAGCAAGAGTGATGTGCCGTCGTCATGAAACGTGACCCGCATCGCTCCGGCAGGGTACCGCCGGAGCGATCCGGTTCAGGCTCAGGCCTTGCTGTCGAGATGGCGCTGGTGCGCCTCGATCAGGATCTGCTTGGCCTCAGCGGCGCCGCCCCAACCGTCCAGCTTGACCCACTTGCCCTTCTCCAGGTCCTTGTAGTGCTCGAAGAAGTGGCCGATGCGCTCCAGCCAGTGGCTCGAGACCTGGGCGATGTCTTCGACGTGGGCGTAGCCGCTGAAGATCTTCGAGACCGGCACGGCCAGGATCTTCTCGTCGCTGCCCGCCTCGTCGCTCATCTTCAGCACGCCGACCGGACGGCAGCGCACGACCGAGCCCGGCACCAGCGGCAGCGGCAGCACCACCAGCACGTCGGCCGGATCGCCGTCGCCACACAGCGTGCTCGGCACGTAGCCGTAGTTGCACGGGTAGCGCATCGGGGTGGAGAGGATGCGGTCGACGAAGATCGCGCCGGTTTCCTTGTCCACTTCGTACTTCACCGGCTCCGAGTCCTTCGGGATCTCGATGATGACGTTGATTTCTTCCGGCGGGTTCTTGCCGGGCGAGACGAGTTCCAGACCCATGGTGTGCTCCAGGTGGGGGGATATAGACGGATAGCTCACCATTTTATGCCTTTGCCGGGCGCTGTGCAGCGGGCGGGTGGCCGACCTGCCGACGCGGCAAGGCCTGACGGGGGGCGCCGCCCTTGGCCGATGGGCCAGGAGGGCAGGCCGGCGCAGGCTGGACGCTCATTCCCGAGGAGTTCCGCCGATGTCCTGGTATGCCCGATGCATGGGGGGCGTGCTGTTGCTGGCGTCCCTGCCTGTCTCCGCCCGCGGTCTGCACGTGGACCTGATCGATTACCCCCGGCCCGAGGCCAACTGGGAGCGCGCCTACGGGCTGCAGGCCGCCCTGGCAAGGGAGTTCGACCTGCTCTGTGCCGATACCTGGTGCGAAGGTGAGTACAGCAACTACCGGGTGATGGAGGTCCGCTGCGCGGTGCTGGCCCATCGCGGAACGGTGCAGCGCTGCGCCTGGGTGGTGGTGGCCAGCGAGCTGGCCGTGCAGGCCGATACCGGGGAGGTGCAGGTCGACAATGGCCGCTGGGTCTGTCCGTTGGAGTTGGGGCCAGGGGTACCTGTTGACGCCTTCCATGCTTCACTGGAAGCACCAGATGGCCTGACGGCGAACCTGCCTGGACTTGACCATGGCCTGTTCGATGCGCTGCCGGACTGCCTCCGGAAGACCGGGAGGGCGGGGTGATGCGCGTCTTCCCGGCACGATGGCTGGTCTGCGCGCTGCTGATGGCAGCCAACGCCCAGGCGACCCCTCAATTTGTCGATGCCCGTGACTACCCGAATCCGGCAACCGGGCGCGAGCGCTTCCTGGCGGCCGAACGTCTGTTGGTGCGCGGCTTTGACGATATCTGTGGGGATACCTTCTGCGAAGGGCAGTATTACAACCTGCGGGCGATGCGCTTGCGTTGCTCAGTGCAGCGGGCCACCGGTGTTGTGACCCGTTGTGTCTGGACGTTCGCCGGGAGCTACACCTGGGTCCAGAAGACCGGGCAGATCGATGTTGACCAGGGACGCTATGCCTGCATGCTGCCACTGGCGGCGGGAACCCGCTTGGACGAGCTGCTGGCAGCGTGGGAGCGCGCCGGGCATGACGCCCTGCATGCCACCCTGCCCGGAACCAGCACCCACGTTTACGAGGGGCTGACTGATTGCCTGTGACCATTTCGACAATGCAAACGTGACTGATTCGCATTTGCGGAGTAGCATGCGCGGCGCCTCCCGTCTGTCGTCCCGGCTCCGCGCATGTCCTCCAATGCTGCCTCCCTCACCGAACTGCTGATCCGCGAGCGGCCAGCGCTGCTGCGCCGGGTGCAACGGATACTGGGGGGCGACAACGGCGCCGAGGACGTGATCCAGGCGGTGTGGTTCAAGGCCCGTGGGGTCGATGACAGCCAGGCCATCGACAACCCACGCGCCTATCTGTACCGGCTGGCCGCCAACCTGGCCACCGACCACGGCCGCGAGTCGACCCGGCGCAACCGCCTGTTGGCCGATCACTACCTGTGGGGGCCGGACGAGGTGATCTCCACCGAAGAGCAGGCCATGGCGCAGGACGAGCTGCAGCGGGTACTCGACGCGGCCGGCCATCTGCCGGAGCCGACCCGCACCATCTTCCGGCTCAACCGCCTTCAGGGCCTGACCCAGGCCGAGATCGCACGCCGCCTTGGGGTATCGGTGACCACGGTGGAGAATCACGTACGCACCGCGCTGCAGCGCCTGGCCTGGGCCCGCAGCGGCCGATGATCGCGCCGCCTTGGGGCTGGCCTTCGCGCAAACGTCTTGATCATTGGACCGTGGATGCGGCCCAGTTTCTCCGCCCCGCGCTTGAATGCGCCTGTCCGCCAGCCGATGAGCCCGCCGAACATGCTGCCTGCCGCCAATGACGATGCCCTGGCCGAGCAGGCCCGGGACTGGATCGCGTGGCTGGCCTCGGGCGATATCAGCGACGCGCGCATGCAGGCGTTCGAACACTGGCTGCAACAGCCGGGGCACCGCAGGGCCTTCGAACACGAGCGCGCGCTGTGGCGCAGCGTCGGGCCGCGAGCGCAGCCGGCCCGCGTGGCTGATCGACGCCCGCGCCGACGGCGTTGGGCCATGGCTGCGGCGGCAATGCTGGCGATGCTGGTGGCATGGCCGGAGGCGTGGCTGCGCCTGCAGTCCGATCACCGCAGCACGCACCAGGTGCAGAACGTGCTGCTGCCTGATGGCAGCCGTGCGGTGCTGGACGCCGACAGTGCGATTGCCGTGCACTTTGATGCGAACGCCCGCCAGGTCGAGCTGTTGCGCGGGCGTGCCTGGTTCGAGGTCAGTCCGGACGCGCAGCGACGTTTCAGCGTGCGCGCCGGCAATGGCGTGGTCGAGGACATCTCGACCGCCTTCACCGTGGCGCGGGGCCACGACCAGGTGGAAACCCAGGTCGGGCAGGGCAGGGTACGGATGGCCAGCCCGGTTGACGGTGGCTGGACCTACCTGCAGCAGGGCCAGCGCGCGGCCTACGGTGAACACAGTGGGGTGAGGCGATTGGGGGACGTTGCGGCCGACAGCGTCGGCGCCTGGCGTCAGGGCGAGCTGCTGTTGGAACAGGCCCGCGTTGCTGACGCGGTGCAATGGGTGGGGCGCTATCGCGCTGGCCCAACCTTCGTGCGTGGTGATCTATCGCAGCTGCCGGCGGTAAGCGCGGCGTTGCGTATCGACCGCCCGGAACAGGCGCTGGATGCGCTGGCCGCGACGGCTGGATTGCAGGTGACCCGGCTGCCGCTCGGCGTCGCCATCGTCCATCGGTAGATCCACGCCATTGCCCCGGTGCCGACCAACGGTCGGCACCCACCACTGCAACCAGCCACGCAACCGTCGGCGCCCACCACTGCAACCGGGCGCGCAACCGTCGGCACCTGCTTCGACTGCAAATCCCCTTGGGGTTGCCACGCTTTCATCCGTCTTACTCCGCGAACGTACCCGCCGCCGCCACGTACGTCGCCGTGTCCGCCCGTGTTGCGGATGACGCCGCGTTCGCGGCACCGATTACCTGACAGGTTCCCCCATGTTCGACTTCCATCGCCCGGGCCGCGTGCTGCGCCCGTCCCGCCTGTGCATCGCGTTGCTCGCCGCCGGCCTGGCCAGTGCCGCGCCGTCCGTACTGGCGCAGAGCGCCAGCAGCGACCACGCGGCCGTGCTGCGCTTCGATATTCCGGCGCAACCGCTGGATGACGCGCTGCGCAGCTACATGCGCCAGTCCGGTGTGCAGGTGGTCTATCCCGCATCGCTGGCACGCGGCGTAACCTCTCGCGCGGTCGGCGGCAGCCTGTCGGCCAACGAGGCGCTGCAGCAGCTGCTGCAGGGCAGTGGCCTGGCAGTGCGCCGGGTCAGCGCCGATGCGGTCACCCTGGAAGCGGCAACGCCGTTGCAGACCGACAGTGGTGTGATCGTCACCGACACGCTGAGTGTGGCCGGCGACCGCGTCGGGAGCGGCGCGACCAGTGATGAAGCACGCCTGCTCGACAGCTATCGCAGCGTGGGTTCGACCACCACGCTCAATCGCACGCATCTGGAGCGTTTCCGCGGCACCTCCAACGGCGACATCGTCAAGGGTGTGGCCGGTGTCACCGCCGGTGATCCGCGCGTGGGCAACGGCTTCGACGTCAACATCCGCGGTATCCAGGGCCAGGGCCGCGTGCCGGTGATCATCGACGGTGGCCAGTCCAGCATGGATACCTACCGTGGCTACGCCGGCCAGTCGCAGCGCACCTACCTCGACCCGGACCTGATCTCCAGCCTGACCATCACCAAGGGCCCGAGCCTGCAGGCCAACGCGTCCGGTGGCATCGGCGGCGTGGTCGAGATGGAGACGTTGAAGATCGGTGACGTGCTGCGCGAGGGCCGCGACGTCGGCGTGCGCGTGCGCGGCGGCCTGGCCAATGGCAGTGCCAACAGCCTGCCGTCCTACAGTGCGGCACCGCGCACCGATCGCAGCGCCACCGGCAGCCAGTTCTTCAACGTGGCCGCCGCAGGGCACTGGGACCGCTTCGATCTGGTCGCCGCTTACGCCTACCGTGACAACGGCAACTACTTCTCCGGCCGCCATGGCTACGACGACTTCCCGCAGGATCGGCGCACGCTGGCGCCGCTGAATCCGCCGCGCACCGAGGTTTTCAATACCTCTTCGCGCTCGAAGTCGGCGCTGCTCAAGGGCACCTGGCGCATCGACGACACGCAGACGCTGGAAGCCGGCTATCGCCGCTATGAAGGCACTGCCGGCGAGATCATGGCCTCGCAGATCATCCGCGTGGATCGTGACCGCATTCCACAGTGGGATCCGGGCCACGTCGACATGGACAGCTACAGCCTGCGCTACCGCTTCAATCCGGACAGCGAGCTGATCGACCTGCGCGTCAACGCCGCGTACACCGACACCGACAGCGTGATGTACAACAGCCTGACCGGCATCACCCCGTGGTACTTCGACCGCCGCACCGAGTGGTATGACGCGCCCAGCTTCAGCGGTGACCCCGGCTACAAGGATGCCTACCGCAATCCGCTGCGGCACAAACGCTTCGGCCTGGATGCCAGTAATACCTCCAGGTTCGACACCCGCGCTGGTGCGTTCACCCTCGACTACGGACTGTCCTACAGCGACGAAGACATCGCGCCGGGCAGTTCGGGGCCGGTCATGCACGACGACCTGGTCAACAACCGTTTCCTGCGCAACGCCGAGCGCAAGGAGTACAGCGCCGTGGCCTCGCTGAAGTGGCAGCCCGATGAGCATTGGGAACTGCTGGCCGGCGGCCGCTGGAACCGCGTGGATGTGCATGACCGCAACCGCCTGGCCACGCCCGATGCCTATGAGGTGCAGGGCCAGTACCGCTATACCGAACTGCTCAATGGCAACCCGGCGCTGCCGTCGTGGCGGGCCAAGCGCATCGCGCTGCTGAACTGGTACCCGGATGCCAACGGCAACTTCACCCGGGAATCGCTGCTGGCCTCGCCGTACAAGAAGGGCACGGTGGCCGACATCGGTGGCTGGAACTTCTACGACGCTGGCAAGGCGCAGGATCTGGAAGTGCCGGTCAGCTGGAACTGGTCGCAGCCGATCCGCCGCCGCGACAGCGCGTTCTCGCCGACCGCCAGCGTGGCCTATCGCTTCAGCGAAGACACCATGGTCTACGTGAAGTACGCCGAAGGCACCAAGCTGCCGAGCCTGTTCGAGACCACGCTGGGCCTGTTCACCGCCGCCAAGCCGGTGGGCGAGCTTAAGCCGGAGCGCGCGCGCAGCTGGGAAATCGGCGCCAGCACCCTCCGCTACGACCTGTTCACTGCCGGCGACCGCCTGGCGCTGAAGCTGGCGTATTTCGATACCCGTATCGACGACCTGATCACCCGTGACTACCGCACGCTGTCGGCGGGCCTGATCCGCAACGTCGACCAGTTCAAGGTCTCGGGCATGGAGTTCCAGTCCAGCTATGACAGCGGCAAGGTATTTGCCGATCTGTCCGCGCACTACTACTTCAAGGCCAAGACCTGCGCGCCGGACATCGCCGCCGAGCGCCGTGCCTATGGGGCGCAGCGCAGGAACGGCGAGCTGGCCAACACGCCCGACTGCGTGGACGGCG
Organism: Stenotrophomonas maltophilia D457; assembly: GCF_000284595.1. Lineage (GTDB taxonomy): Bacteria > Pseudomonadota > Gammaproteobacteria > Xanthomonadales > Xanthomonadaceae > Stenotrophomonas > Stenotrophomonas muris. Next base: position 3,907,353 of record NC_017671.1, on the reverse strand, counting down.
GCTTCGAGGGCTCGTACACCAATACCCAGAACCCGCCGCGCTACATGGTCAACCTGACCCTGGGCTCGCGCCTGTTCGAGGAGCGCCTGACCTTCGGCACCCGCGTGGTCCACAACGCCGGCCCGATCAGCAAGCTGGACAAGGACTGGAACGTGGGCCTGTCGGCGATCCAGCAGCTGTACCGGCCAACCACGCTGGTGGACCTGTTCGCCAGCTGGAGCTTCAACGACCAGCTCTCGGTGGAAGCCGGCGTGGACAACCTGACCGACCGCTACTACCTGGACCCGCTGGCCCTGGGCGTGATGCCGGCACCGGGCCGCACCGCGCGGCTGGCGCTGACCTGGAAGTACTGATCGGTCGCGGATGAGCGCTGGGGTCGGATCCCTTTCCTGCGGAAAGGGCGAGCGGCGGGGTCGGATCCCTTTCCTGCGGAAAGGGCTCTGACCCCAACAGCGCGGGATACCCCGCTTACAGCCCCGTCGCCGCCTTCACCGCGTCCTCGTGCAGCGACTCGTTCAGCTCATCCACCACGGTGGTCCATGCCGCATCGGCCTGCAGCGACTCGGACAGGAACTGGCGCTGCGCATCGTTCCAGTACGGCGCCTCGACCACTTCCACATCGGTGGCCAGCTGGTGCTCGCGGATGAAGCGGGCGATGCCCTCGGCGCTGGCGTCCAGGCCCAGCTGCAGGAACAGGTTGGTCATGCGCGGTTCGGTGGTGATCATCGTCGGTTCCTGCGGTAAGAAGGGATGCGCCATTATCGGCGCACATAGCCTTGGGGAAAGCCCCGTGGCGAACGTCTACAGCAGGACGACCCCCTTGGCATCCCCCATGAACGCACACACCGCCCCTGAAGACAGCCGCAGCCTGCGGCTCAAGGCCGCCACCCGCGACAGCCATGGCGCCCTGGACAAGCGCATCATGGCCGGTGACATCTTCGCCGACCGCAGCAACTTCGCCCGGTTCCTGCGCGTGCAGTACCGCTTCCATCGCAGCATCGATGCGCTGTATGCCAACCCTGCGCTGGACGCACTGCTGCCGGACCTGGGCGAGCGCCGCCGCCTGGCCCAGGTGGCGCGCGACCTGCAGGATCTGGAGCAGACGCTGCCCGGGGCCGACATCGCGGCGTTGCCGTCCGATCTGGAACTGCCCGCCGCGTTGGGGTGGCTGTATGTGGCCGAAGGGTCCAACCTCGGCGGCACCATTCTGTACAAGATGGCCGCCAGGCTCGGCCTGGATCGTGATTTCGGCGCCCGCCACCTGGCCGCGCATCCGGATGGCGCGGCGCGCCACTGGCGCGAGTTCACCGCTGCGCTGGACGCGGTACCGCTGAGTGCCAGGCAGGAGCAGCAGGTGATCGATGCGGCCGACGCCGCGTTCCGCAGCGTGCACGGCCACGTCGAAGTGGAATTCGCCTGATGCCTGGTGCCCGCCTGCGGATGCAGCGCTGATGCGTTGGCTCTGGTTCGCGCTGGGGTGGTTGATGGTCGTCCTCGGGGTGATCGGCGCGTTGCTGCCGGTGATGCCGACCACCATCTTCCTGATCCTCGCCGTGGGCTGCTTCGCACGCAGCTCGCCGAAGTTCGAGCAGCGCCTGCTGGCGCATCCGCGCTACGGCCCGTCACTGCGGCTGTGGCGTGAGCAGGGTGCGGTGTCGCGCAAGGGCAAGGCGTTCGCCAGTGCCGGCATGGCCGTGGGTTTTGCGCTGTTCTGCTGGGGAGCGCACCCGTCGTGGCGCCTGCTGCTGGGCGTGGGCCTGTTCTTCGCGGTCAGCGCCGGCTACGTGCTCAGCCGACCCGCGCCGCGGCTGCAGCCCCATCCGGTCGTGGAAGTGGACGACGCCAATGATCCGCGTGCGACCCGCCGTCGCGCAGCGACCCCTGATGCTGATGGAAACCGAGACGATGCTGCCTGCTGACCTGGCCCCTGTGGCCGCCCCCGCATTGACCCCGTGGGGCATGTACCTGGCCGCCGACGTGGTGGTGAAGGCCGTGATGATCGCGCTGGCACTGGCGTCGCTGGCCACCTGGACCGTGCTGCTGGCCAAGGGCTGGGAGCTGGCGCGGCAGGCCCGGCAGCTGCGTGCGGCACGCGCGCTGTTGCTGCAGTCCGCACAGCTGCCGACGCAGAGCGAGGAAGCGACCCTGCAACAGGGCGCCGCACTGACGATGCTGGATGCTGCACGCACCGAACTGCGCCTGTCGCAGGAGCTGGACAGCCACGACGGCATCAAGGAGCGCGTCGCCTCGCGCCTGGAGCGCATCGAGCTGGAAACCGCGCGCGTGCAGCGGCGCGGTATCGGCGCGCTCGCCAGCATCGGCGCGGTGGCGCCGTTCGTCGGCCTGTTCGGTACGGTGTGGGGCATCATGAACAGTTTCATCGGCATCGCCCACAGCAACACCACCAGCCTGGCGGTGGTTGCGCCCGGCATCGCCGAGGCCCTGTTGGCGACAGCGCTCGGCCTGGTCGCGGCGATTCCCGCGGTGCTGGTCTACAACCATTTCAGCCGCGTGCTGGCCGGCCTGCGGGGGCTGCTCGGCGATCTGTCGGCCGCCGTGCAGCAGCTGGTGTCGCGCGATCTTGATCGTGCCGTCCCGCGTGCCGCTGCGGCGCCGCTGCGCGCGGTGCACTGAGGCGCGACGATGGCGATCAGGACCGCGTCCGACCGCGACGATGCCCCCGAAGAAGCGCACGAGATCAATGTCACGCCCTTCATCGACGTGATGCTGGTGCTGTTGATCATCTTCATGGTGGCCGCACCGCTGGCGACCGTGTCGGTGCCGGTGCAGCTGCCGGCCAGCAGCGCCAGTGACACGCCGCCCGAACAGGCGCCGGTGTATGTGACTGTGCAGGCCGATCTGTCGCTTCGCGTTGGCGAACAGGCCGTAGCGCGCGACGGGCTGGCGGCTGCATTGCAGGCGGCCACTCACAGTGACACCGCGCAGCGTATCTTCCTTCGCGCCGATACCCACGTGCCCTACGGCGAACTGATGGCCACGCTGGATGCATTGCGTGCGGCCGGTTACCTGAAGGTGGCACTGGTCGGCCTGGAGCAGCGCACGCAATGAGCGGACTGCGGCGCTGGGCGACCAGCCTGGCGATCGTACTGCTGGTGCACGCGCTGTTGATCGGCGCGGCCTGCTGGTGGGTGGCGCGCGCACCGGTGCAGGCTGCAACGGCTCCCCCGGCAGCGCTGACGCTGGAGCTGGCGCCGATGGCGCAGGCACCGCCGGCGCCGCCGCGCGAGGTCGCCACCGGGCCGCTGCAGCAGCAACAGCAGCGGCAGCAGGCGCCAGCGCCAGCCGTGCGTGAGCAACCCAAGGCACCCGTGCAGCCGCAGGGTGAGCTGCCTCCGCCAGAAGCGCCGGAACCAGCGCCCGCGCCGGACAGCGCCGATGCCAACGTCGCGCAGACCAGCGCACCGCCGCAGGTGGCCGCCGACGCTGCCGCACGCTACACCGCGCCGCAGACCACGGCGGGTGAGCGCAGTCGTGCCGAGGCGACCTGGGAAGGACGCCTGCTCGGGCACCTGCAGAAGCACCGGCGCTATCCACGCCAGGCCGAGCGGCTGCGCCAGCAGGGCGTGGTCTACGTGCGCTTTGCCGTGGCCCGCGACGGTGTGGTTTCGGCGGTGGTGCTGGGCCGCAGCAGCGGCTTCGCGTTGCTCGACCAGGAGACGCTGGACACCGTGCAGCGGGCCAGCCCGCTGCCGGCGCCGCCGGCCGAAATGGCCGGCGACCCGGTGGAAGTGATGGTGCCGGTGTCGTTCTTCCTGCGTGGGCGGTGATTGACGGTGGGGTCGGATCCCTTTCCGCAGGAAAGGGCTCTGACCCCATCGAGGCCGTCATCCACGCATGGCGCGGATCTACAACAGCGGCACCAGCAGCAGCGCCACGATGTTGATGATCTTGATCAGCGGATTGATCGCCGGGCCGGCGGTGTCCTTGTACGGATCGCCGACGGTGTCGCCGGTCACTGCCGCCTTGTGTGCCTCGCTGCCCTTGCCGCCGAAGTGGCCATCCTCGATGTACTTCTTGGCGTTGTCCCAGGCACCGCCGCCGGTGGTCATCGAAATGGCCACGAACAGGCCGGTCACGATGGTGCCGATCAGCAGGCCGCCCAGCGCGCGTGGCCCCAGCAGCAAGCCGACCACCACCGGCACCGCCACCGGCAGCAATGACGGCACGATCATTTCGCGGATCGCCGAGCGGGTCAGCATGTCCACCGCCCTGTCGTACTGGGGCTTGCCGGTGCCCTGCATGATGCCGGGGATCTCGCGGAACTGGCGGCGCACTTCCTCCACCACCGCACCGGCGGCGCGGCCGACCGCTTCCATCGCCATCGCACCGAACAGGTAGGGAATCAGGCCGCCGATCAGCAGGCCGATGATCACCGTGTGGTCGCTGAGATCGAAGCGGAACTCCTGGCCGGGATTGGCCGCCTGCAGGTTGTGGGTGTAGTCGGCGAACAGCACCAGTGCGGCCAGCGCCGCCGATCCGATCGCATAGCCCTTGGTCACTGCCTTGGTGGTGTTGCCCACTGCATCCAGCGGATCGGTGATGTCGCGGATCTCCGAGGGCAGCTCGGCCATTTCGGCGATGCCACCGGCGTTGTCGGTGATCGGGCCGTAGGCATCGAGGGCGACAATCATGCCGGCCATCGACAGCATCGCAGTAGCGGCGATGGCGATGCCGTACAGGCCGCCCAGCGCGAAGGCTCCCCAGATCGCCGCACACACCGCCACCACCGGCAGCGCGGTGGACTTCATCGAAATGCCTAGGCCGGCGATGATGTTGGTGCCATGGCCGGTGGTCGAGGCCTGCGCCACGTGCTGCACCGGCTTGTACTGGGTGCCGGTGTAGTACTCGGTGATCCACACGATCAGCCCGGTCAGCACCAACCCGATCAACGCGCAGCCATACAGCGCCATCGGCCCATGCACGTTGTCGGACATCAGCCCGGTGGTGATCGGATAGAACGCAATCGCCGCCAGCACGCCGGAGACGATCACGCCCTTGTACAGCGCACCCATGATCGAGCCGCCCGGCTTCACCTTGACGAACAGCGCACCGATGATCGAGGCGATGATCGATACGCCGCCCAGCACCAGCGGGTAGAGCACCGCGTTGGCGCCGGCCTCGGCCAGCATCAGGCTGCCCAGCAGCATGGTGGCGATCACGGTCACCGCGTAGGTCTCGAACAGGTCGGCGGCCATGCCGGCGCAGTCACCGACGTTGTCACCGACGTTGTCGGCGATCACCGCCGGGTTGCGCGGATCATCTTCGGGAATACCGGCTTCGACCTTGCCGACCAGGTCGGCGCCGACGTCGGCTCCTTTGGTGAAGATGCCGCCGCCCAACCGCGCGAAGATCGAGATCAGCGACGAACCGAACGCCAGCCCGACCAGCGCGTGCAGCGCCTGCTCCATCGGCAGGCCCATGCGCAGCAGCAGTGCGTAGTAGCCTGCCACGCCCAGCAGGCCCAGCCCGACCACCAGCATGCCGGTGATCGCGCCGCCGCGGAAGGCGACGTCCATCGCCGCGCTGATGCCCTGGCGCGCCGCCTCCGCGGTGCGCACGTTGGCGCGCACCGACACGTTCATGCCGATGTAGCCGGCGGCGCCGGACAGCACCGCACCGACCGCGAAACCAATCGCGGTGTACCAGCTGAGGAACACCCCGACCAGCACGAACAGCACCACGCCGGCGATGCCGATGGTCAGGTACTGACGGTTGAGGTAGGCACGCGCACCTTCCTGGATCGCGGTGGCGATCGCAACCATGCGCTCATTGCCGGTGGGTTGGCGCAGGATCCAGCGCGCCGAGACGATTCCGAACAGGATCGCGAGAATGGCGCAGCCCAGCGCCAGTGACAGCCCGTGACGTTCCAGCATTAGACCCCTCCGCAGAATGGATGTAGGCATCCAGTGGCGATGAACGGCACCACGAGGGGGACGACGGGCTGCAGCCTGGAACCAACCCGTACCGACCTTGGTGGTCGTCCGACGTATGGCGGTGTTCAGCATTCCCTGGTGCCTGCAGTATGCGTGCCGCTCTTTGTAGAGTCGAGCCATGCTCGACTGGCCCGTGGGAGCCGCGCCGCATGACCCGTGGGCGCCCTGCCAATGAGCGCGTCGACATGCGCGCGGACCCGCCGCCAGGCAAGGGCATGATTTGCGAGCCACCGGCCTTTGCACCCCGTTAAGCCAGCCTCTGCAAGCCTGCGCGGAGTCCCGATGGAGATCCCCCATGCGCCTGTCCCTGTTGATGCTCGCCGCCCTGGCCCCGGCCGTGCCGGCACTCGCTGCGGAAACCCCGGAGCTGCAGCGTGCCGTGGGCGCACCCCAGGCGGTGGGCGCGGTGCATACGCTGCGGCAGATTCCCGAGGCCTGCGCACGCCTGGAAGGTGCGTTCACCGGCGATGCCGCCGCCCCGTACCGCTTCTCCGCCGTGCGTACCAGCGAGCAGTGCCAGCCACGTGCGCGCTTCGTCGACTACACCAAGGCACAGCCGAGTGCCGACAAGGGCTGGAAGCTCAACGATGTGATCCGCGTGCCCAACGCGGCATGCCCGGCGCAGCAGGCGGTGGTGCGGGTGTGGCGCCTGCCGTCGAGCAACAAGGTCGAGCTGGATGGGCAGGGCCAGTCGCGCATCTATCTGGAAGAGGCCAAGAAGCAGGCGGCAGCCGGCCAGATTCCACAGGTGACGATGTTCGCCGCGCAGCTGCAGATGGAAGGAAAGGCCTGCAATTGAGATGATGCGTGCGCTGCGCCCACGCAGTCGTCCACGTGGTAGTGCCGGCCGCTGGCCGGCATCCGGCTGATCTCACTCCGCCAGCGTCGCCCCGCGCGCCACCAGCAGCTCGCGCAACGCCCTGCGATGGCAGTGCGCTTCGTCCTCGCAGTAGCAGCCCACGCTGAGGTCGCTGTGCTGCGACATCGCGGCCAGCAGGTCCAGCGCGTGCGCGGCATCGGGCGCTTTCATCTCGGCCTTGTAGTGGCGGAAGAACGCAGTCCAGTCGGCGGCGGTCTTCGCCTCATGGGCCTGTTTCACCAGCTCCGCGCTGGGTGACAGAGTCGGGAACCAGACGTCGTACCAGTCCCGTTTCGCGAATTCGCTGCGGGGCACGCCGCGTGGTGGTCGCCGCACGGTGCCGATGCGCAGACCCTCACCGGGTTGGCGCGGGCTGCCGAGACGAACAACACGCAGTGCCATGATGACCTCCATGAAAAGGGGACGGAGGGGATTAAGTCGTATCCGACCCACTGCTGATGCTGTTGGAGATGACAGAGGGGCGTATGCGACTTAATCCCCTCCGTCCCCTTTTTCAGGTCAGCCCTCGAAGGCCGGCAGCTTCTGCTTCACCGCCACGTTCTTCAGAGTGACGTACTTCGGCAGGCCGTCGGTGCCATAGGGAAGCGGCGCTTCGCCCTTGATCAGCGGCGACAGGTAGGCGCGCGCCTTGGCGGTGATGCCGAAGCCATCGCGGCGGATGAAGCCGGCCGGCATCTTCTTTTCGTGGTTGGCGATCTTCGACAGCGGGGCCGCTTCGATCTTCCAGCGATAGGGCGCATCGCTGCTGCGCACGATCACCGGCATCACGCCGTTCTGGCCCTTCAGTGCCAGCTGCACGGCGGCCTTGCCGACCGCCTGTGCCTGCTCCCAGTCGGTCCTGCTGGCCAGGTGGCGGGCCGAGCGCTGCAGGTAGTCCGGCAGCGCCCAGTGCACCTTCAGGCCCAGCTGGTCCTTGACCCGTGCAGCAAGGTGCGCGGCCACGCCGCCCAGCTGCGAGTGACCGAACGAGTCCTTGCCGCCGCCTGCGTCGGCGACGAAGCGGCCATCGGCGGTCGCGATACCTTCCGACGCCACCACCACGCAGTAGCCGACGCGCTCGACCACGGCCTTCACCTTGGCCAGGAATGCGGCCTCGTCGTAGGCGCGCTCGGGCAGCAGGATGATGTGCGGTGCTTCGTCATCACCGTTGCCAGCCAGGCCGGCGGCCGCGGCCAGCCAGCCGGCGTGGCGGCCCATCGCCTCGTAGATGAAGACGCGGGTGGAGGTCTCGGCCATCGCCGCAACGTCCAGCGCCGCCTCGCGCACCGAGACGGCGGTGTACTTGGCCGCCGAGCCGAAGCCGGGGCAGGTGTCGGTCACCGCCAGATCGTTGTCGATGGTCTTGGGCACGCCAATGCAGGTCAGGTCGTAGCCGGAGGCCTTGGCCAGCTGCGAGACCTTCAGCGCGGTATCGGCCGAGTCGTTGCCGCCGTTGTAGAGGAACCAGCGCACGTCGTGCGCGCGCAGCACCTCCAGCAGGCGGTCGTAGCGGGCGCGGTCGGCGTCCAGCGATTTCAGCTTGACCCGGCACGAGCCGAAGGCACCGCCCGGGGTATGGGCCAGCGCGCGGATGGCCGCGGCACTCTCCTTGCTGGTGTCGATCAGCTCCTCGCGCAGGGCGCCGAGGATGCCGTTGCGGGCGGCCAGGACCTTGATGCCCTTGGCCCGCGCCTGCTCGATCACCGCCGCCGCCGTGGCGTTGATGACGGCGGTGACACCGCCGGACTGGGCATAAAGGAGAGTACCGTTGCGCATGCTTCTACCTGCTCGGGGGAGGGGACATTGCAGGGACATTACCCGGATGCGGTAAAGTGGCGCTATTGCGGTGCAGCGATACCGGACCGTCCGGGACGCGAACCTTCTTTGTTTTCAACACGTTGGAGTCAGGTCAAATGCGATTGGTTCTGTTGGGACCGCCCGGTTCGGGCAAGGGGACACAGGCGACGCGCCTGAAGGAAAAGCTGGGCATCGCCCACATTTCGACCGGTGACATGCTGCGCGCGGAAATCGCCGCCGGCACCGAGCTGGGCAAGCAGGCCAAGACGGTGATGGATGCCGGCAACCTGGTGTCGGACGACATCCTGCTGGGCATGCTGGAGTCGCGCCTGACCCAGGCTGATGTCGCCAAGGGCTTCATCCTCGATGGCTACCCGCGCAACGTGGCCCAGGCCAATGCGATGGACGGCCTGCTGGCCAAGATCGGCCAGCCGCTGGACGCCGTGGTGCAGCTGGACGTGGCCACCGAGCTGCTGGTGGATCGCATCGCCGGTCGTGCCAAGGAGCAGGGCCGCGCCGACGACAATCCGGAAGCGGTGCGCCAGCGCCTGCAGGTCTACAACGAGCAGACCGCCCCGGTGGTCGATTTCTACGCCGGCCGTGGCACCCTGGCCCGCGTCGATGGCGTCGGTGAGCTGGACGAGATCGAAGCCCGCATCCTGGCGGCAATCAAGGCCTGATCCGGCCGGGCCGGCGCGAATTGCCGGCTCCCCGGGCGCAAAAAAACACAGGCCTGGTCCGCGAGGATCAGGCCTGTGTCGTTTGACAGGCGCCAGCGAAGGGCTTGCTCAGGGCCCCGCAGCATGAGCTCCCTTGGGGATGGCCTCTTGGGGAGTAGGACCGGTTCGGGTACTGCGGCTGGCAGTTCGAATTGTGTCCGGGTTCACAGAACATCGCTATCGGGAATTCCCTGACAGCTGATTGGAGTTTTCTCACATCCCGTGTAGGGGTTGTCTTACCCGATAGCGGACATTGGCCCTATACAGCCGTCATCGGTCACAATCCTCGGTCATGAGCAGCGTACATATCCTTGCAATTGCCGGCACCTTCATGGGCGGCGTGGCCGCCCTGGCGCGGGAACTCGGGCATTCCGTCAGCGGCAGCGACCAGGCCATCTACCCGCCGATGTCGACCCAGCTCGAACAGCTGGGCATCACCCTGGACCAGGGCTACCGTGCCGACAGCGTGCCGGCCGGCACCGACGAGGTGGTGATCGGCAACGCGCTGTCGCGCGGCAATGCCGCCGTGGAAGCCGTGCTCGATGCCGGCCAGCGCTATATATCCGGCGCGCAGTGGCTGTCCGAGCAGGTGCTGCCGGGCCGCGACACGCTGGCCGTGGCCGGTACCCATGGCAAGACCACCACCACCACCATCCTCACCTGGCTGCTGGAAAGTGCAGGGCGCTCGCCCGGCTTCCTGATCGGCGGCGTCGCCGAGGATTTCGGAGTCTCCGCGCGCCTGGGCCAGGGCCGCGAGTTCGTGGTCGAAGCCGATGAGTACGACACGGCCTTCTTCGACAAGCGCAGCAAGTTCGTGCACTACCGGCCGCTGGTGGCCATCCTCAACAATCTTGAATACGACCACGCCGACATCTTCCCGGACGTGGCGGCGATCCAGCGCCAGTTCCACCACCTGGTGCGTACCGTGCCCGCACGTGGGCGGCTGATCGTCAACGGCGAGGATCAGCGCCTGGCCGAAGTGCTGGCGATGGGCTGCTGGACCCCGGTCGAGCGGTTTGGTTTCGATCCGTCGCTGGAGTGGCATGCCGAGCTGCTGGCCGCCGATGGCAGCGCGTTCCGCGTGCACCATCGTGGGCAGGCGCTGGGCGACGTGCAGTGGTCGCTGCTGGGCCGCCACAACGTGCTCAACGGGCTGGCCGCGCTGGCCGCTGCGCATGCAGTGGGCGTGGCGCCGGCCACGGTGATCCCGGCGCTGGCGCGCTTCCGCAGCGTCAAGCGCCGCATGGAAGTGATCGGCAGCCATGGCGGCATCACCGTCTACGATGATTTCGCCCATCACCCCACCGCGATCGCCACCACGCTGGAAGGCCTGCGTGCCAGGGTCGGCGATGCGCGCATCGTGGTTGCGATGGAACCGCGCAGCAACTCGATGCGGTTGGGCGCACATGCGCAGGCACTGGCACCGTCGCTGGCGCTGGCTGATGAAGTGGTGTTCCTGCATCGCCCGGAACTGGCCTGGGATGCCGCTGCGGTGATCGCTGCGGTACGTGGTGACGCCCACGCGGTGCCGGATACCGACGCATTGCTGGCGCAGCTGCAGTCCAGCGTGCGTAGCGGCGACCACGTGGTGTTCATGTCCAACGGTGGCTTCGACGGCGCCCCGCGCCGCTTCCTCGCCGCGTTGCAGGCCCGATGAGCGTCGACAGCCCGCTGCCGCTGTTTCCGCTGCACACCACGCTGTTGCCGGGTGCGGCGGTGGGCCTGCGTGTTTTCGAGCGCCGCTATCTGGACCTGGTCCGCGACAGCGGCCGCAGTGGTGAGGGGTTCGGTGTCTGCCTGATCCTTGATGGCGAGGAAGTCGGCGCACCGGCGACGCCAGCGGCCTACGGCGTGCAGGTGCGCATCGAAGACTTCGATGTCGGTGCCGATGGCGTGCTGCAGCTTCGCCTGCGCGGCACCCGCCGTTTCCATGTGGAGCGTACCCGCGTGCGCGACAACGGCCTGGTGGTGGCCGACGTGCGCTGGTGCGAGGAAGACCCGGACGACGAACTGCGACCACAGCACGCGCTGCTGGCCACGGTGCTGGGGCACATCATCGAACAGGCCGGCGAGGCTTATGCGCCGTCCAACCCGGCGTTGCTGGACCAGGCCAGCTGGGTCGGCTGGCGGCTGGCCGAGCTGTTGCCGCTGAGCGAGCAGCAGCGCCTGCAGCTGCTGCAGATGGACGACCCGCACCAGCGATTGCAGCAGTTGCTGGGCTGGATGCCGTAGCAGCCTGCCATGGGTGGGTGTGCACCTTGGTGCACACGCTGGGGCATGCGTGGAATGCCATCCACGCACGGCGTGGATCTACTGTAGAGCCGAGCCTATGCTCGGCTTGATGGTTCCCGCGAAGAGCAGCCGAGCATGGGCTCGGCTCTACAGTGGGTGATCGCGCACCGGTGCCGGTCAGGGCGCCGTGGTCTTCAACCGCAGCACCGGCAACCCGGTTTCGCTGTGCACGTCCTCGCGCTGCGGCAGGTCCTGCACGGCGTCCTTCACTGCGTTGAGCGCCGGGTCGACGCCACGCAGCGGGTGCCACATGCCGATCCACTCGAAATGACGCTCGTAGCGCAGGGTCTGCGCACTGCCCAGCCATAGCGGCGTATTGCCCGGTTGCAACTGCGCAGGGGCTGGCCACAGGCGCAGTACGTAGCGCTCATCGCGGTGTGTACCCGGGCGCACCATCAACAGCGCTTCCACGCGCGTGTCCAGCGTGGCTGGCAGCACCGGCAGTTCGTCGGCACCCGTGTTCTTGTCCAGCATCAGCAGCGCCTCCTGCCAGCCGGCCTGTTCCTGCCGCTTCCAGCCGCGTGCTTCCAGCTGCGCCTGCAGCGGGGCCAGCGGGCCCGCCACCTGCACGTCCAGCGGCCAGCGCTGGTCGTCGTCGAACTCGTTGCGGCGCGCCGGCAGTGTCGCCCAGTCGTGCTGCCACCAGGCCTGCATGTCCATCGCCTGCGCCGCCGGCAGGGTCGGCTCGAAGCGTTCCAGCTTCACCGGAATGTGGCGCGGCGCGTACCACATCGCCGCCACGGCGAAGACACCGTAGAACAGCCACGCCACCGGCTTCACCCAGAACGAGCGGTTGAAGCGGCGGCGGTAGGCGATGCCCAGCACCAGCAGCCAGAACGTGCCGAACAGCATGCCGCCGATCACATCGCTCAGCCAGTGCGCGCCCAGGTACAGGCGCGAGAAGCCGATCAGGCTGACCACGATGCCCGACACCAGGTACGGCCAGACACGGGTGCGGCCAGGCATCTCGCGGGCGATCAGCACCGCGAAGAAGCCGAAGGTGATGGTGGCCATGGTCACCGACACCGACGGGAAGCCAAAGCCACTGCTGGCATCGACCGGTCGCACCACATCCACCGTTGCGCCGAGCAGCATGGTCAACGCCAGGCCGAAGGCAAGCGCGGCCAGCCAGTGCGCGGCTGCCATCCAGCGGCGGCGCCAGATCAGGTAGCCCATCGCTGCAGCGGTGGCCGGCAACAACACCTGCCAGGCGCCCAGCGATGCCAGCGCGGCCATCGGGTAATCGGCCAGCGGGTTGCGCAGCGCCAGCATGGCCTGGTGCACCAGCAGGTCGATCGCCAGCGGCTCGCCATGGGCGACCATCACGGTCAGCAGCGCGAACCAGCCCCAGCCCAGCACCAGCAGCATCAGCGCCAGCATCGCCAGCGGCACCGACTCGCGGCGCTTCGGGTCCAGCACACCGACGGTGTAGCGGCCCAGCGTCGGGTGTCGGTTGGACCAGTCCAGCAGCCGCGCCAGCCAGTTGTCCATGCGCGCGGCCGACCAGCGGTAGCCGTACAGCACGATGGCCCAGACCAGGCCGAGGATCACTGCCAGCAGGCCGACCACCACCACCAGGCGCCCTGCGACGGCGGCCACCGCGTCGTAGGCCTCGCCGAGCACCCAGCCCGGTGCCAGGAACAGCACCGCCCACGAAATGCTGGCGATGCCACTGGCCTGCATGTAGCGGCTGGCCGGCATTTTCATCATGCCGGCGATGGCCGGCACGAACGGCCGGATCGCGCCCACGTAGCGTGCTACCAGGATGCTCTTGAAGGCATTGCGGCGGAACAGGTTTTCGCCGCGGTCGAGCAGCTGCGGGTAACGGCTGAAGGGCCACACGCCACGCAGGCGGTCACCCCAGCGGCGCCCGATCCAGTAACTGATGCCATCACCGGCGAATGCGCCCAGTGCGGCTGCCGCCACCGCATACGGCCCGGAGATCTGGCCCAGCCCGATGAACACGCCCACCGCGAACAGCAGCGGCAGGGCCGGCACGATGGCGCCGAGAATGATCACCGCATCGCAGAAGGCGATGAGGAAGATAACGGCACCCGCCAGCACGGGGTGAGCGGCAATCCACGCGAGGGTGGCGTCGATCCATGAAGAGTCCATTGCCCGATTATAGGGGCGTGAAGGTGACTGGTTCCCAGCCGCTTGGTGACCGTTTGCAACGGGCGCCATCGCCTAGAATGGGCACATGCCGCATTCGTCAGACACGCCCTCGCACGCCCTGAAGGCCGACAGCTTCGGTCGCATCCTCCTTGTGGAAGGGCCGGCCGGCTCCTTTGTACGCCGTGATCTGGGCGCCACACCACTGTGGTTGCGGCTGCCGGCCTGGTGGCTGGCCCGCCGTGAAGCACGCGCACTGCGCCACATCCACGGCATGGCCGATGTGCCGCAGCTGCTGGCGTGGGATGGACGTCATCTCGACCGCAGCTTCATGGCCGGCGACGCCATGTACCAGCGTCCGCCTCGCGGTGACCTGGCCTGGTTCCGCGCCGCGCGTCGCCTGCTGCAGCAGCTGCATCGCAATGGCGTGGCCCACAACGATCTGGCCAAGGAAGCCAACTGGCTGGTCACCGACGATGGCCGCCCGGCGCTGATCGACTTCCAGCTGGCGGTGATCGGCAACCCGCGCTCGCGCTGGATGCGCCTGCTGGCCCGTGAGGACCTGCGCCACCTGCTCAAGCACAAGCGCATGTACTGCCGCGAGTCGCTCACCCCGGTGGAAAAGCGGGTGCTCAAGCGCACCTCCTGGGTGCGCGAGCTGTGGTTCGCCACCGGCAAGCCGGTCTACCGCTTCGTCACCCGCCGCATCCTGCATTGGGAAGACAACGAGGGGCAGGGGCCGAAGCCGTGAGCCGTACGCAGGTGGTGACCGGCCCGCCGAGTGCAGGCAGCATCCTGCGCCCACAGCTGGCTGGCGCCGACTTCGTGCACGCCTGCCAGGCGACGACCCGTCGTGATGGGCGCTCGGCCTTGCAGGCCTATCGCGACATGGCGGCGACCATTCCCGGCTGGTTCGATGGGCTGATGGCACTGCGCAATCGCGGCATGCGCCTGCTCGGCATGAAGCACCTGGGCTCGTTGCGTGCGGTACAGGACATCGCGCAGCCGCGTCCGGGGCAACGGCTGGGCATCTTCACCCTGCAGTCGCTGGATGACGATGCCATCGTGCTGGAAGACGACGACCGCCACCTGCGTGTGCAGCTGGCCCTGCAGTGGCAGGGCGATGTGCTGGAAGTGGCGACGGTGGTCCATACGCACAACGCGTTCGGGCGCGTGTACATGCTGCCGGTTGCACCCGTGCATCGGCTGATCGTGCCGCATCTGCTGAGGAAGCAGGTGCAGGCGTACCGGTAGATCCACGCCATGCGTGGGTGCATTAAGCAATTCAATGGTCGCGTGCAAGTGCCAGATGATTGCCGTTGACGACCCCTTCCATCTGTTCGCAGCGCTCGCCTAGAATCAGGAACGAGAGAGTCGCATGGAAGCAACGTCGCGCCGTCCTGGCGCGGCTACGCATGCGGACGCGAGGGGAAAATTGTGAAGCGAGTTGCTGCTTGGCAGTGCCGTGTTGCTACGGCACTGACGCTGTGCGTGGTCGCAGGTTCGGTCTCGGCAGTCGAGCCCTACCAGGAATACCGCAAGCTCATTGAGTCCGCCCAGAACCTGACGGCGCTGAAGGATGATCTTTTCGGCGAGAGCGTCAGCCTCTACAACGGCAAGACTGAGTTTGCCGTCACCGACGTCAGCCTGCCAGGCAACAACGCCCTGCCGGTGCAGATGCGGCGCCGGTTCAGTGTCGAGATGGACCTGGTCGGGAGTGGCAGCTTCAACGCCAGTCTCGATGGTGTGGGCGGCTGGGAGGTCGACACGCCGTACATCACCGGCATGTTCCCCGGCGCGAGCGCCTGGCTGAACAATCGTTGCAGTGGCGACATGGTGCCTCAGTGGCCCATTTCCTTCCGGCTCAACGAAGTCTGGCAGGGCAACATGATCCATGTCCCGGGTGGTGGTGATCGCACCATGTTGGGGGCCTGGAACAACACGCCGATGCCGACAGACGGCGTTGCACGCAAGTGGAGCACCTCGCATCGCGATGCCATCGACTGTATTCCAATGAAGTCGGGTCTGGCTGGCGAGGGCTATCGGGTCAGGACCACCTCGGGCGAGTCGTACTTCTTCGATACCGCGTTCACGCGCTTTGGCGGCACGCTGGAGCGCTCGGGCGGCGAAGGAGACAGGACCAAGATCGCTCGCACGCGCATCTACCTCATGGCCAGCCGTGTAGAGGACCGGTCGGGCAACTGGGTACAGTACGAGTACAACGGTAACGGTCACCCGACCCGGATCTGGTCCAGCGATGGCCGCGAGATCACGCTGGCCTACAGCGGCACGCTTCTGGTGTCGGTGACTGCCGCGGGCCGTACCTGGAACTATGGCTACGGTCAGGTCGAAGGCCAGAACCGCCTCACCGCAGTTACCCAGCCCGATGGAAGCACTTGGTCCTACGCCTACTCCAGCGCGCTGCGCGCCTGGGAGAAGGTGAACTGGGACGGCAACAGCAACGAGACCTGTCAGGAGCAGCCGCCGGAGCGTGACGGTACGCTGGTCATGACCATCAAGCATCCGTCCGGTGCGATGGGTGAGTTCCAGTTTTCGAATGGTCGCCAGTACCGCAGTGGCGTCCATGCCAGCGAGTGCATCCGCCGGATCGCACAGTCGGCGTACTACTACGAAATCGTCACCCCGTTTTTCTACGACGTAGTCTCGCTGAGAGCCAAGAAGATCTGGGGACCGGGCCTGCCGAAGGTGCTGCAGTGGAGCTATGACTATGGCAGCGGCTACGAGCCGCTCTGGGGCGGCGTGGGCGGTGCAGCCATCTACCCCTGCACGACCTGCAAGAAGGAAAAGCAGGTCACGATCTCAAATCCCGACGGAACCCGCACGGCCTACCGCTATGGCTCGCAGTACGCGCTGAATGAAGGGCGGCTGCTGGGTAGCAGCGTCATTGACGCGGCCGGGAATGTGGTCAAGAGCAGCACCTCGGTCTACATGACCGAAGACGAAGTGAAATCACAGCCATTCGCCCCGCTTCACGGGATGATCTACAGTGGCGACGAGCCGAGCACAGCTCAGGTGCGGCCGGTCGTGGCCGAGGCCATCCAGCAGGATGGCGTGACCTACCAGACCAGCATATTGTTGTTCGATGATCTGGCTCGCCCGTTGCGTGTCAATAGCGCCAGTCCTTTGGGCAGCCGCACCGATGCCACTCAGTATGCGGACGACCGAAGCAGATGGATTCTGGGCGCGATCGCGAAGGTCACCAACGAGAATACCGGCGTGGTGGTCGAGCAGACGACGTTCGATGGCCTGATGCGGCCCACGGAAGTGCGTTCGTATGGGTTGTTGAAGCAGGTACTGGGCTACAACCCTGACGGAACCGTGGCCATGGTGGATGACGGTCGTGGCAATCGCACTACGCTTTCCGGCTGGAAGCGCGGCACGCCACAGCAGATCCAGTTTGCCGACGGCGCTGTGCAGTCGGCGGTGGTGGACGACAATGGCTGGGTCAGCAGCGTTACCGATGAGAACGGTGCAACCACCCAGTACGGCTATGACGCAATGGGACGCATGGCCACCATCGACTGGCCGGCGGGCGACAGTGTGGCTTGGGCACGTACGACACAGAGTTTCACCGCCATCAACGGCGACGAGTACGGTATCGGAGCGGGTCATTGGCGGCAGACCGTCGCAACCGGAAACGCGCGGCGCAACGTCTATTTCGATGCCTTCTGGCGTCCGCTGCTGACTGAGGAATATGACGAGTCCTCGCGTGGCGTGACCCAGCGCTACCAGAGGTTTGCCTACGACGAAGCGGGTCGGCAGGTGTTCGCCTCGCACCCTGGCGAGTCTGCTGTGCTGAGTACAGGTACATGGACCGGCTACGACGCGCTGGGGCGGCAGACCTCGGTGTCCGTCGACAGCGAGGCCGGTCTGCTGACATCGCTGACCAGTTATCTGGCGGGTGGCGGCTTGAAAGTGGTCGACCCCAAGGGCAATACGACGCTGACCACTTTCCAGGCGTTCGGTGCGCCGTCGACGGAATCCCCGGTGTCGATCATTCACCCGGCGGGCGCGTTCACCGATATCGATCGCGACATCTTCGGCAAGCCGCGCTCGATCGTGCGCCGCAACCAGGACGGCAGCGCCCGGATTGCCCGCAATTATGTGTATGACGGTCATCAGCAGCTCTGCAAGAGTGTGGAGCCGGAGACCGGCGCAACGCTGATGGGTTACGACGCAGCGGGCAATCTTGCCTGGAGCGCAGCTGGCCTGGACCTTTCCAGCACCACGGCATGCGACGCTGATGCTGGACCGGTTGCGGCCCGCAGGATCGTTCGTGGCTACGATGCGCGCAATCGGCTGTCGACACTTGCGTTCCCGGATGGGAATGGCAACCAGGGCTGGACGTATACAAGGGACGGCAAGCCGGCCACGGTGACCACGGCAAACGATGCGGGGACGACGCAGGCGATCAACACCTATACCTACAACAAGCGTGGGTTGTTGACGGCCGAAACCTCCAGTGACAGTACCCTCGGCATCCAGTCGCTGGGATATGCCTACAACGCCAATGGCGCACTTTCAGGCCTGACCTATCCGAGTGGGCGCTTCGTTGACTATGCGCCCAACGCGCTGGGCCAGCCGACCAAGGCGGGAGGCTACGCCTCAGGGGTGACTTACTACGCCAATGGGGGCATGAAGCAATTCACCTATGGCAATGGCATCGTGCACACGATGGCGCAGAACCAGCGCCAGTTGCCTACCCGGGTGGTCGACAGTGCCGGAGCGCTGGACACGACCTATGAGTACGACGCCAATGGCAACGTCGCGCGTATCGTCGACAATCTGGACGGGCAGCGCACGCGCACCATGGCCTACGACGGACTGGATCGTCTGATTCAGGCCACCTCGCCTTCGTTTGGCGGAGATGGCGTGTACCGCTACACCTACGATGCTGTGGACAACCTGCGTTCGGCCGCGCTGACCGGTGTCAAGGATCACGTCTATTGGTACGACACCCATAACCGGCTTACCAACGTACAGAACAGTGGAGGCGCCACCACTCTGGGCTTGAGCTACGACGCACAGGGCAACCTCTCCAGCCGCAACGGCGTCGGCTACAGCTTCGACTTCGGCAATCGCCTGCGCAGTGTGGCCAGCGCGGAGCGATACCGATACGACGCACATGGCCGGCGCATCCTGTCGGCGGGCGCCAATGACGGTGCCACCATTCGATCGCTGTACGGCAACGACGGTGTGCTGCGCCGGCAGGAAAATGCCCGGGAGGGCCGCAATACCGAGTACATCCACCTCAATGGCAGCCTGGTGGCGCAGGCCATCCAGGTCGTCGCGCCGGTTACGCCGGTCCTGACCGCGCCCGCGTTCAGCAACAACGGTGCCTATGCACTGCAGTGGACGGCGGTGTCTTACGCCAGCCGTTATGAACTGCGAGAGCAGGCAGCTGGCGGAGCTTGGGCCACGATCTACAACGGCGCCGAACGTAGCTGGAACACGTCCGCGAAGGCGGAAGGAACGTTTGGCTATGCTGTCCGCGCTTGCCAACAGGACAGCTGCAGTGGCTGGTCGGCGACGGCCAGTGTCGTGGTGCAGCGTCCTCCTGCGGCAAAGGCTGCTGTAAGCGCGCCCGCAACGGCATTCAATGGCAGCTACAGCATTACTTGGACGGAAGCGGCGGGCGCGGCAACCTATCGCCTGCAGGAGCAGGTGGGAGCGGGCGCCTGGCAGACGGTGCAGGAGAGCGCGGCGCGCAGTCTCGCGGTCTCCGGCAAGCCGGCCGGGACGTATGGGTACCGGGTCTTTGGCTGTAACCCAGCGGGCTGTGGTCCTGAATCAGATGTTGCCCGGACCCAGGTGATCTATCCGCCTGCAGCGGCACCTTCGCTCAACGTGCCGGGGCAGAGTCTCGATGGCAACTATACGATTGCGTGGAGCAGCGTCGACGGCGCATTGCGCTATGCACTGGAGGAGAGCTTCAACAATGGTGCATGGGCACAGGTTGCCTCACTGGCCAGCACCAGTCAGGCATTCGGTGGCAAGGGGACCGGCAACTATGCCTACCGCGTCCGGGCCGGCAACGATGCGGGGTGGGGCGTGTACTCGGCGACGAGTGTTGTTTCAGTGATCCGGCCACCGGCACCGCCCAGCCTGAGTGCGCCCGCAGGAACCTCGTCGGGCAGTGTCACGTTGAATTGGACGGGCGTTGCCATGGCGGCCAGCTACCTGCTGGATGAGAGTGTCAATGGCGGAACCTGGACGGCGGTCCAGAACGACGGTTCGACCCAGTCGCAGCGCAATGGTCTGGTGTTCGGCAACTACGCCTATCGCGTAAGGGCATGCAACATCTCTGGCTGCAGTGACTTCTCCAACACGGTGGTCGTCGCTTCCAATCCGCCCCCGGGTACGCCGCAGTTCATTCATTCCATCAAGTCGCAATGGAAGGAAGGGCGCGCCACCAAAATCTCCTGCGAGGTGAAGTGGACCAGCATGCCGGGTGCAACCAACTACGAGATGATGGCCTACGGCGGAAGGCTCGAGTATTCCGGTCCGGAGAGCTCAATCGAAGCTCAGGGCGCGGTCTACTGCGCGGAAGTACAGATTGTGCGCGCCTGCAATGCCAGCGGTTGTTCAGCCTGGTCCAACCCGTATCCGCAGAGCGTTGTGGATTACGGCGACCTGACCAACCCTCGGTGACCTGAAAATGAAGATCAAGAAAATTCTGGTTGGTGTCGCTGTTCTGTTGGGACTGTTGCTGGGCACAGTGAGTGTTTCGGCGCAGGAGATCGTCCAGTATGTGCATACCGACGCGCTGGGTTCCCCGGTTGCCATCTCTGATGCCAACGGCGCGATCGTCGAGCGCACCGTTTATGAGCCCTATGGTGCGACCGTAGGTGATGCGAAGGGGGATCGCCCGGGATTCACCGGGCATGTGTCGGACTCGGCGACGGGTCTGACGTACATGCAGCAGCGGTACTACGATCCGTTGGTCGGGATATTCCTATCGACAGATCCGGTCGACGTGGGCTTGGACAACGGAGCCCTATTTAATCGATACATGTATTCGGCACTGAACCCCTATACTTTCGTTGATCCAGATGGCCGCTGCACTGGCTCTAGAATCACGAATAGTGACGGTACTTGTAAGAGTACCGGTGGGAACACGACGGCCACTGGGCCGACATCATCTGACTCCGCGATTCCGAGGGCGCCATCCTCTGGCTCATCTCCGAGCGTGGCATCTGGCGGAGAATCAAACTCCAACTGGCAAGAGATAAAGTCGCGTCTTGGCTTGTCGGGAGATTTGACAAAGAATGGAAACATCTTTGACGTCGGTGCCCTTTTTCATGATATCGCGATACCCGCAATGTACTCGCGGGGCGGCGGAGGGCTGGCTTCTGTTCCTGCTGCAATTCCAATGCTTGCTCGATTCAATTTTGCGGTACGAGCAGAGCATGTATTTAGAAGCGCCGCAGGGCATGTGAATCCCACTACGGTTGCTTCACAAATGAGATTTGTTGGTCTTTTCCAGCGTGTCAGCTCAAACCCGGCGAACCTAAGGGTGGATGCGGTTGCCGCGCGGCTAATGACGCAAGATGCAGCCTCTGCCGGTGTCAGTACGTACACTCAGACGATGAGGGGAGGGGCGCAGGTTTGGGTTCATGTGCGGAATGGTGAGATAGTCAACGCAGGCGTTAATGCCGCCGGAAAGGTAAGATGATGATTGATTCTGATGAATTGACTGATGTGGCGAAAACTCTTGCCTGGTACAAGAGTAATTTCTTCGAGGGCTGTGAAGAGAGCTTTGTTGCGGATTTTATGGTTTTTTGTTGGCAGGCGGTTGATCCCGGTCGCGTTGCTTCGCTGGATTTAGATGATGAAACTGTAGATGCATGCGCCGACATGCTCTCTGAGTTGAAGCTCTTTGTTGATGAGAGATGCGGGGAATGGGGGGCGCCTGCTTTCTGGAGGCGCTATATCGATTGGGCGGACTACGCCGCAGATTTTCCGCTTGATGAGTGCAAGCGGTTTATGCGAGAGACTGTTGGTTATCTTGAGCCTTCATTTTTCGTATTTACGACCACCGGCGGCACTGAGATGAGGTCCGAAGCAATGACGATTTTTGCCGAATACTCGCAGTCCCGCAAGGCGCGGGCTGCCTATGTTCGATCGGTAATTGAAAGTCGGCTGACGACTGACTCCTTCTATCAGCGATCCCGTTGATTCTCTCTGTCGCGAGATGCGAGAAACTGCTGCTGCGGTCGTCGTTCGGCTTTGTGGTCAGGCCAAAGCCGATATGTATGCTTCGCGCGGTTGATGTCGCCGGGCATGGCCCGGTCCACAGAGCATCTCGGCGCTTAACGCTAACGCTTAATGCCTTACGGCGTCGCCGGCACCACCTGCTGGCCAATGAAGTTGCGCTTGGCGTCGAAGTCGTACGCGATCTGCAGCTGGCCCACATCCGGGCAGGCGTGGCAGTCGCGCAGCGGCGTGCGGTACTGCAGGCGGACGCCACCGTTCTCCAGCGGCGTGGCCCCGGCCGACTGCGCCGGTGCGAACGGCGTGGCCTGTGGGTGGTCCTTCAGCAGGGCCTGCACGGCGGGGTCGGCACGCAGGGTGTCGTCCAGCTGCACGGCATCCACATCGATGCGCTTGCCGGTGGCGTCGACCAGGCGGGTGCCCTCGTTGGTGTTGGCGCGGAACGGATACTCGACCGTCGCAATGCCCAGGCCTTCGTTCTCGTGCCAGGCCGTCACGTAGGCCAGCTCGCCCCCGGTGGACAGCTGTTCGGCGGCGGTGATCGCATCGGCGCTGGCGCCGCCGGCGCGCATCGCATCGCGCAGGCAATCACGCGTGGCGGCGTTCTCGCCCTGGCGGCAGGCGTTGAGGTCGCCATCCCACACCACGGCCTCGCTCCAGCGCAGCTTGCCGTCGGCGGCGGCCTTCTCCGCGCTGGGCGTGTCACCGGCAGGTGGCTCCTTGCCCGGTTCCGGCGAACGGCCCTGGCAGGCGGTCAGCAGGGCAAGCCCCAGGGCAGGCAGCAACAGGCGGGAACGGCGCATGGCGTGGACCTCGTGCGTTGTCTGGAGGCCCAAGTATCGTCAAGGCCGGGTGAACTCCACGTCGGCGCGGCATACTAGCGGCTCATTGCATACGCTGGAGTGTGGGACGTGGGCAGCCTGCAGGGCAAAACGCTTTTCATCACCGGTGCCTCGCGTGGCATCGGCCTGGCCATCGCACTGCGCGCTGCGCGCGACGGCGCCAACGTGGCCATCGCGGCCAAGTCGTCGGTGCCGAATCCGAAGCTGCCGGGCACCATCCATACCGCGGCCGAAGCGGTGACGGCGGCAGGCGGGCAGGGCCTGGCCCTGAAGTGCGACATCCGCGAGGAGGAGCAGGTACACGCCGCAGTTGCGGCCACGGTCGATACCTTCGGTGGCATCGACATCCTGGTCAACAATGCCAGCGCGATCTGGCTGCGTGGCACGCTGGATACGCCGATGAAGCGCTTCGACCTGATGCAGCAGGTCAATTCGCGCGGCAGCTTCCTGTGCGCGCAGGCCTGCCTGCCGTACCTGCTGCAGGCGCCGAACCCGCACATCCTCACTCTCGCGCCGCCGCCGAGCCTGGAACCGAAGTGGTGGGGCGCGCATACCGGCTACACGCTGGCGAAGATGGGCATGAGCTTCGTCACGCTCGGCCTGGCCGCGGAATTCGGCCCGCAGGGTGTGGCGGTGAACGCGCTGTGGCCGCGCACGGTGATCGCCACCGATGCGATCAACATGATTCCGGGCGTCGATGCGGCCGGCTGCCGCACGCCGCAGATCATGGCCGATGCTGCGCACGCGGTGCTGGTGCGCGAGGCGGCGGGTTTCCACGGCCAGTTCCTGATCGACGATGACGTGCTGGCACAGGCGGGTATCACCGATCTGTCCGGCTATGCGGTGGATCCATCGCGTCCGTTGTTGCCGGATCTGTTCCTGGAGTGATCGCGCGTCGCCGGCAGAGGCCGAGGGCTGCGACCTTCGGCCTGCTGCGCTAGAATGCGCGGCTGTAATCGTTTTCAACAAGGACGTGAACCCATGTCACGCACTCTTTCCGTCGCGGCGCTGGCCGCTTCGCTGTCGATTGTCCTGGCTGCCTGCGGCGGCAAGGCACCGGCAACCACTGGCGACGCCGGCCCTTCCAGCACGCCCGACGCCAGCGCGGCGCCGTCCGACGCACAGCAGCAGTTGACCGCCAAGCTCAACGCCTACATCGGCTGCTTCAACACGCTTGATTCGAAGACCCACGGCAGCATCGAGTCCTATACGCGCTGGATCAAGGACGTCGAGGCCGGCCCGAGCGGGCGCGAGACCCAGGTGTACGGTCCGTTCGAGATCAGCGATTACGACATGAAGCAGTGCGATGGCCCCGTGACCGAGGCGATGGCTGCCAAGCCGGCGCTGGCTGAGCTCGATGCCGCTGCTGGCCATTACCAGCAGGCGCTGAAGGCACTGGTGCCGCTCAGCAAGGACGCGCACGACTATTACGATCGCCAGGACTACGAAGACGACCAGTTCGCCAAGGGAAAGCAGCTGCACGCGCCCTTGATGGCCGCCTTCAAGGAGTTCGTGACTGCCAGCGAAACGTTCAACGCCGAGCTGGAGCGCCAGAACGACGCCGCCCAGCGCGAGCAGCTCAAGGTATTGGAACAGGCCGAGGGACGCACGCGCGAGTACTACCGTCTGGCAATGATGCTGGAAGCCAAGGCCATCATGGATCTGATGAGTGAGGATGACTTCGATCAGGCCAAGGCGCGCGAGCGCCTGGATGCGTTCAACCGCATTTCCGACGAAGCGCATGCGAAGGTGGCTGATCAGGAGCCGGGCAAGCTGGACTGGAACAGCTTCGAGCGTGAAGCCGAGAACTTCCGTCGCGAAGGCAAGGAGCGGCTGCAGCGCGTCGGCGAGAAAAAGCCTTACAGCGATTTCGAACGACGCATGCTGGATTCGCCCTCGATGGCGCCGCGTGGCTCCGCCAACAAGCTGATGCAGGAATACAACTCGCTGGTTTTCCAGAGCAACCGCCAGTAGCGAAGCTCAACGTTATTTTTGTCGCGATCGAGCAGGATGATTGCGACATGACGCGCCCCGCAGCCCCGAATGCCAGCACCTTCCCGAGGTGCTGGAGCGCGCGCCCGCGCCATGCATGAAGATGCCTGCAGTTTTCACTGGTGCAAGGAACTGATTTGAACGCATCCACACGCCTGATTCCCGTTCTCCTGCTTGGCGCGCTGGCCGGCTGCAACAACCCGGCGGGGCTGGCGGTCGCCGACCCCGGGCTGGGGAAGGTGAACGCCTACATCGAGTGTTACAACGGCGTTGAACAGCCCATCCGCGAGGGTTTCCAGACCTATACGGGCTGGATGAAGGATCCCCAGGCCGGCCCGACCGGCAAGGAAGCTCAGCCGCGTTCACCCGGCAAGCTGTTGTCGCACCGGGTCGACTATTGCGGCCAGCCGCTGACCGATGCGCTGGCAAAGACCCCTGCCACGCCGCTGGATGCACCAGCGCGACAGTACCAGCGGGCATTCCAGGCACTGAACACCCTGATCGAGCGTGCCGATGGGTACTTCACCCGCGAGGACTATCGTCGCGATGGTGGCGAAGGGATGCGCAGCCAGCATACCCCGCTGATGCAGGCCTATGCTGATTTCTTCAAGGCCAGCGAAGCGATGGATGCTGCGCTGGAAAAGAACGAGAACGATCGCCGCGCCGCCCAGCTGAAGCAGATCGAGGAAAGCGAAGGCCGCTCGCTGGCCTATTATTCCCCCCTGCGCCTTGTCGGCGATGGCAAGCAGCTGGCGATGGCGTTCCAGAGCGACGCACCGGACGTTGCGGCGTTGCGCGGCCAGCTGGCCGACTATCAGGCGCTGGTGACGGAAGTCCAGAACAGTGGTGTCGGCAAGGACGACCCGATGTGGGGTCATGTGCAGCGTTCGGCCGACAAGCTGGTGCGTACCGCCGGTCGCGGTGTCGAGCGTCTGGAGCAGGGCAAGCCGATCACCGCCGATGCGTTGGCCGCCGAGCGCAAGGCGTCGGGCAGCTGGCTCACCACCGATCCTGAGGGCGCGCAGTCGACGATCCTGGATGCCTACAACGACCTGGTGACCACCAGCAACCGCATGCGTTGAGGAGGATCCACGCATGGCGTGGAGCTACCGAGGGTAGTGCCGGGTCACGCCCGGCACGCACCCTGCGGGTTTGGTAGTGCCGGCCGCTGGCCGGCATGTGCCTCAATGGCTGAATGCATCCGGTAGTTCACCCCCGCACTTGCGGCAATGCCGGGCATCCGGCTCGTGGCCTTCCAGCCCGCAGTGCGGGCAGCCACGCGCATCACGGCGCGCGGCCAGCTCGGCTTCACGCATGGTGCTGGCCAGCTCCGCGGTGTAGATGCCGGTGGGCACGGCGATGATGCTGTAGCCGATCAGGATCAGCACCGACGTGACGAAGCGGCCAAGCACGGTCTGCGGCACGATGTCGCCGAAGCCGACCGTGGCCATGGTCACCACCGCCCAGTACATGCTGGCCGGGATGTTGGTGAAGCCGTGTTCGGGGCCCTCGATCACGTACATCAGCGCGCCGGCGATGATGGTGATGGTGATCACCGTGAACAGGAACACCAGCACCTTGCGCCTGCTGCGCCACAGCGACGTCATCAGCACGCCGCTTTCCTCGATGTAGCGGGTCAGCTTGAGGATGCGGAACACGCGCAGGATGCGCAGCGCGCGTACCACCAGCAGGCTCTGCGCGCCAGGAATGAACATCGACAGGTAGGCGGGCAGGATCGACAGCAGGTCGATGATGCCCCAGATGCTCACCGCGTAACGCAGCGGGCGCTTGACCACGGCCAGCCGCAGCAGGTACTCGGCGGTGAAGATGATCGTGAAAGCCCATTCCAGGATGTACAGGCCGGTGGACCATTCGGCATGCAGGTGCTGCACGCTGTCGATCATCACCACCAGGATGCTGGCGACGATCGCCACTACCAGGATCAGGTCGAAATTGCGCGAGGGCCGCGAGTCGTGGCGGTAGATGATGTCGAACCACCGGCGGCGCCAGCCGGTCTCGGTGGCGGGGTTCAGCTGGGGGGCAGAAAACGGTCGCATGGGCGCATTGTGCCGCAGGGGTTCCGGCGCGAGAATGGGGATTCCTGAACCCTGCCGACTGCCATGACCGCCGCTACCGATCCGCTGATCTCCCTTTCGCACTATTACCTGCCGGTCTACAAGCCCCGCCAGGTGGTACTGGAGCGAGGCCAGGGCGCCCGCGTGTGGGACAGCCAGGGCCGTGAGTTCATCGACCTGGCTGCCGGCATCGCCGTGTGCGGGCTGGGCCACAACGATCCGGACCTGGTGGCCGCACTGGTCGAGCAGGCCGGCAAGCTCTGGCACACCAGCAACGTGTTCTACAGCGCACCGCCGCTGCACCTGGCCGAGGAGCTGGTGAAGGCCAGCCGCTTCGCCGAGCGCGTGTTCCTGTGCAACTCCGGCGCCGAAGCCAACGAAGTGGCGATCAAGATGGTCCGCAAGTGGGCCTCCAGCCAGGGCCGCCCGGCCGACAAGCGGGTGATCATCACCTTCCGTGGCAGTTTCCACGGCCGCACCCTGGGCGCGGTGACCGCCACTGCCCAGCCGAAGTACCAGGAAGGCTACGAGCCGCTGCCCGGCGGCTTCCGCTACATCGATTTCAACGATGAAGTACAGCTGGAAACCGCGATGGCCGCCGGCGACGTGGCGGCGGTGATGCTGGAGCCGATCCAGGGCGAGGGCGGCGTGATGCCGGCCAAGTCCGGTTTCCTCAAGCGCGTGCGCGAACTGTGCGACCAGCACAATGCACTGCTGGTGCTGGATGAGATTCAGGCCGGCATGGGCCGCACCGGTACGCTGTTCGCGCACTGGCAGGACGACGTGGTGCCGGACATGGTCACCCTGGCCAAGGCACTCGGTGGCGGCTTCCCGATCGGCGCGATGCTGGCCGGCCCGAAGGTGGCCGAGACCATGCAGTTCGGCGCCCACGGCACCACCTTCGGTGGCAACCCGCTGGCTGCTGCGGTGGCCCGCGTGGCGCTGCGCAAGCTGGCCTCGGCGGAGATCGCCGCCAACGTCAGCCGCCAGTCCAAGGCGCTGCGCGATGGCTTCGCCCGCATCAACGACGAGTTCGGTGTGTTCAGCGACGTGCGTGGTCGTGGCCTGATGCTGGGCGCGGTGCTGAGCAAGGACTTCGCCGGCCAGGCCGGTGCGATCCTCGACCACGCCGCCGAGCACGGCCTGCTGACCCTGCAGGCCGGCCCGGACGTGCTGCGCTTCGTGCCGTCGCTGAACATCACCGACGAAGAAGTGGCCGAAGGCCTGAAGCGCCTGCGCGCGGCGATTGCCGCGTTCATCGCCGCGCGCTGAGGCCATCATGCCGGGGTCGGATCCCTCTCCTGCGGAGAGGGCTCTGACCCCGTTGCTGAGGAATGCCCGTAGAGCCGAGCCCATGCTCGGTTCATCGCGATGCCAAGCCACAGCAGCCGAGCATGGGCTCGGCTCTACAGTGGTTCACGCAATCCGGTAGCGCTTCAACACCTTGCCCAATCCCCGGCCATCGCGCACGGTTTCCGCGTGCAGGCCGGCAGCGCGCGCGCCACGCACATTGGCGAACAGGTCATCGACGAACAGCGTGCGCGAAGGTGCCACGCCCAGCGCTTCCAGCGTGCGCAGAAACACCGCCGGCGCCGGTTTGCGCAGGCCGAAATCCGCACTGCAGAACACGCGCGCCTGCAGGGCAGGAAACAGTTCCGGCAGCAGGGTGGGCAATGCCTGCTGCATCAGCGCGCCGTTGTTGGTCAGCACCGCGATTGGCAGTTGCAGGGCCTGCAATCGTTGCAACACGGCCGCCTGAGGATGGCTGGCGGCCCGTCGCGCCGCGGTCCATGCAGCCACATCGACAGTCGTGCCCAGAAGCTCTCCCAGCTGCGCCAGATAGGCCGGGCCATCCAGCGTGCCATTGTCATGCGCTGCTTCCAGCCCGCTGTCGTACAGCGCGGCCTGTACGGCGTGCGTCGGAACCTGCAGTGTCCGGGCCAGATGCAGCACGCGTTGCCCGCGCTGGTACTGCACCAGCACGCCATCCACATCCAGCAGCAACAGGTCGATCCGCATCGGCTGAGCATGCCATTGCGATGAGTGCGCGGGAAACCCTGGAGCTGGCATGCGACAGACGGTCGCAGACGGCGCCGCAGGGGGCTGCCTAGAATGGCGCTTGAATCCGCAGGAGATGCAATGATGAAGGCTTGGAGGGTGGCAGTGGGACTGGGTGCGCTGATGCTGGCGCCGTCGGCGATGGCGCGGGTGTGTGCGGTGAGCATCGACAGCACCGACCAGATGAGCTTCAGCAGCCGCGAGATCAAGGTTGCCGCTGATTGCACCGCCGTGGACCTGACCCTGCGCCATACCGGCAAGCTGGCGGTCACCGCGATGGGCCACAACTGGGTGCTGACCCGCAGCGCTGATTACCAGCCGGTGGCGATGGCGGGCATGCGCATGACCCTGGCTGACAGCTACCTGCCGAAGGCCGACAAGCGCGTGCTGGCGCACACCAAGGTGATCGGCGGCGGCGAGACCACGCGCGTGCGTTTCTCTACCCAGGGCCTGCAGAAAGGTGGCGACTACACCTTCTTCTGTTCGTTCCCCGGCCACTTCGCGATGATGAAGGGCAAGTTCCTCTTCGGTTAGAAAAAAAAGGGGACGGAGGGGATTAAGTCGTTTGTGCACAAACGACTTAATCCCCTCCGTCCCCTTTTTGCGATCAGCCCTTGGTGGCCTTGAACGCCACGCGTGCAGCGGCGAGGGTGGCCTCGATCACCGCATCGTCGTGCGCGCTGGACAGGAAACCGGCTTCGTACGCCGACGGCGCCAGGAACACGCCCTGGTCCAGCATCGCATGGAAGAAGCGGTTGAACGCCGGGATGTCACAGGCAGTGGCCTGCGCATAGGTCTCCACCTTCTCGCTGGTGAAGAACAGCCCGAACATCGCGCCCACGCGGGTGGTGGTCACGGCCACGCCGGCTTCGGCGGCGGCCGCTTCCAGGCCGGCACACAGGCGCGCGGTGCGCTCGGCCAGGTCGGCGTGGAAGCCCGGCTGCTGGATCAGTTCCAGCATCGCCAGACCGGCGGCCATCGCCACCGGGTTGCCGCTCAGCGTACCTGCCTGGTAGATCGGGCCGGCCGGGGCGATCTGCTGCATCAGCTCGCGGCGGCCGCCGTAGGCCCCGACCGGCATGCCGCCGCCAATGATCTTGCCGAAGGTGGTCAGGTCCGGGGTGATGCCGTAGTGCGCCTGTGCGCCGCCGAGGGCGACGCGGAAGCCGGTCATCACCTCGTCGAAGATCAGCAGCGCGCCATGCTTCGTGCACAGTTCGCGCAGGTGCTGCAGGTAGCCCTCGCGCGGCGGGATGCAGTTGGCGTTGCCGACCACCGGCTCGATGATCAGGCCGGCAATGTCGTCACCCTGCTGCGCGAACAGCGCAGTGGCCGCTTCGAAATCGTTGTAGGGCAGGGTCAGGGTCAGTTCGCTCAGCCCGGCCGGGACGCCCGGCGAGGTCGGCACGCCCAGGGTCAGCATGCCGCTGCCGGCCTTGACCAGGAACGAGTCGCCATGGCCGTGATAGCAGCCTTCGAACTTCACGATGCGGTTGCGGCCGGTCGCACCACGCGCCAGGCGGATCGCCGACAGCGTGGCCTCGGTGCCGGAGTTGACCATGCGCACCATCTCGCACGACGGCACCAGGCGGGTGATGGTCTCGGCCATGGTCACTTCGGCTGCGCACGGCGCGCCGAAGGACAGGCCGTTGTCGATCGCCTTCTTCACCGCCTGGCGCACGGCCGGGTGGTTGTGGCCGACGATCATCGGGCCCCAGGAACCGACGTAGTCGATGTAGCGGTTGCCGTCGACGTCGTACAGGTAGGCGCGGTCGGCGCGCTCGACGAAGAACGGTTCGCCACCGACCGATTTGAACGCGCGTACCGGCGAATTGACGCCGCCCGGCAGCAGTTGCTGGGCGCGGGAGAACAGGGCGTGGGACTGGTCGTGGTTCATGGGGCTTTCCTGGGTGTTACGCGAACTGGGCGAGGTAGGCGCGCTGGGTCGCGACCGGGTCTTCGGCGGCGAACACGCTGCTGACCACGGCGACCAGATCGGCGCCGGCGTCGATGATGGGACCGACATTGTCCGGCGTCAGGCCGCCGATCGCCACCCGCGGCACGCCCAGTGCGGCGCTTTGCCGCAGCAGGCCGGTATGCGCGCGGCTGCTGGTGACCTTGGTCGTGGTGGGGAAGAACGCGCCGAAGGCCACGTAGCTGGCGCCGGCGGCCACGGCCTTCTCTGCATTGGCCAGCTGGTCGTAGCAGGAGGCGCCGATGATGGCCTCGGCACCGAGCAGGGCGCGTGCGCTGGGGATGTCACCGTCGGTGCCGCCCAGGTGCACCCCCGCCGCGCCAACGGCTTTGGCCAGTGCCGGGTCGTCGTTGACGATCAGCGGCACGCCGTGTTCCGCGCACAGCGCCTGCAGGGCGGTGGCCTGCTCCCGCCGCAGCGCGTCACTGGCGGTCTTGTTGCGGTACTGCAGCCAGGTGGCGCCAGCGGCCAGCAGCGGCGCGGTACGGGCCAGCAGGCATGCGGTATCGGGCTCGTCCGGGGTGATCAGGTAGACGCCGCGGGGCGCCGGGGAAGCAGAAGTCATCGATGGCTACCGGTGAGTGGACCGCGATGGGACAATGGCGGCCCGTGAATCCAGCCCTGATTATCCGATGAGCGATGCCACCCCCACCACCTTGCGCACCTGGATGTGCGTGGTCTGCGGCTTCCTGTACAACGAAGCGGAGGGCCTGCCGGAGGAGGGCATCGCGCCGGGGACGCGCTGGGAGGACATTCCGGAGACCTGGACCTGCCCGGACTGCGGGGTCACCAAGGCCGATTTCGAGATGGTCGAGGTCGATTGATGAGGGTAGGTGTGGACCGTTGGTCCACACACCGACACCCTCAATGCAGCCGCGGCATCGGTCCGCCGAGGTCGATCAGCTTCTCGCGCAGCCACTGCGCATCACTGGCTTCCGGGTTGCGCTTCAGGTACTGCCCCAGATCGTGGCGGGCACCGGCCAGGTACTCCAGTTGCAGGTAGGCCAGGCCGCGGTCACGCAGCGCATCGTCCTGCTCCGGGGCGAGCTTCAGCAGGCGGTCGGCACTGCGCGCGGCGCGGTCCCATTCGCCGGCCTCGGCATACACGCCGTGCAGGTTGCGCAGCATGCGCATCAGGATCGCGCGCGCCGGCGCCGGGTCCAGAATCTGCGCCAGCACCTGGTCGTCGGGCATCTGCCCGCCCAGGTGCGACTTGGCGCGTTCGCGCAGTTCGTCCACGTCCAGCGGGCGACCACCATTGAACGGGTCCATCACCAGCACGCCGTCGTCCACCGGCAGGCGCACCAGGAAGTGGCCGGGGAAGGACACGCCGTCGAGCGGAATGCCCAGCCGCCGCGCGACTTCCATCTGCACCAGCGCCAGCGAGATCGGGTTGCCCAGCCGGCGCTCGAATACCTGGTTGAGGTAGCTGTTGCGCGGGTCGTAATACTCGTCGTGGTCGCCGCTGTAGCCCAGCTCGTCGAACAGGTGGCGGTTGATCGCCGCCATCTTCAATGGACTGTTGTCGATGCTCTCCACTTCCGAGCGGAGGTGGTCGACATGGCTCTGGATCAGCGCATCGTAGGTCGACGGCTGCAGATCGGGGTATTCATCGCGCGCGATCAGCAGCGCGGTCGGCAACAGTGGCAGCGCCTCGTCTTCGAGGTCGGCCAGTGCATCCCAGTCGGGGAGTGTGATCCGGTCCTGCATGGCCACAGACTGGCGTCATTCGCAGGCCGTTTCAAGCGGTGCCGCGTGAAAAATGCAGGGGTCAGATCCCTTTCGCACGCGAAGGGGATCTGACCCCTGCAGGGTTGCCGGCCAGCGGCCGGCACTACTGCGGGTGCCGGGCGCGGCCCGGCCGTACCTTACTTTTCGATGCCCGGGCCGAATTTCAGCTCCGTGCCGTCCTTCAACTGCAGCTTCTCGGCCTGGCCGGCGTTGAGTTCCAGCACGTAGCGCGCCGGGCCACCGCTGGGGTAGGGCGGGCACATGTCGCCAGCCGAGCACGGCGGTACGTCGCGCTGCTGGCTGACCAGCCTGCGCTGGCTGTCGAAGTACAGGATGTCCAGCGCGATCCTGGTGTTCTTCATCCAGTACGCCTGCATTTCTTCGCGGTCGTGGATGAACAGCATGCCGTGGTCGGCCGCCATCTGGTCGCGGAACATCAGCCCGCGCGCGCGGGTTTCGTCATTGGTGGCCAGCTCCACCTGGTAGCGGGCGCCATCCAGTTCGACCCAATGGCGGGCCGCGTCGGTGGCACAGCCGGCCAGGGCCAGCAGCGGAAGCATCAGCAGCGAACGCAACAGCGACATCGTCAGGATCCTTCGGAAGGGTCAGAGCACGACCGGCGGCTCGCCGCCGACGATCACCACGTCGGCGCGACGGCGCGCGAACAGGCCCACGCAGACCACGCCCGGCAGTTGGTTGAGCTCGCGCTCCAGCTTTTCCGGATCGGTGATCTGCAGGTTGTGGATGTCCAGGATCTGGTTGCCATTGTCGGTGACCACGCCTTCGCGCCAGGTCGGCTGGCCGCCGGTCATGTCGCGGATCTGCCGGGCGACCAGGCTGCGCGCCATCGGGATCACTTCCACCGGCAGCGGGAACCTGCCCAGCACCGGCACCTGCTTGCTCGGGTCGACGATGCAGATGAAGCGCTCGCTGGCCTCGGCGATGATCTTCTCGCGGGTCAGTGCGGCGCCGCCGCCCTTGATCAGGCACTTGTTCGGATCGCACTCATCGGCGCCGTCCACGTACAGCGACAGGTTGCCGCTGTGGTTCAGCTCGATCACTTCGATGCCGTGCTGCTTCAGGCGCGCGGTGCTCTGCTCGGAGCTGGACACGGCGCCCTTGATGCGGTGCTGGATGCGGGCCAGGGCATCGATGAAATAGGCCACGGTGGAACCGGTGCCGACACCGACGATCATGCCGTCTTCGACGTATTCGATGGCTTTCTCGGCGGCCAGGCGCTTGGCTTCGGACATGGGAGAACTCTCAGGCAGGGAATCAGGATTTCTTTTCCAGCGACAGCAGCAGCTTCCACTGCGCGGCGGTCACCGGGAACACCGACAGGCGGTTGCCCTTGGCAACCAGCGGGAAGCCTTCGCCCAGTTCCTCGGCGTGCAGCTTGATCTCGTCCAGCGCGATCACCTGCTTCAGCTTGCGGTCGAAGGCCACGTCCACCAGCATCCAGCGCGGGTTCTCGCGCGTGCTCTTGGGGTCGTAGTAGTCGGATTTTGGATCGAACTGGGTGTCGTCCGGATAGGCGGTGCTGGCCACCGTGGCCAGGCCGACGATGCCCGGCACCTTGGTATTGGAGTGGTAGAACAGGATGCCGTCGCCCACCTGCATGCCATCGCGCATGAAGTTGCGCGCCTGGTAGTTGCGCACCCCGTTCCAGGGTTCGACCTTGACCTTGGCCAGGTCATCGATGGAGAAGGCGTCCGGTTCGGACTTCATCAGCCAGTAGCGCTTGCGGGCGGTCATGCGTTCACGGGGGCAGCGGAGGGGAACAGGGTGCCGTCTTCGGTGCAGATCGCATCCACCGGCACGTCCCACGACGCCACCGGCAAGGACTCGACCTGCTGCACCGCGAACGCAGCACCGACCAGCCAGGGCGGCGCCGGCCGGTCATGGCGGAAGGCGAAGCTGCGATCATACCAGCCGCCCCCCATGCCCAGCCGCCGGCACTGTGCGTCGAAGCCCACCAGCGGGGCCACCACCAGCGCCATCTGCGCCGGTTCCAGCGTATCGTCCAGCGCTACGTCCGGTTCGGGAATGCCGTAGCGGTTGCTGGTCAGCGCCTGTCCCGGCCGCCACGGCGCGAAGCGCAGCACCTCGCCGGCCAGCACCGGCAGGCAGTAGGTGAGGCCTTCGGGCAGTTGCAGCTGCCAGCGGTGCAGGGCGATTTCGCCATCCAGCGCCCAGTAGCCGGCCACGGCGCCTTCGCGTGGGGTGAACGGCAGGGCGAGCAGGGCATCGGCAAGGGATTCGGCGGCAGCGATGCGCTCACCGGCGGAAAGGTCGCGGCGGCGTTGCCGCAGGTCGTGGCGCAGGGCCTGGCGCGGGTCGGTCATGGCAGCGTGCGGCAAGGATCAGCCGCCATTGTGCCGGAAAGAACAAGGGCGACGCCCGAAGACGCCGCCCTTGCTGGAATATTGCATTCTCCGCAATGTCGATGCATGCGAAACGACCTTGAACCCGGGGGCTCAAGTGGGAACGCTGGAGAACCATCGGGCTTCCCGCTACAAGGCGGACCTGCACTCCCGGCGCTGTCGCGCTCCCGGTGTCGTTCTTAAGGGACAAGGCGAATGTTTGCACATGCCGTCGAGTACCGCAGAGAACGCGTGGCCATTATAGCCAGCATGCAGGGTCTGGAAAGGCCGTTCGTCGGCAACAGTCCGTGCCAATTCAGATATGCGAAAAAGGGGACGGAGGGGATTAAGACGTTTCCGGCACGCATGGGGCGAATGCGCCTTAATCCCCTCCGTCCCCTTTTTCTAGGGGGTGCCGTCGATCGCGCGGTCCAGGCGCCTGTTCAGGTCGGCCAGCGTCTGCTGCAGGGCCACGGCCTGGCGGGCGTTCTCGTCGCGCAGCAGCTGCAGTTCGTGGGCCAGGTTCAGTGCGGCCAGCACGGCGACGCGGTCGACGGCGGCCATGCGGTTGCTGCCGCGGATTTCGCGCATGCGCGCATCGAGCAGGCGCGCGGCGGCCATCAGGCTGTCGCGTTCATCGCCGCCGACACCCACCGTGTATTCACGATCGAGGATGCGGACACTGACCGGTTCGGCGCTCATGTGTGCTGCTCCAGGGATTTGAGCCGGCTGATCATTGCTTCCACCCGCGAGCGTGCCTGCTCGTTCTTGGCCAGCAGCGTGGAACGCTCGGCCACCAGCTGTTCCTGCTGGTGGCGCAGGCTGCGGTTCTCCTCGGCCAGGCGCTGGTTGCGTTCGAGCAACGCTTCCACGCGGGCGGCGAAGTCCTGCAGCTGGGCAAGGGGATCGGCGGGTTCCATGCGGGCACGATAGGCAAGCCGGGCAAGGGCGGTCAAGCGTTGTCGCAGCAAGGCCTGGCGGCCGCAGAGAGGACGCCGCCGGGTTGCTACACTACGGGGTCTCATGGGCGCGCGCGTGCGCGCCCCGGGTTTCCTTTCCGAACGAGCCGCACGATGACCGAACTTCCCTCCGTCGACGACGTTACCCGCGCCAGCCAGGAACTGGGCCTGGGCGCTACCGCTGCCGAGCTGCACGGTGCGCTGTGTGGCTGGCTGGCCGCCGGTGGCGCCCCCGGCAACGACTGGCCGGCACGGGTGCTGGCCGACGACAACCTGCCGCCGGTGGCTGCCGACAGCGTGCTGGGGCAGCTGCTGCAGGCGACCATCAAGCAGCTGGAAGACCGCGACTTCGCCTTCGAACTGCTGCTGACAGACGGCGACGACGTGTCCGCGCAGGCCGATGCCATGTTCAGCTGGACCCGCTCGTTCCTGGGGGGGTTCGGCCTGGGCAGCGGCGGCCGCCGCCCGACCTTGTCCGAAGAGGGTGAAGAAGCGCTGACCGACATGGCCAGCCTGGCACGCGCCTCCAGCGAGGATTTCGAAGCGGGTGGCGATGATGACGACGAAGCCCTGTCGGAGATCGAGGAGTTCATCCGCGTGGCGGTACTGCTGCTGCACGGTGACGTGGTGCTGGCCTCGCGCCATCGGCAGCGCCTGAACTGATGGACATCAAGCAGCGCACCGGCATCGCGGCCGGCGAATACAAGCGTCGGCGCCGCCAGCTGATGGACATGGCCGGCGAGGACGCGATCCTGGTGCTGCCGGCCGCGGCCGAGAAGGTGCGCAGCCTCGATACCCATTACCCGTTCCGCCAGGACTCGGACTTCCAGTACCTGAGCGGTTTCCCGGAGCCGGAGGCGGTATTGGTGCTGATCCCGGGCCGGCGCCACGGTGAGGCCATCCTGTTCTGCCGCGAACGTGATGCCGAGCGCGAAGCCTGGGACGGCAGCCGTGCCGGCCAGGAAGGCGCGGTGGCGCAGTACGGCATGGACGATGCGTACCCGATCGATGATCTGGACGACATCCTGCCGGGCCTGTTGGAAGGCCGTTCGCGCGTCTACTACCACTTCGGTCGCGACGCCGATTTCGACCTGAAGCTGATCGGCTGGGTCAACCGCGTGCGTTCGCAGGTGCGCCACGGCGCGCAGCCACCGCATGAATTCCTTGAACTGGGCCACCTGCTGCACGAGCAGCGCCTGTTCAAGTCCGGCGCGGAAGTGGCGCTGATGCACCACGCTGCGCAGATCAGCGTGCGTGCGCATCTGGCGGCGATGAAGGCTGCCAGGGCCGGCATCCACGAATACGAGCTGCAGGCCGAGCTGGAACGCGTGTTCCGCGCCAGCGATGCAGTGCCGGCGTATTGCAGCATCGTCGGTGCGGGCCGCAACGGTTGCATCCTGCATTACCGGGACAACAACGCGCGTTCGCGCGACGGCGAGCTGGTGCTGATCGACGCCGGTGCCGAGTACCGTGGCTACGCCAGCGACATCACCCGCACGTTCCCGGTGAATGGCCGCTTCAGCGCCGAGCAGCGTGCACTGCACGACCTGGTCGGCGATGCGCAGGCCGCCGCGCTGGCCCAGGCCAGGCCGGGCGTGCCGTACGAGGCCGGTCACCTGGCCGCAGTGCAGACCCTGACCGAGGGCCTGCTGCGGCTGGGCCTGCTGAAGGGGACGCTGGAAAAGAACCTGTCCGAAGGCCTGTACCAGCGTTTCTACCGGCACAAGACCGGGCACTGGATCGGGCTGGACGTGCACGATGTGGGCGAATACCGCCTGGCGGGCGATTCGCGGCTGCTGGAGCCGGGCATGGCATTCACCATCGAGCCGGGGCTGTACATCGGCGTGGACGATACGACGGTGGAACCGCGCTGGCGCGGCATCGGCATCCGTACCGAGGATGATGTGCTGATCACCGACGACGGTCATCGCGTGCTGACCGAAGGTCTGGCGCGCAGCGCCGACGAGATTGAAGCGGTGATGGCGGGGTAAGGGGTGTTCTGCAGGGCTTGCAGCCCTGCACCCGCAGAGGCAACAGCAAGAGCAACAGCAACAGCAACAGCAACAGCAACAGCAACAGCAACAGCAACAGCAACAGCGCGCATTCCGTGGGATGGCGGGGCACTGTGGGTGTGCGGGGACGCCGTGAACCCATCCATGGGGGCTTGGTCGCGGCATCCATGCCGCTCACACCCCGCAAACCCACAGTACCCCGGCTTCGACAGGTTCACGCGGCTGTTGGCAACCGCGGTTATTGGCGCGCGCGGCTGTTGGTAGGTGTCGACCTTGGTCGACACGGAGCGAGCGCAGCGAGCGACCCGCTTCTGCTTTTCTTTCTTCTTTTTCCGTGGTTGGACGCAGCAGGAAACTGTCAAAGGACGGGCGGGGTGGGTTTGCAGGACCGTTGGCGCCATGGATGGCGCCATCGAGCCCCCATGGATGGGTTTACGGCGTGTCCTGCAAACCCACCCCGCCCGGCCAAGCGCGGCCTTTGATATCAGCGCCCAACCACGAGGGGCTCAGCCGTTGGCCGCCGCAAACGCCGGCCGCGTCAGGTTGTCCGCCTCGCCCTCGGTGCACAGCACTTCGTCTTCAATGCGGATGCCACCATACGGACGGAAGAAATCCACGCGGTC
Organism: Stenotrophomonas maltophilia D457; assembly: GCF_000284595.1. Classification (GTDB taxonomy): domain Bacteria; phylum Pseudomonadota; class Gammaproteobacteria; order Xanthomonadales; family Xanthomonadaceae; genus Stenotrophomonas; species Stenotrophomonas muris. The sequence goes on along the minus strand of NC_017671.1, from coordinate 3,868,755 downwards.
CCAGTTGATCGCATCACCATGGCCGGCATCCTTCACTTCGTTCAACAGCATGTCGATGAAGTACAGGCCCGGTTCAATGGTCACCACCATGCCCGGTTCCAGTACGCGGGTCAGGCGCAGGTACGGGTGGCCCGCCGGGCGCTCGATGCGGCCGCCCTCGTCGCTGGCCGCGAAACCGGCCACGTCGTGCACCTGCAGGCCGATCAGGTGGCCGATGCCATGCGGGAAGAACGCGGCGCTGACGCCGGTCTCCAGCGCGGTCTGCGGCGAGACCTTGATCACGCCGAAGTCCTTCAGCACGCCCATCAGCGAAAGATGTGCGTCCACGTGCAGCTGCCTGTAGTCGAAGCCCGGGCGCACCGCTGCGCACATCTGCTGCTGGGCGGCGTCGACGGCAGCAATCACCGCAGCGAATTCGTCGTGGCCCTGCGCGGCGTAGGTACGGGTGATGTCGCTGGCGTAGCCGTGCGCGCTGGCGCCTGCATCGATCAGGAAGCTGCGCAGCGGCTGCGGCGCCTTGCGGCCCAGCTCGGTGTAATGCAGCACGGCGGCATGTTCATTGAGCGCCACGATGTTGCCGTAGGGCAGCTCGTTGGCATCCTGGCCGACGGCCTGGCAGTACGCCATGTGGATGCTGAATTCGTCGGCGCCGTTGCGGAACGCGGCTTCGGCGGCGCGGTGGCCGCGCACGCCCAGCACCTGCGCCTGGCGCATCAGCGCGATCTCATACGGCGTCTTGCTGCCGCGGTGCCATTCCAGGTAGTTCACCACCGGTGCCGGGTTGTTCGGCACGTAGCTGCCCAGCGCGCTCTGCGGCTCGCCGAGGATCGCGCAGCGCGACGGGTCGGCCGGCAGCAGGGCCAGCGCCTCTTCGGGCTTGCGGATGATGTGGATGTCGAAGTGCTCCACCCACCAGCCACTCGGTGCGTCCGGTACCACGTGCCAGTAATCGAAGGGCTGGTGGAAGATCACCGCCGGGCGCTTGCCCGGGGTGAACACGATCCAGCTGTTGGGCACCCGGGTCAGCGGCAGCCAGGCCTTGAACTGCGGATTGACCGCGTACGGGTAGTCGCGATCGTCGAACACCTGGTAGTGCAGGGTGCCGCTGGGCACGACCAGATGGTCGAAGCCGCCGCGGGCCAGCGCCTGTTCGGCACGTCGGCACAGCACGGCCAGGTGGTCGGGGTACAGGGCGCCGGGGTCTTGCTGGATCATTGCGGTGGCTCGACACGGAAAACGGCCCTAGATTCTGCCGCATACCGGGAAAAACCGCTGTGCTGGAACCGGCACTCAGGCCGTCGAAACCGGTGCCTCGTCGCTGTCTTCGCCTATCCACTGGCGCAGCAGCTGCCGATGTTCGCGTGACAGGGTGAGGAAGCGGAAGCCGGTCCAGCTCTGGCCGGGCACATGCGCCGGCTCGCTCCACAGCAGGTGCACGCCCACGTCAATGGCCTCGTGGCGGCCGTCACCGATCGGCAACGGGAAGCGGAACTGGTACAGCGCGTCCTCGCGCAGCGGGGTGCTGGCCAGCATCAACATGCCAGTCTCGGAGACATTGCCGAGCCGGCCCACCACGCATTCGCGCATCTGGTCGGTGACCGGTACCAGGTCCGAGACCTGGCGACGCGGCGCGCGGCGGGTGTCCTGCGGCGGTTGCACGTTCAAACGGACGCCTCCCTGTAACGGCCGCCGGCCAGCGCACGCAGCGCACCGAGGCTGGCCTGCCATGCGCGATCGACCAGCCGCCCCTTGTCTTCGGTGACCAGCTGCGCGCGTCCGGCGCTGAGCTGCCGGGCCAGCGTATCAAGGTCGGTATCGGCGATCTTCTGCCCGCGCGGATTGACGAACAGGGCGTGACCGGTCAGCAGGCTGTACCAGGACAGGCGCTGGCGGCGCAGGGTGCCGTCACCGTTGTCGATGTCGAACCAGCTGCCAAAGGGCAGGGTCACGAGCTGCTGGTAGGCCGCCTCTTCGGCGCTGCTGCGCGGCGTGCGCGGGGCGTCGGCGCTGCCGCTGGCAGCATGTTCGCCCAGTCGTGCACGTGCCTTCAGGCGCGCACTGAGCTCGGTGCGCGAGGTGCTTTCATCCTCGCCTCCTGGCGTGGCCAGGCGGCGCGCAACGGCGGCGGCTTCCTCGGCGTGATAGCCGACCTGCACGAGCGCCGATTCCACCTCGTTGGCCAGCACTGCATCGGTGCCACCGTTGGCATCGACGGCCTGCGCGGTCACCGCGGCGATGCGCTCGGTCTGTAGCAGGCGTTCCTGCCACTGCGGCGAATCTTCGCCATGGCGCAGGCGGGTGAGGGTGAGTGCATCGGCCCAGGCCTGGCGCAGCAGGGTCTGCACGAAGCGCGGCGGCGCCTGTGTGTCGCAGCACTGGTCGATCTGCGCATTGGCCTGGCGACGCGCCAGTTCCAGCCGTTCCTTGCCACGCGCGGCCTCGACGTGGCGGCGCTCGGCCAGTTCAGCACGATGGGCCGCCGCGCGCTGATGCTGCTGTACGTCTTCGTTGGCGGCGGCGAAGGCCTCGGGCGAGCGTGCATCCTGGCCGAGCAGACCCTGCACGCTCTGCGCCATGCGCTGCAGCAGCTGGGGGTCCACGTCATCGTCGCCCAGCCAGTTGGCGCCGACTTCGGCAATCTGGTTGAGCAGTTCGCGTGCAGGGTGTTCATCGCGCACGAAGAAGCCGGGGTCGGCCATCGCCGCACGCGCCAGCGGTACCTGCAGGCGCGCCAGCAGGGCGGCCGGCACCGGGTCGGGGCGCTGCTGTTGCTGCACCTGCTGCATCAGCAGGCGCAGCAGGTCGAGGTTGTCGCGGTCGTGGCTGCCCAGCTGGGCCTGCGCGCCGTGCTCGCTGCGCAGCTGGGCGACCACCGCAGCCTGCAGGTCGGCGACGCCGGTGGCCGCGCTGGACTGGGCCTGCAGCCGCGCGAGGACCGCATCGACGGCCGCACTGGGCACGGCAGCGGTGTCCGCAGGAGGGGCAGTGGCATGGCGGGCCTGCTGCAGCAATTCATGCAGCGCACTGCCGGTGGACGTGGTCACGCCAGCGGTGGCTGCGCCCGGCGTACCCGCGTCGTTGAATGCGTCCTGCACCAGGTTCGACCAGGAACCGGCCGGAGCGGAGCCGTTCCAGCCGGTCAACGGCGCGGCGGAACGCTTGGCAGGCTGGGTCGTGCGGCCGCCGCCCACCGACTGGGTGATGATCCGCCGGGTGCTCGACGAGCGTGCCAGGTACGGGGTGTAGACCAGGCCCGGCAGCACGCCATGCTGGGCCAGCAGCGCATTGGCGCGGTCCAGCACATCGCCCAGGCGTTCCAGCACCTGCCGTTCGAAGCTGCGGTACAGCGCAAGCTGCACCTCCACGCCAAGGGCGTCCTGTTCGGCGATCCGGCGCACCATCGCGCACAGGGCCTGCGGTGCCAGTGGCAGGGTGTCGGCCTCGAACGCCGGCGCCGCCGCGAGCACGCCCAGGCGCTGTCCCAGCAGGTTCAACGTATTGGTTGAACGCAGGGTCTCGCGCCGGATCATTTCGGTCAGCAGCAGGTCGCGATCCACCTCGTGCTCATCGACCAGCGACAGGCCGAGCGCGCCCGGTAGCGGCGGCGGCGAAGCAGGGGCCGCAGCGACGGTGGACGGCTCGCGCAGGCCCGCCAGCGCTTCGGCCACGGCATCGAGCATGCGGTCGGCGAAATGGCCGGCGAAGGCGTGCAGCTGGCCACGCTGGGCCATCAGGTCCGCCTGCTGCATCGGATTGCGTGCACGGTCGGCGTCGTGCAGCAGCGTCTGCTCCAGCGCTTCGACGGTCAGGATCAGGGGCGCGGCCAGCGTTTGCCGGCACAGGCCGATCAACGCACCCAGCAGTTCACGCACCCGCGATGGCAGGTCGCTGGCGGCCAGGCGTGCTTTGTCGGCAGAGGTGATGGAAAAGACAGCTGACATCGGCGAGCGGTACCCGGATTCCCGCGGATCGATCCTGTGAATCTACCGTGTCGGCCGCAGTCGGCGCTACTTTAGGCTGAACGTGTCTCACGTTCATCGGGCAGGGCCGACGGATGAACGGTAGTGCCTGCCGCTGGCCGGCAGCGCTGTCTTTACCAGAGTGCCGGCCAGCGGCCGGCACTACCCGGTATGGCGGAAGGCTTATTCCTCCAGGAACAGGCTCACCACATCGTTGGTGAACCGGCGGCCCAGCTCGGTCGGTTGCACATGACCCTCCGCCACCTCCAGCCAGCCGCGCTGGACGGCCTCGGCCAACGGAGCGTCCAGCACGCCGCGCGGCAGCCCGGTGCGCGACTCGAAATCGCGAAGGCCGAACCCTTCGTGCAGGCGCAGCAGGTTGAGCATGTACTCGAACGGCAGGCGCTCGGCTGCGATCACATCGTCACCCCCGAAAGAGGCCGGCGTGCCAGCGCTGTCCAGGTAGGCCTGCGGATGCTTCAGCTTCCAGCGGCGCAGCACGTGTTCTTCGGCGCCCGAGCTGATCTTGCCGTGCGCACCGGCACCGATGCCCAGGTAATCGCCGAAACGCCAGTAGTTCAGGTTGTGCGCGCTTTGCCGGCCGGGGCGCGCATAGGCGCTGACCTCGTACTGGCCGAAACCAGCCTGAGCCAGCAATGCCTGGCAGTGTTCCTGCATGTCCCAGGCGTTGTCTTCATCGGGAATGCCCTGCGGCGGCCGCGCGAAGAACACCGTGTTCGGTTCCAGGGTCAGCTGGTAGTGCGAGATGTGCGCCGGTTGCAGTGCAAATGCACGCTCCAGGTCGGCCTCGGCGCCGGCCAGGGTCTGTTCCGGCAGCGCATACATCAGGTCGATGTTGAAATTGTCGTAGCCCGCGTCCTGCGCCATCTTCACCGCGCGCTCGGCTTCGCCACTGTCGTGGATGCGGCCGAGGCGCTTGAGCATGGCGTCGTCGAAACTCTGGATGCCGAAGCTCAGGCGGTTCACGCCGGCCGCGCGGTAGCGGTCGAAACGGCCATGCTCGGCGGTGCCCGGGTTGGTTTCCAGGGTGATCTCGGCATTGGGGGCAAAGCGCAGGCGCGCGCTGGCCTGCTGCAGGAAGCGGTCGATCGCCTCCGGCGGGAACAGGCTGGGCGTGCCGCCACCGAAGAACACGCTGTGCACCACCCGGCCCCAGACCAGCGGCAGGTCCTGGTCCAGGTCGCGCAGCAGTGCATCGATGTAGGCCTCGAACGGCAACTCGCCCTTGGCCTGGTGCGAATTGAAATCGCAGTACGGGCATTTGCGCACGCACCACGGCAGGTGCACGTACAGCGACAGCGGTGGCGGCACCAGCCGCGGTGCGCTGTCGTGGTCAGCGGAGCAGGCTTCGCCGGGCAGGTGGTTGCAGTGGTCGTGGGCGTGCGGCATGGGCTTCATCGGTAGTGCCGGCCGTTGGCCGGCTTCCCTGGTTCGATCAGGTCGGGCGTCAGTACAGCGTCGCCAGCTGCTGCTTGAGCTGCTGCAGGGCAATGGCACGGTGGCTGATGGCGTTCTTCAGCGCCGGCTCCATTTCCGCGGCGGTCAGGCCGTGGGTGGTGTCCAGGAACACCGGGTTGTAGCCGAAACCATTCGTGCCACGCAGCTCACGGATGATCTGCCCTTCCCAGCGGCCTTCGCAGATCAGCGGCTGCGGGTCGGTGGCGTGGCGCAGCAGCACGATCACCGCATAGAAGCGGGCACTGCGCTGGCCATCGGGAACACCGGCCATCGCGTCCAGCAGCTTGGCGTTGTTGGCAGCGGCGTTGGTCGGGTGGCCGGCATAGCGCGCGCTGTACAGGCCCGGTGCACCACCCAGGGCATCGACGATCAGGCCGGAATCATCGGCCAGCGCCGGCAGGCCGGTCGCTTCGCAGGCGGCGCGTGCCTTCAGCAGCGCGTTCTCGACGAAGGTCAGGCCGGTCTCTTCCACGTCGCCCAGGCCCAGCTCGGCGGCCGAGGTGATCTGCAGCGGCAGGTCGGCGAGGATCTCCTGCATCTCCACCAGCTTGCCGGCATTGTGGCTGGCCAGTACCAGTTTCTTCATTGACGGGGCTCCAACAGGTCCCAGGTGTTGCCATACAGGTCGCGGAATACCGCGACCGTTGCATAGGGTTCTTCGCGCGGCGCTTCCAGGAACTCGACGCCGGCGGCCAGCATCGCCGCGTGGTCGCGGTGGAAGTCGTCGGTGTTGAGGAAGAAGGCAACGCGGCCACCGGTCTGGTTGCCGACGCGGCTGCGTTGTTCCTCGTCGCTGGCACGGGCCAGCAGCAGGGCGGCGGCGCTGCCGTCGGTCGGGCCGACCACCAGCCAGCGCTTGTGCCCCTGGTCGATGTCTTCGAGCAATGCGAAGCCGAGCTTGCCGGTGTACCAGGCAATGGCTTCGTCATAGTCGGCAACCACCAGGGTGGTCAGGGCGATGCGCCGGTTCATGCCGACAGCGCCGCCTGCTGCGCGGCCAGCAGCTCGGCCACGCCCTTCTCGGCCAGGCCCAGCAGCGCGTCCAGTTCATCGCGACGGAAGGCGTGGCCTTCGGCGGTGCCCTGCAGCTCGATGAAGCCGCCACCGTCGTTCATCACCACGTTCATGTCGGTGTCGCAGTCGCTGTCTTCGGCGTAGTCCAGGTCCAGCACCGGGGTGCCGCGGTACACGCCCACCGACACTGCTGCAACTGCGCCCAGGACCGGGTTGCGCTTGATGTCGCCACGCTTCATCAGCACGTTCACCGCATCGACCAGGGCCACATAGGCGCCGGTGATGGCGGCGGTGCGGGTGCCACCGTCGGCCTGCAGCACGTCGCAGTCGAGGGTGATGGTGCGTTCGCCCAGCGCATTGCGGTCCACGCAGGCACGCAGGCTGCGGCCGATCAGGCGCTGGATCTCCAGCGTGCGACCGCCCTGCTTGCCACGGGCCGCTTCGCGGTCGCTGCGGGTATGGGTGGCGCGCGGCAGCATGCCGTACTCGGCGGTGACCCAGCCTTCGCCCTTGCCGCGCAGGAAGCCCGGCACGCGGTTCTCGACGCTGGCGGTGCACAGCACGCGGGTTTCACCGAAGCACACCAGCACCGAACCTTCGGCGTGGCGGGTGAAGCCGCGTTGGATGACGACCGGGCGGAGCTGGTCGGGCTGGCGGCCGCTGGGGCGGGAATCGGACATGGTGCGGGTTCCGTAATGGCGAGGGAGTACGCCGCCACGCCCGCGGCCTTCACGGGGCGGGCAAGGGGGCTCTGGTGAGGGCGCTAGGGTACCATTCCCCCTTTGCACGCACCGGACACATTCCATGATTCGAAGCATGACCGCCTATGCCGGCGGCGAGCGGGTCACCCCGTGGGGCACGCTGGGCTGCGAGCTGCGCTCGGTCAACCACCGCTTCCTGGAGGTCGGCACCCGCCTGCCCGAGGAACTGCGGGCGCTCGAACCGCAGCTGCGCGAGCGTATCGCCGCGCGCCTGAGCCGCGGCAAGCTGGATCTGGTGATGCGCCTGCGCGCGCCGGAGGCGGCTGCCAACCTGCAGGTGGACGAGGCCCTGCTGGGCCAGCTGGGCCGCCTGGCCCACCGCCTGACCTCCGATTTCCCGAACCTGCAGGTCAGCTTCACCGATCTGCTGCAGTTGCCGGGCGTGACCCGCGGCGAGGCCACGGATGCCGCCGCCCTGCAGGTCGAGGCGCTGGCCCTGCTGGACCAAGTGCTGGACGGCTTCGTCGAAGCGCGTGAGCGCGAAGGCGGCAAGCTGGCTGCGGCCATCAGCGAACGCGTGGACGGCATCGAACGCATCGCCACCGAAGTGCGCACCTTGATTCCGGCCATTCGCGACGGCCAGCGCGCCAAGCTGGCCGCCCGTCTGGCTGACTTGCCGCACCCGGTCGACCCGGGCCGTGCGGAGCAGGAGCTGGTCCTGTGGCTGCAGAAGCTGGACGTGGATGAAGAGCTGGACCGGCTCGGCAGCCATATCGTCGAGATCCGCCGCGTGCTCAAGCAGCGCGAGCCGGTCGGCCGCCGCCTGGACTTCCTGCTGCAGGAGTTCAACCGCGAAGCCAATACGCTGGGCTCGAAGTCGGTGGACAGCCGCACGTCCAATGCCGCGGTGGAGCTGAAGGTGCTGATCGACCAGATCCGCGAGCAGGTGCAGAACATCGAGTGATGTTGCGTGCAGCGATACAGCAGGGGCGCCTTCGGGCGCCCTTGTCGTTCCAGCGCATCAGCGCACGCTGACGCCCGGCGCCCCTTCACCCAATCGCCCGACCACGGCCGCCTGGCCGAACCCTGCGTCGTGGAAGCAGGCCAGCACCGCATTCACTGCCTCCGGGGCGCAGGACACCAACAGCCCGCCACTGGTCTGCGGATCGGTCAGCAGTGGCTGCCAGTGGCCGGCCAAGCGTTCGGCGAAGCGCACTTCGGCGCCATACGAGGCCCAGTTGCGGGCGGAGGCGCCGGTCACGCAGCCGCGCTGCAGCAGCTCCAGCGCCTGCGGCAGCAGCGGCACCTGTGCACTGTCCACTTCGGCAGCGACGCCGCTGGCGCGGCACACTTCCAGCAGGTGGCCGAGCAGGCCGAAGCCGGTGACGTCGGTCATCGCGTGCACGCCGTCCAGCGCGGCCAGCGGCACGCCCACGCTGTTCAGGCGGGTAGTCGACGCGATCATCTGCCGGTAGCCCTCTGCATCCAGCACTTCTTTCTTCAGCGCCGACGAGTACACGCCCACGCCCAACGGCTTGCCCAGCACCAGCACATCGCCGGCGCGGGCATCGGCATTGCGCTTGAGCCGCTGCGGATCGAGCACGCCGATCGCGGCCAGGCCGTAGATCGGTTCCACCGAATCGATGCTGTGGCCGCCGGCCACCACGATGCCGGCGTCGGCGCAGGCACGCTCGCCGCCCTGCAGGATGCCGCGGATGGTGTCCTGCGGCAGGGTGTTGATCGGCATGCCGACGATGGCCAGCGCGAACAGCGGCCGCGCGCCCATCGCGTACAGGTCCGACAACGCGTTGGTGGCGGCGATGCGGCCGAAGTCGAACGGGTCGTCGACAATGGGCATGAAGAAATCGGTGGTGGCGACGATTGCCTGCCGGTCATCGAGGCGGTACACCGCGGCGTCGTCGCTGGTCTCGCGGCCAACCAGCAGTTCGGTCGGTGCGGGAAGTGCTGGAACGCCGCGCAGCAGTTCGCTCAGCACGCCCGGCGCGATCTTGCAGCCGCAGCCGCCGCCATGAGCGAGAGAGGTCAGTCGTCGCGTGGCATCGGCCGTGGATGGGGCGGGTGACTGCGCGTGCGTGGCCATGCCGACATCTCCTGCGGAAACACGAATGGCGGAAGGCAGCAGGAGTCGAACCTACCAGGGAACGATCGACGCCCCCTACTGGGTTTGAAGCCCAGCCGCATGCCCGGATGCGCATGCCTTCCGAAAGTACGGCGGTACCGGCGGGCTCAGTCGCGGGCTGCGTTCCACTGCAGGTCGCCGCGCGGCCGATGCTGGTCACCGACGCGTCGAGTGTAGCCAACGCGATTGAAGAACTCCAAGATCTGGATGCTGCGTTTGCGGCCCAGGCCGATGGCATCGCGGAAGGCCGCCGCATCCACCGCGCCGCTGGCCTGTGACTGCTGCGCGACGATCGCGGCGAGTTCCGCAATGCGTGCGGGTGCATAGAACAGGTCCGGCACCACCTGGAACAGTTCGCCACGTGCGGCGGCGCGGCGCAGGACGGCGCGGACATCGTCTTCGGTCAGTCCGAAGTCGGCGGCCAGAGTACGCACCCACGGCGGATCGAAGCCACCGGCGTGCAGTTGCGGCAGCACGCGTTCCAGCAGCAGGCGCTCGCGTTCCGGTGGCGCATGGTCATGGCCGGGCAGGCGCCACCAGGCGCCCACGCGTTGCACGCTGCCGTCGTCCAGCAGGTCCTGCAGCAGCGCATTCCAGAGCCCCGTCGCAAGCGCGGGCAGGGTGCTGCGTTGCAGGCGCCCGCTGTCGACACCGGGTTCGTCCGGGCGTCGCTCATGCCAGCTATGCAGCGATGTGATCACCTGCTCGCGCAGGACCTGCCAGTGCGAGGCAAGGATGACCACCGTGTCCTCGCGGGTGATGATGCGCTGTGCGTCTGGAGGAAGATCGATCCGGTCGGCCGCGCGCCGGCAGTAGCGTTGCAGCGCGGCCATGGCAATGCCGAAGGGCGCCTGCTGCAACAGCGGGCCGATTCCCGCACCTGTGGCCAGCTGCTCCAGTGCGCCCAGCCAGGCGAGCCGTGCCGGGCTGCGCCGGCGCCGCTGTGGCGGGTCCGGGTCGACCACGACGCCACCGCCCAGCGTGTGGGTCGCGGCGGAATCGCGGGCGATGAAGCGATCACCACACATCGCACAGACCGGTGCATCGAAGACCAGCTGCACCAACTGCCCATCACCTTGGCCACGGTCCTCCAGCAGCACCACATGGGCCTGCCGGTGCATCGTGCCCCAGTGGATGTGCAGGGGTGCCCAGTCGCGCAGTGGTGCTGCCCGTGCGGACAAGCGCAGGCGCACATCGACGCGGGTGGTGGCCAGCAGCGCGCGCGGGTCGGCAATCCAGTCGCCACGATGAATCTCGTCGCGGGCGATGGCGGCCAGGTTCAACGCGCAGCGCTGTCCGGCCATGGCGTGATCACTGGCCTGGTTCTGCGCGTGGATGCTGCGTATGCGCACTTCAGTGGCGGCCGGCATCAGCTGCAGATGCTCGCCCACCGCGGCGACACCGCCATGTACCGCGCCGGTCGCCAATGTGCCGTGGCCGGCCAGCGAGAACACGCGGTCCACCGGCATGCGGAACAGCTCGCTGCGCAGCGCGGCCTGGCGCGCGTTGGCATCGCCGGCGGCCCATGCGTGCAGGTGGGTGCGCAGGGCGTTGATGCCTGCGTCATCGGGGGACGTGCTGTTGCAGGCGAACACGGGGGAATCCTGCAGCGGCGTTCCGGCCAGCAAAGCGGCAATCTCGATCTCGACCCGGGCGATGCGCGCGGCGTCCACGCGGTCGATCTTGGTCAGCGCCACCGCGCCGCGATCCACGCCCAGCAGTTGCAGGATCGCCAGATGCTCGCGGGTCTGCGGCATCACGCCGTCGTCGGCGGCGACGACCAGCAGGGCGACATCGATACCGGTGGCGCCGGCCACCATCGTGTGGACGAAGCGCTCATGACCCGGCACATCGACGAAACCCAGCGTTGCGGCGGGGCCCGTGCCGTTCGCGCTTTCCACCGGGACATAGGCATAGCCCAGTTCAATGGAGATGCCGCGCGTGCGTTCTTCCTGCAGGCGATCGGTTTCGATGCCGGTCAGTGCCCGCACCAGGCGCGTCTTGCCATGGTCGATATGCCCGGCGGTGCCGACGATCATGGTTGCAGCGTGCTCCATTGGGCGAGGAAGTCCGCTTCGTCGGCCGGTTCCAGGCAACGCAGGTCCAGCCACAATGCGTCCTCGCCGATGCGGCCCAGCACCGGTCGCGGCAGCTGGCGCAGGCGCTTGGCCAGGCGGTCCAGACCGCCACGTTGCGCAGTGGTGATGCGCAGGCCGGCACTGCCGAGCTGCGCCTGTGGCTGCGCACCACTTCCGATCTGGCTGTGCATCCGTGCCTGTTCAAGCATGTAGCCGGTCGGCAGCGCCGAGCGCAGCGGCGGCAGCAGGCGCTGGGCCTGCGCATCCATGTCCTGCTGCGTGCGCGAGAGCGTACGCAGTGTCGGCAGCCGTTGCGCCAGCAGCTCCGGCCCGCGGTACAGCGCCAGTACCGCCTCCAGCGCGGCCAGGCCCATCTTGTCCATGCGCAGCGCACGCTTGAGCGGGTTGCGGTTGATTCGCGCGATCAGGTCGGCGCGGCCGGCGATGATGCCGGCCTGCGGCCCACCCAGCAGCTTGTCGCCACTGAACGAGACCAGGTCGGCACCGGCCGCCAGTGTTTCCTGCACGGTCGGCTCGTGTGGCAGGCCGAAGGCCGCCAGGTCGCACAGGCTGCCGCTGCCCAGGTCCACCACCAACGGCAGGCCATGGTCGTGCGCGATCGCTGCCATCGCCGCGGTGTCGACCTTGGCGGTGAAGCCGGTGATCGCGTAGTTGCTGGCGTGCACCTCCATCAGCAGTGCGGTGCGCGCGCCGATGGCATGGGCGAAGTCGGCCGGGTGGGTGCGGTTGGTGGTGCCCACTTCCAGCAGCCGCGCGCCGGCACTGCGCATCACATCGGGAATGCGGAAGGCACCGCCGATCTCCACCAGTTCGCCGCGCGACACCACCACCTCGCGGCGGTTGGCCAGGCTGTTGAGCAGCAGCAGGACCGCCGCCGCATTGTTGTTGACCACGGTGGCGGCTTCGGCACCGGTCAGCTCGCAGACCAGCGCCTGCACCCGTGCATCGCGGTCGCCGCGGCGGCCGCGAGTGATGTCGAATTCCAGGTCAACCGGTGCGGTCATCGCGCGGGTGACGGCCTGCACCGCGGACTCGGGCAGCAGGGCGCGACCCAGGTTGGTATGCAGCACGGTGCCGGTCAGGTTGAACATCGGCTGCAGGTTCAGCCGTGCATCGGCGATGAGTGCGGCGTCGAGCGCCGCGACCAGTGCCGGGCCTTCAATGGCCTGATGCAACTGCTCGGCCGAGAGCTGCGTGGCACTGATGCGCTCACGCAGCGCCTGCAGATGTACGCGCAGCAACTGGGTGATGCGGCTGCGGCCGTGGCCCTCGATCAGTGTTGCCAAGGCAGGCAGGCGCAGCAACCGGTCCAGCGAGGGCAGCGCGGAAGCCGATGCCGGGGTGGGGGGCGTGGCTGTCATCGCCTCACTCGCCGTCGGATTGCCACAGCAGCGGATTCTGGCTGGCGCGTGCATAGCCTTCCTCGCCCAGCAGCAGGTCCAGCGCCAGCGTGCCAAGGTCATCAGCCACCGGTTCCAGCGACGGATCTTTTTCCAGATACAGGATCTTGCGGTAGCTGTGGCAGTGGTCGCAGGTTTCTGCACGTACCGCGCTCTCGCGCACCGCCTGGCCGGTATCGCCGTCGGCATCAGCCAGGGCGCGATAGGCGATGTCCTTGCCAGCGGCGCCACACTGGCTGCACTGCACGCGCACGTAGTGCCACTGGCAGGCGCACAACGAGCACGACAGGTAGCGGTAGGAGGCATAGGGCGGGCGGGCCTGCACCACGCTGGCCACCGGCAGGGTGCCGCACAGCGGGCACAGCCCTGGCGCATCGGCCAGCGGCTTCAGGTCGCTGGGGCGGAAGCTGGCCGCCAGTACTGCCCAATACACCTGCAATGCATTCATCACCAGCAGCGCAGCGACCGCGTCGACCGGGGGCGCGTCAGCGCGTTCCAGCACGGCGTGGGCCTGCGCATCCAGCCAGGTGTCGTCGGCGGCGGCGACGCGCAGCAATTCCTGCCGTGTTTCCGCCGGTAGCCCCGCTTCGTCGGCGCAGTGCCGGCACAGCGTGCGCAGCCAGTCGCGCCAGCGCCCGTCCAGATGAAGCGTGTTGGCGGGCCGCAACGGCATGCCGGCACTGGCGGCCGCGCTGGACTGCTGCGCGCGCGCGTGGTCCTGCAGCGCCTCGCGTTGCTGGGGTGTCAATTCCTCCAGCAGCGCCTGCTGTGCATCGGCCAATGCCGCCAGCAGCTGCAGGTAACCGCCGATGGCGCTGTGCGCGGCCAGGCTGCGCAGGCGCGCCGCGCGTGTGGCGAACAGCGACCCGGTATCAGGCAGGATGATGCGCGGCACGTCGCGCGAGGCGAGCGTCTCGATCTCACCGGGTTCAAGGATGCGTTGCGCCATGCAGGGCCAGCCAGAAGAACCAGCCTCCATCCTCGCCGTTGTCGGCGCTGGCGTCCAGCGCACTGTAGGCCATTTGAAATGGTCGGGGTCAGATCCGTTTTCCACAGGAAAACGGATCTGACCCCATCGGTTGTTGCCGTGTTCATCGTGTCGACCAAGGTCGACACCTACCAAAAGCACCGGGGAACTGTCGAAGGCGCCTCTGCAGGTGCAGGGCCGCAGGCCCTGCCGTTACCCCTCTTCCCGACGTCCGCGCAGGATGTCGCGGAACCACTGCCGGTGGTGCTTGTACGCCCACCCATAGGTCACCTTGCCCTGGGTCATCGCCCGCACCGAGCCCTTGATCCAGAGGGCCGCATAGATGTGCACCACGATCGCGCACACCAGCACCCAACCGAACAACGCATGGGCCAGCACCGAGAAGCGGATCAGCCCGATCGGGAAGAGATGGCTGAAGTATTGCCGCCAGATCACGAAGCCGGTCAGCAGCAGTGCCGACAGGCAACCAATGATCGCCCAGAACAGGAGCTTCTGGCCGGCATTGAAGCGGCCCACCGGCGGCAGCCTCTCATCCTCGTTGCGCAGCACATCGCGCATGCCGCGCATCCATGCGCGATCGTCGGCCGTCGGCAGATTGTCGCGCCACATGCGGAACGCCAGAAACGCAAAGCCGACCACCATGGCCAGCCCGATGAACGGATGCAGGATGCGCGTCCACGGGCCGCCACCGAACAGCTGGGTCAGCGGAAACAGCGCGGGATGGAACAGTGCCAGCCCGGACAGCGCCGTCAGCACGAAGCAGATCGCCACGATCCAGTGATTGATGCGGGTCGGCGCGCGGTAGCGGATGATCTGCCGCGGGTGCGGGGCGTACTTCATGGCCGCTGCTCCTCTTCGATCTTCTTCGCCTCGTGTTCGGCTTCCTCTTCTTCCTCGTCATTGACCGTGTTGCGGCCGATGCCGATGTAATGCAGGAAGCCGGCGAAGGCGGTGGCGGCGATCGCCAGCACGCCCAGCGGCTTGGCCACGCCCTTCCAGACTTCCACCATCGGGCTGATCCGCGGGTCCTTGGGCAGGTCGGCGTACAGCTCCGGCTTGTCCACGTGCTGCAGCACGTACATCACGTGGGTGCCACCCACGCCCTGCGGGTCGTACAGGCCGGCGTTCCCGTAGCCGCGCGATTTCAGGTCTTCCACGCGGCCGGCCGCGTGCTCGGTCATCGCCTGCTTGCTGCCGAAGGTGATCGCCCCGGTCGGGCAGGTCTTCACGCAGGCCGGTTCCTGGCCCACCGCCACCCGGTCCGAACACAGCGTGCACTTGTAGGCCTTGTGGTCCTTCTTGGAAATGCGCGGCACGTCGAACGGGCAACCGGTCACGCAGTAGCCGCAGCCGATGCAGTTCTCTTCCTGGAAGTCGACGATGCCGTTGGCGTACTGGATGATCGCGCCCGGCGACGGGCAGGCCTTCAGGCAGCCCGGGTCGCTGCAGTGCATGCAGCCCTCCTTGCGGATCAGCCACTCCAGCTTGCCCTTCTCGTCCTCGTACTCGCGGAACTTCATCACCGTCCACGACTGGTCGCTCAGGTCGGGCGGGTTGTCATAGCTGCCAACGCAGCTGCCGACCTCGTCGCGCAGGTCGTTCCATTCCATGCAGGCGACCTGGCAGGCCTTGCAGCCGATGCATTTGCTCACATCGATCAGCTTGGCGACCTGGCCGGTGTGCGCACCGCGCGCTTCCGGCGAGGGCGTGGTGGTGGCCGAGCGGCGGATGATGTCCAGCGATTGCAGTGACATGGCGTGTCTCCTACACCTTCTCGACCTTGACCAGGATGCACTTCGATTCGGGCGTCTGCGAGTTGCCGTCACCGATGGCGTTGGTCAGCGTATTGGCGATGTATCCGGGCTTGGCCGCACCGAGGAAGCCCCAGTGGATCGGCACGCCCACCTGGTGCACGGTCCGGCCATCGATCTGCAGGGCCTTGATGCGCTTGGTCACCATCGCCACCGCTTCGATGTGGCCACGCTTGGAACTGACCCGCACGCGGCTGCCGTTGCTGATGCCCAGCTCGTCGGCCAAGGCCGCGCCGATCTCGACGAACTGCTCGGGCTGGATGATGGCGTTCAACTTGCCGTGCTTGGTCCAGAAGTGGAAGTGCTCGGTCAGGCGGTAGGTGGTGGCCACATGCGGGAACTCGTCCGGCGAACCGATCTGTGCGCGATCGCTGGCGAATACGCGGGCGGCCGGGTTGTTCAGCGTCAGTGCCTGGCCGGGGCTGAGCGGATTGCTGCGCAGTGGCGTGTCGAATGGCTCGTAGTGCTCCGGGAACGGCCCTTCGGCCATGCCGGCCTTGGCGAAGAAGCGGGCGATGCCTTCCGGGTTCATGATGAACGGGCCCATCCCGCCGGCGGGATCTTCGTCGGCCTTGAAGTCCGGTACGTCCACGCTGCCCCAGTTCTTGCCGTTCCAGGCCAGCAGCGTGCGGCGCGGGTCGAACGGCTGGCCGGCCACGTCGCACGACGCGCGGTTGTACATCACGCGGCGATTGGCCGGCCACGCCCAGGCCCAGCCCAGCGTGTTGCCGATGCCGGTGGGGTCGCTGTTGTCACGCCGCGCCATCATGTTGCCGGTCGGGCCCCAGGCACCGATGTAGATCCAGCAGCCGGAGGAGGTGCTGCCGTCGTCGCGCAGGTCGCCGAATGCGGCCAGCTGCTCGCCGGCCTTGCGCACCAGCCTGGTCGGGTCCTTGGGATCGAACACGTCGGCCAGCGCCTTGCCGTTGTATTCCATCGCCAGCTCTTCCGGCGTCGGCAGCTCCGGGTTGGAATACTTCCAGGCCAGGTCGCGCACAGGCTCCCACCACGCACCGCCGTCCTTCTCGTACATCGCCTTGATGCGATGGAACAGCTCGGACATGATCTCGATGTCGCTGCGCGCTTCACCCGGCGGATTGGCGCCCTTCCAGTGCCACTGCAGCCAGCGCGAGGAGTTCACCACCGCGCCGTTCTCCTCGGCGAAGGACGTGGTGGGCAGGCGGAATACTTCAGTCTGGATCGTGCTCGGGTCGACGTCGTTCAACGCGCCGTGGTTCTGCCAGAAGGCGATGGTCTCGGTTTCCAGCGGGTCCATGCTGACCATGAACTTCAGCTTGGAGAACGCGCTGATCAGCTTGCCCTTGTTAGGCGCCGAGGCCAGCGGGTTGAAACCCTGGCAGATGTAGCCGTGGATCTTGCCCTCGTTCATCAGCTCGTACGCCTGCAGCATGTCGTACGGCTTGTCGAGCTTTGGCAGGTAATCGAAGCACCAGTTGTTGTCGGCGGTGGCGGCATCGCCCCACCACGATTTCATCAGGCTGACGTGGAACTTCGGATAGTTCTGCCAGAACGACATCTGGTTGGCGCGCAGCGGCTTCTGCGTGCGCTTGGCGATGTAGGCGTCGTAGTCCTGCTCGTCCTGCCTCGGCAGCGTCAGGTAGCCGGGCAGCAGGTCGGACATCAGGCCGATGTCGGTCAGGCCCTGGATGTTGGAATGCCCGCGCAGCGCGTTCATGCCGCCACCGGCCACGCCGATGTTGCCCAGCAGCAGCTGCACCATGGTGCCGGCACGCACGTTCTGTGCGCCGATCGAGTGCTGCGTCCATCCCAGCGCGTACAGGATGGTCATCGCCTTGTCCTTGCCGGCGGTGGACGCGATCATGTCCCAGATCTGGCGGATGCTGTCGGCCGGCGTGCCGCAGATGCGCTCGACCATCTCCACGGTGTAGCGCGCGTAGTGTTGTTTCAGCAGGTTGTAGACGCAGCGCGGGTCCTTCAGCGTCGGGTCGCTGCGTACGTAGCCGTCGTCACCGTAGGCGTAGTCCCAGCTGGAACGGTCGTAGCTGCGCTTCTCTTCGTTGTAACCCGAATACAGGCCGTCCTTGAAGGCGAATTCGTCCTTCACCAGGAACGGCATGTCGGTGTAGTTCAGCACGTACTCGTGCTGGATGCGGTCCTCGGTCAGCAGGTAGTTGATCAGGCCGCCCAGGAACACGATATCGGTACCGGTGCGGATCGGCGCGTACACGTCGGCCACCGCGGCCGAGCGGTTGAAGCGCGGATCGACCACGATCAGCCGGGCCTTGTTGTGTGCCTTGGCCTCGGTCACCCATTTGAATCCGCACGGATGTGCCTCGGCGGCATTGCCACCCATGATCAGGATCAGGTCGGCATTCTTGATGTCGACCCAGTGGTTCGTCATCGCACCACGGCCTAGCGTCGGGGCAAGACCTGCCACCGTCGGGCCGTGTCAGACACGTGCCTGGTTGTCGAATGCCAGCATGCCAAGGGAGCGGACGACCTTGTGGGTCAGCACCGCGGTTTCATTGCTGGTGGCCGAGGCCGCCAGCATGCCGGTGGTCAGCCAGCGGTTGACCGTCTGCCCGGCTTCGTTCTTCTGCACGAAGTTGGCATCGCGGTCTTCCTTCATCAGCCGCGCGATGCGGTCCAGCGCATCGTCCCAGCTCAGCCGCTTCCACTCGTTGGAGCCCGGTGCCCGGTACTCGGGGTAGAGCAGGCGCGACTTGCTGTGGATGATGTCGGCCAGGCCGGCGCCCTTCGGGCACAGCGTGCCGCGGTTGACCGGATGGTCCGGGTCACCCTCGATATGGAAGATGCTCGGCTCGGCGTTCTTGGCGCCGTCGCCGAGGCTGTACATCAGGATGCCGCAGGCCACCGAACAGTAGGTACAGGTGTTGCGGGTCTCGGTCGCGCGGGTCAGCTTGTACTGCCTGACCTCCGCGAGCGCGATGCCGGGCGCGAAGCCCATCAATGCCAGGCTGGAGCCGACCAGGGTTGTCCCGGTCACTTTCAGGAACTGGCGGCGGCTCATCGATGGCATGCCGTTCTCCTGGGATGGCGGGGAGGCACGGGCCTCCGGGCTGTCGTTGGGTACGGCCCGGTTATAGCACAGGCCTCCGCACGCCCATGTGGCACAAGGCCCGGCGCCGGCGGGGCGGGCGCGCAACGGGGCCGCTCTGGTAAAGTTGCGTGCCCGCCCCCCGGGGAAGCGTCTGCCGGGCCTGGTTCCAGGATGTTCCGCGCAGCCCCCGCCGTCCTGGCGCGATCCTCCGCGCCGGATCTGGAACACCGAGGAAAAATTTTGCGAAATCAACCAGTTGGGTTCCGCGCATGAGCGCCCCGTCGAAGCCGTCGGACGCCGTTGCGCGCGGCACGCTGTACATCGTTGCCGCCCCCTCCGGCGCCGGCAAGAGCAGCATCGTCAATGCCACCCTGGCGCGTGACCCGCAGATCGCGCTGTCGATCTCCTTCACCTCGCGCGCGATGCGCCCGGGGGAAGTGAACGGCCAGCACTACCATTTCGTCTCTGCGGAAAGGTTCGAGGAAATGATCGCCGCCGGCGACTTCTTCGAGCATGCGTGGGTGCACGGCGACTGGAAGGGCACGGCCCGGCAGTCGGTGGAGCCGCAGCTGGCCGCCGGCCAGGACGTGCTGCTGGAAATCGACTGGCAGGGCGCGCAGCAGGTGCGCCAGCTGGTGCCGGGCACGGTCACCGTGTTCATCCTGCCGCCGTCCAGGCAGGCCCTGCAGGATCGCATGCGCAAGCGCGGCCAGGACAGCGAGGCGGTCATCGCCCAGCGCTTGGGCGCGGCGCGCGATGAAATGCTGCACTTCAACGAGTTCGACTACGTCATCGTCAACGAGGTGTTCGACACCGCCGTGGACGAGTTGTGCGCCATCTTCACCGCCAGCCGCCTGCGCCGGGAGGCCCAGAAGGTCCGCCACGCCGGCCTGATCCAGGCCCTGCTGACTCCCGATCCGGGCGCAACTGACTGATTCCAAAAGAATCGGGTAGGGGTTGGCTTGATTTTGTCCAGCCCCTGCCAGTACACTCCGTCCCCTTTCCCTCATTCGACTGAGCGGCCGACCGGTCGCCGGGAGCCCGTATGGCCCGCATCACCGTAGAAGATTGCCTGGAAGTCGTTAACAACCGTTTCGAACTGGTCATGATGGCATCCAAGCGTGCCCGCCAGCTCGCCAACGGCGTGCAGGCCACGCTGGACAACAGCGAGACCGAGGACAAGCCGACCGTGCTGGCGCTGCGCGAAATCGCCGCCCGCAAGATCGATAACGCGCTGATCGACGAAGTCGAGAAGGCCGAGCGTGAGCGCGCCGAGCGCGAAGCGCTGGAGTGGGCTGCCGCCGAAGTGGTCGCTGACGAAGACATGTCCAAGAACGACGATTGATCGCATCGATCAACGTAATCGTTGGATACACCGAACAGCCCGCCCCGTGCGGGCTGTTTCGCATTCAGGATTTGCCGTAAACGTCGCGCTGGAATAGGCTGCGGGCATGAACCCAGGCCCCACTGCCAAGGTCGCCGCAGCCCCCACTGCCGCCGTACCCGACTACGTCCTCCAGCTTGAACGCGCCGCCCATTACCTGCCGCCGGAACAGCTGCCGCTGTTGCGCCGTGCCTGGGAAGTCGGAGCCTCCGCGCACGCTGGGCAGACGCGCAAGTCGGGTGAGCCCTATATCACCCACCCGGTGGCGGTGGCCCAGGTGCTGGCCGAGCTCGGCCTGGACGTGGAAGCGCTGATCGCCGCGATCCTGCACGACACCATCGAAGACACGCCGCTGACCCGCGAGGCGCTGGCCGCCGAGTTCGGCGAAGCCGTGGCCGAACTGGTCGACGGCGTCACCAAGCTGGACAAGCTGAAGTTCCGCGACCGCCAGGAGGCGGCCGCCGAGAGCTTCCGCAAGATGCTGCTGGCGATGTCGCGCGACCTGCGCGTGATCATGATCAAGCTGGCCGACCGCCTGCACAACATGCGCACGCTGGGTGCGCAGAGCCGCGAAGCGCGCGGCCGCATCGCCCGCGAGACGCTGGAGATCTACGCGCCCATCGCCCAGCGCCTGGGCATGAGCCTGGTCAAGAGCGAGCTGCAGAACCTCGGTTTCAAGGCGCTGTACCCGTGGCGCCACGCCATCATCGAGAAGCACATCCGCAGCCAGCCGGTGGTGCGTCGCGAGGCGATGGCGCAGGTGGAAGTGCAGCTGTCGCAGCGCCTGGCCAAGGAGGGGATCGAGCATCGGCTGATCAGCCGCATCAAGACCCCGTGGAGCATCTACAACAAGATGCGCGACGAGAACAAATCCTTCGACCAGGTGATGGATGTGTTCGGCTTCCGCCTGGTCGTGCGCAGCGTGCCCAGCTGCTACCACGCGCTGGGTTCGGTGCATGCCACCTTCAAGCCGCTGGATGGCCGTTTCCGCGACTTCATCGCCATTCCCAAGGCCAACGGTTACCAGTCGCTGCACACGGTGCTGTTCGGGCCGTATGGCTCGCCGATCGAAGTGCAGATCCGTACCGAGGAAATGGACCTGATCGCCGAACGCGGCGTGGCCGCGCACTGGACCTACAAGTTCGGCGGCGATTCGCCCAACAGCGCACAGAGCCGTGCCCACGCGTGGATCGTCGAGCTGATCGACTCGCAGCGTGCCGCCGGTTCCTCACTGGAGTTCCTGGACAACGTCAAGGTCGACCTGTTCCCGGACGAGGTCTACCTGTTCACCCCGAAGGGCAAGATCCTGGCCCTGCCGCGCAATTCCACCGCGCTCGATTTCGCCTACGCCGTGCATACCGACGTCGGCAACATGGCGGTGGCCTCGCGCGTGGACAAGAAACTGGTGCCGTTGCGCACCAAGCTGGTGTCGGGGCAGTCGGTGGAGATCATCACCGCACGCTCGGCCACGCCGAAACCGCAGTGGCTGGAATTCGTGGTTACCAGCAAGGCGCGCACCGCCATCCGCCACCAGCTCAAGCAGCTGGAGCACGAGGATGCCGTGCAGCTGGGCCACCGCATGCTCGACCGTGCGCTGGAAGCGATGGATTCGTCGCTGGAGCGGCTGCCGAAGGGGCGCCTGGATGCGTTCCTGGCCGAACACCGCTTCCCGCGCCTGGAAGCCCTGCTGGCCGAGGTCGCACTGGGCAACTGGATGCCGACCCAGGCCGCGCAGGCGCTGATGGCCTACGCCGAACTGCGTGGCGGCCCGCATTCGCGCCACCACTCGCAGGAAAAGATCCTGATCAACGGCAGCGAGCGTGGCGTGGTCACCTTCGCCGGCTGCTGCCAGCCGATTCCCGGCGACGAGATCATGGGCTACCACACCGCCGGCAAGGGCATCGTGGTGCACCGCATGGACTGCCCGAACCTGGCCGAGCTGCGCAAGTCGCCCGAGCGCTGGGTGCCGATCGGCTGGGACACCACCGTCTCCGGCGACTACGACACCTCGCTGGTGGTGGAAGTGGAGAACGGCACCGGCGTGCTGGCACAGCTGGCCGCTGCCATCGCGCAGAGCCACTCCAACATCGAGCGCGTGGACTACCTGGATCGCGATTTCAACGCCGCCGTGCTGGCGTTCAACATCCAGGTGCGCGACCGCAACCACCTGGCCGAAGTGATGCGCCGCCTGCGCCGCCTGTCGGTCGTGCAGTCGGTACGCCGCCAGTAGGTCCACGCCATGCGTGGATGACGTTCCGCGCACACGACATACGGGGTCGGATCCGTTTCCCGCCGGGAAACGGATCCGACCCCCAGCCGATGCCGCGCCCACCCGGTACAATCACCGCTCTGTTTTCCCCCAAAGCACCGGAGCGACCCATGTCCCGCCAGATCATCAACACCGAAAAGGCCCCCGCCGCCATCGGCCCGTACTCGCAGGCCGTGCGCGCCGGCAACACCGTGTACTTCTCCGGCCAGATCCCGCTTGACCCGGCCACCGGCGACATCGTCGGCGCTGGCGACGTCGAAGCGCAGGCCCGTCGCGCCTTCGACAACCTCAAGGCCGTGGCCGAAGCCGCCGGCGGCTCGCTGGACAAGGTCGTGCGTCTGGGCCTGTACCTGACCGACCTGGGCGAGTTCGCCAAGGTCAACGCGGTCATGCAGGACTACTTCCAGGCCCCGTACCCGGCCCGTTCCACCATCGAAGTCTCCGGCCTGCCGAAGGGCGCCAGCTTCGAGGTCGACGCGGTGATGGTCATCGACTGACCACCACGTGGCACGCAAGGCGGCGGTCACCCCGGTCCTGTCACCGTCCGGCGAAGCATCCCTGGCGATGCTCGCCGGCGTCGGTCCGGCCGTGGCCGCCAAACTGCAGGCGCGTGGCCTGGCCACCCTGCAGGATCTCTGGCTTCACCTGCCCCTGCGCTATGAAGACCGGACCCGGCTGACCCGCATCGAAGACCTGCGCAACGGCGTGCCGGCGCAGGTGGAAGGGCGGGTGGTCGCGGTCGAGCGCGGCATGCGCTATCGACCGATGCTGAAGGTCGCGGTGGAGGACGAAGGGCAGGGCACCCTGGTGCTGCGCTTCTTCCATTTCCGCCAGCAGCAGGTCGGCCAGTTCGCGGTCGGCAACCGGCTGCGCTGCTTCGGCACGCCCAAGCCCGGCCACCTCGGCCTGGAAATCGTCCATCCCAGCTACCAGGTGCTGGGCCGCAACGATGATCCCGAACTCGGCGACCGCCTCGACCCGGTGTATCCCACCGTCGAAGGCGTGGGCCCGATGACGATGCGCAAGCTGATCGGCCAGGCCCTGGATCGCCTGCCCGAGGAGAGCACGCTGGAACTGCTGCCCAGCGGTTGGCTCGATGGCCTGGGCCTGCCGTCGCTGCGCAGCGCGCTGCTGACCGTGCACCGGCCACCGCCGGATGCCGACCTCGCCGCGCTGGCCGCCGGCACCCACCCGGCGCAGCGCCGCCTGGCGATGGAAGAACTGCTGGCCCACCACCTCAGCCTGCGTCGCCAGCGCATTGCCTTGCAGGCACACCATGCGCCGCCGCTGGCTGGTCCTGGCAAGCTGGCCAAGGCGCTGCTGAAGCAGCTGCCGTTCGCGCTCACCGGCGCGCAGGCGCGCGTGTTCAAGCAGATCCGTGAAGACCTCGCGCGCCCCAGCCCGATGCTGCGGCTGGTGCAGGGCGACGTCGGCTCCGGCAAGACCGTGGTGGCCGCACTGGCGGCGATGCTGGCGGTGGAGCAGGGCAAGCAGGTCGCATTGGCAGCGCCCACCGAACTGCTGGCCGAACAGCATCTCAACAACCTGCGCGGCTGGCTGGAGCCGCTCGGTGTGCGTATCGCCTGGCTGGCCGGCAAGGTCACCGGCAAGGCGCGCGCCAAGGTGATGGAGCAGGTCGCCAGTGGCGAAGCGCAGGTGGTGGTCGGTACCCACGCGCTGATGCAGGAGGCGGTGGTGTTCCAGGATCTGGCCTTGGCCATCGTCGACGAACAGCACCGCTTCGGCGTGCACCAGCGCTTGGCGCTGCGCGACAAGGGCGCGGGCGGCAACAGCGTGCCGCACCAGCTGGTGATGACCGCCACGCCGATTCCGCGCACGCTGGCGATGTCCGAGTACGCGGACCTGGATGTGTCGGCCATCGATGAACTGCCACCGGGACGCACGCCGGTGCAGACCGTCGCCCTCAACAATGACCGTCGCCCGGAACTGATCGAGCGCATCGCGCTGGCCTGCGAGGAAGGGCGGCAGGTGTACTGGGTGTGCACGCTCATCGAGGAAAGCGAAGAACTGGATGCCACCCCGGCGCAGGCCACCTACGAATCGCTGCAGGCACTGCTGCCCGGCGTTCGCGTGGGGCTGGTGCACGGACGCCTGAAAGCCGCCGAAAAGCTGGCGACGATGGTGGCGTTCAAGACCGGCGAGATCGACCTGCTGGTCGCGACCACGGTCATCGAAGTGGGCGTGGACGTACCCAATGCTTCGTTGATGGTGATCGAGAACGCCGAACGCCTCGGCCTGGCCCAGCTGCACCAGCTGCGCGGCCGCGTGGGGCGTGGTTCGGCGGTATCGCGCTGCGTGCTGCTGTACCAGGCTCCGCTTTCGCAGATGGCGCGCGAGCGTCTGCAGACCATGCGCGAAACCCACGATGGTTTCGTCATCGCCGAGAAGGATCTGGAACTGCGCGGCCCCGGCGAACTGCTGGGCACCCGCCAGACCGGCCTGGCCGGTTTCCGCATTGCAGACCTGGCCCGCGACGCCGGCCTGCTGCCCGGCGTGCATGACCTGGCCGAGCGACTGCTGGCCCAGCAGCCCGCGTTGGCCGATCGCGTGGTGCAGCGCTGGATCGGCACCGCCGTGCGCTACGCCTCGGCGTAAGTGGCGGGGTCAGGCCCCTTTGCACAGCAAAGGGCTCTGACCCCATCCCCGGGACGCTCATCCACGCACGGCGTGGATCCACTGTAGAGCCGAGCCCACGCTCGGTTGCTGTGCGCGTTGCGCGCGGGAGTCGAGCATGGCTCGACTCTACAGAGAGCTCTCCCTGCCATCCGCGGGAAACCCGTTTTCGGCGTTGCTGTTGAAGTTGTCGGCCAGCGGCCGGCACTACCGCGGGTGCAGGTCGCAGCCCTGCCGCCCCCCATACTTGCAACGGTCATCATCCCGGTCCACACTTCGTTGCCGATCTGAAGACGGCAACGATGACCCACAAGATCCCCCTGTTGATCGACACCGACCCCGGTGTGGACGACGCCCTGGCCCTGCTGATGGCCTTTGCCGATGAACGGCATGACGTGGTCGCCCTGACCATCGCCGCCGGCAATGTCGGCCTGCAGTACACCGTCCGCAACGCCCTCAAGCTCTGCGACATCGTCGGCCGCACCGACGTGCCGGTGTTTGCCGGCAGCCCGGATCCGCTGCTGCATCCTTCCGTAGACGCTGCCCACGTGCATGGCCGTGATGGCTATGGCGACGTGAACCTGCCGCCGCCGAGCCGCCAGGCCGAAGCCGAGCATGCTGCGCTGGCCATCCTGCGCCTGTCGCACGCGCATGCCGGCGAACTGATGCTGGTGATGCTTGGCCCGCTGACCAACCTCGCGCTGGCACTGAAGCTGGACCCGACCCTGCCCCAGCGCATCAAGCGCATCGTGGTGATGGGCGGCGCGGTCACCTGCCACGGCAACATCACCCCGGCAGCCGAATTCAACATCGCCTTCGACCCGGAAGCCGCGCATGTGGTGTTCACCTCGTTCAAGCACCTGCTGGTGTCGGACTGGGAGGCCACCGTCGCCCATGGCCTGCCGCTGGAGGAAGCCGAGAAGTGGCTGCAGGCCGACTCCGATCGTGCCCGCTTCTACGAGCTGATCTCGCGCAAGACCCGTGGGCTGTCCGAAGACAGCAAGGGCGGCCGCTGGTACACCGCCGACGCGGTTGCCATGGCCTGGGCACTGAACCCGGAAGGGCAGCTGCGGGTCGAGTCGCGTCCGCTGAACGTGGAGCTGAATGGCACGTTCAGCCGCGGCGCCACCATCGTCGACTGGAACCGCCAGACCGGCCAGCCGGACAACTGCGATCTGCTGATGGCCTACGACCAGCAGCGTTTCGAGACCCTGGTACGCCAGGCCCTGGGCGCGGACTGAAGCCGATTGACCGGCACCGGTTGCCCCGGGCGGCAACCGGTGCTTATAATGCCGCTCTTGACCACCAGCCCATTTACGGTGTGAGCCCATGAAGGCCGATATCCATCCGAACTACCGCGACGTCGTCTTCCATGACGTCACCTCCGATTTCAAGATCCTGACCCGCTCGACCATGGCGACGAAGGAAACCATCAAGTGGGAAGACGGCAACGACTACCCGCTGGTGAAGGTTGAAATTTCCTCGGCTTCGCACCCGTTCTACACGGGCAAGCACAAGGTCATCGACACCTCGGGCCGTATCGACAAGTTCCAGAAGCGCTACGCGCGCTGATCTGTCGATCCAGCTTCGAACCGACGGCCGCGCTCTGCGCGGCCGTTTGTTTTTCCCCAACGCCTACCCAACGGGCGTTTGGATGGACAGAACACTGCGTTCGTGTGACAACGCTTTTGCCGATCCGGGCCGCTTGCTGGCCGGGTTCTGGCCGCCTGCCGTCTACGACTTCTGTCTAGCGCCGGGCAAATGCTGCTGTGCGATAATGGCATGATCCCCGGCACAGGCCGAGGACGTCATTCACGTGCCTGACCAATGCGCTTGGGCAGGCGCCTTCCCATGAAGGAGCGCACACAGTGTCCGATCTTGATCAGGTCACGCTCAACGCCGGCGATAAGTCCGTCGTTCTGCCCGTCATCAAACCCACCCTTGGCAACGACTGCGTCGACATCGCGAAGCTGACCAAGGAAACGGGGTTTTTCACCTACGATTCCGGCTTCACCGCGACGGCCAGCTGCAAGTCCGCCATCACTTACATCGACGGCGACAAGGGCGTGCTGCTGTATCGCGGCTACCCGATCGAGCAGCTGTCGGAAAAGTCGAGCTACGTCGAAGTGGCCTACCTGCTGATCAACGGCGAGCGCCCGAGCGCCGAGCAGCTGAAGGCCTTCACCGATGAGCTGACTGCCGAAGCCAATGTCGACGACTCGATCAACACCCTGATCGGCAGCTTCGCCAAGGACGCCCACCCGATGGCCATTCTGGCTGCTGCGATCGCGCAGCTGTCGGCCATCTACCACGATGCGCTGGACCTGTCCGACGCCGAACAGCGCCGCCAGGCCGCCGTGCGCCTGATCGCCAAGGTGCCGACCCTGTCGGCGCTGATCTACCGCCATGGCAAGGGCCTGCCGGCCAACAAGCCGGACACGTCGCTGGACTACGTCAGCCGCTTCCTGAAGCAAACCTTCGAGTCGGCTGACGGCCAGTACGATCTGAACCCGGATGTGGTCAAGGCGCTGGACCTGCTGTTCATCCTGCACGCCGACCACGAGCAGAACGCCTCGACCTCGACCGTGCGCCTGGTCGGTTCGACCGGTGCCAACCCGTACGCGTCGGTCGCCGCTGGCGTCACCGCGCTGTGGGGTCCGGCCCACGGCGGTGCCAACGAAGCCGTGCTGAAGATGCTGGAAGAGATCGGCAGCGCCGACAACGTCGAGTCCGCCGTGGTCAAGGCCAAGGACAAGACCTCCGGCTTCCGCCTGATGGGCTTCGGCCACCGCGTCTACAAGAACTTCGACCCGCGCGCCAAGGTCATCGGCGAGATGACCAGCAAGGTGCTCAAGCAGCTGGGCGTGCAGGATCCGCTGCTGGACGTGGCCGTGAAGCTGGAACAGGCCGCGCTGCAGGACGAGTACTTCGTCGCGCGCAAGCTGTACCCGAACGTCGATTTCTACAGCGGCATCATCTACAAGGCGCTGCAGATCCCGACCGAAATGTTCACCGTCATGTTCGCCCTGGGCCGTACCTCCGGCTGGGTCTCGCATTGGCTGGAACAGCAGGTCGATCCGGAAATGAAGATCGGCCGTCCGCGCCAGGTCTACACCGGCAGCGATGTGCGCGACTACCAGGGCTGATCGCCCCGCGTAGGTTGTGCCGAGAACGCCCCGCATGCGCGGGGCGTTTTTTTTCCGCCGCCCTGGTGGGTGCCAACCAAGGTTGGCACGCTTTCGACACTCGCGAAAAACCATCCACGCATGGCGTGGATCCACTTGTTCCCGCCCTTGGTTGGCACGCTCCCCCATCCACGCGTGGCATGGAGTTACCGCGTTCCCGCCTTTGGTAGGTGCCAACCTTGGTTGGCACGCTCTTCAACGCGACAAGACCGCGTGATTCAGGGGTCTCACCAGCTTCACAAGCGCTCGCGCAGCCTCAGGACGCCAGCTGCATCCGCAGCACCTGAAATGGAGCGTCCATCCCGATGAGTACCCGATTCGACCCACCCGAGCGCGGCCCGCTCGGCGCTGACGTCGCCGCTGTCGTCACTGCCCCCATCGTTCCTCCCGCCAGCGAAAGCGCGGTGTCGTGGGGAGCCATCTTCGCTGGCGCCGCCGCCGCCGCTGCGCTCTCTCTCATCCTGCTGATCCTCGGCGTGGGCCTGGGGTTGTCGTCGGTGTCGCCCTGGTCGTTCGAAGGCGTCAGCAAGGAAACCTTCGGCTGGTCCAGCATCGCCTGGCTCACCTTCACCGCGCTGGCCGCTTCCGGCCTGGGTGGCTATCTGGCGGGTCGCCTGCGTACCAAGTGGACGCAGATCCACGGCGACGAAACGTACTTCCGCGACACCGCGCACGGCTTCGTGTCGTGGGCGGTGGCCACGCTGCTGACCGCGGGCCTGCTGACGTCGGCCATCGGTGGCGTGCTGGGTGCGGGCGCAAAGGTGGCCGGCGCCACTGCCGGTGCCGCTGCGTCCACCGTCGGCGTGGCTGCAGCCGGTGCCAGCGGCGCTGTGGCGGCTGCACCGGAAGGCGACCTCGACTATTGGGTGGATGCGCTGTTCCGCAGCACGACCCACGCAGGGCAGGCCGATCCCGCAGCGCCGCCGCCGGGCGCACCGATGGACCCGGATGCCGCGCCACCGCCGGCAGCGGGCGCCGGTCCGCGCGACGCGCGCATGGCCCCACCGCCGCGACCGGCGCCGGGCAACGGTCCGATCGGCGATCGCCGCGAAGTGCGTGCCGAAGTGAACCGCATCATCGTCAACAGCCTGCAGGGGGAAGGCCTGGATCCGGCCGATACCCAGTATCTGTCACAGCTGATCGCGCGCGATACCGGGATGAGCCCGGCTGAAGCGCAGGCCCGCGTGACCGATGTGCAGACGCGCATGCGTGCAGCGCTGGAGAAGGCCAGGAATACCGCCAAGCAGGCTGCCGACGATGCGCGGAAGGCGACCGCCTACGCCGCATTGTGGCTCTTCATCACCCTGCTGATCGGCGCGTTCTTCGCCAGCCTCAGCGCCACCTGGGGCGGCCGCCGCCGCGACCTGTAATCCACCCTTCCATGCAAGGAGACCTGCCATGAAGATGATTCTGCTCTGGTTGCTGGGCGTGCCGATTCCGCTGCTGATCCTGTACGCGATCTTCTTCTGATCGCGCACCACCGCGCCGTGTCATCAGGCCGCCGAAAGGCGGCCTGATGCCATCCCGCAGATCCACGCCACGCGTGGATGCCCCACAGTAGAGTCGAGCCATGCCCGACTCTACAAACGCAATGCAATGAGGTTTATTGCATTCAAACAGTGAGGGAAATTGCATAACCCTCAAACATAGAGCGCCTTCAAAAATTCTCCTTAACGTTCAACGTTTTAGGAATGCTTGAATGGCCTGCATGGCAATGGATTTCTAACATTCTCTC
Organism: Stenotrophomonas maltophilia D457; assembly: GCF_000284595.1. GTDB lineage: Bacteria > Pseudomonadota > Gammaproteobacteria > Xanthomonadales > Xanthomonadaceae > Stenotrophomonas > Stenotrophomonas muris. The sequence goes on along the minus strand of NC_017671.1, from coordinate 3,838,914 downwards.
CGTCGCCCGCACCCATCCCCGCGGGCGGCGCTTCCCTCCCTTTTCTCCTTGGGGAGGGGAGCTTTCAAATTCCCCCTTGTCCGAGAGAGACAACCATGCACGCCATTATCAAGAAGGCCGCGCTCGCTGCAGCGCTGGCCACTGCTTCGCTGTCCGCGCACGCGCTGGAAACCAAGATCACCGTCTACGCCGACGTCGACCCGACCCTGGCGTTGCTGCTCGAGGACGGCACCCCGCTGCCGGATACCGTGCAGATGACCCACGATCCGCTGCGCGGCCTGCTGCCGTCGACGCAGCAGGTGCGCATCCACTCCAACGATATCGATAAGGACATCGAAGTTCGCCTCGGCCACGATCCGGTGCTGCTCAATGGCGCCACGCGCGTGCCGCTGGCCGTCAGCCTGAATACCGACGCGCTGACCACTGCGGTCACCGAGTTCAAGGCGGCTGACCTGTTCAACGGCGCCAGCTCGACGCCGGGTGCCTCCATCTCGATGCCCCTGACCATCGCCCAGGCGGGTGCAGGCGGCCCGCTTACGGTCAACGGCCGCTACGAAGGCATGGTCTACATCGTCATGAACCAGAAGCCCTGATCCACGGCTTCCCGCGCCGGCCCGCACCCCGGGCCGGCCGCTACTCCAGCGGTACCCCCAATGACCCCACACGCCCCCGCCGTTACCCGGCTGGCGGTCGCGCTCGCCCTGGCACTGGCTGCTCCTCTGGTCGCAGCCCACGGCGTCCCCGCCGGCTTCGAGGATCTGGTCGAAGGCCAGACCGAACAACTCGACATCTAGCTGTTCGGCCGCTCGGCCGGGCTGTCGCCGGTGCGCGTGACCCTGGAGCACGTGCAGCTGGAAGACCCCGCGCGCGTGCTGCAGGCGCTGGCCCTGCCTGCCGAAGCGCAGGCGGCGCTGCTGCCGGCGTTGTCGCAGCCGCTGCCGCGCAACAGCCACCTGGCGTGCCGCTTTGGCGGCGCCACGGCCGGTTGCGGCTATCTTGACCCACCGGACGATCCCGCCGTCGCGCGCGCGCTGTATGACGAAGGCGAGGGTGCGGTGCGCCTGTTCGTGGCGCGGCAGTGGATTCCCGGCGAGCCGGCCGCCGAGCGCTACCACACAGTCACGGCCAACGCCGAAAACGCCTTCCTGCACCAGCAGACGCTCAACGTCAGCGGCGGCCGCGACCATCAGGCGCTGTCCGCGCGCGGCGTAGGCACGCTGGGACTGTTTGATCGCGCTCACCTGTCCGCCGACTGGTACTACACCCAGCAACGCTACCGCAGCCGAAGCGACGACGACTTCCAGTTCGACAACGTCTATTACCGCCATGACCTGGGCCAGGCGCACTACCTGCAGGCCGGGCGTATGGACCGCCGCAACCTGTCCAGCCCGCAGGGCGGCACCTTCAGTTTCAGCATGCTGCCGCTGGACCGTTTCCAGGGCGCGCGCGTGGGTACCACCCAGGCCTATGTGGACACCGATGCCGCCGTGCAGGCCACGCCGCTGACCGTGCTGCTGGCGCGCGATGCACGCGTCGACGTGTTCGACGGCGAGCGGCTGCTGCAGACCTTCTACCTGCAGGCCGGCATCAACCAGATCGACACCCGCAATTTCCCCTTCGGCAACTACCTGGTGCGCATGCGCATCTACGAAGATGGTGTACTGGTGCGCACCGAGGAGGCACCGTTCGACAAGGGCGGCGACTGGACCAACAGCCAGTGGCAGTGGTTCGTGCAGGGCGGCCGCCGCAACGAGCGCCGCAGTGATCGCTTTGATGGTGAAAGTGTGGCGATGGCCGGCGTGCGCGTGCCGCTGGGCCGCGATGCCGCACTTACCGCGGGTGCCGCCAACCTCGGCGGCCACAGCTACGGCGAGCTGCGCCTGGACCTGCGCCGCGTGCTGGCCACCCAGGAAATGCGCGCCTCGCTCAGCGGCATGCGTGGAAGCGATGGTAGCAATGGTCAGCAGCACCAGCTGTCATACCGGCGCAAGGCATCGTGGAATCTCTACCAGCAGCGCATGCGCGGCAAGGCCTGCCAGTTCGAGGCCGATGCGCGCGACCAGCTGGGCTGCACCAACTCACTCAGCGGCTCGGTATCGCTGCCGCTGGCCGGCGGCAACGTCTACGTGGGCTACACCCGGCGCCAGACCTGGCGCACCGGCTGGCATCGGCCCGGGTTCGAGCAGGACCCGTTGTTCGGGCTGGATCCCTTGCTGCCGCCCGGTCCGCTGGAGCCGCGCCGCGAGCCCGTGCTCAGCCGGACCTGGCAGGCCAGCTTCAGCCGCAGCCACCGCTGGCAGGACTTCAGCGTGTCCACGCGCGTGGGGCTATGGCAGCAGCGCAGCACCGACAGCGTGCGCGGCAGCAACGAGCGTGACCGTGGCATCTACTTCAACCTCAGCCTGACCCGCCTGCAGCGTAACCATGACAGCAGCGGCCAGCGCCGCTACGCGGTGGACGTGCGCCAGCCGCAGCATCAGCGCCCGGCCATCGACTACAGCGTGGGCCAGAGCCTGCGCCAGGACCGGGACACGCACTATCGGGAGCTGAACGCCGAACTGCGCGGCAACAACACTGACCGTTACAGCGCCTCGCTGAGCGGCCAGCTGCAGAACGGCATCGGCAACACCGCCGCCAGCATCGCGCACTATCAGCAGCGCGGGCGTGGCGAGACCGGCTACAGCGGCAGCCACAGCTCCGGCTTCGCACTGGGCCGTCGTGGTTTCTACTGGAGCGGTGCCAACGGCGCCGAGGCCGGCCTGGCCGTGCAGGTGGACGGTTTCGACGATGCCGACCTGCATGGCGTGGCCGCGGAATTGCAGGTGGGGGGACTGCGCCGACAGCGTCTGCAGATCGGCGAGCGCCGGCTGCTGCCGCTGCAGGCCTATCAGTCGCAGCGCGCCGAAGTGCAGGACGCCAGCACGCTGGACAGCGTCGCCGCGATCCGCGTAACCGGCGTGGGCGGTGCACGGCCGATGTTCCTCACCCCCGGCAAGCTGATGCGCATGCCGGTGCCGATCGAAGTGACTTACACCTTCATTGGCAACGCCAAGGACCTTGCCGGGTCGCCGCTGGGCGGCGCCCGCATCCTCAACGCGCCGGTGCCCGGCACCAGTGCCAACGGCAGCTTCGTTGCCGATTTCCCGCGTCGCGAAACAACGCTGTACCTGCTGCAGGACGACCGCCTGCTGCATTGCCCGCTGCTGGTGCGCGAGCGCCGCCAGGTGGTGCTGCTGGTCGGCGCCGTGCACTGCGAGCCGCTGGCCGTGGCCCAGCTGCCGCCCGAGATCCGCCAGCAGGCCCGCGTGACCCGCCTGCTGCAGGAACGCGCGTTGATTGCCGCCACGCCCCAGACCGCTGCTGCAGGAGGTACGCCATGAGCCGGCGTTGGATGTGTGTGTTGATGCTGGTGTGTGCGCCGGTTCTGGTGATGCCACGGGCGTGGGCGCAACGTCCACCTGATACGGATCCGCCGGCCGGTGTGATTATCCGTGACATCAACATGGGATGGGATCGCTCGGCGATGCCCGGTGACATCGAGATTCTGGCGCCCAAGACTTTGATCGCGTACGACATAGATCTGAGTAAGCAGTACGGAAAGCTCTACCTGACGTGCGAGTCAGCCAGTGACCCCACATCTGGAATGTGTCGTACCGAAGATACAGAGGCAGAAAGTGGCGATGTAACCAGTGTGATACCGGTACGGGCGATAGAAGAGCGCACGGGAAGTCCAAGCACGATCAACTTCGCTGCTTCAATCTATAGGGCTGATTCCACCCAGATATGCTCACTCGATTACTTTCGGGATACCAGGTATGCGATCTGGTCATCGCATTCAAGACCTTGCGGCAGTGACTATGCAGTCGGTACCGGGCTGACCATTGCGATCGCTGGGGACAGCATTGCCCGCTTGGTTGCCGGTCGCTGGAGGGGCAGTCTCGAACTCAATCTGAGAATGCCACCGGGAAGGCATCTGGCTAAGTACTAAGTACATCGTCAACTTCGACTTCACCGTCACCGACTACGACGCGATCTCGATCTACTTCCCGGGCTTCGACGGCATCGCACCGCTGGTCAACATGGACCTGCGCTACGACCCCATCCGCAAGATGGTCGGCGGCTACAAGGAAGTGGACATGTGCCTGTACGACGGCGTGGGCTCGCAGAGCGAGTTCCTCGGCGTCACCGTGCGCGACAGCGGTCCACGGCCCCCGCCCGGACGGGACTTCGCAGTCTGGCACGGGGACGGCGGCAGCGATGACACCCAGCGCCTGGACTACCAGGTCGGCCTGAAGTACGGCGGAAACCTGCTGGCCATGAAACACGGCGAGGAACAGCTGCTGCGCGGTATCGACAGCGCGCAGCTGCGCCTGGTGATGCTGCCGGGCATCAATCAACCCGTGTACTGCGTGCCCACGCCGCTGGTGCTGGAAACGCCGCCTACGCCCATCGCCAGCAAGCGGCCCGGTCTCTACGACGGCGAGCTGACGGTAGAGCTGCGCGTGCCGACCGCCAAACCCTGATCCCACGGAGCCTCATCATGAAGAAGCTGTTGTTCTGTCTGCTGCCGTTGAGCGCGCTGCTGGCGCCGCCGGTACATGCCAACCTCTCCATCCATCCAATGCGCGCGGCCGTCGATGGCAAGCGCGGTACGCAGATCCGCGTCTACTCGCACTCCACCCAGCCGCAGTACGTGCAGGCACGCCTGTTGCGCATCTCGAATCCCGCCCAGGCTGGCGAGGAAGAGGTGGACATGGAGGCGGCCGATGCCGCGGTCGCCATCACCCCTGGGAAGTTCGCACTCAGTGGCGGAGGCAATCGCCTGATCCGGGTGATTCCGCTACGCAGCGTGGAGAAGGAAGTGGCCTACCGCGTCTACTTCGAGGGTGTCAGGGGACCGGACGGGACCCTGCTCGAGGGTGACGAGCAGGCGGCACAGGCCAACGTCGGCGTCAGCCTGGTCTGGGGTGCGCTGGTGAACGTGCTGCCCGCCAATGGCAGCGTGGATCTGCAACTGCAGGGCGACACCCTGCGCAACGTGGGGACCTTGCGGGTGGGCATCACAGGGCTGGCCGAGTGCACCGGCAGTGGTGCCTGCACGACCCACGACTTTGCCAAAAGCCTGTACCCGGATGCGGAGCTGAAGCTGCCGTTCCAGCCTCAGCCGGGCAACACCGTGCAGCTGCATTACCGCCTGTCCAAGGACGGCTACCGCGAGCACGTAACCACCCTGGCGCCAAGCGCCTGATCGTTCCTGGCCCCGCGCTGTTCGCGGGGCCTCATTTTCGATGTCCTGTTAAGGAAGAGAGCATGAATCATATCTATCGTCGTATCTGGAGCAATGCAAAGCAGTGTTGGGTGGTCGTGGGCGAGCTGGTAGCAGCGCGTGGAAAGCCACGAAGCACCTTGATTCATCGTCGCGGGACCGCACTGATTGTCTTCATCGCACTGGCCGGTGCGGCCGGCAGCGCGAATGCGGGCCTCGATGTCGGTTGTTCGGGTGACAACGGGAACATCCGGCACTGCATTCCATTCATGGGTGTGTGGGATCCGCGCATGTCGACAGGCTATGCCGACATGAGTTTGGATGTGACGAACTCGATGGCGATCGGTGCGGGGTCCAGGATCTACGGAAGCTACTCATTCGCCTTCGGTCAAGGCGCACGGATCGAGAAGCGGAACAGTGTCGCTTTTGGATACCACTCTACTTCCTCCGACGTTGACAGCGTGGCGATCGGTTACACGTCGCGTACCGGCAGCAATGGAGGCCACAATGTCGCCATTGGGGCCAAGGCCTTTGCCGATTACATTGGCGCAACCGCTTTGGGAAACAGCTCAACGGCTCGCGCTGAGAATGCTGTCGCCATTGGAAGCGGCGCCTCGGCCACCGCATCGAATGCGGTGGCCATTGGTGCCAATTCGGTAGCCAACGGAAGCAACACAGTCTCGGTGGGAAGTAGCAGCATTAAACGTAGGATCGTGAATGTCGCATCAGGTAACATTTCCTACGGCAGTTCGGACGCGGTCACCGGTGGTCAGCTGTATGAAACCAATCAGAATGTAGCCTCGGCGCGAAGCACTGCGGATTCGGCTTACTCGACCGCCAGGACGGCCAGGACTGTTGCCGATACGGCGAAGTCCAATGCGGACAATGCCTTGTCGAAAGCCAATGTGCTTTCCGGCCTCCTGAGCCAGACGTCTGCCTCGGGGAACGTTCGCCTAGGTGCAAGTAACAGCGGAACTGTGCTGGACGTCCGCAACAGCGCCAGCGCCAATCGCAGGATCACGGGCGTGGCGGATGCCACGCTGAGTACGTCCAGCACCGATGCTGTGTCAGGCAAGCAGTTGAATGCCACCAACACCAAGCTGGCAGATGCACAGCGCGTCGCAGACGCGGCAGCCGCGCGCCTGAACGCATCCGCCCCGGCTATCGGGCTGGCGGCAGAGGCGGAAGGGAGCGGAAGCACCGCCAGCGTAGCGATGGGGCGCTCGGCGAAGGCCTACAACACCAACAGCATCGCAGTTGGTGCAGATGCTCGGGCCGGTGTCGACGCCAACGGCGACAAGAGCGCTGCCACCGGTGCAGTTGCTCTCGGTGCTGCAACGCGCGGTGGCAATGGCGCGGTGGCGGCAGGCCTGCGTGCTTCGGCAGTGGGTGATCGCGCCGTGGCCGTGGGCAATGATGCGACGGCCGCGGCGACCCATGCCGCCGCGCTGGGCTACAAGGCAGATGCGAGCGGCAATCAGGCCGTCGCCATTGGCCGGGAGGCCGCCGCATCGGGCTTGTATTCGACGGCGCTTGGCAATCTTGCAAAGGCAGGGGCCGAAAGTGCCATTGCGTTGGGCGACCGCGCACTGGCATCACATACGGGAAGTGTCGCTCTGGGCAACGGCTCGCAGACCAACGGCATCAACCAGGTCTCGATCGGCAGCTCCAGTATCAAGCGCAAGATCGTCAACCTGGCGGATGGCGCTGTCAGCAGCAGCAGTACCGAGGCCATTACGGGCAAGCAGTTGAATGAAACCAACGGCCGGGTAACGACTGCACAGAATGCCGCGAATGGAGCGCAAGCCACTGCCAACGCCGCACAGGTTGATGCCACCAAGGCCTTGGCTGAAGTCACTGTATTGGGTGGGCTGATCGGGCAGGTTTCGGCCACGGAGGCTGTCCGCCTGGGTGAAAAGAACAGCGGCACCGTACTGGATGTGCGCAACAGCGCGAATGCGAACCGTAAGCTGACCGGCGTGGCCGATGGCGTGGTCAGCGCCAGCAGCTACGAAGCCGTCAACGGCAGGCAGCTCAATGCCACCAATGAGAAGGTGGTGGCTGTGGAAGGCATGGCCACCTCTGCGGCTGCGGACGCGACCCTGGCAAAAGCGGATGCGGCCAAGGCGCTGGCCGAAACAGCGGTTCTGGGCGGGTTGGTGGCGCAGGTCTCCGCCTCTGGCGATGTTCGTTTCGGAGAGAAAAACAGCGGTACGACCCTGAATGTGCGTAACAGCGCCAATGCCAACCGGAAGATCACTGGTGTGGCGGATGGTCTGCTGGACGTTGGTAGTGCCGATGCAGTCAATGGCGGGCAGCTGCATGCGGTTGAGCAGTCTGCGCAAGGAGCGAGGAACACCGCAGATGAAGCTGTTAGACGAATTGAGGAAATTGCTGAGAGTTCGCGCTATTTTTCGAGCGGGAAGGGTGGGCCTGAAGGTGCGGCGCGAGCAGGCTTGATCGCCGTTGCTATTGGTGATTCCGCCGAGGCATCAGTTTCAAGTGAGGGTGCTGTCGCCGTAGGTGGCTTCTCTTCTGCTCGTGGCAAGAATTCTGTTGCTTTGGGCAGGGCTGCTCGCGTGGATGAGCTAGCTGACAATGGGTTCGCTCTTGGCGTTCTCGCTTCGGTGCAGGAGGCTGGTGGTGTCTCGATCGGGGCGAATAGCATTGTTCAGAAGGGTGCCACTAGTGCATTGGCTCTCGGAGCCTCATCTGTAGCCGATGAGGCCCATACCGCCTCGTTTGGCAGTGACGAGGTTAAGCGCCGGCTCACCAACGTTGCTCGGGGCACCGACGACCACAACGTCACCACTGTCTCTCAGCTCAAGGATTCCCTCGCCACTCTCGGTGGTGGTGCAGGCATGGATGCCAACGGCAACATCATCGCCCCGACCTACACGGTACAGGGTGGAACTCAGAGCACCGTTGAGGACGCGCTGATGGCACTCGATGGCGCTGTCGTCACCGCAGGTCGTCGCGCGGACAAGGTGGAAGGCCAGCTCAGCTTGATCTTCCAGGACTCACCTTCGACCCGCGCCGACGGCATGAACCAGATCGCGCTGAACGGCGTGAATGGCATGGTGCTGACCAACCTGACTGACGGCCGAGTGGCGCCAGGAAGCCGCGATGCTGTAACCGGCAGTCAGTTGTACGCCGCAGAGCAGAAGATCTCGCAGAATCGGAACGATCTGGAGGCGATGCGCAAGGAGCGGGAGATGGGCGAGCAGGCCATGCGTGGATTGGATGCGAGCGTCATCGACTACGGCGGTGCGCGTTTGACTGGCGTGGCCGAGGCGAAGCTGTCGACTGATAGCTCGGATGTTGTGCGCGGAAGTCAGCTCTATGAGACCAATGGTCGACTCGATGCACTGGAAGATGCTGGTCAGTTTCTCAGTGTGGGTACAGGTCCCACGACTGGCCGCGCGGAGGCCGGCCGAGCCGGGGTCGCGCTTGGCATCCTTGCAAAGGCGGGCACCGAAGGAGGAACTGCGATTGGGTCACGCTCTCTTGCGTTGGGGGTGAACTCGGTGGCACTTGGGCGGGGATCGACCGTCTTCAATGGTTCCGATTTCAGCATTGCCATTGGGACGGGCGCGGAAGTCGGAACGTATGATGGTGGAACCGCAGTTGGTGGGATCGCTCTCGGCATCGGTGCGAGGGTTCGGAATGGTGCCGACGGTTCGATGGCGCTTGGGTTCGGCTCGTATGCGACCGAGGTAGGAGTTGCATCGTTCGGTAATGGTGAGATGACGCGCCGTCTCGTAAACATCGCCAACGGCACCGCCAACCACAACGCTGCCACCGTCGGCCAGCTGCGCGGCGCACTGTCCGCCCTCGGCGGCGAAGTCGATGCCAGCGGCAACATCGTCGGTCCCAGTTTCAATGTGCAGGGTCAGTCCCAATCCACGCTCAATGGTGCATTGGAAGCGCTCGACGGCGCAGTCGTCAGCACCACCTCGCGGGTGAACCAGGTCGAATCCCAGCTCCGCTCGGTGTTCCAGGAAACCCCTTCGGTGCGCGCAGACGGTACCCACCAGCTCACCCTGGCCGGTGCCAACGGCATGGTCATCTCCAACGTAGCCAACGGCCTGATCGCGGCCGGCAGCCGCGATGCGGTCAATGGTGGCCAGCTGCATTCGATGCAGCAGCAGATCAACGGCCGCATGGATGGGCTGGAGCAGCGCATCGACGATCAGCCGCAGGTCCGCGTCATGGCGGCGGCATCCACACCTTCGCCGTCCACCGAAGAGATCGCGCCGACACCGGAAACCAGCGGCTCGCCGCAGATCGCCTCAACCGGTGAAAGTGACAAGCCGACGCCGCAGCCGAAGCAGAAGCAGGACGACACGCCCAAGCCGCAGGTCGATACCGCCGAGCTGGAGAAGATGCTGGCTCGTGCCAACGAGTACACCGATGGTGCGATCAGCACCTTCGAACGCCGCCTGGACAAGATGGACAAGCGCTTCAACCGCATGGCGGCAATGAGCAGCGCACAGAGTGCGATGGCGATGAATACCGCCGGCCTGGCCACCTACAACCGCCTGGGTGCGGGCGTGGGTTACAGCGAGGGTGAGTCGGCGATGGCGGTGGGCTACCAGCGCGTGCTGAACGAGAAGGGTTCGGCCACCTTCAGCCTCAATGGTGCGTTCACCAACAGCGGTGAGCGCAGCATGGGCGTCGGCGTGGGCATCGGCTGGTAAGCCGTGCAGCCCCGGCGTGGTGCGCGTAATGAACCCCGCCGCGCCGGGGTCCTTGCCGAGGAGATGGCAATGTATCGATGGGTAAGCCGATTCATCAGCTACCGCACGTTCTATCTGTGGCGGGCGCGTTTTTACTACTACACCCGCAATCTGGATCGCTGGGTGCAGTTCACCTTGTTGTGCCTGGTGGGCATGGTGCTGGTGCTCTGGTACCACTGGCGGGTGGCGAGCGTGCCGCCACCGCGCGTGCATCCGGAGGCCGCCGCGCTGCGCGTGGAGAACATCACCCAGGAAGCGATCCACCGCATCGTGCTGGTGCGGCATGGTGGCCCGACACCGGGCGAGCCGTTCACCACGCCGGAAGACGTCCGCGCGGGAACGCTGCGCACACTGCGGGTGCGACAACTGCTGGACAGTGAGAGGGTGTGGCAGCTGAAAGCCCACATGCTGGCCGACATGGCGGCGTACATCGAAGCCACGGGCAGCTGCTTCCCCTTCCCATGCTGGCAGGTGAGCCACCGGCTGGAGCTCATGCGTGCGGCGGAGGCGGAGAACGCGGCCATCAACCGGGGGCTGGAGCCGGTGCTGGAGGTGCCGTTGGACAGGATGCCCAACCTCAACGGCGGTGAGCGCGCGCGGATACAGACGGCGTGGTCGGACCCGTTCGGCGATGTCTACAACCAGACTTGGTTGCTGGGCGATCTGCAGAACATGCACGCGCGGATGATGATGGCGTACCCGCAGCGGGTGGGAGCACCGTGGCTGATGCGCCTGCTTGGCGATGAGCCGGAGGAGCAGCACCATGATGTCTGGTAGGTCAGCGCGCCTTCTGTAGGGCCGAGCCATGCTCGGCTGCTCTTGGGCCAGGTGTCCGGATGCCTGATGCATCGTGCGGACCAACGGTCCGCACCCACCAGAAGAAGGAAGCAGGCAGCGCGCCTTCTGTAGAGCCGAGCCATGCTCGGCTGCTCTTGGGCCAGGTGTCCGGATGCCTGAAGCACCGTGCGGACCAACGGTCCGCACCTACCAGAAGAAGGAAGCAGGCAACGCGCCTTCTGTAGAGCCGAGCCATGCTCGGCTGCTCTTGGGGCAGGTGTCCGGATGCCTGATGCATCGTGCGGACCAACGGTCCGCACCTACCAGAAGAAGGAAGCAGGCAACGCGCCTTCTGTAGAGCCGAGCCATGCTCGGCTGCTCTTGGGCCAGGTGTCCGGATGCCTGATGCACAGTGCGGACCAACGGTCCGCACCCACCAGAAGAAGGAAGCAGGCAGCGCGCCTTCTGTAGAGCCGAGCCATGCTCGGCTGCTCTTCGGTCAGGTGTCCGAATGTCTGAAGCGCAGTGCGGACCAACGGTCCGCACCCACCAAGGCCGGAACCACCCAAGGCCGGAACCACCCAAGGCCGGAGCTACCGTCACCCGCCGATGTACGCGGTGATCTCCGCCTCGGCCAGCAGCTGCCGCAACTGTGCGACAGACGCGCGTCGCATCGGCTTCTCGTCCACCGGCGACAAGGGCGCCTGGCGCAGGGCGTCATACGGCAGCACGGCCAGGTCGAAGGTCAGCTCCTCGGCGCTGAACACCCACACCGGCACGTCCAGGCTCCGTTCGCGGTCCATCCGCAGTCGGCGCGTCCGCGACTCGGCGGGAATGCCGTGCTCGTCCAGGAAGCGGTGCACGGCTTCCGGGTCGTCACTGTGCAGGTGCAGCTGTACGGGGCTGTTGGCATCGGCGGTGCCCTCCAGCACCGGGCCGGCCAGGCGCGGTGCGAAGCCGTGCAGGAACTCCAGCGCACGCAACGCGGCTTCGCGGCGGCGCTGCAGTTCGTTGCCGTGCTGGGGGCCGGAGAACAGCCGCTGGTACTCGCGCAGGGCGTCTTCGATCTCGGTGTTGCGGGGCAGGGAAGCATCGTCGTGGATGCCGAGCCGGCTGGCGGCCTTCAACTTGGCCTGGTGATAGTCGCGGATGCCGCCTTCGGCCATCAGGCGGGCGGCTTCGTGGGCGAGGCGATGGCGCCGCTCGCGGGTCTGGCTGGCAGCATGCTGACGGGCGCGATGCATGCGATGACTCCTGTTGCGACCTGGCTACAGACTAGCGCACGGATGTGACATCCGCGTGGGTATTTCATGGAGGCCAGCAAGCGGGTGCCGTTGATCCTGTAGAGCCGAGCCCATGCTCGGCTGCTCTATCGCAGGCGCCCGGAGCCGAGCATGGGCTCGGCTCTACAGCTGCATCGGTGCCAACTCACCGTTGGCACCCACCGGACCCTTCCTCAGAAGATATCGAACGCGGCGGCGTCGGCCTGCGGCGTATTGAGGTTCAGGTCGTAGTCGGTCAGGCGGTCCATGTCTTCCACCTTCACCCACTCGGTCGCGCCGTTGAGGGTGGCCTGGACCATGCCGCTGGGCGGGTCGTTCTGCGCGATCGGGGTGTCCTTCAGCGCGGTGCGCATGTAGTCGATCCAGATCGGCAGCGCCGCCTTGCCACCGTACTCGCGGTAGCCCAGCGAGCGGAAGTCGTCGCGGCCCACCCACACGGTGGTCACGTACGGGCCGCCGAAGCCGGAGAACCAGGCATCGCGGTGGTCGTTGGTGGAGCCGGTCTTGCCGCCCACGTCTTCGCGGCCGAGCACCTTGGCCTGCACGCCGGTGCCGCGCTGGACCACGTCGCGCATCATCGATACCAGCTGGTAGGCGGTGCGGGCGTCGATCGCGCGCGGGGCAGTGCGGGCATCCGGGTTGGCCGGTGCCGCCGGGGTTTCGACCTTGGCTTCGGCCTTGGCTGCGGCGGCCGGGTCCACCTTCGGGGCCGGAGCGCCGAAGTTGAAGCCGTCCACCACCTGGTTGACCGGCTGGTCGCTGCTGCCGGCGCAGTCGCGGCAGGCCAGCGCCGGGTTTTCCTTGAACACCAGGTTGCCGTCGCGGTCATTGACCTGGTCGATCAGCCAGGTGTCCACGCGCGAGCCGCCGTTGGCGAACACGGCGTAGCCGCGCGCCACCGACAGCGGGGTCAGCGAGGCGGTGCCCAGCGACATCGACAGGTTCGGCGGCAGCTCCGATTCGGCAAAGCCAAACTCGCTGATGTACTTGCGTGCGTAGTCCACGCCCATGCCATCGAGCAGGCGCACCGACACCAGGTTGCGTGACTGCACCAGCGCTTCGCGCAGACGCATCGGGCCGCGGAAGCCGCCGCCGTCGTTCTGCGGGGCCCAGGTCTTGCCGCGGCGGTCGCGGAACACGACCGGGGCGTCGAGCACGATCGAGGCCGGGTTGTAGCCCTTGTCGAAGGCGGCTGCGTAGACGAATGGCTTGAAGCTCGAACCCGGCTGGCGGCGGGCCTGGGTGGCGCGGTTGAACTTGTTGCCGGAGAAGCTGAAGCCACCCACCAGCGCCTTCAGCGCGCCGCTGTGGGCATCCAGCGAGACCAGCGCGGACTGGCCGCGCGGGATCTGGTCCAGCAGCCACTCGCCCTCCTTGGCCCCGGCGCGCACGCGCACGATGTCACCGCGCTGCACCAGCTTGCCCGGGGTCTTGTTGGTCCACTTGGCGGCGCCGGCCGGCAGCACGATCTCGCTGCGGTTGGCCAGCACCACGGTGGCGCTGCCGTCGGCGCCGGTGCTGGCGACGATCGCCGGCAGCAGGCCGGCTTGGCCGTACATGCCGCGCAGGTGCTCGGCCAGGGCGGCGGCGTCTTCGCCGGCACCCACCTGCACCTGCTTCTCCACGCCGTGCCAGCCGTGGCGGTGGTCGTACAGCAGCAGGCCGTCGCGCACCGACTGGTTCGCGGCGGTCTGCAGGGTGGAGTCGATGGTAGTGGTGACGTGATAGCCCTTGTTGACCACGTCGCCGCCGAAGCGGGCGATCATCTCCTGGCGCACCAGCTCGGCCACGTACGGAGCATCGACCTGCACCGGCGGCTCATGCGCGGTGGCGTGCATCGGCACGGCCTTGGCCGCGTCGGCCTCGGCCTGGCTGACGAATTTCAGGTCGGCCATGCGCTGCAGCACGTAGTTGTCGCGGCGCTGGCGGGCACGCTCCGGGTTGGAGATCGGGTTGCCCGACGAGGGGAACTTGGGGATGCCGGCCAGCGAGGCCATCTCATCCAGGTCCAGCTCGTTCAGTTTCTTGCCGTAATAGAACTCGGCGGCAGCGGCCACGCCGTAGGCGCGGTTGCCGAAGAAACTCTTGTTCAGGTACAGCTCGAAGATTTCGTCCTTGCTCAGCTCGGACTCGATCTTGCGCGCCAGCAGGATCTCGGCCAGCTTGCGGGTGTAGCTGTACTCGGAGCTGAGGAAGAACTGGCGGGCCACCTGCTGGGTGATGGTGGAGCCACCCGGCACGCGCTTGTCGCTGGTGGTGGCCAGCAGCCAGACCGCCCGGCCGATGCCCATGTAGTCCACGCCGCCGTGCTCGTAGAAGCGGGCGTCCTCGGTCGCCAGGAAGGCCTGCTTCAGCTTCTCCGGCACGTCCTTCATGGTGATCGGGGTCCGCCGGGTCTCGCCGAACACCGCCATCAGCTTGCCATCGGCAGCATAGACGTACATCGGCTCCTGCATTTCCACGTCGCGCAGGGTCTGCACGTCGGGAAGCTTGGAGGAAACGGCGTAGTACAGACCGCCCACGGCGGCCGCGCCGATCAGCGCCAGGACCAGGACAATCAAGAAGATCCAGCGCAGCCAGCGGCGGAGTCGAGTCATCGGGTTCAGATTCCGATTGCGAATTTCGTGGTCGCAGAGTATAGATTACGCAAGGTGCCGGCTGGGGTCGGCACCGGGGAGCGCAAGGGGAACAGTCAGGGGCTGCATGGTGAATCCGTGAAGGAATTCACAGCAGGGCCGTTGCCATTTGCTAAGAATACGTTATTAATGCTTGGGCGCAGGTCTTGCGTCCAAGTGCCCGTCGGCAGGGGAGAAACCGTGGGGCTCATCCCAAAAAGTCAGTCGCCGCTCGTAGGCGTCGACATCAGTTCGACTGCGGTAAAGCTTTTGCAGCTGTCCCGCAGCGGCAATCGTTTCCGCGTGGAACATTACGCTGTGGAACCTCTGCCGCCCAATGCGGTGGTGGAGAAGAACATCGTTGAAGTGGAGGCCGTGGGTGAGGCCATCCGTCGGGCGATGAACCGTTCAGGCAGCAAGGCCAAATTGGCCGCTGCCGCCGTCGCGGGGTCGGCAGTGATCACCAAGGTGATCCCGATGCCGGCCGATCTCGACGAAAACGACATGGAAGCCCAGATCGAGCTGGAAGCGGTCAACTACATTCCCTATCCGATCGAGGAAGTGAACCTGGACTTCGAGGTGATCGGGTCGATCCCGAACAACCCGGAGATGGTCCAGGTGCTGCTGGCCGCGTCGCGTTCGGAGAATGTCGAGCTGCGCCAGTCCGCGCTGGAACTCGGTGGCCTGCAGGCCAAGGTGATGGACGTGGAGGCCTTCGCGGTCGAGAACGCCTACGCCCTGGTCGCCAGCGAGCTGCCGGTATCCATCGACGGCGTGGTCGCGCTGGTCGATATCGGCGCCACCATGACCACCCTCAATGTCCTGCGCGGCGGCCGCAGCCTCTACAGCCGCGAGCAGGTGTTCGGTGGCAAGCAGCTGACCGACGAGATCATGCGCCGCTACGGGCTGAGCTACGAGGAAGCCGGGCTGGCCAAGCGCCAGGGCGGCCTGCCGGAAAGCTACGAGATGGAAGTGCTGGAGCCGTTCAAGGAAGCCACGGTCCAGCAGATCAGCCGCCTGCTGCAGTTCTTCTACGCAGGCAGCGAATTCAACCGCGTCGATCACATCGTGCTGGCCGGCGGCTGCGCCGTGCTCGGTGGCCTGCCGGAGATGGTCGAGGAACAGCTGGGCGTGCCGACCGTGGTCGCCAACCCGCTGGCGCAGATGACCCTGGGGCCGAAGGTGAACGCGCATGCGTTGGCCCAGGATGCCCCCGCGCTGATGATCGCGACCGGTCTGGCGCTGAGGAGCTTTGACTGATGGCACGCATCAATCTATTGCCCTGGCGCGCCGAGCGGCGCAAGCAACGCCAGCGCGAGTTCTACGCAATGCTGGGCATGGCCGCCGTCGGTGGCCTGCTGCTGTCGCTGATGATCTGGTTCTACTACGACCGTCAGGTGAGCGGCCAGATGGACCGCAATGCTTATCTGGAAGCCGAGATCGAGAAGGTCAAGGAACAGAACAAGGAGATCGACCGCCTCGACGCGCAGAAGGAACGCCTGCTGGCGCGCAAGAAGGTGATCGAGGAGCTGCAGGCCAAGCGCTCGCAGATGGTCCACCTGTTCGACGCGCTGGTGCGCACCATCCCCGACGGCGTGGTGCTGACCGCGCTGAAGCAGGAAGGGGATGTACTGACGCTGGAAGGCCGCACCCAGTCCAACGCCCGCGTTTCGGCCTACATGCGCAACCTGGAGACCTCTGGCTGGATGACCAACCCGGAGCTGTCGATCATCGAAGCGCGTGACCCGGAGAAGGACAAGGACGGCAAGGCCGGCCCGCTGGCCGACATCAAGGCGCTGCCCTACGTGTTCGTGGTCAAGGTGAAACTGCCGGCACAGAGCGAAGAGGTGTCGGCGACGCCGGGCCTGAACGCCGATGGCTCGGTGGCGACGGCTGCGCCGGCACCGGTGGCACCGTTGGCCGCAGGTCCGGATGCCGCGACGCCTGCGGCCCCGGCAGCGGGCCAGCCGGCAGCAGCTCCCGCCGCACCGGCCACTGCACCGGCCACGCCGGCCAAGCCGAACCAACCGGCCGCTCCGGCCGCCGCGCCGGCCCCGGCACCTGCCCCGAAGCCTGAGGGCAGCCGCCTGGCGCAGCCGCCGCAGGCCTTCAATGCGCTGCTGCAGGGGGACCGCGCATGAGCCAGAAGATCGACATCAAGAACCTGGATTTCAACGACATCGGCAACTGGCCGCAGAAGGCCAAGATCGTCTTCTGCTCGTTGCTGGCGCTGGTCATCATGTTCGTGGCGTGGATGCTGCTGATCAGCGGCAAGCGCGAAGAACTGGCCGGCCTGGAATCGAAGGAAGTCGAGCTGCGCACCGAGTTCACCAAGCAGCAGGAACGCGCGGTGAACCTGGGGCCGCTGAAGCAGCAGCTGGCGCAGATGGAGCAGGTGCTGCAGCAGATGCTGCGGCAGCTGCCGAGCAAGACCGAAATGCCCGACCTGATCATCGACATCTCGCAGACCGCGCTGTCCAGCGGCCTGACCAACGAGCTGTTCGAGCCGGAGCAGGAGCAGATCAAGGAGTTCTACGCCGAGAAGCCGATCAAGCTGCGCATGGTGGGCAGTTACCACCAGTTCGGCGCGTTCGTCAGTGGCGTGGCCTCGCTGCCGCGGGTGGTGATCCTGACCATGCATGACATCAACCTCAAGCCCAAGGAAAAGACCGGCGGCAACGTCCGCAGCGGTGCACTGGAACTGTCCGGTACGGTCAAGACCTACCGCTACCTGGACGAGACCGAGGTGCAGGCGCAGCAGGCGTCCGACGCTGGCAAGGAGGGCAAGAAGTGATGCGCGCGCAGACCGTACGTGGTGCGATGGTGCTGGCTGTGCTGCTGCTGGCTGGTTGCGGCCGTGGCGTGACCAGCACGCCCGGCGACGCACCGAACCTTGAGAAGTGGGTGGAAGGCGAGCGCGCGCGACCGGCGCAACCGCTGGAGCCGCTGCCGGTGATGCAGCAGTTCGAGACCTTTGAATACTCCGCGCAGGGCATGCGCGATCCGTTCACCGATGCCTGGACCAATCCGCAGCAGGGGAACGGCGGATTGCGACCGGACCCGAACCGGCGCAAGGAGCCGTTGGAAGGCTTCCCGCTGGATGCGCTGGACATGGTCGGCACCATCGGTACCGGCGCAGGTACCGTGGCGCTGGTGATGGGGCCGGACAAGGTCACCTACCGGGTTCGCCCGGGCGGTTACCTGGGGCAGAGCGACGGGCGGGTCACGGCGGTCTTCGAAGACCGCGTGGAGCTGATCGAACTGGTGCCGGATGGCGCGGGTGGCTGGCTGGAACGGCCGGCAACGCTCTCGCTTGAAGATCAATGATCGTTTACTGGGGATAGCACGATGACCTTTCACCAAGCCAAGGGGCTGCGTCCCATCCGGCGCTCTACCTTGAACCGTGTCAGCGCGCTGGGAGTCGCGCTGATGCTGGCCTGCGCTCCGGCGCTGGCTGCCGCACCGGCGGAAAAGCCGGTGGGCGCCACCGTGGCACCGGCCGCCGCGCCGGCGGGCCTGTCGGTGGCCAAGATCGATTTCAAGCGTGGCGATGACGGCGCCGGGCGCCTGATCGTGCAGTTCGACGGGCAGGGCGCGATCCCTGACCTGCGCACGCAGGGCAACAGCGTGGTGGTCGACGTCGGCAATGCCCGGCTGCCGGCCAACCTGCAGAAGCCGATGAACGTCACCGACTTCGCCACGCCGGTACAGCGCATCGACGCCAAGCCGTCGGGCGCCGGCACCCAACTGGTGCTGAGCACCGGTGGCGCGGTGGAGTCGCTAGCCTACCAGAGCGGCAACGAATACGTGGTCGAGATCAGCCCGCGCCAGGCCCAGGCCGCCGTGGGTGCGGTCACCGCCGGCAGCGTCACCCAGGCGGCCAAGGCCGTCGGCCAGCGCGGCTTCACCGGCAAGCCGGTGACCTTCAACTTCCAGGACGTGCCGGTGCGCACCGTGCTGCAGTTGATCGCCGAGGAGTCCAACCTGAACGTGGTGGCGTCCGACTCGGTGCAGGGCAACGTGACCCTGCGCCTGGTCAATGTGCCGTGGGACCAGGCGCTGGACATCGTCCTGCGCGCCAAGGGCCTGGACAAGCGTCGCGACGGCAGCGTGATCTGGGTGGCGCCGCAGGCCGAACTGGCCAAGTTCGAGCAGGAAAAGGAAGACGCGCGCATCGCCATCGAGAACCGCGAAGACCTGCAGACCGACTACATCCAGATCAACTACCACAGCGCCACGCAGATCTTCAAGGCGCTGACCGAGGCCAAGGGCATCGGCGGCAGCGGTGGTGGTGGCAGTGGTGGTGGTTCGGGCAGCTCCTCGCAGGAAGACAGTGGCTTCCTGTCCTCGCGCGGCCGCATCGTGGCCGACGAGCGCACCAACACGCTGATGATCAGCGACATCCCGAAGAAGATCGCGCGCATGCGCGAGCTGATCAACGTGATCGACCGCCCGGTCGACCAGGTGCTGATCGAAAGCCGCATCGTCATCGCCACCGATACCTTCGCCCGCGAACTGGGTGCGAAGTTCGGTGTCAGCGGCAGCCGTGACAACGTGTACTTCAGCGGCAGCCTGGATGCCAATGCGAAGACCCGTGAGTCGCAGGTCACGACCGACCTGGCCAATGCCAAGGCCGAGCGTGACTGGGAAGCCGGTGGCCGGGTCGGTCCGCCGCCGGTGAAGTCCGGCTCGGCGATCACCCGTGGCCTGAACTGGAACCTGCCGGTGGCCGCCGCCAGCAACCCGGGTTCGCTGGCGCTGTCGATCCTCAATGCCGGTTACCTGCTGGACGTGGAGCTGTCTGCCATGCAGCAGGAATCGCGAGGCGAGGTGATCTCCAACCCGCGCGTGGTCACCACCAACCAGCGCGAAGCGATGATCAAGCAGGGCAAGGAAATCGGCTACGTCACCATCAGCGGTGGTACCGCTGGCGGCGTGGCGACCCCGAACGTCCAGTTCAAGGAAGTGGTGCTGGAGCTGAAGGTCACCCCGACCATCACCAACGACAACCGCGTGTTCCTCAACATGCAGGTGAAGAAGGACGAAGTCGACCAGCTGATCCAGCTGGAGGGCTACGGCACCGTGCCGTCGATCAACCGACGCGAAGTCAACACCGCGGTGCTGGTCGAGGATGGGCAGACCGTGGTGATCGGTGGCGTCTACGAGTTCACCGATCGCAACAGCATCAGCAAGGTGCCGTTCCTGGGCGACGTGCCGTTCCTGGGCAACCTGTTCAAGAAGCGCGGTCGCAACAAGGACAAGGCCGAGCTGCTCGTGTTCGTCACCCCGAAGGTGCTGCGCGTGGCCAAGCAGAACTGAGCCCGCGCCTCCCGCGAAACGAAGAAGGGCCGCCCCGTGCGGCCCTTTTTCGTTTGGGCTGGCGGCATGCACGAAGCAGATCCATGCCCAGCGTGGACGGCTGTTCAGCGGTTCTTGATGCCAATCGCAGGGCACCCTGCGATGATGTCGGGAACCCGTGCCGTCCTGCGCCGGTCAAAGGCCCCCATGAACCTGCCACCGCCGATGCCCGAAACCGTCTCGCCGCCGCCCGCGCCGGCCACCTCCCGCCTGCATGCGGCGTTCACCCAGCTGCGCGACGCGCTGTCGGCCGAGATCGTCGGCCAGGCGGCACTGGTCGAACGCCTGCTGATTGCATTGTTGGCCGACGGCCATCTGTTGGTGGAGGGCGCGCCGGGCCTGGCCAAGACCACGGCGATCCGTGCACTGGCCTCGCGCCTGGAAGCAGACTTTGCCCGCGTGCAGTTCACCCCCGACCTGCTGCCGGCCGACCTCACCGGCACCGAGATCTGGCGCCCGCAGGAGGGCCGCTTCGAGTTCGTGCCCGGCCCGATCTTCCACCCGATCCTGCTGGCCGACGAGATCAACCGGGCACCGGCCAAAGTGCAGTCGGCGCTGCTGGAGGCCATGGGCGAGCGCCAGGTCACGGTTGGCCGCCATACCTATGCGCTGCCGCCGCTGTTCCTGGTGATGGCCACGCAGAACCCGATCGAGCAGGAGGGCACCTTCCCGCTGCCGGAAGCGCAGCTGGACCGTTTCCTGATGCATGTGCGCATCGGTTACCCGGACCAGGCCGCCGAATCGGAAATCCTGCGGCTGGCCCGTGAGCGTGCCCGTGGTGCATTGGGCGAGGCTGCGCCGGCGCCGGACAAGATGCCGATGCAGGACGTGTTCGACGCCCGCCGCGAAGTGCTGGACCTGCACATGGCACCGGCACTGGAGCGCTACCTGATCGAACTGGTGCTGGCCTCGCGCGATCCCGCGCGCTACGACGCCGGCCTCGGCCGCCGCATCGCCTGGGGGGCAAGCCCGCGCGGTTCCATCGCACTGGAGCGCTGTGCCCGTGCGCGGGCGTGGCTGGCCGGCCGTGACTTTGTCACGCCCGACGACGTGCGTGCAGTCGCCGCCGACGTGCTGCGCCATCGCGTGCTGCCCAGCTATGAAGCCACCGCCGAGGGCTGGGACGGCGAGCGCCTGGTGCAGGAGCTGCTGGCCCGGGTGCCGGCACCCTGAGCCTGCGCATGACCTATCCATCCCTGGAACAGGCACCGTCCGCGCTCGAAGGTGACGGGCTGCGCCCGCAGCTGGCCGAACTGGTCGCGCTACGGCGGCTGGCACAGCGTCCGCCGCCGCCGCGCCGTGGCCGCACCGGCAACGCGGGCCAGGCACCGTCCCAACTGCGCGGCCGCGGCATGGAATACGCCGAGTCGCGCGAATATGTAGCTGGCGATGACGCGCGCCACATCGATTGGCGCGTGACTGCGCGCACCGGCCGCGCCCATACCAAATTGTTCCAGGCCGAGCGCGAGCGGGTCAGCCTGATCGTGGCCGATACGTCGCCGGCGCTGTACTTCGGCACGCGCGTGCGCTTCAAATCGGTACAGGCCGCCCGTGCCGGTGCGGTTGCCGCGTGGTCGGCGCAGCGCCGCGGCGACCGCGTGGGTGCGCTGCGCGGCAGTGACCGCGAAGCGCCGATTGCCCCTGCGGGCGGGCCACGCGGCGTGCTGCGCGTGCTCGACGCGCTGACCCGCTGGTATGCACAGCCGCCGGTCGACGATCTGGGCCTGGCGCGTGCACTGGATCATGCCGGTCGCGTGCTGCGCCCGGGGGCACGCATGCTGGTGCTGGCCGATCCGCAGCAGGCCATCCGCATTCCGCCCGCGCGCTGGAGCGCGCTGGCCCAGCATCACGATCTCAGCCTGGTGCTGCTGGTTGATCCGCTGGAACTGCATCCCCCCTCGGCGGCGCTGCAGTTCCAGACCGCACAGCAGCGCATCGGCCTCGACCTGCGCCGCAGTGAAGTGCAGGCGCATTGGCAGGCACACTTCGTCGAACCGCTGCAGGAACTGCGGCGCCAGCTCGGCGCACGCCGTGTCGATGTGCAGGTGCTGTCCACGGATGCGCCCAGCGACGCGTGGCTGGCGCCATCACCGACCGAGGTGCCGGCGTGAGCGCCGCGCTGCCGCTGCGCGATGTGCAGTTGCCACCGGCACCTTCATGGTGGCCGCCTGCCCCCGGTTACCTGATGGTCGGCGCGGCGGTTGTGCTGGTGCTGTTGGTGATCGCCGTGCTGATGTGGCGGCGTCGCCGTCGCCGCCAGCGTTGGTTGCAGCTGTTCGATAGCGAACTGGCAGCCACCACCGACGCTGCGGCCGAACTGGCGGCCATTGCCGGATTGCTGCGCCGTGCCGCACGCCGTGCAAAGCCGGGCAGTGAATCGCTGCGCGATGATGCCTGGTGGCAGCGTGTAGACCCGCAGGGCACGTTGCCCGATGCGCGTCGCAGCCTGCTGGCCGAAGGCGCGTATCGCCCACGCGTCGACAGCAGCGACGTGGCGGCCGTGCGCAGTTGGGCCCGCGAGCGCTATCTGGCGATGCTGCTGGAGCGCCGCCGATGAACCTCTGGACGACCTATTGGCCATGGCCGGACCTGCAGCTGGCATGGCCACTGGCATTGCTCGCGCTGCCGTTGCCGTTGCTGATGCGCTGGTGGAAGCGCCGTGCAGAACCGGGCGCCGCGCTGCGTGTGCCCTACGCCGCCGCCGAGCTCGAAGCGCTGTCCGGTGGGGGCCGCGTCGACGTGTCGTGGCTGCGCACGCTGCTGCTATGGCTGGGCTGGTGCGCGCTGTGCATCGCGCTGGCACGGCCGCAGCAGCTGGGCGAAGCCATCACGCCGCCGCAGCAGGGCCGGCAGATGATGCTGGCGATGGACGTGTCCGGCAGCATGGGCGAGGGTGACATGGTGCTGGGAGCCCAGGCGGTTGATCGCCTCACCGCGGCCAAGGCCGTGCTGGCCGACTTCCTGGATCGTCGTGCCGGCGACCGCGTCGGCCTGCTGATTTTCGGTGATCGCGCCTACACGCTTACGCCGCTTACCGCAGACCTGGCCAGCGTGCGCGATCAGCTGCGCGACAGCGTGGTCGGCCTGGCCGGGCGCGAGACCGCCATCGGTGATGCCATCGGCCTGGCGGTGAAGCGCCTGCGCAGCCAGCCGGAGGGACAGCGCGTGCTGATCCTGTTGACCGATGGTGTCAGCAACGCCGGTGTGCTGGAGCCGCTGCGCGCCGCGGAAGTCGCGCGCGCCGAAGGCGTGCGCATCCACACGGTTGCATTCGGCGGCGATGGCAGCATGCGCCTGTTTGGTATCCCGATTTCCACCGACCAGGATCCGGTCGATGAGGCCACCCTGAAGAAGATCGCCAGCATGACCGGTGGCCAGTTCTTCCGCGCGCGTGACACCGCGCAGCTGGCCGGGATCTACGCCGAGCTCGATCGCCTGGAGCCGGTCGCCGCGAAGGGGCCGAGCCTGCGTCCGCGCGAGGAGCGCTATGCGTGGCCGTTGGGGCTGGCGTTGCTGCTGGGCGTGCTGGCCTGGCTGTGGCCGGAGCGTCGCCGATGATCGCGTTTGCTTCGAATCTCCCCGATTGGAGCGTATTGCACTTCCTGCGACCGGAGTGGTTGTGGGCGCTGCTGGCGTTGCCCCTGATCCTCGCGCTCGCGGTGTACCGGCAGCGACGCAGTGATGCGTGGCGGCAGGCGGTGGACGCACACCTGTTGCCCCACCTGCTGGCCGCGGGCGCGAAGCGGCGAGTGCGCCTGCCATGGGCGCTGCTGCTGGGCTGGACACTGGCATCGCTGGCCATGGCCGGGCCGAGCTGGCGGCAGCAGGCACAACCGATGTTCCAGGCCAGCGCACCGCTGCTGGTGGTGCTGGACCTGTCCAGCCGGATCACGGCAACCGATCTTCCGCCGTCGCGCCTGCTGCAGGCGCGGGCGAAAGTGGGCGAGCTGCTGCGCGCACGCCAGGGCGGGCAGGTGGGGCTGGTGGTGTATGCCGATGATGCCTACACCGTGGCGCCGCTGACCGACGACGGCAGCAATGTTGCGTTGTATCTGGATGCGCTGTCGCCGGACGTGATGCCGCGTGATGGCCAGCGTGCCGACCGCGGCATCGACTGGGCGACACGCTTGATGCGGCAGATCGGCGCGTTGCAGGGGCAGATCCTGCTGGTCAGCGATCAGGCGGACAGCGAAGCTGCACTGGCGGCGGCGCAGGCACGCAGCCTGGGCCTGCAGGTGTCGGTGCTGGGCCTGGGCACGCCTGCCGGTGCGGCCTACCGCGATGGCAATGGGCAGATCCGCCAGGCCGCGCTGGATGAGGGCAGCCTGCGTGCAGTCGCCACTGCCGGTGGCGGCCGCTATGCGCGCATCTCTGCCGATGACGGCGATCTGCGTGCGCTCGGTGTACTCGACGCGCGCGACGGCACGGCGGCGCAGCGGCCGGGCGAAGGCAAGCAGTGGCGTGACGAAGGCTTCTGGTTGCTGCCGCCGGTAATGCTGCTGGCATTGCTGGCCTTCCGCCGTCGCGCGGTGCTGGCTGCGGTGCTCGCGGTCGGTCTGCTGCCATGGATGAATGACGCGCAGGCGCAGGCCCCTGCGACGCCTGTCTCGCAGCCGGCGCAGGGCACGCTATGGAAGCGCAGCGACCAGCTGCAGCATCAACGCCTGGCCGAGGGGGTTCAGGCCTACCGCAGGGGCGACTTCGCCACTGCACGCAGACAGTTCGAAGGCATCGACAGCGATGCCGGTTGGTACAACCTGGCCAACACGCTGGCACGCGAAGGCAACTACGACGAAGCGATCGCCGCCTACGACCGCGCACTGGCGCTGCATCCGGGCATGGCCGATGCAGTGGCCAACCGCGCCGTGGTCGATGCTGCACGCAAGCGCAGGCCATCCGGGGGCGGCCAAGGCCAGGATCAACAGAAGCCACCGCACAACGGGCAGCAGAAACAACCGCAGGGCCCGCAGGGCCAACAGAACCCACAGGGACAGCCGAAGCAGGGCCAGCAGCAACCCGGCCAGGGCCAGCCGCCGTCGGGCCAGCAGGGCCAGCCCAAGGCGGGTGACAACAACGCGCAGTCGGAGCCTCAGCCTGGCGAACGTGGCCGCGATGGCCAGCAGGCACCACCGCAGGTGGAAGATGCCAAGGCGCAGGCGCAGGCCGATGAACAGCAGCGCCAGCGCATGCAGCAGGCGATGCAGCAGGCACGCGAGGGTGAGGCCGGCAAGGGGGGCAAGCCAGTGCCGGGTGGTGAGGGCCGCACGCCGCGCCAGCGCGAGGAGCAACAGGCGGTGGAGGCATGGATGCGGCGTGTGCCGGATGATCCGGGCGCATTGCTGCGGGCCAAGTTCCAGCTGGAAAACGAACGCAGGAAGAGGGAAGGGCGATGACGCGGTCGATCAACATGCACGGGCACTGGCCTCGACAGGTACTGGCGGCGCTGCTGTTGTGGCTGCCGCTGCTGGCCTGGGCGCAGCCGCGCGCGTGGCTGGACCGCGACCGCATCGCGATGGGCGACACGGTCACGCTCAATGTCGAGAGCGACCAGGGCGCCCCTGACTTCACGCCATTGCGCACCGACTTCGACCTGAGCGGGCAGACCAGCAGCCGCCAGGTGGAATGGAGCAATGGCAGCATGCAGCAGCGCAACCTGTATGGCGTGGCGCTGACACCACGACGTAGTGGTGCGCTGGTGGTACCGGGCCTGCAGGTGGGCAGTGTGCGCACCGCACCGCTGACGCTGCAGGTCGATGCGGCGGCCGTGGCGGGGCCCGACAGCAATGCGATGGCCTTCATCGAAACCGTTGTCGATGACGATACGCCGTATGTGCAGCAGAGCGTGGGCGTGGTGGTGCGGCTGTACTTCGCCTCGCAGCTGGCCTCCGGCGAGCTGGTGCTGGATACCCCGGCGGGCGCGTCGTTGCAGCGTGTGGGCGACGACCGCACCGATGTACGCCAGGTCAACGGGCGCCGCTACAACGTGGTCGAACGGCGTTTCCTGCTGATCCCCGAGCGCAGCGGCGCGTTGCGCCTGGCCGGTGCCCGTTTCAGTGGGCGCAGTGCGGGTGGCTTCTTCGACGACTTCTTCGGCGGTGGCGATGGCCGCATGAATGCCACCGGCGCAGACCGCACGCTGCAGGTGCAGGCACAGCCGGCGCAGGCCCCGCAGCCGTGGCTGCCACTGCAGAGCCTGCAGCTGCGCTACACCAGTGCGCCGACCAGTGCCCGCACCGGTGAGGCCGCCAACGTGGTGGTCGAAGCGGTTGCCGAAGGCGCGACGCGCGCGCAGTTCACCGACCTGCCGGTGCCGGATGTCGGCACCAATGCGCAGGTGTTCGCCGAACCGGCACAGTACGAAGAGACCTTCAACGGCAGCACGCCGCGCCTGAAGATCACCCGCCGCTATTCGATCGTGCCGCGCCAGCCGGGTTCGCTGGTGGTGCCGGGGCCGCGCCTGCCCTGGTGGGATGTGCGTAACGGCAGGGCGCAGGAGGCGAAGCTGCCGGACCTGACGCTGGCCGTCGCGGCCGGCACCGGCACCGGCACTGCCTCACCGGCGCCATTGCCGCCGATCGACACCGATGCCGCGCTGCCGGGCGCCGATGGCCAGGACAGCCGCATCGCCGCGACCGATCCGCGTGCCAGCGGCCTGTCCGGGCGTCCGTGGCCGTGGATGGCGGCGGCCATCGGCCTGGCGTTGCTGTGGCTGCTGACTCTCCTGTGGGGCTGGCAGCGAGGTCGGCGCCCGCGCGCAGTGGCGCCTGTAGCGGGCAAGCCCTCTGTGCCGACTGTGGCGGGCGGGCGTGCCGGCCTGGCAGAACTGCGCCGCGCGCTGGATGGCGAGGGCTTCGACCAGGTGGAAGCACAGCTGTGTGCGATGGCTGGTGTGGAACGCATCGAGCAGGTCATCGCGCGGCTTGGGGATGCAGCCCAGCGTCAGGTGCTGCAGGACCTGCAGCAGGCGCGGTGGGGCGGGCAGGGGGATCTGGCGCCGCTGCGCACGCGCCTGCGCGAGGTCTTCCGTGACGGACCGCACTGGGCGGCGGCTGTGGGCACCGCCGACACTGACCTGGCGCCGCTGTATCCGCCGCGGCGAACCTGAACCGGCGCCGCTTGCGCGCTTTGTTAGAGTGCATTCATTTTTCGAGGAAACCCGCGTATGACAGCAGCTGCTGCCGACAAGAAGAAGTTGCCCCTGCATTGGAAGATGGGCATCGGCTTTGCGATCGGCCTGGTCCTGGGACTGATCGTGCACGCCCTGGGCGGCAGCGTCGATGGTCTGCAGGCTGGTGCCAAGTGGGTAATGGACTACGTCACGACCCCGGCGTCGGGCCTGTTCCTCAACCTGATCTTCATGCTGATCGTGCCGCTGATCTTCTCGGCGCTGATCATGGGCGTGTCGGAGATGGGCGACATCCGCGCCCTCGGCCGCATCGGCTGGAAGACCCTGGCCTACACCGTGCTGCTGTCCGGCATCGCGGTGGGCATCGGCCTGGTGCTGGTCAACCTGCTCAAGCCGGGCGCGGGCGTCGATCCGCAGACTGCGGCACTGATGCTCTCGGAGAACGCCGAGCGCAGCAAGGAAATCGTCGCTGGCATCCACGGCACGCCGAAGGGCATGGACATGCTGCTGTCGATCGTGCCGAGCAACGTGCTGCAGGCCGCGTCGGACAACGGCGCGATCCTGTCGCTGATGTTCTTCGCGCTGATGTTCGGCATCGGCATGGTGCTGACCGACAATGAAAAGGTTGCCCCGCTGCGCCGCGCCATCGAAGGCGTGTTCGAAATCTCGATGACCCTGATCAACCTGGTCATCCGCCTGGCCCCTTATGCGGTGGCCTGCTTCATGTTCAACCTGGCCGCGCTGTTCGGCTTCGAGCTGATCATCCGCCTGGGTGCCTATGTGGGCGTGGTGGTGCTGGCGCTGGGCCTGCACATGATCGTGACCTACGGTACCGCGGTGTGGCTGTCCGGCCGCTCGCCGCTGTCGTTCTTCCGCGATACCCAGGAAGCAACGGTGATGGCGTTCTCCACCGCCTCCAGCAATGCCACCCTGCCGACCGCGCTGCGCGTGGCCGACCAGATGGGCTTGCCGCAGCGCGTGTCGCGCTTCGTGCTGACCGTGGGTGCCACCGCCAACCAGAACGGCACCGCGCTGTTCGAGGGTGTGACGGTGATCTTCCTGGCCCAGTTCTTCGGCGTGGACCTGAGCATCGGCCAGCAGATCATGGTGATGGCGGTCTGCATCCTCGGTGGCATCGGTACCGCCGGCGTGCCGTCGGGATCGCTGCCGGTGGTGGCGATGATCTGCGCGATGGTCGGTGTGAATCCGCTGGGCATCGGCCTGATCCTGGGCGTGAATCACTTCCTGGACATGTGCCGTACCGCGCTGAACGTGACCGGCGACCTGGCCCTGACCACGCTGGTGGCCAAGGGCGAGTCGCACGATGGCCCGGCCCTGGGTCCGCAGCAGGACTGAGTCCAACGCCACTGCTGGCGACCTGATCGGGGTCGGATTCCTTTCCGCAGGGAAAGGGCTCCGGCCTCTTTTCACATGCGGAATCCGGCGGAGATCACGTCCTTGCGGGCCAGCGGCCGGCACGACCGGGCAAGGTGAACTGACCCCCCGCCCGGCGACTATGGGACAATAGGCCGCCCGCACGTCCGCGGCCGCCTCCCGATTCCGACAGAACCATGACGCAGCCTACCCGTCGCCAGTTGGCCAACGCCATCCGCTTCCTTGCCGCCGATGCGGTTGAAACCGCAAAGTCCGGCCACCCCGGCATGCCCATGGGCATGGCCGACATCGCCGAAGTCCTCTGGAACGACTACCTCCGCCATAACCCGAGCAACCCGCACTGGTTCAACCGCGACCGTTTCGTGCTGTCCAACGGCCACGGTTCGATGCTGCAGTACGCGCTGCTGCACCTGAGCGGCTACGACCTGCCGATCGAGCAGCTGAAGCTGTTCCGCCAGCTGGGCAGCCACACCGCCGGTCACCCGGAACGCCACGAGACCCCGGGCGTGGAGACCACCACCGGCCCGCTGGGCCAGGGTTTCGCCAACGCCGTGGGCTTCGCCCTGGCCGAGAAGCTGCTGGCACAGCGCTTCAACCGTCCGGAGCTGGAAGTGGTCGACCACCGCACCTGGGTGTTCATGGGCGATGGCTGCCTGATGGAAGGCGTGTCGCATGAAGCCGCTTCGCTGGCCGGCACCTGGGGCCTGCACAAGCTGGTCTGCTTCTGGGACAACAACCACATCTCCATCGACGGCAACGTCGAGGGCTGGTTCACCGACAACACCCCGGAGCGTTTCGAGGCCTATGGCTGGAACGTGGTCCGCGACGTCGATGGCCATGACCCGGACAGCATCAAGGCCGGCATCGAGGCCGCGCTGTCGCAGAGCGACAAGCCGACCCTGATCTGCTGCCGCACCACCATCGGGTTTGGTTCGCCGAACAAGGCGGGCAAGGAATCCAGCCACGGCGCACCGCTGGGCAAGGACGAGCTGGAAGCCACCCGCAAGCAGCTGGGCTGGGAATACGGTCCGTTCGAGATCCCGCAGGCGATCTACGACGGCTGGCGCGCCAATGGCGCCGGCACCCTGCGTCAGGCCGAGTGGGAACAGCTGTTCGACAAGTACGCCAGCCAGTACCCGGCTGAAGCAGCCGAACTGACCCGCCGCTCGCATGGCGAACTGCCGGCCGACTTCGTTGCCAAGGCCGATGCGTACATCGCCCAGGTGGCCGCGGAAGGCCCGACGATCGCCTCGCGCAAGGCCTCGCAGCTGGCCATCGAAGCCTATGCCCCGCTGCTGCCGGAAATCGTCGGCGGCTCGGCCGACCTGGCGCACTCCAACCTGACCCTCTGGAAGGGCAGCAAATCGGTTGCCAGCGACGACGCCAACGCCAACTACGTGTACTACGGCGTGCGCGAGTTCGGCATGACCGCCATTGCCAACGGCCTGGCCCTGCACGGTGGCTTCATTCCGTTCGACGCCACCTTCCTGGTGTTCAGCGATTACGCCCGCAATGGCGTGCGCATGAGCGCGCTGATCCCGGCGCACGCCATCCACGTCTACACCCACGACTCGATCGGCCTGGGCGAAGACGGCCCGACCCACCAGCCGGTGGAGCACCTGGCCTCGCTGCGCTACATCCCGAACAACGACGTGTGGCGTCCGTGCGATGCGGTCGAGTCGGCGGTGAGCTGGAAGGCCGCGATCACCCGCCAGGACGGCCCGAGCTGCCTGGTGTTCAGCCGCCAGAACCTGCCGCACCAGCCGCGCAGCGCCGAGCAGATCGCGCAGATCGAGCGCGGCGGTTACGTGCTGGCCGATGCCGCCGGTACCCCGGATGTGATCCTGATCGCCACCGGTTCGGAAGTCTCGCTGGCCACCGAAGCCAAGGCCCAGCTGGACGCGGCTGGTCTCAAGACCCGCGTGGTTTCGATGCCGTCCACCGACGTGTTCCTGCGCCAGGATGCGGCCTACCGTGAATCGGTGCTGCCGAACGCGGTGCGCAAGCGCGTGGCTGTGGAAGCCGGTGTCACCGGCTTCTGGCG
This sequence comes from Stenotrophomonas maltophilia D457, assembly GCF_000284595.1. Lineage (GTDB taxonomy): Bacteria > Pseudomonadota > Gammaproteobacteria > Xanthomonadales > Xanthomonadaceae > Stenotrophomonas > Stenotrophomonas muris. The sequence continues at coordinate 3,808,311 of NC_017671.1, read as the reverse complement.
CCAGTTCGTCGGCCTGGACGGTGCCGTGATCGGTATCGACACCTTCGGTGCCTCGGCCCCGGCCGACCAGCTGTACAAGCACTTCGGCATCACCACCGCGCACGTGGTGGAAGCCGCCAAGGCGCTGTAAGCAGCATCGCGACGTAATGAGGAAAGGCCGGCGCACGCCGGCCTTTTCTTTGCCGCAGGAAAAAGGGGACGGAGGGGATTAAGTCGTTTGTGCACAAACGACTTAATCCCCTCCGTCCCTATTTCTTTGTCCGGCATGTTCCACCCGACGGTCCCGGCGTCGCGTTGGCCTCTTCATCTGACCTGCGTTCTCTGCGAAAAGAGGACCTGCCGAGGAACCCTCAGAAGTAGGCATGGATAAGAAGCGCGGCGCAGAAAACCACGGTGGATTTGCGGGGTGTAAGGTCATGCCTTACACTTGCGCTGCATGATCGTCAGCTTCAGGCACAAGGGCCTGAAGGCGCTCTATGAGCGGGGCGACATTTCCGGAGTCCGTGCCGATCATGTGGCTCGGTTGCGGCGTTTGCTTCTGCAGCTGGATCAGGCCCGGCTGCCTGGGGACATGGGGCTTCCCGGAAATCGCCTGCACCCCCTGCGCGGAAGCTATAGCGGCTACTGGGCTGTAAGTGTCTCGGCGAGTTGGCGATTGGTGTTCCGCTTTCGTGGGCTTGACGTTGAACTGGTCGATTACCTTGACTACCACTAAGAGGCTGCTCGATGCCGTTGCATGATCCGCCGCATCCCGGAGAATCGCTGCGCGAAGACATCCTGCCGGCGATCAGCATGTCGATCAGTGCGTTGGCGCAGCATCTTGGCTATTCGCGCGGACAGCTGTCGACCATCATCAACGGGCACGCCGGTATCTCCGCGGAACTCGCGTACCGTCTTGAACTTGCAGGTCTGGGCAATGCCCGCATGTGGCTGGCGATGCAGGCGGCATATGATCTGTGGCAGGTCGAGCATCGAGCGCATCCACCGATTGCCCGCCTGTATCTTGAGGAAGCAGTAAGGATTGGTCAGTAGATCCGCGCCATGCATGGATGAGAAAAGGGGACGGAGGGGATTAAGTCGTTTGTGCACAAACGACTTAATCCCCTCCGTCCCCTTTTCTCAGGCGGTGCGCGCCAGCGCCAGCCGCAGCAGGCGCGCGTCCAGGCGTTCGACGAAATCCTTCGGTGCCTGCAGGCCCATGCGCTGCAGGTACACCGCATCGCCGTCGCCGGCCGGTTGCCGTAGTGCTGCCCAGACGGTACGCAGCTTGTCGCCGCGGGTCTGCGTATTGGCCTTCAGCCACGCCAGCGCTTTCACCAGCACCTGCTCGATCTCGTTGAAGTCACTGCCCAGCGGATAGTCCGGCAGGCTGCCATCGGCGCGGAACGGGGCCAGCGCCGCTGTCAGCGCCTGCGGCGTATTGCGCTGCTGCCGCTGCGGATCCGGTTGCGCGACCGCCAGCAGTTTGCGCGAGGCGTGCGCCTGCTGCAGCAGGCCGCCCTGGAACGGGGCCTCGGTGATTGCGGTCATCGCATGCACGCAGTCCTCGTCGGTCAGTCCGCGCAGGTCGGCAATGCCGTATTCGTTGAGGTAGATGTCGCGCAGGTGGCGCGGAATGGTGGTGTGCCCGTAGTTCCAGCGCACGTTGGATTCGCGTCGGCCCTTGTCATCGCGCGCGGCGCGGAACATCAGCACGCTGCGGGCTTCCGGCAGGGCATGTGCCATCGCCACGAAGTTGTACTGGCCGCCCACACCGGATACCACGCGTCCATCGTCCAGCGCGTCGGACACCGCCGCGCCCAGCGCGGTGGCCATCATGCAGGAGTTGAAGAAGCGCGCATGGCGGCGCTGCAGGCGTTCCAGCGTTTCGTTGCCGCCGTACAGCTGGTTGATCTCGCTGATGCGGCGCATGCCGATCGCACGGCACTCGTCCTCCGGCAGCGTGCGCAGCCACTCGTAGAATTCCGGCGAGCCCAGGTAGAACGCGCCGTGCAGGTACTCACCTTCGGCCGCCAGTGTGGCGTGGTCGATCGACAGCGTGCTGCCGTTCTCGATGCGCTGCATCAGCGCCAGGTCATCGTGTACCTTGCGCTTGATCACCCCGGTCTGCACCAGCCTGCGGAAGCCTTCGTTGAGCATCTCGCTGCAGCCGTACAGGCCCACTTCGAACGGGTCCACGCCGCCGATCTCCTGCACCAGCGGGTGGCTGGCCAGCTGCGGATCCAGCGCGTGCAGCACGCGGCGGTAGCGCGCGTTGTCGGTGTGGCGCAGCACCAGCGCATGGCTGAGCGCGTCGGCCAGCGTACCGATGCCGATCTGCAGCGTGCCGCCATCGCGCACCAGCGTGCTGGCGTACAGGCCGATGGCGTAGTCGACATCGCCGACCGGCTGCCGCGGCAGCCCGAACAGCGCCGGGTACGGCGGCGGTGGGGTGATCACCAGATCGAAGAACGAGACATCGACCGTGGCCGAGCCGCCCAGGTAGGGCAACTGGGGATCGATCTCGGCAATCAGCAGCGGACGCGGCAGGCCACGCGCGGTCATCGCGTCCAGCGTGTCCTGGGTGATGTCGTTGTTGCACGACAGGGAAAGCCGGCGGTCGTTCGGGCGCATCGCCACTTTCTGCACGATCACCTGTGGCGCGCGCTGCGCCACCGCATCGGCGGCGTGGGTGTAGTTCAGGCTGGTATAGCTGGACTGCGCCTGACGCGACCCGAGCAGGGCGCCGGACTGCATGTAGAACTCTTCCACCTGCACATGTGCAGGCAACGCGTCGCGCGCGATCGCATCGGCATAGGCCAGGCGCGGGAAGTCGTCGCCGAAATGGCGCTGCGCGAACGGTGCCAGGAAGCGGGCTTCCAGGCCGTTGCCCCGCGCCTTCGGCGGATTCAGCGACAGCGCGGTATACAGCTGCAGCGGCCGCGACGGATCATGCTCGACGCGCGCGTAGAGGGCATTGAGCAGCCGATGCGGCTTGCCCAGTGCCAGCGGTGCCCCGATCCGCAGCGGCCCGTCCACGCGCGCAAACAACCAGTCGACGGCGGCGTCCAGGTCGGTGAGGTGTTCGGTCATGCGCGGCGGTCCTGCGTCGGGGGAGTGCGGGCATTACAGCATGTCGGGCTTGAACCGCCGTCGACGCGAGACTTCCGCGCCGGCCACCATGAACTGCCCATCGCCGCGGTAATGCACCGTGCGCGGCAGTTTCGGCCGGGGCGCAACATGGGCGTGCACGATTTCCCAGATGAACAGATTGCTCGCTGCCACCTGGCTGTCGTCGTACAGGCGGCATTCGAAGCACGAATGGCATTGGCCGACCAGTGGCGCGCCGACCTCACGCGCGGGCAGTGCGTCGAGCCCGAAACGGGCGAACTTGTCGACCTCGCGGCCGCTGCAGTTGCCGATGTCCACCACGGTATCGAGCAGCTCCACCCCGGGCACGTTGATCACGCACTCGCCGCTGCCGCGCGCCAACGCGTGGCTGTGGTTTGCGTCCCACAGGTAGGTGGCGACCAGTGAAGGCGAGAAGCCCATGACCATGTGCCAGCCCATCGTCATCAGGTTGCGCTGGCCGCGCCATGCCGTGCTGACCAGCACGATCGGGCCGGGTTCGAGGAAGCGGCGGGCCTGCTCGACCGGGAAATCCTTCTTCGGCAGTGCTTTCATCCGGGGCCAGGGGCGGGAGGAACCGATGCTGGCGCAGCCGGGATGAACCCGGAGTCGAGGGGCTTGACAGGCAGTTCGATTACGCGCGTAATCAATATGTCGATTACGGATGTAAACCATGACCCCGATCAGCGAAGCCGAAGCCGTCGTGATGGAGGTGCTGTGGCAGCAGGCACCGCGTAGTGCCGATGACGTGGTGGCCGCGCTGGCCCATCGCGACTGGGCCGAGCCGACCATCAAGACCCTGCTCAACCGCCTGCTGACCAAGGGCGCGATCACTGCCGAGCGCGATGGACGGCGTTACCTGTACCGGCCGCTGCTGCAGCGACAGGCGTGGGTGGAGGCGCAGAGCCAGGACTTCATCGGCCGTGTCTTCGAAGGGCGCGTGGCGCCGCTGGTCGCGCACTTCAGCGAACGCGGCCAGCTGAGCGCGCAGGACATCGCCGAACTGAAGAAGCTGATCCAGGAGCTGGACCATGACTGAGCTGCTCGACGGACTGTGGCGGGCCAGCTTGTGGCTGGCCGTGGGTGTGGTCCTGCTGGCGGTGCTGCGACCGCTGCTGGTGCGGTTGGGGGGCGCTGGGCTGGCCTACCGCAGCTGGTGGCTGCTGCCGCTGCTGCTGGTGGCCCTGACGCTGCCATTGCCACAGGTTGCGGTGTTGCAGCAGGTACCCACGCTGCCGCTGAAAGTGATGCCCGGTGCCCTCGATGCCCTGAGCGGGCCCTCGTTGCCATGGGCCGGGCTGTTGTTCGCGCTGTGGGCATTGGGTGCGGGCATCCGCCTGTTGCGCGACCTGCACGCACAACATCGTTTCGAACGGAGCATGGGGCCACTGACGCCGCGCACCGATGGCAGCTGGCAGGCCAGCGGCGATCCCGGCTTGCCCGCGCTGGTTGGCCTGTGGCGCCCACGCATCGTGGTTGGTCCCGACTTCGACCTGCAGTTCACCGCACAGGAACAGAGCTTGATCCTGCAGCACGAGCGCAGCCATCACCGTCATGGCGATCACTGGGCCAACGGTGCGCTGCTGCTGGTGCGCGCGGTGTTCTGGTTCCACCCGCTTCTGCCGTGGGCTGCGGGCCGCTTCCTGCGCGACCAGGAACTGGCCTGCGATGCCCGCACCATGGCTCCGCAGCCGGCGCTGCGCGGCCTCTACGCCAGCACGCTGCTGAAGGCGCAGCTGGTCCACCCGGTTGCGCCCGCGGTCTGCCATTGGCGCAGCCAACCCGTGTTGAAGGAGCGTATCGCCATGTTGAAGCAGTCCAAACGGAAGGCATTGCCGTGGGTGTCCGGGCAGGTGCTGGTGGTCGGGTTGTGTGTGGGCATGGGCGCGGTGGCATGGGCCAGCCAGGGCGGCGCGGCCGGGAGCCCGGGGATCGGTGTCGAGCCGTACGCAACGGCGGAAGAAGGTGCGGCCAAGGCTGGGCTGGACCGTCCGATCCAGATCGACAGGATGCCACCGCCGTCCTATCCGAAATCCGCGTTCGAGCAGCGCCAGGTAGGTGTGGTGAACCTGCGCGTGGAGGTGGATGCGCAGGGGCGTCCCAGCGATGTCCGCGTGCTCAGTGCCACCAATCCGGGCGTGTTCGATGCGGTGTCGATCGCTGCGGCACGCAGCTGGACCTATCGGCCGGCGATGAAGAACGGTAAGCCGGTTGCAGCGGCGGTGAAGATTCCGATCACGTTCGCCATGGACAACACCGAGGACACCCAATGAAGTCCGCTGCGCTGATCATGGCGGCAGCGCTGCTGGTGGGGTGTGCGAGCCAGGACCGCCTGACCACGGTGGATACCCGCAGCGAAAATGTCGGCCACCAGCGCCTGCAGCCGCAGGCGGGCAGCGGCGGTGGACAGTCGCAGGTGTATTCGCTGGGTGCGACCGAAGGCTACCGGATGCCCCAGCTGTACGCGGCACCAGACCCGGAGGTTGGCGATCGTGACCCGCGCGCGGAACTGGCGCCGACCACGATCTGCCTGCAGGTGGTGGTTGATGCCAATGGCGCCGTGGAGCGAAGCCTGCCATTGACCGATCGTCCGGAGTGCGCGGCAGGTGCTGCGGGCGAGAATGCGCCCCTGCTGCAGGCTGCCCAGGAAGCCGTGGCGATGTGGAAGTACTCGTCCGCAGCGGTCTGCCACTTCGCGGCGGGCAAGGTGCCTGCCGACCGCGGTGACTGCCGGGGCGCCGAGCGCGTCGAGCCGGTAGCGGTCACCCTGCAGTACGCCTTCACGTTCGAGATCGTGAAGGGCCAGCACGTGGTGCGGATGCAGGGAAAATGAACGCTCGCGGTCCGCGATGGAAACCGATGGCGCCGGGCTCTGCCCGGCGTACGTCAGGCCCCGCCCTGGATATTGGCCTTTACCGCAGGCTGCATCAGCTTCGGTTCTTCCAACGTCGCATCGCGGGCCTGGCGCACGCTGACGAACTCCGCCTCGGCCACGCCGTCGTGCACGTGGATGTTGTGCGCGCGCTGTTCACCGATGGTGGTTTCGTTGGCGAAGTCGCGGCCGCCCGGGCCGTAGTCGTGGCAGACGAACACGCGGGTGGCATCCGGCAGGGCCAGCAGGCGCTGGATCGAGCGGTACAGCTGTGCGGCATCACCGCCGGGAAAGTCGCAGCGGGCAGTGCCGCCGTCGGGCATGAACAGCGAGTCGCCAGTGAACAGCGCATCGTCGATCAGGTAGGCGATGCTGTCGCTGGTGTGGCCGGGCACGGCGATCACCTGGCAGCGCAGTTCGCCCAAAGTGAAGGTCTCGCCGTCGCTGAACAGGTGGTCGAAGATCTCATCGGCGCCCGGAAGCTGCAGGCCATAGCGTGGCGCAAACGTCGCCTGCACCGCCCGGATGCCTTCACCGATGGCCAGCGTGGCCTGCGGAAAGCGCTGCTTGAGCCGGCGCCCGGCCGACACATGGTCGGCGTGGGCATGCGTCTCCAGCAGCCAGCGCAGCTGCAGGCCCTGTTGTTCGATGGCCTGCAATGCCGCGCGCAGCGGTGATTCGCTGCTGGCGTCGGTGTCCGGGTCGTAGTCCAGGACCGGATCGATCAGCGCCGCCTCGCCGCTGGCCGGGTCGCTGACCAGGTAGCTGAAGGTGTTGCTGTCACGGTGGAAGAACGACTGCACCTGGACCGGCATTGGAGCTCTCCTCAGCGCGTGCCGAGCACGCGGTTCAGCAACTGCGCCAGGTTTTCACCGGCCAGCCGCAGCTGCGCTTCGGCCAGCGGCCGGTAGCGCTCGGTGTACTCGTCACCGATTTTACGCGAGGCCGGATAAACGCCAGGTTGCATGGAGATGCGGCAGCTGGCCTCGGCCCAGACCTGCGGGTCGCGCTGCGGGTTGGACTGGCGCGCCAGCTTCGGTGCGCGCTGGCTCTGCAGCACCGGCAGGTAGCCGGCATCGTCCAGCTTGCGGGTGTTGAGCATGCCGCTGTCCCACAGCGAGTGCAGGTTGGTACCGCGGTTGCCGAACTGCAGCTGGAAATCGTTGCCGCCCTTGTCGTGGGCGTAGCCAGCGTGCATCGGCTGGTGGATGTCGCCGACCAGGTGCACGACGAACTTCAGCGCCTGCAGGCGCTCGCCGTCAGTCAGGCTGCGGTCCCCCAGAATGGCGCTCTGCGCCTTGAGGGCTTCGACGATGCAGTTGCCGTTCCTGCAGTGCTTCGGTGCTTCGTAGTGGCAGTCGTCTTCGGCAATGTTGACGTAGTGCCAGCCGGCCGAGCGACGGCCCAGGCCCGGGTCCTTGGCGCGCAGCTGGTCGGCCCAGGGCGCGATGCTGGCCAGGGTGGCGTCCGGTTCGGTGGCCAGCAGGCGGTCCACTTCGGCGCGGGCGGCGGGGGTGAGGCGGGCGTCGGCGACTTCGGCGACAAGGCGGTGGCCTTGCGCGCCCCAGGCATGGGCAGGGGCGGAGACGGACAGCAGGGCCGGCGCCAGGGCGGCGGCGAGGAACAGGGAGTGCAGGGCTTTCATGCGCCCATTCTAGCGGGGTAGGTGGATTGAAGAGCGGCGCGTTCCTGTTCCGAAGTGGAAGCGTAGAGGGAGGGGCGGCGGGACACGCCGTAAATCCGTCCTTGGAGGCTCGATGGCGCCATCCATGGCGCCAACGGTCCCGCCGCCCCTCCCTCTGCGCTCCCCTCCAAACATGGCCGCGGAGGCGGATGCAAACGTCAAATGCAACATCAAAAACAAATGCAGGATCAAAATCGGCCTCCTGCAATTACAGGCAATCACTGCGCCACGGATGCACGGGTTCTGCTCTTGCCTTTGCTTGAGCTGGTACGCACGCGGTGATGGGAAGGGGCAAGGCGGGGAGCGGAGCCGGGACCGTTGGCGCCATGGATGGCGCCATCGAGCCCCCAGGGATGGGTTTACGGCGTGTCCCGGCTCCGCTCCCTGCCTTGCCCCAGCTCCGGAACCGCTTCAGTCCCAGGCACAAAAAAGCCCCGGCAATTACCGGGGCAACATGCTGCGAGGGTTTTGCGTGTAGCGGGGGAGCGGGGGCGAAGCCCCCCGCGCCCAATACACCGCTTTAGAACTTGAAGACGTACGAAGCGCCGTAGACCAGCGGATCGATGTTGACCGTGCCGATCTTCTCGCCGTTCAACTTCACCTTGCTGTCGATGTCGATCCAGCGCATGTCCACGCGCAGGGCGCCCTTCTCGCCGATCGCAAAGTCCACGCCGGCGTGTGCGGCCAGGCCCCACGAATCCTGCAGCTTCAGCTTGCTGCCGGCCAGCGCACCCGTAGTGTCTTCGCTGAAGAAGGTGGTGTAGTTCAGGCCGGCGCCGACGAACGGCGACACCTTGCCCTTGCTGTTGAAGTGGTACTGCAGGGTGACCACCGGCGGCAGCTGCTTGGTGCTGCCGACGCGGCCCAGGCCGTTGATGTTGATGTCGTGCTTGAACGGCAGCGCGGCCAGCACTTCGATGCCCAGGTTGTCGGCGATGAAGTACTCGCCGGTGATGGTCGGCTTGACGTCATTGTCGACGTCGACCTTCAGGGTGCCGCCGGCCAGCCAGCCGTTGTTCGACTTCGGCGCCACCTGGTGCACGCCGGCCGAGACGGTCCAGTCGCCCTTGGACTGGGCCATGGCCGGGGCGGCGGCGAGCGACAGGGCGGCGGCCAGGCTGGCCACAATCAGGGGGGAGGTCTTGCGCATGGGGGTGTTCTCGTTGCTGGGTGGATGGCGACAGTCTCGGCCTCACGCCGCGCTAACGCTTTGATCCGGATCAAATCCTGTCCGTGGGCCGGCCGGCGGTCCCGGCTGGCCCACGGTGGCCAGCGGCGGTTTGCTAGACTTGTGGGCCCTATCCATCCCGCCGCACCTGTCGCGGCCGCAGGAGCTTGAGAAATGGCAATCAAGGTTGGTATCAACGGTTTCGGTCGCATCGGGCGTAACGTCCTGCGCTCGGCGGTGCTGAACTTCGGCGACGACATCGAAATCGTGGCCATCAACGATCTGCTGGAGCCGGACTACCTGGCGTACATGCTCAAGTACGACTCCGTGCACGGCCGCTTCAAGGCCGACGTGGCGGTGCAGGGCAACGACCTGCTGGTCAACGGCAAGAAGATCCGCCTGACCCAGGAACGCGACCCGGCCAACCTGAAGTGGGATGAAGTCGGCGCTGATGTGGTGCTGGAAGCCACCGGCCTGTTCCTGACCAAGGAAACCGCGCAGAAGCACATCGATGCCGGCGCCAAGAAGGTCATCATGTCGGCCCCGTCGAAGGACGACACGCCGATGTTCGTGTACGGCGTGAACGACAAGACCTACGCCGGCCAGGCGATCATCTCCAACGCTTCGTGCACCACCAACTGCCTGGCCCCGCTGGCCAAGGTCATCAACGACAAGTGGGGCATCAAGCGCGGCCTGATGACCACCGTGCATGCGGCCACCGCCACCCAGAAGACCGTCGATGGCCCGTCCAACAAGGACTGGCGCGGCGGCCGTGGCATCCTGGAAAACATCATTCCCTCGTCCACCGGTGCGGCCAAGGCCGTCGGCGTGGTCATTCCGGAACTGAACAAGAAGCTGACCGGCATGAGCTTCCGCGTGCCGACCTCGGACGTGTCGGTGGTCGACCTGACCGTCGAGCTGGAAAAGGAAGCCACCTACGCCGAGATCTGCGCCGAAGTGAAGGCACAGAGCGAAGGCCCGCTGAAGGGCATCCTGGGCTACACCGAAGACAAGGTGGTGGCCACCGATTTCCGCGGCGAAACCTGCACCTCGGTGTTCGACGCCGATGCCGGCATCGCCCTGGACGGCACCTTCGTCAAGCTGGTGACCTGGTACGACAACGAGTGGGGCTACTCGAACAAGTGCCTGGAAATGGCCAAGGTCATCGCCGCCAAGTAAGGCCGGCGTAGATCGCAGACGAACCCCGGCCTGGCCGGGGTTCGTCGTTTAAGGGGCCCACCCTGTCGTAGCATGGGGCGGTCGACCGCTGCCGCTGGGGCGCGGGAACGCAATGGAAGCACGCAATGGAAGCACTGATCGCACTGGTCGTATTGGTCCTGTTGGCCATCCCCCTGCTGCTGGTGGTGGCGCTGGTGATGATCTCCGGCCTGCGCCGCCGCGTCGCGGCGCTGGAAAGCGCGATGGCCGCCGCGCCTGCCACCGCCAGCGCGCCCACGCCTGAACGGGCTGCGGCCACGCCCACGGCCAGTGCCGATCCACCGTTCCTGCGGCCGGTCGCCGCTGCTGCGCCGCACCCCACGCAGCCACCGGTGCGCGAAGCAGCGCCGACCGAGGCGCCTGTTCCCCGACCTGCTGCGCCACCGCCGGTGCCACCGGTGCCGGTGCAGCCGCCGCTGCCTTCCGAGCCGGCACTGCCCAACGTCATCGAGCGCGGCATCGGTGCGGTCAAGCGCTGGTTCACCGAAGGCAACGTGCCGGTCAAGATCGGCATGCTGGTGCTGCTGGCCGGTGTCGCTGCGCTGCTGAAGTACGTCAGCGACCAGGGCTGGCTGGTGTTGCCGATCGAGCTGCGCCTGGCCGGCATCACTGTGGGCGCGCTGGGCCTGCTGGCCTTTGGTTGGCACCAGCGCGAGCGCCGGCGCCTGTTTGCGCTGGCATTGCAGGGCGGTGCCATCGGCGTACTGCTGCTGACCATCTTCGCGGCCTTCAAGCGCTTCGACCTGATTCCGCCGGGCTTCGCCTTCGCCAGCTCCATTGCCCTGGTGGCCGGGCTGTGCGTGCTGGCGGTGGTGCAGAACTCGCGCACGCTGGCCGTGCTGGGCATCCTGGCCGGCTTCATGGCACCGCTGTGGCTGTCCGCCGGCAGCGGCAATCACGTGGGGCTGTTCAGCTATTACGCGGTGCTCAACGCAGGCATTTTCGCCATCGCCTGGTTCCGCCCTTGGCGCGCGCTGAACCTGCTGGGCTTCGCCTTCACTTTCGGCATCGGCACCTTCTGGGGCGTGCTGCAGTACGTACCGGACAAGTTCAGCAGCACTGAGCCGTTCCTGCTGTTGTTCTTCGTGTTCTACCTGCTGATCCCGCTGCTGTACGCGCGCCGCCAGCCGGCCAGCCGGCGCGATCTGATCGATGGCAGCCTGGTGTTCGGCACGCCGCTGGTCGCATTCTCGTTGCAGGCAGGCATGCTGCACGAACAACCGATGACGCTGGCACTATGCGCGCTGGGCCTGGCCGCGATCTACGCGGTACTGGCACGGACACTGATCGCACGCGCGTCCTATACCGTGCTGGCGCAATCGCATGCCGTGCTTGCGGTGGGCCTCGCCACGCTGGCGGTGCCGCTGGCCTTGTCGGCGCGTGCCACCGGTGCCGTGTTTGCGCTGGAAGGTGCAGGCCTGGCCTGGTTGGGGCTGCGCCAGAAGCGCTGGCTGCCGCAGGTATCCGGCGCGTTGCTGCAGATCGGCGCCGCATTCGCCTTCGTTGCCGGTGGCGACCACTGGCACGAAGACCTGCGCTTCCTGATCAACCCGACCGCCATCGGCGCGCTGTTGCTGGCCCTGGCCGGCTTCGCGTCGGCGTGGAGCTACCAGCGCAGGCCACGTCATGACGTCGCACTGGTGTACTACCTGTGGGGCCTGCTGTGGTGGCTGGGCGGCCTGGTCCATGAGATCACCCGCTTCTTCCCGTACCGCACCGAAGTGGACGCGTTGCTGGTGCTGGCCGCGGTCACTGCCTGGCTGGTGGCCGAAGTGCAGCGTCGCCAGCCGGCACGTGCACTGGGCGTGACCGCACTGGCCATGCTCGCGCTGGGCTTCCCGCTGGCCCTGATGCAGAGCGATGCACACCACCAGCCGTTCGCCGGTTATGGCGCGCTGGCCTGGGCGGTGTTCGCGGTGCTGGGCGTGCGGACCCTGCTGTGCCTGCGTCAGGGCGGCGATACCGTGGCCCGCATCGCGCAGTTCCTATGGTGGCTGCTGTGGCCGTCGCTGCTTTCGCTGCTGGCCCTGTGGGGCGGTGGCGAAGCCGATCTGGCGCAGGGCTGGACGACCCTGCTGGTGACCTTGCCATGGCTGCTGATGGCGGCACTGTCGCTGTGGCGCTGGAATGCGCTGCGCTGGCCATTGGGACAGGCCTTCGACAGCGTGCGCGTCCCGCTGCAGTGCGTGCTGTTCGGCCTGCTGTCGATCGGCTGGCTGTTGGGCCAGCTGCTGCCGGGCGACGCCGCACCGCTGTTGTGGCTGCCGGTGCTGAATCCGGCCGAGATCGGCCAATGGTTGAGCCTGTTGCTGCTGGCGCGCTGGCTGTACAGCAATCAGGGATCGCAGGCCCCGCAGGCATTGCTGAACATCCGCATGCCGCTGCTGGCACTGGCGGCCTTCGTCGCGCTGACCAGCCTGGTGCTGCATGGCGTGCACCAGTGGGGTGGGCTGGCGTGGAACGCGTCGATGATGCGCTTCAGCCTGGCCCAGACCAGCCTGACCGTGTTGTGGAGCGTGCTGGGCGTGATTGCCTGGGTGTGGGGTTCGCGTCGTGGCCAGCGTGTGCTGTGGATGGTCGGTGCCGTGCTGATGGGCGTGGTACTGGCCAAGCTGGTTATTGTCGATCGCCAGCACCTGGGCAACCTGCTGGGCATCGCATCGTTCATCGCCTACGGCCTGCTGTGCACGGTCGTGGGTTATCTGGCACCGGCTCCGCCGAGCGTGGCGCCGACCGTGGAGGAAAAGCAATGAGGAAGTGGAGCAGGGCGCTGCTGCCGGCGATGTTCGGCATGCTGGCCGCCGTCGTGGTGCAGGCGGCTGATTACCGCACGCAGTATGCCGAGCAATGGCCGCTCACATTGTCCAGCGCGCAGTCCGGTGCCTACCGCATCGTGCTGGAGCCGGCGATCTACCGCCGTGCCGTGAGTCCCGACCTCAGCGACCTGCAGGTGTTCAATGCAGCCAGCCAGCTGCTGCCGTCGGCACTGCTGGCGCCGGACCAGCCGCTGGCGCAACCGCCGGTGCAGCGTGAACTGCCGTGGTTCGTGCTCCCGCCGCTGGCCGATGCCCAGCGCAACGATCTGCAGCTGCTGACCGAGCGTGATACCGATGGGCGCGTGCGCCGGGTCGAAGCACGGGTGAGTGGCGGGGCGACGGCGAACGGGCAGGGCGGCTGGCTGATCGACGCCAGCATGCTCGACCAGCAGCCGCTGGCGGCGCTGGTGCTGGACTGGGCCGACAGCGGCCAGCCGCTGCAGGCGCAGGTTCAGCTGGATGCCAGTGATGACCTGCAGCACTGGCGATCGATGGGTCGCGACGTGCCGCTGGTGGATCTGCAGCGCGCCGGCAAGCGCCTGCTGCAGCGCCGCCTGCAGGTGGACGGCACTGCACGCTACCTGCGCATCCTGGCGCAGGGCGACTCGCGGCTGCCGACCCTGCGCGGCGTGTTGGCGGAACTGCCGCCAGCGCCGGCCACGCTGCCGTGGGAATGGCTGTCGCTGGAGCCGACGTCGAAGGGCAAGGGCGAATACACCTTCGAGATGGATGGCCGGTTCCCGGTGGCGCGCGCCGATGTGGCCAGCACCGACAACAGCCTGGTGCAATGGACGCTGTTCAGTCGTGATGACGAGAGTGCCGAGTGGCAGCGCCGCAGCGCGCCGTGGATCGCCTACCAGGTGCAACAGGGCACGCAGGGCCAGCGCCAGCAGTCGGCGGCGCAGCCGCTGGGCGGCGTGCACCGCGACCGCTACTGGAAGCTGGTGGCGAATCCGGCGGAATCTGCCACTGCGCCGACGCTGCGCCTGGGCTACCAACCGGAAGTGCTGGTGTTCCTGAGCCAGGGTGCGGCGCCCTACGCACTGGCGGTGGGCAGCGCGACCGCGCGCCGCACGGACGCGCCGATCGGGGTGTTGATCGAGGAACTTCGGCAGCGCAACGATCCGTCGTGGCAGCCGACGCTGGCGCGACTGGAAGGCAGCCCGGAACCGCTGGCGGGCGACGCGGCGCTGAAACCGCAGCATGACTGGAAGTCGTGGCTGTTGTGGGCGCTGCTGGGTCTGGGCGTGCTGGTGGTGGGTGGCCTGGCGCTCAGCCTGCTTCGGCAGAAGCCGGCGCCTTCGGCGTAGGTTCCGGCGAACGGCGCAGCCCCTCGTGGGTGGCTGCAAAGCGCGATCCCGGGGATGGGCCGAGCGGGTGGGCTGGGCAGGGGACGCCGTGAATCCGTCCCTGGAGGCTTAGCCGCGCCATCCATGGCGCGGATACCCCTGCCCAGCCCACCCGCCCGGCCTCTGACAGTTTCCGTGTGCGTCCACCCACGGAAAGAAAAAAAGAAGAGCAAAAGCTGCTTGGCTGGGCGCTCTTTGTAGAGCCGAGCCCACGCTCGGCTGCTGCTCGCGGTAGACCCAGCCGAGCATGGGCTCGGCTCTACATTAGTTTCTCCGACATCAGAAACCGCTCTTGCTCCTGCCTTTGCCATCCGCTCCGCCTCATGAACCTGTCAAGGCCGGGATGGTGTGGGGTGGCAGGGGTGTGAGCCGCATGGATGCGGCGACCAAGCCCCCATGGACGGGTTTACGGCGTCCCCTGCCACCCCACAGCACCCCGGCTCACCCTCAGCACCAAGAAGCGCCAGCGCTTTGGCTGTTGCCGTTGCTGTTGCCGTGCGCCTCTGCCTGCCGCAGGCATCGGCCCTCCCACCAGCCGCACCCGATACAATGGCCGCCTGCCGTAGCCCGGCATCCCGTCCCTGAGCCAAAGAGTTGCCCATGTCCATCGTCCGCATGACCGACCTCGACCTCTCCGGCAAGCGCGTGCTGATCCGCCAGGATCTGAACGTGCCGATCGAGAATGGCCGCATCACTTCCGAACAGCGCATCACCGCTTCGCTGCCGACGCTCAAGCGCGCGCTGGAGCAGGGCGCGGCAGTGATGGTCACCTCGCACCTGGGGCGCCCGAAGGAAGGCGTGTGGAGCGAGGCCGACTCGCTGGCGCCGGTCGCCCAGCGCCTGTCCGAGCTGCTCGGCCGCGAGGTTCCGCTGGTGCGTGACTGGGTCGACGGCGTCGACGTGCAGCCGGGCCAGCTGGTGCTGCTGGAAAACTGCCGCATGAACGTCGGCGAGGGCAAGGACGACGAGGCCCTGTCGAAGAAGTACGCCGCCCTGTGCGACGTGTTCGTGATGGATGCCTTTGGTACCGCACACCGCGCGCAGGCCTCGACCCATGGCGTCATCCGCTTCGCCCCGGTCGCGGCCGGTGGCCCGCTGCTGATGGCCGAGCTGGACGCGCTGGCGCAGGCGCTGGACGCACCGGCCAAGCCGCTGCTGGCCATCGTTGCCGGCAGCAAGGTCAGCACCAAGCTGGAACTGCTGGCCAACCTGGTCGGCAAGGTCGACCAGCTGATCGTTGGTGGTGGCATCGCCAACACCTTCATCGCTGCCGCCGGCTACAAAGTCGGCAAGTCGCTGTATGAGCCGGACCTGCTGGACACCGCGAAGAAGATCGTGGCCGATGCCAAGGCGCGTGGCGCCGACATCCCGCTGCCGGTCGACGTGGTCACCGCCAAGCAGTTCATGCCGGACGCTGTCGCCGAAGTGAAGGCGGTCGACGCCGTCGCCGAGGACGACCTGATCCTGGATATTGGCCCGCAGACCGCTGCGCAGTACGCGCAGCTGATCGGAAAGGCCGGCACCGTGGTCTGGAACGGCCCGGTCGGCGTGTTCGAGTTCGAAGCCTTCAGCAAGGGCACCGAAGCGCTGGCCCGCGCCATCGCCAGCTCGCCGGCATTCTCCATCGCGGGCGGTGGCGACACCCTGGCGGCGGTCGACAAGTTCGATATCGCCGGACAGGTCAGCTATATCTCCACTGGCGGTGGTGCGTTCCTGGAGTTCCTGGAAGGCAAGACCCTGCCGGCCGTCGCCGCGCTCGACGCGCGCGGCGCATGAGTGCCGACCGTAGCAAGGATGTCCTGTTCTTCGACCTCGACGGCACGCTGATCGATTCGCAGGTGGGCATCACCGCCTGCATCGCCTATGCGCTGCAGAAGATGGACCATCCGGTGCCGCCGCAGGAGACGCTGCTGGGCTGGATCGGTCCGTCGCTGCGCACCACCTTCGCGCCGCTGTTCGTCGAACCGGCACGGGTGGAACAGGCGGTGGGCTACTACCGTGAGCGCTTCGACGTCGAAGGCTGGCGTGAACACACGGTGTACCCGCAGGTGGAAGACACGCTGCGCACGCTGCATGGCCGTGGCCACCGCCTGGCGGTGGTCACCGCCAAGAACGAGCCGCATGCGCGCCGCATCCTTGCGCACCTGCCGTTTGGCGGGCTGTTCGAGGAGATCATCGGTTCGACCTTGGATGGCTCGCGCAGCCACAAGCCGGAGCTGGTCGGGGAAGCTCTGCGCCGGCTGCAGGTGCAGCCCGCACAGTGCTGGATGATCGGCGACCGCCGCATGGACATCGAAGGCGCGCGTCACCACGGCCTGCGCAGCGTGGGTGTGCTGTGGGGCTTTGGCGGTGAGGCGGAACTCACCGCGGCCGGCGCTGGCCAGCTGGCACGCGAACCGGCGCAGCTGGAAACGCTGCTGGCCTAGCTCCCTGTAGCGCCGAGCCGATGCCCGGCTGCTCCGGCGAGTGGCCAGCCGGGCATGGGCTCGGCTCTACGGAATGCCCTGCGCCAGCGTATGTCCGGACAATGTCCGTTGCATGACCTGCGGAGTCAGGCAGCACAAGGCTGTAACCGTATACATGCGGCGTGAAGGATGTGCTAATTTCCGTTCTTTAACGGGAGAGGCCCATCCACCATGTTCGAGCGTCAGCGTCGCACCAAGATCCTTGCCACCCTCGGTCCGGCCACTGATCCGCCGGGCGTGCTGGAGGATCTTTTCCGCGCCGGCGTCAATGTGGTGCGCCTGAACTTCAGCCATGGCGATCCGTCCGGCCAGGCCAAGCGTGCCGCCGAAGTGCGTGCTGCTGCGGCCCGCGTAGGCGTGGAAGTGGGCATCCTGGCCGACCTGCCGGGCCCGAAGATCCGCATCGAGCGCTTCGCCGAAGGCAAGGTGCAGCTGAAGGCGGGTGACCGCTTCGACCTGATCGCCAGCGAGAACGCCGGCCCGGGCAACGCCAGCCAGGTGGGCGTGAGCTACCTCGGCCTGCCGCAGGACGTGGGCCCGGGTGATGTGCTGCTGCTCGACGACGGCCTGATGCAGCTGCAGGTGGTGGAAGTGCAGGGCGAGCGCATCGTCAACACCGTGCTCAACGATGGTGTGTTGTCCGACCGCAAGGGCCTGAACAAGCAGGGCGGCGGCCTGTCGCTGGGTGCCCTGACCGAGCGCGACAAGGAACTGATCGGTATCGTTGCGAAGATCGGCGTGGACTTCATCGCCGTGTCGTTCTGCCGCAACGCGCAGGACATGAACGACGCGCGCGACATCGCCCGCTCGCACGGCTGTGATGCCGCCCTGGTGTCGAAGATCGAGCGCACCGAGGCGATCGAGAACCTGGAAGAAATCGTCGAGGCCAGCGACGTGGTGATGGTTGCCCGTGGCGACCTTGGCGTGGAAATCGGCGATGCCGAGCTGCCGGGCCTGCAGAAGAAGATCATCAAGGCCTCGCTGGCGCAGAACAAGGTGGTGATCACCGCCACGCAGATGCTGCAGTCGATGGTGGAAAGCCCGATCCCGACCCGCGCCGAAGTGCTGGACGTCGCCAACTCGGTCATCGACGGTACCGACGCGGTGATGCTGTCGGCGGAAACCGCCGCCGGTGCCTACCCGGTCAAGGCGGTGGAAGCGATGGCACGCATCTGCCTGGGTGCCGAGCGCCAGTTCCAGACCGAGACCGATTTCAACGCCTCGCCGCGCAACCTGGAACGTGCCGACCAGGCAATTGCCATGGCCACCATGTTCCTGTCGCAGCATGTGGGCGTGCGCGCGATCGTGGCCATGACCGAATCCGGCGGCACCGCGCGTTACCTGTCGCGTTTCCGCGCCAAGGCGCCGGTGTTCGCGGTCACCCGCCATGACGGTGCGCGTCGCCAGATGGCGCTGATGCGCGATGTGTTCCCGATCAACTTCGACAGCCGCGGCCTGACCCCGCGCGAAGCGGCGCGCGGCAGCATCCGCCTGCTGGTCGAATCGGAACTGCTGCAGGCCGGTGACCGCGTTGTGTTTACCAGCGGCGAGCACATGGAAACCCACGGTGCCACCAACACCCTGCGCCTGCTGGAAGTGGGCGAGGATGGCCGCGCCATCGGCCTGGGCGATCTGTAAGCCTTGACGGTCGGGTCGGCGCTGCCGATCTGGGGTCAGAGCCTATGTGGGGATCTGACCCCTTACTGACCAGGGGTCAGATCCCTGAAGGGGCTCTGACCCCATGCCGCAGGACATCCTTTGTCCTGCGTAGACGTGGAAGCGTTTCCATCCTGTCCTCCACGGCGAGGCAACGGGCAGCAGGGCTATACTTACGTTTTTCCCGCACCCGCCACAGGAAATACATGAGCATCGAACAGCTGGCTGAAACCGCCCAGGCCATGGTCGCCCCGGGCAAGGGCATCATCGCGATCGACGAATCCACCGCTACCATCGCCAAGCGTTTCGCCGGCGTCGGTATCGAGAACACCGAGGAGAACCGTCGCGCCTACCGCGAGCTGCTGCTGACCACGCCGAAGCTCAACGAGCACATTTCCGGCGCCATCCTGTACGACGAGACCATCCGCCAGTCGACCAAGGACGGCGTGCCGTTCGCCAAGTACATGGCCGACCACGGCATGATTCCGGGCATCAAGGTGGACAAGGGTGCGCACCCGCTGGCCGGCTGCCCGGGCGAGCTGGTGACCGAAGGCCTCGACGGCCTGCGCGAGCGCCTGCAGGAGTATTACAAGCTGGGCGCGCGCTTCGCCAAGTGGCGTGCGGTCATCAACATCGGCGAGAGCATCCCGTCGGGCACCTGCATCGAGTCCAATGCCCATGCGCTGGCCCGCTATGCAGCGCTGTGCCAGGAATGCGGCCTGGTGCCGATGGTCGAGCCGGAAGTGATCATGGACGGCGACCACGACATCGAAACCTGCTACGAAGTCACCGAAGCCACCCTGCGCTCGCTGTTCGACGCGCTGTACCAGCAGAACGTGCTGCTGGAAGGCACCATCCTGAAGGCCTCGATGGTCATCTCCGGCAAGGACTGTGAAGAGCAGGCTGATGTCGAGGAAGTGGCCGAGTCGACCGTGATGTGCTTGAAGAGCACCGTGCCGGCGATCCTGCCGGGCGTGGTGTTCCTGTCCGGTGGCCAGAGCGACGAGCAGTCCACCGAGCACCTGAACGCGATGAACCAGCTGGGCAACCTGCCGTGGCCGCTGAGCTTCTCCTACGGCCGCGCCATGCAGCAGGCCGCGCTGAAGCTGTGGGCCAAGGACATGAAGGGCAACTACGCTGCTGCCCAGAAGACGGTGTACGAGCGCGCCAAGGACAACGGCCTGGCCGCGCTGGGCAAGTGGAACGGTTGATCCGTCCCATCGCCGGATGAACAAGGCAGCGCCGGCATCACGCCGGCGTTTGCTTTTGCGGGTATCTTTTCCGCCCCCGCGTGCCTGGCCGGTATGCGGGAACCACATGGAAGGCCAAGGAGAAACAACATGCGTTTGGCAGCAATCACACTGGCCGTTGCCACGGTCCTGGTCGCCAGCGGTTGCAACCGCATCGGCGGCGGCGCGGACGCGGGCAAGGCCGCGTCACTCGATTTCGACAAGCCGGTATCCGGCGAGATCACCTCGCGCAGCGGCATCAACTACAACGACGGCAGCCACCACCAGCTCTACCAGATCAAGCTGGAAGACAAGCAGCTGGTCGGGCTGAAGCTGACCGGTTCGCTGAGCGGCTCGATCGCCGTGTTCAACAACGGCAGCCTGGTGGCCAGCAGCAACACCGGCTACGAGCGCGAAGGCGACGTCTCGGTGGCCTTCCGTGCCAACGGTGGCGGCACCTACCAGGTGGCGGTCAACGCCAACGGCTCGACCGACTACGGTCCTTACCGCCTGCGCGCCGAGAAGCTGGTGCCGTACGACGGCAAGCCGCTGGCGGGCAGCGGCGAGATCGTCGACATGCTGGCCGGTGGTTCCCAGGACTACACCCTGCAGGTGGACAAGGCCGGCCTGTACGAGATCCGCCTGGTGTCGGATGTCTTCGATCCGGTGCTGAAGCTGTCGGGCCAGGGCGTGGATGCAGAGAATGACGATGGCGGCGACAGCACCAACTCGCGCCTGACCCTGTCACTGAAGCCGGGCAAGTACACCCTGACCGCGCGCGGCCTCGGCGACGGCGTCAGCGGCATGTTCACCCTGTCGGCCAACCGCATCGAGCTGCCCGGCAATCTGGTCGAGCGCGATGGCACGGCACTGCCGAAGTCGGGCAGCGTGTACACGATGCTCGACAACGATGGCCGTCGCCGCTTCCTGCTGTCGCTGGACCGCCCGGCCGATGTGCGCCTGGATGCGATTTCCAGCCAGGTTGATACCGTGCTGCGCGTGGTCGGTGGCGACGTCGAGCTGACCGACGACGATGGTGGCAACGGCACCAATTCGCGCCTGGAAGAGACCCTGCCGGCCGGTCATTACACGGTCGACGTGTCCAGCCTGAACAATGGCGCGGGCATGGTGGAAGTGCGCGTGCAGGTGGATGGCGCCAGCGCCGATGGGGCTGCGGCCTCGGCGGCACGCGCCGCAGCCGACGCAGCCGCCGTGGCCGATGACGCCGCCGCGGTGGAAGCTGCCAGCCGTTGAGCGTGACCCACGCCATGCGTGGCTGAGCACAACGGTGCAACGGAAAAGGCCGGGCACTGCCCGGCCTTTTTCTTTACGTCGCGCACCGGGATTCAGTGCGCGGCGGCAAAACCCGCATCGCCCAGGGGCGGCAGCATCGACCCGCGCGGTTCGCTGTCCGCGCTTTGCCCGGCGGCGCTCAACGCCTGCTGGTAGGCCTTGGCCGTAGCGGTATTGAACGCCACCAGCACGATGCGCATCGGTTGCGCATGGCTGCGCTGCCACGCCAGTGTTTCGGTCACTGCGATCTGCGCCGCCTGGTACAGCGGATAGCCATAGACGCCGCAGCTGATCGCCGGGAACGCGATCGACTGCACGCCCAGCGACTCGGCCAGCTGCAGCGACTTCCAGTAGCAGTTGGCAAGCAGCGCCGGTTCGTCGCGCTGGCCGTCATGCCAGACCGGGCCCACCGTGTGCAGTACATGGCGCGCCGGCAGCGCATGGGCGCTGGTGGCGCGCACTTCGCCCGTCGGGCAACGCACGCCCGGGCGCAGCTCCGGCAACTGCGCGCACTCGGCCAGCAATGCGGGGCCGGCCGCGCGATGGATCGCGCCGTCGACACCGCCGCCACCGAGCAGTGTTTCGTTGGCCGCGTTGACGATCGCATCCACCGCCAGGGTCGTGATGTCACCCTGCCAAACCTCGATCTTCATGCGTCCGTCTCCTGCCTGTGAGGTGATCCGCGCAGCATCTGCGCCGGCTGTTCCCACGGTAGGGGACAGGGCATCGATACTGCGTCATGACCGTCTCACGCGCTGCGATCCGACGGCCTTCACGCACGATGGCGGGCGACGCCTTCACGCAGGCTGAAGCAGAACGGGGTCAGATCCTTTCCCGCATGGGAAAGGCTCTGACCCCTGTCGCTGATCCACGCGGGTGGGGTCAGAGCCCTTTCCCTGCGGCAAAGGGATCCGACCCCGGGCGGTTTACGGCAGGCCGGCCAGCCAGTCGTCGTCGGAGCCTTCGTTGACATCGGCGAACAGCGGTGTGGAGAAATAGCGTTCACCAGTGTCCGGCAGCATCGCCAGGATCACCGCGCCGGGTTCGGCGCGGGCAGCCACGTCCAGCGCGCTGGCCACGGTGGCACCGGCAGAGATGCCGACGAAGATGCCTTCCTCGGCGGCCAGGCGGCGCGCGGTGGCGATCGCGCGGTCATCTTCGACCGAGACCAGTTCGTCCACCACATCGCGGTTGAGCACGTCCGGCACGAAGTCCGGGGTCCAACCCTGGATCTTGTGCGGCTTCCAGTCATCGCCCTTGAGCAGGGCGGCGCCGGCCGGCTCGGTGGCGATGATGCGGGTCTGCGGGCGCGCGACCTTCAGCACTTCGCCCACACCAGTGAGTGTGCCGCCGGTGCCCCAGCCGCTGACGAAATAGTCCAGCCGCTTGCCGGCGAAGTCGCGCAGGATTTCCGCGGCGGTGGTGTTGCGGTGATAGGCCGGGTTGGCCGGGTTGGCGAACTGGCTGGCCAGGAACCAACCGTGCTGTTCGGCCAGTTCGGCTGCCTTGCGCACCATGCCGCTGCCGCGTTCGGCGGCCGGGGTCAGGATCACCTTGGCACCATAGGCACGCATCAGCTTGCGGCGCTCGACCGAGAAGGTCTCGACCATGGTCGCCACGAACTTGTAGCCGCGCGCTGCGGCGACCATCGCCAGTGCCACGCCGGTATTGCCCGAGGTGGCCTCCACGATGGTGTCGCCCGGCTTGAGCAGGCCACGCGCTTCAGCGTCGAGGATGATCGCCAAAGCCAGGCGGTCCTTGACCGAGCCGCCCGGATTGAACGACTCGACCTTGGCGTAAACGCTGACCTGCGGCGGTGCCAGACGCTGCAGCTTGACGATGGGGGTGTTGCCGACGGTGTCGAGGATGGAGTCGTACAGGGCCATGGAAGCGCTCCGGAAACGGGGCCGCGCCGGGCTTCGGCGGGCGAAGGGGGAGGGCTGGCTGTTCAGGCCAGCGGCTGCCGGCTGACCGTAGCGCCGGCATATGACGCCCGGAAATGACCAGATACCTTTCTTAAACAACCTTTGGTTATAAGCTGGTGACGGCAATTGACCCTAGAGTGGACCTCCGCCCCACGCCGCCTGCCTGCCCATGACGCTGACCCAGCTGCGCTACCTGGTTGCCATCGCCGACGCCGAGCTGAACATCACGCTGGCCGCCTCGCGCGTGCACGCCACCCAGCCCGGCTTGTCCAAGCAGCTCAAGCAGCTGGAGGACGAGCTGGGTTTCCTGTTGTTCGTGCGCAAGGGCCGCAGCCTGGAGTCGGTCACCCCGGCCGGGACCGAGGTGATCGCCCGCGCCCGCGCCGTGCTGGCCGAGGCCAACAACATCCGCACCTACGCGGCCAACCAGCGGCGCGAGAGCCAGGGCCAGCTGATCCTGACCACCACCCACACCCAGGCGCGCTTCGTGCTGCCGCCGGCGGTGGCGGCGATCAAGCAGGCTTACCCGCAGGTCAGCGTGCACCTGCAGCAGGCCGGTGAAGCCGACGCGCTGGATCGCTTGAACCAGGGTGACGCGGATATCGCCATCATCAGCACCGCTGGGGGGGAGCCCACCGATGGCATCGCGGTGCCACTGTTCCGCTGGCGACGCCTGGTGGTGGTGCCCAAGGGCCACCCGCTGGACCGCGCCGGGCGTGCACCGGACCTGGCCGCGCTGGCCCGGCAACCATTGATCAGCTACGAATCCTCGACCCGCCCGAATTCGTCGCTGCAGCGTGCGTTTGCCGCCAACGGGCTGGTGCCGGATCTGGCGCTGACCGCGCTGGATGCCGATCTGATCAAGACCTATGTGCGTACCGGCCTGGGCGTGGGCCTGCTGGCCGAAATGGCGGTCAGTTCCAACGATGAAGACCTGAGGTCGTGGCCGGCGCCGGACCCGATCAGCGAGTGCATCGCCTGGGCGGTGCTGCCGCGTGACCGCGTGCTGCGTGATTACGCGCTGGAGCTGGTGCATGTGCTGGCACCGCAGATCGATCCCCGCGACCTGCGGCGGGTGCTGGATGGCAACCAGGCGGCCGCGTGGCCGGTGCCACCGACCTGGGAATCACTGACCCAGACCATCACGGTGTGAGGGGTTGGTCGAGCAGGGCTTGCAGCCCTGCACCTGCCGCGGCATTCAAGCAACAGCAACAGCAACAGCAGAAGCGGCATTCCGTGGGTTGGCGGGGCGGTGTCGGAGTGCGGGGACGCTGCAAGTACGTCCCTGTAAGCTTGGCAGCCGCATCCATGCGGCTGACACCCCGCACTCCGACACCGCCCCACCTCTGACAGATCTTCGCGGCTGTTGGTAGGTGTCGACCTTGGTCGACACGGTAGATCCACGCCATGCGTGGATGAAAGCTGTCAGATATCGAAATACATCTGGGGTCAGATCCGTTTTCCTTCGGAAAACGGATCTGACCCCAAAGCCGTTCCAACAGACCGCAGGAAACTGTCGAAGGCGGGGTGGGTCCGGTTGCGGGAGTGTCCGCGGCATGGATGCCGCGGCCAAGCCCCCATGGATGGGTTTACGGCGTCTCCCGCAACCGGACCCACCCCGCCTACCCACAGGAACCCGCTTTTGCTGTTGCTTCGGCTCTTGCCGTGGACGTGGCCTCTGCAGGTGCAGGGCGCAGCCCTGCCGATAAACCCCTCCTGCGACGGTTCGTCGCACGGGCAACCCTGGACCCGGCTCTACACTAGCGGGATGACCCGGCTGTCCCGCCCGCAGCGCCTTCTGCTCCAGCTTGCCGTCCTGGCGACGCTGCTGATGGTGCTTGCGCCGCTGGTCAGCCGCGCGCTGCATGCGCAGCCGATGGACCACGCTGCGATGGCCGGCATGGACCACGCGCACATGCAGCATGATGGTGCCGTAGCGGGCCAGAGCCCCTTGCCCGCGCACACGGATCCGACCCCACCGGCCGATCCCCACGCCATGCACGGCGAAGCCTGCGAATACTGCGTGCTGGCGATGCGCCTGCTGCCGTGGCTGGCCGTGCTTGTGCTGCTGTTGCCGCTGTTGTGGCGGCCGCGGCTGGTGTTCCCCTGGTCGCGGCAGGTGCTGCCCGCGCTGTGCTGGCCGGCGCATGCCGCGCGTGGGCCGCCGCCTTTCTCCATCGTTCGCTGATGTCCCTGTCGAATCTGCCGCACGACGCCTGACCGGGCGCCGTGCGCGCGTGCGTACCTTGGAGCTGTTCCGATGAAAATGACTTCCCGCCCCGCGGGCGCCTGTGCGCGCCTGCCGGTTGCCCTTGGCCTGGCCGCAGCTGCAACGCTCGCCCATGCCGCGCCCGCCGAAGAGGCGCGTACCCTCGACACCCTGGTGGTCACCGCTGCCGCACCGTCCTCGCCACTGCACTGGGTGACCGACCCACGCCTGCCGCGGCAGCCGGTACCCGCCAGTGATGGCGCCGATTACCTGAAGACCGTTCCCGGTTTCTCCGCCATCCGCAACGGCGGCACCAACGGTGACCCGGTGCTGCGCGGCATGTTCGGTTCGCGCCTGAACATCCTCAGCAATGACGGCAACCTGATCGGTGCCTGCCCGTCGCGCATGGACAATCCGCTGTCCTACATCGCGCCGGAAAGCTTCGACCGGCTGACCATCATCAAGGGCCCGCAGAGCGTGCGCTGGGGCGCAGGTGCCTCGGCTGGCACCGTACGCTTCGAGCGCGATACACCGCGCTTCGAAGAGCCGGGCCTGCGTGCCGATGCCAGTGCGCTGGTCGGTTCGCGCAACCGCAACGACCAGGTGCTCGACCTGACCCTGGGCAACCCGACCGGCTATGTGCGCGCCAGTGGCAACCGTTCCGAAGCCGATGACTACAAGGACGGCCACGGCGATGTGGTGCCATCGAAGTGGCGCAAGTGGAACGGTGACGTAGCGATCGGCTGGACGCCGGATGCCGACACGCTGCTGGAAATTTCTGCCGGTGCCGGAGATGCGATCGCACGCTATGCGGGACGCGGCATGGACGGGGCCGCGTTCGAACGCACCAGCTATGCCGCGCGCTTCGAGAAGCGCAACCTGCCGGGTGCGTGGGACACGGTGCAGGCCAACGTGTACTACAACGAGGCCGATCACGTGATGGACAACTATACGCTGCGTGCGCCGAACCCGAATAGCATGATGCCGATGCCGATGGCCTCGAACGTGGATCGCCGTACCCTGGGCGGCCGGGTCAGTTCCGAGTGGCGCTGGCAGGACGTGCAGCTGGTGGCGGGCGTGGACGGCGAAGACAGCCGCCATCGTGGGCGCATGGGCATGGGCCGCGGCACCTATCGCCAGGTGGCGTGGGAGACCGATGCCCACTTCCGCCGCTATGGCGTGTTCACCGAGTTGACCCTCGGCGCCGGCACCGATCAGCGTTGGATCAGCGGCCTGCGCATCGATCGCGCCAGCGTGCGCGACGAGCGGCAGTCGCTCCGCGGAATGATGGGCAACATGCCCAATCCGACTGCGGGCCAGCGTCGCAAGGAATGGCTCGGCAGTGGCTTCCTGCGCTACGAGCAGGACCTGGCCGACGGCCTGACCTGGTACGCCGGCCTCGGCCACAGTGAACGCATGCCCGACTACTGGGAGCTGTTCTCGCCCGACCACGGCCCGGCCGATGCGGTGAACGCGTTTGCCGGCATCCAGCCCGAGCGCACCACCCAGCTCGACGCTGGCCTGCAGTACAAGGGACCGCGCGTGCAGGCCTGGGTCTCGGCGTACACCGGGCAGATCCAGGACTACATCCTGTTCACCTACCACCGCAGCGGCGCGATGGGGATGAGCCAGGCCAGCAACGTCGATGCGCGCATCGCCGGTGCCGAGGCGGGGCTGGAAGTGAGCGTGGCCGAACAGTGGAAGCTGGGTGGCACGCTGGCCTATGCCTGGGGCGAGAACCGCGACCAGCAGCGTCCGCTGCCGCAGATGCCGCCGCTGGAAGCGCGCCTGAGTGCGAACTGGGAAGGCCAGCGCTGGAGCGCCGGTGCGCTGCTGCGCGCGGTGACCCACCAGCACCGTGTCGCAGATGGCCAGGGCAACGTGGTCGCACAGGATCTCGGGCCGAGCGCGGGCTTTGCCACCTTCGCGCTCAACGCGGCGTACCGTTTCGGTTCGCAGCTGCAGCTCAGCGCAGGCGTCGACAACCTGTTCGACCGCGCCTACAGCGAGCACCTGAACCTGGCCGGCAGCGCCGACTTCGGCTTCCCGGGCGACCCGGTGCGCATCAACGAGCCGGGGCGCAGCGTGTGGATGAAGCTGAACTACCGGTATTGATCCGCCGGATGTAAAAAAAACGGGGCCGGATCCCCGCCAGGATCCGTCCCCGCCCGACGCCCTCCGTCGGGCAGCTTCGACTCTACGATGACTGACCCGGCGGTGCACGACGGGATACACCCCGATACACGCCGACACTGCCCATGGCAGCCTTGCACGGAATGGGTTCAAGGCGCTATCGCAGCCCTGGTTCCACGCCGGTAAACGCTTGGCACATACCGCTTTCAGGGGCACTTGCCTACACTCGGCGGCCGTGGATCAATTTGGACCGTTCATGTTGGCTCGTATCGCTTCGACCCTGGCCCTTGGCCTCAGCCTGGCCGTGCTGGCCGGGTGCGCAGGCAAACAGGAGGCCGCCGCGCGTCGGCAGGGAGAAGCGGTGCCGGTCACTGCGCAGGTCGTGCAGTCCCGTCAGTGGAGCGACACCCTGCAGGCGCTTGGCACGGCCAAGGCGCGCGAATCGATCAGCGTGACCGCCAAGGTCAGCGAGATCGTCGAGAAAGTGCATTTCGAAAGCGGCCAGCACATTGCTGCCGGTGCGCCGATCGTGACCCTGCGTGGGCAGGCCCAGGAGGCCGCACTGGTGCAGGCGCAGGCGACCTTCCATGAAGCCGATCAGCTGTACAAGCGCCAGCGCGAGCTGGCCGCCCAGCGGCTGGTGTCCAGCGCCACACTGGATACGCAGAAGTCGATCCGCGATGCCGCCGAAGCGCGCGTGATGCAGATGCAGGCAGACATCGGTGATCGCCGCGTGCGCGCGCCGTTCGCCGGCGTGCTCGGCATCCGCCAGGTCAGCCCTGGCTCGCTGGTGACCCCGACCACGGTCATCGCCACGCTCGATGACATCGAGCACATGCACATCGATTTCCAGGTGCCTGAAGTGGAACTGGCTGCGCTGAGCGTCGGTGACAAGGTCAGCGCCACCAGCGTGGCCTGGCCGGGCCGCACCTTCGAGGGCGTGGTCAGCACCATTGATGCGCGCATCGACCCGGCCACCCGTGCCGTGACCGTGCGCGCCGACTTTGCCAACGGCGACCATGCGCTGCGTCCTGGCATGCTGCTGGACGTGCGCCTGTTCCGCCCCGAGCGCCCGGCGCTGGTGATTCCGGAAATCGCCGTGGTGCA
Organism: Stenotrophomonas maltophilia D457; assembly: GCF_000284595.1. GTDB lineage: Bacteria > Pseudomonadota > Gammaproteobacteria > Xanthomonadales > Xanthomonadaceae > Stenotrophomonas > Stenotrophomonas muris. Next base: position 3,780,079 of record NC_017671.1, on the reverse strand, counting down.
GGTCGGTCGCGATACCTTCGTGTACCGCATCAAGGCTGACGACAGCGTCGAGCGTGTGGACGTGGTAACTGGCGCGCGCCGTGCCGGCGTGGTCGAGATCAGGCAGGGTCTGGAAGCGGGCCAGCGCATCGTGGTCGATGGCACCGGCAAGCTGCGTCCGGGCCTGAAGGTTGCCGCCAAGGACGCAGCGCCCGCCAGTGGTGCAAAGCCCGCTGAAGACGCTGCGCCGGCCGCGGCCGAGGGCCACGGCGGATGAAGCTGTCCGACATCTCCATCCAGCGGCCGGTGTTCGCCGTGGTGATGAGCCTGTTGCTGCTGGTGCTGGGCGTGATGTCCTTCACCCGCCTGACCCTGCGCGAACTGCCGGCCATCGACCCGCCGATCGTCTCGGTCTCGGTGGACTACACCGGCGCCTCGGCGGCGGTCATTGAAAGCCGCATCACCCAGGTGCTGGAAGATGCGCTGGCCGGCATCGAAGGCATCGATACGATCAACGCGCGCAGCACCAACGGCCGCTCGCAGGTCAGCATCGAGTTCACCTCCAACCGCGATATCGAAGCGGCGGCCAACGACGTGCGCGATGCGGTCAGCCGCGTGGCCGACCGCATGCCGGAAGAGGCGCGGCCACCGGAGATCGCCAAGGTCGAAAGCGATGCCGACCCCATCATCTGGTTCAACATGGTCTCCTCGACCATGGACACGCTGGAGCTGAGCGACTACGCCGACCGTTACGTGGTCGATCGCTTTTCCAGCCTCGATGGCGTGGCCCAGGTCCGCATCGGCGGCCGCCAGCGCTATGCGATGCGGATCTGGCTGGACCGGGACCAGCTGGCCGCACGCGGGCTGACCACCGGCGACGTGGAAACCGCGCTGCGCAACGAGAACGTGGAGCTGCCGGCCGGCCGCATCGAGTCGACCGACCGTGATTTCACCCTGCGCGTGGAGCGCAACTACATCAAGCCCGAAGACTTCGCGACCATCCCGCTGGGCAAGGGCCGCGACGGTTACGTGGTGCGCATGGGCGACGTGGCGAAGATCGAGCTGGCCTCGGCCGAACGCCGCGCGTACTACCGCAGCAACGGCGAACCGGGCATCGGCCTGGGCATCGTCAAGACCTCCACGGCCAACTCGCTGGACGTGGCGCGTACCGCGCGCGCTGAAGCCGAGCGGGTGGCGCTGACCCTGCCCAAGGGCACGCAGATCTTCGTCGCCTTCGACAACACCACCTTCATCGAAGCGGCGGTGGACCGCGTCTACGCCACGCTGGTGGAAGCGATGATCCTGGTGCTGGCGGTGATCTGGCTGTTCCTCGGCAGTTTCCGCGCCGCGTTGATCCCGGCGGTGACGGTGCCGGTCTGCCTGGTCGCGGCGTTCATCGCGCTGTACGCGTTCGATTTCTCGATCAACCTGCTGACCCTGCTGGCGCTGGTGCTGTGCATCGGCCTGGTGGTGGACGATGCGATCGTGGTGGTGGAGAACGTGCAGCGCCGCATCGACCTGGGTGAGCCACCGCTGGTGGCCTCCAAGCGCGGCACCGCGCAGGTCGCCTTCGCGGTGATCGCCACCACCGCCGTGCTGGTGGCAGTGTTCCTGCCGGTCGGCTTCCTGGAAGGCAACACCGGGCGCCTGTTCCGCGAGCTGGCAGTGGCGCTGGCCGCCGCCGTGGCGTTGTCCGCGTTCGTGGCGCTCACACTGACGCCGATGATGGCCTCCAAGCTGCTCAAGCCGCACACCGGGCAGGCGCCACGTGGCCTGCACGGCTTCATCAACCGCAACCTGGAACGGCTCGCGGGTGCCTATGGGCGGGTGCTCGATCACCATGTCGACCGCACCTGGATCTACCTGCTGGTGATGGTGGCCGCGCTGGTCGCCAGCTGGGGCCTGCTCAAGCTGCTGCCCTCGGAACTGGCGCCGGCCGAAGACCGCGGTTCGTTCCAGATCATGATCGACGGCCCGGAAGGTGCCGGCTACGACTACACCGTGCAGCAGGTGCAGCAGGTGGAGGCGCTGCTGGCCCCGCATGTCGGCCCGGACAAGCCGATCGTGCGTGCCAACCCGCGCGTGCCCGGTGGCTTCGGTGCCAGCGAGGAAATGCACACCGGCCGCGTCAGCATCTTCCTGCAGCCGTGGCGCCAGCGCAGCGAGGCCACGCCGGACGTGGCCAACGAACTGCAGAAGGAACTGGACACCATCCGCGGCGTGCGTGTGCGTACCCAGGTCGGTGGCGGCCTGGTGCGCAGCGGCGGGCAGCCGTTCCAGATCGTGCTGGGTGGGCCGGAATACGCGGAGATCGCGCAGTGGCGCGACCGCATCCTGCTGCGCATGGCCGACAACCCCGGCCTGGTCGGCCCCGACTCGGACTACAAGGAAACCCGGCCGCAGATGCGGGTCAACATCGACCGCCAGCGTGCGGCCGATCTCGGCGTGCCGGTCACCGCGATCGGTTCGGCGCTGGAAACCATGATGGGCTCGCGCCGCGTCACCACCTTCGTCGACAACGGCGAGGAGTACGACGTGCTGGTGCAGGCCGGACGTGACGGTCGCGCCAGCCCGGCCGACCTGGCCGCGATCCGCGTGCGCGCCACCTCTGGCGAACTGGTGCCGCTGTCCAACCTGGTCACGTTGAGCGAAGTGGCCGAGGCCGGCACCCTGAACCGCTTCAACCGCCTGCGCTCGATCACCATCAGTGCCGGCCTGGCGCCGGGCTATCCGCTGGGCGAGGCCATTGCCTGGGCGCAGAACGTGGCCCAGGAAGAGCTGCCGCAGTACGCGCAGGTGAACTGGAAGGGTGAATCGCGCGAGTACCAGAGCGCCGGTGGCGCCGTGCTGCTCACTTTCGCCATGGCCCTGCTGGTGGTCTACCTGGTGCTGGCCGCGCAGTTCGAGAGCTTCATCCACCCGCTCACCATCATGCTGACCGTGCCGCTGGGCGTGCTCGGCGCGCTGGTCGGGTTGTGGGTGAGTGGCGGTACGGTGAACCTGTTCAGCCAGATCGGCATCGTGATGCTGGTTGGCCTGGCCGCGAAGAACGGCATCCTCATCGTCGAATTCGCCAACCAGCTGCGCGACGATGGGCGCAGCGTGCGCGAGGCGATCATTGAATCGGCGATGGTGCGCCTGCGCCCGATCCTGATGACCTCGATCGCCACCGTGGTCGGCGCCATTCCGCTGGTGGTGGCCGGTGGTCCCGGTTCGGCCAGCCGTGGCACGATCGGCATCGTGATCATCTTCGGCGTGACCCTCTCGACCTTCCTGTCGCTGTTCGTGGTGCCGGCGTTCTACGCGCGGCTTGCCCCGTACACCCGTTCGCCGGAAGCGGTGAAGCGCGAGCTGGAGAAGCAGGAAGCGGAATCGCCCTCGGTGGGCGGTCATGCCTGATCGGCCCGCCGACGGGGTCGGACCAGGGGTCGGATCCCTTTCCGGAACGGAAAGGGCTCTGACCCCGCCACTCCAGGGTGAAGGTTTCCGACTGCGTCCCTGGCGCAATGAAGACCTGGAATCGCTGCTGCGCCACGCCAACGATTCCGAGGTGTCGCGCGGCCTGCGCGACCGTTTCCCGTACCCGTACACGCGCACCGATGGCGAGGCCTTCCTCGCCGGCCGCGTGCTGGCCCCCGGAACCCTGAATCTGGCCATCGAGATCGACGGCCAGGCCTGCGGCAGCGTCGCTGCCCAGCAGGGCATGGCCGAGCGTGGGCACACCGCCGAACTGGGCTACTGGCTGGGCCAGGCCTATTGGGGGCAGGGCGTGATGACCCGTGTGGTCGGGCTGTTCGCACCGTGGGTGATGGACGAGCTGCGCCTGTTCAGGCTGCAGGCCACGGTCGTCGACTTCAACCTCGGCTCGGCGCGGGTGCTGGAGAAGAACGGCTTCCAGGAGGAGGGCGTGGAGCGCTGCGCGGTCTACAAGCGCGGCGTGCTGCACGACCTTCGCCGTTTCGCCCGGGTACGCACCCAGCTGCCGTGAACACGCGGGCTGGCCGCTGTAGAGCCGAGCCCATGCTCGGCTGCCCTCGGGGGGCCAAGCCGAGCATGGGCTCGGCTCTACAAAACAGCGCTACCGCAGCGGCCTGCGATCAGGGAGAATCGACCGGTCCCTTCCAGCCGACGGGACGTCCTTACAACCCGCCGACTGGAGAGAGCGCGCGTGGAAGCAACCGTACACTTCATCAACAGCATCATCTGGAGCAAGGCACTGATCTTCGTGTGCCTGGGCGCCGGCCTGTTCTTCAGCCTGCGCACGCGCTTCATGCAGATCCGCGGCTTCTTCGAGATGTGCCGCCTCACCGTCAAGGGTGAGAAATCCGACGCCGGCGTGTCCTCGTTCCAGGCCCTGGCCATGTCGATGGCCGGCCGCATGGGCATCGGCAACATCGCCGGCGTGGCTACGGCCATCGCCTTCGGCGGCCCCGGTGCGATCTTCTGGATGTGGGTGATGGGCTTCCTCGGCGCGTCCACGTCGTATGTGGAATGCACCCTGGCGCAGATCTACAAGACCAAGGACGCCGAAGGCCGCTACCGCGGTGGCCCGGCGTACTACATCGAAAAGGCCATGGGCCTGAAGTGGTACGCGCTGGCCTTCGCCATCGCCACGATCATCGCCGCCGGCTTCCTGATGCCGGGCGTACAGGCCAACGCCATTGCCGACAGCATCATCAACGCCTGCCGTGGCACCGCGCTGTGCGGTCCGCTCGATGGCCAGGCCTTCGGCATGGAATCGGTGCAGGCGCTGAAGCTGGGCATCGGCATCGTGGTGGCGCTGCTGCTGGGCGTGGTGATCTTCGGTGGCGTCAAGCGCATCGCCAACTTCGCCGAAGTGGTGGTGCCGTTCATGGCCGCCGGTTTCATCCTGATGGCCATCATCATCATGATCATCAACTACGACCGCGTGCCGGAAATGTTCGGCATCATCTTCAAGAGTGCCTTCGGTACGCATGCCGCATTCGGCGCGATGATGGGCCTGGCGGTGGAGTGGGGCATCAAGCGCGGCATCTATGCCAACGAAGCCGGCCAGGGCTCGGGCCCGCATGCAGCGGCCGCCTCGGAAGTCTCGCACCCGGCCAAGCAGGGCTACGTGCAGGCCTTCGCGATCTACTTCGACACCATGATGGTGTGCACCGCCACCGCGTTCCTGATCCTGGCCAGTGGTACCTACAACGTGTACTCGCCGGTGGAGGGCGCCGCGCCGATCTTCCAGGGCCTGGCCGGCATTCCCGAAGGTGCGGGCTACGCCCAGGCCGGCGTGGAAGCGGTGCTGCCGGGCTGGGGTTCGGCGTTCGTGTCGATCGCCATCTTCTTCTTCGCCTTCACCACCATCATGGCGTACTACTACATGGCCGAGACCAACCTCAGCTATGTGAACCACAACAGGAAGCGCCCGCTGACCGTGCTGGTGCTGCGCCTGGGCATCATCGGCATGGTGGTGTTCGGCGCGTTCCATAATGCGACCCTGGCCTGGGCGCTGGGTGACATCGGCGTCGGCCTGATGGCCTGGCTGAACATCATTGCCATCCTCATCATCCAGAAGCCGGCGATGCTGGCCCTGCGTGACTACGAACGACAGAAGAAGCTGGGCCTGGATCCGGTGTTCGACCCTGATGCCCTGGGCATCAAGAACGCCGATTTCTGGCGCCAGCGCAAGCAGGAGAGTGTGTAAGTGAACAACCCCTGGAACAACCGCCGCCCGTCCGCCCGTCCGCCGCGCGCAACGCCGTTGCCGCGCCCGGAGGTGCCGGCCACGGGCGGTGGTGGGCGCGGTGGCAGCGACGAGCTGCGCCTGTACGGCCTGAATGCCGTGCTGGCCGCGTTCGAAGCGCGGCCACAGGCGCTGCGCAAGCTGTACCTGCTGGAGGCGCGCATTCCGCGCCTGCAGCCGCTGCTGAAGTGGTGCGTGGCCAACCGCGTGGGGTATCGCGTGGTTGAAGACGGCGATCTGAACAAGCTTGCCGGCACCACCCACCACGAAGGCGTGGTGGCCGATGTGCTGCGCGCACCGGCGCTGCCGCTGGCGCAGTGGCTGGAGCAGGTCGGCGACGGCCCGGCGCTGGCGCTGTGGCTTGATGGCGTGGGCAACCCGCACAACCTCGGTGCGATCCTGCGCTCGGCCGCACACTTCGGCGCCAAGGCGCTGCTGCTGCCGGCCGGCAGCACGCTGGCGCTGTCCGGTGCCGCCGCGCGCGTGGCCGAGGGCGGTGCAGAAGCGCTGCCGCTGGTGCAGCTGCCGGAGACCGCCCAGGCGATGACGCAGCTGCGTGCGGCCGGCTTCGGCCTGGCGGCGACCCTGGTGGAGGGCGGTGACGACGTGTTCCGCACCTCGCTGCCGGCCCGCCTGGTGTATGTGATGGGCGCCGAAGGCGAGGGCATGGACCGCAGCCTGGCGGGAGCGTGCGACCAGCAGGTCTCGATTCCCGGCAGCGGCGCGGTGGAGAGCCTGAACGTGGCCTCGGCCACGGCGGTACTGCTGGCGCAGTGGGCGAGCCGCCGCGGCTGATCCGGTATCCCGGGTCGGATCCTTCGCCGCAGGCGAGGGCTCTGACCCCTTCCAGGGTCCGCAATTGCGTCAAGCGCGCATGACGTTTTGAAAGTTTCCTTATTGGTCAGTCGCTTCCGGCAACGCAGGGTGGAACTCCATCCCACGTTGTCCAGAAGAGGCTGCCATGAATCACCCACGCTGTATCCTCATCGCATTGCTGGTCCTGGCCAGCGTCCTTGCCAACGGCCGTGCCGCAGCCGAAGAACGCAGCCTGGACGGCGTCAACTTCACCGGGCCGCTGATCACCCCCAACCCGGCTGGCCTGCCGCAGGGCAACTGGTACATCGAACCCTATCTGGTGCGGATCGACAGCCGCGATCATTACGACGATGGCGGCCATCGCCGCCGCAGTGGGCAACGCAGCGGCGCATGGGCAACGGTGGTACCGATCATCTACGGCTTCAGCGACCGGGTGATGGGGCAGGTCAATCTCAGTGCATCGCGTGCCGAACAGGGCGGCGCGCGCAGCAGTGGTTTCCGTGCCGGTGACACCACCGCGCGCCTGCAGTACCTGTTGCAGGCGCCCAATGCCGATGGCACGCGTCCGGCCGTCTCGGTTGCGCTGGTGCAGCGCTTCAGCACCGGCAGCCATGACCGCATCACCGGCAATCCGCTCGATGCGCAGGGCGACGGTGTGCAGCGCACCACTGCCGCATTGGGCGTGCAGCAGGTGGTCTGGCTGGGTAACGACCGCCCGCTGCGCTGGCGTGCCCAGCTCAGCGCCGGGCCTGCGCCGTCGCGGACGGCGATCTCCGGGGCCAGCGTCTACGGCACCGACGACAGCTTCCAGGGGCACATCTCCCGGGGGTCGGTGCTGGGTCTGTCGGTCGGCGCCGAGTACAGCTTCAATCCGCGCTGGGTGGGCGTGATGGAAGTGGCCGCCAGCCGCGAGACCGGCCAGCGCCTGAGGGGTTTCGCGCGCAACGCCATCGGTGGTTTCGAACGCATCGACGAGCATCGCCCGGCCAGCCGCAGCGTCACCCTGGCGCCGGCCGTGGAGTACCACTTCAGCCCGTCACTGGGCCTGATCGCCGGCGTCGAGTTCAGCGTGGCTGGCCGCAACACCGGCCGCATCATCAGCCCCCAGGTCGCCCTGGGCATGTTCTTCTGAGGGACCGCCGATGAACATCGAATCCATCGTCAACGCGATCCTTGGCGTCGTCTGGAGCCCCTACCTGGTGGTGCTGTGCCTGCTCACCGGCCTGTACTTCAGCGTCCGCACGCGCTTCATCCAGCTGCGTGCATTGCCGGACATGCTGCGCCTGATGTTCCGCCATGAGCGCTCCGATGCCGGCGTGTCGCCGTTCCAGGCGTTGTCCATTTCGCTGTCCAGCCGCGTGGGCGTGGGCAACATCGCCGGCGTCGCCATGGCCATCGCCTTCGGCGGGCCCGGCGCGATCTTCTGGATGTGGATCGTCGCCTTCCTCGGCGCATCCAGTGCCTTCATCGAATCCACGCTCGCACAGATCTACAAGGAGCGCGACGGCAAGGGGCAGTACCGGGGCGGCCCGGCGTACTACATCGAAAAAGGCCTCGGCCAACGTTGGTATGCAGTGCTGTTCGCATTGGTGACGGTGCTGGCGGGCGCGATGCTGGCCGGCACGCAGTCCAATGCGATCACCAGTGCGGTGAACGAAGCCTGGGACGTGCCGGTGATGACCACCACGGCGGTTCTGCTGGTGGTGCTGGGTGCCATCCTCATCGGCGGTGTGCGGCGCATTGCGCGCGTGGCCGAATGGGTGGTGCCGCTGATGGCCATGGCCTACCTGCTGGTCGCGGCGCTGGTGATGGTGCTCAACGCGGACAGGGTGCCGGAGGTGATCATGCTGGTGCTGCGCAGTGCATTCGGCGTGGATGCGGCGTTCGGCGCGATGATCGGCACCGCCATCCAGTGGGGCGTGCGCCGTGGCGTGCTGTCCAACGAGGCCGGCATGGGCAGTGGTGCGCATCCGGCCGCCGCCGCGGAAGTCTCGCATCCGGTCAAGCAGGGCCTGGTGCAGTCGTTCTCGGTCTACATCGACACAATGGTGGTGTGCAGTGCGACCGCCTTCCTGATCCTGTCCACCGGCCTGTACAACGTCTACGATCCGGCGGTGAACGGTATTCCGGATGAGGCGCGCCTGCTGCTGGGCAATCTGCCGGGTGTCGAAGCCGGCCCACGCTTCGTGCAGCACGCGGTGGAATCGACGCTGCCGGGCTTCGGCCGTTCGTTCGTGGCGCTGGCGATCCTGCCGTTTGCGTTCACCACCATCCTGGCGCTGTATTACATGGCCGAGACCAACGTCAGCTATCTGTGCCGTGATCGGCCGACGCCCTGGGTGATGGGCGGCTTCCAGCTGCTGTTCCTGGCGGCAACCGGCTACTCGGCGGTGAACAGTGCAACGGTGGCCTGGTCGCTGGGCGACATCGGCGTCGGCCTGATGAGCTGGCTGAACATCATCGCCATCCTGCTGTTGCAAAGGCCTGCCCTGGCCGCACTGCGCGATTACGAGGCGCAGAAGCGCAAGCAGCGTGATCCGCTGTTCAAGCCGCAGACGATCGGGGTAAGCAACACCCGGGTCTGGGAGAGCTAATACGATCAGGGGTCAGATCCCTCGCCAAGGGCGAGGGCTCTGACCCCCTGTGTCACCGCATCACTCGTTCGGCGGCGTGGTCGCCTTGGCCTCGCTGCCAAAGCTGCCGTCGGCTTCCGCCGCCAGGTACGCGAACACGGTATACGCGGCCACGTTCTGCGCCAGTGCCTTCGGGTCGATCTTGTCCAGCGTGTCGTCGGCGGTGTGGTGCAGGTGGAAGTAGTCCGAGCCGTCCTGCGCCAGCCACGCCCACGCACCGCCCTTGGCGGCCAGCGGGCCGACGTCCGGGCCCGGGCCACCCTTGTCGGCCTGGTACTCGATGCCCAGCGGCTTCATTACTTCGGCAATCTGCTTCGTCGCTTCACGCGAGCCTTCCGGATTCGGTGAACCAGTATTGAAGGCGTAGATGCGGCCTGCGCCGAAGTCACTCTCGGCGGCCAGCTGGTGCAGGGCCACGTCCTTCGCGTGCGCTTCGGCATAGGCCTTGCCGCCGTAGAGGCCCTGTTCCTCGTTGGCGAAGGCGATCACGCGGATGGTGCGCTTCGGTGCCTGCTTGAGCTGGCCGATCAGGTGGCCGGCGGCCATCGTGATGCCCACGCCCGCGCCGTCATCCACGGCGCCGGTGCCCAGGTCCCACGAATCCAGGTGACCACCGATCACCACCACTTCCTTCGGCAGGCTGCGGCCGGTGATCTCGCCGATCACGTTGTACGAGGTGGCGGTGCCGTCCCAGCCGCAATCCAGTGCCACCTTCACTTTGGTGCTGCCACGCGCCAGCAGGCGGGCCAGCTGGTCGGCATCGGGCACCGACAGCGCGGCCGACGGCACCGGGGTCAGGCCGTCATCGAAACGGGTGATGCCGGTGTGCGGCACGCGGTGCGAGTCGGTACCGGCCGAGCGCATCAGGAAGCCGACCGCGCCCTTGCGGATGGCTTCGGACGGGCCCTTGCTGCGGATCGCACCGCCGCGGCCGTAATCGCGGCCATCGCGGAAGGGCAGCATCTGGTAATCGACGAAGGCGATCTTGCCCTTCAGCGAACCTGCCGGTGCGGCCTGCAGCGCGGCCAGGTCGGCGAAGCGCACCACCTCGGCTTCCACGGTGCCACCCGGGCTGCCGCCCAGTGCGGTGATCTGCAGCGGCTGCGGGTTCCTGCCGGTCACGGCGGCGTGTTCGCTGCGACGCTCCCATTTCGGGAACGTCACCGGCTCCTTCCAGACCTTGTCGAAGCCCAGGGCCTTGAACTTGGCTTCGGCCCAGGCAACGGCGCGGGCATCGGCTTCGCTGCCGGCGATGCGCGGACCAATCTCGGTGGTGAGCGACTCGACCACCTTCCAGCCGGTGTCATCGGCCAGCGCCTGGTCGCGCAGCTGCGCGGCGGTCGCCAGCGAGGCGGGGGGCAGGGTGGTGGTGCGCGGTGCCGCGAAGGCCGGGGCGGCCAACAGGGCGAGGGAGGATGCGATGGCAAGGACGCGGCGACGCATGGACAACTCCGGGAAGGGACCTAAGCCTTGGAGCTTAACAGTCGTTCAGCCCGGCGCATGGGCGGGAGGTCATGGCTGGCGCGGATGCTGTTTTCCGCCAGATGCAGCAAAGCGAAAGCCCCGCCGGAGCGGGGCTTTCGCCTGCTTCTGTAGAGCCGAGCCCATGCTCGGCTGCCTTTTGCAGATCAGCCGAGCGTGGGCTCGGCTCTACAGGTGGGAGGGGCGCCCATAGGCGCCCGGTACCCTTACTTCTTCAGGCTGTCGCGGATCTCGCGCAGCAGCACCACTTCTTCGGCCGGCGCCGCCGGTGCCGCTTCCTTCTTGCGCGACAGGCGGTTGATCGCCTTGACCACGATGAAGATCGCGAAAGCCACGATCACGAACTGGATGACGGTGTTGATGAAGTCGCCGTAGCCAACCACCACCGCCGGGATCTCCTTGCCATCCGGTCCGAGCCGGGCTGGCGACAGCGTCCAGGCCAGGCTGGAGAAGTCCACGCGGCCGATCAGGTAGCCCAGCGGCGGCATGATGATCTTCTCGACCAGTGCGGTCACGATCTTGCCGAAGGCCGCGCCGATCACCACGCCGACGGCGAGGTCGATGACGTTGCCGCGCATCGCGAATTCCTTGAACTCGGTGAGCATTCCCATTGTTGTTTTTCTCCGGTGGGGAAGTGGACAGCGCGCAGGGTAGCGCAGGTGATGTCAGCCGGCGATCACGCCGTGGCGCTCGGCCACGTTTTCCAGGCGCGCGCTGAAGCGGTCGCCGGGCTTGAGCGCGGCCACGCCGGACGGCGTGCCCATGAACACCAGGTCGCCGGCACGCAGCTGCCACAGCTTGGACAGCTCATGCAGGATCTCCGGCACGTTCCAGATCATCTGGTCGAGCAGAGCCTGCTGACGCACCTCGCCGTTGACCTCCAGCGACAGGTTCAGCGCGGCCAGGTCGCCGACTTCCTCGGCGTGGACGATTTCGCTGATCGGCGCGGAGGCGTCGAAGCCCTTGGCCGCGTCCCACGGGTGGCCCTTGTCCTTGGCCGCGGCCTGCAGGTCGCGGCGGGTCAGGTCCAGGCCGACGGCATAGCCGTAGACCAGTGCGTCGGCGTCGGCCACGGCCAGCTCGCCGGCGGGCGCATCGCGGCCGATCGCCACCACCAGCTCCACCTCGTGGTGCAGGTTGGCGGTCGCCGGCGGGTAGGGGATGGCATCGTCGTGACCGACCACGATCGCATCGGCCGGCTTGCTGAAGAACATCGGGCGGCCGCGGTCATCGGCCGCCGGCACTGCCGCACCCATTTCGCGGGCGTGGTCGGCAAAGTTGCGGCCGACGCAGTAGATGCGGTGCACGGGGAAACTGCCACCACCGGCTACCGGCACACGCGGCAAGGCTACGGCAGGGATCACATCGGAGACATGGGACATGCGGGCATCCAGGAAGAGCGTGCCCGCAGTCTAGAACGCATGGCGCCCGCCGTCAGCGGGCGCGCAGGAGGTGGATCAGCGCGAGGCCGGCAACACCGGCTTGCGTACCACGCGGTACTCGCCTTCGACCACGGTCGGGTCGACCGGGCGGGCAACACCCGGCTTGCGCGAGGCCAGCAGCTTCCACGCCAGGCCGACCAGGATCATCGCCGCACCGACGAACACACCGATGAACACCATCGCGGCCAGGATCGCCAGGCCAAGCAGGCCCACGGCAACGCGCACCAGCGGGTGGCGCGGCTTGCGCGGCGCGAACAGGGTGCGGAACTGGTTGAAGGCGGATGCGCGATTGAACATGGCGGCTCGATAGGCTGGGATCAGCGAACCCAGAGTATCGGGACGCGCCACTGTCATTGAGTGAAAAACTCGTTAAATATAGCCTGTGCTTATTACGGATCAATGACTTGTGTTCATGTCGCAGCCAGTCACCTGAGTGGGCATGCGACAATGCGGGTTTACCGTACGAGCCTTCGCCATGACTGCCGCTGCTGCCCTGATCGCCCTGGATGCCATTGCCGATGGCGCGTTTGCCGAGGTCGAAGCGGTGGTCGATGGAGACGCCGAATCGCTGGTGCTGTACCGCGAGGGCGCGCAGGTGCGCGCATTCCTGAACATCTGCCCGCATGCCGGCCGCCGCCTGGACTGGGCGCCGGGGCAGTTCCTGAAGAGCCGCGAGGGCCACCTGGTGTGCGCCGCGCATGGCGCGTCGTTCGCGCTGGACAGTGGCGACTGCATCGCCGGCCCGTGCAAGGGCGACCGCCTGCGCGCGGTGCCGGTGGACGTGCGCGACGGGCAGGTCTACCTGGCTTGAGGCCAGAAGCAGTCGAGCACGGCTCGACGGTACAAAAGCCGTGTCGACCAAGGTCGACAGCTACCAGAGCGAGATCCGTGCCGATCAACGGTCGGCACCCACCACCCGCCGCGTGAAACTGTCGAAGGCGGCGCACTGTGGGTTTGCGGGGTGTGAGCGGCATGGATGCCGCGACCAAGCCCCCATGGATGGGTTTACGGCGCCCCGCAAACCCACAGTGCCCCGCCATCCCACGGAATGCCCGCTGTTGCTGTTGCTTCGGCTTCTGCAGGTGCAGGGCGCAGCCCTGCCGATCAAGCCCCTCAGAACATCAGGTTGATCATCAGCACCACCACGCAGGTGTAGATCAGCGACAACGGGCCGCCGACCCGCCACATCTCGCGCGGGGTGTAGCTGGCCGGGCCGGTGATCATCGAGATCACCGGGTTGGAGGCCGTCATCAGGTTGTTGGACGCCGACAGCGCCACGATCAGCGCGAACGCGGTCGGGTTGCCACCCGCCGCCAGTGCCAGGTTCACCGCAATGGGGACCATCACGATGGTCGCGCCCACATGGCTGATCACCAGCGAGAACGCCGTGGTCAGCAGCGCCAGCGCCACCTCCAGCACCCACACCGGAATGCCAGTCGGCAGCTTGTCGATGGTATGGCCGGCCACCCACGCGGCCGCACCGCTGGAGTCCATCGCCCAGCCGAGCGGAATCAGCCCGGCCATCATGAACACCGTCTTCCAGTTGATCGAGGCATAGGCCTCGTCCATGCGCAGCACGCCGGTCAGCAGCATGCCGGCCACGCCGGTCATCAGCGTCAGCGCCACCGGCAGCTTGCTGGTCAGCGCGATCAGGATGGTCAACGCGAAGATCGCCATCGCGATCTTGAACTTGTGCGGGCGCTGCTCGCCGGTCGGGTAGTCGGTCACCACCACGAAGTCGCGGCTCTTGGCAGCCTGCGCCAGGTCGGTCCAGATGCTGTGGAACACCAGCATGTCACCGGCGCGCAGCTGCACGTCACGCACGTCCTCGCGGATCACCTGCTTGTCGCGGTTGATCGCCAGCAGGCTGATGCCGCGCTCCTTGCGCAGGCGCAGGTCGGCCGCACTCTTGCCGATCACGTTCGAGGTCGGCGGCACCACCGCCTCGGAAATGCCGGCGCGGCTGGGGTTGAACAGGTCGCCCAGGTGCTTCAGGCGCGAGGACATGCGCAGGAACTGGTTCTGCGCGAAGTCGCTGATCTGCTGGCGCGGGCCCATCGCACCGAGCACGCTGCCGACCCAGATGCGCATCTCCGCCGGCGGCGCCAGGCGGGTGTCATTGCCGGTCTTCAGGGCCAGCAGCAGTGGCGCATCGTGCAGGGTCTCGGCCTCGCCCAGGGTCATGCCGACCAGCGGGCTTTCGGCGCTGACCACCAGCTCGAACACATCGCCTTCGATGCCGTAGGTCTTGGCAAAGTAGCTCTCGGTTCGCGCCGGGGTGACCCCGTCGTTGACCAGGTTTTCTTCCTCGATCAGCTTGCGGTCGCCGTAGTAGCGGAAGTACAGCAGCGAGGCGACCAGCAGTGCCACGCCGATCGGCAGCGGCGCGAACATGCGCAGCGGCTCGATGGTGGCCAGGCCGGAGGGCAGGTTGTTGTTGGCCGAGGCCAGCAGATCGTTCAGCAGGATCAGCGGCGAATTGCCGACCATGGTCAGCGCGCCGCCCATCACGATCGCCGCCGAGATCGGCAGCAGCAGGCGCTGCATCGTCAGCCCGGTGCGCGCTGCCAGTCGCGAGGCGACCGGCAGGTACAACGCCATCACCGACGGGTTCTGCATGAAGGATGAGTTCAGGCCGGCGATGGCCGTGGTCATCATCAGCAGCCGCTGCTCGACACCGTGGCCGCGCCGCAGCAGCCAGGCGGCCAGCCGGTTCAGCGCCCCGGTGCGGTCCAGACCCGCACCGAGGATGGTGGTGGCGATGATGCTCATCACCGCGTTACCGGAGAAACCGCCGAAGATTTCCTCCGGCGCGATCAGTCCGGTGACACCGAGCACCACCAGCACCACCAGCGCGACCACGTCGGCGCGGATGCGCTCGAACAGGAACATCGCCATCGTGAAGCCGACCAGCCCGAGCACGAGCTTCATGTCGTTGGTCAGCGTCAGCGCGGTATCCATGTGGGGCGCGGCGTCCTCAGGCGATCGTCAGGTGCGGTCGTACAGCAGGTCCCAGACGCCATGGCCGAGCTTCTGGCCGCGGGTCTCGAAGTGGGTCTGCGGGCGCCAGTCCGGGCGCGGCACGCTGCCACGCGGGCCGGCACGGTTGACCAGGCCGGCGGTGGCATCGAGCACATCCCACATCTGCTCGGCGTAGTCTTCCCAGTCGGTCGCGCAGTGCAGGCGGCCACCCGGGCGCAGCTTGCGCACCAGCAGTTCGGCGAACGCCGGCTGCAGCAGGCGGCGCTTGTTGTGGCGCTTCTTGTGCCAGGGATCCGGGAAGTAGATGCGCACTTCATCGAGCGCGCCGTCGGCGATCTCGTTCTGCAGCACTTCCACCGCATCGTGGTGGTACAGGCGCACGTGGTCGGCATTGTCCTCGGCCAGCGCGTTCAGCAGACGGCCCACGCCCGGGGCGTGCACCTCGATGCCGATGTAGTCGCGCGACGGGTCGTGCTGGGCGGCGAAGCGCAGCGCGGCGCCGTTGCCGAAGCCGATTTCCAGCACCTTGTGTGCCGGGCGGCCGAAGGTGGCGTCCAGATCTCGCAGCTGGCCGTTGTAATCGATGCCGAAGCGCGGCCAGCGTTCGTCGAACGCGCGCTGCTGGGCAGGGGTGAAGCGGCCCTGGCGCAACACGAAGCTGCGCACCTCGCGGCGGCCCTCGCTCACGGTGAAGGGCTTGGGCGGGGCCTTGGAACCGGCGCTGTCAAAAGGATTGGTCATCAGCCGATCAGCCCATCCACCGGCGAGGAGGCGCTGGCGTAGCGCTTGCGCGGGATGCGCCCGGCCAGGAAGGCCTCGCGGCCGGCCTCGACCGCCTTGCGCATCGCACTGGCCATCAGCACCGGGCTGCGCGCACCGGCAATGGCGGTGTTCATCAGCACGCCGTCGCAGCCCAGCTCCATCGCGATCGCCGCGTCCGACGCGGTACCGACGCCGGCGTCGACGATGATCGGCACCTTGGCGTCTTCGATGATCTGCAGCAGGTTGTACCTGTTCTGGATGCCCAGCCCGGAGCCGATCGGCGCGGCCAGCGGCATCACCGCAGCGCAGCCGATCTCTTCCAGGCGCTTGGCCAGGATCGGGTCGTCGGAGGTGTAGACCATCACCTCGAAACCATCCTTGACCAGCTGCTCGGCGGCCTTGAGGGTCTGCATCACGTCCGGGTACAGGGTCTTCTGGTCGCCCAGCACTTCCAGCTTGGTCAGGTTGTGGCCGTCCAGCAGTTCACGGGCCAGCCGGCAGGTACGCACGGCGTCCTCGGCGGTGTAGCAGCCGGCGGTGTTGGGCAGGATGGTGAAGCGCTCCGGCGGCAGCACGTCCAGCAGGTTCGGCTCGCCCGGGTTCTGCCCGATGTTGGTGCGGCGGATGGCCACGGTGACGATCTGGGCGCCAGCGGCCTCGGTGGCCAGGCGGGTTTCTTCCAGGTCCTTGAACTTGCCGGTGCCGGTCAGCAGCCGCGAGCCATAGGTCTTGCCGGCGATCACCAGCGAATCGGGGGAGACATGAACGTTCATGGCGCGATTATCGCTTATCCGCCTGAAGATGGGGTCACGCAGAGGGCGGGGTCGAGCGTGGGGTCAGATCCCTTTGCCATCGGCAAAGGGATCTGACCCCTGAACACCCGCGCAGGCCTCAGCCCCCGCCCAGCGCGTGCACGATCTCCACCACGTCGCCTTCGGCCAGGACGTGCTCGCCATGGCGGCTGCGGCTGACGATCTCGCCGTTGACCTCCACCGCCACCCGGCGCTGCAGCAGCTGCTCGGCCTGCAGCAGGTCGTGGAGGGTCGCCGAAGCGGGCAGGGTACGGGGTTCGCCGTTGAGCTGGATGTTCATCGCCGCATTGTCGCCGATGGCCTGCGCGGATCGGAACCCTTGCAAATTTCGTTGATCGCCAGCCCCGGCACAGCGTGGTCCAGCGCCCTCAGGCGACAATCCATGCGGCGGCGCAGCGTGAGCAAAACGCGGCGCAGTGGAACCATTCACCGTGCGCCGGCGTACGTCCGCCGGGTCCTCAACGATATCCCCACAGGAGTTTTTTACATGCTGCTCAGCAAACGCCCGATCCGCTCCCTGATGGCGGCCGCGATCGCGCTGGCCGCGCTTCCGGCCATGGCAGGCGAATCCCCCTATTCCAAGGCCGTGTTCTTCGGTGACAGCCTGACCGACGCTGGCTATTTCCGCCCGCTGCTGCCGGCCGATGTGCGTCCGGTGACCGGCCAGTTCACCACCAACCCGGGTTGGGTGTGGGCGCAGCAGGTCGCCAACTACTACGGCCTCAACGGCACGCCCAACGGCAATGGCCAGAACGGTGACAACTACGCCGTCGGCGGCGCCCGTGTATCGGCCGACGAAGCGGGTGGCCTCGGAGCCATTCCGTCGCTGAAGTCGCAGGCGACCCGTTACCTTGCTGCGAATGGTGGCAAGGCCGACGCCAATGCCCTGTACACCGTATGGGGCGGTGCCAATGATCTGTTCGCGGCCACGCGCGCAGCGGCCGGTGGTGCCTCGCAGGCCCAGGTGCAGGGCATCATCGGCGCCGCGGTCACCGACCAGATCGCGCTGGTGGGCGCCCTGAAGCAGGCCGGTGCCCAGTACGTGCTCGTGCCGAATCTGCCGGACGTGGGCATCACTCCGCAGTTCCGTGGCCCCAACGCCGCCGCCGCCACTGCACTGTCGGCCGGTTACAACAAGGCCCTGTACGGTGGTCTGAAGCAGGCGGGCATCGAGTTCATTCCGCTCGACACCTTCAGCATCCTGCGTGAAGTGACCGCCAACCCGGGCATGTACGGCTTCACCAACGTCACCAGCACCGCCTGCAAGATCGATCCGGCCAACTCGACGCAGAGCATCCTGACCTGCAACCCGACCAGCTACGTCAGCCCGGATGCGGCCAACACCTACCTGTTCGCCGATGGCGTGCACCCGACCACCGCGGGTCATCAGCTGCTGGGCCAGTACGCGGCCTCGGTGCTGGAAGGCCCGCGCCTGCAGCAGGTGCTGAGCCACTCGGCACAGACCATCGGCCGCTCGCGTGCCGACCAGGTCAGCATGCACCTGGGTGGTCGTCCGGCTGACGGCCTGTCCTGGTGGGGCGGCGTGCGCGGTGACCTGCAGCGCTACGACCACGCAGACCTGTACGACGGCCTGGCCCCGGCCGGCCTGTTCGGTATCGACTGGGCCCGCGACGGCATGGTGTTCGGCGGTTTCGCCGGCTTCGGCCGCCTCAGCGCCGACTTCGGCAACAGCCGTGGCGACTTCACCCAGAAGGACACCACCGCAGGTCTGTTCGCCGGCTGGTACGGCGATCGCATCTGGGTGAACGGCCAGGTCAGCTACACCTGGCTGTCCTATGACGTTAACCGCAAGGTCCAGCTGGGCCCGGCCACCCGTGAGCATGGTGGTTCGCCGGACGGCAGCAACCTGACCGCGGCCCTGAACGCCGGTTACGAGTTCGGCACCGAAGGCGGCTTCCGCCACGGCCCGATCGCCTCGGTGATCTGGCAGAAGGTGAAGATCGACGGTTACACCGAAAGTGCTGCGGCTGGCACCCTGGCCACCGCACTGGGCTATGACCGCCAGAACGTCGATTCGACCGTCGGCCGCCTCGGCTGGCAGGCCCGCTTCGATGGCGGCGCCGTCAAGCCGTACGCGCAGGTGACCTACGATCACGAGTTCGAGGACACCAAGCAGGCCAGCGCCTGGTTGCAGACCCTGCCGGAACTGGGCAGCTACCGCGTGCCGGGCCTGAAGTTCGACAAGAACTACGCCACCGTCGTGCTGGGCGCCCGCACCGAACTGTTCGGCCTGCAGAGCAACTTCGGCCTGAGCGCGTCGACCGGCCAGAAGCGCGCGCAGGACGCCACCCTGTTCGCCAACTTCAGCGGCACGTTCTAAGCAGCACCCGCCGGGGTCGGATCCCTTTCCGCAAGGAAAGGGCTCTGACCCCTCGCGGATGCGGTGGCCACCATTGCGCTGCACCGGCCCCTCCGCATAGACTTTCACCCGCAATGCGGGCGTAGCTCAATGGTAGAGCTGTAGCTTCCCAAGCTACTGACGTGGGTTCGATTCCCATCGCCCGCTCCATTTGTCACCGGAACTGCGCCTAAGTTGTTGATAGCGCACGGGTGAATTGGCAGAAAAACGAACGCTCAAACGACCTGTCCAGGTATCGTTCGAGGTATCGTTTTTGCCCAAGCCGCTGCTTCTTTCTCGTCCCAGTGGGCTATACGCCCGCTTTCTTGTGCCCATCGAGTTGCGTGCCGTCATCGGTTCGCGCTTCCTCGTTCGTCCTCTCCATGAGCCTACCGGCGATAGGGCACGGCTGGTGGCCGCCTGCATGGGCGTGGCACTCTCTCAGGCATTCGAAGCGATACGCCAGGGGGACGCGGTGGATCTGAGATGGCATTAGGAGTGGCACGTGCTGCTGGGAGCAGGGGCCTGATCATAAAAGGCGTGATTCTGCGTTACGGAACGTAGATCATCATCGTGCGTAGACCCGCCGTGATGTTCGTGCGGAGTGGATCCGCATGAGGCAATCGAACCACCTGTCGCTTCCAAAGCAGAGCGTCGAAAGAGCGCTGTCGACTCCGCTGGAGGTGCGTCGCTCCAGAGCACCAAGCACATAAGAGCCTTCCAACCATTTGCAGTGGTGCGTAAATGAAGCGTGAATATTGTTATGGTGTGGATGGCGGGGGCGGTGGGATTGGTATGTTCAAAAAAATAAACTGACGCTCGCTTCTTGGGGGGCGGTGTGAACCAATAAGTGCCTCCTCTGCTTCTGTCCGTCTGATGGTTTTTCCAGCAAATTTCTTTTGTGCCTCCGTCGCCTCCTTTACCCGTCCCGAAATCGTACTTTGAGGGCCTAGCTCATTGACGTTGTGATTCAGTCCGAGGCAGCAGAGTGCGGACTCGCTTGTTTGGCCATGGTTGCGTCGCATCATGGAAACAACATCGGACTCCGGGAACTTCGCCGTCGTCATGCACTTTCCCTCAAAGGTGCCACTCTCGCCCAGATCATAGAGATTGGAGGAAGCCTAGGCTTTCGTTGCCGCCCCTTGCGCTTGGAGCTGGGGCACCTGAGCCAACTTCAGTTGCCGTGCATCGCGCACTGGGATCTCAACCACTTTGTTGTAATCAGCAAAGTTCATCGCAACGGCATCACCGTTCTGGATCCCACGTTTGGCAAGCGCAGACTTTCCTTGGAGGAGGTCTCACTGCACTTCACTGGAATCGCTCTGGAGTTGAGCCCGACTCCCGAGTTCCGGGTAGTCCCCTGCCCACCGGCCGTCTCGCTTGCGCAGTTGACGGGAAAGATCGATGGGCTCTGGCAGGCTCTTGGCCTGCTGCTGCTTCTGTCCATTGCTCTTCAGGTGTTCGTCCTGATAGCACCGTTCTTCATGCAATGGACCGTGGACCAAGCCCTCGTTGCCCATGACAGAGACCTGCTGACAGTCCTGGGCACTGGGTTTGCCCTGGCGCTGCTGCTGCAGGTCTGCATCGGGCAGATCCGAGGCGGAGTGGTCATATACCTGTCAAACCGGCTCAACCTGCAATGGACTGGCAACGTCTTCCGGCACCTGTTGCGTTTGCCCCTGGACTTCTTTGAGAAGCGTCATCTGGGCGATGTTACCTCGCGCATGGGAAGCGTCCATGCCATCCAGCAAACGTTGACGACCAGCTTCGTCGAGGCGCTCATTGATGGCCTCATGGCGGTGGTGACGCTCGGAATGATGCTGCTCTACAGCTGGAAGCTTGCGCTGGTCACGTTGCTTGCGGTTGCTCTGTACGCAATCGTTCGTGCCTGTGCCTTCGCGCCGCTCAGGCGAGGCACAGAGAAACAGTTGATCGCTGGGGCGCGGCAGGAGAGCCATCTGCTTGAGTCGATTCGCGGAGTTCAGTCGGTAAAAGTTGCGGGCCGAGAATCCGTTCGCCAAGCAGGCTACTTCAACCTCATGAACGAGACTGTCAATCAAGACATTTGGCTCTCGAAGTTTGGACTGAGGTTCGGTGGTGCCAATCAGTTGCTGTTTGGACTGGAGCGCATTGCGGTGATCTGGCTGGGTGCATTGCTGGCGATGGAGAACGTGTTCTCCGTCGGCATGCTGATTGCCTACCTCGCTTACAAGGACCAGTTTTCACAACGGGTGGGGGCCTTGGTCGACAAGTGGGTGGAGTTCCGCATGCTCCGCCTTCACGGCGAACGGCTCTCCGACATTGTTCTTGCCGAACCAGAGAGCCTCACATCCAGCACAAGCGCTCTGTCGCCGGACGGCATCCGAATTGAGGTCGAAGGCCTTGGGTTCCGCTATGCCCCCGGAGAACCCTGGGTGCTGAGGAACTGCAGCTTTGTAGTGGATCCTGGTGAATCAGTCGCCATCATCGGCCCGTCTGGCTGCGGAAAAACCACGCTGATCAAGATACTCCTCGGCCTTCTCCCGCCGACGGAAGGTGAGATCCGCATCGGAGGCGTACCCCTGTCAAAGATCAGCATAAGCGAGTATCGCCGCATGGTCGGTGCGGTGATGCAGGATGACCAGCTCTTCGCGGGAAGTGTCAGCGAGAACATCGCCTTCGAAGACGATCACCATGATGAAGCCAGAGTGCGTGAAGCCGCAGAGTTGGCCGCGGTGCATGACGACATCGCAGCGATGCCCATGGGCTACAACAGCCTGATCGGCGACATGGGGACGACCCTCTCTGGTGGTCAGAAGCAGCGGGTGATCCTCGCACGCGCCCTGTATCGCAAGCCCCGTCTGCTCTTCCTGGATGAGGCAACCAGCCATCTGGATGTTGAGCGGGAAAGGCTGGTGAATGAAGCCGTCCGACAGCTCGAACTGACTCGGGTGATCATCGCCCATCGCCCAGAGACCATTGCCAGTGCCGACCGGGTGCTGATCATGCACGCGGGCGCCGTAGCACGCGTGCTGACGCAGAACGCATCAAACTCCGCGAATGCAGCACAGGACGGCCTTGAGGAGATCCTCGCATGAGCGGCCTCTTCCGCAAGGAAGCCATCGATGCCCAGCGGCGAAGCTGGCTCGGTGGTGTATCCCTGGCGCAACCGCTCCGTTTCTGGGTTCTGGCGGTGTTCGCGGCGATGGCTGCTTTGGCCATCGTCGGCTTCCTTTACCTTGGCGAATATTCACGCAGATCCAGGGTTTTGGGCGAGCTTGTGCCCGATCTCGGACTCTCCACCGTGGTCGCTCCGTCAGCAGGCGTGGTTGCGAGGTTGGATGTTGAAGAAGGGGACCACGTCCAGCGCCAGGACGGGCTGCTGACGATCAATGTGCCGCGGGTCACCTCCTCAGGACAGGACGCCGTGTCCACGTTGCTTGACGCACAGCGATCTCGTATGACCAGGCTGGAGGAGATGAGCGAATTTCAGGACAGACAGCTAGTGGCACAGCAGGAGGGGGCGAAGGCCCAGCGCTCTGCGATGCTGCGCGAGCTTTCGCAGATCGAGGCAGAGATCCATACCCGCGGCGAGCAGGTGAGAATTGGTCGCGAGACCCTTGCCCGATATCAGAGCGTCGAGAATGAGCAGTACGTAAGCTTGGTTCAGATTAATCAGCAAGAGCAATCGATGCTTGAGGCGGTCAACGCACAACAAGCCCTTCAACGCCAAGCGACCTCGATTCGGCGGAACCTAGCCGAACTTGAACAGCGGCTCGCAGAAATTCCCTATCAGAGGCTCTCGGCAAAGGCGGCCTCTGAACGTGATTTGGCTGCAATGAGTCAGGAGACTGTCCGTATGGAGGCAGATGGGGAGCTGCTGCTTCGCGCACCCGTAGCTGGACTGGTAGCAAATCGACTCGTCGAGGCCGGCCAGGCGGTGCAGCCGGGCCAGCCGGTTCTCAGCCTGCTTCCCAAGGGGTCCGAGCTTCGAGCACAGCTGTTGGTGCCTAGTTCGGCGATCGGGTTCGTCAAGTCAGGCGACAGAGTCCTCCTGCGCTATCAGGCCTATCCTTACCAGAAGTTCGGCGCCCACGAAGGAACGGTCATCCGCATCTCTCGCAGCGCTTTGACCGGATCCCAGAACGACGGCGATTCGAAGCAGTCCCTGTATCGAGTCCTGGTCTCGTTAGATCAGCAGAGAGTGCTGGCATACGGGAAGACAGAGACGCTCCGCCCGGGCATGCAGCTTGAGGCCGATATCATGGGCGAGCGTCGCAAGCTCTACGAATGGCTGCTGGAGCCCCTCTACTCCCTGACTGGGAAGCTGGGTGGCTAGCCGGCACTCGCGACGATGCCCGTCGCGTGCGCTCTTGGTGGTCCACCTCGGCCGCGAAAGGTGCCATTCGGGTCACGCCCCGCGCGTAGACAGAAGGCCGCTCATCAGCGGCCTTCTTCATTTCTGATTAGTTTCATATCCACGGCCATCCGCGCCCGGTTAGCGTTGCCGCATTTTCTACACGGGAAGCAGCGCATGGAAACGAAGGACGACGTCGTCGGCAGTATTCACGAGATCTACAAGAACTCCGGTGCCGGCACCTCCCGGCAGCTGGAAGCATTGCGAGCGCTGGGTCGCGCCGGTGGGCCGAAGGCCGCGCAGCTGCTGTGGCAGATCTACAAGAGCACCTCGGCCGGCTCGGCCACGCAGATGACCTGCATCGCGGCGCTGGGTGAATCCGCGCGAGGGTTCTGAAGCGGAACCAGCCCGCACGGTGATGCGGGCGCGTGGTGTATCCGGCGACGGTTACTCTTTCGCCGGAATCGTCGCCGCAGGAACCGACCGCCGACGGTGCAGGCAGCACGGGCCAGGCATCATCCACCCGCCACACGCCCGCGCTATGCTTCGCGCCTGCCGACCGATCCCACCGCGATGAAGCTCGCCATCCTGTCCCGCAACAGCTCCCTGTATTCCACCCGCCGGCTGGTCGAGGCGGCGCGCGCGCGCGGCCATACCGTGCGCATCCTCGACCCGTTGCGCTGCTACATGCGCATCGCCGCCGATGGCTTTTCCATGCACTACAAAGGCCGGCCGATGACCGGCGTGGACATGGTCATTCCGCGCATCGGTGCCTCGATCACCCGCTACGGCACCGCGGTGCTGCGCCAGTTCGAACTGATGGGCGCGCGCACGCCCAATCCGTCCGATGCCATCCTGCGTTCGCGCGACAAGCTGCGCGCGCACCAGCTGCTGGCAGCCAAGGGCATCGACATGCCGGTCACCGTGTTCGGCGACAACCCCGATGACACCGTCGATCTGCTGTCCATGCTCGGCCCGCCGCCGCACGTGGTGAAGCTCAATGAAGGCACCCAGGGGCGCGGCGTGATCCTGACCGAAAAGGCCAGTGCCTCGCGCGGCATCGTCGAAGCGCTGCGCGGCCTGTACGCCAACTTCCTGATGCAGGAATTCATCGGCGAGGCCAAGGGGGCCGACCTGCGCTGCTTCGTGGTGGGCGACCAGGTGGTGGCGTCGATGCAGCGGCAGGCACCGGAGGGCGACTTCCGCTCCAACCTGCACGCCGGGGGGACCGCCGTGGCGGCCAAGGCCAGCCGTGCCGAGCAGCAGGTGGCGGTGCGTTCGGCCAAGGCGCTGGGCCTGTCGGTCTGCGGCGTGGACCTGATCCGTTCCGCGCGCGGCCCGCTGGTGCTGGAGGTCAACTCCACGCCCGGGCTGGAAGGCATCGAAGCGGCCTGCGGGGTCGACGTGGCGACACGCATCATCGAGCACGTAGAGAAGATCAAAAAACCCTGATTATCCATGGGGTTATGATTCTCACCGGCAAATGATCCGGGCCTTTAACGAGGCTTTAATCGGATCGGGCGTAGGCTTCAGCGAACCGCAGCTCTGCCTCTCAGCAGGATCGGTATCGGGATACGACTTCAGGCCCAGGCGGGTGCACCGTCTGGGCCTTTTTTATGCCTGTCGGCCCCATGCCCAAGGTCTCTTGTGGAGGCCGCGTGACGGTCGTAGAGTTGGCCCTTCGTTCCGGGATGGATCGGGAGGTTGGCGATGTACCGCATCATGATGATCGCGTTGCTGCTGGGCCTGTCTGGCGCTGTTGCCCCCAAGCCGGAGAAAGTGGCTGTACAGATGGACCGGCAGGGCTCGGTCGCCGAGCAGATGCGCCAGGTGGAGACCGCCCTGGCCGCCCCCGACTATGCCGAACTGTCCGCCGAGGATCGCGGCCAGGTGCAGCAGTCGCTGTCGCGTATCCGCCAGCACATGGGCGAACGCCAGACCGTGCAGGAGCTGCCGCCGCAGTTGCAGGCCGAGGTCTTCAACGAGCAGGAACGCATCAACACCGTGTTGGCGCGTGGCCATGAAGACAGTCGCCAGATCTGCAGGTACGAACGCACCACCGGCAGCAACATGCCCAAGAGCCGCTGCCTGACCGTGGCCGAACGGCGCCGGATCGAAGAGAAAGGCAAGGCGCTGATCAACGACCAGCGCAGCTACAACACGCTCAGCCCACCGCCCGCCGGGCGTTGACCGCACCGCCCTTCGGCCCATCGAGCGTGCTGTGACGGCGCATCGGTGGCACCGCAGGATCGATGTTCCACTCATGGAAGAACCTGGAGGTAACGATGCAGCGCATGACCCCCTTCGCCCTGATGCTGGGCCTGGCCCTGGCCACCACCGCCCACGCCAAGCCCGAGAAAGGGCAGGTGAAGTTCGACGCCAACGCGCCGGTGGCCGAACAGATCCGCAACGTTGAGACGGCGATCAACAGCGAGGACTACAGCGAGATCGGGCTGGAAGACAAAAGCCGCGTGCAGCAGGCGCTGGGCCGCATCAAGATCAAGATGGGCGACCACGAACGCGTGGAGCAGGTCAGTCCGCAGGACCGCACCGAGATCTTCAACGACCAGGAAGTGATCAACACGATCATGACCCGCGCCCATGCCGACAGCCGCATGGTCTGCCGTCGTGAACGCACCACCGGCAGCAACATGCCGCAGAGTGTCTGCCTGACCGTGGCCCAGCGCCGCAAGGCGCAGGAAGACAGCCGCAAGGCGCTCAACGACAACCAGCGCTTCAACAACTACAAGCCCTGATCGCTGCCGAACCGATCGCATGCCGCCATCGGTCACCCTGCCGTGCGTCCCTTGTGGGCGCATCGGCGGAATCGTAAAGTCGAGACCCTATTCATGGACGAACATGGAGCTCGTCATGTACCGCAATACGACACTTGCCCTGATGCTGTCGCTCGGCCTGGTAGCCACCGTGCAGGCCAAGGCGCAGAAGGACACCGTGCAGATGGATGCCTTCACCCCGGTGTCCGAGCAGATCCGCCGCGTTGAAACGGCCATGGGCAGCGAGGACTACAGCGAGATCGGGCTGGAGGACAAGAGTCGCGTGCAGCAGGCACTGAACCGGATCCGGATCAAGATGAATGGCCGGGAGAAGGTGGATGAGCTGGCCCCGCAGGAGCGCAACGACCTGTTCAACGAGCAGGAGATCGTCAACACCATCATGACCCGCGCCCAGGCCGACAGCCGCATGATCTGCCGCCGCGAGCGCCTTACCGGCAGCAACATGCCGACCAGCGTCTGCCTGACCGTGGCCCAGCGTCGCAAGGCCCAGGAAGACAGCCGCCGGGCGTTGACCGACCAGCAGCGCATCAGCCGCTGACCGGCTGACGCGGGGCTTTTGCCGGTGTCGGCCCTTCGGTACGAAATGTTAAGAATGGAACCTGTATCGTTCAGCAGGTAGACGTCGCGTCCACCCACGCAGGGGCATCCTGAGCGGGTGGGCCTGGCCCCCCGACGACCCTTCAAGAACCAGAGGTCCCAGTGCGCATTCTCGTAATCGAAGACAACAGCGACATCGCCGCCAACCTTGGCGACTACCTTGAGGATCGTGGCCACACCGTGGACTTCGCCGCCGACGGCGTGACCGGCCTGCACCTGGCCGTGGTCCACGAGTTCGACGCCATCGTTCTGGACCTGAACCTGCCGGGCATGGATGGCATCGAAGTGTGCCGCAAGCTGCGCAACGAAGCGCGCAAGCAGACCCCGGTGCTGATGCTGACCGCCCGCGACTCGCTGGACAACAAGCTGGCCGGTTTCGATTCCGGCGCCGATGACTACCTGATCAAGCCGTTCGCGCTGCAGGAAGTGGAAGTGCGCTTGAACGCGCTGTCGCGCCGCGGCAAGGGCGTGCAGACCCGCGTGCTGGAAACCGGCGATCTGGAATACAACCTGGACACGCTGGAAGTGCGCCGCCAGGGCAAGCTGCTACAGCTCAACCCGACCGCGCTGAAGATCCTGCAGGCCCTGATGGAGGCCGCGCCGGCCGTGGTCACCCGCCAGGAGCTGGAAACCCGCGTCTGGGGCGAAGAGCTGCCCGACTCGGATTCGCTGCGCGTCCACATCCACGGCCTGCGTGCGGTGGTCGACAAGCCGTTTGAAGTGCCGCTGATCCAGACCCGCCATGGCATCGGATACCGCATCGCCACCCCGGAAGCCTGATTCCGTGGCAACCAAGGGGGAGCGCCGGCGTTCGCCGTATCGGCGGCGCCTGCGCAGCCGCATCATCGTCTCGTTCGTGTTGTTGGGCTTCTGCCTGACAACACTGTTCGCGTTCGCCACCAACTGGGCCCGCATGCGCGTGGAAAACCAGCTGGTGGAAGACGTGATCAACCACAACATTGAAGAGTATGCGCGCCGCTTCTACGAGCACCCGGGGCGCAATCCTGCGGTGCCCGTCCAGCAGATCCGAGCGTACGCATACTCGGCTGATAAGTTCGACAAGGCACGCGAGTCTTGGCCGCAGTGGGCCGATCTGCAGAACGGCAATTACAATTTGAGTGGCACCGACGAGCAGGGGCAGCCGTATGCCTACAAGCTGGCGGTGCGCAAGGCCGACGATGCCTGGTTCTTCCTCGCCTATGACATGACCGACAGCGTGCGCGGTGGCAAGCAGCTCAACCGCGCGTTGGTGCTGTCGGTGCTGGTGTTCAGCCTGTTGTCGCTGGTGCTGGGCTGGTGGTCGGCCTCGAAGGTGATGAAGCCGGTCTCGGACCTGGCTGCGCGACTGCGTGCCTATCGCGGCGGCACCAGTGATCCCGAGCCGCTGGCGCCGCGTTTCCCCGATGACGAAGTAGGGCAGCTGGCGCAGGCGCTGGATGATTATTCGTCGCGGCTGACCGAAGTGGTGCAGCGCGACCGTGAGTTCAATGCCGACGTCAGCCACGAGTTGCGCACGCCGCTGGCGGTGATCCGTGGCGCCACCGAACTGCTGCTGACCCGGCCCGGCCTGGATGAGAAGGTGCTGCAGCGTCTGCAGCGCATCCAGCGTGCCGAACAGCAGTGCAGCGACCTGATCGGCGCACTGCTGCTGCTGTCGCGCAATGAACGCGGGCAGGGCACCAGCAACGTCGCCCGTGTGGCCGAACAGCTGCTGGACGCCCACCGCGCCCAGTTGGGTGGCAAGCCCCTGGAACTGGCGCTGGAAGGCGAGCGCAACCTGGTGATCGATGCGCCGGAGGCGGCGTTGTCGGTGGCGCTGGGCAACCTGATCGGCAACGCGGTGAAGTACTCGCAGGATGGCGAAGTGCGCGTCTTTGTCGGCAGCAATTCGGTGTCGGTGACTGACAGCGGCCCTGGCCTGAGCGAAGAGGATGCCGCCAAACTGTTCCAGCGTGGCTATCGCGGCACGCATGCCGGCCATTCGCAGGGCGGTGGCATCGGCCTGTCGATCGTCAGCCGCCTGTGCGATCTGTACGGCTGGCAGGTGAGCGTGCGCCCCGGTGGCGAGCGTGGCGTGATCGCTATCCTGACCTTTTCGCCAATGCTGTTGTGAGGTTCGTCAAAATCAAGGAGCGCCACGGCTAGAATCCGAGCCTCACATCAAAACGCTGCGTGACTCTTCGCGACGTCGACATGGGGCGGGGACGTCATTAGTGGCCCCGCCCAGCGATGGACGGGGCCACTAGATTACTTCTGGACGTAACGCACGTAGGGGATGGTGCCGTCTCGCGGAACAGGGCCGGAGAACGGATTCTTGCCGCGGGTCTGAATCGTACCCGAGTTAACCGGAAGGCGATTCGTTCCGCCTGATACTGCTTTCACTTCTTTCGCGGTGAGCTCTTTCATAACTTCTTCCTTGGTCGTGTGAAATGACCTGACCTGCCCCCTTTCTCAGGGCCACTAGCTACTTAGTAGAGTCCAGGTTGGGGAGCATACCGCTCCGGTGGGTCAGGTTTCGATCAGCGGTCGAACCAGTCAAGGCACCTTCGTTGCGCAGCGCGGCGGCGAACTCGGCAGGCGTGCATTTGGGCAGTGAGCTGTGCGGACGCACCTCGTTGTAGTCCTTGCGCCAGATGGCGATTACCGCCCGTGCGTGCTCGAGCGAGATAAACCAGTTTTCGTTCAAGCATTCGTCCCGGAACTTGCCGTTGAAGCTCTCCACATAGGCGTTCTGCGTGGGTTTCCCTGGCTGGGTCAGCACAAGCGTCACGCCGTTGGCGGTCGCCCACTGGTCCAGCGCCCGGCCGGTAAACTCGGGTCCCTGGTCGGTCCTGATCGCCGCGGGGTAGCCGCGGAAACGGCATACCGCATCCAGGATGTCGGCCACGTTCTGGCCATTTATCCTCCGGCCGACGGCGATTTCCACCGCTTCCTTGGTGCAATCGTCCACCACCGTCAGGCACTTGATCGGGCGCCCGTTGGCCAGGGCGTCGAAGACGAAGTCCATCGACCAGGTGTGGTTGGGCCCCGACGGCAGCTGCAGCGGACGGCGCTCGACGGCCACGCGATCGCGCTTGCGGCGCTTGCGCACCGCCAGGCCAGCGTTGCGGTACAGCCGGTAGATTCGCTTGTGGTTGGCGATCCAGCCCTCCCGTTCCAGCAGGATGTGCAGCCGTCGGTAGCCGAACCGGCGACGTTCGCCCGCCAACGCAACGAGCCTGGCCTGCAACGGCGCGTTCGCCATGCGCGGCTGGTAGTGCAACACGCTGCGTGACAAGCCCAGTGCCCGGCAGGCCCGCCGCTCCGACAGGCCCAGCTTCGCCCGCACGTCCGCGACGGCAGCCCGTCGCGTCGGCGGGCTCAGTATTTTCCCCGCGCCACGATCCTCAGCGCTTCGTTGTCCAACATCGACTCGGCCAACAGCTTTTTGAGCCGCGCGTTCTCCGCTTCCAGTGCCTTCAGGCGCTTGGCGTCGGGCACATCCATGCCGCCGAACTTGCGCCGCCACAGGTAGAACGACGCGTCACTGAAGCCGTGCTTGCGGCAAAGCTCCTTGACCGGCGTGCCGGCGGCCGCCTGCTTCAGGAAGCCGATGATCTGCTCTTCGGTGTATCGCTTCTTCATGTCCGTCCTCTTGTGAGACGGACTCTACTAAGATCAGGTTGGCCCGGAAAACGGGGGGCAGGTCAGACCTGCACTAGGCTGTGCAGGTCAAGCAACTTATAGATGAGTTGTTGGCATTGAGTCAACGCGCACCCATCGAGTGCAGTAGTGCAAATGTTGAAGTTCGTGATGTTCGAGGGGGATGACATGTCTGCAGTGGGCCGTCTTGCCGTGGAATTAGCGTCTGCAACTGGGTGGCGCAAGATGTGAAGTTCCTTTGGCTGAAATGAAGTTCTGTCGATAGCGAAGGGTAGAGTCGGCGGCGTGTCGCTTCTGGTGCTGAATATTTAGGGGTGATGAGCGGGCCTTGGGGCTAATGGCGACATCACCGTGATCGCCGCCACGTCGCGTGCGTGTCCGCATGCACGCATTCGTACCCTCCGCCGCGGCTTGAGAATTTCCTTACAGATCACAGCGCTGCGTGATGGCCAGATGGGGCTGCCGGGGCAGGTGCCTTGGCCGGGATTGGCGTCCTGAAAAAAACCTTCAACTCAAGCGCTCCGGGTGTGCTGCGGCTCATCATGGAAAATGCATCGCCTGCCTCGTTTCGGCGGATGGTGCGTGGGGATTCATCAGAATCCGCTGGAGTCTTTTTCCTCGCGCTTGAGTTGTTGGGTCTCCGGTACGCCAACCCGCACCGTCCGCCACCTCGCATCCGCAGGTGGCTCGTCGTCTGCGAGGAGATTCACCATGTCCGCACGCCCCGTGTTCCCCCAACTGTACGCACTGATCGGCGAAGCCGCTGACCTGCTGCCGGCCGACGTGGCCGAGCGTGTCGAAACCCTGCTCGATGATCCGAAGGATCTGCTGCCCGCGCTGCTGGCCCGCATGGACGGCCGCGATGCCGCCGACGGCCGGCGACTGGAAGCGCAGGGCCTCAGCCCTGCCCAGGCGGCCACCATGGCCGGTCTCAGCCGCACCCTGGCCGGCTTGAATGCACTCATGCAGGTGCTGCACGCCGCCGAAGCCGCCCGCGAACAGGGCGGTGCCCACCAGCAGCTGAGCCCGGATGTCGTCGACGGCCTGCTGCTCGGCGCCCGCGAACTGGCCCGCTACGCCCGCCTGCAGCTGGAGTAGGTCCACGCCACGCGTGAATGCAGAACGCTTTGTAGAGCCGAGCCCATGCTCGGCTTGATGATCGCAGCCGAGCGTGGGCTCGGCTCTACAGCAGTTCCACGCTGGTGCAGGGTAAATCGCCGCAATGCGCGGATGCGCTTCGGTAGTGCCGGCCGCTGGCCGGCAACCAAGCCTCAACCCCCAGCCAGCCCCAGATACCGCTCATGCAGCGCTTCCACCTGCGCCTGCAGCTCTTCCGGGTGACCATCGTTGACCACTACATCATCGGCCAGTGCCAAGCGCTGCGCGCGGCTGGCCTGGGCGGCGATCATCTTGTCGGCCAGCGCGGCGTCGATGCCGTCGCGCTGCATCAGCCGGGCGTGCTGCACGGCTTCGGGCGCATCCACCAGCAATACCCGGTCCAACCACGGGTAGGCCTGCCGCCCACCGACCTCGGTCAGCAACGGAATGGCGGCAATCGCATAGGGGCTGGCGGCCTGCTCGCACTGCTGTTGCATCAGCAGGCGGATGGCCGGGTGGGTGATCGTTTCCAGCGCCGCCCGTTCGGTCGGGTCGGCGAACACGTGGGCCCGCAGGCGTGCCCGGTCCAAGCTACCGTCCGCCTGCAGCATGCCGGCGCCGAAGCGCTCGGCGATACGGTCCAGGGCCGGGCTGCCGGCGGCAACCACCGCGCGGGCGGCCAGGTCGGCGTCGGCCACCACGATGCCCAGCGCCTCGAAGCGCCGGGTCGCCTCGCTCTTGCCGGCGGCAATGCCGCCGGTCAGGCCAACCACATAGCGGCTCATGGGGATTCCCCTCAGCGCAGTCCGCTCAACACCAGGTACTGCTCCACCACGGGCGCGCCCCACATGAAGTACAGCCAGCCCGCGATGGCCAGGTAGGGGCCGAACGGGATCGGCGTGGCGCGGTCACGGCCCCGGGTGTACAGCCAGATCGAGCCGATGATGGCGCCCAGCACCGACGACAGCAGGATGATCGGCAGGATGCCCTTCAACCCGCACCAGGCGCCGAGCGCGGCCAGCAGCTTGAAATCGCCGTGGCCCATGCCTTCCTTGCCGGTCAGCTGCTTGAACAGCCACCAGACCATCCACAGTGACAGATAGCCCACCGCCGCGCCGACCAATGCTGGCTTGGCCGGCATGTACAGGTTGTCGATGTTGCCTATCAGGCCCAGCCACATCAGTGGCAGGGTCAACTGGTCGGGCAGCAGCTGGGTGCGCAGGTCGATGCCGGACAAGGCGATCAGGAAGCAGGTCAGCACAATGGCGCCGAAGCCCTGCCAGCCGAAGCCGAACTGCCAGACGCAGGCCAGCACCAGCACCGAGGTCAGGGCCTCGACCAGCGGATACTGCAGCGAGATCGGCGCCTTGCAGTGGCGGCACTTGCCGCCCTGGATGATCCAGCTGAACAGCGGGATGTTCTCGTACCAGCTCAGCTTGTGCTTGCAGTGCGGGCAGTGCGAGGGCTCGACCACGATCCCCGGTGGCGGGGGCTCGTAGAAGTCCGGTTCCTCCAGGACCTCGCGCGCATCGCGCTTCCACTGCCACTCCAGCCGCTTGGGCAGGCGCAGGATGACGACGTTGAGGAAACTGCCCAGCAGCAGCCCCAGGGCGGCCGCGGCGGGGTAGCCGAGGCCGGGATGCTGGTCGAGAAATGCCATGTAGTGATTATCCGACGACGGAAGCGAGCTTGAAGATCGGCAGGTACATGCCGATGACCATGCCGCCGACGATGGTACCAATGATCACCATGATGATCGGTTCCAGCAGGCTGCTCAGGGCGTCAACGGCATTGTTGACCTCCTGCTCATAGTACTCGGCCACCTTGAACAGCATGGCGTCCAGGGCGCCCGCCTCTTCACCGATGCCGGTCATCTGGATGACCATGTGCGGGAACAGGGCGGTCTGTTTCATGGCCATGTTGACCGGGTAGCCGACCGACACGTCGTCGCGCATCCGCAGAACGGCCTCTTCGTACACTGTGTTGCCGGTGGCGCCGGCCACGATGCCCAAGGCTTCCACAAGTGGCACACCGGCCTTGAAAGTCACCGCCGTGGTACGCGCAAAGCGTGCAATCGAGCTGTTGTGCATGATCTGCCCGATGACCGGCACCTTCAGAACCAAACGGTCGATAGAGTGTTGCAGTTTCGGTGATCGCTTGTAAGCCGCAATGAAGCCGACAATCGAGCCGATGATCATGATCAAGATCAGCCACCACCATGACACCATGAAGCGGGATAGGCCGACGATCATTTGGGTGAAGGCAGGAAGCTCCGCGCCGAAGCCTTTGAATACATCCTCGAACTGCGGTACCACCCAGACCAGCAGAATGCCGCTGACCAGCAGAGCGACCGCCAGCACCATGGCGGGATAGAACATCGCCTTCTTGATCTTGCCCTTGAGGGCTTCGATGTTCTCCTTGTAGGTGGCGACAGTATCCAGCACCGTCTCGAGTACACCGGCGCCTTCGCCAGCCTTGACCAGATTGCGGTAGAGCTCGTCGAACTGCACCGGATGCTTACTGACCGCCTCGTACAGCGACGAGCCGCCCTCGATATCGGTTCGAACCGAATCCACCATCTTTTTCATGCGCGGGTTCTTGTGCCCGCTGGCGATGATGTCCAGCGCGCCGACAATGGGCACGCCCGATTTCATCATGGTAGCCATCTGCCGACTGAAGAACGCGATGTCCTTCGGAGTGACCTTGCTGCCGGCGGCGCCGAACAACGGCTTTGGCTTGGGCTTGACCAAGCCGGGGTTGATGCCTTGGCGGCGCAGTTCAGCCCGCAGCAGGTTCGCGTTCTTTGCGACCTGCTCCCCTTTCATCTTCACGCCCCGCTTGTCGGTCCCCACCCAGACAAACGGCTGCAGCTCCGTGGTGCTGCGCGCCACGGGCTCCTTCTTGATCGCACTGCGACTGACAGACATATCGGCTCCCCAAGACCCGCCATCCCCAGGCGGGCGTCTAGCCGTTGATGGTAGCGGGTTCATGCACGTATGGGCAGTTGCCAGGGGCCCCATGATGCGAATTCGTGCCGGGTGCCGGCCAAAGGTGACGCACTGCGTCACATTGCCGCGTCCATCGCAGATTCGCATTCAGGGGGTTCCCATCCGTGAAATAGCTGCCATCATGGGTGCGGGGAAATCCAGGGGGAGGCGTGCCGGCGTTGGCACGCAACCTGCGTTGATCCACCCGCAGGGGGCAGGACCCGCTCAGCTGACCGCTGGTCAGACCGATCCTGTGCTCTGAAATCAACCACCACTTATCTTGGGGATGTACCAAAATGAAGAACCAGAAGGGCTTCACCCTTATCGAACTGATGATCGTCGTTGCGATCATCGCCATCCTGGCCGCCATCGCCCTGCCGATGTACCAGGACTATGTGGCCAAGTCGCAGGTCACTGCTGCACTTGCCGAAGTCACCCCTGGCAAGACGCAGTTCGAGATCTTCGTGAATGAAGGCAAGGCTGATGCCGACTTCACTGCGACCAAGCTGGGTCTGCCGGCTGCACCGACCACCCGTTGCACGAGCTTCACGATCGTTGCCGGTGCCGAAGGCTCGATTGCCTGCACCTCCATCAAGGGCAGTCCGAAGGCGGCTGGCAATATCACTTGGAAGCGCGCCGCTGACGGTACCTGGACTTGCAACACCACTGTTGCTGATGACAAGTACTACCCGGTTGGCTGCACCAAGGGTTCCTAATTAGTTTTAGCCCTTTGTGTATGCCAAGAAGCCTCGCGAATGCGGGGCTTCTTGTTTATGGGGACTCATCAGAGTGATTGCGCGACCGTACTTTGATCTGCTCGAGGGGAGCGGCGATGCGTAAACAAAGGGGATTTAGCTTGATTGAATTGATGATCGTCGTAGCGATTATTGCCA
Organism: Stenotrophomonas maltophilia D457; assembly: GCF_000284595.1. Lineage (GTDB taxonomy): Bacteria > Pseudomonadota > Gammaproteobacteria > Xanthomonadales > Xanthomonadaceae > Stenotrophomonas > Stenotrophomonas muris. The sequence continues at coordinate 3,744,748 of NC_017671.1, read as the reverse complement.
TCATTTCAGCAATCGCGATGTCGATTTATCAAGGATTTGTCGCGAAGTCACAGCTTGTGGCCGGGTTGGCTGAGATTCGGCCCGGCAAGACCACAATTGAGGCTGTCGTACAGGATGGACGCAGTCCGGTGTTGGTGAACGCCGCATATGTCGGGATCCGAGTATCTGGACGCTGCACTGCTGTGCGTGCCGAGCTCGCCGGTAATGGAGTGGCCGAAATCGCTTGTACTGTGGGTGGTAATTCTCTGGTTGCCGGCAAAGACCTCATCCTCCGCCGCGCAGCCGACGGCATCTGGACCTGCGACGGCAGCGCCTTCGAAGCGCGCTATCGCCCAACCGGCTGTTGATCACACTTCGGCCTGCCAATGGGATGTTGGCGGGCCGTTGACGGGGCTATCATCCCCGGGGGAGTCAGGATCGTGCCTGCCGGGCTGGGAGTGCCGGGCGAGGCAGTCATGCTGAAGGATTGGCGTCGTCGTCGGCCATCGGGTCGCGGCAGGTTCTGCTGCCCTGTGCGGTGCCTCTGGAAGGCGCGCCGCACTGCCTGACCCATGATGAGCCAAGGATCCATATGAACGCCGTAACCACCGCCAATCTCGTCGGCATCACCGGCCTGGCCCGTCGCCTGGTCCAGGATGGTGCGCTGGACGAGGCTTCCGCCCGCGACGCCATGGCCAAGGCCGCTGCGGCCCGGCAGCCGCTGCCGACCTGGTTCGCGCAGAACAAGGTGGTCGGGGCGGCCCAGTTGGCGGCGGCCAACGCGGTCGAGTTCGGCATGCCGCTGTTCGACGTGTCCACGTTCGACGCCAGCCAGAACGCGATGAGCCTGGTCAGCGAGGAGCTGCTGCGCAAGCACAACGTGCTGCCGCTGTTCAAGCGCGGCGGCAAGCTGTTCGTGGGTACCAGCAATCCGACCCATTCGCTGGACGAGATCAAGTTCCACACCAATCTGGTGGTGGAGCCGATCCTGGTCGATGAAGACCAGATCCGCCGCACGCTCGAGCAGTGGCATGCCAGCCATGACACGCTGGGCGACGCGCTGGGCGGTGACGACGATGGCATGGGCAACCTGGATGTTGCGGCCGGAGACGAGGATCTCGGCGCCGGTGGCGACTCCGGCATCGATGCCAAGGGTGATGACACCCCGGTGGTGAAGTTCGTCAACAAGGTACTGGTGGACGCGATCCGCAAGGGCGCCTCGGACATCCACTTCGAGCCCTATGAAGACGACTATCGCGTGCGCCTGCGCATCGATGGCCTGCTGAAGATGGTCGCGCGCGCGCCGGTGAAGCTGAACCAGCGCATCGCCGCGCGCCTGAAGGTGATGGCGCAGCTGGACATCGCCGAGAAGCGCGTGCCGCAGGACGGACGCATCAAGCTCAACCTCTCCAAGACCAAGCAGATCGACTTCCGCGTTAGCACGCTGCCGACCCTGTTCGGCGAGAAGGTGGTGCTGCGTATCCTGGACGGCAGCGCGGCCAAGCTGGGCATCGACAAGCTGGGTTACGAGCCGGACCAGCAGAAGCTGTTCCTGGACGCCATCCACAAGCCCTACGGCATGGTGCTGGTGACCGGCCCGACCGGTTCGGGCAAGACGGTGTCGCTGTATACCGCGCTGGGCATCCTTAACGACGAGACGCGCAACATCTCCACCGCCGAAGACCCGGTGGAAATCCGTCTGCCCGGCGTCAACCAGGTGCAGCAGAACAACAAGCGCGGCATGACCTTCGCCGCGGCACTGCGCTCGTTCCTGCGACAGGATCCGGACATCATCATGGTCGGCGAAATCCGCGACCTGGAGACGGCCGAGATCGCGATCAAGGCGGCGCAGACCGGCCACATGGTGCTGTCCACGCTGCACACCAACGATGCACCGCAGACCATCGCGCGCCTGATGAACATGGGCATCGCGCCGTACAACATCACCAGCTCGGTGACGCTGGTGATCGCCCAGCGCCTGGCGCGCCGGTTGTGCAACAACTGCAAGCGCCCGGCCAACCTGCCAGAGCACGCGCTGCTGGCTGAAGGCTTTACCCAGGCGCAGCTGGATGCGGGTATCGAGCTGTACGAGGCGGTCGGCTGTGACGAATGCACCGAGGGCTACAAGGGCCGCACCGGTATCTACCAGGTGATGCCGATGACCGACGAGATCGCCACGATCGTGCTGGCCGGTGGCAATGCGTTGCAGATTGCCGAGGCCGCACAGCAGATCGGGGTGAACGATCTGCGCCAGTCGGCGTTGAAGAAGGCGGCGGCGGGTGTCACCAGCCTGGCCGAGATCAACCGCGTTACCAAGGATTGAGGTAGAGCCGAGCCTATGCTCGGCTGATGGTTCGAAGAGCAGCCGAGCGTGGGCTCGGCTCTACAGTAGATCTGCGTCGTGCGTGGATGGGGTGGCCCGCGTCGGGCCCTCCTTACTCCATCCCCAGCTTCTTCAGCTTGTAGCGCAGCGCGCGGAAGGTGATGCCCAGCTGCGCGGCGGTGCGGGTCTTGTTCCAGCGGTTCTCTTCCAGCGCGCGCTGGATGGCGCTGCGCTCGAGCTGTTCGATGTACGAGGGCAGGGCGGCGCTGCCGGGCTGCAGGTCCACCACGGCCTCGGCGTGTGCTGCGCTGCCGGGCGTGCGCGGGGCATGCTGCGGCAGGCGCAGGTCGTCGGCGCCGATGCGGTCTTCTTCGGCCAGGGCCAGCGCGCGTTCCAGGATGTTCTCCAATTCGCGCACGTTGCCAGGGAAGGCGTACTGGGCCAGTGCGTCCAGCGCCGACGGCGCCAGCAACGGCGTCGGGCGGCCATGGCTGCGGGCCAGCCGTGCCAGTACCGATGCGGCCAGTTCCGGCAGGTCCTGGCGACGCTCGCGCAGCGGCGGCACCCTCAGTTCGATCACGTTGATGCGGTAGTAGAGGTCGTGGCGGAAGCGCCCGTCCTCGACCAGCTCGGCCAGGTCCTTGTGGGTGGCCGAGAGGATGCGCACGTCCACCGGCTCCTCGGTAGCCGCGCCCACCGCGCGCACTGATTTTTCCTGGATCGCGCGCAGCAGCTTCACCTGCATCTGCAGCGGCAGCTCGGCCACTTCGTCGAGGAACAGGGTGCCGCCATGCGCGGCCTGGAACAGCCCGGGCTTGTCGGCGTGGGCGCCGCTGAAGCTGCCCTTGCGGTGGCCGAAGAATTCGCTTTCCATCAGCTCGCCGGGAATGGCGCCGCAGTTGACCGGCACGAACGGGCCGGCCGCGCGGGCGCCCTGGGCGTGGATGGTTCGTGCGACCAGCTCCTTGCCCACGCCGGATTCGCCGAGGATGTAGACCGGCGCCTGGCTGCGCGCGACCTTGCCGATGGTGGTGCGCAGCACGTCCATGGCCGGCGAATCGCCCAGCAGGCGTGCGCCCTGTTCGGCGGCGGGGCCGGGTGCAGGGCGCTCGGTGTTGTTCAGTTCCAGCGCGTGCTTGACCAGGCCGCGCAGCACGGCGATATCCACCGGCTTGCTGACGAAGTCGAAGGCGCCGGCCTTCAGCGCTTCCACGGCCAGGTCCATGCTGCCGAAGGCGGTGATCATCGCCACTGGCGTGCGCGGGTAGTGCTGCGCGATCTCGCTGACCAGCTCGATGCCATTGCCGTCCGGCAGGCGCATGTCGGTGATGCACAGGTCGTACGGATTGCTGGCAAGCAGTTCGCGCGCTTCGGCAAGGTTGGCTGCCGTACTGATGCGCAGCCCCATGCGGCCGAGCGTCAGTACCAGCAGTTCGCGGATGTCGCGTTCGTCGTCGACGACGAGGGCGCTGCGGGTTTCGTTCATGGGCGTGAAAGATAAACGAGGGGGCTGGAAGCGACAAATGTTTGACGCACAGAATCGAGATCAGGTGGGCAACAGCGTATGCGGGCCGGGCAGCACCAGGCGGAAGCAGGAGCCTCCAGCGGGAACCGGGATGTAGTCCAGCCGCGCCTGGTTGGCCCGGCACAGCTCGCGGGCGATATACAGGCCCAGCCCGGTGCCATGCTCGGACGTGGTGAAGAACGGCCGGAACAACTGTGCGGCCACACTCTCGGGAATACCGGGGCCGCGATCCATCACGTCGATGACCGCACTGCGCTCGTGCTGCGCCACGCGCAGGCGCACCCGCGCCGGCTGCTGGCCGATGCGGCCATATTTGAGCGCGTTGTGCACCAGTACGGTCAGCACCTGGTAGAGGTGCTTGGTGTCGACCTGGGCCAGCACCGAGGTGTCGTTGATGATCGGCTCGATGCTGTCGGTCTCCAGCGTCTGGCCCTGCTTGTACTCCAGCACGAAGCGGCGCACGAAGGCGGCCAGGTCGACGTTCTCCGGCGTGGCGCGCTCGCGCCGGGCCAGGCCCAGCACGCTTTCGACGATGCCGTTGGTGCGCTGGCACTGCTGGCGGATGATCTGCAGCAGGCGGCGGTCGCTTTCGTTGAAGCCGGTGCCTTCTTCCAGCAGCTGCACCGCGTAGTTGATCGCGGCCAGTGGGTTGCGGATCTCGTGGGCGAGGCTGGCCGAGAAGCGGCCCATCGCCGACAGGGTGAGCGATTCGGCGCGGCGCGAGACCACGCTGGAGTCGTCCAGGAACACCAGGGCCAGGTCGCTGCCGGCCAGCAGGCGGGCAAAGCGCGGCTGCACTTCGGGCTGGTCGGGGTTGAGCTGCAGCGGTAGTTCGTCCTGCGCCCAGCCATTGCGCCAGCGCTGCAGGCGACGGGCGAGTTCCGGGGCGGCGCTGGCCAGGTCCAGGCGGCCGCTTTCGCCGCTGCCATCACTGTCACCGAGCAGCATCGAGGCGGCCTCGTTGGCCAGGGTGACGCGGTTGTCGGCGTCGACCACCAGCACGCCGGTACGCATGCGGCGGATGATCAGCTCGTTGATCTGGAACAGGTTGGCCACTTCATCGCCGCGCTGGTTGGCCAGCTGCTGGTTGCGGCGCGCGCGGCTGCCGACCTGGTAACTGATGAAGGCCAGTGCCAGGTAGCTGGTGGCGAACATGGCCAGTTCGGCCAGGGTACGGGTGGGGTCGCCGCCTTCCAGCAGCTTCCAGGTGTACTCCACGCCGGTGGCGAGGCTGGCGGCCAGGGCCAGGCCCAGCCCCAGGCTGAGCGGCAGCAGGGTGGCGGCGGCGGCGATGTTGAACAGCAGCGACATCGAGATGCCGGCGCTGGCACCGGGCAGGGCATGCGACAACAGGGTGGCGGCGACGATATCCACCAGCACGCCGCTGACCACGATCGGGCGCAGCCAGCGTTCGTTGCGGCCGATCACCAGGGCCAGCAGGGACAGCACCAGGTAGATGGCGGCGACGGTGTCGGCCAGCCGCGGGTGGTGGGCTTCGCCGACCATGGCCGACAGCGGGCTGTAGAGCAGGGCGGCGATGACCGAGGCGATCAGCACCCGGTACAGCGCGAAGAAATACAGCTCACGCCGCGGAATCGATTCGATGCGGTCGATCAATGAAGCACTGGGTGACACGCCGGAACTCCCCTTCTGGCTGCCTGAGTCTGGAATCTGCGGCAGGCCTGCCCGGCGTCCCCTGAGGCCGGGCGGGCACGTCGCTTCGATGTGGCCTGCGGTGGAAGCAGCAGGGCAAGCCCGACTCTACACACCTTGGTCGGCCAGTATAGGGCCCCAGGCAGGGCGCCGCCGGAGCCGCCCGGATCGCGCATTTGGCCCGGGATGGATACCGGTGGCCAGTGGGCCGCCGGGCGCAACTACCTGAATGACGGCGGAAATCTGGCCGCGTCTGGCGTTTTGTACAGACTTCTTTGCGCCCCGGCGCCGGCTCGGCCACAATAGTGGGCCCGCCGCGGTCCATGCCGGCGCCCCGCCGGGGCCCTGAGGAATTGCGTGCGGTCGTTCCTATTCCCACGGTGACGCATGAATTTCCACGAATACCAGTCAAAACAACTGCTTGCCGAGTACGGCATCCCGGTCCCGGCCGGCAAGGTCGCTGCGACCCCGGACGAAGCGGTTGCCGCTGCCAACTCCCTGGGCCAGGGCCCCTGGATGGTCAAGGCGCAGATCCACGCTGGCGGCCGCGGCAAGGCTGGCGGCGTCAAGTTCTGCAAGACCACCGACGACGTGAAGGCCGCTGCGGCCAAGATGCTCGGCACCAAGATGGCCACCTACCAGACCGCAGGCGTTGAACTGCCGGTCAACCTGGTGCTGGTGACCACCGCCGGCGAGATCGTCAAGGAACTGTACCTGTCGGTGCTGGTCGACCGTGGCACCAAGACCATCACCTACATCGCCTCTTCGGAAGGCGGCGTGGAAATCGAGCAGGTCGCTGCTGAAACCCCGGAGCTGATCCACTCGCTGAACGTCGATTTCGTCGAAGGCGTGCAGGGTTACCACGGCCGTGATTTCGGCTTCAAGCTGGGCCTGACTGCCAAGCAGGCCGGCCAGTTCGCCAGCATCATGGTGAACCTGTACCGCCTGTTCAACGAAAAGGACCTGGCCCTGGTTGAAATCAACCCGCTGGCCATCCTGGACGACGGCAACCTGTACGCGCTGGACGGCAAGTTCGACAGCGACGACAACGCCGCGTTCCGCCAGAAGGCCCTGGTCGCCATGCGCGACAAGACCCAGGAAGATCCGACCGAAGTGATCGCTTCGGAGCTGGACATCAACTACGTCACCATGGACGGCAACATCGGCTGCATGGTGAACGGCGCCGGCCTGGCCATGGCCACCATGGACGTCATCAAGCTCAACGGCGGCGAGCCGGCGAACTTCCTGGACGTGGGCGGCGGTGCCAACAAGCAGCGCGTCATCGAAGCGTTCAAGCTGATCCTGTCCTCGGACAAGGTTGAAGGCATCTTCGTCAACATCTTCGGCGGCATCGTCCGCTGCGACATGATTGCCGAAGGCATCATCGCCGCCGTGAAGGAAGTGGGCGTCAAGGTTCCGGTCGTGGTGCGCCTGGAAGGCACCAACGTGGAAGAAGGCAAGCAGCTGCTGCGCGACAGCGGCATGGCCATCATCCCGGCTGACAACATCAACGATGGCGCCAAGAAGATCGTTGAAGCTGTCAAGAACGCTGCCTGATTCGACACCAAGGAATTCCCATGTCTGTTTTGATTAACAAGAACACCAAGGTGATCGTGCAGGGCTTCACCGGCCAGCAGGGCACCTTCCACGCCACTCAGATGATCGAGTACGGCACCCAGGTTGTTGGCGGCGTGACCCCGGGCAAGGGTGGCACCACCCACATCGACCTGCCGGTCTTCAACACCGTTGCCGACGCCGTGCAGAGCACCGGCGCCAACGCTTCGGTCATCTACGTGCCGCCGCCGTACGCGGCCGACGCGATCCTGGAAGCCGCTGCTGCCGGCATCAAGGTCATCGTCTGCATCACCGAAGGCATCCCGGTGCTGGACATGCTGCGCGTCAAGAACGTGCTGACCCGTTCGCATCCGGACACCGTGCTGATCGGGCCGAACTGCCCGGGCGTCATCACCCCGGGTGAGTGCAAGATCGGCATCATGCCGGGCCACATCCACCAGCCGGGCAAGATCGGTATCGTGTCGCGTTCGGGCACCCTGACCTATGAAGCGGTCAAGCAGACCACCGAAGTCGGCCTGGGCCAGTCCACCTGCATCGGCATCGGTGGTGACCCGATCAACGGCCTGAACTTCGTCGACTGCCTGAAGCTGTTCAACGAAGACCCGCAGACTGAAGGCATCATCATGGTTGGCGAAATCGGCGGCGACGCCGAGGAAGCCGGCGCCGAGTACATCAAGAACCACGTGAAGAAGCCGGTCGTCGGTTTCATCGCCGGTGCGTCGGCTCCGGCCGGCAAGCGCATGGGCCACGCCGGTGCGATCGCCTCGGGCGGCAAGGGCACTGCCGAAGGCAAGTTCGCCGCCATGGAAGCTGCCGGTGTTGTCACCGTCCGCTCGCCGGGCGACCTGGGCGCTGCCATCGCTAAGCTGGTGAAATAAGATCGACTGCCTCCGGCAGACGATGCTGTAGAGCCGGCCGCTGGCCGGCTGCTTGAACACAGAAAGGCCGCCTCCGGGCGGCCTTTCTGCGTCTGGCGTGGGGCCAGATCCCTTTTGCTGCGCAAAACGGATCTGACCCCGGCGTTACAATGGCGGCATTGCAACCACAGGCTGGAATCCCATGGCTTCGATCCGCATCGCGATGGCGCAGTTCGACTTCCCGGTCGGCGATGTCGCCGGCAACACCGAGCGCATCATCGAGATGATCGGCCAGGCGCGCGACGAGTACGGCGCCGAGCTGGTGATGTTCCCCGAGCTGGCGGTGAGCGGCTACCCGCCGGAAGACCTGCTGCTGCGCCCGGGCTTCCTGTACGAGTGCGAGCAGGCGATGGCCCGCATCGCTGCCGCCTGCCGCGGCATCACCGCCGTGGTCGGCTGGCCGCAGGCGGCTGGCGCGGTGGTCTACAACGCCGCCAGCGTGCTGCGTGATGGCCTGGTCGAGCAGACCTACCGCAAGCGTGAGCTGCCCAACTACGCCGTGTTCGACGAGCGCCGCTACTTCGATGTCGATCCGGATGGCGGCAGCTGCGTGTTCGAGGTCAACGGTATTCCGGTTGGCCTGCTGATCTGCGAGGACCTGTGGTTTGCCGAGCCGCTGGCCGACACCATGCGCGCCGGTGCGCAGCTGGTGGTGGTGCCGAATGCTTCGCCGTACGAGCGTGGCAAGCATGCCCAGCGCGACGCCGTGCTGGCTGCACGTACCCGCGAGAGCGGGGCGGCGATCGCTTACCTCAACGTGGTTGGCGGCCAGGACGCGCTGGTGTTCGATGGCGCCTCGGTGGTGGCCGACGGTGATGGCACGGTGCACCCGGCCGCTGCTGCCTTCGTCGACCAGTGGCTGGTGGTGGAGTACGACGGCGCCAGCCGCCGCTTCATGCCGCACGTGTGGATGGACGACGGCGACGAGAGCATGGACGCGCTGGCCTGGCGCGCGGTGACCCGTGGCATCCAGGACTACTGCCGCAAGAACGGCTTCAAGAAAGTGTGGCTGGGCCTGTCCGGCGGCATCGACTCGGCGATCGTGCTGGCCATGGCGGTGGACGCGATGGGCGCGGAGAACGTAACCGCCGTGCGCCTGCCGTCGCGCTACACCGCGGGCCTGTCCAACGACCTGGCGGCCGAGCAGTGCCAGGCGCTGGGCGTGAAGCTGGAGGCGGTGTCGATCGAGCCGGCGTTCAAGGGCCTGATGGAAGCGTTGGCGCCGATGTTCGAGGGCACCGCGCCGGACGTGACCGAAGAGAACCTGCAGTCGCGCAGCCGTGGCGTGATCCTGATGGCGCTGGCCAACAAGTTCGGTGGCCTGCTGCTGACCACCGGCAACAAGAGCGAGTATGCGGTCGGCTACGCCACCATCTACGGCGACATGTGCGGTGGCTATGCGCCGCTGAAGGACCTGTACAAGACCGAAGTGTTCGGCCTGTCCAAGTGGCGCAATACCGTGGGCGGCGCGCCGGTGATCCCGCCGGCGGTGATCAGCCGCCCGCCGTCGGCCGAGCTGCGCGAGAACCAGCTGGACCAGGATTCATTGCCGGCTTATGACGTGCTGGACGGCATCCTGTACCGCTACATCGACCAAGAGCAGTCGCGCACGGAGATCGTGGCGGCCGGCTATGACGCGGCCGTGGTCGACCGCGTGCTGCGGCTGGTGCGCATCAGCGAGTGGAAGCGGCACCAGGCCGCGCCGGGGCCGAAGGTCTCGCGCCGCGCCTTTGGCCGCGAGCGTCGTTACCCGATCAGCAACGGCTACAAGGGCTGAGGCAGCGGTTGGCAGGTAGTGCCGGCCGCTGGCCGGCAACGCCCTATAGCGCGTATCCACGCATGGCGTGGATCTACTGCATTCGGTAGTGCCGGCCGCTGGCCGGCAACTTCCTGGATCGCGTATCCGGCATGGCGTGGATCTACCGGGCTTCGTCGAGCCGTTGTTCGAGGCCTGCGATCTCCGCAGCGTCGTTGAAGTGGTCGCCCTCCAGTCGTGCACGCACGAACGCCAGGGCATCCGCCGCCGCCGCATCCAGCGTGCCGCGATGATCGACCGGGTAGCGCCGGAACGCGACCGGCTCGCCTCGCCCGGCGAGGCCTACGGCGTACAGCAGGGTGGTCAGATAGGGCACATCGCGGTCCTCGCTGCCATGGGCCAGCATCAGCGGCTGGCTGAAGCCGCGGCGCGGTACACCCAGATAGTCATGCAGCACCGCCCAGATGCCCGGCACGCTGGTCAGTGGTGCAGTAAACATGCTGCCTGTATCGGCGCCGTCCAGCGTGGCGGTCAGTTCGCTCAGGCACTGCTCGCGGGCCACTGCCACACGGGCACGGCCTGCGTCGCTGAGGACGCGGTCGATCTGAGGCGCGGCCTGCAGCAGGCCGTCGAGCAGATACGCGTGATATGCGTTGGGTGCGCCAGGATTGGCGGTGCGGTTGCCGGGATTCATCACCAGCGCGGTCAGTTCGACTGCGGTGGGCGTTCCGGCGGTGAAACTGCCGCGGTACTGCAGTGAGGGCCCGCCATGGGAGGCGGCCAGATGGCCTGCTGTCAATGCGGCCGCGCCCCCCTGCGAATATCCGACCGAGACCCAGCGCGGCGACAATGTTGCCGTACCCAGGTACTGGCGGCTGGCCTTGACCATGTCGATGGCGTTGCGCGCCGCGGTACGCACGTGCAGGTAGGCATGATTGCCTGGGCTGCCCAGGCCCTGGTAGTCGGCGGCGGCGACGGCATAGCCCTGGGCCAGGAACACGTCCAGGAAGCGTCCGTCGCGTTCGGCATGGGTGGGGCCGGAGACCGAGGGCGCACAGCGATCCGCAATGCCCTGGGTGCCATGTGCCCAGGACACCACCGGCCACCCGCCCGCAGGCGCCGCGCCGGCGGGCAGGTACAGCAGGCCGGTGCCTTCGGCCAGCTGGCCGCGGTGGTCCGGGGTGCGGTAGTGCAGCTTATAGGCCTGCGCGGCCTTCGACGGCACCCATGACGCGCGATAGGGGGCAGCAGACAGCAGATCGCCCGGCGCGTCCGGTGCAGCAGCCAGGGGGCGCGGGGACAGCGCCAGCAGGGCGGTGGCGATGAGGCAGGACAGGGGACGGAAACTGCAGCGCAGTGGGGCCATGGGACGCTCCGTGATGGCCGGTGTGGCCGTTGCGCCGCAGTGTGGAGCGCCTCGCCCAGGCGGGCTGCGACCGGCGTCGCATCCGCGCTGGATTCGTAGCATTCCTAGGTGCCGGCCCCGGCGCGGGGAGGCGGATGAGGAAAGCAGTCGAGCGTGGCTCGACTCCACAAAGAAGAAGGGCCCCTTTCGGGGCCCTCTCTTACTTCTTCTCCAGTCGCGCGTTGCGCTGGCCCGTGCTGGCGGACTTCTCGCCGGCGAACGGGTTCAGCTTGCGGATCATCCACGGGTACTTCGGCCACTTGCCTTCCAGCCACGGGTGATCCGGCTGGTTCAGCTGCAGGACGCGACGGGCGTCGTCGGCCAGGGTCTTGTTGCCCAGGTGGGTGTAGGAATCGGCCAGCACGGCCACGGCGTCGTACTGGAAGGCGCTCTGCGGGTAGGTTTCCAGCAGGTAGTTGGCGCGGCCCACGGCCGAGACCCAGGCGCCGCGGCGCATGTAGTACAGGGCGTTGTCCAGCTCGTGCTGGGCGAACACGTCACGCAGCTCCAGCATGCGCTGGCGCGCATCGGCGGCGTAGCGGCTGTTCGGGTAACGATCAACCACGATGTTGAAGTCCGAGTACGCCTGGTGCGGCGTGGACAGGTCGCGGCGGCTGGCATCCAGCGACCATACGCGGCGCAGGAAAACCGTACTGCGGTTGGAATTGGCCAGGCCGCGCAGGTAGTACAGGTAGGCGATGTTGCGGTGCGTCGGGTAGGTGCGGATGAAGCGGTCGATGCTGGACACCGCGTCATCGTGCTTGCCGGCCTTGTACTGGGCGTAGGCGGTTTCGATCATCGCCTGCTCGGTGTACGGGCCGTACGGATACTGGGCCACCAGGCGGCGGAAGCTGGCTTCGGCGCCGCTCCAGTTGCCGCCCTGCATCAGCTTGTGGCTTTTCTCGTACAGCTGTTCGACCGGCACGCCTTCGTCGGGGCGATCACCCTTCTTGGCGCCGCGGTGGCAGCCGGTTGCGGCGATGACCAGCACCAGCAGCAGGGCGGTGAGGCGGACGGGCGCGGAGAGCATGGCGGAGCGTCGGATCATGGGGTCGAGGCGGGACGCGGCTGGAATACGAAGGGTCGATGATAGCCTAGTGTCCTGTCCAGCGACTGAAACCGGCCGCCGGGACCCCAAAATTTCAAAGAATGCCCCCTGCCATGTCTGAACAACCCTCTGAATCGGCCCGCCAGGCCATCGTCCCCGACACCGCTGCCGGCCGTCGTTTCGATGCCGTCGTGGCCGAACTGTTCCCCGAATATTCGCGTTCGCGCCTGACCGAGTGGATCAAGTCCGGTGACGTCCTGCTGGACGGCGCCCAGGTGCGCCCGCGCGATCCGCTGCGCGGCGGCGAGGTGGTGACCCTCCACGTGGTGCTGGAAACCCAGACCGACGCCCAGCCGGAGGACATCCCGCTGGACGTGCTGTTCGAGGACGAGCATGTGCTGGTGATCAACAAGCCGGTCGGCCTGGTGGTCCACCCCGGCGCCGGCAACCACAGCGGCACCTTGGTCAACGCGCTGCTGTTCCGCGACCCCTCGGTGGCGGTGCTGCCGCGCGCGGGCATCGTGCACCGCCTGGACAAGGACACCAGCGGCGTGATGGTGGTGGCCAAGACCCTGGAAGCGCAGACTGCATTGGTCGAGCAACTGGCGGCCCGTGACGTGCACCGCCAGTACCTGGCCATCGTGATGGGCGCGCTGGTGGCAGGCGGTACCGCCGATGCCCCGATCGACCGCCACCCGCGCGACCGGCTGAAGATGGCGGTGCGCGAAGACGGCAAGGAAGCGGTGACCCACTATCGCCTGCGCGAGCGCTTCCGTGCGCACACCGCGCTGGAGTGCCGCCTGGAAACCGGCCGTACCCACCAGATCCGCGTGCACATGGCACACGTGCGCCATCCGATCATCGGCGACCCGCTGTACGGCGGTGCGCTGAAGCTGCCCAAGGGTGCCAGCGACGAGCTGGTGGCCGCGCTGCGCGGCTTCAAGCGCCAAGCCTTGCACGCCGAGACCCTGGAGTTCATGCATCCGATCACCGGTGAGCCGGTGCGCAATACCGCGCCGGTGCCGGAGGACATGCTGCACCTGATGAAGGTGCTGCGCGAAGACAGCGAAGCCTTCGCCGCCCGCGAGCGGGATCGCTGGTGATGGCCGCCGCGCTGCCGTTGCTGCAGGCGGACTGGCCGGCGCCGGCAGGCGTCCATGCGCTGACCACGCGCCGGCATGGCGCGGGCATTTCGCCGGCGCCGTTCGCGCAGTTCAACCTCGGCAACCGGCACGCGGCCGATGGTGATACCCCGGCCAACGTGGAGCACAACCGCCAGCTGCTGCAGGAGGGGCTGGCACTGCCCTCGGCACCGCACTGGCTGCGCCAGGTGCACAGCAGCACCGTGCTGCGCTTCACCGCGCCGCCGGTGCCCCGCGCCAGCGAACCGGTGGCCGACGCCGCAGTGACCTCGGTGCCGGGCGTGGTGCTGGCGATCCTGACCGCCGACTGCCTGCCGGTGGTGTTTGCCGCGGCCGATGGCAGCGAGGTGGGTGCGGCCCATGCCGGCTGGCGTGGGCTGGCTGACGGCATGCTGGAGGCCACGGTGGCCGCCCTGCAGACGCCGCCGGCGCAGTTGCGGGCCTGGCTGGGCCCGGCTGCCGGGCCGGCCGACTACGAGATCGGCGAGGAGGTCTACCACGCCTTCGTCGGCCATGATCCGGCCGCCGGGGCGGCGTTCGTGGCCACCCGCGCAGGCCACTGGAAAGTGGACCTGTTCGCGCTGGCGCGGCAGCGGTTGCAGGCGGCGGGGATGGACCCGGCGCAGGTGTATGGCGGCACGGTGTCGACCATGGCCGATCCTGACCTGTATTCGCACCGGCGCGACCGTCGTACCGGGCGCATGGCGACCCTGGCCTGGATCGCGCCCTGACCACGCCGCTGTTCGCGCGCGTGCTGGGGCCGGCCTTCGCCACCCTGGCAGCGCCGGTGCAGGCGCTGCATGCCGCGCCGTTGCCCTGCCGCTACATGGGGCAGGCGCGCATCGTGAGGGGGCGGCACTGGCTGGTGCCGCTGCTGGCCGCGTTGGCGCGGCTGCCGAAGGACGGCGACGCGCTGCCCACCGAAGTGGCGTTCAGTGCACGCGGGCAGGGCGAGCAGTGGGCGCGACGGTTCGACCGCTGGCCGATGGTGTCGCGGCTGTGGGCGCACGAAGGGCTTCTGCGCGAGCAGCTGGGCGCGGTGCGCTTCGAGTTCGCGTTGCAGGCCCGCGAGGGTGGCATCGACTGGTCGGTGCGGCGGGTCTGGGCGTTCGGGCTGCTGCCGCTGCCGACGCGTTGGTTCGGCGGTGTGCGCTGCCGTGAAGCCTGGCGCGGCGAGCGTTACACTTTCCGGGTTGATGTGAGGTTGCCTTGGGTGGGAGCCCTGATCCGCTATGAAGGCTGGCTCGAACCACAGTGACGGCGCCGCCGGGACTGGCAGCGCGGTGATCGTGTTCGACGGCGTATGCGCTCTGTGCAATCGCTGGGTGCGCTTCCTGCTGCATTTCGACCGCAAGGAACGTTATCGCTTTGCAGCGATGCAGGGCGAGCGGGGCAGTGCGCTGCTGCGCGCACACGGGCTGGACCCGCAGGACCCGGCGTCGTTCCTGCTGCTGGACGCGCAGGGCACCTGGACCGATACCGATGCCATCCTGCGTGTACTGGCCGGGCTGGGCGGTGGATGGCGCCTGAGCGGCGTACTGAAGGTGCTGCCGCGCGGCTGGCGGGATGCCGCGTATCGCGCGCTGGCCCGCAACCGCTACCGCTGGTTCGGGCGGCATGATGCCTGTCATCTGCCCGCACCGGAGCAGGCAGCGCGATTCCTGGATTGAAGAAAAAGGGGACGGAGGGGATTAAGTCGTTTGTGCACAAACGACTTAATCCCCTCCGTCCCCTTTTTCCTCAGCCTTCCAGTGCGTCCAGGTAGCTGCGCCGCCAGTGGTTGATGTCGTAGGTGCGCAGGTGCTCCATCATGGCGTGCCAGCGCTCCTTGCGCTTGCGCAGCGACATCGTCGCCGCGGTGGCGATGGCGTCGGCAACGCCATCCAGGTCGTGCGGGTTCACCAGCAGTGCCTGCTTGAGTTCGTCGGCGGCGCCGGCCAGCAGCGACAGCACCAGCACGCCCGGGTCCTCCGGGTCCTGCGAGGCCACGTATTCCTTGGCCACCAGGTTCATGCCATCACGCAGCGGCGTGACCAGCCCCACCGCCGCTGCACGGTAGAAACCGGTGAGGGTGGCATGGGTGAAGTTCTGGTTGACGTAGCGCAGCGGCGTCCAGTCCGGCTCGGCGTGGCCACCGTTGATGTGGCCGGCGATCTGCTCCAGCTGGCTGCGCAGCTGCCGGTACTCGGTGACATCGCCGCGCGAGACGGGGGCGATCTGCAGGTAGGTCAGCGACCCGCGCTGGTCGGGATGGCGCTCAAGATAGCGTTCGAAGCCGAGGAAGCGCTCGGGCAGGCCCTTGGAATAATCCAGGCGATCAACGCCGATCGCCAGTTGGCGATCACGCAGGCTGGCGCGCAGGTTCTTTACGGCGGCCTTGGTGGCGGCGGTACCGGCCTGGCGCGCGATCAGCTCGGTGTCGATGCCGATCGGGAACGCCGCCGCGCGGAAACGACGCCCGCCCGGTGCCTCCAGCTCGCCGTTGGCGAGTACCCGACCGCCGCCGAACAGGCGCAGGTAGGTCTGGAAGCGATCGGCATCGCGCTGGGTCTGGAAGCCCACCAGGTCATACGCGTAGAGCGCGGAGAACAGCCGCAGGTGGTCGGGCATCGCCTGCAGCAGGTCGGCCGAGGGCATCGGGATGTGCAGGAAGAAGCCGATGCGGCAGCCGATGCCACGCTCGCGCAGCAGTGCGCCAAGCGGGATCAGGTGATAGTCGTGGATCCAGACGATGTCATCCTCGCGCAGCAAGGGCGCGAGCTTGTCGGCGAACAGTGCGTTGACCTTGTGGTAGGTCTCGCGGGTGGCACGGTCGTAGTCGACCAGATCCAGGCGGAAGTGCAGCAGCGGCCACAGCGTGCGGTTGGCAAAGCCGTTGTAGTAGCCGTCCACCTCGCGCTTGCTCAGGTCCATGGTGACGTAGTCGATGTCACCGTCTTTCTGCCGGTGCAGCGTGCCGCTGCCGTCCTTTACCGTCTTGCCGCTCCAGCCGAACCACAGGCCGCCGCGTTCCTTCAGGGCGGCCAGCAGGCCGACAGCCAGGCCGCCGGCGCGGTTCTCGCCGGGTACGGCCACACGATTTGAAACCACCACCAGACGACTCACGATGCCTCCTGCCAGGACCGCGACAGGCGCATCGCGGCAGTGATCAGGCCGACGTGCGAATAGGTCTGCGGGAAATTGCCCCAGGCCTCGCCGCTGTCGAAGGCCAGATCCTCCGACAGCAGGCCCAGGTGGTTGCGCTGCTTCAGCAGCAGCTCGAACATCTCGCGCGCCTCGTCCATGCGCCCGATCGCCGCCAGCGCATCGATGTACCAGAACGTGCAGATGGTGAAGCTGGTTTCCGGCTCACCGAAGTCATCCGGCGCGACATAGCGGTACAGCGAATTGCCATGCTTGAGGTCGCGGCCGATCGCATCGACGGTGGCGATGAAGCGGGCGTCCATCGCATCGATGAAGCCGATGTCGGCCAGCAGCAGGAGCGAGGCGTCCAGGCGATGGCCGCCGAAGGTATCGGTGAAGTGGCCCAGTTCCTCATTCCAGGACTCGGCCATGATGCGCGCATGGATGGTGTCGGCGCGCTCGCGCCAGTAGTGTGCACGGTCATCGCGCTTCAGGCGCACGGCGATCTTGCACAGGCGGTCGCAGGCGGCCCAGCACATCGCGCTGGTGTAGGTGTGTACCTCGGTGCGGCCACGGAACTCCCACAGGCCCGCATCGGGCACGTCATGCAGGGCGAAGGCCTGTTCGCCCAGCGGTTCGAGGCGGGCGAATGTGTGCGCGTCGCCGGGATCCTGCAGGCGGCGGTCGAAGAACAGCTGCGTGGAGGCCAGCACCACGCTGCCGTAGACATCATGCTGGCGCTGCACCCAGGCCAGATTGCCACGGCGCACCGGGCCCATGCCGCGGTAGCCGGACAGGCTGGGCACTTCGTCCTCGTCCAGCTTGGCTTCAAAGCCGATGCCATACAGCGGCTGCAGCGTGCCGTCGGTGGTGGCCAGGTTGAAGATGTAGCCGAGGAACTGTTCCATCGTGCGCGTTGCGCCGAGACGGTTCAGTGCACGCACCACGAAAGCTGCGTCACGCAGCCAGCAGTAGCGGTAGTCCCAGTTGCGCACGCTGCCGGGTGCTTCCGGAATGGAGGTGGTCATCGCCGCGATGATCGCGCCGCTGTCCTCGTACTGGCACAGCTTCAACGTGATCGCACTGCGGATGACCGCGTCCTGCCACTCCAGTGGAATGGACAGGTAGCGCACCCATTCGCGCCAGTAGTCGCGGGTGCGCTGGAAGGCTTCCTGCACGTAGCCGCTGATCGACCGGTTGAGTGACTCATCCACGCCCAGGATCAGGTGGATGGGATGGTTGAGCACGAACGGCAGGCCGTCGCGCACGAAGCGCACCGGCACATCGGTGGTCAGCCGCAGCACGTGCTCCGGCAGGATCCAGCGCACATGGTTGCTGCCCCAGGTCGACTCTGGCACGCGTGCGCCCCAGTCGGCCAGCGGGCGCGCACGCACGGTGATGCGCGGGCTGCCAGCCAGCGGACGCACCTGGCGGATCAGGCTGACCGGCCGGTAGAAGCGGTCGTTCTGCCGCCAGCGGGGGGCGAAATCCAGGATTTCCAGTTCGCCGCCGTGCGCGTCGCGGAGCACCGTGCGCAGGATCGCCGTGTTGGTGAGGTATTCCTGCTCGCTGCTGGCGAAGTCTTCCAGCTCGATGGCGAAGTCGCCACCGGTCTGCTGGTTGGGGCCGAGCAGCGCACAGAAGGTAGGGTCGCCGTCGAAGGTGGGCAGGCAGCTCCAGACAACGCGGGCACGTTTGTCGACCAGGGCGCCGAAGCTGCCGTTGCCGACCACGCCCAGATCAAGATCGGGTTGGGTCATCACGCGGTACATCTCGGTTGCGGCCGTGGGGGTTGGCCGGGTCAATAGGCATTCTCACGCAGCCAGGCGTGCACGCTGCGTATGTCGGGCAGCGCGAACACCGCCGCGCTGGGTTCACGTTCACCCACCAGCACGCTCCAGCCATGCTGGCTGTTGGCGGCGTCGAAGCCGAATTCATCGGTGAGGTCGTCACCGAGAAACACCGGCAGGCGGCCGCGGAAGGGCAGGTACTGCATCATCCGGCGCACGGCACGGCCCTTGTCGGTGCCGACGGGCACGAACTCGACCACATGGTCGCCGGGTTGCAGGCGGTAACTGGCGCGGCCCCGCACGTGGCGATCGGCGAAGGCGCGCACATCACTTGCCGCGTGCGGCGCACCGCGCCAATGCAGGGCCAGGCCGACGCCCTTGTCTTCCACCAGCACGCCGGGATGGCCGTGGGCAAAGCGCATCGCCTGCTGGTGCAGCGCGTGCAGCCACTCGGCGGTGTCGTCGTCGTGCTCGTCTCGCAGCACACGACCGTCCTCGCCGCGCAGTTCGTGCCCATGCAGGCCGGCGGCAGGCAGCTGGAGGGGAGCGAACAGCTGGTCCAGCTGTTCAAGCGGTCGGCCACTGACCAGTGCCACGGCGCCTTCCAGGCGGTCACTGATGCGGCCGATGGCTTCGCGCACATCCGGCAGGAGCTGCACGGCATCCGGTCGTGCAGCGAATTCGATGAGGGTGCCATCGACATCGAGGAACAACGCACAGGCGTCGTCCAGCAATGGCGGTGGCGGACGCAGGGGGAGCGGTTCAGCCATGACGACCAGCCTGCCAGCCTGGGCGTGTACGTGGGGTCGAGGGCAGGCTGCGGATCAGCTTCGGTGGGTGCCGACCGTTGGTCGGCACGGCAGGTCAGCCTGCATCCAGCCCAAACAGCGCGGACCAACGGTCCGCCCCCACCCAAAGCAGATCCGCACCCGGATCACGAAGTTGCCGGCCAGCGGCCGGCACTACCGTGTTGTGCGGACCAACGGTCCGCACCCACCCAATGCGATCAGAACGTATAGCGGACGCGGCCGTAGTAGTACGCGCCGTTGCTGCCGATCGGCGACAGCACGTCGTACGGCAGGTTGCCGAAGTAGTGGATATCGCTGTTGGATCGATCCGGGTAGTTGTCGGTCAGGTTCTGGCCACCGATCGCCACGCTCCATTGCGGGGTGATGCGGTACTCGACTTCGGCATCCAGCTGCCATTCGGCCTGGTAGGTCTGGCGCGGGATGTAGCCATCACCGAAGTTGAACACCCGGGTGGCGCTGCCGTAACGGTTCACGCGGGTGCTCAGCGACCAGTTGTCGTTGCTCCAGGCGGCCGAGAAGCTGCCACGCGTGCGCGGGGTGGCATCGGTCAGGGTGTTGGTCTCCTCGATGCCGAACAGTACGTAGTCCGGGTTCAGCGCGCTCAGCTGCGCCGGCGTGGCCAGCACATTCTTCAGCGTGGTCTTGGTGTAGGCGTAGGTGCCGGTCAGCAGCAGCTGGCCACCGCCCAGCGACTGCCGCCAGTTGCTTACCAGCTCGGCGCCACGGGTGCGGGTATCGGCGGCATTGACGAAGAAGCTGGCGCTCTGCAGGCCACTGACGCCGTAGCTGGCGGCCACGTAATCGGTCAGCGCATCGCCGGTGATGCTCTCCGACAGCGCGATGCGGTCGTCGATATCGATCTGGAAGAAGTCCAGCGACAGGTCGAAATGCTCGCCGATGCGGCTGGTGAAGCCCAGCGAGGTGTTGATCGACTTCTCCGGCTTCAGGTTCTGCGCACCCAGGCCACGCGCGATCGGATTGTTGACCGACAGCAGCCGGCCCTGCACCAGCTGGCCGCCGGCGTTGTAGCCGGTGGAGGTGGATTCGTAGCCGATCTGCGCCAGCGACGGAGCGCGGAAATTGTTGGAGATGGCACCGCGCAGTGCGAACGCCGGGGTGAATTCGTAGCGCAGGCCGAGCTTGCCGGTCAGTTCGCCGCCAAAGTCGTCGTTGTGCTCGTAGCGCGCGGCCAGGTCGGTGGAGAACTTCTCGCCGAACTGGCTGGACAGGCTGGCATAGGCGCTGGCCACGTCGCGCGACAGGGTGGCGGCGTCCTGTGGGGTCAGGCCGCCACCGGCCTGCGAGCCGGTCGGGCGGTCGGTGTACGGGCCCGCCGCATAGCTGGCCGGGTCGCCGGGGCGGGTCTGGTAGCGCTCATGGCGCGCTTCCACGCCCAGGCCCAGCGTGTGGCTGATGCTGTCGCTCTGGGTGAACACGCGGCTCAGATCGAGGTTGCCCACGGTCTGCGCGTACTCGTAGTCGGCGGTCTTGAAGCGGGTCGGGCTGGTCGGGCCCAGCGACGCGTTGAGCGACTCACGCAGGCGGTAGGTGAAGTCGTTCTGGCCGTAATCCAGGCTGCTGTCGTAGCTCCACTCGCCCCACTGGCCGCGCACGCCGGCCACGGCCTGTACGTCGCGGTTCTCGCCTTCGGAGATCGGTCGGTATCCGTTCGGATAGACCTGCTTCCAGTTGGCATCGCCATCGGGATAGCGGAAGTAGTTGGCGCCTTCGGTGTCGCGCTGGTTGAAGGTGCCGAACGCGTAGAACGTCGAGGTCTGGCCCACCGGAATCTCGGTGTTCAGCCACAGGTTGATGTCCTTGCTCTTGCCATCGCCCAGCACATAGTTGCGCTTGCCCTGCAGCGCCAGGTTGTCCGGCGTCTGGTCCCACGGTGGAATCTGGTCAAAGCCAGCGCGGTTGGTGCCGTTGCGGTGCTTGTATTCCAGGCCGACGCGCAGGAAGCCGCCGTCTTCGCCCAGCGAAGTGCCGACCTTGGCGCTGATGTTGCCGGTCTGGCCATCGGTGAGGGTGCGGCCGATCGGCTTGAGGTCGGTGTGGTTGGCACCGTAGCTGGCCTCGATCTCGCCGCCGTCGCCGCCGTTGTCGAGGATCACGTTGATCACGCCGGCCACGGCGTCCGAGCCGTAAAGCGCACCGGCACCGTCGCGCAGCACTTCGATGCGCTTGATCGCGCTGACCGGGATCGCATTGAAATCGACCGGGGTGGTGCCCTTGCCGATCTTGCTGTCGGTGTTGACCAGCGCGGTGTGGTGGCGGCGCTTGCCGTTGACCAGCACCAGCACCTGGTCGGGGGACAGGCCACGCAACTGTGCGGCGCGTACGTGGTCGGCGCCACCGGAGTTGGATTGGCGCGGGAAGTTGAACGACGGCAGCAGCGCCTGCAGCGCGCTGCCCAGTTCACCGTTGACCACGCCGGCCTTGCGGATGTCCTCGGCGGTGAGCACATCCACCGGCGAGGTGGATTCGAGCACGGTGCGATCGGCGGCGCGGGTGCCGGTGACGATCACGGTGTCCAGGTTGGTGGCGTCCTGGGCCAGGGCCGGGATGGCAGCGGAGGAAAGCGCGAGGGCGATGGCGAGGCCGAGCGGCGACGCGGGCAGGCGGGCGGACATGGAGGGCTCCAGCAACAACGACGACGGGGAAGGGGGAGATAGTTTCACTTACATCCATCCGGATGAAGCGATATATTATCTTCGCGTGATGGCCGGTGCCGATGCAAGTCCCTGCCGGTCCGGCATGAGCTGATGCCCGGTTGGCATCAGCACGCCGGGCCAGTGGCGCTGTACGCTGCCGGCTCGCCCTGTTCCCCTTCCCCGGAGCTGTACCGATGAAACACCTTGGCCTCGTCTTCGCCGTGCTGCTGGCCACCAGTGGCTGCGCCAGCCTCTCTTCGCAGGCGCCCAGCGCCTATGCCACGGCCACCACCGCCGAACTGAAGGGCGATGCCGCGCGTCCGTCCGCCGGCCACGGCTGGGTGCGCAGCGAGCTGTACTTCGGCGTAGGCGAAGAGCAGGGCGCCGGCAACCGCCCGCAGGCCGACACCATCAGCGAGGCGCAGTGGCGCACCTTCCTGGACAAGGAAGTGACCCCGCGCTTTCCGGATGGCCTGACCGTGTTCGATGCCTACGGCCAGTGGCTGTTCCGCGGTGATGCCTCGCCCAACCGTCTGCGCACCAAGGTGCTGGTGGTGCTGCACGAAGACACCCCGCAGCGCCGTGCCGATATCGAGGCGATCCGCCTGGCGTGGAAGCAGCAGACCAAACATCAATCGGTGCTGTGGTCGCGGCAGCCGGTCGAGGTATCGTTCTGAGTGGAAGGTGCCGCCGAGGTGCCGCAGGGAGCAATGATGAACTACAGGGAATGCATGCTGGGCCTGGCATTGGCAGGCGTACTGGCACCGACGGCGCAGGCGGGTGGGGACGACGGCGAAACGCTGCGCTTCCAGGTGGCCGCGCATGTGCAGGCGCATGCCGATCCGCAGCAGGACGGCAGCATCGCGGTGCAGCTGTCACCGTCAGGCAAGCGCCAGACGCTTGAGGGCGCGGCCGATGCCGACGGCAATTCGCGATGGTCGCTCGAAGATGTCGATTTCGATGGCTACCCGGAACTGGTCGCGCGCGCCTCGGTGGGCATGGTCAACGAAGCGGTGACCGTGTACCGCTTCGATCCGGCCAGTGCCGGGTTCCGCGCGCTGCAGGCCGATACCCACGGCAAGGACAGTTGCGGTGACCTCATGGGGCTTACGGTCGACCGTCCGAGCCGCACGCTGACCAGCAGCTGCCGCAGCGGCCCGATGTGGTACACCGATCAGTACCGGTTTGCAGGCGCGAAGCTCTATCTGTACCGCGCCGAGAGCGTGCTGATGCTGGGCGATACGTTGAACGCCGCGCTGCAGTGGGAACAGACCGGCGAGCAGGGCCCGCTGGCGGTCTGGCGCACCTATGATGCCGCCGGCCGGGTGCTGGAAAGTGCCATCGCCGATGGCCTGGGTGCACCGCCGGATGGACCGTTGCGTGGCCAGCAGGCCACCGTGGTACCCGCGCGGCTGTTCCTGTTCGATCAACCCGGCGCATCCAGCACCAGGCGTTACCTGGTGCAGGGAGACCGCGTGGAGATGCTGGATGAACAGGATGGCTGGGTGAAGCTGCGCTACCGCAACCCGAAGCAGGGCGCGGTGGAGGGCTGGATCAACGTCAACGATTGACTCGATCTCCGCCGGTAGTTTGCCTATCGAGGTGATGTGCGCCTTGCCCACGGAGGCATCACTTCTTCGGGTCTAGCCTCGGATGCTCTCCCCTCGAGGATGTATCCGATGAGCAAGCGCGTTGCCGAGATCGTTGTCGATACCCTGCAGCAGGCGGGCGTCCGCCGCTGTTACGGCATCGTTGGCGATACCTTGAATCACGTCACCGATGCCCTGCACCGCAGTGAAATCGACTGGGTACATGTACGCCACGAAGAAGTGGCCGCCTTCGCTGCCGGCGCCGATTCGCTGGTGAGCGGCGAGTTGACCGCCTGTGCGGGTTCTTGTGGTCCCGGTGGCCTGCACTTCATCAACGGCGTCTTCGAGAGCAATCGCAACCGTGCACCGATGGTACTGATCGCCAGCCAGGTGGTGACCAGTGAGCTGGGCATGGAATTTCCGCAGGAAGTGGACTTCAAGGCGGTGTATGCCAGTTGTTCGGTGTTCTGCGAGCAGGTGCACAGCCCGGAGCAGGCGCGGCGCGTCGTGGCCCTGGCCTGCCAGGCCGCGATCAGCCGCCGTGGCGTGGCGGTGGTGATCCTGCCGGCCGACATCAGCCAGGCCGAGGTGAAGCACGATGTGCCGTTCTCGGTGCACTACACCCAGCCGGTGCTGCGCCCGTCCGATGCCGAGCTGCAGCGCATCACCGAACTGCTGGGGCAGGGCAAGCGCATCGGCATCTATGCCGGTGCCGGTTGCCAGGGCGCACACGCGCAGCTGCTGGAGCTGGCCCGGCGCCTGCAGGCGCCCATCGCGCATACCTCGCGCGCCAAGGATTTCGTCGAGCCGGACAACCCGTACAACATGGGCATGACCGGCATCTTCGGCATCGAATCCGGCTTCCACACGCTGATGGAGTGCGACACGCTGCTGCTGCTCGGCGCCGATTTCGCCTGGGGCCAGTTCTACCCGGACAAGGCCACGATCATCCAGGTCGACCGCGATGGCAGTCACCTCGGCCGCCGCCACCCGGTGAGCCTTGGCGTGGTCGGTGACATCGCACCGACGCTGGACGCGCTGCTGCCGATGCTGCCGCCGCGCGAGGACAGCAGTTTCCTGGACGAGTGCATCGGGCGTCGCGACAAGGCGCTGAAGAAGCGCGAACAGGAAGAACAGCCGGGCGAGGGTGAACTGATCCACCCGCAGCATCTGACGGCATTGCTGTCGAGGCATGCCAGCGACGATGCGCTGTTCACCGCCGACGGGGGTTCGCCGATGGTGTGGGTGCTGCGCCATATCCGCGTCAACGGCCGCCGCCGCACGCTGACCAGCCTGCTGCACGGCACGATGGCCAACGCGATGCCGCAGGCGCTGGGCCTGCAGAAGGCCTTCCCCGGCCGGCAGGTGATCTCGCTGTCCGGTGATGGTGGCCTGGCGATGCTGCTGGGTGACCTGCTCACGGCAGTGCAGGAGAACCTGCCGATCAAGGTGGTGGTGTTCAACAATGGTTCGCTGAACTTCGTCGAGCTGGAGCAGAAGGTGGAGGGCCTGCTGGACAACTACACCGACCTGAAGAACCCGGACTTCGGCCGCCTGGCCGAGGTCATCGGCTTCCACGGCCGCACGGTGACCCGCAGCGAGGATCTGGAAGAGGCGGTGCTGGATTTGCTGTCCCAGCGCGGCCCGGCGCTGCTGGACGTGCATACCAGCCGCGCGGAGCTGGTGATGCCGCCGCAGATCGAGGCCAAGCAGGTGGCCGGTACGGCGTTGTACGCGGCCAAGGCAGTGTTGAACGGCCGCTTCGACGACGTGAAGCATCTGCTGGTGGACAACTTCCTGAAGAAGTAGAGGGTTGGTCGATGCAGGGCTGCGCCCTGCACCCGCGGTAGTGCCGGCCGCTGGCCGGCCACTCGGAAGCAACGGCGGCCATCCGTGTGGTAGGTGTCGACCTTGGTCGACACGGTAGATCCACGCCATGCGTGGATGAACGAACGAATGATCGAAATAATCTTCTGTAGAGCCGAGCCATGCTCGGCTCAGAGCCTTCGCGTACAGCGGGCGAGCATGGGCTCGGCACTGCAGCGAGAGCCTGCCTTGGCTTTGGATCTTTTGATCTTCTTCCGTGGCTGCCGCGCGCAGGAAACTGTCAGGGGTCGGTCGGGTGGGCTGCGCAGGACCGTTGGCGCCATGGATGGCGCCATCGAGCCCCCGTGGGTGAGGGCGCTTTGCTTGCGAAGCACTGCTTCGCAAGGCCCGAACGCACAGCCGCCAGCGGCTGGGCCGGTCTGGGGATTTACGGCGTGTCCTGCGCAGCCCCCCCGACCGGCCGAACTCGCAATGCCAGTCGACTAACAGTCGACTCTACCCGCGACCAGCCACGAGGGGCCCCGCCGTTGGCTGGAACCCATCATTCCACGACGGAATTGGCGCGCCGGCCTCGCTGGGCCTACCATCGGCGCTCCCCACCCCCACCGCCCCTTCCATGTCCGCTCCCGCTTCCGCCGTACCGCGTCGCTGGTTCGTCGCCGGCGACTTCAACGGCTTCTTCGGCCTGGTCGTCGACAACCTCTCCATCCTCGGCTTCATCGCCATGGCCCTGGTCGGGATCTTCCAGTTCCCCGCCGACGTGGTGTTCGGCCGAATGTTCCCCGGCACCGCCTTTGGCGTGCTGGTCGGCAACCTGCTGTACACCCTGATGGCGCGCCGGCTGGCGGCACGTACCGGCCGCGACGATGTCACCGCCATGCCGCTCGGCCTGGATGCCCCCACCAGCATCGGCATGGCCCTGCTGGTGCTCGGCCCGGCCTTCCTCGCGTTCAAGCAGCAGGGCATGGACCCGCACGCTGCGGGCATCGCCACCTGGCAGCTGGGCATGGCCGCGCTGGTCATCATGGGCGTGCTCAAGTTCGTGCTGTCGTTCTTCGGTGAAGCGGTCACCCGCGCACTGCCGCGAGCTGCGCTGCTGGGTTCCATCGCCGGCATCGCGCTGGTGCTGATGGGCCTGCTGCCGCTGCTGGAAACGCTGCGCTCGCCGCTGGTCGGCTTCACCACGCTGGGCCTGCTGCTGTATGTGCTGATCGCCAAGGGCAAGCTGCCGGTGCGTGGCCCGGGCGTGCTGCTGGCCTTCGTGTTCGGCACCGTGCTGTATTACGGCCTTGGACTGGCCGGGCTGGGCGCGCCCGGCTTCCATGTGCCGGAATGGGTGCCGCCGCAGGTGGTGCTGCCGCTGCCGACGCTGGGCTTCCTTGAGGGCCTGCCCACGGCGATGACCTACCTGCCGCTGCTGCTGCCGTTCGGCCTGCTGATGGTGGTCGGCGGCATCAATGTGTCTGAGAGCGCACGCGCGGCTGGCGATGACTACCGCACTCGCGACATCCTGCTGGTGGAAGCGGTGGCCACGCTGGTGGCGGGTGTCTGTGGCGGTGTCGCGCAGACCACGCCCTACATCGGCCAGCCTGCCTACAAGCACATGGGCGCGCGCAGCGGCTACACGCTGCTGACCGGCCTGTTCGTCGGCATCGGCGGCATGCTCGGCATCATCTCCGGGTTGGTGCAATGGCTGCCGCTGGCGGTGCTGGCACCGATCATCGTGTACGTGGCCATCGACATCACCACCCAGGCCTTCCAGGCCACGCCGCGCCACCATACCGGCGCGATGGTGTTCGGTTTCCTGCCGTCGGTGGCCTACCTGCTGGCGATCAAGGCGCCGGGCTGGATCGCACCGGACCAGCTGCCGCAGCTGCTGACCAAGCTCGACGGCCACGGCCTGCCGGAGCTGGCGGTGATCTTCACCCTGGGCAATGGCTTCATCATCACCTCGATGCTGTGGATCTCGGCCGTGGCGGCGATGGTCGATGGCCGCCTGCGCCGTGCCTGTGGCGTCCTGCTGGTGGCCGCCGGGCTGACCCTGTTCGGCCTGATCCACTCGGTGGACCCGCGCGGTGGCATCTACCTGCCGTGGGACCTGGAAGGATTGGCGCGCATCATCAGTTTGCAGTTTGCCGGCGCCTACGTGGCATTGGCGCTGCTGCTGGGCCTGCTGTCGCTGCAGAAGCAGCCGGTGAAACCGCTGGATGATCGCACCGATCATTGACCGGTGACGCCGGGCATGGCCCGGCGTTACCGCTCCTTCCACTTCTGGTGCTCTGTAGAGCCGAGCCCGCGCTCGGCTGCTCTGAGCCGAGCATGGCTCGGTTCTACAGGGGCGTGTTGCAGGCGGCGAATGATCACAGCGCGCTCTGCCGGCCAGCGGCCGGCACTACCGTTCGGCGTCCAGTTCCGGGTAATGGCGGAAGATGCCGTTGGTGTTGAACGGCAACCGCCGCTCAGACGCCAGATAGGCGGCGATGTTGGGTCGTTTCGCCACTCGTTCCTGCAGCGCGCGCAGCCGGGGCAGGGTGGGGCCGAGCGCCTGCATGCGGCGCGGAAACATGTAGTCCAGCCCGCTCAGCAGCTGGAACAGTGACAGATCCACATAGGAGTGCTCGCGCAGTGCATGGCGGCCACCGTTGGCGGCCATCACCTGCTCGAAATAGCCGAGGAACTTGGGCAGGCGCTCGCTGCGCAGTGACGCGGCTCGTGCCTTGGCCTCGGTCTTCTGCTGTTCGTAGTACTTCGATGCGGCGATCGGATGGTGGGTGTCGTGCACCTCGGCTACCAGGTCGGCGATGGTTAACTGCAGTTGCAGCGCCTGCATCCGCCGCGATGCGGCCTGCGGCACCAGGTCCAGCGTCGGGCCGAGGAAATCCAGGATCGCCGCGACCTGCGCGATGACCTGGCGGCCGGCCTTCAGGAACGGCGGCGCAAAGGGCTGTGCCCCTTCGTTGCGACCCTCCAGAAACGGCTGCATCACCGCATCGCCGTGCACCCGCGCCATGTCGATGTAGTCGGCGCCGGCATCTTCCAGCGCCAGGCGCACGAACTCGCCACGGCCCTGGATGCCGGTCCAGTAGTACAGCGCGTACTGCATGGCAGAGTCTCCACGGGACAGGACTCCTAGCCTCGCGCGGGTGGCGCAAAGCAGACGTGAGCGCGGCCTTGCTGCAGGTCTCAACCCGAACGGCAGCGGAACAGGCGGGGAACCGGCTGCACTCGATGGGGTCACACCTTCTCCATTGCGTGTGAAACGAGGTGCTGCATCATGCAGAGTGGAAAGGCGGTCTGGCCCTGGGTGTTGGGTGTGGTGGTGATCGGTGGCGCGGGCGGCTGGTTGTTCCGCGATCAGCTGAAGAGCCTGGCCGACGGTGTCCCGGTGCCGGTGCAATCAACCCCTGCCAGTACCAGTGCACCGGCACAACCGCAGGCGGCCGCAGAGCCCGCGCCAGCACCACCATCGATCAGGCATCCGCTGGATACCGAGGCCGCCGCCGACCCGGCGCTGCCGAAACTGGCTGACAGCGACGCCGCGGCCTGGGGCGCACTGAGCCAGCTGTTCCAAGGCGAGGGGCCGCTGACCCTGCTGCTGCGTGATCACCTGATCCAGCGCCTGGTCACCCAGGTCGACAACCTGGACAAGCCCAGCGTGCCGCCGACCGCGCTGGCCGCGCGGCCGCTGCCGGGCAACCTGCAGGTCGATACGGGCGAAGGCGGCGAACGCATCGCCGCCAGCAATGCGGCACGCTATGCGCCTTACGTACAGGCGTTCACTGCGCTGGACCCGGCGGCAACGGCTACCGCTTACAAGCGCTTCTATCCGCTGATCCAGCAGGCCTATGCCGACCTTGGCCGGCCCGAGGGCTATTTCAACGACCGCCTGGTCATGGTGATCGACCACCTGCTGGACACCCCGGAACTGGCCCAGTCGCCGCTGGTGCAGCGCGATGAGCGCGGCCGCTATCGCTTCGTCGATCCCACCCTGCAGTCACGCTCGATCGGGCAGAAGGCCCTGCTACGCATGGATCCTGCACAGGCGCGGGCGATCAAGCAGCAGCTGCGGGCGATCCGCAGCGCGATCACCCGCTGAGCCCGTCCACCGTGCGGAACTGATCGGGATCAACGCGCCGACCACACGCGCTCCGGCATGCTGGCCGCAGGCTGACTGGCCCCGGGGTGCAGTCGCAGCCACCCTTGAAACCGGGTGGGGCAACCGCATCTTTCCAGCATTGCCGGCCCAGGCCGGCCCTGAAGACCGATGAGGATTCGCAATGCGGATGGACAAGCTCACCTCGCGTTTCCAGCAGGCGCTGGCAGACGCACAGTCGTTGGCCGTGGGCCGCGACAACAGCATCATCGAACCGGTTCACCTGTTCAGCGCGCTGCTGGACCAGCAGGGTGGCAGCACGCGCCCGCTGCTGGCCCAGGCCGGGGTGAACGTGCCGGTGCTGCGCGAGCGCCTGACCGAGGCGCTGGACGCACTGCCCAAGGTATCCGGCCAGGCCGGCAACGTCTCGATGGGCAACGATCTGGGGCGCCTGCTGAACCAGACCGACAAGCTGGCGCAGCAGCACGGGGACGCCTTCATTGCGAGCGAGTGGTTCGTGCTGGCGGCGCTGGACGATGGCGGCACGCTGGGCATGGCGCTGCGCGCCGCTGGTGCCGACAAGACGCGCCTGCAGGCGGCGATCGACAAGCTGCGTGGCGGCGAGAACGTGCAGTCGGAGAATGCCGAGGAGCAGCGGCAGGCGCTGGAGAAGTACACCATCGACCTGACCGCGCGGGCCGAGAGCGGCAAGCTCGACCCGGTGATCGGCCGTGACGAGGAAATCCGCCGCACCATCCAGGTGCTGCAGCGCCGGACCAAGAACAACCCGGTGCTGATCGGCGAACCCGGCGTGGGCAAGACCGCGATCGTGGAAGGGCTGGCCCAGCGCATCATCAACGACGAAGTACCCGAGGGCCTGCGCGGCAAGCGCGTGCTGTCGCTGGACATGGGCGCGCTGATCGCCGGGGCCAAGTTCCGCGGCGAATTCGAGGAGCGACTGAAGGGTGTACTCAACGACCTGGCCAAGAACGAAGGCCAGATCATCCTGTTCATCGATGAACTGCACACCATGGTCGGCGCGGGCAAGGCCGACGGCGCGATGGATGCCGGCAACATGCTGAAGCCTGCGCTGGCACGCGGCGAGCTGCACTGCATCGGTGCGACCACGCTGGACGAATACCGCAAGTACATCGAGAAGGACGCTGCGCTGGAGCGCCGCTTCCAGAAAGTCTTCGTCGGTGAGCCGTCGGTGGAGGACACCATCGCGATCCTGCGCGGGCTGAAGGAAAAGTACGCCGTGCACCACGGGGTGGAGATCACCGACCCGGCCATCGTGGCCGCCGCCACGCTGTCCAACCGCTACATCACCGATCGCCAGCTGCCGGACAAGGCCATCGACCTGATGGACGAGGCTGCCTCGCGCCTGCGCATGGAGATCGACTCCAAGCCGGAGGAGCTGGATCGCCTGGAACGCCGGGTGATCCAGCTGAAGATCCAGCGCGAGATGCTGAAGAAGGAAAAGGACGAAGCCTCGCGGCAGCGGCTGGCCGACCTGGAGAACGACATCGACGGGCTGGAGCGCGAGTTCTCCGACCTCAATGAAATCTGGAAGTCGGAGAAGGCTGCGCTGCAGGGCGCCACCAAGATCAAGGAGCAGGTCGAGCAGGCCAAGCTGGAACTGGAAGCCGCGCAGCGCCGCCAGGATTTCGCCAAGATGAGCGAGATCCAGTACGGCCTGTTGCCGCAGCTGGAAAAGCAGCTGGCCGCGGCCCAGGAAGCCGAGCACAAGGACTTCAAGCTGGTGCAGGACCGGGTCACCGACGAGGAGATCGCCGAGGTCGTGTCGCGCTGGACCGGCATTCCGGTCAACAAGATGCTCGAAGGCGAGCGCGACAAGCTGCTGCGCATGGAAGAAGTGCTGCACAACCGTGTGGTCGGCCAGGAGGAAGCGATCAAGGTCGTCTCCGATGCCGTGCGCCGTTCGCGTGCAGGCCTGTCCGATCCGAACCGTCCGGCCGGCTCGTTCCTGTTCCTCGGCCCGACCGGCGTCGGCAAGACCGAGCTGTGCAAGTCGCTGGCCGAATTCCTGTTCGACAGCGCCGACGCGATGATCCGCATCGACATGAGCGAATTCATGGAGAAGCACAGCGTCGCCCGCCTGATCGGCGCCCCCCCGGGTTACGTGGGCTACGAGGAAGGCGGCTACCTGACCGAGGCGGTGCGCCGTCGCCCGTATTCGCTGATCCTGCTGGACGAAGTGGAGAAGGCGCATCCGGATGTGTTCAACATCCTGCTGCAGGTGCTGGACGATGGCCGCCTGACCGATGGCCAAGGCCGTACCGTGGACTTCCGCAACACCGTCATCGTGATGACCTCGAACCTGGGCTCGCACCAGATCCAGGACATGAGTGCCGACGACAGCCCGGAGGCCTACACGCAGATGAAGGCAGCGGTGATGGGCGTGGTGCAGGCGCACTTCCGTCCGGAGTTCATCAACCGCCTGGACGACATCGTGGTGTTCCACCCGCTGGACAAGCAGCAGATCAAGCAGATCGCGCGCATCCAGATGCGCGGGCTGGAGAAGCGCCTGGCCGAGCGCGGGCTGAAGCTGGCGGTCTCCGATGCGGCCTTCGACCTGCTCGGCAACGTCGGCTTCGATCCGGTGTACGGCGCGCGCCCGTTGAAGCGCGCAATCCAGGCACAGCTGGAGAACCCGTTGGCGCAGCAGATCCTGTCCGGCGCCTTCGTCAACGGCGATACCATCGAAGTCGGCAACGACGGTGGTCGCCTGGTGTTCGCCAAGGCTTGAACCGGTGGCGCCCCGGCCATGGCTGGGGCGCCATCCGAGCCTTGGCAGCGCACGATGGTCCTGTTTCACTTTCGCAAGGATGAGGAGAACCGCATGGACGTTGCCCGCAGGGCTTCACTCTGCATGACGCTGGCGTTGGCTGCTGTTTGTGGACACGCCGCGGCCGCCGAACAGGTCCAGCTGCCGCCGATGAAGGGCTACCAGCAGGCCCACCAGAGCACCGACGCGCAAGGCAACCGCATCACCGAGTACGTGCCACAGGGCCAGACCGTGCACGACTGGACCGACATGGTCACCGTCAACGATGCGCCGAACAGTGGCCATGTGAGTCCGCGTGAGTTCCTCGGCATCATCGAGGCGGGGTGGCGCATCGCCTGTCCGGCGGCGCAGAGCCACTGGATCCGCGAAGGTGAAGAAGGGGGACGGCCCTTCGCCCTGCTGATGCTCAGCTGCCCGCGGAATCCGGGGACAGGCAAGCCGGAGTTCACCTGGATCAAGGGCGTGCAGGGCAGGCAGGGCTTCCACACCGTGCAGAAGTCGTTCCGCTCCGAGCCGGAGAAGGAGGACGTCGTGCAGTGGATCGGCTGGCTGCGCGAGGTCGGGTTGTGCGGCAACGGCGACGCACCGGCCTGCCGCTGACCGCAGAGGGAAAGGGCGCCCAGCGGCGCCCTTCATGCATCAGAAGCGGTGGGTGTAACCGCTCATCAGCCCGAACTGGTCTGCCTTCTGCACGATCGGGCTGTTGGCCGCATCGCCGAGCAGGCGCGTGCCTTCGGCCGAGATGTACCAGTTGCCGTTGCGGCCCACGCGGTGGCTCCACTTCAGGCCGACACCGGCACTGACCAGGCCGGCCTTCGGCCTGTGCTCGGCGAAGCCCGTGCGTTTGGCCTGTTCCGGGCTGACGCCGTACCAGGTCTGCATGTAGCCGCGGTTGCCGTAGTCGGTGGAAACACTGCCGCTGACCACGCCACCGGCCAAGTCGAACAGCGGCATGCTCAGGTTCAGATGGATCTGCTGGGTGGCCAGGCCGTTCTCGGCCTTGTCCTCGTCCTTGCGGGTGAACTGCCAGGAGCCGCTCAGCACGGCTTCGCCCAGCGTATAACCAGCCGAGACGCCGACCAGGGGACGGGTATCGATATCACCCATGCCGCGCAGGAAGTCCGAACCGCCCAGCAGCGAGTCCTTGTCCTTGCGGATGCCGCTGGCGCCGACATAGGCACGCACGCGCGTGTGCTCGCCGAGGGAGGTGCCCCAGCCGATGCCACTGGTGCCCAGAAACCATCCCCCCGGCGAGGTGACATCAAATGACAGCGACGGCGTCGCACGATACTCCTCGCTGCCGCTGTAACGCGGTGCCACGCCGCCACCGGCGGCGAGCTCGAAGGTCCAGTGGTCATCCTTGGCGTGGGCGATCGGGGCGGCGAACAGCGGCAACACGGCCAGGCAGAGCAGGGCGGGGGAACGGCGAAGCTGGGACATGGAAACTCTCGGCAATGGGAGGAAAGCAGCGCGCGCATCCGGCGAGTGCTGCAGGGTTGCCAGCGTGGCGATATGCCGGCGACCGATCCGTCCGCAGTTGTGCGGGAGTTGTAATCAACTGTAATCGCGCCGTTGGGAGTTCAGCTGGCAGCCAGCGGCCAGTGCATTTCCAGGCGCGCGCCGCCCAGCGTGGCGCGACTGATGCGCAGCTCGCCGCCGTGGCGGGCTGCAATGCGGCCGACAATGGCCAGGCCCAGGCCGAAGCCGCCGGTATCGCGGCTGCGGCTGTCGTCCAGGCGGGTGAACGGGCGCATCACCTTCTCCCGATCGGCTTCGGCGATGCCCGGGCCGTCATCGTCCACGCGCAGGCAGGCGCGGCCGCTGACACCGACCAGCGAGACCTCCACCTGCGAACGCGCGTGGCGCAGCGCATTGCCGACCAGGTTGCTCAGCGCCAGCTGCAACAGGCGTGGCTCGGCATCCACTCGCGGCAACGCGCTGGGCTGCACGCGCAGGACAATGCCGGCACGTTCGGCATCGCGGCGGGCATCGGCCAGGCAGGCCTGCAGCCAGTCGTTGGCTTCGATGCGCTGCATCGGTTCGCCCTCGCTGGGATGCTCCAGCCGTTCGTAGGCCAGCAGTTCGCTGACCAGCCGGTTGAGCTCGGCCAGGTCGCCGTGCAGGCCCTGCGCCAGCCGTTCGCGGCGTTCGCGGTCATCGCTGTCCAGCATCAGGTCCAGGCCGAAGGCCACCCGCGCGATGGGCGTGCGCAGTTCGTGCGAAATGGCATGGGTCAGGTCGCGCTGGCGCTGCACCAGTTCGGCCACGCGTGCCGCCATGCGGTTGGAGTGTTCGACGATGACCCGGATCTGCGAGCGGGGCGAAACCTGCGCGCGTGCCTGCAGGTCGCCGGAACCGATGCGGTCGGCGTGCCGGCGCAGTGCTTCCAGGTCGCGCCAGAGCAGGCGCACCCAGGCATACAGGCTGGCGCCCACCAGCAGCAGGATGCTGAGGTAGGCGGCGATGGTCATGTACGTCGTCATCTGCACCGCGCCGGGCAGGCGCAGGTGCAGCCAGCGGCCGCCGATGCCGTCGATGGGCAGCAGCACCTGCTGGTACTGATCGCGCACGATGAAGCCATCGGCCTTCACGGCCTCCTGTTCCTGCGCGTCGAGCGCGGGAGGTTTGTCGAGCAGGGTCAGGGCGATGCCGTAGTGTGGCTGCCACTGTTGCAGCCGCTCACGCTGCTGGACGGCGTCCAGGCCGGCCAGGCCACTGCGCAGGGCGTACACCTGCCCGCGCACCTGCTGCACGAACACGCGATCCTGCACGGGCGTGTAGATGCCATCCAGGATGTGGTTGAGAAAGAACACCGACACCAGGAAGCAGGCGCCGGTGATGAACCACAGCCACAGGAACAGCCGCTTCATTCCGACCAGGCCGCAGGATTGAACTGGTAGCCGCGCCCCCACACGGTCTTGATCCGCCGCGGTTCGCGCGCATCGTCGCCGAGCTTGCGGCGCAGCTTGCCGATGCAGACGTCGACGCTGCGGTCCAGACCGTCGAAGCCGATGCCGCGCACCGCCTGCAGGATCTGGTCGCGCGACAGGATCTGCCCCGGCTGGCTGGCCAGCAGCCACAGGATCTCGAATTCCGTGGTGCCCAGCTCGACCGGCTGGCCGTGCAGGTGCACCTCGCGCTGCATGCGATCGATCAGCAGCTCACCATGCATCAGCCGGCTGGGCGTGCCGGTATTGCTGCTGCCGTGGCGGCGGCGCAGCAGGGCGCGCAGGCGGGCCAGCAGCAGGCGTGGCTCGATCGGCTTGTGCACATAGTCATCGGCACCCGATTCCAGGCCCAGCACCTGCTCGATGTCGTCCTCACAGGCGGTCAACATCAGGATCGGCACATCGGAGAAGCTGCGGATCTGCCGGCACACATCGATGCCCCCCAGGCCGGGCAGCATCAGGTCCAGCACCACCAGTTCCGGTGCATGCTGGCGGCAGGCGGCGCTGGCGAGGTCGCCGCGTGCCACGTGCTGCACGGCGAAGCCATGTTCGTGGAGATAGTCGCTGACCAGTTCGGCCAGGCGACGGTCGTCCTCCACCAGCAGGACCGACGTGGGCGAACTGCTGGCAGGGGGAGTCCAGGGGGATGGCTGCATGCGTGGGGCCTCCGTTCCCAGGCAGGAGCGCCCGGCGGCGCAGCCTAGCAACGCCCCATGACGACTGCCTGAATCGCGGCCAACCTGATAACCGCGGGTACGGACGTCATCGCCAGCGGCTTTCAGCGGGCGGCCCCGGCTGGCCTATGGTGGCGGTTTCCCGGATGGAGCCTGGTGCAATGAGCGACCCGCAGTGGCAACTGGAAACCCTGGCCGTGCACGGCGGTTACCGTCCCGACCCGACCACCCGCGCGGTGGCGGTGCCGATCTACCAGACCGTGGCGTATGCCTTCGATGACACCCAGCACGGCGCCGACCTGTTCGACCTGAAGGTTCCGGGCAACATCTACACGCGCATCATGAACCCCACCACCGACGTGCTGGAGCAGCGCCTGGCCGCGCTGGAAGGCGGCATCGGCGCGCTGGCGCTGGCCTCGGGGCAGGCCGCGATCACCTATGCCATCCAGACCATCGCCGAGGCCGGCGACAACATCGTCGCCTCCAGTGCGCTCTACGGTGGCAGCCTCAACCTGCTGGCGCACACGCTGCCGCAGTACGGCATCCAGGCGCGCTTTGCCGATCCGGCCGACCCGGCCGCGTTCGCCACGCTGATCGACGACCGCACCAAGGCGGTGTTCGTCGAATCGATCGGCAACCCGCGCGGCAATGTCACCGACATCGCTGCGATCGCCGAGGTCGCGCATGCCGCGGGCGTGCCGCTGATCGTCGACAACACCGTGGCCACACCGTTCCTTCTGCGCCCGTTCGAGCACGGCGCCGACATCGTGGTGCATTCGCTGACCAAATACCTCGGGGGACACGGCAACAGCCTGGGCGGCGCGATCATCGATTCCGGCCGCTTCGACTGGACCGCACAGCCCCAACGCTTCGCACGGCTCAACCAGCCCGACCCCAGTTACCACGGCGTGGTCTATACCGAAGCCCTGGGGCCAGCGGCCTACATCGGCCGCGCGCGGGTGGTGCCGCTGCGCAATACGGGCGCTGCGTTGTCGCCGTTCAACGCGTTCCTGATCCTGCAGGGCATCGAGACCCTGGCCCTGCGCATGGAACGCATCAATGCCAATGCGCTGGCCGTTGCGCAGTTCCTGAAGGCGCATGCCAGGGTCGCCTGGGTGCGCTACGCCGGACTGGCCGACGACCCCGAGCATGCCGCCGCGCAGCGCTATCTGGGTGGACACGGCTCGGGCGTACTGACCTTCGGTCTGCCCGGTGGGCGCGAGGCCGGCGCCCGCTTCCTCGATGCGCTGAAGCTGTTCACCCGCCTGGTCAACCTGGGGGATGCGAAGTCACTGGCCACCCATCCGGCTTCGACCACGCATCGCCAGCTGGATGCAGCGGAGCTGGCCAAGGCCGGTGTCAGCGAGGACACCGTGCGGCTGTCGATCGGCATCGAGCACATCGGCTTGGTCGTCATCGCCACAGGCGATCACCGCCGGCACCGCGATGGGTTACGGTGGAACTGCCTCTCCAAGGCATGGCAACGTGGCGATCCAGATCCCCGGTCGATGCGGGTCGACCGGGGATTTTTTGTTTCCGGGGTCAGATCCGTTTTCCTGTGGAAAACGGATCTGACCCCGCGCGCCGCCGTGTCGACCAAGGTCGACATCCACCAACAGCAGCGGGGAACTGTCGAAGGCGGGGTGGGTCCGGTTGCGGGAGTGTCCGCGGCATGGATGCCGCGGCCAAGCCCCCATGGAAGGGTTTACGGCGTCTCCCGCAATCG
The DNA here is from genome assembly GCF_000284595.1 of Stenotrophomonas maltophilia D457. GTDB lineage: Bacteria > Pseudomonadota > Gammaproteobacteria > Xanthomonadales > Xanthomonadaceae > Stenotrophomonas > Stenotrophomonas muris. The sequence goes on along the minus strand of NC_017671.1, from coordinate 3,707,383 downwards.
GACCCACCCCGCCATCCCACGCTATGCCCGCTTTTGCCGTTGCCGTTGTTTCGGCAGGTGCAGGGCTGCAAGCCCTGCCGCACGCACACCCCTCACACCACCGGAATGCTGTGCTGCCCCAGGTTCCGGTACGGCGGCGTGGACATGATCATCTCCGCCAGCGAATACGCCAGCTCGCGCTCGGCCATCACCGTGCCATCGGCGCCGTGCTCCAGCAGATGCTTCACCTCGGCATCGCTGTGCGCGCGCGCCAGCAGGGTCAGGTCCGGATTGATCGCCCGCAGCTTGGCCAGCGCCTCACCGGCTTCCAGCGGCTGCGGAATCGCCAGCACCGCGATCTTGGCGCGCTCCGGATGGGCCTCGGCCAGCACCCGGTCGGCGGCGGCACTGCCGCGGATCGCCGCCAGGCCCTTGGCATGTGCCTGCTCGACGTGTTCCTTGTTGTCATCGATCACCAGCACCGGCACGCCACGGTCGCGCAGCACCTGCGCCAGTTCGCTGCCGACGCGGCCGTAACCGATCACGATGGCGTGGTCATGCAGGTCGCGCGACGGGCCGATCGCTTCGGGCGGCTCGGGTACCTGCGGAGACTGCTCCTGCTTGGCCTGCCAACGGTCCAGCAGGCCGAACACCAGCGGGTTGAGCATGATCGACACCAGCGCGCCGGCCAGCACCAGCGACTGGCCTTCCTTCGGCAGGATCTGCAGCGCCACGCCGAGGCCGGCGATGATGAAGGCGAACTCGCCGATCTGCGCCAGGCTGGCCGAGATGGTCAGCGCGGTGCTGGTCGGGTGGCCGAACGCACGCACGATGAAGAATGCCGCCGCCGACTTGCCGAACATGATGATGGCGACGGTGGCCAGCACCTGCCACGGATGCTGGACGAGGATGTTGGGGTCGAACAGCATGCCGACCGACACAAAGAACAGCACCGCGAACGCATCGCGCAGCGGCAACGAATCATGCGCGGCCTTGTGGCTCAGCTCCGATTCGTTGAGCAGCATGCCGGCGAAGAACGCGCCCAGCGCGAACGAGACGCCGAACAGCATCGCCGAGCCGAACGCCACGCCCAGCGCGATCGCCAGCACCGACAGGGTGAACAGCTCACGCGAACCGGTACCGGCGATGCGCTCGAGGATCCACGGGATGACCCGCCGACCGACCACCAGCATCACCGCCACGAACAGGCCCAGCTGCACGAAGGTCCAGCCGATGTCGGCCAGCACGCTGCCGAGCGAGTGCGATTCCTTGGCCGCGTCAGGACCGAACACACCGGCCATCACCGGCATCATCACCAGCGCCAGCACACAGGCCAGGTCTTCCACGATCAGCCAGCCGACCGCGATCTTGCCGCGCATCGTTTCCAGCAGGCGGCGTTCCTCCATCGCCCGCAGCAGCACCACGGTACTGGCGGTGGCCAGCGAGAAACCGAAGATGACGCCATGGATGGCCGGCCAGCCCATCAGCGAGGCCACGCCCCAGCCGAGCAGGGTGGCCACCGCGATCTGGCCGATGGCGCCGGGAATGGCGATCGCCTTGACCGCCATCAGGTCCTTCAGCGAGAAGTGCAGGCCGACGCCGAACATCAGCAGCATGACGCCCAGTTCGGCCAGCTGGTTGGCCAGCGCCTGGTCGGCGACGAAGCCGGGAGTGAACGGGCCTACGCAGATGCCAGCAACCAGGTAACCGACCAGGGGAGACAAGCGGAGCTTGTTGGCCAGCGCGCCGAAGATGAAGGCGAGCCCCAGGCCAACGGCAACGATGTTGATCAGGTCGGTGTCATGGTGCATCGGCACTCGCAGGAAATCGGGGGATGCCCCGATTTTCACCGATGCGGTCACATACGGCAAACCTGGCCAGCGTATCGGATCGTTGCGTGGGCGGCTTGTACGGGCGAGATATCAAGCCTTGTTGAGAGATGGCAGGCCCTGACGGGCCGAATGGTGCCTACCTATGGGGGGCTCCAGGCGTAGCCGTCGATGATCACACCATCTGCCGGCGCTGGGTCTCTTCCAGGGCAGGCTCGGCCTGCTGCGGCGAGGCGGCCAGCTGCTTGTCCAACTGATGAATCTGCCGCAGCGACTCCGCAACGGGTGGCTGAAGGGCCGTTTCAATGTTGATGTGGGCACGCAGATGGCCCGGGTCATCCAAGGCTCCTTGAATGACGAAGATGTTCTCCGGCCTTGGGGGCTGACCAGCCGGCAAGCCCAATACCACATGGTCGATCCGTTCCAGACCTTGTGCCCGGGCAAGTTGGGTGAGGCTGGCCGCCATGCGTTGGCTGGATTCATCAGATGCGCGACCCAGCGATGCGTCCAGCGCGTGGACGCCGGCGTGTGCCTGCTGGTGAAGCGATGCCGAGGCATCGCTCAGCGATGGGATGCTGGTTTCCGGCCGTTCGGCTGCCGGTTGCGGCTGCGAAGGACTGGTGGGCCGCACGCGCTCTGCCTTGCGAATGGACTCGATCAGCTCCCGCGGTGTATCGGTGAACAGCAGTTCGCCTGCATCCAGGGACTGCCCGGTAACCTTGTTCACGGTACTGGTCGCCCACGATGCGCAGGTATTGCCATATGACCAGGTGACATTTTCGCCCAAGGCCTGGTCAAGTCGCTTGACCTGCTCGGGAGTCAATTCGTAATAGCGTGAGGCCGAAGGTGTGGCCCGCGCTTCCATGCCTTCGCGGATGTCCGAACCTGGGCCATTGTCCTCAACGAGTGGATGGTTGTCTGGCCACAGGCCATGGAACGTCGTATGGCCGTTTCGCGTCACCGAGATCCAGGCGTGGCCGTCCACGAACTGATTGAACGACCCCTGTGTATTGGGGTCTACGTGACTATGGATGCCGAGGACGACCTTGTCGCTCATCGGATGCCCTTACGGAAAAATCTGTGTTTCGCCATCGGCGTACAGCATCACCACGCGCGGCGCCATCAAGGGAATTTCCTGACGGGCCGGGCCAGCAGGTCCGGGCTTCACGTCGCGCCGCAGCATGGTTGTGCATTGGCCGGATATGGGGCAGCGATCAACAACGACTTTCATGGTGTCCCCTTCCACGACATAGCTCATCCCTGCCGCGTAATACATGCTTTCCATCGGTTCATTGAACTGGACCTGGAGCTTCGACGCGGAGAGCTGGGTGACGACGACCGGCTCAAGGCTCGATTTGGAATAGCTGGGTTTCACGTGATCTCCTGAACACCCTGACAGGGGGGCCGCCAGCGCAACCCACGCGAGCGCAGCGTACACATGGCGGCGAGTGATGCAGGCTCTCGTCACGGAGCGGCTCCTTCGTTGGTCCGCTGATTATGCACGGGACGACCTATGAGGCGCGTGCAACAGAGCACAGCCTGGAAACCGGGTGCAGGAGCTGGCAACGGTATACGGTCAGGGCCGCGCCTGCCCCGAGGCCGCGGGCGGGTGTGTGGAGCAGCGCCGGGCAGGGCCCGGCGCACCCATTACCCCTTACCAGGTGTACTTGATCCGCCCGTACACATACGCGCCGTTGAAGCCGAACGGCGAGTAGTTGCTGTACGGCAGCATGCCGAAGGTGGAGTTCTGCAGGTCTTCGGTGCGGTCCGGGTACTTGTCCAGCAGGTTGTCGGCACCCACGGTCAGGGTCCAGTTGCTGCTGGGCTTGTAGCTGGCCGAGGCATCCACCACCCAGGCGTCGCCGTAGGTCTGGTCACGCAGCGCGGTGGCCGAGTTGCGCACGGTGAATTTGCCGTAGCGGGTGGCGGCCAGGCCCAGCTCCCAGTGGTCCGAACGCCAGGTGCCGCTCAGGATCGCCTTGTCGCGCGGGTAGCTGTCCTCGATGCGACCGATCTCATCACGGCCGATCAGCGACTGGGTCAGGCCCAGCGTGCCGAACACCGGCGGGGTGCCGCCAACGCGGCGCACTTCGGTGTCGTTGTAGCTGTATGCCGCGGTCAGCTCCAGGCTGCTGGCGCTGAACGGTACCGTGTAGCTGGAGACGAAGTCGACACCGCGGGTGCGCGTATCCAGGCCGTTGGTGAAGTAGGAGAACGCGGTCACCTGCGGCAGGCCCAGGGTGCCCAGCAGCGCGCTGGTCGCGGCATTGGTGGTGATGCTCGACGACAGCGCGATGCGGTCATCGATGTCGATCTGGTAGGCATCGACGGTGATGTACAGGCGGTCGACCGGCTGCAGCACCAGGCCCAGGCTGTAGGAGGTGGAGGTCTCGGCCTTCAGCGGCGAGGCGCCCAGCGCCTGCGCGGCCTGGCTGGTGGTCGGGAAGGTGCCGCGCTCGACGAATACGCCATTGAGGAACTGGCTGGTCACCGCCTGGTAGCCCTGCTGCGCCAGCGAGGGCGCGCGGAAACCACTGGAGGCGGTGGCCCGCAGCGCCACCTTGTCGGTGAACGCGTAGCGCGCCGACAGCTTGCCCGAGAAGCGGTCGCCGAAGTCCGAATAGTCTTCGTAGCGGCCGGTGATGCCGGCCGAGAACTTGTCGGTCAGGTCCGCTTCCAGGCCGGCGTAGACCGCGTAGTTGTGGCGGTCGGCATGCACTTCATTGGTCGGGGTGAAGCCCGCGAAGCCCTGCGCGCCGCTGCCGGTGTACGAGTTCAGTTCGCCCGGGTTCTGGTCCCACTTCTCCTTGCGGTACTCACCGCCGAAGGACAGCGTGACCGGGTAGGCCAGGCCCCAGTCCAGCGACTTGGTCAGATCGGCATTGAAGATGTCCTGCTGGTACTTCAGCGTGCCGTCGTAGAACGAGCGCGGGCTGGTCGCACCGAGGCTGTAGTTGATGCTGTTGCGGGTGTGGAAGTCCAGGGTGTTCTCGCCGTGGTTCAGGCTCAGGTCCCAGGTCCAGCCGTTGTCGGTGTTGCCCTTGACCCCGGCCACCAGCGAGCGGTCCTTGGAATACTGGTTGATCTCCGGCACGTAGCCGTCCGGGTAGGTCTGCGCCAGCAGCGCGCTCTGCCCGCTGTGGTTGCGCGAACGGTAGAACGCGAACGAGGTGATGTCGCGGTTGCTGAGCAGCGCGCTGGCGTAGCCGGTCACGTGGTCGCTGAAGTCGAAGCTGGCGTTGGCCGAGGCCGCGGTGGCATCCACGCGCGGGTCGCCGACGATGAAGGTCTTCTGGCCGATGCTGGGGAAGTTGCCGGTGTTCGGCGTGGTGCCGCGGTACGGGCCGGCGCGGTTGCTCTCGTCCTGCTGGCTGATCTGGCCGGCCACGTGCACGCGGCCGCGGCCGTTGCCGAACTCGACGCCGGTGTCGCCGGACAGCTGGTACTTGTTGCCGTCGCCGGCCGAGTACTGGCCGTAGTCCACTGCCAGGCTGCCGCCACTGCCGCTGCCCTTGAGCACGATGTTGATGACGCCGGCGATGGCGTCCGAGCCGTACTGCGCCGAGGCACCGTCGCGCAGCACTTCCACGCGCTCGATCGCGGCGATCGGGATCGCGTTGATGTCCACCGCCGACGAGCCACGGCCGATGCTGCCGTTGACGTTGATCAGCGCCGAGGTGTGGCGGCGCTTGCCGTTGACCAGCACCAGCACCTGGTCCGGCGACAGGCCGCGCAGCTGCGCCGGGCGCACGCCGCTGGTGCCGTCGGTCAGCGCCGGGCGCGGGAAGTTCAGCGAGGGCAGGGCGCGCGACAGTGCGGTGGCCAGTTCACTGGTACCGGTGGACTGCAGCACTTCGGGGGTGATGATGTCGATCGGCGACTGCGATTCGGCGACCGTGCGGTCGGCCACGCGGGTGCCGGTGACGATCACCGTGTCCAGGGTGTTGGCGGCGGTGCCGGCCTGCTGTGCAGCGGCGACGAACGGAGAGCCACCGAGTGCGACAGCGACGGCGGCGGCGATCAGGCGGGTCTTGCGGGTCATCGGGATGGGCTCCGGTTGGCGGGGGCGGCACCGGAATCGACATCACGAGCGTGAGGCGGACGGCGGTTGTTGCGGTGCGCAATACAGCAATTAACGGGATATTCAGTGCCTGTCAAATGCCAGGCGTCAGAAAAAACGTTGCAGCAGCAACCATTTAGCCCGGATCAGCGCTGGCAGGAAGGGACCCCGGGACGCGCGCGGCGGGGACGTGGGAGAGAGGAACGTCGGCCACTGCGCATCCCGGGACGCGTCAAGTATTCGTTAACGCTAGAATTGCGTCGCAGGAACAGTGCTCACCAGCACATTCCATCCGGTTATATGGACCCCTCCCCCGATGATCTCCCTTCGTAATTTCGCCTTGCGCCGCGGCGAGCGGCTGCTGTTGTCCAATGTCGACCTGACCCTGCACGCCGGTTACCGGGTAGGTGTGGTCGGCCGCAACGGTGCTGGCAAGTCCAGCCTGTTCGCGGCGGTGAAGGGCGAGCTGGAGGCCGACAAGGGTGACGTCGACCTGCCCGGCAAGGTGCGCATCGCCAGCGTGGCCCAGGAAACCCCGTCGCTGCCGGATCCGGCGCTGAGCTTCGTGCTGGGCGGCGATACCGAGGTGGCCGCGGTGCTGGCCGAAGAGGCCGAGGCGACCGCGCGCGAAGACTGGGAGGCGGTGGCCAACGCGCACACCAAGATGGCCGAGATGGGGGCCTACGACGCCGAAGCGCGTGCCGGCAAGCTGCTGCACGGCCTCGGCTTCCCTGCCGAGACGCACCACCGTGCGGTGTCCTCGTTCTCCGGCGGCTGGCGCGTGCGCCTGAATCTGGCCCGCGCGCTGATGATGCCCAGCGACCTGCTGCTGCTCGACGAACCGACCAACCACCTGGATCTGGACGCGGTGTACTGGCTGGAACAGTGGCTGCTGAAGTACCCCGGCACCCTGCTGCTGATCTCGCATGACCGCGAGTTCCTCGACAACGTGGCCACCCACACCCTGCACCTGCATGGCGGCGGCGCCAAGCTCTACCCGGGCGGCTACACCGATTTCGAGCGCCAGCGCGCCGAACAGCTGCGCCAGCAGCAGATCGCGCATGAAAAGGAACAGGCCGAGCGCGCCCACCTGCAGAGCTTCATCGACCGCTTCAAGGCGCAGGCCAGCAAGGCCGCGCAGGCGCAGAGCCGCATGAAGCGCCTGGCCAAGCTGGCCGGCACCGAAGCGGTGCGCGCCGAGCGTGAGTTCCGCATCGAGTTCGCGCCGCCGGCGAAGCTGCCGTTCTCGCTGATCCGCCTGAACCACGTCGAGGCCGGCTACGGCAAGGACGCGGTGATCCTGCACAACGTCGGCTTCGGCCTGGAAGCGGGACAGCGCATCGGCCTGCTCGGCCCGAACGGTGCGGGCAAGACCACCTTGGTGAAGACCCTGGTGGGCGAGCTGGCGCCGATCGTTGGCGAGCGCATGGCGCATCCGGACCTGAAGATTGGCTACTTCGCCCAGCACACGGTGGAGTCGCTGCACGAAGGCCAGTCGCCGATGGAGCACTTCCGCGAGATCGCCCCGGACGCACCGAACCAGTCGTTCCGCGATTTCCTCGGCAAGTGGAACTTCCCGGGCGACCGTGCATTCGAGCCGGTCGATGGGTTCTCCGGTGGCGAGCGCGCCCGCCTGGCGCTGGCGCTGATCGCCTGGCAGCAGCCGAACGTGCTGCTGCTGGACGAACCGACCAACCACCTTGACCTGGAAATGCGCGAAGCACTGGCCGAAGCGCTGGCCACCTTCGAAGGCGCGATCGTGATGGTCTCGCATGACCGCCACCTCATCGGCCTGGTCTGCGATACCTACTGGCGCGTGGCCGATGGTGTGGTCGAACCGTTCGATGGCGACCTGGACGCGTATGCCGCGTGGCTGCGCACCCGCCCGCAGGCGCAGGGCACCAAGGCGCGCATGGAGCAGGTGGAAGAGCCGGTGGTGGTCAAGACCGCGCCGGTGGCGCAGGTGGTGCAGAAGAAGCCGGTGAACCCGCACAAGCTGGCCGCCGCCGAGGCCAAGGTGGCCGAACTGGAGGGCGCGCTGGCCGAGCTCGACCGCCAGCTGGCCGACCCGGCCAACTATGCCGATGCCACCCGCATGGCGGTGATCGGACGTGACCGCGAAACCACCGCCGCGCAGCTGGAGAAAGCCGAAGCGGCGTGGATGGAGCTGCTGGAGTCCTGATCACGCAAAAAAGGGGACGGAGGGGATTAAGTCGTTTGTGCCACAAACGACTTAATCCCCTCCGTCCCCTTTTTTGTTACGTGCCCTGCGCCTGCAGCCATTCGCGGAACCGCTTGGCCGGTTCACGCTCGGCGCGCGAGCGCAGCCGCGTCAGCCAGTAGCGGCCCAGCTCCAAGGTGGTGCCGAAGGGCTGCAGCAGGCGGCCTTCGGCCAGTTCCTGCTCGAACATGCACAAGGGCAGCAAGGCCACGCCGGCGCCCCCGGCGGCGGCCATCGCCACCGTCAGTGAGGAATCGAACACCGGCCCGCGGGCTTCCACGCCGCTCACCCCGGCCGCCTGCAACCAGCGCGGCCATTCGTCGCTGCGGTAGGAACGCAACAACGGCAGTGTGGCGAGGTCGCGCGGTTGCTTCAGCCGCCGCGCCAATGCGGGGGCGCACAGCGGTGCGAAGGGCGCATCGAGGATTGCCGTGCAGGCCTGGCCCTGCCAGTCGCCATCGCCGAAGCGGATCGCCAGGTCCAGCCCTTCGCCGGCCAGGTCGATGCGGTTGTTGTGGGTCTGCAGGCGCAGCTCGATGTCCGGGTGCGCGGCTTCGAACGCCGCCAGCCGTGGCAGCAGCCAGCCGGTGGCGAAGGTACCGACCACGCCCAGCGTCAGTACTTCCCGGGCCGGCCCGCCGGTGTAGCGCGCAATGCTGGCGGAGATGCGTTCAAACGATTCGTTGAGCACCGGATACAGCGCCGCGCCCTCGTCGGTCAGCGCCACGCCGCGCGGCAGGCGATGGAACAGGCGGATGCCGAGCCGGTCTTCCAGGCCCCGGATCTGGTGGCTCAGTGCGGCCTGGCTGACGCACAGCTCCAGCGCGGCTCGGGTGAAGTTCTGGTGGCGGGCGGCCGCCTCGAACGCACGCAGCGCGTTCAGTGGCAGGGTGGGGTGCAGCATCGGAGAGCCGTGAGCCAGGGTGATGGCTGATCCTACCCGTTCAATGAGGAATTTCGTAAATCTCAAACATTTGATCGCGTCAGGCATGAGTTCAACTTATGGCTTGCCCTGATTTTTCGCGCTGGTCGGTCGCAGGGGAGGCGCCAATAATCGAGCGGTCACCAGGAGAACCCCTATGCTCGCCCGTCGCCGATTCCTGCAGTTCAGTGGTGCTGCCGTTGCGTCCTCGCTGCTTGCCCCGGCGCTGGCGCAACCGGTTTCCGCCTCGTCTGGCATACCCGCCGCGAACGCCGCCATTGCCGGCGCCGCCGATTTCGCCGCGCTGGAGAAAGCCAGCGGTGGCCGCCTGGGCGTCACCGTGCTGAACATCGGCAACGGCCGTCGCATCGGCGGGCATCGGCAGGATGAGCGCTTCCCGATGTGCAGCACGTTCAAGTCGATGCTGGTCGCCCATGTGCTGAGCCTTGCCGATGCAGGCCGCGTTTCGCTCGACACCCGTGTGCCCATCGCCGGGAAGGATCTGCTGTCCTACGCTCCGGTGGCGCGCCGCCACGTGGGCAAGGATCTGACCGTGCGCGACCTGTGCCGGGGCACGCTGACCACCAGCGACAACACGGCGGCCAACCTGCTGCTGGAGGTGGTGGGCGGGCCGTCGGCGCTGACGGCATTCCTGCGCGGGCAGGGCGACAGCATTACCCGCAATGACCGCAACGAGCCGGACGTGAATCTGTTCGCGAAGGGAGACCCGCGCGATACCACCAGCCCGGCCGCGATGGCCACCAGCCTGGCCCGCTTCGCGGTGGGCAATGGCCTGCAGCCTGCATCGCGCCGGCAGTTCGCCGATTGGCTCATCGACAACCAGACCGGCGATGCCTGCCTGCGCGCCGGGCTGGGCAAGCGCTGGCGGGTGGGGGACAAGACCGGCAGCAACGGTGATGACACGCGCAACGACATCGCCGTGCTGTGGCCGCATGCGGGCGGCACCGCGTGGGTGGTCACCGCCTATCTGCAGGGCGCATCGGTCGATGACGACCAGCGCGCAGCAGTGCTTGCACGGGTGGGGGCGCTGGCCGATGCGATGATCGGATGAGGTAACCGGGGTCATTGGGAAATGGCTTGCCGGATCGGTCGGGCACGCGCATCCTGCGCGCGTTCGAACCCCACGGAAGACCCCGATGAGCCATGAGTTGATCTACCTGCTGCTGATCTTCGCGCTGCTGGTGATCCCGCGCGCACTGCAGCGCTTCAGCCTGCCGGCGCCGTTGACCTGCCTGCTGTTCGGCATCATCGGCATGCTCTGGCTGGGCGACCAGGCACACGACGCGGTGATCGGCCTGCTGGCCACGCTGGGCATTTCCTCGCTGTTCCTGTTCGCGGGCCTGGAAGTGGATCTGCAGGCGCTGCGGCGTGGCATGTGGCCGCTGCTGGCGCACCTGGTGATCCGTACCGGCACGCTGTTCGGCGTGGGCTGGCTGGCCTGGCGCTATGCGGGGCTGCCATGGCAGGCCGCTGGGCTGCTGGCGCTGGCGCTGCTGACGCCCTCCACCGGCTTCATCATGGATTCGCTGTCGCGGCTGGGCCTGAGCGAGGACGAGCGGTTCTGGGTCACCAGCAAGGCCATCGCCGGCGAACTGCTGGCGCTGGCGGCGTTGTTCATCGTGCTGCAGGCCGGCGACCCGGGCCACATGGCGCTGTCCAGCCTGGCCCTGCTGGCGATGATGATCGGCCTGCCGCTGCTGTTCATCGCGCTGGGCCGCTGGGTGGCGCCGCACGCGCCGGGCTCGGAGTTCTCGCTGCTGGTGATGGTCGGCATGGTGGCGGCGTACATCACCTATCTGCTGGGCGTGTATTACCTCGTGGGCGCGTTCATCGCCGGCCTGGTCGCGCGCCTGCTGCACCAGCGCATGCCGCTGCTGGCCTCGCACGAGAACCTGCACGCGCTGCGCCTGTTCGCCTCGTTCTTCGTGCCATTCTATTTCTTCAATGCCGGCACCAAGGTGCCCAGCGAAGCCCTCAGTTTCGAGGCGCTGGGGCTGGGCATCGTGATCACCCTGGTGGTGCTGCCGCTGCGCATCGGCGTGGTCTGGCTGCAGCGCCGGGTGATGTTCGGCGAGAGCTTCCGCAGCAGCCTGCGCGTGTCGCTGGCGCTGGCCCCGACCCTGATCTTCACCCTGGTGCTGGCGGCGATCATGCGCGAGCGTTTCCAGATTCCGGCGGTGCTGTTCGGCGCGCTGCTGCTGTACGCCGCACTGACCACACTGTTGCCGTCGCTGGTGTTCCGCACACCCTTCGACGTCGATCCGGTGGAGCAGGAGCCGGCGGGCAAGGGCGAGTCCGCGCCGGTAGCGGCCACCGAGACGCGGCCGGAACCTCACATCGCCGAACGCTGACCGGTTGCCGCGCGCGGTTTGCGCCCGTCGGCCATGGCCGTTAGGGTTGGGGCATGAAACTGCCTGCCGTTGTCACCGCTTCCGCCCTCCTGCTCAGCCTCGCTGCCTGCTCGCAGCGTTCCGATACGGTCGCGCATGATCTGGCGACCGCACCGGCCGATGCCTTCATGGCTGCCATCGCCGCGCATTGCGGCCAGGCCTATGAGGGCCGGGTGGTGGAGGACACGCCGGCACCGACCGGCAAGGACCCGTTCGCCGGCCAGCGCCTGGTCATGCATGTGCGCGGCTGTGCCGACCCCGCCCATGAACTGCGGATTCCCTTCCATGTGGGGGATGACCATTCGCGCACCTGGGTGCTGACCCGCACCGAAAACGGCCTGCGCCTGAAACACGATCATCGCCACGAAGACGGTAGCCCCGACGCGATCACCCTCTATGGCGGCGACAGCACGCCACCGGGCACCGCCGAGCGCCAGCGGTTCCCAGCCGACTCCGATTCGGTGGCGATGTTCCGTCGTGCCGACATGCTGGCCTCCACGCACAACACCTGGGCGATGGAGATCGACCCCGACCAGACTTTCGTCTACGAACTGACGCGCCCGGAAGGCCGCCGTTTCCGCGTGAAGTTCGACCTGAGCAAGCCGGTCGAGCTGCCGCCCGCACCGTGGGGCGACGAGAAGGCGCCGGCACCCTGATCTTCGGGTCGGATCCCTCCTGCGGAGGGTCCGACCCGGTCACTGCATGAACCCACGGGTCAGAGCCCTGGCCGTCGGCCAGGGATCCGACCCCGGGGCTCAGCGCGCGCTGAAGCGTGCACGGCAGCCGTTGCTCACCCACACCTGGCCGCGTGCATAGCCCCAGCTGCGGCCTTCCTGGCAGGCACTGCCGGACAGCTGCTGCTGCAGCACCGGCCGGCCCTGGCGCTCATCCCAGTCGCAGTTCTGCGTGCGGTTGTTGTTGCTGCTGCAGGTGATCGAATAATTGCTGTTGCCGCCGCCCCAGCCACCGCCGCCGCCCCAGCCGCGGGCCTCGGCGAACTCGGCGCGGCAGCCGTTGCTGACCCAGACCGCGCCGTTGCGCACGCCCCAGGTGCGGCCTTCATCGCAGGGGCTGCCGGACAGCTGGCGGACCAGGCGGGCGTTGCGCCAGCCGACCGGGCAGCTGCGCTCACGGTTGCTCTGGCTCTCGCAGCGGATGGTTTCGCCGGGACGGCCGTTGTTGCCGCCCCAGCCACCGCCATTGCCACCGCCCCAGCCGCCGCGGGCTTCAACGAACTCGGCGCGGCAGCCATTGCTGACCCAGATGCTGCCGTTGCGGCTGCCCCAGGTGCGGCCCTCGTCGCAGGCGCTGCCGGACAGCTGGCGGACCAGCTGCGCATTGCGCCAGCCGGTGCTGCAGACACGTTCACGGTTGTTCTGGCTTTCGCAGCGGATCACCCCGTCCTGCGCAGCGGCCGGAGCAGGGGGCAGGGCGAGCACGGCCAGAGTGCTCAGGGTCACGGCCAGGCTGGCCAGGGACAACGATTTCATGGCGGCATCCCATACGGTGGCAGGTGCCCGACTATAGGGACCGGGGCGATCAAGCCGGCGTGACTGCCCGGATTTGCCCCGGCCGGGGCCTCGGCCGCAGAATACGAGGCTTTCCGGCCCCCATCCGGTGCCGGCGTTCTCCAGCGGAGCTTCCCCCCATGCGTACCCACTTCTGCGGCCTGGTCGACGAGACCCTGATTGGCCAGACTGTCACCCTCGCCGGCTGGACCGACGTGGCCCGTAACCAGGGCGGCGTCTGCTTCATCGATCTCCGCGATCATGAAGGCATCGTGCAGGTGACCGTGGAGGTCGACAACGCCGACGTGTTCGCCGTGGCCGCGTCGCTGGGCTATGAGGACGTGCTGCAGGTGGAGGGCGTCGTGCGCGCCCGCCACGCGGTGAACGACAAGATGCGCACCGGCAAGGTGGAAGTGATCGCCACCGCCATCACCGTGCTGAACAAGGCCGCCCCGCTGCCGTTCCACGCCCACGAGAACCCGGGCGAGGAAACCCGCCTGAAGTACCGCTACCTGGACCTGCGCCGCCCCGAAATGCAGCGCATGCAGCGCACCCGCATCAAGCTGGTGCAGGCGCTGCGCCGCCACCTGGACGAAAAGGGCTTCCAGGACATCGAGACCCCGATCCTGACCAAGGCCACTCCGGAAGGCGCGCGCGACTTCCTGGTGCCGGCGCGCATGCATCCGGGCGAGTTCTACGCCCTGCCGCAGAGCCCGCAGCTGTTCAAGCAGATCCTGATGGTGGCCGGGTTCGACCGCTACTACCAGATCGCGCGCTGCTTTCGCGACGAGGCCCTGCGTGCCGACCGCCAGCTGGAATTCACCCAGCTGGACATGGAGTTCGCCTTCGTCCGCGAACGCGATGTGCAGGACTTCGTCGAGGACATGATCCGCGCCATCTTCAAGGAAGTGGTCGATGTCGAGCTGGATGCCAGCTTCCCGCGCATGACCTGGGCCGAGGCGATGCGTCGCTATGGTTCGGACAAGCCGGATCTGCGCATCGCGCTGGAACTGGTCGACGTGGCTGAACTGGTCAGGGACAGCGAGTTCCCCGTGTTCACCGGCCCGGCCAACGATGCCGAAGGCCGCGTCGCCGCGCTGCGCATCCCGGGCGGCGCGGCGCTGAGCCGCAAGCAGATCGACGAGTACGCCGCGCATGCCGCCAAGTACGGCGCCAAGGGCCTGGCCTACATCAAGATCGCCGACAACGGCGAAGTCAGCTCGCCGATCCAGAAGTTCTTCAGCGAAGAGCGCTTCGCGGCGCTGGTGGCCCATGTCGGTGCCGGCAACGGCGATATCGTGTTCTTCGGTGCCGGTGGCTACAACAAGGTCTCCGACTTCATGGGCGCGCTGCGCCTGAAGGCCGGCAAGGACTTTGGCCTGGTCGCCGACGGCTGGGCACCGCTGTGGGTCACCGACTTCCCGATGTTCGAGTGGGACGAGGAAGAACAGCGCTACGTCGCCCTGCATCACCCCTTCACCGCACCGGCCGTGGACGACATCGCCGACCTGCGCGCCAATGCCCGTACCGCCGTCTCGCGCGGTTACGACATGGTGCTCAACGGCAATGAAATCGGCGGCGGTTCGATCCGTATCCACCGTCCGGACATGCAGAGCGCGGTGTTCGAGCTGCTGGGCATCGGCGCCGAAGAGGCCCGCGCCAAGTTCGGCTTCCTGCTCGACGCGCTGAACTACGGCGCGCCGCCGCACGGTGGCATCGCCTTCGGCATCGACCGCATCGCCGCGCTGATGGCCGGAACCGAGTCGATCCGCGACGTCATCCCGTTCCCGAAGACCACCGGTGCACAGGATCTGATGACCGACGCGCCGTCGCCGATCGTCGACGCGCAGCTGGCCGAAGTGCACATCCAGGTTCGCCCCAAGACCAACTGATCAGGAGATCCAGGCAATGACCGAGTTTGCGTTTTCGCTGGAGTGGGAAAAGCTGGGCAATGAAGGCTCCGAGGCCACCCTGGTCACCGAGCGTGCACGCGTGTTCGGGGGTTGGCTGGTCCGCGTCGGTACCAATCCGGCCGCGATGGCCCTGACCTTCGTCGCCGACGGCGAAGGTCGTTGGGACGGTGAAGACTTCGGCGTCGAGGACTACGAGGACGACGAAGAGGAAGAAGAGTACGACGAGGACGAGGAAGGCGAGGAAGAAGAGGACGAGGACGAAGAGGAATACGAGGAAGAGGACGAGGAAGAAGAAGCGGAATCGCCTGGAAAGGCTTGACCCGCGCTTCGCCCTGACGTCAACTTCCTGCATGTATTCGATCCGCCGCGCCACTGTGGACGACGCGCCGACCCTGTCGGCGCTGGCCGCACGCACGTTCACTGAAACCTTCGGCCATCTGTACCCGCCGCAGGACCTGCAGGCCTTCCTCGAGGAGGCCTACACGGTCGAGCGCCAGCGCGTGATCCTGTCCCACCCCGATTACGCGGTGTGGCTGCTGGAACTGGATGGGGAGGCGGTCGGCCATGCCGCCGCCGGCCCCTGTGGCCTGCCGCATCCGGATGTGAAACCTGGTGACGGCGAACTCAAGCGCCTGTACCTGGTCAAGACGCAGCAGAGCTGCGGCTGGGGCAGCCGCCTGCTGGAAACCGCGCTGGCCTGGCTGGAACACGAAGGCCCGCGCACGTTGTGGCTGGGCGTGTGGTCGGAGAACTTCGGCGCGCAGCGCTTCTACGCCCGCTACGGCTTCGAGAAGGCCGGCGAGTACCTGTTCCCTGTCGGCGACACCCAGGACCTCGAATTCATCCTGCGCCGCGCGCCGCGCGCGGCCTGACGTTCACCGCCGCTTGCCGCGCGCGCGTGTTCAATCACCTCACGTTCCTGCCCCGCTGACCGCCAGGCTGTTTGCATGACTCCCCCCGTATTGCTGCTGCATGGCATCTGGAATGCCCGCGCCTGGGTCGGGCCACTGGCCTGGCGCCTGCGCGCGCGTGGTTTCCAGGTACACGCGTTCGGCTATCCCTCGGTGTTCGGTGGCCCCGATGTGGCAGTGCCGCAGTTGCTGGAACGTCTGGCCGACGCCGGGCCGTTGTCGCTGGTCGGTCACAGCCTGGGCGGACTGCTGGCACTGGAGGCGCTGCGCCGCGATCCGCAGCTGCCAGTGCAGCGCGTGGTCTGCCTGGGCTCGCCGCTGCGCGGCAGTGGTACCGCGCGCTCATTGTCCGATCATGGCTGGGGCCTGGCGCTGGGGCGCAGCAGCGAGCTGCTGCTGGACGGCCTGCCGGACTGGCAGGGCAAGGCCGAGGTTGGCCTGATCGCCGGTTCGGTACCGCACGGGCTGGGCAGCCTGCTGGGCGCGATCGACGATGCGTCCGACGGCACCGTGGCACTGGCCGAGACCCGCCTGCCGGGCCTGGCCGACCATTGCGTGGTGCGTACCAGCCACAGCGGCCTGGTGGTGTCGCCCGACGCCGCGCGGCAGACCGCGCATTTCCTGCGCCACGGCCACTTCGACCACAGCCGCGACGCGGCGGCGGCATAGGGGCAGGGGAGGCGGGGCCGCCTTGTAGCGCCGAGCCCATGCTCGGCTGCATTCCGTCGGGCCCATTGAGCCGAGCATTGGCCCGGCGCTACAACAATACGGGCCTAGACACGGTTGCAGCGCCCGATCAGGTAGAATCCGCGCCTTGATCCTGAAGCAGCCAGACGGTAGCACCCATGGGTAGAGGCCCCTCCATCGAAGCCCGCAAGAACGCGTCCGACGCGAAGCGCGGCAAGATTTTCACCAAGATCATCCGCGAGATCGGCGTTGCCGCGCGCGGCGGTGGAGGCGACCCCAACAACAACCCGCGCCTGCGCGTGGCGGTGGACAAGGGCCTGGCCGTGAACATGTCCAAGGACGTGATCGAGCGCGCCATCAAGAAGGCCACCGGTGAACTGGAAGGCGTCGATTACGAGGAAATCCGCTACGAAGGCTATGCCCCGGGTGGCGTGGCCGTGATCGTCGACTGCCTGACCGACAACCGCGTGCGCACCGTGGCCGACGTCCGCCATGCGTTCAGCAAGTGCGGCGGCAACATGGGCACCGAAGGCTCGGTGGCCTTCATGTTCAAGCGCCTGGGCGTGCTCAGCTTCGCCCCGGGTGCCGACGAGGAAGCCATCACCGAAGCAGCCATCGAGGCCGGCGCCGACGACATCGTGGTCTACCCGGATGACGGCTCGATCGACGTGGTCACCAGCCCTGACGCGTTCAACGCAGTCAAGGACGCAATGGTCGCCGCCGGGCATGTCGCCGACCACGCCGAGATCACCTTCCGCGCCGACAACGACATCAAGGTCGAAGGCGAGGTCGCCCTGCAGGTCAAGAAGCTGCTGGACATGCTCGAAGACCTGGACGACGTGCAGGACGTGTATTCCAACGCCGAACTCGGCGCCGACGCCTACGCCTGAGCCGTCCTCGACGGCCTGGGCGCGGGCCGTTGAACGGTCACCGCGGACAGTCATGAGCCCATACGCCTGCCAGCGCCCCCCGTTCCGCCCCGCCAGGAGCGCGGCATGACCCGCATCCTCGGCATCGACCCCGGTTCGCAGCGGACCGGGGTCGGCATCATCGATGTCGACGCCGCCGGCCGCGTCAGTTACGTGCACCACCAGCCGCTGGTGCTGCTGGGCGCCGACGACTTCCCGCAGCGCATGAAACTGCTGGTGCTGGGCCTGGCCGATCTGTGCCGCGAGTACCAGCCCAATGAAGTGGCCATCGAAAAGGTGTTCATGGCGCGCAATCCCGATTCGGCGCTGAAGCTGGGCCAGGCCCGCGGCGCGGCGATCTCGGCCGTGGTGCTGCGCGACCTGCCGGTGCACGAATACGCCGCCAGCGAGATCAAGCTCGCGGTGGTCGGGCGCGGTGGTGCCGAAAAGCAACAGGTTCAACACATGGTCGGGCTCATGCTCAACCTGAAAACCAAGCTGCAGGCCGACGCGGCCGACGCGTTGGCGGTGGCGATCACCCATGCCCACGTAAGGGCGACGGCCAACCGCCTGGGGCTCAGTGCCCGCCAGGCGTGGGGCCGCAAATGAGGAGCTGCACGCAATGATCGGTCGACTGCGCGGCATCGTCGCCTACAAGGCGCCGCCGTGGCTGGTGGTGGACGTGAACGGAGTGGGCTACGAACTGGAGGCGCCGATGAGCACCTTCTACGACCTGCCCGAGCTCGGCCGCGAGGTCACCCTGTACACCCATTACTCGCAGAAGGAAGACAGCGTCTCGCTGTACGGCTTCCTGCGCGAGGGCGAGCGGCGCCTGTTCCGCGACGTGCAGAAGGTCAGCGGCATCGGCGCGAAGATCGCGCTGGCCGTGCTGTCCGGTGTCAGCGTCGAAGAATTCGCACGCATGGTCCAGGCCGGCGACATCACCGCGCTGACCCGCATCCCGGGTATAGGCAAGAAGACCGCCGAACGCATGGTGCTGGAACTGCGTGACCGCGCGGCCCAGTTCGGTGCCGGCGGCGCGCTGCCCACCGGCAGTGGTCCGGCCCCGGCCGATCCGCTGTCCGATGCCACCGTGGCCCTGCAGCAGCTGGGCTACAAGCCGGCCGAAGCGGCCCGCATGGCCCGCGATGCCTTCAATGAAGGCGACGAAGTGGCCACCGTGATCCGCAAGGCGCTGCAGTCCGCGCTGCGCTGAACCGCGTCCCTTTCCCCCAACCTACCGCCTGAGCTTCGCCAGGAGTCCCATGTCCAGCAGTCAAACCCCGCACGCAGCCGCCCCCGGCGGCCATGGCCACGCCCCCTCCGCTGGAGGACTGGCGCTGGTCATCGGTGCGATCGGCGTGGTGTTCGGCGATATCGGTACCAGCCCGCTGTACACCCTGAAGGAAGCGTTCTCGCCACACTACGGGCTCAACAGCGACCACGACACCGTGCTGGGCGTGCTGTCGCTGGCGTTCTGGGCGCTGAACCTGGTGGTGACCCTGAAGTACGTCACCATCATCATGCGCGCCGACAACGATGGCGAAGGCGGCATCATGGCGCTGATGGCGTTGACCCAACGCACGCTGCGCAACGGCTCGCGCTCGGCTTATGTGGTGGGCATCCTCGGCATCTTCGGCGCCTCGCTGTTCTTCGGCGACGGCGTGATCACCCCGGCCATGTCCGTGCTCAGTGCGGTCGAAGGCCTGGAGGTGGCCGCGCCCGGACTTCATGTCTTCATCGTGCCGGTCACCCTGGTGGTGCTGCTGGCGGTGTTCGCCGCGCAACGCTTCGGTACCGAGAAGATCGGCAAGGCGTTCGGCCCGATCATGGCAATCTGGTTCGTGTCGCTGGCGGCAATCGGCATCTACAACATCGTCGATGCGCCCGAGGTGCTGAAGGCCTTCAACCCCTGGTGGGGCATCCGCTTCTTCATGGAGCACGGCTGGCACGGCATCTTCATTCTCGGTGCAGTGGTGCTGGCGGTGACCGGCGGCGAAGCGCTGTATGCGGACATGGGCCACTTCGGGCTGCGCCCGATCCGCCACGCCTGGTACTTCTTCGTGCTGCCGTGCCTGGTGCTGAACTACCTGGGGCAGGGCGCACTGGTGCTCAACCACCCCGAGGCCCTGAAGAACCCGTTCTTCGAGGCAGTGCCGTCGTGGGCGCTGTACCCGATGATCATCCTGGCCACCATGGCGGCGGTGATCGCCTCGCAGTCGGTCATCACCGGCGCATTCTCGGTCTCGCGCCAGGCCATGCAGCTGGGCTACATCCCGCGCATGCGCATCAAGCACACCTCGCACGACACCATCGGCCAGATCTACATCCCGGGCATCAACTGGGGCATTGCGGTGATGGTGTTCGGGCTGGTGCTGGCGTTCCGCAGTTCGTCCAACCTGGCCGTGGCGTACGGCATTTCGGTGTCGGCCACGATGCTGATCGACACCCTGCTGCTGGCCGTGGTGGCGCGGACGTTGTGGCCGAAGTCGCGTGGCTGGCTGCTGCCGCTGTGCGTGGTGTTCTTCATCATCGACCTCGGCTTCGTCATCGCCAACGGCGCCAAGCTGCTGCAGGGCGCCTGGTTCCCGGTGGTGCTGGGCATCTTCCTGTTCACCATGATGCGCACCTGGCGCCGTGGCCGCGAGCTGCTGCGCGATGAGATCCGCAAGGACGGCATCCGCCTGGATACCTTCCTGCCGGGCCTGATGCTGGCCCCGCCGGTGCGCGTGCCGGGCACCGCGGTGTTCCTCACCGCCGACCCGACCGTGGCGCCGCATGCGCTGATGCACAACCTCAAGCACAACAAGGTGCTGCACGAGCGCAACGTGTTCCTGCACGTGGAAACCCTGCCGATCCCGTATGCGATGGAAGGGCAGCGGCTGAAGATCGAATCGGTGGGTGACGAGTTCTACCGCGTCTACGTGCGCTTCGGCTTCATGGAGACCCCGGACGTGCCGCTGGCGCTGATGCGCTCGTGCGACCACGGTGGCATCTATTTTGATCCGATGGACACCACCTTCTTCGCCAGTCGCGAGACCATCGTCGCCACCGCCAACCGCGGCATGCCGATCTGGCGTGACAAGCTGTTCGCGCTAATGCATCGCAACGCCGCCCCGGCCACCGGCTTCTTCCGGATTCCGGGCAACCGCCTGGTCGAACTCGGGGCCCAGGTCGAGATCTGACGCGCGCGGGGTCGGATCCCTTTTCCGTAGGAAAAGGGCTCTGACCCCATGTTCCCGGTGTTCCGGTTCGGGGTCAGAGCCGTTTTCCTCTGGGAAACGGATCCGACCCCATACGCTTTTGCCGCATAATCAGCACATGACCGACGACCGCATCATCGGCGCCGGCGCCACCCGCGAGGATGACGCCGCCGACGCCAGCATCCGCCCCAGGCGCTTGGCCGACTACCTCGGCCAGGCCCCGGTGCGCGAGCAGCTGGAGATCTACATCGAAGCGGCCAAGGCGCGTGGCGATGCGCTGGACCACGTGCTGATCTTCGGCCCGCCCGGCCTGGGCAAGACCACCCTCAGCCACGTCATCGCCAACGAACTGGGCGTGGCCCTGCGCGTGACCTCCGGCCCGGTGATCGAGAAGGCCGGCGACCTCGCTGCGCTGCTGACCAACCTCCAGCCGCACGACGTGCTGTTCGTGGATGAGATCCACCGCCTGTCGCCGGTGGTCGAGGAAGTGCTGTACCCGGCGATGGAGGACTTCCAGATCGACATCATGATCGGCGAGGGTCCCGCCGCCCGTTCGATCAAGATCGACCTGCCGCCATTCACCCTGATTGGTGCCACCACCCGCGCCGGCCTGCTGACCGCGCCGCTGCGCGACCGCTTCGGCATCGTCCAGCGCCTGGAGTTCTACAGCGTCGAAGAGCTGACCCGGATCGTGCGCCGTTCGGCCACCATCCTCGGCATCGACTGCACCGCCGATGGCGCCGGCGAGATCGCGCGGCGCGCGCGCGGCACCCCGCGTATCGCCAATCGCCTGCTGCGCCGCGTGCGCGACTACGCGCAGGTGAAGGCCGGCGGCCACATCGACGAGGCCGTGGCGCAGGCGGCGATGAAGATGCTCAAGGTCGATCCGGAGGGCTTCGACGAGCTCGACCGGCGCCTGCTCAAGACCCTGGTCGACTACTTCGACGGCGGCCCGGTCGGCATCGAATCGCTGGCCGCGGCGCTGTCCGAAGAGCGCGGCACGCTGGAAGACGTGGTCGAGCCGTACCTGATCCAGCAGGGCTTCCTGGTGCGTACCGCGCGCGGCCGCATGGCCACCCACAAGGCTTACCGGCACATGGGCCTGAAGCCGAAGAACCCGCCGCAGGACCTGTTCGCGGAGGTTCCCGATGTCGGTTGAGCCCCGATTCAGTTGGCCGACACGCATTTACTGGGAAGATACCGACGCAGGTGGCGTGGTCTACCACGCCCGCTACGTGGCCTTCATGGAACGGGCCCGGACCGAATGGATGCGTGCGCTCGGCTACGGCCAGGAGCGCATGCGCGCCGAGCACGGGATGGTCTTCGCGGTGCGCTCGATGCAGATGGATTTCATCAGGCCGGCACGGCTGGATGACACCCTGCAGGTGACTGCCCGCCTGGTCCAGCTGAAGAAGGCCAGCATGGTCTTCGACCAGCAGATCCTGCGCGACGGCGAGCTGCTGCTGTCCGCGCAGGTCCGCATCGCCGCACTGGAAGCGGCCAGTTTCCGCCCGCGTGGCATGGACGATGCCGTCCTTGCCGTGCTGCAACCCCACCTCCACCCCGAATCCGAACATTGAGGAACAACGGATGATCGCAACGCTCCTGGCCCTGCAGGCCACGGTCACCGAGGCACTGCCGGCCGACGTCAGCAACGCCGCGACACAGACCCTTGCCCAGGCCACCACCGGCGGCGGCATCAACTACCTCGAACTGATGGCCAAGGCCAGCCTGCCGGTGAAGATCATCGTGCTGCTGCTGCTGGTCGGCTCGTTCGTCAGCTGGGTGATCATTTTCCGCAAGGCCCGCGTGTTCAAGCAGGCCACCCGCGAAGCCGACGAGTTCGAGAACCGTTTCTGGTCCGGCGCCGACCTGGGCAAGCTGTACAGCGCAGCCACCGACCGCAGCCGCAGCGTGACCGGCCTGGAAGCCATCTTCGAAGCCGGTTTCCGCGAGTACACCCGCCTGCGCGACAAGCGCCGGCTGGATGGCCGTGCGCAGCTTGAAGGCGCGCAGCGCGCGATGCGCACCACCTATACCCGCGAAGTGGACCAGCTCGAGCGCAACCTGGAGCTGCTGGCCAACATCGGCTCGACTGCCCCGTACGTGGGCCTGGTCGGTACCGTGTTCGGCATCATGGTGACCATGCACGACATGATCAGCAGCGGTGCCCAGGCCGGTATCGCCGCCGTCGCGCCGGGCATCTCCGAGGCACTGTTCGCCACCGCCATCGGCCTGTTCGTGGCGATCCCGGCGGTGTGGGCCTACAACCGCTTCACCACCCGCGTGGAGCGCATGTCGGTGCGGTTCGAGACCTTCGCCGAAGAGTTCAGCTCCATCCTGCAGCGCCAGAGCGCTGGCGACGAGTAAGCGCCTGACCCGGGAGTCCAAGCCATGTCCGCTGCCATCGGTCGCCGCAAGCGCCGCAAGCTGAAATCGGAAATCAACGTCGTTCCCTACATCGACGTCATGCTGGTGCTGCTGATCATCTTCATGGTCACCGCACCGCTGCTCACCCTGAGCTTCGACGTCGACCTGCCGCAGTCCAACGCCAAGGCGCTGGAGAGCAAGCAGGACCCTGTGATCGTCTCGGTGCGCCAGGACGGCCAGCTCAGCCTGAAGCTGCCCGACGCCAAGGAGCCGGCCGCCGTGTCGGCCGAGGAACTGGAAGGCCGCCTGGCCGGCATCGCCGCCCAGGACAAGGGCGTGCGCGTGATCGTCGCCGCCGACCGCGCCGTGGCCTATGAGAAGGTCATTGCCGCGATGGACGTGATCAAGCGCGCCAAGGTAGACAAGGTAGGCCTGGCCACCGATGCACGCTGACGCCCTGCCACCCCCGCATCAGCGCGAACCCGGCTGGGGTCTGCCCCTGGCGCTGGCGTTGCTGGTGCACCTGCTGGTCGCGCTGGTCTTCATCGTGGCCTGGCTGTGGTCGCCCCAGCGCAACACCGATGCCGCCGCTGGCGACCCCTCGGTCGAGGCCAGCCTGGCGCTGTCCGCCTCCGAGGCGTCCGCCGCACGCCAGGCGCTGCGCCAGTCGGAGAAGCTGGAGGACCTGCCGCCGCCGGTCGCCGAGCCGATCCCGGTGCCGGAAGACACCATTCCGCCACCGCAGCCGATTCCCGAGCCGCGCCCGCAGGACGCGCCCACGCCCCAGCAGCAACAGGCGCAGGAGCGTGTTGCGCAGCCGGACACCAAGGACCAGGAAGCGGTGAGCGCACTGGCCATCTCGCAGGAGAAGGCCAAGCAGGAACAGGAAGCCAAGCGCCGCCAGGAGCAGATCGACCTGACCGAACGCAAGCGCCAGGAAGAAGCGGAGCAGAAGCTGCGCCTGGCCAAGCAGCAGGAAGCGGACGAGAAGAAGAAGCAGGCCGAGCAGGAGCGTGTCGCGGCTGACAAGGCCGAGGCCGAGAAGCAGAAGAAGATCGCCGAGATCCGTGCCCGCCGCGAGCAGGCCGAGAAGGAAGCCAAGCTGGCCGAGCGGAAGCTGCGCGAGGTCGCCGCCGCGCGCAATGCTGCCGGCAGTGCCGCTGCCGGCTCCAGCGGCGCTTCCCAGCCGGCGGCCGGTGGTGGTGGCAACAGCGACGATCTTTCAGCCAAGTACGCCGCAGCGATCCAGGCCAAGGTGCTGTCGCAGTGGGTGCGCCCGGATACGGTGCCGCTGGGCCAGCGTTGCCAGATCACCATCACCCAGATTCCGGGCGGCACGGTGATGCAGGCCAAGGTCAGCCCGAACTGCCCCTATGACGAGGCCGGCAAGCGTTCGATCGAGGCCGCGGTGCTCAATGCGCAGCCACTGCCGTACCGCGGCTTCGAGTCGGTGTTCGCGCGTACGCTCAACTTCACCTTTACCGCCCAGGATCGCTGAGGCGGGCAGGGCAGGGGTGGCCTCGGGCCACTCCTGCCCACGGATGTCGCGCTTGCCTCTGGCGTGCTCGGTTTCGACCGGGCAGGCTGCAGGCTGCTGTCGAACACCGCCCCGCTGGGCGGCGTGACCGGGGCAGGCAGGTGCGATGTTAGCCACGACGTTAACGGTGCGTGAGAGGACGGGCTGGAACTGACCCGGAATTCACGTACCCTTGGTTCATGATTGCGAAGCGGTTCACTCCCGCTTTGTTATCCCTCGTTCCGGTTTCCCCCTATTGAGCGCTCCATGAAAAAGATGCCTCGCTGGCTTGCCGTGTTTGCGGCCCTGTTGCTGCCCTTTGCTGCCGTCGCGCAGCAGAAGGGGCTGGATATCGACATCATCGGCGGCAATGCCTCCGCCCTGCCGATCACCATCGTGCCGATGCCCTACCAGGGTTCGTCGGCCGCTCCGCAGACCGACGTCGCCGGCGTGGTCCGCGCCGACCTGGAGCGTTCGGGCCAGTTCCGCACGCTGCCGGAAGCGCAGATCGTCGAGAAGCCCGTGCGTGGCGGTGACATCCAGTTCGCCACCTGGCGCGCGCTGAAGCAGAACTACATCGTGGTCGGCCGCGTGCTCGATGCCGGTGCTGGTGCCTACCGCGTCGAGTACGAACTGTTCGACGTGCCCAAGGGCGAGCGCCTGCTGGGCCTGGCGATGACCGCCCGTGGCAACGCCATGCGCGACGTCGCCCACCAGATGGCCGACGCCATCTACGAGAAGATCACCGGCGTGCGCGGCGCCTTCTGGACCCGCATCGCCTACGTGACCGCCAGCGGCAAGGGCGATGCCATGCGCTATGCGCTGATGGTGGCCGACTCCGACGGCTACAACCCGCAGACCATCGTGCGTTCGGCCGAGCCGCTGCTGTCGCCGTCGTGGAGCCCGGATGGCAGCAAGCTGGCCTACGTCAGCTTCGAGCGTGGCAATTCGGCGATCTACATCCAGAACATCGGCACCGGTGCGCGCGAACTGGTCACCAGCTTCCGCGGCATCAACAGCGCCCCGGCGTTCTCGCCGGATGGCCGCAAGCTGGCCCTGACCCTGTCGCGTTCGGGCAACCCGGAAATCTACGTGATGGACCTGGGCAGCAAGCAGCTGACCCAGCTGACCAACCACTTCGCCATCGACACCGAGCCGACCTGGGCGCCGGATGGCAGCGCGGTGTACTTCACCTCCGACCGCGGCGGCCGCCCGCAGGTCTACAAGGTCGGCGCAGGTGGCGGCAGTGCCGAGCGCGTGACCTTCCAGGGCAACTACAATGCCAAGCCCTCGGTGTCCTACGACGGCAAGAAGATCGCCGTTGCGCAGGGCTCGGGCAACAGCTACAAGATCGCGATGATGGACAGCTCGCTGGGTTCGCCCCGCTGGAGCACGCTGTCCCCGGGTTCGCTGGATGAATCTCCGAGCTTTGCGCCCAACGCAAGCATGGTGTTGTACGCCGCCCGCGAGGGTGGCCGTGGTGTGCTGTACGCCGTTTCCGCCGATGCGCGCGTGCGCCAGCGGTTGGTTCTGGCTGACGGAGATGTGCGCGAACCGGCATGGTCCCCATACCGTACCCAGCGCTAAAAGAGTGTTAATATTTTCGCTGTCTTGAACCCCTCATCGGCCTAGGAGCCACAAAGGTATCGCCATGAACAAGTCCACCCGCGTTCTGCTTGTTTCCCTGCTGTCTGTGGCCGTCCTGGCCGGTTGCTCGAAGAAGGTGAAGGAAGAGCCGGCAACCCCGGTCGACACCGGCACCTCCACCACCACCCCGACCGGTCCGTCGACCTCCGGCCTGTACGGCCCGGGCGACCTGGACACCGACGCTTGCCTGCGCCAGCGCGTTGTCTACTTCGACCTGGACAAGGAAGACGTGAAGCCGGAATTCCAGGCCATCATGGCTTGCCACGCCAAGTACCTGCGTGACCGTCCGTCCTCGCGCATCACCCTGCAGGGCCACACCGACGAACGCGGTTCGCGCGCGTACAACCAGGCCCTGGGTGAGCGTCGTGGCAACGGCGTCAACTCGGCCCTGCAGGCCAACGGTGGCTCGGCTTCGCAGCTGACCGTCGTGTCCTACGGTGAAGAGCGTCCGGTCTGCACCGAGTCGAACGAGTCCTGCTGGTCGCAGAACCGTCGCGTCGAAATCGTCTACACCGCGCAGTAATCCATGCGCACTGGCATCAAACTGATGCTGGTCGTTGCGGCAGCCCTCGTGGCTGCCGCACCGGCGCATGCACAGCGACAGAGCCTGGCCGACCGTGTCGGCGCGCTCGAGCAGCAGATGTACAACAACAGCGCCAACCAGGACCTGTTGAACCAGATCAATCAGCTGCGGCAGCAGGTCACCAGCCTGCAGGCCTCGATCGAGCAGTTGCAGCACGACAACGCCCAGCTCAAGCAGTCCGCCCAGGACCAGTACCTGGATCTGGACAGCCGCCTGAACCGGTTGGAAGGGGGCAATGCCGCCCCGGCCCTGCCGCCCGTTCCGGCGAGCGCGCCGAAGGCCGCACCGGCCCCGGCAAAACCCGCAGCGGCGGCCACTTCCGAGCGGCCGCCTTCCGTCCACGGTGATGCCGGCAGTCTTGCCGCCACCGGCGACGAGCGCACCTCCTACAACGTCGCCTTCGATTCGCTGAAGGCCGGCAAGTACGATGATTCGGCGCAGTTGTTCCTGAGCTTCCTGCAGCTGTACCCGAACGGCGTCTACGCGCCGAACGCGCTGTACTGGCTGGGCGAGAGCTACTACGCCACCCGCAACTTCCCGATGGCCGAGACCCAGTTCCGAGAACTGCTCTCGCGCTATCCGACCCACGACAAGGCCGCCGGCGGCCTGCTCAAGGTCGGTCTCTCGCAGTATGGCGAGGGCAAGGTCGACCAGGCCCAGCAGACGCTGGAGGCCGTCGTGGCGCAGTACCCCGGCTCGGACGCCGCGCGCACCGCGCAGGACCGTCTGCAGTCCATCCGCCTCGGCAAGCAGATCCGCTGATCCGCTGACCCGGCGTACAATAGGTGCCCTGTAGAGCCGAGCCCACGCTCGGCTGCTTTCGTTTCCGGTTCGGCAAACCCGCCCGGATCCGGCAGCGCCGGGCCCTGTCTGCCCGGTTGTTTTCGTAGAGCCGAGCCATGCTCGGCTGCGTTCGTTACCGGCCACGGTAGCCCACCCGCCACGTGTCCCACCAAGAAGTACCCGCCATGACCGCCGTTACTCCGTCCAGCGCCGCCGCCACGCCCAGTGAGATCGTGCAGTCGCCCCTGCCACGCCTGAAGATCACCGAGATCTTCACCTCGCTGCAGGGCGAAGCCGATACCGCCGGCTGGCCAACCGTGTTCGTGCGCCTGACCGGCTGCCCGCTGCGTTGCCAGTACTGCGACACCGCCTATGCCTTCCACGGCGGCACCTGGTGGGATATCGACGACATCGTGGCCGAGGTGCTGGCCCAGGGCGTGCGCCACGTGTGCGTGACCGGTGGCGAGCCGTTGGCGCAGAAGCGCTGCCTGGTGCTGTTGGAAAAGCTGTGCGATGCCGGCATGGACGTCTCGCTGGAAACCTCCGGTGCGCTGGACGTCAGCGCGGTGGACCCGCGGGTGTCGCGCGTCGTCGACATCAAGACGCCGGGTTCGGCCGAAGCCGCCCGCAACCGCCTGGAAAACCTGTCGCTGCTGACCGCCCGCGACCAGATCAAGTTCGTCATCTGCAACCGCGAGGACTACGACTGGGCCAAGGCGATGGTCGCCGGGCACGGCCTGGTGCAGCGCTGCACCGTGTTCTTCTCGCCCAGCAAGGGCGAGATCACCGCGCGGCAGCTGGCCGACTGGATTGTCGAAGACCGGCTGCCGGTGCGCTTCCAGATGCAGTTGCATAAAATCCTGTGGAACGACGAGCCGGGCCGATGAGCCGGCGCAGCGTTCCCTGATGTAACTCCGGCGCGGGACAGCGTGCTGGCTTTCCCCTCCCAACCGGATGTTTTTCCCATGAAGAAGGCAGTCGTGCTTCTCTCCGGCGGCATGGATTCAGCCGCCGTCATCGCCATGGCCCAGGAACAGGGCTTCGCCGTGCATGCCCTGAGCGTGCGCTATGGCCAGCGCCATACCTCCGAACTGGACGCTGCCGCCCGCGTGGCCAAGGCCCAGGGCGTGGTCGCGCACAAGACCGTGGACGTGGACCTGCGCAGCATCGGCGGCTCGGCACTGACCGACGACATCGACGTGCCGGAGGCCGGCGGTGCCGGCATTCCGGTCACCTATGTGCCGGCGCGCAACACCATCATGCTGTCGCTGGCCCTGGGCTGGGCCGAAGTGCTTGGCGCCAACGACATCTTCTGCGGCGTCAACGCCGTGGATTACTCCGGCTACCCGGACTGCCGCCCCGAGTTCGTGGCGGCGTTCCAGGCGCTGGCCAACCTGGCCACCAAGTCGGGCGTGGAAGGTGCGGGCATCAAGGTGCACGCACCGCTGCAGTTCCTCAGCAAGGGCCAGATCGTCAGCGAAGGCGTGTGCCTGGGCGTGGACTTCGGCCTGACCGTGTCCTGCTACAACGCCGACGCTCACGGCGCCGCCTGCGGTCATTGCGATGCCTGCCGCCTGCGCGCGCAGGGCTTTGCCGAGGCCGGCGTGCCCGACCCCACGCTGTACGCCTGACCGCGTCTGGTAGAGCCGGCCGCTGGCCGGCTTCACTGCAGGTGCGAACCGCCCCTTCTTGGTGTGTGCAAGCCGCCCCTCTCGGTGGGTGCGCCCCCCCCTCTCGGTGGGTGCGAACCGTTGGTTCGCACTCCTTGACCTACCGGGCCTGCAACCATCCCGATGCCTCGATGAAGCCGCGCACCGCGTCCGGATCGGCGTAGTCCAGTTCGATCATCCGCGCGATGGCGGCCCCCTCGTCGGTCTGTTGGCGCATGTACTCCTGCGCGATGCGGTATCCGGCGTAGTAGCCCAGATCACTCACCCCGAACGGATTGCGCGCGCTGTTGTACAGCCAGTTGTCCAGGCTGTCACCGTGCATCTCGGCAAGGAAGCGCGTGCGGATTTGTGCCTCGTGCGCGGGCCCATAGGCGTACAGCGGCAGTGCCGGACGGCGACCGCTGATGCGCTCTGCCACGTATTCGGCTACGCCTTCGCGTACTGCGTACTGGGCCAGGCTGCCGGTGGTCTCGCGCTGCTGGGTATGCACGTACTCGTGCAGGTTGTTCTGCGCGTTGTTCGCACCGGGGCGGCTGTCGTAGAAGATCCGCAGGCGGCCGCGCATCGGCGCGGGCAGCTCGCTTACGTCCACGCGCTCATCGCCCAGCGCCATCTCCGCCCCGATCAACACCTTGTCGCCCAACGTGGTGCCGCCCGTACGCAGCACGCCCATCGCGTAGGTGATGGTGGCCGGACGTAGTGCAGGGTAGAGCGCGCGGAACGCGTCCAGGTCCCGGTCCAGCGTGGCGCTGGCCTGCTGCGCGTTCGCAGTCAACGGCCGTACCGAAGTCCAGAAGCGTGGCCATGACTGCATGGCCTCGGCGTATTCGCGGGCCGTGTAGTTGCGGACCTGCATCAGTGCATGCAGTCCGGGGCTGCCGGGATCGATGTAGCGTTGCTGGACCAGCACCACGTGGCGTTCGGCATCAGGCTCGGCGCGCACCGCGTCATAGGTGGCCCAGAAGCGGGCGATGTCGTCAGTGACGACCTGGGACGGCGAGGCCACTGCTGTGCAGGGCAACAGCAGGATGGCGATCAGATAGCTGGAAAAGCGCATCCGTGGCTCCGGGTGGTGAACATGGGTGGGATGCGTGGAAGGCCCGGAAGGTTTAAGCGGGCTGACCCGACCGGGTAGTGCCGGCCGCTGGCCGGCACACGCAACACCCCTGTACTTCGCGCGACCCGGCAAAGTAGGGTAGAATGCGGACCCCGCCGAAAGGCCGGGCGATGCATCGGGCCGTTAGCTCAGTCGGTAGAGCAGAAGACTTTTAATCTTTTGGTCGAAGGTTCGAATCCTTCACGGCCCACCAATTGCATCAACGACTTAGGCGCCCTTGTGGCGCCTTTTTCGTATCTCCGGAAAAATTGCCGGAAAAATTAAGGGGTTCCACGCTCAAGTGCGTTCCTCCTGCCGGGCGGTTGAACGACCGGCAGTTCATGGTCGTAGCGCTGCCGCATCGTTTCGGTAACGTGGCCGCCTGCAGCCTTGTTGTCCCCGTCCGTGATGCCCCGGTGTTTGAGCCCGTGCAGTGCGAAGCGCTCGCTCTTGGAGATCACCTCGACGCGAATCGCCTCGGTAATGAAGCGCTGCCAAGCACTGTCGAGGGCAGATTTGGTGATGGGATCGCCACCTCGCTCTACCAGCAAGAACCTGTCGCTAGCGCGCAGCGGAACAGGGCGCACGCGGCCCTTCCGGTTCCAGATGCGGTGGCGTCGCGCCAGCAGCTGATCCCACGCCTCGATCATCGCCTCATCCCATTCCGTTACGTTGTCACGCGACCCTTTGCGGCGATTGCTATGCACCCCCTCGACCTGGCGGTGCGCGTCAGTCAGTGTGCAGACCTCGATGCCGCGTAGGCGGACGCTGTAGGCCAGGATCATCACCGGGGCCAGGTAGTCGGGAAAGCTGCCCTTGGCATTGGCGGGAAGCGCGCCCCGTTCGCGCGCGAACGCCAGCACTGCGCGAAAAGCTTCCTGCGACGGCATGCGTGCGTCGCCGCGTTCTTTTGCCTGGCGTACGCCTTTGGCAGGGTTGGTCTTGCAGTAGCCCATTCGTACACCCCACGAAAGGGTGAGCCGTAGGTAACGGTGCAAATGATTGGCCTTGCTGGGGTACGCGGGTAAGGCGGGCTGGGTCCGATTCGCTGGGCGGCCCGCAGCAAACGTCTCCACCAGCCGTTGCACGACAGGTGTTGTGATGCGTTCGACCTGGATAGATCCCAGCAGGGTCCCATCCTTTCGAACGTAGTTCGCCAACACATCGGCGTAGCCCAGGTAGTTCCTGCGGGTGCCGGCGGCGAGTCGTTTGAAATCGCTCGATTCGTGGTAGCGGTCGAAGAGAAAGCGTAGCGTGCCGCGCCCTACGCCTGTGCGCATCTCTTCCACGATGGCGTGCAAATCGGACAGACGGGCGCTGGCGTGGGCGACCGTACGCTTTATGCGCCGGCCACCCTCCGCGTGATCTTCGTAGACGAACCAGCGGTCGTCGTGCCAGTAGATCCCCTTCGGCAATGCGTCCTGCTCGATGTGCCCAGGTATGGCCGGGTTGAACTTCCTTTTTCTGCCGCGTGTCATCAGATGTTGTCCTCTTCCCTTACGTCTTCGGGCTGCGGATCGATCAACCCCAGCGCGGCGTTCACCGCGTCGAGGGTGGTCCAGATTCCGCCTCGGCGGTCGTATTTGTAGCGGATGCCTTCCCTGTCTGCCCAGCGGCGGACGGTTACGGCCCTTGGGGGTGGGCCGTCGGGAGCGCAGATCCGCTGCAAGTCTGTGAAGTGTAGGATCTGCGCCATGCTCAACCTCTGGCAGCGGCGAACAATTTCATCTGTAACACGTTGTTCGGCAAGGGTTCCTCCACTGCCGCGGGGATCGGCTGCAGGCCGTGTTGCTTGTGCCAGTGCGCCCACGCCAAGTCGAACGTTGGGTGCTTCGCCGTGGTACTGCAACGGCATTCGATGAGATGGCCACCGCCCGCGCCCTCGCGACGTAGATCGTGGATGTACCGCGCCGGGTGGTTATCCGGGCAAGCGGGGAGGGTGCGCAGTGGCGTCTTCTGTCGCTGTGTCATGCGGCCTCCCGAGCGCCGTCACAAACCACACAGGGTGCGGCCAGCGCGGACGCCACGGCGACGATGTACGTACCCTGGGCGAAGGGGCTGGTACCGGCCAAGATGCCGGCGGCGACGTGAGGCAGACCCGCGCTCGCGAACTCAGCGGCGAGGAATCGGCGGGCGGCGTCGATATCAGCCATGGGCCACCTCCCGTCGCACAGCCATGGGGGCACGGCGGCGCAGCGGCTGCGGGATCTGGCCCACGGCCAAGCCGCTATGACGGCGCCGAGGCGGGCGCGTCTGCCACATCTTGAGCATGGTGGCGCCGGCAACCGGCAGCAGCACGCACATGGCCAGCAGGGCGACGAAATCAGCCATTGGCCACCTCCTGCGCAGCCTGCGCCACGGCAGCGGCGGTTGCCCGCTTGCCGGGCAGCATGTTGGCCACTTCGTAGGGGAATGGAATGCGGTTGGCCAGGTCGGCAAGCTCGGGCGAAATCCAGCTGGTCTCGTCGTTGAAGTCGCTTCCCTTCACCAGCTCCCAGCCCTTCCTGCTGCCCCTGCGGCGCTCGAACACGCACTGCGCGATCTTGGCCGGTCCCATGTTCAGCATCGCCGTGGCGATGACGCGGTTGTGGGTGATATGGAGGGTGACCGTAGCGCTGGCGTCGGCATCACCGTCTACCGCAGCATTCACACAGTTATGCACACCCGTGATAGCCTCCGCTCCGGGTCCGGTGCTGGAATCCAGCGACTTTGCGAGGGTGGTCATGGCTTGGCCTGTCATCTGTTGCATGGTTCTCTCCTGAACTTCGTTGGTGGATGGCCTTGGGGGCGGTGTTGGCGCACTCCCCGCCGGGCCTTTGCTGTTGCTGCGGGTCTTACTTCTGGAACACCCAACATTTCACGGTGCTGCTGAGCATCGGGGTGGAACGAATCGCGCTGTTGACGGCGGTGTTGGCGCTCACGAACTTGTGACGCTTGGACTCAACCAGCAGTCGGCGCAGGTCGCCAATGTCAGGCACCTGCTGGCCGTAGTAGCCCGCCTTCTGAATGAACTCGTTGAGGTTTATGGCGATGCGGGTGTCGTCGCGCGAGTGGTTCAGCACGGTTCGCCTGTCGCCACTGGCCTGCATCTCGATGTACTCGTACGCATCCCAGAACTCGGAGACGATGCGGTGATCGGCGCCTATGGCGTCCTGACGTTCGGTGGCCATCTTGACCAGGGCGTCTCGGGTCTCGCGCACCATGTGTTCCGGCAGGTTGACCACCAGCCGTAGCGCATCGAGCAGGGCAAGCATCTGCGCGTGGTTCTTGATGATGCGCTCGACGCGCAGCTCCTTCTCCTCGCGCAACCTGGCTTCGTAGAACCGAACGCGCTCGGCGAACTTCTCCATCACGGCGGTTTCCGCCTTGAGCGCTGCCAGCAGGAAGTAGCTCAGCTTCTCAACCGGTAGCGCATTGAGATTGTCCGCAGCCTGCCGGCTCTCGGTCGTCGCAGTCGGCTTCTTGAAATGCAGCTTCACGATGCGCGTGAGAATGGCTTCGCTGCCATCAACAGGCGCGTTCTGGCTGATGACGATGGTTCCCTGGAACGGCGGCTCGTAGGTTTCGTTGCCACCGTTGCGCACACCGCGCGTGGCCAGGGTGCCGCCGCCGTAGTAGTCCTTCAGTTCGTCCCACTCGAACGATTTGGCGTGCGCCTTGTCTCCGTTGTCGCTGCGGTCGGCTTCCAGCAGCACAATGGGCATGCCGGAAATCTGCCCCATGGCGCGGGCGCGCCCGGCCTTCGTGGACTTGGCGGGGTCAAAGCCTTCATGGTCGGCGCGGGCGAGCAGCTTCCATAGGAAGTTGAGCAGCGTGGTCTTGCCGGCGCCGGCCTCGCCCGTGGCTTCCAAGAACGGGAACGACTTGTGACTGCTACGGATCTGATTGGCGTACAGCGAGCCGAACCAGAACGTGAGGGCCACGATCCCGTGTGTGCCAAAGCACGTCCAGAGCCAGCCGAGCCAGTCGGTGGAGTAGTTTTCGTGATCGCGCTGGATGTCCATGCGGATCGACCGCTGCGTGGTCTTGATGCGCAAGCTGTTGAACTCGAAGTAGTCCTCGGCGTTGGCGAGGGTGACCTCGCCGGCGCGCACGGCCAGGTCAGGGAAGATGTACGCCTTGTGTTCGGGGCTGTACCCGACGAAGTCGACCGTGTCGACCTTTTTGATGTTGAACAGCTGGTCTTCCATCATCCGGTCCAGCTGCTGGCCGCTACCGCTGAACACAGCACCCTGGGCAAGGCTGATGATGCGCTTCTTGAACTCGGTGGCACTGGCTACCTGGGCGCCGGTGAAGGTGCCCTTTACCGATGGCGCGTCGTGCGGGAAGTCAACGCGGAAGTAGTACCAGCTTTCGTCGGTGGCCTCGTGGCGCTGGAAGTAGAGCGCCTCGGGGTAGCAGTTGGCGATCTGCTGCACCGACGCACAGGCGCGCTGGATTTTGGCCACCGCTTCATCGCTGAGCGTGCCTTCTTCGTCGTCGGGATTCTTCTCACGCATCATCTTGTCGAAGCGCACTGCGTCGAACTCGAACCAGAAAAGGCGCGAGGCGAACTCGATGTGGAACTCTGTCTTCTGCTCGCGCTGGTAGATCACAAGGCCCTTGTCCACGGCCGTGCGCGCCATCAAGACCGCGCCGTTGTGGCGCGCCTGGTCGAGGTCGGCCTGCCACTGCGCGTCGCCGTCCTCCGCCGCCTGCGCACGCAGGTGCAGATCGTTCCAGTCGGTCTTCTTCTCGCCAACCTGCTCGATCTGCGCGGCCAAGCAGCGATAGCCCAGCTTCTCGGCCCGGCGGGCGTGCTTGATGGTGTAGGCGCGTGCGCCCGGCTCATTGTCCAGACCCCACACCAGCACCGGCAGGTCGTTGGGACGTGCGGCCTTCAGTTCCTTGAGGGACAGTTCGGGATAGGCGTTGCTCGACATGGCGGCAACGGCGCAGATGCCGCGCTGCAGGAGCGCGATGGCGTCGAAGATACCCTCCACGATCCAGACCTCACGGGCGGTACGCAGCTGATCCTGTGCGGCGGCACCCCACCACACCCCAGCGTAGCTCTCGCCCGGCGCAAACCGGGCCTTCTGCTTGCCGAAGCGGTGCGGACGGTCGATCAGCCGTTCCCACCAGCCGCCCTTGAGCAACGGAAACCGCACCGTGGCGGTACCCTCGCGCTTCGTGCGGTCGTAGTAGCTTTCCTGCGTATAAAGGCCGCGCAGTGGCTTTACATTGAAGCCGCGGCCGGTGGCCAGGTAGGCGTCAGCCGCAGCATGCGGCGCCTGTGGCGTCTGCGGGTTGCTTTTCGAGTAGTCGTCGAACAGATCATCGTAGAGGTCACGCACGCGCACCTCTTGCCCGCACTTGGCCTGTCGGCCACAGCGCAGCACCCACGGCTTGAGGTAGCTGGTGTAAAGCTCCTTCTTGCCGCAGTGAGGGCACTTGCCCCCGCGCATGTACTCAGTGCCGCTACGGTGCTTAAGGCCATAGTCGCGCTGGACGCGCGACAGTACCTGTTGGCGGATTTCTTCTTGCATGGCGGCTCAGCCTTCGTTCGCCGCATGAGCGGCGGTGCGGTGGTGTTGCATGGTTCTCTCCTGACCGCCCCCGGCGGCGTTGGCGCGCCGTCGTGGCCGGGTGGTGCATTACTCGTCTGCAGGGCGGGATCGGCTCAGGATCGCGGCGAGGTCTTCGGCCATGTACTGCGCGACGGCAGACGTGTGATCGGCTTTGATATCCAGCATCTTTGCCGCCTCGCTCGGCAGCTTGGCCAGCAGTTCGGCTGCAGCCGCGATGCGGCACAGTCGCAGGTAGTCGGCAAGACTGATCACCTGGTCGCCGCGATCCACCGGGCCGGGCAGTACCGGCGTATGCCCGTTGCTGCTGGCCATCAGTTCACCCCGCCTGGGTAGCTCTCGCCCGTGCGCAGCCACTGGAAGAAGCGCTCGGCCTCGCCCTCGGCCAGCAGGTAGACGACGGTTCCAATCTGGATTCCCCCGGCGGCAGTCCGCAACAGATTGCGTGAGTGATGCGCGGTGAACGTCGCTGCTGTGTCCGACTCGATGTGTACCAGCGCCAGAAACAGGATCTTGTGCTGGTCGAACGAGGCACGCAGGCCGAGGCCAGGAATCGGCGTCTCCAGCACGATGACCGGACGCAGGCATGGTTCGGGGATGGTCACGTTGTTGGGCGGCGCCATCAGTACGCCCCCTTACCATCAGCGCCACGGGCGTCCCTACGGGCATCGCACTGTGCGGTGTAGGCCATCAGTACGTCGCCCAGGGTGATGGCGAGCGGGGACACGCCCACACCGACCAGCCGGGCAATGAACGCCTGGTAGTCCTCATTGGGCCATTCGAGGGTGTCGGCGATGAGGCCGAAGGCGAGCGAAATCTGACGCGCGGCAGCGTTGCCGGGCGTGGAAGGGGCGCCATGAGGCATGGAGACGTCTCCTGTATCCGAGTTGTGGCCTCGGCGAGACGTTTCTAAGCGCCGCACCGAGGAAGTCGGGAGGTTAGAAACCGGGATACAGACCGGCCGACAGCTTTCCCCTTGCGGGTGTTGTATCGCTGCCGCCTCCCGACGCAGAAAAACGTCGGTGCGCTCGTTTTGCAGGCGCAAAAAAACCGCGATGCTGACGGGCGCGGATGCCGCTGTATCCTCGGAGTTTCTAAGCTCCTTGGCGCAGATCCTGCTCCCCGTCCTTGGGGAAGTCAAGTAAATCTGTGTAGAAATGTGCAGATTGGTTGATGCGGTGGACAGGCTCATGCGGAAACCTGTGCGGCAGTCGTTGCAGG
The DNA here is from genome assembly GCF_000284595.1 of Stenotrophomonas maltophilia D457. Lineage (GTDB taxonomy): Bacteria > Pseudomonadota > Gammaproteobacteria > Xanthomonadales > Xanthomonadaceae > Stenotrophomonas > Stenotrophomonas muris. The sequence goes on along the minus strand of NC_017671.1, from coordinate 3,670,381 downwards.
CAACACGTCGTACGCGCCACCGGCGGCGATGTGAGCCTCCACTAGGGCGCGAAGCTCGGCAGCGTCGCGCTGTTTCTGTGCGAAGGGCACGTACTCGACCCCTGCCGGCGCGGTAACGAAACTCGGCTGCATCGCCGAGGACCATCCATCAAATTTTGTCTTGTGGCGCATCACGGGCGCAGCGCTCCCTTGCTGGCACCGTAGGGCGCCAGGTCAGTTGGTTGTGGAAGGGGAAATGGCGATCAGGAGACGGGCGGGGCGCCGCATTCCTGCTGATTGCATTCGGTGGCTTCGATCCAGTCGATCTGCGCATCACCGAGTTCCTGGCGCCAACGTTGCTGCAGCAACGAACGCTCATAGCCGGGCGTCGGCGGTAGCTCGCATGCGGGGGCATTGGGCAGGCCGCTGGGGCTGGCGATGCTGGTCAGTTCCGACATGCCCGTGTAAGTCGCGCCGCACATGGGGTTCTGGCACACGTACGCATCGGTCCGAAGATGACGGTGCTGCAAGGCGCTCGTGCGCTTCGTCAACGGCGTGCCGCAGGCGTCGCAGGTGAAGACGGCGCGTTTTCCGACCGGCCCGCTCACGCCTTGGCCCTGCGCTTGGCTGCGGTCGCGACAGCCTTCGCCGTCGCCGAGGCCGTGCCCCGAACGGTCTTGGTGGTGCGAATCCGGGCGGATTTGGGCGAATCTGTGTGAGAATCAGGGGCGGCTTTCATGCCGAGGGCTACAGCGGCTGCGTGGGTCTTGCCGATCCGGCATTTGCTGTCGATGCGCAAGGCGTTGTTCACCGCATGGCGGCTCAACCCGTTGGCTTCTGCGAAGGCAGCAACCGACAGGCCGTTGTCGACAAGCCACTGGCGCGCCTGCTCTGCGGTGCGCAGCTTGGATGCGGTAGTCCGTCGTTTGGCGTTCATTCCGTTTCCCCTGTGTATTTCTGGGTGAAATGGTGGTGAAGTTAACTGCACCTGTCAAGGGGGAATTTGCGTGTCTGTAGGTATTCGCCTGAAAGAAGAACGGAAGCGGCTGGGTCTTACCCAGGAGGCCATGGGATTGGCCTGCGGTGTTGCCAAGCGCACGCAGATCCTGTTCGAGCAAGATGCCCACCTGCCCGGTGGTGCCTACTTCGTCGCCGCTGATGAACTCGGCGTCGATGTGACCTATGTGCTGGTGGGCAGGCGCGAGCGCCTGGCCGAGGCTGATGCCGACCTGCTCGATGCGTGGCGCAGTGCGTCGGCTTCGGCACGTGCCGCCGTGATGACCGCGCTGCGCGGCGTAGCGCCGGCGTCGGCCACAAGCGCGCCTCGAACCTCCTTCGAAAACACCAGCATCGGCCAGCAGATCAGCGGCGATGTTGATCTGCGCGGACAAAAGATCGTTGTCAAGGCTCAGAAAGGATCGAAGAAAGCCGCCCGCTGAGGCTCACCCCGCATCGCATTCAGGCCGCTAACTCGCCCGTACAGGACGCCAGTAGGGCGCGGAATTCGAGGTGAAGGAATATGGAATGCAGCGGTGCGGTGAAGAGTGCTCAGCCAACGTGTGTGTGCAACGGCACTACGGTATTTGAGGGGGCGGTGATAGGCCAAGTGTTCACTGGGGAAGTGCGGATGCATTGCCCTCACGTTGAGTATCTGGACGATGCTCGAGCACCGGGGCGACCTGTTCCTCCTAAGCTCGTAGCGTTGGCCCTGGTTGCTTTGGCTGCTTGGCAAGCGGGTCTCGCATTGTTGGTGCTAACTCCTCCCTCCTGTTCATCCATCTCTCAATCAGTGCTGCTTCTGTTAGGGGCGACCCTACACCGGCAATGGGATCAGTGGTTCCGTAGGTTCCTCCTACGAAGTGCCGGCAGTGCAGCAAGACTTAAAGGGCGACCGTGCCGTCTTTGGTAACCAACTAGAAGCGTGCGATAGGAGATCACATGTCAAGTTTGAAAGAGTTGTTCCCAGGTCATTTTGAGCCAACCTCAGCGGAGGCCGCCGATCTGTGGCGTGAGGGAATATTCGTAATCGACGCGAATGTTCTCCTGAAGCTTTATGCGCTTCCTGAGCAGACGAGGAAGGAGACGCTAGAAGCTCTCAAGAAGCTGGGTGCGCGGATCTGGATTCCGTATCAGGTTGCGGTCGAGTACCACAGGAACCGGGTGCGCGCAGTCGGACAGGCCAGGGAGAGAGCGTTGGATGCGGTCGCACCGTTGGAGGCTGCTCTCTCGCAGTTTGAAAGTGCGGTTAAGGCCGTACAGTTGGAGAAGCGCGGGCTAAGCTCAGCAGTTGAGAAGATGGCATTACTCATGTCGCATGGCGCCGAGATAATCAAAGAGGCGAACGCCGCGCTCGCCAGCCAAGTCGACGTCCGTGGAGCGGACGCGATTCGAGATTCCTTGGTTTCGCTGATCGGGGACCGTGTCGGTCCGCCTCCCAGTCAACAGCAGCTTGATGAGTGGTACAAGCAGGCGAAAGACAGATACGAGAGCCAGATGGGGCCGGGGCATGAGGATGGGAACAAGAAGAACGCCGAGTTCATGCATGCGGGCGTGAAGTACAACCGGATGTACGGTGACTACGTTCTCTGGATACAGACCATCGAAAAGTTCAAGGATGACGACGCTGTCAAGCGGCTAGTAATCATCACCGAAGACAAGAAAGTCGATTGGTGGAGCAAGCACAACGAGCGTATTTCCGGGCCGCACCCAGAGATGTGCGCAGAGATCAAGAAACTAGCGAAGCTGGACAGCTTCTGGATGTACGATCTAGAAGAATTCCTGCAGGAAGCAAAAGCACGACTGCACGCCACAGTTTCTCAGACCACCCTGGCCGACGTTGCTGACGCCAGTGCTGAGGAAATGCAAGCTCAAGAGCGCATGCTTCCGCGATTCCGGCGGGCAAGCTTCCTGAAAGAAGCCGGCGGCGAATTCAGGCCGAGGCGCGGCCGACGTGAGCGTATGACGGACGCGCTTGCCGCGCTAGGCGTGGATGTCATGATTGACAGGCGGTTGTATTGCGCAGGGGCAGTTCGCGGAGATCCTCAGACTTGGGCTATTTCTGTCCTGCCCGAGCGCATAAGGGAGTTTGTGAATGATGGGACGGTGCTGCGGCTCTTTGGAAGCCTCGCTGAAAAGGCGGTCAAGTACGTTCACTTCCATATCTTCGAGCAAGAGGAGGATGACGATGAAGGGCTGTTTCAAGCCCAAAAGTTGAGGCGCTACATGCAGCTCATGCCACTAGATAAAAGCCTGCGCGTCAGCTACTACTACGGTGACGCGGAAAATCGAATCCTCCTCGGAACTGATACCAACTAGCCACCGCGCTCAAGCTCCAGCGCGGTAACAAAGCCCCCACTACCGTCGACGGTGTGGGTGGCTTTGGAAACAAGCCAATCGGTGCCATCGATTTCCGGTTTGAAGCCGCTCACCGTCACCGTTTGTTCTGGATAGATATCGGCGCGGCCGAGCGCCAGGCGGTAGCTGAGCTGGGCTGTGCCGCGATCCAGCCGTTTGAACTCCGCCTCAGCATGCTGGCGCGCTTCGTCCGCAGTGGCATACGTAGGCTGCAGCTTCTTCTCGTTCTCTGACGTGCCCACCAGCACACCGGTGCGACGCGCTGCCTTGCGGTCACCCCAGTAGGCCCGCACGCCCGTGTATTTCTCGCGGTCAGCCACAGCGTAGCGGTGTTGATCGCCGGATGCGCGAGTGATCTGGACACCGGGAAGCGGCTGGCCGCTGGCTGTCGTGCCGGCACCGATGGGCGCGAAGATCAGTGCGCCGGCTTTCACCGTGGCCACCGCATCAAAACGCTTCCCCAAGCGCGTCAGGAGATTGATATCGCTCTCGTTGGCCTGGTCAAGATGCGGGATGCGGACGGACGCAAGGTTTGCGGCAATGGACGGGCGCAACGAATGCTCGGCGGCGATTGTGCCGAGAATGTCGCCCAGGGTGGCGTCATGCCAGCTGCGCTCGCGGCGGCTGCGGACAGCACCGGTCAGATCCGCCGAGCGCGCCCGGATGGAGACGATATCGGGAGCGCCGCTGTGCTCCACGTCATCGACCACGAACGTGCCCTTATCGAACAATCCGCTTTCGCGCCAGCCGATGGCCACCTGCAGCGTGACGCCGCGTCGCGGTAGCGCCACGCGCCCATCATGGTCGTGCAACCGCAGATTCAGTTCGTCGGCTTCGTCGCCCCGGCTCTCCGTCAGCGACAGGTCCAGCAGGCGCGGCGCGAGGCGGTCGGTCAGATCCTGCCCGTCCAGCACCACGCGCCATGCGGGGATCGGGTACGGTGCCGCCCTCATGCGACCGCCTCGGTGGCGCCGTCGTCGTCGCGCTCCAACTGCATCTGAAATTCGATCAGCCGCGGCGTGCCGTCGGGAAAGAACTCCTTGCGCGTCTCGCTCAGGCTGACCAGCAGATAGGCGCCATATACCCGCCCACTGCCCTCCACCAGCGCCTGTGGCTTGCCCTGGTCGCCCAGCTCCCGCAGCGTGTCGAGCACCTGCAGATCGCCCACCAGCTCGGCGGCGATGGTGCCCTGCAGGGTGATGGTGTCGTCGCCTGGGCCAACGTACTGACGGGCCGGGCGTGCGCCCAGCCGGTCGCTGCTGGCGTGGCGCCACGTCATCTGCCGTTGCAGCTGCTCATAGGCCGCTGTGGAGAGGGAAAACACAAACGTGCCGTAGGTCATCATCATGGCGGTGTGCCTCAATCGCTCAGACGGGAGCCACGGCGGCTGGCCCGCTCGCGCTCGAGGGTTTCAATGGTCTGGCGGACCAGGTCGGCGATGGCCTGGCCATCGCTACCGGGTGCAGCTGTGATCTGGATCGTGTAGCTGTTGCCGCCTGCGGCGCCCGTGGCGGCCTGCGCGGCACACGGCGCCACTACCGGGCCAGCACTGGCCATGACGGGCAGCGCAGCGGCGCCCAGGGCGATTCCTGCGCCTGCCTGCTTCATCCGGTCGCCCAGGGTGGCCACCTGCGACAGCGGCTCGCCCTGGCTGCGGTCGAGACCGCCGGCCAGGCCCTGCATGGTGAAGTCGCCGAACTGCGCGAACACGCGCGAGGGGCTGTGGATGCCGAGCATGCCCTTGAACTTGCCCACCACGCCCGAAGCGACGCCGGCGACGGCATCCATGGCCGCGCTGCCTTTGGACACGATGCCATTGACCAGTCCCTGCACCATGTCGATGCCAGCCTGCATCATCTGCGCGGGCCACCCGAGCAGGATCTGATTGACGCCCGCCCACATCGCGCTCAGGCCAGAGCGGATCTTGTCGCCGTTGCCGGTGAACAGGCCCACGATCAGATTCCACGCGCCCTGCAGGTACGTCCACGCACCGCCAACAGCGTTCTGGATCACCGGCAGGATGGTGGTAAAGGCGCTGACCAGCCAGCCAATGGCCTTCACCGCCATGCGCAGGTTCACCGTCAGCACGGTGCCCAGGATCTGGCCGAACCCGCGCCCGGCATCGGTGGCGCCCTGCAGCTGCTCGCTGGTGGCCTCGAACGGGGCGAACAGCTTCATCACCCAGCCCCACGCCTGGCTCATCGCCGAGGACACCATGTCCCACACCGGGCCGAGCGGTTCGAGCGCGGTGGCCAGCTCAGCCATGATCGGATTGACCACGTCAACAATGCCCTGCCAGGTACCGATCATGAATGCCTTGATCGGCTCCCAGTATTTCCACACCAGCGCTGCCACCACGCCGATGGCGGCGCCGATGGCCAGCACCGGCAGGCTGATGCCGCCGAGCAGCGGCAGCAGCATGCGGCCAACGTTGAACAGCATCGGGAACGCCCGGCCGCCCAAGGAAAGCACCTGGCCCAACAGCTTGCCCAGGCCGCCGCCACCGCTGAGCAGCATCACTGCCTTGTGGATCTGCGTTAGCGCCATCGCGCCGACCCCACCTGCGACAACCAAACCGCCGAGCGCAGCAGCCAGCGCGGTGCCGCCGATGGCCAGCTTGGCGATGGTAGCGACCATCTGAGGGTTGCTCTTGACCCACTCGGCCATGCGGTCGGCGACCTTGGCCACGCGCGCAGCCAGCTCCTTCACCGTGGGCAACAGGGTCTTACCGATACGCTGGGACAGCACGATGGCGCTGTTCTTGAGCAGGATCAGGCCGTTCTCGGCCGTGCCGACGCGGGCGGCGTACTCGGCGTTCATCGAACCGCCGTATTTCTGCTCATCGGCGACCTTGCCAAAGTTCTCCTTCAGCAAATCGAGGTTGGTCAGCAGCGGCGCGATCGCGCCGATGGACTCGCGACCAAACAGCTGCGTCATGGTCGCGGCCTGCTCGGCCTTGGGCAGCTTCTTGAGCTTCTCCAACACATCCAGAATGGCGCCGCCGGCGTCCTTCTGCATGGCTTGGGCCAGATCGCCAGAGCTGAGGCCCAGCTTTTTGAACGACTCCACCTGCCGCTTCGTTGCAGCATCGCCCGAGGATAGCGTGAGCAGCATGTTCTTGATGCCGGTGGCAGACACCTCCGACTCGATGCCCATACCGGCCACCGTCGCGCCCAGCGCCGCCAGCGGGCCGCTACCGAGGCCGGCGACCTCGCCAAGGGCACCGATTCGGTTCACCACTTCGCTGATCTTCTGCACGCTGGCCGGGCCGGTGTTGCCCAGGTAGTTGATCTTGTCGGCCAGCACGACAACGTCATCCTGGCCCATGCGGAACGCGGTGCGCCAAGTGGCCATCGTCTGGCCGGCGTCTTCGGCGGTGGTGTCGAACGCAACACCCATCTTCGCCGCGTCCTCGGCGAAACGGGTCAGCTCGTTGCTGGCGATGCCGGCCTGGCCGGCGGCGGCGACGATCTTGGCGATGTCGGTGGGCACCATTGGCAGGCGCCGCGACAGCTCCTGAATATCGTTGCCCATCTTCTCGAAGCCGTCCGGCGCATCGAAGTCCACTACCTTCTTCACGTCGGCCATGGCCGACTCGAAGTCCATGGCCTGAGCGATGGGCAGGACCTGGGCGCGCAGCGCACCGAACGCGGCCAGTGCGACACCCGCACCGTGGGCTGCTGCGTTCATGCCGGCGCCGTGGATCTTCTGGCTACGGGCCTTTGCTGCGTCCAACGCGGCCAGGCGAGCGCGCTGCTGTTCCATCTGCTGCGAGGCGGCGGCGATATCCGTGCGCAGCCTGCGCTCATGCGCGCCGAGCTGGCGCGTGCTGATGCCGGCCCGATCCAGTCCCGAGCGCAGCCGCTGCAGCTCGACCTGCTGCTGTTTCTGCTGGGCGCTCAGCTGGGCGGCGGTCGTCTTGGCCTGGCTGAACTCGCGGCTCAGCTTGCGGGTGGGGGTGCCAGCCTCCCTCATCTGGCGGGCAAGCGCCGCCACCCGCGCCTGCGCCTGCTGGTAGCTCTGCTCCGTACCGCGCAGCGCCTGCTGCTGCTGGCGGTAGGCGCTCACATCGCGCTGGGCGCTGTTCAGGCGCCGGAGGGTGGCTTGCTGCGCCTGCAGGGCCGAAGCCAGCCCCTTGCTGCCGGCCATGACTTTGCGGAAGGGAGCGGTGGCCTGATCGAGAGCCTGCAGCACCACCTGCAGGCGAAGGTTGCCGCCGCTCATGCGACGACAACCGCTGCGCCGGCTACGCCGAGGGCCTGTCGGTCGGTGAGGAAACCAGCGCCGCCAGCAGGCGGCACAGCGCGCTCAATGCCCAGGTCAGCAGAGTGCCGACTCCGCAAAGCAGGAGGCCCGCCAAGGCGATGAAGACCACTATGTCCATGGGCGAAAGGTATCACGGCTCGGCTCCACTTCTTACACGGGCGCGCTCGCGCCATTCGATCAGTTCAAACAGCGACAGGGCCGATAGCTCGGTGAGGGTGAATGGAAAGATCACCGCGATATCGGCCATGAAGTCCTCTACGCGCTGAGGAATTCCCGCTGCGCCTTCGGCACAAAAAAACCAGCGACGAGGGTGCCGATGGCGACCAGGTCGGCAGGGTCCAGCTTGTTCACGTCGGCAGCCGTCAGCGTCGGCTCGGTGATGCGCGGCAGCAGCGCGGCCACCGCGCTCACGTCGATCTGCAGCAGGTCCACCAGCTTGATGCCGCGCAGCTCCCCGGCGTTGGGCTTGCGCAGCTTGATGGTGGCGATGACCTGCTCGCCGCGCTGGATTGGGTAGTCGAGGGTGACCGTGTTGGCGTCGATGGCTTCGGCGCCGGCGGTGGTGGTGGCTTTGTCAGTCATGTCGTGGGTCTCTCAGGGCAGAGGTGGGCCGGGCCGCTGAGGCAGCCCGGTGATGTGGGTCAGGCGCCGATGGCGCGTCGCTGGCCGGCCAGCTGGTCCACGCCGTTGACGATGAACACCATGCCGACCATGTCGATTTCGATCTCGGTACGGCCGTTGATGCTCAGCTTGTAGTAGCTGGCGGTGGTCTTCACGCTGAACTCGGTGTCGTCACCGACCTTGCCGGTGCCGGGGTCAATCTCGCTGTGGCGGCCGCGGATGACGATCTCCACCGCATCCACGTCGGCGCTGTCTTCGCGCTGGTATGCGCCAGCGAAGCGCAGCTGCACGGCGTTGTGGGCGATGGCGCCGTACTGGCGCAGCACGTCGCGCATCAGTCCGCCGCACTTCCATTCCAGTTCGATCTTTTCCTGGCCGAGGTCGATATCGATGGGGCCGAGCATGCCGCCGGCGCGGTATTCCTCCATCTTGCGGGTCAAGGTCGGCAGCTTGACCTCGGTGACCTGGCCCAGGTAGCTGAGGCCGTCATTGAACAGGTTGAGATTCTTGAGCTTGCTGGGCATGGACATGGGAATGGTTCCTCAGTACGGCATCAGCCGTTGATACGGGCCGGGAAGTCGGCGAAGTAGCGGTCGGTGATGCGCTGGTTCAGTACCAGGTTCTCCAGCGGCGGTACCGGCGTGTAGTCGTAATCGATGGTCACCCGGCCGGCCTTCAGCTGGCTGGACTCGTTGGCGGCTTCGTCGTGCCAGGCCGATGCACCCAGCACATAGCCCGCGTTCACCAGCTCGCGGAATTTGGCATTGATGCTCTCCAGCATGTCGCGGATGAGCGACGGATGCTCGGGCTTGTCGATGTAGACCATCTGCGCCTCTGCAATGGTGTCGGCCAGGATCTGCGCGGTGCGCGTGGCCGTCTCGAAGGCGAACAGCGGGTCGTCGCTGCAGGTTCGCGAACCCCAGAACTTGTAGCCGTTGGAGTTGATGAGGGTGGTGATGTCGGCGGCGTTCAGCAGGCCAGCGTCGGTCGCCGGATCTTGCAGGTCCCAGTGCACGTCGCGGCTGATGCCGGTCACGCCGGCGACGGCCACATTGGAGATCGACTTGTGCCAGCCCTGCTGCTCATCGATCATCGCGCGCAGGCCCAGGGCGCGGGCGGTCGCGAACGCCATGCTGGTGGTGGCGTCGGCAGTGTTGAACGCGACGAAGTCGGGATAGATCAGCATCAGCTCGCGCTGGCTGAACTGCTCGCGATAGGCGATGGCTTCGCTGACCGAGGCACTGGCGGCACAGCTCACGTAGGCCATCGCGCGCAGCTTCTTGGCGATGACCGCCAGCGCGGCCGAAACCGGCTGGGTGTCCAGACCGGGTGCGCCCAGGATGCGCGGACGCACGCCTACCTGCGCCTCAGCCACCAGCAGCGCCTGCATGCCGGTGAAGGTGGCGCCGTCCTTCCTGCCGATCACGTTGGCGGTGGTGGCGCTATCGTCGGAACCTTCGGCGACGCGCACCACCACGGTAATGGCGTTGGCCTGGTCGGCAATGGCCTGCAGCGTGGCGCGCAGCGTGCCGCTGGTGCCGGCCTTACCGACGGCGCCCAGCACGTCGGTCAGCAGCACCGGTCGGTCGAGGGGGAACAGCGTGGCGTCAGCGTCCTGCGCGGTGCAGACGACGCCGACAACAGCGGTGGCAACAGTGCGGATCGGACGCACGCCGCCGTTGATTTCGATGACGCGTACGCCGTGGTGGTAGTCGGTGGCCATGAGGGAACTCCTGCGGTTATGGGGTGCGGAAGCGAAGCGGGACAGAGAGACGGGTGGTGCTGGAGGCGCCGGTGGGCACCGTGCGCTGGCCATCCAGATCCAGTACGAACGTGCCTGGCTCCTGACCACGCGAGAGGGTGATGCGGCTGAGGCGCAGGCGTGGCTCCCAACGCATCAGCGCCGTTGCAGTAGCGCCATACAGGCGCAACCGCGTGGCTTCGTTGAACGGCTGGTCGATCAGCTCCGGCAGCAGCGAGCCGTAATCGCGGCGCTGGATGCGCGAGCCGATTGGAGTGGTGAGAATGTCGGCAATGGACTGCCGCAGATGCGCGGTGTCGTCTTTGAATGTGCCCGCCTGACCGTCCATGCCGATCATGCCGGCGGTCCCGACGTGCCGCTGCCCGGCTGTACCGCGCCGTGCTTATGCTGCTTGAGGCTGATGCCGCCGCCCACAACGTCCTCGGACGCCTCAGCCTTGCCGTTGATGGTGACCTGGCCGGTGATGCTGGTATCGCCGTTGATGGTGACCGGCCCGTTGATCGTGACGCCACCATCTGCGGTGATTGTGGCAATGCCACCGCTGGGCAGGATGGCTGCGAGCGCATGTGATGCGCTGTCGTAGCTGATGACCGCGCCATCGCTGAACTTGACCATGACCAGATCCGCATTGTCGGACGGGGCGGGGTACTGATCGCAGTACAGGCCGCGCAGGACGACCGCATTGGCCAAGTCGCCGTCGCTGCACACCAGCGTCACCTGCTCGCCGACGCCCGGCGGCGCCCACACCGCGAGGGTGCCGGCGGCGGATGCCAGCCACGGGATGTAGTCGGTATGGGCCTCGCCCGTGCGGACACGACACAGCGCACGCGAATGATCGACCGTCGTCACCACTCCCTGGCGCAGCAGGTTGTTGATCTGTTGGGGCTGGGCGCTATCCATGCGCCCATGTTGTGCCGTGCCCCTCGCGCGCGCACGTAATGGCACGCGTAGATCGACGCGCTACAAAGCTGCGGTTACCACCAGCCGGCTGCGCCTACGCTGGCCACCATGATGGAACGGCTGACGTTCCCGCCGGCCCTTCGCATGAGGCAGTGGAACTCCACATCCGCGCGCACGTTCTGGCCCGAAGCGCTGGGAACGCTGACCTGGGCCGAGCACGACTGCGAAGCGCTGGCATTGCGCCAGTCCGGCGCCGTACTGCCAACGTTCGCCGCGCCGGCGTTTGCGAACTCAAAGCGCACGTCGTACTCGCCAGCGCCGCCGTTACGCAGCCACATCCCGCGCTCAGCCACGCGGCTGGAGTTATTGCCGCCGCCGTTGGTCGACACCCAGACCTCGTAGGCGCCATCGGCGTTGATGCGCAGCTCCACCTGCGCCGAGGTGTTGCCCTGCGCGTTGGTGTCGGACTGGTTGTGCGCGGAGAAGCCCTTGCCGTGAAACGGCAGCACGTAGGTTGCTGTGCCCTTTGCAGCCCACAGGTTCGATACGTCGACGCCGCCGGAGCGATAGCCCACATCGCCGCGCTTCTGCCCGTACTGGATGTGGGCATAGCGCAAAGGCTGCCCGCTCTGCCGGTATCCGCTGGCAGTCGGGCCATCGCCCATCACATCGGCGTCGAACAGGTCGTCGAAGTCCACGCCGCCGCTTCGATATCCGCTCGCCATGTCAGCAGCCCTCCTTCAGAGCGGCGACTTCCGCGAGCAGTTGGTCCACCAGGTCGGCGAGTTGAGCAATGGCCCGGTATGCCGGTGGCATCACCTGATCCAGCTTCATGGATGCAACTCGCTCGCCACCGAACTCGATGCTCTCAGCATCAACAGCTTCCGGCATGACGGTGGCGAACTGCTCTGCGTCGAAGAACAGACGTTTGCGCCCGTCTGGGTTGTACTCCGGCTTGTATCGGCCAATCAGGGTCGCAATGCGACGGACTTCCGCAAGGCCATAGGGCATCGGGCCGTCAACGTCTTTGAGTTTGCGCGATGAGCCGAAGTCGAAGCCGCCGGCCGTCCACAGCGCTCCGTTGCGGCCAACACCCATCACGCGAGCGAGTCCGGCGCTTGCGCTAGGCCTGACGTAGAAGTGGTGCCCGCCAGTGCCGCCGCCGTAGTTGCAGATGTACTCAGAGCAACCGTAACCGTTCGTTTCGCCAGCAGCGTTCCAGAAAATCTGCGTCCCTTGGGTGTTCTGGTCGCCACCGATGAAGGCTTGCGCCCCCGCAAAGAGACTGGCGTAGATCCCGCCGCTGCCATTGATAAGCACAACGCGATTGCCTGACGAATTGCGGAATTCGTGTGAAACAGCGCGGTAGTAGGCGGTGGCGTCGGGCAGCGCGCCATCATAGCTGCTGCGGCTGTCCCAGTAGACGACGCCGGCGGAACTGAAGACGCGGCAAACAGCGTTGCCGGGATAGCCGACACGAAGACCGACGGTGGTCAAGTCACCCGTCATCGTATCGCCGGCTTTGTTCAGCTTCTTGGCAGGATCAAAGTTGCCGCTGGTCCAGATGGTGCCGCCGGCCGAAAGGGTGGCGGTATACCCGCCCGCCGAGTTGGTGAAGTCGAAGTAGGCCCCGTTTTTGACGATGGAGGAGCCGGTATCACCCAGCACCAGGATTCCGTTACTGGCTACGCCGTTCCATCCGTAAGAACGCAGCATGGCCCCATTCACTGCCAGTGGCCCGGTGAAGGTGTCTCCGGCACGGTTGGCTTTGCCGTCGAGCGCGGGCTGAAGGCCGTCGACCTCGTCGATGGGATGCGTGTGGGGAGCCGGCGTGAACCTGTTCGGCACGCCGGTGAAGTTCTTCCAGTCCAGGTAGTAATCGCCGTGCGCGCCGTCGAGCAGGTCCGCGTTGAGGCCGTTCCCATGGCCCTCATCGCGCAGCGCAGCGGACTTCAGGCCCAGCTCGACGCGGAACATGGCAGCGGTGGCCAAGCCGAGCAGCGTCTTGACGAAGGTGGAAGGCGCCCCGGTTCCGAAGCGGTTGTTGATGTATCGGGCCAGGCCGCGCGGGGTGATCGCCGTGACGTGATCGCTGCCGGCGTCTGCCTCCTGCTCGGTGGCCAACCGCACTACACCCATCTGCGTGGTCGTCGCCGGCGGATTGATGAAGTCGATATCGCCGACCTCGATGCTGGTGGCGTTGATCTTGGCGAACCGAATGTCCGTGGCCAGCAACAGGGTTGCGGCCGCTGCCTTTTCCATGACGGGCGTGGACTGCGAATAGACGGCAAACAGCGTGCCGTCCTGCAGGTACAGGCCAAAGCCGCGCAGCGTGTAGGTGTCGGTACCGTCGTCGCGCACGTTCAGGTGCAGCGTGTCGTCGGCAACGGCCTTGCCACCGAAGGTGGTCAGGCGCTTGAACTCCGCTGGCACGGATGCGCCCACGGTGCCCACATCGAAGTGCTGAGCAGTCAAGCCGACCTGTGTGACCTTGACCGGCGCGGTACCCGTGTTCTCTGCGTTGACGATGGCGGCAAAGCCTGCCGGCGTAATGGTGATCTGGGGGATGGGCATGGGTATGTCCTACGGTTCGCTGGCGGCCAGCTGCAGGCGGGTAGAGGTAAGCACGCGGGCCACGCCCAGGACGCCGATGGCGCCCTCGGCGTTGATGCCCTGAGTGAAGGAGTAGTGCGAACGCACGGGCTTGGCGCGGTCCACCGCAGCCATCACCTGGTCGATAAAGTCGGCGGTGGCGTCTTGCCCACCTTGACCGCTGAGGGTCAGCAGCAGCTCGAAGGTGTGGGGCTGGCCGGGCGGGTCCATCTGCCACCACTCGCGCAGCTGCACCTGTCCGCCGAAGCTGGCCACCACGTCGGCAATGCTCTGCGCGGTGCCCTTGTGCCGTTGGATCTGGAACGAGCTGGCGATGCGGGCGCGCTTGATCTGTTCCGGCCACTCGCTGTCCCAGGTGTCCACCGACACCGTCCACGCCAGGAACGGCAGAAAGTCCGCCGGGCACGTCCACGGGTTCCACAGCAGGTGGTGAACCATCGGGATGCCCATCAGCTGCGCATCGGCGCCCTCCACGGCCCGTTCCAGCGTGGTGGCATTGGGGGGCAGCAGGCTGCGCACCTCAGTCATTGGTGCCCACGTGTTCGATCACCACAGCGGTGCAGTACGCCGCGCTCTGCGGACTGACCGTGATATCTGCGGCGGGACTGTCCAGCTGCACGCGCTGCACGCCCTCGACATGCAGGGCAGAATACAGCGCCGAGAGAGGAACGTCACGGCCCAGCCGCTGCGACTGGCTCAGGAACAGCCGCATGCGGCGATTGGCCTCGGCAATGACCAGGGCGCTGTCAGGTCCGTTGAAGGTGGTCAACTGCGCGCGGACCTCGTACGGCTCAATGGTGGCTGCCGCCACAGTCACGTGGTCGGTGAGGGGGCGCACGTTCCCGTTGAGCAGGGCCGATTCCACCGCAGCCAGCAGCTGCGCGGAGGGCGTGCCATCGCCCTCCCGCGAAAGCACGGTCACCACGACTTCACCGGGCGAAGGGCTGGCCACGCTGGCGTCGAGTACGGCCACGTCGGCCGAAAGGGTGTGGAAGATGTAGGCACCTTCGGGGCCGGCAACCGACAGACCCTCCGGCGCCAGCTGGATGCGGCGCCGGAAATCGGAATCGCTCTCGTAGACCGCCGGTGTGCCCGTCTCGGGATCGGCGGGGGTCAGCAGCTTTCGCTGAACCCCGTACGGCACAGCCAGGTTGTCGAGGTCGCCGCCTTGGGAGTACGGAAGAAGGAGGCCGCGAGCGCGCTGGTTGAACTGCTCGCGCAGCAGCACCTCTCGGTACGCACTGGCCTGCAGGATCTTCACCACCGGATCGGATTCGACCACGGCGGTGTACTCCGGGCAAAGACGGCGGAACTCAGCCAAACGCTCGGCGTAGATCGACTCGAAAGAGCGTTGCTCGAAGATGTCGGGCGCCGGCAGTTTGTCGACTTCGATGGCGGTAAATGTGGACACGACAGCGCCGATTCGGGGATGCGTTTCAGCATCCCATCGCGCGCGCGCGCGCCCACCGGCTACGCCATGTAGGGCGGGGGATTACGTTACAGACCTTCCAGATGGTCGAGGATCAGATCGCGCACAAGCCGCTCGTCGGCTGCCGAGAAGCCCAGCAGGCGCCGACGTGCATAGGTAACGCGGGGGCCGCCCTTGCTGACCGCATCGCTGCGGCCCTCCTGATGGATCAGTGCAATGCGCGATACGCGGCCGGTGAAGCCGACGGCCACCTCATTGGGGGTCACACGTACGCGAAGGTGCCGCGCCTGCCGGATCTTGACGAACATTGCGCCGCGCTTGATGCGCCCGGCCTTGGCCCGACGCAGGGGCGCGGCACGGCGCGCCGCGTAGGGTGTGCCATCGGGGTTTTTCTGCGTTGCGATGCGCTGCTGCTGTGCCCGGCGCAGCGCGGTACCGACTTTGCGCGCCAGCTTGCCGCGTTCGGCCGGCTGCAGACGCTGCAGCAGGGGCGCGGCCCAGGCTTCCAGTCGCTGTAGGTCCTCGCTCACTGCGCGATCGCCGGCAGGGTGGCGATCTGGACGCCGTCTGCGACCAGGGCGCCGCCGGCGAGCGTGTCGGCGTGGGCACCCTCTGCAGGCGGCTCGGGCAGGTGCTGCAGCTGCATGCTGCCATCGGCGGCGCGGGTGACCAGCACCCGTTCGGTGAGCGGCATCTTGATGGCCAGATCCACCAGGCTGTCGCCCAGCACGTCCACCTCAAAGGTCAGCTTCTCACGGTTGGCAGGATTGGCCAGTAGTTCGGGCTGGTGACGGGTCAGCCACTGCAGCAGCGGCACCATGACCGCCTCGGGTGCGCTGCCAAAGTCGGTCAGCACCAGGTCCAGGGTGTAGCGGTACTCGAACGCCAGACCCGGCCGATAGGTGCCGGCCAGGCCGCCACCGTCGACAAAGATCAGCAGCTTGTCGGGGTCGCTGGCCAGTGCCGGGACGGCGGCGACCAGGTGGTCGCGCAGCAGCTGCGGCTTCTTCATGGCGTACCTGCCTGCCGTTCAAGCTCGGCGTGCAGCTCGCGGGCCAGTTCCTGCAGGGCCACTACCTGCTCGGCGGTGGCGTGGCAGGTGGCGTAGTTGCTGGCGACGGTTTCGGCGACGGCAGAGAGCGGAGTGGCGGCGGCGGGCGCATCAGGATTTCCGGCAGGGCCGGCGGTGGGGCTGCCGCTCGCAGCGGTGTCGTGGAGCTGCACGAAGCCAGCAGGAACAACACAGGCAGCATCAGCTTTCGCGGTGACATAGATGGGAACCTCTTTGACGATGGTGTCGCCGCGCTCGTGCACCAGCTGTACGCGGTCCACGTACTTGGTCACGACGCGGGTGGAGCCTTCGGCCAGCTTGAGGCTGCTGGCCAGGGCGGCGTTGTCGGCGACGGCCTTGGCCAAGGCCGCGTTGGCCTCGCCCAGCGCGATGGTGGCGCGGCTGACGCGCGACTGCTGGCAGCTGAAGAGGCCGGCGGTAGCCAGCACCAGGGCGGCCAGTGCGAGGGCGCGGTAGAGCATCAGCGCGCCCCCAGCGCGGCCAGGGCGCGCGTGGTGCGGGCGGTGCGGTCTGCCATGCCATTGGGCGTGGCGCGGCTGCGGGCGTTGCCCAGGTTGATGACGCGGCTGACGGTCAGCACGTCGCGCTGATCGGCGTAGGTGTTGAGGCCGTTCTCTTTCCAGAACGCAGCCGCCGCCATTGCGCCGATCTCCGGCTCGATCAGCAGGCCCGGCTGTTCTTCCAGCGGCTGGCCGATCAGCTGCCCTATGCGGCGGTAGTTGCCCCGGCCGGTATGCTGCAGCGGGCCACGGCCGCGGAACAGATAGCCGTCGCCGCTGGCCTCGCTACCGTTGCCGTTGCGGTTGGCGTAGACGCGGTTGCCGAGCTTTGCCGGCTGATGAACGAACCCGGCGGCCTCGGCTGGCGAGATGTACCGGCCGAACACTTCCAGCAGGCGTTCGCGGCTGTAGCTGAGCGACTCTTCGACACGCGACAGGCTCAGGCTCTCGTGGCCGACCTGTGCCAGGAAGTAGGCCGCGCGCACCGGCGTGTTGATGCCGAAGCGCCTCATGGCCGCGTTCAGCGCCTCGGCCCAGCGCTGTGCGCGCTGCAGCGGGCACTGCATGATTTGAGCGAGCAGAGCAGGGGTTAGCATGTCAGTTGCTCCCGAACAAGTGGGCCACGTTTCCACGCGCCCGATAGACGGCCACCAGCAGCACCACCAGCAGTGCCAGCTGCCACGCGGTGACGCGGGCGCCGGCGCCCTGCAGGATGATCTGCAGGGCCTGCCCACCGGTGCTGGCAATCAGCAGCCAGGCGCACCAGGCGATGCCGTGGCGATGGTTGGCGTTGGGCGCTGGCCGGTAGGTCAGCAGGCGCACGCAGATGGCCACGCAGCACAGCAGCGTGGCGGTGGTCAGTAGTTCAGCCATCGGAGCCTCCGCGCGGCAGGCGGCTCGGATCGGCGCTGCGGCTGCGCTCGATCAGGGCCAGGGTGAGGGTGATGATGGTGGCAGCGCACAGGAACGCGGCCAGGCCGCTGGACGCCACGTCAAACCGGCGCATGACCTCCGTACCGCCCATGTAGCCGGCCACCACGCTGATGGCCAGGTAGATCAGCCGCTTCCAGAGCGTCAGATCCTTGGCCGATACGACGAACAGGGTGGCACCGGCGAACGCGCCGATGAATGCGTCCGTCTCGATGCCCGGAAGCAGCGAGGCGAGGCCGACGCCGGTGGCCAGTGCGGCCATGCTGCCTGTGGAAGTTGGTTCGGTCATCTTCAATCCCATAGCTGGACAAGGGGACGCATCACTGCGCCGGTTGAGGGTGTCGGTACGTCCGGCAGTTCCACCACGGTGCCCATGGGCAGGACAGGGCCATGCAGGCTGATTCCATAGTTCAGCGCCATCACCCTCTCGACCATGCCGGCGGTGGTTCCGAGGTGCCGATGACACAGCGCGTCGATGGTGTCGCCCTGTAGCGAGCGGACGCGCATCAGATCAACTCCACCGTGACCCGGCGCAGCCCTTGCAGATCGCTGATGGCGTTGCGTTGATCGCGCCGCAGTTCATCAATGGTCGGGGTCAGATCGTCGGCGCGTTGATTGCCCTGGGCGGTAGCGTCATAGGAACGGTAGCGTTCGTGCAGCTCCACGGCGGTGCCACACTGCACGGCGCGCCGGTACAGCTGCAGCAGCACCGACTCGCCGTCGATCTGCTGCGCCGGTATGTCTGCGAGCGCCGCATAGCCGTCCGCTTCCTTGCGGGCCTGCCACAACGCCAGCTCCCGCGTCACTGAGGCCACGGCCACCACCACGGTGTTGCGCAGCCGCGCCGCCAGCACATCGCCCGGTACCCGGATGGCCTCGCGCAGCGCGTCCACGTCGATCTCTGGCCAGAACGGGCCGGCGTTGACAGGGGCAAGCTTGGGAGCGGGCGATGCGTTGGCGGTGAAGGCGCTCATGGTGTGTCCGTAGGTCGCCGGTGGTCGGGGCGTCACACCAAGGGAGAGAGATCTTGGTGATCGGCCCCGAGCCGGCGGGGTCGCGGGGTACGCTCGGTGTGACGTCAGTCGTTGGACTGGCTGGCGTCGAACTTCTTCTGCAGGCGCTCGGCGCGCTTGAGGTCTTCCTTGCCGCCGCAGCTGTCATGCAGCTGGATCGCGGTGCGCAGGTCTTCGATGGCCTGGGCAACTGCGTCGGCGCTCAGCGGCGCGGCCTCGGTATCGGTGGCCAGCAGGCTGCGCCCGCGCGCCAGCAGCAGACGGGCGCGGACTTCGTCGGGCATGTCCTGGCCCTCGGTGAGCGTGGCCGCCCGGTCGATCACATTCAGGTCGAACGGGGCGCTGGTCTTGAGCGCGTTCAGCGCGGCCAACCCGATCTCCTCAGCCACCACGCAGGCCGCTGTGCGCTTGTGGGTGTCCGGCATATCCAGACCGTGGGCCAGGACGTACCGCGCAATGTCGAGGCCGGCATCGAACAGCCCGGCATCGAAGTGCCACAGCATCAGCGTGGAGACGATATCGTCCTTGCCGCCGGCGTCCGCCGAAAGCACACCCTCCAGATACGGGGCATAGGACGGCAGCAGTGCAGCCTTGAGCTGAGCCTTGCCCTGCGTGGACTGGATCTGTTTCAGGCGGGCGCGGTCGGAAGCCAGGCGCACCTGCATCTGCTGGTAGATCGTGGTCCCTTCCATCAGGTTGCTGCCGGCGGTGCGCGCCGCCTCCTTCGAGGCGAGCGCACGCTTCACATGGCGGCTGGCGGGGGTGTCGGCCATGGTCAGATCCCGAACTCGATGTTCTCGGCCACCGCGCCCAGACCATAGTCCTCCACTACGTAGTCATCATTGGACGACTCGAAGTTGGCGACGCGGTTCTTGTTCGGCTGCTCGATGATGTGACGGCGGCGCGAGGCAATCTGCCAGTACAGCGACAGGTTGCTGAGGCTGGTCACCATCAGCGACTTGGCCGGGAAGAACGGCACGATGACCGGCTGCAGGCCACCGATGCGCTTGGCGCCCAGGATCAGTTCGGCCGCGACCTTCTCGGTGGGGGCGTTGTCACGGTTGATGATCGGGAAATACTTGTCGTGCACCAGCTGGCGGCCGCAGATCACCACCAGGCTCGGATCTTCCTGATGCCACGGGTCGATCAGGTTGGCGACCAGGTCCATCACCAGGGCATCGATGTTGCCGTAGTCAGCGTCGGTACCGCCCACCTTGATCTTGCCGCTGCCATCGACGCCTTCGGTCATGACGCGCTCGGAGGCATGCTCGCGGTACTTCTGCAGCCAGCCCTTGTTCACATCCTGCAGCATCGGATTGGCGACGCGGTCGGTGTTGATGGCAATGCTGGTGCCGTGCCAGCCGATCATGATCCGGTCCAGTGCCTGGCGCTGGATGATCGCGTCGCGGATCAGGGTCTGGAACTCGGGGCGATGCGCCCAGGCGTCCAGGCGGGCATAGGGCAGGGCGGTGTCAAAGTCGGTCTTCTGGCACTCGTAGGTGTTGGACACCAGCGAGGTCGGATCGGACGGATTGCGCTCGCCGTTGCCGCTGGTGTCGGTGCGGCCGGCAATGGTGCCGGTGATGCCAACGCCAACCTTCTGGCCCTTCAGTTCGTTCACGCCGACCATGTTGATCGCCTGCAGGAAGCTACTGCTTTCCTGCATGCGGGCTTCGAGGCTCTGCTGCACGGTCGGCTCGACAGAGAAGGTGTTGGCCACACCGCTGACGTTGTTCAGCGTGGCAACCTGCTGGGTGTAGCCCTCGAACAGGCGGCGGGTTTCGGTACGCATGGGGTAGCTCCGGAATGTTGAGAGAGGGTCCGATCAGCAATCGGTGATGTTGGCGGCTTCCACATCCTTGCCACCCGGAACAACCGGACGCTGGGTGAATGCCTGCGGGGTGTCGTCCAGCCTCTTGCGCAGGCCAGCAACCTGAGTGGACAGCGCCTGCACCTGCTCGCGCAGTGCGCGGTTGTCCTGGCCGAGCTTGGCCATGGCCGCATCCTGTTCACCCACCGCGCCGAGCAGCTGAGCGGCGAACTCGGCCACGTTGAACTCGGGATCTTCCTTGGCAGGCGCCGGCGCTGCCTTCTTGCCCAGGCCCAGGCTCGAAAGGAACGCGGCGACCGGGCCGGGGCGACCCTCCGACTCATCCTCGGCGGTGAACTTGATGACCGTCTCGGTGGCCTCGGTGAACAGGTTCTCCGGTGCCTGCTTGCGGTCCTTCAGCGGGCTGCTATCCGGGTGCTGGGCCGAGAACGCGAGCATGCTGGTGCCCAGGCTGGCGGGGGAGTCGGTCACGGCCAGGCCGAACAGGTACGCCTTGCCGCTGTCGGCGAACTCCGGGGAAATCTCGATGCTGGTAAAGACCTTCTGCTTGCGCACGTTGACCATGTCGACCAGGTCATCGGTCGGCTCGACCTGGGCGAAGAGCGCCAGCTTCTTCTTGCCGGCAATTTCGACTTCCTCGGCCTTCACCGCCAGCACGTCGCCATAGGCGCGGAACGGGCTGTCCGGCAGCGTGCTGCGGAAGTGTTCCAGCCAGATGCGTGCGCCGTACACCTCCGGGTCGTAGGTTTCGGCGATGTCCGCGATCTGCTGGCGCTCGATCACTCGCCCATCGGTGGTGGCGCCTTCGACGGCAACACGGAAGAACTCGGAACGCTTCTTGGTTTTGCTGGCCATCTCGCCCTCTGCTGTCGTTGCGCATCGGTTCTCGATGCGATGACCCATGGTCGAATGAGGGCGCTGTAGCGGCAACGCGGTCAGTTTGTAAGCCGCTGTTCTACGTGGGTTTTTCGTGTCGCGCGCGCGTGGCGGCGGGCAACCTGTTCACGTGACCAGCGTAGCCGAAAAACTCCACGTCGATCCGCGACGCCAAGCCAAGTTCCTGTACTGGATGGGGTGGCGCGTGTGCGACATCGCCTCGCTGATCGGCGAGAAGGAAAAGACGGTCCACAGCTGGAAGGCGCGCGACGAATGGGACCGTGCCGACACCGTCGAGCGCATCGGCGGCGCATTGGAGGCACGCCTGGCCATCCTGATCCACAAGGAAGGCAAGACCGGCGGTGACTTCAAAGAGATTGATCTGCTGCACCGCCAGCTGGAGAGGCAGGCGCGCATTCAACGGTACCAGGGTGGTGGCAACGAGGCCGACCTCAATCCGGCGGTGGCCAACCGCAACGCAGCTCCCAAGAAGAAGGCTCGCAAGAACGAGTTCAGCGAGGAAGAGATCGAGCGCCTGCAGACGGCGTTCGTAGATGGCTGTTTCGACTACCAGCGCGATTGGTACCGGGCGGGCAACGAACGCACGCGCATCATCCTGAAGTCGCGTCAGATCGGTGCCACCTACTACTTCGCCCGCGAGGCGCTGATCGACGCGCTGACCACCGGCCGCAATCAGATTTTCCTGAGCGCATCCAAGAGCCAGGCGCACATCTTCCTCGGCTACATGCGCGGCTTCGTGCGTGAGGTGCTGGACCGTGACCTGACCGGCGACCCGATCACCCTGGCCAATGGCGCGGAGCTGTTCTTCCTGGGCACCAACGCCCGCACTGCACAGGGCTACCACGGCAATTTCTACTTTGACGAGTTCTTCTGGACCTACGGTTTCAACCAGCTGAACAAGGTCGCCAGCGGCATGGCGATGCACAAGAAGTGGCGCAAGACCTACTTCAGCACGCCGTCCACCATGGCGCATGAGGCCTTCGATTTCTGGACCGGCGAGCGCTTCAACAAGGGACGCTCGGTGTCCCAGCAGATCCAGCTGGATGTGAGCCACGCGCGCCTGATGGGTGGCCGGCGTTGCGAGGACGCGATCTGGCGCCAGATCGTGACCGTTCTTGATGCGGCCGGCCGTGGCTGTGACCTGTTCGATATCGAGGAACTACGCCGCGACTACAGCGCCGAGGAATTCGCCAATCTGCTGATGTGCGAGTTCGTGGATGACAGCGCCAGCGTATTCCCGCTAACCATGCTGCAGCCCTGCCAAGTCGATAGCTGGGTCGAGTGGGCGGGCGACTACAAGCCGTTTGCCGTCCGTCCCTACGGCGACCGTGCCGTGTGGATCGGGTATGACCCGGCCGAGACTGGCGACAGCGCGGGCATCGTGGTGGTGGCCCCGCCGCTGGTGCCAGGGGGCAAGTTCCGCGTGCTGGAACGCCATCAGTTCAAGGGCATGGAGTTCAAGGACCAGGCCGCGTTCATCGAGCAGATCACCAAGCGCTATTGGGTGACCTACATCGGCGTGGATGCGACCGGCATGGGCACCGGCGTTGCACAGCTGGTGCGCCAGTTCTTCCCCGGCGTGACTGTCTTCAACTACTCGCCCGAGGTGAAAACGCGGCTGGTGTTGAAAGCCTACGACGTAATCAATGACGAACGGCTCGAGTACGACGCCGGCTGGACCGACCTCACGCAATCGCTGCTGGCGATCCAGAAAACCATCACCCCGAGCGGGCGCCAGGTGACGTACACCGCAGGGCGCTCGCGTACCACTGGCCATGCCGACTTGGCCTGGGCACTCATGCACGCGCTGCAGAATGAACCGCTGGAAGGCGGACAGGCTGCGCGCGGCACCATGGAGATTTTCTGATGACCGACACCGACCACGGCGCACCCGTCGCGCCGCCGGCGATCGAGGCGTTCACCTTTGGCGAGGCCAGCCCGGTGCTGGAATCGCGCGGCTTCCTTGACTACCTCGAATGCTGGCGCAATGGCCGCTACTTCGAGCCGCCGGTGGATCTGCAAGGGCTGTCGCGCACCACGCGCTCCAACCCGTACCTGCACAGTGGCCTGACGTTCAAACGCAACATGCTGGTGCGCACGTTCCGGCCGCACCGGCTGCTGAGCCGGGAGGCGTTCTCGCAGCTGGCGCTGGACTACACCACCTTCGGCATGGGGTATGTCGAGCGTCGCCGCGCCATGTCAGGAGCCGCGCACAGCCTGGCCGTGCCGCTGGCGCAGTACGTGCGCCGTGGCGTGCAGCCCGGTGAGTTCTTCCAGGTGCGTGCCGGACGGGTAGAGCATGAGTTTCCCGCCGGTGAGGTGTTCCAGCTGCGAGAGGCGGATGCCGATCAGGAGATCTACGGCCTTCCGGAATGGGTGCCGGCCGTGCAGGCCGCGCTGCTCAACGAGTCGGCCACGCTGTTCCGCCGGAAGTATTACAACAACGGTTCGCACGCCGGCTACATCCTCTACATGACCGACCCCCAACCCGAGGGTATGGACGTGGATGCGTTGCGCGATGCACTGCGGCAGTCGCGCGGGCCGGGCAACTTCAAGAACCTCTTCGTGCACTCGCCCAACGGGAAGAAGGACGGGCTGCAGGTGATTCCGGTCAGCGAGGTCGCGGCCAGGGACGAATTTACCGGGATCAAGAACGTGACCCGTGATGACATGCTGGCTGCGCTGCGGGTGCCGCCGCAGCTGCTCGGTATCGTCCCGCAGAACAGCGGTGGCTTTGGCTCGATCCGTGACGCGGCGGACGTGTGGGCGGCGATGGAACTAGCGCCGCTGCAGACACGTATGACCGCGATCAACGAATGGCTGGGCCAAGAGGTGATCCGCTTTGATGCCTTCGAGCTGGGAGCAGCAGCATGAATCGATCAGTAAAACCAAATTTCCGGATAGGTGTGGCTCCCTATCTGACTTGCTTACACATCATCCTTTGCAGCCTTCGCGAGCCGTTCCAGTTCTGCTTGCTGGCGCTCCTTTCGTTCCTTCTCCGCGATCATGGCAGTGGTGAACCGTCGTAGCTCTTGCCACATTCCCGGCAGACGGCAGCAGAGGAGCGCTGTCGTCAATTGCAAAACGGTGGCGGAGAACATTACGCGGTTCTGAGCTATGCCCGCGGTCATTGCGTCGGCGATACGTGGGAGCAGCGCCGACAGGGCAATCGAAAAGAAAAGCATCCACAGCCGCCGCGACTTCACGGTAACCATGCCGTCAAGCTGTATGCGCTGCATGGACGTTAGACCGGCCAGCCCGGCAATGTCGCTTTGCAGCTTGTAGATCAATGCGACCACAGCGGCGACGAGTACGCCCTGAATGATCCACGTGTCCTTCAGCAGCGCTTCCCAAGCGGAAGGCTGCAAGTATCTACCCGCCAAGGTCGCAGCAACGGCGCCTGCAGCAATGGCTGCTGACAAGATTGCAATATTCTTGACGGCGTTGGTGTTCACTGTGGGACTATCGATGTGGCTATAGCGTGGCGTAGCCATGAATGCACCTTTCCCCAGAGATCGAATTCATCAATCATTCCAGAGTCGAGCACGCTGACTTGCAAGCTCGTCTGGACCTTCAAGTCGGACCCTCTCAACGTTCCGCCCTTGTGAAGATGGACGCGGGTTTCATCAGCATCGAAATGACGACCGGCTACCGCCAGCTTCTGCATCATCTCGAAGCCTTCTTCAGACTTGCGCCGGTTGGAGTAGTTCAGCTTCAGGGTGGCCTTAATTCTCTCATCCTTGCCCAGGGCCTTGGTTAACGGCACGTCACCGAACCAGTCCCCTATGAGTGAACCGAGCATATCGGCCACGGGCCCTACAGGACGAACACTCTTGTATCCGGGCACTGTTTCCCGGTCCTTTGTCTTTCGCTGCGTTTTAACTAACTCGACTACCTCAAAGTCAAGCTCGGC
Organism: Stenotrophomonas maltophilia D457; assembly: GCF_000284595.1. Taxonomy (GTDB): domain Bacteria; phylum Pseudomonadota; class Gammaproteobacteria; order Xanthomonadales; family Xanthomonadaceae; genus Stenotrophomonas; species Stenotrophomonas muris. The sequence goes on along the minus strand of NC_017671.1, from coordinate 3,645,301 downwards.
GCCGATAGTGACGCTGTCGACAGGGTGGCGGGCCAAACGCTGTTCTGCACTCGCTGACTGCTGATCCGCAAGGATGATGAAGTCACTGGTTTCGATTTTCGAGAACTTCTTTAGCAACCAGTTCAGGTGCTCTTCGAGTGCCTTGGATCCGAGGTGCAACGCCGCAACAAACATCACATGCGAGGACGAGATCGCCAAGAAGGTCAGCGACTCCACGAACTCTCTACGCGCGGTGCCATCGTTATCTGGCACCGCCGTAGTGTCGAGCTTGTAGTCCCCGGTGGCACTATCCTTCTCTAGGAAATGGGCCTTCTGACCGATGGTGAACTGCATGAACTTTGCAGTCAGCATGCCATTGGTGTTACCGATCCCCGAGAGAACGCGTCGAACCGCGTCCCCCTCTTCTCGCGCATCAACCGTTTGAGAGTCGCGGATTGCTTCAGCTACCAGCGTTTGCAGGTCCAGCGGCGCGCCAGAGAGCAGCTTCGCACGCTTGTAGTGCATCGATCTTGTTCTATCTACAGCCATTACTCCCCCTGACAAAGTGCATCAAAAGACCAGTGCGGAAAGAACTTCCGGGACCGCTTTCTGGCATTTAGGGCAATAGGTTGCCGGGCGCACGAGACGATCCTCGCGAATCGCACACGGGGGTGGATAGGCAGCACAGTGACTCATCCCGATTCTCCAGTCTTCCCGATTGACCTAGCAAGCACGTCTTCCCTAGGGCGGCATCATCTCACCAAACGGCCACCTGGTCAGTAGCCCCCGTGGCCCGGTCGGCCTTGGCGTCCTTTTGCTAGGAGCCGGTCAGTTGGTGTCACTTGCCCGTCCGGCTGCCAGGGGGGCGGGCACTGGCCTCCGTGGCGGGGCGCCGCACGGGTGGGGAGCCAGGTGACGTGCGAGACCGGGTCGCTCACGCATTGCGCGTCCCGGCCACCGGCGCGCATTCGTCTCCCCCGCCACGCTCGCGGCAGGGGCGCAAGACAGATTCAGCGCGACGGGCGAGGCCCCACCATACCCAGACGGCCATGCGCGTACGTTTCTGCCGTTTGCATCCCGACGTGCGCACTCGTCTCCCCGCCACGCCTGCCCACTTCATAGGGTGCTTTTTCTGCACTCCCCGCAGCAAAGCCCAGCCCCAGCCCTGTCTGGCGTTCTCCGGGGTTTCCAGCCATCGCTTGGCCCTGCGGTTCCCTGCGCGAGAGGGGCGCCTGCGAGGCCCTCTGCGGGCGTTCCTTGGCCCTTCTCGACAGGTCCGATTTTTGAGGTGACCACGGGAAGGAGGTAACCAGGTAACACGCTGCCCCGAACAGGGTCTAAGCCTTTGATTACAAAAGCATAAAGGTGATTACCTTTTGAGGTGATGGGAGGTAATTTTCTGCCGCCTACAAAGTAATGTCATTGATTCATAAGGAATTTTTACTCTGCCGATGTTACCTCCCCAAAAGGTAATCGGGTTACTCGAAGGTTACCCTATTGTTACCTTCACAAAGATCACATAAGTAATTGATTTTAAAAGTTAAATGGCCGAGTTTGATGGGCTGATTACCTTTGTTACCTCTTTCCCGTGGTCACCTCAAAAATTGCACTCTATCGCGCGTAAGGGGCCATCAGCTTCCCTGCCGCCGCACGCGCTCACGCTTGCAACCCGCGCCCTTGTCGCAGCGTTTGCGACGCCCAGCCGTATCCTGCCGGCCATGCCGCTGCCCCCCGACTTCTACTGGACGACGCGCTCTGCCAGCCTCTCGGACGATGCCCCCACGGTCGTCGCTTGCAGCGGCGTATGGGTGGTCGTACTGCTACAACGGGTGAACGATGGGATGTGGATCGCCAGTCTCGACAGGCACCGACATGGTCCCGGCGGGCCGTCCCGCCGGTGTAGCAGTTACGAGCAGGGCTGCGCCGGCGCCGAGATGTGGGTGATCAGGCACGAGACCCGCCTGCGCGAGGATGTGGCCAAGATCGAGGCCTATCGAGAGGCGGTGCGGACGAACAGGTTGGCCAAGCTGCACATTTCCCCGCCTTTCGATGGGGCTGGGTAGCGCGTGCCATACAGACGAAGTCGAAGGCAGGTCGCGTCTTTCAGAATCGCCGTTTGCTGATACCTTCGCAGGTTGGAACTTGACCAGCGGGGGGACGATGAGCAGCCAGTCGGCATTCTGGACGGCAGACACCATCAGTGCGGCGGGTACAGCATTGTCGGCCCTGCTTGCTGCAGGGGTATTTGCTTATGACCGTGCCTCAGCCTGGTCGCGGAGGCGTTCGGACGCTTCCCGCCTGTCGCAGCTAATTGCTGGCGATCTAGGACTGGAGATAGCGCAGCTTCGTTCAATTAGTGCATTCATTAACGGAAATGCCGAGACGGCCGGCTATTCGAATGGCCTGGGACTTCTAAGTGCCAAACCAGGTGCAGAAGCAGCTCTGCTGGTCTATTTGAAGCAGTTCAATACGGCGCGAATAGATCGAATTTGCGAGACCACGAACGTGTTTGATGCCGGCTTGAGCGACCGACTGTCGCTCATTATTACGTTGAGGGCCGGGGCCTTGATGTCGGTGGAAACAATGGAGTCGATGGAGCCAGATCAAGACAGGGCTGATGTCGCGAAGCATGTATGCCTACAAGTGAACGCCCTACAGCGCACCATGATCGAGGTGTTCAATGCAATCATCGCTTCTCGGGGAGTTCGTTCACTACAGGTCGAGTGCCTGATTTCTTCCTAGCGCTCAACGCTCCTCGTGCTGGGGGCCTCGATTGATCAGACGTAGATCGCCTTCAACTCACGAGCAAGCACACCGAATGCCGCGCTTACCATTCCCTTTGGGAAGGGGATGTAGACGATCCCGCTCAGGTTGGTAGGTACGCTGACGCCTTCCTCATGCAAAAGCACTACTCGGCGCCTCCCATATTTGCCATGGAAGTAGCCGATCTCGTGCATGACGTTCTCTCTGGCTCTTGCCTGGCCGGCGGAGTCAGTATCATCCCCGGTCATCACGATTGCAGCCGCGTCGCATGCTTCAGCACCGGTTTCCAGCTTCTCAATGATCGTCATTCCAGAGCTTGCCTCCTGGGCTAGCTCCATCGTGCTTATTGAAAGGTCCCTCTCAACATAGGCCTGAACTTCCAGCCAGGCAGGAGATCGTCCATGACTGAGGAACAGTCTGCGCTGCTGCATTGCTGCAGCTGTGCTGGCAGGAGCAGGTGTGCTGTTTGCTCTAATCTCTATCGCCTCATCCAACGTACGTACCAATCTCTCAAGCTGCCAGCGCGCAAACAATCCGTTTGGGGTCTTTGTTTTTACATTGATTCCCTTAGGTGCAACATCGACAACTCGAAAATCGCCGTACAGGGATGGCAGCAGCTTTCGAAGAGTCTCTACCTGACTGTGTGCTTGTCTAAAGTAGGGCCCGACGTCGTCAATCGAGAAGTACTGGCGGAGGTCCATTTTCGCTGTTATCCCTTTGACCTGCTCTTCGAGCGCGGCAGCAGTGCCTTTGCGAGTGCCGGCCAGCTTAGCCATGGTGATCGCGAGTTCATCCATTCAGCGTCTCCGATTTGTTCGTAATTGCTTGAGTTTAGCTGGACAAAAGAGAGTCCGGAGCAGGGCATGCACCCGGCTGAGAGCAGGTGACAGACCGGAAAAAAACAGTTGGGGCCGTTGATGCCACGGGCGTTTCACGCGAAGCGTGCGGAAAGATGCTTTGGCTTAGGTTATTGATTTTTAAAGCAAATGGTCAAGACTTTTAATCTTTTGGTCGAAGGTTCGAATCCTTCACGGCCCACCATTGCATTGACGATCAAGAAGGCGCCCAAGGGGCGCCTTTTTTGTTGCTTCCTTCAAAGCACTTCCGCAATGGGGGAAGCGCCGCTGCAACGATGCGGTGTTGCAGGTGCTATCGACTCCCGGCGCCCGCTGGCAGCGGGTGCGGGGAGGCGGCGCTCCGCGCACCCGCTTCCGTCGCTGCTGCCCCCACGTCGCTCACCTTAAAAAAATTACCTTTAAGGTAACAATAAAGGTAATTTCAGGTAATTGATCTCATCAGAACCGGCCGTTTCCGGCCGGCCAGGGACGCTGTCAGCCGTAATGCGCGCGCAACAGCCCGGCATCGTGGAAGGAAATGCCCTCGCGGATGCACTCCTCCGCGCGCTCCATGTCCTTGTGCAACTGGATCAGTGCGTCGTCGGCGAGCTGCTCGATGTTGACCACACCGCAACATGCCTGATCGATCACATGCTGCATGGGTTCGCCCCAGCGTCGGCGTACGTTGCGGATCATGCGGCAATGCCACTCGCGCATGATCGCGTCCATGCGCCTCTCCCCGCGGACCACATGTGCGTCTCCCGCCACCACCCGCAATGCCGGCGCCGGGGTGCGCTCGCCGCGCAGTTCCTGGGTCCTAGCGGCCAACCGCTGTGCGAGCTCCTCGAGTCGCGTGTGAGTCATCCTTTGCCTCCCTGATCCGTCTTGCCAGAAGCTTCGTCAGGTCGAGCACATTGTCCGGTGCAGAGGGCTGACCGAACTCGTCCACGACCATGAATGCGGTCTCCAGCAGCACGGGATCGTAGATCCATTCCGGTGGATCGCCGACCAGCTCCAGGTAGTGCGAAAGCACCTTGACCGCAGCGCTCATTTTCTCGAAATCCAGTCCCGTAGATTGAGACTGAAGCGACACGTCTCCGTCCTGATCGACGCGATCCAGCGTTCCATGTGGAAGCTGCATCACTGATTCAAGATCGCGCGCAAGCCGATGGCCGATGCTCTTCGGGTTGCTCTCGGAAATCCACTGGCTGACCTGGGGCTGGGCCCAGCGGGTGCCACCGTACAGGCGGGCCCACTCGGCCGGGCCGCCGGCGGCGGCCACGCGGAGGCGCATGTTGAGGGTGCGAGCGGTACTGGCGTCCATCTGTAGATGGTGCGCTGCATTACCAATCCAGCAAATGACCAAAACGGTATTGACTATCCATTACCGTGGCAGTAATGTGTGGCCCATGAACCTCATCGACTACGCCATCTCCCAAGGGGGCTACGGCACCCCCAGCTGTCCCGTCATGCGCCGCCTGGCCCACCAGACCGGCTGCGCGCTGCGGACCCTCTACATGATCGCCCGCGGCCACAAGCTGCCCGGCGCGCGCCTGTGCCGGCGCATCGAGCTGGCCACTGCGGGCGCCGTGCGCCGCGAATCCCTGCGCCCGGATGTGTTCGATCCGGCCCCGTCGCCCGTCAAAGGAGAAGCCACCCATGCAGCTTGATACGTTCGGTGAGTATGTCCGCAGCCGCCTGGAGCACTGGGGCGGCGAATATGCGCTGCATCGCGACTGCGAATACCTCGGCTTCCAGTCGCGCAACCTGCTGGCGGTGCTGATCGAGCATCGTGGTGACATGCCGGGGCGGGCCCAGGGCTACAAGCCTCTGGAAACCGATCAGCTGGCGCAGCAGATCGAAGACATCATCACGGCGGTCGCGCGTGACAACGTGGCGATGGCCTGTGCGCTGCGCGGCTACTACTGCGGGCGTGGCCGACGCAAGGTCGAACGATTCGAAACGGCGAATCTGCTGCTGGCCAACAGCGGGCAGCGGCCGGTATCCAACCGGCATTACCTCAACCTGGTCGAACTTGGCTTCCAGCGCGTACGTGGCTGGATGGAGGGCATCGCCCAGGCCGCATGAGCGGCGGAACCGATCTTCCGCCCGCCTCCCGACCGGAACAACCCTCGTGCCGAGCCGGCAGCGGGGCGGGCACCTCTTCGGGCCACGTCGATGCGACGCGGCCTGCATTCCCTCCAGGACCCATCATGAAAGAAGAAATCATCAGCACGGCCGGCGCGGCGGCCATCAAGTCGGCGCCGCCGGTTACCGTCGCCGGTGCGCTTGCAGCCGGCATCACCCTGGACCGCCTGGTCGTGGTCCTCACCATCATCTACCTGGCGGCGCAGATTGCCTATCTGGGCTGGCGCTGGCTGCGCGAATGGCGCCGCAGGGAGCGCGAATGAGCCGGCCCGGCAGTACATTGCCGGTACGCAGCCTGGTCGCCGCGCTTGCGCTGAGTGCTGCGGGCCTGATCGCCATCGTTGACCGCGAGGGATACACCGACGCCGCAGTGGTGCCCACGCGCAATGACCGGCCCACCTATGGCTTCGGCTCGACCGTTCGCGAGGATGGCACGCCGGTGAGGCTGGGCGACCGCACCACGCCAGTACGCGCGCTGCATGCCGTGCAGGCTCATCTGGCCAGGGAGGAAGGGCAGTTCCGCGCGTCGCTGCCCGGTGTGGCGCTCAGCCAGGGCGAGTACGACGTCTATGTCGATTTCCTCTACCAGTACGGCATCGGCAACTGGCGCGCGTCGTCGATGCGCCGGCATCTGCTGCAGGGTGAGTATCACCAGGCCTGCGATGCCTTGCTGCTGTGGAGACGGGCAGGGGGCTACGACTGTTCAACCCGCATCGACGGCCGCCCCAACACCGTGTGCTGGGGAGTGTGGGAGCGCCAGCAGCAGCGCCACGCGCGTTGCCTGGCGGAGCAGTGACCCATGCCGCGCATGCTGGTGGTGATGGCGTCGCTGCTGCTGTGGTCGTTGCTGATGTTCATGACTGGCTGGCGTTGGCGCGGTGATCGCAGCGACCTCGCGATGGCGCGTGCCGATGTGGAGCAACAGGCCGGCGCGGTGCAGTCCGAACGGCGGTTGCGCCGGGATCAGGAAGAACGGAGCGAGGCGATGGCCTCACTGGGGGAACAACATGAACAGGATCGTGAGCGCGCGGCCGAGGTGGATGCCGATGTGGTGGCTGCCCTGCGCGCTGGCACTCTCCGCCTGCGCGACGACCTCGCCGCGTGCCATACCGGCCGTCTGTCCGAAGCCGCCGCCCGCACCGGCGAACGTGATGCGGGCGCCCAGTTACGAGCAGAGGTTGCGGCAGCGCTTGTTCGAATCGGACGCGATGCCGACGACCAGCTCCGTGCCTGCCAGGCCGTGATCGAACTGGATCGCCGTTGAGGGCCCCGGCGCAGTTATGCTGGCCGTCCTCTCGAAAATGGAAGTTCGCATGCGCGTCGTCGCTCTCTCCGCCCTGATCCTGCTGGCCGCCGCAGGGCCGGGCCTCGCAGCTGTTCCCACCGTGTCGGCAGCACCGCCGGCATCGACCGCTGCGGCCGCACCACTGGTCATCGGCGAGACCTTCACCGTGCAGTCGAAGGCACTGGGCGAGACCCGCCGCATCAATGTCTATCGTCCGCAGCCCTGGGGCCTGGATCCGAAGGCGCCGCTGCCGGTGCTGTACATGGCCGATGGCGGCATCGGCGAGGATTTCCTGCATGTGGCAGGGCTGGTGCAGGTGCTGACCGGCAATGGCAGCATGCGTCCGTTCCTGCTGGTCGGCATCGAGAATACCGAGCGCCGCCGCGACATGACCGGCCCCAGCAGCGACCCGCAGGACCAGAAGATCGCGCCACGCATCGGTGGCTCGGCGGCCTACCGCAGCTTCCTGCGCGATGAACTGATGCCGCAGGTACGCCAGCGCTACCCGACCACAGACGAGCGTGCGCTGATCGGTGAGTCGCTGGCTGGCCTGTTCGTGGTCGAGACGCTGCTGCAGGAGCCGACGCTGTTCAACAGCTATATCGCGCTGGACCCCAGCCTGTGGTGGAACCGTGGTGCGATGCTGGCCGGAGCATCCCGGCAGCTGCCGGCGGTGACGCGTGCACAGCCGCACGTGTTCCTGGCCAGCAGCGGGCAACCGGAACTGGCCGCCTCCACGGCACGACTGGCCGCGCTGCTGCAGCAGGCCTCGCCGTCGCCGCTGGTGAAGTACCTGCCGCTGCCGGAGGAAACCCACGCGACCGTCTACCACCCGGCCGCATTGCAGGCGCTGCGCACACTGTTCCCGGCGCCGCCGCCGGCCTCGCCCTGACCGCGCGTGGCGCGGCGCCGCGCGACGTGTGAGGATGCGGTAGCGACGCCACCCGGGTGCGTCGCCCGCAACGGGAGAGTGTGGATGCAGCGTGTGCGTGGATGGAGTGTGGCGGCCTGCCTGGCCATGGGGGGCTGTGCGATGTCGGTGGCGCAACCGGCAACTCCGGATGAAGCGAAGGAAAGCGCGGCCACCGCCGCGCAGGGCGTGGTGCTGCCGGATACCGAGGCGCTGCGCGTGCACGACCCGGTGGGACGCGATTACCCGATCTGGGTGGCGTTGCCGGCCGACTACGCCGCACATCCGGAAAAGCACTATCCGGTGCTGTACGTGACCGATGCGCTGTACAGCTTCCCGCTGGTGCGCAGCGTGCGCAACCTGGTCGGGCAGAAGGGCGTCAACATCGAGGATTTCATCCTGGTCGGGCTGCCGCCGCAGGAAGGCCTGACCTCCAGGCAGAGCCGCTCGCGGGATTACACGCCGAGCGATCCGGCGCGCACCGATCCGCGTGACTACAGCGACGACGTCAGCTACGGCGGCGCCGCGCATTACCGCGACTTCCTCGCCGAGCGCGTACTGCCGCTGATCGATGCGCGCTACCGCACCGATCCGGCGCGGCGAGCCTATGCCGGTCATTCCTATGGCGGCCTGTTCGGCGCCTACGTGCTGACCACGCGCCCGGACATGTTCCGCAGCTACATCCTGTCCAGCCCGTCGCTGTGGTTCGACAACCATCGGGTGCCGCGCATGCTGGCCGAAGCCAAGGCGCCTGCGCAGCCGACCACGGTGGTGCTGTCGATCGGCAGCTTCGAAACGGTCAAGCCGGAGCCGCGCTATTTCACCCGCAACGACATGCTGCGCCACAACGCCGAGTTCGCCGAGCAGCTGCGCAGCAGCGGGCGATCATTGAAGGTGGAGAACATGGTGATCGACGGCGAGGACCATTTCACCGTCTACCCGGACATGATCACCCGCGCGCTGCTGAAGGTGTTCCCGGGTACCGGGCCGTACAGCAGCGGTTGATGAGTGCCTCAGGCCGCCTGTGCGTCCGGCCCGGTCAATACGCCCACATCGGCGTGCCGGAAGCACAGCCGGATGGCGTCGAGCAGCTCGCTCATGTTGTAGGGTTTGGGCAGGAAATGGATGCCGTCGCGGAGCTGCGGCAGCACCTGGTGCTGGTCCATGCCCGACGTCACCAGGATCGGCAGCTGGGGATACAGGCTGCGGACCCGGTTGGCGGCTTCAATGCCACTGATCGCACCCAGATTGACGTCGGTGAACAGCAGGTCGAAACGCTCACCGGCCGCCAGCAGGCCCAGCGCCGCTTCGGCAGAGCTCACGCCCACTACGTGGCAGGCCTGGCTTTCCAGCGCCAGTCGGCTCAGCTCGCGGGTTTCCTCGGCGTCCTCGATGAGCAGGACGCGGGGTTCAACGTGGCGCTTGGACAGCAACATGACGCGACAACTCCGGACAGCAACGGTGAAAAGGCGCGCAAGTATGCGCAAGCCGGCAGTGATCCCGACGTGCACGGCAAGCTAAGCGGGCGTTACAGCCCTCTCTGGCGCCTGAACCGCACGTGCCAGGCCAGCACCGCCACCGCGAGCAGGGCGGTGCCGATGCGCAGGCCGGTGGCCTGCCAACCCAATGCGATGGCGTCATCGAGGCTGAACACATTCCAGGCAAGGTTCATCGAAACATGCAGGATCAGGCCGCACCACAGGGTGTCGCCGTCGAGGTGGTCGAGCCAGGCGAAGATGAAGCCGCCCAGCGCGATCACCGCGCCAATGAACAGTGCGATGCCGCCGCCGTCGAACCCGCCGAAGCCGAGCCAGTGCACCATGCCGAACAGCAGTGCCTGCGGCAGCGCGAGCAACGGCCACGGACCGCGCACGATCTTCACCAGCAGCACGAAGCCGAGGCCACGGAACAGCACTTCCTCGGCCAGCGGGAACAGCGCGGCCAGCATCGTGGCATCCAGCGCAGTCAGTGCCGTGTTCGGAGTTCCGAGCAGCGCCAGTCCCAGCCAGCAGGGCAGGCTGGCCAGCAGCACCCACAACGGGCCGCCCCAGCCGTTTCCGCGCAGTCCCAAGCTGGCCATCAGGCCCATGTCACGGGGCCGCAGCAGCGCGGCCAGCAGCAGTGTCACCAGTACCGCCAGCGCGTTGTCCAACAGGCTGCCGCCATAGGGGATGGGCAGTGCGGGAACCGGTGTGCCGATGGCCGCGGCGATATCCCGCAGGTTCAGGCCAAGGCCGACACCCAGCAGCACCAGCAACAGGCGCGCGGTGGTGGGCAGGCGGGACAACACGGTCATGTACGCATTCCCTGTGGAACAAGGGCGCAGTGTGCCGCGCGGTACGCATGTGGGCACGCGCCGGAAGTCCCTGTGCCATCGGTCACGCGTTGCCGCACAGTCATCGCGGTGCAGGTACAGTCGAAACCAGACCGACAGGAGCAATACCGATGCTGTGCCCCGTGTGCAAGACCCAGACGCTGCAGATGGCCGAACGCCACGGCATCGAGATCGATTACTGCCCAAGTTGCCGCGGCGTGTGGCTGGATCGTGGCGAGCTGGACAAGATCATCGAGCGCGCAGGCGCCGGTGCGGCCGTACCGCCGCCAGCGCCCGTGCAGGCTCAGCCGGCGTCGCCGCCACCGGTGATGCACCGTGATACCCGCCACCTCGGCCAGCGCTACGAGGACAACCGGGGCCAGGGCTACAAGAAAAAGAAGAAGGACAGCTTCCTGTCGGAACTGTTCGATTTCTAGTTTGTAGCGTCGAGCCATGCTCGACTGGATATTGCAGACCCTGGCCAAGCATGGCTCGACGCTACATGGGCTGCATGATCATGGCCGCCGCAGGATGAACTCGCGGTCGTGGGTATCACCGACGATGAAATCGTACTCGCCGACCTTGCTGCAGCCATAGCGCGCGTAGAAGCGCTGCGCGCCGAAGTTTTCTTCCCATACGCCCACCCACAGGGTGCGGCGCTGCGGCTGGTCCAGCCAGGCCATGAACGCGTCCATCAGGCGTGCACCATGGCCGCCGTTCTGGTGTGCGGCCAGGATGTAGAACCGCTTCAGTTCGATGTCGCCCTCGCGTGCATCGGCATGCGGCAGGGTGTTGGCACCGGCGGCCAGGTAGCCGACCACGGCGTCGCCGTCCATCAGCAGCCAGATGGCACTGCGTGGGTCGGACAGTTCAGTGCGCTGCGGTTCGCTGCTGTAGCGCGCCTGCAGGAAATCATGCAGCTCCTGCGCGGGGTACGAGTCGCCCCAGGTTTCGGTGTAGGTGGTGATGGCGATCGCCGACAGGGCATCGACATCGGCAAGGGTGGCGCGGCGGATCTGCAACGACATGGCGGTGCCTGCACTGGAACGTGGCGCAGTGTAGCCGGCCCCGGCGGCTGCCGGGGCTGGCCATTGCTCACGAACCGCTGCTCAGAACCACATGCGTACGCCGGCCACCCAGCGTGTGTCGCGCGCGTGGTCACCGGCATAGTCGGCGGTGTCGCCAAACGTGCGCTCGTGGCTGATGCCGATGTATGGCGCGAAACGGCGGCTGAACTCATAGCGCAGGCGTAGCCCGGCTTCGACCTTGTTCAGTCCGCGACCAATGCCGTACTCCGGTTCATCCTTGGCCGCGATGGTGGCTTCCAGCAGCGGCTGCAGGATCAGGCGGTTGGTCAGCAGCACGTCGTACTCGACCTCGGCCTTGGCCAGCACTTGGCCGCCGGAACCCATATACAGCGTGGCCGAGCTCTCGAACTTGTACGGTGCCAGCCCCTGGATGCCGATGGCCGCCCACGTGCGCGAGTCGGCCGGGCGGAAGTCCTGGCGCACGCCGACCAGCACGTCCCACCACGGCGACACGCTGCGGCCATACAGTGCTTCCAGCGACGATGACTCGGTGCGGCCGCGGCTGCGTTCGCCATCGGTGCGCAGCCACAGGCGGTTGATGTTGCCACCGATCCAGCCGGTGGCCTCCCAGGCCTGGCCGTTGCTGCTCTTGCCGTCCCAATGTTCGAGGCGGTCGATCAGCAGCAGGCTGTTGATCTCCGGCGCATGCTCCATCGCGCCGTGCGCGATCGGTGGGAATGCAGCGGCACGATCGGCATCGGACGGCACCGGGATGGGGTCGCGCGGTTCGGTGGGCGCGGGCGTGGCATGGCCCATTGCCCCGTGGTCCATCTGCGAATGGTCCATCGCCGCCGGTTGCATCGCGCCATGGTCCATCTTCGAGTGATCCATGCCGGCATGATCTGTGGCGCCCGAATCCATCTTCGAATGATCGGCCTGTTCGACCGGCGCGTTGGCGGTCTTTGCGGGCGGATCCATCGCGGCCATGTCATGCCCGGCGTGCGACTGCGCGAACACCGGCAATGCGGCGGCCAGGCCCAGGGCCAGCAGGCTGGGGGAAAGCAGTGAGCGGCTCATTCTTCGATCCTCACTTCGCGCATCATGCCCGCTTCCATGTGGTACAGCAGATGGCAGTGGTAGGCCCAGCGGCCGAGCGCATCGGCGCGCACGCGGTAGCTGCGGCGGGTGCCGGGCGGCATGTCGATGGTGTGCTTGCGCACCTGGAATTCCTCCTGCGCGTTCTCCAGATCGCTCCACACGCCATGCAGGTGGATCGGGTGCTGCATCATGGTGTCGTTGACCAGCACGATGCGCATGCGCTCGCCGTAGTTCAGCCGCAGCGGTTCGGCGCTGGCGAACGGAATGCCATCGAACGACCAGGAGAATTTCTCCATGTGCCCGGTCAGGTGCAGTTCGATCTCACGGCTGGGCTCGCGGCCATCGGGGTCCTCGAACAGGCTGCGCATCGCGCCATAGGTCAGCACCTGGCGGCCGTTGTCGCGCAGGCCGATGCCGGGGTCGTCCAGCTTCGGTTCGGTCGCCGAGCTCTGCATGTCCACCAGCGGGTTGTTGCGCTCGCTGGGCGGGTGCTTTGGCGCCTTGCTGGCGGCATCACCGCCGCCATGCGCACCGTGGCCCATGCTGGCGCCGCAGCCGCCTTCCATGCCCTTCATCGCGGTCATGTCGTGCCCACCATGACCGCCACCGCCCATGTCATGCCCCATGTCGCTCATGGTCAGCAACGGGCGCGGGTCGCGTGCAGGGATCGGCGCCTGCAGGCCATGGCGTACCGCCAGCGTGCCGGCGGCGAAGCCGGTGCGGCCCATGTCCTGGCAGAAGATGGTAAACGCGTCCTGGCCGGTGGGCTCGACCAGCACATCGTAGGTTTCGGCGGGAGCGATGCGGAACTCATCGATGCTGACCGGATGTATGTACTGGCCATCGGCGGCGACCACGGTCATCTTCAGGCCGGGAATGCGCACATCGAAGTAGGTCATCGAGGCGCCATTGATGAAACGCAGCAGCACCTTCTCGCCGCTGCGGAACAGCCCGGTCCAGTTGCCGGCCGGGGCGGTGCCGTTCATCAGGTAGGTGTAGGTGTGGGCGTTGATGTCGGAGATGTCGGTCGGCGTCATCCGCATCCGCCCCCACATGCCACGGTCGGACAGCGCGGCTGACCAGCCCCCGCGCTTCACGTCACGCAGGAAGTCGGGCAGGGTGCGCTTGTAGTAGTTGTCATGCTCGGCGAGCTTCTTCATGCGCCGGAACAGCGCACCCGGATCCATGTCGGTCCAGTCGGACAGCATGATCACGTGCTCGCGGTCGTGCCGGTACGGCGCCGGTTCGGCCGGATCGATGATCAGCGCGCCGTACAGGCCGGCCTGCTCCTGGAACATCGAGTGGCTGTGGTACCAGTAGGTACCCGACTGCTTCAGCTGGAAGTGGTAGTGGTAGGTCTCGCCGGGGCCGATGCCGTTGAAGCTCAGGCCGGGCACGCCGTCCATGTTGGCCGGCAGCAGGATGCCGTGCCAGTGGATCGAGGTCGGGTGGCGTTCCAGCGTGTTGCGCACGAACAGGTCCACGGTCTGGCCTTCGCGCCAGCGCAGGATCGGCGCCGGCAGCGATCCATTGACGGTGATCGCCGGGCGGGTGCGGCCGGTGAAGTTGGCCAGTGATTCGCCGATGGCCAGTTCGATGCGGGTGTCGCTGAGCACGGCTAAAGCGCCGGCCAGGCGCGGGGTGGCCGTGGCGGCGGCGAGCGCGCGCTGTGGTACGCCGACGGCGGCGATGCCGGCAACCACGCCGCCGGCGGCCAGGCCCTGCACGAACAGGCGGCGCGACGGCATGGGCACGGCGCCCGGACCGGGGGGAATGCGGGTATTCATGGTGGTGACTCCATACACGTAAAGACGCCGGCAGGTGGCCGGCTACGGTGCGCAGGGCGCACGGTGCATGTGGAATCAGCCGATGGGAGGGCGTGAGATCGGCGGCAGCGGCGGCGCCGGACGGCCGGTGGCCGGCATCGGCTGTGGTGCCAGCGACAACGCCGGGCCGGCCATGAACGGCAACGGCTGCACCACCAGCAACGGGTGCTGGGCACAGCTGCGCACGCAGTCCTTGATCTGGCAGTGGGCGTCGTGGGCGGGGGCCTTGGCCTGCGGGGCCGGGTCGGCCTGCATGCCGGCGTGGTGGCAGTCGGCGTCACCGCCAGCTGCGGCGGCCGCGACGGCGTGTGCCATCCGCCCCATTTCTTCATGACCGCTGGCCATGGCCGCGTTCAGCCCGTTGAGCAACAGGCTGAGCATGAGCACGACACGAAGCAGGGTCGAGGCCAGGGACATGGCGCTAATCTAGCCGCAAGCGGGCGCGGATGCACTTCCGGCTGAATGGCCGGTTCAAGGTTGGAGCTGCACCAAGGTGGAGCCGGGCCCGCGCTCGGCTGCTGTTCGCGCAGGGGCAGCCGAGCGTGGGCTCGGCTCTACAGGGGCGCCCGCGCGCCGTTGGGACCATGCCCGGCGGCCGCGCAGCGCGGCAACGCGATACCGTCAGCCCTCTTCGCGCACGATCTCGACCAGGCGCGGGCCGTAACGGCTCAGCTTGGTGCCGCCGATGCCGCCGACCCGTGCCAGTGCATCCAGGCTGGTCGGGCGCTGTTCGGCGATGTTGCGCAGGGTGCTGTCGTGGAAGATCACGAACGCCGGCACGTTCTGTTCGCGGGCCAGTTCGGCACGCAGGCCGCGCAGGGCGTTGAACAGCGCCAGATCCTGCGGCAGTACCGACAGCCCGGTACGCTGCGCACTGCGCTCGCGCCCGCTGGTGCTGCTGGCCGGGTCGCGGCGCATGCTGATCTGTCGGCGGCCGGTCAGTACGTCGCGGCTGGCGTCGGTCAGGCGCAGGCCGCCGTGGCCCTCGCTGTCCACTTCCAGCAGGCTGGCGGCGACCAGCTGGCGGAACACGCTGCGCCAGGTGCGCGCATCCAGATCGCGACCGATCGCATAGGTGCTGAGCTTGTCGTGGCCCTGCTGCTTCACCTTCTCGTTCTCGCTGCCACGCAGGATGTCGATCAGGTGGCCGACGCCGAAGCGCTGGCCGCTGCGGTAGACGCAGCTCAGCGCCTTCTGTGCCGGAATGGTCGCGTCCCACGAGGCCGGCGGTGTCAGGCAGTTGTCGCAGTTGCCGCAGGGCTGGGGGTAGGTCTCGCCGAAACCGGCCAGCAGCACCTGGCGGCGGCACTGCATGGATTCGCAGTAGCCCAGCAGATGGTCGAGCTTGGCCCGCTCCAGCTGCTTGCGCTCTTCGCCGGCCTCGGACTGCTCGATCATCTGCTTGAGCAGCACCACGTCGCCCAGGCCGTAGCACAGCCAGGCCTCGGCGGCCTCGCCATCGCGACCGGCGCGGCCGGTTTCCTGGTAGTAGCCTTCCATCGACTTGGGCAGGTCGGTATGCGCGACAAAGCGCACGTCCGGCTTGTCGATGCCCATGCCGAAGGCGATGGTGGCGCACATCACGATGCCGTCCTCGCGCAGGAAGCGGCGCTGGTTGTTCGCGCGCACGTCCGGCGGCAGGCCGGCGTGGTAGGGCAGGGCGTTGAAGCCCTGGCCGCAGAGGAATTCAGCGGTCTCCTCGACCTTGCGCCGCGACATGCAGTAGACGATGCCGGCCTCGCCACGGTGGCTGCGCAGGAAGTCGGTCAGCTGCTTGCGGGCGTTGTCCTTCTGCACCACGGTGTAGCGGATGTTGGGGCGGTCGAAGGAGCTGACGAAGTGGCGTGCTTCCTGCAGATCCAGGCGCTCGGCGATCTCGCGCTGGGTTGGCGGATCGGCGGTGGCGGTCAGCGCGATCCTCGGGATCTGCGGCCAGCGCTCGTGCAGCACGGTCAGCTGGCGGTATTCCGGGCGGAAGTCGTGGCCCCACTGCGACACGCAGTGTGCTTCGTCGATGGCGAACAGGGCGATCTGGCTGCGCGACAGCAGCGACAGGAAGCGACCGGTCAGCAGCCGCTCGGGAGCGACATAGAGCATGTCCAGCTCACCGGCGAGCAGTTCGCGCTCGACGCGGCCGGCAGTCTCGGCATCCAGGGTGGAATTCAGGTACTCGGCGCGCACGCCGAGCTGGCGCAGGGCTTCGACCTGGTCCTGCATCAGCGCGATCAGCGGCGAGATGACGATGCCGCAACCGTCACGCAGCAGGGCCGGGACCTGGTAGCACAGCGATTTGCCGCCGCCGGTGGGCATCAGCACCAGGGCATCGTGACCGGCAGCCACATGCTCCACGATGTCCTGCTGCGGACCACGGAAATCGTCGTAACCAAAGACGCGTTGGAGCAGGTCGTGCGCGGGACGGGAAGCCATCCGGTTAGTTTACCCCGGAGGGAGGGGTAGGGGTTCGGCAGGGCTGCGCCCTGCACCTGCTGCAAGCCAGTGCAACGTCAAAGGCAACAGCCGGCTCTGGGCTGTCTGCTTATTGGGCGGGGCGGTGTGGGCTTGCAGGACACGCCGTAAACCCGTCCTTGGGGGCTCGATGGCGCCATCCATGGCGCCAACGGTCCTGCAAGCCCACACCGCCCCACCCCCGACAGTTTCCCGGTGACGGGGGCCAGATCAATCCACGCCATGCGTGGATGAAAACTGTCAGAACTCGACAAACAAAATGGGGTCAGATCCGTTTTCCTGAGGAAAACGGATCTGACCCCAATGGCTTTGCCGGCAGATCGCGGAGAACTGCCGAAGGCGGGGTGGGTCCGGTGGCAGGGGTGTCCGCGGCATGGATGCCGCGGCCAAGCCCCCAAGGACGGGTTTACGGCGTCCCCTGCCACCGGACCCATCCCGCCTACCCACAGGAGGCCAGCTTTTGCTCTGGCTCTGGCCTTGGCTTTAAGGCCTCTGCGGGTGCAGGGCGCAGTCCTGCCGGGCCCCCCAACTCTTACTGCAGCAGCGAGCGCAGCATCCAGGCGTACTTCTCGTGGGTCTGCAGCCGCTGGGTCATCAGATCCTCGGTCGGGGCGTCGTCTCCCTTGGCCGCCACCTCCAGCACTTCACGTGCCGTACGGCAGACTGCTTCGTTGGCGACCACCAACTGGCGTACCATTTCACGCCAGTCCGCGCTGTCGGTCAGGCCCGGTTCCTCGGCGATCGAGGTCAGCGCAGCGAATTCCCGGTAGGAGCCCGGGGCATTGAAGCCCAGCGCGCGGATGCGCTCGGCCACGTCGTCCAGTGCCGCCCACTGCTCGGTGTACTGCGTCTCGAACATGGTGTGCAGCGAGTTGAACATCGACCCGGTCACGTTCCAGTGGAAGTTGTGCGTCTTCAGGTAGAGCGTGAACGCATCGGCCTGGAAGCGCGACAGACCGTCGGCGATCTTCTTGCGGTCGCCCTGGGTGATCCCGATATCGATGTTCGGCGCCGACGGTGCCGCCGCTGCAAGCTTCTGCTTGCCGGTCTTGGCCTTGGTCGTGCTCTTGGTCTTCGCCATGGGGTTCCTCCTTGTGGAATCGTTGGCCTTCACAATAAACCGGTCGTGATGACTGGTCGCTATCAAAGTTTTGAACGAACCGATTGATGAACTCTATCGATAAAAATCCATCGTCCCGCCTGCGCCAACAGCGCGCCGCCATCGACGGCGCCATGAGCCGCGACCGGGGCCGTTTGCTGGGGATGCTCTCGCGTTGCCAGGCCAAGCCACAGGATGCGGCGTTGGCCGCTACCTTCGAGCAGGCCTTGCAGGCGTCGGTGCAGCGCCGGCAGGTCCGGGCGCAGCAGCAGCCGTCCATTACTCTGGACCCGCAGCTGCCGATTGCGCGTGAAGCCGACGCCATCATCGGGCTGATCCGCGACCATCAGGTGGTGGTGATCGCTGGTGAAACCGGCTCGGGCAAGACCACCCAGCTGCCGAAACTGTGCCTGGCCGCAGGCCGTGGCCAGGCCGGCATGATCGGCTGCACCCAGCCGCGACGGATTGCCGCACGTGCGGTGGCAAGCCGCGTGGCGCAGGAACTGCAGAGCGAACTGGGCCAGTTGGTCGGCTACCAGGTGCGCTTCAACGACAAGGTCAGCGACGACAGCCGCATCAAGTTCATGACCGACGGCATCCTGCTGGCGGAGATCGCCAGTGACCGCTGGTTGTCGAACTACGACACGATCATCGTCGACGAGGCGCACGAACGCAGCCTCAACATCGATTTCCTGCTGGGCTACCTGAAGCAGCTGCTGCGCAAGCGCCCGGACCTGAAACTGATCGTCACCTCGGCCACCATCGATACCGAACGCTTCGCCCAGCATTTCGACAATGCGCCGGTGATCAGCGTCGAAGGCCGCACCTACCCGGTGGAAGTGCGCTATCGCGCGCTGGAAGGCGAGGGCGAAGACCAGGGCGAACGCACCGTCAACGACGCCATCGTGTCGGCCATCGACGAGATCACCCGCCTGGATGCGCGCGGCGACGTGCTGATCTTCCTGCCGGGCGAACGCGAGATCCGCGATGCGCACCAGTCGCTGGAGCGCCGCAAGTACCGCAACACCGAGGTGCTGCCGCTCTATGCGCGGCTGTCCAACCAGGACCAGGACCGGGTGTTCAATCCCGGGCCGAACCGGCGCATCGTGCTGGCCACCAACGTCGCGGAGACCTCGCTGACGGTGCCGCGCATCCGCTACGTGGTCGATCCGGGCTTTGCCCGCGTCAAGCGCTACAGTCCGCGCAACAAGCTGGACCGCCTGCACATCGAGCCGATCTCGCAGGCCAGCGCCAACCAGCGCAAGGGCCGCTGCGGCCGTATCGCCGAGGGCATCTGTTACCGCCTGTACGCCGAAGCCGATTTCCAGGCGCGGCCGGAGTTCACCGATCCGGAAATCCGCCGCTCCAGCCTGGCCGGGGTGATCCTGCGCATGCTGCAGCTGGGCCTGGGCCGCATCGAGGAGTTTCCGTTCCTGGAAGCGCCGGACGAGCGTGCGGTGGCCGATGGCTGGCAGCAGCTGACCGAACTGGGTGCGATCGACGCCGAGCGGCGCATGACCACCATCGGCAAGCAGATGGCACGCCTGCCGGTGGACGTGAAGCTGGCGCGCATGCTGGTCGCCGCGCAGGCCGCCGGCTGCCTGCGGCCGATGCTGGTGATCGCCTCGTTCCTGGGCATCCAGGACCCGCGCGAACGTCCGCCCGAAGCACGCGGTGCCGCCGACAGCGCGCATGCGCAGTTCGCCGATGGTCGTTCCGAGTTCGTTGGCGTGCTGCGCCTGTGGGATGCCTACCGGCAGGCCCATGAAGACCTGACCCAGTCCAAGCTGCGCGACTGGTGCGGCCGTCATTTCCTCGGCTTCCTGCGCATGCGCGAGTGGCGCGAGCTGCACCGCCAGCTGCGGCTGCTGTGCGAGGAACTGGGCTGGAAGGAAGAGGCCAACGAGGCGTCGATGGCGCCGTTGCTGGCCGGCAGCAGTGCGCCGGCGGCAGCGCGTGATGATGCCGCCGCAGTGAAGGCCACCCGTGGCCAGCTGCACCGCGCTGCACGCCTGGCCCGCGAAGGCAAGGCCGAAGCGGCGCCGACGCCGGTGGCCGTACGTGCACAGAAGGAGCAGGCACCGGCGGGCGGCGGCTTCAGCGAACGCGTGCGCGCGGCTGCCTACCAGACCCTGCACCGGGCGTTGGTGGCGGGCCTGCCGACGCAGATCGGGCACCGCACCGAGAAGGGCGATTTCCAGGCGCCACGCCAGCGCCGTTTCCTGCCGTTCCCCGGTTCGGCGCTGTCCAAGCGCCCGCCGCCGTGGTTGCTGGTGGCCAACCTGCTGGACACGCAGAAGGTCTGGGGCATGACCCTGGCCGCGATCGAGCCGGACTGGGTCATCGCCGAACTGCCGCACCTGCTGCTGCGCAAGCACTTCGACCCGCACTGGTCGCGCGCGCAGGGCCAGGTGCTGGCCTCCGAGCAGATCAGCCTGTTCGGCCTGGTGCTGGCACCGAAGAAGCCGGTGCACTACGGCCGCATCGCACCGGGCGAGTCGCACGACATCTTCGTGCGCCAGGCGCTGGTGACCGGCGAGATCAACACCCGCGCCAGCTTCGTGGCCGACAACCAGAAAGTGCTGGAGGTCGCCCGCGAGGAGGAAGCGAAGCTGCGCCGCGCCGGCATCGTGGCCGACGAGGACTGGCAGGCGCGCTGGTACCTGGACCGGGTGCCGCCGCAGATCCATTCGGCCGCAGGGCTGGATACCTGGTGGAAGGGGCTGGCGCCGGAACAGCGCAAGACCCTGCACTGGTCACTGGTCGACCTGTTGCCGGGTGAGGGCAGCGAACAGGAGCGCTACCCGAAGTACCTGCCACTGGGCCAGGCGCGCCTGCCACTGCACTACCGCTTCGAGCCGGGTGCCGATGATGACGGCGTGACCCTGGACGTGCCGCTGCACCTGCTCAACGCGCTGGACCCGGTGCAGCTGGGCTGGCTGGCGCCTGGCTTCGTCGCCGACAAGGCCTCGGCACTCATCCGCAGCCTGCCCAAGGCGATGCGCCGCAACTACGTGCCGGCGCCGGACTTCGGTCGTGCGTTCTTCGAGGCATTCCCGCAGCCCAGCGCCGATGCCATCACTGGCGAACTGGCGCGCTTTTTGTCACGTGCCACCGGCGCGACGGTGACGGCGCTCGATTTCGAACCCGCTTCGATCGAACCGCACCTGCACATGAACCTGCGCCTGCGCGACGAGCACGGCAAGGTGCTGGCGATCTCGCGTGATCTCGATGCGTTGCGCGCGAAATTCGGCGGCCGTGCCGGCGATGCCTTCGCTGCACGCGCGGGGCGCGAGATGGCGGCCGATGGCCTGCGCACGTTCCCGGCCGCGCCGATTCCGCTGCAGGTGCCCGGTGAAGCCGGCGTTCCGGCCTATCCGGCGCTGCTGGACGAGGGCGACAGCGTGGCGCTGCGCATCTTCGCCGATCGCCAGCAGGCGCAGGAGGCCCACCCCATGGGTGTGCGCCGGCTGCTGGAGATTGCCCTGGCCGAGAAGGTCAAGCAGGCGCGCAAGCAGCTGCCGGTGGGTGCCAAGACCGGCCTGCTGTATGCCGCGATCGAATCGCAGGAACGCCTGCGTGGAGACCTGGTGGATGCGGCGATGAACGCGGTGCTGGCCGAAGGCCTGGAAGACATCCGCGATGCGGCAGCCTTCGAGCAACGCCGCGAGCATGCGGCCAAGGCCCTGTTCGGCGAGGCGATGTCGCGGCTGAAACTGGCCGAGTCCATCCTGGCGCTGGTGGCGGAACTGAAGCCGTTGCTGGAGGCGCCGTTGATGGGCTGGGCGCGTGGCAACCTGGACGACATGGAAGCGCAGCTGGCCGGGCTGATCCACCCCGGCTTCCTGCGCGACACGCCGGCCGACGCGCTGGCGCAGTACCCGCGCTACCTGAAGGCGATGATCCTGCGCACCGAGCGTGCCAAGCGTGATCCGCCGCGTGACCAGGCGCGCATGCTGGAATTGCACCCGTTCCTGGAGGCGCTGGAAGCGGGCGAGCAGCAGGGCCTGCGTGATCGCCCGCAATGGCAGGCGCTGCGTTGGGATCTGGAAGAGCTGCGGGTGTCGTTGTTCGCGCAGGAGCTGGGGGCACGCACCGGCATTTCGGCGAAGAAGCTGGCGCAGCGGGTGGCTGCACTTCGCCAGGCGTGAACGCGCGCCATGGTCGCCCCATCGGGCGACCATGGCCGCCGGGCATGGATCCGGCACGGCCGGAATGCCCGGGCGTTACTTGGTGCGACGAACCTTCGGTTGCACGTTCACCCCGTCCACCTTCATGTACCAGGCGCCCATCACGCCTGGGCGCATGCTGACGTTCGGCGCTTCCTTGCGGCCACCGGAATAGTGCGTGGCGTCTATCTGCTCCCACTCCTGGCCGTTCTGCAGCACGTAGCGGCGGCCCTGGCCGAAGCCACGGAATTCGCCCTGCAGGGTGCTTTCGATCGGTTCGCTGCTGCCGAAGTCCAGGAAGCCGCGGTTCTTCTTGATCACTTCCTGGCGGCCTTCTTCGCGCGCTGCGGCGACGGCCTGGGTGGTGGCCGCCTCGACCTTGCCCTGCAGCCAGCGGTTGAGCGTGGCCAGTTCAGCGGCGCTGAGCTTGTCCAGGCCGGCGGCCTTGAACTCGGTGGGCGACATCTGCTGCTGCAGGTCGCCCTCCACCACGCGCTGGGCCAGCGCAGGCGCGGACAGGGACAGCAACACGGCGGCACAGGCCAGCAGCCGTGGACGGACGCGCAGGGCAATCGAAGGCATGGCGGGTCTCTCCTGGATGTGTTGGCGAGTGTAGCGGCATGTCTTCATGCCGGGTGATGGTGGCCGCAGTGATTGTCCCTGAACGACGCCGGCGCTAGTGTAGGGGCCTCTGTCTTGCCTGCTCGATGCTGTGAACCGCGCTTCCGTCCCTGGCCTGGATGCCTTGTTGAACCGTCCCTCGGCAGCGGTGCTGCCTGCTCCGCTGCGCCAGGCCCTGCGCGAGCATTGGGAAGCGCCGGATTGCGACCACCAGATGCGTGCCACCTGGTCGGTGCTGGGCGATACCCTCGATGCGCTGGCGATGCTCTCGGCCGACGAAGGCGCGGTGGTGGCAGCATTGCTGTTCGACCTGCCGGGCCTGCGCGCCAGCCTGGACCAGCTGCCGCTGGGCAGCCACCAGGCGGCGGTGATCGGCCTGCTCGATGGCCAGGATGCGGCCGACCCGGTGTGGGCGCTGCACGCCGGCCGTGAGGCCGGACGCAACAGCGAGGGCCTGCGCCGGCTGCTGCTGGCGATCATCCGCGACCTGCGCGTGGTGCCGATCCTGCTGGCGCGCCAGCTCGCGAGGATGCGCGCGGCCGACAAGCTGGACGACGAGCAACGCCGCGCGCTGGCCCAGCTGACCCGCGACATCCACGCGCCCCTGGCCAACCGCCTGGGCATCTGGCAGCTGAAGTGGGAGCTGGAGGACCTGGCGTTCCGCCACCTGGAACCGGAAACCTACCGCCGCATCGCCCGCGAGGTGGACGAAACCCGCATCGCCCGCGAGCGTTACGTCGAGAACGTCAAGAAGGTGCTGTCGCGCGAGCTGGTCGCCCAGGGCATCAGGGCCGAAGTCAGCGGCCGCCCGAAGCACATCTACAGCATCTGGCGGAAGATGCAGAAGAAGCGGCTGGCCTTCGACCAGCTGTATGACATCCGTGCGGTGCGCGTGATGGTCGACGACGTCGCCGCCTGCTACGCCGCGCTGGGCGTGGTGCACGCGCTGTGGGCGCCGGTACCAAGCGAGTTCGATGATTACATCGCACGCCCGAAGGCCAACGACTATCGCTCGCTGCATACCGCCGTGGTCGGCCCGGAAGGTCGCACCATCGAAGTGCAGATCCGTACCCATGAAATGCACTCGCAGGCCGAGCTGGGCGTGGCCGCGCACTGGAAGTACAAGGAAGGCGGCAAGGGCGCGGAGAAGTCCTTCGATCGCAAGATCACCTGGATGCGCCAGCTGCTGGAGCAGGCGCAGGACGGGCAGGGCAATGAACTGGCCGGGGCGCTCGATGCCGAGCTGACCGAGGACCGGGTCTATGCGCTGAGCCCGAAGGACGAGGTGCTGGACCTGCCGCAGGGCGCTACGCCGCTCGATTTCGCCTACCAGGTGCACACCATGGTCGGGCACCGCTGCCGCGGCGCCAAGGTCAACGGCCGTATCGTGCCGCTGACCTATCGCCTGCGCAGTGGCGACCGCGTCGAGATCCTGACCGGCAAGGAGGCCGACCCGCGCCGCGACTGGCTGATGCCGGCCAATGGCTTCCTGGCCAGCAACCGCTCGCGCGAGAAGGTGCGCAGCTGGTTCCACAAGCTGGACCGCGCGCGCAACGTGCAGGCCGGTCGCGAGCTGCTCGAGCGCGAGCTGAAGCGGCTGGGCCTGCAGCACTCGGACCTGGCCGTCGCGGCCAAGAAGTTCCATGCCGACAGCGTCGATGACCTGTACATCCAGGTGGCGCTGGGCGATACCGGCCCGAACCAGGTCAGCCGGACGTTGCTAGAGGCGGAACGTGCCGCCAGCCAGCCCGCGCCCGCGCCGACCCTGCCGCGGCCGACCGCGCGCCGCGAGAACCTGGGCAAGTCCAAGTTCACCGTGCAGGGCGTGGGCAACCTGCTGGTGCAGCTGGCACGCTGCTGCCAGCCGGTGGCCGGCGAGCCGATCGTCGGCTACCTGACCCGTAGCCGTGGTGTCACTGTGCATCGTGCAGACTGCGCCGCGCTGGCCCGGCTGGCCGCCGCCAGCCCGCAGCGCATCCTGCCGGTGGAGTGGGGCCAGGCCGGTGGCGGCTACGAAGTGGACGTGGTGGTCGACGCGGTCGACCGCCGCTGGCTGCTGAAGGACATCACCAACCTGATCGCCCAGGAAGACGCTTACGTGCTCGACATCCACAGTGACAACGTGCGCAACAGTGGCCGTGCCCATCTGCGGCTGCGGCTGAAGGTCAGCGACTACGGGCAGTTGTCGACGCTGCTGGGCAAGCTTGATGCGCTGCCGGGCGTGAGCGAGGCACGTCGCCTCGGCTGAGCTTCACGCTGCCCCGGCTACCCTGCACGCATGGAACGCGAGCCCCCGCATCGCCCGCATGGCGCTGAACATCCTGCGCTGGACCGCGTCCGTCGCGAGGGTCGCTGGTGGTGGCTGCAGGCACGCCATGCGCGCCGGGTCTGGCGCTGGGCGCTGCTTGCGGCGCTGGCCGTGTTCGTGCTGCTGGTCCTGCTGCGCAAGCCGCTGGCCGACTGGTTCTGGGATGAGCCGCAGATCGAACAGCTGCTGGCCGAGGGGGATCGTGCGCTGGCCGCCGGTCGTTTGAGCGATCCCGATGGCAGTGGTGCGCGCGAGCGCTACCAGGCGGTGCTGGCGCTGGACGGTGATCGCCCGCAGGCGCGCCAGGGCCTGGCCAATACCGGCGCGGCAGCGCTGCAACAGGCGCGCGATCGCCTGCACGCCGGTGACCTGGACGGCAGCGCGCAGGCACTGGCACTGGCCCGTGAGCTGCAGGTGCCGCAGGGCGAAGCCGATGCGGTCGCCCGCCAGCTGCAGGCGCGACGCAGTGCCGGAGCCGGTATTGGTGCGTTGTTGGCCCAGGCGCGCAACGCGTTCGCGGCCGGACGCCTGGATGATGGCGACAGCAGTGCGTTGCCCTTGTTCCAGCGCATCCTTGCCCTGCAGCCGGACAACCTGCCGGCGCTGGAAGGTCGCGAAGATGCGCTGAGCGACCTGCTGCTGCAGGCGCGCACGCTGGCAGGGCGCGGAGAGCTGGCCGAGGCGGCCGCGATCCTGCGTCGTGCCCGCCAGTTCGATGCCGGTCATGCCGATCTGCCGGCCAGCGAGGAAGCCCTGGCGCGCGCGGTGGACCAGCGCCTGCGGCAGGCGCAGCGGGCACTGCAACGACAGCAGCTGGACGCCGCGGCCCAGGGTTTCCTGGCAGTGCTTGCGGTGGCGGCCGATGATCCCAATGCCCAGCGGGGGCGTGAGCAGGCGCTGCAGGCGGTGGTCGTGCGCAGCCAGACATCCGCCGACGACTTCCAGTTCGATGCGGCGCAACGCGATGCAGCCCTGGCGGCGGAGCTGGGCGCTTCGCAGGCAATCCTGCAGCAACTGGCACAGCGCCTGCAGCGTGCGCGCCAGGCGCAACAGGCCCTGCAGCAGCCCGCGATCAGTACGGCGCAGCGCGAACGCCAGCTGCGCGACCACCTGCGCAAGATCGAGCGTGCCGAACGTGCAGGGCAGTGGATCAGCCCACCGGGGCACAGCGCGTTCGACGCACTGCGCGAAGCCCAGTCACTGGCCCCCCGCGACACGCGGGTCAAGGCTGCCGCAGCACGCCTGCTGCCCGCCAGTCGCCGCTGCTTCGACGACAATCTGCGGCAGAACCGGGTACAGGCGGCGGGTGCCTGCCTGCAGGCCTGGCAGACGCTGTCACCGACCGCAGCGGGCCTGCCCTCGGCGCGGCTGCGGTTGGCCCAGCGCTGGCTGGCGATCGGCAGCGAACGGCTCGGCAATGGCGACCTGGCCTTTGCCGCGCACGCTGCCGAACAGGCGCGGTTGCTGCAACCGGACCTGGCCGAACTGCCGGCGTTCGAAGACCGCCTGCGTCGCGCCGGTGGACGGGCGGACTAGGCGAAGAACACCCGCTGCACGGTCGCGCGGGCGGCATCAAGTGAGAAATGCTGGGCGACGTTGGCCAGGCCGGCATCGGACAACTGCTGCCACAGCTGTGGATCCTGGTACAGGCGGATCACCGCATCGGCGAAACCGACAGCGTCATCGGCCACCAGCACGTCCTGGCCGGGATGCAGGTGCATGCCTTCCACGGCGCAGGTGGTACCGACCACCGGCTGGCCGTGGGCCATGCTCAGGTTGATCTTGCCCTTCACGCCGGCGCCGAACCGCAGCGGCGCAATGGCGATGCGCGCGCCGTCCATGTAGGGCGTGATGTCTTCGACGAACCCGTGCATCTGCACACCGGGCTGGCGTGCGGCCAGTGCCAGCAGCGACTCCGGCGCCGCGGCGCCGATGCAGTGCAGGCGCACTTCCGGCAACCGGGCGCGGATGCGGGCAAAGACCTCGCCGATGAACCATTCCATGCCGTCAAGGTTCGGCGGATGACGGAAGCCACCGACAAACACCAGGTCGCGCCGCTGCTCGAATACGGCGCCGGCACCGGCGACCTCATGCAGGTTGGAGATCAGCTCCACCCGCACCTGCGGCGCATCGGACTGCAGCTGCTCCCGTTCGGCCGCACTGACCAGCACGGTGATGTCGCACTGCTCCATCACGGCCAGTTCGCTGCTGCGGGTACGTTCCGCTGCACGCAGCAGGGTTGCGTCGCCGGCGACTTCGGCACCGCGGCGTTCGCGCAGGTAGTGCAGGTCAACGGTGTCGAACACGGTCCGTGCCTGCGGTGCATAGCGCTTGAGCAGCGGCAGGCATTCGTGGGCGACGTGGTGACGCACCAGCATTGCCACGTCGAAACGCGATCCGTGGCTGCGCAGCCAGCCGGCTACGCCGTCCAGGAAGGGCGCGTACCAGACTTCCACGCCCATCCGTTGCAGCGCTTCGGTGGCCGCACCGGCGTGCTCGCGCCGGGTCGGTACGAACACAACGTGGGCGCCGCCCTGCAGCAGCAGGCGGATCAGATTGACCTGGCGCAGTGACCCGGAATCGCGATCCGGCTGCGGTACTTCCTCGTCCAGGATCAGCACCTGGCGCCGGCCGCGCAGCAGCAGCGCCGGAGACGGCACTTCGCCGACCGCCGGATGACGGCCCAGTTCGGTGGCCCAGCGGGCGGCGAAGATGGCCTGGTTGCGTACCTGGTAGGCCTTCACCCCGCTGCCGGTGTCGGTACCGTTGCTGGTGCCTTCGTCGTGGATCACCCGGCTGGCCGGCTGCACCAGCACGCGCAGGCCGTGTGCACGCACGCGGAAGGCCAGGTCGGTGTCCTCGTAGTAGGCCGGCTTGTAGCGGGTGTCGAAGCCGTCCAGCTGCTGCCAGAGGGCGCGTGGCAGCATCAGCGCCGCGCCCGAGCAGTAGTCGACGTCGCGCAGGCTGGCAAAGCGCGGATCATCGGCGGCCTCGAAGCGGCCGTAGCTCCAGCCACTGCCATCGGCGAAGATCACCCCGCCCGACTCCTGCAGGCGGCCATCCGGGTACAGCAGCTGGCTGCCGACCAGGCCGGCGTCGGGCACGCTGCCGAAGGTGTCCAGCAGGGCGTCGAGCCAGCCCGGCTGCGGCACCGTATCGTTGTTCAGCAGTACCACGTAGCGGCCGCGTGCGCGCGATACACCGTCATTGCAGGCTTCAATGAAGCCGCCGTTGTGCGCGCGCACTTCATAGCGCAGCCCGGCCACCTGCGGCATCCACTGCACGGTGGCATCGCTGCTGCCGTCATCCACTACCAGGATCTCGCACGCGGCGGCCGGCGGGTGCGCCGCCAGGGCGCGCAGGCAGGCCACGGTGTGGGCGACGTGGTTGTAGACCGGGATGACGATGCTCACCTCCGGCGACTCGCTGAACGGCACCGTGAAGGGGGCGAAATCCTGCGCTGGCGGCAGGAACAGTGGCGTGCGCGGGGCGGGGACGGCGCGCTGGGCATGCACGCGGATGCGTTGCCAGGTGGCACGCCAGCCACGGGTGCGCAGGCTTGCCAGGCTCCGGCGGGCCAGGCCCGACAGGCGGTTGATCAGGTATCGGATCTCGGCCAGGGACATCGCCATCCGGTTGCAACTCCAGCTTAAGCAGGGGAACCCGGGAGAATTCGCCAGCCGCAGCGGCTGGGGTAGACTCGCCAGACCCTACATTCTCGCATTCCCGTGCCCCGACGCTACGATTCCGACGACATCGACGATTCCGACGACGACCAGCAGGACAACGGTCCGCTGTGGCGGCGCCGGCTGATCACCTGGAGCATGGCTGCGGTCGCGTTGGGATTGGGTTTCCTCATTCCCTATACGCTGTACCTGAACCAACAGGTGACCCAGCGTTTCGGTGAACTGCGCTGGCAGATCCCGACGCGCGTGTACGCGCGCCCGCTGGTGCTCACCCCCGGCAAGGCGATGGATGCGTCTACGCTGAAGACCGAGCTGGCCGCCTCTGCCTACCGCGATGACGGGCAGGGCAAGGAGCCGGCCACCTATGCGGTGAACGGCGGGCGCTTCGTCATCTCCAGCCGCGGCTTCAACGACGTTGACGGCCGGGTGGCCCCGCGCCGGGTGGAGCTGTCGCTGGCCGATGGCGGCGTGGCCTCGCTGCGCGACGCCGACAACCGCAAGGCGCTGAAGGCCGCGCGGCTGGATCCGGCGCGCATCGCCACCCTGTACGGCCAGAAGCAGGAAGAGCGCCGCCTGATCCGCATGGACGAGGCGCCGGACCTGCTGGTGACTGGCCTGCAGGCGGTGGAGGACAAGGACTTCAACCGCCACCACGGCATCGACCTGTCCGGCATCGCGCGCGCGGTGTGGGTGACGATCCGTTCCGGTGGCCAGAGCCGCCAGGGCGCTTCGACGCTGACCCAGCAGCTGGCCCGCAGCGGCCTGCTCGGCATCGGCAAGGAGCAGACGGTCACCCGCAAGTTCAATGAGGTGCTGTACGCACTGATCATGGAAGCGCGTTATGACAAGCGCACCATCTTCGAGGCCTATCTCAACCAGGTGTACCTGGGCCAGCGCGGCAGCCAGGCGATCCATGGCATGTCCTCCGGCGCCGAGTTCTGGTTCGGCCGTGACCTGCAGTCGCTGGAGACCGAGCAGATCGCACTGCTGATCGGCCTGGTCAAGGGGCCGTCCTTCTACGACCCGCGGCGCAACCCGGAGCGCGCGCTGGATCGCCGCAACTTCGTGCTGGGCAAGCTGCACGAGGCCACGCTGATCGACGATGCCGAGTACCAGCGCGCGCTGAAGGCACCGCTGGGCGTGCCCAAGACGCCCGGCCTGGTGGCAGCCAACCGCTTCCCGGCCTACGTTGACCTGGTCCGCCGCCAGCTCGGCCATGACTATCCGGAATCGGCGCTGCAGGGCGCGGGCCTGAGCGTGATGACCGGCATGTCGCCGTCCGCGCAGGCCTATGCCGAAGGCGCGGTGACCCGCACCATCAAGTCGCTGGAAAGCAAGCGCCGCCCCGAGCTGCAGGCCGGCATGGTGCTGACCGACGTGCACAACGGCGACGTGCTGGCGGTGATCGGCAGCCGCGAGGTGTCCGAGGTCGGCTTCAACCGCGCGATCGAGGCGCAGCGTCCGGTCGGTTCGCTGCTCAAGCCGTTCGTCTACCTGCTGGCCCTGGCGCAGCCGGACCGTTACTCGCTGGCCAGCTGGGTGGATGATTCGCCGGTGACGGTGCAGCTCGGCCGCGGCCGCAACTGGAGTCCCGGCAACGCGGACAACCGCAGCCACGGCACGGTGCGCCTGATCGACGCACTGGCGCATTCCTACAACCAGGCCACGGTGCGCGTGGGCATGCAGGTTGGCCCGGAGCGCGTGACCCAGCTGATCCATGTCCTGGCCGGCATCAAGGCTGACGCCAACCCGGCGGTGATCCTCGGCTCGACCGACCAGAGCCCGTACGCGATGGCGCAGCTGTACCAGTTCCTGGCGTCCGGCGGCGAGATCCAGCCGCTGCACGCGGTGCGTGGCGTGCTCGATCCGCAGGGCAAGCTGCTCAAGCGATACGACAAGACCCCGGCACCGGCGCAGGAAGGCGACTCGATTGCCGCCAACCTGATCAGTGTCGGCCTGCAGCAGGTGGTCGCCAGCGGTACCGCGCAGCGGCTCAATGCCGATGGCCTCGGCCGCCTGCAGCCCGCCGGCAAGACCGGCACCACCAACGATGGCCGTGACAGCTGGTATGCCGGCTACACCGGTGATCACCTGGCAGTGATCTGGATCGGCAACGACCAGAACGCGCAGGCCGGCCTGTATGGCGCCACCGGCGCGATGCGGGTCTGGTCGGGCATCTTCCAGCGCCTGCCGAGCGCGCCGCTGCGGGTCAGCAACAAGGGCCTGGACTGGCAGTCGGTGGCCCCCACCGGCCTCAACAGCACCGATGAAGGCTGCCCCGGCGCGCGTCGTTTCCCGTTCGTGGTGGGCTATGCGCCTGCTTATGCGCCGTGCGCGCCGGCCGCGTCGCCGGAGGGGCAGGGCGAGGCCGAAGGCGAGGGCGGTGGCTGGCGCAGCTGGTTCGGCCTGGACCGCAAGCCGGAAGCGCCTGCCGAACCTGCCGCGGCACCTGCCGCCGCCACTCCTCCCCCGAGCCGATGATGCCGATGAACATGCGATCCCTGCTGCAGCCCCTGGCCCTGACCGGCCTCAGCCTGGCCCTGGCCGCCTGCGTGAGCAGCGCACCACCGGTGGTCAAGCCGGTCGATACCACCACGCCGGCGCAGCGCCTGGCTGCGGTGGATGCTGCAGCGGGTCCGGACGACAAGGAATTGTCGGTACAGCCGCTGCGTGATTCGCAGGTGGAAGATCTGCGGGTAACCGCACTGGCACAACGCCAGGCGAACGACCTGGCCGGCGCGGCCAGCAGCCTGGACCACGCGCTGGAGATCGTGGCGGGTGACCCGGCAGTGCTGCAGGAACGTGCCGAACTGGCGCTGCTGCAGGGCCAGTGGGCGCAGGCGGAGACGTTCGCGCGCAAGGCGGTGGATCTGGGCTCGAAGACCGGGCCGCTGTGCCGCCGGCATTGGGCGACGATCGAGCAGTCGCGCCTGGCGCGGGGCGAGAAGGAGAATGCGGTGTCGGCGCATGCGCAGATTGAGGGCTGCACGGTGCCGGGGATCAAGCGGTACTGAGTTTTCAGCCAACGGCACAGCCCCTCGTGGCTGTGGGTTGGTCGCTGAAGCCAGAAGCAAAAGCCGCGCTTGGCCGGGCGGAGTGGGTTCGCGGGGGACGCCGTGAACCCGTCCCTGGGGGCTTGGCCGCGGCATCCATGCCGCGGACACCCCCGCGAACCCACCCCGCCCAACCTCTGACAGTTTCCGTGTGCGTCCAGCCACGGAAAAGAAAAAGAAAATCAAAAGCGGGTCGCGCGCTGCGCGCACTCGTTGTGGGGTCGTATCCGTTTTCCGCAGGAAAACGGATACGACCCCTTCTTGTTTCCGTTCCACCCACCGCTTCTGAAAGGGCAGTCGAGCAAGCTCGACGCGACGCCGCGCGTGCATCCGTCACTGGGAAACTGTCGAAGGCGGGGCGGGAGGGGCAGGCAGGACCGTTGGCGCCATGGATGGCGCCATCGAGCCCCCATGGACGGGTTTACGGCGTGTCCTGCCTGCCCCTCCCGCCCCGCCAAACACGCAGCAACCCAGAGCCATGAACCACGCTGTTGCTGTTGCCGTTGCTGTTGCCCTGGCTTGAAACGGGTGCCGGGCAGCGCCCGGCCGGGTATCCTCTCCCTCTGATGTCCGACCTTGTCCATGCCAGCCGCGAAGCCCTCAGCGAAGGCGGCGCGCTCGCCTCGCATCTGGATGCCTTTGTCCCGCGTCCGGCACAGCTGCACCTGACCGACGCCATCGCCGAAGCGCTGCAGCAGCGCGACCTGCTGCTGGCCGAGGCCGGTACAGGCACCGGCAAGACCTTCGCCTATCTGGTGCCGGTGCTGCTGTCCGGGCTGCGCACCATCATCTCCACCGGTACCCGCGCGTTGCAGGACCAGCTCTACCACCGCGATCTGCCGCGCGTGCGCCAGGCACTGGGCGTTGGCCTGCGCAGCGCGCTGCTGAAGGGGCGCGCGAATTACCTGTGCCGCTACCGCCTGCAGCAGGCGCGGGGCGAACCGCGTTTTTCCAGCCCGGAGCAGGCTGCGCAGTTCCAGCGCATCCTGGCCTGGTCCGGCCGTTCGGAGTTCGGTGACATCGCCGAACTGGAAGGCTTGGCCGATGACTCGCCGCTTCTGCCGATGGTCACTTCCACGGTCGACAACTGCCTGGGTACCGATTGCCCGTTCTGGGACGACTGCTTCGTGGTGCGCGCGCGCCAACGTGCGCAGGCTGCCGACGTGGTGGTGGTCAACCACCACCTGCTGCTGGCCGACCTGGCACTGAAACAGGACGGCTTCGGTGAGTTGCTGCCGGGGGCGCAGGCCTTTGTCATCGACGAGGCGCATCAGCTGCCCGAGTTGGCCGCGCAGTTTTTCGGCGAAGGCTTCGGCATGCGCCCGTGGCAGGAACTCGGCCGCGACTGCCTGGCCGAGGCGCGCGGCGTAGGCGGCGCGCAGTCGGCCCTGCAGGAACCGGTCGACCAGTTGCAGCAGGCGTTGCTGGCGCTGCGCTCGGCGATGGAGGGGCTGCCGCCACGGGGTACGCAGTGGCGTGCGCTGGCGATGCCACAGGTGCGCGATGGATTCGATACGGTGATGGCCGGCCTGGTGACGCTGGAGCAGGCACTGCAACCGCTGCGCGAGGCGGCGGCGGGTCTGGATGCCTGTCATGCGCGGGCACGCGAGGCGGTGTCGCGGCTGCAGCGCTGGCTGGGCGATGATGAGCCCACCCTCGATTTCGATACCGATCCGGCGGAGACCCCCCGTGCCGCCGATGTGCTCTGGTATGAGCTCACCCCGCGTGGTTTCCGCTGCCAGCGCACGCCGATGGATGTGTCCGGCCCGCTGCGCGAGCATCGCGAGCGCAGCCGCGCGGCATGGATCTTCACCTCGGCCACGCTGACCGTGGGCGGTGGCTTCGACCACATCGCCACGCGCCTGGGCCTGGACGATCCGCACACGCTGGTCCAGCCGAGCCCGTTCAACTGGCCCGAGCAGGCGTTGTGCTACCTGCCCGAAGGCCTGCCCGATCCGGCGGCGCGCGGGTTTGGCACCGCGCTGATCCAGACCTTGCGGCCGGTGTTGCAGGCCTCGCAGGGCAGGGCGTTCCTGTTGTTCGCCTCGCACCGTGCATTGCGCGAGGCCGCCGAGGCACTGCGCGACGGGCCGTGGCCGTTGTTCGTGCAGGGCGAGGCGCCACGCGCGGCGCTGCTGCAGCGTTTCCGCGAATCGGGCAATGGCGTGCTGCTGGGCTCGGCCAGTTTCCGCGAGGGCGTGGACGTGGTCGGCGAAGCGCTGAGCGTGGTGATGATCGACAAGCTGCCGTTCGCGGCACCGGATGACCCGGTATACGAGGCGCGGCTGGAGGCGATCCGCAGCCAGGGGGGCAACCCGTTCCGCGACGAGCAGCTGCCGCAGGCGGTGATCGCCCTGAAGCAGGGCGTTGGCCGCCTGATCCGCAGCGAAAGCGACCGGGGCGTGCTGGTCCTGTGCGATCCGCGCCTGCTCAACCGTGGCTATGGCCGGGTCTTTCTTGAGTCGCTGCCGCCGTTCCGGCGCACCCGCAGCCTGGCCGATGTGCAGGCCTTCTTTAGGCCACAATGGCTGCCCGTGGCCGATGATGCGGCTGCCCCGGCCGCCGTTGCGGCGGGCCCGGAGCCTGCTCCCGGTGCCACGTTCCCCTTGTTCTGACCTGATCCAATGAAACTGCTTGCCTTTGAAACCGCCACCGAAGCCTGTTCCGTTGCCCTGCATGTCGATGGGCAGGTGCTGGAACGCTTCGAGCTCGCCCCGCGCCGGCACGCCGAGTTGAGCCTGCCGTGGGCCGAGGCGCTGCTGGCCGACGCCGGCATCAGCCGTCGCCAGCTTGATGGCATCGCCCTCAGTCGCGGTCCGGGTGCGTTCACGGGCGTGCGCCTGGCGATTGCCATTGCCCAGGGCATCGCACTGGCACTGGACCGCCCGCTGCTGCCGGTCTCGACGCTGCAGGTGTTGGCGCTGCGCGCACCGGCGGAAGAAACGCAGATCCTGTCGGCGATCGATGCGCGGATGGGCGAACTCTACGTCGCCCGCTTCGAGCGCGTGGACGGCCTGCCGGTCGCGCGCGATGCCGAGCGCGTCTGCGCGCCGGCAGCGGTGGCGCTGCCGGAAGGGCTGTCGGCCTACGGTGTCGGTACCGGGTTCGCCGCAGCCGAGGGTGCGCTGGTCGCGCAGCTCGGTACAGGTTTGCGCGGATTCGACGCCACGGCATTGCCGCGTGCGTCGGACGTGCTCGCACTGGCGGTGCCGGCGTTCGCGCGCGGCGAAGCCATTGCGCCGGAGAAGGTCGAGCCGGCCTACCTGCGCGACAACGTGGCACTGACCCTGGTCGAGCAGCAGGCCGCGCGTGAGGCGAAGGCGAAGGCCAACGGCTGAGCCCCTCGTGGCGGGGTTGGTTGATCGCATAAACCCAAAGCCGCGCTTGGCCGGGCGGGGTGGGTTCGCGGGGGACGCCGTGAACCCCGCTCCGCGGTCCGGTCCAGCCGCTGGCGGCTGTGCGTTCGGGCGCTTGCGAAGCAGTGCTTCGCAAGCAAAGCGCCCTCACCCATGGGGGCTTGGCCGCGGCATCCATGCCGCGGACACCCCCGCGAACCCACCCCGCCCGACCTCTGACAGTTTCCGTGTGCGTCCGCCACGGAAGATCAAAAAAAGAAAAGTCAAAGTCAAAAGCGGATCGCTTCGCTCGCATCCACGCGTAGCGTGGATGTGTGTCGACCAAGGTCGACACCTACCAACAGCAATGATGCGTCGGGGTCTGTCAGAGGCGGGGCGGTATGGGCTTGCAGGACCGTTGGCGCCATGGATGGCGCCATCGAGCCCCCAGGGATGGGTTTACGGCGTGTCCTGCAAGCCCATACCGCCCCGCCAAACCCAATATCCCAACCGCCGCTGTTGCTGTTGCCGTTGCTCCAGCCTTCCAGCGGGTCCCGGGCCGCAGGCCCGGGCAACAAACCCCTACCGGTCGTCGTGCAGGGTGCCACCCGGCAGGAACACCCAGGTGCGGGTGACCTGCAGGATGTCGATCTCGTCCTCGGTCTTCGGCAGCGGCGGGAATGGCTGCGCAAGCTGCACCACCCGCAGCGCCGCCTCATCCAGCAACGGCGTCCCGCTTGAACGCAGGATCCGGCTGCTTTCCACGCTGCCATCGCGGCGCACGCCCACGCTGATCACCACCTGGCCGCCGAGCCGGCGCTGCCGGGCCTCGTCCGGGTAATTCAGGTTGCCGACGCGCTCGGCGCGGTCGACCCAGGCGCGCAGGTAATTGGCGTAGGCATATTCGCGCGTGCTGGCCGACACGAACTTGCGGTTCGGGCGCTTGGCGTACTGCGCCGAGCGCAGATGCACCTCGGCCGCCAGCCGCGCCATCTCGGCATCACGCTGCTCGCGTGCCGTCAGCGGTGCATCCGGTTCCGGCTGCTCCGGTGTGGGGCGCGCCTGCGCCTGGGCCACTGCCTCTTCGCCGTTGCGGCTGCTGACCACCCGCGCCTGCGGCGGGGGCGCCGGCGCGGCCGACTGCTGCTGTTGCGGCACCGGGCTCAGCCCCGCCTGGGCCTGCGGAACGATGCCGGCCTGGTTGTCGCGCGGGCGCTGCGCACGGTCGTGCTCGCCGCCACCTTCCTGGCTGGCGGCGGCAAGGAAATCGGCCTGCTTCGGGGTCAGTGCGGTGCGGGTCTGGCTGAAGATCACCTCCAGCGTCGGCACCAGTGGTGCGTCGCCTTTCACCGCAAAACCCACGCCCAGGATCAGCAGGGCGTGGACCACGATCGACAGCGCGATGGTCGCGCCCAGCCGTTGCGCTTCGCGCGCCGGCGGGGGCAGGACGGCAGGTGCGGCCGCCATCAGCGCAGGCCGGCCTCGAGCGCGTCGAACAGGGTGCCGGCGATGTTCAGGCCGTACTGCGCGTCGAGCTCGCGCACGCAGGTCGGGCTGGTCACGTTGACCTCGGTCAGGTAATCGCCGATCACGTCCAGGCCGACGAAGCGCATGCCACGGCGCTTCATCTCCGGGCCAACCTGGCCGGCGATCCAGCGGTCACGCTCGCTCAGCGGGCGCCCTTCGCCACGGCCGCCAGCCGCCAGGTTGCCGCGGAACTCGTCACCCTGGGGAATGCGCGCCAGGCAGTAGTCGACCGGTTCGCCGTCGACCAGCAGGATGCGCTTGTCGCCGGCCGTGATGTCGGGAATGAACTTCTGGGCCAGCGCCAGCTTGCGGCCGCCGTCGGTCAGGGTTTCCAGGATCACGTTCAGGTTCGGATCGCCCTGGCCGCTGCGGAAGATCGAGCGGCCGCCCATCCCATCCAGCGGCTTCAGCACGGCCTGGCCGTGCTCCAGCGCGAAGGCCTTCAATGCCTTGGCATCGCGGCTGACCAGGGTCGGCGGGCAGCACTGCGGGAACAGCAGGGCGGCCAGCTTCTCGTTGTAGTCGCGCAGGCCCTGCGGGTTGTTGACCACGCAGGCGCCGGCAGCGGCAGCCACGTCCAGCACCTGCGTGTCGTAGATGTACTCGGCGTCGACGGGCGGGTCCTTGCGCATCAGCACGATCTGGCCGCGACCGAACTCGGTACGGCTGAACGCGCCCAGCTCATACCAGCCGGCCGGGTCGTCGCGCACCTGCAGCGGTGCGGTCTGGGCCACCGCCACGCCACCTTCCAGGGCCAGCCCGCCGGGCCGCACGTAGTGCAGGGCATGGCCACGGCGCTGGGCTTCCAGCAACATGGCGAAGGTGGTGTCCTTGGCGATCTTGATGTGGGCGATGGGGTCCATCACCACGATGACGTTCAACGGCATGGGCGCACCTGTCAGGCAAGGCGTTGATGGTAGCGGCAACGCCGGCCGTGTGCCTCCCCGCCGTAGTGCAACGCAGCGTCCGCCTGCCGGCAGCGCAGTCATTGCGAACCCGGTCACGTTCAGCCCGGTGCTACCCCCTGCGCGGCAGGCCGGCCTTGAAGCGGGCGCGGGAAGTGCGATATAGATACGCTTTCGCAGCGGCTCCCGCCAGAGATTGGGCCGTGCGCTTGGGGATAGGCAATGACTGAAAACACGACTGCGGGCGGGGAACTCGCAGGACTCCGGGTGATGGTCATCGATGATTCGAAGACCATCCGCAGGACTGCGGAAACGCTGCTCAAGCGCGAAGGCTGCGAGGTGGTCACCGCCACCGACGGCTTCGAAGCGCTTGCCAAGATCGCAGACCAGCAGCCGCAGATCATCTTCGTCGACATCATGATGCCGCGCCTGGATGGCTACCAGACCTGTGCGCTGATCAAGGGCAACCAGCTGTTCAAGGCGACCCCGGTGATCATGCTGTCGTCCAAGGATGGTCTGTTCGACAAGGCGCGGGGGCGCATCGTCGGCTCGGAGCAATACCTGACCAAGCCTTTCACGCGCGAAGAACTGCTGGGTGCCATCCGCACATACGTCAACGCCTGACCAGGGGGGAAAGGCACAATGGCTCGTATCGTCCTGATCGAGGATTCACCGACCGACCGCGCGGTGTTCACCCAGTGGCTGCGCCGTGCCGGCCACGAGGTGCTGGAAGCGGACAACGCCGAGGATGGCCTGCAGCTGGTCCGCGACCAGGCGCCGCAGCTGGTGCTGATGGACGTGGTCCTGCCCGGCATGAGCGGGTTCCAGGCCACCCGGGCGATGGCCCGCGATGCGGCGATCAAGCACATCCCGGTGATCATCGTCAGCACCAAGGCGATGGAAACCGACAAGGCCTGGGGCCTGCGCCAGGGCGCAGCCGATTACATCGTCAAGCCGCCGCGCGAGGATGAACTGATCGCGCGGATCAACGAACTGGTGGCCTGATGCGCTCGCCCTTCGACATCCTTGAAGCCTACGAACGACGCAGCCTGGCCCATGCAGTGCAGCTGCCCGGGCGGCAGTTCGCCCAGGACCTGTGGCGTGGCGTCGGTTACCGCGTCGGCCAGCGCCGGCTGGTGTCCGATTTCCGCGAAGTGGTGGAAATCGTGCCGATGCCGCCGGTGACCCCGGTGCCCTGCGCGCAGCCCTGGCTGCTGGGCGTGGGCAACCTGCGTGGCAACCTGTTCCCGGTGGTCGACCTGAAGTACTTCCTGGAAGGCACGCGCACCGTGCAGCAGGAAGGCCAGCGCGTGCTGATCATGCGCCAGGCTGGCGGCGACGTCGCACTGACCATCGATGAACTGTTCGGCCAGCGCAGCTTCGAGCTGGACCAGCAGATCGACGCGGGCACGTTGGCCGAAGGCCGCTACGGCCATTTCGTTGACCGTGCCTTCCATGCCGACGGCCATGACTGGGGCGTGTTCTCGCTCTCGCTGCTGTCGCGCACCCCTGAATTCCGGCAAGCCGCGGCCTGAGGCCGGGCATCGCCCCCTGCATTGAAGATCGAGGTTGAACGATGAGTACTGCTTCGGACGCCACCAAGACCGGCAAGCTGCGGCTGGGCGGCAGCAACCTCTGGCTGTTCCTGCTGCTGGCATCGATGATCCTGTTCGGCGTCAACACCGGCGTCGCCACCTGGCAGGGCAGCCGCCTTGCCGACGCCGGCTCCAAGGCCGCCGACCTGCAGGTGCTGTCGCAGCAGCTGGCCAACCAGGGACGTGACGCGGTCGGCGGCAACGCCCAGGCCTTCACCGCCTTCAAGGCCACCCGCAACGCGATCGAACAGAACGTGTCGACGCTGCAGGGCCGCTATGGCAAGGAGCCGGGCGTGTCCGGCGCCATCGCCACCCTGGGCGAAACCTGGGCGCCGCTGGGCAAGCAGGCCGGGCAGCTGGTGGCCAGCGAGCCGGCGGTGCTGGCGCTGGCCGGCAATGCCAACAACTTCACCGGCGCGGTACCGGGCCTGCAGGCCCAGCTGAACGAGCTCGTGCGCGCGATGTCCGCCTCCGGCGCCCCCTCGTCGCAGGTGTACAGCGCACTGCAGCAGGTCGTGGTGGCCGGCTCGATGGCCCGTCGTGTGACCGAAATGCGTGCCGGTGGCAGCGCCGCGGCGACCTCCGGGGATGCGCTGGCGCGTGACATCACCGTGTTCTCGCAGGTGCTCGACGGCCTGCGCAACGGCAACGAGGAACTGGGCATCACCGCCGTGCGCGGTGCTGCCGCCGTGGCCGCACTGGAGCAGTCGCAGCAGAAGTGGGAAGCGATGAAGCAGGACGCCGATGCGATCCTGGCCAGCTCGCGCCAGCTGTTCGCGGCGCAGTCCGCCGCCACCGCGCTGGGCCAGGGCTCGGCACACATGCTGGACGACAGCCGCAAGCTGTTCGATGCGTTCTCCTCGTTCGGCTCGGTGTCCGACACCCGCCTGTTCCCGAACTTCTGGATCGGCGTGGTGTCCGGCGCGCTGTCGCTGATCGCGATCATCGGCTTCGTCTCCACCAACGTGCGCAGCCGCTCGCGCGAGCAGGAACTGCGTTACCAGACCCAGGTGGAATTCAACAGCCGCAACCAGCAGGCGATCATGCGGCTGCTGGACGAAATCTCCTCGCTCGGTGAGGGTGACCTGACGGTGAAGGCCTCGGTGACCGAGGACATGACCGGCGCGATCGCCGACGCGATCAACTATGCGGTGGACGAGCTGCGCCACCTGGTGACCACCATCAACGACACCTCGGCCAAGGTCGCGATGTCCACCCAGGAAACCCAGGCCACCGCGATGCAGCTGGCAGAGGCGGCGGGCCACCAGGCCAACCAGATCACCTCCGCCTCGGACCGCATCGGTGAAATCGCAGCGAGCATCGAGCAGGTGTCGCGCAACTCGGCCGAGTCGGCCGACGTGGCACAGCGCTCGGTGGTGATCGCCGCCGAAGGCGCCGGCGTGGTGCGCGAGACCATCCAGGGCATGGACCAGATCCGCGACCAGATCCAGGAAACCTCCAAGCGCATCAAGCGCCTGGGCGAGTCGTCGCAGGAAATCGGCTCGATCGTGGAACTGATCAATGACATTTCCGAGCAGACCAACATCCTGGCGCTGAACGCGGCGGTGCAGGCGGCGTCGGCGGGTGAAGCGGGCCGCGGTTTCGCGGTCGTGGCCGACGAAGTGCAGCGCCTGGCAGAACGTACCTCGGGTGCGACCCGACGCATCGAAAACCTGGTCCAGGCCATTCAGGCCGATACCAACGAAGCGGTCACCTCGATGGAGCAGACCACGGCCGAAGTGGTGTCCGGTGCGCGCCTGGCCGAGGACGCCGGTACCGCGCTGACCGAGATCGAGCGCGTGTCCAACGCCCTCAATACCCTCATCAAGAACATCTCCATCGCCGCCCAGCAGCAGTCGGCCGCGGCCTCGGACATCACCCGCACCATGGGCGTGATCCGGCAGATCACCGGCCAGACCTCGCAGGGTGCCGGGCAGACCGCAGAGTCGATCGGCCACCTCGCGCAGCTGGCGGCGGACCTGCGCCGTTCGGTCGCCGACTTCAAGCTGCCGGCGTGACGCGGGCAGGGCGGCGAGCAAGGAACCAGTCGATGAAGCATTTCCATTCCCCACGCCAGAATCCGCGCGGCCACCGCGCGGCGGCGAACGGAGCGCGTCCATGAGCAGTCTGCGCGATGCGATGAGCCACGCAGCGCTGGGCTGGGTCAAGCCCGAGCTGGACGAGACCCTGCGCCAGGTGCGCAACGAGGTCGAGTACTACGCGGAAGACCCGAGTGATGCCAGCCGCATGCGCATCTGCGCCGGCTACCTGCACCAGGTGCAGGGCACCCTGCGCATGGTTGAACTGTATGCCCCGGCGATGGTGGCCGAAGAGCTCGAGCAGCTGGCCAATGCCATCGGCGCCGGCCAGGTGGCCGACCGGGATGAAGCCTGTGCGACCCTGATGCGTGGCAGCGTGCTGCTGCCGGACTATCTGGAGCGCCTGCAGAACGGCCATCGCGACATTCCGATCGTGCTGATGCCGCTGCTCAACGAGATCCGCGCGTCGCGTGGCGAAGAAGGCGTCAACGACAGCGTGCTGCTGGCCTTTGCGCCGGACAGCATCACCGCCACCGAGGCCGAGCTGGACCATGCCCGGGGCAGCCTGAGCGGGCGCAACCGCGAGCTGCTCGATACCGTCGGCAGCGCAGTGAAGGAAGAATTGCTGCGCATCAAGGATGCGCTTGACCTGCACCTGCGCACCGGCGGTGCACCGGAACAGCTGCAGACCCAGGCCAACGAACTGGGCGCCGTGGCCGACACGCTGGGCATGATGGGCCTGGGCGTGGCCCGCGGCGTGGTCGTGCAGCAGCGCGACGCGCTGCGTGGCGTGGTCGAGGGGCGCCAGCAGATCGACGAGAACCTGCTGCTGGATATCGCCGGTGCGCTGCTGTACGTCGATGCCTCGCTGGACGACCAGGTTGCCCATCTGGGCGCCGGCGGCAGTGGCGAGGACGATCCGAGCGCGGTGGAGAACCGGCGCACGGTGGAAGTGCTGGCCCATGAAGCCATCGCCAACTTCGCTGCCGCCCGCGAGCATTTCGTCGCCTTCATCGAAACCAGCTGGAACCATGCCGAGCTGCAGGATGTACCGCGCCTGCTGGGCGATGTGTCCGGCGCGCTGCGCATGCTCGACCTGGGTACCGCCGCCGATTACCTGCGTGGCGTGCAGCAGTACATCGAGGCCGAGCTGATCGGCCGCCAGCGCGTGCCCAGCGGCCGCCAGCTGGACACCCTGGCCGATGCCATGGCCAGCCTGGAGTACTACCTGGAAGCCCTGCGCGATCGTCGCCCGGGCCGCGAAGACATCCTCGAAATCACCCGCAGCAGCCTCGAGGCACTGCGCTACTGGCCGCTGCCCGAACGCAACGCCGCCGCACCGGAAGCGCCGGCAGCGCTGGCGATCGAACGTGAGCCGCTGCCGGTGCAGGTCGAGCCGCTGCAGCCCGAGCGCATCGAGGTACCGGTGCAGCCTGCTGCGCCCGCGGCCGGCGACGTGCCGGTATCGCTGCCGGACTTCACCTTCGATCCGCCGCCGGCCACACCGGCACCGAGGGTGCCCGACAACAGCCTGATGTTCGGCGCGCTGGGCACCGCGGGCGTCGTGGCCGCCAGCCCGTTGGATGCTGGCGCCTCGCCGCTGCCAACACAGGATGATGCCGAGGCATCGCTGGTCTTCGCCGCGTCCAGCGCACCTGCGCCTGATGTCCCACAGTGGGAGCTGGCGCCGTTCTACCCCGAAGCCGAGGCGGCCGCGCCCGCCGGCGACGAACGCGCGCCGACGTTCGCCAGTTTCGATCCCGTCAGCTTCGAACTGGCCGACAGCGATCACGCCGATGCACCGCAGTGGTCGCTGTCCGAGGCGCCGCAGGTGCTCGAGGAAAGCGCAGCGCCTGCGATCGACGAGACGACGGACAGCATGGTTTCGCCCGTGACCGGATTCGATGCTGCGCCGGTGTTCGATCCGGTAGCGGCCGAACAGGGCGCGGTTGCCGAGGCCGACGACGTGGTGTTCCGCTTCGACGCCGATGCATTGGACAACGCTGACGACGTGCTGTCGCTGCATGCGATGGAAACGTTGTCGCTGGACGATGACGCCGGGTTGCATCCGTCGCTGGAGATCGTCGATGCCGTGGCGCCGCCGCTGGCCGATGCATCGCCTGCGGCGGAGGTCAGGGTGGACGAGGCTCCGGATGACCTGCCGGCATCGTCGATCACGCCGCCGTCGATCGAAGCGCCCGCCCCGGCAGCGGAAACGTCGACGCCGGCCGTGTCGGTGATCGATATCGACACCATCGCGCCGATCGATTTCAGCGAAGCCGATGCCCAGTTCTTCGCCGAGCTGAGCGCAGCCGCTGCCGGCTTCAATCCGCAGGCGATGCCCACCGCGACGGCACCGGAGGCGGTCGTTGCGACCGGCGCCGACGCCAATGCCGACGCGACTACGGGCTTCGACGCCGGCTTCGACGACGACGCCGAGAACATCGACGAGGACATCCGCGAGGTGTTCCTGGAAGAGTTCGACGACGAGCTCGCCAATCTGGGCACGCTGCTGCCGGCGTGGCGCATGCAGCCGGACAACATGGACCGGCTGCGCCCGATCCGCCGCATCTTCCATACCCTCAAGGGCAGTGGCCGCCTGGTTGGCGCACGTACGCTGGGCGAGTTCGCGTGGAAGATCGAAGGCATGCTCAACCGCGTGCTGGATGGCAGCCGCGCCGCCTCGCCGGCGGTGCTGGCGATGGTCGACAACGCACATGCGGCGCTGCCACAGCTGAACGCAGCGCTGCGCCACGGCCAGCGCATCAGCGTCGACCTGCAGGCCATGCAGGCCATTGCCGATCGTGTCGGCGCAGGCGAGGAAACCTACTACGTACCGCTGCCGGGTGCGGCTGCGCCGGTTGTACCGGTTGCTGAAGCTGACGGCGAAGACGAGATCAGCCGCATTCTCGATGTGGAGGCTGCCGCCTCGGCGCCGGCCGATACCGACGTGGAGGCCGAAGTGGCCGGTACGCCGGCCAACATCGACAGCGTGCTGCGCGAGATTCTCGAGGCCGAGGTGGAAGTCCACCAGGCCACCCTGCAGGACTGGCTGCGTTCGGCGCAGCAGGCGCCGCAACCGGTCAGCGATGCACTGCTGCGCGCGGTGCACACCATGAACGGCGCCTTCGCGATGACCGAAGTGCCCGAGATCACGGCGGTGACCGGCGGCGCGGAGTCCTACATCAAGCGCGCACTGGCC
Organism: Stenotrophomonas maltophilia D457; assembly: GCF_000284595.1. Classification (GTDB taxonomy): domain Bacteria; phylum Pseudomonadota; class Gammaproteobacteria; order Xanthomonadales; family Xanthomonadaceae; genus Stenotrophomonas; species Stenotrophomonas muris. The sequence goes on along the minus strand of NC_017671.1, from coordinate 3,601,109 downwards.
GCCGAGGTGGTCCCGGGTGATGAAGGCGTAGCCGCCCTGGATGCGACTGCGCAGGCGATCACCGCCACCATGGAAGCGTTGCAGGCCGAACAGCCGCGCATCGCGCCGCAACAGGTACTCGCGCAGCGCCTGCAGGCGCTGGCTGGCGCGTTGCCGGAAGCGCGCTGGCCGATGGTGGGCCTGGAAGACGAAGAAGACGATCTGGCGCTGGATGACGAACCGCCGGTGGAACTGGACGCGGATGCATCGACAGCCGTCGCGCCTGAATCCGATGCGGTGCCGCATTCGTTTGCCGCACCGGAGCAGGACGCGGAAGCACGTGCCGATACTGTCGAAGCCCCGGTCGCCGACGTGGCGATCGAGGCCGGGCTGGAGGTCGGTGAGCTGACGGCCAGCGATGATCTTTCGCGCTACTTCGATGCCGGATGGCCGTCCGTACCGGGTGAGGAGGATGCGTCGCTGCCGGTGGTCGAATCGATCCAGGTGGCCGACGACGTTCCAGCCGTTGCCGTAGCCGGTGTCGAGGCGGAGGCCGAAGGCGTGCTGCGGTTGTCCGACGATGCCGGTTTGACCGTCGTGGATGATCTGTCGCCGTACCTGGATGCCAGTGCGCTGCCGGTTGACGACCGCGACGCCGAAGAGACTCCGGCCGCTGTCGAAGCCGTCGCATCTGACCTGAATGCGCCCTCGGCCGATCGCGCGCACGTCGCTGATGCCACGGCGTTCGAAATGCCTGCTGCACTGCCACTCGACAGCGAGCTGTCGAGCCTGCAGGATGAAATGGCTGCGCCGGGGTTTGCAGAACCGGTCTCGCTGGAAGCCGCGCTCGAGGCCGGCCTGCACGTGATCGACGAAGAGCAGCCCCTGGCCGACGACGGGCAATGGCCCGTGCTCGGCCTGCAGGCCAGCGAACTCGCGCCGGGCGAGGCGGAAGCCTTTGCCGAGGATGCGGACGTCGGCGGGGAGGCGGCGATCGGTGAAGGAGAGAGCGCCGATCAGCCGTCCCCGGCGACGGTGAATGAGGAGATCGCGGAGGCCGCAGCGCAGGCCACCGCCGAACCGGTACGCTTCTTCGAACTGGAAGACGCGCCGGGCCAGGCGGAGGTCCACGCCGAAGCTGGCGGCGTCGACGCGGTTGCGGTGTCGGATGCCGTGGCAGCCAGCGCGCCCGAAGCCGACGTGCCTGAAACCGTGACACCTGACATCCTTGCCATGCCGGTGCCGGAAGACAGCACCGATACGCTCGACTTCAGCGTCTACGATCGCGAGCTGGTCGACATCTTCGTCGAGGAAGGCAAGGACCTGCTCGACCACTGCGATGGCCTGATCAGCGAGCTGCGTGATGCACCGCAGGACCGCGAGGTGCTGGCCGGCCTGCAGCGTGACCTGCACACCCTGAAGGGTGGCGCACGCATGGCCGGCATCAACGCCATCGGTGATCTCGGCCACAGCATCGAATCGTTGCTGGAGGCGGTCGCCGCCGGTCGCACCGAGATCGAACGCCGCGATGTGCAGTTGCTGGAGCGCGGATTCGATCGCCTGCACCAGTTGCTGACCCGCACCGGTAACCACCGCGTGGTGGAACCGGCGCAGGATCTGGTCGATGCGTTCGAAGTGCGTACCACCACCGATATTGCCGCAGCAGCAGCGGCTGCCGCAGGCGCAGCGGACGTGGCGAGCGTTGCAGAAACCGCGTCGGCAGCGGTCGCCGGCCCTGCGCCGGCACTGCTCGATGCGCCGTTGTCGGCACCGCTGCCGGCCGAAGGCGTGATCGATGAAGATCCGCTGGCGCGCCCGCAGCAGGAACAGGTGCGCGTGCGCGCGGATCTGCTCGACCGCCTGGTCAACCATGCCGGTGAAGTGGCGATCTACCGCTCGCGCCTGGAACAGCAGCTGGGTGCCTTCCGCGGCGCGATGGGCGAGCTGGAGCGCACCAATGCGCGACTGCGCGACCAGCTGCGCCGACTCGACCTGGAAACCGAGGCGCAGATCGTCGCCCGCTACCAGCGTGAGCAGGACCAGGCCGATCAGAAGTTCGATCCGCTGGAACTGGACCGCTTCTCCACGCTGCAGCAGCTCAGCCGTGCACTGAACGAGTCGGCGGCCGATCTCGGGGGCCTGCAGGGCGTGCTCGACGATCTGTCACGCCAGTACGATTCGTTGCTGCAACAGCAGTCGCGCGTCAGCTCCGAGCTGCAGGATGGCCTGATGCGCGCGCGCATGGTGCCGTTCGATGGCCTGGTGCCGCGCCTGCGCCGCGTGGTCCGCCAGTCCGGAATGGATACCGGCAAGCAGGTGCACCTGACCCTGGAGGGCACCCACGGCGAACTGGACCGCAATGTCCTCGATCGCATGGTCGCGCCGCTCGAACACATGCTGCGCAACTCCGTGGCCCACGGCCTGGAGGCGCCGGAACAGCGTCGCGCCGCCGGCAAGCCGGAGGAGGGCGAAGTCGCCATCCGCCTGCACCGTGAAGGCTCGGAAATCGTGCTGGAAGTGGCCGATGACGGTGCTGGCCTGGACCGCGAAGCGATCCGCCGCCGCGCCATCGATCGTGGCCTGTTGGCCGCCGATGCGCAGCCCAGCGAGCAGGAACTGGACAACCTGATCTTCGCCTCCGGTTTCTCCACCGCCGACCAGGTCAGCCAGCTGGCGGGTCGTGGCGTGGGCATGGACGTGGTGCGCAACGAAGTGCGCCAGCTCGGCGGCTCGGTCGACATCCAGTCGGTGCGTGGCCAGGGCGTGCGCTTCACCTTGCGCCTGCCGCAGACGCTGGCCGTCACCCAGGCGGTGTTCGTGCAGATCGGTGAAACCACCTTCGCCGTGCCGGTGGCCTCGGTCAGTGGTATCGGCCGCCTGTCACGCGAACGCTTCGAGGCCGCCGACAGCAGCTACCGCTACAGCGGCGAAGACTATCCGCTGTATGACCTCGGCAGCCTGGTCGGGCAGGCCCCGGCACGCGCCGATGGCCAGGAGCAGGTGCCGCTGCTGCTGGTGCGTGCCGGTGACCTGCGCGCTGCCGTGGCGATCGACCAGGTGCTGGGCAACCGCGAAATCGTGGTCAAGCCGGTCGGCCTGCAGATCGCATCGGTACCGGGCATCTACGGTGCCACCATCACCGGCGATGGCCGCGTGGTGGTGATCCTGGACGTCGCGCCGCTGGTGCGCCGTTTCCTCGCCAATCCGACCGCACCGGTGCTGGCCAATGCACCGCGCGACGAACGCCAGGTGCCGCTGGTGATGGTGGTCGATGACTCGCTGACCATGCGCAAAGTGACCGGACGCATCCTCGAACGGCACAACTTCGAAGTCAGCGTCGCCCGCGATGGCGTGGAAGCACTGGAGCGGCTGGAAGAGCGCGTGCCGGACCTGATGCTGCTGGATATCGAGATGCCGCGCATGGACGGCTACGAGCTGGCCACGGCGATGCGCGCCGACCCGCGCTACAAGGATGTGCCGATCGTGATGATCACCTCGCGCAGCGGCGACAAGCACCGCCAGCGCGCCTTCGAGATCGGTGTCCAGCGTTATCTGGGCAAGCCGTACCAGGAACTGGACCTGATGCGTAACGTGTACGACCTGCTGGGGATCGCCCGTGTCCGTGAGTGAAACCCATCCGGCCCCGGCCGTCGCCCTGCTGGCCCGCCCCGGTGCGGCGCGCGAACGCCTGCGCGAGGCGCTGTCGCATGCAGATGTGCAGCTGGTCCTGGAAGATGACCCGAACGGCCTGGAGCCACAGGTCCTGCAGGCTGCGGATCCGCAGTTCGTGGTGATCGCGCTGGAAGCGGCCATCGAGGACGCACTGGAACGGCTGGACGCCGTGCTCTCGGCACCGGGGCTGACCCTGGTGTTCGATGAGGCCGAGCTGGCCGCGCGCCGCGACGGCTGGGAGGCGCAGCGTTGGGGGCGCCATCTGGCCGCCAAGCTGCACGGCCATCAGCAGGTGTTGCCGCCGGGTGCCGAGGAAGAGCCCAGCCTGCAGCTGGAGCCCGGCCATCCGGCGCCCGCGCCGGCACCGCAGGAAGAAGCCCTGCAGCCGCATCTGGCGCAGGCGCTGAGCTGGGCCGATGACGTTCCGGCCGACGGTCTGTACTCGCCGCCGGCACACCTGCACGAACCGATCGCGCTGGAGCAGGCCCTGGCGGCACTGCAGCCGGACGTGCCCGAACCACGGGATCCGCCTTCGCCGCCGCAAGCGCCGGCCGAACCGGCGGCGCCTGCGGCACCGCCGATCTCCTTCGATCACACCGCCTGGTCGCTGGTCGAGGAATCGATCGAAGCGCCGGCACAGGCAGAAGTGGCGGCGCCGGCCGCCGCGCCGCAGCCCTCCTTCGATACCGATCATTTGACCCTGGTCGATCTGGATGCCGCCGCCCCGGCCGGTGCGCGCGCCGCATCACTGCTGGTGCTGGCCGGCATCGGTGGCCCGGATGCGTTGCGTCGCCTGCTCGGCGCACTGCCCGCGTCGTTGAGCGTGCCGGTCCTGGTGCACATGCGCCTGGACGGGGGCCGCTACGGCAACCTGGTCAAGCAGATGTCGCGTGTTTCGCCGTTGCCGGTGCAGCTGGCCGAGGCCGGCCAGCGCGCCGCGCCGGGCGAGGTCCACGTGCTGGCTGATGATATCGGCGTGCGCGCGGCCAGCGATGGCCTGCATTTCCAGAGCGATGCCACCGGTATTTCGCTCGCTGCATTGCCGGCCGCACACACTGCGCTGGTGCTGCTCAGCGGTGCCGACCTGGCCCATGTCGGCCCGGCGCTGGACCTGGCGGCCGCCGGTGCGTGGGTGGCCGGGCAGGTAGGCGAGGGCTGCTACGACCCGGCTGCGGCCACCGCCGTGGTTGCTGCCGGCATGGTGGCCGGTGAACCGCAGGAGCTGGCGCAGGCAATTGCCGCGCGCTGGGGTGAGCAGGACGACAACGGAGAGGCACCATGAGCTACGCCAGCAACGACGAAATCCGCGGCGTCCTGATCCAGGCCGGCAACGAGCGCGTACTGCTGCCCAATGCCACCGTGGCCGAAATGATGTCGCGCGTACCGGTGCAGCCGGTCTCCGATGCGCCGCGCTGGCTGGTTGGCGAGATCGGCTGGCACGGCTGGCAGGTGCCGCTGGTGTCGTTCGCACGCCTTTCCGGGCTGGGCGAAGAGACGGTGGCCGGCCACAACAAGGTGGTGGTACTGAAGTCCCTCAGCGGCAACGCGCAGCGCCCGTACTACGCGCTGCTGACGCAGAACTTCCCGCAGCTGATCTCGGTGCCGCGCGACGGCCTGCTGGCCGACGCCTCCGAAGAAACCCTGCCGCAGATCGTGCACATGCGCGTGCTGCTGGGTGAGCAGAGCGCGCTGCTGCCGAACCTGGATGCACTGGAAGCGGCGCTGGATTCGCTGGCGGCCTGATCGGCAATCCGCCGGTCGGGTAGCTGGTAGTGCCGGCCGCTGGCCGGCAACCCCATGATCCCGTGGATGCCGGCCAGCGGCCGGCACTACCACGAAGCCTTACCCCAGATCGCCCAACCGCGCCTGCAACGCCGCGATCGCGGCCGGTCCGGCCGTTTCCGTGCGCAGGATCCGCGGCCCCAGTTGCAGCCCCTGGAATCCCGCCGATTGCAATCACGATGCCGGCAGCGGGAGCGGCTACCAGCGTCGACATCCGCTGGCGGCCTGATCGGCAATCCGCCGGTCGGGTAGCTGGTAGTGCCGGCCGCTGGCCGGCAACCTCATGATCCCGTGGATGCCGGCCAGCGGCCGGCACTACCACGAATCAGCCTTACCCCAGATCGCCCAACTGCGCCTGCAACGCCGCGATCGCGGCCAGTCCGGCCGTTTCCGTGCGCAGGATCCGCGGCCCCAGTTGCAGCCCCTGGAACCCTGCCGATTGCAATCACGATGCCGCCAGCGGGAGCGGCTTCCAGCGTCGACATCCGCTGGCGGCCTGATCGGCAATCCGCCGGTCGGGTTCCCGGTAGTGCCGGCCGCTGGCCGGCAGCCCCATGATCCCGTGGATGCCGGCCAGCGGCCGGCACTACCACGAATCAGCCTCACCCCAGATCGCCCAACCGCGCCTGCAACGCCGCGATCGCGGCCAGTCCGGCCGTTTCCGTGCGCAGGATCCGCGGCCCCAGTTGCAGCCCCTGGAATCCTGCTGCGGCCAGTTGATCGCGGTCGCGTGGCGACCAGCCGCCTTCCGGGCCGATTGCAATCACGATGCCGCCAGCGGGAGCGGCTTCCAGCGTCGACAGGCGATGTGCTCCGTGCGGATCCAGGGTCAAGCGCAGCGAATCGGCTGGCAGCGCCGCCGCAGCCTGCGCCAGCGACAGCGGCGATCCTACCGGCGGAATGCGCGCGCGCCCGGACTGGCCGCAGGCCGAGGTCACCACGTTGTTCCAGTGCGCCACGCGCTTCTCCGCCCGTGCCGCGTCCAGCTTCACCTCGGTGCGCTCGGCGTTGACCGGAATGATCGCGACCACGCCCAGCTCGGTGGCCTTCTGCAGGATCAGGTCCATCTTCTCGCCACGGGCGATGCCCTGCAGCAGGGTGATCGCCAGCGGGGATTCATTGTCGATGGCCTGCACGGCGTCGATGCGGACCTGCACCTCGCGCTTGCCGGCCACGGTCAGCGTCGCGCTGTAGTCGTGGCCATCGCCGTTGAACAGCACGCAGGTATCGCCTTCGCGCAGGCGCATCACCCGCACCAGGTGGTTGGCGGTCTCTTCCGGCAGGGTCACGGTCTGGCCGCTGTGCAGCGCCAGGTCGATGGGGCAGCGGGTCACGCGCATGCAATCGCCTCGTCGATGGCCGCCAGCGTGGTGTGCGCCAGCAGCTCCAGTTGTTCGTCGTCCACGCAGTAGGGTGGCATCCAGTACAGCACGTCGCCCAGCGGGCGCAGCACCACACCGCGCTTGAGGGCGGCCTTGTAGGCCTGCAGGCCCAGCCGCAGGCCCGGGTCGAACGGCGTGCGCTTGTTGCCGTCGCGCGACAGCTCGAACGCCACCACCATGCCGGCCTGGCGCACGTCGGCCACGTGCGGGTGGTCGGCAAACGGTGCCGCCAGCGTGCCCATCACCGAGGCGATGCCCCGGTTGCGCGCGATCACATCGTCGTCGCGGAAGACGTCCAGCGTCGCCAGCGCCGCGGCGCAGGCCAGCGGGTTGCCGGTGTAACTGTGCGAATGCAGGAAGGCGCGCTCGCGCGAGTCGTCGAGGAAGGCGTCATACAGCGCCTGCGTCGCCAGTACGGCGGCCAGTGGCAGGAAGCCGCCGGTCAGGCCCTTGGACAGGCACATCAGGTCCGGCATCACCCCGGCCTGCTCGCAGGCGAACAGGGTGCCGGTGCGGCCGAAGCCGGTGGCGATCTCGTCGGCGATCATGAACGCGCCATGGGCATCGCACAGTTCGCGCACGCGCTGCAGGTAGACCGGGTCATGCATGCGCATGCCGCCGGCACACTGCAGGCGCGGTTCCAGGATCACCGCGCAGACCTCGCCCGGGTGCTGGTCGAACAGCGTGGCCAGGCCATCGGCCGCCTGCCGTGCGCGATCGGCCGCGCTCTGGCCCGGTTCGGCCAGGTAGGCATCGGGCGACGGCGCGAACAGGCCCTCGGCCAGCAGCGGCGCATAGACGCGGCGGTACAGCGGAATGTCACCCAGCGCCAGCGCGCCCAGGGTTTCGCCGTGGTAGCCGTTCTCGAGCGCGATGAAGCGCGTGCGCCGGGGCTCTCCGCGGTTCTGGAAGTACTGGAAGGCCATCTTCAGCGCCACTTCCACGCCGGCGGACCCGTTGTCGGCGTAGAACACCTTGGCCAGCGGTTCGCGGCCGGCCTGGCGTGGCGCCAGTGCCAGCAGGCGTTCGGCCAGGGTGATCGCCGGCTCGTGGCCGAAACCGGCGAGCATCACCTGTTCCAGCTGCCCGGCCTGGGCAGCGATGGCACCACCGATGCGCGGTTCGGCATGACCGAACAGATTGGTCCACCAGCTGCTGACCGCGTCCAGATAGCGGTTGCCGTCGTGGTCGATCAGCCATGCGCCTTCGCCACGGGCAATCGGTACCAGCGGCAGGGTGTCCGGATGCTCACGCATCTGCGTGCACGGGTGCCACAGCACCTGCAGGTCGCGCTGCCGCCAGTGGCGGGCCAGCGGGGAGGGGGTTGGGTCTGCTAGCATTTCGGGCTCATGAACATGTTGCTGCCTGCACATTCTATCGGCCCCGGCGCAGCCGCCGGTCGCCGCGGAGATTCCGCATGAACGATGACCGTGCCGGCCGTCGCTTGCCGATCATCCATCGAATCACCGATGAGGAGAACGGCCCCTTCCAGCGCCAGCACCTGGACCTGGAGTTCTCCAACGGCGAACGCCGCCGCTTCGAGCGCCTGGTCAGCCGTGGGCACGGTGCGGTGGTGGTGGTGCCGATGCTCGACGACGAGACCGTGCTGCTGGTACGTGAATACGCCGCTGGCATGCACCGTTACGAACTGGGGCTGGTGAAGGGCCGGATCGATGCCGGCGAGACGCCCGAGCAGGCGGCCGACCGCGAACTGAAGGAAGAGGCCGGTTATGGTGCGCGCCGGGTCGACGTGCTGCGCGCGATGACCCTGGCCCCGACCTACATGAGCCACCAGTCGTGGCTGGTGGTGGCGCGCGACCTGTACCCGGAAAAACTGGCCGGCGACGAGCCGGAGGAGCTGGAAGTGGTGCCGTGGAAGCTGGCCGAACTGGACCAGCTGATGCTGCGCGAGGACTTCTCAGAGGGACGCTCGCTGGCGGCGCTGTTCATTGCCCGCCAGTGGCTGCAGGGAACGCGATGATCAAGCTGACGACGGACCTGCGCGAGACCGCCATCGCCATCGCCCAGGAAGCCGGACAGGCCATCATGCAGGTGTATGCCGATGGCTTCGACGTGCAGATCAAGGACGACAACAGCCCGGTCACCGCAGCTGACCTGGCCGCCAACCAGGTCATTGAACTGGGCCTGCGCCAGCTGACCCCGGACCTGCCGATCCTGTCCGAGGAATCGGCGCAGGTGGGCTGGGAGCAGCGCCGCCACTGGGGCGCCTACTGGCTGGTGGACCCGCTCGACGGCACCCGCGAGTTCGTCAAGCGCAACGGTGAGTTCAGCGTCAACATTGCCTTGATCTACCAGGGCGCACCGGCATTCGGCGTGGTGCTGGCGCCGGTCACCGGCATTGTCTGGCATGCCATGCGCGGGGAACTGGCCTATCGGCGGCAGGGTCTGCACGACACCGTGCTGCGCACCCGCACGCCGGCCACTGCTCCGCTGCGCGTCGCCGCCAGCCGATCGCACCGTTCGCCGGAAACCGAGGCGCTGCTGGCGCGCATGGGCCGCATCGAGACCATCGCGCAGGGATCGTCGCTGAAATTCTGCCGGATCGCCGAAGGCGGCCTGGATGTCTATCCGCGGCTCGGCCCGACCTCTGAATGGGATACCGCCGCCGGCCAGTGCGTGCTGCATGCGGCGGGTGGCGCGGTGCTGTCGGCCGCGACCGGCAAGCCGTTCCGTTACAACCGCCGCGAAACGCTGTTGAACGGCGATTTCATTGCCCTTGGTGATACCAGCCTGCCGTGGCGCGACTGGTTGTCCGACTGAACCTGGAGGCCGCATGAGCGCGCACGACACCCCTGCCACCGGCAGCGAGGCAAGCCATCAACTGGAACGCCTGCTGGTCATCATGGCGCGCCTGCGCGACCCGCAGGGAGGTTGCCCATGGGACCTGGAGCAGGACTTCTCGACCATTGCCCCGTACACCATCGAGGAAGCCTACGAGGTGGCCGATGCGATCGACCGCGGCGACCTCGACGATCTCTGCGACGAGCTCGGCGACCTGCTGCTGCAGGTGGTGTTCCACGCACGCATGGCCGAGGAGCAGGGGGCATTTGCCTTCGCCGATGTCGCACGTGCGATCAGCGACAAGATGCAGCGCCGTCACCCGCATGTGTTTGCCGATGTCAGCGTCGACGATGCCGACGGGGTGATGCGCAACTGGGACGCGATCAAGCGCGCCGAGCGTGCCGCCAAGGGCGAGCAGGACACCTCCGCACTGGCCGGTATCTCGCGTGGCCTGCCGGAATGGCAGCGCGCCGTGAAGCTCCAGTCGCGCGCGGCCAGGGTCGGTTTCGACTGGCCGGGCCCGCTGCCTGTGCTGGACAAGGCGGCCGAGGAGCTGCAGGAGCTGCGAGAGGAATTCGAGCGCGGCGATATCGCGGGCAACAAGGCGCGCCTGCAGGAAGAACTGGGCGACCTGCTGTTCGTCTGCGCCAACCTGGCCCGGCACGCCGATATCGATCTGGGCGCCGCACTGCGCGGGGCCAACCACAAGTTCGAGCGGCGCTTCCGCGCGATGGAAGCGCAGGCCGAGGCGCAGGGGGAGGCGTTGGCGGCACTGGACCTGGATGCGCAGGAAGCGCTGTGGCAGCACGCCAAGGCAGCAGAAAAAGCGTGAAGACGCTTGGCCTGTTCCTGCTGACCGCGCTGGCCGAGATCGTCGGCTGTTACCTGCCATGGTTGTGGCTGCGCAAGGGAGGCAGCGTCTGGTTGCTGCTGCCGGCCGCGGCCAGCCTGGCCCTGTTCGCCTGGCTGCTGACTCTGCACCCGACTGCCAGTGGACGGGTCTATGCCGCCTACGGTGGCGTGTACATCGGCACCGCGCTGTTCTGGTTGTGGCTGGTCGACGGCATCCGCCCAAGCCGCTGGGACCTGTTCGGTGCAGCCCTGTGCCTGGCCGGCATGGCGGTGATCATGTTCGGTCCGCGCACGCCCCCGGTGTAGCGTCGAGCCAGGCTCGACCGCGCCCACCCTTTTGTAGAGCCGAGCCATGCTCGGCTGCTTCTCCGGGGAGCAGTCGAGCGAGCTTGGCGCTACAAAGGCCAAGGCAGCCGAGCATGGCTCGGCTCTACAACGGCCGCCGGGCCATGCCCCGCAAGCGCGCAGCGCTGCATCCCGGTAAGGCGCATGATGGCAGTGACCACGGCCCCCGGAGCACGCGCATGTCCCGCTTCGCCAGCTTCCGCGAGTTCTATCCGTTCTATCTCAGCGAGCACCGCCACCCGGTCTCGCGGCGCCTGCATTTCATCGGCAGCTGCGGGGTGCTGCTGCTGGCTGCGGCTGCCGTGTTGCGCGGCCAGCCGACGCTCCTGCTGGCCGCGCTGTTCTGCGGTTATGGATTCGCCTGGGTCGGCCACTTCTTCTTCGAGAAGAATCGCCCGGCCACCTTCCGGCATCCGCTGTATTCATTCATGGGTGACTGGGTGATGTTCGTCGACATCCTGCGTGGGCGGGTGCGCCTGTAACAGGCGGTTGCGGGGAGCGCAGCCATTGCCTCGCCCGAAAGGGAAAGGGCGCGGCGGACCGCGCTTCCGCTTCCACGAACCGCTGCGCTGCGGCACGCCTGCGGGCGACCGATCTGGGATAATGGGAATTCCTGTTTCCTCTGCTGCCGGACCGGTCATGACCCAGAAGACGCTGCTCAACGATACCCACCGCGCCCTTGGCGCCAAGATGGTCGATTTCGGGGGTTGGGACATGCCCATCCACTACGGCTCGCAGCTGGACGAACACCACCTGGTGCGTCGCGAAGCCGGCGTGTTCGACGTCAGTCACATGACCGTGGTCGATCTGCGCGGTGACCAGGTCAAGCCGTTCCTGCGCCGCCTGCTGGCCAATTCGATCGACAAACTGAAGGTGACTGGCAAGGCCCTGTACTCGTGCATGCTGAATCCGCGCGGCGGCGTCATCGACGACCTGATCGTCTACTACCTGGGCGACGATTTCTTCCGCATGGTGGTCAATGCCTCCACCCGCGAAAAGGACCTGGCCTGGCTGCGTGAGCAGGCGGCACCGTTCGGTGTTTCCGTCGAGCAGCGCCCGGACCTGGCCATCCTCGCCGTACAGGGCCCGCAGGCGCGCGACATCGTGATCGGCCTGGCCCGCGAAGCCGACCGTGCAGCACTGACCAAGCTGGGCCGCTTCGCCGCCCTGCAGGCGCAGTCCGACGACGGCGTCGAGTTGTTTGTCGCCCGCACCGGCTACACCGGTGAAGACGGTTTCGAGATCCTGCTGCCGCAGGATGCCGTGGTCGCCTTCTGGAACCGCCTGCTGGCGGCAGGCGTGAAGCCGGCCGGCCTCGGTGCGCGCGACACCCTGCGCCTGGAGGCCGGCATGAACCTGTACGGCCAGGACATGGACGAAGAGATCAGCCCGTATGAAGCGGCACTGGCCTGGACCGTGTCGCTGGACGAAGGCCGCGACTTCATCGGCCGCGACGTGCTGGAGGCGCAGAAGGCCGCCGGCACCGCGCGCCAGATGATCGGCCTGGTGATGGACGAGAAGGGCGTGCTGCGCCACGGCCAGGCGGTGACCACCGCTGGCGGCCAGGGCGAGATCCTGTCCGGCACCTTCTCGCCGACCCTGGCCAAGGGCATCGCCTTCGCCCGCGTGCCGGCCGGTGAACTCGGCGAGGTCACCGTCGACATCCGCGGCCGGCAGGTGCCGGTGCGCGTGGTCAAGTTCCCGTTCGTGCGCGAAGGCCAGGCCCAGCCCGGCGTGCTCGCCGACGCCTGATCCGAACGTGCCGGTCGTCACTGACAGCAGTGGCGGCCGGTTGGTTACACTAGCCCCGTTTTTTCCACCCCTGCATATCTCTGGAGCAGTCCCATGAGCGAGATCCCCGGCGACCTCAAGTTCCTCAAGTCCCATGAGTGGGCCCGTGTCGAAGGCAATGGCCGCGTCACCGTCGGTATTTCCGACCACGCCCAGGGCCTGCTGGGTGACCTGGTCTACGTCGAACTGCCGGAAGTCGGCGCCGACGCCAAGGCCGGCGAACAGATCGCCGTCGTCGAGTCGGTGAAGGCCGCCTCGGACGTCTACAGCCCGATCAGCGGCAAGGTCGTCGAGGTCAACTCGGCCCTGTCCGACAAGCCGGAAACCATCAACGAAGATGCCTACGGCGAAGGCTGGATGTTCGTGATCGAACTGACCAACGCCGAAGAGGTCAACGAGCTGCTGGACCCGGACGCGTACGCCGAAGCCCTGGAGAACGACGACCACTGAGTCGTCGTTTCCGGATTCTGGAACGGCCACCTTCGGGTGGCCGTTTTTGTTTTGGCGACCGCGTCGGACTCATGACGCGGGGTTCGCTGTGCACCCTCGGCGTGGCATCAGCCGACAGGCGAACGGTGCCGATGGGCGTGCGCAGTTTTGCGCAAATCCGCGTTTCAGCCCCGCGCCGAAGCGTTCGAATGTGAAAACTTTTCGCCCCCCGTTGCGGCGCCGTTGTGCTGGCGTTGGCGGCGGTGCCGGTGACCACCGACGATGCGCGTACGCCGTTGTGCCTTGCCTGCGCCTGTCTACGCGGAGTGCTTATTTCAAGTGTTTTTTGATCAACGCCTGCATTGGCATCGATGCAGGCAACGTGCGTGCGCGCCGCTTCCACCGTCGTTGCAGGCCGTGCAGAGTGGTGGCGCCGGCCGCGCCCGGGAAGGCGCGGATGTGAAAATTTTTCGCGGGGGTTGTTGACAGTAAAAAAAACCGTGATTAGGTTTCGCCTCAGCAGACCTTGCCTGCCCAACCGAGTGCGCAGAATCAATCGTCCGATGCGAAGCAGCCCCTTCAAGACCACCGCGACCCTGATGACGGTGGACATGGCCCCGCTTCCCCCGGAGAAATGCAAGGCAACTCCCGTTCCGATGCCCGCTCCGCCGATCGAGGCGGGCATTGCCGCATCCGTAACGGCGCGCCTGACGCGCCGGCGGTCCCCGCACGCAGCATCCGCGGGTTTGATCCAACTGGGCGTTTCAACTCCCTATCACTGACGAGGAGCCATCCCATGGCAACCAAGAAAGCTGCGAAGAAGAAGCCCGCCGCCAAGAAAGCGGTGAAGAAGGTCGCGAAGAAGGCCGCTGCCAAGAAGGCAGTGAAGAAGGTCGCGAAGAAGGCAACCGCCAAGAAGGCAGTGAAGAAGGCTGCGAAGAAGGTCGCCAAGAAGACCACTGCGAAGAAGGCAGTGAAGAAGGCGGCGAAGAAGGTAGCCAAGAAGTCCGCTGCCAAGAAGGCCACCAAGAAGGTAGCCAAGAAGGCCACCAAGAAGACTGCCAAGAAGGCCGCGGCGCGCAAGCCGGCCAAGAAGGTCGCGAAGAAGGCCACTGCCAAGAAGGCCGTCAAGAAGACCGCCAAGAAGGCAGTGAAGAAGACCGCGAAGAAGGCCACCAAGAAGGCTGCCCCGAAGAAGGCAGCGAAGAAGGTTGCCAAGCGCAAGCCGGCCGCCCGCAAGAAGAAGGCCGCTCCGGTCGCTCTGCCGGCAACCCCGGCGCCGCTGATCTAAGTACTTCCCGATAGCCGCATCCTGAAACCCCCTTCCCTGGCTGCCCAGCGGGGAGGGGGTTTTTTTATGGGCCACTTGTAGCGTCGAGTCGAGCCAGGCTCGACCGCTTTGCTGACGGTCGGCGCTAGCCGTGCGGCGCCGCTGGAAAGCGCTCCATCAGGAAGTCGAGGAAGCTGCGCAGGCGGGTGGAGTGGTAACGGTCGTGCGCATAGACCACGTGCATCGGCCGACCGGCCTGACCGTATTCCGGGAACAGCTGCACCAGACGCCCCGCCTCGACATCGGCGGCCAGCAGCAGCGTCGATTGCAGGACGATGCCAAGGCCGTGCAGCGCCGCCGAACGCAGCGCTTCGCCATTGTTGATCTGCAGTCGGCCGTCGGGCACGTGGTCGAGCTCGCCAGCGTCGTGCTGCAGCCACTGGGCAAGCGCACTCGGTTCGAACGACAGGCATTGATGGCCGGCAAGTGCGTGCACGCTGCGTGGCGTGCCGTGCCTGGCCAGATACGCCGGCGATGCGCACATCATCAAGCGATAGGGGGCCAGTGCTCGGGCCACCAGCACGCTGCTGTCGGCCAGCGTGCCGATGCGCAGTGCCGCCTCGAAGCCCTCTTCGGCCAGGTCGACCACACGATCGGTCAGCGTGGCTTCGACCCGGACATCCGGATGACGGGCCATGTACTCGGCCAGCGCCGGTACCAGCGCGTGTGTACCGAAGATCACCGGTGCGCTGATGCGCAGCGTGCCCGCCGGTGAGAGCTGCTGGTGCTGCGCCTGCGCGTCGGTTTCCTCCACCAGGCGCAGGATCTCCTTGCAGCGCGCGTAGTAGTCCTCGCCGAACGGTGTCATGTGCTGGCGCCGGGTGGTACGGCTCAACAGCTGCATGCCCAGCCGGGCTTCCAATGCGCGCAGGTGCTTGCCGGCCATCGTTGCCGAGATATCCATCGCCGCGGCTGCCGCACTGAGGCTGCCCTTGTCCACGATCAGCACGTAGACCTGCATGCTCTCCAGCAGGTTCATCTGACACCCCGGGTGTTGAATGCTGAAACCTGCGTGGAGTTTATCAATCAGGGGTGATCAAACAGCATGTCGTGCACGGACCGGATTCGCCGGCCACGCTGACAGGAGAACACCATGGACTTGAATCTTGCTGGCCGTACCGCGTTGGTGACGGGCGCGGCCAGCGGCATCGGTGCCGCCGTCGCCAGGCAGCTGGCGGCCCAGGGCGTGCGCATTGCCATCACGTCGCGGCAGCGGGCACCGCTGCAGGCGCTGGCGGCGCGGATCGAAGCCGAAGGCGGCGCTGCACCGGTCATCGTGGTCGGCGATGTCACGGTTGCCGGCGACCTCCGGTACATCGCGGACGCATCCCGTGAGGCATTGCAGCGTGTCGACATCCTGGTCAATGCCGCAGGCGGTTCCCGGCCGACCACGGTCGATGCCGATGACGATATCTGGGAGGAAGCGATCGCCCTGAACTTCTCCGCCGCACGACGGCTGACCCAGGCGCTGTTGCCCGGCATGCAGGCGCAGGCATGGGGACGGGTGATCAATTTCAGCGGTTCGATGGAACCGCGCGCGGTGAACGCGGCCACCGCGGCGAAGGCGGCATTGCACCTGTGGAGCAAGGGCCTGTCGTCGGAGGTGGCGGGGCAGGGCATCACGGTGAACGCGATTGCACCGGGGCGCATCAACAGCGCGCAGATCCTGGACCGCCTGCACCCCACCGAGGAAAGCAGACGCGCGTTCATTGCCCGCAACATCCCGATCGGACGCTTTGGTGAACCGGGGGAAGTGGCGCCGCTGGTGGCGTTCCTGGCCTCGCCGCTGGCGGGTTACATCACCGGTGCGGTGATTCCAGTGGACGGCGGCATGCACTACTTCGCGCACTAGCGCTGCGGAACTGCAGAGCCGAGCATGGGCTCGACGCTGCAACGGCCAACAAAAAGGGCGACCGATGGGCCGCCCTTCGCACACACGGTCGAGCCCGCCTGGTCAGCGCGGCGAAGCCACCGCGCGGTTGCCCGAGGCGCCCTTGCCCTTGCGCTTGTCCTGCTGCGCCGGGCTTGCGCCCTCGGCCATCAGGTTGTCGCTGCCGAAGTCGGTGTCCACATCCAGCCAGCGCTGCGCCGGCAGGCCAAGAGCCGAGTCGAGCACGGTCGGCAGCAGGCCGCTGGGCAGGCCGCTTTCGCCATTCCAGAGGATGGCGATGCCGAGGTCACGTTCCGGCACCAGCGCGACCAGGCCGCGATAGCCCTGCACGGCACCTGCATGGAACACCACGTCGTGGCCGGCGTAGTCGAAGGTACGCCAACCCAATGCGTAGCCCGCCGAGTGCAGGCGCTCACGGCGCCAGCCCGAACGCATCTCGCCCGGCGTGTTGATCAGGCTCGAATGCAGGGTGGCCAGCAGCGGTGCCGGCAGCACGTCGGGGCGATGGCCGGTGTGGGCCAGCAGCCACTGCGCCATGTCGCTGGCGCTGGCGTTGACGCCAGCCGCCGGAGCGACGCGGTAATAGGTGGGCTTGGGCGTCAGCGAGACCCAGCCGTTGCGGCTGCGCACGTGCGGACGCGCCCAGCGCGAGCTGGCCTGGATGCCGGCCAGGCCGAGGCTGGCATCATTCATGCCCAGCGGCTTGAAGATGCGGCGCTCGACCGACTGCTCGTAGAAGCTGCCCGAGGCCGCATAGACAACGTCGCCGATCAGGCTGAAGGCCACGTTCTGGTAGGCGTAGCAGTCGCCCGGCAGGCATTTCAGGCTGGTGTTGGCCAGCTTCTGGGTCAGCGCGTAGTACTCGGCGTTGCCTTCGATGTCGCGGTCGTAGGCGTTGTACGGCAGGCCGACGCGATGGCTGAGCACGTCGGCCACGGTCAGGCGGTCGGTGGCTTCGGGCGAATTGAGGCGGAAGCCCGGCACGTAGTCGGTGACCTTGCTGTCCCAGCGCAGCGTGCCGTCGTTGACCAGCAGGCCGGCCATGGTGCCGGCGAAGGCCTTGGACAGCGAGGCCAGGCGGAACACGGTGTGCGCATCGACCGGCAGCGGGTTGTTGACGTCGGTGACGCCATAGCCACGCGCGCTGAGAATGCGGCCGCCCTGCACGATCGCCACCGCCATGCCTGGCACGCGCTCGCCATAGGTCAGCTGCTGCGCCATCGATTCGATGTTGGCGACGTTGAAGCCAGCCGCCGGCGCCTGGACGCGCGGCACCAGACCGGTGCGGTAGGCCGCAGGCTGGGTGTGGGCGACGGTGGCAGCCGTCGCGGATTCGATGTTGGTCGGCATCGGCGGCAACGCCGGCGGTGTCTGCGCGGTGGTGGACAAGGCAACGGGCATCAACATGCCCAGCAAACCGGTGGTCGCCGAACGGATCGGACGACGCAGGCTGTTCTTTTTCATCGGTTGGACCCGTGCGCGACTGCTGATGGCGATTCTAGCGCCGCTTTTCCCCTGTGCACAAACAAAGCGAAGATGAATGCGCATCTTGTTGAAAAAGTTGGAATTTTGACGCCCCGAAAGTCTGTATCGGAACGTGTCGTCCAGGCCGGTCGTCGCGTCCGTCCGCAGGCGCGAGGGCGCGTCACGCTGGCGATGTTGCAGTGCATTGGCTAACGTACGCGCTTCACCGCCCCGGAGCCTGCCATGCTGCTGTCCAACCGCCGTCTGTGGGCGAGGGGCGCTGCATGAGCGCTGCATCGGGCAAGGGGCCGCTGCAGGGCCTGGCGGCGGCGCTGCGCGAGTCGCCGGCGCTGTGGTGGTCGTTCCTGTACTTCTTCTGCCTGCTCAGCGGCTACTACGTGCTGCGCCCGGTGCGTGAGGCCATGGCCGCCTCGGCGGACCTGGAAACGGTGTTCCCACCCGTGCTGATCACCTGGTTCGCCAGCCATGGCATCGCGTTGAAGGACTTCGTCCTGCAGTTCCTGTTCTCCTGCGTGTTCGTGATCATGCTGGTGCTGCAGCCGGTGTACGGCTGGCTGGTCAGCCGCTTCCCGCGCCGTGTCTTCCTTCCCGTGGTGTACGGCTTCTTCATCGTCACCCTGCTGGGGTTCTACGCACTGTTCGACAGTCACGTGCCAGGGCGGGGCATGGCCTTCTTCCTCTGGGTGATGGTCTTCAACCTGTTCGCGGTGGCGGTGTTCTGGAGCTTCATGGCCGACGTGTTCTCCAACGCACAGGCGCGTGCCTACTACGGCTACATCGGTGCGGCCGGCACCGTTGGCGCGTTCCTCGGCCCGTTGATCACCAGCGCGCTGGCCCAGCGCGTGGGCATCGCCAACCTGATGCTGGTCTCGGCAGCATTCCTGGTCGTGTGCCTGTTGTGCATCTGGCGGCTGCGGCATTGGGCGGTGCTGCGCGAACGCGAGCAGCAACTGGTGTCCGGCGAGCAACCGATGGGCGGCAGCGTGCTGGACGGCCTGAAACTGATCGTGCGCGAGCCGCTGCTGCGCTGGTTGGCGGTGATGGTGGTGTTCGGCGTGGGCGTCGGCACGCTGCTGTACAACCAGCAGGCCAGCATCGTGCGCGCGGCGTTTACCGACCCGGCGGCCAGTACCGCGTTCTTCTCGCGCATCGACCTGGCGGTGAACGCGCTGGCGCTGCTGATGCAGGTGGGCCTGACCCGCTGGCTGCTGTCGCGCCACGGCATCGCGCCGGCGCTGCTGATTCCCGGTTTCGCGATCCTGATCGGCTTCTCGGTGCTGGCAGCCTCGCCGATGCCGTTGATGGTCGCGGTGGTGCAGGTGATGACACGCGCCAGCGAATTCGCACTGGCCAAGCCGGCGCGCGAGACCATCTACACGCGCGTGGACCGGCAGTGGCGCTACAAGGCCGGCGCGGCGATCGACACCGTGGTGTACCGCGGCGCGGACCTGGGGTTCACCTGGATCCACAAGGCACTGACCCTGTTCGGTTCGCACGTGGTGTTCATCGGCGGCGTGCTGGTGGCCGGCTTCATGACCCTGGCTGCGTTCGGCGTGCTGCGCGAAGAAAAGAAGCTGCCGCGCGACCGTTGATTTGCCGGGGTCAGAGCCCTTTCCCGCGGGGATAGGGCGCTGACCCCATTCTCCTTCCCTGTCCAAGGAACCGCACATGTACTGGATCGCACTCGCCCTGACCTTGCTGGTCGCACTGCTGCACGTCTATTTCCTGGTCCTGGAGATGTTCCTGTGGACCCGCCCGCTGGGCCTGAAGACCTTCCGCAACACGCCGGAGAAGGCCGGGGCCACGCGCGTGCTGGCGGCCAACCAGGGCCTGTACAACGGCTTCCTGGCGGCAGGCATCGTGGTGGGGCTGGTGATCGATCAGCCGGTGCTGGTGACGTTCTCGCTGGCCTGCGTGGTGGTGGCGGGGTGCTATGGCGCGTACAGCGTGAGCCGCCGTATTTTCATGATCCAGGCGGTGCCGGCGATCCTGGCGTTGGTGTTTCGCGCGCTGGCGTAGTTTCCAGCCAACGGCGCAGCCCCTCGTGGGTCGGTCGCGTGGAGCGGGTCATGTGTTGGGGGTGGCGGGTGGGCCGTGCAGGGGACGCTGCAAGTACGTCCATGTAAGCTCGATGGCGCCATCCATGGCGCCAACGCCCCTGAACGGCCCACCCGCCACACCCCTGACAGTTTCAGGGCGCGGCCAGCCCACGGAGAAGAAAAAGAAGTTCAAGAGCAACAGCAACAGCAACAGCAAAAAGCGGCCGGTGGGCCGCTTTTGCTTTTGCTTCTGCCCTTCTTTTTTCTCTTGCGTGGGTGGACGCCGCAGAGATGCGTCCGAGGCTGGGGGCGGTGGGTTCGCGGGGATGTCCGCGGCATGGATGCCGCGGCCAAGTCCCCAGGGATGGGTTCACGGCGTCCCCCGCGAACCCACCGCCCCCAGCCTAACCAGGGCTTTCCGCGATCAACCGTCCACCCACGAGGGGCTGCGCCGTTCGCGGGAACCTACTTCGCCGGCGACAACCACATGTCGATCACCGCGCTGAACACCTCCGTGCCCGCACGGTCGCGCACGCTCACCGTCACCGGCAGCGCATAGCCCTCGGCCGCGACGACAATCGGCTGTGCCGGCAACGCCACCGCCTGCAGCGTGCCACGTGCCTTGGCCAGGTACTGCACCTGCATCCCCTTCGGGATCCAGCGCATTCCCTTCGGCAGCGATGCATCGACCATCAACCCGGCGGTCAGTTCGGCCAGGTTGCACATCGCGATCGCGTGCACCGTGCCGATGTGGTTGCGCACCCTGCGGCGGTCGGCCAGCGTGCCTTCGCAGCGGCCGTGTTCCAGGCGGGTGATGCGTGGCGCGATGCTGGCGAAGTAGGGCGCCTTGAAGCACACCGCGCGCGAGAACAGCCAGGTGCCGGCGGGCCAGCGCTGCAGCCGGTGGTAAAGCGAGAGCAGGGGCGTGGACATGGTGGGTATTCCGGTCGGCGGATAAAGCGACGGCGGGCCGAGGCCCGCCGTCGAAGCAACGCGTGTCGCGGGCGATCAGGCTGCCTGCGAATGCGGGTCCTTGTGCTGGCGGTCGTAGTAGCTGGCCGCGCGCAGTTCGTGGGTGTCGAAGTCGTCCACGCTGATGGTGTCCAGGGTCAGCGTGCGCAGCTCTTCCAGCAGGCTGCGCTCATCCTGGGTGATCACGCCCTCGGCCACGGCTTCGTCCAGCTGCGCCTTGAAGTCCAGCGCCTCGATGCCCTTGCTCTTCAGCGCCTTCAGGAACTTGCGCTCCACCGGCTCGGCCATGATCGCCTTGCTCAGGTAGCTGTTGATACGGCCGCCCGGGTTGTTCTCGCACGGGGTCAGGAACACGCCACTGGCCAGACGGTCGCGGGCTTCATTCGGCGCCATCAGCAGGGCGGCGACACGACGGCTCAGGCGATCGCCCGGAGCCTCGGCACGACGGCCCAGCGGGAAGATCAGTGCCCACATCAGCCAGCCGATCGGACGGATCGGGAAGTTGCGCAGTGCGGCCGACAGCGACTCTTCGATCTTGTGCACGCTGTCATGGAAGGCCCAGGCCAGCAGCGGCTGGTCGGCCTGCGGTGCGCCTTCGTCGTGGTAGCGCTTGAGCATGGCGCTGGTCATGTAGACGTGGCTCAGCACATCGCCCAGGCGGCCGGACAGCGATTCCTTGAACTTCAGCTTGCCGCCGAGGGTCATCATCGAGATGTCGGCCATCAGCGCCAGGTTGGCCGAGTAGCGGTCCAGCTTGCGGAAGTAGCGGCGGGTATAGGCGTCGCCCGGGGCGGCACCGAAGCGCGCGCCGGTCAGGCCGAACCAGAACGAACGCACGGCATTGGAGATGCCGAAGCGGATGTGACCGAACAGGCTGCGGTCGAAGTCCTGCAGGCCGGCGCGGGTATCCGGATCCTGCGCGGCCTTCATTTCCTTCAGCACCCACGGGTGGCACAGGATCGCACCCTGGCCGAAGATCAGCAGGCTGCGGGTCATGATGTTGGCGCCTTCCACGGTGATCGCGATCGGCGCGGCCTGCCAGCTGCGGCCAGCGAAGTTGCGCGGCCCCAGGATGATGCCCTTGCCGCCGATCACGTCCATCATGTCCGAGATCACTTCGCGACTCATGGTGGTGCAGTGGTACTTGGCGATCGCCGACGGCACCGACGGCACGTCGCCACGGTCAACCGCGGCGGCGGTGGCCTGCGACAGCGCACTGATCTTGTACGCCTTGCCGCCGATGCGGGCCAGCGCTTCTTCCACGCCCTCGAAGCGGCCGACCGACAGGCCGAACTGCTTGCGGATGCGCGCATAGGCGCCGGTCACCGCGGCACCGGCCTTGGCACCACCACTGGCGGTGGACGGCAGGGTGATCGAGCGGCCCACGGCCAGGCACTCGTTGAGCATGTTCCAGCCCTTGCCGGCCATCGCCGCGCCACCGATCAGCTGGGTCAGCGGAATGAACACGTCCTTGCCGCGGATCGGGCCGTTCTGGAACGTCGAGTTCAGCGGGAAGTGGCGACGGCCGATTTCAACGCCGGCGGTGTCGCGCGGCAGCAGGCCCAGGGTGATGCCGATGTCGCGGGTATCGCCGATCAGGCCATCCGGGTCGTACATGCGGAACGCCAGGCCGATCAGCGAAGCGACCGGGGCCAGGGTGATGTAGCGCTTGTCGAAGGTGAGCTTGACGCCGAGCACCTGCTCGCCGTTCCACTCGCCCTTGCAGACGATGCCGTAGTCCGGGATCGAGGTGGCGTCGGAGCCGGCGAACGGACCGGTCAGGCCGAAGCAGGGCACTTCGCGGCCATCGGCCAGGCGCGGCAGGTACTGGTCCTTCTGTTCCTGGGTGCCGTAATGCACCAGCAGTTCACCCGGGCCCAGCGAGTTGGGCACGCCGACGGTGGAGCTGACCACCGAAGACACCGACGCCAGCTTCTGGATCACCTTGTGGTGGGCCAGTGCGGAGAAGCCCAGCCCGCCATATTCCTTCGGGATGATCATGCCGAAGAACTTGTTCTTCTTGATGAAGGCCCACAGTTCCGGCGGCAGGTCCGCATGGACATGGGTGATTTCCCAGTCGTTGACCATCGCGCACAGCTCTTCCACCGGGCCATCGAGGAAGGCCTGTTCCTCGGCGGTCAGCTGCGGCTTGGGATAGTTGAGCAGGATGTTCCAGTCCGGATCACCGGTGAACAGTTCGCCCTCGAAACCGACCGAACCGGTTTCCAGTGCGATGCGCTCGGTCTGCGACAGCGGCGGCAGCACCTTGCGGAACACCTTCATCATCGGGCCGGTCAGCAGCGGCTTGCGGATGAACGGCAGCAGCAGCGGCACGGCGATGACGGCCAACACGGCGGCCGCGACGATCGTGGCGGTCTGGTTGACGTAGGGAATGAACCAGCAGGCGGCCAGCAGGGCCACGCTGATCAGCGTCCAGGTAACCAGCCGCATGCGGTGGTAGGCGACGAACGCGCCTGCCAGCAGCAGGGCGAGGAAGGGAAGAACGATGCTCATGAGCGTGCTCCGGTGACGTGCTCGTTTGTGGCGGACGAAGCCGCAGCGTCCGCTGCGGGCAACACGTCCAGATAGTCCAACACAGTAGCGGTAAAGGCGTCGTTGTCATCGCCGGCGACCATATGGGTGGCCTGCGGCAGCTGCACATGGCGCGCATGCGGCGCCAACGCCAGGAACTCGGCCACGGTCTGCGGCGTGACCAGGTCGCTGCGTCCGCCGCTGACCAGCAGCAGCGGGCACTTCACCTGGCGCGCGGCCTCGGCCAGTGCGTCCTGGTGCTGTTCGCTGTCGCGGGCCAGTTCGGCCACCAGGCGCGGATCCCAGTGCCAGCGCCAGCGGCCGCGGCCGTCCTCGCGCAGCAGCGCACGCAGCGACTGCTCGGATTTGCGCGGACGGTGCGGCATGTACGCCGAGATCACGTCGGCGGCCTGGGCCAGCGAAGCGAAGCCGTCGGGATGGGCGGTCATGAAGGCGAGGATGCGCTCGACGCCGGCGGTATCCCAGCGCGGGGTGATGTCGACCAGCACCATCGCCGAGAACAGGCCGGGCCAGCGCGACTCGGCCAGCAGGCCGAACAGCCCGCCCATCGATGCGGCAACCAGTACCGGCGGGCGCGGCTGCTCGCCGGCCAGCACGATCAGGTCATCGGCGAACTGTTCGCCGTGATAGGGCAGGTTGGCGGCATTCCAGTCCGAATCGCCGTGGCCGCGGGCGTCGTAGGCCAGCGTCTGCAGACCGGCGGCATTCAGTGCGCGGGCAGTGGCATTCCAGGCGTGGCGGGTCTGGCCGAAGCCATGCGCGAACAGCACCCGGCCGCGCCGGCCATGGTCGCTGGCGGTGGCTGCCAGGCGGGCGCCATGGGCGGCGTCCAGGCGCAGGTCATGGAACGCAGCGGGAGGTGGGGACGTAACCATACTTGCTAGTATGGATCGGTTCGGGGGGAAGTCAATACTGCACGGTATGGTGCGCTGCGGAAGTCCCCTGAATGGACCTCGCCTGGGAGGCTGCGACGGTTTCGACCGCAACCGCGTACTGCAACGAACCCCGGCGTATGGTTAAATCAGCCCATGAATCAACCTGACGCTTCCGCCGGCGAACCGCGCGCCGGCCGCAACAGCCGCCTGAGTGCCGAAGACTGGGCCCAGGCGGCCCTCGATCTGATTGCTGAACAAGGTGTCGGCGCCGTCGCGGTGGAGCCGCTGGCACGGCGACTCGGCGTTACCAAGGGCAGTTTCTACTGGCATTTCCCTTCGCGCGATGCATTGCTGCAGGCGGCGCTGGAACGCTGGGAACTGTTCGAACAGGAACAGGTGTTCGGCAGCCTGGAAGACGTACCGGATCCGCGCGTGCGCCTGCGCCAGCTGTTCCAGATGGTGGCGCATGAAGTGCAGCCGCACATCATCTACAGCGAGCTGCTGAAGGCACTGGATCATCCGATGGTGCGGCCGGTGATCGACCGCGTCTCGCAGCGCCGCCTCGATTATCTGGTCGCCTCGTTCCGCCAGGCCGGCCTCAGCTCGACCGATGCGCGTCATCGGGCACGCCTTGCCTACGCCGCGTATGTCGGCTTCCTGCAGTTGTCGTTGCAGCTGCAGCAGCCCAAGCAGGCGCGCGAGGATTTCGAAGCGTACGTCGAGCATCTGATCGAGACGCTGATTCCGAACGGATGAGCACCCGGGAGTGATGCGAAGCAAGGCTGCGGCGACACCGCGGCCTTTTTTGTTGTGCCTGGCCAGCTGTTTCCATGCGCCACAAAGAACAACGGCCCCTTGCGGGGCCGTTGCTGCATCAGCTGATCAGAGCGCCGATCAGAACTTCTGCTTGTACTGCATGTACATGAAGCGACCGATGTCGTAGCCACCGTAGTAGGAGAACTGCGAGTTCGGTGCCGAGTACATCTGCGGGCCGTAGTGGTCGAACACGTTACGTGCGCCGACGGCGATGGTCGCATTCCACGGTGCGTTCCAGGAAACCTGGACGTCGTGGAACATGGTCGAACCACGCTTGTTCATCGGCTGGTCGCGCACCGGATCCGGCGAACCGAAGTCCGGCAGGCTGCACTCGTCGCTGTAGTAGCAACGCTCCTTGACGCTGGAGAAGTAACGGGTGCCCCAGGTCACGCCCCAGTCGCCACGCTCCCAGCCCAGCACCAGGTTCGAACGCAGGCGGAAGTTGCTGCCGAAGCCGTTGAGGATCGACACCGGCACCTGCTGCGCATTGGTGGTCTTCAGCACGTTCTTGGTGACGTAGCTGTTCTGCAGGTTGGCGTTGAAGGTACCCCAGCTGTCGGTCTCGAAGCGGTACGCCACGTCGAAGTCGAAGCCTTCGGTTTCCTGGTAACCGGCGTTACGCGGTGCGTAGGTCAGGTTGATCACGTTGTGACGGTTCGGATCACGGGTGAACGAGTTGCAGCGCTCGGCGATGCCAAGCACGTAGCAGTCGTTCAGCTGGTCATCCGGGCTGTCGGTGACGATCGTGTTGGTGATCTTGATGTTCCACCAGTCCAGGCTCATGTTCAGGCCCTGGGCGAAGGTCGGGCTCCACACCAGGCCAACGGTCTTGGACTTGGACTTTTCCGGAGTCAGGTTCGGGTTGGAGACGGCGTTGAACGGGTCCGGCGTCTGCTCATCCGGACCGCTGGCCGGCACGTAGCCCTGGCGCAGCTGGCGGAAGGTGCTGGCGGTCGGGCCGATGGCCGCGGCGCAACGGGCAGCGACGCCCGGCTGGCCGGTCGAACCGAAGTCGGTATCGCACGGATCGGTGAAGTACGCGAAGGTCTGCGAGCTGCCACCGTACAGATTGTCGATGGTCGGCGCACGGAAGCCTTCGGCGTAGGTCGCACGCACCAGCAGCTGGTCGATCGGCTTCCACTTCAGGCCGAACTTGTTGTTGGTGGTGTTGCCGAAGGTGCTGTACTTCGAGTAGCGCGTCGCGGCGTTGAAGCTCAGTTCCTTGGCACCCGGCAGGTCGGCCAGGATCGGAACATTCAGCTCCAGATAGACTTCGTTGACGTCGTAACCACCACCGGTCGGGCCGGCGGCCAGGTCGGTCGAGTAGCCGGTCTGCGACAGGGCGTCCGGATTGTACGAACCCTTGTCCTCGCGGTACTCGTAACCCAGCGCGAAGCCCAGGTCGCCGGCGGGCAGGGTGAACAGGCTGCCGGCGATGTTCGCGTAGTAGGTCTTGGTGGTGACTTCACCGGTGTTCTTGGTGGTCGGGAACAGGAACTGCTGCAGATCCGGGTTGCCGGTCAGGCCACCGTCACCGGTACGGCCGTACGGAATGGCCGGGTTCCACGGCAGGCAGCCGCCGGCGCCCGGGCCATAGATCGGGTTGGAGCCATCGACCAGGCCTGCTGCCGTGCCGCACTCGACGCGGCCGGTGGCCGGGTTGTAGAACGACGGGCCGGTGGCGGCATTGACCGCCAGCACGTTGTAGTTGCCGGTCTGGCTCTGCTGGTTTTCCGAGTTCTGGTAGATGTAGCCGGCTTCCCAGTCGAAGTACTTGTCGTTGAACTGGAAGCTGCCCTGCAGGGCGCCGGTGAAGCGGAAGGTGGTCAGCTTGTTGGTCGACAGGCGCGGCACTTCCCAGCCACGGCGCATGAAGCCCATGTCCTTGCCGAAGGGGTTGTAGTAGCTGTCGGCATCCCACTTGGCACCCAGGCGCTCATACGACGCAGACTGCAACGGATAGCCTGCGACCTGGGCCTGCGACTCACGACGGGTGTACAGCAGGTCGGAGACGAAGCGGATATTGTCGGTCAGGTCGTACTGGACGTTGGCGAACACCGAGCGACGCTTGGTCGGCGTCAGCAGGTGCATCTGCGTATTGGAGTTGCTGGTGTCACCGGTGATGCCGGCGAAGTCCTGGTCGTGGTACTGGTTGACGTCGCGGTAGTCGCCACCGCGGTTCAGCACCAGCCAGTCATCGGTATCCGGATCGATGATGGTGCCCCACTGGCTGACCGGGCTCCAGTTCTGGGCCGGGTGGAAGGTGGTGCGCGGATAACGGCTGAACCAGCGATCCTTGGCCCACACTTCCTTTTCTTCGGCGTACTCGGCGCCGATGGTGATCGAACCGCGGTCACCGGTGAAGCCGGCCACGAAGTCGTAGCTGGTCTTCTGGCCGTCGCCTTCGCCGTACTGGCCGACGTAGGCGTTGGCTTCCAGGCCCTGGAAGTTCTTGCGGGTGATGATGTTGATCACACCGGCGATCGCGTCGGAGCCGTAGATCGACGACGCGCCGTCCTTCAGGACGTCGATGCGCTCGACGATGGCCGACGGAATCTGCGACACGTCCTGCAGGCCGCTGACGCTGGCGCCGAGGCGCTTGCCGTCGACCAGCACCAGGGTGCGTTCGGCGCCGAGGTTGCGCAGGTCGATGTAGAAGCCACCGACGGCTTCACCGGAGGACAGCGGCTCGGAACGGCTGATGGCCGGGCTGCCGGCTGCGGCGATGTTCTGCAGGACGTCGGCGACCGTCTTGAAACCGCTCTTCTCGATCGAAGCGCGGCTGATGCTCAGAACGGGCTGGGCGGTTTCGGTATCGACCTGACGGATGCGCGAACCGGTGACCTCGATGCGGTCGAGGTTGGTGGCTTCCTGGGCGTGCGCCGTCGCGGTGGTGGCACCGGCGACAAGCGCGATCACAACTGCGTCACGCAGCTGGCTGGACTTGAGTTTCATTGGCTCTCTCTCTCCAAGAAATCTTGGCTGGGGTTAATGCCCGGCGGGGGAGCGAAAAAGCGCTCCCAAATCGCGAGGCTGACCCGATAGTAACGGGCGTTCGCCAAGAATTAAAGCTGTGTTAATCAAGCCTGTGATTTTGGTAAAGATGCGCTTTTTCCATGCCACTCAATAGTTTACCGGCATGGTCAGGGCGCTCTGCCTCGTTTGTTAACGCAGAATGATGAAAAAAGTTTCGATTGAAATGTGTCTCACTATGTCGGTGCGCAGCGTTTCATCGCCCAGCGGCGATACCGGTTACGCAAGTGCGCGGCAGGCTTGCACATGCAAAAGGCGCCTTTCGGCGCCTTTGGGAATATCGTTGCTGAGCCTGTTTACCGGGATCAGAGATCCTGTTCGTAACGCACATACGGCACGGTGCCGTCGTCGTTGCTTTCGTTGCGCGGGGAGAACGGATTCTTGCCGCGGCTGATCACATTCTCGGCGCCGACGGTGAGCTGGCCGGACCACGGGGTACGCCAGGTCAGGCCGATGCCCAGGCCTTCCCACTTGCCGGGCTTGCCCGGGACGTCGACCACGCGGCCGATGATGCTGCCGGTGAAGTTGCCGTAACCGGCGCCGATGCTCAGGCTCTTGCTGTCCCAGCGATCGACGATGGCCGGCGAGGCGTCGGCCAGCGGAACCAGGCGCGCCTTGGCGTAGGTACCGGCGATGGAGACGAAGCCTTCGCGACCGATGTTCTTCTGCGCGAACACGGTCAGATCGTTCTGCTCGGCACGCAGCGAGGGCGTCTTGTTCGGGCCCGACAACCAGGCGGGCAGGGTTTCACGGCCAGTGCCGGCGGTGATGCCCAGGCGGCTGTTGCCGCGGTTCAGCGCGGCGGTACCGCTGAAACGACGGCTGTTCAGATCATCCTCGTCGCCCAGGCTGGCCAGCATGCAATGGCTGGCCAGACCGCTGATGCTGGTGCCGCTGCTGCTGTTGCAGAGCAGGCCCAGCGAATCGCCGGAGGACAGGCCAAAGGCCGCGTCCAGCGAGTTGCGGCCGAAATGCCAGCGGGCGCCGGCCGCCTGTTCGCCGGTCGGCTCAAGGTACAGCAGCGCCTCGACCTTGCCGCTGCCCTTGTTCCAGACCGGCAGCACGGTGCGGGTGTCCTTGCTCTGCGCATGCACGCCCGTGATCGCGCCAAGGGCGATCAGCAGGGCCAGCGGTAGACGCAGGAAGGTACGCATCGGACCAGTTCAGACAGGGACAGACAACGGAAGTTCCCGTGGGGACGGGAACTCGATCCTAGGGTGTTTATGAATTCTTAACAAGCCTTGATCCTCCCCAGGTACAAGACTGCCGTTCACTGAAGTCGTTCAGGCGCCGGTACAGCCCCCTGGGCGCCGTGGAACAGTATGCCGAACTCCGTCAATGGAAAGTGATACTCGCGTCCGCAGAATTCGCAACGCACCTCGACGGCGCCAGTGTCCTCGGCGGCCGCTCGGGCCTCCTCTTCCCCCAGCGACTGCAGCATGCCGGCCACCCGCTCGCGCGAGCAGGAGCAGGCGAAGGAGAGCGGCTTTTCACCCAGCAGCTCCGGCCGCTCCTCGTGGAACAGGCGGTGCAGCAGCTGCTCGGCCGGGGTCGCCAGCAGTTCGGCCTTGCCCAGGGTCTCGAACAGGGCGCTGGCGCGCGCCCAGCCATCTTCGTCGCCTTCGTCGCCCGGCAGTTTCTGCAGCAGCAGGCCGGCGGCACCGTTGCGGTCGGCCGCCAGCAGCAGGCGGGTGGGCAGCTGCTCCGACTGGCGGAAGTAGTCCTCGAAGGCCTCGTCCAGTTCCGGCGCGGTCAGCGCGACCAGGCTCTGGTAGCGCTGCGGCTCGCGCGGGTCCAGGCCGGGGTTCTCGATGGTGATGGCGAGGATGGCGTCATCGCCGAGGCTGGACAGGTCACGCGGCGCGTCGGCGCCTTCGCTGAGCTGGGCGATGCCACGCAGGGTGCCGCCCGCGGTGCATTCGGCGAACAGGGTGCGCAGGGCAGTGCTGCTGCGCAGCTGCACTGACAGGCGGCCGTCGATCTTGGTGTGGCCGGTGAACAGGGCCGAGGCGACACAGGCCTCGCCGAGCAGCTCGGCAGCGGCGTCCGGGTACACGGCGTGGGACAGGATTTCCTGCCAGGTGGCCTGCAGGTGCACATGCACGCCGCGGACGCCGGCGTCGGGGAGCAGGAAACGGATCAGGGAATCGGAGTTGGCGGTCATCGGCTCACATCGCGCGTAAACGGGGGCGGTTGCCGGATAATGCGCCGACAACCAGACAGAAGAAGGATGCACCAGTAATGGGGGCAGCGGGAGAGCAGCACAAGGTAGTGGCGGAGGTGGCCGCACCGCGCCGGCGACGCTGGCGCTGGAAGTGGCTGCCGGTGCTGCTGGTTGCTTTCAGCTGCCTGCAGGTGCTGGTGCTGCGCTTCATCGACCCGCCGGTGTCCACGGTGATGCTGTGGCGCTACGGCGAGGCGCTGGGCGAGGCGGACTGGTCCTATCGGCTGCATTACCAGTGGCGCGACCTCGACCAGATGGCGCCGAGCCTGCCGATCTCGCTGGTGGCGGCCGAGGACCAGCGCTTCCCCGACCACAATGGCTTCGATCTGCAGGCCATCGAAAAGGCCCGCGACCATAACGCCAGGGGAGGGCGCCTGCGTGGCGCCAGCACGATCAGCCAGCAGGTGGCCAAGAACCTGTTCCTGTGGCAGGGCCGCAGCTGGATCCGCAAGGGCCTGGAAGTCTGGTACACGGTGCTGATCGAGGCGCTGTGGCCGAAGGAGCGCATCCTGGAGATGTACGCCAACATCGCCGAGTTCGGTGATGGTGTGTACGGTGCGCAGGCGGCAGCCCAGAAATACTGGGGCAAGGACGCGGCCCGGTTGAGCCCGGCCGAGAGTGCGCGACTGGCGGCGGTACTGCCGGCACCGCGACGCTACAACGCGGCCGCACCGGGGCCGTATGTGCAGCGGCGCGCCGCATGGATCCAGCGCCAGGCGCGCCAGCTGGGAGGCGCGTCATACTTGTCGGAGGACTGAGGCAGGCGTGGCGTGAGCGGCGGGCGACGGGTCGTGCGCCTGGCCGGCAATGTACAATCCGGGCATGACCCGCGAACGGCTCACTTTTGTCATCGCCGCCTACAACGAGGCCCTGGCATTACCGCTGCTGCATCCACGGCTGTGCGCGGTGCTGGACGGCATGCCCGACATCGACGGCCACATCCTCTATGTGGATGACGGCAGTCATGACCGCACATGGGAGGTGATCGCGGGGTTGGCCCAGGCTGATGCGCGCGTCTCGGCGCTGAAGCTGTCGCGCAACTTCGGCAAGGAGGCGGCGCTGACCGCGGGCCTGGATCTGGTGCACGAGGGGGCAGCGATGATCCTCGATGCCGACGGCCAGGACCCGCCGGAGCTGGTGCCGCAATTCGTCGCGCGCTGGCGCGAGGGCCATGACAACGTCTACGGCACGCGCATGGCCCGCGATGGTGAGTCCTGGATCAAGCGCGCCACGGCAGCGATGTTCTACCGGGTGATGGGTCGCCTGTCGCGTACGCCGATTCCGGCCGATACCGGAGATTTCCGCCTGCTGTCCCCGCGCGCGCTGAGCGCCCTGCGCGGGATGCGTGAGCGCCACCGTTTCATGAAGGGGCTTTTCAGCTGGGTAGGCTTCAAGCGGATTGCCGTGCCCTATCACCGCCACGCGCGCGTGGCCGGCACCAGCAAATTCAGCCTGTGGCGGCTGTGGAATTTCGCCCTCGAAGGCATCACCGGCTTCTCGACTGTGCCGCTGCGGGCTGCCACCTACCTGGGACTGGCAACCGCCGCAGTCGCGTTCGTGTTCGGCCTGTGGGTGATCGTGAAGGCGGCGCTGTATGGCGACCGGGTGGCGGGTTGGCCGACGATGATGGCGGTGATCCTGTTCCTGGGGGGAGTGCAGTTGATCGCGCTGGGGCTGGTGGGAGAGTACCTGGGGCGGCTGTACGAAGAGTCCAAGCAGCGGCCGTTGTACCTGGTTGACGCGTGGCTAGCATCCGCCGTGGCAGACTCGGCCCTGCAACCCACCCTCGGAGGGCAGGCAGATGACGACGGTACGGCAACTGTTGGATGGCAAGTCTCCTGAAGTACATGCGGTCGCGCCGGACGCGGCGGTGATCGATGCGATCCGGTTGATGGCGGAAAAGGGCATCGGTGCGGTACTGGTGATGGACGGGCCGCGGCTGGTCGGGATCCTGTCCGAGCGTGACTACGCGCGCAAGATCGTGCTGCGTGATCGTTCATCGCGCGATACCGCGGTGGCGGAGATCATGACGGCGCAGGTGGTGACGGTGTCGCCCGGTGAGCAGGTGGAGCATTGCCTGCAACTGGTGACCGACTACCGCATCCGCCATCTGCCGGTGGTGGAGGGCGCGCAGGTGCTGGGGGTGATCTCCATCGGTGACCTGGTGAAGTCGGTGATTGATGCGCAGCGGCGCGAGCTGGACCAGCTGCAGCAGTACATCGTGGCGGGGTGAGGTGTTCACCGGCGGGCCTGCGGCCCGCCGGCCCGCTTTTCGAAGCTCAAAGCCAAAGCCAAAGCCAAAGCAGCGCCTTCCTGATGCGGGGGAGGCGGAGGGCATGGCCATGCAGGACACGCCGTAAACCCCGCTCCGCGGTCCGGCCCAGCCGCTGGCGGCTGTGCGTTCGGGCGCTTGCGAAGCAGTGCTTCGCAAGCAAAGCGCCCTCACCCATGGGGGCTCGATGGCGCCTTGCTCGTGTGCGCTGTCCTGCGCACACGGCAAGACCGGGGTTGGGCGTCCTGCCCAACCCGCCCGAGGCATGCCTCGGGCCCATGGCGCCAACGGTCCTGCACGGCCATGCACTCCGCCTCAGGACTCGTCCCGCGAGTGCGGTGGGTTGCCGCGTCGGTTGACTGCCTTTGGTAGCTGCCAACCTTGGTTGGCAACAGCTTTTGACTTTGCTTTTTTCTTTTGACTTTGAATTTCCGCTCTCGTTCCGCGCGCGCAGGAAACTGTCACTCGTCCCCCTCAAACCACGATCAGTCCAGGCGCCACGAACGAACGCTCCTACTTCGCATACTGCCCCCCGCAGTCGGCATCCTTGCCCGGCCCCAGTTCGATGGTTGCCAGCAATGCCGCCGGCGGGGCGATGCTGCCCAGTGCCAGGGCCACCGCGCCGCGGATGCCCAGCGCCTTGAAGTCCGGGCGGAACGACGGGTCCTTGAAAGTGCCGGCGATGTGCAGTGGCGAGCGCAGCACCAGGATGCTCTTGTCCTTCGGGCGTGGCTTCAACAGCAGGTCCAGGCTCTCGTCGCGCAGGCTGACCGTGCCTTCGCCGATGAGGATCGTGTCGGTGGTATCCACCGCCAACGCCTGGCTGGTCATCAGGCCGTCGCGCACGCCGAAGTCGGCGAAGGCGCAACGCAGGGGAATCTGCTTGTCGCCGGTCACCAGGAATTTCAGCGACTCGGTGATGTCCAGGCCGGCCAGTTCCATCACCAGGTTGCCGACATGGCCACGGCCCATTGCCAGGCCGACCTTGCCGCTGCTGCTGCCGAGCATCTCGGCGATCGAATTGCCGCGGCCACTCAGGTCCACCTCGCCGCCGATGCCACCCTTGGCCTGTTCGGCCAGCTTGGCGTCGGGGAACAACTGGCCAAGCTGCACGCCGCGCACACTGGCCTTCAGCGCGGTACTGATCTGCGGCTGGCGCGCGTCCATGCGGATCGTGCTGCGGATGTCGCCGCCGGCGACGCCGAAGTTCAGTGGGTCCAGCCGCAGCACACCGTCATCCAGCAACAGGTGTGCATCCATGTCGTCCAATGGCAATGACGGCGCGTTGATGCGGTGGGCTTTCCAACGCACGTCGGCATCCATCGCACGCAGCTTGCCGAGGTTGTAGGGCGTGTCCGGCAACACACGCGCACGCGCGGCGACCCGTGCGGCCTCGGCCTTCTGCTCTGCATTGGCGGTTTCGCCGCCGCCGGTCTTCGGTGGCGCACCGACGAAGCCGGCCAGGTCATCGAAGTCCAGGCGTCTGGATTCCAGCGTGGCGGTCAGTCGCGGGCGCGCGCCTCCCACTTCGAACTGCAGGTTGCCACCGAGGTCGCTGTCGCCGACCTTGCCGGTGAACTGCTCGTAACGCCAAAGGTCGTGGTCACGCTTGAGCCGACCATTCAACGCGTAGGGCGGGGACGGCGGAATGGCGATGCCGAGCAAGGGGTAGAGGTCGGCCAGGTCCTGGCCGCTGAGCGCGAACTGCAGGTCGAACACGCGCAGCTGGAAGGGATTGGTCATGTGCCGCTGGCGACGGCGTGGGTGGCGCCAGCGCGACCGTCGAGGTGGATGCGGAACGGGTGGCCGCTGTCGGTCAGCTCCAGCGGTGATTCAGTACCACCGCGCAGGGTGAACGGATTGCCCTGCCAGCGTCCCTTGCCCTGCACCAGCAGCGGTGGCGCCGCGTCGGCCTGTTCCGGCTGGCCGCTGCGCACGTCCACGCGGATATCGGTGCGGCCGAGCGCATCGAGGAACTGCAGGCGACCGTCATCGACGCGCAACCGTTTGAGCTGGGGGCTGGTCCCGCCGGCGCTGTCACCGAGAAAATCCCAGTTGCCCGGTTCGCCTTTGCGCGGGGCGGTTTCCAGCAGCACGTCCGGCCGGGTCAGGCGCACTTCGGGCAGCTGCACGCTGCCGCGCAGCAGGGGCCAGACCCGCACGTCGATCTCGACGCGGTCGGCGCTGGCCATATCGGGTTGTTTCGCCCAGCTGGCATTGGCGAAGGTGACCGCATCGGCGCGGATCGTGCTGGTGCGGCCGAGGTCGACATCAAGGTTCCCGATGTGCAGCACGCGGCCGGTGCGTGCCTGCACCGCGCGCTCCACCGGCCCCTTGAACCAGTTCCAGTCCCACAACGCGATCAGTACCAGGATCGCCGCCAGCAGGAAGATCAGGATCGTGAGCCAGCGCCGGCCTCGTGGGCCGGGGCGGCGGAGGCGCCAGCGGGGCGTGCGCTTTGCGGCAGGGGAGGCGGCAGCATTCACGCTGCCATGGTTGCCCCCTCTTCGTGGACAGGGCGCGAAGCGACCATGTGCATGGTGTGCACGCGCTGCCGTCGAGCGGCCGTTACAGCACCTGCATGGTGACCGCGACGAAGTGGCAGACGCTGCCGCCGATCACGAACAGGTGCCAGATGGCATGCGAGTACGGGATCGATTCACGGTGGTAGAAATAGGTCCCCAGCGTGTACGACAGGCCGCCGGCGAACAGCCAGGTGAGGGTGCCGCCATCGATCGAGGCCCACATCGGCTTGATCGCCACGACCACCAGCCAGCCCATGGCGATGTAGATCACCGTTGAGAGCACCTTGAAGCGGCCGGTGTAGAACAGCTTGAACACCACGCCGCCCAGCGCCAGCGCCCAGATCGCGGTGAACAGGCCCCAGCCCCACGGACCGCGCAGGCCGATCAGGGTGAACGGGGTATAGGTGCCTGCGATCAGCACATAGATCGCGCAATGGTCGAACACCTTCAACCGGCCCTTGGCGACCGGATGCTGGATGGCGTGGTACAGCGTGGAGGCGGTGTACAGCAGCAACAGCGCGATACCGAATACGATCGCGCTGGCCAGCTGCCAGCCGTCGCCGTAGATCGCCGCCAGGGTGATCAACACCGCGCTGGCTGCCAGGGCGAATACCGCGCCCAGGCCATGGGTCAGGGCGCTGGCGATTTCTTCACGGATCGAATCAATGGACGTCGTGGACATGGCGTAGGCATTGTTCGCGGGGAGGGGGACCCGCACCCACCTATCATCGCCGCGATGGGCGATGCGTGCACGCCTGTCACCGTATGGTGGGTGAATGCCTGCCTTGCGTTGGCTGGGGTCAGAGCCCTTTCCTGCCGGAAAGGGATCCGACCCCGTGGCATCAGCCTGCCGAAACGGTATGCGCCGCTTCGCGGGTGGCAGAGAAGCGCACGTCCGGCGAGCGTTCCTGGGCCAGCTGCAGGTTGACCCGGGTCGGCGCCAGGTAGACCAGGTGCCCGGCGGCATCCAGCGCCAGGTTCAGCGCGTTCTTCTCGCGGAACTCTTCCAGCTTCTTCTCGTTGCTGCAGTGGACCCAGCGCGCAGTGGTCACGCTCACCGGCTCGAAGGTGGCTTCCACGCCGTACTCGTCCTTCAGGCGGTAGGCGGCCACGTCGAACTGCAGCACGCCGACGGCACCCAGGATCAGGTCGTTGCTGGTGAGCGGGCGGAAGAACTGGGTCGCGCCTTCCTCGGACAGCTGGGCCAGGCCCTTCTGCAGCTGCTTGAGCTTGAGCGGATCGCGCAGGCGGGCGCGGCGGAACAGTTCCGGGGCGAAGTTGGGGATCCCGGTGAAGGTGACCGCTTCGCCTTCGGTGAAGGTATCGCCAATGGAGATGGTGCCGTGGTTGTGGATGCCGATCACATCGCCCGGCCACGCCTCGGCGGCGATCTCACGGTCGCTGGCCATGAAGGTCAGCGCGTTGGCCAGCTTCATTTCCTTGCCGGTACGCACGTGGAAGGTCTTCATGCCGGCGCTGAAGCGGCCCGAGCAGACCCGCATGAAGGCCACGCGGTCGCGGTGCTGCGGGTCCATGTTGGCCTGGATCTTGAACACGAAGCCGGTCAGCTTGTTTTCTTCCGGGGCGATCTCGCGGCCGGTGGTGGAGCGCGCCTGCGGTGCGGGTGCGTGTTCGACGAAGAAGTCCAGTAGCGGCTGCACGCCGAAGTTGTTGACGCCCGAGCCGAAGAACACCGGCGTCTGCTTGCCCTCGCGGTAGGCCTGCAGGTCGAACGGGTGGCTGGCGCCCTGCACCAGTTCCAGCTCGTCGCGCAGGTCGGCCAGCATCTGTGCACCGATCTTCTCGGCCAGGCCGGGAGCATCGATGGACGGGAAAATGGTCGAGTCCTGGCGGGTGAAGTTGCGGCCCGGTTCGTACAGGTGCACTTCGCCGGTCAGCAGGTGGACCACGCCCTTCAGGCGCTGGCCCATGCCGATCGGCCAGGTGACCGGCGCGCACTGGATGCCGAGCACGGTTTCCACTTCATCCAGCAGCTCGATCGGGTCCTTGCCCTCGCGGTCGAGCTTGTTGATGAAGGTCATGATCGGGGTGTCGCGCAGGCGGCACACTTCCATCAGCTTGATGGTGCGCTCTTCCACGCCCTTGGCCACGTCGATCACCATCAGCGCCGAGTCCACCGCGGTCAGCACGCGGTAGGTGTCTTCGCCGAAGTCGGCGTGGCCGGGGGTGTCGAGCAGGTTGACGATCTTGCCTTCATACGGGAACTGCATCACCGAGGAGGTGACGGAGATGCCGCGCTCCTTTTCCAGCGCCATCCAGTCGGAGGTGGCGTGGCGGGCAGCCTTGCGGCCCTTGACCGAACCGGCCATCTGGATCGCGCCCCCGAACAGCAGCAGCTTTTCGGTCAGCGTGGTCTTGCCGGCGTCAGGGTGGGAAATGATGGCGAAGGTGCGGCGACGCGACGCTTCGTTGGCGACTTCGGACATGGCAGTGGCGCCCGCCCGGGGCGCTTTTCAAAGAGATAAGCGCCCGATTATACCGGCCGGGGGCGGTCAGCGCCCGGTACCGCCTTCGGCCTCGCCCTGGCGGGCGAACTGCAGCTGGCCCTGCTCGGCGAAGATGCGCACCGGCACCGAGCGCAGGCCCATGCCGCGATTGACCTGCACCACGAAGTGCAGGTGCGGGGCACTGCTGTAGCCGCTGTTGCCAGACAGGCCGATCGGCTGTCCGGCCCCTATCGCCTGGCCACGACGCACGCGCATGCCGCCGGCCTGCAGGTGGCCGTACAGCGCCATGCTGCCGTCGCTGTGCAGCACGCGGATGAAGTTGGCGCGGGCACCATCGCGTTCGCGGTCCTGGCCGTTGCCACGGAAGCCATCCTGGATCTGCATCACCGTACCCTCGCGCGCGGCCAGCACCAGGGTGCCCTCCGGCAGTGCGAAGTCGACCGCGTCGCGGTTCTCCTCGTCGTCATGGCTGAATCGTCCCTGCGGCGCCTGGTCCACGCGCAGGCGCGCCGCATCGAATGGCAGGCGGTAGGCGACATCTTCGGCCTGTGCGGCCGGGTTGCCCGGCACCGACTGCAGGCGCAGATCCAGCATGCGGCCATCGATCGGGGCGGGCAGGTGGCCGACTACCAGGCTGCTGTCGCCCTGGATCAGCGACTCGACCGGGAGGCCTTCGACCGGGTGCCCGGCGGCGGCGCGCAGCTGGATCTGCAGCGGCCCTGCCAGCCCGTTGTCGATCCGGGCCTGCCATTGCGTACCGACCGGCTGCAGGCGCAATTGGGCCATGGGGGCGGCGCCCTCGGCACTGCCTGCGCGGGTGGCCGGGGCGGAAGGGGGAGCCAGTCCCCAGCCCTGGCGCCAGTCGCCGGCGTGTGCGGTCGCGCTCGCCAGCAGAGGCAGCAGCAGGCAGGACAGGGGCAGGCGCGACATCGGCGTTTCCAGCGGAATGGACCGCCCGGACTGTACCCGATCCTGAACAGGGCGACCGGGACGGCCTTCGCATAGCTGCCCCAAGAATATTCATCGCTTTATCCGCATGAAGGGATTGACAGTGCCGGAAAGGGCTGGCATCGTGGCCCCACCATCGAGACCGGCAGAGGGACAGGCCCTTTGAAGCCGGGGCAGCCCGCAGGCGCGCAAGCGTCTGCGTAGGTGCCAAATCCTGCGGGGACCGTGGCGTCCACCGAAAGATGGTTCGAACCATGCACCACACGTGCATCTCGAACGCGGGCCCCGCGAAGGCTCGATGGCCGATTCCCCAACCGGATCCCGCCATGAGCTTCGCCGCCAGTACCGCCATTCGCCCCGAACCCTTTGTCCCCGTCAGCGTGCCGGTCGAAGACCGCGTGCATGCCGAGCGCGGTGAGTTCGCCGCGGTGCTGTCGATGCGCCACGCCGGCCCCAGCCCGGTGCGCCTGCGCTATGAGTGGGTCGGTCCGGCCAATGCACCGGTGGTGGTGCTGGCCGGCGGCATTTCCGCCCATCGCCACGTGGCGTCCAACACGCAGTTCCGCGAGAAGGGCTGGGCCGAAGACCTGGTGGGCAGCGGCCGCGCGCTGGATCCGCAGCAGCTGCGCGTGCTGGCCTTCGACTTCATCGGCGCCGACGGTGCACTTGATGTGCCGATCGATACCGCCGACCAGGCCGATGCCTTGGCGCTGCTGCTGGACCATCTCGGCATCCGCACGCTGAAGGCCTTCGTTGGCTATTCGTATGGCGCGCTGGTCGGCCAGCAGTTCGCGATCCGTCATCGTGCCCGCGTGCGCCAGCTGGTGCTGGCCAGCGGTGCGCACCGACCGCATCCGTATGCCGCCGCCTGGCGCGCATTGCAGCGCCGCGCGGTCGCGCTGGGCCAGCTGCAGTGCGGCGAAGACCACGGCCTTGCCCTGGCCCGGCAGTTCGCCATGCTCAGCTACCGCACCCCGGAAGAGTTCGGCGAGCGCTTTGATGCTGCGCCGGAGGTCATCAATGGCCGCGTGCGCGTGGCTGCCGAAGACTATCTCGACGCGGCCGGTGCGCAGTACGTCGCGCGCACGCCGGTGACCGCTTACCTGCGCCTGTCCGAATCAATCGACCTGCACCGCGTCGATCCCACCGCGATCCTGCCGCCGACCGTGGTGGTGGCCGTGGAGGGCGACCGCCTGGTGCCGCTGGCCGACCTGGTCGGCCTGGTCGAAGGGCTGGGCCCGCGCGGCAGCCTGCGCGTGCTGCGCTCGCCCTATGGCCACGATGCCTTCCTCAAAGAAACCGATCGCATCGATGCGATCCTCGCCACCGCCTTCCGCACTTCTGGAGAGTCCGCATGAGCCTGCACGCCAACGAGCCGTCCTGTAGTCGTACCACTGCCGCCGTCCGTGCCGGCATCGATCGGGACACCGCGCATGGCGCGGTCACGCCGCCGATCGTGCTGTCGTCGAACTTCAGTTTTGAAGGCTTCGGCAACAAGCGCCAGTACGATTACACGCGCAGTGGCAACCCGACCCGCGACCTGCTGGGTGAAGCGCTGGCCGAACTGGAAGGCGGCGCCGGCGGCGTCATCACCGCGACCGGCATGGGCGCGATCAACCTGGTGCTGAACGCGCTGCTGCAGCCGGGCGACACCCTGGTGGTGCCGCACGATGCCTACGGCGGCAGCTGGCGGCTGTTCAACGCGTTGGCAAAGAAGGGGCACTTCGAACTGGTCACCGCCGACCTGACCGATCCGCGAGCGCTGGCGCAGGCGCTGGCCACGCAGCCAAAGCTGGTGCTGGTGGAAACCCCGTCCAACCCGCTGCTGCGCATCACCGACCTGCGCTTCGTCATCGATGCCGCGCACAAGGCCGGTGCCCTCGTGGTGGTCGACAACACCTTCTTGTCACCGGCGCTGCAGCAGCCGCTGTCGTTTGGTGCGGACCTGGTGCTGCATTCCACCACCAAGTACATCAATGGCCACAGCGATGTGGTGGGTGGGGCGGTGGTCGCGCGCGATCCGGCGCTGCACGAGCAGCTGGTGTGGTGGGGCAACGCGCTGGGCCTGACCGGTTCGCCGTTCGATGCCTTCCTGACCCTGCGCGGCCTGCGCACGCTGGATGCGCGCCTGCGCGTGCACCAGGAAAACACGGCGTCGATCATTGCCCTGCTGGACCAGCATCCGGCGGTCGGCGCGGTGTACTACCCGGGCCTGGCCGATCACCCGGGCCACGCCATCGCCGCGCGCCAGCAGAATGGCTTCGGCGCGATGCTGTCATTCGAACTGGCGCACTGCGCCGGTGATGATCCGCATGCGGCGGTGCGTGCATTTGTGGACGGGCTACGCTGTTTCACCCTGGCCGAATCGCTGGGCGGCGTCGAAAGCCTGATCGCACATCCGGCCACGATGACCCATGCGGCGATGACCGCCGAAGCGCGTGCAGCCGCCGGCATCAGCGAAGGGCTGCTGCGCCTGTCGGTCGGCATCGAGGCCGAGCGTGACCTGCTGGCCGATCTCGGCGCCGCGCTGCAGCGCGCCGAAGCGGTGATCGATGCGGCCGCCCGCCGCAAACAGGTGGTGGACGCATGAGCGCACTCGCCGCTGACATTCCTGCGCTGGGGGCGGGACGCCTGGCGCTGCTCGGTACGGGCACGGTCGGTTCGGCCTTCGTACAGCGCTACCAGGCGCTGCAGGCACGCGGGTTGGAACTGCCCAGCGTGCAATGGCTGGCCAACTCGCGCACCGCGCTGGAGATCGATCGCGACCTGGCGCTGCCCTTGGAACTGGCACGTCGAGCCCCCCGCGATGGCCACAGTTCGCCACCATGGGCGAGCGCCGAAGGGCTGGAGCGTGGCGACGTGGTGGTCGATGCCACGGCCAGTGAAGACGTGGCCGCCCGTCACGTGCAATGGCTGGCGCGCGGCGTGCATGTGGTGACCGCCAACAAGCTGGGCCGGGGCGCGCAGCTCGCCCGCGCGCAGGCCATTGCCGAAAGCTGTGCCGACAGTGGCGCGCGTTATGGCGACAGTGCGACCGTTGGTGCCGGGCTGCCGCTGTTGAGCAGCCTGCGCGCGCTGGTGGCCGGTGGCGATCACATCCATGCCATCGAGGGCGTGCTGTCCGGCTCGCTGGCGTGGCTGTTCCATCGCTATGACGGCCAGTCGCCGTTCTCGGCGGCGGTGCGCGAGGCGCTGGCGGCCGGTTATACCGAGCCAGACCCGCGCCTGGACCTGTCCGGCGAGGACGTGCGCCGCAAGCTGCTGATCCTGGCGCGCAGCAGCGGGCTGGCGCTGGATGCGTCGCAGGTACAGGTGGATTCACTGGTGCCCGAAGCGCTGGCAGCGTTGCCGCTGGAGGATGCCGTGGCTGCCTTGGAGCAGCTGGATGCGCCGCTGCAGGCGCGTTGGCAGCAGGCACGTGACAACGGCCGCGTGCTGCGTTTCGTTGGCCGTGTTGACAGCGAAGGTGCGCAGGTGGGCCTGCGCGAACTGCCGGCCGATCATCCGCTGGCGCAGGGTGCCGGCACCGACAACCGCGTGGCCATCCACAGCGATCGCTACCGCCACCAACCCTTGTTGATCCAGGGACCGGGTGCCGGCGCGGAAGTCACTGCGGCTGCGTTGCTGGATGACGTGCTGCGGATCGTGGGTTGATCGCATTGTTCCTGTAGCGCCGAGCCCACGCTCGGCTGCTCCTGACAGAACCCCGGTCCTGCCGCATGAGCCGAGCGTGGGCTCGGCTCTACAGAGGGCACGCCTGCCGGTCAGCGGGACTTCAGGGCCTTCAACAACGCGCTGTTGAACTGCTTGGGGTCCTGCACCTGCGGCGAATGGCCCAGTTCGGCGAACTCGACCAGCGTCGCGCCGGGAATCGCTGCGGCCGCTGCTTTGCCCAGCACCGGATAATTGCCCAGCGTCGCCTTCACCGCAGGCGGCGCCAGGTCGCGCCCGATCGCGGTGCGGTCCTTCTGGCCGATGAACAGCGTGGTCGGCACCTGCACGTGCTTCAGTTCGTAGACCACCGGCTGGTTGAACACCATGTCCGAGGCCAGCGCCTGGCTCCATGCAACGGCCTGCTTGCCCGGGCCTTCGTACATGCCCGACTGCATCCGCGCCCACGGTTCGTAGGCCGGTTTCCATTTGCCGTCGTAGTACACCTCCAGCTGGTAGCGGCGGATGCTGTCATAGCTGATGTTCATTTCGCCGGCGTACCACGCGTCGACGCTGCGCCAGGGGACGCCCAGCGCCTTCCAGTCCTCCAGCCCGATCGGATTGACCAGCGACAGGCTGCGCAGGTCCTGCGGGAACATCAGCGCGTAGCGCACCGCCAGCATGCCGCCCATCGAATGACCGACCAGGTGCACCGGGACGTCACCCAGTTGCAGCTGTTGCAGCAGGGCATGGGTGTTGGCGGCCAGCTGCGCGAACGAATACTGGTAACGCTCGGGCTTGCTGGATTTGCAGAAGCCCACCTGGTCCGGGGCGATCACCCGATAGCCGGCGGCGACCAGTGGCTTGATCGATTCCTTCCAGGTGGCGGCACAGAAGTTCTTGCCGTGCAGCAGCACCACCACGCCGATGGGTGCCTTCTTCGGCGCGATGTCCAGGTAGGCCATCTCCAGCGGCTGCCGCTGCGATTCCAGCGCGAAGGTCTTCACCGGATAGCCGTAGTCGAAACCCTCCAGCCGAGGCCCGTAGGTGGGGGCGGCCAGGGCGGCCAGCGGAAGGCAGGCAAGCAGGGCGGCAGCGATCACGCGCATGGGGCAATCCGGGGTGGGGAAGCCCCGAGCCTAACCGGAACGCGGTGACGGTGTCGCCCGTACGGGCAAGGGTGACCGGGTAGAGTCGACTGTTGGTCGACTGCTCTTCCCTCAGGCCGCGGAAATCCCGCGCTGCGCGCGATGGTCGACTGACAGTCGACTCTACCTGTGGCCCGTCGCCATCGCGCCGGAGCCGGTCGCCCTCAGCACTCGATGACGTTCACCGCCAAGCCACCGCGGCTGGTTTCCTTGTACTTGTCCTGCATGTCGCGGCCGGTATCGCGCATGGTCTTGATGACCTTGTCCAGCGACACCTTGTGCTTGCCGTCGCCACGCATCGCCATGCGCGAGGCATTGATCGCCTTCACCGCGCCCATTGCATTGCGCTCGATGCAGGGAATCTGCACCAGGCCGCCGATCGGGTCGCAGGTCAGGCCCAGGTTGTGTTCCATGCCGATTTCCGCGGCGTTCTCGATCTGGCTCGGGTTGCCCCCCAGCGCCGCGACCAGGCCACCGGCCGCCATCGAGCAGGCCACGCCCACTTCGCCCTGGCAGCCCACTTCGGCACCGGAAATCGAAGCGTTTTCCTTGTACAGGATGCCGATCGCCGCCGAGGTCAGCAGGAAATCGAACACGCGCTGTTCGTTGGCGCCGGGGCAGAAGCGGTCGAAGTAATGCAGCACCGCCGGCAGTACGCCGGCCGCACCGTTGGTCGGTGCGGTCACCACGCGGCCACCGGCAGCGTTCTCTTCGTTCACTGCCAGTGCGTACAGGTTGACCCAGTCCAGCGTCGTCAGCGGATCGCGCATCGCCGCTTCCGGCTTCGACGACAGCTCGCGGTACAGCGCCGGTGCACGACGGCCGACCTTCAGGCCACCCGGCAGCACGCCCTCCTCGCGGATGCCGCGGGTGACGCACGACTGCATCGCGCTCCAGATCTCGCGCAGCTGGGCGCGGATCTCGTCTTCGCTGCGCCAGCACTTTTCGTTCTCGAACATCAGCTGGGCGATGCTCAGGCCGCTGCGCGCGGTCTGTGCCAGCAGCTCGTCGCCGCTCTTGAACGGGTAGGGCAGCGGGGTTTCATCGGGCACGATGCGGTCATCGGCCGCGTCGTCCTGGTTGACCACGAAGCCACCACCGACCGAGTAGTAATCGCGGGTCGCGATCACTTCGTCGTCGGCGTTGTACGCGGTGAAGCGCATGCCGTTGGTGTGGTAGGGCAGCTTCTGGCGCTTGTTCATGCCGAGATCGCGCTTCTCGTCGAAGGCGATCTCGTGCTGGCCCATCAGCTGGATGCGCTTGCTGCT
The DNA here is from genome assembly GCF_000284595.1 of Stenotrophomonas maltophilia D457. GTDB lineage: Bacteria > Pseudomonadota > Gammaproteobacteria > Xanthomonadales > Xanthomonadaceae > Stenotrophomonas > Stenotrophomonas muris. Next base: position 3,556,577 of record NC_017671.1, on the reverse strand, counting down.
GCGGATGCGCTCCAGGGTGGCCGGAATGATGTCCGGGTCGATCAGGTTAGGCCGTTGGCCTTCCAGGCCCAGCAGGATCGCCTTGTCGGTGCCATGGCCGCGGCCGGTCAAGGCCAGCGAGCCGTAGACATCGGCGCGGATGCGCGCGACCTCGTGCAGGCGGCCCGGGTCGAGCAGCCAGCGATGGATGAATCGCTCGGCGGCCTTCATCGGTCCGACGGTGTGCGAGGAGCTCGGGCCAATGCCGATCTTGAAAACGTCGAACGTGCTGACAGCCATGGATGCCAAACTGCGGGTACCGGACAAGCGGCTATTCTAGCGGCTTGCCGGGCCATCCGATGGCTGCGGCGCAGCATTTCCGCCACGGGAGCCTGACTGGTGCTGACCCTGATCCAGCGTGACGATTGCCACCTGTGCGACCTGGCCCTGGCCGAGCTGGCCAAGGCGCGGGCGCCGGAGTTCGAATCGGTGTTCCTGGATGACCAGCCGGCGCTGGAAGCGCGCTATGGCACGCGGGTGCCGGTGCTGCGCGACGAGCGCGGCGAGCGCGAGCTGGACTGGCCGTTCGATGCGGCCACGGTGCAGGCCTGGTTGGCCGTCGATCAGTAGTGCCGGCCGCTGGCCGGCAACCCCTCTGTTCCCGGTGATGCCGGCCAGCGGCCGGCACTACCGGATGCGTTGCGATGCCCGGTGATGCCGGCCGCGGGCACGGCATCACCGGATGGGTCTTATTTCGCGTCGAACTTCACGATCGTGCTGATCGCGGTGTCGTCCGGAATGGTCTTGGTATCGGCCCAGTCACCGCCGCCGACGCCGAAGTCCAGGCGCTTGACCGTGGCCTTGCCGGTCAGCACCGGCTGGGTGCCCGGCTTCCAGGTGAAGGTCAGGGTGACCGGCTTGCTGACGCCGCGCAGTTCCAGGGTGCCATCGGCGGCGAACTGGTCGTTGCCCACGGCGCGGAAGCCCTTGGCGGTGTAACGCGCGGTGGCGAACTTGCCGACATTGAAGAAGTCGGCGCCCTGCAGGGTCGAGTCACGGTCGCTGTTGCCGCTCCTGGCGCCTGCCAGCGGAATCACCACATCCAGCGAACCGGCGGCCGGGTTGGCCGGGTCGAAGCTGAGCTTGGTGGCGAAGCCCGGGAAGCTGCCGGTGAACACTTCGCCGTCGTACTTGCTGGCGAACACCAGGATCGAGCCGGCACCGGGGGCCTGCGCATACTCCGCAGCGAGCGCCGGGGCGGTGGCCAGCATGCCGGCCAGGGCGGCGGCCACGGCGGCCGGAGTGGTCAGTTTCAGGTTCATCGGTCAGTCCTTCTGAGGGGAGGCGAGCCAGCCGCGCGGCAACATGCGGGACAGCGTTGCATCGCGCTGGAACAGGTGGTGGTAGAAGGCAGCGCCGGCATGGGCCAGCACCACCGCGATCAACAGCCAGAAGCCGTATTCGTGGAGGGCATGGGACACCGCGACGACCTGCGGGTCGGGGCCGCTCAGCTTGGGCACGTCGACCAGGCCGAACCAACGGAACGGGCGCAGGCCACTGGCCGAATCGTACAGCCAGCCCGACAGCGGAATGGCAAACATCAGCACGTACAGCAGCACGTGGGTGGCACTGGCGATGCGTTCCTGCCAGCTGGGCACGCCCGGCACCGGCTTCGGCGCACCGGCATACAGGCGCCAGCCGAGACGGAACAGCACCAGCGCCAGCACGGTGATGCCGATCGACTTGTGCGCGGTGTAGACCCAGAAGTACTTGGGCGTCTTGGGCAGTTCGCCCATGATCAGGCCGACCACGCCCAGGGCGAGGATCAGCAGTGCGATCAACCAGTGCAGGAGCTGGCTGACACTTCCCCACGCGGCGGGGGTGTTCTTGGCGGTCATGAAGGGTCCTTGGGGGCCGTCGTGTGGTCGGAGTGTGGAACGGGAGCGGGAGTTCCCGGGGCGTCGCTGCGGTCGAGGGTGGCTTCGGCCTCGATCCGCACCTGTACCGCATCACCGATGACCCCCGGCCAGGCGGTGATGCCGAACGCGCGCCGGCTCAGCGTCGTGCTGGCGGAAAACCCGGCGGTGCGTCGGAATGGAGGGAGCGGGTAGCGCTTGAGCGCGTTGAGGGTCACGTCCAGGGTGACTTCCTGGCTGACCCCGCGAAGGGTCAGCGTGCCGATCACATGCGCACGCTTGGCGTCGATCGGTTCGACCCGGCTGGAGACGAAGCGTGCGCTGGGGAATCGCTCGCCATCGAGCAGGCTGCGGGCCAGCGTGGCCTGGTTCCACTTGGCGTCGCCAAGGTCCAGACGCGACACCGGAATGTCCACTTCCAGGGTGGCGTCGCGCCAGTTGTCGGGATCGAACAGCACGCGGCCCTCGCTGCCGGACACGGTGCCCATGGCCTGCGAGTAGCCCGCGTGATCGATGGAGAACAGCACCCGCGTGTGCACCGGATCGAGGCGATAGGTGTCGGCGGCCGCCCAGGCAGGGGCGGTGGCGAGCAGCATCGGCAGCAGGGCCAGGCAGGGACGCATCGATGGCGGGCTCCGGAAGGTGACGCTGTGATCATACGCACAGCCCCCTGCCAACGTTGCGTGCATGGCTGCAACAGTTCGTGGTGGTGCCGCCGCTGGAAACAGCCTGTTGCAGCCATGAACCCGGCCCTGTGTGACAATCGGCCCAGGACAGGGGGTTCAGGATGACGAGCGGCTGGCGCCGGTGGTGCCGTGGCATCGCAGGTATGGGACTGCTGCTGATGGCGATGGCCACGGCGGCTGCGACCCTGGACATGGCAGAAACACCGCGCCTGCGCCGCTTCGGTGCCGCCGAAGGCTTGCCGTCACGCATGGTGGTGGCGCTGGCCGAGGATCGCCAGGGCCACATCTGGGCCGCCACCGATGGTGGACTCGCCCGTTATGACGGCAACAGCCTGCGGGTCTGGGAGCACGATCCGGAACAGCCGGGCTCGCTGCCCGGCAACGAGATCGAGACCCTGCTGATCGATCCGCTGGACCGGGTCTGGGTGGGCATCAACGGCAAGGGCGTGGCCCGCCTGGATGCCGACCGCGAGCGCTTCCGGACCTTCGACACGGTCAATTCCACCTGCCAGGGGCAGTTCTGGGCGCTGGCCTATGTCGACGACGCCTTGTGGATCGGGACCAACAACCATGGCGTCTGCCGGCTTGGCGAGGACGGCAGCGTGCGCCTCTACACCCATGACCCGGCGCAGCCGGGGGGCCTGCCTAGCAACAGCATCTTCACCAGCCTGGTCGATGCGCAGGGCCGCCTGTGGCTGGGCACCGAAGCGGGCGTGGCGCGTTGGAACGGCAGCGGATTCGAGCCGGTGGCCGCGCGGGAACTGGGCACGCTGAGCGTGCTCCGGTTGAGCCGGGATGCGGAGGGTTCGATCTGGGTCGGCAGCCAGAACGATGGCCTGTACCGCATCGATGGGCAGGACCGGGTCAGTCGTCCGCGATGGGCCGACAGCGCCCAGCTGCGCTCGGCCCTGGTCCTGGCCGATCGCCAGGGGGGCTACTGGGCTGGCACCTCCGATGGCCTGTTGCGGGGGGATGCGGCGGCGCTGCGCCGGCTGGAGGGCGACCGCGGCAGCGGCTTCCTGACCGCGCACAGCGGTGTGCTCGATCTGCTGCAGGACCACGAGGGCGGATTGTGGGTGGCGCTGCTGACCCAGGGCCTGGCCTATCTGCCACCGGACTGGCGGCGCTTCTCGATCTGGAACCAACTCGACGGCAAGCCGCTGGACAGCCAGTACCTGTTGAGCGCGGCCAGCGATGGGAAGAACTACTACGTCGGCTCGGCGCGAGGGGTGTACCAGCTCGATGCGCAGGGCACCCTGCGCCTGCTGGCCAGCGACCGGCAGCTCGGCAGCGGCGTGGTGTGGTCGGTGCTGCCGCGCCCGGATGGGCGCCTGTGGCTGGGACGTGGCGGCCGCATCACCGTCTACGATCCGGCTACCGGCGCGCTGCGCGATCTGCGGATCGATGGCAGTGCCGACCTGCGCCAGCGCATCGACCTGATGCGGCAGGCGCCTGATGGCACGGTGTGGGTGTCGGTGATGGGCCTGGACCTGCAGCAGCGCGATGCAGAGGGCCGGCTGCTGCACCGCTATCCGCTGGAGCATTTCCGCGGGACCGCCGATGCGCCGATCGAGCAGATCCGCTTCGACGCCCATGGCCGGCCCTGGGTGATGGGTGACATGGGCATCTGGCGCGAGCAGGCTGGACGCTTCGAGGCAGTACCGGGCGTTTCGCGCGGGCCCATCTACGACCTGGTGTGGATCGATCCGCAACAGTTGTGGCTGGCGCGCCAAGGCGCGTTCGAGCGCTACCAGTGGGATGGCATGAGCCTGCGCCTGATCCAGCGCATCGACGGCAGTGCAGGCGTGCCGCCGGTCACCATGGGCGGGCTGGCGCTGGCCGGCAACGGCCAGCTGTGGGCGACGACGCCGCGCGGCCTGCTGCGTTGGGACCCGAAAACGCGGCGCCTGCAGCAGTTCAACGAGCGCGATGGACTGTCCGATGCGGAGTTCACCGGCCGGCCACCGGCAGTGAATGCAGATGGTCGCGTGCTGGCCGTCACCCAGACCGGGTTGGTTGCCTTCGATGTGAATGCCGACGACACGGTGCTGCCTTCTTCATCGCTGGTGATCGCCGAAGTGCGCGTACGCCGCGACGACGCGCGCGGCTGGCAACCGTTGCCGCTCACCGGCACCCTGTTGCTGGGACCGGATGACCGCGATCTGCAGATCGATGCGCGGCTGCTGTCCTATGCCAGCCCGCAGGGCAACCGTTACCGCTTCCGCGTGCAGGGCTATGACCAGGACTGGGTGGAGCAGGGGGGCGATGGCCAGCGCACCCTGTCGCGGCTGCCGACCGGCAGCTACGTCATCGAGGTGCAGGCAGCGACCGCCCGGGGCGCGTGGACACCTTCGCAGCAGTTGCAGGTGAAGGTGCTGCCGCCGTGGTGGCGCAGCGGCATGGCGATCTTCGGCTACATCCTGCTGGGGTCGCTGCTGCTGGTGGTCCTGGTCTGGTCGGTCCGCGCGCGGCTGCGCCGTCGCCAGCAATGGCAGCTGACGGTGCACAAGCAGCAGCTGGCCGAGCAGGCCTCGCAGGCCAAGAGCCGTTTCCTGGCCACGCTGGGCCACGAAGTACGCACGCCGATGACCGGCGTGCTGGGCATGAGCGAACTGCTGCTGGCGACTCCGCTGGATCCGGTGCAGCGTGGCTACGCGGGGTCGATCCAGCAGGCCGGCAGCCATCTGCTGCGGCTGGTCAACGATGCGCTGGACCTGGCCCGCATCGAAGCCGGGCGGCTTGAGCTGGATCTGCGTCCGTTCGACCTGGAGGAACTCCTCGACCAGGTGCAGGGCCTGATGCAGCCGATGGCGCAGCAGCGCCAGCTGGAATTCCGGCGCGGTGAAAACCCGGCAGGGCCGGTCAGTGTCAGCGGCGACGAGATGCGCGTGCGCCAGATCCTGCTGAACCTGCTCGGCAACGCCATCAAGTTCACCGAGCGCGGCCACGTCGGCCTGGCCGTGCGCCTGGAAGAGAAGGGCGGCCTGTGTTTCGAAGTGCATGACAGTGGCCCGGGCATCAATGCCGAGCAGCAGCAGCGCCTGTTCCATCGTTTTGAACAGGCCGACGGTCCGCGCACCGCGTCGCGCTACGGCGGCAGTGGCCTGGGACTGGCGATCTGCCAGGAACTGGCGGTGGCGATGGGGGGGCGGTATCGAAGTGGACAGCCAGCCTGGCAAGGGTGCGCGGTTCCGCGTGCGCCTGCCCCTGCCCTGGACGCGCCAGGCCGCCGGCACCGCGGGCGAGGTGGCGGCCCTGCCGGAACTGCCGCCGCTGCGCATCCTGCTGGTCGAGGACGACGCCACGGTGGCCGAGGTCATCGCCGGCCTGCTGCGGGTGCGCGGGCATGAGGTGGTCCACGTGCTGCATGGCCTGGGTGCGCTGTCGGAGATCGCCACCGATGGTTTCGACGTCGGCCTGCTCGATCTCGATCTGCCCGCGCTGGACGGTACGGCCATCGCCCGCCAGCTGCGCACCATGGGCTATGAACTGCCGCTGGTGGCAGTGACCGCCCGTTCCGATGCCTACGCCGAAACCCAGGTGCTGGCCGCCGGCTTCGATGGCTTCCTGCGCAAGCCGGTGACCGGCGACCTGCTGGTGGCGGCCATCGCCCAGGCGCGTGCGAAACGGCAGGCAACTGCGTGACTGTGCCGGCGCCGGGCGTGAACGGCGTGACTTTCGGTTTACCATGCCGACGCCCGCAGCGCGGGAATCATCAGGACCAGCGTGAGGAGGCAATCGGTGGTGTATCTGCGGGCGGGGATGCTGCTGCTGGTCCTCCTGTGCGGCGCGTTGCCCGCTGCGGCACAGCCGGTGCCTCCGAGCCCGCGGCAGGTGACGGTGTTCGATGGCCTGCCGTCCAATACCGTCAACCGCATGGCCGAGGACCGGTACGGCTACCTGTGGATCGCGACCAACGATGGCCTGGCCCGCTATGACGGCCGCACTTACCGCGTGTGGCGTTCCGAGGATGGACTGCGTGACAACCGCATCTGGACGGTGCTGGTCGATGCCCGCAACCAGTTGTGGATAGGCACCGAGAACGCTGGCCTGGTGCGCATGTCGGCCGACCGCCGGCAGCTGCACTTCTACGACCGCAGCAGCCAGCCGTTGATGGGCACCAACACGGTCTGGAGCCTGGCCAGCACGCCTGATGGCTCGATCTGGTTCGGTACCCACGAAGGCGGCCTGTACCGCCTGGACAGCCAGGACCGCCTGCAGCGCTTCCTGCCCGAGCCGAACAATCCGCGCAGCCTGCCTTCGTCGTCGGTGCCCTACCTGGCCACGCTGGCCGATGGCAGCCTGTGGATCGGCACCAAGCATGGCGTGGCACGCTGGACCGGGACCGACTTCGAGCGTGTCGGTACGGACATCATTCCCAGCCTGCTGATCAACGGGTTGACCGCCGAGCCCGATGGCAGCCTGTGGATCAGCACGATGGCCGGGGCCACCGTGCGCCGCCCGGATGGCCGCTTCGAGGCACCACCGTGGAAGCTGCCGCCAGGCGAGCAGGTGCTGGGCATGATGCTGCGCGACGAGCAGGGCGGGCATTGGCTGGATACGCGCACCGGGCTGGGACGTGCGGTCGACGGCCAGTACCAGACCGTGCCGCTGTACAGCGCGATCGCACGCGGTCCGGTGCGGCCGAACTGGACCGGTGCCTATGAGGACCGCGAAGGTGGCATCTGGCTGGCCAGCACCAATGCCGGGTTGTGGCACCTGCTGCCACGCTGGTGGCAGTTCTCGGTGCTGTCGCGGCTGGAGGACGACCCCAGCTCGCTGCGCAATGCGCTCGTGCTGGGCACCAGCCCGTCCAGCAATGGCGGTGTCTGGACCGTGGGCAGCCATGGCGCGCTGGACCGCTTCGATCCGAAGACCGGCAGGATCGAGCAGCACCGCACCTGGGTCAACGGCATGCACTGGCTGACCTCGGTGCGCGAGGACCGGCGTGGCCAGGTCTGGATCGGATCGACCGATGCACTGGTGCGCTACGACCCGCAACGGCGCGAACTGCGTCGTTGGGGCCGTGATGCCGGTACCGATGCGGCGATGGAAGGGGTCATCGAAGCGATGATGACCTGCGACGGCGACAGCCTCTGGTTGATGCTTCCCGCGGGCCTGCAGCAACGTGATCTCGACGGACGCCTGCGGCGCCAGCTGGACAATGGCCAGCGCGGCCTGCAGCAGGGCCAGCTCAACCTCGATGTGGAATGCGGTCCGCAGGACCATATCTGGCTGGCCAGCAGCCGTGGCCTGCTGCAGTGGCTGCCGGAAAGCGAACGCTTCCAGCCGGTGCCGGGTGCGCCGGCAACGGCCATCCATGCGTTGCATGTGGGCCGTGACGGCCAGGTCTGGTTGTCCGAGGACGGGCGCCTGTCGCGATACCGCTGGAGCCAGGGGCGGCTGGAACGGCAGGCGGTGGTCGGTGCCGAACAGGGCTATCCGGCGATCTCCGCCTCTGGCCTGGTGGTGGATGCGCAGGGCGTGGCCTGGGCGACCAGCGCACGCGGCCTGGTACGTGTCAGTGCCGATGGGCAGAGCGTGCGCCTGTACGGCGTGCACGACGGCCTGCCAAGCCAGGAATTCCGCGAGCACACCCTGATCGCAGCGGCCGATGGCCACCTGGTGGCCGGAACGGCAGCGGGCGCGGTGGTGTTCGACCCGGAGCAGGTACGGCCTTCGGTACGTCGCGCGCCACTGGTGATCGAGCGGGTGGAAGTGCGCCGCAACGAACAGGTGCTGGACATGACCCACGATGCGCCGTTGCAGATCGCCGATGGCGATCGCGACCTGCGCATCGTCGCGCGATTGCTGTCCTTCGCCGACTCGGCGTCCAATACCTACCGTTATCGCCTGGCCGGCTACGACCCGGATTGGGTTGAAGTCGGTCCGGCGGGTGAGCGCCTGTTCTCGCGCCTGGCGCCGGGCAGCTACCGGCTGGAGGTGCAGGCACGCTCGGCCGACCATGTGTGGTCGCGGGTGCAGAGCCTGGAGTTCCGCGTGCAGCCGCCGTGGTGGCGCAGCCTGTCCGGCCTGCTGGTACTGGCGTCGGTCGGGTTGCTGCTGACCAGCTGGTTCGCCTGGTTGTACCGACGCCGCCTGCAGCGGCGCCACGCCTACCAGCTGGCGCTGCACAAGCAGGAACTGGCCGAGCAGGCCTCGGCGGCCAAGACCCGCTTCCTGGCCAACCTTGGCCATGAGATCCGTACGCCGATGACCGGCGTGCTGGGCATGAGCGAGCTGCTGCTGGCTTCGCCACTGGACCCGCAGCAGCGCGGCTACACGCAGTCGATCCGGCATGCGGGCGAGCACCTGCTGCATCTGGTCAACGATGCGCTGGACCTGGCGCGGATCGAGTCCGGGCGCCTGGAGCTGCAGTCGCAGTCGTTTGCGTTGAATGGCCTGCTGCAGGATCTGGCGGCGCTGATGGGCCCGCTGGCTGCACAGAAGGGCCTGCGCTTCGTCCTGGACAACCAGCTGCCGCCGGGCCTGCAGGCGACCGGTGATGCCATGCGCGTGCGGCAGATCCTGCTGAACCTGCTGTCGAACGCAGTGAAATTCACCAGCCGCGGCACCATCACCCTGCATGCACGTTGCGATGGCGAGCTGCGCGCGCTGCATTTCGAGGTACGTGATACCGGCCCGGGCATCAGCCAGGAACAGCAGCAGCGCCTGTTCCGACGCTTCGAGCAGGCCGATGGTGCACGTACGGCAGCGCAGTACGGTGGCAGCGGCCTGGGCCTGGCGATCTGCCGCGAGCTGGCACAAGCGATGCAGGGGCGGATCCAGGTGGAGAGCCAGCTGGGCCGGGGCACCTGCTTCGGCGTCACCCTGCCGTTGCCACTGGTGGTGGACGGTGACGCCGAGGTGTCCGCCGAGGGGCATCGCGACGATGCGGCGAACATGCCACCGCTGCGGGTGCTGCTGGTCGAGGACGATGCCACCGTGGCCGATGTGGTGCGGGGGTTGTTGAGCGCACGCGGCCACGAGGTGGTGCATGCCGGCCATGCGCTGGCGGCGCTGCGCGAGATCAGTGCCGGCGATTTCGACGTCGGCCTGCTGGATCTGGACCTGCCCGGCCTGAGCGGCTTCGAACTGGCCCAGCACCTGCGTAACCAGGGCTACATGCTGCCGCTGCTGGCGGTGACCGCGCGGACTGATCCGGACCTTCAGCAGCAGGTGGAAGCGGCCGGCATCGGCGGCTTCCTGCGCAAGCCGGTGACCGGTGAACTGCTGGTGGAAGCGATCGCCAAGGCGATGGGCAGGTAGGGTTTATTGCAGGGCTTGCAGTCCTGCACCTGCAGAATCAATGTCAACGTCAAAAGCCCGCCTTCGACAGTTTTCCGCGATCTGTCGGAGCTCGGGGTCGGATCCCGTTGCTGCGCAACGGGCTCTGACCCCAATCTGGAATTCGATATCTGACAGATGTGTCGACCAAGGTCGACACCTACCAACAACCGCGCGTTCCAACAGTCGCCGTTATCCACAGCCGCGTGAACCTGTCAGAGGTGGGGCGGTGTGGGCTTGCAGGACCGTTGGCGCCATGGATGGCGCCATCGAGTCCCCATGGGTGAGGGCGCTTTGCTTGCGAAGCACTGCTTCGCAAGCGCCCGAACGCGCAGCCGCCGGCGGCTGGGCCGGACCGCGGAGCGGGATTTACGGCGTGTCCTGCAAGCCCGCACCGCCCCGCCAACCCGCGGAATGCTCGCTGTTGCTGTTGCTTCGGCTTCGGCCTCTGCAGGTGCAGGGCCGCAGGCCCTGCCGAACCCCCTTCACTCCGCGACGTGCTCGACCTGCCGCGGTTCGGGCTTGGTGTCGGGCAGCTGCCAGAAGATCATCGTCGAGGTCAGCGTGATCGCGCCCACGCACAGGAACGTGGCATGCAGCGCGGCGGTGGCGCTGTTGCTGTCCAGGTGGTTGCCGAACGCGGCCAGCAGGCTGCCGGCGGCTGCGGCGCCGAAACCGGCGGCCAGCATCATCACCATCGACAGCAGGCTGTTGCCGGAACTGGCGAACTCACGGTCCAGATCGCGCAGGGTCACGGTGTTCATCACGGTGAACTGCAGCGAATTGACCGCGCCGAAGAACGCCAGCTGCAGCAGGCGCCAGGCCAGGTGCTGGCCGGGTGTCATCAGGATGAAGCTGGCCATCGCCAGGCCGACCAGCACGGTGTTGACCATCAGCACGCGGCGGTAACCGAAGCGCTCGACCAGCCTCACCGCCAGCTGCTTGGAGACCATGCCGGCGGCCGCTACCGGCACCATCATCAGGCCGGCATGCATCGGGCCCAGGCCGAGGCCGACCTGCAGCAGCAGCGGGATCAGCATCGGCATCGCGCTGCTGCCGATGCGCGAGAACAGGTTGCCGAGAATGCCGATGCGGTAGCTGGGCACGCGGAACAGGGCCAGCGAGAACAACGGTGCGGTCGAGTTGGCGGCGTGCAGCCAGTAGCCCACCAGCGCGGCCAGGCCAGCCACGGTCATCAGCATCACCAGTGCGTGTGGCGTACCCAGGCCGGAGATGCCGTCCAGTGCCAGCGACAGCACCACCATCGCGAAGGCCAGCATGACGTAGCCGCGCAGGTCGAAGCGGGTGCGGTGGCTGGCGTAATGGTCGGGCATGATCTTCATCGCGGCGATGAAACCGATCACGCCGATCGGCAGGTTGATCAGGAACACCCAGTGCCATGAGGCGATCTCGACCAGCCAGCCGCCCAGCGTGGGGCCGATCAGCGGGCCGACCAGCGCGGGGATGGCGATGAAGCTCATCGCGCGCAGGAAATCCTCGCGGGGCACCGAGCGCATCACCGCCAGCCGGCCGACCGGCAGCAGCATCGCACCGCCGATGCCCTGCAGCACGCGCGCACCGACCAGCTGGTGCAGGTGCTGGGCCAGCGCGCAGGCCAGCGAGCCGAGGGTGAACAGGATGATCGCCACCAGGAAGGTGCGCCGGGTGCCATAGCGGTCGGCGATCCAGCCCGAGGCGGGAATGAAGGTGGCCACCGCCAGCGCATAGCTGAACACCACCGACTGCATCTGCAGCGGGCTCTCGCCCAGGCTGGCCGCCATCGCCGGCAACGCCGTGTTGACGATGGTCGAGTCCAGCATCTGCATGAAGATCGCCAGGGACACCAGCCACAGCAGGGGACGCTGGCGGTTGTAGGTCGATGGCGATGTGGACATGGGGTGCGGCCGGTGCAGCGTGGGGGCCGCCATGATCGCGCACTGCGGGTCACGGCGCGATCAAGGTCGCGCCGTACCTGCATGCGGAATGCTCAGCGTTGGCTGTGCGCGTGCACTGCGTCGACCAGCACCTGTACATGCGCCGGGTCCATGTCCGGCGACATGCCATGGCCGAGGTTGAACACATGGCCCTCGCGCGAGCCGCCGTTGCCGGCGGCATAGGTGTCGAGCACGCGCGCGGCGGCCGCGGCGATCGCATCCGGCGAGGCGTACAGCGTGGTCGGGTCGAGGTTGCCCTGCAGCGCGACGCGGCCACGGGTGCGGCGCATCGCCTCGTCCAGGTCCAGCGTCCAGTCCAGGCCGAGTGCATCGGCGCCGGTCTGCGACAGCGCTTCCAGGTGCAGGCCGGTGCCCTTGCCGAACAGGATCAGCGGCGTGCGCTCGCTGCCTTCGCCGCGCTCCAGCCCCTCGGCAATGCGCTGCAGGTAGCGCAGCGAGAACTCGCGGTACATCGCCGGCGACAGCACGCCACCCCAGGTGTCGAACACCTGCAGCGCCTGCGCACCGGCCGCGCGCTGCGCGCCGAGGTAGGCGATCACCGCCTCGGTGGTGACCTCCAGCAGGCGGTGCAGCGCCTGCGGATGGTTCAGCGCCATCGCCTTGATGCGCGCGAAATCCTTGCTGCCGCCGCCTTCCACCATGTAGCAGGCCAGCGTCCATGGGCTGCCGGAGAAGCCGATCAGCGGCACCTGGCCGTCCAGCTCGCGGCGGATCAGCCGTACCGCATCCATCACGTAGCCCAGGTCCTGTTCCATGTCCGGCACCGCCAGCCGGGCGATGGCGGCTTCGTCACGCACCGGGTGCCGGAACTTCGGGCCTTCGCCTTCGACGAAGTACAGCTCCAGGCCCATCGCATCGGGAATGGTGAGGATGTCCGAGAACAGGATGGCCGCATCCAGCGGGAAGCGGCGCAGCGGCTGCAGGGTGACTTCGCAGGCAATCTCCGGGGTCTTGGCCATGGCCAGGAAGCTGCCGGCCTTGGCCCGGGTCGCGCGGTATTCCGGCAGGTAGCGGCCGGCCTGGCGCATCAGCCAGACGGGGGTGCAGTCCACCGGTTCGCGGCGCAGGGCGCGCAGCAGGCGATCGTTGCGGAGAGGGCTGGTCACGATGGGCATTCCTTGGACGGGAGGAGCAGCGGCGTCAGTCGCCGTGCGAAAGGATCTGGAAGCCGCGATGCAGTTCGGCATCACGGGCCTTCTCGAAGGCGTGGCGGGCGTCGTCGGCCTGCAGGAACAGCTCGCGCCGCAGCTGCGAGCGGCTGCCGACACGGCCGCTCTCGCGCAGCAGCTCCCAGCCGCCGAACAGGTCCGGCAGCAGGCTCAGGCGCAGGAAGCGCGGTGCCTGCGCGCCGGCATCGGGATGTTGCAGGTAGACGTGCATGGCGCCGATTGTATCGCCCCGGGGCGGCACGGACCTGTAGAGCCGAGCCCACGCTCGGCTGCGCTTCATGCCGCAGCACAATCCGTCAGCGCCGGGCCATGCCCGGCGAACGCGGAAAGGTCAGCCCGCGCCCAGCACCTTCAGCACCGCCGCTTCATCCACGTCCGGCACCACTTCGGCACGGCCCATCCCGCGCCACAACACCAGGCGCAGGCGGCCAGCCACGTTCTTCTTGTCCAGGCGCATGCGGCCGAGCAGGGCCTGCGGCTCCAGCCCGCCCGGGATCGCCACCGGCAGGCCGAGGCGTTCCAGCAGGGCCTGCAGGCGCGCGCGGTCGGCATCGTCGGCCAGGCCCAGGTCGGTGGACAGCTTCGCCGCCAGTACCATGCCCACCGCCACCGCCTCGCCGTGGTTCAGTGCATCGCGGCCCGGGGCCGAATAGCCCTGTTCGGTCTCGATGGCGTGGCCGAAGGTGTGGCCGAGGTTGAGCAGGGCACGCTCGCCCTTTTCGAACGGGTCGCGCTCGACAATGGCGGCCTTGTGCCGGCAGCTGCGCGCGATGGCCTCGGCCAGCACCGCGTCCTCGCCGGCCAGCAGCGCATCGGCATGCTGCTGCAGCCACTCGAAGAACACGGCATCACCCAGCGCGCCGTACTTCACCACTTCGGCCAGGCCGGCACGCAGCTCGCGTGGCGGCAGGGTGGCCAGCACGCGGGTATCGGCGATGACCGCACGCGGCGGATGGAAGGCACCGACCAGGTTCTTGCCGGCCGGAATGTCGACTGCGGTCTTGCCGCCCACCGACGAATCGACCATTGCCAGCAGGGTGGTCGGCAGCTGCACGCAGTCCACGCCGCGCATCCAGCAGGCGGCAGCGAAACCGGCGAGATCACCTACCACGCCGCCGCCGAGGGCGAAGACGCAGGCGTCGCGGGTGGCGCCGAGCGCGGCCAGCGCTTCGATCGCGCGGCCGAACTCGGCCAGCGTCTTGGAGGCTTCGCCCGCGGCCAGCACGTGCTCGCCGATGACCAGGTCGGGGCGAGCGGCCAGCAGCGTCTGCTTCACCGGCGCCAGATAGCGCGGGGCGACTTCACTGTCGCTGAGCAGCAGCACATGACGGCCGCGCACGTGCGAGGCCAGCGCGGTGCCATCGGCCTGGGCACCGGCGCCGATGGTGATGGAGTAGGGGCGGTCGCCGCCAACGGCGACCTGCAGCAGGGCGGGGGAGGTCATGCGGTCAGGTCCTGGCGCTGCCATTGCGTGGCCAGCTTGACCACCAGTTGGGCGGTCGCATCGGCAGCGGTATACGGGTCGGTGTCGAGGGTGAGGTCGGCCAGTTCGCGGTACAGCGGGTCGCGGTGTGCGGCCAGATCGTGCAGCACCTGCTCGCGGTCCGGGCGCTGCAGCAGCGGCCGGCCCTTGTCGCGGGCCAGGCGCTCGAGCTGTTCGGCCACGCTGACCCGCAGATAGACCACGAAGCCGCGCCGGGCGATCAGTGCACGATTGTCCGGATCCAGCACGGCGCCGCCACCGGTGGAGACCAGCTGGCCACGGCCTTCCAGTACCCGCGCAAGCGCCTGGCGTTCATGGCTGCGGAAGCCGGCTTCGCCGGAGTGCTCGAAGATGGTCGGAATGCTGGCGCCGGCGGCATCGACGATGGCCTGGTCGACATCGACGAAGTCCAGCGTGAAACGCTCGGCCAGGCGGCGGCCGATGCAGGTTTTGCCGGCGCCCATCGGGCCGATCAGGATCAGGTTCGGAGCAGGATTCATGCCTTCTGATGCTAACACCTCCGTGCCCTGGCCTTTACGTTCTTCACGTCAGGGTGGGCGTTCCTGCGGGGTCTCCCGCGCCAGACGGAGTACAGGCCATGACGGTCGCCAAGGTCATCGAAATCACTGCGTCCTCGCCGAAAAGCGTGGAAGACGCCGTGCGCAGCGGGCTGAAGAAGGTCTCCGAGACGGTCAAGGGCATCCAGGGCGCCTGGGTGAACGAGACCAAGGTGGTCACCAATGGCAGCGGCGAGATCACCGAATGGCGGGTCAACCTGCGGGTGACTTTCCTGGTGGAATAGGGGCGCGTTCAGCGCACGTCCTGCACCTGTCGCTGGCCGTCCAGCACTACCACGTGGTCGGCCAGGGCGGGCAGGGCGCTCAATGCCTGCCGGCTGACCCGCTCGTAGTACTGCACGAAGCGCTCCAGCTGTGGCCGGCTCATGCCGTGCCGGCCCGGCTGCGCGGCCTGCAGGTTCTGCTCCTGCTGCCAGCGCCAGCGTGGTACCACCGAGAAATCCGGCGGCTGCAGGAACCACAGGCGGTCGCAGCGCTGCCACAACGCCGGGTAGTCACGGGCCAGCGTCTGGTTGCACCAGCGCCGCCAGCGGCCATCGGCGTCGGCTTCGCGTTCCAGTGCGTTCAACGGGCTGTCCAGCGCGTCGTCATCCTGCGCGGGCGTGCCCAGGAACCAGCCTTCGAATACCAGCAGGTCCAGCGGTTGCCGCAGCTGCGGCCAGTGTGCTTCGGGCAGGCGCTCGTCGGCCAGCTTGTCGAAGCGCGGCATTGCGAAGGGCTGGCGTGCGGCCACGGCGTTCAATACCGCATGGGCCAGCGGCAGGTCGTGGGTGCCGGGCGGGCCGCGGGTGATCAGCAGTGGGTGCACCTGGCGGGCCAGCCGTTGGCGCTGTGCGCGGGTCAGGTAGACATCATCGATCGACAGCGTGGCTGCGTTCAGGCCGCGTGCCTGGGCACGGGCCACCACCTGCGCCGCCAGCGTCGATTTGCCGCTCCCCTGCAGGCCGCTGATCGCCAATACTGGAACCGCTGCGCCGCTGCCCAGCGCATCATCCAGCGCCTGTTCGGCCAATGTTTCGGGGAATCCTTTCACCTGGGGCATATACGCAGCAGCGGCCATGCAGCCACAATAGCCCAATCCGTGTGAGAAGAACGCAATCATGAGCGACCTGTACGCCGAAGCCCTGTCCACGTTTGCCGGCCTGTTCGACGAGGCCAAACAGAGCCGCGAGGTCGAGCCGAACGCGATGACCGTGGCCACCGCCGATACGCAGGGTCGTCCCTCGGCGCGCACCGTGCTGCTGAAGGCGTTCGATGAGCGTGGCTTCGTGTTCTACACCCATCTGGACAGCCACAAGGGCCGGGAGCTGCAGGCCAATCCGCAGGCTGCACTGCTGTTCCTGTGGCGCAGCCTGCGCGAGGGCGGCATCCAGGTGCGCATCGAGGGTCGCGTCGAGCAGGTTGCCGCTGACGAGGCCGACGCCTATTTCGCCAGCCGTCCACGCATGAGCCAGATCGGTGCTTGGGCCTCGCAGCAGTCGAAGACGCTGGCAACGCGCGAGGAATTCGATGCGCGCGTGGCCGAGGTCGAAGCCCGCTTCGAGGGCAAGGACGTGCCGCGCCCGGAGGGCTGGAGCGGCCTGCGCGTGGTGCCTGACCGCATCGAGTTCTGGTATGGCGCGCAGTTCCGCCTGCACGAGCGCTGGTGCTATGAAGCCGGCGCCGAAGGGCGCTGGAGCAAGCGCCTGCTGTACCCGTAAGGCGGGGTGGTGCTGGGGCTGCTGTAGAGCCGAGCCCATGCTCGGCTGATGTTCTCGCAGGAGCAGCCGAGCATGGGCTCGGCTCTACAGCAACCTGCGTTTGTCGCGAACGGACTGGTCCGCTTCATGCACGAGCAGGTCGGCGACGGGCACACTCGCTGCGATGCCCTCGATCTGCGGAGTTGCCATGCCCTCCTGGCGTTGCCTGTTTGCCGTGCCGCCACCACGCCGCGGCGTGGAAGCGTTGTTGTTGCTGCTCGCCCGCATCGTGGCGGGTGTGATGTTCTGCGTGTCCGGCTGGAACAAGGTGTTCACCGACGCCGGGCGCGAGCGCATGGTGCATACGCTGGTCGACGCCGGTATCCCATTCCCGGTGTTCAGTGCGCCGGTACTCGGTGCGATCGAGTGGATTGCGGGTGGTCTGCTGGTGCTGGGCCTTTTGAGCCGCCCCTCGGCCCTGCTGCTGGCGGCGATCTGCGTAGTGGCTGCGCTGACCGATGGCATCGCGCGCATTCCTGCGGGACTGAGCGTGCCGGATTGGCTGAGCTGGTTCTTCTACCTGAGCGAAGTGCCGCTGGGCGTGCTGCTGTTGTGGATTGCCGCAGTGGGTAGTGGACGGTTCGCCATCGAAGCGCGCTGACGACAGGCACCCTGTAGAGCCGAGCCCATGCTCGGCTGCTTACGCGGGAACATCAGCCGGGCATGGGCTCGGCTTTACAGGTCCTCCGCGCGCAGCCAGCGCCACAGCGTGGTGCGTGACACGCCCAGCGCCTGCGCCATGCCCTCGCGATCATGCCGGTGTTCCCGCAACAGTGCTTCCAGCTTGGCCCGCGGTGGGCGCCTGCCGTTGCTTTCCAGCGGCAACGCCGCGACACCTTCATGCACCAGCTCGGGTGCCAGCTGCAGCAGCCGCGCCGTATCGATCAGCCCTTCACCGGGCTGCCAGTGGATGCGCAGGCGATCGACCAGATTGCGCAGCTCGCGCACGTTTCCCGGCCACTCGGCCGCGCGCAGCACCGCCAGCGCCGCCTCATCCAATGGCGCGTCGATGCCACGCAGCTGGCGGAAGAAATGCTGCGCCAGCAACGGGATGTCACCGCGTCGGGCGCGCAGCGAGGGCAGGGCAATCCGCAGCGCGGCCAGGCGGTAATACAGGTCGCGGCGGAAGCTGCCGGCCGCCGCGCGCTGCTCCAGCGATTGCAGGGTGGCGGCGACCACGCGCAGGTCCACCGGCGTCGGTTCGGTGGCACCCACGCGCAGCACTTCACGTTCCTCCAGCACCCGCAGCAGGCGGGTCTGCAGCGGCAGCGGCAGTTCGCCGATTTCGTCCAGGAACAGGGTGCCGCCATCTGCAGCTTCCACCAGGCCAACGCGGCCGCCACGCCGTGCGCCGGTGAAGGCGCCATCGCTGTAGCCGAACAGCTCCGCTTCCAGCAGCGATTCGCTGATCGCGCCACAGTTCAGCGCGACGAAGCGGCCACGGCGCCCGCTGGCGGCGTGCAGCTGGCGCGCCACCAGTTCCTTGCCGGTGCCGGTTTCGCCGCTGACCAGCACGGTGCTGTCATGTGGGGCGTACAGCGCGATCTGCGCGCGCACCTGCGCCATCGCGTCGCTGTCGCCGAGCAGTTCATGCGCATCGGCACGCGCTGCCGGGCGCCGGCGCGGTGCAGCGCGGTTGCTGCCGGAACGTGCCAGGGTCTGGGTCAGTTCCAGCGCATGTTCGAACGCCTGCCGCACCGAGTCGGCCGAATACAGCAGCACCCCGGGCAGGCCGGCCTGCTCGGCATGGTCGATGGCCATGCCGGTGCCGACGATCACCTCGATGCCGTTGGCGCGCAGGTCGGCGATGCAGTCGCGCGCATCCTCGCGGGTGACGAAACGGCGATGCTCGATATCCAGGCCGAAACTCTGCTGGAAGTTGCTGAACACCGGTACGTCGCTGGCGTGGGTGACCAGGCCGATGCGGCTGGCGATACGCCGTGCCCGGGCCAGCGCTTCCATCAGGTCGAAGCCGTTGGCCTGGATCGGCACCAGCGGCAGCTCCAGCCGGCCGCGCAGCCAGGCCGCGTTGGAGCCGCCAGCGATGACCACGTCGCAGTGCTCGCGGCGCAGGCGTTGGCCGATCACCTCCACCGCTTCCTCGAAGCCGAGGTTGATCTGTTCGATACGCGCGCGGCGGTCGAACTCGGGGATCACGTCGCCGAGCAGGCCGGTCAGCCGCGAGACGCTGACCGTCCAGATCACCGGACGGCCCGGGTCGGCATCGGCATGGCGAAGCGGGGAGCGGGGCAGATACATGGCAGCCGGTTCGGGGAGGATGTTTCATGATACATCCGTTTCAATGTTTCATATGTTCCACTGCTGCATGCCGGTCATTCCCGTGAAATCAACCGCTTGCAGCTTGGCATGGTGCTTGCGCTTCCTTATCCGTACTTCAACCTGGATCGTCGCATGACCGCTTCTGCCCCTTTCTCCGCCGGTGCCCGCTTCCGTGAGGCGCTGGCTGCCGAATCGCCGCTGCAGGTGATCGGTGCGATCAACGCCAACCACGCCCTGCTGGCCAAGCGCGCCGGCTTCCGTGCCATTTACCTGTCTGGCGGCGGCGTTGCCGCAGGCTCGCTGGGCCTGCCGGACCTGGGCATCAACACCCTGGAAGACGTGCTGGTGGACGTGCGCCGCATCACCGATGTCTGCGACCTGCCCTTGATGGTCGACATCGACACCGGCTTCGGCCCGAGCGCGTTCAATATCGCGCGCACCGTGAAGTCGCTGATCAAGGCCGGCGCGGCCGCCTGCCACATCGAGGATCAGGTCGGTGCCAAGCGTTGCGGCCATCGTCCGGGCAAGGAGATCGTCTCGCAGGGTGAAATGGTCGACCGTGTGAAGGCCGCTGCCGATGCCAAGACCGATCCGGACTTCTTCCTGATCGCGCGCACCGATGCCATCCAGGTGGACGGCGTGGACAAGGCGATCGAGCGCGCCATCGCCTGTGTCGAGGCCGGTGCCGACGGCATCTTCGCCGAGGCCGCCTACGATCTGGATACCTACCGCCGCTTCGTCGACGCGGTGAAGGTGCCGGTGCTGGCCAACATCACCGAATTCGGCGCCACCCCGCTGTTCAGCCGCGATGAACTGGCCTCGGCCGGCGTCGCCATCCAGCTGTTCCCGCTGTCGGCGTTCCGTGCCGCCAACAAGGCCGCCGAGAACGTCTACCAGGCGGTGCGCCGCGATGGCCACCAGCGCAACGTGGTGGAAACCATGCAGACCCGCGAGGAACTCTACGACCGCATCGGCTATCACGCCTTCGAGCAGCAGCTCGATGCGCTGTTCGCCGCCAAGAAATAAGCAGTACCCTGCACCATCAAGTTTCGGAGGGAAACATGAACGATACGACCGCAACCCCGACCTTCAAGCCGAAGAAGTCCGTCGCCCTGTCCGGCACCGCGGCCGGCAACACCGCGCTGTGCAGCGTGGGCCGCAGCGGCAACGACCTGCACTACCGCGGCTATGACATCCTGGACCTGGCCAACACCAGCGAGTTCGAGGAAATCGCCTACCTGCTGGTGCACGGCAAGCTGCCGACCCGCGCCGAGCTGGTTTCGTACAAGGCCAAGCTGAAGTCGCTGCGTGGGATCCCCGCCGCGGTGAAGGCCGCGCTGGAAGAGCTGCCGCCGTCGGCGCACCCGATGGACGTGATGCGCACCGGCGTGTCCGTGCTCGGCTGCGTGGCACCGGAGAAGGACGACCACAACCACCCGGGCGCGCGCGACATCGCCGACAAGCTGATGGCCTGCCTCGGTTCGATGCTGCTGTACTGGTACCACTGGAGCCACAACGGCCGCGCCATCGATGTGGAAACCGACGATGATTCGATCGGCGGCCACTTCCTGCACCTGCTGCATGGCGAAAAGCCGCAGGATTCGTGGGTGAAGGCGATGCACACCTCGCTGATCCTGTACGCCGAGCACGAGTTCAACGCCTCGACCTTCACCTGCCGTGTCATCGCCGGTACCGGCAGCGACATGTACAGCGCGATCTGCGGTGGCATCGGTGCGCTGCGTGGCCCGAAGCATGGCGGCGCCAACGAAGTGGCGTTCGAAGTGCAGAAGCGCTACGACAACCCGGATGAGGCCGAGGAGGACATCAAGGCGCGCGTCGAGCGCAAGGAAGTGGTGATCGGTTTCGGCCACCCGGTCTATACCGTCTCCGATCCGCGCAACAAGGTGATCAAGGACGTGGCCCGCGAGCTGTCCGAGGAACAGTCGAGCATGAAGATGTACGACATCGCCGAGCGCCTGGAGTCGGTGATGTGGGACATCAAGAAGATGTTCCCGAACCTGGACTGGTTCAGTGCGGTCAGCTACCACATGATGGGCGTGCCGACCGCGATGTTCACCCCGCTTTTCGTGATCGCGCGCACCGCCGGCTGGAGCGCGCACATCATCGAGCAGCGCATCGACGGCAAGATCATCCGCCCGAGCGCCAATTACATCGGTCCGGAAGACCGCGACTTCGTTGCCATCGACAAGCGCGTCTGATCCCCCTGCTGTACCCATCCGGCCGGCCGCATGCCGGCCGGGTGCTTTCGCCGCCGCACCGCCGGCATCCGGCCCGCCCCAAGCACTCCGCCAGCCCATGAATACCGATTACCGCAAGAACCTCCCCGGCAGCGCGCTGGACTATTTCGACGCGCGCGCCGCTGTCGATGCGATCCAGCCCGGCGCCTATGCCACCCTGCCGTACACCTCGCGCGTGCTGGCCGAGAACCTGGTGCGCCGCTGCGATCCGACCACGCTCGGCGATTCGCTGAAGCAGCTGATCGAGCGCCGTCGCGACCTCGACTTCCCGTGGTTCCCGGCACGCGTGGTGTGCCACGACATCCTCGGCCAGACCGCGCTGGTGGACCTGGCCGGCCTGCGTGATGCGATCGCCGACAAGGGCGGCGACCCGGCCAAGGTCAATCCGGTGGTGCCGGTGCAGTTGATCGTCGATCACTCGCTGGCGGTGGAATGCGGTGGCTACGATCCGCAGGCGTTCGAGAAGAACCGCGCCATCGAGGATCGCCGCAACGAAGACCGTTTCCACTTCATCGACTGGACCAAGCAGGCGTTCCAGAACGTGGACGTGATTCCGCCGGGCAACGGCATCATGCACCAGATCAACCTGGAGAAGATGTCGCCGGTGATCTACGTGCAGGACGGCGTAGCCTTCCCGGATACCTGCGTGGGCACCGATAGCCACACCCCGCACGTCGACGCGCTGGGCGTGATCGCGATTGGTGTTGGCGGCCTGGAAGCGGAGAACGTGATGCTGGGCCGCGCGTCGTGGATGCGCCTGCCGGATATCATCGGCGTCGAGCTGACCGGCAGGCCACAGCCGGGCATCACCGCCACCGACGTGGTGCTGGCACTGACCGAGTTCCTGCGCAAGGAACGCGTGGTGGGTGCGTATCTTGAATTCTTCGGCGAGGGGGCGTCGGCACTGACCATCGGTGACCGCGCCACCATCTCCAACATGTGCCCCGAATACGGCGCCACCGCCGCGATGTTCTATATCGACGGGCAGACCATCGATTACCTGCGCCTGACCGGCCGCGAGGAATCGCAGGTGGCGCTGGTGGAGAACTATGCGCGCACCACCGGCCTGTGGGCCGATGACCTGGCCACCGCGCAGTACGAGCGCGTGCTGCGCTTCGACCTGTCCAGCGTGGTGCGCAACATGGCTGGCCCGTCCAACCCGCACAAGCGCGTGGCCACCGCCGAGCTGGCCGAGCGCGGCATCGCCGACGAAGCCAAGCTGGCAGCGGGCAGGGCCGAGCAGGCGCAGGGCCTGATGCCCGACGGCGCGGTGATCATCGCCGCCATCACCAGCTGCACCAACACCTCCAACCCGCGCAACGTGATCGCTGCCGCACTGCTGGCGCGCAAGGCCAACGAACGTGGCCTGCTGCGCAAGCCGTGGGTGAAGTCGTCGCTGGCGCCGGGCTCGAAGGCGGTGCAGCTGTACCTGGAAGAATCCGGCCTGCTGCCGGACCTGGAAAAGCTCGGCTTCGGCATCGTCGCCTTCGCCTGCACCACCTGCAACGGCATGAGTGGCGCGCTGGATCCGGCCATCCAGCAGGAGATCATCGATCGCGACCTGTACGCCACGGCCGTGCTGTCGGGCAACCGCAACTTCGATGGCCGCATCCACCCGTATGCGAAGCAGGCCTTCCTGGCGTCGCCGCCGCTGGTGATCGCCTATGCCATCGCCGGCACCGTGCGCTTCGACATCGAGAAGGACGTGCTGGGCGTGGATGCCGAGGGCAACGAGGTGCGCCTGAAGGACATCTGGCCGAGCGATGCCGAGATCGACGCGGTGGTGAAGGCCTCGGTGAAGCCCGAGCAGTTCCGCCGCGTCTACAACCCGATGTTCAACGTGCGCGTGGAGCATGGCGCGGCGGTCAGCCCGCTGTACGACTGGCGCCCGCAGAGCACCTACATCCGCCGTCCGCCGTACTGGGAGGGCGCACTGGCCGGTGAGCGCACACTGTCGGGCATGCGTGCGCTGGCGGTGCTGCCGGACAACATCACCACCGACCACCTGTCGCCGTCCAACGCGATCCTGGCGTCCAGTGCCGCCGGCGAATACCTGGCGAAGATGGGCCTGCCGGAAGAGGACTTCAATTCCTACGCCACCCACCGCGGTGACCACCTGACCGCACAGCGCGCCACCTTCGCCAACCCGAAGCTGTTCAATGAAATGGTGCGCAACGACGATGGCAGCGTGAAGCAGGGTTCGCTGGCGCGCGTGGAGCCGGAAGGCAAGGTGATGCGCATGTGGGAAGCGATCGAGACCTACATGGACCGCAAGCAGCCGCTGATCATCATCGCCGGTGCCGACTATGGCCAGGGCAGCTCGCGTGACTGGGCCGCCAAGGGCGTGCGCCTGGCCGGTGTGGAAGCGATCGTGGCCGAAGGCTTCGAACGCATCCACCGCACCAACCTGATCGGCATGGGCGTGCTGCCGCTGGAGTTCAAGCCGGGCACCACCCGCCTGACCCTGGGCATCGACGGTACCGAGACCTTCGACGTGATCGGCGAGCGCACCCCGCGCGCCGACCTGACCTTGGTCATCCACCGCCGCGACGGGCAGGACGTGATCGTGCCAGTGACCTGCCGCCTGGACAGCGACGAGGAAGTGGCGATCTACGAAGCCGGTGGCGTGCTGCAGCGCTTCGCCCAGGATTTCCTGGAAGGCGCCAGGGTGGCGTGATACCGGCCTGAATGCCTGCCCCCGGAGGCCGGGGGCGGGCTTGTCCGACACCAGGGCGGGGCGCAGACTAACTTGGCAAAAACTGCCAAAGGAGAGTTTCATGGCCACCATGAACATTTCGCTGACCGACCCGCTCAAGCAGTTCGTGGACGAGGAAGTGCGTGAAGGCGGCTACTCCAGTACGTCGGACTACGTGCGTGACCTGATCCGCCAGCGCCAGCGCAGCAAGGCCGAAGAGCTGCTCAAGCAGTTGATAGCCGAGGGGCTGGCTTCTGGTCCAGGCGTTGCGGTGACGGCCGACACATTCGAGCGCATGCGTCGCGAACTGACCGAAAGGTTGGAGCGTGAAGGCGATTGAATGGCGGTCAAGGGCCGAAGCCGACGCAGCCGATGCCGCGCTGTGGTTTGCACGGCAGGGTGGGCTGGTACTGGGTCGGCGCTTTCTCGCCGAGTTGGAGGCCACGCTTCAACGCATCGCCGTGTTTCCAGGCTCGGGTTCCACCCGGCACGCCGACCTCGCAGCACAGCTGCCGGTGCCGTTGCGGTTCATGCTGGTTCCGGGCTTCGAACGCTACCTCGTCTATTACCTCGATCTACCGGACCGCGTGGACATCATGCGTGTGTGGTGCGTTGATCGTGGTCTTGACGCACTGATGCAAGACATTTCCTGAAATTCAAACGCGTGGATTCGACGATGACCTTCCTCCCGCAACTCCGTATTCCCGCCACCTACATGCGCGGCGGCACCAGCAAGGGCGTGTTCTTCCGCCTGCAGGACCTGCCCGAAGCCGCTCAGGTGCCGGGCGCCGCGCGCGATGCGCTGCTGATGCGCGTGATCGGCTCGCCCGATCCGTATGGCAAGCAGACCGACGGCATGGGCGGTGCCACCTCCAGCACCAGCAAGTGCGTGATCATCTCCACCGCCTCGGTGCCGGACCACGATGTGGACTACCTGTACGGCCAGGTCTCGATCGACACCGCCTTCGTCGATTGGAGCGGCAACTGCGGCAACCTCAGTACGGCAGTGGGTCCGTTCGCGATCGCCAATGGGCTGATCGATCCGGCCCGGGTGCCGCGCGATGGCCTGTGCACCGTGCGCATCTGGCAGGCCAACATCGGCAAGACCATCATCGCCCACGTGCCGATGCGCGATGGCGAAGTGCAGGAGATCGGCGATTTCGAGCTGGATGGCGTGACCTTCCCGGCCGCCGAGATCCAGCTGGAGTTCATCGATCCGTCCGATGACGGCGATGCGGGCGCGATGTTCCCGACCGGCAACCTGGTCGACACCTTGGACGTGCCAGGCGTCGGCAGTTTTGAGGTGACCATGATCACCGCCGGCATTCCGACCATCTTCCTCAATGCGGCCGACCTGGGCTACACCGGCACCGAACTGCAGGCTGCGCTCAACGAGGACAAGGGGGCGCTGGAGCGCTTCGAGAAGATCCGCGCCTACGGCGCCTTGCGCATGGGTCTGATCAGGAACCTGGAAGATGCGGCCACCCGCCAGCACACGCCGAAGGTGGCCTTCGTGGCGCCGGCACAGGACTACGTGTCCTCCAGCGGCAAGGCCATTCCGGCCTCGGCCATCGACCTGCACGCGCGGGCGTTGTCGATGGGCAAGCTGCACCACGCGATGATGGGCACCGCCGCCGTGGCGATCGGCACTGCGGCGGCGATTCCGGGCACGCTGGTCAATCGCGCGGCCGGTGGTGGTGAACGCGAAGCGGTGACCTTCGGCCACCCTTCCGGCACGCTGCGCGTGGGCGCGCAGGCCGGCCTCGTTGACGGCCAGTGGACAGTGACCAAGGCCATCATGAGCCGCAGCGCCCGCGTATTGATGGAAGGCAAGGTGCGGGTGCCGGCCGAATAACCAGCCGGTCGGCGCTGGCATCACATGCTTCGGTAGATGCCAACCTTGGTTGGCATGGCATTGGCACCGCCCGGGCAACGTCCAGCGCCAACCAAGGTTGGCGACTACCGGGAGGCGCGGCCTGAGCTCTGAAGAGGAGATCGACGATGTCTGACAGCCACACCCCATCCAACGAGCGTGCAGCGTGGGATGCGCTGCTGGTGGACATCGTCGATTACGTACGCGACGCGCGCATCGACTCCCCCCTGGCCTTCCAGACCGCGCACTACTGCCTGCTCGACACGCTGGGCTGCGGGCTGGAAGCGCTGTCCTTCCCGGCCTGCAGCAAGCTGCTCGGTCCGCTGGTGCCGGGTATCAGCGTGGTCAACGGGGCGCGCGTGCCGGGTACGCACTACGTGCTGGACCCGGTGCAGGCCGCCTTCAACCTGGGCGCGATGGTGCGCTGGCTGGATTTCAACGACACCTGGCTGGCCGCCGAATGGGGCCACCCGTCGGACAATCTGGGCGGCATCCTGTCTGTCTGCGATTGGCTGGGGCGCAACGCGCAGGCCCTGCATCGCCCAGCGCCGACCCTGCATGACGTGCTGCTGGCGATGATCAAGGCACACGAGATCCAGGGCGTGCTGGCCCTGCAGAATTCCTTCAACCGGGTCGGGCTGGACCACGTGGTGCTGGTCAAGGTGGCCACCACCGCCGTGGTTGCGCAGCTGCTCGGCCTGGATCGCGAACGCATGCTCAATGCACTGTCGCTGGCCTGGGTCGATGGCCAGGCGCTGCGCACCTACCGGCACGCACCCAACACCGGCTCGCGCAAGAGCTGGGCGGCCGGCGATGCGACCAGCCGTGGCGTGCGCCTGGCGCTGATGGCGGCCAGTGGCGAGATGGGCTATCCCAGTGTGTTGAGCGCGCCGACCTGGGGTTTTGAAGCGGTATCGATGCAGGGCAAGGCGCTGACGCTGGAGCGACCGCTGGGCAGCTACGTGATGGAAAACGTGCTGTTCAAGATCAGCTACCCGGCCGAGTTCCATGGCCAGACCGCGGTGGAGGCGGCGATCACGCTGCACCAGCAGCTGCGTGCGATGGGGCGTCGGGTCGAGGACATCGCGCACATCGCCATCCGCACCCAGGAAGCCTGCATCCGCATCATCGACAAGCAGGGGCCGCTGCACAACCCGGCCGACCGCGACCACTGCGTGCAGTACATGGTCGCCATCGCGCTGCTGCATGGGCGGCTGGTGGCCCAGGACTACGAGGACGACGTTGCCGCCGACCCGCGCATCGACGCACTGCGCGCGAAGATGGCCTGTCATGAGGATCCGCAGCTCAGCGCCGACTACCTGGACCCGGACAAGCGCAGCATCGCCAACGGCCTGAGCGTGCGCTTCAGCGACGGCACCGAGCTGCCCGAGGTACTGGTGGAATACCCGCTGGGCCACGCGCGCCGACGCGAGGAGGGCATCCCGTTGCTGATGGACAAGTTCCGCCGGCACCTGGCCCATCGCTTCCCGACCACCCAGCAGCAGCGCATCCTGGCCGCATCGCTGGATCCGGTGGCGCTGGCGGCGATGCCGGTGACCGACTATGTGGACCTGTACCTGCCGGGGTAGGGGACGCTTCACCGGATCTGACACCGCGCCTGCTTGCCGGGCACGTGGCTCGACCCGCTTGGGTAGGTGCCAACCCTGGTTGGCACGGCCGACGCCAACCAAGGTTGGCGGCTACCGAGACTGCCGGCCAGCGGCCGGCACTACCCGCACCGCGGCAATTGCCGGATTTGCGTCAACACCTTGACGTGGCCTGCCTATAATGGCCGCCTCGATCAAGGAGTGACGACATGAGCGGTCCGGCACGGCGGAAGCGGTGGGGATGGGCGGCGGCCGTACTGGCAGGAGGCCTGTTGCTGGGGCTGGCCGGCTGCCGCAATGACAGCGGGCAGCTGCCCAAGGCCAGTGGTGAAGCCATCACCACCAAGGCCGAGCAGGTGAAGGAATTCACCCTGCTGCGTGCCTACCCGGACCAGAAGAATGACGGCCTGTCGCTGGCGCTGGAGTTCTCGCGCCCGCTGGTCGGCACCCAGGATTTCGACAAACTCGTTCGCTTCGAAGAGAAGGTCGGCACCGAGGACAGCAGCTGGACCCTGTCCGATGACGGCCTGACCCTGCGTTACCCGTTCGTCGAGGCCGGCAAGGAGTTCAGCCTGGTGGTCTCGCCGGACCTGCTGGCCGCCGACGGCAGCCGGCTGGGCAAGGAACTGAAGCAGAAGGTGTTCAGCGGCGAGCTGAAGCCGGTGGTCGGTTTCGCCTCGCAGGGCAGCGTGCTGCCGGCCAAGGACAGCCGCGGCCTGCCGGTGGTCTCGGTGAACGTGCCGGAGGTCGATGTCGAGTTCCTGCGCGTGCGCGAGAAGGACCTGCCGACCTTCTTCAGCCAGTACCAGCGCGGCGGCCGCCGTGGCAGCTGGGAGCTCAGCAGCGACTACGAGCGCAGCCCGATCAACAAGCTGGCCGAGCCGGTCTACGTCAACCGCTTCATCCTGGGTGGCAAACAGAACGAGCGGGTGCTGACCTACCTGCCGACCCAGGACATCAAGGAACTGCAGGAGCCGGGCCTGTACTTCGCCCTGCTCAAGCGCACCGGTGACTACGAGGGCGAGTTCGATACCGCGTTCTTCTCGGTCAGCGACATCGGCCTGCATACCCGTGCCTACAAGGACAAGCTGTTCGTGCACACCGCCGGCCTCAAGGACGGTGCGCCGCTGAAGGGCATCGACCTGCGCGTGCTCGACGCCAAGGGTGAGGTGGTGCTGAAGGGCAGCACCGACGGCAACGGCAATGCGCTGCTGAACTACACCCTGGATGCCACCCACGTGCTGGTCGCCAGCAGTGGCAAGGACACCAGCTTCCTGCCGTTCAACCAGCCGGCGCTGGACCTGAGTGAGTTCGCCGTGGCCGGTCGTGACAACGCCTGGTTCGACGTCTACGCCTGGTCCGGCCGCGACCTGTACCGCCCGGGCGAGACCGTGCGCCTGTCCGCGCTGCTGCGCGACAACGACGGCAAACCGGTCAAGGCACAACCGGTGTTCCTGCGCCTGAAGCAGCCCGACGGCAAGACCTTCCGCGAGACCCGCCTGCAGCCGGGCGACCAGGGCTACATCAACTTCGAGCAGGTGATCCCCGCCGAGGCGCCGACCGGGCGCTGGCAGGTCGAGTTCCGCACCGACCCGGCCAGCAAGGAAGCGATCCAGGGCATGACCCTGCGCATCGAGGAGTTCCTGCCCGAGCGCATGAAGCTGGACCTGGACAGC
The DNA here is from genome assembly GCF_000284595.1 of Stenotrophomonas maltophilia D457. Classification (GTDB taxonomy): domain Bacteria; phylum Pseudomonadota; class Gammaproteobacteria; order Xanthomonadales; family Xanthomonadaceae; genus Stenotrophomonas; species Stenotrophomonas muris. The sequence continues at coordinate 3,527,396 of NC_017671.1, read as the reverse complement.
GCGCAGAAGACGCTGAAGCCGGGCGAGGACCTGCGCCTGCAGGCCAACGGCGCCTATCTGTACGGCGCGCCGGCCGATGGCAACCGCTTCACTGCGCGCATGGCGGTGGCTGCCGAGCAGAAGCCGGTGGAGGGCCTGCCGGGCTATTTCTTCGGTGACCCGACCCTGCAGCTGCCGCGCGAGGCCAAGGACGTGATCGATACCACGCTGCCGGCCAATGGCCAGCTGCGTGAGGATGTGGCGTTGCCGGAAGAGGCGGCCAAGGCCAAGGCACCGATCGCCGTGGTGTTGTCCGGCAGCCTGTATGAAACCGGTGGCCGCACGGTCACCCGTACCCTGAAACGGGTGATGTGGCCGGCCAACGCGCTGGTCGGCGTGCGGCCGCTGTTCAACCCCGACGATGGTGCTGATTCCAACGGCAACGCACGCTTCGAACTGATGCGCGTGGATGCCGCCGGCACACCGCAGCCAGCCAAGGGCCTGAAGATCACCCTGGTGCGGGAACTGCGCGACTACCACTGGACCTTCAACGACAACCGCTGGGATTACGATTTCACCCGCCGTTTCGAGAACAAGGAAACCCGCACCGTCGATGCCGGCAGCAGTGCGGTTGCCTTCGATTTCCCGGTGGAGTGGGGCGAGTACCGGGTGGACGTGTTCGATCCGTCCACCGGACTGACCAGCCGCTACCCGTTCCGTGCGGGCTGGAGCTGGGGCGATGACAACCGTGGCCTGGATGCACGCCCGGACAAGGTCAAGCTGGGCCTGGACAAGACCGGCTACAAGGCCGGTGACACCCTGGAAGTGACGGTGACCCCGCCGCACGCCGGCAAGGGCATCCTGATGGTCGAGACCGACCGCATGCTGTATGTGCAGGACATCGAGGCCAAGCCGGGCTCGACCTTCAAGATCCCGGTCACCGCCGACTGGGAACGCCACGACGTCTACATCACCGCGCTGGTGTTCCGCGGCGGCAGTGCGCCGAGCAAGATCACCCCGGCCCGCGCCGTGGGCGTGGTGCATGTGCCGATGGACCGCAAGGGCCGAACCGTGGCCGTCGGCCTGGTCGCGCCCAAGCAGATGCGGCCGGAACAGGACCTGCCGGTAACGGTCAGCGCACCGCAGCTGGCCGGCAGGGCCGCGCACGTGACCGTCTCGGCGGTGGACGTGGGCATCCTCAACATCACCCGTTTCCCGGTGCCCGACGCCGGCGCGCACTTCTTCGCCCAGCGTCGCCTCGGTATCGATGCCTATGACATCTACAGCCGGGTGATCGAGAGCTTCGATGGTGGCAGCGGCAAGCTGAAGTTCGGCGGCGACATGGCGCTGCAGGCACTGCCGCAGGCCAAGCGCCCGACCGCGCGCGTGCAGACCGTGGACCTGTTCTCCGGCCCGGTGCAGCTCGATGCCAAGGGCAATGCCCGCATCCGCCTGAAGGTGCCGGACTTCAACGGCACCCTGCGCGTGTCGGCGCTGGTCTACAGCGATGACCAGTACGGCAAGCGTGACGTGGAAACCATCGTGCGCGCCCCGATCCTGGCCGAAGCCAGCATGCCGCGCGTGCTGGCCCCGGGCGACCGCAGCACCGTGACCCTGGACGTGCAGAACTTCACCGGCAAGCCGGGGCAGTTCAACGTGAAGGTGGAAAGCGAGGGCCCGCTGAACCTGGGTGAGGGCAGCCGCAGCGTGCAGTTGAATGCCGATGCCAAGACCACGCTGAGCTTCCCGTTGTCGGCTCGCGAGGGCCACAGCGTGGCCAAGGTGCGGGTGCGGGTGGACGGCAACGGCTTCAAGGCTGATCGCCGCTACGACCTGCCGGTGCGTGCGGCGTGGCCGCAGGTGCTGCGTTCGCAGGTGCGCACACTCGATCCGCTGGCCGCGGTCAGCCTCGACAACAGCCTGACCGATGGCCTGATGGCAGAGTCGGTGAATGCCCGCCTGCTGGTCAGCCCGCTGCCGCCGATCCCGTTCGCCAGTGCACTGCAGGGCGCGCTGAACTACCCGTATGGCTGTGCCGAGCAGACCACCAGCAAGGGCTATGCCGCGCTGATCCTGGACCAGGCGACGTCGTCGATGCTCGGTGCCGACGGCCTGGATGCCAAGACCCGTAGAGAGCGCATGGAAGGTGCGTTCGGTCGCCTGGCGTCGATGCAGGTGGCCAATGGCAACTTCTCGATGTGGGGTGACGACGGCTACGTCAATCCGTGGCTGACCCCGTACATCACCGAATTCCTGCTTGATGCCAAGGACGCCGGCTTCGCCGTGCCCGACAACGTGCTGCAGAAGGCGCTCAACCGGCTCAGCGAGGATCTGCTGTCCGGCGGCAATCAGTTCTATGGCCAGGAGGATCGCGAGAAGCTGAAGTTCGCCAACCAGGCGTATTCGGGTTACGTGCTGGCCCGGGTCAACCGTGCGCCGCTGGGTACCCTGCGCACGCTGTACGACAACGAGCGCAGCAAGGCGGTCGGCGGCCTGTCGCTGGTCCACCTGGGCGTGGCGCTGTCGTTGCAGGGTGATGCCAAGCGTGGCCAGGCCGCGCTGGCGGCGGCCTTCGCCAAGTCCAGCAGCGAGCGCCCGTCGTACTTCGGCGACTACGGCAGTGCGATCCGTGATGACGCGCTGATGATCGCGCTGACCCACGAGAACAAGCTGGTCAAGCCGGCCTGGGATGCGCGTGCGGTCGATCTCGGCCGTGGCCTGGATGCGCGCCGCAACGCCGGCTGGATGTGGCTGAGCACGCAGGAACAGGTGGCGATTGCACGTCTCGGCAAGGCGCTGGCCGCCAACCAGAAGGCGCTGGTGGCCGGTGAGCTGGTGATCGGTGGCAACACCGAAGCCATCGGCGAGCGCAAGCTGCTCGGCCGCAACTTCAGCGCCAGTGAGCTGGCCAGCGGCGTGCGCTTCACCCCGCAGGGGCAGCCGCCGATGTTCGCCAGCATCGACGTGGCCGGCATCCCGCGCAGCGCACCGGCACCGGACAACAGCGTGCTGGGCGTCGAGCGCAGCTACTACGGCACCGATGGCAAGCCGTGGTCGCCGCGCCCGCTGAAGGAAGGCGAAGCGCTGATCGTGCGCGTCACGGTGACTGCCGACACCACGATGCCCGATGCGCTGCTGACCGACCTGCTGCCGGCGGGCCTGGAAATCGAGAACTTCAACCTGGGCGACGCCAAGCAGTGGGCCGACGTGGTGGTCGATGGCATCACCATCAGCGACCGTGGTGAGGCCGCCGACACCAAGCACGAGGAGTTCCGCGATGACCGCTATGTGGCCGCGCTGAAGCTCTCGCGTGGCAGCAAGGCCAACGTGTTCTACCTGGTACGCGCGGTGACGCCGGGAACCTACTCGGTGCCGCCGCCGCTGGTGGAGGACATGTACCGGCCGCAGCTGCGTGGGGTGGGCCGCAGCAACCCGACCACGATCACGGTGGTACAGCCGTGACCGCGCGGACGGGCCGCGACGGCGCGGCCCGTCCTGCTGGCAACCTGCAATGAACAACACGATGACGACCCGGCTGGCGGCGCTGCGCCGCCGGTTGCGGCCGCTGTGGCCATGGCTGCGCTGGGGCACGGCCGCCACGCTGGCGCTGCTGCTGGTGCTGGATTTCGCCTTCCCGCCACCGCTGCCGAAGCAGCGTGATACCAGCACCCTGGTGGTGGCTGCCGACGGCACGCCACTGCGTGCGTTCGCCGATGCCGAGGGCGTGTGGCGCTATCCGGCTTCGATCGACAGCGTTTCGCCGCTGTACCTGCAGGCGTTGCTGACCTACGAAGACCGCTGGTTCTGGCGGCATCCGGGCATCAACCCGCTGGCGATCCTGCGTGCCAGCGGCCAGCTGCTGCGTGGCGGCCGCATCGTTTCCGGTGGCTCGACCCTGACCATGCAGGTCGCCCGCATCCTCGATCCGCATACGCGCACGCCGTGGGGCAAGCTCAAGCAGATGCTGCGCGCGGTGCAGCTGGAAGTGCACCTGAGCAAGCAGCAGATCCTGGCCCTGTATCTGGAGCGCGCGCCCTACGGCGGCACCATCGAGGGGGTGGAAGCGGCCAGCTGGGCCTACCTGGGCAAGCCGGCGGCGCAGCTGTCGCATGCCGAGGCCGCGTTGCTGGCGGTGCTGCCGCAGGCGCCGAGCCGGCTGCGCCCGGACCGTCATCCGGAAGCGGCGCAGAAGGCGCGCGACAAGGTGCTGTCCCGCATGAACGAGCTGGGCGTGTGGACGGCGGACGAAGTGGAAGACGCGCGCATCGAGAACGTGGTGGCGCGCTCGCTGCGCCCGCCGCTGCACGCCGCGCTGCTGGCGCAGCGCCTGCACTCGGCGCATCCGGGCCAGGCACGCATCCAGAGCAGCATCGACATCGGCCTGCAGCGAACGCTGGAAGAACGCGTGGCCAGCTATTTCTCGACGCTGCCGGAACGCACCTCGGCCGCCCTGCTGGTGGTCGACAACCAGACCCTGCAGGCGCGTGCCTATGTCGGCACGCTGGCGTTCGGTGACCGGCAGCGGCTGGGCCACGTGGACATGGTGCAGGCCTGGCGGTCGCCGGGCTCCACGCTCAAACCGTTCCTGTATGCCATGGCGCTGGACGATGGCCTGATCCATTCGGAAAGCCTGCTGGTCGATGCGCCGCAGAGTTTCGGCAGCTACCGCCCCGGCAACTTCGACATGGCTTTCAATGGGCCGATTGGTGCCTCCAGCGCGCTGCGGCTGTCACTCAACGTGCCCTCGGTGGACCTGCTGCAGCGGGTCGGTCCGGCGCGCTTCGCCGCACGCCTGTCGCACTCCGGCATCCAGCTGCGCTTCCCGCCGGGCAGTACACCCAATCTGTCGCTGATCCTGGGCGGCACCGGTGCGCGGCTGGAAGATCTGGTCGGTGCGTTCGCAGCGCTCAACCGCAACGGCATCGCCGGGCGCGTGCGCTACACCGATGACGAACCGATGATCGAGCGTCGCCTGGCCTCGCCGGGCGCCAGCTGGATCGTGCGCGAGATGCTGGAATCGAATCCGCGGCCGGGGTATAGCGTCGGGACGTTCGATGTCGGTGGCCGCCCGCGCGTGGCGTGGAAGACCGGCACCAGTTACGGGTACCGCGATGCGTGGGCGATCGGCAGCACCCGCCACTACACCGTGGGCGTGTGGGTGGGTCGGCCGGACGGTACCCCGTTGCCGGGCCAGTACGGCGCGGTGACCGCGCTGCCGCTGATGTTCGAGGTGGTGGACAGCCTGCCGCGCCAGCGCGGTGATTCAGCTGCTGCACCGATGCCGGCCAGTGTCAGCCAGGAGGACGTCTGCTGGCCCACCGGCGAACGTGCCGAGGGCCTGCCAGCGGCGCTGTGCCAGCGGCGGATGTCGGCCTATCTGCTGGACGGTGCGGCACCGCCGACCTTCCCCGAGCGCGAGGCGCGGCGCTGGCAGCCGGGGCGGCAGCGTTACCTGGCCGACGCGCGGACCGGTCTGCGTGTATCCGCTGATTGCCGTTTGCCGCATCAGGAAGTCGCGCGGGAGATCGCGCGTTGGCCGGCGTTGTTGTCGCCGTGGCTGCCGAAGGCCACGCGCGAGGCTTCGCAGCTGCCGGCGCTGTCGCCGGACTGCCGCGACGACGGGCGTGAGGCCAGCGTCGCGCTGCACGTGGACGGGCTCAATGACGGCGCCACGCTGGCGCGCGCGCCGAATTCCGAGCACGGCGTGCGCCTGCAGCTGCGCGCGCTGGGCAGCGAGCAGGCGGTGGACTGGCTGCTGGATGGACGCTGGATTGCACAGACCCACGGCGCGCAGCTGATGCAGCGCGAGTTCGCCGATCCGGGCGCACACACCCTGACCGCGCTGGCAGCCGACGGCGCGTGGACGCAGGTGCGGTTCAACGTCCTGCGATAGGTGCTGGGAATGGCCCGTCGACCCGACGCATCCGTGCTCTGGTAGGTGCCAACCTTGGTTGGCACGCGATAAATGCGCCCACCAAGGTGGGCATCTACCAAGGCGTTTGCGGGGCCGCTATTCCCCGATCCACCCGTCCAGCAGGTCGGCGAACTCGTCGGCGTGTTCTTCCTCCTGCGCCAGGATCTCTTCAAGGATGCGCTTGGTGGTGGTATCGCGGTCGCCGATGAAGTTGATCATCTCGCGGTAGCTGTCGATGGCGATCCGTTCAGCCACCAGGTTCTCGCGCACCATGTCGCGCAGGTCGCTGCCTTCCTTGTATTCGGCATGCGAGCGCGTGGTCAGCGTATCCGGGTTCAGGTCCGGCTCGCCGCCAAGCTGGACGATGCGCTCGGCCAGCTTGCCGGCGTGCGCCTGTTCCTGCTGTGCATGCTCGAGGAACTCGGCCTTGACCGCGTCGGCCAGCATGCCCTTGGCCATGAAATAGTGCCGGTAGTAGCGCAGCACGCACACGTACTCGGTGGCGAGGGCATCGTTGAGCAGCTTGATCACCACCTTGCGGTCGGCGCTGTAGCTGTCGGTGATCGCGCCGTCTTCGATGTTGTGCCGGGCACGCTCGCGCAGGGTCTGACGGTCACTGATGCCGGGAATCCCGGCGGCGGGCTTGCTGGCTTTGGCTGGCTTGCTGGACATTGCTGGCCGTTTCCTTCTGCGGTGGGGAATCAGGTAGGCAGGTGCTCCAGCACGTACTCGGCGGACGACACCTCGAACTGGCCCGGCTGCTCGATCCAGGCCGCACGCACCACGCCATCGACCACGTACAGCGCGAAGCGGCGCGAGCGCATGCCCATGCCCGAGGCGCTGGCATCCAGCTCCAGGCCGAGCGCGCGGGTCAGCTCGGCATTGCCGTCGGACAGCATCAGCAGGCCGTCGGGCACCTTCTGGTCGGCGGCCCAGGCTTTCATCACGAACGGGTCGTTGACCGCCACGCAGTAGACATCGATGCCGCGCTGGCGGAAGGCCTCGAATTTTTCGACGTAGCCGGGCAGGTGGCGGGCCGAGCAGGTGGGGGTGAACGCGCCGGGCACCGCAAACAGCACGACCTTGCGGGCGTCGAACAGCGAATGCGTATCAAGCGTTTCGATGCCCTCGCGGATGCGCTTGAGGGTCACTTCCGGAATGCGGTCGCCGACATGGATGGTCATGGGGAACTCCTTGCTGGGGCAGGCTAGTGGGCCGGATGGGACAGGGGCGTCAAGACATTGGAAAACCCGTGTGCAGGCCCCATCTTCAGGCGTTGCGGCGGGGGCTTCCAGCCACAGCCTGGGGCATCGGGATGGCAGCGGCATTGCGCAGGATCAGTCGGCCTCACCGGGGCCGCACGAGGGGCGGCGTAGCATCGCCGGCGCGTAGAATGAACCCGGGGCGGCGCCACCGGCGCGGCCGAAGCAGATCGAGGTAGCTGGATGGAATTCAAGGATTACTACGCCACCCTGGGGGTGGAACCGAGCGCGGGCGAGGCGGAGATCAAGACCGCCTACCGCCGGTTGGCACGCAAGTACCACCCGGACGTCAGCAAGGAGGCCGGGGCCGAAGACAAGCTCAAGGCGGTCAACGAGGCCTACGAGGCGCTGCGCGATCCGGAAAAGCGCGCAGCCTACGACCAGCTGCGCGCGCAGGGCTATCGCCCGGGCGAGGAGTTCAACGTGCCGCCGAACTACGGCGGCGCCGGCGGTTTCAATTTCGAGGAAGTATTCGGCGGTGGTGGCCCCAACGGCGGCTTCAGCGACTTCTTCGAAAGCCTGTTCGCGCGCCAGCGTGGCGGTGCCGGTCCGGGCCCGGGCTTCAGCAGCCAGGGCCACGCACCCAACCGCGACACCCGCGCCAAGCTGTCGGTCCCGCTGGAAGCGGCCTACAGCGGCGACAGCCTGCGCATCACCGTCAACGGCAAGCAGCTGGACGTGCGCGTGCCCAAGGGCATCCGTCCGGGCCAGGTGATCCGCCTGGCAGGGCAGGGCAACCATGGCGGCAACCTGCTGCTGGAAGTGGAGTACGCCGCGCATCCGCAGTTCGAGGTCGACGGCCGCAACATCCTCTATACGTTGCCGGTCACGCCCTGGCAGGCCGCGTTGGGTACCAGCATCAGCGTGCCGACCCTGGGCGGTGCGGTGGAGCTGAAGATCCCCGCCGACTCCGATGCCGGCCGCAAACTGCGCCTGCGTGGCCGCGGCCTGCCGGGCAGCCCGGACGGCGACCAGATCGTTGAAATCGAGATCGTGGCCCCGGCCGCGACCGACGAGGCGCAGAAGAAGGCCTACCGCAATCTGGCCAAGGCCTTCGGCGAGTCGATCTGAGCACGCCTTGCGGTCGTGCCGGCCGCTGGCCGGCAATTTCATGACCTGGGACGGTGACGCGTGGTTGCCGGCCAGCGGCCGGCACGACCACGCGCGTCTCAGCCCTGGCCGGCGAACACCCGCTCCAGCACCTCGGACAGCTCGTCTTCCGAGAACGGCTTGGTGATGTAGGCCTTGGCGCCCTGGCGCATGCCCCACATGCGATCGGTGTCCTGGTCCTTGGTGGTCACCAGGATCACCGGGATATGCCGGGTCGCCTCGTCGCGGGCGAGGGTACGGGTGGCCTGGAAGCCGTTGAGATTGGGCATCACCACGTCCATCAGGACCAGGTCGGGCAGCTCGGCCCTGGCGGTTTCGACCCCGGCGGCGCCATCGGTGGCGGTCAGGATCTGGTGCCCGAGCTTCTCGACGATGCGCTGTATCCCCAACAGCTGCGACGGTGAGTCGTCGACGATCAGAATGCGTGCCATGTTGTTCCCCATGTAATGTCCGCAGTGTAGTGCGGGCTCATTACCGGCGGGAGGGGGGCACCTGCCGTCCGTCGCCTGCCTGCGACGTTCAGTCGATCCGCACCACCGTGCGGCCCAGCGATCCACCCGCCAGCATCCGCTCGAACACTGCCCGGAGGCCATCAAGGCCGACCTCGGCGGTGCAGATGCGGTCCAGGTGCTGCGGCTTCCACTCACCGCCCAGGCGCGACCACACCTCTTCGCGCAGCCGGCGCGGCGCATTGGCCGAAGACACGCCGAGCAGCGACACACCGCGCAGGATGAAGGGCATCACCGTCATGTCCAGCGTCGGGCTGGCCGCCAGGCCGGCGCTGACCACGCTGCCGTAGGGCACGGTCTGCGCCAGCAGGCTGGCGAGCATGGCGCCGCCGGCATTGTCCAGGCCCCCGCCGAAGCGCGCCGACTGCAGCGGGCCGGTGTCGGCCAGCGCCTCGCGCGGCAGCACCTCGCTGGCACCGATGTCGCGCAGGAAGCCGGTCTGGTCCGGCTTGCCACTGACCGCGTGCACGGTGTAGCCGGCACGGCTGAAGATCGACAGCGCCAGCGCACCGACGCCGCCGCTGGCGCCGGTGACCGCCAGCGGGCCGAGCTCCGGGGTCTGGCGGTTGTCCTGCATGCGCAGCAGCGCCAGCGCCGCCGTGAAGCCGGCGGTGCCCAGCACCATCGCCTCGCGCGGGCTCAGCCCGGCCGGCTGTGCAATCACCGCACGCGACTCCAGCCGCACATACTGGCTGTAGCCGCCGTCACGGGTCTCGCTGAGGCCGCAGCCGGTGGCCAGCACCGCGTCGCCTTCACGCCAGGCCGGGTCGGTGCTGGCGACCACGGTGCCGGCCACGTCGATGCCGCCGACCAGCGGGAAGCGGCGCAGGATCTTCCCCTTGCCGGTGCCGGCCAGGGCATCCTTGTAGTTGACCGAGGACCAGTGGGCGCGGATCAGCACCTGCCCGGGGTTGAGGTCGTCGACACCGAGCCGGGTCAGGCCGCTGCGATAGCCGGCGTCGTCGTTTTCGATGCGGAAGGCGGTGAACGGGGTGGTGGGGGCCATCGGCGTTGCCTGACTTCGAGGAAAACGCCACCTTACCCCGTCGTCGCCCTTTCGATCCTGCCGATCCGCCCCATCTTGTATGATCGGTAATGGTTTCACGGCTGGCGCCGCGGGAAGGGCCCGCGCCGCAGCCCACATCTTGATGGAGCGTGCATGGCCTGGAATACACCCGGCGGCAACAAGGGCGGACAAGGCCCCGAGGACAATCGACGCGGGCCGTTCGGGTCGCGCGGCGGTGGCAATGGTGGTGGCTGGGGCGGACTGCCCGGGCCGCTGAAGGACCTGTTCGACGGCGGCATCGTGCGTTGGGTGGTGGCGGCCGTGGTGCTGCTGGTGCTGTTCTCCAGCTTCCAGCTGATCGGTGAGCAGCAGCGTGGCGTGGTCCTGCGCTTCGGCCAGTTCTCGCGCATCCTGCAGCCCGGCCCGAACTTCAAGCTGCCGTGGCCGATCGAGTCGGTCACCAAGGTCAACGCCACCGAGATCAAGACCTTCTCGATCCAGGTGCCGGTCCTGACCCGTGACGAGAACATCGTCAACGTCTCGCTGAACGTCCAGTACCGCATCGACGATCCGCAGCAGTACCTGTTCGGCACGGTCGATGCCAACCAGGTGCTGGAGCAGTCGGCGCAGAGCGCGGTGCGCGAGGAAGTCGGCCGCGCCGACCTCAATGCCGTGCTGAACAACCGTGGCCCGCTGGCCGTGGCCGCCGAGGAGCGCCTGCAGGCGCTGCTGAAGGCGTTCAAGACCGGCCTGACCGTGACCGGCCTGACCCTGCAGGACGCCCGTCCGCCGGAGGAAGTGAAGCCGGCCTTCGACGAGGTCAATGGTGCCCAGCAGGTCAAGGAACGCCTGATCAACGAAGCCCAGGCCTACGCCGCCAAGGTCGTGCCGGAAGCCCGAGGCCAGGCCTCGCGCGCCCGTACCACCGCCGAAGGCTACAAGCAGGCGGTGGTGTCCAAGGCCGAGGGTGATGCGCAGCGCTTCAGCCTGTTGCAGGCCCAGTACAAGGACGCGCCGGAAGTGACCCGCAAGCGCCTGTGGCTGGAGACCGTGCAGCAGGTGCTGAGCGAGAACCGCAAGGTGATCGGCGGCGATGGCCGCCAGCTGATCTACGTGCCGATGACCGGCGACACCCGTCCCACCACGTCGGCCCCGGCCGCAGTGGCAAACCCGGACGTGGTCATGCCGTCGCTGCCGGGCGCAGCGGTGGAAGCTTCCCGTGATCCGGGCCGGCCGGTGGGCCGCCCGACCGGGCGACCGAGCGGCCGTGAGGAGGGCAGCCGATGAAGAGTCCTATCTGGATCGCCGTGATCGTGGCGGTGGTGCTGGGCCTGCTCGGCTCGGTGTATGTGGTCCGTGAGGACCAGACCGCCATGGTGCTGAACCTGGGCAAGGTGGTGCGGTCGGACATCAAGCCAGGCCTGCACTTCAAGGTGCCGGTGGTGGAAACGGTGAAGGTCTTCGACCGCCGCTTCCAGGTGCTCGACACCGCGCCGGCGCGCTACTTCACCGCCGAGCAGAAGGACGTCAGCGTCGACTTCTTCGCCATCGGCTACATCTCCAACGTGGGTGACTACTTCCGTGCCACCGGCGGCGACCCGCGCGTGGCCAACGCCCGCCTGGCGCCGATCATCACCGATTCGCTGCGCAACCAGATCAACTCGCGCACCCTGCAGCAGCTGGTGTCCGGCGACCGCAGTGAGCTGATCGCCGAGCAGTTGAAGGGAATCAACGAGGCCGTGGCCGGCCTTGGCATGCAGATGATCGACCTGCGCATCAAGCAGGTGGACCTGCCCACCGACAGCCAGGTGATCAACGACGTGTACGAGCGCATGCGCGCCCAGCGCAAGCAGGAAGCCGCCAAGCTGCGCGCGGAAGGCGAGGAACAGTCGCTGACCATCCGCGCCCAGGCCGACCGTGACAGCACCGTGCTGATCGCCGAGGCCGAGCGCGATGCACAGCGCCTGCGCGGTGAAGGTGATGCGGAAGCCACCCGCATCTACGGCAAGGCCGGTTCGGCTGACCCATCGTTCTACGCGTTCTACCGTAGCCTGGAGGCGTACCGCGGCTCCATGACCGACGGCAACGGCGTGATCGTGCTCGACAAGAACGACCCGTTCCTGCAGTACCTGAAGAACGACCGCTGAGGTCGCAGGGCATTACCCCACGGGGCCCGGCCAACTGCCGGGCCCCGTGCTTTTTCCGGAGTTCCGATGAAAGATCTGTTCGCCGCCGTCTGCCTGGTCGCGGTGCTGGAAGGCCTGTTCCTGTTCGTCGCGCCGTTCGCCTGGAAGCGCATGGCCGAACGCCTGCTGGACCTGCCCAGCCCGGCCCTGCGCAGCTTCGGCGGACTGGTGCTGCTGGCCGGCCTGAGCCTGTTGTGGTGGGTGCGGCACTAGACGCCCCGGCGCGGCCGCCTGCGACTACGTGCGTGGCCTGGCCTTGGTAGCTGCCAACCTTGGTTGGCATTGTCGGCCAGCGGCCGGCACGACCGGGTGGGACGGCTGACCGACCTGCACCTGCGTGGCCTGGCTCTGGTAGATGCCAACCTTGGTTGGCATTGCCGGCCAGCGGCCGGCACGACCGGGCGGGGCGGCTGACCGGCCTGCACCTGCGTGGCCAGGCTCTGGTAGCTGCCAACCTTGGTTGGCATTGCCGGCCAGCGGCCGGCACGACCGGGCGGGGCGGCTGACTGACCGGCACCAGCGTGGCTTGGCCCTGGTAGCTGCCAACCTTGGTTGGCATTGCCGGCCAGCGGCCGGCACGACCGGGCGGGGCAGCTGACCGGCCTGCACTTGCGTGGCCAGGCCCTGGTAGATGCCAACCTTGGTTGGCATTGCCGGCCAGCGGCCGGCACGACCGGGCGGGGCGGCTGACCGACCTGCACCTGCGTGGCCAGGCCCTGGTAGATGCCAACCTTGGTTGGCATTGCCGGCCAGCGGCCGGCACGACCGGGTGGGGCGGCTGACCGACCTGCACCTGCGTGGCCAGGCTCTGGTAGATGCCAACCTTGGTTGGCATTGCCGGCCAGCGGCCGGCACGACCGGGCGGGGCGGCTGACCGGCCGGTGAAGCCGTCCGTCGGAAAGGTGGCAGCGGACCCCGGAAACCCGGATAATGCACAAAAGCCGGACGGGCCTCCCCGTTCGGCTTTTTCCGTGTCTGGGCCCTCCATCGCCGGCCGCTCCCCGTTTGGAGCCGCCCTCCAGGTGCTGGCCAGCCCCGCCACGGTTTACCCGTCCGCGGCCCCGATGGCCGCAACAAACCGAGGAGCCCGTCATGGGTCAGTCTGTCGTAGTGTTGGGTGCCCAGTGGGGCGATGAAGGCAAGGGCAAGATCGTCGATCTGCTCACTGAGGAAATCGGCGCCGTCGTGCGCTTCCAGGGCGGCCACAATGCCGGCCACACCCTGGTCATCAACGGTAAGAAGACCGTCCTGCACCTGATCCCATCGGGCATCCTGCGTGACGACGCGCTGTGCCTGATCGGCAACGGCGTGGTGATCTCGCCGGCCGCGCTGCAGAAGGAAATCGCCGAGCTGGAAGCCTCCGGCGTGGAAGTGCGTTCGCGCCTGAAGATCTCCCCGGCCGCGCCGCTGATCATGCCGTACCACATCGCCCTGGACCAGGCGCGCGAGCGCGCAGCCGGCGGCAAGGCGATCGGCACCACCGGCCGTGGCATCGGCCCGGCCTACGAAGACAAGGTGGCGCGTCGCGGCATCCGCATCGCCGACCTGCATTACCCGAAGCAGCTGGAAGAACTGCTGCGCACCGCGCTGGATTACCACAACTTCGTGCTGACCAAGTACCTGAACACCGATGCGGTCGACTTCCAGAAGACCTTCGACGAAGCGCTGGCCTTCGGCGAATACGTGCAGCCGATGAAGTCCGACGTGGCCGGCATCCTGCACGACCTGCGCAAGCAGGGTAAGCGCGTGCTGTTCGAAGGTGCGCAGGGTGCGCTGCTGGACATCGACCACGGCACCTACCCGTACGTCACCAGCTCCAACACCACCGTCGGTGGTGCGCTGGCCGGTTCCGGCGTCGGCGCTGATTCGATCGACTACGTGCTGGGCATCGCCAAGGCCTACGCCACCCGCGTAGGCGGTGGCCCGTTCCCGACCGAGCTGGACGACGAAGTCGGCCAGGGCATTCGTGACCGCGGCGCCGAGTACGGTGCGTCGACCGGCCGTCCGCGTCGTTGTGGCTGGATGGACATCGTCGCGCTGAAGCGCGCCGTGGCCATCAACGGCATCAGCGGCCTGTGCATCACCAAGCTGGACGTGCTCGATGGCATGGAAAAGCTGAAGGTCTGCATCGCCTACGAATACAACGGCAAGCGCACCGAGTACGCGCCGCTGGACGCGCAGGGCTGGGAAGAATGCACCCCGGTGTACCTGGAGTTCCCGGGCTGGAGCGAGAACACCCACGGCATCACCCAGTGGGACGACCTGCCGCCGGCCGCACGCGCCTACCTGCGTTCGCTGGAAGAGCTGGCCGGCTGCCCGATCAGCATCGTCTCCACCGGCCCGGACCGCGACCACACCATGGTCCTGCAGGATCCGTTCGCCTGAGGTGGCGCCGGGCCATGCCCGGCGTTGGTGACAGGAAAAGCCCCGCGCACGCGGGGCTTTTTCGTTACTGTGTGGCCAGGCCAGCGGGGAAGCGACGCGATGACCAGGATGTCAGCGTGAAAGGCGGGACGGTAGTGCGGGTCACCCTGTGGGTGTCGTGGAGCCTGTGGTGCATGGCCGGCTTGGTTCTGGCGCTTGGCGCCATCGCCAACTGCCTGGCCTCGCGTACCCAGACCCTGCCGCTGCTGCTGAGCCCGGGTGCGACGGCCGAGGTGACGGTCTACCGCCTCATCGATGATCAACTGCGGCTGCACCTGCGTTATGCCGCGGACGGTACAGAGGCTGACCCTGAAGTGCTGCTGCGCATCGAGACTCCCACCGAACATGGAGACTTCCGCGCAGGGGAGCGTTCGGGAGTGGCCGGGCAGGGCATCGACCGCGCGCTGGTATCGGTTGAGTCCAGCGGCCTCATGGTCTCCTACTTTGGTTACGGTCGCGGCGACGCATTGCCACGCGGCCGCTCATGGCTGCGGGTAACCGTGCTGGAGGTGGATCCGGCGCTGGCGGGACGCACTGCAGACATCGAGCTGCAGCCGCCGCTGGGTCTGCTGAAGCTGACCGACCTGGACTACCTCTGGCTGTGGCCGTTCTTTTTCTGGAAGATGGCGGCGCTGTTCCTGCTGATTCCGGGGGCTGCGTTGACTGTCTTCACTGTGGCGTTGCGGCGCCAGCAGCGCCGGGCATCGGTGCCGCCGACTTCAGCAAGGGATAGGGATTGATCGACTCTCCCTTCCACCACTGCTTCTCCGGCCCCAACACATGCACTTCGAAGTGCAGGTGCGGGGCCTCGGCGCTGGCATTGCCGGTGCTGCCGACGTAGCCGATCACATCCCCGCGCTTGATCGCCTGTTTCTCGGCCAGGCCATCGGCATAGCGCTGCAGGTGCGCGTAGTAGTAGCACCAGCGTCCGCTGGGCTCGAACTGGTAGATCGTCAGCCCGCCGCGTTCGCTGTCGAACAGTTTTTCCACCGTGCCATCAGCCACCGCGAGTACGGGAGTACCTGCATCGGCCATGATGTCGATGGCATCGTGTACGCGGCCTTCGCTGCGTGCATCGGTGAAGGTATCGCGCAGCTGCGAGGCCAGGATGCCCTGCACCGGCAGCAGCAGGCCGGACGGTGCATCCGCAGCCTGCGCGGCCGGCGGCGCGGTGGTGGCGGATGGGGCCGTTGCGCGTGGCGCTGGTTCGACCACCGGCGCGGCGGACACCGCCGATGGCGCTGCCGGCAGCGAGGCGGCTACCGGCTCACTCCCATCGCGACGCAGCCACCAACCTGCCCCCAGTCCCAGCAGTACGCCCAATACGATCAGCTGCGAAAGACGCATGGGCTTACTCCTGCATCACCACGGGCACCGAAGTATCCACTGCGTCGGCCACACGCACCGCATCCCAGTTGGTCATGCGTACGCAGCCATGCGATTCGGTCTTGCCCACGTGGCTGGGTTCGGGTGTGCCATGCAGGCCGTAGTGCGGCTTGGACAGGTCGATCCAGACCCGGCCGACCGGATTGTTCGGGCCCGGTGGCAGCGTCGCCTTCTTTTCGCCCTTGCGCGCATCCCAGAACAACTTCGGGTTGTAGTGGAACGGCGGGTCGCGATACACGCCCAGGATCTTCCATTCGCCGATCGGCAACGGGTCGTGCTGGCTGCCCGACGACACCGGCACCTGCGCGATCAGCTTGCCCTGCGCATCCAGCAACTGCAGGGTGGAGTCGGATTTGTCGACCACGATCTTCGCCGCCTTCGGCAATGCCGCTGGTGCGATGTTGGGCACTTGGATGCGGCTGCCAGCCTTGGTCAGATCCACGCCGGGATTGAGCACCTTCAGCAACTCCGGCGAGGCGTGGAAGCGCTCGCCCAGGGCTTCTTCCACACTGCTGAAACCCAGCGATTTCAGTTTGGCCTGTGCGGCAGGTCCTTTCGGTATGGGCTGGAACGGGCCGGCGACATCCTCGGCAGTCAGCGTGTAGCTGGCCAGCGGCCCCACCGTATCAGCCTGCAGAGCCTTCCAAGTGGCGTCGTCCAGCTCACCCGTCACGGTCAGCCCATGCGCGGCCTGGAAGCCCGCCACCGCGCGTCGCTGGTTGCTGCCCACTTCGCCATCGATCTGGCCAGGCGAGAAATTCGCGCGATCCAGCAGCACTTGGGCATGCAGTGCGGAGCGCACTGCGGTGTCCGGGTCGGCCTTCTCGGCAATGGGGGCGGGCAGGTTGGGCGGCGGCACCTGCGCGAAGGCCGGCGACGCCAGCAGCGAGAGTGCGAGCAGGGTGGATCGGGACACAGATGAGGGCATTGGGATCTCCAGCAGGTACGCCGCCACCTTGCCCGCAGACAGCGCCGAGCCGCCGTGAAAGGGATCTGATGCCCGCATGAGCAGGCATGTCATTGCGGCCGATTGCCAGCGGCAGGTGCCGCTGGGACGGGGACTCACCAAGGTGAACCGTGGCCGAAGCCACCGATGGAGGGCGATCAAGATTGCCTGCCGTGCCGCCGATAAGGGCGCATCCCCCCGTTTTGGATGTACCGATGAACTACTTGAGGAACGTCAGGGTTGCCTGGCGTCTTGGGCTGGGCTTTGGCCTGTTGCTGCTGCTGGTCGCCGCCGTGGTGGCCACCGGCGCCACTGCCAGTGTCGTGCAGAAGCGCGCGATGCAGCAGGTGGTCGACGTCAGCGTGGCCAAGGTGCGCCTGCTGTCGCAGATGCTCGATGCCAACAACCAGATGATGGTCGTGCGCCGCGAAATGCTGATCCGTCAGGGCGAAGACCGCGGCAGCGACGAGAAGCGCATCGCCGACCTGGTCAAGCGCTATGAGGCCAGCTGGACCGCCTACCAGGCGCTGCCCAGCGATGCCCAAGGCAAGACCATCGCGGAAACCATCGCGGCCAAGCGTGCCGTTGCGCGCCCGCTCAACAAGCAGACCAGCGAACTGATGGAGCAGGGTGATTACCCTGGCGCCGTGGCGCTGACGCTGGGCCCGGTGCAGGAAGCGGCCAACGGCTGGAACAAGGCGCTGTCCGATGGCGTGGACTTCGAGGAGAAGGAAAGCCGTGAAGCTGCCGCCGAAGCGATCCGCCTGGGCGAACGCAGCCTGCTGCAGCTGCTGGTGCTGGGCGGCGTCGCGCTGCTTGCCGGCATCGGCGCCTCGGTGATGATCGGCCGCAGCCTGACCGGCCCGCTGGCGCGCGCGGTGAACCTGGCCGAGCGGCTGTCCAAGGGCCAGCTGGACCAGGAGTTCCGCCTCGGTGGCCGGGATGAACTGACCCAGCTGGGCGAGGCCATGGCCAGTGTGCGGCAGAGCGTGCAGGCGGCGATCGGCGCGCAGCTGCAGATGGCTGAGCAGCACGAAGCGGGTGCGATCCGCTATCGCATGGACGACAGTGCCTTCCCCGGTGATTTCGGCCGCATGGTGCAGGCCACCAACAGCCTGGTCGAATCGCACGTGCAGGTGGAGCTGCTGATGGCCGAAGTGATGCAGCGTTACGCGATCGGCGACCTCAGCCGTGACCTGCCGGACTACCCGGGCGAGAAGGGCACGCTGACCCGCACTCTGGCCGCGGTAAAGCAGAGCCTGATGGCGATCAACGCGCAGATCGATGAACTGGCCCGTGCGGCTCGCGCCGGCGACTTCAGCATGCGTGGCGATGCTGCTGCGTTCCAGTACCAGTTCAAGGCGATGGTCGAACACCTCAACGGCATGATGGCCAGTTCGCAGGCCAGCATTGCCGATGTTTCCGACGTGCTGCGCGCGATCTCGCACGGTGACCTGACCGCACGCATGGACGGTGAGTACGACGGCGTGTTCGCGCGCATGCGCGACGACGCCAATACCACCACCGCGCAGCTGACGGGCATTGTGCGGGGCATCCAGGTGGCTGCCGACAGCATCAACAACGCGGCCCAGGAACTGGCCGCCGGCAACAACGACCTGTCGCGCCGCACGGAGCAGCAGGCGGCCAACCTGGAGGAAGCTGCCGCGTCGATGGAGGAGCTGACCTCCACCGTGCGCCAGAACGCCGAGCTGGCGCGTCAGGCCGACAGCGAAGCGCATGCCGCCGGTGCCGCCGTACGCGAGACCGAGCAGGCGATGGCGCAGATGGCCTCGGTGATGGGTGAGATCGATCAGTCCTCGGCACGCATCTCGGAAATCTCCACCGTTATCGACGGCATCGCGTTCCAGACCAACATCCTCGCGCTGAACGCTGCGGTGGAAGCCGCGCGCGCGGGCGAGCAGGGCCGTGGTTTTGCCGTGGTCGCCAGCGAAGTACGCACGCTCGCGCAGCGCGCCGGCGTCGCGGCCAAGGAAATCAAGGAGCTGATCGAAGACGCTGCTGCCAAGGTGAAGAGTGGCCTGGCGGTGACCGTTGAATCGGAAGCAGCGATCGCACGCGTGGCCCAGGCCAGTTCGCGCACCACCCAGCTGATGAGCGACATCGCAGCGGCCAGCAAGGAACAGGCCGCCGGCATCGAGCAGGTCAACCAGGTGGTGGTGCAGATGGACCAGGTGACCCAGCAGAACGCGGCCCTGGTGGAAGAAGCCACCGCGGCGAGCCGCGCGTTGGAGGAGCAGGCACATGCGTTGACCACGTCGGTGGCGGTATTCAAGGTGGAAGGCGCAGTGGCTTCGGCCGTGCCGCGCCGTGCAGCCTGAGCAGGCTGCTGACCCCGTGACAGGAATACGGCCGCCTTGGGCGGCCGTATTTGCATCGCCCGCTCAGGCAGCAGGGAGGATCGCCCTCATTGCTCCAGGACGCTGCCGAGCATGGCCCCAAGCACGTACAGCACGCCAAGCGTGGGAGGAATCACCAGAAGGTAGACGGTGATCCAGGTCATTCCGGAAAGCCAGCGTCCCACGCCGATGACGTTGAGTGCTGCGGTCTGCAGCATCACCGGCAGTTGCATGAGGATGTAGGCGCTCTTGGGGTCGCTGTTGGACCGGGCATCGAGCACCAGCCAGGTGGTAAGCGCGAGATAGAGCGCGCATAGGGCAATGCCGGTCCAGCTGAACCAGCGTGGCTTGCGCATGCCGCCTTCCTCGTCTGTCCGGGGCCATCAGGGTAGCGCCGCGACCAGCGGCGTGCACTTCCCTGGGTCGAGCCGATAAGCGAAGCTGCGCGGCAGCGAGTCGTGCGAAGGGACCTGAGAAGTGAGCAATGTGATGAACGCCGTGATGCTCCCGATCGTGATGCTGCCCGGGCTGGATGGCAGCGGCCTGCTGTCGACATGCTTCGTGGAAGCGATGCAGGACCACGGGGTTACCGTGCAGGTGCTGCCGCTGCCCATGCACGGGCCACAGGACTACGTCACATTGGCGTCGATCCTGCGCGCGCAGCTTCCCATCTCTCCCTTTGTGCTGCTGGCTGAATCGTTTGCCGGGCCGCTGGCTATCGAACTGGCGGTGGCTTCACCGCCGGGGTTGCGCGGATTGATACTGAGTACGACCTTCGCGCGGCGACCGGTGCCGCTGCCAGCGGCGAGCGCACGCTTGCTTGCCCCTGCATGGCCACTGCCGCCGCTGGCGTTGCTGGCCCGGCTTCTGCTGGGGCATTGGCGGACACGCATGAACCTTCGCGAGCTGCGACATGCGATCGCTGCGGTACCGACCGCGATCCTGCGGCAGCGCGCTGCGGCGACACTGCAGATCGATGTCCGCGCGCAGTTGCCGAAGCTCACGCTGCCGACGTTATGCCTGCATGCACGACAGGACCACCTGTTGTGGCCGCCCAGCGTGGCCGAGCTGCAGGTCTTGTTGCCCGATGCCCGGCACGTATCGCTGGAAGGGCCGCATCTACTGCTGCAGGCCCGTGCCGAGGCAGCCGCAGCCGAAGTTGCCGCATGGATGAGGGCGCTCCCCTCCTGATCGAAGACTCAGCCGCGTGCACGCGTGCGCGCGGCTTTCTTCGCCGCCGCCTTGCGCACGGTCTTCTTCGCGGCCCGCGTCTTGGCTGCCTTCTTCGCGGCGGCGCTCCGCGCGGCGGCCGTACCCGCCTTCTTTACCGCTGCCTTCTTCGCCGTCTTCTTTGCGGCCTTCTTTGTCGCGGTCTTGCGAGCCGGTGCCTTCTTCGCCACCGCCTTCTTCGCAGGTGCCTTCTTCGCCGCCGTCCTCTTGGTTGCGGCCTTCTTTGTGGCCGACTTTCTGGCAGGCGCCTTCTTGGCCGCCTTCTTGCTGGTCGCCTTCTTCGCGCCCTTGCGGGCACTGCCGGCGCGCTTGCCGCCGCCGTCCTGCTTGTTCACGGTGGCCCAGGCAATGCGTTCGGCGGTGCCTTCACTCGCGCCGCGATCACGTTCGCTTTCCTCGATGTGCTCGGCCTGGCGCTTCTGCTTTTCGGTGTATGCGGATTTGTCACCACGGGGCATGACGATTCTCCTGTCGTTGTGGTCAGGCCAGCAGGCGCAGCTTGGGCTCGCGCGCCCACTGGCGGGTGGCGGCCGCCGCCAGGAATGCCTTGGCGTCTTCTGCTTCGACGATGCCGGGGTCGTTGCCGACGCGCGCCGCCTTCAACAGCACCTGGCCGCCCGCGTCGCTGGCGATGGCCTTCAGGTGTGCCCACGCCTGGCTGACGAATTCGACGGCTGCACTCTCTTTCGACAAGGCCTTCGCGGCTTCAAGGCTGAGCACCACGGCTACTGCATCGAACACGGCTGACGGGGTGCCCGCCAGCTGCCCATCTGCCGCCTGCAATGCGCCATCGCTCAGCGTGGCGCCTCCCACTTTTGGCGCGACCAGCTTCACGTCTGCACCTGCCTTCCGGGCGGCCTTGCTCAGGCTGGCAATCACGCGCGCGTCGGAGCCTTCGTCGAACAGGATGCCGATGCAGCGACCCTGCAGGGTGGGCTTGTTACGCCCGATCACGCGCACCTCGGGAGCGGGCGGCATGTCCCGCACCGGCGTGGCGGTTGGGGCCGGGTCGGGCAGCGCAGGCAGGGCCAGGCCATCGGCCACGCGCTGCGCCAGCGCGTCATCGATGTTGCGCAGGTGGCTGACGGTGCGCACCCGCACCTTCAGCGTTTCCACCTTGGACAACTCGAACACCAGCGCCGATGCCAGGTGCGCCTGCTCCGGCTTTTCCAGGCTGCGGAAGAACATCCGGGCCTGGCTGTAGTGGTCGGCGAAACTCTCCGCGCGGGTGCGGCCCTTGCGGCCATCGTCGGCGCTGGCATGGCTGCGGAATCCGGCAGGCGTCTCGCGCGGGGTGTCGTCCTGCAGCGAGCTGGGATCGTAGGCGACGCGGCCCTTGGGCACCTGCATCTGCATGTGGCCGTCGCGCTGATGATTGGCAAACGGACACCTCGGTGCATTCACCGGGATCTGGTGGAAGTTCGGGCCGCCCAGGCGCAGCAGCTGGGTGTCCAGGTAGGAGAACAGGCGGCCCTGCAGCAGCGGGTCGTTGCTGAAGTCGATGCCGGGCGGCACGTTGGCCGGGCAGAACGCCACCTGCTCGGTCTCTGCGAAGAAGTTGTCGGGCCAGCGGTCCAGTACCATGCGCCCGATCACCTGCAACGGCACCAGCGATTCGGGAATGATCTTGGTTGGATCCAGGTGGTCGAACGGGAATGCGTCGGCGTCTTCTTCGGTGAACAGCTGCACCGCCAGCTCCCATTCGGGAAAGTCGCCGCGCTGGATGGCCTCGAACAGGTCGCGGCGATGGAAGTCATTGTCGGCCGATTGCAGTTTCAACGCTTCGTCCCAGACCGTGGACTGAATGCCCAGCTTGGGCCGCCAGTGGAACTTGACGAACGTCGACTCGCCAGCCTCGTTCAGCAGGCGGAAGCTGTGCACGCCGAAGCCTTCGATCATCCGCAGCGAACGCGGGATGGCGCGGTCGCTCATCGCCCACATGATCATGTGCATCGATTCGGGCATCAGCGAAATGAAGTCCCAGAACGTGTCATGGGCCGACGCGGCCTGCGGGAAGGCGCGGTCCGGCTCCATCTTCACTGCGTGCACCAGGTCCGGAAACTTCATCGCGTCCTGGATGAAGAACACCGGGATGTTGTTGCCGACCAGATCCCAGTTGCCCTCCTTGGTGTAGAACTTGACCGCAAAGCCGCGCACGTCGCGCGGGGTATCCACCGAGCCTGCGCCACCGGCCACGGTCGAGAAGCGGGTGAATACCGGCGTCTTCACGCCGACCTCGGTCAGGATGCGTGCGCGGGTATGGGCTGCCAGTGATCGGGTCAGCTCGAAGTAGCCGTGTGCTGCGCTGCCACGTGCGTGCACGATGCGCTCGGGAATGCGTTCGTGATCGAAGTGGGTGATCTTCTCGCGCAGGATGAAGTCCTCCAGCAGCGTGGGCCCCCGAGGTCCCTGCCGCAGGGAGTTCTGGTTGTCCGCCACCGGAATGCCCTGGTCGGTGGTCATTGCCGGATGGCTGCCCCCGGCCTGCTGGTGCAGTTCATCGCCATCGCCCCGGCGGTGGCTTTCGGCAGGGACGGTTGCGCGCTTGCCGGTCGGCTTGCTGGCGGCCATGGACGTTGGCTCCGGATCATCAAAAGGAACCACGACACTGGAACCAGCCCCGTTAAACCACGGTCCGGCAAAGGTGAACGTACGGGCAAAAGCAGGCTCGGGTATGCTTGCCGCATGCGAGTCGAGCCCGCCGACATCGAAGCCCTGTTCGACGCCATCCCGGATGTGCTGTTCTTCATCAAGGACCGCCAGGGGCGTTACACCCACGTCAACCAGACCATGCTGCGGCGGCTGGGTCTGCGCGCGCGCAAGGACGTGATCGGGCGTACGGCGGCCGAAATCTACCCGACCGGCCTCAGTGCGGACTACGTTGACCAGGACGCCCGCGTGCTGTCCGGTGAGGTGATCGAGAACCTGATGGAGCTGCACCTGTTCGCCAACCGCGAACCGGGCTGGTGCCTGACCTGCAAGCGCCCGCTGGTGGTCGACGGGGCCATCGAGGGCCTGATCGGCATTTCCCGCGACCTTGGCCAGAAGGACAGCCTCGGCACCCAGTACGAGCAGCTGCGGCTGGCGCTGGCCCACCTCAACGCGCACTACGCCGAGAACGTGCGCATGCAGACCCTGCTGGACATCACCGGCTTTTCGCTGTCCAAGCTGGAGCGCAGCTTCCGCAAGGTGTTCCAGATGACCCCGCAGCAGGTGCTGACCCGGCTGCGGATCCAGATGGCCATGCATCTGCTGCATGGCGACGACAGCATCGCCTGCATCGGCCAGGCCTGCGGTTTCAGCGACCAGAGTGCCTTCACCCGCAAGTTCAAGGCTGAAACCGGTTTCTCGCCGCGTGCCTATCGTGCCCGTGTCGGTGGGAACGTCGGCGAGCCGGCGCTGGCCTGAGCGGCCTGCTGCGCTGTGCCTATCCCCGTGGGCACGGGACAGGGTAAGGTGTCGCCCCTGTAGCCCGCCGCCAGCCCCGCCGATGCCCAACTCGATTCCGACCGCTTCGCCGTCCCGCCTCGGACATTCGCTCAAGCCCCGCCAGCTGATCATGATGGGCCTGGGCAGCGCCATCGGCGCCGGGCTGTTCCTCGGCTCGGGCGTGGGTGTGCAGGCGGCCGGTCCGGCGGTCCTGGTGTCGTATCTGGTCGCCGGAGCGCTGGTGATCATCGTGATGAACGCTCTGGGCGAGATGGCGGCGGCCAAACCGACCAGCGGCGCGTTCTCGGTGTATGCAGCCGACGCCATGGGCGCTACCGCCGGTGCCACCGTGGGCTGGCTGTGGTGGGTGCAGCTGGTGATCGTGATCGCCGCCGAAGCAGTGGGTGCGGCCGGGCTGCTGGCCACGGTCTGGCCGGCGATACCGGTACCGATGGCGGCGTTGGCGTTCATGCTGTTCTTCACCGCGATCAACCTGCTCGGAGTGAAGAACTTCGGCGAGTTCGAATTCTGGTTCGCCATCCTCAAAGTCGCGGCGATCCTGGCGTTCATCGCCATTGGCGTGGCGCTGCTGATGGGATGGCTGCCGCAGGTGACCTCCCCGGGCCTGAGCAACTTCACCGAACACGGTGGTTTTGCGCCGAAGGGCCTGGCCGGGATCGGCGCGGCGCTGCTGGTGGTGGTGTTCGCCTTCGGCGGCACCGAGATCGTGGCCGTGGCGGCGGCCGAAACCGAAGACCCCGAGCGCAGCATTGCCCGTGCCATCCGCACCGTGGCCTGGCGCATCCTGGTGTTCTACATCGGCTCGCTGAGCGTGATCATCGCCGTGGTGCCGTGGACCAGCGAGGCGCTGAAGTCGCCGTTCGCCGCCGTGCTGGACATCGCCCGCATCCCGGGCGCTGGTACCGCCATCACGCTGATCGCCGTGATCGCGCTGCTGTCGGCGCTCAATGCCAACCTCTACGGCGCCTCGCGCATGATGTATTCGCTGGCGCAGCGTCGCGAAGCGCCGGCCGTGCTTGGCTGGACCGACCCGCGCCAGGTGCCGGTGATCGCCGTGCTGGCCAGCGTGCTGTTCGGCTTTGCCGCCACGGTAATGGAACTGCTGTTCCCGGACCGGGTGCTGCCGGTGCTGCTGAACATCGTCGGTTCCACCTGCCTGCTGGTGTGGACGCTGTCGCTGGTCTCGCAGCTGGTGCTGCGTCGTCGCGCGGATCGTCTGGGTACCCGACTGCCGTTCCGCATGGCCGGTTTCCCGTGGCTGACCTGCTGTGCACTGGCGATCCTTGCGCTGATCTTCGGCCTGCTGCTGAGTGAGTCGCACACCCGCCTGCAGTTCCTGTCGATGGTGGCGTTGACCGCCACGATCGCCGCCAGCAGTGCCATCGCGCGGCGCATGCGCCAGGCGTGATTCTGTAGAGCCGACCCTGCGGTCGGCTGCTGTTTGCGCGATCGCCAGCCGAGCATGGGCTCGGCTCTACAACAGGCACACACTCCGCGTGGCACTGTGCAGGCAGGCCGTCATCGGCCCGTCGACCAGGAGTACCGCATGCTGCGCAGCCGTCCCTTCCTGATGTTCACCGGCCAGGCCGAGGCCGCGCTGGCCCTGTACGCCGAAGCCTTTGCCGATTTCCGGCTGCTGGCCCTGCAACGCCATCCCGAGGGGGCCGGCGCCGGCGTGCCGGGGCAGGTCCGCCAGGCCATCTTCCTGCTCGGTGGCACCCACTACCTGTGCTTCGACAGCCTGGACGTGCACGATTTCACCTTCTCGCCGTCGATCTCGCTGTTCGTCGAGTGTTCCGGTGCCGAGCAGTTCGAGCGCGCGGCACGCGTGCTGGGTGAGGGCGGCCATTGGTTGATGCCGGTGGGCGACTATGACTTCAGCAATCGCTACGGCTGGGTGCAGGACCGCTTTGGCGTGTCGTGGCAGTTGAGCCTGGGGCAGATGCCGGACCCGTGATCGGATGCTTGTGGGTGTGGGCCTTGGTCCACACGCCCCATGAAAACGGCCCGCTTGCGCGGGCCGTTTTCTTTACCGATGCAGTGAGGAATCACGCCTCGACTTCATCATCCTTGTAGGCATCGACCGGGATGCAGGCGCACATCACGTTCTTGTCGCCGTACACGTTGTCGACACGCGCCACCGGCGGCCAGTATTTGCTCTGCTTCAGGCTGGCCAGCGGGAAGGCGGCCAGTTCACGCGGGTAGGCGTGGGTCCACTCGCTGGCGGTCACTGCGGTGGCAGTGTGCGGCGCGTTCTTCAGCGGGTTGTCCTCGCGGTCGAGGCGGCCGTCTTCGATCGCGGTGATCTCCTCGCGGATCTGGATCATCGCGTTGATGAAGCGATCCAGTTCGTGCAGCGATTCGCTCTCGGTCGGCTCCACCATCAGCGTGCCGGCCACCGGGAAGCTCAGGGTCGGGGCGTGGAAGCCGAAGTCGATCAGGCGCTTGGCCACGTCCTCGGCACCGATGCCGCTGGTCTTCTCCAGCGGGCGCACGTCCAGGATGCACTCGTGCGCCACCAGGCCGTTACGGCCGGTGTACAGGGTCTTGAAGTGCGGGGCCAGGCGCTTGGCGATGTAGTTGGCGTTGAGCTGCGCGACCTGGGTGGCCTTGCGCAGGCCGTCGCGGCCCATCATTGCGATGTACATCCAGCTGATCGGCAGGATCGAGGCGCTGCCGAAGCTGGCCGCGCTGACCATGCCGACCGGGCCGTTGTCACCCAGCTTGCCCGGCAGGAACGGGGCCAGGTGCTCCTTGACCGCGCACGGGCCGACGCCCGGGCCGCCACCGCCGTGCGGGATGCAGAAGGTCTTGTGCAGGTTCAGGTGCGAAACGTCCGACCCCCACTTGCCCGGCTTGGCCACGCCGACCAGGGCATTCATGTTGGCACCGTCGGTGTACACCTGGCCGCCGTGCTTGTGGATGATCTCGCAGATCTCCACCACCTCTTCCTCGAACACGCCGTGCGTGGACGGGTAGGTCATCATGATCGCGGCCAGGCGGTCGCTGTACTTCTCGGCGTTGAGGCGGATGTCCTCGACGTCGACGTTGCCGTTGGCATCGGTCTTGGTCACCACCACCTTCATGCCGCACATCTGCGCCGAGGCCGGGTTGGTGCCGTGCGCCGAATCCGGGATCAGGCAGATGTCGCGGTGGCCTTCGCCGCGCGAGCGGTGGTAGGCGCGGATCGCCAGCAGGCCGGCGTACTCGCCCTGCGCGCCGGAGTTCGGCTGCAGGCTGACCGCGTCATAGCCGGTGCATTCGACCAGCATCGCTTCCAGCGTGTCGATGAGTTCCTTGTAGCCCAGCGCCTGGTCGGCCGGTACCAGCGGGTGGATCTGCGAGAACTCCGGCCAGGTCACCGGGATCATCTCGGCGGTGGCGTTGAGCTTCATGGTGCACGAGCCCAGCGGGATCATCGTGCGGTCCATCGCCAGGTCCTTGTCGGCCAGCGAGCGCAGGTAGCGCAGCAGTTCGTGCTCGCTGTGGTGGGTGTTGAACACCGGATGGGTCAGGAACGCGGACTGGCGCAGCAGGCCGGCCGGCAGTGCGTCGGCGGTGCTGGCATCCAGCGCATCGATGTCGGCCTGCGCGCCGAACACGGCGGCCAGCGCGACCACGTCGCCGCGGGTGGCGGTCTCGTCCAGGCTGATGCCGACCGAGTCGCTGTCGATCGCACGCAGGTTGTAACCGGCGGCGCGGGCCTTGGCGTGAATCTCATCGGCATGCACGCCGGTGATGTGCAGCGTATCGAAGAAGTCGCCACCGACCTGCACGCCGGCCTCGCGCAGCGCGGCGGCCAGGATCGAGGCCAGGCGGTGGGTACGCCGGGCGATGCGGGTCAGGCCTTCCGGGCCGTGGTACACGGCATACATCGAGGCCATCACCGCCAGCAGCACCTGTGCGGTACAGATGTTGGAGGTGGCCTTCTCGCGGCGGATGTGCTGCTCGCGGGTCTGCAGGGTCAGGCGGTAGGCCGGGTTGCCCTGGGCATCGACCGAGACGCCGATCAGGCGGCCCGGCATCGAGCGCTTGTAGGCGTCGCGGCAGGCCATGAATGCGGCGTGCGGGCCGCCGAAGCCGAACGGCACGCCGAAACGCTGGCTGTTGCCGACCACGATGTCCGCACCCCATTCGCCCGGGGCGGCCAGCAGGGTCAGCGCCAGCAGGTCGGTGGCCACGGCCACCAGGCCGCCGCGCGCGTGCACGGCCTCGACCAGCGCCTTGTAGTCGCCGATCTGGCCGAAGGTGTCCGGGTACTGCAGCAGCAGGCCGAAGGCTTCTGCTTCCAGTGCCTCGGCCGGGGTGCCGACGCGCAGCACGATGCCCATGGGCTCGGCGCGGGTGCGCAGCAGTTCCAGGGTCTGCGGGTGCACGGCGTCGTGCACGAAGAAGGTGTCCGATTTCGACTTGGCCGAACGCTTGGCCAGGGTCATCGCTTCAGCTGCGGCGGTGGCTTCGTCCAGCAGCGAGGCGTTGGCGATTTCCATGCCGGTGAGGTCGGCGCACAGGGTCTGGAAGTTGATCAGCGCTTCCATGCGGCCCTGCGAGATCTCGGCCTGGTACGGGGTGTAGGCGGTGTACCAGGCCGGGTTTTCCAGGATGTTGCGCAGGATCACGTTCGGCGTGTGGGTACCGTAGTAGCCCTGGCCGATGAAGCTGCGCAGCACGGTGTTCTTGTCGGCGATCGCACGGATCTTCGCCAGTGCCTGCACTTCGGTCATCGATTCCGGCAGTGCCAGCGGCGCCGGCGACTTGATCTTGGCCGGTACGATGGCATCGGTCATCGCATCCAGCGACGCGTGGCCGACGACGTCGAGCATCTGCGCGATCTCGGCATCGTTGGGGCCGATGTGGCGCTCGACGAACGCATTGTGGTGCTCGAGCTCACGCAGGGAAGGGGTGTTCTGGGACATGGCGAAGGATCCGTCAGGAAAGGGCACACGCACGGGCACAAGCCGCCGGTCGGCGGTCTGCGGGGCGCCCCTCTGTCCTTTTGCCTGAGAGTTTGGAAGCGCGGAAAACCGCGGCTTCGTGCCCCTTCGGCGCCGGATCGAACCGGTCTCTCCAGAGTTGTGTTACGGGTGGTATCGGGCCTGAGCGATTACGGGCGTTGCGCCTTCGGCAGCGGTGTTCCGCTTCTCCCACCGTGTTGCCCGCCGATTATAGCCCGTTGCGGGCGCGCCAGCCGCCTGCGGGCCCGGCCGCGGCGCCTGAATGGCCGATGGCCCGCCCGTGCGTTTTGTGCACTGCTGCATGGCATCAGGCGCAATCCCCACCTATGATGGGCGGATACCCGAATTCATCTGGCGCCGTCCCTACTGCAGGGGACTGGCGCCCGCCGTGCGTGCCGCGCATGGCCCTGCCGGACGCCTTCTCCATGACCGCCGCTGTTGCTCCTTCCACCCGCCGCATGGCCCTGCTGCTCGCCGGCCTGGCCATGTTCGGTCCGTTCTCGATCGACACCATCTTCCCCGCGTTCCCGCAGCTGGCCCAGCGCCTGGCGGTGGACGAGGTGGCGGTGCAGCAGACCATCAGCGTGTACCTGCTGTTCTACGGCCTGATGAGCCTGGCACACGGCCCGCTGTCCGATGCCTGGGGCCGCAAGCGGGTGATCCTCGGCGGCCTGGTGGTGTTCGTCGGCGCCTCGGTCGGCTGTGCGCTGTCCACCGATCTGACCACGCTGCTGGGGTTCCGCGCCCTGCAGGGCCTGTCCGCAGGCGTCGGCATGATCGTCGGCCGCGCGGTGATCCGCGACCTGTACCACGGTCACGACGCGCAGCGGCTGATGAGCCAGGTGTCGATGCTGTTCGGCATCGCCCCGGCGATCGCGCCGATCATCGGTGGCTGGATCCTGCTCAGCGGTGCTGGCTGGCCGCTGATCTTCTGGTTCCTGGTGGTGTTCGCACTGGTTCTGCTGGCGGCCACCGCCCGCTACCTGCCGGAGACCCATCCGCTCGAAGCGCGCGTTCCGTTGTCGCCGCGGGTGCTGATGCGTGATTACGTGCGCATCGGTTTCAATCCGCGCTTCCTGCGCCTGGCGCTGGCCGGCAGCATCGGTTTCGGTGGCATCTTCCTGTACATCTCCTCGGCACCGGTGTTCGTGATGCAGCACCTGCACCTGGGCGAGGGCGGTTTCGCCTGGCTGTTCATCCCCACCATCGGCGGCATGACCACCGGCTCGTTCCTGTCCGGGCGCATGGCCGGGCACACCACGCCCACCCGCCAGGTATCCATTGGTTTCGGCCTGTGCGCGCTGTCGGTGCTGCTGAACGTCGGCTACGTGGCGCTGGCGCCGCAGTTCGTGCTGCCGTGGGCGGTGCTGCCGATCTTCCTGGGTGGCATGGGCATGGCGCTGATCTTCCCGATCCTGGCGCTGGCGGTGCTGGACATGTACCCGCACCAGCGCGGCCTGGCCTCGTCGCTGCAGGCCTTCGTGCAGCTGATGATCAGCACCGTGGTGGCCGGCGTGGTGTCGCCGCTGCTCAGCGCCAGCCCGCTGCACCTGGCGTTGGGCCAGGCCGGGTTCTTCGGCGCCGGCTTCGTGTTCTGGTACTGGGAACACCGGCGCGAACGCGCGGCGCAGGCAGCCTGCACGGGTCACTGAGCAGCGCGCAGGGGTAGGGCGGGCCGTGGCGCCCGCAACGCTTGCGGCGGGAAACCGCCGGACTAGGCTGGGCACTCCAGCCAGCCGGTGCACAGGTGCACGACAGCCAGCCGATCCACTGTCGTTGCATGAGGTTCCCCATGGCTGCGCAGCAGACCTACCGCCTGTTCGAGGTGGCGCTGAAGGAGCGCCGCGTTCTTTCCCCTTCCCTGGACCGCATGGTGTTCACCGGTGCCGACGTGGCGCGGATGACGACCGGAGGGCCGGACCAGCGCATCAAGGTGTTCTTCCCCTTGCCCGGCCAGGAGGCGCCGCAGGTCCCCAGCGGCGAGGACTGGTACCCACGCTATCGGGCCCTGCCGGACGATCAGCGCCCGCCGATGCGCACCTACACCCTCCGCCAGCTGCGTGCAGAGCAGGGCGAGGTCGATGTTGATTTCGTGCTGCATGGCGAGACCGGGCCGGCCTCGCGATGGGCCATCCATGCACGGCCGGGCGACCGCGTGGTGCTGCTGGCCCCGGATGCCGACTGCGCCGACAGCAGCGAGGGCTGGGAATGGAAGCCGCCGGCCGGCGTTGGCCAGGTGCTGCTGGTGGCTGACGAGACCGCGCTGCCGGCAGTGGCCGGGATTCTCGAGGAACTGGCGGCCAGGGTGGATCCGCCGCGTACGCTGGCCCTGCTGGAAGTGGCGCAGGCCGGTGATGCGGTTCGCCTGAAGGCGCCGGCCACGGCCGAGCTGGTCTGGTTGCCGCGCGGGCGGGCGGCGTACGGGGCGCCTCTGTTGCAGGCGGTGCAGGCGCGCCTGGCCGCCTCGAGCGTGGTCGCTGGCGAAGAACTGGAAGAGATCGACGTCGACGCGCAGATCCTCTGGGAACAGGCCGATGCCAGCGTGGCCGGGCCGCTGTATGCCTGGGTGGCAGGCGAGGCGGGAGCGGTGATGGCGATCCGTCGCCATCTGGTCCGCGAGTGCGGGCTGGACCGCCGCACGATCACCTTCATGGGTTACTGGCGGCACGGGAAAGTGTTGGACTGAGGGGGTGTGAAGCGGTGTGGCGGGCGGGGTGCGCTATCCTTGCGCCCCCCTCGCAGCGGTACCGCACCATGTCCACCAGCTCCAAGACCCGCCGCGACCAGCGCCGTCGCCAGGAAAAGCAGGCCGCCAACAAGGCCGCTGCCCAGGCCTCGCCGGTGGAGCCGCATGCGGAACTGCGCGACGCGCAGCGCACCCTGCTGGCCGGTGTCGTGCGCCGCGATGGCGAATGGGTGCTGGGCATGGACGGCCGTATCGCCGGCCACAGTGACTCCGCCGCGCAGGTACTGGCGCTGATCATGCAGGCCGGTGAACTGCACGAGCGCAACGGCACGCCGGTGCGCCTGATGTACTCCGATGCGCTGCGCGACGCCGCACAGGCCGAAGCGAAGGAAAAGGGCCAGACCTTCGAGGAGTTCAAGGCGGACCTGGCCGCGGCGATGGCGGCGAAGAAGGACAGCTGACAGGCATTCCGGTAGAGCCGGCCGCTGGCCGGCTGCCCGCGGGGTCTTCATCGCGTGGTTGCCGGCCAGCGGCCTGGCACTACCAGGAAGGGGCGGATCCTTGCGGACCCGCCCCTTTTCTCATTTCGCCGCCGGTGCCGCGTTGGCCTGCCAGCCGCACATCTGGCCTTCGTTCTGCTGCTTCAGCCACTCGTTGACCGGCGTGAAGTACTCGATCATCGGGCCGGCATCGAGCTTGTCGGTGCCGGTCAGCTCCTTCAGCGTGGCCTGCCACGGCTGGCTGGCACCCTTGCTCAGCATCGCCCAGTATTTCTGGCCGGCTTCCTTGTTGCCGTAGAAGGTGCACTCATGCAGCGGGCCCTTGTAGCCGGCCGCGTCGCACAGGCCCTTGTAGAACTGGAACTGCAGGATGCGCGCCAGGAAGTAGCGGGTGTACGGGGTGTTGCCTGGCACGTGGTACTTCGCGCCCGGATCGAAGAACTCCTCGCCACGGGTACTGGCAGGCGCCACGCCCTGGTACTTGGCCTTCAGGTCCCACCATGCCTTGTTGTAGTTGTCGGCGGTGATCGAACCATCGAACACACCCCAGCGCCAGCGGTCGATCATCAGCCCGAACGGCAGGAACGACACGCCCGACAGCGCCATGCGCATCTGGTTGTTGATGACCGCTTCGCGGCTTTCGGTCGGCGCATCGACCAGGCCGATCGAGCTGAGGTACTTGGGGGTCATCGCCAGCACGATGGTGTCGCCGATCGCTTCATGGAACCCATCGTTGGCACCGCCCTGGAACAGCGGCGGCAGCGGGTTGTAGGCCAGGTCGTAATAGATGTGGCCCAGCTCGTGGTAGATGGTGGTGAAGTTCTCTTCGTTCGGCTTGATGCACATCTTGGTGCGCACGTCGCCTTCCATGTTCATGTCCCAGGCGCTGGCGTGGCAGACCACATCGCGGTCATCGGGCTTGATGAACTGGGTGCGTTCCCAGTACGACTGCGGCAGCGACGGCATGCCCAGCGACACGTAGAAGTCCTGCGCGCGTTCGGTCATCTGCTTGGCGGTGCGCAGTTCGGCCTCGCGCTGCGCCTTGTACTGCGCGGCCACGTTGGCATCCTTGCCGGCCTTGGCCAGCGCCGCGCTCAGGTTGGTCTGGTACTGCTTCTCCAGCGCCGCGGTGATGTCCAGGCTGCCGGCGCCCGGGTACGGTTCCAGCTGGTCCCACAGGTTCGACCAGTCCTGCTGCCACATGTTGCCCAGCAGGTGCGCGGCGATCAGGCCGTTGCCCACTTCGGCCTTGTCCTTGCCGTAGGTCTTGTCCAGCTTGCCGCGTGCGTAGCAGTGCAGCTGCTCGTACATCGGCTTGACCTGTTCCCACAGGCGGTCGGTTTCCGGGCCGATCTGCTCCGGCGGCATGTCATAGCCGCTGCGCCACATCTCGCCGGCATCGGTGAAGCCCATGCCCTTGGCGCCTTCGTTCACCAGGCCGACGAACTTCTGGTAGTCGCCGCGCATGTTCTTGGTGGTGCTGTGCCAGCCCTGCCAGGCGTCGAGCTGCTTGTCATAGTCGCGGCTGCGTGCCAGCACCTGCTCCAGCTCGCCCAGCTGGCGGCAGGAGTTCGGATCGTTGGCATCGGTGCAGTACTTGCCGGCGCCATAGCTGCCTTCCATGCGGGTGGCGATCTGGGTCAGCTCGGCCAGCTTGGCCGGGTCGCGCGGTGCCGGCATCGACGACATCAGCTTCAGCAGGTGGATCGCGCGCTTGCTGTCCTCGCTCATCGGCTTGCCGTCGAACTTCGCAGCCTGTTCGATCCAGCTGTTGAGCTGGGTCAGCGAGCGCTCGTTGGCCTTGGCTGCGATGCGTTCCGAATCACTGTTGATGTAGGTGGAGGACAGCCACTGCGCCGAGGTCATCTCCGGGTAGGCGGCCTTGAACTCGGCATTGATGCGGGCCACGAACTGGTCGGCGGTTTCGCCGGCCGGGGCGCTGCTGCTGGCGGTATCGGTGCCTGGGGCAGCTTCCTTCTTGCAGGCGGCCAGGGCCAGCGTGGCGGCGGCGATTGCCGAGGCCAGCAGGAGATGACGGTGTTTCACGGGCGGTCCTTGGGTGGTGAACGACGGCCGAAGGCTAGTGGGCAGCCGCTGCCTCCGCAAGTGGCGGAAGTCGGCCGGGCGGCGCCCGGCACCCGCAGAGGCCAGAGCACAAGCAACAGCAACCGCCGAAG
This sequence comes from Stenotrophomonas maltophilia D457, assembly GCF_000284595.1. Lineage (GTDB taxonomy): Bacteria > Pseudomonadota > Gammaproteobacteria > Xanthomonadales > Xanthomonadaceae > Stenotrophomonas > Stenotrophomonas muris. The sequence continues at coordinate 3,493,319 of NC_017671.1, read as the reverse complement.
CAACCGCAACAGCGGGGTATCCGTGGGATGGCGCGGCGGTGTGGGCTTGCAGGACACGCCGTAAACCCATCCATGGGGGCTCGATGGCGCCATCCATGGCGCCAACGGTCCTGCAAGCCCACACCGCCCCACCTCTGACAGATCGTGGCGGCTGTTGGTAGGTGTCGACCTTGGTCGACACATCTGTCAGGTATCGACAATCAAAATGGGGTCAGATCCGTTTTCCTCCGGAAAACGGATCTGACCCCAAGATCGTTCCAACAGATCGCGGAAAACTGTCGAAGGCGGGGTGGGTCCGGTGGCGGGAGTGTTCGCGGCATGGATGCCGCGGCCAAGCCCCCAAGGATGGGTTTACGGCGTCTCCCGCCACCGGACCCACCCCACCATCCCACGGAATGCACGCTGTTGCTGTTGCTTCGGCCGTTGCCCCTGCAGGTGCAGGGCTGCAAGCCCTGCCGAACACCCCTCAACTCTCGCAGTTGGCGAACACGTCGCGGTCGCGTTCGTACAGCGAGGTCTTCACCTGCATCAGGCCCAGCACCGACGGGAACAGGTTGTCATGGTCGGTATACGCCGCCGAACGCTTGCGCACGCACTGCAGGTCCAGCCCACGGCTGCTGGCGAAGCCTGGCGAGAACCACATCGTCATCGGTACCCGGGTCTGCTCGGCCGGGGCGATGGCGTAGGGCACGCCGTGCAGGAACAGGCCCTTCTCGCCCAGCGACTCGCCGTGGTCGGACAGGTAGATCATCGCCGTGTCGTAATCCTGCATGCCCTGCAGCGTGCCGATGGTCTTTGTCAGGAAGTGATCGGTGTACAGCACGGCATTGTCGTAGCTGTTGGTGATCTCTTCGCGCGAGCAACGGCCAATGTCACGGGTATCGCAGGTCGGGGTGAAACGGCGGAATGCGGGCGGATAGCGCTCGAAGTAGGCCGGACCGTGGTTGCCCAGCTGGTGCAGCACCACCACCCGGTCGCCGGGCCTGGCGCGTACCTGGGTGGCCAGGTCCTGCAGCAGGATCTCGTCCATGCAGCGGCCATCGGCGCACAGGCCCGGCGTGGTGGCATCGGACAGCGACTGGAAGTCCAGGCCTTCGCACACGCCCTTGCAGCCGGACTGGTTGTCACGCCACAACGGTGCGATGCCGGCACGGTTCAATACGTGCAGCAGCGACTGGTGCGCGCGGATCTTCTTCTCGTCGTAGTCATGGCGGCCCCACGGCGAGAACAGGCACGGCAACGAAACCTCGGTGCTGGTGCCGCACGAATGCATGTCCGGGAAATTGATCACGCTGGCCTGCGCCAGTTCCGGGGTGGTGTTGCGGCCACCGTTGAGCCCCCAGTTCTGCGCACGCACGGTCTCGCCCATGACGATCACCAGCAGGCGCGGCTTGCTGGCCGGCGCGCGCGGGGTGGCCTTGGCATCGGTGCCGATCGGCAGCTTCGGCGCGCGCTGCACCGGATTGTCGCCACGCAATGCACGCGGCATGCCCAACAGGACATTGGCCGGTGTCGCGAGATAGCGCACTTCACGCTGGTTGCGCATCAGTGCCGAGACATCCTGGAACGAGATCAACGCGCCGCCGACAGCCGTCACTGCCGCCACCACCAGGAAGCCGACGCGCCAGAGCAGGCTGCGGCCCCAGCTGCGGCGGCGCAGCTGCACGCGCCACAGCACCACCATCGGCAGCACTGCCAGCAGCAGTACCGGCCACAGCAGCGATACCGTCATCAGCTCGCGGCTTTCCTTGGGGTCGGTCGCCAGCACGTTGCGCAGCATGTCCGCATCCAGGTAGATGTGGTAGCGGCTCATGTAGTGTGCGGCGAATGCGGTCACCAGCAGCAGCAGGCTGATCACCACTTTGGCGTTCCAGCGCCAGACCAGGATGCCCAGCAGCACGCCGTGCGCACCCAGCAGCAACAGCAGCAGCGACAGCGCGTAACGCAGGCTGCCCGGATGGCTGGCCATCGCGCTGTGCCAGAACAGGCCGTTGCCGGCCACCGCGAAGAACAGGCTGGTGAAGGCGATCAGTGCTTCGGTGGACAGCTGTGGCCGCCAGTGGCGAAGACCCGCCAGTGCGGAAGGGCGGGCGGGGCGTTGGACCGATGCACTCATGCGTTTGCCTCCTGGCGGTTGGGACGGTCCAGCTGACGGCGGATCAGGATGCCTTTGACGATCAGGTACAGGCCGAGTGACAGCAGCCAACATATCAACGCGGTGGCAACGTCATGCGAAAGGAAATGCGCGCCGCGCAGCTGCTGGCTGATGCCGAACACCAGGCCGGTGCCGAGGCCGATCCACAAGCCTGCCCAGCGCCATGACGGGCGCCACAGCAGGGCGAAATAGTACAGGCACAGCCACGCATAGCCTGCGCTGGCGTGGCCGGCAGGGAAGCAGGCCTGTGCGGCCATGCCGGCCGGGCGCTGCGTGAAAAGCCCGATATAGGGCTGATGGCCACCGTAGCGCAGCAGGTCCCAGGGACATTCCATCGGCACCAGGGTCTTCAGCAGGGAGATCACGCCCGTACCCAGCGCCATGGCAATTACGACATAAAGCAGCGCCCATCGCAGGGTGCGATCGCCCCCCTTGCGCCAGTGGTGCACGCACAACAGGATCGCGACCAGCGCCGCCGACGTGCTCAGCCACTTGCCGGCCTTGTGCACCACCGTGCGGGTGACCCAGGCGTCCTGCAACGCCCAGTGGCCACCTTCGAGGCGGAACAGGTGATCGGCCACCCATTGATCACCGCCGAAACCCATGAGCAGCGTAAACACGGGCAGACCGATTGCGACAGGCAGCCAGAAGTGAGTTACGGCGAATCTTGACGCCAGTGGTGATGTCGCAAGCGGCGCTGCCGCATCAATGGGACGAACGGGCATGCTGGGAAGGGGCGGTTCGGGAATCCGCGCTCATGCTCGTCACCTCGATGTCGGAGAAGGGTCGGACGCCCGTTCGCGCCGGGTTAATGAGTCCCCGGCGCGCGTCACCGTTCAGTCTTCTTCGGCGGTCGATCCGGTGCGCTCGGCGTGGCACTTCGGGTCCCAGGCCGTACCGGGAAGCAGTTGCCAACGATTCCTGTTGGCAATGCCGATGTCGATCACCTTGGCCGGGTCCACGCAGGGGCTCATCGCATCGTCCAGCACCAGCACCCAGCGCTTGCCCGGCGCCTCGGCCAGCCACGGGCCGGCGTCATGCCATTGTTCGGCCCACGGGCGCTTGAAGCCGAACTCGCGCACCGGCCGATCTGCCTGCAGCAGGTTCTGTTCGCGCCAGGCGACCAGTGCCAGCTCCGCATCCGGGCCGATCCGCGCGCCCACCCGGCGCATCACCGCCGACGCTGATGCGTACGGATCCAGCGCCGGGATCAGCACCAGGCCGTAGAGCATCCAAAGCATGCCGTGGGTCAGCAACACCAGCGTTGCGGCACGTCGCACCCGCAGCCACACGATCAACGTGGCCAGGGCAATGGCAAAGGTCAGCAGGCCATCTCCCAGCACCGGCAGCAGCGAATCGGGCATCGCCCGCCGTTCCAGCTGCGCCAGGGCCCACGGATGTTCGGTCATCAGCATCACCCCGAGCACACCGGTGGCCAGCATCAGCACCACGGTGTAGCCGAACAGGTAGCGCCGCACGCAAAGCCGTCGCAGCAGGCCAGGCAACAGCGGGGCCACCGCCAGCGCCATCGCCGGCAGCATTGGCAGCACATAGACCTCGCGCTTGCCGGGGCTGGCACTGAAGAACACCAGCACCAGCAGCGCCCAGCCCAACAGCAGCCATTGCCGGCAGTCACCACGGCGGATGCGGCGCCACCAGGGTTTGAACAGCATCGGCAGCAGCAGGCTGCCCGGCAGCCACAAGGTCAGGATCACCTGCAGGTAGTACCAGACCGGCTGGCGGTGGTGCCAGGCGTTGGCGTAGCGGGTGCCGGTCTGCTTGAACAGCAGTTCGTGGGCGTAGGACTGCAGGGACGCGCTGGGCTCATGCAGCAATGCCCAGCCCAGCGGGGCAAGCCACACCGCCACGCCCAGCAGGAAGGCCGGGATCAGCCACAGCAGCGTTGCCGGGTGCGGACCGTCCACGCTGCGCCCGCGGCGGCGCTGGTACAGCCACCAGCCGAACCACGGCAGCACCATCAGCAGCGGCAGGAACCCCACGCCCTTGGTCACCGTGCCGAGGCCAGCGGCGAAACCGGCCAGCCACAGCGCGGGCAGGTTGCGGCGCTCGCACATGTGGCGCATCAATCCCCACAGGGCCACCGTGGTCATGCCGACCAGCACCATGTCGATCTGCGCGCGCTTGGCCATCAGGCCGAACTGCAGGGTGCAGAACAGCGCCGCGAGGGCGTACAGGGAATGCCGCGGCGACCACAGCCGCCGTGCCAGGTCCGACACCAGCCACAGGCTGAGCAGGGCGCCCAGCAGCGTCGGCAGCAGGAACGACCATTGCCAGCTGCCGACCACCTCGTAAGCGGCCGCCTGCAGCCACATGAAGACCGGCGGCTTCTCCGCGTACAGCTCCACGCCCCGGTGCGGCAGCAGCCATTCCCCACTTTCGACCATGGTACGGGCCGCCAGCACGAAGCGCGGCTCGTCCGGCGGCTGCGGCTGGCGCAGGCCGATACCGGCGGCCAACGCGGCGATGATCAGCAGCCACAACAGGGGCAGGCGCCAACGGCGGGGCAGGGCTACGGGCACGGCAGGCTCCGGGAGCAAAACCGCCACTCTGACGTGGCTGGGGTAGGAAAGGCGTCGGAGCGGGCGCAGGGCGACCGCATTCCGACATGGTCGGCGCTACCATGGTACGAACTTCCGTGGATCTTTCGTGCATGCGTCTGTTGGTGATCGAGGACAACCGCCAGCTGGTGGCCAACCTGTTCGACTATTTCGAGTCGCGCGGGCACGTGCTCGACGTGGCCCCGGATGGCATCACCGGCCTGCACCTGGCAGGCAGCCACCCCTACGATGCGGTGATCCTGGACTGGATGCTGCCGCGCATGGAGGGGCCGGAGGTGCTGCGTCGCCTGCGCGCCGAGCACGCGTCGGAGGTGCCGGTGATCATGCTGACCGCGCGCGACGAGCTGCCGGACAAGATCGCCGGCTTCCGCGCCGGTGCCGACGACTACCTGACCAAGCCGTTCGCCCTGCCCGAGCTGGAAGTGCGGCTGGAGGCGCTGCTGCTGCGCGCGCAGGGCCGCAATCCGCGCAAGCGCCTGCAGGTGGGCGACCTGGTGCTGGACCTGGCGACCCTGGAAGCCCAGCGTGGTGGCCAGGTACTGCACCTGTACCCGGCCTGCCGCAAGCTGCTGGAAGTGCTGATGCGCGCCAGCCCCGGTGCGGTCACCCGCCAGCAGCTGGAGTTCGCCCTGTGGGGCGACGAGCCACCGGATGGCGATCTGCTGCGCTCGCATGTCTACGAGCTGCGCCGCAGCGTCGACGGCCCGTTTGCCGACAAGCTGATCCATACGCTGCCGCGGGTGGGCTATCGGTTGGCGCTGATGGACGCTGCCGACGCAGGCAGGAATGCTGATGAGGGCGCGTAAGCCGGGGCCGCTGTACCGGCGGGTGGTGTGGTGGTTGCTCGGGTACCTGGCACTGCTGTCGATTGCAGTATTCAGTGTCGGCAACTACGTGCACGAACACGCCGAGCACGCCGCGTGGCGCGCGCTGCTCAATTCCGAACTGGACAGCATCGTCGAGCATGTCGAGCACGAACCTCACTATCGCTGGCAGGACTCGGACACGCTGAGCCTGTACCGCTTTGACGCAGTCAATCTGCCAGAGAGCCTGCGCTCCCTGCATCCGGGGTTGCATGACGGAGTGATGGTCAAGGGCCGCGAGACGGCGGTGATGGTCCGTGAAACACAGTCGATGGGACGGGTGGCGCTGGCGCTGGACATCTCCGATTTCCATGACCTGGAACAGTTCGCCACGCGCTGGGTGATGCTGGCCGGGGTGATCATGATCTTCGTCACCGTGCTGATGGCGTCGTTCGGCATGGAGCGGATGGTGCGTCCGTTGAGCCTGCTGGCACAGCACATTGCCGGGCTGCGGCCGGGCGTGCAGGGCCAGCGTATCGAAGTCGATCCGCGCGGCAGCGCTGAGCTGCATACCATCGCCGGTGCGTTGAACGACTACCTGGACCGCAACGAGCAGTTCGTCGAGCGCGAGCGGGTCTTCATCAGCACCGCCAGCCACGAACTGCGCACGCCGATCGCGGTGATGACCGGTGCTGCCGAGCTCGCGCTGGAGCAACCGGGCCTGCCCGAGCGCGCCCGCCAGCAGATGCAGCGGGTGTTGCGCACAGCGCAGAGCGTGGAGCAGCTGATCGAGCTGCTGCTGGTGCTGGCGCGTGATCCGGCACGCCTGGCCGCGCGTGCCGAGCGCATCGCCCTGGACCAGCTGCTGCCGGAGATCGTCGACGACCATCGCCACCTGCTCGGTGACAAGGACCTGAGCATCGGCATCCAGGCGGCGCCGGTGGATATCGTTGCGCCGATGGCAGTGGTGCAGGCGGCGATCGGCAACCTGCTGCGCAATGCCATCGAGAACAGCGGCCGCGGCCATATCGAGCTGCAGTTGAGTGCGTCGGCGGTGCTGACGCTGCAGGACCCAGGGCATGGCATGAGCCCGGAGGAGATTGCCGCCATCCACGCGCGCATGGCCCGTGGCGGACGCGCCGATCGTGGCGGCGGCATCGGCCTGGACCTGATCGCGCGGTTGTGCGAGCACCTGGGCTGGACCCTGCAGCTGCAGCCCTGCGAGCCGCGCGGAACGCGTGTAACGCTCGATTTCAGTGCCTCGCGCCCGGCCTGATCCGGCCGTCCTGGTAGATGCCAACCTTGGTTGGCATGCGGCCCGTCGACCAAGGTCGACGCCTGCCCACGCAATGGCTGTTCGCATTACCGCCCGTTCGGCCGCGCCACGTGCTGGTCGATCAGGATCACGTTGCCGTCGGGATCGGCCAGCTGCAGGTAGCCGGTCCCCTGGCCATCGGGGTCAGTGCGGACTGCCAGTTCGATGCCCTTGGCATCCAGTTCCGCCTGCAGTTCACGCACATCCTGGAAGTGGGGCAGCTCCTGCCTGTGCTGGTCCCAGCCGGGGTTGAAGGTCAGCAGGTTGCCCTCGAACATGCCCTGGAACAGCCCGATGACCGTGCCGTTGCTGCGCATTACCAGCCAGTTCTGCGTGGGATCGCCACCGGTGACCGAGAACCCGAGGGCTTCGTGGAACGCGCGGGAGGCGGCCAGGTCCTTCACGGACAGGCTGACAGAGAACGCACCAAGCTGCATGGGCCTGCTCCACAACGGTGATGCCGCAATCGTCGTCAATGCAGGGGAAGGCGACAAGCAGCGCAGCATGACCAGGCGTGAAGACAATGTTAATCTCGACCTGCGCCGCTTCATGCGGCGCTTTTTTTTCTCCGCTCTTTCGATCGACAGAGGATCCCATGCCGACCGAACCCGCTACCGCCCTGATCAGCAACGACATCGTTGGACTGGGCCTGATTGCCGCCACCCTGGCCCTGATCTTCTGGGCCGCCAGTGGTCCGACCCCGTTGTTGAAGAAGATCTTCGCCTGGGTGCCGGCACTGCTGCTGTGCTACTTCATCCCCGCCATCTACAACACCGCCGGTGTCATCGATGGCCACAACACCTCGCTCTACAACCCGGTCGCGCGCGACGTGCTGCTGCCCGCTGCGCTGGTCCTGCTGACACTGTCGATCGACCTGAAAGGCGTCATCAAGCTCGGCCCAAAGCTGCTGATCGTGTTCTGTGCCGGTACCGCCGGCATCATGCTCGGCGCCATCGTCTCGTTCCAGCTGATGAAGCTGATCCATCCGGAAACGGTGGCCGGTGATACCTGGGCCGGCATGGCCGCGCTGGCCGGCAGCTGGATCGGTGGCGGCGCCAACATGGTGGCCATGCGCGAGGTGTTCGGCACCGATGCCACCACCTTTGGCCAGTTCGCGGTGGTCGACGTGGCCTGCGCCAGCCTGTGGATGGCGATCCTGCTGTTTTTGGCCAACCGCGCGCAGCAGATCGATACCCGCAACGGTGCCGACACCCGCGCCATCGACGAGATGAAGGCACGCATCAGCGCCTACGAGGCACAGAACGCGCGCATTCCCAGCATGACCGACCTGATGGTGATCGTTGGCGTGGCATTGGGTGGCGTCGGCCTGGCCCATGCCATCGCCGCGCCGTTGTCGGGCTGGTTCAAGGCCAATGTCAGCTGGGCCAGCCAGTTCAGCCTCGACAGCCAGTTCGTCTGGGTGATCCTGCTGTCCACGGCGATGGGCCTGGGCCTGAGCTTCACCCGTGCGCGCCGGCTGGAAGCCGCAGGCGCTTCGCGGCTGGGCACGGTGTTCCTGTACTTCCTGATCGCCTGCATCGGCATGCAGATGAACCTGCTGTCGCTGCTGGATCGGCCGTGGCTGTTCCTGCTTGGCGCGATCTGGATGGCCACGCACGTGCTGGTGCTGTGGGTGGTAGCCAAGCTGCTGCGCGCGCCGCTGTTCTTCTTCGCGATCGGTTCGCAGGGCAACATCGGCGCGGCCGCCTCGGCCCCCGTGGTGGCCGCAGCCTTCCATCCGACGCTGGCCCCGGTGGGCGTGCTGCTGGGTACGGTGGGCTATGCCACCGGCACCGGGCTGGCGTATGTCACCGGCCTGATCCTGAAGTGGATGGCCGGCGCCTGAGTCCTGGCCGGACGATCCTGTTGCGGGTTCGCGGCGTGCGCCGCGAACCCGCTCTGCCCGTGTAGAGCCGAGCCCGCGCTCGGCTTTCTTTTGCCTGCTGAAAGGCAGGCCTGGCCCTCAGCAGCAGCGCCCGCCGTTGCGCCCGCCGTAACGCGCTTCCTGGCGCTCGCGGAAGAACGTCTTGTAATCCATCGGCTCCTGGTCCGGGTGCTTATCCAGCATGTGCCGGACGTAATTGTCGTAATCAGGAATGCCACAGCACAGTCGTGCGGTCTGCACCAGGCGCCGCCAGATGCGGCGGTGCGCCTGGTACTGGCCGGCGGGAACCAGTTGCGTGCTCATCACAGATCCACCATTTCATGCGGCTTCAGCGCCACGTACGGGGTCTCGCGGTCGCTGCGCTGCGGGTTGCGGCGTGCCGCCAGGATGGTCTTGATCGAATACACCAGCACCGCGCCGACCACCAGCAGGAACAGCGCGGTCAGGCCGGTGTTGACGTAGGCGTTGACCACGATCTGCTTCATCTGCGCCACCGACTTGGCCGGTGCAGTGATCGTATCGCTGGCGAGCGCGGCCTGGAACTTGTGTGCCTGCGCCAGGAAACCCTGCGCCGGGTTGCTGTCGAAGATCTTGATGAAGCCGGCGTAGGTGGTGCAGATCAGCAGCCACACCGCCGGTACCGCAGTGACCCACGCATAGCGGTCACGCTTCATCTTGAACAGCACCACCGTGCCCAGCATCAGCGCGATGCCAGCCAGCATCTGGTTGGAGATGCCGAACAGCGGCCACAGCGTCTGGATGCCGCCGAACGGATCGACCACGCCGGTGTAGAGCAGGTAGCCCCACAGCGCCACGCAGCCGGCGGTACCGATGATGTTGGCGGTCCACGACTCGGTCTTCTTCAGGGCCGGCACGAAGTTGCCCAGCAGGTCCTGCAGCATGAAGCGCCCGGCGCGGGTACCGGCGTCCACCGCGGTCAGGATGAACAAGGCTTCGAACAGGATCGCGAAGTGGTACCAGAACGCCATCATCGCGTCGCTGCCACTGGGAATCGCTTCGTGCAGGATCTGCGCGATGCCTACCGCCAGCGTCGGTGCACCACCGGCGCGGTGCAGGATGGTCGGTTCACCAATGGCGGCCGCGGTCGCGGTCAACTGCTCGGGGGTAATGGTGAAGCCCCAGGTGTTGGTGATGTAGTGCGCCGCCGAGGCTGCATCGGCACCGATCACGGCGGCCGGGCTGTTCATCGCGAAGTAGATGCCCGGATCGATGATCGAGGCCGCCACCAGCGCCATCACCGCCACGAACGATTCCATCAGCATGCCGCCGTAGCCGATGTAGCGCATGTGCGCTTCATTGGCCAGCAGCTTCGGCGTGGTGCCGGAGGAGATCAGTGCGTGGAAACCGGAGACCGCACCGCAGGCGATGGTGATGAACAGGAAGGGGAACATGCCGCCCTTCCACACCGGGCCATCACCGCTGGCGGCGAACTGGGTCAGCGCCGGCATCTTCAGTTCCGGCATCACCACCAGGATGCCGATGGCCAGCGCGATGATGGTGCCGATCTTGAGGAAGGTCGACAGGTAGTCACGCGGGGCCAGCAGCAGCCACACCGGCAGCACCGAGGCGACGAAGCCGTAGCCGATCAGCATCCAGGTGATCTGGGTGCCGGTGAAGGTGAACGCCGGCCCCCACACCGGGTCGGCGGCGACCTTGCCGCCGTACCAGATCGCGGCCAGCAGCAGGATCAGGCCAACCACCGAAATCTCGCCGATCCTGCCGGGGCGGATGTAGCGCATGTACACGCCCATCAGGATCGCGATGGGCATCGTCGCGATCACCGTGAACATGCCCCACGGGCTTTCGGCCAGCGCCTTGACCACCACCATCGCCAGCACCGCCAGGATGATGATCATGATCAGGAACGCACCGAACAGGGCGATGGTGCCGGGTACCTGGCCCATCTCCTCGCGCACCAGGTCACCCAGCGAGCGGCCGTTGCGACGGCTGGACAGGAACAGCACCATGAAGTCCTGCACTGCGCCGGCCAGCACCACGCCCACCACCAGCCACAGCAGGCCGGGCAGGTAGCCCATCTGCGCGGCCAGCACCGGGCCGACCAGCGGGCCGGCGCCGGCAATGGCGGCGAAGTGGTGGCCGAACAGCACGTGCTTGTTGGTCGGCACGTAGTCCAGGCCATCGTTGTTGATCACCGCCGGGGTGGCCCGGGTCGGATCCAGCTGCATCACCTTGTTGGCGATGAACAGGCTGTAGAAGCGGTAGGCGACCAGGTACAGCGAGACCGCGGCCACCACGATCCACAGTGCGTTGATGTGCTCGCCGCGGCGCAGGGCGACGGTGCCCAGACAGAATGCGCCGAGCAGGGCGAGTGCCGCCCAGCCCAGTTTGGAAAACCCTTTCATGAGGTGCTCTCTCCCGGAAAGACAGTCAAAGAGTCCTGCTTGCCCACGACAGGGTCAATTGGCACAGGACGAATCGGCGGTAGTACTTTGGTCGTACGACGGTGGCGCTGACGTGCAGCCAACATCAGGGATGGAACAATTGGTTGCGGTGCCATCCATTGGCGTACGGCCATGTGGCGTCCATCTTCAGGGGCATCCATCCCACAGGAGTCGCCATGAGCCTTCCCGAACCGGTCCGCGTGCTGCGCACCATCCGTGGCATGCCCACCTCCGACGGTGCCGGCGTGCGCCTGACCCGCGTCATCGGCGGCCCGACGCTGCCGGACCTGGACCCGTTCCTGCTGCTCGATGAATTCGGCACCGACCGGGCCGAGGACTACATCGCCGGCTTCCCGGAACACCCGCACCGCGGTTTCGAGACCGTCACCTACATGCTCGACGGACGCATGCGGCATCGCGACAACCATGGCAACGAAGGCCTGTTGACCCCGGGCAGCGTGCAGTGGATGACCGCTGGCCGCGGCCTGGTGCACTCGGAGATGCCCGAGCAGGAAAGCGGGCAGATGCGTGGATTCCAGCTGTGGGTGAACCTGCCGGCGAAGGAGAAGATGACCGAGCCGAAGTACCAGGAGTTCGCGCCCGAGCGCATTCCCGTGGTGCAGCCGGCAGCCGGCGTGGAAGTGAAGGTGATCGCCGGCTCGGTCGACGGCACCCGCGGCCCGATCGTGCAGCCGGCCACCGAGCCGCTGTATCTCGACATCACGTTGGCGCCCGACCGGGCCTGGACTTACACGCTGCCGGAAGGCCATAACGCCTTTGCCTATGTATTTGAAGGCGGACTGACGGTGGGTGAACAGGACGCCGCCCGTGATGTTGCGCGCCAGGAGCTGGCGGTGCTGGGCGGCGGCGAACAGCTGCATGTTTCGGCTGGCAGCGAAGGCGCGCGGCTGATCCTGGTGGCCGGCCGTCCGTTGCGCGAGCCGGTGATGCGGCACGGCCCGTTCGTGATGAACACGCGGCAGGAACTGATGCAGGCCTTCGTCGATTTCCAGGAAGGCAGGTTCTGAGGTAGTGCCGGCCGCCGGCCGGCACCTGCTTTTGATCAGGACCGAAGGGTTTGCCGGCCGGCGGCCGGCACTGCCTGCCGATCGAGGTGCATTGCGGGGATGCTGCCAGGCAGTCATCCCCGTCACCTTCAGCGCCCGGCGGCCACGGCCGAAGGGGTCAGGCTCATGCCCTGCGCCAGCTGCTGCAGTGAGCTCAGCTCCTGCGCGCTGTCCGGATACAGCGCAATCTGCGCGTAACGCCCTTTGTCGATCTTGACCACGCTGATGCGCCGTTCGGCGTAACCCGGCGGTTGCTGGCCGCCCAGGTCGGGCTGGTACCAGTACAGCGATTCACCGCCGAAGCTGCCTTTTTCCTGGCGCAGCGAGCGGCTCAGCGGAATGGCGGGGTCACGCGCGCTGAGCATCAGGCTCAGTACTTCGCGGCCATCAGGGGTGCTGGCGCGGCAGACCAGGAAATCGGCCTGCACCTGCTGCTGCCACTGCAGGCCACTGCTGGCTGGCAGCGAAGGACATTCGGACGGCGCCTGCGCGGCGGCCTGGGCCGCAGCGAACAGCAGGCTCGACAAGATGACAGGCACGAACTTCATGCATCCCCCAAGGTGATGAGTTGTTTGGCTCCGCCAGCAGGGCCGGCGGCCGTGGCATCCCATCCCCGGATGCCGCCCCATCCGGCATGTGCACGGACGGTCAACTCAACCTTAACGGAACGTGAGCAATCGCACAATTCGCGGTTGCAGAAGTAACCATTGCGGCCGAGGGTCGGCCGCAATGGGAGTCGCGAGGATCAGCGGTCGCTGCCGATCCACTTGTAGATCAGGCCGCCGATCGCGCCGCCCAGCAGGGGAGCGACCCAGAACAGCCACAGCTGGCTGACTGCGCCGCTGCCGGCAAAGAAGGCCACGGCGGTGGAGCGGGCCGGGTTCACCGAGGTGTTGGTGACCGGAATGCTGATCAGGTGGATCAGGGTCAGCGACAGGCCGATCGCCAGCGGGGCGAAACCGGCCGGTGCCTTGCCGTGGGTGGAACCCATGATCACGATCAGGAACACCGCCGTCAGCACCACTTCGCACAGGAAGGCGGCTGCCACGCTGTAGCCGCCGGGCGACAGCGTGCCATAGCCATTGCTGGCGAACGCACCCGCCTGGCTGCCATCGATGGCGAAGCCAGTGGCGCCGGAGGCGATCTGCAGCAGGATGAAGCCGGCCAGCAGGCCGCCGGCAACCTGGGCGATGATGTAGGGCACCAGATCCCTGGTCGGGAAACGACCACCGGCCCACAGCCCGACGCTGACTGCCGGGTTGAAGTGCGCGCCGGAGATATGGCCGAACGCATAGGCGCCGGTCACCACGGTCAGGCCGAAGGCCAGCGCCACGCCGAGGAAACCGATACCCAGCGGATTGCCGTCGCCACCGAACTTGGCGGCCAGCACCGCACTGCCACAGCCACCCAGAACCAGCCAGAACGTGCCGAGGAACTCGGCGGACAAGCGTTTACCCATGCTCATGTGTTGCACTCCTTTGACGGTCGAAAGTGTGATTTATGTCACATTTCAATGATCAGCGGGTGACTGTAGCGTCAACGCCGGGTGCAGGGATACACCTTCAGATGTGTGCAACACGCGATGTTCAGTACTGCGGAAGTGGGATGAATTCCTTGTCGTCGCCCGGAATGGTGCCGAAGCGGCCGGCTTCCCAGTCGTGCTTGGCCTGCTCGATGCGCTCCTTCGAGCTCGACACGAAGTTCCACCACAGGTGGCGCGGGCCATCCAGCGGCTCGCCACCGAACAGCATCGCCTTCACCGGCGTCTTCGCGCGCAGGCGGCCTCGTGCACCGGCTTCGGGGATCACCAGGTGCTGCGCGGGAATATCCACGCCATCCAGCTGCGCGTCGCCCTCGAGGATGTACAACGCGCGCTCGCGGTGGCCGTCGTCGATATCGATTTCCGCATCGGGGTCGAGATCGATTGCCACGTTGAGGGTGTCGGCGAACACCTTCACCGGCGATTCCTCGCCGTACGCACGGCCGGCGATCACCCGCAGCCACGCGCCGTTGCGACGCTGCTCGGGCAGGGTGGCAGCGGCATGGTGGTAGAACGCCGGCTCGATTTCCTCGTGCGACTTCGGCAGCGCGACCCAGGTCTGCATGCCGTGGATCGGGTTGTCGTGATCGCGGTCCGGCTGCGGCGTGCGCTCGGAATGGGCGATACCGCGGCCGGCGGTCATCCAGTTGACGTCACCGGGACGGATCACCTGATCCGAACCCAGCGTGTCGCGGTGGCCGATCGCGCCCGACCACAGGTAGGTGACGGTGGCCAGGCCGATATGCGGATGCGGGCGCACGTCGATGGCGGTGCCGGGGTGCATGAGTGCCGGGCCCATCTGGTCGACGAACACGAACGAGCCGATGCTGCGCGCCTGCAGGGTGGGGACGGCGCGACGGACTTCCAGGCCGCCGATGTCGTGCACGCGCGGGGCGATGATGGTGGTCATGCGGGCGTTCTCACTGGCAGGGATCAGGTGGTGAGCATCGCATGCAGCTGTGACGGGCACATGCCCCGTATGGGTAACAGGGTGTTCCAGCCAACGGCGCAGCCCCTCGTGGCTGTGGGGGGCGCTGAAGGCGGAAGCAAGATCAAAAGCCGCGCTTGGCCGGGCGGGTGGGTTGCGCAGGACACGCCGTAAACCCGTCCATGGGGGCTCGATGGCGCCATCCATGGCGCCAACGGTCCTGCGCAACCCACCCGCCCGACCTCTGACAGTTTCCGTGTGCGTCCAGCCACGGAGAAGAAAAAAGAAAATCAAAATCAAACGCCGGTCGCTTCGCTCCTGGTGTCGACCAAGGTCGACACCTACCAGCCATCGCAGTTCAGCAACCGTCACCGGGAAACTGTCTGGGTGGGGCGGTGTGGGCTTGCAGGACCGTTGGCGCCATGGATGGCGCCATCGAGCCCCCATGGATGGGTTTACGGCGTGTCCTGCAAGCCCACACCGCCCCGCCCGCCTAACAGAAAAGCCAGAGCCGGCTGTTGCTCCGGCTCTGGCTTCGGCGGTTGCCTCTGCGGGTGCCGGGCCGCAGGCCCGGCCGATGAACTCAGACCACCGGTTCGCGCAGGACGGGGTTGTCCCAGCCGGGACGCGGCGCGAAACGGTCGCCATGGCGCTGCTGCAGCGCCTTCAACCGCTCGACGATCGCATCGGCACCGACCGCACGGATGTGCTGGATCGGACCGCCGCGGAACGGTGCGAAACCGGTGCCGAAGATCACGCCGGCATCCAGCAGGTCCGCGTCGGCCACCACGCCCTCGTGAAGGCAGGCCACCGCCTCGTTCAACAGCGGCAGGATCAGGCGGTCCTCCAGATCGGCCGGGGCCTGGTAGTCGCTGGCCACGTCCGGCTTCTTCGGCTTGCCGTTCTCCCAGGTGTAGATGCCCTGGCCATCCTTCTTGCCGCGTTTGTCCGGTTCCACCGTCTGCAGTGCGGCCGGGATCTGCAGGCCCAGGAACGGCGCCAGTTCGCGGCCGACGCCGGCGGCCACGTCCAGGCCCACGGTATCGATCAGTTCGATCGGGCCCATCGGCATGCCGAACTTCACCGCGGCCTTGTCGATCACCGGGCCCGGAATGCCCTCGGCATACGCGGTGGCCGCTTCCAGCATGTACGGGAACAGCACGCGGTTGACCAGGAAGCCCGGGCTGCCGGCCACCGGCACCGGGAACTTGCCCAGCGCCTTGCAGAACGCGGCCAGGCGACGCTCGGTCTCCGGCGCCATGCCGTCGTGATGGATGATCTCCACCAACGGCATCTGCGCTACCGGGTTGAAGTAGTGCAGGCCCGCGAACTGCGCCGGGCGCTGGATGTGGTCGCGCAGTTCCACCAGCGGAATCGACGAGGTGTTGGTGGTCAGCAGGGCGTCCTGCTTCATCTTCGGCTCAAGCGTCTGGTACAGCGCACGCTTGGCTTCGGGGTTCTCGATGATTGCCTCGATCACCAGGTCGGCCTCGGCCACGCCGTTGCCTTCCAGGTCGGCACGCAGGCGCGCGGCCACGGCCGGGCGCTTGCTCTCGTCGCGCACCTTCTTGGCGAACAGCGCCTGCGCGCGTTCCATGGCCGGGTCGATGAAGCGCTGCTCGCGGTCCTGCAGGGTCACTTCGAAGCCCTTGTAGGCGGCCCACGCGGCGATGTCGCCGCCCATCACGCCGGCGCCGACCACGTGCACGTGGCGGATGCCGGAATCACCGCCACCGAGGCCCTTCAGGCGTTCGGTGAGGAAGAAGATACGGATCAGGTTGCGCGCGGTCGGAGTACTGGCCAGCTTCACCACGGCACGCCGCTCGGCGTCCAGGCGGGCCTGGATCGGCTTGCCGCCACTGCGCTGCCAGGTGCTGATCAGTGCGTACGGCGCCGGGTACTGGTCCTTCTTCGCCTTGCGGGCGACCTGCTTGACCATCTGCGGTGCCAGCAGCGTGCGTGCCAGCCAGGTGTTGGTGGCCCAGGCCGTGGCGCGCTGCTTGAACGGGCGGGTGGTGCCGGACAGCGCCAGTGCAACGGCCGTGTCGAGCACCACCGCCGGTGCCACCACCTTGTCGACCAGGCCGATGCCACGCGCGGCCGAGGCCGACAGGGTGCGGCCGGTCAGCATCATGTCCATCGCTGCCGGGGCGCCTACCAGTTGCGGCAGGCGGGCGCTGCCACCCCACCCCGGGAAGATGCCCAGCTGGGTTTCCGGCAGGCCGATGCGGGTGCTGCTGTCATTGGAGGCCACGCGATAGCGGCAGGCCAGGGCAAGCTCGGTGCCACCGCCGAGGCAGTGGCCGTGGATGGCCGCCACGGTCGGGCAGGGCAGCTCGGCCAGCTTCTGGTAGGTGGCCTGGCCACGCCGGATCGCGTCGTTGACGGTGCCGCGACGGTCGAATTCCTGGAACTCCTTCAGGTCGGCACCGGCAATGAAGCCGGCCTTCTTCAGCGACTGGATGACTACGCCCTTGGGCGGGTCCAGGGCAATGCGCTCAAGCAGGTCGCCCAGTTCCAGCAGCACGTCCTGCGACATCGCATTGACGCTGCTGTCCTGGCGATCCAGGGAGAGAACCACCACGCCGTCGTCGCGGATCTCGGGGTGCCAGTGGCTGAAGCGGAGACCATCGAAGCCTGAGAGCATGGACGTTCCATCCGGTTGTGTATGGAGAAGCGGCTATGATCCAGAGGTTGTTTCCCCCGCGTCAAATCCCAATAGCAGGGGAGTGGCGCCCCCGGATCCATGGCCGTGGATCGGGACGCTAACCGAATGGTGGTTAAAAGCTGGTGCGGCGCCAGGTGATCGGCGACTGAACTTTTCCCGGGATTGGCAGTCTCATTGCCCGACGTCGGTTGGGCTGACAGGAGTGCGGCCCCTCATGGCCGATGTTGATACACCTCAGGAGCTGGATCTGGAGCTGGTCCGGCGCGTGCAGCACGGCGAGAGTGCCGCGTTCGATGTCCTGGTGCGCAAGTACCAGCATCGGGTCGTGGCCCTGGTCGGTCGCTACATCGCCGACTGGAGCGAATGTCAGGACGTCGCCCAGGACACTTTCATCCGTGCCTACCGCGCGATCGGGAGTTTCCGTGGCGATGCCCAGTTCTCAACCTGGTTGCATCGAATCGCCGTGAATACCGCCAAAAACTACCTGGCTTCACACAATCGTCGTCCGCCGACCGATGACATCGACATCGGTGACGCCGAGCAGTTCGACAGCGGTACCCGCCTGCGGGACACCGACACGCCCGAGCGCGAGTTGATGCGCCAGGAGCTGGAACAGACGGTCATGAAGGCCGTCAACGCGCTGCCGGAGGAACTCCGGTCGGCGATCACCCTGCGCGAGGTGGAAGGCCTGAGCTACGAGGATATCGCGCAGAAGATGGGGTGCCCGATCGGCACCGTGCGTTCCCGGATCTTCCGGGCGCGCGAGGCGATCGACACCGAACTCCGGCCGCTGTTGGACATCGGCAGCGCCACCCGTGAGAAGAGCCGCGTATGACCAGTAATCCGTTCAACGAATCGCAGAACCATCAATCGCCCGCCGGGCAGCGCCTGGACCAGCGCCATCGCGAGCAGCTGTCGGCCCTGGTCGATGGCGAGCTGGGTGCCGATGAAGCGCGCTTCCTGCTGCGCCGGATGGAACACGACCCCGAACTGGCCGGCTGCCAGGAGCGCTGGCAGCTGCTGGGCGACGTGATGCGCGGGCAGGCCCCGGCGTTGGCACCGGCCGGCTTCAGTGCCGCCGTTGCGGCCGCCATTGCGGCAGAGCCGACGCCGCAGGCCGAGCCGCGTCGCCAGGTGCGTCGCAGTGGCTGGCGCGCCTGGGGCGGCGGTGCTGCGCTGGCCGCATCTGTGGCCGCGGTCGCCCTGTTCATCGGCGGCGAGAAATTGAAGGAGGCGACGCCGGGTGAACCGCAGGCGCCGCAGGTGATCGCCAGCCAGGCGGAACTGGCACCGGCCGCGCCCACCCCAGTCACCGAGGCTTCGGTGGACACGGCCGCGGTGGCCGTGGCTGCTGCGCCGGCCGTAGCGATGGCCGCGGCGGGCCGCCGCCAGGACGCCCGCCGTGCCAGCGCTACGCGCAGCCAGCAGGCCGCGCGTGCCGCCCAGCGCGACGACACTTCGCAGCGCGCCATCGCGGCCGTGCAGGCACCGTTGACCCCGACCGTGCCGGCCAACGCCAACCGCAACCTGCCGTTCGGCGAGGTCAGCGGGCTGCAGGCCCGGCCATGGCCGCGCTCCAGCCTGGCGCCCGCCGCTGGCGGCGCGCTCAATGCCAGCTTCCCGGCCCACGCCGGTAGTGCCGCGTTCTATCCGTTCGAGCCGCGCCTGCAGGATGAGCTGCCGGTGCCGCCGCGCCCGCGCGACTGAGCCGGGCGCCTTCACGCCCCGCCGTCGGCGGGGCCCGTATTCCTCTTTCCACCCGACCCGGAGGTTGCCGTCCGATGACTCCCCGACTCCGCACGCAGGCCATTGGCCTGCTGGCCCTGACCCTTCCCCTGGTGGCCTGCGCACAGGCGCCGGCGCCCGTCGCGCAGACCCAGCCCGCGCCAGCCGCGGCCGCGCGGGCACCGGCGCAGCCGCTGGTCAGTGGCCTGCCCGACTTCACCAACCTGGTCGAACAGGTCGGCCCGGGCGTGGTCAACGTCGATACCACCATCGTCCGCAACAACCGCCAGGCCGCGCGCGGCCCGATGGGCGACGATGACATGCCGGAGTTCTTCCGCCGCTTCTTTGGTCCCGACTTCCCGATGCCGGGGCAGGGGCCGGGTGGGCCAGACGGTGGCCCCAGCATCAAGGGCCGTGGCATGGGCTCGGGCTTCATCATCTCGCCCGATGGCTATGTGCTGACCAATTACCACGTGGTGGCCGACGCCAGTGACGTGAAGGTCAAGCTGGGCGACAGCCGTGAGTTCACCGCCAAGGTGGTGGGCAGCGACCAGCAGTACGACGTCGCCCTGCTGAAGATCGACGGGAAGAACCTGCCAACCGTGCGCGTGGGTGACTCCAACAGCCTGAAGCCGGGGCAGTGGGTTGTCGCGATCGGCTCGCCGTTCGGCCTCGACCATTCTGTCACCGCCGGCGTGGTCAGCGCCGTCGGCCGCAGTACGGGCGGCCCCGACCAGCGCTATGTGCCGTTCATCCAGACCGACGTGGCGATCAACCAGGGCAATTCCGGTGGCCCTCTTCTGAACACCCGCGGCGAAGTGGTCGGCATCAACTCGCAGATCTTCTCCGCGTCCGGCGGCTACATGGGCATCAGCTTCGCGATCCCGATCGACCTGGCGATGAGCGCGGTGGAGCAGATCAAGAAGAGCGGCAAGGTCACCCGCGGCCAGCTCGGCGCGGTCGTGGAGCCGATCGATTCGCTGAAGGCGCAGGGCCTGGGCCTGCCGGACAGCCGTGGCGCCCTGGTCAACCAGATCGTGGCCGGCAGTGCGGCCGCCAAGGCCGGCGTGCAGGTGGGCGACGTCATCCGCTCGGTCAACGGCAGCCCGGTCAACAGCTGGTCCGACCTGCCGCCGCTGATCGGTGCGATGGCGCCGGGCAGCAAGGTGAACCTGGTGGTGTACCGCGACGGCAAGCCGCATGACCTCAGTGCCACGTTGACCGCCCTGAGTGAAGACGGGCAGGCCAGTGCCCGCGGGCCGTCGGCCGGCGGTGCCGAGGCGGCGCCGCAGACCGGGGCCAATGCCCTGCTGGGGCTGGACGTGAGCGACCTGAGCGCGGCTCAGCGCAAGCAGTTCGGGCTCAACGGCAACGAAGGCGTGCGCATCACCGGGGTCAAGGGCCAGGCGGCGCGTGATGCCGGCCTGTCGCCGGGCATGGTGATCCTGCAGGTCGGCCGCGTCGCGGTCGGCAGTGTGGATGCCCTGAACCGGGCGCTGTCCAGCTTCAAGAAGGACGACGTGGTCATGCTGCTGGTCCGCACGGCCAATGGCAACAGCGCCTTCGTGGCGGTCAAGGCCGGCCAGTAGGGCCTGCCGGGGCCGCTCCGGCGGCCCCTGGGCCTCCCCCGAAGCCCCGCCCCGGCGGGGCTTCGGTCGTTCCGGGCCGGTGCCCGGCAGCCGGTTTTCGCGGCCGGGCGCTGGGCGTGCGATAATCGACCGTTACCCTGACGACGCCGCGCGCCGCCGCCACCTATGTCTTCTGATTCGATGCGGAACATCCGCAACTTCTCCATCATCGCCCATGTCGACCACGGCAAGTCCACGCTGGCCGACCGCATCATCCAGCTCTGCGGTGGCCTGCAGGCCCGCGAGATGGAAGCGCAGGTGCTCGATTCCAATCCGATCGAGCGCGAGCGTGGCATCACGATCAAGGCGCAGTCGGTGTCACTGCCGTACCTGGCCAAGGACGGGCAGACCTACCACCTGAACTTCATCGACACCCCCGGCCACGTCGACTTCTCCTATGAAGTCAGCCGCTCGCTGGCCGCCTGCGAAGGCGCGCTGCTGGTGGTCGATGCGGCGCAGGGCGTGGAAGCCCAGTCGGTGGCCAACTGCTACACCGCCGTGGAGCAGGGCCTGGAAGTGGTGCCGGTGATCAACAAGATCGACCTGCCCACCGCCGACATCGAGCGCGCCAAGGCCGAGATCGAGGCCGTGATCGGCATCGATGCCTCCGACGCCGTGCCGGTCAGTGCCAAGACCGGCCTCAACGTGCAGGACGTGCTGGAAGCGATCGTGCACCGCATTCCGCCGCCGGCGCCGCGCGACACCGACAAGCTGCAGGCGCTGATCATCGACTCGTGGTTCGACAACTACCTCGGCGTGGTGTCGCTGGTGCGCGTGATGCAGGGCGAGATCAAGGCCGGTGACAAGCTGCAGGTGATGTCGACCGGCCGCAACCACCAGGTCGACAACGTCGGCGTGTTCACGCCGAAGCGCAAGGTGCTGCCGGCGCTGCGTGCCGGTGAAGTGGGCTGGGTCACCGCCAGCATCAAGGACGTGCATGGCGCGCCGGTCGGCGACACCCTCACCCTGGCCGGCGATCCGGCGCCGAAGCCGCTGCCGGGCTTCCAGGAAATGCAGCCGCGCGTGTTCGCCGGCCTGTTCCCGGTCGATGCCGAAGACTACCCGGACCTGCGCGAAGCGCTGGACAAGCTGCGCCTGAACGATGCCGCGCTGCGTTTCGAGCCGGAAAGCTCCGAAGCGATGGGCTTCGGCTTCCGCTGCGGCTTCCTGGGCATGCTGCACATGGAAATCGTGCAGGAGCGCCTGGAGCGCGAATACAACCTGGACCTGATCAGCACCGCGCCGACGGTGGTGTATGAGGTCCTGAAGACCGATGGCTCGATCATCAACATGGACAACCCGGCCAAGCTGCCGGCGGTGAACCAGGTCGAGGAAATCCGCGAACCGATCATCCGCGCCAACGTGCTCACCCCCGAGGAGTACATCGGCAACATCATCAAGCTGTGCGAAGAAAAGCGCGGCAGCCAGATCGGCATCAACTACCTGGGCAGCCAGGTGCAGATCAGCTACGAGCTGCCGATGGCCGAGGTGGTGCTGGACTTCTTCGACAAGCTGAAGTCGGTCAGCCGCGGCTATGCCTCGCTCGATTACCACTTCGTGCGCTTCGACGCAGGCCCGTTCGTGCGCGTGGACGTGCTGATCAATGGTGACAAGGTCGATGCGCTGTCGTTGATCGTGCACCGCAGCCACGCTGACCGACGTGGCCGCGAGCTGTGCGAGAAGATGAAGGACCTGATCCCGCGCCAGATGTTCGACGTGGCCATCCAGGCCGCCGTCGGCTCGCAGATCATCGCCCGCACCACGGTCAAGGCCATGCGCAAGAACGTGCTGGCCAAGTGCTATGGTGGCGACGTTTCGCGCAAGAAGAAGCTTCTGGAAAAGCAGAAGGAAGGCAAGAAGCGCATGAAGCAGGTCGGACGCGTGGAGATTCCGCAGGAAGCGTTCCTGGCCGTCCTGCAGATGGACAACAAGTAAGGCCCGCACCGGCCCTGCGGGGCCGGTCGTCTGGTGACGTTGCAAAGGACCCTGAATGAAACTGTTTGAGATCCTCCTGGTCGTGCTGACCCTGGCCTCGGGCCTGATCCTGCTCGCGGACAAGCTGTACCTCGCCAAGCGTCGCGCCCAGCGCGCGGGCCTGCTCGACTCCGAGCCGGTGCTGGTGGATTACTCGCGTGCGTTCTTCCCGGTGCTGGCGATCGTGCTGATCGTGCGCAGTTTCATCGCCGAGCCGTACAAGATCCCGTCCAGCTCGATGATGCCGAACCTGCTGATCGGCGACTTCATCCTGGTCAACAAGTTCTCCTACGGCCTGCGCCTGCCGATCAGCAACACCAAGATCGTGCCGTTTGGCGAGCCGTCGCGCGGCGACGTGGTGGTGTTCCACTTCCCCGGCCACAGCGACAACGATCCGGCCAAGGGTGAGAACTTCATCAAGCGCGTCATCGGCGTGCCGGGCGACACCGTGGTCTTCGAAGGCGACGGCGTGATCCTCAACGGCGAACCGCTGAAGTACGACAACAAGGGCATCTATGCAGGCCACAAGGGCCAGGGCGAGGGTGCCAACCTGCTGGTCGAACACCTGCCGGGTCGAACCCACACCGTGCTGGAGACCGACTATCCGCGTGGCCAGGGCCAGTGGACCGTGCCGGCCGGCAAGTACCTTGTGATGGGCGACAACCGTGACAACAGCGACGATGGCCGTTTCTGGGGCCTGCTGCCGGAAGAAAACCTGCGCGGCAAGGCCTTCCTGATCTGGCTGAACTGCCAGGGCTGGTTCTGCAAGGATGGCTTCGAGCCGTCGCGGATCGGCTCGAGCATCAACTGATCGGGCATCAACCGAGTATTTTCACATCCAACGCGTATCTGGGGAGAACGCAATGAAGACGATGAACACGCAGCGTGGCATGACCCTGACCTCGTTCCTGGCGGTCCTGATCGTGGTCGGTTTCTTCCTTTACATCGGCATGAAGCTGTTCCCGATGTACCAGGAGTATTACGCGGTGCGCTCGGCGATGAAGAGCCTGGCCAACGAGCCGGGTGTGGGCAGCATGGAACCGGCCCGGATCCAGGATCTGTTCTTCAAGCGGCTGTACATCAACTACTCGGAAAACGTGAAGCCGGCCAACGTGAAGTTCGACCGCCGCGACAATGGCTGGACCCTCAAGGTCAACTACGAAGTGCGCCGTCCGCTGGTCGGCAACCTGGACGTGGTTGGCAAATTCGATTCATCCCAGGACCTGACCCGAAGCGGTGCCGAATAAACCTTTCCAACGTGGTGACCTGATCGGTCATCCCTTCCGCGACCCGGCGCTGCTGAAGCAGGCGCTGACGCATCGCAGTGCCGGTGCGCCACACAACGAGCGCCTGGAGTTCCTGGGCGACAGCATCGTCAACATGATGGCGGCCGAGGCGTTGTACCAGCGCTGGCCCAAGGCTGACGAAGGCGCGATGACCCGTGCCCGCGCCGAGCTGGTGCGTGAAGGCGCGCTGGCGGTGATCGGGCGCACCCTGGAACTGGGCGATCGACTGATCCTGGGTCCGGGCGAAATGAAGTCCGGCGGCCACCGTCGTGATTCGATCCTGGCCGACGCGGTGGAAGCCGTGGTGGCTGCGATCTACCTGGATGCCGGCTTCGAGGCCTGCCGGGCGGTGGTACTGTCCTGGTTCAGCGCTTCGATCGAGGCACTGCCGGCCTCCGGCCGGCCCGAGAAGGACCCCAAGACCCGCCTGCAGGAATGGCTGCAGGCCCGACAGAAGGCGTTGCCGCAGTATGAACTGGTGTCAGAATCCGGTGACGACCACGCCAAGCACTTCCGGGTACGCTGCAACGTAGCCGACCCGGCCGCCAGCACCGAGGGCGAAGGCGCCTCGCGGCGGCTTGCCGAACAACAGGCGGCTGCGGCCGTCCTAGCACAACTGGATTCCAAGTGAGCGAACAAACTCCCCATCATTGCGGCAGCGTGGCCGTCATCGGCCGCCCGAACGTGGGCAAGTCGACCCTGACCAATGCCCTGGTCGGCGCCAAGGTCAGCATCGTCTCCAACCGTCCGCAGACCACGCGCCATCGCCTGCTGGGCATCGCCACCTATCCGGAAGGCCAGCTGATCCTGGTCGACACCCCTGGCCTGCACAAGGTGCAGAAGCGGGCGATGAACCGGGTGATGAACCGCGCCGCGCGTGGCTCGCTGGAAGGCGTCGATGCAGGGCTGCTGGTGATCGAAGCCGGTCGCTGGGATGAAGAGGACAGCCTGGCGTTCAACGTGCTGCGCGACGCCGGCATCCCGGTGGTGCTGGTGGTCAACAAGATCGATCGCCTGAAGGAAAAGGGCGCGCTGCTGCCGTTCCTGCAGCAGGTGACCGAAGGTCGTGATTTCGCCGCCGTGCACCCGATCTCGGCGCAGAAGCGCAACGGCCTGGAAGCACTGGTGCGCGACGTGCTGAAGCTGCTGCCGGAAGCCCCGCCGATGTTCGGCGAGGACGAGATCACCGATCGCAGCCAGCGTTTCCTGGCCGGTGAACTGGTGCGCGAGCAGTTGATGCGCCAGCTCGGCGAGGAACTGCCGTACGCAACCACCGTCGAGATCGAGCGCTTCACCGAGGATGGCAACCTGCTGCGCATCGGTGCGGTGATCTGGGTCGAGCGCGAGGGGCAGAAGGCCATCGTGATCGGCAAGGGCGGCGCCCGCCTGAAGGAGATCGGCGCCAAGTCCCGCCTGCAGATGGAGCGTCTGTTCGGGGCCAAGGTGTTCCTGGAAACCTGGGTGCGCGTGCGTGAAGGCTGGTCCGACGACGAGGCCGCGCTGAAGGCCTTCGGCTACGAATAAGCCGCGACGGTCGCTTCGATGATGATCGAGGACGACACCGGCTTCGTGCTGCACGCACGGGCCTACCGCGAGACCAGCCTGCTGGTCGAAGTGTTGAGCGCGCAGCATGGCCGTATCGGCCTGCTGGCGCGTGGCGTGTCCACCGCCAAGGGCCAGGTGCTGCGCGCCGCCCTGCAGCCGTTGCAGTGGATCCGCTTCAGTGCCCAGCAGCGGGGTGAACTGGCCCAGCTGCGGGGTGCCGAGGCGCTGGATGCCGCGCCACGCCTGGTCGGCCAGGCGATGTTGGCCGGCTTCTACCTGAGTGAACTGACCCTGCGCCTGGCCCCGCGCCAGGACCCGCTGCCGGAGCTGTACCTTGCCTACGGTGAGGCACGCGCGCGGCTGGCGGTCGGTGCCGGCCTGGCCTGGACCCTGCGCCGTTTCGAGCGCGAACTGCTGTCCGCGCTGGGCCTGGGTTTCGAGCTGGACAGTGCCAGTGATGGCCAGCCGATCGACCCGGCGGCGCGCTACGAGCTGGACCCGCAGGAAGGGGCGCAGCGCCTGCTGAGCGAGCGTGGCGGGGAGCGCCGGGCGGCGGCCACTGGCTCGGCGCTGCTGGCCCTTGCGGCCGACGAAGAACCGGATGCCGCCGATCTGGCCAGCCTGCGCCTGCCGATGCGGCGGGTGCTGGCCCATCACCTGGGCGCGCGCGGGCTGAAGTCCTGGGAAATGCTCGAGCAGCTTGCGCCGCGCAGGTAGGGGGGGGCGGCAGGGCTTGCAGCCCTGCACCTGCCGAATCAACGTCAACGGCAAAAGCTGGCTATCCGTGGGTAGGCGGGGTGGGTCCGGTTGCGGGAGACGCCGTAAACCCGTCCCTGGGGGCTTGGCCGCGGCATCCATGCCGCGGACACTCCCGCAACCGGACCCACCCCGCCTTCGACAGTGTTCCGCGAACTGTCGGAACGGCGTGGGGTCGGATCCGTTTTCCGCAGGAAAACGGATCCGACCCCAGATTGATTTCGATATCTGACAGAAATTCATCCACGCATGGCGTGGATCTACCCGATCGCGGAAAACTGTAAGAGGTGGGGCGGTATCGGAGGGCGGGGTGTCAGCCGCATGGATGCGGCTGCCAAGCCCCCAAGGACGGGTTTACGGCGTCCCCGCCCTCCGATACCGCACCGCCAACCCACGGAATGCATGCCGTTGCTGTTGCTGTTGCTGTTGCCTTGGCTTGAAGCCTCTGCGGGTGCAGGGCGCAGCCCTGCCGAAAAACCCTCAATGCAGCAGGGCAGCTACCGCGGCGCGGAACCCGTCCTGGGCCTGCCCGGACTCGGGTGCATGATGCAGCTGGCGCACCGCCCGGCCCAACCGTGCCGCCCCCACGAAGCCACAGCTCGCCTGCAACCGGTGCAGCTGGCTGCGCAGCTGGCGCTCGTCGTGCTGGTCCACCGCCTGCTCGACCGCGTCGCGCACACCGGGCAACTCGGCCAGGAACAGCTCGCGCAGTGCGATCAGGTGGTTGCGCTGGCCATTGAGCGCGGCCAATGCCGCAGTCTCGTCCCAGTCCTGAACGGCCAGCTCGACCGCGGCCGGGGCCTGTGCCACGAAGATTCCCGCCGGGCTGTTGACCAGCGCACGGCGCACGGCCTTCAGCAGCTGGTCGCGGCCCAGCGGCTTGACCAGGGTGTCGCTGAAACCGGCTTCGCGCAGGCGGGCGTGGATGGAGGTATCGCCGTCGGCCGTATGTGCCAGCGCCGGTGTGTCGGGATGTGAGCGGCGTAGCTCACGCAGCAGTTGCGCGCCATTGCCATCCGGCAGGTTGACGTCGATCAGCCACAGATCATGCGCGCCGGGTTCGGCACTGGCCAGGGCACTGGCCAGGGAATCTGCGGTATCCACATCCGCCGGTAACGTTTCCAACGCCGCCTTGAAAAAACCGCGGCTGATGATGTCGTCCTCGACAAGCAGGAAGCGGGGCCGTGCGGCCCGCGGGGTCATCTGCATCAGGGCTGCCTCCATGTCAGCTGGCCCAATCATCAAGCACGACGGCCACGGGCGCAAGCGGGTCCAGGCCCCGTCGGTCAGGATCTGCGACAATACGCCCCCATTTTTGCCCGCAGCCTGTTGCCACGTGGCCCGATCCCGTTCCCGCACTGACCGTACCCCATTCCAGACCGAGATCCTCGACCTCAGCCATGATGGTCGCGGTGTCGCCCGCCGTGAAGGCGAGGGCGGCAAGGTCACCTTCGTCAGCGGCGCGCTGCCCGGCGAGGTGGTGATGGCTGAACAGACTGCCCGCAGCCGCCATTTCGACGAGGCGCGCACCCTGGAGGTGCTGCAGGCCTCGCCGCAGCGGGTGACCCCCAAGTGCCCGCATTTCGGCACCTGCGCCGGCTGCGTGCTGCAGCACCTGGACGAAGACCAGCAGATCGTGGCCAAGCAGCGCGTGCTGATGGACAACCTGGAGCGGATCGGCCATGTGAAGCCGGGCACCGTGCTGGCGCCGCTGGTCGGTGAGAGCTGGGGCTATCGCCGCAAGGGCCGTTTCTCGGTGCGCCGGGTCGAAAAGAAGGACAAGACCCTGGTCGGCTTCCGTGAACAGGATCCGCGCTTCGTTGCCGACCTCAGCCAGTGCCTGACCGTGATCCCCGAGATTGGTACCAAGGTCGAGGCGCTGTCCACCTTCATCGAGTCACTCGATGGCAAGCGTGACATCCCGCAGATCGAATTCATCGCCGGTGACCAGGCCGTGGTCCTGACCGTTCGCCATCTGCAGCCGCTCAGCGATGCCGACCGCGCGGCCTGGGCGGCTTTCGGCCAGCAGCATGGCTTCGTGATCTACCTGCAGTCCGGCGGCGTGGATACCGTGCAGCCGCTGGACGGGCAGGATGTGCCGCTGTCGTTCCGTCTGGCGCCGTGGGATGTCGAGCTGGCGTTCCGCCCGCTGGACTTCATCCAGGTCAATGCCAAGCTCAACGAGAAGATGATCGCCCACGCCCTGGACCTGCTGGAACCGGGTGAGGACGAGCGTGTACTGGACCTGTTCTGCGGCCTGGGCAACTTCACCCTGCCGCTGGCGCGCCGCGTGCGCGAGGTGGTTGGCGTGGAAGGCGATGCCGGCCTGGTGGCGCGTGCGCGTGAGAACGCCGAGCGCAACGGCCTGGCCAACGCGCAGTTCTTCAGCGCCGACCTGACCCAGGACCAGCGCAGCACCCCGTGGATGCGCCAGGGCTTTGACAAGCTGCTGCTGGACCCGCCGCGCTCGGGTGCGATCGAAGTGCTGCAGCAGCTGCCGCTGAAGCAGTTCAAGCGCATTGTCTACGTCAGCTGCCACCCGGGCTCGCTGGCGCGCGATGCCGGCTATCTGGTCAACGAACAGGGCTTCACCCTGGTCAGCGCCGGTGCCATGGACATGTTCCCGCATACCGCGCACGTGGAAAGCATCGCGGTGTTCGAGAAGCGCTGACAGGTTGTCATCACCCATCGCGCATAATGGCGCGATGGGCATCGAAATCGAACGCAAATTCCTCGTCAGCAGTGATGGCTGGCGCACCGCCGCGCATCGGGTGATCCCGATGGCGCAGGGCTACATCAACGACATGGGCGCGCTCGACCGCGGCACCCAGAACGCCTCGGTGCGCGTGCGCATCGAAGGCGACCACGCCGCGCTGAACCTGAAGTCGCGCACCATCGGCCATACCCGCCAGGAGTTCGACTACCCGATCCCGGTGGAGGATGCGCGCGCCCTGTTGGCGCTGTGCGTCGGTGGCCTGATCGACAAGCGCCGCCACCTGGTCGAACACGCCGGCCTGACCTGGGAAGTGGACGAGTTCTTCGGCGACAACGCCGGCCTGGTCGTGGCCGAAGTCGAGCTGGACAGTGCCGACCAGGCGATCGAACTGCCGGACTGGGTGGGTGCCGAAGTCACCGACGACGCGCGCTACTACAACGTCGCACTGGCCAGTCACCCCTATTCACAGTGGTGAAGCCCCCAAAAAAGGGGACGGAGGGGATTAAGTCGTCTTTACCCCAGCTGTGCTGGAAACGACTTAATCCCCTCCGTCCCCTTTTTTCGAGGGAGGCGGGCCCCATGTGGTGGGGATGAGAATCGACATCTACTCCGACGTGGTCTGCCCCTGGTGCTGGATCGGCAAGCATCGCTTCCAGCAGGGTGTGCAGTTGCTCGGCGCCAATGCGCCTGAACTCGATATCCACTGGCAGCCGTTCCAGCTGGACCCGGACGCGGACGCCACCCCGGTGCCGCTGCGCGAGGCCTATGTGCGCAAGTTCGGTGGCGTCGAGCGCACCGAGCAGATCCTCGGCCAGACCCAGACCACCGCGCGGGCCGAGGGCCTGCCGATGGATTTCAGCCAGGGCCAGGTGCGGGTGACCACGCTGCCGGCCCATCGGGTGTTGTGGCTGGCCGGCCAGCACGGCGTGCAGGATGCGGTCGGCGAAGCACTTTTCCGTGCCCACTTCGAGCATGGCCAGAATCTGGCCGATACTGCAGTGCTGGTGAAGGCCGGCGTGGCTGGCGGCCTGGACGGTGCTGAAATCGCGCAGATGCTGGGCTCCGACCGCGGCCTGGCCGAGGTCGAAGCCAGGCTGGCGCAGGCCCATGCACTGGGCATTTCCTCGGTGCCGACTTTCGTCATCGATGGGAAGTGGGCCATTTCCGGGGCCCAGCCGCCAGAGGCCTTCGCCAACGCCCTTCGCCAGATCGCAGCCGAACAGGGCGCCCCGGCAGCTTCGGCTGACGGCGACGAGGCCTGCGGCCCGGACGGCTGCAAGGTCTGAGCAGATCGGGGTCAGATCCCCGCAGGGGCTCTGACCCCACACTCCCCTTCGTCTGACCCCTGCGCCTGTCGGCCGGTTCTGCGACAATGCGGCACTGCGCCATGCGGGCGCGCGTTGTGGAGATCGACCATGCTGCTGATCGGCGTTGCCGGCACCGAACTGACCGCCCAGGAACGTGACTGGCTGCAGCACGACGCCGTGGCCGGGGTGGTGCTGTTCAAGCGCAACTTCGCCTCGCGCCAGCAGGTGACCGATCTGAGTGCGGCGATCCGTGCCGCCGCCCCGCGCCCGCAGCTGATCTGCGTGGACCAGGAAGGCGGCCGTGTGCAGCGTTTCCGCGAGGGCTACAGCGCGCTGCCGCCGCTGCAGGACATCGGCGCGCTGTACGCCGCCGACCCGCAGCAGGCGCTGGCCCTGGCCGAGCAGCATGCCTGGCTGATGGCCAGCGAAGTACGTGCCAGCGGCCTCGACCTGAGTTTCGCGCCGGTGGTCGACCTTGGCCGCGGCAACCGCGCCATCGGCAACCGTGCCTTCAGTGAAGACCCGCAGGTGGTGGCCGCGTTCACCGCCGCCTATGTGCGCGGCATGCATGCGGTCGGCATGGCCGCCACGCTCAAGCATTTCCCCGGCCACGGCACCGTGCTGGAAGACACCCACGTCGATACCGCGATCGACCCGCGCGCGCTGGACGAACTGCGCGCCCAGGACCTGGTGCCGTTCCAGGCCGGCATCGCCGCCGGTGCCGATGCGGTGATGATGGCGCACGTGATCTATCCGCAGGTGGCGCCGGAGCCGGCCGGCTATTCCCCGCGCTGGATCCAGGACATCCTGCGTGGCGAGCTCGGCTTCCGTGGCGTGGTGTTCTCCGATGACATCGGCATGGCCGCCTCGCACAGTGCCGGTGGCGTGCCGGCACGCGTGCACGCGCACCTGGATGCCGGCTGCGACGTGGTGCTGGTCTGCCACCCGGAACTGGTCGATGAAGCCCTGCACGCGGTGCAGGGACGCTCCCTCAATACTGCTGCGCTGCTGGGCCTGCTTGGCCGCGGCGCGCTCGGCTGGGACGGCCTGCTGGCCGACGCCCGCCATGGCGACACCCAATCCCGTCTGCTTGAAACCCTTGGAAGAACCGTCTGATGCCCAACCTCACCATTTCCCAGGCCCTGGCCCAGGCTGACCTGCTGGTCGACCGCCCCACCATCGACAAGGCCATCGCTGGTATCGCCGACGCCATCGCGCGCGATTACAAGGGCGAGGTGCCGCTGTTCCTGTCCATCATGCATGGTGCGCTGCCGTTCGCCGGCCAGCTGGCGCTGGAACTGGGCGCGCGCGGCCAGGACGTGCAGTTCGATTACCTGCACGCGACCCGCTACCGCGGTGAAACCACCGGCGGAGACCTGGTCTGGAAGCACAAGCCGGCCACCTCGCTGTTCGGCCGCCGCGTGCTGCTGATCGACGACATCCTCGACGAGGGCTACACCCTGCAGGGCGTCCGCACCTGGTGCCTGGAGCAGGGCGCGACCGACGTGCGCATCGCCGCGATGACCGTGAAGAAGCACGACCGCGCACTGCCGGACGTGACCGCCGACTACGCCGGCATCGAGCTGCCGGACCGCTACGTGTTCGGCTTCGGCATGGACGTCAACGAGACCCTGCGCTGCGTGCCGGCGATCTACGCAATGAAGGAGTAACGGCGCAGCTGCCTGCGGCGCGTCTTCTTCCACCGCCGGCATCCTCGGATGCCGGCGTTCGTCTTTCCATGGAGTGCTTTGAATGCAACAGATCGCCCTGGCCGTGATCGGCGGTACCGGTGTCTACAACCTGGCCAAGCTCGACGACGTGCAGACCCACGAGGTCGACACCCGCTTTGGCCGCCCGTCCGGCCCGGTGCGCGTGGGCACGCTGCTCGGTCATCGCGTGGCGTTCCTGGCGCGGCATGGCGAGGGGCACTCACTGCCGCCGCACAAGATCAACTACCGCGCCAACCTGGCCGCACTGCAGCAGCTGGGCGCGCAGCGCGTGCTGGCATTGAACACGGTGGGTGGCATCACCGAAGACTTCGGCCCGCGCGTGCTGGCCTGCCCGGACCAGATCATCGACTACACCTGGGGCCGCATCAGCACGATCTGTGAAGAAGAAGGCACCGACGTGGTCCACGTCGATTTCGGCCACCCCTATACGCCGATGCTGCGCAGCAAGATCCTGGCGGCAGCGAAAGTGACCGGCGTCACGGTCCATGACGGTGGCTGCTACGGCGCGACGCAGGGCCCGCGCCTGGAGACCATCGCCGAGATCGCCCGCATGCGCCGTGACGGCTGCGACCTGGTAGGCATGACCGGCATGCCGGAGGCCGCGCTGGCACGCGAGCTGGGGCTGGATTACGCCTGCCTGGCAATCATCGCCAACTGGGCCGCCGGCTGCGGTGATGGCGAGGAGATTACGATGGCCGAAGTACTGGCGAACGTGCAGGCGGCCAGCAACGGACTTCCGGAACTGGTGGGCGAATTGGCGCGGGGGTGATTGTCTTCCCCGAGCAAGCTTTGCATACTCAGCTTGTGCGCGGGTTCAGCGTACACCACCCATTCATTGCATAAGGTCTCGCATCACCATGCCGAACGGTACCGTCAAGTGGTTCAACGACGCCAAGGGATTTGGCTTCATCTCGCCGGAGGATGGCAGCGCCGACGTGTTCGCGCACTTCTCCGCCATCAACTCCAAGGGCTTCCGCAGCCTGCAGGAAGGCCAGCGTGTCACCTATGACGTGACCCAGGGCCCGAAGGGTGCCCAGGCTTCGAACATCACGCCGGCCGAGTGATCCACTCGACAGTGCGTTGAAAACCCCGCTTCGGCGGGGTTTTTTTTGCGTCGCGACGGGCATTGCGGCGCTGTGGACAGGGTTCCAGGTGGCCATCCGGATTTGCGCTCGGGCACAATGCGCCGATGAAGGAACGACTGCGCATCGCCGTGATCGGCTACGGCACCGCTGGACAGGCATTGTCCATCCTGCTCTCTCGTGATGGCCACGAGGTGGAGATCTTCGAACGCGTGCCCTCGCCGGGGCCGGTTGGCGCCGGCTTCCTGCTGCAGCCCAGCGGCCTGCAGGTGCTGTGGCAGATGGGCCTGCTTGATGCCGTGCGCGCGCATGCGGCGCCGGTGCACCGTCTTTATGGCGATACACCGTGCGAGCGCACGGTGATGGACATGCGCTATGACGGCCTGGACGCGCGCCTGCACGGCCTCGGCATGCAGCGTGGGGCGCTGTTCTCGCTGCTGGACGGGGCGCGTGCGGGTGCGGGCCAGCTGCATGCCGGCGTCACCATCGCCGCAGTGGATGCCGCACAGGGCCGCCTGCATGACAGTGAGGGCCGCATGCATGGGCCGTTCGACCTGGTGGTGGCCGCCGATGGTGCGGCTTCGACGCTGCGCGGCTCGATCGAAGGCGGCACCGGGCTGGACCGCGTGTATCCCTGGGGCGCACTGTGGTGCCTGCTGCCGGCCGAGGACTGGCCGCACCTGCAGGAGCTGCGGCAGCGCTACGTGGCCGCGCGCAAGATGATCGGGCTGCTGCCGGTCGGTACGCGGCCAGGTGATGACACGCCGCGCCTGAGCTTCTTCTGGAGCCTGCCACGCGCCGACTTCGAACGATGGCAGGCCGATGGCATGACGCCCTGGCTGGACGAGCTGCACGCGCTGTGGCCGCAGGCCAGCGCGCGCTTTGCGCATCTGCATGATGCCGGCCAGCTGGCGCGCGCGGTCTACCGTGACGCCGTGATGACGCGCTGGCATTGCGGCCGCATGGTGCTGGCCGGCGATGCCGCACATGCGATGAGCCCGCAGCTGGGGCAGGGCGTGAACATGGCGCTGCTCGATGCGCTGGCATTGCGCGATGCCGTTCGCGCACATGGCGGGGGAGGCGCTGCATTGCAGGCCTACCAGGCGCAGCGCAGGGCGCACGTTGCGGTCTACCAGCGCTGGAGCCGTTGGCTGACGCCGCTGTTCCAGTCTGATCGCGATGCCTGGGCAAAGGCGCGCGACGTGCTGCTCGGGCCGATGGGGCGCCTGCCGGGTGGGCGTGGCCACATGCTGCGCGTGCTCAGCGGTACCCAGCATGGCTGGTTCGGTTCGCTTGCGCTGGATCCGGCATTTGTCGACGCGTTGGCTGCAGGGGCGCAGATGCCTGGCATCAGCGCGATCACTGCGAATGCGTGAAGCGCGCTGTCACGCGAATTAACGGTTGCCTCACCGTGTATATGCGAGAAGTAGGTTGCACGCGATTGCGCGTCGCCCGTTTTCCTTTCCGTGATTGACATCGCGCGTGGCCCGGGCGGCGCTGCCGTTGCGGCCTGTCGCGGCCCGGACGTGCCGCCTGTTGTTGAAGAGGAGGACGCCATGTGGTTCGCGGTCGAGGAGCTGGAATCGGAAATCTGCAAGCTGCGCGGACTGTTGCAGATGCTGCACGAGGACCAGCCCGACGTACTGGAGGACGTGTTCGAATTCCATGTGGGCAGCTTGATCAGTCATGCATCGCCGGAGCACCACGGACGCATCCGCGCCTGCGCACAGGAGATGCTGGCGGCAATCCAGGCCTTGCCGCGGCGACGTGAAGTTGACACGCCTGAGTTCCAGTTGATGCCGCAGCTGGACATTCGTCCGGCCTGATTCAAGCCACTGGCAGTTCCACCAGGCCGTTTTCCACGCAGGCGATCATCTGTTCGCCGCTGGCGGGAGCAGGCACGATTCCGGCGGTGAACCCGGAAAAGGCCGGCAGGACCGTCATCCGCTCGCGCAGCCAGAAGGCCGGGAAGCGCCGGCGCAATGCGGGCAGTGCGACCTGCGGATGCAGGTGGCCTGCGAGCACGTGCCACGCCGGATCTGCGCACGGTTCATGGCGCAGCAGGAACGGCGCCAGCCGCACCTCCTCGTGGATCTGCACCTGCAGCTGGGCATGCGGTAGCTGCCGGTCATGATTTCCGCGCAGGACATGCACGTCCAGTGCGGTGTTGCGTTCGCGCCAGCCGAGCCATTGCTGGTACCAGGCGGCGCGATGCGCCGGCCCATGCAGGATGTCGCCCAGGATCCACAGTTCGCGGCAGGCATGCCTGTCCAGCAGACCCTGCAGGCGTTGCAGGTCTTCGCCGGTTCCGCCGCTGGGCAGCGCGATGCCGGCGCGGCGGAACACATCGGCCTTGCCCAGGTGCAGGTCCGCGATCAGCAGCGCCTGCCGCGCCGGCCAGTAGAGTGCGCGTGCGCCCGCCAGGGTCACCGGTTCGCCGGCAAGCAGCAGCGGTATTTCATCGGCCATGGCGACGTTCCAGCTGCTGGGCCGCGCGTTGCACGCGGGTACGCCAGTCCTCGTTGCTGAACTGCCCGCGCAGGCGTTCGGCCCACAGTGGAAAGCCCAGGGGCGTCAGCGATGGAGGGCGCTGCATCGACATGCGTCGCGCGCCGATCCGGACCAGCACCTGGCGCAGCCCCGGCAGGTCGAGGCTGTCATGCAGCACTTCGCGTTCGGCGAGCGCCAGCAGCAGGTGCTCGGGGTCATGCTCGCGCAACACGTCGTACAGCAGGCCCGCCGAGGCCTGCAGTTGGCGCAGCGATCGCGGCATGCCCCCCGGCAGGCTGGGTACCAGCAGGCCTGCGACGCGCGCGATGCCACGGAACTGGCGCCGCGCAAGCTCGCCCAGGTTCACCGCCGCACGCAGATCGTCCAGCAGCTGATCGGTGGTGAACAACGCATGCCATTGCGCCGCGTCCAGGTCGATCGCCTGCGCCGGTGCCAGCACCAGGCCGTGATCATTCACGGCATAGCCGATGCTGTTGCGTTGCTGGCGGGTGCAGCGCAGTGCCAACAGGGCGGCCAGCGCCTCGTGCACGTGGCGTCCGGCGAAGGGATAGACGAAGAGGAACTGGCCTTCGCGGCGGCGTACGTCTTCCAGCAGCACGTGGTCCGGGCCGGGAAGCGCCGACACCTGCTGCTGAAGTGCCAGCAGCGGTGCCAGCCAGCGCGCTTCCGCACTGTCGTCGGCGCCTGACAGCACCGACTCCAGTTCGCTGCCGAGTGCCATCGACAGCGGCAGCTGGCCTCCCTGCCAGCGGGGCACGACACCTTCACCGCGCCCTCGTGCCAGCCGCACGAAGGCGGTCATGTCGCGCAGCTGCACCAGCTCCAGCAGGCGCCCGGCGAACTGGAAGCGGTCTCCGCGGCGCAGGCGGCTGGCGAACTGTTCCTCCACGGCGCCGAGGCCGGCCCCGCGCAGGAACTGCACGCGCACGCTGCCATCGCTGCTGATGGTGCCGATCGACAGCCGGTGGCGTAGTGCCTGGCGCCGGTCGTGCATCCGGTAGCGGCCATCGGCGTCCTGCACGACCTTGTGGAAGTCAGGGTACTGGGCCAGGGCCTGGCCCCCCTGCACGATGAAAGTCAGCACGGCCTGCCACTGGTCCTCGGCCAGGGATGCGAACGCATGGGTGCGCCGGACCTGCGCCAGCAGCGCATCACCGTGGAAGCCACCGGCCAGGGCACGGCTGACCGCATGCTGGGCCAGAACGTCCAGCGACAGCATCGGTGGCCTGCGTGCTTCGACCACGCCTTCGGCCAGTGCGCGACGCACGGCTGCGTACTCGGCCAGTTCCAGCGCATGGCTCGGCACGCAGAGGATCGCGCCACTGGCACCGGGACGATGGCGCGCACGTCCGGCGCGCTGGCGCAGGCGGGCGACGCCCTTCGGGCTGCCCAGCTGCAGTACCTGTTCGACCTCGGGAAAGTCCACGCCGAGGTCGAGGCTGGAGGTGGCGACCACGCAGCGCAGCGTTCCTGCACGCAGCCCGTCCTCCACCTGCTGGCGCAGCGCCGGATCCAGCGAACCGTGGTGCAGCGCGAGCGTGTCGTGTTCCTCGGGCCAAACCGACGCCAGCGCCTGATGCCACAGTTCTGCCTGTGCACGGGTGTTGGTGAAGAGCAGGCTGCTGCGTGCCTGCATCAATGCGTCCAGCACCCGCGGCAGTTGGGCCAGGCCCAGGTGCCCGGCCCAGGGAAAGCGTTCACCGGGTTCGGGCAGCAGGCTGCGCACCGTGGTCGCACGCGGGCGCACGCCCTGCACGATCGGCGCGTCGGGCTGTCCGGGCAGCAGCACGTCGCGCGCCTCATCCAGATTGCCCAGCGTGGCCGACAGCCCCCACAGCTGCAATGCCGGCGCGGCATCGCGCAGCACGGCCAGATTCAACTGCAGCAGGACACCGCGCTTGTTGCCCAGCAGTTCGTGCCATTCGTCCACCACCACGCAGCGCAGCTGGCGCATGCGCGGCAGCGTATCCGGATAGCTCAACAGCAGCGCCAGCGATTCCGGCGTCGTGACCAGTACGTCGATGCGGCCCTCGCGTGCCTGTCGTCGTTCGCGGTTGCTGGCGTCACCGCTGCGCAGGCCGACACGCCATCCAAGCTGCAACCCATCGACCACGGCCTGCAGCGCACGCGCGGTGTCGCTGGCCAACGCGCGCAAGGGCGTCACCCACAGCACCTGCAGCGGGCGTACCGCACCGGCGCGGCGGGGCGAAGGCGGTGGGTCGATCATGGCCTGCAGCAGCGGTCCCCCGAACATCGCCAGTGTCTTGCCGCTGCCTGTGGGCGTGTGCAGCAACCCGGATCCGCCGGCGAGATAGTGCCGCCACATCGCGCGCTGGAACGGCAACGAGCGCCAGCCTTTCGACGCGAACCAGTCTTCCAGCCGGCGTAGTGCCTGGCTGCGGTTCATCGCGCCAGCGCCTGCAGGGTAGCCAGCTGATCGGCCTCGCTGGCTGGCTTGTCGTGGCGCCAGCGCAGGATGCGTGGAAAGCGTACGGCGATACCGGACTTGTGCCGGCTGCTGCGGTTGACCGCCTCGAATCCCAGTTCGAAGACGTGTTCGGGGCGTACGCTGCGCACCGGGCCAAAGCGCTCGCGGGTATTGGCGCGGATCCAGCGATCAAGCGCGAGGATCTCCTTGTCATCCAGGCCCGAATAGGCCTTGGCCACCGGTACCAGCGTGTCGCCGTCCCAGACGCCGAAGGTGTAGTCGGTGTACAACGTGCTGCGCCGCCCATGGCCAGCCTGCGCGTACAGGAGCACTGCATCGATGGTGAGCGGATCGACCTTCCATTTCCACCAGTCACCGCGGCGTCGCCCGGCCTGGTAGGGTGAGGCACGACGTTTCAGCATCAGCCCTTCCACGCCACGTTCGCGTGCCACATCGCGCATCGCCGCCGCCTGCGGCCAGTCTTCGGCGGCAACGTCGGGTGAGAGCTGGATCCGTGCATCACCCAGGGCACCGACGACGTCGGCAAGCCGTGCACGCCGTTCCCGCAACGGCAACTCACGCAGGTCCGCGCCATCGTGTTCCAGCAGGTCATAGGCGAGCACGCGCACCGGCGTGTTGCGCAGGGTAGCCGCACCGGGCTTGCGGCGCTGGATGCGGGTCTGCAGCGCGGTGAATGCACGCGGCAGGTCCGTGGCTTCGTCCCAGGCCAGCAGCTCTCCGTCCAGCACGCAGCCATCGGGAAGCGCCATCGCCGCCTGTTCGATTTCGGGGAAGCGACCATCCAGCCGCTCTTCGCCGCGTGACCACAATGCGACCTCGCCGCGCCGGCGCAGCAGCTGCAGGCGGATGCCATCCCACTTCCATTCCAGCAGCCAATCTTCGATGGAGCCGAGGCGTTCGGCAGGATCGCCTTCCAGTGGCGAGGCGAGGAAGAACGGGTAGGGTTGCTGCCGGTCCAGTGGCAGCTCATCCGGCGACAGCAGCTGGCCCAGCAGTGCGGGCGAGGGCACCCACTCGCCAAGCATGCGCTGGGCGATGCGCGCGATGTCCAGGCCGGACCACTCCGCCAGTGCCTGCTGCACCAGCCGCTGCGAGACGCCAACGCGCAGGGCGCCGGTCAGCAGCTTGTTGAACACCAGGCGTTCGCTGCTGCACAGCTGCTGCCAGCCCGCGACGACCGCCGCACGGCGTACCGCTTCGGGCTGGTTGGCCACCGCCAGCAGATGCTGTTCGATCCAATCCGCCAACGCACGGTCGGCGGCCGGCTGGGATGGATCATCCAGCAGCAGGGTCAACGTTTCGGCCAGGTCACCGACCTGCGCATAGCTGTCTTCCACCAGCCATGGCGGCAAGCCGGATTCTTCGGCAATCCAGGCGCGCAGTTCGCCACTGGCGGCGATCTTGCGGCGTGCGCCGCCCACCTTGCCACCGCTGAGCAGGTACAGCGCCCACGCCGCATCGTGCGCGCCTGCCTGGCGGAAGTAATCGATCAATGCCGCACGCTTGTCCAGCGTGGCGGTGCTGCGGTCCAGGCGCTGGTAGAGCGCCGCGAAGGCCTTCATTCCTCGCTCCCGAAATCGGTACGGAAGGCTTCAGCCGCTACGCCGCGCTCTCGCAGGAAGGGAATCAACGCATCGGTATTGCCATGGGTGGCGATCACCCGCTGCGCGCCGGTCTGTTCGATGGTCTGCAGCAGTGCGGGCCAATCGGCGTGATCGGAAATGACGAAGCCACGATCGACGTTGCGGCGACGCCGGTTGCCGCGCAGCTGCATCCAGCCCGATGCGAAGCCCAGCTGGTAGCGGCCGAAGCGGCGCATCCACGGTGTGCCGGCGGCCGAGGGCGGGGCGAGGATCAACTGGCCGGCGGCATCCGGCTGGCGACCCTGCTCGGCCACCGCCAGCGTCTCCAGCATTGGCACGTTGGCCTGCCGATACACCTCCACACCATTGGCGATGGCACCGTGCAGCCAGGCCGGGCGATCGTCCAGCGGCAGCAGTTCGGCCAGTACCCGTTGCGCCTTGCCCAGTGCATAGCACAGCAGGATGGCAGCTTCGCCGCGCTGTTCGCATTCGCGGCGCCACGCCACGATCTCCGCAGCGACGGTGGGCGTGTCCGGCCAACGATAGATCGGCAGGGCAAAGGTGGCCTCGGTGATGAAGGCATCGCAGGGCACCACTTCGAACGGCGCACAGGTTGGATCAGGCTGGCGCTTGTAGTCGCCGGACGCCACCCAGACCTGCTGCCCGTCGTCGATGCGCACCTGCGAAGACCCCAGTACATGGCCGGCGGGATGCAGCGATACCTGCACCCGGCCCAGGCGGAACGGCACGCCCTCGGCATGCGCCTGCACCGGCACATCGCCCAGGCGCCAGCGCAGGATCGGCAGGCTGCCGTCGCTGCAGTGGTATTCGCCCATGCCCGGGCGTGCGTGATCGCCGTGGCCATGGGTGATGACCGCGCGCGGGACCGGTCGCCAGGGATCGATGTGGAAATCACCGGCGGCGCAGTACAGCCCTTCGGGGCGCAGGACCACCAGATCGTCATTGACTGCCATGCGGTCACTGTGGCCGGCCGCTCGTGCACAGGGTGAGAATCGGCCTGAACACGGGCTTGGCAGGCGATGCGGCACAATCGGACCGCAGATCTCTTGCCGCCAGGACGGACCGGATGAGTGGACCCAGCTTCAGCAGCAATGCGCCCTACGAAACCCATGTGGTGCTGAACCAGCCGCCGTCGTTCGCGGGGCGCCAGTTGTGGACCGATGACGTGGCGCTGATGGAGGCGGTGCAGCGCGAAGGCGCTGGCGGCTTTGCGCCGCGGCTGGCGGTCTATGGCGCGCTGGCGGGTGACGAACTGTACCGGCTCGGCTTCGATGCCAACCGCGATCGGCCGCGCCTGCGCACGCATGATGCGCAGGGCCATCGCATCGATACGGTGGAGTTCCATCCGGCCTATCACCAGTTGATGGGCACAGCGAAATCGCACGGGGTCGCCGGGTTGTCCTGGCACGAGCCGCAACCGGGCGGGCATGTCGCGCGCGCGGTGTTGAGCTACCTGCACCACCAGGCCGAGGCTGGCACCAGTTGCCCGTTGACGATGACCCATGCGGCAGTTGCGGTGCTGCACACGCAGCCGCACCTGGCCGAGTGGGCGCGCAAGGCCGCAGCGCCGGTCTATGACCCGCGCGATGTACCGGTGGCGGACAAGGCCGGCATCACGCTGGGCATGGGCATGACCGAGAAGCAGGGAGGCTCGGATGTGCGTGCCAACAGCACGCGCGCTGAACCGATCGATGGCGAGCGCTATCGCCTGGTCGGTCACAAGTGGTTCTTTTCCGCACCGATGTGCGATGGCTTCCTGGTGCTGGCGCAGGCGCCGGGAGGACTGACCTGCCTGCTGATGCCGCGCCGGCTGGCCGACGGCGACCGCAACGCATTCCGGTTGATGCGCTTGAAGGACAAGCTTGGCGATTGGGCCAATGCCTCCAGCGAAGTCGAGTTCTGCGGGGCACAGGCGTGGCGCGTGGGCGAGGAGGGGCGGGGCGTGGCCACCATCATCGGCATGGTGATGATGACCCGCCTGGACTGCATGCTGGGCGCGGCGGCGGAAATGCGCATGGCGCTGGCGCAGGCGCTGCATCACGCACGTCATCGCCGCACGTTCGGCAAGCTGCTGGTCGAGCACCCGTTGATGACCAATGTGCTGGCCGACCTGGCACTGGAGTCGGAAGCGGCCACAGTGCTGTCGATGCGCATCGCGCGTGCGGTGGACCGGGCCGGCGTGGATGCCAACGAAGCCGCATTGGCGCGTGTGGGGACGGCGCTGGGCAAGTACTGG
Organism: Stenotrophomonas maltophilia D457; assembly: GCF_000284595.1. Classification (GTDB taxonomy): domain Bacteria; phylum Pseudomonadota; class Gammaproteobacteria; order Xanthomonadales; family Xanthomonadaceae; genus Stenotrophomonas; species Stenotrophomonas muris. The sequence goes on along the minus strand of NC_017671.1, from coordinate 3,451,407 downwards.
TTGTGCAAGCGCGCGCCGGCCTTCGTCAATGAAGCACAGGAATGCCTGGGCGGCGCGGGCTATGTGGAGGAATCGATGCTGCCGCGGCTGTACCGGCAGGCACCGTTGAATTCGATCTGGGAAGGAAGCGGCAACATCCAGTGTCTGGACGTGCTGCGCGCGCTGGCGCGCGAACCGGAGGCGCTGGCGGCGCTGCGCGCTGAACTGGCGGCGGTGGCCGATCGTGATGCGCGCTACGCAGCGGCTTTGCAGCGGTGGGCAGCAGCACCGCCACCGGATGAGTCGCAGGCGCGGCTGTTCTGCGAGCGCACAGTGTTGTTGTTGCAGGCCGCGCTGCTGTTGCGTGCGCAAAGTCCGATGGCAGAGGCGTTCGTGCGCAGCCGGCTGCAAGCGGAGCATGGGCTGGTGTTCGGGACCTTGCCGGCGGGCGTGGATCTGTCGGCGATGCTGGTGCGCGCGCTGCCGTAGGAGCGCCCACCACGGAATCAACGGAAAAAACGCGAAGCGAAAAGCAGAAAAGCCGCGGCAGTGCCGCGGCTTTTCCTGTAGCGCCGGGCCCATGCCTGGCTGCCGGTACGCCTCAGTGCTTGGCTTCTTCCTTGGCGGCGTTCGCCTTCGCGTCATTGGCGACATCGCGGGCCTTGTCGGCCACCTTCTGTGCGGCGTTGGCAGTCGCGTCGCTGGCGTGTGCGGCGGCGTCGGTTGCGGCGTCCTTGGCCTTGTCGGCAGCGTTGGCGGTGGCGTCTGCAGCCTTGTCCAGCGCCTGCTGGGTATCGGCGGCGGCCTGCTCGGAGGCTGCAGCGGTCTTGTCGGCGGCGTCACGGGTAGCTTCTGCCGCCTTGTCGACGGCATCGCGGGCAGCCGCGCCGGCGCTGTCAGCGGCCTGCTGCGCGTCCTGCTTGGCCTGTTCGGCTTCCGGGCCCTTGCAGGCGGCCAGGGCCAGCAGCAGGGAGGCGGCCAGCAGGGTGGTGGTGATCGGGCGAATCTTCATGGCGGTCTCCGGTACTGCAATGGATGGGGACGCCAGCCTATTCATGCCGTTGTGAAGGCGGGGTCGCGATGCCCGCGCCGCGAGGTCGCAGTGGCGCAAAGAAAAAGCCGCTGGCGAACCAGCGGCTTTTCCGGAACAGCGTGAAGAAAGAAGTTATTACTTCTTGGCTTCTTCAGCAGCGTCCTTGGCCTGCTCAGCGGTAGCTTCGGCAGCCTTGGCAGCGTCCTTGGCTTCGCCAGCAGCAGCGTCGGTCGCGGCAGCAGCGGTGTTGGCAGCAGCGTCGGTCGCAGCGTCAGCAGCGGTGGCGGCGGTGTTGGCAGCCTGCTGGGCAGCGTCGGCGGTCTGGGCGCCGGCAGCGGCGGCCTGGTCGGCAGCAGCCTGGGCTTCGGTGGCGGCTTCGTTGGCCGAAGCAGCGGCGTCCTGGGCAGCTTCCTGCTTCGAGCAGGCGGCCAGGGCCAGAGCCAGGGACATCGCGACCAGCAGCTTGTTGATGCTCATTGTGTAAATCCTCGTCGTTAGAATTAGGCAACGCGCATGCTGCGCGCCGACAACATGATGACAAGCCAAGATTGGGTGTCAAGCGATCCCGCATTCATTTTTGCGAAATCATCGTTAAATCTTTTTAAATCAATTCGATGGCGATTGCCGTTGCTTCGCCGCCACCGATGCACAGGGTGGCAATGCCGCGCTTGCCACCGCGCGTGCGCAGGGCGTTGACCAGGGTCACCACCAGGCGTGCACCGGAGGCACCGATGGGATGACCCAGCGCGCAGGCACCGCCATTCACGTTCAGCTTGTCGTGCGGGATGCCCAGCTCACGCATCGGCGCCATTGCCACCACGGCAAAGGCCTCGTTGATCTCGAACAGGTCGATCTGGTCCAGCGACCAGCCGGTCTTGGCCAGCAGCGTGTGGATCGCGCCGATCGGGGCGGTGGTGAACCACTCCGGTTCCTGCGAATGGGTGGCGTGGCCGACGATGCGGGCCAGCGGAGTGATGCCACGGGCGGCCGCGTCTTCCTCGGTCAGCAGGACCACCGCGGCGGCGCCGTCGGAGATGCTGGAGGAACTGGCGGCGGTGACGCTGCCGTCCTTCTTGAAGGCCGGACGCAGGGTCGGGATCTTGGCGATATCCGAGCGCCCCGGCTGCTCGTCGGTGGCGACCTCGACGTCACCCTTGCGGGTGGCTACCTTCACCGCGACGATCTCGTCGGCGAACGCACCGTTGGCCTGTGCGGCCTGCGCGCGCTTGACCGATTCGATCGCGTAGGCGTCCTGCTCCTCGCGGCTGAACTGGTACTTGTCCACGGCGCATTCGGCGAATTCGCCCATGGCCTTGCCGTCATAGGCGTTGACCAGGCCGTCGTGGGCCATGTGGTCGACCGCCTGGAAGTTGCCGAAGCGGTTGCCGGTACGGGAGTTCGGCAGCAGGTGCGGGGCGTTGGACATCGATTCCATGCCACCGGCGACCACGATGCTGGCCGAACCGGCCTTGATCAGGTCATGGCCGAGCATGATGGTCTTCATGCCCGAGCCGCACACCTTGTTGAGGGTGGTGGCGCCGGTCGACAGCGGAATGCCGGCGGCGATCGCCGCCTGGCGGGCGGGCGCCTGGCCGAGGTTGGCCGGCAGCACGCAGCCCATGAGGACCTCGGAGACGTCGCTGGCCGGTACGCCCGACTGTTCCAGGGCGGCAGCGATGGCGGCCGCGCCGAGGGTGGGGGTCGGCACGCCGTTGAACTGGCCGAGGAAGGAGCCGATGGCGGTGCGCTTGGCGGCGGCGATGACGATGTTGGACATGGCAATCTCGTTGATGCGTAAGCAATGTTCGGAAAGGAGACCGCGGACGTTGGAAGCGCCCCGGTTTCCCGGCAGACTGCGTGGGGGTCGGCCCAAGTATAGAGGGTCGGGGAGGGCCGCCGCTGGGCGGCACCGCACGCCTGCCGGGATGTAGGCAGGTCAACGTTCATGGGAAGGAATCGATGGAACGCACGACGATGGTTAGGTCCGCGCTGGCAACGGCGCTGGCGATGGCAATGACGGCATGTGGCGGCGGCGGAGGCGGCGGCAATGTCCGCATCGATCCCCCTCCGACCACCCCCACACCCCCAACGACGCCCCCTCCGACGGCACCGCCTCCGGCCAAGCCGCAGGAACCGGCCTTCGACGCGCACCTGTCAGTGACCAATGCGCGTGCCGCACAGGCCGCCGGCCTGACCGGGCAGGGCGTGCGCATCGGCATCGTCGACTCGGGCGTGCAGCGCAACGCAGCGGCATTGAACGGGCGGGTGGTGGGCAACCTCAACTACATCGATCCGGCGCGCAACAACCTGCTGGTGGACGACGTGGTGGGCCACGGCACGGCGGTAGCCAGCCTGGCCGCCGGCGCGCCGGTGGGAACCTGGCCGGGCGGCATCGCCCCCGGTGCGCAGATCGTTTCGGCGCGGATCATCGCCGACAAGCCGCCGGTCGATGACGGCAGCGGCAAGGGCAATTCCTTCAGCGGTCCGCTGGGCGTGGCGCAGGTCCACCAGGACCTGATCAGCTACAACGTGAAGGTGATGAACAACTCGTGGGGCGGCCTGTACTGGACCGACCTGCCGACCACCGCGCAGGTGGCGGCCGAGTACCGCCCGTTCGTCATCAACCATGGCGGCCTGGTGGTGTTCGCGGCCGGCAACGATGCGCGCACCGAACCGAGCAGCCTGGCCGCCCTGCCCAGCCAGCTGGGCGTTGCCGGCTCGCTGCCGGCGGCCGACCTGGAGCGCGGTTGGCTGGTGGCGACCGCAGTGGATCCCTATGCACCGGGCACGCTGGCCAGCTACGCCAATGCCTGCGGGCAGGCGGCGCGCTATTGCCTGGCGGCGCCGGGCAGCGCGGTCTATCCCGATGCCAATGGCAGCACCTACTACTGGAACTACGGGACGTCCTTCGCCGCCCCGTTGATCTCCGGCGCCGCCGCGCTGGTCTGGCAGCGCTACCCGTACTTCGACAACAACCTGGTGCGGCAGACCCTGCTGGGCACGGCCAAGGACATCGGCGCGCCCGGCGTGGATGCGGTGTTCGGCTACGGCCTGCTCGACATCTCGCGGGCGATCAAGGGCCCGGGCCGCTTCGACTGGGGTGATGTAGTGGCCAATGTCGATGCGCCATCGAGCGGCTCGCTGTGGAGCAACGACATCGTCGGCAGCGGCGGCCTGGTCAAGCAGGGCGGGGGCACCCTGGTGCTCGCAGGCAACAACAGCTACAGCGGCGCCACCCGCATCGAACGCGGCATCCTGTCGCTGCAGAACGGCAGTGTCATCCGTTCCAACGTGACCATCCTCGGCCAGCCCGACCCGGATTCGACCGGCCTGCAGTTCAATGGCGGCACGCCGCGCGTGATCGGCAACGTGGTCAACGGCAGCAGCGTGTTCCTGACCACCGGCAGCACCACCGGCACCATCGAGGGCAACTACACGCAGCAGGCGGGTGGCCAGTTGATGATCGCGCTCGGTGCCAATGCGCTGCAGGTGACCGGCACGGCCTCGATCAATGGTGGCGTGCGTGTGAATGGCTTCGTCTCCGGCTACGTGCCGCAGAACGGCAGCCGCCAGGACCTGGTCCATGCGGCCGGTGGCCTGAGCGGCACCTTCAGCAGCCCGGCCTCCTCCAGCGGCCTGCAGGGCCTGTCGCTGCTGCAGAGCAGCTATGGCTATGACAGCAACACTGCCTGGTTGAACCTGACCCAGGTGAGCGTGACGGCGGCGGCGACCGGGCTCGCGGCCTCGGCGCAGTCCGCGGCGCAACGACTGGAAGGTGCGTTCAGCGCACTCGATGGCAGTCCTGCGCTGCAGGGCTCGGCCTTCGGCACGGCGGCCGGTGCGCTGCAGTGGACCGGCGGTGGCAGCGAGGGCCTGGCAGCCAGCCTGCAGAGCCTGTCCGGGCAGGCGCATGCGCGGGCCGAGTCGGCCACCTTCGACAGCATCGACATGTCGCGCCGTGCGATCGCCGAGCGCTTCGATCGCGTGCAGGCGGCGCCGCGCCTGCGCGGGGCCTGGCAGAGCGCGCTCGGTGAGGCCGGGCAGGGCAGTTTTGCCGGCAATGCCGCCGACAGCCGTGGCTGGATGGCCGGCCAGGACCTGCCGCTGGGCAGCAATGGGCTGATGGGCGTGGCCTTTGGCGAGACCCGCAGCAATGGTGGCAGCAGCTTCGGCGGCGATCGTGGGCGTGATCGCCAGGCGCAGGCACAGTTGTACGCCGGTTGGAACCTGGGCCGGGGCTATGCGCTGGCGCAGGTCGGCAGCGGCCAGTTCACCCGTGCGCTGGATCGCCAGTTGCTGCTGGGCGCCGGTGCCTATGGTGTTTCCGCACGTTACGGCGGACGCTTCAGCAGTGCCAGCGTCGAAGGCGGCTATCGTTTTGGCCGCGCGGGCGCGTCGTTGACACCGTATCTGGGTGCCAGCACCACGCGCGTGGATACCGATGCCTTCAATGAGCTGGGTGGTTTCGGCTTCGGCCTGCGTGGCGACGCCAACCGCGTGCAGCGCAGCCAGATGCTGGCCGGTATCCGTGGCGAGCGCGGCTGGGGGCGCTGGACGCTGCGCGGGCACGCCGAGTGGCAGCAACGGCTCGACGGTGCCGATGCGGACTGGCAGGCCAGCTTCGTTGGTGTCGATGCCTGGGCACCCCTGGCGGGATGGGACGCACCGCGTGGCAGTGCGCTGTTCGGCGTGGCGCTGGAGTCGTGGTGGGGCCGCAATGGCCGCCTGAGCCTGGGCTTCGACCAGCGCGTCGGTGGCGAGGGCGCGCGCCAGGCGGCGCTGCGCTACAGCACCGGGTTCTGAGCGGGAGGTCGCGCCGGGACGTCAGCTCCGGCGCGACATCGGCAGGCTCAGCCGCCGCGCAGGTTGCCCAGGCGCGGGGTGCTGCGGCCCAGCGGCATCTTCAGCTTGCCGATCGACAGGATGCGGCTTTCGGCGATGCGGTCGGCCGCACGCTGCGGCGCGATGTTCTCGCGCTGCGACAGTTCGAAGATGCGGGTGAGGTTGTGATAGATGCTGCGGATCAGGCGCATCGCGCGTTCGCGGTTGTAGCCATCGATCTCCAGCGACACGTTCATCACGCCGCCAGCGTTGACCGCATAGTCCGGCGCATACAGGATGCCGCGCGCGTGCAGTTCATCGCCGATTTCCAGGCTCGACAGCTGGTTGTTGGCGGTACCGCAGATGATCTTGGCCTTGATCCGCGGCAGGGTGTCGGCGTTGATGGCGCCTTCCAGCGCGCACGGTGCGAACACGTCGGCGTTCACTTCGTGGATCTCGTCGGGCTTGACCGCTTCGGCGCCGAAATCGCTGACCGCGCGATCAACCAGTGCGCTGTCCAGGTCGGTGACATACAGCTTGGCACCGCGGTCGCGCAGCAGTTTCACCAGCTCCATGCCGATGTGGCCCAGGCCCTGCACCGCGATGCTGGTCTTGCCCACTTCCTCGTGGCCGAACTTGAAGCGCATCGCCGCCATCAGCGCCTGCAGCGCACCGTAGGCGGTGAACGGGGCCGGATCGCCGGAGCCGCCATGGACCTGGTGCACGCCGGTCACGAACTGGCTCTCCAGGTAGATGTTCTCCATGTCGTTGACGTCGGTGCCGACGTCTTCGGCGGTGATGTAGCGGCCGCCCAGCGAGTCGACGTAACGGCCGAAGGCGCGGAACAGCACCTCGGTCTTGTCCACCTTCGGGTCGCCGATGATCACCGCCTTGCCGCCACCGACGTTGAGGCCGGCCAGCGCATTCTTGTAGGTCATCGTCCGGCTCAGCCGCAGCACGTCGGCCAGTGCCTCGTCGGTGCTGGCGTAGGGGCGCATGCGCACGCCGCCCAGGGCCGGGCCCAGGGTGGTGTTGTGAATGGCGATGATCGCCTTCAGGCCGGCATCGTGGTTGTGGCAGAACACCACTTGTTCGTGGCCGGTGGTGGCGAGGGTTTCGAATAGCATGGCGTCTCCGATGGCGCGAACAGCGGCGAACTGCAGCGAACGGCCAGTGAACGGTAGGGTCCCAAAACAAAAAAAGCGACGTCGTCATGGCTGGGGGACGGGTCGCGCGGCGCCATTCTAGTCCATTCGCCCGGCCGTTGCCGTCGACGTCGGCGGCCGTCCGGTTAAAGAAGATGAAAGTGCGGCCGATGCTGCGACGACGGCGGGTGGCCGGATGGGCGTGAAGAGGCAGGGCGGTCAGTGACGGCAAGGGCATCACAACGACAGGGCGGGCGGCGATGACAGCGGCATGGTGGCGATCGCTGCGCGGCTGGCTGACACGTTCGACCGGGGCGGCACCGGCGCGGCTGGTTGCCGCATCCCGCCAGGCGGTGGCCGCCGCAGCCGCAAGCCTGCAGGGCGAGGCGCTGCCGTCGCCGGAGATCGCCGCTCACCTGCAACGCGGGCTGCATGCGCTTGCGTTGTACCCACGGCTGGCCGGCGAGCCAACGCCGGTGCAGGACCCAGGCCTGGGCGAGGCGGTGGCGCGCGCGCTGCAGGACCGCGACTGGGCGGCCAGGCAGCTGCCCCGCCGGCCGCAGCTGCTGCCGCAGCTGATCCAGACCGTCAACGACGATGCCGCCTCGGCCCGGGTGATGGCCGCGATCATCGGCCAGGACCCGGTGCTGACCGGCAACCTGCTGCGCATCGCCAACAGCCCGGCCTACAAGGTCCACGAGCGCCCGGTAGAGAGCCTGCAGCGGGCGGTGACCCTGGTCGGCACCGAGGGCGTGCGCCAGATCATCAGTGCGGTACTGGTGCAGCCGGTGATGCAGGTGCAATGCGAGGTGTTCCCGCAGTTCAGCGCGATCATCTGGGAGCACGCACTGCTGGCATCGCGTGCAGCGGCCGACCACGCACGCACGGTCACCTTCGGCGATGCCTTCGCCGCGCAGTGGCTGGGCCTGGTGCAGGGGCTGGGTGCGGCGCTGGTGATGCGCCAGCTGCTGCAGGAGGCACAGGCCCGTGGCGAGCCCGTGGAGCCGGCGTTGGCCCTGCAGCTGTTGCAGCAGTGGTCGTTGCCGCTGGCGCAGCGGGTCGCTGCCGCATGGGAGTTGCCTGAGCCGGTTCACCAGGCCTTGGCGGTGGATGCGGAAGGACCGTTGGCCGACAGCCTGCGCCTGGCCAGCGCGGCCGCAGCGGCCAGCCTGTTGTGCCGCCATGGGCATGCCAGCCAGAGCCGCATGCTGGCCCTGCTGGAGCAGCTGCCTTCGGCACCGCCGCATGCATTGCGCTGGATCTGGCGGCGCCTGCATGGGCGCAACGTGGAAACGCTGGATGAGGCCGGACAGGATGAGGCCGCTCCGGCGTCCTGAGCGCTACAGCTGCGATTCCACCGGCAGCCAGCTGATCACCCGCGACAACCAGCGCTTGCGCGCCGTTGCCCCTGGCTCGGCCTCCACCCAGTGCGGTGGCGGTTCGCGCTCCAGCCAGCGCAACCGGCGGCGGTCGTCCAGTGCCAGCCACCAGCTGTGCCTGGGGTCAGCCAGGCGCAGGTATTCGTCCCGCAGCTGTGTACCCAGCACCGGATCGTCGAACAGCACACCCATTTCAGTGTTCAGGTAGGCCGAGCGCGGGTCCAGGTTGAAGGAGCCGACGAAACCGCGGCGGTCATCGATCAGGAATGCCTTGGTGTGCAGGCTCGCGCCGCTGCTGCCGAACACGCCGGCATCGCCCGACTGACCCTGTGCCTTCAGCTCGTACAGGTGGACGCCGGCTTCCAGCAGTGGCACGCGGTAGCCCATGTAGCCCCCGTGCACGGCGGCGACGTCGTTGGCGGCCAGCGAGTTGGTGACCACGCCCACCTGCACGCCCCGCCCGGCCATTGCCGAAAAGCCATCGAGGCCCTCGTTGCCGGGCACGAAGTAGGGCGAGATCAACAGGGCCTTGTGCCGGGCGGCCTGCAGCTCGCTGATCAGGGTCGACACCAGCCAGGTGGCGCGATCATCCCTGCGGTGCTTCATCGGCGGGTCCGACACGATGCGCACGGCACCGCTCCAGTGCAACGGCTCGGGGCTCGGGCGCTGCCGCTGGCGTGATTCGGCCACGCGCGCAAGGTAGGGGCGGGCCACGTCCCGCTGCGCCTCGTGGTCCGATTCGCGCACCAGCAGGCGCAGTTGTGCGTCGGTATGGAAGGCAAGCGCGGATACCGGGATGGCGGTTTCGCTGTTCCAGTAGTCGTCGAAGATCCGGTTGGCCTGCTCCACGGCGGGGCCGGCGACCAGCAGGTCCAGATCCTGGAAGTTCACGTCGGTGCGCGCGCTGAAGTACTCCTCGCCGATGTTGCGGCCACCGACGATCGCGACGCGGCCATCGGCGATCCAGCTCTTGTTGTGCATGCGGTGGTTCACGCTGAAGAAGCGCTGCACCATCTCCACCATGCGCAGGATGCCGGTCCGGTTGCGGAACGGGTTGTACAGGCGGATCTCGATGTTCGGATGGGCATCGAGCGCCATCATCAGCGCGTCCTTGTCCTTGGCATTCATGTCATCGAGCAGGATGCGCACGCGCACGCCGCGCTCGGCGGCGTCGTACAGCGCCTTGGCCATCAGGTGGCCGATCAGGTCGTCGTGCCAGATGTAGTACTGCAGGTCCAGGCTGCGGCCGGCCTGGGTGGTAATCATCGCGCGGGCGGCGAAGGCATCCATGCCATCGCTGAGGAAGGCCACGCCCGACTGGCCGGGATGGGCCGCCTGCAGCGGCACGATCTGCTGGTCGATGCGGGTCTGTGCCGGCTGCAGCGGCAGCACGTGCGAAGGCGCGCCATGCACCTGCGGCGTGAGATGGTCGGCCAGCAGCAGCCCGGACAGGACCAGCAGCACCAGCACGGCGAGGATGATCGCAGCAACACGCAGCAGGCGTCGCCACAGCGGCTTGGGCAGGCTCATGCCCCGATGGTAGAGCCACGCCATGCGTGAAGGAATGCCTGCAGGATCGACAGGGGGTCAGAGCCCCTGCCTTCGGCACGGGATCCGACCCCCGGATCCCTCTCCACGGGAAAGGGCCCTGACCCGCACACCTCAGAACCGCTCGTCGCTGCCCAGGTAGCGCCACTGCCCCGGCGGCAGCGGCCCCAGCGCCACGCGTCCGATACGCAGGCGGCGCACGGCCGTGACCTCCAGGCCGGCGGCGCTGACCGCCACACGCAGCCCCTTGGCCGTCAGGCCCTTGCCGGCGAAGCGCAGGCGCTGCTCGCTCTGCCAGCTGACCTTGGCGCCGCCCGATTCCTGCTGCAGCCGCGCCATCAGCCACGGCCCGCGCTCGGGACCGCCTTCGGCCACTTCGATCAGGTATTCCTGCTCGGTACGGCCCAGGTTGCGCTGCAGGTGGGCCAGCGTGGCCGGATCCTGGCTGACCACCACCAGCCCGCTGTCGCTGGCCGGCAGCGAGGCGGCCAGCTGCAGGCCGTGGAAGTGACGCTGCAACGGACGGATGTCGCTGGCATCAAGTTCGCTGCGGCTGTCACTGCTGACCAGGGCACACAGGGTTTCGGCGGCGACACCGGCCGGCTTGTGCAGCAGCATGCTGACCCGCTCGGCCTTTTCATCGCTGGCCTGTTCGGCCACCACGATCACCGCGCTGCCATCGACCGGGCGCTGCGGCTGTTCCACCACGTCGCCGTTGACCGTGACCCAGCCGCCTTCGATGTAGCGCCGCGCTTCGCCGCGCGGGATGCCGAGCAGGGCGGACAGGCGTTTGTCGAGACGGATCGGTTCCATGGCAGGCAGGTCGGGCAGGGGGCGCGCAGTGTAGCTGCTGCGGCCGGTCAGCGCTGGCCGCGGTTGGCCAGCTCGGTCAGGTACAGGCGGGTATCGAACTCCAGCTGCAGGTAGTCCGGCTCCATGTGCTGGCACAGCTGGTAGAAGGCCTTGTTGTGGTCGGCTTCCTTCAGGTGGGCCAGCTCATGCACCACGATCATGCGCAGGAACGCCGCGGGTGCCTGGCGGAACACGGTCGCGATGCGGATCTCGCGGCTGGCCTTGAGGCGGCCGCCGTGCACGCGGGAGATGGCGGTGTGGGTGCCCAGCGCGTGCTTGATCACTTCCAGCGTATTGTCGTAGCAGACCTTGTTGAGCGGCACCGACTTGCGCAGGTAACGGTCCTTCAGCTCCTGGGTGTAGTCGTACAGCTGGCGGTCGCTGCGCACCTCGTGCGGGTCGGGGTAGCGCTGCTGCAGCCAGGGGCCGAGCCTGCCCTGCGCCAGCAGCTCGCTGACCTGGGCAACCAGGGGTTCGGGATAACCGGTGAGGTACTTCAGGACTGCCATGCAGGGCCGGCGGGGCGTCGGTAGAATGGGGCATCCAAGATTACACGCGGTACGCACCGACCATGGCAAAGCCCAACGCGCTGCAGGAACAATTGCTCAAGGCCGGCCTGGCCAAGAAGTCGCAGGCCAGCGCCGCCGCACGCGAGCAGGCCAAGGCCCGCCAGGGCAAGGCCGAATCGACCTCGGCCGAGGTCCAGCGCGAGGCTGAACGTGCCCGCGCCGAGAAGGTCGAGCGCGACCGCGCACTGGCCGCCGAACGCAATGCCCAGGCCAGGCAGGCTGAACAGAAGGCCCAGGCCAGGCAGATCATCACGGCCCATGCCGTACCCCATAAGGGCGACGACGAGTACCGCTTCAGCGATGGCGCGGCGATCCGTACCCTGCTGATCGACCCCAAGCTGCGCAAGGCGCTGTCGGTAGGCGTGCTGGTCATCGTTGCCCACGGCGAGGGCTATGCGTTGCTGCCCCGCGCCGCCGCCGAAAAGGTGCGTGAACGCGCACCCGAAGCAATCATCGTCGACCACGGCCAGCCGGGCTCGACCGCCGAGATCTCCACCGGCAACGCAGAAGACGACGCCTATTACGCGCAGTTCCAGGTGCCCGACGACCTGGTCTGGTAAGCAAAAAGGGGACGGAGGGGATTAAGCCGCAATCGGCCTGATCGGATCCGTCGGCGTTCTGTTTGGCATCCTGAAGAGCAGCCGAGCATGGCTCGGCTCTACATGAAGGCCTTCCTTTTTGCCGGGGTGTATCGTCCCCATATCGGGCGACACACCTGCGGAGGATAGCCATGGCCACCGGTTGGGCAGGAGACGGCGCGGTCCAGGACCAGATCGACGCCACTGTCGATGATGCGATCGCCCGCGCGCGGCGCCAGCTGCGCGAGGGACCCGGTCTGGAACACTGTGAGGAATGCGACGCGCCGATCCCGTTGGCGCGGCGCCAGGCTGTGCCTGGTGTGCGGTTGTGCGTTGCGTGCCAGCAGGCGCGGGACGACGAAGACCAGGCGCATGCCGGGTACAACCGGCGTGGCAGCAAGGACAGCCAGCTGAGGTAAAGGGGTGTTTTATTGCAGGGCTGCGCCCTGCACCTGCAGAAGCAACGTCAACATCAAAGGCGCCATCCATGGCGCTCACTGATCTGGCCCCCCTCAACCGGACCCACCCCGCCTTCGACAGATTTCCGCGATCTGTTGGAACCTGCTGCTGATGGTGGGTGCCGACCGTTGGTCGGCACGGGGTCGGATCCAATTTTGACTATCGATATCTGACAGATGTGCCGACCAACGGTCGGCACCCACCAACAGCGCGCGGAATCTGTCAGAGGTGGGGCGGTGTGGGTGGGCAGGACCGTTGGCGCCATGGATGGCGCCATCGAGCCCCCAGGGGTGAGGGCGCTTTGCTTGCGAAGCACTGCTTCGCAAGCGCCCGAACGCACAGCCGCCAGCGGCTGGGCCGGACCCCGGAGGGGGGTTTACGGCGTGTCCTGACCACCCACACCCCCCCGCCATCCCACGGAATGCCGCTCTTGATCTTGCTTCGGCTTCGGCTTCGGCTTCGGCCTCTGCAGGTGCAGGGCGCAGCCCTGCCGAAAACTCCACCCTCAACCGTCGCCCTGGATGCCGCCGGGGGCCTGCGCCGGGTCACGCCAGCGCCGTACCGTGCGCTGGAAGAACAGGTTGTTCGGCAGCTGCAGCACCGTGCCCTCGTGGCCCTCGCCGGTCTCCTGCAGCGTGGTGTAGATCAGGTTCACGTCGATCACCCGGCCCTTCAGGCCCGGCTTCTCGCCGTTCTCCAGCACCTCGATGTAGTCGTGCAGGCGGAACGGGCGGGTGGTGAAGATCAGCAGCGTGCAGAAGATGTTGGACAGCACGCTCCAGGCCGCGAAGAAGGCCACCGCGCCCACGGCCGCGAAGCCGGTGAACGCGGTCCACAGCACCGAGGGCTTCGCGCCGAGCAGGCTGAGGATGTACAGCAGGGCACTGAAATAGACCACGAAACTGGTGATCCGGCGCGCGCCCATCACCATCTCGGGCGGCAGCGTGTAGTGCTCGGCGAAGCGGCGGATCAGGCGCCGGGCGAGCACGCGCAGGAGCCACGCGACCAGAAGCACCCCTACGATCTGCAGGGCGACGCCGGCGTAGTTCAACCACGGGTGGGTCCAGGGCGGCAGGTGATCCTTCAGCGACAACATCATGGGGCGACAACAGGTGGCAATAACGACCTTCGATGTTACCCGGCGCGTGCCGGGGATTCGACCGCCGGGGCCCAGGCCAGGCACACCAGCGCCTGGCGGTGCTGTTGCAGGCAGGCACGGCCGTTACCGGGGTGCAGCTGCAGCGACAGGCCCAGTGCCTGCAGCACGACGCAGGCGGCGATCACCAGCAGGGCGGCGCAGGTTGGGCTGGACATGGCAGGACTCCTGGACGGCAATTTCGCGAAGGACCTTCCATGGATGCAGCAGGTGTCGAAAAGGTTGCACGGCAGTGATCGTCGTCCGGCTCTAAACCTTTTCCCGGGCCGCCGCATCCAAGCGATATGCTCGACACCACCATGCCCGCGCCGCCTGCCGCCCACGACGCCGTCGATGAACCCGCCCTGGTGCGGGCGGCCGCCGCCGGCGATACCTCGGCCTATGAACTGCTGTACCGGCGGCATGCACCGCGCGTGTTCGCCGTGCTGTGGCGGCTGTGCGGGGGCCAGCAGGCGCGTGCCGAAGACGCCTTGCAGGAAGCCTTCCTGCAGGCGTGGAAGGCGCTGCCGGGGTTCCGTTTCGAGAGCAGCCTGTCGACCTGGCTGCATCGCCTGGGCGTCAACGCTGCGCTGATGGAACTGCGTGGGCGCGCCGCCGTGCAGGACCACGACAGTCTTGATGATGTGGACGGAGGACTGCAGGAGCTGGCCGTACACGACCGCTGCGCCGGTACCGAGCGCGACCTGGAGCGCGCGCTGGCGACGCTGCCGCCGAGGGCGCGCGCGGTACTGGTGCTGCATGACATCGAGGGCTGGAAACACCAGGAGATCGCCGCGCAGCTGCAGATGGCCGTCGGCAGCTCCAAGGCACAGTTGCATCGTGCGCGCGGCCTGTTGCGCGCACGGCTGGGAGACATGACATGAGTACACACGAACACGATTCCGACCACGATCTGGTGGCCCGACTGCGCGCGCTGCCTTCCGAACGCGGCCTGCCCGCCGATGGCTGGACGCGGTTGTCGGCGCAGCTGCCGCCGCGTGAACCACAGGCGGCGCCTGCGCCGACCGGCAACGTGGTGGTGCTGCCGGGGCGTTCGCGCAGGCGCTGGTGGTTGCCGGTGGGGGCCGCACTGGCCGCAAGCCTGGCGCTCTACGCGGTGGCGCCGTGGCGCCATGCGCAACCGGACGCGCCGGTGCCGTCTACCCTGCAACTGCAGGCCGCGGCGATGACCGAGCAGTACCAGCAGGCAGTGGCCTCGTTGCCCGCAGGCCGGGCGCCGGAATGGCAGCCGGCGCTGCACGAACTCGATGAAAGCGCGGCACAGATCCGGGCCGCGCTGGCGCAGGATCCACGCGCGCCGCATCTGCTTGGCCAGCTCAAGCGCACCTATGCGTTGCGGCTGGAATTGACCCGGCAGGCGGCCTATGCCGCCGAGTCCGGCCTGACGACCTGAGGAGACCCCCGATGACACGAACCCTGATGACCTGCTGCGCCGCGCTGTTGCTGCTGCCCGCGGTGGCCCTGGCTGACACCCGGATCGACGAGCGCCACAACCTGGCCGCCGGCGGCCGCATCGAACTGAGCAACGTGGCCGGCAAAGTGAGCGTGCGTGGCTGGGACCGCAACGACGTGCAGCTCACCGGTACGCTAAGCGATGGCCTGCAGCTGCGCCAGGAGAAGAGTGCCAACCGCGTGCGCTGGGAGATCGAGTATCCGCGTCGCAACAACAACGGCGGCGCGACGCTGGTGCTGAACGTGCCGCGCTCGGTGGAACTGCTGCTGAGTACGGTCAGTGCCAGCCAGGACATCAGCGGCATCGATGTGCGCCGCCTGCAGGCCGACACGGTCAGCGGCAGCCTGAGCGCCTCCGGTCGCAGCGGCGACAGCAAGCTCAATACGGTCAGCGGCGGTGTCATCGCGCGCCTGCAGACGCCGAAGCTGGACGTGAACACGGTCAGTGGCCGCATCGAAGCCGGCGGCGGCGTGTCCGGTGACATCGGTGCACAGACGGTATCCGGCCGGGTCGAGGTCGATGCCGGGCGGGTGCAGCGGCTGGCGGTGGAAACCGTGTCGGGCAGCATCGACCTGTCGGCGGCCGGGCTGGCGCCGGGGGGCCGTATCAATGTCGAATCGGTGAGCGCGTCGGTCAACCTGCGCCTGCCACGCACGGTTTCGGCGCAGCTGTCGGTGAACAGCTTCAGCGGGTCGATCAACAGCGACGCCGGCCAGGTGGAACGGCCGCGCTACGGCCCGGGCAGCCATCTCGATACTCGGCTCGGCAATGGCGACGGTGACATCCGCATCCAGTCGCATTCGGGCAGTGTGCGGGTACGCCTGGATCGCTGAGCGCGGTCCGGCAGGCCGCGGCGGCAGCGCCGCCGCGGTCGGAGCTGGGTCAGCTGGCTTTCTTCAGCGCCCAGGTAGTGCCGAGGACTTCGATCTTGCCACCGGCCTTGCGGAACGCTGCCAGGTCCGAAGCGATCGAATCGCTGCTGACCACGGTGCTGGCGGCCGCGCCCTTGCGTTCGCTGCGGATGCTGTTGCTGGCCTTCGCGGGGGTCTTTGCCTTGCGGGGCATGGTTGCTCCTGTCAGGTGGAAGGGGAGGAAAGCGCCCAGGCATCGGCCTGGCGCAGGTAGTCCTGCCGCTCGCGGCGGCAGTCATCGCCGCCCATCGAGAACTGGCGGCAGATCGCCGGGCGCTGCGAATAGATCGTGCAGCGCAGGTGATAGGGATCGATCGCCGCGCACCAGCCTTCCTCGTTGCGCGCCATCACGGCACGGCCGTGGGTGTCGCGTGACAGGAACTGGCCGGGCACGTGGTCGCCGGGCTGCAGCAGCACGGGCAACCGGCAACAGTCCGCGTCACAACGGCGGCAGTCGATGGGTGCAGGTGCTGCGTCAGGTTGTAAGGCCTCAGGGGCCTGGCGGGTGCCCAAAGCGGGTCTCAATGGCGGCTCAGGTGCTGCGCGGACCATGAACGAGCCAGGAAGGCATGGCCGCTAGGCCCGCTGGGCGGGCCAGGCTGCACCGTGGACACACACCGGCATGGCCGGTGGAAGGGGCAGCAGGGTTCTAGCCGACCAAGAGTAACTTAGACCGCGTAACGTTTTGTTAATCCTGGCTGGCTGCCGCCAGCGCAAGGCCCTGGACCACGCCCAGCGAGGGCTCGCCGTGGACCATGCGGGCGCCCGGGAAGGCGGCCGCCACCGCCTGGCGCAGGTAGCCGGCGCGGGACATGCCACCGGTCAGGAACACGGCATCCGGGTCGCCGCCGATGTCGCTGCGGACCTGGGCCAGCAGCTCGCGGATCTGCTCCAGGTAGCCATGGGCGGCGGCGGCCAGGCCGTCGGCGCTGCTGTCGGCATGCAGGTCGCGGGCGATGTAGTCCAGCGTGCTGCGGTGCTCGCTGGCAGCGCTGAGGGCGATCTTGGCGCGTTCGACGTCACGGTACAGGCGGGCGGTGTTGCCGGTGTCCTGCAGGGCCTGCAGGCGGTCGCCCCAGGGCGCGTCGACATGGTCGTACTTGTGCAGGCGGAATTCGCGCTGGCGGGTCATGTCCTGCACGGTGGCCGCTTCCACGTAGTGGTGGGCCGGCACGCGGGTGATGCCGCGGCCGAACAGCGGCATGTAGCTGGACAGGCTCAGCGCCAGGTCGATGTCGGTACCGCCGCGGGCGATACCCCAGGCGCGGTGGATGCGCGGGGCGTCGTCGCCGCCGACTTCGGCATGGGCGATGTCGGTGGTGCCGCCGCCGATATCGACGATTACCGCCTGGTGCCGCTCGCGGCTTTCGGCGTGGTAATGCATGGCCGCCGCGGCTGGCTCCTCGAGGAAATCAACCTGGTCGAAGCCGGCCTGGGTGGCCGCTTCACGCAGGATGTCCAGCGCCTGGTCGTTGCCGGCTGCGCCGATCGAACTGCGGAACTGCACCGGGCGCCCGAGCAGGGCGGCGCGCAGCGGCCGGCCGAGCTGGGCACTGGCGGTCAGGCGGATGTGTTCGAGGATGTGCGCGGCGATGCCGGTGATGGTCTGCTTCGCGCGCGGGTGCAGGTTGTAGCCGAGCATCGACTTCGGGCTCTGCACCAGGTTGCCTTCGTGTTCCTCGAAATAGGCTTCCAGCGCTTCGTCGCCGTAGACCGCGTTCTGCAGCAGGTCGTTGGCGCTGCGTTCCTTGCCGGCGCGGGCTTCCATCCATTCCCGGCGCAGCGCGCGCAGGACTTCGCGGCGCAGCGCCTGCGGCGCGCGTTCCTGGCCGGCGGCACGCGCCGCGCGCGCGGCGCTGTCGATCATCTGCTGCAGCTGGTGTTCCTGGCCGTCGTCGAGCTGGAAGTCGTCCGGGTCGGGCACCACGCCGGGGAAGTACACACTGGTGCGGAACTGCTCGGCGTCGCCGAAGCGGATCGGCAGCAGTGTTCCCTCATGCACGATGGCGGCGGCGGAGTTGCTGGTACCGAAGTCGATGCCGAGGCGCATGGGGAGTTCCGGGGGCGATCAGGGGCCGCGCACTCTGCTGCAGTTCGCCGCCGACTGCAAGTTCCTGCGGCCTCCCATTCCGTATCGGGAGGCCGGATCGGGTCAAGCCGGGAGCCGGGCGCCGCCCGGAAAAGGGCAGGCGAGCCGGGCGGTTACAATGGCGGCTGTTGATTCACTTTGAGGTACTTGCTGATGTCTTCTGCCCCCGCCTGCCCGCAGTGCACCCTGGAAAACACCTATGCCGATGGCGCGCTGTGGATCTGCGCCGACTGCGGCTTCGAATGGACCGCCGAGGAAAGTGCCGGTTCGACCCTGGTCGTGCGTGACAGCAACGGCAATACCCTGCAGGCCGGTGACACCGTCACCGTGATCAAGGACCTGAAGGTGAAGGGTTCCTCGATCCCGCTCAAGCAGGGCACCGTGATCCGCAACATCCGCCTGGTCGAGGACGATGCCGAGCACATCGAAGGCAACTCGGACAAGATCAAGGGCCTGGTCCTGAAGACCTGCTTCCTCAAGAAGGCCTGACCGGCCTTCAGCGCCTGGCCTGCTGCTGTGCGCGCCAGCGGGCCAGGCTGTCCAGCTTGGCCTGGTAGCGCGCCTGCTGCGGGGCACCGCCCAGCGCCTGCGCGCGCAGCAGTTCACGATCGGCGCGCCTGAGCTGGCCGGCCAGGAAATAGGCCCGCGCCAGCCCGAAGTGGAACTGGTGTGCGGTGTCGTACAGGCGCACGGCCTGCCGGTAATAGCGGATCGCCTGATCCAGTCGGCCGGCGCGTTCGGCCTCGGCGCCGAGCATGTACTGCGCGAACGGATCCTCGCGCTGCACCGACTGCAGGCGCTGCTCCAGCGCCTGCGCCTGCATGACCATGCCCAGCTTCCGGTACAGCGCGCTGGCGTTGGTCAGTGCAGCGTCCTGGCGGCCGTCCAGTCGCAGCGCCGTTTCCAATGCCCGGCGCGCGGCGGCGGTATCGCCCGTACGGTTTTCCAGCACGCCCAGGTTGTTCCAGGTGGCGGCGAAGCTGTTGTCCTGTGCCAGCGCGGCATTGAAGAAGGTGCGTGCACCCACCAGATCGCCGCTGGCCATGCGTTCGGCGCCGCGGTTGTTGTAGAAGTGTGCCAATGCCCGTGCCTGGCTGATCGGCAGCGGCCCGCGGCGGTCGTACAGCACGTTGCGATCCAGATCGACGGTGGCGAAGCGGCCGGCGAAGCCGACCCCGGCATTGACGTGGCCGACGCTGTAGACCAGGCCCTGGGCCTGGTCCTGGTACCACGACACGACCTGGCCGACTTCCTGCACGCGTGCCTTGATGCCGGCTTCGCGTGCCAGCGCGACGAACATCAGGGTAAAGGCCAGGCAGTTGGCGCGCCGCTGCTGCCAGATCTCGCTGACGGTGAAGGTCGCATCGGCGTCGTACTGCAGGTCCAGGCCGTGGCGGTCGAAGATCATCTCCACCAGCGCCTGCAGGCGCTGCTCGCGGGAGTAACCGTGATTGATCACCTGCGTGCGCAGCATGTCGCGCATCGCCGGTGGAATCGCGAACACCTGCTGCGGCGTCGGCATCGCCGGAGTGGTGGTGCTGGCAACGGCCAGCGGCGCGGCCGTTCCCGGATGATCCTGTGCGATCGCGGACGGCGCTGCCAATGCGGCCAGTGCGAGCAGAACGAATCGGGCGGCAGGACGGTACATGACGGCTCCCGGCAGCGGCGGGCGCTCCCGCCTGAGGCGAGTGTAGACCTGTGCGCGCACCGCTGCAGCGACCGTTGGTCGGTCCGCACGTTCATCCACAACCGGTGTGGACCAGCGCTCGGGAAAGCTGTGGACAACCGCGTTGCGGCCTAGTGCGAAGGGCGTTGTGAGGACGTGGTGAAAAAAGCGACAGCTTGCCCGTCAACCGCGCAGGCGGGATGATCCGGGCATGGACTTTTCCCCGCTGACGCTCGCTCCGGCGCAGTGGCAGGCGCTGCAGGACAGCTATGCAACGCCACCACGCGCCTACCATCACTTCGGCCACGTGCGCGCGGTGCTGCAGCACTGCCAGGAGGTTGCCGACGGCCCCGGCTGGCAGCAGCCGGCCGAGGTCTACCTGGCCGTGCTCTACCACGATGCGATCTACGTGGCGGGGCGAAAGGACAACGAAGCACGTTCGGCGCAGATGGCCCTGCAGGCGATCACGCAGGCGCCGGAACTCGCCGCTGTCGATGCCGCCCGGGTCGAGCAGCTGATCCTGCTGACCGCCCGCCATGGCGCGCTCGGCCCGGACGATGTCGATGCCGAGGCCGCGCTGTTCCTGGACTGCGACATGGCGATCCTGGCCGCGCCGGAACCGGTGTTCACCGCCTATGACCGGGGCGTGGCCGAAGAGTACAAGGGCGTGGTGCCGGGCTTCCTGTATCGCGCTGGCCGCCGCCGTTTCCTGCAGGGCCTGCTGCGCGCACCGCGCATCTTCCTCAGCGAGTTCTTCCACCAGCGCCTCGACGCGGCCGCGCGCGACAACCTGCGGCGGCAGCTGGGGCGCTGAGCAAGCCCGCTACACTGGGGCCCGTTTCCACCGATTGCCGCTTCCAACCGTGTCCGTCCCTGATCCCGATCCCCGTCCGCTGCCGCCGGAAGAGCCCGGTCCCAACGAATGCTGTGGCAGCGGTTGCCCGCTGTGCGTGCTGGACCTGTATGCCGACGAGCTGCAGCGCTATCGCAAGGCGTTGGCCGAATGGCAGGCGCGGCACCCGGAAGCCTCCGCATGAGCCGCGCGCGTCCGGCGGCGCTGCTGGCGCTGGCCGCCCTGGTTCTGTTCCTGGTTACCGCGCTGTGGACCCAGTTCGCACGCACCGACCTGGACTGGGTGCGGGCCACGCTCAGCCTCTATCTGCACGGGCCGTGGGGGCTGGCGTTGCGTGCGGCGTACTGCCTGCTGGCACTGGCGATCACCCTGCTCGGCATCGCCCTTTACCGCGGCAGCATCGGCCCGCGGCGCAGCGCGGCGGCGCCGCTGCTGTTCACGGTCTCGGCGCTGGGCCTGGCCACGGTCGCCATCGGTGACAGCTGGCTGCCCGAAGCAACCCCGCTGCTGGCACCGTTCATCCACGGGTTGGCGGCCAACACTGCGTTCCTGTGTGCCAGCGTCGGCATGCTGCTGCAGGCCTGGTACCTGCGCCGCGAACCGGGCTGGCAATCCGCCGCCGGCCTGCTCTGGGGCTGGGCCTGGCTGGCCTTCGTGCTGCTGTGGCTGCACGTGCTGTGGCGTGGCGGGCCGCCGCGCGGGCTGGGGCAGAAAGTGGTGATCGTGGTGATCGTGGGCTGGCTGCTGTATCTGGCGCTGGCGCTGTATCGGCGCAGTCGTCGCGCCGCAGCCTGCTGAAACCCCAACGGCCTGCACCGGTACGTGCCGTGCACGTGGAGGCAGCGTATCGTGTGCGCATTCCATCGGGGCTGCGATATGAAGCGTGCAGGGCTGGGCAGGGTAATGGGCGTGGTGCTGGCGCTGGCCGCACTGCCGGCAACCGCGGCAGCGACCGTGCAGCAGTTCAGCCACGGGCGGTTCGAACAGATTCCGGTGCATATGCCGGCCGGTACCCCGCAGCGGGTGGTGATCTGGTTCCACGAACCGACTCCCGGTGGCGATACCAGCCGTCTGCCGATCGAGGCCCTGCGTGCCGACGGTGCGATGGTCGCCGCCGTGGACATCGCGCACCTGCGCGGCGTGCTCAAGCGCGAAGGCAACCCGACCTGTTCGTTCGGTTCCGGCGATGTCGAGAATTTCTCGCGCTGGCTGCAGGCCTCGCTGCATCTGCCCGGGTACCACCTGCCGCTGGTCGGCGGCGATGGCGAAGGCGCTGAAATGGCCTATGCGCTGGCTGCGCAGGCCGATACGCAGGTGTTCGCCGGCCTGCTCACCACTGGTTTCTGCCCGGACCACAACCACGAGCGCATGGTCTGCGGCGATGGCGTGAAGCGCAACACGCTGCAACCCGCCGAACTGAACTTCCCGTGGTTGAGTGCAGCCGGTGATCACGGCTGCAAGGCGGGCGAGGCCAGCGGTTTCGTGCAGCAGGTGGCGATGGCGCGCGAGTTCAAGCGCACGGCGCGTGGTGATGCCTCACCGGGCCTGGTGGCTGCAGCGCGGGTGATGGGTGCGCAGGCAGGCGTCAGCCTGGCACCGCCGCCGGCCGCGCTGAAGGGCCTGCCGGTGGTGGAAGTACCGTCGACCGGCAACGGCGACACGCTGGCCGTGTTCGTCTCCGGTGATGGTGGCTGGGCCGGCCTGGACAAGGACGTGGCGTCGTCGCTCAACGAGCACGGCGTGGCCGTGGTCGGCATCGACTCGCTGCGCTACTTCTGGAGCGAGCGCACGCCGAAGGGCTTCGCTGCTGACCTGCAGAAGATCATCGATCACTACCGCCAGCAGTGGCACCGCGACAAGGTGATGCTGATCGGTTTCTCGCAGGGGGCCGACGTGCTGCCGGCGACCATCAACCAGCTCGATGCCGATACCCGTGCAGCGCTGGATCGCATCGTGCTGCTGTCGGTAGGCAAGAAGGCCGACTTCGAGTTCCACGTCAGCAACTGGCTGGGCGGCGGCGGCGACGGCCTGCCGATCGCGCCGGAAGTGGCCAGACTGCCGGCGGAGAAAACGCTGTGCGTGTACGGCGACAAGGATGAGGACGCACTGTGCCCGGACCTGCCGGCCAATGACGGTGTGAAGAAGGTGAAGCTGCCGGGTGACCACCATTTCGGTGGTGACTATGATCGGCTGGCCGAGGTGATCCTCAAGGGCGGTATGTAGCGCTTGGTAGACGCCGACCTTGGTCGGCGCTGGGGCTGAGGGCGCCTTGGGGATGAGCGTGTCGACCAAGGTCGACACCTACCGGGCGGCAGGTGGCGCCGGGTATGCCTGGTGGTACGGGGCTTCAGTTGCGCCGCGGGTCCAGCGAGATCAGGCGCGTGGCATCCAGCAGTGCGGCCGGCAGGTGCATGCCGCCCGGCGCAGCGAGATAGCGTGGCCGCCACTGCGGGTCGAACTTCGACTTGAAGCGGCGCAGGCCACTGAAGCCGTAGAAGCGTTCGCCATGCCGCGCCAGCAGGCCGGCCAGGCGGTTCCAGCGGCCGGCCAGGCGATGCTGTGCCAGCCCGGACAGTGGCGCCATGCCCAGCGAGAAGCGTGCATAGCCCTGCGCGCGCCCCCACAGGAACAGTTCGATGAAGAGGAAGTCCATCGTCCCCTTCGGCGCCTCGTTGACGTGGCGCATCAGGTCCACCGACAGCTCGGCACCGGCCGGTGCCTGCCACAGGTTGGCAAACGCCACGATCTGGCCTTCGGCCTCCACCAGTGCCACCGGGAACCGCACCAGGTAATCCGGGTCGTAGCTGCCCAGCGAAAAGCCCTTTTCGTCGCCGGCCTTGTCTTCCAGCCACGCGTTGGAAATCGCGTGCAGGCGCGGCAGCAGGCTGGGAATTTCCTCCACCGGTGCCACACGGAAGGACAGGCCGCCGCGCTTGCCCCGGTTCCAGGCCTGGCGCAGGTCCGCACGTTCGCGGCCTTCCAGGCCGAAATCGTGCAGCGGCACCATCGCTTCTTCGCCCAGCTTGACCAGGCCCAGGCCCAGGTCGAGGTAGGTCTGCCAGTAGGACTCGCCGACCTGGTAGAACACCGGGCGCAGGCCGAGCCGGTCGGCTTCCTCGCGGAAGCGCCAGATCAATGCGCGGGCGACCTCCGGCGGGCCGACCGGATCGCCCATCGCGATCAGCGAACCGCCGTAGCGCTGCATCATCACGAAGCCCTGTTTCGCCTCGTCGCGCAGCACCGCCTTGTCGGCGGTCAGCACCAGGCAGGCCTGGGTATCGGTGGCACCGGCCAGTACCGGCGCCAGTGATTGCAGCGTGGCCTCGTCGGCGGCTGGCAGCGGGCTGCGCGTGCTGTGCAGCAGCCGCGCCAGGCCGAACATCACCAGCGCGATCGCCACGACCAGCAACGCGCGCAGCGCGCGTGGTGCGTTGCCGGATATCGCAAACTGCCACCACAGCTCGTTCTGGTACTCGACATGGCTGTAGGTGAAGAACAGCAGCCAGGTGACCGCGACCAGCACCAGGCCGAGGTTGCGCAGCCACGGCCATGACCAGGCTTCGTCCAGCAGCGCGCCCTGGCGGTAGAACTCGCGACGTGCGGCCCACAGTGCCATCGCCACCAGCACTGCCGAGACGGCGATCAACAGTTGGCCACCCCGCAGCCACAGCGGCAGCGGGGTGATCACGCACACCGCCATCGCCAGCACCCACGCGGCGTGGCTGCGCCGGGCCAGGCCCTGGCCGATCAGCAGCAGTGCGACGCCGCTGAGGCTGCCGATCAGGTGCGAGGTCTCCAGGATCGGCAGCGAGGCATTGACCAGGTGACGGCGTGGCGTCGGCAGCGTGCCGTCGATGACCAGTGCGGCGCCGATGCTGAACACCGCCAGCGCGATGATCTGCGGCAGCCACGGGCGCAGCGCGTTCCAGCCCGCACGGGTTGCCCCGGCGCTGGCCTGCAGCGGTTGGCGCAGGGCGGGCGCGAGCGCGAGCAGGGTGGCCAGCACCAGCGGCAGCACGTAGTAGGTGACGCGGTAGATCAGCGCCGCTGCCAGCACCGCCGCCGGTGCCACCTGCGGCAACAGCTTCAGCAGGCTCCACTCGAACACGCCAAGGCCGGCGGGCACGGTCGAGACCAAGCCGGCCAGCACGGCCACCAGGTACAGGCCGACGAAGCCGGGCAGTCCGGTCGGCGTGGAGTCCGGCAGCAGCACGTAGAACGCGGCACTGGCCAGCACCAGTTCGATCACGCTCAGCACGGTGACGCCGATCATGGTGCGGCGGTCGGGCAGCCACAACGCATGGCCGAACACGCTGAACTGCCGTCCATCGCGGCCGACCAGCAGCACGGTGCCGAGATATGCGAGCAGGGCGACGATGCCGACGATGCGCACGGCATCGGGATTCAATGGCAATGCCAACGCTGCCGCTGCAGGTTCCATGCACAGTGCCACGCTGATCAGCAGCCATGCCCCGAACACGAAGCCGAGCGTGCTCATCAGCACCACCTGGCCGATCTGTGCCAGGTCCAGGCCGGCGCTGCGGTAGCCACGCAGGCGTACCGCGCCGCCGGTCAACGCGGCAAAGCCCACGGTCTGGCCCAGCGTGTGCGCAAGGAACGCGGTGATGCCGACTCGCGCAGGGTGCACGCGGATGCCGCTGCGACGCAGGCCGATGGCATCGAAGCCGATCAGGCAGGCGTAACTGGCCAGGCCGAGTACCACGGTGAGCGCGATCTGCATGCCACTGAGCTGGCGGAACGCCTGGCGGATGGCCCGGTAGCCGTGCTCGTCGAACTCGTTGGCCAGGCCGTGCAGGGCCAGGGCGAGGATCAGCAGCGGGATGACGATGGTGGCAACCCGCTTCCAGGCTGGCGTGGAAGGGGCAGTGGTGGAATCGACGGGGACGGTCATCGGCGCAAGGGTGCGGCAGGAGGGGCGAGGGCGGTGTCAACGCGGGCGTGGCGCATCGTGCGCCTGTCATCGTCATTTGACCAGTGGGACCGTCGGAGCCCGGTAGTGACGTGTCGCGGAAGGTGCCCGTGCACCCACCGTCGACCGGATTGGAGGACAATGCAGGCCTGATCACCCGCAGGAGCCACGCCCATGATGGAGCGTTACGACGTCGGACCGCGCATGTCCGAAATGACCGTGTACAACAAGGTCGCCTACCTCTCCGGCCAGATTCCGGAAGACACCAGCCAGGACATCACCGGGCAGACCCGGCAGGTGCTGGCGGAGATCGACAAGCTGCTGGCACTGGTCGCCAGTGATCGCCAGCACGTGCTGCGCGCGGAAGTGTTCCTGGCCGATATCGCCGACTTCGACGGCATGAACAAGGCGTGGGACGAGTGGGTGGTCGAGGGCGCGACCCCGGCCCGCGCAACCTTCGAAGCCAAGCTGGCCCACGCCGAGTGGAAGGTCGAGATCGTGGTGACGGCGGCCGTGCCATAACTGCGGGATGGGGTCGGATCCCTTTCCCGCGGAAAGGGATCCGACCCCTGTTACAGGGGCAGCAACTCGATGCAGTCCACCGGGCACGGCGGAATGCACAGTTCGCAACCGGTGCACAGATCGGCGATGACCGTGTGCATGTACTTGGCGCCGCCGACGATGGCGTCCACCGGGCAGGCCTGGATGCACTTGGTGCAGCCGATGCAGTCGGCTTCCACGATCAGCGCCACCTGCGGCACCTTGTGTTCGCCACGCGAACGATCAAACGGAATGGCAGGCACGCCCAGTACCTGCGCCAGCGCGCGCGCGCCGGCATCGCCGCCCGGCGGGCAGCGGTCCACGCCCACCTCGCCGCGCGCCATCGCCTGCGCATACGGGCGGCAGCCGTCGTAGCCGCACTGCCCGCATTGGGTCTGCGGCAGCAGGCGGTCGAGGCGTTCGGTCAGGGGCGGGATCAGGCTCATGCGTGGCGAAGGCTGCGCGTCGGGGTTACTTCAGGGGTTTGCCACGGAACCAGCGCTCGTGGGCCAGCGCCAGCATCGGCTTGTCTTCGGAACTGTCACCGTAGGCATGGATGCGCACGTAGCGCGACAGATCGAACTGGCGACGGATGTGCTCGACCTTGCGCGGGCCGCAGTCGCCACCGGCATAGCGACCGGTCAGGCGGCCGTCCTGGCTTTCCAGCCGGTTGCAGATCAGCTGCAGGCCCAGCTGCTCGCACCATGGCCGCAGGTACAGGTCCAGCGAGCCGGACACGATCACCACGGTATGCTGCTGTTCCCTGTGCCAGCGGATCTGCTCCAGCATTTCCGGGCGCACCACCTCGGGCAGGAACTCACGCGAGAAGCCTGCGGCCAGCGTGGCGATGTCATCGCTGTGGCGGTTGCTGAAGGTCAGGCGGGTGACGCGTGCACGGATGCGTTCGGCCGAGATCAGTTTCAGCTTGTATGCGGCCAGCCACGGGCCGACCTTCCACCACGCCTGCGCCAGCTGTTCGGCGGTGGCCACGCGGCGCAGGAAACGGCCATAGGTATCGCAGGTGGTCACGGTGTGGTCGAAGTCGAACAGCGCCAGTTCCATTCCATTGCTTACCATCGCGTTGCCTCCGCTGGCCGATGCTGCCGGCAGGCGCGGCGGTGGCCGCGCCCGCTGCAGGCATCAGCGGACCGGCATGCCCGGCTGCGCGCCGCTGTCGGCGTCCAGCAGCGCCAGCGCGCCGCCGTCGAAACCGGCCGACAGGATCATGCCTTCGCTCAGGCCGAAGCGCATCTTGCGCGGGGCCAGGTTGGCGATGAACACCACGCTGCGACCGACCAGGGCTTCCGGCTCGCCGTAGCTGCCACGGATGCCGGAGAAGATCTGGCGCTTGCCCAGTTCGCCGGCATCCAGTTCGAAGCGCAGCAGCTTGTCCGAACCTTCCACGAACTCGCACACCAGCACCTTGCCGATGCGCAGGTCGAGCTTGGCGAAATCGTCGATGCCGATATAGGCCGGAGCATCGGCGCTCTTCGCGTCGTCCTTGGCCGGGGCCGGTGTGGCCGGCTTGGCGGCGTCGGTCCTGGCGGCGGGGGCGGCAGCGGCGGCCGGCTGCAGGGTGTCCTTGGAGGCGTCGATCATGGCGTCAATCTTCTTCGGGTCGATACGGGTGAACAGCGGGGTGTAGTCGGTGATGCGGTGGCCCAGCAGCGGCTGTGCCAGTTCGGTCCAGTCATTGACCGGCGCGGCCAGGAAGGCCTCGGCCTGCGCGGCGGTGGCCGGCAGCACCGGCTTCAGTGCGGTGACCAGCACGCGGAACAGGTTCAGGCCCTGGCTGCACACGGCCTGCAGCTGCGCGTCGGCGCCTTCCTGCTTGGCGATGACCCACGGCTTGACGTCGTCGATGTAGCGGTTGGCTTCGTCGGCCAGGGTCATGGTCAGGCGGATCGCCGCAGCCGGGTCGTTGCGCTCGTAGGCTTCGCGGATCGGCGCCAGGCCGTCGACGAAGCGCTGGTACTGCGCCGCGTCGGGCAGCTGCGCGGCCAGCTGGCCGTCGAAGCGCTTGCTGATGAAGCCGGCGCAGCGGCTGGCCAGGTTGACGAACTTGCCGACCAGGTCGGCGTTGACGCGGGCGATGAAATCACCCAGGTTCAGGTCAAGATCGTCGACGCCACCGCCGGACTTGGCGGCGTAGTAGTAGCGCAGCGCTTCCGGCTCCAGGCCGGCATCGAGGAAGGTACGCGCCATCACGAAGGTGCCGCGCGATTTGCTCATCTTGGCACCGTCCACGGTCAGGTAGCCGTTGACGTGCAGGCGGGTCGGCGCGCGGTGGCCGGTACCGTGCAGCACCGCCGGCCAGAACAGGCCGTGGAAGTTGACGATGTCCTTGCCGATGAAGTGGTGCAGTTCGGTGGCGGTGCCGGCGCGCAGGTGCGCTTCGAAGTCTTCGCCGAGCTTGCCGCACAGGGTCTGGAAGCTGGACAGGTAGCCGATCGGCGCATCCAGCCAGACATAGAAGTACTTGCCCGGCTGGCCGGGAATCTGGAAACCGAAGTACGGCGCATCGCGCGAGATGTCCCACGCGCGCAGGCCACCTTCGGCGTTGAGCCACTCACCCAGCTTGGCCTTCACGCCCGGCAGGGCGACATCGCCGGCCAGCCATTCGCGCAGGAATGCATCGAAGTGGCCCACCTCGAAGAAGAAGTGCTCCGAATCGCGCATTTCCGGCGTGGCGCCGGAGATGACCGAACGCGGCTCCTTCAGGTCGGTCGGTGCATAGGTCGCGCCGCAGACTTCGCAGTTGTCGCCGTACTGGTCGGGGCTGCCGCAGTTCGGGCAGATGCCCTTGACGTAGCGGTCGGGCAGGAACATGCCCTTGGCCGGGTCGTAGAACTGGGCGACCGAACGGCGGCTGATGTGGCCGGCCGCTTCCAGCTTCAGGTAGAACTGCTCGGTCAGTGCCTTGTTGGCCGCCGAGTTGGTCGAGTCGTAGTGGTCGAAGGCCACGCCGAAGGCGGCGAAGTCACGTTCGTGGCTGGCCTGGATGTTGGCGATGAAGGTTTCCGGGGTGACCCCGGCCTTTTCCGCGGCCAGCATGATCGGCGTGCCGTGGGTGTCGTCGGCGCAGACGAACCAGGCCTTGCCGCCGCTCATTCGCCGCGCACGCACCCAGATGTCGGCCTGGATGTAGCCGACCAGGTGGCCCAGGTGCAGCGGGCCGTTGGCGTAGGGCAGGGCGGTGGTG
Source organism: Stenotrophomonas maltophilia D457 (assembly GCF_000284595.1). Lineage (GTDB taxonomy): Bacteria > Pseudomonadota > Gammaproteobacteria > Xanthomonadales > Xanthomonadaceae > Stenotrophomonas > Stenotrophomonas muris. Next base: position 3,422,244 of record NC_017671.1, on the reverse strand, counting down.
ACGAGCGCGGTACGGGTCATGGTCGCGGGGTGAAGCCGAGGGGAACCGCAGAGTATCGCATGCCCGCAACGACGTGACCCGGCCGGGGCCGGGTCACGGGGATGAAGCGGGGGCCGGGGCGCTTATTCGCGCTGCCAGGTCTGCGCGCGGCAGATGAAGGCGATGCAGCCGGACACGTCCAGCCTGGTGCCACCCGGCTGCAGCTCCATCTTCGACTTGTAGGTCTTGCCGTTGGCCGGGTCGAGGATGGTGCCGCCGGACCACTTGTTGGCGCCATCGGCCTTCAGGTTCCAGAGGATGGTCATGCCCTTCACCGGCTTGTTCCTGTTGGCGCCTTCACATCCATCGCAGACCGGGTTCGGGCCCTTGTCCGAGTGCAGGATGTCGACCACCTTGCCGGTCAGGGTGCCGTTGGCGGCCTGGGTGATCTCGACGATCGACTTCACCTTGCCGGTCTTGTCGTCGATGGTCTTCCAGCGGCCGGCGGCGCCGTCGGCGGCCTGGGCCGACAGGGCGGCCAGGCACAGCGGCAGTGCCAGCAGCAGGGTCTTGAAGGTGTTGCGCATGGTCCCCTCCCAGGGTTCATTCCGGCACGGTGCCGGCATGGGTCGACTGTATACCCATTCGGCGGGGTATGGGGAAGGGGGGCTTTGCAGGGCTGCGCCCTGCACCTGCAGAGGCAGCCGCAACAGCCGGAGCAACAGCAAAAGCGGACTTGCTGAGGGATGGCGGGGCACTGTGGGTTTGCGGGGCCGCCGTAAACCCGTCCCTGGGGGCTTGGTCGCCGCATCCATGCGGCTCACACCCCGCAAACCCACAATGCCCCGCCTTCGACAGTTTCCGGCGATCTGCCGGTGCTGGTGCGGTTGGTGGGTGTCGACCTTGGTCGACACAGATCCATGCCATGCGTGGATGACGTTTTCGGTGGCGGCGATGGGGTCAGATCCCTTTTCCGTCGGAAAAGGGATCTGACCCCCGGGGACGTCAACCGGCTTCGTACAGCTCCAGCGGCAGGTCGTCGGGGTCGGCGAAGAAGGTGAAGCGGCGGCCGGTGTACTCGTCCACGCGGATCGGTTCGCACACTACGCCGTGCGCTGACAGGCGCTGGATGAAGGGTTCCAGCGTGGCCACGCGGAACGCGAGGTGGCGCAGGCCCTGGGCTTCCGGGCGGCTGGGACGGGGCGGCGGCGAGGGGAAGGAGAACAGTTCCAGCTGGCCGCCGTCGGGCAGGGCCAGGTCCAGCTTCCAGGAATCGCGCGCGGCGCGGTGGTTCTCGGCCAGCACGCGCAGGCCGAGGATGCGCACGTAGAAGTCTTTTGAACGTGCGTAGTCGCTGCAGATCAGTGCGGCGTGGTGGATGCCCAGCAGGGCACCGGAATCGGCGGTCATTGCAGGGTGTCCAGCCAGCGCTGGGCGATCTTCAGCGCCAGCGGATAGGGTTCGGGGTCGTTGCGGTTGGTCAGAACGATCACGGTCAGGTGTTTTTCCGGGTGGCGCACGATCACGTTGCGGAAGCCGATGCTCTCGCCGCTGTGCCATTGCACGGGGCCATTCAGCCGCCAGCCGAACCCGTAGTGCGGTACATCCGGTTCGGGCGTCGATGTGGCGGGGCTGAACATCGCGCGGCGCGAGGCCTTCGACAGCAGGCGGTCGTCGTACAGCGCCGCATCCCAGCGGGCCAGGTCGTCCAGCGAGGAATAGATGCCGCCATCGCCGAGCACGGCGCTGGTGGTGCTCTGGTCGGTGCGCTGCCAACGGCCATCGATCCAGCTGTAGCCATAGGCGCGTGCGGCGATGGTATCGATGCCGTCCTGATGGGCCACGGTGTGGGCCATGCCCAGCGGGCGGAAGATGCGCTGTTGCAGGAAGGCTGCGAAATCCTGGCCGGAGGCGCGGCCGACGATCAGTGCCAGCAGCGCATAGCCGCTGTTGCTGTAGTGGTACTGCGTGCCGGGCGCGAAGTTCAGCCGGTCCTGGCGCGACAGCAGGGTCAGCACATCGGCGTCATGCACCTGCCGAGCATCAGCCGGGTCCATCAGGTCTTCGTAGTCGGGCAGGCCACCGGTATGCGAGAGCAGCTGGCGGATGGTGATGGCGGCCGCAGCCGGGGGCAGTTCGGGCAGCCATTGCCGGGCAGGTTGGTCCAGCCCGAGCCGGCCATCTTCCACCAGCAGCAGCACCGCCGCAGCGGTGAACTGCTTGCTGACCGAGGCCAGCCGGAAGTTGCTGGCCGCGGTGACCGCCGTGCCGTCCTCCACCACCGCCAGGCCATAGCCGCGCCGGAATACCGGTTTGCCGTCATGCAGCACCAGTACGGCGGCGCCGGGCACCTGGCCGTCGTAGGCCTGCATCAGGCCGTCGATGCCCGCATCCGGTGGGGCCAGCACCGGTGCGGCAACGGTGGCCAGCGGCAGCAGGCCCAGCACGGCGGCGAACAGGGCGACGGCAGGACGCATGGCGGCTCCGGAAGGCTCAGGGTGACGGGGCGGGCGTGGCGCTGGCCGGCTGGGCCATCCAGCGTTCCATCTTGCGGTCCAGCACGTCCAGCGGCATCGAGCCGTCCTTCAGCAGTTCGGCGTGGAAGCGGCGCAGGTCGAAGGCGGCGCCCTGGCGCGCCCTGGCCTTGTCGCGCAGGGCGACAATGGTGGTCAGGCCGGCCACGTTCGACAGTGCCTGGCCAGGCTGGGCCATGACCCGCTCGACTTCGGCGTTGGCATCGTCGCTGCTCATGTCCACGGTCTTCTGCAGGTAGGTGACAGCCTGCTGCTTGCTCCAGCCCTGGGCATTCACGCCGGTATCGGCCACCACGCGGGCGGCGCGCAGCAGGCGCGAGTACAGGTAGCCGATGCGGTCGTAGGGATCGGTGTAGATGCCCAGGTCCTCGCCCAGCGTTTCGGCGTACAGGCCCCAGCCTTCGACGAAGGCGAGATCGCCACCGAGGCGGCGGAAGCGCGGCAGCTTGGCCAGCTCCTGCTGCAGGCCCAGCTGCACGTGGTGGCCGGGGATCGCTTCATGCAGGTACTGCACCGGCACGTTCCAGCGCTTGCGGCTGGGCAGGTCGCGGGTGTTCACGTACAGCACCGCGGATTGCCCGGGCAGTGCCGGCTGGTAGGCAGCGGCAGCGGCGGTGAGCGCACGCTCCGGTTCCACCGCGCGTACGTCCAGCGGCGCCTTCGGCAAGGTATCCAGCACCTGCGGCAGGCGTGCGTTGACCTGCTGCTGCACCTGGCGGTAACGGTTGATCAGCGCATTGGCATCGCCGTACTGGAACTGGCGGTCGTTGCGCATGCTGCGCAGCAGCTTGGTGGGGGTGCCGCGCAGCTTGGCATCCTTCATCACCGTGGCGATCTGCGCCTGCAGTTCCTGCACGCGTTGTTCGCCCAGCGCGTGCAGCTGCGCGGCGGTCTGGTCGCTGGCGGTGGTCTGCACGATCAGGCTGGCGTACCAGGCCTGGCCATCGGGCAGTGCGCCCAGGCCGCTGCTGGCGCGCGTGGCCGGCAGGTATTCGGTGGCGATGAAGCCGCGCAGGGCGCGATAGGCCGGCATGATGCGCAGTTCGATCATGCGCTTGTACTCGGCGCTGATGCGCGCCTTGTCCTCGGCCGGGATGGTGTTGGGCATGGTGCGGATCGGCGACCAGAAGATGCTCTCTTCGGCGGTCGGCTTGATCACCGCATCCAGTTGCGGCAGCACTTTTTCCATCAGGTCGCGCGGCTGTACCACGCCGGCCTTCATGCCTTGGCGCATGTTGTCGATGGCCTGGTCGAACAGTTCGGGAATGCCCAGCGAACGGCGCGACCAGGTGTCGTAGTCCTGCACGGTGTTGAATGGCTGCGCGCCGGCACCGGCACCGAGGATCGCCATGATGCTGCCGATGTTGTAGTACTGGCTGATCGGCATCATCCAGCCCGGGTAGCGCTCGGCGGCCAGCGAGGCGCGTGCGTCGCGCACGAAGATCTCGTAGCTGAGCAGGTCCTGGCCCTGCAGGCCATCACTGCCGAGCTTCTCGACCTTGCCCAGCCATTGCGTAGTGAAGTCGTGCGACTGCTGGCGCCAGGCGGCGGACAGGATGTTGGGCAGCTGGTCGTTGTAACGGGATTCGCCCTGGAAGGTGGCCTGCAGCGGGTTCAACCGCATCGAGGCATCCCAGTACTCGTCGTACAGGCGCTCCAGCTGTACCTGCTTGGGTACGGCACGTGCCGGCGCGACCGGACGCGGCGCGGCGCGGCGTGCCGAACTGCCACGCGCCGGCGCGGTGGCGCGGGCGGGCCTGGCCTTGGGCTTGGCAGCCTGGCGGGTCTGCGCGGCGGCAGGGCGGCTGGCCTTCTTTTTCGCTGCTTCGGCCGACGGCACGGCACTGAACAGGAACAACGCGGCGATGGCGGCGGCCAGGGCGCGGGTGGGATGCGGCATCAGGAGCTTCCGTGGAACACAGACCGTGGAGCTTGCACGATCCGGCCGCGTACGGCCAGCGTGAAGGCGCAGTCAGCTTGCCGCCGCTGGGGCTTCAGTCAGCCGCCGCCGCCGCGCGCAGCGCAGCGGCCCTGTCTGCGCCCAGATAGCGGGTGATCGCACGCCGCATCAGGTACAGCAGCGGAATCAGGGCAATTGCAAAGCCCATCTTGTAGATGTAGTTGACGCTGCTGACGGCCAGGAACAGCGAGGTCGGCCAGTGCTGCGGGCCGAGCACGAAGGCGATCCAGATCACCACGAAGCTGTCCACCACCTGCGAGATCGCGGTGGACCCGGTCGCACGCAGCCACACGTGGCGCTCGCCGGTGGCCTGGCGGATGCGATGGAACACCGCCACGTCGATCAGCTGGCCGAGCAGGAAGGCCACCAGTGAACCGGCGATGGTCCACATGCCCTGGCCGAACACCGCTGCGAATGCGGCCTGGTAGTCCGGCACGCCGTGCCCGTCCATGGAGGTGACCCACCAGCTGGCCGGCGCCAGCGAGATCGCCGCGAAGGCGAACAGGAAGCCATAGGCGATCAGGACCACGGCCAGCCACGAGATGAAGCGCACGCCGCGCTTGCCGAAGAACTCGTTGATGGTGTCGGTCATGATGAACACCACCGGCCATAGCAGGGTGCCGGCGGTGAAGCTGAGCGAACCAGTCTGGCCGAACAGGTTCCAGTTCAGCGGATCGATGCCGAGGGTGTCTTCCAGCGCGAAGATCTTCACTCCGATCAGTTCGGCCAGCACCGCATTGCCGCAGAAGAACGCAGCCAGCACGATGAACAGCAGGACCGCGCGGTCCTGCAACGGGCGCTCGATCGGCGCCGCGGTCATTCGCTGCGATCGCCGGCGCGCGTGAACGGAACGCTGGACGGCGCGACGGCGCCGCCGGAAATGATGAAGCTCATGGCCTGGTCGACGGTCCAGTCGGTCGGGGTCAGCAGTTCCACCGGCACGATTTCCAGGTAACCCGAAGTCGGGTTCGGCGTGGTGGGCACGTACACCGCGGCCAGTTCACGGTCGGTGCCGTGTTCCTTGATCACGCGGGTGACCAGCCCGACCGACTTCATGTCGCGGTGCGGAAAGTCGATCAGCACCACGCGCTGGGTGCTGCCCGGTTCGGTCTGCAGCATGTCCAGCAGCTTCTTGGCGCTGTCGTAGATGATGCTGGCCAGCGGAATGCGCTTGATGACCGCGCCGACCCAGCGCAGCAGGCGCTGGCCCAGCACGCGGCGGCTGGCCACGCCCACCGCCAGGATCACCAGCAGGGTGGCCAGGAGGGCGATGGTGTTCTGGATCCACTCGGCCCGGACCCAGCCGAGGTAGTGCGGAAAGCTTGTCGCGATCTGCTCGGAAAGTGGCACCACCAACGGGCTGGAAATGCCCGACAGCAGCACGAACACGAACTTGACCACGACCCAGGTCAGCCAGATCGGCAGCAGGGTCAGCAGGCCGGTCAGGAACAGGCGCTGCAGGGAGGGGCGGGGGACCAGGGCGGGGGCTTCGAGCGACATGTGCGCATTGTAGCGGTCACGGCCGCTCGATTACGCTGGGCAATCGACTGCGGCAACGGCACATGGAAGGGAAGCTGTGTTGAAGATTCTGCGCGGACTGGGTTGGACCCTGGCAGGCCTTCTGGTGCTGGCCATCGTGGTGTGGTGCGCCTCGCGCATGTGGCCGGTGCCGGAATCGCGGCTACAGGCCCAGCAGCGCCTGCAGGCCCGCCTGCCTGTCCACGGCCACAACGGTTTTGCGCTGCTGTGGACGCTCGCGTTCGACGATCTGGACGCGCGCCAGCGCGAACAGGCCCTGGCCCGCGACGTGCAGCGTTGGGAGGCCGATCCGCGCGGCAATGGCGGCGCCGGACCGCAGCTGGCGGAGGACCATGACGCGCTGCGATCACGACCGGCGGCCAGCTGCGGGCCGACCGCCAGTGACTGCCTGGGCCAGGTGCGCGCCGACCCGCAGCGCTTCGTCGATGCCCACGCTGGCCACCAGCAGCTGCATGCGCGCCTGGACCAGCTGGCCGATGCGGACCACTTCGTGTCGCCATTCCGGCCCAAGGGCGACGGCATCCTGGTGCCGATGCCGACCTATGGCCTGATGATCGATGCCACCAGCGCACGCGCGCTGGCCTATGTGCAGGGCGATATCGACGGTGCGCTGCGTGGCAGTTGCAGGGGGCTTCAGCTGGGCCGGCGGCTGGTGACGGGCGGCAGTTACCTGGTGGAGAGCATCATCGGTGCCAGCCTGGTGCAGGCCAATGCCCAACTGCTGGCCGACATGCTGGTCGAACTGCCGGCCGACCATCCGTTGCCAGCGGAATGCGATCAGGCAATGCAGCCGATGCTGGCCGCCGAACAGAGCCTGTGCCGTGCGATGCAGGGTGAGTACGCGATGAGCCGGGCTGCGATCGAAACTTCGGCGCAGGAATTCGGCGGGGTGCTGGTCCTGGATCGCAGCAGCACCCTGGCGCGCGCGGCGGGCAATCTGGGCTGGGCCTGCGGCGCGGCGGCGATGGCGGCGCTGGAAGCGGATCGCCCGCTGCCGGTGCCGGCACCGCCGCAGCATGACTTTGGCTGCCTGTCGAACATCCTGGGGTGCGTGCTGACCGATATTGCCCGCCCGGTCTATCCGGCCTATTCGTCACGGACCCAGGATGCCGCCGCGATGGTGCGGCTGATCGGCGCGCAGCGCTGGCTGCGGCAGCAGGCGCAGGATCCGGTGGATGCGCTGCAGCGCCTGCCTGCGCAGTTCCGCTCGCCGGTGCGGGCACCGCAGCTGTCGGCCGATGGCCGCCGTCTGCAGGTGCCGCGGCGTTCACCGTCGCGCAGCACCGACGAGAGCCCATGGCTGTCGGTGCCGCTGGTGATGGAGAACGCCCCGGCCGCTGCTGCGCGCGATTGAGCAGCGTCTCAGTCGCTGCCCGCCAGCGGATCGAATGCCCAGCCATCACCGATGGTCTGCAGCGTCCAGCGGCGGCGGCTGTGCAGGGGCTCCCAGTGCACGCTGTCCTTGTCGTCCTCGATGCTGCCTTCGCTCCGCTTTACCCTGCCAGTGGAGAAGTTCACGCTCACCGACTCGGTCTGCCCGGAATTGCGCATCACCGAATTCTGGTCGTAGCCGATCAGCGCAAAGGCATCGTCCTGCCAACGGAAGGTAAAGGCGGTCGTGCCCATTGACCAGCTGCCCGCGCTGGCGAATGAAAACAGTGCGACCTTCAGGGTGCCCCGCTGGATGCTGACGCCGCCGTCTTCGAGCGGGTCGCTCATCACCGGATTGTCCGGGCGCGGTATCAGCTGGTGGTCCTGCACCGCCAGCACATAGCCTGACGGGCGCGACCACGCCACGGCGAGAATGCGCGGGTTGCTGTCGTACGGCGAGGGACCCAAGCCATCGTGCTCGATGACGTTGCGTGGCGCCTGCTGACGCAGCACCAGCGCCAGGTCCGCGCGGCCATCCTGGTCGAGATCGCCTTCGACACTCGATTCAAGTGCCCAGCCCTGCGGGACGAAACCGGCGGCATTGGCCGCCTGGGCCGGCAGCGTCGGATATTGCACCGGTGGCAGGTCGAGGGCGTGGGCGGTGAAGGACAGCAGGGTCAGCAGTGTGGCAAGCGCATACGGGCGCATCGGAGCCTCCATGGCAGGGAGGCCGAGGATAGCGCGCGCGTGCTGGATCAGCGTGCGTGAGGCTTCAACCGCAGGTACACCTGCTTGCGTACCTGGGCGACCACTTCGCCGCTTTCGTCGACGACATCGTTGCTGAACCAGCGCAGCACCTTTTCGCCGCCGGCCGCTTCGGCACGCAGTTCGGCCAGCAGTGCATCATCGATGCGGAACGAAGTGCGCACCGTGCCCCGGCCAGGCTTGAGGAAATCGATCGCACCGGCCCGGTCCCACACGTAATAGTCACGGCCGAGGATGTGCAGCAGGCCCAGCATCCAGAATGGATCGGTCATCGCGAACAGGCTGCCGCCGAAATGCGTGCCCACGTAATTGCGGTTCCACGGCCGCAGTCGCAGTGCCACGTCGATCTGCCGGTAATCGGGCGTGATCCGGGTGACGTGGATGCCGGTGAACAGGAACGGCGGCCAGAGGTTGATGCCGAAGCGGAACAGGCGGGCGTTCATGCGGGTCCGGGGCGCGAGGCGAGGTGCCCAGTCTAACCATTCGCATGCGTATGTTGCACCCCGGGAGTCACGTCCCGCCGTCGATCATGAACCCGTCGCGGCCGTTGGCCTTGGCCTGGTAAAGGGCGGTGTCGGCGCCTTCCACGAAATGGTGCGGTTGCAGGTCACCGTCGGGCACGCGGGTGAATACCCCGATGGTGAGCGTGACGCCGTCATCGCTGCCGTCGCCCGGCGCCGGCAGTGCACGCACGCAGGCAATCAGGTCCTCGATCACCCGGCGCGCGCCCTCGGCCGGCGTATCCGGCAGCACCAGTGCGAATTCGTCGCCATCGTAGCGCGCCGCCATGTCGCGCGGGCGACGGGCATGCGCGCCGATCAGGCGGGCGACATCACGCAGCACGCGGTCACCGACCTGGTGGCCATGGCGGTCGTTGTGGCGCTTGAAGTGGTCGACGTCGATCAGCGCCAGGCTCAATGGCTTGCCACTGCGCCGCGCGGCGTCGCATTCCTGCTGCAGTGACTGCTCGAAGCGCAGGCGGTTGCCCAGGCCGGTGAGGGCATCGCGGTTGGCCAGGCGGTGCCAGGCCGAGATCCGCCACACCGCCCAGACCAGCAGTGCCAGCACCACGCCCAGCATCGCGCTGGCCGGTGCCCACCACAGGTCACCGGTGCGCAGCAGCAGCCAGCTCAGCAGCGGCGGCATCGGCAGCGAACACAGCGCGACCAGCCACGGCAGGCGCAGGCCGAGCAGGATCACGCACAGCGCCACCAGCACGCCACTGATGGCGTGCTGCCAGGCGTGCGGCAGCACGTCGATCTGCTTGTGCTGCAGCAGCATCGAGGTGATGTTGGCCTGGTACTCGCTGCCGCTCATCCAGAACTCGCGGGTGGTCGGGGTCAGCAGGCGAGGCGCGATGCCGCTGGCCGTCATGCCGACCACGATGCGGCGGCCATGCAGCATCGCTCCATCCACGTGCCCATCGAGCACGTCCGCATAGGACACCTGCGGCAGCCGCTCGGGCGGGCCGGCGTAGCGCACGCGCACGTAATCATCGCGACGCCATTGATAGGGCGAGCCCAGCGCCGGGTCGGGGTCGGGCAGGCCGCGTACCGCACCCGCCGGCAGGTCGGCCAGTGCCAGGCCCAGTGCCGGCCAGTGCGGCCGTCCGATACCGGCGTGCAGATAGACGCCGCGGGCGACGCCGTCCCCATCCACCTCGACATCGGTGTGGCCGATCGCGGCGGCACTGGCGGCGATCTGCGGGATCGGCAGCATTTCCTCGGCCATGCGGTCGCCGGCCGCCGGTGCCGCCAGCACCGGCAGCACCACCCGGCCGTTGCGTCGGATCGCGGCCGCCAGCTCATCATCCTGGCGGCTGTCGCGACGGTCGGGTTCGGACAGCATCAGGTCCAGCGCAACGCGTTCGGCGCCGGCATCGGTCAGGCGGTCCAGCAGGCGGGCATGCACCGAGCGCGGCCAGGGCCACTGGCCGATACGCTGCAGGCTGCCTTCGTCGATGGCCACGATCAGCACGCTGGGGTCGGGGCGGTAGTCCCAGTTGCCGACCAGTGCGTCATAGGCCGCCTCGTCCTGCCGCCACAGCCATTGGCCCTGGCTGGCCACGATGGTCAGCACGCCGGCCAGCAGGGCCAGCAGGATCCGCTTCGACCATGGCAGCGGCGAGCGCCTCACAACAACAACCAGAGCAGCAGTGCACCGCCACCGGCGCCGTAGCACAGGCGGCATGGCAACGGGATCTGCTGGGCAGGGGAGAACTCGCCGGCGTGGCCGTCATCGTCGATGTACTGCACGCGCACGTGCAGCGTGCCGCTCCACGGGCGCTTGAAGCTCACCTGCGGCTGGGCCACGGTTTCATCGATCAGTGGGGCCTTGAAGTCACCGCGGCGATCCACCTGCACCCGGTAGCGCTGGCCTTCGCTGCCGGCCTGCCAGCGCAGGGTGAGCTCGCCGTGCGCGGCCTCGGGCGGTTGCAGTGCCGGGTCCACCGGCTCGTTGCTCAGCTGCAGCGGCAGCGCCTGGCCATAGCGGCCCTGGTGGCCTTCGGCATCGCGCGAGGCCACGCGCCAGTAGTACTGTCCGGGCGGCAGCGGTTGCGCCAGGCGCAGGTCGGTCGCATGGGTAGCCTGCTCCTGCAGTGGCTGCCGGAAGCTGGGTTCGGCGGCGATCTGCAGCACGCTGCTGCGTGCACCGGGGGCCTGGCTCCAGCGGAAGCGCGGGCGGTCGCTGTTGATCGTCTGCCCATGCAGCGGCGATACGGTCAGCGGCGGCGGTGGCTGGTCACTGAGCTCGAAATCGGCGCTCGCATCCAGGCCTTCGACGCCCTGTGCGTCGACCGCGCGCAACAGGAGGCGCAGCTGGCCGGGCGGCAGGTCGCCGATCGCCAACCGGGTGTCGGCGGTGGAGGTGGCGAACAGCAGGATCTCCGGCGTTGCCGCCTGCACCACTTCCACCCGGTAGTGATCGGCGCCAGTGACCGGTTCCCAGGCAAGCAGGGTCGGCAGCGGCGCCAGGCGCAGCGCGTCATTGCGCAGCGCCGGCGCCGGCAGCAGGGCCGAGACCGCGGCGGGGGCCGCATCGGCGCTGCTGCTGCGGGTGGACTGCCCCGGCCGTACCAGCCGCTGGCCATGGGGGTTGCCGACCTGCACCTTGCCCTGCAGGACCTCGGTGGCGCCGACGTGCCCGGTATCCCCGGCGCTGACCCGGAACACCGTGCCGCGCACGCTGCTGGTCGCGGTGGGTGCATCGATGATGTAGCGCGAGGCCGGGCCGCGCGCCGGCGTCACCCGGTTGCTGGCGCGCCCCTGCTGCAGGCGCAGGCGGGTGTCGACCATGCCGGTGTGGCCATAGCGGCTGAGCTGGTCCAGGCGCAGGCGCGAGTATTCGCGCAGCTGCAGGCGCGAGGCATCGGCAAATTCCAGCGTGATGCTGGAATCGCCCTCGGTTTCCACGGTGTCACCGATATGCAGCTGCTCGCCGGCCTGGAGCGCACGGGTCGCCGTGCCATCGGCACCGGACAGCTCGACCTTGCCGCGCACCGACAGCACCCGGGCCGGCGCCGGTTCGGTGCGCAGCCAGCTGATCGGGAAGCGCAGCAGCTGGCCCGGCGGCAACTGGTAGGGGTTGTCGATGCGGTTGTGCTGCTGCAGCTGCTGCCAGCGTACCGAGGGTTTCAGGTACAGCCCGCCCAGGTCCCACAGGGTGTCGCCGGGCCGGACCCGGTAGTTCCAGTCCTGGGCGCCGGCGATGGCAGGCGGCAGGAGGAGGGCGCAGAGCAGGGCGCCCGTTAAACGCATGGCGAACGACAGAGAGCGGACGACGGTCACAGTTTGCAATCCCGGCAATGCGGGGGTGCAGCTGCAAGACCCCATGGCCCCGACCTCATCCCCCCGAACGGATCGTGGCGACCGCAAGGCCGCCAGCGCGCGCATTATTGCCCGCGTTCAGTGCAGGGATTCTGAACGGAGCGGGCTTCCGTTCAGAACAGCAGCGACGCCATCCTGCGGCGGTACTGGCCCACCAGGTCCTCGTCGGAGATCACATTGAAGGCGTCGATCAAGGCTTTGCGTGGCAGGCTCTCCTCGAATCCACGGTCGATCCGCAGCATTTCCAGGAACTGCGCCAGGGCGGCCTCGTCATGCCCGCCCAGCAGCAGCTGCACGCCGCGCAGGTGGCGGGCCTTGAGATCCTTGCCATCAGCGGCGATGCGGGCCTCCAGCACCTCGGCCGCCGGGGCATCCTTCAGCGCAGCGGCGAAGGCCAGGCGGGCACGGGCGCGCACGGCGCGGTCGTCGGTGGCCAGATTGGCCGGCAGGCCGTCGATCAGGGTACCGGCCTCGTCCACGCCGCCGATCTGCAGCAGGGCCAGGGCCAGGTCGAGCTTCAGCTCATCCTTGTCCGGCTCGGCGGCGATCTGCGCGCGCAGTACGTCGACCTGCGCCTGCGGGTCCAGCGGGGCGTCATCCTCAGGGGCGGCATCGCCGACATCGGCCGGCACGATGCCGTGCTGGGCCAGGAATTCACGCAGCTGGCCTTCCGGAATGGCGCCGGGGAAGCCGTCCACCAGCTGGCCGCCCTTGACCAGGAACACGGTGGGCACCGAGCGGATCTGGAAGGCCGCCGCGATCTGCTGTTCCTTGTCGACATCGACCTTGGCCAGCTCGAAAGCGCCGTTGTACTCGGCAGCCAGCTTTTCCAGCATCGGGCCCAGGGTCTTGCACGGCCCGCACCAGGTGGCCCAGAAGTCGACCAGCACCGGCGTCTGCAGCGACTTCTGCAGGACTTCGGCCTCGAAGGTCGCAGTGGTGGCGTCGAATACGTAGGTCGTCTCGGTCATGGGGGAGGCATCGCTTGGCATCTGGAGACCGATTCTATGGTGACGATCGATGTCGGTCTCAACCCTGCCATCACGGAGTACGCCCTCGAGTGGTGCTGGCGGGCCGGCAGGGGCGCAGTGCAGCGTGTGGATCACCCACTAGCCGGAGGCGACAGGCTTCGATGGGGAGGCGCGCTTGCGACAGGGCGGAACTGCCATGCCTCGAGCATCACGGTAGGCGCAGCAGGCGGATATTGAATTGCTCTGGAATGCGCCGCGCTTGGCGCATCGCGCCGCTACCGCGACAATGCCGTGGTCCATTCCTTTCCAGGTGATTGCGCGCAATGTCCGTGGTCCGGCTTGATCGTTGGTTGGGGCTGCTTGCGGCAGTCGTATTCGTCCTGGCCGTGGCCGGCTTCGGTGCCGGCCTGGACGGCTATGCCCAGGCTCGCCACCCGGTGGCGCTGCTGGGTGCGCGCGGTGTACCGCATGCGCTGGCCTTCAACCTGCTGGGTTTCGTGCTGCCCGGCGTGCTGGCGGTGGGGGTGGCTGAACGCCTGCGACGCAGTCTGCCGGCCACTGCTGGCTGGGCGCCACGGGTCGGCAGCCAGATGCTGCTGCTGGCCGGTCTGGCCTTTGCCGCGATGGGGCTGCTGCCACTGGACGTGGATGACCTGCATGGGCCCGCCAGCCAGTTGCATGCCAGCGCCTGGATGATCTGGGTACTGGGTTTCGTCGCCGGCACCGTGCTGCTGGGCGTGTCCCATCTGCGCCAGGCGCATGGCCGGGCCTTGGGCGCAGTGGTCCTGGGCTGCGGCGTGCTGGCCGCACTGGCGGCGTTCGCCCTGCAGGGCACACTGCCGGCGCCGATGGCACAACGGCTCGCGTTCGCCTGCTGGCTGGTCTGGCTGGCGGCGGCCCTGCCGCTGTCGCGTCCGCGCTGAGACGCCTCCCCGAGCGCCGCGGCGCCGGCGTCCGGCAGGCAGGATTGGAGCCATTTGCCGCACTGCGGTACGCTGTACCGCTTTGCCGCCGCATCCGCGTGTTCCATGACCAGCGCTGAAACCAACGCCTACGACCCGCAGCAGGTTGAATCCGCCGCCCAGCAGTACTGGGACGCCACCCGTGCCTTCGAGGTCGACGAGACTTCGGACAAGCCGAAGTACTACTGCCTGTCGATGCTTCCGTACCCGTCCGGTGCGCTGCACATGGGCCACGTGCGCAATTACACGATCGGCGACGTGATCAGCCGCTACAAGCGCATGACCGGCCACAACGTGCTGCAGCCGATGGGCTGGGACGCGTTCGGCCTGCCGGCGGAAAACGCTGCGATCAAGAACAAGACCGCGCCGGCGGCGTGGACCTACAAGAACATCGACCACATGCGCAGCCAGCTGAAGTCGCTGGGCTATGCCATCGACTGGTCGCGCGAGTTCGCCACCTGCCGTCCGGACTATTACGTCCACGAGCAGCGCATGTTCACCCGCCTGATGCGCAAGGGCCTGGCCTACCGCCGCAACGCGGTGGTGAACTGGGACCCGGTCGACCAGACCGTGCTGGCCAACGAGCAGGTCATCGACGGCCGCGGCTGGCGCTCCGGTGCGCTGGTGGAGAAGCGCGAGATTCCGCAATGGTTCCTGCGCATCACCGACTACGCCCAGGAACTGCTGGACGGCCTGGACGAGCTGGACGGCTGGCCGGAATCGGTCAAGACCATGCAGCGCAACTGGATCGGCCGTTCCGAGGGCCTGGAGATCCAGTTCGATGTGCGCGATGTCGATGGCAGCGCGCTGGACCCGCTGCGCGTGTTCACCACCCGCCCGGACACGGTGATGGGCGTGACCTTCGTGTCGATCGCCGCCGAGCACCCGCTGGCGCTGCATGCGGCGAAGAACAACCCGGAGCTGGCGGCGATGCTGGCCGACCTGAAGCAGGGTGGCGTGTCCGAGGCTGAACTGGAAACCCAGGAAAAGCGCGGCATGGACACCGGCCTGCGCGCGCTGCATCCGGTCACCGGCGAGCCGGTGCCGGTGTGGGTCGCCAACTTCGTGCTGATGGGCTACGGCACCGGCGCGGTGATGGCCGTTCCGGGCCATGACCAGCGCGACAACGAAGTGGCCAACAAGTACGGCCTGCCGATCAAGCAGGTGATCGCGCTGAAGGATGCGCGCACCGAAGAGGAGCGCAACTGGGACGGTAGCCGCTGGCAGGACTGGTACAGCGACAAGAGCCGTGCCTTCGAGCTGGTGAACTCGGCCGAGTTCGACGGCCTGGATTTCCAGGGCGCCTTTGAAGCCTTGGCCGAACGTTTCGAGCGCAAGGCCCAGGGCCAGCGCCGCGTCAACTACCGCCTGCGCGACTGGGGCGTGAGCCGCCAGCGCTACTGGGGCTGCCCGATTCCGGTGATCTACTGCGCCAAGTGCGGCGCGGTGCCGGTGCCGGAAGAGCAGCTGCCGGTGGTGCTGCCGGAAGACGTGGCCTTCGCCGGCACCGGCTCGCCGATCAAGACCGACCCGGAATGGCGCAAGACCACCTGCCCGGATTGCGGCGGCGCGGCCGAGCGCGAGACCGACACCTTCGACACCTTCATGGAGTCGAGCTGGTACTACGCCCGCTACACCTCGCCGGGTGCCCGTGATGCGGTCGACAAGCGCGGCAACTACTGGCTGCCGGTGGACCAGTACATCGGTGGCATCGAGCACGCGATCCTGCACCTGATGTATTTCCGCTTCTACCACAAGCTGCTGCGCGACGCGCGGATGGTGGACAGCAACGAACCGGCGCGCAACCTGCTGTGCCAGGGCATGGTGATCGCTGAAACCTATTACCGCCCGAACCCGGACGGCTCGAAGGACTGGATCAACCCGGCCGACGTGGAAGTGCAGCGCGACGAGCGCGGCCGCATCACCGGCGCCACCCTGATCGCCGACGGCCAGCCGGTGGTGGTCGGTGGTACCGAGAAGATGTCCAAGTCGAAGAACAACGGCGTGGACCCGCAGGCGATGGTCGGCAAGTACGGCGCCGATACCGTGCGCCTGTTCTCGATGTTCGCCGCACCGCCGGAACAGTCGCTGGAGTGGAACGAAGCCGGCGTGGACGGCATGGCCCGCTTCCTGCGCCGCCTCTGGGCCCAGGTGCAGAAGCACGCTGCCGACGGTGCCGCCCCGGCACTGGATGCCGCGGCGCTGGATGCCAACCAGAAGGCGCTGCGCCGCAAGACCCATGAAACCATCGGCAAGGTCGGTGACGACTATGGCCGCCGCCACAGCTTCAATACCGCGATCGCTGCGGTGATGGAGCTGATGAACGCGCTGGCCAAGTTCGAGGATGGCAGCGAGCAGGGCCGCGCGGTGCGCCAGGAAGCGCTGCAGGCGATCGTGCTGCTGCTCAACCCGATCACCCCGCATGCCAGCCACGCCCTGTGGCAGGTGCTGGGTCATGGCGAGACGCTGCTGGAAGACCAGCCGTTCCCGCGGGCCGACAGCAGCGCGCTGGTGCGCGATGCGCTGACCCTGGCGGTGCAGGTCAACGGCAAGCTGCGTGGCACCATCGAGGTGGCGGCCGATGCCGCGCGCGAGCAGGTCGAGGCGCTGGCCCTGGCCGAGCCCAACGCGGCCAGGTTCATGGAAGGCCTGACGGTGCGCAAGATCATCATCGTCCCGGGCAAGATCGTGAACATCGTCGCTGCCTGATGTCCCCGGCACCGGTCACCCGCGCGGTGGCCGGTGCCATTTCATGAGCAGGGCCGGGCGCCTGATGGCCCTGCATTCACGCGGCTTCGGGCACGCTGTGTGTTGCCGTGATCGCCCGGCTCCGCCAGACTGTCTCCATGACCCGAATCCTGCTTGCCCTCGTTCTTGTCCTCGGCCTCGCCGGCTGCGGTTTCCATCTGCGCAACAAGCTGATGCTGCCGACCGACACTGCCCCGGTGAAGGTGGTCTCCACCGCCCCGTACAGTGAACTGGTCAAGCTGCTCAACCGCAGCCTGCTGGCCTCCGGTGCCAAGCTGGCCGATGAGGACAGCAAGGGACCCAACGCCCAGCTGCAGGTGCTGTCCGAGCGCTGGGGTGACCTGCCGATCGCCATCGACTCGCAGGGCCGCGCACAGGAATACAGCCTGCGCTACGCGGTGATCTTCATCTTCCGTCGCGAGGATGGCAGCGAACTGGTGCCGCAGCAGGTGATCGAACTGTCGCGCGACTATGTGTCGCCGCCGACCGACGCCACCGGTACCACCACCGAACGCGAAATCCTGGCCACGGAGCTGCGCCGGGAAATGTCCGCCTCGATCATCCGCCGTATCGACAGCGTGGTCCGCGCCGAGATCGAGAAGGGCGGCAGCCTGTCCGCGCCGAAGGCCAAACCGATCGAGGGTGCGGTGCCGGCCGCCGACGCCAAGCACTGAGCGGAAGCGACGATGGAACTGCGTCCGGAGCAGCTGGCCAGCCAGGGCGCTGACACCCCGTTGGCGCCGGTGTACCTGATCGCAGGCCCGGAAACCCTGCGCGTGCTGGAGGCGGCAGATGCCGTCCGCGCGCGCGCGCGCGCCTCCGGCATCGGCGAACGCGAAGTGTTCGACGCCGACGGGCGGGATTTCGACTGGAACCAGCTCGACGCCAGCTTCAATGCGCCCAGCCTGTTCAGCGCCCGCCGCCTGGTCGAGGTGCGCCTGCCCAGCGGCAAGCCCGGCAAGGACGGCGCCGAAGTGATCAGCCAGTTCTGCGCCAATCCGGCGCCGGACGTGGTGCTGATGATCACCGCCAATGAATGGAGCAAGGCCCATCAGGGCAAGTGGGCCGAGGCGGTCAGCCGCATCGGCGTGCTGTCGGTGGCCTGGGCGATCAAACTGCACGAACTGCCGGACTGGATCGAGCGCCGCCTGCGCGGCAAGGGCCTGCGTGCCGACCCGGCCGCCGTGCAACGCCTGGCCGAGCGGGTGGAGGGCAACCTGCTGGCCGCCGCCCAGGAAATCGACAAGCTGGCGCTGTTGGCCGATGGCCAGCCGCTGGATGTGGAGCGGATGGAATCGCTGGTGGCTGACGCTGCCCGCTACGACGTGTTCCGGCTGGTGGAGGCGACGTTCTCCGGCCAGCCGCCGGCCGTGCTGCGCATGCTGGCTGGCCTGCGCGGCGAAGGCGAAGCGGTGGCCGCACTGATGCCGATCGTGATCCGTGAACTGCTGGCCGGTGCCGGCCTGGCCCGTGTGCAGGCCCGTGGCGGCAACCTGGCCGCCGAAATGAAATCGCGTGGCATCTGGGAATCACGGCAGGCGCCCTACAAGCGCGCGCTGCAGCGGCACCCGGAAGGCAAGCGCTGGGAACGCTTCGTGGCCGAAGCCGGGCTGGTCGACCGCATCGCCAAGGGGCGGGCCGACGGCGATGCCTGGCTGGCGCTGGAGCGCCTGCTGGTGGCCGTGGCCGAACCGCGTGCCGTGCGCCTGCTGGCGCGGGCCTGAGCGATGAGCCTGCGGATCTATTACGGGGGCACCTTCGATCCGGTGCACCTGGGGCATCTGGCAATCGCGCGAGCCGCCCGGGACGAACTGCAGGTGGCCGTGCGCATGTTGCCGGCAGGCGATCCGCCGCACCGTGCGGTGCCCGGCGCTACCGCCGAGCAGCGCTGCACCATGTTGTCGCTGGCCATCGGCGACGAACCGGGCCTGCTGCTGGACCGTCGTGAACTGGACCGTGCCACGCGCTATCCCGGTCGTCCGTCCTACACCGTCGATACCCTGCGCGAGCTGCGTGGCGAGCTGGGCCCAAGCCGGCCACTGGCCTGGCTGGTGGGCGCCGACAGCCTGCTGGGCCTGTCCGGCTGGCACGAATGGGAGGCCCTGTTCGGGCTGGCCCACTTCGTGGTGGCCGAGCGGCCGGGCAGCCCGCTGCAGGCGTCGATCGACGGTGAACTGGGGCGTGCCCTGCAGGGGCGCTGGGCCGACAACGAACAGGCCCTGTTCGCCAGCCCGGCCGGGCGCATCCTGCGCCTGCACCACCCGCTGCGCGAGGAATCGGCCAGCGCCGTGCGCTCGCAGATCGCCGCCGGTGGCCCCTGGCGCGCCCTGCTGCCGCCGGCCGTCGCGGACTACGTCGCTGCACACGGGCTGTACCGCCCGGCCACAGCGTGAATGGCGCCGCCGTGCCATCCCCGTATAATCGCCCCCACGTTTATCGAGTCGATCCACTTTGAGCAACCAGACCCAGCCCCAGACCATCAAGGTCGATCTGCCCAGCCCGCCGCCGTCCGTGCCGGAACTGCTGGCCAGCGTCCGCCAAGCCACCGAAGACCTGAAGGCCAAGGACCTGGTCGAGATCGACGTGCGCGGCCGGTCCAGCGTTGCCGACTACATGATCGTCGTTTCGGGCACCTCGACCCGCCACGTCAAGTCGATCGCCGATGAAGTCGTGCGCTTCGCCAAGAACATCGACGTGATGCCGCTGGGTGTTGAAGGCGAGCGCGAAGCCGAGTGGGTGCTGGTCGATCTGGGCGACGTGATCGTCCACGTGATGCTGCCGCGCGTGCGTGAGTTCTACGCCCTCGAGCGCCTGTGGACCGTTGGCGACCAGCCGCCGTCCAGCGACGACGAAGTGGCCTGAGCCGCACGTTGATGCATCCCTTCGACGGCGCCGATGGCGCCGTCGACGTTTTGGAGGTCCGTGTAGATGAAAGCCCGCCTGATCGCCACCGGTGAACGCGCGCCCAGCTGGGTCGCGCAGGGCTTCGCCGAGTACCAGAAGCGGCTGTCGCACTGGCTGCCGTTCGAGCTGGTGGAAATCGAGCCCGGCTTGCGCGGCAAGGGGCGTGATCCGCGCCGCGCCACTGAAGAGGAAGGCAAGCGGGTCATCGCTGCGCTGCCGAAGAACGCCTATGTGGTGGCACTGGATGTGCCAGGACGACAGCTGAGTTCCGAGCAGCTGGCACAGCGCCTGGAGCATTGGCGCGGGCAGGGCCGCGACCTGGCGTTCCTGATTGGTGGCCCGGAAGGGCATTCGCCGGAGGTGTCCGCGCTGGCCGATGAGAAGTGGTCGATCGGACCGCTGACGCTGCCGCACATGCTGGTGCGCCTGGTGGTGGCCGAGCAGCTGTATCGGGCCGCCGCAATGATTGCCAATCACCCCTACCATCGCGCGTGAAGAGTGGTTATACTAGTCGTCTGCCCGAATAGCTCAGCCGGTTAGAGCACTTGACTGTTAATCAGGGGGTCGTTGGTTCGAGTCCAACTTCGGGCGCCACCTTGAGAAACCTGCATCGCAAGATGCAGGTTTTTTTTTGTCGCTACACTCTGCTGCTGCAACCATGGATGCCGATCATGCGCGTGCTGCTGTCCTCGAGCTTCCTGCTGCTGGCGATGGTGCCGTTCGCCACAACGAAGGCCGCGCCTTCCACCTGGCATCCGCCACAGGGCACCACCGAGCTTCCGTTGTGGCCGCAGGGCACGGTGAGCGCGCCGCCGAAGTTGAAGGGGCCCGAGCAGGTCAGCGAAGTGATCTCCGAAGCCAGTGGCGAACACTGGATGATGCTGCAGAACGTCGCTGCGCCGACCCTCACCGTGTTTCCACCGAAGGGACCGGCCACCGGCACCGCAGTGATGGTGGTGCCTGGCGGAGGCTATCGGGTGCTGGCGATGGACCTGGAAGGCAGCGAGATCTGCGGCTGGCTGACCGCACAGGGCATCACCTGTGCATTGCTGAAGTACCGGGTGCCAGCCTCTGGCCCGAACCGGGACCCCGAGTGCAACTGCCGCGACATTCCGAAAGTGCCGATGGCCCTGCAGGATGCACAGCGTGCAATGGGCCTGCTGCGCGCACAGGCCGAGCGCTGGTCCATCAATCCGAAGCGGATCGGGGCGATCGGCTTTTCCGCCGGTGGTCACGTGGTGGCGGGACTGAGCACGCACGCGCTGCGCAGCTACGCGCCGGTCGATGCTGCGGATGAGCAACCCAGCCGTCCCGATTTCGCGATGGTGATGTATTCCGGGCACCTGTGGGCAGGGCACGGGAAGGGATTGTCGCTGGTCAGGGACATCACCGTGGATGACAAGGTGCCGCCGACGTTCATCGCGCAGGCCACCGACGATCGCACCGATGACGTGCGCGAATCGCTGGCCTATTACCGTGCCTTGGCGGACGCGGGCGCGCCGGTGGAAATGCATCTGTTCGCACGCGGCGGCCACGCATTCGGGCTGCGCATGAAGGATGCACCGGTCGCGGCGTGGCCGCAGCTGGCCGAGCGCTGGATGCAGGATATCGGCATGCTGGCGGAACGCCAGTTGTAGAGCCGAGCCATGCTCGGCTGCCTGTGTGAAGCCGAGCGTGGGCTCGGCTCTACAGTGCCAGCTCACCTCTGCAGAAGGCCACCAGCGTGGCGATCGCCACCGCCAGGATCGCGCCGAACAGTACCCACTCCCAGCGCGTGAATACCCGCTCGCCGCGCTGGCGCCGGGTCAAAGCGAACAACACCACGCCGGGCACGTACAGCAGTACCGACAGCAGCAGGTTGTCCAGGCCGCCGGCATACACCAGCCACAGCGCATAGGCGCTGGCCAGCAGTGCGACCCCGAAATCGCGCCAGCGCACGCCTGGTTCGCCGGCGTAGGCCTGCCCGCGCCAGGCCAGCTGCACGCCGAACGCGGTGGACAGGAAGTAGGGCACCAGGCTCATCGACGCAGCGAGCAGCACCAGCCCGGTGTAGCTGCCCGAACTGACCAGCACCATCAGCAGGAACAACTGGATCAGGCCATTGCTCAACCACAGTGCATTGGCCGGCACGCCACGCGCGTTCTCGCGGCCGAGGAAGGCCGGCATGGTGCCATCACCGGCGGCGGCATACAGCACTTCGGCGCACAGCAGCACCCAGGCCAGCAATGCGCCGAGTACGGAGACGATCGAACCGATGATGATCACCGTCGCGCCCCATTCGCCGACGATGGCGCGCAGCACGTAGGCCATCGACGGATTGGGCAGCCCGGCCAGTTCGGCCTGCGACAGCACGCCCATCGACAGCAGGCTGACCAGTACCAGCAGCAGCCAGACCCCGAGGAAACCGATCACCGTGGCACGGCCGACGTCGGCACGGCGCGCGGCACGTCGCGAATAGATGCTGGCCCCTTCGATGCCGATGAACACCCACACGGTCACCAGCATCATGCCGCGCAGCTGCTGGCCGAGGTCGCCGAGTGCGGGCGTACCGAGGAAATCGGCGCGGAACACGTCCATGCGGAACGCGCCCGCCGCCAGGATCAGGAACAACGCGATGGGCAGCAGCTTGGCCACCGTCACCAGGCCGTTGACGATGGCGGCCGTGCGCAGGCCGCGCAGCACCAGCAGGTGCACGGTCCACAGCAGCAGTGATGAAGCGGCCACGGCGGCGGGTGTATTGCCTTCGCCGAGGACCGGCACGAAGTGGCCGAGGCCACTGAAGATCAGTACGAAGAAGCTGGCGTTGCCGAGCACCGACGCCACCCAGTAGCCCCACGCCGCGGAGAAGCCGATGTAGTTGCCGAAGCCTTCGCGCGCATAGGCGTAGATGCCGGTATCCAGGTCGGGGCGACGATTGGCCAGGGCCTGGAACACGAAGGCCAGCATCAGCATGCCGGCGCCACTGACCGCCCAGCCGATCAAGGCGGCGGCCGGGCCGGCGCTGCGCGCGACGTTCTGCGGCAGTGAAAAGATGCCGGCGCCGACCATCGAGCCGACTACCAGTGCAGTCAACGCGGGCAGGCCCAGCCGTTGCGATGTCGCGGCCATGGAGATCCCCTGCGGCGCGAATGCCGCGAGCATACGGTAGCCATGTCCTCGTGAACATGTCCGCAAGAGTCAGCAGGCAAGCACCAGCCTGCAGGAACCGGCCCGCGTGAAAACGACGAAGGCCCGGGCAACGGCCCGGGCCTTCGAAGGTGACGCTGCAACCGGTCTTACTTGAACGTGTACTTGAAGCCGACGGTGTAGTAACGGCCCAGCGCACCGGAGAAGTGCATCGGGTTGTAGTTCACCGCGCCGTAGGTGGTCGGATCGAGCGGGGCGATGCGGTCGAACACGTTGGCCACCGAGGCGTTGAGTTCGAACGAGTCGTTGATGCTCCAGCGACCGGACAGGTCCATCGTGGTGAACGAAGAGATCTTCTTCACCGGCGTACCGTCAGCGTAGAAGGCCAGGTAGCTGCCACCACGGCTGTCGATGTTGTCCATCTTGCTGATGTAGTTGACGATGCCGCTGACGCTCCACGGGCCCTGCTTCCAGGTGGTGCCGAAGTTGACCTTGTCCTTCGGCGTACCGATGCAGTTGGTGACGTCGCAGTTGCCGTGGGTACCCACGTAATCAACTGTGTCGCCGCCTTCGGTGCGCTCGAACTTCAGGATGTGGCTCCACTGCAGGTCCAGCTCCAGCTGGCCCGGGCCGATCTCGAAGGTCTGGCGGATATCGGTATCGATACCGCGCACGCGCGACGAGCTGGCATTCACGTAGCCGGTGTTGACCGCCAGGATGGTGCCGCTGTTGGCCACGCCATTGAGATTGTTGCTGTCGCGCAGCACGTTGCCGGCCAGGATCGCCGCCGCCGTGCTGCCCTGCACGATCTCGTTGGTACGCTTGATCTGCCAGGCATCGACGGTCATCGAGGTGGTCGAAGTCGGCTGCAGCACGATGCCGACCGAGTAGCTCTTGGACTCTTCCGGCTTCAGCAGCTTGTTCGGCTTGGTGATGATCGCCACCGAATTGGCGCCACATTCGCTGGCAGCGCCGCCGCTGATCTGGCAACGCACCGGGTCGACCGCAGTGGAGAAGGCGGCCAGGCCACCGTCACCGTTCTCGGCCGGGTTCGGCGCGCGGAAACCTTCGGCGTAGCTGGCGCGCAGGGCGATCCAGTCGGCCGGGGTCCACTTCACGCCCAGCTTCGGCGTAGCCTTGCCTTCGCCGCTTTCGTACTTGTCGTAACGCAGGGCGCCGGACAGTTCCAGCTGTTCCAGCACCGGTGCCGACAGTTCGACGTAGCCGGCGTAGACGTTCTGGGTGCCGTCATAGGCCGAGTAGCCCAGGCCGATGATGTCGCCCTGGTCGGTGTAGGTCTGCGGGGTCAGGCTGTTGCTGGTCTTGCGCCACTCGGTACCGATCGCCAGGCCCAGCGGACCACCCTTCAGGTCCATCAGGCTGCGCGAGACGGTGAAGTCGAACATGTCCAGGCTGGACTTGGCGCGGGCGCTGATCGTGGGCGAGATGTAGTCGTACAGCGCCTGCGAGTTCTTGCCGGCATCATCACCGATACGCCACACGCCACCGGCGCAGTTGGCATTGCCCAGTGCACACTGGACGGCGCTGTAGCGCAGGAAGCCGGTGCGCTTGTTGGTCAGGTCGGTGCCCGAGTGCAGGTAGGCGGTGTCGTAGCTCCAGTCGCCCCAGTTGCCCTTGATGCCGACCAGGAAGCGGTTGAACTCATTGGTGTTGTCGGTCACGCGCGGGCCGACATCCCAGGCCGAGTAACGCACGCGGCGCGCCGTGCCCGGGGTCGGGTTGTCGGGATGGTTCGGGCCCAGCACGGTGGCACCGGGGCCACTGTTGGCATTGACCGGGCCGCCCGGATAGCCCCAGCCGCCCGACACGCCGGACGGGGTGTTGCTGAAGATGGTTTCCTTCTTCGAGTAGCCGATCTCGGTGTAGATCTCGCCGCCTTCACCGAAGGCGAAGCTGGCGCGACCGAACACGTTGACGTACTTCTCTTCCGGAATCAGGTCGCGGTACTGCTGCGCCGGATCCCACAGGCAGCCATCGGCGGCGATGCTGGCCGGGGTCTGCCCACCGATGGTGGTCAGGCCGGCGCAACCCGGCAGCGGCACCAGATGGCCGGTGGCGTCGAGGTAGGAGCCGTTCGGGCCGGAACCGCCGGAGGTGCCGCCACGGGTGTAGGCACCGCCGAGGAACTGGGCGGTCTTGTCATAGCCCCACGGGCGGGTGTCACCGGTACCGATCCACTTGCGGTTCTTGCGGTCGCTGATCTTGATCGCGTCGGTCTTGCCAACGTCCAGGCTGAAGAAGGCGTTCCAGCCATCGGTGGCCAGGTCGCCGGTACCGGCGGTCAGGGTTGCCTTCCGGGCGTCGCCATCGCTGTCACCGGACAGGCCGTAGGAGCCACGCAGGATGGCGCCCTGGAAGTCGCTGCGCAGGATGATGTTGACCACGCCGGCGATGGCATCGGAGCCGTAGATCGCCGAAGCGCCGTCCTTCAGGACTTCCACGCGCTCGACGGCATCGAGCGGAATGGTGCTGAGGTCGGTGAAGACCTTCTGTCCGTCATCGGCCAGGCCATAGGTGGCCATGCGGCGGCCGTTCAACAGTACCAGCGTCGAGCCGGCGCCCAGGCCGCGCAGCGAGATGCCGGCGCCACCGCCGGCGAAACCGTTGCCGAAGGTCTTGGGAATCGAGCCGGCGCCATCGGCGGTGATGGTCTGCAGGTACTCGGCCAGCGAGGTCTTGCCGGTGCGGTCGATTTCCTGGCGGGTCACCACCTGCACCGGCGACGGTGTCTCGGTGTTGGTGCGCGGGATGTTGGAGCCGGTGACCGTGATGCGGTCGAGGTTGGTGGCCTTTTCCTGCGCGAAGGCGGAGGAGGAAGCGACGGCGCCGGCCAGCAGCAGGGCGCCGCCGGTGAGGATGTGGGTGATGGACGATGCCAGGGTGCTGCGGCGGCGGCTGGCGGGCCGTTGGATCGGGTGTTTCACAGCTTCTCTCCTAACTGGAAAACCGTAGCGTTGAGGGCTGTCGCCGGATCGATACCGGGACGCGCCAATCTAGGTTTCCTGCAGGTGACGAAGTCGTGAAATTTTGCTTAATCGGTAACGCTTGGTCCCTGGCCTCTCCGCATTTCCCGGGCAGCGGCAGGGACCGGCCCGGCGCGAGGCCGGGCCGGTGGTGGGGCTCAGTCGGGCAGCGAGAACTGTACCGGTACCAGGCCGATGGCCGGAACTGCCACGCCGTCACGCTGGGCAGGCTCGAAGCGCCAGTGCCGGAGCACCTGCTGGCGGGCGGCCTGGTCCAGGTTGCGCGAGCCGCTGCTGCGCTCGACGCTGACCGCGACCGGTTGGCCATGGCTGTCCACCTCCACCCGCAACAGCACTGTTCCCTGTTCGTGGTTGCGCAGGGACTGGATGGGGTAGGTCGGCGGCGGGGCGCTGCGGTACTGCAGCTGGGCGCCGGCCAGAGGGGTGGACGTGTCGATGCTGGGCGCCAGCTGCGGCGGAGCCGGTTCGGCGGCCGGCAGCGCGATGCCCTGGGTCTCCTCCACGGTCGCGGTGGGCGCCGGCAGTGGCGGTACCACCGGCTGCGTTCGCGGTTTCGGCACCACCTGGACGATCTCCTTGGGCGGGACCGGAACCGGCGGCGTTGGCGGTGGCGGGATCTTCTCGATCAGCCGGACCGGCGTCTTTTCACGCGGGACCTGCACGGCCTGGTAGGTCGCAGGGATGAGCAGCAACAGGAAGGCCAGCAGGTGCAGAGCGATCGCCGCGCTCCAGGCGGCCACCCGGGCGGGGTCGAAATGCAGGGATGCAACGGGGTACGTACGAACCATGATCCACCTCCATGCCAGTGACGAAGTCCTCAACGCACCAGGGCCCGTGGCGGGGTTGCCGCACGCGGCTGGCAGTCCATCAGTAGCGCGGCATGACGGCTACTGCCTAGAGGCAGGGGCATGATCGTTGGGCTGGCCTTCAGCCAGTGTCGGCGGGGGCACGAAAAAGGCGGGCCCCCTGCGGGACCCGCCTGTGTCGTCGACCGTGGCGGCCGCGATCAGCGGCCCAGTTCGAACACCACGTCCAGGTTGACCGAGAGGGTCGATTCACCCGGTGCGACCGGGGTGGCCTTGTCCATCGCCGCACCGGCCGCCATGGTGCGCATCATCGCCATCGGGCGGAAACCGCCGCTGCTGTTCTCGGAGATGCTGACGATGCGGCGCACCTGCAGGCCCAGCGACTTGGCATAGGTCTGGGCGCGGGCCTGGGCCTTCTTCAGCGCGGCCAGGCGGGCTTCGTCATAGACCGGTTCGGGCTGGTCGATCTCAAACTGCGGACCGTTGATCTGGTTGGCGCCCTGAGCGGCCAGCGCATCGAGCACCTTGCCGAGCTTGGCGATGTCACGGACCTTCAGGCTGACCGTGTTGCTGGCCTGGTAGCCGGTGATCTTCGGCGCCTCGTTGTCGGCATAGCGGTACTGCGGGTTGAGGCTGACGCCGCTGGTCTGCACGTCGCGCTCGGCGATGCCGGCGGCCTTGATCGCGGCCAACACCTTGTCCATCTGCTGGGCGTTCTGGCGCATGGCGCTGTTGCCGTCGGCGGCCTGGGTGACCACGCCGGCCGACAGGGTGGCGACGTCCGGCACGCGGGTGGCCTCGGCGTTGGCCGAAATGTTCAGCAGGGTGCCTTCGGCCGCGGCGGCGATCGACGGCGACGACGGAGCAGCATGGGCAGTCATCGAGGTTCCAAGGGCGAGGGACAGGGCGAGCAGCAGCGGGGTGGCGGTCAGGCGCATGGGATCTCCTTGTTGTGCGGTGAGGGTGGTGTCGTAGCGATGAACGCGCTGTGAGCCTGTCCGGGGTTGTACGCGTTCCGTAACGGGTTGCCGACGATTCAGGTGACGGGCTCAGGTTATGCTGTGCCGATGCTCTATCTTGCTTCCCGCTCCCCCCGACGCAACCAGTTGCTGGCCCGACTCGGACGCCCCTTCCAGGCCCTGGACCTGGAGGTCGTCGAGCAGCGCGCCGCGACCGAGAGTGCCGAACAGTATGTGTGCCGGGTCGCCGCCGACAAGGCGCGCGCCGGGCTGGCCCGGGTGCTGGCCGAAGACCCGCAGGCGCGGGTGCTCGGCTCGGACACCGAGGTGGTGCTGGACGGTGAAGTGTTCGGCAAGCCGGCCGACGCCGCCGGCGCGCGCGCGATGCTGGCGCGCCTGGCCGGGCGCACCCACCAGGTGATGACTGCGGTGGTGGTGGTCGGCGCCGACGGGCTGGACAGCGAACTGGTCATTTCCGAAGTGACCTTCGCCCCGATCGCCGCCGCCGACATCGCCGCCTATGTCGCCACCGGCGAGCCGTTGGACAAGGCCGGGGCCTACGCCATCCAGGGCGGGGCCGAGCGCTGGATCGAACATCTTTCCGGCAGCTACTCCGGCGTCATGGGGCTGCCATTGCTGCATACCGATCGTCTGCTGGCGCGCTGTGGCGTGCCGGCCCCCACTGCCGATGCCGCCAGGGAGGCTGCCGATGTCTGAGGAAATCCTGGTCAATGTGACCCCCCGCGAAACCCGGGTCGCGGTGATCGAGAACGGCATGCTGCAGGAACTGCACATCGAGCGCGGCTGGCGCCGGGGTGTGGTCGGCAACATCTACAAGGGCAAGGTGCAGCGGGTCATGCCCGGCATGCAGGCCGCCTTCGTCGAGGTCGGCCTGGAGCGCGCCGCGTTCCTGCACGCCAACGACGTGGTGCGCCCGGCCCCGGTGGCCAGTGCCGACACCGAGAACACGACCCTGCCGCCGCCGGCCAGCGTGCCGATCGTCGAGCTGCTGCGTGACGGCCAGGACATCGTGGTGCAGGTGGTGAAGGACCCGATCGGCACCAAGGGTGCACGCCTGACCACGCAGATCAGCATTCCCTCGCGCTACATGGTGCTGCTGCCGCAGTCCAAGGTGGTGGGGGTGTCCGCGCGCATCGAGGATGAAACCGAGCGCGCCCGCCTGAAGGCGCTGGTGACCGAGTTGTCGGCGCAGCACGGCGGCTACGGCTACATCGTGCGCACCAACGCCGAAGGGCAGCCGGCCGAGGCCATCGCCGAGGACATCGCCTACCTGTCGCGCGTGTGGAACGTGGTCGAGCGCCGCGGCCGCGAAGCGCCGTCGTGCAGCATCATCTATGAAGACCTGAGCCTGCCGCTGCGGTCGGTGCGCGACCTGATCCGCAAGGACGTGGACAAGGTGAAGGTGGACTCGAAGGAGACCTTCGGCCAACTGCAGGCCTTCGTCGCCAAGTACATGCCGGTGCTGGCCGAGAAGCTGGAGCTGTACTCCGGTGACCGCCCGATCTTCGACATGTTCGGCGTGGAGGACGAGATCGGCCGCGCGCTGGACAAGCAGGTGCCGCTGAAATCCGGTGGCTACCTGGTGATCGACCAGACCGAGGCGATGACCACCATCGACGTCAACACCGGCTCGTTCCTCGGCCAGCGCAACCTGGAAGAAACGGTGTTCCGCACCAACCTGGAAGCGGCGCAGGCGGTGGCGCGGCAGCTGCGGCTGCGCAACCTGGGCGGCATCATCATCATCGACTTCATCGACATGGATGATGCGGAGCATCGTCGCCAGGTGCTGCGCACGCTGGAAAAGGCGCTGGCCCGCGACCATGCCAAGACCACGGTCTATGATTTCTCGCCGCTGGGCCTGGTGGAGATGACCCGCAAGCGTACGGTGGAAAGCCTGGAGCGCCAGCTGTCGGAGACCTGCCCGCAGTGCAGCGGCCGCGGCAGCATCAAGACCACCGAGACGGTGACCTATGAGATCTTCCGCGAGATCACCCGTGCCGTGCGCCAGTTCGATGCTGCGCGCCTGCTGGTGATCGCCTCGACCAAGGTGGTCGCGCGAATTACCGATGAGGAATCCTCGGCGGTGGCCGAGCTGGAAGAGTTCCTCGGCAAGAGCATCCGCTTCCAGGCGGACGAGCAGTACCTGCAGGAGCAATTCGATGTCGTTCTGCTCTGATCCTCGCCGGCTGCAGGCCGGCGGTGGCCGATGAGCGCGCCGCCGCGCCTGCGACTGCGAAGGATCCGCCGTCATTTCATTGCCGCCTGTGCGGTGGGCCTGGTCGGGCTTGCACTGCTGGTGGGCACGCTCAGCCAGCTGCTGCCGCTGGCCGAGCGTCATCCTGACAGGATTGCCGCCTGGCTGAGCGAGCGTGCCGGCCAGCCGGTGCGTTTCGACCAGCTGCAGACCGCCTGGACCCGTCGTGGCCCGCTGCTGCAGCTGAAAGGCCTGCGCATCGGCGCCGGGCAGGGCCTGGCGATCGGCGAGGCCGAGGTGCTGGTATCGATGTACAGCGGGCTGCTGCCCGGGCGCTCGCTGACCGAGCTGCGCCTGCGTGGCCTGGCGCTGGATCTGCAGCAGGGCGAGGACGGACGCTGGACGGTGCGCGGGCTGCCGCAATCGGACAACGGCGGCGATCCGCTGGATGCGCTGCGCCGGCTGGGCGAGCTGCAGGTGATCGGAGGGCGCCTGGGCGTGCACGCGCCGACGTTGGGCATCGACACGACGCTGCCGCGCATCGACCTGCGCATGCGGGTCAATGGCGATCGCCTGCGCGTGGGCGTACGCGCCTGGGCGCAGCCCGAAGCGCTGCCGCTGACCGCGGTGCTGGACGTGGACCGTGCGCGCGGCAACGGCGAGGCCTGGCTGGGCGCCGACCCGGTCGATTTCCACGCCTGGGCGCCCTTGCTGGCGGCTGGCGGCGTGCGCCTGCGCGAGGGCAAGGGCGAGTTGAACCTGTGGTTGACCCTGCGCGATTTCGCGCCGGTGGCGCTGACCACGGATTCGGATCTGCGCGACGTGCGTATCGATGGCGCACCGATACCCGGCATGGCGGCGCCGCAGCTGCAGCTGCAGCGACTGCAGGCCCGCCTGCGCTGGCAGCGCCAGGCCGAGGGCTGGGCGCTGCAGGTACCGCAGCTGCGGCTGAAGAATGAAGACGGCGAGCAGCGCCTCGATGGCCTGCAGCTGCAGGTCGGCAAACAGCTGCAGGTCCGTTCCGGTGAAGTGCAGGCCGGCATCGCACTGCGTGCGCTGGCCCTGAGTGATCGCCTTGAGCCGGGCCTGCGTCGCTGGCTGTTCCTGTCCAGGCCGCAGCTGGACGTGCGCGCCTTGCAGCTGTCGGGCGAACGCGATGGCCCCCTGTGGGCGCAGGGTGAACTGCAGTCGCTGGGTTTCGCCAGCGTGGGCAACTCGCCCGGCCTGCGCGGCCTGGGCGGGCGCTTTGAAGGCGACGCCGACGGCTTCAGCCTGCAGCTGCAACCGCAACGGCAGCTGCAGTTCGATTGGCCGACCGGCTTCGGCGTGCGCCATGACCTGCACCTGGCCGGACAGATCGTGGGCTGGCGCGACGAGGGCGGTGGTTGGCGGATCGGGACGCCGGCGATGCGTGTGGAAGGCACCGACTACGCGGCCGACGTGCGCGGCGGGGTCTGGTTCCAGGGCGACGGCACGCGGCCGTGGCTGCAGCTGGCCGCGAAGCTGGACGACGTGCCGATGACGGCGGCCAAGCGCTTCTGGATCCACTCCAAGATGAGCAAGGGCGCCACCGACTGGCTGGACATGGCGCTGGCTGGCGGCCAGGTGCGCAATGGCGTCGGCCTGGTCACCGGTGACCTGGACGACTGGCCGTTCGACAACAATGATGGCCGCTTCGAGGCCACCGGCCACATCACCAATGGCGACATCCGCTTCCAGCACGACTGGCCGCTGATGAGCCAGGTCGACGCCGACATCGCCTTCATCGGCCCTGGCTTCGACATGCGTGGACGGGGTGATCTTGCCGGCGTGGCGGTACAGAAATTCGAAGCGGGCATTCCGGACTTCGGGCACCAGCCGTTGTACGTACGTGCCGACGCGCCGAGCGAGGCCGGCAAGCTGCTGGCGATGCTGCGCCAGAGCCCGTTGCACAAGGATTACGGCGATACGCTGGACAATCTGGTCGCCAGTGGTCCGGCCCATGTGACCTTCGATCTGCTGCAGCCGCTGCATCAGGACGAGGGCGAGGGCCACCTGCAGGGCACGGTCGATCTGGCCGGCGTGAAGCTGGTCGACAAGCGCTTCCAGCTGACCTTTGACAACATGCACGGGCAGGCGCGCTACAGCAATGGCGGTTTCGGCGCCGAGGACCTAGCGGTGCGCCACCTCGGCCAGGAAGGACGGCTGAGCCTGCGTGCCGGCGGTTACGTGCATGACAGCACGCGCGCCTTCGAGTCGCAGCTGACCGCCCGCCTCGATGCCAGCGTGCTGATCGACCGTGCTCCGGAGATGGCCTGGCTCAAGCCTTACATCAACGGCAATTCGGCCTGGACCATCGGCGTCAACCTGCCCAAGGTGGCGCCCGGCGCGCCTGCGCCGCCGAGCGAGCTGCGATTGAGTTCGGACCTGGTCGGCACCCGGCTCGACCTGCCGGCGCCGCTGGACAAGCCGGCCGCCGAGCCGCTGGCGACCACGGTGGCCGCGCAGCTGCCGATGGGCGCCGGCCGCATCGATGTGGCGTTCGGCCAGCGCCTGGCCCTGGCCGCGCGCAGCCACAACAACCAGACCGGTGTGCAGGTCACGCTGGGCAGCGACCATGTCGACCGCGAGCCGCCGGCGAGCGGACTGACGGTCAATGGCCGCAGCCCGACCCTGGATGCGCTGGAGTGGATCAGCCTGGCGCGCGGTGGGAGTGACGACGACGCGATGCCGCTGCGCACGGTCGACGTGCAGGTCGGCCAGCTCAAGCTGATTGGCGGAGTCTTCGAGCAGACCCGGCTGCAGCTGCACCCGGGCCCGCAGGCACTGGACGTGCGCCTGGACGGGCCGTCGCTGGCCGGCCGCCTGACCGTACCCAACGCCGACGGCGGCACCATCAGCGGCCAGCTTGACCGGGTGCACTGGCAGTCACTGCCGACGGCACCGGGTGCGGCCGCCGCGCCGGCGCGGGTACAGGCCGGTGCCAATGACATGGACCCGGCCAAGCTGCCGCCGTTCGCGCTGGACATCGCCGACCTGAAGTTCGGCAAGGTGGTGCTGGGCCAGGCGGTGCTGCGCACGCGCCCGCTGGCCAACGGCCTGAACGTGGACGCGTTGCGCTTCCGCGCGCCGGACCAGGAAATCGACATCACCGGCCGCTGGCTCGGCCGTACGGGCGGCGCCCGTACCGAACTGACCGCGCAGGTGCGCAGCGAGGACCTGGGCGGGCTGATGCAGAACCTTGATTACGGCGGCCAGCTGCGCGGCGGTTCCGGCCAGGCGCAGCTGCAGGCGGCCTGGAGCGGGGGGCCGTCGGACTTCCAGCTGGGCAACCTGCAGGGCAGCCTCGACCTGCATGCGCGCAATGGCCAGCTGCTGGAGCTGGAGCCGGGCGCCGGCCGCGTGCTGGGCCTGCTCAGCGTCGCGCAGCTGCCGCGGCGGCTGATGTTCGATTTCCGCGACTTCTTCTCCAAGGGCTTCGCGTTCAACCAGATCGAGGGCAGCATGCAGTTCGGTCAGGGCATGGCGCGCACCGACAAGGTGCTGATCGAAGGCCCGGCGGCCAACATCACCATCCGTGGCCAGGCCGACCTGCGCAACCAGCAGTTCGACCAGACCATCGACGTCAACCCGCGCGCGGGCAACCTGCTGACCGTGGTCGGTGCGGTGGCCGGCGGCCCGGTGGGGGCGGCGCTGGGCGCGGCCACCAATGCGGTATTGTCCAAGCCGCTGGGCGAGATTGGCGCCCGTACCTACAAGGTGACCGGTCCATGGAAGGAGCCGAAGGTGGAAGTGATCGAGCGCAGCCGCGACAAGACCCCATCACCGCCCGTGCCGGCACCTGCACCGGCCATTCCGCCGACCGTCACCGACCTGCCGCGCTCGCGCTGAGCACGGCTTCCTGTTCACGGGGCTTGCCTGAGCGCCCCCGCACCCCCAGATCGAAACCATGACTGATATCGCCCTGACGCTTGCCCAAGACCGCCTGCTGCGCCCCGGCGGCCTGGATACCGCCGGCCTGGAGCGCACCTTCGGGCAACTGCTCGGCCCTGGTGTCGACTTCGGCGACCTTTATTTCCAGCACGCCCGCCGCGAGAGCTGGAGCGTGGAAGACGGCATCGTCAAGGACGGCGCCCATTCCATCGAGCAGGGCGTGGGCGTGCGGGCGATTTCCGGCGAGAAGACCGGCTTCGCCTACTCCGATGACATCCATGCCGATGCGCTGCTGGCGGCGGCGCAGTCGGCGCGCGCGATCTCGCGCGAGGGCGGTGCGCAGACCGGACGTTCGCTGCTGCGCGGCAATGCGCGCGCGCTGTACCCGGCGCTGGACCCGATCGACGGCATCGGCAACGAGGCCAAGGTCGAGGTGCTCAAGCGCCTGGATGGCTACCTGCGTGCCGCCGACCCGCGCGTGAAGCAGGTGATGGTGAGCCTGTCCGGCGGCGTCGATACGGTGCTGATCGCCCGCAGCGACGGCGTGCTGGCGGCCGACGTGCGCCCGCTGGTACGCCTGAACGTGCAGGTCATCGTCGAACACAACGGCCGTCGCGAGTCCGGCTACGCCGGTGGTGGTGGCCGTTATGGCTACGAAGCGCTGTTCGCCAGCGGCCGCCCCGAAGCCCTGGCCCAGGAAGCGCTGCGCCAGGCGCTGGTGAACCTGGACGCGGTGCCGGCGCCGGCCGGCATGATGCCGGTGGTGCTCGGCCCGGGTTGGCCGGGCGTGTTGCTGCACGAAGCGGTCGGCCATGGCCTGGAAGGCGACTTCAACCGCAAGGGCACCAGCGTCTACGCCGGCCGCATCGGCGAGCGCGTCGCCGCACCGGGGGTGACCATCGTCGACGACGGCACCCTCGACGGTCGCCGCGGTTCGTTGAACATCGACGACGAAGGCCACCCGAGCCAGTGCACCCCGCTGATCGAGGACGGCATCCTGGTCGGCTACATGCAGGACAGCCTCAACGCGCGGCTGATGGGCATGGCCCCGACCGGCAACGGGCGCCGCGAATCGTTCGCGCACCTGACCATGCCACGCATGACCAACACCTACATGCGCGCCGGCGAGCACGACCCGCAGGAGATGATCCGTTCGGTGAAGAAGGGCCTGTACGCGGTGAACTTCGGCGGTGGCCAGGTCGACATCACCAGCGGCAAGTACGTGTTCTCGGCCACCGAGGCCTACCTGATCGAGGATGGCCGCATCACCACCCCGGTGAAGGGCGCGACCCTGATCGGCAACGGCCCGGAGACCATGCAGAAGGTGCGCATGGTCGGCAACGATCTGGCCCTGGACGAGGGCGTGGGCATCTGCGGCAAGGACGGGCAGAGTGTGCCCGTGGGTGTCGGCCAGCCCTCGCTGTTGATCGAGGGCATCACCGTCGGCGGTACGCAGGCCTGAGCGTGGCGATGGCCGCGGCCACCGCCCGGGCCGGCGCGGACTCAGTCCTCGTCGGCCTCGTCGACCGGATCGCCGGCGTGTTCGTCGCCCGCCGTCTTCAAGCCCAGCGCCGCCGGCAGCATCAGCGTACGCAGCACCTGGAAGATCTCGCGGTAGGCGCGCGGCGGCTTGTTCTTCGCCTTTTCGGCCTGCGCGTTGCGTACCAGGGTGCGCAGCTGCTGGCGGTCGGCCTGCGGGTAGTCGTCAAGCAGGGCGGCCAGCGCCTTGTCACCGTCGGCCAACAGGCGGTCGCGCCAGTCTTCCACGCGGTGCATCATCGCCACTTCGCGGCGGCCAGTCTCGCTGTTGGCGTCCAGCGCATCGCGGATCGCGTCCAGCGTTGCCTCGTCCTCGCGGCGCATGTGCTTGGCCAGGAACGCCAGCTGGCGCTTGTGGGCGATGTGGGCGGTGATGCGCTTGCACTCGGCGATATGCGGCAGCAGGTCTTCCGGGATCGGCAGGCGCGCCAGCTGGGCCGGGGTCAACGACACCAGCTTCTCGCCCAGGGCCAGGACGTCGAGCGCGTCGCGCCGGTTCTGGCTGCGGCTCTTGTCGTGGAATTCACCGGTTTCTTCGTCGCGTCCGCGCATCGTCCCTACCTGATCTCAAAAAAAGTCGCCCGGCGTGATGCCGGGCCCAACCTGTACAGGATAAAGCATTGAACGTGATCGCCCCTGAAGTGGCCGTCGGCGACGACAGCCCGGCCCGGCTGGAACGGCTGGCCGACCTCTCCCAGCAGCTGCTCGACCGCGCCCGCGCGCTGGGCGCCAGCCAGGCCGAGGTCAGTTGCAGCGAGGACCGCGGACTGGAGGTCAATGTCCGCCTCGGCGAGGTCGAGACCGTGCAGTCCACGCGTGACCGCGGCATCGCCGTGACCGTCTATTTCGGCCAGCGCAAGGGCAGTGCCAGCACCGGTGACCTGAACGAGGCCAGCCTGGCCGCTACGGTCGAGCAGGCCTGCGCGATTGCCCGGCATACCGAGGATGACCCGGCTGCCGGCCTGGCCGAGGCCGCACTGATGGCCACCGACTTCCCGGAGCTGGACGGTTGGCACCCGTGGGCGCTGCAGGCCGATGAGGCGGTGGACCTGGCCCTGGCCTGCGAGGCGGCCGGTCGCGAGGCCGACGCGCAGATCCGCAATTCCGACGGCGCATCGGTGTCGAGCATGCAGAGCCTGTCGGTGTATGCCAATTCGCATGGTTTCTTTGGTCGTGAGCGCGGTACCCACCATTCGGTCGGCTGCGCGCTGATCGCCGGGCAGGGCGATGGCATGCAGCGCGATGGCTGGTACACCAGCGCGCTTGCCCGGGAGGACCTGGAAGACGTGGGCCTGGTCGGCCGTCGTGCCGCCGAGCGCACCGTGGCCCGCCTGCAGCCGCGTTCACTGGCTACTGGCAGCATGCCGGTGCTGTTCGCCCCGGAAGTGGCGCGCAGCCTGGTCGGCCACCTGCTGTCGGCGGTGTCCGGCGGCGCCTTGTACCGCCAGGCCAGCTTCCTGCTGGACAGCGTCGGCCAACGCCTGTTCCCGGAATGGATGCAGATCGACGAGCTGCCGCACCTGCGCCGTGGCCTGCGCTCGGCCGCCTTCGACGGCGACGGCGTGGCCACCCGTAGTTCGGCGCTGGTCCGAGACGGCGTACTGCAGCGCTACGTGCTGGGCAGCTATTCGGCGCGCAAGCTGGGCCTGCAGACCACCGCCAATGCTGGCGGCGTGCACAACCTGCAGCTGGCGGCCAATGCCGGCCCGCTGGAAGAGATCGCCCGGCAGATGGGTGACGGCCTGCTGGTGACCGAGCTGATGGGGCAGGGCGTGAACGGGGTGACCGGCGATTACTCACGAGGCGCGGGCGGCTTCCGTGTCGAGAACGGCGAGATCCAGTACCCGGTGGACGGCGTCACCATCGCCGGCAACCTGCGCGAGATGTTCAGCAGCATCGAGGCGGTCGGCAGCGACGTCGACCCGCGCTCGCACATCCGGACCGGTTCGATCCTGCTGGGGCGGATGACCGTCGCCGGTAATGATTGATGGCATTGATGACGTAAGCTATGCGCGCCTGACGCAACCAGCTTGGTGCTGGTGGGTCAAGACCACCCAATGAAAAGGAGTTTTGTCGTGAGCGAATTCGATAACGTCCCGCCGCCGCCGGCAACCACCGATGCCCCGGCCGACCAGCGCACCATGGCGCTGGCTGCGCACCTGCTGGGCATCTTCACCTGGTTCATCGGCGCCCTGATCATCTGGCTGATCAACAAGGATGACGCCAGCAAGGCCTTCGTGACCGACCAGGCCAAGGAAGCGCTGAACTTCCAGATCACCGTGACCATCGCCATGGTCATCAGCATCATCCTGATGGTGGTGATCATCGGCGGCATCCTGGCGCCGATCGTGGGCATCATCAACCTGGTGTTCTGCATCATTGCCGCAGTCAAGGCCAACAACGGCGAAGCCTATCGCTACCCGTTCACCCTGCGCCTGATCAAGTAATACCGGCCGCATGCGCAAGCAGGAACGCCCGGCATTGCCGGGCGTTCCTGTTTGAGGGCAGCGTCACCGGCGGCGATCAGTGATCGCGTTCCACCGCCAGCGTTGCCAGCGCGCGCAGCGCATCGGCCTCTTCGCCATGGCCGGCCAACGTGGCCTGCATGCGTGCGGCCAGTTCGCGCAGCTGCGCCTTCGCGCCGTCCATGCCGAGCAGCGCGGGGAAGGTGCTCTTGTCCTGCGCCTCGTCCTTGCCGGCGGTCTTGCCCAGCTGTTCGGAACTGGCTTCGACATCGAGGATGTCATCGCGGACCTGGAAGGCCAGGCCGAGCGCATCGGCGAAACTGTCGAGCTGGGCCAGCTGCGGCTCGTGGGCCTGGCCGCACAGCGCCCCCATGCGCACCGCTGCACGGATCAGCGCGCCGGTCTTCAGCGCATGCATGCGGGTCAGTGCCGCCAGGGTCTGCTGCTGGCCGGTGGCATCGATGTCCAGCGCCTGGCCGCCGCACATGCCGGAGGCGCCGGACGCGTGAGCGAGGGTCTGCAGGCAGGCCACGCGCAGCGTGGCCGGCAGCGGCGCATCGGCCAGCAGGCCGAAGGCACGCGTCTGCAGGGCGTCGCCGGCCAGGATCGCGGTGGCTTCGTCGAAGGCGATGTGGGTGGTCGGCTTGCCGCGGCGCAGGGCGTCGTCGTCCATCGCCGGCAGGTCGTCATGCACCAGCGAATAGGCGTGGATCAGCTCGACAGCCATCGCCGCCGCGTCCAGCTGTTCCGGCTGCGCGCCGAACAGGTGTCCACTGGCATACACCAGCAGCGGGCGCATGCGTTTGCCACCGCCCAGCACCGAATAGCGCATGGCCTGGTGCAGGCGCTGCGGTGCTTCGGCAGGCGAGGGCAGGGCGGCATCGAGCTGGCTTTCGATACGGTCGCGCCAGCGCGCGAACAGGGCTTCAGCCGTCATGGTTGGGCGGATCGAAAGGCTCGGCCGTTTCCGGCTGGGCCGGATCGCTGAGCAGGCGCACGCGCAATTCGGCCTGCTCCAGCGCCTGCTGGCACTGACGGTACAGACCGACGCCGCGTTCGTAAGCACTGAGCGACGCTTCCAGGCTCAGCTCGCCGGTTTCCATCTGCTCCACCAGCTGCTCCAGCGATTCGAGCGACTGCTCGAACTGGGCGACCGGGGAGGCGTTTTCGGGGGACTTCTTGGCCATGCGGCAAGTGTGGACGGGCTGCGCGCGGGGGTCAATTCACCAGCCGCCGGGACGCCACTGCAGCTGCGCGTCGTGGGCCTGCAACCAGGCCTGCAGGGGAGCTGCGATGACCACGTCGGCGGCGGCAAGCAGCTGCGCTCCATCGAAGACCAGCGGCAGCTGGGCGCGTCGCCAGGGGGCAAGGTGTTCGCGTTGCAGGCAGTCCTTCAGCGCATGCGAATGCTGGCGACCGGGCAGCAGGATGCGTTCGCCGCCCACACGCGCACGGACCTGGAGCGGCCGTTCGAAGGCCTCGGCGCCGTGCAGGTGCAGCTGACCGCCATCGGGCAGCGCCAATGGCGCGCGTCCATCCCATCCGGCCTGCCAATCATGGGGAAGCGCCGGCAGTTGCGCGGGCAGGAGATAGGCATGATCGCGCCATTGCTGGATGGCATGATCGTGCCAGCGCACCCGCGCCTGGCGATCGTTGCTGGCTGGCAGCAGCTCGTCCAGCGCCTGCTGCAGCACCGTGGCCGGCAGTGGGGCGGCCCCATGGCCGATCACCCAGGCACGCAGCACGCGCGCGGCGCGGCCCGGTGACACCTGGCGCAGCAGCTGCAGCGACAGCACACGCGGTGCCACCTCCAGATGCGCGATCAGCTCGGCGTCCTCC
Organism: Stenotrophomonas maltophilia D457; assembly: GCF_000284595.1. GTDB lineage: Bacteria > Pseudomonadota > Gammaproteobacteria > Xanthomonadales > Xanthomonadaceae > Stenotrophomonas > Stenotrophomonas muris. The sequence continues at coordinate 3,382,818 of NC_017671.1, read as the reverse complement.
TCGTCCAGCAGCTCGCGGGTCTGCCGGCAATGCAGGGCGCTGCCCGCCAATGCCGCGGCGGCGTGCGGCCAGCGCTGGCGCAGCAACGGCAGCACCTGCAGGCGCAGGAAATTGCGATCGGCGTGGTCGTCGGCGTTGCTGGGGTCTTCAACCCAGCGCAGCGCGTGCTGGTGCGCGTAATCGAGCAGCGCACGGCGCGGCACCGCCAGCAGCGGTCGCCACACACGGTGTTCGCCTACGCGGCTGTCTGCGGACATCGCGGCAAGACCATCGACGCCGGAGCCACGCAGGGCACGCAGCAGGAAGGTCTCGGCCTGGTCGTCCAGGTGCTGCGCCAGCGCCAGTGTTTCGCCGTCGCGCAGTTCGGTGGCGAACGCGGCGCGTCGCGCCTGCCGTGCTGCGCCTTCCAGGCCCAGGCCCGATGTGGGGTCGATCTGCACGCGATGCACGGCCAGTTCGATGCCCAGCGCTGCGCATTGCTGCTGGCAATGCAGCACCCAGTCGTCCGCATCGGGGTGCAGGCCATGGTGCACATGCACCGCGCGCAGCGCCGTGCCGGAGGCCTTGGCGCAGCGCCACAGCCAGTGCAGCAGCACGGTCGAGTCGACACCGCCGCTGTAGCCCACCAGCAGTGGCGCATCCAGCGGAACGAGGGCAGGGAAGGCAGTCACGGCGGCAAGTATAGGGTTGCTCGGCAGGGCTGCGCCCTGCACCCGCTACGATCCAGAGCAACGGCGACAGCAACAGCAACAGCAGAAGCTGGTTTCCTGAGGGTGGGCGGGGTGGGTCCGGTTGCGGGAGACGCCGTAAACCCCCAGGCCGGCCCAGCCGCTGGCGGCTGTGCGTTCGGGCGCTTGCGAAGCAGTGCTTCGCAAGCAAAGCGCCCTCACCCATGGGGGCTTGGCCGCGGCATCCATGCCGCGGACACTCCCGCAACCGGACCCATCCCGCCTTTGACAGTTTCCTGCGAACTGTCGGAATGGCTCTTGGGGTCAGATCCGTTTTCCTGCGGAAAACGGATCTGACCCCGTATTCAATTCGATATCTGAGAGAAAAATCGTGTCGACCAAGGTCGACACCTACCAGGAGCAACAGCAACCGCCGTGGTTGCCGGCCGCCCCGCCATCCCACGGAATGCGCGCTGTTGCTGTTGCTGTTGCTTCGGCCGTTGCCGTTGCATCGGCAGGTGCAGGGCGCAGCCCTGCCGAAAAACCTACTTCACCCGACGGCCCGCGCGGTCGATGCGGAACCACTCTCCGCCTTCCATCGGCGTGTGGCCATCGGCATCCGGCGTGCCGCGCCGACAGCCGTTGCAGACCTCGGCCACGCCATCCTGGAACGGCCACCCGAAATCGTAGGTGCCGGGCACCACCTGGCGGAACGTCAGGTCGAAGTAGCCGACACGGTTGCCGACGCGGCCGCGCAGCAGGCCTTCCTGCGGTGTTTCCGGGCCGTTGTCCCAGGTCAGCACAGGCAGGCTGCGGCCCTTGCGGTCGACGTAGTGGAAGCCCTGGTCGGCATACACCACGGCCAGGCCGTGGTCGTCGTAGTTCAGGTCCTTCAGCGCATCGGCGCTGATCTTCGGCCGGTGATCGACCACCACGCAGTTGGGCAGCGGCCACAACCCGTGTTCGTCGGTCAGCAGCTTGCAGGCCGGCGCCTGCGCCAGCGCGCTGGAACCGGCCAGTACGCCGAGCAGGACCAGCGACCGCGCGAAGCGGCCGCGGTCGAGGCGGGCCTGCCGCACGATCACTTGGCCTCGGCCTTGCGCTCGAAGGCCGTCGGTGCCGGCAGCTGCACCGGCACGCCCTTGTCATCGCAGGTGCCGGCCTGGCACAGGCGCTCGCGCAGGGCCGGGGTGGCCTGCACGATCATGTGATAGATCGCGTTCTGTTCCAGCGTGCCGCGGATCGCCTTGCTGCCCGGGCCACGCGCCCAGATGCCGACATCCTCACCACCGTGCGATTCGGACTTCATCGGCACCAGTGCTTCCTGCATGTAGTCCGGATGCTCGGTGTCGACCTCGCGCAGGTTCGGGCGGCCGTTGGCCGGTTCGAAGCTGCTCGGGTTGTGCGGGTAACGCTTCGGGCCGGCCGGCTGCTGGTTGCTGCTGCCGGTATGGCCCGGGCCGTTGGCATAGCTCAGCGTGGTGTACGGCTGGCCGGTGCCGTCCAGCGCGTAGTCCAGCTTGCCGGCACCATCTTCGCCGCCCTTGTCCTTCACCTTGCCCAGGATCGGATTGCCACGTGCCGGGTAGCCGACGAAGTTCAGCGTATGCGAGTGGTCGGCGGTGACGATGATCAGGGTGTCGTCGGCCGAGGTCAGTTCGTTGGCCACGCGCACCGCGTCGGACAGCGCCACGGTCTCGGTCAGTGCACGGTAGGCGTTGCCGCTGTGGTTGGCGTGGTCGATGCGCGCGCCTTCGATCATCAGCACGTAGCCTTCCTGGTGCCTGGCCAGATTCCTGATCGCTGCAGCCGTCAGTTCGGCCAGGCTCGGCTCACCGCCCGGATCCTGCGGGCGCTCGTATTCGTAGCGCATGTGGTCCGGTTCGAACAGGCCGAGGATGGCCGGCGCATTGGCGGCCGCCGCCAGCTGCTTGCTGTTCCACACGTAGGCACCCTGCGGGTGCGCCTGCTGCCATTCCTGCACCAGGCTGCGGCCATCCAGGCGCTGGCCGACCTTGTCGTCGTATTCCGGATCGCGCTCTTCCACGGTGGTGAATTCACCGCGACCGCCGCCGAGAGCGACCAGCGGGCCGCGCCCATAACGCGAGGTCGACAGCAGCTGCTGTGCGATGTCCTTGCAGCCTGCAGCCTTGGCCGCTTCAGTCAGGTCGGTGTCGTTTTCCCAGTTGCGCTCGGGCGAGTGCGCATAGGTGGCAGCAGGGGTGGCATGGGTCAGGCGCGCGGTGGACACCACACCGGTGGCCAGGCCGGCGCTGTCGGCCAGCTGCAGCCAGGTCAGCAGGCCCTTGGACAGGCTGTCGGCGCAGTCGGTGCGGCTGCCGGCGCTGACACCGATCGCGCCCATGTGGGTCTTCACGCCGGTGGTGATGGCGGTCATGGTGCCGGCCGAATCCGGCGTCTGCGAATCGGTGTTGTAGGTCTTGCTGAACGCCGTGGCCGGGAAGCGCTCCCAGGACAGCAGGTTCTCCTCGCCCGAGCCACCCTTCTGCTGGCCTTCGTAGATGCGCGAGGCGGCCACGGTGGTCAGGCTCATGCCGTCGCCGAGGAACAGGATGACGTTCTTCGCCTTGCCGGACATCGCGCCGTTGGCGGCGGCCTGGGCGGCGCCACTGCGGTACCACCATTGCGGGGTCTCGCCGGCCGGATGGGCGACCGGGTCGACGGCGACCTTCAGGCCGGCCGGGGCAGAGGCGGGGGTGGTGCTGGCGCAGGCGCCCAGCAGCAGGGTGGTGGCGCAGGCGGCCAACAGGGAGACGGAACGGCGCATGGACGCTGGGATCTCACAAACTGTAACGGGACGTTCATTATGCCCGTCCCTGCAAGGCACGCCGATGACACACTGATTTGCCGGCCGGGCGGTCGTTCTGCGGGCCGCCTTGGGCTATCGTGCCAGCATCCCTTCCTTCCCCTCTGGATTGCCTATGAAGCTGGTCTCTGCCTGGCTGCGGATTCCATTCTGGCAGCGCGTGGTCGGTGGCTTCGTGCTCGGCGCGCTGGCCGGCTGGGCGCTTGGCCCGGCCGCGGAAACGTGGTTCGGCCCGCTCGGTGAGCTGTACGTCACCCTGATCAAGATGATCGCCGTGCCGCTGGTGTTCTTCGCGGTCATCAACGCAATCTCGTCGCTGCACGGGCAGAAGTCGGTCGCCGCGCTCAGTGGCCGCACCTTCCTGTGGTTCGTGATCACCGCGGCGCTGGCGGTATGCGTTGGGCTGGGCGTGGGGACCGTGCTGCAGCCCGGTGCCGGCGGGCTGCAGCTGACAATGGCCAGCAACTACGTGCCGCGCGAAGTGCCCAGTGTGGTGCAGGTGCTGCTGGACGTGGTGCCGGCCAATGTCTTCTACGCGCTGTCCGGCATCGGTACCAAGGTCAATGCGGCCGGTGAGACTGTGCTGGCGGCCGGTCGCGGCTCGATCCTGCCGGTGATCTTCTTCGCAGGCCTGGTGGGCTTTGCCATCGTCAAGCTGGGCGAGAAGGTGACCGAGGCGCGCAAGCTGGTCGGCCAGATGAGCGACATCATGATCCAGGTGACCCGCTTCGTGCTGGAAGTCACCCCGATCGGTACCTTCGGCCTGATCGCCGGCCTGGTCGGCAGCTATGGCTTCGAGAAGCTGCTGCCGCTGGGCCATTTCGTGCTGGCCCTGTACGTGGCCTGCGCCCTGCACATCGTGGTGGTCTACAGCGCGCTGCTGCTGGCGCACGGCCTGAACCCGCTGAAGTTCTTCCGCGGCGCGGCGCCGGGCATGCAGGTGGCCTTCGTCAGCTCGTCCAGCTTCGCCGCGATGCCGGTGGCGCTGCGTTCGATCACCCACAACCTGGGCGTGAACAAGGACTACGGTTCATTCGCGGTGCCGCTGGGCGCCAGCATCAAGATGGATGGCTGCGGCGCGATCTATCCGGCGCTGTGCGCGGTGTTCATCGCGCAGTACAGCGGTGTGCCGCTGACCCCGGAGCAGTACGTGGTGGTGCTGATCGCCTCGGTGCTGGGCAGCTTCGGTACGGCCGGCGTGCCGGGTACCGCGGTGATCATGGCCACGGTGGTGCTGAGCGCAGCCAACCTGCCGCTGGAGACCATCGGCTATCTGTATGCCATCGACCGCATCCTCGACATGATGCGCACGATGACGAATGTGACCGGCCAGATGCTGGTGCCGGTGATCGTGGCCAAGGAAACCGGGCTGCTGGACCAGGCGGTGTATGACAATCCGTCCAGCAATGTGGGCGTGGACGATCCTGACCCGACACCGCCACGCAGCTGAGGTTGCGTGGAGATGAAAGGCCCGCCCTGACCGGCGGGCCTTTCGTTTGGGAGATGGCTGACGCGCTGCCGACCGTGGTAGATCCACGCCATGCGTGGATGGAGGCGGTGCCGACCAAGGTCGGCAGCTACCCACCATTACGCGGGCCCAACAAAAAAGCCGCTGCAGGGCAGCGGCTTTGCTTTGCGTATCAGGCGGCGCTGTGACGCCAGCCGGTCAGAGGTCGACCCGGCGGGCCTGCATGAACTTGTTGCCCCAGTAGCCACTGAGCAGGGTGTCCACGCGGACGTCCTTGCCCGAGCTCGGCGCATGCAGGAAACGGCCATCGCCGACGTAGATGCCGACGTGGTCGACGCGGCCCTTGCGGCCGAAGAACACCAGATCACCCGCGGCCAGCGCGGTGCGGTCGTTGATCAGTTCGGCATTGTCATCGTGGGCCATCTCGCGCGAGACGCGCGGAAGTTCGATGCCCAGGGCCGAACGGAACACATAACCGACCAGGCCGCTGCAGTCGAAACCGCTGTCCGGGTTGCTGCCACCCCAACGGTACGGGGTGCCCAGCAGGGTCATCGCGCGGCGCAGCAGCGACTGCACCTTGCCGTTGTCGGCGGCGGTGCCGACGACGCTGCCATTGGCGGCGCTGCTGGTGTCGTAGTTGGCGAGCAGGCGGCTGAGGTCGCCGGCCACCACGGCCGAGCGGTCCATCAGCGGAATGGTGTCGTTGGCGGCCAGGTGCGGCAGCAGGGCGGCCAGCGTGGCACTGGCGGCGGCATCGACGCGGCTGCGCTGCGGAGCGGCAGCCTCGGCCTTGGCGGCCGGTCGGGCGGTGCTCTCGGCCACCGGGGCCAGGGTCACATCGGAACGGTTCGGAGCAGTCTGCGACCAGGCCGGAAGGCTGGTCAGACACAGTGCCAGGCCAAGCAACAGCGGGCGGGCACTACGTGAAGATACGGAAGTCTGGCCTTCGCTTTTCAGGTCGTCAGTCGTCACGCGTCGGTCACAGGAAAAAAACGATGGGGCATCATGCCCTGTAAAAGCGCGGATAAGTTAAAAATTCCGTTAGTAATTCGTTAGTTGCGCAGTGATGTCCGTCACAGTTTTGAATATATCGCCTGTTCATTTTAGCGAAGGACGCGTTTCGCCCCTGTGTAGTGGTCCTTCCAGTAGGGACCGCTGAGCGAGTCCAGGCGCACGGTGCCGCCGGTGCTCGGCGCATGCACGAAACGCCCTTCACCTACATAAATACCGACGTGGGTGACGCTGCCGCGGCTGCCGAAGAACACCAGGTCGCCGGTGGCCAGGCGCTGCGGGTCGATCTTCGGGCCCTGCACCGCCGCCAGGTCGCGGGAGGTGCGCGGCAGCCGCAGGTCCAGCATCTCGCGATAGACATAAGCGACCAGGCCGCTGCAGTCGAAGCCCGAATCCGGGGTGTTGCCGCCATAGCGGTAGGGCGTGCCGACCAGGCTGATGGCGCGCATCAGCACCGAGTTGGCAGCCTCGGGGTTGTCCGGCACGGTCTTTGGCCAGTTCGCCGTGGGCGGGGGCGGGGCCGGGCGGGTGGCCTTGCCACCGCCACAGGCGGTCATCAACAGGGGCAGGGCCAGCAGCAGGGCCGGGGCGAGAAACCGGCGCTGGCCGGACGAAACTGGCGTGATGTGCATGATCTCCGGATAATGCGCCACCTTGGATTGGCCGTCATGATGGCGGCGTCCCCGCCGGGCGACAACCCGCCCCAACCCGCCTGCCTCCGGCAGATCCAGACAGAGTTGCGCATGAAGATCGAAAAAGACCGCGTTGTCCGCTTCCACTACACCGTTTCCGAAGTCGGCCAGGAGCCGATCGAATCGTCCAAGGACCGCGGCGAGCCGCTGGCGATCCTGATCGGTCACGGCAACATCATCCCGGGCCTGGAAAACGCCATGATGGACAAGGAAGCCGGCGCGACCTTCAACGTCGACGTCAAGGCGGCCGATGCCTACGGCGAGCGTCGTGAGGGCCTGTCCCAGCGCGTGCCGAAGAAGCACTTCGGCAATACCAAGCTGGCGCCGGGCCAGCAGGTCGTGCTGCAGACCAACTTCGGCCCGCGTGCGGTGACCGTGCAGAAGGTCGGCATGAGCGTCGTCGACGTTGACCTGAACCATCCGATGGCTGGCAAGGACCTGCACTTCGACGTCGAAATCGTCGACGTGCGCGAAGCCGGCAAGGAAGAGCTGGACCACGGCCACGTCCACGGCGACGGCGGTCACCAGCACTGATCGCAGCGCGATCGTGATGGCAGCAATGGCCCGCTTCGGCGGGCCGTTGCGTTTCTGGAACACGCCGCGGCCATCCATGGTGCACGGGCCGGCGGCATAATGGCGGACCTGCCTGACGGACGCCCCGTGAACGCCGCTTCTCCTTCCCTGCAGCCGGTGGCTTCCGGCGAACGCATCGCCGTGCTGGACGTGCTGCGTGGTGCTGCGCTGCTGGGCATCCTGCTGATGAACATCGAGGCTTTCAGCGGCCCGCTGGACCTGGCCTTCACCGGCATTGACGTGCACTGGCGGGGCATCGATTACTGGGCCGACGCCTTCGTCTATGTGTTCGTGCAGGGCAAGTTCTTCACCCTGTTCTCGCTGCTGTTCGGTGCCGGCTTTGCGGTGATGGCACAACGCGCCGAGGTGGCCGGGCGCGACTTCACCCCGTTCTACCTGCGCCGCAGCGCCGGCCTGCTGCTGATCGGCCTGTGCCATGCACTGCTGGTCTGGTCCGGCGACATCCTGGTGATGTATGCGCTGGTCTCGTTGCCCTTGCTGGCCTGCCGCGAGGCGCCGCGCAGCTGGCTGCCGTGGATGGGCGTGATCGTCTACCTCGGCGGTGTAGCGATGATGCTGCTGGTGGGTGCGATGGTGTCGATGGCTTCGGCCGAAGAGGTGCAGGGCATGCTTGCCGAGGCGCAGCAGAGCATCGACCTGCAGCGGCAGGTGTACGGGCAGGGCAGCTGGGCGCAGGCCACTGTGCAGCGCCTGAGCGAGTTCGGCACCTCGATGGGCGCGTTGCTGATCAGCGGCCCGGAAGTGCTGGGCATGTTCCTGCTCGGCAGCTGGTTCGCCGGCAGTGGCGCGCTGGCGACGCCGGAGCGCTTCCCGCGGCTGTACGCGTCGCTGCGCTGGATCGCACTGCCGCTGGGGCTGCTGGTCACGCTGCTGGGGGTTGCCTGGAAACCCTACCTTGCACCCGGCGCCTACAACCTGCCGGTGACCGCGGCGATGGCCCTGGTCACGGTTGGCGGGCTGCCGATGTGCCTGGGCTACCTGGCGTGGATCGTGCACTGGCGCACGCGGCTGGCGTGGCTGGCGCCGGTGGGGCGCATGGCGTTGACCCACTATCTTGGCCAGTCGCTGCTGTGTACCTGGACCTTCTACCACTACGGCCTGGGCAGGTTCGAGATGATGCCGCGCAGCGTGCAGCTGCTGTTCGCGCTGCTGTTGTTTGCCGTGCAGGTGGCTGTTTCGCACGCGTGGCTGGCGCGCTTCCGCTTTGGTCCGATGGAATGGCTGTGGCGTGCAATGACCTACCGGCAGTGGCCACCGATGCGGCGCAGGACGAAGCAGGGGTGAGCGATGAGCGCGCACGCGCTGTGCTGATCGGCCGCGCGCCCGCGCATCCTCACGTCTGGCCTGCAGCGGGGCATGGCATGCTCGGCGTCAGCATGAGCGCCGGCATCGGCCAGCGGATCGCCGATCTCGTCTGCGGCCACACGCCAGCGATCGATCCTGCCCCTTACCGACCCGAGCGATTCCGATGAGCACTGCATCCTATGATTACGACCTGATCGTCCTTGGCGGCGGCTCCGCCGGCCTGGCCGGTGCGATCCGCGCCGCGCAGCATGGCAAGCGCGTGGCAATGCTGGAACCCGGCGAACTGGGCGGAACCTGTGTCAATGTCGGCTGCGTGCCGAAGAAGGCGATGTGGCTGGCGGCCGACCTGCACGAGCGCATCGGCCTGGCCAATGCGATGGGCTTCGATGTCGAGGCACGCCCGGCGCTGTCGTGGAAGGAACTGGTGATCCATCGCCAGGCCTACATCAGCAACATCCACACCAGCTACCACAAGCGCCTGGACGAAACCGGCGTGGTGCGCATTCCGGCACGTGGCCATCTGCTTGATGCGCACACCGTGGCCTGCAGTGATGGCGTGCACTACAGCGCCGAACACATCCTGATCGCCACTGGCGCGCATCCACTGCGTCCGGATATTCCCGGCGCGGAGCTGGGCCTGGTCTCCGACGATTTCTTCGACCTGCGTGCGGCGCCGGCCGAGGTGGCGATCATCGGTGGTGGTTACATCGCGGTGGAGCTGGCTGGCCTGCTGCAGGCGCTCGGCAGCCGCGTGAGCCTGCTGGTGCGCGGCAAGCGCCTGCTGGAGCGCTTCGATTACGAGCTGACCGATCAGCTGGCCGAGAACCTGAAACAGCAGGGCGTGCGGATCCATTTCGACTATCGCCTGCGCGAACTGCAGCGCGATGGCGAGCGCGTGCGGGCGTTCGGCCATGACGGCCCGATCGACAGTGTGTTCGATGCGGTGTTCTTCGCTGCCGGCCGCCGCGGCAACAGCCGTGGCCTGGGTCTGGAAGCGCTCGGCATCGACATCGGCGAGCACGAGCAGGTGCAGGTGGACGAGTGGCAGACCACCCGCGTGCCGAGCGTGCACGCGGTCGGTGACATCGCTGGCAAGGTCGGCCTGACCCCGGTGGCGGTGGCCGCTTCGCGGCGGCTGATGGACCGCCTGTTCGGGGGGCGCCCGCAGTCCAAAATGGATTACGAGAACGTGGCCAGCGTGGTGTTCTCGCATCCGCCGCTGGGCGCGGTGGGCATGAGCGAGGAAGAAGCGCGCCGGCGTTTCGACCAGGTGAGCGTCTACCACAGCCGCTTCCGCCCGATGCTGCAGGCGCTGGCCAATGGTACCCAGCGCAGCCTGTTCAAGATGGTCTGTGCCGGTCCGGAAGAACGCGTGGTAGGCATCCACCTGCTGGGCGAAGCGGCCGACGAGATCCTGCAGGGCTTTGCGGTGGCGGTGAAGATGGGCGCGACCAAGGCCCAGTTCGACGACACCGTGGCGATCCACCCGACCTCGGCCGAAGAAGTGGTGCTGATGCGCTGAGCCGGGATGTTGTGGGGCCGAGCCCTGCTCGGCAGCCTTTCGCCCCGGCCTGGCGACGCCGAGCGCAGGCTCGGCTCTACAGGGCAGCGGGCGCCCCCATGCGACAATGAGCGTCCCCCACGCCTTACCGGGCCGCTCTGCGCGGCCCGCCGTCGTCCTGATGTCCACTCCCGCTTCCCGCATCGCCACTGCTTCCCCACGCATTGCGCTGGGCGGCATCGGCCTGGCCGCGATCGGCGCCATCGCCGCGTCGGGCAAGGCGATCATCGTCAAGCTCGGCCTGCGCCACGGCGTCGATGCCACCACGCTGCTCGCCCTGCGCATGCTGATGGCGCTGCCCCTGTTCGCGTTGATGGCAGCGTGGGCCGCGCGCCGGGCCGAGCCGTTGTCCTGGGCCGACCGTGCCCGCGTGCTGTGGCTGGGCTTCACCGGCTACTACCTGTCCAGCCTGCTCGACTTCCAGGGACTGCAGTACATCAGCGTGACCCTGGAGCGGCTGATCCTGTACTTGAACCCGACCTTGGTACTGCTGATCAACGTGCTGCTGGCGCGCCAGCGGCCGGGCCGCTGGCAGATCGGTGCGCTGGTGCTGAGCTACCTCGGCGTGCTGCTGGCCTTCGGCCACGATCTGCAGCGCGAGGGTGGGCAGATCATCGTCGGCAGCCTGCTGGTGCTGGGCAGTGCCCTCAGCTATGCGCTGTACCTGTTCGGCAGTGGGCAGGTGGTCGCGCGCATCGGTGCGGTGCGGCTGACCGCCTATGCCAGCTGCGTGGCCAGCGTGCTGGTGCTGCTGCATTTCGCGGTGACCCATCCGCTGCCGCTGCTGTGGCAGGCACCGGCGCCGGTGCAGTGGCTGTCGTTGGTCAATGCCACCGTGTGCACGGTGCTGCCGGTGCTGGCGATCATGCTGGCGGTGCAGCGCGTGGGTTCGTCGCTGGCCGCGCAGGTCGGTATGCTGGGCCCTGTTTCCACCATCGTGATGAGCCTATGGCTGCTCGACGAACCGATGGGGCCGGCGCAGATCGCCGGCACCGTGCTGGTGCTGATCGGCGTTCTGCTGGTGACCCGCCTGCGGCGCTGACGCCGGAGCAGGCGCGTGCGCGCATCCTGGCGGTGATCCGCGCAATCCCGGCGGGGCAGGTGATGGGCTACGGCCAGGTGGCGATGCGCGCGGGCCTGCCTGGGCGTGCACGCCTGACCGCACGCATCCTGGGCCAGAACGACGACCCGGACCTGCCCTGGCACCGCGTGCTGCGCTCGGACGGGCGCATTGCCATGGAAGAAGGGTCGGCCGGCTGGCGCGAGCAGTCACAACGGTTGCGCGCCGAGGGTGTGCGGGTGGAGAACGGCCGGGTGCGGATGCCGGCGACCGATCCGGCGGCGGCGCTGGACGCAGCGGTGTGGGGCCCGGGCTGAGCACCGCTGGCGACTGAACAGGCCGGACCTGCGGGTCGCCAACAAGACACGATGCTGCGGCTATGATGGAGGCCGTTCCATGCCGGTGCTCCCATGTTCCCGCGACTGCCAACCGTCACCAAGGCCCTGCTGATCGCCAACGCGATCCTGTTCCTGCTGCAGCAGCCGTTCCTGCTCGGCATGCAGACCTTCGAGCCGTTCATGCTGCAACCGTTGCAGCAGGGCTTCGACGCGTTCTCGCCGGGTGGCAACTTCCAGCCTTGGCAGCTGCTGACCTACGGTTTCCTGCATGGCAGCTTCGGCCATCTGTTCTTCAACATGCTGGCGGTCTTCATGTTCGGCGCGCCGCTGGAGCAGACCTGGGGCGAGAAGCGCTTCCTGCTGTACTACCTGGTGTGCGTGGCCGGTGCCGGTGTCTGCCAGCTGCTGGTGGGTACGCTGCTGGAAAACCCTGCCACGGTGCTGGGCGCCTCCGGCGGCGTGTTCGGCCTGCTGCTGGCCTACGGCATGCTGTTCCCGAACCAGCGGGTGATGCTGCTGTTCCCGCCGATCCCGATGAAGGCGCGCACTTTCGTGATCCTGTTCGGTGTGGGCGAGCTGGTGCTGGGCATGACCGGCTGGCAGCCGGGCGTGGCCCACTTCGCGCACCTCGGCGGCATGCTGTTCGGCTGGTTGCTGATCCGCTACTGGCGCGGGCAGCCGCCGTTCAAGCGCCGCCCGCCCGGCCCACCGAAGCGCCCGAACCATCTGCGCAGCGTCAAATGATCCGAAGGATCATTTGACGCTGCAGGTGCCGACCGTTGGTGGGCACGCCTCTACAGATCCTGCAACACCACCTGCGCCGCGTTGTGCCCCGGTGCACCGGTGACGCCACCGCCGGGGTGTGTGCCCGAACCGCACAGGTACAGCCCGGGCAGGGCACCACGATAGCCGGCCTGGCCGACCATCGGCCGTGCCGAGAACAGCTGGTTGGCGCTCAGTGCGCCGTGGAAGATGTCGCCGCCGACCAGGCCGAAGGTGCGTTCCAGATCCAGCGGCGACAGCACCTGCCGACCGAGCACGCTGGCGGTGAAGCCGGGCGCATGCCGTTCGACGGTGGCGATCATCAGGTCGGCCACGGTCTCCCGGTGATCGTCCCAATGCCGGCCTTCAGGCAACACCGGCGCCACATGCTGGCAGAACAGGCTGGCCACGTGCTGCCCGGGCGGCGCCAGCGAATCGTCCAGCGTGCTCGGAATCAGCATTTCCACGATCGGTTCGCGCGCCCAACCGTCGCGGCGCGCATCCAGCCAGGCGCGGTCCATGTAATCCAGGCTGGGTGCCATGATGATGCCGGCGCTGAGGTGATCGCCGGGCCCGGGCAGGGCGCGGAACTCCGGCAGCCGCGACAGCGCCACGTTCATCCGGAACGTGCCGGAACCGCAGCGCCAGTTCGCCATGCGTTCGCGTGTCGCGTTGGGTACCTGTGCCGGCTCCAGCAATTGTTCGTACAGCAGTTTCGGATTGACGTTGGCAACCACCGTGCGTGCGCGCAGGATCTCGCCGTTGGCCAGTTCGACGCCCACCGCGCGGCCCTGTTCGATTCGCACGCGCTGCACGCCGGCCTCCACGCGCAGTTCCGCTCCGGCCTCGCGTGCCGAGGCTGCAATCGCCTGGCTGATCGCGCCCATGCCGCCGATCGCATGGCCCCACGCACCCTTCACGCCATTGCACTGGCCGAATACGTGGTGCAGCAGTACGTAGGCACTGCCCGGTGTATAGGGGCTTGCGTAGTTGCCGACGATGCCATCGAAGCCGAACAGCGCCTTGATCGGTTCGCTTTCGAACCAGCGATCCAGATACTCGGCTGCCGACAGCGTGAACAGGTCCAGCAGCTCCTGCCGCAGCGAGGCATCCAGCGTGGCCAGTTCACGACCAAGACGGCCCATCTGCCACAGCGCAGGCAACGCGCGCCAACCACCGGCAACGCCGGCATCCGGTGGCGCGCGCAGGGCCCACGCGCGCAGCACATCGGCGAAGATCTCCAGGCGCGCTTCGTATTCGGGTAGCCGCTGCGCATCCCGCTCGGAGAACTTCGCGACCTCTGCCTGGGTGCGGCCCGGTGCCGACAGCAGATAACGACCATCCTCCATCGGCAGGAAGTTGTTGACCGGGCGATTGATGATGCGCAGCCCATGCGCATGCAGTTGCAGGTCGTCGATCACCTTGGGCTGCAGCAGGGACACCGTGTACGACGCCACCGAGTTGCGGAAGCCGGGATGGAATTCCTCGGTGACTGCAGCACCGCCGAGAACGCCACGACGTTCCAGCACCAGCACCTTCTTTCCAGCGCGCGCCAGATAGGCCGCGCAGACCAGGCCGTTGTGGCCGCCACCAACGACGATCGCATCCCAGGACATCAACACCTCGCAAAAAGGGGACGGAGGGGATTAAGTCGCAATCTGCATTTGCACACGGGGCATGGGGAGAAACGACTTAATCCCCTCCGTCCCCTTTTTTGATTGCCGCTTCGATGGTGGCGATGTCGATCTTCTTCATCGGCATCATCGCGTTGAAGGCGCGCTTGGCCAATGCCTTGTCCTTGCTGGTCACGGCTTCGATCAACATGCGCGGGCTGATCTGCCAGGAGATGCCCCAGCGATCCTTGCACCAGCCGCATTGGCTCTCCTGTCCACCGTTGCCGACGATCGCATCCCACAGGCGGTCGGTCTCGGCTTGGTCCTCGGTCTGGATCTGGAAGGAAAACGCTTCGCTGTGCTTGAACGCGGTGCCGCCGTTGAGGCCGACGCAGGGAATGCCGCAGACCGTGAACTCGACCGTCAGCACGTTGCCTTCCTTGCCATCCGGAAAGTCGCCGGGGGCGTGATGCACGGCGATCACCGCGCTGTCGGGCAGGATGCTGGCGTAGAAGGTGGCGGCCTCGAGCGCGCCGTTGTCGTACCAGAGGCAGATCGTGTTCTTGTGTGCCATGTCGGGGCTCCGCGATGGACGAAGCCGCAGCGATAGCACGCGCGGTGTTAACCCGGGATCGTGCTGCACCCGCAAAAAAGGGCGCCCGAAGGCGCCCCCTGTACTACGGGTAGTGCGCGTGGCTCAGCGCCAGACCTTGATCTGGTCGGCTTCGCTGCGCTGCATCGGCTGGCCGGCCTTGCAGCTGAAGGTGGCACCGAATGCCGGCAGGTTGGCCAGCGTGCCGTTGCTGCGCCACAGGCCCGGCGCGCGGATGTCGGCGGTCAGGCGGCGCACGGCCTCGTTCGGCGACAGCTGCTGTGCCCACAACGCCGACCAGGCGCGGAAGAAGCCCTGCTGCTGTGCCGGCTTGGCCTTCGGCTCCTGCGCGGTATAGGCCGCCCAGGCCAGTTCCAGACCGGCGATGTCGGCCAGGTTCTCTTCCTGGGTGAGCGTGCCGTTGACCTTGGCACCCTTCACGCCCGGGAAATCGTAGGCGCTGTACTGCGCGGCCACGCGGTTGCCAAGCAGGGTCCAGGCGGTCTTGTCGGCCGGGGTCCACCAGCTGCGCAGTTCGCCCTTGGCGTCGACCAGTGCACCCTTGGCGTCGATCGCACGGGTCAGCTCATGGCCGACCAGGCCACCGAAGCTGCCGAACTTGTCGGCGGCGTCGGCCTTGGCATTGAACACCGGGCCCTGCAGGATCGCCGCGGTAACGATCAGGCGGTTCTGTGCCAGGTCGTAGGCCAGCGACGGCTGCTGCGGCAGCACGTCCCAGCGGCGGTCGGCGTTGCCCTTGCCGATGCGCTTCATTTCCTCGCGGTGGCGCCAGGTCGACGCGATCAGCATGTTGCCGCCGAACGAACCGCGGCCCATCGGCTGCACGCTGTAGTCGAGGTCGCGCAACGGGGTGCCGATCTCGATCTTCAGCGCAGCCAGCTTGGCCTGCGCTTCGGTCTTGGCTTCGGCGCTCATCCAGCTGTTGTTCTTGACCGCCTCGATCTGCACTTCGCGCAGCTTGTCGACGATCCACGCCGCCTGGCGACGGTCTTCGGCCGACAGGTAACGGGCCGCATATTCGCGGCCGACCATCGGGCCGGCGGCCACGTTGATCGCCTCCAGCACGTCTTCCCAGCGCTGCGGCGGCAGCGTTTCGCCACGCAGCACGCGGCCACGGAATTCAAACTCCGCGTCGCGGTAGGCCTTGGACAGGTACGGTGCCATCGAGTCGCCCACGCGCCAGCGCAGGTAGGCCTTCCACTGGTCCGACTTGAGCTTGGTGACCATGCCATCGAGCTGCTTGAACAGGCCCGGGTCGGCCAGCGAGACCAGGTCGTCGTCCACGCCCTGTGCCTTCAGGAACGCGTCCAGCTGCAGGTTGCGGTAACGGCTGTTGAGCTCCTTGGTGGAGATCGGCGCGTAGTTGTTGAACGGGTTGTTGATGCCGGCCAGCGACTGCGCATTGCGCGCCAGCTCGGTCTCCAGCGCGATCACCGCCTGCGATTCGGCATCGAGCCTGGCCGCCGGGGTGCCGGTCAGCGCCAGGATCTGCTTGACGTAGTTGCGGTAGCGCCCCATCAGCGCCACGGTATCGGCGTCGGTGCGGGTATAGAACGCCGGGTCCGGCAGGCCCATGCCGCCCTGCATGAAGTAACCGATGTGGCGGTCCAGTGCCTTCAGGTCGACGTCCGGGCCGAAGTTGAAGGCCACCGGGATGCCCACCTGGTGCAGTGCGGCGATCGAGGCCGGCACATCCTTGGCCTTCTTGATGGCGTTGATGCGGGTCAGCAGCGGCGCGATCGGGTTGGAGCCGTCCGCTTCCACGGCGGCTTCGTCCAGGCCGCTGGCCCAGAAGTCGCCCAGCAGCTTCTGCACGTTGCCCTGCGGCGACTTCATCGCGGCGTCGAGCAGTTCACGCTGCTGCTGGCGGCTGCGCTCGACCAGCTGGCCGAGCGCGGTGGTGGCACCGGTCTGCGGCACCGGGTTGGCCTTCAGCCAGCCTGCGTTGGTGGCATCGTAGAAGTCGCTGCACTGGGCGCTGACGGCCGGGGCGCGCGCGGCCTTCTTCTTGGCGGCGAACGCATCGTGGGTCGGGACCAGCGTCGCCAGGCTGATGCCCAGGGCGATGGCAAGCGGACGGAAATTGGGCATGTGGAACGAATCCGTGATGGATTGAGGGCGCGCGCACTATAGCAAGCCGTGCATGGGCGCGGCATGCACGCGTCACGGTGGCGCCGCTGGGCCGTGCGCCGACCAGGGTCGGCATCTACCAACGGCCTGGGCCATTCGTGGATGACGGGCGCTGTGAAAAACAAAGGCCCGGGATTCCCGGGCCTTTGCAGGTCTGCCGCAGCGTCAGCCGTGGCTTACCAGATCACCACCTGCTGCTCGCCGGTGCGGGCCATCGGCGAACCGGCCTTGCACTGGAACGCGGCAGCGAAGGTCGGCAGGTTCGACGGCGCACCCATGGCACGGAACTGCGCCGGGGCGTGCGGGTCGGTGGCCAGGCGGACCTTGGCGTTTTCCGGGGTGTACTTGGTGCGCCACACGGTGGCCCAGTTGAAGAAGAAGCGCTGGTCGCGGGTGAAGCCGTCGACCTTCGCATCTTCCTTGCCGGCGGTCGCCTTCTGCAGGGCGTCGTAGGCGGTGGCCAGGCCGCCCAGGTCGGCGATGTTCTCGCCCAGGGTCAGGTGGCCGTTCACTGCCTGGCCGTCGACCTTGTACTGGTCGAACTGCTTGACCAGCTTGCCGGTGAGGCCTTCGAAGTTCTTCTTGTCGGCCGGGGTCCACCAGTCTTCCATGTTGCCGGTCGGCCCGAAGCGTGCGCCCTGGTCGTCGTAACCGTGGGTCATCTCATGGCCGATCACCGCACCGATGCCGCCGTAGTTCAGCGCGTCGTCGGCCTTCGGATCGAAGAACGGCGGCTGCAGGATGGCGGCCGGGAACACGATCTCGTTCTGCAGCGGGTTGTAGTAGGCGTTGACGGTCTGCGGGGTCATGCCCCACTCGGTCTTGTCCACCGGCTTGCCGATCTTGGACAGGTTGAACTTGTAGTTGAACTCGTTGGCCGCGCGCACGTTGCCCAGGTAGCTGTCGCGCTGGGTCTGCAGGCCCGACCAGTCGCGCCACTTGTCCGGGTAACCGATCTTCGGGGTGAAGGTTTCCCACTTGGCGATGGCCTTGGCCTTGGTTTCCTCGCTCATCCAGCTCAGGCCCTGGATGCGGTCCTTCAGCGAGGCGGCCAGGTTCTTCACCAGTTCTTCCATCTTCGCCTTGGCTTCCGGCGAGAAGGCAACCTTCACGTACAGCTGGCCGAAGGCTTCACCGGCATCGTTTTCGATGGTGCCCAGCACACGCTTCCAGCGCGGCTTCTGCTCCTTCTGGCCGTTGAGGGTCTTGCCGTAGAACTCGTAGTTCTCCTGCACGAAGGCATCGGCCAGGTACGGCGAGGCGCTGTCCACGGTGTGGAAGCGCAGGTAGGCGCGCCACACCGACGGATCGGTGTCGGCCAGCGACTTGCTCACTTCCTCATGGAAGGCCGGCATGGCCAGCGAGAACTTCTCCGGCGCGGCCACGCCCTGCGACTTGAAGAACTCGGTCCAGCTGAAGTTCGGGGTCAGCTTGTCGGCGTCGGCCAGGGTGACCGGGTTGTAGTACAGCTCGACGTTGCGCGACAGCTCCACGCGCGACTTGGAGGCCTTGGCCAGGCGGGTTTCGAACTTGACCACGTCCTCGGCCTGCTTGGCTGCATCGGCCGCGGCCACGCCGGACAGCTCCAGCACCTTGGCGACATGCGCCTGATAGGCCTTCAGCTTGTCGGCGTTCTTGGCATCGGTGTAGTAAGTGGTATCCGGCAGGCCCAGGCCGCCCTGGCTGGCATAGGCCATGTTCACGCCGGAGTTCTTGAAGTCGGCTTCAGCGCCGAAGCCGAACAGGAGGTTGTCACCCTTGGCGGCGCTGGTGCGCAGGTAGTTGGCGATGGCCGCCTTGTCCTGCAGGCCGTCGATCGCAGCCAGGTCGGCCTTCAGCGGCTCGATGCCCTGGGCGTTGATCTTGGCTTCGTCCATGCCGGTGGCCCACAGGTCGCCGACGATCTTCTCGATGTGGTTCGGGTTCTTGACCTGCGCAACCTGTTCGGCCAGCTGGTGCTGCACGGCCACCGAACGCTCGTCGAGGATGGTGAACGCGCCCCAGCTGGTGCGGTCGCCCGGGATTTCATTGGCGGCCAGCCACTTGCTGTTGACGTAGTCGCCGAAGGCGGTGCACGCGTCCTTGGTGGTGTCCAGGTCGCTCGGCTGGAAGGCGTTGTAGGCCGGCAGCTTGCTGTCGTCCAGCTTGTAGGTGGTGGCTTCGGCGGTGGCCGGGGCGGGGGTCGCGGCATCCTTGGCCGGGGTTTCGTTCTTGCCGCAGCCGGCCAGCACGGCCGACACGGCCAGGCTGAGCAGGACGATCTTGGGAGTGCGCGTCATCACTATTCTTGGCCTCCAGGCCGAGTGAGTCAGGGAGAAGCCGCAGGTACGGCCGTGGGCCGAACGATACGCCGCCGGCCTGGGCTGCAAGGGTGTCGAAGGTCATGTCCGGGCGCAAGGGCCAGAACGTGCAAGGGCGCCCCGTGGGCGCCCTCGCAGGAAGCGGTGCGGCTTACAGGCCGCCGCCGCCGCAGCCCTTGCCCAGGTAGTCGTCGATCAGCCTGAGCTGGTCACCCATGATCGCGCGGGTCCAGGCGGGACCATGCGCGTAGTCGGCGATGGCGTGGAACTCGACCGGCTGCCCCGAACCCCTGGCCTTGTTCACGAACCACTCCGACTGCTCGATCGGCACCGTGCGGTCGCGGTCACCGTGGTAGACCATCAATGGAATCTTCATTTCACCGGCCTTGTCGACCGGGTTGAGGCCGGCCACGGTCGGCGCCTGGGCCTGGCGGAAGAAGGGGTTGGTATAGAAGCGCGACCAGATCTTCTTGATGTCCGAAACGCCGGCACCGGCGATGGCGCACTTGTACAGGCCATTGGGACGCACCGAAGCCGCGAACGCGGAGTAGCCGCCATAGGAGAAGCCGAACATGGCGATGTGGCCGGGCTGGGCGATCTTCTGGTCGATCATCCACTGCGCGCCATCGTCCTTGTCGTCCTGCATCTTCTGGCCCCATTCGGCATCACCGGCCATCCACAGCTTGCGGCCCCAGTCGGCCGAGCCGCGGAACTGCGGGCGCAGGACCGCCATGCAGCGTGATGCCATCAGCGGTACCCACATCGAGCCGTCGAAGTCCATGCCATCGCGTGCCCACGGGCCGCCGTGCGGATGCACCACGGCTTTCCACGGGCCGGCACCGCACAGCTCGGTGCTGGGCGTGGTCAGGAATGCCGGAATGTCCAGCCCGTCGCGTGCCTTGTAGTAGACCAGCCGGGTGGTGCCCAGCGCGGCTGGCTGGATCTGCGGATAGGTCTTGGCCAGCAGGGTCAGCTTGCCGTCGTGCAGCAGGTGATACTCGGGCGGGTTGGAAGGGCCGGAGGTAGCCACCAGCACATTGGAAAGATCGGCGGTGTAGTCGACGATGCGGTAGCTCAGGCCTGTATCGTAGTTGGCGGTGTAGCGCTGGCCGTTCGCGGTATCGACCATCGCCAGCGGCTCCTGGCGGATGCCAAGCGCCTGGCGCAGCCCCTGGTCCAGGGCCTTCATGCGCGGAGAGGTCCACTGGATGTCGTCGCCGCGCGGACCGGCGTAGCCGATTCCCATGATCTCGCCGAAGGGTACCGCACCGCTCCGGTGGCGGTTGATCAGCATCGAGCCGGCGTTGAACAGTTTGTGCTCGAACAGCACTTCCTTCTGCTTGCGGGCCGTGATGTCGTACTCGTAGACGATTGATTTGTCGCGGCCGACATTGCTGAGTACGAACGCGATGTTCGGATCATCGGCAAAGCCGATCACCTGGTTGACGTCGCGGTTCTTCACGTAGGAGCGGAAATGCTCCTCCCAGGCACCGTTGGCAGGCGAGCGGAACTCGGTGGCGACGTAGGCGCCGGTACCGTCGACGTCCTGCCGCAGGCGTGCCCGCAGTTCACTGTCCAGGTCGGTGATATAGCCCGCCACGCGCTCTTCGGTCTTCTGGATGCGCTGGGAGGTGAAGTTGCGCAGGTCGACCTTGTAGACGTCACCGGAACTGCTGCCCGAACCGTTGACCACCAGGATGTGGTCGGGATCGTTGGGCAGGGTGTCGAGCACCGTGGCGTTGGCCAGTGCCTGCTCGAGCTCTTCATTGCGACTGGAGGCGCGCGGCGGCGTGATCGGCTCCTTCCACTGCTTGCCTTCGATGTCGGTGATGAAGAACTTGCTGACGAAGGTCTTGGTCACCCGGTCGGCGCGCAGGTCGTAGGGTTGCCACAGCACGACGGCCAGCTGTCCGTTCTTGATGAACGACACGCTCTGGAACTTCATGCGGTTGGCGCCGATCACCGTGGGTGGCTTGTCCAGTGCATCGGTCCGCCAAACCACGATCACGCGCTCCTCGCCATCGGCGCGAAGGCCGGCGATGTGTTTTCCGTCTGGTGACAACGACAGGCTGGAGATGGCCGGGAAGGCGGCCATCTGTTCGATGGTGGGCGCCACAGGCTTGGCGTGCAGCAACGGTGAAAGGCTGGCCAGGGCCGCCAGCAGCAGGGCTCGCTTCATTGCAACCTCGGAATGCGTTGGCACCGGCCTGCGGAGAATCCGGTGCCTGAAATGGAACCGCCGCCCCGAAGGGCGGCGGTTGCAGGGAGCAGGATCAGAACGAACGCGTGATGTTCAGGAAGTAGCTGCGACCGAAGTAGTCGAAGCCGCTGTACAGCAGCGCGTTGCCGACGGTGCTGTAGACACCCTGGGAGATGGTCGGCGGCTTGCGGTCGGCGAAGTTGCGCACGCCACCGGTGACCGACCACTTGTCCGCTTCATACTTCACCGAGATGGCCTGCAGGAAGTAGTTCGGGGTGTACAGCTTGTACGCCGAGGTGGCCGGATCGAAGTCACCCGGGTTGCGCTCCTCGTAGTACGCGTAGCTGTCCATCTTGTCGATCCAGTCCAGGCCGTAACGCACCTGCCAGTTCTTCCACTTGTAGCTCAGGTCCAGCGAGGCGGTGTTTTCCGGACGCGACAGCATGCCGTTGTAGTCCACCAGCGGATCGTCGGAGAAGACCTTGCTGGCCTGTTCCAGGTAGTGGGTGAACTGCAGCGTGGTGCGCAGGGTGCCCGGGCCGATTTCGCGGACATAGCGGGTGGTGAAGTCCAGGCCACGGACCTTGTCGGTGGACAGGTTGATGAAGCCGTTGGTCACCACCAGTTGGTTGTTGACCGGGTTGCGGGCCACCAGGCGGCACAGACCCGAACCGGAGGAGAAGTCGGCACTGCCGCTGTCGTAGCAGCGCGACAGGATGTTCGCGCCGCCCGCGCTGTCGACGCCGTTCTTCACTTCGATGTCGAAGTAGTCGGCGGCGAAGGACAGGTCACCGAAGCCGCTGCCGAATTCCGGCTGGATCACCACGCCCAGGGTCTTGGCCTTGGAGGTTTCGGCTTCCAGGCCGGCCTCGGCACCACCCTGGGTGACCACGGTCACGCCCTGGGTGGCCAGGTAGTCCGGTGCCAGGCCCAGCGATGCGCAGTTCTGGTAACGCGGCGAGCTCGGGTTGCGATCACCATACTCGTTGCAGGGGTCGGCACTGCTGCTCAGGAAGCCGGTGGTGCCGCCCAGGAACTGTTCGAACAGCGCCGGTGCGCGGTAGGAGGTGCCGTACGACGCACGGAACGACAGCCACTTCACCGGGGTCCACAGCGCGCCGATCTTGTAGGTCTCATCGGAGCCGTAGGACTTGTAGTCGGTGTAGCGGCCGGACAGGTTGACCGTCAGTTCCTCGGCAGCGGTGACGCCGGACAGCAGCGGCAGTTCCAGTTCGCCGTAGGCTTCGAACACCGAGTCCGAACCGCGGGTCGGAGTGGCGTTGGTCAGGTTGTACAGGTCGGCATTGATCGAGTACGGCGACGGGGTGTCGTCGATGCGTGCCTTGCGGTACTCGACGCCGAATGCACCACCGGCCGAACCGTACGGCATGTCGAACAGCGGGCCGTTGACGTTGAAGTTGACCGTCGTTTCCTTGTACAGCGTGTTGCCGGTGACCGGCACGAACACCCAGTCCTTCCAGTCCTGCGGCAGCTTGCCACCGATGGTGTTGGTGTTCAGCGCCGGCGCGGCGATGCAGCCGTTGGAACCGTCCCGGCAGACATAGCCACCGGCACCGTTGGAGACCACGTCCAGGCTCTGGCGCAGGCGGCTGGTCAGGAAGCTCTCGAAGGTGTAGTCGGCGTCGCTGCGCGAGTGCATGACGTTGAAGTCATAGTTCCACTCCGAGCTCAGGTGGCCACGCAGGCCGGCATTGAAGCGCAGGAAGTCGACGTTCTGCTTGTTGGTGTCGTTGCCGAAACCGATGAACGCACGCACGCCCAGGTTCTTGCCGCTGGTCTGGTCGGTCGGAGCACCGGCAACGCTGTCACGCAGGTTGGCCGGGATCAGCGGGCTGCCCACGGCATAGTCCAGGGTCAGCTGGCGATAGCCGGTCTGGGTCGACTTGCGCTTGTTGCCCAAGAACTCGTAGTACAGCTCGGCATCGCCCAGTGCGTTGAGGTCGAAGCCACCCTGCAGGTACAGGGTGTGGGTCTTGGTCGGCGAGATCAGCGACTGGTTGCGCATGGCCGGATCGAAGGTGTCGCGGGTGTTCAGGTCCACGCCTTCGTAGCCCACCAGGCCGGTGGTGATGGCCGCATTCGGGCGCCAGCGGTTGAAGCGGGTGCCGGCGCCGCCCGGGGCCGCAACACCGGTACGGGTGTTGGTGCCGATGGTGTTCAGCGTGGTGCCGCCGGCATCGAGCGACCAGCACTTCGGCTTGCCGGTCAGCGGGTCGATGAAGTCGCCGCTGCCCCAATAGTCGCCCGCGTCGATGTCGCGGTACATGTCGGTCGGGCAGCCACCGGCCCAGCTGCGGTCGGCCAGGGTCAGCTCGTTGCGGGTGTAGTACTCATAGGAGCCGGAGAAGTGCGAGCGCTCGCCGGTGGCACCGAACATGATGGAGTAACGGCGCTCTTCACCGCCGCCGCCATCGGTGGCGTTGTGCTGTGCTTCGAAGCTGACGCCATCGACCTTCTTCTTGGTGATGATGTTGATTACGCCGGCAACGGCGTCGGAGCCGTAGATCGAGGACGCACCGTCCTTCAGGATTTCGACGCGGTCGACGATCGAGTTCGGCAGCACGTTCAGGTCGGTCGAGCCCACCGAGCCGCGGGTACCGGCCGGCGACACGCGGCGGCCATTGAGCAGGATCAGGGTGCGGGTCGGGCCGAGGCCGCGCAGGCCCAGGGTGTTGGCGCCCGGGCCACCGTCGGTGACGTAGCCGCCATAGGCGTTGTTGATCTGCGCCGCACCGGCGGTGACCGCGGTGCTCTGCAGGGCCGCCGTGGTCGAGTTGAAGCCGGCCAGGGTGGTTTCTTCACGGGTGACGACCTGCACCGGCGAGACCGAGTTGAACACGTCGCGGCTGATGCGCGAGCCGGTGACGGTCACCGTATCCAGATTGGTGGCCTTGGACTTGGATGCCTCTTCGGTGGTCTGCGTCGAGCCCGAGGCGTCCTGTGCGATCGCCGGGGCGGCCGCAGCGAGCAGCACGGCGGAGGCGAGGGCGAAGCTCAGCGGATGCTTGCTGAGCGACTTGCGATTGATCATCTGAAATCCCCTTGAATCGAATGATTGCGTCGTACACCGGGACAGGTCCTTGTCGGCGTCTCCGTGTGCCCCTTGCCCGGGGTCGGCAGCGTGCTGCCACCCGGCGCTGGTACCGGCTTCACGTGCCGATGACCCGAGATTAACACGACATTAACCGAGCCTGTCAAACGTTCACGAGGGAGTCATGAAGCTGTGGGTGATGGGCGCGCCTTGCAGTGACAGGAGCGCCCATTTCTCCTTCATCTCATTGATATGTATTGATTTGTTTCGGTTCATGTCAAACGTGTCTGAACCGTGAACGGGATGTGGCCGTGCTGTGCGACGGACAAAAAAAGGCCCCGCCGAAGCGGGGCCTGGTCCAGACACGCAGTCCGGAATACGACGGGATCAGAAGTCGTACTTGACCTGGGCCGAGATCTGACGGCCGTAGACGCTGTAGAAGCCGTCGTTGAACGGGGTCGATTCGTTGCCCGGGTAGTTGTAGCGCTGGCCTTCCGGCAGCTTGTTGAACACGTTGTTGACCATCAGCGACAGGGTCAGATCGTCCTGCGCCTGGTAGTTCAGGCTCATGTTGTAGGTGGTGTACGAGCCCCACTTGCCGGCCTTGGCGCCGGAGGAGTGGACGTAGTCATAGCTGCGGCCGGTGTAGGCCAGGTAGTTCGGGGTGCTGCCGACGTAGTTGGCGTACAGGGTGGTGGTGAACTTGGAGATGGCCCAGCCCACCGACACATCGCCGCGCACCTTGGCGAAGTTGTCGTAGTACCACATGTTGTACGGATCGCTCAGCAGATCCAGCTTCTGTGCGCCCGGCAGCGGCACCACTTCACGCTTCAGCATGTTGGTGTAGTTGCCCGAGAACATCAGCGAACCGAAGCGGCCCAAGTCCTGCTGGTACTTGGCGCCGACGGTCACCGCTTCCAGGTTCTGGCTGGCCACGTTGAGCTTCGGGGTGTACACGCGGGCCAGGTTGCCACCGGCGTCGCGGGACACCCAGTCGGTCACGTTCTGGCAGCTGGCCGAGGTGTTGTTCGGCAGGCCGTTGCGGCACTGGTACTCGGCCAGCAGCAGCTGGTCGGTGCTCAGGGTCTTGACCTCGTTCTTGATCTTCCAGTTGTAGTAGTCGACCGACAGCGAGAAGTTGCTCACCGGGGCCCACACCACGCCCGCGCTCCACACGTCGGCGGTGATCGGCTTCAGGTCCGGGTTGCCGGACTTTTCGCTGTACACCGAGGTGGTCTTGTAGAACGAGCAGGCTTCGTCACGCAGCGCGTAGCCCATCTGGCTGCAGCGGTAGTAGTCGTTCTGGCCGGAGGCGAACGAGCCGCTCATGCCCTGGAAGGCATCGGACAGGGTCGGCGCACGGAATGCGGTGCCGTACTTGCCGCGCAGCAGCAGGCTCTCAACCGGGCGGTATTCCAGGCCGATGCTGTAGGTGGCCTTGTCAACGGTCTTGTCGGCGATCTTGAAGGCGTCGTAGCGGCCCGAGGCGCTGATGGTCAGCGACTCGAACACCGGCATGCGCAGTTCGCTGGTCACCGCGTAGTTGCTGCGGTGGCCGGCACCGGCCACGGCGGTGGCGCCCCAGGCGTTGCCATCGACGAAGGCCTGGTCGGGCGAGTAATCCCAACCTTCGCTGCCACCTTCCAGCACCACGGCCAGGCCGGCGTCGCCGCCCGGCAGGGAGAACAGCGACCCGTTGGTCACCTGCACGCGACCCAGGTTCTGCCAGGTCTTGCTGCGGTGGGTGCCATAGCCGGTGAAGCTGGCGAACTGGTCCGGGGTGATCGGCGAGTAGAACGCGGCGTAGTCCGGGTTGTAGATGCCGAAGCCATCAGCGGTGGTACCCAGGCGCGGGCCCAGCACGGTGTCGCCGAAGAAGCCTTCGATCTTGTCCTTCCAGCGCGCGAAGCGGTTCTGGTCCAGGCGGTATTCGCCGCGGGTGAAGCTGGCGCTGTAGTCCCAGTCGCCGACCATGCCCTTGCCACCCAGGGTGACCTGGTAGGAACGGCTCTCATCGGAGTTCAGGATGTTGTTGTAGTGGCCCGGGCCGATTTCTTCCGGTGCGAAGGCGCGCTGCAGGTTCACGACCTTGCCCAGGCCCTGGTCGTAGAAACCGCCCATCACCGACTTGGTGCCCCACCACAGGGCGCTGGAGCCGGAGGTGAACTCGGTCTTCTCCTTGCTGTACAGCACATCGGCGAACAGCTGGAAGTTGTCGTTCACGTCGAAGGTCATCGACGAGTAGAACTGGCCGCTGTTCTTGCCGTTCTTCAGGGTCTTGTAGCCGGCGCTGTACACCGAGCCGCACGATTCGCCCGATGCACGCTTGCCGACGGTGGTGGTGCCGTCGTACAGGCCTGCGACGTTGGCGCAGCGGGTCGGGTCCATCATGTACAGCTTGTTGTCGGCGTTGCCGATGACGGCAAAGTCGTTCGACGGCAGCTGTGCGGTGTAGCCGACCGGGTTGTTCTGCTTGGTGATGTCACGCTGGTAGCCCCAGATCGGGCTGCCGTTTTCGATCTGCACGTTGACCAGCGCGTGGAAGCGGTCGTCGAATGCATTGAAGCCCTTGGCGGCGCTGAAGCGGATGTTGCTGCCACCACCTTCGGTGTAGGTGCCGCCACGGATCGACATCGTGCCGCCGTCCATGCGTTCCTTCAGGATGATGTTGACCACGCCGGCGATCGCGTCCGAGCCGTACAGCGACGACTGGCCGCCCGGCAGGACCTCGATGCGCTCGACGATGTCGATCGGAATGCCGCTGATGTTGTTGAACGACTCGCTGCCGTTGTACAGCGCCGGATACGAGAGCATCGGGCGGCCGTTGATCAGGTACTTGGTGTAGCCCGGGTTCAGGCCGAACATGCCGGCGGCTTCGGCGCCCTGGGTGAACGCACCCGAGGTCTGTCCACCCTGCAGGCCGCCGGTGGTCAGCGACGACTGCTGCAGAACTTCAGCAACGCTGCTGAAGCCGCGGGTCTGGATGTCTTCGGCGGTGATGGACATCACCGGGGTCTGGGTTTCGACCTGGGTCTGCGGGATCAGCGAACCGGTGACGGTGATCTTGTCCAGGTTGGTCGCCTTGTCCTGGGCCATTGCCGGGGCGGCGGCCATCAGAGCGGACATCAGGGCGACGGCGAGCGTGTTGCGACGTGCGGTATTGCTGACGTGTTTCATGTAATTCCATTGGAGAGCAAAAACAAAAACGGCACTGCGCATGCGCCATCGCGCGGGCTGGAATATCCGGCTCCGCAGCTCAAAACAGTGCTCATCGAACGTAACATGAACTTAACAATCTGTGCACGAATCTGTCGCATTCCTGAATTTCAGTCAGCTTGCATCCAGCTTGTATGATGTCGGGTTATCCCCCTGACCCCGCCGGTGCCCGTTGTGAACAGTTCTCCCCGCCGTCCCCATGTCAGCCAGGTCCAGAAGGGACTTACGCCGCATGCCCGCATCCGCAACGTGATCGCGGTCGGTTCGGGCAAGGGCGGCGTCGGCAAGTCCACCACCTCGGTGAACCTGGCCGTGGCGCTGCAGCAGCTCGGTGCGCGCGTGGGCGTGCTCGATGCGGACATCTACGGGCCGAGCGTGCCGGCCATGCTGGGCCTGTCCGGTCGCCCGGAAAGCCCGGACAACAAGAGCATCGAGCCGTTGCGTGCCTTTGGCGTGGACACCATGTCGATCGGCTACCTGATCGAAGAGGACACGCCGATGATCTGGCGGGGCCCGATGGCCACCTCGGCGATGACCCAGCTGTTCAACGACACCCTGTGGGACGACCTGGATTTCCTGCTGATCGACCTGCCGCCGGGCACCGGTGACATCCAGCTGACCCTGACCCAGAAGATTCCGCTGGCCGGTGCGGTGATCGTCACCACGCCGCAGGACATCGCCACGCTGGACGCGAAGAAAGCGCTGAAGATGTTCGAGAAGGTCGAGGTGCCGGTGCTGGGCATCGTCGAGAACATGGCGGTGCACACCTGCAGCAGTTGCGGGCACATCGAGCACCTGTTCGGCGAGGGCGGCGGCGAGCGCATGGCCGCGCAGTACGGCGTGCCGCTGCTGGGCTCTCTGCCCCTGCAGATCGGCATCCGTGAACAGGGCGATGCAGGCACGCCGATCACCGTCGCCCAGCCGGATTCGGCGCCGGCCCAGGCCTACCGCCATGCCGCACAGCGCCTGATCGAGGAAGTGGGCAGGCGCCCGCGGGCTTCGATCCCGATCCTGTCGTCGCTGCTGTAAGGGCCGGGGCAGGGGCCGCCGGCCGAGGCCGGGCCCCTGCTAGAATCCTCGCGCCCCCTCGTACCCCCAGGACAAAGCATGAGCATCAAGAGTGACCGTTGGATCCGCCGCATGTCCGAGCAGCACGGCATGATCGAGCCGTTCGAGGCCGGGCAGGTGAAGCAGGCCAACGGCCAGCGCATCGTCAGCTATGGCACGTCCAGCTATGGCTACGACGTGCGCTGCTCGCGCGAGTTCAAGGTGTTCACCAACATCAACTCGACGATCGTCGATCCCAAGCACTTCGACTCGGGCAGCTTCGTCGACATCACCGCCGACGAATGCATCATCCCGCCGAACAGCTTCGCGCTGGCGCGTACCGTCGAGTACTTCCGCATCCCGCGCGATACCCTGGTGGTGTGCCTGGGCAAGAGCACCTACGCGCGCTGCGGCATCATCGTCAACGTGACGCCGCTGGAGCCGGAATGGGAAGGCCACGTCACCCTGGAATTCAGCAACACCACGCCGCTGCCGGCGCGCATCTACGCCAACGAAGGCGTGGCACAGATGCTGTTCTTCCAGGCGGCCGCCGATGACGTCTGCGAGACGTCCTACCGCGACCGTGGCGGCAAGTACCAGGGCCAGACCGGCGTGACCCTGCCGCGGACCTGACGATTGCAGGCGATTTGTAGAGCCGAGCCATGCTCGGCTGCCCTGCATTGAAGCCGAGCATGGCTCGGCTCTACATGAGGGAAGGCGGCGCAATGCGCCGCCTTCCTTATTTGCCGCGACCGAACAGCATCGCGATGCCGACACCAACCAGGGCCACCGGCCACCAGGTCAACAGCAGCTTGGACAGGTTCAGGTGCGTCCAGCCGAGATTGCTGGCGAGCATGAACAGGCCGATCAGGATCAGCAGGACGGCGGCAACGAGGTTGAATCGCATCGGGTCGGCGAAGGCTCAGGACTGGGCCGGATATCCTAGCCGTTCCTTCCAGTAGGCGACATGCTGGTCCAGCGCCGCCGGCTCGTAGCGGTGCGCCGGGCCACTGCCCCAGACCGGGCCCGGCCAGGCCGGATCACCGTCATGGCGGCCGATGACATGGAAGTGCAGCTGGCGCACGATGTTGCCCAGCGCCCCGATGTTGATCTTCTCCACCCCGTCGGCACCCTTCAGGGCCTTGCAGGCGCGGTTGAGCTCGGTGCGCAGCTTGTCCTGCTGCTCGCCGTCCAGCTCGATCCACTCGGTCACCCCGGCCAGGCGCGGTACCAGCACCAGCCAGGGGAATCGTTCGTCGTTCATCAGCCGCACTTGCGACAACGGTCCTTCCGCCACCAGCACGCTATCGGTGGCCAGGCGTGAATCGAGTTCGAATTCGCTCATCCAAGATGCTCCGAGAAGAAGTCCAGGGTGCGTTGCAGCGCCAGGGCGGCGCTGTCTGGATCATACGCATGTCCGACCTCCCGGTTGAAGGCGTGATCGGCCGGATAGACGTAGGTGGCCATCTGCGGCAGCTTCTCGCGGTGGGCCTGGACCGCTTCCGGCGGGATGCTGCGGTCCTGGGCGCCGAAGTGGAAGATCACCGGGGCCTTGGGCGCCTCGTCGAGGAACTGCACGTTGCGCGCACCGTAGTAGCTGACCGACGGCAGCCCCAGACGCAGTGCGGACAGCATCGCCACCGTGCCGCCCCAGCAGTAGCCGACGGTGCCGACCTTGCCGTAGGGCGCCAGCCGGGTGGCCGCCGCGCGCACGACCTCCAGCGCCCGTTCCATGCCCAGCGCGCCGACCCGTTCCAGGCCCTGCTTCACGCCCTCGGCGTCGTAGGGCAACGCATCCGGGTCGGCGTCGGGGCCGTCGACCAGGTCGAAGAACGAGGGCGCCAGCACCGCATAGCCTTCGGCTGCGAAGCGCTCGGCCACGCTGCGGATGTGCGGATTGGCGCCGAAGATTTCCTGCACCACCACCAGGCCGCCGCGCGCGGTGCCTTCCGGCAGGGCCTGCCAGGCCCGTACCGGGCCGTGATGCGTATCCAGGGTGATCCACTCGGCCATCGTCATCTTCCTCGTTGCTGGGAACAGAGCTGCATTGTCGGCGCTGCGCCGGTTAGCGCGGCGTCAGCGGCTGTGCCGGATCGGGCGGCTGCGGGTTTGCGGCAGTGCGTTCCCAAGGCGGTGCAGAGGGCTGTTTCTGCATTGACCGGTGCACACCCACAGCCTAAGCTTTCAGCCACGATGACATACAAGCCTCCGGCGCGAGCCGGGGGCTTTTTTGTTGTCCGCGTGTTGCGGATCGCAACGCGCAACCGGTGGCTGTGACGGGCCAGCCACGATGACCCACTGCAGGCAGCCCCGAGCCTGATCACCCCGAACCCCAGCCGCCGCAAGGCGGCTTTTTCATTTCCAGGAGATTCAACACCATGTCCATCAATCAAGCCATTTCCGCCCAGGACTCCGCGCTGTACGTGAAGGCCGGTACCGCCCCGACCGCGCCGAACAATCCGGCCGGCTATACCGAAATCGACGGCCTGACCGCCTTCCCGTTCGGCCGCGGCCAGGCCAACACCCTTGATGCCACCAACCTGCGTTCCAAGCAGATGGAGAACATCGCGGGTCTGTCCGGCGGCCAGGCCGTGCAGGTGTCCGGCCACCGCTGGCCGGTCGGCAGCTCGGCAGGCCAGGAGATCCTGCGCGACGCCGATCCGGATGCCGACCTGCACTTCCTGATGGTGCTGCCCACCGGCGATGCCGCTACCTTCGTCGCCAAGGTCGCCGCCTTCAACGTGGCCCCGGGCACCAACCAGGTGCTGACGTTCACTGCGGACCTGCTGCCGCGTGAGTTCGCGCTGGTAACCGTGGCCGCTGGCGGCACCCCGTGATGCTGCTGGGCAAGCAGCAGATCCTGGACGCGCAGGATCGCCGGCACGAGGACGTCGCCGTACCCGAATGGGGCGGCAGCGTGCGCGTGGCGATGATGTCGGCGCGTGACCGTGATCGCTGGGAGCAGGAGACCTATGGCGGTGACACGCCCAAGGTGGATGACTTCCGCGCGCGATTCGTCGGCCTGTGCCTGGTCGATGAAATGGGCGAGCGCCTGTTCTCCGACCACGAGGTGGCCCAGCTGGGCACGAAATCGGCCGCGGCGCTGGATCGCGTGTTCCGTGTCGCGCAGACGCTCAATGCGCTCGGCGATGCGGCCGTGGGAGAGCTGGAAAAAAACTGATCCGCCGGCCTGAGCGCCGGCTTCAGTTCCGGATCGCGTGGAGGCTGGGCCTCCCGCATCCGGACCACCTGCTGGCGGGAGTGACCTCCCGCCAGCTCTCGGAGATGTATGCGTTCGCACGCCTGGAGCCGTTGGACCAGCCCCTGCAGGGGATGCTCGCCCAGCTGACCAGTGTGCTGGCGCAGGTGCACGGCAATACGACCACTGCCGACGACTTCCTGCTGGTGCGACCGCGTGCGTCGCCGGAGAGGGCGGCAAAGGAGCGCTCGCAGCAGCTGCTGGAACTGTTCGGCAGCGCATCGCGGCGCAACGCTGCGGCGTGATTCCGGGCGGGGCAGGGCATTGCTTCTCCGATGCGTGGCATGCAATCGAACCTGGGGCCCTGCGGGGCCCCTCATCATTCTTGGAGGAACGCGTATGGCGTCCACTAACCAGAATCTAGACGTAGTACTGCGGGTCAACACGACGGGCTTCCGTACCGCAATGGCGGAGGCCAGCCGCCTGGCAACGCAGAATCTCAAGACACTGCGCGCGGAGGCCGAGCGGACGGCCGCCGCGCTGGCGCGCGTGCATGCGGCACCGGAGGGCGCAACGGGCAAGGCCGCGACAAAGGCAAAGGCCAACGTCGGCGGCGATGTGCTCGGCAGCGGCTTGAAGGAGCTTGGTAGCGGCCTGCTGACGGCCGCCGGTGGCCCATGGGGCATCGCCATCGCGTCGGTGCAGAAGCTGGGCGAAGCGTACCTGGACATGGTCAAGGCGTCCGAACGTGCGCGCAGCGAGTACAAGGAGCAGATGCAGTCGCTGCAGCAGATGTCGTTCTCGATGGACCAGGCCGGCCTGGGCATGGGCGCGGGCACGCTGCCCCTGGAGCAGGCGGTCGCCACGCTGCATGAGCAGGCCAGGGCGCTGCGCGAGCTGGAGGCACGCGAGAAGGCGCTGCAGGGCTCGGTCGTCCATTGGGAAGGCCGAGTGAGTCATGGCCAGCGATCGGGACGGGAAGGGGCGGGCCTGAGTGCAGCCTCGGACTACGCCGAGCTGGAGAAGGCCAGGGCGAACCTGGAAGCGTTCCAGGCGGAGGTCGCGCCGGTCCAGGAGAAGTTCCGGGGCCTGAAAGAAACGATCAGGGGCGCCCTCGACGAGAAGCTGTTCAATGCGATTGCCGCGGCCATCCAGAACGTGGACAACCAGACGCTTGACCAGCTCATCGCGTCTCTGGGTGCGACGCAATGGAACGCATTGAAGGCGACCGATGCCTTCAACGGCATGCTGGGCGCCATGCGCGGAGAGGCGTGGCGGGACGAGGTCGAGTGGATCCGGCTGACCCGTGGCGAGTACGCGGCCTGGATGGCTGAACGCGGCGCGGAGATCAACGCAAGGGGCGGCCCGGACAAGATGGACCCGGCCCAGCGCGCAGAGTTCAACAGGGATGCCGCGCGCAAGAAGGCCGACATCGAACGCAAGGCCCAGTTCCGCGAACAGCAGCAGGCCGCCCAGCAGTCGGTCAGGGGCGTGCACGAGCAGGCTGATGCGTACGCCGGGCTGATGGATCGCATCGAGAAGCAGATCGCCCAGGACCGGGTGCGGCAGAAGCTGAAGGAGGGGATGACAGAGGCGGAAAAGCTGCAGGTCACCCTCCTTGACGAGATGGAGCATGCCGAGAAGAAGCTCAGCGAGCAGAAGCAACTGCGGGTGAAGGCCTCGCTGGACGCCGCGGTGGCCCTGGCCAAGGAAGCGGCAGCCGCTGAAGCGTCGAAGAAGGCCCAGCAGGATCTGCTGAAGCTGCAGCGGGAACTCCAGCAGGCGGCGCATGCACAGCAGCGCGGCAACGACCAGGCGCTGTTCGGCATCGGCCATGGCGCAGCGAGCGTGGATCGCATGCAACGCCGTTCCGCTCTGGATGAGGATCGGGACAATCGAAAGCGCGCGCTGGACGACGAGTCGCGTGGTGAGGACGGCAAGGTCATCGAGTCGGAGCGCTACAGAGCCCGGCTGGCCGAGCTCGATGCATTCCATGAACAGTCACTGCAACGCGAGGCAGAGTTCCAGGAGAACAAGAAGGCATACCAGTCCGATTGGAAGAACGGCGCAATGCGGGCGTTCGAGGACTATGCCGATGCCGCGGCCAATGCCGCCGAGTTGAGCCACGGCGTCTTCAGTAATGCATTGGGCGGGTTGGAAGACAGTCTGGTCAAGTTTGCCCAGACCGGAAAGCTGTCCTTCTCCGACCTCGCCGACTCGATCATCGCCGATCTGGCGCGCGTGGCAGCCAAACAGATGGTCAGTGGGCTGATCAGTTCGATCGGGCAGATGTTCGGACCGAAGATCACCGGCTTTTCCATCGGCGGCTATACAGGCCCAGGGGGCAAGTACGAGCCGGCCGGCATCGTCCACAAGGGCGAGGGCGTGCTCAGCCAGGAAGACATGGCTGCGCTCGGCGGCCCATCGGCATTCTTCGCCCTGCGCACTTCGCTGCGAACCGGCAATGGCCTGTCCGGTGGTGATAGCGGGGGTTATGTGCAGGTACCGATTGCCCGTGCCGGCGAGGGTGGGATGAATGTGGAAATCAACAACTACGGCGAAAGCCGGGTCAACACCCGGGAAGAGCGGCAGCGCATGCCCGATGGCAGCGAAGTACGGCGGCTGGTGATCGACATCGTGGGCGACAGCCTCAACGGTGGTGAGCTGGGCGCCATTGGACGGGCCCGATACGGATGGACGGAGGCAGTGGGATGAGCAGTTGGCCAGAATATGCAGAAATCCGCTTTGCGGATTACGGCGAGGAGATCGTCGCTTCGGAAGAGCGGACCGAGATGGAGCGCGGCCCCAGCAAGATGCGCGCGCTCAACAGCCGGGTGATGAAGAACGTGTACGCCTCGGTGCAGTTCCGCACCGCGGCTGACGCCGAGGCATTCGAAGCGTGGTACCTGCACGATGTCGGTCGCGTCGGCTGGTTCACGATGGAGCACCCGCGGACCGGGCAGCCGATCAGCGCCCGCTTCCCGCAGGGCATCGGCCGCCTGGTGCCACTGAACACCCGGTTCCGCTTCTCCAAGCGCGATCTTGTACTGGAGTACATGCGATGAGTTCCTTCCATGAGCGCCGCCAGCGCCTGGCCGACACCCAGGGACCGCTGATGCTGTTGGAAGTGTCGGCGCCGTCGATGCCGGAGGTGTTGCGGATCGTCAACGACAACGTCAACTGGACCAGCAACGGCAAGGAGTTCATTGCCGCACCGTTCGGCTTCCAGCTTCCCGACGATGTCAGTGGACAGGCACCGCGCGCGCAGCTGGTGATCGACAACATCGGCCGCGCACTCACCGAGGACCTGGAAGGGCTTGCCCCCGGAGAGATGGTGACCGCACGGTTGATGCTGACCGATCGCGCCGATCCGGATGCCATCGAGGCCGAGTACGACCTGCCGATGACCCAGGTGTCGGTCAACACGCGCACGGTCAGTGCCCAGTGTGGTGTCGACTTCCTGATGCGCCAGCAGGCCGTGCTGCTGCATGCCAATCCGTTCACGCTGCCGGGAATCTTCTGATGCGCCTGGTCGACGTCGAGCGATGGGTGGGCATCCCCTATGACGAAGCAGCGTGCGACTGCGCCGACCTGGTGATGCAGGTGCAGCGGGCGCTGTTCGCCCGTGAAGTGGCACTGCCCGGACGCCGGCCGCGCGGGCGGCGCGGCTCGGCCGAGCTGGGCGCATTGTCGCGCGCGCAGGCGGTACCTCGCGAGGGCCCTCCACAGGACGGCGACCTGGTACTGATGATCGAACGCGGACAACACAACCCCGGCCACGCCGGGGTTTTCTTTTTCCTGGCTCATGAGGGCTGGGTCTTGCACAGCAACGAAACGAACGGCTGCAGCGTGCTGCACCGCGTTCGTGACCTGCCCGGATTTGGGCTGAGGATCGAGGGATACTACGCATGGAACTGACACCACAACCGGCGGTCGACGGCCGCCTCATCATCACCCCGCACCCGGTGCTGCTGGATGGCCAGCGCAACGTGCCGGTCGAACTGCGCCCGGGTGAAAGCCTGTACGCATTCCTCATGCGCCATGTAGACGGGCTCGATGGCCGCGCATGGCAGGTCTGCGTTGACGGGCTGGAGGTGCCGCGCGAGCAGTGGATGCACACGCGACCGCGCCATGGCCAGTTGATCGAAGTGCGCAGCGTGGTGGGCAAGGCGGTGATTCCGCTGGTGGCGATGATCGCGCTGACCTATTTCACCTTCGGCATCGGCACGCTGGTGGCCGGTTCCGCGTGGGGCGCAGGCGCCGTTGCGGGGCTCAGCGCCACCTACGGCACCGCGCTGGCGTCGGCGGTCTATGTTGCCGGCAGCGTGCTGATCAACAAGGTGCTGGGCCCGAAGCCTCCCCGTGCAGGTGGCGGTGGCGGTGTCGCCGACACGGCGTATTCCCTGGCAGCGCCGCGCAACCGTGTGCGCGCCTATGAACCGCTGGGCCTGCTGTTCGGTTCCACGCGCCTCGCTCCGGACCTGATCAGCCGCCCCTATACCTGGTTCGAGGGCGATGAGCAGTACGTCGGCCTGACCCTCAGCCCGGGCATCAACGTTGGCCGGGTGGAGGCCCTGCAGAACGGTGATTCGGCGCTGTCCAGCTACGAAGGCGTGCGCACCTGGTTCCGCGGCTTCCCGCAGATGCCCGACGAAGCGATTCCGCTGTACAGCAACGCTGATGTGATTGAAGGCGCGCAGCTGCTCGATACCGGCAGCGATGCCAAGCACGTGGCCAGCCCGTGGGTGGAGCGCACCAGCTCCGCTGACTCTCTGCGCCTGCAGGTGAACATCGAGTTCCGGCTGTGGGATACCACGTCCAAGGGCAAGGACAAGGACAACCGCGAGCAGATCCAGATCCAGTACCGGCCGGTCGGCTCCGATGCCTGGCAGTCGTTCGGCAATTACAGCGTCGTGGGACGCACGCAGAAGGCGCGCCGCGTCAGCTACGGCCGCGACGTGGAGCTGGGCCAGTACGACGTGCGCGTACGCGTGGCCGGGCAGAACACCGATGGCAGTGGCGCGCAGGCGAATTTCACCTGGACCACGCTGGTCAGCGTGCAGCGCGACGACGCCAGCCATGCCGGCATTCCTGCCATCGGCCTGCAGATGAAGGCGTCCGGCCAGCTCAATGGCACCCCGGATGAGATCCGCTGCGTGGCTCATGCGCGACCGATTCCGGTGTGGAAGGGTGAAGCGGCCGGCTGGGTGACCGAGGAAACCAGCAACCCGGGCGCACAGATCCTGGCCTACGCGCGTGGCATCCATGATGAGAACGGCAAGCGCATCGCCGGCCTGGGCATGGCCGACCGGCGCATCGATATCGAAAGCCTGAAAGCCTTCATGCTGCACTGCGCGGACAACGCGCTGGGCTACGACTACTGGCTGACCGAGGTGCGCAGCCACCAGGCAGTGCTCGACGCCATCGCGCTGGCCGGCTTCGGCCAGGTGACCTGGGCCAAGGGCCGGCTGGGCGTGGCCTGGGCGGCCGATGAGCAGCCCCTGTCCGGCGTGGTCAACATGGCCACGATCAAGAAGGGCCAGTTCCAGGTCGATTACACCCTGGCCAACGCTGCCGACGGCATCGAGTACAGCTACCTGGACCGCCGCACCTGGAAGGCGGCGACGCTGCGCGTGCCGGCGCCGGGCGTGGAGGTGATGCTCAATCCGGCCAAGATCACCGGTGAGGGCGTCAGCTCCGAAGCCCATGCCGCGATGCTGGCGCGTTGGCATCTGGCGCAGAGCGTCTATCAATACAAGTCGATCAGCTACAGCACCGACATCGAGCACCTGGCCTACTCGCGGTTGTCGGTGCTGGCGTTGCAGCACGACCTTACCCAGTGGGGCTTCGGTGGCCGCCTGATCGATGCCGCCGTCGACGCTGCAGGCGTTGCCACGCTGCAACTGGACGAGACGGTCCCGGCACCTTCGCTGGGCAGTGCGTTCATCGGCCTGCGTATTCCAGGCGAGCGTGTCTACCGCGTACTGCGCGTGGTTCCGGGCGCTGAGCCAAGTGACAGGCTGGTGCTGGCCGATCCGTGGCCGGCAGATGCACCGCTGCCGGGCCACAACGACGGCAATCCTGCACACGACACGATCTGGATCTACGACTTCAAGCAGACGCCGGGTACCCGCGTGCGCGTGACCGGCATCCGCCCGGAAGGTGACCTGAAGGGCGCCGCGGTGGAGGTGGTGCAGGAGGGGCCCGAGTTCTGGCACTACGTGCGGACCGGGCAGTATGTGCCGCCGTCGAATGAATCCTCGCTGCAGACCCGGCCGGTGGCCAGCAATCTGAAGGTGGTCGAGCGCCAGGTCAGCCGGGGTGGCAGCGTGCATACCGAACTGCAGGCCAGCTTCGATATCAGTGGACCCACCGGCGAAACGCGGGTCCTGTCCGATCCAGACGGCAATGCCGCGCTGGAGGAAGTGGCACGCACCACCACGCGATCAGCGAGCTGGGCGATTCCCGGAGCGGGTACCTATCCGGTGGTCGTTCGTCCGTACAGCCCCGATGGCCGTGCCGGCGTTGCCGTGTCCACCCAGTACACCACGCTGGGTGCCGATGCGCCGCCGGTCCTGGTCGATCTGTTCGACATCGAAGAGCTCAGCGGTGGCGTGCGCCGGTATGTGTGGGGCTTCTCCGGCGACACCGTGCAGTCGGCTGATTTCGCCGGCGTGGAAATCCGCTATACCGCCGGCAGTATCGACAACCCGCTGTGGGAGCACATGACCCCGCTGGGCGATGCCGGTGGCTTCTTCACCTCCGCAATCGAAGCTGTATTGCCAGAGGCGGGCAGCTGGACGTTTGCGTGCCGCAGTCGCAACACCGCTGGCGTGCTGTCCGTCGGTGCCCGCTACCTGCGACGCTCGCTGGGGCGCAATACCGGGCAGACGCTGGAGGGAATCGGCGGTGTGGTCGAATCGGTCAAGCAGGACCTGGGCAAGGAAATCAACGCCCGCATCGACAGCGACCTGGCCGCCGCCACCCGTGCAGCCGAGGCGCTGCGTAGCGAATCGCTGCGCCTGCAGGACCAGATCACCGCCAGCGCCCAACGACTTGCCGGCCAGGCCGAACGGCTGGACCAGCAGGCGCAGGCGCTCAAGGCGAACACCGATGGCCTGGCGCGCGAAGTGCTGGACCGTGCTGCCGGCGATCTGAATACCCGCACCGAGCTGACCACGGCGGTGACCCGCGAAACCAGCGAGCGCCGGTCGGATGTGGAGAACCTGACCCGCATGGTGAGCCAGCTGTCGGCAGGCAGTGGCGTGCAGTTCGACAGCAAGCGCATCTGGTACTTCGACAGCAGCGTGGAAGGTTGGGGCGCGAATGGCGGCAGTCCGACGCTGGTGGAGGGCTGGCTGCGCCCGGCCAACCATGCCAGCGACGCCTTCGTGACGAGCCCGCGCGGCCAGGATGTCCAGGGCGCGGCGCACCGCTTCGTCAAGCTGCGCATCCGCAAGGTGGGCAGTCCTGCCTGGGACGGGCGCCTGCTGTGGAATGGTCCCGGCCAGTCGTGGGACAACGCACGCATGGTGCAGTTCGCGGAGCCAAGCTATGACAGCAACGGCATCGCGACGCTGGACGTGGACAACATTCCATGGAACGGGACCATCGTCGACCAGATCCGCCTGGATCTGTCCAAGGCGCAGACCGATGCCGACTACTTCCTGCTGGACTGGGTGGCGATCGGCCGCCCGACGCCGGGTGCGTCGGTGGCCATGCTGCAGGACGAAGCCACTGCACGCGTCGCAGCAGACAGCAGCGAAGCGGGCCGGCGCGAGTCGCTGGCCGTGCAGTTGCGCGGCAGCTACGAGGGCGGTGACCTGGCAGGGGTCAGCCAGGGCCTGATCGCGGCCGAGAAGACCGCACGGCTGAGTGGCGACCAGGTCAACGCGCAGTCGATCCAGGCACTCCAGGCACGGATGCCGGCAGGCACCGGCGCGCTGGCCACCAGTGCCAGTGTCAGCAGCCTGCAGCAGGCGATGGTGACCGCTGACACCGCGCTGGGGCGGCGCGTGGACAGCCTCGATGCCACGATGGGGGACAAGATCGGATCCAGCGCCTTCAATGCGTTGAAGACCGAAGTCGGGCAGCTCGATGGCCGGGTTACCAGCAGCAGCCAGGACCTGGTGCAGCTGAAGAGTCGCATGGAAGCGGTGATGGGCGCGGGCAGCAACCTCGCGCTCAATGGCGACTTCAACCTGGGCGCTGGCACCGGCTGGACGTTCTTCAACACCACCGCAGCATCGGTGGTGCGCGAGGGCCGCGGCAACAGCCTGTGCTGGAAGGCGGAGCCCTATGCGGGCGGAAGCAATACGGTGGTCAGCGCCGCGGTCAATGAGGGGCGCGTCATCACCCTGACCGCCGGCCGTCGCTATCGGGTGTCGTGCTGGACGCGGACCAGCGAGGACTTCGACGGCACCGCCGACAATACCAAGCTGCGCGTCGCCGACCACAACGGCAACCTGATGGGCGGCGCCACGCAGTCGTTCCCGAAATCGGCGGACTGGGTCAAGACCGAGACCTTCGTGACGTTGCCGCCTACCGGCACGGTGCAGGGCATCAAGGTCACGATCAATCGCAATGGCACGGCCGGCACGTTGTGGCTGGACGATCTGTGGGTGGAGGATGTGACCGATGTCGACGCGAACGCTGCGGCGGTCAGTGGCCTGTCGACCAGGGTGGAACAGATCGATGGCAAGCTGAGCAGTGCCGCCGAGGACGTCACCCGGCTGGCCTCGGGCATCGGCAACATGGTGGCCTACAACATCATCGCCAACGCACATATCCTCGCCTGGCCCACCGGTGGCCCCCGAGCATCGGGTGTGTACCGTGCCAATGGCAGCATCGTGCCGGGCATGGGCGCCAACCGGGGGCTGCGGGTGGGCATCATCAATGCGGACAACAGCATCACCGATACGGCGGTGTTCGATACCCATGGCAATCTGCAGAGCGAGTCGGCCCGCTTCAACACCTGGTACGACCAGACGCTGAAGGACAACCAGTACTTCATTGCCTATACGTCCGATGCAGTGGGGGCGATCAGTAGTGCCAGCAACAGCGACACCAGTGGCCTGCGCAGCCGCCTGCTGGACGCGGGCCTGTCACAGGAAAACCTGGCGGCCCTGTCGGGGTCGCGGATGCTGGTGATGATCGGGCGGCGCAGGAGTGGTGCCGGCGGTGGCAGGCAGATCCTGTCGCCCTTGCCGGAGACCGGCCGTACTGGCATGTGGGTGGAAATGACCGTCACCGTGCTCAATGGCGTGCCGACCGGATCGCAGGATTCGTCGATGCTCGATCGTACGGCGCGGAGCAATGCGGACGCATTGACCGGGCTGCGCACCGACGTCAGCAAGCTCGGTACCGACCTGGTGTCCGCCGCCGACAGCCTGACCAGCCTGGCCGCGCGGGTCGACACCTCGGTGACCAGCAGCGACAACGTGCTGCGCAACAGTAACTTTGCTGGCAGTGCCGCCTGGTGGACGCTGACCCGTACCGTGTCGGCCAACACCGTGGAGTGGGTGAAGGCATCGGGCCAGAGTGGTGATGCGTTGCTGATGACGCATGGGCCGCAGGCCGGGCAGAATCCGGCCATCACGGCCAATGACGCGCGGTGGCTGCCCGTTGTTGCCGGCAGGTCGCGGCGGTACCGCCTGGTGATGGTCGCCCGCGCCTTCGACGATGCGACGGCGACCCTGGTCTGCCGGTTGCGCGTGCGAACCACGGGTACAGGCGAAAGCCACGCCGACGTGACGCTGAACCTGTCCGATGCGTCCTGGAAAACCTACACGGCCGAATGGTCTGCTGCGCAGGATCGCAACGAGATCATGCCGCAGGTGCATCTGACCAACGCCGGCGGCAAGGTGCTGTTCGACCGGATCGAGTTCTACGACATCACCGATGCGCAGGACATCGCCGGCAACGCGACGGCCATCGCCAACCTGCGCAGCGACGTGGTGCAGCTGGGCGATCGTGTCACCAGCAGTGCGTCCAGTGTGCTCAAGCTGCAGTCGGACGTGCAGTCGGTCCTCAATGGCAGCGACAGCCTGTTCCCGCTGGGTGCGTTCGAAACGTTCCAGGATGGCCAGCTGCTGGGCAGTGCGGCGGGCACGATCTACACCGTCCGCGCCGATGCTCGCCGGACCGGTGAGCGCGGTCTGGACGTGAACGTTGCGGCCAACACCAGCCCGAACACCAATGCGGACCTGTACTTCGGGCAGTGGACCCCCATCACCGGCAATCGCCGCATCTATGTGGAGTACTACGCCCGCCTGCATCCGGACAGTATCCAGCCGACTGGTGGTTCCATCCGGGTGGGCTGGCAGACCACCAACGAAGCCAACGCGGAGAATTCGTGGCCCTTGCAGGCTTACGCACTGGCCTCGCTGCGCAGGGATGGCTGGACCAAGGTCAGCGGTTACCTGGACACCGCCGCGTCTGCGGCGAAGTGGCGGATGCTGGTCAGCATTCCGGGAGGAAGTGGTGCGCGCGAAGTGGGCGTGCGCGTGCAGGTGGACGACATCCGCATGATCGATGTCACCGACGCCTACGCCGCGCAGCAGAGCGCCGCTGCCACGGCCACCGCGGTGACCGCGCTGACCACCAAAGTCGATCGGCAGGGCACGAAGGTCGACGCGCAGGCGCAGCAGCTCACCGACCTGTCCAGCGGGCTGAAGGGCGTGCTCAACACCGGAAGCGGCCTGCTGCCCAATCCCGACTTCGCCGAAGGGCTGGGGGGGTGGACGGCATCGGCGGTGGCCAATGGGGCGGTGTGGAGTACGGTCAACGGCGACGGACGCCCAGGTGTGCTGCTCAACCGCTACACGAACGTGAATCCGACCCTGCAGGCCAACGGTGGCAAATGGGTGCCGATCAACGGCGCGCGCCGCCTGCGGGTGATCGTCCGCGCCTGCGGTGCTGGCGGCGCCAACAATCTGCTGGTGCGGATGTATCGCAAGAATGCGGCAGGCCAGCAGTCCTACCAGGATCTGCGTGCCGTGTTCGCGGTGGAGGCGTTCGAGACCCGATCGTTCGACTTCGATGCCTTCAACAGCGGCATCGATGCCTGGCGCTTGAACCTCTATGTTCATCCCGACAACGGTCAGGTGCGGGTGGACAGCGTCCAGGTCTATGACATCACCGACCAGGTGGCCAACGATGCCAATGCCTCGGCCATCACGGGGCTGAGCACCTCGGTAAGCCAGCAGGGCACCAAGCTGGACACCACCGCGCGTGACCTGACCCAGCTCAAGACCCAGGTGGGCGATGTATCGGCCAGCGGCTTCTCGCAGCTGAACAGCCAGGTCAGCCAGCAGGGTACGCAACTGACCGCGCTGTCCGGGCGGATCGATGGCGTGCAGGCCTCACTGGGTGGCAAGGCGGATGCAGCCGTGGTCACCAGCATGCAGGCGCAGGTCAAGAATCTGGGCGCCGGTGGCAACCTGCTGATGAACACCACGTTCCCCTTCTGGCAGCGCTCGGGGTGGGGCTGGGGCAGTAATCCGAACGGGCGGTGGACCGAACTGGGCAACCCCACCGGCGATGACAACTGGCATCCGCAGGGGATCTTCGGGCTGGGCGCGGTGACGCCCGGCGTCGTCGCAGCAGGCGAAATGGCATGGTGGGGAACCGAGTACGACATCGCCATCGAAGGCGGCAAGACCTATTGCGCGTCCGCCTGGATCAATACCCATCGCGTGGAAGCCAAGCTGGAGATGACGTTCTTCGATGCGGCCGGCAATCACCTGGGGCTGGTGCACAGCCCGGGCGTGAG
Organism: Stenotrophomonas maltophilia D457; assembly: GCF_000284595.1. Lineage (GTDB taxonomy): Bacteria > Pseudomonadota > Gammaproteobacteria > Xanthomonadales > Xanthomonadaceae > Stenotrophomonas > Stenotrophomonas muris. Next base: position 3,339,389 of record NC_017671.1, on the reverse strand, counting down.
GAGCGATACCGGAACCCCGATCACGCTCGACCGCTTGACGCGCACGTTCCTGATCACCAAGGCGCCCGCCACGGCGACCTTCGCTCGCTTTCGCGTGATCGTGATCGGCACCGGTGGAAACACGCCCTATTTCTGGATGTTCCGCCCGATGCTCAGCCAGGTGGACGCGGCAGCAACCGCCCCGCCCACCTGGTCGGCCGGAGGCACCGAGTCTTCCGCGCAGTGGTCGGTCAACGTCCGTGCAGATGGCCGGGTAGGGGGCGTGCAACTGGCGTCCAGCGGCCAGGTCTCGCGTTTCGATGTGGTGGCCGACGCGTTCAGTGTCAGTGCCCCCGGTGGCGGGCGTCGTACCGAGTACAGCGATGGCAACTGGCGGGTCTATGACGAAGCCGGACGCCTGCGCGTGCGCATGGGCGTGTGGTGACCAGTGCACCTGCCCGTCGCGGTGGGTGCCCTGCATGAAAACCGTTCGGGCCGCCGGTGGATGCGGCCCTTTTTTTGGAGATCCAACATGAAGTTCAACGCACGTCTTGTCCTGCTGACCCGCGCAGTGGAGCAGTCGGGGGTGGTCAATCTGCATTTCCGGCCGGAGGGCGAGAACCTTCTTCCGCAGATGGTGATCCCGGTATCGCCGCTGGATGCGTATGCCTTGAAGTTCGGGGCACTGTACCGGTTCGAGGCGATCGAGGTGGAAGAAGCGCTGCCCATTGAAGCAGCCGCTGGCTGAGACCGGGCGGTTGCAGTGGTGCTGGATATGACCGGGTACTGACCCTTCACGTGCCAGGCGCCGCAGGCGGCAGCGGCGATTCAGGGCGCTGGCCCGAAGCCCGGTATACTGGCGCCCTTTCAGGCCCCGGCCCCCAGGAACCCCTGCCATGCCGGCAGGGGCCCAGGCCCCCAGAGTCCCGCGATTCCATGTCCCAGCTGAACCCCAAAGTCGGCTTCGTCAGCCTTGGCTGTCCGAAGGCCCTCGTCGATTCCGAGCGCATCCTCACCCAGCTCCGCTCGGAAGGCTACGACATCGTCCCGTCCTACGATTCGGCCGACGTGGTGGTGGTCAACACCTGTGGCTTCATCGATTCGGCGGTGACCGAGTCGCTGGATGCCATTGGCGAGGCGATGAACCAGAACGGCAAGGTCATCGTCACCGGCTGCCTGGGCAAGCGCCCTGAGCAGATCCGCGAGGCGTACCCCAACGTGCTGGCGGTGTCCGGCCCGCAGGATTACCAGAGCGTGATGGAAGCGGTGCATGAAGCACTGCCGCCCAAGCACGATCCGTTCGTGGACCTGGTGCCCGACTACGGCATCAAGCTGACCCCGCGCCATTACGCCTACCTGAAGATTTCCGAAGGCTGCAACCACACGTGCAGCTTCTGCATCATTCCGTCGATGCGCGGCAAGCTGGTCTCGCGCCCGGTGGATGAGGTGCTGCGCGAAGCCGAGCGCCTGGTGCGTGGTGGCGTGCGCGAACTGCTGGTGGTGTCGCAGGACACCTCGGCCTACGGCGTGGACGTGAAATACGCCGAGAAGATGTGGCGCAACAAGGCCTACCAGACCCGCCTGAAGGCGCTGTGCGAAGGCCTGTCCGAGCTGGATGCGTGGGTGCGCATGCACTACGTCTACCCGTATCCGCACGTGGACGAAGTGGTGCCGCTGATGGCCGAGAACCGCATCCTGCCGTACCTGGACATCCCGTTCCAGCATGCGAGTCCGCGCATCCTGCGCCTGATGAAGCGCCCCGGTGCGGTCGAGAAGACCCTGGAGCGCGTGCAGAACTGGCGCCGTATCGCGCCGGACATCACCGTGCGTTCGACCTTCATCGTCGGCTTCCCGGGCGAGACCGAGTCCGAGTTCGAAGAACTGCTGTCGTTCCTCGACGAAGCGCAGCTGGATCGCGTGGGCGCGTTCGCCTATTCGCCGGTCGAGGGGGCCACCGCCAACGATCTGCCCGATGCTGTGCCGGAGGAAGTGAAGCAGGAGCGTCTGGCCCGCTTCATGGAGAAGCAGGCGCAGATCTCCGCCGCACGCCTGGAGGCCAAGATCGGCACCGTGCAGCAGTGCCTGGTCGACGCCATCGAAGGCGATATCGCCGTGGCCCGTTCCAGGGCCGATGCGCCGGAGATCGACGGACTGGTGCACATCCAGAACGCCGACCAGGTGCCGCTGCGCGTGGGCGAATTCGTCGACGTGGAAATCACCGAGAGCGACGAGCACGACCTGTACGGTGACGCGCTGCCCGCCGCTACCCGCCCGGCATTCGACCTCAAGATGCTGTGACCGCAGCGACGACCGCCGCCAATGACGGGGGCGGCGTCCGGCGCTTCGTACCGCCGCCACGTGCGGCGATCGATCCGCAGGTGTTCGCGCAGCCGCTGTTTGCCGGGCTGCAGGATTTCCGTGATCTGCTGGATGGCCCCCACTGGCCGTCCATCGCGGCGCTTGACGCACGCCTGTCCCTGCCGGGTTGGCAGCTGGTCGAACAGGATGCCGCGTTGCTGGCCGATGGCCTGCACTACGAGGCCCGCATCGCGCAGGGGCGCATCGCCACCCGTGCCGACAACTGGCACGACCTGCTCAACGCGCTGGTGTGGGCCTCCCACCCGCAGCTCAAGCGGGCACTCAACGTGCAGCAGTGCCGGCATATCGAAGCCATGCCACCCGGCCAGCGCAACCGCGCGCAGGCCGCCTTGACCCAGTTCGACGAAACCGGCGTGATCGTGCGTGTGGGTGATGTCACGTTGCTGCGCGCGTGGGATGGGCATGACTGGCCTGCGTTGTTCGAGCCAACGCGCTGGCAGAGCGGTGACATCGCCATTGCCACCGTATTCGGGCACGCGTTGATGGAACAGGCACTGCTGCCGGGGCGATTGCTGGTGGGCAAGTGCGTGGTGGTGCAGGGTGATGCCGATGCTGCCTGCGTTGACGCGGTGACTGCGGCCATTGCCGAAGGCAGGGCAGTGACCGATCCGCTGCAGCTGCGGCCCCTGCCGTTGGCGGGTATTCCTGGCTGGCACGGCGTGCAGGATTCCGCCTTCTATCGCAATGCCGATTATTTCCGCCCGTTGCGTGCGGGGCGCACATACCCGCCGCCGTTGTAGAGCCGAGCCCATGCTCGGCTGCGTTTGCCCATCAGCCGAGCATGGGCTCGGCTCTACAACGGCAGCGAGGTCGGGCATGACTCGACTCTACAACGGCGCGTACTCCACCCCGATCACCGCAAAGGTGAATTGCCCGCCGGGCAGCTCCACCGAGAATTCATCATCCAGTCGCTTCTTCAGCAGCGCCCGCGCCAACGGCGAATCGATGCTGATCCAGCCCAGCCCGGCATCGGTCTCATCCGGCCCGACAATGCGATAGCGGCTGGTCTCGCCACTGTCCACATTCTCCAGTTCCACCCATGCGCCGAAGAACACCGCCAGCGGGTCGGTCGGCGTGGTGTCGACCACGCGCAGTGATTCCAGCCGCTTGGTCAGGTAGCGCACGCGACGGTCGATCTCGCCCAGCTGCTTCTTGCGATAGGTGTATTCAGCGTTCTCGGAGCGGTCACCTTCCGCGGCGGCCGCGGCCAGTGCCTTCACCACCTCCGGGCGGCGCACGCGCCACAGCTCATCCAGTTCGGCCTTCAGCCGGGCATGCCCGGAGGCGGTGATCAGGGCCGTGCTTTTTTCTGCGGGGGGACGCCAACGCGACATGCAATACGACTTCTTTTCTGGATGACGAACGGGGAGCGGGGTCGGAGCCCTCCCTGGCGGGGGGATCCGACCCTGGGGTCAGATCCCTTTCCAGCGGAAAGGGCTCTGACCCCGGCCGTGGCAGATCAACGCTTTCCGCCGAAGATGCCACCCAGGATGCCGCGCACGATCTGGTTGCCCAGCTTGGTGCCGACGGTGCGCGTGGTCTGCTTGGCCATCGTCTCGATCATGCCCTGGCGGCGCTTGGTGCCGAAGATCGCATCCTTGATCGCCTGGCCGAAACCGCCTTCCTGCGCTTCGTCCTGCTCGCGGCTGCGCGCGGCCGGCGCCTGCGCCTGTTCGACAGTCTTCTGTGCACGCTGGGCCAGCAGTTCGGCGGCCGATTCGCGGTTGATCGCGGTGTCGTAGCGACTGCCGACCGGGCTGCCGGCACGCACCTGGGCGCGTTCGGCTTCGGTGATCGGCCCCATCCGGCAGCGTGGCGGCGCGATCATGGTCTGCTGCACCGGCATAGGGACGCCCTTGTCCTGCAGCGTGGAGACCAGGGCCTCACCAGTGCCGAGCTGGCTCAGTACCTTGGCCACGTCCAGCTTCGGGTTCGGCACGAAGGTTTCGGCCGCGGTCTTCACCGCCTTCTGGTCGCGCGGGGTGAACGCGCGCAGTGCGTGCTGCACGCGGTTGCCGAGCTGGCCGAGGATGTTGCCTGGCACGTCGTCGGGGAACTGCGAGCAGAAATACACGCCCACGCCCTTGGAGCGGATCAGGCGCACCACCTGCTCGATGCGCTGCACCAGCGATGGCGGCGCATCGTCGAACAGCAGGTGTGCCTCGTCGAAGATGAAGACCAGCTTCGGCTTGTCCAGGTCGCCCACTTCCGGCAGCTGCTCGAACAGCTCCGACAGCAGCCACAGCAGGAAGGTGGAGTACAGCTTGGGCTTGAGTACCAGCTGGTCGGCGGCGAGGATGCCGATCATGCCGCGGCCGTCGTGGTTGACGCGCATGATGTCGGCCAGCTCCAGCGCAGGTTCGCCGAAGAAGTGCTCGCCACCGTCCTGCGCCAGGCGCAGCACCGAACGCTGGATCGCGGCGATCGACTGCGCGCTGACCAGGCCGTACTCGGTGGAGATGTCCTTGCGCTCCTCGGCGACGAGGCCGAGCAGGGCGCGCAGGTCGTCCATGTCCAGCAGCAGCAGGCCGCGGTCGTCGGCCAGCTTGAACACGATGTCGAGCACGCCGGACTGGGTGTCGTTCAACTCGAGGATGCGCGCCAGCAGGGTCGGGCCCATTTCGCTGACGGTGGTGCGCACCGGGTGGCCCAGCTTGCCGTACAGGTCCCAGAAGAGGGTGGGGCTGGCGGCCGGCGCATAGTCGGCCACGCCGATCTCGGCGGCACGCTGGAGCAGGTTCTCGGCGCCGCTGCCGGGCACGGCCAGGCCGGAGACATCGCCCTTCACATCGGCCAGGAACACCGGCACGCCCAGTCGCGAGAAGCCCTCGGCCAGCGTCATCAGGGTCACGGTCTTGCCGGTACCGGTGGCGCCGGCCACCAGGCCGTGGCGGTTGCCGAGTTTCGGCAGCAGGGTGACGGCAATATCGTCGGTAATGCCTTTGCCGAGCAGAATCGGATCCATGGTCCAGCCCTTGTGATGAATAGCCCAATGTTAACCGCCGGCAGTGACGGTCCGAAGGTCGGCTTGCCCGGACCTTGGCGGCGCCGCTACTCTGCCTGCCTGTTTCGCACACAGTGCCATCAATGCCCGTTCCTGTCCTGATTTCCCGCGGTTGGCCGCTGCTGGCCCTGGCCGGCCTGGTTTCCCTGGCGCCCGACGCCCATGCGCAGCGGGTTTCGGCCCGGGACAAGGTGAAGGTGGATGCGCTGCAGCAGCGCATGACCGTCGCCGAAAAGCGCTACAGCGACGCCCTGCTGCTGGTCGCCAATGCCGACCCCAAGGGCAGCAACGAGGCCGACGCCGCGCTGGAGGACATGGAAGATGTCCTCAACGACTGCGTGAAGCAGAAGGGCTGCCAGATGGGCACCCTGCTGGCCAGCTACAAGCGCCTGCTCAAGCACGACGCCGATGCGGCTGCCAGCGATGACGTGGCCGACGAGGGGGGTGACCGCCTGGAAGCCGACCCGGATCACATCGGCCCGCTGACCGCGGATGTGCCCGAGGCCGCGCGCGCTGCCGCGCTGCTGAACGACAAGCGGCACGCCTTCGACAGCATGGTCGAGTACAACCCGGCGGTGCAGGCCGGCATCCGTCGCTGGCTGACCGACATGCGTCCTGCGCTGCTGACCAGCTACGAGAACTACCAGAACCTGCGCGCGGTGATGTGGCCGGAGTGGGAGAAGCGTGGCCTGCCCGAGGCGCTGCTGTTCGGCATCATGGCCAAGGAATCCAACGGCCGCGTGCACGCCTCCTCGCGTGCCGGCGCCGCCGGCCTGATGCAGTTCATGCCGGCCACTGGCCGTCGCTTCGGCCTCGGCCCGGATGGCACCGGCTTCGACACGCGCTTCGATGCGCGCAGCGCCGCCGAGGCCAGCGCCAGCTACCTCAACGAACGTCTGCGCGAACTGAACAACAACGTGGAAATGTCGGTGGCCGCCTACAACGGTGGCGAAGGCCGTGCCGCACGCGTGTTCAAGCAGAGCGCCGGCCAGAGCTTCTGGACCGACAGTGTCTACAACCAGTTCCCGGGCGAGACCAAGGACTATGTGCCGATGGTGATTGCCGCGGCCTGGATCTTCCTGCACCCGCAGCAGTATGGCGTGGAGTTCCCGAAGATCAGCGCGCAGCCGGCCACGCTGCGCCTGGCCAAGTCCACCACCATCTATGAACTGACCATCTGCCTGGGCAGCCACGGCACCCGTGATGGCTACATGCGCGCGCTGCGCAACCTCAACCCGCGCTATGAAGCCGATGGCTGGATTCCGGCCGGCACCCTGATCAACGCCACCACCCGCATCGCCGGGCTGTACCAGCGCAACTGCGTCAGTGGCCCGCGTGCCGACCTGGCCCGCACCCTGATCACCGCCGATCTGAACGCGGCGATCAAGCGCCCGACCGCGGCCAGCTACACCGGCAGCGTCGCCGTGGGCGGCGTGGTGCCGGTGGCCGACGCTGCGGCCTCCACCAGTGTGCCGACCACGCCGGTGGCGGCGGTGGCGACGCCTCGCCCGGCGCCGGCCGCGCGCCCGAAGCCGGTGCGCAGCCACAAGGTGGGCAAGGGCGAGACCCTGGGCGCCATCGCGGCGAAGTTCCAGTGCGACGTGCCGACCCTGGCCCGCGCCAACGGCCTGAAGGCCCCGGCCTACAGCCTGCGCCACGGCCAGACGCTGAAGCTGCAGGGCTGCGACAAGTAATTCCCCCGACCCCTGGAACCCGCATGGATCTCGAAGACACCCGCAACCTGTTCGCCAACCTCCGCGAAAACACCGACTGGGACATCAACGGCCCGCTGCTGTGGGGGTACTTCTTCGTGCACTCCACTGCTGAGCCGTTGCAGGCACTGGCAGAGAACCTGCAGGCGCAGGGCTACACCTTCGTGGAACTGTTCGAACAAGATCCGGAAGAGGGTGACGCGCCGTTCCACGTGCTGCATGTGGAGCGCGTGGAGATCCACGACGAAGCCTCGCTGGACCGTCGCAACCAGGAATTCGCAGCGCTGGCCGCGGAGAAGGGCGTGGAAGACTACGACGGCATGGACGTCGGCCCGGCCCCGGCCCTGCAGTAACGCGCGTACCGGTAGTGCCGGCCGCTGGCCGGCATCCCGTTGTGGAAAAGGGGACGGAGGGGATTAAGTCGTTTATGCATAAACGACTTAATCCCCTCCGTCCCCTTTTTACGTCCCTTTTTTATCAGCGCAGCTTCGCCAGGGCCTGGCCCAGCTGTACCGGGCTTTCGGCGCCCAACTGCGGGGCGAATTCGGCCACGCCCGGCGGCAGCAGCACGATCACGGTCGAGCCGTAGTTGAAGCGTGCCATCTCGGCGAAACGCTCCAGCCTGATGCCCTGGCCGCGGTAGTCCTTGCGGGTGATGCGGTCGCCGTAGTGCGGAATCTCCTCGCCGCTCCACACGGTTTCCACGCCGGACACCAGCAGTGCACCGACCATCACGCTGACCATCGGGCCGAAGCTGGTATCGAAATGGCAGACCAGGCGTTCGTTGCGTGCGAACAGGCGCGGTACGCCGTTCACTGCCGCCGGACCAACGCTGAACAGGCGCCCCGGCACGTGCACGGTCTCACGCAGGGTGCCGGTCCACGGCATGTGCACGCGGTGGTAATCGCGCGGCGACAGGTACACCGTGGCGTAGAGGCCATCGTTGTATGGCTTGGCGTCCTCGTCACTGCCCAGCAGTTCGGCAGCGGTGAATGACTGGCCCTTGGCCTGGAAAATGCGGCCGGCCTCGATCCTGCCGAGCTGGCTGATGCGGCCGTCGGCCGGCATCACCAGGCTGCGCGGATCGGCATCGGCCACGCGTGCGCCCGGCTTCAGCGCACGGGTGAAGAACTGGTTGAAGGTCGCATAGCTGCGCGGGTCCGGGTTGGCCGCTTCGTCCAGGTTGACGTTGAACTTGCGGGTGACCGTGTCGATCAGCCAGCGCGACACGCGCGGATCGTCCGAGTACGCCAGCGAACGCGCCATCGAGGACAGCAGGCGGTGGGGCAGGGCATACGTCAGGGCGGTGGTGAGGCTCATGGGGCGGTTTTCTCGGTCAGCTTCTGCAGGTCGCGGGCGATCGCCGGCGCGTTGAACGGGGGGCGTACCAGGCCGGCGAGGCGGCCCTGCGGGTCGAGCACGGCCAAGCTGGCCGAATGCTCGACGGTGTAATCCTCGGGGTTCTCGTCGAAATGCTTGCCCGGCACCTTCTGGAACACGAAGCCCAACGAGGTGGCGAAGCGCTCCAGCGAGGGAACGTCAGCGGTGGCGGCCAGGGTGTCCTTGTGGAAGCCGTGCACGTACTCGCCCAGCCGGGTGGCGCTGTCGCGGTCGGGGTCGACCGAGATGAACAGCACCCGTGGGCGCAGGCTGTCGGGCAGGGCTTCCCACTGGTTCTGCGCGCCGGCCAGCGCGGCCAGCGTGGTCGGGCAGACGTCCGGGCAGAAGGTGAAGCCCAGGAACACCAGGGTCCAGTGGCCCTTCAGTTCGCCCGGGATCAGGCGGGTGCCGTCGGACTGGGCCAGGTTGAAGTCAGGCAGTTCGCGCGGCTGCGGGTACAGCGTGATCGCTTCGGTGGCCGGGGCATTGGCCGGCGGCTTCGGCGCGAACACCTGCTGGGCGGCCAGCAGGCCGAGACCCGCCGCCAGGGCGATCAGCAGGATGATGCCGGCGTTGCGATTGAACATGGGGGCTCCCGCGCGAAGTGGGCCCCATCATACCGGCTGTGGCCCGAATCGTTTCCGCCGCAACGGATGCCGCCACGGGCGCCAGCCCCTATAATCGGGGGCCACTTTGCCCGCAGTACCGCCATGACCGCTGAAACGGCCGCCGAACTCCACACGATCATCGATCTGATCCGCTACGGCACCAGCCGTTTCAACGAAGCCGGGCTGACCTTCGGGCACAGCTACGACAACGCGCTGGACGAGGCCACCCAGCTGGTGCTGCACAGCCTGCACCTGCCGCACGACCTCGGCCCGGCCTACGGCCAGGCGCGCCTGCTGCAGGCCGAAAAGCTGCGCGTGCTTGAGCTGTTCCAGCGCCGCATCGATGAACGCATCCCGGCCGCCTACCTGACCGGTGAGGCCTGGTTTGCAGGATTGAGCTTCAAGAGCGACAAGCGCGCCCTGGTACCGCGCTCGCCGATCGCCGAACTGATCGAATGCGGCTTCGAGCCGTGGCTGGCCGGCCGCGACGTGTACCGTGCACTGGATCTGTGCACCGGTTCGGGCTGCATCGCCATCGCCATGGGCCACTACTACCCGAACTGGCAGGTGGACGGCGTCGACCTGAGCGACGATGCACTGTCGCTGGCCGAAGAAAACAAGGAGCGCCTGCAGGCGCACAACGTCACCCTGATCAAGTCGGACCTGTTCAACGGCCTGTCCGGCCGCCACTACGACCTGATCGTCACCAATCCGCCATACGTCACCAACGACGAGACCGATGCCCTGCCGCAGGAATACTCCTACGAGCCGGAGATGGGCCTGCGTGCCGGCGACGACGGCCTGGACCTGGTGCTGAAGATCCTGCGCGATGCCCCGCTGCACCTGAGCGAGGACGGCCTGCTGATCTGTGAAGTGGGCGAATCCGAGCAGCATCTGGTCAAGCTGCTGCCGGAAGTCGATTTCGCCTGGATCGAATTCAAGGTCGGCCAGATGGGTATCTTCGCGGTTGAATGCCGCGAGCTGATCGCCCACAGCGCACGCATCACCGAACTGGCGGCGCAGCGCCCGTGAGCTCCAATTCGTTCGGCAAGCTGTTCACCGTCACCACGTTCGGCGAGTCGCACGGGCCGGCCATCGGCTGCGTGATCGATGGCTGCCCGCCGGGGCTGGCGCTGGACGCGGCCGAATTCGCCCACGACCTGCAGCGCCGCGCCACCGGCAAGAGCCGGCATACTTCGGCGCGGCGCGAGGCCGACGAGGTCGAGATCCTGTCCGGCGTGTACGAGGGCCTGACCACCGGCACCCCGATCGCGCTGCTGATCCGCAACACCGACCAGCGCAGCAAGGATTACGCCAACATCGGCCAGCAGTTCCGGCCGGGCCATGCCGACTACAGCTACTGGCACAAGTACGGCATCCGCGACCCGCGCGGTGGCGGCCGTTCCTCGGCACGCGAGACCACCATGCGCGTGGCCGCTGGCGTGGTCGCCAAGAAGTGGCTGGCCGAGCGCTTCGGCGTCACCGTGCGTGGCTACCTGTCGCAGCTGGGCGACATCACCCCGGCCGGTTTCGACTGGTCGGCGGTGGAAGACAACCCGTTCTTCTGGCCGCACGCTGCACAGGTGCCCGAACTGGAGGCGTACATGGACGCGCTGCGCAAGTCCGGAGATTCGGTCGGTGCGCGCGTGGACGTGGTCGCCGACAATGTGCCGCCGGGCTGGGGTGAGCCGATCTACGGCAAACTCGACGGTGAACTGGCTGCCGCGCTGATGAGCATCAACGCGGTGAAGGGCGTGGAGATCGGCGACGGTTTCGCCAGCGCCGCGCAGAAGGGCACCGAACACCGCGACCTGCTGACCCCGCAGGGCTTCGCCAGCAATCACGCGGGTGGCATCCTCGGTGGCATTTCCACCGGCCAGCCGGTGGTCGCCTCGATCGCGTTGAAGCCGACCTCCAGCCTGCGCCTGCCGGGCCCGTCGCTGGATACGTCCGGCAACGTGGTCGAGGTGGTCACCACCGGCCGCCACGACCCCTGCGTCGGCATCCGCGCCACCCCGATCGCCGAGGCGATGGTAGCGATGGTGCTGATGGACCAGGCGCTGCGCCACCGCGCGCAGTGCGGCGATGTCGGCACGATCACCCCGCGCATTCCCGGGCAGATCGATGGCTGACACGCGGCCGACCGTGTGGGTGAGCCAGCCGCTGATCGACGCGGCCATCGCGCCGCTGCGCGATCGCGTGCAGCTGCGCAGCACCGACACCGTCACCGCCTGGGCCCCGGACCAGATCGCCGGACAACTGGCCAGCGCCGACGGCGCGATCATCACGCTCAACGAGCGCATCGGCGCGGCCCAGGTGGCCGGCGCCGCGCAGCTGCGGGTGATCGCCAATGTCGGGGTGGGCTACAACAACCTGGACGTCGACGCGCTCAGCGCGGCCGGCATCCTGGCCAGCAACACACCGGACGTCCTGACCGAAACCACCGCCGATCTCGGTTTCGCCCTGCTGATGGCCACCGCGCGCCGCATCACCGAGTCCGAGCGCTGGCTGCGCGAAGGGCAGTGGCAGCAGTGGTCGTTCCAGACCATGCTCGGTGCCGATATCCACGGCAGCACGCTGGGCATCCTTGGCATGGGCCGCATCGGCCAGGGCATCGCCCGTCGCGGCGCGCACGGTTTCGGCATGAAGGTGCTGTACCACAACCGGTCGCAGCTGCCGGCGGCGACCGAGGCGGAAGTGGGCGCGACCTATGTGGACCTGGATACGCTGCTGGCACAGTCCGACCACCTGCTGCTGGTGCTGCCGTACACGCCGGCCTCGCATCATCTGATCGATGCCGCCGCACTGGCGAAGATGAAGCCGTCGGCGACGCTGGTGAATATCGCCCGCGGTGGCCTGGTCGATGAGATCGCGCTGGCCGATGCGCTGGCCAACGGTCGCCTGGCTGCGGCGGGTCTGGATGTGTACGAAGGCGAGCCAACGGTACGCCCGGAACTGCTGGCGCTGCGCAACGTCGTGCTCACTCCGCATATCGGCAGCGCCTCGCTGGCCACGCGCACGGCGATGGTACAGCTGGCCGTGGATAATCTGCTTGCCGGGCTCGGCCTGGACGGCGGCCCGTCGCGGATGCCGAGCGCGATCAACGCTGACGCGGCGATGGCCGCGCGCGTGACGCTGGGCAAAAAAACCGGGAAACGATAGGGAACCTCCGCGCGCCCCGCTTGAGGAGGTTCCCCGAACCCAGCTGTCGTGCGTGTTTTTCCCCATTCCCGTTTTCGTGAGAGTTCCCCCATGAGCAATGCACAGCGCAGTTTCCACGTCGCCGTCGTCGGTGCCACCGGCGCCGTCGGCGAGACCATGTTGTCGATCCTGGCCGAGCGTGATTTCCCGGTCGGTACCCTGAGCGTCCTGGCCTCCGAGCGTTCGGCCGGTGGCGAGATCGAGTTCAACGGCCAGAAGGTCACGGTCCAGGACCTGGCCACCTTCGATCCGGCCGGCGTCGAGATCGCGCTGTTCTCGGCCGGTGGCAGCGTGTCCAAGGAATACGCACCGAAGTTCGCCGCCGCAGGTGCGGTGGTGATCGACAACTCCTCGGCCTTCCGTTACGACGATGACGTGCCGCTGGTGGTGTCCGAAGTCAACCCGGAACAGGTCGCCAACCGTCCGCGCGGCATCATCGCCAATCCGAACTGCTCGACCATGCAGATGCTGGTGGCGCTGGCGCCGCTGCACCGCAAGTACGGCATCGAGCGCATCAACGTCTCCACCTACCAGTCGGTGTCCGGCGGTGGTCGTTCGGCCACCGAGGAGCTGGGCAAGCAGACCGGCCAGCTGCTGAGCTTCCAGGAGATCGATCCGCAGCGCTTCCCGGTGCAGATCGCCTTCAACCTGATCCCGCACATCGACGACTTCCAGGACAACGGCTTCACCAAGGAAGAAATGAAGCTGATCTGGGAGACCCGCAAGATCCTCGGCGACGACAGCATCCTGGTGAACCCGACTGCAGTGCGCGTGCCGGTGTTCTACGGTCATTCCGAGTCGGTGGCGATCGAAACCCGCGACAAGGTCACCGTGGCCGAAGCACGTGCGCTGCTGGAGCAGTCGCCGGGCATCGAAGTGGTGGACCGTCACGAGGCCGGTGGCTACCCGACCCCGGTCACCCACGCCTCGGGCACCGACGCGGTGTACGTCGGCCGCATCCGTGAGGACCTGTCGCACCCGCGCGGCCTGAACCTGTGGATCGTATCGGACAACGTGCGCAAGGGCGCCGCCCTGAATGCCGTGCAGCTGGCCGAGCTGGTCGCCGCCGAGCAGCGCTGATCACAGCGGTTGCCTCACCGGTAGTGCCGGCCGCTGGCCGGCATTGCCGTGATGGCACGTGCGTGTCTGCCGGCCAGCGGCCGGCACTACCGAAGGTCTCCATCGGTGGGTGCGGACCGCGGTCCGCACGCTTTATAGTGTCGCCATGAATAAACGGGCCAGGGGCGCAAAGCGCCCCCTCCTCTATCTTTCCACCGCGCTGCTGGCCCTGGCCAGCAGTTCGGCGCTTGCCCTGGGCTTGGGCGACATCCGTGTCCTGTCCAAGCCGGGCCAGCCCCTGCTGGCCGAAATCCCGGTGGTCTCGGCCGATCCGTCCGAGCTGGAGAACCTGCGTGTCGCGTTGGCCTCACCGGTCACCTTCGAGCGCGTCGGCCTGCAGCGGCCGACCGGGCTGGTCGGCGAACTGCAGTTCGAACTGACCCGCAATGCGCAGGGCAGGGCAGTGGTGCGGGTGACCTCGCAGACGCCGGTCGAGACCCCGTCGCTGAGCTTCCTGATCGAGGCGGACTGGGGCCAGGGCCGCCTGGTGCGCGAGTACTCGGCGCTGGTCGATGCACCGTCCAGCGCACTGGCCGTGGCCGAGCCGGAAATCGTTGCACCCGCAGGTACGCTCTCCAACACCATCGCCCGTGAGGCCGCCCCGGCGCCCGCCGCCGCGGAGAGCGTGAGCGCGCCTGCGCCGTCCACCGCCACCACGCCGGCACCCGCACCGGCTCGTCCGCGTGCAGTGGCTGCACCCGCTGCCGCACCGGCAGCCGATGGCAGCGTTACCGTCCAGCGTGGGCAGACCTTGTCGCAGATCGCCAGCGTGGTGGCCCGCGGCAACCAGGTCAGCCGCGACCGCGCAATGATTGCGCTGCTGCGGGCCAACCCGGAGGCCTTCATCCGTGGCAACGTCAACCTGCTCAGGCAGGGCGCCGTGCTGCGCATGCCCGGCAGCGATGCACTGGCGGCGGTCGATGCCGCCGAGGCCGCCGCGCTGGTGCGCGAGCATGCCGCACAGTGGCGTCAGGCGCGCACCGTGCCGCAACCGGCGGGTACTGTCGCCCCGGTCGCCACGGCGGGAACCACGAAGGCTTCTTCCCCGGCTGCGGCCACTGGGGCACGACTTGAAATCGCTCCGGCGCTGGCCTCCGACGCCGCGCACGCGGGCACAACCACCGGCACTGCAGCCGGCAGCGAGGGTGACATGCTGGGCAACGAACAACTGCGCCAGGCACGCGAGGACATCGCGACCCGCGATGCCGAGATCGGCGAGCTGAAGCAGCGGGTGGCCGACCTGGAAAAACTCAAGGAACAGCAGCAGTCGCTGATCGCGATGAAGGACAACGACCTGGCCGCGGCGCAGCAGCGCCTGGCGCAGGCACCGGCTGCCCGCGATGCGGCAACGCCGTGGTACTGGCTGGGTCTGCCGGTGCTGTTGCTGGCGGCCGGCGCGGCCTGGCTGCTGCGTCGTCGCAAGCCGTCGCCACTGCCGCCGCTGCGCGAGGAAGGCGACGCCGCCGGCCTGGCCGCTGCGGTACCGGCCGGCGCGGCGCTGGATACGCTGGCCGAGCAGTCTTCGTGGTCGACGGCGGTGTCCGACAGTGGCCGCCAGGAACCGGCGATGCCTGCCTGGGCGACCGAAGCCGAGGTGCAGGATGACGTGGCTGCCGAAGCGGCCGCCGACGTCGCCGCCCAGACTGACTGGCAGGCGCAGACGCTGCGCGATGACGAAGTGGTGGAGCTGCCCGGGGCCGTGACCGACCTGCCGCGCTGGGACGAGCCGGTGGCCATGCAGGACACCCCCGTGCAGGATGAGCCGCCCGCGCAGGCGGTCCCTGACGAGATCGCAGTACCGGACTACGCGCTGCACGCCGAACAGCAGCCGCAGTTCCGCGGCGTGTTCGACCTGCCGGCCGAGCATCATGACGGCGGGGATTCGAGCGCGGCGCCGCACGACGCGCTGGCCGCGGCCGCGCATGAAGACGGTACTGCCGCGCCGGCCAGCGATGCCGGCTGGGCGCCGCGCGCCGGGCAGGAACGCCTGGAACTGGCCATCGCCTACCTCGACCTGGGCGATGCGCAGACCGCACGGACGTTGCTGCTGGAAGTGGCCGAGGGCGGCGACCTGCACTGCCAGGCCCAGGCTCGCGAACTGCTGGCCCGCCTGCCGTGACCGAACCCGCCGACAAGGACCGTGCCATGAGCCGCGAGCGCCGTATCGACTACGTTGAATTCGCCTCCAGTGACCCGGCCGACAGCCGCGCCTTCTTCGAAAAGGTGTTCGGGTGGTCGTTCGTCGACTATGGCAGCGACTACACCGCCTTCGACGATGGCCGCCTGCAGGGTGGCTTCTTCCGCGGCCAGCCGCAACGAGCCAGTGACAGCGGCGCGCCACTGCTGGTGCTGTATGCCGACCAGCTGGCGCCCATCGAGGCAGCGGTGCGCGACGCTGGCGGCGAGATCGTACGGCCGGTGTTTTCTTTCCCCGGTGGCAGCCGCTTCCAGTTCGTCGAGCCCGGTGGCAACGAACTGGCGGTCTGGTCCGAACGCGATCCGGCCTGAGCGCCGCCCCTCCCGCAACATCGAGGTAGCACATGCGTTACGCGCTTGGCGTCGAGTACGACGGCAGCGATTTCAGGGGCTGGCAGAACCTGGGCGAGGGTGGTCCCAGCGTGCAGGCCAGCCTTGAGCAGGCCCTGTCGTCGGTGGCCGATGCGCCGCTGCAGGTGGTCTGTGCCGGTCGCACCGATGCCGGCGTGCACGGCCAGTGCCAGGTCGTGCATTTCGACACCGACGTGGTGCGCGATCCGCGCGCCTGGATGCTGGGCACCACCACCCGCCTGCCGCGCTCGATCGCGGTGCGCTGGTGCGTGCCCGTGGCCGATGATTTCCACGCCCGCTTCTCGGCGCGGGCACGCCGTTACCGTTATCGCCTGCTCAACCGCGAAGTGCGGCCGGCGCTGCAGCGGCAGACCCTCAGCTGGGAGCGCCGTGCGCTGGACGCGGGCCTGATGCATGCCGCCGGCCAGGCCCTGCTAGGCGAGAACGACTTCAGCGCGTTCCGCTCGGTGCAGTGCCAGGCGCTGCATGCACGGCGTGAACTGCAATCACTGCAGGTCAGCCGCCAGGGCGAGGTGATCGAGGTCGCCGTGCAGGGCAATGCATTCCTTCATCACATGGTCCGCAATATCGTCGGATCGCTGATCCTGGTGGGCAGTGGCGAGAAGCCGGTGGAATGGATCGCCGAACTGCTGGCCGGGCGCGATCGCACCGTAGCCGGTCCCACCGCACCGCCGCAGGGCCTGGTGTTCCTTGGGCCCCTGTACCCCGACAACTGGCATCTGCCCGCCGAGGTCACGCTATGAGCCGCTCCTACTACCGCACGCGCATCAAGTTCTGTGGCATGACCCGGGCCGGCGACGTCCGCCTGGCCGGTGAGCTGGGCGTGGACGCGGTGGGTTTCATCTTCGCCCGTGAAAGCAGCCGCCGGGTCGCTCCGGCCGAGGCACGCGCGATGCGCCAGGCGATCGCGCCCATGGTCGACGTGGTGGCGCTGTTCCGCAACAACAGCAAGGAAGAAGTGCGCGAGGTGCTGCGCACGGTACGACCGACCCTGCTGCAGTTCCACGGCGAGGAAGACGAGAGCTTCTGCCGCAGCTTCAACATGCCGTACCTGAAGGCGATCGCCATGGGCGGCCGTGAAGAGATCAACGCCCGCACCCTGCAGCTGCGCTATCCCAGCGCCGCCGGCTTCCTGTTCGACAGCCACGCGCCGGGTGGCGGTGGCGGCACCGGCGTGGCCTTTGACTGGGGCCGGATCCCGACCGGCCTGCATCGCCCGTTCCTGCTGGCCGGCGGCCTGAACCCGGAAAACGTCTACGACGCGGTGCTGGGTACCCTGCCGTGGGGCGTGGATGTCTCCAGTGGCATCGAACTGGAGCCGGGCATCAAGGACGGCTACAAGATGCGCACCTTCGTCGAGGAAGTGCGCCGCGCCGATTGCACGGTTCTCGAGTGATTGGCGTCATTATTTGCCGTGATTTGGACCTGGATTTGAGCCTGCACGCATTCTTCACATAGGATGGTCCCAAGCGCGCCTGCCATGAGGGCTGGCGCGGGGATCGACGGGACGCGCGCGGCGCGCCCCGAACGGGCGGCCGCCGCCCACAGCCCAGGAAGGCAAGCGATGCAGGAGTTTCTCACCGTCGTACTCGGTTACCCGACGCTGCCGTACAGCATTCTGCTGTTGGTGTCGGTGATGTATTGGGCGGTTGCGGCGTTCGGCCTGGTCGATGACGGTTTTGGCAATCTCGGCGCCGATGGCGCGCTCGAGGCGGGGACCGACCTCAGTGGCCTGTCGGCCATGCTGGCGCGCTGGGGCCTGGGTGGCGTCCCGATCATGGTGGTGGTCACCCTGCTGAGCCTGTTCGGCTGGCTCATCACCTATTTCATCCATCTGTTCGTACTGCTGCCGCTGCCGGACCTGCTGCGCTGGGGCCTAGGTACGCTCGTGGCGGTGCTGGCACCGCTGCCAGCGGTACCGCTCATCGCGCTGATCCTGCGCCCGGTCCGGCGCTTCCTGCTGCGCCTGCGGCCGGTGCCGCAGGCATCGCTGCTCGGCCGGGCCGGCGTGGTCGCGTCGCCGAAGGTGGACGCACGCAGCGGTCATGCCACGGTCGATGATGGCGGCGCCGGGCTGGTGCTGCAGATCCGCAGCGACATCGAACTGCAGCGTGGCGAGCGCATCGTGCTGGTTGAGCACATGGCCGAACAACACTATTACCGGGTGGTCCGCGCCGATGCGATCGCCCTCGATTTCCAGGACAACCTGCTTCCGGGCAACAAGGAGACTCATCAATGACGTTGGCATCCCTCTTACCGTTCCTGGCCGTCGCCGGCGGCCTGCTTGTCCTGCTGCTGGGCGTGGCCGGGCTGTTCAAGGCCTTCTACCGCAAGGTCGACCAGGGCGTGGCCCTGATCGTCAACGACATGAGCTCCACGCCCAAGGTGCACTTCACCGGTGCGCTGATCATCCCGGTGCTGTACCGCGCCGAGCTGATGCGGATCAGCCTGATCACCCTGCAGATCGACCGCCGTGGCAAGGAAGGCCTGATCTGCCGCGACAACATGCGTGCCGACATCGCCGTGGCCTTCTACCTGCGGGTGAACGAGACCCAGGCCGACGTGCTGCGCGTGGCCAAGGCCATCGGTGCCGACCGTGCGTCGGACAAGCATGCCGTCGATGAGCTGTTCAACGCCAAGTTCTCCGAAGCGTTGAAGACGGTCGGCAAGAAGTTCGACTTCACCGAACTGTTCGAGAAGCGCCAGGAGTTCCGCGACGAGATCATCGCGGTGATCGGCAACGACCTCAACGGCTATGTGCTGGAAGACGTGGCGATCGATTACCTGGAGCAGACCCCGAAGGCGCTGCTGGACCAGTTCAACATCCTTGACGCGCAGGGTATCCGCAAGATCACCGAGCTGACCGCCGCGCAGAACGTGGTGACCAACGAGCTGGAGCAGAACGAGAAGCTCGCCATCACCAAGAAGAACGTGGAAGCGCGTGAAGCGCTGCTGGCGCTGGAACGCCAGCAGGCCGAAGCCGAAGCACGCCAGAAGCGCGAGATCGAGACCATCCGCGCGCGCGAGGAGGCCGAGACCGCCAAGGTGCAGGAAGAGCAGCGCCAGCTGTCCGAGAACGCCCGCATCGAAGCACAGCAGCTGATCGAGATCCGCGACCAGAACCGCCTGCGCGAAGTGGAAGTGGCCGAGCAGAACCGCCAGCGCGCCGTGGCCATCGAGGCCGAGCGCGTGGAGCGCGCACGCCAGCTTGAGCAGGTCACCACCGACCGCGAAGTGCAGCTGCAGGGCGTGGAGCGCGACAAGGTGGTCGAGCAGGGCAAGATGGACGTGGCCAACATCACCCGCGAACGCATCTCCATCGACAAGACCGTGGCGCAGGAGGAAGAGCGCATCAAGGAAGTGCGCGAGGTCTCCGAGGCCGACCGCCAGAAGCAGGTGCTGATCCTGGAAGCCGAGGCCAAGGCACAGGAATCGCTGGTGCGCGAGGTAAAGGAAGCGCAGGCACGCGAGACCGCTTCCAAGCATCGCGCAGTGGAACTGACCACGCTGGCCCAGGCCGAACACGAAGCAGCCGGCAAGCAGGCCGAAGCCAAGCGCCTGCTGGCCGACGCGCTGCGCGCCGAGCAGGCCGCACCGGGCCTGGCCGAAGCGCAGGTGCGTGAAGCTTCGGCACTGGCCATCGAGAAGGTCGGCATCGCCGAGGCCCGCGTGATCGAAGCCAAGGCCGAAGCCAGCCTGAAGCAGGGCAGCAACGAAGCCCGCGTGCTGGCCGAGACCCTGCAGGCGCAGGCGCAGGGTGAGGAGAAGATGGGCCTGGCCCGTGCCACCGCCACCGAATCGCTGGGCAACGCCGAAGCCGGCGTGGTGCAGAAGAAGCTGCTGGCCGAAGCCGAAGGCCTGGTGCGCAAGTTCGAAGCGATCGCTTCGCTGAGCGACCAGGCACGTGGCCACGAAGAGTTCCGCATGATGCTGGACAACAGCCTGAAGCAGGCGCTGGCCTCGATCGAAGCCGGCAAGGAAGTCTCGCGCGAGAACGCCAACGTCATCGCCAGCGCGCTGCGCAACGCCGATATCGATCTGGTCGGTGGCGACGGCGGCATGTTCGAGAACCTGGTCAAGGCGGTGTCGCTGGGCAAGTCGATCGAAGGCTTTGCCGGCAAGAGCCCGATCGTGCAGGAGCTGATGCAGCGCTACCTGGGCGTGGCCGTGGCCGAACCGGCGCCGCGCCAGATCGCCGAGGATGCCGAAGCGGTGCCGACCGTGTCGGCCACCGTGGTCGACAGCGCCCGTTGATGCATCGGGCGATGGCTGCTGCGGCCATCGCCCGCCCGCGCCGGCCGCAACCGCGGCCGTCCGCCCGTGAGCCGGAAGCCTGCTGATGTCTGATACCCATCCGTCCGCCGAATCCACTGCACCGGAGGCCGGCGGCACTACCGTCGACCAGGCCGTTGCCCAGGGCGGTGCCTATGAAGTCCTGCGCCGCCGCCTGGCCGAGCAGGGCCAGCGCCTGCAGGGCCTGGCCGAAACGCTCAACCGCCAGCGCCTGGCCGAGTTCGGCGACAGCCGCCTGGAGGTGGTCGGTCGCTTCCGCATCCGCAGCGAAAACAACTGCGTCGGCCGTGACATCGTGCAGGTCGGGCCGGACCGCCTGCTGTTCGGCTACAACGTATTCATCGGGCTGAAGACCCAGACCCGCATCGAGGACGTGTTCGGCCTGTACCGGCTGGTGCAGGGCAGCGACGGCTACGATGTGGCGGCGCTGGAGCTGAAGGGCAGCTTCCTCGACCAGCCCGGCTTCGTGCACGACTTCAACGAGCTGTACGCCTACTACAAGCACGCGCGCCTGCTGCAGCTGATCGTGGTGGGGGACAAGCTGCTGGCGTCGTTCCAGATCGGTGAGCGCAGCAGCGACGTGCGCGTGTTCCGCTGGGCGCTGTCGCGCGATGGGGAACTGACCTATCTGGATGCGCGCGGTGAGCGCGATATCGCACTGCCGCCGCCGTTCGACTTCGAATGGACCCGGGCGACCCGCGACCTGGCGGTCAATGGCCGCCATTCGCACCTGAACATCCTCGATACCCTGTTCGTGGAGACCACCGGCGGCGACCTCACGATCAAGGTCGAGAACAACACCGAGACCGGGCAGGGCATCTACAGCGAACCGGTGGAGGACAGCACGCAGTCGCTGGACGACGCCCAGTTCGAATTCGCCCGGGTCGGCTCGCTGGTGCTGCTGAAGGTGCTGCCGTACCGCGAGACGGAGTGGCGCGGGCTGATCTACAACACGCTGACCGGCGGCATCGTGCGCAACGATGCGATCGTGCAGGCCTGCGTGCAGCTGCCCGAAGACCACGGCGTGATCTTCCCGGGTGGCTATTACCTGCAGGGCGGCGAGCACAAGGCGTTCGACGCCTCGATGGCCGGCATGCAGTTCAAGCGCAGCATCCGTTCGCCCAACGGCGAGGACGTGCTGTACATCTTCTACGAACGCGAAGGCGGGCGCTCGGCGCTGTTCGTCTACAACACCATCCAGCGCGTGCTGCAGAACCCGGTGTTCGGCCATGGCTACGCCTTGATGCAGGACGGGCGCATGGTGCTGTTCCATGCCGAAGGCAGCGAACCGACCCGCATCCATCCGATGCAGGTCTGGCAGACCCCGTTCAGCAGTGACGAGTTTGCTGCAAGCCGGCCACCCGGCAACACCTTCATGGGACGCATCGGCAACGCCGAACTGGTGCGGGGCATCTCCAACCTGTTCAACCTGGCGCGCGAGATCGATGGCCAGGACGTGTCGGTGCAGCGCTACCAGCGCCTGGTGGCCGACACCCGGCGCCTGTTCGATGCCCACCACTGGCTGGGCGACGCGGCCTGCGATGGCGCCGAGGCGCTGCTGCGGCAGATCAGCGCCACCGGCGAATCGGTGCTGGACGAGTACGAGAAGGTGCAGTCGATCCGCCAGCAGTCGGCGCAGGCGATGGTCGAGGCAGAGGCCGCGCACAAGGCGCTGCTGGGCCGGCTGCAGCCGCAGAACTGGAACGAGGTGCAGGCCTTCGTCGAGGCCCTCAATGCGATCACCGCATTGCGTGGACGGCTGCTGACCATCCGCGAGCTGCGCTACATCGACACCGCGCGCATCGAGACGATGACGGCCGAGCTGGTGGAGGCGCAGGATCGTGTCGGCGCCGCCACGGGTGACTTCCTCGCCGGCGATGCCGCGCTGGTGCCGCTGACCACGCGCCTGCAGGCGCTGGATGAAGCTGCGCAGCAGGCGCAGAGTGCCCGCCAGCTGGATGAGCAGCTGGAGGGGCTGCGCGGGATGGCGGCCGATCTGGATATGCTGTCTGAACTGATGGCCGGCCTGAAGGTGGACGATGCCACCGCCCGCACCCGCGTGGTCGAGTCCATTTCGGTGCTGTACGGCCGCCTCAACCAGGCCCGCGCGCGTGCCGATCAGCGCCGCAGGTCGCTCGGCTCAGCCGAGGCCGTGGCGCAGTTCGCCGCGCAGTTCGCGCTGTTCTCGCAGTCGATCACCAGCGCGCTGGCGCTGGCCACGGACCCGGAGCGTGCCGACGAGCAGCTGTCGCGCCTGCTGGTGCAGCTGGAGGAGCTGGAGAGCCAGTTCGGCGAACACGAGCAGTTCCTCGGCGACATCCTGAGCAAGCGCGAAGAGCTGGTTGAAGCCTTCGAAACGCACAAGCAGGCGCTGCTGGATGACCGCCAGCGCAAGGCACGTTCGGTGCTGGATGCGGCCAGCCGCATCCTCGATGGCCTGGCCAAGCGCACCGAGCGCTTCGCCACCGCCGATGAGCTCAATGCGTTCTTTGCCGGCGATCCGCTGATCCTCAAGCTGCGTGAGCTGGCCGAACGCCTGCGCGCGTTGCATGACAACGTCAAGGCCGACGACATCGAAGCGCGCCTGAAGGGCGTGCGTGACCAGGCGGTGCGCCAGCTGCGTGACCGCAGTGATCTGTACGAGGCGGGCGGCAACGTGGTGCGGCTGGGGCCGCGCCATCGCTTCAGCGTCAACACCCAGGCGCTGGACCTGACCCTGCTGCCGCGTGGTGACACGCTGGCGATCCATCTGACCGGCACCGACTTCCTGGAGACCCTGCACGATCCGGAGCTGGATGCGCTGAAGCCGTTCTGGCCGGTCACCCTGGACTCCGAATCACCTGCACTGTATCGCGGCGAGTATCTTGCCGGCAGCCTGTTGATGGCCGCGCAGGAGGGGAGCGACGGGCTTGACCTGGCCACGCTGCAGCACGACGTCGCCACGCCCGAAGCACTGGACCAGCGCGTGCGTGCGTTTGCCGCACCGCGCTACCGCGAAGGCTACGAGCGGGGCATCCATGACCATGATGCCGCGCTGATCCTGCGTGCGTTGCTGCCCTTGCAGCAGGCGGCCGGCAGCCTGCGGCATGCACCGCGGGTGCGTGCGCTGGCGGTGCTGTTCTGGGCTGCCGAGCAGCGGCGCGAAGCGGTGGCGCAATGGCCGGCCCGCCAGATGGGTGCTGAAGCGCTGGCACGCCTGCTGGGGTCCGATGAAGGGCGCCTGGCGTTGCGTGCGGAAATGGCCGAGGCACTGCTGGCGTATGCGCAATCCCACGCGTTGCCGTTCGATGCCGATGCCGCAGAGGCCGCGGCCGCTTATCTGGGCGAGGAACTAACGGCCGGCGAACCGGTGTTCAGCAGCAGCCGCCATGCCGTAGCGCTGCTGGAGGCACTGGCTCGGCAGCTGGAACAGGCCGGGCAACGCGAGGCGGTCGAACGCGCCCTGCAGCGCAGCCAGGATCCGCTGGCCACGCGCTGGGCGCTGGCCGGTCAGTGGCTGCGGGCGCTGGCGCGGATGCCGGCGCATGCCCCGCATGCCGGCTACGTCGACGAGGCTGCAGCACTGCTGCTGGTGCAGCGCCAGCTGCGTACCCGTGCCAGCGACGCCGCGCTGCAGGCGGAGGTCAGTGGCCTGCTGGGTGAACACGCCCGCATCAGCAACGGCACGCTGGTGGTATCGCTGGATGATTTCCTGGCGCGCCTGAAGCAGCACCTGCGTCATTTCGTGCCAGCGTTCCATGCCTACCAGGCGCTGCGCCAGGGCATCATCGGCCGCGAGCGCGAGACCCTGCGGCTTTCCGAGTTCAAGGCGCGGCCGCTGTCCTCGTTCGTACGCAACAAGCTGATCAATGATGTCTACCTGGGCGTGATCGGTGACAACCTGGCCAAGCAGATGGGCACGGTCGGCGAGAACAAGCGCAGCGACCTGATGGGCCTGCTGATGATGATTTCGCCGCCCGGCTACGGCAAGACCACGCTGATGGAATACGTGGCGCACCGCCTGGGCCTGGTCTTCATGAAGATCAACGGCCCGGCGCTGGGTCACGAGGTGCGGTCGCTGGACCCGGCCCAGGCACCGGACGCGACCTCGCGGCAGGAGCTGGAGAAGCTCAACCTGGCGCTGGAAATGGGCAACAACACCATGCTGTATGTGGACGACATCCAGCACACCCATCCGGAGTTCCTGCAGAAGTTCATCTCGCTGTGCGATGGCACCCGCCGTATCGAGGGTGTGTGGCGCGGTCGCACCCGCACCTACGACATGCGCGGCAAGAAATTCTGCGTGGTGATGGCCGGCAATCCGTACACCGAGTCTGGCGAGGTGTTCAAGATTCCGGACATGCTGGCCAACCGTGCCGACATCTACAACCTGGGTGATGTGCTCGGTGGCATGGAGGCGGCCTTTACCCTCAGCTACATCGAGAACAGCCTGACTTCCAACCCGGTGCTGGCGCCGCTGGCTACGCGCGACATGGCTGACCTGTACACGCTGGTCGACCGGGCGATGGGCAAGGAGGTCTCGACCAACGGCCTCAGCCACGCCTACAGCAGCGCGGAGATCAACGAAATCACCGCCACCCTGCAGCGCATGCTGCGCGTGCGCGACGTGGTCTACCGCGTCAACCAGCAGTACATCGCCAGTGCCGCGCAGGACGATCGCTACCGCACCGAGCCGCCGTTCCGGCTGCAGGGTAGCTACCGCAACATGAACAAGCTCGCCGAGAAGATCTCGCCGGTGATGAACGAGGATGAGCTGGAGCAGTTGATCTCCGACCACTACCTGGGCGAGGCACAGCTGCTGACCACCGGCGCCGAAGAAAACCTGTTGAAGCTGGCCGAGCTGCGCGGCGTGCTGGACGACACGCAGGCGCAACGCTGGACGCAGATCAAGCGCGACTTCCTGCGCAACAAGGCCATGGGGGCCGACGACAGCGATGTCGGCGGGCGCGTGGTCGCGCAGCTGGCCGACATCGCCACCGCCCTGCAGCTTCCACCGCCGGCGCCGGAAGCGATTGCCGTTGCCGACCCGGCACCGTGGCCGGCGTTGCTGGAGGCCCTGCATCGTCTTTCTGAAACACGTCCGCCCGCCGCGCCGGTGCCGGTCGCGGCAGCCGCCAGTGTGCCGACGACGGTCCTGGCCGACGACCTGCAGGCTGGCCTGGCACCGTTGGTGGAACTGTTGGCGGCATCGCAGGCGCAGCAGGCACAGGTGTCGCAGACCCTGGCCGCGTTCGCCGGCTGGGCGCGGCAGCAGGTCGAGCGTGGGGTGCCGAACAGTGCGGTGGCGCAGCGTGCGCGTGTGCGCCGTGCCACGACGCCGGAGGAGCGCGCGCTGGATGAGGCGCTGATGCGTCACTTCTACGGCGAGTCGTTGCCGCCGGACGACGGTGAGGAGATTCCAGCGACGACACCGAAGCCGCCGCCGCTGCCGTGACCATGCAGGCGCCACTGCCGCCACCGAGCTTGCCGGACACGGCCGATGTCGCCGCGCTGGCCGACTATGGTGCGCCGTTGCTGCAGGCGCTGGCGCGGCGCGAAACACCGTTGCCGCCGGGCGCGGGCGCAGGGCTGGTGGCCGCACTGGCACGCATCGCGCTGGCCCTGCAGGCCGATAACCCGGCGCAGATCCGGCAGCAGGCGGGCTGGTGGGGCCGCCTGCTGGGGCGCGATGTCGATCGCGAGGCGGAAGGACGTGCGCTGCAGTCGCAGCTGGGCGTGCTGGCCCTGCAGGCGCGCGAGCAGGCCCAGCAGCTGCAGCAGCAGCTGCAGCTGCGGGCCATGGCCATCGCCGGACATTCAGCGGCGGCCGCAGCGCTGGACGCCTGGGTCGAGCTGGCAGCGGTGCGGCTGGCGTCGCTGGATACCGCCGGCCAGGCCGCGCTGTCGCAACGGCTCGATCACCTGCGCCGGCTGGCCACGCTGCGCCGTCTCGAGGCCGGCCAGTGGCAGCTCCTGCAGGACCAGGACAACGTGCTGCTGCAACGCTTCGCGCGCATCCATGACGTCCTGTTGCCAGCCTGGCGGCAGGCCGCCGCGGCAGGCCAGGCCGCGGCCGGCGCCACATTGGCGGCGAAGGCCGCCACGCTGCACGCACAGATCGATGACGAGGTCGCGGCGGCTCAGGCTAGACTGCCTTGAGCCGGCCGCCGCTGCCGCTTACCCAACTGCAAGGAGACTGCCCGATGACCCAGGACAGCCAGACCCCCGGTGCCCTCGTGCCCGGCACGACTACCGCCGTTCCGCTCGATGAAGGCGCATTGCAGGCGCTTGGCCTGGTCCGCGAGGATCTGCCGCGCATCGCCGAGATCCGTCTGGAGCTGGATGACCTGCGCCCGGGCAACCTGCAGGTCTTCGGTCGCGAAGCGGCCACGCGCACCGCAGCGTTTTCCAGCCAGTTGCTGGACCAGGTGCGCAATCGTGACCTCGATGCCAGCGGCGAGAAACTGGGCGAAGTGGTGCGCATCGCACGCAGCCTGAAGCTGGACGGCTTCGCGCAGCGGTCGAAGGTGCCGGTGATCGGTGGCCTGATCGACCGCCTGCGCGTATCCAAGGGCGAGCTGGTGCAGAAGTTCAGCGACACCAATGCGCAGATCGAGCAGCTGCTGGGTGATGTCGGTGTGCAGCAGGCGTTGATGGGCAAGCGCGTGGGCGAGTTCGACCGCATGCATGACATCGTCCGCGAAGAACGCCATGCGCTGGGCCTGTATGCTGCGGCCGGCAAGCAGCGCCTGGCCGAACTGCAGGCCGAGCAGCAGGCCGGGCAGGGCAGTGAGGATCCGCAGCAGCGCATCCGCCAGAGCGAAGTCGACAACGCGATCCGCCTGCTCGAAAAGCGCGTGTCCGACCTGCAGCTGATGCAGCATGCGGCCGACCAGTCGCTGCCGATGATCCGCCTGATCCAGGCCAACGCGCTGCAGCTGATCGAGAAGTTCAACACGGTGCGCGAGATCACCATCCCGTCGTGGAAGCGCCAGTTCGCCATCCAGCTTTCGCTGGGTGAGCAGAAGGCCGCGGTCGAGCTGTCCACCGCCATCGACGATGCCACCAACGAGCTGATGCGCCGCAACGCCGACCTGCTGCGCCAGGCCTCGGTGGATACCGCGCGCAGCAACCAGCGCGGCGTGATCGACGTGGCCACGCTGCGCCACGTGCACGACCAGTTGATCGCCACGGTCGAGGAAGTGCGCAGCATCCATCGCGAAGGAATGCAGCAGCGGCAGCAGGCCGAAGTCGAGCTGTCGCGCCTGCGCGAAGACCTGCAGCAGCGACTGGCCACCCCGACTGCCAGCTGAAAAAAAGGGGACGGAGGGGATTAAGTCGTTTGTGCCACTTGCGACTTAATTCCCTCCGTCCCCTTTTTGTTGTCAGCGCAGTTGCTGGCCCAGCCAGTCGGCCAGCGCATCCACGCGCCCATCTGCCGGTCCATCCGGTCGCGCCAGCACCCAGAAGCCACCGGTGGCGGCAAATCCCCACGGCGCGACCAGTCGCCCGGCGGCCAGGTCCTCGGCCACCAGTGGCTCGGGTGCGATCGCCGGGCCCAGCCCGGCCACCGCTGCCTCCAGCAGGTAGTACAGGTGTTCGAAGGCAGTACCCAGCTGCAGCTTCGAGGTGTCCAGACCGTGCGCTTGCGCCCACGCCGGCCATGCCTGCGGCCGTGAGCTGGTGTGCAGCAGCGTCTCCTGCAGCAGCGCCGAGGGCGGCACGTGCCGCAGGCGCTGCGCGGCCGGATGCGAGGGGGCCACCACCACGCCGACCCGTTCCGGCGCCAGCTCACGCACCTGCCAGCCCCGGGGCCACGGCCCCTGCGCCAGCAGCAGCACCGCGTCCAGTGCGGCCTGCGCCTCGGTGAAGCTGCCATCCAGCGCCGACCACTGCAGGCGCACGCCGGGCAGGGCGGCCTGCAGTGCGGGCAGGCGCGGAATCATCCAGCGCGCCAGCACGCTGCCGCTGCAGCCCAGCACCAGCGCCGGGGCCGCGGTCGGCCGGCGCAGTTCGCGCACGCAGTCTTCGATGCCGCTGAAGGCCTCGCTGCACGCTGCCTGCAGGCGCGTGCCCGCAGCGGTCAGGCGCAGGCCGCGACCGGCCCGCTGGAACAGCGCCAGGCCGAGGTGGTCTTCCAGCAGCTTCAGCTGGCGGCTGACCGCGCCGTGGGTCACGTGCAGGTCCTGCGCGGCGCGGCCAACCCCGCCCAGGCGGGCGGTGGCCTCGAACGCGCGCAGCGCATTGAGCGGTGGCAACAGCGAACGGCTCATGTGAGATTTCCTGACGGTATATGCCAGATAATATCCATTTTCCGGTCACGACCCGTGCGCTAGAGTATCCACCTGTCTCGAACCAGCGGTCGCTTCCATGTCTGCCTCCCCCATTGCCGACTACCACGCCTTCCCGGATGCCCAGGGCCATTTCGGCCGCTACGGTGGCAGCTTCGTTGCCGAAACCCTGGTCGGCCCGCTGCAGGAACTCGCCCAGGCCTATGACCAGGCCCGCCAGGATCCGGCCTTCCAGGCCGCCTACGACCGCGACCTGGCCCACTACGTGGGCCGGCCGAGCCCGATCTACCACGCCCAGCGGCTGAGCGACCATGTCGGCGGCGCGCAGATCCTGCTCAAGCGCGAAGACCTGAACCACACCGGCGCGCACAAGATCAACAACACCATCGGCCAGGCGCTGCTGGCGGCGCGGATGGGCAAGAAGCGCATCATCGCCGAGACCGGTGCCGGCCAGCACGGCGTGGCCAGCGCCACGGTTGCCGCGCGGCTGGGCCTGGAATGCGTGGTGTACATGGGCGCCACCGACATCGAGCGGCAGAAGATCAACGTCTACCGCATGAAGCTGCTCGGCGCGACGGTGGTGCCGGTCACCTCCGGTTCGGCCACCTTGAAGGACGCGCTCAACGAAGCGATGCGCGACTGGGTGACCAATGTGCAGGACACCTTCTACATCATCGGTACGGTCGCCGGTCCGGATCCCTACCCGCGCATGGTGCGCGACTTCAACGCCATCGTCGGCCGCGAGGCACGCGAGCAGATGCTGGCCGAGTACGGCCGCCTGCCCGATGCGATCACTGCCTGCGTCGGCGGCGGCAGCAATGCCATCGGCCTGTTCCATGCCTTCCTCAACGACCGCCAGGTCGAGATCGTCGGCGCCGAGGCCGCAGGTGATGGCATCAGCACCGGTCGCCATGCTGCATCGATCGCCGCCGGTCGCCCGGGCGTGCTGCATGGCAACCGCACCTATGTACTGTGCGACGACGACGGCCAGATCATCGAGACCCATTCGGTGTCGGCCGGCCTGGACTATCCGGGCGTCGGCCCCGAACACGCATTCCTGGCCGATACCGGCCGCGCGCGCTACCTCGGCATCACCGATGAAGAAGCACTGCAGGCCTTCCACCTGCTGGCGCATACCGAGGGCATCCTGCCGGCGCTGGAGTCCAGCCATGCGCTGGCGCAGGCGATCAAGCTGGCGCGTGAGCGTCCGCGTGACCAGATCGTGCTGTGCAATCTGTCCGGCCGTGGCGACAAGGATGTGCATACCATCGCCGCGCGCGAAGGGCTGGTGCTGTGAGCGCGCTGCTGCGCAACAGTGGCGTGCTGCTGCTGGCGCTGGGGTTGGCCGCGTGCCAGCCGCCGGAGCCGCCGCTGCTGGCACCGGCCGCCAAGGCCACCACGCAGCCGGCACAGCAGGCGGCCGCGAATGATGACCTCGACCCGATGGCACGTGCGCCGATCGTCGATCCGCCGTCCACGGAAGATATGGACAGCGATGGCGCGCCTGCGGTGGTCTCGGTGGCGCTGGACCATGCCGGCGAGGTGCTGATCGGCCAGCACATGAGCGATCTGAAGGCACTCGGGCCGTGGACCGCGCAAGGGGCGGTCGAAGCCATCGGCGGCAGTTGCGAGTACTACGACGGCAAGGGGCTGCCGCCCGGCGTGTCGATGATGACCGATGAAGATCGCGTCGTCCGTTTCGATCTCGGCCTGGATCCGGACAGCGGGGCGCCGACCCAGCAGCCCGGTCCGTTCGGACTGCGTGTCGGCATGACCCGCGCCCAGGCCATGGCCCAGTTCCCGAAGCCGCCGGTATCCAGCCCGCATGCCTACGACGGTGACCAGGGCGAGTACCTCACCTGGCAGGACCCGGGTTCGGACCTGGGTATCCGCGTGGAACTGTTTGAAGGGCGGGTCACCCAGATGTACTGGGGAACCAGCGATGCGATTGAACTGATTGAAGGATGTGCCTGAAATGTCCGTATCCCGACTCGATGCCTGTTTCCAGCGTCTGCGCGAACAGCAGCGCAAGGCGCTGATCCCCTTCGTCACGGCCGGTGATCCCTCGCTGGAGGCCACCGTGCCGGTCATGCACGCACTGGTCGACGCCGGCGCCGACGTGATTGAACTGGGCGTGCCGTTCTCCGACCCGATGGCCGATGGCCCGACCATCCAGCGCAGCTCCGAGCGCGCGCTGGCGCGCGGCGCCGGCAGCCGCTACGTCCTGCAGGCCGTGGCGCAGTTCCGCGAGCGCGATGCGCAGACCCCCGTGGTGCTGATGGGCTACCTGAACCCGGTGGAGATCCACGGTTACGCGGCCTTCGCCAAGGCCGCCGTCGACGCCGGCGTGGACGGCGTGCTGCTGGTCGACCTGCCGCCGGAAGAAGCGGGCGACGCCCAGCAGGCGTTCGACGCAGCCGGCCTTGCGCTGGTACTGCTGGCGTCGCCGACCACCAGTGAGGCGCGAGCCGACAAGCTGCTGGCGCTGGCCCGTGGCTATCTCTACTACGTCAGCTTTGCCGGTGTCACCGGCGCGTCCGAGCGCCTGGACAGCGATGCCGCCAGTGCCCGCCTGCAGGCGTTGCGCGCGCGTGCGTCGGTGCCGGTGGTGGCGGGCTTCGGCATCAAGGATGCCGCCAGTGCCGCGGCCATGGCCCGCCAGGCCGACGGCGTGGTGGTGGGCAGCGCGCTGGTGGCGGCGCTGGCCGAAGCGGGCTCGGCGGAAGAGGCCGCGCAGCACGCCCGGGCCTTCCTCGCCCCGCTGCGGCAGGCGCTGGACGCGTAACGGTAGTGCCGGCCGCTGGCCGGCATCCTCCTGAGGGCTCGCGTGCAAGGGCTGCCGGCCAGCGGCCGGCACTACCCATCGGTCTGCACGCAAGGGCTGCCGGCCAGCGGCGGGCACCGCCCCAGCACCTAAACGTACGTCCCAGCATGGTTTTTTCCGGCTGCCCCGTGGCTGGCAAGGGGGTGCACGGGCGGGGAAAGCGGAGCTAGACTGTCCGCCTTTGCGGCCCCCGGGCCGCCCTGAACGGAAGTGTCCTCCCGCATGAGTTGGCTCAGCAAGTTGATGCCGTCCGGCATCCGCACCGACAACACCCCCAGCAAGAAGCGCAGTGTCCCCGAGGGCCTGTGGGAAAAGTGCAGCAACTGCGGCAGCGCGTTGTACCGTCCGGAACTGGAAGAGAACCTGGAAGTCTGCCCGAAGTGCGGCCATCACATGGCGATCCGTGCGCGTGCGCGCCTGGCTGCCCTGTTCGATGCCGACAGCACCACCGAGATCGGTGCGCGCCTGGGGCCGACCGACCTGCTCAAGTTCAAGGACCAGAAGAAGTACAGCGAGCGCATCAAGATCGCGCAGAAGAACACCGGCGAGTACGACGCGCTGATCGCCATGCGCGGCCTGCTCAAGGGCCGTGCGCTGGTGGCATCGTCGTTCGACTTCGCCTTCATGGGCGGCTCGATGGGCTCGGTGGTCGGAGAGCGTTTCGCACTGGCCGCGGAAACCGCGGTCGAGATCGGTGCGCCCTACGTGTGCTTCTCGCAGAGCGGTGGCGCCCGCATGCAGGAAGGCCTGTTCTCGCTGATGCAGATGGCCAAGACCTCGGCCGCGCTGGGCAAGCTGCGTGAAGCCGGCCTGCCGTACATCTCGGTGCTGACCCATCCGACCACCGGCGGCGTGTCGGCCTCCTTCGCGATGCTGGGTGACATCAACATCGCCGAGCCGCAGGCGCTGATCGGCTTCGCCGGCCCGCGCGTGATCGAGCAGACCGTGCGCGAGAAGCTGCCGGAAGGCTTCCAGCGCTCGGAATTCCTGCTGGAGCACGGCGCCATCGACCAGATCTGCGACCGTCGCGAAATGCGCGACCGCCTGTCCGATCTGCTGGCAATGCTGGGCCGTCAGCCGGCGCCGGAGGTGGCTTGATGGGAGGCCGCAAGTACTTCGGTACTGATGGCATCCGTGGACGGGTCGGCCAGGGCGTGATCTCGGCCGACTTCGTGCTGCGCCTGGGCAACGCCCTGGGCCGTGTCCTGGTCGACCAGCGCGGCCAGGATGGGCGCCGGCCGATCGTGGTGATCGGCAAGGACACCCGCATCTCCGGTTACATGTTCGAAGCGGCACTGGAAGCCGGCCTGGTCGCCGCCGGTGCGGACGTGCAGCTGCTGGGGCCGATGCCGACCCCGGCGGTGGCGTTCCTGACCCGTACGCTTGGCGTGGACGCTGGCATCGTCATCAGCGCCTCGCACAACCCGCACTACGACAACGGCATCAAGTTCTTCTCCGCCCAGGGCGAGAAGCTCGACGATGCGACCGAGCTGGCCCTGGAAGCGGCGCTGGACATCCCGTTCACCACCGCCGAATCGGAAAAGCTGGGCAAGGCGTCGCGTGCGCGCGAAGCGGTCGGCCGCTACATCGAGTTCTGCAAGGCCAGCGTGCCGCGCGCGTTCGACCTGCGTGGCGTGCGCCTGGTGCTGGACTGCGCGCACGGCGCCACCTACCAGATCGCGCCGCTGCTGTTCCGTGAACTGGGCGCCGAGGTGATCGGCATTGGTGCCGAGCCCAACGGCGTCAACATCAACGCCGGCGTGGGTTCCACCCACATCGACAACCTGGCGGCCAAGGTCCGCGAAACCCGCGCCGATCTCGGCATCGCCTTCGATGGGGATGGCGACCGCGTGCTGATGGCCGACGACCAGGGCAACCCGGTCGACGGCGATGACCTGCTGTATATCCTGGCCCGTGCATGGAAAGCCGAAGGCCGCCTGCGCGGCCCGGTGGTCGGCACGCTGATGAGCAACTACGGCGTCGAGAAGGCATTTGCCGACCTGCAGATTCCGTTCGTGCGCAGCAATGTCGGCGATCGCTACGTGCACCAGGCGCTGATGGAAGGCGGCGGCGTGCTCGGCGGTGAAGCCTCCGGCCACCTGCTGTGCCTGGATCGGGCCACCACCGGCGACGGCATCGTCAGCGCGCTGCAGGTGCTGGTGGCATTGCGCAACAGCGGGCAGACCCTGCGCCAGGCGCTGGAAGGACTGGTGCGGGTGCCGCAGAAGACGGTCAACGTGCGGCTGGGCAATGTCTCGGCCAAGGCCACGGTGCAGGCCGGCAGCGTGCAGGCCGCGCTGGCTGTCGCGCAGCAGTCGGTGGCCGGTCGTGGCCGTGCGTTCCTGCGCCCGTCCGGTACCGAGCCGGTGGTGCGGGTCACGGTCGAGGCCGATGATGCGACGCTGATGCAGGACACGCTGGATCGACTGTCCGCGGCGGTACGTGAAGCCGCCGCCTGAGGCCGCTGCACATCCGCCCTACGAAAACGCCCCGGAATGCCGGGGCGTTTTCGTTGAAGGGGCAGGGCGGTGGGTTGCCTACGGCCCCGGCACCATCTTCTTCTGGCGTGCCTTGAAGCCATTGAACAGCGGTGCGATCAGCGGGTTGTAGCTCTGTGCGATGCGTTTTCGCAGCCAGCTGGCCGGGCGGTTGCGGATCGCGAAACGATAGATGCGCTCCGGGTCGCCGCCCACCACATTGCGTCCGAACGGGTGGGTGGTATGCAGGTAGCGGAAGCCGTGCTCGCGCGCCACCTCGATGTGGTCCTGGTCGAAATCGCCGTAGGGCCAGCACAGCGTATCGGACACCTCGCCAAGCTTGTCCTGCAGGACGTTGCGCGAGACTGCCAGGTCGTGGCTCAGGCCGGCACGGCGCTGTGCGCGGTCCAGGTCGTCGCGGCGCAGCCAGCGGGTGTGGGTATGGGTGTGGCAATGCACTTCGAAGGTGCCGGCGGCGATGGCCGCGCGCGCTTCGCTCCAGCGCATCATCACGTCGTCGCTGCGGTTCTGCTCGTAGATCGCCGCTTCGCAGCCGCGATGGTCCGGCGTGGCAGGCAACGTTGCCCCGGCAAGCCCGGCGTGGGGCCGCTCCGGGCCTTCGCCCATCCAGCCGGTGACCACGAACACCACCGCGTGCATGCCGTACTTCTGCAGGATCGGGTGCGCATACACCCAGTTGTCCAGGTAGCCATCGTCGAAGGTGATCACGATCGACTTGCGCGGCACCGGCTTGCCGGCCAGGAAGCCGGCGTACTGGTCCAGTGTCAGCGACGTCCAGCCGTTGCCGGCCAGCCACGCGATCTGGCTTTCGAAATTCTCCGGTGACACGGTGATCATGCCCGGCGACGGACTGACGTGGTGGTGCATCAGCACCGGTACGGTTCGGGCATCAGCCATGTCCCAGCTCCTTCAGCCACTGGTGGTAATAGTGTTCGGTGGTCTCACCGTGGCCGTCGGGAGTGAACCGGTGCGCGCTGCGCATCCAGTCCCACCCGGCGCGGCCCATCTGCCGCCGCCGTTCCGGATCGTCCACCAGCAGGCGCAGGGCGCCTGTCAGGGCTGCATTGTCGCCCAGCCGGGTGAGGATCGCATTGCTGCCATCCACCACCATCTCCGGCACGCCACCCACCCGCGTGGCCACGATCGGCACCCCGACATAGGCGGCCTCCAGGAAGACGGTACCGGCCGCTTCCTTGTGCGATGCCAGCGCGAAGATGTCGAAGCCAGCCATCAGCCGGCATGCGCCATCGCGATAGCCGAGCAGATGGACCTGCTGCTGCAGCCCGTGCTCGTCGCGCAGCGCCTGCAGCCGGTCCATGACCGGCTGGCCATCGCCGACCACCACCAGGTGCAGGTTCGGGTGCGTCTTGCACAGCGGCACCATCGCCTGCAGCAGGTCGGCATGACCCTTGGGTTCGCGCAGCACCGCCACGCAACCGACCACGATGTCCTGTTCGCCGAAGCCGAGTTCGGCGCGCACGTCCGCGCGTACCTCCTGCAGGCATTGCCAGGGGTCGTCCTTGCGGATTTCGCTCCAGCGCGGCGGGACCGCGATGGGCGGCACGATACCGATGTGTTCGGCCGGAATGCCGCGCGCGGCCAGCAACTGCTTGACGAAGCTGCTGACGGTCAGCACCCGGTGCGGCAGGCCGGTATAGGTCAGCAGCGAGTTGACCGGGCTCATCAGGTGGCGCGAGCGCACCACCAGCGGCGTGCCGCCCAGGCGTGCACCGGCGGCGGCGATCAGTGCGTCACGGCGGCTGGTGGTGTTGACCACGTCATAGCGTTCGCGGCGCACCAGGCGCGAGACCGACCAGATGCCGCGCAGCAGGCGCAGCAGGCCACCCATGCGCAGGGTATGCACGGTGAAACCATCATCGCGTGCCAGCTGGGCCAGTCGCGCTTCGGGCTGGCACAGCAGCGCCACCTCGTGGCCACGCGCGCGCATCACCTGCATGTGGCGGAAGATGTAGATCTCCTGCCCGCCCATTCCCTTGGCGGCTTCAGTGTGCAGGATGCGCAGCGGACGGTTCATGCAGGATCGATCCTTGAGGGTCAGCGGTTGCGGAAGCGGGTCAGCGCTTCCCATGCAGTGCGTACGGCGGCCGCATCGGGCGCCTGCTGTGGCAGCGGCCGGTAGCGCAGGTCCAGGGCGGTGGCGTTGCCGAACTTGTCGAACACATAGATGGCATCGCCATGGCGCACCGCGCGCTGCGACCAGCTTTCGACCACCAGCGCACGCGTGCCCTGCGGCTCGGCCAGCAGGTCCTGGCCGGTGCTGTAATCGGCCAGTGCGTTCTCGCAACCCAGTGCGTGGCGCATCAGTGTCGGCACCCAGTCTTCGTGCGAGCTGGTGCGTGCGTCGTGGCCAGCGGCCTTGCCCGGCCAATGCAGCACGAACGGGACCTGCAGCTGATAGTCGGAGAAGTTGCCGTTGTGGCCCCAGTAGTTCAGCTTGAGGTCGTTGAACTCTTCGGCATGGTCACCGGTGACCAGCACGATGGTGTCCTCGGCCAGGCCCTGTGCGCGCAGGTCGTCCAGCAGCGAGCCGATCAGGCTGTCGGCATAGTGCACGGCGGTGCGGTAGCGGTTGAGTTCCGGCGTCGGGTCATGCTCCGGGCCGAACTTGAGGAAATCGATATCGGCGGCCATCGGTGTGGCCACCGCCGGATAGCCCTCGGGCATGTGGTAGGGCGCATGGGTGGAGTCGAGGAACACGAAGCCGAACCACGGGCGCTGCGCGGCCTGGCTGGCGCGGATGTCCTGCTGCAGCGCACTGATGATCGCGCGGTCGCGGCCGTCTGACTTCAGCGCTGCCGGCCCCTGGTGCAGCTGGTCGCGGACATCGGCGAACACCGTGCGATCGAACTCCGGGCTGTACAACGGCGCACTGCCGTACAGGTGCAGGTCGTAGCCCTGCTGGCCCAGCACCTGGAACAGCTGCGAGCCACGCTGCTCGTCAAGCATGCTCGGCCAATAGCCGCCGGGCAGGCCGTAGAGCAGCCCGAACAGGCCGTAGCGGGTGGCATTGCCGGTGCTGAAATGGTGGTCGAAGACGCGCGCATCCTGCGCCAGCGTCGACGTGTTGGGCATCAGCTGCGGTGTCAGCACATCGTGGCGCAGCGACTCCAGTACCACCATCAGTACGTTGGGACGATGTGGGCTCTGGCAGCGCAGCGGATGCAGCGGGTACAGCAGCTGCGCATGGCGCGGGTCGGGCAGGCCGGCGTGCTGTTGGCTGACCACGCCCAGGCGCCGCATGAAGCTCTTGGCCGTGATCGGCTGCGCCCACGGCAGGTAGTTCCACTGCGCGATCACATCACGGTCGCCGCGGGCGTCGTAGTAGGCCGTGGCGACCTGGCCGCCGGCCATCAGCAGCGCGACCACCGCCCAGGCCTGCAGCACCCGTCGACGGCGCGGCGCGGCCGGCAGCAGTTTCCAGCACGCCCAGGCCAGCAGGCCCTCGGCGGTGAAGACCGCGGCAACCAGCAGGCCGACCTGCAGCCAGGTCTTCCAGGACAGGGCAACCTGGTCCTGCAGGGCGCCGCCGAACACCATGTTCACGACCATGGCATTGAGGTGGAAGCGGTACAGGGTGAAGACCTTGGCGTCGACCAGCAGCAGGCACAGCCACAGGCCCTGCAGCACGGCCGCGCTGATGCTCAGCGTACGCGCGCTGCGTGGCCACAGGCCCAGCAGCAGCGGCAGCAGGCCGGCCAGCGCACCGAACGCGAGCAGGTGGCCGGGCAGGGCGACCGCCAGATAGGCCAGGCCGGCGCCGCCGCCCGGATTGTCACGCAGCGGTACATTGCCCAGCGCAATCGCCGCGGCCAGTACCGCATTGCCGACGATGAACAGCGACCACCAGGCCAGCCGCCGCCAGCGCCGGGCGGAACCTTCAATGGCAGGGGCGGCAGGGGCAGCTGCGGGCATGGTGGGGCAGGTTCAGGGGGTGCAGGGGAGGGGCGGGGCCAACGTGACGGAAGCGTTGCTCCGCGCGCGGGTCGCGCATTGTATCGGTTTGTTTCCGTGTATCGAGTGGCGTCCCCCGGGCGATCTGTCACAATGTTCAGGCGGGCCATGAATGCGTTGGCCCCCTCAGACCCAACGACAAGCCAGGAACCGCTGTGAGCCAGATCCCCACCCTCGACATCACCCGTTTCGACAGCGACCGCGAGGCCTTCGTGGCCGAGCTGGGCGCGGCCTACCGCCAATGGGGATTCGCGGGCATCCGTAACCACGGCATCCCGCAGGCCGACATCGACGCGGCCTACGATGCCTTCAAGGCTTTCTTCGCCCTGCCGGAAGAGGTCAAGCGCAAGTACCACGTGGCCGGCAGCGGCGGCGCCCGCGGCTACACCCCGTTCGGCGTGGAAACCGCCAAGGGCTCCAAGCATTTCGACCTGAAGGAGTTCTGGCACATCGGCCGCGAGATCGCCGACGATTCCAAGTACCGGGACGTGATGGCGCCGAACCTGTGGCCGGCCGAGGTCGAAGGTTTCCGTGAGCGCGGTTACGGCCTGTATCAGGCGCTGGACAACCTGGGGTCGCGCGTGTTGTCCGCGTTGGCCCTGCACATTGGCCTGCCGGAAGACTTCTTCGCCGACAAGACCAACTTCGGCAACTCGATCCTGCGCCCGATCCACTACCCGCCGATCACCACTGACGACATCCCGAACGTGCGTGCCGGTGCCCATGGCGACATCAACTTCATCACCCTGCTGGTCGGCGCCAGTGCCGCAGGCCTGGAAGTGCAGTCGCATGACGGCGAGTGGGTGCCATTTACGTCAGATGCGGACACGATCGTGGTCAACATCGGCGACATGCTGCAGCGCCTGACCAACCACGTGTATCCGTCGACCATCCACCGCGTGGTCAACCCCCCGGGTGACCTGGCGCGCCAGCCGCGCTACTCGGTGCCGTTCTTCCTGCACCCGAACCCGGACTACCTGATCGACGTGCTGCCCTCGTGCATCACCCCGGAGAACCCGAGCCGGTATCCGGAGGCGATCACCGCCCACGGCTTCCTCGAGGAACGCCTGCGCGAGATCAAGCTGAAGTAAAGAAAAGTGAGGCCGCCGAAAGGCGGCCTTTTTCTTTGCAGGGTTGCACCCTGCACCCGCGGTAGTGCCGGCCGCTGGCCGGCAAGTCCAAAGCCAAAGCGGCTCTGGGGTGTTCCGTGGGGAGGCGGGGAGGTGTCGGATGGCGGGGACGCCGTAAACCCATCCCTGGGGGCTTGGCCACGGCATCCACGCCGCGGACACCCCGCCATCCGACACCTCCCCGCCTCCGACAGTTTCCCGGTGACGGTTGGTGGGTGTCGACCTTGCTCGACACGGTAGATCCACGCCATGCGTGGATGAGATCTCTCGGATCGAAGTGGGGTAGGGGGTTGGTCCAGCCAGCATCAACCCGGAATGCAGCTTTTGTCTTTGCTCTTGCTCTTCTTTTTTCTTCCCGTGGCGGGCGGAACCGCCGGACTGTGTCAGAGGCCGGGCGGGTGGGGCTGCGCAGGGGCGTGAGCCGCATGGGCCCGAGGCATGCCTCGGGCGGGTTGGGCAGGACGCCCAATCCCGGTCTTGCCGTGTGCGCAGGACAGCGCACACGAGCAAGCGGCGATCGAGCTTACATGGACGTGCTTGCAGCGCCCCCTGCGCAGTCCCACCCGCCCGGCCAAGCCCCAGATCGAGCCGGGCTCTCCGCGACCAACCAAACCCCGCCCCCCCCTCCGCCACGAGGGGCTGCGCCGTTGGCTGAAAATCCATGTAACCGCTTACAAGGAAACGGATTTTTGCCGCAACGGGTATCATGACCGGCTGACTTCACACAGGAGCCACCCGCTCATGCGCCGCAAGATCGTCGCCGGAAACTGGAAGCTGCATGGCAGCCGTCAATTCGCCAATGAACTGCTGGGGCAGGTGGCCGCCGGGCTGCCGCTGGAGGGGGTGGACGTGGTGATCCTGCCGCCGCTGCCGTACCTGGGCGAGCTGGTCGAGGACTTCGGCGAGACCAGCCTGGCCTTCGGCGCGCAGGACGTGAGCAGCAACGAGAAGGGCGCCTATACCGGCGAGGTCTGCGCGGCCATGCTGGTCGAGGTCGGGGCCCGCTATGGCCTGGTCGGCCATTCCGAGCGCCGCCAGTATCACCATGAAAGCAGCGAGCTGGTCGCGCGCAAGTTCGCCGCCGCCCAGCATGCCGGCCTGGTGCCGGTGCTGTGCGTGGGCGAGACCCTGGAGCAGCGCGAGGCCGGACAGACCGAAGCGGTCATCGCCAGCCAGCTGGCGCCGGTGCTGGAACTGGTCGGCGCGGCCGGCTTTGCCAAGGCCGTGGTCGCCTACGAGCCGGTCTGGGCCATCGGTACCGGCCGTACCGCTACAAAGGAGCAGGCACAGCAGGTGCACGCGTTCATCCGTGGCGAAGTTGCGCGCTTCGATGCTAGAATTGCTGATTCACTGCCCATTGTTTACGGCGGTAGCGTGAAGCCCGACAATGCCGGGGAACTGTTCGCGCAGCCGGATGTCGATGGTGGGCTGGTCGGCGGCGCCTCCCTGGTGGCCGCGGACTTCCTGGCCATCGCACGGGCGGCGGCCGCGAACTAATCCTAGAAGTATTGTCCGAGGGCGGTTTCCAATGCTGATGTTGATCCTCAATGTCGTCTACGTGCTGGTCGCTGTGGCCATGATCGCGCTGATCCTGATGCAGCGTGGCTCGGGTGCGGCGGCGGGTTCGGGCTTTGGCGCCGGCGCCTCGGGCACGGTGTTCGGTGCGCGTGGCGCCTCGAACTTCCTGTCCAAGTCGACCAAGTGGCTGGCCGTCGTGTTCTTCGGCATCA
Organism: Stenotrophomonas maltophilia D457; assembly: GCF_000284595.1. Classification (GTDB taxonomy): domain Bacteria; phylum Pseudomonadota; class Gammaproteobacteria; order Xanthomonadales; family Xanthomonadaceae; genus Stenotrophomonas; species Stenotrophomonas muris. Next base: position 3,298,722 of record NC_017671.1, on the reverse strand, counting down.
GTCTTTTCATGGCCTGGTATGCCGGTCACGGCACCCGTCCGGCGGCCGACCAGGACCTGGGCCTGATGTCCGCCCCGGCGGCCAGCGCGCCGGCGGCTCCGGCGGGCGAACTGCCGGCCGTTCCGAAGGCCGATCCGGTCCCGGCCGCCCCGGTTCCGGCGGCGAATGTGCCGGCTCAGGCGGAATCTTCGGTTTCTGGTGAAGAAAAGCCTTCGGAAGGCTCCCAGAAACACTGAAGCCGGTTACAATACGCGGCGCATCGGGAAGATAGTCTGATGTGATCGTTTGCCCAGGTGGCGGAATTGGTAGACGCACTACCTTGAGGTGGTAGCGACGCAAGTCGTAGGGGTTCGAGTCCCCTCTTGGGCACCATTTGTAAGTAAAGCGGGTTCGCCTGGCGCGCAAGGCGCCAGGCAGGTTCCCGTCCACTCCCCCATGCCAAAGCGCCTGCAGGCGCGGCGGCAGAGGCAAGAGAGAATCGCTGTGCTGGCCGAATATTTGCCTTCTCTGCTGTTTCTGATCGTTGCCACCGGTATCGGCATTACGCTGATGCTGGTTGGTCGATTCCTCGGTCCCCGCCGCCCCGATCTGGAAAAGCTGTCGCCGTACGAGTGCGGCTTCGAGGCCTTCGAAGACGCGCGCATGAAGTTCGACGTGCGCTACTACCTGATCGCGATCCAGTTCATCGTCTTCGACCTGGAAATCATCTTCATCGTGCCGTGGACCCAGGTCTTCATGGAGCTGGGCGCCCGTTCGCTCATCACCATGGGCCTGTTCGTCGGCATGCTGTTCCTCGGTTTCATTTACGTCTGGAAGAAGGGAGCGCTGGAATGGGAGTGATTCAGACTCTCGATGGCCTCATGAACAACCCGTCGCCGGAAGGCCGGGTTGATGACATCCTGCGGCCGGAAGGCGACAACCCGCTGCTGGAAAAGGGCTTCGTCACCACCAGCGTCGACGCACTGCTGAACTGGGCGCGCACCGGCTCGATGTGGCCGATGACCTTCGGCCTGGCCTGCTGCGCGGTCGAGATGATGCACGCCGGCGCCGCGCGTCTGGACCTTGACCGTTACGGCGTGGTGTTCCGCCCGTCGCCGCGTCAGTCCGACGTGATGATCGTGGCCGGTACCCTGGTCAACAAGATGGCCCCGGCGCTGCGCAAGGTCTACGACCAGATGCCGGACCCGAAGTGGGTCATCTCGATGGGTAGCTGTGCCAACGGTGGTGGCTATTACCACTACTCCTATTCTGTCGTGCGCGGCTGTGATCGCGTGGTGCCGGTGGACGTCTACGTCCCGGGCTGCCCGCCGACCGCCGAGGCGCTGGTGTACGGGATCCTGCAGCTGCAGAAGAAGATCTGGCGTACACAGACCATCGCCCGCTGACCCCTTCACCTGACAAGAGCGCGCCAAGCCCCCATGGCAGAGCAAGCATCCTTCATCGACCGACTCTCCGCACGTTTCGCTGGTGCGAAGGTCATCGTGGTCGAACCCCGCGGCGAAGTGACGCTGGAAGTGCCTGCCGCCGAGTGGCACGCCACCGCCCTGGCGCTGCGTGACGAGTTTGGTTTCGAGCAGGCCGTGGATCTGTGCGGCGTCGACTACCTCGGTTATGGCTCCGACGAATGGGACACCGCCGACGTGTCCTCGCAGGGCTTCAGCCGTGGCGTCGAAGGCAAGGCCCAGGGCCGCTTCGCGTGGGGCGAGTTCCCCACCGAGGAAAACGGTGCCGACGGTGCCCGCCCGCAGCACATGCCGACCCAGCGTTTCGCCGTGGTCGCCCAGCTGCGCTCGTACCAGCACAACCTGATGATGCACCTGCGCTGCTTCGCCCCTGACGAAGCGCTGCCGGTGGTGTCCTCGCTGACCAGCGTGTGGCCGGGCCTGAACTGGTTCGAGCGCGAAGCGTTCGACCTGTACGGCGTGATCTTCGAAGGCCACCCGGACCTGCGCCGGATCCTGACCGACTACGGTTTCGTCGGCCATCCGTTCCGCAAGGACTTCCCGCTGATCGGCAATGTCGAAGTCCGCTACGACGAAGAAAAGAAGCGCGTGATCTACGAACCGGTCACCTCGGTGGAGCCGCGTGTCGGCGTGCCGCGCGTGATCCGTGACGACGCCCGTCTGCAGACCGCAGCCGGTGAGCGCGCGCAGGAGGCAGTGAAGTGAGCCACGTACACCAGGCCGGCGAAGCGTTCGCCAGCAACGCCGCCGAAAGCCGGCAGGAAATCCGCAACTACACCATGAACTTCGGCCCGCAGCATCCGGCCGCTCACGGTGTGCTGCGCCTGATCCTGGAAATGGACGGCGAAACCATCATGCGTGCCGACCCGCACGTGGGTCTGCTGCACCGTGGCACCGAGAAGCTGGCCGAGTCCAAGCCGTTCAACCAGTCGATCGGCTACATGGATCGCCTCGACTACGTGTCGATGATGTGCAACGAGCACGCCTACGTGCGCGCGATCGAGACCCTGATGGGCATCGAGGCGCCGGAGCGTGCGCAGTACATCCGCACCATGTACGACGAGATCACCCGCATCCTCAACCACCTGATGTGGCTGGGCTCCAACGCGCTCGACCTGGGTGCGATGGCCGTGATGCTGTATGCCTTCCGTGAGCGCGAAGAGCTGATGGACTGCTATGAAGCGGTCTCCGGCGCGCGCATGCACGCGGCGTATTACCGCCCGGGCGGTGTCTACCGCGACCTGCCGGACCACATGCCGAAGTACAAGGAATCGCGCTGGCACAAGGGCAAGGCGCTGAAGCAGCTCAATGCTTCGCGCGAAGGCTCGCTGCTGGACTTCCTGGAGAACTTCACCGTCGAGTTCCCCAAGCGCGTCGACGAATACGAAACCCTGCTGACCGACAACCGCATCTGGAAGCAGCGTACCGTCGGCATCGGCGTGGTCACTCCGGAACTGGCACACCAGTGGGGCATGACCGGCGTGATGCTGCGTGGCTCGGGCGTGGCCTGGGACCTGCGCAAGAAGCGCCCGTACGCCAAGTACGATGCTGTCGATTTCGACATCCCGCTGGGCAAGGAAGGCGACTGCTACGACCGCTACCTGGTCCGCGTCGCCGAAATGCGCGAATCCAACCGCATCATCAAGCAGTGCGTGGCGTGGCTGAAGGCCAACCCCGGCCCGGTCATGGTCAAGAACTTCAAGGTCGCTCCGCCCAAGCGCGAGGACATGAAGGACGACATGGAAGCGCTGATCCACCACTTCAAGCTGTTCAGCGAAGGCTATTGCGTACCGGCGGGTGAAACCTATGCGGCCGTGGAAGCGCCCAAGGGCGAATTCGGCTGCTACCTGGTCTCCGATGGCGCCAACAAGCCCTTCCGCGTGCACCTGCGCGCACCGGGCTTCGCCCACCTGTCCTCGATCGATTCGATCGTGCGCGGCCACATGCTGGCCGACGTGGTGGCGATGATCGGTACCTATGACCTGGTGTTCGGCGAGGTTGACCGGTAATGCCGTCCGCCACGCCAACGCCCGCTGCAGGCAGCCGGCGCAAGCCGGCGCCGCAGTTTCTGGAATTTCACGTTATGCATTTCGCTGAGGTCGGCCGATGAAGGCGACAGGTAATTTCGAGGCGGCGCGCGACGTCGACCCGATGGTGGTGCTGAGCGACAAGACCCGCGCTCACATCGATCACTGGCTGTCCAAGTTCCCGCCGGACCGCAAGCGCTCTGCCGTGCTGCAGGGCCTGCATGCGGCCCAGGAGCAGAACCAGGGCTGGCTGACCGACGAGCTGATCGCCGCCGTCGCCAAGTACCTCGACCTGCCGCCGGTGTGGGCCTACGAGGTCGCCAGCTTCTACTCGATGTTCGAGACCGAGAAGGTGGGCCGCAACAACGTGGCCATCTGCACCAACATCAGCTGCTGGCTCAATGGCGCCGAGGACATCGTCCGCCATTGCGAGAAGAAGCTGGGCATCAAGCACGGTGAATCGACCCCGGACGGCCGCGTCTACCTCAAGCGCGAGGAAGAGTGCCTGGCCGGTTGTGGCGGCGCGCCGATGATGGTCATCAACGGTCACTACCATGAGCGTCTGACCCTGGAAAAGGTCGACGAGCTGCTGGACGGGCTGGAGTAAGGGCATGGCACATCACCACGAATCCAAGGGTCCGGTCGGCCCCGCGCCGCTGCCGCACCAGGTGGTCTACACCACCCTGCATTACGACACCCCGTGGTCGTACGAAAGCTACCTGAAGACCGGTGGCTACGCCGCCCTGCGCAAGATCCTCGAAGAGAAGATCCCGCCGGAGCAGGTCATCGAGATGGTCAAGGCCTCGGGCCTGCGCGGCCGCGGTGGCGCAGGCTTCCCGACCGGCCTGAAGTGGTCCTTCATGCCCAAGGGCAACATGCAGAAGTACATCCTCTGCAACTCGGACGAATCCGAGCCGGGCACCTGCAAGGACCGCGACATCCTGCGCTACAACCCGCATTCGGTGGTGGAAGGCATGGCGATCGCCTGCTACGCCACCGGTTCGACCGTGGGTTACAACTACCTGCGCGGTGAGTTCCACCACGAGCCGTTCGAGCACTTCGAGCAGGCCCTGGCCGACGCCTATGCGAACGGCTGGCTGGGCAAGAACATCCTCGGCAGCGGCGTGGACATCGACATCTACGGCGCGCTGGGCGCCGGCGCCTACATCTGCGGCGAAGAAACCGCGCTGATGGAATCGCTGGAGGGCAAGAAGGGCCAGCCGCGCTACAAGCCGCCGTTCCCGGCCAATTTCGGCCTGTATGGCAAGCCGTCGACGATCAACAACACCGAAACCTACGGTTCGGTGCCGGCGATCATCCGCAACGGTCCGGAGTGGTTCAAGGGCCTGAGCCTGACCGCCAACGGCGGTCCGAAGTGCTTCTCGGTGTCCGGCTGCGTGCAGAACGGCGGCAACTTCGAAGTGCCGCTCGGCACCAAATTCCACGACCTGCTGGAAATGGCCGGTGGCCTGCGTCCGGGCCGCACGCTGAAGGGCGCGATCCCGGGCGGCGTGTCGATGCCGGTGCTGACCGCGGCCGAGCTGGAGGACCTGCCGATGGACTACGACACCATCCGTGCACTGGGCTCCGGCCTGGGTTCGGGCGCGATCGTGGTGCTCGACGACAGCGTCTGCTGCGTCAAGTTCGCCTGCCGCATCAGCCAGTTCTTCCACAAGGAATCCTGCGGCCAGTGCACCCCGTGCCGTGAAGGTACCGGCTGGATGCACCGCGTGCTGGAGCGCATCGTCGCCGGCAAGGCCACGATGGAAGACCTGCACCAGCTGAAGGCGGTGGCGGGGCAGATCGAAGGCCACACCATCTGTGCGTTCGGTGAAGCGGCTGCATGGCCCATCCAGGGCTTCCTGCGCCAGTTCTGGGACGAATTCGAGTACTACATCGTCAACGGTCATTCGATGGTTGACGGCAAGAAGGTGGAGGCAGCCGCCGCATGAGCGCGCAACCCGTAAACCCGAACGTGCCACCGGATCACGTGACCATCGAGATCGATGGCAAGTCGCTGGTCGTGCCCAAGGGTTCGATGATCATCCAGGCGGCCGACAAGGCCGGTATTCCGATTCCGCGCTTCTGCTACCACGAGAAGCTGCCGATCGCCGCCAACTGCCGCATGTGCCTGGTGGACGTGGAGAAGTCGCCGAAGCCGGCGCCGGCCTGCGCCACCCCGGTGATGGACGGCATGAAGGTCGCCACCCGCAGCGAAAAGGCACTGAAGTTCCAGCGCTCGGTGATGGAGTTCCTGCTCATCAACCACCCGCTGGACTGCCCGATCTGCGATCAGGGCGGCGAGTGCGAGCTGCAGGACGTATCGTTGGGCTATGGCCGTTCGGTCAGCCGCTTCAACGAGCGCAAGCGCGTGGTGCCGGACGAGGACATGGGCCCGCTGGTCGCTACCGAGATGACCCGCTGCATCCAGTGCACCCGCTGCGTCCGCTTCACCGCCGACGTTGCCGGTACCTACGAACTGGGTGGCATGTACCGCGGTGAGAACCTGCAGATCGGTACCTTTGACGGCAAGCCGCTGACCACCGAGCTGTCCGGCAACGTCGTCGACGTCTGCCCGGTCGGCGCGCTGACCAACAAGGTGTTCCAGTTCCGCGCCCGTCCGTGGGAACTGACCGCGCGCGAATCGCTGGGCTACCACGACGCGATGGGTTCGAACCTGTTCCTGCACGTGCGTCGCGGTGAAGTGCTGCGCACCGTGCCGCGCGACAACGAAGCCGTGAACGAGTGCTGGCTGTCCGACCGTGACCGCTACTCGCACCAGGGCCTGTACAGCGAAGACCGTGCGGTCAAGCCGCTGCGCAAGGTCAATGGCGAGTGGAAGGAAGTGAGCTGGGCCGAAGGCCTGGCCGCGGCCGCCGAGATCCTCAAGGCGAACCAGGGCGACAACCTGGGCGTGCTGGTGCACCCGTCCACTTCCAACGAGGAAGGCGCGTTGCTGGCCCGCCTGGCCAAGGGCCTGGGCACGGGCAACATCGACCACCGCATCAACAACCGCGATTTCTCCGACGCCGCAACCGCCGAAGTGTTCGGCCTGCCGCTGGCCGAAATCGAAGGCGCTGACCGCATCGTCGTTCTGGGCAGCAACATCCGCCACGAACTGCCGCTGCTGCACGCCCGCCTGCGCAAGGCGCAGACCACCAAGGGCGCGAAGATCCATGTCGTCAACCCGGTGGACTTCGACTTCGCCTTCAGCATCGCCGGCAAGCAGATCGTCGCACCGTCCAAGTTCGTCGACGCGCTGGCCAACGCCGAGCTGCGTTCGGCAGTGCAGGGCGGCAACAACACCGTGCTGATCGTCGGTGGCATCGCCGAAAGCCACCCGCAGGCTGCCGCGATCCGCGCTGCTGCGCGTGAGTTCGCCGCCGCCACCGGTGCCAAGCTGTGCCGCATCCCGCAGGGCGCCAACGCCGTTGGCCTGACCCGCGCCGGTGTGCTGCCGGCTGGCAAGGACGTCGCCGCGATGCTGGCGCAGCCGCGCCAGGCCTATGTGGTGTACGGCCTGGAGCCGGGCCTGGACTTCGCCGATGCCCCTGCCGCGCGCAAGGCGCTGGCCGGTGCCCAGGTGGTGGCTTTCAGCCAGTTCGCCTGTGCCTCGACCCGCGACGTCGCCGACGTGATCCTGCCGATCGGTGCGCTGCCGGAAATCGACGCCACCCTGACCAACCTTGATGGTCGCGAGCAGTCGGCCCGTGCCGGCGGCAAGCTGCCGGGCGAGGCCCGTGAAGGCTGGCGCGTGCTGCGCGCCCTGGGCGGCGAGCTGGCCGTGGCCGGTTTCGACTTCACCGACCTGGCCGGCCTGCGCGCCAGCCTGGCCCCGGTGTCGGTCACCGTTGCCGCTTCGGCGCAGCCGGTGGTTGCCGGCGAAGGCCTGGAAGTGGCTTCGACCGCCGCGATCTACCGCACCGATGCGGTGGTCCGTCGCGCCCCGGCGCTGCAGTCGCATCCGCTCAACAACGCCCCGCGCATCGTGCTGAACGCTGAAGATGCCGCTCGCCTGCAGCTGCAGGAAGGGCAGATGGCCAAGGTCGGCACCGATGCCGGCAAGGCCACCCTGCCGGTGGTGGTCGACGCCCGCGTCGCTGCGGGTTCGGTCTGGATTGAATCGGGCCACGGCGCGACCGCGCCGCTGGGTGCCGCTCGCGTATCGGTGGTGGCTGCATGAACGAATTGCTGTTGAACGCGGTCGACCCGCTGCACCAGTGGCTGCTGGGCCTCGGTGACATCGGCGCGCTGATCTGGATCATCCTGAAGATCCTGGTGATCGCCGTTCCGGTGATCATCTCGGTGGCCTTCTACGTGGTCTGGGAACGCAAGCTGATCGGCTGGATGCACGTCCGCCACGGCCCGATGTACGTGGGCATGGGCATCTTCCAGGCCTTCGCCGACGTCTTCAAGCTGCTGTTCAAGGAAGTGGTCCAGCCGAGCAGCGCCAACAAGGCGATCTATCTGCTGGCCCCGCTGATCACCCTGGCCCCGGCCTTCGCGGCCTGGTCGGTGGTGCCCTTCGATTCGCAGATCGTGCTGTCCAACGCCAACGCCGGCCTGCTGTACCTGCTGGCGATGACCTCGCTGGGCATCTACGGCATCATCCTGGCCGGTTGGGCATCCAACTCGAAGTATGCGTTCCTGGGGGCGATGCGCGCCTCGGCGCAGATGATCAGCTATGAAATCGCCATGGGCTTCGCCCTGGTCGGCGTGATGATCGCCTCGGGCAGCCTGAACCTGAGCAACATCGTGATGGCGCAGGCCGGCAGTTCCGGCTTCTTCGACTGGTTCCTGCTGCCGCTGTTCCCGCTGTTCGTCATCTACTGGGTCTCGGGCGTGGCTGAAACCAACCGCGCGCCGTTCGACGTGGTGGAAGGCGAATCGGAAATCGTCGCCGGCCACATGGTCGAATACTCCGGCGGTGCCTTCGCCCTGTTCTTCCTGGCCGAATACGCGAACATGATCCTGATCAGCTTCCTGATCTCGATCTTCTTCCTCGGCGGCTGGCTGAGCCCGGTCCAGGGCTGGGTCAACTTCGGCGATGTCTCGCCGCTGGTCGACTGGATCTGGAAGGGGGGCGCGCCGTGGCTGTTCGTCAAGGTGTTCTTCTTCGCCAGTGCCTACATCTGGTTCCGTGCCAGCTTCCCGCGCTTCCGCTACGACCAGATCATGCGCCTGGGCTGGAAGGTCTTCATCCCGCTGGCCATTCTGTGGATCGCGGTTACCGCCGTCATGGTGTTCTTCGGCGTGATTCAAAAGGGCGTCTAAAGTGATGAACAGGATTACCCATTACTTCAAGAGCCTGCTGCTGCTCGAACTGCTGGCGGGCCTCTGGCTGACGCTGAAGTACAGCTTCAAGCCGAAGTACACGATGATGTACCCGATGGAGAAGTTCCCGCAGTCGCCGCGCTTCCGTGGCCTGCATGCGCTGCGCCGTTATCCCAACGGCGAAGAGCGCTGCATCGCCTGCAAGCTGTGCGAAGCGGTGTGCCCGGCGCTGGCCATCACCATCGACTCGGCCAAGCGCGAGGACGGCACCCGCCGCACCACGCGTTATGACATCGACCTGTTCAAGTGCATCTTCTGTGGCTTCTGTGAGGAAAGCTGCCCGGTGGACTCGATCGTCGAAACCCACATCCTCGAGTACCACTTCGAGAATCGTGGCGAAAACATCGTTACCAAGCCGCAGCTGCTGGCCCTGGGCGACCGTCTCGAAAACGAGATCGCCGAGCGTCGCGCCGCCGATGCCGCTTACCGCTGAGGTCGAGAGATGGATTGGGTAAATATCGCTTTCTGGGTGTTCGCCATCGCGGCAACGGTTTCGGCCGGTGCGGTGATCAGCGTGCGCAACCCGGTTCACGCCGTGCTCTGCCTGGTGCTGACCTTCTTCTCCATCGCCTGCGTGTGGCTGCTGGTGGGCGCCGAGTTCCTCGGTGTGGCGCTGGTGCTGGTCTACGTCGGTGCGGTGATGGTGCTGTTCCTGTTCGTGGTGATGATGCTGGACATCGACCCCACCAAGCTGCGTGAGGGCTGGGTGCGCTACCTGCCGGTCGGCCTGATTGTCGCGGTCGCGATGCTGGCGCAGATGCTGATCCTGATCGGGGTCAAGGCGCGTTCGGTCACGCCGTTCCCGGCCGACAACGCCGCTGCGGTCGCCGCCGACAGCTCCAACATCACCTGGCTGGCACGCACGCTGTTCACCGAGTACCTGCTGCCGTTCGAGTTCGCCGCTGTCATCCTGACCGTGGCCGTGGTTGCCGCCGTGATGCTGACCCTGCGTCGCCGTACCGGCGTGAAGAGCCAGAACCCGGGCCAGCAGACCATGGTCAAGGCCGGCCAGCGCCTGCGCATGGTCAAGATGGGTGCCGAAGCACCGGTCGTGCACAGCAACAGCAAGCCGGTCGCCGGCGAGGAGACCCAGCCGTGATCACCCTTGGCCATATCCTCGCGCTGGGCGCGGTGCTGTTCGCCATCAGCCTGGCCGGTATCTTCCTCAACCGGAAGAACGTCATCGTCCTGCTGATGTCGATCGAGCTGATGCTGCTGTCGGTGAACATCAACTTCGTCGGCTTCTCGCGTCAGCTGGGCGATCCGTCCGGCCAGCTGTTCGTGTTCTTCATCCTGACCGTCGCCGCCGCGGAAGCCGCCATCGGCCTGGCGATCCTGGTGACCCTGTTCCGTACACGCCGCACGATCAATGTCGGCGAAGTCGATTCGTTGAAGGGCTGATCCACAGATGGAAATCACTCTCTCCAAGAGTCTGTTGATCGCAGTGGTGCTCGCACCGCTGTTCGGCAGCATCATCGCCGGCCTGTTCGGTCGCCAGGTCAAGCGCTTTGGCGCGCAGACCATCACCATCCTCGGCGTCGCGGTGGCCTGCGGCCTGTCGATGTATACGCTCTACCAGCTGCTGTGGGGTGGGGCGCAGCCGTTCAACCAGAACATCTACACGTTCTTCGAAGTCGGCCAGTACTCGGCCCACGTCGGCTTCATGGTCGACAAGCTGACCGCGATGATGATGGTGGTGGTGACCTTCGTGTCGCTGCTGGTCCACATCTACACGATCGGCTACATGCAGGACGATCCGGGCTACCAGCGGTTCTTCAGCTACATCTCGCTGTTCACCTTCTCGATGCTCACCCTGGTGATGAGCAACAACTTCCTGCAGCTGTTCTTCGGCTGGGAAGCGGTGGGCCTGGTGTCGTACCTGCTGATCGGCTTCTGGTTCAAGCGCCCGACCGCGATCTTCGCCAACATGAAGGCGTTCCTGGTCAATCGCGTCGGTGACTTCGGCTTCCTGCTGGGCATCGCCGGCGTGCTGTGGGTGTTCGGCACCCTGGACTACTCGCAGGTGTTCTCGCAGGCCGGCATGCTGGCCGACCCGCGCGCCCAGCTGCAGATCTGGGACGGCACGCTGCTGGGCATGCAGCTGCTGAACGAGCCGGTGATCTGGTCGATCGCCACCGTCATCTGCATCTGCCTGTTCATCGGTGCCATGGGCAAGTCGGCCCAGGTCCCGCTGCACGTGTGGCTGCCGGACTCGATGGAAGGCCCGACCCCGATCTCGGCACTGATCCACGCCGCGACGATGGTGACCGCCGGTATCTTCATGGTCACCCGCATGTCGCCGCTGTTCGAGCTGTCGCAGACCGCGCTGAACTTCGTGCTGTTCATCGGCGCCACCACCGCGTTCTTCACTGGCCTGATCGGCATCGTGCAGAACGACATCAAGCGCGTGGTCGCGTACTCGACCCTGTCGCAGCTGGGCTACATGACGGTTGCACTGGGCGTGTCGGCCTATTCGGCTGCCGTGTTCCACCTGATGACCCACGCCTTCTTCAAGGCCCTGCTGTTCCTGGGCGCCGGCTCGGTCATCATCGCGATGCACCACGAGCAGGACATGCGCAAGATGGGCGGCCTGCGCAAGTACATGCCGATCACCTTCATCACCATGTGGATCGGTACCCTGGCGCTGGTCGGCACGCCGTTCTTCTCCGGCTTCTACTCGAAGGACACCATCATCGAGGCGGCCGAGCTGCACGCGCACCTGTCCAACAGCTGGGTGGCCACCTATGGCTACTGGGCGGTGCTGGGTGGCGTGATCGTCACCAGCTTCTACAGCTTCCGCCTGCTGTTCCTGACCTTCCACGGCAAGGAGCGTTTCCGCGACGCGCATGACGATCACGGCCACGGCCATGACGATCACCACGCCGCCGACGCCCACCACGGCGATGCACACCATGGTGATGGCCACGACGACCACGGCCATGGCCACGGTCCGCACGAGCCGCACGAAACCCCGTGGGTGGTGACCCTGCCGCTGATCCTGCTGGCCATCCCGTCGATCGCCATCGGTTTCTTCAGCATCGGCCCGATGCTGTACGGCACCGACTGGGCCGGCAACCACGCGCACGATGCCATCAAGGGCCAGGCGCACACGTTCTTCACCGGCATCGTCGACTTCTACGATCCGGCCAAGAACACCATCGGCTTCCTGGGTGAGGAGTTCCATGGCCCGGTCGCCTTCGCGCTGCATGGCATGATGGCTCCGGCGTTCATGCTGACCGTTGCGGGCTTCCTGCTGGCCGCACTGTTCTACCTGTGGAAGCCGGACCTGTCGGGCAAGGCCCGCAAGACCTTTGCTCCGCTGGTGTCGGTGCTTGAAAACAAGTACGGCTTCGACAAGCTGTGGATCGATGGCTTTGCCGGTGGCAGCGTCAAGCTGGGCAGGGTCTCGCGCTGGATCGACAGCAACATCGTCGACGGCGTGGTCAATCTCTCGGCACGTGTTGTGGACGTCGCAGCCGGCGTGCTGCGTCGTACCCAATCCGGTTTCCTCTATCACTACGCCTTCGCGATGATCATCGGCCTGATTGCCCTGCTGGGCGTGCTGATGCATTACCTGCGTTGATGACCTGTACGGAATAAGAAGACGTGTCGAACTGGCCTCTACTCAGTGTCCTCATCTGGCTGCCGATCATCGGTGGTGCCCTGATCCTTGCGATCCGTGATGCGCAGACCGCCCGCTGGGCGTCGCTGGGCGTAGCGGTGCTGACCTTCGTGGCGAGCCTCTCGCTGCTGAGCGGCTACAACGCAGGCGTCGATGGTCTGCAGTTCGTCGAGACCCATGCCTGGATCCCGGCGTACAAGATCGGCTACAACCTGGGCGTGGACGGCATTGCCGTGGCGCTGATCCTGCTGACCACCCTGGTCAGCGTGCTTGCCCTGATCGGCGCCTGGAGCGCCATCGACAAGCGCGTGAACCAGTACGTGGCGGCCTTCCTGATCCTGGAAGGTGTCACCGTCGGCATCTTCGCCGCGACGGACGCGATGCTGTTCTACGTGTTCTTCGAAGCGATGCTGATCCCGATGTTCCTGATCATCGGTGTCTGGGGCGGTCCGCGCCGCATCTACGCCGCGCTGAAGTTCTTCCTGTACACCTTCCTCGGCTCGGTGCTGATGCTGGTGGCGCTGATCTACCTGTACATGAAGGGCGGCAGCTTCCAGCTGGCCGACCTGTACGCGCTGCCGCTGTCGGCCAAGGAGCAGACCTGGATCTTCTTCGCCTTCCTGATCGCCTTCGCGGTCAAGGTGCCGATGTTCCCGGTCCACACCTGGCTGCCGGACGCCCACGTGGAAGCGCCGACCGCCGGTTCGGTGATCCTGGCCGCGATCGCCCTGAAGATCGGTGGCTACGGCTTCCTGCGCTTCAACCTGCCGATCGTCCCGGACGCGTCGCAGGAATGGGCCTGGCTGGTGATCGCGCTGTCGCTGATCGCGGTGATCTACGTCGGCCTGGTCGCCCTGGTGCAGGACGACATGAAGAAGCTGATCGCCTATTCGTCGATCGCGCACATGGGCTTTGTCACCCTGGGCACCTTCATCGCCCTGTGGCTGGTGCGCGAAGCCGGCAACGCCGACGCCGCGCGCCTGGGCCTGCAGGGCGCCATGGTGCAGATGATCTCGCACGGCTTCGTGTCCGGCGCGATGTTCTCCTGCGTCGGCGTGCTGTACGACCGCATGCACAGCCGCCGCATCGCCGATTACGGCGGCGTGGTCAACGTGATGCCGTGGTTCGCCACCTTCGCGATGCTGTTCTTCATGGCCAACGCGGGCCTGCCGGGTACCAGCGGTTTCGTTGGCGAGTTCATGGTCATCCTCTCGGCCTTCCAGCGTAATCCGTGGATCGCCCTGGGCGCGGCCACCACCCTGATCATCGGCGCCGCCTACACCCTGTGGCTGTACAAGCGCATCTTCTTCGGTGATGTGGCCAACAGCCATGTTGCCGAACTGAAGGACATCAACGGCCGCGAATGGCTGGTGCTGGGCGTGTTCGCCATCGGCGTGCTGGCCCTGGGCATCTACCCCAAGCCGCTGACCGACCTGATGGAGCCCTCGATCGCGAAGCTGGCGATGCAGATCGCATCCAGCAAGCTGCTGTAATTCCAGGATTTGATGATGACCACCTCGCCGCTGCTGCCATTGACCGCCGCTGACCTGCCACCGCTCGCTCCCGAGCTGGTGCTGATCGGCAGCGCCTTCGCCCTGATGATCCTCGACCTGTTCGTCAGCAACCGGAACAAGATCGTCACCCACCTGTTCTCGCTCGCTGCGCTGGCCGTGGTGCTGTTCATGCTGGCCACCGGCGTGGGCGGGCAGGGGGAGGTCTTCCATGGCATGTTCGTGCGCGATACCGCCGCGGACGTGATGAAGACCGGGATCGTGCTGCTCAGCGGCCTGACCCTGGTCTACGGCTGGCGCTACCTGCGTGATCGCGACCTGTTCCAGGGCGAGATCCCGGTGCTGATCCTGTTCGGCACCGCCGGCATGATGATCCTGGTCTCGGCCGGCAGCCTGCTGATGGTCTACCTGGGCCTGGAACTGCTGGCGCTGTGCTCCTACGCCCTGGTCGCCAGCAACCGCGAAAGCGGCCTGGCCTCGGAAGCGGCGATGAAGTACATCGTGCTGGGTTCGCTGGCCTCGGGCCTGCTGCTCTACGGCATGTCGCTGATCTACGGCGCCACCGGCAGCCTGCACCTGGATGTGATCCGCGAGGCCATCCCGCACTCGGAAGAGCGCGTGCTGCTGATCACCGGTGCGGTGTTCATGATCGCCGGCGTCGCCTTCAAGCTGGGTGCCGCGCCGTTCCACATGTGGCTGCCGGACGTGTACCAGGGTGCCCCGGCACCGATCGCACTGTTCATCAGCTCGGCGCCGAAGCTGGCCGCGTTCGGCATGGCCTACCGCCTGCTGGAAATGGGCGTGGGCCCGCTGTCGACCGAACTGCAGCTGCTGATTGCCGGCCTGGCCGCGGTATCGCTGGTCATCGGCAACCTGATGGCCATCGCGCAGAGCAACCTCAAGCGCATGCTGGCGTTCTCCACCGTCTCGCACATCGGCTTCCTGCTGATGGGCATCGCCGGTGGCGGTTCGCAGGGCTACGCCGCCGCGCTGTTCTACGCACTGGCTTACGCGATCATGTCCACCGCCGCCTTCGGCGCGATCATCGCGCTGTCGCGTGCCGGCTTTGAAGCCGAGAACATCGAGGACTTCAAGGGCCTGAACGCCCGCAACCCGTGGATGGCCGGCCTGGTGCTGTGCATCATGGCGTCGCTGGCCGGCATCCCGCCGTTCCTGGGCTTCTGGACCAAGCTGGCGGTGCTGGGCGCGGCCGTCAACGGCGGCCTGCTGTGGCTGGCCATCCTCGGCGTGCTGTGCGCCGTGGTCGGCTGCTTCTACTACCTGCGCGTCATCAAGGTCATGTACTTCGATGAGCCGGTGGGCGAGGCCATGCCGCGCAGCAACGACCGCGTGCTGGGCGTGGTGCTGGGCGTGAATGCCCTGGCGCTGCTCGCGCTGGGCCTGGCCTGGAACCCGATCATGGTCTGGTGCCAGCAGGCATTTGCGCATCTTGCATAAAAGTTGACACAAAGCTGCGCGATTCGTGTAATATGCGCAGCCTGAGTTGTCACTGCAGCGGTTCAGCCAGAACATCGTTGCGGTAGCCCTCCTCGAAAGAGCAGGGCAGCAGTTCAAACACTTCCGGTGCGGGGTGGAGCAGTCTGGCAGCTCGTCGGGCTCATAACCCGAAGGTCGCAGGTTCAAATCCTGCCCCCGCTACCAACGTCGGATCGGCGCCAACCGGTTCGATGAATGAGGGGAAGCTTGCATTTGTCGCAGCAATGCCTCATGATTCCGCTTCTGATGCGGGGTGGAGCAGTCTGGCAGCTCGTCGGGCTCATAACCCGAAGGTCGCAGGTTCAAATCCTGCCCCCGCTACCAAGTAAAGAGATCGCCTTCGAAGGCCTGCTTCGAGGGCGTTTTTCTTTGGGGTCTGCGTTGTTTCTGCGTGATCGGGGTCAGATCCCTTATCCACGGGAAAAGGGATCTGACCCGGGTCCGCACCTTGCACCAGCGCGGTGCAGTCGCTATCATCAGCGGCCTAGCAGTACCCCTGAAGGCGGCCTCCCAGCGGGAGTCCGGACCCGGAAGGAGGGCCGCAACCGGCAGGCAATGCAGGTTGCAACCGGAATCCAGTCACCGGAGTCTTTCCGGAAAAGGGGCCCAACGGGCCCTTTGTCGTTTCCGGGGCGTCACGTTTCCACGCCGGCCAAGGCCGGCACCCAACCATAGAGATCAAGGCAGGCTGTGAGCGACAAGGCAACCGACATCGCGAATCTGCTCGCCCCGACCGTTGTGTCGCTGGGCCTGGAGCTGCTGGGCGTTGAGTATCTGCCGGCCCCCGGCGGTGCGACCCTGCGCCTTTACATCGACGTGCCGCTGGCTGAACAGCCCGAGCGCATCATCAATGTCGACGACTGCGAGCGGGTCAGCCGCGAAGTGTCGGCGCAGCTGGACGTCGAGGACCCGATCAGCGGCAATTACACGCTGGAAGTGTCCTCGCCGGGCGTCGACCGTCCGCTGTTCAGCCTGGAGCAGTTCGGCCGTCACCTCGGCGAATCGGCCAAGGTCACGCTGAAGCTGCCGCAGGACAACCGTCGTCGCCTGCAGGGTCGTATCGAGGCGACCGACGAGGCGGCGGGGACCATCACTTTCATCGTCGACAAGGCCGAAGTGGTCGTGTCGGCCGACAACATCGACAAGGCACGGATCATGCCCGACTGGGTGGCGCTGGGGCTGGCCCCGAGCAAGCCGACCGGTCCGGCGCCGAAGCGTCCGAAGCCGAACACGAATTCTTCTTCCAACGAGCCGGCGGCAAAGAAGCCGCGCGCGGAGTGAGCCAATGAGCAAGGAACTGTTGCTGGTAGTCGACGCAGTCGCCAACGAGAAGGGCGTGCCGCGTGAAGTGATCTTCGATGCCATCGAGGCCGCCCTGGCCTCGGCAGCGAAGAAGCGCTATCCCGACGAGGAAGTGCTGACCCGCGTGGTCATCGACCACAAGGACGGCAGCTACGAAACCTTCCGCCGCTGGGAAGTGGTGGCCGATGACGTGGTCATGGAATCGCCGGACCGCCAGATCCGCCTGATGGATGCCGTCGATGAAGCCGAAGGCGTCGAGGTCGGCGACTACATCGAAGAGCAGATCGAGAACCCGGATTTCGGCCGCATCGCTGCCCAGGCCGCCAAGCAGGTCATCGTCCAGCGCGTGCGCGAGGCCGAGCGCCAGCAGGTCGTGGATGCGTGGAAGGATCGCGTGGGTGAGCTGATCACCGGCGTGGTCAAGCGCGCCGAGCGCGGCAACATCTATGTCGACCTCGGTGGCAACGCCGAAGGCTTCATCCCGAAGGACAAGGGCATCCCGCGCGACGTGCTGCGCGCCGGTGACCGCGTGCGCGGCTACCTGGCCGAAGTGCGCTCGGAGCCGCGTGGCCCGCAGCTGTTCATCAGCCGTGCCGCCCCGGAATTCATGATCGAGCTGTTCAAGCTGGAAGTGCCGGAAGTCGGCCAGGGCTTGGTGGAAATCAAGGCCTGTGCACGTGACCCGGGCGACCGCGCCAAGATCGCCGTGCTGGCCCACGACCAGCGCACCGATCCGATCGGCGCCTGCATCGGCATGCGCGGTTCGCGCGTGCAGGCCGTGTCCAACGAGCTCAATGGCGAGCGCGTGGACATCGTGCTGTGGAACGACAACCCGGCCAACTTCGTCATCAACGCGATGGCGCCGGCCGAAGTGCAGTCGATCATCGTCGATGAAGACAAGCACTCGATGGACCTGGCCGTTGCCGAAGACCGCCTGGCCCAGGCGATCGGCAAGGGCGGCCAGAACGTGCGCCTGGCCAGCCGCCTGACCGGCTGGCAGCTCAACGTGATGACCCAGGACCAGGTCACCGCCAAGTCGGAAGCCGAGCAGGCTGCGGCCCGCCAGCTGTTCATGGACAAGCTGGAAGTGGACGAGGAAATCGCCGGCATCCTGGTCAGCGAAGGCTTCGGCACCGTCGAGGAAATCGCATATGTCCCGGTCGGCGAACTGCTGGCCGTGGAAGGTTTCGACGAGGACATCGTCGAAGAGCTGCGCGCTCGTGCCCGCGATGCGCTGCTCAATGAGGCCCTGGCAGTCGAGGAAGGCCTTGAAGACGGCCAGCCGGCGCAGGACCTGCTGTCCCTGAAGGGCATGGACGAAGCCACCGCATACGCGCTGGCCGGCCACGGCGTGCGTACCAGCGAGGATCTGTCCGACCTGGCCGCCGACGAGGTCATGGACTTCGGTATCGAAGGACTGGATCAGGCGCGCGCCGCTGCGCTGATCCTGGCCGCCCGAGCCGAGGAGATCGCCCGACTGGAACGCGGCGAATGAGCCGGCAATGAACAGGGCCCTGAGCCGCTCAGGGCGTAGAATCCGCGCCACCTCCACATGCGGGGGGGCGCCCACAAGATCATAGGATCCGAATGTCGCAGCAAACCACCATCCGCAAGCTTGCCGAACTGGTCAACACGCCGGTCGAAAAACTGCTGGAACAGCTGGCCGGTGCCGGCATGAAGTTCAGCGGTCCCGACCAGGTCGTGACCAGCTCCGAGAAGGTGAAGCTCCTGGGCTTCCTTCGTCGTTCGCACGGCAAGCCCGAGCAGGCCCCGGAAGAGACCGATCAGTCTGCGAAGAAGATCACGCTCAACCGCCGGAAGCAGCAGGAAGTGACGGTCAATTCCGGTCGCAGCAAGACGACCGTGAATGTCGAGGTGCGCCAGAAGCGTACCTACGTCAAGGATGGTGCTCGCGCCATGACCCCGGACGAAGAGCGCGCCGACATCCTGCGCAAGCTGGAAGAGTCGCGTGCCCGCAACCTTGCCGAACAGCAGGCCCTGGCCGAGAAGGATCGTCTGCGCGACGAAGCCATCGTCCGTGCCCGTGAGGAAGAGGCCGCCGCCAAGGAACGCGCCGAGGCCGAGAAGAAGGCTGCCGAGGAAGCTGCGGCTGCCGCCAAGGCGGCCGAGACGCTGGCTGCCAGCAAGCCCAAGCGTGCTCCGATCGATGAAACCGCGCCGCGCCCGCCGCGCACCCCGGCCGCAGCCCCGGCTGCGCCGCGTGGTGCACCGCCGCCGCCGCGCAACGACGACCGCAACAACCGCAGCGCGCCGCGCAACGAGCGTGGCCCGGGTGACCGTTTCGCTGGCCAGATGCACCTGTCGGCCGCCGACCGTGCGCGTCGTGGCAACAGCAACAACAGCAACACCCGGGGTCGTCCGGGCGGGCGCAACCAGGCCGGTGGCCGTCGCGACATGTCGCGCGGTGGCAACAATGCCGGCCCGCACGCCTTCGAGCGTCCGACTGCACCGGTGGTGCGTGAAGTGGCGATCGGCGACACCATCACCGTGGCCGACCTGGCGCAGAAGCTGGCGCTGAAGGGCGGCGAGGTGGTCAAGGCGCTGTTCAAGATGGGCGTGATGGCGACCATCACCCAGTCCATCGACCACGACACCGCCGCGCTGGTGACCGAAGAACTCGGCCACAAGGCGATCCGCGCCAACGACAACGACGCCGAAGACGCACTGCTGGCCTCGACCGGTGAAAATCAGGGCGAAGCCACCCAGCGTCCGCCGGTGGTCACCATCATGGGCCACGTCGACCACGGCAAGACCTCGCTGCTGGATTACATCCGCCGCACCAAGGTCGCCACCGGCGAAGCGGGTGGCATCACCCAGCACATCGGCGCTTACCACGTCGATACGCCGAAGGGCGTGATCAGCTTCCTGGACACCCCGGGCCACGCCGCCTTCACCTCGATGCGTGCGCGCGGCGCCAAGCTGACCGACATCGTGGTGCTGGTCGTGGCCGCCGATGACGGCGTCATGCCGCAGACCAAGGAAGCGATCCAGCACGCCCGTTCGGCGGGTGTGCCGCTGATCGTGGCGATCAACAAGATCGACAAGTCCGACGCGGATCCGATGCGGGTCAAGAACGAACTGCTGTCCGAGCAGGTCGTGGCCGAAGACTTCGGTGGTGACACCCAGATGGTGGAGATCTCGGCCAAGACCGGCCTGGGCATCGACGACCTGCTGGACGCCATCTCGATCCAGGCCGAACTGCTGGAACTGAAGGCGGTCGATGAAGGCCGCGCCTCGGGCGTGGTGATCGAATCGTCGCTGGACAAGGGCCGCGGCCCGGTCGCGACGGTGCTGGTGCAGCAGGGCCGCCTGAAGAAGGGCGACTACCTGGTGTGCGGCATCCAGTACGGCCGCGTGCGTGCGCTGTTCGACGAAACCGGCAAGCAGCCGGAGTTCGCCGGCCCGTCCATCCCGGTGCAGGTCCTGGGCCTGTCCGGCGTGCCGGAAGCTGGTGACGACTTCGTGGTCGTCGAGGACGAGCGCCTGGCCAAGGACGTTGCCCAGCAGCGCGAGACCAAGCGCCGTGAATCGCGCCTGGTGGCCACCGCTGGCAGCCGCATGGAAGACATCATGGCGACCCTGGGCAAGGGCGAGGGCCAGCAGGTCCTCAACCTGGTCATCAAGGCCGACGTGCAGGGTTCGGTGCAGGCGCTGAGCCAGGCGCTGGTCGCGCTGTCCAACGAAGACATCCGCATCAACGTGATCCACTCCGGCGTGGGTGGCATCACCGAGTCGGACGCCAACTCGGCCGCCGCTTCGAAGGCCACCGTCATCGGCTTCAACGTGCGTGCGGACGCTTCGGCCCGTCGCATCATCGAATCCAATGGTGTCGACCTGCGTTACTTCTCGATCATCTATGACGTGATCGACCAGGTGAAGCAGGTGGCCTCCGGTCTGCTGGGCGTGGAGATCCGCGAAGAGATCATCGGTATCGCCGAGGTCCGCGACGTCTTCCGCAGCTCGAAGCTGGGTGCCGTCGCCGGCTGCATGGTCATCGAGGGTGTGGTCAAGCGCAACAAGCCGATCCGCGTGCTGCGCGACAGCGTGGTGATCTTCGAGGGCGAGCTGGAATCGCTGCGTCGCTTCAAGGAGAACGTCGAGGAAGTCCGCAACGGTACCGAATGCGGTATCGCGGTGAAGGCCTACAACGACGTCAAGCCGGGTGACCAGATCGAGTGCTTCGAACGTATCGAAGTGCCGCGCACCCTGTAATGCTGCAAGGTGGCCCGGCCAACGGTCGGGCCCCACCATGTACCCGTAGCGCCCGACCGTTGGTCGGGCGACAATCGAATCAAAGGTAGTGCCCGACCGTTGGTCGGGCGACAACTGAACCAAGAGCTCCTCGTGCCCAAGACTTTCCATCGAACCGACCGTGTCTCCGCCCAGCTGCGCCGTGAACTCGGCACCCTGGTGCACAACGCCGTGCGCGAGCACGGGTTGCCCTCGGTGAGCGTGTCCGACGTGGAAATCACCCGCGACATGGCCCATGCCAAGGTGTTCGTCACCGCGCTGATGCCGGAACGTTCGGCTGAAGCCGTGGCCGGCCTGAAGGAACTGGGCTACCGCCTGCGCATGGACCTGGCCCGCGCGATGAAGCTGCGTCACGTGCCGGAGCTGCATTTCCACTACGACGACTCGGTCGATCGTGGTGAGCACATCGACAACATCCTGCGCGACCTGCCCGACACGCTGGCCGCCGAGAAGCGTCGCGAGAGCGACGAAGAATAACCGCGCGACGCCGGGCATGCCCGGCGTTGCTGCATTCCGGCTGCGCGATGTCTGATGCAGGCCGCGCTGCGGCAGCCGAGCATGGCCCGTCCCAACACTTTCCTGTCATGACCCGAATTCAGTTCCGTCGCCTGGATGGCATCCTGCTGCTCGACAAGTCGACCGGCATGAGCTCCAACGCCGCCCTGCAGGTGGCGCGCCGCCTGTTCCGCGCCGAGAAGGGGGGGCATACCGGCAGCCTCGACCCGCTGGCCACCGGCCTGCTGCCGCTGTGTTTCGGCGAGGCGACCAAGATCGCTGGCCTGCTGCTGGGTTCGGCCAAGGCCTACGACGCCGAGATCGTGCTCGGCCAGACCACCGATACCGACGACGCCGAAGGCCAGGTGCTGCTGCAGCGCCCGGTGCCGGCGATCAGTGCCCAGGCCCTGCAGGCTGCGCTGGCGCCGCTGACCGGCACCATCCGCCAGCGTGCCCCGATCTATTCGGCGCTGAAGCAGGGCGGTGAACCGCTGTATGTGAAGGCCCGCCGCGGTGACGTCATCGAAGCGCCCGAGCGCGAGGTGCAGGTACACGCCATCGAGGTGCTGGAGCAGCAGCCGGAACGGCTGCGGCTGCGCGTGACCTGTGGTTCCGGCACCTATATCCGCAGCCTGGCCCGCGACCTCGGCGAACGCCTGGGCTGTGGCGCCCACATCAGCGCGCTGCGCCGGCTCTGGGTCGAGCCGTTCCGCGAGCCTGCCATGGTCACCCTGGACCAGCTGCGGGCGATGGTCGAGGCCGGTGACGAGGCTGGCATGGACGCGTTGCTGCTGCCGCTGGCGGCCGGCCTGGCTGAATACCCGAGGGTCGACCTGGACGCCGACCAGGCCCACCGGTTCTGCGTGGGCCAGCGCCAGCGCGACCTGTCCTGGCCGCGCGGCCTGGTGGCCGTGTTCGGTCCGGACGATGCTGTCCAGGGCCTGGGCCAGGTCGACGAGAGTGGCCTGCTGGCCCCGCAGCGCCGTTTCAACCTCTGACCGGGGCCTGCCGGTTCAGCCCCGGTCCTTGTCCAGGACGCCCCCGGCCGTTACAATTTCGCGGCCGTTTTCCGGCAACCTGCCTCGCGCAGGTTTCATCCTCGTAGTCCACGGCGAGCCTGGCGGTGCGCGAAGCGCGTTCCTGCCGGCCACGCATCACAGAGAAAAAAGAAATGTCGATCGACACCCAGAAGGTCATTGAAGACAACAAGCGCAGCGCGGCTGACACCGGCTCCCCGGAAGTCCAGGTTGCACTGCTGACCGCCCGCATCGAACTGCTGACCGGCCACTTCAAGACCCACAAGAAGGACCACCACAGCCGCCGCGGCCTGCTGCAGATGGTCAACCGCCGTCGCAGCCTGCTCGACTACCTGAAGAAGAAGGACGTCGAGCGCTACAAGGCCCTGATCGAGAAGCTTGGCCTGCGTCGCTAAGCAACGAATCCCCCGCGGCGCAGTTTTCGATGCGCCGCGGTTTTGTTTTGTAGTACCGCAATCCCCGATTCAGGCCGGAACGATCCGGCCACCCGCTGGCGGCAAGGGTCGCCGACGGTCCAAATTCGCAGACAGCATCCCCAAGGACACCCTCCGTGGCAAAAATCACCAAAACCTTCCAGTACGGCAAGCACACCGTCACGCTTGAGACCGGCGAAGTCGCCCGTCAGGCCAGCGGCGCCGTCATCGTCAAGATGGACGACACCGTACTGCTGGTCACCGCCGTCGCCGCCAAGAGCGCGCGCGAAGGCCAGGACTTCTTCCCGCTGACCGTCGATTATCAGGAAAAGTTCTACGCCGGCGGCCGTATCCCGGGTGGTTTCTTCAAGCGCGAAGGCCGTGCGACCGAGAAGGAAACCCTGATCTCGCGTCTGATCGACCGTCCGATCCGCCCGCTGTTCCCGGAAGACTACAAGAACGAAGTGCAGATCATCGCCACGGTGATGTCGCTGAACCCGGACGTGGACGGTGACATCCCGGCCCTGATCGGTGCTTCGGCTGCCCTGGCCCTGGCTGGCACCCCGTTCATGGGTCCGATCGGAGCGGCCAAGGTCGGTTACAAGAACGGCGAGTACATCCTGAACCCGACCGTCAGCGAACTGGCTGACTCGCAGCTGGAGCTGGTCGTCGCCGGTACCTCCAACGCCGTGCTGATGGTTGAATCCGAAGCCGCGCTGCTGTCCGAAGAAGTGATGCTGGGCGCCGTGACCTTCGGTCACCGCGAAATGCAGAAGGTCATCAACGCGATCAACGAGCTGACCGTCGAAGCCGGCACCAAGCCGTCGACCTGGGAAGCCCCGGCCAAGAACGAAGCGCTGATCTCCGCCCTGAAGGAAGCCATCGGCCCGCGCCTGGGCGAAGCCTTCCAGGTGCGTGACAAGCTGCAGCGCCGCGACGCCATCTCGGCGATCAAGAAGGACGTGTTCGAAGCCCTGGCTGGTCGCGTGGCCGCTGAAGGCTGGAACCCGGCCGAGCTGTCGAAGGAATTCGGCGAGCTGGAATACCGCACCATGCGTGACTCGGTGCTGGACACCAAGGTCCGTATCGACGGCCGTGCGCTGGACACCGTCCGCCCGATCACCGTGAAGACCGGCGTGCTGCCGCGTACCCACGGTTCCTCGCTGTTCACCCGTGGCGAAACCCAGGCCATCGTGACCATCACCCTGGGCACCGCCCGTGACGGCCAGGTCATTGACGCCGTTGCCGGTGAGTACAAGGAAAACTTCCTGTTCCACTACAACTTCCCTCCGTTCTCGGTGGGTGAGTGCGGCCGCATGATGGGCCCGAAGCGCCGCGAAATCGGCCACGGTCGCCTGGCCAAGCGCGGCGTGCTGGCTGTCATGCCGTCGCTGGAATCCTTCCCGTACACCATCCGCGTCGTCTCGGAAATCACCGAGTCGAACGGTTCCTCGTCGATGGCATCGGTCTGCGGCTCGTCGCTGGCCCTGATGGACGCCGGCGTGCCGGTGAAGGCGCCGGTGGCCGGTATCGCCATGGGCCTGGTCAAGGAAGGCGAGCGCTTCGTCGTCCTGTCCGACATCCTGGGTGACGAAGATCACCTGGGCGACATGGACTTCAAGGTGGCCGGTACCGCTGAGGGCATTTCCGCCCTGCAGATGGACATCAAGATCGAAGGCATCACCGAAGAGATCATGGAGCAGGCTCTGCAGCAGGCCAAGGCTGGTCGTCTGCACATCCTGGGCGAAATGGCCCACGGCCTGACCGCTCCGCGTGAAGAGCTGTCGGACTACGCGCCGCGCCTGCTGACCATCAAGATCCACCCGGACAAGATCCGCGAAGTGATCGGCAAGGGTGGCTCGACCATCCAGGCCATCACCAAGGAAACCGGCACCCAGATCGACATCCAGGATGACGGCACCATCGTCATCGCTTCGGTCAATGCCATCGCTGCCCAGGCCGCCAAGGCCCGCATCGAGCAGATCACCTCGGACGTCGAGCCGGGCCGCATCTACGAAGGCAAGGTCGCCAAGATCATGGACTTCGGTGCGTTCGTCACGATCCTGCCGGGCAAGGACGGTCTGGTCCACGTGTCGCAGATCTCCAGCGATCGCGTCGAGAAGGTCGGCGACGTGCTGAAGGAAGGCGATGTGGTCAAGGTCAAGGTGCTGGAAGTCGACAAGCAGGGCCGTATCCGCCTGTCGATGAAGGCCGTGGAAGAAGGCGACGCCGTCAGCGCCGAATAATCGGTACTGCTGATTGTGCGGTGGGTGAGGACCGTTGGTCCTCACGCTTCCGCAAATGAAAAAGCGGGCTTCGGCCCGCTTTTTCTTTGCCTTGATGTCATGCAGTGCCGCTCATCCAGGTCGCTGCATGTCCTGCTGCAGTGCGTGAGCGCCGCCACGTGGCCATCGTTCTGTCACGGTTGAGCGGATCACGCCTGTCCACGGGACGACATGCCGCGACAACCGTCCCACAGCCACATCGGTTTGCTAACGTGGCGGCGCCTTCGAACCGGGAGATCCCATGTTCCGCCAGACCGTGGCCGTCCTTGCCGTGCTGATTGCCGGTGCCGTGCCCATCGCTGCGCGCGCCGCGCCGGCGCCGCCGCCGATCTTCGGTGCCTACTACCCCGGCGGCTCGGCCGAGCGCTATCCGGTGTCGAGCATTCCCGCCGAGCGCCTGACCCATCTGTTCTATGCGTTCTCCACCATCGAGGACGGCCGCTGCGCGGTCGGCGCGGAAGCGCCGAAGAACTTCGCCGCGCTGGCCGAGCTCAAGAAGGCGCATCCGCACCTGCGCACGCTGATTTCGATCGGTGGCTGGGGTGCGGGTGGGTTCTCCGATGCAGCGTTGACCGAGGCCAGCCGCAAGCGCCTGGTGGACTCATGCATGGCACTGTTCTTCGATCACCATGCCGGCAGCTTCGATGGTGTGGATATCGACTGGGAGTTCCCGGTCAGTGGCGGGCCGAAGGAGCTGGCGCATCGCCCGCAGGATCGCGCCAACCTGACCAGGCTCGCGCAGGCGTTCCGCGTGGCACTCGATGCGCACGGGCGCAAGGTGGGGCAGCCAATGCTGCTGAGCGCCGCGCTGGCCGCCGGTCGCCTGCAGACCGATGGCCCCTATGATCCGGCGGCGAGCTACGACCTGCCGGCGCTGGCCAAGGTGTTCGATTTCATCAACCTGATGAGCTATGACATGGGCACCGGCTTCTCATCGGTGTCGACCTTCAATGCGCCCCTGCATGAAGTGCCGGCCGATCCGCTGGCGCCGGAGCTGCGGCGCTGGAACAACGTGGCCGGCGCGGTGCAGTACTACCGCGAGCACGGTGTGCCGGCCGACAAGCTGGTGCTGGGCGTGCCGTTCTATGGGCGCGGCTTCAAGGTCACCGGCGATGCGCCGGATGGCCTGTATCAGCCCTACAGCGCACCGGCCGACGCCGGCGACTGGCGGGTGATCAAGGCGCGCTATCTCGACCAGCCGGGTTGGGTGAAGCACTGGCAGCCGCAGGCGCTGAGCCCGTGGCTGTACAACGCCGTGCAGAAGATCTTCATCAGCTATGAAGACCCGCGCTCGATCGGCCTGCGTGCCCGGTTCGCCCGTGAGCAGGGCCTGGCCGGGGTGTTCATGTGGGAGCTGACCGGCGACGACGAGCAGGCCAGCCTGCTCAACGCGATGCTCGGCCCGTGGCAGAAGGCGCGCATCGGCGATTGAGTCACTGGTGGCGCCGGGCCATGCCCGGCGCCAGGCGGCAACGCCATCGACCCGACACCGCACATTGCGACGACGCCGGCGGCGCTACGCTTTGGGCATGATCCATCTCGAACGCCTGGACCACCTGGTCCTCACCGTCGCCGACATCGAACGCAGCTGTGACTTCTATCAGCGCGTGCTCGGCATGCAGGTCGTGCGCTTCGGCGCTGGCCGTACCGCGCTGCAGTTCGGCCAGCAGAAGATCAACCTGCATCCGGCCAGCGCGCCACTGCAGCCGCATGCGCTGCGACCCACGCCGGGCAGTGCCGATCTGTGCCTGGTCACGCATACGGCAATGGTCGATGTGCTGGCGCACCTGCAGGCGCAGGCCATCGCGGTGGAGGAGGGGCCGGCCACACGTACCGGTGCGCTGGGACCGATCGAATCGGTGTACTTCCGCGACCCGGATGGCAACCTGATCGAAGTGAGTCGTTACCCGGGCGAAGAACACCCGCAGCGGTAGCGCCGGGCCATGCCCGGTGAAGGCTTAGTTGGCCCAGACGCTGTTGGGGTCGCCGTTGCGGGCGCGGCGCTGGCTGGCGACGGCCAGGCGAGCGAAGCCGAAGGCCATGGCCAGCGCGATGGCATCGACCCAGAACAGCGGCCAATGGCCACGCGCGGCGGCGCGCCACAGCCAGTCACCATTGAGTGCGCCGTGCAGGACCGGCACCAGTGCAGTGCTGAGCGCTGCGGCCCACAGCAGCTCGCGCGCCGCCTGCGCGGGGCGGCGCAGTGCAGCCCACAGCGCACAGGCTGCCCAGCTGCCGAAGCAGGCCCAGCGGATGCCATGGTCGACCGCCGACGGTGCCGACCGCTCCAGCACCAGCGCGGTGATGAAAGCGACCGAGATCGCCACGCACAGGCCGATGCACACGCCAACCGTGGCCCGTGCCATGTTCACCCCGGCACGCGGCTGTTGCGGCTGGCGACGCTTGCGCCGCGACTCGATCCACAACAGGTTGCCGGAGTAGAACAGGAACGCACCGCCGAGGCCGAGCAGGAAGTACAGCCAGACCACCACGCCGTTGCCGAACTCGCCGAAGTGCAGGGCATAGGCGGCGCTGAGCGTGGCGTGGTTGGCATCGCGCTGGCCCGGCAGCTGAGAGGCCAGGACGTTGCCGGTGGCCACGTCCAGGGCCACCGAACCGAGCGGCCCGAGTGTGCCGGTGGATTCGCCCGTGATCTCGATCGTGGCGTTGGCATCGCCGGCGTTGGCCAGCTTCAGGTAGGCCGGCTCGAAGTTGGCCACGCCCTGTGCGCGGGCTACTTCAAGCGCGCGCGCATGCAGCAGGCGCAGGCTGCCCGGCGGTGCCGGGATGCCACTGGCGTCGCGCACCGGCGCGGTGTCCATTGCAGTCGGTACCGCCTGCAGGGCCTTGCCGTCGTAGATCAGTGGATTGAGCAGGGCCATCTGCACGAACACCAGGCACAGCAGGGCGCCCGTGACCGCGAACATCAGGTGGAAGGGCAGGCTGAGCACGCCGATCACGTTGTGCGCGTCCTGCCACAGCTGCTTCAGGTTGCGGCCCGGACGCAGCGCGAACAGGTCGCCGAACAGCTTCGGCAGGTGGATCACCAGGCCGCTCAGCAGCGCCATGCCATACAGCAGGCTGACGATGCCCATCACGTAGATGCCGGCCACCGGCAGTCCGAGGCTGTAATGCAGTTCGTTGACCAGTTCGGCCAGCCCGGTCTGTGGCGGCGTCGGGCTGCCGGCGATCTGGCCCGGCCAGGCATAGCGCCAGCTGCCGTCGTCGGCCTGCCAGTAGGCCAGGGGTTGCGGATGTTCGGCGCCGGGGAACGTCATGCCGACGTGGCGGCGGGCTTCCGGGTGTGCCGCCAGCACGTCTTCCAGCAGGTACTGCGCATCGTCCAGGCCCGCCGGCAACGCGGTGGCTGCACCGGGCGTCTGCCACAGCGGCAGGTCGTGGTGGAACAGGGTCAGCGCACCCGCGTAGAAGGCCACGAACAGGCCGAAGCCGGCAACCAGGCCGACCCAGGTGTGCAGGGTGGTGAACGTACGCAGGGTCTGCGAGCTGAACTTCATGGGGGGAGTCTCATTGCACCGCGCCGGTCAGGCGCAGCAGCGTCAGCACGGCGAAGCCGGCCGCAGCGCTGCCGGCCAGTGTCACCCAGGCGCGCAGCGCGCTGCGGAAGCTGAACGCCCACAGGGCAGCCAGCATCCACAGCGGGATGAACGTGACCAGGCTGGGCACCAGCGCGTTCTGCCAGGGGCCCGGCGGCAACCACGTCACCAGCCCGGTCGCGGCGGCGGCCAGCAAGAAGCCGGCCACGATGCCGGCGAAGGCGCGCGGCCACATCAGGGCGACTCCGTGCCCGGGCGATGCCAGGCGGCCAGTGCCGGCAGCAGCATCGCGGCCAGCATCCAGGTGCACAGCATCGCCACCAGGCCCGCGGCAAAGCCGAGTTCGGCCATCCACAGCCACAATGCGGCAGCCGCGGCGACCAGGCCGATCTCGCGGCCGAGGCGGCCGGCGCGGCGCAGGCGGGGCCAGCGGCAGTGCGGCGAGGCGGCATAGAAGGCCAGTGCCGAGAACATCGCTGCCAGCATGCCCAGGCTGCAGAAGCCCAGCGTGGAAAGGCCGACGGTGATCATTGCGGGCGGCCGCCATGGCAGCGGGCCAGCGAACGCGGGGCACGGGCGGGGCCGGCGGGAGCCGGTCGGAGCGGGTGGCGCATCACGAGGTCCTGGGGGGAAGCGGGCAGGCTGGCACGGGGCGGGCTGCGCGGACATGGTAATCATTGCGTTTTCACGCCGCCAGCGAGGGCCATTCAGCGGACCGTACGGTAGGCCTTGGGCTTTCCGGTGTGCTGGTTTAAGATCGTCGCAGAACCCTGACTGGAACAAGGTGGCCCGCGCCCAGCGCCGGCCGAGCGTGCGACATGAGCACTACCACCGCCCACTGTTGACCTGCCCCCGAAGGCCCTGTATTCCAGGCGCCCTCGCGGCGCTTTTTTATTGCCCGGGCAATGGCCCGGGAACGCTTTCCAGCCCGCCCAGCGGGCCCCGCACGAAGCCAATGCGATGATCAACATTACCCTTCCCGACGGCAGCCGCCGCGAGTTCGAAAACCCCGTCAGCGTCATGGACGTCGCCCAGTCGATCGGTGCCGGCCTGGCCAAGGCCACCATCGCCGGTTCGGTCGATGGCGTGCTGGTCGATGCCAGTGACGTCATCGACCACGATGCCAGCCTGCGCATCATCACCGCCAAGGACGAGGAGGGCGTGGAGATCATCCGCCACTCCTGCGCCCATCTGGTCGGCCACGCCGTCAAGCAGCTGTACCCGGACGTGAAGATGGTGATCGGCCCGGTGATCGCCGAGGGCTTCTACTACGACATCTATTCCGAGCGCCCGTTCACCCCGGACGACATGGCCGCGATCGAGAAGCGCATGGGTGAGCTGATCGCCCAGGATTACGACGTCATCAAGAAGATGACCCCGCGCGCCGAAGTGATCGAGATCTTCAAGGCCCGTGGCGAGGACTACAAGCTGCGCCTGATCGAGGACATGTCCGACGACATCCAGGCGATGGGCATGTACTACCACCAGGAATACGTGGACATGTGCCGCGGCCCGCACGTGCCGAACACGCGCTTCCTGAAGGCCTTCAAGCTGACCCGCATCTCCGGCGCCTACTGGCGCGGCGATGCGCAGAACGAACAGCTGCAGCGCATCTACGGCACCGCCTGGGCCGACAAGAAGCAGCTCGAGGCGTACATCAAGCGCATCGAGGAAGCCGAGATGCGCGACCACCGCCGCATCGGCAAGCAGCAGGACCTGTTCCACCTGCAGGAAGAGGCGCCGGGCCTGGTGTTCTGGCACCCGAAGGGCTGGGCGTTGTGGCAGGTGGTCGAGCAGTACATGCGCAAGGTCTACCGCAGCAGCGGCTACGGCGAAGTGCGCTGCCCGCAGATCCTGGACGTGAGCCTGTGGAAGAAGTCCGGCCACTGGGACAACTACCAGGGCAACATGTTCTTCACCGAGTCGGAGAAGCGCACCTACGCGGTCAAGCCGATGAACTGCCCGGGCCACATCCAGGTGTTCAACCAGGGCCTGCACAGCTACCGCGACCTGCCGATCCGCTACGGTGAGTTCGGTTCCTGCCACCGCAACGAGCCGTCCGGCGCGCTGCACGGCATCCTGCGCGTGCGTGGTTTCACCCAGGACGACGGCCACGTGTTCTGCACCGAGAGCCAGATCGAATCGGAAGTGACCGCGTTCCACCAGCAGGCGCTGGCGGTCTACCAGCACTTCGGCTTCGACGAGATCCAGATCAAGATCGCGCTGCGTCCGGAATCGCGCCTGGGCGACGACGCGACCTGGGACAAGGCCGAGGGCGCACTGCGTTCGGCGCTGTCCGCCTGTGGCGTGGAATGGCAGGAGCTGCCGGGCGAGGGCGCCTTCTACGGCCCGAAGATCGAGTACCACCTGAAGGATGCCATCGGCCGTACCTGGCAGCTGGGCACCATGCAGGTCGACTTCATGATGCCGGGCCGCCTGGGCGCCGAGTACGTGGACGAGAACAGCCAGAAGAAGCATCCGGTCATGCTGCACCGCGCCATCGTCGGCTCGATGGAGCGCTTCCTGGGCATCCTGATCGAGCACTACGCCGGCCAGTTCCCGGCCTGGCTGGCGCCGACCCAGGTGGTGGTGGCCAACATCACCGACGCCCAGGCCGACTACGTCTCGGGCGTGACCAAAACCCTTGCGGAGCAAGGCTTCCGCGTCAGCTCGGATTTGCGTAACGAGAAGATCGGCTATAAAATCCGCGAGCATACGTTGCAGCGCGTGCCCTACCTGCTGGTCATTGGTGACCGCGAGAAGGAAAATGGGGCTGTGGCGGTGCGTACGCGTTCTGGCGAAGACCTGGGCAGCATGAGCCTGCAGGCCTTCATCGAGCGGCTCCAGGCCGAGGGCGCGTAAGCAAAGGTCCGGTCCGGGCGCACAGGCACCCGGACCGGTTCGATACCCTTGGGAGAACGTAATATCAGCACCCCTGACAACAAACAGAACCGCAAGAATCAGGAAATCCGTGTGCCGCGCGTCCGCGTGATCGGCAGTGACGGAGAAATGATCGGCGTGTTGTCGCGCGACGAAGCGCTGTCCATGGCCGAAGATGAAGGCCTGGACCTGGTCGAAATCCAGCCGCAGGCCGATCCGCCGGTCTGCAAGATCATGGACTTCGGCAAGTTCAAGTTCGAAGCGCAGAAGAAGGCCAGCGAGGCCAAGAAGAAGACCAAGCAGGTCGAGATCAAGGAAGTGAAGTTCCGTCCGGTCACGGACGAGGGCGACTACCAGATCAAGCTGCGCAAGATGCGCGGGTTCCTTGAAGAAGGCGACAAGATCAAGGTCAACATCCGTTTCCGTGGCCGTGAAATGAGCCACCAGGAACTGGGTCGCGAAATGGCCAACCGGATCGAGACCGATCTGGGCGAGGACATCGTCATTGAATCCCGTCCGCGCCTGGAAGGGCGTCAGATGGTCATGATGATCGCGCCGAAGAAGAAGACCTGAGGCCTGACGGGCCGCCTTCCGGGGCGCCTGGCTGAATGGTTCAGGGTAAGGGGACGCCACTGGCGTCCCTTTGCTTTTGCAGGATGCCGGTGAAATGCCGGCGCAAGAGGTGCTGGGGCTGGTGGCAGGGCGGTTTTGCCTGTATCATGCCCGGCTCGACCCACCCAGGACGGGTCGTACGCCGATCATGGCAGGACGGAAAGAGCGGCCCAGGCCGCCGCCAGATCAGTCAGAAACCAGGGTCAAATCCCATCAAGGACATTGCAATGCCCAAGATCAAGACCAACCGGGCAGCGGCCAAGCGTTTCCGCAAGACCGCCTCGGGCAAGTACAAGTGCGGCCACGCCAACCGTAGCCACATCCTCACGAAGAAAGCGACCAAGCGTAAGCGTAATCTGCGTCAGACGGGCCATGTCCGTGCAGAAGACGCAGGCCGTCTGGACCGCATGCTCCCTTACCTCTGAGGAACTGAAAAATGGCACGAGTTAAGCGTGGCGTACAGGCGCGTCGCCGCCACAAGAAGATTCTGGATCTCGCCAAGGGCTATTACAACGCCCGCCGCAAGGTCTTCCGCGTCGCCAAGCAGGCGGTCATCAAGGCACAGCAGTACGCCTACATCGGCCGTAAGCAGAAGAAGCGCAACTTCCGTTCGCTGTGGATCACCCGTATCAATGCGGCTGCCCGCATCAACGGCCTGAGCTACAGCCGCTTCATGAACGGTCTGCTGAAGGCCGGCATCACCCTGGACCGCAAGGTCCTGGCTGACATCGCCGTGCACGACGCAGCCGGTTTTGCTGCGCTGGCCGAAAAGGCCAAGGGCGCGCTGGCGGCATAAGTCCTTCCCGATGCCGTAACCGTTCATTCGGAACGGTGTCAGGTCAAGGCAATGCATGGGGAAGGGCGCAAGTCCTTCCCCATTCTTTTTTGGGTCCCGGCGAGGCCATGGCGGCAGCGCGGGGACGGCGGTGGCGACAGGGGTCGGCCCTTCGCGCATCGCGATGGCAGATCGACTGGAGTTCCGGCCCCCCATGAGCGACATCCAATCCCTCACCACCCAGGCGCTGGCCGATGTGGCCGCCGCACAGAGCCCCGACGTGCTGGAACAGCTGCGCGTGGCCCTGCTTGGCAAGAGTGGCAGCATCACCTCGCAGCTCAAGCAGCTCGGCGCCCTGCCGGCCGACGAGCGCAAGGCCGCCGGTGAAGCGATCAACCAGGCCCGCGACGCGCTGACCCGCGCGCTCGGCGAGCGCAAGGCGCTGCTGGAAGATGCGGCACTGGATGCACGCCTGGCCGCCGAAGCCATCGACATCACCCTGCCGGGTCGCAACGGCGACCGCGCCGGCCTGCATCCGATCACCCGCACCCTGGAGCGCATCACCGGCATCTTCGGCCGGCTGGGCTACGAGCTGTCGGAAGGGCCGGAGATCGAGGACGACTGGCACAACTTCGAGGCGCTGAACTTCCCGCCGCACCATCCGGCGCGCGCCATGCACGACACCTTCTACTTCGGCGACGGCCGCCTGCTGCGCACGCACACCTCCGGCGTGCAGGTGCGCTACATGGGTGACCACGCGCCGCCGCTGCGCATGATCGCCGCCGGCAAGGTGTACCGCAGCGACAGCGACCAGACCCATTCGCCGATGTTCCATCAGGTGGAAGGTCTGCTGGTGGACGAGCATTCGACCTTCGCCGACCTGAAGGGCACGCTGGCCGAGTTCGTGCGCGCCTTCTTCGAGCGCGATTTCGAAATGCGCTTCCGCCCCAGCTATTTCCCGTTCGTTGAGCCGGGCGCGGAAGTGGACATCGCCTGGCAGCAGCCCGATGGCAGCACCCGCTGGCTGGAAGTGCTGGGCTGCGGCATGGTCCATCCGAACGTGCTGCGCAACGTCGGCATCGATCCGGAGCGCTACACCGGCTTCGCCTTCGGCATGGGCGTGGAGCGCTTTGCAATGCTGCGCTACGGCGTCAACGACCTGCGTGCGTTCTTCGAGAACGACGTGCGGTTCCTGAAACAGTTCGCGTAAGCCGCAACCGTGTAGGGCCGAGCCATGCTCGGCTGCTCCCAAATTCGCAGGCCCAGGCGCATGCGCCGGGCCCACCAGGATGACACCATGAAATTCTCCGAAAACTGGCTGCGCAGCCACGTCCCGACCGGCGCTTCGCGCGATGAACTGAGTGCAGTGCTGACCGCCATCGGCCTGGAAGTGGAAGACGTGACCGCGCTGGGCGAAGGCCTCGACCACGTGGTCGTGGCACGCATCGTCGATGCGGTGCGCCATCCGGAAGCGGATCGCCTGCAGGTGTGCAGGGTTGATGCCGGGCAGGGCGAACTGCTGCAGATCGTGTGCGGCGCCCCGAACGCGCGCCCGGGCCTGGTCGCGCCGCTGGCGATGGTCGGTGCGCAGATCGGCGAGCTGAAGATCAAGCCGGCCAAGCTGCGTGGCGTCGAGTCCAACGGCATGCTGTGCTCGGCCAAGGAACTGGGCCTGGACAACGATGCTTCCGGCCTGCTGGAACTGCCCGACGACGCACCGGTCGGCCAGACCCTGGTCGAGTACCTGGGCCTGCCGGATGCCAGCATCGAGATCAAGCTGACCCCGAACCGCGCCGACTGCTTCAGCCTGCGCGGCATCGCCTACGACGTCGCCGCCGCCACCCGCAGTGAAGTGCTGGACTTCGCTGCCGACGCCATTCCGGCAGTCGGCAGCCGTGAACTGGGCATCCAGCTCGACGCCGGCGCCGAAGCGCCGCGTTACCTGGGCCGTGTCATCGAAGGCGTCAATGCTGCCGCCAAGACCCCGTTGTGGATGGCCGAGCGCCTGCGCCGCAGTGGCGTGCGTCCGGTCTCGCTGCTGGTCGACATCACCCAGTATGTGATGCTGGAGCTGGGCCAGCCGATGCACGCCTACGACCTGGGCACCCTGCAGGGCAGCATCGCCGTGCGGCGTTCGCGCGCGGGCGAGACGCTGAAGCTGCTGGACGGCCGCGATGCTGCGCTGGACGACAGCTTCCTGGTGGTCACCGACGCTGACCGCGCGGTCGGCCTGGCCGGCCTGATGGGCGGCTTCGACACCCGCGTCACCGACGCGACCACCGCCGTGTTCCTGGAAGCCGCGCACTTCGCGCCGGCCGCGATCATGGGTCGTGGCCGCAAGCTGGGCCTGCACACCGATGCCGGTCATCGCTTCGAGCGCGGCGTCGATCCGGCGCTGCCGCGCACCGCGATCGAGTACGCCACCCGCCTGGTGCTGGACCTGGCCGGCGGTACCCCGGCACCGGTCACCGAGGCCGTGCGTGAAGCCGATCTGCCGCAGCGGGCGACCATCGTGCTGCGCCGCGCCCGCATCACCCGCGTGCTCGGCATCACCATCGACGATGCGGAAGTCGAGCGCATCCTGCGCGCGCTGGGCATGGACGTGGTCGCCGCCGCCGACGGCTGGCAGGTGGTCGCGCCGAGCCGCCGCTTCGACATCGCCATCGAAGAAGACCTGATCGAAGAGCTGGCCCGCATCCACGGTTACGAGCAGATCCCGACCACGCTGCCGGGCGGTGCCTCGCGCGTGGCGATGCCGAGCGAGACCCAGCTGGACGCGCTGAGCGTGCGCCGCCAGCTGATCGCCCGTGACCAGCAGGAAACCGTCAATTTCGCCTTCGTCGACGACGCGCTGCTGACCCAGTGGCAGCTGCGCGACGGCCTGGTGCCGCTGGCCAACCCGCTGTCGGCCGAACTGGCGGTGATGCGCCCGTCGCTGCTGCCGGGCCTGGTCGCCACGTTGGGCCGCAACGCCGCCCGCCAGTTGGGCCGCGTGCGTCTGTTCGAGCTCGGCCGCGTGTTCGCCCAGCAGGCCGGAGACGGCCAGCCGGCACCGCTGGAAACCCCGCGCGTGGCCGCTGCGGTCTGCGGTGAGGCGCAGGCGGTGCAGTGGGGCCTGCCGACCCGCAAGGTCGACTTCCATGACCTGAAGGGCGACCTGGAATCGCTGGCGGCCGCCAGTGGCGCGCAGCTGGAGTTCCGCCCGTCCGTCCGCGCCTACGGCCACCCGGCGCGTTCGGCCGAGGTGTTCCGCGATGGCGTGGCGATCGGCTGGATCGGCCAGATCCACCCGCGCCTGACCCGGGCGATGGATATCGAAGCCGACGTCTACGCCTTCGAGCTGGACCTGGAGCCGCTGACCGCCCGCCGACTGCCGCGCGCCGGCGAACTGTCGCGCTTCCCGGCGGTGCGTCGCGACCTGGCAGTCCTGGTGCCTGAACAGGTGGCCTGGGCCGATCTGGCGGCCACCGTCCGCCAGGCCGCCGGCCCGCTGCTGCGCGACCTGAACCTGTTCGACCGTTACGTCGGCCAGGGCGTCGAGCCGGGATTCAAGAGTCTCGCTATGGGCTTGATTTTGCAGGACAAGTCGCGCACTCTGACGGACCGCGACGTGGATGCGGTGGTGGCCGAGGCGGTCACTGCCATCGAGCGTGAACACCACGCCCGGATCCGCGGCTGAGCGGGCAGCACTCGGGGGTAGCAGGCAATGGCATTGACCAAGGCGGAGATGGCGGAAAAGCTGTTCGACGAAGTCGGTCTGAACAAGCGGGAAGCCAAGGAATTCGTCGACGCGTTTTTCGATGTGCTGCGTGAAGCATTGGAACAGGGACGTCAGGTGAAGCTGTCGGGCTTCGGCAATTTCGATCTGCGGCGCAAGAACCAGCGCCCGGGTCGCAACCCCAAGACCGGCGAGGAAATTCCGATTTCCGCCCGTACGGTGGTCACCTTCCGTCCGGGCCAGAAGCTCAAGGAGAGGGTGGAAGCTTATGCTGGATCCGGGCAGTAACCGCGAACTACCGCCGATCCCGGCCAAGCGCTACTTCACCATCGGTGAAGTCAGCGAGCTGTGCGACGTCAAGCCGCATGTCCTGCGCTACTGGGAAACCGAGTTTCCCAGCCTTGAGCCGGCCAAGCGCCGAGGCAACCGCCGCTACTACCAGCGCCACGACGTGCTGATGGTGCGGCAGATCCGCAGCCTGCTGTACGAACAGGGCTACACGATCGGTGGTGCACGCCTGCGTCTGGACGGCCCCGATGCCCGCGAGGAATCGGCGCTGAGCAACCAGATCATCAAGCAGGTGCGCATGGAGTTGGAAGAAGTGCTGCAGTTGCTGCGCCGCTGATCCCATTTCCATCGTAATCCGCTATACTTCACGGCCCGTCGCAGTGGCGGGCACATCGCAGCATCAGTCGGGGCGTAGCGCAGCCTGGTAGCGCATCTGCCTGGGGGGCAGAGGGTCGTCGGTTCGAATCCGGCCGTCCCGACCACTGTGATGAATCAAGAAGCCCGCGCAGCGATGCGTGGGCTTTTTTGTGCGTGCGGTGTATGCTGCGCGCCACTCGTACTACCGCGGCTGCTGAACCCGGTACTCACGAGAACACATCATGGATTCTGCAAGAAACCGTGCCTGGCGTCGCAGCCAGGCTCGCAACCGTGGTGGCGACCGCGCCACGACCGCCTACAGCTACAAGCCCGAGAAGAACTGGAAGCTGCTGTATACGCGCGATGCCAAGCTCGCGCGCGCACGCCAGCTGGGCTTCACCTATCCGGTCCTCAGCGCCCGCCAACTGCAGGAACAGGAATGATCAACCTGCTGTTCGTCTGCAGCCGCAACCAGCTGCGCAGCCCGACCGCCGAAGCCATGTGGCGACGGCGACCCGGCTTCGCTGCGCTGTCGGCCGGCACCAGTCCGCATGCACGACGCCCCATCGGCCCGGCGGATATCCGCTGGGCCGATGTCATCTTCGTGATGGAGGCCAAGCACCAGCATCGCCTGCAGGCCGCCTATGCGCGCCTGCTGGAATACAAGCGCCTGCATTGCCTGGATATCCCCGACGACTATCGCTGCATGGATCCGCTGTTGATGGACCTGCTGGATGCAAAGGTGACCACGTATCTCGATCAGCTGCCGGCAAAGCGGTAGAGCAGCTCCGAATCGCCTTCGTTCAATCCGTGCACGATGCCGCTGTCGATGAAACCCGAAGCGGCGAGCAGGCGTTGCATGCCGGTATTGGAAGCATTGGTCGAAGTGAACAGCCTGCCGTGGCCGTGCAGCGCGATGGCATGGCGCTGCAGGGCGGCGCCGACGCCCTGGCTGCGTTGTTCGCGCGCCACCATCAGCATCTCGACGAAGGCTTCGCCGAAGAAGTGATGGTGGATGACCGGGTAACCGGCCAGCTGACCGGCCCATTCGGCCGGTGCATGCCACCACGGGCCTGCCAGTCGCTGATCTGCCGTGCGCGTTGCGGATCGTGGACCGCAACGCTGTCGAGCGCGATCAACGCGGAAACGTCGGCGGGCATTGCCTCGCGGATGTGCAACATCGTCGAGGAGGGATCGGGCGGCACCATCGAAGGCTCCTGGGCTGGGTGCGCCCAGTCTATCGATCGCGTCGGCCGTGTCTGCGCATCCGCCACAGCCAGCGTGTGGTCGGCAGTCAATACACACGGAACTCGGCACGGCAGCCGTCGCTGACCCACACGCCGCGGCGGTCCCAGCCCCAGTTGCGATCCTCGACGCACGGTGTCACCGACTTCTGCTTGACCAGGCGTACCTCGTGGCGCACACGGATGCGGCATTCCTTGTCCTTCTGCTCGTAGGACTCGCAGACCAGGCGCTCGCCATCGTCATCGCGGTCACGGTCACGGTCCCGGCCGCGCCCCGGCCAGCGGCCGCGTCCCTGTCCGTCGGCCACGAACTCGGCGCGACAGCCGTCGGTGACCCAGAGCATGCGGCGGCTCTGGCCCCAGTTCTGGTCCTCTACGCAGCGGGTGACCGACAGCTGCCTGGCCAGGCGCATGCGGCCTTCGATCGGGCACTGCTGGGTCTTGTTGAACTGCGATTCGCAGCGCAGCGGCGCAATGGGATCGCTGTCGTAATCCTGGGCGGCCACCGTGGTGGCGGCCAGCAGCAGGGCCAGGGTGGGGAGGGCAATCGGCAGCAGCAGGCGATGGGTCATGGGGGGCCTCGGCAGGGGAACGGGCCGCAAGAATGGACCAGCCCGGGGCCATCGGAACGGATCGTTCCGGCGTTGGCTCAGTGGGGATTTAGTAGTGTGCACCGGCCCATGCAGAGCCTTACATCCCTTATCATCGCGGCACATCCGATCGCATCGGCTTACACCTTCTTACATCTCTCCCACGCTTGCCGGCCCAGCCTGTGGCTGCCGTCACTGGCGTGCAGCCGGCGTGTGGAGGAGGATGCGCGGACCACGACGACCACAGGGGGTTGCGTTGATCAGCAGTACCGTCATTCATCGCTCGGCTGGCGCAGAGGCCGGGCAGGTGCGTGTCCTGGACACCACGTTCAAGGGCAAGCATGTGTTCATTGCGTGGGGCCTGCGCGGGCCGGAACTGGCCCGCAGCGCGGACCCGCCCGCCACCGTGGCTGCGCGCAAGGCGCTGCATGCCGTGGCCGGCCACAGCGAGGGACCGCGCAGCCCGGAGGTGTTCATCGCCAACCAGTCGGCAGTGGCGATTACCGTCTATCGGCTGCTGACCGAGGCGCGTTCGGGCGATGCCATCTTCTTCCTGTGTGATTCGCAGGCCGTGGTCGACTGGTTGATCACCGCACTGGAAGTGCAGGGCGAAGACTGACAGCGCGCAGGGTCAGGCCAGTGCCGCATCCACCGCCGCCAGGGCGTGCAGGGTGGTGGTGTCGAACAGCGGCACCGGGCTGTCCTCGGCGCGGACCAGCAACATGATTTCGGTACAGCCGAGGATGATCGCTTCGGCGCCGCGTGCAACCAGGCGCGCGATCACGCCGGCGTACGCCTGCCGCGAATGCTCGCTGACCACGCCGCAGATCAGCTCCTGGTAGATGATGTCGTGCACGCTGCGGCGATCATCGGCCTCCGGAACCAGTACCTCCAGCCCGAAGCGGTCCTGCAGCCGGTCGCGGTAGAACGCCTGCTCCATGGTGAAGGCGGTGCCGAGCAGTCCCACCTTGCGGATGCCGGCCTGGAGGATCGCCGCGGCGGTCGGGTCGGCGATATGCAGCAGGGGCAGCGGGCATCCGGCTTCGATCCGGCCGGCCAGCGCGTGCATGGTGTTGGTGCAGATCACCAGCAGCTCGGCGCCACCGGCCTGCAGCCGCCGTGCAGCATCGAGCATGTGGTTGCCCAGCAGATCCCATTGGCCGTCGTGCTGCAGCTGCTTGATGCCGGCGAAATCCACCGACCACAGCAGCAGTTGCGCCGAATGCGCGCCACCGAGGCGATGCCGCACCGCCTCGTTGATGAGCCGGTAGTACTGCGCCGAGCTTTCCCAGCTCATGCCGCCGATCAGGCCAAGGGTCTTCATGCACTGCTCCAAGCCAGAGACGGCCATTGCAGCACAGATGGCAGTGGCGCTGCCGTGCACGGGCGCCGGCATCTGTAACCGTCGCATCCACCGCCCGCTGTATGTGCCGCGTCCTGCATGGGTGCCCTATGCTGGTGCCGTCTTCTGAAGTGGAAACCGGCAATGGCCCTGCATACCTGGTGGTGGTTCCTGGCCACGGTCTTCGTGCTGTGCGGGACGCCCGGGCCGAACATGCTGCACATCCTCGGGCGCAGCGTCGGGCTGGGGTTCCGTGGCAGCGTGCCGGCCATGGCCGGCTGCCTGCTGGCGATGCTGCTGGTGCTGGCCGCATCCGCTGCGGGCCTGAGCGCGTTGCTGCACTCCTCGCCGATGCTGTTCGAAGTGCTGCGCTATCTCGGTGTGGCCTACCTGGCCTGGCTTGGCATCAAGGCGTGGCGTGACAGCTGCCGCCCGGCACCCGCGGTGGCCGATGCTGCCGAGGTCACACTGGCGCCGGTACATGGCGCAGCGACGGTATTCCGTGGCGGCCTGTGGGTTGGCCTGAGCAACCCCAAGCTGTTGTTGTTCGCCGCGGCGTTCCTGCCGCAGTTCGTTGATCCGTCGCGTAGCCAGGCCGTGCAGTACAGCGTGCTGGTGGCGACCTTCGCGGCCTGCGAACTGTTCTGGTACGTGATGTACGCCGCCGGTGGCCACGGCCTGCGTCGTTGGCTTGCAAAGCCATTCGCACGGCGCTGGTTCGAGCGGCTGGTGGGAAGCGTGTTCCTGGCCTTCGCGGTGGCGCTGCTGCGCTTCCGGCCGCGCTGATTCACGCCGCACACGCGGCCTTTTCACGACTGCCGCATCGGCTGCGGCCTAGCCTGATCACACCGTTTGCGTTCCCTGCGGGGTAAGGACTGACATGATCAAGTGGGCCATCATTTTCGCCATCATCGGCATCATCGCCGGCGTGCTGGGCTTCGGCGGCATCGCCGGTGCCGCTGTGGGCATCGCCAAGTTCCTGTTCTGGGCCGGCATCATCATTGCCGTGGTGCTGTTCCTGATCGGCATGAGCGTGGCGAAGAAGGTCAGCTAGCACCTGTCGCGCAGCAGCGTGTTCAGTGCGCGCTGCTGCGCGAGAACAGGTTGATCACCAGCACGCCGGCGCAGATCAGCGCGATGCCGGCCAGCGCAGCTGCATCCAGCCGCTGCTTGAACACCACCAGGCCGATCAGCGAGATCAGCACGATGCCGACGCCGGACCAGATCGCATAGGCGATGCCGGTCGGCACCGACTTCATGGTGACCGACAGCAGGTAGAAGCACAGCCCGTAGCCGACCAGCGCGCCCAGTGTCGGCCACAGCCGGCTCATGCCGTCCGAGGCCTTCAGCAGCGACGTGGCAATCACTTCCAGCACGATGGCGGCGGCCAGGTAGATATAGGGGTTCATCGCGGGCTCCGGGTCACTGCGGGTCGCACAGCTTGAGGGCCTGCTCGGCCATCGCCAGCGCATTGAGGCGCTCTGCTTCGTCCAGCGGCCGACCATAGGCGGTGGCCCAATAGCCATCGGCCGCGCAGCGTGCCGCGTACAGGCGCGGATCGTCGGCTTCGCCGGGGAACTCGGCCAGCATCGCGCGCTTCCAGTCGCGCCAGTGCGCCAGCAGGGCCGGCTCCATCAGGTTGCCCAGGGTCAGGCCGATGTCGTTGTCCTGTTCCTGCTGCAGCAGGTGCTCGAAGTTGGCCCGCACATAGGCGCGGCTGAAGCAGCCGTGGCCGGGCGTGCCGTCCTGCAGGAGCGTGCGCACACGCGCCTCGAATTCGCCGATGAGTGCGCCGATGGCTTCATCGACCAGCGCCTGCTTGCTGCTGAAATGGTGGAACAACGCGCCCTTGCTGACCCCGGCCACGCGCGCGACATCCTGCACGGTCAGTGCCGCCAGCCCGTTCTGGC
Organism: Stenotrophomonas maltophilia D457; assembly: GCF_000284595.1. Lineage (GTDB taxonomy): Bacteria > Pseudomonadota > Gammaproteobacteria > Xanthomonadales > Xanthomonadaceae > Stenotrophomonas > Stenotrophomonas muris. Next base: position 3,256,191 of record NC_017671.1, on the reverse strand, counting down.
CAATCACGGCGATGGTGGCGTGCAGCAATGACTGGCGCACGCTGTCGGGCGCTTTGCGCCGCGAGCGGGGAGTGGGCGGGGACATGATGGGAAGAAACCGACTGGACGGTATGATTGTAGCGCAGCCGGATCGCGTCACCGGCGCGACCATCGGCCACCGCCCGGTGGGAGCCGGATCAATCGTCGATGCGTGCGAAACGCGCCTGCGGGCCGTGTTTGCCTGGGACCTGCTCGACGAACATCGGGTAGGGGCGTACCCACAGGCCACCTTCGCCGTAGAGTGCGCGGTACAGCACCAATGGTTCCAGCGTCTCGCTGCTGCGGACGATGTCGATCACTTCGTATTCGCCGCCCTTGAAGTGGCGATACCGGCCACGGGCGAGGTCGGGCAGGGGACTCAGCTCAGCCATGACGGGTCGTGCTCACTTGCGCGCCGGGCTGGCGGGCGTGGCGCAGTACGCGTCGATGGCCTCGGCGCTGTTGGCCAGGCCGTGTGCCTGTGCCAGCTCCCAGGGCCGCTCGCAGCGCTGGCTGTGTTCGCACCACTGGTAGCCGGCCGAGCCGATGCAGCCGTGCGCGTCGCGATCGCCGCCTACCTTGGGCATGGTTGTCGAAGGCTTGCCGTCGGCACGCGGGGCTGCATTGTCCGGGCTCGCGCATGCGGCCAGAACCAGCAGCGCTGGAATCAGAAGAAGCACCTTCATGCGCGAGCTCCGTGCGTAAAGCAACATTTTCTGTCGCAAATAGCCCGTCAGCAAGCGCTCAATGCACGGCGGCGCGGACCAACTCTTCGATCAGAATCAGATAGCTGGCCACGAAATAGAACTTCAGCAACGTCGAACGCTGGTGCGAGAAGAAGGTGCGCATGTGGAAGGGGCCCCTGTTGATGATGGTAGTGTGAAGCCCAGCTGACTCCGTGACAAGGATCACGGAATGAACGAGCTAAACGGACTCAGGGATGTGATGAAGGCGGTGTTCTGACGGACAGGCGCGGGTTTTTCGTACTTATCTGATGGGAGCGCCCTGATGGGCTGGCTAGGGTGACGTCATCAGCAGAGGGTCTAATGCCCCTGCGCCTTTCCCAGAAGGAGCGTCCCATGGTCATTACCGTCAAGTGCAGTGCCGCGCAGTGGTCCCTGTTGGATCCGGCCGCAGGCGTGGCCGAAGTATTCAACTCCGGGGCCGCAGCGTTCGATGCCGCGGTAGGCCTGGCCAGCGCCCACCATCGCCGGACCGGCCAGGGCAGCACGGTGCGCGTGGAGGCGCTGGGCAGCAGCGTGGATGCCGTGCATTTCGAGGCGATGGCAACCGCCTCGGGGCCGGTTACCGGCCTGCGTCCTGCGCCGGTGGCGTAACGCCGGCGGATCCCCCGCGCAGTGCCTGGCTTACGACATGGCACAGCCACGATGGATTCACCGTCTTGGCATAGACATGACCGATCTGCGCCGGCAGGGCGCGATCCTGCAGTACACGCAAGGGCTGTTGGGCCAGCACGAGGATGAGCAGATCCCTGCGCAGGCAGCAGATGCGGCGCAGCAGTGGCATGCCGTCGGCCTGGCCCACAGTCGGCATGCAGGGATCGATGATCAGTACGTTGCAGCGCGGGCTGGCGATCTGGGTCAGAACGTCTGCGGGCGAGCGCGCTTCGCCGAGGGTTCTGCCGTCCAGATGGGGCCGGAGTCTGCGTATCAGTTCGCGTCGGATCCAGGGGTTTGCATCGGCGATGACGAGGGAGGGGAGGGGAGATGGCCGGCTTTCGCAGGCGCCGCTGCCTGACTGGAGCGGGAAAGCGTGAACAGCTTGAAGTATCTGCATGGCAGGCTATGGATTGCCGGGGCCACAGCCTTTGGGCAGGAGGTCGTAGTAGGGGATGGCAGTCCAGCAGCGCCATTCATGGTTGTCCGAATCCCTGATCAGCGTCAGGTTGCCACGCCATGTGCCCAGGTTGTAGCCAGCATCGGATCGCAGCAGGCAATTGATTTCCAGGTCGCCGTCCGGAGCAATCATTGTTGTAATGGTTTCACAGCGCTCACTGCTCTCCGGCAGTCCCAGCTTGCGATTGTCCGAGCCATGTAGATCACCGCGTTCGGCCAGCCACGCCTCTACTCCTGCCTTCCCGCCGGCCAGCTCGGCCAACGCCGCCGCCAGCTTGGCTTTGGTAGAGAACTTCTTGTACTGCGGGACTGCTATCAGGGAAAGAACTGCAATGATGGCTACGACCACCATGAGTTCGACCAGAGAAAACCCTCGTTGCCGATGTGTACGCCTCCCCGCGTGGCCGGCCCTTGAGATTTTCTTTTTCATAGGTTCCTCCATGAGGAAATCAACTTTGAATCGTGGCTGGCGCACGCAATGGAAAGGCGCATGCGACTGTGGCAGGTTGGGCAGTCCGCGCAGTGACTTGCGTTCGCGATCAGGCCTGGCAGCCTTGGGGAAGCAGGCTCTGGTCCGGTATGTCGCTGCTGCAGACCCAGTTGCCTTCCCAGCCGCGATCCAACTTCAGCCAGCCAGTGCCAAACGTGGCATCGCTCTTGAGGAAGCAGCCAATGCTCGTTTCTCCGTTCGTGACATTGCTCGTCACCGTAATCCCGTCACAGCGGGAGCTTGACTCGGGCAGGCCAATCGATGCCGGCGTGGTGATCTCGCTGCCTTCGGCGAGGAGTGATTCAACGCCGACTTTTCCACCAGCGACTTCAGCGAGGGCAGCGGCCAACTTTGCCTTGGCCGAGAACCGCTGATACTGCGGCAGGGCAATCATCCCCAGAATCCCGATGATCGCCACCACCACCATGAGTTCAATAAGGGAAAAGCCCTTCTGCCGGGATGCGCTTTTGCCTGCGTGGCGTGTACGGCCGATTGCGGTGTTCATGATAATCCTCTGTGGCGTGGTGGTTTCGTTGGTCTGGCCCCGAAACAAGCATTCGTGGCGCAGTCATAGGAAATCACGTGCACGGCGGTGGGTATATTCAAGAATTGGTAAAATCGAATCTATTGAATGGTTGCGCGATTGTTTTACGAATAATCAGAAAGTGCGCCGTAATTCCGCGGGGCATGGCGCAGGCACTGCATCCACATCGGCCATGCCTGCATTGCATCGCCATTCTCCGGCAGGGGTTCGCCACCATTGCAGGCGGCCGTCCTGGCGCAGATCACAGGTCAGCACTGCGCGACCGGTATCGGGGAGCGCGGCGCGCAGGTGCGCGCAATGCGTGGCGCTGTCAGGTAGGCCAAGGTGGTGGTCGGTCACGGTGAGATCGCCTTCGGCGTAACTGTTTTCCACGGCGGCGATGGCGGCGCCCAGCACGCTGGCCGCGTCGCACGGCCGGGTGCAGCCGGTAGCGTCATCTGCCGAAGGCGCACACAACAGTAGCGCGTAGATGGCGGTCAGTCCGGCGACGATGCAGACCGACGCCCAGGGCCGGTAGTGGCGTGGGCGACGTGCCGCCTGTGTGGTTGCTCGAGGGGGCATGGAGGGCAGCTCCCGTTGTCGAGGAGGGCACGCGGTGCAACTGCTGCCCGGGGCCGCTCTCCCCAGAGCGGCCCCGGCATTCGCATCCCCTGGCTATCGTTGTCGTGCGCTACAGCGCCAGCGAGCTTTCCACGTCCAGCACCATGCGCCGGGCGAGAGCAAGATTGGCCTTCTGCCGATCCAGCACCACATAGAAGAACAGGCCCTTCTTGGCCGACACCGGGCGCAGCACGTGGTACGCACGACCCAGGGTGATCAGCATGTCTTCGATGTTGTCGTTGAGTTTGAGCGCTTCGGCCGTTTTCATCTTGGCGCGCAGCACCTCGGTGTTTCCAGCGGCCGCCAGTTCCATGTCCACGCCTGAGCCGGCTTCACCCAGCAGCATGCCGCTTTCGTAATCGACCAGGGCAACGGCTTGTGCGCCGTTGATCTGCATGAGCGTGTCCAGGCATTTGTTGATGGCGATATTCATTTCAGTGGTCCGTTGCGGGTGTGAGGAGTTGAAGAGCCGTCTGATCAGTGAGAGGGGCATGCATCAGTTCGGGTTGTCGGCCAGGGCACGCACGCACTGCTTGGCATGCCACAGCACGTTGCCGATGACGCAGCTGTGGTCGCATGCGGTCATCAGCAGGCGCGGTTGCTTTCCTGGAATGGCGAGCATGAGTACCTTGCCGTTGGCGGCATCGAGGATGAGTGTGTCGAGTTCGCCAAAGTGCAGTTCGCGGCCCAGCGCGCTGGCCAGGCCGAGCATCGAACTGGTCATCGCGGCCAGACGATCGGCGACATGGCCTTGCGGGCCGGCCTGGGCCAGTGCAAAACCATCGGTGCTGGCAACGACGAGGGCCTGGATGCCGGTGACGTCGCGTGCCAGGGCATCCAGTGCCGAAGCGTGGCCGATGTCATTCATGGGTGACCGCCATGGCATTGCATTCGATCTGACTCATCAGCAGATCCATCGTGGTGATGGCCTGCGCCATGTCGCGTGGGTCCAGCGGCAACGCCGGCAGGTGCGGTGCGTGGTCCTGCAACCAGTCCTGCCAGTGCGGCTGTACCGGGTCATCGGTGCTGCCGCACCGGGTGAAACCGATGACCACGGGCAGGCCCGGCGCGTTGTCTGCGATGGCCTTCAGGTGCTGCCCCGCCAGCGTACTGTCCTTGCTGGCGCTGCCATCGATCAGGACGATGGCGCCTTCGGCACCGGCCAGCAGGATCGGCCAGATGTACGAGAAGCGCTCCTGTCCGGGCGATCCATACAGGCGCAGGCGGTCGCCACCCGGCAGGTCGATGTCGCCATAGTCCATGGCTACGGTGGTGTACTGCTTGCCCACGGCAGGGTCGGTATTGCGGGCCTCGGTCACTACGGCCTTGCCCCGGGTCAGGGTCTGCACGAGGGTGGACTTGCCCGCGCCAAGTGGGCCCATCACTACGATCTTGTGCTCACGCACGGTCATGCACTCCAGCGGATGCGAAGTTGTCGCCACAGGTTGACGAGGCCATCGGTGGGCGAGGGGCGCACGGGTGCGTCCTCGCCTACGACGGGAAAGGCATAGGCGGTGAGAAACGCCGCATTGAAGAACGACTGCACGGTACGGCGCGGCAGGTCGAGGAGGTCGCAGCACGCCTGCACGGATGCGCCTTGCTTGATCAGCAGCGCGCACAGCCGGAAATGATCCGGCCGATGGGCCAGGATGCGGAAATCCGGCCAGCGACGAAGGCGCAGCTTCGCGCTCTCGTGCAGGGTAGGCATCGGCGCGTTGTGATCAGCCGTGGACAGGCCGACGTTCCACAGGGTCGGGCGTAGCGGGATGTTGCTGGACACTGTCGCGCGCTGCATGAACACATCCTGGGTCACCGGCACCAGACTCAGCGGGGGATCCTCATCGCGCAACAGCCTCTGCAGCAGCGTCAGGGTGATCGGCGCTGGCGCAGTGGTCATCATCCGGTCGTTCCTGGCATCCAGCCAGCACACCGTGGCCTCGCCGTGGATGATCGCGGCATGGGCCGGCCGCCGTGACGGCGTGCTGTCGCTTGCCAGGTGCAGGCGCAACTGCTGTACGAACGGCAATGCTGCCGTCGGCAGTGTTGCCGGTGCCAGCGGCGTTGGTTCAAGTGGTCCTTGCAGATCCTCAAACGATTGACGACGGAATCGGACCATGGGGTGTCCAGCGCAGCGAGTAATCGGAGATGGATATGTAAGCGGCCTTTCCGGATTTCTGGAATGAAACTATTGGGAAATTTCACGCGCGGCGTTTGTTTATGATCGCGAGTGCAAATAATGGAAACGGGCTGGCGATTCTGCTTGAATGAAATCAATTGCAGTGGATCATTGTTAAGTTGACGTTGCCCGGAATGATTACTAGGGTTTTCGCTGCGCATTGCGGCGTGACTATTTACGGGTAATCAGCATGCTCACTCGAATTGCCATCGCGGACGACCATCCTCTGATCCTGCTTGGTACGCGCATCGTGATCGAGGCTGGTGGGCGCCATCGCGTGGTGGCAGAGGCGCGGTGTGCAGAAAGCCTTATGTCGATCCTGGCCGAAGAAGTCGTTGATCTGGTGGTGACTGATTTCTCGATGCCCACTGGGGGGCGCTCGGATGGCCAGTCGATGCTGCAGGCGTTGAGTCGCAATTACCCCAAGGTGCCGGTGATCCTGGTCACGATGGTCACCAATGCCACGACCTTGAACATGGCCATGCGCACGGGTGTGCGGGGACTGGTGTGCAAAAGCAGTGGCGTGGATGGCGTTCGCAAGGCGGTCGATGCCGTGCTGAGTGGCGGGATCTACCTGGACCCCGAGCTGGCGCCCTGCCTGCAGGACTCCGGGCGTGAGCGATCGCTTTCAGTACTGTCGCCCAAGGAGCTGGAAGTTCTGCGGCTGTATGTGTCGGGGCCTTCGATCACAGAGATCGCCGGGCAGCTGCGGCGCACCGTCAGTACCATCAGCCGGCAACGCATTTCGGCGATGAGGAAACTGGGCATCAGCAATGATGCCGAGCTGTTCGCCTATGCGTTCGAGGAACGCCTGGGCAATGCCGGTGGCATGGCCAGTGGGGCAGCAAACGGGGGGCCATGAGCTCACGGCGGTCCAGTCAGGTCCGGTTGCGTTGTTTGAATGGGGAAAAACTGCCGTTGCGCTCCCCTCTGTGCGCCGGGCCGTGAATCCCGGATGCTTGCGCCATCGTATTCATCTGGAGATTTCGATGGGCAACGCACTCACTTGGCGCACCCTGGCCTGCACCCTGTTGCCGATGCTGGCGGCGGCCGGCGGCGCCCAGGCGCAGAGCTATGGCTACGGCTATGACGACGACCGCTATGGTGGCCGCGATGGCAGCGGCATCGTGCGCTGCGAGTCGGTCAAGAACCGCAGCAATGAGTGCCGCCTGGACGGCCGCGCGCGGTTGATCCGCCAGTTGTCCGGTTCGCCCTGTGTGGAGGGTGAGACCTGGGGCCAGTCGCGCAACGGCGTCTGGGTCACACAGGGGTGCCGTGCCGAATTCGTCGGTGAATACCGCCGCGGTGGCGGCTGGGGTGGCAATGGTGGCGGCTGGGGCAATGGCAATGGCAACGGATGGGGCGGCGGCGATGTGGTCACCTGCCATTCCAATGGACATCGGCAGGAGTACTGCGATGCGCGCATCCGCCGGGGTGTGCGCCTGATCCGCCAGGACTCACGCAGCGCCTGCATCGAAGGCCAGAGCTGGGGCTGGGATCGCCGCGGCATCTGGGTGAGTGATGGCTGCCGGGCGCAGTTCCAGGTGAACTGAGCTTTACGGGTTCAGCCCATGAAAATCAGAATAATCTGATACAGCTCACATTTTGAACGCCGTATTGTCTGCGATCAGGGCACGTTGCGTGCCCTGAATTCCAGCGGTGCCGTGTGCCATAACCGGCATGGGCATCCCGCCGCCATCGATACGCTGCCTCAAGGAGTGAGCTGCATGTTGATCCGCCTGCAATGCGAACAGCGCCAGTGGCGCGTGCTGCATCCGGACCGGCCGGAGCCGATCGAGTTCCGCGATGGCGCCCGCGCCTACGACTTCGCCGAGACCCTGGCCCGCCTGCACTTTGTCGACACCGGTCAGCGTGCGGCCGTGCGCGTGGAAGCCAGCGGCGCATTCGTCGAAGCGGTCAGTTACGGCTGAGCGCGGGTGCCTGCCAAGGCAGGCACCCGGAATTCCATCATCCACGCATGGCGTGGATCTACGCGTTGCGAGCCTGGAGGGTGCGGACGCTGTCCGCGCCCATTGCGCCCTGTGTGGATCTACCGGGTGGTGATCGGCCTCAGCCTGCCGCGCTGAGCGGCGGGGTACCTGCGGCGAGCTGCGGCCAGCGCTTGAGCACAGCAGCGCGGATGCCGGCGGCGTCGATGCCGGCTTCGGCCAGCAGGTCTTCGCGGCTGGCATGGTGCTGGTAGCTGTCGGGCAGCCCCAGGTGCAGGATCGGACGCAGCACGCCTTCGGCATTGAGCAGTTCACCAACACCGGAGCCGGCGCCACCGGCCACCACGTTGTCTTCGATCGTCACCAGGCCCTCATGCTGGGCGGCGACAGCCAGCACCAGCTCGCGGTCCAGCGGCTTGATGAAACGCATGTTGACCACGCTCAGGCCCAGTTCGCGACCGACCTGCTCGGCGGCGGCCACGGTGCTGCCGAAGGCGAGCAGGGCAATGCGGCTGCCCTGCAGGCGCAGTTCGCCCTTGCCGATCGGCAGGGTCGACAGGTCGGTGCCGGCTGCAACGCCAGTGCCGGTGCCGCGCGGGTAGCGCACGGCGGCCGGGCCCGGGTGCTGCAGGCCGGTGCTGAGCATCTGCCGGCACTCGGCTTCGTTGGACGGTGCCATCACCACCAGGTTCGGCACGCAGCGCAGGAAGCTCAGGTCGAGGTTGCCGGCATGGGTCGCACCGTCCGGGCCGACCACGCCGGCGCGGTCAATCGCGAACAGCACGTCCAGGTCCTGGATGGCCACGTCATGTACCAGCTGGTCGTACGCGCGCTGCAGGAAGGTCGAGTAGATCGCCACCACCGGCTTGCCACCCTGTGTGGCCATGCCGGCGGCGAGGGTGACCGCATGCTGTTCGGCAATCGCCACGTCGAAATAGCGCTGCGGGTATTCCTTGCTGAAACGCACCAGGCCGGAGCCTTCGCGCATCGCCGGGGTGATGCCGTACAGGCGCGGCTCGGCGGCGGCGGCATCGCACAGCCAGTCGCTGAATACATCGGTGTACGTCGGCTTCTTGGCCCCGGCCTTGGCCACCAGGCCCTTGTCCGGATCGAACGGGCCCACGGCGTGGTAACCGATCTGGTCGCCCTCGGCCGGCTCGTAACCCTTGCCCTTGGTGGTCATCACATGCAGCAGCTTCGGGCCCTTGGAGGCGCGCAGCGTCTTCAGCGTGGACAGCAGGGCGGGCATGTCGTGGCCGTCGATCGGGCCGGTGTAGTGGAAGCCCATTTCCTCAAACATCGTGGAAGGCACGAACATGCCCTTCCAGTGTTCTTCCCAGCGTTTCACGAAGCGTGCCGGATTGTTCTTCTTGTCACCGAGAATCTTCTTGCCGCCTTCGCGCAGCGCGTTGAGCGTGCGGCTGCCGGTGGCGCGGCCCAGCATCTTGGTCAGGCCGCCCACGGCCTCGGAGATCGACATGTTGTTGTCGTTGAGGATCACCAGCAGGTTTGGCTCCGGCTCCATGCCGCCAGCGTGCATCAGCGCTTCGAACGCCATGCCGGCGGTCATCGCGCCGTCACCGATCACCGCCACGATCTTGCGGTCGTCGCCTTCGGACTGGCGGGCGATGGCCATGCCCAGTGCGGCCGAGATCGAGGTCGAGGAGTGGCCGACACCAAAAGTGTCGTACTCGCTTTCCTCGCGCTTCGGGAACGGCGCGATGCCGTCCTTCTGCTTGACGGTGTGGATCTCGTCGCGGCGGCCGGTCAGGATCTTGTGCGGGTAAGTCTGATGGCCGACGTCCCAGACCAGCTGGTCGTGCGGTGTCTGGTACAGGTAGTGCAGGGCCACGGTGAGCTCGATCACGCCCAGGCCGGCGGCGAAGTGGCCGCCACTCTTGCCCACCGATTCAATGAGGTAGGCGCGCAGTTCGTCGGCAACCGCCCTCAATTCGGATTCGTCGAACGTGCGCAGGTCATCCGGCGTCTGGATGCGCGCGAGGCGGGGATAGCGGGCAGAGTCGATCATCATGTTCGCACTTTTTCTGAACGCCCATTTTCGCCCTCAAACGGGGGTGGGGCAAGCAAACGCCGCCGTCCGTGACAGGACGGTGAGGGTTGCATTTTCAGGCGTTCAGGTGCTCAGTTTCGAGCGCTTGGGCAATTGCGCCTTCAGGAAGGCCATCTGGTCGGCCAGGATGTTGCGGTTGGACAGGATCAGGTGCTCGATCCAGCTGGGCCGGTAGGGCACTGCCAGCAGGGGCATGCCGGCCTGCTGCGGGGTGCGGTCGCTCTTGCGCGAATTGCAGTGGAAGCAGGCGGTGACCACGTTTTCCCAGCAGTCCAGGCCGCCCTTGGACAGCGGCATGACGTGATCGCGGGTGAGCGTGGGGCGGCTGAACTGCTGGCCGCAGTACATGCACAGATGGGCGTCGCGGGCGAAAAGGGCCTGGTTGGTCAGGTTCGGCGTCGGGTCGATCGCACGGGAGCGGGCGTGGCCGCGGGCGGCGATGATCGGGTGCAGGTCCATGCCGCTCTGCAGGCCGCTGAAGCGGTTGGTGCCGCCGTGGATGTGCAGGCAGGGGTCGCCGAGCGTCCAGGCCACCGCCTCGCGGGCGTAGAGGCAGGCCGCATCCTGCCAGGTGATCCAGTCCAGTACGCGTCCGTGGGCATCAAGCGAGAGCAGCCGGACCGAACCGGGGCGATGCAGCGTCGTGGCGTTGGGCGATGCTTCGGCGCCCGGAGCAGAAAACGGAGCTCCGGCTTCGATCAGACCCAAGCGTGTAGTGTCTGTCTCCATCGGGAGAACAGCTTATACCTGAATCATTGCGATTTGGGTATCGCCCGGAGGGCGAAACCCAAATCGCAATGATTCAGGTCCGCGCATTCCTCCTATCCCCCGCACCTTTCGGTGCGCCCCCTTAACAAAGGGGGGCTTTTCCCCAGATGGATTTCGGTGGTTTCCATCCACGCGTGGCGTGGATCTACGCAGATCGCGGGGAACTGTCAGAGGCGGGGCGGTGTGGGTTGGCAGGACCGTTGGCGCCATGGAGGGCGCCATCGAGCCCCCAGGGGTGAGGGCGCTTTGCTTGCGAAGCACTGCTTCGCAAGCGCCCGAACGCACAGTCGCCAGCGGCTGGGCCGGACCGCGGAGCGGGGTTTACGGCGTGTCCTGCCAGCCCACACCGCCCCGCCATCCACCCGGATCCAGCTGTTGCTATTGCGGTTGCCGGCCAGCGGCCGGCACTACCGCGGGTGCCGGGCGAAGCCCGGCTCAGGCGCCGAAGCGCTCGTCGTCCATGGCCATCAGCGGCGCGGCGCCGGCCTGGATCGCGGCGGCGTGGCTGAGGGTGCGCGGCAGCACGCGGGCGAAGTAGAACCGTGCGGTCTCGCGCTTGCCCTGGGCGAAGGCGGCGCCGTGCGCGCTGGCATCGGCGGCGGCCACGCTGCGGGCCCACCAGTAGGCCAGCACCACGTAACCCGAATAGAACAGGTAGTCGTAGCTGGCCGCGCCCAGTTCGTCGGGATTGGCGGCCGCGCGCTGCAGCACGTCCATCGTCAGCTTGCCCCATTCGGCGGCCTTGGCGCGCAGCGGGCCGATGAACTCGGCCAGCGCTTCGTTGCCCTCGTGTTCCTTGGCGAAGGCTTCGATCTCGGCCAGCATCAGCTTCAGGCCGGCGCCCTGGCTGGATGCGGTCTTGCGGCCGATCAGGTCCAGCGCCTGGATGCCGGTAGTGCCTTCATACAGCGTGGTGATGCGTGCATCGCGGGCCAGCTGCTCCATGCCGTGCTCGCGGATGTAGCCGTGGCCACCGAAGCACTGCAGGGCGTTGTAGGTGTTCTCGATGCCCCATTCGGTCTGGCAGGCCTTGGAGATCGGGGTCAGGAAGCTCACCAGGGTGTCGGCGCGCTCGCGCTCGGCGGCATCCTGGGCGTGGTGGGCGATGTCGATCAGGGTGGCGGCATGCAGCGCCAGCAGGCGGCTGCCTTCGACCAGCGACTTCACGGTCAGCAGCATGCGACGCACATCCGGGTGGACCAGGATCGGGTCGGCCGGCTTGTCCGGGAACCTGGCGCCGCTCAGGGCGCGCGACTGCAGGCGCTCACGGCTGTACTTCAGTGCGTTCTGGTAGGCGCGCTCGGACAGGCCGATGCCCTGCAGGCCGACACCCAGGCGCGCGGTGTTCATCATGGTGAACATCGCCTGCAGGCCCTTGTGCGGCTGGCCGACCAGGTAACCCTGCGCACCATCGAAGTTCATCACGCAGGTGACCGACCCCTTGATGCCCATCTTGTGTTCGATCGAGCCACAGCGCAGTGCATTGCGCTCGCCGACGTTGCCATCGCGGTCGACCTTGAACTTCGGGGTGACGAACAGCGAGATGCCCTTGGCGCCCGGAGGGGCGTCGGGCAGCTTGGCCAGCACCAGGTGCACGATGTTCCCGGTCAGGTCGTGCTCTCCGGCGGTGATGAAGATCTTGGTGCCGGTGATCGAGTAGCTGCCGTCGGCGTTCGGCTCGGCCTTGGTCTTGAGCAGGCCCAGGTCGGTGCCGCAGTGCGGCTCGGTCAGGCACATCGTGCCGGTCCAGCGGCCTTCGATCAGCGGCTTGAGGAAGGCGTCGTGCTGCCACGCCTCGCCGTGCTGCTTCAGCGCTTCGATGGCGCCGTGCGAGAGCAGCGGGAAGTTGCCCCACGCCAGGTTGGCGGCGTTGATCATTTCGTTGAGCGGCACCCCCAGGGTGTGCGGCAGGCCCTGGCCGCCCAGCTCCGGCGAGGCGGTCAGGCCGGTCCAGCCGCCATCGACGAACTGGTCGTAGGCCTGCTTGAAGCCGGGCGGGGTGGTCACTTCACCGGTGGCCTGGTCGAGTACGCAGCCGATCTCGTCGCCGACGCTGTTGAGCGGGGCCAGCACGGTGGCGCTGAAGCGGCCGGCTTCCTCCAGCACGGCATCGACCACGTCGGCGGTGGCGTCGGTGAAGCCCAGGCGGGCGAACAGGGGTTCGACCTTGAGCACGTCGTGCAGGGCGAAACGGAGGTCGGAAAGCGGGGCGGTGTAGCTGCTCATCGGTACGTCTCGATTTGATCAGGGCAGAGGGGAGCGGCGCCGGGCGCCGCGACGAAAGGCGGGTTCAGCGCAGCACGCCGGGCAGGCCGGGGGCCTGGTTGAGGGTGCTGCGGCTGCTGATGTCGAAGCTGCGCTGCTTCTTTTCCTGCGGCGTGGCCGCCACCGTTCCCTTCAGGGCGTAGGCCAGGGTGCGGTTGCTGGCCAGCGCGTCGGCCACCACCAGGCGCGCGGTCGAGCTGGGCACGAGGTCGACATTGATGACGTCGGCGGAGGTGCCGCCGATGGAGATGCCGGGCTTGACCTGCAGGGTGCCGGCATCGCTGTCGCCGACGGTCAGCGCCAGTGAGACATCATCGAAGGTCATCGGCATCGAGCTGAAGTTCTGTAGGCGCAGGGCCACGGTCCAGTTGCCGTCGGCACGCACGGTCAGCTGCTGCAGGCTGGCCGCCGGTTCCGAAACACGCTTGACGATGCCGTTGCTGCAGGCAACAAGGGCGAGGGTGCACAGGACGATCAAGGCGGTACGGAAGCGGTGGAGCATGGGCGCAAGTCCTCTGGAGGGGGTGCGTTGGGGTAAGCATACTACGGCGTATGGTTTTATGGATCGCCCGGGGCGACCCGTCCGCAGAGGGTAGCGCGTGAAGATGGCGGTCGGGCATGCACAACGCCGGATGGCGCGCGCACGATGCGCCGGATGCGAAGCGGTTCAGTCGGCCGCGGGATCGCGCAGCGGGGCCATCAGGCGCAGTGGCCCGAGGTCGTACCCCATCGACTCGGCCTTGGCTTTCAACTGTTCGAACCGATCGCGCTCCATCTCCGGCAGGCGCGAGAGGATCCACAGATACTTGCGGCCGGGTTCGCCGACCAGGGCCCATTGATAGTCCGGGTCCAGCGCCAGCACCCAGTAGTCGGCCCAGACCAGGGGCGCCCAGCTCAGCCAGTCGGGGACGAAGCGCACCTGCAGTTGCCCGGGATGGCCGGCCACCGGGCGTGCCACGCCTTCGGCGACCACGCGCTCGCCGTCACCCTTGCGGCAGGCATTGGTGACGCTGATGCGGCCGTCGCGGCGCAGGCCATAGTTGGCGGTGATGTCGCCCACGCACTGCTTCTGGAACGAGACTGGAAGATGCGCGATCTCGTGCCATTGGCCCGCGTAGCGATCAATGTCCAGGTGCTCGACCGCGCGCACCGGTTCAGTGGCGATCACCGGGAAGGCGGTCAGCAGCAGGCAGGCGAGCAGGGTGGGGCGCAGATGCATCGGCAGGCTCCAGGCAGGAGTCTGGAGCGTAGGTGCCGCGGCCCGTGCCGGTGTAAATGTTTCGTCAACCGGGCCACGGTGGTCGCCGCTTGCGCGAAGCGCAAATAAAAAAAGACCTGCATTTCTGCAGGTCTCTGAAGATGGTGGCCGAAGACGGAATCGAACCGCCGACACGGGGATTTTCAATCCCCTGCTCTACCAACTGAGCTACTCGGCCAAATTGTGTGGCTACCGCGGTGAGAGCGGTTTCCGGAAAAAAAAGACCCGCATTTCTGCAGGCCTTCGAAAGTGGTGGCCGAAGACGGAATCGAACCGCCGACACGGGGATTTTCAATCCCCTGCTCTACCAACTGAGCTACTCGGCCACATGTTTCGTTGCAGCGAGGTCGCTGCCAAGGACGCGTATATTACGGAGGTCGGCTGCCTTCGGCAAGCGTTTTGCCAAGATTTCTTCACATTGCCCTCTGCGCGCTCGCAAGTGCTTGATCCTCCGTTGTGGGGCGGGGCGTGCCCCATCGATTGTCGTCTGCGGTGGAAATCAGCAGGTCGCCGCGTTCGCCAAAGCTGCAAGGGCAAGGGGTGCGCCGGACCCGCGCGGGTCCGGGCAATGGAACGCTGTTTTCGTGGCCGCCATCGGGGATCGCCGCAGCGTAGTGTCGGCAGTCCTTTCCCGATGCTGGCAACAGCAGAGACCTGGCCATGTCCGATTCCTCCACCGCGTCCCGCATCGTGCTTGCCTCGCGTCCGCAGGGGGCGCCAAGTGCAGCCAATTTCCGCCTGGAACAGGTTGCGCTGCCGGCACTGGCCGATGGCGAAGTGCTGCTGCGCAACCGCTACCTTTCGTTGGACCCGTACATGCGAGGACGCATGGACGAGGGCCCGTCGTATGCCGCGCCGGTGGCGGTAGGGGCGGTGATGGAAGGCCAGACCGTGGCCGAGGTGCTGCAATCCAAGGCCGAGGGCGTAACCGCAGGCGAGCTGGTGCTGGCGCCGGGTGGCTGGCAGACCCACGCGGTGCTGCCGGCCAAGGCGCTGGGGCGTCGTCTGGATCCGGCCGGGCTGCCGCTCAGTACGGCGCTGGGGGTATATGGCATGCCCGGTTTCACCGCCTATTCCAGCCTGCATGAAATCGCCCGTCTGAAGCCGGGCGAGACGTTGGTGGTAGCCGCCGCGACCGGGCCGGTGGGCGCGACCGTGGCGCAGCTGGCCAAGCTGCAGGGCGCGCGCGTGGTCGCCATCGCCGGTGGCGAGGCCAAGCGTGCCTATCTGCAGACGTTGGGCGTGGACGTGGCGCTGGATCATCGCGTGGCTGATTTTGCGGACCAGCTGCGCGCGGCAGTGCCTGCGGGCATCGACGTGTACTTCGAGAATGTCGGCGGCCATGTGCTGGATGCGGTGCTGCCGCTGCTCAACGACTTCGCCCGCATTCCGGTCTGCGGCACCATCGCTACCTACAACGAGCGGGGCGTCGAGCAGCCTGGCCCGGATCGGCTGCCGTCACTGTTCAGCCAGATCCTGCGCCAGCGCCTGACCGTGCGTGGTTTCATCGTGCACGACTTCAACCACCTGTGGCCGGACTTCGAACGCGAGATGCCGCAGTGGCTGCGCGAGGGCCGCATCCAGTACCGCGAGGATGTGGTGGAAGGTCTGGAGAAGGCGCCGGAGGCGTTCTTCGGGCTGTTGCAGGGGCGCAACTTCGGCAAGCTGGTGGTGAAGCTGGATTGAGTGCTTGGTGGGTGTGCCGACCAAGGTCGGCCACTACCGGAAGCTGGGTGTGCCGACCAAGGTCGGCGGCTATCGGGTGGCGTCAGCCGTTGGCGACCTTTTCCCGGCGCAGCAGTTCGCGCTTGCGCGCAACGCCCCAGGCATAGCCGGACAGGTCACCGTCGCGGCGCACCACGCGGTGGCAGGGCACGGCTACCGCCAATGGATTGCTCGCGCAGGCACGTGCCACCGCACGACTCGAGCGTGGTGCACCGATATGCGCGGCAATATCCGCATACGACGCGGTCTGGCCGCGCGGAATCTGCTGCAGTGCCTGCCATACCCGCTGCTGGAAGGCGGTGCCGCGGATATCCAGCGGCAGTGTGGCGCCTCGCGAGGGATCCTCGACCAGGCCCACCACCTGTGCCACCAGTTGCTCATAGCCGTGGTCGGCACCGACCAGTTCGGCCTGGCGGAAGCGTTGCTGCAGTGACTGCAGCAGCGCCTCCGGATCGTCGCCGAGCAGGATCGCGACCACGCCGGTCCCGCTGCTGGCCACCAGCACGCTGCCCAGTGAGCTTTCGGCCAGCGCGAAGTGGATGACTTCGCCGAGACCACCTGCGCGCCATTGCTTGGGAGTCATGCCCAGCAACTTCGGTGCGTTCTCGTAGAAGCGCCCGCTGGAGCCGAAGCCGGCATCGTGGAAGGCATCGGTGATGCGCTCCTGCTGTTCGAGCCCGGTGCGCAGGCGGTCGGCGCGCAGCGCGGCAGCGTACTGCTTGGGGGTCAGCCCGGTGGCCTGCTTGAACAGGCGATGCAGGCGCGTCGGGCTGCAGCCGGCGATGTCGGCCAGCTCCTGCAGCGAGGGCTCGTCGAGGCTGGCCTGCAGATGGCGGCAGACCCGTTCGACGCGGGCGTCGAGGGCGGTGGTGGCGGTGCTGTCCATGGGCGGATTCTGGCACGTGCCGGTTCTGCGGAAACTCCGTTTCCTGCACCTGGCCGCGAGGCCCGGAAACGGAGTGTTGGTGGGCCGGAGGCGCGGCATCGTGGCGGCCACTCCACAACCGGTACCACCCTCATGCGCCTGAACAACAAGATCGCCCTCATCACCGGTGCCAGCGCTGGCATTGGTCGTGCCAGCGCCCTGCGCTTTGCTGCCGAAGGGGCAAAACTGGTGCTCAATGCGCGGCGGCCGCAACCGCTGCACGCACTGGCCGAGCAGATCCGTGGCGCCGGCGGCGAGGTGGTGATGCATGCCGCCGATGTGGCTGATCCGGGCACGGCGCAGGCGCTGGTGGATCTGGCCCAACAGTCATTCGGAGGCCTGGACATCGCGCTCAACAATGCCGGCATGCTCGGCCCCGGCGTGCCGGCAGCAGAGTTCCCGGCGGATGCGTGGCGCGAGGTGATGGCCACCAATCTCGACGCCGCCTTCCATGCCGCACGCGCGCAGTTGCCGGCATTGCTGGCACGCGGGGGTGGCTCGCTGGTGTTTGTCGGTACCTTTGTCGGCCATACCGTGGGCTTCCCGGGTATGGCCGCCTACGCGTCGAGCAAGGCCGGACTGATCGGCCTGAGCCAGGTGATCGCCGCCGAGTACGGCGCGCGTGGCGTACGCAGCAACGTGCTGCTGCCTGGCGGTACCGATACCGAGATGGGCCGGCAGGCCGCACCCACCGGCGATGCCCGCGACTTCGTGCGCTCGCTGCACGCACTCAAGCGCATGGCCGAGCCGGAGGAGATCGCCAACGCGGCGCTGTTCCTGGCCAGCGATGAAAGCAGTTTCGTTACCGGTACCGCGATGCGTGTTGAAGGTGGAGTGTCGATCACCCGTACCTGAGCGGCGTCATGAGCGCGGCGTGTAGCGGATACCGCTGCTGGCCATGAAGCCTTTCGGGTCGAACCGGGCCCATGCCTCGCCCCAGTCGAACCGGGCGCGGCCACCTGCCAGTTTGCGCCCCAGAGCCGTGGCCAAGGTGCGACGCATGAAAGCGACTTCGGCATCGATCGCGACCTGGGTCGGCCAGCCGTCTTCCAGTGTCGCACCCGGCAGATCGACGCCGATCGTCACCATGTCGAGCTGTTGCCCGTGGAAGCACAGGCTGATGCCGGCGGGCGCACCGCCCAGACTGACCCGGTGCAGGCTGAGCCAGTGATAGCCGGTGCCGGCATCGCGCTCGCCATGCATCAGCGTGGCGAAGGCGATGCGCGCCTCCTCCAGTGACAGGGTGGGGCAGATCAACGTCGTCAGGTGGCCGAGCTGGATGCTGCCGTCCGCTGGATCGAGGCGCATTGGCAGCGTACGCGCGGCGTGCTGGGCGGGAGGTGACATCGCGGACTGGCTGGGCATGTTGGTCCGGATTCTGCAGAGCCGTGAGCTGCGGCGGCAAGCGGAACTGCACACGCTGTTCGCGCGGGCCTGACCTGCGGATCACTGCGCAGCCTCTAGCGTGAAGTCCTGATCGGCCTTCGCCGGCACAGGAGACTTCGATGAGCGAGCGCGACAAAGACCCTGGCGATCCGAAACAGGGCGTACAGGAAAGCCGTCAGGACAGGGCGCAGGAGGACGTGGCAAAGCAGCGGCCGGGGCAGCGCGATCAGCAGGTGCGTGATACGCATTCGCGTGGTCCACGCCGCAAGGACGGGGATCAGGAACCTGCCTGACTCGTGATCGATGCAAGAAAAAACCCGCAGATCGCGACGATCGGCGGGTCTTCTTAATGAGTGGTGGAGCCAAGGAGGATCGAACTCCTGACCTCGTCATTGCGAACGACGCGCTCTCCCAGCTGAGCTATGGCCCCACGGCAGGGCTTCAGTGTAGCCAACTGGCTGCGCCTTGCCAAGCCGACCCGGGATGTGCCGGACGGCGTGGCATGAAGGCGTGCACTGTGCCGAAACCGTCCGGTTTGTCTGGCCCGGATGCCGCGCAACGAAATCGTAACAATTTGGGGGATAATGGCGGCTTGCGCAGTTCTCCTCCTTTTTGCCGCCCGGCTCGCGCAGGCCGCACGGACGCCTCCTCAGAGCATTCCATGCCCTCCCATTCCGATTCCCGCCGCCTGTCGGGTATGTCGTCTTCCTTCGTTTCCTTCCGCCGCCATCCGCTGGCCCTGGCCTGTGCCGGCCTGGCCCTGGTCGGCAGCTTTGGTGCCGCCGCGCAGGACAGCGCGCCGACCCCGACGGGCCTGGACACGATCACCGTGACCGCCGAGCACCGCGAGCAGAACCTGCAGGAAGTGCCGGTCTCGGTGGGCGTGGTGCAGGGCGAGCGCATGCGCGACTTCACCGCCGGCGGCGACGACACCCTGCTGGCGCTGTCCGGCCGCGTGCCGAGCCTGTATGCGGAAACCACCACCGGCCGCATCTTCCCGCGCTTCTATATCCGCGGCCTGGGCAACATCGACTTCTACCTGGGTGCCTCGCAGCCGGTGTCGATCATCCAGGACGACGTGGTGCTGGAGCACGTGGTGCTGAAGTCCAACCCGGTCTATGACGTGGACCAGGTGGAAGTGCTGCGCGGCCCGCAGGGCTCGCTGTTCGGCCGCAACACCACCGCCGGCATCATCAAGTTCGACACGCTGAAGCCGACCCAGGACTACACCGGCCGCGTCAGCGCCAGCTATGCGACCTACAACAGCGTGTCGATCGACGGCGGCTTTGGCGGCTCGATCAACGACATCGCCTCGTTCCGCGTGTCGGCGCTGTACCAGCACCGCGACGACTACGTCGACAACACCTACAAGGGCCCGAGCGCTGACGGCACGGTCAGCCCGAAGAAGAACGCCATGGGCGGCTTCGATGACCGCAACGTGCGCGCGCAGCTGCTGCTGACCCCGAGCGACCAGTTCTCGATCCTGGCCTCGGCCCACGCCCGTGATTACGAAGGCACCTCGACCCTGTTCCTGCGTGGTGCGCTGACCAAGGGCTCGAACAAGACCGACGTGCCGCGCGACCAGGTCGCCTACGACGAAGCCGACAACAACCCGCAGGCCTACAAGACCTACGGCGGCTCGGTGAAGGCACGCTACGACTTCGGCGCGATCGACTTCACCTCGATCACCGCCTATGAGACCACCTCCGGCTACAGCCGTGGTGACACCGACGGCGGCGCGGCGGTGAACTTCCCGGTGAACGGTGTGCCGAACGGCTACGGCCAGTCGATGGGCCGCATCCGCGACCTGGACCAGTGGACCCAGGAATTCCGCCTGGCCAGCCATGACGACAGCGCCCTGCAGTGGCAGGCCGGTGCGTTCTACTTCAACGGCAGCGACACCACCGACTTCTACCAGCGTGCGTGGTTCCTGCAGGGTGCGGCCCGCAACCCGAACAACTGGGTGCGACTGCGCAACAAGAACACCTCGTGGGCCGGTTTCGGCCAGCTGAGCTACGCCTTCACCGACAAGTTCACCGTCACGGCCGGCCTGCGCCAGACCAAGGACGAGAAGCACACCCGCCTGCTGAAGACCGCTGACACCGCCGCCGGCGTGGTGACCTACAAGGGCCGCACCGACGTCAAGATGTCCGACACCACCCCGAGCTGGGATCTGAGCGCGATGTACCAGATCACGCCGGACGTGAGCGTCTATGCGAAGGTCGCACGCGGCTTCCGCGGCCCGACCATCCAGGGCCGTTCGGCGGTGTTCAATGCCGACTTCACCACCGCTGATTCCGAGACCATCCTGTCCTGGGAAGCCGGCGTGAAGAGCAGCCTGTGGGACAATCGCCTGCGCCTGAACGCCACCGCGTTCACCTACACCGTCAATGACATCCAGCTCAACGGCAACGATTCGGACGGCAACGGCGTGCTGTTCAATGCCGACAAGGCCAAGGCCTACGGTTTCGAAGCGGACATGGAGCTGCGCCCGATCCCGAACCTGACCCTGAGCGCCGGCGTCAGCCTGCTGCACAGCGAGATCAAGGACAAGCGCGTCTACGCGCAGGTCTGCGGCCTCAACGGCAAGGTGGTGTGCACGGTGAATGACCCGACCATCAAGGTCGGTGCCAATACCTTCGCGCAGATCGACGGCAACCCGCTGCCGAACGCGCCGAAGTACAACGTCAACCTGGCCGCCCGCTACGACTTCCCGGTCAGCGACGCGGGCACCATGTTCGTGTCCACCGACTGGAACAAGCAGGGCTACACCAGCTTCGTGCTGTACGACAGCAAGGAGTTCAACTCCAAGGGTGATTTCGAGGGCGGCCTGAAGATCGGCTACTCGGGCAACTACGGTGCCTATGAAGTGGCGCTGTTCGCGCGCAACATCACCAACGAGAAGAACCTCAAGGGTGTGATCGAGAACTACATGGCCGCGGTCTACAACGAACCGCGCACCGTCGGTGTCTCGTTGAACATGAACTGGTAAGGCATTGCCGCGAGGGTGGGCGGTCCCACCCTCGCACTGCTGGAGTGCGCAGGGCGGCCCGGTGATCCGGGTCGCCCTTCTTGTTGCGTTCGACGGCGGCGGGAATGCAATCCGGCGCCGCGCCCGGTGCTTCAGCGTGCCGGCAGCAGCGCCTGCAGCCGCGCTTCCAGCTCTTGCTGGCGCCAGCCGGCCAGTGCGGCCGGCCACTGGCGGCGTTCCAGATAGCTTTCCAGGTGCTTGCGTGAGGCCAATACGCCATCCGGCAGGCCCAGTTCGCGGCTGCGCTCGGCAACCGCGTCCTGCAGCTTCTTCAGTGCCTGCTTGTTGCTGTCGTTGGCCGGCAGCGCCAGCGGTGCTTCGGCCTCATCGGCCAGCGGCGTATCCAGCGCCTGCCACACAGCGCCCGCGAGCTTGCGCGGTGCCTTCGGGAACTGTTCGAACAGCTTGCCCAGTGCGGCGGCATCGGCCGGTGGCGTGCGTGCCAGCGTGGCGGCCAGTTCGTTGTCCAGGATCCAGCTGCGCGGGCGGTCGCTGCTGCGTGCCTGCACATCGCGCCAGCGCAGCAGACGCAGCAGCCGATGCTGTGCGGCCGTGTCGAGGAACTGCGCCGAGCGCATCGCCAGGTGCGGCCAACGGTCTTCGTCATTGGCGACGCTGGCCAGCAGGCGCTCGCCGTCGTCGTGCAGCCACTGCTGGCGGCCCAGCGCCTGCAACCTGGCATCGATGGCGTCATGCAGCGCGAACAGGTGCTCGACATCGTCGGCGGCGTACTGCAGCTGCGACTCGGACAACGGGCGGCGCATCCAGTCCGAGCGGGTTTCGCCCTTGGCCAGCGCCACGCCGGTGATTTCCGCGACCAGCTTCTGGTAGCCCATACCGCCACCGATGCCGGCCAGCGAGGCGCCGATCTGGGTGTCGAACAGCGGACGTGGCAACACGCCGCAGGCCCACTTGAAGGCGACCAGGTCTTCGCTGGCGCTGTGCATCACCTTGACGATCGATTCATCGGCCAGCCACGGCGCCAGCGCCTCGGTCATGCCGGGAATCAGGGGGTCGATCAGCAGGATGTCCTGCCCGACCGCCATCTGCACCAGGGCCAACTGCGGCCAGAAGGTGCGTTCACGGATGAATTCGGTGTCCAGGCCGATGCGGGCCGGACGCTGCTGGAAGTACGGATCCAGCTCGGCGGGGGTGGTGATCCAGATTGCCACGGGTCAGGGCCTACTACTCGGGTTTGCTCAGGCAGGGGAGAATAGCCTAACGTCGGTCCGCATCCGTGCCGAAGGAGATCCTGCTTGCGTTTTCCGCTGTCGTCCGTGCTGTGCACCGCCCTGGCCCTGGCCGGCTGCACGCCGTCGCCCTCGGCGACGCCGGAGCCGGGACCGGCTGCTGGCGAAGACGCACGGCCGCAGCAAGGCATGCAGGCGGACGCGACGCCGGAGGCGGCGCAGGGCAGCGTCACCATCGCCGGTGAGGATGCCGCCGAGGATGTGCAGCGGTGGACGCCACCGCGGGTCGACCGGCAGGGGCGCAGCCTGGCCCAGCTTCGTCGCGCGGCCGAGAAGGCGTTCGCCGAAGGGCGCCTGTACGAGGACGCCGACGCGGCGGTTCCGCTGTGGCTGGCGGTGCAGGAAGAAGACCCGGATGACCGCCAGGCCCGCAACGGCCTGCAGCGCGCCCGCCAGCGCCTTCAGCAGCAGGCCGATGCCCTGCTGGTCCGGCCGCTGCAGCAGCGCGAGGCGCTGGCCGAGGCCAGCCGCCAGGCACTGGTGCTGCTGACCCTGGCGCCGAAGGATGAGAAGGTGCGCGCGCTGCAGGGACGGGTGGAGCTCGCCCAGCGCGTGGTGGCCTACAACCGTGCCGGCGAGGAAGACCTGCGTTCGGGGCGGATCGGTGAGGACGGTGACGGAGCGATCGGCAACTTCCGTGAAGCGCTGGCCCTGGATGAACACAACAGCCGGGCACGGCAGGGCCTGGCGGCGGCCGAGAGTGGCCTGATCCGCCGTGCCGAGGACGCGGCGCGGGTGCGTGACTTTGCCAGCGCCGGCACCTGGCTGGCCGAAGCCAGCAAGGTCCGTGACTCATCACCGGCCATTGCCGATGCCTTCGAACGTATCGAACAGATCCGCGCGGCGGCACTGCTGCAGCTGCGCGATGATGGCCTTCGCGAACTGGCGACGCCACAGGGCCTGAAGCCGGCGCGCGAGAAGCTGGCCGAGGCCCTGCGCATCGCCTTGCCAGGGGATGCGGTGGTGGCCCAGTTGCGCGAACGCATCGACCTGGCCACCCATTACGGCAGCTTCCGTCCCGGGCAGGTGTTCAGCGACGCCATGCGCGATGGCGGGCGCGGCCCGCAGATGATCGTGGTGCCGCATGGTGGCTTCCAGATGGGCGCGGGTGATGCCGAGCCCGGTGCCAGCGATGCCGAGCGGCCCTCGCATTATGTGCGCTTCGACCGCGGGTTTGCGATGGCGATCACCGAGATCACGGTCAGTGATTTCGAGCGCTATGTGAAGTCGACCAATGCGCGGCCGCGTGCGACCCGGCGCGGCCACTCGGTGGTCTATGACGAGCGCAGCGGCAATTTCATCCGCCGCAGCGGTGTGGACTGGCGTTCCGATTACGATGGCGCGCGCGCACTGGGCAATTCGCCGGTGATGCATGTGAGCGTGCGTGATGCCGAAAACTACGCGGCGTGGCTGTCCGAGCAGACAGGACGCAGCTACCGGCTGCCGAGCGAGGCCGAATTCGAGTACGCGCTGCGTGCCGGCAGCAGTGGCCGTTATCCGTGGGGCGACGCCGGCACGCCGCCGCCCGGCGCTGGCAACTTCACCGGCAGCAAGGATGTCTCGCCCTCGGGGCGGCACTGGCACAACGCCTTCGTCGGCTATGGCGATGGCTGGTGGGGGCCCGCGCCGGTGGCCAGTTTCCAGGCCAATGCCTTCGGCCTGCACGACATGGCTGGCAATCTCAGCGAGTGGGTGGCCGACTGCTGGCATGCCAGCTACCGGCGTGCGCCGTCCGATGGTGTCGCCTGGTTCAACCCGGGCTGCCGGTCGCGGGTGATCCGGGGTGGCAACTGGGCCAATGCGCCCGAGCAGACCCGTGCGGCCTGGCGGCAATCGCAGGACTCGGACACCACCAACGCGCGCATCGGCTTCCGTCTGGTGCGGGGCATCTGAGCATCGGGCTTCACCCGCTGCTGGCGTCCGCGCACTAAGATTGCGCCGTGCCCGCCGGCCGGCGGGGCCTGCTGGAAGACACCGATGCGCAACGATCCCTTTTCCCGCTCGCCGCAAGGCCCGCAGCGGCGCGGCCTGTTCGGCAACATCCGCTGGTGGGTGCTGCTGCTGGCAGCGGGCTATGCGGTGTTCTACTGGTTCTCCAATCGCACGGTCGATCCCTACACCGGCGAGAAGGTGATGATCGACAGCAGCCTGGATGCGCGCCAGGAGACCGCGCTCGGGCTGCAGGCCTACCAGCAGATCCTGTCGCAGGAACGGCCGATGGATCCGAATGCGCCGATCGCGCGTGATGTGCGCGACATCGCCCAGCGCCTGATCGCCAAGGTGGACGTGGTGGAGACCGCGCTGGCACAGGAGCACGGCGTGCAGCCGGCGCATTTCGCGCGGGATTTCCAGTGGGAAGTGAATGTGATCCCGTCCGAGCAGGCCAATGCGTTCTGCCTGCCGGGTGGCAAGATGGCGGTCTACACCGGCCTGGTGCCGGTGGCGCGTACGCGTGA
This sequence comes from Stenotrophomonas maltophilia D457, assembly GCF_000284595.1. Lineage (GTDB taxonomy): Bacteria > Pseudomonadota > Gammaproteobacteria > Xanthomonadales > Xanthomonadaceae > Stenotrophomonas > Stenotrophomonas muris. Next base: position 3,231,423 of record NC_017671.1, on the reverse strand, counting down.
CGCGATGGCGGTGGTGATGGGCCATGAGATCGCCCATGCGCTTCTACGCCATGGTGCACAGCGGATGGCGCAGCAGAAGCTGACCCAGATCGGGCAGATGGCTGGTGCCGCCAGCGGCATGGATGCGCAGCAGCAACAGATGATGATGTCGGCGATGGGCTACGGCTACCTGCTGCCCTATGCGCGCAGCCACGAGACGCAGGCCGATGAAGTGGGGCTGATGCTGGCCGCAGCGGCCTGCTTCGATCCCCGCGAGGCGGTGCCGCTGTGGCAGCGCATGGGCCAGGCCAGTGGCGGCCAGGCGCCGCCGGAGTTCGCCTCCACCCACCCGAACCCGGGTACCCGCATCCAGAACCTGCAGGCGCTGATGCCGAAGGCGCTCGAGTACCGGCAGAAGTTCTGCGAGCAGGCAAAGTAGGGGGAGGGGCGGCAGGGCTTGCAGCCCTGCACCCGCGGTAGGTAGTGCCGGCCGCTGGCCGGCAGCAGCAACAGCGGAAGCGGGTTTCCTGAGGGATGGCGGGGTGGGTCCGGTTGCAAGAGACGCCGTAAACCCTTCCATGGGGGCTTGGCCGCGGCATCCATGCCGCGGACACTCCCGCAACCGGACCCACCCCGCCTTCGACAGTTTGCTGCGGTCTGTCGGAAATGCTCTTGGGGTCAGATCCGTTTTCCGTAGGAAATCGGATCTGACCCCGAATTGATTCGCCATCTGGCAGAGATGCATTCACGCATGGCGTGGATCTACCGTGTCGACCAAGCTCGACACCTACCAACAGTCATCGGAATCTGTCAGAGGTGGGGCGGTGTGGCTGTGCAGGACCGTTGGCGCCATCGAGCCCCCAAGGGTGAGGGCGCTTTGCTTGCGAAGCACTGCTTCGCAAGCGCCCGAACGCACAGCCGCCGGCGGCTGGGCCGGACCGTGCAGCGGGGTTTACGGCGTGTCCTGCACAGCCACACCGCCCCGCCAAACCATCAGCAATCCAGAGCCGCTTTTGCTGTTGCTGTTGAGGTTGCCGGCCAGCGGCCGGCACTACCGCAGGTGCAGGGCGCAGCCCTGCCGAACACCCCTTACTTGACCTGTACGTCGATCACACCGTCGCCGACGCGGGCCTGCAGTGCGTCACCTGGCTTTACCTGATCGATCTGGCGTACCAGGGTGCCATCGTCGCTGCGGGTGAGGATGCTGTAGCCACGCGCCACGGTCGCCAGCGGGCTGACCGCTTCAAGTGAACGCGCCAGTCCGCGCAGTCGCAGTGCATCGCGCTCCAGCAGGCGCTGCATCGCGGCCTGCGGCCGCCCGCGCAGGGCAGCCAGGCGGCGCTGCATCGCATCGAGCTGGCGCTGCGGATGGTGCCCGCGCAGCACTGCCGCCGCATGACGCAGGCGCGCGGCGCGGCGCTCCTGCTGCTGGTTGAACGCCGCATGCAGGCGCCGGCCCAGATCCAGCTGGCGTCGGCGCAACAAGTCCAGCCGCGCCTGCGGGCTCTGGGCGTTCAGGCGCAGCAGGGCGCGGTCGGCGCGCTGCATCGCCTGCTGCATCGCATGCCGTTGCAGCTGCACCATGCGCGCGGCCGTGCGGCGCAGGCGCAGGGCCAGTTCGCGCTGGTCGGGTACCAGCAGTTCAGCTGCCACCGAAGGCGTCGGCGCACGCAGGTCGGCGGCGAAGTCGCTGAGGCTGAAGTCGGTTTCGTGGCCGACCGCCGAAACCACTGGGGTGTGGCTGGCGGCGATCGCACGGGCCAGGGCTTCGTCATTGAAGGCCCACAGGTCTTCCAGCGAACCGCCGCCGCGGGTCAGCAGGATCACGTCGTAGCGACCGCTGGCATCGGCCGCCTGCAGCAGGCGGGTGATCTGCGCGGCGGCGCTGCTGCCCTGCACCAGGGTCGGCAGCAGGTCGACTTCCAGCAGCGGGAAACGGCGGCCGAGCACGCTCAGCACATCGCGCACGGCGGCGCCGGTCGGCGAGGTGATCACTGCCAGACGTTGTACATGCGCCGGCAGTGGCCGTTTGCGGGCCGGGTCGAACAGGCCCTCGGCCTCCAGCCGCGCCTTCAGTTCCTCGAAGGCGCGGCGCAGTGCGCCTTCGCCCGCCTCCTCCATGTGGTCCAGCACCATCTGGTACTCGCCACGGGCGTCGTACAGGGTCACCTTGCCGCGCACCAGCACGCGCATGCCTTCGCGCGGCACGAACTTCAGGTACTGCGCCTTCATCCGGAACATTGCGGCACGCAGCTGCGCACGCGCGTCCTTCAGGGTGAAATACAGGTGACCGGAGGCAGGACGCGCCACGCTGCCCAGTTCGGCCTCGACCCAGATCGCCGGGAAACTGCCTTCCAGCAGGTCGCGGGCCAGGGTGTTGAGCTGGCTGGGGGTGAAAATGTCGTTGTTGCGTGGCTGCATGGGAACGGCGTGCTGCGGGTGGAGCGGGGGCTCAGGATCGCACGTCAGCGCGCCGTGTGCTGGCCCAGCGCCCACTGCACGTGTTCACGCACCAGCGGCGAGGGATCATCGACGCGGGTCTGCAACGCGGCCAATGCTTCGGCCGAGGACGGTGCGTTGCCCAGTGCCACGGCGATGTTGCGCAGCCAGCGCTCGTGCCCGCTGCGGCGGATCGGGCTGCCCTCGGTGCGGCGCAGGAACTCGGCCTCGTCCCAGGCGAACAGCTGGTCCAGGCGCGCGGTATCGAGGTTGTTGCGCGCGCGGAAATCGGCTTCGTCGGTGCGCTTGGCGAACTTGTTCCAGGGGCAGACCAGCTGGCAGTCGTCGCAGCCGTAGATGCGGTTGCCGATCAACGGACGCATGTCTTCGGGAATGGTGCCGTCGTGCTCGATGGTCAGGTAGGAAATGCAGCGCCGCGCGTCCAGCCGCTGCGGACCGGTGATGGCCTGGGTCGGGCAGACATCGATGCAACGCGTGCAGGTGCCGCAGTGCGCCGTGGCCGGCGTGTCGATCGGCAACGGGATGTCGATGTAGATCTCGCCGATGAAGAACCATGAACCGCCATGGCGGTCGATCAGGCAGGTGTGCTTGCCGATCCAGCCGAGGCCGGCGTTGCGCGCCAGTGCGCGTTCCAGCACGGGGGCGGAATCGACGAACACGCGGTAGCCCAGTGGCGCTACTTCATCGTTGATCTGCGTCGCCAGCTTCTGCAGGCGGTTGCGCATCAGCTTGTGATAGTCGCGGCCCAGAGCGTAGCGCGCCACGTAGGCGCGGCCCGGGTCGGCCAGGGTCGCCCAGGCTTCGGTGTCGTCCTTGTGGCTGTAGTCCATGCCCACTGAAATCACGCGCACGGTGCCGGGCAGCAGCTCGGCCGGTCGCGCGCGCAAGGTGCCGTGGCGCGCCATCCAGTCCATCGTGCCGTACAGGCCCTGGCCCAGCCAGTCGGCCAGGTGCGCTTCATCCTCGCCCAGTTCGATACCAGCGATGCCGCAGCGCTGGAAGCCATGCGCACGCGCCAGTTCGCGGATGCGCTGCACGGCCTGGACCGGATCGACAGGGGTGGGGGCGGGGGACATGTGCACCAGTATAAAATCCCTGCATGGCCAACCTTGCCGATCTGTTCGATTCCGCTGCCGCGCGTGCGCTTGATGCCCAGGCCTCGGCGTTGGCCGCCGACGGCGGCTGGGGCCTGATGGCGCAGGCCGGCCAGGCCGCCTGGCAGTGCCTGCTGCAGCATTGGCCGCAGGCGCGGCGGATCGGCGTGGTGGTCGGCGCTGGCAACAATGGGGGCGATGGCCATGTGCTGGCCCGTCACGCGCTGCAGGCCGGGCGCGAGGTGACAGTGATCGCCCTGCCGGGCAGGCCGCCCTCGACCGCGCTGGCACAGCGTGCAGCATCTGAATTCAGGTCCGGCGGCGGCACCATCACCGATTTCGACGGCATGCTGCCCGAGGCCGACGTCTGGGTCGATGCCCTGTTCGGGCTGGGCTTTGATCGCGCGCCGGAGGGTACGGCGCAGGCGTTGATTACCGCGCTCAACGCGCAGACTGCGCCGGTGCTGGCGCTGGATGTTCCCAGTGGCGTCGATGCCGACCGTGGGGCGGTGCCGGGCGTAGCAGTGCGCGCTGCACTGACCCTGCAGTTCATCGTGGCGCATCGCGGGCTGTATTCCGGCGATGCGCTGGATCATTGCGGGCAGAAGGTCCTGGCACCCCTGCTGTTGCCCGCGGCGGCCTGGCAAGGCGTGGTACCCGCTGCGGAGCACTGGACGCAGGTGCGGTTGCGGGCCCTGTTGCCACCGCGCCGCGCCAATACCCACAAGGGCGAATCCGGGCACGTGCTGTGCGTCGGCGGCAACCATGGCAGCGGCGGTGCCATCGCGATGGCGGCCGAAGCCGCCTTGCGCGCGGGTGCGGGGCTGTTGAGCCTGGGCACCCGCCGCGACCACGTCGGTCCACTGCTGGCCCGGTTGCCCGAGGCCATGACCCATGCACTGGAAGACGGCGATGTGCTGCCGGCGCTGCTGGACAAGGCGAAGGTGGTGGCGATCGGGCCCGGTCTGGGCCAGGACGAATGGGCACGCGCCTTGTTTGCGCGAGTGCTGGCCAGCAACAAGCCATTGGTGGTCGATGCCGATGCCCTGAACCTGCTGGCGCAGGATCCGCGCGCGTTGCCCGATGCCATTCTCACACCGCACCCGGGCGAGGCCGCGCGCCTGCTCGGCTGCAGCACGGCTGAAATCCAGGCCGACCGCTACACCTGTGCGCACATGTTGGCCGAGCGCTTCCACGCCGTGGTGGTGCTGAAGGGCGCTGGCAGCATCGTGGCAGCGCCTGGGCAAACGCCCCGGTTGATCGCTGCCGGTAACCCAGGGATGGCCGTGGGAGGCATGGGCGACCTGCTCACCGGCATCATCGCCAGCCTGCGCGCGCAGGGCCTTGCGGCCTTCGATGCCGCGGCCGCGGGCGCGCTGCTGCATGCGCTGGCGGGCGATGCAGCTGCCGCCGATGGCGCGCGCGGCCTGCTTCCTACTGATCTGCTGGCGCCGCTGCGGCGACTGGCCAACCCGGACCTCTCCCCATGACCGAATTCTTCCTTGCCGACAGCGACGCCACCGAACTGCTCGGGCAGTGGCTGGCGGCCACCCGGCCGCCGCAGGCGCTGATCGAACTGCGCGGCGACCTGGGTGCCGGCAAGTCCACCACGGCCCGCGCGCTGCTGCGCGCGCTGGGCGTGCAGGGCGCGATCCGCAGCCCCACCTACACCCTGGTCGAGCGCTATCCGCTGGCCAGTGGCGGTGAGGCGTGGCACCTGGACCTGTATCGCATCGGCCAGGCCGGTGAGCTGGATTTCCTCGGCCTGGACGAGGGCAGCGCGGTGCTGTGGCTGGTCGAATGGCCGGAACGGGGCGCCGGCGCGCTGCCGCCGACCGACCTGGTGGTGGCGCTGGAGATCGACGGGCAGGGACGACGCGTCCGTCTCACTGGGGCCAGCGACGTAGGACGTGAATGGCTGGAACGGCTGCCGCAAGGGGGCGACTTGCAGGCCATTTCTGTCGGCTGACGAGAACAAAGACCGGCAGGTTACGGATTATTAAGGAAAAAGGTGTTGCATTCCGTTCAGCGCGGTGATTGAATCCTGAGCCATGCGCCCGGGGAACCGTCTCATCGCCATCTGTGCCGCCGTCGGACTGGGTCTGGCGAGCGTCAGTGCGTGGGCGGGTGAAGTCCGACAGGTCCTGCTGAACACCGGCGCTACCGGCACCCGTGCCGAGATCTCGCTGGTCGGCAGTGGCGGCTACAAGACCCTGTCGCTGGCCGGCCCGAACCGCCTGGTGGTCGATTTCCCCGACTCCAGCGCCATACGCAACCTGAAGATGCCGGCCGCGCAGGGCGTGGTCACGGCGGTGCGTACCGGACAGCCGGTCCCGGGCACGTTCCGCGTCGTTTTCGACCTCGCCGAATCGGTGGCGCCGTTCCGCCCGCAGATGCAGCGCGAGGGCAATGAATCCAAGCTGGTGATCGAATGGCCGGGCGATGGCCCGGCCGTGGCCAGCAGCCGCCCGGCGGCGACGCCAGCCGTGCGGCCGCAGGCGCCCGCGGCGGGAGCTGCACCAGTACCGACTCCGGCCGAGAGCGCGCAGTCGCGCACCGATGCCGCGCGTGCCACGGCCCTGCTGACCGCACAGGTACAGCAGCAGGCCAGCGCCACTGCCGCCGCACCGGCCACGCCGACCCCGGCACCGACCACCGCGCCGGCCCAGGTTGCTGCGGCCGGTGTCACCGCCAGCAGCACGCCGTCGTCCTCGCCGGCCGCGATCCTCGCCGGCCAGCGCACCGCAGCGGTGGTGACCACGCCGCCGGCCACCGTGCCTACACCGGCACCGACGCCGGTGGAACCGCCGCGTCCTGTCATGCCCAGCGATGCGTCGCGTATCCGCATGCAGGCCGGCATGCGCCACCTGGTGGTGGCGATCGATCCCGGCCACGGCGGCCAGGACCCGGGTGCGATCGGCCCGACCGGCAAGCGCGAGAAGGATGTCACTCTGGCAGTGGCGCGCGAGCTGGCCCGCCAGGTCAACGCCACGCCGGGCCTGAAGGCCTACCTGACGCGCGACAGCGACGTGTTCATTCCGCTGCCGATGCGTGCGCAGAAGGCGCGTGCGAACAAGGCGGACATCTTCATCTCGATCCATGCCGACGCGGCCGAAAACCGCTCGGCCACGGGCTCATCGGTCTACGTGCTGTCGACCAAGGGCGCCTCTTCGCAGCGCGCCCGCTGGCTGGCGGACAAGGAAAACGCGGCCGACCTGGTCGGTGGCGTGCGCCTGCAGCAGACCGAAGGCACCCTGGCCAACGTGCTGCTGGACCTGGCGCAGAGCGGCTACATGAAGGCATCCGAAGACGCGGCCGGCCACGTGCTGGGCGGCCTGAAGCGGATCGGCAACAACCACAAGCCGAACATCGAGCGCGCCAACTTCGCGGTGCTGCGCACCTCGGACATGCCGGCGATGCTGGTGGAAACCGCGTTCATCTCCAATCCGGATGAAGAACGCCGCCTGATGGACCCGGCGTACCAGCGCAAGATCGCTGGCGCCGTGCTGGATGGGGTGCACACCTTCTTCAGCCGCCAGCCGCCGCCGGGGACGTTGTATGCGGCCCGCGCCCAGGCCGAGATCGACGCGGCCGGCACCATGGCCGGCGGCAGCAAGTAAGCCGCCGAAGGCGGGTTACTGCTTTCCGTAGAGTCGAGCCGCGCTCGACTGGGCCTTGTCGGTAGCCCGCAGTCGAGCATGGCTCGACTCTATCCTCGGCAGCTCCGCTATCATCGACCCATGAAGTCTGCTGCCCATCACCTCCCATGAGCGCGCCCGGTCCGCGCCCGATCCGGCCGTTGCCGGAGATCCTCATCAACCAGATCGCCGCTGGCGAAGTGGTCGAACGGCCCGCGTCGGTGGTCAAGGAACTGGTCGAGAACGCGATCGATGCCGGCGCCAACCGTGTCGACATCGATCTGGAAGAGGGCGGTGTGCGCCTGATCCGCATCCGTGACAATGGCAGCGGCATCGCAGCGGAGCAGCTGCCGCTGGCGGTATCGCGCCACGCCACCAGCAAGATCGCCGACCTGGACGATCTGGAATCGGTGGCAACGCTGGGGTTCCGCGGTGAAGCGCTGCCTTCGATCGCCTCGGTCAGCCGCTTCACCCTGGCCTCGCGCCGCGCGCATGACGAGCACGGTTCGGCGTTGCAGATCGAAGGCGGCAAGATCGGCGAGGTGACCCCGCGCGCGCACGCGCCGGGCACCACGGTGGAAGTGCGCGAGCTGTTCTACAACGTGCCGGCGCGGCGCAAGTTCCTGCGCGCCGAGCGCACCGAACTGGGCCATATCGAAGAGTGGCTGCGTTCGCTGGCGCTGGCACGGCCGGATGTCGAGCTGCGCGTGTCGCACAACGGCAAGGCCTCGCGTCGTTACAAGCCGGGCGATCTGTATTCCGATACACGCCTTGCCGAAACGCTGGGCGAGGATTTCGCCAACCAGGCCGTGCGCGTGGACCACAGCGGTGCCGGACTGCGCCTGCATGGCTGGATCGCGCAGCCGCATTATTCGCGCGCGAGCGCCGACCAGCAGTACCTGTACGTCAACGGTCGCTCGGTGCGTGACCGCAGCGTCGCCCACGCAGTGAAGATGGCCTACGGCGATGTGCTGTACCACGGCCGCCAGCCGGCCTATGTGCTGTTCCTGGAACTGGATCCGACCCGCGTCGACGTCAACGTGCACCCTGCCAAGCACGAAGTGCGCTTCCGTGATTCGCGGCTGGTCCATGATTTCGTCTACCGCACGCTGAAGGATGCGCTGGCCGATACCCGCGCCGGCATGTCGGCGCAGGAGATCGGTGCCGGTGCTGCGCAGCCGGTGGATGCCACGGCCATGCCGATGGCATCGAGCGCAGGCGCGTCGGGATTCGGGCTGGTGCGTGGGCCCGCGCCGGGTGCCGGCTCGGGAGGTGGTGGTGGCGGATTCTCCGGATGGCGCCCGCAGCAGCCGCTGGGCCTGCAGGTGGCCGATGCACCGGCTGCTTATGCCGCGCTGTATGCCGCACCGGCCGGCGCCGAGCGCGGTGCTGCGCTGCCGCCGATGCCGACCGAGAACGGACTGCCGGTCACCAGTGCCGACGCAGGCGTGCCGCCGCTGGGCTATGCGATCGCGCAGCTGCATGGCATCTACATCCTGGCCGAGAACGCCGAAGGCCTGATCGTGGTCGACATGCATGCGGCCCACGAACGCATCGGCTACGAGCGCCTGAAGAACGCGCACGATGGCATCGGCCTGCAGTCGCAGCCGTTGCTGGTGCCGATCACGCTGGCAGTGGGCGAGCGCGAGGCCGACACCGCCGAGAGCGAAGCTGAAACCCTGGCGGCGCTCGGCTTCGAGGTGACCCGTGCCGGCCCCGGTTCGCTGCACGTGCGCAGTATTCCGGCATTGTTGGCGCATGCCGAACCGGAAGGGCTGCTGCGCGACGTGCTGACCGACCTGCGCGAGCATGGCCAGAGCCGCCGCGTGGCCAGTGCACGCGACGAACTGCTGTCGACCATGGCCTGCCACGGCGCGGTGCGTGCCAACCGGCGCTTGACCCTGCCGGAAATGAACGCGCTGCTGCGCGACATGGAAATCACCGAACGGTCCGGCCAGTGCAACCACGGCCGACCGACCTGGGCCCGTTTTTCGCTGGCGGAGATCGACCGCTGGTTCCTGCGCGGACGTTGAGGGGAGCATCGATGCGTTATCGGGGAATGGCGGGCCTGCTGGCCGCCGTGGTGTTGGCCGCCTGCAGCCCGGCAACACCGCCGGTGCCGACGGCCGCTGAAGATCCGGCCTACGCGGCCGCGCAGCAGCAATGGCGTGTAGCGCGCTACCAGGACCTGACCCGGCCCGATGGCTGGACGGCGCTGGTGGGCCTGCACTGGCTGCAGAACAAATCGCATTTCGTTGGCAGCGGCGCTACCAACGGCATCCGCCTGACGGTTGGCCCGGACAAGCTGGGCCTGCTGCGTCGCGAAGGGACGCAGTGGTGGTTCACGCCTGAAGCCGGTGTCGATGTCAGTCATGATGGCCTGCCGGTGCGCGGCCGCATCCGCGTTGACACAGACAAGGACGCGCAACCGACGCTGCTGGCCTTCGATGGCGGCAAGGGCCAGCTCAGCATCATCCGCCGGGGGCCGCGGGACGCGTTGCGGGTCAAGCATGCCGATGCGCCTGCGCGGCGTGACTTCGCCGGCCTGCAGTACTGGCCGGGCGGCGTGGACTGGCAGGTGCAGGCGCGCTTCATCGCGCACCCGCCGGGCAAGACCCTGCCGATCGTCGACATCACCGGCCTGACCACCGAGATGCCCAATGCCGGCGCGGTCGAGTTCGAACGCGATGGCCGCAGCTGGCGGCTGGAAGCGATCGGTGCGCCCGGGCAGCCGCTGTTCCTGATCTTCGCCGACCGCACCAGCGGCCGCGGCAGCTATCCGGCCGGTCGCTACCTGGATACCGATGCGCCCGCCGCAGACGGCACCGTGCGCATCGATTTCAACCATGCCTACAACCCGCCGTGCGCGTTCACCGCCTACGCCACCTGTCCGCTGGCGCCACCGGAAAACCGGCTGGACCTGCGCGTGGAAGCGGGCGAGAAGGCGTACCACCTGCCTGAAGGAGAAGGCTGACCATGCCGATCAAACACCTGTTCCGTGCCGCGCTGCTGATGGCGGCGTGCGCGATGGCACCCTTGGCCACTGGCCGCGATGCGCCGGGCACCACGGCTGCGGCCGCGACCGCCGCGGCGGCCAAGCCGCCCGTACCGCTGTTGTGGAAAGTCACCGGCCCGGGCGATGCACGCGTCTACCTGCTGGGGTCGTTCCACCTGCTGAAGCCGCAGGACTACCCGCTGTCGCCCGATGTCGAGCAGGCGTTCGAGGCCTCGCAGCGGGTGGTGTTCGAGCTGTCGCCGGAAGACATGCAGTCGCCGCAGCTGGCGAGCCGCATGGTGCAGGCCGCGACCCGCACCGATGGCAGCGAGCTGAAGCGTGATCTGGATGCGCCGACCTGGCAGAAGCTGCAGGCCTTTGCTGCCCAGAACCAGCTGCCGCTGGCGCAGATGCAGGGCATGAAGGCCTGGTTTGTCGGCCTGAGCATTTCGGTCGGGCAGATGCAGAAGCTGGGCCTGGACCCGGCGCTGGGCCTGGACCGCCACTTCATGGAGCGTGCGCAGAAGACCGGCCGCAAGACGGCGGGCCTGGAGGACATCGATACCCAGATCGGCATGCTTGACGGGATGACGGTGCAGGAGCAGCGGCAGATGCTGGCCGAAGCGCTGGACCAGGCCGGCAAGGCCGATGAGCAGGCGCGGCTGCTGCATGATGCATGGCGTCGCGGCGACGAGCGCCTGCTGTGGACCAAGATGGCGGCGGAGATGCGCCAGCAGTATCCGCAGCTGTACCAGCGCATCAACACCGGGCGCAACGATGCCTGGGTGCCGAAGCTGCAGCCGTACCTGCAGGCCGGGCAGGGCGGTACGCTGGTGGTGGTCGGCACGCTGCACCTGCTGGGCAGTGATGGCGTGGTCGAGAAGCTGAAGGCCAAGGGCTACAAGGTCGAGCGCGTGTGCACGGGGTGCAAGGCGAAACGCTGACGCATCGTTGGCGCGATGCCAAACAGAACGGCGCGCCAGGGGCGCGCCGTTTTCGTATCAGCCGTAGCTGCCGTTCAGCGGCGGGTCTTGCCGCCGGTGCCGGTGCCCGGTTCGCCGGGCTTGTTGCCGGTGCCGGTTCCCGTTCCGGTACCGCCGGGGCGCGGGCCACCGAAACCGCTGCCCATGCTGCGCTGGAATTCCTGCCACAACTCCAGGTTGCGCTCGGTCAGCTGGTTCATCATCGCCCACGGGGTCTGGCCCAGCAGGTTGCCCATCTGCTGGCGGAACTGCTGCTGCTGGTCGAGGAAGACCTGCATGCTGCGCTCCAGATAGTTGCCCATGAAGCCCTGCAGGGAATCGCCGTAGAAGCGGATCAGCTGGCTCAGCAGCTGGGTGGACAGCATCGGCTCGCCGTCCTGTTCCTGGTCGGCGATGATCTGCAGCAGGACCGATCGAGTGAGGTCGTCGCCGCTCTTGGCGTCGCGGACTTCGAAGTCTTCACCGTCCAGGATCAGCTGGCGCACGTCCTCGATGGTGATGTAGCTGGAGATCTCGGTGTCGTAGAGACGGCGGTTCGGATACTTCTTGATGATGCGGGTCGCAGCCATGAAGCGGTACTCGTCACAGTAGACGCGCAGCATGGCGCAGTGCAGCAGCGGTTGCAACCGCTCCAGCCCCCGCCAGGCTTGGCTTTCAGGGGCGATCATGTTGCGCAACAAGGGGTTGCGTGCTGCGCAGCATGACCATCGGCAGGGGCCGCCGGTGCATGCCGCGGCGCCCCCCTGCGCGGCTCACCAGCCCATGTGGTGGCCGCCGTTGATGTCCAGGTTGCTGCCGGTGATCCACGAGGCTTCCTCGGCCACAAGGAAGGACACGCCATAGGCGATTTCTTCCGGCTTGCCGAGGCGTCCGGTCGGGATGTCGGCGATGATCTTGGCGCGCACGTCCTCCGGAACCGCCATCACCATGTCGGTGGCGACGTAGCCGGGCGAAATGGTGTTGACAGTGATGCCGAAGCCGGCGTTCTCGCGGGCCAGCGAGATGGTGAAGCCGTGCATGCCGGCCTTGGCCGCAGCGTAGTTGGCCTGGCCGTACTGGCCCTTCAGGCCGTTGATCGAGCTGATCTGGATGACCCGGCCCCAGCCGCGGCGGCGCATGCCCTCGATGACCGGCCGGGTGACGTTGAACACCGAGTTGAGATTGGTGTTGATCACATCGTGCCACTGGTCCGCGCGCATGCGGTGGAAGGTGGTGTCACGGGTGATGCCGGCGTTGTTGACCAGGATCTCGACCGGGCCCAGCTCGGCCTCGACGGCGCGCACGAGTGCTTCGGCGCTGTCCGGATCGGAGACATCGCCCGGGAAGATCGCCACGTGGTAGCCGCGCTCGGTCATCGCCTGCTGCCAGGCGCGGGCCTTGGCCTCGTCGCGGTAGTTGGTGGCGACCCGGTGGCCCTGGTCGGCCAGGCGTTGGCAGATGGCGGTACCGATGCCGCCGGTTCCGCCGGTGACCAGTGCGACGCGAGATGTCATGGAGTGCTGTCCGGGTATCAGGTGGGGGAAGGGGGATTCTGCAACATCGGCGCGGAAAGTGCGCCGGCCGGCAACAGGATGTCGGTCCGCGGCAGCCGCGCCGGGTCGAACGCCCGTTGCGCAGCCTCCAGCAGCGCATCCCGGTCATCGGCGCCGTCCAGTGCGGCAGGCGCCTGGCCCAGCAGCTGCCAGAGCGCGCGCAATACCGGCACCGGCCGCGTGCTGTCCACCGGCAGCGACGCCAGCGACTTGGACAGTTTGTGCCCCGGTGCATCGAGCAGCAGCGGCAGGTGCCAGTAGCGTGGCACGGCCAGGCCCAGCGCCTGCTGCAGCAGGATCTGCCGCGCGGTGGAATCGAGCAGGTCGGCGCCGCGCACCACTTCGGTCACGCCCTGTTCGGCGTCATCGACCACCACGGCCAACTGGTAGGCCCAGCAGCCATCTGCACGGCGCAGCACGAAGTCGCCAACCTCGGCATGCACGTCCTGGTGCTGCGGCCCGCGCAGGCCATCATTGAAGTGCACGATGCTGCCGCGTGGCACGCGGAAGCGGACGGCAGGGTCCGGTCGTGGCTGTCGCGCAACGCAGCGGTGGTGGATGCCGCCGCTGGCGGCCAGTTCGCTGCGGCTGCAGTGGCAGACAAAGGCCAGATCGCTGGCCAGCAGCACGTCGAGCGCGGCCTGGTAGGCCTCCCCGCGCGCGCTCTGCCACAGGACCGGGCCGTCATGGGTGAGGCCGAAGGCGGCCAGCGCCTGCAGTTGTGCCTCCGCGGCGCCAGGCACCGTGCGCGGCGGATCGACGTCTTCAATGCGCAGCCGCCACAGGCCGCCGTGATGGCGGGCGAGCAGCCAGCTGCCGAAGGCGGCAAGCAGGGATCCGGGGTGGAGCAGGCCGGTCGGCGAGGGCGCGAAGCGGCCGCAGGAAATGGGGGAGGTCATGCTGGCTGAATCGTCGGTCAGGTTGGCGCTTGAATTCAAGCTGACCACACCGCAAATTGACTGGTATCGACCCCTTCCGAGCCGGATTTTCCCATGTTTACCCGCATTGCCCTGTTCTTGGCGACCAACTTCGCGGTCCTGATCCTCGCCAGCATCGTGATGTCGTTGCTGGGGGTCAATCCGAGCCAGATGAGTGGCCTGCTGGTCATGGCCGCGATCTTCGGCTTCGGTGGCTCCTTCATCTCGCTGCTGCTGTCCAAGTGGATGGCCAAGCGCTCCACCGGTGCGGTGGTGATCACCGAGCCGCGCAACCAGACCGAGCGCTGGCTGCTGGCCACCGTCGAGCGGCAGGCCAAGGCGGCCGGCATCGGCATGCCCGAGGTGGCGGTCTATGACGGCCCGGAGATCAATGCCTTCGCCACCGGTGCCAACCGCAACAACGCGCTGGTGGCGGTGTCCACCGGCCTGCTGCACAACATGAGTGAAGACGAGGCCGAAGCGGTGCTGGGCCACGAGATCGCCCACGTCGCCAACGGTGACATGATCACCATGGCACTGCTGCAGGGCGTGTTGAACACCTTCGTGATCGTGCTGGCCCGCGTGGTCGGCGGCATCATCGACAGCGCGCTGTCGGGCAACCGCGAAGGCGGCGGCCGCGGCTTCGCCTACTACATCATCGTGTTCGTGCTGGAGATGGTGTTCGGCCTGTTCGCCACGATGATCTCGATGTGGTTCTCGCGCCATCGCGAGTTCCGTGCCGATGCGGGTGGTGCCTCGCTGGCGGGCCGCCAGAAGATGATCGCCGCGCTGGAGCGCCTGCAGCTCAACCACGGCCAGAGCACGCTGCCGACCCAGATTGCCGCCTTCGGCATTTCCGGTTCGACGGCCAAGAAGCTGTTCATGAGCCATCCGCCGCTGGAAGAGCGCATCGCCGCGCTGCGGGCGTCGACGGCGGCGTAAGCCACCGCTCCACGGTAGTGCAGGAACGCCTGGCCCCGCGCCGGGCGTTTTTGTTTGCGCGATGCATTGCTGATGCCGGATCGTGCCCGGCGGATCGTTTCCGCGCCTGCGGGGAGGTGTCACTTTCTTTGCTCGTGCAAAGAAAGTAACCAAAGAAACACGCCGCCGGGGCGCGAGCCGTCGCTGCGCGACGGTTCCCTGTGCTTCTCGGCGAATCAGGGGACGGCGCCGAACTCGCTGCGCTCAGACACCGGCGCCTCTTCGCCCCTGATTCCCCTGCGATGCTCGGCTCGCTCAAGGCGGACTGGAAGATCAAGATCAAGATCAAGAACAACAGCATCCACACGTGGCGTGGATTTACTGGGTGCAGCTGTGGCATTTGACCTTGGGTCCGCCTTGAGCGAGCCGAGCACCGCAGGTCCGGCGAGGGCGAAGAGGTGCGGGTGTCTGAGCGCAGCGAGTTCCCGCACCGTCCCTCGACGGGCCGAGGAGCGCAGGGTACCGATGCGTAGCATCGGCTCGCGCCCTGGCGGCGTGTTTCTTTGGTTACTTTCTTTGCACGAGCAAAGAAAGTGACACCCCTCCGCGGTCGCGGAAACGACTCTCCGTGCGCACAAACGAAAACGGCACCTACGCAGGTGCCGTCTCCATGAAGCGCTTTACGCGAAACCTCAGAACTTCGCGTCGAACTCCGCCGCATAACCGGTGTTGACCAGCACCTTCTGCAGCGACTCGGCCACCTTCAGGTTGCCGGCCACGATCTGGTGGGTCTCCGGGCCACGGTTGTCCATGCGGCCCAGGGTCGCGCCCTTGAAGTCGCAGACCTTGCCACCCGCCTCGCGGACCAGCAGCAGGCCGGCGGCGATGTCCCACGCCTTCACGCCGGCTTCGAAGTAGGCGTCGGCGCGGCCGCAGGCCACGTAGGCCAGGTCCAGTGCGGCCGAGCCGGTGCGGCGGATGTCCTCGCCGTGCACCAGCAGGGCGTCAACCGCCTTCAGCTGGGCGCTGGCACGGCTGCGCTCGCGCGGCGCGAAGCCGGTGTGGATCATCGTGCCTTCCAGGTCCTTGCGATCGGCCACGCGGATGCGGCGGTCGTTCAGCACGGCGCCAGCGCCACGGCTTGCGGTGAACAGTTCATTGCGCAGCGGGTCGAAGATGACCGCATCGGTCGGTTCGCCATTCTCGACCAGAGCGATCGACACGCAGTAGTGCGGCACGCCGCGCAGGTAATTGCTGGTGCCGTCCAGCGGGTCGATGACCCACATCTGGCGGCGCTCGCCCTGCACGCCACCCTCTTCGCCGAAGATGCCGTAGTCCGGGTAAGCGCGCTTGAGTTCCTTGACGATGACCTTTTCCGCGTCCGCATCCACTTCGCTGGCGTAGTCCATCCGGCCCTTCTGCACCACGTTCAGTGCCTCGAGCTTGTTGATGTTGCGCAACAGGACGTTGCCGGCGAGGCGGGCGGCCTTGACCATGACGGTGACGGCGGGTTTCTGCATGGCGTGGGCTCCCGGAAAGGCAGAAGAGATGGACTGGCGGGGGAAAAGAGCGGGTCCGGCGCAGTGGCCGGCCGCACAGTTTACCATTGGTCATCGTCCAGCTCGACCTTTTCCCTGTTCATGTCCCAGTTTCCCGCCGCCACCCGCCTCCGATTCGTCCTGGTCGGTACCCAGCACCCCGGCAACATGGGCGCTGCCGCCCGTGCCCTGAAGACCATGGGCCTGGCCCGCCTGGTGCTGGTCGCCCCCGAAAAACCGCTGGACGAGGAGGCTTTCCGCCGCTCGGCCGGTGCCGAAGACGTGCTGGGGGACGCCCCGGTGGTGGCCACCCTGGCCGAGGCCGTGGCCGATTGCCGACTGGTGCTGGGCTGCACCGCCCGTGCCCGCCGCGTCCAGCTGGAGGAGTACCTGCCGGCCGATGCCGCCGCCCGTGCGGTGGCCAAGGCGGGCGAGGGCGCCGAGGTGGCGCTGGTGTTCGGTCGCGAGCGCACCGGGCTGACCAACGAGGAACTGCAGCTCTGCCATGCGGCGGTGCATATTCCATCCGACCCGGCGTTCAGCTCGCTCAACCTGGCAGCTGCGGTGCAGGTGCTGGCCTATGAAACGCGCATGCAGCTGCTGGGCGCGCAGCCGGCCGCCGACGCCGAGCCGGGTTTCCGCGAACAGGCCGCCAGCCATGAGCAGATGGAGAGCTTCTTCGCCCAGCTCGGCGACACCTTGGACGAGATCGATTTCCACAAGGGCCGCGCACCGGAATCAGCGATGCGCAAGCTGCGCCGCCTGTTCCTGCGCAGCGAGCCGAGCGAGCAGGAAGTGCGCCTGTTGCGCGGCATCCTGGCCGACACCCAGCGCATGGCGCGACTGGCACAAGCGGGCAACAAGGACAGCTGACGACGTTCTCATTTTTTCGGGTAGTCTGTCCGGATACCCAGGGGGGATGAAGCCTGTGTCGGGTCTGCGAAGGGCAGTGCAGAGGGGACTGCTGAGCCTGGTCATGATCCTGCTGGCCGGGACGGTGCATGCAGCACCGGACCCGGTGCTGGTGCTGGGCCGGATCAGCGATGATCCCAAGGCCCATTACGAGCAGCTGCAGCCGTTGCTGGACTATGTGGTGGCACGCATGCATGACGTCGGCATCAAGGAGGGGCGGATCCTGATGGCGCGCGACCCGCAGCAGATGGCCAGCTATCTGCGGCGGGGGCGGGTCGACTGGGTCACGGAAACGTCGGGTACGGCGGTGGCACTCGGCCAGCGCAGTGGCGCGCGGCCGTTGTTGCTGACCGAGCGCAATGGCGTGCGTGAGTACCAGACCGTGTTCTTCGTGCGCCGCGACAGTCCGGTCCAGCGCATCCAGGATATGCGTGGGCATCGCCTGGCGTTGCAGAACACGGCGTCCACCAGTGCCTACCTGGTGCCGGTGATGACGCTGCTGCAGGAGGGGCTGGCGCCGCAGATCCTGGCCGGCGTATGGGACATGCCGGGCCGGGACAGTGTGGGGTATGTGTTCGCGCGCAGCGAGTTGAACATCGCTACGTTCGTGCACAAGGGCGTGGTTGACGCTGGGGCGGTGAGCAGCGTGGGCTGGAACGACGAGCGAAGGATGCCGGCGGCATTCCGGCGCGACTTCCGCGAGCTGCTGCGCACCAGGCCCTACCCGCGGGCGGTGGAGATGGTGCGCGCCGACCTCGACCCGCGGGTGCGTGACCGGCTGCAGGACGTCCTGCTGCAGGCGGCCAGTGACCCGCAGGCGCAGGGGGCGTTGCATCGGTTTTTCGGTACTTCCGGTTTCCACCGCGTCGATGCGCATGCGCAGCAGCGGCTGGATGAATTGAAACAAGGATTGACGCGCGTGCGGATGGAAGTGGAATGAAGTGGCTCGGCTCGGGAATGCAGGCCCGGTTCCTGCTCGCGATGGGCGGGGCGATGGTCGTGGTGGTGGCGATCCTGGCAGTGTTGCTGGGGCGGCAGGCGGCGATGCAGGGCGAGGTGCGCAACCTCAGTGGTGGCGTCATCCATGAACTGTTCGACCGCAGCGTGCGCAGCCGCGGCGAAGCGATGGCGCGCGAGCTGTCCGACGCGCTGGCCAACCCGTTGTACTACCGCGACCTGGACCAGGTCGGTGCGCTGGTGCGCAGCACCGCACGGCAGCCGGTCGTGCGCTATGTGCTGGTGTTCGACGACCGTGGCCGGCTGGTGCATGACGGCTCGATCGAGGTGTCCGGCTTCGGCCAGCCGATGGCCGACCCGCTCGCTCCCAAGGCCGCGGTGGCGCAGGCGCTGGTGGTGCAGGAATCGCCCAAGGTGCTCGACAACACCATGCCGATCATGGTCGGCAACCAGCGCATCGGCGGCGTCCGCGTCGGCATGGCGCTGGACGAGGTGCAGCAGCGCGAACAGGCAGCCAATGCCACGCTCGGCGAGCGCCTGCAGCAGGTCGGCAGCCGCCACCTGGGCTGGCTGCTGCTGATGCTGGGCCTGCTGGTGGTGATCGGCGTGGCGGTGATCCTGTACGTGCAGCGCACCCTGGTGGCGCCGATCCGGGACCTGGCCGCTGCGGCACGCCGCATCGAGGCTGGCGACTACCAGGCGCCGCTGGCCGAGAACACCCGCAATGACGAGGTCGGCGAGCTGGTGCGCGGCTTTGCCCGGATGCGCGATTCCATCGCCCGCCATGACCGCGAGGTGCGGCGCATGGCCTATACCGATGCGCTGACCGGGTTGACCAACCGGCTGGCGTTCCGGGAAGCACTGGACCATCGCCTGATGGCGGCGCGCGCATCCAATCATCGGCTGGGCCTGCTGTTCGCCGATATCGACGACTTCAAGCGCGTCAACGATACCCTTGGCCATGAGGCCGGTGACGAAGCGCTGTTGCAGTTCGCACAGCGCATCGGGCGCGCGGTTGCCGAAGCGGGAGGCGATGAGGCGCTGCTGGCCCGCTTCGGCGGCGACGAGTTCGTGATCCTGGTCGGCGATGGCGACGTGGCCGCGAACGCCCGGCTGCTGGCCGAGGTGCTGGTGCGCGAACTGGGCAAGCCGCTGGTGGTACAGGGCAGGGAGCTGTTCCTGGGGACCTCGATCGGCGTGACCCTGTTCCCGGACGATGCCGCCGATGCGACCACGCTGCTGAAGAACGGCGACATCGCCATGTACCAGGCGAAGATGGCCGGCAAGAACTGCTACCGCCATTACAGCCGGGCGATGGACCATGCGGTCGAGCGCCGCGTGCACATGGAGCAGGAACTGCGCGGGGCCTGGGAGCGCGGCGAGCTGCGCCTGGCCTACCAGCCGATCTTCCGCATGCGCGACCGCCGCATGGTCGGCGTCGAAGTGCTGCTGCGCTGGCAGCATCCGACCCTGGGTACGATTCCGCCGTCGGTGTTCATCGAAGTGGCCGAGCAGAGCGGGCTGATCGAGATCATCGGCCCGAAGGTGCTGCGTGCGGCCTGCATGGAAGCCTCGCAGTGGCCACGGGGTGCCGGCGGCGACGATCTGTTCGTGTCGGTGAACGTATCACCGCGGCAGCTGCGCGGCGGCGAGCTGCCGGCGCTGGTTGCACAGTGCCTGCATGAGTCCGGGCTACCGGCCTCGCGCCTGCACCTGGAGCTGACCGAAACCGCAGTGATCGGCGACGAGATGGTTGCCGCGCAGCTGCTGGACAAGCTGCACCGCACCGGCGTGAAGGTCTGGCTGGATGATTTCGGAACGGGCTTCTCCGGTCTCAGCCACCTGCGCCAGGTGCCGGTGGACGGCGTGAAGATCGACAAGAGTTTCGTGGCCGACATGCAGCGCGATCCCGACGATCTGGCACTGACCACGGCCATCATCGCCATGGCCCACGCGCTGGGCATCACGGTGGTGGCCGAAGGCATCGAGCAGCAGGCGCAGTTCGAACTGCTGGTGCAGCGCGGCTGCGATCTTGGCCAGGGCTACTGGCTGAGCCACCCGGTGACTGCCACCGAAGTGGTGCGGATGATCGAATCGGGTCTCTGACCGACGGTTGTTGTGTCGGGGTCAGATCCCTTTTCCGCAGGAAAAAGGGATCTGACCCCCTGCGGAATTACAGCGGGCGCTTGCTCGGGTCGCCGGGCAGTTCGCGCACCAGCTTGGGAATCAGGTAGCCGGACAGGCGTGCGGTCAGGCCGGCAATCAGCGCCTTGGCCTGGCTGTCGTCCACTTCGAAGTGGGCCACGCCCTCGACCCGGTCCAGCTGGTGCAGGTAATAGGGCAGCACGCCGGCGGCGAAGCTGCGCTCGCTCAGGTCCTGCAGGGCCTGCACGCTGTCGTTGACCCCGCGCAGCAGGACGGCCTGGTTCAGCAGCTGGGCGCCGACGCCGCGCAGGCGGCTCATCGCAGCGTCCACGCTGGCGTCGAACTCATTGGCATGGTTGGCGTGGACCACGATCGCCAGTGGCCACGGCAGGCTGCCCAGCCAGGCCAGCAGCTCCTCGTCCACGCGCTCCGGCAGCACGATCGGCAGCCGGGTGTGGATGCGCAGGCGGCGGATGTGCGGGATCGCGCGCAGCGCATCGGTCAGCTCGGCCAGCTTGTGCGTGGCCAGTGACAGCGGGTCGCCGCCGGACAGGATGACCTCGTCGATGTCCGGGTCGGCCGCGATGGCCGCTACGGCCTCCTGCCAGCCGCCCTTGGCGGCGTTTTCCGCGGCATAGTCGAAGTGGCGGCGGAAGCAGTAGCGGCAGTTGATCGCGCAACTGCCGGTGGCGACCAGCAGGGCGCGTCCACGGTACTTCTGGATGACGCCGGTGGCCTTCCTGGCGGCACCATCACCCACCGCATCGAAACTGAACCCGGGTGCCGGGCGCATTTCCTCGTCGACGGGCAGCACCTGGCGCAGCAGCGGGTCGGCCGCGTCGCCCACGCGCATGCGCGCCACGAAGCCCTCCGGCACGCGCAGCGCGAACTGGGCAATGGCCGCCTCCGAGACACCCAGCGCGGCCGGGTCCAGCTGCAGCCGGGCCAGCAGGGCGTGCGGGTCGCGCAGCGCCTGGCGCCAGAGCTGCTGCCAGCGCGCGGGCGCGCCTGGCGACTGGGGCCGGGGGAAGGCGGAAAGCTGCATGGAGAGGGGGCCTGCGGTTATCATGGGGGCAGAAAAACAGTCGCCCACCGGCACCCGGTGGGCTTTCCATTCTAACGGCTCGCCGCACCCGCGGCGTTTTTGCCACTCAGGAGTTTACGCATGGCCAGCTACGGCATGAACGACGTCAAGAACGGGATGAAGATCCTGGTCAACAACCAACCGGCCGTCATCATCGACACCGAATACGTCAAGCCGGGCAAGGGCCAGGCCTTCACCCGCGTGAAGTACCGCCTGATCAAGGACGGCCGTACCCAGGAAGTGACCATGAAGTCGACCGACTCGCTGGATGCAGCCGACGTCGTCGATACCGACATGAACTTCATGTACAGCGACGGTGAGTACTGGCACTTCATGGACCCGGAATCCTTCGAGCAGGTCCAGGCCACCAAGGCCGGCATGGGCGGCGCCGAAAAGTGGCTGAAGGGCGAAGAGTCCTGCGTGGTCACCCTGTGGAACGGTGAGCCGATCTTCGTGCAGCCGCCGAACTTCGTCGAACTGAAGATCACCGAAACCGATCCGGGCGTCCGTGGCGACACCTCGGGCGGCGGCGGCAAGCCGGCCACCCTGGAAACCGGCGCCGTGGTCCGCGTGCCGCTGTTCGTCAACCAGGACGAAGTGATCCGCGTCGACACCCGTTCGGGCGAATACTCCGCACGCGTCAAGTAAGGTTCCGGCCATAGGCCGACCTTGCGGTAGTGCCGGCCGCTGGCCGGGTACGCGCCAGCACATTCGCGCTGGCGCTCCCATGATCTGCTTCGGCAGATCATGGGCCCCGCTTCACGGGTCTCCAGACCCCGCCGCTTCGCGGCAGCCCCTGACTCAGGGGCGTGTCCCCCAGAAGTATCTCGCCGCCCCCACAGCCAGTGAGCCCGCATGAGCGATAGCCCGCACCTCCCCGAAGCCTGCGACCTGCTCATCGAAGCCGGTTACGTCGTTCCGATCGAGCCGCATGCGGTGGTGCTGGAAGACCATGCCGTTGCCGTGCGTGGCAGCGAGATCGTGGCCATCCTGCCGCGTGCCGAGGCGCGCGCACGCTTCCGCGCCACCCAGGTGGTGAGCCGACCCGAGGCTGCGCTGATGCCGGGCCTGGTCAACGCGCACACGCACAACCCGATGACCCTGCTGCGCGGCGTTGCCGACGACCTGCCGCTGATGACCTGGCTGCAGCAGCACATCTGGCCGGTGGAAGCGGCGGTGATCGGCCCCGAGTTCGTTGCCGACGGCACCACCCTGGCCATCGCCGAAATGCTGCGCGGCGGCACCACCTGCGCCAACGAGAACTACTTCTTCGGCGACGTGCAGGCCGCGGTCTACAAGAAACACGGTTTCCGCGCGCTGGTGGGCGCGGTCATCATCGATTTCCCCACCGCCTGGGCCAAGACCGACGACGAGTACTTCGCCAAGGCCGGTGAACTGCACGACCAGTGGCGCACCGATCCGCTGATCGGCACCGCGTTCGCGCCGCATGCGCCTTACACGGTCAACGATGCCAACTTCGAGCGGGTGCGGATGCTGTCCGACCAGCTCGACATGCAGGTGCACCTGCATACCCACGAGACCGCGCAGGAAATCAACGATTCGATCAGGCTGCACGGCCAGCGCCCGCTGGCGCGGCTGGATCGGCTCGGCCTGGTCAACGACCGCCTGATCGCGGTGCACATGACCCAGCTGACCGATGCGGAAATCCACCTGTGCGCCGAACGTGGCGTCAGCGTGGTGCATTGCCCGGAATCCAACCTGAAGCTGGCCTCCGGTTTCTGCCCGGCCTGCGCCCTGCAGCGCGCAGGCGTGAACCTGGCGATCGGTACCGATGGCTGCGCCAGCAACAACGACCTGGACATGTTCAGCGAGAACCGCACCGCGGCGATCCTGGCCAAGGCCGTGGCCGACGACGCCACTGCACTGGACGCGGCAACCACGCTGCGCGCGTCCACGCTGGGTGGCGCACGCGCGCTGGGCTTCGGCGACCGCATCGGCTCGATCGAAGTCGGCAAGCAGGCCGACCTGGTCTGCGTTGATCTGTCCGCGCTGGAAACACAGCCGCTGCACAACGTGCTGTCGCAGCTGGTGTACGCCACCGGCCGCCAGCAGGTCAGCGATGTCTGGATCGCCGGCAAGCCGAAGCTGGTGCAGCGCGAGCTGGTCGGCATGGACCTGCCGGGCATCATCGCCAACGCGCGCCAGTGGCGCGAGCGCATCCGCCATATCCGCGCCTGAACCCTGGCGCCGCAAGGACATCCCCCATGACTGCCCCCCACGCTTCCTCAAATTTCGATCAGGCCGAGCTGGACAAGTTCGCTGCGCTGGCCAACCGCTGGTGGGACGCTGACGGCCCGCAGAAGCCGCTGCATGCGCTGAATCCGGTGCGCCTGCAGTACGTGGCTGACCGCGTGCCGCTGCGCGGCGCCCGCGTGCTCGACATCGGCTGCGGTGGCGGCCTGTTGAGCGAAGCGCTGGCCCAGGCCGGTGCTGACGTCACCGCCATCGACCTGGCCCCGGAGCTGGTCAAGGTCGCGCGCCTGCATGCGCTGGAAAGCGGCGCCCAGGTCGATTACCGGGTGCAGGCGGCCGAGGATCTGGCCGCCGAGCAGCCGGGCAGCTTCGACGTGGTCACCTGCATGGAAATGCTGGAGCACGTGCCGGACCCGGGCGCGATCATCGAGGCCTGCAAGCGCCTGCTGAAGCCGGGCGGCCACCTGTTCCTGTCGACCATCAACCGCACCGCCGCCGCGTTCGCGGTGGCGATCGTCGGCGCCGAGTACGTGGCGCGCCTGCTGCCCAAGGGCACGCACCACTACCAGGAATTCATCAAGCCGGCCGAGCTGGCGCGCTGGCTGCGCGAGGCCGACCTGCAGCTGGTGGATGTCAGCGGCATGGCCTACGAGCCGTGGCGCAACCATGCCCGCCTGAGCAGCCGCACCGACATCAACTACCTGGCCTACGCGGTCAAGCCGGCATGACCGCCGCCCGCTTCCCGCGTGCGGTGCTGTTCGACCTGGACGGCACCCTGCTGGACAGCGCGCCGGACTTCGTCGCCACCTGCAACGCGATGCTGGCCGAGCGTGGTCGTGCGCCGATCGATCCGGCGGTGCTGCGCCCGGTGGTCTCCAAGGGCTCGCGCGCGATGGTCGGGGCCGCTTTCCCGGACCTGGATGCCGCTGCGCGAGATGCACTGATTCCGGAATTCCTGCAGCGCTACGAAGCGCTGATCGGCCAGCACGCGGTGCTGTTCGATGGCGTGGCCGGCATGCTTGCCGCGCTGGATGACGCCGGCACCGTGTGGGGCATCGTCACCAACAAGCCCGAGTACCTGGCGCGGCTGATCCTGCCGCAGCACGGCTGGCAGCAGCGCTGTGCAGTGCTGGTCGGCGGTGACAGCCTGGCCGAGCGCAAACCTCACCCGCTGCCGCTGCTGCACGCTGCGCAGGCCATTGGCGTTGCCGCCGAAGACTGTGTGTACGTGGGTGACGACGAGCGCGACATCATCGCCGCGCGGGCCGCGGCCATGCCGTCGGTGGCAGCCCTGTGGGGCTACCGCCTGCACAGCGACGATCCGCTGGCCTGGCAGGCCGACGTGCTGGTCGAGAACGCTGAACTTCTGCAACTGGCCAGTCTCTGGCCGACCCGGCCGGCAGCCCCGGCCCAGCCGTAAGGAATGGTGTAGTGAGCAGTACCGCGCTGGACAGTTTCCTCGACAAGTGGCGCAGCCGTTGGCCGGAATGGTCGGTGGCCGCCCCGTTCGTGGCCGAATCGCAACGCGAGCTTGCAGTGGCGTGGTTCGCGCTGCTGCAGGAGTTCGACGACATGCTCAACACCAGCGGCGATCCGCTGCCGGCCGACGCCAAGCTGGCGTGGTGGGGCGAGGAGCTGCGCAGCTGGGCGGGACATCGCTCGCGCCATCCGCTGGGCAGGCTGCTGGAGCCGGTGCGTGCGCCATGGGCCCAGTTGGCCGAAGCACTTCCGGATCTGGTTGAAGCGCGCACGGTCGCGCTGGATGCGGCCGGCGCCGGGCGCGCGCTGGCGAACTACGCCGAGGCCGTAGCCGCGGTGGAGGCGGCCTTGTTCGCTGACAAGCCGCGCACCGGCGCCGGTCGTGCGGTGCAGCTGCAGACCTTGGCGCAGCGCCTGCAGGACGCTGGCGTGGCGGGTGTGCCGCGCAGCCTGCTGGACGAGGACGCCAGCAATGCCGCACAGCGCTGGGCGCAGCATCTGTTGAAGGGGTGGGGCACCCGCGTGCCCGGCCCGCGCCCGCGCCGTGTGTGGTCCAGCCTGGCGCGTGCGCGGGTGGCGGCACAGGCCGCAGGCAAGCCGATCGAGGCCACCCCGGTGCGCACCCTGCTGCGCGTGTGGTGGGCCGCGCGCGGTTGATCCAACGTACCTGGTAGTGCCGGCCGCTGGCCGGCATCCAGCAGGGCGCGGAAGAGGATGAGGTTGCCGGCCAGCGGCCGGCACTACCGTTACTTGCGCTCCAGCACCAGCAGCGGGTCGATACGGGTCTCGAACCAGTTCATGCCCCAGTGCAGGTGCGGGCCGGTGGCACGGCCGGTGGCGCCGACCGCAGCGATCACCTGGCCCTGTTCAACCCGGTCGCCGACCTTTACGTCGATGCGCGAGAGGTGCAGGAAGTTGGAGCTGACCCCGAAGCCGTGGTCGAGCAGCAACGTGCCGCCGGTCAGGTACAGGTCCGGGCCGGCGAAGGTGACGATGCCGGCGGCCGGTGCTTTCACCGGCGTGCCGGTCGGCACCGCGATGTCCATGCCGGAATGACCGGCACCGGGCTGGCCGTTGTACACGCGGGCATTGCCGAAGCGGCCGCTGATGCGGCCCTGCACCGGCCAGATGAAGGTCTGGGTGAAGTCGGTACGGTCGTCATCGCGGGCGCGTGCGGCAGTCACCTGCGCCTGTTCGCGCTTGATCCGCTCGGCAATTGCCGGCGGCGGGTTGACCGTCTTCGGCGGCACACCATTGACCCGCTCTGTGGGCCAGTCGCGCGGCGTCACCGCAATGGTCGCGGTCTCGCTGCCACCATCGGGGCGCTGCACCTGCACGCGCAGCGGGCCCTTCTCGTCACGGCCGATGCCGAACACCACGCTGCCGTAGCCGCTCACCCGCAGCTGGCGACCGGCGTACTGCACGCGGCTGCCGGCGGGAACCTTGCCGATCACCAGTGCGCCCTGCGACGCACTGGCCGGGAACACCACGCGGCTGTCGATCAGGCTGCCAATGCCATCCTGCGCCTGCGCCGCGGGTACGGAAAACAGGGGCGCGGCCAGCAGCGACCCGATCAGAAGTGCCGAGCGCATCAGCGGTCGTAGGTCATGCGCTGGCCGGCGGGTTCGCCCACCAGGTTGCTGCCGTCCCACACCAGCTGGCCGTTGACCCAGGTGGAGGCGACGCGCGAACGGAAGGTGGTGCCCTCAAACGGCGACCAGCCGCACTTGGACAGCACGTCCTCGCGCTTGACCGTGAACGGCACGTCTTCGACCAGGACCAGATCGGCGAAGTAGCCTTCGCGCAGGAAACCACGTTCTTCCACGTCGAACAGCTGCGCCGGGGCGTGGGCGAACTTCTGCACCACCTGCTCGCGGGTCAGCTTGCCTTCGTGCACGCGCTCCAGCGCGGCCACCAGCGCGTACTGCACCAGTGGCAGGCCGGAGGGGGCCTGCGCGTAGGGCTTCTGCTTCTCTTCCCAGGTGTGCGGCGCGTGGTCGGTAGCCAGCACGTCCAGCACGTCGTCGGCCAGCGCAGCGGTGATCGCCTCGCGGTCGGACACTTCCTTGATGGCCGGGTTGCACTTGATCAGGTTGCCCTTGGTCGCATAGTCCGGGCGCGCGAAGTGCAGGAAGTGCACGCAGGTTTCAGCGGTGATCTGCTTGCGGCTGCCATCGGCGCGGATCAGCGGGCCCTTCTCGAACAGCGCCAGTTCATCGGCGGTGGAGATGTGCAGCACGTGCAGGCGGGTGCCGTGTTTGCGCGCCAGCGACATCGCCAGGCGGGTCGACTTGATGCAGGCTTCGCGCGAGCGGATGTCCGGGTGCATGTCCGGGGTCAGCGCATCGCCGTACTTTTCCTGGAAGGCCTTCAGGTTGGCATCGATCATCGGCGTGTCTTCGCAGTGCGTGATGATCGGGGTCGGGCATTCGCGGAAGATCGCGTCCAGCGTTTCGGGGTTGTCGACCAGCATGTTGCCGGTCGAAGCACCCATGAACACCTTCACGCCCGGCGCCTTCTTCGGGTCCAGCGCACGGATGGCGTCCAGGTTGTCATTGCTGGCGCCGTGGTAGAAGCCGTAGTTGGCCCAGGCGCGGCCGCGCGCGAGCTCGTACTTGGCTTCCAGGATGGTCGAATCCAGCGTCGGCGGGTTGGTGTTGGGCATGTCCATGAAGCTGGTCAGGCCACCGGCCACGGCCGCCGCCGATTCGCTGGCGATGTCGCCCTTGTGGGTCAGGCCCGGTTCGCGGAAGTGCACCTGGTCATCGATCATGCCCGGGAGCAGCCAGCGCCCGGCCGCGTCCACCACCTGCTCGCCGTCGCGCGGCGCCAGCCCGTTGCCGATCTGCGCGATGCGGCCGTTCTCGATGCGCAGGTCGCCGTCGAAGGTGCGGCCTTCGTTGACCATGCGGGCATTGGTGATGAGGGTGGAGGACATGTCAATGTTTTCCTGTGCAACGGCAAGAGGGGGCGTTGGGGGACTCGGGCACGGGGTCGAAGCCGCCGGGATGGAACGGGTGGCAGCGGCCCAGCCTGCGCGCAGCCAGCCAGCTGCCGCGCAGCGGGCCGTGCCGCGAGATCGCGTCCATCGCGTATTCAGAACAGCTCGGCACGAAACGGCAGCGGGGCCCCAGCAAGGGGCTGATGAAGCGCTTGTAGGAGCGCAGCAGGGCGATGAGCAGGCGCGAGATCACCCAGTCATCTTATGCCAGTTGGCATGAAGGCCGCATTTGTGCAGGATGGGCCGTTGGTCGCATGTCGCCGATGGCCTGCGACCGGTACCAGCACCGTCGGGTGCTGGCCAGGTTCCGTACCGCGCAAGGCGGTCCGTGTTCGTCGGACTGCCCATTGGGCGCCTTGGCTCCAGGACTGAATGGAGCAGGGTGCCGAGGTTGCTGCTGCGGGTCGGGTAGGCTATAAAGGCCCGCTTTCCCGGGCCCCGGGGAATCCAAGGAAGAGCGTTTCGTGGCTGCTAAAAAAACTGCAAAGAAGGCCGCAACGGCCGCCAAGAAAACCGCCAAGCCTGTTGTGAAGAAGTTGGCGGCAAAGCCCGTTGCCAAGAAGCCGGCGAGCAAGCCGGCGACCAAGGCAGCGTCCTCGCAACCGGCGGCCAGGAAGGCCACCGCAAAGAAAACGCCGGTCAAGGCAACCAAGCCGGTGGCGAAGAAGGCCGCTGCGCCCGCCAAGGCCAAGCCAGCCGCTGCCAGCAAGAAGGCGCCGGTGAAAAAGGCCGTCAGCAAGGCTGCGCCGGTGAAGAAGACCGTCGCCAAGCCGGTGGTCAAGAAGGCAGCAGCCAAGCCGGCGCCGAAGGCGGTGGTGAAGAAGGCTGCAGCCAAGCCGGTCGCCAAGCCGGCGGCAAAGAAGGTCGCTGCGGCCAAGCCGGTCGCCACGCCTGCCGCTGCAAAGAAGGTTGCCAAGAATGTTGCCGCACCGGCCGTAAAGCCGGCCCCGGCCCCAGTAGTGAAGTCCGCACCGAAGCCTGCTGCCAAGCCGGCTCCGGCCAAGCCTGTCCCGGCCAAGACCGTGGCAGTGGCAGCAGCCCAACCGGCCCCCAAGCCGGCCCCGGCCGCCGCTCCTGCCGCTTCGAAGGCCCCGCAATCCAAGAATCCCGTGCCCGTTTCGAAATCGCCTGCCAAAACCGCCGTGAAATCCGATTCCGCCCCGAAGACCGTGTCGCGCCCTGTCGGCAAGGTTGCCGTGGCCGTCGCCGCCCGCTCGGCAGCACCGGCCCCGCGCAGCAAGTACAAGGTGGTCGAATACAAGACCGACGAGGCCACCGGCCGCCCGATCCTGCCGGCTGGCTACAAGCCGTCCTCGGAAGAGGAATACATGAGCCCGCTGCAACAGGAGTATTTCCGCCAGCGCCTGCAGAACTGGCGCGCGGACCTGGTGGAAGAGTCCAAGCAGACCATCGAGAACCTGCGCGAGGAAGTGCGTGACATCGGCGACGAAGCCGAGCGCGCGACCCGCGAGACCGAGAACTCGCTGGAACTGCGTACCCGCGACCGCTACCGCAAGCTGATCGGCAAGATCGACAGCACCCTGAAGCGCCTGGAAGCGGGCGACTACGGTTACTGCGTCGACACCGGCGAAGAAATCGGCCTGGAGCGCCTGGAGGCGCGCCTGACCGCCGAGCGCACCATCGATGCCCAGGAGCGTTGGGAGCATCTGCAGAAGCAGCAGGGCGACTGATTCCTGATCGTTGTCTGGTCATGCAGAAAACCCGGCTTCGGCCGGGTTTTTTGTTGGGTTCGAGTTGGCTGTGTAGAGCGCCTTCCGGGTATCGGGTGGAGCCTGCGGGTGGGTCCGATGTAGAGCCGAGCCCACGCTCGGCTCAGGCCGAAGCCGGAGGGCAAGGAAGAGCAAAAGCAAAAGCAAAGGCAGCCAAGCATGGCTTGGCTCTATCAGGAGCGGTCATGCGTGCGCTCGCGGCTGTTGAGTCCGCCTTGTAGCGAGCCGAGCACCGCAGGGGAATCAGGGGCGAAGAGGCGGCTCTATCCTGTAGAGCCGACTGCTGGTCGGCTGGCTCTCCGCGTCGTCCCCTGATTCACCGAGGAGCACAGGGCACCGGCGCGCAGCGCCGGCTCGCGGATGGCGGCGCGTTTCTTTGGTTACGTTTCTTTTCGCGCGAAAAGAAACGTGACACCCCACCGCGGTCGCGGAAAGAGCCCGCCGGGCATGGCCCGCTATCGGCGCGTGGGCGCACGGAAATACGCAGCCGAGCATGGGCTCGGCTCTACAGGCTCACTGCAGGTCGCGAAGATTCAACTTCCGCAGCGTCGGGTTCTTCCACGCGGTGATCCCGGCCACGCTCAGCACCGCGAACCCGCCCAGCACCACGGCCGGTACCAGGCCGAGCAGCTTCGCCATCGTGCCGGCATAGAACGCGCCCAGCTCGTTGGACGAACTGATGAAGATGCCGTTGATCGACGATACGCGACCGCGCATTTCTTCCGGCGTGGCCAGCTGCAGGATGGTCGAGCGGATCACCACCGAGACGCCATCGAAGGCGCCGTAGAACAGCAGGATCAGCGCCGACAGCCAGAAGTGCTGCGACAGCCCGAAGCTGATCACGCACAGGCCGAAGCCGGCCACCGCGAACAGCAGCACGCGGCCGGCATTGCGGTGCAGCGGGTGGCGGGCCAGCCACAGGCCCACGCACACCGAGCCCAGCGCCGGCATCGCGCGCAGGATGCCCAGGCCTTCCGGGCCGTGGTGCAGGATTTCGTGCAAGAACGCCGGCAGCATCGCCACCACGCCGCCCAGCAGCACCGAGAACATGTCCAGCGCCATCGCGCCGACCATGATCCGGTTGCCGACCACGAAGCGCGCGCCTTCGGCGATGCTCTTGAAGATCGGCGCGGCAGGGCCGGTGTGCACCGGCTCCTCCACTTTCAGCGTGGCCAGACAGGCCATCGCCACCAGCGCGAAGGCGGTGGCCACCGCGTAGGACAGGCCCTTGCCACCGAAGCCGACCAGCACGCCGCCCAGTGCCGGGCCGGCGATCATGCCGGCCTGGAATACCACCGCGCCCAGGCCGGCGCCACGCGCGAACTGGTCACGGGCCAGTACGCGGGCGAACAGGGCGTTGTAGATCGGCGACAGGAAGGCGCGGACCACGCCGGTCAGCGCAATGGCTGCGTAGATCGGCCACACGCCGTCGATCGGCAGCCAGCCCATGGCCACGCTGGTCAATACCAGTGCGGTGGCGATCAGTCCGCAACAGGCGACCATGCCCAGGCGGCGGCGCGGCAGGTGATCCACCAGGTAACCGGCGAACGGCGCCACGCAGAAGAACGGCAGCACCTCGGCCAGGCCGATCAGGCCCAGCGAGAACGGATTGCGGGTGACTTCGTAGATGTGCCAGCCGACGGTGACCGCGACCACCTGGTAGGACAGCATCGCGAAGATGCGGTACGCCAGCAGCCTGGCGAAACCGGGCCGGGACAGCAGGCCCAGCGCGCTGTCTTCGGCTGTGGCAGGCTCGCTCACGACGGGTCGCGCTGCAGCTGGGCCTGCGCGGTCTCGCGGATGAAGGCCAGCATCGCCGCCACGCCGTTGCTGCGGGTCGGCGAGAGGTGGCGGGCCAGGCCGATGTCCTGGATGTAGCTCGGCTCGGTAGCCAGGATCTCCTGCGCCGAGCGCCCGGAGTACACACGCAGGGCCAGGAAGATCAGGCCGGAGACAATCGCCGAATCACTGATGGCATGGAAGCGCAGCGACTGCGCGTTGCCTTCGGGCACGATCCAGACCATCGACTGGCAGCCGAGCAGGCGATGCTCTTCGGTCTTCCATTCTTCCGGGAAGGCCGGCAGCTTGCGGCCGAGGTCGATCAGGTACTGGTAGCGCTCGGACCAGTCGCCGAAGAAGCCGAATTCCTCGGCGATGGCGGCCTGTGCCTCGGCGGCGGTGGGTTCAAGCGGGAACGGGGAGTCGGTCACAACAGTCTCTACGGTGGGGGCGTGGCCGGCGTACCGGCCACGGGGCAGGGCGGGTCAGCCGCGCTTGCGCGACCAGCGTACGCCCTGCGGGGTGTCTTCCAGCACGATGCCTTCGGCGGCCAGCTGGTCGCGGATGGCGTCGGAACGGGCGAAGTCGCGCGCCTTCTTGGCAGCGGCACGCTCATCGATCAGGCCCTGGATGCGGGCATCGTCGCCGCCGTCGCTGGCCGCAGTGCCGAACCACTGCGCTGGATCGGCCTGCAGCAGGCCCAGTGCCAGTCCGGCGCCGAGCAGTTCACCCTTCAGGCGCGCCTGCTCGGCCGGATCGGTGGCACGACGCGCATCGGCGGCGATGCGGGCCACTTCGGCCAGTGCCTGCGGGGTGTTCAGATCGTCATCCAGGGTCGCTTCGACCGTGGCCGGGATCGCAACGACCGCCTCGACTGACGCCAGTTCGCGCAAGGTGCCGTACAGGCGGTCCAGGGTGCGCACCGACTGTTCGATCAGGCCATCGGACCAGTCCAGCGGTTGCCGGTAGTGGGCCGACAGCAGGGCCAGGCGCAGTGCTTCCGGCGGGTGCTGGCGCACCAGGTCGTGCACGCGCTCGATGTTGCCCAGCGACTTGCTCATCTTGGCGCCGCCGAAGTTGAGCATGCCGTTGTGCAGCCAGAAGCGGGCGAAGATCTTGCCGCCGTGGGCGCACTCGCTCTGCGCAAGCTCGTTCTCGTGGTGCGGGAACTGCAGGTCGACGCCGCCGGCATGGATGTCGATGGTCTCGCCCAGGTGGGCGGCGGCCATTGCCGAGCACTCGATGTGCCAGCCCGGGCGGCCACGGCCCCAGGGCGACGCCCAGCCGGGCAGGTCGTCGCTGGACGGCTTCCACAGCACGAAATCACCCGGATCACGCTTGTACGGGGCCACGTCGACACGGGCGCCGGCCAGCATTTCGTCCGGATCGCGGCGCGAGAGCTTGCCGTAGCCATCGAAGCTGGCCACCGCGAACAGCACGTGGCCTTCGGCAGCGTAGGCATGCCCGTTGGCGATCAGCTGCTCGATCATGGTGATGATCTGCGGAATGTGCGCGGTCACCTCCGGCTCGATGTCCGGCGGCACCACGCCCAGCGCGGCCATGTCCTCACGGTAGGCGGCGGCGAACCTGTCGGTGATGGTGCTGATCGGTACGCCCTGCTCGCGCGCGGCGGTGTTGATCTTGTCGTCCACGTCGGTGATGTTGCGCGCGTAGCGCAGGCCACCGAAACGGCGCCGCAGCAGGTCGGCCAGCACCCCGAACACCACCGGGCCACGGGCGTTGCCGATGTGCACGTAGTTGTAGACCGTCGGGCCGCACACATACAGGGTCGGACAGGCCGGATCGAGCGGGGTGAACGGTTCGAGCTGGCGAGTCAGGTTGTTGTGCAGGCGCAGGGTCATGGGGCTGTGGCTGGGGGACAAGCCTGTGATTTTAGAACGTGTCGGCCCCCTTTGGGGGCACCCGTTGCCACCGGTGGACGCCGGGGCCACCCGGGGTGGGGTGGGCAGGAGCGGCGTGGACGGGTAATGTTCAGCCCCTTGCGCTCGCCACTGCCTACACTATTGCCGTGTCCTTGCTCCCGTCGCCAATGAAATCCACCGCGTTGCTGACCCTGGCCTGCCTGTCGGCGCTGCCCGCCGTGGTGCTGGCGCAGGAGGCCGAGCCCCGCAACCGGGTGGTGATCGTTGAGAACGTGAAGTTCGACTACGCCCAGGTGCTGAACGTGGAGCCGGTGTTCCAGACCCTGCGCGCGACCCGCACCGAGGAGCACTGCGAGCCGGTGTCGACCCGGACCCTGGCCCCGGTGAACGTGACCGGCGAGGAGCCGGTCGAGGACAAGGGCCGGATCAGCCGCTTCTGGGACTCGGTGCGCTCGATGTTCAAGCGCAGCGACGAAGAGGCCGTTGAGGAGCCCGGAGCCGAGACGCCGGCCCCGGCACCGGCCAACACTGGCCCGATGCTGACCCGCGACTGCCGCATCGTGCCGGTGGGGCGTGAATTCCGCCGGCCCATCGCCTACGACGTGGATTACGTCTACAAGGGCACCAAGTACCGTTCGCGGCTGCCGGAAGACCCCGGCAACCGGCTCAAGATCCGGGTGTCGATCACGCCCTGGGTCGGCCCGGAGCAGGGCACGGCCAGCAATCCCTGATTCTGGGACCCCGGCCCTTGCGCCGGCCTCGGCCGCATGCAAAGATGGTTGACCATGAAGCTCACCGACTTCCAGCACGACAGCAGCGCAGCCCGACAGGCGTCGGGCATGACCTCGCGTGCGCGTCGACCGGAACCCCACATCCTCGCTGGGTAACCGGAGCTTTTTGCTGTTCGTCCGAAAAAACCCAGCCCGCCGGCTGGGTTTTTTCGTTTCCGCGCTTCAAATATGCATCTTCTGAAAGCTGCAACTGCAACCTTCCCGCTCCACCTTTGATTCCTGTTTTCCCTTCCACCGCGTCGAAACCGGCGCCGCCACGCAAGGAAAGATGATGTCCCCCAAGCACTTCCTGAACACCCAGGACTGGAGCCGCAGCGATCTCGACGCGCTGTTGACCCAGGCGGCGCTGTTCAAGCGCAACAAGCTCGGCGACCAGCTCAAGGGCAAGTCGATCGCGCTGGTGTTCTTCAACCCGTCCATGCGCACCCGCACCAGCTTCGAACTGGGCGCGTTCCAGCTCGGTGCCCACGCGGTGGTGCTGCAGCCGGGCAAGGATGCGTGGCCGATCGAGTTCAACCTCGGCACGGTGATGGACGGCGATACCGAAGAGCACATCGCTGAAGTGGCCAAGGTGCTGGGTCGCTACTGCGACATCATCGCCGTGCGTGCGTTCCCCAAGTTCATCGACTGGGCCTACGACCGCCAGGACATCGTCCTCAACAGCTTCGCCAGGTACTCGCCGGTGCCGGTCATCAACATGGAGACCATCACCCACCCGTGCCAGGAGCTGGCCCACATCATGGCCCTGCAGGAGCACTTCGGCACCCAGGACCTGCGTGGCAAGAAGTACGTGCTGACCTGGACCTACCACCCCAAGCCGCTGAACACCGCCGTTGCCAATTCGGCGCTGACCATCGCCACCCGCATGGGCATGGACGTGACCCTGCTGTGCCCGACCGCCGACTACATCCTCGACGAGCGTTACATGGGCTGGGCCGAGCAGAACGTGGCCGAGAGCGGCGGCTCGCTGAAGATCAGCCATGACATCGACAGCGCCTACGCCGGCGCCGACGTGGTCTACGCCAAGAGCTGGGGCGCGCTGCCGTTCTTCGGCAACTGGGAACCGGAGAAGCCGATCCGCGACCAGTTCAAGCACTTCATCGTGGACGAGCGGAAGATGGCGCTGACCAACAATGGTGTGTTCAGCCACTGCCTGCCGCTGCGCCGCAACGTGAAGGCCACCGACGCGGTGATGGATTCGCCGCAGTGCATCGCCATCAACGAAGCCGAGAACCGCCTGCACGTGCAGAAGGCGATCATGGCGGCGGTTGCCGGGCGCTAGATCGAACAAGGGGTAGAGCCGACCGTTGGTCGGCTGCTCCCGCAGCGGCGCATCCAATATTCCAGCCGACCAACGGTCGGCTCTACCGAATTCCCATCCCCCAAGTGGACCTGACCCCCATGAGCAACAAAGACGTCGTTCTCGCCTTCTCCGGCGGCCTGGATACCAGCTTCTGCGTGCCGTACCTGCAGGAGCGCGGCTACAACGTGCACACCGTGTTCGCCGACACCGGCGGCGTCGATGATGAAGAGCGTGACTTCATCGAGAAGCGCGCCGCCGAACTGGGCGTGGCGAGCCACCTTACCGTCAACGGTGGCCCGGCCATCTGGGAAGGCTTCGTCAAGCCGTTTGTGTGGGCCGGCGAAGGCTACCAGGGCCAGTACCCGCTGCTGGTCTCGGACCGCTACCTGATCGTCGATGCCGCGCTGAAGCGTGCTGCCGAGCTGGGCACCAACATCATCGCCCACGGTTGCACCGGCATGGGCAACGACCAGGTCCGCTTCGACCTGGCCGTGAAGGCGCTGGGCGACTACCAGATCATCGCGCCGATCCGCGAGATCCAGAAGGAACACACCCAGACCCGCGCCTACGAGCAGAAGTACCTGGAAGAGCGTGGCTTCGGCGTGCGCGCCAAGCAGCAGGCCTACACCATCAACGAGAACCTGCTGGGCCTGACCATGTCCGGCGGCGAGATCGACCGGTGGGAAGCTCCGGGCGAGGGCGCGCGTGGCTGGTGCGCACCGCGCAGCGAGTGGCCGGAGCAGGCCCTGACCGTGACCCTGAAGTTCGTTGAAGGCGAAGCCGTCGAACTGGATGGCAAGGCGCTGCCGGGCGACCAGATCCTGGCCCAGCTCAACAAGCTGTTCGCCCCGTACGGCGTGGGCCGCGGCGTCTACACCGGCGACACCGTGATCGGCCTGAAGGGCCGCATCGTGTTCGAGGCCCCGGGCCTGGTTTCGCTGCTGGCCGCACACCGTGCGCTGGAAGATGCGGTGCTGACCAAGCAGCAGAACCGCTTCAAGCCGGACGTGGCGCGCAAGTGGGTGGAGCTGGTGTACGAAGGCTTCTACCACGACCCGCTGAAGACCGACATCGAAGCCTTCCTGAAGTCCTCGCAGGCCAAGGTCAACGGTGAAGTGGTGCTGGAAACCCGTGGTGGCCGCGTCGATGCGGTGGCCGTGAAGTCGCCGCACCTGCTCAACACCAAGGGCGCCACCTACGCGCAATCGGCCGACTGGGGCGTGGAGGAGGCTGAAGGCTTCATCAAGCTGTTCGGCATGAGCTCCACCGTTTACGCGCAGGTCAACCGCGGTTGACCTGTGACGGGGTGCCGGCCGCTGGCCGGCGCCTCGCAACGTCGATGGAGGGTAGTGCCGGCCGCTGGCCGGCTCGTGGCTCGGCTGGATCATTGCGGAGCCGGCCAGCGGCCGGCACTACCGATTTCGAACCCTACGGATATTCAGACACATGCTTGAACAGACGCTCGATCACCTGCAGGCCCTGGTGTCCTTCGACACCCGCAACCCGCCGCGTGCGATCACCACCGGTGGCATCTTCGATTACCTGCGCGACAACCTGCCCGGCTTCAACGTCGAGGTGATCGACCATGGCGCGGGCGCAGTCAGCCTGTACGCCGTGCGCGGGACGCCGAAGTACCTGTTCAACGTGCACCTGGACACCGTGCCGGACTCGCCGCACTGGAGTGCCGACCCGCATGTGATGCGCCGCCTGGACGACCGCGTGGTCGGCCTGGGCGTGTGTGACATCAAGGGCGCCGCCGCTGCGCTGGTGGCGGCGGCCAATGCCAGCGATGGCGATGCCGCCTTCCTGTTCTCCAGCGACGAGGAAGCCAACGATCCGCGCTGTATCGCCGCGTTCCTGGCCCGTGGCCTGCCGTATGAAGCGGTGCTGGTGGCCGAGCCGACCATGAGTGAAGCGGTGCTGGCGCATCGTGGCATCAGCTCGGTGCTGATGCAGTTCGCCGGCCGCGCCGGCCATGCGTCCGGCAAGCAGGACGCGGCCGCCAGCGCGCTGCACCAGGCCATGCGCTGGGGCAACCGTGCACTGGACCATGTGGAATCGCTGGCCTCGGCCCGCTTCGGCGGGCTGACCGGGCTGCGCTTCAACATCGGTCGCGTCGAAGGCGGGATCAAGGCCAACATGATCGCACCGGCTGCTGAGGTGCGCTTCGGGTTTCGCCCGCTGCCGTCGATGGACATCGATGGCCTGCTGGCGACCTTCGCCGGTTTCGCCGAACCGGAAGCCGCCGTTTTCACCGAAACGTTCCGTGGCCCCAGCCTGCCGGCCGGTGACATCGCCGAGGCCGAGAACCGCCGCCTGCTGGCGCGCGATGTGGCCGATGCGCTGGAGCTGCCGATCGGCAACGCGGTGGACTTCTGGACCGAGGCCTCGCTGTTCTCCGCCGGTGGCTACACCACGCTGGTGTTCGGCCCGGGCGACATCGCCCAGGCCCACACCGCTGATGAGTTCGTGACGCTGGAGCAGCTGCAGCGCTACACCGACGCCGTGCATCGCATCATCGCCGCCGGCGCCTGATCGACCCTACAACGCCGCCCGGCCCTGGCCGGGTGGAACTGCAACGCGGCGACCGCCGCCTGTGACGAAACCGAAATGTCTCCTGCCCTCCAGCCCCACCGCCAGACCCGCCAGACCATCGTGCGCCTGCTTTCCAGCATGGCCAGCGCGAAGGAGATCAGCCAGTACCTCAAGCGCTTCTCGCAGCTGGACGCCAAGCGCTTCGCCGTGGTCAAGGTCGGCGGCGCGGTGCTGCGCGACGACCTCGACGCGCTGACCTCTTCGCTGTCGTTCCTGCAGGAAGTCGGGCTGACCCCGATCGTACTGCACGGTGCCGGCCCGCAGCTGGATGCCGAACTGTCGGCCGCCGGCATCGAGAAGCAGACCGTCAACGGCCTGCGCGTGACGTCGCCGGAAGCGCTGGCGATCGTGCGCCGGGTGTTCCAGCAGTCCAACCTGCGCCTGGTCGAGGCGCTGCAGCAGAACGGCGCGCGCGCCACCTCGATCACCGGCGGCGTGTTCGAGGCCGAGTACCTGGACGTGGACACCTACGGCCTGGTCGGCGAGGTGAAGAAGGTCAACCTGGCACCGATCGAGGCCAGCCTGCGTGCCGGGTCGATCCCGGTCATCACCAGCCTGGGCGAGACCGCTGGCGGCCAGATCCTCAACGTCAACGCCGACTTCGCCGCCAACGAGCTGGTGCAGGAACTGCAGCCATACAAGATCATCTTCCTGACCGGCACTGGCGGCCTGCTGGACGAGCAGGGCAACGTGATCGATTCGATCAACCTGTCCACCGAGTACGACCACCTGATCGCGCAGCCGTGGATCCACGGCGGCATGAAGGTGAAGATCGAACAGATCAAGGATCTGCTCGATCGCCTGCCGCTGGAATCGTCGGTGTCGATCACGCGCCCGGCCGACCTGGCCAAGGAACTGTTCACCCACAAGGGGTCGGGCACGCTGGTGCGCAAGGGCGAGAAGGTGCTGCGCGCCACCGCCTGGAACGCGCTGGACCTGCCGCGCCTGAAGAGCCTGATCGAATCCAGCTTCGGCCGCACCCTGGTGCCGGAGTACTTCGAAAAGACGAAGCTGCTGCGCGCCTACGTCAGCGAGAACTACCGCACCGCGGTGATCCTCACCGACGAGGCCGAGGGCGTGTACCTGGACAAGTTCGCCGTGCTCGACGATGCGCAGGGCGAGGGCCTGGGCCGCGCGGTCTGGAACGTGATGCTGGAGGAAACCCCGCAGCTGTTCTGGCGTTCGCGCCATGGCAATCCGATCAACCACTTCTATTACGCTGAATCCGACGGCTGCTACAAGCAGGACCACTGGAAGGTGTTCTGGTTCGGCGCCGACGGCATCGACCGGATCAAGACCTATGTCGACCATTGCGCCCGGCGCGCGCCGAGCCTGCAGGGCTGAACACATGAACCATGCCGACTGGACCAAGGTCCCTACGCTGGCGGGCACCCATGCGCGGCTGGAGCCGCTGCAGATGGGGCATATCGATGGCCTGCGCGGCGCGCTTGGCGATGGCGCGTTGTCCAGGCTCTGGTACACCCAGGTGCCCGATGCGAAGACCATGGCCGGCTACGTGCAGGCAGCGCTGCAGGCGCAGGCCGAAGGCAGGGTGCTGCCGTTCGTGGTGTTCGATGCCAACGACCAGATTGTCGGCACCACCCGCTACTACGATCTGCAAGCCGACGTGCCGCGCCTGAGTATCGGTTACACCTGGTATGGCGAGTCTGCGCAACGCACCGGGGTCAACACCGAGACCAAGCTGATGCTGCTCAGCCACGCGTTCGAGCGGTTGCAGTGCCTGAGCGTCGTGTTCGAGACCAGCTGGTTCAACTTCACTTCGCGCACCGCCATCGCACGCCTCGGCGCCAAGCAGGATGGCGTGCTGCGCAACCACAAGCGGCACGCCGACGGCACGCCGCGCGACACCGTCATCTTCTCCATCATCGATGCGGAATGGCAGGGCGTGAAGCGCCACCTGCAGTACCGCCTGGACAGCCACGCATGAACGATTCGACTTTCACCCTGGGCATCGTCGGGGCCCGCGGCCATACCGGCGCCGAGCTGATCAAGCTGGTGGCCGCCCATCCGCGCCTGGAACTGGCCTTCGTCTCCTCGCGCGAGCGCGCCGGGCAGCGCCTGTCCGACCACCACCCGGAGTTCCAGGGCGAGCTGCAGTACGAGAACCTGGATGCCGACGCGGTGGCCGCCAAAGGCGTGGACGCGGTGATCCTGGCCCTGCCCAACGGCCTGGCCGCACCGTTCGTGGCCGCGCTTGAAGCCGCCAAGCCGGACACCGTCATCGTCGATCTCTCGGCCGACTACCGCTTCGACAACAGCTGGTATTACGGCCTGCCGGAGCTGACCCGCGGCCGCTACAACGGCCAGAAGCACATCAGCAACCCGGGCTGCTATGCCACGGCGATGCAGCTGGCGGTGCATCCGCTGCTGGACCTGCTGGCCGGCCCGCCGCAGTGCTTCGGTGTCTCCGGCTACTCCGGTGCCGGTACCACGCCGTCGGACAAGAACAACGTCGAACTGCTGGCCGACAACCTGATGCCGTATGCGCTGACCAACCACGTGCACGAGCGCGAGGTGTCGGTGCAGCTGGGCGTGGCCGTCGAGTTCATGCCGCACGTCGCGCCGCATTTCCGCGGCATCACGCTGACCGCCAAC
Source organism: Stenotrophomonas maltophilia D457 (assembly GCF_000284595.1). Lineage (GTDB taxonomy): Bacteria > Pseudomonadota > Gammaproteobacteria > Xanthomonadales > Xanthomonadaceae > Stenotrophomonas > Stenotrophomonas muris. The sequence goes on along the minus strand of NC_017671.1, from coordinate 3,190,877 downwards.
CTGTGGCTGAACCGCGTGCAGACCCGCGAACAGATCGTCGAGCGCTTCCAGCAGGCCTATGCCGGCGAACCCCTGATCGAAGTGGTGGATGAAGCGCCGTGGGTCAGCCGCATCGCCGGCCGCCACGGTGCCCAGGTCGGTGGCTTCACCCTGGCCCCTGGCGGCAAGCGGGTGGTGGTGGTGGCGACCCTGGACAACCTGCTCAAGGGCGCGGCCACCCAGGCCATGCAGAACCTCAACCTTGCGCTGGGCATCGACGAACTGACGTCGATCCCGCACTGAACACGCCTTCCGGAGCCCCCATGGCAGACCTTCTTTGGCAGAAGCCCGGCGTCGCTGTCGACGCCCAGATCCAGACCTTCCTCGCCGGCGACGACGTGATCCTCGACCGCGAGTTCTTCCTGCATGACATCGCTGCCAGCGCCGCGCATGCGCAGGGCCTGCAGCACATCGGCATCCTCAGCGCCGACGAGCTGGCAGGCCTGCTGCGCGAGCTCGACGTGCTGGCGCAGGATTTCCGTGAAGGCCGCTTCGTGCTGGATACGCAGTACGAAGACGGTCACTCAGCAATCGAGGCGCGTTTGACCGAACGCCTCGGCGACGCTGGCCGCAAGATCCACACCGGCCGCAGCCGCAATGACCAGATCCTGGTCGCCACCCGCCTGTGGCTGAAGGAGAAGCTGCTGCGCGTGGCCGGGCTCAGCACCGACGTGGCCAAGATCGCGCTGGACCGTGCGCAGGCCGAGAAGGACCTGCCGATTCCCGGCTATACCCATATCCAGCGCGCCGTGGTCTCTTCGGCCGGCATGTGGTGGGCCGGATGGGCCGAGGCCTTCATCGACAACGCCATCCGCGCCCGTGACACCCATGCGCTGGTCGACGCCAATCCGCTCGGCACCGCCGCCGGCTACGGGGTGAACCTGCCGCTGGACCGCGAGCACACCACGGCCGCGCTCGGTTTCGCGCGCATGCAGATCTCGCCGATCTACGCACAGCTGTCGCGCGGCAAGTTCGAGCTGGCCGCGCTGGAAGCACTCGGTGGCGCTACGCTGGACCTGCGCCGCATCGCCTGGGACCTGTCGCTGTTCACCAGCGCCGAGTTCGGCTTCGTCGCGCTGCCGGCGCAGTACACCACCGGCAGTTCGATCATGCCCAACAAGCGCAACCCGGACGTGATCGAGCTGATGCGTGCGACCCACGCCAGCGTCGCCGCCGCGCGCACCGAGATCGAGCAGCTGCTGTCGCTGCCTTCGGGTTATCACCGTGACCTGCAGTCGTCCAAGGGCGCCATCTTCCACGGCTTCGGCCGTGGCCTGGCCGCGCTGGAACTGCTGCCGGCGCTGCTGGCCAATCTGGAGTGGCGTGACGACAGGCTGCGCGCAGCGATCGATTCGGGCATGTATGCCACCGACGTCGCCGTGGAAGCGGCGGTGGCCGGTGTGCCGTTCCGCGAGGCCTACAAGGCCGCTGCAGCCGGTGCCGACAGCGCAGGGCAGGGACGTACCCCGGAAGGCAGCCTGGCTGCGCGTGTATCGCCGGGCTCGGCTGCCGATCTGCGCCTGGACGAACTGCGCGCACGCTGGCAGGCGCTGTCCTGATGGCGGGCACTGTCTATCTGGTGATGGCGATGCGCCGGCCGGACTTCAACGATGCGGCGGTGCAGCCGCACCGCGATTTCCTCGAGGCGTTGCAGGCACAGGGAAAGCTGCAGCTGACCGGTGGTTTCGCCGATGGCAGCGGTGGCGCCTATGTGCTGTGCAATGTCGAGAGCCTGGAACAGGCGCGGGCCATCGTTGCCACCGATCCGCTGGTGACGATGCACGCTTCCGAGCTGACCGTGCACGAATGGAATACCCGCTGAGGCCCTGACCGATGACCCTGCACGCCGCCACCGTCGCTTCGCCGTTCCCGCAACAGGCGCTGCCGCCATGGCGGCGTGCGGTGCTGAAGGTTGGCAGCAGCCTGCTGGCGGCCGATGGTGGCGGCCTGTCGCCACGCCACGCGCTGGGCCTGGCCCAGTTTGTGTCCGCCAACGTACTGGCTGGGCGCGAGGTGGTGATCGTCTCCTCCGGCGCGGTTGCGGCGGGGCGCGCGATCCTGCCGCGGGCCGATGAACCCGGTGCGGCGATGGCGGCGCGCCAGGCCCTGGCCGCGCTCGGCCAGGCGCAGCTGATCGGGCTCTGGCAGCGCTTCTTCGAGCGCCCGGTGGCGCAGGTGCTGCTGACCCACGACGACCTGCGCAACCGCCGCCGCTACCTCAATGCACGCGCCACGCTGAGCGAACTGCTGCGGCTGGGTGCGCTGCCGGTGGTCAACGAGAACGACACCGTATCGGTGGACGAGCTCAAGCTCGGTGACAACGACAACCTGGCCGCGACCGTGGCCGCGCTGGTCGATGCCGATGCACTGTTCATCGCCACCGACATCGACGGCCTGTACAGCGCAGATCCGCGCACCGTGGCCGACGCGCGGCCACTGCACGACGTGCCGGAACTGAGTGACGATGTGCTGGCGATGGCCGGCGGCGCCGGCTCGCGCGCCGGCACCGGCGGCATGCGTACCAAGCTGGAGGCGGCGGCCAAGGCGGGCCGCCTCGGCATCGAGACCTACCTGTTCAACGGCCGCAGCAGCGATGTGGTGCGCGCGCTGGCGCAGGACCGCCTGTTCGGCACCCGCATCCACGCCGCACGCAGCCGCGAGGCTGCCCGCAAGCACTGGCTGCGGCACGCGCCGCTGGCCGAGGGCGCGATCGTCGTCGATGCCGGTGCGGCACAGGCGATGCGGGAGAAGGGCGCCTCGCTGCTGCCCGGCGGCATCACCGCTGCCGAGGGGGCATTCCGGCGCGGCGACATGGTGCAGGTGTGCTGGATCGCACCTCAGGGGCGTGTCTGTGTCGCCCGCGGCGTCAGCCAGTACGCGGCCGACGACGTGCGCCGGATCGCCGGCCATCATTCGCGCGACATCCAGGCCGTGCTGGGCTACAACTACGGCGGCAGCGTCGTCCATCGTGACGACCTGGTGCTGCCATGACCGGTTTGAAGGACACCCCGATGAGCGAAATCGAAGCCCAGGCGCGCGCCTGCCGTGATGCAGCGCAGATCGTTGCCGGCCTGGACAGTGCGGCGCGACGCACGCTGCTGCTGGCGATGGCGCAGGCCCTGGAAGTAAATGCCGGACTGATCCTGGCCGGCAACGCACGCGACCTCGCCGCCGCGCGCGACAAGGGCGTTGGCAGTGCCATGCTCGACCGCCTCGCACTGGACCCGCCGCGGCTGTTCGCGATGGCCGAGGCGGTGCGCGAGGTGGCCGCGCTGCCTGACCCGGTCGGCCAGGTGACGCGCGACGACGTACGTCCCAACGGCATCCGCGTGCAGAAGGTGCGCGTGCCGCTGGGCGTGATCGCGATGATCTACGAGGCGCGCCCGAACGTGACGGCCGAAGCCGCCGCGCTGTGCCTGAAGGCCGGCAATGGCGTGATCCTGCGCGGTGGTTCCGAAGCGATCCACTCCAATACCGCCATCGCCCAGGCGCTGGCCGGTGCATTGAAGGCCAACGGCGTACCGCCGGCGGCGGTGACCGTGCTCACCGACCTGCGCCGCGAGGCGATGCTGGAACTGCTGCAGCTGCATGAGCTGATCGACCTGGCCATTCCGCGTGGCGGCGAAGGCCTGATCCGTTTCGTGGCCGAGCACGCGCGCGTGCCGGTGATCAAGCATTACAAGGGGGTGTGCCACCTGTTCGTGGACGCCAGCGCCGACCTCGGCAAGGCCATCGACCTGCTGGTGGACGGCAAGTGCAGCCGGCCGGCGGCGTGCAATTCGCTGGAGACGCTGCTGGTGCACCGCGCCGTGGCTGACGCGTTCCTGCCGCGCGTGGCGCAGGCGCTGGGTGAGCGTGGGGTGCAGCTGCGCGCCGATGCGCAGGCGCAGCCGTTGCTGCCGGGCAGCACGGCGGCGACCGAGGAGGATTACGCCGCCGAGTTCCTCGATCTGGTGCTGGCGGTGCGCGTGGTCGATGATCTTGATGCAGCCATCGCGCACATCCGCACCTATACCTCCGACCACACCGAAGTGATCGCCACCGAGGACACCGGCCACGCCGAGCGCTTCGTCAACGCGCTGCGCTCGGCGGTGGTGATGGTCAACGCTTCGTCGCGCTTCTCCGATGGTGGCCAGCTGGGCCTGGGCAGTGAGATCGGTATTTCCACCACGCGCCTGCACGCCTACGGCCCGATGGGCTTGGAAGCCCTCACCGTTGAACGATTTGTCGTGCGCGGTGAAGGGCAGACGCGTACATAAGTGGATCCACGCCTCGCGTGGATGCTCTTCGCGGCAAACCCCGGTGCCGACCAAGGTCGGCACCCACCAGGCCCAAGCGCCGACCCAGGTCGGCAGCTACACCACCTCGCGGCGGATGCCGACCGGCCGTGCGTGATCATCCATGTGCAGCGTGGCGGCCTTGCAGCCCATCAGGCGTTCGGCCAGCCCGGTGCTGGCGCCCAGATCGGCGGCCACTTCGTTGAGGCTGGCCAGGGGCCGCGGCAGGCGGCGTTCGCGGCCACGGAAGCGGGCGCGGTTGTACTCGGCCCAGGCGATCAGCAGCACGCTGGCGCACAGCAGCATCAATGGCAGCGCGACCAGCACGTACGGGTCGAACTGGTTCTGCCGTTCGTAGAGCTGCCGCCAGGCCAGCTGGCCACCGATCAGCCACGAGAGCAGGGTCACCAGGGGGGCCCACAGATAGAAGTAGAAGCCCCAGAACGCCAGGGTGACGAAGCCCCAGGCAGTGCGCTGGAAGTGTGGCTGGCGATGCGGCTTGCGGATCATCCGCGAGTCGAAGCGGTTGGACGGGCGTTGCGCGTTCATCGGATCCCCCGGTCAGGGCTGGTCCAGGTGGCGCGCTTGCTGCGACGGCGCAGCAGCGTCTTGGGCAGCGCCACCAGGGTGGTGGAAAGGCTGATCAGCCAGTACGCCATCGGGTACCAGATGACCCAGAAGTAATTGCGTCCAATCTGTGTTTCGTAACGCCGGTCGATGATCAGGCTGCTGGCGAACTGCAGCAGGCAGACCAGCGCCAGGATCACGCCATGCCACTCCGGCAGCAGGCTGGCGATATGCAGCTGCGGCGGCAGCTCGATGAACTTGCCCAGTGCCCACAGCAGCACGATGAACAGCATCGTGTAGGCCCAGACCACGCTCAACACGTACTCCAGCAGCACGCCCCACATGCGCCGCTCTTTCCAGTGCAGCAGCGAGCGCGCGTGGCACAGCATCACTTCCACGCCGCCTTGGGCCCAGCGCAGGCGCTGCCGCCAGAGGCCCTTGAGCGTCTCCGGCATCAGGATGAAGCACAGCGCATTGGGTTCGTAGCGGATGTCCCAGTGCGCGCGCTGCAGGCGCCAGCTGATGTCGATGTCCTCGGTCACCATGTCATCCGACCACCAGCCGACCTGGTGCAGGGCAGTGCGGCGGAAGCCGGCGATCACGCCGGAGATGGTGAAGATGCGGCCATACACGCGCTGTGCCCGCTTGATCATGCCGATGATCGAGGAGAATTCCGCCACCTGCAGGCGTCCGAGCAGGGTGGAGCGGTTGCGGATGCGCGGGTTGCCGGTGACCGCACCGACCCGGTTGCCACTGACCAGGTGCCAGACCATCCAGTGCAGTGCATGCTCTTCCAGCATCGCATCGCCATCGATGCACACCAGGTACTCCGAGCGTGCGGCCAGTGCGCCCATGCGCAGCGCATTGGCCTTGCCCAGGTTGCGGTCCAGGTGCAGCACGCGAAGCCGTGGATGCCTTGCCGCCAGCGCATCCAGCCGTGCGCCGGTGTCATCGCTGCTGCCATCGTCGATGGCGATCACTTCGTAATCGGCGGGGTAGCGCTGGGCCAGCGCCGCAGTGAGCGTGTCGTCCAGGTTTTCTGCTTCGTTGTGGCAGGGCACCAGCAAGGTCGCGAAGGGAGGGGCGATCATCAAGGGCGGATCGTTGCGCGGACGTGAGTGACGCTCGCGCCGGAAGTAGTAGTACAGGCCACCGGACATCCAGAAGAACGCCATCACCATCGGGTAGTAGAAGGCGAACTGGAACAGGACCTGCAGCAGCGGATGCATGTCCACGTCACTTCTCCGGGTACGGGAAGTTGCCGGCGGACATTGCCGCGCGGGCATCGCGGGTGGAGGGCTGGTCGGCGATGAAGTCATCGGGGTACCAGGCGAAGTGGTGCACGCCCTGCGCCTGCAATTGGCGGATCTGCGCACGCAGGCGCCCGGCGGGAATCGGCTGCCCGCTGCGCCAATCGACGGTCTGCAGCTCGAACAGCGTGTGCTGAAGCTGCGGGTCGTGCGCGCGTACCGCGGCCAGCAACTGGTCGAGCCAGCGCTCGGGGTGCCTGCTGCCTTCCATCCACGGCATCGCCATCAGCGCCGTCTGGTCGTAGGCCTTGTTGAACAGGTCCAGGCGCTGCGCGAACCAGGCTTCGCTCTGCGGGCGGAGTACCGGCTCGGCATACAGGTTGCGCACCGTTGCCAGTTTCGGCCGCCAGCGCTGCGCGCTGTTGCGCAGGGCCAGGGTGAAGTCGATCAGTGCCTGGGTACGTGCGCTGCCATCTTCGCCGGCCGCCAGGGCGGGCAGCTCGGTGTCGCGCAGGTAGCCGTCGTCATGGAACAGCAGGCCTTCGAAGTAGGAATTGACCGCCAGGTCCTCGTAGATGTCGAGCATGATCTGCCTGGCCTTCGGGTTGGTGAAATCCAACCGGTACATGCCGTCGGCATCCCCATTGCGGATCGCCAGCACCTTGCGCTGCTCCGGGTCGGGCAGTTCGAAGCCGAGCACTGGCAACCACGCGTAGACCTTCACGCCCGCGCGGGATTTCAGCTGCCAGGCGACGCGGCTGAACAGGTCCGCCCGCATCGGCATGTGCCGGTTCGGGAAATACAGCGCATCGGCGGTGTTGTTGCCGTCCGGGTCGGCAAAGGCCTGCAGATAGACATGGGTCGGCGCGATGCGCTTGACCCGCTCGATCAATGCATCGAGATTGCGTGCCTGCTGCGCTGGATCCGGGTCATACATGTCATCCAGATCGATCTGCAGGGCGCGGATGCCATCGAGCGCCACGTCTCGGCGCAGTTCGTAGGCCAGGCCTTCCACGGTCGGGTTGTTGCTCACCAGCAATCGTGCCAGCCCGTGCAGGTCGCGGGCCACTGGCGTGCTACGGCCTTCCAGGTCGAACGAAACCGGCATGCCCAGCTGCTCGGCGATGTCGTTGCTCAACTGGTTGTACGCGGCATATGGCCAGACGATGGCGCGCGGGCGCACGCCCAGGTGCTGCTGGATGCGCTGCACGCTGCGCGAAAGATCAGTGCGCAGGCGCTGCTCATACTGTGTCCCGCTCTCGTAGCTGCGCGTGGCCGGGGTGTAGATGCGGGTGACCACGGCGGGCGTGGAGTTTCCCTGCGGATTGGCAAGCACGCCGTGGTGCAGGTCGTCGGTATGGCTGGCCACTTCGATCAGGCCACTGTCGTGCATCTGCTTCAGCTGCGCCCAGGTCACGAAGTCATCGTGGCCGAACGGGCGGTAGCCGTAGTCGATGGTGCGGCCCGGTGCCATGTCCACGTAATCGGTGATCACCGCCACCAGGGCCGGGTAGTGGTAGGCCTGCAGCAGCGGGAACGCCTTGTCGTAGACGCTGCGCAGGCCATCGTCGAAGGTCAGCAGCACCGGCTTGGGAGGCAGCGTGGCGCGGCCCTGCGAGGCCTCGATCAGCTGCGACAGCGAAACCGGGTGGTAGCCGTGCGCGCCCAGCCAGTCCAGGTGCGCGGCGAAGTTCTGCGTGCTCACCGCATAGGAATCGGCATCACCCTTGGCGGCCACCTTGTCGCGGATGTCGTGGTAGCTGAGGATCAGCAGGCCGTTGTCGATCGCATCAAGATGCAGGGGCTGCTGCGCGAACGCCGGTGGCACGCAGGCCAGCAGCAGGAGCACGATCAGTCGCAGGAAGCGGGCCATGTCAGTCTCCCCAGCGCAATGCGGCTTCGAAGCCGATATGGCGCTCGCGATGGCCATCGTAGACCGGTCGTGACCACCGCACGCCATACTCGAACATGCGGCCAGGGCCCAGCTGCCACTCGTGCATGTAGGACACCGACGGCACCAACGCGCTGCCGAAGCCGTCCTGCCAGTAGTCGCCCAGCGAGACGGTCAGCCGGTGCCGGAAGTGGCGCTCGTAGTGCCGCCACAGCTGCTGGTCGATGCGCAGGCCGATCTCGACCATGCGGTCGCGCTTCGGGTTGAAGTAGGGCGCATCATCGCGGCTGCCGCGACTGGTGTAGGCACTGGCCAGGCCATCGACCAGCCAGCGTGGGCGGGTCAGCAGGCGCTGTTGGACGCTGGTGCCGAACAGCTCGCGGTGGTTGCCGTCGTCATAGCGGAAGCGGCTCGCGCCGAACGTCCAGTGGGTGAGCTCGCTGCGCCGGTAGTCCACCTGTGCGCTCACGCTGTCGGCGGTGATGCCGGCCGCGCGCGCCTGCATCGAGGCCTCCGGGTCATTGCGTGCGACCACCACGCCGGCGTGCCAGGAATCGTTGAACTGCCAGCCGACGCCGACGCGCAGGCCGGTGTCGCCGATGTGATCGTTGGCGCGCAGGACCGCCGCTTCCGCATCCAGTTGCCCGAAGCGGTAACGCACGCCCGCACCCAGCCACAGGGGATCGATGCGCTGGTCCTGGAAGTCGGTCACGCGACGGTCGGCGAGGGCGAACAACCGCCAGCGGTCATCAAGGACCGGCGTCTCCACGTCCACGCCGTAGTGGCGGTCGTTGTTGCCCAGGGGCGAAGTACCACCGCCCCCGGAGCTGCGGCCGATGTCGGTCCATGCCTTCAGCTGCCAGCCGCGATGCGCGCGCCAGGCCTGGTCCATGCGTTCGACGGCCGGCTGGGTGGGGTAGCGTGCGACCAGGTCATCGTGCAGCGGCCGCGCCAGGTCGTCGCGCTGCAGGGCGACATAGGCCTCTTCCATGCCCAGCCGCGGTTCGATGTCCCGCGGATCGAGCGCGTGTGCCATCTGCTGGCGCTGCAGCGCCCGGCGTGGCCAGCCGCGCATCATGTAGACGCTGCCCAGCGCACTCTGCAGCCCGCCGTTGCCGGGTGCGATCTCGACCATCGACTCCAGGTCGTGCTGCGCGGTGTGCAGGTCGCCGCTGTAGGCGCGCACCATCGCCAGGTTGAGATCGGCCTCGTAGCGCGACCAGTTCGCGTACGGCGACTTGCCGTTGCTCCAGCGCCACGCCGGCTCCTTGTCGCGCCATGCCTGCAGCAGGTCGATGGCTTTTTCCTGCTGCTCGCTTTCCAGGTAGGCGTAAGCCAGTTCCGAATGCGAGGCGTCGCGCGTCGGGTCGCCAGCGACGGCCGCCTGCAGCACCGGGATGGCTTCTTCCGGGTGCAGGGTGCCCATCAACGAATCGCCCACTGCGGGCAGCACGTAGTCGGGCAGGGTGTGGCCTTCGGCCTGCAGTGCCCGCGCTTCCTCGCGGACCTGTGCATGGCGGCCCAGCCGGTTGAGCAGGATCAGCCGGTCCATGCGGATCCGCAGTGGTGCCTGCGAGGGCGGGGTGCCTTCGCCGCCGAGGTAGCGCTGCATGCGGGCCAGGGTCGATTCGGCTTCTTCCAGGCGGCTGTCCTCGCTGCTGCTGTAGGCCAGGCTCCAGACCACCAGCTTGGCCAGGTAGTCGCCTTCCAGGCGCTGTTTCTGCGCAGCGTCGAACAGTTGCGGGCGCTGCTGGTACAGCTCCCACGCACGCCAGGCGTTGCCGATGTCGCCCAGCGTCAATACGCGCAGCTTGAACAGCAGGTCGTCGTTGGGTTGCTGCTGGCTGGCGCGCTCGATCGCGCCCAGGGCGTCCAGCCAACGCGCCTGGTCTCGATAGCGGCCGATCTCGGCCAACGCTGCTTCGCGGTCGGGCGGGGCAGCGCTGCTCGCCCAGGCCAGGGCGGTGCAGGCGAGGCCGACGCAGAGCGCCAGCCGGCGGTGGACAACCATTGGGGACCCCCTTGGCTTCCGAACCAGACAACCTGAAAAATGTGACGCACATCACATGCCAGCTTTTGGCGTGGCCGTGGCCCGCGTCACTCCCTTCGTGCATTCCCGCCCAGCGAAGACGGATACAACCCGGACAGCGACCTGCGATGTCTTGTCTGAAACGAAAGTCCCCCGCACACCGAGTGGTGGCCCGGGCGGCGCTGCCGCCCCCATGCCCGATGCCGGCACGCGGCAAGGATGGGGCATTCGTGGGCACTATCCGCCCGGAATTGTCAGCCCGGCGTCAAAATGCGCAGACGGGCTGACGAATGGTAGGTGGGCCCGGTTGCGGGCCCGACGTGGCTTACCAGAGATCTTCCAGCTTGCGCGGCTTGCAGGCCACCCACGAAGCGCACAGCATCAGGGCGGCGCAGCCGAACAGGAAGCTGAACGGGAGGGTCCAGCCGTCGCTGACCGTGTGCAGCCAGCCGACCAGGAACGGGCCCAGGCAGCTGAAGCTGTAGCCCACGCCCTGCATGAAGCCGGACAGCGCCGCCGAGCCGGTCGGGGTGCGGGTGCGCAGGTTGATCAGGGTCAGTGCCAGCGGGAAGGTGGATGGGCCGACGCCGAGCAGGCAGGCCCACAGCAGGGGGGCCTTCATCGGTGCCAGCAGCAGGCCGGTGAAGGCGATCACGAACGAGAAAAAGCCAATCAGCACCAGCGGGAACGGGTTCTGCATGCGCACCGCCATCGACGGAATGACCAGCGATGGCAGCAGGCCCAGCGCCGAGAACACGGCGACCATCACGCCACCGAACGCGGGCGTGCCACCGGCCTCGACCACGATGCGCGGCAGCCAGGTGAACATCGAGTAGGTCATCAGCGAGGTCATGCCGAACATCAGCGTCATGCTCCAGCCCAGTGACGTGCGCCAGACCTTGCCATGCGGCTGCGCGGTCGGATCGGACACGTTGGACTGCGGCTTCGGCGCGCGCGTGGCCAGCACCAGCCACGGCAGTGCGGCAGCCAGCGCCAGCAGCGCCCACATGCCCAGCGACACGCGCCAGCCTGCGGCGTTGGCCACCGGCACCGCCAGCAGCGCCGGCAGCATCGTGCCCAGCTGCAGCACGCTGATGTAGAGCGTGCTCATGGTGCCGACCTTGTTGGCGAAATAGCGCTTCACCAGCGGCGGCACCACCACGTTGCCGATGCCCATGCCGGCCAGTGCCACCACCGAACCCAACAGCAGCGTGCCGACGTTGCCGGCGCTGGAACGCAGCAGCAGGCCGGCCATCGCCATCACCATCGCCAGCAGCGTGGTGCGCTCCAGCCCGAGGCGCCGCGCCAGTGCCGGCGTGGCCACGCCGAACAGTGCGAACGACGCGGTCGGCAGCATGCCCAGCACGCCGGTCATGGTGGTACCGAAACCGAACTGCTGGCCGAGCACGTCCAGCAGCGGAGTGATCGAGGTGACCGCGGTGCGCAGGTTGATCGCTGCCAGCAGGATCGCGGCGAATGCGAGGACGCGGCCGTGCAGCAGCGACGGCGAATCGGAAGGGGAGGAACTCATCGGTGGTCCTTGCAGGTGTCGCACGCCGGGGCAATGGCATGCAGCGCCGGCATCGGTCTACGCCGAAGCGGCAGGTGGGGGAGGGGCTGCTGGCGGGCCGGCAGCGCGGCCATTGTACGTGCGGGCTCCGGCAAGGTCCCGTCATGCGGGCGGGCAGGTGCCTGATACAAAAAAACCCGGAGGACAGTGATGTCTTCCAGGCTTCTTGGTGACCACCGAAGTGGTCGGGGAGACAGGATTCGAACCTGCGACCTCTACGTCCCGAACGTAGCGCTCTACCAGACTGAGCTACACCCCGAAGGGAGCCGCCTATTCTAGCGATTCACCCCGATGGCGGCAAGGGGTGAATGCTGTTTTCTTCACACTGCCGAAGCAGTGCCACTTCAGGGAACAAAAAAGCCTGGACGACTTCACCAGGCTTCAATGCGACCACCGAAGTGGTCGGGGAGACAGGATTCGAACCTGCGACCTCTACGTCCCGAACGTAGCGCTCTACCAGACTGAGCTACACCCCGAAGGAGCCGCCTAAGATACCGTGTGAAGGCCAAGGCGGCAAGGTTTTTTTACAGCTCAGCGACGATTTTCTTTCTCGATGCGGTTCTGCTCGCGGGCTTCGAACCACATGCCGTTGAGGATGGCCACCGTCGAGGCGAGGCCGGCACCGAGAATCCAGGCGAAATACCACATGATCAGTCTCCTTCATTCCGGGTAGGTGCCGACCGTTGGTCGGCACACGTGCAAGCAATCAATACGCGTTCGGGTTGTTGCCCATCTCTTCGGTGGTGGTCTTGCCCTTCAGCACGCGGTACACCCAGGTGGTGTAGGCGAGGATGATCGGCAGGAACACCGCCGTGGCCAGCAGCATGATCCACAGGGTCAGGTGGCTGGACGAGGCATCCCACACGGTCAGGCTGGAGGTGGGCTGGCTCGAGGACGGCAGCAGGAACGGGAAGATGGCGAAGCCGACGGTCAGGATGATGCCGGCGATGGCCGCACCGGAGGCAATGAAGGCCAGGCCGCCGCGGCGGGCACGCAGCAGCACCGCACTGGCGAGCAGGCCGGCCAGGCCGAGCAGCGGGGCCAGGATCGTGGCCGGCATCGTGCTGTAGTTGCGCATCCAGCCACCGGCGGCGCCGAGTTCGGCGGTCTTCAGCAGCGGATTGGTGGCGCCGTCGGTGACCACCTGCGAGGTGATCTGGTAACCCGGCAGGCCGAAGGCCACCCAGGCGCCGCCGACCGCAAAGAGCACGAAAGCGATGATCGCGGCGATGCTGCCGAAGCGGGCCGCACGCTCGGCCACCGGGCCGTCGGTCTTCAGCACCAGCATGGCGGCACCGTGGGCGACCAGCATCGACACGCTGAGCAGGCCGGCCAGCAGTGCGAAGGGCATCAGCAGGCCGAAGAACGAGCCGGTGTAGAAGATGCGCATGCTGTCATCGAAGTGGAACGGCACGCCCAGCACCACGTTGCCCACCGCCACGCCCATGATCAGCGCCGGTATGAAGCCACCGATGAACAGCGCCCAGTCCCAGGTGTTGCGCCAGCGCTCGCTGGGCATCTTGCTGCGGAACTTGAAGCCGACCGGACGCAGGATCAGGGCGAACAGGATCACGAACATCGCCAGGTAGAACCCGGAGAAGCTGACCGCGTAGAGCGGCGGCCAGGCGGCGAAGATCGCGCCGCCGCCCAGGATCAGCCACACCTGGTTGCCTTCCCAGACCGGACCAATGGTATTGATCACCAGCCGGCGCTCAGCGTCGTTGCGGGCGACGAAGGGCAGCAGGGTGCCCACGCCCAGGTCGAAACCATCCATCACGGCGAAACCGATCAGCAGGATGCCGAGCAGCAGCCACCAGATCACGCGCAGCGTGGTGTAGTCCAGAAGAATGAAATCCATCTTGGTTCTCCTGCCTCAGGCCTGGCCGGCGGCCGGCGCCGAGGCATTGTGGGAAGCATGCGGCTGGGGCGACTGCAGCGACGGCAGCACCTCGTCCGGACCCTTGCGGATCGCCTTGAGCATCAGCTTGATCTCGACCACGATCAGCGCGGTGTAGATGGCAGTGAAGCCGGCCAGGGTCAGCACGATTTCATGCAGGGCCAGGCCCGACGCCGCATAGAAGGTCGGCAGCACGCCATCGACCGCCCACGGCTGGCGACCATACTCGGCCACGAACCAGCCGCACTCGATCGCGATCCACGGTGCCGGCAGCGTCCACAGGGCCAGCTTGAGGAACCAGCGCTTGTCCTGGAAGTTGTTGCGGCACGAGTAGTAGAAGGCCAGTGCGAAGAAGGCGATCAGGTAGAAGCCCAGGCCGGCCATCACGCGGAAGGTCCAGAACAACGGCATCACGCGCGGCACCGTGTCCATCGCCGCCTGCGAGATCTCCTGCGGGGTGGCGTTGAGGATGTCATCGCGATAGCGCTTGAGCAGCAGGCCGTGGCCCAGGTCCTGCCAGTGGCGGTCGAACATCTCGCGCGCTTCAACGTCGTTCTTGTTGGCGCGCAGGCGTTCCAATGCACCGTAGGCCAGCTGGCCGCCACGCACGCGGTGTTCGGCGCGCTCGACCAGTTCCAGGATGCCGGGAATCGGCTGGTTCAACGAGCGGGTGGCGATCAGGCCCATCAGGTAGGGGATCTTCACCGCGTAGTCGTTCTGGTGAGTCTCCTGGTTGGGGATGCCGAAGGCGGTGAAGTCGGCCGGCGCACGCTCGGTCTCCCACATCGCCTCGATCGCGGCCAGCTTCATCTTCTGGTGTTCGCTGGCGGCGTAACCGCTCTCGTCACCCAGCACGACCACCGACAGCGATGACAGCAGGCCGAACGCCGCGGCCACCGCAAACGAACGACGGGCCAGGTCCTTGTGCTTGTTGCGCAGCAGGAACAGGGCGCTGATCGCCATCACGAACACCGCACCGGTCACGTAGCCGGCGCTGACGGTGTGCACGAACTTGGCCTGCGCCACCGGGTTGAACACCACCGCCATGAAGTCGACCACTTCCATGCGCATGGTTTCCGGGTTGAACACCGCGCCGGTCGGGTTCTGCATCCAGCCATTGGCCACCAGGATCCAGATCGCCGACAGGTTGGTCCCCAGCGCCATCAGCCAGGTCACCATCAGGTGCTTGACCTTGCTCAGGCGGTTCCAGCCGAAGAAGAACAGGCCGACGAAGGTCGCTTCCAGGAAGAACGCCATCAGGCCTTCGATCGCCAGTGGCGCACCGAAGATGTCACCCACGTAGTGGCTGTAGTAGGACCAGTTCATGCCGAACTGGAATTCCATGACGATGCCGGTGGCAACGCCCATGGCGAAGTTGATGCCGAACAGGACGCCCCAGAACAGGGTCATCCTGCGCCAGATCTCCTTGCCGGTCATCACGTACACGCTCTCCATGATGGCCACCATGAAGGACAGGCCGAGGGTGAGCGGTACGAATAGGAAGTGGTACATCGCGGTCAGCGCGAATTGCAGCCGCGACAGTTCTACGACTGTCTGATCAATCATGGCCTGGCTACCTCGTTGGATAGTGCCGTTGCAGGTGGCGGGAAGGGTGGTCTACGACGTGAATGATGTGACCGACTACTTCAAACAGCCTTGATCCAGATCAATGTATGAACAGGTGCCCCGGTTGATCGTATGCCAACCTGATGAAGACTGCGACCGCCGGCCGCAGGGGCGGGCTATTGCCTGCGCCTACAATGCCGTGTCTCCCCCGCTGCCCGTGAAGACCTCTTGAGCGCTGCCGAAACGACCCCTGACGGCCTGTCCCCGGAAGCTGAAACCGCCCGCCAGCGGCGTGTGCGCACGGCCTGGCTGGCCGACCTGGCACGCTCCGCCCGGGGCCGCCAGCGCCTGGCCGCGCTGTGCATCAGCCTGTCCGGCGCGCTGTTGATCGGGCAGGCTGCCGCCATCGCCTGGCTGGTGCAGCAGGTGCTGGTGGAGCGCGTGCCGCTGGCCTCTGGCCTGCCGGTGCTGGCGGGATTGGCGGTGATCCTGGTGCTGCGCACCCTGCTGGGCAGCGCCACCCAGGCCGCCGCCGGTGACGTGGCCGACGCCGCCCGGCTGGCACTGCGCGAACGCGTGTTCGCGCGCCTGCTGGGCCAGGGCCCGCTCTGGCTGCGGCAGCGCCGCACCGGTGAACTGGGCGAACTGATGCTGCATCACGGTGATGCGATCGAGAGCTATTACAGCGGCTTCCTGCCGGTGCGCACCGAAGTGGTGGTGGTGCCGCTGCTGATCCTGGCCGCTGTCGCCTGGGTGGACTGGGTGGTGGCGCTGATCCTGCTGTTCACCGCGCCGCTGGTGCCGTTCTTCATGATGCTGGTGGGCTGGGGTGCTGAAGCCGCCGGGCGCGCGCAGCTGGGCGAGCTGGCGCGCATGAGCGGCCATTTCGCCGACCGCATCAAGGGCCTGGGCCTGCTGCGCCTGTATGGCCGCGGCGAAGCCGAACTGGCCGGCATCGAGGCCGCCGCCGAAGGCGTGCGCGTGCGCACCCTGAAGGTGCTGCGCATCGCCTTCCTGTCGTCCACCGTGCTGGAATTCTTCGCCTCGGTGAGCGTGGCGATGGTGGCGCTGTACCTGGGCCTGAGCTATCTGGGCATGATGTCGCTGCATGCAGCGGTGCCGACGCTGGGTGCGGGCCTGTTCTGCCTGCTGCTGGCGCCGGAGTTCTATGCGCCGCTGCGACGGCTGGCTGCGCACTACCATGATCGCGCCAATGCACTGGCCGCCGCCGCCGAAGTGGAGCGCCTGCTGCAGTCGCTGCCGGACGAGCAGGGCCTGATCGAGAACGAGGTTGCGCCGCTGGCGGTGGAGCCGGCCGAGGCCGCCTTGCCGCCACTGCAGGCGCAAGGACTGGTACTGCGCCCGTTGGGGGCGCCGCAGGATGTGCTGCGGGATCTGGACCTGCTGCTGGAGCCGGGCCAGCGCCTGGCCCTGGTCGGTCCCAGCGGATCCGGCAAAAGCACGCTGCTGGAGGCGCTGGCCGGTTGGTTGCCGCCGCGTGCCGGCAAGCTGCAGCTGCGCCCCGGCGTGCAGGTGGCCTATGCCAGCCAGCGACCGTACCTGTTCCATGGCAGCATCGCCGACAATCTGCGCCTGGCCGATCCCGCAGCCAGCGATGCGCGCCTGCGCGCGGTGGCCGAGGCTTCGCAGGTCCTGCAGTTTGCCCAGCGCCTGCCGCAGGGGCTGGACACGGTGATCGGCGAACGCGGCTTCGGCCTGTCCGGTGGTGAAGCCCGCCGCATTGGCCTGGCCCGCCTGCTGCTGCGTGACCCGCAGGTGCTGCTGCTGGACGAACCCACCGCGTTCCTCGATGCCGATACCGAGGCGGCGCTGCTGCGCAGCCTGGCCGCGTATGCGCGCGGGCGCAGCGTAGTGGTCGCCACCCACAGCCCGGCGGTGATCGCCTGGGCCGATCGTTGCCTGCTGTTGCCGGAAGGCCGCCTGGTCGAGCCGGCACAGGCGGTGCGCGCATGAGCCGTTCGCCTGATTCGCTGCGCGCGATATTCCTGCGCCACCGGCCGCGCCTGTTGCTGACCCTGCTGCTGCTGTGGACCACGATGCTGGCCGGCACGGCGCTGCTGGGCCTGTCCGGTGGTTTCCTCACGGCGGCCGCGCTGGCCGGTGCGGCCGGCCTCGGCCAGGGCTTCAATTTCTTCTCACCCTCGGCCGGCATCCGTGGCCTGACCATGGCGCGCATCGTGTCGCGCTACTTCGAAAAGCTGGTCGGCCACGATGCCACGCTGCGCATTGCCCGCGACCTGCGCGTGTGGTTCTTCCGCCGCGCGCTGCCACTGGCGCCGGCACGATTGGGCGCCACGCGCACCGGCGAGCTGCTGGCGCGGCTGCTGGGGGACATCGGCGAAGTGGATGGGCTGCTGGTGCGTGCGATCGGGCCGCTGGTGGCGCTGGGCGCGCTGTCGCTGGTGGCGGTTGCCTCGGCAGCGCTGATCCTGCCCTCGGCGGCGGTACTGCTGGCGGTGCTGGCGCTGCTGATCGCCTTCGGCGTGCCGTGGCTGGGCGTGCGTGGCCATGACGACGAAGAGGCCGATCGTGCCGCGCACCGCGCGGCGTTGCGCACCGCTGCATTCGAAGGTCTGGAGGGGGCCGGTGACCTGGCCGCGCTGCATGCCGATGCGGCTTGGCAGCTGAAGGTACGCGTGGCCGCCAAGCAGCTGGCCTCGCGTGATCGTCGTCGGCGTTGGCGCCTGATCGCGGCCTCGACCCTGCACGGCCTGGTGGCGGGGCTGGGCCTGGTGGCGATGCTGGCGTTGGCCCTGCACGCCGCCGAACAGCAGCACATCGCGCCGGAAATGGCCGCGGGCCTCGTCTTCCTGACCGTGGCGCTGATCGAACTTTGGGCCGGCATGGGCCTGGCCTGGCAGTCGCTGCAGTCCGGGCGCATTGCTGCTGACCGCCTGCAGGCCATCGTCGAACAACCGCCGACGGTGGAGGATCCGCAGACGCCGCAGCCGGTACCCCAGGCGGCGCGCGTGCATTGGGATGACGTGCACTTCCAGTGGCCAGGTGCCGCGCGGCCGGTGTTGTCCGGCCTGCAGCTGACCCTGGCGCCGGGAGAACGCATCGCGATCCGTGGCGACAGCGGCAGCGGCAAGACCACGCTGTCCAGCCTGCTGCTGCGGTTGTGGGATCCGCAACAGGGGCGAATCACCTATGGCGGACGCGACCTGCGCGACGTCGCCCAGGCCGAGTGGCACCGCCAGCTGGCCTGGCTTCCGCAGAACGCACCGGTGTTTGCCGGTACCGTGGCCGAGAACCTGCGGCTGGGGGATTCCGACGCCCGTGATGCCGCGTTGTGGGCGGTCCTGCGTCGCGTGCGCCTGGGCGACTGGGCCGAGCACAACGGTGGCCTGCAGGCCTGGGTCGGCGAGAACGGTGCGACGATGTCGGCCGGCCAGGCGCGGCGGTTGGCACTGGCGCGCGCGCTGCTGCGCAATGCGCCGATCCTGCTGCTGGACGAACCCACCGAAGGCCTGGACGTGGATACCGCACGTGCGCTGTTGCAGGACCTTTCCGGGTTGCTGGACGGGCGCAGCCTGCTGATGATCACCCACGACGACCTGCCCGAAGGCGTGGTCGATGCGCAGTACCGGTTGCGCGATGGGGTGTTGGAGCGCGAAGTGCTTCGGTAGATGCCGACCTTGGTCGGCACATCCACGCATGGCGTGGATCTACTGTAGAGCCGAGCCCATGCTCGGCTCCGGAAGCAAGCCAGCCGAGCATGGGCTCGGCTCTACAGGCCGGTCAATGGGAGAACTCGCGCAGCATCACCGCGATCGAGGCCACGTTGGCCAGCACGCACAGCCAGAACACCCACTGGAATGCGGCTTTGCGATGCTTGTGGCGGAACAGCGCCTGGCCCAGCAGCGCGCCGGGCCAGCCTCCGGCGAAGGCCAGCAGCTGCAGGGTGCGCTCGGGAATGCGCCATCGCTTTCGCTGCGCCGCGCGCTTGTCATGGCCATAGAGGCCGAACGACACCGCACTGGCCAGCAGGCACCAGCCACCCAGCCACAACGGCAGCACACCGCTGATCATCAAGGC
Organism: Stenotrophomonas maltophilia D457; assembly: GCF_000284595.1. GTDB lineage: Bacteria > Pseudomonadota > Gammaproteobacteria > Xanthomonadales > Xanthomonadaceae > Stenotrophomonas > Stenotrophomonas muris. The sequence continues at coordinate 3,171,732 of NC_017671.1, read as the reverse complement.
GGTCAGCGCGCCGAAGGCGGCCAGCGCGAGGTTACGCCGCCACGCCACTTACAGCGCGTCGAGGAAGCCGCGCACGGCTGGGCCGAAACGCTCGAAATCGACGAGGAAGGCATCATGGCCCTGTGGCGATTCCAGCCCGATGAAGCGCGCATCGGCACCGCCGGCACGCAGGCCGTCGGCGACCTGTTGCTGCTGCTGCACCGGGAACAGGATGTCGGTGTTGGCGCCGATGGCCAGTGCCTTCTCCACCCGGATCTTCGCCAGCCCGGCCAGCACGTCGCCGTCGGCGTACTCGGCCAGGTCGAACCAGTCCATCGAGCGGCTCAGGTACAGGTAGCAGTTGGGATCGAAGAAGCGCACGAAGCGCCGTGCGTGGCCTTCCAGATAGCTTTCCACCTGGAATTCCAGCCCGAACGGATCGTCGTCGGCCTGGTCCGAATCCAGCCGCACGCGGCCGAAGCGGCCATCCCATTCCAGTGCCGAGCGGTAGGTGATCACGCCCAGCTTGCGCGCCATGCGCATGCCGGACTCGGGGTACTCGGCATCGTCGTAGTGGCCGCCATTCCAGCGCGGGTCGAGACGGATCGCCTCGCGCTGCAGCGAGCGGATCGCGATCGAGAACGGCAGCGCCTGCGCACTGCCGGAAATGTTGACGTGGCTGCGCGCGATGCCCGGGTGCAGCATCAGCACGGCCAGCGCGGTCATCCCGCCCATGGAATTGCCGACCACGCAGGCCAGCTGCGCGATGCCCAGCGCACGCACGACTTCGATCGCGGCGCGAGCGCCGTCTTCGATCGACAGCTCGGGGAAGTCCAGGCGGTAGGGCTCAGCGCTGGCCGGGTTGATCGAGGCGGGGCCGGTCGATCCCTTGCAGCTGCCCAGCGAATTCACGCAGACCACGAACCAGCGGCGGGTATCGATGGGTTTGCCGGGGCCAACCATCGCTTCCCACCAGCCCGGCGCCGGATTGGCCTCGTTGGCCGCCGCATGCGCATCCGGCGACAGGCCGGTCACGATCAGGATCGCATTGCTGGCGTCAGCGGCCAGCGTTCCCCAGGTCTCGTAGGCCACGCGTGCGCCATGCAGGGCGCCACCGCGCTTGAACGGGAACGGCGAGGGCAGGGCGTGGAAGCGGGTGCCGGGCGGGATGAATTCGGTCATGCACGCATTCTAGCGGGGCCGCATGTGGAGCTGGCGACACGCTGGTTTCCATGGATGGATGGACGCGGACCGGACCGTCGCATCCACGCATGGCGTGGCTCTACAGGTCAAGGGAAGCGCAGCTCCACAACACCGTCGTGGGGCAGGCTTACCTTCACCGGAACGCTCTGCAGGTCGTCCTCGCTGCGGTTGGCGCTGCCGCTGCGCGAGATGCGTGCCACCACTTCCACTTCGCGATGGGCCGACAGCGGTGCGGTCGGCATCGGGCTGTCACCGTCGCCCAGCCCGACCGTGTCCGGGAATCCGCTCAGCGGCAGCTTGCGAGCGGCCACCGGCATCGGCGGGCCGCCGACGGCACGGGCCAGCACGAACACCTGGGTGCTGGCTGGCCACTCGGCGTTCTTCAGTGCCGGCAGCTGCACGCGCACCTGCAGCAGCGCCGGTGGCGCCGCAGCGCCAGCATCGGGCGCCTGGCCAGCGGCCTCGCGCGCGAGGGCGATCTGTGCCTGCAGCGCCTGCGCGGCACCCGGCTCCAGTCGTGGCAGCAGGCCGCTCCACACATCCGCGGCCTCGGCGTTCTTTCCGCGCTGGCGCAGGGCGATGCCCAGCAGCCAGCTGGCGCGCTCGGCATCGGGAGCCTGTGCGCGCGCCTGCTGCAACCAGGCCATTGCGGTGTCATCGAACTGCTTGCCGGCATCAGCCTGCGCGCGCGCCTGCGCGGCTTCCACCAGCACGCCCGGATCATCCGGTGCCAATGCGGCGGCCCTCGCGAAGGCATCCGCCGCGGCTGCGGCGTTGCCCAGTTCGGCCTGCGACCGGCCCAGCAGCGCCCAGCCATCAGCCCGCTGCGGGTCGCGCTCCAGTGCGTCCTGCAGGGCCTGCACGCCATCGCGCAGGGAGGCTGCCGACGGCGTCGGCTGTACCTGTGCTGCACGCGGATCACCGATCAGCAAGTACAGGCAGGCACCGGCCACGCCCAGTGCGAACACGCCGACCACGAAACCGCGACGGCCGTGGTGGCGCAACGGCCACAGCACCAGTGCTGCCATCAGCGCAGCAACCAGACCGGCCAGCACCGGCAGCCAATGGTTCACCATTCGTCTCCTTCATCGGCCTTGCCGGCCGGCGCCGCGCCGACGGTGCGTCCACGTCGGCGGACGATGCCCAGCACCACCAGTGCACCGGCGCCGAGCACCAGCAGGGGGCCACCCCACAGCAGCCAGGTGCCCGGCTGCAACGGTGGTTGATAGAGCACGAACTCACCGTAGCGGGCGACCAGGAACTGCTTGATCTGTGCGTCGTCGTGGCCCTGCTGCATCAGCTGCAGCACCTCGCGGCGCAGGTCCTGGGCGATCTGCGCGTTGGAATCGGCCAGCGACTGGTTCTGGCACTGCACGCAGCGCAGCTGCGCGGCCAGGTCATGGAAGCGGCGTTCCTCGGCGTCATCGCGGAACTGCAGCGACTGCGGATCGTGCAGCGGCTGCTGGGCCAGCGCGGCCAGCGGCAGCGTCAGAAGCAGCAACGCCAGCAGCCAGCGCATGGGTTCAGGGCGCCGTATGCAGGGTGTTGCCGGCACTGCCCTGGGCCTTCTCGATCTTCTGCAGCGCCGGGATCAGCTTCTCGTCGACCACGCGCTGGGTCATCGCACCGCTGTACTTCCAGCGCACGATGCCGCTGCCATCGACAAGGAAGGTTTCCGGTGCGGCGGTCACGCCCCAGTCGATCGCGGTACGGCCCTCGACATCGCTGAGCACGACCATGAACGGGTTGCCCAGCTGTTCCAGCCAGTGCAACGCGTCGGTCGGGTCGTCCTTCCAGTTGTAGCCGATCACGCGCACACGCTTGCTTTCCGCGAAGCGGGTCAGCACCGGGTGTTCTTCGCGGCAGGCCGCGCACCAGCTGCCCCACACGTTCAGCAGGTAGGGCGCGCCGCGCAGGTCGTCGCTGTGCACGATCATTTCCGGGTCGTGCAGCACCGGCAGCGCGAATGCCGGCGCCGGTTTGTCGATCAGTGCCGACGGCAGTACGTCGCGCTGCGGATCGCCTGATTTCATCACCCCGTAGATCATCAGCCCGAGCAGGCCGAAGAAGAACAGCACGCCGATCACGATGGCTACCGGCGGCAGCGGGCGGGAGGGACGCGGGGTGGGGGACTCGGACATGGGAACTCCTACGGACGACGGAAACGGCGATCGGCGGCGGTGATGAATCCGCCCAGGGCCATCAACAGCGCGCCCAGCCAGATCCAGCGCACGTACGGCTTGATGTGCACCCGGACCGCCCATGCATTGTTGCCCAGCGGCTCGCCCAATGCCACGTAGACGTCACCATTGAAGCGTGCATCGATGCCGGCCTCGGTCATCACCTGGCCGCCGCTGGCGTACTGGCGCTTCTCCGGGTGCAGCAGGGCCAGCTCGCGGCCGTCGCGGAACACGCGCAGGTGGCCGCGGTCGGCGATGAAGTTGGGGCCTTCGCGATGGTCCACGCCTTCGAAGCGCACTTCGTGGCGACCGACCACCAGCTGCTGGCCTGGTGCCAGCGCCACTTCGCGCTGCACGTTCAGCGCCTCCACCAGCAGCGCGCCGGCCAGGAACACGGCAATGCCGGCGTGGGCGACGATCATGCCGAGCATTTCGGCGGTGAAGCGGCCATTGCCGCGCAGGCGCTGCCAGACGAAGCGTGCGGTGCCGAGCGCGACCCAGGCCGCAGCGGCCACGCCGATGCCGGCCTTCCACCCGTTCTGCGGCGCCTGCCACCAGGCCAGCGCGCCCAGCAGCAGCGCCAGGCCCAGCCACGGTGCCAGCAGCGCGAAGGCGCGCGAGGGCTGGTCACGCTGCCATTTCACCAGCGGGCCGAACGGCAGCAGCAGGATCATCGGCGCCATCAGCAGCAGGAACAGGCTGCCGAAGTAGGGCGGGCCGACCGAGATCTTGCCCAGCGACAGCGCATCGGCCAGCAGCGGGTACAGCGTGCCGAGCAGTACCATCGCACAGGCGGTGGCCAGCAGCAGGTTGTTGGCCAGCAGCAGGGTCTCGCGCGAGGTGGCGGTGAAGCCACGGCGTGGGTCCTCGGCATCCACGCTCAGCTGGCTGGCACGCAGCGCGTACAGCAACAGGCTGCCACCGACCAGCACCGACAGGAAGACCAGGATGAACAGGCCGCGCGAAGGATCGGCAGCGAAGGAGTGCACGCTGGTCAGTACGCCGGAGCGCACCAGGAACGTGCCCAGCAGCGACAGCGCGAAGGCGGCGATCGCCAACAGCAGGGTCCAGCTGCCGAAGGTGCCGCGCTTTTCAGTGACGGCCTGCGAATGGATCAATGCCGCACCGACCAGCCATGGCATGAAGCTGGCGTTCTCCACCGGGTCCCAGAACCACCAGCCGCCCCAGCCTAGCTCGTAATAGGCCCACCAGCTGCCCAGCGCGATGCCCAGGGTCAAAAAGCCCCAGGCGACGTTGGTCCATGGCCGCGTCCAGCGCAGCCAGCGTGCGTCGACGCGGCCTTCCAGCAGTGCGGCAACCGCGAAGGCGAACGGCACCGCAAAGCCGACATAGCCCAGGTACAGCATGGGCGGATGGATGATCAGCCCCGGGTCCTGCAGCAGCGGATTGAGGTCGCGGCCTTCCAGCGGTGCCGGGTTCAGGCGCAGGAACGGGTTGGAGGTGAAGATCAGGAAGGCGAGGAAGCCGACGCTGACCACGCCCATCACCGCCAGCACGCGCGCCTGCACCGGTGCGGGCAAGTGCCGCGAGAACAGCGCCACCGCGCCGGTCCACAGCGCCAGCACCAGCGCCCACATCAGCAGCGAGCCCTCGTGCGCGCCCCAGACCGCCGAGTAGCGGTAGACCATCGGCAGCAGCGAATTGGAGTTCTCGGCCACGTAGCGCACCGAGAAGTCCTGCTGCACGAACGCGGCGGTCAGTGCCACGAACGCGCCGGCGACCAGCAGCAGCTGCGCGAACGCGGCAGGTCGTGCCACCGCCATCCACGCCGTATTGTTGCGCTGCGCGCCGACCAGCGGCAGGCCGGCCTGCAGCAGCGAGGCCAGCAACGCGCACAGCAGCAGGATCTGACCCAGTTCGGGCAGCACTCAGCGCACCTCGGGTGCCGTCACCGGCACGTCGTGCTTGCGATGGGCGTCGCCCATCTTGTCGGCCACTTCCTTCGGCACGTACTTCTCATCGTGCTTGGCCAGCACCTCGTCGGCGACGAAGGTGCCGTCCTGCAGGCGGCCGCTGGCGACCACCGCCGTGCCTTCGGCGAACATGTCCGGCAGGATCCGCGACGTGGTCACCGCCAGCTGCGCGTCGCCGTCGGTCACCTCGAAGCGCGCCTCCAGCGAGCCGACCGGTCGGTTGAAGGAACCTTTCACCACCATGCCACCGAGGCGGAAGCGCGACTGTGCATCGACATCGCCGCGCAGCACTTCCGAGGGCGTGTACAGGTAGGCGATGTTGCGCTCCAGTGCCATCGCCACCAGTGCGGTGGCCAGGCCGGAGGCGAGCAGGGCCAGCAACACCCACACCAGGCGGCGGCGCTGTACCGGGGTCATCGTTCCAGCTCCGTCGACAACGGCGCCGCTGCGTCCTGCCTGCCGGCGCGGGTCTGCTGGCGCTGCTGGCGGGCCAGTGCCAGCCGGCGCGCCACGCGCAGGCGCAGCCACGAACCGATGGCATCGGCGCCGAGCACCAGCACGAACACCGCGTAGGCACCGATCACATAGGGCAGGTGGGTCATGGCTGGGCCTCCCGGGCCGGGAGTCCGGCATCGACACGGCCGCCGACCCAGGCCTTGCCGGCCTCGCGGTCGAGATTGTCGGCGCGTGCCTTGGCCAGCACCGAACCGGCGAACCAGAACTTGGTGCCGATCACCATCCACCACAACGGCGCGATCATCGCGCTGCTGATCGCCGATTCACCGAATACGCTGATCGACTGGCGCTGGTGCAGGCCGCCCCACCAGTCCACCGAATAGCGGATCACCGGCAGCAGGCTGACACCGACAATGGCCAGCAGGCCAGCGGCGCGCGCGGCGCTGCGGCGGTCCTCGATGGCGTGGTACAGGCCGATCACGCCCAGGTACAGGAACAGCAGTACCAGTTCGCTGGTCATGCGCGGGTCCCAGTCCCACCAGGTGCCCCAGGTGCCCTTGCCCCAGATGCTGCCGGTCAACAGGGTGATCAGGGTGAAGCCGGCACCCATCGGCGCGCAGGCCATGGCCAGGATCTCGCAGACCTTGATCCGCCAGACCAGCGCGATGGCCGCATACAACGCCATCAGCGCGAAGACGAACAGGCTCATCCAGGCACTGGGTACGTGGATGTAGAGGATGCGGAAGCTGTCCAGCTGCTTGGCTTCCGGTGGCACCACCAGCAGCGCCTGCCACATGCCGACCAGCAGCACCGGCACCGCCGCGAGGTAGAACACCCGCGACCAGCGGGCAGCGAAACGGTCGAACGTGGGGGGCGAACCGAGTTGGTGGAACCAGCGGACAATCGGATTCATGCGTGGCGGCTATCCAGCAGGGGTGGATTGGCTCTCAGCTCGGTCAACTCAGAGAAATACGTATTGCAGCGGCAGTGGCCAGCGGCGCCAGCACCAGCGCGACCAGCAGGCCGGCGCCCAGCATCAGCAGCGCACCGACCGGATCCTGTCCGCGTCCGGCTGCCGCCAGGCTGCCTGCGCCGAACACCAGCACCGGCACGTACAGCGGCAACGACAGCAGCGCCACGAGAATACCAGAGCGTCGGATGCCTACGGTCAGTGCGGCGACCACGCCACCGATCAGGCTCAGCAACGGCGTGCCCAGCAGCAACGATGCCAGCAACATCGGCAGCTGGTCATGCGGCAGATGCAGCATTTCGGCCAGCAGCGGGCTGACCACGATCAGCGGCAGCGCAGTGGTGGCCCAATGCAGCAGCACGCGCACCAGCACCAGCCAGGCCAGCGGCACCGGCGCCAGCAGCCATTGTTCCAGCGAGCCATCCTCGGCGTCGGAGCGGAACAGCGAATCCAGCGACAGCTGTCCGGCCAGCAGCACGGCCAGCCACAGCACTGCACCGGCGGTGGCGGCCAACAGCTGTGGTTCGCGGCCCTGGGCCAGGGCGAACAGCACCACCACCAGCACCGCGAACAGCAGCGGTTGCAGCGCATCGCCGCGGCGGCGCCAGAGCAGGCGCAGGTCGCGCCTGAGCAGGGCGCCTGCGGTCTGCCACAGGCCCGGTTCGGTGCCCGGCGCGATCACGCGGCACCGCCGAGGTCGAGCTGGCGGGTGCGCACCGGCGGTGCGGCATAGGCACCGTGGGTGGTGACCAGCGCAGCGCCACCGGCGCGCAGGTGCGCCGAAATCATCCGGTTGACCAGGGTGATGCCCTCCAGGTCGAGGTTGGCATAGGGTTCGTCCAGCAGCCACAACGGTGCCGGCGACAGCCAGATGCGCGCCAGTGCCAGCCGCCGCTTCTGTCCGGCCGACAGATGCCGTACCAGGGTGTCCTCATAACCGGCCAGGCCGACGATGGCCAGCGCGTTGCCGGGCATCTGCCGCGCACGCCGTCCGTGCAGGCCGCACAGGAAATGCAGGTTTTCCAGCGTGCGGAGGTCCGGTTTCAGCGCTGGCAGGTGGCTGAGGTAGGCGACATAGCGCGCGCGCTCGGCATTGCTGGCCGGCTTGCCGTCGATCCGCACCTGGCCGGCACCGGGCCGGGCCAGGCCGGCCAGCACGCGCAGCAGGGTGGTCTTGCCGGCGCCATTGCCGCCCTGCACCAGCAGGGCTTCGCCGGCGTCCACATGGAAGTCCAGCGGGCCGAACACCGGCTCGTCATTGCGGGAGAAGCTCAGGCCGCTGGCAGCCAGCAATGCAGGGGTGTTCAAGGGGCAAAGGTCTTCATGCCGGAGTGCGGCGGCAATTGTAGCGGTGAATGCCGATGGCAGTGCCGGCCGCTGGCCGGTAATTTCGCCACCTGCCAGCCGAGGTTGCCGGCCGGCGGCCGGCGCTACCGACGCGCGGATTGCGTAAACTCGGATCCCTTGTTCCCCCACAGCCCATGCCGATGCAACCCACCACCAAGCTGCCCAAGGTCGGTACCACGATCTTCACCGTGATGTCCCAGCTCGCCGCCGAACACGGCGCGGTCAACCTGGGCCAGGGTTTCCCGGACTTTTCGGCGCCGCAGCGCCTGATCGACGAGACCGCCAGGGCGATGGCCGCCGGGCTGAACCAGTACCCGCCGATGACCGGCGTGGCGCCGCTGCGCCAGGCCATCGCACAGAAGGTGCTGGACTGCTACGGCGCGCAGGTCGATGCGGACAGCGAGATCACCGTCACCAGCGGTGGCACCGAGGCCATCTTCAACGCCATCCACGCCGTGGTGCGTGCCGGCGAGGAAGTGATCGTGCTGGACCCGGCGTATGACTGCTACGAACCGGCGATCGACCTGGCCGGTGCCAGGGCCGTACATGTGTCGCTGGATCCGCAGACGTTCGCGGTCGATTGGGACCGCGTGCGCGCAGCGATCACCCCGCGCACCCGCATGCTGATCGTCAACACCCCGCACAATCCGTCCGGCGCGATGCTGTCGGCGCAGGACATGCAGGCGCTGGCCGAACTGCTGCGCGGCACGCAGATCTACCTGATCTCCGATGAGGTGTACGAACACATCATCTACGACGGCCGTCGCCATGAATCGGCGCTGCGCTACCCGGAACTGCGCGAGCGCGCGTTCGTCATCTCCAGCTTCGGCAAGACCTACCACTGCACCGGCTGGAAGATCGGCTATGCGATCGCCCCGCCGGCGCTGACCGCCGAGTTCCGCAAGGTGCACCAGTACAACACCTTCACCAGCTTCGGCCCGGCGCAGCATGGCTTCGCCGCGATGATCCGCGACGAACCCGAACACCACCTGGAACTGGGCGCGTTCTACCAGGCCAAGCGCGACCGCTTCCGCGAGCAGCTGGCCGGTACCCGCCTGAAGGCGCTGCCGGTGCCGGGCGGCTACTTCCAGCTGGTCGACTATTCGGCGATCAGCGACCTGCCGGACCATGAGTTCGTGAAGTGGCTGACCATCGAGAAGGGCGTCACCGCCATTCCGCTGTCGCCGTTCTATGAGACTCCGCCGGCCGGCCAGCGCCTGGTGCGCCTGTGCTTTGCCAAGAACGAAGCGACCATGGACGCGGCGATCGAACGCCTGCGCCTGCTGTGAGCGGAGACACGGACATGCAGGACCTGCGCATTTCCCTCGTCCAGGGCGACACCCGCTGGCATGACCCGGCCGGCAACCGCGCCTACTACGGTGCGTTGCTGGCACCGCTGGCCGGCAGTACCGACCTGGTGATCCTGCCGGAGACCTTCACCAGTGGCTTCTCCAACGACGCCATCGCCCAGGCCGAAGGCATGGACGGGCCGACCGTGGCCTGGGTGCGCGAACAGGCCAGGGTCTTGAACGCGGCAGTGATCGGCAGCGTGCAGCTGCGCGAGGGCAACGGCGTCTACAACCGCCTGCTGTTCGCAACGCCAGAGGGCGGCCTGCAGTACTACGACAAGCGCCACCTGTTCCGTTACGGCGGTGAGCACGAGCGCTATGCCGCCGGCCGTGAGCGCCTGAGCGTGGAATGGAAGGGCTGGCGGATCAATCCGCAGGTCTGCTACGACCTGCGCTTCCCGGTGTTCTGCCGCAACCGCTACAACGTCGAACGCCCGCAGCAGCTGGATTTCGACCTGCAGATCTTCGTCGCCAACTGGCCGTCGGCGCGCGCCTATGCATGGAAGACCCTGCTGCGTGCGCGGGCGATCGAGAACCTGTGCTTTGTGGCCGCGGTGAACCGCGTCGGCGTGGACGGCAACCAGCTGCACTACGCCGGCGACAGCGCGGTGATCGACTTCCTCGGCCAGCCGCAGGTGGAGATCCGCGAACGCGAACAGGTGGTGACCACCACCATTTCGGCCGAAGCACTGGCTGCACATCGCGCGCGTTTCCCGGCGATGCTCGATGCTGATGCCTTCCACCTGGACGAGCAGGCCTGAAACAGCACGACGGCGGCTGAATGCCTGCCACGCAGCGCGCGCGCCTGCATCCAGCGTGCACGCGCGCGCTGCTAGATTCGCCGGCAGTCCGACCGAACTGGAAGTCCTGCCATGAACAAGCCCTTCGCCCTGCTGCTGGCCCTGTCCGCTGCTACGCTGGCCCCGGCCGCGCACGCCGCCGGCAACCTCGATTGCCAGCTGCGCTACAACCTGTCCGGCTGGTCACTGATCTACAAGACCGCTTCCGGCAACGGCACGGTCAGCTGCAGCAACGGCACCAGCCTGCCGGTGCGTATCGAAGTGAAGGGCGGCGGCCTGACCGTGGGCAAGTCGAAGATCACCAATGGCCGTGGCAGCTTCACCGGCGCCGTCAGCGTCAACGAGCTGCTGGGCACCTACGCCTCGGTTGGCGCGCATGCGGGTGCCGTGAAGTCCAGCAACGCGCAGGTGATGACCAAGGGCGACATCTCGCTGGCCCTGTCCGGCACCGGCAAGGGCTGGGATCTGGGCGTGGACGGCGCCGCCTTCACCATCAGCCGGCGCTGAGCCGTGCCGGCCGCTGCAGCCACAGGGCAAGCACGCCGCACACGATGAGTGTCGGCGCCAGCAGTTGCAGTGCGCCGACCACGGCCATCGCCACGCCGATCAACAGGTAGTAGAGCAGGCCGAACAGGGCGCCGGCGCTGCCCAGGCAGTGCGGGTATCCGCGGAGGGCCTGGCCCAGCACATTGGGAATGGCCAGGCCGAACCCGGCCACCACCGGTACCATCGCCGCGACCAGTGCCGGCTGATTGTGCAGCAAGGCAGCCAACAGCCCACCGGCCAGCACCAGCCCTGCGGCGAGCCGGATGCGCGTGGCGGAGGCAACGCCTGCGCGCAGCAGGCGAGCATTGCCCCATGCACCCAGCGCCGAGCCGAGCGCCAGCAGCGCGCCGCTGGCACCGAACCAGGCCAGCGGCCAGTGCAGGCGTTCGAACACGAACGGGCCCAGCGCGTACCAGCTGTACATCGCCACGTTGAACGCCATCACCAGCAGCGCCTGTGACCACATCCAGCGATCACGCAGCAGTTGCCACAACAGTGGCAGCATGGGGGTGTGCGCGACTTCCGCAGGGCGGCTCTCGCGCAGGCCCGTTGCGCATCCGAGCATCAGCAGGCTGACCATCAGCAGCAGGCCGGCCTGCACGCCGGCATAGCCATGGCTGTCCACCAGCAGCACACCCAGTGCCAGCCCGATCGCCGGGCTCAAGGCCAGCGCCATGCCGATCCACGAGAACGCCTGCGCCAACGCCGGACCCTTCAGGTGGTCGCGCAGTACGGTCTGGGTTACCACCGAGGCCGCCGCCGCACCCAGTGCGGCCAGTGCCTGCGCCAGCAGGACCTGGCCGAACGTGCTGGCCAGCAGGCCGCCGCAGGCGGCCAGTACGAACACGGCCAGGCCGCAGAGCAGGGCAGGGCGACGACCGACATGGTCGGCCAGCCGCCCCCATAGCAGGACACCGGCGGCAAAACCGAACAGGTACAGGCTCATGGCCTGGCTGGCGGCGCCGGGGGGCAGTGCGAAGCGCCCGGCGAGGTCGGCCAGGGCCGGGCTGTACAGGGTCTGCGCCAACTGGGGGAACATCAGCAGCGCGATGGTGAGCAACAACAGGCGACGCGACATGCGGGTGCTCCGCAAACAGGGCCGCGTATTGTGGTGGCCGGCGGAGTGGCGCACTCTGTCGGTCCGGCCAGGAAATGGATGAAATCGGACATGGCGTGGCTGCAACCGGATGCGCACTTCGATGCGGATGCCTGGAGCGCACCGGTGCTGGGCATCGCGTCGTCGCTGGCCGATCATGATTCGGGTTGGCACCAGCACGCGCGCGCGCAGTTGCTGTACACCCGGCGGGGCTGCACGCGGCTGACCTTCGGCGACCGCATCAGCCTGCTGCCGCCCTCGCGCGCGGCATGGATTCCCGGCGGCCTGCGCCATCGCGCACAGATGCGCCAGGCCGTGGACTACCGCTCGCTGTATTTCGATGCCACGTTGTCGGCACGGCTGCCGCAGCAGCCGGCGATCATCGGCGTCGGTCCCCTGCTGCAGGCATTGCTGGAACCGATCGCGCAGGCGCCGTTCGACCATGACTGGCGGGCGCCACGCGCGCACCATCAATTGGCGTTGTGCGTGCTGGAGATCGGCGCCGCACCGGTGGCGCCGATGGACCTGCCGCTGCCACGCGATCCACGCATCGCGCGCTGCCTGCCGCTGGCCGAGCAGCTGCCGCCTGAACTGGGTGAGCTCGCTGCGCGTGCGGGCCTGAGCGTGCGCACGGTCGGCCGGTTGATGCAACGCGAGACCGGCATGGGCTACCAGGCCTGGCGCCAGCAATGGCGCCTGATGCGCGCCATGGAGCTGCTGCTGCTTGGCCATCGCATCGGGCACGTTGCGCAGGACACTGGTTTTTCCGCCGAGAGTCCGTTCATCGCCTTTTTCCGCAGCATGACCGGTACCACGCCCGCCGCTTTCCAGCGCCACGCAAAAGGGGACGGAGGGGATTAAGTCGCTTTCGCCCTTCGACGCACGGCGTGGCGAAAGCGACTTAATCCCCTCCGTCCCCTTTTCAAAGAAAAACCCCGGCCGGAGCCGGGGTTCTGCATTTCAACGTGGCTGCCGATCAGCCGCCGCGCGGGCCGCTGCGGCGCGGGCCGCCGGGACCGCGGTTGCCACCGGGGCCGCCCGGGCCTCGGTTGCCACCCGGACCACCGGGGCCACGGTTACCACCCGGGCCACGGTGGTTGCCACCGCCCGGACCGCGACCGCCCGGACGGGCGCCGTGTGCCGGCTTCGGGCTGCCATACGGGTTGAAGCCCGGGGTGGCGTGGTCGGACGGGAAGCTCGGGGCGTTGCCCGGATGGCCGTACGGGTGCTTGTTGCCCTGGCCCTGCGAGCGGTTGCCGCCACCGGCCGGACGACCCTGGCCGCCTGCGCCGCCACGGCCTTCGCCGCCGAAACCGCCACGGCCCTGGCCGCCACCGGCGCCTGCGCCCGGGCCCTTCGGCTTGCCGTACGGACGGCCCTGGCCGCCTGCACCCGGACCACGGGCACCGGGGCCGCGTGCGCCCGGGCCGGCGTTGCGATGGCCGCTCGGGCCGGTGCTCACGCCATCCGGCACGTACCAGGTGCGGAACGCGGCCGGATTGCCTTCCGGCAGCGAACGATCATTCTTCTGGGCGCGCTGCTTGAACGGCTTCTGCGACTGCTTGGCTGCCGCTTCACCGCTGACCGTCAGGCCGCCCTTGAAGCCGCCACCCTTGCCGCCGCGACCACGGCCGCGGTCTTCGCGGACGTTGTCGAAACGACGCAGCTCGCGGCCTTCGTCGGCGGTGTTGTGGCCGTTGACGTAGGCGTTGCCACGGCCACCTTCGCGCACGCGCACGGTGGTCTTCGCCGCGCGGCGCTGGCCGATCACCGGCTGCAGCGTCAGTGCCGACGGTGCGCCTTCTTCCAGCTTCAGCTGGGCGCGCAGGGCTTCAACCTGCGTGGTGCCCAGTTCCACCGAATGGCCACGGGCCAGTTCGCGCGGCAGGCTCACCTTGCCATAGCGGGTGCGCTTCAGGCGGCTGACCTGGCAGCCCTGCGACTCCCACAGCCGGCGCACTTCGCGGTTGCGGCCTTCCTTCACCACGACGCGGAACCAGTCGTGCGAATCGGTGCCGCCGATGCGTTCGATCTCATCGAACTTGGCTGGGCCGTCTTCCAGCGCGACGCCACGGGTGAGGCGGTCGACGATGGCGTCAGAGACCTTTTCCTCGCCTTCCGGCGCACGCACGCGCACCACGTACTCGCGCTCGACCTCGAACGACGGGTGCATCATGGCGTTGGCCAGCTCACCGTCGGTGGTGGCCAGCAGCAGGCCGGTGGTGTTGATGTCCAGGCGGCCGATGGCGATCCAGCGCGCGCCCTTCAGCGGCGGCAGCGACTCGAACACGGTCGGGCGGCCTTCCGGATCATCGCGGGTGGTCACTTCGCCTTCCGGCTTGTTGTAGACCAGCACGCGCGACGGCTCGGCCAGGGCGGTGGCGACGAAGCCGCGGCCATCCAGTTCGATCTTGTCGCCGCTCTTGACCGACATGCCGGTCTGCGCGACTTCACCGTTGACCTTGACCAGGCCTTCGGCGATGCGCTGTTCCAGCGCGCGGCGCGAGCCGAGGCCGGCCTGTGCGAGCACCTTGTGCAGGCGTTCTTCCAGCTTGAACTGTTCGGAGGTGGCTTCGCGCTTCAGCGAGAGCTTGTTACGGGGGGTGTCACTCATCAGTTTTGCTCCGGCCGACGGTTTCGAGGTCGGCCTCTGGTTCGGAATCGGCTTGGTCAACAGCCACGGTCGTCATCGCGACGGCGTTGTCTTCGCGTTCGTTCAGGGGCACCGCGCGCTCGCCCGGCGCGGAATCGGGGTGCCCATCATCGAGGGGCGAAGGTGCTTGCTCATCGGTGGCCGACGCAGGGGCTGCATCGGCGGAATCGGGGGTGTCACTGCCGGCCAGGCTGGCATCATCGTTCGCGGCAGCGCCATCGGCGCCGGCCGAGATGTCCGGACCCTCGGCACCGGCGACGGCCGGCGCATCGCGGTCCAGGGCAAGCTGCGGTTCCAGCTCGCCCAGGTCCTTCAGCTCCGACAGCGGCGGCAGTTCGTCCAGCCGCTTCAGCCCGAAGTAGTCCAGGAAGCCCTTGGTGGTGCCGAACAGCGCCGGTTTGCCGGGCACGTCGCGGTGGCCGACCACGCGGATCCACTCGCGTTCTTCCAGCGCCTGGATGATGTTGCTGCTGACCGCCACGCCGCGCACCTGTTCGATCTCGCCGCGGGTGATCGGCTGCCGGTAGGCGATCAGCGCCAGGGTTTCCAGGGTGGCACGGGTGTAGCGGGTCTTGCGTTCGGTCCACAGCCGGCTGATCCAGCCATGCACTTCGCCGGTGACCTGGTAGCGGAAGCCGGAGGCGACCTCGACCAGTTCCACGCCGCGGCCTTCGCAGGCCTCGCGCAGGCGTTCCAGCGCACGTTCGATGCTGCCCGGCGGTGCCGGTTCCTCTTCCGGGAACAGGTCCTTCAGCTGGGCCAGGGTGAGCGGCTGGCTGGAAGCCAGCAGGGCACCCTCGACAATGCGGTTGATCAGCGATTGATCCATCGGCAGTCAGCGCTCACTCGTCTGCATTGGCGTCGTCGTCGTTGTCGTCGAACTCGCTGCTGAACTGCAGCGGGGCATTGGTGTTGCCGGCCGCCAGCGACTTCACGTAGATCGGCGCCAGCGGTTCTTCCTGGACGATGTCCAGCAGCTGTTCCTTGGCCAGCTCCAGCACCGCCAGGAACGTGACCAGCACGCCCAGCTTGCCTTCTTCGGCGGTGAACAGCCCTTCAAAACGATAGAACTTGCCATCTTCCAGGCGTCCCAGCACTTCGCCCATGCGTTGCCGCACGCTCAGTGCCTCACGCTTGATGGCGTGGCCGCTGAACAGCTCGGCGCGCTTGAGCACGTCGTGCAGGGCCAGCAGCATTTCCTTCAGGTCCACCGGCGGCGGCAGCTTCACCGTGGCACGTTCGGGCATGAAGGCATGTGCCACGGTGGTATCGCGGTCCTGGCGGGGCAGGGCGTCGATGTTCTCGGCGGCCTGCTTGAAGCGTTCGTACTCCTGCAGCCGGCGCACCAGTTCGGCGCGCGGGTCGGCTTCATCGCCTTCCTCGCTGACCGGGCGCGGCAGCAGCATCCGCGACTTCACCTCGGCCAGGATCGCGGCCATCACCAGGTATTCGGCCGCCAGCTCGAAGCGCAGCTCGCGCATCACGGTGATGTACTCCACGTACTGCCGGGTGATCTCGGCAACGGGAATGTCCAGTACATCCAGGTTCTGGCGGCGGATCAGGTACAGCAGCAGGTCCAGCGGGCCTTCAAAGGCATCCAGGATGACTTCCAGCGCGTCCGGCGGGATGTACAGGTCCTGCGGAATCTGCAGGACCGGTTGCCCATGCACCACGGCCAGCGGCATTTCCTGCTGCTGGGGGGCGGGCGGCCGGGTTGGCGGGTTCGCGTCGAGCGCGAGTTCGGAAGTCATCTAATGGAGATCAGGATTGCAACGGACCAGTCGCGGCACCGGGTTCGCCGGGCCAACGCCACGGAGCCCCAAGGCGCCAGACACGCCGGGATCGGCGCGATTCCACACATATCAAACAGCGGGACGCGCCGCGGTAAACGGCAGCGACAGAACTACGGGGAGGTCGTCTACGTGGCCCGGCCGGGTGGTCCGGTTTGAAGCAGCGGGACGGTCGTCGGGGGCTGCGTTGGCCGCAAAAACCGACGGGCCGCTGCATCCAGCCACGTGCAATGGAGTCTAGGGTAAGCCTTTGCCGCGCCAGTGTCCAGCCGGACCGGGGCGGGGGCTGCATTGGCTAGAATCTGCGGACCCGACAACGCAAGCGAGGAAATGCCGGTGTGGTATGTGATCGAAGGGTATGACGGCCAGGATGTGCTGGCGCAGCGGCTGCAGGCGCGGCCGGAACACCTGGCGCGGCTGCACGCGCTGCGCGACGAGGGACGCCTGCTGCTGGCCGGCCCGTGCCCGGCGGTGGACAGTGAAGACCCGGGCCCGGCCGGTTTCAGCGGCTCGGTGGTGATCGCGCAGTTCGAGTCGTTGCCGCAGGCCCAGGCCTGGGCCGATGCCGACCCGTACGTGGCTGCCGGCGTCTACACCCGCGTGCAGGTACGCCCGTTCCGCAAGGTCCTGCCGTGAACGCGGAACGGATCGAGCGGATCCGTGATGCGCTGCAGCAGGCGCTGGCACCCAGCGTGCTCGAGATCGAGGATGACAGCCATCGCCATGCCGGCCATGCCGGCGCGCGCGACGGGCGCGGCCATTTCAACGTCCATGTGGTGAGTGAACGCTTCGCCGGACTGGCTCCGTTGGCCCGGCATCGCGCGGTCTATGCCGCGCTGGGGTCGATGATGGACACCGATATCCACGCGCTGTCCATCCGCGCACATACCCCGTCAGAACAGGGCTGAGCCCTTGTCCCGCACTGTCCTGGCGGGTCCGCAAGGGCCTGGCCACGGACAGGTTTTCATGTCCATTTCGGGACATTCGCCTAACGGACTGTTTACAAGCCCAGATGGAAACGCTTACATTCCGCGCCAATGCTGGTAGGTCCAAGCCGTGGAGGGCGGCTTCGTGAACAAGGCAGCTATCACAATCAAAGACGTCGCACGCGAAGCCCGGGTCTCCGTGGCCACGGTTTCCCGCGCGCTCAACGGGCATGAAAATGTCGCCGAACCGGTCCGCCAGCTTGTGCTGGAGGTGGCCGCACGGCTGCGTTACACCCCGCATGCCGCCGCGCGCAGCCTGAGCAGCCGCCGCACCAATACGGTGGGCGTGGTGCTGCCTGACCTGTACGGCGAATTCTTCTCCGAACTGATGCGCGGCATCGACGGCGTGGCCCGCAACCGCCGCCAGCACCTGCTGGTGTCCAGCTACCACGGCGACCAGGAACAGCAGGGCGCCGCCCTGCGTGCCATGCGCGGCCGCGTCGACGGCCTGCTGGTGCTCTCGCCCTATGCCGAGAGCCCGGGCTTCCTGACCGACAATCTGCCGCAGTCGCTGCCGACGGTGTTGATCAACACCTATCTGCCCGGGCAGGACCATCCGGTGCTGAGCATCGACGACCACGCCGGTGCGATGGCGATGACCCGCCACCTGCTGGACGCCGGCCACCGCCGCATTGCCTTCATTTCTGGCCCGGACCTCAACTTCGACGCGCGCGAGCGCCTGCGCGGCTTCCGTGACGCGCTGGTGGCGTTTGGCAGTGGCGCCGAAGGCATCGAGCTGCCCGGTGATTTCGACGAAGCTTCCGGCCATCGCGCCGGTCAGGAGTTGCTGGCAGCCGGAGCGCTGCCCGATGCCGTGTTCGCCGCCAACGACATGATGGCCCTGGGCTGCCTGTATGCGTTCACGCAGGCTGGTGTCCGTGTGCCGGCCGATGTTGCCCTGGCAGGTTTCGATGACATTCCACTGGCGCGTTTCGTCCACCCGTCGCTGACCACCATGCAGGTCAGCATCGCCGAGCTCGGCGACCGGGCCATGACGCGTCTGATGCAGTTGATGGACGGCACCTCCACGGATGGGACAGGGGACAAGCAGACCCTGGTTCCCCGCTTGATAGTTCGCGATTCCACCACTCCGCCATCCGGCCATTGAAGCCAGAGGCGTTCCTTCTTTTTTTGACTGATCGCAGGGACCGCGCAAGCGGTTACCGCCACCCGGAGATTGAGTTGATGATGCATACCACCTTCCGCATGCCGGCGCGCCGGCTGCTGAGCACCGCACTGGTCAGCTGCCTGATGCTGGCTGCCGCCCCCAACGTCATGGCGCAGTCGGCCAACGCCAGCCTGCGCGGCCAGGTTGCCGGCGCCCAGGCAGGTGCCGAAGTGACCGCCACCAACGTGGCCACCGGTACCGTCCGCCGTGGCACCATCCGCGCCGACGGCAGCTACTCGCTGATGGGCCTGGACCCGGGTACCTATGACGTGGTTGCCAACGGCCAGACCCAGAAGGTCACCGTCACCGTGGCCTCGACCGCGACGCTGAACTTTGCCGGTGCCGCCAGCAGCACCCCCGGTTCGACCGCGGCCACCAACCTGGACACCGTCAACGTCGTCGCGCCGACCCTGCTGCAGGAAGTGCGCACCTCCGAAGTCGGCAAGACCGTCAGCCTGCAGCAGATCCAGACCACCCCGCAGGTGTCGCGCAACTTCCTGGAGTTCGCCGACGCGGTGCCGGGCATGATCTTCACCCGTGACGCCAAGGGCAACACCTCGCTGCGCGGCGGTGCGACCAACGCCGACGGCACCAACGTGTACATTGACGGTGTGGGCCAGAAGAGCTACGTCAAGGGCGGCGGCGTGGCCGGCCAGTCCGGCAGCGCAGGCAACCCGTTCCCGCAGCTGGCCATCGGTGAATACAAGGTCATCAGCGGCAACTACAAGGCCGAGTACGGCCAGGTGTCCAGCGCCGCGATCACCGCTGCGACCAAGTCGGGTACAAACGAGTTCAAGGGCGAGACCTTCTATCGTTACACCAACGACAGTATGCGTGCGATGACCCCGGCCGAACGCCAGCCGGGAAAGAGCAAGGAAGAATCGGCGGAGAAGGAATACGGCTTCGCGCTGGGCGGCCCGATCATCAAGGACAAGGCCCACTTCTTCGTGACCTACGAAGCCAAGCGTTTCGATCTGCCAGTGACCATTGCCCCGAATGGCGCGGTCACCAGTGCTGCCTCGCAGCTGCCGGCGGCGGCCGCCGCCGGCCTGGGCCCGGCCAGCCAGCCGTTCAAGCAGGACCTGATCTTCGCCAAGATCGACGTCGAGCCGACCGACAACGACCGCATCGAGTTCACAGTCCAGGATCGTGACGAGAATCAGCAGCAGTTCAGTGACCAGACCTCCAAGGAGCATGGCAAGGTCACTGACAACACAGACCGTCGTTTCGCGCTGCGCTGGAATCACAGCGGTGAGCGCTTCTACAACGAGCTGATGGTCACCCACGAGAAGTCGTTCAACAACCCGCTGCCGCTGACCCTGGGCAACGGCTACGTGTACACCGCGCCGGACGGCCGTGACATTGACGGCAACACCCCGCAGGAACGCACCATTGTGGAAATCGGTGGTGCCAGCGCCTTCGCCTCGCAGGTGAAGGGCCAGAAGGGCTGGTCGATCGAAGACAACCTGACCCTGGACGGCTTGGAGTGGGCTGGCGACCACACCATCAAGATGGGCGCCAAGTACAAGAAGATCAATCTGTACGCCTCCGACGCGCAGCAGATCAACCCGCAGTTCTACTACACCGTGGGCAACCCGGAATTTGGCATTGATACGCCGTACAAGGCGCAGTTCACCAAGCCGATTACTGGTGTCAGTGGCGTGTTGCCGGAAGTACGCTCGAAGACCACGCAGATTGGCTTGTTCATTCAGGACGATTGGCAGGTCAACGACCACCTGCAGTTGAACCTTGGCCTGCGTTGGGACTACGAGAAGAACCCGACCTACCTGGACTTCGTGACCCCGCCGGAAGTGGTCAGCGCGCTCAATGCGCAGGATCCGCATGGCCCGGCCGGGCAGAGCTACGCGCAGACGCTCGCGTTGAGCGGCCTGAACATCAACGACTACATCAGCAACGGCCACAACCGCAAGGCATTCAAGGATGCCTGGCAGCCGCGGCTGGGCTTCTCGTATGACATCAATGCCGACGAGCAGCATGTGATCCATGGTGGCGCCGGTCGTTCCTACGACCGTGATCTTTTCGACTACCTGGCGTTGGAAACCACCAAGCTGGCCCTGCCGCAGCCGACCGTGTACTTCCGCGACCCGCGCAGCGGAGCCTGCCTGTACGGGCAGAACCCGTGCTTCGATTGGAACCCGAACCTGCTCAATGGCATCGGCAACGTGCAGGCCCTGCTGGGCAGTACCAGCAACGAAGGCCTGGAAGTGGACCTGCTCAACAACAACTTGAAGGTGCCCTACGCGGACCAGTTCAGCCTGGGCATGAGCAACCAGATCGGGGAGTGGCTGACCGACGCCACCATCTCGCGCACGCTGACCTATGATGGCTTCGCCTACACCCTGGGCAATCGCTTCCGCAACGGCAACTTCTTCGACAACCAGATGCTGTGTGGTGCCGAAAAGCCAACCTACGGCCAACCGTGGGGTTGCAACATCCCCGGCTTCGGCAGCCTGATCATTGGCCAGCAGGGCATCAAGACCCGCGCTACCCAGATCCTCCTGTCGGCGCAGAAGCCGTACACCAAGGAAAGTGGCTGGGGTACCTCGATCGCCTATACCTGGACCACTGCGCGCCACAACCGCAACATCGACGAGCACTACTCGTTCGATCGCGGCACCATCGGCGAATACCCATACATCAAGTCCAACGGCGCGCCGCGCCACCGTCTGGTGGTCACGGGCTCCTACGATGGCTTCTGGGGCATCACCTTCGGTGGCAAGCTGACCTTGGCCACCCCGGTGGCGGGCAACGACTGGTCCTGCGTGGCACAGGCCGGCAACCCGAACTGCCTGCCGACCCCGGCCGCCGGCTACCCGGGGGGCAACGGCCGCTTCCTGCTCGGCGGCAAGATCTTCGGCTACCGGTCGCTTGACCTGCAGGCGACCAAGACCTTCAAGCTGGCCGGCGATACCGAGTTGTATGCGCGTATCGACATCATCAACGTGCTCAACTTCGACAACTTCTCCAACCTGAACTACGTGAAGAGCGACGGCAAGCTGCTGGTGAGCTACAACGAGACCGGCGACATCATCGGTACTCCGCGCCAGGTCAAGGCCGAAGTGGGCTTCCGCTTCTAAGCCCGGGCGGTGATGCATGACCCGATGCCGCCGGCTCGCTGGCGGCATCGGTGAAAACGGCAATGGCCGGCCCCGTGCCGGTCCATTGCCCACGCCGCTGCCGGCCAGGGGGCAGCGGCGTGGGCAATGATCGCGGTGTCAGGCCACGTTTTTCGTGGTTTTTTAAGCACACACCTTGTAAACGATTTCAGATCATTGGACGGTATGCTTTCCCATCGATCAGACCACCGGAGGAACCGCGCCATGCAGGCACGCCATCTGTTGTCCGCCGCAGCGCTGAGCCTGGCCGTGGCCGCCTGCCAGCCGGCCCAGCAGGAACCTGCCAAACCGCGCCCGCCGGTGATCCTGATCGAGGCCGATGCACCGCCTCGGCCCATGAAGCCTGAGCTGCCGCCGCTGTTCGATGACATCGAGCGCCGCACCTTCCAGTTCTTCTGGGATACCACCAACGAGGTCAACGGGCTGACCCCGGACCGCTACCCGTCGCGGCCGTTCGCCAGCATCGCCTCGGTCGGCTTCGCGCTGACCGCCTATCCGATCGGCATCGAGAACGGCTGGGTCAGCCGCAACCAGGCGATCGACCGCACGCTGACCACGCTGAAGTTCTTCCGCGACGTGCCGATGGGCCCGCAGCGCACCGGCAAGGCCGGTTACAAGGGCTTCTACTACCACTTCCTGGACATGCAGGAAGGCCGTCGCTACGACAGCTGGGTCGAGCTGTCATCGGTGGATACCGCGCTGCTGATGATGGGCGTGCTGTTCGCGCAGTCGTACTACGACGGTGATGATCCGCGCGAGAAGGAAATCCGCCAGATCGCCGATACGTTGTACAAGAAGGTCGACTGGCCGTGGCTGCAGCAGCGTGCACCGCTGATCTCGATGGGCTGGTTCCCGGAGAGCGGTTTCATCGACCACGACTGGATGGGCTACAACGAGGCGATGATGGTGTACATCCTCGCCCTGGGCTCGCCGACGCACCCGGTCAGCCCGGACGCGTGGACGGTGTGGACGCGTACCTACGACAACGACTGGGGCGTCTACCAGGGCCAGGAATACCTGTCCTTCGGCCCGCTGTTCGGCCACCAGTACAGCCACGTCTGGATCGACTTCCGCGACATCCAGGACGCTTACATGCGCGAGCGCGGCAGCACCTATTTCCTCAACAGCCGGTCGGCCGCGCTGGCCCAGCGCGAATATGCCATCGCCAACCCGATGCAGTGGAAGGAGTATGGCGAGAACGTGTGGGGCCTGACCGCCAGCGATGGTCCGCAGAACACCACGCAGGAGTACCGCGGCGAGCAGCGCCAGTTCCGCCACTACTCCTCGCGCGGCGCCGGCCTGCGCGAGAACTTTGATGACGGCACCATCGCCCCGACCGCTGCGATCGCCTCGGTGGTGTTCGCCCCCGAGCAGGTGATCCCGGCCACGCTGGAGATGCACAAGCGCTTTGGCGACTACATCTATTCCAGCTACGGCTTCCTGGATTCGTTCAACCCCAGCTTCAACTACGACATCCCGATCAAGACCGGTCGTCTGGTTCCCGATCGCGGCTGGGTCGCCAGCGACTACATCGCCATCGACCAGGGCCCGATCCTGACCATGATCGCCAACTACCGCGATGACTTCGTCTGGGAAGTGATGAAGAAGAACCCGTACATCCGCAAGGGCCTGGAGCGGGCCGGGTTCAGTGGCGGCTGGCTGGCGCCGGAAGGGTCGTTCCAGCCGCTGGAACTGCAGAAAGACGAAAAGGCCGCGGCAGCACGCGCGGTGGGTATCGCCGAATCACGCGCGGCTGCCGCGCAGGAACAGAAGAACAATGCCAACCGCACCACAGGCCAGGGCAAGTAGCCCGATGCCGAACTGGATCGACCGCCTGCGCCGCTGGGCGCTGCCTGCCCTGGCCGCGTTGGCCGTGGCCGGCTGCGCCCGTACCGAACCGGGCACCACCACCGTGCGCTTCTGGGCGATGGGCCGCGAAGCCGAGGTGGTCAGCGAGCTGATCCACGAATTCGAGGCCGAAAACCCCGGCATCAAGGTGGATGTGCAGAACATCCCGTGGACCGCCGCGCATGAGAAGCTGCTGACCGCGTTCGCCGCCGACGGCCTGCCGGACGTGTGCCAGCTTGGCAACACCTGGGTGCCGGAGTTCGCCGAACTCGACGCGCTGACCCCGCTGCAGCCGTTCGTGCAGCGCTCCACCGTGGTCGACCCGAAGGACTACTTCCAGGGCATCTGGGATACCAACGTGATCCACGGCGGGCTGGTCGGCGTGCCGTGGTACGTCGATACGCGCCTGATCTACTACCGCAAGGACCTGCTGGCCAAGGCCGGCTACGACCACCCGCCGCGTACGTGGCAGGAATGGGAAGAGCAGATGGCGGCGATCAAGCGCATGCAGGGCCCGAGCCGCTACGCGGTGCTGATGCCGATCAACGAGTTCGAGCAGCAGCTGTCGCTGGCCTTGCAGCAGCCCGACCCGCTGCTGCGTGACGACGACACCCGGGGCAATTTCTCCAGCCCGGGGTTCCGCCGCACGCTGGGCTTCTACGCCAACATGTTCGAGCAGGGCTGGGCGCCGAAGATGTCCGAGACGCAGATCTCCAATGTCTGGGACGAATTCTTCCGCGGCTTCAACGTGTTCTACATCTCCGGCCCCTGGAACATCCGCGAGTTCAAGAAGCTGCAGCCGAAGGAACTGGAAGGGCAGTGGGGCACCGCCGCGCTGCCGGGGCCGGACGGTCCGGGCGCGGGCATCGCCGGTGGTACCAGCCTGGTGATCTTCCGCAAGTCGCAGCAGAAGGAGGCGTCCTGGAAGCTGATCGAATTCCTGTCGCGGCCGGAAATCCAGGCACGCTTCCATTCGATCATTGGCGACCTGCCGCCGCGCCGCAGTGCGTGGAACACGCCGTCGCTGGCCAATGACCCGCTGGCGGCCGCGTTCCGCGATCAACTGGAGCGGGTCAGGCCGACGCCGAAGGTGCTCGAATGGGAGCGCATCGTGCAGGAAATGCGCATCGTCACCGAGAAGGTGGTGCGCGGTGGCCTGCCGCAGGACAAGGCCGTGGAAGAGCTGGACCAGCGCGTGGACAAGGTGCTGGCCAAGCGCCGCTGGATGCATGAACAACAACGCCTGCAGGAGCGCGCGCCGTCGCCGCAATCGAGCAGCGCCGTGGCCGCCGGGAGCGCGCAATGAAACGTACTTCGCTGGCCGGCTGGATCTTCGCCGGCCCCTCGCTGATCGTGCTGGGCGTGTTCTTCGGCCTGCCGGTCGCCTCGGCGCTTGCACTGAGCGTGACCGACTTCGACCTCTATGCACTGGCCGACAGCAGCAACCTGCGCTTCGTCGGCCTGGGCAACTACATCGACCTGCTGCAGACGCCGCTGTTCTGGAAGTCGCTGTGGAACACCACCTACTTCGTGCTGATCGGCGTGCCGTTGTCGATCGGCGTGTCGCTGGGCGCGGCGATGCTGCTCAATGCACCGGCCGCGCGCTTCAAGGCCCTGTTCCGCACGGCCCTGTTCGCGCCGGTGGTGACCACGCTGGTGGCGGTGGCGGTGATCTGGCGCTACCTGTTCCATACCAGCTATGGCCTGGTGAACTACGGCCTGGGCCATCTGGGCATCAGCCCGATCGACTGGCTGGGTGATCCCAACTGGGCGATGCCGACCATCATGCTGTTCGCGGTGTGGAAGAACTTCGGCTACAACATGGTGATCTTCCTGGCCGGCCTGCAGGCGATCCCGCATGACCTGTACGAAGCGGCGCGCATCGATGGTGCCTCGCGCTGGAAGCAGTTCCTGCACATCACCCTGCCGATGCTCGGCCCGGTGCTGCTGGTGGTCGGGGTGATTACCGTGTCCGGCTACTTCCAGCTGTTCGCCGAACCCTACGTGATGACCCGCGGCGACCCACTGCAGAGCACCGTCAGCGTGCTGTATTTCATGTTCGAGGAAGGCTTCAAGTGGTGGAACCTGGGACGCGCCTCCGCCGTGGCGTTCCTGCTGTTCCTGATCATCCTGGCGGTGACCACCGTGATGCTGCGTTTCGGCCGCAAGAGGCAGTTGGTATGAGTCGTGAAATCGGCCAGTCGCGCTGGTACCCGTGGATGATCAATGGTGCGTTGCTGGTGCTGGCCCTGGTCAGCCTGGCACCGCTGCTGTGGATGGTCTCGGTCTCGTTCATGCCGCAGGGCGAGGCCAGCCATTTCCCGCCGCCGCTGCTGCCTTCGAGCATCACCACGCACAACTACCATGAACTGTTCGCGCGCACCGGCATGGGCGGCAACTTTGCCAACAGCCTGCTGGTGTCGCTGGGCATCACGATCGGCTCGCTGCTGCTCAACACCATGGCCGGTTACGCTTTCGCCAAGCTCAACTTCGTCGGCCGCGAGCGCCTGTTCCAGGTACTGATGGCGGCGCTGGTGATTCCAGCGCAGGTGGCGATGCTGCCACTGTTCCTGCTGATGAAGCAGCTGGGGCTGGTCAACAGCTTCGGCGGCGTGATCGTGCCGGCGCTGGCCAGCGTGTTCGGCATCTTCCTGGTACGCCAGTACGCACGTTCGATCCCGGACGAACTGCTGGAAGCGGCGCGCATCGACGGGGCAGGGGAGCTGCGCATCTTCTTCCAGATCGTGCTGCCGATGCTCAAGCCGGTGCTGGTGACCCTGGCGATCTTCACCTTCATGGGCGCATGGAACGATTTCATGTGGCCGCTGATCGTGTTGACCGACCAGGAGCACTACACTTTGCCGGTGGCGCTGGCCACCCTCTCGCGCGAACACATCATGGACGTGGAAATGATGATGGCTGGCGCGGTGGTCACCGTGGTTCCGGTGCTGGCGCTGTTCCTGGTGCTGCAGCGGTACTACATCCAAGGTCTGTTGCTGGGGAGCGTCAAGGGATGAAGCGAGCGATCGCCGTTGGACTGGGACTGTTGTGGACCTCCCTGGCGATCGCCGCACCACCGGCACTGCCGGCGCCGAAGGTGCTGGACGACTTCGACGATATCGGCGCCTGGAAACTGGTGCTGTCCGACCAGGTCAGTGGTTCGCTGCGGCCGGTCAGCGGCGCCGGCGGCGGCCGTGCCCTGTGCCTGGACTATGATTTCCACAAGGTCTCCGGCTACGTCGGCATCCGCCGCGCGCTGAACATCGACTACCCGGTCAACTACCGTTTCGGCTTCCAGCTGCGTGGTGATTCGCCGGCCAACGACCTGCAGTTCAAGCTGATCGATGCCAGCGGCGACAACGTCTGGTGGGTCAACCGCCCGGGCTACAGCTTCCCCAAGGCGTGGACACCGGTCGAATACCGGCGTCGCCAGATCGACAAGGCGTGGGGGCCGTCGCCCGAGAAGGAGATGGCGCGCAGCGCCGCGGTCGAGTTCACGATCTACAGCAAGGTCGGTGGCCGCGGCACGGTGTGCTTCGACAAGCTGACCCTGCAGGGCCTGCCACCGCAGGATGATTCGGCACTGGTGCCATCGGTCATCGCCGATACCGCCACCGCGCTGCAGGACCGCATGATCGATGGCAAGGGCGATACGTTCTGGATCAGCGGCGGGGTCAAGCAGCAGACCATCAGCCTGGACCTGCACAAGAGCCGCGAGATCGGCGGTGCGGTGATCGACTGGCTGCCGAACCTGGAAGCCAATCGTTACACCGTGCGGACGTCCGAAGATGGCCGGGACTGGCGCACTGTGCGCGAGGTGACCGGCGGTGCGGGTGGCCGCGACTGGCTGGCGCTGCCGGACACCGACGCACGCTACGTGCGTTTCGATCTGCTCGATGGCCCGAACTGGCGCTATGGCATCCGTGACATCACGCTCAAGCCGCTGGCGTTCGCCGCCACGCCGAACGCCTTCCTGTCCTCGGTGGCGGCCGACCTGCCGCGCGGTTCGCTGCCGCGTGCGTATGTGGGCGAACAGCCGTACTGGACCCTGCTCGGCCTCGATGGCGGCCAGGAACAGGCGCTGATCAGCGAGGACGGTGCGCTGGAGCCGGCCAAGGGCAGCTTCAGCATCGAGCCGTTCATCCGCCTCGACGGCAAGCTGCTGGACTGGTCGAAGGTGGCCACTACCCAGTCGCTGCAGGACCACTATCTTCCGATCGCCAACGTCGACTGGGTGCACGAGAAGGCCGGCCTGGCGGTGACCAGCTTCGTGCAGGGCACGCCGGAGCGCGCGCAGTTGATCGGCCGCTATCGGCTGAGCAATCCGGACAAGGTGGCGCACGAGTACACCCTGGCGCTGGCGATCCGCCCCTGGCAGGTCAACCCGCCGACCCAGTTCCTCAACACCGTCGGCGGCTTCAGCCGCATCGATGCGCTGGACGTGGGCGAACAGCTGGTACGCATCAACGGCGAGCCGCGCATCTATCCACTGCAGGTGCCCGATGCCCGTTTCGCCAGCACGTTCGATGGCAAGCTCGATGCGATGCATCTTGCGTCCGGAAAGTATCCGGCCACTACGGTAGTGAAGGACAGTACCGGCATGGCGTCCGGTGCGCTGCTGTATACGATCAAGCTGGAACCCGGGCAGAGCCGCGAAGTGGCAGTGGTGCTGCCGCAGACCGGGAGCTGGGCGCCGCAGGCGCTGGACGTGGCCAAGGCGCAGGCGCAGGTGGCCGAACAGTGGCGGCACGCGCTGGGCGTGGTCTCGCTGCAGGTGCCGGCGGCAGGCCAGGCCCTGGTCGACACCCTGCGCACCGCCGTGGCGCACATGCTGATCTCCCGGGTCGGCCCGCGCCTGCAGCCGGGCACGCGCTCGTACGCGCGCAGCTGGATCCGCGACGGCGCGATGATTTCCGAAGGCCTGCTGCGCATGGGGCGCAGCGATGCCGTGCGTGACTACATCAACTGGTATGCGCCTTACCAGTTCGAGAACGGCAAGGTGCCGTGCTGTGTCGATGCGCGCGGCAGCGACCCGGTACCGGAGAACGACAGCCACGGTGAGCTGATCTACAGCATCGCCGAATATGGGCGCTATACCGGCGACAGCACCTTCGCCGAGCTGATGTGGCCGCACGTGCAGGGCGCCTACAGCTACATGGAGCAGCTGCGTGCCAGCGAGCGTACCGAAGAGAACCGTGCGCGCAATCCGGCGTTCTACGGGATGATGCCGGCCTCGATCAGCCACGAAGGCTATTCGGCCAAGCCGATGCATTCGTACTGGGATAATTTCTGGGCGTTGCGCGGCTACAAGGACGCAGCATCGCTGGCGGCCCAGCTGGGCAAGGTCGAAGCGATGCAGATCGCCGAGTCGCGTGACCAGTTCCGTGATGACCTGCAGGCGTCACTGCTGTCGGCGATGCAGCAGCACAACATCGACTACCTGCCGGGCTCGGCCGAGCTGGGCGATTTCGACGCGACCTCGACCACCATCGCGCTGGCGCCGGGCGGCGAGCAGGGCCGGCTGCCGCAGCAGGCGTTGGAGGCGACCTTCGAGCGCTACTGGAAGGAATTCGTGGCCCGCCGCGATGGCAAGCGCGAGTGGAAGGACTACACGCCGTACGAATGGCGCAACGTGGCCGCCTTCGTTCGCCTGGGCTGGCGCGATCGCGCCTGGCAGGCGACCGAGTTCTTCTTCAAGGACCGTGCGCCGCAGGCCTGGAACCAGTGGGCCGAAGTGGTCTCGCGCACGCCGCGCAAGCCGTTCTTCGTCGGTGACC
Organism: Stenotrophomonas maltophilia D457; assembly: GCF_000284595.1. Lineage (GTDB taxonomy): Bacteria > Pseudomonadota > Gammaproteobacteria > Xanthomonadales > Xanthomonadaceae > Stenotrophomonas > Stenotrophomonas muris. The sequence goes on along the minus strand of NC_017671.1, from coordinate 3,142,513 downwards.
TGCCGCATGCCTGGGTCGCCTCGGACTTCGTGCGCTCGGCCCTGGACATGTTCGCCTACAGTCGTGACATGGACGATGCGCTGGTGTTGGCCGCCGGCATCCCGACGGCCTGGCTGCAGGGCGAGGGCATCGCCGTGCAGGGCCTTCGCACGCCGCAGGGCCAGCTCAATTACCGCCTGCAGCGCAGCGACAAGCAGCTGGTGCTGGAGGTGCAGCCGGGCCTGGTGCCACCGGTCGGTGGCGTGGTGTTGCCGTGGCCGTACGCCGGTGATCCGGGCGAGGCGACCATCAACGGCGAAGCGGCCGAATGGATCAACAAGGAACTGCACGTGCACCAGCTGCCGGCACGGGTCGAGATCGATGTACCGGGCGCGGTGCGCCGCGCCGAGCGCAAGGGGCAGTAACGATGAAGCAACAAGGGGAGGGAGCGCGTGCGACGGTGCGCGCCCTGGGGCTGGCCATTGCATTGGCATTGCCAGGGCTGACGCTGGCGGCGGTGCCGCAGGTCGCATCGCCAGCGGTGGACATCGCCAGCGCGCCAGGCATGAGCATGGTCACCTTCAACCTCCATCATGACCGCGAAGACTGGCCAAGCCGCCGCCGTACCATCCTGGCCGAACTCAAGCGCCTGCAGCCCGATGCCATCGCGCTGCAGGAGGTGATCCAGCGCCGCAACGTGCGCAACCAGGCGCAGTGGCTGGCCAGCCAACTCGGCTACAAGTACGTATTCGTGTCCACCGATCCGGTGGGTGCGCCGAAGCGTTACGGCAATGCGTTGCTGACCCGGCGGCCGATCCTCGCCCAGGGGGACCATCTGCTGCTGCCATTGGACGACTACCGCACGGTGGCCCACCTGCGCATCGACGTCGACGGCACGCCGGTGAACGTCTACGCCACGCATCTCAACGAGCGCAACGACGAGAGTGGTCAGCGCATCCGCCGTACCCAGGTCGAGGACCTGCTGCGCTTCATCACCGCTACCTCGGCCGGCGCGCCGGTGGTGATCGCGGGCGACTTCAATGCGCTGGTGGACGCAGGTGACCTGAGCGAGCTGCGCAGCCATTACGGCGACAGCTATGGCAGCGTGCACGTCAACACCGACCTGGCCGGGGTCAGCACCTTGAACCGGCACTATTACCAGGCACCTTCGCGTATCGACCACATCTTCTTCCAGCAGGACCGGATGGTCGCGCGCGAAGCGAAGCTCCTGTTCGACCAGCCCGATGACAGCGGTCGCTGGGCCTCGGACCACTACGGCGTGTGGACCCGGTTGCAGTTCGCGCCGACGCGCTGATGTCCTGGTAGGTGCCAACCTTGGTTGGCACGGACGTGTCCGCGTTCGCTCGAACAACGGCGCCAACCAAGGTTGGCCTCTACCAGAGCGCTGCACGCGCCCGGCGCACAAACAGAAACGGCGGGGATCATCGATCCCCGCCGTTCCTTTTCACGCGACCAGATCGCGATCAGTTCGCCGGCGGTGTGCGCTTGGCGGCGTCTTCGTCTTCTTCGTCGGCCTTGGCTTCGGCCGCCTGGGCGGCGGCATCGGTGTGACCATCGGCGACCGGATCGATCGACGGCGTCACCACCGCATCGGCGACCGGGGCCGCAGCTTCCACCGGTGCGGCTTCAACTGCCACCGGAGCGACTGGCTGTTCGGCGACCGGTGCGGTCTCGACAACCGGCTTGGCTTCAACCGCGGGAGCGGCCTCCACCACCGGGGCGGCCTCAACGGCCAGCGGCTCGGCTTCAGCCACCGGGGACGCTGCAACAACCTCCGGCTTCGATTCCACGACCGGAGCAGCCTCGACCACGACCGGCTTCACTTCGACCACCGGAGTGGCTTCAACGGCCGGGGCAGCCTCAACCACGACCGGCTTGGCTTCGACCGCCGGTGCTGCAGCCACCACCGGCTGGGCCGGGGTCGCCGCGTCGATGGCATCGAGCATGCTGGTCTGCACCGGCGAAGATGCCGGTTCGGCCTTGGCCACGGTATCGATCGGGGCCTGTACCTCGGCCACCACCGGTGCAGCGGCATCGACCACGGTGCTGCTCACCACCGCGACCGGCGCGGCGACAACAGCGGCGGCGGCACGGACCGGCTTTCCGGATTCGGCAGCGGTCGGTTCGACTTCGTCATCGAAATCGAATTCCGGTTGCGGACGGGCCGGCTGCGCAGCCGCGACTGGAGTGGTCCCGGCACCGCTGTCGTTGCTCTGCTCGGCGACATCAGCGGCATCGGTGTCATCACTGTCGTCCGCGTCGTCCTGATCATCGCCCAGGCCATCGCTGCCGGCAGCGTTCTCGGCGCCACCACGACGGCGGCGACGGCCACCACGACGGCCACGGCGGCGGCGGGTCGCGCCTTCACCGGCCTGCTCGCCGTTGGCGTCGACAGCAGCCTCTTCACCGGTCACGGCAATCGCCTCGGCCTCGTTGCCGGCGTTGGCAGTGGTGTCGGCCGGTGCAGTGGCTTCCGCCGGAGCGGAGGCGGCCGGCGCAACCGGCGCCACCGGCGCAGTGGCTTCCTGAGCGGTCACCCCATTGGCGGCGACCGCCGTGGCGGCCACGGCGGCAGCCGCGGTCACGGCCTCGGCCGGTGCCTCGGCGGTGCTGCGCTGCGGCTTCTCGGCCGGCTTGTCACCGTCCTGCGGCTGGCGCGGCTGCTTGGGCTGCTTCAGCTTCGGCTGCTGCTGGTTCTGGTTCTGGTTCTGGCCCTGCTGCTCGTTGCGCGGCTTGTTCTGCTGATGCGGCTGCTGGCCGTCCTTCTGCTGAGGCTCCTTCTGCCTGCCCTGCTGCGGCTGCTGCTGGGCATTGCCGTTGTTGCCGTTGCGACCGTCCTTGCGCTGCTCACCGCGCTCCTTGCGGTTGCCGCCATCCTTCTGCTGCTGAGCGTTGCCGTTGCCACGGTTGTCGTCGCGGCGATCCTTGCGGTCCTTGTTGCGATCCTTGTTGCGGTCCTTGCGGCCGCCGTCCTGCTGCTGGCGGGCAACAGGAGCCGCCGGTGCCGGTGCCGGCGCCGGTTCGCCACCGAACACGCGCTTGAGCCAACCGATCACGCCGCCGCTCGGGGCCGCTGCAACCGGCGCTGCCACGACCGGGGCCGGTGCCGCTGCGGCCGGCTCCACTTCCTCGCGCACCGGGGCGGGGGAGGTGTGCTTGACCTGGGTCACCGCCGGCGGCGGGATGTTCAGCTGGCCCTTGGTCAGGGCATGCACCGGCAGCTTGCGCGGGGTGCCGCGCTGGTAACTGGGCTTGTTGCTCTCGTTCTCGCGCAGGCGGGTGACGGTGTAGTGCGGGGTGTGCAGCTGCTCGTCGGCGACGATCACGATCGGCGCCTCGTGGCGCTGCTCGATCTCGCGCAGGGCACTGCGCTTTTCGTTCAGCAGGTAATTGGCGATCTCCACCGGCGCCTGGACCAGCACCTGCCCGGTGTTTTCCTTCATCGCATGCTCTTCGGCAACGCGGATGATCGACAGCGACAGCGACTCGACGCTGCGCATGCGGCCGTGGCCGTCGCAACGCGGGCAGACGATCTGGCTGGATTCACCCAGGCTCGGGCGCAGGCGCTGGCGGCTCATTTCCAGCAGGCCGAAGCGCGAGATGCGGCCAACCTGGACGCGCGCACGGTCGTACTTCAGCGCGTTGGCCAGGCGGTTCTCGACCTCGCGCTGGTGCTTGTTGGAGGCCATGTCGATGAAGTCGATCACCACCAGGCCGCCCAGGTCGCGCAGGCGCAGCTGGCGGGCCACTTCCTCGGCCGCTTCCAGGTTGGTCTGGAACGCGGTGTCCTCGATGTCGCTGCCCTTGGTGGCGCGCGAGGAATTGACGTCGACCGCGGTCAGCGCTTCGGTCTGGTCGACCACGATCGAGCCGCCCGACGGCAGGCGCACGTTGCGCTCGTAGGCGCCCTCGATCTGCGACTCGATCTGGAAGCGGTTGAACAGCGGGATGTCGTCCTTGTAATGCTTGAGCTTGCGCAGGGTCTGCGGCATCACCTGCTGCATGAACTCGCGGGCGTGCTCGTACATCTCCTCGGTGTCCACCAGGATCTCGCCGATGTCGGCGCGCAGGTAGTCACGCAGGGCGCGCACGATCAGGCGCGATTCCTGGTAGATCAGGAACGGAGCCGGCTTGCTCAGTGCGGCTTCGGCGATGGCGCGCCAGACATTGAGCAGGTAGTCCAGGTCCCACTGCAGCTCTTCCGCATCGCGGCCGACGCCGGCGGTACGGATGATCACGCCCATGTCGTCGGGAATGTTCAGCTTGTCCAGGGCGTCCTTCAGCGCGGCCCGGTCTTCGCCCTCGATGCGACGGGAAACGCCGCCGGCGCTGGGCGAGTTCGGCATCAGCACCATGTAGCGGCCGGCCAGCGAGATGAACGTGGTCAGGGCGGCGCCCTTGTTGCCACGCTCTTCCTTGTCGACCTGGACGACGATCTCCTGGCCTTCCTTCAGCAGCTCGCGGATGCCGGCCTTGTTGTGGTCGACACCGGCCTGGAAGTAGTCGCGGGAGATTTCCTTCAGCGGCAGGAAGCCATGGCGGCCACCGCCGTACTCGACGAAGGCGGCTTCCAGCGAGGGCTCGATGCGGAAGATCCGGCCCTTGTAGATGTTGGACTTCTTCTGTTCCTTCGACGGCTGTTCGATGTCGATGTCATACAACGACTGGCCATCCACGATGGCAACACGCAGCTCTTCAGCCTGCGTGGCGTTGATCAGCATTCGCTTCATTGTTGCGTTCCTCGCAAGCGGCTACCGCGCGGAACGCCATGGGGTTTCGCCTCTGGACACGGTTCGCCGCCCATTCGCGCAAGCGCGGGGAGGGCGGCTTGGGTTTCCAGCGCTACGACACCACGGCAGGCCGCAGGAGCGCTTCACTCTTATGGGTTTTGGGGTGTTACAGGCCGCAGGCAGCTGTCAGCCAGGCTGGAGCGCCACGCGGGACATGTTCAGCACGGTTGCGTGTCAGGCATCCGGCGATGGCCGGGAAGGCCGGTGAGCCGCTAACATGGCCGCCCCGCGGGCGGTGGTCGCGCACTGTGCCGGATTCGTCGGAAGCTGGGCTTCTGGCCCTGAGTAACTTCCAACGAAATCAATCCCTTATCTCGCCCCCCGAGTGTAACAGAATAAACAGCCTGATGACCGTCCAAGACCCCACCAAACCCGCTGGCGACAAGCCTTCCGTGCGCATGATCACCGTTCCCGCCGACCGCGCCGGCCAGCGCCTGGACAACTTCCTGCTCGGCCAGCTGAAGGGCGCCCCGCGCAGCCTGGTCTACAAGCTGGTGCGCAGTGGCCAGGTACGGGTGAACGGTGGCCGCGCCAAGGCCGAACGCAAGCTCGAGGCCGGTGACGAGGTGCGCGTGCCGCCGGTCCGTCTCACTGAGGAAGGAGACAAGGCCGGTCCGCCGGAGGCGTTCATGCGCCGCCTGGAGCAGGCCATCGTCTTCGAGGACGCCCGCCTGCTGGCCCTGAACAAGCCGACCGGCGTGGCCAGCCACGGCGGCAGCGGCATCAGCTTCGGCGCCATCGAGACCCTGCGCGCGCTGCGCCCGGGGCAGACCCTGGAGCTGGTCCACCGGTTGGATCGCGACACCTCGGGCCTGCTGATCGTGGCCAAGAAGCGCTCGGCGCTGAGCGAACTGCAGGCCTTGCTGCGTGAGGACCACGGCGCCGGCATCCGCAAGCGCTACCTGACCCTGCTGGCCGGGCGCATGCCCGACGGCGTGATGACGGTCGACGCACCGCTGCACGTGGGCCTGCGCCAGGGCGGCGAGCGCCATGTGCAGGTCAATGCGATCGGCAAGGAATCGATCAGCCACTTCCGGGTGCTGGAACGCCGCGGTGGCCATTCGTACTGCGAAGTCCGGATCGAGACCGGCCGTACCCACCAGATCCGCGTGCACGCCCAGCATCTGGGGCATCCGGTGGCCGGTGACGACAAATACGGCGATCCAGCGGTCAACAAGCGGCTTCGTGAGCAGATCGGGCTGAAGCGCCTGTTCCTGCATGCGGCCTCGCTGGAGTTCGCGCTGGATGACGGCAAGAGCCCATACGTATTGAACGCGCCGCTGGCGGATGAGCTGGTCGAGGCGCTGGACCGGCTGAAGTAAGGATCTCCTGTAGCGTCGAGTCACGCTCGACTGCGCCTCGGTCGGGCCGCGCGGAAAGCCAGTCGAGCATGGCTGGACTCTACAGGGCGAGCCGGGAACCCCTCACCACTTGAACAGCACCAGGCTGATCGCCAGCGTGCCCATGCCGGCCACCAGTCCATAAACCGTCTCGTGGCCCTTGGCATAGCGCTTGGCCGCCGGCAGCAGCTCATCCAGCGCCAGGAACACCATCACGCCGGCGATCAGGCCGAACACCCAGCCGAACGTGGCGTGCGACAGCGATCCTGACAGCAGCCAGTAGCCAAGCGCCGCGCCCACGGGCTCGGCCAGGCCGGACAGCAGGCTGGCACTGAACGCGTAGAACTTGTTCTGGGTGGCGAAGTACACCGGCACCGCGATCGCGATGCCCTCGGGAATGTTGTGGATGGCGATGGCGAAGGCCAGTGGCATGCCCACCGATGGGCTTTCCAGCGTGGCAAAGAAGGTCGCCAGCCCTTCCGGGAAATTGTGTGCGGTGATCGCAACCGAGGTCAGCAGCGCGACCCGCTTCAGGTACTCGCGGCTGTTCTCGCGGAACGCAGGGTCCTGTTTGTCCAGGCTGTCATGCGGATTGGGAATGAAGTGGTCGATCAGTACGATCACGATCACGCCCAGCAGGAAGGCCAGGGTGCCGTAGGTGAAGCCGGTGCGCTCGCCATACGCCAGTGCAAACGATGCAATGGACTTGTTGAGGATCTCCGACAGCGACACATAGACCATCGCGCCACCGGCAAAGGCCAGGCCGAACGCCAGCAGGCGCGGGCTGGGGCGGCGCGAGAACAGCACCAGCAGGCTGCCGATCGCGGTGGCCAGGCCTGCGGCAAGCGTGACCGCCAGTGCGATCCAGATGTTTTCAGGGGGAATCTGCAGCATCAACCCACGCGATCCTGGTCAACAGACAGCCGCCCCGGGCGGGGCCGGGGCGGCGAGGGCGAGGCGGGCGTCGGCAGGCCCGTGGGGTGCGCGCGATCAGCCGCCGCGGCGCAGGCGTTCTTCGATGGCGAAGCACTGGTCCGGCTTCGGCTGTGGCGGGTTGAAGCTGACAGGAACCTGGATGGTGGCCGGCACCGGTTGGCCGTTACGGGTGGCGGCCTTGAACTGCCAGCCCTGCACGGCGGTCTTGGCCAGTTCGTCCAGCTGCGGGTTGCCGGCCCCGGTCAACAGCGCAACCTCGCTCGGCTTGCCGTCGGTGCCGATGGTCACCTTGAAGGTGCTGGTGCCACCCACGCCCATGCAGGCCAGTTCCAGCGGGTACTGCGGCGGCGGCGTCTTCACCGCGGCCACTTCGGTCGGCGGCGGCGGTGGCGGTGACGGCGGTTCGGACGCGCCACAGCCGGCCAGGCCGGTCGCAGCGATCAGGGACAGGCTCAGCAAACGTACGTTCATGGCAGTTGCTCCGTCAGGGCCGAAGTCTTGGCCGCGCAGATGAAGTCGTTCTCGCTCAGCCCGCCCACATCGTGGGTGGAGAAGCGCACGACCGCGCGGTCGTAGTGCACGCCCAGGTCCGGGTGGTGGTCCTCGCGGTGGGCGATCCAGGCCAGCGCGTTCACGAAGGCCATGGTGGCGTAGTAATCCTTGAAGCGGAAGGTACGCGACAGGGCCTGGTCACCCTCGCTCAGCTCCCAGCCGGGAACCTGCGGCAGCAGTTCGGCCAGGCGGGCCTCGCCGAGCTTGTGGTCGCTGCCTTTGCGCGGCACGCAACGGGCCTGGGCCAGTGGAATCAGGTCGGCCATGGGAATCTCCACCTCGTGTTGACTGAACAATGCGCCGGACGGTGTATAAACCGAATGAGCGGCTGACGCTTACTTGGCTAGAATAGCCTGATGATCCAGATCTCCGACACTGCCCAGACCCATTTCCGCAAGTTGATCGAACGCGAGGGCGTGCCCGGCATGGGCGTGCGCCTGAGCGCGGTCGACCCCGGTACGCCGCGCGCCGATGCCCGGCTGGAATTCGCCGAACCGACCGACCTGCTCGGTGACGAGTGGGCGGTGGACTGCGATGGTTTCACCCTCTATGTCGACGCCGGCAGCGTTGGCTGGCTCGATGGCGCCGAGATCGACATCGTCGCCGGCACCGCCGGTGCCCAGCAGTTGACCATCAAGGCGCCGCGCATCAAGGGCGAAGCGCCGGGTGATGCGGCCTCGCTGGTCGAACGCGTGCACTGGGTGGTGGAGAACGAAGTCAATCCGCAGCTGGCCTCGCATGGCGGCAAGGTGGCCGTGCAGGAAGTCTCGTCCGACGGCGTGGTGCTGCTGCGCTTCGGTGGTGGCTGCCAGGGCTGCGGCATGGCCGATGTGACGCTCAAGCAGGGCATCGAAAAAACCCTGATGGGCCGCGTGCCGGGCGTGACCGCCGTGCGTGACGCGACCGATCATGACAGCGGCCACGCGCCTTACATTCCGCGCGGCAACGTCGCCTGATCGCTGACGCGTGCCTCTGACCCGGGCCGAGCAACTCATTGATCTGCTGCTGGCGCGCCAGCAGCCCCGCGCCGTCCTCGAGAAGTCCACGCGCCTGCCCTATGGCTGGGCGCTGTGGCTGCGCTCGCTGGGGCCACTGCCGCGGCCGTTCCATGCCCGCGAGGTGATCGCAGTTTTCCTGCCGCGCCCGCTGCCGGGCCCGCCAGGCCAGTCGCCGCGGCTGTCGCCGTGGCAGGCGCTGCGCCGATTGTTCTGGCAGGACTGGGACGCCGCGCCGCGCGACCAGCGCTGGATGCGCTGGACCTCGGCACTGGTCAGTGCACTGCTGCATCTGCTGTTCTTCGTGCTGTTGCTGTGGGTGGCGGTGATCCGTACCAGCGCGCCGGACGAAGAGGGCACCGAGGGCGAGCGCGTGCAGGTGGAGTTCGTCGGTCGCGCGTCGCAGGAAGGCGGTGGCGATCAGCCGGGCGCCGAAGCGGCTGCGGCTGCGGCGGCAGGTCGGGTTGCGCCGGGCCAGGAGGCGGGCGCTGCCTCGGCCCCTGCGCCACGTCCGGTCGCTGCCGAAACCACCGCCTCATCCCCGGCATCCGCGCCGACCGCCAGCGTTCCACCACCACCACCGCCGGCCGACGCCGAGCCGGCGCCGGTGGCCGCGCCGCCGCCTTCGCCCGTCCAGGCCACCGAAGTGGCGCAGGCCAGCACGGATTTCGTGGTGCCGCCGGTCAGTGTGCCGCGCACCGAAGTCAGCGTCGTGCCGCGTGACAGCACCCCCGCCGTGCGCGAGCGCAGCGTGCAGCCGGTGCAGGCGCCGCCGACACCAAGCCCGGTGCGTACCCCGGAACTGGCCGTGCGCACGCCGCAGGTGCGTGACATCCAGGTGCGCGAACGCGAAGTCAGTACGGTCGACGCGCCGGTCGCTCCCCAACTGCTGCGCAGCCCGGAAGTGCAGGTGCGCGTGCCGCAGCAGGACGTGCAGGTGCGCGAACGTGAAGTTCAGGCCGTGGCCGATCCGCAGGTGCGGATGGCGGCGGTGGCCGGGCGTGAGCCCGCCGTACGCGCGCCCACTGGCCGCGACGTGCAGGTGCGGGAACGTGAAGTGGCCTCGGCACCGGTGGCAGCGCCGGCATCCTCCAGTGGCAGTGCCACGGCGACGCCCGCGACTGCGGCCCAGGGCAGCGCGACGCAGGCGAGCAGCAGCGCGCGTCCGTCAGCATCCAGCAGCACACCCGCAAACGCGGGAGCGCGCCCGGCGCCTGATCCAGGCAACTGGGCGACGCCTGCCAAGGGCGATGACTGGGGGTCTTCCAGCCGCAACCGCGACGGCAGCAGCAACGGTACCCGCCAGGCCAGTACCGCCGGCAAGGGCAGCGGCCTGTTCAATGCCGATGGCAGCGTGCGCGTGCCTGGCCAGGAGGGCGATGGCCATGCCGCGCGCGGTGCGCCCGGCGGTGCCAACGACGGCTGGAGCAAGGAGCGCATTGCGCAGTCCGGCACCTGGCTGAAGCGCCCGCCGTACGACTACACGCCGACCTCGTTCGACAAATACTGGGTGCCGCAGGAATCGCTGCTGGCCGAATGGGTGCGCAAGGGCGTCAAGGCGATGGAGATTCCACTGCCGGGCACCAACACAAGGATCTCCTGCGTCATTTCGATCCTGCAGGCCGGTGGCGGCTGTGGCCTGACCAACCCCAACATGCAGGACCAGCCGGCCGTGGCACGACCGCCGCCGGACATCCCGTTCAAGAAGGAACTGCAGGAAGACAACGGGAGCCGCTAGACAGGGGCCGTGCCCACGTGCTGGCCGGCCCGCGCTTTGGTAGATGCCAACCTTGGTTGGCACAGAAGCGCCGACCAAGGTCGGCCTCTGCCAAGGCGTCAGTGCATCCCGGCCAAGGCAGTGACCTTACGCGCTCTGCGACAGGAACACCCAGAACGGTACGTCGCGGCCGACCCAGTCACGGCTGGTCTCGTCCATCACGTCCAGCAGGGTGTCGAAGTCCTTCTGCGGACCGGCGCGCAGCGCGTCCACGTCGGCCAGGAACAGCGCGTAGCCATTGGCCGGCAGCCATTGCAGGTCGCGCAGGTTGTCCGACAGCGCATCCCAGTTGCCGCCGAAACCGGCCGGGAAATCCAGCTGTGCGGCCAAACGGGCGAGCAGGGTGCGCTTGTCCGCGACGCCCTCCAGATCGATGCGGATCACTTTCAGGCCGGCATCGCGCATCGCCGCGGCCAGTGCGCCGATGTCGTCGCTGTCGATGGCGTAGACGCCGGCGTTGTTGATGTCATGCAGGCCAAGGCCGAAATCATCGTGGCTCATCACTGCGCTCCCTGGGCCGGTACGGTGAAGCTGCGGAATGACGCGTAATGGTCGTCGGTGTAGTACCACGCTTCCGGCGGATCGCCGCCGGTGACGATGCGACGCGTGCCACGCGTACGCGCGCCAGGGGTGTCGACGGTGTATTCGCGGTAGTAGCCGCGCGCGCGCTGCGGCAGCTGCTGCTCGCGGTTGCCGAAGGTACTGCCGTCCTGGCGGTGCGGGAATGGACCGCCACGCTGGATCAGGGCGATGGTCGCGCGCGCTTCGGCGGGCAGGAACGCGGGAAGTCCGCTGTCCTTGCCGGGCGAGGCGGTGGCCGGCGCGCGCGCGACAGGCGTGCCCTGCAGGTCGGGCGCGAACTGCGGCGCTGGCGGCCTTTGCAGGAAATGGTTGGCGACCAGGCCGAGCAGCAGCAGGGCGATGGCGGTGATCAGCAGCCGGGGGTTGCGCATGGGCAGGGGCGGGCGAGGGTAGTACACGCACTGTAGCGCCTGTGCGCTGCACGGTGCATGAGGAGCGCGCTGCGTCACTGCTGCGTAACAATTGCCGTCGTGCTCACTGGCAGGACGCAATTTCCTTTACATCCCTCTTGGTAATCTGGCGGTCTGTCCCCATCATTCACCGCGCACCGCCCGACATCGTCGGGTGCCCTCGCAATCAGGAGATGCATCATGGCCTACACCCTGCCCAAGCTGTCCTACGCCTACGACGCGCTGGAACCGCATATCGATGCGGCGACGATGGAAATCCATCACACCAAGCATCACCAGACCTACATCAACAACGTCAACGCGGCGCTGGAAGGCACCGAGTACGCTGACCTGCCGGTCGAAGAGCTGGTGAAGAAGCTCAAGTCGCTGCCGGAGAACCTGCAGGGCCCGGTGCGCAACAACGGTGGTGGCCATGCCAACCACTCGCTGTTCTGGACCGTGATGGCCCCCAATGCCGGCGGCAACCCGGTGGGCGACGTGGCCAAGGCCATCGACAAGGACCTGGGCGGTTTCGACAAGTTCAAGGATGCCTTCACCAAGGCCGCGCTGACCCGTTTCGGCAGTGGCTGGGCGTGGCTGAGCGTGACCCCGGACAAGAAGGTCGTGGTCGAGAGCACCGGCAACCAGGACAGCCCGCTGATGGAAGGCAACACCCCCATCCTCGGCCTGGACGTGTGGGAACACGCGTACTACCTGAAGTACCAGAACCGCCGCCCGGAATACATCGGCGCGTTCTTCAACGTCATCGACTGGAACGAAGTCGAGCGCCGTTACCAGGAAGCGATCGCCTGATCGCGTGACGGGATGACATGAGAAGGCCGGGGGAGACCCCGGCCTTTTCTGTTGCAGCAGTCGTTCGATAGTGCCGGCCGCAGGCCGGCAACCGTGCAGTACCGGGGGAGCCGGCCAGCGGCCGGCACTACCTATTCCGCAGTGGCCGTATCGCCCTGCAGGCGCAGGGTCGCCATCACACCCAGACGCAGGCCGGGCAGGTCGCCGTCGGCCGGCAGCAGGATCGGCTGCTGGCGGATGCCGTCGAAATGCTTGACCTGGAACAGCACATCCAGGCCGTGGCCGCTGCTGCCGCCCCCACTGGCCGCCGGCGCCTCGGCACGGCCGCCGGGATTGCGCCGGGCCGGCTGGAACCCCGGCGTGCTGCGCACCAGTTCCACCGTGCTGGCCGAGAAATCGCCGGCAATCAGGCTCGGCATGCCTTCGGCGGTGGCGCCGATCCAGGTCATCAGGTCGCTGGTCTGGTGCTGGCGGGCGCTGGCCTCGTCCGGGTCCGGGCGCAGCCGCGCCACATAGATGTTGACCAGCGCCTCGCCCAGCCTCAGCCGCATCATGCCGGCCGCGCTGAAGGTGCCGGGAGGATGCAGCAGGGTCACGCCGTCCTCGCTGACCGGCAGCCGGGTCAGCATGGCGTTGCCATGCCGCAGCGGCTGGCTGGGCGGATCGGCGGTAACGAAGTCGCAGCTGTAGCGCAGCCGGCTGGCCAGCCAGCAGGCCGGGTTGCGGCCCTGCTGCTGCAGCACCTGTTGCACCGAGATCACGTCCGGCTGCAGCTCGGTCAGCAGCTGTGCGACCTGCTCGCGGCGCTGCTTCCATTGCGCGTCATCGCGGCTGGGCAGCTCCAGCGCGGCGACCGTCAGCTGCCTGGGGTCGCTCTCGCTGGCAACGGCGGCCGGCGCCTGTGGTCGTGCCTGCGCCTGCAACGCCAGCAACAGCGCAAGGCAGCTGAGCAGGAGGCGGGCGTGGGCGAGGGGGCGCATAACGATAAGTTTACGCTTTTGTCGTGCAGGTGCCGTGACTTCCGGCAGGGCCTGCACTGCCTGCCATGGATTGGCACCGTTGTCATGCAGCCCTGCAGCGTGCTTCGCAAGCCCCGGTTCCGGTAACCTTGCGCCTTTCGCTTTGCAGGAATGCCTTACAGGATGAGCCACGACGCAGTCGCCCCCATCGCCGGCCAGGGAAAGATGCCGCGCCAGATTCCGTACATCATCGGCAATGAGGCCTGCGAGCGGTTCAGTTTCTACGGGATGCGCAACATCCTGGTGCAGTTCCTGATCACCTCGCTGCTGCTGCAGGAAATCACTGCCGAAGGCCGTGCCGGTGAAGCCAAGGACATCATGCACAGCTTCATGATCGGCGTGTATTTCTTCCCGCTGCTCGGTGGCTGGCTGGCCGACAGGTTCTTCGGCAAGTACCACACCATTCTCTGGTTCAGCCTGGTCTACTGCGCCGGCCACCTGTGCCTGGCGCTGTTCGAGAACAGCCGCGAGGGCTTCTTCCTCGGCCTGGGCCTGATCGCGCTCGGTGCCGGCGGCATCAAGCCGCTGGTGGCCTCGTTCATGGGCGACCAGTTCGACCAGAGCAACAAGCACCTGGCCAAGATCGTCTTCGACGCCTTCTACTGGATCATCAACTTCGGCTCGCTGTTCGCCTCGCTGCTGATCCCGCTGGTGCTGAAGAACTGGGGCCCGCAGTGGGCGTTCGGCATCCCGGGCATCCTGATGTTCATCGCTACCTTCGTGTTCTGGCTGGGCCGCAGGCGCTACGTGCTGGTGCCGCTGCCGCCGAAGGACCCGCATTCGTTCGCCAACGTGGTGCGTACCGCGCTGACCACGCGCGTGGCTGGCCAGGGCCGTCCGGGCCTGGTGATCGCCGTGCTTGGCCTGGCGCTGGCGGTGGCCTCGTTCGGCCTGGTCGGTTCGCTGGGCATCGTGATCTGCCTGTGCCTGGCGCTGGTGGCCATCCTTGCCGGCATCGGTGGCGGCACCTGGCTGCAGCTGGACCGCGCCCGTGGCCAGCATCCGGCCGAAGCCGTGGAAGGCGTGCGCTCGGTACTGCGCGTGCTGGTGATCTTCGCGCTGACCACGCCGTTCTTCTCGCTGTTCGACCAGAAGGCCTCGACCTGGGTCCTGCAGGGCCAGCAGATGCAGATGCCAAGCTGGTTCACCGCCTCGCAGATGCAGGCGCTGAACCCGCTGCTGGTGATGATCCTGATTCCGTTCAACAACCTGGTGCTGTATCCGGCCCTGCGCCGCTTCGGCTTCGAACCGACCGCGCTGCGCCGCATGACCGCCGGCATCGCCTTCAGTGGCCTGGCCTGGATCGTGGTGGGTGGCATCCAGGTGGTGATGGACGGCGGCAACGCCATGTCGATCTTCTGGCAGATGCTGCCGTACGCGCTGCTGACCTTCGGTGAGGTGCTGGTCTCGGCCACCGGCCTGGAGTTCGCCTACAGCCAGGCACCGCAGGCGATGAAGGGCGTGGTGATGAGCTTCTGGAACCTGACCACCACCATCGGCAACCTGTGGGTGCTGCTGTCCAACGCAGCGGTGCGCAACGACACGGTCACCCACCAGATCGCGGGCACGGGCCTGAGCGAGGCGGCGTTCCTGATGTTCTTCTTCGCCGGCTTCGCCTTCGTCGCGGCGTTGGCCTTCGGTTGGTACGCGAAACGCTATCGTATGGTCGACAACTACCGTAGCGCCTGAGCCTGACATGACCCCCGTCAATCTGCTGTTGATCGCCATCACCGCCATCCTGTCGTGGATGGCGTTCAACAACCGCAAGCTGGCCGACCGCCTGATCCTGTGGCCGCCGGCCATCGACCGTCACCGCCAGTACGACCGGCTGGTGACCTATGGCTTCATCCACGCCGACTGGTCGCACCTGATCTTCAACATGATCACCCTGTTCTTCTTCGGGGGATTCATCGAGAGCGTGATGGTGCAGCTGACCGGCAGCTACCTGACCTACCCGGCGTTCTACATCGGCGCGCTGCTGGTCTCGATCCTGCCCAGCTACCTGAAGAACCAGAAGAACCCGAACTACCTCAGCCTCGGGGCGTCCGGGGCGGTATCGGCGGTGCTGTTCGCCTTCATCCTGATCAAGCCGTGGTCGATCATCCTGGTGTTCTTCATCCCGGCACCGGCGATCATCTATGCCGCGTTCTACGTCGGCTACAGCATCTGGATGGACAGGCGCGGTGGCGACCGCATCAACCACAGCGCGCACCTGGCAGGTGCGGCGTTTGGCGTGATCTTCATGCTGGCCATGCAGCCGAGCATCTTCACCCACTTCCTGCGCGAACTCTCCAACCCGACCTTCCGCCTCGGCGGCGGCTGATGCGGGTAGCGGGGCGGATCGGGTCCGATCCGCCCCGGCCGGGTCAGGCTGCGGTCTGCTGGCCGTAGGTATCCAGCAGGCGGGCGAACACTTCCTCGCCGATGCGCTGGAAATCCTGATCCTCGGTCTGCCCTTCCACCGCCAGTTGCAGCAGGCCCTCCAGCAGGGCGCGGTCGGTATCGGAATGGGAATTGCTGGCGTGCATGGGAGCCTCCACGGTGGTGCGCATGGTCAACGGTCGCAAGGGTCGTGCCAGCCTGGCCGTACCCCTCCATAGGCGATAGCGGCCGGCCCGCCTCCAGCTTGAGGGCGAAAACTGACGTGAATGGACTGGACTTGCCCCTGTTCAGGCTTCACGCGATCATGGCGCCCGGCTGCGCACCATCCACGCAGTCGCCGCAGGAGACAGTTCCATGGCTTCGGTCACGCCCCCCGGTCTGGCCTATGAGGTCGAGCACGACCTGGCCAACCACCGCTTCACCGCACGTGTGCGCGGACAGCTGGCGGTGCTCGATTACCAGATCAAGCGCAGGCGCATGGTCATCACCCATACCGAGGTGCCCGAGCCGATCGCCGGCCGTGGCATCGCCGGTGAGCTGACCCGCGTGGCACTGCGTTTCGCCCGCGAGCAGAAATACAAGGTGGTGCCGGCATGTTCCTACGCCGAGGCCTTCCTGCAGCGCCACGAGGAGTACCACGACCTGCTCGTTGGCTGAACGCCAGCGGGTCACGCTTCAGCCATGGCAGGCGATGATGTACAAACATGAACAGGGGATCCCGATGAAGATTGGAAACAACCGGCCACTGCGCGGCAGCGTGTTGGCCGGCGTGGTGGGCGTGCTGTTGCTGGCCGGTTGCCAGCGTGAAAGCGAGCCGGCACCGGCGACCGACGCGGCGCCCGCCGCCGAGGCGACGGCCGCGGGCGAAACGCCGGCCACGGAAGCGCCGCTGGATCTGCGCGACGTGATCGAGAACAACGAGCGCGAAGTGGTGGGCATCAGCTACCCGGCCGGTATCGACCGTTATCCGGGCCTGGCCCGCGCGCTGCAGAGCTATGCCACGAGTGCGCGCAGCGACCTGCAGCAGGCGCTGGACGGGCTGGGCAACGACAAGCCGACCATGCCCTACGAGCTGTCGCTGAGCTTCGAGAAGCTGCTTGAAACCCCGCAGCTGGTGGTGGTCAGTGCCGACGGCAGCCGCTACACGGGTGGCGCCCACGGCGAACCGCTGGTGGCGCGGTTCGTGTGGCTGCCGCAGCAGCAGCAGATGCTCAGCGCCGAAAAGCTTGTGGCCGATGCCAAGGGCTGGAAGGCGATCAGCGATTTCGTCGCCGACCAGTTGCGCGAACGCGTGGCCACCCGCCTCAGTGGCGAGGACATGGACCCGGCCCAGCTGCAGGAATCGCTGCGCAACGCATCGCGCATGATCGCCGACGGAACCGGCCCGCAGGCCGACAATTTCAGCCAGTTCCAGCCACTGACCGACGACAAGGGGCAGATCACCGCGCTGCGCTTTGTTTTCCCGCCGTACCAGGTCGGTCCATACTCGGACGGCACCCAGACCGCCGATGTACCGGCAGCGGTGCTGTTGCCGCACGTGGCCAAGGACTACGTGGAGCTGTTCGCACGCGGTTGACCGCAGTCGAGGAGGTGGCGTGGATACAGGGTTGCAGGAGCGGGTCGCCGGCCTGCTCCACGAAGCCGGGGTCCGCATCGGCGGCACCCAGCCACAGGACATCCAGGTGCATGACCCGCGCTTTTTCGCGCGGGTCATGGGCCACGGCTCGCTCGGCCTGGGCGAGAGCTACATGGAGGGGTGGTGGGATGCCAATGTCCTGGATGAATTCCTCGTCCACCTGATGCAGGCGCACCTGGATGAACGGGTGCACGGCTGGCGCGAAGTGGCAGACGCGCTGAAGGCGCGCCTGTTCAACCTGCAGGCGGGGCAGGGCAGTTACGAAGTCGGTCGCCGCCATTACGACCTCGGCAATGATCTCTACCAGGCCATGCTCGGCCAGCGCCTGGTCTACAGCTGTGGCTATTGGCGCGACGCCGACGACCTCGACGCCGCACAGGAGGCCAAGCTCGACCTTGTCTGCCGCAAGCTGGGCCTGCGCCCGGGCCAGCGCGTGCTGGACATTGGCTGCGGTTGGGGCGAAGCCCTGAAGTTCGCCGCCGAGCGCTACGGTGTCAGCGGCGTCGGCGTGACCATATCGCAGGAGCAGGCCGAGTTCGCGCGGCAGTTGTGCGCTGGCCTGCCGATCGAGATCCGCCTGCAGGATTACCGTGAACTGGACGAACCGTTCGATGCGATCTTCTCGATCGGCATGTTCGAGCACGTCGGTGACAAGAACTACGCCGGTTTCTTCGAAGTGGCCAAGCGCTGCCTGTCGCCACGTGGCCTGCTGCTGTTGCATACCATCGGCACCAACGTCTCACGGCATCGCACCGATCCATGGATTGCACGCTACATCTTCCCCAACTCGATGCTGCCGTCGGCGGTGCAGATCACCAAGGCGTTCGAAGGCCGCTTCGTACTGGAAGACTGGCACAACTTCGGCACCGACTACGACCTGACCCTGCAGGCCTGGCGGCGCAACGTAGAGGCGGCGTGGCCACGGCTGGATGCGCGCTATGACGAGCACTTCCGCCGCATGTGGCGCTTCTACCTGGCCGGGTCGATGGCCACCTTCCGCTGCCGGCACGCGCAGCTGTGGCAGCTGGTGCTGTCGCCGGAAGGCGTGCCGGGTGGGTACGTGGCGCCGCGATGATGGCGTGGCTGGGGTCGGAGCCCTTTCCGTCGGAAAGGGATCCGACCCCGGGGTCAGATCCCTTTTCGCAGAAGAGGGCTCTGACCCCGACCACAACAAAAAACCGCCCGGTCTCCCGGGCGGTTTTCGTTTCAGGCGACTGCGCTGGCGATCAGTTGCCGGCGCCGGTCAGGCCACGCTTTTCCAGCAGCGGTTCGATCTGCGGCTCGTGGCCGGCGAAATCGCGGAACAGCTGCATCGCGTCGACGCTGCCGCCCTTGGACAGCAGGGTGGCGCGGAAGTGGTCGCCGTTCTTGCGGCTCAGGCCGCCGTTGTCCTTGAACCACTTCTGGGTGTTGGCATCGAGCACTTCCGACCAGATGTAGGCGTAGTAGCCGGCCGAGTAGCCGCCCATGATGTGGCTGAAGTACGGGGTCTTGTAGCGCGGCGGAACCGGCGCGTAGTAGATGCCGTCCTTCTCCAGCGCGGCGCGCTCGAAGGCCATCACGTCCTTGGCCGCCGGCACCTGGTCCGGGCCGATCTGGTGCCAGTTCTGGTCCAGCATCGCCGCCCCCAGGTATTCGGTGGTGGCAAAGCCCTGGTTGAACTTCGATGCGGCAATCACCTTGTCCAGCAGGGCCTGCGGCATCGCCGAACCATTCTGGTAGTGCTTGGCGTAGTTCTTCAGGATGACCGGGTTGTCGGCCCACATCTCGTTGACCTGCGAGGGGAACTCGACGAAGTCGCGCGGCACCGAGGTGCCCGAGAAGTAGGGGTACTTCACGTTGGAGAACATGCCGTGCAGGGCGTGGCCGAACTCGTGGAAGGTGGTGTTCACCTCATCCCAGGTCAGCAGGGTCGGCTGGCCGGCCGGCGGCTTCGGGATGTTCAGGTGATTGGCGACCACCGGCTTGAAGCCGGTCAGCTTGGACTGCGAGACGTAGGAGTTCATCCACGCACCGCCACGCTTGGAGGCGCGTGCATACGGATCGAAGATGAAGATCGCCAGCTGGCTGCCATCGGCGTCGAACACGTCGTAGACGGTGACGTCATCGTGGTAGACCGGCAGGTCGGTGCGCTGCTTGAAGGTCAGGCCGAATTCCTGGCCGGCGGCGTAGAAGACGCCGTTCTCCAGCACGTTCTTCAGTTCGAAGTATGGCTTCAGCTGCGACTCGTCGAAGTTGTACTTGGCCTGGCGCACCTTCTCGCTGTAGAAGGCCCAGTCCCACGGTTCCAGCTGGAAGGTCGGCTTGCGCGCGGCCTTCTGCTCCTTGTCGATCATCGCCTGCAGGTCGGCGGCTTCGCGCTTGGCATTGGCCACCGCGGCCGGAGCCAGCTTGCCGAGCATCGCGTTGACCGCTTCGGGGGTCTTGGCGGTCTGGTTGGTCAGGTTGTAGGCGGCGAAGTTCGGGAAGCCCATCAGCTTGGCCTTGTCGGCACGCAGCTGCATGATGCGCGAGACCAGCGCGGTGTTGTCGAACTCACCGCCGCGGCTGCCGCGGGTGGTCGAGGCTTCGTAGATCTTCTGGCGCAGGGCGCGGTTGGCCAGGTTGGTCAGCGGCGGCTGGCCGGTGGTGTTGAGCAGGGTGATCACGTACTTGCCTTCCAGGCCACGCGCCTTGGCGGCTTCGGCGGCGGCGGCGATCTGCTCCTTGGACAGGCCAGCCAGCTCCTTGACGTCGTCGACAGTGATTGCCGAAGCGTTCACTTCCGACTGCACGTTCTGGCTGAACTTGGTGCCCAGATTGGCCAGTTCGGCATTCATGTCCTTCAGCGTGGCCTTGTCGGCCTCGGACAGCTTGGCGCCGGCGCGCACGTAATTGTCGTAGTACTTCTCGACCAGGCGCACGCCTTCGGCGTCCAGGCCCAGCTGGCTGCGGGTGTCGTACAGCGCCTGGATGCGGGCGAACAGCTTGCCGTTCAGCGCGATCGCATCGCTGTGCGCGGCAAACTTCGCCGAGTAGTCGGCCTGCAGCTTCTTGCGGGTGTCGTTGGTATCGGCGCCGACCAGGCTGAAGAACACGGTGGTCGCACGGTCGAGGATGTCACCGCTCTTTTCCAGCGCGATGATGGTGTTGTCGAAGGTCGGCTTGGCCTTGTTGTTGGCGATCGCCTCCACTTCCTTCAGCTGCTGCGCCATGCCGGCGTCGAAGGCCGGGGCGAAGTCGCTGTCCTTGATCTTGTCGAACTGCGGGAAGTGCAGCGGCAGCGGGCTTTCGGCGAAGAACGGGTTGGCCTGCTGGGCATTGGTGCTGGCAGCCGGGGTGGCGGCGCCGGCCGAGAAGGCGGGCAGGGCAAGGCCGAGGGACATGGCCACGGCAAGGGCAAGTCGAGTGGTCAAGGTAGAAGCTCCGGTAAGGCAAACAAGGGCCCGAGGGTAACCCGGCCGGCGGCGACTGCACTTGTGTCAAAAGGCATGTTGCCGGGGCCGGGCGCGGGTACCATGCGTTCACCGCCCACGGCCCGCTGCCATGACCACTGCCTACGATTTCAGCTTCCGCGACCTCGACGGCCAGCCGCAGGCGCTGGCCCGGTACCAGGGCCACCCGTTGCTGCTGGTGAACGTCGCCAGCCGCTGTGGCTTCACCCCGCAGTACACCGGGCTGGAGCAGCTGTGGCAGGACTACCGCGAGCGCGGCCTGGTGGTGATCGGCTTCCCGTGCAACCAGTTTGGCGCGCAGGAGCCCGGTGATGCCGCGCAGATCCGCCAGTTCTGTTCGCTGGACTATCCGGTCAGCTTCCCGCTGTCGGAAAAGATCGAGGTCAACGGCGAGGGGGCCGACCCGCTCTGGAGGTGGCTCGCGCGCGAGAAGCGCGGCGTGCTCGGCAGTGCCCGCATCAAGTGGAATTTCAGCAAGTTCCTGGTCGATCGCCAGGGGCGGGTGGTGTCGCGGCATGCGCCCACCACCCGGCCGGAGCAGCTGCGCGGCGAGATCGAAGCGCTGCTGTGAGGTCGTGCCGGCCGCTGGCCGGCAATCCCGTGGGCCAGGAAGAGCCGGCCAGCGGCCGGCACTACCGTTGCAGCATCATTTCTCGACGAACGCGCGCTCGAACACGTAGTGGCCCGGCTGGCCGATGCGCGGCGAAACCTGGAAACCGCGGGCATCGAGCACAGCACGCAGGTCGGCCAGCATCTGCGGGCTGCCGCAGATCATCGCGCGGTCGTTTTCCGGGCTCAGCTCCGGCAGGCCGAGGGTGCGCTGCATCTGGCCGCTTTCCATCAGCGAGGTCAGGCGGCCCTGGTTGGCGAACGGCTCGCGGGTGACGGCCGGGTAGTACAGCAACTTGTCGCCGATCATCTCGCCCAGGAACTCGTGTTCACGCAGCTCCCTCTCGAAGTAATCGCGGTAGGCCAGATCCTTTTCGTAGCGCACGCCGTGGCAGAGGATCACCTTCTCGAAGCGCTCGTAGGTCTCCGGGTCCTTGATGACCGACAGCCACGGCGCCATGCCGGTACCCGTGCCCAGCAGGTACAGGTTCTTGCCCGGGTGCAGGTCGCTGATCAGCAGGGTGCCGGTGGGCTTCTTGCCGACCAGCACCTTGTCGCCCGGCTTGATGTGCTGCAGGCGCGAGGTCAGCGGGCCGTCCTGCACCTTGATGCTGAAGAACTCCAGATGCTCTTCCCAGTTGGCGCTGGCGATGGAGTACGCACGCAGCAGCGGCCGTGCCTCGGTTTCCAGGCCGATCATCACGAACTGGCCGTTCTCGAAGCGGAAGCCGCTGTCGCGGGTGGTGGTGAAACTGAAGTAGGCGTCGGTCCAGTGACGGACCTCAAGCACCGTTTCGGCGCCAAAAGCGGAGGACATGGGCGTATCTATCAAAAGTCGTCGGGGGAATTCTATCTCAAATGAGACGGGTTCTCATTGGGCGGAACGAGAGGCGTTCTCAGCGGTAACCCGCCGCCTGCAGCTCGAACAGCTCGGCATAGCGGCCGCCCTGTGCCATCAGCTGGGCGTGGGTGCCACTGGCCTCGATCCGGCCATCGGCCAGCACCAGGATGCGATCGGCCATGCGGACCGAGGAAAAACGGTGGGAAATCAATACGGCGGTGCGATTATCCGCCAGTTCCCTGAACCGCTGGAACACCTCGAACTCACTGCGCGCATCCAGTGCTGCCGTTGGCTCATCCAGGATCATCACCTGCGCATTGCGCATCCATGCGCGGGCAATGGCGATCTTCTGCCACTGGCCACCGGACAGGTCCACGCCCTGCTTGAAACGGCGGCCGATCAGCTGGTCGTAGCCACCGGGCAGCTCCTCGATCACTTCCTCGGCCATGCCGCGGCGCGCGGCGTCGGCGATGCGCGCCCGGTCGTCCATGGCCTCGACCTGGCCGACGCCGATGTTCTCGCCGGCGCTGAGGTTGTAGCGCACGAAGTCCTGGAAGATCACCCCGAGGTTGGCGCGCAGGTCGTCCAGGTCGTAGTCGCGCAGGTCGCGGCCATCGAGCAGGATGCGGCCCTCGTCCGGTTCGTACAGGCGTGCCAGCAGCTTCACCAGGGTGGTCTTGCCGGCGCCGTTCTCGCCGACCAGGGCCAGCACTTCGCCGGCCTGCAGCTGGAAATCGAGGTGGCGCACCGCCCACTGTTCGGCATCGGGATAGCGGAAGCCGACGTTCTCGAACACGAAGCCCTGGCGGATCGGCTGCGGCACGCGTATGGCGCCTTCGCGCGAGTGGATTTCCGGCTCGATCTGGAAGAACGAGAACAGGTCGTCCAGGTACAGCGCCTGGCTGGCCACCTGCGAGAAGCCGATCAGCAGGCCTTCCAGCAGCTGGCGCAGGCGCAGGAAGCTGCCGGCAAGGAAGGTCAGGTCGCCGATCGAGAAATCGCCGCGCACCGTGCGCCAGGCGATGTAGGCGTAGGCGGTGTAGTAGCCCAGCGTACCCAGCGCAGCCAGCAGCGCGCCCCAGAACGCCCGGCGCCGTGCCAGGGCACGGTTGGCCTGGAACAGCGCCACCGACAGGCGCCGATAGCGCTCGACCAGGAAGCGGTGCAGGTTGTAGATCTTCACTTCCTTGGCCGTTTCCACGCTGGCACCGAGCTGGCGCAGGTAGTCGAGCTGGCGGCGCTCGGGCGTCCATTGGAAGTTGAGGCTGTAACCGGCCGCGTTGAAGTGCGATTCGCCGATGAAGGCCGGCACCAGTGCCAGCGCAAGCAGCAGGATCAGCCACGGCGCGTAGACCAGCAGGCCGACGGCGAGGCTGGCCACGGTGATCGCGTCCTGCACCTGGCCGAACAGCTGGCTCATCAGGTTCATCCGGCCCATGGTCTGGCGCCTCGCGCGGTCCAGCTTGTCCTGCAGGTCCGGGTCCTCGAAGTCCTCCAGATCCAGCGTCGCCGCGTGTTCCATCAGCCGGATGCTGGTGACGTTGGCGAACAGTTCCGACAGCAGCGCGTCGGCATAGCTGACCAGCCGGCCGAGCAGGTCCGAGGCGATGGCCAGGCCGAATTCCAGCGCCAGCAGGCCCAGCAGCGGATTGAGCATGCCGCTGGACAGCGCCTCGCCCAGCGGCGGGAAACCGGCGTCGTGCTGGCTCAGGTGCAGGGCGCTGTCGATGATCAGCTTGCCGACGTACAGCATCGCCACCGGCAGCAGCGCACGGATCAGGCGCAGCCCCAGGCTGGCCAGGGTGAGCGCGGGGCTGGTCTGCCAGACCATGCGCAGGAACGGCGGCAGGTTGCGCATCGCCTTGAAGCGCTGGCGCAGGCTGGGTTTCTTCGCGGCGGCAGCGCCAGCGGTGGGGATGGCAGGCATGCGCGTATTGTGCGCGCGTGATACGTGCAGGGGGAGTCAGTGCAGCTGTGTTGCCGGCACCGGGGTCAGATCCCTTTGCGCGGCAAAGGGCTCTGACCCCAGCGACCACAGCGGGTCAGAGCCCTTCGCGAAGCGAAGGGATCCGACCCTCCCGTATCCACGCGTAGCGTGGATCTACCGTGCCGACCAAGGTCGACACCTACCAGCAGCACCGATGAACTGTCGAAGGCGGGGTGGGTCAGGCCGGCAGCGGCGGCAGCAACCCCGCACCGAGGCGGTTCCAGGCATTGATCACCGCGATGCCTATGCTCAGGTCACTGATGCCCTTCTCATCGAAGTGCGGTGCCAGGGCATCGAACGCGGCCTGCGACGGCGCGCCGTCGGTCAGCCGGGTCAGCGCCTCGGCCCAGCCCAGTGCCGCGCGCTCGCGTGCATCGAAGAAGCGGCTTTCGTGCCAGGCGGGCAGGGTGTCCAGCTTGCGCGGCTCGATGCCGCCCTTGCGCAGCGCGGTGCCGTGCATGTCCATGCAGTAGCCGCAGCCGTTGAGCTGCGACACGCGCAGGAACACCAGTTCCATCAGGGTCGGATCGATCGAGCTGTCATGCACGGCTTGGCTGGTGGCCAGCAGGCCCTTGAAGGCCTCGGCGGCCAGGCGGGTGTAGGGGACGCGGGGAGAGGCGTGGTCGGACATTTTCGGCTCCACGGCGGCCACGGTGGCCGCCTTTCACTACCAGGACGCCGTACCGTCATCGCGCGTGACAACACCCGGCAGCTTTTCCGGATTCAACACGCTGTACACGTTGGCGATGCGGCCATCGACCACCTCGATGGTGGTGACCGAATGGAGGCGCTCACCCTGGAAGCGCAGGATCGCCGGCTCGCCGTTGACGTAGCCCAGCTGGGCGGGATGCACCGCGCCGCGGCGGGCGATGGCCCAGAACAGGCGGCCGATGCGTTCGGCGCCCAGCAGCGGCCGCACCGCCGCAGTGACCACGCCACCGCCGTCGGAAACCAGCACCGCGTTGGCGTGCAGCAGGGCCTGGATCGCGTCGCTGTCGCCGCGCTGCGAGGCCTCCATGAAGCGCGCCAGCAGCTGCCGGTGCTGGCTGGCATCGGCATTGAAGCGCGGTCGTCCGGCCTGCAGGCGTTGCCGGGCACGGTGCACCAGCTGCCGGCAGTTGGCCTCGCTGTGGCCGATCAACTCGGCGATCTCACGGTAGTCGTGGTCGAACGCCTCCTTCAGCAGGAAGGCGGCGCGTTCCTCCGGGCCGAGCTGTTCGAGCAGGGTCAGGAAAGCGACCGAGACGTCGTCGGCCAGCGCATGCAGCTGGGCCGGACCGGGCGCCGGGTCCGGCTCCAGGGTGACCGCCAGCGGTTCGGCCAGCCATGGGCCGACGTAGTGGACGCGCTCGCGCTTGGCCGCACGCAGCCGGTCCAGGCCGAGCCGGGTGGTGGTGGTGACCAGCCAGGCCTCGGCATCGCGGACGGCCGCAGGATCGGCGCCGGACCAGCGCAGCCAGGCGTCCTGAACCACGTCTTCGGCGTCGGTGCGGCTGCCGAGCAGGCGGTAGGCCAGCGCCATCAGGCGCGGGCGGTGGGTCTGGAAAGCGGTTTCGGCGTTCATGTGGGCAAGGACGCCGCAGTGGCGCGTGGCGTGACAGAGCGTCGGGGGAATCTTGCCGGCCAGCGGCCGGCACTACCACCCCGGGGCCGGGGGAGGGGGTAAAATGGGTGGATTACCCCCGCCAGCCTCGAGCAAGCGAGCAAGACGTGACATCGATCAAGCAGGAAGACCTCATCCAGTCCATCGCCGACGCGCTGCAGTACATCTCGTACTACCACCCGGTCGACTACATCAAGAACCTTGCCGCCGCCTACGAGCGCGAGGAGTCGCCGGCCGCGAAGGAAGCGATGGCGCAGATCCTGATCAATTCGCGCATGTGCGCCGAGGGCCACCGCCCGATCTGCCAGGACACCGGCATCGTCACCGTGTTCCTGGAAATCGGCATGGACGTGCGTTGGGATGACGCCACCATGGGCGTGGAAGACATGGCCAATGAAGGCGTGCGCCGCGCCTACATGCACCCGGACAACAAGCTGCGCGCCTCGGTGCTGGCCGATCCGGCAGGCAAGCGCATCAACACCAGGGACAACACCCCGGGCGTGGTCAACGTCAAGGTGGTGCCGGGCAACAAAGTCGACGTGATCGTCGCCGCCAAGGGCGGTGGTTCGGAAGCGAAGACCAAGTTCGCCATGCTCAATCCGTCCGACTCGATTGTCGACTGGGTGCTGAAGACCGTGCCGACCATGGGCGCCGGCTGGTGCCCGCCGGGCATGCTGGGCATCGGCATCGGTGGCACCGCCGAGAAGGCGATGCTGCTGGCCAAGGAAGCGCTGATGGAGCCGATCGACATCACCGAGCTGCAGGCCCGTGGTGCGTCCAACCGCATCGAGGAGCTGCGCCTGGAGCTGTACGAGAAGGTCAACGCGCTGGGCATCGGTGCGCAGGGCCTGGGTGGCCTGACCACCGTGCTCGACATCAAGATCAACGACTACCCGACCCACGCGGCCAACCTGCCGGTGGCGATGATCCCGAACTGCGCGGCAACCCGCCATGCGCACTTCACCCTGGATGGCAGCGGCCCGGTGATGCTGGACCCGCCGTCGCTGGAAGACTGGCCGAAGCTGACCTACGACGCATCCAAGGGCACCCGGGTGGACCTGGATACGATCACCCCGGAAGACGTGGCCAGCTGGAAGCCGGGCCAGACCCTGCTGCTCAACGGCAAGCTGCTCACCGGCCGCGACGCCGCGCACAAGCGCATGGTCGACATGCTCAACAAGGGCGAGCAGCTGCCGGTCGATCTGAAGGGCCGCTTCATCTACTACGTCGGCCCGGTCGATCCGGTGCGTGACGAAGTGGTGGGCCCGGCCGGCCCGACCACGGCGACCCGCATGGACAAGTTCACCGAGCAGGTGCTGGCACAGACCGGCCTGCTGGGCATGGTCGGCAAGGCCGAGCGCGGCCCGGCCGCGATCGAGGCGATCAAGAAGCACAAGTCGGCCTACCTGATGGCCGTCGGTGGCTCGGCCTACCTGGTGTCCAAGGCGATCAAGGCGGCCAAGGTGGTCGGTTTCGCTGACCTGGGCATGGAGGCGATCTACGAGTTCACCGTGCAGGACATGCCAGTGACCGTGGCCGTCGACTCCGCCGGCGAATCGGTGCACAAGACCGGCCCGCGCGAGTGGCAGGCCCGCATCGGCAAGATTCCGGTGGTGGTGGAGTAATTCCCGCACGCTTCGGTCCAGACAACGGCGCCCGTGTGGCGCCGTTGCTGTATCTGGAGGCAGGATTAACGCGCCTGTAGCCCTGGCTCTGCTACGGTTGGCACACCCTCGCACAGGACGTGTCCATGGCCCTGCATCGCTTCATCGTGGCCGGCGTGCTGCTGGCCCTGGCCGGCTGCAGCACCCCGGCGTCGTACGAAGGCGCGGATTTCCCTGCATCGGCGCAATGCCGCATGCAGTGCCAGGCCAGCTACCGCAGCTGCATGGCGCAGAATGACTCTCTCGGCAGCCGCCAGAGCAATTGCGAGCAGCGGATGGTGCCGGCGCCGGACAAGCGCTGCAAGGACGTGGACAACCCGGACCTGCGCCGTGCCTGCGAACTGAAGACGCATGACTGCACGCTGCGCGCGCCGATGATGTCCTGTGGCGAGCGCCGCGATACCTGCATGAGCAGCTGCGGCTGAGCGACGGCTCCCGCACGGGCGCATAATCGGCCGGCCCACCTGCACAGGATCCGCCGCATGAGCACCACGCTGTATGGTTCGACAAGCACCGCCGCGCTGGTGGTGCACTGGCTGCTGATCGAGCTCGGCATCGAGCACGAGTTGGTGCTGCTGGATTTCGACGCGCGCGAGCACAAGTCGGCGGAGTACCTGGCACTGAATCCGGCCGGCGTGGTGCCGACGCTGCTGATCGATGGCCTGGTACTGACTGAAGCGGCGGCGATCGCCCTGTACCTGGCCGACCGCCATCCGGACGCCGGTTTGTTGCCGGCACTGGGCACGCCGCAGCGCGCCGATGCCTACCGCTGGATGTTCTGGTGTGCCAATACGTTGCAGCCGGCCTATCGCGCCTGGTTCTATCCGCACGAGGTGGCGGGCGAGGCAAACGTGGAGGCCAGTCGCGAGATGGCGCGACAGCGCCTGGAAGCGGCCTGGCAGCATGTGGCCACGCACCTGCTGGCGCATGGGCCCTACCTGCTGGGCGCCACGCCCTGCGTGGTCGACTACATGCTGGTGATGCTGATGCGCTGGTCGCGCAACATGCCCAGGCCCAGTGACACCTGGCCGTCGCTCAAGGCACATGCCACCTCGATGAAGGCGCGCCCGGCGTTCGCCGAGGCCTACCGCCGCGAAGGCATCACCGACTGGCGGTAACCAGAAAAGGGGACGGAGGGGATTAAGTCGTTTGTGCACAAACGACTTAATCCCCTCCGTCCCCTTTTCCGTTACAGGATCTCCAGCACCGTTTCCGGCGGGCGGCACAGCCGTGTGCCCTTGGGCGTGCGCACCACGGGGCGGTTGATCAGGCGCGGGTGTTCGGCCATCGCAGCCAGCAGGGTGGCATCGTCGGCATCTTCCAGCCCGAGTTCGGCGAACTGGGTCTCCTTGCTGCGCACCAGGTCGCGCGCGCTCAGGGCCGACTCGGCCAGCACCTGGCGCAGCGTGGCCGCGTCGGGTGGGGTGCCCAGGTACTCGATCACCACCGGGTCGAAGCCCGCATCGCGGATCAGCTTCAGTGCGCCGCGCGAGTTGCTGCAGGCCGGGTTGTGCCAGATCGTCACGTCCATCAGAACCACTCCAGCAGCGACACGCCCACGCCCACATAGGTGGCCTTGTGGTTGTAGTCGATCATGCTCTCGCCATAGCCGTCGAAGATCTGCACATGGCCACGCAGCAGATTGCTGATCGGAAAGCCGTAATCCAGCTGCAGTGCACCGTGGGAGCGGTTGCCGGTGCGCAGCGAATGACGCGCCATCAGCGCGACCTCATGCCCGTTGCGGTTCCAGATCAGGGTCGCGTCACCCCGGCCCATGTAATCCTCGATGTCCGGATTATTGTCTTCGCTGCGGCTTTCCGGGATGCGGTACCACGGGCGCAGCACCAGCGCCCAGTTCTCGCGATCCAGGCCGATGTTGAGCATGACCCGGTTCCAGCTGCGCGAGAGCGGATCGGCCCGTCCGTTGGACTGGTGGTTGAGGCTGATACCGGTCATGCGCCCGCGCCAGCCACCGATCGAGTAGCCGTTGCGGAACACCATCATCACTTCGGGTTCGTAGTTGGTTTCGCGGAACGGGCGCGAATCCTCGCTGTTGTAGGCCTGCCAGCGCGAACTCTGGGTGTAGCCAGCCCAGATGTCGCCGTTGTCGCCGAACAGGTTCTCTGCGATCTTGGTCTTGAAGCTGATCTGGAACTTCAGCTCGGCACTGTCGAGTACCTGCGGGGTCGTCACGCTGTTGGCCGGGTTCGGCGAATGCGGCGTGGTGTTGCGGTCGCTGGTCCAGAACGCCGGCAGCAGGTACACCGGCTTGTAGGCACGCAGCTGGAAGGGCCCCAGCTTGGAGTCCTCGGCCAGCTCCCAGCGGCTGTCCAGCAGCGAACCGCGGCCAGCATTGGCCAGCGCGCTGTCCGGTGCCGCCGGACGGAACAGGTCGCTGACCCGCTCGCGCAGCTTTTCCTCGCCCTGGCTCACGCGCGCGGTCTGTCGTTCCTCGCGGCGCGCCTGCGCAGCCGATTCGGCGGCGGCATCGGCGGCGGCGGTGGCCTCCGGGGTATGCCCGAAGAGGCGGTCATAGCAGGCCAGGCGGGCCGCGTCGGTGGTGATCGCCGCGCAGGCGGCCGGCGAGGTGTCGGCGCTGGGCGCGAACTCCTGCGCAGCCAACGGTGCACTGGCCAGGGCAAGCGCCAGCGGCGCCAGACGGGGAAGCAGCGTGGGGAGGGTCATTGCAGCAGGCCCTTCGATGGATACGGGAATCGCACAGTGTGGCGGCTGCACCGGATCGCGGCCAGCCCCACCGTTTATGCACGGCCACGGCGTGCGCGTGGCGTGAAGGCTAGGTGGCTCAGAAGAACCAGGCGAACGCGAACAGGCCCAGCATCGCGATCACCACCGCCAGTTTCAGTGCCAGGCCGAGCAGGATGCCGAGCCAGGTCGCCAGGCCCACCTTGGTCGAGCGGCCGAGTTCGCGGGTGTGCCAGTACTCGCCGAGCAGGGCGCCGAGCAGCGGTCCGGCAAACAGGCCGATGGGCATGAAGAACAGGCCGACGATGCTGCCGACGAAGGTGCCCCACAGGGCCTTGCGGCTGGCGCCGACGCGCTGCGCGCCAACTACGGTGGCGAGCACGTCCACCAACAGTGAAAGCAGGGTCAGCACGCCCAGCGCGACCAGGGTGGGCCAGCCGACGTGGGCGAAGCCGTCGGCCCAGGCCGCCAGCAGCAGCCCGATGAACACCAGCGGGATGCCCGGGAGGGCCGGCAGGATGATGCCGGCGATGCCGATCAGGACAAAAATGACCGCTAGCAGATATAAGATGAATGAGAGTCCCATGCTGTCCCGTATGGTGGCCGTTTTGGGGTTGACAGTGAAAGATTTTGCCAGTTGCTTTTTCGTTTTGGGCGGGTTAAGTTGCAGTCGCTGAGCTTGGCAAGGTCACCGTGGATCGTGGCCTGATGAAGCAAGATCTTTCCGATCCGCTGCATCGATGCACCTCGCTTCCCCCTTGCTTGTCAGCCGCCCACCGGGCGTTTCCAACAACAAGAGAGAGTCAAAGGGAGTTAGTGAGATGGCTGAGCGCGAGACCGGTACCGTAAAGTGGTTCAATGATGCGAAGGGCTTCGGCTTCATCAGCCGGCAGAATGGCGAGGACGTGTTCGTGCACTTCCGCGCCATCGAGACCCAGGGCTTCAAGAGCCTCAAGGAAGGCCAGACTGTGAGCTTCGAAGTCGTGCAGGGCCAGAAGGGCCTGCAGGCTGACAAGGTGCAGCCGGTGTAATACCCGCCGCCCGTCGGCATGAAAAAGGCCCGCGCAAGCGGGCCTTTTTCTTTGCCGTTGGCCCGGTGCAGGTCAGCGCAGGATGACCTTGCCATTGACGACGCGCACGTAGGTGTTCTCGCGGATGCCGCCGAGATCGCGCTGGTTGACCACGATGGTGCGGCCATCATCCATGCGCACGCTGATGTCATAGGTATCGCTGGTGACGTTCTTCTGGATCTGGTTGCCGGCCAGGGCACCACCGACCGCGCCTGCGGCGGCGGCGATGTTCTTGTTGCCACGGCTGCCACCGGTGTGGTCGGAGATTTCATGGCCGGCCACGGCGCCGACGATGCCGCCGAGGATCGCGCCGGTCGCGCTGGGCGCGGTGCGGCCCGAGGGCACGGTGTTGATGCGGGTGACGATGCCACAGTCAGCGCAACGGCCCTGGTTGTAGCCGCCATTGTTGCCGTAGCCGCCGTTGTTGTAGCCGTTGTTGTAACCACCGCCGCTGTAACCGGGCGAGGTGGCACAGCCAGCCAGCGCGAGGGTAGCGATGGCGCTGGCGGCGATGAGCTGGATCTTCATGGGGCGTCTCCTGGCCGTGAAGGCGGGTGGGTTGGGTGGTGCTGCGTCGTGCAGCAGGGTGGACGAATCCTCTCCTTTCGAACGTGAACAACGCGCCAACCGTGTGCGTGCTGCCCGGCTGCAGGATGAATGCGGCTCAGCGGAAATCCTGGTGGCAGGCGCGGCAGTCCGCCTGCAGTGTTTCCACCAGCTGGGCGAGGGCCCTGCAGTCGCCGGGGGGTGAGGCCAGCGCCGTGTTGAGGTTGCCGCGCAGCTGGCTGGCGTGCTGCTGGAACTGCGCACTGTCCTTCAGCCCGGGAAACGCCTGGTCCAGGTCATTGGACAGCAGGCGCAGCACCTGCAGCCGTGGCACGCTGTCAGCCAGGCTGCAGCGGTTCTGCAGCTGGGCCTGCTGCAGCAGCTGTGACTGCCGCTGCATCACCTGCATCAGGCTGCCCGGGAACGGATCGCGACGCGCCTGCAGGGCGCGGCCGACCATTACCGTGGCGATCAGGCCGATCAGCAGGCCCAGGCAGAGCACGAACAGGTAGCGATGGGCGCTGGACAGGCGGCGGGGCGGGCTGGCATTCATGCGGGCACTCCGGGCGTGCAACGGTGGGTTCGACGCCGGCGTACTGCGGGCGCCAGCACCTGCACGTTAAAATAGCCCGATGAACGAACAGGTCAAACAACGCTTCGCCGGCATCGAACGGCTGTACGGCGTGGGTGCACTCGAGCGCCTGCAGGGCAGCCGCGTGGCGGTGGTCGGCATGGGCGGCGTCGGCTCGTGGGTGGTGGAGGCGCTGGCCCGTTCGGCCGTCGGCCACCTGACCCTGATCGATGCCGACGATATCTGCGTGTCCAACACCAACCGGCAGCTGCCGGCGATGGAAGGCAACTACGGCCGCAACAAGGCCGAGGCGATGGCCGAGCGTTGCCGTGCGATCAATCCGGACATCGGGGTCGACGCGGTGCAGGCATTCCTGACCGTGTCCAACATGGCCGAGCTGCTGGACCGGGGGTTCGATCTGGTGATCGATGCCTGCGACAGCTTCCGGGTCAAGGTCGAGACGATCGCATGGTGCCGCCGCCGCAAGCTGCCGTTGCTGACCGTCGGTGCCGCCGGTGGCCGTACCGATCCGACCCTGGTGCGCATCCGCGATCTCTCTCGCACCGAGCACGACGCCATGCTGGCGCTGATCCGCAAGAAGCTGCGCAGCGAATTCAACTTCCCGAAGAACGCCAAGCGCTATTTCGGCGTACCGGCGGTGTATTCGCTGGAGAATGTGAAGTACCCGCAGGCCGATGGCAGCGTCTGCGGCATCCGTCCGAACCTGGGCGCCGATGCGGCGTTGAAGCTGGACTGTGGTGCCGGCCTGGGCGCGGCAACCCACATCACCGGCGCGTTCGCCTTCGCGGCGGTTGGCAAGGCGCTGGAGATGCTGCTGGAGCCGAAGAAGGTGAAGGTGGATGCGGTCGAGGCCAGCGCGGTGTGATGGATCGTGCCGGCCAGCGGCCGGCACCTACCCGTTACATTGCCGGCAGCGCGAACAATCGCCGCGCATTCTCCGTCGTGGCCTGGGCCACGGCTTCCAGCTCCATCCCGCGCAGTGCGGCCACGTGCCGGGCAATGGTCGCCAGCCGCGCTGGCTCGTTGCGCTGGCCGCGGATGCCGGCGTCGGGCTGGTCGGGCGCGTCGGTTT
Source organism: Stenotrophomonas maltophilia D457 (assembly GCF_000284595.1). Lineage (GTDB taxonomy): Bacteria > Pseudomonadota > Gammaproteobacteria > Xanthomonadales > Xanthomonadaceae > Stenotrophomonas > Stenotrophomonas muris. Next base: position 3,109,181 of record NC_017671.1, on the reverse strand, counting down.
CCAGCAGCAACTGTTCCAGCGGCATCTCGCGCACCAGCCGCTGCAGCCGTTGCGCGCGATCGTAGGTCAGTGGGCCACCGAGGCCGAGCAGGAAGCCCTGCCTGTGCAGTTGCGCGGCCTGTTCCGGGCTGCCGGAAAAGCTGTGCACCACGCCGCGCAGGCCGCCGACGCGGCGGATGGCGGCGATCACCGCATCCACCGCGCGTCGCGCGTGCACGATCACCGGCAACTCGAATTCGCGGGCCAGTTCCAGCTGGCCGATGAAATACGCCTGCTGGGCGTCGGCGTCCAGCCCTTCGACAAAGAAGTCCAGGCCGCATTCGCCGATCGCACAGGGGCGTTCGCGCTCGATCCACTCGCGCATCAGTGGCAGGTGCCCGGGCTGGTGATCGGCCAGGAACATCGGATGCAGGCCGTAGGCCGGGTACAGCCCCGGCGCCTGCTGGCAGACCTCACGCAGCTTCGGCCAGCTGGCCGCGGTCACCGCCGGTACCACCTGCTGGCGCACCCCCGCGGCCTGCGCACGCTCGATCACCGCAGCGCGGTCACGGTCGAACCCGCTGGCATCCAGATGGCAGTGGCTGTCAACCAGGATGCTCAACGCTGTTCCAGCGGCGGAGGTGTTGCGGCGTTGCGGCTCTTCCAGTTGGCCAGCAGCAGCGTGCCGAAGCCCAGCACCAGCTCATCGACGAACGGGATCGGGTCCGGGATGAACAAGGTCAGCACGAACAGGCCGGCGGTGAGCTTGAACAGGGTGGGGTAGCGCAGCCGGCGGGCCCATTGCAGTACCGGCAGCAGCATCGGGTTGGCCATGGCGGGAAGCCTCGTGGGGAATATGCAAACGCTACCACGGGCCCAGCATTTCCCGATGCTGAATGGGTTATCGGAATGAGCAGGAAATGTGGAGATTCCGTTCAGGCAGCGCATGCTGCAATCTGCCCCGAGAACGTTGCGGATGGTCCGCAAGGAGCAGGTCATGAAAAGCACAACTACAACTGTCCTGGTCGCAGCGGGCGCGCTGCTGGTCGGTGGCATCGCCACCGCCGCCTTCATGAAGAGTGGTGACAAGTCGCCCGATTCCATCAGCGCCGGAACCCCCAATGGTGAATCGCGCCTCGTTGAAGGTAACGCTTCTGACGACGGCGCACGTGGTGACAAGCTGGACCCGTCCGCGCCGCGCGGGCTTGAATATGCCGATGTGCTGAAGGTTGACCCGATCACCGAGAAGCAGAAGGCCTACGCCACCGTGATCGGCACCGATGCGGTGCGCGAAACGTCCACGACCCAGACTCCTCGTGAAGTCTGCCAGGACGTGACGGTGCAGGAACGCCTGCCGGAACGCGATGGCAACGTCGGCGGCACCGTGGTCGGCGCTGTGGTCGGTGGCCTGCTCGGCAACCAGGTCGGTGGCGGCAACGGCAAGAAGGCCGCGACCGCCGCCGGTGCCGTGGCCGGCGGCTTCATCGGCAACCAGATCGACAAGCGCCATGTGGGTGGCCGTGTGGTCAACCGCACCGAGCGCCAGTGCCACACCGAGACCGCCACCTCCGAGTCGAGCCGCGTCACCGGCTACAACGTGACCTACCGCAATGAGGATGGCACCACCGGCACCATGCGCATGGCCAGCAAGCCGGGCAACCGCATTGCCATGGGTACCAACGACGTGGTGAAGGGTTACAACGTGACCTACCGCTATGACGGCGCGGAGAAGACCGTGCGCATGGACAACAAGCCGGCCAGCGATCGCCTGCCGGTGGTCGATGGCCAGCTGGTCACGCAGACCGCTGCCGCCGGTGCCACTGCCGCAGCCACGCGCCAGTAATCCCGGCGCAGCATGCAGTACCTGACGGGCCGGCTCATGCCGGCCCGTTTCATTGCGACCGGCGATATTCATCCGCGCAGGGAAGCCATCCTCCATCATGGGTGCTCCCTTCGACATGGAGCCGGCATGAGCATCTTCGACCTGCGCATCGAAACCGAGCGGCTGATCCTGCGCCCGCTGCTTCGCGAGGACTACGAGCCGTACCTGGCGTTCTGCGCCGACGAGGCCACGATGCGTACCCTGGGCGGCGTGCAGCCACCCTCGGTGGCCTGGCGCGGTTTCTGCAGCCTGGCCGGCGCCTGGCAGCTGTTCGGCTTCTCGATGTTCAGCGTGATCGAGAAATCCAGCGGCGACTGGATCGGGCGGATGGGACCGTGGCAGCCGCAGGACTGGCCGGGTACCGAGGTTGGTTGGGGCATCCGCCATGCCAGCTGGGGCCGGGGCTATGCGCCGGAGGCGGCGGTCGCGGCGATCGACTGGGCGTTCGATACGCTGGGCTGGGCTGAGGTGATCCATACCATCGCCGAGGACAACGACAACTCGCGGGCCGTGGCACGCAAGCTCGGCAGCACCCTGCTGCGCATGGGGGAGTTGCCGGCGCCATACAACGGCAAGCCCATGCAGATCTGGGGCCAGTCGCGCGAACAGTGGCGGCAACGCGCGCGCTGAGCGTGGCTTGGTAGTGCCGGCCGCTGGCCGGCAATCGCTTGGATCCAGCTGCATCGAGGATGCCGGCCAGCGGCCGGCACTACCAGCTGCATCGAGGTTGCCGGCCAGCGGCCGGCACTACCGTGTAGTCATGCTGCACCCGCGCTTGGCATTCAGTGGCGTGCTTGCCAGACTGCACGCAGCCGGCCGCCGGCCGGATCCGAGGGAGCAGGCAATGGTGGAAGAGCGCGTCCCGTTGACGGTGCACGGCATGTCGGTGTCAGGCAACTGCCACAAGGTCCGCCTGCTGCTGGAGCAGCTCGGCAGCCGCTACCGCTGGGTGGAAGTGGACAGTGCCCACGGCCAGACCCACACCCCCGAGTTCCTCGCGCTCAATCCCAATGCCAAGGTGCCGTTGATCGTCCGCGACGATGGCCGCGTGCTGACCGAGTCCAATGCGATCCTTTTCTGGCTGGCCGAAGGCACGCCCTACCTGCCCAACGATGGCTGGGAGCGCGCGCAGGCACTGAGCTGGATGTTCTTCGAGCAGTACACGCACGAGCCGTGCGTAGCGGTCGCGCGCTTCATCCGCGGCTGGACCCCGCCTGGGTCGCCGCGCCGCGCCGAACTGCCACGCCTGCACGAGCGCGCCGCCACTGCACTGGCGGTGATGGAGCAGCACCTGCGTGATGCGCAATGGTTCACCGGCAGTGGGTACGGCATCGCCGACATCGCGCTGTTCGCCTATACCGACGTCGCAGGCGAGGGTGGAATCAGCCTGCAGCCGTTCCCGGAAGTTCGCGCCTGGTTGCAGCGCGTGCGCGGGCAGCCGCGCTTCCTGCCGATGCCGGCGGTGACCGCCGAGGTGCGCGCCCGCTTCGAGGCCGCATGACTCTCACCAAGGTGATCCCCACAGGGTAGCGCCTGGCCAACGCCGGGCGGAATGCAACAACGACACGGAGGGTGTTCGATGTTCGCTGTGGTTCCAGATCCGATTCCCGCACGCATGCGCGTGCTCAACCGCGCCGACGTGTGCGACGCCAATTTCCTCGACGCGGTGCGTGGCTGGCGCGGCATCCCGCGCCCGCGCCCGGCGCCGGATGCGCCGATCCTGCCGGGCAGCACGCTTACCGCCGCCGCGTTTGGCGAGCTGTTCGATTCGCAGCTGGCCAGCCGCCAGCTGGACCTGATGGCGCGCGTGCTGCGCGTGCAGAACAAGGTCTTCTACACCATCGGTTCATCCGGCCACGAAGGCAATGCGCTGCTGGCGCGGGCCTGCCGGCATACGGATCCAGCATTCCTGCACTATCGCTCCGGTGCCTTCATGGCCGAGCGCTCACGCCAGGTGCCGGGGATCGACCCGCTGCGCGATGCCGCGCTGTCCTTTGCTGCCAGCGCCGATGACCCGGCCAGCGGGGGGCGGCACAAGGTGTGGGGCAGCAAACCGTTGTGGGTGCTGCCGCAGACCTCGACCATCGCCTCGCATCTTCCGAAAGCGCTGGGCACCGCGCTGGCCCTCGAAAGCGGCAAGCGGCTGGGCCACGAACTGCCCATTCCGGCCGACAGCATCGTACTGTGCTCGTTCGGCGACGCCTCGGCCAACCATGCCACCGCGCAGACCGCGTTCAACACCGCGATGTGGTCGGCCTACCAGAAGCTGCCGGCACCGGTCCTGTTCGTCTGCGAGGACAATGGCCTGGGCATCTCGGTGAAAACGCCTGAAGGCTGGATCGCCGAACGCTTCAGCGGTCAGCCCGGGCTGGACTATTTCTACGCCGATGGCCTCGACCTGGCCACCGGCCATGCGCAGGTGCAGGCGGCGGTGGAGCACTGCCGGCGTACGCGGCGGCCGACCTTCCTGCATCTGCGCACCACGCGCCTGATGGGGCACGCCGGCACCGACTTCGAGATGGAATGGCGCGCGTTGCCCGAGCTGTGCGCGGCCGAGGCGCAGGATCCGCTGCTGCGCTCGGCACAGATCGCGATGGAATCGGGCTGGATGGATGCGGCCGCCATCGAGGTGGCCTACGAGACGATGCGCGCGCGCTGCATGGCCGCCGCCGCCGATGCCGAAGGACGGCCGAAGCTGCAGTCGCTGCGGGAAGTGATGGAGCCGCTTGCGCCCTATACGCCGGCTGCGGTGCAGGCCGAAGCACGGCGCGAGGTGCCCGCCGGAACGCGTGAAGCGCTGTATGGCGGTGCGGAGGCGTTGCCCGAACGGCAGGCGCCACGCCACCTCGCGATCCAGATCAACCATGCCCTGCAGGAACTGCTGGCGAAGTATCCGCAGAGCCTGCTGTTCGGTGAGGACGTCGCACAGAAGGGCGGTGTCTACACCGTCACCAAGGATCTGCTGCGCCGCTTCGGCCCACGCCGGGTGTTCAACACCCTGCTGGACGAGACCATGATCCTGGGCATGGCTCAGGGCCTGGCCAACCTGGGCATGCTGCCGATTCCGGAGATCCAGTACCTGGCCTATCTGCACAACGCCATCGACCAGGTGCGCGGCGAAGCGTGTTCGCTGCAGTTCTTCTCCAACGACCAGTACCGCAACCCGATGCTGGTGCGGGTGGCCGGGCTGGGGTACCAGAAGGGCTTCGGTGGCCACTTCCACAACGACAACTCGATCACCGCGTTGCGCGACATCCCGGGGCTGGTGGTGGGCTGCCCGTCGCGTGGCGACGATGCGGTGATGATGCTGCGCACGCTGGCCGCACTGGCGCGGGTGGATGGGCGCGTGGCGGTGTTCCTGGAGCCGATCGCGTTGTACATGAGCAAGGACCTGCACGAAGCCGGCGATGGCCAGTGGCTGTTCGACTTCCCCGCACAGGGCCAGTCGCTGGTGCCGGGGGAGGGCCGGGTCTATGCGCCGGAGGCCGGCGACCTGGTGATCTATACCTATGGCAACGGCGTGCCGATGGCATTGCGCGCATCGCGGGCGATCGAGCAGCAGCTGGGCTGGCAGGTGCGGGTGGTCGACCTGCGCTGGCTGGTACCGCTGGACGCCGGTTTCATCGCTGCCCAGGCCGCCAGCGCACGGCGGGTGCTGGTGCTGGATGAAGGCCGCCACAGCGGCGGGGTGGGCGAGGGCGTGGTCACCGCGCTGGTCGAGGCCGGGTTCGGCCATCTGCCGTTGCGCCGGGTCTGCGGTGCCGACACCTACACGCCACTGGCGGGGGCAGCAATGTTCGGGCTTCCAAGCGACAATGCGGTGATTGGCGCCACCCTCGACCTGGCGCAGGAACCCTGATGCATGTGTGGATTGGCGGGAATGTTGTTGCCGGCGCCGCTGGCGTCGGCCGAGGCGCTGCAGGCGCAGGCCCTGTCCATGGGCCAGGCGCTGCACCACCGCGGGCCCGATGATGGCGGCAGCTGGGTCGATGCCGAGGCGGGCATCGCGCTGGCGCATCGCCGCCTGAGCATCCTCGACCTGTCCCCGCTGGGCCACCAGCCGATGGCCTCGGCCGACGGCCGCTACGTGATGGCCTACAACGGCGAGGTCTACAACTTCGCCGCCCTGCGCGAGGAACTGGAGCCGCTGGGGCATGCCTTCCGCGGCCATTCCGATACCGAAGTACTGCTGGCGGCGATCCTGCAATGGGGCGTGGAAGACACCCTGCAGCGCTGCAACGGCATGTTCGCCATCGCGCTGTGGGACCGCCAGGAGCGCTGCCTGTGGCTGGCCCGCGACCGCGTCGGCAAGAAGCCGCTGTATTACGGCTGGGCCGGCGACACGCTGGTGTTCGGTTCGGAACTGAAGGCGCTCTGGCAGCACCCGGCGTTCGACAACGACATCGACCGCGATGCGCTCACCTTGCTGCTGCGGCTGGATTACATCCCGGCGCCGCACAGCATCCACCAGCGCTGCTACAAGCTGATGCCGGGCCGGGTGTTGCGCCTGGACGCGGCGGCCGTCGCTGCCGGCGCATCCGCGCATCGTCCGGAACAGGCACAGCGGCCGTACTGGGATGCGCGCGCGCGCATGCAGGCGGCGCTGGCCGCACCCTTCCAGGGCCGCATCGAGGACGCCGAGGAACAGCTGGACACGCTGCTGCGCGACGCGGTGGCGCTACGCATGGTGGCCGACGTGCCGGTCGGCGTATTCCTGTCCGGTGGCACCGATTCCTCACTGGTGGCGTCGCTGATGCAGGCCCAGAGCGGGCAGCCGGTGCACAGCTTCAGCATCGGCTTCACCGATTCGGGACATGACGAGGCGCCGCTGGCCCGGGAGCTGGCGGCCCACCTGGGCTGTGACCATACCGAGTTGTACGTCAGCGGCGCCGACGCGCTGGCGGTGGTGCCGCAGTTGCCGGCGATGTTCGATGAGCCTTTTGCCGACGCGTCGCAGGTGCCGACCGCGCTGGTCGCCCGGCTGGCGCGGCAGGGCGTGACCGTGGCGCTGTCTGGTGACGGTGGCGATGAGCTGTTCTTCGGCTATACCCGGTATGTACGCGCGCTGCGCAACTGGCAGATGCTCGGCCGCGTGCCGGGGCCGCTGCGGCGCTGGATGGGCGCGCGTGCGCAGCGGCAGGGCGAAGCCTCGCGCACCGGCGGCCTGGCCGCGCTGCTGGCCGAGACCGGTGCGCGTGGCATCGGCGACGTCTACCGCAACCGCATCTCGCGCTGGCGCGACCCGGCCGCGGCGGTGACCGGCGCGCGGGCCGCCGGCAGCTTCTACGACCTGGCCGATCCGCTGCACGGCGCGGGTACGCCGGCCGACGCGATGATGCTGGCCGATTTCGTGACCTACCTGCCGGACGATCTGTTGTGCAAGGTCGACCGCACCTCGATGGCGGTCAGCCTGGAGGCGCGCGCACCGCTGCTGGACTGGCGGGTGGCCGAGTTCGCCTGGTCGCTGCCGCTGGGCTTCAAGCGCAGCGAGACCACCAGCAAGGTGCTGCTCAAGCGCGTGCTGGGCCGTTACGTGCCGCATTCGATGGTGCACCGTCCCAAGCGCGGTTTCGGCGCGCCGGTCAGTGACTGGCTGAAAGGCGACCTGCGGCCCTGGGCCGAGGACCTGCTGCAGCCGGCGCGGCTGGAGCGTGAGGGAGTGCTGTCGGCGGCGGCGGTGCAGCCGCTGTGGCAGCAGTTCCTGGGAGGGCAGCGCAAGTGGCATACCCATCTGTGGAACGTGCTGATGTTCCAGGCCTGGCAGGCGCATTGGCGGCAGGTGCGCGCAGGCATTGTGGGCGGCTGATCTTCACCGGCCTGCACGGGCCCGGCGACTAGGCTGGGCCTCCCGCACCATGAGGAGTATGTCCCGATGTCCGTCCCCACCATCGCCGTGTTCGTCGGCAGCCTGCGCAAGGACTCGTGCAACCGCAAGCTGGCCCATGCGCTGGAGAAGATCGCCGGTGATCGCGCACGCTTCCAGTACGTGCAGATCGGCGACCTGCCGTTGTATGACCAGGACTTCGACGCGCAGTACCCGGCGCAGGGTACCCGGCTGAAGGACCAGGTGCGCGCCGCCGACGCGGTGCTGTTCGTCACCCCCGAATACAACCGGTCGGTGCCGGGCGTGCTCAAGAACGCCATCGATATCGGCTCGCGTCCCTACGGTGACAGTGCGTTTGCCGGCAAGCCGGCGGCGGTGATCGGCGCCTCCATCGGCCAGATCGGTACCGCCGTGGCCCAGCAGCACCTGCGCAACACCCTGGCCTTCCTGGACATGCATGTGCTTGGGCAGCCCGAGGCGTTCATCCACTTCAAGGAGGGCCTGATCGATGCCGACGGCACGATCCACAACGAGGGCACGCAGAAGTTCCTGCAGGGCTACGTGGACCGGTTCCTGGCGCTGATCGCGGTGCACGTCAAGGGCGATTGACGCCTGCGGGGTCGGAGTTCCCTGCGTCGCAGAGGGATCCGACCCCAACCACGCCCCGGGGTCGGATCCTGACGCGCAGCGACGGGCTCCGACCCGTGGCGCCTGATCTGCGATAATGCTCCGCTCGGGTGCCGCAATGGCGCCTGTCGCAGGCAGTGCGACGCCCCCACGCCAGTCTGGCCAGGCGCCGGCGGATATCCCCCGTTTCTCCACGGCTTATCCACAGGCTTGTCCATGGTCGCCGGGGTCGGCGCATGCCTACACTCGTCTGGCCCACTTTTGCAGGAAACACCGCAGCATGTCCGCTCGTCCCGGCTTCCGTTCCAACCGCAGAGAGCGCGGTGATGGCTTCGATCGCGATCGCGACGAGTCGCGCATCGACCAGTTGCGGGTACCGCCGCATTCGGTGGAAGCCGAGCAGGCGGTGCTGGGGGGGCTGATGCTGGCGCCCGAAGCGTATGACCGGGTCAATGACCAGCTGACCGAAGGCGACTTCTACCGTCGCGACCACCAGATGATCTATCGGGCGATCCGCGAGCTCTCCGAGCGCGAGCGTCCGTTCGATGCGGTGACCCTGGGCGAGTGGTTCGAGTCGCAGGGCAAGATGGAACTGGTGGGCGACGGCGCCTACCTGATCGAACTGGCCAGTACCACGCCGTCGGCTGCCAACATCGTGGCCTACGCCGAGATCGTGCGTGACAAGGCAGTGTTGCGCCAGCTGATCCAGGTGGGCACCGACATCGTCAACGACGGTTTCCAGCCCGAAGGCCGCGACAGCAGCGAGCTGCTGGCCTCGGCGGAAAAGAGCGTGTTCGCCATTGCCGAACAGGGCGCACGTGGTCGCACCGATTTCGTGGCCATGCCCGGTGCGCTGAAGGATGCATTCGAGGAGCTGCGCAACCGCTTCGAGAACGGCGGCAACATCACCGGCCTGCCGACCGGGTACACCGATTTCGATGCGATGACCGCCGGCCTGCAGCCGACCGATCTGATCATCCTCGCGGCGCGCCCGGCCATGGGCAAGACCACCTTCGCGCTGAACATCGCCGAGTACGCGGCGATCAAGTCGAAGAAGGGCGTGGCGGTGTTCTCGATGGAAATGTCGGCATCGCAGCTGGCGATGCGCCTGATTTCCTCCAATGGCCGCATCAACGCGCAGCGCCTGCGTACCGGCCAGCTGGAAGACGAGGACTGGAGCCGCGTCACCAGCGCGATCAAGATGCTGAAGGAAACCAAGATCTTCATCGACGATACGCCGGGCGTGTCGCCGGAAGTGCTGCGCTCCAAGTGCCGCCGCCTCAAGCGCGAGCATGACCTCGGCCTGATCGTGATCGACTACCTGCAGCTGATGAGCGTGCCCGGCAACAGCGAAAACCGCGCGACCGAAATCTCGGAGATCTCGCGTTCGTTGAAGGGCCTGGCCAAGGAATTGAATGTGCCGGTGATCGCGCTGTCACAGCTCAACCGCTCGCTGGAAACGCGTACCGACAAGCGCCCGGTGATGGCCGACCTTCGCGAGTCGGGCGCAATCGAGCAGGACGCGGACATGATCGTGTTCATCTACCGCGACGACTACTACAACAAGGAAAACTCGCCGGACAAGGGCCTGGCCGAGATCATCATCGGCAAGCACCGTGGTGGCCCGACCGGCTCGTGCAAGCTGAAGTTCTTCGGCGAGTACACCCGCTTCGACAACCTGGCCCACGATTCGGTCGGCTCGTTCGAATAACGGCCATGCCGGCCGCTGGCCGGCAATCGCCTTCCGGACGGTAAACCATTCGGAACGCAAGGATTCCGCATGTGGCGTGTAAATGACATGTAACGCGCCGCTTCTACGATTCCGCCGCTGCTGCTCTTCGACGCCGCCCTTCGGCGTCCAGCGTGCCCAAGGAATCCGCCTCCATGTCGTCCCACGCTCCGCTTCGCCGCAATCTGCTGGCCCTGCTGGTCTGTGCTTCGCTGCCGTCGCTCGCTGCCGCTGAAACCGCCCCCGCCCCCGACGCACCGTCGGCGACCACCCTCGATTCGATCTCGGTGATCGGCCGCGGTGAAGCCCGCCAGGTGCAGCGCGTGACCGCCGAGGACATGAAGATCCTGCCGCCCGGTGCGAACCCACTGAAGCTGCTGGCCAGCAAGCCGGGCGTTCACTTCGAGTCGGCCGATGCCACCGGCGCCTACGAATGGTCCACCACCATCAGCCTGCGTGGCTTCAACCAGAGCCGCCTGGGCTACACGCTCGATGGCATCCCGCTGGGCAACATGGCCTATGGCAACAGCAACGGCCTGCACATCAGCCGTGCCGTGATCAGCGAGAACCTGGGCGGAGCCGAAGTGTCCACCGGCATCGGCGCGCTGGGTACGCCGTCCACCAGCAACCTCGGTGGCGTGTTCCAGTTCTATTCGATCGATCCGTCCACCGAGTACGGCGTGGTGCTGGCGCAGGGCTTCGGCAGCGACAGCGCGCGGCGCAGCTATGCGCGCCTGGAGACCGGTGAGCACCAGGGCTTTGCGGCCTATCTGTCCGGCGTGTACTCCGAAGGCGACAAGTGGAAGGGCAAGGGCTCGCAGGAGCTGAAACAGTTCAACGGCAAGGCCACCTACAATTTCGCAACGGACAGCAGGATCACCGCGCTGTTCAACGCCTCGCGCCGCGTCGAGGCGGACTACCAGGACCTGTCGCTGGAGATGATCGATCGCCTTGGCTGGGACTGGGACAACTACGCGCCGGACTGGGATCGTGCCGTCGCCGCCGCGCGCGGCAGGTTCACGGGCGGCGTCAACAGCCCCTGGGATGCGTACTACTCCGGCCACGGCCTGCGCAACGATGACCTGTCCAGCATCGCCGGCGATTTCGGCCTGAACGAGTCGATGCGGCTGAAGGTCAACGTCTACAACCACAGCAACCGTGGCCAGGGCCACTGGTTCAGCCCGTCCAATCCGTCCAACCCGGGCACCGGTCGCGAGATTCCGATCTCGATCCGCACCACCGAGTACGCGATCGACCGTACCGGCGTGACCTCGGCGTTCACCTGGAACGTCGGCGGCCACGACCTGGAAGCCGGCCTCTGGTACGAGGACAACGGCCACAGCGTGCAGCGCAACTTCTACTACATCGACGGCCCGGTCACCGACGACTTCTTCCTGCGCAACCCGGACCAGCGCGTGTGGCACCAGCGCTACACCACCATTACCCGCCAGTTCTACGTGCAGGACCGCTTCCGCCTGTTCGATGACCGGCTGACCATCGACATCGGTGCGAAGTCGCCGCACACCCGCACCCGCGTGCGCACGCCACTGGGCAGCTATGCCAACAACAGCAGCCTGACTTCGAAGAAGGGCCTGCTGCCTCAGGCGGGTTTCAACTTCAAGCTCAACGAAGGCAACGAGATCTTCGGTTCGTTCGCCAGGAACATCGCCGCCTACGCGTTGGGCGTGGGCAGCCCGTTCAACGTGCCGCAGGCGGCGTTCGATGCCAGCGCGCAGGACCTGAAGCCGGAACAGTCACGCACCCTGGAACTGGGCTGGCGCGGCTACGGGAAGGGCTATGAAGCCTCGGTTGCGGTGTACGACGTCAAGTTCGACAACCGCCTGCTGGCGATCGCCCAGTGCGTGGGCATCCTCGGCTGCCCGGCGCTGTTCTCCAACGTCGGTTCGGTGACCAGCCGCGGCGCCGAGGCGACACTGCAGCTGAAGCCGATGCAGGACCTGGCCTGGTCCAACGCGCTGTCCTGGAATGACAGCACCTACGACAACGACTACGTGAACAATGGCGTGGTGCCGACCCGCGGCAAGAAGACCGTCGACACCCCCGAATGGATGTTCGCCAGCACCCTGGCCTGGACCCCGGGCCCCTGGGACATGCGCCTGTCGGCCAACCATGTCGGCAAGCGCTACGTGACCTATACCAACGACGAGTCGGTGCCGAGCTACTGGCTGGTCAATGCCTCCGTGGCCTATGACTTCGGCGCGCTGGGCCCGGCGCAGAACCTGACCATGGCGCTGAACCTGACCAACCTGACCGACAAGCGCTACCTGTCTTCGATCAACACCAACGGCACCTACGCCGCCGACCCGACCCGCAGCCTGGCGACCATGCAGGTCGGCGCGCCGCGCCAGGTGATGGCCACCGCCACCGTGCGCTTCTGATGCGCGGGCCTGTGGATCCGGAACGCCGTCGTCGCCTGCTGCGCATGGCGTGGCAGGGCACGGGGGCGGCGATCGCGCTGGCGGCGATGCCGGGGCTGGCCACGGCCGGCCCACGGCCGCGGCTGGGGCGTGATCCGTTCACCCTTGGTGTCGCCGCCGGTGATCCGGATCCACAGGGGGCCGTGTTGTGGACGCGGCTGGCGCCGGACCCGCTCAACGGCGGCGGCATGCCGTCGCGGGCGGTGCCGGTGCGCTGGTTCGTGGCCGAAGACGCCGGCATGCGCCGGCTGGTACAGCGGGGTACTGCAGCCGCGGTGCCGGAGCTGGCCCATTCGGTGCACGTGGAGGTCAATGGCCTGCGCCCGGGCCGCGACTACTACTACCGCTTCGCCTGCGATGGCGATGAGGAAAGCGCGGTCGGCCACTTCCGCACCGCGTCGCTACCGGACACGCAGCTGCAGCAGCTGCGGCTGGCCCTGTGCACCTGCCAGGCCTGGAACAGTGGCTACTATCCGGTGCTGCGCGATGTCGCACGGAGCGATGTCGACCTCGTGCTGCATGCCGGCGACTACCTGTATGAATACAGCCCGCTGCAGAACGTGCGTGGCACCATGCTGGACGCGGCGCGTTTCAGTGGCGAGACGGTGAGCCTGGAGCGCTACCGTGACCAGTACGCGCTGTACAAGCTCGACCCGGATCTGCAGGCGGCCCATGCCGCACACGCCTTCGCGGTGATCTGGGACGATCACGAGGTGCAGAACGACTATTCGGGCATCCATCCGGAGAAGCCCAGCGTGTCGATCGAGGACTTCATCGTTCGCCGCGCGGCGGCCTACCGCGCGTTCTACGAACACCTGCCGATGCGCAGCACGCCTGCGGGCAATGGCGGCCTGCGCGTGCACCGGCGCCTGCGTTACGGCGATCTGGCACAGCTGACCCTGCTCGATTGCCGCCAGTTCCGCCCGGCCAATCCCTGCGGTGTGGGCGAGTCACCGCGCTGCGAAGCGGCGCTGGATCCGCGCATGAGCATGCTCGGCACGGGGCAGGAAGCGTGGTTCACGCAATCGATGGCCGTCGCGCAGGGCACGCGCTGGAACGTGGTGGTGCAGCAGCTGCTTATGTCGCAGCTGCGGCTGGACGGCGGCACGCCACGCGAGCGCTTCTGGAACGACGCCTGGGATGGCTATCCCGCCGCACGCAGGCGTCTGCTGCAGGCGATGCAGGCAGGCGGGCAGGGCAATGCCATCGTGCTGGGCGGCGACTGGCATTCCACCTTCGTCAACGACCTGAAGCTGGATTTCGACGCGGCCAGCGCGCCGGTCGTGGCCACCGAATTCATCGCCCCGGCGATCAGCAGTGGCGGCGACGACACGCCGTACGGGCCGTACTACGGGCCATCGATTCCGCAGAACCCGCATATCCGCTATTTCGACGGCGACCGCCGCGGCTGGTGGAAGCTGCAGCTGAACCGGCAGACCGTGGACGCCGAGCTCCGCTTCGCCGACAGCGTGCTGCGCCCGGATGCCGCAGTGCGTACCGCGGCGCGATTCCAGGTGGTCCATGGCCGCCCGGGCGCGGTGCAGCTCCTGTAGAGCCGAGCCCACGCTCGGCTGTCGCGCGCAGCGCGGGTCTTCTGTGATCGCAACGAAGCGCAGCCGAGCGTGGGCTGGGCTCTACAGGAGCTGCACCGGATTTCATCGCCCCCAGCCCGGGTTTCGTCGCAAACCGTTTGCCGGCGGCGAGGGCGGGGCGCCAAGGTGTCCGCAGGCGGCAGGGTGCCGCCCCAAGGAGACCGTGATGAAGACCCTGTTCGCGCTCGGTGTGTGGTGCCTGCTGTTCGTGCTGTGCTGGCCGCTGGCGATCCTCGCCCTGATCGCGTGGCCGTTCGTGTGGCTGCTGAGCCTGCCGTTCCGCCTGGTCGGCATCACCTTCTCGGCGTTGTTCGCCTTCCTGCGCGCGCTGTTCATGCTGCCGGCGCGGTTGCTTGGCGGCCGGGCGGTTCCCGCATGACGAGGGTGCTGCTGGCCGGTCTGGTCCTGTTGCCAGGCCCGGTGCTGGCCGCACCCCCGGTACCCCCGTCGGCGTGGCTGGAGCGCGAGCAGAGCGCTGCGGCTGACGAAGCCAATGCAGCGGCGGTCCCTGCGCCGAAAGCCGAGGCGCGCTGCCGGGTGGTCAAGCAATGGAAGGCCGGCGATACGGTGGTACAGCACAGGGTCTGTGAGGATCCACCGAAGAAGCCGGCTGGAAAGGTGTAGCGCCGGGCCCATGCTCGGCGGCCTTTGCAGGGCAGCCGAGCGTGGGCTCGGCGCTACAGGGAAACGGGCAACAAAAAACCCCGCCGAAGCGGGGTTTTTCGTCTGCAGGTGAGTGCCGACCAACGGTCGGCACCTACCATGATGCCGATCAGTTCGCCTTGTGGATGGCGCGCTTGCTGACCGCCATCGCCGCGTCGTGGACCACTTCCGACAGCGACGGGTGGGCGTGGCAGATGCGGGCCAGGTCATCGGCCGAACCGCTGAACTCCATGGTCAGCACGCCTTCGTGCACCAGCTCGGAGACGTTGGCGCCGACCAGGTGCATGCCGAGGATGCGATCGGTTTCGGCATGGGCCAGGATCTTCACGAAGCCTGCCGGCTCGATCATCGCCACGGCACGGCCGTTGGCGGCGAACGGGAAGCTGCCGGCCTTGTACGGAATGCCTTCGGCCTTCAGCTGCGCTTCGGTCTTGCCGACCCAGGCCAGTTCCGGTTCGGTGTAGATGACCCACGGGATGGTGTCGAAGTTGACGTGGCCCGGCAGGCCGGCGATCAGCTCAGCCACCGCGATGCCTTCCTCGAAGCCCTTGTGCGCCAGCATCGGGCCGCGCACGCAGTCGCCGACTGCCCACACACCGTTGACGCCGGTGTGGCAGTGCGCATCGACTTCGATCTGGCCGCGCTCGTTGATCTTGACGCCGGTGCCTTCGGCCAGCAGGCCCTTGGTGGCGGCGCGACGCCCAACGGCCACCAGCAGCTTGTCCACGGTCAGGGTCTTTTCGCCTTCCGCGTCGGTGTAGGTGACGATGACTTCCTTCTTCTTGCCCTTGCCGGTGATCTCGGTCTTGGAGACCTTGGCATTGAGCTTGATGTCCAGGCCCTGCTTCTTGAATTCCTTGGCAGCCGCCTTGGCCACTTCCGCATCGGCAGCCGCCAGGAACTCCGGCATGGCTTCCAGGATGGTGACTTCAGCGCCCAGGCGCTTCCACACGCTGCCCAGTTCCAAGCCGATCACGCCAGCGCCGATCACGGCCAGGCGGTTCGGCACTTCGGTGAAGTCCAGGCCGCCAACGTTGTCGACGATGGTCTCGCCGTCGAACTTGGCGAACGGCAGTTCGATCGAATCCGAACCGGCCGCGATGATGACGTTGGTGCCCTTCAGCTCGACGATGGAACCGTCATGCTGGGTGACCTTGACCACGTTGCCCGGCTGCAGTTCACCGAAGCCGTAGTAGGCGGCGACCTTGTTGGCCTTGAACAGCATGCCGATGCCGCCGGTGAACTGCTTGACGATCTTGTCCTTGCGGCCAACCATCGCCTCGACGTCGATCTTGGCATCCTTGAAGCTGATGCCGTGGTCGCCAAAGATGTGGCCCATGTTCCAGAACTGGCGCGAGGAATCCAGCAGCGCCTTGGACGGGATGCAGCCCACGCGCAGGCAGGTGCCGCCGAGGGCCGGCTTGCCGTCCTTGCCCAGCGCTGCATCGATGCAGGCGGTCTTCAGGCCCAGCTGGGCCGCGCGGATGGCAGCGTGGTAACCGGCCGGGCCGGCACCGATGACGACGACGTCGAATTGTTCAGCCATTGAATTATTCCTTGATGCATTACCAGAACCCCTCCGCGCAGGCGCGGAGGGGCGGGAGGTGTCTTACAGGCCGAACAGCATGCGGCCCGGGTTTTCCAGCTGGTTCTTGATGTCCACCAGGAACTGCACCGAGTCCTTGCCGTCGATGATGCGGTGGTCGTAGGACAGCGCCAGGTACATCATCGGCGCGATCACGACCTGGCCGTTCTGGGCGATCGGACGCTCCTTGATGGCGTGCATGCCCAGGATGGCGCTCTGCGGCGGGTTGATGATCGGGGTCGACAGCAGCGAACCGAAGGTGCCGCCGTTGGTCACGGTGAAGGTGCCGCCCTGCAGTTCTTCCAGGCCCAGCTTGCCGTCACGGGCCTTCTTGGCGTAGTCGGCGATGGTCTTCTCGATGTCGGCGAACGACATGCGCTCGACGTTGCGCAGCACCGGCGTGACCAGGCCCTTCTCGGTCGAGACGGCGATCGAGATGTCCGAGTAGCCGTGATAGATGATGTCGTCGCCGTCGATCGAGGCGTTGACCAGCGGGAAGCGCTGCAGCGCGTTGGCGGCGGCCTTCACGAAGAAGCTCATGAAGCCCAGCTTGATGCCGTGTGCCTTGACGAACTCGTCCTGCAGTTCCTTGCGCGCCGCCGACACCTTGGACAGGTCGACTTCGTTGAAGGTGGTCAGCATCGCGGTGGAGTTCTTCGACTCCATCAGGCGCTCGGCGATGCGCTTGCGGATGCGGGTCATCGGCACGCGCTCTTCCGGGCGTGCGCCACCGGCCTTGCCGGCGCCGCCGTTGCGGGCGAAGTTGACGATGTCTTCCTTGGTGACCGCGCCGCGACGGCCGGTGCCGTCGACATCGGCCGGGTTCACGCCTTCAGTGATGGCGGTGAAGCGGGCGCCCGGCGGCAGCGCATCGGCGGCCGACTTGGCGGCCGGGGCCGGCGCAGCGGCAGCGGCCGGAGCCGGAGCGGCGGCGGCCGGAGCAGCGGCCGGAGCGGCCTCGGCGGTCGGTGCCGGAGCAGCTGCCACGGCGCCTTCCTCGATGATCGCCACGACCTGGCTGGAGGTCACGGTCGAGCCTTCGGCGAACTTGATTTCCTTCAGCACGCCGTCGACCGGCGACGGCACTTCCAGGACGACCTTGTCGGTTTCCAGGTCAAGCAGGTTTTCGTCGCGCTTGACGGCGTCGCCCACCTTCTTGTGCCAGGTGGCGATGGTGCCGTCGGCGACGGATTCGGGCAGTACCGGGGCTTTGACTTCGGTGGCCATTGCGGGAGCTTCCTGGTTTGTCTTCTAAATAGGGGGAGGATTATTCAGCGAACGTGTCGTTGAACGGGTTGACCAGTGCGTCGGCGATCAGCTGCTGCTGCTCGCGGACGTGGTCAGCCATGTGACCGGCAGCCGGCGAGGCCGAACGTGCGCGACCGGCGTAGTGCAGGTTCTGGCCATCGGCCAGGCAGAACTGCAGGTGGTGGCGGATCTGGTACCACGCGCCCTGGTTCTGCGGTTCTTCCTGCGTCCACACCACGTCGGTGGCCTTGCCGTACTTCTTCAGTTCGGCCGCCAGCAGCGCACGCGGGAACGGATACAGCTGCTCCACGCGGATGATCGCCACGTCGTCCTGGCCACGCTTGATCTGGTCCTCCAGCAGGTCGTAATAGACCTTGCCCGAGCACAGCACCACGCGCTTGACCTTCTTGGCGTCTGCGTTGGCGTCGCCGATCAGGTGCTGGAACTCGCCGTTGGCCAGCTCGTCCAGGGTCGACACGGCCAGCTTGTGGCGCAGCAGCGACTTCGGCGACATCACCACCAGCGGCTTGCGGGTGGTCATGTGCAGCTGGCGACGCAGCATGTGGAAGGCCTGGGCCGGGGTCGACGGCACGACCACCAGCATGTTCTCCAGCGCGCACAGCTGCAGGAAGCGCTCCAGGCGCGCCGAGCTGTGTTCCGGGCCTTGCCCTTCATAGCCATGCGGCAGCAGCAGGGTCAGGCCGGAAATGCGGCCCCACTTGGCTTCACCGGCGGCGATGAACTGGTCGATCACCACCTGGGCACCGTTGGCGAAGTCGCCGAACTGGCCTTCCCAGATGCACAGCGTGTTCGGATCGGTGGTGGAGAAGCCGTACTCGTAGGCCATCACCGCTTCTTCGCTCAGCAGCGAATCGATGACGGTGGCCTTCTCCGGCGAATCCACCAGCTGCCGCAGCGGCATGTAGTAGTTGTCGGTCTTCTGGTCGTGCAGGATCGCGTGGCGATGCGTGAACGTACCGCGGCCCACGTCCTGGCCGACCAGGCGCAGTGCATGGCCTTCGTCGAGCAGGGTGGCGTAGGCCAGGTTCTCGGCAAAGCCCCAGTCGCCCGGGATCTCGCCGGCGGCCATCTTGCGGCGGTCGTCGTAGACCTTGGCCACGCGCGAGTGCAGCTGCACTTCATCGGGAATGGTGTTGATCAGCTTGGCCAGCTCGACCAGCTTGTTCTTCTCGACCTTGGTCGAGACCGGGTCGGACAACTTGCCTTCCAGCAGCTTCGGCCAATCGACGAACAGCGGGCTGCTCGGCGGGGTCTTCTCGACCTTGGCCAGCTCGGTGGTCACTTCACCGGCGTCCAGCTTCTCGCGGTAGGCATCGACCATCGCCTTGCCGGCGCCGGCGGCGATCACGCCCGCCTTTTCCAGCTGCTCGGCGTACATCTCGCGGGTGGTCGGGTGCTTGCGGATCACCTGGTACATCAGCGGCTGGGTGATCGCCGGTTCGTCGGCCTCGTTGTGGCCCCAGCGGCGGTAGCACATCAGGTCGATGACCACGTCCTTGGCAAACGTCTGGCGGAACTCGAAGGCCAGCTGTGCGGCGAACACCACTGCTTCCGGATCATCGCCGTTCACGTGCAGGACCGGCGCGGCGATCATCTTCGCCACGTCGGTGGCATAGCGCGTGGAACGCGTATCCAGCGGGTTGGAGGTGGTGAAGCCGACCTGGTTGTTGACCACGATGTGCACGGTGCCGCCGACGGCGAAGCCGCGGGCCTGCGACATCTGGAACAGTTCCATGACCACGCCCTGGCCGGAGAAGGCCGCGTCGCCGTGGATCAGGATCGGCATGACCTGCTTGCGCGCGGTGTCCTTGCGGCGCTCCTGGCGCGAACGCACGGAACCGGCCACGACCGGGTCGGCGATTTCCAGGTGCGACGGGTTGAACGCCAGCGCCAGGTGCACCGGGCCGCCATCGGTGGCGACGTCGGCGGAGAAGCCCATGTGGTACTTCACGTCGCCGGCCGAGGCGTGCTCGTCGTGCTCGAACTTGCCTTCGAACTCGTCGAACAGCTTGCGCGGGTTCTTGCCCAGGGTGTTGACCAGCACGTTCAGGCGGCCACGGTGGGCCATGCCGATCACCACATCCTTGACGCCATCCTTGCCGGCGTTGCGGATGATGGTGTCCATCATCGGGATCAGCGAATCGCCGCCTTCCAGCGAGAACCGCTTCTGGCCGACGTACTTGGTGTGCAGGTAGCGCTCCAGGCCTTCGGCCGCAGTCAGGCGCTCCAGGGTGCGGCGCTGGGTGTCAGCGTCCAGCTGGTAGTTGCCACCGGCCGCTTCCAGCTTCTTGTAGATCCACTGGCGCTGCTCGACCTCGGAGATGTGCATGAACTCCGCACCGATCGAGCCGGTGTAGGTCGCCTTCAGGCGTGCCAGCAGGTCGCGCAGCTTCATGCGCGGCTGGCCGCCGACGCCGCCAGTGCTGAACTCGCTGTTGAGGTCGGCATCGGACAGGCTGTGGAACGGCAGGCCCAGATCCGGGGTGTTGACCGGTGCGGCCAGGCCCAGCGGATCGAGGCGGGCGTCCAGGTGGCCGCGCGAACGGTAGGCGGTGATCAGACGACCGACATTGCGCTCGCGCTCGTCGCCTGCACCGTTACCGGTACCGGCCTTCAGCGCATCCTTGGCCGCGTCCGCAATGTGGGAGATGACGGCCGAGTGCGGAATGTCACCTGCTTCGCGGCCCTTGAAGCCGTCGAAGTAGGTTTTCCATTTGGGATCGACACTATCCGGGGAGACCAGGTACTGCTCGTACAGGTCCTCGACATAGGAGGCGTTGCCGCCGGCGAGTTGCGAAGATTGCGCAAACTGCTTCAGTTGATTGTCCACGATGGAGGGTGTTGATTCGCTTTGTGGGGTATGGCTTCAGAAGGACCCGGCAGGAAGATGAATAGCCCTGCGCGGGCGCGTTCAAACAGCCAAATTGTACCCCCAACCGGACACGAAGGGGCACCACCACAGGTATCCCGCGTCCGCCGGTGCCGGTTCCAGACAGGTTCGGTCGGCTGTGCCGACTCAGATGCCGAGCGCACGCAGTTCGCTGCAGACGCGCGAACGGTCCCAGACACGCTGCAATTGCTGCTCGAACGGCTGCGAACGTGCTGGCAGCGCGATGCCGGCCTCGCCGTCGAGGCGATGGCCGATCAGACGAAAGTAGAAGTCGCCCGCATCGTTGAGCAGGCAGGCCGAGGCCAGCGCGCGGTCGACCGGATCGCTGACCTCGCGGAACTGGATCACGCTGGGCAGGCGCTGGGCCAGCGCCAGCAGCGGCGACCCGGCAGACGCGATCGCGGCGGCGTCGTGCACGATCACCCGCAGCTGCTTGTCGTGGCGGGCGGTGACGAAGCGGCGCAGGGCGGACTGTACCGGGGGCGCATCGAGCAGCCCCGGGTCCAGTTGGCGGCTGTGCAGCCACAGCTGGCGACGGGCGCGGTGGATGATGGCCGTGGTGATCGCCACCGCCTCGGCGCGGCTGTCGATGGCGCTGGCCACGCCCAGCCGGCGGCGCATCTGCTGGTGTCCGATGCCGGCTTCCTCGAACACCTCGCCCTCGGGCAGGAAGCCCTGGCGTGCATAGAAATCGCGCGCGGGCAGCTGGGCGTGCAGGTGCAGTTCGGCCAGGCCGAGCCGGCGCCCGGCCTCGACCAGGGCCGCCAGCAGGGCCTCGCCGACCCCGTTGCTGCGATGGATGGCCAGCACGGCCATGCGGCCGATGCGGCCGTCCGGAGCCAGCCTGCCGGTGCCGACCGGCTGGCCGTCACTGTCCAGCGCCAGCACATGGGCACTGACCGGGTCCAGCGCATCGCGTTCCAGCTCGGCGGCGATGCCCTGTTCCTGCACGAACACGCGTTGGCGCACGTCGTGGATGGCAACGTGGGCGTCGGCGTGGCTGACCTGCTGGACCCGGATCATGACGATGGCTCAGGCCCGACCGGTGCTGTCGTCTTCGTCGTCGTCCTCGAAGTTGACGATGACCTCGATACCGTCGTCGTGCACGGTCACGGAGTGGACATCGTCGGACACCGCGTCGGCGTCGATCGCCTCGACGCGGTCGCGGCCTTCGACGACCTCGCCGAGCACCACGGCATCCTCGCTGTCTTCCTCGTCTTCGGCCTCGTACACCTCATTCGGGTCGATCAGCTGGAACACACCACCGACCAGCAGCTGCTGGACCACGGCACGGCCCTTGTCGGACAGGCCGCGATAGGCGGCGGCGGCGAGCTGCTCGGCGCCGGCCAGGCGCTGCGCGTCCTTCACCGGCAGCGCGAAGTCCTGGCCGCTGACATACAGGCTGGCGCCACGCTTGGCCCGGCGCCAGGCCAGGCGGGCCCACGGGTGGCGCTGCAGCAGCATGCCCGAGGCCAGGGCCTGGACCACTTCCTCCGGGGCCGGCGCGGCCTGGTGGGCCATCACTTCGCCCGCTGCACGGTAGGTGGTGATGAAACGGCCGAACCAGTCACCCAGCTTGTCCGGGTCGTTCATGCGGATGGCGTTGAGGGCGGTGATCACCCGCGCCATCGCCACCGTGTCGATTTCGTTCGGGTCGGCCGGCACCTTCAGGTCGGCATCCTGGTAGCGGATGTTCTCATCGGCATCGGCGATCAGGGTGTCCAGATAGTCGCTGATCAGCTCGGCAGAAGACGGCGCACGCATGCCGAACGAGAAGGTCAGGCAGGGGTCTTCGGCGACGCCGTGGTGCGGCACGTTCGGCGGCAGGTACAGCATGTCGCCCGGCGCCAGCACCCAGTCGTGGGTGGGCTTGAACACCTTCAGCAGCTTCAGCTCCACGTCCGGGCGGAAGCCCAGCGGCGGCTGCCTGCCCTTGATCGATTCGCTGGCATCGATCTGCCAGCGGCGGTGGCCGTGGGCCTGCAGCAGGAACACGTCGTACTGGTCGACATGGGCGCCGACCGAGCCGCCGGTGGCGGCGAAGCTGATCATCACGTCATCCATGCGCCAGCGCGGCAGGAAGCTGAAGTGTTGGATCAGGGCGCGCACGTCCGGGTCCCACTTGTCCACGTCCTGCACCAGCAGGGTCCAGTCGTGGTCGGGCAGGGCGGGGAACACGTCTTCCTGGAACGGGCCGGTGCGCACGCGCCAGCCGTCCTGGGCCTTGTCGTGCTCGATCAGGCGCGCCAGCACACCTTCCTCGCAGGCCAGCCCGGCCAGGTCTTCCGGCTGTACCGGGGTCTGGAAATCCGGGAAGGCATTGCGGATCAGCAGCGGGCGCTTCTGCCAGAAGTCGCGCAGGAAGGTGGCCGGCGCCATGCCGAGCGGCTGGCCAGGGCGGGCGGTGACTTCGATCAGGGGGGCGGAGGACTTGCGGGCGGCCATGGGGGAATCCTTGCAGCGGAAAGCGGGAGGGGCGGCGTGGCGAGCCGCCAAGGGTTCCATTGTCCGCCGTTCGTCGGGATTGCGCACGTGCGGTGGTTTGTCGCGGGGGGCCGGCCAACGGCGGAGCCCCTCGTGGCGGGGTCTGGGTTGGTCGCTGAAAGCAAAAGCCGGGTTTGGCCGGGCGGGTGGGCTGCGCGGGGGACGCTGCAAGTACGTCCCTGTAAGCTTGGCCGCCGCATCCATGCGGCGGACACCCCCGCGCAGCCCACCCGCCCGGCCTCTGACAGTTTCCTGCGCGGCCCGCCACGGAATGGAAGAAGAAGATCAAAGGCACCAGCGGGTCGCGCGCTGCGCTTGCTCATGCCCTTGTAGAGCCGAGCCCACGCTCGGCTTGCTGTTGCCCACGCCCAAAAGCAGCCGAGCACGGGCTCGGCTCTACAAAAGACCCTCAAACAAAGAGGGACGCGGCGAAGCCGCGTCCCTCTTTCAAATTCCGTCCCGACAACCCAATGCTCTTCGATCCGTCACCGGGAATCTGCCAGAGGTGGGGCGGGAGGGGCCAGCGGGACCGTTGGCGCCATGGATGGCGCCATCGAGCCCCCATGGATGGGTTCACGGCGTGTCCCGCTGGCCCCTCCCGCCCCACCCAGCTAGCAGCAATCCAGAGCCGCTCTTGACGTTGCTATTGCCGTTGCCGTTGCCGTTGCCTGCCGCAGGCAGCGCCCGCGGCCGCCGCCGCAAAGGAATCCCCTTAAATCTTCTTCGCCAGCGACTCAGCCAGGCCGGTGTAGCTGCCCGGGGTCATCTCCAGCAGGCGCTGCTTCGCATCCGCCGGCAGCTCCAGCCCCTGCACGAACGCACGCATCGACTCGGCGGTGATGCCCTGGCCGCGGGTCAGCGCCTTCAGCTGCTCGTACGGGTTCGGCAGGCCGTGGCGGCGCATCACCGTCTGCACGGCCTCGGCCAGCACTTCCCAGGCCGCGTCCAGATCGGCGTCCAGGCGCTGCGGGTTCACTTCCAGCTTGCCCAGGCCCTTGGCCAGCGAATCCAGTGCCACCTGGCTGTGGCCGAACGCGGTGCCCAGTGCGCGCAGCACGGTGGAATCGGTCAGGTCACGCTGCCAGCGGCTGATCGGCAGCTTCGCGCTGAAGTGCTCGAACAGCGCGTTGGCGATGCCGAAGTTGCCTTCCGCATTCTCGAAATCGATCGGGTTGACCTTGTGCGGCATCGTCGACGAACCAACTTCGCCTTCCTTCAGGCGCTGCTTGAAGTAGCCCAGCGAAACGTAGCCCCAGATGTCACGGGCCAGGTCGATCAGGATGATGTTGGCGCGGCGTGCGGCATCACCGATCTCGGCGATGTTGTCGTGCGGCTCGATCTGCGTGGTGTACGGGTTGAACACCAGGCCCAGGCCGGTCACGAAGCGCTCGGCGAAGGCTGGCCAGTCCACGTCCGGGTAGCTGGCGATGTGGGCGTTGTAGTTGCCCACCGCGCCGTTGATCTTGCCGGTCAGTTCGACCGCGGCAATCTGCCGGCGCTGGCGCTCCAGGCGCGCGACCACGTTGGCCAGTTCCTTGCCCAGGGTGGTCGGCGAGGCGGTCTGGCCGTGGGTGCGCGACAGCATCGGCTGGCCAGCCTCGGCGTGGGCCAGGGTGCGCAGGGTGCTGGCGATGCCGTCCAGGGTCGGCAACAGCACCTCGCGGCGCGCCTGTTCCAGCATCAGGCCGTAGCTGAGGTTGTTGATGTCTTCGCTGGTGCAGGCGAAATGCACGAATTCCAGCGCCGGCGCCAGCTCGGCGTCGTCCTTCAGCTGTTCCTTGATGAAGTACTCCACCGCCTTGACGTCATGGTTGGTGGTGCGCTCGATCTCCTTCACGCGCGCGGCCTGGGCCGGGCTGAAGCTGGCGGCCAGCGCGCGCAGGCGGGCGATGGCAGCGTCGGAGAACGGAGCCAGTTCGACGATGCCCGGCTCGGCGGCCAGGGCCAGCAGCCATTCCACCTCGACCGTGATGCGGGCCTTGATCAGGCCGTACTCGGAGAAGATCGGGCGCAGGGCGTCGACCTTGCCGGCATAGCGGCCATCGAGCGGGGACAGGGCGAGCAGGGCGGAATCGGACATGTCGGCAGGGCTGGGACGAGCGGCGGGGCCGATATTCTACGACGTGCCGGCGGGGCGTGCCCTGTAGAGCCGAGCCCACGCTCGGCTGCTTCGGAGAATCCGGCGCCCCGCGGGCAGCCGAGCATGGGCTCGGCTCTACAACACGGCCCTGCGGACGGAACGATCTGGCCCGTCCTCGTCATCCCACGCTGCGGGCAAGGGAGTATTGTTGGCGCAGCCGCCAGCCCGGGAAGCGACACCCTGCCAGCCGCCGCTTCCCTTTCCCCAACTGAAGTAGTGCGGAGTTGATGCAATGAGCAGAGCTGCAAGCAAGGGTTTCAGAATCGAACACGACAGCATGGGCGAGCTGCAGGTGCCTGCCGACGCCCTGTGGGGCGCGCAGACCCAGCGTGCCGTGCAGAATTTCCCGGTGTCGGGCCAGCGCATGCCGCGCGGTTTCATCCGTGCCCTGGGCCTGGTCAAGGGCGCTGCCGCTGGCGTCAACGCCGAGCTGGGCCATCTGCCCAACAACGTGGCCAAGGCCATCCAGACCGCTGCCGCCGAAGTGGCCGCCGGCACCTGGGACGCGCAGTTCCCGATCGACGTCTACCAGACCGGTTCTGGCACGTCCTCGAACATGAATGCCAACGAGGTCATCGCCACCCTGGCCAACCGTGCCGGCAAGGCGGGCAAGACCGCGGTGCACCCCAATGACCACGTCAACCAGGGGCAGAGCTCCAATGACGTGATCCCGACCGCGTTGCGCGTATCGGCGGTACTGGCGGCACATGAGCAGCTGCTGCCGGCGCTGGTGCACCTGCGCAAGACCCTCGACAAGAAGGGCCGCAGCCTGCGCAAGGTGGTCAAGACCGGCCGCACGCACCTGATGGATGCGATGCCGCTGACCTTCGAGCAGGAGTTCGGCGCATGGTCGGCACAGCTGGCCTCGGCACAGGAACGCATCGAAGACAGCCTCAAGCGTGTGCGCCGGCTGCCGCTGGGCGGCACCGCCATCGGTACCGGCATCAATGCCGACCCGCGCTTCGGCGCGCAGGTGGCCAAGGCGTTGAAGCAGCAGACCGGGTTCAAGTTCGACAGCGCCGAGAACAAGTTCGAGGGCCTGGCCGCGCAGGATGACGCGGTGGAACTGTCGGGCCAGCTCAATGCACTGGCGGTGGCGCTGATCAAGATCGCCAACGATCTTCGCTGGATGAACGCCGGTCCGCTGGCCGGGCTGGGCGAGATCGAACTGCCGGCGCTGCAGCCGGGCAGCTCGATCATGCCGGGCAAGGTCAACCCGGTGATTCCGGAAGCGACGGTGATGGCCTGCGCGCAGGTGATCGGCCACCACACCGCGATCACCGTGGCCGGGCAGACCGGCAACTTCCAGCTCAATGTCACCCTGCCGCTGATCGCGGTGAACCTGCTGGATGGCATTGGCCTGCTGGCCAATGTGTCTCGCCTGCTGGCCGACAGCGCGATTGCCGGGCTGAAGGTGCGTGAGGATCGCGTTGCCGAAGCATTGGCGCGCAACCCGATCCTGGTCACCGCGCTGAACCCGATCATCGGCTACGAGAAGGCGGCGGCGATTGCCAAGCGTGCCTACAAGGAGCAGCGTCCGGTGCTGGATGTCGCGCTGGAGGACAGCGGCCTGGATGAAGCCGAGCTGCGCCGCCTGCTGGACCCGGCCGCCTTGACTGCCGGTGGCATCCACGCGGGGGGCGGTGGCGGCGGCGGTTGATCTGCCGGTCGTAGGGCCGAGCCCATGCTCGGCTGCTTCCTGGACCTGGGCCGAGCATGGGCTCGGTTCTACAAGAGGAAACGCCGCCCAGGGGGCGGCGTTTTTTCAGCGACGGTCGGCGACGATGTTGCCGAAGGTGTCGGTGTAGTCCTTGAACTCGGGGATGCGCTGGACCAGGTCGGCCGGGATCACTTCCATGCCTTCCGGCGGCTGGATCTTCACCGGCTGCATGTTGGGATCGGCCGGGGCGGCGACCAGGGTGTTCTGGCGCAGCACCTGCAGCTTGCCGAACATGGTCTGCAGCATCTGCTTCTGTGCCTCGTCCAGCGGAATCTGGATCTCGTCCACCTTCATCGAACCATCGCCGAGGATGATGATGTTCGGCGCCGGCGGGCGACGCACAGTGACCATGCCTTCGCTGACGGAGATCTTTGGCTTGCCGCGCTCGGCGCGGTGGTTGCGGTAATCCTTGTCACAGCCGACCAGGCCCAGGCAGAGCAGGGCGGCCAGCAGCAGGAACAACTTCTTCATGGCATTCGGTTCGGGGGCCTCCGGGGCCGCCATTGTAAGCCGGCCGGCGCACGACGGCCGGCAGCGGGGCACCGCTGCCGGCCGGGTGCGCTGATCTGTCACAGGCCTAGCGCTTGACCACGGTGTCCTTGCCGCAGTCGTCGACGTCACTCTGGTCCATCGTTGCGTAGGGCTTGAACGCCGGCAGCTCGCGCGCCAGTGCCTGCTGGCTGGCCAGCATCGCCGGCAAGCGGTTGCAGATGCGCTTGGCCTGGGCTTCGATCTTCTCCGCCTCGGCATTGATCCGCTTCTCGATGCCTTCGCTGTCGCCGCTGAAGATGCCCTTCAGTGCCTCCCCGGCAGCGCTGGCGCCGAGCTTGGCGCCGGCCAGGCCGACATCCATGCCGTCCATCGCAATGGCGACGACGTGGCCGCGGTACTCCAGCAACCGCTGTCGCTGGGCCTCGTTGGCCGGCACGTCCTTGCCGTCGATCAGCAGGTGGCCATCCGGCGTGATCTCCGCACGCGGCTGCTTGTCGGCGGAGATGTTGATGTTGCCCTGGGTGATGTCCTTGCGGGCATCAACCATGGCCTCCTTGACGGTCTGGCCGACGCCGCTGGTGGCTTCGGCGACGCTTTTGCCGACGGTCTTGTCGGGCGTGGAAGAAGTGCCGCCGCAGGCGATCAGCGGCAGGCACAGCAGGATGGCAGGCAGCAGGCGCAGCAGGTTCATGGCAACTCCCTCGAATTGGTCCGGTGGCGGTTACTTGTTGCGGGGCAGGGTGACCGTGCCGCCGACGTTGCGGTGGCCGACATCGCCGCTGCCGCTGTGGTCGACGGTCAGGCTGCCGCGCACGCCGTCGACCTGGATGTCGCCCGAACCATGGCTGCGCACGTGCACGTTGCCGCCGATGTCGGACAGGTCGACATCGCCCGAGCCGACCACGCCGACCTCGACGTTGCCTTGCACGCGCTTGAACCCGATGTCGCCGGAACCGACCGTGTCCAGCCGGGCGTTGCCGCGGACATCGCTGATCTTCAGGTCACCGGAGCCGACGGTGCCGGTGACCGCATCGCCGCCGATGTTGCGCGCCTTGACGTCGCCGGAGCCGAGCGACAGCAGGTTCAGCGAGCCGCCACCGTCGATGTCCAGGTCACCCGAACCCACCGCTGCGTGGATGCTGCCGCGGGTGCCGCGAACGATCGCGTCGCCCGAGCCGACGTCCACGCTCAGCGATTGGGCGTTGTCCACGCTGGCATCGCCGGAGCCGACCTTGAGCTGCAGGGGCAGGTTGTCGGGCACGCTGCCGCGGATGTCGAGCCACGCATAGCTGTTGCCCAGGCTGATGCCGCTGTGGCGGCCGTCGCGGCGCAGGCTGACGACCAGCTTGTCGCCTTCCCTGCGCTGCTCCAGTACCAGCTGGTCCAGCCATTCCTGGCTGGAGGCGCAGGCGCGGCCATCGAGCTGGCCACCGCCCTTGCTGGCGACGACCTTCAGGTCATGCTGGTTCACCTCCAGCACCACCGCCTTGGCGCCGGCCACATCCAGCTTCAGCGTGCGGGCGGCGGTGAACTTGCAGTTCGGAGCATCGGCGGCCAGCGCCGACAGAGGCAACAGCAACAACGCAGAACAGGCGAGCAGGGAACGCATGGGTGGTGCCTCCGGGTGGATGGAATCAGATTTCGCCGGCGCGCTTGCGCAGGCGGATGGCGAGGACGATGAACACGACACCGACGGCGGCACCGATCCATAGTTCCGGCATCGCCAGCGACTTCAGCTGCGAGGCCGGCGACATCAGGCTGACCACCGATTCGAGATCGCGACGCGTGCCTTCCTCGGCGCTGAGGCGATACACCAGGTCGGTGCCCGGCACGCCGCCCAGCAGCAGTCGGCCAACGATGTTCTGCCAGAACCAGCCGGTGGTCAGGCCGATCAACGGCATCACCTTGGTGGTGCTGACAATGACGCCGGCGAACAGCGGCAGCATCACCGCCCACAGGAACGGTTTGGTACGGGCCCAGGCCGAGCACAGCAGCAGCCAGCCGGCGGTGGGCAGGGCCCACAGGGCGTAGACCGGAATCCAGGCCAGGTGACCGGCGGCCAGGGTCAACGGGCTGGCCGGACCCCAGATCAGGGTCATCGGGCTGCCACCGTGCATCAGCGCGACGATGCTGATCACCAGCATGAAGCCGAACATGGTGATGATGCCGGCGATCACCGCGATCATCGGGGCCACGACCAGTGCGCTGATCACCTTGGACAGCACGGTCTGGGTGTCCGACAGCGGCAGCGACTTCCAGAACAGGATGCTGCGGTCGCGACGGTCGTCGTACAGGGCGCCCAGGCAGTAGAAGAACACCACGAAGGCCAGCACCAGGAACGGCCAGGCCGAGCTGAGCACCAGGGTCAGGTCGAGGCCGTTGCCGAGGTCGGCCAGGTCCTTGGCGCTGATGTCGCGGGTCAGCAGGGCCAGGTCCAGGCCGTTGATGTTCACGCTCTCGCCGTCGACATGCAGTGCGCCGTTGCGTGCTGCACGGTTCAGTGCAAACAGGCCGAAGGCGATGCCGACGGTGCTCATCACCAGCGAGATCAGGCCGGCGATCAGCGGCGCATACAGGAAACCGCCACGGTTCTCCCAGTACTCGCGCTTGAGCAGCCAGCGCAGGGTGCCCATCGGGCTGACGGGGTGGTTGACGGCAGTCATGCGTAGGTCCCCTTCATGATGGCGACGAACAGATCGGCCAGGCCCGGGCTGCGGGTCTCGCCAAGGGTGGAGAGCTGGGTGCGCGGCACACCGTCGAACAGCATTACGGTCTTGCCGAACGTCAGGCTGCGCTCGTCGATCGGCTTCAGCGCACGCGCGGTCTCCAGCTGGTCGGCGTTGACCAGAAGCTCGGTGTAGCGCTGGCCGACATCGTCCATTTCTGCATCGAGCACGATGCGACCATCACGGATGAACATGACGTCGCTGAGGATGTGCTCGATCTCCTCCACCTGGTGGGTGGTGACGATGATGGTCTTCTGTTCGTCGAAATAATCTTCCAGCAGGCGCTGGTAGAACTCCTTGCGGTACAGGATGTCCAGGCCCAGGGTGGGCTCGTCCAGCACCAGGATGCGCGCATCGATGGCCATCACCAGCGCCAGGTGCAGCTGCACGATCATGCCCTTGGACAGTTCGCGCACGCGCTGCTTCGGCTGCAGCTTGGTGTTGGCCAGGAAACGCTCGCAGCGGGCACGGTCGAAGCGCGGATGGACACCGGCGACGAAATCGATCGCTTCACGGACCTTCAGCCAGCGCGGCAGCACGGCGACGTCGGCAATGAAGCAGATGTCGTTCATCAGCGCGTCGCGGTGCTGCCGCGGGTCGCGGCCGAGCACGCTCAACTCACCTTCCACCGAGGTCAGGCCGAGGATGGCCTTCAGCGCGGTGGTCTTGCCGGCGCCGTTGGGCCCGATCAGGCCGACGATGCGCCCGCTCGGAATGCTGAAGCTGGCATTGTCGAGGGCCACGGTGGTCTTGTAGGCCTTGCGCAGGCCTCGGGCGGTGATGACCGGTTCACTTGCAGTGCTATTCATCAGACTTTCCCCTGGGGCAGCAATTCGTCGAGGCTCAGGCCCAGGCGCTGGATGCGCTCCAGCACCGCCGGCCATTCTTCGTTGAGAAAGCGCTCGCGCTCGCTGCTGCGCAGCTGCGTGGCCGCCTGCTCGGTCATGAACATGCCCAGGCCGCGGCGCTTCTCGACCAGGCCTTCATCGGCCAGTTCCTGGTAAGCGCGCGAAACGGTGATGGGGTTGAGCTGGTAGTCGGCGGCCACCTGGCGCACCGAAGGCAGGGCATCGCCCGGCTTGAGGATTCCGTCGAGCATCATGGCGATCACGCGCTCCTTCAACTGACGGTAGATGGGAGCGCCGTCGCTCCACTGGATGTCGCTCATATTCAGCTCCGTGGGGTCAGCGGCTGTGCGAACGAGAAATACGGCATGGACAGGGAGCTGTGCAGCCGACGCGGGGGAGAGGGGGAGGGATCGGCGTTCCCGGCCGGCGAAACGGATGCATCCTGCGCACTGTCGGCGGAGGCGGGGGCGGTTGGCATGGCCAGCCAGGCCAGCACGATCAGGGTCGAAACGGCAGCGGCCGCGGGTGCGGTGAGGTTGCGACGGATCCGGGCGTTCATGGCTCCCCCTGTCTCAGGTGACTGGTGTTGTATGCAACTATAACACCGGCACGCCTACGTGCAACCCCTTGCCGTGCCCAACTGATGGCAGGGGTGGTCAAACCGCTGAAATATCCCCTTATCCCCTTGATTGAAAAGGGAAATGGAATTGTCGTGCGGGTAGATCACGCCTTGCCTTCCATTCAGCGTTGTTCATGCTATGTCATCTCTGCGCCGTTGAGGGTGGGTCCTCCCGGGAAAGGCCACGCCGCGCAAAGCCGCCGGCGCCCGCCGCAACAAGGGGCAACGGAGCCCGGTGCTATAGTTCGGCCGATTCCCGGCCGCTATCGGCCGGCCCTGTGAATGGCTACCGCGGACTGCTCTCGATGCCCCTGCCGACCGTTGTTCCGCGCCGACTGCGCGGCCTGTCCCTGTTGACCCTGCTGGTGGCCGGCCTGGCCGGTTCCGCCCATGTGCTGGCGGCCGATCTGCTGGACCTGGACTATCGCCCGCTGGCCAGCAAGCAGCAGGTCAACCTGCAGCAGCGCTACCACGGGCAGGTGCTGCTGGTGGTCAATACCGCAAGCAAGTGCGGCTATACCCCCCAGTACGAAGGCCTGGAGGCGCTGCAGAAGCGTTATGCCGGCCGCGGCTTTGCCGTGCTGGGTTTCCCGTCCAACGATTTCAAGGGCCAGGAACCGGGTGACGAGAAGCAGATCCAGGATTTCTGCACGCTTACCTATGGCGTCAAGTTCCCGATGTTCGAGAAGGTGCACGTCGTCGGTGCGGAGGCCACGCCGCTGTACCAGCGGTTGACCGCAGCCACCGGCGTGGCGCCAGGCTGGAACTTCCACAAATATCTGGTCGGCCGCGATGGCAAGGTCATCGCCCAGTTCGCCAGCAAGGTGACGCCGGACGATCCACAGCTGACCGCCGCCATCGACAAGGCGCTGGCC
Source organism: Stenotrophomonas maltophilia D457 (assembly GCF_000284595.1). Classification (GTDB taxonomy): domain Bacteria; phylum Pseudomonadota; class Gammaproteobacteria; order Xanthomonadales; family Xanthomonadaceae; genus Stenotrophomonas; species Stenotrophomonas muris. The sequence goes on along the minus strand of NC_017671.1, from coordinate 3,076,799 downwards.
GTCGCTCCTACGCATTGATATCCGGCACGGATGCCTCGACATCGACGGCATGCGTGCGACAATGCTTCTTTTCGCGCCGACGTCGGCGCCCAGACACTTCCAGGAATGCAGCGAATGAAGATGGGAATGCGCGGCGCCGCGGCGTCGGTTCTGATTCTGGCGATGGGCACTTCGGGTGTCGCTCTGTCGCAACAACCGGCTGCCCCCGCAGCCGCCAAGGAGACCGCAACCTTGAATTCCCCCAAGCAGAAGCTCGGCTACGCCATCGGCCTGGACGTCGCCAAGTCGTTCACCCCGATCGCCGATGAGATCGATGTGGCCGCGCTGCGCACCGCCGTGGAACGTTCGTTCGAAGGCCTGCAGCCGCAGATCACCCAGGAACAGGCCAAGGCCACCGATGCCGCACTGCGTCAGGTCGTGATGGCCCGCAGCGGGCAGCAGGTGCCGGGCATGGCGCCGGGTTCGCAGCCGCCGAAGGTCGACCGCGTCAAGGTGTCGCAGATGATCGGTTCCTACTCGGTCGGCCCGTCGCTGGCACAGCTGAAGGACGACATCGACGTCGCCTCGCTGTTTGACGCGATCAGCACCGGCCTGAGCAAGGGTCAGCCGAAGATGACGGAAGCTGACGCGACCGCCACCATCCAGGCGTTCATGGGCAGCAAGCAGGCCGAAATGCAGGCCAAGGCCGCCGCTGCCGCGCAGACCAACCGCGAGGAAGGCAATGCGTTCCTGGCCAAGAACAAGACCCAGCCGGGCGTGGTAACCACCCCGTCGGGCCTGCAGTACCAGGTCATCCGCCCGGGCAGCGGCGAGCGTCCGCTGCCGAGCAGCAAGGTGCGCGTGAACTACGAAGGCAAGCTGCTCAACGGCACCGTGTTCGACAGCTCCTATGGTCGCCAACCGGCCGAGTTCGGCCTGGACCAGGTGATCAAGGGCTGGACCGAAGGCGTCGCGCTGATGCCGGTCGGTTCGAAGTACCGCTTCTGGATCCCGGGCGAGCTCGCCTACGGTGAGAACGGCACCCCGGGTGGCCCGATCGGCCCGAACGCGACTCTGACGTTCGACGTCGAGCTGCTGGGCGTCCTGCCGTAAGCGACCACGGAGCCAGCACGGACATGCGCGTTGCGATTTTCGGTACCGGTTACGTAGGGCTGGTGACCGGTACCTGCCTGGCCGATGTCGGCCACCAGGTGGTCTGCGTCGATATCGACCAGGCCAAGGTCGATGGCCTCAACCAGGGCATCATCCCGATCTATGAGCCGGGCCTGGAACCGATGGTGAAGGCCAATCACGCCGCGTCGCGGCTGACGTTCACCACCGATGCCGCAGCCGCGATCGGCCACGGCCAGGTCGTGTTCATCGCCGTCGGCACGCCGCCGGACGAGGATGGCAGCGCTGATCTGCAGTACGTGCTGGCCGTGGCCCGCACCATCGGCCAGCACATGAGCGTGCCGACCGTGGTGGTCAACAAGTCGACGGTGCCGGTGGGCACCGCCGACAAGGTCCGTGCCGCCATTGCCGCAGAGCTGGCGGCACGTGGCGCCGACATCGCCTTCGACGTGGTGTCCAACCCGGAATTCCTGAAGGAAGGCGACGCCGTTGCCGACTGCATGCGTCCGGATCGCATCATCATCGGTGCGACCAGCGCCGAGTCGGTGGCGGTGATGCGGCGCCTGTATGCACCGTTCAACCGCAACCACGACCGCGTGGTGGAAATGGACGTGCGTTCGGCCGAGCTGACCAAGTACGCCGCCAACGCGATGCTGGCGACCAAGATCTCGTTCATGAACGAAATCGCCAACATCGCCGAACGTGTCGGCGCCGATGTGGAGCAGGTCCGCCAGGGCATCGGCTCGGATCCGCGCATCGGCTGGCATTTCATCTACCCGGGCGCCGGCTATGGTGGCTCGTGCTTCCCCAAGGATGTGCAGGCGCTGGCCCGCACCGCGCAGCAGGCCGGCCTGGAGCCTAAACTGCTGAACGCCGTGGAAGCGGTCAACGATGCGCAGAAGGGCCATCTGTTCGCCCTGGTCCAGCGCCATTACGACAAGGGCGAGGACGAAGGCGTGCGTGGCAAGACCTTTGCCGTGTGGGGCCTGGCATTCAAGCCAAACACCGACGACATGCGCGAAGCCTCCAGCCGACGCCTGCTGGCGCAACTGTGGGAAGGCGGTGCGACGGTGCGTGCCTACGATCCGGAAGCGATGCATGAGGCGCAGCGCATCTTCGGTGAACGCGATGACCTGGTGTTCTGCAGCAATGCCAGCGAGGCGCTGCAGGGCGCCGATGCACTGGTCGTGGTGACCGAGTGGAAGCAGTTCCGCAGCCCCGATTTCCAGACGCTGCGCGAGCAGTTGAAGGACGCGGTGGTGTTCGACGGCCGCAACCTGTACGAGCCGGCGGACGTGGAAGCAGCGGGCCTGGCGTATTACGGCATTGGCCGGGGGCGCTCGCTGCATGTCTGATCTGCTGCCAACCGAACGCGAGCAGGCGCTGGAAGCGCGCCTGGTCGAAATGGAAATGCGCGTGTCCTTCCAGGAACAGGCGCTGGCCGAACTGAGCGATGCGCTGGCCGATGCCCGCATGCAGGGCATGCGCAACGCCGACGTGCTGCGCGTGCTGCTGGAAGATCTGGGCAAGGTCCGCAACGCGCTGAATTCTTCCGATCCGGCGAGCGAACCGCCGCCGCCGCACTACTGATCCGAATCCTATGAGCGATACCCTCCGCGACCAGCTGATGGGCCTGGGCTTCAAGCCTGCGCCCAAGCCAGAGCGCAAGAATGATGGCCCCCGCCGTGATGGCCGCCCGCCGGGCAAGGGTGGCAACGGCAATGGAAAGCCGCAGGGCGCTGGCAAGGGCGAGCACAAGCCTGGCCAGCGTCGCGGTCCTGGCCATGGCGGCCCGGGCAAGCCCGGCCAGTCGCGTGGCCCGGGCCAGCAGGGCCCGCGCAAGCCGCGCAGCGCAGAAGAGATGGACCTGGCCAAGGCCTACGCCATCCGCGCGCAGAAGGAAAAGGAAGAGCGCATCGAAACCGAGCGCCTGAAGCAGGAAGAGGCGCGTGTGCGCCGCGAGGCCAAGGCCAAGCTGGAAGAACTGCTGAAGGACAAGGGCCTGAATGCCGAAGCGGCGGACATTGCCCGCCACTTCCCCTACGGCGGCAAGATCAAGCGCATCTATGTGACCGCCGAACAGCTGACCGCGCTCAACGCCGGTGAGCTGGGTGTGGTCCAGCTCAATGGCCGCTACCTGCTGGTGACCGCCGAGGTGCTGGCGCAGTGCGAGGCGGTGTTCGCCGCATCGGTGGCGCTGAAGGTCGATCCGAATGCGCCGGCCGAGGAAGATCCGTACGCGGACCCGCAGTACCAGGTGCCGGACGACCTGGTCTGGTAAACGCGTGACCGCCGCGGGCGCGCTGCCGTCGCGGCCGTGGGGGTAGGGATGACCGCTGATCCAAGCCGTGGCTACGTGCCGCACATTGACGGCCTGCGCGCGATCGCCGTGCTGGCCGTCATCGTGTTCCACCTGGACCCGGCCTGGTTGCCAGGCGGGTTCACCGGCGTGGATGTGTTCTTCGTCATCTCCGGTTTCGTGGTCAGCGCGTCGGTACACCGGCTGCCGCCGCTGTCGCTGGGGCAGTCGATGCTGCGCTTCTATGCGCGCCGCATCCGTCGCATCGCGCCGGCGCTGTTGGCCTGCCTGTTGCTGACTGCCGTGGCAAGCGTGCTGTTCATTCCCGAGTCCTGGCTCAGCGAAGCCAGTGACAGGACCGGACTGATGGCGTTCTTCGGCTTCAGCAACTGGGTGCTGGCAGCGATCGGCAACGACTATTTCGCACCCAGGGCCGAATTCAATCCCTACACCCACACCTGGTCGCTGGGCGTGGAAGAGCAGTTCTACCTGCTGTTCCCGCTGCTGTTCCTGGCTTGGGCGCGCGGTGCACGCGGGCGCTGGATCAGCCTGGGCCTGTTCGCCCTGGTCAGCATGGCGTCGCTGCTGCATGCGGCGGTGCTGGGTCTGCGCGAGGCGCCGCCATCGTGGGCGTTCTATGCCACCAGCACCCGCCTCTGGCAACTGGGGGTGGGCGTGCTGCTGTTCCAGCTGCTGCATGTGCGCGAATCGCTGGACCCGGCAACCGGCCAGGCACTGAAGCGCGCCGCGCCGGTGTTCTCCCTGCTGGCCATGGTGGCGCTGGGCCTGCTGGGGTGGGCGTTGTGGTCCGCGCGTGCCGGGCGGTCACCGTGGCCTGACGGCGTGCTGCCGGCCTTCGCCACCGCGGGCCTGCTGTGGGCGCTGCATCATCATCCGCAGGCATGGGTGGCGCGCCTGTTGGCCAGCGCCCCGATGCGCCGTATCGGCCAGCTGTCGTACTCGCTGTACCTGTGGCACTGGCCGGTGTTCGTGCTGATGCGCTGGACCGTGGGCCTGCAGACACCCTTGCAGATGACCGCCGCGATGGCGTTGGTGCTGCTGCTGTCATGGCTGTCGTGGCGCTGGGTGGAACAGCCGTTCCGCGGCACGTTGGCGCAGCGCCTGCGTCCCGGGCGTTGGGTGCTGGCCGCCGCGGTCGTACTGCTGTGCGCCGCCGGCATCCAGACAGTGCTCTACCTGCAGGCGCCGCGGCTGTCGTTGAGTACGGTCAGCCGGCATCCGGCCGATTGGTACCCCAATGGCAAGAGCGTGGCCGGTGACTATCCCGAGTGTGCACTGGTGGTCGCCAAGCATCGTTTCGAAGGCGGTAGTGCGCGCACCTTTGCCCGTGGAGACTGCGACCGCCCGCTACCGGTTGGCGCGCCGAAGCGGGTGTTCGTTGCTGGTGATTCGCATGCGATGGCCTACATCGAGCTGCTGCAGCGACTGGCCCTGGAAACCGGCTCGGCGGTCTCCCTCTATGGCCGCGGCGGATGCCCGCAGGTGAGCCTGCAGAAGTGGCGCGGTGCCGGTGCCGGTTGCGCTGATTTCGACGCCGCGGTGTTCGCCGATATCGCGCGGCGCGCGCAGCCGGGGGATGCCGTGGTGCTGGTGTCGTTGCGCGTGCCACGCCTTTCCGATCAGTTCGTGCTGTTCGATGCGCAGGCGCAGCTGGCGGGCGAACTGACGGCAGAGGCCGCGGCAGGACGCGACGCCGAAGTGGCCGAGGCGGTCGCGCAGTGGAGACCCCTGGCCGAGCGTGGCGTGCGCATCGTGCTGGAGGCGCCCAAGCCAGTGCTGCCAGCGCCTCCTTATCGCTGCTCGGACCGCTTCAATGCCCGCAACGAGGTCTGCCGCAACGGCCTGGACAGCACGCGCGTCGCGATGGAAACGTTGCGGGCACCCATGCTGGGCAGCCTGCAGCAGGTGGTCGATGGACTGCCAGGTGGCGTGCTGTGGGACCCGATGCCGGTGCTGTGCGACGACGCGTTATGTCCAGCCCAGCGCGATGGGCGGCCGCTGTTCTTCGATGGCGATCATCTCAGTGCGCATGGCAACCGGGTGCTGCTGCCCTCGCTGCAACAGGTGCTGTTGCAGCGCTGAGCCGGGCAGGGGTCAGCGCACGCGGCTGTTCCGTCGCGCACGTATGAGCGGCAGGCTCAGTGCGAAGAAACAGAGCAGGGCGCCAATCAGGGCGAAGCCGCTGCCGGCCAGGAACGCGGTGCGACCATCGTCGATCTTCCACAGTTGGCCGGCAATGAGTGCGCCGAGCACACCGCCGACACCGGACGAGAATCCGTACAGCAGCCCCTGGCCATGCCCATTGAGGCGACCGGGGAAGTAGGTCGCCAGCATCTGCATCGCTGCTGCGAAGAACGCCGCAAAGCCCAGCGCGTGCGCGCTCTGCGCCAGCAGCATCACCGGCAGGTTTTCCGGGAACAGTGCGGTCACGGCCCAGCGCAGGCAGGAACTGACCAGCGCGATCAACAGCATCCAGCTGGCGTCATAGCGGCGGAAGAAGCGGCCGATGGTGAAGAACACGCCCACTTCGAAGACCACACCGATGGTCCACAACAGGCCCAGGGTGGACGTGCGGTAGCCGTGATGGTCCATGTAGACCGAAAAGAACGTGTAGTACGGGCCGAAAGACAGTTGCTCCATGAAGGCGGCCAGGAAGAACGCCAGCACCGGCGGTCGGCGCACGATCTGCCAGAAGCCGCTGGCGTCGCCGCCGGTCTTGCCGATGCCGCGCGCGTAGTGGTTGCTGAAGGCCGAGGCGACCAGCAGCGCGAACAGTGGCAGCATCATCCACGGCAGCAGCCCGGCGTGGCTGGCCGTGCCGTCTTCTTCGATCAGCCAGCCGAACAGGGTCACGACGGCGATGAAGCCGAGCGAGCCCCAGACCCGGATCAACCCGTAGCGATGGCTGTCGTTGCCCAGATGGGTGAGGGTGATCGACTCGAACTGCGGCATCACCGCGTTGTAGAAGAAGCAGAACACCACCATCGCCGGGTACATCCACGGCTGTGGCAGCGGCAGCAGGAATAGCGCGAAGCTGAGCAGGGTCAGCACGCAGCCCGCGCGCAGCAGGCGGATCGGTCGTGACGATGCGGCCGCCAGCGAGGTCCAGGTGCTGGGCGCGATCACGCGGGTGGCGTACCACAGGCCCATCATCACGCTGATGGCCGTCACGCTCATGCCGCGCGCGGTCAGGAACAGGCTCCAGTACGGCGTGAACGCGCCCAGCGCCGCGTAGTAGAACAGGTAGAAGCTGGAGAGGCGTGCAACGGGAACGGTCATCGCGGAATGATGAGGCAAAAAAGGGGACGGAGGGAATTAAGTCGCGAATGCATAAACGACTTAATCCCCTCCGTCCCCTTTTTGTGTCATTCGGGGTCGTAGTCGAGGTTGGAGGCCAGCCAGCGTTCGGCCTGGGCGCGGTCCACGCCCTTGCGGCGGGCGTAGTCGCTGACCTGTTCGCGGCTGAGCCGGCCGACCACGAAGTACTGGCTCTGCGGATGGCTGAAGTAGTAGCCCGAGACAGCGGCCGTGGGCAGCATCGCGAAGCTCTCGGTCAATTCCATGCCGGCGTTTGCTTCGGCCTGCAGCAGGTCGAACAGGCGCCGTTTCTCGCTGTGTTCCGGGCAGGCCGGATAGCCAGGCGCCGGCCGGATGCCGCGGTACTGCTCGTCGATCAGGGCGTCGTTGTCCAGCGCCTCGGCGCGCTCATGGCCCCAGAATTCGGTACGCACGCGCTGGTGCAGGCGCTCGGCCAGCGCCTCGGCGAGGCGGTCGGCCAGTGCTTTCAGCAGGATCGCGTTGTAGTCGTCATGCTCGGCCTCGAAGCGCGCGACGTGCGCGTCGATGCCGATACCGGCAGTGACTGCGAACGCGCCGATCCAGTCCTGCTTGCCACTGTCGAGGGGCGCGATGAAATCGGCCAGGCAGAAGTCCGGGCGCTCGGCAGGCTTGTCTACCTGCTGGCGCAGGAAGTGCAGGGTGGTTTCGCCCTGCGGGTGCTGCACGCGGACGTCGTCGCCGATGCTGTTGGCCGGCCACAGGCCGAACACGGCCTTGGCCGTCAGCCACTTCTCGCCGACGATGCGCTCGAGCATCGCGCGCGCATCGCGGTACAGCTCGCTGGCCTGGGTGCCGACGATCTCGTCGGTGAGGATGGCCGGGAACTTGCCGGCCAGCTCCCAGGCCTGGAAGAACGGCGTCCAGTCGATGTAGTCGACCAGCTCGTCCAGCGGGTAGTCGTCGAACACGTGCAGGCCGGGTTGTTCCGGTGCCGGTGGCGTGTAGCTGTCCCAGCCGCCCTGGAATTTCTGCGCGCGCGCATGTTCCAGCGTCACCAGGCGCTTGGCGTCGCCACGGTTGCGGTGGCGGGCGCGGATCTCGGCATAGTCGGCCTCGTTGGCCGCGACGAAGGCTTCGCGCAGGTCGCGTGAGATCAGCGACTGGGCCACGCCCACCGCGCGCGAGGCGTCCTTCACCCACACCGTAGGCGCTTTGTAGTGCGGGTCGATCTTCAGCGCGGTGTGCGCGCGCGAGGTGGTGGCGCCGCCGATCAGCAGCGGCAGGTCGAAGCCCTGGCGCTCCATCTCGCGGGCGACGTGGCTCATCTCCTCCAGCGACGGGGTGATCAGTCCGGACAGGCCGACCAGGTCGGCGTTGTGCTCGCGGGCGGCATCGAGGATCTTCTGCGCTGGCACCATCACGCCCAGGTCGACCACCTCGAAGTTGTTGCAAGCCAGGACCACGCCGACGATGTTCTTGCCGATGTCATGCACATCGCCCTTCACCGTGGCCATGATGATCTTGCCATTGCTCTTGGCGGTATCACCGCTGCGTGCCTTCTCCGCCTCGATGTACGGCAGCAGGTAGGCCACCGCCTTCTTCATCACGCGTGCGGATTTCACCACCTGCGGCAGGAACATCTTGCCGGCACCGAACAGGTCGCCCACGATGTTCATGCCGTCCATCAGCGGGCCCTCGATCACGTCCAGCGGGCGGCTGGAGGCCTGCCGGGCCAGCTCGGTGTCTTCCTCGACAAAGGCATCCAGGCCGTGCACCAGCGCATGTGCCAGGCGCTGCGCCACCGGCTTCCCGCGCCAGGCCAGGTCCTCGGTCTTTGCCGCGCCCTTGCTGCCCTTGTAGCGCTCGGCGATCTCCAGCAGGCGCTCGGTGGCATCGCTGCGGCGGTTGAGGATCACGTCCTCGACGCGCTCGCGCAGCTCAGGCTCCAGCTCGTCGTAGATCGGCATGGCGCCGGCGTTGACGATGCCCATGTCCATGCCGGCGGCGATGGCGTGGTAGAGGAACACCGAGTGGATGGCCTGGCGCACCGTTTCGTTGCCGCGGAACGAGAACGAGACGTTGGAGACGCCGCCGGAGACGTGGCAGTGCGGCAGGGTCTGCTTGATGATGCGGGTGGCTTCGATGAAGTCCACCGCATAGTTGTCGTGCTCTTCGATGCCGGTGGCGACGGCGAAGATGTTCGGGTCGAAGATGATGTCCTGCGGCGGGAAACCGATCTCGTCGACCAGGATGCGGTAGGCGCGGGTGCAGATCTCGACCTTGCGCGCGCAGGTATCGGCCTGCCCGCTTTCATCGAAGGCCATGACCACCGCGGCGGCGCCATAGCGCAGGACCTTGCGCGCGTGTTCGCGGAACAGCGCCTCGCCTTCCTTCAGCGAGATCGAATTGACCACGCTCTTGCCCTGCAGGCACTTCAGCCCGGCCTCGATCACGCTCCACTTGGAGGAGTCGACCATGACCGGGATGCGGGCGATGTCCGGCTCGGACATGATCAGGTTGAGGTAGCGGGTCATCGCCGCTTCCGAATCGATCAGGCCCTCGTCCATGTTGACGTCGAGGATCTGCGCGCCGCTGGCGACCTGCTGGCGGGCCACGTCCACCGCCTCTTCGTAGCGGCCTTCCTTGATGAGCTTGCGGAACTGCGCACTGCCGGTGACGTTGGTGCGTTCGCCGACGTTGATGAACAGCAGGTCCGGAGTGATGACCAGGGGTTCCAGGCCGGACAGGCGGGTAGGGCGGACAGGCGTCATGGCAGGCGTCGGCTCAACAGCAGGAGGGCGGGAAGTGTGGAACGGTGGCGGCGACATTCATGCGGCCTGCTCCTGGACACCGGGCAGGGCGCGCGGCGGCAGCCCGGCCACGGCGCGGGCGATCGCACGGATGTGGTCGGGGGTGGAGCCGCAGCAGCCGCCGACCAGGTTCAACAGGCCATCCTCGGCGAAGCCGCGCAGGGTGGTGGCCATCTCTTCAGGCGTTTCGTCGTACTCGCCGAAGGCGTTGGGCAGGCCGGCGTTGGGATGTGCGCTGACGTAACAGTCGGCGACCTGCGAGAGGGTTTCCACGTGCGGGCGCATCGCCTCGGCGCCCAGCGCGCAGTTCAAGCCGATCGACAGCGGGCGCGCATGCGCCAGTGACGCATGGAAGGCCTCGGCGGTCTGCCCGGACAGGGTGCGCCCGGAGGCGTCGGTGATGGTGCCGGAGATCATCACCGGCAGGCGTGCACCACGCGCGTCGAAGGCCTCCTCCAGCGCATACAGCGCGGCCTTGGCATTGAGCGTGTCGAAGATGGTCTCGACCATGAGGGTGTCGGCGCCGCCATCGATCAGGCCCTCGATGGCTTCGCGATAGGTGTCGCGCAACTCGTCGAAGCTGGTGTTGCGGAAGCCCGGATCGTTGACGTCGGGACTGATCGAAGCGGTGCGGCTGGTGGGACCGATCACCCCGATCACGAAGCGCGGCTTGCCCGGCGTGGCCGCAGCCACCGCATCGCAGCAGGCGCGTGCAACGGCGGCGCCGGCCTTGTTCAGCTCGTACACCAGGTGTTCGAGGTGGTAGTCGGCCTGACTGACCGAAGTGGCGTTGAAGGTGTTGGTCTCGACCAGATCCGCCCCGGCGTCCAGGTATGCGGTATGGATGTCGGCGATGACCTGCGGCCGGGTCAGCAGCAGCAGGTCGTTGTTGCCCTTCAGGTCATGGCCTTCAGGTGTGCCGTGGTCGCAGCCGGGACCGTGCGCATGGTCATAGCCACCGGCGAATCGCTCGCCGCGGTAGTCGTCTTCCTGCAGGCCATGGCGCTGGATCATCGTGCCCATCGCGCCGTCGATGATCAGGATCCGCTCGCGCAGGGCGTCGAGCAGGGCGTTGGCACGGTCAGGATGCAACCAGGGCAGGGCGGGCATGGTGGTCTCGGGCTCAGGGCTTGTTGGCGATCAGCGAAATCACTTCGAAGTGCGGCGGACGCTTCTCGCGGGTGACCGTTTCCAGGCTGGACACCTGCAGGCCGGCCTTGTCGACGAACTTGCGCAGCTCCTTGTCGCTGAAGCCGAGGTTGACGTGGCCATAGGCCTCCACCGCTGCCTTGTGCTCGTGACGGGCCAGGCTGCACAGCAGCAGGCGGCCGCCCGGGCGCAGCACGCGTGCGGCTTCGGTTACGGCCTGCGCCGGCTTGCTGGCATAGGTCAGCGCGTGCATCAGCACCACCAGGTCGAAGCTGCCGTCCTTGAACGGCAGGGCATGCATGTCACCCTCGCGGACTTCCACATTGGGCAGCCGGCGCAGGCGCTCGCTGGCAGCGGCGACCACGCGCGCGCTGGTATCGATGCAGATGTAGCGCTTGGCGTGGGGGGCGACCAGTTCGGCCAGCACGCCGTCACCGGAGGCGATGTCCAGCACGTCGCCGGTCTCCAGCAACGGCAAGGCGGTGCGCGCCAGCGCCTCCCAGGTACGGCCCGGAGAGTAGTGGCGCTCCATGTCGCCGGCCACGCTGTCGGCCCAGTTCTGGTCAGAGGCGCGATGGGCCAGCACTGCAGCCACGCGCTCGGCATCCTGGCGCAGCAACGGGTCGTCGCTTCCGTTGCTCAAGGCATGCCACAATGCACGCTGCGCCGGGTCCAGCTGGGCTTCGTCGAAACGGTAGTAGGCCGACACGCCGGCACGGCGGTCGCGGACCAGGCCGGCTTCCTTCAGGCGCGCCAGGTGGGTGGACACGCGCGGCTGCGCCAGCCGGGTGATTGCCGACAGTTCGGCCACGGTCAGTTCCTCCTGCTCCAGCAGCGCCAGCAGGCGCACGCGGGTGGCATCGGCGAACACCTTCAGGCGGGTCGACCAGTCTTCCAGATCCATAAATATCTACCTATCGCGATATAGAGATATATTCGCCGAGGAGGCTGCCGCGGTCAAGTCGCCAGCGTACGGAAACAGCCGGCCCCCGGTACAATCGGAGCACCTGGGCGCGCCGTATGCGGCCCATAACCTCATGTACCCGGGAGGGTGTTGTGGATTTCAGCTTTACCGAAGAGCAGTTGATGCTGCAGGACGTGGCGCGGCGCATCGCGCAGGAAAAGATCGCCCCCAGCGCGGAGCACCATGACCGCACCGGCGAGTTCCCGCTGGACAACATCCGCCTGCTGGGCGAGAACGGCCTGATGGGCATCGAAGTGCCGACCGAGTACGGCGGTGCGGGCATGGACCCGGTTGCGTACGTGCTGGCGATGGTGGAGGTCGCCGCCGCCGACGCCGCTCACTCGACCATCATGTCGGTCAACAACTCGCTGTTCTGCAACGGCATCCTCACCCACGGTACCGAGCAGCAGAAGCAGACCTACGTGCGTGCCATCGCCGAAGGCACCGCCATCGGCGCGTTCGCGCTGACCGAGCCGCAGTCCGGTTCCGATGCCACTGCCATGCGCTGCCGCGCGGTGAAACAGGCCGACGGCACCTTCGTCATCAATGGCAAGAAGAGCTGGATCACCTCCGGCCCGGTGGCCAAGTACATCGTGCTGTTCGCGATGAGCGAGCCGGACAAGGGCGCGCGCGGCATCACCGCCTTCATCATCGATACCGACAAGGCCGGTTTCGGTCGTGGCAAGACCGAGCCCAAGCTGGGCATCCGCGCCTCGGCCACCTGCGAGATCGAGTTCAACGATTACGTGGCGCAGGCCGAGGACGTGCTGGGCCAGGAGGGCGAGGGCTTCAAGATCGCCATGAGCGTGCTCGATGCCGGCCGCATCGGTATCGCCTCGCAGGCCATCGGCATCGCCCGTGCCGCCTATGAAGCGACCCTGGAGTACGTGAAGGAGCGCAAGGCCTTCGGTGCCGCCATCGGCACCTTCCAGATGACCCAGGCCAAGATTGCCGACATGAAGTGCAAGCTGGATGCAGCGCTGCTGCTGACGTTGCGCGCGGCTTGGGTGAAGGGCCAGGGCAAGCGCTTCAGCAACGAAGCCGCCATCGCCAAGCTCACCGCCTCGGAAGCGGCGATGTGGATCACCCACCAGGCGGTGCAGATCCACGGCGGCATGGGGTATTCGAAGGAGATGCCGCTGGAGCGTTACTTCCGTGATGCCAAGATCACCGAGATCTATGAAGGCACCTCGGAAATCCAGCGCCTGGTGATCGCCCGCAACGAAACCGGGCTGCGCTGAGACGCAACGGCCGCGCCGCTGCAAGGGCGGCGCGGCCGGTCGATCCACGCCACGCGTGGATGCGCTGTGCTCTTGGCCGAACGATGCCGGATCTGTTCCAATGCAGGCCGTTTCCATACGGTCTGCACAGATGATCTATCGTGGTTGGGGAATCCTGACACTGATCACGCCGATCGCAGCGATCCTGCTGCTGGCGTATTTCTTCCCGCACGCAGGCCCCAAGGGCAACACCCCACTCTCGCAGCTGTTGCTGGGTGCCAGCATTGGCGCGGCGGTGAACGTGCTGCTGGGCCTGTGGCTCAACCGGGCACCCCGGCAGAAGGGCGAAGTGGCGCCCCATCATTTCTTTTTCGTGCCGATGCAGTGGGCTGCATTGGTAATCGTGGCAGTGTGCGTGGTGGTCGCGCTGTTGCGCTGAGACGTGACTCGAACGGCGCCCACCAAGGTTGGCGGCTACCGGGCATGCCGTTGCCCTGGTAGATGCCAACCTTGGTTGGCATGAATTCAAAGGCGGCAAGAAAAAGGCCCCGGATCGCTCCGGGGCCTTTTCGTTTCAGCGCACTGCCGGATCAACGATCCGGGCGGTGTGCAGCATCCGCGTCGCGCTGGCGTTCCATGAACTCCTTGGACGGTTCATCCAGCTTGTCGCCCAGCATGCGGCGCACGACCACGAAGAACACCGGGATCATCAGCAGGCCGAGCAGGGTGGCGAACAGCATGCCGCCGATCACGCCGGTACCGATGGCGTGGCGGGAATTGGCGCCGGCGCCGGTGGAGATCGCCATCGGGATCACGCCCATGATGAACGCGAACGAGGTCATCAGGATCGGGCGGAAGCGCAGGCGGGCCGCTTCGATGGTGGCATCGCGCAGGTTCTTGCCGGCTGCGCGCTGCTCCACCGCGAACTCCACGATCAGGATCGCGTTCTTCGCGGCCAGGCCGATCACGGTGATCAGGCCGATCTTGAAGAACAGATCGTTGGGCAGGCCGCGCAGCATCGACAGGCCCAGTGCGCCCAGCACGCCCAGCGGCACCACCAGCAGCACCGCCACCGGGATCGACCAGCTTTCATACAGGGCGGCCAGGCACAGGAACACCACCACGATGGACAGCACCAGCAGCAGCGTGGCGGCATTGCCGGCCAGGATTTCCTGGTAGGACATGCCGGACCAGTCGTAGCCGAAGCCGGCCGGCAGGTCGTCGTTGACGATGCTCTCCATGGTCTGCATCGCTTCGCCCGAGCTGGTGCCTGGGGCCTGCGAGCCGACGATGTTGATCGCCGAGTAGCCGTTGTAGCGGCTCAGCGACGGCGGTGCCGACACCCATTCGGACTTGACCACCGTGTTGAGCGGGATCATCGCGTTGGTGCCATCGGCGTTCTGGGTCAGGGTGGAGGGGCTGTAGAAGCTCTTCAGCGACTCCTGGCCGGTGCGGTACGGGCCATCGGCCTGCATGGTCACGCGCTTGATGCGGCCTTCGTAGAAGAAGTCGTTGACATAGACCGGGGCCAGCATCAGCTGGATGGTGCTGTACACGTCCGACACCGACATGCCCATCGACTGCGCCTGCACGCGGTCCACGTGCAGCTGCAGCTGCGGGGCGTTCTCCAGCCCGTTCGGACGCACGCCGACCAGGGCTTCGGGCTTCTGCGCGGCCTTGCCCAGCAGGATGTTGCGCGCCTGGGTCAGCTGTTCGTAGCCGGCACCACTGCGGTCCTGCAGCCACATGTCGAAGCCGCCGAACTGGCCGAGGCCCTGCACGGTGGGCAGGTTGACCAAGAAGATCTGCGCTTCCTTGATGCCGTAGAACGCACCGTTCATGTTCTGGATGAACTCGGGCGCGGTGAACTTGCGTTCCTCCCACGGCTTCAGGCGGATGAAGCCCATGCCCACGTTCTCGCCGGAACCGACGAAGCTGAAGCCGGCCACCTGCAGCATGCCTTCATAGCCATCCTGCTTTTCCAGGATGCCACGCATCTGCGCGAACACTTCGTTGGTCTGGCCCTTGGTCGAGCCCGGCGGCAGCTGCACGATCGCCAGCGCATAGCCCTGGTCTTCTTCCGGCAGGAAGCTGCCCGGCATGCGGGTGAACAGGAAGCCGCACAGCGCGGTCAGCACCACGAACAGGATCATCCAGCGCGGCGCATGGCGCACCGCCGAGGTGATGTGGCCCACGTAGGTGTGGCTGATCTTGTCGTAGTACTTGTTGAAGGTGCGGTAGACGATGTTCGGGTTGTCGTTGTGCGTCGGCTTGAGGAAGGTCGCGCACAGCGCCGGGGTGAAGCCCAGTGCCAGGAACGCCGAGAACGCCATCGAGATGGCGATGGTCAGGGCGAACTGCTTGTAGATCTCACCGGCGGCGCCGCCCTGCAGGGCGGACGGGATGAACACCGCCGCCAGCACGACGGTGATCGCCACCACCGCGCCGGTGATCTGGGTCATCGCCTTCTGCGTGGCCGGCTTCGGCGCCAGGCCTTCCTCGCTCATGATGCGTTCGACGTTCTCGATCACCACGATCGCATCGTCGACCACGATGCCGATCGCCAGCACCATCGCGAACAGGGTCAGCTGGTTGATCGTGAAGCCGATCATCCACATGCCCAGGAAGGTACCGAGCAGGGCGACGGGGATGACCAGGGTCGGGATCAGTGTGGCGCGGAAGTTCTGCAGGAAGATCAGCATCACCAGGAACACCAGCAGGACCGCTTCAAACAGGGTCTTGACCACTTCCTGGATCGAGATCTTGACGAAGGTGGTGCTGTCGTACGGCGAGAACCAGGTCACCCCGGACGGGAAACTGGGCTGCAGCTCGTCCATCTTGGCGCGCACCGCTTCGGCCACGTTCAGGGCGTTGGCGCCCGGCAGCAGCTGGATGGCGAAGGCGCCGGTCGGCTTGCCGTTGTACTGGGTGTCGAAGCCGTAGTTGTTGGCACCGAAGGCGACGCGGGCGATGTCCTTGAGCAGCACGCGCGAGCCATCGGCGTTGGCGCGCAGGATGATGTTCTCGAATTCCTGCGGCGAGCTGAAGCGGCCTTCGGCCGAGACCGTGGCGGTGAAGTGCTGGCCTTCCGGCGACGGGTCCGAACCCAGCGCACCGGCGGCGAACTGCACGTTCTGCGCACGTACCGCGGCCAGTACCTGGCTGGCCGACAGGCCATAGCCCTGCATCTTCTCCGGGTTCAGCCAGATGTTCATGGCGTACTCGGAACCGAACTGCTGGGTGCTGCCGACGCCGGGGATACGCGAGACCTGGTCGAGCACGCGCGAGCCGACGATGTCGTTCAGGGCGTCACGGTTGATGGTCGGGGTATCGGACTGCAGCGCCACCACCATCAGGAAGCCGGCATTGGCCTTGGCCACCACCACGCCCTGCTGGGTCACTTCCGAAGGCAGTCGTGGCGTGGCCAGCGAAACCTTGTTCTGCACCTGCACCTGGGCGATGTCCGGATCGGTGCCGGTCTCGAAGGTCAGGGTGATCTGCGCGCGGCCGTTGGAGGCCGACGAGGAGCTGAAGTACAGCAGGTGATCGATACCGGTCAGCTGCTGCTCGATCACCTGGGTGACCGATTTCTCGGTGGTGTCCGCGCTGGCGCCCGGGTAGGTCGCCGAGACGGTGACCTGCGGCGGGGCGATGTTGGGATAGGACTCCACGCCCAGGTTGAGGATCGCGATCACGCCGCTGAGCGAGATCAGGATCGCAACCACCCAGGCGAAGACTGGATGTTCGATGAAAAATTTAGGCATGACGGAAGGTTCCCGTTACTGCTTGTTCGAATCGGTGGTGGCCGGCTTGGCCGCATCGGCCTGTTCCGGCTTGGCCGCGTCGGCCGGTGCCTTGCCTGCCGCCGGTGCTGCGCCCGCCGGAGCGGCGCCGCCTGCGGCAGGCTTGCCGTTGGCGTCCTGCCCCGGGGTCCACGGCTTGGCCACCGCCGGTGCACCTTCCTTGACCTTCTGCACGCCGGCCACGATCACCTTGTCACCGGCGGCCAGGCCGTCGCTGACCAGCCAGTTGCCGTTCTGCGCGCCATCGGTCTTCACGTTCTTGCGCACCACCTTGCCGTCGGCACCGACCACCATCACGTAGCCGCCGGTGGTGTCACGCAGCAGCGCCTGCTGCGGCACCAGGTAGGCATTGTTGCGCTCGCCCAGGTTGGCCTGGAAGCTGACGAAGGCGCCCGGCAGCAGGATCTGCTGGGGGTTCGGCAGCAGCGCACGCAGCGACACCGCACCGGTGGCCGGGTCGACCGTGGTCGAGGAGAAGTCCAGCGTGCCCGGCTCACCATAGGTGCTGCCGTCGGCCAGCTTGACGTTGACCGTGGCCTTGCCGTCGCCGGACAGCGCCAGCGAGCCCTTGGCCTGCTGCGCGCGCAGCTGGGTCAGCTCATCCACGCTCAGCGAGAAGTTCACATACAGCGGGTCGAGCTGGTCAACGGTGGTCAGCAGGGTCACATCGCCCTGGCCGACCAGCGCGCCCTCGGTGACCTGCTGCTTGTTGGCCACGCCACTGATCGGCGCGGTCACTTCGGCGTAGCCCAGGTTGATCCGCGAAGAGGTCACTGCCGCTTCGGCCTGCTTGACGGCGGCCAGGGCGGTGCGCTCGGCCGATTCGGCGTTGTCCAGGTCGGACTTGGAGACGAACTGCTGCGGCGCCAGCGAGCGCGCGCGATCGGCGGCGACCTTGGCATTGGCGTAGGTGGCGCGGGCCGAAGCCAGCTGGGCCTCGGAGGCGTTGAGCGAGGCACGCAACGGCGCCGGGTCGATCAGGAACAGGGTCTGGCCCTGCTTGACCTGCGAACCTTCCTGGTAAACGCGCTTGAGCAGCACGCCGGGTACGCGTGCGCGGACGTCGGCGCTGCGGAACGGCGACAGGCGGCCGACCAGCTCGCGCTGCAGCGGCAGGGTCTGCGGCTTGGCGTCGATCACGCCCACCTCCGGCGGCGGGGGCGTCTGCTGTTCCGGCTTCTTGCAGGCAGCCAGCGCGACAGCAACGGCGCATGTCAAGGCAAGGGTGCGGAGTGGGGCGGTCATCAGGAGGAACTCCGGGGTTGGTTTGTAGACGGGGCCGGCGACGGCTGTGGCGCGAACGCGCGCAGGAAGCTGTCGACGGAGAACTCTGCCCAGCGCCGACGCAGGAGCGCGTCATCACGATGGGGGGTATGGAAGCGCTGTTTGTCGAAATCCTGACCGGCGATCATGCTCAGCAGCAGTTCGGCCATGAAGTGCGGGTCGTCATGCCGGAGCTGGCCCTGCATGCAAACGGTTTCAATCCATTCAGCAAGATGAAGCGCCAGCGCGCCGGCACCGTGCCGGTACAGCGTACGCGCCTCTTCGGGAAACTGGGCTGCCTCGGCTGCAATCAGCCGGCAGGCCTGTCCTACGTGCGGTTGGTTGAAATGCTCCAGGAAGTCGGTGGCGAACTGGAGAAGGCTGGCACGCAGGTCGTCACTGCGGAGTGCACGCAGCATGGCCCCGGTGGCGTGGCCGACGTGGCGCTGCATCACCCGGCGCAGCAGTTCCTGCTTGCTGCCGTAGCGCGAGTACAGGGTCTGCTTGGAGCAGCCGGCATGCTGGGCCACTGCGTCCATGCTCATCTGCATGCCCTGCTCGGCCAGCAGTCTGCGCACGGCATCGAACACGCGCTCATCGCGCGCGTCGAGGGCAACGGGGAGGTAGGCCGGGTTCACGCGGTGGACTATACCGTCCAGTTCAGGATTGTGGAATCGAATCGGCGTCGCCGCGTGTGTCTTTCGGTAACACGCTTTGCCGATCCTGTCGGCAGTGCTGAAGCAGGCGCCAGCTCCATACCGGAGCGAACTGAATAGGCGTCTAAACCGCAGCAAACCCGAATCTGCTTATTCCGTCCTGCAGCAAGGCCTTTTCGTGCGGTAGGGCTACAATTTCATTTTCCCAACTGAGCAAGCGCATCGCTCTGCCATGAAACCGCAAAAAACCGCAGCCAAGACCGTGAAAAACAAGACGAAACCAGCAGAGTCGGAGGTCGCAGTGACCGCTGGTTTCTCCCTGGAGCCGGTGTACACGGCCTTGCGCAAGCGCTACCCCGCGGCCGCACAGGCCGAAGCGGTGGCCTTCGCCACTGACTTCTACAAGCGCATGGAATCGGACGAGTTCCCGCACCACAGCGCTGAAGAGTGGGCCGCGCTCGCGGCTGAGACGCTGGAATTCGCCCGTGCCCGCAAGGCCGGCAAGGCCAACGTCCGCGTGTTCAATCCGACTGCGAAGGCCAACGGTTGGGAATCGCCGCACACCGTGCTGCAGATCGTCAACGACGACATGCCGTTCCTGGTCGATACCGTCACCATGTCGCTGGCCGAGCAGGGCGTGGGTGTCCACGTGCTGGGCCACCCGGTGCTGCGCTTCACCCGCGACAAGGCCGGCAAGCTGGTCAAGGTCGGCGAGGGCGATGCCGAGTCGGTGATGCTGCTGGAGATCGACCGCCAGCCGGCCGACGCCATGGCTGCCATCGAACAGGCCATCAACAAGGCGCTGGACGAAGTGCGTGCGATCGTGCGCGACTGGCAGCCGATGAAGGACAAGGCGCTGGCGCTGGCCGACGACCTCGGCAGCCGCCAGCTGCCGGTCGACGACGCATCGCGCAAGGAAGCACAGGAGTTCCTGCGCTGGGCCGCCGACAACCACTTCACCTTCTTCGGCTACCGCGAATACCGCGTCGAGAAGCAGGGCAAGGAAGAGGTGCTGGCGCCGCTGAACGACACCGGCCTGGGCCTGATGCGCGGCAAGGACAAGTCCGCCGCCCGTCCGGTCAAGACCCTGGCCGCGCAGGGCCTGAACACCACGTCCGGTCTGAAGGATGCGCTGATCCTGACCAAGACCAATGCCCGTTCGCGCGTGCATCGCGCTGGCTACATGGATTACATCGGCGTGCTGGAATTCGACGCCAAGGGCAAGATCATCGGCGAGCAGCGCTTCCTCGGCCTGTTCACCTCCAGCGCCTACAACCGCCGCCCGTGGGAAATCCCGCTGGTACGCCAGCGCCACGAGCACGTGATGAAGCAGTCGGGCCTGGCCCCGGCCAGCCACAGTGGCAAGGCCCTGCGCCACATCCTGGAAACCCTGCCGCGCGAAGAACTGTTCCAGTCCAGCGAGGACGAACTGTTCCGCACCGCGATGGGCGTGCTGGGCCTGCAGGAGCGCGTGCGCAGCCGCCTGTTCCTGCGCCGCGACAAGTACAGCCGTTTCATCTCCGCGCTGGTCTACCTGCCGCGTGAGCGCTTCAACACCGACGTGCGCCTGCGCATCGAAGCGATGCTGAAGGACGCGCTGCACGGCGAGTACGTCGACAGCTCGGTGGTGCTGGGCGAATCGCCGCTGGCCCAGGTGCACCTGATCGTGCGCCCGAAGCCGGGTGAGATGCTCGACGTCGATACCGCCGAACTGGAGCAGAAGCTGGCCCAGGTGCTGCGCAACTGGCAGGACGACCTGCGCGAAGCGCTGGTGGCCCGCCACGGCGAGACCGAAGGCCTGCGCATCGCCGCCCGTATCGGCAAGGCGCTGCCGGCCGGCTACATCGAAGACAACAGCACCGCGGTTGCCGCCAACGATGTCAGCCAGCTCGACGCCCTGACCGGCCCGGACGACCTGCGCCTGAGCCTGCAGGCCGTGCCGCGCGAAAGCGGTGATGGCCTGCGCCTGAAGCTGTATCGCCAGCTGGACGACATTCCGCTGTCGGACGCGCTGCCGATGATGGAAAACATGGGCCTGCGCGTGATCGCCGAGCGTCCGTACCGCCTGTCGGTCGACAACGCCCCGGTGTACGTGCAGGACTTCGAGGTCGAGTCGACCGCCGGCGCGATCGATGCCGCCAGTGTCGATGAAGCCTTCGGCGAGACCTTCGCCCGCGTCTGGCACGGCGATGCCGAGAACGACGGCTTCAACCGCCTGGTGCTGGCTGCCGGCCTGCACTGGCGCCAGGTCGCCATGCTGCGCGGCTACTGCAAGTACCTGCTGCAGACCGGCGTGCCGTTCTCCCAGGCCTACGTGGAAGGCACCTTCGCGCGCTACCCGCTGCTGGCCCGCCTGCTGGTCGAGCTGTTCGAAGCCCGCTTCGATCCGGCCACCGGCCACGAGAGCAAGGACGACATCGCCGCCGGCCAGGCCCAGCTGAAGGCCCACTTCGACGTGCTGGCTGCCGGTGACGATGCCACCCTGAAGGTGCTCAAGACCGTGGTCGACGCCCGCAAGGGTGACCGCGACGCGCAGATGCAGGCCGCGCGCGATGCGCTGCTGAAGCTGATGGACCGCGTGTCCAGCCTGGACGAGGACCGCATCCTGCGCTCGTTCATGGGCGTGATCGACGCGACCCTGCGTACCAGCTACTACCAGACCGATGCCAACGGCCAGCACGGCCATGTCATCAGCTTCAAGTTCGATTCGGCGCTGGTGCCGGACCTGCCGAAGCCGCGCCCGTACCGCGAGATCTTCGTCTACGGCCCGCGCGTGGAAGGTACCCACCTGCGCTTCGGCGCGGTCGCCCGTGGTGGCCTGCGCTGGTCGGACCGTCGCGAAGACTTCCGTACCGAAGTGCTGGGCCTGGTCAAGGCACAGATGGTCAAGAACACCGTCATCGTGCCGGTCGGCGCGAAGGGCGGCTTCTTCGCCAAGACCCCGCCGGTGAACGGCGACCGTGATGCGATCTTCGCCAACGGCGTGGCCTGCTACAAGCTGTTCATCCAGGGCCTGCTGGACATCACCGACAACATCGTCAACAACAAGATCGTGCCGCCGGTGGATGTCGTGCGCCACGACATGGACGATCCGTACCTGGTGGTGGCCGCCGACAAGGGCACTGCGACCTTCTCCGACATCGCCAACGGCCTGGCCATCGCGCACGGCTTCTGGATGGGCGATGCGTTCGCCTCCGGTGGTTCGGTCGGTTATGACCACAAGGGCATGGGCATCACCGCACGCGGTGCGTGGGAGTCGGTCAAGCGCCACTTCCGTGCGCTGGGCCGTGACAGCCAGAGCCAGGACTTCACTGCGGTCGGCGTCGGCGACATGTCCGGCGACGTGTTCGGCAACGGCATGCTGCTGTCGCGCCACATCCGCCTGGTGGCTGCGTTCGATCACCGCCACATCTTCCTGGACCCGAACCCGGACGCGGCCACCACGTTCGTCGAACGTGAGCGCCTGTTCACCGTGCCGCGTTCGAGCTGGGCGGACTACGATGCCAAGCTGATCAGCAAGGGCGGCGGCGTGTACCCGCGCACCCTGAAGTCGATCGAGATCACCCCGCAGGTGCGTGAAGCGCTGGGCCTGGACGAGAACGTCAAGGCGCTGTCGCCGAACGAGCTGATGAGCGCGATCCTGAAGGCACCGGTCGACCTGCTGTGGAACGGCGGCATCGGTACCTACGTCAAGGCCGCCAGCGAGCAGCACAGCGATGTCGGCGACCGTGCCAACAACGCGCTGCGCGTGAACGGTGGCGAGCTGCGCTGCAAGGTGGTGGGCGAGGGCGGCAACCTGGGCATGACCCAGCTGGGCCGCATCGAAGCCGCGCAGGCCGGCGTGCTGCTCAACACCGACTTCATCGACAACTCGGCCGGTGTCGACACCTCCGACCATGAAGTCAACATCAAGATCCTGCTCAACGATGTGGTGCGGGCCAAGAAGCTGACCGTCGAGCAGCGCAACAAGCTGCTGGCCTCGATGACCGATGAAGTCGCCGAGCTGGTGCTCAACGACAACTACCGCCAGAACCAGGCGCTGAGCCTGATGGAGCGGATGGCGGTCAAGCGCCTGGGTTCCAAGCAGCACTTCATCCGTACCCTGGAACAGCAGGGCCTGCTTGATCGCCAGATCGAGTTCCTGCCGTCCGATGCCGAGCTGTCGCAGCGCAAGGCGCGCGGCCAGGGCCTGACCCGTCCGGAGCTGTCGGTGCTGCTGTCCTACTCCAAGCTGGTGGCGTTCGCCCAGCTGCTGGATTCGGACATCCCGGAAGATCCGTACCTGTCCAAGGAACTGCAGCGCTACTTCCCGACCCCGCTGCAGAAGAAGTATGCCGACGCAATGGAGCGTCACCGCCTGAAGCGCGAAATCATCGCCACGGCCGTGACCAACCAGACCATCAACCGCATGGGCGCCACCTTCCTGATGCGCATGCAGGAAGACACCGGCCGTTCCATCGCCGAGGTCGCCAAGGCCTACACCATCAGCCGTGAAACGCTGGATGCACGCGCGCTGTGGGCGCAGATCGATGCCCTCGACGGCAAGGTGCCGGAGTCGGTGCAGATCGACGCCCTGGAAGTGATCTGGAAGCTGCAGCGCTCGTTCGTGCGCTGGCTGCTGTCGCGCCCCGGCGCGATGCCCGGCATCACCGAAGCGGTCAACCGCTACCAGGGCCCGTTCAACGACATCCGCGTTGCTTCGGGTGTGCTGCCGGATTCGCAGCGTCCGACCTACGAAGCCCTGGTGGCCGAGTGGAAGGAAAAGGGCCTGCCGTCCGCGCTGGCGCAGCAGCTGGCCGAACTGCACTTCCTGGAGCCGGCGTTCGACATCATCGAACTGGCCCGTACCCGCAAGCTGAAGCCGGTGGACGTGTCCAAGGTCCACTTCCGCCTGGGCGATGCCCTGCAGCTGCCGTGGCTGTTCGAGCAGGTCGATGCGCTGGAGGTCAATGGCCGTTGGCACGCGGTGGCACGTGGCGTGCTGCGTGACGAGCTGGCCGCCAACCACCGCAACCTGGCGGGCCAGGTGCTGGGTACCAAGGGCAGCAGTGCCGAAGCAAAGGTGGCGGCCTGGATGGGTCGCGACGACAGCAGCCTGCGCTTCACCCTGGCGATGCTGGCCGAACTGGCCGAGCAGAAGACCCTGGACTACCCGACCGTTTCGGTCGCGGTGCAGCGCCTGGGTCAGCTGGCCGCGCATGGTGCGTAAGCGCATTCGCGCTGGCGCCCCACGGTTTGCTCTGCAAACCGTGGGCCCCATGCCAACCATGCTCCCAGACCCCCGCGCCGTTGGCGCGCCCCCCTGACTCAGGGGGGCTCCTGATCTGCAGCAGTTGGAGGAACGGCCCCGCGAAAGCGGGGCCGTTCTGCATTGCCGGGTAGTGCCGGCCGCTGGCCGGCAACCGCATGGACCACAATCGGGTGCAGCTGCCGGCCAGCGGCCGGCACTACCGGGTATGCTCTTGCTGGCACACCCACCCGGATCCACCGATGAGCGACACCCCCCGCATCGCTTTCCTGGCCAGCGCCACCGAACCTGCACAGATGGCCCGCGCCGCGATGGTCTCGCGTTATGGCGATCACGCGCCGGAGCAGGCCGACGTGCTGTGTCCGCTGGGGGGCGACGGCTTCATGCTGCAGACCCTGCACCGGCATGGGCACCTGGGCAAGCCGGTGTTCGGCATGAAGCTGGGCACCGTCGGCTTCCTGATGAACCAGTACCGTGGCGACGACGACGTGCAGGCCCGCATTGCGCGTGCCGAACCGGCCAACCTGCGCCCGCTGGAAATGGTGGCGCTGACCGAGTCGGGCACCAGTACCGGTTCGCTGGCCTACAACGATGTCTCGCTGCTGCGCCAGACCCGGCAGGCCGCGCATATCGGCATCGACCTCAACGGCCAGGAACGCGTGGCCGAGCTGATCGGTGACGGCGTGCTGGTGGCCACCCCGGCGGGCAGCACCGCCTACAACTATTCCGCGCATGGCCCGGTATTGCCGCTGGGCTCGCACACCATCGCGCTGACGCCGTTGGCCCCGTACCGGCCGCGTCGCTGGCGCGGGGCGATCCTCAAGGCCGATACCGAGGTGCGCTTCCGCGTGCTCGATCCGTACAAGCGCCCGGTCAGCGTCACGGCGGATTCGCACGAGACCCGCGACGTGGTCGAGGTGACCATCCGCGAGTCGAAGGACCGCCGCGTGACCCTGCTGTTCGACCCGGAGCACAACCTGGAAGACAGGATCCTGAGCGAACAGTTCGTTTTTTGAGGACAATGGGCGGCCGGCCCCGCCGACCGCTTGAAGGACCCCCACCGATGGGCGACAACTCCCCCCGTTTGCTGACCGTCGCGGTGACCTCGCGCGCGCTGTTCGACCTCGAGGAAAGCCATGCGCTGTTCGAAAGTGATGGCGTGGCGGCCTACGCCGAATTCCAGCGCCAGCACGAGGACGATATCCTCGGCCCCGGCGTGGCCTTCCCGGTGGTGCGCAAGCTGCTGGCGCTGAACCAGGGCGCCAGCCCGGAGAACCCGCGGGTCGAGGTGATCCTGCTGTCGCGCAACTCGGCCGATACCGGCCTGCGCATCTTCAATTCGATCCAGCACTATGGGCTGGGCATCATCCGCGCGACCTTCACCGCCGGCGAGCCGACCTGGCCGTACGTGAAGCCGTTCGGTACCGACCTGTTCCTGTCGGCCAACCCCGAATCGGTGCGCAGCGCGCTGCGTCATGGCATCGCGGCGGCAACCATCCTGCCCAAGCCGCCGGGCGAGACCGCTGCGGCAGCCGCCGACCAGATCGATACTGGTCGCCCGGCCGGCCAGCTGCGCATCGCCTTCGATGGTGACGCGGTGATCTTCGGTGACGAGAGCGAGCGCATCTCGCGCGAGCAGGGCGTGGAAGCGTTTGGCCGCCACGAGCGCGAGCGCGCCCGCGAGCCGCTCAGCGGCGGTCCCTTCCGTGGCTTCCTGTCGGCCCTGCATACGCTGCAGGAAGTGTTCCCGGCCGGCGAGAGCGCGCCGATCCGTACCGCGCTCGTGACCGCGCGTTCGGCACCGGCGCATGAGCGGGTGATCCGCACCCTGCGCGAGTGGGGCGTGCGCCTGGACGAGGCACTGTTCCTGGGCGGCCGTCACAAGGGCCCGTTCCTGCAGGCCTTCGGTGCCGACATCTTCTTCGACGATTCGCAGCACAACATCGACAGCGCCCGCGAGCATGTGGCCGCCGGTCACGTGCCGCACGGCGTCGCCAACGAGGGGTAGGGCGGACTCGACCGGTAGGTGCCAACCGTTGGTTTGCACTGCCTAGGACCCATGCCCACCAAGGTGGGCATCTACCACAGCCACATGCCCACCAAGGTGGGCATCTACCAGAGCCACATGCCCCGGTAGTTGCCAACCTTGGTTGGCGCTGCCGTCAGGCCACGGGTCCGATCAAGGGCTGCCCGACATTCCCAGCTGCAGGTCCACCACCTTCCAGCGCAGGCCCTGCGGCTCCAGCACCACCTTCAACGGTGGCTGGCCGGGGCCGCGATCGACGTCGATCACGAATCGGTCCAGTGCCTCGAAATGATGCTCGGCATGCTTCAGCGGCCGCGCCGGTTCGGTCGCACCGAAGGCATCGCCGCCCTGCAGTTCATTGCGGCCACGCTTCCACAGCACGTGGCCCTGCAGCATCGCGCCGATCCCGGTCGGGGTCACCATGGTCTCCACTGCGGCACCGCCAAGCTGGTCGCCCAGCCCATAGAGCAGGGCGCCGAACGGGCTGGATGCCACGTCGGGGCCGGCCTGGCGCACCAGGTAGTCGTTGAGCTGCGCACGCAGGCTGCTGCGCACGCGGGGGAAGTCGACGTAACGCTCCAGGCGGGCGGTGTCGCGCTGCTCGATGGCCTTGGACAGGCCATTGACGGTCATGTAGGGGCCGCCGAACCACCAGGCGGCGACGGCCAGGACCAGCAGCACAATGAGTGCGGTGAGTTTCTTCATGCCGACCAGACTGCCGCAATGGCGGCAGTGCCGGGTGAAGACTCAATGACTGGGCGAGCCACGGCCGTCACCGAAGGCATCGACCAGCTGTTGCCGTTCGGCCGGGGTCAGCGCTTCCAGCCGCGTCGCCAGCACCTCGTCGAGGCTGCGGGTACGGGTGGTGCCAAGGATGCCGCTGGCCACGCCGGGATGGCCCAGCGCATAGGCGAAGGCGGTCTGGGCCGGGCGTTGGCTGCGGATCGCGGCCACTGCCCGGCGCATCTGGCGGGCACTGCGCATCAGCTGGCGGCTGCTGGGCTTCAGCCAGGCGCGCGCCAGGTACCAGCCATCGGCCAGCCGTGGCAGGCGCGGGCGCGCGGGCAGCAGGTGGCCCTGCGCCAGCACGGTCCCGGCCAGCACGCCGATGCCTACCGCCTGCAACTGGTCGATCAGCGGTTCGCGGTCCTGCTGCAGGGCGTTGTAGTCCAGCAGCACCACATCGAAGGCGTCGGGATGGGCGATCATCCAGCGCAGGGTCGAGGCCGAGTGGGTGTTGATGCCGGTGTGCCGGATCAACCCGCGTTCGCGCAGGCGCTGCAGCGCGGCCAGCAGGTCGTCGTTGATGTCGTGCTCGCTGGCGCCGTGCAACTGGTAGATGTCCAGGTGATCCAGGCCGAGATTGCGCAGCGAAGCCTCGCAGCTGGCGATGATGGCTGCCGGCGAGAAATTGCGTTGCTCGGCGCCGCTGACGCCGGCCTGGCCGGTCAGCGTGCCGCCTTTGCTGGAAATCACCAGCGCGTCGCGCGGGTATTGTTTCAGCAACGGGCGCAGGATGCGGCCCAGCCGCGGCTCGGCGTGGAAACCGGAGTAGTTGTGGCCGGTGTCCAACAGGTTCACGCCCTGTGCCAGTGCATGCTCGACCACGTTCGCGGCCGATTGTTCCGGGAATCGGCGATGCCCCCAGAAGCCGGAACAGCCCAGGCCCACCGGCGAAACCGCCAGGCCGGTGCGGCCCAGCGTGCGGCGTTGCTGTGCCAATGGCATCAGAATTCCAGGTCCAGCGCCGCGCACAGGTAGTCGACGAACGGGCCGAGCGCGGCCAGATCCTTGCCCAGCGTGGACAGCAGGCGCGGACCGGTCATGGTGGCGTCGTCCAGCGAGCGCCACATCACCCAGTTGCGGTGCTTGAGGTCGTCGATGAACTCGAAGTCGGCGGGGAAGCCACGCGGCGGACGCACCAGCTTTTCGCGCTCCTCGAAATCGAAGCGCTTGCGCAGGCCCGGTGCGTGCGCGGCGGCCTTCCAGCTGCCCGGGTTGTCGAGGATGAAGTGGCGCACGCGGCGCTGGGTTTCCGGTTCCGGATGCCACAGGCCGGCACCGACGAAGCTCTCGCCCGGCTGCAGGTGCACGTAGAACGAAGGCGCGGCTACTTCACGGCGGCGCTCATGGAACAGGCGCGCGCCCTGCCAGGTCTTGTACGGTGACTTGTCGTTGGAGAAGCGCGCGTCGCGGTGGATGCGGAACAGCGAGCCGCCGACGCCGCGCGTATCGGCACGGAAATGGTCGCTGACCTCGGCCAGGGCCGGTTGCAGGTCGCCCAGCAGGCGCAGGAACGGCTGCCGTACGTGGTCTTCATACTGCTGGCGGTGGTCGTTGAACCAGGCCTTGTCGTTGTGCCGCGCCAGGCTGCGCAGGAACCTGAAACTGGCGTCCGAGAAGTAGGTGCTCACAGTGTCTCCTGCAGGTGCTGGCCCCAGTCGCGCAGCGATTGCAGCAGGGCCTGGCGCCGCGCATCGTCGGGCGCTTCGGCGGCCAGTGCATCGAGCTGCTGCCGGTACTGGGGCAGGTTGAGTTCGCCCAGCCCGCCGTCGCCGAGCAGGCGCTGGCGGCGGTAATCCTGCCAGCGCTGGCGTTCCGCCGGCGCGAGGCTGTCGGGGTGGTTGCGCGCGCGGTAGCGGAACAGCAGCTCCGGCAGGCGCGGATCGCGGAAACGGCCTTCCAGCGCGGCCAGCTGCTCGGGCGCGGTGGTGCGTGCCAGCGCAAGCAGCGGTTTGTCGCCGTTGCCGAGGAAACCGTCGTACAGCGAGGCATCGACGTCGGCCACGGTGGCGACGCGGGGCTGGTTGTAGACCTGGCGCGCCTTCTCGGCCAGCTGCGGGGCGAACGCGCGCAGCCGTTCCACCTTGGCCTCGATCGCGGCCACGTCCAGGCCGAGGCGCGCGTGGTCATCGGCGCGCAGGTGGTTCCAGGCGATCAGCGCTGGCACCTTGTTCAGATGCACTTCCTTCAGCGGCACCCGCGCCACGCCTTCGGGCAGCTCGCTGGCGCGCAGGTAAAGGCGCTGTGCGATCACCTCGGCCGGCAGTTCCAGCAGGTCGTCGATCTCGCCTTCAAGGTCGAACACGATCACCCGGTTGTTGATGGTGGGGTGCACTGCCAGCGGCAGTACTGGCGCCGCGCACAGGCGACTGGCCGGGTAGCGCATGGAAATGTGCAGTACCGGCTTCATCGCGGCCACGTCCAGCAGGCCGCCGACGAAGCGCTTGTCACGCAGCTTCAGCGCGTACTCCCACAGGCGCGGCTGCGACTGCTTGAACAGGCGTGCCATGCCGATGGTGGCACGTACGTCGGACAGCGCTTCGTGCGCATCGCCCTCGCGCACGTTGTTGGCCTCGGCCAGGTGCTCGAGCTTGAACGAGGTGGCGCCGTCCTCGCGCAGCGGCCACTGGATGCCGTCCGGGCGCATCGCGCGCATCAGGCGCAGCATGTCCAGCAGGTCCCAGCGCGAATTGCCGTTGCGCCACTCGCGCTCGTACGGGTCGTGGAAATTGCGGAACAGCCCGTAGCGGACGAATTCATCGTCGAAGCGCAGCGTGTTGTAGCCCAGCACGCAGGTGCCGGGGCGCGACAGCTGTTCGTTGATGCGGTCGAAGGCCTCGGCCTCGCTGATGCCCTCGGCCAAGGCCTGCTGCGGGGTGATGCCGGTAACCAGGGTGGCCATCGGTGAGGGCAGCAGGTCATCGGCCGGGCGCACGAAGAAGCTGACCGGCGTATCGATCTCGTTGAGGTCGGCATCGGTACGGATCGCGGCGTACTGCGAGATGCGCGTGCGCCGCGGGTCCTGGCCGAAGGTTTCCAGGTCGTAGAACAGGAAGCTGTCGGCCATCAGTGCGCGCCCTCCAGGACCGGCAGCTGCGCGTGGATCTGCGCTTCCAGCGCGGCCCAGTCGATGTTGTCCAGTGAATCGTGACCGGTGGTGGCGGCCACCAGCATGTCGCGTTGCAGTTCGGTGCGGCGCAGCGCCTCGGCGTAAGGTGTGTGCAGGAAGGTGACCATCGTGTAGTGCGGCACGAAGCGGGTCGGCCAGCGCCGCTGCAGTTCCTGCTCCAGTTCGCGCTGCAGCAGGAACGCAGGATCGGCGACACGGTCGCGCATCTCCAGGTAGTTCTCCAGCGCCATCTGCTGGATGGCACGTGCATTCGGCTTGCGCTCGGCTTCGAACGCGGCGAACGCGCCTTCCAGGTCATCCGCTTCCATCAGGTGGCGGGCCAGCGCAACGCAGTCCTCGAACGCGCAGTTCATGCCCTGGCCGTGGAACGGCACCATCGCATGCGCGGCATCGCCGATCAGTACGGCGCGACCGTGCTGGTGCCAGCGCTCCAGGGTGAGCGTGCCGAGCAGCCCCGGCGGGTGCTGTTCCCAGTCCGCGCGCAGGTTCGGGATCAGCGGCAGGGTGTCGGCGAACTCCCGCGCGAACAGCGCCTCGGCCTGCGCGCCGGTGTTGACCGTGGCGAAGCTGGGATCGCCCTGGTTGGGCAGGAACAGGGTGACGGTGAAGGTGCCTTCGTGGTTGGGCAGGGCGATGCACATGTAATGGCCGCGTGGCCAGATGTGCAGCGCATTGCGCTCGATGCGGAAGCTGCCGTCGGCGGCCGGAGGGATCTCCAGCTCCTTGTAGGAGTGGTCGAGGAAGGCGATGTCCTCGCCCAGCGGGGCACGGCGGTTCATCGCCGCGCGCAGGGCCGAACCGGCGCCGTCGGCACCGATCAGGGTGTCGAAGCGGATGTCGTGCGGGCTGTCGTCGCGGTCATCGATGAAACGCGCGTAACCGGCGTCGAAATCAACGGTGTGCAGGCGCCGATGGAAGTGCACGGTGGCGCCGGCCTGCTCGGCCAGTTCCAGCAACGTGGTGTTCAGATCGCTGCGGTGGATCGACCAGATCACTTCGCTGTCATCACGGCCATAGCGCTGCAGCTGCGGTTCGCCGTCGCGGGGGTGCACCATGCGGCCGCGCATCATCACCGCGCGTGCCATCACTTCGTCCTCCACACCCGCCTGGCGCAGCGCATTGCGCCCACGCTCGGCCAATGCCAGGTTAATCGAGCGGCCACTCTCGTAATCAGCCACGCGCGGATCACCGCGGCGTTCGTACAGGGTGATGCGCCAGCCTTGCCGCGACAGCAGGATGGCCAGCAGGGACCCGGCCAGGCCGGCACCGATAATGCTCAACGAGCGGGAAGCATGTGCGATCAACGAACTGTCCAGCAGCAGGGGAGGGACCGGCTCAAAGGCCGGCCCAGGCTTCCACTTCCTCGACGAAGTGGTGCACGTCCAGGTAGCGGTTGTAGAGCGGGGTGGGCGAGATGCGGATCACGTCGGGTTCGCGCCAGTCGCCGAGCACACCGATGCCGCGCAGGTGCTCGAACAGTGCGCGGCCACGCTCGCGGCCACCGATCACGCGCAGCGACAACTGGCAGCCGCGGCGCTGCGGATCGGCCGGGGTGATGATGTCCAGCACCTGCGGCAGGCGTGCGCGCACCAGTGCTTCGAGCATGCCGGTGAGCGCCAGCGATTTGCTGCGCAGCGCCTCCATGCCGGCGCGCTCGAACAGGTCCAGCGAGGCGCGCAGCGGTGCCAGGCCGAGGATCGGTGGATTGCTCAGCTGCCAACCCTCGGCGCCGATGGCCGGGGTGAACTGCGGCGCCATCTGGAAGCGGGTGGCTTCCTCATGGCCCCACCAGCCAGCAAAGCGCGGCAGGGTGGTATCGCGGTGGTGGCGCTCGTGCACGAAGGCGCCAGCCACTGCGCCCGGGCCGCTGTTGAGGTACTTGTAATGGCACCACACGGCGAAATCGGGGGCCACGTCATGCAGGCGCAGCGGCAGGTTGCCGACCGAGTGCGCCAGGTCGAAGCCGATGCGTGCGCCCTGCAGGCGGGCGGCGCGGGTGATCGCATCGAGGTCGAAGGCCTGGCCGGTGCGGTACTGCACGCCAGGCCACAGCACCAGCGCCAGGCGCGGGCCGTGTTCGGTCATGGCGCGCTCGATGGCGTTCAGTGAAATCGTGCCGTTGGCTTCGTCCGGCTGCACTTCCACCAGGCACTCGGCCGGGTCGAAGCCATGGAAGCGGATCTGGGCTTCCACCGCGTGGCGATCGGTCGGGAACGCGCCGGCTTCCATCAGGATCACCGGGCGCTGCGTGGTCGGCCGGTAGAAGCTGACCATCATCAGGTGCAGGTTTACGCTCAGCGTGTTCATCGCCACCACTTCGCTGGGCAGCGCGCCAACCACGCGGGCCAGCTGCGCGCTCACCAGGCGGTGGTAGGACAGCCACTGCGTCGGGCCGGTGAAGTGGCCTTCCACCGCCAGTTCGCCCCACTGCTTCATCACTTCCTGCACCGCTGCCTGCGCGCCGCGCGGCTGCAGGCCCAGCGAGTTGCCTACGAAGTAGGTCTGCTCGCCGCCCTCATGGCGCGGAATCAGGAATTCACTGCGCAGCGGGCGCAGCGGATCGGCGGCGTCCAAGGCGATGGCGTGGGTGCGGCTGAGCAGGTCGGACATGGTCGGGCAACAGGCTGCAACGGGACCGCCAGTGTAGCGCCTGGGGCATGGCCCGGTAGCAGCCGGCCCGGCACCAGCGCCGTGTGATCCGGTAGTCGCCGACCTTGGTTGGCGCACGTACAAGAAAGCGCCCACCAAGGTGGGCATCTACCAGGGCGGGAGCGAGCAAGCGCCCACCAAGGTGGGCGACTACCGTTCGAGGGGCTCAGCCCACCGCCGGCACCGGCAGCGGATCCACGTGCCCGCACTGGCTGCAGGTACGCAGCTCCAGGCTGGCGTGGTAGCGCGCAAACACCTTGGGCAGGTCGGTCTCGATGTTCTGCAGCGGGAAGAACTCTTCGTGCAGCTTGTGGTTGCAGCGCTCGCAGTGCCAGATCACGCCGTCCATCTCGTGCGGCAGGCGCTTGCGCTCGACCACCAGGCCGATGCCACCGGGCGGGCGCCGCGGCGAGTGCGGAACCTTTGCCGGCAGCAGGAAGATCTCGCCGGCGCGGATCGGGATGTCGCGCACCGCGCCGTCTTCCTGCACCTTCAGCACCATCTCGCCTTCGAGCTGGTAGAACCACTCGGGGCCTTCGTCGTAGTGATAGTCGGTGCGCGAATTCGGCCCGCCGACCACCATCACGATGAAATCGCCGTTGTCGATCATCTTGTTGCCCACCGGCGGCTTCAGCAGGTGGCGGTTCTCTTCGATCCAGGCGTGCAGGTTGATCGGCGAAGCGAGCATGATGGTCATCCGTAAGGGATCAGTCGCGCTTGCCCTTGCGCGGGATGTAGGACAGGGCCTTTTCATATGCAGGCTGCAGCTCTTCCTGCGAACCGACGTCGATGCCCATCTCGCGCACGCGTCCGTCCTTCAGGCTGTAGACCCAGCCATGCACCATCAGCTTCTGGCCGCGGGCCCACGCATCCTGCACGATGGTCGAGCGGCACAGGTTGGCCACCTGCTCGATCACGTTCAGTTCGCACAGGCGCGCGTGCTTGAGCTCATCGGTCTCGATCGCATCGAGGATGCCGGTGTGCTTCTGCATCACGTCACCGACGTGGCGCAGCCAGTTGTCGGCCAGGCCGACGCGGGTGTTGTGCAGGCAGGCATGCACACCGCCGCAGCCGTAGTGGCCAACGATCAGGATGTGCTTCACCTTCAGCTGGTCCACCGCATACTGCACCACGCTCAAGCAGTTCAGGTCGGTGTGCGCGACCACGTTGGCGACGTTGCGGTGCACGAACACTTCGCCCGGGGCCATGCCGATGATCTGGTTGGCCGGCACGCGCGAATCGGAGCAGCCGATCCACAGGTATTCCGGGTGCTGCTGCTTGGCCAGCTGGTGGAAGAACTCGGGGTCTTCCTTCTCGATCCGGTCGGCCCAGTCGCGGTTGTTCTGCAGCAGCTTGTGGATGTCTTTCATGTTCGGGTCCCTGGCGTCGGGTGGGGGCGCGCCGCAGCCGTCCGGCTGCGTCGTCGCGGGAATCTGCGGCGTTCAGTCGCTGCGGGCGGCCTGTTCGCGGTGCCAGCGCATCCACTGCGCCAACTCGGTGGAAGAGGGGGTGCCCAGCTGTTCCAGTTCGGCGATCACCGCACGCTGGTTGGCGTCGGGATGGTTCTGGCTCAGCTTGAGCTTCATCTGCACATGTTCGACCTGGAAACGGAAGCCGACGATGGCGCGCAGCTCCGGGCCATGTTCGGCACGCGTGGCATCGAACTGCCAGGCCTGGCCGACGCTGGCTTCGAAGCGGTCGCTGATCGCGCCGACCAGCTCCGCCAGCGCGCCGGCATCGTCGAAGGTCTGCAGCTGGCCACGCAGCTCGGCAGCAGCGTAGTTCCATGTGGGTACCCGCGCGGCGGGCTCCTTGTCCGGATACCAGCTGGCGGAGACGTAACCGTGCGGTCCATCGACCAGCACCTTGGCCGCGCCGCTGTGGCGCGACTGCGGGTTGGCGCGGGCCCAGTGGCCGCGCAGTTCGATCTGGTCGCCGTCACGCCGGTACAGCACCGGCATCCGGGTCAGCTCCGGCAGGCCATCGCTGCCGGGGGTGAGCACGGTAACGAACGGGTCGCGCGCCAGCAGGCGGTCCAGCCAGAGCAGGTCGGTCTCGGCGAAGGCGCGCGGGGTGAACATGCAGGGGTCAGGCGCGCCCGCCGAGTGACTGGATCATGCGGCCACGCAGGCCCTCGTCGCTGTCGGCCTGCGGCGGCTGCACTTCGTGCAGGCTGAAGCCGCGCACCAGTGCGTCCTCCTCGTCCAGGCCGTCGTACTCGACGAACTCGGCGTCGAACAACTGCGAACGGGCGGTGTCTTCGCTGTCGTAGCTCAGCGTGTTGCCATCGCTGTCGAGCACTTCGGCGGTGCCGGCCGGGCGAACGCGCAGGCGCGCCCAGATGAGGGTGTTGCCGAGGCTGGCCAGCCACCAGCTGTCGCGCGAGGCGGTGATGTCATTCATGAGCGTATTACCAGAGCGAGGCCAGCCAGAGCAGGGCGGCCATGCCCAGTCCGGCCAGCAGGGTCAGCAGCGATACCCAGGCCGGTGTCGCCAGCCCGGACAGCGAGCGGTCCGGTTGCTGCCGATAGTCGCGTCGCAGCAGCCAGGCCAGGGCATCGGGCTTGAGGAAGGCGCTGCTGCCGAAGCGCGCGGCGAGCGCCGGATGGCGGTCGCGCACGTGCACCAGGGTCAGCGGCCAGAAGATCACGAAGGCACTGAACCCGGCCACTGCAACGCCGACGAAACAGAGGGCGAAGAACAGGGTCATGGGGCGGTACCTCCGTGGTCGTGTGGGGCTTAGAAGTCCGCGCTGCCCGGCGCGCGCGGGTAGGGGATCGCATCGCGGATGTTGGACAGCCCGCAGACGTACACCACCAGGCGTTCGAAGCCCAGGCCGAAGCCGGCGTGCGGCACCGAACCATAGCGGCGGAAATCGCGGTACCAGCTGTAGTGCTCGCGATCCAGGCCGAACTGGGCCATGCGCGCGTCCAGCACGTCCAGGCGCTCTTCGCGCTGGCTGCCGCCGATGATCTCGCCGATGCCCGGGGCCAGCACGTCCATCGCGGCAACGGTCCTGCCGTCGTCGTTCAGGCGCATGTAGAAGGCCTTGATGTGCTCCGGATAGTTGGTCACCACCACCGGGCGGCCGACGTGTTCCTCGGTCAGCCAGCGCTCGTGCTCGGTCTGCAGGTCCAGGCCCCATTCGACCGGGAAGTCGAACTTCCTGCCGGACTTCTGCAGCAGGCTGACCGCGTCGGTGTAGTCGATGCGCTCGAACGGTGCGTTGATGAAATCTTCCAGCTTGGTGATCGCGTTCTTGTCCACGCGCTCGGCAATGAAGGCCAGGTCGTCGCTGCGTTCGTTCAGCACTGCGCGGAACAGGTACTTCAGGAACTCTTCGGCCAGGCGCGCGTCTTCGGCCAGGTCGGCGAAGGCGATTTCCGGCTCGATCATCCAGAACTCCGCCAGGTGGCGGGTGGTGTGGCTGTTCTCGGCGCGGAAGGTCGGGCCGAAGGTGTAGACCTTGCTCAGCGCCAGGCAGTAAGCCTCGACGTTCAGCTGGCCGGACACGGTCAGGAAGGTTTCCTTGCCGAAGAAGTCGCGGCTGAAATCGATCGCGCCCTTCTCGTCACGCGGCAGGTTCACCATGTCCAGGGTGGACACACGGAACATCTGCCCGGCGCCTTCGGCGTCGGAGGTGGTGATGATCGGGGTGCTGATCCAGTTGAAGCCGTTCTCGTGGAAGAAGCGGTGCACGGCCTGGGCCAGGCAGTTGCGGATGCGGGTGACCGCGCCGAACAGGTTGGTGCGCGGACGCAGGTGCGCCACTTCGCGCAGGAACTCCGGCGACATCGGCTTGGGCTGGATCGGGTAGGTGAGCGGGTCTTCGACCCAGCCGACCACGTCCAGCGTGCTGGCCTGGATCTCGAACGACTGGCCCTTGCCCTGCGACTTCACCAGCGTGCCGGTGGCGATGACCGAGCAGCCGCTGGTCAGGCGCTTGATCTCATCGAAGTTGGCCAGGCTGTCGCCGGCCACGACCTGGATCGGGGCGAAGCAGGAGCCATCGCTCACATTCACGAAGGCCAGATTCGCTGAACCGCGCACCGTGCGCACCCATCCGCGTACCGTGACTTCGCCGCCTTCCGGGATCTTCCCGGCAAGCGCATGTTCAACGCTGACCACCGTCATGACTTGAATCCTCTGCTGATCGACTCGATCTGTGAACACGGGAGTTTACCGGTTGCAGCGTTCTGCTTGCGAGGCATTTTTCGTGGCAACGGCTCCTTATAATGTCCCCGTACCTCTGGAGTAGCCCCATGGCCGTCAGCCTGACCCCCATTGCCTTCGAGCGCGTGCAGCGCTTCGTCGCCCAGACCCCCGGCGCGCTGGGCCTGCGTTTCGGCGTGACCAAGACCGGCTGCTCCGGCTGGGGCCACGTGACCGACCTGGCCCGCGAAGAGCGCGAGGGCGACACGGTGTTCGAGCAGGATGGCGTGAAGATCTACGTCGACGCCAAGAGCCTGGCCCTGGTGGACGGCACCGTGATCGACTTCGGCAAGCACGGCCTGAGCGAGACCTTCACGTTCAGCAACCCGAACGCCACCGCCGAGTGTGGCTGCGGCGAGAGCTTCACCACCGACGCCGACAAGGCCTGAGGGCCGGCCACCGGGCATGGCCCGACGCTGACCAGGCGTGCTCTGGTGGGCGCCGACCTTGGTCGGCACGCTGGGCTCGGCAGGGACCCCACGGATGGAACGACCGCTTTTCACCTATCACCCCAATGCCTACGACCTCTCCTTCGAAGAGGTCGAGGGGATCTGCGACTGCTGCGGACAGGCGCGCGCACTGCGCTATCGCGGACCGTTCTACACCCGCCTGCGCCCGGATTACCTGTGCCCCTGGTGTATCGCCGATGGCAGGGCTGCGGCCAGTTACGAGGGGGAGTTCATCGGCTGGAGCGATATCGAGGGGGTATCCCCGGATCCGGCTGATCCGCCGCCGACCATCGCCCGTGAGCTGCTGCTGGAGATCTGCGAGCGCACCCCGGGCTACTCCTCCTGGCAGCAATCGGTCTGGTTGAGCCATTGCGAACGGCCCTGCGCCTTCCTCGGCTACGCCGGCAGCGACGATCTGCTGCCGATCCTCGACCAGGTCCGGCCGGACGTGGCGGCGGTCAATCCGCGCGACGCCGACTGGGTGCTGGAGCATCTGAGCCGGGACGGGATGATGGTCGGCTGCCTGTTCCAATGCCTGGAATGCGGCCAGCATCGTCTTCACGTCGATCTGGAATGAGCACGTGCCGGACATGGGCCGGCGCTCCCGTTCAGGTTGCCCGGTTTGCGCCCGGTTGCCCGGTGGCGCCGCTTGCCGCATAATGCGCGGCTTCCTGCCTTCCCGGCGGGAATCCTTGCCCCACCGCGGTCTCAACGGCGGGGGGCTGTCCGGCCGCAAGGCCACATCCGAAAGGTAGAAAAAACATGAGTCGTCATTACGAAATCGTGTTCATGGTCCACCCGGACCAGAGCGAGCAGGTCCCGGCCATGATCGAGCGCTACAAGTCGCTGGTCGAGAACGGCAACGGCACCATCCACCGTCTGGAAGACTGGGGCCGCCGCCAGCTGGCGTACCCGATCCAGAACCTGGTGAAGGCCCACTACGTGCTGATGAACATCGAAGCCGACCAGGCCGTTCTGAACGAACTGACCGAAAGCTTCCGCTTCAACGACGCCGTGCTGCGCAACCTGGTCATCAAGCGTGACGAGGCTGACACCGAGCAGTCGCTGATCATGAAGAGCAAGGACGAGAAGGGTGACAAGCCGGAGCGCGGTGAGCGCCGTCGTCGTGACGACGAAGAGGGCGAGTCCACCACCACCGCTGACAACGAAGCCGGCGACGACGCCGCTTCCGCCGCCTAAGGAGCCTTCCCATGTCCAAGTTCTTCCGTCGCCGCAAGTTCTGCAAGTTCACGGCTGAAGGTGTGAAGGAGATCGACTACAAGGATCTCAACACCCTGCGCCAGTACCTGACCGAGAACGGCAAGATCGTGCCGAGCCGCGTCACCGGTACCAAGTCGAAGTACCAGCGCCAGCTGGCGACCGCCGTCAAGCGCGCTCGCTTCCTGGCCCTGATCCCGTACACCGACAACCACGACGTCTGATGCCCGGCGGGGCGGCCCGGTGCCGCCCCCGCTGTGCCAGCTATTCGGACAGCCTTTGTTGCGGGGCATCGCCTCGCTAACGAATAACTCATCTGGAGCAATACCATGCAGCTGATCCTCCTGCAGAAAGTCACCAACCTCGGCAACCTGGGCGACCTGGTCGACGTGAAGCCGGGCTACGGCCGTAACTTCCTCGTGCCGCAGGGCAAGGCCGTTCCGGCCACCGAGAGCAACAAGGCCGAGTTCGAAGCCAAGCGCGCCGAATACGAAGCCAAGGCCCAGGCCATCCACGCCGACGCTGACGCCCGCAAGGCCAAGCTGGACGGCGCGAGCGTGACCATCCCGGCCAACGCTTCGACCGAAGGCAAGCTGTACGGCTCGGTCGGCGCCCGCGAAATCGCCGATGCCTTCACCGCTGCCGGCCTGCCGGTCAGCAAGAGCGAAGTCATCCTGGGCGAAGGCGCCTTCCGCAACATCGGCGAGTACGACGTGCTGATCCACCTGCACGCCGACGTCGAGACCACCGTCAAGGTCGTCGTCGTCGCCGAAGCCTGATCCCACGCCGCAAGGCCTGGCATCACCGCAGAACGGGCGCCCGCAAGGGTGCCCGTTTTGTTTTATGGCTCCGTTTCGTGGCGTGCGGCCACGTCCGGCCGACGGGGTGGGGCTGGACAATGTTCCACGCCCATTCGTAGAACACGGCCACATCGGTATACTCAGGGCGTCACACCCGTTCCACGGGCATCGATCCCAGCAGGATCAATGACTTGGAGGGTAAACGCAGGCCGCTTGCCGGCCCCAGTCCGGAACCCCTATGCGTCTTTCCACGATCAAGCTGTCCGGCTTCAAGTCGTTCGTCGATCCGACCACCCTGCACCTGCCGACCAACATGACCGGCGTGGTGGGCCCCAATGGCTGCGGCAAGTCGAACATCATCGATGCCGTGCGCTGGGTCATGGGCGAGAGTTCGGCCAGCCGCCTGCGTGGCGACTCGCTGACCGACGTGATCTTCTCCGGGTCCAATGCCCGCAAGCCGGTCTCGCAGGCTACCGTCGAGCTGATCTTCGACAACTCCGACCACACGATCTCCGGCGAATACGCCTCGTTCAACGAAATCTCGGTCAAGCGCACGGTCAGCCGCGACGGCACCAGCAACTATTACCTCAACGGCACCAAGTGCCGCCGTCGCGACATCACCGACCTGTTCCTCGGCACCGGCCTGGGCCCGCGCAGCTACTCGATCATCGAGCAGGGCATGATCAGCCAGATCATCGAGGCGCGCCCGGAAGACCTGCGCGTGTACCTGGAAGAGGCAGCCGGCATCTCCAAGTACAAGGAACGCCGCAAGGAGACCGAGACCCGCATCCGCCACACCCGCGAGAACCTGGACCGGCTGGGCGACCTGCGCGACGAGATCAGCAAGCAGCTCGAACACCTCAAGCGCCAGGCCAGGCAGGCCGAGCAGTACCAGGCCCTGCAGGAAGAGCGCCGGGTCAAGGATGCCGAGTGGAAGGCGCTGGAATTCCGTGGTCTCGACGGTCGCCTGTCGAAGCTGCGCGAAGGCCTGTCGCAGGAAGAGACCAAGCTGCAGCAGCTGATCGCCGACCAGCGTGATGCCGAGGCCCGCATCGAGACCTCGCGCGCGCGGCGCGAAGAGGCCGCCGACGCGCTCAACACCGCGCAGGCCGCGGTCTACCAGGTCGGCAGCACGCTGGCGCGCCTGGAACAGCAGATCCAGCACCAGCGCGAGCTGTCGCAGCGCCTGCACAAGGCGCGCGATGAAACCCAGCAGGCCCTGGCCGAACTGGGCCAGCACATCAGCGGCGACGAGGCCAAACTGAGGGTGCTGCGCGAGGCAGTGGAGGCCGCCACCCCGCAGCTGGAAGCGCTGCAGGAAGAGAACGAGATCAAGCAGGAAAGCCTGCGCGAGGCCGAAGACCGGCTGGCCAGTTGGCAGCAGCGCTGGGAGCAGCACACCTCGCAGAGTTCGGAGGCGTCGCGCGCCGGTGATGTCGAGCGCACGCGCGTGGACTACCTGGACAAGCAGATCCTCGACGCCGACCGGCGTCGCGAGGCCCTGGCCGCCGAGCGCGCCGGGCTGGACGTGGACGCGCTGGAAGAAGCCTTCGAGCAGCTGCACCTGCAGCACGACACGCAGAAGGCCGCGCTGGATGAACTGAGCGAAGACGTCGAGCTGCGCAAGCAGGGCGTGGCGGCCGTGCAGGAACAGCAGCGCAATGGCCAGAACGAACTGGCCGAACTGCGCAAGCAGGCCAACGGCCTGCGCGGTCGCCTGGCCTCGCTGGAAACCCTGCAGCAGGCCGCGCTGGGCCAGGAGCAGGGCGCGGCCGTCGCGTGGCTGAAGGCGCGCGGGCTGGATTCGGCGGCACGTGTCGGCGAACGCCTGGACGTCGATGCCGGTTGGGAAAACGCGGTGGAAAGTGCGCTCGGCCAGCTGATCGAAGGCGTGCTGGTCGATGACCCGGGCAGCCTGGTCAACGCCCTCGGCGAACTCGGCGACGGCCACATTGCGCTGGTCGCCAGCGCGGATGCCGAGGTCAAGGCCGCACCGACGTCGCTGGCCGCACGCGTGCGTGGCCCGGCGGCGATCCGTCGCCTGCTGGCGCACCTGCATGGTGCCAAGGACCTGTCCGAGGCGAAGGCCCTGCAGTCCAGCCTTCCGGAAGGCGATTCGATCATCACCCAGAGCGGCGAGCGCCTGGGCCAGGGCTGGCTGCGCGTGTCGCGCTCCGGTGCAGCCCAGCAGGGCGCGCTACTGCGCGAACGCGAGATCAACGAGCTGCGCGAGCAGATCGAGCAGCTGCAGGACCGCGAGGCCGAGCTGGAAGAACAGCTGGCCGGTTTCCGCGAGCAGCTGCAGGCGGCTGAACAGCAGCGCGAAGACGCGCAGCGTGCGCTGTACCAGGCCCATCGCGCGGTGTCCGAGCTGGCTGGCCAGCTGCAGGGCCAGCAGGGCAAGGTAGAGGCTGCACGCACGCGCATCGACCGCATCGAAGGCGAGCTGAAGCAACTGCAGGAAACGATTGAAGCCAACAACGCGCAGGCGCGCGAAGCGCGCTCGCGGTTGGAGAACGCGGTCAGCAGCATGGGTGATCTGGAGTCGACCCGGCAGCGGCTGGAGGGCGAGCGCCGCCAGCTGACCGAGGCGCGCGACCTGGCCCGCGATGCTGCCCGTGCAGTGCGCGAGCGCTCGCATTCGCTGGCCCTGACCCTGGAATCGCAGCGTGCGCAGCTGGCCTCGTTGAGCCAGGCGCTGGAGCGCATGGGCACCCAGCGCGGGCAGCTGGATTCGCGGCTGGGCGAGCTGCATTCACAGCTGGACGAAGGTGATTCGCCGGTCGAATCGTTGCAGGCCGAGCACCAGAATGCACTGGAAGAGCGCGTGCGGGCGGATCGCGTGCTGACCGAAGCGCGTACGTTGCTGGACGGCATCGACGCCGAGCTGCGCAATTACGAGCAGACCCGTCACCAGCGTGACGAACAGGCGCTGGCCCAGCGCGAGCGTATTTCGCAGCGCAAGCTGGACCAGCAGGCACTGGTGCTCAGCGCGGACACCCTGCAGGCGGCGGTGGAAAAGGCCGGCTTCGTGCTGCAGGACGTGCTCAACGCACTCCCCGAGGATGCGCGCCTGGGCGACTGGGAGCAGGCCGTGCATCAGATCGACGCACGCATGCGCCGGCTGGAGCCGGTCAACCTTGCGGCCATCCACGAGTACGGCGAGGCTTCGCAGCGCTCGGATTACCTGGATTCGCAGCACACCGACCTGACTACGGCGCTGGAAACCCTCGAGGATGCCATCCGCAAGATCGACCGCGAGACCCGCGGCCGTTTCAAGGACACCTTCGACCGCGTCAATGCTGGCGTGCAGGCGCTGTACCCGCGCCTGTTCGGTGGCGGCCACGCCTACCTGGAGCTGACCGGTGAAGACCTGCTCGACACCGGTGTGACCATCATGGCGCGCCCGCCGGGCAAGCGCGTGTCCAGCATCTCGCTGCTGTCCGGCGGCGAGAAGGCGATGACGGCAGTGGCGCTGGTGTTCGCCATCTTCCAGCTGAACCCCGCGCCATTCTGCCTGCTGGACGAGGTGGACGCGCCGCTGGACGAAGCCAACGTCGGCCGGCTGGCCAACATGGTCAAGGAAATGAGCGAGAAGGTGCAGTTCCTGTTCGTCAGCCATAACAAGGCGACGATGGAGGCCGCGCACCAGCTCTCGGGCGTGACCATGCGTGAACCGGGCGTCAGCCGCCTGGTCAGCGTGGACCTGGAAGAAGCCGCGCGATTGGCGGGCGCGGCCTGACGTGCCATCCTAGTTACCTGAATGAACTAGCCGGAGAACCTATCGAATGTCCGACACGGCACTGTTGCGCATCGGCATCCTGGCCGCCGGCCTGCTGTTGATCGCCGCGATCTTCCTGTTTGGCCGTCCGAAGAAGAAGCCCCAAGGACGCCGCGTGGAAAGCGCGGAACCGGCCAGCGGCGAGCGCCGCGAACCGGTATTGGGCGAGGACGGCGTTGTCGTGGCCGATGGCCGCGTCGAACCGGGCATGGGCACGGAAGGCGAACAGGCCGAACTCGGCCTGGGCGATACCGACCCGGGCGCCAGCGATCTCGGCAAGCGCGCCACCCAGGATTTCGACAAGATCGTTTCGCTGTTCGTGGCCGCCCGGGCCGGCGAGCAGCTGCGCGGCGAAGACATCGTGGTAGCGGCGGAGAAGACCGGCCTGGTGTTCGGCCACATGAACGTGTTCCACCGTCTGGTGGAAGGCCATCCCGAGCGCGGGCCGATCTTCTCGATGGCCAGCATCATGAAGCCAGGCAGCTTCGACATGGCCAACATCCGTGCCATGGAAACCCCGGCCATCGCCTTCTTCCTGACCCTGCCGGCGCCGCTGACCGCGCTGGATGCCTGGGAGAAGATGCTGCCGACGGTGCAGCGCATGGCCGAACTGCTGGATGGCGTGGTGCTGGATGACAGCCGCAACGCCCTGGGTCGCCAGCGCATCGCGCACATCCGTGACGAGCTGCGCGCCTACGACCGCCAGCACCAGGCGCCGCCGCTGACCAAGACCCCGCGCTGGTGAGCGCCATGGCGTGCCGACCAACGGTCGGCACCCACCCCGACCAACGGTCGGCACCCACCCCGACCAACTGTCGGCACCCACAACAGTAGATCCACGCCCTGCGTGGATGGGGTCTACGCCGGTACGCCGGCCACCTTGGCAAACGCGCGGCGGAACGCGGCCATCTCGTCCTCGCTGCCGACGGTCACGCGCACGTGCTGCGGCCAGATCGGCCAGCTGCGCCCGATCACCACACCGTTGTCGGCCATCGCCTTGGCGAACGTGCTGCCGTCGCGTTGCACGTCGACCACGAAGCAGTTCGCTTCCGACGGCAGGCAGCTGAAACCACGCTTGCCCAGCCATGCGATGGTGGCCTGGCGCACCTTGGCGTTCTGCAGGCGACGCTGCGGAATCAGCTGCGGATCCTGCAGGCTGGCCAGCGCCGCCGCCAGCGCGGGCACCGGTAGCGGGTTGTCGCCGGGGCTGGCCAGCTCGCGCAGACGCTCGGGATGTGCGGCCGCCAGGCCCAGGCGCAGGCCGGCCATGCCGTACAGCTTGGA
Source organism: Stenotrophomonas maltophilia D457 (assembly GCF_000284595.1). Taxonomy (GTDB): domain Bacteria; phylum Pseudomonadota; class Gammaproteobacteria; order Xanthomonadales; family Xanthomonadaceae; genus Stenotrophomonas; species Stenotrophomonas muris. The sequence goes on along the minus strand of NC_017671.1, from coordinate 3,032,645 downwards.
GAAGGTACGCAGCACGATCAGATCGTCGCGCTGCGCCACCTGCGCGATCAGGCTGGGCTGCTCGCTGTATTGCAGGTAGGCCTCGTCGACCAGCACGCGGGTGGAAGCAGGCTTGTGGGCCAGCAGCCAGGCGAGCTCATCCGGTGGGCTGATCGAACCGGTCGGGTTGTTCGGATTGCACACGTACAGCAGCCCGGTCGGGCGCGCATGCGCGGCTGCGACCATCGCACGCAGGTCGTGTGCGCCGTCATTGCGCAGCGGCACCTTCTGCACGTGTGCACCATGTGCGGCAGCGACCTCGCCCAGGGTCTCGAAGGTGGGGTCGGCCACCACCAGTCCCGCCTGCGGGCCGGTCCACAACGTGGCGGCGCGGTTCAACGGTTCGCTGGAGCCCGGATAGAGGCGCACATGGTCGGCCGGGATACGGGCCTGCTCGATGAAGGCATCGCGTACCTGTGCCGCCAGGGCGAAGCGGTAGCGGCCGCAGCTGGCGATGCTGTCGCGCGCCGCCTGCTGGGCAGCGGGGGAGGGGCCGTAGGGGCATTCGTTGAAGTTCAGTAGTACCGCGCCTTCGGCAGGGGCCGCACCGACGGTGGCCGCGAATTGGGCCTGGCCACGCAGCGGCAGGCCGCTGCCGGCGACGGCAAGGCTGGCACCGGCCAGCTGCAGGAAGCGTCTACGGGAGTCAGGCAGGGTCATGGGCAGGATTCCGATGGGGCCGTCGCACGCTAGCGCCGGCGTGAGCGGGCGGCAAGGTGCTTTTTGTGGCGTCGAGCCATGCTCGACTACAGACGTGCCAACCAAGGTTGGCACCTACCGGAGCGGGGAGTGCCCGTCGAGCACGCTCGACGCTGCAAAGGCGGGGCGTTACAGGGCCTGACGGCCGGGCGCGGTAGAATCCCCGGCCATCCCAGAACCACCGGATCCCGATGAGCCCCAGCCCCGCCGAACGCGCCGAAGATCTCCGCCGGCAGATCGCCCAGGCCAACCGCGCCTACCACGAGCTGGACGCGCCGGAGATCCCCGACGTCGACTACGACCGGATGGTGCGCGAGCTGGAAGCGTTGGAGCGCGAGCACCCGGAGCTGGCCCGTGCCGACAGCCCGACCCAACAGGTCGGTGCACGCCCGTCCGGCCGCTTCCCCGAAGTGCGCCATGCGGTGCCGATGCTGTCGCTGTCCAATGCCTTCAGCGATGAGGAAGTGGCCGACTTCGTGCGCCGCATCGATGAGCGCCTGGGCCGCCGCAGCCTGCAGTTCTCGGCCGAACCGAAGATGGATGGCCTGGCGATCAGCCTGCGCTACGAGGACGGTCATTTCGTACTCGGCGCAACCCGCGGTGATGGCAGTACCGGCGAGGACGTGACCGCCAACCTGCGTGAAATCGGCGATGTTCCCAAGCGCCTGCACGGCAAGGACTGGCCGGATGTGCTGGAGGTGCGTGGCGAGGTGTACATGGCCCGCGCCGACTTCGAGGCCTACAACGAACGTGCGCGCCAGCAGGGCGGCAAGGTGCTGGCCAACCCGCGCAACGCGGCAGCGGGTTCACTGCGCCAGCTCGATCCGAAGATCAGTGCGCAGCGCCGGCTGAGTTTCTTCGCCTACGGCACCGGTGAAGTGCAGGGCGGCGAGCTGCCGGACACCCATTCGGGCACGCTGGCCCAGCTCGGCGCCTGGGGCTTCCCGGTCAGCGGGTTGTGCAAGGTGGTGCAAGGCGCCGACGGCCTGCTCGGCTACTACCGTGACATCGGCGAGCGTCGCGATGGCCTGCCGTTCGACATCGATGGTGTGGTCTACAAGCTGGATGACCGCGCCGGCCAGCAGGCCATGGGGTTTGTCTCGCGTGCGCCACGCTGGGCCATCGCGCACAAGTTCCCGGCACAGGAACAGAGCACCACGGTGGAGGCGATCGAGATCCAGATCGGCCGCACCGGTGCCGCCACGCCGGTCGCGCGGCTGGCACCGGTGGCTGTGGCCGGCGTGATCGTGTCCAATGCCACGTTGCACAATGCCGATCAGATCGCGCGTCTCGATGTGCGTGTCGGTGACAGCGTGATCGTGCGACGTGCTGGCGACGTGATTCCGGAAGTGGTCAGCGTCATCCTCGACCGCCGTCCACAGGGCGCCTCGCCCTGGCAGATGCCGACGCGCTGCCCGGTGTGCGGCTCGGAAATCGTGCGCGAGGAAGGTGCAGCCGCGTGGCGCTGTTCGGGCGAACTGTCCTGCCCGGCGCAGCGCAAGGAGGCCATTGCCCATTTCGCTTCGCGCCGTGCGATGGATATCGACGGCCTCGGCGACAAGTACATCGAAACCCTGGTCGACGCCGGCATCGTCAGGAGCGTGGCTGATCTGTACCGGCTCAACCGTGACCAGCTGTTGCACCTGAAGCTGGTGCTGGATGCCGAGGACCCTTCCGCACTGGCCGCCACGCTGAAGCTGCACCTGCCGGCAGAAGGCAGCGGCGCGGTGCTCAATGCGGTGCTCAAGCTGGATGGCAACGATCCGGCGTGGCGCGCGCAGGCGCTGGCACAGCCGGCCAGCTTCGAATGGAACACGAAGAAGATCGCCACCAGATGGGCCGACAACCTGATCGCGGCAATCGACGCCAGTCGCGCAGCCACGCTGGAGCGCCTGCTGTTCGCGCTTGGCATCGAGCACGTCGGCGAGAGCACGGCCAAGGCGCTGGCGCAGTGGTTCGGTGACCTGGAACTGATCCGCCACCTGCCATGGCCGTTGTTCAAGCGCGTGCCGGACATCGGTGGCGAAGTGGCGCGTTCTCTCGGCCATTTCTTCGAGCAGCAGGGCAACCAGCAGGCCATCGACGACCTGCTGCAGGTCGGGCAGGTGCGCATCAGTGATGTGCACGCGCCCAGTGCCAAGCTGCGCGAAGGCCTGGATCTGGCGCAACTGCTGGTCGAATCGGAAATCCCCGGCATCACCCGCCTGCGTGCGGAGAAGCTGGTGGCTGCCTTGCCGGGTGCCCAGGCGGTGCTGGATGCCGAGCATGGCCAGTTCGTCAACGCCGGCCTGCCGGACGACACTGCGCGCGGTCTGGCCGACTGGCTCGATGCCGATGGCCATGGCGCGATGCTGCTGGCAGCCGAGAAGGCGATGCAGCAGATCCTGGCCAAGGCGCCGGCGCTGGCCGAGATCGTGGCCGGCCCGCTGGATGGGCAGACCGTGGTGCTGACCGGCACCCTGGCCCAGCTCACCCGCGATGCCGCCAAGGAACGCCTGGAAGCGCTGGGTGCCAAGGTCTCCGGCAGCGTGTCGAAGAAGACCAGCTTCGTGGTCGCCGGCACCGAGGCCGGCTCCAAGCTGGACAAGGCGCAATCGCTGGGCGTGCCGGTGTGGGACGAAGACCGCCTGCTGGCCTACCTCGCCGAACACGAATGATGACCCCGCCGGGTGCCTGGCGCCCGGCATGAAAGACAAAGGAACGCCGATGCAGACCGCCCCGCTGGATTTCCGCCTGGCCACCCGTGCCGACGAAGAACTGTTGATCGCGTTGATGCGCGAGTTCTACGCCGAAGACAGGATCGACTTCGATGACGCGCGCGTGCGTCGCGGCGTGGACGCGCTGCTGGCCGATCCGCGCAATGGCGAAGTGCTGCTGTGGCTGGACGAGGCCGGCGAGGTGGTCGGCTACGCGGTGATCGCGATGGGCTTCAGCCTGGAGCAGGGCGGCCACTTCATGCTGCTGGACGAGCTGTACCTGAGTCATCGCGCGCGCGGTCGTGGTCGCGGCAAGCAGGCGCTGGCCATCTGTGAACAGCGCGCTCGCGGGCGTGGTGTCAGCCGCCTGCGCCTGGAGGTGAACCACCACAACGAACTGGCCCGCCGCCTGTACCTGGCCAGCGGTTACATCGACGACACCCGCGATCTGCTGACCGTGCCGCTCGACCATCCGCGCCCGGAGGGCATCCTGTGAGCGAGGCCCTGCTGCGCGCGCTGCAGCAGCGCGCCACGCTCAATGCACTGGTGCGCCGCTTCTTCGCCGAGCGCGATGTGCTGGAGGTGGAAACGCCGATCCTGTCGGTGGCAGGCAACACCGAGCCGAACATCGACAGCTTCCATACCGATTTCACCGGCCATGTCGATGCCGGTGGCCGTCGTCGCTGGCTGCGCACTTCGCCGGAATATCCGCTCAAGCGCCTGCTGGCGGCCGGTGTGGGCGACTGCTACGAACTGGGCCGGGTGTTCCGCAACGGCGAGGCCGGTGGCCGCCACAACCCGGAATTCACCATGCTGGAGTGGTATCGGGTCGGCTGGGACCACCACCGGTTGATGGAGGAAACCGCCGAGTTGGTCGGCCAGGCGCTGGCCCTGGTCGGACGCCGTGCAACGCTGCGTGTGTTGAGTTACCGCGAGCTGTTCCAGCAGCACGTGGGCCTGGATCCGTTCGAGGCCGATGAAGCCGCGCTGCGTGTTGCACTTGGCGACGTGCACATCGACCCGGTCGGGTTGACCCGTGATGACTGGCTGGACCTGTTGATGACCCACCACATCCAGCCGCAGTTCGATGACGCGGTGATGACCGTGGTGCATGACTGGCCGGCCAGCCAGGCCGCGCTGGCCCGCATCCGTCCGGGCACGCCGCCGCTGGCCGAGCGTTTCGAGCTGTACCTGGGTGCAGTGGAGCTGGCCAACGGCTATCACGAACTGAACGACGCCCACGAGCAGCGCGCCCGGTTCCAGCGTGACCAGCAGCGCCGCCACGAACGTGGACAGGTGCAGCCGGCCGTGGACGAGGCACTGCTGTCGGCGTTGCCGTCGATGCCTGCCTGTGCCGGCGTGGCGGTGGGTGTCGATCGCCTGTTGATGGCGATGAACCGCACGCCACGCATCGCCGATGTGCTGGCCTACGACTTCGCCCACGCGTGATCCCCGCGTGTTGCTGAACATCGCAGGCTGAACGAAACGCGGGTTCGGTGCGCTTGCGTCGGTAAGCACGATGATGCTCTTATCACGGCCAATGCCGGACACTGGCATCCAGTTCATCCATTCCTGCTGGGGAAGGCTTTGGTCAAGTGGTTCGCGGTTGTCGCTGCACCGGTGTACTCCATTGCGCTCTGGGGTGCCTGGCTGCCGTCGCCGGCGTCGGCCCAGCAGGTGGGCTACGACGATGAAGTGGTGACCTGCGAATCACGCGACATGGGTTGGGTGCACTGCGATATCGAGGTTGCCAACGGCGTCGACCTGGTGCGCCAGCTGTCCAGCAACAGCTGCATCCGCGGCAGCGAGTGGGGCACTGACCGCAGTGGTGTGTGGGTCACCCTGGGCTGCCGTGCCGAGTTCCGCGCCCGGCGCGCAGCGGGCGCGGCGCCGCCGGCTGACAGCTCGGGCAAGCGCCTGGTGCGCCGTGTGGTGCGCTGCGAGTCCAATGGCCGTCCGCAGAGTTGCCCGGTACGACTCGATGGCGCGCCGGTGCGCCTGCTGCGCCAGTTGTCGGTGTTGCCGTGCCGCGAAGGGCAGGGCTGGGGCTACAAGCGCAATGAAGTCTGGACCAGCCGTGGCTGCCAGGGTGACTTCGAAGTGGCCGATGACGATGGCCGCTTCGTCGACATGCCGCGCCGCCTGACCTGCGAATCGAAGTCGAAGAAGCGGCGCTTCTGCGGTGCCAGCATCTCGGTTGGCGCCGTGGTCTCCGAGCAGCTGTCCAGCACGCCCTGCGAGGAAGGCAGTACCTGGGGCTGGAGCCGCAACGGGATCTGGGTGGACGGCGGCTGCCGCGCCGAATTCTCGGTGAATTGAGCCCGGGCAGGCTCCAACCCTGCGGGGCGTGGCCCTACAATGGGCCCATGAACACTGCCTCTGACATCGACTACGCCCGTTACGACCACATCCGCCCGATCCTGTGGACCGGCGATGCCCTGCAACTGCTGGACCAGCGCAAGCTGCCGTTCGTGGTCGAGCACGTGGTCTGCCATGACAGCGACGAGGTTGCCAGCGCGATCCACGCATTGACCGTGCGTGGCGCGCCGGCGATCGGCATTGCCGCTGCCTGGGGTGTCGTGCTGGCTGCACGCGAGGTGCAGGCCGCCGATGGTGCGCACGCCCTGCAGCAGCTGGAACCGGCCCTGCAGCGCCTCAATGCATCGCGCCCGACTGCGGTCAACCTGGCCTGGGCGCTGGCGCGCATGCGCCGTTGCCTGAACGCCGCCGGCGCCGACTGGAAGGCGTTGCTGGAATCGGAAGCGCAGGCCATCGCCGAGGAAGACCTGGCCGCCAACCGCCACATGGGTGCACTGGGCGCGGGCCTGATCGAGGCTGGCAGCGGCGTGCTGACCCACTGCAATACCGGCTCGCTGGCCACTGCGGGGTTCGGTACCGCGCTGGGCGTGATCCGCGCCGGCATGGCCCAGCACCGCATCGCCCGCGTGTTCGCCGGCGAGACCCGGCCGTGGCTGCAGGGGGCACGCCTGACCGTGTGGGAACTGCAGCAGGACGGCATCGATGCCACCCTGATCGCCGATTCGGCTGCCTCGCACCTGATGAAGACCGGCGCCGTGCAATGGGTGATCGTGGGCGCGGACCGCATCTGCGCCAATGGCGATACCGCCAACAAGATCGGCACCTACCAGCTGGCCATCGCCGCCCGCCACCACGGCGTCAAGTTCATGGTGGTCGCACCGTCCTCGACCGTGGACATGGAGACCGTGGACGGCAGCCAGATCGAGATCGAGCAGCGCGACCCGGGTGAGCTGTACGGCGTGGGGGGTACCCGTACCGTCGCCGAGGGCATTGCTGCCTGGAACCCGGTGTTCGACGTCACCCCGGGCGAGCTGATCGACGCCATCGTGACCGAGCGCGGGGTCATCCTGAACCCGACCGCCGGGAACATGCGCACCGCCTTCGGCGGCTGAGGCGGGCAGGAAGGTCCCGGGGTCGGATCCCTTTTCGCAGGAAAGGGCTCTGACCCCAGGCAGGCCTCATCCACGCACGGCGTGGATCTACTGATTTCGCGCAGCCGAGCATGGGCTCGGCTCTACAGGGGCGGTATGGGGCTCTAAGTTCCTGATTTGTGCCGGTAAAATCCCCGTAAAGGGAGGCGGAAAACGGCCTGTTGTGGTAGTATCCGCAGGTTGAATCGAGGTTCCGGCGCGACCCCCTCCCGCAGAGGGCTGCGCCGGACTGGACCGCTACCAGACAACGGAACCCGAATGGCAGAAACCGCCAAGGAAATCATCCAGGTCAACCTGGAAGACGAGATGCGCAAGAGCTACCTCGATTACGCCATGAGCGTGATCGTGGGCCGCGCGCTGCCGGATGCGCGCGACGGCCTCAAGCCGGTGCATCGCCGCGTGCTGTACGCGATGAACGAACTCAACGCGCACAGCAACAAGCCCTACTTCAAGTCGGCGCGTATCGTCGGTGACGTCATCGGTAAGTACCACCCGCATGGCGATCAGTCGGTGTACGACACGCTGGTGCGCTTGGCACAGCCGTTCTCGCTGCGCTACATGCTGGTCGACGGCCAGGGTAACTTCGGTTCGATCGACGGCGACTCCGCTGCAGCAATGCGATACACCGAGGCGCGCATGTCGCGCCTGGCGCATGAGCTGATGGCGGACATCGACAAGGAAACCGTCGATTTCCAGCCCAACTACGATGAGAAGGAACTGGAGCCGACGGTCATGCCGACCCGGTTCCCGAACCTGCTGGTCAATGGTTCGGCTGGCATCGCGGTGGGCATGGCGACCAACATTCCGCCGCACAACCTGAGCGAATCGATCAACGCCTGCATCGCGCTGATCGACAACCCGGACATCGATGTCGACGGCCTGATGGAATACATCCCGGGCCCGGATTTCCCGACTGCCGGCATCATCAACGGCACTGCCGGCATCGTCGCCGGCTACCGCACCGGCCGTGGCCGCGTGCGCATCCGTGCCAAGGCCGATATCGAAGTGGCCGACAACGGCCGCGAATCGATCATCGTCACTGAAATTCCTTACCAGGTGAACAAGGCGCGTCTGATCGAGAAGATCGCCGAGTTGGTCAAGGAAAAGAAGATCGAAGGCATCAGCGAGCTGCGCGATGAGTCCGACAAGGATGGCATGCGCATCTACATCGAGATCAAGCGCGGTGAATCTGCCGAGGTTGTGCTGAACAACCTGTACCAGCAGACGCAGATGGAATCGGTGTTCGGCATCAACATGGTGGCGCTGGTCGATGGCCGCCCGCAGTTGATGAACCTCAAGCAGATGCTGGAGGCGTTCGTCCGCCACCGTCGCGAAGTGGTCACCCGCCGCACCGTGTTCGAGCTGCGCAAGGCGCGCGCCCGTGCCCACGTGCTGGAAGGCCTGACCGTTGCGTTGGCCAACATCGACGAGATGATCGAACTGATCAAGACCTCGCCGAACCCGAACGAAGCCCGCGAGCGCATGCTGGCCCGCGTGTGGGAGCCGGGCCTGGTCGGTGCGATGCTGGGTGCGGCCGGTGCCGAGGCCTCCCGTCCGGAAGACCTGCCCAAGGGCGTGGGCCTGATCGAGGGCGGCTACCAGCTGACCGAGATCCAGGCCACCCAGATCCTGGAAATGCGGCTGCACCGCCTGACCGGGCTGGAGCAGGACCGCCTGACCGACGAGTACAAGCAGCTGCTGGAAGTGATCGCCGGGCTGATCCACATTCTGGAAGATCCCGACCGCCTGCTGCAGGTGATCCGCGAGGAGCTGGTCAACGTCAAGGCCGAATTCGGCGACGAACGTCGTACCGAAATCCGCCACAGCGAAGAAGACCTGGACATCCTCGACCTGATCGCGCCGGAAGACGTGGTGGTTACCGTGTCGCATGCCGGTTACGTGAAGCGGCAGCCGGTGAGCGTATACCGCGCACAGCGCCGTGGTGGCCGTGGCCGCAGCGCGGCGGCGACCAAGGAAGAGGATTTCATCGAACAGCTGTGGCTGGTCAACACGCACGACACGCTGCTGACCTTCACCAGTTCGGGCAAGGTGTTCTGGCTGCCGGTCTACCAGCTGCCCGAAGCCGGTTCCAACGCCCGCGGCCGCCCGATCATCAACTGGATCCCGCTGGAGCCCGGCGAACGCGTGCAGGCCGTGCTGCCGGTGCGCGAGTACGCCGATGGCCAGTTCGTGTTCTTCGCCACGAAGAACGGTACGGTCAAGAAGACCCCGCTGAGCGAGTTCGCCTTCCGCCTGGCCCGCGGCAAGATCGCGATCAACCTGGACGAGGGCGATGCGCTGGTCGGCGTCGGCTTGACCGACGGCCAGCGCGACATCCTGCTGTTCGCCTCCAACGGCAAGACCGTGCGCTTCGGTGAGGACAAGGTCCGCTCGATGGGCCGTACTGCCACCGGCGTGCGCGGCATCAAGATGCCGGCCGGCGAGGAAGTGGTCAGCCTGATCGTGGCCGAAAGTGCCGGTGGCAGCGAGGACGAGAACGAGGACGACAGCGGTGTCGAGGAAGCCGCTGCCAATGGCGACGCGGTGATCGACGGCGCCGACGACGCCAGCGTTCAGTACATCCTTACCGCCACCGAGAACGGCTACGGCAAGCGCACCCCGCTGCCGGACTACCCGCGCAAGGGCCGTGGTACGCAGGGCGTGATCGGCATCCAGACCACCGAGCGCAACGGCAAGCTGGTCGCCGCAGTGCTGATGGGCTCCAGCGACGAAGTCCTGCTGATCTCCGATGGTGGCACCCTGGTGCGTACGCGTGGCTCGGAAATCAGCCGCGTCGGCCGCAACACCCAGGGCGTGACCCTGATCCGCCTGTCCAAGGACGAGAAGCTGCAGGCGGTGGAGCGCATGGATGCCTCGATCGACGAGGGCGAGGATGAGGTGGCAGTGCCTGCCTCTGCTCCGGCCGCGACCACGACCGATGGCGCCCCGGCGGCTTCCAGCAGCGAGGACGCCGCACAGGAGTGATCCTGCCGCAAGGTTGAGCTACGCGACGACGCCGGCCCTGTGCCGGCGTCGTCGTATCCGGATGCCGCACATACGCGCGCGCTTCACGTCGGCGGTGGGATAACGGCGCATGCTGCCCCCGGAGATCGACGATGTCCGCCACGCCGCCGTCCGCTCCTGCTCCCGTCCGCGCCTCCCGGCATCCTCTCGTTACCGTGCTGTCGCTGCTGCTGGTCCTGCTCGGCCTGGTCATCGGCGGGCTCGGCGCATGGCTGCTCAGCCTGGGCGGCTCGGCGTACTACGCCATCGCCGGGGCCGGCCTGCTGGCCAGTGGCCTCCTGTTGTTCGGCAATCGCCGCAGCGGCGCGCTGCTGTATGCGCTGGTGTTCGCCGGTACGCTGTTGTGGACCTGGTGGGAGTCGGGCAGCGACTACTGGCGCTGGGTACCGCGGCTCGGCCTGGTGACCGCGCTTGGCATCGTGCTGGCGCTGCTGGCGCCCACCCTCCACCAACCGGTTTCCAGGCGCCTGTCGCGCAGCGTGGCCGGCGTGCTGATGCTGGTGTTCGTCGCTGCCTTCGGATTGGCGTTCGCGCCGCACGGCGAAGTGGACGGGCACCAGCCGTTCCCGGAAGGCGCGGCCAGCGTCGGGCTGGAACCGACCCGCGACACCACCGGCCTGCAGCCGGCCGACCAGCCTGCCGAAGGGGACTGGCCGGCGTGGGGGCGCAGCAATGCCGCCACCCGCTATTCGCCGCTGCAGCAGATCACCCCGGCCAACGTGGCCACGCTGCAGCTGGCCTGGCAGTTCCGCACCGGCGATATGCCGAAGAAGCGCTGGGGTGCGGAAACCACGCCACTGAAGATCGGCGACCGTCTGTACCTGTGCACCGCCCGCAACCGCCTGATTGCACTGGATGCGGCCAGCGGCAAGGAAGTGTGGCGGTTCGATCCGAAGGTAAAGGACGCTTCGATTCCATACACCGCCGCCTGCCGTGGCGTGAGTTATTACGAGCAACCGGCCACGCCGATCCCCGCCGATGCCGCATTGGCCGATGCCGCTGCTGATCTGGCGTTGCCGGAACCGCCGCCCAGTGCCACCCGCAGCGCTGCACCGGGCAATCGTCCGGCATGCTGGGCGCGCATCATCGAGGGCACGCTGGACGGGCGCATCATCGCGGTGGATGCCGACAGTGGCCGCCCCTGTGCGAATTTCGGCAACAACGGCCAGGTCGACATCACTCTGGGCATGGGCGAGGTGCCACCGGGCTATGTGTCGATCACCTCGCCACCGGCCATCGTGCGCGGGGTGATCGTCACCGGCCACCAGGTGCTGGATGGTCAGCGCCGCGACGCGCCGTCGGGCGTGATCCAGGCCTACGATGCGATCACCGGCAAGCTGCGCTGGGCGTGGGACATGGACCAGCCCGAACGCAGCGGCCTGCCGCCGCATGAGCAGACCTACACGCGCGGCACGCCGAACATGTGGACCACCGCGACCGGTGATGAGGCGCTGGGGCTGGTCTATCTGCCGCTGGGCAATTCCGCTGGCGATTACTGGAGTGGCTCACGCACGGAAAACCAGAACCGCTATGCGACGTCGCTGGTGGCGATCGATGTGGCCACCGGCAAGCCGGCCTGGCATTTCCAGGCGGTGCGCAAGGATGTGTGGGACTACGACCTGGGTTCGCAGGCCAGCCTGATCGATTACCCGACGGCGGCTGGCAAGGTGCCGGCGCTCCTGCTGCCGACCAAGCAGGGTGATCTCTACATCCTTGACCGCCGCAACGGCCAGCTGCTGACCGCCGCCGAAGAGCGCAGGGTGCCGGTCGGCGGTGTCGAACCGGAACAACGCTCACCCACGCAGCTGTTCTCGCTGTATCACACGCTGCGCCGGCAGCATGACCTGACCGAGCGCGACATGTGGGGCATCACCCCGGTCGACCAGCTGATCTGCCGCATCCAGTTCCGCAAGGCGTACTACGAAGGCTTCTACACCCCGCCGAGCAGTGATCGCCATTCCATCGAATATCCCGGCTACAACGGCGGTTCGGATTGGGGAAGTGTGTCCATCGATACACGCCGCGGCGTGATCGTGGCCAACTACAACGACATGCCCAACTACAACCGGCTGGTGCCACGCGCCGAGGCCGACAGGCTGGGCTGGCTGCCACGCGAGAAGGTCCGGTTCGACAAGGGCGGCGCCGAAGGCGCGGGCGACCCACAGGTGGGCACGCCCTACGCCATCCAGGTGAACGCCGGTTGGCGCCTGCCGTTCACTGGTCTGCTGTGCAAGCAGCCACCCTATGGCGGCATCCGGGCCATCGACCTGCGCACCGGCAAGCTGCTGTGGGACCGTCCGTTCGGCAGTGCGCGCGGCAACGGACCATTCGGCATCCGTTCGGGCCTGCCCATCGAGATCGGCACGCCGAACAATGGCGGTTCGGTAGTCACCGCCAGCGGCCTGATCTTCATCGCCGCCGCCACTGATGACCTGCTGCGCGCCATCGACCTGAAGACCGGCAAGGAGCTGTGGCATGCCAAGCTGCCCGCGGGTGGCCAGGCCAATCCGATGGTGTACGCGCAGGGCGGGCGCCAGTACGTGGTGATCATGGCTGGCGGCCACCATTTCATGGAAACCCCGAACGGCGATTACGTGATGGCCTACGCACTGCCGAAATAGCGCTGCCGGCCTGAATGCGACCTGCGGGCTGTGACCGCTGTCGCTGAAGTTGCGCTGGCGACCGGGCAGCATCCATCATCGGAACAGGACGGGGCCGGCCAACGCCCCCAGGGAAGGAAACGCATGCTGACCTCCGAACGCCTGCCGGGGCGTGCCACCCGGCTGCTGGCAGGACTGCTTCTGCTTGGCCCTTGCCTGTGGGCAAGCGCGCAGGCGTCGCCCCAGCCCGCCGCACGCAAGGTGCCCAGCGGTGCCGAACTGATCGCAGGCGATGCGCGCTCTCTGAGCCCCGCTCATGCGCCTTGCATGGCGGCCGCAGGCACCGCGCTGGACGCCCGTCGCCGTTGTGCCGACGCTGAACTCAAGGTGCACGACGATGCACTCAATGCCGCCTACAGCGCGGCGCGCTCCACACTGACCGCCAGTGATCAGCAGGTGCTGCGCGATCTGCAGCGGCAATGGCTGCGCCAGCGCGACAACCGGTGCCCGGAAGGCAGCACGGCCGTTGCCCAGCTGGATTCACAGCAGTGCCGCACGCACATGACCCTGCTGCGTGCCCGCCAGTTGCAGGGCGGCGGTGCGGCGGCGCTGGTGGCGGAAGCCAAGGCGGCCCCGGCGCCGGCGCAGGCCGCTGTGCATGCCGCCGATGCCGCGCCCGACAAGCAGGGCAGGATCGTCCTGCGGCCCGGCGAGGGCAGGCTCACACCGGCACTGCAGGTGGTCTTCCAGGTGACCGATTGCAGCGGCACCGACAGCGTGACGACCTGCCAGGTGCGAAGCATGGGCGTGACCCGTGGTGGGCGCAACGTGGTGGTCACGGACGTGCAGCCGCGCCTGACCCGCGCCGGCACCGGTGCCCAGGGTGCGACCGCCGTGCTGCTGACCGTTTCGGATTTCAATGGTGATGGCGTGCCGGACCTGCAGGTGTGGCAGGACAACAGCGGTGTCTACAACGTTCCGGTGCATGCGTTCTACCTGTTCGATGCCAAGCGCAACCGCTATGTGCGTGCCAAGGCGTTGGAAGCGGCCATCGGTGGGCGCGACATCGACCATATCGACAATGGGCGGTTCGTGCTTCGCGCGAAGGTCAGCCCGTGCGAGCGCGAGGACAAGGTCATCCAGCTGCGCGGAACCGGCACGCGCACGCTGCTGCAGCGCCGCTATGACACCTGCAGGGGCGAGGCCCCTACCGAATCGGACCTGCTGAAGTAGGTCTTCCCCCGACGAATGGATGCGTTCCGGAACTGGAGAGCTGAAGGATGAGCGAAGGCTATGGAAAAGGTGGGTCGGGCTTCGGCCTGACCCGGGACCAGTCGGTCGAGATGATCGTGCGTACCTGCATCGACAACGGCGTTACCGACCATCGGCAGATTGCCTATGTGCTGGCCACGGCGCAGCACGAATCGCGTGATTTCGCCGCGCCCGAGGAAGACTGGGGCAGGAAGCAGGCGGTGGACCTGCGCTACTTCGGCGGCGAGGAGTATTTCGGCCGGGGCTTTGCCCACCTCACCCACGTCAACAACTACGAGCGGCTGGGCGAGGCGCTGGGGATGGGCCGCGAGCTGGTCGAGCATCCGGAACGGGCTGCCCAGGCAGACATCGCCACCAAGGTGCTGGTGGTGGGGATGCGCGACGGCCTGTTCGGTGCGCGGCTGTCCGACAACGTCAACGCCAACCATGCCGACTACCGGCAGGCGCGGGCCTCGGTCAATGGCGGTGAGCTGAACAACGGCAGTCCCTATCCAGACGCCATCGCCACACGGGCCACTGAATGGGAATCCCAGGTTGCCGGCCTGGTCCAGCGTGTGCAGCAACCAGGCTTCCAGATGCCGGTGCCGACCCCCCAGGCGCCCACCGGGGCGATGGACCTGCACCGGGGTGACGCCAACCAGCACGTGCTGGAAGCGCAGCAGTACCTGCAGCGCTTGGACGTCCGCAACAACGCCAATGCCGCGATCAAGCCCGACGGTGATTTCGGCGCCTCCACCGAGCAGGCCGTGCGCCGCTTCCAGACCGAGCGGGGTATCAGCCCGGCCAATGGCCGCATCGACGCTGCGCTGCTGGAACGCATGCGCAGCGACACGCTGGCGGTCGATCCGGACTTCAAGCGCCGGACGGTGACCGACCTGACCGGGCCGCTGGCCGACGGCAACCTGAGCCCCGGTGAGAAGGGCGAGCCGGTGTTCGAAATGCGCCGGCAGCTGGAGGCGTTGGGGTACCTGACCGAACCGAACCCACGTGCCGAGCGCGATGCGCGCACGTTTGATGCCGGCATGCAGGCGGCCATGCGCAACTTCCAGCAGGACTATGGCCTGCCGCTGCGCCCCGGCGGCGTCATCGACGCGGATGCGCGCCGGCAGTTGAACGATGCCGCCGTCGCTCGCGAGCATGCGCCGACCACCGAGTTCGACCGCGCGGAGAACTGGCCGCCGCAGCGTCCGCCCTATACGCGGGCGGAGTTCCAGCCGGAGCAGGTGCAGGCGCGGCAGCAGGCAGCGGCGAATGCACCGGTCGCTGGTCCGGCCGCGCCGGAGCCCGCACCGCAGCCCAATGGCATGGAATCGCTGTCGCCCAGGGACGCCGCGCTGTTCGAGCGCATCCGCCAGGGGGTACCTGGCACCATCGGCGACGAGCACGTCATGCAGGCAGTGCTGGAGTCCAAGCGCAACGGCATCGATGATGCCGCGCGCGTCGACCGGGTGATGATGGCCGGAGACCGCCTGTGGGTTGCCGGGTTGATTCCCGGTGAGCGCGCCAGTGTGGATACGGCACAGCCGGCGCGCTCGATGGAGGAAACGGTGAATGATCTGGCCGGTGACAACCGGCAGCGCGAGCACCAGCTCACCCTCGAAAGCCGCCAGCATGAGAACCGCGGGCCTTCAATGGCCTGAGCCTGCGGCAGCGACGTGCCCGCAGTGGGTCCGTCGCTGCCGGCAGGGTGTTTACAGCGTCACCACCACTTTGCCGATCTGTTCGTTCGATTCCAGGTAGCGGTGGGCGTCCTGGATCTGCGCGAAGGGGAACACCTTCGCGATCTTCGGCGCCAGCGTGCCCTTGTCCAGGCCATCGACGATGAACGCCTTGGCACGTGCCAGCGCGGCATCGTCGGAGACGATTTCCGAGTACAGGTAGCCCTTCAGCGTCAGCGACTTGCCCAGCACGTTGAACAACGGGAACGGGGTGGGTTCGCTGCTCAGCGCGCCGTATTCCAGCAGGATGCCGCCACGGGCCATTGCCTCGGTCAGCGGCACGAACTGCGGGCCACCGATCGGGTCGAACACCACGCGGGCGCCGGCACCGCCGGTGATGCGCGCCACTTCGGCTGCCAGGTCCTGTTCCTGGGTGGCGATGACATGGGCGGCACCGGCATCGAGCAAGGCCTGGCGCTTGCCCGTGCCACGGGTCACCGCAATCGGCGTGGCACCCACTGCATTGGCGATCTGGATCGCGGCCAGGCCGACGCTGCTGCTGGCAGCGGTGATGATGACGGAATCCCCGGCGGCCAGCTGCGCCTGCTCCAACAGTGCGCCCCAGGCGGTGACGTACTGCATCCACACCGCAGCCGCCGTTTCGAAGCCCAGCGCCTGCGGGTGCTTGACCACCAGTCGTGCCGGCACGTTGGCCAGCTCGCCGTAGGTACCCCAGCGGGCGATGTCCAGCGGCGGCACCACGCTCACCGCATCGCCAGCAGTGAATCCGCTCACCGCACTGCCGACCGCCTCGACCATGCCGGCCGCTTCATAGCCCAGCCGGCTGGGGAACTGCGCCTCCTGCAGATAGGCGCCGTTGCGGAACATCACCTCGGCACGGTTCAGGCCGATGGCCTTGACCCGGATCTGGACCTCGTCGGCGGCGGGGGCGGGAACATCGATGTCGTCGATGCGCAGCACATCGGCGCTGCCATATTCGTGGATGCGGACAACCTGGCTCATGGGGGGCTCCTGGGCAAGGCCGGCGCTGGGGCCGGCGGAAAGGTGGAGGCTACTGTGCGCGTGGCCTGCCTCCAGAATAAGGGGTAATCTGGCGTTTCATTGAAAACCAATTGTTTGCAATGGACCTGATCGCTCCCCTGCGGACCTTCGTCAAAGTGGCCGAGGTCGGCTCCTTCGCCGCTGCCGCCGACGCGCTGGGCCTGTCGCCGCAGCTGGTCGGCAAACACGTGCAGTCGCTGGAACAACACCTGGGCGTGCGCCTGCTCAACCGCACCACGCGCAAGCAGAGCCTGACCGACTTCGGCCAGGCCTATCTGGCGCGTGCGCGGGTGATCCTGGAGGAGGTGGAAGGCGCCGAGCAGCTGGCCGAAGTAGCGCGCGGGCGGCCGATGGGGCGCCTGCGCGTCAGCGCACCGGTCACCTTCGGCGTGCATGCAGTGGGGCCGGCGGTGGTGGCCTACCTGCAGCAGTACCCGGACGTGCAGGTTGATCTGAACCTGTCCAACAGCCTGGTGGACATCGTCGAGGACGGCTTTGATCTGGTATTCCGCACCGGTGATCTGGCCGACAGTGGGCTGGTGGCGCGACGGCTGGGGCCGTATCCGCTGGTGCTGTGTGCATCGCCGGCGTACCTCGCATCGCGCCCGGCCATTGTCCATCCGGCCGATCTGAGTCGGCACGAGTGCCTGGGCTTCGCGCATTCGATCATCCGCACGCGCTGGAGCTTCCGCGATGCTGACGGCAGCGTGCTGAGCGTGCCGGTGTCCAGCCGCTTCATGGTCAACCAGGCCGAGCCGCTGCTGACCGCGGCAGTCGGTGGGCTGGGGTTGATCCTGCAGCCCCATGAAATGCTTGCCGCCGCGCTGGCGCGTGGTGAACTGGTGGAAGTGCTGCCGGACTACGTGCCGGTGTCGACGTGGATCAACCTGGTGTACCCGCGCGACCGCCAGCTGACGCCCAAGCTGCGCAGTTTCCTGGACTTCTGCGTGGCACGCTTCAGCGAGCAGACGATGGCACGGCGATAGCACGGCATCGGTTGGCATTCCTGTGACTGCCTGCGAAGGATCGCCCTGAGACGATTGGCCGGTTGCCGCTGCGTAGCGCGCGCTTGCTGCTGGGGCTGGCGGCATTGCTGTTCGCCGCCAAGGTGATTGCGCAGCAGACGCCTGCGCAGGCGCTGGCCGCATGGGAAGCGCAGGGGCGTGCGGATGGCCTGGCGCGACCGGATATCGAATGCCAGGATTTCCTGCAGGCGATGGGCCGGAAGCCTGCGGGACTGGAATACAGCGGCTGCAGCCAGGACGACGCGTCCTGCATCAAACCCATGCAGGCCCACTACCGCGTTCCAGGTACCCAGGCAGTGAAGGTGGAAGCCTATCTGCGCGAGACCCTTTGGCATGCCTGCATTGCGCTACGCCTGTTGCGGCTGGAGCAATGGCGCGCCGTACTACTGGCGCGACGGCCCGGATGCGGTGAGGTACCAGATCGGCATGGGCGTGGAATCGCTGCCGCATGAGCGGGGCGATTGGCATCGCATCGAGGCGTTCATCGTCACGGCTGAGGTGCTGCGGCAGGGTCCCTGGCGTGGATGCAGCGGGCGGTTCCATGATCTAGGATGCGCCCAGGGATACCCGCAAAGGAACTGCCATGAAGGCTGTTGGATGCCTGCTGCTCTGCAAAGTACTGGCCTGTTCGGTGCTGATGACGCTTTGGGCTGTTCCGGCAGTGGGCGCCCCCTCCAGCGTGCGTGCACATCCGCGTGCGCAGGACGCCATCGGTGACTGGCTTGCGGCCTTCAATGCGGGCAGCCTCGAGGGGTTGCAGGCATTCGCCGATAGATACGCGAAGAAGCAAGGCAGCGGTCCCAAGGACTATCTCGAGTTCCGCGAAAGCACAGGCCCCTTGCGCGTACTCGAATCAACCGAGAGTGCACCCGGCCAAGCGAAGCTGCTGGTGATGGGCCAGATGAACGAACGCGCGATGTGGGTGACCGCCGTCATGGACCCGGCCAATCCGTCGCACCTGATGCAGTTCCAGATCGAGGGTACTGAAACGCCGGACAAGCACAAGCCGGCACGGGTTGCATTGCCTGCCCTGATGGCCGACGTCACAGCAAGGCTGGAGGCGCTGCGGGCACAGGACGCGCTGTCGGGCGCGTTGCAGGTGGCACAGAATGGGAAGGTGCTGCTGGACTGGCGCGGTGGTGATGCCGATCGCAGCACTGGAATTGAAGTGGGCGTGGAGACGCAGTTCCGCCTTGCGTCCTCCAACAAGATGTTCACCGCCGTGGCCATCCTGCAGCTGGTGCAGGATGGCAGGCTCAGTCTCGATGACACGATCGGCAAGCACTTGCCGGACTATCCGAACAAGGCTGTCGCCAGCGGCGTGACCGTGCGCGAGTTGCTGTCACACACCAGTGGCCTGGGGGACTTCTTTGGCGATGGTTTCGAACAGTATTCCGCGTCCCTGAAGACGCTGGATGACTACGTGCAGCGGTTCGCCAGGGATGCGCCGCAGTTCACGCCCGGCAGCCAGGACAGCTACTCCAACTATGGCTTCATCGTATTGGGACGCATCATCGAGGCGGTATCTGGGCAGTCGTACTACGCATATGTGGAGGAGCACATCCTGCACCCGGTGGGCATGACCGGCACCGGCTTCGAGCCGGAAACAGCGAGCGTTCCAAAGCGTGCCGTCGCTTACACGAAGCACGATGGGCAATGGGTCCGTGAAACGAAGTCGCTGCCCTGGCGCGGCATGTCGGCCGGTGGTGGCTACAGCACAGTGGCCGATATGGTGAAATTCGCCGAGGCACTGCAAGGCGGGAAGCTGGTTTCACCTGCATTGCTGCAGCAGGCCACTACGGCGCAGAACCACAAGGGCTGGTATGGCTTTGGTTTCGTGGTTCAGGGCGAGGGCAGGGAGCATCAGTACGGCCACGAAGGCGGTGCGCCCGGATCGAACAGTGCCATCGTGGTGCTGCCGGCGCAGGGCTACGTGATCGTTGGCCTGGCCAATGTCGATCCGGATGCGATCGGTAATGTGGTCAACTACATCGCGCGAAGGTTGCCACTGTGAACGCGGCAGGTGCCGTTCATTCCGGTACCCGCACCATCTTCGTCATCAAGTGTTCCACCACACCCGCCGGGTCCGCAGTGCGGCCGACATGCGTGCTCGACATCTGCACAACCGAGCTGCGCTTGGCGGTGAGGAAATGAAAGCGGGCGCGCGCGGGCAGCTTTGCGATGGGTCCGGCGCTGGCGTCGCCACGGCAGATGGCCACGATTGCATCCAGCCATGGCTGCAGCGCGTCCTGGTCCAGCGCCGGTGCGAAGGCACGCAGGCGCTCAGGATCGATTTCGATGGCCGCCTCCAGATGGCGCGCGCCAGGGCAGGAGACGATCACCCCGACATTGATGAATTCCTCGCGTTCCACCCGCGGCACGACGCGGATGACCGCATAGTCATACGTGTGCAGCGTGGGCATGGATGGCCTCCTGCACGAACACCGCACGCACTTTCAGGCGGTGCTTGAGATAGTCGATGTAGCCCTGGCGATAGGCCTGTGGGCTGTCGAACGCCGGTTCGTCCACCAGCCAGCTGTCCGGCACCAGGCCAACGATGCGCTCGATTTCGGCATTGGTCAGGCACGCAGCCAGTTCTGCGTCCACCTCGGCAATGCGGCTGGCGAACGACAGCAGCACGTGGTCGCGGATCAGCACGAACGGCTTCTCGCAGGCATCGCCGGCGCTGGCCCAGTCGTGGTGGAAGTACATGGCCGCACCGTGGTCGATCAGGTACAGCTTGCGATGCCATACCATCAGGTTGGGGTTGCGGGTGGTGCGATCGACGTTGCTGGTGAATGCATCGAACCAGACGATGCGCGAGGCCAGCTCGGCATCCACCGGCATCGCGGCCGGGTCGTAATTGATCGCACCGGGCAGATAGTCCAGGCCCAGGTTCAGGCCCTCGCTGGCGCGGATCAGCTCCTGGATTTCCGGGTCGGGCTCGGTGCGGGCGAACTCGCGGTCCAGCTCGACGAACAGGATTTCCGGAATCGGCAGGCCCAGCGTGCGTGCCATCTCGCCGGCGATCAGCTCGGCGATCAACGCCTTCGGGCCTTGGCCGGCTCCACGGAATTTCAGCACGGCCATGCCGTCGTCGTCGGTCTCGACCACGGCGGGCAGGGAGCCGCCTTCCCGTAACGGGGTGATGTAGCGGAGGGCATGTACGGTGCGCATGGACGCATTCTAGCGTCCTGCCAGGGCAGGCGTGCCGCAGCAGAGCGGGGCGCCAGCTTAATGAACGGGTACCGCGCGAACCGCTTGTTGCAGGTCGCCTGCAATCTTCACTTGTTCCTTCCGCGTGGAGTGGCAGCATTCGTTCCAACGGAGCAACGCACCCGCGTGTGACCTTCAACAGGAGGCGCTCATGCCGCTACAGTGCAGCTGTCACGCTTCACCGTGTATGCAACGCAACGCGTGGTGTTGATCTTGACCTGACACGGTCACGCCATCGGCGCAGATGGCCATCCGCCGCAGTTCCAGCCAAGTTCCAGACACCTTTCACCCATCGCACCCCCGCGTTGCCCGGTCGGGCCTGCGATCCAGCTACTTGCGCCCCGAGAGAGATTCCTGCGTTGCCGTCGACGCTGGCAGCGTGGGACCGCCGAACCCACGCTATCCCCACAGGCTTTGGAGGTGCACCGATGAACGACGAATTCAATGCCATGCTGCCCCCACTGGACGATGCCAAGGCCGAGGAAATGATCGGCAAGGTCGTGCTGGTGGGTGTCACCCGCTATGGTGGCGACGGCCAAGTGCAGGGTCTGGAGCAGTACGCGGGCACCGTGCTGCGCATCAGCGCCGACGAAGGCGTGGTGCTGGCCGACGAAGACGATGGCCATGAGCGCTACCTGCCGCCCATGCTCGACCAGTACCAGCGGGCCGAGCCAGGCGAATACCGCATGCGGAACAGTGGCATGATCGTGGTCGACCCCGATTACCTGACTGCTTGGGACCTGCACGCCCAGCAGTGACGACAGACCACGCCTGGCAGATGCCGGTCCATCGCCGGCCTCTCCGGGCGTGTCCCACTTTGCCCCATCCGGCCTCTAGCCCTTCCGGCCCATTCACCCCATCCCCTGCGGTGCTAGATTCGGGTCCATGCCCGATTCCGGGTACCCATTCACACCCAGGGGATAAGGATGCTGATCCGTCGAACCTCTCTGGCGGCGGCTGTTGCCGTTGCCACCGTCGGCCTGTTGGCCGCTGGCCCGGCCTTGGCCGACTACGCCAAGCCGCCGGAACACCTGCTCAAGGTGCTGAAGGCACCGCCACCGCCGGCGCCGAACGTGGCCCCGGGCGGCCAGCGCCTGCTGCTGACCACCGCGCAGACCTACCCCTCGATCAGCCGCGTGGCCCAGCCCTACCTGAAGCTGGCCGGCGTGCGGCTGGAGCCGAAGAACCGCAGCCGCCATGACACCCCGGGTGGCTACGGCATTCCGGCCTGCGTGGCCGACTTCACCCTGGTCGACATCGGCAGCGGCAAGGAGACCAAGGTCAACCTGCCGCAGGGCTGCGCCACCGGTGCGCTGTGGTCGGCCGATGGCAGCCACTTCGCCTTCCAGAATGCGGTCGATACCAGCGTGCAGCTGTGGGTGGGCGATGCGGCCACCGGGCAGGTGAAGCAGGTGCCGAACGTGCAGCTGAACCCGATCTTCGGCTACACCGTGCAGTGGCTGGGCGGCAGCCAGAATCTGCTGGTGAAACTGGTACCGGCCAACCAGGGCCCGGCACCGTCCAACGGCGGCGTACCGACCGGCCCGGATGCACAGGAGTCGCTGGGCAGCAGTGGCGAGAGCAGCACCTATGAGGCCCGCGACACGCTGACCAGCGTGCACGACGAAAAGCTGTTCGCTTACTACGGTGCCTCGCAGTTGGCCGTGGTAGATACCGCCGCAGGCAGCGTGCGCCCGGTCGGGCAGCCGGCACTGTTCAACGAAGTCAGCGCCGCGCCCGATGGCGTGCACGTGCTGACTGAATCGATCAAGGCACCGTATTCGCACGCGGTGACCTACCAGCGTTTCGCCAACGACGTGGCCGTGCTGGATATCAGCAGTGGCCGCAGCACGCCGATCGCCAGCCTCCCGCTGGCCGACCGCGTGCCGGTGCACGGCGTGCCGGAAGGCCCGCGCGGTTTCGACTGGCGCGCCACCGATCCGGCTACCCTGGTCTACGCCGAAGCGCTGGACAAGGGCGACTGGAAGGTCAACGTGCCGCATCGCGATCGCGTGCTGATGCTGAAGGCGCCGTTCAACGGCAAGCCGACCGAAATCACCCGCACCGCGCAGCGCTTCGAAGGCTTCGCGTGGACCGCCGATCCGGCCGTGGCCTTCCAGTACGAGAACGACGAGAATCGTCACTGGATGCAGACCCGCATCGTGGATGTGGACCAGCCGAAGAAGGAAGGCCGCCTGCTGTGGGACATGTCCAGCGATGAGCTGTACGGCAACCCTGGCAATCTGGTCTTCACCCGCCTGCCGAATGGCGCGCAGGTGGTGCGCCGTGAGGGCAACCATGTGTTCCTCAGCGGCCGCGGTGCCTCGCCGCAGGGCGACCGTCCGTTCCTCGACCGCCTCGACCTGGCCACGTTGAAGAGCGAGCGCCTGTTCCGCAGCAGTGCAGACGCCTACGAACAGTTCCTCGGTTTCAGCAACACGCCGGGCCGCTACCTGACCTGGCATCAGTCGGTGATCGATCCGCCGAATGCCTTCGTCCGCCAGCAGGGTGAGGCGGTGGCTGATGCGAAGGCCGGCGAGGCGCAGTTCGCGTCCACCGCGACCGCACTGACCAAGCTGGTCGACCCGACACCGGAAGTGCGCCAGATCAAGAAGCAGCTGGTGACCTACAAGCGCGCCGACGGCGTGGACCTGTCGTTCACCCTGTACACGCCGCCGGGCTACAAGGAAGGCCAGCGCGTGCCGGCGATCCTGTACGCCTATCCGGCCGACTTCGCCAACGCCGCGCAGGCGGGGCAGGTGTCCGGTTCGCAGCAGACCTTCACCCGCCTGCAGCCGTACCGCCTGATGCTGCTGGCCGGCTACGCGATCATCGACAACGCCTCGTTCCCGATCGTGGGCGATCCGAAGAACGCCTACGACACCTACCTGGAGCAGCTGGAAGCCGACGCCAAGGCGGCGGTGGACAAGGCCGTGGACATGGGCGTGGTTGACCGCAACCGCATCGGCGTGACCGGCCTCAGCCACGGCGGCCTGATGACCGCCAACCTGATCGCGCACACCAAGCTGTTCAAGGCCGGTGTGGCGACCAGCGGTTCGTACAACAAGACCTTTACCCCGTTCGGCTTCCAGAACGAGCGTCGCTCGGTGTGGCAGGCGCAGGACGTGTACCTGAAGGCCTCGCCGTTCTTCTATGCCGACAAGATCAAGCTGCCGCTGCTGCTGGTCCACGGCGAGGACGACGCCAACCCGGGCACCGAGCCGTTCCAGTCGCGCAAGCTGTACCAGGCGATCCGCGGTAACGGCGGCACCACCCGGCTGGTGATGCTGCCGAACGAGCCGCACTGGTACACCGCGCTGGAATCGAACGAACAGTTGGTGGCGGAAATGCTGAACTGGTTCGATACCTACGTGAAGAACGCCAAGTGAAGGAACAGGAAGGCCGCCTCAGAGCGGCCTTCCTGCATCCTGTAGAGCCGAGCCCATGCTCGGCTGCCGTTCGTCGGAACCCCAGAGGCAAGGCAGCTCCATGAAGACTTGGTTGTTGGGACTGACAGCGGTGTGCGCATCGTCTGCGGCGATGGCGGCACAGCCACAGATGAGCGTCGATGTGAGATACGACTGGTACGGCTGGGGCTCGGTATCGGAGCACTGGGTGATCCGGCGCGATGCCTATGGCCTGACCACCCGCGTGCAGGTGGTGGAGAGGCCCGACGGCAAGGCGCGATTGCCGGAGCTGCTGCCGTTTGGCGCCATGGCGGCGCTCGACACCGCGCTTCAGACCGCCCCGCTGACCAGGGCGGCCGCGGTGCAGCGGATCGCTTCGCGGCTGGATCGCGCCGAAATACTGTCCCTGGACCCGGGGCTGCACAGCTTGGACACGGATGCCTGCTCGTTCGCACAGCAGCGCGCGTGGGCGCGCAAGGCGCTGTCCGGACGGAGCCTGCAGTCGCGTGTCGACCGCCATTTCTCCGGGCTCTGGACCGATGATGTGCCGATGATGACGGTTGTCGTGAGCCGGCCGGGGCGTCCGGATGTGGTGCTGGTGTCGACCTCACAGAAGGTAATGATGCTGCCCTGGAAACGCCTGCCCTCGGTGGTTTTCGAGCAGCAGGACCTGGACAACGCGCAGGAGCAGTGGCACCCGGAACTGAGCGAAGCGGTGATTGCCCTGCTGCCGGAAGGGGAAGACTCACGCAGGCGTTTCCAGACGCGCTGGTTGCATGACCGGCTGCGCAGGGATCTCGCGATGGAGTCGCTGGACTGTGGCGCCAGGGGCAGGGAATCCGCCATGTGATCAATTGCACATGTCCTGAAATCAACCGTGGAGACTCGGTAACGGCGTGTTACCGGCACATTCGCACGCCACGCAAATGATCTAGGCTGAACCTGATAGCTCGTTTCAGGTCACTGCGATGAAAGCCATTCTCCTTGCTGCAACGTTGTCGTTGGCCCTGGTTTCAACCGCCCATGCCCAGTCGTTTCCTGCTGAGCTGACGCAATTGGGCATCGTCGCCGGCATGCCCTATGCCAAGGCCAAGCGCCTGCTGGATGCGGCAGGTTGGCAGGCGAGTCCGGCACAGGGCGCCCCCGAGTCACTTGAGGGCTTTCCGGAAGTCGGATGCCAGAAGGGCGGAAAGCAGTGCGCGACAACCTTCGAGAAGGGTGGGCAGCAGATCGCGGTGCAGTTGGGCACTACCTTGGCAGGGCAGCCGTTCGTGCAGGGCGCTGATTGAGCGTCTGCCACTCTCACGCCAGCGGTAGGCGATCCTGCGCGCGTGACAGCCGGTCATGCAGGTCACGCACATGCTCGGCCTTGGCATGCACCCGGGTGGTATCACCGAAGCTGCGCAGGTAGGCGCAGGCGGCGAAGCCGGCACTCTTCTTTTCGTAATCGGCAATCCAGGCCAACCGGTCCGGGTTGTTGTTTGGGCCTGTTCGGCTGACCACGCAGCCACCGGTGGCCTGATGCGATAACGCAGGCCGACGCGCCACGGCTTCGGTGTCAGTCGGGCACGGAAGCAATGCTGCAGCCGGCACATGCGCGCGTACAGGGTGTCGGTGCCCAGTGCCTTGAAGAATGCCTGGAGCTGCTCGTCCTCGGGTGAGAACGTGGCATGCATCGCCAGCACGCGCAGCCCCGCCGGGGTGCGGTAGACGCGCAGATGCCAATCGGGATGCTGCTCGCTGAAGGCGTCCACGCGCTTCAGCGCAAGCCCTTCAGCACCGCCGGCAGCGGCCAGGCGCTGCTTCCGCCGCATCAGCAGTGCCGCGTTGACCAGCAGCACTGCCGCCACACCCAGTACCAGGCCCATCAGCCAATGCCAGAGCACGGTGCCGATGACGGCGCCGGCAAGCAGCACGACCGCCGCGACGATGGCCGGTATCACACATCCAGCCGGTGGCTGCGCATGGTCGATGTCGGCGAACAGCACGTCGGGGCTGTTGAGGCACAGCGCGCCATAGCTGTTGCGGGTGATGATGACATCGCCATCGCGCTGTACGATCTGCTCGCGGATCGGCACGCCCTCCACACCGTAGTTGCTGCGCACTTCGCGACGCGGCAGCACCTGCCCGGCGATGATGGCGTTGAGGGCTTCATGGGCACGTGCGTCGGCGTGGGCCTGGGCTTGGGCGGGCCCCTCGTCGGACCAGCCGAAGCGGCGCACGACCATCGGCCGGCCACGGAAACGGGCCTGCAGGCGGGCTTCGGCCCAGTACGCGGGAACGATCATCATCGTGCGGTGCTCCATCATCCATGGCAGGTGCCTGAGTGAGTCTGGCACAGCCCCGAAGGGCCTGCATGTGCCCGCTGCGGTGGCCGGGGCGGAGTGGTAGATTGCGCGCTTCGCATGCACTCCACCAAGGACGGAGCGATGTCCAGTTTCCTGCGTTGCCTGCTTGCCCTGGCCTGTGCCGGGGCGGTCGGCGTGGCGTCGGCGGGAACCCCGCCGGGGCCGCAGATCCTCACCACCGATGCCAGCCGCTTCTACGCGCTCTACGACAGCACCGGCGGCAAGCCCAGCATCGCCCAGCTGGCCGGTTACCTGGCCGAAGGCAGTCCGGGCCTGGGTGAACTGGCGAAGGCGCGCCGGGTCACGCCCGAGCGTATGGCCGAGGCCATTGCCAGCCAGCCCGGGGTGTATGCGCAGGGACGCGGTTGCCTTGCAGAGCTGCCGGCGGTGAAGCAGCGCCTGGTGCAGGTGTTCGGCAACCTGCAGGCGATCTATCCGCAGGCCGCGTTTCCGCCGGTGACCACCGCGGTCGGCCGCGGCCGACCGGTCGGGTTGACCTCCAAGAGCGGGGTGATCATCGGCCTGGAAGCGCTGTGCGCAGCCGATTTCATGAATCCCAATGTGCAGGACCGCTTCGTGCACGTGATCGCGCACGAGTACGTGCACATCCAGCAGACCGGCCTGACCGACGTCGAGCCGGGCGACCCGCATGCGACGGTGCTGCGTGTTTCACTGGGCGAAGGCATCGCCGAGTTCATCGGCGAGCTGATTTCCGGCAATGTCGGCAACGGTCGCCACGCGGCCTGGACCCGTGGCCGGGAAGTACATATCGAAAGCGCCTTCG
Source organism: Stenotrophomonas maltophilia D457 (assembly GCF_000284595.1). Classification (GTDB taxonomy): domain Bacteria; phylum Pseudomonadota; class Gammaproteobacteria; order Xanthomonadales; family Xanthomonadaceae; genus Stenotrophomonas; species Stenotrophomonas muris. The sequence goes on along the minus strand of NC_017671.1, from coordinate 3,005,345 downwards.
CACTGGATGTGGACAGCACCGATCTGTCGCCGTGGCTGTACAACTACAGGCCCGGTTCGCAGGAACCCTATGATCTGGGCTACTGGGTGGGCTATCGCATCGCCAAGGCCTATTACCTGCAGGCCAAGGACAAGCGTGACGCGGTGCGTGCGCTGATCCAGCAGGACAACCCGAAGGCGATCCTGGCCGCCAGTGGCTGGACGCCAGGCATGTGGATGCCGGCCAAGGTGACCGGCGTGGCGGCGCGGTCGGCGGCACGCTGAGCGCGCGGCCGCGCGCTAGACTGGCGCAGACATTCAACGGAGAGACCCCATGCGTTCCTTGTCCGCTGGCCTGGCCGCGGTTGCCCTCGGTAGCGCGATGAGCGCCCATGGGATGGCGGCCGACGTGCCCGCCGTCAACCCGTTGTTGGTGGAACCTGTCGAGCGACTGCGCCCGGACGAGGTGCGCTTCATGCAGCAGCGCCTGGCCGATTGGCCGGAACTGCAGCGTTACCGCGATGCCAACGCGCGACTGCCTGCCGCCGTACCGGGGCAACCACGCGTGGTGCTCTTCGGTGACTCGATCACCGAAGGCTGGGGCAGGGAGGGCAGCGCGACGTTCTTTCCCGGCAAGGGTTGGCTCAATCGCGGGATCAGCGGCCAGACCACGGCGCAGATGCTGGTGCGTTTCCCGCAGGACGTGCTGGCACTCAAGCCGCGGGTGGTGGTGATCCTGGCTGGCACCAACGACATCGCCGGCAACACCGGCCCGTCCACGCAGGCGATGATCGAAGACAACCTGCACGCGATGGTGGACCTGGCTCGTGCACATGGCATTGCCGTGGTGCTGGCATCGGTGCTGCCGGTCAGCGATTACCCGTGGTTGCCGGGCACGGCACCTGCGCCCAAGGTGCGCGCATTGAACGCGGCATTGAAGCGCTATGCCGATGCGAAGCAGCTGGTCTATCTGGACTACTACACGCCGATGGCCAATGCCGCCGGAGGGCTGGATCCGCAGCTGGCCGACGACGGCGTGCATCCCACGGCGAAGGGCTATGCGGTGATGGCGCCGTTGGCCGAGGCGGCGGTCAAGCGCGCAATGGCGCTGGAGTAGGCACAGTACCCGCACTGCACAGGATCCAGCCCGCCAAGGTACAGTGGCGCCGAAGCTGGCCACGCCGCGTGGCCGCCAGGAACGATGGGGTGGGTGATGCGGAAGGGAATCCAGGGATGGCTTTGCCGCAGTGGCGCAACGATGGCCTTGCTGCTGGCCGCCGTGCCGGCGTTCAGTGCAGACACGGCGGTGCCTTCGCCGCTGACGCGTGAACCGGTGGGCGGCGTTTCGTTGGCCGAATGGACCGCCCGCTGGTGGCGCTGGGCCGACGGCCAGGGCGGCGCGCCCTATCTCGACCCGGATGGCCGTGTGTGTGATCTGGGCCAGGAAGGCCCGGTCTGGAACCTGGCCGGCACCAATGGCCGTTTCCGGCCACATCGCGAATGCGTGGTGCCGGCTGGCAAGTACCTGTTGCTGCCGATCATCAACATGGCGCACTACCAGGTGGATGAGGCTGTGTCCTGCAAGGAGCTGCAGGCGGGGGCGGCGGTCAACAACGATTACCTGATCAGCGCGGTGGTGCTGCTGGACGGCCAGCCACTGGGCGACATGCGCAGGCATCGGGTCCGCAGCGAAGGCTGCTTCCGCATGGATGCCGACGACGAACACTCTCGGCTGGCCGCCGCCGACGGCTACTGGGTAATGCTCAAGCCGTTGCCGCCGGGCCGGCATACCCTCAGCGTGGGTGCCAACTACGGCGTGCCGGATGGCGGCGCATACAGCCGCATGCGGCAGTCCTTCGAGTACGTGCTGCACGTGGGAGGGCGCACCCAGGTCGTGTCGCGCGAACCGCACGCGGTGCCGGTGGCGGCCCCCTGAAGCTCAGGCGTCGTCCTGCTTCAACGCCGCATCGGCGGCCAGCAACGCTTCGGCGGCCGCACTGAGCGGCGGCGACGGCGGGGCGACCACGCCGATCGCTTCCATCATCTTCGGCATGGCCAGGAACTGCCGCGCACGCCGGTCGTAGATGCCGGTGACCAGCAGCGCGCGCGTGGCGATCTTCTGCTCGGCGCCGATCAGCACGCGCTGCTCCATGATGCCGCGCGAGCCGACCCAGCCCACCAGGCGCGTTTCCAGGGTGAAGCGCTGGAACGGCTTCAGCTCGCGGCGGAACTGGATGGTGCCGGCGCCGACGATCGGTGCCCACTTCTCGCGCAGCGCAACCCGGCCCAGGCCCATGCGCAGGATCAGGTCCAGCCGGCCCAGATCGAAGATGTTCCAGTAGCGACCGTTGGTCATGTGCAGGTTGCTGTCCAGGTCGTTGGGCAGCACCCGGAACTGCAGCCGCGAGACCCCGAACGGCGCCTCCAGCTTCGGCCGGAACAGGCTGCACAGCAGCAGGTGGAGCAGGCGGAACCAGAGATTCATGGTTATGACGACTGTTATAGAATCGCCGGTAAGCTAATCTATGACGACTGTCCTGGCAAGGAGCCTGCCGTGAGCCCGCGCCCCTCTGATGCGCCACAACGCGTGATTGATGCTGCGGCACAGATGCTGGCGCGCGTGGGTCTCAATGCCACCAGCATCCGTGAGGTGACCAAGCTGGCCGAGGCACCGCTGGGCTCCACCTATCACCACTTTCCCGGCGGCAAGCAGGAGTTGCTGGCGCGCGCCACCCACATGGCTGGCGACAAGGTAGAAACGCTGCTGGTGGAGCTGCTGAAGGGGGGGGCGGTGCAGGGCCTGCCGCAGTTCCTGGCGATGTGGCGTGAGCGCTTGCTGCGTTCCGGGTTCCGCGCGGGCTGTCCGGTGCTGGCCGCGGCAGTGGAAGAGCCGGTGGAGGCCGTGCCCAGCCAGGCACGCGTTGCCGCTGCCGAAGTGTTCGCGCGCTGGCAGGGGCATCTCGCCGCAGCCTTCATTGCCGACGGCCACGAACAGTCGGCTGCGAACGAGCTGGCCAGCCTGGTGATCGCGAGTGTGGAGGGTGCGGTTGCGATGTGCCGCGCACTGCAGGACATCGCCCCGTTCGACCAGGTGGCAGCGCAGTTGCTGAAGGCGGCCGCGCGTCCTTGATCCGGCTATCCGCGTGCGGAAGACGCGCAGCAGGTCATCGGAAGATCATCAGATAGCCCCAGCCGAGCCCGATGGGCAGGAAGGCAGCGATGGCCGACGCGCCCAACCAACGCAGGTAGCTGCGGGAGGCGGGGGATCCCTGCCGCTTGAGGGCCCAGGCATGCGTCGGGAGCACCAGCAATGCCTGCACCGCAAAGGTGGCCACGGCGGCAAGCCATGCCACCAGGACGCCGAGGCAGCCATCGCTGATGCAGCGGCTACCAAACCACGAACCCCAACCGGCGAGGCCAATCATTGGAACGAACATCACGAGGGCGGTGGAGCGGGTGAGCTGGGAGACGTGCATGCCGTAGAGCATACTTTTTCGTAGCGGAAAGTCATGATCCAGCCGCCGGCGCGCGGGTACAAGGCCGGCGCCAGTGCGGCCTGTGGGTGATGGACCCACGGCCCCATCGCGCTGGAATCCGTCCACCACCGCCTACGCGTGCCCGGCAAGGATGTCCGCATGCAGCATCAGGTTCCCGAAGTCCCTGGCCGCGCTGCCTCCGGCCCCCGGCGGCGGAATGAAGCGCTCACGCCATTTTTCACGCAGTCCACTGAAATTGCCCGTAAACCACGGCAGCGAAGTCGTGCGTGCGCGCCAGCACCTGCAGCAGCGGGGTTGGCCACGCCTGCAGATGGCCCTGATCGTCGCCCTGACCGGTGCGGCCGGATTCCTTGCCTCGTACCTGCTGCGCCTGGCCGGCATCGACGCGATGTTGCTTCGCTACCCGATGGCCGTGTTGCTGGCCTATGGCGTGTTCCTGCTGCTGGTGTGGATCTGGATCCGCTGGCGCTGGGCAACGTACTGGAGGGACTGTCGCCGGATGTGGGCGGTGGCAGCCCATCGCCTCGCATGCAGGGCATGCAGGAACAGGGATGGTGGCGGGTATGCGTGTCGCATACGATCTGGCCGCTGCTCGGCCTGCTGCTGTTTTTCGCCGTACTGGGCTGGCTCGCGCAGGAATGCGTGCCGGGTGCGAGCCATCTGCTGCAGGTCATCCAGGGGGGAAGTGCGGTTGGCTCCTTCATATCGCCTGGACCCGCCCCGTTTTCAGCTGCACTGAACAGTAGGCTATGATCGCGGTCGGCCGGGATTCGTGTCCCGGCGGTGTCACCTATCGGGAGCTTGTCGTACTGCATCTGAAACAGGGGCGCTGGATGGCCGGACGCCCACTGGGACACACAACCACTGACGAGGAAGAGCGCATGGATGTCGCTGCACGCAGGAACAGGACGTTGTTTCGTTGGATCATGGTGACGCTGCTGGCGGCGTTGTTGCCGTTTGCAGCACTGGCGCAGCCCGCAGCCGGGCAGGCCGATGGCGCCGAAGCCGCCACCGCCGCGGAAGAGGCGCAGTGCCGCGCCTGTACCTATGAGCGCATTGGAACCAAGGTCGATATCGGCCTGGTGGCACTGGTGTCGCTGCTGGTGGTGGGCCTGCTGACCGCGGCGTCGCGGGAATGGGGCACTACCTCGCAGCGCTGGACCTGCCGCACGCTGGCCCTGCTGCTGGTGGGTGTCGGTCTGGCGTTGCTGTGGTGGGCTGGCAGCGTCGTCTACCTGGGCTACAACCCGTGGCAGGAAATGGCCGCCCCCGCCGATGGCTCGCTCACCTCGACACTGCTCAGTACCTCGCCGAAGTGGTTGGCGGCACTGGTGCTGATCGGCTTGGCGCCTTCCATCTGGAAGCGCAGCGAGCGCCTGCCGGCCTGGCGTATCGGCTGACACTGGAACGGCGGCGCCGGATCACACCCGGCGCCGCCTGCGGCAATCAGTCAAAGCGCCAGCGCATGCCCGCATAGACGCCACGACCTTCGCCCGGGGTCGAGCGCGCGACATCCTTGCCGGCGTCGTCGTAACCCGGCGTGACCGTGGCGGCGTAGTGGCGGTTGCCGATGTTGCGCATCTCCACCCAGGCCTGCCAGCGGCCACCGGGTGCGTCGTAGCCGATGCGGCTGCCGAAGATCACGTGGCTGTCGGCCCAGTAGCTGTTGGCGTAGTCGACGGCGATGCGCGAGGCGTATTCGGTATTGAGCGCGGCGTACAGGCCGGATGCGTGATCGAAGCGCAGCTCGGCCTGGTAGGCGTGGCGCGGCAGGCCGGGCAGGCGGTTGCTGCCGAAACGCGCGTCGTGGCGGTAGCGGAAATCGCTGAAGGTATAGGCCTGGCGAAGCGACAGCCGGCCCGGTGCAGCCCGCCACAGCGTGCTGTCCAATCCGGCCTCGATGCCGCGGTGAACGGTGGGGCTGGCGTTGTTCTCGGCGATGAACAGGTTCGGCACCGGTTGCAGTTCAACGCTCAGCAGTTCGTGGTTCACGTGCGCGTAGTAGCCGGTCAGTTCCCAGCGGCCCAGCGCCGCGTCACCGCGCGCGCCCAGTTCCAGCGTGGTGGCGGTCTGGTTCTGCATCGGCACCGGCGCGCGCTGGCGGCCGGTAGACGGGCCATTGCCTGGCCCGAAGTACTGGTTCGAGCCCCAAATCATCGACCACGGGTGCGGCGCCTCCACCGAGCGGCTGAGGTTGCCGAACCACTGGGTCTGGGCGCTGTGCTGCCAGGTGAAGCCCAGTCGCGGCGCGTAGTCCCAGTCGTGGTCGCGCAGGCGGCCACCGCTGCTCGGCCAGGTCACCTGCACATCGCGACGGGTGTTGATCAGTGCCAGCCCGGTCTGCATGCGCAGGCGGTCATTGAAGGTGAGGGTGTTGCCGACGTGCAGCGTGCTGTCGGTGCCGTGGTGCCGGAAGTCACGCGTGCGCGTGCCGGCGGCATAGCCGTTGCTGGCAAAGCGCAGCGACTCGCGCACGTCGGCGTCCAGATCGTGGGTGACGCGCAGGCCGACCGTGGTTTCGCTGTCCAGGCCGAACAGCCGGTGGCGGCGGCGGTAGTCCAGCGTGGCGTTGAGGTTGGCGTAGTCCAGCTGCTGCCGGTACAGGCTCTCGTTCAAGTCCATCGGGTACGTGTGATAGACCAGCCCGGCCTGCAACGAGGAGTCTTCATCGATCTGCAGCGTGGTGACGTTGCCCACCCAGGTGCTGCCCGGCTGCGGGCGACGCGCATCGATGGCCAGGTTGGCCGCATTCGCGGCACGCGGATCGTTACGGATCTGATCGCGGGTCAGGCGACCGGGCGTTTCATGATTGGTTTCGCGGTAGCGCACGAAGAAACGCGTCTGCAGGTCGGGCGTGATCTGCCAGCCGATGTTGGCCATCGCGCCCTTGCCATCGCCGCGCGCATGACGCTGGTAACCGTCGAATTCGGTATCGGTGTAGGCCAGGAAGTAGTCGACATCACCACTGACGCCGCCCCAGCTGATGCCGCGCTTCTGGTAGCCACGGCTGCCGGCTTCGTAGTGCAGCTGCACGCCCGCCGAATCACGACCGCTGCGGCTGACGTAGTCGATGGCACCGCCCAGCGCCAGCGCGCCACGCTCGAAGCCGTTGGCGCCGCGCAGCACTTCCACGCGCGACAGCCACAGCGGTTCCAGCAGCTCGTAGGGCGTGCCGCCCGGGCCGGTCAGTGGCAGGCCGTCGATCGACACCGCAATGCCCGAGGCGTGCGCGCCAGGGCCCCGGTTGATGCCCGAGCCACGGATCGAGATCTTGGTGCCCTCATTACCCGGCGACTGCGCGCTGATACCCGGCTGGTAGGCCAGCACATCGGCGCTGGTGGATAGTCGGCTGTCGGCCTTGGCCACGTCGATGACGTTGCTGGCGCCGGGGATGCGCTTCAGCGCTTCGCGCGCCTGCGCGCTGGTACCGGCGGCGGTGACCTGTACGGCATCCAGCGTGGTGGCCTGCGGGGCTGCAGCGGCGGTGGAGGCGAGGCCAAGGGAAACGGCCAGGAACAGCAGCGACGGGTGAGGGCGGTACGACGGAAGCGACATGCGGGAATGCTGTAAACCACGAAAGTGGCGCGCAAGTTAACAGGTCGGCAGCGCCGCGTCACCCGCCGGCGGCGTATGGCCGCCCGCCGTGTTCCTGTAGAGCCGAGCCCACGCTCGGCTAATCGCGCGCAGCGCGGGTTGTCTGCCATCGCGGCGAAGATCAGCCGAGCATGGGCTCGGCGCTACAGCAGGGTTTATGGCGAGGGTTTCGCCAGCTTCTTGGCCTTCGCGTACAGCCGATCAGCCGCTTCCCTATCGCCCAATGCCGCATGGCACTCGGCCAGGCTGTCCCACGCGTTGGCCGAATCCGGATACAGCTCGGCGTTGAGCGCGAACACTTTCAGCGCCTTGCTGGCACCAAGACTCTCGCGGATGGCATAGCCATCACCGTTGATCGCACGCTCCAGTTCGCCGGTGGGAACGCCATTGCTGTCGCGCAGCCAGCTACGCATCTGCGGTTTCGCATCGGTGCTGTCATCCAGCGCATAGCCGATCAGCCGCTCGGACAACACCGCATGCGGAAACTCCCCGGGCGCAACCACCGCCATCGTGCTCTCCACCAGCGTGCTGGACCAGACATTGCGGGCGCTGCCATTGGTCAGGTACACGAACACCCAGTAGCCGCTGGCCAGCGTGCCCTTGTAGGCCAATCGCGCACGTACACGGGTGCCACCATCGTGGCCGACCTGGGTGTAGCCGTCGCTGCGGGTGGTGTCCCAGCCGGTGGAGAAGAAGTTGCTGCCGCCACCGCTCAGCTTCTGCGGCTGCCAGAGTTTTTCCAGGGTCGCCGTGCGCACCAGCTTGCCGGTCGCCAGCGCCTGCAGGAAACGGTTCATGTCGCCCACGGTGGTCTGCAGGTCGGCATGCCCCCAGCCGTAGTTGGGCCAGGGATCTTCATTGGCCGGTTGCAACGCGCCATCCTTGCCGATGTACGGCACCGCCGCGCGCTCGACCGGCACGTTGGCGATGCCCCATGACGTGCTGGTCATCTTCAATGGCTGCAGGATGCGTTCGCGCGCGATGGCCGGGTAGGGCGTGCGGTAGTGTGCTTCCAGCAGCGCTGTCAGTACCAGGTAGTTGGCCTGGGTGTACTGCATGCGGCTGCCGGTGGCGAACTGCATCGGTGCCGCGCCGGCGACTTTCAGCGCAGCGGCAAGGTCAGGCGCTACACCGGGGTAGCCCTTGCTCACCCAGCGGTTATCCACCCGGTCGTAGTACTCGCCGATGCCGGAGCTGTGGTTGAGGAAATCACGCACGTGGATCGCCTGCCATGCAATCGGCAGGCCCGGCACGTAGCGGCTGGCCGGCGCATCCAGATCCACCTTGCCCTGATCGACCAACTGCATCACCAGCGTGCTGGTCAGCAGCTTGGCCATCGACTGCGCGGCGAAGATGGTCTCGACGGTGGCAGGGGCATGGGCAGCGGGATCACGTTCACCGCTGGCGCCCTGGTAGAGCGCCTGGCCGTTGTGTGCGACCAGTACCGCCTGGCCGGCAATGCCGTAGCGCTCGCGGTTGCTCTGCAGTTGGGCGTCGAGCTGAGTGGAGAGAGTGGTGGGGACGTCACGCGCCGAAGCGGGCGGGATCGCAAACAGCGTGCAGAGCAGTGCGGCAGCGAGCGTGCGGTACATCGCGGTGATCCATCAGCGGTGATGGCGCATGTTGGTCACGACCGACGAGCGGGTCAAGGCCGCCGATTCCCGCATCGGGGAGAGCCGGCCAGCGGCCGGCACTACCACACGTTTCGGTAGTGCCGGCCGCTGGCCGGCACCTCCGTGATCAGCCGAGGATTCCCGGCAGATCCAGTCCCTTTTCCTTCGCGCAGTCGATCGCGATGCCATACCCCGCATCGGCATGGCGCATCACGCCAGTGGCCGGGTCGTTCCACAGCACGCGGCCAATCCGCTTCGCCGCCGCTTCGGTGCCATCACAGACAATCACCATGCCGGCGTGCTGCGAGAAGCCCATGCCCACGCCGCCACCGTGATGCAGCGACACCCACGTCGCGCCGCTGGCGGTGTTGAGCAGGGCGTTCAGCAGCGGCCAGTCGGACACCGCATCGGAGCCGTCGGCCATCGCTTCGGTTTCGCGGTTCGGCGAGGCGACGCTGCCACTGTCCAGATGGTCGCGACCGATCACCACCGGTGCCTTCAGTTCGCCGTTGGCCACCATTTCATTGAAGGCCAGGCCGAGTCGATCACGATCACCCAGGCCGACCCAGCAGATGCGTGCCGGCAGGCCCTGGAACTTGATCTTCTCGGCGGCCATGTCCAGCCAGCGGTGCAGGTGCGGGTTGTCCGGAATCAGTTCCTTCACCTTTGCATCGGTCTTGGCGATGTCTTCCGGATCACCGCTCAGTGCAGCCCAGCGGAACGGGCCGATGCCGCGGCAGAACAGTGGACGGATATAGGCCGGCACGAAACCCGGGAAATCGAAGGCATTGGACACGCCTTCTTCCAGTGCCATCTGCCGCAGGTTGTTGCCGTAGTCCACGGTCGGCACGCCCAGCGCATGGAAGCCGAGCATGGCGCGGATGTGGTTGGCCATCGATGCACGCGCGGCCTTCTCCACTTCCTTGGGGGCGGAAGCGCGCTTCTCATCCCACTGTTCGACCGTCCAGCCCTGCGGCAGGTAGCCGTTCACCGGGTCGTGCGCGGAGGTCTGGTCGGTCAGCAGGTCCGGCTTCACGCCGCGCTTGAGCAGTTCGGCCAGCACATCGGCCACATTGCCGAGCAGGCCCACCGACTTCGGCGTGCCTGTCTTGCACGACTCGTCGATCAGGCGCAGCGCTTCGTCCAGATTATCGGTCCAGGTGTCGAGGTAGCCGGTGCGCAGGCGCATGTCGATGCTGCTCTTGCGGCACTCGACGGCCAGGCAGGAGGCGCCGGCCATCACCGCGGCCAGCGGCTGTGCGCCGCCCATGCCACCGAGGCCACCGGTGAACAGCCACTTGCCGGTCAGGTCGCCGCCGAAATGCTGGCGCCCCATTTCCACGAAGGTCTCGTAGGTGCCCTGCACGATGCCCTGCGCACCGATGTAGATCCAGCTGCCGGCGGTCATCTGGCCGTACATGGCCAGGCCCTTCTTATCCAGCTCGTTGAAGTGGTCCCAGTTGGCCCAGCGCGGCACCAGGTTGGAATTGGCGATCAGCACGCGCGGCGCGTCGGCGTGGGTGCGGAACACGCCTACCGGCTTGCCCGACTGCACCAGCAGGGTCTGGTCGTCGTCCAGGCGCTTGAGCGTCTCGACGATGGCATCGAAGCTTTCCCAGTCGCGCGCGGCGCGGCCGATGCCGCCGTACACCACCAGTTCCTGCGGGCGCTCGGCCACGTCCGGGTGCAGGTTGTTCATCAGCATGCGCAGCGGTGCTTCGGTCAGCCAGCTCTTGGCATTGAGCGTGGTGCCGGTCGGCGCGGCGACGGTGCGGGATGGGTCGTTGCGGGTCATGCGGCGCTCCGGTTCGTAGCAAATTCAAGGCAGGCGTTGAGCACCTGCGCCAGGGTGTGGCGCAGTGGTGCGGCGTGGGCGGGGTCGAGCGGGGTGGGCCAGCTGTGTTCGTCCACCTGGTCCGGCAGGGGCTCGTGCATGTAGCCGCGGCAGGCAAGTTCCATCTGCAGGCTGTGCACGCCGGCGGCGATGTTGCTGTAGTGGCGGGTGATCCAGCCGCCCTTGAAGCGGCCGTTGCGCACCTGGCTCATGCCGCTGATTTTCAGCAGGTTCTCCACCACATCGCTCAAGGCGTTGTCGCAGGAGGTGTCCGGTGCACCGGAGGGGCCGGCGGTACCCAGGTTGAACTGCGGCAGCTCGCCTTCGAACAGGTGCGGGATGTGTGAGCGGATCGAGTGCGCGTCGTACACCACCACGGTAGCGTGGCGTGCGCGCAGGCGCGTGATCTGCGCCGCCAGCGCATCGTGGTAAGGCAGGAAATACGTGTCGCGGCGACGGGCGATTTCCGCTTCGTCCGGTTCGCGCCCGGCGTGGTACAGCGGCTGGTTGTCGAAGGTGGTCAGCGGACACAGGCCGGTGGTGTTCTGGCCCGGGTACAGCGACACGCCGCTGGGATCGCGGTTGAGGTCGATCACCGAACGCGAGATCGCCGAGCGCACCGTGGTCGCGCCCATGCCACGCACGAAGTCGTACAGTTCGTGTACCCACCAGTCTGTGTCGCGGCGGGCCAGCCACGGTGAGTGGTAGTCGCCGATCAGGTCGTGCGGCAGCTCGCTGCCGGTATGCGGAAAGCTGACGATGAGGGGGGCGTCGCCTTCGTGCACCGTCAGCCATTCGGGATGGGTATTCATGCCTGCGGTTCCACGGTTGGCAGCAGGTCGGTCAGGCCCTGCGCCAGCGCGCCACTGCGCACCAGATTCGTGGCGGTCACCATGTCCGGATGGAAGTAGCGGTCTTCTTCCAGCGTCGGCACCTGCGCACGCAGGGTGGCGCGCACGGTTTCCAGCGCGGCGCTGGAGCGCAGCGGCGCGTGGAAGTCGCATCCCTGCGCAGCGGCCAGCAGCTCGATGCCGATCACGTTGGCGGCGTTCTCGGCCATCTGCATCAGCCGGCGTGCGCCATGCGCGGCCATCGACACATGGTCTTCCTGGTTGGCCGAGGTCGGGATCGAATCAACGCTGGCCGGGTAGGCGCGCTGCTTGTTTTCCGAGACCAGTGCAGCGGCGGTCACCTGCGGAATCATGAAGCCGGAATTCAGGCCCGGGCGCGGGGTCAGGAACGCCGGCAGGCCGGACAGGGCCGGGTCCACCAGCATCGCCAGGCGGCGCTCGCTGATCGAGCCAATCTCGCACACCGCCATCGCCAGCATGTCGGCGGCAAAGGCGACCGGCTCGGCGTGGAAGTTGCCACCGGACAGCGCTTCGCCGGTGTCGGTGAACACCAGCGGATTGTCGGACACGCCGTTGGCTTCGATTTCCAGCGTGGTCGCGGCCTGGCGCAGGATGTCCAGCGCCGCGCCCATCACCTGCGGCTGGCAGCGCAGGCAGTACGGATCCTGCACTCGCACGTCGTTGTCACGGTGTGATTCGCGGATGTCCGAGCCCTGCATCAGCGCGCGCAGGGTGGCGGCGGTGGCGATCTGCCCGCGCTGGCCGCGGATCGCGTGGATGCGCGGGTCGAAGGGCGTGTCGGAACCCTTGGCAGCTTCCACCGACAGCGCGCCGGTCACCAGTGCGGCCTGGAACACGGTTTCGATCTCGAACAGGCCGGCCAACGCATAGGCGGTGGAGAACTGGGTGCCGTTGAGCAGCGCCAGGCCTTCCTTCGCGCCCAGTTCGATCGGCTGCAGGCCGGCACGTGCCAGTGCGTCGGCTGCCGGTAGGCGCTCGTCACCGATGAAGGCTTCGCCTACGCCCAGCATCACGCTGGCCAGGTGCGAGAGCGGCGCCAGGTCACCCGAGGCACCCACCGAGCCCTGTGCGGGCACCACCGGCAGCACGCCCTTGACCAGCATCGCTTCCAGCAGCAGCAGGGTCTCCTCGCGAATGCCTGACGCACCCTGCGCCAGGCTGACCAGCTTCAGCGCCATCATCAGGCGCACCACGCTGGCAGGCATCGGCTCGCCCACGCCAGCGGCATGCGAGAGCACAATGTTCCGCTGCAGGGTGGCCAGGTCTTCGCGCTCGATGCGCACGCTGGCCAGCTTGCCGAAGCCGGTGTTGATGCCATACACCGGCGCGCCCTTGGCGACGATGGCGGCCACCGCCGCCGCACTGGCGCGCACCACCGGCAGCGCGGCCGGGTCCAGTGCAAGCGGCGCACCGCGATAGACCTGCCGCCACTGGGCGAGAGTGACATGGCCGGGGCGAAGAACCAGGGTGTTGCTCATGTGTTGCTCCAGGAGGCAGGCAGGTCGGGCTGTCCGCGCACCACGCGCGCGTGCAGCGGGTTGAATCCAATGCGATAGACCAGGTCGGCGGGGGCATCGATGTCCCAGATCGCCAGGTCGCAGTCCATGCCCACCGCCAGGCGGCCGATGCGCTCGCCATGGCCCAGTGCGCGCGCCGCTTCACGGGTGAAGCCGGCGATGCACTCGTCCACGGTCAGGCGGAACAGGGTGGCGCCCATGTTCATCGCCAGCAGTGGGCTGGTCAGCGGCGAAGTGCCCGGGTTGCTGTCGGTGGCCAGCGCCAGCGGTACGCCGGCCGCACGCAGCGCGGCGATCGGCGGCAGGGTGGTATCGCGGGTGAAATAGAAGGCACCGGGAAGCAGCACGGCGACGGTACCGGCAGCGGCCATCGCGGCGATGCCGGCATCGTCCAGATGTTCGATATGGTCGGCCGACAGTGCCCCGAAGCGGGCCGCCAGTTCGGCGCCATGCTGGTTGCTCAGCTGCTCGGCGTGGATCTTCACCGACAGCCCGTTGGCGCGCGCCGCCTCAAAGACCTGGCGCGCCTGCGCCGGCGAGAAGGCGATGTTCTCGCAGAACACATCCACCGCTTCGGCCAGGCCTTCGGCGGCGATGGCCGGAATCATCACCTCGCACACTTCGTCGGTGTACTCCTGTGCTTCGCGGCCTGGCGGAACCGCGTGCGCGCCGAGGAAGGTGGTCACCACGTTGACCCGGCATTCCTCGCCCAGCGCACGCGCCACCTGCAGCTGCTTGCGCTCGTCGGGCAGGGTCAGGCCGTAGCCGGACTTGATCTCGAGGGTGGTCACGCCCTCGGCGCGCATCGCCAGCAGGCGTGGCCGGCTTTCGCGGGCCAGCTGTTCCGGCGTGGCGGCACGGGTGGCGCGCACGGTGGAGACGATGCCGCCGCCGGCACGGGCGATCTCGGCATAGCTGACGCCCTGCAGGCGCTGCTCGAACTCGCTGGCGCGGTTGCCGGCGTAGACCAGGTGGGTATGGCAGTCGATCAGGCCGGGCGAAATCCAACGGCCTTCGCCGTCGATGCGGGTGGTCGGCTGCAGGTGGGCATCGCTGCCGGCCGCGCCGACATGGACGATGCGGCCGTCGGCGCAGGCCAGGACGCCATCGCGGATGACACCCAGCCCTTCGCCATCAAGGGTGATCAGGTGGACGTTGGACCAGAGGGTATCGACGTGCATGGCATCCACAACGCGGCTGTGCTTATATGTCTATACAATATAGGCGTCCATTTCGGGTTGTCCAGCCATGTCCGATTCGCGTTCCCCGCACAGTTTCCATGCCGCCCACGCCCTGCTGGCCGAGGGTTGGGCCCGCGATGTCCGCCTGCAGGTGCAGGACGGTCGCATCGCGGCCATCAGCACGGGGCAGGGCGCGCAGGCGGGCGACACCCGCGTCGGCATCCTGGTGCCGGGCCTGCCCAACCTGCACAGCCATGCGTTCCAGCGCGGCATGGCCGGGCTGACCGAGATCGGCGGCGGCGACGGTGACAGCTTCTGGAGCTGGCGCGAGCTGATGTACCGTTTCCTGGCCCACCTGCGCCCAGACGCGGTGCAGGCCATTGCCGCCCAGGCCTACATGGAAATGCTGGAAAGCGGCTTCACCCGCGTCGGCGAATTCCATTACCTGCACCACGATGCCGACGGCCGGCCGTATACCAACCGCGCCGAGATGAGTGCGCGGATCGCCGCCGCCGCCGACCAGACCGGCATTGGCTTGACCCTGCTGCCGGTGTTCTATGCACATGCCGATTTCGGCGGGGCGGCGCCGAATCCAGCGCAGCGGCGCCTGATCCACGACGTGGACGGCTTCGCGCAGCTGCTGGAGGCCGCCAAGCCGGCCTTGGCCGCGCTGCCCGACGCGGTGCTCGGCATCGCACCGCACAGCCTGCGTGCGGTCACCGGCGAGGAACTGAGTGCGTTGCTGCCGCTGACCGACGGCCCGTTGCACATCCATATCGCCGAGCAGGTGCGCGAAGTGGAGGCCTGCCTGGCCTGGAGCGGCCAGCGCCCGGTGCAGTGGCTGTACAACCATGCGCCGGTGGATGCGCGCTGGTGCCTGGTGCATGCCACCCATATCACTGATGACGAGCGCGCGGCCATCGTCGCCAGCCAGGCCGTGGCCGGCCTGTGCCCGATCACCGAGGCCAACCTGGGCGACGGCCTGTTCCCGATGCAGGCGTTCGCGCGCGAGGGCGGGCGCTTCGGCGTCGGTTCCGATTCCAATGTGCTGATCGACGCGGCCGAAGAACTGCGCCTGCTCGAGTACGGCCAGCGGCTTACCCTGCGCGGGCGCAACGTGCTGGCGCCGGATGCCACCCGCAGCAGCGGTCGTTTCCTGTTTGAAGGTGCACTGCACGGTGGCGCACAGGCGCTGGGCGTGGCCGCCGGCCTGCAGGTCGGCGCCAGTGCCGATCTGGTTGAACTGGACGCCGCACACCCGGCGCTGCAGGCGCGACAGGATGACGCATGGCTTGACAGCTGGGTGTTCGCCGCACGTAATGGCGCGCTGCGATCGGTCTGGCGCCATGGCCGCCAGTGCGTGGCCGAGGGCCGCCACCTGCAGCGCGAGGCGATCACCAGCGCCTTCGCTGCCGCCCTGCGCGGCGTGCTGGGCTGATCGCCTCCCGCCACCGAGACCCCATTACGTGAAGGCCAGCAAGTCCGCCACGCTCAACCAGCGTATCCGCAGCGATCTGGAAAGCCGCATCCTCAGCGGAGAATGGGCGCCAGGCTTTCGTATTCCGTACGAACACGAGCTGATGGAGCAGTACGGCTGCTCGCGGATGACGGTGAACAAGGTGCTGACCGCACTGGCCGAGAGCGGCATGATCGAGCGCCGCCGTCGCGCGGGTTCGTTCGTGGCGCGTCAGCCACCGCACCTGGAGCAGGTGGCGCTGGAGATTCCCGACATTGCGATGGAAGTCGGCTCGCGGGGACATCAGTACGCCTATCGATTGCTGCAGCGCGACCTGCGCCTGGCCGATGCCGGCAATGCCGGCGAAGTCGAGCTGGCCGGCAGCGAAATGCTGCTGGCGATGCGCTGCCTGCACCTGGCCGATGACCGCCCGCTGGCACTGGAGCACCGCCTGATCAGCCCGGTGGGCGTGCCCGAGGTGTTGGAGGTCGACTTCAGCACCACCGCCCCGGGCAGCTGGCTGCTGCAGAACGTGTCCTGGACCCGTGCCCAGCATCGCATCAGTGCCTGGGGCGCGGATACTGCCACCGCTAGGCTGCTGGATGTGAAGCCCGGTACCGCCTGCCTGGTGATCGAACGCCTGACCTGGCGTGGCGAACAGCCGATCACCCGCGTTCGCCAGGTGTTCCTGGGGGATGCCTGGGACCTGGTGGCGCGCTTCGCGCCGGGCGCGCGATAGGGATTCCATCCACGCATGGCGTGGATCTACTCTGCCGAAACGACTGTCGCCTTGAACTCTGTCGGGGCGTGTGTACGATGTGTATCGTCCCTGCATGAAGAGCAGGGACCTCATCCGGGAACTGGAAGCGGCAGGTTGGATCTGTCGTCGGATCCGCGGATCCCATCATGTATTCGTGCACTCGCAGCACCCTCACATCATCACCGTTCCTCACCCAAGGAAGGATCTGGGGAAAGGGCTGGTGCAGGCGTTGCGGAAGCTCGCAGGACTGACGTAGGAGGGCCCATGCGATATCCAGTCTTGATCGAGGCGGGCGATGAGCGCACCGCGTGGGGTGTGGTCGTTCCAGATCTGCCGGGGTGCTTCTCAGCGGCCGACACGCTTGATGATGCGCTCACTGCGGCGGAAGAGGCGGCGCTCGCCTGGATTGATGTGGCCCTGGATGAGGGGCGCTCGATTCCGACACCTTCAGCGCCGCAGAAGATCGCCGCCGAGGCATCCAAGGACATCTGTTGGATTCTTGCGTACATCTGCGTTGATCCGGCTCTGCTGGACGACACCATCGAGCGGGTCAATATCAGCCTGCCACGCCGGATCCTGGCGAGGCTGGATGCGCAGGCCAGAGCGGCGGGTGAATCGCGCTCCAGTTACATCGCCCATCTCGCGGCATTGGGCTGAGCAGGCGCCATGTGGAGCCGAGCCCATGCTCGGCTGTTGTTCGCGCGTGGCTCAACTCTGCAAAGGCATCCACGCGTGGCGTGGATCTACCAAGGGGTCGCGCATCGGGATTCAGTAGATCCACGCCATGCGCGGATGCTGCGCCATCAATACGTAGCGCACTGCCGCCAGCGTACGGGCTCATCCACGCCGGGGCGGGCGTTGAGCTGGATGCGCACGTTGCGCAGCGCGGGGTAGTGCAGCACTTCCTCGCAGACCAGCGGCCACACCGCGTCCAGTTCGCCGGTGCGGTTGATCGCCAGTGTCTGCCGGGTCAGCCAGACACCGCTGGCGATGCCGGGCTTGCCGGCCAGGGCGCGGGCCAGATCGGCCTGGAAGCGCTCCAGCGTGGCGGCATCGGGGTCGGGATTGCTGCGCGCGTCGGTCGCGGGCGCGACGGCAGGCGTGGGAGCGGGGGCGACCGCAGGGACTGCTTCGATCGGGGCGGGTGCGGCTGAAGGCGCGGCCGAAGGCGTTGCCACCACCGGCGCCGCAGCGACCGGAGTGGCCTCTTCCACATGCAGGCCCTGCAGACCCAGGCCGACAAGCAGCCCCAGCGTGGCCGAACCCAGTGCGGCAATGGCAATGCGGCGCAGCGCTTCGTGCCGGGCGCTGGCGCGCACGCGCGCTTCGATATCGGCAGGGAGGTAGGGCTGCAGCAACGGCCACAGGCGCGGCCCGTCCAGCACTTCAACCGCCTGCTTCTCGGCGGCGCCACGGCCGTCGCGCTCGATACGGCCTTCGGTCAGCAGTACGCCACCCTTGGCGCCGGCCAGGCGCGCGGCCGCACCCAGTTCGTTCACTGCGGCGGTGCCGATGCGGTAGGCCAGGCCGTGCTTGCACGACACCAGCCATTGATTGGGGCCATCGCTGAGCAGGAAGTCGCTGCTCGGCTCGCGGGTATCTTCGGCCGGATCGATCAGCTCACGCAGGCCGCGCTGTTCGCGCAGCATGCGCTTGACCAGAACCGAGAATTCGCGCCAGTGCATGCCTGCCAGGGCCTGCAGGCCGAGTTGCATCTCCTTCTGCCGCCGCTTGATCCACCACAGATAGACAACGGCCAGGGAACAGGTAAGCAGGGCCGACAGCAGGGCCAGGATCCAGGGGAGCATGCAGGAGTAGGGCGGAAGGGGCGAAAGCGGAGAGCGACAGTGTAAAGGTCGCGGTGCCCGGCTGGGTCAGGATGTTCCTGACAGGAAGCGTGATGGAGCGCGCAGATCGGTATACGGCGGACACGAAAAACCCGCCAATCCTGAAGCCGTGAGGGGAGGGAACAAACGGCAGCCGAAGCGATTGGCGGGTTGCTCGCGATTGTCAATCAAAATTTATTGCATTGCAACAATTGCGCTCAGGGAATGCTGTCCGGCGATTGATGGCTGCCCGGGGCGGGGGCATCTGCACCCGAAGCCGCCCGGTTTTCCAGCCTGGCCAGGCGCGCGTGCAGGGCATCGATGCGGGCTTCCAGCGCGGTCACCTCGTCGGCCGTGGGCACATGCAGCCGCTTGAGCACGCCCTGCACCTGGTCATCGAAGGCCTTCTCGACCTTGTTCCAGGTGCCCGAGGCCTTCTCGCGGGCTTCATCCAGGGACGATTCGACGTTGTCACGCCAGCCCGGGCCCTGTTCGCCGCTGCGTTCACGGCGGCGGGCTTCCCAGGCTTCGCCTTCCTTCACCAGGCCGTCGAAGAAGCGGCTGCCCTCGGCCTGCGCGCGCCCCAGCGCACCCAGCCCGGCCAGCCAGACCTGTTGCGCCGAATCGCTGAGCTTGCGCGAGAAGCGCTCGGCCTGGTCACCGAAAGAGGCGTCGTCGTTGCGGCGGTCGTCGTTCTCGTAGTGGTTCATCGCACTTCCCGTGGGAGTTGGGCCTGCCCCGAGAGTAGCGCGCGGTGGCGTTGCACGGCCGTGATGGCCGCCGCCAGGATTCAGCCCAGCTTTTCCTTCAGCACGCGCTGGATCTCGCCTTCGACCATGCCCTTCATCGCCGACAGCAGGAAACCGAGCTTGGCGGTCACGCGCACGGCGCCCGGCTGCAGTTCGATCGCACCGTCCACACCGCTGCCGGAGAAGTTCAGGACGTCGGCGGTCCAGGACGACTTCAGGCCGAAGCGCTCGGACAGCTTGGCAGCGACCTGTTCGATCGCGGCGCGCGCCTGTGCGTCGGGCAGGGCGTGGGCGTGGCGGACATCGATGGTGGACATGCAGGCTCCTGGCGCAGGGCGGGGATGATCAAAGAGGGCGAGCATTGTGCGCATCAAGGGCCGCCGCGCCAAGCACTCATCGTGGGTTCTTCTTCGTTGGCGACCAACCTGCTAGGCTGCGCCGCGTGCAGAACCTGCTAGTTCACTTCAGTCAGCAACAACAGCCCGACCAGCCCCTGCGGCCCGGGGTGCAGCGCATCGTGCGCCAGGCCAACGGCAGCGTGCGGCTCGGTGATGCCGGCCACGGCGCCCTGCTGCTGGCCCAGTTCTGCATGGACGATCGCGGCCTCTGGCTGCAGGTCGGCAATGGCATCCGCGGCATCCACGTCAATGGTCGACCGGTGCGCCGGATGGCCCTGCTGCGCGCGGGCGATGCGGTATACGTGGATGGCGTGGAGATGGTGCTGCAGGGCGAAGTCGAGAGCCTGCTGCAGGCGCCTGCGCCGAAGAACGAGGATGGCAGCGACGAGCAGCAACGACTGCTGCGCGGTGTCGGTGGCCTGCACCATGGCCGCAGTTTCACCCTGTCGCAGGCCCGCCTGATCGGCCGCGGCAACGAGGCCGACATCGCCATCGATGACCCGGCCTTCGCCGAACAGCATGCCCGCGTGGAAGTGCACGGCGAGCGCGTGCTGCTGCGCGACCTGGGCAGCGCCGACGGTACCCGGGTCAACGGCGTGGCCGTGCGCCACTGCTGGCTGCAGGCCGGCGACCAGGTCGTGTTCGATGGCCAGCACCGGTTCGTGCTGGAAGTGCCGCACGATCCGCGCCGGCGGCCGCTGCCCGCCGAGGACGACGCCAGCCACGAGGCCGAGCAGGCGCCGGTGCTGCCGGCCGCGCCGCGCAGGGTCCGGCGCTGGCCGTGGCTGCTGGTGAGTGCGCTGCTGCTGGCCGCACTGCTCAGCCTGCTGCTCTGGTTCGGCGCGCGCTGATCTGAATCCGCTGGGTCCGCGCCCTGGTGGGTGCCGACCTTAGATCGGCACGCTCCGTATGCGGGCTTGACGCCTGGCAGCACACGGCTTTGGTAGGTGCCGACCTTGGTCGGCACGCTTTTTCGGCGGGCATGACGCCTGACGGCGTACGCCGACCAAGGTCGGCGACTACCGGGGCTTTGCTGCTGATCTGAATCCGCTGGGTCCGCGCCCTGGTGGGTGCCGACCTTAGATCGGCACGCTCCGTATGCGGGCTTGACGCCTGGCAGCACACGGCTTTGGTAGGTGCCGACCTTGGTCGGCACGCTTTTTCGGCGGGCATGACGCCTGACGGCGTACGCCGACCGAGGTCGGCGACTACCGGCGCCACGCCGGCGGCGAATGGATTCCAATGAAACCAAATTTCCCTTGCCGCACTAGGCCGCAAGGCTGGTGCACTGCGGCATACTAGGGGTCTTGCCCCACAGGTGTGACATGACGCGCGCGTTCAACTTCAGTGCCGGCCCTGCGACCTTGCCGGAATCGGTCCTGCGCCAGGCGCAGGCGGAAATGCTGGACTGGCACGGTAGTGGTGCCTCGATCGTGGAAATGAGCCATCGCGGCGCGGAATTCATGTCCGTGGCCGCCGAGGCCGAGGCCGACCTGCGCCGCCTGCTCGATATCCCCGACGACTACGCGGTGCTGTTCCTGTCCGGTGGTGCCACCACCCAGCAGGCGCTGATCCCGCTCAACTTCGCCAGCCCCGGCCAGCGCGCCGACTACGTGGTCAGTGGCCATTGGGGAAAGACTGCGGTCAAGCAGGCCGGCGTCTACGTCGACGTCAACATTGCCGCCAGCAGCGAGCCCGACGGCTATCGCACGCTGCCGCCCCGCGCCGACTGGCAGCTCTCGCCCGACGCCGCCTATGTGCACATCACCGCCAACGAGACCATCCACGGCGTCGAGTTCCGTGATGTGCCGGATACCGGCGATGTGCCGCTGGTGGCGGACTTCAGCTCGTCCATCGCCAGCGAGCCGCTGGATGTACGCCGCTACGGTGTGATCTATGCCGGCGCGCAGAAGAACCTGGGCCCGGTCGGCATCGCAGTGATGATCGTCCGCCGCGATCTGCTCGAGCGCACTGGCCAGCCGCGCGCGGACATCTTCGATTACCGCTCGCATGTCGCCCGCGATTCGATGCTCAACACCCCGCCGACCTGGAACTGGTACCTGGCCGGCCTGGTGTTCAAGTGGATGCTGGCCGAAGGCGGCGTGGCCGAATTCGCCAGGCGCAATGCCGCCAAGGCGGCACTGGTGTACGGCGCCATCGATGGCTCCGGCGGCTTCTACCGCAACGAGGTCGCGCATGCGGCACGCTCGCGGATGAACATCCCGTTCTTCCTGCCCGATGCCGGGCTTGATGCCCGCTTCGTCGCCGAAGCCAAGGCTGCCGGCCTGCTGGCGCTGAAGGGACACAAGGTGGTCGGGGGCATCCGTGCCTCGCTGTACAACGCCATGCCGCTGGCCGGGGCCGAGGCGCTGGTCGCCTTCATGGCCGATTTCCAGCAGCGTCACGGCTGAGCAATGAACGGCGCGCACCGTCGGGTGCGGGTCCCGCAACAAGGAATTCCGATGGCAAGCAGCAAATCCAGCAAGAAGGCGCCGAAGAAGGCCGAACCGGCCAAGGACAGCGCGCCCAGCAAGGCGAAGGGCAAGGCCAAGGCCGCCTCGAACCCGGCACCCACCCTGGCACCGCTGGCGCTGGCCGATGTGCGCTCGAAGATCGACCAGATCGACCGTGACATCCAGAGCCTGATCGCCGAGCGCGCGCGCTTCGCCCACCAGGTCGGCAAGGCCAAGGGCAAGCTGGCCGCCGCTGTCGACTACTACCGCCCCGAGCGCGAAGCGCAGGTGCTGCGCATGGTGGTGGACCGCAATGAAGGCCCGCTCAGCGACGAGCTGCTGGTGCATGTCTATCGCGAGATCATGTCGGCCTGCCTGGCCCAGCAGGAGCCACTGAAGATCGGCTACCTCGGCCCGGAAGGCACCTTCAGCCAGCAGGCCGTGCTCAAGCACTTCGGCCGCTCCGCGCTGGGCCTGCCGATGGCCAGCATCGAGGAAGTGTTCCAGGAAGTGGAAGCGGGCAACGCCGATTTCGGCGTGGTGCCGGTGGAGAATTCGGGACAGGGCACCATCCAGATCACCCTGGACATGTTCCTGACCTCCAACCTGAAGATCTGTGGCGAAGTGGAACTGCGCGTGCAGCAGTTCCTGATGTCGCGCAGCGGCCGCATCGAGGACATCGAGCGCATCTACGCGCATCCGCAGTCGTTCATGCAGACCTCGGCGTGGCTGCGCGCCAACCTGCCGAAGGCCGAGAAGATTCCGGTCTCGAGCAATGCCGAAGGTGCGCGTCGTGCGCGCAACGCCGACGACGCAGCGGCCATCGGCGGCGAGAGTGCCGGCCACGTGTACGGCCTGAAGAAGGTGGTCACCAAGCCGATCCAGAACGATGCCGACAACACCACCCGCTTCCTGGTGGTGGGCCGCAACATCTTCCCGACCTCCGGCCACGACCGCACCTCGGTGCTGGTGTTCATCCATGACAAGCCCGGTGCGCTGTTCGATGTGCTCAGCCCGTTCGCCCGCCACGGCATCAGCATGAACCGCATCGAGTCGCGGCCGTCGCACCACGGCAAGTGGGAATACGGCTTCTTCATCGACCTGGCCGGCCACATCGACGACGCGCCGATGCAGGCGGCGCTGGCCGAACTGGAAGCGCACTCGGCGCAGATCAAGGTGCTGGGCTCCTACCCGGTGGCCGTGCCCTGAGTGCTGCTGTGGCGGCCCTGGCCGCCGCTCCCTGATGCATCGCCGGCGCT
Organism: Stenotrophomonas maltophilia D457; assembly: GCF_000284595.1. GTDB lineage: Bacteria > Pseudomonadota > Gammaproteobacteria > Xanthomonadales > Xanthomonadaceae > Stenotrophomonas > Stenotrophomonas muris. Next base: position 2,982,358 of record NC_017671.1, on the reverse strand, counting down.
GCCGGCGTTTACGGAACGATCGAACGATGAGCAACGCGCAACATTGGATCGCCCGCAAGGGCCAGCCGCTGCAGGGCAGCCTGACCATTCCCGGCGACAAGTCGGTCTCGCACCGATCGGTGATGTTCGCCGCGCTGGCCGATGGTACTTCGCATATCGAAGGCTTCCTGGAAGGCGAGGACACCCGCGCCACCGCGCGCATCTTCAGCCAGCTGGGTGTGCGCATCGAAACCCCCAGCCCGTCGCAGCGCATCGTGCATGGTGTGGGTATCGACGGCCTGAAAGCACCGGAGGCACCGCTGGACTGCGGCAATGCCGGCACCGGCATGCGCCTGCTGGCCGGCCTGCTGGCGGGCCAGGCGTTCGACTGCACGCTGATCGGCGATGAGTCGCTGTCCGGCCGCCCGATGCGCCGTGTCACCGGCCCGCTGTCGCAGATGGGCGCAAGGATCGATACCCAGGACGACGGCACGCCGCCGCTGCACGTGCATGGCGGCCAGACGCTGCATGGCATCGACTTCGCCTCGCCGGTGGCCAGCGCACAGATCAAGTCGGCCGTGCTGCTGGCCGGCCTGTACGCGCAGGGCGAAACCCGCGTGGTGGAACCCCACCCGACCCGCGACTACACCGAACGCATGCTGTCCGCCTTCGGCGTGGACATCGAATTCTCGCCGGGCGAGGCGCGCCTGCGGGGCGGCCAGCGCCTGCGCGCCACGGACATCGTGGTGCCGGCCGACTTCTCTTCGGCCGCGTTCTACCTGGTCGCCGCCAGCATCATTCCCGGTTCCGAACTGCGCCTGAAGCAGGTCGGCCTGAACCCGCGTCGCACCGGCCTGCTGCACGCGCTGCGCCTGATGGGGGCGGATATCAGCGAAGAGAATCCGGCCGAGCAGGGCGGTGAGCCGGTGGCCGATCTGGTGGTGCGCTACGCTCCGCTGAAGGGCGCGCGTATTCCCGAAGCACTGGTGCCGGACATGATCGACGAGTTCCCGGCGCTGTTCGTGGCCGCCGCCGCCGCCGAAGGCCAGACCGTGGTGAGCGGTGCTGCCGAACTGCGGGTGAAGGAATCCGATCGTCTTGCGGCGATGGCCACTGGCCTGCGCGCGCTGGGCATGCAGGTGGACGAGACCGAGGATGGCGCCACCCTGCATGGCGGGGCTCGGCTGGGGAGTGGCACCATCGAAAGCCACGGCGACCATCGCATCGCCATGGCATTCGCCATTGCCGGCCAGATCAGCGACGGCGAAGTGCGCATCAACGACATCGCCAACGTCGCCACGTCCTTCCCGGACTTCGATGGCCTGGCGCGCAGCGCCGGCTTCAACCTGGCCTGATCGGCGGATCGCGTTTTCCGGCAGGTGCCAACCCTGGTTGGCACGCTCACATCGCCCGGTAGGTGCCAACCCTGGTTGGCACGCCTCTCCAGATAAAAGGACGGAGGCCGAAGCCTCCGTCTAAACATCACGAACCCCTCGTCCGCGATCAACGCTGTTCGGTACGGAAATCCACCGGGACCCGCACCACACTGGCCACTGCACGGCCTTCATGCATCGCCGGCTGGAACTTCCAGTTCTGCACGGCGCTCAGCACCGCGCGATCCAGGTCACGGCTGCGTTCGCCGCTGCGCGAAACAATCGCGGCATTGGTCACCTGGCCGCGGCTATCGACATTCAGGCTGGCGATCACGCTGCCCTGTACGCCATTACGCAGCGCGGCGGCGGGGTAGGTCGGCTTGATGTTGCCTGCCAGCGGGCGCGCCTCGCGATTGCGTACCGCAGGGGCGGCTTTGCGCTGGTTGCCGACCGGTGCGGCCTGGCGGGCCGCCGGCTTCTGCGCGTCGGCCACCGGCGCCTGCTCGGGGGCGGGCAGCATGCGCTCGCCGACCGGTGCCGGCGCCACGTCTTCCTGATTCGAGTGACGCAGCCAGAGCAGCGCGGCGGCAAACATCGCCACGATCAGCGCGATCCACATCCAGGGCGACGTGGGCTTGTGCTGTTCGCTGGCGTCTCGCTGCAGCTGCGGCGAATGAAGGTCTTCGTGGGTGGTGGCGGTCATCGCAAACTCCTTCCGTCAATGGACGACGGTGAGAGTGTTGCGCGGGCCAGTGGCGGGAAGTGTCAGCGTTGCGTCAACGTCACCGGCAGGGTTCAGGTTGCCTGCCGGGAAACGTTCAGTTACTGGGTCTTGAAGTCGAACGGCACTTCAATGCTGCCCGGTACGGCCTGGCCGTTGCTCTGCGCCGGGGTGAAACGCCAGCGGCGCACGGCGTCGGTGGCGGCACGGTCGAGCTCGCGTGAGCCGCTGCGCTGGATCACCGTGGCATTGTTCGGGTAGCCGGTGGCATCCACGTCCACGCGCACCACCACGCTGCCGGTCTCGCCCGCGCGCAGGGCCGCGGCCGGGTAGGCCGGCGGCGGCGACTGGCCGGCAATCGGCATCGGTTGGCTGTTGCCGGTGGCGGCTGGCGCAGGGCTCGGCGTGGCCGGGGCCGGTTCAGCGATGGGCGCCGGCGGCGGCGGGGCGGTTTCGACCAGCTTCGGGGCGTCGTCCTCTACCGGGGCCGGCTTGGCATCGGGCATGTCGCTGGAGCCTGCGGCGGCGGCCAGCGGTTCCGGCAGCGGTTCCACCTGCGCGGTCTCCTGCGGGGTCTGCGCGGCCGGATCGGCACGGAAGAACTCCTTGTCGCGGCCGGTCAACCAGACCAGCACGAACAACAGCACGCCCACGCCGAAAGCGATGCCGGCGATCTTCAGGGCGTTGCGCGGGATATGCACAGTGAACGACTTGGCGGACGACGAGCGGGGTGCAGACATGGACCGGACCAGTACGGAATAGCCCGATTCTGCCACGCCAGGAATGAACCGGGCGGCAGAAATCCGTATAACAAGCGATAATCCCATCCCTGATACCCACCACGACACCTGCCATGCTTGATCCAGCCCTGCTCCGCCACCAGCCCGCCGACCTCGCCGAACGCCTGCGCACCAGCCGCGGCTTCGAGCTCGACGTGTCTGCCCTGGAGTCCCTGGAGGCGGATCGCAAGCGCATCCAGGTGCGGACCCAGGAGCTGCAGAGCCTGCGCAACAGCCGTTCCAAGGCCATCGGCCAGGCCAAGGCCAAGGGCGAGGACGTTTCGGCCATCATGGCCGAGGTCGCTGCCTTCGCCGACGAGCTGAAGGCCTCGGAAGTGGCGCTGGACGAACTGCGCGAGAAGATCGAAGCGATCTCGATGGGCATTCCGAACCTGCCGGCCGACGATGTGCCGGCCGGTGCCGACGAGAACGACAACGTCGAGCAGGCGCGCTGGGGTACCCCGCGCCAGTTCGATTTCAAGGTGCTCGACCACGTCGAACTGGGCGCCCGCAACGGCTGGCTGGACGGCGAGACCGCGGCCAAGCTGTCCGGTTCGCGCTTCACCGTGCTGCGTGGCCCGATCGCGCGCCTGCACCGCGCCCTGGCCCAGTTCATGGTCGACCTGCACACCGGCGAGCACGGCTACGAGGAGACCAACGTGCCGCTGCTGGTCAACGCCGACTCGCTGCGCGGCACCAGCCAGCTGCCGAAGTTCGAGGACGACCTGTTCAAGACCGCCGTGGGCGACTCCACGCGTTACCTGATCCCGACCTCGGAAGTGCCGCTGACCAACATCGTGCGCGATGAGATCGTCGACGCCGAGCGCCTGCCGCTGCGCATGACCGCCCACTCGATGTGCTTCCGTGCCGAGGCCGGCAGCGGTGGCCGCGACGTGCGCGGCATGATCCGCCAGCATCAGTTCGAGAAGGTCGAGCTGGTCTCGATCAGCCGCCCGGAAGACAGCGACGCCGAACACCAGCGCATGACCCGCTGCGCCGAAGTGGTGCTGGAAAAGCTGGGCCTGCCGTACCGCAAGGTGCTGCTGTGCACCGGCGACATGGGCTTCTCGGCGGTGAAGACCTACGACCTGGAAGTCTGGCTGCCGTCGCAGGAAACTTACCGCGAGATTTCCTCGTGCTCGAACTGTGGTGACTTCCAGGCCCGCCGCATGCAGGCGCGCTGGCGCAACCCGGCCACCGGCAAGCCGGAGCTGGCGCACACGCTGAACGGCTCGGGCGTGGCCGTTGGCCGCGCGATGATCGCGGTGATGGAGAACTACCAGAACGCCGACGGCAGCATCACCGTGCCGGAGGCCCTGCGCCCGTACATGGGTGGCCTGGAAACCATTGGCTGATAGCCGGCGCTTCGCGCCGCCGCCCGAGCATGGGCTCGGGCGCTACAGATCTGTGTAGAGCCGAGCCTATGCTCGGCTCTCCTTTATGGCCCTCAGCTTCTCCAGCGGCACCCATCCCGGTTCACCGTTCTCCGGCACGCACCATGCCCAGCCATTGAGCGTGCGCATCCCGCGCAGCGTCTGCCCGGGGTCCACATCCAGTTCGCGCGCGCAGTAATCCTGCGTGGCAAACGCGCCACCCTGCGCATCGCGGCCGATCACCGGCGTCGGCACGAATCCGGGCTGCTGTCCCTCGGCCTCGCAGAGGAACCAGTCGTCCCAGCCCTCCGGGCCTTCATAACGTTCGCCACCACCAGCGCCTGGCCGCGGCGCAGGATGATCGGGTGCGGAAATTCGCTGCGGTGCGCAGCCGTCACGATGTAGTTCATGCCCCCAGCCTAGCGCGCCGCAAAAGAAAACGGCCCCGCACAGCGGGGCCGCCAGGGTGGGCCGGGAGGGGGAGGGGATCCCGGCCCGCGTTCAGCGCCCAGACGAGGAGAGAGGGGCGCCGAACGTTGGAACGCGTTACGCCGCGACGGCTTCGGCCGCTTCGTGCGACGGCAGCGCCGCCAGCGCACCGGCGATGGCGTCTTCACGGTGCTGCGGCGAGTAGGCGATGCCCTCGGCGCGCACGAACTCGACTTCGTTGATGCCCATGAAGGCGAACACCTGACGCAGGAACGGCTCCTGGAAGTCGGCCGGCGAGTCGGTATAGATGCCGCCACGGCTGCTGGCGATGATCACCCGCTTGCCACCGGCCAGGCCCACCGGGCCGTTCTCGGTGTACTTGAAGGTGCGGCCGGCCACGGCCACGCGGTCGATCCAGGCCTTCAACGTGGATGGGATGCTGAAGTTGTACATCGGCGCGCCGATCACCACGATGTCGGCCTCCAGGAACTGCTGCATCACCTGTTCAGCATCGGTCGCTTCAGCGGCGTCGGTCTTGGCCAGCGAGCTGCTGCGCAGGTGCGGTACCGGATTGGCGTCAAGATCGCGATAATCGACCTGCAGGCCGTCGATCTGGCTGGCGAGGCGGGCGACCACGGCGGCCGACAGCTGGCGCGAGACGGAGTTGTCGCCAAGCACGCTGGCGTCGAGATGCAGAAGCTTCATGGCAGTCACCTATGTTCTGGGAGGAAGGGGCGGGGTGTCCCCGCCGACGGAGAGAACGATAGGTTGTTGCAAGGGCGGAATAAAGGTGATTGAATGCCACGTATTGTTCTAGATATGGAACTCGGGCATGCATGACCTGAATGACCTGTACTACTTCGCGATGGTGGTCGACCACGGCGGATTCGCCGCCGCCGAGCGAGCCTTGGGCATCCCCAAGTCGCGACTGAGCCGCCGCATCAGCCAGCTGGAAACCGACCTGGGCGTGCGCCTGCTGCAGCGCTCCACGCGCCGTTTCGCGGTCACCGATGTCGGCACCAGCGTGCACCGCCATGCGCAGACGATGCTGGCCGAGGCCCAGGCCGCCCGCGAAGTGGTGGACCGCCTCAGCGCGGAACCGCGCGGCGTGGTGCGCGCCAGCGTGCCGGTGTCACTGGCGCAGATGCAGCTGCCCAAGCTGCTGCCCAAGTTCCTTGAGCAGTACCCGAAGGTGCGCCTGCAGCTGAACATCAGCAACCGCCGCGTGGACATCATCAACGAAGGCTACGACGTGGCCCTGCGCGTGCGTTCGCGCCTGGACGACGACGGCAGCCTGGTGATGCGCAGCTTCGGCCAGGTGCAGGAACTGCTGGTGGCCAGCCCGAAGTACCTCGACCGCGCCGGCCGCCCCAAGGACCCGGAAGAGCTGACCCAGCACGTGACCCTCAGCATCAGCGAAGACGAAGCCCGCCAGCGCTGGGAACTGCATGGCCCGGAAGGCGAAGTGCGCCGGGTCGACCTGCAGCCGCGCGTGGCCGGCTTCGACTTCCCGCTGCTGCAGAGCATGGTGAAGGACGGTTTCGGCATCACCATGCTGCCGGAAACCGTGTGCGCCGACGCCGTGCGTAATGGCGAGCTGGAAGTGGTGCTGCCGGACTGGTCGCTGCCGCAGGGCGTGTGCCACGCCGTGTTCGCCTCGCGCCGCGGCCTGCTGCCGGCGGTGCGCGTGTTCATCGACTTCCTGGCCGAGCACCTGCCGCCGCAGCTGGAGGCCTCGCGCCTGGATTGCGGTGGCGCCTGTGAAAAGGCCAAGGAGCGGATCAAGGCCAGTGCACTGGGTGCGCTGGCGGTGGATGCCGGCTGAGAAGGCGCGAAGGTAGCGCCGGGCCATGCCCGGCGTTGCTGTATTCCGGCGCCGATCAGTTCCGGCCGAACAGCCGGTCCCAGAAACTACGGCGTCGCGGTGCGGCCGGTGGCGGTCCGGCTGCAACGACGGGCGCTTCCAGCACCGCCATCAGCTCCGCGCTGCGTGGCTTCTTCAGGAATCGCGCATAGTCCAGATAGCTGGTCACCTTGCTCATGTGCAGGCGTTCGGGCATTGCCGGCAATGCGCCGCCCTGCAACAGCACCCGCAATGCCTGCGGACGATCCAGGCGGATCGCCTCGTACAGGGCGGTGCCGCCACAGCCCGGTTCGATCAGGTTGGCGCGCTGCGGCGCATCCTCCAACAGGATTTGCAATGCCTCCGCGTCGTCTCGTTCTACTGCAGCCACCAGCCGCGCCAGCGCCTCGGCTTCCGCAGCTGGCAGGTTGTCGCGATAGGCCTGGTCGGCAATCTCGCGCTCGTCGCGCCCGTCGCCGCCCTGGATGCACAGGAAATCGGTGACCAGGGCGACCGGAATGCCGGACGTATCCAGCGCCCAGTAGCTGGGATAGACACCGTCGCCCCAGCCGCTGGTGAACACCACCAGGCCGTGCGGCGAGTCCTCGCCCCAGGGGCGATATTCGGCGCCTTCATCCAGGCCATCGTGGTCGATCAGTGCATCCGACCATTCACCGTCTTTGTCGCCATCGGCCCGTTCGATCAGGGCCAGCAGCGCCTGCTGGGTGTCGGTGTCCATGAAGCAACCGATGCCAGCGTCGACCGGGTAGCCGATGAAGCTGTCCTCATCCAGTCCGGTCAGGTCCTGCGTGGTCCAGCGCGCCATCTGCCAGTGCAGGGCGGTCGCGGTGAGAGCTTCGCGTGGCTTGAACCAGACCACGGCCAACGCCGGGCGGCCGCTGTGCACGATGATCTCGACCGGATGCCGGCCCAGCGGGGCGGTGTAGTCGGCCAGCGCAGGCGCCTCGGCCTGCACCAGCGGATCGCAGACCACCACGTGCCCGCTGCTGACCGGCAGGTGCCCGGCGAAGGTGCGGTGCAGGGCCACAGCGGCCAGCTGGGTGTCGTCCAGCAGGCAGGTGCGCAGGTTGGCCAGATCGAGATGGGCCATGGCGGCTCCGAGTGCGGTGAAGGCCCCCACCGTGCCGGATGCGGAGGGCAGGGGCAAGGTGGTCTTGGGCAAATGCCCTTCACGTGCGAGAATACGGCGCTGCCCGGGCGACCGGGACCCGATTGGAGAGATGGCCGAGCGGTTTAAGGCACCGGTCTTGAAAACCGGCGAAGGGTTAAACCTTCCGTGGGTTCGAATCCCACTCTCTCCGCCAGTTGTTTCAAAGAGCCCCTGGGAACAGGGGCTTTTTTGTTGCTACGGCCCTTGCTGGCCAGCCATCCGGTCGCGAGGGTCAGTTGAACGAATAAACCGGTGCATTCCTCTGACAACAGGGAACTGCTTCATTCAAGGGCGGTAATCATTTCAAGTGCACAAACGTTCGCGCCGGGAAATTTGAATGCACCCGGCACCCGCGCTAGGCTTCGGATGCCCAAGGAGGGCGACCAACGGAGTCATGGCATGAAGATTGGATTCAAGCTTTCTGTTGCTGTTGCGGCCTGTGCGTTGACCTTTGGAATCGGTAGCGCCACGGCGAAAGCCCCCGGCCCTTGTTCCGTCTGCGAGGTCCAATACATTGCATGCGAGGCGTCAGGTACAAACTTGAGTATCTGCACCCGGAACTATATGCAATGCCTGCGTCTGAACGGCTGCATTATCCCGTAGCAGGGCGCGGCGGGGACGTGTGGGGACCTTGCGATACCCTGCAACCTTGCCACCCTCCAGACAAAAGCCTCGGTCCTGCCGGGGCTTTTTCGCTTCCGGAAACGCCATGGCGCGGATCGTGCCGGGGGCGAAACCGAGACGGTGCCTATGTGCCCTGATGCAGGCAGGCATATGTGGAGGGAGCGGCATTCAGCCCCGACGCCCACCTGTTGGCTTGTTGTGGCACAACGGGTAACTCGAGCACGACCGGAAAGCCCCATGTGGCCCATTCCGGTCCACGAATACGCCCACCTTGCACACCGGGCAGCGCTCATCGTGGATGGCCGCGCCTGAAATCGCGGTTACTTCCACTGCCCCGTCCTTCACCAGCTCATCCAGGAATGGCGAGTGCTTGCCCTGCAGGGTGAACATCGCGACCGACCGTCGCGCACGCGTCAGCGCGACATAGAACAGGCGCCGTTCTTCGCTCAGCGGATAGGTATCGCCGTCCGGCATTGCCAGCGAAAGCACCGGGTCATCCGCGCGCAGGCTCGGGAAGCTGCGGTTGATCATGCCCGGCAGGATCACGTAGTCCGCCTCGCGCCCCTTCGATCGATGTGCGGTAAGGAACTCGACGTCCATCGTGCTGCCGAAGGCCGTCTTCCAATCCGAAGGCATCGCACCGCGATCCGCGCGATACCGCCCCAGAACAAAGACCGTCACGCGCCCGGTGCGGCCCTGCGGCACTGCACCTGACAACAGTTGCTGGTGCAGCTTCGCAAGGTACTGGCGAACGCCATCCTGCACCTCCTCGCGCCGGTTCATCTGGAACGCCTGCAGCACCGGGCCCATTGCCGGCGCAGCAGAGCGAACGTTTTTGGCGATCTGCGCGGGGTTGCGGCTGATGAAGCGGCTGGACACATCACACAGTGCCTGTGGGCAGCGGAACGTCTGCTCCAGTTTCAGCACCTGGCCATGGCCCATCCATTCGCGGAATCCAGTCATCACCGCAACGTCGGCGCCAGCGAAGCGATTGATCGATTGCCAGTCATCGCCCACCGCAAACAGATGGCGGCCCGGTTGGCTGACCAGGGCACGGCAGAGGCGCGCGCGGGCGCGCGATGCGTCCTGGAATTCGTCGGCCATCACCAGGTCGTAGGGCGATTCATAGTGGCCCTGTTCCAGCAGCCCGGCCGCCATGTTGAGCATGTCCTCGAAATCGATGCTGCGCTCGTCAGCCAGTGCGTTGTCCCAGGCCTGGAAAACCGGCCCGGCGATCTCCAGGAAGCGCCGGTAGCGTTCCTTGAACTGATCCTCGGGCATCTGCCGCAGGCGCGCCGCCATATCGTCCAGTGTCAGGCAGTTGCTCTTGGCATGGGCAATGAAGGTGCGCATCAGGCCAATCAGGTCTGCGTCCGGCATCGGCTTGGCGCCTTGATCAGGCAGCTCGCGGTCCGGGTTCGGGTCGAGCTCGACATCAGACGCGCCAAGCCGCTCGGCAAGATGCTGCAGGGCCTGTCCACTGCGCAGGCCAAACGACGTCGTCTCGACCAGAGCGGTGCCGCGCGCCACATGCTGCTGGCGCTTCCAGTGCATCCCTTCGCTGTAGTTGGCAAAGTGCTTCGGCGGCTGGCCATCGGCATCCAGCGCAAAGTGCTCGTGATACAGCTGGGCGTCCGGATAGTAGAAGTCCGGGCGATACTGGCGATGGGTGTCTGTCGCGGTATCGAATTCGTAGCGCCGCTCGTAGTCGTACGCCACGCCGTTGTAGAACAGCCAATCGGCGATGACGCACTCCTCCAGGCTCTTCACCCGCTCACCCTTCAGGGTGCGGATGTAGGGCGTGCCATCGCGGTCGTAACCATCGGCCATCATGTCGGCACCGAACGGCGGCAGGTCGCGCCCGAACACCAGGCGGAACATGTCCCACTGGGTGCGGAAATGGGTCGAGCGGTCCTTCAGGTCGTCCACCAGTTCGGCCAGCTTGTTGAAGCCCAGCGTCGCGTCGACCGCCCATTCCGGGATATCCGGCTTGCGCCTTGTGGCTTTGGCGATGATGGACAGGCCCAGGGCGTGGAAAGTCCGGGCTTCCACCACGGTGTCGCCCATGCCGAGCCGGTCGAAGCATCGCTGCGCGCGCTCCTCCAGCTCCTGGGCGGCGTCCTTGTTGAAGGCGAGCATCACGATCCGTTCGGGTTCGACAAAGCCGCGGTCGATGGCATAAGCGGCCTTGGCGACCATTGTGGAGGTTTTCCCAGAGCCGGCCGCGGCCACGACCTGTACCCGGTTGTCGAAGCAGATGACGGCGTGGGCTTGTTCCTCGGTCAGGGGCTTGCTCTCGACCCGGTCCAGGAAGTCCTTGGCCAGCACCCGTTCGCGCTCTGCCATGGTCGCGTTGGCCTCGGCCCAGACGGCGGGCCAATCCAGCTGCCAGTCGTGCAGGGCGTCCAGCGCCATGCGGTGGCCGGGCGCGTGCAGGTCGTCGTGCACCTCCTCGTCGAGGAACAGCTGCTCCAGCTCGGCGGGCGGCAGGGGCAGGGCGGGGCGGTCGGCCAGCAACGCCTGCTGCTGTTCGTGGGTGATCCAGCGGCGTCCGGTGGTGCCTCGGTCGGTAAGCGCGTCTGCTTCGGCCAGCCACGCCTGGATCTGCTCCAGGATCGTGTCAAACAGGGCCTTGCGTCCCCGTGTGGTGCGCGCAAAGTGCACCTGCTGCAGCGCCGCCGCAAGCCGGGAGCCCTGGCTGTTGGGCAGCCCATCCACGGACAGTGCTTCACCGCGCTCGGTCGTCAGTTCGACCCGGGACCAGAGCACGCCGCGAACGACCCGCACGCTGTGTTCGTTCGCCACATGCTGGCGGTACTGCCTGCCGTCGATCAAAAGCGCGAGCTGTTCGCCATCCAGCTGCAACTGCCAGTCCGGCGAGCGGGTCACACGCTGGCCCCAGCCCGAGGGGCGCCATTCCATAGACATCCAGATACTGCCTTGCGTACGTCACCGGGCGTAAAGTGCCCTTGCCGCCCCATGATAAGGCGGCTTGGCATGGCGCGCTGGGATTCCGGTCACTCGCGCACGCGCGCCAGCGATGGCATTGCACCCTCGCCGGCGCGGCAGGCGTCAGGCGTTCACATCCACGACAATGCGGCCACGCACCTTGCCGGGGATGATCTGCTCATAGACATCCAGCACCTCGGCGAGGCCGATCTGCTGCACGGTGCTTTCCAGCTTCTGCGGGTCCAGGTCGGTCGCGAGCCGATCCCAGGCGCGCTGGCGAACCTCTTGTGGGGCATTCACCGAATCCACGCCCGCAAGGGTCACATTGCGCAGGATGAAGGGCAGCACCGAGCCGTGCAGTGCATCGCTCTGGGCCAGGCCACAGGCGGCCACGGCACCGCGGTACTTCGTTTCGGCGATGGCATTGACCAGCGTTGGGCCGCCGGCCACATCCACCACGCCGGCCCATCGCTCGGCACTCACCGGCCGCTCGCGCGGCTCCGAGAGCTGCGCACGATCGATGATCTCGGCCGCACCCAGGTTGTGCAGATACTCGGCGTGCTCCGGCCGCCCGGTGGCGGCCACCACGCGATAACCCAGCTTTGAAAGGATCGCCACCGCAATCGAGCCGACGCCGCCGTTGGCACCGGTAACCAGCACATCGCCCTGTGCAGGCGTCACCCCTGCATGCTCCAGGGCCAGCACGCACAGCATCGCGGTATAGCCAGCGGTGCCGATGGCCATGGCGTCGCGGGTGCTCAGGTTGCCGGGAATCCGGTTGAGCCATTCGCCGCGTACGCGGGCGCGCTGTGCCAGGCCGCCGTGGTGGCCCATGCTCAGGTCCCAGCCATTGAGCACAACGCGGTCGCCTGGCTTGAAGTCGGCCCTGCTGGATTCCAGCACCACGCCTGCCAGATCGATGCCGGGAATGAGCGGGAACGTCCGGATGACCGGACTCTTGCCCGTGAGGGCAAGCGCATCCTTGTAGTTGAGCGTGGAGTACTCGACCTGTACCAGGACGTCGCCGTCCACCAGGTCGGCTTCATTGAAATCGACCAGTTCCGTGGATACGCCGTCGTTCGTCTTGCGGGTCAGCAGCGCCTTGAAACTCATGGTTGGGGGCTCACGTTCAGTGGATGGCCCCATGCTAGGCTCGCACCGTTATCGCAACAAGAACGACGATTTTCCGTAGGTACTATGGTTTTCCGGAGTATGCATGCGTAGCAAACGGTGGGACGGCAAGAGCGGTTGCGCGGTGGAAGTCACGCTGTCGGTGATCGGCGGCGTGTGGAAGCCGATCATTTTGTTTCACCTGATGACCGGCAAGCGGCGTTTCATGGAATTGACGCGACGGGTGCCCAATGCCACCCAGTCCATGCTCACCAGCCAGCTGCGTGAACTGGAAGCCGATGGCGTGGTGATCCGCCACGTGTACCCGGAAGTGCCGCCGAAAGTGGAATACGAGCTGTCCGAGTTCGGGCGCACGCTGGTACCGGTGCTGCTGGCCATGCGCGAGTGGGGTGAAACCTATCGTGGCTATCAGAGCACCCAAGGCGATAGCTGAAGGCTGAGCGGCCTTGCGCTTGCCGCATGCGGGTTTCGCGAACGCCCACAGCCAGCGGCGGGTCTTTGGCACCGGCAGCGCGCATGTCGTATACGGCTGGACAGGGCGTCCGGAAAGTACGCGTCGATAGGAGTCGCCTGCTGGCGAAGAACGCCAGTCAATGGACAACTCGACATCCACTGACGCAACCAACGTAGCGACGTGATCGATCAGGATTTCCCTGCTTTCCACCGCCGGTTCAGGGCGGTAACCATGGCCGCGCCAAAGCATTCGCCGTGGCCGGGATTGGCGTCCCGAACTTACGTAGTACAAGGCGTCGTAGTTGCAACGTATGTTGCGATCACGACAATGCACCTTCTGTCAGTTCATGGCGGATGGTGCGTGGGGGTCTTAGGGCCCGTCGGCTTTCGTACTACGTATCCGGCACGCCAACCCGCACCGTCCGCCACCTTGCATCTGCAGGTGGCCACATCGTGAGGTTGCCGTCATGCCCGAACGTCTTCCCGACCATCCCCGCCTGCACGCGCTGCTGGGTGCCGCTGTACTTGATCTTCCCGCTGCCTTGGCCGAAACGCTGGAGGACGCGCTCCGCGAATCAGCCGAGTTCGTCACCCCATCGGCATTCTTTGCACACCTGAAAGGCCACGGCAGGAACCTGCGCGCTGATGGCGAGGCCTGGAGTGAAATGTGCCTGAGCCCCGGCCGCGCCTTCGACATGGCCCTGGCGACCCGCAGCGTTTCGGGCATCACGGCGTTGACCGCGGTGCTGCATGCCGCGCATGTGGCACGGGAGAACGACGATCCTGCCTGCTGTCCCTCCGCCGCCGTGGTCGAAGGTCTGTTCAACGCCTGCCAGGCGCTGTCGCTGCAGGTGGAACGCTGCCTGGTGCCGTGAAGGGCTGCGACGCGGTTCCTGTTCCGTTGACGCCCGGTTCCCTATAGTGGCGCTGGAACCCTGCAATGGAATGCCCATGCACGTGATGTCCCCCGGCCGTTGCCTGACGCTTGCACTCGCCGTCGCAACGAGTGCCAGCGCGTGTGCACGGCCGCCGTCCACCGAACACGAAAGGAATCCCGCCATGTCCGGCGCACCCCAGACCGGCCGCACGATCAACGGCCACACCTATACCGATGCGCCCGTGGACGTGAAGCTCGGGCCGAACACTTTCCGCATTCCGGCCAACTACCTGGACAGCCAGATCGCACCGTGGCCCGGCGAGGGCGTGACGCTGGTCATCGAGTGGCCGGACATGAAGCCGACGCCGCCGGGTGCCCGGGCCAATCCGCGTACGAATGATTTCCGGAAGGAGATTGCTGTTCGTATCAACTACATCGATCGCATTCCAATTGAGACTTCGCTTTCAAGGCTTTCCTCAAATGAAGCCATCACGGAGGAGGGTTCTGTGGAAAGGGAGGATCCCAGGGACCGTCTCGATCAACGCGTTGCACAGCCGGAGACCTTGGGCCTGACGCCCTATGCAATCGATGAAGCGAAGATGGTGTTGTACGCGAAGAAGTACGAGGCCCGGTATGGGAAGCCGCCTGTCCGCAATCCGGCATTCGAGCGCGACTGGTATGTTGCACGGGACGGTGCTGGGGGACTGACAAGCTTCATCAAGTGCGATAGCGCAACGTTCCTGGGGGACGGAGTGCGCCTGACGCAGGACGAGGTCATTGATCTGGACGATCCTGTGGCTGCCGGATGCGTTCACTACTTTGTCGATATCTCTGACAGCCTATCCATCTCCCTGCATTACAAGAGAGCTTTCTTGAAAGACTGGAAACGCATGGAAGATGCTGTTCGCGATGTTCTTGCTGCAGCACGGACGCGCTAAACGACGAGGCTCAAGGAGAAAGCAATGAGCGGCCTGACCCAGAAGGACATCAGAATCCTCATCGATTATGCAGATGCCGGTAATCGTGAGCTGTACTGGAACTACCTGTCGCAACTGCCGGGTTCGGACGGCTACGGTACGCTGGCGCTAGGTGTGGTACGTAATGACAGTTTGCCTGGACGCGTGGCCAATGCCTACGCGCAAAGCCATGCCAGATCTCAGAATGACGAAGGTTCGCGCTTTCCAAATGCCGAGCTGAGCGAGCGCCAGTGGGAAGCATTCGGGCGGACACTGCTGCGGGAAGATCTGGAGCTTCGACAGGCGTGGATGGGAAACGGACGTGCGGATCTCGCGCTGAATCTGCCTGGCGCTGACGTCATGCTGGCTCATGACCGCGCTTTCGAGCAGCACAGACTGGACCCCAATTGCTGGACTCCTCGAGTGCTCCTGCAAGCCGCCTCGGACAAGAGCGGCCCCGAGAAGCTGGAACAGATCTGGACCAACATGCTCAACAATGACTACGCCGGGGGCCCGCGCGTAGGCAACACCAGCGTCGATGCCATCAGCCAGATGGGATGGGCGAAGGGCGGGCAGTACCTGACCCGGTTGAGCGTGCTGGAAGCTACCCAGGCATTGGAAGGACGCTCGGCGGTCGATCCGAACGTCATCGGTGGCAACAGCTACTACGCGATGTACTTCGAAGCGGACAGGAAGTGGGCCAGTGTCAGCGCGGGTGGCGGCCATATGTCGATGCGGGAGATCACTGACCCCGCCCGTATCGCCGAACTCAACGACGCGCGCGAGGTTCGTCTGGAACGGCAGGAAAAGCGAACCCAGTTCCACCCGGACGACCCGTACCGGACCATCACCCGCAGTCCGCTTACCGCAGCCGTGGACGACGTGCCGGATCCCGCGCAGGCCCCGACCCGTCTGGCCGACATTGGTCCTGGCCACCGTGAGTACGCCTTGATGCAGCAGGTGCGCGAAGGCGTGGCCGCGATCGATGCCAGCGCGGGACGTACCCATGATGAGAACAGCGAGCGCCTGGTGGCGAGCGTGATGGCCTTGGCGCGTCACAACCAGCTTGAACGTGCCGACCATGTCCTGCTGAGCGCGCAGACCGCCGATCATCCGGCCGGCCGCAACGTGTTCGTGGTGCAGGGCGAGTTGAATGATCCGGCGCATCTGCGGGCCTCCATGCCCACGGACCGGGCGGTGCAGACGCCGGTCGAGCAGTCACTGCAGGCCCTGCAGGCAGTGGGTGCGGAACGTGAACAGGCACACGCGCAGCGCCAGCAGCAGGAGGTCGATGCGCGGGCGCGCGACACCCCGGCCATGCGGATGGCCTGACCGGCCCCCCGGGTGAGCCGGTCACGGGCTCGGGTCTAAAGTGGTTTTCGCCTAGGCCTTTAAGCCTTGGGGCGCGGACCCTTCGTTCGCCTCCGCAGTTTTACCTATAATCGATTGGGAACTCTGCAATGGAATGCCCATGCACGTGATGTCCCCCGGCCGTTGCCTGACGCTTGCACTTGCCGTCGCGGTGAGTGCCGGCGCGTGTGCGCGGCCGCCGTCCACCGAACACGAAAGGAATCCCGCCATGTCCGGCGCAACGCAGACCGGTCGCACGATCAACGGCCACACCTATACCGATGCGCCCGTGGACGTGAAGCTCGGGCCGAACACTTTCCGCATTCCGGCCAACTACCTGGACAGCCAGATCGCACCGTGGCCCGGCGAGGGCGTGACGCTGGTCATCGAGTGGCCGGACATGAAGCCGACGGCGCCGGGCGCCCGGGCCAATCCGCGTACGAATGATTTCCGGAAGGAAATTGCTGTGGCGATCGACTACATCGATCGTGCGCCAATCGAAACATCATTGGAGCGATTGTCCTCCAACCAGGCATCCACCGAGGAAGGATCGGTGGAGCGAGGGGATCCTCGGGATCGACTCGATCTGCGTATTGCGCGGCCCGACGTCATGGGACTGACGCCTTACGCCATCGATGAAACGAGGATGGGGATTTTCTCGAAGGAATACGAGGCACGCTATGGAAAACCGCCCACGCGTAATCCTGCCTATGAAGATGATTGGTACATCGCGCGCGCTCCAAACGGCAGTCTGACCACATTCATCAAATGCGAAAGCACGGCGTTTCGGGGGGATGGCGTTCGCCTGCAGGGCGATCAGGTCATCAGTGAGCAAGGGCAAGCCGCTGCGGGGTGCTTCCACTATTTCTCGGATGTGGAGAACAAGCTTTCCATCTCGCTGAACTACAAGCGGGCCTTCCTGGCGGACTGGAAGCGGATGGAAGATGCGGTGCGGGATCTTCTCGCGCGCTCCCGCGTCCGGCAGTGAGTGCATTCAGGAGCAGGCGATGGGCGGATTGACGCAAGAAAATCTCAGGATTCTGGCCAGCTATGCCAAGGCCGGAAACCGTGAGTTGTACTGGAACTATCTGTCGCAGCTGCCAGATGCGGATGGCTATGGCACGCTTGCGCTGGGTGTTGTTCGCAACGACAGCCTGCCAGGCCGCGTTGCAAACAGCTACGCACAGGATTACGCCCGAGATCAGGAAGGCAAGGGCTCCAGCTTTCCCGACGCGCAGCTGAGCGAGCGGCAATGGGAGATGTTTGGGCAGACGCTTCTGCGCCAGGACCTGGAGCGACGCCTGTTCTGGATGGAGCAGGGGCGTCCCGAATTTGCACTGAATCTCCCCGGCAAGGACGTGATGCTGGCACACGACCGGGCATTCGAACGGCATGAACTCGATCCCAACTGCTGGACGCCGCGCGTGTTGCTGCAGGCGGCTGAGCAGAAGAGCGGCCCCGAGAAGCTGGAACAGATCTGGACCAACATGCTCAACAATGACTACGCCGGAGGCCCGCGCGTAGGCAACACCAGCATCGATGCCATCAGCCAGATGGGATGGACGAAGGGTGGGCAATACCTGACCCGGTTGAGCGTGCTGGAAGCCACCCAGGCACTGGAAGGGCGCTCGGCGGTCGATCCGAACGTCATCGGTGGCAACAGCTACTACGCGATGTACTTCGAAGCGGACAGGAAATGGGCCAGTGTCAGCGCGGGTGGTGGCCACATGTCGATGCGTGAGATCACCGATCCGGCCCGCATCGCTGAACTCAACGACGCGCGGGACGTTCGTCTGGAACGGCAGGAAAAACGTACCCAGTTCCACCCGGACGACCCGTACCGGACCATCACCCGCAGCCCGCTGACCGCAGCCGTGGACGACGTGCCGGATCCCGCGCAGGTAGCGACCCGTCTGGCCGACATTGGACCCGGCCACCGTGAGTACGCATTGATGCAGCAGGTGCGCGAAGGCGTGGCCGCGATCGATGCCGGCGCCGGGCGTACCCACGACGAGAACGGCGAGCGCCTGGTGGCGAGCGTGATGGCCTTGGCGCGCCACAACCAGCTCGAACGCGCCGACCATGTGCTGCTGAGCGCGCGGACTGCCGATCACCCGGCCGGCCGCAACGTGTTCGTGGTGCAGGGCGAGTTGAATGATCCGGCGCATCTGCGGGCCTCCATGCCCACGGACCGGGCGGTGCAGACGCCGGTCGAGCAGTCACTGCAGGCCCTGCAGGCAGTCGGTGCGGATCGTGAACAGGCACACGCGCAGCGCCAGCAGGAGGTCGATGCGCAGGCGCGCGACATCCCGGCGATACGGATGGGCTAGGGTCCCGGCCTGTCGCAGCCTCGCCTCACGCGGTCTTTGCAACTCGGTGCGCGGGCATTGCTGAGTTCGCTTGGCGACCGACGCGTACCAGCCGGGTAGATGTCCGCCTGGGTGGATGCCATTTCACCGCTGCGGTAGCCGCCCACTTTGGTGGGCATTCTGGCCCTGGCGCGCGGTGACGCAGCCGTGCCCACCAGGGTGGGCACCCACCAAGGCGATGTGGATTGGCATCCAGTACCGGGGCGCTACCTCGCCGGGGCGTCTGCCGTCTGCGCGGCCACCATGGCCTGCTGCATCTCCTTCAGCGACAGATAGCCATCACCATCGGTGTCCAGGCCCGCAAAGTACTTCGCAATCTCCGGCACCAACGTGGCTTCATCCTTGCTGATCCTGCCATCCTTGTTCGTGTCCATGGCACTGAACGCGGCGTCGATCGAATCGGCCTGCTTGCTGAAGCGCCCCTGCTGGAATCTGGTGTATTCGGCCTTGTCGACGCGCCCATCCTTGTTGGTGTCCATCGCTGTGAACGTGGAATCGATGTAGGCCTGCTTCGGGTCAGCCGGCGCGGCCTGGGAGGCCAGCGGAGCGGCGCACAATGCGATCAACAGAGCGGTCTTCTTCATGGGTCGTATGTCCTTGAGATGTGCAGGTCAGCGGCAGGGATAGGTGTAGCCGTCGGCGCCGCGATAGGTATCGTTGCGGCGGTCATAATTGCCGTAGCGGCGAATGCAGTAGTCGGCGCGTTCGCGGGTCTCGCGTTCGCGCTTGGCGGCTGCGGCAATCACACCGGCCACGACGGCTGCGCCCACCACGCCCACCACCACACCGGTGGTCTTGGCATCGTGGCGGCGCTCACGTTCCCGGTCACGCTCACGCTCGCGTTCACGACGCTCCCATGCATCACGATCGCGGTCACGGTAGTCCTGGTCCCACTGCGGGTTGTAGCGGTTACCGCGTTGCGCATGGGCGTCGCCGGAGTAGGGCAACAGCAGCATCAGTTGTGCAGCGGCTGCCAGCAGCAGTGCGGTTCTTCCTGGTTTCAGAGACATCGTCCAGCTCCTGTGCGGACATTGTTGGTAGCTCCAGTAGAGCCCGCAGACATTGCGCGAACCTGCCGTCACTGCAGGTAACGTCACTGGCTATCGAACCAGTGCTTCGACCGGGTCCAGCTGCGCGGCGCGGCGTGCTGGCAGGAAGCCGAAGCCAATACCGATCAGGCTGGAACAGGCGAAGGCGGCCAGGATCGAATTGGCGGAGAACACAAGGCTGAAACCCACGTTGGCCAGCGCCAACCCTGCCCCCAATGCCAGGGCCACGCCGATGCCGAGCACGCCACCGAGCAGGCAGACCAGGACCGATTCGATCAGGAACTGTTGCAGGATGTCGCTGCGCCGCGCGCCCACCGCCATGCGCACGCCGATCTCGCGTGTTCGCTCGGTCACCGACACCAGCATGATGTTCATCACTCCGATTCCGCCCACTACCAGCGCGATGGCGGCGATGGAGCTGATCATCATGGTCAGGATGCCGGTGGTCTGTTCGATGGACTGGCGGATCTGCGCGTTGTTGCTCATGTAGAAATCGGTGCTGCCATGGCGGCGTGCCAGCAATCGTCCGATGGCGCGCTCGGCCGCCTCCATGCTGATGGCATCGGAGACACGCACGGTGATGCTGGAAACGTGGCTCTGCCCGAGCATGCGCGCCATGGTGGTGGTGTAGGGCAGCCACACCCGCAGCAGCGAGGCATCGCCGACCGCGCCGGCGTCCTTCTTCACCACGCCCACCACGCGCACCGGCACGTTGCCCAGCAGCAGGGTCTGGCCGATGGGATTGTCCACCGCAGCGAAGAAGCGGGCGCGGGTATTGGCATCGATCACCACTACCTGCTGGTAGCCGGCCACGGCGGCCGGGCCGAAGAAGGCACCTTCGCCCAGCTTCAGGCCATGCACGCGGAAGTACTGCTCGCTGACGCCATGCACCTGCACGCTGGCCGAGCGGTTGCCGCGCAGCGCGGTGCCGGTGGTGGCCACGCCGGGTGTAGCGCTGTCCACGAACGGCTGCCCGGCCAGGGCCACGCTGTCGCCGGGGGTGAGCGTTTCCACCCGCGCCGAGTGCAGGTCGCCGAAGCCGGACCCGGGATAGATCTCGATGGTGTTGGTACCCAGCGAGGAAATGTTGGACAGGATGGCCTGGCGCGCGCCGGTACCCAGCGCGACCACGGAGACGACCGACGCAATGCCGATGATGATGCCGAGCATGGTCAGGAAGGTGCGCATGCGGTGCGCGTTCATTGCGCGCAGGGCCATGCGGAACGCCTCCGTAAAGCGGTCACGCACCGCCTGCCAGCCGCTGCCACCGCCGCGCTGCGGCGGGGCCGCCGCTGACCCATCCACGGCAGAGACCCCGCCCGTGGCGCGATCATCGACAACCCGGCCATCGCGGATCTCGATGATGCGATGAGCATGTTCGGCCATGGCCATGTCGTGCGTCACCAGCACCACGGTGTGGCCCTCGGCATGCAGCTCGCCCAGGATCTTCATCACCTCCCTGCCGGAGTGGGTGTCCAGTGCACCCGTCGGCTCATCGGCGAAGATCACCGCGCCGCCGTTCATCAGTGCGCGCGCAATCGAAACACGCTGCTGCTGGCCACCTGACAGCTCGCCAGGCAGATGCTGCATACGTTCGCTCAGGCCCAGCCGCGCCAACAGCTCGGCCGCGCGGGCGCGGCGGGTGGCCGCCGCCATGCCGGCATAGATCGCTGGCACTTCTACATTGCCCAATGCGGTCAGGTCGGTCAGCAGGTGATAGCGCTGGAAGATGAAGCCGAAGTGCTCGCGGCGTAGTTCGGCCAGTTCATCGGGCGACATCTGAGCGGTTTCGCGTCCGGCGATCTGGTATGCACCGGCGGAAGGGCGATCGAGGCAGCCGAGGATGTTCATCAACGTGGACTTGCCCGAGCCGGACTGGCCCACGATGGCCACCAGTTCGCCTGCGTGGATGTCCAGGTCCACGCCATCGAGCACGACCAGCGTCTGTTCGCCGGCCGCGAATTCGCGGCGGATGCCGCGTACGCGCAGCAAGGGGGCGGTGGCGGATGTGCTCATTTCGACGGCGCGTGTGCGGTAGCGGCTTCGTCCCGGGCCTGCGCCAGCACCACCTGTTCGCCCTCTTTCAGGCCGCTGCGTACCTCCACCTGGATCTGGTCGTCCAGCCCGATGGTGATGCGGCGCGCATGGGCGTGCCCGTCCGCGCCACGCACCTGTACGCTGTAGCTGCCATCGGCCGCGCGTGCACCGAGCGCAGCGGAGGGCAGCGTCAGTACGTTGTCGGCGCGACCCAGCACGATGCGCACCTGCGCGGTCATGTAGCTGCGCAGGCGGCCATCGGCGTTGGCGACGTCGAACTGCCCGTTGTAGTACATGGCGGTGCGGCTGCCACCGCCGGTCGCGGGTGAAGCAAGGGCGGAGGCGTCTTCCTGGGTGATCGATTCCGGAGCCGGGGCGATGTCGCGCAGCGTGCTCCTGTAGCGACGTCCCGCGTCGCCAAGAATGGTGAAGTACGCTTCCTGACCAACGGACGTGTGCACAACATCCGCCTCGGAGATTTCCGCGTAGACCGTCATCACGTCCTGGTTGCCCAGCATCACGATGGTCGGTGCGCTCTGTACCGCGTTCACGGTCTGCCCCTGGCGCGCCACCACGGCCAGCACGGTGCCGTCGGTGGGGGCGGTGATACGGGTGTACTCGAGGTTGGTCTGTGCGATATCCACGTCGGTCTGCCGCTGCACGATCTCACCTTCCAGCGCGGCGATCTGTTCCCGGGTGGCATCGACCTTGGCCTTGGCCGCATCGACGTCGGCGCGTGCCACCAACTGCGAGGTCACCAGCTGCTGCTGTCGATGCAATGTCAGCTCGAACTGGCGCAGGTCGGTGGCCAGCGCATCGCGGTTGGCGCGCGCGGTGCGCTGTGCTGCCTGCGCACTCAGCAATGCGTTGCGCTGGGTGCGCGAATCGATATCGGCAATCGGATCGCCGGCCTTCACCTTGTCGCCCAGCTTCACATGCAGGGCCTCGATGCGGCCGGAGACCTGCGCGCCCACGCTCACCAGCCGCGAGGGCTTCAGTGTTCCAGTGGCTTCAACGACCTGTTCAATGTTGCCCCGGGTTACCGGTGCCACCTGCAGCTTCGGTGGTGGTACGGGCCGGAGCCAGGCGAAGAGTGCCAACGTTGTGCAGAGGAGTGCGGCAGCAATGATCTGCACACGGCGGCGGCTGCGCGGTGTGGCGCTCATCGGCGCGGCATCCGGAAGAGACAGGGCATCGTGGATCCTCGAGACTGTTGGAATGCACGCCTGGGGTGACAGGTGTGGATGGTGGTCGAGTCTCGATGCGCTGGATTGCGCGAACCTTGCGATGGTGCAGGCGTGTCAGTGGGCAATGCCCTGCGTGAGCAGTGCCATCGCGATGAACTGGATCATGCTACCGAGCGCCAACAGCACGTGGCGGAGGCGTTGCGCCGGCGTGGGCAGGGTCGAAAGCTGGCACAACGCGCCGACCAGCAGCACGGTGCAGACCGCAACCGGCAGCGTTGCGGTGGCGGCGACGATCGCGATGATCATCAACGTGGCAGCAAGCATCACGGCGGCTGCGCGCGTATCCAGGGTCCGCAGCAGCGGGGGAGCTGGGCGTAGTGCAGCCCCTCGCCACACGGCCAGCATGTGCAGTGCGGCATGCACGGCGACGAACACCAGCACGGCAGTGGCCGTTGCATGCGCGTGCCGATACGCGGAAGCCACCAGCGCAAGGCCGGGGAGCAGCAGGAACAGCGCGGCGAACAGGCGGATCAGCACGCCGGCCCGCTCGCGTTCGGGAATCATCCGCAGCCAGTGCGGCCAGTGTTCCAACCCACGCGCGCGGCCTGCATGCGCGCGGCAGTTCCATGCTGCGGCGGTCAGGCTGGGCGTATTCCGAGGCGGCGGGGCAGGGGTGGAAGAGGGCGGTGGAGGAGCTCCCTGTGTCACATGCAGGCTTCCTGTCAGTTCCGGACGCAGCACCTGCTGTGCTGCTCACCTGGATGCTGGGCAGCGAACATTGCCGCAACCTTGCGCATCAACCGCAGTCCTGGCGCGCGGACAGCCAGTAGTCATCCGCGCATAGTCATCCACGTGGAAGCGATGCGCTCAGTACTCCGGCGCCAATGCGCTGGTGACGCCTGGATGCGAGGGGAACTCGACGCGGATCAGGGCGCCACCACCGGGCGCATCCAGAATCGTGACGTGGCCGCCGTGGCGGTCGATCACCTGCCGCACCAGGTTCAATCCCAATCCGGCGCCTGTCTGCCGGGGCCGCAGGCGTTGGAAGGGCTCGAACACGCGTTCGCGCTGGTCGACTGGAATGCCGGGTCCATCGTCTTCCACCTCAAGGCAGCTGCCCTGCACGCGCACGATGATATGGCGTCCACCGTGCTCGGCGGCATTCAGTACCAGGTTGGAGAGCACCCGTTCGATGGCACCGGACTCGCCCAGCACCGGGAAGTTCGGTTCCACTGCCACGGCGACCGTCTTGTCGGACTGGATCAGCAGGGGGGCCAGATCGGCGACGACCCGCTTGGCCACGCGGGCCAGGTTGAGGGAGTCCTTCGGTCCATCGGCTTCCATGCGGTGCAGGTCCAGGAGCTGCTCGGCAAGCGTTGCCAGCCGAGCGACTTCCACCGCCAGGCTGCGTGAGGTGGAATCGTCGGTGGCATCGATCTTCACCCGCAGGATGGCGATCGGTGTACGCAGCTCATGGGCGGCGGCGGCGATGAAGCGGCGCTGCCGTTCGTGCCCTTCGTCCAGTCGGTCCAGCGCTTCGTTCACCGCGGTCACCAGCGGTGCGATCTCCACCGGTACGGCGGTCTCTGTCAGACGGATGCCGCGACGGCTGGCAGAGATGTTGCGGGCTTCCTGCGCGATGCGCTCCACGCCAGCCAGGGCGCGGCGCACGATGATCGGGGTCAGGATGATGGTGGCCAGGCCCAGCAGCAGGAAGATCGGCAGGGTGATGATGTGTGCGGCCAGCGCCATCTGCCAGGTCAGCGAATCGGTTTCGCCATGGGCCATGATGGTCAGCTTGCCGGCCGGACCGCTGTGCTGGCGTATCACCACGGCCAGGCCGTCGTTGCGGCCGCGTCCGCGCAGGTCGCCATAGGGAATGCCGTCGAGGGCGCCGACCAGCGAGGCGTAGGCGGGCGGAACGTGGCCGAATGTCACATGTTGGCCCTGCTCATCCTCGGCGATGAACCACGCGCCGGGGACGATCTTCAGCAGCTCGTCCAGCGCCGGTGTGCGTTGCACATACAGCTCGCCCTTGCTGTCCCGACGAACGGCCTCTGCCGCCACCGGGGCGAAGGTCTGGATGGTGTAGTAGCCGCCGCTGTCGACACGCACCAGCACCATCAGCAATGCGAAGAAGGCCACCAGCAGTGCGAGCAACTGGTAGATCAGGGTTTTGACGATCAGCGGGCGCTTCAGTGAGGGACGAAGCGCCATTACTTCGTTTCCCGCATCAGATAGCCGACACCGCGGATGGCATGGATTTCCACCCCCGCATCCGCGTCGGCCAGCTTGCGCCGCAGGCGTGAGACATGCGAGTCCAGCGTGTTGGAATGGATGCCGTCGTCGAAGCCGTACACCGCCATCTCGATGGATTCGCGAAGCACGGTGCGGCCCAGCCGGCGGGCGAGGGCCGCCAGCACGCGGATCTCGCGGCGCGGAAGCTCCAGTCGCTGTCCGCCCACGCTGGCTTCGCCCGAGGTGGGGTCGAACAGCAGCCGGCCGATGCTCACCGGCTCCACCTGCATGCCGCTCGGCCGGCGCCCGGCCGCGCGGATCCGCGCGAACAGTTCTTCCAGCGCGAAGGGCTTGGCCAGGTAGTCGTCGGCGCCCTCATCCAGGCCGGCGATGCGGTCCGGCAACTGTCCCAGTGCGCTGAGCACGATGATCGGCACCCCCGGATTGCGCCCGCGCAGCACGGGAATGAGCCCCAGCCCGTCACCATCGGGCAGGGTGCGGTCCAGCAGCACAAGGTCGTGTGATCCGGAAAGTGCTGCTTGGCGGGCCAGTGCCAGGGTGCTGGCCAGGTCCACGACGTAGCGCTCCCGCTGCAGGGCAGACTTCAGGGTGGCAGCCAGTTCGGCTTCGTCTTCGATCAGCAGGATGTGCATCGGCAGGCGTCAGGCGGGAAGGAGGCATAAGGCGGGCGGCAAGCGCCGGCACCGTATTACAGGAACATTGCGTGAACATGGCGTTCCTTCGGGGCCTGCCGGTGACGCCGCAACACCCGCTGCGGCGCGGGCCGCCCGGCGCAAGGTTCGCGCAATCCGCGCACTCCAGCCTTGGCGCCCGTTCGCTGATCCCCAACCCCTGGAGTGCCCATGAAGTTGTTCGTCCCGCTGTTGCTGGTTGCCGCCTTGAGTGGCTGCACCACTGCCAGAATGACCGTCACCCCCGATGGCCGCCGTGGTGTTTCCATCGACTGCAGCGGTTCCAGTTCCTGGAGTGGCTGCTACGAAAAGGCCGGGCAGATGTGCCCAGGCGGCTATGTGGTCTTCAGCAAGGATGGCGATGAAGGAAATGCCATCGCGGTGGGCTACAGGAACGGCTTCACCTCTACCCAGATGGCCACCCGCTCGATGCTGGTGTCCTGCTCGCACTGACCTGGGCAGGGGAGGTGGGTTGCCACCTCCCTTGGCACGCTCTGCTGCGCGGTGTCAGAAGCTGTAAGCCGCCTGCACATACACCCGCCGCGGCTCGCCCGGGAAATGCCCGTTGCGCTCGATGAAGCCGCTGGCCGCGTACACCTTGTCGAACAGGTTCTTGACGTTGGCCTGGAACTGCCACTGCTTCCACGTGGTCTTCCAGCTCATGTCGAATACCGTGTATGCCTTGACCGCCTGCCCATCCAGGCTGACACGCTCGCCCACATGGTCGGCGCCGAAGCCGATGGCCGAGTTGATCGACGGCAGGTCGTAGCGCGTCCACACGCCGAGCTTGTTGCGTGGCGCATTGGCGAAGCGGTCGCCGGAGGCATTGGTGATGCCGTTCGGTCCGGCACCCTTCACCCGTGCATCGTTGTAGGCGTAGGTCAGGTTCACCACCCAGCGCTCGGTCACGTCGGCCAGCAGGTCCAGTTCCATGCCCGTGCTGCGTACCAGGCCCAGTGCAGCGAGTTGGTTTACCCCGCCGATCACCTCGCCGGTGGCCTGCACGATGTTGCTGCGGTCGATGCGGTAGGCCGCCATGTTCAGGGTCACACGGTCGGCCAGCAGGGACTTCAGGCCGACTTCCCATTGCCTGCTGCGCTCCGCGTCGAACGGTCCGCCGGCCGCCGGGTTCTGGTTGGTGGCACTCTGCGGCACGAAGCCGCTGGCGATGTTGGCATACAGATTCACGCCGTCCCGGACGGTAAAGGTACTGCCCAGGCGCCAGCTGAGATCGTTGCCATCCACGCTGCCGCCACCCATGCGGTCCTGATCCTTGAAGCCATCCCAGCGCAGCCCGGCCAGCACATGCCAGCGCGTGCCCAGTGCCAGCTCATCCTGCAGGTAGCCGCCGTAGCGCTTGCTGCGGGTGGCGGTGCTGCGCCACGGCAGGGCGGCCAGGTTGTAGTCATGCCAGGTGCTCGCGCCATAGACCGGGTTGAACAGGTCGATGCCGCGCACCGGGCCGGCGCCGCGTGCCAGGTCGGCGCTGTTGGCGGTCTGCGCGGTGAAGTCGGCGTCGAGCTGGTACACGTCGGCGCCGAACAGCACCTTGTGTTCGATACGGCCGGTGTTGATCCGCCAGACGGCATTGCCGCTGGCGGTGAAGGCAGTGTTGTCACGGATCTGGTTGCGCAGCTGGCGCGTCATCCACTCGGCCACGCCGTCGCGGTCACGATCAATCAGCCCCATCGGCTCGTGGTACATCTGGTGCTCGTTGTTGCTGAACCAGCGCGCAGCAAGATCCACGTCCAGGTTGTCGCGCGGTGCGAAGCGATACTGCGCCAGTGCGACCTTGGCGCGCATGTCGAGGAAGTCACTGGCCTCGTTGTGGTTCCAGCGGCGGTCGGTCAGGAAGCTGCCGGCATCGTTCACCGGCACGCCGCGCAGGCGGTTGCCGCCCAGGTTCTGGGTGATGTCGGTGAACTGCAGCACCAGCTCGCCGGTCTGGCCGACATCGAAGGCCAGCGAGGCATCGCCGATCACGCTTTCGCTGTCGGCATTCCAGCGCACGCCCTGCTCGCTGTCGGCATACAGGCCGGCGCGATAGCGAATGCTGCCGCTGGCATTCAAGGGGCCGGTGCCTTCGATCGATCCGGCGCGGAAGTCCTTGTCGCCTGCCTGCAGCTCGATGCGGCGTTCGGCGCGCGCCTTGGGCTTGCGCGTTACATAGTTGATGACACCGCCCGCATCACCACCGCCGTACAGCGCACCGGCCGGACCTTTCAGTACTTCCACGCGTTCGATATTGAACAGTTGCGGCACCGAGAAGCCCGCATAGGGATCACCACGCAGGCCGTCGTAGAGAACGTTCTCCTGGCGGAACCCGCGCAGGGTGACGCCGGCATAGCTGAAGAAGCTGATGCCGCTGATGCTGCGGTACAGATCGGTGACCTGGCGCGCGGCCTGGTCGTCGATCAGCTCGCGCGGCACGACCTGGATCGACTGCGGCACCAGTTCCAACGGGGTATCGGTGCGGGTGCCGACGGCCGCATCGTTGGCGCGGTACAGGGTCTGCGCGCGGCCGCGGACTTCGACCTTGTCCAGGTCCTTCGGGGTGTCAGCGGAGGCCTCGGAGGCCAGTGCAGGCGTAGCCAGGGAAAGGGGCAGCGCCAGGCAGAGGGCGTGCTTGAGCGGGGTTGGAAGCGGCATGAGGGGGTCGGGGCTGGCTGCAAATGAGAAAGATTAGCATTTGCAACGCTTCGTGACCTATCCCCCGATTGCGCTATGGACGCAGGCCCGGGTCGGTATATGGGGTGCCGGCCAAGGCCACCAGCACGCCGGTGCCACCGCGCACGATCAGCTGCAGCATCGCTTGGCGCGGATCCTCGCCCCTCTGCTGGCTGGCCAGTCCACTCTCATAGGCGGCCACCATCGACGCCAGCAGCATGGCTGCGCCCAGGCGTGCCTCCGCGTCCTGCGCGGGCCGACCGGCCGCGTCGGCCATCAGCCGGGCCAGGTCGTGGGCCAGCTGTGCCTGCAGCCGTCGCGCGTGCGCCACCAGCACCGGACTGTCGGCCACGGTTGCCCAGAAGGCCGCTGCACCGGAGTTGATCCGTAACAGCGGGTGGCCGCTGTCCAGCAGCTCCCGCACCAGCGATTGGAAGGCGGCCAGCGGGGCCATGCCACGGCGCGCCGCCATGCCTTCGCGAAGCAGGGTCCGGGCCTCCTCATCGCGGTCGAACACCAGGTCTTCCTTGCTGGCGAAATAATTGAAGACCGTCTTGCGCGAGACCCCCGCCGCATTGGCAATCTCGGACATGGACACGGCTTCGAAGCCGCGGCGGATGATCAGTTCGGTGGCGACGTCCGAAATGGTCTGTCGGGTCTCGGTCTTGCGCTGCTCGCGGCGGCCCCGGGGCGGGATCATGGGCGGTTCACTTGTGGAAAAGTACACCGAGTGTAACATTGGCGTCGCCAGGGCGCCGGCCCGGCGCTCACAGGGAAATCCCATGTTGTACGACGTCGTCATCGCCGGGGCCGGCCCGGTCGGCCTGTTCCTGTCCTGCGAGCTGGCCCAGGCCGGCTGTTCGGTCCTGTTGCTGGAGCAGGCAGTGTCGCCCGAGACACCCTTGAAACGCCTGCCCTTTGGCTTGCGCGGCTTGAACGCGCCCACCCTGGAGGCCCTGGATCGACGTGGCCTGCTGGATGCGGTTGCCGCCAGTCAGGTGCTGAAGCCGGACAACGGCGCACCGCCGCCCGGCACCGCCCATTGGCTGGCGCAACCGCGGCCGCTGGGCGGCCACTTCGCCGGCATTCCTTTTGCGCTGGACAACGTGGACAGTGCGCGCTGGCGCCATCGCCTGCCGACGCCGGTGCCCACCCAGATGGCGGTCGAGCTGCAGTCGCTGGAGGCGGTGCTGGCCGAGCGTGCGGTGTCACTTGGTGTACAGATCGAGCGTGGCTGCACGGTGCAGGCGGTGTACGCACGCGAAGCACAGATGGAGGTCCAGACCGGTCGCGGGCTGATGCGGGGCCGCTGGCTGGTCGGTTGCGATGGCGCCCGCAGCACGGTACGCAAGCAGTCGGGGTTCGTGTTCGCAGGGACGGCGCCGGAGTTCACCGGGCACACGCTGCAGGTCGAACTGGCAGACCCGTCGGTGCTCGTCCCGGGGCGTCAGTTCACCGAACACGGCATGTGCAATTTCAATCCGCCGGGCATGCTGGCGCTGGCCGATTTCGACGGTGGCGCCGGCCATCGCACGCCGCTGGACCGGCACACCGCCCAGGCGCTGCTGCGGCGTGTCTCCGGGCGAGAGGCAACGATCACGGCGTTGCATCTGGCCACCACATGGACCGATGCCGCGCGCCAGGCCATGGCCTATCGCAGCGGCCGCGTGCTGTTGGCCGGTGATGCCGCGCACATGCATTCGCCGTTGGGCGGGCAGGGGCTGAACCTCGGCATCGGCGATGCGATGAACCTGGGGTGGAAGCTGGCCGCGGTGGTGCGAGGTGATGTGGCAGAGTCGCTGTTGGACAGCTATCAGGCTGAGCGCCATCCGATCGGCGCCCAGGTGCTCGACTGGTCACGTGCGCAGGTGGCGTTGATGCGGCCAGGCCCCGGGTCGCGCGCGCTGGCGGCGGTCATCGCCGACCTGGCCGCGACCCGCGACGGTGCCACCTATCTCGCCGAGCGGCTGTGGGGTGTAGCACCGCCACCGGTGCTCGACGGCAGCCATCCGCGGGTTGGCCGAAGCGCACCGGACGTCCAACTGGCTGATGACCGTCGGATGGGAGAGCTGCTGCGTGCAGGGCAGGGCGTGCTGCTGGGGCTCGATACCGGCGATCCGCTCGGTCCGATCATTGAGCGCTGGCAGCGGTCGGTCACCTGCGTGATGTCCACGGCGCGCGACACGCTGGGACTGGGCGCCGTGCTGGTCCGCCCCGACGGTATCGTCGCCTGGGCCTGCGATGCTGGCGGTGACACGTCGGGGCTGGAGCCTTCGCTGGAACGCTGGTTCGGTTCGCTGCGGTGACCGCCCGCTAGGGCGACGCTACCACGGCCTGCGCGCAGCGCCCGGCTTCGGTCATCACCGAGGCCAGCTGCTTCAATGAGTAAGGCTTGCGCAGCAGGGTGAAGCCATGGCCAGGGTCCCGGGCCAACAGTTCGCTGTAGCCGCTGGTAAGGATCACTGGAAGCCCAGGCAGGCGGCTGCGGATGGTACGGGCCAGATCCAGGCCGTTCATGCCAGGCATCACTACGTCGCTGAACACTACATCGAAGCGGGAGGCATCCCGTTCGAGCTCCGCCAGGGCCTCGTCCGCATTGTGCGCAAGTACCACGTTGTAATCGAGCTCGCGCAGGGCGCCGACGGCAAATTCGGCCACATCGACGTTGTCTTCCACAACCAGCACGCAGACACCGTGACCATGCTGCAGCCCCGGTAGCGTCGCCGGCCGTTCCGTCATTTCTCTCGCCTGCGCCAGCGGCAGGTACAGGGTGAAGCGGGTACCGGCGCCCGCCTGGCTCTGCACGTCCACCTCGCCTTCTGACTGCTTGACGAAGCCGAACACCTGGCTGAGGCCGAGGCCGGTTCCGGCGCCGACGCTCTTGGTGGTGAAGAAGGGCTCGAAGATGCGGTCGACGACGGCGGGGTCGATGCCTGCTCCGGTGTCGGTCACGCTGATCGCGGCGAAGTCGCCCTTCATCGGCGCGGCGAAGCGCACCGAAGGCACCGCGGTTACCTGCTCCACCTCGATGGTCACCCTGCCGTGTCCCTCGATCGCATCGCGCGCGTTGACCGCGATGTTGATCAATGCAGTGTCCAGCTGGGTCCGGTCCAGCAGCACCGGCAACGGCGTGCCGGGCAACGTCAACGACACCTGGATGCGTGCACCCAGTACCGTGGTGATGATGTCCGAAAGCGCGTGCACGCTTTCGCAGAGATCGAAGACCTCCGGCGACAGGCTCTGGCGACGCGAGAACGCAAGCAGTTGCGCGGTCAGCTTGGTGGCGCGGTCCGAGGCTGTGGCAATGGCCTGGATGTAGCGGCGCCGGGTGTCGTCTGACGGCCACGTGTGCAGGAGCATGTCCACCGAACCGGTGATGACCTGCAGCAGGTTGTTGAAGTCGTGGGCCACACCGCCGGTGAGCTGGCCGATCGCCTCAAGCTTCTGCGACTGGCGCAGCTGCTCGCGGGCGCGCACCAGTTCCAGATGGGCCTCCCGCGCCTGCTCGGTGATCGCCGCGACCTGGCGGCTGTGCAGGTCGCGCTCGATCACCCGTTCGGTCTGCTCGCTGACCACGCACAGGATACCGGCGACACTGCCGCAGCCGACGCGCAGCGGTGAATAGGAAAACGTCCAGAAAGTTTCGCGCAGCGTGCCGTCGCGATCCATCATCAATGGCAGGTTCTTGAAGCTGCGGCTGGTGCCGGCAAAGGCGTCGTCGACGGCATGCACCACGTCCGGCCATACGTCCGCCCAGACATCCTCCAGACGGTTGCCCATCGCGCCGTGCAGCTTTTCCCCCAGCATCGGCAGATAGGCATCATTGAAGAAGAACGCCTTGTCTTCCTTGCCCCAGGCAAGCCACAGGGGTTCGGGCGAATCCAGGATCATCGCCAGCAAGGTGCGAAGTTCGGCAGGTGCGCTTGCGGCAGTGGCCGAGCGGGCCCAGTCACTGTCCTGCAGCAGTCGGTAGGCGAGCTGATCAGGTGCGGAGACTGGCAGGGGAAAAGGATGCATGGCCGCCATTGGCGCAGGGAGGTGGCGCAGCATAGCCGAGCGCATGTCATGACGCCCTGCACACCCTCGGCATGAAGGGCCTCGCCACTTCGCCGTAGACGTGGCAGGGATGCACCCCTTGTTCAGCAGGTTGCCGCTATCGCGGCGCAGCGCGAAGGGAGGCGAAGCTGGCCTGATCGGCGGGTCTAGCCCTTACGACCTGCCTGCGCGGTGAGCACATCCCGGCCAGCCTCGGTCAGATCGATATCCCCGTCTTCCGCCTGTACCGCCCATCCGGCGGTCACCGCCCACGTTGCGGCATCGCCGCGCACCGGCTTTGCAGCGGCGATTGCCTGGAGTATTTTCCGCTGTTCCGCAGTCATTTCCACGTGGCGGCCCTCAGATACCCAGCAACGACGCCGGTTGCCAGTCCGACAGGCGGGCGTGGCTGACCGGTTGATGGCAGCCGCACCCGTCACAACGGAACAACGCCCCGCCCGGAAGTTGCACCAGGTTGTCTTCGCTGGCAGAGCTGGTCGACGAGCAATGCCGGCAGGTGACCGTGAGCGCAGTGATGCGCTGCACGCTGCCCGATAGATCGAACACGGCCTCGAACGCGCGAATGACAGGGTGGGCAGTGTCCGGCATCTGAGTCTCGACAGGGTGGGGAGACCTCATCGTCGCGCGCCGGCTGTGATGGAGCAGTCAGCCGGATGCATGGGCGCGATCAAGACAGGCGCGGCAACCGGGTGCGCACCTTCGTCAGGGATTGTTCTTCTTTCCGCTCAGGTCCAGCGGCTTGTCACTGCCCTTGCGCTCGCTCGACCACACTTCCATGCCCTTGTTGCAGCGGCTCTCGCGGGCAGCGACCTCGGGCGGCAGGTCCTTCAGGTGCGGCGACTCCTGGCAGGCTTGATGCATGTTGCTGTCGTCATAGGTGGCGCAGGCGCTGAGCGATGCGAGGGCGATGGCAATGAGGGTCGCGCGGAGCGGGGGCTGCAGGTTCATGGGGGGGCCTCGGGTGATGCCGGGATGGCCATGGAATTCAAATCCGTGACACCGGGCATGCACAATCGGACCAACCGCACTTGTTATTCTATAACAGATGCGCGATAGTCCGGCCCCTGCCGGCGTCAGGCGATGCAGATCACCAGTACCGTGCACAGCACCAGCATCAGCACGAACACGCGCCGGCTCAGTGCCAGGCAGGCCAGATAGGCTGCGAGCGCCCACGCTGCCAGCAGCGCGCAGGCCATCACCCATAGCCCGATACCCATCATCGAACCCGTCGCCAACGCAGACAGTGCGATGGCCTTGAACAGCGCCACGCCCAACACGCTGCCCAGCATGCCGGCCTGCAAGGCGATGGCATCATGGCGGGCAGGTGCGCGATGGGGGGGCATTGCGGGTCCGGTACGGGCCGAGAGCGCGGCGTCGGCTGCACTGTGCCCAAATGCACATCCACGAAATGTGTTCATCGCGCGCGAAGACCGCGATGAAGCCCGTTCAGTCGAACTCACCCTCGGCCGATTCCAGACGCTGCCGGTACGCCGCGCGATGCTGGTACAGCCGCTGGCACTCGGCCGACCTGTGGATGCGGCTGCCGGGTTCATTGGCCACCGAGTCGCACATCCGCGCGATGTGATTGTTGTCCGCCAGTTCGGTGACGAAGAACACGGCAGTGATGCCGGTGCCAAGCAGCACGACATACAGCAGACGGCTGAGCCAGCGTGACAATTTCCGCTCGAAGTGCTGCTGGATGGTCAGGTCGAAGCGGATGATGCTGAGCACGATCCAGACGATGGCGACCAGGAAGCAGAGCGTGGGCAGCAGGTCGCGCCAGATGCCTGCTTCGTAGACCGACTCGCTGTAATGGACCGCAGCTCCGGCACCTGCGATGGCAATGGCCAGCGCCCAGTTGCGGCCCAGTGAGAGCAGGTCATCGAGCAGCTTTTCGTGGTTCCTGGTTGGTCCTGCTGCCACGAGGGTTCCTTCTGCGTGTTGCGACCGGCGACGGGCTGCCGCCGATCATGCAGATGGTGAAGCATCGATTCGGTGATGAGAAGCCTGCCCGCTCAGTATCCTCCTGCGCGTGCACCGATCCAGCGCCGGTAGCGGCGGGTCCGGCACTTTGCGGCCGCCTGTGCCAGCAGCAGTGCCCAGACGGGCGAAACACCCGGCGCCGTGGGCCGGAGCCTGCTCAGCCGCGCCAACTGGTACTTCACTGCGGCCATGTGTGCGCTGGCGGCCAACGGTTTGTTGCGCCAGTCGATGGTGCGCAGTGTCGGCACCGGGTCGCGGCCCTGCTGCCAGCGGTGGGGCAGATCCGGCTCGATCGCCAGCGCGGTGGCGATGCCGACCATGGCCACACCGCTGTCAAGTACCTGATCGGCCACGGCGCGACGGCGGATGCCACCGGTGACCATCAGCGGCATGGTTGCCACCGTGGCGATCTCACGCGCGAACTCAAGGAAGTAGGCCTCGCGGGCCAGGCTGCGCTGGTCGCGCGCGGCACCGGTCATGGCCGGTGCTTCGTAGCTGCCACCGGACAGTTCGACCAGGTCCACGCCGAGCGGCGCCAGCATTTCCACCACTGCGCGCGCATCCTCGGGCGAGAAGCCACCGCGCTGGAAATCGGCGGAATTGAGCTTCACGGCCACCGCGAACGTGGGCGACACGGTGGCGCGCACCCCCTGCACGATCTCCAGCAGCGGGCGCGCACGGTTGTGCAGGCTGCCGCCCCAGCGGTCGTCGCGGCGATTGGACAGCGGCGACAGGAACTGGCTGAGCAGGTAACCGTGCGCGGCATGGATCTGCACGCCACTGAACCCGGCGCGCTCGGCCAGCTCGGCGC
This sequence comes from Stenotrophomonas maltophilia D457, assembly GCF_000284595.1. Lineage (GTDB taxonomy): Bacteria > Pseudomonadota > Gammaproteobacteria > Xanthomonadales > Xanthomonadaceae > Stenotrophomonas > Stenotrophomonas muris. The sequence goes on along the minus strand of NC_017671.1, from coordinate 2,947,261 downwards.
TGCGGATGAAGCGGGCGATCACCTCTTCGATGTCCGCCTCGGTCATCGCCCGCGGCGGTGCGAACTGCCTGGACAGCGCGCCCATCTCCAGGGCGACGGCTGACGGCGCGAGTGCCGGTTGGCCGAGTGCGGCCGGCATCTGCCGCCCGGGATGGTTGATCTGCATCCACATCTGCGCGCCCCGTGAGCGTGCCGTTTCGGCCCAGGCGATGAAGCGGTCAAGGTGGCGGTCGTCTTCCAGCACCACGCCGCCGGGGCCGGTCATGGCGCGGCCATCGACCATCACGTTGCCGGTGATGATCAGTCCTGCGCCGCCATCGGCCCAACGCTGGTAGAGCTGCAGCAGTGCAGCGGACGGCGCGTGGTCGGCGTCGGCCATGTTTTCCTCCATCGCGGCCTTGGCAATGCGGTTGCGGATGATGGCACCGGAGGGTAGTGCCAGGGGCGAGAACAGCGACATCGGACAGCTCCAGGACAGGGGAATGGCGCTACGCTAACCTTCAAGTTTTATTGAAGGTCAACAGACTCCCATGGCGAGGATTCAGGCAGATGAAGATCGGTGAGCTGGCCCGCCTCACGGGCCTCGCGGCGTCGCGCATTCGCTTCTATGAAGACGCGGGGCTGCTGGTGGCGCAGCGCCAGGCCAATGGCTACCGCGACTATCCGGAACAGGCGGTGCTGTTGCTGGAGTTGATCACGGGCGCGCAGCGTGCAGGCTTCAGCCTGGAAGAGATCCGCGCCCTGCTGCCACCGGACATGGGCCAGTGGCAGCATGAGGCGTTGATCACGATGCTGCAGCAGAAGGTGGCTGACATCGAAGCGTTGCAGCTGCGGCTGGCAGAGAGCCGGGCGCATCTGCTGGCCCTGATCGAGGACATCCAGGCGCGGCCGGACGGCATCGACTGTGCAGCCAATTCGCGGCGGGTGCTGGACCGTGTGAAGCGCGGTGAGCTGGCGCGGCCGACCCTGGTGGCCGGCGATACAGCGTTGCTGCGACCGGATCGCCGTCGCCGCAGAGGCAGCAACTGACGATCCGGCGCAATGTTCAGTGGCTGCCGACGACGGCGGTGCTGCGCTTCTTGTCCAGCATCACCGCCACGCACCACAGCAGCAGGCCGCCGATCGCGGTAGCCGCGCCGACATAGCCGGTACTGGCCGGGCTGAAGCCGGCGCTGATTGCCATGCCGCCCAGCCACGGGCCGAGTGCGTTGGCAGTATTGAAAGCGGCGTGGTTGGAGGCCGCCGCCAGCGTCTGCGCCTCACCGGCCACGTCCATCAGGCGGGTCTGCAGCACCGCCGCCAGTGCGCCCATGGTGCCGACAGTGATGATCATCGGGCCGATGGTCCACACCGACTGTGCGGCCAGCGGATACAGCAGCAGCATCACGATCGACCACAGCAGCACCACGGCGGCGGCCTTGAAGTGGAACTTGTCCACCAGCCAGCCACCGGCGATGTTGCCGATGATCGCGCCGATGCCGAACACGCCCACCGCCAGTGGCATCCACGATTCGGCCACGCCGGTGACCTGCACCAGGGTCGGTGCCAGGTAGGTGAACACGCAGAACATGCCGGCGAAGCCGACCGCGCCGATCGCCAGCGCCAGCCACACCTGGGACGTGTTGAAGGCGCGCAGCTCGCGCATCGGCGAGGTGCGTACTTCATCCGGGTCCGGCAGCAGGAAGCGCGCGATCATCGCCACGGTGGCGATGGCCAGCACGCTGACCAGGGCAAAGGCGGTGCGCCAGCTCAGCTGCTGACCCAGCCAGGTCGTCAGCGGGTTGCCGACCAGGATCGCGATCGACAGGCCCAGCAGCACGCGTGACATCGCCTGGCCGCGCTGGCCTGCGGGACTGATCGCCGCGGCCACCAGCATCGCCACGCCGAAGTAGGCGCCATGCGGCAGGCCGGCAACGAAGCGCGCCACCAGCATCGTGCCGTAGTTCGGTGCCAGCGCGCTGGCCAGGTTGCCGACCGCGTAGAAGCCCATCAGTGCCAGCAGCAGCTTGCGGCGCGGGAAGCTGGCGCCGACGAAGGCGAGGATCGGGGCGCCGACCACCACGCCGATGGCATAGGCGCTGATCAGATGCCCGACCTGGGTTTCGGAAATCGACAGGCCGCGGCTGATCTCCAGCATCAGGCCCATGCTGGCGAACTCGCTGGTGCCGATGGCGAAGCCACCCAGTGAAAGGGCGAGGATGATCAGGGTGCGCTGGCGGGGCGTCAGCCGCGCAGCCAGGGAAGAGTTGGGGCTCATGCGGGGGCGCGATGGGGGGCGGGAGCCGCCCATTGTACTGCTGCACTGCAGCAGGAGCAGCAGCACTCAGGGTAAATCAGCGTTTGATCGGTGACACGCCGGCCCGCCGCGCCTCGTCGCGTCCGGCTCAGATGCCCAGCGCCGCCCGGGCATGAGCGTACTTTCCGTGCAGGCGCGCGGCCGTCGCCGCATCGAGCATTGCCAGCCGCTGCGGATCGGCGTTGTCATCCAGATCGGCGCGCTTCACTTTCAGTGCCAGCGGGTGGGCGGCAATGCGCGCGTAGTAGCTGTCCGCGTCGGGTGCTGCATCGCGGTTGAGCAGTTGCACCGCCTCGCGCAGCGGTGCGGGAAATACCTCGATCCGCGCGTCAAACGCCGGGCAGTCCTCGGCCACGTCATGCAGCCAGGCCACCACTTCGGCGTCATCGTCGCCGCACACCGCAGCCGCCACCCGCGCCACATGGCCGATGTAAGGCTGGCCGGCCTTGTCGATCTGCCCCGCGTGGGCCTCGGTGGCCAGCGTACGGGCAAGTGCTACCCAGTCCATTGCGGTCTCCTTGGATATCCGCGCACAGTTTCGCGCAGAAGCCGCAGCGGTTGTGGATGCGCCCATGACGCTGCCACCGGCATGATGGCGGGGCAGGGGGCGCAGTGTTGCCCCGACAAGGAGGAGTGCGATGCAGGAATTCAGGCATGTGCTGGAAACCCGTGGCCGCTACCAGCTGGTAGCGGTGTCCCACGAGCCGGTGTACGCTCCCGGCGATGTGGTCGGCCATGCGGTCGTCGCCGACGATGGGGATCGTCTGACCGACCTGATATCACTGGCCGAAGCGCGCCAACGCTTGCTGCAACTGGTGCGTGAAGAGGGCGAGGAGCCCGGGCTGGAAAACGAGAACCACCTGCGGAAGAAGGCGTCGCGCTGGCGCCACCGCTAGGCCGTCGCGCCGCGTGCGCATCATGGAGGATTCGGGTGTTGCCCAGTAAGAAGTATCTGCTCATCGCCATCATCACGCTGGCGACCCTGTTGCTTGGTTTCGTGTTCTCCGGCTACTTGACCTTGCTGTTCCTGGGGCTGGACACCCAGCTGTTCACCTGGAACACCTACTACCAGTACGTCCACGCCATCGGCCAACCGCAGGTCGCGCCTTTCGTGGGCAAGATCAAATGGGCGGGCTACGTAGGCTTCGGCCTGCCCCTGCTGGTGCTGCTGGTGGCCGGCCTGGTGCTGCTGCTGAAGAAGGACAAGCGCTCGCTGCACGGCGACGCGCGCTTCGCCACCGGTGCCGACCTGGCCAAGCACGGCATGTTCAAGAAGACCGGCCAGAGCATCGTGGTCGGCAGCCATGGCGGCAAGCTGGTGCGCCTGGATGGCCAGCAGTTCGTGATCCTGGCCGCGCCCACCCGCTCGGGCAAGGGCGTGGGCGTGGTCATCCCGAACCTGCTGGAGTACGGCGAATCGCTGGTGGTGCTGGACATCAAGCAGGAGAACTTCGACCTGACCAGCGGCTGGCGCGCCAGCCAGGGCCAGGAGATCTACCTGTTCAACCCCTTCGCCGAGGACCGGCGCACGCACCGCTGGAACCCGCTCAGCTACGTCTCCGACGATCCGGCCTTCCGGGTGTCGGACCTGATGAGCATCGCCGCGATGCTGTACCCAGACGGGGCCGAGGACCAGAAGTTCTGGGTCAGCCAGGCACGCAATGCGTTCATGGCCTTTACCCTGTACCTGTTCGAGAACTGGGACGACGAGCGCAGCAGCGGTTTCCCGGGCGGCGCCGGCACGCCCACGCTCGGTGCGGTGTACCGTCTGTCCTCCGGCGACGGCACCGACCTGAAGAAGTACCTCAAGACCCTGTCGGAGCGACCGTTCCTCAGTGCCAATGCCCGTTCGGCGTTCGCCAACATGCTGTCGCAGGCCGATGAGACCTTCGCCTCGATCCTGGGCACCTTCAAGGAGCCGCTCAATCCCTGGATCAACCCGGTGCTGGACAAGGCCACCAGCAGCAACGACTTCCTGCTGACCGACGTCCGCAAGAAGAAGATGACCATCTACATCGGCATCCAGCCCAACAAGCTGGCCGAGAGCCGGCTGATCATCAACCTGTTCTTCAGCCAGCTGATCAACCTCAACACCAAGGAACTGCCCAAGTCCAACCCGGACCTGAAGTACCAGTGCCTGCTGCTGATGGACGAATTCACCTCGATCGGCAAAGTGGAGATCATCGCCTCGGCGGTCTCCTACATGGCCGGCTACAACATCCGCCTGCTGCCGATCATCCAGAGCATGTCCCAACTCGACGCCACCTACGGCCGGGAAGTCTCGCGCACGATCATCACCAACCACGCGCTGCAGATCCTGTACGCGCCGCGCGAACAGCAGGATGCCAACGACTATTCGGACATGCTGGGCTACACCACGGTGCGCAGGAAGAACGTCACCCATGCCCGCGAGAAGACCCACAACTTCACCGAGGAACGGCGCGCGCTGATGCTGCCGCAGGAGCTGAAGGCGATGGGGCCGGACATGGAGGTGTTCCTGTACGAGGGGATACCTCACCCGGTGAAGTGCGACAAGATCCGGTACTACAAGGATCGCTACTTCACCTCGAGGCTGCTGCCGAAGGTGGACGTTCCGATGCTGAACGTCTAATTCACGTCGCTGAATTTGTGATCACCATTCGTAGTTAAGAATGTGAATTCGTGATTTCGGTCAAGAATTTGGCATTTGTTCATGGATTTTCAGACTTGTCTGACATGGAATTGACGCGTGGTTGTGCGACCCTGTGCATGTCGTTCAGAAATGTGTGATGGATGGCAGATGTTGTAGAGCAGGGTGGCCAGGAGTTTGTGCCATGAAACAAGGATGGTTTCGACGTTGGTGAGGTATGCGGGTGTGTCGTCGGCAGTGTCTGGCGGCCCCGCGACTTGGTTGGCAGCCGTTGGCTGCAGGGGAGCCGGAGCAGGTGTGCTGCCAGTCAGTGCGTCGCTCCGATTCCGGCGTGCGCGACGCAGCGCCGGACGACCAGGGGGCCAATGCTCGGGACTGCTTTTTCGTACGTCAAAGTGAAGCCCGTATGAATCAGGCGTTTATCGCGAAAATGTCCATCGCCGCAGTGGCGGCGTTGATGGTGGCCGGTTGCGCCACCAAGTCCGCTCCCGATTTCGGAGGCCGCTGGAAGCCGGTCAACCGCTTTGCTGCGGCACCCACCGAGATCCCGCTGTACTCCAGCTACGTCTACCAGGCCTCGCCGATGGATGGCACGCTCAAAGCCATGCTCGAGCGCTGGGCCAAGGATTCCGGACGCACGCTGGATTACCGCCTGAGCTCGGACTTCACCCTGTACGGCGCGGTCTCCAGCATCGACACCACCAACGCTCAGCAGGCCGTGATCGATCTGACGGCGGCCTATGCAGCGCAGGGCATCTCCGTCTCCATCGTTGGCAACCAGATCGTTGTGCAGAGCGCTGGCTCGACGCCGACCGCGTCGGCACAGGGCGCTGATTCCAACAGCGGCACCTGAGTCCACCTCGAAATCATCGAACGTGCTGCTCCCCGCGCCTGTCGCAGGGGTGCCACGCCCATTGATGTTTCAGCAGTACGGAAGAATCCATGTTCCGCAAGAAGGATCCCGGCAATAGTCCCAAGGTCGAGCAGTCGGTCGCCAAGGCGGTCAGCTACGAGATCACCGTGGCCGACATGGCACGCCGCAGCGAGCGGCGCGCATGGTGGGTCGCCACAGGCTCGTTGCTGATGTCGCTCGCACTGGCGGGCGGCTACTACTACATGCTGCCGCTGAAGGAAAAGGTGCCGTTCCTGGTCATGGCCGATGCCTACACCGGCACAGCGACCGTCGCGCGGTTGAGTGGCACCTTCCAGGGCGAGACGATCACCACCAACGAAGCGATCAATCGCAGCAACGTCGCCCAGTACGTGCTCGCGCGCGAATCGTATGACTCGGCGGTGATGGGCCTGCGTGACTGGGAACTGGTGTTCGTGATGTCCAGCAGCCCGGTTGCTCAGAGCATGCGTATGCGATACGCAGGAAGTAACCCTCAGAACCCGTTTGTGATGTACGGCCGCGAAAAGGCCATTCGGGTCAAGATCCTGAGCATCACGCCGCTGGGGGCTGAGCCGAACGGCAGCTTCCGCGGTGCGTCGGTGCGCATCCAGCGCAGCCTGTTGGACAAGCGGACCGGAGCATCCAGCTACCTTGACAACCAGCTGGTGACGATGCGCTTCGAGTACAACCAGAACCTGGCGTTGTCCGAACAGGATCGCATCCTCAATCCGCTGGCCTTCCAGGTCACCGAGTACCGAGTCGACAACGACTATTCGCGTGGCGTGCCGGTGCCGGATGACGGCGCCATGCAGGCGCAGGCGCAGCAGGCCGCACAGGCGGCGCAGCAGGCACAGGGCGTCTACGATCCCAACAATCCGGCCGCGGCCACCATGATCGATCCGGCCACCGGCCAGCCGGTCGCGGCTCCGGTCAACGGCCAGGTGCCGGGCCAGCCGGTACAGGGTCAACCCATGCCGGGTCAGCCGGTGCAGGGGCAAGCAATGCCGGGGCAGGCCATGCCCGGACAGCCGGCCATGAGGCCGGCGCAGAACAATTCCACCGGAACTGCTGATGGAGCAAGCAACCGATGAGTAGTCGAAATATCAGGGGAGGCGCGCTGGCGCTGCTGTCGATGTTGTCGTTGCTGTTCTCAGCAGCGGCGATGGCGCAGGCGGTTGACCACTACGAGTACGAGAAGGACCGTATCTATCCGGTTCGCACCGGCCTGGGCCTGACCACCCAGATCGAGTTGAGCCCGAACGAGAAGATCCTCGACTACAGCACCGGCTTCAGCAGCGGCTGGGAACTGACCCGTCGCGAGAACGTGTTCTACCTCAAGCCGAAGAACGTCGACGTCGACACCAACATGATGGTGCGCACCGAGACCCATTCCTACATCTTCGAGCTGAAGGTGGTGGCCACCGACTGGCGCCAGCTGGAACAGGCCCGTCGTGCCGGTGTGCAGTACAAGATCGCCTTCGTCTATCCGAACGACACCGTGTTCGGCGTCGCCCAGGAAGCGGTCGAGGAAGAGGCCAAGCCGTTGTTGAGCTCGGAACTGGCCAAGGACCGCCAGTACAACTTCAACTACTCCTATTCGACCAGCAAGGCGAAGAAGATGGGGTGGCTGATCCCGGTCAACGCCTATGACGATGGTCGTTTCACCTACCTGAAACTGCCGAACTCGCCGGAGTACAAGACCGGCATCTTCCCGGCGGTGTTTGGTCGCGAAACGGAATACGGTGAGGACTTTGTGGTCAACACCACGGTTGAAGGCAATACGCTGATCGTGCACGGGACCTACCCGTACTTGGTCATCCGCCACGGCGACTTCGTCGTCGGCCTGCGAAGGAACGTGAAGAAATGAGCCAGCAGAACACTCCCGGAAACGACCCGAACAACGGACGCGACGAGAGCCAGAGCCCGTATGGCGCACAGGGTGCCGCGGACGCGCCGTCGAATCCCTACTTCGGCACGGCCCAGGCCGAGCCGGCGCCGGATCTTGACGCGGCCGCGCCGCAGCTGCGCTCGGCCGAAGAGCAGCGGCTGAACCGAAAGGCGCTGCTGTTCCTCGGTGGCATCGTGCTGCTGCTGATGGCAATGGGCTTCCTGCTGTTCCGCAAGGGGCAGGATGATGCGACCGAGCAGAACAAGCCGCGGGAAGAGGCGCGTGCGACGACACCACAGCTGCCGAGCGTGGGTACCGCAGCTGATCCGGCGCCGCCGGTGGCTGCTGCCGATCCGATTCCGATGCTGCCGCCTGCGCCCCAGCAGGAAGTGCCCATGCCCGGTTTTCCGTCGGCGAGTAGGCCACAAGAAGATCGCGGGCCGACGTTGATGGACCGGCGCATGGGCGGCGGTTCCGGGGTAGGGGGGGGCGACGCGGGCGCGTCGTCCGGTAGCCAGAACTCTGACTACAACCAGGCGATGATCGCTGCCATGCAGGCGGCAGCAAATCCTCAGACCCAGCCGCAGAAGGTCCGTCGTGGCCCCGACGTGGAAAATGTCTCCAATGCCGCCTATATCCGTAGCCCTGACGCGCTGCTGGTTCGTGGCACGTACCTGAGATGCGTGCTGGAAACGCGGATCATCACCGACGTGGCCGGCTACACATCGTGCCTGCTGACCGAGCCGGTGTACTCGATCAATGGGCGCAGCCTGCTGCTTCCGAAGGGCTCCAAGATCTATGGCTCCTACGGCGGTGGTCCGATCGGCAAGCGGGTGGAAGTGATCTGGGATCGCATCACCACGCCGAATGGCATCGACGTGGCGATGTCCAGCCCTGGTACGGACGGCCTGGGCGGGGCAGGACATCCTGGCCAGTACAGTGCGCACTGGGGTAGCCGTATCGCGTCGGCGCTGATGATCAGCCTCATCGCTGACGCCTTCAAGTACGCCGCAGCCGAGCACGGTCCAGAATCGACAACGGTCGCCAGCAACGGCTTTGCCGTGCGCTCTCCCTACGAGAGCGCAACCGCTCGCACCATGGAGCGACTTGCCAATGAGGCGCTCAGCGAGCGCCGTCCGCCAACCGTCACGATCAACCAGGGCACGATCGTGAATGTCTACGTCGCCAAGGACGTTGACTTCACCAACGTGCTGCACCCCCGCCGGTAACTCAACGAAAGATCATGGACGCCGAAGTGTCACCCCTCGCCCTCGTCTCCAGCGATTTCCTGCGCTATCAGTACGAAGTGCTGGGCATCGCCGAGTACATGACGTCTCCGGAAGTGACGGAAATCTGCATCAACCGTCCCGGTGAGCTGTACCTGGAAACCCGGGCGGGGTGGCAGCGGGTGGACGTGCCGAGCCTGACCTTCGAGCGGGCCCGGCAGTTCTGCACGGCGGTGGTGAACGAGAGCAACACCGGCCAGCGCATCACCGATGCCGATCCGGTCGTGTCGCTCACGTTCCCCACTGGCCAGCGTGCGCAGTTCGTGATTCCGCCGGCATGTGATGCAGGCAAGGTGTCGATCACCATCCGTCTGCCGTCCAAGCACACCAAGTCGCTCAGCCAGTATCACGAAGACGGCTTCTTCAATCAGATCCTGGAAACCGATGGCAGCATCAGCGAGCAGGATCGTGAGCTGCTGGAGCTGCGCCATTCGCGCGAGTACGCCGAGTTCTTCCGGCGTGCGGTGATGTACCGCAAGAACATCGTGGTATCCGGTGCGACCGGTAGCGGCAAGACCACCTTCATGAAAGCGTTGGTCAATCATATCCCGGACAACGAGCGCCTGGTCACGATCGAGGACGCGCGCGAGCTGTTCCTGACCCAACCCAATGTGGTGCACCTGCTGTATTCCAAGGGTGGACAAAGCACCAGCAATGTCAGCGCCAAGAGCTGCATGGAAGCCTGCCTGCGCATGAAGCCCGAACGCATCATCCTAGCCGAGCTGCGAGGTGATGAAGCGTTCTACTTCATTCGCAACTGTGCATCGGGCCACCCGGGTTCGATCACCAGTTGCCACGCTGGCAGTCCAGAGCAGACCTGGGACCAGCTGGCATTGATGGTCAAGGCCTCGACCGAAGGCTCGGGCCTTGAATTCAACGTGATCAAGCGGCTGTTGATGATGACCATCGACATCGTCGTGCATATCAAGGCGCATGCCGGCTCGCGCTACATCACCGGCATCGACTTCAATCCTGGGCGTGCCCAGGGGCAGGAGGGCTGAAGGATGCTGCCAGGACTGGAAATGATGGCGTGCCCGGAGATGGCCGTCTCGATGGATGTGATGCAGCATGTAATCAACGTCGAATCGTCGCGCAATCCCTACGCCATCGGCGTGGTCGGCGGCGCACTGGTGCGCCAGCCCAAGGCCTTGGACGAAGCGCTGGCGACGGTGCGCATGCTTGAAGAGAAGGGCTACAACTTCTCCATCGGGCTGGCCCAGGTCAATCGCTACAACCTGGGCAAATACGGCCTGGATTCCTACGAGAAGGCCTTCCAGCAGTGCCCGAACCTGCAGGCGGGTTCGCGCATCCTCGCCGAGTGCTACAAGCGCTCCGGTGGTGATTGGGGCAAGTCGTTCAGCTGCTACTACTCGGGCAATTTCGAGACCGGCTTCCGTCACGGCTACGTGCAGAAGGTCTATGACTCGATGCGCCGCGGGCAGATGCTTGCCAGCAATGGTGTTGCACCGATCGACGTGGTCAGCCGCGGCGAGCGCCGCGCGGTGAAGGTCGAACATCATCCGCAGCTGGCCTCTCCGGCGCAGGCCCGCATCGTTGCGCAGTCCAATGGCCCGGTGTACGTGCCGTCGGAAGATCCCGCACGCGCCTATGTCGTGTACCCGTCCACCGGTGCGATGGCGCGGGGCAGCCTGCTGAATCTCGCCGACCAGGCGCTGTCCAAGGTGGTGCTGGGTTCAGTGGACAGGATGATGCAGCCTCAGGCGCAGCCCAGCCAAGGGCCCGCCTATCCCCAGCAACAGGCCGGTGGCATGCCGCAGCAGCTGCCTCAGCAGGGTGCTGCACAGGCGATGGCCATGCCGCAGCAGCTGCCAAGTGCTGCTGGCGCCGGCAATGAGGGGCCAGTGATGCTGCGGCCCTGGAGCGAGCGCAACCAGCCTGTCGCCGGTGGCGACAATTCATTCAACGCACCGGTGCAGGCTGCGCCGGTGCAGCAGATTCCCGCAGGGGATGCGGCCTTCGTGTTCTGACGAAGTCGTGGTGCGGCCAGTCCCCCGGCTGGTCGATTCAGTTGTGTTAGTCCATCAACAAGGAAATCAATCCATGAAGCGATCCAATCTCGACCTCGTCCAGGCCCAGCGCACGCTGAAGACTCTGCTGATGGCCACCCTCTTCGTTGGTGCGCTGTTCGCTCCGGAGGTCTTCGCCAATCAGGGCGGCGTCAATTATGGTGGCACCGAGAAGAAGGTATGTGGCTTCTTCGACAGCATCAATGGTCTGCTGAACATGGCCTCGATCGCCGTGGTGACCATTGCCGTCATCTTTGCTGGCTACCAGATTGCCTTTGCGCATAAGCGCATTGGTGATGTGGCACCGATCCTGATCGGTGGCGTACTGATCGGTGCCGCTGGCCAGATCGCACGTATGCTGCTGGGTGACGACTATGGCACCTGCGAGGGCAAGACCTCCATGCTGATCCAGCAGGCTGTCCAGTACTACAGTGCATAAGAACGTCGTCTTCCGCGGCTGCACACGTCCGGCAATGTTCCTGGGCGTTCCCTACCTGCCATTCTTCATGGTGGCAGGTGGGTTGCTGCTGCTCAGCATGTACACGAACTTCTGGTTTCTGCTCACCATTCCGGTGGCGGTCTTCATCATGCGGCAGATGGCCAAGCGTGACGAAATGATCTTCCGCCTGTTGGGCCTGCGCCTGATGTTCAAGCTGAAAGTCCGCAACGTGCAGGAACACGATGGCATGTGGGTATTCAACCCCAACCATTACCGCGACAAACCGGCCCGAATGGATTGAGGTCCGGATCCGGCCCGCCGGCGCAAGCGTCCGTCGGGTCTGTTGAAACTTCTTGGCAGTACCTCTTTGGAAGCAGTCGTATGTTCAGCCCTGACACCTCCATCAGTGAGTTCATTCCCCTGTCGACGCATATCGCCCCGAACGTGGTCAAGACCACGGGCGGCGACTACCTGTTGACCTGGTATCTGGAAGGACTGCCGTTCGTTGGTCGCGAGGAATGGGAGCTGGAGCACCGGCACAATACGTTCAACCGCCTGCTGCAGACGCTGAGGGCACCGGATTTCGTCAATGTCGCCTTCTGGGTGCACGACATTCGCCGTCGCCGTACGTTGAAAGGCAAGAGCCACTACAGCCAGCGCTTCAATCAGGATGTATCCGACCAGTACATGGGCATGCTGTCCGCCCAGCGCATCATGCAGAACGAGCTGTACCTCACCATGATCTACCGCCCGGTCGTCGCCGGGAAACGCTTCGTGGAAAAGTCGGCGAATGTCGAGCGCTTGCAGGCCGAGCAGGAGCAGGCCATCGAGAAGCTGATGGAGCTGGCCGGCAACGTCGAGGCCGTGATCCGCGATTACGCACCGTATCGCCTGGGCATGTACGAGGCCAAGAACGGTGTGGTGTTCTCTGAAACGCTGGAGCTGTTCGGCTACCTGATCAATCGCATCGACGAGCCGGTACCGGTGCTTTCGGCACCGATCAAGGACTACCTGCCGGTCAGCCGGCACATGTTCTCGGCCAAAACCGGTGACTTCGTCATCAACACCCCTAATGGTGCCAACCACTTCGGCGCCATCCTGAACATCAAGGAGTATGCCGAGGGGACTTACCCGGGCATCCTCAATGGCCTGAAGTACCTGGACTACGAGTACGTCATCACCCATTCGTTCAGCCCGATGGGGCGTCAGGACGCACTCAAGGTGCTCGACCGCACCAAGGGCATGATGATCTCCTCCGGTGACAAGGCAGTCAGCCAGATCGTCGAGCTGGACCAGGCGATGGACCAGCTGTCGTCGGGCAATTTCGTGCTGGGCGAGTACCACTTCATCATGACGGTCTACGGCGACAGCCAGGCCAAGCTGTCGCAGAACGTGGCCACGACGCGCGCCGAGTTGTCCAATGCGGGTTTCGTGTCGACCAAGGAAGACCTGGCGGTCACCTCGTCCTTCTATTCGCAGCTACCGGCCAACTGGCGCTATCGCACCCGCCTGGCCAATGTCAGCTCGCTGAACTTCCTGGGCCTGTCGCCGCTGCACAACTTCGCGACCGGCAAGCAGCACAACAACCCGTGGGGCGACTGCGTCACCACGCTGCAGACCACGAACGGCCAGCCGTACTACTTCAATTTCCACGCGACCCATCCGTCGGAGAATTCGCTGGGCGAGAAGGCGATCGCCAATACCATGGTGATCGGCAAGTCCGGTACCGGTAAGACTGCGCTGATCAACTTCCTGCTCAGCCAGGTTCAGAAGTACGAGCCGTCACCGACCATCTTCTTCTTCGACAAGGACCGTGGCGCTGAGATTTTCGTCCGCGCCTGCGGTGGTAACTATCTGGCCCTGGAGAACGGCGCGCCGACCGGGTTCAACCCGTTCCAATGCGAGAACAATGAAGCCAACGTGCAGTTTCTGGCCGACCTGATCAAGGTGCTGGCCGGCAAGCGTGAATACAGTGCGCGCGAGGAGGAGGACATCTACCGCGCAGTGGAAAGCATGCTTGATACGCCGATGCACCTGCGCAGCATGACCAACTTCCAGAAGAGCCTGCCCAACATGGGCGACGATGGGCTCTACGCGCGCATGCGCCGCTGGACCTCGGGCAATTCGCTGGGCTGGGTATTCGACAATCCGGTCGACACCGTTGATCTGAGCAAGGCCAATATCATCGGCTTCGACTACACCGACATCATCGACAATCCCGAAGTGCGCGTGCCGGTCATCAATTACCTGCTGCACCGCCTGGAATCGTTGATCGATGGTCGTCCGCTGATCTACGTGATGGACGAGTTCTGGAAGATCCTGGACGGCGAGGGTGGCCTGAAGGAATTCGCGAAGAACAAGCAGAAGACCATCCGTAAGCAGAATGGTCTGGGCATCTTCGCAACGCAGAGCCCGGAAGATGCACTGAAGAGTGATATCTCCGCCGCCCTGATCGAACAGACCGCCACCCTGATCCTGCTGCCGAACCCGAATGCCAGCAAGAGCGATTACATGGATGGCCTGAAGCTGACCGAGGCCGAGTTCAAGGTGGTTACCGCGCTCGACGAGCGCTCGCGCTGCTTCCTGGTCAAGCAGGGCCATGCGTCCAGCGTCTGCCAGCTCAACCTGCGTGGCATGGACGACATCCTGTCGGTGATCTCGGCCTCGACCGACAACATCGACATCATGCATCGCGTGTTGCAGACCGCTGCAGTCCGCAACCGGATCACCGTGGACGAGCTCACGCCGGAGCAGTGGCTGGAAGACTTCTACAAACATCGAAAAGGGTCCGGGAAGCGGGCCGAGCAGGAGGAGACGGCATGAAGACGCTCGCTCAGACGAACAAGGAAACCCCCATGACAACTGAACTCCGCCGCACTCCGGTGCGACGCAGGCGCTTCGCGCCGATGATGGCCGCAGTGTTGACCCTGGGCATGACCATCAGTACAGGCACCAGTCCCGCGCAGGCGATGACGGTCTATGACCCATTCAACTGGATCATGAATTTCATGCAGGAGATGAAGGCCGGTCAGGAATATCTTCAGACTGCGCAGCGTTGGAGTGAAACGGCTCAGCAGTACTCCAAGACCATCGACAACTGGATGTCCAAGCTCCAGAACTGGACCCAGATCATTGCTTCCCCCCTGATGCCGCCGACTCCTGCGCTGACGAAGATTCCCGAGAACTGGAACGTGGCCGAGAAGTGCGGCGGCGATTCCATGATCAGCATGAATGGTCTGATGGCAGCGTTGAACATGAGCCCGGGCGGTGACATCGGGGCGCAGCAGCGTGCGATCTGCTCTTACATCCAGGTGCTTGAGAACAAGAAGTACAACGAGACTGTCGAGGTCGTGCAGATGTCCATGCCGGCGATGGAGCAGATGCTTCAGCAGCTGCGTCGGATCCGCAACGCGTTCAAGAATGAAGGCGCACTGCAGGAGGATATCTCCAACAATACGGCAACCTCGGTCGAGCTTGAGAAGGCCTTCAAGAAGTGGGAGACCACCATCAAGGTCTACGACCAGCAGATCGCTGCCTTGCAGGGGCGGCAGAAGAATCTGGCCGAGCGTGCGTTGCGGGGCGAGCGCAACCCGATTGGAAGTGTCATCAAGGCCGGCGCGCTGAAGGCCGCGCTCTCCACCAAGTGAATCACGTGCGCAACGCACTCCAGCAGGGCCCCGACGCGGGGCGGGTGATGTGATGAGTCAGGGAATGATGCACGGTATGGTGTTCAATGATCTGTTGCACGGCACGTTGTTCGCCTCCGTGGGCGACTTCGTCTTCTTCCGGCTGATCCTGGAATATCTGCGCGAAGAGATCACCAATTTCGGCAACGGTATCCTGAGCCGGATGATGACCTGGGTCGGCACGATGGCCCTGGTGCTGATGACGCTGTGGGTGCTCATCCAGGGCTTCCGCATCGTGACTGGGCGAAGCCGTGACTCGATGGCTGCGTTGATGACGAACATGGCACGGGCGGCACTGATCGTTACGGTCGCTACGTCGATGGCCATGTTTGGGACCAAGCTGCAGAACTTCCTGACTGGCGATGTGCAGGACCAGATCACCTATATCGTGACCGGAAAGAAGTCGACCGCCGAGGAACTGATTGACAAGAACCTGGGTTATATGCAGCTGGCGCTCACGTCGGTAAGTGTGCTGGATGTTGCCGGCGACGTAACGCTGGATAGCGCAAAGACCCGTGCAATGTGGTTCATTGGGCTGGGCACCGGCGGACCAGCCGTTACGGCGGGCGCCATGCTATTGCTGTACCAGATCGCAATGTCATTGTTCATTGGTTTTGGTCCACTGTTCATCCTGTGCCTGCTGTTTGAGCAGACAAAGTCCCTGTTCCAACGATGGTTGTTCTATGGCATCGGCACCATGTTCTCGATGGCGGTGTTGGCTGCGATGACCGGCATTGCCATGGAAATGGTGGCGCGCGTGGCGGCTTCGTTCTGGGGTGCGTCTGCGCTGGGTGCACTGCTGGGGTCGAACCTGACCGAGGGCATGAGCAGCATGGCGCTGCAGCAGGGCGGCATGGGCCTGATCCTGACGACGCTGATCCTGACTGCGCCCCCAATGGCTGCGATGTTCTTCCAGGGCACCCTAGGTACCTTCATGGCATATTCGCAGATAGGTGGTAGCGCCGTGCCGACCTCGCCGGGTCCAAATGGGCAGCCGCCGGGTTCTAGTGGGTCGGGGGGCATGTATGCGCCTGCCAAGCCTTCTACTGAAAGTGGTTCTTCCACAGCGAATCAAGTCGCGATGCCGAAGATTCATAATCATGAGGCCGCTCATGCATCAACGGGGCTCCGCGGCAATGCACCGTCCGGTAACTCCTGATTTTGCTTTGGCTTGCTGTCTATTTGAGGGGTTTCATGCGCTCTATTTTCTTTAGCCTGCTGTCTTTGGGAATCATCGCAGCTTCAGCTTCCTCTGCACGTGCAGAAGGCGGAGCCTGTCCTCCCGGTTACTACCCCGTGGGGGGGCAAGGGGCAATGGGATGCGCACCAATTCCCGGCGCGGCGTCTGGCGGCGCCGCCCAGCAGTCTCCACCTCCTCCTCCGCAACCTACGGGTGAGTGGATCAAGACCTGGGGCGGAATTGCGGTATCCGCCAGCACTTCCGATGCCGGCGTTTCTACGGGGCACCGGTCAAAGAAGGAGGCGGAGCGCAAAGCCGTCTCAGAATGTGCTGCCAGCGGAGCAAGCGATTGCAGGGTCAGCATGACCTATTTCAATCAGTGCGTTTCTTGGGTCATCCCGAGCGGAAGGACCGGAAATGGCCTGTCAGGAATTGGCACCGGTCCGACTCCGGGTGATGCCGAGCGGGCTGCTCAGGGAGTCTGCAAGAATGACAAGCCGGGAGCCTGTGCTCCCGTGTATGCAAATTGCACCGAGCCCTTGTTCAGGAAGTACTGAAATGGCCGTGCTCGGGATGATTGCAATGACGCGGATCGCTATCTGTTTGTTGCAATTTGCGCGCACGGCGGCTTGGCTCCGAGAAGCCTCGGGCGCGGCTGCGCTGCTGCAACTGAGAATGAGGCCGACCCTGACCGCTCTGTTTTGCACGGCGGCGTGCGCAGGGACGTTATGATCTTCCAAGGACATGGCTAGCTTGATGGCACCTCGGAGGGCAGCGGCGGGCACGTCTTCTGCGATCCGGGAATGTGGAGTTGCATCAGGTGATTGAGATGCAGAGGCATGCCTATTTTTAACCGGCTCACCGTTGCGTGTGTCGATTTGGCACTTGGCGCATTCCGGTTCTGTGCATGGACGCCAATCGCAAAGGCTGAAGGGAACTGCCCGCCGGGTTTCTACCCCGTGGGAGGGCGGGGTGTGCAAGGTTGTGCTCCGATTCCCGTTGCTGGAACTGGAGGGGGGGGCAGCAGGTCGGTATACAGGCAAGCCATCCCACAGGCCGGTGGCACAAAACGTGGGGCGCTATTGCGACAGGCGGACAAGGCGATACTGGTGTGTCCAAGCAGAAGCTCAGCATCGCTGGGGAGCCATCGCTGAGGATAAAAAACCAGCCACTGGTGGCTTGATGGCAACCGGTGTTTCCGTATCCCAGAAATCGAAGCGAGCTGTGGAAGCGGCGGCGATCGACGGATGTGTCCGGCGAGGAGGGAGCAAGTGTGAGATTCGTTTGAGCTATCACGATCAATGCGCCGCGGTCGCCGATCCGTCGCCCCGCTCGGGCGGACAGGCTGCCGGAAATTCAATCGTTGCCAGCGCTGAAACATTTGACGAAGCTCAATCCCTCGCGTTGAAGGAATGCGCCTCTGTGAATGATGGGGGAGCGTGTGAAGTGGCCTGCTCGGCCTACAGCAGGTCGGAATTCAGGGCGTATCGCTGATTGCCAGGCTCTGCATGACGGGTATCAGCAGGTATTCATGCTGCACTGGAAGGTGGCGTTACTCGCGCCGAATTCGCCATGTCTGTGATGTTGTTCCGAGGCGTCTGGAGACTTCATGCATGTTCGCAGATGGCTGGAAACTGAGCTCGGGCGTGGCTGTGTGTTCATGACTGGTCGGTTGACGCAAGCGGTCATCGCAGCAATGTTCTCTCTAGCATTCTCCTCCGCAAGTGCAGAAAGGAACCGCCCTCCCGGTATGTATCCGATTGGAGGGCAGGGAGTACAGGGCTGCGCGCCAATTCCAGGAGCCAGTTCTGGGAGCAGCGCTACGATTCCTACTCCTCCGCCCAGACCATTGGGTGAATGGGTTAGGACCTGAGCGCACTCGCTGGCTCATCCAGCGGTTCGGAGGGGGGCGCAGCTGTAGGTGAGCCCAGTGAGCGTGCTGCGAAGAGGGCCGCGATTTCGAATTGCGAGTAGAACGGTGGACGTTGCAGGATCGAGTTCACCTACCAGAATCAATGTGTGGATGCTGTCACCTCGGAACTGGCATCCACCGGTACACAGTACGCCAGTTCGGGGACCGTGGAGAGCGCCGGGGAGCAAGCCATGCGTGACTGTAAGGCAGCAAGCGGGGCGCATTGCAAGAGGATCTACTCGGCATGTTCCGCGCCGATCGTCCGCAAGTATTAAAGGGTGTCAGGCGGCGTTCGATTGTTTGATGGCTTTAGAGGGCCGTACCTTGGAGTAAGCCGGCGCACCGCCGTCACTACCTCCAGATCAACGGCTCACCAGCCGGGAGCGCACCGCTGTCACCGTTCGATGCTGTGCTGAGGGAGTCCAATGCAGTATTTGATGCGGTCGCTGGTTGTGATGGTTTCATTAGTGTTCGCCGGTCATGGCCGAGGGCAACTGCCCTCCCGGAATGCATCCAATCGGTGGACAGAGTGTTCAAGGTTGTGCCCCGATTCCCGGAGTTGCTGGTACGGCGGCGAGCCCCGCTGCGCCCTCTAGGAGAGTGGGTGAAAGCTTGGCGGCCATCGCTGTTCCGAGGGCCACCTCTGATGCCGGCGTTTCAACTGGACAGAGATTCAAAAGCACTGCTGTGAAAGAGGTGCTTTCCAAATGCCGGATGAGCGGAGCTCGTGACTGCAGAAATGGTGGCGCGCGTGGCGGCTTCGTTCTGGGGTGCGTCGGCGCTGGGTGCACTACTGGGGTCGAACCTGACCGAGGGCATGAGTAGCATGGCGCTGCAGCAGGGCAGTATGGGCCTGATCCTGACGACGCTGATTCTGACTGCGCCCCCAATGGCTGCGATGTTCTTCCAGGGCACCCTGGGTACCTTCATGGCATATTCGCAGATAGGTGGTAGCGCCGTGCCGACCTCGCCGGGTCCGAATGGGCAGCCGCCGGGTTCTAGTGGGTCGGGTGGTATGTTTACGCCTCCGGCGCCAGCTTCGAACTCAAGTACCGGTGTGTTGGCCAACCAGAGTGCGACACCTAGACTCCAAGGTCAGGGCGAAGTGCAATCTACTTCAGGCCCAGGTTTGCGGGGCAATGCTCCCTCCGGCAACACTTGATTGACCAAAATTGTCGTCAATGGAATCCCGTCCTCATGAAATCCGTGTTGCCTGCATTGATGGTCCTGATGGTTGGAACTGCTTGGAGCATTGATTCCGCCTTGGCGGAGGGGAATTGTCCGCCTGGCTTCTATCCTATAGGTGGCCAAGGGGTGCAGGGTTGTGCGCCGATTCCCGGGGCAACTGGCGGTGGTACAACCGCCCCTGTTTCACCGCCTCAACCTTCCGGTGAGTGGATCACCACTTGGGGAGCGATTGCCACCTCCAAGCGCACTTCCGATGCTGGTGTATCCACTGGTCAGCGAAAGAAAAGTGGCGCGGAAAAAGAGGCGCTTGGCAAATGTTCCTCGGCGGGTGCAAAGGACTGTCAAGTGGTGCTTGCCTACTTCAATCAATGTGCCGCGTGGGTGGTGCCAAGTGGACAGACGGGGCGGGGAGGATCTGGCATAGGAAGAGGGCCAACACTTGAGCTGGCGGAGCAGGAGGCGCAGAAGGGCTGCACAAATGACGAAGCTGGGGCCTGCAAGGTCTTTTACACTGACTGCACAAAGCCCATATTCAGGACTTACTGAAACAGTAGAATTGAATCTGTTCTGAGGACCTCGGGACTCTACATATGAAGCGTCAGATCTCGTGCTTCGGGGAGAAGACAGGTTTGTGCGCGGATGATTTGATGGCTGAGCCTCTACTATATTGAGTTCGCAATCACTTCGGTGAGCCAGCGGAAGTTGTTGGAGATGTACTCAGACGAGGTCAGCGCGTGTCGCGGACAGATCATCGGCTTGGTAACGGTGGACCGGCCGATACAGCAGGCGCATGCTGTTGCTGTACCAGATCGCAATGTCATTGCTCATTGGTTTAAGTCCGCTGTTCATCCTCCGCCTGCTGTTTGAGCAGACAAAGTCCCTGTTCCAACGATGGTTGTTCTATGGCATCGGCACCATGTTCTCAATGGCGGTGCTGGCTGCGATGACCGGCATTGCCATGGAAATGGTGGCGCGCGTGGCGGCTTCGTTCTGGGGCGCGTCTGCGCTGGGTGCACTGCTGGGGTCGAACCTGACCGAGGGCATGAGCAGCATGGCGCTGCAGCAGGGCGGCATGGGCCTGATCCTGACGACGCTGATCCTGACTGCGCCCCCAATGGCTGCGATGTTCTTCCAGGGCACCCTGGGTACCTTCATGGCATATTCGCAGATAGGTGGTAGCGCCGTGCCGACCTCGCCGGGTCCAAATGGGCAGCCGCCGGGTTCTAGTGGATCGAGCGGGGGGGTGTATATGCCTCCGGTTCCCACCAATTCGAGGGCCTCAAGTCAGGTTCCGGTTCAAGATGCAACGCCTAGATTTGGAGGCGCGACCACTGAATCTCCGATTCAGAGTGGGCAGCGCGGCAATGCTGGAACAATGAATTCGTAACTCTTCGGGAATTGGAGGCCATGATGCGAACGACTTTGACCTACACAGTTCTCGTTGTATTGTTGTTATGCGTACACTCCGCATCAGGAGAGGGTGGCTGCCCCCCGGGGTCGTATCCGATCGGTGGGCAGGGTGTCCAGGGTTGTGCGCCAATTCCTGGTGCAGTTGGTGGAACGGCTTCAGCCTCTGCTCCCGCTCCTGCTCAGCCGTTGGGGGAGTGGTTGACGAGATGGGGAGCCGTGGCTGAGTCGCCTACGTCAAATCTCGTCGGTACCGCAGCCAATGAGTCCAGCGAGCGGCGCGCGGTGGCTGCGGCGATCAAGAAGTGTGCCGCAGAGGGTGCAAAGGACTGCAAGTCTTCGGTTACCTATTACAACCAATGCGTTGCATTCGCTGTGCCGTCCTCAGGAAAGGGGCAGGGCTCCCTGGATACGGCGGTGGACGCAGAGACCGTCGCTAGAAATGCGATTGGTCATTGTCGGGATACCGGAGGCGGAAAGTGCGCCGTCGTCTATTCCGAATGCTCCTTGCCCGTCTTCCGGAAGTATTGATAAGGCTTCAGATAGGTCAGCAGAAAAATTGGGAATTGATCGTCAGATTAGCGTGAGTGGGGTTGCGCTCTTGTCAGTACCTCGAATGCCAGTGTTTCCATGAGATGCCGCTAAAAGAAGGGCGCGGAACGGGAAGCTCTGTAAGAATGCGCCGCTTTTGGGCGCGTGATCACAGCGGCGGCATGACTTTCTTCAATTGGTACGCTTTGTGGATCACCCTGAGCGGGGGAAGCACGTACTTCCTGTCTGGCATGGATCCAGTCTGACGCAGAGGCTACGGGGCCGCGCAAGGGAGCTGCAGGAACGAATCATCGTGCGCACTGACTGCGCCCCCAACGGCTGCGATGTTCTTCCAGGGCACCCTGGGTACCTTCATGGCATATTCGCAGATAGGTGGTAGCGCCGTGCCGACCTTGTATCCCAGAAATCGAAGTGAGCTGCGGAAGCGGCGGCGATCGACAAATGTGTCCGGCGAGGAGGGAGCAAGTGTCAGATTCGTTTGAGCTATCACGATCAATGCGCCGCAATCGCCGATCCGTCGCCCCGCTCGGGCGGACAGGCTGCCGGAAATTCAATCGTTGCCAGCGCTGAAACACTTGACGAAGCTCAATCGCTCGCGTTGAAGGAATGCGCCTCTGTGAATGATGGGGGAGCGTGTGAAGTCGCCTACTCGGCCTGCAGCATGTCGGAATTCAGGGCGTATCGCTGATCGCCAAGTTCCGCATGATATCTGTCAACAGGTATGCATGCCACGTCAGAAAAGGGCGCTATGCGTTACAGCGTCTGATATGGCTTGGACTTTTTCCAGTGTGCCCCGGAGACTTCATACGTGTTTGCAGATGGTTGCAAATTGGATCGGACGCGAGTGAGTGAAAATGACTAGTCGTTCGATGCAAGTGGTCGTAGCAGCAATGCTCTCGCTAGTATTCTCGTCCGCAAGTGCGGAGGGCAACTGTCCCCCTGCTATGTATCCGATCGGAGGACAGGGAGTACAGGGCTGTGCACCTATCCCGGGAGCAAACAATGGCGGGTTGACCGCTCCCGTCTCGCCGCCACAACCGTCTGGAGAATGGATCACCACCTGGGGTGCAATTGCCACATCCAAGCGAACGTCGCATGCAGGTGTGTCGACAGGGCAGCGAAGGAAGAGTGGAGCGGAGCAGGAAGCCCTTGGCAAGTGTGCTTCCGCGGGTGCGAACGATTGCAAGGTTATGCTTGCCTACTTCAATCAGTGTGCGGCATGGGTAGTTCCCAGCGGCCGGACAGGTCAGGGTGGATCTGGTATTGGACGCGGACCGACACTCGACGTGGCAGAGCGCGAAGCTCAGAAAGGCTGCACAAATGACCAAGCCGGGGCATGCGAGGTTTTCTATACGGATTGCACAAAGCCGATCTTCAAGGCGTATTGATGTTGCCGCCTCTCAGCTGTGCCTCCGGAACCGCTGGGCGAAGGGTTGAGTGGATGGTGAGCCGTTGCAAAATTTCACATGTCCAAATCAAACGAGTCCAATGAGTGGCAGGCGATAGCTGTCGCCATCAAAAGGCGGGCAGCTGAAGGAGCAGGGCTACAAGCCTTCTGCGACCTGTTTTAATCCGGGAGTCGCATCCGCGGCGCCATCCTCGGGGAAGGCGCAAGGATCACTGAATCAGGAGGTTGGGATGATGAAATGCGGTCTGGCCGGGGTGTTGGTTGCTGCTGCCGCCGGGTTTGTTGGAGGTATCAGTTCCGCGCACGCAGAAGGCAACTGTCCGCCGGGGATGTACCCCATTGGCGGCCAGGGTGTTCAGGGGTGTGCACCAATTCCCGGATCTAGTGGAACTTCCATGACTCCGTCCGCGCCGGCACCCGCGCCCGCTGGGGAATGGGTGAAAACCTGGGGCGCGATTGCGGTCTCGAAGGCCACGTCCGAGGCCGGTGTTTCAACCGGGATGAGATCCCGGCGAGCCGCTGAGAAGGAGGCGCTGTCCAAATGTGGTATCAGCGGAGCTCCTGATTGCTCGCTCAACATGACGTACTTCAACCAGTGCGTCTCATGGGCCATCCCTGCTGGCCGTTCGGGACGGGGGCAATCTGGTATTGGATCGGGACCCACGCCGGGAGCTGCACTTGAGACGGCGCGGTCACTGTGCAGGAACGATCAACCGGGCGGATGCGATGAAGTCTATGCGGATTGCACGCAGCCGGTGTTTGATCGCTATTGAGTGGCGTTGCGACAGGTGAGGCTCGCGCTTTGGGCCCCGCGGCGGGTGGGCTGCTGGGAGCCCATGCGGCGAGGGTAGCGTGCGCCGAGCCGTGACCCACTTCGCCGGGCCCGCACGAACAATTGCGGAGTGCTGATCGTATGGATGGTGTATCCGGAATCGGGATCCATCAGCGCCAATCCCGATTTTATGTGATCAAGTGCGCTTTTCATCCCAAGCACCCTTCGACGAGCGCTGCCTCCTCGAAGTAAGCTGCGTGCGCGTCAAAATCCCGACGCGCCGGTGCCATCGAACACAGGAGCTTTTCCGTCCATGAGGACTGTGTCCCCCCGCGGTGCGGGTGACGCTTGCCACCATCGCGGTTGCCGTGGGCTCGGGGCTATCATCCGCCATGGCGACCGCAGGGCACGTGCGAGGCATCGCCCCGTTTCCGGCCTCCGCTCGGGAACTGGCAAGACGGGATTGAAGGAGTTGCAGGGGATGGAGAAGGGGAGTGGCACGCACATGGACAATGCCCTGGCGTTCGTTCCGTCCGGCGCGAACCTGCTGGAAGCCGTACGCGGCGATCTGACCGGTAATGGTTTCCAGGACCAGCTCCTGGTGATCGACCAACCTCCTCCGGAGGGCTTGCTGCCCGGCGAGCACGGACCGAACCGGGTCCTGTTGTTGCTGCTGGGCGATGCCACGGGCCGCTGGCAGCTGGCGGCACGCAACGACAAGCTGGTGCCGTGCTCAACGCGCGGTGGCATTGCCGGTGATCCCTTCGCCTACGTGACGATTGAAGACGGCGCGTTCAGCGTGATCACCAACGGCGGGAGCCGCGAACGCTGGAGCAGCATCTACACCTTCCGGTATGCACCTGCCGAGCAGGCGTGCTGGGTGCATGGCGTGCAGCGCAAGGTGGTGGACACCGAAACCGAAGCAACCCACACGCGCGATTTCTCCGCGGCCGAGCTTGGCCGGGTGCGGTTCGAGGATTTCGATCCGTCCGTCGTCGCCGACGTCAGCTTGCCTTGAGTGCCATGCCTGTGAGGAGGCGGGAGTATCCAACGATGATCGAGCAGGAGTTTCACCGTGTCGCAGGATAGGGAGTCGTTGCTGTTGCGGCAGGCCACGGAGGCCGGCATGACTTCGTCCCGGGAACTGGCCAACTTCATGGCGCAGGCCGGGCATGAATCCCGTGGCTTGAGCCGTCTCAACGAGAGTTTCAACTTCACCCGGGGCATCTCGCAGATCCCGGTGGAAGCAGCGTGGCGCAATGGCAATGGCGCGCTTGAGAACGCCCGCCAGGAGGCGCTGCGTGGGCGGCCGGAGAACCTGGCCGAACTGATGTATGGCGGGCGCATGGGCAATGACGCGCCCGGTGATGCACTGAAGTATCACGGCCGTGGCTATCTGCCGCTGGTCGGCAAGGAGAATTACGAGCGTGCCGGCAAGGCGCTGGACCTGGACCTGGTGAATCAGCCGGAGCTGGCCGCGCAACCCGAGCACGCAGGCCGTATTGCCGTGTGGCAGTGGCAGACGCGGGTGCCGGAAGCGGCGCGCGAGGACGTGCGCGAAGCGACGCGTGCCCTGAATGGCGCGCTCAACGGCATCGAAGCCCGCCAGCAGCGTTTTGACGTGTGGCAGCAGAAGCTGACCCCCGATGTGATGGCGCGCTTGGAGCGTGGCGAAGTGGGGGCGCCTGCCCAGCCCACAACGGGACGCGACATGTCGCAACCGGGCGAGCCGGGATACACGCTGTTCTCGGGAGCGCGCCAGCACCTGCAGCAGATGGGGCCGCAAAGCGGAATGCGCAGCGCGCAGGAACTGGACAATGCCGCCGGCGCACTGGCGCTGAGCGCGCAGAAGGCCGGAATGTCGCGTATCGACCACCTGTTGGCCGGCAATGACGGTCGCACGCTGTTTGCCGTGCAGGGCGCGCTGGGCGATCCGGCCATGCTGCGCGCATCGGTCGATCGCGAACAGGCGGCGCAGCAGCCGCTGGCGCAGAGCAGCCAGCAATTGGCTGCCAATGTCGCCCAGCAGGACCCGGCGGCCGCGCTCGCCCGCGAGCAGGAGCAGCGTTCTCGATCCCTGTAACACCGATGCCGGCGGGCAGGGTGCCCGCTGGCGCTTTACGTACGACGCGTGGCGCCCTGTGGCGCCGACATGGAAACCCACCCGTAAGGACACCACATGCGAATCGTTCCCCCGAATGCCCGCCACGCCGCTGCCCGCTGCAATGCACCCGTGCGTCGCCTGCCGCCGCTCTGGCTGCTGTCACTTGGACTTGCCGCAGCGTCGGCACAAGCTCAGGAGGCAGCGGCGCCCGTCGTGGAGACGCGCCCCGCTGCCGAGGCTACCGTTGAGGCGCCTGCAGGGGCAGCGCCCGTTGCAGCGCCCGCGGCGGCCGACGCCGTTGTCGCGGCGCCGGCTCCCGAAGTACCGGCTGCCGCGACACCCCCTGCGACACCGGTGGTGGACACGCAGCCGGCGCCGGCTGCGGACCCGGCGCCTGCGCCCGTTCCGCCCGCAGCGGCGGCGCCTGTGGCTGCACCGCCTACAGTCGTCGAGTCAGCGGTCCCGGCGGTAGCGCCGGCACCGCCTGCATTGGCCATCGTGCCGTTGCCGCCCGAGCAGGCGACCGAGCGTGCGCTCGGTGCCCGCTGCCCGGTGGATCTGGCCGGGCGGCTGGCGAGCCAGGGCGACCTGCTGATCGGCGCCTGCCAGGGCACCATGCCGGCGCATCTGGCTGCGATGCTGGTGGCGCTGCCCGAGCAGGACATCCACCTGCCGCGCAGCTGGCGCGAGCGTGAGGTGCGGCAGAAGGCCTGGTTCAAGGCGGTGCCGGGCTACGGCCAGCGCCCGGACTTCATCGTGCGGATGGGCGACATCTGGGTGCGCTCGTTGGAAGGGCGCGACGCCGACAGCACGTTCTACCTGGTGTCGGCGCCGTTCACCTGCAGCGACCAGGTCGCCAACCGTGATGAGTACGGCGCGGAGCCGGTCCGCGTGCCAGCGGGTGATTGCCGCGAGGCCTATGTGGGCCAGCGTGTGTACCAGGTCCGCGGGGACGCGGCGCCGAGGGATGTGACCGCCGATGCCATGCCTGTCATGCCGCAGCAGACGGAAGCGGATCGTGCGCGGCAGCTGTCGCGTGAGGGACGGATCAGCCTGGACCATAGCAAGTTGCAGTACGGCCCGGCCATGCGCTGGTTCGTGCAGTATCCGGAGTCGGCGCAGAAGGGTGGTCCGCGCGCCTACGGTGACTGGAACCGTGAGCACATCGCGTTCGTGGTCTGGACCGGTGATCGCTTCGAGCTGCGCGAGAAGGTTGCGCGGGCGCAGTGGCCCTGTGATCCGGTAGCACCTGGCGATCGCGCCTGTGGTGGATTCCCGGATTCCGGGCCGGATCTGTTCGTGACGGCCGGAGCATCGCTGCCGGTGGCGGCCTCCAGCCCCTGAACCAGAGTGCCGATGTACAACGGGAGCCGGAAAGACCGGCTCCCGTGCTGTCCATCAGGCCTGCAGGCTGCGGGTCTGGTTCTGCTGCTGTTCCAGCTGCTGGTCGCGCTCCAGTGCAAGGCGCTGACCTGCGGCCTGCTGGTCGATGCGCTGGCTGCTCTGTTCCAGCGGTGTGTTCATCGCCACCGCCGTATCCACTGACACACGAAGGTGGGCCGGGTCACCGCCCTGGCCCTGCACGGCGAAGCTGCGCGAGGCATCGGCATTCATGACCACCTCGTCGATGCGCTTGCCGCCCGCCGCATGCATTTCGGCGGCCAGGCTGCCGGCCAGTTGCGTGCTCATTACGTCTGGTACCCGGCCGACGCGGACGTCCTGCGCGTGCACGCCACGGATCGCGTCGTTGAACAGTGGGTTGCCCACATGGTTGGCGTCGTCCATGCGCAGCATGCTGGTGTGATGGCCGTTCTTCTCCGCTTCGCGGCGTGCCGGCTCACCGGGCTGCAGCGGGCCGCGGATATGGTCGTACAGATCGACGGCGCCGCCCGGAATGCCGCGCGCCGCGCGGGTGACACCACGGCGCAGTGATTCAACGTCGTCGCGGTACTCCTCGATCATCCTGGCGTTGTCTTTTGCCAGCTTCTGCGTTTCCGGGTGTTGCAGCACCGAGCCGTCACCGAGGAAGTTGCCCAGCTTGTGCGCACCGAACGAGCTGCCTGCTGCGACGAGCGGGCTGTCCGGGATAAGGGCGCGCAACGAGTGATTGCTGAAGCCGTTTGCGGCGAGTGTCTTGATCTCATCCGGCTTGGCGTAGATGCGCACCTGGCCGAAGTGCGGCGAGGCAGAGCTGACCGGATCGGAGGCCATGACATGGTTGATCATGGTGTTGCCGCCTTCCGGGATGCGGTAGCTGAGGCTGACCGCGCCATAGGCGTTGAAGGTCTCGCCCTTGACATTGAAATGGTGCGAGGTGATCTGGGCCAGCGCGCCACCGAGAGAGTGGCCGGTGACGGTGACTTCGGGTGGGCGCTGTCCGAGATCCTGCCCCTCCTTCTTGGCGTAGGCCAGGGCGCGTTGGGTCAGCGCGATGGCGTCCGGTGCCTGGACGTTGGTGCGGGCGACAACCATGCCACCATCGGTCAGGATCGCATCGCGGGCGATCTGTTCGGTGCCGCGATGTGCGACGACAATTTCATTGGTGTCGACTCGCTGGTAGATCGTTCCCTGATAACCGTTCAATCGATTATCAACGTGCTCGAGGATCTTGTACTCATGCCCGTTGATCGCTACGAGCTCTTCCTTGCCGGGAGCGCGTCGACCGACCGCACGGTCCTTGTACACGTCGTCGGAAATACCCGCATAGTCTTGGCTGCTGAGGCTCATTGGCGGACCTCATTGGCTTCAAGTGAAGCCGAGAACAGCGAATTCTGCAGCTCAGGGCGGAACTTGGTGGGGTCTTCTTGGCCGCTTGCGCCGTAGTCAGGAATCTCGTTCACGCGCGGATAGTCCGAACGAGGATAGTGGCGAGTCTCGGTCTCGCCTTTCACGAATGGCGCTGCTTCAATAAATGAAAGGAAACGCGTCTCGCCCTCGGCCCCCGTCGCCTTCAGCATCGCGCCTGCACCGGTGAACTCCCACTTGCAGACACCGCGACCGTAGTAATCCTCATCCAGCATGCGGTCGATGTATACAGTGCCCCGGTACTCGCCATCAGCGACCTTGCGCAGTTCCACCGGTTCCTGGCTGGTAATCCGTGCAGCCGTGCCGGTGGCCGGCTCGATATAGCCACACTGGTCTTCGTTGGTGACGTCGTACTGCGCGACACCTTCGACCACCGCGAAATCGCCCGGGGCGTCCTTCAGGCGCAGCACCAGTTCATAGGCCTTGCGCGGGCTGGGGTTGAGCTTGGCGAGGCCGCGCCCACCCTGGGCGACATCGGCTTCAGCAGCGGCACGTTCCTGGTTCATGGCGGTCTCCGGATGGCAGGCGGTCAACAGAAGCAGAGCAAGGCACGGAATCATCTTGTGGCGCAATGTCGGCCTCCTGGTGTGTAGGGGGAAATGTGGCGCTGGCAGCTCATGGCGCGAGCGTCCGCACAGTGGTTGTGGTCGAGAACAGCGCGTCGCGCAGTTCCTCCTTGTAGGCCGACGGATCTTCTTTGCCGCTGGCAGGGAAGTTGGCAGCGAGCTCGGCGCGGGGATAAGCAGTCTTCGGATAGTAGAGAGTCAACGGCGATCCCGCGTCCATGCGCTTCTTGTCGATGAACGTCAGGAATCGCGTATCAGCTTCGCCGGTCGTGGCACGCAACATCGCGCCAACGCCGGTCAGCGTCCAGTGGCACGTACCGCGATCGTAATAGTCCTGGTCCTGCATGCGGTCGAGGTAGAACGTACCGCGGTATTCGTTCTCGCCCGTCCTGCGCAGTTCCACCGGTTCCTGGCTGGTGATGCGGCTGGCCGTGCCGGTGGACCAGATGACCCTCCCGCAGTCTCCGTAGTTGCTCACGTCATACTGGGCCACGCCCTCAACAACCGCGAACGGGCCCGGTGCATCCTTCACTGTCAGCACCAGTTCATAGGCCTGCTTCGGCGCCGGGTTGAGTTTGGCCAGGCCGCGTCCACCCGCGGCGACGTCGCGCTCTGCATCGGCGTAGGGCGAGCATGCCGCCAGCAGGACGAGGGCGAGCACTGCCAGCAGCGGCCGTCCCCTGTGTGCGAGGTGCGCTACACCCATGGCCCGATCCTGCATCGTGCGTCCATGTCCGTCTATCCTTCCTGGGTGGCAGGTTTCTCGATTATGGAACGTGCCGGGAGCCCTGTGCCACCCTTGGAGACGGATTTTTGACGCTCCCGGGGCGCGCCGCCGGCAGATCGCTTGCCGCACAGGGCATCCGATCGTCGCGTTGGCTCTGACGCCGACGCAGGTTCGCAGCTGAATCCGTGACCGGAATCGATCATTCACATGTCCATCACTTCATCAAAGGTGTTGTCCTTGAACTGCACGATCCGCCCTGAAACCCGCGAAGACCACGCGGTCATCCATGCACTCACCGAGGCGGCCTTCCGCGAAGCCCCGCACAGCAGCCACACCGAGCAGTTCATTGTGGATGCGCTGCGTTCGCGTGGAGAGCTGAGTCTTTCGCTGGTCGCCGAGAAGGACGGACAGGTCGTCGGGCACATCGCGCTGTCGCCGGTGACGATCAGCGATGGCAGCACCGGCTGGTTCGGCCTCGGGCCAATCTCGGTGCTGCCGGACTGGCAGGGGCAGGGCATCGGTGCGGCGCTGATGCACGCGGCGCTCGGCGCGTTGCGTGAGCAGAACGCGCAGGGCTGTGTATTGCTGGGGGAGCCCGCCTATTACGGTCGATTCGGATTCCGCGCCGAGCCGGGCCTGGTGCTGCCGGGTGTGCCGCCAGAGTACTTCCAGGCGCTGTGCCTGCGGCCACCGATGGCGCAGGGAGAGGTGCAGTACTCGCCGGCATTCGAGGCCACGGCCTGATGATCGGGGCGGGCCTCGAACATCCGTCGAATGTCAGCCGTTGTACCGGAGATGGATCAGGGGATACGGGCGGCCCTGCGAATCCAGCGGTGAACGTCCGGTTTCGACGAAGCCCATGCGCTGGTAGAAGCCGACGGCCTGCGCGTTCTGTTCGTTGACGTCGGTACTCAGCTGCGGATGCAGGGCCAGCGCGTGCTGCAGCAACTGCCGGCCGATACCGGTGCCGCGTACGTCCGGATCGATGAACAGCGCTTCCATGTGCGTGCCGTCGATCAGCATGAAGCCAAGGGGGCGGTCCTGAGCGTCGACGGCCACGGTCATCGGAGCCTGCGGCAGGAAGCCGGCGACTTCGCCATCGATGGCCTGGCGGTCGTCGGCGCTGAGGAAGTTGTGGGTGGCGTCGACGGCGCGGCGCCAGAGGT
Organism: Stenotrophomonas maltophilia D457; assembly: GCF_000284595.1. GTDB lineage: Bacteria > Pseudomonadota > Gammaproteobacteria > Xanthomonadales > Xanthomonadaceae > Stenotrophomonas > Stenotrophomonas muris. Next base: position 2,916,331 of record NC_017671.1, on the reverse strand, counting down.
CGACGAGGGCGGCGCCGTCGTCGGCGCGCGAGGGACGGAGGGTGGTCATGGGTTCACCAAGGTGCTTGCAAAGAGCGCGTAGTATGGCGCGTCCCGACCCAGCGCGCAGGCGTGGATTCATCCGGTGTTGCGATGGCGGATGAAGGGGCTGTAGGCAGTGGCCTCCGCGCGCAGCACCACGCCATCCTCGAAATCGCCGCTGTCGTTGAAGGGCACGGTGGGCCACCGCGGCCATTGCGCCAGGCGTTCGCGGTAGTAGTGGGTTGCTGCAGCCAATGCCTCGTCGTGTGCCTGCACGCGCTCCGCTGCCAGCCCGGAACGCACGCCATGCACCAGATGCGGCTCCAGCACGTCGAAGCCGACGTAGCGCAGGCTGTACATCAAGGGCCACAGCAACAACCGGGTATCTCCCTCGCGGCCGTCGACGGCGCAGGCCCGTGCCGATGAGCCGGTGGTGACGCTCAGCAACGCACGCTTGCCGCGCATGGCGCCGTGCTCGTGGCGCAGGCGGCTGTTGTACATCGGCCCGTAAACCAGCGCGCGATCCAGCCAGCCCTTGAGGATTGCCGGCGGCGCGAACCACCACAGCGGGAACTGCAGGATGACCAGATCCGCGGCCTGCAGCAGCTGCAGATGGCGCTGCACATCGGCGGGCAGCCGACCCTGTTCGGCGCCGTGGCGTTGTTCGCGCTGGGCATCGAAACGGCCGGGCTGCAGGCGACTTGAATGATGGTGGGCCGCTTCCAGCGGATCGAAGCCCTCTGCATACAGGTCGACCACGTCCACCTGCAGCGCGTCATGCCGCAGCTGCTCCGCGGCCTGCGCGGCCAGGTGGGCGTTGAAGGAGCGGGGTTCGGGATGGGCAAGCAGGATCAGGGCGCGCATGGGGCGAGGTGTTCGAGGAGTGTGCGACCATCCTCGCGGCGCCGGTATGCCCCGGCAATTACGCACCTTGAGGTAACCATGGCCTATCCCGGGCGATGTCCATGCCGCCGATTGCTCGGCACGCGATGCGCTGGCGCTGATCTCCGGCAAGTGGGTGATGCTGCTGTTGCCGGCGCTGGCGCAGGGCCCGCAACGCAATGGCGCGCTGCTGAGGAAGATCGAAGGGATCTCGCAGAAGGTGTTGACCCAGACCCTGCGGCAGCTGGAGCGCAACGGCCTGGTCGAGCGGTGTGATCTGGGCAGCAAGCCACTGCATGTGGAATACCGGCTGACCGAGGTCGCACGTGGACTGGTTGACACGCTGTCCGCCCTGGACCGTTGGGCCGAGCACAATTTCCCGGCGCTGGACGCTGCCCGCGAGCGCTTCGACACGCGTTAGCGGCGCCTGCACGGCCGCGGGCGTACAATGCGGCCCCGGCGGCCATCCTGGCCCTGCAGACACGCGAGAACCGCCATGACCGACGCCCTGGGTGTACCGGTGCACGACGCCGATGAACACTGGATGCGCCATGCGCTGGCGCTGGCCGAGCGTGCGCAGCGCGAGTACGACGAGATCCCCGTTGGTGCGGTACTGGTGGGCGCCGATGGCCAGCTGCTGGGCGAGGGCTGGAACCTCAACATCGCTTCGCACGATCCCAGTGCGCATGCTGAGATCGTGGCCATGCGGGCCGGTGGCACGCGGCTGGCCAATCATCGGCTGCTCGGCAGCACCCTGTACGTGACCCTGGAACCGTGCGCGATGTGCGCGATGGCCATCGTGCATGCACGCGTTGCCCGCCTGGTCTACGGCGCCAGCGACCCCAAGACCGGCGCCTGCGGCAGCGTGTTCGACCTGCTGGGCGATGCCCGCCACAACCACCGGGTGGAGATCCACGGTGGGGTGCTGGCCAAGGAGGCCAGCATGCGCCTGACCAACTATTTCCGTGCCAAGCGTGGCAAGCCGCCGCTGCTGCTGGAAGACCATGCCGGCGAGGCCTGAGGGGGCGAACCGGTATGATGGGCGCCTCTTTCCATCACCGGCAGGCCGCGCGCCTGCCCAGCAACGAGGCGACACATGGCGGACAACGGCGCGGCCAACGAGCGACTGATCTGGATCGACCTGGAAATGACCGGGTTGGATACCGACAACGATTCGATCATCGAGATCGCCACCGTGGTCACCGATGCCCAGCTCAACGTGCTGGCCGAAGGGCCGGAATTCGCCATCCACCACCCGCTGGAAACGCTGGAAGCGATGGACGAGTGGAACCGCAACCAGCACCGCCGCTCGGGCCTGTGGCAGCGCGTGGTGGACAGCACCACCACCCTGGGCCAGGCCGAGGCGCAGACGGTGAACTTCCTGGCGCAGTGGATCCCGGCCGGCCTGTCGCCGATGTGCGGCAACTCGATCTGCCAGGATCGCCGCTTCCTGCACCGCCAGATGCCGCGACTGGAGAAGTACTTCCACTACCGCAACCTGGACGTGTCCACGGTGAAGGAACTGGCCAAGCGTTGGGCGCCGAGCGTGGCCGCCGGCGTCGGCAAGAACAGCAACCACACTGCGCTGAGCGACGTGCACGATTCGATCGCTGAGCTGCGCCACTACCGCCAGTTCATGGGCGCGCTGTCGGGGCTGCCGGTTGCCTGAACAACGACGCCGGGCATGGCCCGGCGCTATCGGATGACGCGCCAACGGGTAGTGCCGGCCGCTGGCCGGCAAGGCGCCGGGGTCGGATCCCTTTCCTGCGGAAAGGGCTCTGCCCCCTCTGTCGTACCCCGCGACGAACCGTTCAACTTCCTGGCGCTAAGATCGGCGCCATGAACGAGCCGATCCTGCTCCCCCGCGACATCGCCCATGACGCCCGCGACTGGTCCGACCTGCAGCGCGCGGTGGCCCTGCTGGAAGCGCCGACCCTGACCGCGCGCATGGCCAACCTGGTCGGCACGCCGCTGGAGTTCGCGGTGAAGGCGCTGCCCAGCTCGGTCTCCAACCGCATCCACGGCGCTGTGCAGGCGGCGCTGAGCAAATCGGCGCAGGCCGCGCTGTGGAGCATGGACAACACCCCCGGCAAGGGGGCGTCCACCCGCTGGCACAAACTGGCGGCGGCCACCTCGGGCGCGGTCGGTGGGGCCTTCGGCTTCGCGGCCTTGTTCATCGAGCTGCCGGTGTCGACCACCATCATGATGCGTGCGGTGGCTGACGTGGCCCGCAGCGAGGGCTTCGACCTGTCCGAGTTCAGCACCCGCCAGGCGTGCCTGGAGGTGTTCGCGTTGGGCGGCAACTCGCCGCGCGATGATGCCAGCGAGACCGGCTACTACCTGGCCCGCGGCTTCACCACGGATGTGATGCGCCACCTGTCGGCCGAGCTGGCCGGGCGCGTGGTGACCGGCCGCGACCTGACCCTGGGCGTGGCGCCAAAGGAAGCTGGCAAGCTGCTGGCGAAGATGGTGGAGAAGGTGGCGGCGCGCTTCGGCGTAGTGGTTACCGAGAAATTTGCCGCACAGGCGGTGCCGATCGTTGGTGCGGCCGCGGGTGCAACACTGAATACCATGTTCACCGACTACTACCAGGACATGGCGCGCGGCCACTTCATCGTGCGCCGTCTCGAGCTGAAGTACGGGGAAGATGTGGTGCGCACCTGCTATGACCGCGTGGCGCATGGCGGCGTGCTGATCGAGCCCACGCTGTAACCGGCTTCGGGGTCGGAGCCCTTTGCGTTGCAAAGGGATCCGACCCCGGTTGCGCGCGGGGTCGGATCCCGTTCCGCAGGAAGGGGCTCTGCCCCCCGGCCGGTCATCCTTGCCTTGGGGGAACAATTGTTTTGCCAGTACATGCCTGTTGCCTGGCAGCTGGCATCCCCATCCTTTGCGGCAGTCCCCCCCGCAAGAGATCGCCGCCATGTTGTTCACTCCCCACCGCCTGGGCGCCTTGACCCTGCCCAACCGCATCGTGATGCCGCCGATGACCCGCTCGCGTGCCGCCGACGGCAACGTCGCCACCGCGGACATGGCCGCCTACTACGCCCAACGCGCCAGTGCTGGCCTGATCGTCAGCGAAGGCACCCAGATCAGCCCGCAGGGCCAGGGCTATGCCTGGACCCCGGGCATCCACAGCCCGGAACAGGTGCAGGGCTGGCGCCGGGTGACCGATGCGGTGCACGCCGCTGGCGGCCGCATCTACGCCCAGCTGTGGCATGTGGGCCGGGTCTCGCATGTGGCCCTGCAGCCGGGTGGTGCCGCCCCGGTGTCGTCGTCGGCGCTGCTGGCCGAAGGCGTGAAGGTGTTTGTCGACCCTGCAGGCGCTGGCCCGGAAGCGGGCGTGGGCGAGATGATCCAGCACTCGATGCCGCGCGCGCTGCGCGAAGACGAGATTCCGGGCATCGTCGCCGACTATGCACAGGCCACCCGCAATGCACTGGCCGCCGGCTTCGATGGCGTGGAGCTGCACGGGGCCAATGGCTACCTGATCAACCAGTTCATCGACTCGCAGGCCAACCGGCGCACCGACGGCTATGGCGGCGCGTTGCAGAACCGGCTGCGGTTCCTGCGCGAGGTCGTGCAGGCGGTGACGGCCGTAGCCGGTGGTGACCGCGTCGGTGTCCGTCTGGCGCCGCTGACGACGTTGCAGGGCGCGGTGGACGATACGCCACAGGCGACCTATCTGGCCGCGGCGCACCTGCTGGGTGAGCTGGGCGTGGGCTACCTGCACATCGCCGAAGCCGACTGGGACGATGCACCGTTGATGCCGGTGGCGTTCAAGCAGGCGCTGCGCATGGTCTACCCGGGTACGCTGATCTACGCCGGCAAGTACACCGCCGAACGCGCCGAGCAGGCACTGGCTGAAGGCTGGGCTGACCTGATCGGCTTCGGCCGGCCGTTCATCGCCAACCCGGACCTGCCGGAGCGACTGCGTACCGGTGCGGCGCTGAATCCGCCGGATCGTGCGACATTCTTTGGCGGTGGCGCGGCGGGCTTCACCGATTATCCGACGCTGGAAGAGAGCGTCGCGGCCTGATCCTGGACGCTGCCGGCCAGCGGCCGGCACTACCAGTGGGCGAGGGGTAGTGCCGGCCGCTGGCCGGCATTCCAATGTCGTATCGCCGATGGGTGGGTGCCGACCGTTGGTCGGCACTACCGGCATGGATCAGGGCTTGTCGCGCACCAGCGCGTCAGCCTCTATCACCCCGCCATCCTTGCCGTGCAGGTACAGGTGCATGTCCTGCTGCGGGTACGGGATGTTGATGCCCGCCTTGTCAAAGCCCAGCTTCAGCTGCTCCAGCAGCGTGACCTTGGTACCGAACCAGTCGGCCGACTTCACGTAGCAGCGGATGCCGAGGTTGATGGCGTGCGCGCCCAGCTCATACACCACCACGTCCGGTGCCGGTGTCTGCAGCACGCGTGGGTCGGCCTTCATCAACGCCAGCGCGGTATCGCGCGCCAGCTGGATGTTGTCTTCATAGCCGATGCCGATCACCAGTTCGACGCGGCGCGTCGGTTCGGCGGTGAGGTTGATGATCGGTGCGGCAGTGATCAGCGTGTTCGGAATGGTGGTGTGCTGGTTGTCGGCACCGGTGATGACGGTCTGGAAGATGCGCACTTCGCGCACCGTGCCGGTCTGTCCGGCCACGGTGACCACATCGCCCACACGGAACGGTCGCAGCGTCACCAGCATCACGCCCGAGGCGATGTTGGACAGCGAATCCTTCAATGCCAGGCCGACGGCCAGGCCAGCGGTACCGAGCACGGCCAGCAACGGGGTGATCTGCACGCCCAGCGTGCCGATCGCCAGCACCACCACGATCACAAGCGATGCGGCATACACCACGTTGCGCAGGAAGCTGCCCAGCATCGGGTCCACACCCATGCGAGCCGTAGCGCGCGGCATCGCGTTGGACAGGCGTCGTGCCACCCACAGGCCGACCAGCAGCACCACGATCGCGGCCAGCAACGGTACGCCGTAGGTTTCCAGCAGGCGCTCCAAGTCGAGCGAGTGGAACCAGGGCGTTGCGGCGGGGGCGGGTCGGGCGGCGGCGATCATGCGGGAGTTCCTTTGCTGCTGAGGGACAGGCGCGAGGTGCGCGTGGCGTGCACGGACGCCAGAAACAGCAAGCCCCGCAGAGGCGGGGCTTGCGTGCGGCAGCAGTATGTGCGGACGTCGATGAAAGCGACGTCAGCCCATTACGGCATCAGCCGTTGGCCTTCAGCTTGGCCAGGCGCAGCCAGGTATCGACCACGGTGTCCGGGTTCAGCGACACCGACTCGATGCCTTCCTGCATCAGCCATTCGGCCAGATCCGGGTGATCGGACGGGCCCTGGCCGCAGATGCCGACGTACTTGCCCTTGGCGCGTGCGGCCTTGATCGCCATCGACAGCAGCTTCTTCACTGCCGGGTTCCGTTCGTCGAACAGGTGCGCGACGATCGACGAGTCGCGGTCCAGGCCCAGGCTGAGCTGGGTCAGGTCGTTGGAGCCGATCGAGAAACCGTCGAAGATCTCCAGGAACTCGTCGGCGAGCAGTGCGTTGGACGGCACTTCGCACATCATGATGATCTTCAGGCCGTTCTCGCCCTGCTTCAGGCCGTTCTGTTCCAGCACCTCGACGACCTTGCGGCCTTCCTCCAGGGTGCGCACGAACGGAATCATGACCCACAGGTTGTCCAGGCCCATTTCGTTGCGCACGCGCAGCACGGCCTTGCACTCCAGCGCGAAGGCGGCCGAGAAGCTCGGGTCGACGTAACGGCTGGCGCCGCGGAAGCCGATCATCGGGTTTTCTTCGTGCGGCTCGTAGTTGCTGCCGCCGATCAGGTTGGCGTACTCGTTGGACTTGAAATCCGACAGGCGCACGATCACCGGGTTCGGTGCAACCGAGGCGGTGAGCGTGGCGATGCCTTCGGCCAGGCGGTCCACGTAGAAGCTGACCGGATCGCCGTAGCCGGCGATCTTCTCGTCGATCTTCTTCTTGGTCGCCGCATCCTGGCGGTCGTATTCCAGCAGCGCGTTCGGGTGGATGCCGATGTGGCTGGCGATGATCATTTCCAGGCGGGCCAGGCCGATGCCGGCGTTCGGCAGCTGGCCGAAGTCGAAGGCACGTTCCGGGTTGGCCACGTTCATCATGATCTTCAGCGGTGCCGGCGGCATGTTGCCCAGATCGGTGGTGGTGCGCTCGAAGCCGAGCTTTCCTTCGTAGATGAAGCCGGTATCACCTTCAGCGCAGCTGACGGTGACCAGCTGGCCATCTTCGATCACCTTGGTGGCGTTGCCCGAACCGACCACGGCCGGCACGCCCAGCTCGCGCGCGATGATCGCGGCGTGGCAGGTACGGCCGCCACGGTTGGTGACGATGGCCGAAGCGCGCTTCATCACCGGTTCCCAGTCGGGATCGGTCATGTCGGCGATCAGTACGTCGCCCGGCTGCACGCGGTTCATGTCGTCCAGCGTCTTCACCACGCGGGCCACGCCCGAGCCGATCTTGGCGCCGACGGCGCGGCCTTCGGCCAGCACGTTGCCGCCCTTCTCGGTCAGCGCGAAGCGCTCGATCTGGGTGGCGTGGCTGCGCGACTTCACCGTTTCCGGGCGCGCCTGCACGATGAACAGCTTGCCGCTGACGCCGTCCTTGGCCCACTCGATGTCCATCGGGCGGCCGTAGTGCTTTTCGATGACCAGCGCCTGCTTGGACAGTTCCTGCACGTCCTCGTCGCTGATCGAGAAGGTGTTGCGCAGCTCGGCCGGGGTGTCCTCGATCCTGACGCGCTCACCCGGAACATCCGAGTACACCATGCGGATCGCCTTGCTGCCGAGCGAGCGGCGCAGGATCGCCGGCTTGCCGGCCTGCAGGGTGGGCTTGTAGACGTAGTACTCGTCGGGATTGACCGCGCCCTGCACGACCATTTCGCCCAGGCCGAACGAAGAGGTGACGAACACCACGTCGCGGAAGCCGGACTCGGTGTCCAGGGTGAACAGCACGCCGGACGAACCGACGCCCGAACGCACCATCAGCTGCACGCCGGCGGACAGGAACACATCCTCATGCTTGAAGCCGTGGTGCACGCGGTAGGCGATGGCGCGGTCGTTGTACAGCGAGGCGAACACTTCCTTGACCTTGTGCACGACGTCGTCGGCACCGGTGACGTTGAGGAAGGTTTCCTGCTGGCCGGCGAAGGAGGCATCCGGCAGATCCTCGGCGGTGGCCGAGGAACGCACGGCCACGGCCACGTCGCCGCCGCCGTTGTCGGCGCTCAGCTTGGCGTAAGCGGTGCGGATGTCCTGGTCCAGCTGCGGCTGCAGCGGCGCATCGATCACCCAACTGCGGATTTCCTTGCCGGCGGCGGTCAGCGCGTTGACGTCCTCGACGTCCAGCGTGGCCAGCCTGTCGAAGATGCGCTTGGACAGATCGTTGTGCGCAATGAAGTCCTTGAAGGCTTCAGCGGTGGTGGCATAACCGCCCGGCACCGAAACGCCCAGACCGGCCAGGTTGCCGATCATCTCGCCCAGCGACGAATTCTTGCCGCCTACGCGGGCCAGATCGGCCAGACGCAGTTCGTGCAACCACAGGATGTTCTCGTTCAAGCGCGATGCTCCGTTTGGCCATCGCCCGAGGCGGGCTGAGTGGCCGCGTCCGTAGGAAGAAGCCGATATGATGCCGGGCAGAGCACCGTCGGCACAAGCTTGTGCTGGCGGCCTTTTTAAGCTTCGTAGGGGGTAAAAGCGCGCATGTCGACCATCCGTCCGGTGTTCTACGTTTCCGATGGAACCGGTATCACCGCTGAAACCATTGGGCATAGCCTGCTGACCCAGTTCTCCGGGTTCAGCTTCATTACCGACCGCATGTCGTTTGTCGACGACCCCGAAAAAGCGCGTGAAGCCTGTGCCCGGATCCAGGCAGCAGGGGAGCGCTACCAAGTCCGGCCGATCGTGGTGAACTCCTGCGTGGACCAGAGCCTGAGCCTGATCCTGGCCGACAGCGGGGCGCTGATGCTGGATGTGTTCGCGCCGTTCATCGAGCCGCTGGAGCGTGAACTGGCCAGCCCGCGCCTGGCCCGGGTCGGCCAGGCCCACGGCATGGTCGATTTCGATACCTACCACCGTCGCATCAACGCGATGAACTTCGCCCTGACCCATGACGACGGCATCGCGGTGAACTACGACGATGCCGACGTGATCCTGGTGGCGGTGTCGCGCGCGGGCAAGACGCCGACCTGCATCTACCTGGCCCTGCATTACGGGGTACGCGCGGCCAACTACCCGCTGACCGACGAAGACCTGGAAAGCGATCGCCTGCCGCCGCGACTGCGCAATTACCGGCGCAAGCTGTTCGGCCTGACCATCGATCCGGACCGGCTGCAGCAGATCCGCCAGGAGCGCCGTCCGAACTCGCGCTACGCCAACCTGGAGACCTGCAAGCGCGAGGTGGCTGCGGCCGAGACCATGTTCCGCATGGAGCGGATCCCGACCCTGAGCACCACGCATACCTCGATCGAGGAGATTTCCAGCAAGGTGCTGGCCACGCTGGGGCTGCAGCGCGAGCTGTATTGAGCCTTTCCGGCGCGCTGCACTTCGCCCTGTAGAGCCGAGCCCACGCTCGGCTGGGCCGCCGGGTTCTTCCCGAACAGAGCATGGGCTCGGCTCTACACGGGGATCGTCGTTGTCGGGTTGGCTGTGGCTTGAGGCGCCCCCACGTTGAAGCACCAACGTGTAGGATCGACCCATGGCCCAAGCCTCGCCCCGCACCGAACGTATTCCCCGCCTGAGCCGGTTGAGCTGGCTCATGGGCCTGTACGCGGAGAACTACCGCCATCTGGTGCGCCTGTTCGAACCGGCCGGATTGGTGGCGGGCAGCTACATTTCCTCGATCGGCGACGGCCTGGACGTACGCCTGGACGTGATCGAGTGCCACCGCTACACGGTGGAACTGCGCCTGACCTACGACCTGGCCGACCCGGTCACCGGTGAGCCGGATCCCTCGGCGTATGTGCGCCTTTACCGTGACGCACGCCAGGCCGAGACCACCCATTGCTACGTCGGCCGCCGCTGGCAGGACACGATGGGCCTGTACCCGCCGCCGGCCGAGCTGATCAGCCACCGCATGCGGATGAACACCTTCCTCGGCAAGTGGCTGGAATACCTGGCTGAGCGCGGTCACGGCGTGGCCACCCTGCGCCGCGATCCCGATGGCGCAGGCACACCCGCCGAGCGCCGCCTGTCGCTGGTGCGCTGATCGGCCATAATCCTGCTGACCTGCCGCTGGATGCCGCCCATGCCGTACACCCCGATCGTCGCCACCCTGGGCTACGTGCTGTCGCCTGATCGTCGCCAGGTGCTGATGATCCATCGCAACACCCGTCCGGGTGACCACCACCTGGGCAAGTACAACGGGCTGGGCGGCAAGATCGAAGCGGACGAGGACGTGGCAGCCAGCATGCGTCGCGAGATCGCCGAGGAAGCCGGCATCGACTGCACCGGCATGCGCCTGCGCGGCACCCTCAGCTGGCCGGGCTTCGGCAAGCACGGTGAAGACTGGCTGGGCTTCGTGTTCGTCATCGATACTTTCGAAGGCACCCCGCACGGCGGCAACCATGAAGGCACGCTGGAGTGGGTGGACCTGGACAAGCTGGACACGCTGCCGATGTGGGAGGGCGACCGCAACTTCCTGCCGCTGGTGTTCGACGCCGACCCGCGCCCGTTCCACGGCGTGATGCCGTACAAGGACGGCCGCATGGTCAGCTGGTCCTACAGCCGGCTGTGAGGTGACGAATCGGGTGGGTGCCAACCTTGGTTGGCACGCTCTTCTGGCAAATTAATACCCGGATAATATTGACTCGGTGAAATTACCCGGGCAATATTCGCGCATCGCCTCTGATGCCATTGCCATGCCTGTGTCCCGACTTCCTCCCTTCAGCTGTTTCGACGGCCATCGCCTGGTCGCTTCCGGTACCCCGGAAGTGGCAGCGCTGGCGTTGAAACAGCTGCGTGCCGACAACGCAGCCGGTCCGCTGCTGGTGTTCGACAACGCCAGCGGGCGAACCCGCGATTTCGACACGCGCGGCAGCGACACAGAGCTGCTGGCGCGGGTGACCGAAGCGTTTCCCTCCGCCGTGGAGGCGGGTGCCGACGTCACTGCCGGAGAGGCGCCCGCAACCCCGCGTGGCCGTGGCCGCCCCAGGCTGGGCGTGGTCGCCCGCGAAGTGACGCTGCTGCCGCGGCATTGGGCGTGGTTGGCCGAACAGCCGGGTGGGGCCTCGGTGGTGCTGCGCAGGCTGGTGGAAGCGGCCAGCCGTGCCGGTGCCGACGAGGATCGGCAGCGCCGCCACAGCGAGCGTACCTATCACTTCCTGCAGGCCATCGCCGGTGACCTGCCGGGCTTCGAGGAGGCCATTCGGGTGCTGTTCGCGCATGACCGCGCGGGCCTGGAAGCGGCGCTGCATTCCTGGCCCAGGGATGTGCGCGACCACGCCCTGCGGCTGGCGTTCGAAGACGCTGACGGCTGAGCCATCGCGCCGTTGCTGAGCGACGGCGTCATCTGATCGCGGGCCGCGGCCCGCTTCCCCTGTGCTTGCTTTGCTGGCGGAAACGCCGGGCAGGGCGGCGCCTTGCCCAGAGAATCCCATGAGCCCCCCTGTACATCCGACACCTCCGGCAGCACCCCCGCTGTGGCGCACCTACCTGACGCTGCTGCTGCCGATGCTGCTGACCAATGCGTTGCAGCTGGCCGCAGGCACGCTGGACAACATCTATCTCGGCCACCTGCTTGGCACACAGGCGGTGGCTGCGGCCGCGGCGTTCTTCCCGGTCTTTTTCCTGCTGCTGGCCCTGGTGATGGGCCTGGCCACGGGCGCGATGGTGCTGATCGGCCAGGCCTGGGGCGCGGGCCGCCCGCAACAGGCGCGCGCGGTGGCCGGCAGCGCGGTGGCGCTGATCCTGCTGTTGTCGGTGCTGGTGATGGCCCTGGGCGGCGGTTTCGCGCCACAGCTGCTGGCGGCACTGGGCACGCCGGCAGCGATCCTCGGCGAGTCCATCGTGTACGCGCGCGTGCTGTTGCTGGCGGCTCCGGTGTTCTTCCTGCTGTGGCTGGCCACTGCCGTGAGCCGCGCAGTGGGCGATGCAAAGACGCCGCTGCAGGCGCTGCTGCTGGCCACGGTGGTCGGCCTGCTGTGCACGCCGCTGCTGATCCTGGGCTGGACCGGCCTGCCGCGGCTGGGGTCGGCCAGTGCGGCTGTATCGGCGGCGTTTGCCTCATTGTTGGCCCTGGGCTGGTTGCTGTGGCGCTGGCATCGGGTAGGACATCCCCTGGCGCCACGGCGCGAGCAGTTGCGTGCCATCCGTTTCGATGGCGCGCTCATCCGCGCGATGCTGCGCATCGGCGTACCGTCTTCGCTGCAGATGCTCAGCCTGGCCATTGCCGAGATCGTATTGCTGGGCTGGATCAACCGCTACGGCTACACGGCCACGGCCGCCTACGGTGCGGTCAACCAGTTGATGAGCTGGGTGCAGCTGCCGGCGATGTCGCTGGGCATTACCGCCACCATCCTCGCGGCGCATGCGATGGGTGCAGGGCGTACGGCACGGCTGCCGGCCATCGCCCGCACCGGCGTGCTGCTTGGACTGGCGATGCTGAGTGCAGTGGTGCTGCTGGTGATGGCGCTTGCGCCCTGGCTGACCGGCCTGATCCTGGTGGCTGCCGAAGCGCGTGAACTGGCGACGCTGAAGTTGCGCACGGTGGCATGGGGCGTGCTGGCGTTGGGCGGCAGCACCGTGCTGGTAGGAGTGATGCGCGGCAGTGGCACGGTATGGCGGCCAGCGCTGCTGGGCATGGCGGCGGTATTGCTGCTGGAGCTGCCACTGGCGATGTGGATGCAGGCGCAGCACGGGCTGGCCGGCGTGTGGTGGGCGTGGCCGCTGGGGTTGCTGGCGATGCTGGTGATGCAGGTGTTCTGTTTCGAGCGCTGGCGGCGGGTGCAGGCTGGGTAGTGCCGGCCGCTGGCCGGCAACGCGGAACGGTCGGGGCAGCCGGCCAGCGGCCGGCTCTACCACTTCAGGGCCGCTGCGCCAGCGGCAGGTGGAAGCATCCGGCATCATCGCCGCCCGTCACCAGGAATCGGACGCGGCGGCGGCGGGCCCGCCGGTGACCATAGCGCCGACTCTGCGGCTTGGGAAGTAGGGAAACCCCGCGGAAGAGTGATGAGGAAATGTCCACCGTCGCAGTCGGTGAGATCTGGTTGTCCACAGGGGGTGTGGATTACGCGTGGGCAACTTTGTGGATAAGCCCCGACAGGCGCCACCCCCCTAGGCTGTCAAGATGGGTGGCGAAAAATTCACCGCCGGTGACGACGGGTGAGGGGGCGGTGAAGGATCGGCCGCGCCAGCGCTGTCGCCAGCGGCGGCGCTCGCGGTAACCTGTGGGCCTTGATGCTCCGTGAGACCCCATGAAACGTCACTTCTCGATGCTGCGCGAATTCCAGCTGGCCGACTGGTTCACCCTGGCCAATGCTTTCTGCGGCACCGGTGCGGTCTTTGCCGCGATGCGCTTCCTGCAGGACGGCGAGCGCGGCTATCTGCTGTTCGGCATGGCGCTGATCCCGCTGGCCTTCATCTTCGACGCCCTCGACGGGCGCATCGCGCGCTGGCGCAAGTCCAGCTCCACCCTGGGCCGCGAGCTGGACTCGCTGTCCGACGTGATCTCCTTCGGCGTGGCGCCGGCGGCGCTGGCCTATGCCTGCGGCATGCAGGGCGGATGGGACTGGCTGGTGCTGAGCTACTTCGTCTGCTGCGGCGTCAGCCGCCTGGCACGCTACAACGTCACTGCCGAGGCGCTCGCCGGCGACGAGGGCAAGGTCACGTATTTCGAGGGCACCCCGATCCCGACCAGCCTGGTGCTGGTGATCGTACTGGCGATTGCCGCCGGCACCGATGCCATCGGCCAGAACATCTGGTTCGGCCAGTGGCAGATCGGCCCGTGGCAGCTGCACCCGATGGTGCTGTTGTTCGCCCTGTCCGGGTCGCTGATGATCAGCAAGACCTTGCGTATTCCCAAGCCATGAGCCAGCCCTGCGGAGGCCTGCGATGACCAGCTCGGCCCACGACACCGGCAGCAGCGATTTTGAAACCCTGGCCCGGCAGTATTTCGGCGCCTGGGGCGATGCCCTGCGCCATGCGAGCACGCCCGGCGCACCCGCCGGTGACGATCCCGGCAGTTGGCAGCGGTTGTTCGACTGGTGGGGCCAGCTGTTGCCCGAGCAGGCGCAGGGCGCGCCGGAAGATGCCGTGCGCCGGTTCCGCGAACAGGCGGGCAGCTGGTACGGCACCATGCAGGAGGTCGCCGCACGGTTTGCGGGCCGCGACGCCAGCAGTGCCGATGTTGCCCAGGCCTGGCGCGAGGCGGTGCAGGGGCAGGGCGACGGCATGCTCCAGTGGATGCTGCAGGGCGCCCGTGGCAGCACGCACGCCGGCGCCGCGATACCCGAATTCGCCGCCTGGCTGCAGCAGTTCCAGCTGCAGGCGGGCCCGTGGCTGCAGAGCCCGGCATTCGGCCCCGGCCGCGAGCACCAGGCGCGCTGGCAGGCCCTGCTGCGTGCGCAGGAGGAATACCAGCAGCATTCGCGCGCCTATGTCGATCAGATCAAGCAGGCACTGGACGAAGCCTTTGCGCTGTTCGAGCAGCGCCTGGCCGAGCACGAACAGCCCGGCAGCCAGCTGACCAGCGCCCGCGCGATGTTCGACCTGTGGATCGAAGTTGCCGAGGAGGCCTACGCCAAGGTCGCCATGTCCGAACCGTTCCAGCAGGTGTACGCCTCGCTGGGCAACGCGCAGATGCGCCTGCGCGCCGGCCTGCAGCGGGAGGTGGAACAGATGAGTGAACGGATCGGCCTGCCGACCCGGAGCGAGATGGATGCCGCACACCGCCGCATCGCCGAGCTGGAGCGCAGCCTGCGCCGCCTGCAGGCGCAGGTGGCTGTGCTGGCCGGAACCGCTGAGGTCGATCCGGTGGCGCAGCCGGCGCCGGCGAAGGTGAAGCCAACTGCGCGCAAGGCCGCGAAGAAGGCCGCGCCGGCAAAGAAGGCGCCTGCGAAGAAGACATCTGCAAAGAAGACATCTGCGAAGAAGGCCGCACCTCGCGCTTCCGCTCGGGCGCGTGACCGATGAAGGGACCATTGGGCTTCAACGCCGATGACCTGATGCAGGAGAGCCTGGCCATGCAGCGCAAGCTGATGGAAGGGCTGAAGCTGCTGCCGCAGGTGGAAGACGTGCACTATGGCGTGACCGCGCGCGAGGAAGTCTGGCGCGACGGCAAGGTGGTGCTGTATCGCTTCGTCGGTGAGCAGGCGCCGACCCGGCGCACGCCGCTGCTGATCGTCTACGCGCTGGTCAACCGGCCGTACATGGTCGACCTGCAGGCCGACCGTTCGCTGGTGCAGAAGCTGCTGGCGCTCGGCCAGGACGTGTACGTGCTGGACTGGGGCTACCCGGACCGGTCCGAACGCTTCCAGACCCTGGAGGACTACCTGCTGCGCTACATCGACGGAGCGGTCGATGCGCTGCGCGTGCGCAGTGGTGGCCCGGTCGACCTGCTCGGCATCTGCCAGGGCGGCGTGTTCGCACTCTGCTACGCAGCGTTGCGCCAACAGAAGCTGGGCAAGCTGATCACCATGGTCACCCCGGTCGATTTCCAGACCGCCGACAACATGCTCTCGCACTGGGCGCGGCAGGTGGACGTGGACCTGCTGGTCGATACGCTGGGCAACATCCCGGCCGACCTGATGAACGCCAGCTACCTGATGCTCAAGCCGTTCCGCCTGAACGTGCAGAAGTACGTCGGCCTGCTCGACATCCTCGATGACAAGGCGGCGCTGGAGGACTTCCTGCGCATGGAGAAGTGGATCTTCGATTCGCCGGACCTGGCGGGCGAGGCGTTCCGCGATTTCATCAAGCAGTTCTACCAGGCCAATGGCCTGATGAAGGGCACGGTAAGGATCGGCGAGGAAGCAGTGGACCTGTCGCAGGTGACGCTGCCGGTGCTGAACATCTACGCCGAGCAGGATCATCTGGTGCCGCCGGACGCCTCGCGCGCGATGCGCGGGCGCCTGGGCACGGACGACTACACCGAGTCCAGCTTCCGCGGTGGCCATATCGGCATCTACGTGTCCGGGCGCGCGCAGCGCGAAGTGCCGGCCACGATCGATGGTTGGCTGAAGGCGCGCGACCTGTAGAGTCGAGCCCTGCTCGACTGACTTGGAGGGATGATGACGTACCGGGTTTTGTTGATTCTTGCGGTACTGCTGGCAGCGCCCCTTGCCCAGGCCGCACCCAGTGCGGATGCACGGCGGGAGATCGCCCAGTTGATCGCCAGCCTGGACGGCTCCCAGTGCCGGTTCCAGCGCAATGGCAGCTGGTACGACGGCGGCGATGCGCGCGCGCATCTGCAGCGCAAGTACGACTATCTGCTGAAGAAGGACATGGTGGACAGCGCCGAGCAGTTCATCGAGCGCGCCGCCAGCCAGAGCAGCATGAGCGGCAAACCCTATCGCATCCAGTGCCCGGGGCAGCCTGAACAGACCGCAGCCACCTGGTTCGGTGCGCGCCTGCAGGCGCTGCGTCACCGCACGCCGTAGACATGGGCAGGGTGTAGAGTCGAGCCACGCTCGACTGCCCTGTCCGTTGCCCGGAGCCGCCGCCATGAACACCACGCCCAAGACACTGTCGCGTTCATTGAACGACCGCATGATCGCCGGCGTGATGGGTGGCATTGCCCATCGGTTCGGCTGGAATGCCACCCTTCTGCGGGTGGTCTACGTGCTGCTGTCGCTGGCCTCGGCGGCTTTCCCCGGCATCCTGGTCTACCTGATCCTGTGGCTGCTGATGCCGAACGAGGCCGATTGAACACCGCCTCCCGGCCTTGGCCGATCTGGCTGCGCGCGCTGCAGGTGCTGAGCGCGGTGTGGACCCTGCCCAACACCCTGATCGGCCTGATGGGTGGGCTGGCCGGCATGCTCGGCGGCGCGACATTGCGCTGGAGCCGGCGTGACTGCGCGCTGGTGTTCGACCGCTGGCCGTGGGGGCCGGGTGGGGCGATCACCTTGGGCAATGTGATCCTGCACACGGGCCACGATCTTGGCATTTCCTGCCGGACCTACGCGCATCAGGCGGGGTGGGGCGTGGAGCCGCTGATCCGGCTGGACGACCATGAGCGTGCGCATGTCTACCAGTACATGGTGCTGGGGCCGCTGTACCTGCCGGTGTACCTGCTGTGTGGCGGGGTGAGTGCGCGCAATCCGTTCGAGCGGGCGGCCGATCATTTCGCCCGGTTCGGGCACGGCTGGTGGCCGTAGTTTCCAGCCAACGGCGCAGCCCCTCGTGGCTTGGTCGCGGA
The DNA here is from genome assembly GCF_000284595.1 of Stenotrophomonas maltophilia D457. Lineage (GTDB taxonomy): Bacteria > Pseudomonadota > Gammaproteobacteria > Xanthomonadales > Xanthomonadaceae > Stenotrophomonas > Stenotrophomonas muris. The sequence continues at coordinate 2,899,048 of NC_017671.1, read as the reverse complement.
ATGCCTGCTTCCTGGGGGCTGGCCGGGTGGGTGGGGCCAGCGCGGACGCCGTGAACCCATCCATGGGGGCTTGGCCGCGGCTTGCACGTGTGCGCTGTCCTGCGCACACGGCAAGACCGGGGTTGGGCGTCCTGCCCAACCCGTCGGGCGCATGCGCCCGACCCATGCCGCGGATACCCCGCCACCCCCACCCACCCGGCCGCTGACAGATTCCGTGCGCGTCCAGCCACGGAAGAGATAAAGAACAGCAAAAGCGGGTCGCGCGCTGCGCTTGCTCGTGTAGAGCCCGAGCCTGCGCTCGGCTTCGCGGACTGGCCGGAAAGCAGCCGAGCGTGGGCTCGGCTCTACAAAAAGCGGCCAGGCAAGCTGTTTTTGCTTTTGATCTTCTTTTTTCTTTTCCGTGGCTGGACGTGCCCGAAAAACTGTCAGGGGCCGGGCGGGGTGGGTGCGCGGGACCGTTGGTGCCATGGATGGCGCCATCGAGCCCCCAGGGACGGGTTCACGGCGTGTCACGCGCACCCACCTCGCCCGGCCCAATCACATCAAACGCGTTACACGACCACCCACGAGGGGCTGCGCCGTTGGCGGGAATCCCCCACGGATTCGTTAGCCGGAAGTTAAGGATCCGTAAGCATTCTGCTGCGATCCCGCAGTCATCTGCATGCAACCGATCGTCATTAGCCTTCGTGACGTTCCAGTCAGGTTCGACGCGGTAAGCTCTCTCCCGATGAGCTCGCAGCATCGCTCATCGAGTGCAGTACGCAGTAGCAATTTGGAGGAATACATCACATGGCAATCGTTCTTTATGTCGGTGGTAGCAAGGATGGCGAGAAGGGCGTGGTGCCCTACGGCTTCAGCAAATCCCGCGCCGACACCGCGCTGGGGCCGGAGTTCTACACGGAGCGGTTCATGGAACTGCAGGGTGTCGGCAAGGTCCGCCTGATGGCCCTGGAAGGCATGCGTGACGAGATCGTCATGCAGCGCGCCGCCCGCCACTACCGCTGACCTACGCAACACGCGGCAGGGCGCGCCCACCATCGCGCGCCCGCGCCGGCATCCCAGCCCCGGGCCAGTCCGGGCCCGCTCTTTGCCAGGATGCCGGCGTCCACTCCGGCTACGCCGCTGTACCTCGTCCCCTGTCAATGCCTTGTCCGGCTCCGTCGTCGGTTGCCAGAATGGGGTCTTCCCGTAACGCGGCTCAGACCTGAAGCAATGCACGACGCCAAGAACGCCCAGAGCGCGCTCGCCCAGCAGATCGCCCAGACCATCGCCGACGAGATCGGTGCCCAGTCCGCCCAGGTACGCGCCGCCGTCGGCCTGCTCGACGAGGGCGCCAGCGTTCCGTTCATCGCGCGCTACCGCAAGGAAGTGACCGGTGGCCTGGACGACACCCAGCTGCGCAACCTGGAAACCCGGCTGACCTACCTGCGCGAGCTGGAGGACCGCCGTGCGGCGGTGCTGGCCAGTATCGGCGAGCAGGGCAAGCTCAGCGACGAGCTGCGCAATGACATCCTGGCCGCCGATACCAAGAGCCGGCTGGAAGACCTGTACCTGCCTTACAAGCCCAAGCGCCGTACCCGCGCCCAGATCGCCCGCGAGGCCGGTCTGGAGCCGCTGGCCGATGGCCTGCTGGCCGATCCGACGCAGGACCCGCAGACGTTCGCGGCCACCTTCGTCGATACCGACAAGGGTGTGGCCGACACCAAGGCCGCGCTGGAAGGCGCCCGCGCGATCCTGATGGAGCGCTGGGGCGAAGATGCCGCGTTGGTTGGCGAGCTGCGCACCTGGCTGGGCGAGACCGGCGTGATCCGTGCCCGCGTGGCCGAGGGCAAGGAAACCGAAGGCGCCAAGTACCGCGACTATTTCGAACATGCCGAATCTCTGGCGAAGATTCCCTCGCACCGGTTGCTGGCGCTGTTCCGCGCGCGCCGCGAAGAGATCCTGTTCCTGGAACTGGACCCGGGCAGCGATGCCGAAGCGGGCCACCAGTACGCCGAGGGTCGGGTGGCACGCAAGGCCGGCATCGCCGACCGGGGGCGTGCCGCCGACCGCTGGCTGCTGGATGCCTGCCGCCTGACCTGGCGCGCCAAGCTGCACACCCATCTTCTGCTGGACCTGTTCAACCAGGCCCGCGAAAAGGCCGAAGCCGAAGCCATCGCGGTGTTCGGCGACAACCTGAAGGACCTGCTGCTGGCCGCACCGGCCGGCCCGAAGACTGTGCTGGGCCTGGACCCTGGCATCCGTACCGGCTGCAAGATCGCCGTGGTCGATGCCACAGGCAAGCTGGTCGCCACCGACACCATCTACCCGCATGAGCCACGTCGCCAGTGGGACCAGTCGGTGCAGACGATCAAGCAGCTGTGCGCCAAGCACAACGTGGAGCTGATCGCGATCGGCAATGGCACCGCCAGCCGCGAAACCGACAAGCTGGCCGGCGAAGCGATCAAGGCTGCCGCCAACCCGAAGCTGCAGAAGGTCGTGGTCAGCGAGGCGGGCGCCTCGGTGTACTCGGCCTCCGAGTTCGCGGCCAAGGAGTTCCCGGGGCTGGACGTGTCGCTGCGTGGCGCGGTATCGATCGCTCGTCGCCTGCAGGACCCGCTGGCCGAACTGGTCAAGATCGAACCCAAGGCGATCGGTGTCGGCCAGTACCAGCACGACGTGGACCAGTACCGCCTGGCGCGGGCGCTGGACGCGCGCGTGGAGGACTGCGTGAACGCGGTCGGCGTGTATGTCAACACCGCCTCGGCCGCGCTGCTGTCCCGGGTGTCCGGCCTGTCGGCCACGGTGGCCGAGAACATCGTGCGCCATCGCGACGACAACGGCCCGTTCAAGCGCCGCAAGGACCTGCTGAAGGTCGCGCGCCTGGGCGAGAAGACCTTCGAGCAGTGCGCCGGCTTCCTGCGCATCGCCGATGGCGACCAGCCGCTGGACGCCTCGGCGGTACACCCCGAAGCCTATCCGGTGGTTGAGCGCATCGTGGCCAGCACCGCGCGCCCGATCAAGGCGCTGATCGGTGACGGCAGCTTCCTGCGTGGCCTGAAGGCAGAACAGTTCACCGACGACACCTTTGGCGTCCCGACCGTGCGCGACATCCTGAAGGAACTGGAAAAGCCGGGCCGCGACCCGCGCCCGGAGTTCAAGGCGGCGCGCTTCGCCGAGGGCGTCGAGGACATCAAGGACCTGCGCGAGGGCATGGTGCTGGAGGGCGTGGTCAGCAACGTGGCCGCCTTCGGGGCCTTTGTCGATATCGGCGTGCACCAGGACGGCCTGATCCACATCTCGGCGCTCTCCGATACCTTCGTGAAGGACCCGCGCGACGTGGTCAAGGCCGGTGACATCGTCAAGGTGAAGGTGCTGGAGGTGGACGTGGCGCGCAAGCGCATCGCCCTGACCCGGCGCCTGGACGATACCCCGGGCCAGGCCACCAGCCGCCCGGGCCAGCGCGATGAGCGGGGCCAGGGCCAAGGGCCGCGCCGTGACGCTGGCGGCCAGAACCGTGGACCGAACCGCGGCCAGGGCGCTGGCGGCCGTCCGGCCCAGTCTGCGCCGCCGGCCAACAATGCCCTGGCCGAAGCCTTTGCCCGGGCCAAGCGCAGCTGAGGATCGTGCCCCCCGTCACGGTTGATCCGGGGCGGGGGGCTTGTCGGTTTTCCCCGTGATTGCGCACACTTGCGCCTGAGGGGGGCGTTTGGCCTCCCCGCTGTCGCTGGGGAGGACCATGACGCCAGCACGACCCGCCGTCTTCGTTGCAGGCCGCAGTGCTTCGCTGCGGTCGGCGCCTGCCCGTGCCGGCAGGGGACCGGAGTGATGCCGGGCCAGGGCACCCACGGCAATGGACTGCTGGAGCGCCGCCTGCAGGCGTTGGCTGAAGAGCGTCGCCGGCTGGCGATGATCATCGACGGTACCGCTGCGGGTACCTGGGAATGGAACGTGCAGACCGGCGAGATGCGGGTCAATGCGCGCTGGGCCGAGATTGTCGGTTATCGCCTGGATGAGCTGGAACCGATCTGCCAGAAGACGTTCCTGAAGCTGGTCCATCCCGATGACATTGCGCTGTCCGATGCAGCGCTGGACGACCATTTCGAAGGGCGCAGCGACAACTACGCCTGCCTGCTGCGCATGCGCCACAGGAACGGCCAGTGGATCTGGATCCAGGACCGTGGCCGGGTCTTTGAATGGGACGGGCAGGGCAAGCCGCTGTGGATGGCCGGTGCCCATGCCGATGTCACCGAGCTGCAGCAGGCAAGGCAGGACGCGGCCGAGACCCGGCAACGCCTGCAGGCCGTGGTCGATGCGTCCGATGAGGTGGCGGTGATCGCCACCGATACCGATGGCACCATCACCCTGTTCAACACGGGGGCGGAGCGCCTGCTGGGCTACAGCGCGGCGGAGGTGGTCGGCCAGCGCCGGCTCGACGCCTTCCACGATCCAGCCGAACTGAAAGCGTGGTTGCAGCCGCTGGCCGATGCTGATGGCAATCTTCCCGGCGTGTTCGAGGCGCTGAGCGCGCGTGCCGACGGGCAGACCTACTCGCGGCAGTGGACGCTGCTGCGCAAGGATGGCCAGTCACGCCAGGTACGCCTGTCGATCAGCCGCATGGAGAGTGCCGATGGAACGCGCATCGGCTACGTCGGCATGGCCATCGACATTACCGAGATCCTGCAGGCACGCGCCGAAGCACGACTTTCGGCAGAGAAGTTCGCTGGCGCGTTCACCTCCGCCGCACTGGGCATGGCACTGGTGTCGCTGGAAGGACGCTGGCTGGATGTCAACGACGCGCTGTGCCGGATACTGGGCTACCCGCGAGAAGAGCTGCTGCAGGTCGATTTCCAGCGCCTGACCCATCCCGATGACCTGCAGACCGACCTGGCCCTGGTACAGGACCTGTTGGCCGGGCGACGCAGCCACTATCACCTGGAAAAGCGCTACCTCGACCGCGACGGCCGCATCATCTGGGCGCGGCTGTCGGTGTCGCTGGTGCGCAACGAGCATGGCGAACCGCTGCATTTCGTGTCGCAGATCCAGGACATCACCGCCCAGCGCAGCAGCGAGCAGCGCCTGTTCGAGAGTGAACAACGCAGCCGAATCACGCTGGATGCGGTGGCCGACCTGGTGCTCAGCGTCAGCCTTGATGGCCGCATCGACTACGCCAACGCGGCTGCGGTGCGCACCCTGGCCGGTGATGGCGCATTGTCGCTGGCCGGGCACAAGGTTCAGGACGTGCTGGCGCTGACCACCGAGTACGCGCCCGGTTCGGTACTGGATGTGACGGTGCTGCTGGACCCGGAGAGCAACGCGGTGGACCTGCACGCCGACCTGCTGCTGCGCCTGGGCACGGCAACGGTGCCGGTGGACCTGACCCGCGCCTGGCTGCGCGATGACGAAGGCCACGTGCGCGGCGCGGTGTGGGTGTTGCGCGACGACACCCAGCAGCGGGCACGCCAGCGCGAAGCCCGCCACCTGGCCGAGATCGATCCGCTCACCGAACTGAGCAACCGCCGCGGTTTCGAGGTACACCTGCAGCAGGCGATCACCCGCGTGGAGCGCACCGGCCAGGCTGCCTCGCTGATGTACATCGATCTGGACCGCTTCAAGCCGGTCAACGACACCTGGGGCCATCTGGCCGGCGATGCCGTGCTGTGGGCGGTGGCCAGCGTGCTGCGCCATGGCGTGCGCGATTCGGACGTGGTGGCACGGTTGGGCGGCGACGAATTCGCGGTCATCCTGTCCGGTTGCACGCCGCGGCGTGCGGCCCGCATCGGGGGCGAGCTGCTGCACACCCTGGCCGCGCTGTCCATTCCGTGGGACCAGGACCGGCTGCGGATCGGTGCCAGCATCGGTATCGCGCCGCTGGCCGGCGGCATGAGCGTGGACCAGGCGGTGGCTGCGGCCGATGCCCAGTGCTACCGGGCCAAGGCGATGGGGCGCAACAACGTGCAGGTGCAGGGCGAGTTGTCCCAGCTTCCGGGTGACGATCCCGACGCCGCGGAGGACTGATCTCAGCCTGTGAGAGGACGCGCGCGAATACTGCGCGCACTCCACTCACGCAGGTAACCTCCATGAATGCCTGGAACCCGGTTGCGGTACGCAAGTTCATTCCGGCCCTGATCGGCTGGTGCCTGGCGCTGGCCGCCTGTCTACGCGCCGAACAGCTGCGCGGCGACCTGCACGCAAGGGCGTTGTTGCCCGTGTTGCAGCAAGGTGCAGTCGCGCTGCTGGTCCTGAGCCTGTCCTGCACGGTTGCGGCCTGCCTGTTGCTGTGGCGGCATGGCCGCAGCGATCATGTGCATCCCGCTGCAGGCACTACACCCGTACGGCATCCATCAGCAGGAACCGGCACGGCGCACACTGGAAGGCATTGATCTGTGGCACCAGGCGCTGGAAGTGTTCGCTGGCACAGTGCAGGTCGAGCGCGGCGCGGTCGGGCCACAGCTCGATGAAGATGAAGTGGCCCGGATCCTTCTGGTCGACGAACAGTTCATAGCCGAGGCAGAGCGGCTCGCGCAGCGTGCACGCGACCAGCTCCCGGTACAGGGGAAGCACGGTGTCCACCGCATCGGGATGGATGAAATCCTCGGCGATCACTTTCAGCATGTCGGCACCTGCGAATCGGGCCTTGCAGGATAGCGCCGGCGCATGGCCGGCACCTGTTCCCGTCAACGCAATACCGTGTCCGCACTGACCAGCCGCACGTCATGCATCTGATTGAGGTAGGCCTCGTAGTAGCCCTTGTGCGAGGCACCCACGATGGCCAGCATGCGTCTGCCAGGATGCTGGCTCAGCACGTCGCGGATGTTGGCGACCATGCGCAGGTTGCGGGTTTCCCAGTAACCGACGTACATCCGGCCGAACGCCTTGGAGGACGGCTCGACGAGCGTCGCGCCGAAGTCGCTCTGGTAGGCGGCCATCGCCGCCGCCGGGCTGTTGTAGTCCCGATACAGCGCCATGACGCCGCCGGGCTTGTCCAGATCGGCCACGAGGCGTTCATCGGCCTCCCGCCGCGCGCGCGAGTGCGTATTGTTCCAGGCACCGGTGATGGCCGCGCTGGCCGCCGCTTCATCCTCGGCGGGCGTGGGCGAATCGGCCGTGTGGTCGTCCACGGCCCACAGGCGTTCCTGCCCGAGGCGGGCGGCGACCTCGGCGGCGATCAGGTGGGTTTCATTGCGGCGAACCAGGCCTTTTTCGAGGATCTCGACCAGGGCAGGTGTCAGTCCATCACCGCCTTTGCGCTCGGACGCAGGCAGGCGCAGCCACTGCACCTGCGCCGAGCCGCGTTCACCCGCTGCCAGGAACAATGCTGCGAGCCGACGACGCTGGGCGGGCGTCGGCTCGTCCGGCCAGGTCGCAAGCAGGTGCTCGGCCTGGGTGTTCGCCGTAGGCACGTCCAGTCCGGTCGCAGCCTGCGCAGCGGTGGTGTCGAAGCAGTAGGTGGCCACGCTCTCCGCATAGCGTGCCGGGTAGCGACGCATGAAATCGCACTGCAGGCCTGACAGGTCTTCGGTGGCGATCAGCTCGGGCTTCCAGGCGACCAGTCGCTGCAGCAACGGTTCAAGCAAGGCGGGCTGGAAGGACTTGGGCAGGCCGGACAAGTGGGGGGTGCCCAGTACCAGCACTTCGTTCGGGCGCCCGGCAGGCGGGCCCTTCAGCTGGTCGGGATGGAAGCTGGGGCGGTAGGTGGCGTCGGCAGCGAAGGCGCCGCTGCTGCACAGGCCCAGGATGAGGAAACTGGCCAGGCGTGGGAACATGCGATCTCCGTGTCAGTGAGCGTCCTGCGGTTCGCTGCATGCTGGCCAGTTTCATCTGCCATCGGATCTCCCGTTGGTCATGCAAACCTTTTCCGCTTGAACTGCATCCGCGTGCCGGGCAAGGCTATGCCCAGTGACGGCGACAACGCGCGACATATGCCCTGACGACACCCGGTGCCGAGCAGAACCTGCCCAGCCGGCACCTGGCGAAACCGCTCGGCGGTGCCCCTGTCGCGCGTGAGCAGAATGTGAAGTGCATCGCGATTGTCTACCGCATCCCTGCAGCAGCATCTGAAGATGCGACGGACGTCGCGGAATCCGGCTAAAGCCACCGATCGCATCGCCGATATTCCCTCTGGATCCCGCTCAAGTCGCCCGCTGCAGGACCCCAGGCTGCCCCGACGGGCGGCCCGCGCTGTGTGTTCCGCCGCTCCCTATGCCGATCGCACCCGCACCAGACGTTCTTGCCAGCCGCTCGAGGGGTGCCTGCCGGTACCTGTAGTCCCAAGCAACTGAAGTTGCCGCCGGGCATCCCGCCCGTCGGGTCGCAACCGCTTACCGGACACCGAGGATCAGACAATGCTCATTCCAGGCTTTACGGCGGGCGCGCAGGCGCCGGCCGAGCTGCATACCCGTTGGTCGCCGTGGCGCGCCCTGCTGGGCGCGCTGGCACCGCAGCACCGCAGCGGCGTCGAGGCGGCGGCCGATGGCCGTGCCGAGCTGGAGGCGCAGGTCGCGGCGCTGCACCGGGTCCAGGCGGTCATCGAGTTCGCCCTCGATGGCACCATCCTGCAGGCCAACGAGAACTTCCTGCAGGCGATGGGTTACCGGCTGGAAGAGATCCAGGGCAAGCATCATTCCCTGTTCGTCGACCCCGAGCAGGCGCGCAGCGCCGGATACCGTGACTTCTGGGCGCGGCTGGGTCGTGGCGAATATGACGCGGGCCAGTACCGGCGTTTTGGCAAGAACCAGCGCGAGATCTGGATCCAGGCCTCGTACAACCCGGTGCTGGACCGGCAGGGGCGTCCGTACAAGGTGGTCAAGTTCGCCACTGACATCACTGCGCAGAAGCTGCAGGCGGCCGACTCGGCCGGCCAGCTGGCGGCGATCGACAAGTCGCAGGCGGTGATCGAGTTCAGCATGGATGGCCGCATCCTGTCGGCCAACGACAACTTCCTGGCTGCCACCGGTTACAGCCTGGATGATGTGCGTGGCCAGCACCACTCGCTGTTCGTCGAACCTGAGTATCGCAGCAGTGCCGAGTATCGGCAGTTCTGGGAAAAGCTCGGCCGTGGCGAATATGATGCCGGCCAGTACCGGCGCCTCGGCAAGGGCGGACGCGAGGTCTGGATCCAGGCGTCCTACAACCCGATCCTGGACCTCAACGGGAAGCCGTTCAAGGTGGTCAAGTACGCCACCGACATCACCGCGCAGGTGCATGAGAACCAGGCCATGCAGCGTGCCGTGGCGCAGACCCGTGAAGTGGTGGCGGCCGCCAAGGAGGGCGACCTGACCCGGCGCGTGGCCACCGCCGACAAGACCGGGCCGATCGCCGAGCTGTGCGAAGGGGTGAATTCGCTGGTCGAGGCGATGGCCGCGATCATCGGCCAGATCAAGTTCGCCGCTGACACCATCGCCGTCGGTGCCACCGAGATCGCGCAGGGCAACAGCGATCTGTCGCAGCGCACCGAGCAGCAGGCAGCGTCGCTGGAGGAGACCGCGGTGTCGATGAAGGGCCTGGCCGAGACCGTGCAGCGCACCGCGACCAACGCACGGCAGGCCAGTCAGCTGGCTGGTGGTGCCGCCGATGTCGCCGCGCGCGGCGGTAACGTAGTGCACGAAGTGGTGGAAACCATGGCGGTGATCAACGCGTCCTCGCGCCGCATCGTCGACATCATCGGCGTGATCGACGGCATCGCCTTCCAGACCAACATCCTTGCCCTGAACGCCGCGGTGGAAGCCGCGCGTGCGGGCGAACACGGGCGTGGCTTCGCCGTGGTCGCCACCGAGATCCGGGAACTGTCGCAGCGCTCGGCCAGTGCCGCCAAGGAGATCAAGCAGCTGATCGATGCGTCGGTGGCCAATGTCGGTGCCGGTACCGCGCAGGTTGAGAGCGCCGGCCGCACCATGGACGAGATCGTGGTCAACGTGCGCCGGGTCAGCGACCTGATGTCCGAGATCAGCACGGCCGCGCAGCAGCAGAGCGACGACATCCAGCAGATGAACCATGCCGTCGATCTGATCGACCAGGGCACCCAGCAGAACGCCGCGCTGGTCGAGGAAGCTTCGGCCGCGGCGCGCAGCATGGAAGAACAGTCGGCGCAGCTGCTGCAGACGGTGGCCAGCTTCCGCGTGCAGGGTGGGGCGGGGCACCTGCATGGTGCGGCGGTGCTGCGCGCGGTCTAGGCGCGGCGGTCGGCGTGTTGTTCCCCGGCCTCGACGGCCGGGGCGGCGTGCACGCAGTTGCGGCCGGCATGCTTGGCCCGGTACAGGGCCTGGTCGGCACGCTCGACCAGGCTGCGCGGGTCACCCTCATCATGGGCGGCCTGCCAGGCCACGCCGATGCTGATGGTCACGTGGGCCTGGGCGGCGGGCAGGGCGGCGGCTTCCACGGCGGCGCGCAGGCGCTCGCCCAGGCCCAGGGCGTGGCCGATGTCGGGCGCGGGCAGGGCGGCGATGAACTCCTCGCCGCCGTAGCGGGCCAGCAGATCATCACCGCGTTGCAGGCAGCCGTCGAGGATCGCGGCGACCGCCTGCAGGCGGCGATCACCTTCCGGATGCCCGTAGGTGTCGTTGAGTCGCTTGAAGTGGTCGATATCGATCATCAGCACCGCCAGCCCCACGCCCTGGCGACGGGCGCGGCCGTGCGCGCTGCCGAGCGCTTCATCGAAGTTGCGCCGGTTGCCGAGCCCGGTCAACGGATCGCGCCGGGCCAGCAGCGCCAGCTCGTCGCGCTCACGCTGGATCTGCACCTGGGTGAGCACGCTGCGCAGGGCATGGCCGAGCATGGCACCGATGAACCCCACGGTGGCCAGGGTCGGCTGCAGGCGTGCCACCAGCAGCGCCACCATCATCAGCAGCAACGGCAGCATCAGCGGCACGCCGGCATCGACGATGCGGCGGAGGTTGCGCGGCACAGCCACCGCCGGTGGGCGGTACGTGCTGCCGGCCAGCACTGCCAGCAGCACGAACAGCCCGCTGATCAGCAGGTCGCCCCAGCCACCATCGGGTACCTGCGGCTGCCAGGTATTGATGTAGAGCGCCATCAGGAAGTAGCCGAGCGCGTAGATCGTCAACGTGCGGAAGAAGTCGCGGCGGTCGGCATTGTCCTCGGCCAGGAAGCGGATCAGCGCGAAGCAGAACACCAGGCTGTTCTGCACGTTGCTCAGGGTGTGCAGGCATTGCGTCCACAATGCGGTGTTGAGGTGTGCCATCGCCCGCGTATGCACGAAGTACAGCAACCACAGCAGCGCGATGACCGCCAGGTCCACCGCACGGATACAGCGGTTGCCGCCGCCTGGGCTGGCGGCCACGTAGGTCAGCGGAATCCGGTAGAACACATACAGGATCAGCGACGAGGCGGTCATCTGCGCAGGGCTGAGGCCGGCCACATTGCGATACAGCAGGGCCAGCAGGGCCAGCGAGAACAGGCCGACGGCAGCGCCCAGCGTTCGCCACTTGCAGGCCGCCTGGCTGTCGCGCGCGCGTCGCACGCAGGCCAGAGCGGCCAGAAGGGGGGCGGTGATCAGCATCAGGTAGGAGCCAACCGGGTCCTGCGGGCCGATCAAGGCAATGACGAGCGCGTGCGTGACCATGAAAAACAGTGCCGCACGCAACGTCATGCATTCCCCCGCCCCCAGATCCGGCTGGGATCACGATAGGCAGAAGTAGGTGAGGCTGGCAAGAAAAGTGTGCGCTAGTGCTATTCGCAACCTTGTCGGCTGTCACATTTTCGTTTCAGCGGGGTGACACGACGGCGTTGACGTGGGCGTACGTCCAGACGTCGCGGGGCTGCCCCCGCACGTGGCGATGGGCGCGCAGTATGTCGGCAAGCGTGGGAGGGGCATGCTGGGGCATCCTCGCCAGTGCCGGCGCTCCGGCCCGGGAAATGCAAAAGGCCAGGTCATGGACCTGGCCTTTGATGCAGTGGTGCCGGTGAAAGGACTCGAACCTTCATGGGGTCACCCCCGGCTGATTTTGAGTCAGCTGCGTATACCATTCCGCCACACCGGCAGGCAGCGTGCGAGTGTAACCGAGGTCGGCAGGAGATGCCTAGTAGGAGAGCCTATCAGGGCGGTTCCTGTCGGCATTGGCCCCTTGGTAGCTATACTCCCGACGTGCAATTGCCTCCAGGAGCGGTAGCTGATGACAGTGTTGCAGGACCTGAGGGTGCTGGTGGTCGAGAACGACGAGATGAGTGCGGCCCTGCTGCAGATGCAGCTGGTGCATGCCGGTGCGACTGTGGTCGGGCTTGCCGCGAGTGTGTCCGAGGCCCTGCGGCTGCTGGAGCAGAGCACTCCTGACGTGGCCCTGCTGGATTACCGGCTGGCCCGCAACGAGACCAGTGAGCCAGTGGCTGCAGCGCTTTCGGCGCGTGGCATTCCGTTCGTGCTGGCCACCGGGATGCTGGCCGAGCAGCTGCCTGCGCCGATGCTGGCCGGCCTGTTGCTGGTCAAGCCGTACCTGTCGGCCGATCTGTCGCGGGCGCTGGTGCGTGCGGTGGGACGCTCCAGCGCCAAGGCCTGAGCCGCTCGCCACGCACCGGCAGGGGGAAGCTGCGGGGGCTGAATCCTCACGTCTGCGATGCGCGGCGGCAATCCCTGATCCAGGAGCCCTGCCCACGCGCGGTTTTTCATTCGCGTCCGGCGCTCAGCCCGCTTCCTCGTACACGTAACGGATTTCCTCGCGGTCATCGAGGATGCGGTACTGGCGCGCCAGATCATCCGGTTCGGGGTTGAGCCAGGCGTCCAGGTGTTCCCTGCGGATCGGCACCACGCCGCGGTCATGCCCGGCAGCGGCGACGTCGCTGGGCGGTGTGTCGGTGATCGTGGCAAACGAAAGCAGGCGGCCTTCCGGTCCTTCCCATTCCGCCCAGAGGCAGGCCAGCAGCAGGTCGCGGGGTGGATCGGGGCGGAATTCGAGCACCACGTCCTGCTCCTTTTCGTCGGCACCGAGGCTGCGGCCGGCGATGGCGTGGCGGGGCACGTGCTCGTAGAACGCCTGCACCACCACCACGCCGTGGCGCAGTCCGAACGCACCCCGCCAGTAACCTTCCAGGCTGTCGCGCCGCGCGTTGTAGGTGCCGGGGTACAGCACGTCGTTGCGCGCCGGCTTGTCCGGCAACCGGCACTGGTAGCGCATCGGCTTGATCACGCGCCGGCCGTTCTCGCTGACCATCACCGGCGCGTAGGTGCCGGGGAAAATGCGGTTGTCGCGCGGCAGCAGCTGCACCCGATGCAGGTCGTCCAGCCGGGCCTGCGCGCGCTCGATGCGGTTACCGGCCACGCGCAGGTCATTGCGCGCTTTCTGCGTGGGCCGGGTGGCCAGCGTGGCGTGGGCAATATCGCGTCGTTCGCGCTGCCGGACCAGTTCAGCCTCCAGCGCCTGCTGCTCCTGCGCATGCCATTGCTGGATCTTCGCCACGATGGCCCGGCCCTGTTCGGTACGCGCACCGGCGAACCCGTCATCCATCGCCTTCGGCGTCTTCGGCCGTTTCTTGCCTGGATCGTGTGCGTACAGTTCGGCGAACTCCTCCAGCGACAGGATGGCGCCGAACTCGCGTACCAGCTTGGCGTAGTCAGCGCGGATCAGGGCGGAATAGCACATGGGACTCTGGGGGCCTGGGTCGCAGCGGCTGCGACGTGGATGCGGCAGGATAGCCCGACCCATCTGGAGATGCCGCATGACTGATTCCATCACCTGCCAGTTCCGCGAAGCCGTGCCCACGGTCGAGGACTACTGCCGGTTGCGCGTGCTTGCAGGCCTCAGTGCCAAGGCCCGGGAAGCGGCCGCCCGCGCGCTGCCCAATACGCTATTCGGCGTGTGTGCCTACCAGGGCACTGAGCTGGTGGCGATGGGCCGTATCGTCGGCGATGGCGGCTGCCACCTGCAGGTCTGTGATATCGCGGTGCTGCCGCGGTTGCAGGGGCAGGGCCTGGGCAAGGAAGTGATGCGGCGCCTGGATGGCTGGATGCAGGCCAACCTGCCGCCATCGGCGTACGTCAGCCTGCTGGCCGATGGCGAGGCGCATCGGTTGTACGCACAGTTTGGTTTCGCGCCCACGGCGCCGGCATCGATCGGGATGTATCGGCGGTTCTGAGCTGTAATCGGGGTGAAGCCATCCACACCATGCGTGGATAGGGCCTTCCCAGGAATCACAGGCAAAGAAAAACCCCGACCGGAGTCGGGGTTTTCAAGAATTGGCGTCCCCACGGGGATTCGAACCCCGGTCGCCACCGTGAAAGGGTGATGTCCTAGGCCTCTAGACGATGGGGACGCACGAAAACTTCAAGTTGTAGATCCTTCGACGGCCTAATGTCGAAGTGGTGGAGCCAAGCGGGATCGAACCGCTGACCTCCTGCATGCCATGCAGGCGCTCTCCCAGCTGAGCTATGGCCCCATGAAACTCCGGATGATCTGCCGGGAGCAGAGTCCGTTTTGAAACTGGCGTCCCCACGGGGATTCGAACCCCGGTCGCCACCGTGAAAGGGTGATGTCCTAGGCCTCTAGACGATGGGGACGCACGAAAAACTTCAAGTTGTAGAACCTTCGACGGCCTAATGTCGAAAGTGGTGGAGCCAAGCGGGATCGAACCGCTGACCTCCTGCATGCCATGCAGGCGCTCTCCCAGCTGAGCTATGGCCCCGTGTTACCGAGCCGCCTATCATACCTGCGTGTTCACGTTTGTGGAAGTTTTTTTTGAACTTTTTCGTTAAGGTTCGACCGTCGCCACGAGGGCAGGGGAACCGCAACGCCACAACCTGAATGCCGGTAGGCGGTGAACAAAAAAGACCCGGTTATCGGCCGGGTCCTCGTTGTTCGTGATGAGTGGCGTCCCCACGGGGATTCGAACCCCGGTCGCCACCGTGAAAGGGTGATGTCCTAGGCCTCTAGACGATGGGGACGCAATTCTCATCAATGTTCTTTAGCGACCTTTCGACGGCCTAATGCCGAAAGATTGGTGGAGCCAAGCGGGATCGAACCGCTGACCTCCTGCATGCCATGCAGGCGCTCTCCCAGCTGAGCTATGGCCCCACGTCGCTGAGGAGCGAAATAATAGCCTTGCCCCCGGGGGTTGGCAAGCATTTGTTGCACTTTTCTTCACGCGCGTTGCTATGCCGCGTCGTCGGTCAGCGCCGCCAGGATCGGGCACTGATCCAGCGTGCCGTGGCCGGGGCAGGCGTCGACCAGCTGAGAAAGCGCGGTGTGCATGCGCTGCAGTTCGGCCATGCGTTGTGCAATGTCCTGCAGCCGGGCCTGCGCCGTGTCGCGCACACTGCCCATGTCCTGTGAGTGGCGGTCACTGAGCGCCAGCAGTTCGGCGATTTCTTCCAGGCTGAAGCCCAGCGTCTTGGCGCGGCGGATGAAGCGCAGCCGGCGCAGGTCCTGCTCACCGAAGATGCGGTAGCCCCCGGCCGAGCGTGCCGCCGTGGGCAGCAACTGCTGGCGTTCGTAGTAGCGCACCGTATCGATCGGCACGCCGGCCCGGCGTGCCAGTTGACCAATGTTCATGGCGGATTCCTGCGGATGCTGCCGCTCATTGTGAAGCCTTGAGTCTGGTCCAGGGTCAAGGTCCCGTCGCTGACGGCGCATTCAGCGCACTTTGCAACTTTCTTCATAGCCCCACCGTCGTGGCAGTTCCTACCCTGCGCCTGAACCGGCCGCTGGACGGCCTGCAACGAACCGAGGAGATGGTCTGTGGAAGGATTCAGGAACGAAGGATTCGTCGAGGTCGCGGTGGTCGAATACCCGGGAGGCGACCCGTCGGCCGCCTCCGTGCTGACCGAGATGGCACATGTCGCCAACCGGCTTGCCCAGCAGCAGCGCCGTCCGTTCAAGCGTGTCCTGGTGACCCGCTGGATCGTGCCGGCCAGCCAGACCGGCGTGCATCGCATTGCCGGCGCGGAGATGCTCGAGGCGGACATCCCCGCCGTGATCGCCGTGCCTGGCCAGATCAGCCAGGGCGTCTGCCTGCGCGCCGATGAGGTGCTGCTGGATTGGCTGCGCGCGCATTACGACGGTGGCAGTCTGCTGGCTGCCGCCAGCGACGGTGTCAGCATGCTGGCACGCGCCGGTCTGCTGGCTGGGCGCACCGTCAGTGGTCCGGACCTCGGGCGCCATCCGGGCCTGCAGGGGCAGTCGGCCAGCTGGGTACCCAGCGAGCGCGCGCTGGTCGATGACGGCGACCTGCTGACGGTGGCCGGTTCCCAGGCCTGGCGCTTCCTCGCCCTGCGCCTGCTGTACCGGCTGCACGGCCAGGGCGTGGCGAGTTCCGTGGCGCAGCAGCTGGGGATCACGGTTCCGGCGGCGATCCAGCAGGATCTCGAGCGTTTCAGTGCCAACTTCGCCCACGGCGATCGCGACGTACTGAAGGCGCAACGCTGGCTGCATACCACCGCTGCGCGCGGCGCCACGCTCGGTGCGATCTGTGAGATTTCCGGGCTGGAGCCGCGCACCCTGCAGCGGCGCTTCCTGAAGGCCACCGGCCTGCGCCCGATCGAGTATTGCCAGCGGTTGCGTATCGCCAAGGCGCAGACGCTGTTGCAGCAGGGGGCGGGCATCGATGAAGTGGCCTGGGGCGTGGGCTATGCCGACCAGAGCGCATTCCGTCGCCTGTTCCTGCGCATTGTTGGAATGACGCCGGCCAACTATCGCCGGCTGGTCAACAACAAGCGGCGCGAGCGGCCGCTGTTGCCATCGGTGGCAGGCAGCCTGCGCGGGCTGCAACCGGCGCCCGGCATGCAGATGCCGCGCAGCATGGCCTGATGCCTGCAGTAGGCGTCGCGCTTGCAACCTGGGCGCGACGCTTCGACCATGCAGGTAACGGATGATGGGGCAGGTGGGCTGATGTCGAGTGTGGGACCGGTGCCGATGCCGGTGGTATTGATCCTGATGTGCGTGCTGCTGGCCATGGCGGTAGCACGCCTGTGGCCGCGTCGGAAAGACGGGATGGCAGTGCCTTCCGCGGCCAGCCTGGTTCTGGACATGTTGCTGATCGGCCTGCTGTGCGGACGCATCAGCTTCGTCGCCTTGAACTTCGCGCTTTACCGTGAGGCCCCGTGGAGCATCCTGCAGATCGCCGACGGTGGGTATCACCTTGCAGTCGTGCTGGCTGCGGGCCTGGCGTGGGGCACCTGGCGGCTGCGGCTCTGGCGCGCGTTGCGTGCGCCGGTGCTGGCGGGCGCACTGGTGGGCGTGGTGTCGTGGGTGGTGGGCAGCCACCTGCTGGCAGCCTGGCAGGAGCAGCGGATGCCGCTGCCGGCGGTGCAGGTGGCCGATCTGCAGGGGCGCGTGATCGACCTGCAGCAGTTCCGGGGCAAGCCACTGGTGCTGAATCTCTGGGCCAGCTGGTGTGGGCCCTGCCGGCGCGAGATGCCGGTGCTGGCATCCGCACAGCAGACCCACACCGACGTGCAGTTCGTGTTCCTCAACCAGGGGGAAACCCTGGACGAAGTGAAGGGTTTCATTGCATCCGAACAGCTCCGGCTGGGCAATGTGCTGCTGGACGATACCGCCTCGGCGTCAACCGTGCTGGGTGTGCAGGCCTATCCGTCGACGCTGTTCTTCGACGCCGAAGGTCGCCTGCGTGAACTGCACCTTGGCGAACTGACGGCGGCGGGTCTTGAACACAAACTGCGCCGGCTGCGGTAGCCTGCGCGGGCATCTCATTACGGAGTTCCCATGTTGTCGACTTCCCTGCGCATCGCTCCGGCGGTGCTGTTGCTGCCGGTCATGCTGGCATTGGCCGCCTGCAGCCAGGCCCAGACCCCGCCGGGCAAGACGGCGGCAGCGCCGGCCGCCGGCGCTCCGGCCACCGCGGCAAAGGGCGACCGTCCCGCAGTGCTGAAAGGCATCGAGAAGCACGGCTTCGAAGTCGTTGCCGAGTTTGATGCACCGGGTGGCCTGCGTGGCTTCGCCGGCGTGGTGGGGGGGCAGCAGCCCGCCGCCGCGTACGTGACCGCCGACGGCAAGCATGTGCTGGTGGGCAGCCTGTTCGATGCCGAAGGCAACGATGTGGCCGCCGAGGCGGTGGAGAAGCTGGTCGCTGCACCGATGTCGGCCAAGATGTGGACCAAGCTGGAAGCCAGCGCCTGGGTGCGTGACGGCAAGGCCGATGCACCGCGTGTGGTCTATACCTTCAGCGATGCCAACTGCCCGTACTGCCACAAGTTCTGGGAAGCGGCGCGTCCGTGGGTTGACGCCGGCAAGGTGCAGTTGCGCCACATCATGGTTGGCGTGATCCGCGAGGACAGCCCGGCCAAGGCCGCCGCCATCCTCGCCGCGCGTGATCCGAGCGCGGCGCTGCTGGAGAATGAGCACCAGTTCGACCGTGGCGGCATCAAGGCGCTACCGAGCATCAGCCGCGAGATCGCAGGCAAGCTTGATGCCAACCAGGTCCTGATGATCGAGATGGGCTTCCAGGGCACGCCGGGCATCCTGTTCCAGGATGGACAAGGGCAGGTGCAGCGTCGCGCGGGCCTGCCGCAGGGCGCCGACCTGCAGACGGTGCTGGGTCCGCGCTGATCGCCGCCAACGTCGTGATGTAACCGACAGGCCCGCATGGCAGCATGCGGGCCTGTTGCATTTCGGCGCTCCTGCGGCGGGCGGAGAGGGCAGCAGGGCTGCGCAGCAGCTGTTCGTCGTCACATCTGAATCGTGACTGACATCAAGCATCGCGCCTTGATTCCAATCAAGGTCAAAAACGACAGGCGGATTAGCCTGTTGACGCATGGAATACAGCGTCAACGCGCCATGGATGCCGCGCCAGACATGCCTTGAACCAGGGCGGTCGGCACAGCCATTCACGACACTCTCACTCCCCGATTGTTACCCAGACCGCTGCGGTCGCCACCTCTCTGGCAGCGCGGCCTTGATGGGCTCGACACCGGTGCGGGCAGGGCAGTGTCATCGTCCTGTTGCCTGCCGGATGCAGGCTGGCCGGTGTCGTCAACGCAGTATCCGCATTTCCAGCAACGGCGACGCGAGGCCAGGGCACTGTGCGCCTGTATCCGACCAGCGCGCTGCGAATGTTTGTCCAGGGAGGATGCAATGCGCTTGGCGGTACTGAGTCTGGCCTGTTCGACCGCACTGGCGATCGCGCCAGCGTATGCGCAGCAGCATGGCCAGGAAGATGCGCAGGCGTTGCGGCAGGAAATCGCTGCCATGCGCCAGGCATTGGAAGGCATGCAGCAGCGCCTGGATCGGCTTGAGCAGCGCGAGGGCTCAGCGCCTGCCGCCGTGGCGCAGGCCCCGACCCCGGCAGCAACGGCGGGCGGCAGCGCCAGCATGCTGCACCCGACCCAGGTGCCGGGCGTGGCGCAACCGGTGCTGCCGCAGCGCGAATCGGTGGCCGATCCCTCAACGGCGGCGTCGCGTCCCGACAGCGCAGCCGGTCCGACCGACCCCGATCTGAAAGGCTTCTTCACCATTCCCGGCACCGATACGGTGATCCGCATCGGCGGCTACGCCAAGCTCGATGCGATTGCCGATTCGCGTGCGGCCGGTGACGAAGATCAGTTCATTCCGTCGTCGATGCCGGTGGGTGGCAGCCATCGCGATGTCTCCAACTTCAACATCCATGCCAAGCAGACCCGCTTCAGCTTCGAGGCGCGGCGCCCGACCACGCACGGCAACCTGCGTTTCTACCTGGAGAACGATTTCTTCGGCAGCAGTGAGGGGTATGAGTTCCGCCTGCGACACGCCTATGGACAGCTTGGCAACACCTATGCCGGCTATGGCTACTCCAGCTTCATGGACCCGGACAGCCTGCCCGATACGCTTGACTTCGCCGGGCCGGGCGGCGCCGGATACCTGCTGGTGGCGGGCATCCACCACAGTTTTGCGATAGGCAAGGGCAACACCCTGACCGTCGCTGCTGAAGACCCGAAGACTGAACTCGCCGGCGCCAGCGATGCTCGCACGGCAGTCAACCGCCTGCCCGATGTGACCGTGACCGCGCGCCTGGAGCGCGACTGGGGCCACCTGCAGCTGGGCGCGGTGGCACGCAGCCTGGCCTACGACGGCGATGGCGAGCGCGACCGGCGCATGGCCGGTGGCCTGCAGCTGAGCGGCTCGGCGTCAGTGGGCGAGCGCGACCTGCTGCTGTTCGGCGTACTCGGCGGGCGCGGCCTCAGTCGCTACACCGCCGACCTGACCGGCTCCGGACTGGACGCAGTGGTCGGTGCCGATGGCCGCCTCGCCGCGTTGGACCTGCACGGCGGTTTCGTCGGCTACACCCATTACTGGTCCGCGCTGTGGCGCTCCAACCTGATCTTTGGCCAGCTGACCCTGGAGCGCAACGCCGCACTCGCCGCTGATGCATTCCGGCAGAGCCGCTACGGCGTGTTCAACCTGATCTGGAGCCCGGCGCCGTCCTGGACGATGGGCATGGAGCTGCTGTACGGCCGGCTGGAACAGCAGGGCGGCGCACGCGGCGACACGGTCCGGGTGCAGGGCAGCCTGCAATACAACTTCATCAAATAGACGCCAGCGGTCGTACGCCAGCGTAACCGTCCCCACGCCCGGTGCTGCCGGGCTCATGCCAGTACCGGAGATCGTCATGGCAGAAGCAAAGAAAATCGGGGTGGTCGGAGCCACCTTCCTCGTCGCCGGCAACATGATGGGCTCAGGCGTGTTCCTGTTGCCGTCCAGCCTGGCCAAGATCGGTACCGCCTCGATCTGGGGCTGGCTGATCACCACCGCCGGTGCGCTGCTGCTGGCCTTCGTGTTCGCCAAGCTGGGCAAGCTCGCACCCAAGGCGGGCGGTCCCTATGCCTACGCGCGCGACTGGTTCGGGCCGTACATGGGCTTCCAGACCAACACCATCTACTGGTTCGCCAACTGGATCGGCAACGTCGCCATTCCGATCGCGGCGGTGGGCTATTTCAGCTATTTCTTCCCGATCCTGTCCGAGCCGCTGGTGCGTTGCGTCGCGGTGCTGGTGCTGGTGTGGGCACTGAGCTTTGCCAACGTGATCGGTCCGGCCTTCGTCAGCCGCGTGCAGACGGTCACCACCAGCTTTGCGTTGGTGCCGATCCTGGGCATCGCCATTTTCGGCTGGTTCTTCTTCGATGCCGACATCTTCAAGGGCGCCTACAACGTGTCTGGCGAGTCGAACTTCGGTGCGATCTCGAGCGCTGCGGCACTGACCCTGTGGGCCTTCATCGGCGTCGAGTCTGCATCGGTGACTGCCGGTGTGGTCGAAAATCCGGAGAAGAACGTCGCCCGCGCGACGCTGGCCGGCGTGTTCCTGGCTGCCATCGCCTACATCGCCAGTTCGTCGGTGATCATGGGCATGGTGCCGAACGCGGAACTGCAGGTGTCCGACGCACCGTTCGCGCTGGCGGCGGCCAAGGCGGTCGGTGGCTGGGGCGGCGCGCTGGTCAGCCTGTGCGCCTTCATCGGTGCCGCCGGCTCGCTGGGTGGCTGGATCCTGCTGACCGCGCAGAGTGCCAAGGCAGCGTCGGATGACGGCCTGTTCCCGAGCATCTTCAGCAAGACCAACAAGGACGACGTGCCGGTCAAGGGCGTGCTGATCGTGGCGGTGCTGATGACCCTGGCGGTGCTGGTGACCTCCACCTCGGAAACCGCGTCGGCCCAGTTCGACGTGATCACGTCGGCGGCCGTGGTGCTGACCCTGCTGCCCTACATCTACTCGTGCGTGGCGTGCTACTTCGTGGTCGAGCGTTCGCACACCCTGGTCCACACCGGTGCGTTCTGGACGCTGACCAGCCTGACCGTCGTGTACTGCCTGTGGGCGATCTACGGCTCGTCGGGGACCATCGTGCAGTACGCCTTCCTGTTCGTGCTGTTCATCACCGTGTTCTATCCCTTCTTCAGCGAGGAGCGCCGCCAGCAGCGGCAGCGCGCCCGCGAGGCCTCGGCGATCAGCGCCGGCGCCCGGCATTCCTGAGTTCGACAAGGAGAATCAACGTGTACTTCAAGTCCCTGGACTACCCGGTCATTGTCATCGACAACGACTACGAGTCGCCGCGCATCGGTGGCATCCTGATCCGTGCGCTGGTGGAAGAGCTGCGCAGCAACGACCAGCGCGTGCTGTGCGGGCTGAACCTGGATGACGCCCGGGCCGGTGCCCGCACCTACGTGGCGGCCTCGGCGGTGCTGATCTCGATCGATGGCAGCGAAGAGGTGGATGGCGAGTTCCAGCGCCTGACCGCCTTCCTGCGCGAGCAGAGCGCACGCCGTGCCAATCTGCCGGTGTTCCTGTACGGCGAGCGCCGCACCATCGAGAAGGTGCCGAGCAAGCTGCTCAAGTACATCCACGGTTTCATCTTCCTGTTCGAAGACACCAAGAGCTTCATCTCGCGGCAGGTGATGCGCGCGGCCGAAGACTACATGAAGAACCTGCTGCCGCCGTTCTTCAAGGCGCTGATCCATCATGCGGCCGAGTCGAACTATTCCTGGCATACGCCGGGCCATGCCGGCGGCGTGGCATTCACCAAGTCGCCGGTCGGCCGCGCATTCCATCAGTTCTATGGCGAGAACACCCTGCGCAGCGATCTGTCGATCTCGGTGCCGGAGCTGGGCTCGCTGCTCGATCACACCGGCCCGATCAAGGATGCCGAGAACGAGGCGGCACGCAACTTCGGTGCCGACCACACCTTCTTCGTCACCAACGGCACCTCCACCGCCAACAAGATCGTCTGGCATGGCACGGTGGCCCGCGGCGACGTGGTGTTCGTTGACCGCAACTGCCACAAGTCGCTGCTGCACGCGCTGATCATGACGGGTGCGGTGCCGGTGTACTTCACGCCCAGCCGCAACGCGCACGGGATCATCGGCCCGATCAGCCTGGACCAGTTCACGCCGGAGTCGCTGCAGCAGCGCATCGCCGCCAATCCGCTGGCCAGCCAGGCCTACAAGGCCGGCTCCAAGCCGCGCATCGCGGTGGTCACCAACTCGACCTACGACGGCCTGTGCTACAACGCCGAGAAGATCGCTGACGAGATCGGCAGCGCAGTCGATTTCCTGCATTTCGACGAAGCCTGGTACGCCTACGCCGCGTTCCACCCGTTCTACGAGAACCACTACGGCATGGCCAAGGGCAAGCCGCGTGAGCAGGATGCGATCATTTTCACCACGCATTCCACCCACAAGCTGCTGGCGGCGTTTTCGCAGGCCTCGATGATCCACGTGCGCAACTCGGCGCAACGCAACCTCGATGCCGAGCGCTTCAACGAATCGTTCATGATGCACACCTCGACCAGCCCGCACTACGGGGTGATCGCGGCCTGCGATGTGGCGTCGAAGATGATGGAAGGCGACGCCGGCCGTTCGCTGGTGCAGGAAATGCACGACGAGGCGATCGCCTTCCGCCGCGCGATGCTGCACGTCCGCGATGATCTCGGCCGCGACGACTGGTGGTTCAGCGTGTGGCAGCCGACCCAGGTCGAGCGCAGCCTGGACAAGGGCGATACGCCGGCACCGATGGTGGCCAAGCGCGAGGAGTGGTACCTGCAGCCGGATGCGCACTGGCACGGCTTCGAGAACCTGGTGGATGACTATGTTCTGATCGACCCGATCAAGGTGACCCTGCTGACCCCGGGCCTGGCAATGGACGGCAGCATGGGCAGGCTGGGCATCCCGGCGGCGGTGCTGAGCAAGTTCCTGTGGGGCCGCGGCATCACCGTGGAGAAGACCAACCTGTACTCGGTGCTGTTCCTGTTCTCGATGGGCATCACCAAGGGCAAGTGGAGCACCCTGGTCACCGAGCTGATGGCGTTCAAGGAACTGTACGACCGCAATGCGCCGCTGAGCCAGGCACTGCCGACGCTGGCCGCCGATTATCCGAATGCCTACGCTGGCTGGGGCCTGCGTGACCTGTGCGACGCGCTGCATGCGTTCAACCAGGAATTTGCCGTGGCCAAGGTGATGCGCGAGATGTACGTGGACCTGCCGACGCCGGTGATGACCCCGGCCGATGCCTACAACCACCTGGTCAAGGGCGAGATCGAGCGGGTCGACATCGAGCAGATCAGTGGCCGCATCGCGGCGACCATGCTGGTGCCGTACCCGCCGGGCATCCCGACCATCATGCCGGGCGAGCGCTTCGGCGACAGCGACGAGCCGATCATCCAGTCGCTGCGCATCGCCCGCGAGCAGAACGCCCGTTTCCCGGGCTTCGAATCGGACGTGCACGGGCTCATCATCGAGCAGGAGGGTGATGCGGTCTCGTACAAGGTGGAGGTGCTGAAGGCCTGACCCGTAACGGTCGGCTCATCGGCGAACGATGGATACCGCGCGCGAGCAACGCATCCTGACGTTCTCGATCGGGGTCACCCTTGCGGTGAGCGCGGTCGGCTTCGGCGGTGGCCTGCTGGTGGGATCGCAGGCCATCCTGTTCGACGGCGTGTACAGCCTGGTCGACGTCGCCCTGACCCTGGTGTCGTTGTCGGTGCTGCGGCTGGTGGCGCGGGAACAAAGCCCGCGCTTCCAGTACGGCTACTGGCACCTGGAGCCGATGGTCGAAGCGCTGGGTGGTGTGATCCTGTCGCTGGCCTGCGTGTATGCGCTGGCCAACGCGGTGATCGGCCTGACCACGGGCGGGCACGAAGTGAAATTCGGGCCCGCGCTGTGGTGGGCGGCGCTGCTGAGTGCCAGCAACCTGGCGATGGCGGCGTTCGTTGCGCAGCGGGCGCGGCATCTGCGCTCGGCGCTGTTATGGCTGGATGTGCGTGGCTGGCTGCTGGGCGGGTTGATGAGCCTGGCAGTGGTGCTGGCCTTCGTGTTGGCGCTGGTCCTGCACGGTGGTGAGTGGCACCATTGGGTGCCGTACCTGGATTCGATCGTGCTGGCATTGATCAGCCTGGCGATGCTGCCGGTGCCGGCGCGCAGCGCGTGGAAGGCCATGCGCGAAGTGCTGCAGGTGGCGCCGGATGATCTGGACCGGCGCGTGCAGCAGGTGATGCAGGCGTTCGTGGCCGAGCGTGGCTATGCCGGTTTCACCAGCCATGTGGCGAAGATGGGGCGGATGCGCTTCATCGAGATCCACGTATTGGCCGATCCGGCGACGCCCTTGGGCTCGGTGGGTGAGGTCGATGCGATGCGTGACGAGATCGCGGTGCGGCTGGATGCTCGGGGCAGCACGTTCTGGCTGACCATTGATTTCACCGCAGACCCGGCGTGGACGTGAGCCGTGAACGGTAGAGCCGAGCCCATGCTCGGCTGCCATTCGCGCTGAGCAGCCGAGCGTGGGCTCGGCTCTACACGTGGGCACGATCGTTGCGCATGGCGGACCGGACTGTTGCAGCGGCTCGGTTTGACCTCAACTCTGGTTGAGGTCGCAGACTGCCTCGCATCCCCCACGAGGCATGCGGCATGAACCTGTTGACCACCCCGGACCTCAGTCACGGCCTGCTGGAACTGTTCAATCCTGCGGGGCTTTACGACCCCTCGGCCAACGGCTACTCGCACGTGGCGGTGGTGCGCCTTCCCGCCCGGGTGATCCATATCGCCGGGCAGGGCGGTGAGGATGCCGATGGTCATCTCTCCCCCGGCTTCGGGGAACAGGTCGAGCAGGCACTGGACAACCTGCAGATCGCATTGCGTTCGGCGCAGGCCAGCCTGGCCGATGTCGCGCGGTTGCGCATCCTGGTGGTCGACCACGACGAGGACCGGCTGGGCATCATCGCCCGGCAGGTACGGCGGCGTTGGCCGAACGGCGCAGCGCCGACCTGCACCCTGATTCCTGTGCCACGGCTGGCGCTGGACGGCATGCTGTTCGAGATCGAGGCGGAGGCCTACGCCGCCTAGCGCAGGTAGTACTCCACCGGCACCACCAGTTCCTGCGGTGCCTTCATTTCCATGGGAATGGGCGGCAGCGGCTGCGCGCGGCGGAACGTCTGCAGTGCGGCGTCGTCGAGCATCGGTTGGCCGCTGGACTGCTCCAGCCGCAGGGCCTGCAGGCGTCCCTCGCGATCGATGCTGGCCCTGACCCAGGCCGTCCCCTGCTGACGGCGCGAGCGCGCGGCGGCGGGGTAGTAGCGATAACGCTCCAGCCGCGCCATCAGGCGGGCTTCCCACTGGTCGCTGGCGGCGCCGGCCTGGAAGTCCGCCGGTGGTGCGTCGGGAGCGGGCGGCGCGGCCGTGATCGATGCCGGTGCGGGACTTGCATCGGTCACGGCCGCAGGCGGGGCGACCGGCAGGGCTTGCCGGCCAGGGCCACCGAGCTCGCTGGCGGCCACCTCGCCCTCGCGGGCGGCGGTGGGCTTTGGCGGAGGGGGCGACTTCGCCGGTTGCGACGCGCGCGCCTGCTGCGCCTGGCTGGGGGTGTCGGCCTGGCGCTCTTCGACCGGCTGGGGAGGCGTAGCCGGTGCCAGCAGGCGCAGGCTGATGCGCACATCCTGCTCAGGCGGCGGCAGCAACGGTGGCGCGGCCATCCAGTGCACCAACAGCAGCAAGGGCAACAGGTGCAGGCCGATGCTGATGGCAATCGCCTGCCAGTGTTGGCCGCGTTCACTCATCGCCCGGCACCCACAGCAGATCGGCGTCGGCCGCATCGACGCCTTCGTCGGGTGACGCAAGCGCGATCACCAGTGCCGGTACCTCCGGTGGCAGGTAGCCCGGCACGCCGGTGCCGCGCAGTACATGCCAGCGGCCGGCCACCAGCAGCGCGGGTGCAGGGGCTGCGGTCAGTGCCTGTGCCATGCGGGTGTCGCGGGCCTGTTGCACGGCCAGCATCCCTTCCAGCATCGGTGCGGCGTCTGCGTGCTGGGCCAGCACCACGGCCGACAGGCGTTGCCGGGCGGTGGGCATCGGAAACCGCACCGACGTGTTGGAGGCAAGCAACGCATTGACCTCGGCACGCGACAGGTTGCCGCCGAACAGGGGGATGCCGGCGGCGGTGGCGTCCTGTACCAGCCCGCCATAGGTGGCCCACGGCCAGCGTGTATCCCAGCCCAGCAGCGCCTGCAGGCGCGCACCATCGGCATGGTTGCCCTTGGCCAGCCAGCGCTGCACCCGCTGCAGGCGCGGTTGGCGTTCACTGGCGATCATCTCCATCACCAGCGCGCCTTGTGGACGCTGCCGTTGCAGCGCGTGCAGCAGCCAGCGCTGGGCGGCGTGGTCACCGGCCAGGTCGTGGCGTTCGCCCAGCAGCAGCCGCGGGGCGTTCGCTGCACGCTTCACGAACGCGGCTTCGTCCAGGCGCTGCCCGCTGGCCAGGTCGATCACCGTGCCGGGCATCGGCTGCGCGCTGGCGATTGCGGCCAGTGCGAGCAGGCACAGCGGCAGCCAGCGACGGCTAGAACGCCACATTGACGCCCATCGAGACGGTGCGGCCACGGCCGTTGCCGCGGTCCAGGATCGGGCTGAAGATGCTGTCGATCGAGGCATTGTTGTCATAGGCCTTGTTCTGCAGGTTTTCGATGTTCAGCCACAGCGTGGTGTTGGGCTGGGGCTTGAAGCTGGCGTAGAAGTCGAGCAGTACACCGGTACCGCCGGTCCTGCGGGTCTGGAAGAAGTCGTAGCCTTCTTCGGTGGGCCCGGAGTATTCGGCGCGCAGGCCGGCCTGCACGCGCTGCTGCCACCAGCGGCCGCCGACATCCAACGTCCAGAAGCGGTCGGGCAGGGCGGTGATGTCTTCCAGGTTGACGAATTCGATGGCAGGCGCACTGGTGCGCGAGCGGGTCCAGCTCAGCGTGGCGTGGTAGTGCGCGCTGGCGTAGTGCGCTTCCAGCTCGATACCGCGCATGCGCACCACGCCGGGGTGGTTCATCCAGCGCGTGGTGGTGCTGAAGTCGTCCACGTCCAGGGCATCGGTCCAGGCAGTGAGCTGCTGATCGCTGTCGATCGGTACCACGAAAGGCCCCACCTCCGGCGGGTGCACGATCAGCAGGTACTGCGGCTTGATGTAGTCGCGGATGCGGTTGTCGAAGCGGGTGACGCGCAGCTGCGCCAGGTCACCGTCGGTCAGCAGCGAGGAGGCGCTGAGGTTGGCGCCGAACCGCAGGTTGCGCGAACGCTCACGGCGCAGGAACGGGTTGGCACCCACGCCGTCGGCATCGCTCATGCCTTCCAGAGGGATCTTCTCGAAGAACATCTCCTGCACGCGCGGCGGGCGGGAAGTACGCGAGGCTTCGGCGAACAGTTGCAGCCAGTCGGTGGCCTGCCACGATACCGCCATGCTGGGGCTGAGTGCGCGCTGGGTACGGCGCACGTCGATGCCGCCGCCGTTGATCTCGGCGCACTGGCCAGGCACATCCGAGCACACCGGGACGTGGCCGCGGATGCCATAGCGATCCTGGCGCAGGCCTGCAGTCAGCGCGTAGATGTCGTACTGCAGTTCCAGCGTGCTGAACACGCTGTCCAGCTGGCTGCGGCCCTGGGGGTTGGCGCCGCGCAGGATGGGGGTGTCGGCCACGTAGACGTCCGACTGGTGCTTGATGCCGGTGTTCCAGCGTGCCTGCAGTGCACCGATATCGAAGCGGCTGGTGTTGTCGAGCGTCCAGCTGCTCAGGCTGCTGTGGGTGCGGCGGCCGATGTAGCTGGAATCCTCCACGGGTGGATAGAACAGCCGGGTCTTGTTGCCGGCGAAGGTCGCGCGCAGGTCGATCCACGGCGTGTAGGGCGTGTAGTGGTAGCTGGCGCGCTGGTTGCGTGCGGAAATCTGCCACGGGTAGTTGTGGTAGAAGTCGTTTTCGTAGCGCATGTGGCTCAGGTCCAGCCGATGCTGGTCAGTGGGCTGCAGGCGTGCTTTCAACAGCCAGCTGCTGGGCTGCTGGCTGCCGGGGTCGGCATTGTTCTTCTGCCCGCGTGCCGTGGCGTACTCGCCGCTGCGACTGCTGCTGGCAGCGGCCAGCAGGCCGAACTGGCGGTCACCGCCGTCCTCGCTGTGGCGCCATGCGCCGGCGAAGGTGCGGCCGCTGCCATAGCCGTTGCTGCCATGGCGATAGCCCGCACGCAGGCCCCAGTCACGGCCTTCGCCGAGCAGGTCGTCGATGTCCAGCGTGCGGAAATTGGCACTGCCGGCCAGCGTGCCGGCACCATCACCACCGGCGACCGCACCGCGTTGCACGTCCACACCGGCCAGCAGGAAAGGGTCGACGTAGGCGAACGGACCGCCGGAGCCATGGCCCGCGTTGTTGCGGAAGGTCTGGGTGACACCATCGATCATGGTGTTGACCCGCCCGGCGCCGGTCATGCCGCGGATGTTGACCTGCAGGCCGGGCTGGCTGCGCGAGTGGAAACTGTGGGTGCCGGGCATCGAACGCAGCAGGCTGTTGCCGTCCTGGCGTTCGGCCATCGCCACGCGCTCGCTGCCGACGGCGGGCGCAAAGCCATCGCGGGCCGCCGGGACATACTGGCTGGCGCCTGCACCGGGGGAATGGCCGTGTGCGATATCGCCCTGTACGCGCAGCGGGCCGGTTCGACGGCTGCCATCGGAGGGGGCGGCCGGCGCCGGTTCCAGGGTGGCGCGGCGCGCGTCGATGAAACGGGGGCGCAGGCCGCTACCGGCCAGCAGGCGCGACAGGGCCTGCGCGTCGTCGAACCGTCCGCGTAGTGCCGGCGCCGCCTGGCCGCCTGGCAATGCCGCGCCGATCACCAGATCGACACCGGTCAGCCGGCTGTAGGCATCCAGCGCGCTGGCCAGCGGTTGCGCAGGAAGATCGAAGTGACGGGAGGCGGCCTGCGCGTGTGCGCTGGCAGGTAACGACGGAAGCGGACCGGCGCAGGCCAGTGACAGGGCGAGGACAAGGGGACGGTGAAACAGCATCGGGAGCTCCAGGGGCTGACGCAGCGCGTCGTCATCCTGGGTAGACGCAGTGGCAGGGCCGATGTCAGGGTGCATCGCGATGTTCCCTGCGTGGCGGCAGCCACACCTGCACGCCCGCGCCCAGGCGCAGCACGCGTACATGCAGCTGCGTGGCCAGCTGGTCGCGGCTGCGCGCCGCACCGTCTGCACTGCCGAGCAGGGTGACCGGCTGCTGGCGCAGGTGTGCGCCGATGATCCAGGTGTGGCCGCCATGCCAGCGATCCAGGCCCTGGGTGACCTCGGCCAAGGGCGTGGAGACCCAATGCAGGCGACGCTCGCGCCAGGCCAGGGCACTGTGGCTGGCGGCCAGGCCGATGATCGGTGCCTGGCCATCGAAGCGCAGCTGCTGCCCTTCGATGGCCTGCTCACTGCGGGTGCCGCTGTCCACACGGACGCGATGCTCGGTGACGGTGACCACGCTGTCGTTGTCGTGCACGGCAAGGTCGAAGGCCGTGCCGAGCGCGGTGACCATGCCGTGCGTCGTATGCACCTGGAACGGATGCTGCGCATCGGCGGCTACCTTGAACCAGGCTTGGCCGTGCTGCAGCTGCAGCTGGCGGCGCTGTGCATCGATGCGGACATGGACTTCGCTTCCGGGTGACAGCAGCACGTGCGAGCCGTCCGGCAGTACTTCTTCACGGATCTCGCCTGCCGCCGTGCGCATCACCTGCGCGGCCGGTGGTGCGGCCTGGCGGGTATACAGGCCCAAGGCGCAAAGCAGCAGCACGGCAGTGCCGGCGTCGCGCAGGTGCCGGCGCTGCCGCTTGCGCTGATGCCGCTGCAGGCTGGGCGTGGCATCACCGGCCTGCCAGAGCGCCTGCAGGTGCTGGTACTGCGCGGCGTGGCGGCAATCGGCGTAGTACCACTGGTTGAAGGCACGCTCGTCGCGGCCGCCGTCGTGGCCGTCCAGCCACCAGCGCGCGGCCTCGCGCGCGATCGCCTCCGGGCTCATGCGCCGGGTACCTGCTGCAGCGCCACCAGCGCACGCAGCAGATGGCCGTGCGCGGTCTGCCGGCTGATGCCGAGCCGGCGGCCGATCTCGGCCAGTGCCATCTGCTCCACCCGGGCCAGCAGGAATACCTGGCGCGAGCGCGGTGGCAGCGCGGCGATGATCGCGTCGAGATGGCGCAGCTGTTCGGCGTCCAGCAGGTGCTGCTCCGGCAGCGGTGCAGGGTCGGCGAGGGCGTGCAGTTGGGCGTCATCCAGCGCTTCCTCACGACGGCGCTGGCGTTGCCGGTAGTGATCGGCGATCAGATTGTGGGCGACGCGGTACAGGTAGGCGCGGCCGTTGCTCAGCAGGCCGCTGGCGGCGACCTTGATGACACGCAGCCAGGTTTCCTGGACGACGTCATCGGCGTCGCTGCGTTGCGGGAGTTTACGGCGGACATGGGCGTGCAGCGGCCGGTAATGGGCCGCGCACAGCTGCGCGACATCCGTCGGTTCGACAGGCGTGGACACGGGGCGGGCGACAACTGGGAAAGGGAACAGCCCGCGGCGGCAAGGGCAGCGGCTGCACCTTACAGGAAAAGAGAATCATTTGCATCTATCGATGGGCGTGACACGCCTGCCCGGGACGGGAGATCAGCGCGGGCGATAATCGCAGTGGATCTGCAGGGCTTCGGTGGGGTTATGATGCAGCTTGAAGCCGCAGCGCTGCAGGCTGCGCTTCACCCGCGCGACCGCTTCGGCATGGCGGGCGACGCGACGATCCTGCCAGCGTGGCGGGGTGAATACGCCCACGGGCAGCAGCCGTAGCCGCTTGCCGTGCAGTACCAGCGAGACATCGATATGACGGCCATCGATGTCGTGGCCGTTGGCGCCGAAGATGGCATCGACCTCATCATGGCGTTGCGGATAGCAGGCCCGGAACAACGCGATACCGAGCCAACGCACGCCACGACGGAAGCTGCCGAGCCGGCTGTGGCTGGGTTCGAAGCCGCGCGTGAGCAGCAGTCGCAGCCCGGCAGGCAGCATTGCCTGCGCATCGAGCAGGCGTTGTAGTACCTCTTCTTCCAGCTGGATACGGGTGGAGGGCCAGCGCGGGGCGACCAGCAGCCCGTGGTGGCTGCCGCGTTGCAGGGTCAGCATGCGTGAAGCTTCGCACGCGGGCGAACAGCCGTGGTAGTGCCGGCCGCTGGCCGGCCAGATTCGGGTGCCGGCCAGCGGCCGGCACTACCGTGACGATCGTCAGATGTCGCGGTACTGGATCTGCGAAGCCAGTACGCGCAGGCCGTCGGCATTGCTGGACAGGATGCGCTCTTCGCCGACGCCTTTCTGCCGTTTCAGCTGGAAGCCCTGTTCGGCAGGCAGCTGCGCGGCGATGGTGTCCATGCGTTGCATGGCATCGGGGCCGCTGCAGTCGAAGTGGCCCCAGTGGGCGCCATCGCGGTGGATCTGCAATCGGTAGTTCATTGCGGTGTCTCCGGCAGCTCCTGCAGCCAATGGTCGAACATCGCGGTGGCCGCCGCAGCCAGCGGTGCACCGTAACGGCGTGCCTGGGCGCGAAGATCGTTCGGATCGATGCCGGCCTGCGCCAGCTCCAGGGTGTGGCCGATCAGCCAGCGTTCGAACTGGTGGGCATCCAGTTCCGGATGGCATTGCAGGGCCAGCGCATGGCTGCCCATGGCGAAGGCCTGGTGGCGGCAGGCCGGCGTGCTGGCCAGGCGACGTGCACCGGACGGGAGTTCGAACGCCTCGCCATGCCAATGCAGTACCGGAATGCCCTGCAGGGCCTGCAGTGGTGAGCGCTGGCCGTCATCGGTGAGCAGCAGCGGCGCAAAGCCGATCTCCTTGCCGCCACTGGCGGCGACGTCGGCACCGAGTGCGCGCGCCATCAGCTGCGCGCCGAGGCAGATGCCCAGCGTGGGCCGTTGCTGCTGCAGCCGACGTTGCAACAACGCGATGCTGTCGTTGAGGAAGGGATAGCGATCAACATCGTTGACGCTGACCGGGCCGCCCAGCACGACCAGCAGGTCGGCGGCTTCGGCCGGATCGAGGGTGTCGACACCGGCCTGCAGCACCTGCAGCTGCCAGCCCTGTGCCGACAGCAGTGGCTGCAGGGTGCCGAGGTCTTCAAAGGCGACGTGTTGCAGGACGACCGCGTGCTTCATGCGGAGGCTCCATTGCTGGGCCAGTAGAAACTGTCCGGGGTGGCGCGTGCGCCGAAGATGGCCTGCCCGACGCGGACCACGGTGGCACCTTCCTCGATCGCCACTTCGAAGTCTCCGGACATGCCCATCGACAACTGCGAAAGGTCGATGACGGGAGGTGCAGTGCGCTGCAGCTGGTCGCGCAGTTCGCGCAGGCGCACGAAGCAGGCACGCACGCGCTCGACCTCCGGGGTGAAGATGGCCAGCGTCATCAGGCCGCGCACGCGCAGGCGATCGAACGCTGGAAGCTGCTGCACAAAGGCCTCGACGGCAGCGGGTTCCAAGCCGTACTTGCTGGGTTCGGCGGAGGTGTTGACCTGCACGAACACATCCAGCGTGCGGTCTTCCAGCTGCAGGCGCTGCTGCAGTGCTTCGGCCACGCGCAGGCTGTCCAGCGCCTGGAACTCGCTGGCGAAGCGCGCCACGTAGCGCGCCTTGTTGGTCTGCAGATGCCCGATCACCGACCAGTGCACGCCAAGATCGGCCATCGTCTCGGCCTTGCGTTGCGCCTCCTGCACCTTGTTCTCGCCCAGCTCGCGGCAACCGGCGGCCACCGCCATGCGGATGCGGGCGTCATCGACGGTCTTGCTGACCGGCAGCAGGCGCACGCTGGCCGGGTCGCGGCCGACGCGGGCGCAGGCATCGGCGATGCGTTGGCGCACCGTGACCAGGTTGGCGGCGATCTGTTCAACGGACTGGGCGACGGGCCAGTCGGCAGCGGCAAGGGGCATGCGGGCACCTCCAATGCAGGGTGGCCAGGGTGGGATACACTGGCACAGGACAAGAGATATTTTGGCATAGGACAAAATGAAAATCACCGGGCACAGCGCCGAGTCGATCTTCGACAGCATCCGCGACGGCATCGGCAAGGGTCGCCTGCCGGCCGGTAGCGTGCTGCCGCCGGTGCGTGAACTGGCCGAGCAGCTGGGCGTGAACCGCAACACCGTGGCTGCTGCCTACAAGCGCCTGGATGCGGCGGGACTGGCCAGCACGGCGGGCCGCCGCGGCACGGTGGTGCGTGGCCTGCCGCCGCCGCTGGCGCGCGAGGGCAGCACCCCGGGGCTGGCGCTGCAGGACCTGGCCGGTGGCAACCCGGGATCCGCGCCTGCTGCCGAACCTGCGCCTGACCCCGGCGGCGCCGCGGCTGTATGGCGTGGGTACGGTCGACACGAGGTTGCAGGCGCTGGCACGCGCCTCGCTGGATGCGGATTGCCCCGAGGGATATGCGCTGGAGCTGACCCATGGCGCCGTCGATGGCATCGAGCGCCTGCTGGCGGCGTGGCTGCTGCCGGGTGATCGCATCGCGGTGGAGGATCCATGCTTCCTCGGCAGCCTCAATGTGCTCAATGCGTCGGGTCATGCGCCGTTGCCGGTGGCGGTGGATGCCCAGGGCATGCAGGTCGAATCGCTGCGGCAGGCGCTGGAGGCTGGTGCACGTGCGGTGCTGCTCACCCCCCGGGCGCACAATCCGACCGGGGCCAGCCTGGATGCGAAGCGGGCGCGGGCGTTGCGGCAGTTGTTGGCGGCGTACCCGCAGGTAGCAGTGCTGATCGACGATCACTATGCGCTGCTCTCGCAGCAGGCCTATCACTCGGTACTGCCGCTGGATGGGCGGCGCTGGGCGCTGCTGCGTTCGTTGTCCAAACCGCTCGGCCCCGACCTGCGGCTGGCCTGGCTGGCCTGCGATGAAGAAACCGCGATGCGGTTGCGGCTGCGATTGGCATCCGGTATCGGCTGGGTCAGTCACCTGCTGCAGGACGCGGCAACCTCGGTGCTGGCGTCGTCAACGCAGCGGGCGAAGATCGCCTCGGCAGGCGAGCGTTACCAGCAGCGCCTGCAGTCGCTGCAGGAACTGCTGCGCGCGCGTGGCGTGCCGACGCCGCTGCCGATGGAGGGATTGAACCTGTGGCTGCCGTTGCCGGGCGACAGCCATCCGCAGGTGCTGGCGCTGGCCGCGCGCGGATGGCATGTGCGCGCTGGCGAGGTGTTCGCGGTGGCGGCGCCGGCACATGGCCTGCGCATCACCTGCGCGGCGCTGGGCGCGGCGCAACTGCGGCCGCTGGCTGACGACCTGGCGGCGGTGTGCGGTCTGTAGCGTCGAGCGATGCTCGACGTTGCAGAGCCGAGCCATGCTCGGCTGCTGTTGGTAGAAGCAGTCGAGCATGGCTCGACGCTACAGAAGCAGATCAGGGCGCGGCGTTGGCGCCCGGGCGCACGTAGTAGGACTGGCCGCTGTCATCGACGAACATCAGTTCCGGCTTGCCCTGCCATGAGGTGAGCATGGCGCCGGTGTTGTTCTGGTGCTTGACCATCAGGCTGGCACCACGGTCCGGGTTGGCCACCACCTTGAACACTTCCGTGGTGCCATTGGCATCGTCCAGGGTCAGCACGGCTTCACCGCCGCGATCGCTGGTGCCATAGCCCCCGCGTTCGGAGCCATCCGGGCCGAGCAGGATCAGGCCGGACAGGGCGGTGGCGCGCGGCCCCTGGATACGGCCCCGGCTGAGAGGGTCGGGCACCGGCGCGCCTAGGATCACCCGGGGTTGGCCCGTGCCATCGTGGATGACCAGCCCGCGCGCTTCGATGATGCGCTGTGGCGATTGGCTGCGATGCAGGCTCCAGGCGGTCCAGCCGGAAACCAGCAGGGCGAGTGTGGAGACCACCAGCGTGGTCAGCAGCAGTGCGCGCGGCATCGTGTCGTCCTTCCTTGGATGCAGCGACGATAGCGGATGCGGGCGACCGATGGCCAGTTCATTGTGTGACGCTGTGTATCGTCAATGGAAATCGCGGCTGTGGCTGCGCAACCCCTGCAACAGTTCATCCAGGCAGTGCATGCGCTGCACGATGACATGCTGCACGCCATCGACGCGTTCCAGGCGGCCGTCGATCTGCATCAGCCGAGTATCGACCAGGACCCGGTGCTGGCGATCGGCCAGGTGCCGCCAGACCACGGCATTGACCATGCCGGTCTCGTCTTCAAGGGTGAGGAAGGTAACGCCACTGGCGGTCTGCGGGCGCTGGCGCATGCGGACCAGGCCGGCGATGCGCACGCGACGGCCATGGCCGTGGCCCGCAAGCTGCGCGGCATCCAGGCAGCCGCGGCTGCGCAGCTGCGTGCGCAGGAACGAGATCGGGTGGCGGCCGAGGGTGGTGCCGATGCTGCGGTAATCGGCCTGCATGTCCTCCCAGGCGCTGGGCAGGGGCAGCGGCACGCGTGCTTCAGCGGTGGCGCGGGCCTGGTCGAACAGCGGCAGCCGGTTCTCCACGCCGGAGATATCCCAGCGTGCACGATGGCGATGGCCGCTGAGCCCGCGCAGCGCACCGGCATCGGCCAGCAGGCCCTGCTGGCGGCGATCCAGTGCGGTGCGCTGGCACAGGTCGCCCACATCGTCGAACGGGCGCCGTGCACGTTCGCGCATGATGGCCTGTACAGCCGCTTCATTGCAGCCGTCGACGAGGCGCAGGCCGAGCCGGATCGCGGCCGCGCCCCTGCTGAAATCCAGCGTGCAGTCCCAGTCGCTGTGGCGCACGTCCACGGGAAGCACGCGGATGCCATGCCGGCGCGCGTCCTGCAGCAGCTGGTCGGGGCTGTAGAAACCCAGTGGCTGGCTGTTGATCAGGCTGGCAGTGAATGCGGCCGGGTGGTGGCATTTCAGCCAGCAGCTGTTATAGGTCAGCAGGGCGAAGCTGGCGGCGTGGCTTTCCGGGAAACCGTAATCACCGAACCCCTTGATCTGCTCGAACAGGTGCTCACCGTATTCGCGGCTGAAGCCGTTTTTCAACATGCCTGCCAGCAGTTTTTCACGATGCGGTTCCAAGCCGCCACGGCGTTTCCAGGCCGCCATCGAACGGCGCAGGGCATCGGCCTGGCCAGGCGTGTAACCGGCTGCTTCGACCGCCAGCTGCATCACCTGTTCCTGGAACAATGGCACGCCCAGCGTGCGTGCGAACACGCGTTCCAGCTGCGGTGGGTAGAGCGGGTTGTCCGGGTCGTTCAACGCGCCCGGTCCCTGTTCGCGCAGGATCCGGCGCCGCTCCAGATAGGGGTGCACCATGTCGCCCTGGATCGGGCCAGGGCGCACGATCGCCACCTCGATCACCAGGTCATAGAACGTGCGTGGCTGCATGCGCGGCAGCATCGCCATCTGTGCGCGCGATTCGATCTGGAACACGCCGATGGTGTCGGCGGCGCAGATCATGTCGAAGGTCTTTGCATCCTTGGGCGGGATCGCATCCATGCGTCCTTCATGCAGGCCATGCTGTTTCAGCATGGCCAGGCACTTGCGGATGGCGGTAAGCATGCCCAGCGCCAGGCAGTCGACCTTCATCAGGCCGGTGGCATCCAGATCGTCCTTGTCCCATTGGATGACGGTGCGGTCGGCCATCGCCGCGTTTTCCACCGGCACCAGGGTCGACAGGGGATGTTCGGAAATCACGAAACCGCCGGGGTGCTGCGACAGGTGGCGCGGGAAGTCGATCAGCTCGGCGGTCAGCGCCAGCAGGCGCCGCATCAAGGGCGTGTCCGGATCGAAACCGCGCTCGCGCAGGGTTTCCGGCAATGGGATGTTGCCGCCCCAGTGGTCCATCGCTGCGCCCAGTTCGTTGACCTGGTCCATCGGCAGGCCAAGTGCACGCGCCACGTCGCGGATCGCGCTGCGGCCACGGTAGCTGATTGCCACCGCGGTCAGTGCGGCGCGCTCGCGGCCATAGCGCTTGAACACGTACTGCAGCACTTCCTCGCGGCGCTCGTGCTCGAAATCGATGTCGATATCCGGTGGCTCGTCGCGCTCGGCGGAGATGAAGCGCTCGAACAGCAGGTTGCTGCGTGCCGGGTCGATCTCGGTCACGCCCAGCACGAAGCACACCGCGGAGTTGGCCGCCGAGCCGCGGCCCTGGCAGAGGATGTCCTGGCTGCGCGCGAAGCGCACGATGTCCTGCACGGTGAGGAAGTACGAGGCGTAGTTCTTCTGCTTGATCAACGCCAGTTCGTGTTCGATCTGCTCGCGTTGTTTCGGTTCGATGCCGCCTTTCCAGCGCCAGGGGATGCCACGCTCGACCAGCACGCGCAGCCAGCTGTCCGGGTCATGCCCCTCGGGCACCAGCTCGCGTGGGTAGGTGTACTGCAGCTGTTCCAGGGTGAAGTGGCAGCGCTCGGCGATGCGCAGGGTCTCGGCCAGCAATTCGGGCGGATACAGTTGGGCCAGCGCGGTGCGCGGACGCAGATGGCGCTCGCCGTTGGGGAACAGGCGCCAGCCAGCCTCGGCCACGCTGCAGCGGTGGCGGATCGCGGTCAGGGTGTCCTGCAGGGCGCGGCGGCGGCGCACGTGCATGTGCACGTCGCCACTGGCGACCAGCGGCAGGCGGTGGCGTTGGCCGAAGGCCTGCAGCTGCTGCAGGCGGCGTGCGTCGTCGTGTTCGTGGTGCAGCTCCACCGCCAACCACAGCCGATCATTGAAGCCGGCGCGCAGTAGTTCCAGGTCGGTGGCGGCCGGTTGCCGGTCCAGCCACAGGCACAGCAGGCCGTCGGGCAGGCCGAGCAGGTCCTCGCGCAGGCAGCGGTACTCGCCCTTGGCTGCGCGCCGCCGGCAGGTGGTGATCAACTGGCAGAGCCCGGCATAGGCGGCCTGGTCGGTGCACAGCAGGGCCAGCTTCGGGCCGTCCTCGACCTGGAATTCGGCGCCGACGATCAGCGCCACGCCATGCGCCTTCGCCGCCTGCCAGGCGCGCACGATGCCGGCCAGCGAGCATTCGTCGGTGATCGCCAGTGCCCGGTAACCCTGGCCAGCGGCGCGCGCGAACAGTTCTTCGGCGATCGAAGCACCGCGCTGGAAACTGAAGGCCGACAGGCAGTGCAGTTCGGCGTAGCCGGGCAGTTCGCTGTGCATGGCGGCTCAGCCGAACCAGCCGTGCAGCATCCACGGCGCATGCGGATCGTTGCGCTCACGGAAGGCCCAGCCGCGCTGGCCGTGTGCGGTTTCCACCACGTAGTAGTCGCGGCGTGCGTCGGCCTGGTCCCACCAGCCCGATTCGATCCGCTCCGGCCCGGCGACGATGCGCAGGCGCGGGTCACGCAACGGTTGTGGGGTGTCCAGCAACCAGCCGGGGCGCAGTGGCCAGTACGACGGGGGCTTGGCCGGTGGCTGGGTGCCACTGGCGCGTTCGGGGCGATGGTCGGCCTGCACCGCCAGCGGCTGCACGGCGTCATCACCCAGCCGCGCACGCAGGCGCTCGCGCAGCTGGTTCCAGGGCATCGCCTGCGCCGGCCGGGTATCGAACAGGTCACGCGCGGCGGGCACGAACGGTGGCAGCTGCTCGGCCTGCAGGCGCAGTGCGCGGCTGCCGGCCGGCAGGGCGAACGCTTCCATGCGGTTGCGTGCGATCTCGAACAGCAGCGCAGGATCGCGTTCGGGGGCCAGCAGGCCGATGGTCAGCACGCTGGCCGGCAGCAGGTCGTGCTCGAAATGCAGGTTGAAGCGCTGCACGCCGCCATCGCGCGAACACAGGAAGGCGGCCAGGTCCAGCAGCAGGCGGCGCAGCGGGAACAGCAGGGCCTGGCTGGATTCGATCTCGTATTCGAATTCGATGCGCGCATCGAAACGGTCCGGTGGCTGGTAGTAGCGCAGCGGCGCGGTGGGCAGGCCGCGCAGTGCATCCAGCTGCTGCAGTACCTCCGGTGCGAAGCGCCGGGCCAGGCTGTCACGCGGCAGCTCGAGCACCGCACCCAGCGTGCGCAGGCCGGAACGGCCGAGCACGGTCACCGCGTCGCTGGGCAGGCCGCAGCGCGGCAAGGGTAGCTGCGCCAGTGCCGCTGGCAGCTGCTGCGCATCGATGCCGAGGCCGTCGTGGACGTTGGCCAGCACGCGCGCGGCATGTGCCGTGGGGGCGGCCACCAGGCGGTGGCGGAAACCGAGTTCATGCAGTTCGTTGCGCAGGCGCTTTTCGATCGTCAGCCAGTCACCGAACAGGGCACGGCTGGCGCCGATTTCCAGCACCAGTGCATGCGGGAAATCGAGGCTGACCTGCGAGCTGTAGGCGTAGGCCCAGCTGGCCAGCAGCTGCCGGGTGTGCTGTTCCGCGTCAGGGTCGTAGTCGTGCAGGTGCATGTCCTGCACCAGCACCTGCGCGGCCGACAGCAGCATGCCCGGGCGCAGCCCTGCTGCGCGCGCGGCCGGGCTGACCGCACGCAGCACGCGGCGCTGCGCTGGGCCCTGCAGCAGCACCAGTGGCCGCTGGGGGTCCGGCTGCAGGCGCAGCACGCTGTCCAGCGCCAGCTGCGGCAACAACAGGCAGGCCCAGTGCATGGCGCGGCCTCAGTGGGTGATGGCCAGTGGCAACGGCTGCGCGGGTGGCAGGCCGCCACGGCACTTCAGCACCCTTACCTGGCCGTGGTCGAGCTGCAGGCGCAGGCTGGCCGGGGAGGGGTTGCGCGCTGCCTGCGCCTCGCGGAACACGAAGCCCAGGCACTGGCCGCTGTCGGCGGCGACCTGCAGCCGGCGCAGGGCGCGATCGTCGGCCTGGTGCGGCCAGCACAGCACCGCCGCGCAGGCGGCAGAGCGCAGGCATTGTTCGGCCGCCCACAGCGCCTGCTTCGGCGCAGCGTGGATGATCTGCAGCTGGGCCAGATCCAGCCCGGCCGCGGCCCAGGCCGGGGCATGCGGGCGATAGGGTGGGGCGACCAGCACGATCGGGCGGTCGCGCTGGCTCAGCCTGGCCAGCGCCGGCCAGACCAGGGCCAGTTCGCCAACGCCCGGCGCCGCCTGCAGCACCTCGCACAGCCCGCTGGCCGGCCAGCCGCCGCCGGGCAGGCGTGCGTCCAGCGCCGGGTGACCGCTGGCCAGGTGGTCGCTGGCCGGCCCCTGGCGGGCCGGGCCGCGCCACAACTGGCGGCCGTCCAGCAGCCGGTCGAGGGCGACGACGGCGCCCATCAGCCGGTCCTCCAAGGGAGGCGCCGGGCGGGCTGGAAGCGGCAGGAATGGGCGGAAACGACAGGCATGGAGCGAGTATCGGCGGGCTGGTATCAGGGGCTGAGACCAGACATGCTACTCGCCTTGTGAGTAGAATTACTAATGAAATTGGCGGGCCGGGTTTCAGGTTGCTGAAGTGGGAAAGGAGTGCCGAGCCAGGTCGGCACCCACAGGGCCCGGTTACGGGCGGACCGGCAGCGCGACCGGGCGCAGCGGCGCGGCATCGCCGCCGCGGATCTTCAGCGGGCCGCCGATGAAGGCGAACTCGTAGACCTTGTCGCGGGCCAGTTCATCCAGCGCCACCAGTTCGATGATCGGCGCGCCCTGCTGGGCCAGCAGGTAGGTGTGCAGCGGCACGTAGTCGTCGGCCACCTCCGAGGGGAAGGTCTCGAAGCTCAGGTTGTCGGCGCCGACGATCATCGCGCCGCTGTCCTCAACCAGGAAGCGCGCCGCGTCCAGGCCCATGCCCGGCGGGTTGGTCATGTAGGCCTTGGGCTGTTCGAACAGGCGCATGCGGCCGGTGCGGATCAGCACCACGTCGCCCTGCTGCAGCTTCACCCGCTGGCGTGCCAGCGCATCCTTCAGGTCCTGGCGGGTGACGCGGTAGCTGTCCGGCAGCATGTCCACGCCCTTGGCGGCGGCCACGTCGATCAGTACGCCACGCGCGATCAGCGGCGGGAATTTCTCGATGCCGGTGACATTCCAGCCACGATCGCCGAGATGCTTGTCGGCCTCGAAGCCGTTCCAGATCTTTCCGTGGATGCCGAAGTGGTTCAGCGCATCGATGTGGGTGCCGGTGTGGCTGTACATCGAGAACGCGGTGCCGGTGTAGCTGCGGGTGAGGTTCATGGTCTCGCCCACGCCCATCGGGTCGTCCATCACCGTGCCGCGCGGGGTGTGGGTCATCCAGAACTGGTAGTGCGGGTCGCCGGCGTCCTGCCAGCTGGGCATGCCGACGTAGTAGTCGGTGGCCAGGTCATAGGCCTTGCCGCCGCTGACCCGCGACAGGATCGCCGCACGCGAGGCTTCGGTGATCAGGTTGAGCCGGCCGATCTCGTCCTTCGGCCCCCAGGGGCTGGTGCCGACCTGCTGGCCGGAGGGAACGCGTTCGTGCGCGGACACGGTGGTGGACGCCGCGGTGCCGGCCAGCAGCAGGGCCAGCGCGCTGGCCAGGATACGTGGGGTCATGGGGGAATCTCCTTGCAGGGTGGGGAGGGTGCGGCTCAGGCCGCGACCAGGGGCGCCAGGGCCTGGCGCAGTTGCGGCAGCGGCAGGGTCTGCAGGCGCAGGCCGTTGCCGCCGATCACGGTGGGAATGGAGCGGATGCCGAGGGCAGCGGCGTCGGCACGATCGGCCTGCACGCGCTGGCGTACTGCGTCGCTGCGCATGTGGTCAGCGAAGGCACCACGGGGATGGCCCAGTGATTCGGCGATATCCAGCAGCACTTCGGCGTCGCCGATGTTGCGGTGCTGGTGCAGGTGCGCCCATTGCACCGCGTCGAACATTGCGCCATGGGCATCATTGCCGCCGATCAACCCTGCGGCCTGGCAGGCCAGTGCGCCGAGCCAGCCGGAGGGATATTCGAAGTCCTGTGCGCGCATGCCTTCGATATCGATGCGCGCGCTGTCTTCATGCGCGGCGCAGTCGGTCCAGTGGCGCAGGATGATCGCCTTGGCGCGCTCCATCGAGCCGAACACCTCGACCATCTGCGCGCGCGAGTCCTGCAGCACGAAGCTGCGATGGCGCACCTGGATGCCGAGTTCGGCCGAGACCTGCTGCAGGCGCGGGGCCAGCACGAAGCACCAGCCGCAGACCACGTCGTGGAAGAAGTCGACCACCGGCGCGGCGGTGGCGGGGGAAGGAACGGGAGACATCTGCCTGCCATCGGTGAGAGGGGAGGCGGCAGATTAGGCAGCGCGGCGGGGCCGAAACAGCGCGCCGTGGGCAGCTCAGTTTTCGCTGGCGGTTACGAATCCAGGCCGGCGCAGCGGGGCAGCTCGGCGTGCAGGAAATCGATGAAGGCACGCACCTTGGGTTGCAGGTGGCGCGACGTGGGATAGACCGCATGCACGAAGCGTGGCGGATAGCGGTGGTCGGGCAGCACCTGTTGGAGTTCGCCACGGGCCAGCGCTGGTGCCGCCAGGAACGAGGGCAGGGCGCCGATGCCCATGCCGGCCACCAGCAGGTCGCGCAGCAGCAGGCTGTTGTTGACGGTGACGCGTGCCGGCAGGGTGATGGTCACCTGCCCATCCGGGCCGAGCAGCGGCCAGCTGCCGGGGGAGTCGGACAGGCTGTAGGCCAGCACACTGTGCACCTGCAGATCGTCCACCGACTGCGGTGCTGGACGCTGCCGCAGGTAGGACGGGGCAGCGCACAGCACCTGTTGCAGCGAGGCAAGCCGGCGCGCCACCAGTCGCGAGTCGTCCAGCTCGGCACGCAGCCGCAACGACACATCGAAACCCTCACCGACCGCATCGAGCAGGCGATCTTCCATCACCAGGTCCAGCGACAGCTGTGGATGCTGTTGCAGGAAGCGTGGCAGCAGCGGCGACAGCGTGCTCAGTGCGAACGACTGCGGTGCATTGACACGCAGGCGCCCGGCCACCTCGCCACGCTGTTCGGCGATGCCACGTTCCAATGCGTCCAATTCGTCGAGCAGGCGGCAGCATTCGCGGTAATAGGCGTGGCCGGTCTCGGTCAGGCTCATGCGCCGCGTGGTCCGCTGCAGCAGCACCACGCCCAGGTGCGTTTCCAGCGCGCGCAACTGCTTGCTCAGCCCGGCCGGCGACATGCCCAGGTCTTCGGCAGCGCGGGCCAGCCCGCCGCGTTCGACGATGCGGCGGAAGGCGCGCATCAGGTTGAAGGAATCCATGCCGGTACCGGGCGCGATGAGGGCGCCATTGTAGATCCACGCCATCCGTGGGTGGGGGAAACGCGGTGTCGGCCAAAGGGGGATATCCACCGAGGCGGGGCGGGTTGCGCCGTTTGTTCAAGCCCGCAACCGTCGTGCCGCGCCAGCATGCAGGCCCCTCACGTTCCGGGTTGCCCATGAAACACTGGATCCTCCGCCTGTATGCCCCGTTGTTCCTGCTCGGTTTCGTTGCCGCCGCCGTCGTCTGGGTCGGCCACCTCCATGGCGATCCGCTATGGCTGCTGGCCTTGCTGGCGGTCGCCATCGCGGTTTCGTTCGCTGCCGAACGTGCCTGGCCGTATGACCCCGCGTTCAACCACGACCACGGCGACAGTCTGCGTGACACCCTGCATGCACTGGTCAACGAAAGCCTGAACCTGCTGTCGATCGCTGCGGTGCCGCTGCTGGCAGCGCTCCTTCCGTGGCAGCTGTGGCCGCTGCAGTGGCCGTTCGTTCTGCAGGTACTGCTGGCCATCGTCTGCGCCGACCTTGGCATTACCCTGGTGCACTACGCCAGCCATCGCATCGGCTGGCTGTGGCGGTTGCACGCGGTGCATCACAGCTTCACCCGCATGTACGGCTTCAACGGCTTGATGAAGCATCCGTTGCACCAGGCGGCCGAAGCAGTGGGCGGCGTACTGCCGCTGCTGCTGTTGGGCCTGCCGATGCCGGTGGCTGCGGTGCTGGCCTTCGCCATTGCCATCCAGCTGCTGCTGCAGCACTCCAACGTGGACATGCGCCCGGGCCTGCTGGGCCGGGTGATGGCGTGGGCGCCGCTGCACCGCTTCCACCACATGCGTTACGGCACCGCTGGCGACGTCAACTTCGGCCTGTTCCTGACCGTCTGGGATCACCTGCTGGGGACCGCCTTCGATGCGCCGGGCTATCGGCTGCAGCAGCGCGACCTCGGCATCGGCAGCCAACCGGACTATCCGCGCGATTATCCGGGACAGCTGCTGGCGCCGTTCCGCGAACTGCCGCATGGCGAGGTGCCGGAGCTGCCGGAAGGTCTGCGCAGGCGCGGATGATGGGCCGTGTCAGGCCGCGTGAAGCTGCAGGCCCTGCAGCTGCGCGGCACCGATACCGAACATGCGGCGCAGGCTGCGCGACAGATGGGCCAGATCGGCGAATCCAGCGGCATGCGCACTGTCGGTCAGGGTGTGCCCGCGCAGATGATGCATGAGTGCGCGGCGCA
Source organism: Stenotrophomonas maltophilia D457 (assembly GCF_000284595.1). Lineage (GTDB taxonomy): Bacteria > Pseudomonadota > Gammaproteobacteria > Xanthomonadales > Xanthomonadaceae > Stenotrophomonas > Stenotrophomonas muris. The sequence goes on along the minus strand of NC_017671.1, from coordinate 2,854,093 downwards.
GCCGCTGCCACAGCACCCAGCCGCGCAGGGTCACCGCCAGATCAGACTGGAAACGCCGGTGCAGCTGGCTGGTCGACAGGTGCGCCGCCCCGGCGATATCGGCGGCCGGCACCGGGCCGGGCAGGTGCTGGGCGATACGGGCCAATGCCGCCTGCACGCGGCGGTCCAGCGGTTGCGGGCGGCTCAGCCGTGGCAGCCAGCCGTGCAGTTCCAGCGCGTTGCCCGGCAGTGCGTGCAGGTATTGCTGGATCTGTGCGGGATTGGCATGCGTCGGCTCAAGAAACACCGTGCAGCCTGCTTCTGGCGCTAACAGGATCGCGTGCGGCTGGAATGATGGCAGCCACAGTCGCTGGCCTTGCTGCTGCACGCCATCGACCTCGACCTGCCAGGCTGCGCCGTCGCTGAGCAGCAGTTGATGGGCGTAGTGCGCGTGCGCGGCGCTGTCACCGGCATGACCCTGCAGCACGGCCACGTGAGCATCCAGCAGCAACGTGCCATTCCAGGGCAGGGTGGGGGAGGACATTGAGGGATTGTAGATCCACGCCATGCGTGGATGAATCTCAATCGAAATCGATTATTTCGACAGACGGATTGCACGGCGTCAACGCAACCGGCCCTACCCCGCCAACCCACAGGAAGCCCGCTTTTGCTTCGGCTGTTGCTTCTGAGGTTGCCTACCGCGGGTGCCGTGCGCCGCCCGGCCGTGCGCCCCCTCAGCGCCCGTGCGGATCCGGCCGGTGATGCACATATTCAACCACGGTGCCATCGGGATGCACCGCATTGAACGCCGCCCCGGTCGGGACTACCTGCAGCGGGAAGATGATCTCGGCGCCGGCGGCGACCAGTTTGTCGTGATAGGGCCGAACGTCATCGACCAGCAGTGTCCCCGTGGTCGAGGTGAACGGGGCCAGTGCCGCCTGGCTGCCTTCGATCAGCAGGAAGGCGCCGACCATCGCCAGGCGCAGCCCGGCTTCCGGGAACGGGAACCCCGCATCGGCTACCACGCCCTGCAACTGCTCGTAGAACGCCACGCTGCGCTCCAGCTCGCCCGGGGCCACGAACACCCGGATCAGCACGCGCGGTGCGCGCTGGCTGGAGGTGTCACAGCGGTCGCGCCAGAGATGATCGAAGTCGCGATGTACGGTCATGGGCTCGATTCGTGGCCAGGGATCTCCATTATCAGCAGCCTCGCGCGGCGCGCTGATGACCGCCAGTGATGGCCTGATAACCATTGGCCGGGTTGCCCCTGTGACTTAGGTCCTGTTGACAGGTGTGAACGCCCTCGCACAATCTTCACAGGATTGGGTCGCCCTGCGCGGCCCGGGCAGGCAGGTTGTCACGCCGGGAGGAGGGTCCCGCGCGCAGACCGGCCCGTCCATCGGCCTGTGGGGCGTTGCCTGGCAACCCCTGCGCGGCATGAACGCTGCACCCTTCGGCGGCACTTTCCCTGGACCGATTGCCTTGGCAACGGAATTACGCCTGCCGATGAAAACGTTTACAAAACCGCTTGCACTGTCTCTGGCCCTGTCTGCCGCACTGGCCGCTCCGGCCTGGGCCGACCCGGCCGCGTTCACTGTGCTGACCCTGGAACAGGCGCCCCACGCCGAGGCGATGCCGGCCCTGGCCGCGCAACTGAAGAGCCTGAAGGTGGACGCGGTGAGCGTGCGCCAGGTGCAGCGCGGCATCGGCCAGGTCGATCCGCTGCAGGTGCTGGCCGATGGCCTGGGCTACGAGTACCGCTTCATTGCCGCCGGCAAGGACGACGGCCAGACCCAGCGCGGCCAGGCTGTTCTGACCCGGCTGCCGATCGCCGCTGAATCCGGCCCCGACCAACCGGGCCTGAACTACCTGCGCTTGGACGACGGCCGCCACACTGTGGCGGTCTATACCGATGCCGGTGCAGGTGCGGCGCAGCTGCCGGCGCTGGTCACCCGTTCGCGGCTGGGTGCACCGGCGGTGCTGCTCGGCGCGGTGGCCGGTGAATCGGCCAAGGCCGCAGGCTTCGATCCGGCGCGTGTGGCGCTGGAAGCGGATGCCAGCTATTTCAGCGACGGCTTCCAGGCCGCCAGCAGCGCGCCGTTCAAGGTGGAAGGCAGCACGCTGCGTGCCACCCTGCTGACCCTGGCCTATGCCGCCGACAAGCACGGCGACACGCCGTGGATGGACACCACGCTCAACGCCGATGCGCGCGCTGCGCTGCTGCTAAAGGCGATGACCGAGGATGAGAAGTTCCAGATGCTGCACAGCTACTTCGGGCTGGGCAAGGACGGCGGCCCGCTGCCGGAAGGTGCGGTCGGTTCGGCCGGCTTCGTGCCGGGCGTACCGCGGCTGGGCATCCCGTCGCAGCAGTCGGCCGATGCCGGTGTCGGCGTGACCAATCCGGGGGGCATCCGCCCGGGCGACTTCGCCACGGCGATGCCATCGGGCCCGTCCACCGCATCGAGCTGGAACCGCGAAGTTGCCTTCGCCGGTGGCGCCACGATGGGCCGCGAGGCGTGGCAGCAGCGCTTCAATATCCTGCTGTCGGGCAGCGTCAACCTGCAGCGTGACCCGCGCAACGGCCGCAACTTCGAGTACGCCGGCGAAGACCCGCTGCTGGCCGGCTCGATGGTTGGCGCGCTGATCCAGGGCGTGCAGAGCCAGCACGTGATCTCCTCGATGAAGCACTTCGCGCTGAACGACATGGAGACCCGTCGCAACTTCCACGACGTGCGCATCGGCGAACAGGCCATGCACGAGTCGGACCTGTTGGCCTTCGAGATCGCGCTGGATGCCGGTCGCCCGGGCGTGGCGATGTGCTCGTACAACAAGATCAACGGCACCTACGGCTGCGAGAACGGCTACCTGATGAACCAGGTGCTGAAGCAGGAATGGAAGTTCCCCGGTTTCGTGATGTCCGACTGGGGTGGCGTGCACAGTGGCTCGAAGGCTGCGCTGGCCGGCCTGGACCAGCAGTCGGCCGGTGAGGTGTTCGACGCGGCGGTGTTCTTCGATGAACCGCTGCGCCTGGCCGTGCATGGCGGCGTGGTGCCGCAGGCGCGCCTGAACGACATGGTGGCGCGCATCCTGCGCACGATGTTCCTGCATGGCAACTTCGACAACCCGCCGCAGCACCAGAAGGTGGATGCCGAGGCCGGCTTCGCCGTTGCCCAGCGCACGGTGGAGGAGGGCAGCGTGCTGCTGCGCAATGAGGGCAACCTGTTGCCGCTGGCCGACAGCGTGAAGCGCATCGTCATCATCGGCGGCCATGCCGACAAGGGCGTGATCGGTGGCGGTGGTTCATCGATGGTGGGCGTGACCGCCAAGGGCACCAACGCGGTGCCCGGCGTGATGCCGACCACCTGGCCGGGCCCGGTGATCTTCCATCCGTCCTCGCCGCTGGAATCGCTGCGTGCGGCGCGCCCGGACGCGACTATCACGTATGTGGATGGCACCAACGCCGCTGCTGCGGCCAAGGCGGCCGCGCAGGCGGATGTGGCCATCGTGTTTGCCACGCAGTGGGCTGCCGAATCGGTGGACCTGCCGGACATGCAGCTGCCGGACAACCAGGATGCCCTGATCTCGGCAGTGGCCAAGGCCAACCCGAAGACCGTGCTGGTGCTGGAAACCAACGGCCCGGTGCGCACACCGTGGCTGGCGCAGGTGCCGGCGATGCTGCAGGCCTGGTACCCGGGCATCCGCGGTGGCGAAGGCATTGCCGCACTGCTGACCGGCCAGGTCAATCCGTCCGGCCGCCTGCCGGTGACCTGGGTGACGGACGAATCGCAGCTGCCGCGCCCGCACATCGACGGCCTCGGCTTCAAGCCGGCCAAGCCGTTCGGTGATGTGTTCGATTTCGATATCGAAGGCGCCAACGTCGGCTACAAGTGGATGGCGGCCAAGGGCCTGACCCCGACCTTCGCCTTTGGCCATGGCCTGTCCTACACCTCGTTCGCCTATGACAACCTGAAGGTGAGCGTGGAAGGTTCGCGCCTGGTCGCCAGCGTCGACATCCGCAACACCGGCAAGCGCGCCGGTGCCGACGTGGCCCAGCTGTACCTGAAGCTGCCGGCCGGCAGCACCACGCCGATCCGCCTGATCGGCTATGACAAGGTGACCCTGCAGCCGGGCGAACAGCGCCGCATCCGCATCGAAGCCGAGCCGAAGACGCTGGCCCACTACGATGCACAGGCGCGCCAGTGGAAGATCGATGGCGGCACCTACCAGGTGCAGCTGTCGCGCAACGCCGCCGAACCGCTGCAGACGGTGGACGTGCAGCTGGTGGAGCAGGTGCTGCGCTGAGGCTTGAAGGCACGGCCCGCAAGGGCCGTGCCTGAAAAAGGGGACGGAGGGGATTAAGTCGTTTATGCATAAACGACTTAATCCCCTCCGTCCCCTTTTCATATGGCGAACCACCCGCGCAGGAAATCGATCAGCTGCCGCACCTTCGGCGAGGGCTGCGTGCTGTGCGGGTAGACCGCGTACACGCTCTGCTGCGGGAAGCGGTGCTGGCGCAGCACCGGGCGCAGGCGGTCCTGGGCCAGGTCGTCCTCGATCAGCCAGCGTGGCAGCACGGTGACCCCGGCGCCGGCCACGGCGAAGGCGCGCAGGCTGCTGGCACCATCCACGCGCACCACTGCATTGCCCGGATTGGTGGCAAACAAGGCGTCGCTGCCGTCGGGCGCGACCACCGGCACGTCGGCCAGGCGCGGGTAACCCAGGCGGGGCAGGGTGCCCAGTTGCACGGGGTCATTGGCCGCATCGGCAGAGGGCAGGCGTGCCAGCAGGGACGGAGCCGCCACCGCGCACAGCGGGTGCCGTTCCAGTTCACTGGCATGCAGGCCCGAATCGGGCAGACGGCCGAGACGGATCGCCAGGTCGAAGCGCTCGGGAATCAGGTCTGCCGGCGCGGGAGACGTGGACAGATGCAGCTGCAGGGCCGGATGCCGCGCACGGAAGGCTTCCAGTGCGGGAATCAGGCGAAGCTGCGCGTACTCCGGGGTGGTGGTCAGGCGCAGCACACCCTGCAGCTGGTGCTGGTCGCGCCGCGCGGCATCGATTGCCGCCTGCGCGGCATCCAGCGCCTGTACGCAGTGCTGCAGGAACTGTTCGCCAGCGTCGGTCAGGGCCAGGTGGCGGGTACTGCGCAGCAGCAGGGTCACGCCCAGCTCCTGCTCCAGCCGTTTCAGGTTGAAGCTGACCACCGCACGGCTCAGGCCGAGCCGATCGGCCGCTGCGGTCAGGCTGCCGGCCTCGACCACGGCACGGAAGATATCGAAGCGATCGAGACTGACCATGGCGGTTCATTGTCAAAACAGATTTGACAGTGTTGCAGGTGATGTCGTGTTTTTCCAACATCTCCCGGGCGGCATGCTGGCGGTCTCTCTGCTGGAGCACCGCCGATGCCGTCCCCCCGCCTGCGCCATGAGGCGATCTTCCTGCTGGTGTTCGCCCTGGATCTGGTCAACATGTTCATCGCCACGGTGGCCTATCCGGCACTGGCAGCGGAACTGCACGCTGATGTCGGTACCCTGGCCTGGGTGGGCACCGCCTACATGCTGGGCCTGAGCGTGGTGATTCCGCTGGCGCCCTGGTTGGCCGCGCGCTGTGGTGAGCGTCGCCTGCTGCTGGTGGCGTTGCTGTTGTTCGCGGTTGCCGCTGTGCTGGCCGGCGCCGCACCGGGTATCGGCTGGCTGCTGGGCTGGCGCCTGCTGCAGGGGCTGGCCGGTGGCCTGCTGATTCCGGTGGCACAGGCGGCAGCGTACCGACAGTGCACGCCGGACCAGCGTGGCGCGCTGACCCGCCGCATCCTGCTGGTGGCGCTGCTGGTGCCCGCACTGGCGCCGGCGCTGGGCGGGTTGCTGGTGCAGTGGTTGTCCTGGCGCGGCGTGCTCTGGGCCAGCCTGCCGTTGGCGGTGGTGGCGATCAGCCTAGTGCTGGCCTGGATGCCGGCCGGTGGCGCGCGCAGTGCGCCGCGCCTGCAGGCCTATGCGCTGTCCACCGCGATGCTGGCGCTGGGCGCGCTGCTGCTGGCGTTGACCTGGCTGGGTGAACCCGGCCATCGGGCCGCCGGTGCCGTACTGCTGTTGATCGCAATGCTGTTGGCGGCGGCCCACCTGCGGCATGCACGGCAGCAGGCGCAGCCCCTGCTGCGCTGGTCGCTGCTGTCCCATCGGGGCCTGCGCCTGGCGATGCTGGTCTATCTGGCAGTGCCCGGTGTGTTCATCGGCAGCCAGCTGGTCAGTACCCTGCAGCTGCACCAGGCCGGTTACAGCGCGGCACGCATCGGCGCGTTGATGCTGCCCTGGGCGCTGGCCTCGGCCATTGCGATCACGGCCAGCAAGCGCCTGCTGGCGCGCTTCGGCCCGGCCACGGTACTGCGTACGGGCATGCTCCTGCAGGCCAGCGGCCTGCTGTTGATGGCGCTGCTGCCGCAGCCGGCCTTCGCGTTGGCCGGGCTGCTGTTCGCGCTGATGGGCGCCGGCGGCAGCCTGTGCAGCAGCACCGCGCAGACGCTGGCCTTCCATGGGGTCGAGGGCGAAGCATTGGGCGATGCCAGTGCACTCTGGAACCTCAACCGCCAGCTCAGCTTCTGCCTGGGCACCGCGGCCATCGCGCTGCTGCTGGCATTGGCCATGCAATGGCTGCCGGCCCACGGCACCGGCATGGCGCTGGGTCTGGCCGCGGTACTGACCCTGCTGCCGATGGCGCTGCTGCGCCGGCCGCAGTTGCTCACCCTTTCGCAACCGGAGAACATCTGATGGATACCACCGCAGAACATGAAATCCACCACCTGCACGACAAGCTGCAGGCCTGGTTCCGTGCCGATGTCGGCGCCGATGCGCTGGAGGATCTGATGGCGCACTTCAGCGCGGACTTCAGCATGGTCGGCATCGCGGGTCGCCGATTGGATCGGCAAGCCGTGCAGGCGTTGTTCGCGGGCGGTCACGGGGCGCGCCCCGGGCTGCGGATTTCCATCGACGCCGTGCACGCGGTGGAAGCGCCTTCACCGCTGGCGGTGCTGCGCTATCGCGAAGGGCATTCGCTCGATGGCGGCACGCCTGCATGGCGGGAGTCACTGGCGGTGCTGCGGCAGGAAACCGGGCGCTGGCGCTGGCTGGCCCTGCATGAAGTGCCGGTAGCCTGATGTTGTAGAGCCGAGCCTACGCTCGGCTGCTCTTCGGGTAGGTCGCGGCGGTCTGAGCCGAGCGTGGGCTCGGCTCTACAGGACGCACTGCTCCCACATTGGCAGGCACATGTGCCATCAGTCCTGCCTGCATCCACCGCAGAATGCAAAGCCCGCACACACTTCATGGCTCGGGGCAGGAGTAGGCTTGGAGCTTTCCTGCCGGGAGGGGTTGTCCATGCGTGTGCGTGCCGTCGCTGTAGCCATTGCCCTTTGCCTGTCCAGCGCCGTGCTGGCCGCCGATACCCCGCCGATGACCCCGGACATCAGCGGCAAGCCCTTCGTTGCCCCCGATGTCGGTCGTGACTACGACAAGCGCGTGGTGATGGTGCCGATGCGTGATGGCACCAAGCTGTATACGGTGATCGTGGTGCCCAAGGGTGCCCGCAATGCCCCGATCCTGCTGACCCGCACCCCCTACGACGCTGCTGGCCGTGCCAACCGCAGTGACTCGCCGCGCATGCGCGACCTGCTGCCACAGGGCGACGAGGTGTTCGTCGACGGCGGCTACATCCGCGTGTTCCAGGACATCCGTGGCAAGTACGGCTCCGAAGGCGATTACGTGATGACCCGGCCGCTGCGCGGGCCGTTGAACAACACCAGGGTGGATCACTCAACCGACGCCTGGGACACCATCGACTGGCTGGTGAAGAACGTGCCGGAGAGTAACGGCAAGGTCGGCATGCTCGGCTCGTCGTACGAGGGTTTCACCGTGGTGATGGCGCTGACCGACCCGCACCCGGCACTGAAGGTGGCCGCGCCGCAGAGCCCGATGGTCGATGGCTGGATGGGTGACGACTGGCTCAACTACGGTGCGTTCCGCCAGGTCAACTTCAACTATTTCGCAATGCAGACCGAGAAGCGCGGCAAGGGCACGCCGCTGCCCAGCCTCGGCTATGACGACTACAGCACCTTCCTGCGCCTCGGTTCGGCCGGTGACTACGCGCGTTTCACCGGCGTGGACCAGCTGACCTGGTGGAAGAAGCTGGTCGAGCACCCGGCCTATGATGGCTTCTGGCAGGGCCAGGCGCTGGACGCGGTGATGGCCAAGACACCGTTGAAGGTGCCGACCATGTGGCTGCAGGGCCTGTGGGACCAGGAAGACATGTGGGGTGCCAACCACGCCTACCAGGCGATGGAAGGGCGCGACAGCGGCAACAACCGCAACTATCTGGTGATGGGCCCGTGGCGGCACAGCCAGGTGAACTACGGCGGCAGCGAGCTGGGTGCGCTGAAGTTCGATGGCGATACCGCGCTGCAGTTCCGTCGCGATGTGCTCAAGCCGTTCTTCGACCAGTACCTGGTGGATGGCGCGCCGACGGCCGATACGCCGCCGGTGCTGATCTACAACACCGGCGAAAACCACTGGGACCGCCTGAAGGGTTGGCCGCGCAGCTGCGACAAGGGCTGTGCCGCCAGCAGCAAGCCGCTGTACCTGCGCGCCGGCGGCAAGCTGGCGTTCCAGGCACCGGCGGCGGGCGAGGGGGACTTCGAGGAATACGTGTCCGACCCGGCCAAGCCGGTACCGTTCGTGCCGCGCCCGGTCCGCTTCGGCGACCGCGACATGTGGACCACCTGGCTGGTGAAGGACCAGCGCTTCGTCGATGGCCGCCCGGACGTGTTGACCTTCATCACCGAACCGCTGACCGCGCCGCTGCGCATCGGCGGCGCACCGGTGGTTCACCTGCAGGCCTCGACAAGTGGCACCGACAGCGACTGGGTGGTGAAGCTGATCGACGTGTATCCGGACCAGGAAGCGTCGACGCCGGAGATGGGTGGCTACGAGCTGCCGGTGTCGCTGGCGATCTTCCGTGGCCGTTACCGCGAAAGCTTCAGCGATCCGAAGCCGCTGGCCGCCAACCAGGTGCTGCCGTACCGCTTCGACCTGCCCAACGCCAACCACACCTTCCAGAAGGGCCATCGGGTGATGGTGCAGGTGCAGTCCAGCCTGTTCCCCCTGTATGACCGCAATCCGCAGACGTACGTGCCGAACATCTACCTGGCCAAGCCGGGCGATTACCAGAAGGCCACGCAGCGGGTCTGGCACAGCGCAGCGCAGGCCAGTTACATCGATCTGCCGGTGTATTGAGGTTGATGAGGTACGCCGGGTGCGCGATGCCCGGCGGCGGTAGTGCCGGCCGCTGGCCGGCATCCGCGACGGCGCGAGAGCGTGTCGACCAAGGTCGACACCTACCGGAGCGGGGATCCTCACCCCACCTTCGAGGGGCCCGTACGCCAGCGGCTGGGGACCAGGCCGAAGCGCTTGCGGAACGCGGCGGCGAAGTTGCTGGGGTGGCGGTAGCCGCTGGCGGCGGCGGCCTGCTCAACCGTCCATCCGTTTTCGCGCAGGCCCTGTTCGGCATGGCGCATGCGCTGTTCATGCAGGTAGTCGAACACCGAACTTCCATACTGCTGGGCAAAATGGCGGCGCAATGAGCTGGGGCTCATGCAGGCCAGCCGGGCCAGCTCGACCAGGCTGTGTGCATGGCCGGGGTCGTCATGCAGGTAACTGCGTACCCGTTCCAGGCGCTCGCGCTGGCCGGCACGCAGCGTGCGCACCGGGTCGGTCTGCAGATCCTCGGCCTGCAGGCCGAGGGCCAGCAGCTGCAATGCCACGCCTTCGCGCCACAGCGCGTCGATGCCGTCCTGCCACGGGCTGTCGAACAACTGGCCCAGCACCGGCAGCATGGCGTGGGGAATGGCCCAGTGGCGGCATTCCAGGTGCGTGCCAAGCGCTTTTTCCAGCTGTGGCATCTGGAAAACATCCGCGTCGATGCCACCCGGCACGATCACGCTGACCCCGCGCAGGCGCGTTTCGCCGGGGTGCGCGCCGGTCATCTCGATCTGGTCGCGATGGTGGGCGGTCATCGCGGTGCCGGCACGCAGGGTGAAACTTCCGCGTCGCGGGATACGCACGTCGACCTGACCCTGCAGCATCACGCGGATGGCGAGCCCGGGCCGCTGTTGCGCGGTCGCCACATAGGGGAACCGGTTATGCACGTCGGAGGCGATCAGGCTCATGCCACCGCGCATGAACTGTTCGTTGACTTCGCCGCGGCCGGCCCACTGGTCGTCACGCAGGTGTTCCGGATCAGCGCGGTAATCGAAGCCGTGGCGTTGGCCGAAGCGGCGGTAATCGGCAAAGGTGAAGTATCGGGACATCGCTCGGCACGTACAGGAGGGGAGGCGCTGGCACCATGGCCCATGTGCTGCCCCGCGTAGCGGGCAGCCTGGAAGGCCGGAAAACGCCAGGTTGGAAAAAATGTGTCGAAGAAACTGGAAACGTTTCCCATTGTCGCTGCGAATAATTCGCAGGGGATTTGAATACGGTCAAACCGATTGGTCATTACGGCCAAGTTGAACGGGGTGCCGGACATACGCCAGCGTTTTGCCGCTATATCCGTACTTGATTCCTTACATGAACTTCGGTTGAGGTTTCATTGCTGGAACGATCATCCGCGGACAGGCTGTTGGTCTGCTCGTCACAGCGGCCGGCGTAAGGTGATGGATTGGCGGCCGCGCGCCGCATCGCTACCCCCACCGATGGAGAATGCAGATGATTGATTACCAGCTGACCGGCAAGACCGCGATCGTGACCGGCGGCGTGTCGGGCATCGGCCTGGCCGTGGCACAGACGCTGGCCGCATCCGGTGCCCGTATTTCGGTCTGGGACCTCAAGCAGGATGCGGTGGATGCCACCGTGGCGCAGTTGCGCAGCACCGGCGCACAGGCCATCGGCATCGCGCTGGACGTCACCGACGATGCAGCGGTGGAGGCGGCGGTGCAGCGCACGGTCAAGGAACTTGACGGCCTGCATGTGGCGGTCAACAACGCCGGTATCGGCGGGCCGGCGGCCAGCAGCGGCGACTATCCGATCGAGGGCTGGCAGCGGGTCATCGACGTCAACCTCACCAGTGTGTTCCTGTGCCAGCGGGCGCAGATCCAGGCAATGCGGGCCGCTGGAACCGGCGGCAGCATCATCAACATGGCCTCGATCCTGGGCCAGGTGGGCTATGCCGGTTCCACCGCTTATGCGGCGGCCAAGCACGGCGTGGTCGGGCTGACCCAGACCGCCGCGTGGGAACATGCGGCCGACGGCATCCGTGTCAACGCGGTGGGTCCGGGTTTCATCAGCACACCGCTGCTGGAGAAGATGGACCCGAAGGTGCGCGCCACGCTGGAAGGACGGCACGCGCTGAAGCGGCTGGGCACGGCCGAGGAAGTGGCGGCATTGGTGGCCTGGTTGGCCAGCGACGACGCCTCGTTTGCGACCGGCGCGTACTACGCCATCGATGGTGGCTACCTGGCGCAGTGATGCGTTGAACGCAGGGTGCGGTGCCGCCGGGTGTCGCCCGGCGCTACCGGGTGAACGGACTGTGGCGTGGCCTTCACCTCTGTGCCACGGGGGCCACGCGACGCTCCGGGAAAACCCCGGAGCTTGACCATGGAACTCACCCAGGATGTCTCGATCCTGCTGCGCGTTGCCGCAGCGATGCTGTTCGGCGGCGTGCTCGGCGTCGAGCGCGAGATGGGCAAGCACGCCGCTGGCCTGCGTACGCACATGCTGATCGCGGGGGCCGCTGCGCTGATCGTCGGCCTCGGCGACTCGGTGGCCGAGCATTTCCAGCAGGAGCGCTACCGCGACCTGCTGCAGGTCGATCCGGTGCGCCTGATCGAAGCGGTGGTGGCCTGTGTCGGCTTCGTTGCCGCTGGCACCATCCTGCGTGGGTCACGCGAGGACCAGGTCAGCGGCCTGACCACGGCCAGCTCGCTGATCATGGCAGCGGCCATCGGGATTGCGGTGGGGATCAGCAAGTACGTGATCGCCATCGGGGTGAGCGTGCTGTGCGTGCTGGTGCTGGCGGTGATGCGGCGGTTGGAGAAAAGGATTCCGTAGGGAAGGTCTAGTTGCCGGCCAGCGGCCGCCACTACCATGAGAGCCGTAATGGTCGGACCAATATGAAGTCTAGCCCTATGGTCTAATAGGCACTTCGTCGGAGCGGCGGTTAAATCAGCTGCAAGTGGTCTGATCGAAATCATTATTGGTACGACCAATAATCGACAGCCACGGCGACCCACCGCCTGCGGTGGAGCACATCCCGCCCCAGTCGAGAGCCTTCATGCAGCCCTGGCAACACCTGTACGACCCCGCCGGCAACCTGTGGTTGTCCAGCCTGATCGCGCTGCTGCCGATCGCGTTCTTCTTCGTTGCCCTTGCGGTGCTGCGCATGAAGGGCTGGCTGGCCGGCACGATCACCGTGGCCATCGCGCTTGGCGTGGCCCTGTTGTTCTACCGCATGCCGTTGAGCCAGGCGCTGGGCGCGGCCGGTTTCGGCTTCGTCTACGGCCTGTGGCCGATCGCCTGGATCATCATCGGCGCGGTGTTCCTCTACAAGGTCTCGGTCAAGACCGGTCAGTTCGACATCATCCGCGCCTCGATCCTGTCGGTGACCGAAGACCAGCGCCTGCAGATGCTGATGGTCGGTTTCGCGTTTGGTGCCTTCCTGGAAGGCGCGGCCGGCTTCGGTGCACCGGTGGCGATCACGGCGGCGCTGCTGGTCGGGCTGGGCTTCAAACCGCTGTATGCCGCCGGCCTGTGCCTGATCGTCAACACTGCGCCGGTGGCGTTCGGTGCGATGGGCATTCCGATCATCGTGGCCGGGCAGGTCACCGGCCTGGATGCATTCGAGATCGGCCAGATGGCCGGCCGCCAACTGCCGTTCCTGACTGTGATCGTGCTGTTCTGGATCATGGCCATCATGGATGGCTGGCGTGGCATCAGGGAAACCTGGCCGGCGGTGCTGGTGGCCGGTGGCTCGTTCGCCATCGCGCAGTACCTCACCTCGAACTTCATCGGCCCGGAGCTGCCGGACATCACCGCCTCGCTGGCGTCGCTGGTGTGCCTGACCCTGTTCCTGCGCCGCTGGAAGCCGGCACGGATCTTCCGCTTCGATACCGAAACCAGCGCCGAGGCGGCCGCGCAGGCACTGGAGGCACCACGCTACAGCGTCGGCCAGATCGCCAAGGCGTGGTCGCCGTTCCTGATCCTCACCGCGATGGTCACGCTGTGGAGCATCAAGCCGTTCAAGTCGCTGTTCGCGGCAGGCGGCCCGTTGGAAGGCTGGGTGCTCAAGCTCCCGGTGCCGGGCCTGGACCAGAGGGTGCAGAAGATGCCGCCGATCGTCGACGCGCCGCTCAGCTATGAGGCGATCTACAAATTCGACTGGTTCTCGGCCACCGGCACCGCGATCATCCTTGCGGCGGTGATCGCGATCATCGCACTGCGCATGCCGGCCCGCTCGGCGCTGCAGACCTTCGGCGAAACCGTGGGTGAGCTGCGCATGCCGATCTACTCGATCGGCATGGTGCTCGCCTTCGCCTTCATCGCCAACTACTCGGGCCTGTCGGCAACACTGGCGCTGGCATTGGCGCACACCGGCGATGCGTTCCCGTTCTTCTCGCCGTTCCTGGGCTGGCTGGGCGTGTTCCTGACCGGTTCGGATACCTCGTCCAATGCGCTGTTCTCGGCGCTGCAGGCCACCACCGCGCAGCAGATCGGCGTATCCGACGTGCTGCTGGTGGCGGCCAACACCACCGGTGGCGTTACCGGCAAGATGATCTCGCCGCAGTCGATTGCCATTGCCTGCGCGGCGGTCGGCCTGGCCGGCAAGGAGTCGGACCTGTTCCGCTTCACCGTCAAGCACAGCCTGATTTTCACCACGATGGTCGGCCTGATCACCCTGGCCCAGGCCTACTGGCTGACCTGGATGATTCCCTGAGCCATGCATGGCTGGCCGACCACCCGCTGTGCGCTTCGGGCCACAATGGCGCCATGAGCACGCAACGTATTTCGGACAGGGTGGCCGCGCAGCTGCGCGGCCTGGTGCAGGAACAGCGGCTGCGGCCGGGCGACCGGTTGCCCGCTGAGCGCACCCTGGCGGTGCAGCTGGGGGTCTCGCGCACCGCGCTGCGCGAGGCCATCGCGCAGCTGGCCAGCCAGGGCCTGCTGACCGCACGCATCGGTGGCGGCACCTACGTGGCCGAACCGGCGGCGCGCGCGCGGCAGGCGCTGGATGAACCGCTGGCGCCGTACCTGCCGCTGTTCCAGGGCGACCCGGAATACCGTTTTGACGTGCTGGAGATCCGCCACGCGCTGGAAGGTGCCACTGCCTGGCATGCGGCGCTGCGAGCCACCGATGAGGACCGTACGCGCATCGCGCAGGCCTTCCAGACCATGATGGACGCGCACGGCAAGGACGACCCCACCGGTGAAGCAGAGGCTGACGCGGCCTTCCACCTGTCCATCGCCGAGGCCTCCCACAACCTGGTGCTGCTGCAGGTGATGCGCGGCCTGTTCGAACTGCTGCAGACCAACATCTCGCAGAGCCGCGAGAAGCTCTACACCTCGGCGAGGACCTTCTCGCCCCTGTCCGACCAGCACCGCGAAATGATGGATGCGGTGCTGGCCGGCGACCCCGAACGCGCGCGCGCCGCTGCGCATGCCCACCTCGAGTTCGTGCACACCACGCTGCGCACGCTCGATGACAACGAAGCCCGGCGTGCGCGGGCCTCGCGCCTGCCTTCCCCACACGGTTGACCCCATGATCATCTCCGCCTCCACCGATTACCGTGCCGCAGCGCAACGCCGGCTGCCGCCGTTCCTGTTCCACTACATCGATGGCGGCGCGTATGCCGAGCACACGCTGAAGCGCAACGTTTCCGACCTGTCCGACATCGCGCTGCGCCAGCGCATCCTGCGCAACATGTCCGACCTGAGCCTGGAAACCGAGCTGTTCGGCGAAACGCTGGCAATGCCGGTGGCGCTGGCGCCGGTCGGCCTGACCGGCATGTATGCCCGCCGCGGTGAAGTGCAGGCGGCGCGCGCGGCCGACAGCCGGGGCATCCCGTTCACCCTGTCCACCGTATCGGTGTGCCCGATCGAGGAAGTGGCACCGGCCATCCAGCGGCCGATGTGGTTCCAGCTGTACGTGCTGCGCGACCGTGGCTTCATGCGCAATGCGCTGGAGCGGGCACAGGCCGCCGGTGTGACCACGCTGGTGTTCACCGTGGACATGCCGGTGCCGGGCGCGCGCTACCGTGATGCACACTCCGGCATGAGCGGCCCGAATGCCTCGCTGCGCCGCATCGGCCAGGCCGTCACCCATCCGCACTGGGCGTGGGACGTCGGCCTGTTCGGCCGTCCGCATGACCTGGGCAACATCTCCACCTACCGCGGCAACCCGACCGGGCTGGAGGATTACATCGGCTGGCTGGGCAGCAACTTCGATCCGTCCATTTCGTGGAAGGACCTGGAGTGGATCCGCGAGTTCTGGAAGGGCCCGATGGTGATCAAGGGCATCCTCGACCCGGATGATGCGCGCGATGCGGTCAGGTTCGGTGCCGATGGCATCGTGGTTTCCAACCACGGTGGTCGCCAGCTGGATGGCGTGCTGTCTACCGCACGTGCATTGCCGGCCATCGCCGATGCGGTGCAGGGCGACCTGAAGATCCTCGCCGATTCGGGCATCCGTACCGGCCTGGACGTGGTGCGCATGCTGGCGCTGGGGGCCGATACCGTGCTGCTGGGGCGCGCCTTCGTCTATGCGCTGGCCGCGCAGGGCGAGGCCGGCGTGGCCAACCTGCTGGACCTGATCGCCAAGGAGATGCGCGTGGCGATGACACTGACCGGCGCGCGCCGCATCGCCGACATCAGCCGCGATTCGCTGGTCAACCTGCCATGAGTGGCCATGACGCCGTGCTGGCGCAGTTGCGCGACGCGGTCGGCAGCCGCCATGTGTTGACCGGCGACAAGGCCACGCGCCGCTTCCGTCGTGGCTACCGCTTCGGCGATGGCCCGGTGCTGGCGGTGGTGCGCCCAGGTACCTTGCTGGAACTGTGGTATGTGCTGCAGGCAGCGGTGCAGGGCGGAGCGGCGATCATCCTGCAGGCGGCCAATACCGGCCTGACCGGTGGCTCGACGCCGGATGGGGACGACTATGGGCGCCCGATCGTGCTGGTCAGCACGCTGCGCCTGACCGGCATCCAGCTGTTGAACGAGGGCCGCCAGGTGCTGTGCCTGCCCGGCGCCACGCTCGACCGCCTGGAGCAGACCCTGGCACCGCTGGGCCGCGAACCGCATTCGGTGATCGGCTCCTCCTGCATCGGCGCCTCGGTGCTGGGCGGCATCTGCAACAACTCCGGCGGCGCGCTGGTGCGCCGTGGCCCGGCCTATACCGAGCTGGCGCTGTATGCGCAGGTCGATGCGCAGGGCCAGTTGCAGCTGGTCAACCACCTCGGCATCGCGCTGGGTGATACGCCCGAGCAGATCCTGCAGCGCCTGCAGGCCGGTGACTATGCCGCTGACGACGTGGGTGACGGCGATGGCCGCGCCGCGTCTGATCCACGCTACGCCGAGGAAGTGCGCCGGGTCGATGCCGATACGCCGGCACGCTTCAACGCCGACCCCAGCCGCCACTTCGAAGCGGCCGGTTCGGCCGGCAAGCTGGCGGTGTTCGCGGTGCGCCTGGATACCTTCGAAAAGGAGCCCGCCGAGGTCTTCTACATCGGCAGCAACCGCACCGACAGCCTCACTGCGATCCGACGCCAGCTGCTGACCGGCTTCGAGCGCCTGCCGATGGCCGGCGAGTACATCCACCGCGATGCCTATGACATCGGCGAGCGCTACGGCAAGGACAGCTTCCTGTTGATCGACCGCCTCGGCACTTCCCGTGTGCCCGCCGCGTTCGCATTGAAGAGCCGGGTCGATGGATGGTTCGAACGGCTGGGCCTGCGCGGGGTAACCGACCGGGTGATGCAGATGCTGACCGGCCTGCTGCCCTCGCACCTGCCCAGGCGCATGGGTGAATTCCGCCAGCGCTACGAGCATCACCTGTTGCTGAAGGTCTCCGCACAGGACGCGGCGGCAACCGAGGCCTGGCTGCGCGGCTTCTTCGCCGATCATGAGGGTGGCTACTTCCACTGCACGGCCGATGAGGGGCGCAAGGCGTTCCTGCATCGCTTCGCGGTGGCCGGCGCGGCGGTGCGCTACCGCGAAGTGCATCGGGACCAGGTGCAGGATATCGTGGCGCTGGACATCGCCCTGCGCCGCGATGATGCCGACTGGTTCGAGCAGTTGCCGGCCGATATCGATGGACGCCTGCTGCACAAGCTGTATTACGGGCACTTCCTGTGCCATGTGTTCCACCAGGACTACATCGCACGCAAGGGCGAAGACCCGATGGCGATCGAGCACGCGATGTGGGCGCTGCTGGACCAGCGCGGCGCCGAGTATCCGGCCGAGCACAATGTCGGCCACCTGTACCCGGCCAAGCCGGCCCTGGCCGGGTTCTATCGGCAGCTGGACCCGAGCAATACGTTCAATCCGGGCATCGGCCAGACCTCGAAGGAAAAAGGGTGGGGTGGCTGCGACTGCGGATGATGTAGAGCCGAGCCCATGCTCGGCTGCTCTTCCCGACAGACAGCCGTCGAGCATGGCTCAGCCCCACCCGGACAGCGGTTACCATCGGAATCCCGTACGCAGGAGCCGCCCATGCCCACCATCGTTGCCCGCGCGACCCTGTGCGCTGCATTGCTGGCAACACCGCTGCTGGTGCTGGCGCAGTCCGCGATCCTGCCGCAGCAGCGCGACGCCGCCGGCAACGTGATGGAGCCGCTGGGGCAGGTGCTGGAACAGGGAGGGCAGGGCGAAGCACGCATGCAGTACTGCACCCTCGATCGTGCCTGGTGCGTGCGTGTGCAGCCGGTGGCCGAGGACGGCGATCGGCCGACGACGCTGGAAGTCTCTGAACGGGAGGCTGGCGAAAGCGAGCCGCACGTCTACCACGTCAGCATCGACGTGCCGCAGGAAAGCGAGCTTTCGCTGTGGCCGTGGATCGTGCGGCTTGCGCCTGGCGTTGGCAGCGATGAGGCGGTGAGCGACCCGCGGCAGCGCGCCCGCCAGAACGTGCTGGTGGGCGGTATCGTCAAATTCAGCACGATGTACTCAGGCGGTGGTGCCGACGCGTCCACGCTGCAGCTGGCGCGCGTGCGTCACCTGCAGGATGACATCCAGGTGGACGACGACGTGCTGACCCTGCCATGGCTGGGCAACGCGATGATCCGCGCCTGTTTCAGCGAGCAGGACATGAAGCAGCGCGCTGGCGCCTGCCACGACGAGTATCGGTTCTCGGCAAGGCTGGCGCTGGATACCGCCGCCGGGGGCATGCCGGTGTTGCGCTACCATACGGTGGCGACGCGGTTCCCGGCCGGTGTCTCACGCTTCGAGGATTCGCTGGCCAAGGGGCCGTTGAAGAAGAAGGACCTGCGCACCGAGCAGGACCCGGCGTGCAGCTACACGCGGTTGTTCCGCTTCAGTGATGGGGTGTTCCACCCCGACCAGGCGCTGCCGGACTGCGCGGGGTATACCGAGCCCTGAGCTGTAGAGCCGAGCCTGCGCTCGGCTGTCACGGAAGCGCAGCCGGGCATGGGCTCGGCTCTACAGCGCCTACTCGCAGCGGGTGGCGGTGATGATGTTGTCCTTGTCCACGTGCACACGCAGGCGGTCGTGGCGGATGTCCTTGGTGGTGATGGTGTTGGGGCCGATCGGGTTGACCAGGCCGGCACCGCTTTCGCTGGACAGGCGGCGGATGTTGGGCTCATTGGCAGGCTGGCCGATTGCCCAGCCCAGCTGGCTGGCGTCGCAGTGGCCGGTACCCTTGACCTGCGGACCGGGGGTGCTGACGCAGGCCGACAGCAGCAGGGCCGACGCGGGTAGCAACAGGGACAGACGGAAGGCGGACATGCAGCGCTCCTGCGCAGGGAAGATGGGCGGAACGATAGCACCCGGCGCGCGAAAGGCGTCAGCGCCCCGGTCATTGCCGGCACAGCATGGTCATTGCATAGTGGGAGGGATGACTGGCATCGCGCCAGCGGGCAGGCCGGGCCATTCCGGTGCAGGTGCTGGATACGGTATGACGGCAGACAGTTTCCGCGACAAGCGCAGGGCGATGACGGTACTTGCAGTATCGGTGCTGGCCGTGGCGTGTGCCGCCACTGCCGCCGAGCCAGTGCCGGCCGCAGCCGCGGAAACGCCGGTGTTCGGCGCGTGGCGCAACCTTCAGACCGAGGCCGGCTACGCGCCGGCCCAGCGCAATCTGGCCTTCGCCATGCTGCCGCAGGCGGCGACCCGCGGCGACCGTTTCGCCATCCTCGACCGTGAAGGCAAGCGGGCGGTGTGTTGCCTGCAGGTGGCCAGCCCGTCGCTGGGCGTGGCCGCGCTGCGCGAGCGGTACCACCTGCCGCAGGCCTGGGTGACCGACCTGAGCAATGGCCGCAGCCCGGCGCGTCCTTATCTGCCGCATGTCTACGCGATGCAGCGGGTGGACGAACTGGCAGACTACGGCTTCGCCGATGTGCCCGGGGCCTACAGCGACCTGGGCGGGCTGCTGATCCCCGAGGGCGCCGCGCTGGAGGACGATGGCAGTGCCGTCCTGCTGGGCGACAACCGTTATTCCCTGCATTTCCAGCGCCAGCCGCACGCCGATGACGATGGCGCGCTGGACCGCTACACCCTGCAGGGCGGCGACGGCGAGGCCCCGTTCGTGGTTGAAGTGCCGTTCGGCACCTACTGACTGCAGCACTGCACTGGCTAGAATGCAGCGCGGCGCCGTCTGCCGTGCCTGTTCCGTGAGTTGCCGCCGTGTCCCTCCGCCCTTTGCTGCTGTCGTCCCTGCTGCTGTTGTCCGCCTGCGCCAGCGCGCCACCTCCACCGCCGGCCCATTCCGATGCGCTGTGGCGCTTGATCGAGCGTGACTGCAAGGCGGTGGAAGGACCGCGTGGCAGTTGCCTGCGGGTGGAGACGGCGGCCGACCGCCGCGACGTGCTGGTCAAGGATGCGCACGGTGACTACCAGTTCCTGCTGATGCCGCTGGACAAGGTCAGTGGCATCGAGAGCCACGGCCTGTACCAGCGTGGGGTACCCAACTATTTTGCGGCCGCCTGGCAGGCGCGCGGGCATACCGAACAGGCCCTGGGCCGGCCGCTGCCGCGCAGCGTGGCCAGCCTGGCACTGAATTCGCCGCACGGTCGCTCGCAGCACCAGCTGCATATCCATGTCGACTGCCTGCGCGCGGATGTGCTGCAGGCACTGGATGCACATGCCGGTGCGCTCGGTCCGCGCTGGTCACCGTTTCCGGTGCCGCTGCGCGGGCATCAGTACCAGGCCTATCTGCTGCCCGGTGCAGAACTGACCGCCAATCCGCTCAATCTGCTGGCCTATGGCCTGAGCGGCGTGGGCGATGTGGGCCAGTGGAGCCTGGTGGTGGCCGGGCGCGGCGAGGTGCGGGGCGGGCCCGGCTTCATCCTGCTGGCTACCCGCGTGGATGCCGCCAGCGGCAACGATGCCAGCGGCGAGGAACTACAGGACCATGCCTGCACGGTCTTGACCGGTGCCGGTGCGGCACTGGAGCGGGTGCGCTAGCCGATCGGCTGCTGACAGCTGCGCCAGGCCGACGCGGTCAGCGCCAGCAGCTGACGGTCATGCCATCCCTGCGCGTCCAGATGGTAGTCGCGCAGGATCCCTTCGCGGATGAACCCATGGGCCTGCAGCGCCTGGGCAAACGGGCTGGTGCAGCCTGGCGGCAGCAGCACGAAGAGGCGGTGCAGGCCGACATCGTCGAACAGGAACGGGCACAGTGCCCGCAGTGCCGCCTGCGGATGGGGGTGCCGGTGCTGCAGCGATTGCAGCTCGGCGCAGCGCGAGTGCAGCGACTGCAGGCGGATATGCAGCTGGTCGTGCAGTACGCCCTGCACGTCGTCGAACACACCCAGCACCAGCAGGTCGTTGTCTTCCTGCAGGCGTGAACGATAGACGCTGGCGAGGAACCGCGCCTCTTCATCAATGCCGTAGGACGGCCGTTGGCCGCGCTGGCGACGGTCGTCGAAGGCACGCCAGCGTGGCAGGTCGGTACGCTGGAACGAACGCAGGGTGATGGGCGTGGCCTGGAGGTGGAGCAAGTGGCGGCGCAGGACGGGTCGTAGTGGAGCGAAGTGGGTGGAAGGGGCGCTGTTGGTCATCCCGGCACGATGCGCATCACCGACGCGCCAGGCCATGCAATTCATTGCAAAAGTGGGGTGGTGCCGTAAACGCGTCTGATTCGGTTCAGGCATAAGCCCATCAGGGCTGGTCATTTCCGTTGAAACCACCCATTCAGGACACTTTCGTTACGGGATCGTTATGTGTCGTACCGGCTGCGGCTCCCGTACCACCGCCCACTCCCCCAGGAAGCCCATGTCCGCCTCCCACAAGGCGATGCGCCCGCGTCCGCTGGTGCTCGCGCTGTCGTCCCTGATGCTGGCCTCGCTGCCGGCCTTCGCGCAGGAAAGCGCGCCCACCACATTGCAGGAAGTGAAGGTCACCGGCTCGCGCATTCCACGTGCCAGTGTCGAGGGACCCTCGCCGGTGACGGTGATCAGCCGCGAGCAGATCGACGCACAGGGCTACCGCAATGCCTTCGACGCCCTCAGCGCGCTGACCGAGAACACCGGCAACGTGCAGGGCGAGGATTTCGGCAATACGTTCACGCCGGCCGCCAACACCATCAATCTGCGCGGGCTGGGTCCGAACCGCACGCTGGTGCTGGTCAACGGCCGTCGCCAGGCCGACTACCCGCTGGCCTACGAAGGCTCGGTGAACGTTGTCAACCTGGCCAACATTCCCAGCGCCCTGATCGAACGCATCGAAGTGCTGGCTGCCGGTGCGTCGGCGGTGTACGGCTCCGACGCCATTGCCGGTGTGGTCAACATCATCCTCAAGGACCGCTTTGAAGGCGTGGACGTGAACGTGCGCGCCGGCGGCACCCAGCAGGGCGGCGGTGACAACCAGCGCGTGCAGGTGGTGGGCGGCAGTTCCGGCGAGCGCTGGGACGGCCTGTTCGGTTTCGAGTTCGACGTGCGCAAGGCGATCCACGCGCGCCAGCGCGACTTCATGGATTCGCTGGACGATGACCCGGCCGGCAAGGCGCCGCAGGCGACCGCGATCGCCTATCGGCGCAATGCTGCCACCGGCCGCAACATCGATCCGGGCGTCAACGGCTGCGACGCCGCGTCGGACATCTATGGCGGCAGCGTGTTCCGTGCCAACAACCCGCGCCAGGGCTGGTACTGCGGCAGCAACGAGGCCGCCGCCAGCTACTGGACCGTGCAGACCCAGAAGCGCAATCTCAACGGCTACGGTCTGCTGACCTTCCACGTCAACGAGACCACCGACCTGTTCGCCGATGTCGCCGTGGGCAGCGCGCGGATCTACAACAACACGCGTGCACCGACCTGGACCTCGGCCCGCAACTACTTCTACAACCAGGGCACCGGCAACCTGGAAAGCTGGTACCGCCGCTTCGCGCCGGAGGAAATCGGCGGCCTGCCGCGCAATGCCAACCGCTTCCTGGAAAACTCGTGGTCGTTCAATGTCGGCGCACGTGGCCAGATCGGCGACAGCGGTTGGGATTACGAAGCGGTCTACAGCCGCTCGCGTTACGAGAACCGTACCCGCCGACCGGTGCTGCTGGCCGGCATCAACGAATACCTGCTCGGTCCGAAGCTGGGCGTACGCAATGGCGTTGAGGTCTATGCGCCCGACCCGGCACGCCTGTTCAAACCATTGACCCCGGGCGAATACGAGGGCCTGTCCGGCTACCAGGAAAGCCGCAATGCGGCGTGGCTGCAGACCTTCAGCGCCAGCGTCAACGGCCGTTTGTTCGCGCTGCCCGGTGGCGACGCTGCATTGGCGGCGGTGGTCGAGGCCGGCAGCCAGGGCTACCGCAACCGCCCGGACCCGCGACTGGGCACGGGCGAGTTCTGGAACACCAGCGCCGGTATCGGTGCCGGCGGTGATCGTGACCGCTATGCGGCCGGCGTGGAGCTGCAGTTGCCGTTGCTGAAATCGCTGACCACGACGCTGGCCGGTCGCTATGACCAGTATCGCGCCGGTGGCGAGCACATCGGCAAGGCGACCTGGAGCTTCGGCGTCGAGTTCCGCCCGATCGAGAGCCTGTTGATCCGCGGCTCTGCTGCGACCAGCTTCCGTGCGCCGGACATGAACTACGTGTTCGCGACCGAGACCCGCGGCTACAACCCGGGCATGACCGACTACTGGCGCTGCCGCACCGCAGGCCAGTCGTACGACAACTGCGACTACAACGGCCTGTCGATCGACTACAGCAACCGCGCCAACGCGCAGCTGCAGCCGGAAACCGCGAAATCCTATGGTTTCGGCGTGGTCTGGTCGCCGCTGTCCGGCCTGGATTTCAGTGCCGACTACTACGACATCCGCATCGACAACGAGGTCACCAGCCTCGATACCAGCCGCATCCTGCGCGACGAAGCCGATTGCCGCCTGGGCCGCACGCTGGGTGGGGAAGCGCGCGATATCGGTTCACCGCTGTGCCAGGACGCGCTGTCGCGGGTGATCCGCAACCCGTCCACTGCAACCGTGCAGCCGGACCAGGTGACCCGCGTGCTGATCAATCCGATCAACGCGGCCTCCGAATCGGTGCGTGGCCTGGACCTGAAGGGTAACTGGCGTTTCGATGCCGGCCGCTATGGCCGCTTCACTACGCGCCTGGCCTATACCGTGGTGCTGGAGCACACGTACCGGCAGTTCTCCGATGATCCGGAGCGTGACATCCGCAATTCGCTGGATGACTACCAGTGGCGCAGCAAGGCCAATGGCAGCATCACCTGGAACCAGGGTGACTGGACCACCACGCTGTACGGCAACCGTTTCGGTTCACTGCCGAAGACCGATGGCAGTGGCCGCATCGCGCCGTACATGACCTACAACGCCAGCGTGTTCCGCCAGTTCGGCGAGAACCTGTCGGTGGGCGTGATCGTCAACAACCTGCGTGACAGCCGCCCGCCGGCGGACAGGAACGGTGGCGGCTGGCCGTTCTATCCGGTTGGCAACTACGACCCGTATGGCCGCCAGTACTGGCTGCAGCTGGACTACCGGTTCCGCTGATCCGGCTGGCAAACAGAAGGCCCGGCAATGCCGGGCCTTCTGCTGTGTCGATGTCCGCTGTGATGGCGGGCGCCGGTGGCCTAGGGCAGTGCCTGCTGCAGGTACGACTCGATGACGTAGCTGAAGGGCTGCTGCTGGCGATCGCGCAGCAGGGCGCGCACTTCCAGGATCACGCCGCGGTCGCCTTCGCCACGCGGTGGCCAGAAGGTCTGGTCAGCCAGTGTCTGGCGCTGGAAGCCGAGCGGGCCAACCACGCGGCCAAAGGGTTCGTCGGTGCTGTCCAGCACCTGGTTCATGGCCGGGCTGAGATGGTCCGGCAGGTACCAGTTGTCGGCCTCGGAGAGCACGCGGCTGCCACAGACCAGCTGCACGCGGCGGTAGCGAAGGGCGGTGCCGGGTTTCGCACCCAGTGCCTGCAGCACGTCGGCCGGTGCTGTCTTGTCCTGGCCGTGTACACGCACCGCGCGCACCCGCGCCTGTTCGGCCAGGCCGTGTTCGGCGCACCAGTGTTCCAGGGTGGCGGTGGCGCTCTGCCCGGAAAGCACACGCTGGTGCAGCCGCTCGACCAGCGCAGCCGGGGCGATGCGCTGTTGGCCAGGCGGCGCCTGCAGCGGCGCGGTGGCGGCCGCATCAGTGGCGGACAGGCTGGCCATCGGGGCAGCAGCCAGCAGGGACGCGGCCTGCCAGCGGCGGAGACGATCGTGGCGGTCGGACGGGCCCATGCGGCATCACAGCGGAAACAGGTGCCTATGGTACCCGTTCAGGCGTGTGCACGGCGTGGCTGCGAGCCGCCGTCGCGGCGGCATTCATCGTTCTGATGAATGTGTGGCATCCAGATATTTCGTTGGCCGATGGCAGTGCCAGCGCGCAGGATGGCGCCATGACTTGGCTTTCCGGGAGTTTCCGATGACGCTTCAGTTCGTCCATGGCGCGGTTGATCGCGAGGGCGCGCCGCTGCATTTCCACATCCACAACGGTCGTATCAGTGGTCTCAACGGTGATGCTGCGCCGCGCGAGGGTGCGGAACCCGTCGACTTGCAGGGCTGTGCCGTCCTGCCGGGCCTGGTCGACGGCCATATTCATCTGGACAAGAGCTTCGTCGGCGACCGCTGGCACCCGCATCAGCCGGTGAACAGCCTGCGAGAGCGGCTGGCGGTGGAGAAGTCCGCGGTGGCGGGCGCGGCGCCAATGGTGGACCGTGCCGAGGCCTTGATCCGCCAGTGCAGCCGCTTCGGCACGGTGGCGATGCGCTGTCACGTCGATGTCGACGGCAGCACCGGCCTGCGTCATCTCGAAGCAGTGCGCGAGGCCGCGCTGCGCTGCGCCGACATCATGCGGATCCAGCTGGTGGCGTTCCCGCAGGCCGGGGTGATGTCCTGTCCCGGCACCGCCGCCGTACTGGAGCAGGCCCTTGCCGCAGGGGTGGAGGTGCTGGGCGGCATAGATCCGACCACGCTCGACGGCGATGCCGAAGGCCAGCTGGCCCTGCTGTTCGGCCTGGCCGAGCGCTATGGCGTGCAGCTGGACATCCACCTGCATGAGCCCGGCGAAACCGGACTGGCCCAGCTGCTGCGCATCGCCGCACGCACCCGTGCCGCCGGCCTGCAGGGACGCGTTGCGGTCAGCCATGCCTACTCGCTGGGCGACGTGCCGCTGGCGCGCGCGCTGCAGGTGGGTGAAACACTGGCCACGGCGGGCGTTGCGATCATGAGCAACGCGCCGGGTGATCATCCATTTCCGCCTTTGCGCGCACTGCATGATGCGGGCGTGCGCGTGTTCGCCGGCAACGACAACATCCGCGACTGCTGGTGGCCTTACGGCAACGGCGACCTGCTGCAGCGGGCGATGTTGCTGGGCTACCGTTCCGGCTTCTACACCGATGCCGACCTGATGCTGGCGCTGGACATGGTCACCACCCATGCCGCGCAGGTGATCGGCCTGCCGCAGCATGGCATTGCCGAAGGCCGGCCGGCGACCTTCGTGGCCGTGCGTGCCGACCACGGCCCGGCCGCCGTGGCCGGGGTGCCGGTGGAGCGCCGGGTGGTAGTTGACGGCCGCTGGCTGTAGATCCACGCCGTGCGTGGAGGGAACCATCGCGTGGTCTCATTCATCCACGGATGGCGTGGATCCACCCCGATGTGCCGTCAGGCGTAATCGTCGGCGCGGGTAGCGACGAACGCTTCCAGCCACGCCAGCAGGTGGGCGATGTCGATGACTTCGCCCTGTTCGACGCGCTTGAGCAGCAGTGTGCTGGCGCCGATCTGCAGGCTGCTGTCGGCATAGCGCAGCACTGCATCGATGCCCCAGGCGTCGGTGACCTGCATCCAGGCCAGGCCCGGCACCCGTTGGGCCAGGGTATCGCCGAACGCCACGCCCAGCGCTTCCCAGCCATCGCAGTCGTCACGGTCGATCAGCTCGGCATCGACCACGCGCTGCAGTGTGCTGGCCGCCAGCGGCCATTGCACCGGCAACGTCGGGAAGCCGGCCGCCACGCGCGCGGCGATCAGCGAGCGCTGGTGTTGCAGATGCGTCTGCAGCGCCGCAGGCAGCGGATCGAAGCGGGTGGGGATTTCGTCGGACATGGCAGGCGCCGTGGAGCACGGAAACAGGGGGCACTCTAGCGGCAGAGCCGTGACTTCCGCGCGACAGGCGTGATCAGCTTTCGATGGTCAATGCGCGGATTTCGCTTCGGGGTCAGATCCGTTTCGGAAAACGGATCTGACCCCACGCGGGACGATGTTGCCGTCGCGGCTGCCGGCCAGCGGCCCACGCTACCGCAGTTGCAGTGGTCAATCCGGTTCGCGCTGCACCTGCCGCCACAGCTCGCTGGCCAGCGCACGCACCGCATCGTCGGCGTCCGCACGATGCAGCAGGCCGATTTCGTAGTTGTCGATCACCGGCAGGTCGCGCTCACCATCGATGATGCGATGATCGCGGCTCACCGCGCGGCGCGGCAGCAGGCTGATGCCGATGCCGTCGGCGACAGCGCCCTGGATGCCATTGAGCGATGAGCTGGTGAAAGCGATGCGCCAGCGCAGGCCCAGCGCTTCCACGGCGTGAATCATCTCGTCGCGGTACAGCCCGCGCGGCGGGAAGGTGACCAGCGGCAGCGGGTCCTGCTGCAGGCAGCTGCTGCGCAGGCTGTCGATCCAGTGCATCGGCTCGCGGCGGCAGTGCACCGCCTGGCGGCTGTTGCGCCGCTGCTTGACCAGCACAAGATCCAGTTCACCGTGGTCGAAGCCGTGCGCCAGGTCGCGGCTGAGGCCGCTGCTGATTTCCAGTTTCACCTGTGGGTGACGGCGGCTGAAGGCGGCCAGCATGCGTGTGGTCTGCGCGTTGACGAAGTCCTCGGGGACACCGATGCGCACCGCGGTTTCCACGGTGGCGCCGGCCAGCGCCTGCGCCATTTCCTCGTTCAGGTCGAGCATGCGCCGCGCATAGCCGAGCAGGGTGTGGCCGGCGTCGGTGGGGTGCACGTCGCGGTGGCCGCGCTCGAGCAGGCGATGCCCCGCCAGCTCTTCCAGGCGGCGCACCTTCTGGCTGACCGTGGACTGGGTCGAATGCAGGCGGGTGGCGGCCGTGGTGAAGCTGCCGCAGTCGGCCACCATCACCAGCGCCCGCAGCAGGTCCAGTTCGAACAGGGTTCTATTCGATTTGGCACTGTCTTGCATTTGAACATTTCACTTCTGGATACCCAGGCCGACTTCTACCATGCAGGGCAGGGGCCGGCAATGCCCGGCTGTTGCTACCGTCGCACGGCGTTCCGTGGCGACGGACATGAGGAGACACTGTCATGCGCGTCCATCATTCCGCTGGCTGGCCTGCGCCGTTCGCGCGCGTGCTGCTGTTGTGCCTGCTGGCCATGGTCACCCCCGCCTGCACCGCCACGTCCCGGGCCGACGCAGACGCGCGCCTGCGGGATGCTGCCAGCCGCGGCGACGCCGATGCGGTGCGGCAGGCGATCGAGGATGGCGCCACGCTGGAGGCGCGCGATGGCCAGGGTCGCACGGCGTTGCTACTGGCCACGCAGGGCAACAACGTGGATGCCGCGCGCGAGCTGATCGAAGCCGGTGCCGACGTCAATGCCAAGGACGCCATGCAGGACAGCGCCTACCTGTACGCCGGCGCGCGGGGCCTGGATGAGATCCTGGCGATGACCCTGGCGCATGGCGCCGATCTGCGCAGCACCAACCGCTATGGCGGCACCGCGCTGATTCCGGCCGCCGAGCGTGGCCACGTCGCCACCGTACGTACGCTGCTGCGCGCGGGCGTGGCGGTCGATCATGTGAACCGCCTGCACTGGACCGCGCTGCTGGAAGCAATCCTGCTCGGCGATGGCGGTGCGCGCCACCTGCAGATCGTGCAGTTGCTGCTGGAGGCCGGTGCCGACCCGGAGCTGGCCGACGGCGAGGGCGTGACGCCGCTGGCGCATGCGCGCCAGCGCGGCTATACCGGAATTGAGACCCTGCTGCGCCAGCACGGCGCGGTGCGCTGAATGCAAACCCCTTCCACCCGCACGCTGGGCGTGCCCATCAGGATGCTGTCCATGTTCCGTTCCCGTCCGTTGTCCCTTGCCATCCTCCTTGCGGTGGCACCGCTGTCGGCGTCTGCCGCCGAGCGCGCCGACCTGCTGATCCGCAATGCCACCGTGGTCGATGTCGAGCACGCCAGCACGCTGACCGGGCAGAGCGTGGTGATCCGTGGCGAGGACATCGTCGCGGTCGGTCCGGATGCGCAGCTGCGCAGCCAGTGGAGCACGGCCCGCCAGATCGATGCCAAGGGCAAGTACCTGATCCCGGGCCTGTGGGACATGCATGTGCACTTTGGTGGTGGCCCGGCGCTGATCGAAGAGAACAAGGCACTGCTGCCGCTGTACATCGCGCACGGCATCACCACGGTGCGTGACTGTTCCGGCGACCTGCCCGAGCAGGTGCTGCAGTGGCGCGGGGAAATTGCCAAGGGCACGCTGTTCGGTCCGCGGCTGCTCAGCTCGGGCGCGAAGATCGAAGGCCTCAAGCCGGTCTGGAAGGGCACGATCGAAGTGGGCAGCAAGGCCGACGTCGACAAGGCGATCACCCGCCTGCAGCACGACAAGGTCGATTTCGTGAAGATCACCGACAGCACGCTGAAGCCGGAACTGTTCCTGTACTCGGCCAGTGCCGCGCGCAATGCCGGATTCAAGGCGTCGGGGCACATCCCGATGGCGCTGACCGTGGAGCAGGCAATCGATGCCGGGCTGGCCTCGATCGAGCATCTGGACTACGCATTCAAGGCCGGGAGCAAGGACGAGGCGCAGATTGCCGGCGACTTCGGTGCCGGCCGCATCGACCGCGCCGAAGCCAACCGCCGCCTCGACGCCAGCTTCGACCGCGATACGGCGATGCATGCCTACCGCGATTTCGCCAGGCGCGGCGTGTTCGTGACCCCGACCCTCAACGGTGGCCGCATCCTCGATTTCCTTGACCAGGATGACCACGCGAACGATCCGTACCTGGCTTACATCGGCCCGGGCCTGCGCGCGACCTACCAGTGGCGCGTTGAACGTGCCGCCAAGGCAACGCCAGCGCAGATCGAAGCGCGCCATGCGCAGTACCACCAGGTGGCCGCCGTGCTGCCGATGCTGCAGGAAGCCGGCGTGACGATCATCGCCGGCACCGATGCGGGCTTCCTCAACTCGTTCAACTTCCCGGGCATCGCCCTGCACCAGGAACTGCAGCTGTTCGTGAAGGAGGGCTTGAGCGCGCCGCAGGCGCTGTCTGCCGCGACCCGTTCCGGCCCGGCCTGGTTCGGCCAGATGAATCGTTACGGGGGTGTCGCGCAGGGCAAGGCCGCCGATCTGGTGCTGCTGACCGCCAACCCGCTGCGGGACATTGCCGCCACCGAAAAGATCGACAGCGTGATCCTGCGTGGCAACGTGTATGACCGCGCCGCGCTGGACAAGATGTTGGCTGATACCAAGGCCAAGGTGGCGGCGTGGAATGCCGAGGCGGCGAAGACGCAGTGATCGACAGGGTCAGAGCCCTTCCCGGTGGGAAGGGATCCGACCCTGTGGCTTCGATGCGGTCGGTGACCTAACGCGGTGCCGGCCGCATTCCGTGCAGCTGCGGCAGTGCGGCCTTCATCGCATCGATGAAGGCGCGCAGCCGTGGCGGCTGCTGGCGCGCGGCGGGAAATACCACGTGTACCGGCAGCGCCGGCGCCTGCCAGTCCGGCAGCAGCTGCACCAGCCGCCCTTGTGCGAGGTCTCCGGCCACCAGCCAGGCCGAGACCACCGCTGCACCCAGCCCAGCACATGCGGCCTGTTGCACCACGAACAGGTTGTCGCTGAGCAGGCGCGGGCTGATCGAAAGGGTATGCGCACGCCCCTGTGCGTCATGCAGCAGCAGGCGTTCGCGGTAGTAGGTGACCAGTGAAATCCACGGCAGTGCCTGCGCCTGTTCTGGTGTGCTGATCGCGGTGGCCTGCACCAGCGAGGGCGCTGCCACGACGATGCGCGGCACTTCGGCGAGCGGCAGTGCGACCATGCGCGGTTCGTCGACCGGTCCCACCCGCACCGCGCAGTCGATGCCTTCGGCGATGAAATCCGGGCGACGATCTTCCAGGATCCACTCCAGGCTCAGCTGTGGGTGCTGGGCGAGGAACGCGAGCATGGTCGGCAGCAGCTGCGCCTGGCCGAAGGCATGCGGCACCATCACCCGCAGGCGTCCGCGCAGCGTTTCCGGTTCGCCGTGCAGTTCGGCCTGCAGCGACTCCCATTCGTCGACCACGCGTTGCGCATGGCGCTGGCAGCGCAGGCCATCTTCGGTCAGCTGCAGGCCATGGGTGGAGCGCTGCAGCAGGCGCAGGCCGAGCTGCCGCTCCAGTGCCTGAAGGCGCCGGCTGACCGTCGGCTGGGTGGTGCCCAGCTGCACGGCGGCGGCAGACAGGCTGCCGGCATCGACGATGCGCAGGAAGGTGCGCAGCAGATCCAGGCGATCGGCGCCGGTGGCGAGGTCATTCATGCGTGTCACGTATGAAGTATATGTGCAGGAGCCTACTACAGACGCATGGCGAATACGGGCAGGATACGCCCACTTCCTCCACCGGACTCCCCCATGTCTACCCCTTCGCTGTCCGTCGTCGCACCCGCGAACGCGCCTTCCACCCCGCTGGTGCTGGCGATGGCGGCCGGCGCCGGCTTTTCGGTCGCCTCGCTGTACTACAGCCAGCCGATGCTGGGCCTGATCGCGCAGGACCTTGGCGCAGGTGAGCGCGCCGCCGGGCTGGTGCCGACCCTGACCCAGCTCGGCTACGCGCTGGGCATCCTGCTGCTGGCACCGTTGGGCGACCGCTTCGACCGCCGCCACCTGATCCTGTTGAAGTCCGCGCTGCTGGCGTTGGCACTGGGCGCCGCAGCGATGGCCGGGCACCTGCCGGGCCTGCTGATGGCCAGCCTGCTGGTCGGGCTGATGGCCACGCTGGCGCAGGACATCGTGCCGGCCGCTGCGGTGCTGGCGCCGGATGCACAGCGCGGCCAGATCGTCGGCCGGGTAATGACCGGCCTGCTGCTCGGCATCCTGCTGTCGCGCGTGGTCAGTGGCGTGGTGGCCGAGGCATGGGGTTGGCGCACGCAGTTCGTGCTGGCCGCGGTATCGGTGGCGGCGATGGGCGCAGTGATGGCGCGTGCGCTGCCGCGTTTCGCACCGACCAGCACGCTGCGCTATCCGGCGTTGCTGGGCTCGTTGCTGGCGTTGTGGCGCGAGCAGCCGCAGCTGCGCCGCGCGGTGGCGAGCCAGTCGTTGCTGGCGGTCGGCTTCAGCGCATTCTGGTCGACGTTGGCGCTGATGCTGCATGCCCGCCTGGGCCTGGGCAGTGCGGCGGCGGGTGCGTTCGGTATTGCGGGTGCGGCCGGTGCGCTGGCCGCACCGTTCGCAGGACGTTTCGCTGATCGCCTGGGTTGCCATGCCGTGGCGCGGTTGGCGATCGCGGTGGCGCTGCTGGGCTTCGGCCTGCTGCTGGCCGAAGCCTGGCTGCCGGCCGCCGCGCTGCTGCCGCTGCTGGTGGTGAGTGCGCTGCTGTTCGACTTCGGTTTCCAGTCGGCGCTGGTGGCGCACCAGACGCTGGTCTATGGCCTGGTGCCGCCGGCACGCAGCCGGCTCAACGCGCTGCTGTTCACCGGCATGTTCATCGGCATGGCCGCTGGCGGTGCGCTGGGCAGCCTGGCGCTGGCGCAGTGGGGGTGGCACGGCGTGGCCTGGCTGGCGGTGATGTGCGCGGGCGGCAGTCTGCTGCTGCGTTTGAAGTAGGGGTGGTGTTCGGCAGGGCTTGCAGCCCTGCACCTGCGGTAGTGCCGGCCGCTGGCCGACAACAGCGCAAACAGCGGATTTTCAGTAGCCTTCGACATGTTCCTGCGGTCTGTTGGAACGGCTCTTGGGATCAGATCCGTTTTCCGAAGGAAAACGGATCTGACCCCTGATTGATTTCGATATCTGACAGAAGTGTCGACCAAGGTCGACACCTACCAAACGCCATCGGAATCCGTCAGAGGTGGGGCGGTGTCGGAGTGCGGGGTGTCAGCCGCATGGATGCGGCTGCCAAGCTTGCAGGGACGTACTTGCAGCGTCCCCGCAGTCCGACACCGCCCCGCCATCCCACGGAATCCATGCTGTTGCTGTTGCTGTTGCTCCAGCGCGTAGCGGGTGCAGGGCTGCAAGCCCTGCCGAACAACCCCCTAGTCGTGACCGCTGTCGTCCAGGCTGATGATGCCGCGCCGCAGCGCCTGGGTCACCGCGTGCGTGCGATCACCCACCCCGAGCTTGTCCATCAGGCTCTTCATGTGTGCCTTCACCGTCTGCTCGGAAATCTGCATGCGCTCGCCGATGCGCTTGTTCGACAGGCCACCGGCCACATGCCGCAGCACCTCGGTCTCGCGCGGCGACAACCGGTCCTCCACCACATGTGCGGCAATGCTCGCAGCGACTGCCGGTGGTATCGGTGCGCGCCGGCCGCCAGCGACCATGCGGATCGTATCGACCAGCTCGTGGCGCAGCATGTCCTTCAACAGGTACGCACTGGCGCCGGCCTGCAGCGCCCGTACCGCACGCACGTCACCGCGATAGGTGGTCAGCACGATGATGCGCGCACGCGGGTCCATCGCGCGGATCCGCACGATGGCTTCCACACCATCCAGGCGTGGCATCTGCAGGTCCATCAGCACCACGTCCGGCTGCAGCTGCTGATAGCGCTCGATGGCTTCCTCGCCATCGGCGGCCTCGCCGAGCAGGCGCAGGTCGGAATGGGCGCCCAGCAGCGCGGCCAGGCCGTCACGCAGCAGCGGGTGGTCGTCGACCACCAGCACGCCGATCGGGGCAGGGGACTCAGTCATGGTGGCTTCTACTCCAGGGCCAGCGCCAACGCGATGGGCGGCGGTGATACAGGCGACGGGCGGGAACCGCCAGCGCGACTTCAGTGCCCAGCCCGGGGCGGGTCCACAGCCGCAGCTCCGCGCCGAGGCGCTGCGCGCGCTCACGCATGCCCTGCAGGCCCCAATGGCCATGCCCGGCATTTTCGTCGGCGATGCCGACGCCATCGTCGCGCACGTGCAGCAGGAAGCACCGCGCGCCGTAGGACAGCTCTACCTCGATGGCGCTGGCATTGGCGTGGCGCAGTGCATTGCGGATGGCCTCGCGGCCGATCAGGAACACCTCCTCGGCGGCATCGGCCTGCAGCGGTGGTGTTGCGCCTTCCACAGTCAGGCGCAGCGGATTGGTGCCGTGCCCGGCGTATTCGGCGTGAACATCGGCCAGCGCCGAAGCGAGGTCGCGGCCCGCGAAAGGACCGTCGCGCAGTGCGTTGACCCGCTCCCGGCCCTCGGCCAGGTTGCGTTCGGCCAGCTGCATCGCCGATTCCAGCTGGCCGCGCACCCTGTCCGGGGTCTGCGGCGACTGGCTGATCGCGTGCAGCCGCAGGATCAGGCCCTGGCTGCCCTGCAGCAGCGTGTCGTGCAGGTCGCGGGCAATGCGTTCGCGTTCGCCATGGCGTTCCTGCAGGCGCGCACGGAACAGTGCAGCCAGCTGCCCGCTGCGGATGCGCACCGCCAGGACCAGCAGCGCAAGCACCGCGGCGGCGCACAGCAGCTTGAACCACAGGGTCTGCATGAAGGTGGGGGCGATGCGGAAGGTGCGGCTGGCGGGTGCAGTGCTCCAGATGCCGTCTTCGTTGGCGGCTTCCACCTCGAACCGGTAATTGCCCGGTGCGAGGTTGGTGTAATACGCGCGCGTGCTGCTGCCGGCATCCTGCCAGCCGTCGTCGACCCCGGACAGGCGATAGCGGTAGCGGTTGCGCTCCGGGCGCGCCAACGACAGCGCCACGTAATCGATCTGCAATTGGCTGGTGCCGGCCGGAAGGCGCAGGCCGTCGCGCAGTGGCTGGTGTTCACTGCCATACAGCACGTCGCCGATGTGCACGCTGGGCGCCATGGTGTTGACGTGCGAGCGGGTGGTGTCCACCCAGGCCAGGCCCTGGTTGGTGGCCAGCCACAACAGGCCATCGCTGGCCAGCGCGGTGGTGGAGATCGGTCCGCTCTGCAGGGCGATGCCCGGCATGCCATCCACCGCATCGAACAGGCGGGGCGTCACCGGCTGCCGGCTGCGCAGTGCGCGCCGCAGCTGATCGCTCCCGAGCCGGACCAGGCCACGACTGCCATTGAGCCAGAGGTAGCCATTCGCATCGGCCACCATGCCGGTGATGCCTTCCATGACGCCGGCCATGTCGGTGCTCACCTGAACGAACCGGCCATTGCCCGGGCGCACGGCCAATCCGGCCTCGCCGGCTACCAGCAGGAGGTCCTGATGATCGAGTACCGCCGTGATCGGCCCGACCGACAGGCCGTGGCTGGCGTCGAAGGTTTCGATCTGCGTCGCCCCCATGCGGCGCAGCCGGCCGTCTGCATAGCCGAGCAGCAGCTGGCCGTTGGCATCCAGCGCCAGTGACGAGCAGGCCTGTTCGGGCAGGCGGCGTTCGCGTTGCCACTGGCCCTGCTGGTAGTGCAGCACCCCCCGTTCGCCGGTGCAGACCCAGGCCTGTTCGTCGTCGGGGAACAGCAGGGCATGCAGTGGTTGCCCGGTGAACGGCGCAGGCAGCGGAATCCGCGTGGTGCGGCCGGCCACGGTGCGCGCAAGGTTGACCCAGTCGAACTGCCAGATCGGGGCAGCGGCCTGGCGCGCGGCGGCCTGCAGCTGCGTGGCGCTGCCATCGAGCAGGGTGCGCTCGAGGTCGTAGGGCTTGAGGTCTTCGCCATAGCCATACACATGGCCATCGCTGGCCCGCACCAGCGAGCGGTAGGGATCACTGGGACCAACCGCCAGCGTGTGCACGCTGCGCGCGCGGAAGCGGTTGAGGCCGAGATTGGTGCCGACCCAGAGATTGCCTTCGCGATCAACGATGATCGGCACGGCCGAGGTGGCGGTCAGCCCGTGCGGCGAATCGAAGCGCTCCATGCGTATGGCGCGGTCGCCATCGAAGGTGACCCGGGCGACACCGCCATGCGGGCTCATCGTTGCCCACAGCGCGCCATCGGCAGTGAACTGCAGGCGCGCCGCCACCAGCTCCGGCAACCGCCGTGCCTCGCGCTCGCTGTCCGGCAGCAGGCCTCGTGCGTTGGCCAGCGGCGACGTACCGCGCACGCGGTCGGCCAGCCACACTTCCCCCTGCGGACTTTCGGCCAGCGTCGCCATCTGCGAAACGGCGATGCCGGTGTCCTTGAAGGCCGCCTGGCCGGCCGCGCGCACCCAGATCTTCAGGTCGGCCAGTACCCAGAAGGTGCCGCGGCTGTCGTGCAGCAGCCATTGCACGCGATGTTCCGGCACCCCCATGCCAGCGGGCAGCGGCTGCCAGCGTTGGCCAGTGAACTGGCGTAGTCCACCATTGATCGCGGCCCACAGCCGGCCGTCACGGTCCTGGCTGAAGTGTGGCACCACACCCACCGGCACGCCCTGGTCGCGGCCGTAGTTGTGCAGCTGGCCGCGCGCAAACTGGCTGATGCCGGCCTGGAAGTAGCCGATCCACAGTGCATCGTCGCGGCCCCGCGCAAGGGTGACCATGTTGGTGGACGGGAAATGGCTGCCCGCGGGAGCGGCCTGGCGTTCAAAGCGACGACCGTCGAAGCGGTACAGCCCTGAGCCGGTGGCCAGCCACAACAGGCCATCGCGGTCCTGGGTGATGTCCCAGATGTCACCGGGGGCGCCCTGGCCGACGCGCCAGGCCGTGTGCTCGTAATCGGGCAACCCGTCGCTCACCGGCGGGCGCTGCACGGCAAGGGCGGGCAGGGCGGTCAACAGCAGCAGGCAGGTCAGCAGCGTCCGCAGGTGACGTTGCAACGGGAAGGGGCGGCCACGCATGGCGCGCATTCTGGCAGGTGCGGGGCAGTCCGGGGTGACCCGAACGGGGTAGGCAGTGGCCGCCGTGGTCGGCTATCACGCCGGCATGTCCCCTGGAGCCCGGCCATGCAGCGCCTGTTCGTGATGTTTCCTGATCGCGGTCCGGGCGTCGGCCTGCTGTGGCTGCGGCTGTGCCTGGCCGCCGCGCTGTGCGCGCCTGGCACGCATGCTGGTTGGGGGGCGGTGCTGTGCGGGCTGGCGGCGGCCATGCTCGTGCTGGGCGTGTTGACGCCGCTGGCGGCCCTGATGGCAGCCGCGACCATGTTCGCGCAGCAGGCGCCGTGGCCGCTGGTGGCGTTGCCACCGGCGCTGCTGATGCTGGGGCCGGGCGCCTACTCGGTGGATGCGCGCTTGTTCGGGCGCCGCCTGCTCGGCCGCCGGCCTCCCCCATTCGGGTAGGTGCCGGCCTCGACCGACGGGGGTAGGGCATCGCACGCCGGCAGCGCACCATGGGCCACCCCCTCGCGGCGCCCCGCATGGCCACCGTCAGTCCGCCCGATCCGTCCGCCATCCCACTTGCCCCGCAGCAGGCCGCCGCACTGCAGCGCGCCCTGCGCTATGTCGATGAGCACCTGTCGCAGCCGCTGCGGGTGACCGAGCTGGCGCAGGCTGCCTGTGTCAGCCGCTTCCACCTGGTGCGCCTGTTCCGTAGCGGCACCGGTGCCAGCCCGCTGCGCTACGTGCGCCGCCGCCGCATCCAGCGTGCCTGCCAACTGCTGCCCAGCGCGCAGTTGCCGATGGCGTGCCTGGCCCAGCAGCTGGG
Organism: Stenotrophomonas maltophilia D457; assembly: GCF_000284595.1. GTDB lineage: Bacteria > Pseudomonadota > Gammaproteobacteria > Xanthomonadales > Xanthomonadaceae > Stenotrophomonas > Stenotrophomonas muris. The sequence goes on along the minus strand of NC_017671.1, from coordinate 2,816,735 downwards.
CTTCTTCGACCAGAGCCATTTCGTCCGCAGCTTCCGCGCCGAGACCGGCTGCAGCCCCGGCCAGTATCGGGCCGGCGATGCGGCCCTGCTGCTTCCCCCTGATCATGTTTCCCACGGAGTCCACCCATGAGCCTTGCCACCGCCACGCCCGCCCCGGCCCTGCTGTCGCCCACCGACCATGCCCTGGTGCTGATCGACTTCCAGTCGCAGATGGCATTTGCTACCCACACGATCGACATCTCCGCGCTGCGCAACAACGTGTCGCTGATCAGCAAGGGGGCCAAGGGGTTCAACGTGCCGGTCGTGTTGACCACGGTGGCCGAGACGTCATTCTCCGGCCCGATGTTCCCGGAACTGCCGCAGATCTTCCCGGGCCAGCCGGTGTTCGACCGCACTTCGATGAATACCTGGGAAGACCAGCCGGTAATCGATGAGATCAACCGCATCGGCAAGCGCCGGCTGGTTCTTGCCGGCCTGTGGACCAGTGTCTGCATCGTGGGTCCGGCGCTGTCGGCGCTGGCGCAGGGCTTCGAGGTCCACGTGATCACCGATGCCTGTGGCGATGTCAGCGAAGAAGCGCACGAGCGTGCGATCACCCGCATGGTGCAGGCCGGCGCCGTGCCGATGACCAGCGTGCAGTACCTGCTTGAACTGCAGCGTGACTGGGCACGCGGTGAAACCTACGACCTGACCACCGGCATCGCCCGCGACCACGCCGGCGGCTATGGCATCGGCATCCAGTACGCCAAGCGCATGTTCGGCGCGCAGGAAGGCGGGCACTGAGCATGCTGGCAGGCCACGGCCTCGACCTGGCCCTGCTGATGCTGCGGGTGGCGGCAGGCGGCTTCCTGCTGCCTCACGCGCTGGGCAAGCTGTTTGGCTGGTTCGGCGGACCGGGGCTGGCCGGCTTCGCCACCGAGCTGCGCGGTTTCGGGCTGCCGGCAGTGGCGCCGTTGCCGCTGCTGTTGTCCCTGCTGCAGGTGCTGTCCGGGCTGGCCGTGCTGCTGGGCTGGCAGACCCGCATCGCCGCGCTTGCCGCCGCTGCCTTCATCGGCTTCACCGTCCTGTTGGCCTTGCCCAGGGGCTGGTTCTGGATGCGCGGCGGCAGTGAGTACCCGCTGATGTGGGCCACGGTGCTGCTGGCCATCGCCCTGGCCGGGCCGGGGGCCTGGGCGCTGGACGGCCAACGTCTTCCGGGAGCTTTCGCATGAGTCACGATCCCCCCGACCACGGCCGCCGCAACGTGGTGCTGGCCAGCGGTGCCGCGGTTGCGCTCGGCCTGGCCGGTCGCGCCGCTGCCGCACTCGATTCCACTTCCAAGGAGCGTCGCATGAGCACGCTGGTCATCCGCAATGCCCGCATCACCACACTCGACCCGCAGCAGCCGCACGCGCAGGCACTGGCCGTGCAGGAGGGCCGCATCGTCGCTGTCGGCAGCGATGAGGAGATCATGCGCGGCTGGGGCAATGAAGCGACCCTGATCGATGCGCAGGGCCGGCGCTTGCTGCCCGGCCTAAACGACAGCCATACCCATCTGATCCGCGGTGGCCTGAACTACAACCTGGAGCTGCGCTGGGACGGTTTGCGCTCGCTGGGCGACGCGCTGGACATGTTGAAGGCCCAGGTCGACCGCACCCCGGCACCGCAGTGGGTGCGCGTGGTCGGTGGCTTCACCGCCGCACAGTTCAACGAGAAGCGCCTGCCGACGCTGCAGGAGCTCAACGACATTGCGCCGGATACGCCGGTGTTCCTGCTGCACCTGTATGACCGCGCGCTGCTCAACCGCGCCGCGCTGCGCGCCTGCGGCTACAGCAAGGACACGCCGGATCCACCGGGCGGGCAGATCGTGCGTGACTCGCTGGGCAACCCGACCGGGCTGCTGCTGGCCAAGCCCAACGCGCTGATCCTGTATGCGACGCTGGCCAAGGGGCCACGCCTGCCGATCGAGTACCAGGCCAACTCGACGCGCCACTTCATGCGCGAACTGAACCGGCTCGGCATCACCTCGGTGATCGACGCTGGCGGTGGTTTCCAGAACTACCCCGAGGACTACCAGGTCATCGAGCAGCTGCATCGCGATGACCAGCTGACGGTGCGCATCGCCTACAACCTGTTCACCCAGAACAAGGGCAAGGAAGTGGACGACTTCCGCGGCTGGAGCGAGATACTGCAGCCGCGCCAGGGCGATGACCTGCTGCGCCACAACGGCGCTGGCGAAATGCTGGTGTTCTCCGCGGCCGACTTCGAGCTGTTCAACGAGCCGCGCCCGGAACTGCCGCCTGAGCTGGAACCGGAACTGCACGATGTGGTGAAACTGCTGGTCGAGAAGCGTTGGCCGTTCCGCATCCACGCCACCTATGACGAGAGCATCACCCGCATCCTCGATGTGTACGAACAGGTCAACCGCGAGGTGCCGTTCGATGGCCTGCACTGGTTCATCGACCACGCCGAGACCATCACCCCGCGCAACATCGAACGCATCCGCGCGCTGGGCGGCGGCATCGCCGTGCAGCACCGCATGGCCTACCAGGGCGAAGCCTTCGTCGAGCGCTACGGCGTGCAGGCGGCGCGGCACACGCCGCCGGTCAAGCGCATGCTGGCCGAAGGCGTGCCGGTCGGTGCCGGTACCGATGCCACCCGCGTGGCCAGCTACAACCCGTGGGTGGCGTTGTCCTGGCTGGTGACCGGGCGCACCGTGGGCGGGCTGGCCCTGTATGGCGATGAGAACCTGCTCGAGCGCGAACAGGCGCTGCGCCTGTGGACCCAGGGCAGCGCCTGGTTCTCCGGCGACGAAGCGGTGAAGGGCACGCTGAAGGTGGGCCAGCTGGCCGACTTCATCCTGCTCTCGGCCGACTTCTTCCGCGTTGATGACGCGCAGATCGCCGACATCACCAGCCTGCTGACCGTGGTCGGCGGCCGCATCGTGCACGCCGACGGCGATTACGCCGGCCTGGCGCCGCAGCTGCCGCCGGCGATGCCGGACTGGTCGCCGGTCAACCGCTTCGGTGGCTACCACGTTGGCGGTGCCGCCACCGGATTGGCCGCCGCGCATCGCCACCATCACGGTGTGGCCTGTAGCACCCACGGCGCGCACGGGCATGCGGCCCGGCATGCGGCACCCACCGATGACCTGACCGCGTTCTGGGGCGCGATGGGATGCTCGTGCTTCGCCTTCTGAGCCTGGCGCTGCTGGCCGCGCCAGCGCTGGGGCTGGCCTGCGACGGCGGCCGCTGCAGCGACGTCGGCGACGGCCAATTGCAGTGGGATGCCTCACTGCGCGTGCGTGGCCTGTACTACCACCCGGCCCGATTCGGTATCGGCGGCAGTGAAGACGGCTACGGTCTGCTGCGTGCACTGGCGTCGGCCACGTATGTCGAGGACAACTGGCAGGCACGGGTGCAGCTGGGCGTGCATGCCGAGAATGGCAAGGCAGGTGGACCCGGCCGCACCGACCGCAGCGCGCTGGACGTGCAGCAGGCGTACTGGCGCTGGCAGCGCGGTGGCTTCGATCTGCAACTCGGCCGGCAGGAAGCCGGCTATGGCAGCTCGCGGCTGTTGTCGGTGCGCGATGGGCCGAACATCCGCCTGGCGTTCGACGGTGCGCGCGTGGGTTGGAAGGGTAGATCCGGCACGCTTGAACTGATGGCGCTGCGTCCGCTGGAGAACCGACCGGGTGCCCTCGATGATCGCGGCGAACACGGCGCCCACCTGTGGGGTGCCTATGCCACCACGGCACGCGGGCGGGGCGCGGGACAGTGGGATCTGTACCTGCTTGACTACCGTCGCGACGGCGCGCGCTTTGCCGCCGGCAGCGGCACCGAACGTCGGCAGACCCTGGGCGCGCGCTGGTTCGGCCAGGCTGGTGCACTGGACTGGAACAGCGAGCTGGTGGCGCAGGGCGGTGAACTGCGAACGACCGCCGGCACGCTCGCTATCCACGCCTGGACGCTGGCCACCGATACGGGGTGGCGCTGGACGGACCTGCCGCTGCAGCCGCGTCTGGGGCTGAAGGCCGACATCGCCAGTGGCGATGGCAATCTGCACGACGGCCGCCTGGGCACCTTCAATGCCTTGTTCCCGAAGTCGGCCTATTTCAGCGAGGCCAGCCTGCTGGCCCCGGCCAACCTGATGGACGTCCAGCCGACCCTGACACTGCGCCTGCACGACGCGGTGACCACGGAACTGGGCGTACAGATGGCCTGGAAGCATCGTCGCGCCGATGCGGTCTACACCACGCCGGCACCGCTGGTGGCGTTGCCGGGCAGCGCCGGCGGCGCGCGCCGCATCGGCACGCAGTACAAATCCGAAACCCGCTGGCAGGCCAGCGAACACTGGCAATGGCAGCTGCAGCTGGCCTGGGTCGATGCCGGGCCTGCACTGAAGCAGGCCGGCGGCCGGGACACGCTGTTCGCCTCGATCGTTGGAGCATGGCAATGGTGAACGCAACCGCGTCGCAACCCCCCGCACAGGCCGCAGGCGCCTGGTCCCCACTGAAGATCCAGATGTTCCGCTCGATCTGGCTGGCGATCCTGGCCAGCAACATCGGCACCTGGGTCAACGACGTGGCCGCCGCCTGGGTGATGGCCGAACGTACCGGCTCGCCGTTGATGGTGGCCCTGGTGCAGTCGGCCACCACCTTGCCGATCGTGCTGCTGGCACTGGCCGCCGGAACCCTGGCCGACATCGTCGATCGCCGCAGGTACCTGCTGGCCACGCAGGGTTGGATGCTGCTGGTCGCCGCCGTGATGGCGGCGCTGACCGCGATGGACATGCTGACCCCGCAGCTGCTGGTGCTGCTGACCTTCTGCATGGGCTGCGGTGCGGCGATGGCGATGCCGGCGCAGGCCGCTATCGTGTCCGAACTGGTGCCGCAGCCGATGCTGGCCTCGGCGGTGGCGCTGAACTCGATCGGCATCAACATCGCGCGCTCGATCGGCCCGGCCATCGGCGGCGTGATCGTCGCCCAGCTCGGTGCGGTCTGGGCCTTCGGCTTCAACGCCATCACCTTCGCCGCAATGCTGTTCGTGGTGTGGGGCTGGAAGCGCGACCCGAAGCAGTCCAGCCTGCCGCCGGAAGGCTTCGGTGCGGGCCTGAAAGCGGGCCTGCGCTATGCGAGCCGCGCCGGGCGGTTGCAGGCGGTGCTGATCAAGTCGGTCGGCTTCTTCTTCTTCGCCGCAGCGATGAATGCGTTGCTGCCGGTGGTGGTGCGTGGGCAGATGCAGGGCGGGGCGGGCCAATACGGCATGCTGCTCGGCTGCATCGGCATCGGTGCGGTGGGGGGGGCGCTGCTGCTGCCGAAGCTGCGCGCGCAGCTGGATCGCGACCTGCTGGTACTGCTGGCGACCCTGTCGCTGGCCATGAGCCTGGTCGGGCTGGCGCTGACCCGAAGCTGGTACGTGCTGCCGCTGGTGATGCTGGTCAATGGCTTTGCGTGGATCACCGTGCTGTCGTCGCTGCAGATCGCGGCGCAGACCGCAGTGCCGGCGTGGGTGCGTGCGCGTGCGCTGGCGCTGTACATCATGGTGTTCTCTGCCGGCATGGCCGCCGGCGGCCTGAGCTGGGGCGCACTGGCTCAGCGCACCTCACCGGAGCTGGCCCTGCTGGTGGCTGCCGCGGGTGCGGTCATCGGCGGGTTGCTGGTGTGGCGCGTGCGCATCGCCGGCACCGAAGACCTGAACCTGCGTCCGGCGGGGCACTGGCCAGCCCCCGAACTGTCGGTACCGGTATCCAATGATCGAGGCCCGGTGCTGGTGACCATCGAGTACCGCATTGACGATGCTGATCGCGCCGCGTTCCAGGCGCAGATGCGCGCACTGGGCACCATCCGCCGCCGCGATGGCGCCGTGGTCTGGGGCGTGGTCGAGGATGTGGCCACCCCGGGCATCCACCTGGAGTATTTCGTGACCCCGTCGTGGCTGGAGCACCTGCGCCAGCACGAACGCATCACCGCCGACGACAGGGCGATCCAGGAAGTGCTGCGCGGATTGCATCGCGGTGAGCGTGCGCCGGTGGTGCGCCACTTCGTGGGTGGGCATGACCCGCTGCCTGTCGCTGTGCCGCATCACCACACCGACATCTGAAAAAAAAGGGGACGGAGGGGATTAAGTCGTTTGTGCACAAACGACTTAATCCCCTCCGTCCCCTTTTTGCGATCGAAGGTGCGGCGGCACCGTTACAGTGCCGCCGCGGCGCATCAACTGCGCGCGAACGCCAACAGGTCGGCGTTGAACTGCTCGGCGTGGGTGATGGTCAGGCCGTGCGGGGCACCGGCGTATACCTTCAGTTCGGCATTCTTGATGATCTGCGAGGAGAGCTTGGCCGAGGCATCGAACGGGACGATCTGGTCGTCATCACCGTGCACGACCAGTGCCGGCACGTCGATCTTCTTCAGGTCTTCGGTGTAATCCACTTCCGAGAATTCGTGCACGCAGTCGTACTGGCCCTTGACGCCACCGAGCATGCCCTGCAGCCAGAACGCATCACGCATGCCCTGGGTGACCGTGTTGCCATCGCGGTTGGCGCCGAAGAACGGGGTGGTCAGGTCCTTGAAGAACTGCGAACGGTCGCCGCCGGTGCCCTTGCGGATGCCGTCGAAGACCTCCAGCGGGGTGCCGGCCGGGTTGCCGGCGGTCTTGAGCATCAGCGGCGGCACGGCGCCGACCAGCACCACCTTGGCCACGCGCGTGCTGCCGTGGCGGCCGATGTAGTGGGCCACTTCGCCGCCGCCGGTGGAATGGCCGACCAGGATCGCGTCCTTCAGGTCCAGCGCCTCGATCACTGCAGCCAGATCGTCGGCGTAGGTGTCCATGTTGTTGCCGTCCCAGGTCTGGCTGGAACGGCCGTGGCTGCGGCGGTCGTGGGCGATCACGCGGTAACCGTTCTGGCCCATGAACAGCATCTGCGGGTCCCAGGCATCGGACGACAGCGGCCAGCCGTGGGCGAACACGATCGGCTGGCCGTTGCCCCAATCCTTGTAGAAGATGCGGGCGCCGTCGGCGACGGTGACGAAGTTGCTCATTGCAGGTTCCTTGGCGGAAGGGAGGGAAGGCACCGGCAGGCTGCCGGTGCCTTCGGCAGTACAGCGCAGGTGCCGGCGACGGACTTGCACCGCTGTGCTGGATTGCAGAGGATGTGACGCATATCGCTCTGGCGGGACCCGAGTCGCGCGCCGAGGATGTCCGCAGCCCGCCTGTGGAATGCCCGGATGCCCGCCACGCGATGGTCCCTGCTGTTGTGCCTGCTGTTGCCGATGGCCGCGCCGGCTCAGACCAATGTCTACAAATGCGTGGATGGACCGCATCCGGTCTACCAGCAGACACCCTGCCAGGGCCGGGCGGCGTGGCGCTGGGATGTCCCGGCGGAGCAGTCATTGTCCCGTGGGGCGGTGGTTCCCGCAGTCACGCCATCGAAGCCGTCGCGTCGCCCGCGTCGTGCCGTCCGGGCGCAGGGCGCATTGATCACGATCAGTACGGATGCGGCGGCCTGCGAGCGTGTGCGCCGCCAGCGCGGACAGGCGCTGCTCAAACGTCGGCGGTTGGATTTCGTGCAGCGCCGGCAGCTGGATGATGCAGTCTACGACGCCTGCCAGTGAAGTTGTGCACTGAAGCGCCGAAAACAACAACGGCGCCCTGGGGCGCCGTCGTGTGCAATGCCGTGAGTGCAGCTCTCAGCGGCCGTCGCTGGTGGCGGCCGGTGCCGGCGAGGGCACGCTGTCCGGCTTGGGCAGGCTCAACTCCGGGTTGCCCTGTTCGGCCTGCAGGATCTGGATGCGGCGCTGCAGGGCGTCCAGCTGGCTGTTGGTGCTCTGCACATCGGTGCTGAGGCTGACTGCCTGCTGCTGGGCCTGCTGCAGGGCGGCGCTGACCTGCGCCGACTGTGCCTGCTGCTGTTCCATTTCCTGCTGCAGGGTGCGCAGGCGTTCTTCGTTGTAGGCCACCAGGCGCTCGGTGTAGCGCTTGCCGGCTTCCAGGCGGGTGGTGTCGATGTAGACCTGGGCCAGCTGCTCGGACTGCTGCGCGAAGGTGCGGTAGACACGTTCGGCGTTGTCCACCGCATCGGTCTTGATCACCCGCCAGAAGTTCTTCTCCTGGAACAGGGCGACGTAGTAGGTCAGGGTATTGGCGTTGAACAGCAGGCTGGCGCCGTAGTTGCCGTTGTAGGTGGTGCGCAGCTCGGTCAGCTGGCGCGAATCCATCAACTGCTTGAGCTCGTCCACGGTATTGCGCACCACCGGCGCGCTGCGCGCCGGTTCGGCTGCAGCCTCGCGGTCGCCACGCGCGGCCATCGCCGCCGGTGCCACCAGCATCATGGCCACGGCCAGCACTGCTGCGTTGCGCGCGTGCCGGGCGAAGACCGCGCCCCCTGAAGTTTCTCGCATGTCTAGACCATCCACGGATGAGTGTGGGTTGAGATGAAGGTGGTTCCCCGCCGGGAGTCTAGCATGGGCGCGGGCGCCGCCAAGGGCGGCGGTCACGGCGCGATTTCAATAGACCAGCTGTGCCGCGCTGCACTGGATCGACTGCACGTTGACGTCGGTCCGGCCCAGTTCCAGGCCCAGCACGCTGGCCAGCAGGTTGGTCAGCAGAGTGCCGACACTGTTGAGCACCGGTCGCAGTGCGGCCAGGATCGGCTTCAGCACGGTGCACAGCAGGCCGCTGCAGCTGACGCTTCCGTCCGGGTTGGCGACGCCGCTGCCACTGGCGCCATCGAGGAAACCCGCCGGCGCGGTCTGGATGTACGACGCCAGGTTGTTGCGCACGCAGCCGTTGTAGTCGATCAGGTTGCCGAGCAGGCTGTCGCAGCGGTTGATCAGCAGGCCGCCGACCAGCGAGCCGAGCAGGCCATCGAGCAGGCCCAGGCCCTGGCCGGTGACGGTCGTCCTGTAACCGGTCCACACCGAACCGTCTTCCCAGCAGGTGGTCAGGCCCAGCAGGCAGGGCTTGGGGACGCCATTCTTCACCGTCCAGTTGCCCAGCGGGGCGAGGTTGCGTGCCGGATCGCCATCGCGCAGCAGCGGGATGACCTGGTCGACGTTGTAGCGTCCGCCAGTGGGAAAGGCCGCCTGCAGGTAACGATCGGCCAGCGCCTTGGCCGTGTCGTTGGCACTCATGCCCTGCTTGGGCGAGCTGAGCATGCCCGACAGCACCCGCAGCAGCTCGTTGACCAGGCTCGACACTGCGTCACCGATCGCGAGCGGATTGATCCGGGTCGAGCCGGTCTCGCCCGCAGCCAGGGTCAGGTTCTGTGAGCCGGTGAGGGCGGGCAGGGTGATCCTGTCGTTGATCAGCGGCTGTCCCAGCAGCTTCAACAGCTGTTCGTTCTGCAGCGTGGCGTCGCAGACATTGGCCTTGGAGAATCGCTGTGCGGGGTCGACGTTGCCGACGCAGGCACGCAGCACCGATGAATCGACCTGGATGGTGGCCTTGGGGGGACTGCCGCCGCACTGGATGCCGGTCAGGGTACCCATGCCGTTGGCCACGTCGACGTGCAGCGGCAGGTGCAGGCGCGTGCCGAGCAGGTTCAGCAGCGGCCCAAGCGCGAACAGGTTGTTGCTGTCCACGTCCACCATCAGCCGCACCTGCGCATTGTAGGCGCGGGTGCCGACGCCGCCGATGGCGATCGACGGCGGCTCGACCACGCCGCCCTGGATGTTGATGCCCAGCAGGTCCAGCCCCTTGATCGTCACGCCGTTGCCATCGTTGGCGATGGAGATGGCGGTGCTGATCAGGTTGAGCACGTTGATCTTCGATTCCAGTGCGCTGCCGACGGTGCCGTCGGGTGAGACAACTTCCGCGAACAGCCCGCCGCCGCCGGCCTGGCTGCCGAGCACGATGTTGAGCTTGTTGATGTCCAGCTGGGTGGCGACCAGGTCGGACAGGGCGCGCAGCTGCACACCCACCGTCGAGTCACGGCCGACCACGGTGGCGGTGGCATCGACCAGTTGCGCCAGCGAGATCTTGTTGACCGACAGCAGGCGGTTGAAATCGGCCACGCTGAGGTTGGCGCTCACCGGGATGTTGAGTGCCTTCAGCAGGCCGGATGGGGTGACGTTGGCCTGCGCCAGACCGTCATAGGACAGCACCGTGGCATTGCTGACATCCAGGCCGACCAGGCGCAGGGTCGACAGCAGCACGGAATCGCCATTGGTGCGCAGCAGCTGCGGGCCCACCGCGAACACCGCCGTGGGCTCCGAGCGGCGGGCGACCGCCTGCACGCTGACGGTCGGCAGGCTGGTGTTCTGGCCGAAGAAGGGCAGCACGCTGCGCTCGGCGATCACCTGCACCGCATTGCGCGGGTTGCTGGCATCAACGCTGGTGACGAAACGGTTGCTGGTACCGCGGCTGGCACTCCAGTTGCCGCAGCGGACCTGCAAGGTGCCTGCGAACCTGTTCTGGGCCAGTGCGCTTTGCCGGGCGGCGCTGTTGTCGCTGTTGTCCGCGCTGCACAACTCCAGTCGCTGCGCGCCGGCCAGTGCGGCCAGATCGGCAACCTTCTGCGCATCGCGCTTGGCCCAGAACAGATAGCCGATCTCGATCAGGCCCAGCATCGCCAGCAAGGCCAGCATGACCAGCATCATGGTGACCGACATGCCGCCGCGTGCGCGGCCGAAACTGAACTGGCGTGGGCGTTTCATGGCCTACCTCAGCGTCCGGAGGAGGAGGCATCCTTGGACCGGGCAACATCGGTCTCAAAGAAGTCCGGGATCTCGTGTTCAAAGCTCTTCAGGTAACGCGCATAACTCAGGGTGGCCTGGTCACCCAGGATCGGCAGGCGCTGGCCGGCCTGCTGTCCCGACGCCTGCAGGCGGAACAGGTTGCGGGTGACTTCGCCGCTCTGCAGGCGCGCACGCGGTGTTGCCGGCGGGGCACCGTCGGTTGCGGGGAGTGCCGGTGGCACCGCTGCCACCGCCGCGGATGCGGCGGGTGCGGCCAGCTCCACGGTGGGAAGCGGCTCGGCCTGCATCGGTGCTGCGGCCGGTGCCGACGGCAAGGGGCCACCTAGCATCTGTCCGGTCAATGGCTGTTGCTGGGCCTGCACGGCACCGGCAGCAAGCAGGCAGGACAGCATGGGCAACAGGCGTCGGGTCAGGCGCATCGCAGTCATGGTGTGCTTCCGGTCGGGTGTTCGGTGGTGCTGAAGCGTTCCAGCATCGACGGTGGCAGGCGCTGCGGATCGCGCTCGTCACGTGCTTCGCGGCGTGGTTCGGCTGCCAGCCGGGTGCTGCCCGACGCACGGGCGCCGTGTTCGCTGCTGGCCGCGGACGCAGGCGCAGGGGCGTTGACGGCGGCCGCCGCCTGCCGCTGCTGCAGGCGCGTGCGGATCTGCTGGGCCTGCTGCTGGATGCTGCGGCGCGTTTCGTCGTTGAGGTTGGCCTGTGCCGCCAGGCGCTCCGCGGTGGCCTGGTCGCCGCGCAGGAGCGCCCACAGTGCGAGGTTGGCCGTGGCCTTGGCGTTGCCTGGCGACAGTTCCAGGGCCTTGGCCAGCGGCTCGCGCGCCTGGTCGAACTGGCCGGCGCGCAGCCGCGCATAACCCAGGTCGCCCAGGTAGTCGGTGTTCAAGGGCTGCAGTTGCGTGGCGCGCGCCAGCGCCTGTTCGCTGCCGGCGTCGTCATCGCGGCGTGCAGCGATCAGGCCCAGGCCGTGGGCGGCCGCGGCGGCCTGCGGCCCGCTGGACAGCTCGCGATACAGCGCGACCGCTGCGTCGCTCTGGCCAGTCTCGCGCAGGGCGTCGGCCTGCAGCAGGCGCAGGGCGGGGCGATCACCATAGCGTTGGCGGAAGGCCTCCACGTGGGCGAGCGAGGCATACCAGGCGCCCTGCTGCTGCATGCGCTCGATCAGCTCCAGATAGGTGTTGCGGCTGTCCTGCGGATCGGGCTCCGGCGGCGCAAGGCTGGGCGACCGCACGTACTTCGGCGTGGTCGATGCGCAGCCACTGGCCAGGGTGGCGAGGGCGACGGCAAGCAGCAGGCAGGGGGTGCGCAGGGCAGGCATCAGGGCGATCCCATCTTGGACATGGTGGTGGCCAGCGCGACCAGCGCTGGACCGGCAAGCACCAGCATCAGTGCCGGCAACAGGGTCAGCATCATCACCACGGTCATCTTCACCGAGAGCTTGCCGACCTTTTCCTTCAACGTGTTGCGGCGCTGCTCGCGCAGGCGGATGCTGAACTGGCGCAGCGGTTCCTGCACGGCGCCGCCGTGCGCATGCACCTGCAGGATCAGCTGCATCAGGCTGGCCAGGTCGTCATCGGCGTAGACCTCGCTCAAGCGCCGCAGTGACTGCGCGCGGGTGCGGCCGTGGGTGTAGGCCACGTTGGCTTCCTGCAGTTCGCCGCCCAGTACCGGCAACGCATCGCGCAGCTTGTCGCCCAGCGTCTGCAGGCTCTGGTCCATGCTGAAGCCCACGCCCTGCAGCAGGCGCAGCAGGTCGATCAGCAAGGGCAGTTCGTTCTCGACCGCGCGGCGGCGGCGCTTGACCCACGACGACAGCACGAACTTGGGCAGCAGCAGCCCGGCCGCCAGCGCACCGATCACCACCATCACCCTGGCCAGACCGTGCGCGCTGCTGAACGCCAGCGCCAGCGCCAGCACCAGCAGCGCAAGCAACAGGCGCAGGCCGAGATAGATGGCGGTGCCGCGGCGCGTGTTCCAGCCGGCCAGGTCCAGCAGCAGCCTGTCCTCGTTGGCCAGCAGCGCGGCCTCCAGGCGGCCACCACTGAGCGAGCGCCCGAAGCGCTCGAGCCAGCCCAGCGAGTCGCGGCGCGTGGCCTCGGTGTCGCGGGCTTCCTCGCGCGGCTGCAGGGCGGTCTTCAGCGCGGCCGAGGTGCGGTGCTCGCGATGGCTGCGCACCCAGCCGGCAATGCCGAGCAGGGCGACGCCCGCTGCCAGCACCAGCAGCGAAAGGGCGAACCAGGCGCTGGCGCTCATCGGGCACCTCCCGGGTAGCTGCGGGCGGTCATAGCGATTTGGCCAGGCGGTACAGCAGCAACGCCCCGAGCAGTTCCAGGCCCAGTGCGATCAGCAGGATCCTGTGGCCGAGCGGGTCATGCAGCACCGGCTGGAAGAACGACGGGCTGGAGATCGCCATCAGCACCGCACTGGCCGGAGGCAGCAGCCCCAATACCCAGGCCGACATGCGGGTTTCCGAGGTGGTGGCGGCCAGCTCCTGCTGGGCCTGCTCCAGGTCGCGCATGAAATCACCCATGCGCTGCAGGATCTGGTCGGCGCGCCCGCCGATGCGCACGCTCACCCCGATCACCACCGCCAGCACCTTCAGCACGTCCATCCGGTACGGCTGTGCGGCCAGGCTCAATGCACGATCCAGCTCCATGCCGCTGCGCGCATAGCGCACCGTGGTGTCCAGCAGGCCGCGCAGTGGCGCGCTGGTCTGCATCGAAGACACCTGGAACGCGGCCTGCAGGCTGTTGCCCAGCGCGGTGAGGCGGACCAGGTTGTCGAGGAAGTCCGGCATCTGGTGCAGCAGCTGCGCGCGCAGTTTCGTGATCCGGCGCATCACCCACAGCCAGCAGCCCAGCAGGTACAGCAGAAGAGTCAGCGGAAACATCCAGGCCGTGCCCAGCCGCACCGCCGCCACGACCGCAAGCACCAGTCCCGGTACCAGCAGCATCAGTGGCAGCTTCCAGCCCGGCTGCAGGCCGGCGCGCTGCAGGACGCCATCCCAGGGTAATGCGCGGCTCCCACTGCTGGCGGGGCGGGCCGAATCGTTCGCCGCCGCAACGGCAGGCCCGGCCGGCACCGCACCGGCCGTGCTGCCGCGTGCCAGCTGCTGCTCGGTGTGCTGCAGCGAGGCCTGGCGCTGTTCACGGCTGCTGGCGGTACCCCACAGCCAGACGGCCAGCGCCAGCAGCACCGAGATGATGCTCAACACGCCCAGCAGCAGGCCGGTGCCCATGTTCAGAAGTCCCCGTAGAGTGATTCGCGCAGCTGCTGGCGGAACGGCTCCAGCTTGTGCGAATGCGGATGGAAGCCCAGGCCGATCCAGCGGTCGGTCTCGCGGCCGGTGCCATCGATCTGCACCTCGTGGCGGAACATCTCCTGGGTGGTGATCAGGTTGTCGCTGACCCCGGTGATCTCGGTGATCGAGACCAGCACCCGGCGCCCGCTGCCCAGTCGCGAGATCTGCACGATGAAATCAATGGCGCTGGCGATCTGCCGGCGCAGGCTGTCTTCGCTGCCCTGGAAGCCGGCAAACCCGGCCAGCATCTCGATGCGGTACAGGCAGTCGCGCGGCGTGTTGGCGTGGATGGTGGCCATCGATCCGTCGTGGCCGGTGTTCATCGCCTGCAGCATTTCCAGCACTTCAGCGCCGCGCACTTCGCCGACCACGATGCGGTCCGGGCGCATGCGCAGGCTGTTGCGCACCAGGTCGCGGATGCTGACCGCGCCCTGGCCCTCGGCGCCGCCGATGCGGCTCTCCAGGCGCACCACGTGCGGATGGTTCAGCGAAAGCTCGGCGGTGTCCTCCACGGTGATGACGCGCTCATCGGCCGGCACGTAGCTGGCCAGGGCATTGAGCAGCGAGGTCTTGCCCGAGCTGGTGCCGCCGGAGACCAGGATGTTGCAGCGCCCCAGCACCATCGCCTTCAGCAGTGCCTGCATCGGTGCGTCGAAGGTGCCCTTGGCGAGCAGTTCGTCGGGGGTGAACGGGTCCTTGCGGAACTTGCGGATGGACACCATCGGTCCGTCCACCGCCAGCGGCGAGATGATCGCGTTGAGGCGGCCACCGTTGGGCAGGCGCGCGTCGACCATCGGATTGGAATCATCCAGCCGGCGGCCGAGCGGGGCGAGGATGCGGCGCAGGATGCGCAGCAGGTGGGTATCATCGGTGAAGCGCTGGGTGGCGCGCTTGAGCTGTCCGCCCTGCGAAACGTGCACGTCCTTGAAGCCGTTGATCAGGATGTCTTCGATGGAGGGGTCGTGGAGCAGGTCGTCCAGCGGGCCGAAACCGGTCAGCTCCTTGACCAGTCCCTCGGCGACCACCTGCATCTCTTCTTCGTTGATCGGGATGCGCCATTCCTGGATGAAGCCCACGGTCTGGACCTGCACCCAGCGGGCGATGGTGTCCGGGGCCCAGGAATCGATGTCGATGCGCTCGTCCTCGATGCTGTTGAGCAGATGCTCATGCGCGGCCGACAGCACCTTCTGGTACTGCTCGGTCTGCGCGAACGGCAGGTGGCCCGGGGCAGATTCGGGCAGTACCGGGCGGGCAACGGCATGCGGGAACGGGGTTACCTTGTCTTCCATTGCGATCCACCCAGGGCAAGGGAGAGTCTTTCCCGCAGGCCATGCGGCTGGACCGGGCAGGCGGCCGGATCCAGGCGCGACACGAGCGGGGCGAGGGCACGCAGATAGGGGTCGCGCGGGGCATCCTGCAGCAGCAGGTGTCCCTGGCTGGCGGCCAGGCGCACGCGCGGTCGTTCGGGCAGCGTCGCCAGCAGCGGTACTTCGAAGCGGCGTGCGATCTGTTCCGGGCTCATGCCGCTGCTGTCATCGTGGCGGTTGATCACCAGTTGCAGGCGCTTCTCGCGCTCACGCTGGCCCGCCAGGTGCTTCAGGGCCTGGTCCAGAGAAACCAGCGTGGCGATCGAGGCATCGGTGACCAGCCAGATCTCGTCGGCCTGGTCCAGCAACAAGGGCGGAAGCTGCCGCAACGGGCAGCCGCCGGCATCGCACAGCACGCTGGCGAACACGCCGCGCAGGCGCTGCAGCAGCGCGCCAGGATCCGAGGGCGGAACGGCATCGCTGCCACTGGCACGATCCAGCAGCACCAGCCCGGAGTCATGGCGCGCCATGGCCGTGCGGGCGAGGGTGGCATCGATGCGGCTGGCATTGCGCAGCGCGTCTTCGTAGTGGAAGCGGCTGTCGAGATTGAGGTACAGCGCGAGGTCGCCGGAGGGCTGCGCCAGCTCCATCAGCAGGCCGTCCTGCTGCACGGCTTCGCCCTGGGCCAGGGCGCGCGTCTGCTGCGCCAGCACCGAAAGATGTGCGGCCAGGGTGCTGGTGCCGACGCCGGCGCGCACACCCAGCAGCACGATCAGGCGTGCCTTGTGTGCGTGCTGGGCAACCGCTGCCGGGCGCGGAGACAGGGCGCGCCGCAAGGCCGCCTCGATGCCTGCGTCGTCACTGTCCAGGTCCAGTACATCGCGCAGGCCGGCGCGCAGCGCGATCACCACGCCTTCGACCTGGCCGGCGCTGGTGGCGCCCACGGCCACCAGCGGCAGGTCCGGTTGGGTCTGCTGCAGCTGCTGCGCCAGCACGCTCGAGGCGGCCGCATGCTCGGGCCGGAAGTCGAGCAGCACCAGGCTCTGCGGGCCGCGTTGCAGGTCCTGGGCGGAGGTGGGGGCGTTGCTGTCCTGCCAATGCAGGGCGGTGCTCGGCGGCAGCTTGGCGGCCAGCCGGGGCAGCAGTTCGCGGTCGATGCCGTACAGGACCAGGTTCATTGGCGGTCCTTGCGGATGCAGCGGCTGGGCGGTGGCGTAGGGCATGGGCGTGGTATCGCAGGCATCATGGAGTCAGCGCGAGAATCAGGGCACCGGGTCCTGGCTGACCGGACCCAGCAACCAGGAACCCCACTCGGGGAGATGCGGCCTGGCTTCGCGCTCGCCGGGCAGCGGCAGTTCGGTGTTGCGCGCCAGTGGCTGCACCAGGCGCGGGGTGACGATGATCACCAGCTCCTTGTCCTGGCGCTTGTAATCGAAGTTGCGGAAGAACGAGCCGATGATCGGCAGGTCGCCCAGCAGCGGAATCTTGCTGACGTTGGAGACGATGTTGGAGCTGACCAGGCCCCCGATGACGAAACTCTCGCCATCACCCAGCTCGACGGTGGTGTCGGCGCGGCGGGTGGTGATCGAGGGAATCTGCACGTTGTTGAGCACAATGGCATTGCTGTAGTCCAGGTCGCTCGCTTCGGGCGCTACCTTCAGCGCGATGCGGTTCGCTGCCAGCACGGTCGGGGTCACGGTCAGGCCGATGCCGAACGGCTTGTAGGTGATGGTGGTAGTGCCAAGCCCCTGCGGTTCCAGGATCGGCAGTTCGCCACCGGCCAGGAAACTGGCGCTCTGCCCGGACAGCGCCACCAGCGTCGGCTCGGCCAGTACGCGGGCCATGCCATTGGCCTGCAGCAGTTCGACATCGGCGTTCCACAGCCCCTTGGTCGAGCCGAAAACAAGGCGGAATGCCGAGGAAATCGGCGAGACGGCCTCGTTGCTGCTGTTGCCTTCCTTCATGCCGGGCAGCAGGCCGGTGTTGCCCGGCAACCCGGTGCCGGGCCGCGCGAAGCCGTAAGCGAAGCCGCCGTTGCGGTTCTGGAAGTTGATGCCGATCTGCTTCATCGCGGTCTTGTTGAACTCGACCACCTTGACCTCGACCTGGACCACACCGCCGCTGCTGATGGTGGACGTATCGGCAAGCGCACCTTCCTTGCCCAGTGCCATCGCCGCCGTGCGTTGTTCCTGCATGTGCGAGAGCACGCTGTCAGTGCTTCCCTGCAAAAGGCCCTGCTGGTCCTGCTGGGTGAACACCAGATCGTTGCCGCCGGTGCTGGCCGCGCCCTGTACGGCGCTCTGCACCCGTACTGTCACCCGTTGCGGCTCGGCCTGCTTGCGGTGCCACAGCAGCAGGGTGGTGGTGCCGGGCATCCTGCCCACCAGCAGCGCCTGGCGCTGGCCGCGCAGCATCACGATGTCGGCAACGCCGGGGTCGGCAATGGCCACCCGTTCCAGGTCGGCCGGCAGGTTCCAGGGACGCTGCTCACGGGCCTGCAGCACCAGGTCATCGGCGGCCACGCTCGTTGCCGGTGCCAGCAGCACCAGCAGCAGGGCCAGCCACCGCTGGCGGGGAGAAAGGCGTGGACGGCGGTGACGTTCGGTCATGGATGCGCTCGATGCTGGTCAAAGGGAGCCACGGGGGGCGGAACTGTCGCCACGGATGATCTCGATACCCGAAGCGCGCGGGGCGCTGCGACGGGGCGCCGGCGCACGCGCGGGTGCATCCGCGTTGCTGCGTGGCGGGGCGCTGCCGCGGCCGGCCAGCGCGTCGCCGTCGATACCGGCGAAGGCGTGGTTCTCCGGGCGCTGCAGCGCCAGCTGCTGCTCTGCGTCGAGCCCACGCAGCGGATCGATCACGCCGCGCGACTGAGGGAACAGTGCGAGGTCGGGCAGGCCCGTATCAGCGGGATTGCGCAGCGCCAGGAACAGCTTGCCCTGCTGCGCACCCAGCAGCAGTCGATTGGCGTCGGCCACCGGTACCGCCAGCACCGCGCTGCGCGCGGGTTGCGGGGCTTCATTGCTGCTGTGGCTGCCGCCACTGCCGGTGATGTCGGCCGCGCGCGGGTCGTTGCGGGTGTCGGCCTCGCTATTGGAGGTGGCTTCCGAGGCGACCGGCGCGATGTCCTGCTGCCCATAGCTCAGCACGCGCAGGCGCGACAGCAGCAGGCGCGTCTGCGCGGCTTCGGCGGGGCTGTTGATGCTGGGCTGGGCATTGCGCAGGTTGAGGAAGACGTCGACGAAGTCGCCGGGAAGGATGCGGTTGCCGGCACCGACCAGTTCGTCCACGGGCACGGCCAGTGCGCGCTCGCCCGGCCGCAGCTGCAGCGAGAAGCCCTGTGCCAATGCGCTGCTGCTGACCGGGCTGCCTTCGGCGATGTCCTGCACCGGCACCTTGCCGACCACGGCGGCGATGCTGGTGGCGGCACCGGCGACGGGGGATGTGCGCTGGGCCAGGCGCAGGTCGTTGGCGCTGATCGGCTCGCCCGCGGGCAGGCGCGCCACGGCTTCCACCACCGTGATGGCCTGCACTTCGTTGTGCGTGATCGGCACGGCCGTGACCGGTGCGGCCGGTTTGCGCCCGATCATGAAGGCGATCAGCGCCAGCAGCACGGCCAGGCCGATCAGGGCGACGGCAGCGATGCGGGTCAACTTGAGCATGGAACCGTCTCCAAAATACCGGTCATCAGTTGCCGCTGCCGAGATCGAGCTGGGCGACCGCGACGCTGCGGATGGGAGCCTGCATCACCCACTTGTAGAGCGTGGCGGTGCCGGGCAGGAAGGGATGGCTGGCGTAGTCGTAGCTGACTGTCACGGTCATGCACTGGGCCGTGGCCAGGCCGGCGCAGGGCGCCTGCGCGGACACCAGGATGGCATTGCTGCCCCCCGCGCTGCAGTCCACGTTCTGCTTGGAGAACTGCAGCAGCCATTGCATCGAGGTGCGTGCGGCGACGCAGGCTGCGGTGCGCCGTTCGCCGGCCGTGCCGTAGCGCAGCGAGGCGCGCGCGCCTTCGGCCGAGGCGGTGGCCAGGGTCTGCTGTGCTGCCATGATCATCACCCCGGAGAAGGTGAACAGCAGCAGCGGCAACAGGCCGAGCATCAGCATCAGGGCGAACTCGATGCTGGCGACGCCGCGTTGCCGGCGCGGGCTGCGGATGTTCATGGTGCACCTCCGTAGATGCTTGCCAGCACCCAGCCGATGGCGGCGAGTGCGAGGTAGGCGGCATAGGGAATGCCACGTCGTCCCTGGCGTGCGGTCTGCATGTCGCGCAGGGCCGGATGCGCGTGCCATTGCGTGCTGGTGCGATTCACCTGCATCTGCAGGTGGCCGGGCAGCAACACGCCCAGGCGCCGGCCCGCCAGCACCAGCACGGCGTGCAACCCGGCGGCGAGGCTGGCGACCAGCCAGACCGGAAGCAGCGCCTGCCAGCCCAGCATCAGCCCCAGCACGGCAAAGAACTTCACGTCGCCGGCGCCCATCCAGCGCAGGGCATAGAACGGCAGCAGCGCCAACAGGCCGAGCGCCGCGCCGGCAACGTGGGGCAGCCACGGCTGGCGCGGCGCACTGAACTGGCCGAAGACGATCACCACGGTGGCGATCACGTAAGCGGCGATCAGCCAGGCGTTGGGCACCCGACGGGCATACAGATCACTGATCGCGATCCGCAGGCATACGCCGATGGCCAACAATCCCAGCAGTGTCATCGCACACTCCGTCGTCCGTCACTGGACGGTCTTCGCCTGGTTCCATGCGCCCCACCGTCGCGGCTCTGCCGGCCGCGCGCGGTCGCCGCTCAGGTCGTCGAGCCCGACGCCTTGGTGGCCAGTGCGGAGAGGTTCTTGAACAGCGTTTCGAAGAACCCCTTGATCTGGTCGTTGCCGACCGCGATCAGGACACCAGCGATGACGGCAGCCAGCAGCCCGTACTCGAGCGCGGTGACACCGTCTTCTTCCTTCAGGAATTTGCGGATCGATGCGTTCATGACCAATGTCTCCCTCTACCTGTCTGCGGATGCAGTACACCTGCGTTGGGCGGTGGCCCGGCTCCGCCGGGATCGTCCGTGGGCCTCCGCGCGTCCTGGCGGAGGAGGCACGGCGGGATGGGCCCGCTGTGCTCAAGCAGGGTGATCGTCTCCAGGCAGGCCGCCAGCCGCACGGTCGCGACCGCTCGGCCCGGGGCCGGTGGTCGAGGCATCCAATGATGCGTGCGTGGTCATGCTGTCCCCCTGGGTGCGGCCGGATCAGTTGGCCGGATCACCGTGCTATCGACTTTGCCTGAATGGAAGTTGGCTGCAACAGGAACCTATATGCAAATTCGGCAGAAACCCCGCGATGCTGAAACTTTCAGGCCGTTTCTGTGACGAGAATCCGTTCGAAGGCAAAACGATTCATGGTCGTGCAGATTATGTGATTTCCATTTTCCGGCGCATGCGAAGACCGTGCCAATGGCGCCGACATTTTCTTCATCTGTGTATCTTTTTTCTTCATTGCAGCCCGCGGGTTTACCTTCGCCGATTATCGGGCATACTCGCATTCAAGCTGTTGCATTTCCATGGTTGGCCGCATCGGAGCCGATGCGGCCTGCACGACAACGGAAGTGGTTTCTGGATCGCTGCGCGCCCTGTCAGGCAGTGGGGGCCGCATCGCATGGCGGATCAACGGGGGACAACACTGTCATGGTCGATGGTGGGGTAGGAGACAGCGGCGACAGCGGCCTGCGGTCGATAGACCTGGCCACGCTGAGCGGCGTGCTTCGTGTCTGTGATGTCGAACTGCTGCTGCTCGATGGCAATGGGCCACGTGCGGCATTCGCTTCGCGCGTGCACGAGGAAGCCCTGTTCTGCAGCATCAGCTGCGGTTTCCACTGCCGCGGCCGTTTCATGCTGCCGCCGGACTGGGCGATGCTCGGGTACCTGCACGCCACCGATGAGACGCTGAGCTGGTGCCATGGCGTACCGCTCACGCCGGGGATGGCGTTGACGATCATGCCGGAAGGCATCAGTGAGTTCACCCTGAGCCCAGGCACGCACATGACCCTGATGCTGCTGCCGGTGGCACGGGTGCAGCGCAAGCTGACCGAACTGAGCCTGCGCAGCACGCCTCCCGCTGGCCAGGCACTGTCACTGTTCAATCTGGCCAGCGAAGGCACGCCGTTGGCACGCCACTACCAGCAGCTGCACCTGCAGCTGGGGCAGGGTGCAGGCCTGCAGCCGGAAGAAACTGAAACCCTGCTGCACGAGGATGTGCAGGCCCTTCTGGGTGCCGGTGCGGCGGATCGCCCGGGTTGCAGCCGTGCACGGCGTACGCATTATCTGATCGCACAGCGGGCAGAGAACTTCATGCGGCTCAACCTGCGCCGCAATATCTACATGAATGAAATCTGCGATGCGGCTGGGGTCAGCGAGCGCGGCCTGCGTTATGCGTTCGAGGACCTGTTTGGAACCTCGCCCAACCGGTATCTCTCCATGCTGCGCCTGTGCGCGGCCTGCCGCAGCCTGTCGATGGCCGATTCCAGCCGTCGCTCGGTGAAAGCCATCGCCCTCAGCTGCGGCCTGTGGGATCTTTCGCGCTTCGCCGACAATTACCGCAAGGTATTCGGCGAACTGCCGCGCGATACCCTGATGCGCGCGCCCGCGCAGATCGGCCAGCCGGCCTGAGCCAAGCCCCGCAAGGGTTTTCGCGGCATTCGTGCCGGAATTGCACATCCGCTTGCCGATCATGTTGCCGCTTCTGCATAAACGGCTGCCGATTCCGGCCGTGGATTTGCCGGAATGCGCGATTGCCGTGCCGGATTGAAGTGCGCCGCCACCGTTGCAACCGCTGAAATGTCAGTCACCTGCCTAACGGCAAGTCCACTGACATTCCAGTTGTTCGCCTACGGGGGAAATGCTCATGAACCGCATCTACCGGCGTGTATGGAACCGCCAGCTCAATGCTCTGGTTGTGGCCTCGGAACTGGCCACCGGCGACAGCGGCGGCGGCGCCGCACGCGATCCGCGCGCCTTCCTGCTGATGCCCACCGCGCTGGCCCTGGCACTGCTGTGCGCGCTGGCCAGCGGCCACGCAGGGGCATCGGAAACCAATCAGTCGCTGCGCGACCTGCAAGCGCTTGCGGCGAAGTATGCGCAGCCGATGCCGGTCAAGGTCGACGCGGAAGTGGCCTTGGCTGCCGCCGCGCGACAGGCGCAGAGCAGCCCCGCGATCAGTGCGGACGCTCGCCTGGGCCTGCAGTTGAACACCACATCGCTGCCGGTGGTGCGTGACGTATTGCCGGCCGCCGTACAGGTGAAGCTGGCAGCGAACACCACGCCGAAGCAGGTGGCCGTGCCGGCGCTGGCGGCCGATGTACGCGCCACTGTCGGCCTGGGCAACACTGCGATCAAGGCGGCACAGGTGGATGCATCGCTGGCAGCGCACGTTGCGCCGGGCGCGCAGGCGCCGCTGGGCGTCGCTGCCGATGCGCGCGCCAGGGCCAAGGTCGGCATCGCTGGCCATCAGGTCGCTTCGATCGATTCGGGTGCCCGGGCGGCAGCGGGCCTCAGCGGTTCGTCCCTGAAGGCCTCTGTCGACGGCGACACCGACGCGCATCTGGCGGTGGCTGGCCATCACATCGAGGGGCAGGGCCAGGCCCGGGCGACGGCGGCGGTCACGCTGCCGGCCAAGGAGGAACTGCCGGGTGACACGCATGATCGCGCCATCAGTGCCGCGTTCGATGCCGGCGCCGCGGGCAAGGTGCGCGTGCAGGCGCCGGACGGCCAGGAAGTAGTCGCCGATCGCAACCTGAAGCTGGCCGGGCAGGCAACCGTAGCCGCGCAGCACAGCGCGCTGGGCGTCGGCGGTCTGGTGGGCGGAGCAGTGGATGCTGTCGGCGGGACGCTTCACGGTGCCGCGGGTGCGGTCGGTAGCACGGTGGGTGGTGCGCTGAACGGCACCGTTGGCACGGTTGGCGGCGCAGTGGGCGGCGCTCTGAACGGTACTGTCGGAACAGTCGGTGGCGCAGTGGGCGGTGCACTCAACGGCACAGTCGGCGCGGTCGGCGGTGCAGTGGGTGGCACGCTCAACAACGCGGTGGGCGCAGTCGGTGGTGCGGTTGGCGGTGCACTGAACGGCACGGTAGGCACGGTCGGTGGCGCAGTGGGCGGTGCACTCAACGGCACAGTCGGCGCGGTCGGCGGTGCAGTGGGCGGCACGCTCAACAACACAGTCGGCGTGGTCGGTGGTGCAGTTGGCGGTGCACTGAACGGCACGGCAGGCACAGTTGGCGGCGCCGTGAGCGGCGCGCTCAACAACACGGTCAGTGCGGTCGGTGGTGCTGTGGGCGGAGCTCTGAACGGCACCGTTGGCCAGGTCGGCAGCGCAGTGGGCGGTACGCTCAACAACACGGTCGGCGCAGTCGGTGGTGCAGTTGGCGGTGCTCTGAACGGCACGGTCGGCACAGTTGGCGGCGCAGTCGGCGGTGCACTGAACGGCACCGTCGGTACCGTCGGCGGTGCGGTGGGCGGAGCTCTGAACGGCACCGTTGGCCAGGTCGGCGGCGCAGTGGGTGGCACGCTCAACAACACGGTCGGCGCAGTCGGTGGTGCAGTTGGCGGTGCTCTGAACGGTACTGTCGGCACTGTTGGCAGTGCAGTGGGCGGCGCGCTCAACAACTCGGTCGGTGCGGTCGGTGGTGCTGTGGGCAGCGCACTGAACGGCACTGTCGGTACCGTCGGCAGTGCAGTGGGTGGTGCGCTCAATGGCGCGGTTGGCCAAGTCGGCGGCGCCGTGGGTGGCGCTCTGAACGGCACTGTCGGTACCGTCGGCAGTGCGGTGGGTGGCGCTCTGAACGGCACCGTCGGCCAGGTCGGCGGTGCAGTGGGCGGCACGCTCAACAACACGGTGGGCGCAGTCGGTGGCGCATTGAACGGTACCGTCGGCAGTGCGGTGGGTGGCGCTCTGAGCGGCACCGTCGGCCAGGTTGGCAGCGCGGTGGGCGGCACGCTTAGCAATACCGTCGGCACGGTCGGTGGTGCAGTGGGCGGCATTCTCAACGGCACCACCGGTAGCCCGGGCGCAGGCCTGGGCGGTGTGCTGGGAAGCACGCTGGGCAACGTCGGCAGCGCGGTGGGCAACCTGCTCAACGGCAATCTCAATGGCACTGTCGGCAACCTGGGCAGCGCCGTGGGCGGCCTGGTGGGTGGCACGCTCGGCAGTCTCGGCCTGACCCAGCCGTCGGCGATCCCGCCGACCAGCCCGAAGGCACCGGCGCCGGCCGACCCGAATGCCGGCCTGATCATCGGCACCGGTGGCCTGGTCGGCAATGTCGGCCAGCTGATCGGGCCGACCACCACCAGCCTGTTCGGCGGCAATGGCTACCTGAGCAATGGCAATCTCAAGCTCAGCAATGCCAACGTGATGCAGACCTATTCGACGGTCAATGTGCTGGGCCTGCCGGTGGTGAACCTGTCGCCGGTCGGCAGCACGCTCAACGGTCTGGGCGGCGCGGCCACGGGCGGCAGCTCGCACCTGACCCTGATCGGTGGCGTCACTTCCGACAGCTACATCTACAACATCAACAACGGCAATCCGGGTGGCCTGCTGGGCCTGCTGCTGCCGAAGGATTCCCCGGCCTGGGCGGCCAAGTGCCTGGACATCGCGCTGGCCGACATCTCCTGCTGGGCCGTCAACGCCGCGCAGGACTACCAGGTGCTGATGGGCGATGGCGCCTTCGCCAACGGCTCGAAGGAAGTGGTGATCGGCGCCAACGCACGCCATGAACTGCCGAAGGTCGATGCCAATGTCGCCTTCCCCGGTGATGGCGTGAACGATCCCAGCAACCCGACCGGCGTGCCGACGGCCGACTATGCCGCGCGCATGGGCCATTCGGTGATCGTCGGCGACAGTGCCGTCGGCACCGCCAACGGGCAGACCCTGCTGGGTGCCGAGTCCACCTCCAACCAGGCCAACTCGGTCGCGCTGGGCTACCGCTCGGCCGCACTGCGTGGCGCGCAGGCCAGCTACAGTGCCTACGGCCTCACGGCGCCGCAGGTCTCGGCCGGTGAAGTATCGGTGGGCACCGCCGGTGGGGGCGAGCGCCAGATCACCAACGTGGCTGCGGGCAGCGGCAACACCGACGCGGTCAACGTGGCGCAGTTGAAGGGCGCGATCAGCCTGATCAACGGCGTGGCGGATGCTGCGGTGACCTACGATCTGGACGCCGGCGGCAATCCGAACTATCGACGGGTCACCCTCGGCGCAGGCACCGGCACCACCACCATCGGCAATCTCGCCGCCGGTGCGGTCACCGCGGGCAGCCTCGAGGCCGTCAACGGTGGCCAGCTGGCGGCAACGAACAGCGCGATCGCCAGCTTCTTCGGTGGTCGTGCAGCCTTTGACCCGGCCAGCGGCATCTTCACCGCACCGCTGTTCGAGATCAGCACGATCTCCACCACCGGCGCCATCGCCCAGGGCCTGTACACCAACGCCACCGATGCCTTCGCGGCGGTGGATGGTTCGCTGGTCAACCTCAACACGCAGATCACCGATATCCGCAACGGCGGTACCAAGTACCTGCGGGTGAACTCGACCGGTACCGAGGCCGTGGCCAGCGGCGCCGATTCGATCGCGGTCGGCACCAATGCGCGGGCGACGGCAGCCAACAGCATCGCAGTGGGTGCGGGAAGCCTTGCCGATCGTGCCAACACGGTTTCCATCGGTGCCGCTGGCGCAGAGCGTCAGGTCATCAACGTGGCGGCCGGTACCGCGGCCACCGATGCGGTCAACGTGGGACAGCTGCAGGCCTCGGAGCAGGGGGCACTGCGCTATGACCTCAACGCCGATGGCAGCGTCAACTATGCCAGCGCCACGCTGGGCCAGGCCGGCACCGCCACCACGCTGCGCAATCTCGGCCCGGGCCAGGTCAGCGCCACCAGCAGCGAGGCCATCAACGGGGCCCAGCTGTTCGCCGCCAACCAGGCTGTGGCCACCCACCTCGGCGGTGGTGCTGCGGTCAGCGCCAGCGGCGTGCTGACCGCACCGACGTACTCGATCAACAACGTCGCCGCCAACGGCACCGTGACCAAGGGCAGCTACAACGACGTCGGCACCGCCTTCGATGCGGTCAGCAACTCGCTGGCCAACGTTGCCGACCAGACCGGCGAGATCGACAAGCTGGCCGTGAAATACGATGTCGACGGCAGTGGCAACGTGCTCAACAGCGTGACGCTGACGGGCACCGGTACCGGTGCGGTGAAGATCACCAACGTCGCCGCCGGCAGCATCCTGGCCGGCAGCAGCGACGCCATCACCGGCGACCAGCTGTTCAGCACCCACAGCACCATCGCCAACTACTTCGGCGGCACCACTGCCTACAACGGCACCACCAACGCGTGGACCGCGCCGACGTTCAGCATTTCCAGCATCGCCACCGATGGCACCTTCACCAGCGGCGATTACAACAACGTCACCGCCGCCTTCACTGCCGTCGATGGCTCGCTGAAGGTCCTCAACCAGCGCATCACCAACGGTGGCGGTGGCAGTGCCTACCTGGCGGTGAACTCGACGGCGGCCGCAGCCACCGCGGCCGGTGCGGAAGCGGTGGCGGTCGGCCCGCAGGCCAGAGCAGCCGGTGCCAACAGCGTGGCGGTCGGCAACGGTGCCAGCAGCAGTGCCGGCAACAGCGTGGCGCTGGGTGCCGGTTCGGTGGCCAGCGTTGGCGCACAGAGCGGCTATACCGGCGCCTACGGCCAGACCGGTGCCAGCAACTCGGCCGGTGAGGTCTCGGTCGGCAGCAGCGGCAGCGAGCGCAAGATCACCCACGTTGCCGACGGCTCGGACACCTACGACGCAACCAATGTCGGCCAGCTGAAGAACGGCGTGAATTACGCCATCGACGAGTCGAAGAAGTACACCGACCAGAAGATCCAGAACATCACCAACGTGGCGGGCAGCTTCCGCGCCAACAACACCAACAACCTGGCCGATCCGTCCGCCAGCGGCGCCAACTCCGCCGCCGGTGGTGCAGGCTCCACTGCCGCCGGTGCCAACTCGACCGCGCTCGGCAATGGTTCACAGGCGCAGGCCGACAACTCGGTGGCATTGGGTGCAGGTTCGGTGGCGAACCGGGCCAACACGGTCTCGGTGGGTGCCAGCGGCGCCGAACGCCAGGTGGTCAACGTGGCCGACGGCTCGCAGGCCACCGACGCGGTCAACGTGCGCCAGCTGCAGGCGTCGCAGCAGGGCACCATCCGCTACGACACCACGGTGAACGGTGCGACCAACTACAACAGCGTCACCCTGGGCAGCACCAGCAGCGGCCCGACCACGGTGCGCAACGTTGCCGCTGGCACCGCCGGTACCGACGCGGTCAACGTGGATCAGCTGAAGTCGGGCATGGCGCAGACCCTGGACTGGTCCAAGGCCTACACCGACGAGCGTATGGGTGGCTTCGAGCGCGACCTGCGCAAGACCGACAACCGTGCTTCGGCCGGTATCGCCTCGGCGATGGCCACCGCAGCGCTGCCGCAGCCCAGCGAGGCGGGCCGCAGCATGGCCTCGATCGCGGCTGGCAGCTACAACGGCGAATCGGGCGTGGCGCTGGGCATCTCCGGTGTCTCCGAAGGCGGGCGCTGGATCTACAAGTTCAGCGGTTCGACCAACAGCCGTGGCGAGGCCGGCGTGGCCGTCGGTGCCGGCATCCAGTGGTGATCCCCGCCGCCGGGCCGCGCCCGCGGCCCGGCATCGCGGAAACGTCTACAGGGGGAATGACATGAAACAGCATCGCATCGCCCGCGCCGGCCAACATGCCGCTACGCTGGGCCTGATCCTGGGGATGGGCCTGCTGGCCGCCTGCCGCAGCCATGCGCCGGCCACCGACGGTCCCGTCGAAGCCACCGCCGTGCAGTTCCCGGAGGCCTCCAAGGCCTCGTTGAAGGAAGGCATCTATCCGGACGTCGCCGACCTGCGCCGCTTCGCGCCGGGCATGAGCAAGCGGCAGTTGTACACGCTGCTGGGCACGCCGCATTTCAATGAAGGCATGTGGGGCGTGCGCGAGTGGAACTACCTGTTCAACTTCCGCACCGCGCAAGGTGCGGAGTATTTCACCTGCCAGTTCCAGGTCCGCTTTGACAGCAAGGGCATCGCCCAGGCGGGTTACTGGAAGCCGGAATCGTGCGCGGCCGTGCTGGAGCCGCCGCGGCCACCGGTCCCGCCGGCACCGGCACCGGCACCACTGCCGGAACAGCCGCTGCGGCTGTCGGCCGACGCGTTGTTCGGCTTCGACAGCGCGGTGCTGAGCGCGGAAGGGCAGCAGGCGGTGCAGGGCATCCTGGCGCAGGTACGCGAAGCCGCACAGGTGCAGTCGATCAGGGTGACCGGCTATACCGACCGTATCGGCAGCGCCAGCTACAACCAGGCGCTGTCGCAGCGCCGCGCCGAGGCCGTGCGCAGCGCGCTGGTGCAGGGCGGCGTGCCTGCGGCCAGCATCAGCGCCGAAGGACGCGGCGCGGCTGAGCCGATCGTGCAGTGCGGGCAGCGCAACCGGCGCGAGCTGATTGCCTGCCTGGCGCCGAACCGGCGCGTGCAGATCGCCGGGATGGCACAGCCCCGTTGACCCTCCTGCGCCGGGGCGGTGCCCCGGCATCCCGAGTCCCCCCTGACCGCCGGCAGGCGTGGCAACGTCTCCCCCGTCGTCCACGCCTGCCTGCGGCTCAGGTCTTCAAACGGTGCACGCGATGAATGCCCAATTCCTGCCACTCTCCATGAAGACGGAAGCTACGCTCAGCGTGTACGGCCAGCTCGGCAACCATGCCGTGGTGCGCATCCCGGGCCGGCGCCTGCCCGGCCTGATCCTGCAGGCCGATACCGTGGCAGGGTTCCTGGCCCAACTGCAGGAAGCACAGGCCTGCCTGCGCAGCGGCCGCGCACAGCGCACCGACGCCGAGCTGGACATGCTGATCGACGTGCTGCAGCAGTGGTACGCCTTGATCGAATCGCGCCTGGCCGACGCCGGCGAGGCGCTGTAAAGAAAAAGGGGACGGAGGGGATTAAGTCGTTTCCTGCACACGCGGGGCAAGAACGACTTAATCCCCTCCGTCCCCTTTTCCTACGCGCGGGCGCGGACCAGCCAGCAGGCGGCATCTACGCGTACGCGGTCGCCTTCGATGAACGGCGCGAATGCAGCCAGCGCCTGGTGGCGAAGCACGGCGGCACGGGCTTCCGGCATTGAGCGCAGGGCCAGCCCCAACGGGCCCAGCTGGCCGACATAGGTAGGCAGGTCTTCGCGGGCGATCGAGCAGGGCAGGTCCACCGCAACCACCTCCACATCCTTCCAACCAGCGGCCCGCACAAGCCGCTGTACCTGCCCGCCGTCGGCAAAGGCGAACTGTCCCGGCGCGCCGGGTACCCGGGGCGGCAGATCCAGTGCATCGCCGATGGCGCGCTCGGCCGTGGTCATGAATGGATTCTCGTCGGCACTGCGCCAAGCGATGAAGCGCAGCCCAGCGCCGGGTGTCGCGGCACGATGCAGGTTGGCGAACGCGGCCTGGCTGTCCTCGAAGAACATCACGCCCAGCCGCGACTGGATCCAGTCGAAGTGCGCGGACGGCAGAGGATGGCGCTGCGCGTCTGCCACGATGAAGTCCGCGTCCAGTCCCGCAGCCTCGGCGCGCTGGCGGGCCAGCGCCAGCATCGGCGCGGAGATGTCCAGGCCGGTGCTGTGTGTCGCCGGGCGTGCGGCGGCTGATGCCAGCAGGCTGGCACCGGTACCGCAGCCTACATCCAGCAGTTGCGTGACGGTCTCCGGAAGTTCGGCCACCAGCAGGTTGGCCATGGGCTGGAACAGGCCATCGAGAATGGCCTGCTGCGCAACCCAGACCTGGCCGCCAGGACCGTTCCACAGGGCGCTCTGATCAACGGGGGGTGTACGGGTCATGGTCTTGCCTTGCAGGGAAGTCGCCCATAGGTTGGCGCTTGAAGGTCACTTGAGGTCAAGCCCGTGCGTGAACTGGATATCGGCGAAGTGGTCAAGCGCAGTGGCGTGCCGGCCTCGACCCTGCGTTACTACGAACAGCTTGGGCTGCTGCAGGCAGTGGGCCGTCGCGGCCTGCGCAGGCAGTACGACGAGCAGGTGGTGGAGCGGCTGGCACTGATCGGCCTGGGCCAGGCGGCCGGGCTGTCGCTGCAGCAGATCGGCGCATCGCTGCCGCCGCAGAGCGGATGCCTTACGCTGGATCGTGAGGCCCTGCTGGCGCAGGCTGATGTGCTGCAGCAGCAGATCATCCAGCTGCAACGGGTACGCCGGCACCTGCAACGTGCGGCGGCCTGCCCGCAGGCAGAGGATGCCCGGAAGTGCGGCTCGTTCCGGAAGCTGCTGCGGGCACAGCAGCGCATGGCGGGTGGGTGAGAGAAGCGTATCCACGCATGGCGTGAATCCACTGCAGCACGACCTCGGCAGATCCACGCCCTGCGTGGATGAATCAATCGCGGGTGCTGACTTCCCACGTGGCATGCAGCACCCCCGGCACGTGCTCCATCCGTGCCAGCACCAGATCCAGCTCGTCGGCACTGACCGCGGTACTGACCAGCACCGCGATCACGTCGGTAGGCGCGTCGGCATGCTCGACCACCTGCACATCGCCCACTGGATACTGCGCGGCCTCCAGCGCATCGACCAGTCGCTCGCGCACCCGCGGTACGGCTTCGGCATCCACGCTCAGGCGCACTTCGTAGGTGGCTTCGGTCGCCGCCTCGTTGATCGGGATGCGGTTGATCGCATTCACCAGCGGCCGCAGCAGCGTGTTGCCGGCGATGATCAGCACGGTCAGCAGCACGCCCTCGGCCAGCATGTCCGCGCCGGTGCAGCTGCCGACCGCCGCCGAGCACCACAGGGTGGCGGCGGTGTTCAGGCCGCGCACGTTCATGCCTTCCTTCATGATCACGCCGGCGCCGAGGAAGCCGACACCGGAGACCACGTAGGAGATCACCCGTACCGCCTCGGCGCTGCCGGCGATGCGCATGCCCAGGTCGACGAAGGCGGCGGCGCCCACTGCCACCAGCACGTTGGTGCGCAGGCCGGCGGTGCGTTGCCGGTACTGGCGCTCGGCGCCGATCAGCGTGCCCAGCACGAAGGCGGCCAGCAGGCTGACCACGGTGTCGGCGAAGGGACCGGCCTGGAAGGTCTCAATGAAGCGCATGGCTGGAGTCTAGCCGGTCGAGGTGACAGTAGATCCACGCCATGCGTGGATGTCCAGCGGTCCACGCCACGCGTGGTTGGTCAGCGTGTCAGAAACGACTTAATCCCCTCCGTCCCCTTTTTGCGGGGTCAGTCGGTGTCGTCGACGCGCTCGCCCATCAGTTCGCGCTGGCGCTTGTCCAGTTCCTCGGCGTAGCGCTTGCGGACGAAGGCTTCAGAGACCACGCCCAGGACCTGGCCGTCGGCGCCGACCACGGCCAGTTCGTCGGCCTGGGTCTGGTCGAAGCGCTGCATCACGCTGACCACGTCCGCGGCCGGTGACAGTGACACGTCCCGGTTCTCGGCCAGCTCGCCGATCATGGTCTCCGGCTTCACGCCGTCGCCGTAGACGCGCGGAATCTGCACGATGCCTGCGTAATGGCCTTCGCTGTCGATCAGGATCACCCGGCTGCCCGAACCCAGCGGGAAGCGCTGGCGGAACGTGGCGGCATCGAGATCGGCCGGCGCGGTAGCCACGCCCTTGCGCATCAGCCGGCCGGCGTTGAGGTTCTGCACCCAGCCCACGTCGCGTGCGCTCTTGATGGTCTCGCCGCGCAGGTGCATGCGCCAGGTCGAGAACGAATAACCGAACCACTGCCGTACCAGCGTGCTGGAGACCAGCACCGCACTCATCACCACGCTGGTCAGCAGGAAGTCGTGGGTGCCTTCCAGCACCAGCATGGCCATGGTCATCGGTGCGCCGACCACGGCGGCGGCCAACGCTGCCATGCCAGCCAGCGCGGCGGACGTGGCATCGATCACCGGCACACCAGTGGCCATCGCCAGCAGGCCGGCGAACAGGGCGCCGACCAGGGTGCCCATGAACAACGAGGCGAAGAACAGGCCGCCGCGGAAACCAAACCCGAGCGAGATGCCCGAGGCCAGGCACTTCAGGGTCAGCAGGCCGCCGATCCAGATCAGCGGCAGGTGCGTGGTCAGGTCCAGGTGCAGCGCGCCATGGCCGGACGACAGCACCTGCGGGCTGGCCAGGGCCAGCGGAATCAGCAGCAGGCCGCCCACCACCGGCCGACCCCAGGCAGGCAGCGGGCTGCGCTTGACCGTGCCTTCGATCGAGGCGATCAGCCGCATCACCGCGATGCCGACCATCGCGCAGCAGCAGCCAAGCAGGCCGTAAATGGCGTAGTCGGCGGCGCGGACATCAATCGTCGACGCAGCCGGCAGCAGGTAGGGCTCGATGCCGGCCTGGTCGGCCACGAATGCACCTGCCAGCGCGGCCACCGCCACCGGCGCCAGTGCGGCCGGGGTGTAGGCGCCGATGACGATCTCGAAGGCGTAGAACGCGCCGGCCAGTGGCGCCCCGAAGGCGGCCGCGATGGCACCGGCGGCACCGGCGCCGACCAGGATGCGCACGTCGTTGCGGCGCAGGCGCATCACCCGGCCCAGCTGCGAGCCGCTGCCCGCTCCCATCTGCGTATACGAAGCCTCCAGCCCGACCGAGGCGCCGCAGCCATTGGACAGCAGGGTCTGGGTCAGCACGATGAGGTTGTCGCGCATCGACATGCGCCCGCCATGCAGGGCATTGGCTTCGACCGCATCGAGCAGGGGCCGCTTGAGCCGGGTCGCGGCCAGGCTGACCAGGCCGACCAGCAGGCCACCCAGCGGCAGCACCAGCAGTGCGGTCCAGGTCAGCGCGGGCAGGGAGCTCAGGCGCATGCCGTCGTCGAGCCCGTACAGGGTGCCCTGCAGCCAGCGTGCGATGCCGGACTGCAGCAGGGTCAGGTAGCCGGCGATCAGGCCGACCAGCAGGGCAAGCGCGATGAACCACAGGTCGCTGCCGCGCAGGCGCAGGCGCAGGCCCTGGAAGGCCAGATGCAGGCGCGATGGCGAAACAGGCAGTGACATGGTGGCGGCATGATACGCCGCCACCGTGGTCGCCGCCGTCACTGCATCGGGCGGTTACCGCGTCAGAAGCGGTAGCGGCCCTGCACGTAGAAGGTGCGAGGCGCGGCCACCATGCGGCCGGCGTTGCCATCGACGTTGCGCGTGTACCAGCGCTTGTCGGTCAGGTTGTTCACGCCCAGCGCGATCTCGCTGTCGTCCAGCCCCGGCACCTGCCAGGCCACCTGCGCGTTCCACAGGCGCACGCCCGGCACGCGGCCCACGCGCGCGTCAGCGGTTTCTTCCCAGGTGTTGGCGGCATCGGAGAACTGGCCGCTCTGGTGGGTGCTGGAGACATTGAAGGTCCAGCCGGCCAGTGCGTAGCGGGCGCCGACGCTGTCGGTGTCGCGCGAGTAGAAGGGCACGTCCAGGCCGCGGTTGTCACCGGACTGCTGGATCGCCTGGGTCCAGGTGTAGTTGGCGTACAGCTCCAGCCCGGCCAGCGCACTGTCCTCGGCGAAGTGGTACTCCAGCGCGCTCTCCACGCCCTTGTGGTCGGTGGCGCCGATGTTCTGGAAGGTCGGTGGGGTGATCCCCGGCACCTGCAGGATCTGGTTGTCGAAGCGCATCTTGAACACGGTCACTTCCGCGCGCAGTGCACCGTCCTGCCAGCGCGCGCCCAGTTCGGTGGTCTTGGCGATTTCCGGGTTCAGCGGGTTGCTGGCCGTCTGCGAATTGAGCTGGATGTTCTGCACCGGCCCGAACGAGGTGGTGTAGTTGCCGAACACAGTCAGCCGCGGCGTCAGCAGGTAGGCGATGTTGAGCGAGGGCAGGGCCTTGTCGTTGCGGCTGCTGAAGGTCGCCGTGCCACCGGCCTGGCGGCGGTCCATGTCGATCCATTCCATGCGCACGCCCGGGGTGATCCGCCATTGGCCGATCGCGATGCGGTCGTCGATGTAGAACGCATGGGCATCGGTCGCGTTGTCGAAACGGGTGGTGGCACTGGCCACGCCGGTGCGGCGGCTGACGGTGTAGCTGCGGTCGTTGCCCCGTTCGCGCAGGAAGCGGTAGCCGGCGGTGATGTCGTGCACCGTGCTGCCCCAATGCAGGCGCTGGGTATAGCGCGGCTCGATGCCAAGCACGCGGTAATCGCGCGGCTGCACGGTCAACTGGGTATTGGCCGCGTTGATCAGCGAGCTGGCGCGGCTGCTTTCGTTGTAATAGGCCAGCACCTCGAATTCGCTGTTGGCCGACAGCGTGTTGGTGTAGCCCAGGTCGATGCCGGTGCGGTGGCCCTTCCAGAAATCGGTGGAGCGGGTGTTCTGGAACGGGTCGGCCTCGTACTGGGCGCGGGTCAGGCCGCCCGGGGTCAGCGAGCGCACATCGTAGTACGACAGCTTGGCACGCAGTTCCTGCTGCGCGTCGATGGCATAGGCGAACTTCAGCGCCAGGTCGTTGAAGCGGTCATCGCTGCCCTGGCGCCAGCCACGCCCGTCCTGGCCGGAGTACAGCAGGGCCGCGCCCAGGCCGTTGTCGCCGGTACCGCCGAGGAAGGCGTTGTACTGGGTGCTGTCACCGCCGCCATGGTCGTAGGCGGTGTAGCGCACGCCCGCTTCGCCGTGCAGGCCTGCCTCGGTGGGAATGGCGCGGGTGCTGAAGTTGATGATGCCGCCCACGTTCTGCGGGCCGTAGCGCACCGCGCCGCCGCCGCGCACCACGTCGATCGATTCGATGTTGGACAGGCTGGTCGGCGCGAACGACAGCTGCGGCTGACCATACGGCGCCACCGCCAGCGGTACGCCGTCCAGCAGTACGGTCGAGCGCGGCGAGTAGCGCCCGGTCAGGCCGCGCACGCCGATGTTCAGCGAGACCGAGCTGCCGGCCGTACCGGAGTTGTCGGTGACCTGCACGCCGGGGATGCGGCGCATGGCATCGCCGATGCTGGCCGCGCCGCTGGCCTCGATGCGCTGGCGGTCGACCACCGTGCGCGCGCCGGCGAAGCGCTTCACGCTGTCATGCAGGCCGGTACCCAGCCAGCTGCCAGAGACCTGGATGCTGTCGAGCGTGGTAGCGCCGTCCTGGGCGAAGACGCTGGCGGCCGGAAGCAGGCACAGGGTGAGGGCGGCGGCCAGGGGCAGGCGGGCCGGTTGCAGGGCGTGGATGGGCATCGGTGCAGGCTGTGGAAGGTCGTAAATGAGAATTATTGCTGATTCCATTCGCCAATGGAATGCGCGTCGGGTTCATGCCGTTGCCCCGGTGGTAAAATGGGCGATTGCTTCCTGACTCGCCGAGATCCGCCATGTCCCAAGCCGCCTTCTACCCCGTCGGAACCCCTGGCCAGCCGTGGGGAGCGGCGGAACGGGAGCTGTGGCGTGGTCGCCAGCAGCGCCTGCGTCGCTATGACCAGGAGGTGCTGCCGCGCATCGAGGCGCTGGCCTCGCGTTTCGACAAGGTGGCCTATGGCCGGCTCGACTACGCTGGCGAGACCTATACGTTGTTCGCCCTGCGCAGCCGCGACTGGAACCCGGCGCTGCCCGCCGCGCTGGTTACCGGTGGCGTGCACGGCTATGAGACCAGTGGCGTGATGGGCGCGCTGGAGTTCCTCGAAAAGCACGCCGCCGACTATGCCGGCAAGGCCAACCTGCTGGTGGCGCCGTGCGTGAATCCGTGGGGCTTCGAGCGCATCAACCGCTGGAACTTCGATGCGATCGACCCGAACCGCAACTTCCGCGCCGATGGCCCGGCCCGCGAGTCGACCGCGCTGATCGAGCTGGTTGCACCGATCAAGGGCCAGTTCGTGCTGCACATCGACCTGCACGAGACCACCGACAGTGATGAAAGCGAGTTCCGCCCGGCGCTGGCCGCGCGTGATGGCAAGCCGTTCGAGCCGGGCCTGATTCCGGATGGCTTCTACCTGGTGGATGACAGCGAGGCCCCGCAGCCGGCCTTCCAGCAGGCGGTCATTGCCGCCGTGGAGAAGGTCACCCATATCGCCCCCGCCGACGACAAAGGCGAGATCATCGGTTCGCCGGTGATCGCCCACGGCGTGATCGAGTATCCGCTGGTAAAGCTGGGCCTGTGCGCCGGCATTACCGGCGCGAAGTACACCACCACCACCGAGGTCTACCCGGACAGCCCGCGGGCAACCCCGCAGCAGTGCAACGACGCACAGGTGGCAGCGGTGTGCGCGGCACTGGATTACGCGCTCGCCCATCGCTGACAGATAAAAAGGGGACGGAGGGGATTAAGTCGTTTGTGCCCCAGTACCGCCGGGGCACAAACGACTTAATCCCCTCCGTCCCCTTTTTCACCCCAACGCGTCGGCCCACCAGAGTGCGGCTGGGCCTGGCGGCGTGTCGCGTCGCCACAGCAGGTCGCTGTGGATGCGCCGCGGCCAGCCCGGCAGCACCAGTTCCACCAGCCGCCCACGGTCATAGCGCTGCACCAGCGCCCGCGGCAGTTCGGCCCAGCCGATGCCGTCCTCGGCCATCTCCATCACCATCAGGTAATCGGTGGCGGTCCACGCGAGGCCGGTGACCAAGCGGGTCTGATCGACTTCCGCGCTCAGGCGCACCTGCCGATGCCGTGCCAGTTGTGCGGCGGCGCGGCGCCCGGCGCTGGCCAGCGGGTGTCCGCGCGCCACGTACACCGACAACTCGCTGTGGTGCGCCAGCGGCCGCGCCACCAGCCCATCGGGATAGCGCTCCTGCCTGGGCAGCAGGCCCAGCGCGGCGCGGCCGCCGCTCACCCGTTCCAGCACGTCCTCGCCTTCGGCATCCAGCCACTCCAGCTCGATCTCCGGGAACGCTTCGGCGAAGCGCTGCAGGATCCGCTGCTCCGGATCCAGCTGGTAGACATCGGAAAACACCACGGTCAGGCGCGGCTCGACCGGCGCGGACAGGCGCACGCTCAACTGCTGCAGGCGCGCATCGGCGGCCAGGATCTCCTGTGCGTGGCCCAGCACCTGGCGCCCGGCCTCGGTCAGCCGCGGGTAGCGCCCGCTGCGGTCGAACAGGCTCACGCCGAGGTCGGCTTCCAGGTGGGCAATGGCGGTGCTGACCGTCGACTGGGTCTTGCCCAGCCGGCGTGCCGCGGCCGAGAACGAGCCCAGCGCGGCGGCTTCCACGAAGGCCTGTAGGGATTCAGGGGAATAGGGCATTGATCCATCGCTCCTGTCGATGGAATCCATTTTGATACCACCGTAAAAGGCGATGATACTAACCCCCGTCGCCCCTGTCTGCGAGGGGCGTTCCGGACCCTCCACGCGCGGCGTGGATCCATTGATGAGGCGGCGCGGTCCCCGTCCTGCAAGGAGTTTCACATGTCCCGTACTGTTCCCGCCCGTGGCGCGCTGGTCGCCTGGGCCTGCCTGACCGTGGCGATCGTCGCCGAAGTGGTCGGCACCTCGTTCATGGCCCACGCCGCCCGCGATGGCGGCTGGACCGGTTATCTGATCATGGCCGGTGCGCTGGCGCTGTCCTACTTCTTCCTGGCGCAGTCGGTGCGTCGCATCGCGGTGGGCGTGGCCTACGCGGTGTGGGAAGGCCTGGGCCTGACCCTGCTGACCGTGGTCGGCCTCACCGTGTTCGGCGAGAGCCTATCACTGCAGCAGCTGGCCGGCCTGGTGCTGGCGGTGGTGGGCATCGTCTGCGTCACCCTCGGGGAGGCACACTGATGAATACCCTGGCTCTGTTTTTCGTGATCTGTTCGGCGCTGATCGATGTCGCCGCGAACATGATGGTGGCCAAGTCGGAAGGCTTCCGCCGCTGGCGCTGGGGTGTCGCCGCGATCGTCATGGTCTGGATCGCCTTCGCCCTGCTGGGCCAGGCGGTGCGTTACATGGACCTGGCCACCGCCTATGCGATGTGGGGTGCGATCGGCGTGATCGGAACTGCCACCTGCGGACGCCTGTTGTTCGGCAACCGCCTGCGTCCGATCGGTTGGATCGGCATCGGTCTGGTCACTGCGGCGGTGCTGCTGCTCAGCACCGCCAAGTAGCAACGGGTCTTTTCGCGGGCGTGGCGGCACCGGTGCGGGCGATTTGCGAAGTCGCCCGCGCTCGCCGACACTGCGGCTTTCCACAAGGAGTGCCCGCATGTTCAGCCACATCACCGTTGGAACGAACGACATGGACGTCGCGCATCGCTTCTACGATGCCCTGTTCGCCGCGATGGGGGCACGTCCGGGTGTGTTCGACGAAAAGGGTCGGCTGCTGTACTTCAAGGATGGGCGGATGTTCGGCGTGACCGCGCCGATCGATGGGCAGCCAGCGTGCCATGCCAACGGCGGCACCATCAGTTTCAGTCTGGGCAGTGCAGAGGCCGTGCGTGCCTGGCAGGAAGCTGGCGTGGCTCACGGTGGTACCGCAATCGAAGATCCGCCCGGCGTCCGCAACATGTCCGGTCGGCAGGTGTTTCTGGCGTATCTGCGTGACCCGGAT
The DNA here is from genome assembly GCF_000284595.1 of Stenotrophomonas maltophilia D457. Lineage (GTDB taxonomy): Bacteria > Pseudomonadota > Gammaproteobacteria > Xanthomonadales > Xanthomonadaceae > Stenotrophomonas > Stenotrophomonas muris. The sequence continues at coordinate 2,777,967 of NC_017671.1, read as the reverse complement.
GGCAACAAGCTGTGTGCGGTGCATGTAATGTCGTGATCGGACAGGATGCGCGTGGCCGCGCCGCGGCCCGCGCGGGCAAGGTTGCGCTCCGGCGCGCGCGTGATAACACGGAATGGTGGGCCGGGCCTGTGACCACAGGCCGCAACTTCATGCTCTGTCCACTGCGGTTCAGCCAGAATCGGTCGGCTAACCCTTTGATCTACCGGAGAACGCCGCCCCATGGATGTACTGGAGCCGCAACAATCCCCGGTGCGCACCCTTCGGCCTGTGTTCGCCTTCGCGGCGATCGTTGTCGTGGCGTTCGCGCTGTTCGTCAGCCTGTTTCCGCTCGGTGCGGGCCGCCTGCTGGTCAAGGCGCAGGACTGGGCCGCACTCAATGTCGGCTGGTACTACCTGCTGGCGATGACCCTGTACCTGGTGTTCGTGGTCGGTGTGGCGCTGTCCAAGTATGGCGGCATCAAGCTCGGCGCCGACCATGATGAGCCGGAGTTCAGCTATCTTTCCTGGGCCGGCATGCTGTTCGCCGCCGGCATCAGCATCACCCTGTTCTTCTTCTGCGTCTCCGAACCGCTGACCCACTACCTGCAGCCGCCGCAGGGCGATCCGGCCGCAGGCGAGGCCGGGGCGCGCCAGGCCATGCAGCTGCTCTTCCTGCACTGGGGCCTGCATGGCTGGGGCGTGTTCGCACTCGCAGCGATGGCGATGGCCTACTTCGCCTATCGCCACAACCTGCCGCTGGCGCTGCGCTCGGCGCTGTATCCGCTGATCGGCAAGCGCATCAACGGGCCGATCGGCTACACCGTGGACGCGCTGGGCATTGTCGCCACCGTATTCGGCATCGGCGCCGACATGGGCTTCGGCGTGCTGCACCTCAACGCGGGCCTGTCGCACCTGTTCAACATCCCGCACTCCAACCTGGTGCAGATCATCCTGGTGGTCAGCATGATGGGCGCGGCGGTGGCCGTCGCGGTTTCAGGCGTGGAGAAGGGCGTGCGCTGGATGGCCAACATCAACATGCTGCTGGCGATCGCGCTGGTGCTGTTCATGCTGTGCGCCGGCCCCACCCAGTACCTGCTGAGTACGCTGATGCAGAACCTGGGCGACTACCTGGGCAGCGTGGTCGGCAAGAGTTTCGATGTGTACGCCTATGGCGGCCGGCCGGAATGGCTGGGCGGTTGGACGGTGTTCTACTGGGCCTGGTGGATCGGCTGGGCGCCGTTCGTCGGCCTGTTCATCGCGCGCATCTCGCGTGGCCGCACCATCCGCGAATTCGTGTTCGGCGTGCTGCTGATCCCGCTGGGCTTCACCCTGGCCTGGCTGTCGATCTTCGGCAACAGCGCGCTGGACCAGGTGCTGCACCACGGCCAGCAGCAGCTGGCGCAGCTGGCGGTGGATGACCCACCGACCGTGCTGTATGCACTGTTGGATGGCTACCCGTGGAGCCGCACGGTGATCGCGGTGACCGTGCTGGTCAGCTTCATCTTCTTCGTGACGTCGGCTGATTCGGGGGCGGTGGTGTTGTCCACGCTGTCCTCGCACGGCGGCGCGCCGGAGGATGATGGTCCGCGCTGGCTGCGCGTGTTCTGGGGCACGGTGATCGCGGTGCTGACCGCCGGGCTGCTGCTGGCCGGCAGCATCGATGCACTGAAATCGGCGGTGGTATTGGCCTCGCTGCCGTTCTCGGCGGTGCTGCTGCTGATGATGTGGGGCCTGACCCGCGCCTTCAGTGACGAATCGCACCGCAAGCGCGCGCTGCAGTACCGGCCCTCGCCGCTGATCGGTGACGATCGCCACCATCAGGGCTGGCGCCAGCGCCTGAGCCAGGCCATGCACTTCCCGGTGCGCGACCAGGTCTACCGCTTCATGGATGACACGGTGAAGCCGGCGATGGAAGCGGTGGCCGAACAGCTGCGCGGGCAGGGCTGGGACGTGGCCACGCGCTTCGAGGCCGGCGACATGGAGCTGACGGTGAACCATGGCGAGCAGCAGGATTTCCTGTACCGGGTGATCCTGAGTGGCTACCTGACCCCGTCGTTCGCCGCGCAGCAGCTGCGCAACCAGCGCTACTACCGCGCGGAAGTGCATCTGTTCGAAGGCAGCCAGGACTACGACCTGGTCGGCTACAGCCGCAAGCAGATCATCAACGACATCATCAGCCAGTACGAACGGCACCTGCAGTTCCTGCACCTGAGCCGGTGATGCGGTGGGTGCGGACCGTTGGTCCGCACACCCCAGCAGAGCCGAGCCCATGCTCGGCTTCCTGTTGCCGAAGAGCAGCCGAGCACGGGCTCGGCTCTACAGGTGGCGCATCAGAACCGGTAGCGCGCGCCCAGCGAAACGAACTGCCCGCGCAGGTTGTACTGGCTGATGTCGAAACCGTTGGAGCCGCCGGCCGGGTCGAACGGCGGGTCCTTGTCGGTCAGGTTCAGCACCGACAGCGACAGCGTGGTGTTGGGAATGCCTTCGTAGGCCACGTACAGATCCAGCTGCTGATACGGCTTGACGCGGTCGCGCAGGCCCGGATTGCTGGTGGCCGTCGCCACGCGCTGGTCGTAGCCGCTCACGTACTGCAGGCTCAACGTGCTGCTCCAGTCGCCCACCGCCCAGTTCAGCGACGTGGTGCCGCGGGTGCGCGGCAGGGCGCCGTGGCGGTTGTTGCCGGCCCCGTCATAGGGCGCCTGGCCGGCCACCAGCGGCTGCTTGAAGCTCAGCAGGTGGGTCCAGCTGCCGGCCACGGTGAAGGTGCCCCAGCCCTCGGTGCGGAAGGTGCGGTTGGCGTCCAGGTCCAGCCCGGAGGTGGTCAGTTCGCCCTGGTTGGCGTACTGGTTGGTGATGAACTGGATGCGCCCCTGCGCATCACGCTGTACACGGCCGGGGAACAGCGTCGGGTTGTCGACGATGAACTGCGCGCTGTCCGGCTTGACCAGGTTGTCCTGCTCGATGCGGTACCAGTCCAGGCCGATGCTGGTATCGCCATCCGGTGACCACACCGCGCCCACGTTGAAGTTGCGCGAGCGTTCGGCCTTCAGGTCCGGGTTGCCGGTGCGGATGTTGGTCACGCCACGGCTGCCACCGGGCTGCAGCGGATCCAGCGGATCGATCACCGAGCCGTAGCTGACGGTCTGGCCTGGCGCGATTTCCGGCAGCGAGGGGGCGCGGAAGCCGCGCGAGAACGAACCGCGCAGCAGCAGGCTGTCCAACGGCTGCCAGCGCAGCGCCAGCTTCGGCGAGAACGCCTTGCCGAAATCATCGTAGTGGTCGCCGCGACCAGCCACCTGCAGCTCAAGCGTGCGGTGCAGCGGCACGCTCAATTCGGCGTAGGCGGCGCTGACCTGGCGCTCGCCGTTGACCACGTTGATGGCCGGGCGCAGTTCGGTGCCCGACAGCACCTGTGCGCTGGTGCGCGCATCCAGTGACTCCTTGCGGAACTCGGCACCCCAGGCGAAGCCGACCGCACCGGCCGGGAGGTCCCACAGCGAGGTCGAGGCCTTGACGTTCAACGCGTGCAGCTTGTACCAGCCTGGCCGCTTGGTCTGCAGGCGCAGTGCATCCAACGCGCCCGGCGTGGCGGACGGATTGAGGAAGTTGTAGCTGCCATCGCGCAGGATCTGCTCGAACGCGTAGCGGTTGACGAAATTGTCGACGTACTCGCGCTGCGCGCTCTGCGAGGTCAGCGCCGCCGCTTCCCAGTCCCAGCGCTCGCCACTGCCACGCACGCCGGCCAGGGCACGGTAGAACACCTGGGTGTTGTCCTTCAGGCGCGGGCCGAGGTCGAAGAAGGTGTACTCGAACGGCAGCGGCGTGCTGCCCGGGTTGTTCGGGTGGCCCACCGGCAGCACCGCCGGCACGTCGACAAGCGTGCCGGTGGCCGGGTTGTAGGCACGCAGGCCAGGGCCCACGGTGAGCGGCGCGCTGAAGATCTGGTCGGCCTTGTTGTGGCTGTACAGCACATCGGCGAAGGCTTCGACGCTGTCGTTGAAGCGGTAGGTCGCGCTCAACGACGCCTGCAGGCGCTCGGCGCCGGGCTGCAGGGTCTTGAACGGCTGCGCGTTGAAGGCGCAGGCCTGGCCGGGCAGGGTGCTGCCGAAATCGCTGTAGGGGCGCAGCTGGCTGCCCTCGGGGCAACTGGCGAACGGTTGCGGCGCGCGCGGGTTGGACAGCCAGTTGCCACCGGCAGTGGACCAGCCGGCCAGGCGGCCGCCGGGCCTGTCGCGGAAATCGCCGCTGCGGGTAAAGGCGCGCTGGTCTGCATCGAGCCGATCGCGCTTGAGCAGGTCCAGCCCGAACAGCACGTTCCAGCCCTGCTGTTCGAGGTCACCGAAGCCGGCCAGCAGGTTGGCCTTGCGTTCGTCCAGGCCGCCCTGGGTGGCGGTACCGAAGCCGCCGCCGACTTCCACGCCCTGGAAGTTCTTTCGCAGGATGATGTTGATGACGCCGGCGATGGCATCGGAACCGTACACCGCCGAGGCGCCATCCTTCAGCACTTCGATGCGTTCCACCGCGCTGATCGGCAGCGCGTTGAGGTCGACGAAGGTGTCCTGCGTGTTGAGCGCGAAGCCGAAGTTGGACACGCGATAGCCGTTGACCAGCACCAGCGTGTTCTTCGGCGACAGGCCGCGCAGGCCGATCGATGCAGAACCGGCGGCGAAGCTGCCGGTGTACTGCTCGTCGAAACTGTTGCCGGCATTGGCCGACAGGTTGCGCAGCACGTCGGTGAGGGTGGAGCGACCGGTCTGCTCGATCTGTTCGCGGCTGACGATCTGCACCGGGTTCGGCCCGGCGGTGTCGCTGCGCTTGATGTTGGAGCCGGTCACCAGCACGGTGCCCAGGGTGGTGCTGTCCTTGCCGGCATCGGCGGTTTCAGCGGCGCCGGCAGCGCCGGCGGTGAGGCCCAGCGCGATCGCGCCGGCAAGCAGGTTCAGGGTGGTGCGGTACATGGAAGCGACAACGCCGAACGGGGGAGGAGCCGTCAGTACCGCATGCAGGCAAGTACGCCTTCCAATGACGAAAGCGCATTCAGTTATACATCACAGGTTCTTAACGAACCGACTCGATGGGTGCGGACCGTTGGTCCGCACTCTTCCCCGGGGTCAGATCCCTTTCCAGCGGAAAGGGATCTGACCCCGGTTGTCCTACCCTCAAGGCCGCAGCAGCACCTTGCCATTGCGGCCAGAACCGGCGCCCGCCTTCGCCGCCTGGGCGATGTCGTCCAGTGCGAAGATCTGCTCCACCGGCAGGGTCAGTTCGCCGCTGGCCGCACGATTCAGCAGCTCGCCGACCAGCCGGCGCTTGTCCTCCACCGCCATCGCCTGGCTGACTTTGCTGCCCCAGAAGCCCTTCACCGTGGCCTCCTTGTAGATCAGGCCACCGGCGGGAATGCGCATCGGCTCGCCGCTCATCACCCCGAACGACACCAGGGTGCCGTGGTGGCCAAGCAGGTCGACCAGGTCACCGCTGGCGTCGCCGCCGATGGAATCCACCGCGGCCGCGGCCTGTGCTTCGCCGGTCGCTTCACGCACGCGATCCTTCCAACCCTCCACCGAGGTGTCGAACACATGATCGATGCCCAGCGCCTGCAACTGCGCGACCGCATCGGCATTGCGCACCAGGTTGGCCACATGCACGCCACGCGCCCGCGCCAGCATCGCCAGCGACTTGCCCACCGCGCCGTTGGCGGTGTTCTGAACGATCCACTGGCCTGCTTCGACGTGCAGGAATTCCAGCAGCATCAGCGCGCTCAGCGGCATGGCGATCAGCTGCGCGGCCATTTCGTCGGGGATCGCCTCGGGCATCGGAATCACCATGCGTGCCGGTGCAATGAACGCTTCGGCCCAGGTGCCATGCACCGAGGCGGCGGCCACCCGCTGGCCGATCTGCAGGCCGTCGACGCCTTCGCCGAGTGCATCGACCACGCCCAATGCTTCACTGCCACCGATCGCCGGCAGTGTCGGCTTGTAGCCGTAGAGGCCGCGCACGGTCAGCAGGTCGTGATTGTGGATCGAGGCCAGCACGGTGCGGATGCGCACCTCGCCGGGGCCGGGCTCGGGGAGGGTGGCATCGGCAATGGCGAGGACGTCGGCCGGGTTGCCGAAGGAAGGGTACTGGGCAGCGCGCATGGGCGGTGTTCCGCGGAAAGTTGATGTTGTACCGAACTGGGGACGCAGGCGCTGTCGACAAGGCGCCGCAGGTGCAACACGGCATCCTGCGACTGATCGTCGCGGCATGTCGTGATTGCCGCATCTTGTGTTGACGGTTCCGATTATCCCCACTATGTTGTGGTCGTCACTCCCGGTCAGCCGCCGCCGCCGGACACGCAGCAAACGTCCCGCGGCCCGCCCCTGAAGGCTTGCCGTGTCGACGCGGCCGCCATCGTGCGGACCCAGATCGCCCCCACGGCCCGGATACCGGCCGCAGGCGCAGGCTGTTGCCGACGATCTGGTGTTCCCGCGCTTTGGCATCCCACCCCGACCGCCCCGTGCGCCGGTATCGCGTGCAGGGCCGCCATGGCATCGACCGCCAACGCGCGTGCGAGCCTGGAGCTTCACCACCATGACCGACAGTACCTTCCGCGTGGCCGATCTGGCCGGCGCTGGCGACGCCTTGCGCGCCGGTGGCGAGCGCGTGCCGACCTGGATCACCAAGGAGGCCGGCAACCGCCGCCTGCCATTCGACGCCGAGCGCCTGCAGCGCAGCATCGATGCGGTGCACGCCGAGTTCCCGCAGCTGGACGTGAGCGACTACCGCCGCGTGGTGCAGGCAATGGTCGAGCGCAAGTCCAGCATCAGTGCCGATGACCTGGTCGATCTGCTGATCCGCGAGGCCGAGTCGCGCGTGGACCTGGTCGCGCCGGAGTGGGAGCAGTTTGCCGCGCGCATCTACCTGCGCCGCCTGTACAAGCGTGCCAGCCGCAACCGCTTCTACGATGTCGGCCTGAAGTACGGCTCCTACGTGGGCCTGCAGGAAAGCCTGGCTGACCGCGGCATCTACAGCAACGACATCCTGCGCTGCTACTCGAAGGAAGAACTGCAGCAGGCCGGCGGGATGATCGACCCGGAACGCGACCGCCTGTTCGCCTACAACGGCCTGTACCTGCTGGCCACGCGCTATCTGGCCAGCGACCGCAGCCGCGAGGTCTATGAGCTGCCGCAGGAGCGTTGGCTGACCATCGCGCTGTACCTCATGCAGGAAGAAAAGCCGCGCGAGCGGCGCATGCAGCTGGTCGGCGAGGCGTACTGGGCGCTGTCCAACCTGTACATGACGGTGGCCACGCCGACCCTGGCCAACGCCGGCAAGGTCGGGGGGCAACTGTCCAGCTGCTTCATCGACACGGTGGACGACAGCCTGCAGGGCATCTATGACTCCAATACCGACATCGCCCGCGTGTCCAAGCACGGCGGCGGCGTGGGTGCCTATCTGGGCTATGTGCGCAGCAGCGGCGCGCCGATACGGGGCGTGCCCAATTCCTCCGGCGGCGTGGTGCCGTGGATCAAGCAGCTCAACAACACCGCAGTGTCGGTCGACCAGCTTGGCCAGCGCAAGGGCGCGGTGGCGGTGTACCTGGACATCTGGCACCGCGACATCGAAGCCTTCATGGACCTGCGCCTCAACAACGGCGACCAGCGCCTGCGCGCGCATGATGTGTTCACCTCGGTGTGCGTGCCGGACCTGTTCATGGAAGCAGTCGAACGCCGTGCCGACTGGTACCTGTTCGACCCGCACGAGGTGAAGCAGGCCAAGGGCTGGTACCTGCAGGACTTCTACGACGAGAAGCGCGGCGCGGGCAGCTTCCGCGACCGCTACGCCGAACTGGTGGCCGACGAGCGCATCAGCCGGCGCACGGTGAAGGCGATCGATCTGTTCAAGCGCATCATGCTCAGCCAGCTGGAGACCGGCAACCCGTTCCTGTTCTACCGCGACGAGGTCAACCGCCGTAACCCGAACAAGCACGCCGGCATGATCTATTCCAGCAACCTGTGCACCGAGATCCTGCAGAACATGAGCCCGACGCGGATGATCCAGGAGATCGTCAGCGGCGACCAGATCGTCACCACACGCCGCGCCGGCGACTTCGTGGTCTGCAACCTGTCTTCGATCAACCTCGGCCGCGCGATCCATGCGCCGGATGACCTGCTGGCCACCGATGTGCTGGAGCGCCTGATCCCGATCCAGGTGCGCATGCTGGACAACGTGATCGACCTCAACGCACTGCCGGTGCCGCAGGCCACGATCACCAACCGCAAGTACCGCGCCATCGGACTGGGCACGTTCGGTTGGCACCACCTGCTGGCGCAGCAGGCGATCCAGTGGGATTCACCGGATGCCGAACAACTGGCCGACCGCCTGTATGAGCGCATCAATTTCCTGACCATCCAGGCCAGCGCGCAACTGGCGAAGGAAAAGGGCAGCTATCCGATGTTCACCGGCAGCGATTGGCACAACGGGCGTTACTTCCGTGATCGCGACTACACTGGCGCCGCATGGGACAGCCTGGCCCGCGAGGTCGCCACGCACGGCCTGCGCAACGGCTGGCTGCTGGCGGTCGCGCCGAACATGAGCACCGCGCAGATTGCCGGCTCCACCGCGTCGATCGACCCGATCTACAGCGCGTTCTACTACGAGGAAAAAAAGGACTTCCGGCGGCCGGTGGCGGCGCCGGGCCTGTCGCTGGAAACCTGGCCGTACTACGAGAAGGGGGCCTACAAGGTCGACCAGTTCGCCAGCGTGCGCCAGAACGCGCGTCGCCAGCGCCATGTTGATCAGTCGATCAGCTTCAACCTGTACGTGCCCAGCACGATCCGCGCCAGCACCCTGCTGGAGCTGCACCTGAGCGCCTGGCGTGAAGGCCTGAAGACCACGTACTACGTGCGCTCCAACGACATCGACATCAGCGAATGCGAGTGGTGCGCCAGCTGACCGCTGTAGCGCCGAGCCCACGCTCGGCTCCGACGCGAAGAGCAGCCGGGCATGGGCTCGGCTCTACATCTGCAACGCACGTAATACGAAGGTAGACGACCATGGCAACCCCCCTCGACCGCATCAAGATCCTCGAACCGCGCCATCCCAACCGCAGCACCGGCATCATCAACGGCCGCACCAGCGGGATCCTGAACTGGAATGACATCCCGTACCCGTCGTTCTATCGGGCCTACAAGGAGCTGTCGACCAACTTTTGGATCCCCGACGAGGTCGACATGAAGGCCGATGCGCGCCAGTACGGCGAGCTGTCCGGGCGCGAAAAGAACGCCTACGACTCGATCATCGGCCTGCTGGCCACGCTCGACTCACCGCAGACGCGCTTCATCTACAACGTGGCCGAGTACATCACCGACCCGGCCGCGCATGCCAATGCCGCGATCATCGGCCAGCAGGAAGTGATCCACAACGAGAGTTACAGCTATGTGCTGGCCTCGATCACCGACCTGCCGAACCAGAACCGCGTATTTGAACTGGCGCGCACCCATCCGACCATCATCAAGCGCAACGCGCCGATCATGGGCGCGTATGACGACTTCATGCGCGAGAAGACCGCCGAGACCCTGTTGAAGTCGTTGATCCAGTCCTCGATCCTGGAGGGCATCAACTTCTATTCCGGATTTGCGTACTTCTACAACATGGTGCGGCAGAACCGCATGACCGGCACCGGCAAGATCATCAGTTTCATCAACCGCGACGAACTGGCCCATACCAAGTTCATCAGCGAGCTGATCCGCGCCATCATCGGCGAGAACCCGGAGCTGCAGACCAACGAGCTGACCGCCTATGTGCACCAGGCGTTCGAGCACGCCATCGAACTGGAAACCCAGTGGTCATCGGAAGTGCTGGACGGCATCGATGGCATCGATGTGGAGGAAATGACGCGCTACGTGAAGTACCGCGCCAACAAGATGGCCGGCATGCTCGGCATCGAGCGCCTGTACAGCGACACCACCGACAACGTGATGCCGTGGATCAAGGCCTACGCTGACAACTTCACCGAGACCAAGACCGACTTCTTCGAGATGCGCAATGCAAGTTACAAGAAGACCAACGTCGACAACGGCTTCGACGACCTCTGAGTCCGGCACGGCGCTGAGCATCCTGCTGGTGGTGGCCTCACTGAGCGGCAACACCCGCGAGCTTGGCCGGCAGATTGCCGAGCGTTGCCGCGCTGCAGGCCATGCCGTGCACTGGCAGGAGGCCGACGACCTGCAGCAGGCGCCGTCCCTGGCGGCCGACGAGGCCGACCTGGTGCTGCTGGGCTGCTGGACCGACAACGCCGGCCGCACGCCTTCGGAGATGAAGGCATGGGTGGCTGGCATCGCCGAGCGCGGCGAGCGGCCGCGGCAGCTGGCGGTGTTCGGTACCGGCGAGACACAGTGGGGGCAGGAGTACTACTGCGGTGCTGTGCACCGGCTGATCCGCTACTTCCACAGCGACTATCCGCCGCTGGAGATCGAACAGATGCCGCATGGCGAGCGCCATGCCGCGGCCATCGAGGCTTGGACCGATGCGGTCCTGGCCCATTACTGGAGCAACAGCGATGCAGATCATCGACGCCACCACGCCTGAGCAGTTCCAGCAGCTGCTGGCCGAACACCCGCGCGTACTGGTGGACTTCCACAAGGACCAGTGCCCGGGGTGCCGGATGCTGGAGATGTCGCTGCACCGGGTGGCCAACAGCGTCGCGGGGCAGGGCACCACGCTGCTGCGCGTGCAGCTGGAGGTGCTGGGCGAGGCGTTCTTCAGGGAACTGGGGCTGCGGCAGACGCCGACGCTCTCGCTGTTCCGTGACGGGGACGAACGTACCCGCCTGGCAGGGTTCCAGTCGCCGCAGCAGATCGAGGCCGCGATTGCGTTGCATCTGTAGCATGGAGATGGCGGGGTCGGAGCCCTTGCCTGCGGCAGGGAGTCCGACCCCAGGGATGCGGTTTACGCCCCGGCGAAGGTGTCCACCAGCAGCTTCACGTTCAACACCACGATCACCAGCGCGATCACCCAAGCGATCGCGCCCAGCCAGCGCGGTGCGACCAGCGCGCCCATCGTCACCTTGTCGGTCACGATCCGTACCAGCGGGATGATCGCGAACGGCAACTGCATCGACAGCACCACTTGGCTCAGCACCAGCAGCTTCACCGCGCCCTGGTCGCCGAACAGCAGGATCACCACCACCACCGGGATGATGGCCAGCGCACGCGTGATCAGCCGACGCAGCCACGGCGGCATTCGCAGGTGCAGGAAGCCTTCCATCACGATCTGGCCGGCCAGCGTGGCGGTCACCGTCGAATTCAGGCCCGAGGCCAGCAGGGCCACCGCGAACAACGTCGCCGCCGCGCCCACACCCAGCATCGGTGCCAGCAGCTGGTGCGCCTGCTCGATGTCTTCCACATCAAATCGGCCATTGGCATGGAACACCGCCGCCGCCAGGATCAGGATGCTGGCGTTGATGAACAGCGCCAGGGTCAGCGCGAGGGTGCTGTCGGTCACCGCCCAGCGCAGCGCACTGCGGCGGCCTTCATCGGTACGTGGGTAGGCGCGGGTCTGCACGATGGACGAATGCAGGTACAGGTTGTGCGGCATCACGGTGGCACCAATGATGCCGATCGCGATGTACAGCGCGTGCGGATCGGTCACCACCTGCGCGCGCGGAATGAAGCCGCCCAGCACCGCCATCACCGGCGGCGCCGCCATCGCGATCTGCACCACGAAGCAGCCGAAGATCACCATCAGCAGCGCGATCACGAACGCTTCCAGCGCACGGAAGCCGCGGTTCATCAGCAGCAGCACCAGCAGCGTGTCCAGCGCGGTGATCACCGCACCCCACAGCAGTGGCAGATCGAACAGCAGTTTCAGTGCGATGGCGGTGCCGATCACCTCGGCCAGGTCGCAGGCGATGATTGCCGCCTCGCACAGCGCCCACAGCGCCAGGTTCACCGGCTTGGGGTAACGCGCGCGGCAGGCCTGCGCCAGGTCCATGCCGGTGGCGATGCCGAGCCGCGCCGACAGCGCCTGCAGGATCACCGCCATCAGGTTGGAGACGAGGATGACCGACAGCAGCAGGTAGCCGAAGCGCGAACCGCCGGCGAGGTCAGTGGCCCAGTTGCCAGGGTCCATGTAGCCGACCGAGATCATGTAGCCCGGGCCGAGGAAGGCCAGCAGGCGGAACCACCAATGGCCCTTGTCGGGCACCGCGACCGAGGCGTTGAGCGCACCCAGGCTGGCCGGAGTGGAGGCCGAAGGGTCGCGGGGCGCCAGGGTGTTCATGGGTCCGAATATAGCTTCTGCTATAGTCATTAGCAATGTGAAACAATCGTCTTTGTCGTGTGACTGGTCCAGAATTCAGGTTCAACACCGGATTGCACCGGAAGGACAGGCGCAGGCGTGGGCAAGACCGACGATTCGACATCGCTGAAAAGCACCCCCTTGATCGAGGCCGAGCGCCAGGTCGAGAGCTTCCGGCAAGTGCGCGAGGCGCACCGGATGGAACTGGTGGAGGACTATGTCGAGCTGATTTCGGACCTGCTGGCCGACGGCGGCGAGGCCCGCCAGGTCGACATCGCCACCCGACTGGGCGTGGCCCAGCCCACCGTGGCGAAGATGCTGCGGCGCCTGGCCCGTGATGGCTGGGTGGTACAGCGGCCGTACCGTGGCGTGTTCCTGACCCCGGAAGGCGAGGCGCTGGCCCACGCCAGCCGCCAGCGGCACCAGACCGTGGAGCGTTTCCTGCTGGCGCTGGGCGTGGACGCGGATACCGCGCGGCGCGATGCCGAGGGCATCGAGCACCATGTGAGCGAGCAGACGCTGGCCTTGTTCGAAGCCTTCGTGCGCAAGGCCGAGGGCGAGGCGCCGTAACGGTAGCGCCGGGCCATGGCCTCCGGCCGTTCGCGCGATCCCGGTTTTTGTAGAGCCGAGCCATGCTCGGCTGCCGTTCGCACGGTGATCGAATGCGTCGAGCGTGGCTCGACTCTACAGATCGGGCGGGCAGCGCGCCTGCTGCTGCGCACACGCCCGTTTCATCCATTCCTTCAACACCGGCTGCAGGCCTTCATAGCGCCGGCCTTGCCAGCCGTTGGCCAGCACCGTGCCGTCGGCATCGATCAGTACCAGGTTCGGCGGTGCCAGCCCGGCCAATGCCTGCAGCGCCGGCATGCGCGCGGCGCGGCGCGGGTCCAGCACCGGCCACGGCATGTCCTGCGCGTGCATGTAGCGGCGCAGCGCGCTCTCGCTCTCATCCAGGCTGACGTACACCACTTCGGTATCGGCGCCGGCTTCGCGCAATGCGTCGCGCACGCTGCGCAGCGTGGGGACGAACGCATGGCACGGTGCGCACCAGTCGGCACCGAAGTACAGCGCGACCAGCTTCGGCGGCGGCGACCACTGCATCGGCCGCAGCGAGCGCTGCTCCGGCCGCATCAACGAGGCCGAGACCTGCGCGTGCAGGTCCGCAGCCACCGTCGGTGCGGCCGGCAGCACGGCACAGGCCAGCACCAACGCTCGCAGCGCTTCAGAACGCATAGCGCAGGTTGACATACCACGAGCGCGCGAAGCGCGGCCCGTAGACATAGTCGCTGTCACGCAGCGCGCCCACTTCCAGATCCTTCTGGCGCTGATCGAACACGTTCTTGACGCCCGCGGCCACCGACACTTCCTGCTGCGCCTGTGCGCCCAGGTGACGGTGCCAGCGCGCCCCGAGATCGGTGACCAGGAACGAACGCGTGCGGTGCAGTTCGCCCAACCGGTTGTTCAGCACCGACATCGGCCCGGTATGGCGCAGCGCGACGAAGGTCTCCCACGGTTCGGCCGGCATCCAGCTGAGCTGGGCCAAGCCGGTCCAGCGCGGAGTCTTCAGGTAGTCGCGGCTTTCGATCACGGTGTCGCCACCGTCGCCGCTGTCGTCGAAGATGCGCTGCGGCTCGCGGAAGCGCGAGCGGTACCACGAGGCGCCGGCGGTCAGGCGCCACTGCGGCGACGGCTGCCAGCCGAGGTTGGTTTCCGCACCCAGCACGTTCGAGCCGGAGGCGTTGTAACGCAGCTGGCTCAGCTGGCCGTCATCGCCGCGCTGGATCTCGCCCAGCGCGAAGGTATCGCGGATGCGTGCATAGGAGGCGGTAGCATCCCAGCTCCACACCGGATTGGCCGGGTCCGAGCGCCAGTCGAAGCCGAACAGGGTGGTCAACGCGCGCTCTTCCTTCAGGCCATCGGTATTGCGTACGCGCACCTGCTCGCCGCCGAGCGTATCGACGTGCACATCCTCAACGAAGATCTCCGGAGCACGGAAGCCGGTGGCGATGCCCGCCCGCCATTTCAGGTTCGGTGTAGCCTGCCAGGCCAGCGCGATGCGCGGCGAGAACACCGCGCTGTCCAGTTCCGAGCTCTTGTCCACGCGTGCACCCAGCACCAGGTCGACGTTGTCGCGCAGGCTCCATTCGTCCTGGATGAACGCGCCCAGGTTGTGGAAGGTCGCATCCTCCAGCACCGCAAGAGGCTGCCCGTCACCGGTGCGGTTGTCGTCGCGCAGCACCTCGTGCTTGTACTGCACGCCGAAGGCCAGCGCATGCGCGCCCAGCCGCCAGTTCAACTGGCTGTCGATGTAGTGCAGCGGGTTGTGGGTGCGGCCGTACTGGCGCCACGAACGCGAGGCCGCGCTGCCGGCCACGTTGCGGTCCAGCTGCGACGGGTCATAGCCGGGTGCGGACGGATCGGTGACTACGTCGCCGAGACCGCCGTAGAAGCTGTCGCGGTCGATGTCGGCGAAGGCGTAGGCCAGGCGGAAATCGACGTCGGCAGTGATCTCCTGGTCCCACGACACACTGCCGCGCCGGTATTTCGTATCCAGCGATTCGGCGATGTTGGCCAGGTATTCGGGCTGGTCCAGGCGGTTGCCACCGCGGCGGGTTTCATCGGTCACCTGCAGGTCCAGGCGCAGCCGCGTGCCCGGCGTGGGCGCGTACCAGGCCTGCAGCCCGCCGACGTTGAGGTTCTTGCGGGTGATCTCGGTGTAGCCGTCACCGTTGTAGTCGATGCCGTTGTTCCAGTTGCGCTGGGCAATCACGGACAGGCCGGCGTCTACTTCCTTGGCCACCAGGTCCAGCCGCACGTCGGCGTTCTTCTGCGGCGTACCTTTCAGGACATCCACGCCGGCCTGCACATGGCCACCACTGCGCGCCGGCAGCGGCGGAATCAGGTTGATCACACCGGCAACCGCACCCGGGCCGTACAGCGCCGAGCCACCGCCCTTGACCACTTCGATGCGGTCGACGAACCCGGCCGGGATCTGTTCCAGGCCGTACACGCTGCCCAGCGTGGACAGCAGCGGGATGCCATCGAACAGCAGCTGGTTGTAGGCACCGGGCAGGCCCAGCAGCTGCACTTCGCTGGTGTTGCAGTTCTGGCAGTTGCTCTCCACGCGCAGGCCGTTGATCAGCTCGGCGGCGCGCGAGAAGTCGGTGGCCGCGCGCAGCGCGATGTCTTCCTTGCGCAGCACCTCGGTGCGGATCGGCACGTCCGACAGCAGGCGTTCGCTGCGCGTGGCGGTGCTCACCTTGACCTGCACACGGTCCAGTTCGGTCGGTTTCGGAGTGGCGGCCAGTGCAGGCAGCGGCAGGGTCAGGGCAATGGCGGCGGCCAGGGGCAGCCGATGGAAGAGGGGCGTGGCAACGGGCATGAGGGCGTCGTCCTTGGGGAAAGAAAGGCGGCGAGGGCGACCTGGCTGACGCATATGAAAGCAGTGGCTTATCAATATAGCAAGTGCTATATAAGGACGCCGCAGTCATTCCGAGCGGAACGCCGATCGAGTCAGATCATAGCGGTGTTATAACATTACATTTGGCAGCCGCAACCCTGCCTGTGGTCATGCACGGAGGTTGGTGTTGCTGTGTGGTTGGGGTCAGAGCCCTTTCCCCTGGAAAGGGATCCGACCCCGGGGGCGATCGTCAGCCGCGGCGGAACGCGGCGGGCGTGCGGGCGCCGACGATGATCATGCGGATCATCGTGGAGATCTCTTCGATCAGCTCCGGGTCCTTCTCCGGCGGCAGGTCCATGGCGGTGGCACCCATCGCGAACACCAGCCGGGTGATGGCCTTGGCCACCAGTTCCGGGGCATGCAGCACGGCGCCGTCCAGCGCGGCCAGGCGCACCAGGTCGTGCTGCAGCTCTTCCTCGAAATAGTGCAGCTCACGTTCGACCGCGTGCTTGAAGTCGTCCGAACCCACCGCGCCTTCGCGCAGCAGTACGTGCAGCAGCTTGTCGTCGGCGCGCAGCTGTTCCATGAAGGTCTCCACCGAAACCCGCACCACGCTGGTGGCGGTGGAGGTGGCACGCTGGCGGGCCTCGCCGATGATGGTCCGCAGCGAACGGCCGGCGGCGTCGATCAGCGCCACGGCCAGTTCGTCCATGTCGCGGAACTGCCGGTAGAAGCTGTTCGGCGCGATGCCGGCCTCACGTGCCACTTCGCGCAGGCTGAGCGTGGACAGGCTGCGGTGCGGCCCGATCAGTTTCAGGGCGGCGGCCAGCAGGTCCTCGCGGCTCACCGTACGGCGGGCCGGGCTGTTGGCATCTTCAGGCGTCGACAAGGCGGTGGCGGCGGCCATGGGGGTTCCGGTGGGGCGAGGCTGAATCATACCCAATCCGGTTCAATATACACATGTATACACAGGTGTATGTGCGCCCGTATAGTTCGCCCATGAGCGCTGTCGTCCGTCCGTCCCTGTTCTCTCCGTACCGCTGGGTCTCGCCGTCGCTGTTCGATTTCTGGGCGGGCCAGCTCAATCCCCTGTGGACCCTGCGCGAGCCGGTGGCCCGCCTGGTCCGGCGAGAGCCGGCCGGCGAGGGCGCGGCGACCCTGGTCCTGCGCACCAACCGGCACTGGGCCGGCATGCGCGCCGGCCAGCACGTCACCCTGGGCGTGGAGATTGAAGGGCGCCTGTGGCAGCGCAGCTACAGCCCCACCGTACTGGGTCGGCGCGAGCTGGCGATCACCGTCAAGGCGATCGACGGCGGCCTCGTCAGCCAGCACCTGGTCAACCACGCGCAGCCGGGTGAACTGTTCCGCCTCGATGCCGCCTTCGGCGAGTTCCACATGCCGGCTGCGGCGCCGGTGTTGCTGCTGGCTGCCGGCAGTGGCATCACGCCGATGCGCAGCCTGTTGCGCGACGCCTGCCAGCGCCCGCTGGCAGCGCCGGTGGACCTGTTCTACTGGGAACGCAGCGCCGCCCACCTGCAGTTCCGTGATGAGCTGCAGGCGTTGGCCGCCAGCCAGCCGAACCTGCGTGTGCATCTGCTGACCACCCGCGAAGGGGATGTGCCCGCCGCACGTATCGATGCCCACGACCTGCAGGTGGCGGGCGATGACACCCCGTTGGCGCAGCGCCATGTACTGGCCTGCGGCCCGGACGGCTTCGTTGCCGCCGCCCGCGAACGCCTGGCGCACCAGGTTGCCGGTTTCCAGGCGGAAGCGTTCACTCCTCCCGCACCGCTGCGTGACGCCAGCAGTGAAGGGGAGGTCGTGCTGACGCTGGCGCGCAGTGGCCGCCAGCTGAGCGTGCCGCGTGGCAGCTCGTTGCTGGAAAGCTTGGAAGCCCATGGCATCAAGCCCAGGCATGGCTGCCGCATGGGCATCTGCAACACCTGCAGCTGTGACCGCGTCAGTGGCGCCACCCGCCACCTGCGCACCGGCGACCTGCAGTCCGAATCGGCGCAGCCGGTACGGATCTGCGTGAGCGCACCGACCACCGACCTGACCCTGGATCTCTGAGGACGCCTGCCATGACCCGCGCTACCGACCGTGCCCTGAGTACTGCCGAGATGCATGCCTTCGGTGAGGAACTCGACGCGATCCGCGACCGTGTGATCGGCAGCCTCGGCGCCTCCGATACCCGCTACATCCGCCGCGTGGCCGCCGCCGTGCGCTGGTTTGGCGTGGGGGGCCGTGGCCTGCTGTTCCTGGCGGCGTTCTCGCCACTGTTCTGGATGCCGCTGCTGTGGCCGGCCGCGATCACCGGCACGCTGCTGCTGGCGCTGTCGAAGATCCTGGAGAACATGGAGCTGGGCCACAACGTCATGCACGGCCAGTTCGACTGGACCGGTGACCCCAAGCTCAACGGCAATACCTATGAGTGGGACATCGTTGCCACTGCCGACAACTGGCGCAAGACCCACAATTTCCGCCACCACACCTATACCAACGTGCGTGGCATGGACGATGACATCGGTTATGGCCTGCTGCGCATCTTCCCGGAGCAGCGCTGGAAGCCGTTCTACCTGCTGCAGCCGATCATCGCGCCGATCTTCGCGCTGCTGTTCCAGTGGGGCGTGGCCGCGCAGGACCTGCGCCTGGGCCGCTGGCTGAAGGGCCGTATCAGCGGCCGTGCGATGTGGCTGCAGACCCGCCCGGTGGCGCGGAAAATGGCCCGCCAGGTGCTGAAGGACTACGTGTTCTTCCCGCTGCTGGCCGGCCCGTTCTTCCTCACCGTGATGCTGGGCAACATGGTGGCCAACGGACTGCGCAACATCTGGACCTACGTGATCATCTTCTGCGGCCACTTCACCGCCGAATCGGAAACCTTCCCGAAGGAATGCCTGCGCAATGAATCGCGCGGCCACTGGTACCTGCGCCAGCTGCGCGGTTCATCCAACATCAGCGGCGGCTTCCTGATCAACGTGCTGTCGGGCAACCTCAGCCACCAGATCGAGCACCACTTCTACCCGGATCTGCCGGCCAACCGCTACGCGGCCATTGCCAAGGAAGTGAAGGACATCTGCCGTCGCTACGGCCAGCACTACAACAACGGCTCGCTGCCGCGCCAGTTTGGCCAGGTGGTCTGGCGCATCCTGCGCCACGCATTCCCGAGCAAGCCGCGCCGCCTGCCGATGTCGGACATCATGTCCGCACCGGCATCGGCCAACGCGGGCTGATCAACTCAGCCCGCCTTCGCCGGCTCCGCCTGCTCGCGGTCCAGGCGGCGCAGGAACACCTGCATTTCCTTGCGTGCCTGCTGGTCGCCCTTGCTGCCGGCCACGCTCAATCCGCGCTGCCAGGCTTCGCGCGCCGCCTGCGGCTGGCCACTGGCCAGCCAGGCCTTGCCCAGCAGCTTCCACGCCGCCGAGTACTGCGGATCAAGCACGACGCAACGGCCCAGATGGGTGGCCGCGCGCACCGGGTTGCCGGCATCCAGCCAGCCCTTGCCCAGGCCGAAGCGCAGCAGCGCGCCATCCTTGCCGGCGGCGAGCATGCATTCCAGAGCTTCGATGTTCATCCGCGCACCTCCACCAGCAGTTCGGCCGGGCCGGGCTGGAAGCGGCCGCGATGGAACAGCAGCGGCGCGCCGCCGTTCTCGTGCACGTCGATGATGCGGCCGGCCAGCAGCAGGTGATCGCCCACCGGCCACTGTGCGTGGCGGGTACAGGTGAGATGGGCGACCGCACCGGCGATGCGGGGTGCGGCGTCCTCGTCGTCATCCAGCAATGCCAGGCCGTCGAAGCGATTGCGGACCTGCGGATCGGCGAAGCGCCGGGCCAGCGCTTCCTGGTCGGCCGCCAGCACGCTGATTGCAAAGCGGGTGGCGCGCTGGAAGGTGGACAGGCTCTGCGCGTGCAACGCCAGGTTCCACAGCACCAGCGGTGGCTGCAGCGAGACCGGTACGAACGAGTTGATGGTCAGGCCGACCGGCTTGCCCTGTGCATCGCGCGCGCAGACGATGGCCACGCCGGTCGGGAAATGGCCGAGCAGCCGCCGCAGGGCACGCGGCGGCATCTCGACCGACGGCACCGGCGCCGGTGCGGGGAAGACCCCCGCCCACGGCCCGGCGTACGGCACTGTCTCGCCGCTCATGAGGCCCGGGCCTGGCGGTAGCGCCGGCCGACCTCGGCCCAGTTGATGATGTTGAAGAACGCACCGATGTAGTCCGGGCGACGGTTCTGGTAGTGCAGGTAGTAGGCGTGTTCCCAGACGTCCAGCGCGAGGATCGGGGTATTGCCGGACAGGCCCACGGTTGCACCCATCAGCGGGCTGTCCTGGTTGGCGCTGCTTTCGACCTGCAGGCGGCCATCGCGGTCACTGGTCAGCCAGGCCCAGCCGCTGCCGAAACGGGTCTGCGCGGCCTTGCTGAAGGCGTCCTTGAAGGCATCGAAGCTGCCCAGGTCACGGTCGATGGCGGTGGCCAGTTCCTCATCGGGTGCACCACCGTCGGCGCTGAGCACGGTCCAGAACAGGCTGTGATTGGCGTGGCCACCGCCGTTGTTGCGGACCGCGCCACGCTGCGCCTCGGGCACGGCACCGAGGTTGGCGATCAGCGCCTCGACCGGCAGCTCGGCGATGCCGGCCTGCTCGATGGCGGCATTGAGGTTGTTGACGTAGGCCTGGTGGTGCTTGCTGTGATGGATCTCCATCGTGCGCGCATCGAAGTGCGGCTCAAGGGCGTCGTAGGCGTAGGGGAGCGGGGGAAGCGAGTACGACATCGAAGCAATCTCCGTGGGGAAGGCCAGGGGCTGGCCGTGGGGAGATTGTTATCGCACCTCAACATTGGTTGAGGTCAAGGGGCGGGATTGAAATGCGTGCGCGTTCGTCGCCTTGATTCTTCCTGGCAGGCAGGGGCTGATGGGTCAGCGCAGGACACGCCGTGAACCCATCCATGGGGGCTCGATGGCGCCATCCGTGGCGCCAACGGTCCTGCGCTGACCCATCAGCCCCTGCAGGACAGCTCCCTGCGCTGGCGCGGAGACGGAGTCAAAGGCAGGAGCAGGAGCGGCATGGTAGTGCCGGCCGCTGGCCGGCAATCAGCGAAGGTCGGGTTGCCGGCCAGCGGCCGGCACTACCAGAACCCGCTTTTCGAACCTCACCGGCGCGCTGTTGCGCTGCCCCCGCCCCCTCCCACACGGATCAACAAAAGCGCCGGCAGGCGAACCAGCCGCCAGCGCCTTCATCAACTCAACCAATCCTTGCACGCACCATCAACCTGTTCCCCGCACGCCTGCTGCATCCGCTGCTGCAGCCGCGCCAGTGTTTCGGCGCCCTGGTGCTTGCCGCTCCACGTCTTCAACTGCCCGGCCAGGCGCTCGAAACGCTGGCGGGTACGCTGGTGGTAGCCCGACGGCTGCGCTTCCAGTTCGGCGATCAGCGAGGCGGTGGCCTGCTCGATGCGTGGTGCATCGTCCGGCGCGAGCTTCAACAGGCCCTCCACGTACAGCACGCCCCACTGTACGCGGGTGGCCGGGCCCTGCGCGCCATCGTAGGCGCGCTTCAGCCACTCCAGTGCGCCGGCGGTGTCGCCGCGCTGCTCGGCCAGTTCGGCCAGCTCGGGCATGTAGTAGTACGGCTGCTCGCTGCGCTTCAGCTCGGCCAGCAACAGCGCCTCGGCGCCCGCGTCGTCGCCGACCTGGCGCAGTGCGTAGACCGCGCTGCTGATCGTGGCCTGGCGTGCATGCGCATCGGTGGCGGCGGCATCGGCAGCGGCCACGCGCTGCTTGACCCGCTCAACCAGGGCCGCGGGCAGTGCGCCGTTGGGCTGCTGCTGACGGGCCAGCGACACTTCGGTCAGCGCACGCGACAGCGCGTCGTCGGCACGGTTGCCGCGCTCGGCATCTGCGCGCTCCAGTGCGACCAGCAGCTGCTGTCCCAGCGTGTTGCTGGTGGCCGGCCCCGCACTGGCCTGCTTGACCAGCGTCGCGCCCGCGTAGCCCAGCAGTTCGCGGTTACGACGGACTTCGGCAGGTTGCGCCAGCACTGCCTGCAGCAGCTCACGCACCTCGGTGGGCGAGCTGGCGGGCGTGTCGGCGGTGGCCAGGGCCAGCAGGGCGAAGCGGCGTTGCAGCGCCGCGTCGGGTGCGGCCTTGGACAGCTGGCGCAGCACATCCTGGCTCCTGCGCTCGCCGGCCAGGCGGTTGGCGTCGACTTCCCAGCCGTAGTCGCCCAGCACCTGCCAGTCTTCGGCGGCCAGCCTGTCCGGCGTGGCCAGTGCCGTCGCCAGGGTGGCGGCGATGGCGCTGCGGCGCCCGGCCGCGACGGTCAGCGCACGGGTCAGTTCGGCCGCGTCGTTGCCGCCGGCCACGCGGGTGAGCTCAGTGCGTTGTGGGTCCAGCACGATCAGGGTCGGATAGCCGCGCACCCCGAAGCGTTCGCCCCAGGCCTGTGCCCCTTCCTCGTCGCCATCCAGGTAGACCGGCACGAACTTGCCGGTCAACGCGATGAACGCCGGGTCCTTGAACAGGCCGGCCTTGAGCTGGTTGCACGGCGGGCACCAGACCGCGCCCCAGTACAGCAGCACCGGCTTTCCGCTGTCGGCGGCCTCGGCGAAGGCATCGTCCACATCGCCCTGGCGCCAGGCGATGGCGGACGCCGGCGCGGGCGCCTCGGCGGAGCTGGCGGTGGACACCGGGGCCGGGGTGCAGGCGCTCAGCGCCGAAGCCAGCAGCAACACGGAAAGCGCGACGCGCATCGGCGGCATCTCGAATGGGGGACAGTCCATTGTAGGAATGGCCGGGGAGTGTGCTGATTCAGTTTGCTTATATCGGCCGTGCAGCGGGGCATGACACGCGCTGCCCTCAGGCGGCTGCCCGCACCATCTGCTGGTACACCAGCCCGTTGAACTCGCCGATATCACCGTCCAGCACGAAGCCATAGCGCAGGTAGGTAGGCACTGCGTTGAGCGAGGCGCGCACGGTCAGCACCGGTGTGCGCAGGTGCGGCAGCACGGCTTCGAACAGGGCATGGCCGATGCCCTGGCCCTGGCAGGCGGGATCGACGAACAGCATCGCCAGGTGGCGGCCTTCCTTCAGCTCTACCACGCCGAGGATGCGGCCATCCTGCTCGGCCACCAGGATGTGGTTGTCACCCTGCAGGCGTGCAGCGAACGCATCGGCGGCGGCGACACTGCCGAACGTAGCAATGCCGGCCGCGCTGAGCGAGGGCGCGACGGCCGCAGTGAATGCGGCCAGGCATACCGCGCTCATCGCGGGCAGGTCATCGATGTGGGCGGGGCGGATCCTCGGCATGCAGCGATCTTCCTGTGGTGTGTGGCGTGTCATCGTCGCCGGTTGCCTGCACGCTAAGCTGGTCCCATGAGTGAATTCAATCCCGCCTACGCTTCGTTGTTTCCGCAACAGGGACTGAGCCTGGGCCTGATGACGCCCGTTGCGGCGCATGGGCTGGCCGATCCGTGCGCGGCGCGGCGCATTGCGCGGCTGGCCGACGATCTTGGTTTCGCCGCGTTGTGGGCGCGCGATGTACCGCTGATGGTGCCGCAGGGTCCGGACGCGACGGCGAGCGCGCTGGACGACCCCTTCCTGTGGCTGGGCATGCTGGCCGCCGCGACCACGCGCATCGTGGTCGGTACCGCCGCCATCGTGTTGCCGTTGCGCCAGCCGTTGCAGGTGGCGAAGTCGGCCTTGAGCCTGGACCGGATCAGTGCAGGGCGGTTCGTGCTGGGCCTGGGTTCGGGTGACCGCCCGGAAGAATTCGCCGCCTTCGGCGAGGATCTGGAGGGCAGGGCGGCGACCTTCCGTGAGCGCTGGACGTTGCTGCGCGCGGCATTGTCACCGGAGGCCGATGCGCGGATCGCCGTACTGCAGGCCACGGGTGGCTTCGACGTGCTGCCGGCGCCGGCAACCCGCATCCCGATGCTGGTGGTGGGTACCGCACGGCAGAGCCTGCAGTGGATCGCGCGCGAGGCCGAAGGCTGGGCCACCTATCATCGTGAGGAGGCCGCGCAGGAGGGGCGCATCGGCCTGTGGCAGCAGGCGCTGGTGCAGCGCGGTGGGCCGGGCAAGCCATTCGTGCAGTCGATGCTTCTGGATCTGCAGGCAGATCCGCAGGCGCCAGCCGAGCCGCTGCCGCTGGGCCTGAAGGTCGGCCGCGATGGCCTGCGTGACTATCTGCTGCGCGTGCATGGGCAGGGCGTGGCGCACGTGATGTTCAATCTGGTCGACAACGGGCGGCAGATGGACGCGGTGTTGCGTGAGATCGGGGAGCAGGTTCTGCCGAATATGCCCCGGTAGGTGTCCACCTTGGTGGACACGCTCCAGCAGTCGAGCACGGCTCGGCTCTACATGCAGTGTGCATCTGCGTATCATTCGCATTTGATACCCCGCTGCCGGAGCCCCGTGTGACCCAACGTTCCCCCATGCACCCGAGCGGACGCCTGTTCGCCGCGGTCGCTTTCATCGAGGCCGTGACCTGGGCCGGCCTGCTCATCGGCATGTGGATGAAGTACGGCCCCATGGCCAACGTGGCGCTGGTGAAGCTGTTCGGACCCCTGCACGGCGTGGCGTTCCTGCTCTATGTGGCGGTGACGCTGTTCGCGGCGCTGCGCCTGCGCTGGCCGTGGTGGGCCAGTGCGCTGGCGCTACTGGCAGCCATCCCGCCGCTGGTGACGCTGCCATTGGAATGGTGGTTCAAGCGCCGTGGCCTGTTGGGCCTGCGCGCGGTGCGCTGAAGTCGCTGTTGCGTGCCCGTTCAAGAGAATGGGTATCAAATGCAAATACGAGCCGTTATCATTTGAGGATGGCGTCCGGTCCTGAGCAGGGCCGGCGCCGGGCGGGGCGCAGGTGCGCCCGGCGATCCCTTCCTGTTACGGCTGGTGTTCCATGCACGCACGTCCCGTCGTTCCCGGCTTGCCGGCGCTGGTAGTGGCCGCCCTGATCGGCACCATGGCGATGATGTCCTTCGTCGCCGTGATCGGTCCGGTGGTCCGCATGCTCGGGCTGTCCGAGTGGCATGCCGGACTGTCGGTCACCGCCGCGGGCGCGTTGTGGATGCTGGCCGCGCGCCCATGGGGCCAGCTCAGCGACCGCATCGGCCGCAAGCGCGTGCTGATGCTGGCGATGAGCGCCTACACCGTGGTCTACATCGCGCTGGCGGTGTTCATCGACGTTGCCCTGCAGGCGGTGCCGCCGGTACTGGTATCGGTGCTGGTGCTGGTCGGTGCGCGAGGCCTGATCGGCCTGTTCTACGCGGCGGTGCCGCCCACCGCAGCCGCGATCATCGCCGACAAGGCACCGACCGGCCAACGTGCGAAATTCCTCGCCCGACTGGGCAGCGCCAATGCGCTGGGCATGGTGCTCGGGCCGGCCGCTGCCGGCTGGCTTGCCTATACCAACCTTTCGCTGGCGCTGTACGTGGCCGCGTTGCTGCCGCTGCTGGCACTGGCATTGCTGGCCTGGCGGCTGCCGGCTACACCGCCGGTGGTTGGCGCGTCCGCACAGCGCCGCGCGCCGATGAGCCGCCTCGACCCGCGCCTGCGCCTGCCGCAGCTGGCGGCGCTCATCGCCATGGTCTCGGTGACCATCGCGCAGGTGACGGTGGGCTTTTTCGCGATTGATCGCCTGGGCCTGGATGCTGCCGCTGGTGCACGCATGGCCGGCATCGCGCTGACCGCGGTCGGCATCGGCCTGATCCTGGCGCAGGCGCTGGTGATGAAGCTGGAGGTGCATCCGCGCCGCTGGATCATCCTCGGCGCGCTGATTTCCGGCATTGGCTTTGCTTCGGTGGCGGGCGTGCAGCAGGGCTGGCAGTTGCCGGCGGCATACGCGCTGGCCGCGTTCGGCATGGGCTTCGTATTCCCCTCGTTCCAGGCGCTGGCCGCCGACGCGGTGGAAGCGCACGAGCAGGGTGCCGCGGCGGGCACGGTCGCTGCCGCGCAGGGGCTGGGCATGGTGGCCGGGCCGATGCTCGGCACGCTGTTGTATCGCGGCGGGCCCAGCCTGCCATATCTGCTGGTCGGCGCGCTGCTGCTGTTGCTGTGCGCGCTGGCTGCAGCGCATCGGATGAAGGAGACCCCATGAACGATTCCCTGATGCAGGGCGCGTGGCCGGAGGCTGCGCCCGCGCCGCTCGAGAGCACTGACGACGCGTCGTTGTTCCTGCTGCAGCATGCCGGCCAGCATGTGCACGCACGCGGTTGCCGCCTCGCGCTGCCGGGTGGCGCGCTGGCAACCCTGGCGGAGCGCGTTGCGGCCTTCTTCGCCCAGCAGCGTGGCGGTCCGGGCCTGCTGGTCGGTGCGGTGCCATTCGAACCGCGTGCCGACGACGCGTTGTACCAGCCCGAGCGCCTGCTGCCGGCCCTGCCGTTGCAACCACGGGCGGCGCCGGCGCTGCAGGGCCCGCTGCAGGCGGAGCCCGCAGCGCAGGACTATGCAGCCGCGGTTGCCGAGGCAGTGAAGGCGCTGCGCGCGCCCGACCAGGACCTGCACAAGGTGGTGCTGGCGCGCAGCCTGCTGGCGCACAGCCGCCATGCGCTGTCTCCAGAGGTGCTGCTGGCGCGGTTGGGCGCGGATCCCTCGGTGGCGACCTATGCGGTGCCGCTTCCGGTTGAACCGGGGCACGCACCGGCCTGGCTGGTCGGCGCAACACCGGAGCTGCTGCTGCGCAAGCGTGGCGCCGAGCTGTTGTCGCACCCGCTGGCCGGGTCCGCGCGCCGCAGTGCCGATGCCGCCGAGGACGAGCGCGCCGCGCAGGCGCTGCTGGCTTCGAACAAGGACCATGACGAGCACCGCCACGTGGTCGAGGCCATCATCGAGGGCCTGGCGCCGTACTGCAGCCACATCGATGCGCAGCCGCGCCCGGTGCTGCATGCCACCGCCAGCATGTGGCATCTCGGCACCCGCATCCACGCCACCCTGAAGGATCCGCAGACATCGGCGGCCGAGCTGCTGGCGCAGTTGCATCCAACGCCGGCGGTCTGCGGTACACCCCGGCTGGCGGCACTGCAGCGTATCCGCGAGCTTGAGCCGGTGCCGCGTGGCTTCTACGCCGGTGCGGTCGGCTGGCTGGATGCGCAAGGGGATGGTGACTGGTATGTGGCGATCCGCTGCGCACGCCTGCAGGGCACGCAGCTGCGCCTGTACGCCGGCGCCGGCATCGTTGCCCAGTCGCAGCCCGAGGCCGAGGTCGCCGAAACCGCGGCGAAGTTTGCCGCCCTGTTGAACGCGTTGGGCGTCCACGACGCCGCGCCCGTCATCGAGCCTGCTGCATGAACACGCCCACTGTTTCTTCCCGCCTGCCACTGCAGCAGGCATGGCCCGATGCGCTGGTGGCGCGCTATCGCGAGGCGGGCTACTGGCGCGGCGAGACCTTCCCGGCGTTCCTGCGTGAGCGTGCGGAACGCTACGCTGATGACATCGCCGTGGTCGCTGGCGATGTGCGCCTGAGCTACGCGCAGCTGTGGCACGAGGCCGGTCGCATCGGTGCCGGACTGCTGGCACTCGGCCTGCAACCCGGTGAGCGGGTGCTGGTACAGCTGGGCAACACCGCCGGGTTCATCGCCACCGTATGCGGGCTGTTCCGCGCCGGCCTGGTGCCGGTGTACGCGCTGCCGGCGCACCGCATCACCGAGCTGGTGCACTTCGCCAACAAGGCCGAAGCCAGTGCCTACATCACTGCCGACCTGCACGATGGCTTTGATCATCGCGGGCTGGCGCGGGCGCTGCAGGCCGAGGTGCCGGCGCTGCGCCACGTGGTCATCGATGGCGATGCAGCAGAGTTCACCGCGCTCGAGGCGCTGCAGGGAGACCGCAACCAGCTGCCGGCCGACCCGGACCCGCAGTCGGTGGCGTTCCTGCAGATCTCCGGCGGCAGCACCGGGCTGTCCAAGCTGATTCCACGCACCCACGACGACTACATCTACTCGTTCCGTGCCAGCAATGACCTCTGCGGCATCGACCGCGACAGCGTGTATCTGGTCGCGCTGCCGGCCGCGCACAACTTTCCCATGAGCTCGCCCGGTTTCTTCGGCGCGCTGTATGCCGGTGCCCGCGTGGTGCTCAGCCCCGGTCCGGGGCCGGACGCGGCCTTCCCGCTGATCGCGCGCGAGCAAGTGACCTGCTGTGGGCTGGTGCCGCCGCTGGCGCTGTTGTGGGCACAGGCCGCCGCCACCAGCAAGCACGACCTGTCCAGCCTGCAGGTACTGCAGGTAGGCGGGGCCAAACTGGTGCCGGAAGCCGCACGGCGGGTGATTGACGGTCTTGGCTGCACGCTGCAGCAGGTGTTCGGCATGGCCGAAGGCCTGGTGAACTACACACGGCTGGATGATCCGGAAGAACTGATCGTAGCCTGCCAGGGCCGGCCGATCAGCCCGGACGACGAGGTGCGCGTGGTCGATGACCATGACCAGCCGGTGCCGGAAGGCGAGGTAGGGCATCTGCTGACCCGCGGCCCTTACACCATCCGTGGCTACCACAACGATGCGGTGGCCAATGCGCGTTCGTTCACCGACGACGGCTTCTACCGCACCGGCGACCGCGTGCAGCAGCTGCCCGGAGGCTACCTGGTGGTGCAGGGCCGTGCCGGTGACCACATCAACCGGGCGGGCGAGAAAATCTCCGCCGAGGAGATCGAAGATCACCTTCTGGCCCACCCCGGCGTATTCGACGCCGCCGTGGTCTCCATTCCTGACGAGTATCTCGGTGAGCGCAGCTGCGCGTTCGTGATCCAGCAGGGTGAGCCGATCAAGGCCCCGGCACTGAAGGCCTGGATGCGCGGGCGCGGCCTGGCCGCGTTCAAGGTGCCCGACCAGGTCGTGTTCGTCGACAGTTTCGATACCACCGCGGTCGGCAAGATCAGCCGCCGCGAACTGCGCGCGCAGCTGCGTGCGCGTCATCTGCAACAGACAGGAGGAACGCGCTGATGGCGCTGCCCCGTATCACCGATTACCCCTTGCCGACTGCCGCCGAGCTGCCGCAGGCGCGCGGCCCGTGGCGCCCGCAGCGCGATCGTGCCGCCCTGCTGGTGCACGACATGCAGCGCTATTTCCTGGCCGCATTCGACGCCGGCAACGCACCGCTGCGGCCGGCAGTGGACAACATCGCACGGCTGCTGGCGCATTGCCGCGCGCACGGCATTCCGGTGTTCTACACCGCCCAGCATGGCGACCAGGACCGCCGTGACCGTGGCCTGCAGGCCGACCTGTGGGGACCAGGCATGCGTCGCAGCGCCGACCATGAACCAATCATCGAGGCACTGGCACCGCAGCCTGGCGAGCACGTGCTGGTGAAGCACCGCTACAGCGCGTTCCAGCGCAGCAACCTGGAGACGCTGATGCGGGTGCGTGGACGCGACCAGCTGCTGGTCACTGGCGTGTATGCGCATATAGGCTGCACGGCCACCGTGGTCGAAGCCTTCCAGCGCGACATCGAGGCGTTCATCGCGGCCGATGCGGTAGCGGATTTCTCGCGTGCTGACCACGATCAGGCCCTGCACTGGATTGCCCGCACCTGTGGCGTACCGATGACCACCGACCAGTTGCTGGAGGTGCTGTGATGGCCGCCACGGGTGAGGTGCTGGATCTGGAGCGCATGCGTGCCGACGTGGCGCGCGTGCTGGAATGTGCCCCGGCCGAGATCGGTGACGACGACAACCTGATCGACCTGGACCTGGACTCGATGCGCATGCTCGGCCTGGTCCTGGCCTGGGGCAACACCGGCCTGCCCATTGAGTTCTCGCAGCTGGCCGAGCACACCACGCTGCGCCAGTGGTGGGCTGTGGTGCAGCAACTGCAGGCCGCGCAGAACGCATGAACGCCGCTGCGCTGGCCACACCGGTGGCATTGACCGAGGCCCAGGCCGGACTGTGGTTCGCACAGCGGCTGGCACCGGACAATCCGTCATTCAATACCGCGCACGCGGTGTGGATCGACGGCCCGTTGGACGTGGCCGCGTTCATTGCAGCGGCAGACCAGGCTGCAGGCGAGGCCCAGGCCTTCGCATTGCGCTTTGCCGAAGGGGCCGATGGCCAGCCGCTGCAGTGGCATGACCCGGCACACGTGCCGCTGCTTTCGGTGCGCGATGTTTCCACCGCGGCGGATCCCGCCGCTGCGGCACGCAACCTGATGCACACCGACCGTCTGAGCCCGGTCGATCCCACCCGTGACCGGATCAGTCAGCAGGTGTTGTTTGACCTGGGCGGGCAGCGCTGGGTCTGGTACCTGCGCGTGCATCATCTGGCCGCCGATGGCTACGGCATGGCGCTGTTCACCGATCGCGTGTGCGCGTTGCATGCCGGTCGCATGGCTGAACCGCTGCCAGGGCTGGCGGGCGTGCTGGCGGATGACGCCGCCTATCGTGCCGACCCGCGTCGTGCGCAGGCCGGGCGCTGGTGGCGCGAGCAGTTGCAGGGGGCGCCGGCGGGCGTGGGCCTGGCAGGCACCGTGGCGGCCAGCGACGATGCGCTGCGCTGGGTGCGGCCGCTCGATGCGGCCTTCCGCGAGCAGCTGCTGCAGGCGTCGGCACGTTGGCTGCAGCCCTGGCCGGATGTGCTGGCCGCGCTGGCGGCCGAGTACCTGCGGCGGATGAGCGCTGCCGATGAAGTGGTGCTGGGCGTGCCCTACATGGGCCGGCTCGGCAACGCGTCGGCGCGGGTGCCGGCGATGGTGATGAACGTGTTGCCGCTGCGCGTAGCGGCCGGCGAGGGCAGCGTCGAGGCCTTCACCCGCGGCCTGGGCCGGCAGCTCAGCCAGGGTCGCAAGCACGGCCGTTACCGCAGTGAGCAGCTGCGCCGCGACCTGGGGCTGGTCGGCGCGCAGCAGCGCCTGCACGGTCCGCTGGTGAATGTGCAGCCGTTCTACAAGCCGCTGGCGCTGGCCGGCGTGCAGGCGACGCTGGAGGTGCTGTGCACCGGGCCGGTGGATGATCTGACACTGGGCTTCCGTGGCGATGGCCAGCACCTTCTCGATCTGGAGATCGAGGCCAATCCCGCGCTGTACAGTCGCGAGGATGTCGATGCGCATGCAGCGCGGTTGCTGCATTTCGTGTCGGCAGCATTGCAGGCTGACGATATTGCAGCCGTGCCGTTGGCGACGCTTGAGGAGGCGCAGCAGGTGCTGCACGGTTTCAATGCCACCGCGCACGCGCTTCCCGAGACTACCCTGGTTGAACTGCTGCAGCAGGGCATGGATCGGGATCCGCACGCGCCGGCGCTGGTGTTCGGCGGCACTACGCTCGACTATGCAACGCTGGAAGCGCGCAGTTTCGCGCTTGCCGCACAACTGCGCGGGATGGGCGTCGGCCCGGGCAGCGTAGTCGCGGTGGCATTGCCGCGCTCGCTGGAACTGGTGCTCGCGCTGGTCGCGGTGCTGCGCGCAGGCGCGGCCTATCTTCCGCTGGACCTTGCCCATCCTGACGAGCGGTTGGCACGTATTCTTGCGTCGGCGCAGCCGGTGTGCGTACTGGCTGCGCCAGACGTATCGGTGCGCGTGGCCGGTGTGCCGGTGCTCGCGCCGGAGCAGTGGACCGCGCTGAGTTTCGCGGCGCCATGGGCGGATCCTGCGCCCAGCGATGCCGCCTATGTGATCTATACCTCCGGTTCGACCGGCGAGCCCAAGGGCGTGGTCGTCGAACACCGCGCGATCGTCAATCGCCTGCTGTGGATGCGCGAGCACTACGACATCGGCGCCGATGACCGCGTGCTGCAGAAGACCCCGGCCACCTTCGATGTCTCGGTCTGGGAATTCTTCCTGCCGCTGCTGTGCGGGGCAACGCTGGTGGTTGCCAGGCCCGATGCGCATCGCGATCCCACTGAACTGGCGCGCTTGATCCGGGGCCATGGCATCACCACCGCGCATTTCGTGCCGTCGATGCTCGACGCCTTCCTCGCTGCGCCGGCCTCCGAAGGTTTGCAGCTGCGCCGCGTATTCACCAGTGGCGAGGCGCTGGACGCTGCGTTGCGCGACCGCTTCCATGCGCGCGTGCACGCAGAACTGCACAACCTGTATGGCCCGACCGAGGCCGCAGTGGACGTCAGCTATTGGCCGGCGTCAGCGCAGGATCGCTCGCGGCCGGTGCCGATCGGCTTCCCGGTCTGGAACACCCGCCTGTACGTGCTGGACGCCCGGATGCAGGCGGTGCCGGTCGGTGTGGCCGGTGACCTGTACCTGGGCGGCGTGCAGCTGGCACGCGGCTATCTCGGTCGCGACGATCTGACCGCCGAACGCTTCCTTGCCGATCCTTTCCTGGCGGGCGAGCGCATCTACCGCACCGGCGACGTGGCGCGCTGGCGCCGCGATGGTGCGGTGGAGTACCTGGGCCGCAGCGACCATCAGGTGAAACTGCGCGGCCTGCGCATCGAACTGGGCGAGATCGAGGCGGCTTTGCGCGAACTGCCGGGCATGGAGCGGGTGGAAGTGCAGCTACGCCAGGATGCTCCCGGCGAAGCGCGTCTGGTGGCCTATGTGCCGACCGCGCTTGCCGATGCCGTAATGCTGCGCAGCCACCTCGCCACGCGTGTGCCTGACTACATGGTGCCCTCGGCCATCGTTGGTGTGGACCACTGGCCGGTGACCGCCAACGGCAAGCTCGACCGCAACGCGTTGCCGAAGCCACCGCAACGTGAAGTTGCCGGCTTGGCGCCGCGCACGCCGTTGGAACAAGAGCTGGCGTTGCTGTTCGCACAGGCGCTTGGGCGTGAGGCGCCGGTGGCGGTGGATGCGGACTTCTTCAGTCTCGGCGGTGACTCGCTGTCGGCGGTGCACCTGCTGCTGGCGATCGAGCAGCGCTGGCGCTGCGATCTGGGTTTGGGCGCCTTGTTTGCCCAGCCCACCGTGGCCGCGCTGGCGGTTCGTATTGCCGCGCCACCCGCGCTGGCCGATCACGCGCTGGGGCCGGTGATCGCGCTGGCCGCAACCGACGCTGCCGGGCCCACTCCGCTGTTCGTGCTGCACCCGGCCGGTGGCATCGCCTGGAACTACCGCACCCTCGCCCGGGCACTGCAACCAGCCCGCCCGGTGTATGGCCTGCAGTCGCCGGCACTGGACGCGCGGCTGCCACTGCCGAGCAGCATCGAGGCGATGGCCAACGATTACGTACAGCGCGTGGTCGCACTACAGCCGAAGGGGCCGGTGCATCTGCTGGGCTGGTCGGTGGGCGGCATCCTCGCCCAGGCGATGGCGGTGCGGCTGCATGAGATCGGCCGCGACGTCGGCGAACTGGTGTTGCTGGACGCCTATCCCAGCGAGTGCTGGCGGGCCGAGCCTGAACCGGACGCCATCGCCGCACTGCGGGCACTACTGGCGATTGCCGGCCACGACCCGGATGCGCATCCGGAACTGGACAGCCGGGAACGCATACTCGCGTTCCTGCGTCGCGGCGGGAGTGCACTGGGCAGCCTGCCGGATGTGGTGCTTGACGGCGTGGTGCGCGCGGTGACCGGTACCAATCGGCTGATCCGTGAACATATCCACCGGCCGTTCGAGGGCACGCTGGTGCACGTCCGCGCTGGCCGGGATCACCAGGCGCGGCCACAGCTGCAGTCGGCGTTGTGGCGGAGCCACGCGCGCAAGGTGCAGGCACTGGAACTGCCGTTCCTGCACGCCGAACTGACCGGCCGCGATGCGGTGGCGCAGCTGGCACCGTGGTTGTCGGCGCGGTTGCGCCACTGGGACGAGCAACAGGAGACCGCAACATGCAATTGACCGGTTTTGAAGGTCGTGTGGCGCTGGTGACCGGTGCCGCCGGGGGCATCGGTGAGGCACTGGTACGGCTGTTGGCCGCGGCCGGTTGCACCGTGGTGGCGACCGATCGCGAGGCACCCATGTTCGCGGATGCACGTGTGCAGGCGTTTGCTCTTGACGTGACCGACAGTGCGGCCGTCGACGCCTTGGTGGATCGGGTCGAGTCCAGCATCGGGCCGATCATGCTGGCCGCCAGCGTGGCCGGTGTGCTGCATGTGGGCGGCGTGACCGAGACCGGCGATGACGACTGGCGCCGGGTGTTCGCGGTGAACACCGACGGCGTGTTCCATGTCGGGCGTGCCCTGGCGCGGGTGATGTCGCCGCGCGGGCAGGGCGCGATGGTTACCGTCAGCTCGAATGCGGCCGGTGTGCCGCGACACGGGATGGCCGCCTATGCGGCATCCAAGGCCGCCGCCACCATGTTCACCCGCTGCCTCGGGCTGGAGCTGGCGCCGCTGGGAATCCGCTGCAACATCGTCGCCCCGGGATCGACGTTGACCCCGATGCAGACCGGCATGTGGCAGGACGAGCACGGTGCCGAGCGGGTGATCGCCGGCAGCCTGGAGACCTACAAGGCCGGCATTCCACTGCGCAAGCTGGCCACCCCCGAGGACATCGCGCACTCGGTGATGTTCCTGCTCTCCGATCAGGCCGGGCACGTGGCCATGAGCGACCTGTACGTCGACGGCGGCGCCACCCTGCGCGGCTGAGCCCCGACGGCCGCCTGCCGGCTGTGGTCGTGCCGGCCGCTGGCCGGCAACCTACGGCCCCCGGTAGTGCCGGCCGCTGGCCGGCAACCTCATTCAACTTCAGACATCTCCCAACCTCCATCGAGGCAGGGCCCGACAGCCAACGCCCAATGATCGACCCACCATGGCGCATGAGCAGCCATCGCCTCCGCCTGGGCCGTCACTCGATCATCGGCCAGGTCTACGTTCTGACAACTACCACGCATCAGCGCCGCCGGCTCCTTGAAAGCAAAGCTGCTGCAGCATGTGTGATCGACCAGTTCGATTACATCGAGCAGCGCGGGCTCGTACGGTCACACGCATGGGTCGTCATGCCGGATCACGTCCACTGGATGTTCGAGCTGCGCGCAGCTGACCTTCCAGACATCGCACGCCGGATGAAATCGTCGAGCGCGCTTGCCCTGAATCGCCTGGCGGGCCGTCGAAGTACGGTGTGGCAGCCCGGCTACTTCGATCATGCCGTGAGGGCCGAGGAGTCGATGGCGCGGCAAGCGCTGTACATCCTGGGGAATCCGGTACGCGCCGGTCTTGCTGGGCAGATTGGCGAGTATCCGCATGCGTGGTCGGACTGGGTGTGATGCCGGCCAGCGGCCGGCACTACCACGGCAGAATCGAAGCGCAGCGCAGATCGCGCTGCGGCGCAGAGAGCACCCTCGATGGTAGTGCCGGCCGCTGGCCGGCAACCCCATGACCCGCGCGGAGACGCGTAGCTGCCGGCCAGCGGCCGGCAGTACCACGGCAGAACCGAAGCGCAGCGCAGATCGTGTTCCGCGCACAGAGCACCCGCGATGGTAGTGCCGGCCGCTGGCCGGCAACCCCATGACCCGCGCGGAGATGCGTAGCTGCCGCCCAGCGGCCGGCGCTACTCCTTCGGCGTTTGGCGCGGCTTGCGCGTGCGCTTCGGCTTTGCGCTATCCGCACCGCTGGCGGCGCCATCCTGCAGTGCCTGCAGCCAGGACAAGGTGTCCACGTAGTCGATGAAGTGGCGCAGGTAGCCGGGGCTGGTGGCCTGCATCGTGTCCAGCATGCGCTGCACCAGCACCGCCGAGTTCAGCGGGCCGCCGTCAGCCGGGGCCTCTGTGCGCAGGGAGCGGCGCACCTGCAGTTCGCTGCGCAGCTCCGTCCACTCGCGCTGCACCTGCTGCAGCATCGGCACCTGCGGGTAATGCGGCAGCGAGCGCGACCCTGCATCAAGGTCGCGCACCAGTGCGCGCAGGCCTTCGAGCGCTGGCGACTTACTTGGCATCCGGGGCCTTGGGCTTGGGAATCGGCGCGATCTCGACGCGACGGTTGCGTGCGCGGCCTTCCTCATCGGCATTGGAACTGACCGGCTGCTCGCTGCCGAACGCAGCGGCGAACACGGCGTCAGCCGGTACGCCATCGGCGATCAGGGTGCGGGTCACGGTCAGCGAGCGCTGCGCCGACAGCTCCCAGTTGTCGGCGAAACGCCGGTTGCCTTCGCGTACCGGCGCGTCATCGGTGAAGCCGCTGACCATCAGGATCTCTTCGCGGCTGCCCAGGTAGGCGGCCAGCGGTGCGGCCAGGCTGCGCAGCAGCTCCTGGCCTTCCGGCTGCAGCTGGTCGGAGTTCAGCGCGAACAGCACGCTGCCGCTGATGCCGATGCGGCCATCCACCAGCGTCACGCGGCCGGCCGCCAGCGGTCCAGCCAACGCTTGCTCCAGCGTCTGCAGGCGCTTGGCTTCGGCCTGGCGCTGTTTCACTTCCTGGTCCAGTCGCTGCGACAGCTCCAGCTGCACGGCGACCACACCGACCAGTATCAGCACGAACGCGCCCAGCAGCACCGACATCAGGTCGCCGAAGGCTGCCCAGATCGGGGCATGCGAACCGCCGTCGACCTCCAGCTCGTCGCTCATGCGCTGCCGGCCTTGCCGCGGCGCGCGGCCAGTTGCTGCAGTTCTTCCATCACCTGC
The DNA here is from genome assembly GCF_000284595.1 of Stenotrophomonas maltophilia D457. Taxonomy (GTDB): domain Bacteria; phylum Pseudomonadota; class Gammaproteobacteria; order Xanthomonadales; family Xanthomonadaceae; genus Stenotrophomonas; species Stenotrophomonas muris. The sequence continues at coordinate 2,741,884 of NC_017671.1, read as the reverse complement.
TTCTGCGACAGCAGGCTGAGGTCGACCACCTCGCGCGCCTGGGCTACGTAGTAGGCCAGCTGCTCGTCGCTGCGGGCCAGCGAGGCATCCAGTGCGCCGCCGATCTGTTCCAGGCGGCCGGACAGCTCGGTGGCGGCACTGCCGAACTGCGCGACCGCTTCGCCGAACGTGCCGGCCAGCTGGCCCACTTCGGCAGCGCTGCCGTTGAGCGCTGCGGCAATTCCATCCAGCTTGCCGGTCTCTGCGGCGATATGGTCGGTGAAGCGATTGCCAACGCGCTCCAGCAGCTCGGCCGAGCCACCGACCAGTGCGTCCACAGCGGTGCGCTGCTCGTGCGAAGCGTGATTGATCGCATCCAGCAGGGTCTGCACGGTGGCCAGCAGGCGGCCGCGCTCTTCCAGCATCGCGTTGTCACGCACCAGGCTCTCGGACAGCGTGCTGCGCAGCTCGTTGATGACGTCGGCAGCAGCCTTCGGAGCGGCCGCGGCGGTCTGCAGCAGGGTAGACACTTCAGCCAGCGTGGCGCTGGCCTGCGCGCGACCGTTCTCGCCGATCTGCTGTGCGGTGGCCGCCAGGGTGTCGCAGACCTGCTGCTGCTGCGCGGCCAGGTGTTCGCCGTTGGCCTGCAGGCGCTCGGTCAGGTCGCTGGAAACGTGCTGCAAGGCTTCGCTCCAGCGCTGCAGGCGCTGTTCGTCGCCGGCCTGCAGCTGCGCCTGCAGCGCGGCGTGGGCCTGCTGCAGCTCGGCGTTGATCGCGTCCCAGCGCGCCTGGCGCTGCTGCTCGCGGCTGTCCAGGCCAGCCTGCAGTTCGGCGTGCGCGGCCGCGGCAGCGGCCTGCGCGGCCTGCCACTGCTGCGAACGCTGCAGTTCGTGGTCCTGCAGCAGCGCCTGGCTGGTGCTGTGGTGCTGCTCCAGCGCCTGTAGCAGCGCCTGCGCGCGCGCGTCCAGATGCTCGCTGGAGGCCAGCAACGCCTGCTGCTGGCGTTCGACCAGCGCGCTGTTCAGTGCCTGCTGCTGTTCGGCGGCGGCGCGCCATGCCTCGGCATTGCCGCGGGCATCGGCCTGCAGGCGCTCGCCGAGACGCGCGACCAGTGCTTCGGCGTGCGTGCCCTGGCCATCGCTGAAGGCCTGCAGGTGCTGGCGCAGATCACTGACCAGCGCCTGTTGTGCCTGGGTCTGCTCGCTCACCACCTTGGCCCAGCTGGCCTCGGTGGCGACGCGGCTGCGCTCGAAACCCTCGCTCAGGCCGGCCAGCTGCCGCTGCACGGCCTGCTCGACGCGGGCATGCAGTGCTTCGCCGTGATGGGCCAGGCCAGCCAGGGTGGTTTCGGCCATCGGCTGCAGCGCACCACCGATGGCGGCGGCGCTGGCTTCGGCACCTTCGCGCAGCGACTGCTGCAGCGAGACGGCCAGGCGTTCCTGCAGGGCCTGGCTCTGGGTCAGGAACTCGGCCTGGCCGGCCAGCAGGCGCTCATTGGCGGCCGCACTGTGCTGTTCAAAAGTGCTGGTCATCGCCTGCAGGCGGTCGACCAGCGCCGGCAGCGCCGCAGACTGTGCCTGCAGCAGGCGCAGCGATTCGGCGCGCTGCCAGGCCTGCGAGTACGGATGCAGGTCGCCGGCAATGGCGCGGTCCAGCTGCTGCACGGCCTGCAGGCGGTCACGACGCAGCAGTGCCGCCAGCAGGCCGAGCATGGCCGAGCTGGCCACACCGGCGATCGAGGTACCGAATGCCACCGCCAGGCCCTGCACCGGCGAGGCCAGCGAGCCGCGGATCGCGGCCATGTCGGTCGCACTCTGCAGCGCCAGGCCGGTGCCACGCAGCGTGTCCATCATGCCCAGCAGGGTGCCGAGCATGCCCAGCAGCACCAGCAGGCCAACCAGGTATGGGGTCAGCACCGGTGCGGGCAGGGCGGTGCGCTCGCCTTCCACGCGCAGGCGCACGGCGTTGCGCAGGCCCAGCGGCACGCGTTCCAGCCAGGCGGCGAGGCTTTCCTTCGCGCTGGACAGGTCGTTCAGCGCGCTGCGCAGGCCGTTGCTGGCCTGGCGGTAGCGATACAGCTCCACGCCACCGGCGACGTAGCAGGCCGCGATGATCGCCGCCACCGCTGCACCCAGCGGATGCACCGAAACGTAGCCAATGCCGATCCAGCACACGGCCAGCAGGCCGACAAGGAAAACAACGACATGGAAAGCAGTTCTGGACATGGTGTTCCGGTCAGTGGGAGCGCAGGGCGTCTTGCAGCCCTTCGATCGGGTGGAAGCGCAGCTGCAGCTCGGCGAGCAGCAGGGTGCGCATGTCATGGCGGAAGGCCGCGCGCCAGCCGGGCTGGCCGTGCACGCGTTCAAACCGGGCGCCGAGCACCGCCGGCGCCGTGGCCAGCAGGCTGTGCTCGCGCGGGGTAAGGGTCTGTTCCATCACCGCATCGACCTCGGCCAGCCGCGCCAGCTCGGGCGAAACCTGCACCAGCTGGTCGCGCAGGCGGCCGCGCAGGCGCCCGGTGGCGGTCTGGATGGCCTGCTGCAGCACCCGATAGCGCTGGCGCAGCGAGGCGAAGTTGGGTACAGCGGCGGCTTCGGCCAGGTCCAGCAGGCGCTCGGCTTCGGCATCCTCACTGATCGAGGCCAGCAGGCTGGCGTGCGCCTGCGCGCAGTCGGCCAGCACATCCTCGAGCGCTTCGGCGGCTTCACCGGGCTCGGGCAGGCGTCCGCCGAGCGCCCCGGACAGGGCCACGGCGCGGCTCCAGTCCACCCACTGGCCGAGGCGATCGGTCAGGGCGGGACTGGTGGCCGGCATCGCGCCGTCGCTGAGACGGGCGAGCAGGCGGAGGAACTCCGGTCCACCCAGGACCGGCTGCGCTGCGTTCGCCATCAAGGGGTGAGGGGCCAAAAACCGTTGATTTTACAACCAGATGACCCCGGCTGGATGAAGGCGGGGCCGGGGGAGGGGCCCGCGGGCGCGACAAGGCTTAGAATGTCCGGCTGCACCCATCCGTTCGACCCCTGGAGTTCCCCAATGACTGTTGCGCAGTTCTACCCGATCGGCACCCCCGGACAGCCCTGGGGCGACGCGGAACGCGCACAGTGGCGGGCCCGCCAGCAGCGCCAGCGCAGCTACCACGACGATGTGGTGGCCGCGCTTGAACGCCTGGACGACAGCTTCGATGTGATCCAGTACGGTCAGCTGGACTACGCGCCGGACCATTACCCGCTGTTCGCCGTGGTCAACCACGACTGGAACCCGGCGCTGCCGACCGCGCTGATCACCGGCGGCGTGCACGGCTATGAGACCAGTGGCGTGCATGGCGCCCTGCAGTTCCTGGAACAGCAGGCCGAGCGCTACCTGGGCCGGCTGAACCTGATCGTGGCGCCGTGCGTCAGCCCATGGGGCTACGAGCGCATCCAGCGCTGGAACCCGGATGCCGTCGACCCGAACCGCAGCTTCCGTGACGGCGGCCAGATCGAGGAAGCCGCCGCGCTGATGCGCTGGGTGGCCGAGCGCAAGCCGAACCTGCTGGTGCACCTGGACCTGCACGAGACCACCGACAGCGACCTGCACGAGTTCGATCCGGCCCGCTGCGCTCGCGACGGCAAGCCGTTCGAGCGCGACACCATTCCGGACGGCTTCTACGTGATCGGCAACAGCGAGGATCCGCAGGCCGAGTTCCAGAAGGCCCTGATCGCCGCCGTCGCCCCGGTCACCCATATCGCCCCGGCCGACGCCGAGGGCAACCTGGTCGGCCTGCCGTTGCAGTCGCCGGGCGTGGTCTGGGGCGAATCGCGTTCGATTGGTGCCTGCGCCGGCTTCACCGATGCACGCTTTGCCACCACCACCGAGGTCTACCCGGACAGCCCGCGCACCAACCCGCAGGAATGCAACGACGCCCAGGTGGCGGCGGTATGCGCCGGCCTGGATTTCGCCCTGGCCGCACAGTAACGCGCCACGTTCCGGGCGGTGACCGGCATCAGCCGGTGCCGCTTGGCCGGCGCGGTGGCGAGCGGCGCGCCGGTCGTCGCCCGGCAGCCGGCGAAGACATCCAGATCGCGCTGGTACACGCTGCTGCTGACACCGAACAGGCCCAGCAGGGAATGGAAGACATTGTCGTGGCTGTAGGCGCGGCGCAGCGCATTCCCACGCAGGCAGGCCATGTCCAGGCCCGCGTTGCGGCTGAACTCCGTTGAGAGCCACATCACCATCGGCACCTGGGTCTGTTCGCGCGGGGCGATGAAGTAGGGCGTGCCGTGAAGGTACATGCCGCGTTCGCCGAGCGACTCACCATGGTCGGAGACATAGATCAGCGCAACGTCGCGGTGGTCCGAATAGCCCTGCAGCAGGTCGATGGTCTCCGCCAGCACCTGGTCGGTATGCACCAGGGTGTTGTCATAGGTGTTGACCAGTGCCTCGTTGCTGCAGTGCTGGATCTGGTTGCTGTCGCAGGTCGGGCTGAAGGCCCGCGACGCTGCGGGATACCGTTCAAAGTAGGTCGGCCCATGGCTGCCGAGTTGATGCAGCACGACCAGGGCATCGCCATGGATGGCGTCGAGGCGTGCGCCGAGCCGATGCAGCAGCACGTCGTCGTAGCAGGTGCCGTCGGCGTTGACGCACTGGCCGGCCACCTTGAGTGCGGGCATGTCCTCGGTCGGCACGCGCTCGCACACGCCCTTGCAGCCGCCATTGTTGTTGTTGCGCCAGAGCACGCCGACGCCGGTACGCTGCAGGATGTCCAGCACGTTCTCCTCGGTCGCCGCGCGGACGTCGTCGTATTGCTGGCGGGTCATCTGCGAGAACATGCACGGTACCGAAATCGCCGTTGCGGTTCCGCATGAGGAAACATCACTGAAGCTGATGACGCCATCCTTGCGCGAGAGCCGGGGATTGGTCGCGCGTGGGTAGCCGTTGAGCTGGACGTTCTGTGAACGCGCGGTCTCGCCGACGACCATGACCACCAGCTTCGGGCGCGGGCCCGGAACGCGCCGCGCGTCCGTGCCGATTGGGCGCAACGGTTGCTGGCGGGTGCTGTAGAGGCTCTTCAGGTAGCCGTGGGTATGGCGCACCACGTTCAACGGCAGTACCTGGTCGCGGATGTAGCGGTTGTTGCGCAGCAGCGAGGAGTAGTCCTTGTAGAACGAAAAGCCGATCACCAGCAGCACCACAAGCGACGCCAGGACGTTGGCCGGCCACACCAGCAGCGAACGTATCGAACCGGCCCCGCTGGTGGTGCGCACCAGGGCGAGCCCGGCAGCGGGCAGCACGCCCAGCGCCAGCAGGGTCAACAGCAGCGGCAGCGACAGATAGGCGTTCAGTTCGGCCTGATTGGTCTCGAACACGTTCTGCACCATGCTGCGATCGATCAGCACGTTGTAGTGCAGCATGAAGTAGCTGCACGCGGCGCTGACGACAACGAGCAGCAACAGCAGCGGCCTGCGCAGGAATGGCAGTGCCAGCAGTGGCGTCAGCAGCAGGTTGAACAGGCAGAACAGCAGCGGCGGCAGACTGGCCAGGAACAGCATGCTGCGCAGGCTGTTGAGATCGATCAGCCCCCACAGCGTCTTCCAGAGGGCAATGTTTCCAATCGTGGCGAAGAACAGTGCGGCGGCCCAGACCAGAACGATTGGATGGGATCGCGGGAAACGGAGGCATTGACGCACGAGCAGGTTCCGCGGAACAGGAGTGCGCGCAGTATCGAAACGGCCTTATCAGGAAGTTGTCAGGATTGCCGGGCTAGCCCAGCAGGATCACGCCCCACACCGCACCCACCATCAACAACGCGGTGGTCTGCGCGGCGCTGCCCATGTCCTTGGCGTTCTTGGACAGCGGATGCTTCTCCAGCGAGATGCGATCAACCACGGCTTCAATCGCCGAGTTGAGCAGTTCCACCAGCAGGCTGATGAAGCAGACCGCCAGCACCAGTGCCCGCTCGACCGTGCTGATGTCCAGCACGAACGCAGCCGCCATCAGCAGCGCGTGCAGCAGCAACAACTGGCGGAACGCCGCCTCGCCGCGAAAGGTGGCGATGAAGCCATCGCGCGAATGGATAAGGGTGTGGAAGATGCGGCTCAATCCGGTCTTGCCGTGCGGGTACTTGCCGCTGTCCTTGGGGTGCTGCATGCCGTCTCCAGAGCGGGGGAGCAGCCCGGAGCATGTGCAGCCCGATGTCAGGAATCCGTCAGATGCGGGGGCGGGGCCAGCGCAGGGTGAACCGGCACCCCTGCCCGGAGGATTGCACGGTCATCGTCCAGCCCAGGTGCTCGACGATGCGCTGCACGATCGACAACCCCAGCCCCTCGCCGCTGTGCGCGCCACCGGGCACGAAGCGCTGGAACTGCCGTGGGTCGATGCTGGACGGCAGGCCGGGTCCGGTGTCAGCGACGATGAGTGCGGTGTCGTGGAGGGTGATTCGCACCTCGCCGCTTTCGGTGTACTGGCAGGCATTGCGCAGCAGATTCCAGATGATGCTGTGCGCCAGATCCGCGTTGGTGACCAGCACGGCGTCATGCCGGGCATCAAACGCAACGGTCACCGGCTTGCCGGAAAGCCAGGGCTGGCAGCGCTCCATGGAGGATTCGAGCAGCGGACGCAGGGCCACCGCGTTGCGCGGCACGGCGCCGGGGGCACGCGAGAGCAGCAGCAGGCAGGTCAGCTGGCGCTGCATCTCCTGGGTGGTACGCAGGATGCGTGCCGCGCTGGGAACCAGGTGGCTGTCGGCCGGAAGCTGGCAGGCCAGCGTTTCGGCAGCACCGCCGATGATGGCCAAGGGCGTGCGCAGCTCGTGGCTGGCATCGCCGCTGAAGCACTGCTCGCGATGCAGGAACCGTTCGAGCTCGTCACTATGGCGGGCAAAGGCGCGCGCGAGCACGCCGATCTCGTCGCGTGCGTCCTGGTAGGGTAAGGGCTTGTGGCCGTCCTGCACCGCATCGGCCAATCGTGTGATGGGCGCGATGACGTGGGTAGCGACCTTGCGGCCGATGAGGAAGGCGCCGAGCACGCAGACCGAAATGACCAGTGCCGCAAAGGCATTGATCAGGTGTTCCAGATAGCCATAGGGTGCGGCGTCCTGCAGCAGGTAGTAGCGTTGGCCACCACTGTCGAACACACGCAGGTGCCACTCGTTGGGCGCCTCTTCGCCGTGGTAGCCCGGGCCGTATTGGCGCAGTACGAATGGCACGTCCTGGGCATCGAACAGCTGGGTCCCTGGTGGCAGGGCGGGGCGTTGGCCACGATCCAGCGCGGCCTGCAGCCTTTGCACTTCGCCGTGCTGGGTCCGTGCGACGACAGCAGCCCGGACCTGGTCGTAGTCGACCTGTTCGGCCAGTACGATGAAGCCCATGGCACCGGCCATCAACAGCACGAACGAGATCGTGATGCGGGTGCGCAGGCTCAGGCGGCGGTAGAGGGAGGCAGGGCTCACGCCTGCATGCGCCAGCCGACGCTGTGCACCGTGGTGATCAGCGCGGTGTCGAAGCTGCGGTCCACCTGCAGGCGCAGCTCATGGATGTGGGTTCGCAGCGCGCCGCTGTCCGGTGGCTCGTCGCCCCAGACCAGGTATTCCATCTCCTGCTTGCGCACCACGGCGGGAGCTGCACGCACCAGGCACATCAGCAGCTTGTGCGACGTGGGCGTCAGCGCAATGCAGCGGCCTTGCCGCCAGGCCTGTGGCGAGCGCGTGTCCACCTGCAGGTCCTTCCACGCCAGCACGCTCTGGACCTGGCGCCCCTGTGCCCTTCGTACGAGGGCCTTGATCCGTGCATCCAGTTCCACCAGCGAGAACGGTTTGACCAGGTAGTCATCCGCGCCCAGGGCCAGGCCCTGCACACGGTCTTCGACCGGATCGCGTGCGGTCAGCATCAGGATCGGCACCGGGTTCTGGAACTCCTGGCGCAGCTTCTGGCACAGCGTCATGCCGTCCAGGCGCGGCAGCATCAGGTCCAGCAGGATGGCGTCGTAGTCGTGCTGCGTGGCCCGGCGCAGGCCACTGGCGCCGTCGCGCGCGTCGTCCAGCACGTAGCCGAGCGGTTCAAAGAAGGCATACAGGTTGGCAACCAGCTCGGGGTTGTCTTCGATGATCAGCAGGCGGGTCATGGCATGCGTCCTTGCGCGTGGCCGAACTCTGCCCGATCGATGGCCGAATGCCAATGCCCTTGCTGAATGGATCGCGGCCTGGGTTCGGCCCGGTCAAGCGACGTTCAATCGCCCGGGCTGCGTGAATCGCGGATCGAGTAGATCACCGAGAAGATCTTCCAGCCCTGCTCGGTGCGGACCAGCTGCCACATTTCCTTGCCCCAGTTGGTCTTCACCCCATCGTCGTGGAAGCTGTAGTCAAACGAGACCGAGGCCACATCGCCGTCCGTTTCGATCTTCGTGTTGGAGAACTTCTCCTCCTTCGGCTTCGGCGAGGCGACCGCCCCGTCGATCAGCGCGATGAAGTTGTTGGCGGGAATCTGCCGTGCCTTGATCGCATCGGGCTTGGCCTTGCGGATGTCCTGCAGGCGCACATCCTCGGAAACGAACTGCCAGCCGATGTCTTCCGGTTTATCAGAGAAGAACAGGCCCATGTAGGTCGGCTTGTCCTTGTTGATCAGCGAGGTGCGGAACGCTTCGACCACCTGTTCGATCGCCTTGACGTCGGCGGGGGCATTCTGCGTGGCGTAGGCCGGCAGCCACGCCGGGAGCAACAGGGCGAGGGCGACGAAGCGTGCACGTGCGTTGGGCATCATGGGGTCCTGGGGAGGAATAGGGTGGCGCGGGCGCATCACCGCGCGTAGGTTCGCCAGAAGAGCACGTGGTCTTCGGTCCTGTTGATGGCGACAAAGACTGATTTTCCGGATTCGGGCGCGCAGCGAAAGACGCGATACGACGACTTGAGCGTCCCGTCGCCCGGCCACCAGTATCGATCGAACGCAACAGGATCGCTGTGACTGAATGTCGTTGCCTGGCAATCCGCAGGCAGCCGCAGTGGTATCGCAGGAGGCTTGGTGAAGGCCAGCGCGCTGGTGTTCGAGTCGAGGTCGTGCACCTCGCGCAGGTCGGTCGCCTCGTGGGGCACCCAGCCGGGAATCCATCCCTTGTTCACCATGTCGGAGTCAAGCGCCTCGCGCAGAGTGTCGAACGAACTGTCCATAACCAGGCCGCAGGCGCATAGCACCCAGGCGCATAGCACCGTGCAGGCCGCCAATGTAAAGGCAGATCGCAACTTGATCCAGGTGGTGGGTGGAAACATGGTTCCTGCTACCCCGGGGAATACCGTCCGACCTATCGGGTCAGTGCGTCGAACAGGCGATTGCGGTCCGCATCGCTCATCGACCAGCTCTGCCCGAGCGGGGCCATGCGCACGGATTCGGTCTGGCCACAGGCCCGGTACTGCCAGGTTTCCGAGCCATCGGGCTGGGCGGCCACGTCGATGCCGTCCAGGCGCGCGCACTGCAGCCGAGCCAGCACCATCGGTGCAAAGTGCAGCATGTAGTGCTGCACCCGGTCGGCCGGCATTGCCGTGCCGGAAGGCAGCGGGTGGGCCGGGCCGTACTCGGCGAGCAGGCCAACGCAGGTCGCTGCGGCGGACAAGGTATTGCGACCGAAGGCGCGGGAGGCATCCCGCTCCACACTCTTTCCCAGAGTCCTGCCTTCCTTGCTGCTGGCATAGGCCTCGGCGGCCTGCAGTTGCGCGGCGTCGAGTGTCGACAGCCAGTGCTTGCGGCCCTCCTGCAACTGCAGTTCCAGGCCGGGCAGGCTCTTCTGGCAGCGCGCGGCGATCGCCTGTGTCTGCACGAAATCCTGCCCACGATCGCCCGGCATTGCGGTCGCTGTTGCGGCCGCTGTTGCCGCCGCTGGGGCAACAGCCAGGGCCATGCAGGCGATCACCAGATTCCGTCCCATTCCATTGCGCATCCTGCACCCCATGGAGAGTTTGACGGCGCACGCTAGCACGGATGCCGGGCGCTGCAACAGGCCCGCGTGTCGAGGTTTGACGTTGAAGAAGGTCTGCGCGGATGATGCGCGGGCGCGCGGCGCAGGAGGGGATCTGTCAATGAGGGCACTAATGTGGGGGCTTGCGGGCCTGTTCGTGGCGTACGTGGCCGGTTGCTCGGCGATCTCGGCGTGGCATTCCCACGCGCTTGCCTCGGTCCCGGTCGGGGCGAGCAGGGGCGAGGTACTGCGGGCGCTGGGGCCCCCTGACGTGGTGGAGCACGCCGATGTTCCCTTTACCCGCTATGCCAGCCGTGGATGCAGTGGTCGCTGTGCGCAGCGATGGTGGTATGAGAACCGGCTGGGACTGGATACCGAAGCCTGGTCGGTAGAGCTGGATGCTTCCGATCGCGTGCTCGCAACGTCGCGCTGGGCATCACCGTAGAAGACCGCGACGAGCGCATGGGTATCCATCGACCTTTCATCTTCATCGCAAGCCTGGCCCTGATGGCGTGGTGCGGGTTGATGGGCGTACTGGTGCTCATCCATGGCTTCAACGAGCACGGCCTGCGCTGCGGCAGGCTGTGCTCACTGGAGACCTCCATCCGCCTGCTCTTTGGTGATCGGGGATTCGAAATACTGGTGGCGATGGGGCTATTTGCCACAGCGCTGATGTGCGGGTATATCGCGCTGCGGGAGGGCCTGCATGGCGGGCCGCGGAGGCGGGCGGGGCGCCGTGGGCGCAGACACCGCCGACCGGGGCGGCCCCGGTCGTAAGGTGTCTGCACCGATGTAAATCGCTGCGTGTGCGGACGCTGCAGGTCGCTTCAGCGATGCAGGGCGTCGATGATCAGCCCGGTGGCGATCTCCACCAGCAGGTACTCGTTATCGGACTGGCGCACCCAACGCCGGTCGCGGCCCGGTTCGCGCAGGTCATAACGCGCGTAATCGTCTACCCAGTAGCGGCGGTCCACTTCGGCCCACGGCAGGCGCTCGCCACGTCGCCAGGCCTTCTTCTGCCAGCCCGGCGGCGGCGCTTCGCGGTTGTGCGGGCCGCCTGCGTGCGGCGGCGGGCCGTTGCCACGGGCGTGGTGCGGCGGATCGGCGAACGCGGGGGCCGCAGCGAAAGCGGTGGCGGTGGTCAAGGCGATGGCCAGCAAACGTGTTGTCTTCATGGATATGCCTCCGTCATGGCCGCAGCATGCGGCGCTGTGGCAGGAATATAGGGCAGTCAGAGTGAATGAATACGGGTGTAGGCGGTACGTTCCTGAACAGACGGCGCGGCGTGCAGTCGCTGCCCTGAACGGGTCACCGGGCACCGCGCGCGGCCGAATCCGTTGCGGCCCAGCCTCCGCCCAACGACAGGAAAAGATCCAGCTGGCGGTCGACCCGGTCCGCGCGCGATGCAGCCAATGCGGACTCCGCATCTGCCAGCGCGGCCTGGGCCGAAAGCAGGTCGAGAAAATCGATCCTGCCGAAACGGTAGAGCTGCTGCGCCTGCCCGGCGGCCCGCGCTGCATCCCCACGCGCCTGCGCCAGGCTGCGCTCGCGTTCAAGCTCCTGCGTGCAGGCAGAAAGCGCGGTCTCGGTCTGCCGCAGTGCCTGCAGCACGACGCCGTCAAAGGACGCGAGCGCGGTATCTGCATTGGCGCCGGCCGCCGCGATGCGGGCCTTGGCTACGCGGCGGTTGGGCCAGTGCCATGACAGCACGGGACCGATGCTCGCACCGAAGCCGTCGGCCGACAGCAGATGCGCCGGTGTGCCGGCCACGCCCGAAGAGGCGCCCAAGGTGATCTGCGGATAGAGACCCGCCGTCTCTACGCCGATCATCGCCGTGGCTGCGGCAAGGCTGCGCTCGGCGGCACGTATGTCAGGGCGTCGTTGGAGCAGCTGCCAACCATCACCGACCGGCAGCGCCTGCTCCAGCTCCGGGGGGCGTGGGCAGGCTTCGGCCTCCCTGGGATAGTCCGCCGGGAGCCTGCCCATCAATGCGGCCAGTTCGAACAGTGCGGCCTGGCGTTCCGCCAGCAGGTGCGGTACCGCCGCCGCGCTGCGATTGATGGCGGCACCGGCACGGCTGACATCGAAGTCCGTTCCGCGCCCGCCTGCAGCCAGGCGTCGGGTTGCGTCCAGGGTGGCGCGCTGCACCGCCAGCACCTGCCGGGTTGCAGCGAGCGTGTGATTTCGGGTGCACACCTGGAGATAGGCACGGGTGACGGCCGCAGCGACGACCACGCGGACCTGGTCGCGTGCCGCAGCAACCGCCTCCGCGTCGGCGTTGGCGGCTTCGATGCCGCGGCGGATGCCACCTGCAAGATCCAGTGGATAGGAGAGGTGAAGGCCCAGCGCGTACGACTGCGGGGCGGCCGACGCCTGGGTGTAGCCACCGGCATGGGTGAGCGTGCCCGATGCATCCACGTCGGCCTGTACGGCACCGCGCGCGCGATACTCCAGCACGGTAGCGCTGGCGCGCCGAAGGTTGGCATCGGCGGCGCGCAGGTCGGTATTGGCCGCCAGTGCTTCGCGTACGTAGGCGTCAAGCTGAGGGTCGCCATACAGGTGCCACCATCGATCCGGTGGCGCGTCGTGGCTGAACGATGCGTCCTGGCCTGAGACGAACGCCCGCGCAGCCCGTTGTGAAGCTGCGACGGCGTTCGCAGGCAGGTGATAGTCGGGGCCGGATACGCAGGCCGTCAGGGGCAGCAACAGGGCAAGCAGCCCACCACGTACTGTCCGCACGCTCACTTGCAGGCTCCCGGTGCCGAGGGCGTGATGGTCACACTCGCAGTGCGACCCACGATCAGGCGCGTATCCGGCGGCGCATCATCGATACGGATGCGTACCGGGATGCGCTGTGCCAGCCTCACCCAGGTATAGGTCGGCGCTACGGCAGGCAGCAGGTTGTGCGTGCTGGAGCGCTGATCGTCGGCAATGCCGGCGGCGATGGTCTCCACGTGTCCGCGGACATCGCGGGTGTCGCCCATCAGCCGCGCCACGGCGGCATCGCCCTCGGTGATGCAGCCCAGCTTGGTTTCCTCGAAGTAGCCCTCGATACGCAGGCTGCCGGTGTCGATCAGCGCCAGCGCCTGCGCGCCCGGTTGCAGGTAATCGCCCGCATGCAGGTCAAGGTTGGTGACGATGCCGTCGGTGCTCGCGCGCACCTCGGTGCGTTGCACGTTGAGCTGGGCAACGCGCTGTTCGGCCCGTGCCTGCGCCAAGGCGGCCAGCTCGGTGTCGACCTTGGCCGCATTGCGTTCGCGTGTCTCCGAGGCGACCAGGTTGCCCAGTGCGTTGTCCCGCGTCGATTCGCGGCGGGCCAGCGCCAGCGTCGCGCGTGCGCTGCTGACCGCTGCGTCGGCCTTCTCAAGCGCGGCAGCCAGGCGTGGCTGATCCAGCACCAGCAGCAGTTGTCCGGCGCTGACCCGCTGGTTGTCGTGCACCAGCACCTGGGTGACCAGCCCCCCCATGTCCGACGCAACGCGCACCACATCGGCGCGGACCCGTCCATCCCGCGTCCACGGGCGTGTTTCGTAACGCTTCCAGATGGACAGCGCGGCGACGACAGCAATCGCGAATACAACCAGCGTAGCGCTCCAGCGCCCGATGACAGCAAGCAGGTGTTTCATTTCATTTCTCGAGCAGGGGCGAGAGCCGGATCATCAGCTCCGCCAGGATCACGAACAGGGACAGGCCCACCAGTGGTCGCGCGGCGAACAAGCGGTACAGACCGAGACTGGCGAGCAGGCGCGAGGTCAGCATCGACAGCGCCAGCGCGGCGGCGGCCACGGCGAGCAGGCCGGGGATCAGCACGCCATCAATGGAGAGATCAGAAAACATGAGGTCAGTGCCGAAGGGTGAGAGCAGGCGCCAGCAGGTCGCGGCGCAATCCGCAGAGCAGGTGCGACAGATGCTCACGATCATCCCCGCTGCTGGCCACTGCTGCCTCGCGCATGCGGTCGAGCAGTTCCAGAAGATGGGCGTCGACGCTGCGTGGCGCGTGGGCACGAACCCTGAAATGTGCGGCGACGCGTTCGATCAGCGCCGCATGAAGCACCCGGACCTGCGGGTTTTCCTGGCACTTGTCCAGTGCGCGGAGTTGGTTGGATGCACGTACCGCACGCACGTCCGCAAACAATGCCCGCAGGTCGTCTGCGGCACTGGAACCGCCCCGCAACCGGGGAGCGAGCAGCCCGATTCGATCCAGCATGCGGCTGAGCCAGGCCCGGGCCACGCCACCTTGTCCGGCGGCGTGTCGTGCGATATCCCGACGGATCGAACGCTCCAGCCGTGCGCGGTTGCGGCCCGCATCGGCGGTCTGGAACAGCTGCATGCTGCACAGTGCCACTGTCGTACCCACGAACAACGCTACGCTGTTGTTGAGTGCGCCGACGATGTTGACCGTATTGGTCGCGCCCAGTCCCGCGATGAGCGGAAACGTCAGCACCACGCCCAGGGCAGCCATGATGAAGGGAGGCCGGGCCAGGAACGATCCGCACAGCAGCAGCGCAGGCGCCAGCGCGGCAGTCAGGCCGACGACATCGGACAGCGCGGGGAAGATCAGCAGACCGTAGAGCAGGCCGACGCCAACGCCGATCAACGATCCCACCAGATAGCGCATGACATGCGGCGCAGGCGCTTCGATCGTGCCGAACAGCACGCACGCCGTGCCGATGATGGACACCGCCGTGGCGCCGTCCGACCAGCCGGTAACGATCCACAACACGCAGCTCAGCAGGATGCCGACGAACGCGCCCAGCGCGCTGCGCAGGGCAAGCCGATGATCCCGGTGAAGTACCGCACCCTGCGCATGTCGCGCAAGGCGGGCAGGTACATGCCGGCGCCAGTCGGGCCGGGCAGTGCATAGTTGTGCCTGCAGCACGCGGCAGTCGGCGTGGGCGAGGTCGAGCTCGGCCTGTTGCGCGGCGAGGCCGGTCTGCATCAGCTCGCGCCAGCCAGGCGAATCCATCGCGCTGGCCTGTGATGAGCGCAGCCGTGCGAGGGAATCTTCCACCGCGCTGGACAGCATCAGTACGTCCAGCATCCGGTCATGCAGGGCACGCAGGATCTGCACCTGGGCCACGCCGTGGGCGCTGTCGAAGGGCAGGTGGATCGACAGCACATGCAGCTCGAGCAGGTCGGCGGCCACTTTCGAGCGGTCCGTCGCCAGCACCGTGTCCGATGCACCGGCGCGCATGTCCCGTGTCCATCGTTCCGCGTCATCCAGTACGGCAGCAACCCGCGCGTGCACGCGTATCGAGACCCGGCGCGGCAGCACCAGCGCGTGTACCAGCGTTGCGGCGAGGATGCCGATGGCGATTTCCTGCACCCGCGTGATGGCGATGGTGAACACGTCTGCCGGCACCATCACCGCAGGAAACCCGATCAGGCTGGTGGTATAGCCGGCCAGCAGGAACGCATAGGCACGCGGCGTGCGGTCGAGCATCGCCAGGTACAGGCACAGCGCCATCCAGGTGGCAAGCGCGGCGCTCAGCACCAGGGGTGCATTGGCGAAACGTGGCACCAGCACGACGGTGGCGACGGCTCCGCCCACGGTACCGAGCAGGCGGAACAGGCCGCGGCTGAGTGTCGCCCCGGACAGCGGTTGCGACACCAGATAGACCGTCCCGATCACCCAGAACGGGCGATTCAGGCCGATCCTCAGGGAGACATACAGCCCCAGCGACGCGGCGAGCAGGCATTTGAGCGAGAACAGCACCGCCTCCTGGTCGGTCCTGAGGGCAGGGCTTTTCAACCAGGCGAATGCCTGGAACACGTGGAGACGGGCAGGGGTGGGGGCGTGCATGCGGCTCATGCTAGTGATCGGCCGCACTGGCGAATTTCGCTACAATGACAATCAATCGCTAAAACCGGTCAATGTGAGAATGGCTCGCATTTCGCTCCCCGGCTTTGACCTGGACCCTGACGAGACCGATCGCCCGGCGGTTGCCAGCCGCCTGCAGGTGGCCGAGCACGACGCGGAAATTCCGGTGCATGAGCACCGCAAGGGCCAGCTCATTCTTGCGCTGCATGGGGCGGTGACCTGCGAAGTGGCCAATGCGTTGTGGATCGTGCCGCCCCAGTGTGGCGTATGGATTCCGGGCGGCATGCCGCACAGCAACCGCGCCACCGCCAACGCGCGCCTGTGCTACCTGTTCGTCGAGCCCGGCATCGTCGACCTGCCGGCGCAGTGCGTGACGCTGGCGATCTCGCCGATGCTGCGCGAGATGATCCTGCACCTGGCCGACGCGCCGCTGGACTACCCGCATGGCAGCCACACCGACCGGCTGGCGCGGGTGTTGCTGGACGAACTGGTGCAGATGCCGGCCGAGCATCTGTCGCTGCCGGTCAGCCATCACCCGAAGGTGCGGGCGTTGGCTGCAGCGCTGTCGGCGGATCCGGCAGACCGCAGCACCATCGGCCAGTGGGCCGTGCGCCTGGCCCTCGGCGAGCGCACGTTGACCCGCCTCATCGAACGCGAAACGGGCTTGTCCTTCGGTCGCTGGCGGCAGCAGCTGCACCTGCTCATCGCCATTCGGGAACTTGCCGCGGGCGCACCGGTACAACGCGTTTCCGAGACGCTGGGTTATGAGTCGGTGACGGCTTTCATCACGATGTTCAAGAAGGCGCTTGGCCTTTCCCCGGCGCGGTACTTCGCGGTTCGGCTGCGCGGGCAGTAGCGGGGAACAACCCGGGAAGCCCCTGCCTGGAACAGCTACTTCGAGGTGCCGGAGACCGATTGAATCGTGGCCACCACCGCAGCAGGCTCCTCGCGCTGGAGGGTGTGGCCGGTTGCCAGGTAGCGGTACGAGCCGCGCGTGAATCCCGAAAAGAGCAGGGCGTGCTGTGCTTTCCAGAGTGCCTTGCCCTCTGCGGTTTCCTCGAAGAACAGCGGTTCGGCAGCCAGCTGGGTTGCAGTCAGCAGCGCTACCGGCACGTCCGGCATCGTGCGCGGGGTTTCCGCACCGGGTGCATCCAGCTGTTCGGTCAGGACGGCGTAGTCGGCGGCCATGGCCGGCGGCAGCATCGCCCGCAGCTGGGCATCATCTGCCTGCACGCGGGCACTGTCGGCCTGCTTGAACGCATGGCGCTGACCCATCGTGGCCGGGTCCACCAGCACCAGGCCCTGCAGGCGCTCCGGTTGGCGGCGTGCAAACTCCGTGGCCAGCAGGCCGCCATAGGAATGACCCACCAGCACCACGCGGCGACCGGGGGCGAGCGTATCGATCACGGCCGTGAGGTCGGCCAGATGCGCATCGATGCGCTTGGGGTGACCGTCGCTGCCGGACTTGCCGAGTCCCGCACGGGCGTAGGTGATGCTGTGGTAGTCGCGCCCCAGACCGGCAACCACCTCCTTCCAGGCCCCCGCGCCCTGCCCGAAGCCGGATTCAAAGACCACGGTGATCGGGCCGGCCCCGGTCTCTTCGGCCTGCAGCGCGTAGGCGCCGCGATCCACCTGGATTTCCCCTGCGTGGGCGGTGCCTGCAGTGGCCATCATCGCGGCCAGCACCCACAACGTCACTCGGCTGCTCTTCATTGCCATTCCCCTGGGCCGTGACGCGTGCCGGCCCTTCCGATGGGTCAGGTCTGCAGCGGAGTGCCGCAGCCTGCCGGCCTCGCGACAGGTCGTGCTGGTAATGTAGTGAGGTATAACACCGACTCCCTGTGCAGGAAGTCATGGGGACGGAGCGTAGTCCGCTGAATGGCGTTGGATGCCTGAATCTGTGATCGGTTACGCGACTCCACACTTGAGTGTGCAAGCGTCCTCGACGATAAAGGCGGCATGTGGCACTGCCGCATTCCGGACCAGGGACGATCCGATGCATGACGCGTGGGCACAGCTCCGCGTTCTCGTTCCCGCCGGCGCTGTGTTCGTCCAGGAAGGAGAACAGGGATGTTGGAACGACTGAAGACCATTTCGTGTGCCGTGCTGGCGATTGTCGCCCTCGGCTGCTTCGCCCCTGCTGTGGCGCATGCGCAGGAAAGCAAGATCACCTGGCGCATTTCACAGCCCGGCGGCGATGCGACCCAGTACAAGACCCAGCAGGCGGCGGTGGCCGGCATCAAGAACCTGCCGGCGCCCAGCCCCTTCCCGCCGGAGTTCCAGTTCGGCTGGCAGTACGTCGACAAGATCAAGTCGAAAGTCGTGGACTTGAACGGAAACACGTCGATCACCTACTGGATGGGAAGGACGCAGCCCTCCGACCCTGACTGGACTTACTACGGCGCGGGTGATGGTGGCTTCCTGTCCGAAGAGGAAGTGCTGGAAGCGCTCATTGCAGACTTGCAGGACATCAATCCCCAGTGTCCTGGGGAAACTGCTGTGCCGGAAGGAGAATGGGGCCCAACTGCTCCAGGGATGGACGGAATTTCGGAGGTCAGGGAGTACCGGGTCACCGGCATGCTGGGCAGCAATTCGGCGGAGTCTCCGTGCGTGCCCTTCGACGCAGGAACGACAGGGCTTGCTCGCATGCGACGCTTGAACTGCCCGATCCCCTTCACGCAGTGGTCCAACACACACAACGCCTGCGTCAGCGAAGAATTCGTTGCAACCATTACCTCGAAGTCGCAGAAGTGCGACAAGGACAGCGCGGGTCCGAGTTGTCCCTCGACAGAAAAAGGTGAGGAGGCAAACAACGCGCCTTGCGACGGCACAGTAGGCAATCCGTGCGACGTCAAAACGGGCGAGAAATACGAAATCGCGCCGGACTTCGATCTGGGCTGGATCGCGCTGACGCGCTTCTATCACTCCGGCATCTCGACCTCATCCGGTGGCTTCGGTTATGGCTGGACCCATTCGCTAGGCGCCCACTTGGCACTGGATGGCGTTGACAGTGTGGGCATCATTGAAAGTACTGGTTTCCAGCGTGCATTCAAGAAGGTCGGCCAAGCCTATGAGGCGGACGACGACAGTGGCGATCGTCTGGTCCAGAACGGCAACTGGACACTGTACTCGAAGGGCTCCATCTCGACCTTCGACGCGGACGGGCGTCTGGCCGCCAAGCGCTTCGCGGATGGCACGTCGCTGACCTATATCTACGACGACAGCGACCGCCTTGCGGCCGTTACCCACAGCAGTGGCCGCACACTGGAGTTCGTCTACCAGTCCAACGACTATGAGGCGCTGATCAGTTCGGTGCTGGTCGAAGGCATTTCGCTCGCCACCTACACCTACACACCGCAGAACCAGGTCGCCACGGTGACCTATGCGGGTGGCGGTGTGCGCACGTATCACTACGAGAACCAGGCTTTTCCCCAGCACCTGACGGGTATCACCGCCGAGGACGGTCGCCGCTACAGCACCTTCACCTACGATTCCATCGGCCGTGTGATTTCCAGTCAGCATGCCGGCGGTGCCGATGGCGTGACACTGGCCTACAGCCCCAATGGTGGTGCGGTGGTGACCGACGCGCTGGGGCGGCAGACCGACTACACCCTGACACCCGGCGGCGATAGCGCTCCGTCGCGCAAGGTGACCGGCCTGACGGATTCGCAGGGAACCGTCAGCCGAACCTACTACGACCAGAGTGTCGACTTCCGCCGGCGTCTGGATACCTACACCGATCGCCGCGGCATCCAGACCAAGCACACCTATGCGCAGGGCACCGATCCGGTGAGTGGTCGTGCCGTCAGCATCCATACCGTGACCGAAGCGGTCGGCCTGCCCGAGCAGCGGGTGGTGACCACGGCGCGCGACGTCGAAATCAACGCGGTACTGACCACCCGGATCGGTAGCCGCGAAACCCGCACGGCCTTCAATTCCCGACGCCAGCCGACGGCCAACACGGTGACCGACACCGCTTCCGGTCAGACGCGCATCACCAGCTACACGTACTGCGAAGCCGCTGATGTGGCAGCGGCA
This sequence comes from Stenotrophomonas maltophilia D457, assembly GCF_000284595.1. Classification (GTDB taxonomy): domain Bacteria; phylum Pseudomonadota; class Gammaproteobacteria; order Xanthomonadales; family Xanthomonadaceae; genus Stenotrophomonas; species Stenotrophomonas muris. Next base: position 2,722,128 of record NC_017671.1, on the reverse strand, counting down.
GGCAGCTGCCCGGTGGAGGGGCTGCTGAAGAGTGTGGATGGCCCGCGCACGGATGTGGCCGATGCCGTTACCTATGCCTATTACTCGGCGGATGATGCAGGGTGCGCGATCGGAGGCGCCTGCACCTATCGCAAGGGCGACCTGCGCAGTGTGACCAATGCGCTGGGCCAGACGGCCGAGACTCTGGCCTACGACGCGTTCGAGCGGCCGTTGTCGGTCAAGGATGCCAACGGCGTGGTCACCGACTACACCTACCATGCCCGCGGCTGGCCGACCTCAATCACCGTGCGCGGCGCGACCACTGACGAGGATCGGGTCACCCAGATCAGCTACTGGCCGACCGGCCAGGTGCAACAGATCACCGAGCCCGACGGCAGCAGCGTTTCCTATGTCTACGACGCGGCGCTGCGCTTGACTGATATCGAGGACAACGTAGGCAACACGATTCACTACACGCTGGACAACGCCGGCAACCGCCTCAAGGAGGACACGCTGGATACCGGCGGCACCCTGCGCCGTACCCTGGCACGGACGTTCAACACGCTCGGCCAGCTGACCGCGCTGAAGGACGCAGGCAATCACGCCACAGGCTTCGCCTACGATGCCAACGGAAACCCGCAGACGATCACCGACGCACTGCAGCGCGTGACCAGCCAGCAGTATGACCCGCTGAACCGCCTGGCGCAGACGCTGCAGGACGTCGGCGGCGTCGCGGCGGAGATCCGCAGCCAGTACAACGCGCTGGACCAGGTCACCCAGGTCACCGACCCGAAGGGCCTGCATACCACCTATGCCTACAACGGTTTCGGTGATATGACCGGGCAAGTCAGCCCGGACAGTGGCGCCAGCAGCTTCACCGTGGACGCCGCCGGCAATCGCAAGACGGCTACCGATGCGCGTGGCGTCACCGCCACCTATCACTACGATGCACTCAACCGCCTGATCGGTATCGCCTACCCGGACCCCAATCTGGACGTGGGCTACAGCTATGACGTGGCGCCTGCTGCGTGTACCGCCGACGAGCGTTTTGCCAAGGGGCGCCTGGGGCAGGTGCTGCACGCCAATGGCAGCACCCAGTACTGCCATGACCGTTTCGGCCAGGTCACCCGCAAGGTGCAGACCGTCAATGGTGTGGCCACCACCCTGCGCTATGCCTACAGCAAGTCGGGTCGCTTGACCGCGCTGACCTACCCCGACGGCAGCGTGGCCGACTACGTGCGCGATACCCAGGGCCGCATCACTCAGATCGGCCTCACCCGCCCCGGCCAAGCGCGCCAGATCGTGGTGAACAACGTGACCTACGCGGCCTTCGGCCCGGCGACGGGCTGGACCTATGGCAATGGCCGCCAGCTGCAGCGTCCGCTGGACTTGGACTATCGCCCGCAAGCGGTGCATGACCCGGCCGCGGGCGGCCTGTCACTGGGCTACGGCTATGACCCGGTCGGTTCAATTACCGAGCTGAAGAACGGCGCAGGCTCGTCGGTGCTGGCCAAGTACGCCTACGACGCGCTGGGTCGCCTGACCCAGACCCAGGACGGCGCGACCGGCACGCCGATTGAAACCTATGCGTATGACGCCACCGGCAATCGCACCGCGCTGACCACCTCGGCAGGCACTGCCAGCTACACCTATCCCGCAACCAGCCACCGGCTGACCGCGGTGGATGGCGAGGCGCGCACCCATGACGCAGCGGGCAATACCACCAGCATCGGCAGCAAGGCGTTCACCTACAACGACGCCAACCGCATGAACGCGGTGAAGCAGGGCAATGCGGTGCTGGAAAGCTACGCCTACAACCATCGTGGAGAGCGCGTACTGCGCACCCCGACCGGTGGAGCTGCCCAGATCACGCTGTACGACGAAGCAGGGCAATGGCTGGGCAACTACTCGGCCACGGGCCAAGCGCAGCAGCAGGCCATCTGGCTGGAGAACTATCCGGTGGCGCTGATCAACGTGCCGAGTACCGGCGTGCCGGAACTGGCCTACGTGCAACCGGATCATCTGGGCACACCGCGCGTGGTGATCGATCCGGTGCGGAATGTCTCGATCTGGGAGTGGAGCAACAAGAGCGAGGTATTCGGCAACCAGATTCCGAGTGCTGACCCGGATGGCGATGGTGTGGTGTTCGAGCTGGCGTTGCGTTTTCCGGGCCAGGAGGCGACGGATGTGAGTGGGTTGTTCTACAACTTCCAGCGCGAGTACGACCCGGCAGTGGGTCGGTATTCGCAGAGTGATCCGATTGGGTTACGAGGCGGAATCAGCACCTACGGATACGTTGGCGGAAATTCACTTAGCTTAATAGACCCGTTGGGATTAAGGAACGTGCACAAGACAGCCGTCGCAATTGGGAATGCGATCAACGCTGGGCGCTTGCTTGCTTCGGGTACGCTGAGGATCGCTGGAGGACTTGGCATGGAGGGGGCAGTAGTGACTGCCGCACCGGGCTCCGCAAGTATTGGGCTGGGCGTCTGGAACATCACTAGTGGCCAGAAGGCGTGGGCTCGCGCCGAGCAGCAGTGGGCGGAGGCAGCCTGTGAAGACAGTAGCAACTATTCGAGGGGCGACGTCCTGAAGACATACTCGGGTTTGTTGCCTTGGGGAACTGAGTCAGATGACCCCGGTGAGCCTTTTTGGATTGATATTATGGAGAAGCACGTTAAGGAGGCTGTCCATAAGCCAAGGGAATTCTTGCAGGAAGTAGGAACCATAGGACTATGAAAACTGGATTGCTGCTCCGCTATGTTGCTTTGATGATCCTGGTCCTCCTAGGCTGGTGGTTTTATAGGCACATAAGCCCCGCGCTAATGACGTTGGTTGCGCTAGTCATCATGGGCGGAAGCACCGTATGGGTCATTATGGCTCTCACAAGAAAGCCAAGTGAAGCGGCCCGAATAGCCAAATCTTGGTGGCGCTTGATCTGGGATGGCTTCTGGGGACTGTGAGCTAATGTTACGTCCGCTAATTAAAGTTCTCCAGCAGGCCGATTGGGACCTCTGCCTACCGATACTGGCAATCGCACCACACTGACCATCTTGGCAGGAAGCGAGAGCCACACCCATCCGGCAACCAACCATCACGGGCCAGGCGCAACAGCAGGCCATCTGGCTGGACAACTACCCGGTGGCGCTGATCAATGTGCCGAGTACCGGCGTGCCGGAACTGGCCTACGTCCAGCCGGATCACCTAGGTACGCCGCGCGTGGTGATCGACCCGGTACGGAACGTCTCGATCTGGGAGTGGAGCAACAAGAGCGAGGTGTTCGGCAACCAGATTCCGAGTGCCGACCCGGATGGCGATGGTGTGGCGTTTGAGCTGGCGCTGCGCTTCCCGGGCCAGCAGGCCACGGATGCGAGCGGGTTGTTTTACAACTATAGTGGTTCGATCAAAACATCAAGGGCGACTCCGCCGCTGACTTCGCTGCGGATCAGCTGGCAAACCGCCTCGGACGATCATCTGGACAAATGAGCCGTACGCGGAGTTGCTCGCAGATGTGCGGGAGCTATCGACCCGGTGGAAACTTCCCTTGCTGATGACTCGGATGCCTCAGATGTACGCTTCCAAGCTGCTCCAAATCGTGACGCTGTCAATCGCACTTTCTGGTTGCATGGAAGTTGCCAGCACCGAGTATGCAGACCGCAATCAAGTCGTCTCAAGGCAAGCAATCGGTGAATCCAAATGGTTGCCTTCATGGTTGCCAGAGGATGCAGTCAATATACGCGAGTCGCACGACATTGACACAAATGAATCTTGGCTGGTTTTCCGCCTGACCAGCGGGGTTCTTACTTTGCCCGAAGAATGTAGGCTGGTGAGCAGGCCGGAGCTGTCCGGCGCGCGAGTCATGCGGAGATTTCCACAGTCTGCTCGCAGCGCGTGGTCACGAGCATCAAGCTATGGCGGCAAGTTCTATCTGTGTCCGGAGGGAAATGCTGGCCGCTGGGTCATGCGCGATGAAGAGCTGGGCCTTGTTTACAGCGGAATAAAGTTATAGGTGGCTGGGCGGTCTCACCTAGTAAGCGAAATGCGTGAGTGGCACGTGGCGATCTCCTTTCCCGGTGCCTGATTCGGCACTTTCCGGCCGAGCGTCGTGTGGGTTCGGGTATGTGTCAAATCGACCTTGCCACTTGTCCGTGTTCACGAATGGGAGGGCCGTGTAAGAAGATCGGATGGTCCGGCAAGCTTCAAGCACCCAGGCGTTCGGCAGGAAGATTGCTGGGCCGCGGTGACGACTGTGCGGGAGGACCTATGGGATATCGGCTCCATGGTCTATTGTGGCTGCAGCGCAGGTGGTGGATGGAGGCGAATGGACATGAAAGAATGCCTGAGAGAAAGAGGCGTGCTGTCGCCAACTGGCTTCTATGACCAATACTATGCGGAGAGTGGTCTGGATCAGGAAACCGTAGTGGAGCTGCTGGAGCATGTTGCAGACGAGCTTCGTTTGCCCTCCGGGAGGCTCCGTCCTGGAGATCGATTTTCGAAGGAACTGTCGCCTGGTGAAGCTCATGGCTGGGACTCGGGGTATGGGGTGTTGATATTCGAGCTTCAATCGCTCGCAAAAAAGCGTGGTATTGCAGTCGATCGGCGGGTGGATTCGCTCGACGACTACATTCGTATCATGGCGGGTATCTATTGATGAGATTGATGCATCCCTGAATGGCTAATCGGCGTAGACGTCGCAGTGCGTACTGAGAATTCGGGGATGCCGAAGGTGAGGTATGCCGCCGCTGTCGTTGCCGGTCTGGTTCTGGCCGGCTGTGCAACATCGGGTGGCGATATGATCGTGCGCGTCTCGGGAAGCGTGCCGCCAGGTCAGGGTGACGTTCGCGCTCTAGATTGTGAGCTGAGCATGCTCGGGGAGGGCGAAGGTGTAGTTTCGTCGAAACCGGTTGGAAGCACATTCGCGGTCCCCATGATGGTCGTTGCAGGGCCGGAACCCCAGAGCTACCAATTCGCCGTTGAATGCAGGGACGGCCGGAGGTTCGCATCCAAGCCGGTGCTGATCAGTAGTCGGCGCTCCTATGCCCGGGATCTCGATCTTGGGGAGCTCCAGGAGCGGTGAGAGAGAGGAAGGGGCGACCGGGGTCGCACCTCCGTCGTATGCATCTGACGGATTCCAGTGGATGAATGAAGATTTCAACTTGCTCGAATGGTGTGACGCCACGTTGCTGGCCATCAATATTGACAGGAGCAAACCTGGCGTATGCGACGAGGTAAAGGTCCAAGTGCGCTGGCCGGACGGCCGGCAGGCAACCGTCTGCTTCTCGGAAGCCTACGGGTGCTCTGCGCTCATGAACTTCGGCGTACTGGGTGACGAGGGAATTGAGTTCGCCAGAGTTGACGATGACGCGCCGGGACTCGCTGATCTTCTTGATCGTTGGAAGGCGGTCGGCTATCCGCTGTCCGGCCTGAAGTGTTTTCGTATCGAGACCACCTCGACCGGTAGCGTCATTCTGATCTACGCCAGGACATGGCGGATCGAGCATCTGCCGATGGCGGGTGCAGTGCCCTGAAAGACATTCCGTGCCCAGATTCCTCACCCCCGACAAGGTCTCCCTCATCCGGCGGAAGGCGCCTGAGAAGACCGAGCGGAGATATCCTTGGGGTCATGATTTTTGGCCCTGCGGCGACGTTGGCCGCCACACTCTGCAAATTGGGACCTTGATGATGGTGAGGATCCTGACAGCACTACTTCTGATTGGAGTCGGACTTGGATTCTCTGGCGGCGCATGGGCTCTAGGAAAGCGGCCCTTCAAGATGCTCCAGTTCTGCGTGCATGACCAAGACGGCTTGAAGCGGTTCAAGCAGACCCTCAGCTCTATTGCCAAGGACGAAGGAATGCAGTTCTTCGATGGCAGCGCTGAATTGGATCGCCAGCTTGCCAGGGCAAAGGTGGACGTGCAACGCCCTGTCGTCTACATCGGAGTGAAGCGCGAAGATGGCTCGGGACTGGAGGCGGGGAACCTCGGATTGGATCGCTTCGAGATAGCTATTGGTTTCTCTGAAGGGAAGATGCCCGCCGAGGCATGGTCATTCTCTTTCCGCGTCGAACGCGCTTTGGCAGATCGCTGGAATGTACACGCGGTTCCCCCGAACAAGGGGGCTGCGCCGACGGCGTGTCGGGCGGGAGGCGATCCTCGCTGAAGTCCGTTGCACATGGCATTCACCCTTCGGGCTGCAACCGCCCCACCGCCTGGGCGCACAACGACTGGCAGGCCATGACCAACCCCTCCATCACCCGGTCGCCCACGTACTGCCCGGGTTCGCCGTTCTGACGGGTGCGTTCGGCCGCCAGCAGCATTTCCAGCACCACCCGCGACCCGCTCAACGCGCAATCGGCGTCGGCCAGGGCCAGGCAGCGCCCGGGCAGCTGGTGACGCTCCGGCCAGGGTTGTCCGTCGGCCGCAGCACCGGAGCCGATGCGGTGGAGGTTGGCAATGAAGGTGTTCCTGTCCACTGTTGGCGCAGCCTGTGGCGCACCGTCGTCGCCGGCGGTGCTGCGGTAGGCGTGCAGATGCGGGAAGTCCGATTCGTTCATGGCAAGGCTCCGTGCAGGGCAATCGGTAGCCGCCACCCATAAAAGTGGCGGACGGTACGTGGTTCGAACACCGGGTTGATGTCAGTCCGGTGGGCCCGAAGGCCCCCACGCACCGCCCGCCATAGCCGGCAGACGGATTGCCAGCCGGCGCCACGCTAGGGTGGCGCCGGCTGGCAAGCGCATACATCAACATCAACTCGGGTGTTCGAAGCCCGGCCACCCTTTTCCGGTGGCACGCCATCTGAGCCCCTGGCGCTGTGCAATGCCAATCAGAAGAGTTGTAAACATCACTCGATTGGAGACGCTTTTGACATTGTCCTACGCTGTTAAGCCCCGCCAGTGCTGGCTGGCGTAGTGATCCGCCCGCAACGTGCAATCTGCGACATGTGTCGAGGTTGTCACGGCGAACGGGACGGGCGGGGAGGGCCTATCACGACAGGCGGCGCCAATTCAGGCTGCGTGCCTCCCGGGTTGACGCTTTCAACGCCCCAGCGCACTCTGCGGGCTGGGGTCGACAACCCGTTCAGGGGCAGGGCTGCAGGGTGGTACCAGGAGGCAGAACAGCCATGAGCCAACTCACCGACAGCTTCGGACGCAGCTTTCCGTACCTGCGCTTGTCGCTCACCGAAGCCTGCAACTTCCGGTGCAGCTACTGCCTGCCCGACGGGTACCAGGCCGATGGCCACCCGCGTTTCCTGCAGGTGGATGAGATCGGCCGCCTGGTGCGGGCCTTCGCGGCGTTGGGCATGAGCAAGATCCGCCTGACCGGCGGCGAGCCCAGCCTGCGCAAGGATCTGGACGAGATCATCGCCACCGTGGCGGCGGTGCCGGGCATCCGCAAGGTGGCCATCACCACCAATGGCACGCTGCTGCCGCGGCGCCTGCGGGGCTGGCACCGGGCCGGCCTGACCGCGCTGAACGTGAGCATGGACAGCCTGCAACGCGAGCGTTTCCACACCATCACCGGGCACGACCGCCTGCCGGAGATCCAGCAGGGCCTGGCGCTGGCGCAGGCGTTGGGCCTGCCGGCGATCAAGCTCAACGCGGTACTGCTGCGGGGCCTGAACGACGACGAGCTGCCGCAGTGGATGGACTACCTGCGTGACCGCCCCTTCAGCGTGCGCTTCATCGAGCTGATGCGCACCGGCGACAACGAAGCCTATTTCCAGCGCCACCACCTGCGCGCCGACGTGGTGGTCGAGCAGCTGCTGGCCGCGGGCTGGCACGAGCGTCCGCGCGCGGCCGACGCCGGCCCGGCGCGCGAGTTCGGCCACCCCGACCATCGCGGCAGCATCGGCATCATCGCCCCGTATTCGCGTGACTTCTGCAAGGGCTGCAACCGCCTGCGGGTGACCGCCAAGGGCGACCTGCGGCTGTGCCTGTTCGGCGAGTTCGGCGTGCCGCTGCGTCCGCTGCTGCAGCGCGATGAGGACCACGACGCGCTGCTGGCACGCATCACCACCCAGCTTGGCCTGAAAGCGGCCGGGCATGGACTGCACCAGGGCCAGACCGGGCTGACCCCGCACCTGGCCTCCATCGGAGGATGAGCAACACGATGAGTGGGGAATTGAACGCGGCCTTCCACATGGCCGATGTGCGCAACAAGCGCATCAGCCGCCGCCGTGCGGTGGCGGTGGGCGAGCTGCATGCCGGTCCAGTGGCCTATCCGCTGATTGTCGAGCGCCGCCTGCCCAAGGGCGATGCGCTGGTGATGGCCGAGATTGCCGGCCTGCAGGGCGCCAAGATGGCCTCGATGCTGATGCCGCTGTGCCACCCGCTGCCGCTGGAACTGGTGCAGGTGTTCTGCGCGCCGGTACCGGAACGGCAGGCGATCCGCGTGTGGTGCGAGTGCGCCAGCGAGGCGCGCACCGGCGTGGAGATGGAGGCACTGGCCGGCGTCAACGCGGCGCTGCTGACCCTGTACGACCTGAGCAAGCCGGTGGAGCCGGCGTTGCGCATCGAAGGCATCCGCCTGCTGTTCAAGGAGGGCGGCAAGCGCGGTGTCTGGCTGCACCCGGACGGCATGGACGAGGCCGAGCGTGAGCGGTTCAAGCCGCGTGCGCCGAAGGGCCTGGAAGGCGCGGCCTGCGCGGTGATCACGCTGAGCGATCGCGCCAGCGAAGGCACCTATGAGGATATCTCTGGACCGACCCTGGTGACCGGGCTGAAGAAGCTGGGGGGCGAGGTGGTGGCCGCCGAAGTGCTGCCCGATGGCATCGAGCCATTGGCGGGCCGCCTGCAGGCGTTGGCTGCCGAGGGCGTGCGCCTGTGCCTGTGTACCGGTGGTACCGGGCTGGGCCCGCGTGACCTGACCCCGGAGGCGCTGCGTTCGTTGAATGCGCGGCCGGTGCATGGCCTGGCGCAGATGGTGCGGGCACTGAGCGCACAGCACACGCCGATGGCCTGGCTGAGCCGCGCCGAGGTGGTGCAGCTGGGCAACATGCTGGTGTTTGCATTGCCGGGCAGCCCGAAGGCGGCGGCGCAGTGCCTGGACATCCTGGCGCCGGTACTGTGCCACGCCCTGGCGATGGTCGAGGGGGATGGCCACGCATGATCCCCTACAGCGATGCCTTGCAGCACCTGCTGGACGCGGCCAAGCAGCTGCCGGCCGAACGCCTGCCGCTGCACGAGGCCGCGGGCCGCACGCTGGCCCGTGACATCCACAGCGCACAGTCGCTGCCGCCGTTCGACAATTCGGCGATGGACGGCTTCGCGCTGCGCGCCAACGGCGCGACGTTCGAGGCTGGTACCGAATTTGCCGTGCAGGGCTGGCAGGCAGCCGGCGATGCCGGCGCCGAAGGCGGCGAGGGCGCCTGGGAAATCATGACCGGCGCGCGCATGCCGGTTGGGCTGGATACGGTGGTGCCGGTCGAGAATGTGGAGATCCTCGCCAGCGAAGATGGACGCCCGACCCGCATTGCCCTGAAGGGCGCGGTGAAGCCGGGCCAGAACGTGCGCCTGCGTGGCGAGGATGTGAGCGACGGCGAGCGCGTGCTGCAGGCCGGGCAGGTGCTGGACATCAACGCGCGCACCTTGCTGCATGCGATCGGCGTGGGCGAGGTGGCGGTGGTGGCGCGGCCAAAGGCAGCGGTGATCGCCACCGGCAAGGAGCTGGTGACCGAGGCGGCGCAGGCGCTGGAATCCGGGCAGATCCGTGACAGCAACCGGCCATACCTGGTCGGCCGCCTGCAGGCCGCCGGTGCCGAGGTGGTCTGGCAGGGCACGGTGGGCGATGAGGTGGCCGCCTTCAATGCCGTACTGGATCAAGCGCTGGACGCGGGTGCGCAGCTGTTGATCAGCACCGGCGCGGTGTCGGCCGGCCGCTACGATTTCATTCCCGACGCGCTGCGCGGCCGGGGTGCGCGCATCGTGTTCCACAAGGTGGCGATCCGCCCCGGCAAGCCGTTGCTGTTCGCGGTGCTGCCCAATGGCACGCTGTATTTCGGCCTGCCGGGCAACCCGGTGTCGGCTGCGGTGGGCCAGCGCTTCTTTGTCGAGCCGGTGCTGCGCCGCCTGCTGGGGCTGGCACCGGAGCAGGTGCTGATGTTGCCGCTGCAGGCCGACGTGCGCACGCCGCCGGGCCTGCGCTTCCATGCGCGGGCCCGGGTGGAAGTGGACGCGCAGGGCCGCCTGAGTGCGCGCGTGCTGGCTGGGCAGGAGTCGTTCCGTTTGATGTCCACGCTGCAGGCCAACGCCTGGGTGGTGCTGGACGGCGAGGGCGGTCTCGCCCCTGCCGGCACGCCAGTGCGCGTGCAGGGCTGGGGTCATCAGGACCCTGTGCAGCTGGCGAGCCAGGAGCCGTGATGAGACAGGTGAATCTGCAATTGTTCGGTGCGTTTTCCGATCTGGATGCCAGCCGCGAGATCGCCGTGGATGTAGCCGGTGGCACCGTGGCCGATCTGCGCCAGGCGCTGCGCGAGCTGCTGCCGCTGCGTTGGCCGGGTTTCCGCGCGGGCCTGCTGGACTACTCGGCATTCGCCGATCAGCAACGCGTGCTGCGCGACCACGAGGCGCTGCCCGACGATGGCCGGGTGGCGATCCTGCCGCCGGTGAGCGGGGGCTGAGCGATGAGCGAGACGATCATCGCCAAGGTCGTGGACCGCGCGCAGGCGGCAATCGATCCGGCCGAGGGCATCGCGGCGGTTTCCGATACGGGCTTCGGCGGCATCGATGTGTTCATCGGCAAGGTGCGCGACGTCAACGTGGGCCGGCGGGTGACCGGGATCACCTACGATCTGTTCGAACCGCTGGTGCTGAACGAATTCAAGCGCCTGGCCGCCGAGGTCGAAGCCACGTTCGGTCCGAAGCTGAAGCTGTATGTGGCGCATGCCAAGGGCCGGCTCGGCATCGGTGATGTGGCGGTGGTGGTGGCCGCCGGCAGCCCGCACCGTGACGAGGCGTTCCGGGCCTGCCGGCAGTTGATCGAGGTGGTCAAGCACCAGTGCCCGATCTGGAAGCAGGAGCATTACGAGGACGGCGACAGCCAGTGGAGCGAAGGTTGCAGCCTGTGCCATGCGGACAGCGAACCCGGCCATGACCATGCGCACGATCACGAACATCCCCATTGATGGCATCGTGCTGGCCGGCGGCCTGTCCAGCCGGATGGGCCGCGACAAGGCGCTGCTGCCCTGGCACCGCCGCACGCTGCTGGAACACATGCGCGGCCTGCTGCTGCAGGCCGGCGCCGGGAGGGTATGGGTGAGCGGCGACTACCCAGCTTTTGGTGGCATCCCGGACCGGGTCGCACGCTGCGGCCCGCTGGGCGGCCTCTACAGTGTGGCGATGCAGATGCCAGACGGCCCCGCCTGGGTGGTGCCGGTCGATACGCCGCGGGTGACACCCGCGCTGTTGCAGCGGCTGCAGGCCGATCAAGGGCGTGACTGCACGGTATTCGACGATGAACCGTTGCCGATGCGGTTGCGGATCGATGATCATTGCCGCCGCGTGCTGCAGGAGCTGATTGAGGATCCGACGGCGCGTCGTTCACTGCGCGCCCTGCAGCAACGCCTGGGCGTAATCCGGCTGCCATTGGCGCCGGAGGATCAGGCGTTGCTGCTCAACTGCAATACCCCGTCGGAATGGGAGTCCATCACAGCATGAAGGTCCAGCTGCAACAGCAATCGATGCGCCTGCGCGTGGATGAAGAAGAACTGGCAGGATTGCTGGCCGGCGAATCAGTGGAGAACCTGACGCGCTTTGGTGGCAGTGGTGGCTGGGGCGTGGCGCTGTCGCTGCATGCCGGCGATCAGGCGGTGCTGCTCGATGGCGGGACATTCTGCCGGTTGGTACTGCCTCGCCAGGCCGTTGAGTCGCTGGCGGGCAGGCTGCCCTGCCGGGATGGGCTGGGCTTCGGTATCGCGTTGGATGACGACAGCATGCTGCAGCTGCAGTTCGACGTGGACGTGCGCGACAGCATGCGGCAGCGTGGCCCGCAGCGGCGTTCCGAACCCGCGCCAGAGTAGGTGCACGTTGCGCAGGGCCGGGCGGTGCGCTGTCGTATGATGAGGGCCTTCGTTCCTGCCTCGCTGCAATGCCTCTGAACCCCTCCGCTCCCTCTGCGTCCCGGCCGGCCACGCCCAATCCGGCAGCAGCCGATGACGGAGACGCGCTGCACTTCTGCAGCACCTGTGCGTTCTCCGACGCCTGCATGTCGCAGGGCTACGACAAGACCGCGCTGGGCGAATTGCATGTGCTGGTCGACCACGTCGGCCCGTTCCAGGCCGGCGACTACCTGTTCCGTGCCGGCGATCCATTCGACTCGATCGCCGCGGTGCGTGCCGGCATGGTCAAGACGTTCGTCGATGACAGCCAGGGCAACGAGCAGGTGCTGGGTTTCAGCCTGCCGGGCGAGGTGATCGGGCTCAATGCCATCCACGGCGCGCGCTTCCCTTGCAACGCCGTGGCCCTGGACACCGTCTACCTGTGCCGGATCTCGTTTCCGCGATTGAGCCTGCTGGCCACGCGCATGCCGGGGTTGCAGGCGCGGCTGTTCAGCCTGCTCAGCGCCGAGATCGGCAAGGTCGCCACGCTGGCCGCCAACCATCGCACCGAGGAGCGCATGGCGGCGTTCCTGCTGGATCTTTCCGAGCGCTATGCCCGGCGCGGATTCTCCGCCACCCGTTTCAACCTGAGCATGGCCCGCACCGAGATCGCCAACTACCTGCGGATGGCGCCGGAGACGGTGAGCCGGGTACTGCGCCGCTTGAGCGACGACGGTGTGATTGCGGTGAACCAACGTGAGATGCTGTTGCTGGACCCGGACCGGCTGGCGGAACTGGCCGTAGCCCGGGACGCCGGACTGGACTGATCAGGCAGGGGGCTGGGCATGAAGCGAGCGGCATTGTTGTGGCTGGGCCTGCTGGCCACGGTACCGGCCTGGGCGGCCGACCTGACGGTGTCGGCGGCGTCGAGCCTGACCGAGAGCTTCCGCGAACTGGGTGCGGCCTATGAGAAGACGCACCCGGGAACCAAGGTCGATTTCAACTTCGCCGCCTCTGGCGTACTGCTGCAGCAGATCAGCCGCGGCGCGCCGGTGGATGTGTTCGCGTCGGCCGATGAAGCCACCATGGACCAGGCCCAGCAGCAGGACCTGCTGGCGGCCGGCAGCCGCGCGGTGTTCGCGGTGAACGCGCTGTGGGTGGTGGCGCCGCCGCAGGCCAGGGCCGCGCCGCGCAGCTTGAAGGACCTGGTCGGTGCCGGCGTGCAACGCATCGCACTGGGCAACCCGGACAGCGTGCCGGTCGGCCGATATGCCAAGGGCGCGCTGGAAGCGGCCGGCCTGTGGCCGTCGGTGCAGGGCCGGATCATCACCACGCAGAACGTGCGCCAGTCGCTGGATTACGTGGCGCGCGGTGAAGTGGATGCCGGCTTCGTCTATGCCACTGACGCGCAGGCGATGCCGGACCGGGTACGCCGTGCCTTCGTGGTACCGGTGTCCGGGCGCATCGCCTATCCGCTGGCGGTGACCAGGGCCAGCGCGCAGCCGGCAGAGGCCAAGCGGTTTGTCGCCTTTGTGCGTTCGGCGCAGGGCCAGGCGATCCTGGCCCGGCACGGATTCGGCAAGCCCTGACGCATGGATCTGGACTGGAGTGCATTGGGGTTGTCGCTGAAGGTGGCCGGCTGGGCCACCGCGATCAACCTGGTGCTGGGCGTGGCGCTGGGCGCGCTGCTGGCGCGTCGGCGCTTTCCCGGCCGTGAGCTGCTGGATTCGCTGTTGACCCTGCCGATGGTGCTGCCACCAACGGTGCTGGGGTATTACCTGCTGGTGCTGATCGGTCGCAACGGCCCGATCGGCGCGTGGCTGCAGTCGTGGTTCGGCATCAACCTGGTGTTCACCTGGCAGGCTGCGGTGATTGCGGCGGCGGTGGCTTCGCTGCCGCTGGTGTTCAAGCCGGCACGCGCGGCGTTCGAGGAAGTGGACGGACAGCTGGAGCAGGCCGCGCGGACGCTGGGTGTGTCCGAAGCGGCGGTGTTCTTCCGCGTCACGCTGCCGCTGGCCTGGCGCGGCATTCTTGCCGGCCTGTTGCTGGCGTTTGCACGCGCGATGGGTGAATTCGGCGCGACGTTGATGGTGGCCGGCAGCATTCCGGGCCGGACGCAGACGTTGTCGATCGCCATCTACGAGGCGGTGCAGGCCGGTCAGGACGGCAAGGCCAATGCGCTGGTGATCCTGACCTCGGTGGTGTGCATCGTGATCCTGTTGCTGGCTGCGCGGTTGGTGGGCGGACGTCGCCGGGAGCTGCGTGATGTGGCTTGACCTGCAGGTGCAGCGTCGCCTGCAGGCGGCCGGCCAGGATTTCGTGTTGGACGTATCGCTGCAGTGCACGCAGCGGCAGGTGGTGCTGTTCGGACCCTCCGGCGCCGGCAAGAGCCTGACCCTGAAGGCGGTGGCCGGGCTGCTGCGGCCGGGCCAGGGCCATGTGCGCCTGCAGGGGCAGACCCTGTTCGACGCGGCCACCGCTGTGAATCTGCCGCCGCAGCGCCGCCGGCTGGGCTACGTGTTCCAGGATTACGCGTTGTTCCCGCACCTGAGCGTGCGCCAGAACGTGGCGTTCGGGCTGCAGAAGGGATGGCTGAATCCGCGGATCGGCCAGCGCTTCGACGCGGTGGAACAGTGGTTGCACGCCTTCCGCATCGACACGGTGGGCGATCTGCTGCCATCACAGATTTCCGGCGGACAGCGCCAGCGTACCGCGCTGGCGCGCGCGCTGGTGACACAGCCGCAGGCGCTGCTGCTGGATGAACCGTTTTCCGCGCTGGACCATGACCTGCGCCAGCACCTGCGCCAGGAGCTGGAGACCGTGCTGGACAGGACCGGCATTCCGCTGCTGTTGATCAGCCATGACCCGCAGGATGTGGCCATGTTCGGCCAGCAGGTGGCGCGCGTGGTGGATGGCCGCATGGTCGACGGTTGACCTGCACCTGTAGAGCCGAGCCCATGCTCGGCTGCTCTGCGCGACAACGCCAACAGCAGCCGAGCGTGGGCTCGGCTCTACAGGATCAACGGATCAGTACAGCTCACAGTGCGTGCGGCCCTCATTGCGCAGCGTGTCCCAGTGGCCTTCGCCGCCGATGGCATCGATGGCCTCGCGCACCGCGCTTTCCAGGTGGCGCTTGTTGCCGCACAGGTACAGATGCCCACCGCGGGCCAGCACATCGCGCACTTCATCGCCGCGCTGCTGCAGCACATGCTGCACATAGATCTTTTCGGCGCCATCGCGCGAGAACGCGGTATGCAGGCCGGCCAGCACGCCACGCGTACGCCAGTCCAGCAGCTGGTCACGGTACAGGTAGTCGTGCTGGCGGTGCTTCTCGCCGAACACCAGGTGCACTTCGCGTTCGCAGGCGTTGGCCTGCAGTTCCTGCAGCAGGCCCATCAAGGGTGCGATGCCGGTACCGGTACCGACCAGCAGCAGCGGTGCCTCGCCGGTATCCGGCAGGTGGAAGCCGGGGTTGGAGCGGCAGTACACACGGGCATAGTCGCCTCCATGCAGCAGGCTGCCGGTGGCAGTGCCGAAGCGTTCGCGGCCGCGCAGGGTGTAGCGCACTTCGCGCAGGCACAGGCTCAGCTGGTCGTCGCACGGGTGCGAGGCGATCGAATAGGCGCGCGGCAGCCGCGGTGACAGCAGTTCGCGCAGCCGGGCAAGCGGCACGCTGTCCGGCGTGGCGTGGTCCTGCAGCACGTCCAGCAGGTCCAGGCCGTGCAGGTAGGCGTCCAGCTCGCGCTTCTGGCTGACCTTCAGCAGGCCCTTCAGTGCCTCACTACCGCCCAGCCGGGCCAGTTCGCGCAGCACGCCCTTGCTCAGCAGGCGCAGCTCGCGGTCGTGCAGGGCGGCCACGGCGGCGGTGTCGCCGTACCAGGTGGCCAACGCCTGCAGCAGGGCAGGATCGTTCCCGGGTACTACGTGCAGGGTGTCGCCCGCGCGATAGGCCATGCCACTGCCGGCAATGTCCAGTTGCAGGTGCCACGCGGCCGGGTCGCTGCTGTTCAAGCGGCGGCGTTCGAGGATGCGCGCGGCAAAGGCATTGTCTTCGCCATAGGCGGTGACCTGCAGGTGCAGGTGCTGGCCAGCGCTGAGGTCACCCTCCAGCACCTGGCCCAGCACCGGCTGCCATTGCTGGAAGAACTGCTCGTAGCCCAGGTCGGCGTCCACCCGATGCAGCAGCGGCTGGGCCTGGCGCTCGCTCAATGCAGCATCCAGCGCCTTGGTGAAGCCGCAGAAGCTGGGGTAGCCGGTGTCACCAAGGCCGAACACCGCATAGCGCAGGCCGCGCAGCGTCGGGGTCTGGCGCAGTGTTTCGAAGAACTGCTCGCCATTGGCCGGCGGTTCGCCATCGCCGAATGAGCTGGAGATTGCCAGCAGCACATCGCCTTGGCCGAGACTGGCCACGTCGATGTCGTTGAACGGGAGTACCTGCGGCCCGTGCAGCTGCAGGCCCGCGCCCAGGCGCTGGGCCAGGACGCGGGCGTTGCCCGACTCGGACGCAAAACCCACCAGCAGGCGGCTGAAGGGCGTACTGGTCGGGACAGCGTTCACGCGGCCTCGTAGAAGTCGTCGAACTTTTCCTTGCTGAACTCGACCAGGTCGTAGTTCTGCATCAGGTCGTTCACCACGCGGCGGATGCTGATGTACGAGGTGATGTTGCCGTCGGCGTCGAACAGCGGCTGCACGGTGGTGTCGACCACGTAGAGCACGCCGCCTTTGCCAAGGTTGGGCACGATGCCGGTCCAGGTCTTGCCGGCCTTGATGGTGTCCCACATGTCCTTGTAGACGGCCTTGGGCACGTCCGGGTGGCGCACGATGCTGTGCGGCTGGCCGATCAGTTCCTCGCGGGCGAAGCCGGTGAGCGTGCAGAACAGGTCATTGGCGTAGGTGATGTTGCCCTGCAGGTCGGTGGTGGAGATCACCATGACGTTCTGCATGGCGTTCAGCAGCTGGGCGTTGTCGGGGGTGTAGCTCATCGCAGGGTCCTTGTGGATGCCGGCAGTGCCGGCGTGTTCGGGTCCTGCATAGAAATACGCCCGCGCGGCGGCGGGCGGTTTGACATTGGTCAAGCGCGTCGCTCGATGGCCTGCGACCGGGTGTCGCGGGAAGAATCTCTGTAGAGCCGAGCCCATGCTCGGCTCACGGGGCAAACGGGATTGCCGGCAGCCGGGCGCGGGCTCGGCTCTACATGAGAGACACGGGCAGGAGGCGGGCGCCTGTCATGTGTACTGAGCTCATGACGCCTTGTCACAAAGAAATCGCCATGGCTTCACGGTTGATTGATCGCATGGAGGGCTATTGTCGTCCTGAGCCTCTCGCTGACGTCCCCCACGTCCTGCGTCGACTTCCTTCCCAGCACAAGCGCCCGTCCGGGCGCCGCTGGCGTCTGTCTGCCTGAAGCATCCGAGATCATCCCCATGGCCCGCGCCGCCCAGTCCGCTTCACCCGTTGCGATCTCTCCGCTCACGCCCGTGCCGATCGGCACTCGCCGCGGCCACTCGCAACCGTTGGATCTCCCAGAACTGGTGCAGCGCGTGCTGTTCGTCGCCACCGAGATGGCCGACTTCATCAAGGCCGGCGGACTGGGCGATGTGGCCGCGGCGTTGCCGCGTGCGGTGCGCGGTGCATGTGATTCGCGCGTGCTGCTGCCCGGCTACCCGGAGGTTCTGCAGCGCCTGCCACAGCTGCGACCGGTGGGGCGGGTCAGCGCCCGAGCCGGGTTGCCCGCGTGCACGATCGGCATGGCGGTGCAGGCCGACGGCCTTCCTATCTACGTGCTGCTGTCGCCTGGGCTGTACGAGCGCGAGGGCTCGCCCTACGTGGATGGGCAGGGACAGGAGTGGAAAGACAACGCGGTCCGCTTCGCCACGCTTTCGCATGCGGCTGCGGAGATTGCGGCCGGGCGCGCCGGGCTGGACTGGGCGCCGCAGCTGCTGCACCTGAATGACTGGCCGGTGGCCATGGCTGCCGCCTACGTACGCTGGGACCGGACAGCCGTGCCGACCCTGCTGACCATCCACAACCTGGCCTATCAGGGGCTGTTTCCCTACGCGCTTGCGCCGGTGCTGGGCGTGCCGGCCGAACACCTGGATGAACTGCACTTCCACGGGCAGATGTCGTTCCTGCAGGGCGGCATCACCAATGCCACGCGGCTGAACACGGTCAGCCTGCGCTACGCGCAGCAGATCACCGCCCCGGATGACGGCTGCGGGCTGCATGACCTGTTGGCGCGCCGGGCGGCCGGCGGACACCTGAGTGGCATCGTCAACGGCATCGACGCCAGCTGGGATCCACGCCGCGACATCCACCTCAAGGCCCATTTCGGCATCGGCGAATGGACCGGGCGCGCCACCAACGCGCATGCGGTGCGCAAGGCGTTCGGGCTGGCGCCGTCGACCGGCCCGCTGTTCGCGGTGGTCTCCCGCCTGGTGCACCAGAAAGGCCTGGACATCACCTGCGATGTGGCACCGCAGATCGTGGCGGCCGGCGGCCAGCTGGTCATCATCGGCGGCGGCGAGCCGCAGGTGGAAGCGCAGGTGCAGGCGCTGGCCCGGCGCTACCCCGGACGGGTGGGCGCATTCATCGGCTTCGAAGAGGCGCTGGCCCGCCAGATGTTTGCCGGCGCCGACTTCCTGCTGATGCCTTCACGCTTCGAACCCTGCGGGCTGAGCCAGATGTACGCGCAGCGCTTCGGCTGCCTGCCCATCGCACACGCGACCGGCGGGCTGGTGGATACCGTCGAGGATGGCGTGACCGGATTCCTGTTCCACGGCGCCAATGCCGATGGCCTGCGCCGCTGCGTGGAACGGGCGATGCGCACCTTCCGCCTGGCCGGCCTGCTGCAGGCCATGCGCCGCGCCGCCATGCTGCGGCCGGGTGGCTGGGATGCGGCCGGTCGCGCGTATCTGGCCCTGTACCAGCAGACCTGCCAGGTGGCCGCATGAGCCACGACAGCCTGCATCTGGCCGCCCTGGAGGATGAAGCGATCACGGAGACGGGATTGGATCAGCGTATCGCCCCGGCGCTGCAGGACCTCGTCCACGCGCGCCCGGCCGATGCATTCGCCTGGCTGGGCCCGCATCGCCAGCCAGAAGGCGGACGCCAGCTGCGCGTGCTGGTGCCGCATGCGCAGCGCGTCGAGGTGATTGCAGACGATGGGCGGCGCTGGAACCTGTCCCCTGGCCCGTTGCCCGGCCTGTTCGAGGGCGCGGCCGGTGACGCGGCGATACCGCTGCTTGCCCTGCATTTCGAACAGGGCGTGGAGCAGGTGCACGATGCCTATGCGTTCGGTCCACTGTTGGACGAAGCCCTGCTGCAGCGGTTCCATGCCGGTGATGCCGATGCGGCGCGGCAGCTGGGTGCGGTGCCGATGCAGGTGCAGGGCATTGCGGGCGTGCGCTTCGCGGTGTGGGCGCCCAATGCCCAGCGGGTCGCCGTGGTTGGCGATTTCAACGGGTGGGACGGCCGACGCCATCCGATGCGGCTGCGTCACACCGCCGGCGTGTGGGAGCTGTTCCTGCCGGGCGTGCAGGCCGGTGCCCGCTACAAATTCCGCATCGTCGGCGCCGACGGCCGGGTGATGCCCGACAAGTTCGATCCGATGGCGCGCTGGGCCGAGCTGCCACCGGCGACCGCATCGCGGGTGCCTTCGGCTGGGCCAATGGAGTGGCACGATGATGCTTGGTTGGCGGCCCGCCGCCTGGCCGGAACCTGCGCGCCGCTGTCGATCTACGAAGTGCATGCCGGTTCCTGGCAGCGCAGCGACGATGGTGCGCCGCTGGACTGGGATGCCCTGGCCGACCGTTTGATTCCGTACGTGGCCGGTCTTGGCTTCACCCATATCGAGCTGTTGCCGGTGAGCGAGCATCCCTTCGGCGGTTCCTGGGGCTATCAGCCGCTGGGGATCTACGCGCCGACGGCACGCCATGGCACGCCACAGGCCTTCGCACGCTTCGTGGACCGCTGTCACCAGGCCGGCGTGGGAGTGATCGTGGACTGGGTGAGCGCGCACTTCCCCAACGATGCGCATGGCCTGGCCGGGTTCGATGGCACCGCGCTGTACGAGCATGCCGACCCGCGCGAAGGGGTGCACGCCGACTGGGACACGCTGATCTACAACTACGGCCGCAACGAAGTGGCCGCCTACCTGATCGGCAGTGCGTTGGAGTGGGTGGAGCGCTTCCATGTCGACGGTCTGCGCGTGGACGCCGTAGCGTCGATGCTGTACCGGGATTACAGCCGTGCCGAGGGGGAGTGGGTACCCAACGAGCAGGGCGGGCGCGAGAACCTGCAGGCGGTCGCTTTCCTGCGGCGGATGAACCAGACGCTGCGGGAGCGCTTCCCGGACGTGCTGGTGATCGCCGAGGAATCCACCGCGTGGCCGGGGGTGACAGCGCCGGTGGAGGAGGGCGGGCTTGGCTTCACCCACAAGTGGAACATGGGCTGGATGCACGACACCCTGCAGTACCTGGGCCGCGATCCGGTCCATCGTTCGCATCACCACAGCCAGATCAGCTTCGGCCTGGTCTACGCCTTCTCCGAACGGTTCGTGCTGCCGCTGTCCCACGACGAGGTGGTGCATGGCAAGGGCGCGCTGCTGGCCAAGATGGCGGGCGAGCCGGCACAGCGGCTGGCCCAGCTGCGCGCGTATTACGGCTTCATGTGGGCGCACCCGGGCAGCAAACTGCTGTTCATGGGCGGCGAGTTCGGCCAGGGCCATGAGTGGTCGCACGATGCGGCACTGGACTGGGCACGGGCGGCCAGCAACGAGGGCCAGGGCCTGTCGCGCCTGGTGGGCGACCTCAATAACGTGCTCCGCGCCGAACCTGCGTTGCATCGCGACGAACGCGACGAACGCGGCTTCGACTGGAGCGTGGCGGACGACAGTCGCAACAGCGTCTACGCCTTCATCCGCCGGGATCCTGCCGGCAGCGGCCGCACCCTGCTGGTGGTGAGCAACTTCACCCCGCTGCGTCGCGACGGCTACCGGGTCGGGGTGCCGCAACCGGGGCGCTGGAGCGAACGGCTCAACACCGACAGCGCGTATTACGGTGGCAGCAATGCGGGAAACCTCGGCGCAGTGCATACCGAGCCGAGGCCGATGCACGGCCACGCGCAGTCGCTGCGGCTCACGCTGCCGCCGCTGTCCACGCTCTACCTGCAGGTTGATGCATGACCACAGTGGCCCCGCGCCTGGGCGCTTGGCCGGTGGCCGGTGACGGGGTGGAGTTCCGCGTGTGGGCACCGGGCGCAAGGACGATGGCGCTGTGCCTGCAAGGCACCCAGCGGCCGATGCAGCGCGACCCGGACGGCTGCCACTGGCTGCGAGTACCGGCATCGCATGGCGACCGCTACCGGTTCCGCCTGCCTTCTGGCCAGGACGTGCCCGACCCGGCCTCGCGCTGGCAGCCGGACGGCATCGACGGCGACAGCGCGGTGGTGCTGGATACGGAGGCAGCACGGCCTGCCTGGCAGGGGCATGCCTGGCAGGACCTGGTGATCTATGAGGTGCATATCGAGGCCGGGGGCGGCTTCGCGGCGTTGACCGCGCAACTGCCGATGCTGGCCGCGCTGGGCATCACCGCCATTGAACTGATGCCGGTCGCGCAGTTTCCCGGCCAGCGCAACTGGGGCTACGACGGCGTGTTCCCGTATGCGCCGGCCCATGCCTATGGCGGGCCGGCAGCGCTGAGGGCCTTCATCGAAGCGGCGCACGATGCAGGGCTGTCGGTGCTGCTGGATGTGGTCTACAACCACTTCGGACCCCAGGGCAACCACCTGCGCGACTACGCGCGCGGGTTCTTCCGTGACGACCGCAGCACGCCGTGGGGCGAGGCCATCGACTTCTGCCAGCCCTGGGTGCGGCGCTTTTTCATCGACAACGCGCTGATGTGGTTGCGCGACTACGGCTTCGATGGCCTGCGCCTGGACGCGGTGCACGCCATTGACGATGACCGTTTCCTGCAGCAGCTGGCCGATGAGGTACGTGCGGTGGCCCCGCACGCGCACCTGGTGCTGGAGAACGAGCGCAACCAGGCGCGGTGGCTGCGCGGCGCCTACCAGGGGCAGTGGAACGATGACTTCCACAATGCGCTGCACGTGATGCTGACCGGCGAGCAGGAAGGCTATTACGCGGCCTATGCCGGTCGCGCCGAAGCACTGCTGGCGCGCTGCCTGGCCGAGGGATTCGCCTGGCAGGGTGAACCGGACCTGCGCGGCGACCCCCGCGGCGAACCCAGCGCCGACCTGTCGCCCGCGCGTTTTGTGGTATTCGCGCAGAACCATGACCAGGTGGGCAACCGCGCTTTCGGCGAGCGCCTGTCGATGCTGACCGATCCTGCGCCGCTGCGCGCGGCGCTGGCGCTGACCCTGCTGACGCCGATGATCCCGCTGCTGTTCATGGGCGAGCCGTGGCAGGCGCAATCGCCCTTCCTGTTCTTCACCGACTACGCGCCGCCGCTGGACGAGGCGGTGCGCGAAGGGCGTCGCCGTGAGTTCGCTGGTTTCAGCGCCTTTGCCGACGCCGCCGCGCGAGCGCGTATTCCGGACCCGAACGATGCGGCGACCCTGCAGGCGTCGTACACGCCGCCGCCCGGCGATGGTCCCTGGTCGCAGCACTGGCTGCGCTGCACGGGTGAGTTCCTCGGCCTGCGCAGGCGCTATCTGCAGCCGGGCCTGCTGCAGGCGCGGTCGCTGGGCGCGCGCGTGCTGGGCCAAGGCGCGGTGCAGGCGGGCTGGCAGTTGCCATCGGGCCAATGGTGGATCGCGATCAACGTGGGCCCTGTGCCGGTGGCGCATGCGGTGCCGGCCGGCGAGTGCGTCGTGGGGCCGGACGCTGCCGGGATGCTGCCGGCAGGCGGCGGCGTGCTGGCCTGCTGGGTCGCCGCATGAATACGGATGCAGCGGTGCGGGAGACGGCCCGCCGTGCGGGCCTGCTGGTCCGCTGGACCGACGTGGCCGGTGCCGCGCGCGAGGTCGCACCGGACGTGCTGCGCGCCGTGCTGGAGGGGCTGCAGTGCGAGGCGGTGCCCGAGCACGCTGGCCTGCGCACGGCCTGCTGCGGACAGCTGCTGGTGATGCCGGAGGCAGCCGGTGCAGCGTGCTGGGTGGATGAGCAGGGCGCAGCGTTGCCCGCCCGTGCCGATGCGCAGGGCCGCTGGCGCGTGCCGGACCAGCCGGGCTACTGGCAGTGGCGCCGGGGCGACCAGCAACAGGCGGTTGCGGTGGCGCCACAGCGTGCCTGGTGGCCGCGGGGCACGCTGCGCGGCTGGGGCCTGTCGGCGCAGGTCTACAGCCTGCGCGCGCCCGGTGATGCCGGCATCGGTGACAGTGCCGGCTGTGCACGATGGAGCGAGCTGCTGCACCGGCACAGCGGCGACGCACTGGCGTTGAGCCCGCTGCACGCGGGCATGCCACCGGGCCCAGGCTACAGCCCCTATTCGCCCAGCGACCGGCGCTGGCTCGACCCGCTGCAGGTCTCCCTGCCGCAGGTATTGCCCGATGCCGCCAACAGCGTGCTGGGCGGGGACGAGGCGCTGGCGGCGGCGGTGGAAGCGGGGACTGCCGCACGTCGCATCGACTGGCCGCACTCGGCGGCAGTGAAGTGGCGCTGGATACGGCAGGTTCGCCAATGGATTGCAGCGCAGGCACCGTCGCAGCACGCGCAGATCGAAACCTGGCGTGCCATGCAGGGCGATCCGCTGCGGCACTATTGCCAGCATGCCGCCGACCGGTTCACCGGCAGCGCGGACGACCATGCGTTTGCGCAGTGGTTGGCACAGCAGGGCTGGGCGCAGGTACACGCCACGCTGCGCGACGAGGGCGCTTCGATCGGGTTGATTGCCGACCTGGCCGTGGGCTGCGCGCCGCAGGGCGTGGAGGCACGCACCGGGGGTGCTGATCTGCTGCAGGGACTTGAGCTGGGGGCGCCGCCGGACGCGTTCAATCCGCTCGGCCAGGCCTGGGGCATCACCAGCTGGTCACCGATGGCGTTGCAGCGCGAGGGCTTCGCACCCTACCTTCGCGTGCTGCGCGCCGTGATGGCCGGCCGCGGAGGCCTGCGCATCGATCACATCCTGGGCCTGCTGCGGCTGTGGGTGTTGCCCCGTGGCGCGGGCGCCGGGCAGGGCGTGTACCTGCGCTATCCTTTCGATGATCTGATCAACCTGCTGGTGCTGGAGTCCTGGCGGCATCGCTGCGTGCTGATCGGCGAAGACCTGGGCGTGGTTCCGCCGGGCATGCGCCAGCGGCTGGCAGCCCGGGGCATTCTGGGCATCGAGGTGCTGCCGTTCGCCCGCAACGGCGCGCGCTTCCTGCCGGCGCCGCAGTGGCGCCGCGATGCAGTGGCCATGCCCTCCACCCATGACCTGCCACCGCTGGCCGGTTGGCTGCGCGGGCGTGACCTGCGCTGGCGCGCACGCCTGGGTGAGCTGGCGGATCTGCCAGCGGCACTGCGCGCGCGTGCCAGCGACGCGCAGGCACTGTCTGCGGTGGTTGGCGGCGAGGGCGCGCCGCTGGACGCCAGGGCGTTGTCTCTGGTCGCCCACGCGGCGTCCCGGCTGGCGTTGCTGCCGCTGGAAGACGCGCTGGGCGGTCGCGCACAGGTGAACCTGCCAGGCACCGTCGGCGGCCATCCCAACTGGCGCCGCCGCCTGCCGCCGACGTGGGATGCTGACGCGGCCGATGCGCGCGTGGCGCGCCTGAGCGTCACGCGCCGCAGGGCCGGGCAATGACGGGGTTGCGTGCCACCGCGCGCCTGCAGCTGCACGCAGGCTTCGACCTCGGGGCGGCTGCCGCGCAGGTGCCGTACTACGCCGCGCTGGGCGTCAGCCACCTTTACCTGTCACCGATCGCTGCGGCGGTGCCCGGGTCGACGCATGGCTACGATGGCATCGACCCGGCTCGCATCAATCCGGAACTGGGCGGTGAAGCGGGCTTCCGGCAGCTGGCGGAAGTGACGCGCGCGCACGGCATGGGCCTGATCCTGGACATCGTGCCCAACCATCTGGCGGCGTCCCCGCACAGCCAGTGGTGGAGCGATGTGCTGATGCACGGGCCTCGAAGCCCGCACGCAGCATGGTTTGACATCGACTGGGAGGCGCCGGGCTGCGAGGGCCGGCTCTGGCTGCCGGTACTGGACCGGCCGTTGCACGACGCGGTACGCGACGGCGTGGTGCGCGTGGTGGTGGACAACGCGCGGCCCGTGCTGCGCCACCATGGCCTGGCATTGCCGTTGTCGCCGCGCAGCCATCCGCTGGAACCCGCGCAGTGGCCGGCGTGGGCCGAACGCTGCAACCGCAGCGTTGAACGGTTGCACACGCTGCTGCAGCGGCAGCACTACCGTCTGGCCTGGTGGCGCACGGCCGGCGATCAGGTGAACTACCGGCGCTTTTTCGATATCAACGAACTGGCCGCGCTGCGGGTGGAGCGCGAGGATGTGTTCGAGGCAGTGCATGCGCTGCCGCTGCGGCTGGTACGCGAGGGATGGGTGGACGGCCTGCGCATCGACCACGTGGATGGCCTGTCCTGCCCGGGCGCGTACCTGCAGCGCCTGCGTGAATCGCTCGACGCCGCCTGCGCGGCCGGCGGTCGTGACCCGCAGACCGTCAGCCTGCATGTGGAGAAGATACTGGCCGAGGGCGAGCAGCTGCCCGACGGCTGGGCCTGCGACGGCACCACCGGCTATGACTTCATGGACCAGGCCGGTGCCTGGTTGCACGATCCGGCGGCTGCACCCGCGCTCTCGCGCACGTGGCAGGCGCTGGGCGGTGACCCGCGCAGCTTCGACCGGATCCAGCAGGACGCCCGCGCCATGTTGCTGCGCCAGGGCCTTCATGCCGACTTCCAGCGGCTGCTGCGCAGCGCGCAGCAGGTCCTGCAGCCGCGGATGGCCGAAGCCGATATCGGAGTGGCTGCGCTGGCCCGCGCATTGGCTTCCGTGCTGGGGCATTACCGCACCTACCGGCCCTATTCGCTGCAGGGGGCGGGTGAACTAAAGGCGCTGGCGGACGCTTCCGCCGCAGCGCGCCAGGCACTGGACGGTGCCGCACGCGCGGCGCTGGACCTGTTGCTGGCAGCGCTTGCCGGCGAGGCGCAGGCCGAGCGCGTGCTGCGTGCGCGTTTCGGTCAACTGGCCGCGCCGTTGAATGCCAAGTCGGTGGAAGACACCGGGTTCTATCGCTATTTCAGGCTGCTCTCGCGCAACGACGTCGGCAGTGATCCGCAGCGGCTGGGCATGGAGGGGCGCGCGCTGCTGGAACACGCCGCCGCGCGCCTGCGTCGCCATCCCAGGGCGTTGCTTGCGCTTGCGACCCACGATCACAAGCGCGGCGCCGACAGCCGGGCAAGGCTGGCGGTTCTCAGTACCTGCACGTTCGAATGGCGGGACGCTGTGCGGCGCTGGAACCGGATGTTGACCCGCGCCGGCGCGCCGATGCCATTGCCGGGTGCCGAGGCCTACGCACTGTGGCAGGCGCTCGTGGCCGCATGGCCGATGCACGGTGCCCCTGGCGCCGACTTCGCCTCGAGGATGGTGCAATGGCTGACCAAGGCATTGCGCGAGGGCAAGCGGGTCAGCAGCTGGTCAGACCCGGATGTGGCCGTGGAGGAGGCCGCCGCGCAGTGGCTGCACGCGCTGCTGGACGCAGCGCCCTTGCAGCCGGTGCGCGAGGCGCTGGCGACGTTCGTGGCGCGCATCGCGCCGGCCGGCGCCTGCAACGGCCTGGCGCAGCTGTGCCTGCAGCACTGCCTGCCCGGCGTGCCCGACCTCTACCAGGGTGGGGAAGGCTGGGACCTGAGCCTGGTGGACCCGGACAACCGGCGTGCCGTGGACTATCCAACGCGGCAGGCGTGGCTGCGCGATACGCGCGGGTGGCCCGCGCTGCTGGAAGACTGGCGGGACGGTGGCATCAAGGCATTCCTGCTGCGGCAATTGCTGGAGTGCCGCCGCAGGCACCCGCACCTGTTCCTGCATGGCCAGCTGCAGCCGCTGTCCGCGCCTGCGCGCTCGCCGTGGCTGGCGTTCACGCGCAGGCATCAGGCGCAGGTGCTGCTGGTGATCGTGCGCCGGGGTTCGCCCGCCGCCGTGCCTGGGCCCAGCCTGCACGCCGCGCACGACGTCGGCACCGGCGTAGCACTGCACGGTGTGCCGACAGGCCCCATGCGCAACCTCCTGGACGGGCGCATCGAACATTTCAACGCAACCGCGGACGTGGGCAGGCTTCTGGCTGGCAGCCCGCTGGCGATATGGATCAACGAGGAGACAGGTAGGGATGGACAGCAGGGAACGACGGCAGCGGATTGAGGCATTGGCCCACCAGATCTGGGAAGCGGAGGGGCGCCCGGACGATCAGCAGCAGCGGCACTGGCACATGGCCGAGCGCCTGGTGGAGGCCGAGATTGCCGCGGCGCGCGGCGAGGAGGGCACCGATGGCCAGCCGTAAGTGGACGCAGACCTCGCGCGTGCGCGAAGGCCGGCCGTTCCCGCTGGGCGCGACGTGGGACGGGCTGGGCGTGAACTTTGCGCTGTACTCGCGGCATGCCACCCGGGTGGAGCTGTGCCTGTTCGACGCGCGCAACCGTGAAGTCGAGCGCATCGTCCTGCCTGAGTACACCAACGAGATCTGGCACGGCTACCTGCCGGACGTGCGGCCCGGGCAACGCTATGGCTATCGGGTGCACGGCCCGTATGCGCCGGAGGAGGGGCATCGCTTCAATCCCAACAAACTGTTGCTGGACCCCTACGCCAAGCAGATCGTCGGCGAGCTGAAGTGGGCGCCGCACCTGTTCGGCTACACCCTGGGCCACCGCGATGGCGATCTCAGTTTCGACCGCCGCGACAGCGCCAGCTACATGCCACGCTGCGCGGTGATCGATCCGGCCTTCAGCTGGGGTGTCGAACGTGCACCCGCAACGCCCTGGGACCGGACCGTGATCTACGAAGCGCACGTGCGCGGACTGACCATGCAGCACCCCGATGTTCCGCAGGCCGAGCGCGGCACTTTCTCTGCCCTGCGCCACGACGCGGTGGTCGACCACCTCAGCCATCTGGGGGTGACCGCCATCGAGCTGCTGCCG
Source organism: Stenotrophomonas maltophilia D457 (assembly GCF_000284595.1). Taxonomy (GTDB): domain Bacteria; phylum Pseudomonadota; class Gammaproteobacteria; order Xanthomonadales; family Xanthomonadaceae; genus Stenotrophomonas; species Stenotrophomonas muris. Next base: position 2,694,036 of record NC_017671.1, on the reverse strand, counting down.
GTGCATGCCTACGTGGATGACCAGCAGCTGCTCGAGCGCGGGCTGCGCAACTACTGGGGGTACAACACCATCGGCTTCTTCGCGCCGCAGCCACGCTACCTGTCGCTGGGCACCGTGGCCGAGTTCAAGCAGATGGTCGCGCGGCTGCACAGTGCCGGCATCGAAGTGATCCTGGACGTGGTCTACAACCACACCGCCGAAGGCAATGAGCTGGGCCCTACGCTGTCCTTCAAGGGCATCGACAATGCCAGCTACTACCGCCTGGCCGATGATCGCCGCTATTACATCAACGATACCGGCACCGGCAACACGTTCGACCTGACCAATGCCGGCGCGCTGCGCATGGTGATGGACTCGCTGCGCTACTGGGTGACCGAGATGCGGGTGGATGGGTTCCGTTTCGACCTGGCCACCATCCTTGGCCGCGAGCGGCATGGCTTCGATGCCTCGGGCAGTTTCCTTGATGCGGTACGCCAGGACCCGATCCTGAGCCAGGTGAAGCTGATTGCCGAGCCATGGGACATCGGCCCGGGCGGCTATCAACTGGGCCAGTTCCCGCCGGGCTGGGCGGAATGGAACGACCGCTTCCGCGATACGGTGCGCGCGCTCTGGCGCGGCGATGGCGGCCAGTTGCCGGAATTCGCCACGCGCTTCACCGGCTCGGCCGACCTGTTCGAACATCATGGCAGGCGGCCCTCGGCCAGCATCAACCTGGTGACGGCGCACGATGGGTTCACCCTGCACGATCTGGTGAGCTACAACGATCGCCACAACGAGGCCAACGGCGAAGACAACCGCGATGGCCACTCGCACAACCTCTCCAGCAACCACGGTGTGGAGGGCGACACCGATGATGCGGCGATCCTCTCGTTGCGTGCGCGGCAGATGCGCAACCTGCTGGCCACGCTGCTGTTCGCGCAGGGCACGCCGATGCTGCTGGCCGGCGATGAGTTCGGCCATTCGCAGCAGGGCAACAACAACGCCTACTGCCAGGACAACCCGCTGAGCTGGATCGACTGGGAGCGTGCGGCATCGCCGGCTGCACAGGCGCAGGTGGCGTTCGTACGCCGGGCGCTGTCGCTGCGCCGACGCTATGGCCTGCTGCGCAGGAACCGGTTCCTGCGCGGCGAATACGATGAAGCGCTGGGCCTGCGCGATATCGACTGGCGGCATCCTGACGGCCGCAGCATGGAGGAAGCGGACTGGCATGACGCAGGGCTGCGTGCGCTGCTGATCGTGCTGGACGGCCGCAGCCCGGACAGCGGCCTGCGCGAGCCCGGGCGGCATGTCAGCCTGGCCCTGCTGTTGAACGCCGGAGACCAGCCGCAGCGGTTCAGTGTGTCGGATGAAGCCTTGTCGTTCCGGCGCGTACTGCTGCAGACCGACGAAACGCCGTTGGAGCCGGATGAAGCAGGTGCCTGGACCCTGCCGCCGCGCAGCCTGTGCCTGCTTGCGGCCAGCAGCAGCGCCTGACGGCAGCGCGCGTACAGGCGGTGCTGCGATGACTGGCCAGCGCCGGGCCTTTGCCCGGCGCACCGCAGTCAGCCCATCAGGTAGCGCAGCAGCCCGGCCGAGGCCACGCCGATCAGCACCGTCGGCAGCATCGACAGCCGCGTGGCGGCCAGCAGGGTGATCGCCAGCGCGGCCAGGTCGGCGGGCTTGTCGGCGACGAAATCCGGAGCGATCACCGAGATCAACACGCAGCCCGGCGCGGCTTCCATCACCGTCACCGCGCGCTTGCCCAGCGTGCGGTTGCGCAGCGCGAGGAAGCCGACGATGCGGGTCAGGTAGGTGGCGGCGGCCATCAGCACGATGGTCAGCACCGAGGACCAGTGGATCAGGCCGTTGAAGATCATGCTGCGTCCTCCGCCAGCAGCCAGGCGGCGGCCAGGCCGGCCAATGCGCCGCTGGCCACGTACCACGCACCCGGGATCAGCAGATAGGTGCCGGCGGCCACGACCAGGCTGACCAGCCACGGGCGCGCGGCCTTCATGCCCTGCCACATGCCGCGCAGCAGCACCAGGAACACGGCGGGGAAGGCCATGTCGAAGCCGTAGGCGTGGATGTCGCCCAGCAGCGGCCCGACGATCGCACCCAGCGCGGTGCAGGCCACCCAGACGGTGTAGAGGCCCGCGGAGACGCCCAGGTAATAGGCCAGGCTGAAGCCGAGCGCACGGCGGCGCGCATCGGCCACGCCCATCGCCCAGCTTTCGTCGCACATGAAGAACAGGGCCGGCAGCACCCGGCGGCGCGGCAGGTGCTGCAGCAGTGGGGCCAGGCTGGCGCCCATCAGCAGATGGCGGCTGTTGACCAGTGCGGTGATCGCCACGATCAGTGCGATGTGCGGTGGCGAGGTCCACAGTTCGACGGCGGCGAACTCCGAGCCGCCAGCGAAGTTGAGGCCCGTCATCAGTGGCACTTCCAGTACGCTCAGGCCTTTCTGGGCGGCCTGCGCGCCGAGCACCAGGGCGAAGGGAATGAAACCGATCATCACCGGCACGGCGGCGCGCAGGCCGCGCAGGAATTCGGCACGCGGCGCGGTATCGCAGGTGTCGGGCAGGGGGAGGGTGGTACGGGCGTCCATGGAACGGCACAACGAGGTGGGGGTGGCCCATGCTAGCGGTCCGATCGCGAAATTGGGTTGCGTTGATGCCACTGGATTCTGGATGATTGATATTTCATGCGGCCAAAAGTGACAAGGGCGAAATCCCATGCAGTATCAGCTCGACAACCTCGATCGGCGTATCCTCGACGCCCTGCAGCGCGACGGCCGCCTGCAGAACCTGGAGCTTGCCCGGCTGGTCGGGCTGTCGCCGTCGGCCTGCCTGCGTCGGGTGCGGCTGCTGGAGGAAGGCGGCTACATCGACCGCTACGTGGCCTTGTTGAACGAGGCCAAGGTGGGCCGTGGCTTCACGGTATTCGTCCGCGTGTGGCTGCGCGGGCAGGACGAGGACACCACCAATCACTTCATCAACAGCATCAAGTCGTTCCCGGAAGTGCTTGAATGCCATCTGATGGCCGGTGACTGCGATTTCCTGCTGCGGGTGGCGGTGGCCGACCTTGATGCCTACCGGCAGTTCCAGATGCAGCACCTGAACCGGATCGCCGGGGTGCAGAACACCAAGACCGAGATTCCGATGCAGCGGATCAAGCAGACGACCCAGCTGCCGCTGTGAAGGGCGGGGGTTTCCGCCCGGGTGGCGCCCGGCACCCGCAGGTAGTGCCGGCCGCTGGCCGGCAACCCCAGAAGCAACAGCCGAAGCAACAGCGTGCATTCCGTTGGATGGCGGGGTGGGTCCGGTTGCAGGGGACGCCGTAGACCCTTCCATGGGGGCTTGGCCGCGGCATCCATGCCGCGGACACCCCTGCAACCAGACCCACCCCGCCTTCGACAGTTCCCCGCAATCTGCCGGAACGGCATGAACTGCTCTTGGTGGGTGTCGACCTTGGTCGACACGTTTGGGCCGGCACGGGGTCGGAGCCCGTTGCTTCGCAACGGGCTCTGACCCCAGGCGTGGATGAGGTGGTCTGTTCGATTTATTGATTCCTGATGGGTGACTGGCTTCACGTCGGCCGTAGGCGGCGGTCATCGCAATGACATGTGGCCCCGCTACGGTTTGAGCCCGCTTGCGGGTCGCGCGCGGGCCGGGGTTCCGGTCGTGGTGCGCGTCCACTGCAGCTGCTGTCGCTGCCGAGGGTCATGTGTTCTACGTCAGGGGGCTGAATGGACACCATGCGGTCAGAACTTGGAAGGTGGCCATCGTCGCGTGGCTGCTGCTGTCCTTTGCCGCTGCCGGGCAGGACGGAGTTCATGCCTACGACATCCCTGCGCAACCGCTGGAACAGGCGGTCGAGCGCTTCAGCGTCATCAGTGGGTGGTCGGTGATGTACCCGGGCGACCTGGCCGCGGGCCGCAGCAGCCATGCGCTGCGCGCCAGCCTGGAGCCGCTGCCTGCCTTGCAGGTGCTGTTGCAGGACTCCGGCATCGAGGTCGAGGTGATCGGCGCGCAGCGCGTGGTGCTGCGCCGGGGCACGTCCTCGGCCGCCGAACCCCGTGTTGGTGCCGAACTTCCCGAGGCCGAACGTCGGCGTCGCTATGGCGGGCTGCAGCAGCGGCTGCGTGCGGCGTTCTGTGACGACCCGGAGATCGCGCCCGGCCGCTACGCCGCGACGCTGCGCTTCCGCATCGACGGCGCGGGCCGGGTGAGCGAGCCCGAGCTGCTGTCCGGCAGTGGTAGTGCCCGCCGCGATGCACGCCTGCTGCAGGCGCTGCAGGGCCTGGTGCTGGCGACCGAGGCCGCCGCGCTGGCGCAGCCGGTGACCCTGCAGATCCGTCCTTCCGGTACCGACCACGACTGTGGCGGGCGCGCGCCCCTTCCATGACTTCAAGGATTCGAACATGAGCAACGGTACGGCTGGCGCAGTTGACCTGATGGACCACCTTCTGGGGGCCTACGACGAGCTGAAGCGCCGGTTGGTGCGCAAGCTGGGATCGGAGGAGCTGGCCGGTGACGCGCTGCAGGACACCTGGATGCGCCTGAGTGCGCGCCGTGACCGCCTGGACGCCGTGCAGAACCCTGCGGCCTACCTGCTGCGCATGGCGATGAATACCGTGATCGACCGCCAACGTGCCGACCATCGCCTGCTGAGCCTGGAAGAGGTGGAGACGCTGATGGACATGGCCGACCCGGCACCGGGGCCGGCGCAGGCGGCCGAACTGGACTTCGCGCTGGAGGACATGGTGGGCCTGCTGCAGCGCATGCCCGAGCGGCGTCGCCGCATCCTGCTGGCAATCCGCGTCGATGGCCTGCAGCAGCGTGACGTCGCCGATCACCTCGGCGTGTCGCTGCGGCTGGTGCAGCGTGAGCTGAAGGCGGCCCAGGACTACCTGGCCGAGCGCAGCGGGCAGGGGCGCCAGGTGCGGTTCTGAGCGGCGGCATCCGTCTACACTTTGACGCCGAGCAGAACCCCGCAGCGTGCGGGTGCGGCATGAGCCCCCATGGATCCTGACGATCACCCGCAACGCCCGCTGGATGCCGTCGAGCGCCAGGCGCACGCGTGGCTGGTGCGGCTGACCTCGGGCGAGGCTACCGCGGCCGACGGGCGCAGCTTCCGCGCGTGGTGCGAGGCTGATCCCCGTCATCGCGAAGCATTCGGCCGTGCGCGCCGGCAATGGGAGCAGGTACGCCTGGCCGGCGAGCAGCTGCCTGCCGCCGCACGCCAACCGGTCGCGCCGACGCCGACCCAGCGCTGGAGCCGGCGTGCCTTCCTGGGCGCCGCGATTGCCGCCCCGGCCAGCCTGGCAGTGGTGGCGGCGATCCGTCCGCCGCTGGGGCTGTGGCCCTCGGTGACGGCGATGACGGCCGATTTCCACACCGGTACCGGTGAACGGCTGCAGATCGCACCTTCGCCACAGCTGAAGATCGAGCTGGATACGCAGAGCAGCCTGCGCCGCCGTGCGGACACGGAGGGCGAAGGCTTCGAGCTGGTGCAGGGCCAGGCCGCGATCGAGACCCGGGCCGGCCTGCGCCTGGCCCTGTTCGCAGGGGCGGGCTGCGTGATTGCCGATGAAGGGGCGGTGCGCCTGGACGTGCGCAACACCCACGGCCAGGTACGGGTGACCTGCCTGCAGGGCAGCGCCCGGATCGAGCACCCGCAGGGCCGCCTGCAGCTGCAGGCGGGCCAGCAGACCCGGTACGACGAGCGCCTCAGTGGCGTGGTGGCCGAAGCCGTGGCCTCGGAAGTGAGTGCCTGGACCGAAGGCATGCTGGTGTTCCGCCGGGCGCCGCTGCGCGAGGTGGTGGAGGAGATCAACCGCTACCGCCGCGGCAAGGTGCTGCTGGGTGAATCGGCATTGGCGCGCGCCCCGGTCAGCGGCCGCTTCCGCATCGATGATCCGGATGCGGCGCTGGAGCAGCTGCGACTGACGATGTCGCTGGATCTGCGTCGCTTTCCAGGTGGCATTGCCGTCCTTGGTTAGGTGAAGACGCTGGCCGTGCGCGCCGCGCAGGGCTGTTGCAAGCAAGGAGACGCCAAGGATGCGCAACGAGACCATCGGTGTGCTGGATCTGCGCCGCAATCTGTCGGCGTTGCTGGAAACCACCCAGCGACGGCCGTTGATGGTGCACCGCTACGGCTCGCCATGGGTATGCGTGGTATCGGACGCACAGTGGCAGCAACAGGCCGTGCTGCTGGACTTCGATCCGCAGTCGCACCCGCTGGCGATGCTGTTGCGCCTGCAGCAGCAGGTGCTGCCGCTGGCTGAAACCGGTGTGTTGCCGCCTGCGGCGCTGGCACGCGCACTGCTGCTGATGGACATGCATGGCATCAAGGATCTCGCGCAGCTGCACGAGCAGGTGCTGCACCACCGGCTGTGGCACTGGTTCGTGGCGGGCACCCGCGGGGTGATGGACGGCTGGCAGCTGCCCGCGGTGCGCATTGCGATGGCGTCGTGGTGCGATGACGTGGACATGACCGACGCGCTGGTCGCGTTCGCCGCGCGCAGCGACGTGGCGGTACTGGCCCGCCGCTGCGGGGGTGACGCACCGCGCCTGCTGCGCGAAGCCTGCAGGCGGATGACGCTGCGATGACGTTGCCGATGAAGCACCACCCAGCGCACAGAGCGGCATTCGCGCTGTCGCTTCACCTGCCTTGCTGACGTCTTCTCCAGAGTACGACGCACCACGCGTCGCGGAGCACGGGCGACGCAGATGGCAGACAGTCGCAGGATCAGCATGCTGGAGCTGGATCGCCACCTGAGCCGGTCGCTGGAGCAGGCGCGGCACACGCCCTTGAATGTGCAACGCTACGGGCACTCGTGGGTCTGGGTGCTGTCCAGTGATGCCTGGGCCGATGCGGCGCGCTGGGCGGCACTGGACAGCAGCGCGCATCCATTGGCGGCGCTGCGGCGCGCCCTTGATCTGCAGCTGCGGCCGTGGTCCGAAGCAGCCATGAACGCGCTGCCGCTTGACGCAGGCGATGCGCGGCTGCTGCAACGTGCGGCCCTGCTGGTGGTCGTGCGTGATCTCAACAGTGCGCAGCGCGTGTACGACGATCTGCGCTATCACCAGGCCTACCGCACGTTCATCGGCCTCGACCATGGCACCGCGTGGTCGCCGATGCAGTGCGTGCGCCTGTTGCAGGCGTGCGCGCTTCCGCTGCTGCGCGGCTGCATCGACGAAACGCTGTCCAGTGTGCCGCCACACCTGCTCGAGGCGGCACGCGTACCGGCTGCGCCGGCGCCTGCGCAGGCACATGCGCAGCGAATTGCCGGCGGATGTTTATCGTACTGACACATGCACCGCTGACCATGGCGCAGCGGTCTCTTCCAGGATGACGAGGGCGGAACAATGGCAAGGCAGGTGGGTGGTCGCAGGGCTCGGCAGCAGGGTTTCAGCCTGATCGAGATCATGGTGGTGGTGGTGATCATCGGCATTCTCGCGGCATTGATCGTGCCGCGCTTGATGGACCGTCCCGACCAGGCGCGCGTGGTGGCGGCGCGCCAGGACATCGCGGCGCTGATGCAGGCGCTGAAGTTGTTCAAGCTGGACAATGGTCGCTATCCCAGCGCCGAGCAGGGCCTGCAGGCGCTGGTGAAGCCGCCGCAGGGCAGTGGCGCGATGCCGGTCACGCCCTATCTGGATCGCCTGCCGAACGACCCGTGGGGCCATCCGTACCAATATCAGGTGCCTGGCACACATGGCGACATCGATGTGTTCTCGCTGGGTGCGGACAGCAAGCCCGGTGGCGACGCCGGGAACGCGGACATCGGCTCGTGGCAGCTGTGAGGCAGGCCGATGTCAGCCCGGATGCGGTCTGTTTCGAGTGTCCGTCAACGTGGCATGGCGGTGATCGTCGCCCTGCTGGTGGTGGCACTGGTGGCAGTGATTGCCACTGCACTGCTCACCCGGCAGTCGGCCCAGCTGCGCGGGCTGCGTGGTGACCAGCTGCGCGCACAGGTACGCATGGCCGTGGACGCAACGCTGGAACGTGCGGCGCAGCAGCTGCGTGAGGATGCAAAGGAACAGCTGACCACGGTGCGCAGCGGGCGCTGGGCGCGCCCATTGGAGCTGCAGGCGCCGTTGCCGGTGCAGCTGCAGCTGGTCGATGCGCAGTCGATGTTCAACCTGCGCAATCTGCTTGCGCATGGCAGGCCGGACCCCGAGGCGCGGCGCGCGTTCATCGCGTTGTGTGCCGGGCAGGGGCTGGGCCAGGGCGCCTGCGCATCCGCCGCGGACCACATCCAGGCGCGCATGCGCGATGGCGACATGCAGGCGCAGGCACCGCTGCCGCGCGAATCACTGATCGAACAGGCGCTGCCGGGCGCCGATCCGGTGGCATTGCAGGCGCTGGCGCGACGCACCGTGGTGTTGCCGGCACAGACCCTGGTCAACGCCAACACCAGCGACCTGCGCGTTCTGCAGGCGGTGACGCCTGCGGTCGAGCCGGCACGCCTGCAGGCGCTGCTCGGTGAGCGCGACGCTGGCCATTGGCTGCTCAATCGCGGCGACATCGCCAACCGACTCCAACTGAGCAACGAACAGATGGCGGTACTTCCCTTGGGTATCCATAGCGAGTGGTTCCTGGCTGTCGGCCGGGTGCAGGCTGACGGCAGCGCGGTTGATTTCCGCGCGCTGCTCTGGCGCGAGTACCGCGACGATGGCGTGCGTGTGCAACGCGTGTGGACGAGGATCGGCGCATGAACGGGCAGCTTCGGGTGCGCCTGCCGACGCTTGAGGGTCTGCACGCCGACAGCGCGGTGGACTGGGCGCAGCTGCACAAGGGCGAGGTGCTGGCCCACGGTTGCGCCACGCTGGCGGCGCTGGGTCTGCGGCATCCGCGGGCTGCGGTGCATGCCTGCCTCGATCCGAGCGACCTGATCCTGCTGGAACTGCAGCTGCCACCGTTGTCCGGGCGCCGCCTGCAGTTGGCGTTGCAGGGTGAGGTGGAGGCGATGTTGCTGGATGACCTGCAGGACGTCGCGCTGGCCCACGGTGCGCAGGCGGCTGACGGCACGGTTCCGGTGGCCTGGCTCGGCCAGCAGGCGGTCCTGCAGGCGCAGCAGTTGCTGGCTTCGTGCGGACTGCAGCTGCAGGCACTCCATCCGACGCCCCTGCTGCTGCCCTGGCAGGACGGACAGGCCACGCTGCAGGTCAGCGGCGAGCACCTGCTGGTGCGAAGCGGGCGCGATCGGGGGTTCGTCCAGTGGTATGGCGGACGTGATGCGTGTGCAGTCATGCAGGCGCTGGCCGTGCGCCTGCGACAGGCCGGCGTGCAGGCCGTGCAATGGATCGGCAGCGTACCGCCGGCGTGGCCGGACAGCCTGCCGGCCACCGCCGTCATGAAGGAACGGCAGGCATGTGGCCCTCTGCCGGGGTGGTCACTGCCGCTGCCCGGTGCGGGTCGGCAAGCGCCACGCCTGGCAATCGGCCTCGCGTTGGCGGCAGTGCTGCTGGCCGCGCTCGGCCTGCAGCTGCAGGTCTGGCGTTGGCGGATCGAGGGCGAGGCGCTGCAACAGGACATGGCGCGGCAGTTCAGCGCACGCTTCCCGGAGATCACCGATGTGGTGGATCCGGTGCTGCAGGCAAGGCGTGCTCTGGCGGTGCCGCCACCAGCGCCACCGTTGCCGCCGTTGCAACGGCAGGTAGCCAGCACGCTGCTGGCGGTCCCGGAACTGGCCGGGCAGGTGCGCAGCCTGCATTACCAGCCCGGCCAGCTCGACATGGAGCTGGATGCCGATGCCCAGGCATTGGCCGACGATCCGCAGCGGCTTGAGCACTGGCAGCAGGCGCTGCAGGTGCAGGGCCTGCTGCTGGCGCGCGACGCCGGTGGGCGCCTGCGGGTGAGCGGAGCGGGACAGTGACGGCCCGCACCCTGCGGCTGGGCGGGGGGCTGGCCGGCCTGCAGCAGCGCTGGCAACGCCTGCCACCGCGCGACCGGCGGATGCTGTGGGTGATGGTGGTGGCGCTGCTGGTGGCGGGCCTGTGGTCGTTGTGGCTGGAGCCACTGCTGAAGCAGCGCACGCACTGGCAGGCCGAGCTACCGCGGCTGCAGGCGCAGTCGCGCGCACTGGCACCGCTGCTGCGCGTCCGTGAGCGCCAGCAGCTGGCGCAGGGCCAGCATCCGACACTTCCTGGGCTGCGCGATGGAATCAAGACCGCCGGCCTTGCCGACGGCCTGCATATCGAAGCGCGTGACGGGCGCTGGCACCTGCAGGTGCAGGCGGTGCCCGCCGATGCGCTATGGAACTGGCTGCTGCCGCTGCTGGCCGACCCGGCCATCGAGCTGCAGCAGCTGCAACTGACACGCACAGGGGACGCGAACATGCCGGCGGCACGGATTTCCGGAAACATCGTGATGGTGGCCACCGCGGGTGCCCATCCATGAGGGCGATGCGCAGCCTTGCCTGCAGTACTGCATTGGCCCTGATCGTGGGCATGGCCCACGTGCCGGCGCCGGTGGCAGCGCAGGACACACGCGATGAGCCGGTGCAGCTGAACCTGGTGGATACCGATATCGGTGGCGTGCTGCGGATGGCGGCACGGTTCACCGGCCGCCAGTTCCTGGTCGACCCACGGGTGACCGGCAAGATGACGGTGGTCTCCGATGGCCCGGTCAGCCGTACCCAGGCCTATCAGCTGCTGCTGGGCGCGCTGCGCATGCGCGGCTTCGCCGTGGTCGAGAATGGCGGCGTCAGCCGGGTGGTGCCGCAGGCCGACGCCAAGCTGCTCGGTGGCCGGGTGGGCAGTGGCGGTGCAGGAGGCGAGGTCGCCACGCGCACCTTTCCGCTGCGCTACGAGAACGCCGCCGCGCTGGTGGCGGTGCTGCGGCCGATGATCAGCCCGGACAATCCGATCACGGCGAACCCGGGCAACAACACTCTGGTGATCACCGACTATGCCGACAACCTGGAGCGCATCGCGCGGGTGATCGCCAGCGTCGACACGCCGGCCGGCATGGACACCGATGTGGTGAAGCTGCAGCAGGGCATCGCCGTAGACGTCGCGGCGATGGTCGCGCCGCTGCTGGATGCGCAGGGCGCAGAGCCCAGCCAGAAGGTGGTGGTGATGGCCGACCCCCGCAGCAACAGCGTGCTGCTGCGTTCCAGCAGTCCCGGGCGCACCCGTCTGGCCCGGCAGCTGGTGGAGAAGCTGGACCGCGCGCAGGACGAGTCCGGCAACCTGCATGTGGTCTACCTGCGCAATGCCCAGGCCAATCAGCTCGCCGGCGTGCTGCGCGGCGTGGTCGCGGGGCAGAGCGATGCGCCGGCAGTGGGCAGCAATGAAGGCATCACGCCACTGCCTGGCGATGCAAGCCGTTCCGCACCGGCGCAGCCGTCGCAGCCACAACAGGCCAGGACCGGCAGCAATGCGCTGGAATCGCAGCGGCTGGATCCGAACCGCCGCGACCCGATCGACGCCGGGAGCACCGGCTTCAGCCAGAACGGCATTTCGGTGCAGGCGGACGTGGCCACCAACACGCTGTTGATCTCGGCGCCGGAACCGGTGTACCGCAACCTGCGACGGGTGATCGACCAGCTTGACCAGCGCCGTGCACAGGTGCTGGTGGAAAGCCTGATCGTGGAGGTCAACCAGACCGACGCGGCCGAACTGGGCGTGCAGTGGATGCTGGGCAATGGCCGCACCTTCGGCGGCACCCACTTCGGCGGCACCAGCGGTGGCAGCGGGCTGAACACCACCGCGCGCACCACCCTGGACGTGCTGCCCAAGGATGGCCTGAAGATCGGGGTGATCGACGGCACCATCAACCTGCCCGGCGTCGGCCAGATCCTCAACATGAAGGCGCTGGCCAGCGCGCTGCAGAGCAAGGGCGGTGCCAACATCCTGTCCACGCCGAACCTGATGACGCTGGACAACGAGGCGGCCAGCATCATGGTCGGGCAGACCGTGCCGTTTGTGAGCGGCCGCTACGTGACCGACGGTGGCGGCGGCAGCAACAATCCATTCCAGACCATCGTGCGCGAGGACGTGGGCCTGAAGCTGCGGGTACGCCCGCAGATTTCCGAGGGCGGCACGGTGAAGCTGGACATCTACCAGGAAGTCAGCAGCATCGATGCGCAGAGCGCGAACAGCACGGCCGGCATCATCACCAACAAGCGCGCACTGGATACCAGCGTGCTGCTGGACGATGGCCAGATCATGGTGCTGGGTGGCCTGCTGGAAGACAGCGTCAGCCATGGCCGTGACGCGGTGCCGGGGTTGGGGAAGATTCCGGTGCTGGGTGCCTTGTTCCGCAGCGACACACGCAGGCGCGCCAAGACCAACCTGATGGTGTTCCTGCGTCCGCACATGGTGCGTGACCCGGCCGCCGGCCAGCGCCTGACCCGCGACCGCTATGACTACATGCGCAACGCGCAGGCTGGCGCGCAACCGGTGCAGAGCTGGGCATTGCCGGCGCTGTCGGCACCGCAGCTGCCGCCGCAGGACCTGTCTGTACTCGGCCAGGGCAATGCGCGCGATGGCCAGGGCCAGCCGCTGCAGAACACCAGCTTGGCAGCGTTGTATCCGGCCGGTGACGGCGATGCGCAGCTGGTGCAGTTCGCACAGGGGCTGGACCCGACCCGTGCCCGCCAGGGCGTGGCGCAGGTGCGGGCGCTGGGCCTGCAGGCCTATGCCGAGGCGACGCCGGGCGAGAGTGGCCAGCGCCTGCGGGTGCGGCTGCCGCGCGACCCGGCGACGCTGGACCCGGCACTGCAGCAACTGCGCGGGCTGGGCTACACGCCGGAACTGGTGATCGGACCGTGAGCGCCGCCGCGCCACTGCCGTACGCCTGGGTGCGCAGCCATGGGGTGATGCTGTCCGAGGTTGGCGGTGAGCCTGTGCTGCTGGGTACCGTCGATACCGCAGCATGGGCCGTGGCCGAACTGCGCCGCCGGCATGGACCGTTGCCCTTCCAGGCACTGGATGCCGCGACGTGGCAGCAGCGGTTGGCTGAGCAGTACCGTGACGGCGGCGACGCCGCTGCCGTGGTCGGTGCCGCCGAGAGCGAAGTCGATCTGGACCGGCTGATGCAGGACATGCCGGAAGTCACCGATCTGCTGGACGCGCAGGATGATGCGCCGGTGATCCGCATGATCAACGCGCTGCTGGCGCAGGCCGCACGCGATGGCGCCAGCGATCTGCACATCGAGCCGTTCGAGACCCATTCGGTGGTGCGCTACCGGGTGGACGGCACGCTGCGCGACATGGTGCAGCCACGGCGCGCACTGCACGCAGCGCTGGTATCGCGCATCAAGATCATGGCCCACCTGGACATCGCCGAGAAGCGCCTGCCGCAGGACGGGCGCATCGCGATCCGCGTGGGTGGGCGTCCGCTGGATATACGAGTCTCCACGGTGCCGACCGGGCATGGCGAGCGCGCCGTGCTGCGACTGCTGGAGAAGGATGCCGGCCGTCTGCAGCTGCAGCGCCTGGGCATGGCCGATGACACCCTGGCCACGTTCACCGGATTGATCCGGCAGCCGCATGGCATCGTGCTGGTCACCGGCCCGACCGGTAGTGGCAAGACCACCTCGCTGTACGCCGCGTTGGGCCAGCTCGACAGCAGCACCAGCAACATCCTCACCGTGGAGGACCCGGTGGAGTACGACTTCGCCGGCATCGGCCAGATCCAGGTGAACGCGCGCATCGGCATGAGCTTCGGCACCGCGCTGCGCGCGATCCTGCGCCAGGACCCGGACACCATCATGATCGGCGAGATCCGCGACCTGGAGACCGCACAGATTGCGGTGCAGTCGTCGCTGACCGGCCATGGCGTGCTGGCGTCCCTGCATACCAACGACGCGATCTCGGCAGTGACGCGCCTGGCCGATATGGGCGTGGAACCGTTCCTGCTGGCCTCGTCGCTGCGCGGTGTGCTGGCGCAGCGGCTGGTGCGGCGGCTGTGCACCCAATGCCGGCGTGCCGAGGTGGATGGGGACGGCCGTACCGTATGGCGCGCGGTGGGTTGCGCGGCCTGTGCCAACAGCGGCTATCGGGGGCGTACCGGCATCCACGAGTTGTTCGTGGTGGACGATCGCGTGCGTACGCTGATCCATGAAGGGCAGGGTGAACCTGCACTGCGCGAGGCGGCGCGGCGTGCCGGCATGCGGACCTTGCGTCAGGACGGCCAGCGTTGGGTCGACAGCGGGGTGACCACGCTGGAAGAGATCCTGCGCGTCACCGGCGACGACTGAGGCTTGCATGGCGCTGTTCGACTACCAGGCCTCCAACGCGCAGGGCCGCATCGAGAAGGGCCAGCTGGACGCTGACAGCCCGCGCGGTGCGCGGCAGTTGCTGCGCGGTCGTGGGCTGACACCCGTGCAGGTCAGCGTGGCGCGCAGTGCCGGCAGTGGCTGGGCTGCCCGGCGGCTGTCTGCCAGCGAGCTGGCCTGGGCCACGCGCCAGCTGGCCAGCCTGCTGGCCGCCAGCCTGCCGTTGGAAGGCGCCTTGAGTGCGGTGATCGAGCAGGCCGAACGCCCGCACGTGGCCCAGGCGCTCACCGCAGTACGCGCCGACGTGCGTGCCGGCCAGCGCCTGACCGTGGCGCTGGCAGCGCGGCCGCGCGATTTCCCGCCGATCTATCGGGCGCTGGTGGGTGCAGGTGAGGATTCCGGCGATCTGGCACGGGTGATGGAGCGCCTGGCCGACTACATCGAAGAGCGCAATGCGCTGCAGGCCAAGGTACTGACCGCCTTCATCTACCCGGCGGCGATCAGCCTGGTATCAGTGGCGATCGTGATCTTCCTGCTCAGCTACGTGGTGCCGCAGGTGGTGACCGCGTTCGTTCAGGCACGGCAGACGCTGCCGATGCTGACCCAGGTGATGCTGGCCGCCAGCGCGTTTGTGCGCAGCTGGGGCGTGTGGGCAGGGCTGGGCATCGCTGCGCTGGTGGTGGCCTGGCGGCTGGCGTTGCGGCGGCCGGAACTGCGCCTGCGCTGGGACGCGATGCTGCTGCGGGTCCCGATGGTCGGGCGCTTCGTGCTGGGTGTGAACAGTGCGCGCTTTGCCTCGACGCTGGCGATCCTGCTGGACGCCGGTGTGCCGCTGCTGCGTGCGCTCGAAGCGGCGCGGCAGACGCTTGGCAATGCGTTGCTGGCGCGCTGTGCCGATGATGTGGCTGCTCGCGTACGCGAAGGTGCGGCACTGGGTGCTGCGTTGAAGGTACAGAAGGTCTATCCGCCGATCCTGGTGCATCTGGTGGCCAGCGGCGAGAAGACCGGTTCGCTGGCGCCACTGCTCGAACGCGCCGCGCAGACGATCTCGCGCGAGATCGAGCGTCGCGCGATGGCGCTGACCGCACTGCTGGAACCGACCATGATCCTGGTGATGGGCGGCGTGGTGCTGACGATCGTGCTGGCCGTGCTGATGCCGATCATGGAAATGAACCAGCTGGTGCAGTGATGCGCAACGCGCATCACGGGTGGAGTCGACTGCTTCCAAGCACACTTCGACAGGACCAGCGCTCCGTGCACCAGTCGACGCACAGTCGACTCTACCCGGTCGCCGTCTTCGATTCTCCACACAATCCTCCACACCTTTTTCCGATCTTCCACAGGTTTCTTAAGCGGCCTGTCATCGGCGCGGACCAGCATGGACACGTCGCCGCAGAGCGGGCTGGGAGGCCCTCGGCGGCAGCAGGCGTGTAGTGACCGTTCCTCCCTTGGTGTTTCCCTTCGCAGTAAACCCTTCAGGAGAAGATCATGAACAAGTGCAAGACCCTGGCCGCGCTGGTTGCCACCGCGCTGCTCGCTACCGTGGGCGCCGCCTCGGCGCAGACCGTGACCGGCGGCGGTGCCTCGTTGCCGGCCGACCTCTACAAGGGTTCGTCCGACAGCATCCTGCCGGCGAACTTCAGCTACGCCGTGACCGGTTCGGGCACCGGCAAGAAGGCCTTCCTGGAAAACAACTCGCTGCTGTTCTCGACCACCGGCACCGTGCACTTCGCCGGCAGCGATTCGGTACTGAGCGGCACCGAGCTGAACACCTACACCACCAACTTCAACCAGCCGACCAATGCCAACCGCTACGGCGCGCTGATCCAGGTGCCGTCGGTGGCCACCTCGGTCACCATCCCGTTCAACAAGGCCGGTTCGGCGGTGAACCTGAGCGTGGCGCAGATCTGCGGCGTGTTCTCGGGCGCGATCAGCGACTGGTCGACCATCGATGCCAACCGCAGCGGCCCGATCCAGGTGGTGTATCGCGCGGAAAGCAGCGGCACCAGCGAAATGTTCAGCCGCTTCCTGACTGCGGCCTGTGCCGCTGAGAATGCTGACACCTCGAAGCTGGTGGGCGGCAAGTTCGCCATCAAGTCGACCTTCGCCGACCTGTACAAGCGCGATGCAAACGGCAACCTGCCGGCGTTCCTGGTGGCCGCCCCGGCCACCGGCGGCACCTCGCTGTACAACACTGTCTACGCGGCTGAAGGCCGCATCGGCTACGTTGGCCCGGACGTGATCCCGAACCTGACCGATGCGACCAAGGTTGCCAAGGTCAAGGGCTTCTCGCCGGACCAGGTGAGCGTGCAGGCCACCCTGGACACCGTCGCTCCGCCGACCGGCACCGATGCAGAGAACCCCGCCAACTGGGTGCCGGTGTTCGGCAACCCGTCGGCCGGCTATCCGATCGCCGGGTACACCAACCTGGTGATCGGCCAGTGCTACAAGGATTCGAGCGTCGCCACCAGCCTGCGCGGCTTCCTGGCGCGCCACTATCCGGCGACCTACACCGTCGCGTATGAGAAGTCGATCACCGACCACGGCTTCATCCCGCTGACCAAGGCCTGGCGCGATGCGATCCGCAACCGTTTCGTGCTGGCCAGCAGCACTGCCGGCCTGAACAACCCCAGCACCTGCGCCGGCATCGGCCGTCCGCTGTAATCCGCAGTACGGGTTGAATCCTGCTTGACCCGACGCCGGCCTCTGGGCCGGCGTCGCCATTTCCGCGACGGTGCCGCCGTTGCAGCGTTTGGCTGTCGGCTTCGTCTCGCGTGAACCGTCTATCAGTGGCAGGGCATGCGTTGCGTGTGCCTCCCCGATCGTCGCCGCAGCTGCGGCCCACCAGGTTGATGAGGTTCCGATGTCGCACCCGCTCCCGTCCGCTGTTCATCCGGCCGCGTCGATGCGCCGCAATCATCCGATGGCGTGGGCCATCGCGGTCGCACTGGGGAGCATGGTAGCCCCGGCCAGCCAGGCGCAGCAGGCGTTCAGTCCGGGCTGGTTCGCCGAACGGGGCGCGGCCCAGGGCAGCGCGGCACAGAGTGGCCGGATGCCCAACGGCGTGCCGATCCAGTTCCAGTTACCGGCCCAGCAGCAGGATGCGGCACGGCAGAAGCTGCAGCAGTCGATCGACAATCTTGGCACTGCGGCACAGGCGATTGCCCTGCAGCAGCGCCTGCAGGAACAAGCCCGGCAGGCGCACCGCGAGGCTGGCTTCATCGTTGCCGATGGCCTCGGCAAGGACGGCCTGAGCGTCGACCAGAACCCGCTGACCCGTGGCTGGCTCAATGCGCGCGACGCGATCCAGTCGCAGGGCAGCGACGGGAGGGTGCAGGTCACGGTAGAGCAGACCGCGGACAAGGCGATCCTGAACTGGGAGACCTTCAACATCGGCGGCAACACCACGCTGAATTTCCTGCAGAACCCTGACTGGGCAGTACTGAACCGCGTCAACGATCCGCAGGCGCGGCCCAGCCAGATCCTGGGCCAGCTGAAGGCCAGTGGCACGGTGTTCGTGGCCAACCGCAACGGCGTGGTGTTCGGCAACAACAGCCAGGTCAATGTACGCAATCTGCTGGCGGCTGCAGCACGGATCAGCGATGCGCAGTTCCGCGACAACGGCCTGTACAGCCCCGACGCCAGCAGCAGCGCGCTTAGCGATGCATTCGGCAAGGTGATGGTGGAGCGGGGCGCCCGCATCGCGACCCATGAGCCGACCAGTGCGACGCGCGGCGGTGGCTACGTGCTGCTGGCCGGGCACAGCGTGGACAATGCTGGCCAGATCGAAGCGCGCAAGGGCCAGGTGCAGCTCGCGGCAGGTGACAGTTTCGTGATCCGGCGCGGCGTGGGTACGGCCGCCAACACCAGTTCCACCACCCGCGGCAATGAAATCGCACCGCGCTTCATCGCTGGCAGCACGGCTGGCAGCGTGCGCAATACCGGCCTGCTGCGCGCACTCGAGGGTGACGTGACCCTGGCCGGACGCAGCGTCGAGCAGGCCGGTGTGGCCGTGGCCAGCACCACGCTTGCACAGCGCGGCACCGTCCATCTTCTGGCCTCGGCCAGTGATGCAGGCAGCAGCGTCACGCTTGCTGACGGAGCCACCACGGCGGTGCTGATCGAGGACGATGGCAAGACCACGGTGCTGGATACGCAGCGCGACGCCCTAATCAAGGAATCGGCCGAGCAGGACGCGATCCGCGCTGGCGCGCGTTCGGCAACCTTCGACAATCTGTCCCAGCACAATGATCGCCGGGACCAGTCGCGGGTGGAGATCGTCTCGGGTGGCAACATCCATTTCAGCGCGGATTCGCTGACGGTTGCCACGGGCGGCCAGATCATCGCCGATGCGGCGGCCCGTAGCTACGTGGACGATGCCGCGCGCGTGGACGTGTCCGGCGCAGTGGGCGTGCAGGTGTCGATGGAGAGCAACAATGTCCAGGTCAAGGTGCAGGGCAACGAACTGCGCGATGCCCTGGACAACCGCGACAGCGGCAAGCTGACCAGCAGCGAAGTCTGGGTCGACCGCCGCAGGCTGGTCCACGTTCCGGCCGGTACCGGGGGCTACGAGGGTGAGCGCTGGTACGCCGCAGGCGGCCTGCTGGAAGTGGGGGGCTACCTCGACAACCAGGGGCACTCGATCGGCGAATGGGCTGCGCAGGGAGGCACCGTCCTGCTGGGCGGCAGGGAAGTGATCACGCAGGGTGGCTCACGCATCAACCTTGCCGGCGGCAGCCTGGATGTGCAGAGCGGCGTGGTCCGGCAGAGCTGGGTGCGCGGCGTTGATGGCCAGGTCTACCGTCTTGATGAGGCGCCAGCGGAGATGCTGTTCGATGGCCTGTACAGCGGCCATGAAGTGAAGCAGGAACGCTGGGGCATCACCGAGACCTTCCGTGATCCGATCGTATTCGCGGCGCAGCGGGTCGATAACGGGTACACGGTCGGCCGCGATGCAGGACGGCTGATCGTCTCCGCACCGACCGCGGTGCTGGATGGAAAGGTTGAGACTGCAACCTTCCAGGGCGCGCAGCAGAACCGCAGGCCGGATGCCGCGCTGGATGGCTATGCACAGGCGCAGACGGCGGTCGCGCGCAATGCGCAGTTGTACCTGGGGCGCTACGACGGCCAGGGCCGCAGTGGTGTGTTCGGCTCGGATGTGCGCCTGGGTGACAAGGCTCCGACGAAGACGGCGTGGTCGCTGGCGGCTCCGGTCAACGAGGAGCGGCGTGACACGGTGTGGCTGGATATCGCAGAGCTGAGTGCCCAGCAGTGGGGGCGGATCGACCTGGCGACCGCCGATCACATCCGCATCGACGGCAGCCTTCGGCTTCAGGCCGGCGGGCAGCTCAACCTGATCGGCAGCGAGGTGGAGCTGGCAGGCGACATCGGCATTGCCGGCGGCCAGTTGTCGGCGGGCAACCTGCTGGATGTCCAGGGCCGGCCGACGGCGCTGCTGCACGATGGCCGCGCCCGCACCGTCATTGCCGACGGAACGCGGATCGACCTCTCCGGCGAATGGAGCAACGCCTCACTGGCGATGCCGCGCGACGCGAGCGGTGCCTGGACGGATGGCGGCCGCCTGAGCCTGGGCAACAGTCATGACGTGGCCGTGGGCGCCAAGGCAACGGTTGACGTCGAGGCCGGTGCTGCGCTGGACCTGCGCGGCAAGGCCCATATCGGTAAAGGCGGCAGCGTCAGCCTGCAGGCGAACAGCAGTACGGTTACGACCGATGGCAGTGGCCGGGTGCAACTGGGTGAGGGAAGCCGGTTCAGTGGTCGAGGACAGGGCGGTGGTTCTTTCTCGCTGGGGACCGGTGGCCAGGTGCGGGTGGGCGATGCGGACCTGGCGGGCGCGTCGCTGCGACTGGACCCCGGCCTGTTCGGCAGTGGCTTCGCGCAGTACGACATCAATGGCCACCACGGCGTGGAGGTGGCCGATGGCGCGCGGCTGGTCGCTGCCCTGCCAGGCCTGCGCCTGACCCAGGACGCGCCGATGGCGACCGACCGGGCGTCCGCACTGGCGGCGTGGGACGAACCGCTGTACAGCGCCGATCCGTCGAGCGGGCGCGTCAGCCAGCGCGCGGGTGCGAGCATCAGCCTGCGTTCGGAGCGCAACAGCGTGGGCGGTGACCTGCGGGTCGGCAAGGATGCACTGGTGGCGGTCGATCCAGGGCAGACGATCTCGCTGCTTGGTGCGGGCAACATCGATGTTGAAGGCACGCTGCGCGCGAAGGGCGGACGCATCCTGATCGACGATGTGCGCCCGGAGAACGCGCTGTACGCCGGGCAGCGCACCGAACGCACCTGGCGTTTCGCCGAAGGCGCGCTGCTGGATGCCGATGCAGACGCGATTTCGCTGCCCGATTCCAGCGGCCGTCTGCGCGGGCAGGTGCGCGCGGGTGGACGCATCGAGATTGGCGGGGCGCTGGACTGGGAGACCACAGCGTTCGTCGACAACCGACCACCGGAAGCCTTCGTGGTGGTCGAACGCGGTGCGCGCCTGCAGGCGCGGGGCGCGTCGGCCGAGCTGGACGTCGACGGCCAGGGCCGCGTGCGCGTGGACAGCGATGGCGGGCAGATCGTGCTGCGCTCGGCCAATGCGCTGTACCTGGACGGCGGGATGGATGCGGCCGCCGGCGGTGCCGGCGCACGCGGCGGCACCCTGGGGCTGGCCTTTGGCGGCAGCATCCATGCACGTGGCGCCAGCGAGGAGGTACTGCGGTCACGTGCGATCACCCTCAGCCAGCACAGCGCACCGGGGCAGCCACTGCCGGCCACATTGGAGTATGGCCACGCCGCGTTGTCGGTCGAGCAGCTGCAGGCTGGCGGTTTCGACAATCTGTCCGTGTTCGGTGACATCCGCGCGGTCGGCGACGTCGACCTGCGCCTGGCCCAGAGCCTGCGCATCCACGGCCAGGGTACTTCGAGCCTGGGCATGGCCGTGGATGCCGGGCCATCGTCGGGGCTGCGACTGAGTGCGCCCTACGTTCGCCTGGCGCAGGCACGCTGGCGCCAGATGCCGGGCGAGAACCTGCAGGGCACCGCCGCGGTCGCTTCGTCCGGGCCGGAAGATCACGCGCTGGCGGTGCAGGCCGGGCTGATCGACATCCGCGACGTCACCTGGCTGCCGGGTTTCAAGCATGTGGCGCTGGAAAGCCGCAGTGACGTGCGCCTGACCAACGGCATTGCCAGCAGTGGCAACACCAGCGCGTTGATGACGGCTGGTTCGATGGACGTGACCGCTGCGCGCCTGTATCCCACCACAGGCGCGGTCGGCACGCTGGTGGCCGGCGCGTCGGCGCAGACCGTGCAGACCGCTGATTACTGGTCCGATCCGGATGCCGTGCTGCGCATCCACGGCACCGGTGCGGCCACGAAGCCGGCGCCGGAATCGGCGCTGGGTACGCTTCGCCTGGTGGCCGCCACGGTGCAGCAGGGCGGCAACGTACAGGCGCCGATGGGCACGCTGCAGCTGGGTGGCCTGATCCAGAACGGAACCGTCGGCAGCCGGGTGGAACTGCTGCCAGGCAGCGTAACCTCGACCAGTGGCGCCGGCTTGTCGCTGCCCTATGGTGGCACCGTCGATGGTGTTGACTGGCGGGTCGGTACGCGCAGCCTGGGTTCGCTGACGCCGGCCGGTATCTCCTCGATGGGGGTGACACTGAAGGCCAACGAGATCGAGGTGGCGCCGGGGGCCCTGCTGGACATGTCCGGCGGTGGTGAGTTGACCGGCGCCGCCTTCGTGTCAGGACGCGGTGGCTCTGTCGACGTCCTGCGTACGGCGTTGGCCGACGCCAACCCGCGCTACGGGTTCAGTGCGTCGGGCAACCCGGTGTACGCGATCGTACCGGGACGCGCCGGGGCGTTCGCCCCCAGTGGCGAAGAAGGGTTCGCAGCTCCGGCGGTGGGCCAGCAGATCACCGTGCCGGCTGGCGTGCCCGGCCTGGCGGCCGGCACCTACACGCTGATGCCGGCAAGCTATGCGCTGCAGCCCGGCGCATTCCGGGTGGAGCTGGGCGCCACCGGCACCTCCGGCATCGTGCAACCGATTGCGACCGGCACCGGCACCTGGCGTGTGTCCGGGCAGCAGCGCACGGCGCTGGGCGCGGCAATCTCGCCGTTGCTCACCGACATCCTGCTGACTCCCGCGGCCGTGGTACGCCGGCACTCGGGCTACAACGAAACCTCCTACAACAGCTTCGCGCAATCGGTGGCCGACCGCCGCGGCGAGTCGCGTGGCTGGCAGACCATCGATGCGCTCGGGTTGACCCTTGCGCTGGGCGAAGGTGCAGGTCGTGCAGCAACGCCTGCCATCCACTTCGCCGGCACCGCGCGGTTCGCGGCTGCCACCGACAAGGGGCGTGGTGGCACGCTGGCAGCCACGTTGGCGAGCCCGGCGGTCGGTTCGCTGGAGATCCTCGATGGCACCACGCAATCGCAGGCGAGTGATCGCGGCGCCACCTTCAGCGACGACGCGCTCAATGCCTTCCTGCCGGCGCGGATGATGATCGGCGGGCAGTTCAACCAGGAGGCCTCGCAGGTGGCGGTGACCGGCCAGGCGCGCAGCGTGGCGATCCGTTCCGGCGTCACCTTGAACGCACCGGAAGTGCTGGTGGCAGCGGCCTCCGGTGGCAGTGGCGTGCTGGTCGAGGCCGGTGCGACCCTCGATACACTGCCGTTCGCATCCGCCAACGCGAATGCCAGCGCGACGCTGCCTTACCAGGTCTCCGGCGGCCTGCTGGCGGTGTCCAACCAGCGCCTGAACCTGATCACCGGCACCACCGGGGTGGAGGCCGGTCCGGTGGCGATCGACATCGGCGGATGCCAGGCGGCGTGCGACGGCCAGACGCGGCTGGTTTCCGATGGCAGCATCGCGGTAGCGACCGATGGCGCGCTGCAGATGCGCGACTCGGCCAGCTATGGCACCCGCCAGCTCGGCCTGAGCATGGCGGCGCTGAACCTCGGCAGTGCCGAAGCGATCGCCCAGGCCGCTGCGGCCGGGGCGCTGCCCAGTGGCATGACCATGAACCAGTCCGTGCTGCAACAACTGCTGCGCGGCAATGATGCGACCGGCGCGCCGGCGCTAGACACGTTGAGTCTGGTCGCGCGGGAGTCTGTCAACGTGTTCGGCAGCGTCGACCTGGATGCGCGCGACAGTGCCACCGGCCGCAGTGGCCTGCAGACGCTTGTGCTCGGTGCGCAGGCCATCCGCGGCTACGGTGCGGCGACCGACCGCGCGCGCATCCTGGTGGACACGCTGGTCTGGGACGGCTCATTGGCGGCGGGCCAGGCGCCGGGCAGCGACGCGACGGTGCCGCCGGCCGAGCCGATGGTGGACCGGCTCGGGGCCGGGCAACTGGACATCGTCACCCGGCAGCTGCAGCTGGGGCGGGCGCCATTCAGCCGTCCCAGCTCTGAAGTACCTGCGAACCGGCAGGTGCTCGGCTTCAGTGCGCTGAACCTGAGTGCCTCGGAGCAGCTGTCGTTCTCCGCGCAGGGCACGCTGGACGTATTCCAGCAGCGTGGCGACTATCTGGCCGACAAGGGGTGGCAGTACAGCGGAGGCAACCTCGGTATCGATACACCGCTATTGGCTGCCGATCCCGCCGCGCAGCTGCGCGTGCGCACCGGCGGCGACTTCCGCCTGCAGGGTGGCGCCGGCAAGACGGGTGGCGATGCACTGGGCAGTGAGTTGAGCATCGACGCCAACCGGATCGCGCTGGACAGCACGATCGCGCTGGCGTCCGGACGGCTGTCGGCGAACGCGCGCGAGGGCATCACGCTTGGCAGCCGGGCCGCGCTGGACCTGGCCGGGCGCAAGGTCTCGCTGTACGACGTGGACAAGTTCAGCTGGGGCGGCGATGTCCTGCTGTCCAGCGACACGGGTGACATCCGCGCCGATGCGGCCTCCCGCATCGATGTTTCCGCACGCAACAACCGCGGCGGACGCCTGACGGTCACCGCAATGGCCGGCCGAGCCGATCTGGCCGGTGTTCTGCAGGGTGCCGCCACTGGTCGTTACGATGCCGGTGGCACGCTGGTGCCCTATGACGGTGGCGAACTGGTGGTGCGCGCACGCCAGCTGCAGGACTTCGCCGGCCTCAACCAGCGATTGACTGCCGGCGGCGTCGTCGGGGGTCGCAGCTTCCAGATCGGTGAGGGCGATCTGCGGATCGGCGACGAAGTGAAGGCGCGCAGGGTCGATATCAGCGTCGATGCGGGCAGCCTGACCGTGGCCGGCCGCATCGATGCCAGCGGCGAGCAGGTCGGCAGCATCCGCCTGTACGCCCGCGATCAGTTGCAGGTGGACGGTACGCTGGACGCGCACGGTACCGGCCTGCGCGTGGACAGCCATGGCAAGATCATCGACAGTCCCAACCGGGCCACCATCACGCTGGGCAGCGCCGAGGGTGCCGTCGGCCTGGGCAGCGCGGCGCAGCTGGACCTGCGTGCGGGCAGCGACGTTGCCGTCGGTGGACGTCCTGGCCAGAACGATGGCACCCCGCGCGGCACGCTGAAGATCGATGTGCCGCGGCTGGGCAGCAACGACGCGGCGATTGCCGCGGCCACCGGCCTGCGCATCGATGGCGCGGCCGACATCCAGCTCAATGGTGTTCGCCGCTACGACGATGCGCCCCTGGCAACCACCGCTGACGTGGGCGGCAACCGCGCGCAGCTGGTCACCCAGCAGTGGCTGGACCAGGTAGTCGATCCGCACAGCGTGGCCTGGATCGATGGTGCGCTGGGCAACGCGGATCTGCAGCAGCGCACGCGGGCGCTGGGCGATGTGCGCCTTCGTCCCGGCGTGCAGGTGCTGGCGCGGCGCAGCGACGCCAACCCGGACGGCGACCTGACCATCGCCGGCGACATCGATCTGTCCGGCTACCGTTATGGCCCCGATGCCAACCGCGCCGATCCATCGCGGCGTGGCTTCGGCGAATCGGCCTCGCTGGTGCTGCGCGCCGAAGGCAACATCAACGTCTACGGCAGCATCAACGATGGGTTCGCAGCGCCGCCGTCCACGCCGGATGAGGGCGGCTGGCAGCTGTACGAGGGCCGCAATGGCAGCGCGGGGCACACCCCCTTTGGCGGTGGGCTGGTGGTGCCGGTGGACGGAGTGAAGCTGCAGCCCGGCACCGAGTTCCAGGCCGGCACCCGCCTGAACTATGACGTGCCGGTCGAATCGGTAACGCTTCCGGTCGGTACCGTGCTGCCCGCGCCGATGGTGATCTCGCAGAACCTGCGGCTGCCTGCAGGCACGGTGCTGGGTGCGGCGGTGACCACCGACTCCGGGCAGACGCTGGCCGCGGGCACCGTGCTGCAGGAGCCGCTGATGCTGGCGGCCGGTGCGCGGCTGGGAGCCGGCTTCCGCCTGCGCAGTGCGGTACAGATGGCGGCACAGGAGTGGCCCGCCGGCGCGGTGCTGCCGGTTGCGCTGCGCCTGGCACGCGAAGTCGCGCTCAAGGTGGGCGCGTACATCCCGTCGTTGACCAAGGTGGAGCTGCCCGGCGACGCGCCGGTGAATCTGAGGCCGGCCGATGCCGGCGGCAACCAGGGGCGCAACTGGGCGCTGGCGCCGATGCTGGCCGAGGGCACCACCTCCTGGGACCTGACCGTTGTTGCCGGCGCCGATGCCGGGGCAGCCGACCCACGCAGCCGGCGCTGGGGCAGCGATGGCAGCGTGGTGCTGGCCGATACCCACCAGGGCTCGATCGGCACGGTCAAGACGGAAATCATCTGGGTGGGGGATCGCGCGTTGACCGAGCAGGCATCGTTGGACTGGATCGGCGACACCTCCTATGCAGGCCGTCCGATCGCGGAGCTGGCCGACATGTTCGGCTTCACCGAAGACGAGTTCTGCGCGATGTCGGCCGACTACTGCGGCCCGGCACCCCGCCAGGTGGCCGCGCAGGGCTCGCTGGATTACTGGGGCGACGAGTCCTACGCAGGCACTCCTGCGAAGGACTTCGCCGCGATGTTTGGCATGACCGAAGACGAGTTCTGCAGCACCGCGCCCACCTACTGCGCCGGCGGCGGCACGCAGACCGAAGTGACCACTTACGGCAAGCGCGCAGGCACGCCGGCGTGGAGCGTACTGCGCACCGGCAGGGGCGACATGGAACTGCTCGCGGCCGGTGACGTCGTGATGAAGTCAGGCTTTGGCGTCTACACCGCCGGCACTCCCGCCGCGCTGGGTGGGGGCCGCGACGCTGCCTTCAATTCGCCCCGTGCAGCGGCCCCTTGGAACACCGCAGTGCTGGGACCGAACCTGGTGCCGGGCAGCTATGACGCCGCGATGGCAGGCTACCAGGCCTGGTATCCGGATCATGGTGGCAACCTGCGCGTCGAAGCCGGGCGCGATATCGTCGGCGACGCCTGGACCGCGCGCGCAGAGTCGGGCAGCAGCGATCGCGACTGGGCGCTGTACTCCAGTGCCGCGGTCGGCAACTGGCTGTGGCGGCAGGGTACCGGCGGCACCACTGGGGTGGAGCCGGTGCCGACCAGCTGGTGGGTGAACTTTGGCGCCTACACCAACGTGTCCGCTGCCGCTGGCGCCTCTCCACGGATGGTTGGTTTCACCGGCTTCGGCACATTGGGCGGGGGCAACCTGACGCTGGAGGCCGGGCGTGACGCCGGCGTGCGCGATGCGATAGGTGACGCGTTGGTCTCGACGATCGCACCGCGCTCGGGTGCGATCATTGCCGCGGTGGGATCGACCGGCCGGGTCAGCGATGGCCAGCTGCACCTGACCGGCGGCGGCGACCTGCAGCTGCGTATCGGTGGCGCGCTGAATCCGAACCTGCAGGCGACGATCTCCAGCCTCAACCCCTCCAGGGCGGGACAGAATCTCGACCTCAACGGTACCTTCAGCAACCTGCGTGGGAGCCTGCAGCTCGATGCGGGGCGCATCGGTGCAATGGGCGTCACCCTGGAAAGCTACGCGACGCTGGGTAAGCAGCGGGCGGCAGACCTGTTTGCGCCTGACGCCGCCCGCGCGATGGGCGGGCCGGTGCTGGTGCTGGGCGACGCCGCCGCGCAGCTGCAGGCGCGGGGCGATGTGGTGCTCGGCGGCGTCGCCGATGCCGGCCGGGTTCCGCTGGCCAACTACAGCGCGGTGCTGCAGGATGATAGCGCGCACGCTGCAGGCAGTACGTGGTTCTCCCTGTGGACCGCCAACACGGCCGTGGATCTGTTCAGTGCCGGTGGTGACCTCGCGCCAGGCCTCGCCGGGCCGGAAAACGTGACGGGCAGCAATCTGTGGCGGGAGCAGGTCCAGCTTGTTGTGCGTGGCGGCGATGATCTGCTGAATTACTGGCTCTATCCTTCGCGCTTCAGCGCCATTGCTGCGCAGGGTGACATCAAGCTGGACCGGATCAGCACCACGCCGGGGACGCAGGATGTGATTCTGCTGGCACCCTCGGCGACAGGACGGCTGGACGTCCTGGCCGGTGGCGGCATCTTCGCCCAGCCTGGCGCGACCCAGATCGCGCGCTCGGCCAGTGACGCGCGCCTGCCGGGACCCTTCGACCCGGCATTCATGGCCGAGCAGGGGGATTCCGCAGGCAATGTGACCCGCTCGCGGCACAACCTGTCCGTCGACGGCAACACGGCATCGCCGGCGGGGTCGCTTCCACTGTTCGCATTCGGTCCGAATACGCCGCTGTCCACTGTGTCTGCGGCACTGGCGCCGAGCCGTTACTACGCGGTGCAGGGCGACATTATCGGTCTGGCCACCGGCGCCCGGCGCACGCTGAATCCCAACGCGGGGCAGCGCACGCAGTTGAACTGGTTCGAGGCCGCCGGCGCCGTGCAACTGCGGGCAGGCCGGGACATCCTCGGGGTGTCGATGACCGCGTTGAACACCGCGCCCACCGACATCACGGTGGCGACGGCGGGCCGCGACATCGTGCATCTGAATGCGACCATTGCCGGCCCTGGCAACGTCGAGATCAGTGCCGGCCGCCAGTTGCGCCAGGAGGATGCGGGCAGCATCGCCAGCCTCGGTGGCATCGTGCAGGGCGACACCCGTCCCGGCGCCAGCATCGCGCTGACGGCCGGCAACCAGCAGATCGACTTCGCGGCCCTGCGTGCCCGTTATCTGCACCCTGCCAACCTTGCCGATCCCGCGCAATCGCTTGCATCGCAGCCGGGCAAGGCAGTCAAGGTCTACAACCAGGAGCTGAAGCAGTGGCTGCAGCAGCGCTTCGGCGTGGCGGCCGACGGCGACGGGGCGCTGGCCGCGTTCGATGCGCTGCCGCAGGAACAGCAGCGCATCTTCCTGCGCCAGGTCTATTACGCCGAGCTGCGCGAAGGTGGACGGGAATATACCGATGCAGAAGGGTCCCGCTTCGGCTCCTACCTGCGTGGGCGCGAAGCCATCGCCACGCTGATGCCGGACAGGAATGCGGCCGGTGCGACGATCGACCGTACCGGCGATATCGTGATGTACGGTGGCTCCGGCGTGCGTACCGAGGCGGGCGGCAACATCGAGCTGATGGCACCGGGTGGGCAGATCGTGATCGGTGTGCAGGGCGTGGTGCCACCTGCCAGCGCCGGCCTTGTCACCCAGGGGCAAGGCGATATCCGGCTGTTCAGCCAGGACAGCGTGCTGCTGGGCCTGTCGCGGGTGATGACCACCTTCGGCGGCGACATCCTGGCGTGGTCGGAGCAGGGTGACATCAACGCCGGTCGTGGTTCGCGGACGACGTTGCTGTACACGCCACCGCGCCGCGTCTATGACGGCTGGGGCAATGTAATCCTGTCGCCGCAGGCCCCGGCCAGCGGTGCCGGCATCGCGACCTTGAACCCCATTGCCGAAGTACCGCCGGGCGACGTCGACCTGATCGCACCGCTTGGCACCATCGATGCGGGCGAGGCCGGTATCCGCGTCTCGGGCAACATCAACCTGGCCGCACTGCAGGTGCTCAACGCGGCCAACATCCAGGTGCAGGGCGAGAGCAAGGGCCTGCCGGTGCTGGCATCGGTGAACGTCAATGCGCTGGCCTCGGCCAGTGCGGCAGCCAACAGCGCCAGCCAGGCGGCACAGGATGTGATGCGCAAGAGCCAGGACGAGGCACGGCGCAACCAGCCGTCGGTGATCAGCGTGCAGATCCTCGGCTTCGGCAGTGGCACCAGCAGCATCGACCCGCCGGCGCGTGGCAACACTGCCAACAGCGGTTATGACGCCAACAGTGCCTTCCAGTTCCCGCAGGCAAGTCGCGACGAGGGCACGCAGCGCCGATAGGTGCCGTCCTTGGTCGGCACACGTTGCTGCCCACCAAGCTCGGCAGTAGATCCACGCCATGCGTGGATGCGACCGGGCCGAAAGAACGAACAGCATCGGGCCAGCCGCCACGGAACGGTGGCGGCCCCAGCCAGGATGGCACGGAGGGCAGGGAGCGGCCATCAGCGGTGAGGACCACCGACACGGCGCCGCCGGGTGCAGGAGCGCGCCCGGCGGCAGGCTCGGCAGTAGGTCCACGGCATGCGCGGATGCCCGGACCAGCCTCAGTGCCGACCAACGGTCGGCACCCACCAGGGCAGGCCGGGCAGTAGAAGCCGCTCGGCAGTAGATCCACGCCATGCGTGGGTGCTTTGCCTGGGAGGAATCCTAAAGCTCCAGCACGCGCCGGTAGCCCAGCGGTCCACGCCCGTCACGCAGGCCCAGCCGCAGTTCCAGCCCGGTGGCCGGCAGCACCTCGCCCTCGCTCGGCAGCATCGCCCAGCCGGCCCCGGGCTGCCAGGCGCGCACCTCGAACCGCTGCACATCCTTTGCCACTGCAATGCCTTCCGAAGGAACCGGCGCGGGCAGGGGATAGCGGTCCGTCGCCGTACCGCTGGCGCGCCACAGCGTGTTGCCTTGCCGCCACCAGCGCACCCGCTGCCAGCGCAGCCCATCACTGTCGACGCTGCGGGTGATTTCCAGCGCAAAGCTGCCATCCGGGTGCCATTCGCTCACCAGCGAAGGCGGCAACAGTCGCTGCGGACGATCCGCCGGGCGCACCGCGCCGTTCATCAGCGCATCGTCGGCACGCATCTCGATATCGCGCTGGAACTGCTGCAGCACGCGCAGTGCCGTCGTGGTCTCGGCATCGGCCCGGCGCAGGCGCCGGTCGCTGCTGGCCACGCTGTCGAGCGCTCGCCAGCAGATCAGCGCCAGCACGCCCATGATGGTGATCGCGATCATCACCTCGATAAGGGTGAAGCCTGCTGCGGTACGCTTCATTGCGCCGCGGTCCACGGCAGCTGCATCCGCGCCAGCGACTGCCGCGGTGCATCTTCGGCAGCCACGCTGAGTTCCAGTTGCGGCTGTCCGTCACCCCCCGTGCCGATATGCTGCAGCACCAGGAAACTGCTTCGCCCCTGCACGCAGCGCAGCCGTGCATCCTGCGGCGGCTGCCCGGCCAGGCGCAGCTCCTGCCAGCGGTCCTGCGCGCACAGCAGCGCCAGGCGACGGTCGCGCAGGCGTGACTGATCGTCGGTGGCCACCGCGACCGAGCGCATGACCGCAGCCAGCGCAATCGAAACGATCGCCAGTGCGATCAGCACTTCGATCAAGGTGAATCCGGGCATGTTCCGCTTCACTGCACGACCTGCAACTGTCCGCTGCCATCGTCACGAAGACGCAGCTGGCGGCCCTGCAACGACAACGTCAGTTCCCATGCCACGCCGATCCACTCCGGGCTCAGTTCAACCGGGGTGGCCGGCTGCACCACGATGCCGGCCGGTTGCCATGACTGTGGGCGCAGCAGGTCGTCGCGTTGCACGTCCACCCAGCGGGTGCCTTCGCGCCTGCTGAACCGGTAGCCGGCGGCGTCGGCCTGCCAGCGCAGGGGGCGGCCATCGATGCGGGCCTCGTCGCGCGCCACCTGCAGGCGCTGCGCCAGTCGTTCGGCCTCCTGCCGCAGCTGGCGCGCGGGGTCGAGCAGGCTGCCCAGGCCCAGGCCGATGCCCGCCGTGCAGATGCCGATGATCACCAGCACCACCATCAGTTCCAGCAGGGTGAAACCACGCGGCACGTGCTGCATCGACGTTGCCTCCTGTCCAGGTCGATGCCTGCCAGCGTAGGCCCGTATGATGAAACAAAAGCGTCAGCGGCGGCTGCTAGCGTGGGCGGACACGAACGTGGCGATGGTGCGGAACATGGATGGCAGGCGCTGGGATCGCAATCGGATGTTGACCCTGCTGGCGGCCACCCTGCTGCTGGCGGTGGTGGCCTATTGGAGCGTCACCCTGTCTGCGGTGGCGCCTGCGGCGGCGGCCAGCGAAGCGCATGCCGATGCGCCGGCCCGGCCGCTGTTCGATGCGGTGGCCAGTCTGCCGCTGGTGCGGCTGCTGTCGCCCGGTGCGGTGCAGACCGAGGTGGTCGTGCTGGGTGTGATGGCGGGTGACCACGCGCCCCTGGCCCTGTTGTCGGTGGATGGACGCCCGCCGGAGGCTTACGCGCCCGGCCAGCGGCTGGGGCCCTGTACGGTGCTGGCCAGCATCAGCGCCAACGCGGTGGAACTGAACCAGGCTGGGCAATCGCGCAGCCTGCCGGTGCCCGCGCTGCCACCGGTGCCGAACGATGGCATCGTGCCGGCCGCTCCGCAGGGCGGCGCTCGGTAGAGCCGAGCCCGCGCTCGGCTGCCTCTGCATGGCTGTTGAACGGTGTGCAGGCGCAGCCGGGCGTGGGCTCGGCTCTGCAGTTGCATGGGTTCATCGCGCCGGACGCTGCGGTACCACGGACCGCCCGAAGGCATCGCCCATGCGTTGCCGCGTGCCTTCCAGGTTGTACTGCATCAGCTGGTTGCCGGGCTGCCGCATCAGGCGTTCGGCATCCGGCAGCGCCGCTGACTTCGCCGATTTCGGCGCCGGCGCCAGCCTGCGTTGCAGGCATTCCCACGCGGGGATGCGCTCGCCGTTGACCTGTACTTCGATGCACGGCGCAGCACCGTCCTGCTTCTTCGCCTCTCCGGCCCAGGCCGATGGCAACGCCAGCAACAAGGCAAGGGCGAGGGCAGGGCGAAGGCCCGCCTTCAATGGCTCACTCATCTCGAATCTCCTGCAACAACCGACGCTCTGCAATGAAGACGTGTGGCGAGGGCAGTCTACGCCGGCGAGTGCTCTGGCGCTGTCACAAGATGACAGTGCTGTCACAAAACTGGTGGCGGTTTTGACGCGACGTGCACGTCCTGTTGGTAGACCCACGCGCCGCTCCCTGGCCACTCCCTCCGATACGACGCGATGCCTTCGATGACTCCTGTTCCGTGCCGAGCCGTCCGCTTTCCGTTGCGCCTGCATCCGCTGGTGCTGGCGCTGGCCGCGATGCCGCTGCCATCGTTCGCGCAGGAGGCAGCGCCTGCGCCCAGCGTGAACATCAATGAATACATCGTGCGCGGCAACACCGTGCTCGATCCGCGTCAGATCGAACGGGCGGTAGAGCCGTTCCTCGGCCCGGGCAGGACCCTGGCCGATGTCGAGAAGGCGCGCGATGCGGTCCACGCGCTGTACCAGCAGGCGGGCTACCAGTCGGTCTACGTCGAACTCCCCGAGCAGCAGGTCAGTGGCGGCGTGGTGCTGCTGAAGGTGCAGCAGACGCCGATCGGCCAGCTGCGCGTGGTCGGCACCCGCCACGAATCGCCCGACCGCATACGCGATCGCGTACCGGCACTGGCCGAGGGCAAGGTGCCGGACTTCGACCAGGCCCAGAAGGAACTGACCGCACTGAACGAAGGCGGGCGTCGCCAGGTGATGCCGCTGGTGCGCGAAGGCCAGGTGCCGGGCACGATGGATGTGGACCTGCAGGTCGAGGAGAAGTCGCCGTGGCGTGCCAGCGCGTCACTCAACAACGACCACAGTGCCGACACCGAGAAGCTGCGCCTGAGTGCGTCGCTGGCCTACGACAACCTGTGGAAGCGCGGGCACAGCGCCAACATCGGCGTGTACCTGGCGCCGGAAGATACAAAGCAGGCCAAGGTGTTCTCGGCCTCGTACACGATGCCGTTCGAAGGCACGCCGTGGAGCCTGGAAGCCTCCGGCTACAGATCCGACAGCCGCGTGTTGAATGCAAGCGGGCAGGTCGGTACCGGCACCGGCACCAATGTGATCGGCAACGGCCATTCGATCGGCCTCAAGCTCAACTACCGCCTTGCCGGCAGCAGCCAGTGGTGGCGCCAGCTCAGTCTCGGTGTGGATTTCAAGGACACCGAGGAAGACACGCAGATGGGCAAGGACAGCCTGAAGACACCGTTGAAGTATGCGCCGATCACCCTGGCCTTCGTCGGCGTGCGCCAGGGCGAGCAGGATCAGCTGAGCATCAACACCCAGCTGGTGGCCGGTACCCGCCGCCTGTTCGGTTACGGCAGCGACGCCACCGCGTTCGGGCAGAAGCGCTACTGGGCTGACCCGAGCTTCGTGGCCTTCAAGGCCGACGTGGCCAACACCCACACCTTCAGCAATGACTGGCAGTGGTATGCGCGTGGCTCGCTGCAGGTAACCGATGCGCCACTGGTGTCGGCCGAGCAGTTCGCTGCTGGCGGCATGTACACCGTGCGTGGCTACCTGTCGGCCGAGGCGATCGGCGACTACGGCGGCCTGGCCAGCCTGGAATGGCGCACCCCGGCGTGGTCGCTGTGGAGCGGCACCGATCTGCGTGTCTACAGCTTCGCCGACGCGGCCTACCTGCGCCTGCGCCGGCCGCTGCCCGAGCAGCGTGACAAGTACAACCTGGCCTCGGTCGGCCTGGGCACGCAGCTGCGCCTGGGTGAACACCTGCAACTGCGCCTGGACTACGCCTGGCCTTATGCCGATGGCCCGGTCACGCGCAAGGACGACCCGCGCCTGCATTTCAACATCAGCACCAGCTACTGACCCTTCCCTTGAACATGCGTTCTCCGGAGACCCTTCGCATGGACCGTTTGCTTTCCCGAGTATTGCTGCTGCTGGCCGCGCTGGTTGCGTTGCCGGCGGCTGCGGCCGATGCCAATTGGTGGCAGGCCGAATGGAAATACCGCAAGCCGATCACCGTCGACGCCGGCCCGCAGGGCGCGGGCCTGGCCGGTGACCCGGGCCGCACGCCACTGCTGCTGCGGCTGCATACCGGCAACTTCGGCTTCGACGGCACCCAGGATGCGGGCAACGACCTTCGCTTCGTCTCGGGTGATGGCCGTACCGTGCTGGCCCACCAGATCGAGCAGTTCGATCCCACGCTGGGCCTGGCCCTGGTCTGGGTGGACCTGCCGGCGGTCAGTGCCGCCGCGCCGCAGACCATCTGGATGTACTACGGCAATGAAAAAGCCCCGGCCAGCGGCAACGGCCAGCAGGTGTTCGATCCGGACTACACGCTGGTCTATCACTTTGCCGAGGCCAATGCGCCGGCACGCGACACCACCGCCTATGGCAACAATGCCGGTGCGGTGGTGCCGCCGTCGGAAGGCGCGGTGATCGGCCGCGGCGTGCAGCTGGGCGCCGGCCCGCTGCCGCTGCCGGCCAGCGCGTCGCTGGCGCAGGAAGCGGGCGCGCCGCTCACCGTTTCGGCCTGGATCAAGCCGGGCAGCAACAATGCGGCTCAAGCAATCTACGCCCGCCGTGATGGTGCTTCCGAACTGGTGCTGGGCATCGAGAACCGCGTGCCGTTCGTGCAGCTCAATGGCCAGCGCAGCACGCCGGCGCAACCGATTCCGGAAGGGCAGTGGGCGCATGTTGCACTGACGGCAGAGAAGGGCGCGTTGCAGCTGTACCTCAATGGGCGCGTAGCTGCCCAGCTGAGCGGTGCGCTGCCGGCGCTGGCCACCGCGCCGGTGGTCGGCGCCGATGCGCCGGGCGCCGCGCAGCCGCTGGCCAACTTCGAAGGTGCCCTGGACGAGTTGCGCATTTCGCGGGTGGCACGCCCGGCCGCGCTGCTGCTGGCCGACGCCACCGCTCAGGGCGCCGACTCGCGCCTGGTCAGCTACGGCGCCGACGAGCAGTCCGCCGGGCAGAGCCACTTCGCCTTCATCCTCAAGGCGATGCCGTTCGATGCCTGGGTGGTGGTCGCCATCCTCGGCCTGATGATGCTGCTGTCGTGGGCGATCATGATCGCCAAGAGCCGCCACTTCGGCCGTACCAGCAAGGCCAATGCCGTGTTCACCGAGAGCTTCGGCAAGCTGTCCGGCGTACCGCTGCGCACCCTGTCCGACATGGACCGCCAGGGCAGGGCGCCGACCGCCATGCACGATGGCTCGTTGTGGCGCATCTACCAAGTGGCCATCGATGAAATGCAGCAACGCCACCAGCGCGATGGCAACAGCGGTTACCTCAGTGGTGCCACCATCGCGGCGATCCGCGCCTCGATGGATGCAGTGATGGTGCGCGAGCAGGAAGCGATGGCGCGGCGCATGAACTGGTTGTCGACCACCATCGAAGGCGCGCCCTACGTGGGCCTGTTCGGCACCGTGATCGGCATCATGCTGGTGTTCGTGGTTGCGGCAATGGCCGGCGCGGTGGACATCAACTCGGTGGCACCGGGCATGGCCGCGGCGTTGCTGTGTACCGCCGCCGGCCTCGGCGTCGCGATCCCGGCGCTGTTCGGCTACAACTACCTGGGCGCGCGTGCCGAAGCGATCGGTGCGGACATGGCGGTGTTCATCGACGAATTCGCCGCGCGCCTGGCCGAAGAGCAGGACGGGCGCGGCCCGGCCGCGGTCCAGGGCTGAGGGGCGCGCCATGGGCCAGAAGGCGAAGTTCGGCATCAAGAAGCGCGAGAAGGGCATCAACGTGACGCCCTTCGTCGATGTGCTGCTGGTGGTGCTGGTGATCTTCATCCTGACCAGCAACGCTTCCATCCCCGGCATCGAGGTCAACCTGCCGAAGGCCAGCAACAGCGTCGCGCTGGAGAAGCCCAAGACCAAGGCGATCACCATCGACCCCAGTGGCCAGGTGTTTCTGGATGCCTACCCGGTGACGATGGCGGAGCTGGAAGACCGCCTGCGCACCGAGCGCGCGACCACGCCGGATTTCCCGGTGATCGTGCGCGGTGACGCGCAGGTGCAGTACGCCCGCGTGGTCGAGGTGCTGGACCTGCTGCGGCGCCTGGAGCTCGCCCAGGTCGGTCTGGTCACCGGCAAGGCGCAGGGCTGAGGCATGACGGCCCATCAACCCCCTCGGCCGGAGCCCGGCATGCGCGGTCGCCAGCTGCTGGTGACTGTCGCGCTGGTGCTGGCCGCGTTGCTGGTGCTCGGCATCGCCGTGTGGTGGATGCTGTTCAAGGACACCGCCAGCACCCGCCGGCCGGTGGTGCAGCCGCCGATGCTGGCGCTGCCGCCAGCGCCTCCGCCACCCCGCCGCCGCCGGAAAAGCCGCCGGAGCCGGAAACGCCGCCGGAGGAGGCGATGCCCGAACCGGAGCCGCTGGAGCAGCCGACGCCGGCTGAAGAGCCGGCACCGACTCCGGACAATGCCGATCCGGTGACGATGAACGCCGATGCGCAGGCCGGCGGTGACAACTTCGGCATCCAGTCCGGCAGTGGTGGCGGTTCGTCCGGCGTCGGTCGCGGCGGTGCCGGCAATGCCACCTATGGGCGCTACCTCGGCTACCTGATGCAGCAGGCAATCTCGCGCGACGACAAGGTCAAGCGCCTGGCGTTCCAGCTGCAGGTGAATGTGTGGCTGGCCAGCGATGGCCGCCTGGAAAAGGTCGAGCTGGTGCGTGGCAGTGGCAACGAGGAGGCCGACGCGGCCGTGCTCGATGCACTGCGCCGCATCGGCAAGGTCGACCAGGCACCCCCACCGTCGCTTGATTTCCCCGCCCGCGTCCTGATCCAGGGCCGCCGGCCCGGGGCCTGATTCCCGACCTCCGTGATTTCCCTTCTTTCGATGAGAACCGTGATGAACGACCACGTCCGCGCACGAACCGATTCCCGCCGCCCGCGGCCGGCCCGACGGGCGCTGCTGTGCTGCGCCGTGCTGCTCAGCCTGGCCGCCCCGGCCGGTGCGATGGCCGCTGAAACCACCATGGTCAAGCTGATCAAGGGCCTGATCGCCAGCGGCGCACTGAAACCAGAAGACGGCCAGGCATTGCTGGTGCAGGCCGAGGCCGAGGCCGAAGCGGCGGCCGCCCAGCGCAGCGCAGCCACCGCGACCTCGGCCGCCAGTGGCGGTGTCGCCCTGGAAGCCGGCGACGTGCGTGTACCTTACGTGCCGCAGAGCGTGCGCGACGGCATCCGTGACGAAGTACGCCAGGACGTGATGGCGCAGGCCAGGTCCGAGGGCTGGGCGGCACCGAACGAAGTGGCTGAGTGGACCAAGCGCATCAAGGTCACTGGTGACATGCGCGTGCGCAGCGAATCGCGCTTCTTCTCCGAACGCAACAGCGACATCGTGAGCAACTGGTCGTCGATCAATTCCGGCAACGGCTTCGACACCAACACCAACACCAACCTGCAGCTGCCACCACTGCTGAACACCCGCCAGGACCGCCGCAACCTGTGGCGCATCCGCGCCCGCCTGGGCATCGAGGCGACCATCGGCCAGCACACCACGGCCGGTGTGCGCCTGGCCAGCGGCAGCAGCAATGGCCCGGTGTCGACCACCGAGCAGCTGGGTGGCGGCCTGAGCAAGAAGGATGTATGGCTGGACCAGGCATGGCTGGCCTACAGCCCGGCCGACTGGGTGACGGTGCGCGGCGGCCGCTTCGGCAATCCGTTCTGGACCAGCGACACGCTGTTCTCCAACGACCTCAACTTCGATGGCCTGGCCGCCAACCTGAAGTACGACTTCGACGGCGGCGACCTCGGCCTGTTCGGCAACCTGGCGGTGGTACCGCTGGAATACACCTCCGACAGCGCGCCCAGCCAGAGCCGGGTCAAGACCCCGAACGAGAACAAGTGGCTGTCCGGGGCGCAGGTGGGCGTGAACTGGCGCTTCAATGACGACAACGCGCTGCGCGCGGCACTGGGCTACTACGACTTCAAGAACATCAGCGGCCGCCTGTCCTCGCCGTGCGCGCTGTATGCGGGCGCGGTGGGCTGCGACACCGACTGGTCGCGTCCGGCGTTCATGCAGAAGGGCAACACCCTGATGCTGATCCGCGACATCGCGCGCAATCCGCTGGATCCGGCCAATACGCCCACCCCGCAGTATGTCGGCCTGTCCTCGGCATTCCGCCTGGCCACGCTGAACCTGCGCTGGGATACGCAGCTGGCCCAGGACGTCGGCCTGCGCCTTGAAGGCGACTACATCCGCAACCTGGCCTACGACAAGCAGGCCATGTTCAGTCGCGCCAACAACGGCATCGTCAACAACTACGGTGCCGGTGGTGCCGCCAGCATCGATACCTTCCGCAGCGGCGACACCGCATGGATGCTGCAGGCCACCTTCGGTGCCACCGAGCTGAAGGAGAAGGGCCAGTGGCAGGCGCTGCTGGGCTACAAGCACATCGAGGCCG
This sequence comes from Stenotrophomonas maltophilia D457, assembly GCF_000284595.1. GTDB lineage: Bacteria > Pseudomonadota > Gammaproteobacteria > Xanthomonadales > Xanthomonadaceae > Stenotrophomonas > Stenotrophomonas muris. Next base: position 2,655,419 of record NC_017671.1, on the reverse strand, counting down.
ATGCGCTGCCGGATGCCTACAACGATCCGAACTTCCACCTCGGCGGCACCAACGCCCGCGGCTACTACGTGGGCGGTGCCTACGCGCTGGATGCGCGCAGCTGGATCAGCGGCAAGTGGATGGCGGCCAAGGAAGTGTCCGGTGCGCCGCTGTCGATCGACGTGTTCCAGCTGGAGTTCAATACCGGCTTCTGAGTGACGGCGTGATGCGGATCACGTAGTGCGTGGCGGGGGCGCAGCGATGCGCCCGTCTAGGGAAAGGAGACCACGCGTTGTTCAAAAGGAGGAGTGGATGAGCCGTCGCAAGCTGTTCGAGAGTCCCGAACCGTCCAGCCAGATGCTGGGTGTTGGACCGGCCTATGTTTCCGTGGAGGGCCTGCGCCAGCACCTGGCCGAGTTCCTGCTGTACGCGGGCCGGCCGGTGGTGATCATGCGCGGGCGCAGCGAAGTGGGCTACTTCCTGCCGGCGCGCTGCTGGCGCCAGCGTGACGATGATCCGCTGGCGGCCGCTGCCGCCGACCAGCTGCTGGATGCCGCCGGGTTCCAGGCCGAAGACATCCAGCAGGTGGAGCAGGAATTCAACGCGATGCGCCAGCGCACGGTGCTGCATTCACGGCGCTGAGCCCTCTGTTACGCCGCCGCCCCACGCTCACTGGTGATGCGTGCACCTTCGCGCATCACCAGGGTCACCGGGGTCTTTTCCACCACCTCCAGCAATCGCTGCCACTGCGCATCGCTCAGCTCGGCACTGGCATGCAGCACGCGGTGCACGTGGAGGCGCCCGTCCTCATCACGTTCCGAGCGCAGCTCGGCATGGAACTCGCCCAGGTCCCAGCCCTTGCGCTGCGCGTACATGCGCAGGGTGATGGCGGTGCACGCCGCCAGCGAGGCCAGGTACAGGTCGAACGGCGCGAAGCCCTTGCCCTGGCCGCCCAACGAGGCGGGCTCGTCCGCATCCACATCGACGCTGCCATTGCTGATGTGGTGCAGGTAATTGTCGGCGGTCGAAACAATGCGTGCGTAGGCCATGGGGATCTCCTCTGTAGCGTCGAGCGGTGCCCGACGCGTTGGACTGTACCGTCCTGCGTGCTCAGCTGCGCTGCGAATCCAGCGGCTCGTGGTTCTTCTGCACGTCCTGCGCCTTCAGGTAGCTTTCGATCAGCAGCTGGTAGTTCGGGAAGATCTTCGTGTAGACCTCGGCCCACTGCTGGGCATCATCGCGGTTCCAGCTGCGCTGGATCTCCGAGGCCACCGCGGCGGTGTCCATCGGCACCACGCCGGCCTGCACCACCCGGGCCAGGGTGATCTCCTCGGCCATCTTCGAATAGGTGCCCGAGGCATCGATGACCGCGAACACCTGATAGCCATCGGCAACGGCGGCAATGGACGGGAAGGCCATGCACACGCTGGTGATGGTGCCGGCAATGATCAGCTGCCTGCGGCCGGTGGCCTTCACTGCGGCAACGAATTCCGGGTTGTCCCAGGCGTTGATCTCGCCCTTGCGCGCCACGTACCGGGCATGCGGGGCTGCGTCGTGGATCTCCGGGATCAGCGGGCCGTTCGGGCCCTGCGGAACAGAGGCAGTGGTGATCACCGGCATCTTTGCAAGCGTGGCCATCCTGGCCAGCGCGGTGGCGTGGGCGCGCACGCGGGTGAACGGCATGTCACCGATGGTCTGGAACAGGCCGCTCTGATGGTCGATCAGCAGCATCGCGGCGTTGTCCGGATCGATCACCGGGCGGGCACCGTTGAAGTTGGCGGGGGTACTCATGGTCAGTCTCCTGGAAAAAGCGGGCGATGGCCCGGAGGTTGCGGCGGGCCATCGCCCGCCGCTTGAAACGATCAGTGCGCGATCTGGCCGAAGCGGCCGCTGTTGAAATCGTTGACCGCCTGCGCGATCTCGGCCTGGCTGTTCATCACGAACGGGCCATAGCCCACCACCGGCTCGTCGATCGGCTCACCGCTGAGCAGCAGTACGGTGGCGTCGCTGTCGGCGTCGACGAACACGTCCTCGCCGCTGCGGTCGAAGGTGACCAGCTGCGCTTCGCCGACCGGCTGGCCGCCGTTGATCCGCACCGTGCCCTTCAGCACCACAAGCGCCAGCGTGCGGCCCTCGGCCACCGGCAGGTCGGTGTGGTGGCCCTGCTGCAGGCGGATGTCCCAGACATCCATCGGCGTGTGGGTGCGCGCCGGGCCGGCATGACCGTGGAAGCGGCCGGCGATGACCCGCACGCGGCCGGCGCCATCGGGCAGATCCACCGAGGGAATCTCTGCGTCGAGCAGGGTCTGGTAGCCCGGTGCGCCCATCTTGTCGCGCGCCGGCAGGTTCACCCACAGCTGGACCATGTCCAGCGTGCCGCCGCGCCTGCTGAATTCCGGCGTGTGGAATTCCTCGTGGAGGATGCCGGAGGCAGCCGTCATCCACTGCACGTCACCCGGGCCGATGGTGCCGCCGGCCCCGGTCGAATCGCGGTGGGCGACCTCACCCTCATAGACGATGGTGACGGTCTCGAATCCGCGATGCGGATGCTGGCCGACGCCACGCGGCGTATTGCTGGGGGCGAAGGTGTACGGGCCGGCGTAATCCAGCAGCAGGAACGGGCTGAGGTGCTGGCCGTGGGTGTTGTAGGAAAACATCGAGCGGGCGGGGAATCCGTCGCCCACCCAGTGCGGGCGGGGGGCGCTGTAGGTACCGGTGACACGCTTCATGGCGATCTCCTGGCCGGGGCTGCCGGCCGCTGTTCTTCGTTGCGAAGACGATATCGCCGTGACAATAAGGCCGGTAGACGCCAGTATTTGCCGTCATAGTCCTATCTGGTGAACAATGTCTGCAGGCCGTGGCCGCAGGAGATCGCCCCGTGTTCATCGCAGATATCCGCCGTTGTGACCTCAACGACCTGTTCTACTTCGCCATGGTGGTCGAGCATGGCGGCTTCTCGCAGGCCGGCCGGGCGCTGGCGATGCCGAAGTCGAAACTGAGCCGGCGCATCGCGCTGCTGGAGGAACGGTTGGGCGTGCGCCTGATCCAGCGTTCGACCCGGCGTTTCTCGGTCACCGAGGTCGGCCAGGACTACTACCGCCACTGCAAGGCCATGCTGGTCGAAGCCGAAGCGGCCGAGGAAGCCATTGCGATGTCACGTGCCGAGCCGCGCGGCACAATCCGCCTGGCGTGCCCGATCGCGATCCTGCACGCGCGCATTGGCACGATGCTGGCCGATTTCCTGGCCCTGCACCCGCAGGTGACGGTGCAGCTGGACGCCACCAACCGGCGCGTCGATGTGGTGGGCGAGGGTGTGGACGTGGCGATCCGCGTGCGGCCGCCGCCGCTGGAGGACAGTGACCTGGTGGTACGCGTGCTGGCGCGCCGGGTCTGGTGCACCAGTGCCAGCCCGGCGCTGCTGCAGCGGCTGGGCACGCCGCAGGTGCCGGCCGACCTGGCGATGATGCCGACCGTGGATCTGGCATCGCCCAGCCAGCAGCATGCCTGGGAATACACCGGGCCGGGCGATGTGCTGGCCAGCGTGCACCATCGCCCGCGGCTGGTCAGCGATGACATGATCGCGTTGCGCACCGCCGCGGTGGCCGGGGTGGGCCTGCTGATGCTGCCGCGGATGATGATCAGCGACGAGCTGGCCAGTGGCGCGCTGGTGCCGGTACTGCCGGAGTGGGTGCCCAAGCACGGCATCGTGCACGCGGTGTTCCCGTCGCGACGCGGCCTGTTGCCTGCGGTGCGTGCGCTGATCGACTACCTCGCCGAACGCTTCGAGGCGCTGGAGGAACCGTAGATCCTCCATCCACGCCATGCGTCGATGATGCTTTCGTGGCGCGGCTTGCCGCCTGCGGCCCCGCAGCCCACAATCCACGTCCGGACCGTCGCCATCACGCCCATCATTCCCCGGTCCGGCCTTGGCACCTATGTCTCCCAATGCCCTGGCGCTGGTCGAGCTGCTGATCCGCGAGCGCCGTGCGTTGTCCCGCTTCGTCGCGCGCTACCTCGACCCGGCCAGCACCGAGGACACCCTGCAGAACCTCTACCTGAAGGCCAGCAGCGTGCCCGGCGATCCACCGATCCTGGAGCCGCGCGGTTATCTGTACCGGATGGCCTACCACCACGCGCTCAACCGCAGCCAGGCCGACGCCCGCGAGCGGCGCGCGATGGCCGAGTACGCCACCGGCATGGCCGAGGCAGGCCACGACGGCGAGGCGCAGGCGCTGGACCAGGCGCAGCTGCGCGAGATCACCCAGACCATCCTGGCCCTGCCGGCCCAGGTACGCGAGTGCTTCGTGCTCAACCGCTACCTGGGCCTGAGCGAACGCGAGATTGCCGCGCGCCTGGGGATCTCCAAGAGCCTGGTCGGCAAGCATGTGCTGCGCGCAGCGCTGCTGATCCAGCAACAGCAGCGGGGAATGGGCCGATGAGCGGCGATTGCCGTGGGCAGATCGTGCCCGCCGTTGTCACAACAGGAAAGCGCACCCATTCGCGGTGCGGCAGGCCACAACCATGACCACGTCCGAACCCTCGCCGCGTCAGGCCAGGCAGGCGTTGCGCTGGGTGATACGGTGCAGTGCAGGCCCGTTGCCGGAACGCCAGCAACGCACCCTGCAGCGCTGGCTGCAGTCCGATCCGCGCCATGCGCTGGCCTGGCGCCAGCAGCAGGCCTTCTGGCAGCGGTTGGACGCTGCCGGGCCCGAGGTGCTGGCCGCGCTGCCCGAGCTGACCGCCGACCGCCAGGGGCTGCGTCCGATCGCACCGCGCCGTCGCCTGCCGTGGCTGCTGGCATCGGCTGCGGCCGTGGTGCTGATGGTCGCGGCCGCTCCGCATGCGTTGCTGCTGGCGCGCAGTGATGTGCGCAGCAGCGATGCGCCACGAGTGGTGCAGCTGGCCGATGGCAGCACGGCGGTACTCGATGCCGGCACCGCGCTGGCACTTTCGTTCGATGACCGGCAGCGCCACCTGCGCCTGCTGCGCGGCCAGGCCTGGTTCCAGGTAGCGCACGAGGCTCGCCCGTTCCAGGTCGAGGCAGCGGGCGGCCTGGTCCGTGACATCGGCACTGCCTTCAGCGTGTCGATGCTGGATACCACGGTCACCACCCAGGTCAGCGCGGGTGTGGTCGATGTGCGCCCGGGCGATGGCAGCGTGCAGCGCCTGCATGCCGGACAGGCACGCGTGTTCCGTGACGGGCACTGGCTGCAGCCGGTGCAGCTGGAAGATCCGGAGAGCATGGCGCCGTGGCGGCGTGGCGAGGTAGTGATCGATGATCGGCCGGCCGCGCAGGCCATCGCCGACCTGGCGCGCTACCGTCGTGCCCCGGTCTGGGTACTGGGCGGGCAGGGCGCACGCATACGGGTCAGTGGCCTGTTCCACCTGCAGCAACCGGACACGGCCATCGTCGCCGTGGCCGCGCAGGCGGGACTGCGCGTGCAGCGCTTGCCCGGTGGTGCGTTGCTGCTGTGGTGAAGCACCCGCGGAACATGGACGAACCGGTCGCATGAAAAAAAACATGAAAAAACCGTGGGCAGTCGTCGCAGCCCGCTGTCTATAGAGGTATAGCCAGAGCGAAACAGCGTTTCTTCTCAAGCCAGACACACCACCGGGCACCGGACGTGTCCGTGGTCCCGCCCCGCTTGAGGAGTTCCTGTCCATGCCGTCCACGGCATCCGCCTGTCATCGTCGCGCCACCGCTCTGGCCCTGGCTGTTTCCACCGCATTGCTGCAGTTGGCCTGGGTGCCGGCCGGGCAGGCGCAACCGGCGGTCGTCGCGCCGCTGCGCCAGTACGCCATTCCGGAACAGCCCCTGGCCGACGCCGTGCGTGCCTTTGGCCGCCAGGCCGATGTGCAGGTGGTGTTCCGCAGTGACCTGGTGGAAGGCCGTCGCTCCAGCGCGGTGAGCGGCGAGTACAGCCAGATGCAGGCCCTGCAGCTGCTGCTGCGTGGCAGCGGCGTGCGCGCGCAGCGTGGCATGGACGGCACCTGGAGCCTGCGTGCCGTAGCGGAGGCGGGTGAAGGGGAAGGGGTGCGGGTGACCGAGACACTGGACGTGGCCGGTCGCCTGCAGTCGGAAGGGGGCGAGGCCCGCGATCGGCGCGGCTACGATGATGTGTTCGCGCTGGACATGGCCACGGCGTATTCGGGGCGCGACCGGGTGGAGCGCTACCGCGGCTCCAATCCGGCCGACGTGGTCAAGGATCTGGTCGGTGTGTTCAGCGGCGATGCGCGCAACAGTGGCGCGCTGGACATCAACATCCGCGGCATCCAGGGGCCGGGGCGGGTGCCGGTCAGCATCGACGGCGGCGAGCAGGCACTTACGGTCTGGCGCGGCTACAACGGCGTCAGCAACCGCAACTACATCGATCCCAACCTGATAGGTGGCATCCAGGTCACCAAGGGGCCGGGGCTGGTGCGCGATGTGCACAGCGGGATCGGTGGCGCGCTGGTGATCAAGACTATCGACGTCGATGACATCGTGGAAGCGGGTGAGCGCTTCGGCGGGGAGCTGAAGATCGAAGGCAGCAGCAATGCGGTGGCGCCACGCCTGCCGCGGCTGCATACCGGCGAGGACTACCGCACGGTGCCCGGGTTCCCGCAGGGCTCGCCCTCGGCACCGTATGCCGACAGCACGCTGCTGGTGCCGGTGAAGTCGCGCGGTTCGGAAGCCAATGTGTTCGCCGGCGAGGACCAGGCCTGGCGGCTGGCGCTGGGCCTGCGCGGCGAACACGTGGACCTGATGGCCGCGTATGCCTGGCGCAAGCGCGGCAACTACTTCTCCGGCACCCAGGGCACGGCGTACTACGACCAGGACCCGCGCGAGCAGTTCGAGTACAAGGGCCTGGACTACATCACCACGCTGGCGCGCTACTTCAAGCCCGGCGACGAGGTGCCCAACACCTCCAGCGAGCAGGAATCGTGGCTGCTGAAGGCGACCTGGCAGATCAACGATGACCAGCAGCTGCGCGCCACCTGGCGGCGTACGCTCTCCCACTACGGCGAGATCATGCCCTCGCGCATCCTGTCCGCGCCCGACTACGGTCGCATCCAGTGGCCGCTCAGCCGCGTCGATGCCGATGCCTGGAACCTGGAATACCACTGGCAGCCTGCCGGCAGCCGCTGGCTGGACCTGCGTGCCAACCTGTGGCGCACCGAAACCACCAGCGATACCTACACCGCTGGCGGCTTCCCCAATTTTGCCAGCAACCCCGACTGGAACCCCGGCAGCAGCCCGATCCTGCGCAATACCGCGCTGGCCAATGCCCGCAACGACCGCACCGGCCTGACCCTGAGCAACCGCTTCGCGTTGCATTCCACCCTGGACCTGACGGTGGGCGGCAACTGGCAGTTCGAGAAACTGCGCTCGGCGGACCCGTACTTTGGCGTCAGCGATGGCTGGCGCATGTACCCGCGCGCCGGGCGCCGCCAGGAAGGCGAGGGCTATCTGGTGCTGGACTGGCGGCCGGTGGATTTCCTCTCCCTGAGCGCCGGCGTGCGCTACGCGCGCTATTGGGCCTTCGATGATTTCCTGCAGGAACACCCGGAACTGATGACCACCTCTGTGTTCCCCAAGGAGGCCCGCTACCGGGTCAACGAACTGCCTGAGCGCCCGGCCAGCCTGCAGGGCGAGATCGACGCCATCGAGGCGCAGCGCGCGTTCTGGGACAGCATCGGCATGGGCTTCATCGTTGATGATCTGCTCAAGGGCCTGCTCAGCAGGTATGAGACGCCGGTTGCGGTGGAGCACAGCATTCCGTGGCTGCCGGATGCGGACGGCAACTACAGCCGTGCCAGCAACCCGTGCCTGAATGGTCAGGTGGCGGCCATTCCCGGGCTGTTGCCGGTGCAGGGCGCGCAGATCCTGTGCAGCATCCAGAACGGGCGGCCGCAGACGGTGGCCGGGCGCAACGAGCGCAGGCGCGACCATGCCTGGCTGCCGACCTTCTCGGCCACCGCGCATTTCTCGCCCAATGCGCGCGCCTATGTGCGTTACAGCGAGGCGGTGCGTTTCCCCAGCATGTTCGAGAGCACCATCGCGTTCTCCAGCAGCCTGAACCCGCTGTACCCGCTCAAGCCCGAACACGCCTACAACTACGAAGTGGGCTACGTGCACAACCTGTCGGCGCTGTTCGGCAACACCGCCGATGCCGACGTGAAGCTGGCCTACTACGTGCACAAGACCCGCAACGTGATCGAGCGCGACGGCAACTTCCTGTTCGACAACCTGGACAAGCAGCGCATCCGCGGCCTGGAGTTGCAGGCGCGGTTCGACAACCGGCGCTTCTTCACCGACCTGGGCATCACCCGTACGCTGGAAAACAAGGTCTGCGACGAAAGCATGGCGGTGCAGCTCGATGCGCTGGCCGGCAAGGTGCCCAACTGCGTGCAGGACGGCTTCGTCAGTGGCTACCTGCTGACCCAGGCCATTCCCCGGTTGTCGGTGAACCTGTCGCTGGGCACCCGGCTGTTCGATGAGCGCCTGGAGCTGGGCAGCCGCATCGTGCATTACCGGCGCCACCAGAACCCGGACCTGCAGGCCTACCGTGATCGCCTGTACGCCGGCAGCGGTGGCCTGATCTGGCAGAACGTGCCGTTCACCTGGGGAAACATCACCACCGTCGATGCCTACGCGCGCTGGCGCTTCAATGACCACACCAGCGTCGAGCTGGTCGGCACCAACCTCGGCAACCGCTACTACGTCGACCCGGCCACGCGCTCCACGCTGCCGGCGCCGGGGCGCACGCTGAAGCTCGGTGTCACTTCGCGCTTCTGATGACCTGCCTCGTTGTTGTACCCGTTGTTCCCTCAACCCAAGGAGTAGTTCCATGAAGATGATCTCCCGTTCCGTACTGGCCATGGCCGCCACCTTCGCCCTGGCCGGTGCCGCGCAGGCCGCCGACATCGTCGGTGCGGCCAGCCCGGCCACCGATTCGCAGCTGTACGTCAAGGTCGGTGCCTCCGAAGTCAACGGCGGCCCGCACAGCGCAGGCAAGGCCGGCATCGGCGTCGGCACCGTCTCCAATGGCAAGCCGGTCGACTTCCAGGGGCTGGCGGCCTACTCGGCCCCGACCACCGTCAACGGCGTTACCGTGCGTACCCTGGCCATGCCGATCACCGGTACGCCGGGTAGCCATTCCGGCATGGGCCACTTCAACTTCGTCAAGGTGGGCAGTGGCGATGTGTGGTTCGGTGAATGGTCCAAGGACGGCGCCGCAGGTGGCTTCAACAACCGCCAGGTGTACTTCGCTGGTGACCGCGCCGGCACCACCCTGCCCAGCGGTACCGCCACCTACGCGGTGGCCGGCCTGAACCGGTTCAATGGCAGCAACCTGCTCAGCGGTACCTTCGCGGCGAACTTCGGCACTGGCAAGCTGACCGGCGGCCTGACCGGTGGTGGCCAGACCCTGGCGATCAGCGCCAACATCAACAGCGCCGATGCATCCTTCGCCGGCACCGCCGTGGCCAACGGCTCGGTCACCGGCAACAGCCAGGGCCAGTTCTTCGGCGCCAATGCGGCCACGCTCGCCGGTATCGCCACGTTCGCCGGCAACAGCCAGTACGACACCGCCTTCGGCGGCAGCAAGAACTGATCGCCACGCCCCTGACGGGGCAGGGCAGGGACAAGCCGCGATCCGCCAGTCCCTGCTTCGGCCGCTGCATGCACCACCACGGATCGACCATGCGCCATTCCACCTTCCTTGTCGTACTGCTGTTGGCTGCCGCTGATGTGCGCGCCCAGCAGGACGATCTGCGCCGCGTGCTTGAACAGGGCAGCGAACTGCGCCACCAGCAGCAGGACCGGCAGCGCCTGCAACAGGCCGAGTCGGAGCGGCCGACCATCACCATCGACGGCAGGACGCTGCGCGTGGAGCGCACCGTTGACGATCTCGGCCAGGCCCTCTACCTGTCACTGCAGCATCAGCAATGGCGGGCCGCCGCGGCGTTCCTCGAGGAGTACATCGAACTGCCGGGGCATGACCCGCTGCTGCGCCATTACGCGCAGGGGGCGTTGGCCCGCGTGGCCGGCGACCATCGTCGCGCGGCGAAGGAGTACGAAGCGCTGCTGGCGGCGCAGCCGGAGTTCCTGCCGGCCCGTCTCGAGCTGGCACGTGTCTATGCGGAAGACCAGCGTGATCGCGATGCGGTCGCGCTGTTCACGGCCATCGCTGCAGGCATCAATGCTGATGATCCGGCCACGGCCGGCGTCCGCGCGCGCGTGGACGGGTACCTGGGTGCCCTGCAGGCGCGCCAGCGCTGGAAAGGCGCGCTGTCCGCCGGCCCCGCATGGAGTGACAACATCAACCGCAGCTCGGCCAGCCGCACCTGCCTGTTCGGCGTAGGCGACGCCTGCATCATCGAACGGAAACTGCCCGACGCCCAGCGCGCAGGGGGCCTCGACTACGACGCCAGCCTGGAACGGCGCTGGGTCCTCGACGGGCATCATGGGCTGTACGTGCGCGGTCTCGCCTTCGGTCAGGCATGGCGCGGGCACCGTGCCTACAACGAGCTCAATGCCAATGTGCAGGCAGGTTACAGCTGGCGCAGTGCGCGGTAGACCGTGCTGCTTGCCCCCAGCTATGACGTCCAGGGCCTGGGCAACCGTGCGCTGCAGGGCGGCAGTGGCGTGCACGGCGAATGGCAGTACGCCCTGGATGCACGCAGCCTGCTCAAGCTGGAGGCCGACTGGAAGCGCCAGCGGTATCGCCAGCAGGGCCTGGCCAGCAATTATGACGGCGAGCTGGTATCGGTGTATGCCACCTGGTTCCGCGCGCTCAGTCCGCGCTGGACGGTCTTCGCCGGGCTGGATGTCACCGGCAGCAGCGCTGCCGACCCGGCCAACGGCTACCGCCAGCGCGGCTTGCGGCTGGGCGCGGCGCGGCAGTGGAGCGGCACCACGGCCACGGTGTTCGTGTCGCTGCGCCGCCGCGACTACGACGCCTGGAGTCCATTGCTGGAGGCGCGCAGGCAGGACGACGAACAGAACCTGATCGCCATCGTGCGCAGCGAGCGGCTGGCGGTGGCCGGGCTGGTGCCCAGCCTGGGCCTGCGCTACGCCCGCATCGACAGCAACGTCGGCTGGCTGTACAGCCACGACCGCAGCCTGCTCAGCCTGAAATGGGAGCGTGCGTTCTGAACGCGCCGCTGCAATGCCTGGGTGAACGGGCCGTGGCGGCGATCTTCATCGATCATCACGCGCCCTTGTAGCCCGTTTCGCGCATCCTGCAGGCGTTGCGGCAGAGGTGCGCCGCGTGTATCGAGGAGCGCGGGTCGTGCTGGAAGCGGGCAACAAGCCAGAGGGCCTGAAAGGGCTGCGGGTGCTGGTGGCGGAAGATGAATTCGCCATCGCGATGTTCCTGGTGGACTATCTGGAACTGAAGGGCGCGCAGGTGGTGGGACCGGCCGGTGACCTGCAGGCGCTGGGGCGTCTGGTCGATGAGAACCCCATCGATGTCGCCCTGCTGGACATCAACCTGGGGGGTGAACTGGTCTACCCCTTGGCCGACCGCTTGGCGGACGCCGGCACGCCGTTCATGTTGACCTCCGGCTACGATGACAATCTGCCCAGCCGCTTCGCTGGCGCGCCCCGCTGTACCAAGCCCTATCACATCGAGGCACTGGTGCAGCAGCTGGCACGGCTGGTGGCAGGCCCGCAGGCTGCTGCGGGCATCGCCTGATTGCGCGGCATGTCACGCCGCATCGAGGGTCTCCCGGCCATTGAGCGCCCGGCGGGCATGCCGCCGCCGCTGCAGGCGCATGCGCGCCATGACGGCATGGCCGCCCGTATTGCCCGCCACGACTGGTCAGGCACGCCACTGGGTGCGATCGAGCGATGGCCGCCGCACCTGCGCGCCACTGTCGACCTGATGCTGGCCCACGGCTTCCCGATGGTCGTGCTGTGGGGCGAGCAGCTGGTGCAGCTCTACAACGATGGCTATGCCGAGATCCTCGCCGACAAGCATCCGGGCGGGCTTGGCCAGCCCACCCGCGAGTGCTGGCCTGAGGTCTGGCACATCAACGGCCCGATCTACCAGCGGGTGTGGCAGGGCGAGACCATCACCTACGAGGACAAGCTCTATCCGCTGGCGCGGCGGGGGCGGCTGGAGGATGTCTGGTTCACCATCACCTACAGCCCCATCCGCGGTGAGGAAGGGCGCATCAACGGTGTGCTTGTCACCATGTTCGAAACGACCGCCGCGCATGTCGCGCAGGCGGCCCGCGAGCGCGAGGAGCAGAAGCGCCGTGAGAGCGACCGGCGCCTGGCGCTGGCATTCAAGGTGCTGCCGGTGGGCGTCTGCATTGTCGATGCCGAAGGCCGACTGCAACTGTCCAACGACCGGATGCGGACCTATCTGCCCACCGGCAAGGTGCCGTCCACTGATCGTCCCAACCACTACCGCTGGCAGGGATGGCACCCCGACGGCTCGCGCATCGAGCCCCATGATTTCGCCATCGCCCGCGCCCTGCGGGGGGAGACGGTGGTCCCTGGCCTGGAGTTCCAGTTCATCCATGACGACGGGCGCGCCCGCTGGACACGCGTCGCCGCTGCGCCGCTGCGCGATGCAGACGGCGAGGTGACCGGGGTGTTCGCCATTGCGGTGGATATCGACGACCTCAAGCGCGCCACCGAGCGCCAGGCGGTGCTGCTGGCCGAACTGCAGCACCGGGTCCGCAACATCATGTCCACCATCCATGCCCTTGCCTGGCGGACGCGCAGCACCGTGGCCAGCGTGGACGAGTACGCCGAGCGGCTGTGCGGGCGGTTGATGTCGCTGGCGCGCACGCAGAGCCTGCTGACCCGCGGCGGCAATGCCGGGGTCTGCCTGCGCGGGATGATCGAAGAGGAAGTGTCGGCGCAGATGCCGGGCACGGGCCTGTGCGAGCTGCACGGTGAGGACGTGCTGCTGCCACCGAAAGCGGCCGAGGTGCTGTCGTTGGCCATCCATGAGCTGGCGAGCAACGCGCTGCGCTATGGCGCGGCCGCGCGCGCGGCGGGGCGGATCGAGGTGTCCTGGCATCTGCAGGTGCAGGACGCCGAACCGTGGCTGGGCCTGCACTGGTGCGAGCGCCATGCCGACGTGGAGGGCTGGGAAATGCCACGCCAGCGCGGCCTGGGCCGGGCGCTGATCGAGCAGCGCGTGCCCTACGAGCTGGCTGGCAGCGGCGAGCTGCACTTTGGCCCACAGGGGCTGGATGCGTGGATCCGCTTCCCGCTGCGCGAACGCGACAGCCTGCTGCAGACCGACGCTCCGGACACCGGGCCCCTGCGGTAAAAGGGGATTTATCCCCAATTTGGCCAAATTGGGTATAGTGTCGCTCATCCACCCCGCCTGGAGCCGTGCCATGACCCTGCCGCTGGATCTGCCTGGCCTCGAGAAGGCCCCGGCCTCGTCGGTGAAGACCCGGGGCTGGCCGAGCCTGATGCGCACCGTGCGCGAAAAGCAGGCGCTGGTCATCACCAACCACAACCACCCGGAAGCGGTGATCGTGGACATCCGCACCTACCAGGAACTGCTGGCCAAGGCCGCCGGCGGTGATGCCGGTGAGCGCAGCGAGGAGCTGCAGCGCCTGCGCAGCGAGTTCGACCAGACCCTGGCCGGGCTGCAGCGCGGGGAAGGGCTGGGCAAGGTGCTGGGCCAGCCGATCCGGCGCGGCCGCAAGGTCACCCTTGGCCGTCCGCTCTGATCGATGGGACGCATCCTGGCGTTGGCCGGTGTCAATGGCGCCGGCAAGAGTTCGCTGCTGGGCACCTGGCTGGACGCCGAAGGGCTGAGCTGGTTCAACCCGGACTCGTTCACCCGCCGCCTGGTCGACGCCGGCTGGCCGCTGCCGGACGCCAATGCCGAGGCCTGGCAGGAAGGCACCCGCCGCCTGCGCCAGGCCATGGCCGATGGCACCGACTTCGCCTTCGAGACCACGCTCGGTGGCAACACCATTCCGCGTCTGCTGCGTGAGGCCTGCGAGCGGCACCAGGTGGCGATCTGGTTCTGTGGGCTGGCCGATGTCGGGCTGCACGTCGCCCGTGTGGCCGCGCGGGTGGCCGCCGGTGGCCACGATATTCCGGTGGAGAAGATCCACGCGCGTTTCGATTCGGCGCGCGCGAACCTGCTGGAGCTGCTGCCGCACCTGGCCGAGCTGCATGTCTACGACAACAGCGCGCCGGCCGATGCCGACGGCTGCGTGGTGCCGCTGCCGGTATTGGCCATGGCTGCAGGCCAGCTGCATTACCCGGTCGCAGTGGCCGACCTGTTGCACACGCCGGGCTGGGCCAAGCCCATCGTGATGCGCGCGATGGAATTGGACACCCCGGGTGATTGATGCCGCACGGGGTGCGGAGTCGAACCCATGCTCGGCTGATCCCCTGGAAGTCAGCCGAGCGCGGGCTCGGCTCTACAACGCCGGCTTCGCCTGCTCGGGCTCGGCAACGTCCGGCAGCGGCGGCAAGGTCGGGTCCACCGTCACAGGCACATTGCTCTTCAACAGCGCAGCCGCTTCCCGTTCGCTGCCAACCGCTGGCGGTGAACCGCGCAGCGGCAGGCCGGCGGTTTCCTTCACGAACAGCATGGTTACCAGGCCGATCACCGCCGCGCCCATCAGGTAATAGGCCGGCACCAGCGGGTCGCCGGTACGCTCCACCAGCCACGCGGTCACCAGCGGCGTGGTGCCACCGAACAGCGACACCGACACATTGAAGGCGATCGACAGCGCGCTGTAGCGCACCGGGGTGTAGAACAGCGCCGGCAGCGTGGACGGCATCGAGCTGGTGAAGCACACCAGCGCCAGCCCCAGCAGCATCAGGCCGAGGAAGATCAGCCCGTCGTTGCCGCTACCGACCAGCAGCAGGCACGGAATGGCCAGCACCAGCAGCGCGATGCACGCACCGATGATCATCGGGCGCCGGCCCAGCCTGTCACTGAACAACCCGCCGACGATGTTCAGCGGCATCATCACCAGCATCACGATGATGATCAGCAGCAGGCCCTTGCTCTCGGCATAGCCCATCGTGACGCTGAGGTAGCTGGGCATGTAGGTCAGCAGCATGTAATCGGTCACGTTGAACACCAGCACCAGGCCCATGCACACCAGCAGCTGGCGGCCATGCACCTGGAACAGCGCGCCCAGCCCCGGCCGCTCGTGCTCACGCTTCTCGGCTTCCTCGGCGAAGGCGCGGAACGCCGGGGTTTCCTCCAGCTTCATGCGCATGTACAGGCCGAGCAGGCCCAGCGGGCCGGCCACCAGGAACGGAATGCGCCAGCCCCAGTCCAGCATCTGCTCGCTGCTCAACAGCATGTGCAGCGCGGTGACGGTGCCGGCGCCGGCGATGTAGCCGCCCAGCGTGCCGAACTCCAGCCAACTGCCCATCAGGCCGCGGTTGCGGTCGGTGGAATACTCGGCGATGAAGGTGGCCGCGCCCCCGTATTCGCCGCCGGTGGAGAAGCCCTGCACCACGCGCGCCAGCAGCAACAGCACCGGCGCCCAGATGCCGATGCGCTCGTAGGCGGGAATCAGGCCGATGGCAAACGTGCCCAGCGCCATCAGGATCATGGTGAACGCCAGCACTTTCTGGCGGCCGTAGCGATCCCCCAGGGGGCCGAATACCAGGCCGCCCAGTGGCCGCACCAGGAACGCCACGGTGAAGGTGGCGAACGCAGCGATCACCTGCGCGGTGGGGTTGCTGGAGGGGAAGAACACCTGCCCGATGGTGACGGCCAGATAGCCGTAGACACCGAAGTCGAACCACTCCATGGCATTGCCGAGTGCGGCCGCGCCGACGGCGCGCTTGAGCATGGGCTTGTCGACGACGGTGATCTCATCGACCTTCAGGTGGCGGCGGCGTTTGAACCAGCCGAAATGGGCATGTGCATCGGGGGTGTCCTGCATGGGGGCTCCCTTGTAGGCAGAAGAGGGGAAATGAGCGGTGAGGTAGGTCCCGGAAATCGGAAACGGCGATGCAGGCGCAGGTGGCGCAGGGGCATCGGTGAGTGGCGTGGGGGCCGGGGAGTGTGTGCAGGCACGACGCCACGCGCACGGCAAAGCACCGCCGCAATGGCGGAAACGCAGCAACGGGATCACAGCGGTCGCGCAATCAGCGGCCGGCGGTCACAGCAGCGTGGGGAGTGCAGGCCGAGGGCCTGCGGGCGTCATCCGCCAGGATCCAGCGCGAGGCGGTGGAACGGCAGGGCGGGAGCCATCGTGGCCAGCGAAGCGCCGGTCGGCAGTGCTTCCCACGTAACAGGTGCGCCCGTCACGTAGTGGGTCGTGTCGATCATTCGTTCATCATAGCGGCATCGGCGTGAGCATGCAGCGAAGCGGACTGATCTGCACGCTGTGTTCCATCGCGCCTGTTCATCCGCGCGGCATGCAATGACAAGTGTTGAACGAACTCTGGCCGCAGCGCTCACGCGACGCTGTCTACGGTAGCGCTGGACGCAATCGAGAAGGAGCATCGCATGACCCGTCGCATTCCCGAAGGCACGTTGATCATCGTCGCCGATGGCGGTTCGGCCCGCGTGTTCACCAACGTCGGCAGCGAACATCAGCTGGCGTTGAAGCAGGAAGGTGAGCTGCGCCTGCAGGACATCAGCGAGCAGGGCGTCTCTGGTCAGGGCCCGGCCGGCGCGGTGCCGAAGGACATGTCCATTGCGCAGCTCAACGAGGCGACGTTCGCCAAGCAGGTGGCGGAGCAGTTGAACGAAGATGCGCTCAACAACCGCTATGCACACCTGGTGCTGGTGGCAGACCCGACCACGCTGGGCCGTATCCGCCCGCTGCTGCACAAGGAGGTCCAGGCGCGTCTGCTGGGCGATATCGCCAAGGACCTGACCAACGCCCCGCTGGCGGATATCCAGAAAGCGCTGGCGGCGTAACCGGCATGCCGTTCATGCGTGACTACCCGGCGGCGGAGCCTGCGGGCGCGGACGTGGAAGCTCAGGCGGGCTGGCAGCTGCTGGAGTTCGGTGCACCCTGGTGTGGCCATTGCCAGGCCGCGCAGCCCGCACTCCAGGCGTTTGTGGACGCCCACGATCTTGTGCATTGGAAGATCGAGGATGGCAAGGGAAAGCCGCTGGGGCGTGCGTTCAAGGTAAAACTGTGGCCCACCGTGGTGCTGCTGCATGACGGCCAGGAAGTGGCGCGCGTGGTGAGGCCGGTCGACAGCGCCGACCTCGTCACCTTGCAGGGCGCATTGCCAGATTGAGGGCAGCAATCACTGCGTGCGGTGCGCACGGCGCCGAGCGGGCTCGGCTGCAGGGCGGGCTAGTGATAGGTCACCTTTTCCGCTTCCGCACGCAGCTTCTGCAACAACGACCGGCCATGCTGGCTCAGCATGACCATCGCATTGGCGATCTCTCTGGCGTTGTAGCCCATCGGTGCGGGCGGCTTCGGCTCGGGGCCGTACTGTTCACCGATGAGGATGGCCATGCCTTCTGCACTGTTGAGGGCGTGTTCGATGCGCTGGAAGAGCGACTCCATGGCCGGGCTGAGCGGACGCGTGTGTTTCATGCGGGAACTCCTTGGGTGCGAGGGCCACCGCAAGGGTGGCGGGCGATGCGTGCTTGGAACCCGGAGAGACTGAAGAAGAACTCCGATGGCCAGACGGCCACACGCAGCGCCCGCCATAGTCATGACAGGCAGATCTTCAGTTTCATTCGGGGGTTCCAATCCCGGCAGCGGGATGTCCGCTGCGGCGCAATCCTGGGCAGATCGAGGCGCTGCGCACCAATTGATGGTTTGTCTCGCTTTGTCCCGTTCGGAAGGCGCGGTCTTTCAGAAGTGCATGTCTGGACATCCATTGCCGTATCGGCACCGATCGGGACGCGGGAGACCGGAAGGCTATGAGGTGATTCGTCGTGCGGCCATGCAATTACGTGCAAAGCATCGTGCCGGTTCCGGCGGCCGCACTGCAGCATGCGACAGGGCAGGGCCGGTGCTAGGATCCGACTACCACCTGAATCGATCCAAATGCCGATGCCCACGCTGGACCGTCGTCTCCTGATCGCTTTCGTCGCGACCGCCATGCTTGCCTCCGGGGCGGTGCTGGCGGCTCCGTCGAAATCCGCCGCCGAACGCGCCTATGGCTCGGTCGACCCGTTCATCGGTACCGGCGGGGAAGGCCATACCTACCCGGGGGCGACGGTGCCGTTCGGCATGGTCCAGCTCAGCCCGGACACGCGCATCCAGCCGCGCGAAAAGGCCTATGGCTGGGCGGCGGGCTACCGTTACGACGACAGCAGCATCGTCGGTTTCTCGCACACGCATTTTTCCGGCACCGGGCATTCGGACCTGGGCGACATCCTGCTGATGCCGTTCACCGGCAACCCCGGGCTGGAGCGCGGCGATCCGGAGAAGCCGCGCAGCGGTTACGCCTCACGGTTCCGCCACGCTGACGAGAAGGCCGAGCCGGGCTACTACGCGGTCACCCTGGACGACTACAAGGTGCGTGCCGAGCTGACCACCAGTGCGCGCGTGGGCGTGCACCGCTATGCCTTCCCCAAAGGTGCCGACGCCAAGGTGCTGCTGGACATGCGTACCAGCATGTACGACTACCCGGGCAAGGTGCTGTGGTCGCGGGTGCGGGTGCGCGCCGATGGCACGGTGACCGGCTTCCGCGAGACGCGCGGCTGGGCGCCGGGCCGCCAGCTGTTCTTCGCGATGCGCTTTTCGCGCTCGCTGGCTGGCCATGAACTGCATAACACCGAGCAGGACATCGTCTACAAGGGCTTCCCGCCGCCGGGCGAGAAGGACCCGGCGCAGCGCGCACAGATCGAGGGTCGCCAGCTGGTCGGCACGTTCGCATTCGGCAAGCTCGACGCACCGCTGGTGGTGAAGGTAGCCATCTCGCCGGTCAGTGAGGCCGGTGCCATCGCCAACCTCGACGCGGAAGTGGCCGACTTCGACTTCGATCGGGTGCGTGCGCAGGCGAAGCAGGACTGGACGCAGGCGCTGTCGGTACTCGATATCGATGCCCCCGAGCATGCGCGGCGCAGTGCCTATACCGCGCTGTACCACACGATGCTGGGGCCGACGCTGTTCATGGACGCCGATGGCCAGTACCGCGGTTCGGACAACGCGGTGCACAAGGCCGACGGCTTCACGCACTATTCGACGTTCTCGCTGTGGGACACCTACCGCGCGCTGCACCCGCTGCTGACGCTGGTGCAGCCGGAGAAGCGCAACAGCGACTTCGTCAATTCGATGCTGGCCCACCATGAGCACAGTCCGTACGGCATGCTGCCGGTGTGGTCGTTCCATGGCCTGGAAGACTGGTGCATGATCGGCTACCACGCCGTGCCGGTGATCGCCGATGCCTACGTGAAGGGCATTCGTGGCTTCGACGCCGACAAGGCATTGAAGGCGATGGTCGAGACCGCCAACTACGGCCCGTATGACGGTATCGCGCAGTACCGTGAGCTGGGCTATGTGCCGATCGACGAGGAAGGCGAAGCGGCCAGCAAGACGCTGGAGTACGCCTTTGATGACTGGACCATCGCACGCATGGCGCAGGCGATGGGCAAGGCCGATATCGCGGCCACCTTCGACAAACGCGCGGGTAACTGGCGCAACGCGTTCGACAAGGACACCGGCTTCATGCGCGCGCGCAAGCGCGATGGCAGCTTCCGTACGCCGTTCGACCCCAGCGCCAGCGGCTACGGCACCGACTACACCGAGGGCAACGCCTGGCAGTACTCGTGGTACGTGCCGCAGGACGTTGCCGG
The DNA here is from genome assembly GCF_000284595.1 of Stenotrophomonas maltophilia D457. Lineage (GTDB taxonomy): Bacteria > Pseudomonadota > Gammaproteobacteria > Xanthomonadales > Xanthomonadaceae > Stenotrophomonas > Stenotrophomonas muris. The sequence continues at coordinate 2,635,722 of NC_017671.1, read as the reverse complement.
CCTGGCGGCAGCCCACGGTGGCAGCGACAAGCTGCTCGCGCGTCTGGACGAGGTGTTCAACGCCAAGGTGGATCCATCGATCTTCGAGCACATGGAAGACATCACCGGCCTGATCGGCTGGTATGCGCACGGCAACGAGCCCAGCCACCACGTGGCCTACCTCTATTCGTACGCGGGCCAGCCATGGCGCACCCAGGCGCGGTTGAAGCAGATCATGGACACCCAGTATGCCGACCGCCCCGATGGCCTGGCCGGCAATGATGACGTTGGCCAGATGTCGGCCTGGTATGTGTTCACCGCGCTGGGCTTCTACCCGGTGGCGCCGGGCTCGGGCGAGTACATCCTGGGCCGTCCGTTCCTGCCGAAGACCGCGATGCGTCTTCCGAACGGCAAGACGTTCACCATCGTGGCCGAGGGCCTGGATGACAAACACACCTATGTGGGCCGCGTGAGCCTCAACGGCAAGCCGCTGCAGCGCACCTTCCTGCGCCATGACGAGATCCTGGCTGGCGGCGAACTGCGCTTCAGCATGCAGGCCGAGCCGAACAAGGACTGGCCGGGGCAGGACGCGCAGGCGCCGTATTCGATGAGCCGGTGATGCGCACGTGGTAGGTGCCGACCTTGGCCGGCACGCTTCACGGGTGACCTGGAACCTGTAGAGCCGAGCCCATGCTCGGCTGCTTTTGGCACGGTGCCTGAGCCGAGCATGGGCTCGGCTCTACAAGGGCAATTCGACAAAGGTCAACGGAAACGCAACCCGACGCGGGCGCCACCGAGCGGCGCCGTTTCGATCATCAATATGGCGCCATGCCGCTGCGCGATCTCGGCCACGATCGCCAGCCCCAGCCCGCAGCCATCTCCCTCGCTGCTGGCCCGGTAGAACCGTTCCGTGACGCGCGCGCGCTCGGCTTCGGCGATACCTGTACCGTCATCGTCCACCCACACCTGCACGCCCTCGGCATCCCGCTGTAGTCCCAGGGTGATCACACCGGGCACGGCGCCGTAGCGCAGCGCGTTGTCGAGCAGGTTGCCCAGCGCCTCGCGCAGCAACTGCGGATCACCCTGTACCTTCACGCCGTCGTCGGGTCCGTCGTAACCCAGGTCCACGCCCGCCACCAACGCACGGTCGGCGTAGCGCTCGACCACGCCCCGTGCCAACGCGGCCAGATCCAGCGGCTGCAGCGGCAGTGCGCTGCCCTGTGGATCTTCCGAGCGGCTGAGCATCAGCAGCTGGTTGACCAGGTGCTGCAGCCGTGCCAGCCCGGCCAGCGTGCCGGACAGCGCCAGCTGCTGGGCCTGCGGATCCTGTTGGCGGAGTGAGCTCTCCAGCTCCACCTGCATTGCCGCCAGCGGCGTGCGCAGCTGGTGCGCCGCATTGCTGACGAAGCGCCGTTGCGCGGCCTGCATCGCGTCCAGCCGTTGCAGCAGTGCGTTGTAGGCTTCGACCGCCGGCCACAGTTCGCGTGGGGCTTCCTGCGCGGGCTCCAGTGGCGCCAGCGGGTCCGGACGCGGGCTGGCCAGCCGCCGCGCCACCTGGTTGGCATGGCGTGCAGCCGCGCCGGTACCGGACCAGGCCAGCCACGCGGCCAGCGCCAGGATCGCGGCCTGGAACGGGATGCTGGCCAGCAGCAGCTTGCGCTCCAGCCGGTGCCGCTTGCGCAGCGTCTCGGCCACGCGCAGGCGGATATCATGGCCCGGCCCAGCGCTGACCACGACCTCGACCATGCGCACCGGCTGCCCACGCAGGCGCGCGTCGTAGTAGACGGCATCGTCGCTGCCGGCAGCGATCGCGGGGCGGGGCAGCGCTTCGGGCAGGTCCCCATACAGGCGCCCGCCCGCAGCGTCGACCACTTCGCCATGCACTTCGTCAGCGGTATCCCAGGTGAACATGCGCGACACCGCGGGCGTGATCTCGATCGAGGCACGCCCGTCCTGCACCTTCACCAGCTCGGACAACGACATCGCCGAGTCCAGCAACCAGCGGTCATAGACCTGGCCGGCATAGAAGCGGGCCAACGCGAATGAACCGATCGCGCTGCACAGCAGCAGCACCAGCAGGGGCAGCCACAGGCGGCGCAGCAGCAGGCCACGCAGGCTGTGCACACGCTCAGTCACCACCGGCTTCCAGCCGATAGCCCAGGCCACGCAGCATGCGGATGCCGACGCCGGCGCGCGCCTGTTCCAGCTTGCGGCGCAGGCGGCTGACATGCACTTCGATCACTGACAGGTTGGCCTCGTGATCCCAGCTGTACAGCGCGTCGAACAGGCGCTGCTTGGTGACGGTGCGGCCAGGATGCTGCATCAGTGCCTCGACCAGCGACAGCTCGCGCGCGGTCAGTTCGATGCGCTGGCCTTCCACCTGCACTTCATTGCGGATGCTGTCGAAGCACAAACGGCCCAACCGCTTGTGCGCCGGTGCGTCGCTGCGGCGACGCGACAGCGCACGCAGGCGGGCTTCCAGCTCACCGAGTGCAAATGGCTTGGCGAGATAGTCGTCGCCACCGCGGTCAAGGCCGAGGATGCGGTCCTCCACGCCATCGCGCGCCGTGAGGATCAGCACCGGCAGTGTGACGCCGTCGTTGCGCAGGCGCGAGAGCAGGTCGAGGCCATCGACGTCGGGCAATGAAAGATCGAGCACCATCACGTCATACGGCGCGCTGGCCAGTGCAGCCGGCGCGTGCAGCCCGCGCGAAAGGTGGTCGCACAGATGGCCGGCGCCCTGCAGGGCGCGGATCAGTCCATCGGCCAGGGCGGCGTCGTCTTCGATCAGCAGGATTCGCATTGCAAGCTTCGTGCAAGGTTGGGGCAAGTTTGGCGCAAGTGCGTCACCTTACCGTGACGTGCATGAATTTCTCCCGTCGTCTTGCGGCCCTGCTGGCCGCCCTTTCGTGCGCGCCTTCGACTTCGGCGCTGTCCTTGCAGGATGCACAGCGTGCAATGGAAGCGCACAACCCGGACCTGCGCGCGGCGGCATTGGAACTGCGTGGGGTGCAGGGCGATGCGCTGACCGCTGCGTTGCGGCCAGCGGCCGAGCTGTCGATCGGCAGCAGCAAGATCAGCCCGAAGCACGGCATCGGCCCGGGGCGCTGGCAGGACAAGCGGGTGGACAGCACGCTGGGCCTGGGCTGGACCTGGGAGCGCGGCGGCAAGCGCGCATTGCGCATCAGCCAGGCGGACGCGCTGCTGGAAGTGGCCGGGCTGGACATGCTCGATACCCGGCGCCGGCAGCAGGTGGCACTGCATGAAGCCTATTTCGGCCTGAAGGGCGCGCAGGAGCGGGCGCAGATTGCCGAGGCCAACCGCCAGAGTTCGGCCGAACAGATGGCGGCGGCCGACAAGCAGGTGGCCACCGGGGCGATGGCGCCGGTGGATCGCGCGCGGATGGCGGTGGACCATCTGGCGGTGGCCGATGCGGCGCGCGAGGCGGCCCTGGATCTGCGTGACGCGCGGCATACGCTGGGCCTGCTGCTCGGCAGCGATGACAGCCGCGACCTCAGTGCCGATGACCCCTGGCCGGATGCCAGCAGCGTGGCCAAGCTGCGCGCGTTCGATCCGCAGCAGCGTGCCGATGTGCGCGCGGCACGCTCGCGCCTGGCCGCCGCCGACGCTGGCGTGGCCCTGGCACGTAGCGAGCGCCACCGCGACATCCAGCTGGGTGTGGAGGCCGAGCGCGAGCCCACCGATATCAGCGGTGTCACCTGGGGCGTGTCGTTGACCATTCCGCTGGGCGGCCCGTCGCGCGCACGCGGCGCGATCCAGCGTGCCGAGGCCGACCGGGACAGCGCCGCGCTGGAACTGCAGCTGCTGCAGCGCGAAGCACACGCTGAACTGGACCAGCTGCAGGCCAGCGTGCAGTCCGCCGCGCAGCGCCGCAGCGACTACGAGGGGCTGCAGTCCGACGCTGCGCGCAAGGCGGTGGAGGGCATCGAACTGGCCTATCGCCGTGGCGCCGCCAGCCTGACCGATCTGCTCGACGCGCGCCGCAGCTGGCGCGAGTTCGAGGCCGCGCTGATTGATGCGCGTGCCGACCATGCCATTGCCTTGGCGCGCTGGGAAGCGGCCACATCCGTTGCTGAAGGAGAGTCCCGATGAAGTCCACCGTCGCCCATCGCCCGCGGGCGCGACATGCCATGCTGCCGGCCCTGCTGGCGCTGGCCCTGCTGGGCGGCTGCGGTCGCGAACCGGCGTCGTATACCGAGGATGCGCCGCAGGTCAGTGCCGGCCAGATCCTGTTTCCGGCCGGCAGCCGCCAGCTGGATGTGCTGCGCAGCGAGCTGGTGACCGCCGGTGCCAGCGCCAGCCTGCAGCTGCCGGGCCGGGTGGTCTGGGACGAGACCCGCTCCAGCGCGCTGCGCACCCCGCTGGCGGGGCAGGTGGCGCGCATCGAGGCACAACCGGGGCAGAAGGTGAAGGCCGGCCAGGTGATCGCCTGGATCACCTCGCCCGAGTTCGGCCAGGCGCAGGCGGAGGGCGTGCGTGGCCGTGCCGAGCTGCAGCTGGCACGCCGGGAACTGGACCGCACCCGCGAACTGCACGCGGCAGGGGTGGCGTCGGGCCGTGAACTGGACGAGGCCGAGGCCAGCTTCGCCGGCAGCCAGGCCGATCACGCGCGCGCGACCGCCTTCGCCAGGGCGTATGGCAACGGCCAGCACGTCGACCAACGGCTGCCGCTGCGCGCACCCATTGATGGCGTGCTGGTGGAGCGGCGGATGAGCCCGGGCATGGCAGTCAGCCCCGACAGCGAACAGCCGCTGGCGATGATTGGCGATCCTGACCGCCTGTGGTTGCTGCTGGATGTACCGGAGAGCCTGGCCGGACGCCTGAAGGCGGGCATGCAGGTGAGCGTGCCCGGCGCCGATGGGCAGCCGCAGCAGGCGACCCTGCAGCACGTGGATGACTTCGTCGACAGCGAACGCCGCGTGGTGCAGGCGCGCGCCGAACTGGACAACCGTGCGCGCGGCTTCAAGGCGGGCCAGTACGTGCGTGCGCAGGTGGCAGTGCCGGCCGGGGGCGGTGTCTCGCTGCCCGATGCTGCGGTACTGCTCATCGACGGCAAGCAGGTGGTGTTCGTGGAGGAGGCCAAGGGCCGCTTCGCGCGCCGCGCCGTGCGTGCCGAGGAACTGGGCGATGGCCGCCTGTGGGTGCGCGAGGGCCTGGCCCAGGGCGCCAGGGTGGTGGTCGAAGGGGGCCTGTTGCTGCAGCAGCTGGTCGACAGTGCGCCCGCAGCCGCCAGCACCGGGACGGGGCATGCCGCGCCATGATCGATCGCCTGATTGCCTATTGCCTGCGCCAGCCGCTGATGGTGATGCTGGCGCTGCTGCTGTTCATCGGCGCTGGCATTGCCGCGTTCCGCGTGCTGCCGGTGGAAGCCTTTCCGGATGTGTCCGACACCCAGGTGACGGTGGTATCGCTGCACCCGGGCCGGGCCGCGGAGGAGGTGGAGCGCGAGGTGACGATGCCGCTGGAAGTGGCACTGTCCGGCATCCCGCATTCGGTGCGGGTGTTCTCGCATACGCAATTCGGCCTGTCGATGGTCATCCTGACCTTCGACGACAAGGCCGACGATTACTTCGCGCGCCAGCAGGTGCTGGAACGCCTGCAGGGCGTGGAGCTGCCCGAAGGGGTGACGCCGGAGCTGGAGGCGATGAGCTCGGCGGTGGGCGAGATCTACCGGTACGTGCTGAAAGGCCCGCACCTGACGCCGACCCAGCTGCGCACCGTGCAGGAATGGACGATGGAGCGCAGCCTGCGCACCGTGCCGGGCGTAGCCGATGTGATCAGTTTCGGCGGCTTCGCGCGTACGTTCCAGGTCAAGCCGGACCTGGACAAGCTGCGTGACCGCGGCATCAGCCTGGGTGAGTTCGCCGAGGCGCTGGAGAAGGGCAGCTCGAACGCAGGCGGCGGCTACGTGGAACGTGGCCAGCAGCAGTTCCTGATCCGCGGCGTCGGTCTGATGCGCTCGCCGGCCGACATCGGCAACGTGGTCGTGGCGCAGCGCAGTGGCACGCCGATCCTGGTGCGCGACCTGGCTGGCATCGCCGATACCGGCCTGCCCCGGCAGGGCCTGGTCGGCCAGGATGACAACGACGATGCGGTGTTCGGCATGGTGCTGATGCGCAAGGGCGAGAACCCGTCCGACGTGCTCGACGCCCTGCATGCGCGCATCGCCGAGATCGAAGCGAACCAGCTGCCGGCCGGGGTCAGCATCGAGCCGTTCTACGACCGCTCGTGGCTGGTCTCGACCACGCTGAAAACCGTCTTCAGCAACCTGCTGGAAGGCGCGGTGCTGGTGTTCCTGGTGCTGTGGCTGTTCCTGTACAACGCCCGTGCCGCGCTGATCGTGGCGGCGATGATGCCGCTTGCGCTGCTGTCGACCTTCCTTGGCCTGCATCTGTGGGGCGTGCCGGCCAACCTGCTGTCGTTGGGTGCGATGGACTTCGGCATCATCATCGATGGCGCGGTGATCGTGACCGAGCACATCGTCTCGCGATTGTCGAAGCTGCCACCTGCGGCCGACCGTAAGACACGGTTCTCGACCATTCTTTCGGCAGCGTCGGAAGTGGGGCGGCCGACGTTCTTCTCGATGCTGATCATCATCGCCGCGCACATCCCGATCTTCACCCTGCAGCGCCAGGAAGGCCGCATGTTCGCGCCGATGGCGTACTCGGTGACCTCGGCATTGATCGGCGCGCTGATCCTGGCGCTGACCGTGGTGCCGTTGTTCTGCTACTGGTGGCTGCGGCGCGACCGCATGCGCGACGGCAATCCGCTGATGGACCGCCTGACCGGCTGGTACCGGCCGGTCCTGGAGCGCGCACTGGCCCGCCCGCGTGCGGTAGTGCTGACCGCGGTTGCGCTGCTGGTCGGCACGCTGGCATTGGGCACGCGGCTGGGTTCGGAGTTCCTGCCCGAGCTGGACGAAGGATCGATCTGGCTGACGGCCACGCTCGACCCGAGCACCAGCCTGGGCGAAGCGCAGCAGCAGTCGCGGCGCATCCGTGAGCTGGTCGGCACGTTCCCGCAGGTATCGACGGTGGTGGCCAAGCTGGGACGCCCGGAAGACGGCTCCGATGCCAAGGGCGCCAACCAGATCGAGGCGCTGGTGGCGTTGAAGCCGGAGAAGGAATGGCCGAAAGGCGTGGACAAGCGACAGCTGGTGAGCGATCTGCAGCGCACGCTGGAGCAGCGCATTCCGGGCCCCGAGTTCTCGATTTCGCAGCCGGTGCGCGACAACATCCTGGAGAGCATCTCGCAGATCAAGGGCCAGGTGGTGATCAAGGTCAGCGGCTCGGATCTGGACGTGTTGAACCAGCAGGCGCAGGCGATCCTCGGCCAGGTCCGCGGCGTGGAGGGCGTGGAGAGCGCCTTCATCGACCGCGACGGGTCATTGCCGCAGCTGCAGATCGAGATCGACCGCGACCGCGCCGCGCGCTATGGCCTGAACGTACGCGACGTCGACGAAGTGATCGAGACCGCACTGGGCGGGCGCCAGGTCGGCGAGCTGTGGGAGGGTGACCGCAGATTCCCCATCACCCTGCGCCTGGACGATGCCGATCGTGACCTGCAGCGGCTGCGTACGGTGCCGGTTGGCATCGGCGATGGCCACACGGTGACGCTGTCCGACGTGGCCGACTTTCGCATGGCCAGCGGCGCGATCAACATCTCGCGCGAGAACGCACAGCGGGTGAAGGCGGTGAGCATCTTCATCGCCGGCCGCGACATGGGCAGCGTGGTGGCTGACATGCGCAAGCGCGTGGATGCCAGCGTACAGCTGCCGGAAGGCTATCGGCTGGAGTGGTCCGGCGAGTTCGAGAACCAGCAGCGTGCGATGAAGCGGCTGGGCTGGGTGATTCCGCTGTCGGTGCTGATCATCTTCGTGCTGCTGTTCGATGCCTTCAAGGACATCAGCAGCGCCGCGCTGATCCTGGCCAACGTGCCACTGGCGATGATCGGCGGCATCCTGGCCCTTTGGCTGACCGGCATTCCGCTGTCGGTGTCGGCGGCAATCGGCTTCATTGCATTGTTCGGGCAAGCGGTGCTGAACGGCGTGGTGATGCTCAGCCGCTTCGCCCAGTTGCGCGAGCAGGGCATGGACCTGCTGCAGTCGGTGGTGCAGGGTTCGCTGCAGCGCCTGCGCACGGTGCTGATGACCGCACTATTGGCGATGTTCGGCCTGCTGCCGATGGCCACCTCGCACGCGATCGGTGCCGAGACCCAGAAGCCGCTGGCGGTGGTGGTGATCGGTGGCCTGCTGTCGGCGATGCTGCTGACCCTGCTGGTGTTGCCGACGCTGTACTACTGGGTGCATCGCCGCCGCGAGGCGCGCATCGCCTGACCTACCTGTAGAGCCGAGCCCACGCTCGGCTGCTTCTGGCCTTTGCGCGAAGAGCAGCCGAGCATGGGCTCGGCTCTACAAGGGCGTCGCGCCATGCGTGGATGCCACCTGTGCGATCTACACCATTCCGCCGTTGGCGCGCAGTACCTGGCCGTTGATCCATCCGCCATCGGCACCTGCCAGGAACCCCACCGCACCGGCGATGTACTACTGGGTGCATCGCCGCCGCGAGGCGCGCATCGCCTGACCTACCTGTAGAGCCGAGCCCACGCTCGGCTGCTTCTGGCCTTTGCGCGAAGAGCAGCCGAGCATGGGCTCGGCTCTACAAGGGCGTCGCGCCATGCGTGGATGCCACCTGTGCGATCTACACCATTCCGCCGTTGGCGCGCAGCACCTGGCCGTTGATCCATCCGCCATCGGCACCTGCCAGGAACCCCACCGCGCCGGCGATGTCCTCCGGCATGCCCAGCCGCTCCAGGGGGTTCATCTTCGCCAGCCGCTCGATCAGCTCGGGCGATTTTCCATCCAGGAACAGATCGGTGGCGGTCGGTCCGGGCGCCACGGCGTTCACGGTGATGTTGCGCCCGCGCAGCTCCTTGCTGAGGATTGCGCCCATCGTCTCCACCGCCGCCTTGCTGGCCGCATACACGCTGTAGTTCTCCAGCCGGATGCCGACCACGCTGGTGGACAGGGTGATCAGCCGGCCACCGTCGCGCACCCGTCGCGCGCTTTCGCGCAGCACGTTGAAGGCGCCCCTGAGGTTGATGCCGATCACCCGCTCGAACAGGGCGTCGTCGGTATCGGCCAGTGGTGCCAGCTGCAGCACCCCGGCGCTGTTGACCACCACGTCGATGCCGCCGAAACGGGCTTCGATGGCGTCGAACAGCTGGCGCACCGCCTGCGGATCGGACACATCGGCCTGCAGCGCGATGGCCTGCGCGCCGGCGGCGTTCAGTTCGGCCGCCAAGGCTTCGGCGTCGTCGCGGCGGCCCGCATAGTTGATCGCGACCGCGTGGCCATTGGCGGCGAGCCGACGCGAGATGGCGGCACCGATGCCACGGGATCCGCCGGTGACCAGGGCGACAGAGCGGGCGGGGGAGAGGGTCATGGTGACTTCCACGGGGACACGCCGAAGTGGCGCAGCGCCATCTTCGCGAAATCGCGCTTTCGGATAATCCTGCATAATCCGCCAACATCATCCGGATAGCCGAACAATGGACCGCTTCACGGCCATGCGCGCCTTCGTCCGTATCGTCGAGCGCCGCAGCTTCACCCGGGCCTCCGAGGACCTGGGCCTGCCGCGGGCCACGGTGACCGACGCGATCAAGGCGCTGGAACAGCGGCTGGGCGTGCGCCTGCTGCACCGGACCACGCGGCTGGTGGTGCCGACGCTGGAAGGCGAGGCCTTCTATGGCCGTTGTCTACGCCTGATCGCCGACATGGACGACGCCGAGGCCGCCTTCCGTGACGCGCCGCCGCGCGGCCCCTTGCGCATTGAGGTGCATGGCACGCTGGGCCGGCACCTGCTGTTTCCCCACCTGCCGGAGTTCCTGCAGCGCTACCCGGAGATCGAACTGGAGGTCAGCGAAGGCGACCGCTATGTCGATCTGCTGCGCGAAGGCGTGGATGCGGCGCTGCGGGTGGGGACGCTGGCCGACAGCGATCTGGCGGCGCGCCGGTTGGCGATGCTGCGCGAGGTCACGGTGGCCGCGCCGGGCTACCTGCAGGCCAAGGGCGTGCCAGGCAGCATCGAGTCCCTGCTGGGCGGCCATGAAATGGTGGGCTATCGCTCCAGCGCCACCGGCCAGCTGATTCCGCTGGAGTTCCAGCAGGGCGGGCAGGTGCGCTACGTGCCGCTGCCGGTGCGGGTGCGTGTGTCCGGTGCGGATGCGTTCCTCGGCGCCGCGCTGGCGGGCCTGGGCATCATCCAGGCTCCGCGCTACCGGATGGACCCGTATATCGCGCGCGGGCAGCTGGTGGAGCTGTTGCCGGACGCGCCGCCGACCCCAAGCCCGTTGAGCCTGGTCTACCCGCGCAACCGCACGCCGTCCCCACGCTTGCGGGTGTTCATCGACTGGGTGGCCGGGGTGTTCGAGCAGGCCGCGGTTGCCGGCCAGCGGCCGGCACTGCCGGAGCGGCACGCGAAGCCGTCCGACCGCAGAGGGTAGTGCCGGCCGCTGGCCGGCAACCGCAATGCGCTTGATGTACCCCGGGGGGGGGGGCCGGCCGGCGGCCGGCACTACCGGGCTGCGGCGCCCGGCAGCACCAGCTCGAACACGGTGCCGGTGTCATCGGACGCAACACTCACGCTGCCGCCATGCGCCTGTGCAATCGCGCGGGTGATCGCCAGGCCCAGCCCCGCACCTTCGTGTCGGCCACGCTCGCCGCGGTAGAACCGATCGAACAGGCGCGGCAGCGCTTCGGCGGAAATCGGCGTGCCGACGTTGTGCACGCTGACCCTGCACACGCCATCGGCCTCGGCCAGCCGTACCCGCACCTCGCTGCCGGCAGCGGCGTGCTTCAACGCGTTGGACAGCAGGTTGGCAATCGCCCGGTGCAGCATCAGGCGGTTGCCTTCCACGCTCGCCACACCTTCGCGGCGCAGGGTCAACTGCCGGTCCTCGGCCAGCAGCTCGTAGAACTCGAGCAGCGAATCCACCACCCCATCCAGCGCCACCGGCTCGCGCGAAGGCAGCGCGCCCGGTGCTTCGGCCTGCGCCAGGTACAGCAGGTCGCCCACGGTCTGTGCCAGCTGCTGCAGTTCCTCGGCACACGACGCCAGCGTCTCGCGGTAGGCCTCGTTGCTGCGCGGGTGCGCCAGCACCACCTGCACCTGGGTGAGCATATTGGTGATGGGCGTGCGCAGCTCGTGGGCGAGATCACCGGAGAATTCGGTCAGCCGCGCGAAGTCCTGCTGCAGGCGTGCCAGCATGCCGTTGAGGGTCTGCGCCAGCTGCTCCAGTTCGGTCGGTGCACTGCGCGCGCTCAGGCGGCGCTGCAGCCGGCCAGCGGTGATCTGCCTTGCCTCATCGGCCAGCGTGCGCAGCGGCCGCAGCGTGCGCCGCACCACGTAGCCGCCGAGCAGGCTGCTGGCCACCGCGGCGCCGATGATGGCGATTGCCAGCAGGTGGCGGAAGCGCTCCAGGAAGTCGGCGTGACGGTTGTCATCAATGGCCAGCAGGGTCACCAGCTGGCTGCCGTCGGCCAGCGTCTGGCGCAGGTGCAGGGCATGCATGCAGCGACCATCGGTGAGGATCCAGTCGTGCCGCCGTGGCGCGGCGTCGATGGGCTGGCTGCGTGCATGCTCGCGCAGCAGTGCCGGCGCAGTGGAGAACAGTACGGTTCCGCTCCCATCAACAATGTGGAAGGCGATATCCGGATGATGGCCGAGCGCCTCTGCCAACCGCGGTCCGCGCGCGGCGGCAGGCCCATTGTCAGCGAGGTCGCGGATCAACGCGACCTTGTTTTCCAGTTCGATGAAGTCCTGGGCAACAAGATCATGGCGGGCGCTGACATAGATCGCCACGCCCAATGCGGCCAGCACCAGCGTGGCCACGATGGCGAACAGCAGTGTCAGCCGTACCGCGATGGAACGACGCAGGCTCATCCGCTGTGCACGGCACCGTCGTCCGGCGCCTCCAGCACATAGCCCATGCCGCGCACGGTGACGATCAGCTTGGCATCGAAGTCATCGTCGATCTTCGCGCGCAGGCGGCGGATCGCCACGTCGATCACGTTGGTGTCGCTGTCGAAGTTCATGTCCCACACCTGCGAGGCGATCAGCGAGCGTGGCAGCACTTCGCCCTGGCGACGCGCCAGCAGCTCCAGCAGGGTGTATTCCTTCTGGCTGAGGGCGATGCGCTGGCCGCCGCGTTCGACCCGGCGGCGCAGGGTATCCACCACCAGGTCGGCGATGATGATGCGCTCGGCCTGCGGTTGTGCCTGGCCGCGACGCAGCAGGGTGCGCACCCGCGCCAGCAGCTCGGCGAAGGCGAACGGCTTGGCCAGGTAGTCATCGGCGCCCAGTTCCAGGCCCTGCACGCGGTCGGCGATGCTGCTGCGCGCGGTCAGGAACAGCACCGGTGTCTGCCACCCTCCGTCGCGCAACCGCGACAGCACGTTCCAGCCATCCAGGCCGGGCAGCATCACATCGAGAATGATCAGTTGGTACTCGCCGCTGCCGGCCAGGTGCAGCCCGTCGACGCCGTTGCAGGCGAGATCGACCACGTAGCCGGCTTCGATCAGGCCCTGGCGCAGGTAGTTGCCGGTCTTGGGTTCGTCTTCGACGATCAGCAGTTTCATGATGCGCCCATCATCGCAGCTTGCACGTGGGCTGGCTGCGCAGGCTCACGCCAACGGGTCCAGCGTACCAAGCACCGCCACGCAGGCCAGCACCAGCACGGCCAGCACCGACTCGCAGGCCAGGCTGTGGCGCAGGGAACGCAGCGGCCGCGGTTGCCAGCCGTCGTGGATGGAGGTGGCCAAGGCCGGTACCAATCGCCAGCGATGCAGCGCCGCCAACCCCAGCATGCCGACCACCAGGGCCAGCTTGAGCAGCAGCCAGCGCCCATGCGCGGTACCGGTCAGGGTCTGCACGGAACCGCCGAGATCGACATAGGTATAGGTGCCGGTCATTGCCAGCAGGGCGACGATGACCGTGCCCGGCAGGGCGAAGCTGTGCGCGGCCCGCCACAACTCGTAGGTGCGCTCGCGCAGGCGCAGGCCCTGTGGACGCAGCGCCAACTGCAGGATGGCGGCGATCGCGCCGACCCAGGCACCGGCGGCCAGCAGGTGCACGATGCCGGCCAGCAGCCGCAAGGTGCCGCCGAACCCATCGCCCGCAGCGGCGTGGCCGTTCCAGGACAGGCTGGCCAACGCCGTGGCAGACAAAGCGAGCAGGGCCACGCGGCGCAGGCCCGGCAGCGGCGTGGCGAATGCCAGCAGGGGCAGCATCGCCAGCACCGCCGCGGTACGCAGCAGGCCGGCTTTACCCACCGGCGTACCGGTGAGGAACCAGTGCGCCGTTGCAGGGTCGATGTCGGCCGGCGCGATGCCGAGCACACCGGTCAAGCGGGTGATGGCATCGGTGACCACCACGGCCAACGCGATCAGGGCGAGCGCCAGCGAGACGCCGCGCGGCAGCCCCGGACGGACGAACAGCATCCGCCCGAACAGCAGCATCAGCACCAGGTACAGTGCCAGCCGCAGCGCATACGGCGAGAGCTCGGCCACGATGGCAGCCTTATTTCACGGTGAAACGGTACGTGCCAGTGATCGGGTGGCTGTCCTGGCCCACCGCGCGCCACTGCAGTGCGTAGCTGCCTGCCGGCAAGGGCTTGGCGAAGCGTGCGCGCAGGGTGTGGCCATCTTCGGAGAGCTCCTGCGCAGTGGTGGGCATGGCCATCTTCATGCGGCCATGGTCCATGCTCAGTTCGACGCGGGTGGCACGCGGCATCACCTTCTCGCTGAACTGCAGCTCGATCTGGCTGGCCGGCGCCACGGTCGCGTCGGCGGCCGGCGTCGAGCGCACCAGGCTGGGATGGGCCAGGGCCAGCGGCGCAACCGCGAGGCCGGAGACGAGGACAACAAGGGCGGTGGAGCGGAGCAGGGGACGGGCCATGCGTGGGACACCTGTGGAAGACATGGCCCACAGGGTGGAGGGCAGCGCCTTTCGCTGCCCTGACCCCTGCATTACCGATCTGTAATGTTCCGTCCGCCGGCCGCTGGCCGGCATCACAGCGCTGCCAGCGGCCCTTGCATGCGATGGAAACTGCCATCGGTGGCGGTGAACCAGGCCAGCGAATGCCCGCCCGCGAAGTCATCGACATGCACGACCGTAGCGCCATCGGATTCCTGCCACGAAATGGCATAGACCCCGTCGCTGATCCGCTGCCACTCACAGGCGGCTTCGCCCTGCGCACCGGCATAGGCGCCAGAGACGATGGCGTACTGCACGTGGCGGCCATCGGCGCTGTAGACATTGTCGGCGGCCAGGCCGTCATAGCTGACGCGGAAGCGGCGGCCGGCGAACACGGGAAGGTCAGCGGCGGTGTTCATCGGATTGCCACCGGGTTGATGTTGACCTGGGTCGAACCGACGTAGAGCGGCTGGCCGAGCACGAACAGGAATTCCCAGGCCTTGTCGCGCACCAGGGCACGGCTGTCGATCAGCTCCAGGTTGTAGATGCCACGCTTGGCCAGCATGTACTGGTTGATCGGGAACTCCTCGGCACCGTTCGGGTTCGGGTAGACCTCCGAGGCCCAGGTGTCGCCACCGAAGGCGACGATGCCCTGGTCGGCCAGCCACTTCGCCGCCTCCATGCCGATACCCGGTTCCACTTCCAGGAACTGTTTGTCGTCCTTGCCGATCAGTTCCAGCCAGCCGGTGTTGAACAGCACCACGTCGCCCTTGCGCAGGCGCAGCCCCTGGTTCTTCAGCACGGCCTGGATGTCGGCCACGGTGAACTCGGTGCCGCCGGGCACGATCGCCTTGCCGTAGTACGTGGTCATGTCCAGCACGACGCCACGGGTGACCATCGGCGGCACCTTCTCGACGCCAAGCTTGCGCACCCCGTCCACGGTGACGAAGTCGGCGGCCTTGTTGTCGTTGTAGTAGACGTTGTCGATGCCGATATGGCCGATGCCGTTGAGCTGGGTGCCAACGCCGGTCCAGGCGTTCACCAGTTCATCGTTGAAGGTGAACTTGTTGGGGCCCAGCGACTTGCCAGCCTGCTGGCCGACCTGCACGTTGTACAGGCGGAAGCTGCGGTGGCGGAACGCGGGCAGGTTCTTGTCCGCCGGCACCGCCAGCGGATAGGTCTTGCCGGTCCTGACCAGCGAGACCGCGTGCTTGACCACGTCGGCGGTCAGCAGGTTGGCCGCGCCAATCTCGTCGTTGGCGCCGTAGGCAGAGGGGTACCAGTCCTCGGCGGTGGCCTGGAAGGACAGCGGCAGGGTGGCCAGCGCTAGCGCAGCCAGGGTCTTCATCTTCATGGCAAAGCTCCGGTAATTGTCAGGCCGTCGCGGGGGCGGCAAGCGGGGCATGCGGCACAGCGGCGCCGGCGTGGGCCGGGAAGTGCGGCAGCACGTACTCGGCGATTTCGTGGAAGGTTTCGGCCAACGGCCGTTCGTTGCGGCGGAACTGCAGGCCGATGTGGTCGACACCGGCCGCCCGCATGGCGTGCAGTTCGGCCAGCAGGGCGTTGCGGCCGCCGCGCAGGCCGAAGCGCCAGCGCTGCAGAGGAGCATCGGCATCGGCCACCAGGTCCAGGTGGATGAAGCTGGCATAGGGCTTGTTGCCGGCCACGGCGCGCCAGGCCGCCACGCGTTGTACATGGTCCTGCGGCGTGCCCGGGTAGGCCAGGCAGCCATCCATGTGCTGGCCGATCCACGCCGGTTGCTGCTGGGCCAGGCCGGCCACGAACAGCGGCAGGGCCGGGCCATCCGCGGGCAGCACGTCCAGGCCCTGCGGCAGGTGCGCGGCAGCGCCTTCGCGCAGCAGTGCGATGTGCTCGCGGAAGCGGCTGCCACGGCTGTCGAAGTCGCGGCCGAACAGCGGGTACTCCACCGGGCGGTCGCCACTGGCCACGCCCAGCAGCAGGCGGTCACCGCTCAGCCGCTGCACGCTGCGTGCCGACTTCAGGGTCAGCAACGGCTCGCGGATCGGCAGCACCACCGCGCCGGTACCCAGCAGGATGTGCTCGGTGATGCCGGCCAGGTAGCCGAGGTAACTGAACACCTCGAACACCTGTGCGGCATCGCCGAAGGCCGGGTCGTACACCGGCACGTCGCGTACCCACAGCGCACGGAAGCCGAGGCGGTCGGCCAACCGTGCCAGTTCCGCATGGCGCTGCAGGTCCGGTTCGCCGGGCAGGCGTCGCGCGGCGTGTCGTGCCTGTTCGCCCAGCGGCGTCCAGTCATTGTCCAGCGGTGCTTCGATGCCGATGCTGAAACCACCGGCCTGCAGCCGCGTCAACGCACTGCCCATGGCGAGGCTCCTCAGTCCCAGGCCGGGGCCAGGCCCGGCGGATCGACTTCGCGGCCATTGCGGTCAAGCGCGGCGATCGCGGCCATGTCATCGGCATCCAGCTGCAGGTCCTGGGCAAGCAGGTTGCTCGCCAGGTTCTCGCGCTTGGTCGAGGACGGGATGACCGAGTAACCCCGCTGCAGCGCCCACGCCAGCGCGACCTGGGCGACGGTGGCCTGGTGCTTGTCGGCGATGGCGGCCAGCACCGGGTCCTTCAGCACCTTGCCGTAGGCCAGGGTCATGTAGGAGGTGACGGTGATGCCTTGTTCCTGCAGGAAGGCAGTCAGTGCCGGGTTCTGCAGGTAGGGGCTCAGTTCGATCTGGTTGGTGGCGATCTCGCCAGCGCCGACCACCTCGATGGCCTGCCGGGTCAGTTCGATGTTGAAGTTGGACACGCCGATCTGACGGGTCAGGCCCAGCGATTTGGCTTCGGCCAGCGCGGTCATGTACTCGCGCAGTTCAACGCCATTGCCCGGCGCCGGCCAATGGATCAGCAGCAGGTCGACGTACCCGGTGCGCAGCTTGGCCAGGCTGTCGCGCAGGCTCGGGATCAGCTTGTCGGCGGCGTAGTTGTCCACCCAGATCTTGGTGGTCAGGAACAGCTCGTCGCGCGGGACGCCGGATTCGGCGATGGCCTGGCCGACGTCGGCTTCGTTGCCGTAGATCTGCGCGGTATCGACCGCACGGTAGCCGACGTCGAGGGCGTTGCGCACCGAATCGATGACGGTCTGGCCGGTCAGGCGGAAGGTGCCGACGCCAAAGGAAGGAACGCTCATGATGGACTCCGGGGACTTCGTTGAGAGCCGGTGGGCTCGGGACAGGGCGAAGTGTGGGCGCTTTACATTTGTTGATTAAGCCGTGTATACGGGAAATGCTTTTGCGCCGAGGTAAAAAATGAAAACCACCCTGGATGAGCTGAAGGCCTTCGTGGCCGTGGTCGACAGCGGTTCGATCACTGCCGCGGCCGAAGAGCTGGAGCTGACCATCTCCGCCACCAGCCGCACCTTGGCGCGGCTGGAGGACAAGCTGCAGACCACGCTGCTGCGGCGGACCACGCGGCGGCTGGAGCTGACCGAGGAGGGAGCCGCATTCCTGGAGTACGCGCGCACGATCCTGGCCACGGTGGACGAGGCCGAGGAACAGATGGCCGCGCGGCGGCTGCAGCCGGTCGGGCGCCTGCGCGTAGACGCCGCCACGCCGTTCATGCTGCACGTCATCGTGCCGTTGCTGGAGGGCTTCCGCGAGCGCCACCCGCAGGTGGAGCTGGAGCTGAATTCCAATGAAGGCATCACCGACCTGATCGAGAAGCGCACCGACGTGGCGTTCCGCATTGGCGTGCTGCGCGATTCCACCCTGCATGCGCGGCCCATCGGCCACAGCCGCATCCGCGTGGTGGCCAGCCCCGAGTACCTGCGCCGGCGTGGCGCGCCCACGCGGGTGGAGCAGCTGCGCGAGCACGACCTGCTTGGCTTCACCCAGCCCAGTTCGTTGAACGAGTGGCCGCTGCAGGATGCCGATGGCGGCCCTTTCGTGATTGAGCCGGCGATTGCTTCGTCCAGTGGCGAGACACTGCGGCAGATGGCGGTGACCGGGCTGGGCATCGCCTGCCTGTCCGACTTCCTGACCCGCCAGGACCGGCGTGACGGCCGCCTGGTGCAGTTGTTCGCCAAGCAGACGCAGGAGGTGCGCCAGCCGATCAACGCGGTGTACTACCGCAACACCGCGCTGGCCGCGCGCATCACCTGTTTCGTCGACCACGTGACGCAGACGCTCGGCCAGCGTCCGTTTGACGAATAAGGCGGGGTAGCGCCGGCCGATGGCCGGCTGCCGGGTCTCTGGGGCTGCCGGCCAGCGGCCGGCACTACCGGCTGTGTATCACCTGATGCGTGGCCCATGCATGGATGGGTAGAGCCGGCCGCTGGCCGGCTGCCGGGTCTCTGGGGCTGCCGGCCAGCGGCCGGCACTACCAGCTGTGTATCACCTGATGCGTGGCCCATGCATCGAGGGGTAGAGCCGGCCGCTGGCCGGCTGCCGGGATCCCGCAGCTGCCGGCCAGCGGCCGGCACTACCGGCGGTTGTGCAGCGCGCGCCGGTTGCCGATGTGCGCGCATGCCAGCAGCACGCCACCACCAGCTGTCGCCACGCCATGCCAGAGCAGTGATTCCTTCAGCGGCAGGTATAGCGAGGCCGGCAACAGCAGGAGGGCGCCGACGCAGGCCAGCCTTGCAGGTCGCCAGCGCCCATGCCGGTGAACCCCGGCCAAGGTGCTCGCCAAGGCCAGCGACGAGGCCAGCAGCGCAAACACCCATTCCCGGCGCGACATCATCAGCAGCACCGTCATCGCTCCATGGCCGGGGTGCTGGAACGAGCGCAGCGCCATCATCGCTGCCGGCACGAAGGCCAACAGCAGGGGCAGGGCGATGCAATGGGCGGCGCAGGCCAGGGACAGCCAGGCCCCGGCTAGATCGAAGCGGGGGTGCCAGCGTGCCGAAGCTGGCGGCTGGGCCAGGGCCCTTGCAGGCGTCGTGGGGATGTGGTCCATAATGTTACATAGTAACAATCGGAGCCTCTCCCATGAAGCGTTCTGCTGCTCTTTTCCTGCTGCTGGCTGCCAGCGCTGCACAGGCCCATGATGTCCGCCAGCTCGGTGCGCACGTACACGGCCAGGCCACCGTTGATCTTGCGCTTGACCAGCAGACGCTGGAATTCGCCCTGCAGGCGCCCGGCATCGGCATCCTTGATTTCGAGCGGCCGCCGGCCAATGCAGCCGAGCAGGCCGCGCTGGCGCGTGCGACTGCGCTGCTGCAGGGCGGCAGCTGGGTCACCTTGCCCACCGCCGCGGGCTGCCGCCTTATCGCGAACGATGCCAGGGCCGAGGGCTTCGGTGCGATGGCTGCCGCGCCGCCGCCCGGTCAGCATCGCCACGCAGGGTTCAGCGCAACGCTGCGGTACCAGTGCACCAAGCCTGCCGGGTTGCGGGCCATCGTCGTGCGCCTGCCCGCAGTATTCCCGGGCCTGCACGAAGTGATCGTCAACAGCGCCACCGCCCATGGCCAGAACCGCAGCGTGTTGACTGCGGACAATCTGCGCGTGGTGCTGGCACCGTGAGCATGCGACCGGTGATCGTGCTGGATGGCGTGCAGTTCGGCTATGGCCGGCGGCTGGTGCTGGACGTGCCGCGGCTATGGATCGAGCAGGGCAGCAGCGTGCTGCTGCGCGGAATCAGTGGCGGTGGCAAGAGCACGCTGCTGGGCCTGCTGGCGGGCGTGCTGCTGCCCGGCAAGGGCCGCATCGAGGTGGCCGGCCACGCGCTGCAGGCGATGTGTGGTGCCGCGCGGGACCGCTTCCGCGCCGACCACCTGGGCGTGATCTTCCAGCAGTTCAACCTGCTGCCGTTTCTCAGCGTGCGCGACAACATCGCACTGGGCCTGCGCTTCTCGCGCCTGCGCAGTGCGCGCATCAGCGGGCCGTTGAATGCCGAGATCGCGCGACTGCTGCAGGCCCTGCAGCTGGACCCCGGGCTGATGCAGCGCCGCGCCGGCACGCTCAGCGTCGGCCAGCAACAACGCGTGGCGGCGGCACGCGCGCTGATCGGCCGCCCGGCGCTGCTGCTGGCTGATGAGCCGACCTCGGCGCTCGACCGGGAGGCGGCGACCGCCTTCCTGCAGCTGATGTCCGCGCAGTGCCAGGCGGCCGGCACCACGGTGCTGGTGGTCAGCCATGACGACAGCCTGCAGCCGTTGTTCGACCGCACGATCGTCTTGTCGGAGATCAACCAGGCAGGTGCCGACCATGCTTGAGCTTGCATGGGCCAGCCTGCGCAGCCGCGCGTTGAGCGTGGGCCTGACCGTGCTGGTCATCACCCTCAGCGTGGTGCTGTTGCTGGGTGTCGAACGCGTACGCACGCAGGCGCACGAAGGTTTCGCCAGCACCGTATCGGGCACCGACCTGATTGTCGGTGCGCGTTCGGGACCGGTGAACCTGCTGCTGTACGCGGTGTTCCATATCGGTGACCCGACCAACAACGTGTCCTGGCAGTCCTACCAGGCGCTGTCCGCAATGCCGCAGGTGAAGTGGGCGGTGCCGCTGTCGCTGGGCGATTCCTGGCGCGGCTACCGGGTAGTGGGTACCACTGGCGGCTACTTTGAACACTATCGTTATGGTTCCGGTCATGCGCTTGCCTTTGCACAGGGGCGGCCCTTTGATGATCTGTATGACGCGGTGATCGGCGCGGAGGTGGCACGCGCGCAGAAGGTCGGCCTCGGCGACGAGATCGTGCTGGCGCACGGCACCGGCGCGGTCACGCTGGCCACGCATGCCGACAAGCCGTTCCGGGTCTCCGGCATCCTGCAGCGCAGCGGCACGCCGGTGGATTCGTCGCTGCTGGTCTCGCTGCCGGCGATCGAGGCCATCCACGTGGACTGGCGCTCGGGTGTGCAGCTGCGCAGCCAGAGCGTCAGTGCCGAGCAGGCGCGCCACCTCGATCTGACCCCGACCAGCATCACCGCTTTCATGCTCGGCCTTAACTCGCGCATCGCCACCTTTTCGGTGCAGCGCAGGATCAACGAGTATCCCGAAGAGGCGATGCTGGCGATCCTGCCCGGGGTGACGCTGCAGCAGCTGTGGCAGTCGCTGGGCACGGCCGAGCGCGCACTGCAGCTGATCAGCGCGATGGTGGTGTTGCTGGGCATGGTCTCGCTGGTGGCGTTGCTGGTCTCGACGCTGCAGCAGCGGCGGCGCGAGATGGCGATCCTGCGTGCGACCGGCGCGCGGCCGGGTTACATCGCCGGCCTGCTGGTAGTGGAAGCGGTGGCAACCAGTGCCGTGGCCTGCGTGCTGGCGTTGGGGCTGCTGGTGGCCGCCAGCATGGCCGGACGCGGCTGGGCCCTGGCCACGTTCGGCCTGTCCATCACCCATGTCTGGCCGGATGGCCGCGAGCTGGCCTGGGTGGCGGGTGTGTTGGCGATCAGCGCGGTGGCCGGGCTGGTGCCGGCGTTGCTGGCCTACCGGCGCACCTTGGCCGATGGTCTGTCGCCGGGAGGCTGAGCATGCGCTGGATGCTGTCATTGCCGATGGTGCTGGCGCTGGCAGCCTGCGAGCGGCCGGTGGATACCGGTGTGCAGGCGTTGCCACCTTCGCCGGTTGTCGACCACGCTGGCGCTGCGGATGCGGCGGAGCAGGAACTGGACTGGTTGCAGATGATGCCCAAGGACGAGCTGGCCGCGCTGGAGCGCGGAGAGGGCCCGGAGGTGGAGCACAACGGCAACCGGCGCATGCCGCAGTTCGGCACGTTCCGTACCGTGGATACGGTGCTGCAGCGTCCGGTGCGCCTGCCCGGCTACGTGGTGCCGCTGGCCACTGCGCAGGACGGGCGCCTGACCGAATTCCTGTTCGTGCCGTACTACGGCGCCTGCATCCACGTACCACCGCCGCCACCGAACCAGATCGTGCACGTGGTGCTGCCGCGCCCGATCGCCATGCCGGACATGTACTCGCCGTTCTTCCTGGCCGGCACCCTGCGTGCCGAGCGGCTGGATGATGATCTGGCCGGTTCCGCCTACACCATGCGCGATGCCCAGCTGAGGCCCTATGAACCGTAGCGCTGTGTTGCTGCTTGGATGCGTCTGGTTGGCAGGCTGCACGTCACCGGGCGGTGATGCCGTGGTGGTCACGCCGCGCGACAAGCCGTTGCCCTCCGCCGCGCCCGAAACGCCTATCGACCGCTGGGACGCGCTGCGGCCGGACGAAGTGACCTATCAGCGCCCGCCCCCGCAGATCGGCTTGTCACGCAATGGCATGGACGGGGTGGGCGGGCTGATCGACGACACCGGCTCGGGCACGCCACCGGGGCAGGAAATCGACCATTCCAGCCCCGACCGCGCCAAGCAGTTCGGCTCTTCGCGCGTGGTCGACGCTGTCGACGGTCGCGCGGTGGATCTGGATGGCTACGTGGTACCGCTCGGCACCAACGATGCCGGCCTGGTTGATGAACTGCTGTTCGTGCCGTTCTATGGTGCGTGCATCCACGTGCCGCCGCCGCCACCGAACCAGATCATCCATGTGACCCTGGCCACGCCGATCGCGCTGGGCGATCTTTGGGACCCGTACCGGTTGGCCGGCCGCCTGCAGGTGAAGCGCTTCGATGCGGACATTGCCAGCGCGTCCTACGATGCCGCAGCGGCCACGCTGACGGCGATCCACGACTGATGCGCATGCGCTGGATCTTGGCTGCCGGGGTGCTGGTGAGCGCAGTCGTGCTGCTGGTGTGGTGGCAGCGGCAGCGCGCACCCACCGCGCCGCCGGTGGTCGCGTTTCCAGCACCGGCGTCCGACGCCAGCCAGCGCATCGAACAGCGTTTGGGTGACGACCACGCGTTCCGCAACGACGTGCTGTTCCTGCTTGCGGCAACAGTGCGCGACCGCTGCCAGCCAGCGCAGGCGGGGCTGCTGGCGCGCATGGCCAATCGTGCATCGCTGCCGGTGCTGGCGGGAGTCAGCGCGGTGACCCAGCAGGATCCATCGCTGGACCGGCCGATCTACCAGTACATCCAGCATCGCGCCGATGCGACGCGGTGCGGGCAGCCGCTGCAGATGCCGTTGGCCGCTGGGCGCAGCATGGCGTTGGACATCGAACAGTACGCGCGCACATTCCCGGACAGCTACTTCGACCCGCAGCGCAGCAGTGAACCCCGGGATTTTGGTGGACGGTCGTTGCAGCAGCGCGCTGGCAACGCCTGCAACAGCGTGGTGTATTCGGTGCTGCCGCTGGGTGGCACCGACTGGCGGTGCAGCAGCCTGCGCGCGAATGCCCGCGCGCAGGTGCGCGGCCTGTGCGAGGATGAGCTGCGGCGCCAGCACGGGGCAACGGGCGGGGAGCTGGACATGGCCGTGGGGCAGGGCATGCAGGCGGCGGTGGTAGCGGCGATTGCTGCGCTGCCGGAAGACTGCCGGTGATGATCCCGGACACCAGCCAAGACCCGGCATGAGGGGCACGGCAACATGAACATTGCCCGGGCCCCAATCTGAACCGCTGTCGCCGCCTTCATAACTATACAGGACATCCGGTATAGTTATGATCGTAATCCACTCCCATCAGGTTCTCCCATGGCTTTGTCCCAGCCCTTGGCCGGTGCTCCGGCCCTGTCGCGTGCCCGTCGCTGGGCACTGTTGTTCACCGTCGCCGCCGGCCTGCTGCTGGTCACGCTCGACAACTCCGTGCTCTACACCGCCCTGCCCACGCTGACCGAAGAACTCTCGGCCAGTGCCGGCCAGGCGCTGTGGATCATCAACGCCTATCCGCTGGTGATGGCCGGCCTGCTGCTGGGCGCGGGTACGCTGGGCGACCGCATCGGCCACCGCCGCATGTTCCTGATCGGCCTGGTGGTGTTCGGCGTGGCATCGTTGGCAGCGGCGTTCGCCGACACCGCAGGGCTGCTGATTGCCGCGCGCGCCTTGCTGGCGGTCGGCGCGGCCGCGATGATGCCGGCCACGCTGGCGCTGATCGGCCTGAGCTTCCACGAAGCGCGCGAACGCAACATCGCCATCGCGATCTGGGGTTCGGTGGCCATCGTCGGCGCGGCACTCGGCCCGATCATCGGTGGCTGGCTGCTGCAGCATTTCTGGTGGGGCTCGGTGTTCCTGATCAACGTGCCGGTGGTGGTGGTCGCGTTCGTGGCCACGCTGCTGCTGGCACCGGAAGGCCAGCGCGACACCTCGCGACCGTGGGACCTGATTTCGTCGCTGCTGGCTCTGGCTGCACTGTCCGGCCTGGTGCTGGCGATCAAGTCGCTGATCGCTACGCCGCCGTCGTATGCGCTGGGTGCAGGCGCGCTGCTGCTGGCCGCCATCAGTGGTGCGGCGTTCGCGCGCCGCCAGCAGCAGCTGCCGCACCCGCTGCTGGACTTCGCGATCTTCCGCAATCCGGCGTTCCTGGCCGGCACGCTGTCGGCGGTGTTCACCCTGTTTGCGATGGCCGGCCTGCAGCTGGTCACTACCCAGCGCTTCCAGCTGGTGGCGGGCTTTTCTCCGCTGCAGGCGGGCCTGCTGGTGTCGGTGGCCGCGCTGGGCAGCCTGCCCAGTGCGCTGCTGGGCGGCAGCATCCTGCACCGGGTGGGCCTGCGCCCGCTGATCTGTGGCGGCCTGGCCGCAGGTGCGCTGGGTGTCGGCGTGGTGGCATTCGGCTTCCCGCACGGCCTCGGCTGGGTGGTCGCCGGCATGGCGATCACCGGCTTCGGCATGGGTTCGGCCATCTCGGTGGCGTCCACCGCCATCCTCAACAACGTACCGGCGCACCGTGCGGGCATGGCCTCGTCGGTGGAAGAGGTGTCCTACGAGTTCGGCGGCCTGCTGGCGGTGGCGATGCTGGGCAGCTTGAGCGCGGCGATGTATGGCGCATTCCTGCCGGTCTCGGCCGACATGCCCGCGCTTGCACGGGAAGGCTTCACCCAGGCGCTGCACGTGGCACGTGAAAGCGGGCAGGGCGAGTGGTTCGCACTGGCCACGACCGCGTATGACCGCGGCTACCAGATCGTGCTGCTGGTGATCACGGTGGTGCTGGCGCTGGGCGCGTCGATCATCGCGCGCCTGCTGCGCGGGCGCGTCGGCAGCCGCGAGGGTGCGGCCGATCGCGTAAAATGACGCGATGAGAACCAGCAAGCGCGACCGCATCCTCGACGCCGCCGTCAACGTGATCAATCGTGATGGCGTGCGCGCAGTGACCTTCGAGTCGGTGGCGGCCGAGGCCAAGCTGACCCGCGGCGGCCTGCTGTACCACTTCCCGTCGCGCGAGGCGCTGCTGCGCGGCATCGACGAGCACCTGGTGCGGGCCTGGGAGACGTCGATGGAAACGCTGCTGGGCAAGCGTGCAGACGAAGCCTCGGCGCTGGAGCGTTACCAGACCTTCGTGCGCGTCTCGGCGCAGAGCGCTACCCGTGCCGAGCTGATGTTCATGCTCGAATCGGCCGACCCGGACGCCGATGAGCGCCCGTGGGGGCCGGCGGTACGGCGTTGGGCGCCGTTGCCGCCGTCGGCCGGGCAGAGCGACCCGGCCGCGCTCGACAATTTCGTGGCACGGCTGGCCGCCGACGGCCTGTGGATCTACGAGGCGATGTACGAGGGGCAGCTGGATGAAAGCGTGCGCGCCCAGGTGGCCGAACGGATCGCCGGGCTGCTGGCGAAGCCCGA
Organism: Stenotrophomonas maltophilia D457; assembly: GCF_000284595.1. Classification (GTDB taxonomy): domain Bacteria; phylum Pseudomonadota; class Gammaproteobacteria; order Xanthomonadales; family Xanthomonadaceae; genus Stenotrophomonas; species Stenotrophomonas muris. Next base: position 2,610,180 of record NC_017671.1, on the reverse strand, counting down.
TGGAACGTCCAGTTGAGCGGGCAGCCGGCGCGCCGACATCGCCCGTGGTAGAGCCGACCGCCGGTCGGCTGTCCTTCGGTCAGGCCACGGAAATGCCGCTTCGATCGCCCGTGGTAGAGCCGACCGCTGGTCGGCTGCTCTTCGGTCAGGCCACGGAAATGCCGCTTCGATCGTCCGTGGTAGAGCCGACCGCTGGTCGGCTGCTCTTCGGTCAGATCACGAAAATGCCGCATCGGTAGAGTCGATCGTTAGTCGACTGCCCTTCGGTCGGACAACGAACCTCCCGCGCGTCGCGCGATAGTCGACCAGCGGTCGACTCTGCCCCCTCGCCTTTACCCAGCCTGCGCGGCGCCCGCGGCCAGCCACGCCCTCGGCGAAGCCCCCAACCGCTTGCGGAACGCCTTCGACAACGATGCGGTATCGGCAAACCCCACCTCGATCGCCACCTGCTTGACCGCCACGCCGGCCCGCAGCTGCGCGCAGGCCAGGCTCAGCCGCCAGTCCAGCAGGTAGCTGGCTGGCGTTGCCTGCATCACGTCCTTGAACACGGCCGCGAACGCGCTGCGCGACATGCCGGCGGTCGCGGCCATGCGCGGCAGCGTCCATTCGTCCTGCGGTGCCTGGTGCATCGCCACCAGCGTGCGTGCCAGCCGCGCATCGGACAGCCCCCGCATCAACCCGTGGCTGACGCCGGCTGCATCCGGGTGGTCGACCACCCAGCGCAGGATCTGGATCAGCGCCACCTCGAACAGTCGGTTGGTCAGCAGCCGTGACCCGCAGCGCTGGCGATCGGCTTCGGCGAACAGCAGCTGCAGGGTGTCATCCAGTTCGGTGATCGCGGCCAGCGGCACCACCATCACCGGTGGCAGCGACTGCACGATCGGATTGCGCGCGCCACCATCGAAATCCAGCGTGGCACAGGTGAAATCCGGGCCGTCCAGCGGAGCGTTGAAGAACACATGGTGCAGCGGCTGCGGATACAGCAGGAGGCTGGGTGTATCGATCTTCAAGCGGGGCAGCGCGCTATCGCCCCCAGGATGACGGACTTCCATCTCACCCTGGCGCAGGATGTGCAGGAACGCACGACCGGGCTGCGGCTCGAAGACATGCTGCCCGCACAGCGGGCCACTGTGGAACAGCGCCGCCTGCACCCGGAAGCGTTCCAGCAGCGAGGAGAGTCGATCTGGCGCAGGGGTGGCGGTGCGCACGCTCATGGACGTATGGACAACATATGTGGCGAATTGAGGATGTTGCGTCCAGGGAGTCTACCTAGGATGAGCGGGTCGTCCAATCCCGGGCGCTTTCCCAAGGAGATCCACCATGTCCCGTGTCCCCCTGATCGATGCCGCCAACACCACCGCCGACCGCCAGGCCCTGCTGGGCCAGGTCCACGCTGCCTTCGGCGCCACCCCGGCCATGTTCCGCGCCGTGGCCAACTCGCCGGCTGCCCTGCAGAGCATGTGGGGTTCGTTCGGCGCGCTGGGCGGCGGTCGCCTGTCGCCGCTGCTGGGCGAGCAGATCGCCGTGGCCATCGCCAACCGCAACGCCTGCGCGTACTGCTTGGCCGCGCACACGGCATTGGGCCGCAAGGCCGGCGCCAGCGGTGAGCAGATGGCTGCCGCGCAGATCGGCCAGTCCAGCGACCCGGCCACTGCGGCGGCGCTCGACTTCGCGTTGAAGGTGGTCGAGCAGCGTGCGCAGATCGCCGACGGCGACGTGCAGGCGCTGCGCGCGGCCGGCTTCGATGATGAGCAGGTCGTCGAGATCCTCGCGCATGTGGCGCTCAACCTGTTCACCAACTACGTCAACGTGGCGTTCGACGTGCCGGTGGACTTCCCGAAGGTCGCGCTGCGCTGAGGCGTACCGGGCCGGGGGACGCAGTGCTCCCGGCCATCCTCAGCGGGCGTGGCCGTCGTGCGCCTGCAGCCGCTCTGGATGCGTATACACATTGAACCCGCTTTCCCGCGCGAACCCGACCAGGCACAGGCCGGCGCTGCGGGCCAGATCGATCGCCAGCGCGGTCGGCGCGGACACTGCCGCCAGCACGCTGGCGCCGGCGCGCACTGCCTTGCTCACCATCTCGTAGCTGGCCCGGCTGGAAATCACCAGCAGGCCGCCTTCGATGGCGTGTTCGTTGTGGTGCAGGGCGCCGATCAGCTTGTCCAGTGCATTGTGGCGGCCGACGTCCTCGCGTACCCAGCCGATGCGCCCACTGGCGTCGGCCCAGGCCGCGGCATGGATCGAGCCGCTTGCCGCATTCATCGGCTGGTGCTGCGCCAGGCTGGCCAACGCCCGCTGCAGGGCGGTGGCGGAATAGCTGCGGCGTTCGCGGATCTGCGGCAGTGGGCGCAGCACTTCTTCCAGCTGGCGCGTGCCGCACAGGCCACAGCCACCACGGCCGGGCAGCAGGCGTCCCTTGTCGGGGTCGAGGTTTGCGCCGGGCGCAGCCTCGTCCACGGTCATCTGCAGCTCGATGCCTTCCAGCTGTGGGTGGATATCGATCGACAGCAGCTGCGAGGGCGCGCTGATCAGGCCTTCGCTGAGCGAAAATCCGAGTGCGAAGTCCTCCAGATCACAGGGTGTGGCCATCATCACGGCAAAGGCGGCATCGTTGTAGCGCAGCGCCATCGGCACTTCCTCGGCCACCACGTCGACCTGCTGCTGTTGCGTGCCGCCGCGCCAGCGCTGCAACGGGCGTTGGGCAGTGCCGGCAGGCGGGGTGTGCGGCGGGATCGAATCAGGCATGCAGCGCGTCCGGACAAGGGAGAAACGCGGGCGGGCCACCGCCTGCGGTTTCGAGGATAGCGCAGTGGTCGCGCGCAGACGCGGCTGTAACCGTTGCCATGGCAGGTTGTGCTGAAATCAGCCTGTGCCCTCTGGCGAAGCGCCGTGGGCCGTGCTTGACTGTGCGGCTGGTCGTGCCACTGAATGCACCTCCGGGCCGCGTTGTGCCGTTCGTTGTTGCGTTCCTTCCGCCAGGTTCCCGAACATGTCCGAGCAGAAACCGCCGCGTTACAAGCCCTACAACCAGCCCGCCGGAGGCTGGGGTGCCGCCGGCGCCACGGCCAAGGTGCTGCTGCAGCAGAGTGTGATCGGCAAGGGGTCGAAGGCATTGCTGGCGATGAACCAGCCCGGTGGCTTCAAGTGCCCCAGCTGCGCGTTCCCCGATGCCGACGAACGCAAGAAGCTGGAGTTCTGCGAGAACGGCGCGAAGGCACTGGCCTGGGAAGCCACCCAGTTCCGCGCCGGCCGCGAACTGTTCGCCCGGTACACCGTGACCGAGCTGATGGCGCAGACCGACTACTGGCTGGAGATGCAGGGCCGGCTGACCGAGCCGATGCGCTACGACGCAGCCACCGACCACTACGTGCCGTGCAGCTGGGACGATGCCTTCGCGCTGATCGGCCGCCACCTGCAGGCGCTGGACAGCCCGCACCAGGCCGAGTTCTACACCTCCGGCCGCACGCCCAATGAAGCCGCGTTCCTGTATTCGATCTTCGTGCGCGAGTTCGGCACCAATAATTTCCCGGACTGCTCGAACATGTGCCACGAGCCGACCAGCCGTGGCCTGCCGCCGGCCATCGGGGTGGGCAAGGGCACCATCGTGCTGCAGGATTTCGAGCATGCCGAGGCGATCTTCGTGATCGGCCAGAACACCGGTACCAATTCACCGCGGATGATGAGCAACCTGGTCGAGGCGCGTAAACGCGGCATCCCGATCGTGGCGGTCAATCCGATGCCCGAGCGTGCGCTGATCCGCTTCGCCGAGCCGCAGGACGTGGTGCAGATGGCCACGTTCGGTTCGACCGAGATCACCAGCGAGTTCGTGCATATCCGCATCGGCGGCGACCTGGCCCTGATCAAGGGCATGATGAAGGTGATGTTCGAGCGTGAGGCACAGGGCGAGCGCGTGCTCGACCATGATTTCCTGTCGGAACACACGGTGGGCCTGGAGGCGCTGCGCGAAGACGTGATGGCGCAGGACTGGGACCAGATCGTGCAGGTGTCCGGCATTTCGCAGGCGCAGATCCGCCGATGCGCGGAGATCTACATCCGCTCCAAGGCCACCGTGATCTGCTACGGCATGGGGCTGACCCAGCACCAGTATGGCTCGCGCCTGCTGCAGCAGGTCGCCAACCTGCTGTTGCTGCGTGGCAACTTCGGCAAGCCCGGCGCCGGCATCGGACCGATCCGTGGGCATTCCAATGTGCAGGGCGACCGCACCGTCGGCATCGACGAGAAGCCCAAGCCGGCCTATCTGGACCGCGTGCAGCAGGTGTTCGGTTTCGACCCGCCGCGTGAGCACGGCCATCACGTGGTCGAATCCATCGAGGCGATGCTGGACGGCAGCGCCAAGGTGTTCATCGGCCTGGGTGGCAACTTCATCCATGCCGTGCCCGATACCCCGCGTGCGTATGAGGCAATGCGTGGCCTGGAGCTCACCGTGGGCATTGCCACCAAGCTCAACCGCGGGCACCTGGTCCATGGCCGCGATGCACTGATCCTGCCGGTGGTGGCGCGCTCGGAACGCATCGTTACGCCGGCCGGCGAGCAGTTCGTCACCATCGAAGACGCGATGTCGAATGTAACCGCGTCGCGCGGGGTACTGGAGCCGGTCAGTGCCGAGGTGTTGCCCGAGGTAGAGATCGTCTGCCGGATGGCACTGGCCACGCTGCCGGACAGCAGGGTTGACTGGGCCGGCTGCATGCACGACTACGCGCCCATCCGCGAGCTGATTGCCGCGGTGTATCCGGAGATCTACACCGGCTTCAACGAGCGCATCCAGCAGCCACACGGTTTCCATCTGGACATTCCGCCGCGCCGCCGGGTGTGGCCCACGCCCAATGGCAAGGCCAACATCCTGGTGATGCCCGGCCTGGACGTGGACGATCCGGTGCACGATCCGGACATGCTGCGGTTGGCCACGGTACGCTCGCATGATCAGTACAACACCACCATCTACAGCTACAACGATCGCTATCGCGGCGTGTACAACGATCGCATGGTGCTGTTCATGAATATCGAGGACCGGCTGGCGCGCGGGCTGGAGAAGGAAGCGCTGGTCAGCCTGGAGACGATCAGCGGCGATGGCGTGCAGCGCCGCATCGAGGGCCTGACGGTGCTGGACTACCCGATGCCGCGCGGCGCGCTGGCCGGTTACTACCCGGAACTGAACCCGTTGCTGCCGCTGGACTACTACGACCGGATCAGCGGCACACCCGCAGCGAAGTCGATCCCGGTGCGGATGCGGGCGATGGCGGCGGCGATTGCGTGACGCGCATCGGCTATCATCGCCGGGTGAACCTGCCTGGCCTGCTGCTGCGATGGATGCTGCTCGTTGCCCTGGTGCTGAATGCACCGGCGCTGGCGCTTGGCTCGTCTTCGTACAGCGGGTCGGCCAACCAGGATCACTGCGCTGCACCGCACGCGGCTGCGCTGGCGGCAGCCGGCTGCTGCGATGATGCGGCCCGGGCGGCCTGCCAGAGCGGTGAGTGCGAATGCCCGCCAGCCTGCCTTGGCATGCTGGCCACGTTGAGTGGAACGCCCGCCTCGCCGTGGCGTGAGGCGCCTGTAGCTGCCCGTTCCCAGCAACGCGCATCGCCGCCGATGCCGGACCCGTTGCGTCCCCCCATCGTGTGATGTCCTGCAGGCGCTCAAGCGCCTGCCATGACTGTTCGGCTCTTTCTCGCCTCTGCCTGCGCCTTCGATGCGCGGGCGGCGGGCCGCGTTGCCCGCCTCAGCAAAGGAATCACTCAATGAACCGTTCTCTCTCCCTCGGCCTGCTGCTGGGCACCGTGCTGGCCACCACCGCCTGTGCACGTGCCGCCGAAGAATCCGCCGCCGCACCGGTCGCCAGCAAGGCTCCGGTGGCACCGATCCAGGCCAGCCCGGCCAAGGTCGATCCGGCCCTGCCGGTGGCCATCGTGCACAAGACCGCCAGCTGTGGCTGTTGCGGTATCTGGGTCGACCATCTGAAGGCCGCGGGCTTCCAGGTGGACGTGCGCGATACCGATGACATGAATCCGATCAAGGTCCGCCTGGGCGTGCCGGTCGGCAAGGCCTCCTGCCATACCGCCGAGATCGGCGGTTATGTGGTCGAAGGCCACATCCCGGCCGAGGACATCAAGCGCCTGCTGGCCGAACGCCCGGCCGCACGCGGGCTGGTGCTGCCCGGCATGCCGGCCGGTTCGCCGGGCATGGAAATGCCGGATGGTTACGTGCAGTCGTACACCGTCGAGCTGGTGCGGACCGACGGCAGCACCGAGCCGTTTGCCCAGCACGGGCAGGGTGGCTGATGGAAGGCGGGTGCCGGTCGTCCTGACCGGCACCTTTCGAGGCGTCTTGTGTAGGGCTGAGCCTATGCTCGGCTGTGTTTGGCCGGCAAGCCGAGCATGGGCTCGGCTCTACAGTATCAGCGTGCCGTGGCTGTTTCCTTGGCCAGCTGTGCGTCGAACTTCTTCTCGGCCGCATCCGCGTAGGCCTTGCAGGTCAGGGCGTTGGCTCCGGCCTCTGCACCGGCGGCATAGTTCCAGTTGCTGGCGCCCGGATGCGGCGTCAGCAGCAGGTCGCAGGGCAGGGCGCGCACCGTAGCGAAGCTGCGCCGGTAGTCCTCGACCAGGCGGGGATAACGGGCGTTGCCCTGCAGCTGGTAGCCCGGCGCACTCAGGCTGTCGGCGTAGGCGATGCGCACCGGCTGGCCATCGCGGGTATCGGTCCAGGTCCAGGCGGTGCTGCCTGGGGTGTGCCCCGGCATGAAGTGCGCGGTGAACGCGATGCCGCCTACGGTGACCGCTTCGCCATCCATGATGATGCGGTCGGCGCTGGCCGGCGGAAAGGTGATGCTGTCGCCAAAGTGCAGGTCGTTGCTGCCGCCGCGCGCCAGCAGCACCGCCGATTCGGCGTTGGCCGCTACGCTGGCGCCGGTACGGCGCTTCAGCTCCGCCACTGGCCCGGCATGGTCGGCGTGTGCGTGGCTGAGCAGGATCAGCCGTAGATCCTGTGCTGCCACCCCGCGTGCCTTCATGTTGTCCAGCAGGTGACCGGCCATCTGCGGCATGCCGCCGTCGAGCAGTACCGCACCGTCGGCGGTCTGCACCAGCAGCGCGGTCAGGTCCTCGGTGCCGATCTGCCAGGTGTGGTCGGCAATCTGCAGCGGTGCCATCGGCTGCAGCCACGAGGCGTCCACGGTGTAGGCCTGCAGCTGCGGCAGCGGTGCGTCGGCGGCAGTCACATCAAAGGCAAGTGTGGCAGTCAGGGCAAGGGTCGTCAGGCAAAGGCGCATGGCGGAGAGGTGTCTGGGCAGGGTCGGATGAAACTAGCACGCGGGCGGGGCGGACCGTTTCGCGAATAATTCATGGCTGCAATAAGGTGCGCCGCAGCCTGCCCAGGGATTGTTCGCTGGCCATGGATTGTGAATCCACCTCCACGGGCTGGAGCGCAGAATCGGCCGGGGCTAGCCTGCTACCAGGCTCAAGGAGGTGGACCATGCACGTGCTCATGGTGATGCTGGGTGGCGTACTGCTGCTGGGGGTATTCGTGCTGTTTGGCCATCTCTGGAGCACGGGCACCTCGCAGCTGCCCACGGCACTGATCGCCTTCATCGCCACCTGGCTGCTGGTGGCCGTGGCCAACATGTGGGTAGGGGTCAGCAAGGCCGGCTACGCGGTACGCGAGGAGCTGCCGATCCTGTTGCTGGTATTCGCCGTGCCGGCGCTACTTGCCGGTTTCCTGTACTGGCGCCTGGCGCGCTGAAGGAGTTCCATGAGTACCCGACTGCGCCTGCCCGCGTTGCGCCACCGCGATGGCCATCATGCCCGCGTGACCTACGAAGAACTGTTCTTCGACCTGGTCTACGTGTTTGCGGTCACCCAGCTCAGCCACCATCTGCTGCACCACCTGGACCTGGCCGGCGTGCTGCAGACCCTGGTGTTGTGGTTCGCGGTCTGGCTCGGCTGGCAGTACGCGTGCTGGGTCAGCAACTGGTTCGACCCGGAGGCGCCGCGCATCCGGGGCGTGATGTTCGCCACCATGCTGCTGGCGTTGTTGATGTCCTCGTCCATTCCCGAGGCGTTCGCCGATCGTGCGTGGATCTTCGCCGGGGCGTACGCCACGATGCAGGTCGGACGCACCGCGTTCGTGCTGCTGGAAGTCGGCCGCAACCATACGTTGGCGCCGAACTTCCGCCGCATGCTGGCCTGGGTCAGCGTGTCGGCCTGCTTCTGGCTGGCCGGCGCGGCGGCCGAGGGCCACCTGCGGCTGGCACTGTGGGCGATGGCGGCGGCCTGCGAATACATCTCGCCGATGTTCGGCTTCGCGTTCCCGGGCATGGGCCGGTCGCACACCCGCGACTGGACCATCGAGGGCGGTCACCTGGCCGAACGCTGCCAGCTGTTCGTCATCGTCGCACTGGGCGAGACGTTGCTGGCCACCGGGGGCGTGCTAAGCGACGTCGAGCACTGGAGCCTGCAGGTGATCTCGGCGGTGCTGGCCACCTTCGCTGGCACGATTGCCATGTGGTGGCTGTACTTCGGCATCTCCAGCCGCGATGCCACAGAGGCCATCACCCACGCCGAAGACCCGGGCCGGATGGGCGCCAATTTCCATTACGTGCATGCCCTGCTGATCGCCGGCATCATCGCCACCGCGGTGGGCAACGATCTGGTCATGGACCATCCGGCGGCGGCCGTCACCACGGTGTACGCCACGGTGATGGTGGCGGGCCCGCTGATCTATCTGCTGGGCAGTGCCCTGTACAAGCACGTGGTCTATGGGCGCGCGCCGCGCTCGCACCTGCTGGGCGCCGCCGCACTACTGATGCTGGGCCTGGTGTTGCCCTGGATGCACCTGCTGGCCGCCGGATGGCTGACCAGCCTGGTGCTGCTGGGCGTGGGGTTGCTGGATGCGCGGCTGAAGCGGCGCACCCGGCCGTTGCCGGGCTAGAACCCGCCGCCGGTCTTGAAGTCACCGCCGCCGCTGATACCACCGCCGCTGTGGAAGCTGCTGCCGCTGGAGCTGGAGCTGGAGCTGGAGCTCGAACTGGAGCTCGAACCCGAGCCGGAACTGCTGGAACCGCCCGAAAGCAGGTCGAACAGGCCGCCAGAGGAGCGGGTGGTGCTTCGGCTGCTGGTGGTGCTGAAGAAGGATGCGGCGACGGTGGCCGGCGCGACGGCCCGGTAGCTCGGCGCCTCGTAGGCCTGGCGCTCGATGTCTGCTGCCGCCTGGTAGCTCCTCCGCGCCGCCTGCAGGCTGTCCAGGCGCTTTTTCAGCACGGCCATTTCGCGGGTTTGCTCGCCTACCATCCCATCGATCTCGCCCAGGCGCAGGCGACTGCGATGGATGCGCTCGAGCACGGCATCGTCCTCGCCGGAGGCGGTGGCGGCCACGCGCCGGTACAGGTCGTCCATGCTCTTGGCCGACAGCGTGCGCGCCAGCGCGGTGAGCAGGGCGCTGCCTTCGGCATCGGTCCAACTGCGGAAGCCGTCGATCTGTGCCTGCTTGGCATCCACGGTCTGACGATGCAGCTGCTCGGCCAGCAGCGCCTGCGCTACTGCGCCCTGTGCCGTCTGCAGCTGCTGGCGCAGCGGGTCGCCACCGGCGCGGGCGAGGGCGGCATCGCGGGCCTGCTGTACCGGTTGGCGGGCCGCCTCCACGTCGTCGCGGGCGCGTCGGGCATGTTCCTGCAGATAGGGCGGAAGCTCGACCAGCGTGGCGTACTCGCGACGGGCACGGTCAAAGCCGCACAGTTCGGCCAGCCAGCCGTCGACGGTGCGCACCAGTGGCCAGCCGCGGTAGGCCGTGCTGCCGTAGCTGCGCCGGTGCAGGTACATGAAGATCGGGTCGGCCTGATAGGCGCCGGCCTTGGCGTCATGCTCCGATTGGGCAGAGGAAGCCATGCGCTCGACCGTGTCGGCACGCGCCACGGCCAGCTGCAGGTCGTCCTGCAGCGCCCTGTAGGTAGGTTCCGCTTCCAGCGTGGTGTCCACCTGGTCCTGCAGGGCCTGCCAGCGTCCGCCGGCGGCGTCGCGTGCGGCAACGGCCTCCTGCGACCGCTGCTGCAACGACTGCTCGATGTCCAGCAGCGCCTGCAGTTCGTCGTCCAGCACCGCCGCTTTGCGGTCACGGCGCTGCAGATCGGCGCTGGACTGCTGCAGCAGGTCCCGAGCCAGCATCGGCGGCGCATCGGTGGCGGCCTCGGCCTGCAGGCGCGCCAGGGCGTTGAAGTCGTCGCGGACCCGCCCGTGCAGCGCTTCCTGTTCCTTGATCAGCTCCCGGCACTGGTCGCCACGCGCGGCCAGTTGTGCCTGCACCTGGCCGATATCGGTTTCGACATCGGCAATCGCGTCGTTCAGGTCTCTCATGTCAGTTCCTTACCCATCACCATTGGGTGATGTAGCCACCGGTGGCGGGCATGCGGAACCGCGGCGACAGGCTGCCGCGCGGCTTGCTGCCGATCTGGTCGTCTTCGATGATGCCGTTGTCCTGCTTGTCGGCGGCAACCCGGTTGTAGGTGGCCTCGGGCACGCGTACGGCAAACACCGAGACCCGTTCCTCCTTGCCGGTTTCCTCGTTGCGGATCGGCAGTTCGGCAGCATTGCCGGCCTCGTCCAGCGCTTCGGTCACCAGATAGTAGTTGCGGCCACCATTGGCCTTCTCGTTGTAGCGCCAGACGCCGGTGCGTTCATCGTCACGGTTGACGATGCGGTAGACCAGGGTCTGCGACAGCAGCCCCACCAGCTGGCTGACCTCGTCCAGGGCCGGCCCGGCTTCGGCCAGCGTCTCGACCCGGATCAGGCGGGCGGCCTGCTCCAGCGCACGCTCGAAGCGCTTGCGGTCTTCGCCGGCGACACCGGTGGCGAGGCCGTCGGCTTTGAGCTGGGCCAACCGCTCGTTGAGCGCGGCCAGCGTGGCGGCGCTGCCGATCAGCTCCTTCAGGGTCGCTACCGCCTGGCCGGCCGCGGCGATGTCGCCCGCGCGCAGTGCCACGTCGCCGCCGGTGTAGGCGCGTGCGCGCGCCTGCTCTGCATCCGGCGCGAGGCGTGCCGCCTTTGCAGCGGCGTTGGTGGTATCCAGCAGCTCGCTGGCCTCGATCGCCTGGCCGAGGATGTTCACCCGCTCGGTCAGCGGCGGCAGCGTTTCCCTGGCATTCGCCAGCAGCTGCGCGGCGGCCTGCCGATGCTGCTCAACCTGCGCGGCGGCCTGCTCGCCGGTGGCACTGCCACCACTGCTGAGCCGGGTGAGCTTGTCCTTGCGCACCAGGGTCGGCTGTGCGGCCAGTGCGGCGGGAACCCCGGCGAAGCGCCGCTGTGCTTCGGCCAGCGCGGCCTGTGCGCCTTCGGCCAGTGGCTGCAGGCGCCCACCGCTGGCCGTGGCACGTGGCAGCAGCCCCTGCAGGGCCTGTTCCTGTGCCGCCAGCAGGGCGCGCGCTGCAGCAGCCTCCTGTTGCTGCGCGGCCACCTTGTCGTTCAGCACCTGCACGTTCTTCTGCACGTTGCTCTCGTGCACGAACGCTCCGAAGCTGCGTGCCATGACCAGCAGCATGCCGAGCACCAGCAGCAGGAAGGCCGCCAGCAGCGCCCACTTCAACAGGCGGGCCCGATCGATCCAGCGCCGCGCCAGCCACGCCTTCCAGCCACGCGGCGCGGTGTAGAGGTAGCGCTGGTCGCGCTGGGCCTGGATGCCGGCCTCGAGGATCTCGTCGGAGACCTCGATGCCCTGCGAGCGGTACAGCTCAAGCAGGCGCTGCTTCAGCGTCGCCTTGTCGTGGCCGCTGTCGGCCAGCGCCTTCATTTCGGCGTTGCGGTAGCGCAGCTGGTCGACCACATCCATGGTCAGCAGCGCAGCCTGCAGCTCGGCAGGGGCCATCGTCGCACTCACCTCAGCGCGACTCCGGGCGCGGCGGCGCCTGCAGCAGGGCGGCGAAGCGCTGCTTGCCCTGTTCGACATACTCGGCGATCTCGGCCGAGTCGCGGGTCGCCTGGCCGCGCAGCTGCTCGATCTCCCGCAGCGAGGTCTCCTGGAAGCGCACCACCGCATCGACCAGCTTGCGCACCGAATCGACGCCGATGGTGGCGCCGTAGCCGGCCTTCAGGCCCTCGTGCAGCACGTCATCGCCAATGTTGGCCACCGCTTCCAGGCCCTTGGAGGTGCCCTCGGTCATCGCATTGAGCGCCTGCGTGGACTCATGCAGGCCCATCTGCGTGGTGAAGGCCAGGTTCAAGGCGGTGAAGCTGGTTTCATTGGTGGAGAAGAACACCACCGAGCGCTCGTTGACGCGGCGCTTGATCTCGTGCGACTGGTGCACGCGCAGCATGATCGCCTCGGAGGTGGCGTAGTTCACCTGCAGGTTCTCGGCCAGGTCCTTGGCCAGCTGGTAGCGCGACTCCTCGGCCTGGTTGTTGCGCAGGGCCTCGTCGCGGGCCATGACCAGGCGGCCGGTGTCGGCGGCATCGGCGGCCGGATCGGCCGACTCCACGCGCTGCTGCGCCTGCTTCAGCGCCTCGCGGGCATCGGCCAGCGCCTGCTCCTGCAGCTTCAAGAGCTCATGGGCCTGGATCTCGGCATCCTTGATCGACAGGCGGAAGTCGCCGTACATCTCCAGCACGCGCGACTCGCGCTGCAGCTGCTCGGCCGAATCGCGGCTGACTTCCAGGAATGTGCGGCGGATCTTCTCGAACCGGCTCGGGATGTCGCCGCGGGTGACCTTCATCCACAGGTTCTGCAGGCGCTCGCCCATGTCGATCCTGCCGTCGCGCACCTGCTCGACCATGGTGCTGGCATCGTCACGGATGCTGTCGAAGGCGCGGATGATCTCGGTATAGCGGTCGGACACCTTGGCCGAGCTGATTTCATCACGCATCACGGCATTGAAATGCCCGGACTGCTGCAGCACGCGGGCAATGGCCACCACGCGGCCCTGGTCAAGGGTGGACAGCTGCGAGACCAGCGCGATGGCCGGTGCGTTGTTGTCCTGGGGAGCGGCCAGGCCCAGGCTGCGCAGCGTGGCCATGGCGCGGTCGAGGTACTTGATCGGCGCGGTAGCGGCCGGCGTGGCAAGGAGGGTGTTCTCGGACATTTCGACGGCTCCGGTCAGGGCAGGCAATGAGGAACCTGCCGCGCGGAACGGGCAGGTTGCTGCGAAACGAAGGGGAAGGGGAGCGGCAGCCGTGCGGCGCACGACAGGCGGGCCCGGTCAAGGGCCGACGGCCCGGTATGGGCGAGGGTGGTGTCCTGTTCAAGCATGGCGCATTCCCTGCAGATCGCCCCCCTGGCGATTCCGTCCCATTGTAGCGGCGGTGATGGGCAGGTGAAGCCCCACCGATGGCAGGGTGGAGTAGCGTTGGCGCACGCTCATCGGTTGCGGCAAGCGAGGGCTTCGTGCAGAACGTACCGCAATGGTTGCTCTGGTCGGGACTGTCCGCCGTGTTCGCAGCGCTGACTGCGCTGTTCGCCAAGGTCGGCGTCAAGGGTGTCGACCCGGACCTGGCCATGGCCATCCGTACCCTGGTGGTGGCGGCGGTGATCCTGCCGCTGGTGATGGTCACCGGCAAATGGTCCAATCCATTGCTGCTGCCGGGGCGGACCCAGCTGTTCCTGGTGCTGTCGGCGCTGGCCACCGGTGCGTCGTGGCTGTTCTACTTTCGCGCACTACAGAGCGGTGAGCTGGCCAAGGTGGCCGTGGTGGACAAGTTCAGCGTGGTGCTGGCGATCGTGCTGGCCTATCTTCTGCTGGGCGAGCGGCCCAGCCTGCGGGAGTGGAGCGGCATCGGCCTGGTGCTGGCCGGGGTGATCGTGCTGGCCACGAAGAAGTAGCAGCGTTGAACCGACCAGAGGGGAGAGCAGGATGCAGGGCGAAGCACACGGTACGTTTGAAGTGGATCTGCGGCCGATCGGTGGCAATGACGGCCCAATTGCGGTGATGTCGATCAACAAGACCTTCGCCGGCGACCTGCACGGCAGCAGCGTCGGCCAGATGCTGGCCTTCCGCACGCCGGTGCAGGGCTCGGCCGGCTACGTGGCGATGGAACGGGTAACGGCCACGCTGGCCGGGCGCCAGGGTGGGTTCACCCTGCAGCACAACGGGTTGATGACCCGTGGCACGCCGCAGCTGAGCGTGGTGGTGGTGCCCGATTCGGGCAGTGAAGGACTGTTCGGCCTGAGCGGCACACTGGAGATCACCATCAGTGAAGGCCGCCACGACTACCGGCTGGTCTACAGCCTGCCGGACGAGATCTAGCGGAGTTCCGCTGCCATCGCCGCGAGCCGGGCGACGGTATTGAGATTGCGCGCCGTGCCCTGTGCCGAGCCGGGAATGCGCAGGCGCGAGTCGGCCATGCCGGCGCCGTAGTGGATGAAGATCTCGCGCGTGCCGAGTGCAAGCTGTTCGTCGCGCCGGCCGGTCACGCCATCAAGCGGGTCGGCAGGCAGGCTGCCGTCGAGGAACAGGGCGACCACACGGTTGCCGGCGGCATCCGGAAACGGATTGCGTGCCACCACGCCTGCGATCTCGCTGGCCGAACGCACCAGTACGCCTACCGGCTTGCCGGCATATTCCTGGAGCCGCTGGCCGAGGGCCTGGCGCACGCCCGCCTCGTCGAGCGAGCTGCGCAACACCACGTTGCCGCTGGCGATGTACGTGCGGACATCGGCGAAGCCTGCGTCCTCGCACATCGCCACCAGTTCGCGCATCGGCAGCCTGCCGGTACCGCCGACGTTGACCGCGCGCAGCAAGGCGACGTGGACGTTCATGGCGTCCCCGCCTGCAGGCGGTCGTACATGCGCACCAGGTCGACCAGGGTGCGCGCGCCCATCTTGCGCATCACCTGTGCGCGGCGCACCTTCACCGTGATCTCACTGACGCCGAGGTCGCCGGCGATCTGCTTGTTGAGGCGGCCACGCACCACGCCATCGACCACCTCGCGCTCACCCGCGTTGAGCGTGTTCCAGCGCTGCTGCAGGGCATCGAGCGCCTCGCCCTCGCGGCGGCGCTGGCGGTCGATCTCGATGCCCTTGTGGATCGCATCCAGCAGTTCCTGGTCGCGAAAGGGCTTGGTCAGGAATTCGATGGCACCGTCCTTGATCGCGTTGACACCCATCGCGATGTCGCCGTGGCCGGTGATGAACACCACGGGGAGCTGCAGGCCATGGCTGCCCATCGTGCGATGGAATTCAAGACCGCTCTGGCCGGGCATGCGCACGTCCAGCACCAGGCAGGCCGGCGCGTCTTCCAGGTCGTGTTCGAGGAAGGCCTGGGTGGAGGCGAAGGCCCGCACCTGCAGGCCCATCGAGGCCAGCAGGTCTTCCAGCGCCGCGCGCACCGACGGATCGTCGTCGACCACATAGACAATGGGCGCCGGATCGGCGATGGGTGCAGTGGGCTTACGCATGGTGGACATCCGTGGCGACGGGCAGGTCGAAGACGAAGCAGGCACCGCCGCCTGCCGGTCGTTCGGCGCGGATCTGGCCGTCGTTGGCCTCGATCATCGAGCGGCTCAGGCTGAGGCCCAGCCCCAACCCGTGTGACTTGGTGGTCCAGAACGCGTCGAACACGCGCTCGGGATGCTCGGCGGGCAGGCCGACACCACGGTCACGGACGCTGAGGCTGACCCGTTGGCCCTCACGCCGGGTCAGCAGCGACAGACGCCGGTCGCCTGCGGGTACGGCTTCCATTGCATCCACCGCATTGAGGATCAGGTTGCCGATCACCTGCTGCACCTGTACGCGATCGGCCTGCACCGGCGGCAGGTCGGCGTCCAGCAGCAGGGCCACGGCCACGCCATGCTGGTCCAGTTCGCTGCGCGACAACGCCAGCATTTCCTCCACCGCCTGGTTTAGGTCGAAGGCGCGCCGTTCCGGTGCCGCGCCCTGGGTCAGGCCGCGGATGCGGGCGATCACATCGCCGGCACGGTGCGCATCGGCCAGGATGCGGGCCACGGTCTGGCGTGCCTTGTCCACGTTCGGCGGGTCCTGCGCCAGCCAGCGTTGGCAGGCTTCGGCGCTGCTGGCGATGGCCGCCAGCGGCTGGTTCACTTCGTGGGCGATGGAGGTGGTCAGCTCGCCTACGGTGGAGGCGCGCGCTACCCGCAGCAGACGGCCCTGTGCTTCCTGCACGGCGGCCTTGGCCGCTTCCATGTTCAGTGCGAGGTAGGTGGTGATGCCGATCACCAGCATGCCGATCACCGAATTGACCAGGCCGATGCGGTAGGTGCCGAAGCGGGTCAGGAAGAAACTCAGCCCGGTCAGCGCGATGCAGGCGATGGCCAGCGTGATCAGG
Source organism: Stenotrophomonas maltophilia D457 (assembly GCF_000284595.1). GTDB lineage: Bacteria > Pseudomonadota > Gammaproteobacteria > Xanthomonadales > Xanthomonadaceae > Stenotrophomonas > Stenotrophomonas muris. The sequence goes on along the minus strand of NC_017671.1, from coordinate 2,593,910 downwards.
CCGCGGGCGGCCAGCACGCGCGATGCCGCGAGGATGACCGCTGCGTAGAAGCAGGCAGCAGCAACCGCGTAATCGGTGACGGTGTCGATCAGGAAGATCGCGGCCATCACGACGATCAGGGCCAGCAGCACCAGCGGGCGGCGGGGCGACAGCGATGGCATCGGGACGGCTCCCTGGCGTGGGGTGAAAGGATAGCAAAGCCGCCATCGGCAGATGCCGATCTTGGTCGGCAGGCTCTTTTGCTGTGGGTGCCGACCGTTGGTCGGCACAAGCCAGAACGATGCCTGGTAGTGCCGGCCGCTGGCCGGCAACTGCACGGTGTTGCCGGAGCTCATGAGGTTGCCGGCCAGCGGCCGGCACTACCGCAGGGATGGACACGGTCTCTGAAGGTTCTCTGCCGACCAAGGTCGGCACCTACCAAAGCGGTGCACGGTGTTGCCGGCCAGCGGCCGGCACTACTCCTCCAGGCTGGCGTTCCAGAATCCCTGCAGCACACCGGGCGTGGTCGCCAGCGTCGCAAGTACGGCGTCCAGTTCGCCGGCATCCACCGTGGTGGCATACAGCACCGCTTCGATCTCCACATCGCGCTCGCCGAACGGGCGCTGGTCCACCGCGCGCACCGGGTAATGCGCCTGCTCAAGCAGCAGCAACAGCTGGTCCAGCACCTCGGCCTGCTGCTCGCGCTGGCAGACCACGTTGATCGCATAGGTCGCCTCGCTGAACGCTTCCGGCAGCGGCTGCCGCTGGATGCGGTTCACCACCGGCCGCAGCAGGGTATTGGCGGCCAGCACGAACACCGCTGCGAGCACTGCTTCGGGCAGCAGCTTGATACCCGCGCAGGCTCCCACCGCTGCCGATCCCCACAGGGTGGCGGCGGTGTTCAGGCCGGACACCTGGGCGCCGTCCTTCATGATCGCGCCGGCGCCGAGGAAGCCGACGCCGGAGATCACATAGGCCACCACATGCAGCGGCGAGGGTGGTCCGCCGTACAGGTCATGGAAGCGCACCGCCAGATCGACGAACACTGCCGCACCCACCGCCACCAGCGTATTGGTACGCAGGCCGGCGGTGCGTTGCCGCAGCTGCCGCTCCAGGCCGATGACCGTGCCCAGCACGAATGCCACCGACAGGCTGATCAGCGAGCTGAGCGTGGCGCCGGCGTTGAACGCCGGCAGGTTCGGATTGATGTCCATTGCGTTTCTCCCTGGACAAGCGGCGGGTGCTTACTGCCAGCCGTAACGACGGATGTAGAACTTCTTCAGCGCGGTGGTCAGCACCGCATAGCCGAACAGGATCGCCACCAGGAACGGCCAGTAGCCAACCGGCAGCGCCTGCAGCTTGAAGTAGCCGGCCAGCGGGCTCATCGGCAGGGCCACGCCGATGGCCATGATCAGGCCGGTCATCAGCAGCAGTGGCGGCGCGGCGATGCTCTGCAGGAACGGCACCTTTGGCGTGCGGATCATGTGCACGATCAGGGTCTGGGTCAGCAGGCCGACCACGAACCAGCCGGACTGGAACAGGCCCTGGTCGGCCGGCGTGCGTGCATCGAACACGTACCACATCAGCGCGAAACAGCTCAGGTCGAAGAGCGAGCTGATCGGCCCGAAGAACACCATGAAGCGGCCGATGTCCGCCGGGTTCCACTTCAGCGGCTTGCGTACCAGTTCCTCATCCACGTTGTCGAACGGAATGGCGATCTGCGAGATGTCATACAGCAGGTTCTGCACCAGCAGCTGCAGCGGCAGCATCGGCAGGAACGGCAGGAAGGCCGAGGCCACCAGCACCGAGAACACATTGCCGAAGTTGGAGCTGGCGGTCATGCGGATGTACTTCAGCATGTTGTTGAACGTACGCCGGCCCTGGATGACGCCTTCCTCCAGCACCATCAGGTTCTTTTCCAGCAGGATGATGTCGGCCGCCTCCTTGGCAATGTCCACCGCGCTGTCCACGCTGATGCCGATATCGGCTGCGCGCAGCGCCGGCGCATCGTTGATGCCGTCACCGAGGAAGCCGACCACCTTGCCCTGCGCCCGCAGCTCGCGTACCAGCCGCTCCTTGTGCAGCGGCGTCAGCCGGGCAAACACGCGATGGTGGTGCAGCGCCCGCGACAGCGCGCCGTCGTCCATGCGCTCGATCTGCGGGCCGGTCAGGATGGTGTCCGCGTCCAGCCCCACCTGTGCGCAGACACGGGCGGTCACCAGTTCGTTGTCGCCAGTGAAGACCTTGACCTCGACACCGTGTGCGGCCAGCGCCTGCAGCGCCTGCGCAGCCGACTCCTTCGGCGGGTCCAGGAAGGCCACGTAGCCGACCAGCGTCAAACCGCACTCGTCCGCTTGCGAGTAGGCGCTCTGACTGGCCGCGGTCTCCTTCATCGCCACCGCCACCACGCGCAGGCCCTGTTCGTTCAGTTCCTCGGTGGTCTGCCGCACCCGCGCCAGGCGGCGCTCGTCCAGTGGCATGTCCTGGCCGTTCTCGCGCACGGTGCTGCACACCGCCAGCATCTCTTCCACCGCGCCCTTGCAGATCAGCTCATGGTGGTCCTCGCGCTCGGACACCACCACCGACATGCGGCGGCGCTCGAAGTCGAACGGGATCTCATCCACCTTGTGGTAGTCCTGCGACAGCCGCAGCGAACTCTGCAGCTCCACGTGCTCCAGCACCGCGCGGTCCAGCAGGTTGATCAGCCCGGTCTGGAAGTGGCTGTTGAGGTAAGCGAACTTCAGCACGTCTTCCGAATCGTGACCGAACACATCGGTGTGGCGCTCCAGCGCGATCCTGTCCTGGGTGAGCGTGCCGGTCTTGTCGGTGCACAGAACTTCCATCGCGCCGAAGTTCTGGATCGCATCCAGGCGCTTGACGATCACCTTGCGCCGCGACAGCAGCACCGCACCCTTGGCCAGGGTGGAGGTGACGATCATCGGCAGCATTTCCGGCGTCAAGCCCACCGCTACCGACAGCGCGAACAGGAACGCCTCGGTCCAGTCACCCTTGGTCCAGCCGTTGATCAGCAGCACGAACGGCACCATCACCAGCGCGAAGCGGATCAGCAGCCAGCTGACACTGTTGACGCCGGCCTGGAACGCGGTGGGCGCACGGTCGGTAGCGGTGCTGCGCTGGGCCAGCGTGCCGAAGTAGGTGCGGTTGCCGGTGGCCAGCACCACGGCGGTGGCGGTGCCTGACACCACGTTGGTGCCCATGAACAGCAGGTTGTGCTGCTCCAGCAGGCCAGCCAGGCCATCGCCGGGGTGCGGGAACTTTTCCACCGGCAGCGATTCGCCGGTCATTGCGGCCTGTGCCACGAACAGGTCCTTGGCGGTCAGTACGCGGCAATCGGCCGGAATCATGTCGCCGGCCGACAGCACGATGTGGTCACCGGGCACCAGCTCACGGATCGGCAGGTCCAGCAGGCGTGCCGGGCGACGGCTGTGCAGGTGCGCACCGAAGTACTGGTCGGCCACATCGGCGGCCTCGGTGCCCGGATTGCGGCGCAGCACGCGCGCGGTGTTGCCGACCAGTGCCTTCAGCCGCTCGGCTGCACGGTTGGAGCGGCCTTCCTGCACGAAGCGGATCAGCGTGGACAGCAGCACCATCGCACCGATCACCACGGTGGCCTTGATGTCCTCGGTCAGCCAGGACACCGCGGCCAGTACGGTCAGCAGCAGGTTGAACGGGTTGCGGTAGCACTGCCACAGGTGCCGCCACCACGGCAGCGGCTTCTCGTGATCCACCTCGTTGGGGCCGAGCGTGGCCAGCCGCTCCTCGGCTTCATGCGGGCTGAGGCCATCGGCATGCGACTCCAGCGTGGCCAGCAGCTCGGCTTCCTCCTGCTGGGCAAGGGTGACCAGGCCGGTGGTAAGCGCGAACGGCGCCGCTTCGGCGCTGCCCGGGCCAAAGCCGGCTTCGGGCATCGCACGACGGCGGAACAGGTTGCCTGCGCGACGGCTGCGCAGGAAGGCGTTGAACCAGGCGTTGAGCAGGCTCATGGGACGCTCCTCGAATGTCAGAGCCGGCCGCAGCCGGAACACGAACGGAATGGGTGAGACAGTTCAGGCGTGGCGCATCGCCAGCACCGCCGGCGACCACGGCTGCATGTGCAGGCGCTGGCTGCCACCAATGCACAGCGGCTTCATCGCATCGCGCAGCGGGTAGGGCAGATGGCGCAGCACGGTGATCCGCTCGCTGATCGGCAGCAGCGACAGCGCGTCGGCCACCACGCGCGGCGAACCGAGCGACAGCGAACGGGCAAACATGACCGGGCCGTGCTGCAGCAGCTGGCTGCGCAGGGCGGCAACATCGCGCTCACCGATCAGGCGGCGCAGGGTGATGTAGAGGATCTTGTAGGACATGGGGGCGATCTCCAGGCAGGCGGCGCCTGGCGGTCCCCCGTCACTCAGGCAGGCAGGGACCGGCGGGCAGGCGCCAGGAACAGGCAACAAGCGGGCATCCGGGGCGCGGTGCGCCCGGCAGGGTCGGGGTCCATCTGCGTCTCCATGAGGGGAGGGGGCCAGCCAGGGTTGCCCTGGCCAGTGGCGCTATTGTCCGCCCCTGAATGGGGCAGGCCTAGAGGCCCGTGGGTTAGCCCGGCTATACCTTGGTATAGCCGGGCGTATGCGGTGCCGATCGAGGGTTCAGTGGTGGGTCAATGCGCGCCGCTGGTCTGCTTGCAGACGTCGTACTCGCCACGGGTCAACGTCTTGTCACGGTCGGTATCGCAGGCATGCAGGCGCTCGGCCCAGTCGGGTGCCACGGCATCCACTTCGGCCAGCGTGACGATGCCGTCCTTGTCCTTGTCCAGCGACTCATACGGCGGTATCAGCTTCACTTCGGTGACGTCCTCGGCGGCGGTGGCCTTGCTCGCCTCCTGGGTTCTGGAACAGGCGCCCAGCAGCAGGCCGATGGTGATGACGAGGACAGCAGGAACGTAGCGAATACCGGTCATGACAGGCTCCAGAAGTGGGGACGCGGGCCATGGCTGTGGATGGCCACGGCCGGATATTCGGCCCGGGTCCGTAAGCGAGCTGCGAAGAACCGGCGGGGTCGCCATGCAGCGGTGGGCGCCCGTTCACCCGCACGCCCCATGCGTGCGCCAGCCGCCGATGCTGTTCCAGGGCGTGCCGTCGCGATGTGCAACGGGCCAGACCGCCGCGGCCGAGTGCGCGGACAGGATTTCCGGGTTGACCTGGGCGGAGCCACTTTGCGAGGTCGGAAATATCTGACCTTTTTGCAAGTTGTTGCATGGCCTGATTGTAAAGATGCCGTGAAACTAATCGCTCACCTCTCCCCGCGGGTTCGTCATGCAACGCGCACTCCTTCTCCTCCTGCTGGCCCTGTTCGCCAGCAGTGCCCAAGCCACGACACCACAGATCAATGTGGGCCTCCTGTTCGATCATCTTGCGCCAGCGCAGAGCAACCTGCTCAAGCGCATACGCAATACCGGTGATGTGACCGCATACGTGCGCGTTGAGGTCACCCAGATGCACTTCGATGCAGACGGCAAGGTTGTCGAAACGCCAGTGGACACCGTGGCGCTGGTACGCAATGCACCTGGCGCGCACGGGGTGATCGCCAGCCCCAGCCGCCTGATCATTGCCGCCAACGGCCAACAGGCGACGCGCCTGGTCTATCGCGGTGACCGTGATGAGGAGCGCTACTACCGGCTCCGCTTCATTCCGGTGGTGCCCAGCGCCGAGGAATTCTCACTCAGCGATGCGCAGGTGCAGGAGATCACCGGGCTGACCTCGGCAGTTCGCGTGTTCACCGGCTACGGCACCATCCTGTTCGTGGCACCGCGGAACACGCGCTATGACACCCGTGTGCAGGACGGTCACGTGCACAACGGTGGCAACGCCACGGTGGTGCTGGACAACCTGCGGTACTGCGAGCGAAACAGTCCGGATGCCTGCACGCCCGGCATCATCGTCCATGTCCGGCCCGGGCGAACCTATGCGCTGCAGGCCGACGACAGCCGGTTCGCCCGCTACGACCTGAGGGAGGGCGACGACCGCCGCAGCATCGACTCGCGCCGCTGATCGTCCGCCCATCTCCCCTTTCTGCAACGTCCCCACCGGGTTCGCCAGGCGCCCGGAGGGGAGGCTGTGTCTTCGTCCTGGCGTCGTATCCCATCGTATCCATCCACCGATCCCGGAGCATTTCCATGTCCCTGAAGAAGTACGCCCTGGCTGCAGCCGCTGCAGCCCTCATCGCACCGGCTGTCAGCCTGGCAGCCACCGAATCCAAGTCGATCACCGTCAACGTGACCGCCGACGTCCCGAACACCGCTGGCCTGCAGGTGTCCACGCCTGACGGCTGGGAAGGCCTGCCGCAGAACCTGCCGTGGGACACCGCGCGCGAAACGCTGGGCGAACTGACCGGGCGCGTCATCAACATCAAGTCGCCGGCTGCCATCACTGCCTACCTGACGTCGCCGGCACAGATGGCGTCGGCCGCAGACGTCGTGGACCTGGTGGTGAAGCTGGACAACGTGGAGGTTCCGGCAACGGCCGCGGCCAAGATCACTGTTGCCAACGCGTCCCAGGCCGCCGCGGGCAAGTCGCTGGCCTTCGCCATCGCGCCGACCGCGCCGTCGGGTGGCTACAAGCAGGGCAGCTACGGTGGCCAGTTCCACATGATCTTCGAAAGCGACATCACTCCCTGAGTCCTTTCAGGCGCCCCGTCGCATCCAATGATGCGGCGGGGACGCCGGAACAGCGCCCATGCTCTCGTCCTCCAACCACCGTCGATTCCGACTGGCCCGGCTCGCGACCGCGATCGGTGCCGTGGTCCTTGCCACCTCAGCGCATGCGGCCGGCCTCGCGCCGGGCGAGCTGCCCAGCCTGCTGCAGCAGCGCGAACGCATGCCGGCCGAATTCCGCGAGCACCTGTTTGGCAACCCGCTCACCGTGCGCGTGGAGCTGGACGGCCAGTATCTGGGTGACGCCGAGGTTCTGCTGCACGAAGACAACCGGGTGCAGGTGATCGGCTTTGGTGACAGCCACGAAAGCCGGCTGGCACAGACCGAGCGTGCCCGTTGGGGCGAGCAACTCGCTGAACCGATGGCGCTGGGCGTATGCAGGCAGCAGTGCCGGGGCATGGCAGCGCTGCACTACAGTCTGTCCAACTCGCTGCTGAGTGTACTGACGCCTGCCGGCGCGCAGAAGGAGCGGCGCCACATCGCCTTGCCGGACGCGGGCAGCCGGGGGTTGATCGTGCGCAACAGTCTTGCCGTGCACGGCGGCCAGGAACAGCAGGCCACCGTACGCTACAGCGCCGAACTGCGCGGCAGTGCCGGCCACTGGAGCACGGTTGGCAGCTACCAGTACTACGCCCAGCCCGGCAGCAGCGAGCACTACCTCAGTGCCCTGTATGCCCAGCGCGAACTGGGCGATCACTTCGTTCGCGCCGGCTACTTCCTGCCCACCTTCGAGGGCATTGTGCGCCAGCCCCGCGCGCCGGGTACGCAGAACGATACGGCGCTGGGCCTGATGTTCGGATCCTCGGACGTGCTGCTGGCCGATACGCGAAGCCCCAGTGTCTATCCCGTCTATGTCACCGCCAGCGGCGAAGGCGTGGTGGAGATCTATCGCGACGGGAACCTGCTGTCCACGCAGGCCGTCAAGCCCGGCATCCAGGAAATCGATACGCGCCGGCTACCCGGCGGCATCTACGATGTGGAACTGCGGGTGGTCCAGGACGGTCGAGAAGCGTCCCGCGAAAGCGCCTCCATCCACAAGCCCAGCCGCTGGCAGGATCCCAGCCGCCGCTGGCGCTACAGCGCATTCGCAGGGCAGCAGCGCGGGCTGCTGGCCAGCGCCGGAAGCACCCGCGAGGGCGGTGCCGCGGCGGGTGCCGTGGTCAATTACCTGTTGCATTCCCGTGCGGTGGCCGGGGCCACCGTGCAGCGGATCGGCGCGCGGCATGCGGCGGGTGTGTCGATGGACTGGCAGGCCAGTGACCGCTTCAGCACCTACACCAATGTCTATACCTCCAGCGACGCCGGGCGCGGCGTGGACCTGCAGGGCCTGTACCGCTATCGTGCCGGTTCGGTGGTGGCCAACCATGCGCGCGGTTGGGTGGAGCAGCGCGAGCGCGTCGTGGCGGATGCCGGCAGCGCACCACGCTGGGAGACCCGCGGCGGCTGGCAGGACACCACGGCCGTCTCGATCACGCATCGTTTCGGGCACCGTGATACCGCCAGCGTGCGCGTGGCCCGCAGTTCGGGCTTCACGCGCGGGACCGGCATCGATGTCTCTTACGGGCGCCGGGAGACGGTGTTCGGCAAGCACGATGTCAACTGGCGCGTTTCCGCCTATGACCGCCCTGGCGCCCGCTACACAGGCTACCGGCGGCAACGCGGCATCGACCTGACGGTCAGTGTCTCGCTGGGCAGCGATCGACGCAGCTACAGCGGCAGCCTGGGCAGCCGCACCGGCGATGCCGGTCGCCGCGATACCTATGTGACCGCTACCGCCACCCAGCGCGTGGACGGAGCGGTGCTGCAGAGCGTGAATGGCACGGTCACCGCCGAACGGGGCGGGCTGGGCGCAGGCGCGGGTGCCTCGCTGCAGGGCGCGTTTGTGGAAGGTGACATGCAGGTCTACCGCGGCGCGGCGTCGGGCCGCGTCAGCGGCACCGCCAACCTCGACAGCACCGTGGTCATTGGCGGTGGGCGCGCCGCCGTGCTGGGGCAGGGGCGCGGCAGAAGCGCCGACACCGGCCTGATTGTCGATGTCCGCAGCGATTATCCCGATCTTGCCCTGCGTGCGGACGACAGCCACGGTGGCGGCGTGGCGCTGCGCCCGGGCCGCAACTTCGTTCCGGTGGCCGCGTATCGCGCAGGCCACGTGCAGTTCGACTTCCAGGGGCGGCATGCGCCGTCGGCAACGCTGCAGCCCTCGGTCGTCAGCTATCACCTCAACAAGGGCGGCGTAATGCATGCCACGCTGGACGTGCTGCGCACCTTCACCGTCATGGGCCAGGTACTGGATGCAGACGGCAACGGTGTGCGCGGCGTGCAGGTGATCAACCACGCCGGCCGCAGCGTCAGCCAGGAGGATGGCTTCTTTACCCTGGAACTGAGCGCCCGTGCGCCGGTGGTGGAGTTGCGTTACCCCAACCTGGTCAGCTGCACGCTGACGATGGAGGAAGGGCGCTACCCCAGGGAAGGGGATGTGTTGATGGTGGGGGCGACGGGATGCCCGCCGTCGATCGCGAGAACCGAGGAGCATACGAAATGAGAATCCGCTCGCTGATGGCAGCGCTGCGAGGCGCAGGGCTGGTCGTGATTGGGCTTGGCGCGGCCGCAAGTGCATGCGCGGCAGAAGTGCTGGTCACGGCAGAGTTTGCCCCGTCAGCCCTGGACCCGGGCCGGATGGTCTTCCGGAATACAACGCCGCGCGGCAGCTACTGCTCGTGGCGGCCGGAGTTCTGTGCGGATGATGGCGCCTACTCCGTCGATGTTCCACTGCAGTGGAGTAAAACCTACGAGCACAATGGTGATGTTCGTAAGCGCTTTTATCTTGGTTTGCCCGCTCCCCGGACCGTCATGCTACGTAACACCGTCGCGGGTACTGAAGCTGAAGTGCGAATCACGATAGCCACCGTCAGCGGTCATGTGACGCCCGGAGGTGGATCCAATCCCGTATTCACACGATCAGTGCGTGGAGGGTGCAGCTACGTTCATACGGCTGGCGCCGGATCATTTGTCAGGTTTGGATGGATCGTCCGCAATCCAGAGATGCCGGTGCCGTGCAACTCGCAGGGGGATACAGCGCTTTCACAGCCGGCCGACTATGCGATGTCCTGGTTCGGTCTGGGTCTTCTCATCACGGCACCTTCGCCCCTGTCTCTGATCGACGGTATCTATGAAGGCGAGTTGACCTACACTGCGGGGGGTGCGGGCAGGGACATTGACTTTGGTGATGACGTCACGACCGAACCGATCACGTTGAAGTTCCGCTTCACGGTGTCCCACCAGTTCCAGGTACGTTTCCCAAGTGATAATCCGCAGGTGCACTTGGCGCCGGAGGCAGGTTGGGCGCAGTGGACCGATCAGGGCCGTGCCCCGACACGCCTCTATCAGGAGCTGCCATTCCATCTGACCAGCTCAACGGACTTCAGCATGAAGCTGCGCTGTGAGCACGACGCAGGCAATCGCTGCGGCATTCGCAACCACGCGCTTGGGGAGGTTGTACCGGTGGATGTGGACGTCACCCTGCCCGGCATGCGCAATCTGCGCGATGGGCGCCCGGCGCAGGACACACCGCTGTTACCCGACGACGCACAGGCGCCGCGCTTCACGCCGGATGGCTATCTGATGCAGCGGCGGTCGACCTTGCGGTTCACCGCAGGACGGGCCGCCGTAACAGAGATGCTGAAGGCGCCAGGCTCGCATTGGGAAGGCAACATGACCGTGGTGTTTGACGCCAACCCGTAGTCGCACGCGGGAGTGTGTTGCGGCGGTGCCGGCCAGCGGCCGGCACTGCCCCAGGCGTTCAGAAGCCGTCGGCAAAGGCATCCGTCGCACGCACCAGCGCATCGACCGTGGCCGGCTCGTTGGCGCTGTGGCCGGAGGTCACCATCTCCAGGCGCGCTTCCGGCCAGGCCTTCGCCAGGTCCCACGCGCTGCGCGGCGGGCAGATGATGTCGTAGCGCCCCTGCACGATCACGCCGGGCAGGTGGCGGATGCGGTCGATATCGCGCAGCAACTGGTCGTGTTCCAGGAAGATGCCGTTGCGGAAATAGTGCGCTTCAATACGGGCCTTGGCCAGCGTATCCAGCGGATCATCGGCGGATTGCGCATCCACGTCGTGCTGCAGGGTGGCGGCGTTGTCTTCCCAGCCCAGCCAGGCCTGCGCGGCTTCGATACGGGTTGCTTGATCCGGGCCATCCATGCGCGTCCAGTAGGCGGCGATCATGTCGCCACGCTCGGCTTCCGGGATATAAGCCTCGTAGCGGTCCCAGCGCTCCGGGAAGATCCAGCGCGCACCGCCATCGGCCTCGGCGAACCAGCGGTTCTCGATCTCACGACCGAGGAACACGCCACGCACGATCAGGCCGGTGGCGCGTTCCGGATGCGCCTGCGCGTAGGCCAGCGACAGCGTGGAGCCCCAGGAGCCGCCATAGACCAGCCAGCGCTCGATGCCCAGGTGCTCACGCACCTTTTCGATGTCCGCCACCAGGTCCTGCGTGGTGTTGTCGCGCAGCTCGCCGAACGGCGTGGAACGGCCGCTGCCGCGCTGGTCGATCAGCACGATGCGGTAGCGCGCCGGGTCGAAGAAGCGCCGATGGGTCGGCGAGATACCGGCGCCCGGGCCACCGTGCAGGTACACCACCGGAATGCCCTCCGGCGTGCCGCACTCTTCGATATGCAGCGTGTGCAGATCGCTCACCGGCAGGGCGAATTCGCGGTAGGGCTCGATGGCCGGGTACAGGGTGCGCATGGCGGGTGTCTCACAAGCAGGGGCGGCCAGCATAGCGCCGCCATCTACGGCTTGCAGTGGCGGGCTCCTGCGCGGCGCTGGAAATGCGCTGGCCGATGCGCATAAGCTTCCGCGATGCAAGCGACCACGACCGGGACGTCCACGTTCAACCTCAGCCTCGGCAGCGGCGCGCGCGAGCTGTTGAAGTGGATCGCGCTGCTGGCCATGACCGGCGACCACGTGGCCAAGGTGGTCTTCGGGGGCTACGTGCCGGTGGTCAGCGAACTGGGGCGTATCGCCTTCCCGCTGTTCGCGCTGGTGATGGCCTGCAACCTGGCCCAGCCGGGCGCCGACCTGCGCAAATCGATGCGCCGGCTCGCGCTATGGGGGCTGATCGCGCAGCCGTTGCACGCACTTGCGTTCGGTTCCTGGCTGCCGCTCAACATCCTGCTCGCCTTCACCCTGGCGGTGGTGGCCGTGCATGCGCTTGCGAACAATCGGCCTGTGCTGCTGTTGCTGGCTGCCGGCGTGCTGCCGATGTTCGTGGACTACCAGTGGGCCGGCGTTGGCGCCGTGCTGCTGGCTTGGATCGCGTTCCGGCATCGGGCGTGGTGGCCGCTGCTGGTCGCGCTTGCGGCGGTGTGCTGGGCCAACCACAACGGCTGGGCGGTGCTGGCCGTTCCGGTGGTGCTGCTGGCCGCGCGGGTGCCGTGGCAGCTGCCGCGCTGGCGCTGGCTGTTCTACGGCTACTACGTGGGGCATCTGGCGGTGCTGGCGTTGATTGCCCATCTGCTTGTGTAATGTCGGAACTGGCGTGTCGCGCGTCTTGAAAGCCGGATGCGGTCAAGGAACGCGTGGTGCCGATGCGGGTGGGGAACGCCGCCGTTGGCGTGGCGCAAGTTGTTGAATCTTCGGCTCGATTGTCGATATGCGACAATGCTGCCACTGCGTGAACGTTGCTGTCTTGGCACTTGGGTTGTTGGCGCCTGCCACCCCGTTGTGCACATGATGGGGTGCCACCGAAAAAGGGTGGCCGGGGCCTGGAAACCCCGTTGAGTAAGTGCTGTTTACGCTTGCCAGCCGGCGTCGCCTTGCGCGGCGTCGGCTGGCATTCCGTTCGCGTTCCATGGCGGGCGGTGCGTGGAGGTGGGCGCAAGCCCACCGCCCGGGTATAGCACTGACTCACGGGATTTCCAGCCACGCACCGTCCGCCGCCTTGATTGTTAAGGTTGGTGGTCCCGCATGCCTTGCACGGAGACCTGCCATGAACGCATCGGAGTTCCCCCATCAGCACGCCCCGGCCAATGCCGATGAAGGCCACGACATCCCGCCCGATCCCAACAACCTGACGGCCCTGCTGCATCGCATCGGGTTGGGCGCGGCTGCCGACGGCCAGCCCTGGCCCGAGCGCCATCAGCTGCCGGGCCGGTGCCTGGCGTTGGCCGACGCCGACGGTGCACTGGCCGGGCTGCGTATCGTGCAGGAGATCCTGCTGGCGGCCGAACGCGCCCGCCAGAATGGCGGCCCGGAACAGTACGTGGGCGATCGCGTAATGGAAGGGCTGAAGCTGGCGGCATTGGCGTTGACCAGCCACGCCATCTATCGCCTGCATCCGGAATGACACGTAGATCCACGCCATGCGTGGATGCCGTTCGCGGATTGCCCGACGTCCTGTAGAGCCGAGCCTATGCTCGGCTCAGCGGACGAAACGGAGCCGAGCATGGCTCGGCTCTACAGGGGTTCCACGCCAGCTTAGAAATCCATCGTTGCCGACACCAGCACCGTCCTCGGTGCACCCAGCGCCAGGCTCGACAACAACGGCATGCCCCAATACGACTTGTTGGTCACGTTGTTCACGCTGGCCCGCAGCGCAAGCGATCGACCCGCCACGGTGGTGCTGTAGCGCGCCCCCACGTCGAACAACGTACGCCCCGGCACCGACAGGCTATTGTCGGCACTGATGTACTGCCTCGACATCGCCGTGGCATTGCCGGTCAGGGTCAGGCCCTGCAAGGTCGGCACATCCCATTCCACGCCCAGCTTGGCCTGCCGCTGCGCCACGGCGGTGGCGATGCGTCCTTCATTCACGCCACCGGCCGTGCGGGTCAGCTTCGGCTGCACATAGGCCGCTCCACCGAGCAGGCGCACGCCGTCCATTGGTGCGCCGAAGAAGCCCCATTCCACGCCCCGGTTACGTTGCTCGCCGCCAAACGAGAAGATATTCGTGACCGGGTCGGTGTAGCTGTTCGGTCGCTTGATCTCGTACACGCTGAAGGTGTGCGCGAAGCTGCCCAGGTCCAGCTTCAGGCCCAGCTCCTTCTGCCTGGTGCGGAACGGTGCGAACACATCGCCGGCATTGGCGGCGGTCATCGGCGCGGTGGCGCCCTGGCTGAGGCCTTCGATGTAGTTGGTGTAGAGGGAGATCGCGTCGGTGGCTTTCACCAGCAGGGCCGCTGCCGGCGTGGTGGCGCTCTCGTCGTAGCGCGAGGTGCGTGCACCCGTGGACACGTTGAAGGTCTCGCTGACCACCTGCTGGCGGCGCACGCCCAGCGTCAGCTGCACGCGGTCATCGGCGAAGGCGAGGGTGTCGGCGAAGCCGAGGCTGTCCAGCGTCAGCTCGGTATGCGAGATGTGCGGTGCCACGAACGGCGCCGCCGGGCCCCACACTGGGTTGTACAGATTGGTGGTCCAGTCCCAGCCGGGTACGCTGCGCCGGCCGTAGTCGTTCTGGGTGTGCTGGTAGTGGGTCACGTTGGCGGCCCACTGGTGGCCGACGTTGCCGGTGTGGAAGGAACCGCGCAGGCCGGCATCTGCGGACTGCTTCCTGATGTCGAAGGCGAGCTGGCCGATCACCGTGGTGAAGTCGCCGGCTGGATTGAGGATCTGCGCGCTGATCGAACCGTTGTAGCGGTAGTCGGTCCTGCTGGTGCCGTACGCGAGGTAGGCCATCAGGCTATCGTTGACATCCAGTTCTCCGCGCACCATCGCGCCCTTGTCCTGGCTGTCCACGTAGGCCCAATCCGGGTTGATCAGCGTATCGCCGCGTGGCGGGTGCGGAATGGCCACGCCCGGTGCCAGGCCGACGCCACGTGCCGGGCCGTCAACGCGGTCGTCGGCGCTGTACAGATCGGCCGACAGCCGCATACGTTCGCCGCGCCAGTCCAGTGCCAGCGAACCGAGCTGTACCTTCTTGCGCTGCTTGCCGACGGCGCCGTCACCATCACGGTAGGCACCGTTGAAGCGGATGCCGAACTGCCTGTCGGCGCCGAGGCGACGGCCCATATCCACGTGAGTGCCGAACTGCACATCGGAGGCGAAGTTGGCACTGACCCGCAGCAGCGGTTGCTCGCTTGCGCGCTTGGGCACCAGGTTGACGCTGCCACCGACCGAGCCGCCCGGCGGCATGCCGTTGAGCAGCGCAGACGGTCCCTTCAGCACCTCGATGCGCTCGAACATTTCCGGCGAGGTGCGGTAGTAGGGCGCCATGCCGCTGAGGCCATTGAAGGTGGTGTCGCTGGTGTTGGAGGCAAAGCCGCGGATCGCGTAGTTCTCGCTCCAGGCACCGGTGACGCCGTTGCTGAACACCGTGGGGTCGGTGGCGGCAATGACGTCGGTCAGGTCCTTGGCCTGGCGATCGCGGATGAAGGACTCGGTGTAGCTGACCGTATTGAACGGCGTGTCCATGAAATCCTTGTCGCCGAGCAGGCCGACGCGGCTGCCGGCAGCCACTTGCCCGCCCGCATAGTCTGCAGTGACCCGGCGTTGTTCCTGCACCTGTACCGACGGAAGGGTGGACGGCGCGGCGTCGGCCAGCGCGGCGAACGAGGCCAGCAGCCCCAGCGCGAGGGCGGACACCCGGTAGCGCCGGACCATGCCCGGCGAATACATCAGGCCGGAGGATGCGGCGGCAGCGCGATGCTGTGCAGAAGTGAAGTTGAAAACGGTCATGCCAGAGTCCTGTGAATCGCAGGCGCGAGCGCGCCTGGCGCGCTGCCGACGGCAAGCACGGGGAAAGGGCGCAGCGCAGGGTTGTTGGCTGGGTGGGGACCTGGCGGGAGGTGAGCCATGGGCTCGGTTACGGGTGCGCGGCGGACGCATTCCGAATTAGTTGAGTAAAGTAAACTAAATCAATCGAAGCGGACAAGAGGGTCCCTTTGCTGGCACCCTCAGCAGGGTATGGACGCGCACCGTAAGAGCAGGCACCGTATGAGCACGCACCCCGATCCAACGGCGCCGACCCGTGGCCGCCCGCCCACCATCACCCCGGAGCGTCTGGCCGACATCGGCATCCGCCTGGGCCTGCCCAACCTGACCATGGCCAACGTGGCCGCCGAACTGGCGGTGACCCAGGCAGCGCTGTACAAGCGCGTGGCCAACCTGGAGGCGTTGAAGCGCCTGGTGGCGGAGGCGGTGTTCCAGCGCTGGCAGATTCCGCGCGCGTCGGTCGACGCACCGGGTGGGCTGGAGGCCTATCTGATGGGGTTCGTGGAGTCGCTGTGCGAAGTGGTGAAGGCGCATCCCGGGCTACCGCCCTACCTGCTGCGGCGCACGGTGGCGACCGCGCCTATGCTGGAAAAGATCGCCTCGCACCAGGCGCACGTGGCCGAGGTGTTCGGCCTGCCGGTGGACAAGGCGCGCTGGCTGCTGGCCACGATCGCGTTCTACTGCATCGCCGGTGCCGACACCATCTACGCGATTGCGGATGACGAAGAAGGGCAGGTGATCACCGAGTTCAAGCAGGGCATGCGGGCCCTGGTGATCGGTTCGCTGGAGGTATCGCGGCTTCGGTAGATGCACGCCATGCGTGGATGATCGCGGCCGTTCACCATGACGCCAGCCAGGCGTGGCCTGGCTCTACTGGACGGATCGCGTAGTGTCGAGAATACAATGCGGCCATGCCTGCCACGCCCACTCTCGATGACCTTCGCCGCTACGCGGTGGCGCGCACCCTGTTCAAGCCGACCACGCTGCTGACCGCGATCCGGCGGTTGGGCTTCGTGCAGGCCGACCCGATCCGCGCACCCGCTCGCGCGCAGGACCTGACCCTGCGCCACCGGGTGAAGGACTACCGCGCGGGCGATCTTGAGCGCCGCTACACGCGTCTGCCGGTGGAAGAGGATTGCCTGGTGAACTACGGCTTCCTGCCGCGCGAGCATCTGGCGCTGATGCACCCACGGGTTTCCAAGCGCGAGTGGGATGCCGAGACCCATCGCCGTGCGGCCGACGTGCTGGCCTTTGTGCGCGAGCGTGGCAGCGTGCACCCGCGCGAGGTCGACCAGGCATTCGCGCATGGGCGGGTGACCAACTACTGGGGCGGCACCAGCAACGCAAGCACGCATCTGCTGGATGGCATGCACTACCGCGGGATGCTGCGGGTGCAACGGCGCGATAGCGGCACGCGCATCTACGCGGTGGCCGAGCATGCCGAGCCCGATTCCAGCGAACAGGCGCAGGTCGAACGTGCTGCCGCCCTGATCGATCTGGTGGTGCGCAAGTACGCGCCGCTGCCCTCGGCCAGCCTGACCTATCTGGTGCGCCTGCTGGGCTATGGCGCGCCGCACCTGGCCGAGCAGACCCGCAAGGCATTGGCGTTGGCCAAGCAGCAGTTGGCCAGCTGCACCCTGGACGGCACCACCTGGTACTGGCCGGCGGACGAGAATCCGCGCTCGCGCCGCCATGCACCGGATGAGCAGGTGCGCCTGCTGGCGCCGTTCGACCCGGTGGTGTGGGACCGCCGCCGCTTCGAGCTGCTGTGGGATTGGGTGTACAAGTTCGAGGCCTACACGCCTGCGCCGAAACGCCAGTACGGCTACTACGCACTGCCGGTGTTGTGGCATGAGCAGGTGGTGGGCTGGGCCAACCTGAGCGTGCGCGAGGGTGAGTTGGTGTCGAGCGTGGGCTATGCCGGCAAGTCGCTGGCCCGCGACAAGGTATTTCGTGGCGCGCTGGACGACGAGCTGCAGCGCATGGCGGAGTTCCTGTAGCGCCAAGCGGCGCATGGGTATCTATCGATCCCGGTAGCCGCCAACCTCGGTTGGCGCTGGCTTCCGTCGGTGCCCACCAAGGTGGGCAGCTACCAGAGCAACACCGCTCAGGCCTGGTAGCCGCCAACCGTGGTGGGCGCTGGCTTCCATCGGTGCCCACCAGGGTGGGCAGCTACCAGAGCAACACCGCTCAGGCCTGGTAGCCGCCAACCTTGGTTGGCGCTGCTCTCGTCGGTGCCCACCAAGGTGGGCAGCTACCAGAGCAACACCGCTCAGGCCCGGTAGCCGCCAACCTGGGTTGGCGCTGGCTTCCATCGGTGCCCACCAGGGTGGGCAGCTACCAGAGCAACACTGCTCAGGCCCGGTAGCCGCCAACCTTGGTTGGCGCTGGCTCCCGTCGGTGCGCGCCAAGGTGGGCAGCTACCAGAGCAACACTGCTCAGGCCTGGTAGCCGCCAACCTTGGTGGGCGCTGGCTTCCGTCGGTGCCCACCAAGGTGGGCAGCTACCAGAGCAGCACCGCTCAGGTTTGGTAGCCGCCAACCGTGGTTGGCGCTGGCTTCCATCGGTGCCCACCAAGGTGGGCAACTACCAGAGCAACGCCGCTCAGGCCCGGTAGCCGCCAACCTTGGTTGGCGCTGCTCTCGTCGGTGCCCACCAAGGTGGGCAGCGACCAGAGCAACACCGCTCAGGCCCGGTAGCCGCCAACCTTGGTTGGCGCTGGCTCCCGTCGGTGCGCGCCAAGGTGGGCAGCTACCAGGGCAACACTGCTCAGGCCTGGTAGCCGTCAACCTTGGTTGGCGCTGCTCTCGTCGGTGCCCACCAAGGTGGGCAGCGACCGGTCAAGCGGCGCCCTTGTGGTCCGCATCGTCCATGCCGGGGCTGACGCGGCGGCCGATATCCTTCAGCCGCGCAAGCTGATCCACCATTGACGGCGCATCGTCCAGGCTGCCGACGAAGGTCCACAGGTAGGTCATCACCGCGTAGACGTGGCCCGGTGTAACGCCTTCACTGGTGGCAAGGCGGCCGATGGTCAGCGCGAACAATGCCGCGGCAGCCAGGCCGATCACCACATAGGCGCCGGCCTCGCGGTCGGACAGCAGGATGCGCAGGCGCGACAGCGTGGTGTAGTGGCGGCGCAGCACCGAGGGGCTGACCCGGTCGACCAGCCGGATTTCGTGTTCCAGGCGGTTGTTCAGTCGGCCGTGCAACTGCTCGTTGCGGCGTGCGAACGAGGGCAGCACCAGCAGGGCGCCGAGCAGGGTGGCCAGGCCAGCGGCACCGACCATCGGCTCGATCGCCAGCAGCATGGCCACTGCACCGAACATCGATGCCAGCGCGGTGGCGATGATCGGCACGTGCTTTTCAAAGAAGTCGACGAACTCGCGGGCCAGCACCACGCGTGCCGCCGAAGTGGACGTCGCCTGGCCCAACCGGCGCTGCGCCTGCACCACGCTCACTGCCAGATCGGCATAGATGCGGGTGAAGGTGCGCGTATCCACCGCCCGACGGGCGGCACCCACCAGCCAGAACAGCAGTACCACGCCGGCATAGGAGATGGCATGGCCGATGTTGCCGCTGATGATCGCGTCTACCGCGAAGCCGGCGAACAACGGATAGGCCAGCAGCAGGGTGTTCTCCAGCGCCACCAGCGAGAACGTGCCGGTCAGCTGCCAGGGGTAGGTGCGCAGGATGGCCTTGAGCGTGGCGGCCGCATTCTGCTGGCCGATGCTGCCGGCGGCGGCCGCCGGATCGTGGGGGAGTTCCATGGGGTGCCTGGGGGGTTCGGGGACAGGGCAGGGGACGGATGCCTGCCATCTGCCGGGTCGCGCCCAGTATCTGCAGCCCTTTGGAGCGGGCATGGAGGGATGATGGAGATTGCGTGGAGAAATCGGCGGCGTTCAGCCACGCGCGTGGTGCCCACCAAGGTGGGCCGCTACCAGGGCAGCGTCTACCGCCTCAACGGCGCACGTGCACCGGCCAGCGGATCTCGAACGAACTGCCGCCACGCTCGGTAGCTCGGCACTGCGCCGTTCCGTGATGCGCCACGGCAATCGCACGCACGACCGCCAGGCCGAGACCTGAGCCCCCACTCTGCCGTGAGCGCGACACATCGGTGCGCTGGAAGGCTTCGAAAATGCTGTCGCGCAGGTCGTCCGGCACGCCGGGGCCACCATCTTCCACGGTTACCGCGCAGTGCCCCTCAGCGAGGGTGACGCGCACCCGCAGCGGGCAGGGGATGGCATGGCGACGGGCGTTCTCCAGCAATGCCAGCACCGCCTGGCGGATGCGGGCCGGATCGCAGTCCGCCAGCGACGGCCGCGCGTCCAGGCTCACCGAGAAGCCACTTTCGGTCAGCGCCTCGGACATCGCCTCCACCACCGCCGCCACCTGCACGCTGACGTCGCTGCGTTGCAGGCGCAGATCCAGGTGGCCACTCTCGGCCAGGCTGACCACGCGCAGGTCCTCGATGATGCGGGTCAGTCCCTCCAGCTGGGTGAGCATGCTGTTGAACTGCTCGGGGCCCGGCTCGAATACACCTTCGGCGATGCCTTGCAGGCGGCCACGCAGGATGGTCATCGGCGTGCGCAGTTCGTGTGCGATGGCCGCGTTCCAGAACACACGGTTCTCGGACATCCGGCTGAGCCGCTCGGCCATGGAATTGAAGTCGTTGACCAGCGTGGCGGCCTCGGCCATCGAGGTGTCGCCGCCGCGTGCGCGCGCCTCCAGGTCACCGCTGGCCACGCGACGCAGGCTTGCGGCCACCGAATTCAACGGGGTGATGATGCGCCGGGTCAGGCGAGACGCGATCAGGGTGGCCAACGCCACCACCACGGTGGCGGTCAGGCCGATCCACAGCCACTCCAGCCCGGAGGGCATCATGGACTTCGGCTCGTCATACCAGCGCGGATAGAACACCTCCAGCAGGAAGTAGAACAGGTAGAAGCCGCTGATCGACAGCACCGTCGAACACAGCGAGGCCACGGTGATCGACAGGCTGATCTGGCGGCCGATGCTCTTGCCTTTCGCAGTCATCATTCAGTCCAGGAAGCGGTAGCCGACGCCACGGATGGTGGCGGGAATGCCGATCACGCCGACATCCTCGAGCTTGCGCCGCAGCTTGCTGACATGGCTGTCGACGGTGCGCTCCTGCGCATCGCCCTCGGGCAGGCAGGCGTGCAGCAGGTCCACCCGCGCATGCACCTGGCGCGGCGCGCGCGCCATGTGCACCAACAGCCGGAATTCGGTGAGGGTGAAGTTCAGTGCGTGCGCCTGCTCGCCGTTGCGGACCGTCACTTCGTGGCTGCGCAGGTCGATCTCGAACGGGCCCTGGCGGATCAGCCCGGTGGGTTCTTCGGCCACGCTGCGGGCACTGCGGCGCAGCACGGCCTGGATGCGTGCAACGATCTCAGCGGGATTGAATGGTTTGGCCACGTAGTCGTCAGCGCCCACACGCAGGCCGGTCAGCTTGTCCACGTCCTGGTCGAGCGCGGTGAGCATGATCACCGGCGTGTTGCCGCGACGCCGCAGTTCGCTCAGCACCTGCCAGCCATCCAGCTTGGGCATCTGCACATCCAGCAGTACCAGGTCCGGGCGCAGCTGGCGGTGGCTGGCAAGCGCCGCCTCGCCGTCGGCGGCGCGTGCGCTGCGCAGGCCCGAACGGGCCAGGTAGGCACCGAGGATGTCGGCGATCTCGCTCTCATCTTCGGCAATCAGCACCAAGGGGGGCTGTCGGTTACGGGGTTCGTATTTCATGGCGTACGGCGGGTTCGAGGCCAGGGCGGGCAGGGGCCGGATCAGGGGCAGGGTCATCGTCGGCGTTCCCTGGCCTGCGCCTCTTCGTTGGCCGCCCAGGCCAGCGTGGCCAGCACCAGCGAGCGCTGCAGGCTGGGGTCCACCGAACCCGCGCCGCGCAGCTGCTGCAGCGTCAGGGTAGACACCGCGGCAGGCAGCGCGTTCCAGCGCGAGGCCATGGGGGTGGCGTTCACCCGGGCCTGCAGCCGCGAGGCCATGCCCACGATGGCGCGCAGGCGCACTGCCAGCAGGGTGGCGACCACGGCGGTGGCGGGCGCAAGCAGCAGATGCAGGTTGACGTTGGCGGCCGGAGGTGTTGCCGACCAGAACGCCAGGCCGATCAAGGCCAGCGATGCGAGCGACCCGGAGCGGCGGGTGCGTCCGGGCCCGTCACTGCGGAACCCCAGCAGGGCGGCGGCCCCGAAGCCGGCCAGCAACGGCAGTCGCGGATACGGTGCGACCCACATCCATGTGCTGGTCGATGCCAGCACCAGTGCGATCAGCCACGGCGAAGGCGCACACCACGCCAGGTAGGCACGGCGCACATCGATGGGTGGCAGGTCCGGGTAGGAAAGGGGCACGGCAGGCTGGCAGTCGGCGAGGCCGCCGAGGCTAGCGACCGTTGATGGAGACTTGGTCGAGATTGTGTCGAGATTGCGTGGAGCCGCGCCATGGATTCAGCGGCCGACGCGGTCCCTGAACGGCGGTCGCGTCTCCATCCAATCTCCACAGCGGCTCCAAGAAACATCCACCTGGGGCTTCCAGACTGCGGCCCTGGCGGTCGCACCGGGCGACTGCACGCACCCCCGGAAGTTTCGATGAACAACCGCAGGACCTGGATCATTGCCGCAACGCTGGCCGTTCTTGCCGGCGGCGGTTGCTGGTGGGCGTTTGCCGATGGCGAGGATGCCGCGTTGATCACCGCACCGGCAAGGGTCGCCGGTCTGGAAAAGACCGTGCAGGCGGTCGGCCGGGTCAATCCGAAAGAACTGGTGGCCGTGGGCGCGCAGGTCTCCGGGCAGGTCACGCGCCTGCATGTGGTGCTGGGCCAGCACGTGCAGGCCGGCGACCTGATTGCCGAAGTGGATTCACAACCGCAGCGCATTGCCCTGCGCAGTGCCGAAGCCGCCGCCAACGCGCTGCGTGCGCAACATGCGGCCAGCCAGGCGCGCTACCGCCAGGCCCTTCGCACGTACGATCGCCAATCGCAGCTGGTGGCGTCGCGGCTGGTCTCGCAGGAAGGCTTCGAAGCGGCACGTGTGGCGCGCGATGCGGCGCGCGCGGATGCCGCTGCGTTGCAGGCGCAGATCGACCAGGCGGTGACCCAGGTGGAAACCGCCCGCATCAACCTGGGCTACACGCGTATCGTGTCGCCGTCCGAGGGCTACATCGTGGCCATCGTCACCAAGGCGGGGCAGACGCTGAACTCGATGCAGACCACGCCGACCATCGTGATGCTGGCACAGATGGACACGATGACGGTGCGCGCCGAGATCGCCGAGGCTGACGTGGAACTGATCGCACCCGGCCAACCGTTGTGGTTCTCGACGCTGGGACCGAGCGGGCGCCGCTATGAATCGCACCTGCAGCAGCTTGAGCCAGCGCCGTCGTCGATTGCCGACGCGTCCAGCGGCAACAGCGGCGGATCGGCGCAGACGCCGAAAGCGGTGTACTACGCGGGGCTGTTCGACGTGGCCAATCCGGGCTTGATGCTGAAGCCTTCGATGACGGTGAAAGTGACGATCCAGCTGGCACGCGTGGCCAATGCACTGCAGGTGCCGCTGACCGCCCTGAGCGAGTCCGACGACAAGAACGGCAACGGCGCAACCGTGCGGGTAGTCGATGCGAAAGGCCGCGCCCACGAGCGCGCTGTGACTACCGGCCTGCGCACCGCCACCGCGGTGCAGATCCTCTCTGGCCTGGAAGCGGGCGAGAACGTGGTGGTCGGCCAGGCGCCCAGCGGTGGCGATGCCGAACCCACCAGCCTGCTGGGGATGTGAGCATGGCCGACGCACTGCTGGAATTGAAGGGCGTATCGCGCGCCTATCGCTCGGCCGCCGGCGAGGTGGTGGTGCTGAAGGAGGTCTCGCTGCGCATCGATGCCGGCGAGTTCATCGCCATCATCGGCCCCTCGGGTTCGGGCAAGTCCACGCTGATGAACATCCTGGGCTGCCTGGATCGGCCGACCGAAGGCAGCTACCGCGTGGAGGGGGCTGCGACCGAGCAGATGTCGCCTGACCAGCTGGCGCGCCTGCGCCGCGAGCACTTCGGCTTCATCTTCCAGCGCTACAACCTGATGGAGAACCTCAGTGCCACCGAGAACGTGGCCTTGCCCGCCGTCTATGCCGGGGTGGAGGCCGATGCGCGCACCACGCGTGCCCGCCTGCTGCTGGAAACGCTCGGCCTGGGCGAGCGGACCGCGAACCGGCCCAGCCAGTTGTCCGGCGGCCAGCAGCAGCGCGTCTCCATCGCACGCTCGCTGATGAACGGCGGCGCGATCGTGCTGGCCGATGAGCCGACCGGCGCGCTGGATCATGCCAGTGGCAGGCAGGTGATGGCCGAGCTCGAGCGCCTGCATGCGCAGGGCCATACCGTGATCCTGGTCACCCATGATGCGGCGATTGCTGCCCACGCGTCACGGGTGATCGAGATCGCCGATGGGCGTGTGGTGGCGGATCGCCAGGAGCGAGGCCCTTCGGTGCGGCAGGGTGCGGACGCACCGGCGCGCACATCCACGGCGGCTACCGAGCGGCGCGCCCGCATCGATGCCGTGCGCGAGGCGACGCGCATGGCGGTGCGTTCGATGCTGGCCCATCGCCTGCGCACCCTGCTGACCATGCTCGGCATCATCATCGGCGTGGCCGCGGTGGTGACCGTGGTTGCGCTGGGCAAAGGCGCGCAGGCGCAGGTCGAGGCGCAGATAAACGCGCTGGGCGCCAGCACGCTGGAGATCTTCCCGGGCGCCGATTTCGGTGACCCGCGCTCGGCGGAGATCGAGACGCTGGTGGTAGGCGATGCCGATCACCTGGCGGCCCTGAGTTACGTGGACAGTGTCAGCCCCAACCTCAGCGGTTCGGTAGCAGCACTGCAGGGCGGCCGACGAGCCAATACGCAGGTACTGGGCGCCGGTGCGGATCTGCCGCGCGTGCGCGGGCTGCGCCTGAGGGCCGGCCGGTTCTTCACCGATGCCGAGGTGGAGGCGCATCGGGCAGTGGGCGTGGTCGACCAGAAGGCAGCGAAGGCACTGTTCGCTGGCAACCCTATCGGCAGCACGGTGCTGCTGGGCGGCATGCCGGTCGAGGTGATCGGCGTGGTGGGTGCCAATGCATTCGCCGGTGGGGCCACGCCAACCGTCTACGTTCCCTATACGTCGGCTGCCTCCCGGCTGCTGGGCAGCCAGCGCCTGGAGAGCATCACCGTGCGCGTACGCGACAACGTACCCACCAATGCCGCCGAGGCCTCGCTGGGCGCCGAGCTGGAGCGCCTGCATGGTCGTCGCGATTTCTTCATCTACAACTCGGACCAGATCCGCAAGGCGGTGATGAAATCCAGCCAGACCATGGCGGCGCTGGTTTCGGCGATCGCGGCGGTGGCGCTGGTGGTTGGCGGCGTGGGCGTGATGAACATCATGCTGGTGTCGGTGAAGGAGCGCGTGCGCGAGATCGGCGTGCGGCTGGCGGTGGGGGCGAGGCAGGGCGACATCCTGCGCCAGTTCCTGATCGAGGCGGTGCTGATCTGCCTGTCCGGTGGCGTGCTGGGCGTACTGCTGGCCTTCGCCGTGGGTGCGCTGTCCAGCCTGCTGTCGCTGGGGGTGCCCTTCCTGTTCACGCCCGGGCCGGTGCTCGCCGCGCTGGCATGTTCGTCTGCGATCGGGCTCGGTTTCGGCTACTTCCCGGCACGCAACGCCGCACGGCTGGACCCGATCCAGGCATTGGCAGCGGAGTAGGGTCGCCCGCTGTGGCACCTTGAGCCGAGCCCACGCTCGGCTGCGCTCCGTTCGGCCGCGACGCACCCTGCGCTGCGCGCAGCGAGCCGAGCATGGGCTCGGCTCTACAGCGACTCAGCGCACCTTGCCCTTTATCGGCAGGCTGCCCGGCAGCTGCGAATAGCCGCTGTCACCCCAGTGCCGGGTGATGCGCTGGAAGAACAACGAGTTCGGCACGCGCAGCAGACAACCGCGCGCGCCTTCGCCACGGTCACTCAGCGTGGTGTAGATCAGGTTGATGTCCACCACCTGGCCGCACAGGCCCGGCTTGTCCACGCTTTCCAGCACTTCGATCGTGTCGTTGATGCGGAACGGGCGCGTAGCCACGATCAGGAACGAACAGAACAGGTTGGACAACACGCTCCACGCGGCGAAGAACGCCACCGCGCCGACCGCCATGAACCCGGTCAGCGCGGTCCACAGCACCGAGCGCGAAACGCCAAGTCGCTCCAGTATCAGCAGCGCAGCCGCCAGATACAGCAGCAAAGCACCGCCGCGGCGCAGGCCCACATGAAGCTCTGGAGCCAGCCTGCCGCGCTGCCGGGCCTGCACGAGCAGCCACGCCAGTGCACGCACCATCAGCCAGGCCACCCCGAGAATGACCAGCACCTCGGCCACCGGTACCACCACCAGCAGCCAATCCGCGATCCAGGCAGGCAGTCCAGCCATGGGCGGTCACAGCGTTGCCGCGCCGCCGGAAATGGTCAGCAAGGCACCGGAGGTATAACTGGCGCTGTCCGAAGCCAGCATCACGTAGGCCGAGGCCAGTTCCGCGGGCTGCCCGGGGCGGCCGAACGGCGTCTGCGAGCCGAATTGTTCGACCTCTTCGGCGGCCATGCCTGCCGGAATGAACGGCGTCCAGATCGGGCCGGGCAGCACGGCGTTGACGCGTATCTGATGCTCGGCCAGCAGGCCCGCCAGCCCCAGCGTCAGGTTGGCGACGGCGCCCTTGGTCGCAGAGTACGGAAGGATGTTCGGGGTCGGTCGCTTGGAATTGACCGATGCGGTGTTGATGATCGCGCCGCCACCGCGCAGGTGTGGCACGCACAACCGCGTCAGATTGAACACGGCATGGACATTGGTATCGAACGTCCGCTTCCAATCATCCAGGGTGATGTCGTCGAAGTGCTCGTAGTAGCGCTGGTAGGCCGCGTTGTTGACCAGGATGTCGAGACCGTCCAGCTCGCTGGCCACGCGGTCGACGAGCGAGCGCGCCTGCGCCGGGTCGCTGATGTCACAGGGCACCAGCACGGCCTTGCGCCCGGCCTGTTCGATCTGCTGCTGCACATGGCGGGCGTCGTCCTGCTCGCCATCAAGAAAGGCGATGGCGACGTCGGCACCCTCGCGCGCGAAAGCGATGGCCACCGCTGCGCCGATGCCGCTGTCACCGCCGGTGATCAGTGCCTTCTTGCCCTGCAGCAGGCCATGGCCGCGGTAGCTGTCCTCGCCGTGGTCCGGCCGGAGCTGCATCTGCGCGGTCTTGCCGGGGAAGGATTGCTGCTGCGCCGGGAAGGGCGGACGTGGGTAGTCGGGCAGGGCCATCGTCACTCTCCGAAAGGGAACCTGGCGGCAGTCTCGCTCGGCGCGGGTAAACGGCCGGAGGGCGCGGTGTCGTGGCAGCGTGGACGACTGCGCACGGTGCTTCACAAGGGATGGGCGATCGTGGTCATGATGCTGTTGGCCGGCTGCCGTGAATCCAGCCGCGTGTGCTGCACGATGATCGGCTGGTCGGATTCGATGAGGGTGGCGAAGCCGGTGCCGCGTGGTACCGGCGCCGGATCCTGCAGGTCGTTGAAGCGCAGGTGGCAGGTGCGTCGTGCTGGCACGGTGATCCGGTAGGGACCGACAGGATCGCGGTCCTCGAAGTAGAGGGTCAGCGTGACATGCGCGTCCTCGTTGCCCGCATTGAGGACGCAGCAGGTTTCGTGACTCTGCATCTCCGGCGACGGGCCGTTGCTCCAGGCTGGAATGTAGCCTTCGGCGATAGCCCAGCGTCGATGCCCGATGCAGGAGGTGTTCGTTTCCATGACGCCGTTTTAGCTGGAGGGGTGTTGCCATCGTGTCCAGTCCCCGCACGGAATCCGTGATGACCATCGGCTACCACGCATCGCATGAGCAGTTCCCGCCCGCCACCTTGCTGGGCCTGGCGCTGCGCGCCGAACAGGCGGGATTCGAGGCTTTGATGTGCTCGGACCATTTCCACCCGTGGACGACCGCGCAAGGGCAGTCCGGCCACAGCTGGGTATGGGCCGGCGCGCTGGCGGTGCAGAGCGCATTGACCCTGGGCATGGTGACCTGCCCGATGCTGCGCCAGCACCCGGCATTGGTGGCACAGGCAGCGGCGACGCTGGAGCAGTTGGCGCCGGGCCGGATCTGGCTGGCGCTGGGTACCGGCGAGGCCCTGAACGAGCGCATCACCGGCCAGCCGTGGCCAGCCAAGCGCGAGCGGCAGAAGGCATTACGCGATGCGGCCGAGGTGATGCGGCGGCTGTGGGGCGGCGAGCAGGTCGACCACGACGGTGGCTTCCGGGTGCGCCAGGCACGGCTCTACAGTCGCCCGGCGCTTCCCCTGCCGCTGCTGGGGGCGGCCGTCACCGAGGAAACCGCACGCTGGATGGGGGGCTGGGCCGATGGCCTGATCACCATCAGCCAGCCACTGGCGCAGTTGCGGCGTGTGGTGGCGGCGTTCGAGGACGGCGGCGGCAGGGGCAAGCCGATGTACCTGCAGGCCAAGCTCTCCTACGCGCGCGCCGAACAGGCGGCGCTGGAAGGCGCGATGGAGCAGTGGAGCGCCAACGTGCTGCCGCCGGAACTGGCCGAAGGCATGGACCAGCCCGAACAGTTCGAAGCACAGGCCCGATCGGTCAGCGCCGAGGTGGTGCGCGAGCACGTGCATGTCTCGGCAGAACTGGGCCAGCATCGGGCCTGGCTGCAGGAGCTGCAGTCCCTGGGGTTCGATCGCATCTACCTGCACAACGTGAACCGCGAGCAGGAACGCTTCATCGACGACTTCGCCGAACACGTACTGCCTGCGCTGCGCACTCAGGCACCCTCGGCAGCCAGCCACGTATAGCCATGGCCCTGCAGGTAGCAGCGGCGACCCTGCAGCCTGGCGCCGTGGCCCACCAGCGTGTGCAGCGGGCCGTGCAGGGGTACGTCCACCTCAACCGGGTTGTCGCCGAAGTTGATCAGTGCCAGTGCCTGATGGGGTGCCTCACCGAAGCGGAGCATCAGCAGCGCGGGTGAGGGTGGGTCGAGCGTGTGTGGCCCCTGCTGCAGCACGGGATGGGCATTGCGTTGCTGCAGCAGCTCGCGCACCCGCAGCAGCAGTGAGCCCGGCGTCGCGCGTTGCGCCTCGACATTCACCGTGCGGTAACCGTAGGGGCCGTCTGCCGGTGGCGCGCGCCAGGCATGCCGCGGTTGGTCGGTGAACCCAGCCCCTGGGCGGTCATGCCAGTGCATCGGCATGCGCACGGCATTGCGTTCGGGCAGCTCCAGGCAATCACCGAGGCCGATCTCCTCGCCATAGCGCACCACCGGCACCTGGCCCAGCGACAGCAGCGCCGCCCAGGCCATCGCCTGCCATGCGATGTCGCCGTCCAGCATCGGTGCCAGCCGGCGGCGGATGCCACGGCCATAGATGCGCATGCCACGCTCAGGAGCGAAGCGTTCCATCACCGCTTCGCGCTCATCCGGCTCCAGCTGCTCCAGGTCCAGTTCATCATTGTTGCGCAGCCAGGCAATGCGTGTGTCCGGCGGCGCGTGCGGGCCGTATTCGGCCATGACCCGGGCCACTTCGCTGGCATCGCCGCGTGCCAGTGCGAGGAAGAAATGATTGTTGAGGTGGAAATCCAGCAGGTGCGAAAGCCGCCGCCCGTGGCACAGGAAGTCACCGTAGTGGGACGCGCGGACATCCGCTTCGCCGATCAGTGGCAGCCCTGGTTGCTGCGCGTCTGCCGTGGCGCGCATCGCCTCCAGCAGCCACAGCCCGTCGTCGCGCGGGTCCGCGTGGCGGGCGCGCTCGACCATGTACGGGACCGCGTCGACGCGGAAGCCGGCCACGCCGCGCTGCAGCCAGAACGTCATTACCTGCATCAGTTCCTCGCGTACCGGCGCATGGGCCAGGTCGAGGTCTGGCTCGTGCCGGTAGAACATGTGCCGGTTGAACGCGCCGGCCTCGGCATCCCATGTCCAGACAGCGGCCTCGATCGGCGGGAACATCGGCTGCAGGCCGTCGTCAGGCATGTGGTCGCTCCACAGGTACCAGCGGCGCCAGGCCGGGTCACCCTGCTGCGCGGCGACGAACCACGGGTGCGCGCTGGCGGTGTGCTGCATCACCAGTTCGACGATGATGCCGATGCCACGTGCGTCGGCGGCATCGACCAGGCGCTGGAACGCGGCCTGGTCGCCCAGGCGCGGATCGATACGGTAGTGATCGGTGACATCGTAGCCACCATCGCGGCCGGCGTTGCAGTAGAACGGCAGCAGCCAGACATGGCTGATGCCAAGCCACTGCAGGTAGTCCAGCTTTTCCGTGATGCCATCCAGCGTGCCCCAGCCGCGGCCGTCGCTGTCGCGGAACAGGTAGGGGTCGATCTGGTAGATGGCGCGCAGCGGACGCACCGCCATGGGCTTCTCCGGCACTGTTCACGGGTGACCAGCCTGCTGTCGCGCGTGGCAGCGGTTCGTGAAACGAATGGCACCGCATCATGACGTGGCATCCACGGCCCGTGCATGCCCGGGCGCGCAGAGTGAATGCTCATTCCCGGCACCGAGGAGGCTTCCTGCATGGCCCGACGCAAGACGCTTCGTATTGCCACGTTCAACGTCAACGGCATCGGCACGCGCCTGCCACAGCTGCTGGACTGGCTGCACAGGGAATCGCCGGACGTGGTTGCCCTGCAGGAACTGAAGGCGACCGACGCCGCGTTTCCGGCTGCGTCATTGGAGGAGGCTGGGTACGGTGCGCTCTGGCAAGGTGAGGCGCGCTGGAACGGCGTGGCGCTGCTGGCTCGGGGGACCACGCCGGTCGAGAGCCGCCGCCGATTGCCCGGCGAGCCCAGCGACACGCAGAGCCGCTACCTGGAGGCGGCGGTGCACGGGGTCATCGTGGGTGCCCTCTACCTGCCCAACGGCAACCCGCAGCCCGGGCCCAGGTTCGACTACAAGCTGCGCTGGATGGAGCGCCTGATCCGGCATGCGCGCAGCCTGGTCGAACTGCCGCACCCGGCGCTGCTGCTGGGTGATTTCAACGTGATTCCCACCGAAGCCGACGTCTACGACCCCAAGGCCTGGCGCCGCGATGCGCTGTTCCAGCCCGAGGTTCGCGATGCCTTCGAGCGGCTGCTCGCGCAGGGCTGGACCGATGCGCTGCGGAAGGTGCACGGCGACGCCACGATCTACACCTTCTGGGACTATTTCCGCCAACATGCCGAGCGCGACCGTGGGCTGCGCATCGATCATCTGTTGCTGAATCCCGTACTGGCGGAGCGACTGAAGGACGCTGGCGTCGACCGTTGGGTGCGTCTGCAGGAGAAGGCCAGCGACCACGCGCCGACGTGGGTGACGGTGCGGGCGGCGTGATCAACGCGCGGCAGGGCCTTCGCGCCGCTCGCGGCGCACGCGCGCGCGGGTCCGATAGAGGCGGCTGTCCGCCTTCTGGATGGTGTCGGCCACGGGCTCACCGGCCGTGTTGATGGCTGCACCCATCGAGAAAGCGCTGGGCGACAGCGCAGCGTGGTCCTGGTACCAGTGCTCCAGTTCGCTCAACCGGCCATCCGCGGGCGCGACCAGTACCACCATGAATTCGTCGCCGCCCAGCCGCACCACCGTCTCCTCCTTGCCCAGCGGCGAGCGCAGGAAGGTGGCGAACTCGACCAGGACGGCATCGCCGCGGCGGTGGCCCTGGGTGTCGTTGATGTGCTTGAAGTGGTCCAGATCGAACATCACGCAGGCCCAGCGCTCATCAATCAGTTCATCCAGCCGGTGCAGATAACGCCGGTTGTAGCACTGCGTGAGGGGATCCTTGAAGGACATTTCGCGCAGCTGCTGCTCCTGCATCCTCAGCGCGGTGACGTCCTGTGCATGCCCCAGCACGTAGGGCGGGCTGGCCTCGCTGTCGAGCACGTTGTGGTACGCCCAGTAGTGGCGCGTACCGTCGGCGGCAATCAGCTCGATCACGCCAGCGTCGGTGTGGTTTGCCTGGATCCGAGCGAGGTAGGCCTTGAAGCCCTCGCGTTTTTCCGGTGGCATCAGGTCGCACAGGCTGCGCCCGACCATCTGGCTTTCCTCGAAGCCCAGCGACTGCACCGCCGCGGGATTCACCGAGGTCAATGTCCCGTCCAGCGTGTGGGTGCAGATCAGGCCCAGGCTGTAGTGGAACAGCCGCCGGTAGCGGGTCTCGCTCGCTTCCAGCGCGTCGAGCGCGGCTCGCTCGTCCGTGATGTCCTGGATCGCCCCGACCAGGCGCGGATGGCCGTCGACCTGTTGCCGGCTGCCGACCACCCGGGTCCATATCGCGCGCCCGTCGGCGGTGGTCATTGGCAGCTGCACCTCCCAGGACGTGCCTTCGTCGATGCAACGCTGCACGGCCGCGCGGATGATGTTGCGGCTGTCTTCGCGGTAGAACGACAGCGCGGTGTCGAGCGTCGGTTCAAAGTTGCTGCGCACGCCGTGCAGCTGCTTGGTCTCGCGGGTCCAGCGCACTTCGTTGGTGACCAGGTCCATCTCCCAGCCGCCCACCCGGGCGGCGCGGTTGGTCCGCTCCAGGAAGTCTTCGCTGCGTTTCAGCTCGCGATGCAGCGCTTTCGCCTGGCCGACCTGCGCCATCAGGGTACTGCGCTGTTCCAGCACCTGGGTGGTGACCCGCGCCAGATGCACCATCAGTTCGCGCTGGGAGGGGGACAGCACGCCGGGCATCGGGTCGAGCAGGCACAGCGTGCCAATGCGTGCACCATGGGCCGAGCCCAGCGGGATGCCGGCGTAATGCCGGATGCGCGGCCCGGCGGTCACCAGGGGATTGGTCGAGAAGCGAGGGTCCTGGCGCGCGTCGGGTATCTCGAACAGCTCGTCGTGGCGGATCGCATGCGTGCAGAAGGAGATCTCGCGGGCCGTTCCGGTGACGCCCTCCAGCCCGATATTGGCCTTGAACCACTGCCGGTCTTCGGCCACCACGGTGATCAGCCCCATGGTCATGCCGGTCGCGGCGCGGGCGGCGGCGACGATGGCATCGAACACCGGCTCAGGGGGCGTATCCAGCAGGTGCAGTCGTTCGATTTCGAGCAGACGTTCGGCTTCGTCCATGGCGCTTTTCAGGGCTGGGTGGCGAGGGCGGTTGCGGCGGCTGGCTGGCGCTACGCTAGTGCGCACGGCGTTATGTATCGACATGGCGGAGTGATGCCGATGTGAGGTGCCGCGCCCGCTCAGTGTTGCTGGAGCGATGCCTGCAGGGCGGTGGCCAGTGCGGCATCGCCGGATACCAGGTCCTGCCAGCGTAGCGTGATGCCCTTGCGTCGCCCCTTTTCGACCAGCTTGAGGCCTTCAGGGTCCACGGTGAGGGTATGGGGCCGGCCATCGATGTCCAGTTCGCGTCGCAGTGGTTTGTCGAGCGGGGTCATCATCGTTTCCTCGCAGGGGCGGGAGTACGCCGTGGCTGAATCGATACGTGACGATTGTCACGGATGTGCCAGCGCCAAGGGAAATCGACCGCGCGGGTGATGCCGATGCGTGGACCAATTACCGGGTCGGACGGAGGCGGGGTCCCATCGCTTGCGATCACGATGCCATGGCTGCCAGTCACCAGGTCGGCGCCGTCGAAACTGCGGTCCAGCCCGAATGCCTGCGAGAGCTTGCCGGGGCCGCTGGCCAGATCGTTATCCCGGCGCGCGGCGGGGCGCAGCTCGTGCATGCGCTCAAGGCCCGCCAGCGGCTCGACGGCCCGCAGCAGCACCGCCACGCCTTCACCGACCTCTCCGCAGACCACGTTGCTGCCCCAGTGCATGCCGTAGGTGAAGTAGACATACAGGTGGCCGGCCTCACCGAACATGCTGGCCGTGCGCGGCGTCTGCCCGCGATAGGAGTGCGCCGCCGGATCGACGCTGCCCGCGTACGCTTCGACTTCAACGATGCGACCCGTTCGGCCATCGTCATGGACCAGAAGTTTGTTGAGCAGCTCGGGCGCAACCTCGACGGGCGGGCGCCGGTAGAAGCTGCGCGGGAGGATCTGAAGAGAGGCGGGCAACCAATCCGGCACGGTAGAGGCAGGCTCGGGCAGATGTTGGTGGCACTGTGGCATTGGACTGGTGAAACGGGCGCAGACGCAGCGTCATTCCGGCGCGGACGGTGCCGCCAGCGTGGCGCGCCGGGCGGCGTAGACCTCGGGCGTCTGCGGCTTGATGAACAGTGCCACCAGCTCCGGATACTCGCGCTTTACCGCCGTTTCGATGCGGGTGATGCAGGCTTCAATCTGTGGGGTGTGCCGATCGTCCTCGAACTCGGCGCTGAGCATGGCCACGACCTGTTCCGGTCCCATCTGCATGGTGGTCACGCCGTTCGCGCGACGCAGGTCCGGATCGGTTTCGGCCACCGCCATGATCCGCTCGGCCACCGCAGGGTGGGCAGGCTCTCCAACCAGCAGGCCCTTGGTTTCACGGGCCAGGAGGAAGGCGGTTGCGGCCAGTACGCCGGCGATGCACAGCGACGCCACACCATCAAGCACCGGCATATCCAGCACCTGCGCGGCCACCAGGCCGATCAACGCGAAGCCCAGCCCGAGCAACGCAGCGCTGTCTTCCAGCAGTACGGTGAAGGTGGAAGGATCCTTGCTGCGGCGGAAGGCTTCGAAGTAGCCCAGTCTGCCTTTGGTACGCCGGAACTCGCGCAGCGCCACCCACCAGGAGGCCCCCTCGAACAGGATGGAAATGCCCAGCACGCTGTAGCTCAACGCGTGGTTGGTGGCCGGCTCCGGCCGGCGGATGTGCTGGATGCCCTCGTACGCCGAGACGCCGGCGCCAGCGGCGAACACCAGCAGGGCGACGATGAAGCTCCAGAAGTACAGCTCGCGGCCATAGCCGAATGGATGTACCGGGTCTGGCGCCTTGCCGGCACGGCGCAGCCCGTACAGCAGCAGGAGTTCATTCAATGTGTCGACCAGCGAATGCACGCCCTCGCTGAGCATGGCCGAGCTGCCGGAGATGCCGGCAGCGATGAACTTTGCGATGGCAATGGCCAGGTTGCCCGCGAGGGCGGCATAGATGACCAGACGGGAACCGGTGGGAGCGGACATTTCGGCGGCGGGGCGGGGCGGACGCCTGATCTTCCCGATCAGCGCGTGCCCATTGCGTGCACGGCGCGATCAGTGCCCCTTGGGATTGAGGTACAAACGCGCCCCATCCGATTCACGGTAGCCCGTCCAGCGCCCACCGCCTGACGCGCGGAAGCGCCCGAACACGGTGTTGCTGGTGTCGGTGAGCAGCAGCTGGTTGCCCGACAGTACCCAACGGTTGGCCGAGAAGAAGCCATCCGGGCAACCGGCGGGCACGTAGGCACTGTAGCCGCCGAACCACTCGATGTTCTTCAGCTCGATGGAGCAGGTGTTGCCGTTCTCCTGGCCCAGCGTCCAGCTGCCGAACAGATCGCTGTCGCGCACATCGCGGCCGCCACGGTGGCGGTCGCGGCCCCAGTCGTCGTTGTCGTCGTGGAAACCGAAGCCCACGTCGATCTCTTTGCTTTCGCTGCGTGACCCGGACTGCGAGCTGCCGCTGGTGGTGGTCTGGGTGGTCACCGCGCTACTGCTCTGGGTCCGGGTGCTGCTGGATTGCGTGGTCTGGTCGGTGTGGGTGGTCTGTTCGCCGAAGCCGAACGAGGCGTCCTGGGCCAGGGCGGGCAGGGCCAGGCAGCACAACGCGGACAGGCAGGTACGGGCGAGCACGGCAGCCATTGCAGCATCCTCGGAAGGGCGGACCGCGCGAGTATCGAACCGGTGGGGCGGGAGGCGGTGTGAGGGTGTGCGCTGGGGCAGCCCAGCGAAGGGTAGTGCCGGCCGCTGGCCGGCTCCCTCTTGGCGCCCGGGAACCGAAGGAATGCCGGCCAGCGGCCGGCACTACCCGCAGCCAGGCAGGGCCTGGCGCTACGGGTCGGGCTTTACCCGCACCACCCGTTTCCGGTACTCATACACATTGTCACCGCGGATACGCTTTTCCTCGGTGCCGGTAACCCGGCCTACCTGCTGGTCCGAGCCGGTGACCGGCTTGGCCTCGATGGCGGTCTCGTGCTCGAAGGAGTGCGATTTGTCGGTGTTGCGGTAATAGCGGTACAGCGCCCAGTACAGCGCGGTTGCGCCGGCCGGACCTGCCGCCAACAGCCAGAGGCCACTGTCGTCGCTCATGTCGATGCCACCAGGAAGGCAATTGCGAGGGCTTCAATGACGGTGCCGGTGGCCAGTGCCGCCAGCAGCATCTTCCATTGCTGCACGGGCACGCTGCCCATGGTTTCGCCGGTACGGCCGTTCACCGCGATGTAGTGCAGCATGCCGCCGTTCTTGCCGGGCTGGTGGTAGGAGTACAACCACACCGGCAGGTACATCGACACCCAGCGGGTGCCATGCACCTCCAGCTGCTCCTGTTCCCAGCGCACGCCACGGTTGTAGCGCTTCACCGAACCTTCCACCTGTGCGCGGGCGATCGACAGCAGCTGGTCTTCCAGCCGCGGCCGCAGCTTTTCCACATCCAGGTTGCGCTTTTCGGAGGTGAAGCCGGCCAGGTACGAGGCGTTCCATTTCACCGCGTTCTTGGTATCGAACGGCAGGATGGTGTTGATGATGTTGTTGGTGTTGGCGCGGGTATCGAGATTCCCGCGCTCGGCCGAGGATTCCAGTGGCAGGTCATCGACCGTGAAGTCGACCTGGCGCTCGACCTGGTAGACATCGGCGTCGTACAGGGTGCGCCTGTTCTTCTCGCTGCCCACGGTGTACTGCCGGGTCTGGATCTCACCCTTGCCGGCCACGGCCGCGCTGACATTGCTGTCGACGATCATGTAGGGCAGGAACACGCCCACCACGTTTTCCGGGGTGAACTGGTCCTTGAATGCCTTCAGCGCGAACATGCGGCGCTTGTCGACGAACTGGCGGATGCGCGCGACCGCATCGTCCTTCCTGATATGGAAGGGCAGCACTGCATCGGGCACCGCGCCATTGGCGATCTGCTCGTTGACGCCGAACACATGGCGGCACCAGTGGCAGCGCGCCGTCATCGTACTCTCGGTATTGACCGTGACTTCAGCGCCGCACCCGGTGCATTTGAACGTCATCAGTGCCGAGGTGTCGGCGTCGATGTCACGTGCGCCAGAGGCAATGACCGTACCGCGCAGCTGGTCGATGGCCTCGCCCAGGCCGAACTCTTCCTCGACGCGTGCGCCATGCCATTCGTGACGGCAGTACAGGCAGACCAGGATGTCGGTGCCGGCCTTGGGCCGGATGTCGGTGGCACCGCACTTCGGGCAGCGGTTGAGGCCGTCCTTCAGCTCGCTGGCCGACGTATCGATGGCCACCGGGTCGGGCGCTTCCACTTCATCACGGATGGCCTGTGGCAGTTTCGAGGTGTCCAGCGGGAAGCTGCCGGGCAGGGGAGGGACGTCCTGCGGCGAACCGGGCCCATCCAACGACGCCGCCGGCAAGGGCGGCGGCATCGCGGGCGCGGATCCGGGCAGCGGCGGCGGGCCGTTTCGGGGATCGGACATGTTCGTTGTGCGTCCTGCTGTTACAGGCCCAGTGCCTTGGCCTTCAGGGCGTCATAGTCGCCCTGGGTGATCAGGCCCAGATCCAGCATTTCCTTGGCCTTCTTCAGCTTGGCCACCGGGTCGTCGGCAGCCGGGGCGACCGGCTGCTGCATGCCGCCGACACCGAACATGCCCGAGGCCATGCCGACACCGACCAGGCCAGCCGCTCCGCCGTTCTCGCCGGCCGACTGGATGCCCTGGGCGACGCTGGCCTGCAGGTTGGAATTGCCGCGCGAACCCGACAGGGCATCGGCGCGCTGCACGGTCTTCAGCAGTTCGCGGGTGTTGGCGTCGTACTCGATCGAGACGATTGCGGTCTTGACGATGGCCAGGCCGCGGTCGGACTTCCACTGGTAGCCCTGCTCGACGGCGGCAGACAGGCTCTGTGCAAAGCCCAGCGAATCCTGCTGCAGCTTGGTGATGCGGTTGCCCTTGCCCGGGTCGTTCGTGTACAGGCTGAAGGCCGGGGCCAGCGAACCGACCACTTCATTGAACAGCTGGCTGGCGGCGGCGTTGTCCAGGTCGGTGAAGTCGAACACCTGACCCGGCTGCAGGTAGCTGGCCGGCACGAAGTTCTTCACGAACAGGATCGGGTCGACGATCTTCAGCGTGTACGAGCCACGCGTGACCGCACCCACCTGGGTGTTGAGGAAGCCGTCGTCCCAGTAGATTTCCGACTGGGTACCGAAGCGGTTGTCCGGCAGTTCCTTCAGCGACACGAAATACGCCGCCTGCTGCGAACCCGGCTGGCCGCCGAACTTGAAGCGCTCCCAGCTCTGCTTGATGAACGTGCTGACCAGGCCGTCGCCGGCGAAGATCGACTGCGAGTTCAGATCGTCCGAACGCCACTCGTAGCCACCCGGTTCGGCGACGAACGCGGTGATCGCGCCGTCCTGGAACAGCAGCAGGCCGTAGCCCTCCGGCACGATGATCTTCGAGCCGTTGGTGATGATGTTGGACGAGCCGCTGGTATTGGAGCCGCGGCCGGCATTGGTGCCGCGCGGTACCGCCGCGAACAGGGCCGCCGTCGAGGGCAGGCCCGTGGGCACGGTGTAGAAGTCCTTCCACTGGTCGGCCAGCACACCACCCACCGCACCCTTCACCGCCTGTACCAGACCCATGTCCAACTCCCTGTGATTCGAGGGCAGGCACCATGCCTGCCGAGCTGGACTGACTATAGAGGAGCGGGATGGGCCGCCGCCACCGCCGCGCGCGCCTGCCATTCATCATGGCGCGACGGCGGCGGCAGGCGATCAGGCCATGCCGCGCGCGATCAGGGCATAGCCGATCATCAGTGCCAGGCACAGTGGCAGGGTGAGGAAGGAGGCGATCATCCAGCGCAGCGCCTTGCGCGAAGCCTCGGTGGCCGCGCCGATCTGGCCGCTGGCGACCAGTGACGTGCTGCGGTTGGCGTAGACGGTGGCGACGATGCCGAACGGCCAGAAGCCGGCGATGATGCTCAGGATGGCCCACATCAGGTAGTTCCTGGGGGGCACGGGTGGCGGGGTGCGGTCCATGCGGTCGATCTCCTTGATCGTGCTGCGGTCGGGAGCGCGAGTATGCCGACAGGCCAGGTGCAGCGGAAGGAATGCCACCCGTGCGTGGTGCGCAATCTTCTGCTGGTCGATGGGTCATTGATCGGGGGAGGCGGCGCGGCAGGCAGGCGCGGTGGCCTGCGGGCCTGGGCGAGCAGGCGGTGCAGCCGTCACGGCGGCGCAATACGTGCCCGTCCCTGGTTCGCTCAGACGCGTTGATCATCAGCGTGGATGGAATCCCGGCGCCTTGCCTTCACCTGCTTTGCAGTGCGCCGCGCACGGAAACGCGGGCGACAAATATCCGGCGCGGATATTCACGTCATTATCATGCTTATTTTCTGGAAACTCGTTTCCCATAATCCAGGGACGCGATGGCCGGAACACAGGGAGCGCCGCGTCACAGGCAGTGCCGCCCTGTGGCGCACGCCCCCGGCCTGGACGACGTCCGCCTTGCCGACCTCCAGCAGCGATGGCAGTTCCCGGCACTGCGGGAGCGGGCAGCGTGCACGGCACCAGCGGTGCGACCAGCGGGTACGGCATGCGGCGTGGACGTCGCAGCATCCCGCGATGATGCCGGAGGGCCTGCATCGCGAGATCGCCCGTTGCAGATGCATCGGGTCGCCATTCCAAAGGGGAGTTTCGATGCACAGGCAAGTCAGTGAGATGCTGCAGCGCGCTTATCGGCCCTATCCGTCATTGCCCGAGCTGCTGGGCGCGTTCGTGAAGGAGCTGTCCCAGCACAAGGTGATGCGGGGTGGCCAAGTGCGGTTGCGTGGTGCGGTGGCAGGGGCGGCTGCGGGGTTGCCAGCTGCGTCCGGGGAAGAGGTTTCCTTGCAGCGGGTTCCCATCCGCTATGGCGGCGAGGTGTTGGGTGAGCTGCACCTGGAAGGCGAGAAGGGCCGGCTGGATGGCAGTGCCCTGGCGCTGGGGGAGCAGTTTGCCCAGCGTTGCGCGCATCTGATCAAGCGCTACGAAGCCAAGGCCTGGGCCGAACAGGCATTGAGCCGGCCGCTGTTGCTGGTCGGCGCCGGCGAGGCGCTGAAGCAGATGGATGAATTCGTGGAGCGCGCGGCGGCCAGCCCGTTGCCGGTCCTGCTGCGCGGCGAGTTTGGTACCGAGAAGATGGAGCTGGCCGCCGCCCTGCACAGTGGCGGCCCTTCCCGGCAGGGCCCGTTTGTCGAAGTGAACTGTGTTCACCCGCTGGGCGAAGCCAGCGACTGGTTCGCGCGCGCACAGGGCGGGACGCTGTACTTCCACGAAGTCGACGAACTGCCGGTGCCGCTGCAGGGGCAGCTGTCACATCGCATGCGTGGGCTGCCTGCCGCTCAAGCTGACGCGCTGGCGGCCGGCCCGATACGGGTGATCGCGTCGACCAGCGCGGACCTGGAACAACGGGTGAGAGAGAAGCAGTTCTCGCGCGCCCTGCTGGCTGGGCTGGAGTTCCTGACCGTGGATATTCCACCGCTGCGCGAACGGGTGGAGGACATCGGCGCGCTGGCGGCGCGTTCGCTGGAGCTGCATGGATTCAATCCCCGCGTGCTGGGCGACGATGTGCTGGAAGCCCTGTGCGCGCACGACTGGCCCGGCAATCTGCTGGAAATGGAGCGGGTGGTGGTCCGGCTGGCGGTGATGACCGGTGGCCGATGCATCCGTCGTGAGGATCTCGCACGCCACGCGCCGGATCTGGCTGCAGGCCACGTTGCCAGCGATGCCGGGCGCGCCCCGCAACGGCTGCCCGCGGTTGAGCAGACCGTCGGTCCTGCGCCCGCGCAGCCGGATACGCCGCGGGCAGCGCATGAAGGCCTGCACGACGGCCTGAAACGCGCCCTGGCCTACCTGAAGGACCATGCCGCAGAGCCGCTCACGCTGGGCGACCTTGCCCGTCAGGCCCATGTGAGCCAGTCACACCTGGGATTCCTGTTCCGCAGCGAGCTGGGCACGACGTTCAAGCTGCTGCTGCAGCAACTGCGCATCGAGCACGCCAAGCAGCTGCTGCGGGATGGGCAGCGCCTGCGCATTACCGATGTCGCACTGCAGGTCGGCTTCGGTGACCTGAGCCACTTCGAAAAGAGCTTCCGGCGCGCGGTAGGGGTCAGCCCGCGCAGCTACCGGCGAAGCCCGCACCAGTAAAAGCAACGCCCCGGTGCAGGCGCGGGCCTGCCCGGGGCGTTGGGATGGCAGACGCAGCGTCAGCGCGCGTTGGCTTCGGCAGCGCGCTGCACGGCCTGTTCGGCCGCTTCGTCCGCGCATCGCGCGGCCTCGGCGGCGGCCTCGACCGCGCGTTGCGAAACCTTCATCGCGGTGCGGATGCCTTCTTCACTGGCAGCCATTGCGGCGTCCGCCAGTTCCTGGGCGATCTCCATCGGGGTTCTGCCCGCCGGATGGGCGGGAGTGGGCTTGCCGGGAAGCGGGGTCGGGAAGGTCATCGTCGGTGCTCCTGCTGGGGATGAGGGGGGAACACCGTCGCTGCGCTCCCCCAGGATGTGGCGCAATGCCGCCTGGGCATCGGCCAGGATCTTCTGCGCCTGTTGCCGGGCCGCCAGGCGTCCGGCAGCAACGGCCGCGCCGGCTGCCGAAGCAAAGGCCTCTGTTGCTGCCTGCACGCCATCGCCATCTGGCGCCGGAGCCGGGTTCACACTGCATCCTTCTGATAATCCACCCGCGCTTCATCGCCCAGGTGGCGGCGGGTTCGGCGGTAATCCTGCAGGGTGATCACATTGTCCTCCACCTGTATCAGCGCCTTCGCTCTGGAACCATCGATCGCGAACTGCACGCTGGCACCGTCCTGGCCGAGCCGGCCACGGGAAACCGGATGTTCGTTGAGGAATTCCTGCGCATCGCGCAGCTGCCACCGCGCGGCCTCGCGCAACCGGCTGTCATCCTGCAGCAGGTCGGGTTCGTCGTCGAAGCAGGCCGCCATCTGCTGGGCGGCCAGCGAGATGCGGGCATAGCCGATCTGCCGGTGCGCGGCCAGGCTTGCGTCGATCGCCTCGCGCACCTGCTCTGGCGACGGCAACTGTGGCAGCTGCGGCCCGTCCAGGAAGCCGAACAGGATCGGCAGCACCTGCTGCAACGCACGGGTGGCACGCGCCAGCCGATGCTCGCGGCTGCCACCTCCTGCGCTCACCCGCTGGTAGAAGCGGAAGTAGTCGGCAAAC
This sequence comes from Stenotrophomonas maltophilia D457, assembly GCF_000284595.1. Classification (GTDB taxonomy): domain Bacteria; phylum Pseudomonadota; class Gammaproteobacteria; order Xanthomonadales; family Xanthomonadaceae; genus Stenotrophomonas; species Stenotrophomonas muris. The sequence goes on along the minus strand of NC_017671.1, from coordinate 2,552,266 downwards.
TCGATGGGCCTGCGTGCGTGCAGCAGCGCGAAGCCGGCAGCGTCGGCCAGATCGTCGCGCCCTGCGGCGGACATGCCCACCTCACGGGACAGCTGGTGGAGCGCCACCGATTCGCGAAAGTCCAGCTGCTGCAGCAGGGGTGCGTCGGCCGCGCCGATCGAAGCCAGGAACGCGCGCGAGGCGCCGAGCTCGGCGTTGGTCAGCAGCCGGTGTTTTTCCAGCACTCGTTGTGCCTCGTTGTGCGACAGGCGTGTCTCGTCATCAAACTCCATGTTGCGCAGGGCACCGAGGTCGCTGGCACCAAGGCTGAGCAGCTTGACCGGGCCGATCTGCAACCCGGTGCGCGGCAACCATGTCATGCGCGAACCGTGCAGGCCCTGTTGCACCCCATCGAGCATCGTGCCCTCGTCGGAGAAGGCGTAGCGGTGCTCATGCGATTCCATGGCCCACTTCAACCAGTGCTCGCCGCCGTCGATGAACTGAAGGACATGCCTGCAGGATTGACTGATCAGGTTGGCCTGGGGGATGGAACGACCGGCAATGAAAATGCTCATGCGTGGATCTCCTGGCGGCCTCACTGGGCCGGAAATTCCTTGAGGACGGTCGCAGCGGCATTGCCGACGCGGTTGAAGTCGGCGGTGGCCCCCTGCATCATGTTCTGCGCCTGCGTGAGCACCCTTGCATACTTTTCGTCCCCCGTCGCCAGGTACTGGGCCATGGCCACGCCGGCCGCGGTGGTCGCGATGGTTGAGACATTGCGCAGGGCGTCGGCGGCATCCTGTACGGCGATCGCCGCAGACTGGGCCACCGACTGGTAGGCCTTGCCGGCACCACTGGTCGTCACGACGGTCGCTGACATGGTGGCCGTCTGCACCTGGTTGATCACATCGATGATCTGGGCGTTGACGTTCCTCGGGTCCATACGGGCTCCTTGATGGGCGGGTGGGGCCGCAGGCGGCCTGCAGTCTGTCAGGCCCCGGCGTCAGCGTCGTCTGCCGGGGAAGGGGAAGGGGAAGGGGAGTCTGGCGCGGGATCCTGGGCGGGACCTGCGTCCGGATCCGGACCGGACGCGGGGTCGGGCGCAGGACCGGGCGCGGGCGCTGCCGCATTGCCTGCAAGCGTTTGGAGTGCATGCAGGCTGCTGGTAGCGGCCGCAGCGTCGGCAGTGGCACCGTGGGTCTGTGCCTGCAGGACGCTGATGGCGGTCTTTCCTTCTGCGGTGGCCGCGGCGATCACCGCCGCAGGCGAAGGGGGCGCCGGCACCGGGCCGGGCAGGGGGATGACCTGCGGTGGTGGCGGCGGAGGGGGTTCCGGAGCGGGTGGCGGCACCGGCCAGGGAGCGTTGATCATCTTCGCGCAGGTGGCGGTCACCGCTGCGTTGCTGACCATGCCTGCACCCTGCTGGCGCGCGACGGCGTTGTGCATGGCGGTGCCCAGCGTCTCCAGCATCACCATGTCCAGCATGCTGAAGGACTGCGCCGGACCCTGGGCCACCAGCAACGTCGAGGCGGCGCTGACGCTGTCGACGATCTGGCTGTTGACGGTGTTCTCACTGCTCATGACGGAACGGCTCCCTTCTGGATGATCAGGGCCAGGATCTGGGCCAGGCTTGCGCCGGCGGTCACCTGGCCGCGTTGCTGGTTGGCCACCGCGTTCTGCATTGCCAGGCCGAGGCTGTCGGCCATCGCCAGGTAGGTGGCGGACATCGCGAACGAGGGGGCAAGGGCGATCGCCACACCGGATCCGGCGTTGGTGGTTGCCAGCAGGTAGCCGGTGGCGGGCGATGCGGCCATCGATCAGGGGCCCGACGTGACGCCGCCCTGGGCGGGGGCGCGGTGGTTGGCGTCACGCCGGGCCGACACGTCAGCGCAGGCCCAGGATTTCGCGGGTGGCCACGCCGTTGGAGGCGGTGTCGATCGCATACAGCGTGGACACCCCCTGGGTGGTCGACGCCTGCATGGTCACGTAGGACTGCTGCTGGTTGTTGGTGGCGTTGTGCGCGGCGTTGGACAGCGCCTGGCTGGTGGCCACGAACAGGTTGCCCATTGCGATGGCCGGCGCATCGCCAAGCACCTTGGTGTTGACCTGCGAGACCGAATCGGTGATCTGGCTGTTGACGGCGGTGGGAAATGCCATGGTGGAAGCTCCTAGGGTGGACAGCACTACAGGAACGGAGATTGCCGGCACTCAATGGAATCAGCCGAGAATCTTCCGGGTGGCGGCGCCGGTGGCGCCGGTATCGACGGCGTAGAGCAGCGCGACGCCCATCGTGGTCGCGGCCTGCGCCGTGACATACATCTGCTGCTGGGCGAGCGTCGCGTTGTGGGCGGCATTGGCCAGCGCCTGCGCGGTGGCCTGGTACAGCGTGCCCATTGCCGTGGCAGGCGCCACGCCCAGCACCTGCAGGTTGGCCTGGCTGACCGAGTCGGTGATCTGGTCGTTGACGGCCGTGGGAAATGCCATGGCTCAGCTCCTTGCCTGCCGGCGCATCACGCGCCGAGGATCTGCTTGGTGGCCACGCCGGTGGTGGCGGTGTCGATCGAGTACAGCGTGGCCACGCCCATGGTGGTGGCCGCCTGCGCCGTCACATAGGACTGCTGCTGCGCATTGGTGGCGTTGTGGGCGGCGTTGGCCAGCGCCTGCGCAGTGGCCTGGTACAGATTGCCCATGGCCACGGCGGGCGCGTCGCCCAGCACCTTGGTGTTGGCCTGGGTGACCGAATCGGTGATCTGGTCGTTTACAGCGGTCGGGAATGCCATGTCGATCTCCTTGAGGTTGGCGGGTCAGCGATGGAACGACAGATCAGGAGCCCAGGCCGCGGACGCGGGTGCTGAGGATTTCCTTGCTCGCTACCGCCGTGGTGGCGGTATCGATCGAGTACAGAGTGGCCACGCCCATGGTCGTGGCCGACTGCGCGGTGACGTAGGACTGCTGCTGCGCGTTGGTGGCGTTGTGGGCGGCATTGGCCAGCGCCTGTGCGGTGGCCTGGTACAGATTGCCCACTGCCACGGCGGGCGCGTCGCCCAGCACCTTGGTGTTGGCCTGGGTGACCGAGTCGGTGATCTGGTCGTTTACCGCGGTTGGAAATGCCATGTCCTGCTCCTGCGAAAGGGTGGAAGTGCGTGGTATCCAGTGTCACGGTGCGTTGCCTGCAGCGGCCTGGGCTTCACCGTGGGGCCAGAGTAGGAAATGGCGCCGCCGCCGGATTGGCGGAATCGACGGAGAATGCGGTGGGATCACCGTGAAGGTGCGGCGTGAATACGGCGGAACTGATGATCATCGCCGTCGTCGCCAGCGCTGGCGCGTTGCCCTGGAGCACACACAGGGCCTGCGCGTGGGCAGCGCGATCCGGCGGCGAGGGGCTGTCGGCCACAGCGTCGCCGGATCGGGCGGGTCAGAGCATGTAAGGGATCTTGAACGCCAGCGTGAAGTCCGGTGCATCCGGGGTCAGCCCGATGCCCAGCAGGGTCACCAGCGTGGTGTGCTGGTTGAGCGCATACGTCACACCCAGATTCAGTGACGCCGCGTTGGCGTCGCTGCCAATCACTTTCATCCACTTCCCGCCCTGGAAACGGGTGGAAGCGCGGGCGCTGATGCGGTCGCTGAAGGACAGGCTGAGACTGGTGCGCTCGTTGAACGCAAAGGCCACGCCGGCGCCGAAGTAGACCGAGCCGCCGAGCTTCACGTCACCCGGGTTGACCGTGTCGGGGTTGCTGTCGATGTCACTGAAACCACGCGGGAACGAATGCACGTAGCCGAGGTTGGCGAACAGGATCGCCGGATCGGCTGTCTTGACCATCGACAGCCCGACGTTGGCCTGCCACACGCCATTGCCGGTCGGTTGTTCCTTGGGCACGGCGAAGCGGATGTAGTCATCGTCATCGCGCTCGATCACTTTCCAGTCCAGGCCGTAAGGCGCACGCCCGGTGGGCGCGGTCACTCCGGCGGTGAGTACGGCTTCCGGGCGCCAGCCGAGCTCGCCGAACAAGCGGTAATTCGCACTCAGGCCGATATCGCCCAGGCCGTTGCCATTGGTTTCTTCCTGCGCGATCGCGGCCGCCGCACCGCCGGCACCGCCCTTCTGGTAGACGGTGCGCCGCGCCAGGTATGGCACGTCCAGGTTGAGCGTCAGGTTCGGGCTGACGCCCCAGCGCGCGGCCAGATTGTAGGTGAGCGAATCGGACTCGACGTTCTCGATGGCGATGTTGCCGAGGAAGATCGCATCCAGCGCCAGGAAGCCATTGAGGGTGAGCTGCTTGCGGTCGTAGCGGGCGTAGGTGAGGCTGTTCTCGACGGTGAAGCGGCGCGAGAACAGCGCCGACTGCTGCTGTTTCACATCATCCACGCTGCGCCGCGATTCCTGCTTTGCCTGCTGCGCCTCGGCGGCACTGCTGGCATAGCCTTCGCTGCCCGGTGACGTCTGTAGGGTCGAGCCATGCTCGACGGGCGCAGTCGTAGACGGGGCCATCGGGCCAACCTTCCCACTCAGGCGCGCCTGCATCGCCTGCACCTGCATGTCCAGTTCGCGCAGCCGCCGCACTTCCTGCGCGTAGTTGGATTTGAGCTGCTCCAGCTGGTTGGCCAGCGCCTGCACGTCGGCGCCATCATCCGCCGCGGGTGGCGCGGCGAAGGCGGTGCCCGCCAGCGCCGCCAGCGCCAACGGGGTGATCCTCATCAGGGTGTGCATGTTCGTGTCCTGCGTTGTGGAACGCTTCCCCCAACGCCGTGCCGTGGTACTACCGGCCCGGCCCCATGCCGCGGTTCATCGCAATCGCCTGGGCCACGTTCTGGCTCAACGGCAGGTTGCCGCCCGCGGTATCCCGCACCAGCTCCAGCCGCAGCTGGTTGCTGGCGATCTGGCCGTCACCGGCCAGGGCGATGCCCTGGCCGACGCTGCCGTTGCGTATCCATTGCTGAACCAGGCCCTGGCCATCTACCTGCAACAGCAGGCGTGCCTGGTTGCCGTCGAGCACCGCGGAGGCCGAGACGCCTTCGGCCTGTGCGCTGATCGAATGGGCACCGTCACCCGGCAGGGCCGGCACCGCGCCATTGCGTACCACCAGCGTGGTCGCATTGCGGGCGACGTTGCCATCGCCGGCCACCTGCACGCTCTGCACCACGCCGCTGGCGTTGGCCAGGCCGCTGCTGTCGATGTGGCGACCCTGCGTGTCCGGCAGCGGCGCATCTGCGGCGGTGACGTGCACGCTGGGCTGGAAGCTCAGTTTCGGGCTGCCCCCGCCGCGGAAGTCCATGCCCAGGGTCAACGCACCCTGCAACACGCTTCCGTTGCTGGCCTGCCACTCCGAGACCATCGTCACCCCGAACCAGGCGACAGTATTGCCGCCCACGGTGTAACGGCCCCGCATCAGGTTCAGTTCGGGATCCGGGATTTCCTTCAGGCCGCGCCCGGGCGCCGCGTCCGCCGCCTGCAGGGGCAGGGCGGGGCAGGCCAGCAGCAGGACCATCAACAGGCGGTGACGGAACATGGCGGAACCTCCTTCAGAACAGGTCTGCGTGGCTGAAGCCGAAGTCGACCAGTTCGGCATCGGTGATCGGCCCCTGTCGCGCGTAGAGCGCGCGGGCACTGGGCCGTTCGCTGGGTTGCAGCAGAACCGTGTTGCGATCGAAATCGCTGCCGATCACCACGAAGACGGCACGCGATGGCCACGCAGCGAGGAATTCAGGCAGCGCCAGGCTGCGGTTGCCGAGGATGGGATCAGCCACCTCGACCACACCGTCGCGCACCTGCTTGAGCACCACGAAGTGGCGGAAGCCGCGCACGTCCATCAGCACAAGACCGGGAACGCGAAGCGTGCGCAGGCGTGTTTCATCGATACGATAGCCGCGCCCGCGCATGCCCAGCGATTCCACGTAGCGCTTGATGTCGAGCAGCGAGAAACCACGCTCGGCCACCAGCGCTGGATCGGACACCCCCATCATTCCTTCGATCACCGTCGCTTCGTCGGTCTGCAGGTGATAGGCATGGCGCAGGATGGTTGCCAGTGCGGCCGCCCCGCAGCTGTAATCGGTGTGCTGCCGCACCACGTTGCGGTAGCGCCGTTCCTGCATGCTTTCCACCTTCTGCTGCAGCAGTGCGCCATTGGGCAGCACGGCGGCGAAGCCGACGTCGCCCGCCCGCGCCGATGCACCGCCCAGCAACAGCAGGCAGGCCAGCAGGCATATCGAGAGACGGTGGCCGATCATCACGTTCTCCAGCAGCAGGAGGGAGCCCCTGCCCCAAGGGGGAGGAGGAACAGGGGCTCCCGGGAACCCGGCCATTGGCGGACGGCCGGGGTGGTGCACTTACTCGCCGTTGCCGCCACCACCGCCGGTGCTGGGCTGGGCTACGGCCAGGGCCAGGCTGTTGGCCTGCAGGTTGCCGGTGCCCGCCGCCACGTTCACGCCGATGTTGCCGGAGGCGCCGGAGAAGGCACTGCCGGACAAGGCCGACGTGTTGGTGGCGTTGACGTTCACCCAGCGCGTGGTGCTGACCGTGCCGCTCAGGCTGGCGTACAGATCGGCCACGCCCAGTTCGACGAACTGGCTGGTGCCGCTTTCACGCGTATCGAAGCCCAGGCCGCCCACCCCCGGCCGGTTGGGGTTCATCGTGGCGTTCTGGATCTCGTTGTCCAGGTCGATGTGGCCGGTACTGTTGCCACCCGGGTGCGGCAATGCGCCGTTCCACGTATCCAGGTAATAGTTGGCCATCTGGTAGGCATTGCCGGTGCCGCGGTAGGTGCCGGCGCCATAGCCCCACGTCAGGCCGCTGACGCCGCCATGCAGGCCGACCTGCACGGTATCGGTGTAGGACTGCACGAAGCCGGCATTGCTGACCGTGTTGCCGGTGGAGACCTGGTTGGAGCTGATGCTCGACTGCGCCATCGCCGTGGTTGCGACCGAGGCCGCGAGCGCGTTCTTCTGCTCGTTGTTGTTGCCCGAAGCAATGTTGACACCGATGTTGCCTGACGCACCGCCGAAGGCATTGCCACCGAGACCTGCGGCATTGGTGACGCCGGAGTTCATGGTGGCGTTGCCGAAGCCGGCCTGGTTGACGAACACCTCGGCGTCGGCCATGCCGAAGCTGAAGGACGCATCGGCAGCGGACAATGACGCGGCATTGTCCTGGGCGTTGTTGTCCCCCGATACCACGTTGAAGCCGAGGTTGCCGGAGGCGCCGGCACCCACGCTGTCACCGATGGAGGCACTGTTGGTGACCAGGCTGTTGCTGGTGGCGTTGCTGCTGATCGACTGGCGGTTGTCGATCACCGCAATGGCCGCCGAGTCGAGGTCGATGTCGCCGGTTATGGTGGGGTCGCCGGAGAAATTGACGTCGGTGCTGAGGCGCAGGTCCTTCTCCAGGTTCACGTCGACGCCGTGGTTGTTCTTTTCCTTGCGCTCGTCGGCCTGGATGGTGCTGTGCTTCTGCACATTGACGTTGACGGTGCGGTTGCGTACGCCGTTGTCGGTGTGGTTGTGGGTGTCGTTGCGGGTTTCGCTGACGGTGTGGTTGTGGTTGATGTTCGCGTTGGCGTTCTGGTTGTCCCAGCCATTGGCCGCAGCGGCGGTCGAGGCAGTGGCAATCGCCATGGCGAGCATGGTCCGTTTGACGGTCGCTTTCATGGTGCCCTCTCTCTCATCGGGTGGTGCATCGGTTGGGTGGTTGTCACGGGCGGTCCTGCACGACCAGGCCCAGCACATTGGCCGTGTCGTTGCCGCTGCCCGCGATCTGATTGAGTTGCAGGACCCCGTCGAATCCCCGCAGCGCGGTGCTGGTGACACCGGCGCTGCGGGTGCCGGTCGCGACGCCGCGACCGGCGTCGTCCCGCCCCCCTGCCAACGCGGAACCTTCGGCGGCCAAGGCCGTATCGTCGGATTCGCGTATGCCCTGTCTGGCCAGCGTCGCGCTGACGACGTTGAGCGTCGTGTTGGCGATGCCGCTGGCCTGGTTGATGGATGCGATGCCGCTGGCACCGGCCAGCGCGTTGCCGTCGATGACGGCGGTGGCGTGCGCCGGTGCGCTCAGCACGCGGTTGCCGGCCCGCAGTTGCCGGTTGCCGATCGACACGTCGGCGCGTTCGCCGGTGGCGATGCCATGCAGGTTGGCCTGCAGGTTGAGGTCACCGGCCGCCTGGTTCAACGCGATGGCGCCGTTTGCACCCGCCAGGGCGTGACCGTCGATGCGGGCCACGTCGAGGTAGGCGAGCATGCCGCTGTAGTCGTCGGCCTGCGCCATCAACGGCGTGGCAAACAGGACCAGCAGCCAACGTGCCCGCTTCACTTGCCACCTGCCGGGGCCGGGCCCTGCAACGGGAACTGGGCGAGCGCGCCGCGCACGGTATCGCCGATGCCGCGGGTGCTGTTCCCGACCGCGCCCAGTGGGCCACCCAGTGCGCCACGGAGGCTGCTGCCGAGCATGCCGTCACTGCTGCGTCCCAGCGTGCCGCCCAGGGCCTGCTGGGCGACCCGTTCGACGGTGGTGCCCGTGGGGGTCGCGGTCGCAGCCGTGTGCCCCGCCCCCATGCCGGCATAGTCCTCATCGCTCAGCTCATCCATCGCGTTTGCCGGGGTACCCGCACCGAGCGCCAACGCAATCTCGCGCTGCGGTTTCGGATCGGCGATCAGCGCCATGCCCGGGGGCGCCATGCGATAGGCCGGTCGCGCGGCCACATCCCGCAACAGGACGATTTCGCCCGGTTGTGCCTTCACGCCCTGGCGGGCACCGGAGGCAGAGGCGCCCGCGGCTGCCGACAGCAGGGCCACGGCCAGCATTGCCAGCAGGCCGCGAATGGGGGTGATGCCGTCCATGCCGATCTCCCGTGATGGGTGCGGCGGAACCACGCATCATCCGTGCCAACCCTGAAAGGCTTGGCAGCCAGGGGGGCGGGCACTGGCGGGCGTGGGGCGTTGCTGCTGCACTGATACAGCCGTGTGGAAAAAATGTTGGGATTGCGCAGCGCCAAGCGCCGCAGGGCAAGGCAGGCGGCCGACTGTCGCACCGGTGTTACAGGTGCCGCCGCGGACTGTAACGATGCCGCTTCAGCCAGTGCTTTCTTGACGCGCCGCTCATTGCGCCGCCGTTTAGCGCAGCGCTAGGATCCGCGCAACAAAGGCCGCCGCGGTGGCCGTAGAGGTCCCGGCGGAGGGGCGGCACGCCGGTGATTGCCTGACAGTCCGCCGACGGTGTCCGGATGCTGGGGGAAGCATGGCAGCGGTCCCGGAGGCTTCTGCGTCACGATGCGTGCTCTGGTTCGGCGAGCCGCTGGCGAACGAGCGCAGCGCGCTGGCGGCCGCAGGCTGGTACGTGCGTCGCATCCATCCCGACCCGGCGATGGCCATCGGCCTGCGCGGGCGCGACCGGCTGCTCGCCGTGCTGGATCTTCGCCATCTGGATGCGCCGGCCCAGCAATTGCTGGCGCCGTGGATCGAACAGCACGCGCATCTGACCTGGCTGGCGGTGCTGCCGCCTGGCGCAGGGCCCACGCCTGCAGCGTGGCGGCCCTTGTTGCAGCGTTGCATCTCGCGGTTCACGCTTCCTTTCGGCCTGCAGGACCTGGTGGCGGCGATGCGCCAGCAGTTCGACGCGGAGGATACGTCTGCCGACGAAGTGTGCGGCGGGCAGGGGCCGCGCGCATTGATCGGCGAGAGTCCTGCGCTGCATGCGGTGCGCACCGTACTGCACAAGTTCGCGCCGGTCGATCTGCCGGTGCTGGTCACCGGCGAGACCGGCACCGGCAAGGAGTTGGCGGCACATGCACTGCACGCGTTGTCCGGCCGTGCAGGCAAGCCGTTCATCGCGGTCAACTGCGGTGCCATCCCTGCGAACCTGGTGCAGTCGGAGCTGTTCGGCCACGAGCGTGGCTCGTTCACCGGTGCTGACAAGCGCCAGATCGGCGTATTCGAAGCCGCATCCGGCGGCACCGTGTTCCTTGACGAGGTGGGCGACCTGCCGGCCGAGGCGCAGACCAGCCTGTTGCGCGTGCTGCAGGAAGGTACGTTCGAGCGGGTCGGCAGCAGCCAGCCGCTGCGGGCGGACGTGCGTGTACTGGCTGCCACCCATGTGGAACTGGAGCACGCGGTGGCGCAGGGGCGGTTCCGCAGCGATCTCTACTATCGCCTCAACGTGCTGCGCCTGCTGATGCCGCCATTGCGCGAGCGCGGCGCTGATGTGCAGCTGCTGGCCGAGCATTTCCTGCGCTGCTTCCGCCTGCGCCACAGCGTGCGTGCACGTGGCTTTGCACCCGCTGCGCTGCAGGCGATGCGGCGTTTCGAATGGCCCGGCAACGTGCGCGAACTACTGAACCGGGTGCAGCGGGCGGCGATCATGGCCGAAGGCGAGCTGATCAGCGAGCGTGACCTCGAACTGGGAGGGCCCGTGCATGCGCCGCCGGGGGCGATGCTGCACGATGCCCGCGGCCAGGCCGAACGTGATGTGCTGCTGCAGACGCTGCGGCAGACCGGCTACAACGTCTCCGAGTGCGCGCGGCAGATGCAGATCTCGCGGGTGACCGTGTATCGGCTGTGCCGCAAGCATCGGCTGGAGCTGCCGGCGCAGCGCTGATCAGCCGGCCGGCACGTGCTTGAACAGGCGCAATGGCGTGCCTGGAAGACGCTCGATCACGCCCTTGGCCTCCAGGTCCAGCTGCACGGCTTTCAGCCACCAACCGGCCGTGGCGCCTTGCGGAAACAGCGATGCGGGCAGGTGCGGCAACAGCGCCTGCTTCGCCTGCGCCACCGTCATCCCGGGAGGTTGCCTGGGCAAGGCACGCAGCAGGGCCGCGCGCATGGCCATGTACTTGGCGCGATCCACGCGCTGGATGTGCCCGGGCGTGGTGATGCTCTCGATCTCGATCCGCTCGGGCTCAGGCATGGCTGTCTCCCGTGATCTCGATGCGTGGGCTGCGGAAGCCCATGGAGATCCACGCCTTCAACAGCCGGGCATGGAACCGCAGCGAGTGGGTCTTCAGGTTGGGCACATCGCCGGGAAGGACAGACGCGTCGGGAAGATCGTTGACCATCGTCCGCATCTCCACGGCGGGGCGTATCGCGTCCGGCCACAACAGCCCATACAGGCTCAGCCAATGGCCACCGCTGAACTCCAGGAAGAGCGGCGTATTGCAGCAGCCCGCCACGACGCGGCGGCTGCCGGCCGTGCTGGACAACCGCCACGCGTGCAGCCGGGAATGCCCGGCATCGATGCGGACGCGATCCTTGCGCTGCATTACGAAATGCGTCTGGCCCTGAGGCCCCAGCACCTGCGGTACGCCGGGCATCGCCTGCATCCGGACGCCGGCCCTGCGGCAGCTGTCGCAGCAGCATTCGACGCTGGCGATGGGGCTGCCGGTGGTGGTCAGGCGGACCTGGCCGCAGGCGCAGGCAAGGGACTGTTGGGAAGGCATCTGCATTTTCTCCTGGGGTACTCAACCTCTCGACGAACGGGCGCGTGGGAAATCGACACCCACTGCCTTCAGGGCGGCATCATCCGGTAGCGGACGCGGTACAGGTCCAGTCCCTCACCACCGGCGCGTCGCGCCGAGTAGGTCAGCGTGTCGCGGCGTGAGCCATCCAGCATCGCGCCGTAGCTGTCGCCGCTGGGCGCGTTCACGGGCGATGGCAAAGCATGGCCTGCGTCATAGCGGCCTCCACGTTCGTAGGCAATGAACTGGCGCACCGGTGCACTGCCGAAGTCCTGGGCGCGGGCAAATACCACCGTTCGGCCGTCGCCCAGGAAGGTGGCATCGAACTCCTGCGCTGCGGTATTGAGGTCTCCCACCAGCGGCCGTGCCGGCTGCGCGACGCCGCCGATCATCGCCGCGCTGTAGAGGTCATGGCCGCCAGCACTGCCCGCACGATCGCTGGAGAACAACAGCGTACGACCGTCGGGCGAGAGCATCGGCGCGAACTCATCGGCCGCGCTGTTCACTGCGGGGCCAAGATTGACTGGCTCCCCGAATCGACCGTCGCTCCCCATGCTGACCCGATACAGATCGTCACCGCCCTGGCCGCCTGCGCGGTCCGAGCAGAAATACACGACGCGCCCATCTGCGGAAAATGCGGGATCGAAGTCGCGCCCCGGCGTGTTGAACGGCACTGGCGTGGCCGGCCGCCAGCGGTCACCTTCGCGGTGCGAGATCCAGATGTCGTAGCCCCCAGGCCCCCCCGGCCGGTTGCGGCTGAACCACAGGGCGGTATTGCCGTCCGGACTCAGGGTCAGCCGGATCTCGTCATGCTGTGTGGAGGCAATGCCGGGGGCGAAGCGCTCGGCGGGGCCGATGATCCGCAGCACCACGGGCGGGGAGGGCACGGGCAATGCCGATGCCAGCAGCATCACGGCCAGCAGCGCCTTCATGCCTGTCGCTCGAAGTCGCTGACCCAGTTGGTTTCCCAACTGCGTCCACCATCGGCGGAGGCCGCCTGTTCCCAGCGCGCCGAACGCGGGGTGATGCGTGACCAGATCACCCGCGTCTGGATCGCCCGTCCCTCGTGCTGGTCCTCGCCGAAGAAGCGGCCGACACCGGCCTCGAACCCCCCGCGCAGTGGCGCGCCGATCCGGGTCGGCGCGCGGCCATCCAGCCACCAGCTGAGCCAGTGCCGCTCGGCCGCATTCCAGGCGCGGATGCCCATGCCGCGCAGCGGTGCTCCAGGCACGTCCATCAGGTTGTCGCCCACGTTGCCGAATCCGCCCAGTACCGGCCAGTTGTGCAGGGTGCCGTTGAACGCGTCCCACGCATCGCTGCCTGCCAGCCGAGCGCGCAGGCGGCGATGGCGCACGTTCCAATGGCCCACCAGGAAATCAAAATCGCCCGGTGCATCCGGCAGCTTCGCAAGCGGAGTGGGGATCGCAGCAGTGCGGCGGAACCAGTTGCGCCAGTTCACTTCCCAATGGGCACCGGCATCGTCGGAGAACGCCTGCTCCCACCACGGCTCATCGCCGTGGATGTCATGCCAGCGGAACCAGACCTCGATGGGGCGTCCCTTGAAGTCATCGCGACCACGGAAGCTGCCGCCATCGCCTGCGAAGGCGCCGCGCACGGGCGCTTCGATATGGGCAGGGGTGCGCCCATCGATCCACCAGATCGACCAGGTGGAAGACACCGGATCGAAGGCACGCACGCCCAGGCCCCTGTAGGGGCCCGAAGGCGGTGCCATGACGTTGTCATCGATGGTGCCGAGCCCGCCCAGGGTGAGCCAGACCGCGCTGGCGCCGGTGAAGGCGTCCCAGCGGGTATCGCCCACCAGGCGCTCCTTCAGGCGTTGGTGCCGGACCTGCCAGTTGCCCTGCAACCATTTCCAGTCTGCGCTGGGGCTGGCCAGGGCCCACCCGGAGGGCAGGGCGGTGGACGCTGCCGTGGCGGCCAGGGTGGCCAGGAACTGCCGTCGATCCATGTGCGTTATCCCGTGCCGGAGGTGCCTCCATCGTTGCGCGTGCGAGGGGGATTGACCACGTGGATATCGGGGCTCAGGCTAAGCCACACTTATGGTGACCCAACGCCAGCTGCCATCGCTTGTCGCCATCCGCGCCTTCGAGGCGGCGGCACGGCTGGGCAGTTTCGCCCGCGCCGCCGAGGAGCTCGACACCAGTGCGGCATCGGTGAGTTACCACGTGCGCCGGCTGGAGGCCCAGACCGGTACCTGCCTGTTCCTGCGTCACGCCCAGCATGTGGAATTGACAGCCGCCGGTGCGAGCGTCGCAGTGGAGGCCACCCGGGCCTTCGACGCGCTGCGCGCCAGTTTCATGCGCGCCGCTGACATGGATGCGGCACGACTGCGCCTGTCCGTTCTACCGACGCTGGGCACCAGCTGGTTGACGCCGCGCCTGGGCAGTTTCCGCGCGCGCCATCCAAGCATCGTGCTGGAACTGGACCTGTCGGCAGAGCCGCAGGACCTGGCCGCCGGGCGTTTCGATGCCGCCATCCGCAACGGGCATGGTGCGTGGCCCGGGCTGCAGGCCACGCCCCTGTTCCCCAGCATTTTCACTCCGCTGTGCGCGCCAGCGCTGCTGCCGGCGGCAGACGGGCTCGGTCGGCGGGCGTTGGAGGTTCCACTGCTCGGCAGGCCTGACTGGTGGGCACTGTGGTTTTCCGCACATGGTGCTGTTCCGCCACCGGACCCGGAGAGCTTCGTCACCCCCTTTGCGATGGAGCATCTGGATGTCGGTGCTGCCATTGCCGGGCAGGGCATCGCCATCGGCTCGCCGATCCTGTTCCAGGCCGAACTGGACAGTGGGCGCCTGGTGCAGGCACATCCCGGTGTGGCCAGCGACGGGCGTGGTTTCTGGTTCGTGGCACCGACGGCGCGCAGCCGCAGCACCAAGGTCATCGCATTCGGTGACTGGCTGGGCGAGCAGGCCGCGCAGGCCAGGCGTGCGTCGCGACATCATCTGGCACACGCGGTGACGCCATGAACCAGAGCCCGGAACTGTTGCGGCGCCTGCTGCGTGCCAAGGACCGGATGGACCACGCCAGTCACGAGGACTGGCCGGTGGCCCGCCTGGCCGAGGTCAGTGCGGTATCGCCTGCGCATTTCGCGCGTTCGTTCAAGCAGGCATTCGGCCTGCCGCCGCACCGCTACCTGCTCAGCCGCCGCATCGAACGGGCCGTGGCGATGCTGCGTGACACCGAGCTGCCGGTCACCGAGATCGCCGCGCAGACCGGCTGGAGCAGCCTGGGTACCTTCGGGCGCATCTTTCGTGACATCACCGGCGACAGCCCGGGCAATGTGCGCCAGCGCGAGCGCGCCGGCGAGGCGACGCCGGCCAGCGTGCCGGAATGCCACGCACGTGCCGCGCAGCGACCGGACCTGAACATCGCAGTTTTGGAGAAGCGCCGCCGCGAGGCGGTTGCTAACGTGGATCCCACCTGAGGGAGGTCCCATGACAAACACTGTGAACACGGTCGGCCTGTATGTGCGCGACCAGGATGAGGCGCTCGCGTTCTACGTCGGCACGCTCGGCTTCGAAGTGCATACCGACGTGCGCAATGGCAGCTACCGCTGGCTGACGGTGCGCAGCCCCGGCCAGGACGGATTCCAGCTGGGCCTGTTCGTGCCCGGTCCGCCCACCCACGATGGGGCCACCGCGCAGGCGCTGCAGCAGCTGGTGGCCAAGGGCGCAATGCCGCCGCTGGTGCTGGCCGTGGATGACTGCCAGGCGCGCTACACGCAATGGCTGGCGCAGGGCGTGGAGTTCACCCAGGCGCCGGTCGAACGCTACGGCGCCATCGATGCGGGGTTCCGCGACCCGTCCGGCAATGGCTGGAAGATGATCGAAGCGCGCTCCGAAGCGAGGCGCCGTCAATGAGCCGCGGTGGCTGGGCGCGGCCCGTACATCGCTGGACCTCGATCGTCTTCACCCTGGCGGTGATCGCCAACTTCGTCGTCCGCGGGCTGGGGCAGGGCGAGCCTGCAGCGTGGATCACCTATTCGCCGCTGCCGCCACTGTTCCTGCAGCTGTTCACCGGCCTGTACCTGTTCGTGCTGCATTACGCCGGGGAACGCCGCGGCGCCGCACTGGGCGCTGCGGGCTGAGGCCGCCTCAGGCGGCTGCGTCGGCGGCGTAGGCCGCCAGCACTGCCGGCAGCTGCTCCATGCGCTGGAAGATCACCTTCGCGCCCGCAGCGCGCAGGGCCTCCGGCGTGCTGTGGTGCGGGCCGCCCTCGCTGAAACCAAACACGGTCGCACCTGCCGCGACGCCGGCGGTGGCGCCGGTCACGGTGTCTTCGATCACCGCGCAGCGCTTCGGGTCCACGCCCAGCGCTGCGGCGGCGGCCAGATAGACATCCGGGTGAGGCTTGGTGTTCGGCATGTCCTGGCCACTGAACACATGGGCACCGAAGGCATCAAGGATGCCGACCTTGCCCAGCTGCAGCTTCACCTTGAACAGGTCGGCACCGGAGGCGCAGGCAATCCGCCCGCCGGTGGCCGCGGCAATCGCACGCACGGCCTCGGGCGCCCCCTGGATCGCCTCTAGGTCCTGCTCCAGCGCACGGTTGCGCTGCTGGCGGAATTCCTCCAGCCATTGCTCGGTGAACGGCTTGCCGGTGCGCTCTGCGATCAGCCCGGCCAGATGAGCCACGGACTGGCCGAGGAAGACCTCGCCCGCCTGCGCCGGGGTCAGCGGCCAGCCGCGTGCGGTCAGCATTTCCGAGAGCACACGGGCCACCAGCGGCTCGGAATCGACCAGTACGCCGTCGCAGTCGAACAGCACGGCATCGAAGGGGAAACGGGACATCTACTACTCCGGGAACAGCCAAAGGGGCGACGTGCCCGCCATTTTCCCATAGCGGGTCGGGCGGGGCACGCGGGCCACAGGAACGCTAGACTGCCAGGTCAGCCCGCCCAGCGCCTGCACGGGAATACGCCTTGAACCGATTGCGATCATTCTTCAGTGCGTACCCCATCCATTTCGCGATGGCCGCCAAGCTTTACGTGCTCTGCCTGTATCTGCCCGTAGCCCTCCGCCTGGTCGAATTCGGGCGCCGTCTGGGCCCGCCCGAGGCCTCAGGTGAAATCGGCTACGCGCTGGCGGAGCTCGGTTTCAGGCTGAGTCTCTTCGCCGGAGCGGCGGTACTGGTGTCGATGCTGCTGTTCGGGCGTCGCGGCGCGCTGCGGATCCGGCATCCGGTGATCGCTTCGGTCGCCTTTTTCGGGTTGCTGATCGTGCTTGATCGCGCCATGCGCATTCCACTGGCGCAGGCGCAGTTTCCCGTCTACAGCGTCGCAGCCATCAGTCTGATGCTGCTTGCGCATGCACTGGTCCTCACGCTGCTGGCCTTGGTGCCGGCGCTGCTGATGCAGCGGCGCATCCCTGCCGAGGGCGGGCACCATCACCTCATCAGTGCCAGCATCGCCGGCGCAGTGGCGCTGGTGGCCGGCAGCTGCCTGCTCCCCATCCTGGTGGCGCAGCTGCCGGTGGGATTCTCGCCCGGCGAGTTCATCATGCCCGTTGCCGACGGCGCCGCGCAGCTGCAGATTGCGAGCCTGATCCTGCTGGTGGCCTGCGCGCTGGCCACGTTTGCCGGCCTGTGGGCCGGCGCGCCGTCGCCGGAACCCGCATCGACGGCGCGCACGATGGTGGTGTCGCTGATCCTGCTTGCCACGGCGCTGCTGATCATCCTGGCCAGCATGGCTTATCTTCTGCGAGCGCTGTCCGCTGGGGCGCCGACGACAGGTCGCGGGCTTGTCGTTGCCACCGTCGTCGGCGCCGCAGTGCAGTTCCTGCTGGCCAGAGTGCTGGCGTCACGATGGCTGCGCGCACAGGCATCGTGACGTTCCTCTGCCCCCCGATCAGCCCAGGTCACACCCGGCCGGCTGCGGCCAGGTGGTGGCCGGCAGCATGTTTTTCAGCGAGGCCGGCGCGTTGATCGCCACGTAGCTGGCGCCCAGCAGTTCCTCCAGATCCGCAATCGTCACCAGGTAGTTGTCCAGGCTGCCCAGGTTGGCCTCGTTGGGGATGATCCAGCTGATCGCCTTGGCGGTTCCGGTGTTCGGGTCGCGGGTGATGATCGTCTTCCAGAAGAACTCCGGCGTCGGAATGCCATGGCTGGCCAGGAAATAATCGTTGGCGGCATCGCCGTAGACCACGCCACCGTAGACGTCCACCGGCGCGATGTCGCGGTAGCACTCGGCCACGTTCTCGGCCTTCACCCAGATGCCCTGGTTGAAGCTGGACACCTGCGGCACGATGTTGGTCATGTAGTTGGCGCGACGGATGTAGGTCGCGTCGTAATCCATGTGGTTGGACGTGACCAGATGGCCACGGTCATAGCCGGATTTGATGCTGGCGTAGGACGCGGTGCTGGTCTGGCCCAGGCAACCGGCCGGCAGGTCCGGGTCCTTGTAGAAGCTGGACGGCCGTGCGGCCGAACCGGTATCGGCGGTGAGCGTGTACTCGTAGCGGGTGGCACTGTGGATGCTGCAGTCGTAGGTGAGCACGAAGCCGCCCTTGTTGAGGGTGACTACCTGGGCCTGGGCTGCGCCGGCAAAGGCGCTGAGGACGAAGGCAAAGACGAAGCTTGCAAGGCGCATTGCGATTCTCCAGCAAAGAGTTCAGGACGCAGCTGCCCGCCACGACCAGGCCCGGCCTGTGTCATGTGAAGGCGTTGCGGATACGGGTGATGCGGAGTGCAGTAGAGCGAGGCCGCGATGAGGAGGGCCCGGAAGGCCGCGCGGTGTCGCAAGCGTCACAAGCTGTCGTCTTTTGGTCAACGACGAGAACGCGAAGCTGTGACCGGGTGCAAGCACTGGTGATGTGTCAGATCACGCGGTCCGTGGCTGACATGCGTACGTGCTAAGCACCCTGCAGGTGTGAAGTGCATGCTGGACCGCGCATCCTCCGCGGCCCGGTTCCGCACCGATTGGCTCTACAAGGAAGCCTCTTGCCCAGCATCCGGCGCCAGGCAGGCGGCCCTGCTTTGCTCGCTCGAGTCCGCAATGACCGCCTCGCTGAAACCACTTCGGCTCAAGTACAGGCGATTCCACCGATCCAGGGCATCGCCGTCACGCGCCCAACAGGCGTAGCGTGTAATGGTCTCCAGATTGTCGATGGTCGGGTAGCGCTGTGCGATTTCGTCCAGCCCCTGGCGCATCAGCGGCCAATCGGGTGTCGCCGCGCGGAAGTGATCGGCCGAATACGCGGTGGCTGACCAGTACAGCCGTGCGTAGCGCATGGCCCGCTTTTTCTTCGGGATACTGGCCATCGAGCGCCGTGCGAAGGCTTCCATCTTCTGTGCGCTGCCGCCCCAGGCCGGCGTGAAGTGCTGCAGGGCAATGAAGTGCAGCGGCTCGTAGTCGGGGAAGGCCTTCGCTGCACGGTCGACGAGCGTCAGTAGTTCTTCGTCATCCGCGCCCTCGCGCAGCGCGATCAGCACGCTCATCTCGTGCCAGAACGGGTCGCCGCCGGCAACGCCCTCATGCGATTGCAGGTAGGCCTGCGAAGCCGCGTTGTACTCATGGAACTGAGCCCAGTCTTCGGCATTGACGGTGTTGGCGTAACCATTTCCGCGGTAGCTCCAGGCCAGGTTGAGCGGAATCCGTGCAGTTATCAGGTGGGCTGCCGGCGACTTTGGCGCATGCTGAACCCAGCGCGCCGCCCAGGCCGACCAGCGGTTCCAGGCCTCCACCTCCTGCCGCGCCGTGCCGATTGCACGCGACATGCAGAGGTAGAAACGGCCCAGCCGGGATTCGCCGGCGGCGTTGAGCTCGCCCGTGCGGAGGCGCGCGGCCATCGCGTCCAGTGCCGGAAAGTCGTCGTTGGACATCAACTGCGCGATTTCGCTGCAGTCATCCGTGACGTCGGGGTCCCGGGCCGCCACGGCTGAAGGGGCGAACAGACTGGCCACGCTCAAGAGCGTGCCGACGAAGAGCGTCCTGCGCATCGGGGGGCATCCTTGCATTGATGGGAGCCTGCGGAGGACCGCAGTGCCGCGAAGCATACCAAGGTGCGCTTTGCGCCATGCTGCGTCGCAAGGTGCCAGCCACCATTCGCACTGGTACGGTCCGACCCGTTGCACCACCACCGACGGGGAGAGACGACGATGCGCAAGCTTTTGCTGCTGTTGATCCTGCTGACCGGCCTGGCGCCTACCGCCTGGGCCGCCACGGTCAAGACCACCCATCGCACCATTCCCACTTGGGATGGCACGCCTCTCGGGGCCTTCGTCATCGAGCCGCAGGATGCCGGCAGCGGGCGCTATCCGCTGCTGGTCATGCCCAGCAGCTGGGCGGTGCCCAGCGTTGAGTACGTGGGCGTGGCACAGTCGCTGGCGCAGCGCGGCTATGTGGTCATCAGCTACAGCTCGCGCGGCTTCTGGGAGTCGGGTGGCAGCATCGACATCGCCGGGCCCGCCACGGTCGAGGATGTCAGCGCGCTGATCGACTGGGCGCTGGACAACACCCGTGCCGATCCGGCCAGGATCGGGGTCTCGGGCATCTCCTATGGCGCCGGCACCAGCCTGCTGGCGGCGGCGCGCGACCCCCGCATCAAGGCCGTTGCCGCACTCAGTGGCTGGGCCGACCTGCAGGCGTCGCTGTACAGCCATGACACACCCAGCGCCCAGGGCATCGCCCTGCTGGTGGCGGCGGGCCTGGCCACCGGCCGCCCCGGCGCGGAGCTGGCCACCATCAACCGCAATGTGCTGGTCGGCAATTACCAGGGGGCGGTGGACTCGCTGCTGCCGGTGGCCGCACAGCGCAGCCCGGCCAGCAGCCTTGAAGAGATCAACGCCAACCAGCCGGCGGTATTCCTCGCCAATGCCTTCAATGACAGCCTGTTCCCGCCGGGCCAGCTGGTCGATTTCTTCAACCGCCTGAAGGGGCCCAAGCAGCTGCAGTTGCGCCACGGCGACCATGCCCTCAACGAGGCCTTCGGTGCGTTCGGCATTCCCAATGAGGTCTATGCCGCCGTGGGCGACTGGTTCGACCACTACCTGAAGGGCGTGGACAATGGCATCGATCGCCAGGCAGCGGTGCAGCTGAAGTCGCAGAAGGGCAGCTGGAGCCGCTATCCGGACTGGCAGGCCACCAATGCGGGCGCCGTCAGCTACGGCCTGACCGCACCCTCCGGTTTGTTGCTTCCCACCGGCGGCCTGGCGCAGAACGGTGGCGCTACCGGCTGGAGCTACCGCATCGGCAGCGGGCTGCTGACGGCTGCCAATTCCGGCGTGGTGATGGCCTCCGGTGCACTGCAGATGATCAACCTGCCGCCCGGCGCCTATGTACCGTTCGTCGGCCGCAACGCCGCCGGCGTCTGGCAGGGCCCGATCTACTGGAGCGCACGTCGCCTGGATGGCGCACCGGAAGTGCGGGTGACGGTGACGCCCAGCCGCGCCAATACCACGCTGTATGCCTACCTGTATGCCGAAGACGCGCTGGGCAACGGCCAGCTGGTCAGCCACAAGCCCTACACCCTGCGCGGGGCCGCGCCCGGCCAGCCGAAAACAATCGATCTCCGCCTGGAAGCCAGCAGCTGGAACCTCCCGGCCGGCAGCCGCCTGACCCTGGTGGTCGATACCGTGGACCTGCGCTATGCAGGCATCAGCCAGCTGGGCGGTGCGGTGACCTTCAGCTCACCGGCCAACGCGCCTTCGGTGCTGAAGGTGCCCCTGCATTGACGTGGCGCCGCGCCCGTTGCGGCGGGCGCGGCACGACAGACCTGAAAGTTGCCAGACTGGAGCGCAATCCAGTCGAGAGGTGAATCGATGGCGCTCGCATCGTTGCTGGTCGGCGCGGTACTGGCAGCAGGCACCCAAGGCTGTGCCACAGATTGGCCGAGCACGCTGTTGATGGATCTGGAGGCTGCTGACGCGGCCCTGCGCGGCAGCCATCCCGGGGTGGTTGACCCGCACAATCCCGGCTTCGTCTCCCAGATGGACGGCGCCCTGTCACTTGCACGGTCGCGCGCGCGCCAGGTCGACAGTTTCGCCGGCTACTGGTGGGCGATGAAGGGCTATGCGGCCACGTTCAACGATGGCCACGTGAGTCTCAATCCATTGGCGGGCGCCCCCATGCTGCCGGCCCGATGGCCCGGGTTCCTGACGGGCTTCGAAGGTGACGCGCAGGTGGTGATGGTCGTGGATGGACGCCCCGGTCGGCCGCCCATGGGCGCGCGATTGCTGTCCTGTGATGGCGTCGATGCACAGGCACTGGCTGAGTGGCGCGTGGGCGACTTCAACGGGCGCTGGAACCTGCAGGCGAGCCGTATCCACGCTGGCGGCGAGGTGCTGCTTGAACAGGGCAACCCGTTCGTGCCGACGTTGCACCGCTGCGTCTTCCGGGTGGATGGGCGCCAGAGCGCCTACACGCTGCAATGGCTTCCGATTGATACGGCAACACGCGAAGCGCGACTGGCCGATACCCGTCGCAGCTTCCGCCCAGCCAATGGCTGGCACACATTGGCCGGTGGCGGCTACTGGATCACCACCAGCAGCTTCAATGCCGATCCAGCCACGCGCAATGCCCAGCAGCTGACCGAGCTTTTGCAGCAACTCACCCCGGTGGCCGACGCACTGCAGCAGGCACCGCGGGTGGTGCTGGACGTGCGCGGCAATACCGGAGGTGCGTCGCACTGGAGCATCGCGCTGGCCCGTTTGATCTGGGGGCCTGCAGCGGTGGATGCATTGCGTGACGAGAGTTGGGCGGAATGGCGGACATCGGAGGCCAACATCGCGCAGCTGCGCGGCTTCCTGCAGAAGCTGAAGGCAGCACACGACGCGTCGCCCGAACTGCTGCACATGCTGGAAACGGTCACCGCAGGGATGGCCCGTGCCGGTGCGAACGGTGAGGCGCTGTGGCGCGAACCGGCGGACGCGCCGGTTGGGCCGATGCGTCCGCCCGCTGCAGCCGTTCCGGATCGCAGCGGCAGGGTGGTGATCGTGGCGGACGCCTCCTGCGGCTCAGCCTGCCTGGATGCACTGGATCTATGGAAGCGGCTGGGCGCTCTGCAGGTGGGGGTCGAGACGTCCGCCGACAGTGTCTACATGGATATCAGGCCTCAGCCATTGCCCATTGGGCTGAGCCGGATTTCGGTGCCCATGAAGGTCTACCGCGGTCGCGGGCGCGGTTCGAACGAGCCCTACGTGCCGGATCGCCGCTACGCGGGGGACATGCGGGACACGCAGGCGCTGGAGGCATGGATCCTGGAGGGCAGGGACTGATCGGACCTGATCGGAACCCGCCGCCCGCGCTGCGCTGATGGAGGATCATTCCCCCTGTGGCAACAGCACCCGGATCATCTCGTGCTGCCTGGACAGATTCGCCCGTTGCACGAAACCCTGGACGATCGAGGCTGCCACCTTGCGCTGGTTGTCCATGTCCAGCAACGGTGCGATGGCCTGCCCGGAACCGTCGGGGCTGTCCCGGAACGGGCAACCGACCGGGCCAGCCGTGGTGAATGTCAGGATCGCCTTGGCCACGCGCGCCGACGGCGAACGCGGCGCATCGAAGATCACCAGCGTTCGCTCGTAACTGATACCCGTCGCACGTACGGTCGAGTGCAGGGAATCCTCGATGGTCATGTGCGCGCCGAGATCCTCGGCAAGCGCATTCAAGCAGTTGGCCGCCGTCGCCCTGCGCAGCGTTGCAGGATCGGTGCGGATGATCATCGCGCAGTCGACGCCGGAGATCGGCACCTGGGTGACATCCAGGTAGGGGTTCTGTGCCAGCGTCCCGATCAACGCCAGATCGTCGCTGTAGCCACAGGATGCGGCAGATGTCTGCAGGCGTTGCAGCAGCGTTGCGACCCGCTGCGCGACCCACTGCCGCCCCTGCCGCAGGCGATGCGTGTGGGTGGCCGACAGGGCGCCGTGATCGAATCCCGAAGATGACGCCTGCATGCGCATTTTGACCTCACGCATGCAGGCATCGACCTGCTGCATGCAGTCCCTGTCATCGGCGAACACCGGCGCCGCCGAGATGCCATCGATCACCCTGCCGAACGTCGCCAGGTCGCCCTGCTGGTCGCGGTACCAGTCGTGGATGCGCTGCACATTGCGGCGACGCTTCTCCAGCTTGTCCGCACCCGGCCAGCCCGGATAGGCGGCGATCTCGCACAGCATGGTCAGGCCTTCCCACAGGTGGTACTCCATGCTGGGCAGGGGCAGCCGCCAGCGCTCTTCCGCGCCGGCATCCTCGGCAATCACCAGATGGTTGCGGATGATGTCCGACCACACTGTCACGGCCTCCACGGTATCGCGGCGCGGCGTGGTCACATCGATCAGTTCCATCAGGATCGGCCGCGGCGTCACCGGGTCGTCGCCGACAGGCGCCTTCGGATCCTTCACCCATCGCGCGTGCCAGGTGTAGCCCATGCGGTACAGCACGAACGGCTTGATGCCGTCGTTGAGGATGATGCCGGGTGGCGGCGGAGGGGTAGGTGGCGGCTGCACGGGCAGTGGCGGCTGCGGCGGTGGCAGCACGGACGGGCTGGCCAAGGCCGTGGAGGTGCCGATGCCCTTCAGCGGTTCGCTGGTGAACAGATGCAGGCCCGCGCGGTCACGCTGGTAGACCTTCCGGAACGCCTGCGGAGTGTCACAGGTCACCAGGCACTGCTGGCCGGGCGGCACATGGATGTCCACCGGTGCAAGATCCACCACTTGGCCGGCCAGCGGATTCTGGTTGGGTGGGAAGACACTGATCTCCAATGCGATGTTGAGGCCGGCGCCGAGCATCACCTCGATCACGATGTCCTCCACGCCGCCGTGCAGGGCGTCCTGGGCCGGGATCGGAATCCAGGGATTGATCACCACCTGCGTATCCCAGTCGGACCGGCCGAAATCGAACAGCGTCGGTGGCGGCTGGGCCGGGCGTTCAAGCAGTGCGTCCAGTGCGTTGCCGCCCTTGACGTAGAAGAACATCAGCGGCTCGTCAGGCTTCAGGCTGTAGTCGCGCCGTACCTTGCTGGACAGGCTGCGCAGCTGGTCCTTGATGTCCGACAGGGCCTTGACCACGACCGAGCGGACGTCGGGATACGCCTGCGCGTTGTTGATCTGCGCGGTGAGCTGCTTGCTGATGTGGCGCCGGGCCTCGCGCTCGGGCGTGCTCTCTTTCATGGAGGGGCCTCGCTGGGGTTGCAGGGGATCACACGGGTTCGCGCTGGAGGCTCAGGCGGGTGACAGCAGGGCGGCGATCTCCCGGTACCAGTCGATCTCCTGGCTACCGGGCCTGGCGCTGGCCAGGGCCTCGTCAACCTCCAGTGTTCCTTCGCCCGGAACCTCCACACGTGCCCCGAGGACATTGCGCAGATTGGCCACCGGCACCCGTCCGATGCTCGCCACCTCCCAGTCGGTCACCAGGCAGGACTGGGGGCGCGCAGGGCTGCTGGCACTGGCCTGGACGTTGTTCTCGGCCTCCTGCGCCATCCGCAGGAGCTCCTCGGCCGTGGTGCGGAAGCGAACCAGGGAGAAGCTGCCTCCCCCATCCGGAAACAGCCGGGCACGCAGATCGCATGCGGCGCGTCCCTGCCCAAGCCAGATGCCAAGCTCCTCCTCGAACTCGCGGCGCGCGGCGCGCTCTTTGCGTTCGTTGTTCAGGCGGCCGCCGCCGGGCAGGGCCCATTGCCCCGCCTGGTTCACCAGCGCCGGGGGCAGGCCATCCGACCACGCTCCGACTTCCGCCACCAGGCGTTGTGCCAGTATCAACGCAGCGGCCCAGTTCGGCGCACCCCGGGTGGGCGGCGGCAACGCGATGGAGAGCTCCCGCAAGGTTGCTCGCGCAGCGCTGAACGGGGGGGGGTTCTTGCGTCCTCGCGGAACAGGCTCTGCAGAGCGGCCAGCGTCTCCATGGCGATGTCATCGGTTTGCGGATGCGTGCGTTCGGCGCTTTCAAGCGCCCGGTCCAGTGCGTCCATGGTGCGGGGCAGCGTGCGTTCGCCGCGGTAGGCGACTGACCCTGCGGCGCGCCAGGCGCCGGAAAGCAGCTTCTTCACCAGATCCCAGTCCTGCTCTGTGCCACCGCCGGACGCGTTGCGGATGGCCAGCACAGCGGCCATCGCCTCGGCAGAAAGTACGACAACGGAATTGCTGCCCCACCAGCTGTTGAGCACCCGTTTGCGGACGACCAGATAGTGGGCTCCATCCCAGACTGCGACGTAGACCTGGTTCATGGTGCACCCCTCCGTTCAACCTGCGTGGAGGGGGCTGGGCGCATTGCCGCTGTGCCATCGATAGTCCGGGAAAGGCATGCCATGTCTCGCTCCTGTGGGCTCGAAAGGTGGGGGCGGCGACGTTGCCATCGGGGGTGCAGGCCGTGCGTCGCCGCGAATCCACTGTAGGAGCGAGGGGCGAGGGAGGATCGGCGCCAGCCACGATGTATGCGGCGGAACCGACGGAACAGGAGCGCGGGTGCATTGATTTCCCCGCATTGGCGCAGAGCCCGTGGCCGCTCAGGGATCAGCGACTGCCGGCGCCTGCCTCCGGGTCGTGCAGCACGCGCAGCTTCTTCTTGTTGATCTTGCCGACGCTGATCACCTGGCTGTTCCTGAAGGACTACCTGCGTTGAGTGGCAGCCGCTGCAGCGTCAAGCCTGGCGGTCGAGACACCATGCTAGCCTTCCCCTTGGCAGGAGTGCCTGACAGGGGCAAGGCATGGACACACGACGCCGCGTTTCCAGCGTATTGACTGCATCCGGCATGCTCGCACTGGCACTGTCCGCCAATGCGCTCGCGCATCCGGGCGGGCTCGACAAGCAGGGGTGCCACACCAACCGGAAAACGGGTGAGTATCACTGTCATCGAGGCGCTCCAGCGGCACCTCGATACGTCGACACTCCGCGCAGCAGTTTCGCCCCCGCGCCCGCGCGCAGTTCCCGGGTGTTTGCCAACTGCGCGGAGGCCCGCGCCGCCGGGGCGGCGCCGGTACGGCGTGGTGATGATCCGGGCTATGGCCCGCACCTCGATCGTGACAATGATGGCGTGGGCTGCGAACCCTATCGCGGCCGCAGGTAGGGCATGGCCCACCTGGCTTCAACTCCCGTTTCCCCGCATTCGTCGGCCATCGCCGGGGGTCGGTCGCACGATCTCCCCGTATGGCAGGGCCATGCCCTAGGCTGTTGGGATTGAACTGCTGGGATGCAAGCAACCATGAACCGCTGGATTTTCCTGGCATTGGCCACGCTCCCGTTCACTGCCGGTGCCGTGGTCATCCGTGATGATGTGGACGACGCCCGGTATCAGATCGATGCATCGGCCTTCCCCGCGCTGGCCGACATGCCGGGCGAGGGGCACGGCGTCCTGATCGCGCCGCGCTGGGTGCTGACCGCCGCGCATGCCGCGCCGATGGAAGGGAGGGGCGCCACCATCACCATCAATGGGAACGGCTACGGCGTCGAGCGTGTCTTCCTGCACCCCGGCTACCGGAAGATGCCCGAGGCGCTGGGCAAGGAAGCGATGGCAACCGGGAGCGCGTCGAACATCCACGCGTTCCTGGCAGCATCGGATGACATTGCATTGATCAGGCTTGCCGCACCGGTGGGCGATGTGCCGCCGGTCGCACTCTACCGGGGCGCCGACGAGGTCACGCAGGTCGCCGCCCTGATAGGGAGAGGCGCCACCGGCAATGGTGCGACTGGCCTGGTGCCCGGCGGGCCGCATCGTACAACGCTGCGGCGGGCCTGCAACGCGATCACCGGCGGCAACACGCGCTATCTCTGGTACCGGTTTGATCCGCCTCCGCAGGGCCTTCCCCTTGAAGGCGTGCTCGGCAACGGCGACAGCGGCGGCCCGCTGGTGATCGAGAAAGATGGGGCCTGGCAGCTGGTGGGCCTCGGTTCCTGGATCACCGCCGTACCCGAGCATGCGCTGGAAGCGGGTTTCTATGGGCAGGTGGTCTACAACGTGCGCGTGTCCCGCTACATCGACTGGATCGAAAGCATCATCGAGCGTGACGCGTCACTTTAGTTCTTGTTCCCGTAGCCCGACGGTGCGGAGCAGGCGTAGCGCAAGCAAGCGCGCCTTAACGATTCATGGTCTCGAACAAGCGCACGGTGCGGATCTCAGCCGGTGCGACGGGCGCTCGTATCCTTCCCGGCATGAGTCCTCCCTTCGATCTTCCAGAGTTCATGACGGTCACCCGGCCCTCCGGCTGGGTACGGAGCGGCGAGCGCTGGGACCTGTGGTGGAACGGGCGCTCGGTGGCCAACATCGTGCCGCATGCCGAACTTGGCTTCCGGGTCTACCTGGATGCACGCAGGATGTCCCAGACCAAGGTGGTGGCCGCCACGAATGTGCGGCAGGCCAGGCGCTACGCCGAGCGCTGGTGTGCTGCGCGGCTCTGCCCACAGCTGCGGCTGCGCGAGGCAGTGGCACGCCTGGTGGACGTAGCGCCGGAAGCAGGCGCTGCGCCGTCGCCCGCGCTTTCGCGGGAACAACGGCAGCAGGCCCGCCGCCTGGCCGAGGCCGGGGCGAGGGAGGTGGTACGGATCAAGCAGGCACTGGCGCCGCGACAGCCCGCGATGAAGACCCGACCGGAAGTGCAGGGGCGGGGTGGAGCCTGGTCGATACCCGGCCAGGCTCCGTCAAACCGACATTCGAACGACAATTCCTCCCCAGCCAGGGTTATGCCGAGAGTTCTTCGCGAACGATCCTCGCTCCCGCGCTGAGTGCGCGCAGCTTGCCCCTGGCCACGTCGCGCGCCAGTGGCGCCATGCCACAGTTGGTGCTCGGGTAGAGCTTGTCGGCGTCCACGAACTGCAGCGCCCTGCGCAGGGTGTTGGCCACGTCCTCCGGGGTTTCCACCGTGGTGGAGGCCACGTCGATGGCACCGACCATCACCTTCTTGCCGCGCACCAGCTCGATCAGGTCGATCGGCACATGGGAGTTGTGGCATTCCAGCGAGATGATGTCGAGGCTGGAGGTCTGCAGCTTCGGGAACGACTCCTCGTACTGGCGCCATTCCGAACCCAGCGTCTGCTTCCAGTCGGTGTTGGCCTTGATGCCGTAGCCGTAGCAGATGTGCACCGCCGTCTCGCACTTCAGCCCTTCGATCGCACGCTCCAGGGCGGCCACGCCCCAGTCGTTCACCTCGTCGAAGAACACATTGAAGGCCGGCTCATCGAACTGGATGATGTCAACGCCGGCGGCCTCCAGTTCCTTCGCTTCCTCATTGAGGATCTTCGCGAACTCCCAGGCCAGCTTTTCGCGGCTCCTGTAGTGCGCGTCGTACAGCGTGTCGATCATCGTCATCGGGCCCGGCAGCGCCCACTTGATCGGCTGCGTGGTCTGGCGGCGCAGGAACTTCGCATCCTCCACGAACACCGGCTTCGGGCGGCTCACCGCGCCAACCACGGTCGGCACGCTGGCGTCGTAGCGGTTGCGGATGCGCACGGTTTCGCGCTTCTCGAAGTCGACGCCGCTGAGATGCTCGATGAAGGTGGTGACGAAATGCTGCCGGGTCTGCTCGCCGTCGCTGACGATATCAATGCCGGCGTGCTGCTGTTCCTGCAGGGACAGGCGAAGGGCGTCCTGCTTGCCTTCAAGCAGCGCTTCGTCCTGCAGCTTCCAGGGTGACCAGAGTGTTTCGGGCTCTGCCAGCCAGGAGGGTTTGGGCAGGCTGCCTGCGGTGGAGGTGGGGAGCAGCGTCTTCGTCGGCATTGTGTCGTGTGTCCTGGGGCGGTTGGTAAATCGATGGATCAGCGGGCGGCCCACTGCTCAAGCACGGCGCGGTACGGCTTGATGAAGTGCTCTTCGGTGAACCTGCCCTGCTTGACCGCCAGCTGGCTGCGCTCTTCGCGGTCGTAGACGATGCGGGTGGAGGAGTAGTCCTGGTGCTTCAGGCTGGGCTGGTAGACCTTGCCGGCCACGGAATTGGCGTTGTAGATCTCCGGGCGGTAGATCTTCTGGAAGGCTTCCATGGTGCTGATGGTGCCGATCAGTTCCAGGTTCGAGTAATCGCCCAGCAGGTCGCCCTGGAAGTAGAACGCCAGCGGCGCGACGCTGCCCGGTGGCATGAAATAGCGCACCTGCAGGCCCATCTTGTCGAAGTACTGGTCGGTGGGGGAGAACTCACCCTGGCGGTATTCCACGCCCAGGATCGGGTGATGGTTCTCGGTGCGGTGGTAGGTCCTGCTGCTGGAAACACTGATGCAGATCACCGGCCCCTTGCTGAAGTTGGCGCGGTAGGCGTCCGAGCGCAGGAAGTGCTGGAACAGCTTGCCGTGCAGGTCGCCAAAGCCCTCCGGAATGCCGAAGGTGTCCTTGCCCTCGTTGCTGGCCGGCAGCACGACGCTGAAGTCGTAGTCGCGCACGTAGGACGAGAAGTTGTTGCCAACGATGCCCTCGCTACGCACGCCGGTCTGCGTATCGACGATGGTCGGCCGCAGCACTTCGATCAACGGGAACGGATCGCTGCCGTCGGCGCCGTCGATGTGCATCTCCACGGTGATGATGTCCAGCTCGACCGCATAGCGGTCCGCATTCGGGTTGTCCCAATGTGCCAGGTCGTTGAAGCGGTTGTTGATCATGCTGATCGTGTTGCGCAGGTTCTCCCGCCGCGACGCGCCACGGGCCAGGTTGGCGAAGTTGGTGGTGATGCGCGTGCCCTCGGCCGGCTGGTAATCCTCGTTGAAGGGGATGTGCGTGATGCTGAAGGTGAAGGTATCGGTCGTCATGGCGGCGTTCCGGGTTGCGGGGTGACATCCAGATGCAGGTCGGCGGCGTCTGGCATTCAAAGCGTTGCGGTGGCCTCTGCGGTAGCGGGAGGCGCGGCGCGATGGGACAGCGCCAGCAGGGGCATCGCCCGCTGCACGGCCAGTCGCGCACGCTGGATCAGTGCGTCGTTGTGCACGCGGCCCTCGGCGAAATCGCGGTCGGTGGCGTAGACGCCCAGGGGCAGGGTGCGGGCCTGGAAGAAGCTGAAGAGCGGGCGCAGCTGGTGGTCGATCACAAGGGCGTGGCGCTCGCTGCCGCCGGTGGCGGCCAGCAGGATCGGGGTGTCGACCAGCGCATCCTGGTCGATGAAGTCGAAGAAGTGCTTGAACAGGCCGGTGTAGGAGCCGCGGTAGACCGGCGTGGCCACCACCAGGACGTCGGCCTGTTCAACCGCAACCAGCTGCCGCTCCACGGCCTCGGGCAGCTGCGAGCGCCACAGCGCACCGGCCAGCTGCGGTGCCAGCTCACCGAGTTCGATCAGCTGCTGTTCGCTGTGGATGTCCTCGCCGATCAGGTCCAGCAGATGCTCGGCCAAGGCGGCGGCCCGTGAGGGGCGTTGCAGTCCGCCGGAAACGGCGACGATACGGAGGGGGCGGGTCATCTGTTCGCTATCAGCGGGGGAGGGGAGCGCCTTCGGGCATCTGCAGGTGCGCAGCCCTGCAGGCCGGCTGGGTCAGCAGGCTGGCAGGCAACCGAAGGCATGACCCGATCCTAGCCATGCCCTTCCATGACGTAAAATGGTATTACTTCACCAATCCATGAATGAGATTCATCGTCATGTTGGAACGGATCCACCTCAGCATCGTGCAGCAGGTCGAACAGCAGGGCTCGCTCACCGCGGCCGCCGGGGTGCTCAACCTGACCCAGTCGGCGCTCAGCCACAGCATGAAAAAGCTGGAGCAGCAGCTGGGCACCGATGTCTGGCTGCGCGAGGGCCGCAGCCTGCGCCTGACCCAGGCCGGGCAGTACCTGCTGGCGGTCGCCAACCGGGTACTGCCGCAGCTGGACCTGGCCGAGGAGCGGTTGGGCCAGTTCGCGCAGGGCGAGCGCGGCGCGCTGCGCATCGGCATGGAATGCCATCCGTGCTACCAGTGGCTGCTGAAGATCGTCTCTCCCTACCTGGCGGCGTGGCCGGACGTGGATGTGGACGTCAAGCAGAAGTTCCAGTTCGGTGGCATCGGCGCATTGTTCGGTTACGAGATCGACCTGCTGGTCACGCCCGATCCACTGCTGAAGCCGGGCCTGAAGTTCATCCCCGTGTTCGATTACGAGCAGGTGCTGGTAGTGGCCAGCAACCACGCCCTGGCCAAGGTGGACCACGTAAAGCCGCGCCAGCTCGGCCAGGAAGTGCTGATCAGCTACCCGGTGCCGTTCGAGCGCCTGGACATCTACAACCAGTTCCTGCTGCCGGCCGGCATCACCCCGCGGCGCCACAAGGCCATCGAAACCACCGACATCATGATGCAGATGGTGGCCAGCGGCCGCGGCGTCGCTGCCATGCCGCGCTGGCTGGTGGAGGAGTACGCCACGCGCATGGACGTGGTGCCCGTACGGCTGGGCGCCAAAGGCATCCCCAAGCAGATCTACCTGGGTGCGCGCGAGGCCGATACCGGTATCGACTACCTGCAGGCCTTCATCGAACTGGCCCGCAACAGCTCGCCGCTTGCCGGCAATGCACGCGAGGCGCGCTGATGCCGGCCGGTACCTCAGCGCACGCGGAATCCTTCATCAACGCCTTTTCACTGGAAGTCAGCGCGAAGGCCATGCCTGCGCTGCGCGCCGAGGCGGATCGGATCCCGCGCGGTACGGTCATCTCCATTCCCTGGCTGGCCAGCGAGGATGACGACGCCCGCCTGGCCGCCGCACGCACGGTGCGCGCGCTCGGCTTCGAACCGATGCCGCATCTCTCTGCCCGGCGCATCGGGTCGCACGTGGCACTTGAACGCTTCCTGGAGCGCGCGGCCGGCGACGCCGGGGTCGCGCGTTGCCTGCTGATCGCGGGCGACCTGGCCACGCCCGCTGGGCCGTTTGCCGACAGTGCTTCGATCATCCAGACCGGTCTTCTGGAGCACTCCGGGATCAAGGTCGTTGGTATCGGCGGACACCCGGAAGGGCATCCGGTAATGAGCAGTGACGAACGCTGGCAGGCGCTTGAGCGTAAATGCCAGAGCATCGAAGCGCGCGGCATGGCCCCCTTGATCGTCACCCAGTTCGCCTTCGATGCCGATGCCGTGCTGGCCTGGCTGGATGCACTGCGCGCGCGTGGCATCAGCGTCCCGGTGCTGGTCGGCGTGCCGGGCCCGGCCAGCGTCTCTCGCCTGCTGCGCTACGCCGCGATGTGCGGCGTGGGCGCCAGTGCATCGATGCTGGCCCGGTATGGCATCTCGATCGGCCGGCTGCTCGGCACGGCAGGGCCGGAGGTGTTCGTCGATTGCCTGGTGAAGGGGCTGACCCGCGCCCATGGCCAGGTCAGCCCGCATTTCTTCCCGTTCGGCGGTATTGCGCCGTCGCTGGAGTGGGTGGCGCAGTACCGGCGCCACATTTCCATCAGCCAGCGCCGATGATCTGCGTCATGGCACGGATCGCGTTGTCCGGGTGCCGGGTTGATCCAGCGAAGGCGTCGGCCTGGAAAGCCTCCCATTGCAGCCACGCATGCCCAGGTCGAGGCGCTCTGCAATGCCCTGCGGGTTGATATCTCCGGCGCGATTGATCAGCACGACGAGCGTTCTTCGATCGGTGGGACGGTGCCGGAGATACCCGGTAAAGCCTGCGGTCCCGCCGCCATGGCCGACTACCTTTCCGCCATCGGAAACTTCCCAGCCGCCCCCCCAGCCCGCCTTGCTGCCATTGGCGAGGAGTGTGTCGCACCACATCCGCTTCAGGGCCGACTCGGGCAACAGTCGATGCTGGTCCAGCGCCACAGCAAAGCGCGCCATGTCGTCGATGCTGGCGAGCAGGCCGCCGGCGGCCCATGCCGAGCCCGGAGCAGTGGGGGGCGGTGCGCGCCAGTGGCCATCCTGGAACAGATGCCCCTGGGCAACACGGCGCCGATCGTCGGCACGACGCGGTCCCGCATCGCGCATGCCCAGCGGCGACAGTATCTCCTCCTGCAGAACCCGCCAGTAGTCCATGCCGGTTGCATGCTCGATGGCCAGGCCGAGCAGGATGTAGTTCGTATTGGAATAGGCGTGCCGCGCACCGGGCGCAAACGCCAGCGGCCGCTCGGCCACCTCTGCGAGCAATTCACGGGGGGCTGGATTCGTCGGCATCAACCGCAGGAAGTTGTCTTCATTCAGATAGTTGGGAATGCCTGAGGTATGGCTCAGCAGCTGCAGCAGCGAAGTGGATGCCCATACGGAAGGCAACCCTTCCACGTACTGGCCGATGGGCGCGGTGACGTCGAGCAGATGCCGCTGCTGGAGCCGGAATATCAGCAGGGCCGTGAACAGCTTGGTGATCGACCCCAGTTCGAACACGGTATGGCGATCAATCGGTGCAGGCCGGGTGTCATTGAGCCGCCCGGTCGTGGACAGCGCGGCAATGCGCCCGTGATCGACCAGAACGGCCGCCATGCCAGGCTGCCGTTCGGCCTGCAGCAATGCGGTCAGCGAACCGCATCCCGCCAACGTCGCCCGGCTCGCCAGCGCCGATGGTGCTGACAAGCCGCAGCCGGTAGCCAGCAGCGCCGCACACAGGCGGCGTCGAACAGGGTCGTGGTACATGCACGTGGCTCGCAGCGGCGTCGTGGTGATGGTAGCGCGGACCGAGGGCCGGCCCGCTCAGGGTGAACCGGGTGAATCCACCCCGACAGCTGCCGGGGACGCGCAGCATGCCGGCGGGTCATCCGCGATGGCTGACAGCTGTCACTGGCTGCAACCCGGGCGGAAGCGAATAGTGAGCGCCAAGGCGAGGACACCTCGCCACCACTCAGCCACCACTCACCAGGGGGACCGCTCATGAACATGCTCCAGCAACTCGCCTCGCAGACGCCGATCTGGGTCTGGCTGCTCCTGGCCTTCCTGGTCACCCGTGGCATTGCCGCCATGAAGCCGGCCCAGACCTCGCTGCAGAAGCTGGCGATCGTGCCCGGCCTGTTTGCCGTCTGGGGTGCGTGGTCGATCAGCCATCGTTTCGGCGCGTCGCTGATCGCCTGGAGCGAGTGGCTGGCCGGCATCGCCACGGGGGCCGCGCTTGCCTGGCTGCTGTTGAGTCGATTGAAGCTGACGCTGGACCGCAGCACCGGCAAGCTCTGGCGCAGCGCGGACTTCAGCCTGCTGCCGCTGCTGCTGGTCACCTTCCTGGTGAAGTACGGCTTCGAGGTCGCATTTGCGGTGTCGCCGACGCTGACCACCAGTGCCGGCTTCAGCGCCGCCTACCTGCTGCTGACCGGCGGGTTCACTGGCGTCTTCGTGGGCAAGTACTGTCGCTACCTGGCCTCGCTGCGGATGGATGCGGCGGGGAAGGGGCTGGAAACCGCAGGTTGATTGACCTGGTAGTGCCGGTCGCTGGAGGCTCCGCAGGTCATCGGCAATCGAGTTTGGCGTTACCATCGGAGCGGCTGTACCTCCCGTGAGAGCCCGGGATGGATGGAACCATCTGAGCAGGAATCGATAGTGGAAGCGATATATCCGGTCGGCGTTGCAGGGGGAATGCGGATCATCTGGTTTGCCTGGGTATCAGGTGACCATGATCGGGTGATGTCCAGCAATGGAAGGCCTGTCTGCGATAGCAGCAAGGAAGGGCTGGAGGGTCAGGTTGCCGCGCGCGGCCGAGTCCTGGACTGGGAAGGAGAGTCCGTCATTGACCTCGACTCGCTGATCTCGTCTGTAGATTCAGGGCGGGAGGTCGACCCCGGGGAGGTCGTGGATGCATGGAATTTCATGACGGACCTCTTCAGGGTGATCGACAACGCCCCCAATCAGCTGTTTCATGCCGAGTTGATGGAGACCTATGACATCTTCTTCTCGCAGTGCGAGGTCGCTCAATCGCTTGGTCTGAGATCGATTTCCATTGCAAGGCGCGATCTGGATCGAGCCCTTGTCGCGACGGAAGGCGAATGGTGCAGGGCATCCAGTTGAACATTGAAAGTCCTATGCCGTCGCCAACCGTCGGGCGCACGCATGAGATCCATTGATCTGTGGACAATGAAACGGAACGCCAGGAAGGCTGGGTTGCGGGTGGTTGGCAACTTTCTGATTGTTTCGTACACGCGCGATGTGATCTCCGGGTTTGCCATGGACCCAGCGCCGTCCTCCATCTATGTATGGACCTTCGCACTTCCGGTCTATGACGGCCTGCCACACCTGCATATGTCTCTCGGCCAGAGGGTCGCTTGCCCGGAAGATCCAAAGGACTTTTTCCGCGGCACGCACGAGGCTCACCTCGCAATGCTCGAAGGGGTGAGAACAGCTGCGGACCTTCTGATGTATGTTGACGAGGCCGGTTTCGAGGGCGACTACTGCCAATGGGTGAAGTACCTGTCCACCATTCGCCTGGGCGATTTCCCGGCCACAGACGCTGCACTGAAGAATCTGCTCGCACTGCCGGTGTCCAGCGCGATCCGCGGAAGACTGGACAGGATGCTGGAGGCAATCGGGCGAGGTGGCGAATCAGGCGCGCGGCAGCTTCTGCAGGAATGGTCGATGCAGACGGCCCGATTGATGGGTGGCAGCAGCACATTCGCCTGGAGCCAGGACAGCACAAGCGCGTGAACCGCGCGGTTGCTCACGCCTCCCCACGCCACTGGCTCATCAGCATCTGAAGGAATCGCTCTGCGGTGGGCGAGAGCAGGGCACCCCGTCGGCGGACGATGCCGATCGTGCGCGACACCACCGGGTTGCCGATCGCGCGCGTCACCAGGGTGGGGTGATCCCCGTCCGGCGTGGCCATCTTCGGTAGCACCGACACGCCGATGCCGGCCTCGACCATGCCCAGTGACGTCGACAGGTGCGTCACCTCGTAGTGCCAGCTCAACTTGAGGTTCTCGCGCGCCAGCGCGCCGTCCAGCAGGGTGCGGTTGCCGCTGGTGCGATGCACGGTGATCAGCTGGTGCTCGGCCAGATCAGCCCATTCCACTTTGCGCTTGCGGGCCAGCGGATGATCGCGCCGGCAGGCGAGGACGAAGGGGTCCTGGGCCAGCACGTCGAAGTCGAGATTCGGATCGTTGGCGCCCATGAAGTTGATGCCGAACTCGACTTCACCACGTTCCACTGCCTGCAGACCCTCCGTGGCCGGGATATCCAGAATGCGGAAGCGCACGTTCGGGTGTGCTTCGTGGAAACGCGCCATCACGCTGGGCAGGAAGTAGAACGCCGCCGTCGGCAGGCACGCGATGGTCACGGTGGCGCCGCGGGTGTCCTCCCGGCCGCGCAGTGAGAACAGCCAGCCATCGAATTCCTCCAGCATGCGGCGCACCAGTGGCAGCAGGTTCTCGCCGACAGCGGTGGTACTGACGCTGCGCGTGGTGCGCTCCAGCAGCGGCGAACCCACGGCCTGCTCCAGCTTCTGTATCCGTCGGCTGAGCGCCGGCTGGGAGACGTGCAGGATTTCAGCGGCGCGATGGAAGCTGCGTGTCTCCGATACCAGCAGGAACGCGCGTAGATCCAGGATTTCGCAATTGATGCTCATTGGGTATCAATCATCCAAAAATCAGAAATTCACAGATCAATTAGGGTCATGCCAGTATCGAATCAAAGAGGGATCATTCATCCCCTATACGCATCAATCTAGCACACGTATGTCCAACGATCTGCTCAGCATTCCCTGCGTGCTCATGCGCGGCGGCACCTCCAAGGGCCCGTTCTTCCTGGCCAGCGACCTGCCGGCGGACACCGCCGAACGGGATCGCCTGCTGCTGGAAGTGATGGGCTCGGGCCATCCGTTGCAGATCGACGGCATCGGCGGTGGCAACGCACTGACCAGCAAGGTGGCAATCATCGACCGCTCGAGCCGGGCGGACGCTGACGTGGACTACCTGTTCGCCCAGGTCCGGGTGGAGCAGCAGGTGGTGGATACCTCGCCCAACTGCGGCAACATGCTGGCGGCCGTCGGCCCGTATGCCATCGAGCGTGGGCTGGTGCAGGCGCAGGATCCGCAGACCGAGGTGCGCATCCACAACGTCAATACCGGCAAGCTGATCATCGCCACGGTGGAAACGCCGGGCGGCACTGTGGCCTACCGCGGTGATACGCGCATTGCCGGCGCGCCGGGCTCAGCCGCGCCGGTCAGGCTGTCCTTCCTTGATGCGGCAGGCGCCCGCACCGGCAAGCTGCTGCCCAGCGGGCATGCGCAGGAAACCATCAATGGCGTGCCGGCCAGCCTGGTGGACTGCGCCATGCCGATGATGCTGGTGCGTGCCGAAGACCTGGGCGTGCGCGGTGATGCCTCGCCCGCCGAACTGAACGCGGACGCGGCGTTCATGCGCCGGCTGGAAGCGCTGCGCATCGAAGCGGGCGCCCGCATGGGCATCGCCGACGCCGGCAACAAGGTCATTCCCAAGCCGGTGCTGCTGTCGGCGCCGCAACAGGGCGGCGATCTGCAGGTGCGCTATTTCATGCCGCACCAATGCCACACCGCACTGGCCATCACCGGTGCGGTCGGCCTGGCCACCGCCGCCGTCACGCCGGGCACGCTGGCCCACACTTTGGTCGGATGCCGGTCCGTTCCCGGCAGCATTACCCTCGAACATCCGAGTGGGGCCCTGGAGGTGGGCCTCAGTCGCAGCTCGGGCGATTCGCCGGTGATTGCCAGCGTGGTCCGCACCGCACGCCGCTTGTTCGAGGGGCGCGTGTACGCGACTTCGCCCGCGCCCGCCACGGCCAGTGCCACCCAAGCCCGCCAATGGACGTCAGCGGCATGATCTGAACCCGGACGGGCCTGCGTAGACGCGCATGCCCGCCATTACAACGTAGATGCTTCACTCCTGGGAGGGATGATGTACAAGCAGTTCTTCTTGGCCGCGCTGTGCGCGGCCGGTCTGGCCGCGGCCGGATGCAGCAACAGCGGGCGCAGCGAAGGCGCATCCGCCGGCGGTGGCGACAATGCCCCGGTACGCATCAGCGTCGGCTCCTACAACCTCAACAACCTGCCGTTCTTCATCGCCGACGCCAAGGGGTACTTCAAGGACGTCGGGCTGCAAGTGAAGACCGAGAACTTCGCCCAGGGCGGCTCCAAGGTATTGCAGGCGCTGGTGGCCAATTCCACCGACGTGGCCGTCGGCTTCTACGACCACACCATCCAGATGCAGGCCAAGGGCAAGGACGTGGTGGCCTTCGTACTGCTCTCGCGCAACTCCGGCCTGGTGATGGCCGGCCGCGAGGATGCCACCTTCGATCCGGCGCGCCCGGAGACCATCAAGGGCCAGAAGGTCGGGATCACCGCGCCGGGCTCCTCGTCCGACTTCTTCGTCCGTCACTTCCTCGCCCAGCACGATATTCCGGCCGACAGCATCTCGTTGATCGGCGTCGGCTCGGGCGCCGCAGCGGTGGCCGCGCTGGAGCAGGGCAAGATCGACCTGCTCGTCAACTATGATCCTGCCGCCACCCTGATCACCGAGCGCAAGGTCGGCAGGATCATCCTCGACGCGCGCAGCGACGACGGCGCCCGCCAGGTCTATGGCGGCCTGTACCCGACCTCGGTGATGTACGCCAACCAGAGCTTCCTGGACACGCGTCCCGAAGCGGCCGAGAAGATCGCCCGCGCCGAGCAGATGGCCTTGAAGTTCATCGCCGACAACAGTGCTGAAGACATCGTGGCCGCGCTGCCGGACAGCTACGTCTCCGGTGACCGCGCCACCTATGCCCGCGCGGTGGAGAACGCGCGCGCGATCTTCACCCGGGACGGTCACTTCACGCCTGCCGATCTGGAAACACCGCTGAAGGTGCTGCGTGAGTTCAACACGGATGTCGCCAAGGCCGATATCGATCTGTCCCGGACCTATACCAATGCCTTCGTCGAGCGTGCCAACGCTGCGGCGCCGGCTGCCCAACCGTAAGCGGAGGTAAACCATGGCCCTCAATGCCACCGTGCGCCAGTTCAATGGCGCACCGCAGCTGGAGCCTGCACAGACCATGGTCGCCATCAACAAGGTGACCATGTCCTTCGGCGAATTCACCGCCGTACGCGATGTCGACATCCAGGTGGGTGACGGCGAGTTCCTTGCCATCGTCGGACCCACCGGCTGCGGCAAGAGCACCATCCTCAATTCCGTGGCGGGCCTGCTGAAGCCGTCGTCGGGCCAGGTCAGCATCGATGGCCGTGCCGTCAGCGGCGTGCAGGAGTCGGTCGGCTACCTGTTCCAGCAGGACGCGCTGCTGCCGTGGAAGACCGCGTACCAGAATGTTGAACTCGGCCTGCGCTTCCGTGGTGTGCCCGAGGCCGAACGCAAGGCCAAGGCCAACGCGTGGCTGGCCAAGGTCGGCCTGGCCGGCTTCGAGCATCGCTACCCGCACCAGCTGTCCGGTGGCCAGCGCAAGCGCGTGCAGATGGCCCAGGCGTTGATCGTCGAGCCGAAGGTGATCCTGATGGATGAGCCGTTCTCGGCGCTGGACATCCATACCCGCCACCTCATGCAGAACGAGCTGCTGAGGTTGTGGCAGGAAGACCGGCGCTCGGTGATCCTGATCACCCACGATCTGGAAGAAGCGATCGCCCTGGGCGACCGCGTGGTGGTGCTGTCCTCCGGCCCGGCCAGCCGCGTGGTGCGCAGTTTCGATGTGGATCTGGAACGGCC
The DNA here is from genome assembly GCF_000284595.1 of Stenotrophomonas maltophilia D457. Taxonomy (GTDB): domain Bacteria; phylum Pseudomonadota; class Gammaproteobacteria; order Xanthomonadales; family Xanthomonadaceae; genus Stenotrophomonas; species Stenotrophomonas muris. Next base: position 2,512,406 of record NC_017671.1, on the reverse strand, counting down.
GAGGAACGTGGCCGAAATCAAGCTGGATGACCGTTTCACCGACCTGTACCGCGACATCTGGGCCTGCCTGCGCGGCGAAGTGGAGAAGAGCTATGCACGCCAAGACTGACAAGTTCATCCAGCTCGCGCTGGTGGTCGCCGTGTTCGGTGGCTGGGAAGGCGGCATCGCGCTGGGCGTGATCGATCCGTTCTTCTTCCCATCGCCAACCGCCATCGTGCAGCAGGCCTGGACCTGGCTGTCCGATACGTCGTTCTATCAGCATGTCTACATCACGCTGACCGAAACCGCGCTGGGCTACATCATCGGCACCGGCCTGGGTGTGGCCGGCGGCGTCTGGCTCGGCCTGAGCCGCCGCTCGGCACGCATCCTCGATCCCTTCATCAAGGGCTTCAACGCGATTCCGCGCGTGGTGCTGGCGCCGATTTTCGTGCTGTGGCTGGGCCTGGGGCTGTGGTCGAAGGTGGCGCTGGCGGTCACGCTGGTGTTCTTCACCACGTTCTTCAATGCCATGCAGGGCGTGCGCGAGGTGAATCCGGTGGTGCTGGCCAATGCCCGCATCCTGGGGGCGAGCCGCAGTGACCTGCTGCGCCATGTCTACTTCCCCGCAGCGGCGAGCTGGATCCTGTCTTCGCTGCGTACTTCGGTCGGCTTTGCCGTGGTCGGTGCGATCATCGGCGAATACCTCGGCGCCTCGGCGGGCCTGGGCTACCTGATCGCGCAGGCAGAAGGCAACTTCAACGCTGTGGGCGTGTTCGCCGGCATCATCATCCTGGCCGCCTTCGTGCTGGTCATCGACGCGCTGCTGGACGTGGTCGAGAACAAGCTGATCACTTGGCGTCCCAACGCCCAGGCACAGGCCACCAGCTGACCCGGACGGGCTGAGCCCGCCTGCCGCGCCGCCGGGCCGATCCGGCGGCGCGCGCTTCCTTCCCCGATCTTCCCCCGCACTACCGCAACGGGCCAGCGCCAGGCCAGGGGGCCGGCTGGCCGGAGAGAGCCCATGAACCATTCCAACGTGCTGCCGCTGGCAGCGCTGTCGGTCGCGCTCGGCCTGCTGTTGGCCAGTGGCCATGCCGACGCACAGTCCACGTCGTCGCTGCCCGCGCCGCTGAGCCAGGCCGAGCTGTCACGCCTGGTGCAGCAGCAGGCACTGCAGATCCAGCAACTGGAAGCACGCCTCCGCGCCGTCGAGGGCGGGCAGGGCAGTGCGAGGGCACCGTCAACGCCGCCCGCGCCTGCGCTGGAAACGCGGGTGGCCGCACTGGAAACCAGCCAGTCCAGGCTGCCGAAGGTCTCCTGGGCCAAGGGTGCACCGGAGTTCAGCAGTGCCGACGGCACGACGGTGTTCCGCCCCCGTGGCCGCCTGTTCGTCGATGCCTCGAGCACCGACGGTTCGGCGGGCGCCGACCGCAACGTTTCGGGTACCGAGATCCGTTCGGTGCGCCTGGGGGCCGAGGGGCGCTACGGCACCCTGGGCTGGGTCGTGGAGGGCGACTTCGCCGACAACGCGGTGGCGTGGAAGTCGGTCTACGCCACGCTGGACCACACGCTGTTCGGCCTGCCGGCCGATCTCACGATCGGCAACCGCTTGAACGATCGCGGTATCGATGGCTCAAGCAGCACCTCCAACACGCCGTTCCAGGAACGCAACGTGGTCGGCACGCTGCTGCTGCCGCAGCGCGGCCTGTTTGGTGTCGGGCTCACCGAGCGGGTGTATGGAAGGGGCTGGCATGCCAGCCTGTCGGTGGCCGGCAACGACCTCAACAACGCCGGCACCGACAACGACAGCCAGACCTGGGCCACCCGCGTCCACTGGAATCCGCTGGACACCGCCGACGCCACGGTGCATCTGGGCGCATGGGCCTTCCACGAGAAGATTCCCGCCGGGGCCAGCGGCGTGGTGCGCAGTTCGGCCATCGCGGGGCATTTCAACGATCTGGTCAGGATCACACCGGGCACGCTGGTGGGCGCCGAGCGCAGCACCGCCTACGGCGCGGAACTGGCCGGCTTCTTCGGCCCGGCGTGGGCAACCGGCGAGTGGGGTACGCGAAGCCTGCGCGGGGCCGATGCCAGCGGGCGCTATGATCGCGACCACGAAGCGTGGGCGATCTCGGCCGGCTGGTTCCTGGCGGGCGCGCTGCCGTCCTACTCGGGCAAGGCCGGGACGTGGGGCAAGGTGAAGGTGGCCGATCCGGTGACGCGCGGCGGCAGCGGTGCGTGGGAGCTGAAGGGCCGCTATGAGGACGTGGACTATGCCGAACTGCCCAGTGGTGGTACCGGTCACGCGTGGACACTGGGCGCGAACTGGTACCTCAACGATTTCAGCCGGGTGATGTTCGAAGCGGTGCGTTGGCAGACCCGCCACCGCAGCGGCAGTGCTGCGGGCAGGGATGAAGGCACCACCTTCAATACCCGTCTGCAGCTGGTCTTCTAGGGCCGGGCCGCCGCCTGCATTCTGGTCACAGCAGCAACAACGCAGCGATGAGTGCAGGCGGCATCACCAGCGCGCCGACGCGCAGGAAGTCGAGCGCGCTGACATGCTCGCCCTCGCGGCGCAGCGCCACCAGCCACAGCATCGTGGCCAGCGAGCCGGTCACCGACAGGTTCGGGCCCAGGTCCACGCCGATCAGCAGTGCGGCACGGGTCTGTGCGGGCAGTTCAGCCATCTGGCCCAGCGAACCGGCGGCCAGGCCGACCGGCAGATTGTTGGCTACGTTGCTCAGCAGTGCAGCGGCGCCACCGGCCAGCCAGCTGGCCTGGTGGGGAGAAGCCTGCGCCATGGCCTGCAGCGCGCTTGCCGCAGTCTGGATGACGCCGGTCTGCGCCACCGCCTCCACCAGCACGAACAGACCGGCCACCAGCGGCAGCACGCCCCAGGCGACATGCCGCAGCAGCGGCAGCGGGCTATGGCGCTGGCGTATCACCACGACCGCCACGCTCAGCGCGCCGGCGCAGAACGTGGCCAGGCCCAGCGGTCCGTTCAGCGCGGACGTCACCAGCAGTACGCTGCCGGTGAACAGCACGCCCAATGCACTCAGTCGGCCACCCTCGGTCAGCGGGCGATGTTCCGGTGCGGCGACCAGCGGCTGCGCGATTTCGCGCCGGTGTACCCAGCGCAGCACCAGGTAGGTGGCACCGATCGCCGCCGCCGACGGCAGCGCGAACTGCGCCAGCCACTGCAGCAGTGGCGGCATGTGCTGGCCGTACACCACCAGGTTGGCCGGGTTGGAGATGGGCAGCACGAAGCTGGCCGCATTGGCAATGAAGGCGCAGACGAACAGGTAGGGCAGGGGATTGGCGCGCGCCGCCTTGCAGGCCGCGTAGACCGCCGGTGTCAGCACCACGGCCGTTGCATCGTTGGACAGGAACACCGTCACCAGCGTGCCGACCAGGAACACCAGGTCGAACAGGCGTCGCCCCGATCCGCCCGCATGCCGCACCGCGTACAACGCCAGCCAATCGAACAGGCCTTCGCGCCGCGCCAGTTCGGCCAGCACCATCATGCCGACCAGGAACAGGTAGACGTCGCGGCCTTCGGCTACCGCGCCCCATGCGGTCTGCAGCGATACCGCGCCCAGCAGCGGCAACAGGGCGGCAGCACCCAGCGCCCACACATACTCGGGGATGCGGAAGGGACGGAACAGCAGGCCGATGGTGGCAACGGCGACCGCTGCCCAGATCACGAGGGGGGAATGGGGGGCGAGCATGGAGTGGGGGCTTCAGCGGCACCGGCAGCGACCCCGGCGCAGGTGCTCCTGGCGCACGCGATCAGCGGATGGGCGGCCGCTGCAATCATCGCAGGTTCCGGGATCGCCGCATCATACCGTGCGCACTGGCATGGCGACTGCTGGGGGCCGGGCGCGTTGGTGACGAACCCGGTGTCCGGTGCGGATAGGCAATCAAGCGCGGCATGACTTCAGGCACTGCGGTGTGACTACATGTGTAGTCACACTGCACGCACACTCACTGGAAGAGAACGCAATGCCAACGTCCTGCTGGTTGTCCTGCGCCCTGGCCCTCGTGATCGGCATCGCGGGGCCCACCCATGCGACGCCGCCTGCCGACGCCCTCGCCACGATCGAGCGCAACGCGCGTGCTTCGCATTCCGATGCGTTGCTCGTGATGCATGACCGGGACACGCTGCTTGAGCTGAAGCCCGCCCCCGCGCAGGAATCCGTGCACCTGATGTCGGCAACCAAGTCCGTCGTCGCGCTGGGCATTGCGTTGCTGCTGGACGAAGGCAAGCTGGCTTCGATCGACGTACCGGTCAGCCAGATCTATCCGGAATGGAAACAGGGCAGGAAGAGCCGCATCACCGTGCGCATGCTGCTGGACCACACCTCCGGCCTGCAGAACGTGGCCAACGCGGGCGCCGAACTGGAAGGGGCCCCGGACCTGGTCAAACTGGCACTGGCAGCCGAGCTGAGTGACGACCCGGGCGCCGTGTTTTCCTACAACAACAAGGCCACCAACCTGCTGCCCGGCATTGTCGAGCGCCTGGCGGGCGAGCCGCTGGATGCCTACCTGGATGCGCGCCTGTTCAAGCCGCTGGGCATTGCCCACCACACCTGGATGAAGGATGAGGCAGGCACTCCGCTGGGAATGGCGGGCCTGTCCCTGCGTGCCGCCGATCTTGCCGCCATCGGGCAACTGTTGCTGGATGGAGGCGTGGCGCCGGATGGCAAACGACTGTTGAGTGAACGGTCAGTGGCATTGATCACTGCTGAAAGTGCCCGCTCGCCTGAGGTGGGCCTGTTGTGGTGGCGGATACCAGCGTGGGAACGCTATCAGCTCAAACCCCGGCTGGATGACCTGCTGGCCGGGCACGGCGTTGACGATGACGTGCGCCGCGCCGTGCAGGCCAGCGCGGGGCGCACGTTCGACAGCCGGGGGCAGTTGATCGCATTCCTCACCGAACGGTTGGGCGCAGACGGGCCGCAACGTTACGCCAGCCAGATCACCGCGCGCGGCCTGAAGCTCGCCGATCTCTACGACATCACACGGGGACCGGTCGTCGGCTTTGCCGCCAACGGCTACCTGGGCCAATACCTGATCATCGTTCCGGAACAACGCGTCGTCGCAGTGCGCCTGATCCATCGGCGCGAGAGCCACCGCGCCCCACAGGACGACTACGCGTCCTTCTTCGCCGATGTCCTGCAATTGGCGCGGGCACTGCAGTAGGTGCTGCCATCATCATGTCCACGCGCTCTGAACAACTTCCTGGAGCCTTCTTCACTGTCGTGCCGCCTAAGGTGGGATGACCCCTTGGCCGACGGGATACTGAAGCATGTTTGATTACCAGGACTGGACCTTCCACGCCAATGGGCGCACGGTGCTGGCGCGCGTGGCGCTGGACGGCGACGGGGGCGGCACCATCAACCGATACCAGCTGATGCCCGGGCCGGCGCAGTCGGGGCTGTGCATCAAGGTCGCCTCCCAGGACGAGGCCGCGCAGAAACTGGAGGTCGAAGTGATGAAGCTGCTGGGACCGGAGTGGTAGCCCCTGCGTAGCACCACGGTGAGCGGCTCATCTGCTCCGTCCACGATCACGGCGTTGGCCGCGAAAACGGCGGAGCCGGACGGAACGAGTACGGCGAGCCGACTGCGGCGGCGATGCGCTGGAGAGCGTTCACGGTGCGTTCCTTTCTGGATGACCCGCAGGCGCGGGCATCTTTCCTGCGGCGGGAGAGCGGTGACCGGATGCAGCAGCAGCCCGGTCATCAGTAGCGGGGTGATTCCAGCGCCGCTACGCGCGCTGCCGATTTGCTGCGCTGCATGGTGACAAGCGCGAACCCGGGTGATTACTCTCCGCTGCAACGCGATGGTAGCGCTACCAGTCGGACGGGGATCCAGGGTCCAGGGGCTGCCTTCTTTGCCGCGTGTTTGTCCTGGCAGGCTTGAAAAGCAAGTGTAAGTCGCGGCGTGCTCCAGCAGCCGTGCTGTTCGGTTTGGAATGCGGGCCACGCCCGTGCGTGCCCCTGGGAGGGGGCGGTACATCCATTCGATCGTATGTCAGAGGGGACTTTCATGAGCACTTGCAGTTTCCGTGGCACCCCGGGCCCGAGGTCCGGTTCATGAGCCGCGCGTTGGCGAAGTTCCGGTCCCGGGCCATGTTCACCTTCGTGGGTGGCGCCCTGGTCATCAATCCTGCGTTTGCGCAGGACGCAGCAACGGCAACCGGGCAGCAGCCGCAGAGCCAGTCGCAGCCCACCCAGCTCGATGCAGTGCAGGTCACGGGCATACGCAACAGCCTGAGCCAGGCCATGGACATCAAGCGCGACTCGGCGGGCGTGGTCGACGCGATCAGCGCCGAGGACATCGGCAAGTTCCCCGATACCAATCTTGCCGAGTCGTTGCAGCGCATCACCGGCATCTCCATCGAGCGCCGTGACGGCGAGGGCGCGCAGGTGACCGCGCGTGGCTTTGGGCCGCAGTTCAACATGGTCACGCTCAATGGTCGCCAGATGCCCGGCGCCGATGCATTCGGTGCCTCCGGGCAGGTGGCCATCGGCGGTGTCGACGGCGGCACTCGCGCCTTCAATTTCGCGCAGCTGGCCGCCGAGGCCATCAATGGCATCGAGGTCTACAAGACCAGCCAGGCACAGGTGCCCAGCGGTGGCATCGGCGCGACGATCAACATCCTGACCTCTCGCCCGCTCGACCACGCCGGCATCGTGGCCAATGCCGGGGCAAAGCTGGTCTCCGACCAGAGCCAGCCGTTCGACAACGACCTGACGCCGGAGCTGTCGGGCATCTTCAGTTACAGCAATCCGGAAAAGACCTTTGGCGTCAGCCTCAGCGCGAGCCAGCAGAAGCGCAAGGGCGGCTCGGTGCAGGCCACGGAGAACTACTGGAACGTGCAGCCCTGGACGGGGTCGATGCCGGGCAACCCGACCGTGGTGAACGCCCCGGCCGTCGGCCAGCTCTATGCGCGGCCCAACGACCTGCGCTACGCGTTCTCCGAATTCGAGCGCGAGCGAGTCAATGGGCAGGCCGTGCTGCAGTTCGCACCGACGGACAGCCTGACCCTGACGATGGATTACACCTACTCGACCAACGAGATCACCGAGAATCGTGGCGAGCAGGGCATGTGGCTGCAGAACAGCAACTACACCAATGTCCAGTTCGACACCTCCGGTGCGGTCGCCACCCCGGTCTACATCCGCGAGATCGCCGGCACCAAGGACTTCGGGCTGGAACAGCAGCGCAGCATGCAGGAGTACAAGCTGGGCTCGCTGGGCTTCAACGCGGTCTGGAATGTCAGCGACCGTTTCAAGCTCAGCTTCGATGCGCACAATTCGAAGAATGAAAGCCGCCCCAATGACCCACTGACCGGCGGCGGCTCCATCTTCATGAGCATTGCCGGCACCAACAACTGCACCCGTGGCCCGCATTGCGGTGGCTCCTGGGTACAGGAGTTGAACTTCAACAATGGCCTGCCGGTCGGCACCCAGGTCTGGTATCCCAGTACTGCCGATGCGATTGCCGGGACCAATGGCGTGGTCAACCCGGGCTTCCAGGAAGGCGAGATCGGCACCCAGGTGCTGCGCGTCAACGCGCAGACCCAGATCAGCAAGATCAAGCAGGCGCGTGTCGACGGCGAATGGAACTTCGACCACGGCCGCTTCCAGTTCGGCGTGGATACGAACAAGTCCACCACCCACCGCATCCAGGCCGCCGAGGCCTATTCGACACTGGGCGACTGGGGCGTGGCCAACGTGGACCGGGATACTGCCGCCGGCCTGATGGACCTGCTGCAGCCGGTCAGCATCGTCGGCCTGTTCGATGACTACAGTGCCAACAGCTGGCCGGCCTGGCGCGGCAATGCCGGGCAGCTCGCGCAATGGGCGTCGCGCGAGTACGGCGTCGGCCTGGGCGTGGATCCGCAACGCGCGGCCGACAACTTCGTGGAAGAGAAGACCAAGGCGGCGTACTTCCAGGTGGAGCTGGACGGGGAGCTGGGCGGCATGCGCACCAATACCCGCCTGGGCGTGCGCTATGAAACCACCGACGTGGTGTCGACCTCGGTCATTGCCGTTCCCGAGTCCATCGAGTGGCAGGCCAACAACGATTTCCGCATCGTGCTGTCCGACGAGCAGCAGCCCTTCACCGAGAAGGCGCGGTACAGCTACATCCTGCCCAACCTTGATTTCAGCATCGACCTCACCGAGGAACTGAAGGGCCGCGTTTCGTTCGGCAAGAGCATCGCCCGCGCGCCGTACGGCAACCTGTATGCAGGGCCCGGTGCCCAGCAGCCGTTCGGCTCGGTGCTGATCGATCCGTCGTCGCGCGCCAGCGGCAATTCGCAGAACCCGAGCCTGAAGCCGCTGGAATCGGACAACCTCGACCTGGGGCTGGAGTGGTACTTCGCCGATGCCAGCTATGTGTCATTGACCTACTGGAACAAGTCGGTCAGCAACTTCATCGGCAACACGGTCGTCCAGGAAAGCCTGTACGGGCTCACCGACCCGACCTCCGGGCCGGATGCGCGGGCGGCGTTGGACTTCCTGACCAGCGGCGCCTGCGTGGCCCAGGTCGGGCCGGCCAATGCCGCCGCCTGCTCGGCCAACGACACCTCGCTGTTCACCGCACTGGCGCTGCTGCGCAACAATCCTGCCGGCCTGGGCGCCTACAACGGCACCGATGCGCAGGTGCTGGCCACCGAAGCGGCCTACGATCTGTATGGGCAGGCCAACGACCCGCTGTACCAGTTCAACGTCAATCGCCCGATCAACCAGAACAAGTCCAAGCTGCATGGCTGGGAACTGGGCGGCCAGTACTTCTTCGGTGACACCGGCTTCGGCGTGCTGGCCAACTACACCGTGGTCAAAGGTGATGTCGGCTACAACAATGGCGGCGATCCGGGTATCGACCAGTTCTCGCTCACCGGCCTGAGCGACACTGCCAACGCCATGCTGATGTACGAGAAGTACGGGTGGTCGGTGCGCCTGGCATGGAACTGGCGCGACCAGTACCTGATCCTGGCCAACCAGGGCTCCAGCCGCAATCCGTACTATGTGGAGCCGTACGAGCAGTGGGATCTCAGCGTCAACTACGCGCTGGATGACCACTGGTCCTTCAGCCTGGAGGCGATCAACCTGACCGGCGAGGATGTGCGGTGGCGCTCGCGCACCTCGCAGATGATCGTCAAGCTGGCCGACCAGAGCCCGCGCTACATGCTGGGCGTCCGTTACAAGTTCTGAGCCTGGTTGCCGATGCGTCCGGCACGGCACCGCTGCCCGCCAGCGGTGCCGTGCCGGGACGGTGTCGCCGCACCTGTCGCGCGCCTGCGCTACCCTGCTGACCAGCCACCCCGCACTGGACTGGATACCCTGATGGCCCGCTATGAAATGCTCAACAACATCGCGCATCGGGACCTGAAGGTCGCCACCGGATTCGGGCCGCAGTTCGGCGATGCGGTGGGCATGGTGCCGGCCTATCCCAGCGAGTTCGCCGAGCTGCAGCGCGAGTATCCGATCTTCCTGCGCCGGGAGGCCGGGACCGGGGCGTGGCAGTCCGTGGCCCTGCTGGGTTTCGAGCAGCACGAGAACCTGTACCTGCAGGACGGACGCTGGAATGCCTCCTACCTGCCCGGCGCGGCCGCAAAAGGGCCGTTCCTGATCGGATTCCAGGAGCACTACGTGGACGGCCTGCTCACCCAGGACGCGGTGATGCACGTCGACCTGGACCATCCGCGTGTCACCTCCGGCGCCGGTGAGCCGGTGTTCCTGCCGCAGGGTGGAAACACGCCTTACCTGGACCACATCGCTGGCGTGCTGCGCGGCATCCACGAGGGCAGTGCCTTCACGGCCGGCATGTTCACGATGCTCGACGACTGTGGCCTCATCCAGCCGGTCACGCTTGATGTGCAGCTCGCGCCGCATCACCGCGTGGGCGTGAGCGGATTGCACGGCATCGACCGCGAGCGACTGGCGGCGCTGGACAGTTCACGCCTGGCGGCGTTGAACCGCGCCGGTTACCTGGAAGGTGCGTACCTGATGCTTGCCTCGCTGCATAACATGCGCCGCCTGATCGCCGAGAAGCAGCGCCGTCTCCGCGTCCAGGACGGCACCGCGCAGGCGGTCAGGAACTGACCGGTGCAAGCCCGCCTGCCGATACGGAGCCTGGAAGGCATCGATCCTGCTGCCTTGCCATTGGCCGCCCTGGTGGAGGCCGGTGAGCCGGTCGTACTGCGCGGCATCGCCAGCGGTTGGCCACTGGTCCAGGCCGGACTGGGCGGCGTGCGTGACGCGATGGCGTACCTGTGCAGCGTCGATGCGGGTGCGCCCATCCAGTACTCGTTCGGCGGCGCCGAGATCGCGGGCCGCCCGTTCTACAGCGCGGACTTCACCCGGCTGAACTTCGAAGTGCGGCGCGGTGTACTCGCCCAGGTGCTGGAAGAGATCGCCGCGACGCTGCATGCGCCGCGGCCGCCAACCTATTACGTGGCCTCGCTGCCGATCACGCGGGCACTGCTGCCGGCATTCGCGCAGGCCAACGATGCCGGGCTGGCGAAGCAGGGCATCGACGCCACCGCCAGCATCTGGATCGGCAACCGGGTGACGGCCTCGTGCCATTTCGACACACCCGACAACCTCGCCTGCTGCGCGGTGGGGCAGCGCGAGTTCACGCTGTTCCCGCCCGCCCAGGTCGACAACCTCTATCCGGGCCCGCTCGAACCCACGCCGGGGGGGCAGGTAGTGAGCGTGGTGGACTTCGAAGAGCCCGACTACGAGCGGCATCCACGCTTCCGCGAGGCGCTGGCGCATGCACGCAGGGCGGTACTTGGGCCCGGCGATGCGATCTTCATTCCCAGCATGTGGTGGCACCATGTACGCAGCCTGGAACCGTTCAACGTGCTGGTGAACTACTGGTGGCGAAGCTCGCCGGCCTGGCTGGGGTCGCCGCTGGCGGCGCTGCAGCACGCGATGTGGTCCGTGCGCGACCTGCCAGCGCGTGAGAAGCAGGCCTGGGAAGGGCTCTTCCGTTACTACGTATTCGGCCCCGGCGAGCGCGCCGGTCAGCACCTGCCTGAGACGGCGCGCGGGGATCTGGCACCGTTCGACGAGCAGCGCGCCCGCCGCATGCGCGCGATGCTGCTGGGCAGGCTCAACCGTTGAGAGAGGGCACCGTGTTGGATACCCAGAGCACGCCTGCAGGGCGCATCCGCAAGGTGGTCATTGCCGGTGGCGGTACGGCGGGATGGCTGGCCGGCTGCGCGCTGGCGCATCAGTTCCGTGACGAGCTGCAGATCACGCTGGTCGAGTCCGAGCAGATCGGCACGGTCGGCGTCGGTGAGTCCACCGTGCCGCCGATCCGCACCTTCCATCGCTTCCTGCAAATCGACGAGCAGGAGTTCCTGCGCGCGGTGGCCGGCACCTTCAAGCTGTCGATCTCGTTCGAGAACTGGCGCCTGCCGGGGGATCGCTTCTTCCATCCGTTCGGCACCATCGGCCACGGCACCTGGGCGGCACCCTTCCATCACTTCTGGCTGGACAGCCTGCGCCGCGGCATGCCCTCGGAGCTGGGCGACTTCAGCCTGGAGAGCATCGCATCGCATGGCGACCGCTTCTCGCTGCATACCCAGCCGCAGGCCAGCTATGCGTATCATTTCGATGCCAGCCTGTATGCGCGGTTCCTGCGCCGCAGGGCCGAGGCCCACGGCCTGCACCGGATCGAAGGCAGGATCGCCCAGGTCAGGCAGCACGCGCACGACGGTTCGGTGCAGGCGCTGGTACTGGACGACGGCCAGGTGATCGAGGGCGACCTGTTCATCGACTGCACCGGCTTCCGTGGCCTGCTGATCGAGCAGACGCTGGGCACCGGCTACGAGGACTGGCACGAATGGCTGCCGTGCGACCGTGCCGTGGCGGTGCAGACCGAAGCGGTGGCGCCGCCGGTGCCCTATACCCGGGCGATCGCCCACGAAGCGGGGTGGCGCTGGCACATCGCGCTGCAGCACCGCGTTGGCTGCGGGCTGGTGTATGACAGCCGCCACCTGTCCGATGACGAGGCCGCAGCGAAGCTGCTGCGCGATGCCGGGGCTCCACCCTTGCGCGATCCATGGAAGGTGCCGTTCCGCAGCGGGCGCCGGCTGAAGGCCTGGAACAGGAACGTGGTGTCGCTCGGGCTGGCCAGCGGCTTCATCGAACCGCTGGAGTCGACCAGCATCCATCTGACGATCAGCGCGGTAGTGCGCCTGATCCAGCTGTTCCCGTTCGACGGCATCAGTGCGTCGCTGGTGAAGCTGTACAACGATGTCAGCCGCCAGGAAATGGAGCACGTGCGCGACTTCATCATCCTGCACTACCACGCAACGCAGCGCACCGAACCGATGTGGAAGGCGTGTCGCGAAATGCGCGTGCCCGAATCGCTGCAGCAGCGGCTGAGCGCGTGGCGCGAGCGTGCACATGCGTGGCAGGACCCCGGCGAGGTTTTCCGCGTGGAATCCTGGACCAGCGTGCTGCTCGGGCAGGGCATCGCACCCGGTCCCGCCCACCCGCTGGCGCGGGCCGTGAGCGACGCCGATCTGCGCACCCTGTTGAAGGGTATCCAGCAGCCCGTGCAGCAGGCTGCCGCGCAGATGCCGGCGCAGGCGGAGTTCATCGCGCAGTACTGCAGGTCCGGCGTGGACGTGTGGCGTTCGACGGCAGCAAGCGCGTAGCAGGGTTTTGCGTTGCAGCACGCTTTTTCCGCTGCAGCTGGTTACAGTGCGGCAACACCGCTGGCGATGACGCGCGCGGTGGCAACGAGGGGGCCGGACACCACGCCCCCTTTTTGAGTCCACGGAATGTTAGCGCTACCTTTTTGATCGGAGGCGGTTTCGATGGGTCTGGTTGCAGGGATCGATGCAGGGACGCAGAGCCTGAAGGTGCTGGTCTATGACCCGCGGACGCAGGCGGTGGTGGCCTCGGCCAGCGTGCCGCTCGCGCTGGACAGCGGTGCCGACGGCAGCCGTGAACAGGCGCCTGCCGACTGGGTGTCGGCCCTGCGCGACTGCTTTGCCAGGATCGACCCCTCGCTGCGCGCTCGCATCGTCGCACTGGCGGTATCGGGGCAGCAGCATGGGTTCGTGCCGGTTGATGATGCTGGCGAGGTACTGGCGCCGGCCAAGCTGTGGTGCGACACCAGCACCTCGGCCGAATGCATCCAGATCATGGACGCCGTGGGCGGGTTCCAACGGACCATCGCGCTGGCGGGCAATCCGATCCTGGCCGGCTACACAGCGTCCAAGCTGCCCTGGACCCGGATCCGCCGTGCCGACGCCTATGCGCGGCTGGCGACCATCCTGCTGCCCCACGACTACCTGAATTTCGTGTTGACCGGGCAGCGGTTCTGCGAGCTTGGCGATGCGTCCGGAACCGGCTGGCTGGACGTGCGCACACGCACCTGGTCGCAGGAACTGCTGCGCGCCACCGATCCTGATCGTGATCTTGCCGCCTGCCTGCCGCCGATCGCAGCACCCGATGCCCTGTTCGATATCGCGCCGAAGGCAGCGGCCGAGTTGGGGCTGCCGGCGGCCGTGAAGATTGCCGTTGGTGGCGGCGACAACATGATGGCGGCAATCGGCACCGGCTGCGTCACGGAAGGGCGGCTGGCGATGAGCCTGGGAACCTCCGGAACGCTGTTTGCGTATTCCGGCTCGCCAATGATCGATCCGGACGGCGCGTGGGCGGCGTTCTGCTCGTCCACCGGTGGCTGGCTGCCGCTGATCTGCACCATGAACTGCACCGTGGCCACCGAACGCGCGGCCAGCGCCTTCGGTTTCAGCACCCGCGACGGCGATGCGCACCTCCACGCGACGCCGCCGGGCGCAGGGGGGCTGGTGATGCTGCCGTTCCTCAATGGCGAACGTACCCCCGACCTGCCGCTCGGCAAGGGCGTGCTGGCAGGCCTGGACATCGCCAATTTCACCCCGGCGCACCTCTACCGCGCCGCCATGGAGGGCGCGACCTACAGCCTGAAGTACGGCTACGACGCCTTCGTCCGCGCGGGCATGCAGTTCGATCGCATCGTGCTCACCGGCGGCGGCAGCAACAGCGCGGCCTGGCGTCAGCTGGTGGCTGATGTGTTCGGCCTGCCGGTGGACGTCCCGGTGCAGGCCGAAGGCGCGGCGTTTGGTGCGGCACTGCAGGCGCTGTGGGCGCTCGCCCGGGCGCAGGGAGACGCCGCCTCGATCAGCGACATCACCGCGCGCCACGTCACCGTCGATCCCGCGCAGTCCGCACGGCCGGATCCGGATCGCAGCGCTGCCTATGCACGGGCCTACGCACGCTTCCTCAGCCATCTTGATGCCATCACGCCGCTGCAGCGCGGCTGATGGCTCCTCCACGACACCCCGTACAACGACAGGAGCACGCACCATGAGCACGCAGCCCTTCATCGGCGCCAAGGAGTACTTCCCCGGCGTCGGCCGCATTCCGTTCGAGGGCAAGGGCTCGGACAATCCGCTTGCCTTCAAGGTCTACGATGCAAACCGGGTCATCGGTGGCAAGACCATGCAGGAGCATCTGCGCTTCGCCGTGTGCTACTGGCACACCTTCTGCAATGCCGGGCACGATCCGTTCGGCCCGGGTACCCGGCAGTTCCCGTGGGAGGCAGCCTCGCCACTGGCCACGGCCGAAGCGAAGGTGGACGCGGCGTTCGAGTTCTTCACCAAGCTGGGCGTGCCGTACTGGTGCTTCCACGATATCGACCTGGCGCCGGATGCCGACGACATCGGCCAGTACCAGAAGAACCTCTCGCACATGGTGGCCCTGGCCAAGGCGCGCCAGGAGGCCACCGGCGTCAGGCTGCTGTGGGGCACGGCCAACCTGTTCTCGCACCCGCGTTACATGAACGGCGCATCGACCAACCCCGACTTCGCGGTGGTCGCGCGCGCAGCGGTGCAGGTCAAGGCCGCGCTGGAGGCCACGGTCGAACTCGGCGGCGAGCACTACGTGTTCTGGGGCGGACGCGAAGGTTATGCGTCGCTGGCCAATACCCAGATGAAGCGCGAGATCGAACATTTCGCGCGCTTCCTCACCATGGCCCGCGACTACGGCCGCAGCATCGGCCTGAAGGGCAACTTCCTGATCGAGCCCAAGCCGATGGAGCCGATGAAGCACCAGTATGACTTCGACAGTGCCACGGTGGTGGGCTTCCTGAAGGAGCATGGGCTGGACAAGGACTTCAAGCTCAACATCGAAGCCAACCACGCCACGTTGTCCGGGCACACCTTCGAGCACGACCTGCAGGTTGCGTCCGACCATGGCCTGCTCGGCAGCATCGATGCCAACCGCGGCAACGCGCAGAACGGCTGGGACACCGACCAGTTCCCCAGCGATCTGTACGACACGGTGGGTGCGATGCTGGTCGTGCTGCGCCAGGGCGGGCTGGAGGGCGGGTTGAACTTCGATGCCAAAGTGCGCCGTGAGTCGACCGACCTTGAGGATCTGTTCATTGCCCATATTGGCGGCATGGATGCGTTCGCACGCGGGCTGGAGGTTGCCCATGCACTGCTGACCGAGTCGCCCTGGGAGCAATGGCGCAAGGAGCGCTACGCGAGTTTCGACAGCGGCGCCGGCCAGGAGTTCGAGCGTGGCGCGCTCAGCCTGCCGGACCTGGCGGGCCTGGCCGCCCGCCTCGGCGAACCGCACCAGGCCAGCGGCAAGCAGGAGCGTTACGAAAACCTGCTCAACCAGTACCTGCTGCGCTGAGCGCGGCAACGGTGCACTCAAGGGGACGGGAATGAACCAGGCAGCAGGCAGCGGTGAGAACACCCGGCTGATCGTACTGATCAGCGTGGTAGCGACGATTGGCGGTTTTCTGTTCGGCTTCGACAGCGGCGTGATCAACGGCACCCAGGACGGCCTGCACCAGGCGTTCCGGTCCGGTGAATGGATGCAGGGGTTCGAGATCGCGTCGATGCTGCTGGGCTGTGCGGTGGGCGCGTTCAGTGCCGGCCGCCTGGCCGACCGCCTCGGCCGTCGCAACGTGCTGATCCTGTCGGCGGTGATGTTCCTGCTGTCGGCACTCGGTGCCGGGGCGGCGGCGGCGTCGGGCTGGTTCATTGCGGCGCGGGTGGTGGGTGGGTTCGCGGTAGGCGCGGCGAGCGTGATCTCGCCGGCCTACATTGCCGAGGTCGCTCCGGCCCGCTATCGCGGCCGCCTGGCCACGGTGCAGCAGATCGCGATCATCACCGGGCTCACCGCTGCCTTCCTGTCCAACTACCTGCTGGCGGCCGCAGCGGGCGCGTCGACCGAGCCGCTGTGGGCCGGGCAGGCTGCCTGGCGCTGGATGTTCTGGATGCAGGCCGCGCCATCGCTGGTGTTCCTGCTGCTGTTGCTGACCATTCCTGAGAGCCCGCGCTACCTGGTGGTGAAGCGGCGCAAGGACGACGCGCTGCGCGTGCTGACCCGGCTGCTCGGCAACGACAAGGCCCGCGCCACGCTCGAAGAGATCGATGCCTCGCTGTCCAACGACCACCATCGCCCGCGCCTGTCCGATCTGAAGAGCCGGGCAACCGGGCGGATCCGCCCGATTGTGTGGGTCGGCGTCGGACTGGCCTGCTTCCAGCAGCTGGTCGGCATCAACGTGGTGTTCTATTACGGCGCCGTGCTGTGGCAGGCGGTCGGCTTTTCCGAAAACGACGCGCTGCTGATCAACGTGCTGTCCGGCGCGCTGAGCATCGGTGCCTGCGTGGTCACGGTGCTGCTGATCGACCGGATCGGCCGCAAGCCCCTGCTGTGGTTCGGCTCGGCCGGGATGTCGCTGTCGCTTGCACTGGTGGTGGTCGCGTTTGCAAGTGGTTCACTGGCCGACGGGCATCTGCAGCTACCCGGGCGCATGGGCACGCTGGCGCTGGTGGCGGCCAATGCCTATGTCGTGTTCTTCAACCTGTCGTGGGGGCCGGTGATGTGGGTGATGCTGGGCGAGATGTTCCCGAACCAGATCCGCGGTTCGGCACTGGCGGTCGCCGGCGCAGCGCAATGGACCTCCAACTTCGTGGTCACGGTGACGTTCCCGATGCTGCTGGCCGCGGCAGGGCTGGCGGCCACCTACGGCATCTACCTGGTGGCGGCGATCATCTCGGTGATTTTCGTGGTCCGGCATGTGCACGAGACCAAGGGCAAGGAACTGGAGCAGATGGAAGGATGAGCGCCATGACATCGCAGACCTCCGTATCCCGCAGCGGCGTGCTGGTCGCCGTGCTGACGCTGGCGTTGCTGGGCTGCCACGGCCAGGACCGGCCCGCCGCCACTGCGGGAGCCGCCAGCGACCCGTGGCCGCAGGTCACCTGGCCACTGGCCGCGGATCCTGCGCTGGAGAAGCGGATCACCGACCTGATGGCCGGCATGACGGTGGAGGAAAAGGTCGGCCAGCTCGTGCAGGGCGACATTGCCAGCCTCACCCCCGATGACGTGCGGCGCTACCGCCTTGGTTCGATCCTGGCCGGTGGCAATTCCGACCCCGGTGGCCGCTACGATGCGTCGCCAGCCGAGTGGCTGGCGCTGGCAGACGCCTTCTACGACGCCTCCATGGACACGTCGAAAGGCGGCAAGGCCATTCCGCTGCTGTTCGGCATTGATGCCGTGCACGGGCAGAGCAACATCATTGGCGCCACGTTGTTCCCGCACAACATCGGGCTGGGCGCCACGCGCAATCCGGAGCTGCTGCGGCAGATCGGTGGCATCACCGCGCTGGAAACCCGCGTCACCGGCATGGAGTGGACGTTCGCACCGACCGTTGCGGTACCCCAGGATGATCGCTGGGGCCGCAGCTACGAGGGCTACTCGGAATCGCCCGTGGTGGTGGCCAGCTATGCCGGCGCCATGGTGGAGGGATTGCAGGGCAGGGTGGGAACACCGGAGTTCCTCGATGGCCGCCATGTGATCGCCTCGGTGAAGCACTTTCTCGGTGATGGCGGGACCACCGACGGCAAGGACCAGGGCGACACCCGCATCAGTGAGCCGGACCTGGTGCGCATCCACGCCGCCGGATACCCGCCGGCCATCGCCGCCGGCGCGCAGACCGCGATGGCATCGTTCAACAGCGTCAACGGTGAAAAGATGCACGGGCACCGGCACTACCTCACCGATGTGCTCAAGGGACGCATGAACTTCGGTGGCTTCGTGGTGGGCGACTGGAATGGTCATGGCCAGGTCAAGGGCTGCACCACCACGGACTGCCCGGCCACGATCAACGCTGGCCTGGACATGGCGATGGCCTCGGACAGCTGGAAAGGCTTCTACGAGACGACGCTGGCTGCGGTGAAGGACGGCCGGATAACGCCGCAGCGCCTGGACGATGCGGTGCGCCGGATCCTGCGGGTCAAGTTCCGCCTGGGGTTGTTCGAGGCCGGCAGGCCGTCCACGCGGGCCGTTGGCGGCCAGTTCGCACTGATCGGCGCGCCGGCACATCGCGCGGTGGCCCGGCAGGCCGTGCGCGAATCGCTGGTCCTGCTGAAGAACCAGAACGGCGTCCTGCCGCTGTCGCCGAAGCAGCGGATCCTCGTGGCCGGCGACGGCGCCAACGATGTCGGCAAGCAGGCCGGTGGCTGGACGCTCAACTGGCAGGGCACCGGCACCACGCGCAAGGACTTCCCCAATGCAGACTCCATCTACGAGGGCATCGCGCGCCAGGCCAGGGCGGCCGGTGGTGAAGCCGTGCTTGCCGTTGACGGTCGCTATGCAGTGAAACCCGACGTGGCAGTGGTGGTGTTTGGCGAAGACCCCTATGCCGAGTTCCAGGGGGACCGACCCACCTTGGCCTACAAGCCGGGCAACGAAACGGATCTGGCGCTGCTCAAGCGGCTCAAGGCCGATGGCATACCGGTCGTCGCGGTCTTCCTGAGCGGGCGGCCGCTCTGGGTGAACCGGGAAATCAATGCCGCCGATGCCTTCGTGGCCGCGTGGCTGCCGGGCTCGGAAGGCGCCGGCATTGCCGATGTACTGCTGCGCGGGAGCGATGGCCGGGTGCAGCACGATTTCAAGGGCAAGCTCAGTTTCAGCTGGCCGCGCACCGCCACCCAGTACGCCAACAACGTCGGCCAGAAGGACTACGATCCGTTGTTTGCGTTCGGCTTCGGCCTGACCTACGCCGACAACGGCGACCTGGCCGCGCTGCCGGAGGCATCGGGTGTGACCGGCAACGAGGGTGCGACCGGCGTGTTCTTCGCGCGCGGTGATGCAGGCCCCGGCATGGCGCTGCGCCTTGAGCAGGGCGCAGGCCAGGGCCTGACCGTGACCCGCGTGCCGGACGCATTGCCCGATGATCGGCTGAAGATCACCGGCGTGGATCATCTGGCGCAGGAGGATGGGCGACGCCTGGCCTGGTCGGGCAAGGGCGAGGCCGTTGCTGCACTGCAGTCGCACACGGCGCTGGACCTGCAGCGCGAATCCAACGGTGACCTGATGCTGCTGACCACGCTGCGCGTGGACGCTGCGCCGGAGGGTGAGGCGTGGCTGTCGGTCGGTTGCGGCGTGGGCTGCTCGGCACGCATCGCCATCGGGCCGTCGCTGGCGGCGCTTCCACAAGGCCAGTGGAAGCGCGTTGGCGTGCCGCTGAAGTGCCTGGCCAAGGCGGGTGCAAAGCTGGACGCGATCGACCGACCGTGGTCGGTGGTGACGGCCGATGCGATGACGATCTCCGTGTCACGCGTCGCGCTGGGCGCACTGAACGAAGCCGAGGTCGCCCTTGGATGCGGCGCATGATTGCTGCCGGCCTGACCGGCACCCTGCCGCCTACTGCGCAGGCGCAGGCATGAGGGCGGGGCCTTCGCTACCGGCGCGTGGGCGGTGCGGCTACCGAACCGCGTGCGATCAGCCGATGCGGCATCACATGTTCGCGCAGCACCGTTGCGTCCCCCGCAGGACGGCGGATGGTGCGCAGCAGGATGTCGATGGCCGCGTTGGCCATCGAGGCGATGGGCTGGTGGATCGTGGTCAGTTCCGGCCACACGGTGGTGGCGGCCGAGGTGTCATCGAAACCCACCACCGACAGGTCGCGTGGCACTTCCAGCCCGCGCCGATGCGCCACGGAGATGGCGGCGGCGCCCATGTCGTCGTTGCTGGCGAAAATCGCGGTCGGTGGCCGGCGCTGGGACAGCAGCTTCTCGGCCGCGGCCAGGCCGGACCGGTAGGTGTAGTCACCGTGCTGGACCAGGCCGGGCTCCACCGCCAGCCCGGCCTCGCGCAGGGCGGTGACGAAGCCGTCGTAGCGGAGCGCACTTGCGCTCAGGTCATCGCGCCCACGGATGAAACCGATGCGGGTGTGTCCCTGCCGGAGCAGGTGATCGGTCATTTCCCTGCCCGCACTGAAATCGTCGATGCGGACGCAGGACAAGGCCTCGCTCAGGCGACCCGATGCGATGGCCACCACCGGAATGCCAGCCTTGACCAGTTCGCTTACGGCGGCCTGCGATTCGCACAGCGGCGGCGGCAGGATCACCCCGTCGACGCGTCCGGCGAGCGCACGCGCCGCCCTGCGTTCGGATTCGGCATCCAGGTTGTCCCAGTAGTCGATGACCAGCTGGATGGCGGAACTGGAGGCGACGCGCAGCAGGCCCACCAGCAGTTCGCGCAGGTAGGCGCCGCTGGGGTTGGTGTAGATCAGCGCAATGCGCGTGTGCTGTGCAGCGGCCAGCGAACTGGCGGCAAGATTGGGCGTATAGCCCAGCTCACGCACGGCGCGCAGCACGCGCTCGCGGGTGACGTCGCGCACCTTGCCCTGGTTGATTACCCGCGACACGGTCATCGGCGAAACGCCGGCAAGGGCCGCAACCTCGTCGATCGTCACGCCTGCGGTTCTGCGGCGAACCGATTTCTTCGGCTTGTCCAATGCACGATCCCTTTGTTCTTGGTGGCGCTGCCGTGCGGGTGCGAAGGACGATGATGCGCTGCCCCGGGCCCGGACGTAGTCTACAAAGGCGCATGTTAACGCCGTTGTTGCGCGCTGTCGGCACGCACCTGTGGGCCCTGCTCGTGCTGCTGGCCTGTGTTGGCGGGGCACGGGCGGAGGATGGCTATGCGCTGTGGATGCGCTACCAGCCGGTTGCCGCAACGGTCGCTGCCGATTACCGGCGGCAACTGGCCGAAGTGGTGGCCCCGGATCGCACGCCAATGCAGCGCGCCACCCGCGACGAGCTTGCGCGCAGCCTCCCTGGATTGCTGGGAGCGGCGCCGCCAATGCGAACGGCAATCAGTACCGAGCGTGCCCTGGTGCTGGGCACGCCGCAATCTTCGACACTCGTCGCCGCGTACGGCAACGAGATCGCCACGTTGGGCAACGAGGGGTTCCTGATCCGGCGGGTCCGGATCGAGGCGCGCGACGTGCTGCTTGTGGCGGCACGCCAGGATGTCGGCGTGCTGTATGGCATGTTCCATCTGCTGCGGCTGATGCAGCGTGGCACCCCACTGCAGGCGCTGGATGTGCGTGAGTCGCCGCAGGTCGCACTGCGTGTGCTCAACCATTGGGACAACCTGGATCGTTACGTCGAGCGTGGCTATGCAGGCAGCTCGCTGTGGGACTGGCAGACGTTGCCGCAGTGGCGTGAGCCGCGCTACACCGACTACGCCCGTGCCAACGCCTCGCTCGGCATCAACGGCACCGTCCTCAACAACGTCAATGCCAGTGCGCTGAGCCTGTCGCCGGCCTATCTGGCCAAGGCCGCCGCGCTGGCCGACCTGTTCCGGCCCTATGGCATCCGGGTCTACCTGAGCGCGCGCTTCAGTGCGCCCATCGAGCTTGGCGGCCTGGCAACGGCTGATCCGCTGGATCCGGCTGTGCGGCGCTGGTGGCGCGACAAGGTCGATGAGATCCATGCGCGCATTCCGGATTTTGGCGGTTTCCTGGTCAAGGCGAATTCGGAGGGGCAACCCGGCCCGCAGGATTACGGTCGTTCCCATGCCGACGGCGCCAACCTGCTGGCCGAGGCACTGGCGCCCTACAACGGCGTAGTGATGTGGCGCGCCTTCGTGTACTCGCACCAGGTTCCCGAAGATCGCGCCAAGCAGGCGTACAGCGAGTTTGTCGGGCTGGACGGTGCCTTCCGCCCCAACGTGATCGTGCAGGTGAAGAACGGTCCCATCGACTTCCAGCCGCGCGAGCCGTTCCATCCGCTGTTCGGCGCCATGCCACGCACGCCGCTGATGATGGAACTGCAGATCACCAAGGAGTACCTGGGTTTTGCGACGCACCTGGTGTACCTGGGAACGCTTTACGAAGAAGTGCTGCAGGCCGACACCCATGCACGTGGCGAGGGCTCCACGGTCGCCCGCGTGATCGACGGCTCGTTGGAAGGTCATGCACTGACCGGCATCGCCGGCGTTGCGAACATTGGCGTAGACCGCACCTGGAGCGGCTCGCATTTCGACCAGGCCAACTGGTACGCGTTCGGGCGACTGGCATGGAATCCGCAGCAGTCCGCGCGCGGCATTGCCGAGGACTGGGCCGCGCTGACCTTCTCGCCCGACCCGCAGGTGACCGGCCCGATCGTGCGGATGATGATGGACTCGCGCGAGGCGGCAGTGGACTACATGACGCCGCTGGGCCTGCACCACCTGATGGCACGCGGCCATCACTACGGTCCCGGCCCCTGGGTGGACGGCGGCCCGCGTGCGGACTGGACGTCGGTCTACTACCACCGTGCAGACCGCAACGGCATCGGTTTTGACCGCAGCGCAAGCGGAAGCAACGCCGTGGGGCAGTACTTCCCGCCGGTTGCCGGGGTTTATGGCGATCCGGCGCGGGTGCCCGAGTCGCTGCTGCTGTGGTTCCATCACGTGCCGTGGGACCGCCGCATGCGCTCGGGCAGGACGCTGTGGGACGAACTGGTCGGGCGCTATTCGCGGGGTGTGCGCCAGGTGCAGTCGATGCAGGCGACCTGGGCGGGCCTGCGCGATCGGATCGATCCGCAGCGGCACCAGCAGGTGGCGGCGTTCCTGCAGATCCAGCGCGAGGAAGCGCAGTGGTGGCGCGATGCCAGTGTGGCGTACTTCCAGTCAGTCAGCGGCCGACCGCTGCCGGCGGGAGAACGGCCACCGCCACAGCCGTTGTCGTACTACCAGGCGTTGCAGTTTCCTTTCGCACCCGGAGATGGGCGATGAACCGGTTCGGATGGTCCGCGCGCGCGGCGGCGTTGATGGTGCTGGCGTGGCTTGCCGCACCGGTGGCGGCCGGCGAAACGACGGGTTTGCTGCACCCGCTGTTCCAGGACCATGCGGTCCTGCAGCGCGACCGGCCGATCACCGTCTGGGGCCAGGCAAGCCCTGGGCAGGCGGTATCGGCCACCTTCGCGGGCCAGGCGGTGGCCACACAGGCCGATAGGGCAGGCCGCTGGCAGGCCATGTTCCCCGCCATCGCCGCAGGCGGCCCGTACACCCTCGAGGCAACCGCCGGGACCCGGCGTGAGACGGCGCGGGATCTTCTGGTCGGCGACGTCTGGTTGTGCGCGGGGCAGTCGAACATGGAGCTGCCGGTCTGGCGCTCGCTCAACGCAGCCAGCGAGATCGCCTCGGCCACGCTGCCACGGATCCGGCTGTTCAGCGTGCCGAAGGACGCGGCCGTGCAGGCGCAGGAGAGCTTCAAGGGTGACCCTGGATGGACGCGGGCAACGCCCGATTCGGTGCGCGGTTTCTCTGCAGCCTGCTTCTATTTCGCCCGCGAACTGCAGCGCACGGTTACCGTACCGATGGGGCTGATCCAGGCAGCGTGGGGCGGCTCGCGGATCGAGGCCTGGACCAGTACCGATGCCCTGCGCGGGCAAGGTGGCATGGACGAGGCCCTCGATATTCTCGCGCGCTCTGCCCGTGATCCGCTGGAGGCACGCGCAGCCTGGGGCCGCCACTGGCAGCACTGGTGGGAGACGCGCGAAGGGGCGCTGCCGGGCGACGCACCTTGGCGCGCGGATACCGATGACCGCGCATGGTCGCACGCACCGGCCACACTGGGCGCATGGGAGCGGTGGAACGAGCCCGCGCTTGCCGATTACAACGGCATGGTCTGGTATCGCACGCAGGTGGTGCTGAGCGCTGAACAGGCTGCACGCGGCGCGACCCTGGAGCTGGCATCGGCCGACGAGGTGGACGTGACCTGGGTGAACGGGGTCGCCGTCGGCAGCCAGTACGGCGCCGGCCAGAGGCGCTATCCGTTGCCGAGTGGCCTGTTGAAGGCGGGATCCAACAGCATTGCGGTCAACGTGCTGGACACCTACGGCGAAGGCGGCCTGGCCGGCCCCTCAACGGCATACGGCCTGCAGTTCGACAACGGCGAGCGCGTGGCACTGCAGGGCCTCTGGAAATACCGGGTGGCGGCGGGCCAGCAGGCGCCGCCTTTCGCGCCATGGCAGGCCGCCACCGGGCTGTCGACGCTGTACAACGGGATGATCGCACCGCTCGGGGGCTTCGGGCTGCGCGGCATGCTCTGGTATCAAGGTGAATCGAACACCAGCGATGGTGCGGCGTATGCGATGCGGTTGCGTGCGCTGCGCGAGGACTGGCGGCGGCAGTTCGGTGCGCGCACGCCACTGCTGCTGGTGCAGCTGGCCGGCTACGGCCAGCCGCCGGTTGTGCCCGCCGCCAGCGGTTGGGCGCAGGTGCGTGAGGCGCAACGGCGCGTCGCCGCCGAGGATGCGCGGAGCGGGCTCGCCATTGCCATCGACATCGGCGACGCCTACGACATCCATCCGCCGAACAAGCAGGAGCTCGGGCGCCGCCTGGCGCGCGTGGCGCGCCACGTGGTGTACGGCAAGCAGGACGTGGCGCCGTCGGGTCCGCGAGCGGTAACGGCCGTGCGGACGCCCGCTGGCGTGGCCATTGCGTTCGAGGATGTCGAAGGCGTGCTCACCGCGACCGGCGCGCTGCGTCCGATTGGTTTTGAACTGTGCGGGACCAGGGGTGATACCCGCCACTGCGACTACGGCGACGCCGAACTGGATGGGCGCCGGATCCTGCTGCGCGGCCCGCTGTCGACGCACGCAACGCATGTCCGCTATTGCTGGGCCGATGGCCCGGTGTGCACGCTACGCGACCGCAGCGGGGCACCGGCAGGCCCGTTCGAACTTCCCATTGCCGAAGCCGAGACGCGACGATGATGACGTTGTCCAAGCAGTCCCCTCCGGTCCGCGACAGGGCCGGCCTGAGGTCGATGGCGCGCCACCTGCTGGCGGCGGCACTCCTGCTGTCGGCCGCAACCAGCCCGGCCAGCGCGCCGCCGGACGCACCGCCGGTGTACTTCGACTGGTTCGAATACCGCGGCCACGACGCGGCCTTCGACACGCCGCTGCCGGTCGGCCACTACCGCAATCCGGTGCTGGCCGGCTTCCATGCCGATCCCAGCATCGTGAGCGCGAACGGCCGGTTCTACCTGGTCAATTCCAGCTTCACCTATTTCCCGGGCATTCCGGTGTTCGAGAGTGCCGACCTGGTTCACTGGAAGCAGATCGGCAACGTGATCGACCGCGCCACGCAGCTGGATTTCGACGGGCTGAGCGTCTCGCGCGGCATCTTCGCGCCCACCATCGAATACCACGATGGGGTCTTCTACGTGGTGACCACGGCCACCGACAGTGGTGGCAACTTCATTGCCACCGCGCGCGACCCGGCCGGTCCGTGGTCCGATCCGCACTGGCTGCCCGGCATCGATGGCATCGATCCATCACTGTTCTTCGATGACGACGGCAAGGTGTACCTGGTCAACAACGATGCACCGCCCGGCCCGCCGCGCTACGACGGGCACCGCGCCATCTGGATGCAGCAGATCGATCTGGCTGCCTTCAAGCCGGTCGGGCCGCGCCGGGTGCTGGTCGACGCGGGCGTGGAGCCGGCGAAGAACCCGATCTGGATCGAAGGACCCCACATCTACAAGCGCCAGGGCTGGTATTACCTGTCCGATGCCGAAGGCGGCACCGGGCCGCAGCACTCCCAGGTGGTGCTGCGCAGCCGCACCGTGTGGGGCCCGTATGACCCCTACGCGGGCAATCCGATCCTGACCCAGCGCGAGCTGCCCGACGACCGACCGCTACCGATCACCAATGCCGGCCATGCCGACCTGGTCGAAGGCCCGGACGGTTCGTGGTGGGCGGTGTTCCTGGCCAGCCGCAACTATCAGACGCGGCACTACAACACCGGGCGCGAGACCTATCTGCTGCCGGTGCGCTGGCAGGACGGCTGGCCACGGATCCTGCCGGCCGACCAGCCCATCCCCTACGTGGTCAAGGCGCCGTCGTGGATGCAGGGCGAGGCATCCCAGGCCCCCTCGACCGGCAACTTCGTCGAGCGCGACAACTTCGATGGACCGAGGCTCGATCGCCAGTGGCTGCGCGTGCGGGTGCCCAAGCACGCCTGGGCCGACCTGGCCACGCGCCCGGGAATGCTGGCCGTGCACCCGCTTGCCGAGGATCTGGACACGCTGCGCAATCCCGCGTTCCTTGGCCGACGCCAGCAGCACCTGCGCTTCGAGGCGAGCGCCGCGATGAGCCGGCCGGGGCCTGGCGTGGCGGCCGGCCTGGCGGCGTTCCAGAGCGAGGCGTACTGGTACTTCCTTGGCGTTCGCAGCCTTCCGGACGAGCGACTTTCGCTCTTCCTGGAAGTTCGTGATGGCGGTGGCAGTACGCGCATCGTGGCGACCCGCGAGGTGCGGGCACCGGACGCGTTGCGCCTGAAGATCGCCGGCAACGAGGGCGACTACGCGTTCTCGTTCGATACCGGCGACGGGCAGGGCTGGCAACTGCTTGCAGGCAAGGTGGATGGCACCGTTCTGAGCACGGACCGGGCAGGCGGCTTCGTAGGCGCACTGCTGGGTCCCTTCGCGCGCGATGAGCGCACCGGGAGAAGCAAATGAGGCTGTCGCTGTCGTCCAACGCCCGTCGCCGCACATTGCGCCGCGGGCTCACTGTGTTCGTTCTGACCTGCATCGCGGCGGCCGCATCCGCAGCCGCGCCGCGGCCCTGGCTGGACGTTTCGGCCAGCTTCGAGCAACGGGCTGCCTCACTCGTCGCGCAGATGACGCTGGATGAGAAAGCCGCGCAGATGCAGAACGCCGCGCCGGCAATCGAACGCCTGGGTGTGCCCGCCTACGACTGGTGGAATGAGGGACTGCATGGCGTGGCACGGGCAGGGCAGGCCACGGTCTTTCCGCAGGCGATCGGCCTGGCCGCGACCTTCGATGTGCCGTTGATGGGGCAGGTGGCCACGACGATCAGCGATGAGGCCCGCGCAAAGCACCACCAGTTCCTCCGCCAAGGCGCGCACGGCCGTTACCAGGGGCTGACCTTCTGGTCGCCGAACGTCAACATCTTCCGCGACCCGCGCTGGGGCCGCGGACAGGAAACCTATGGCGAGGACCCGTACCTCACCGCGCGCATGGGCGTGGCCTTCGTACGTGGCCTGCAGGGCGACGACCCCGTCTACCGCAAGCTGGACGCCACCGCCAAGCATCTGGCCGTGCACAGCGGGCCGGAGGCCGACCGCCATCACTTCGATGCACGGCCCAGCCGGCGCGACCTGTATGACACCTACCTGCCGGCATTCGAGGCGCTGGTCAAGGAGGGCGACGTCGATGCTGTGATGGGCGCCTACAACCGCGTGTACGGCGAGTCCGCCAGTGCCAGCCGTTTCCTGCTGCGCGATGTGCTGCGACGCGACTGGGGCTTCAAGGGCTACGTGGTCTCGGACTGCTGGGCCATCGTCGACATCTGGAAGCACCACCATATCGTGACCACGCGCGAAGCCGCTGCGGCGCTGGCGGTCAGGAATGGCACCGAGCTGGAATGCGGCCAGGAGTACGCCACGCTTCCGTCAGCCGTGCGTCAGGGTTTGATCAGCGAAGCGGAGATCGACGATGCGGTGACCCGTCTGTTCACCGCACGGATGCGCCTGGGCATGTTCGACCCGCCGGAGCGGGTGCGCTGGGCGCGCATTCCGGCCTCGGTGAACCAGGCCCCGTCCCATGATGCGCTGGCGCTCAAGGCCGCGCAGGCGTCGCTGGTGCTGCTGAAGAACGACGGCATCCTGCCGCTGTCACGCGACATCAAGCGCATTGCCGTGGTCGGACCCACTGCCGACGACACCATGGCGCTGCTCGGCAACTACTTCGGCACACCGGCCGCGCCGGTCACGATCCTGCAGGGCATACGCGAGGCGGCCAAGGGCGTCGAGGTTCGCTATGCCCGCGGCGTGGACCTGGTGGAGGGCCGCGACGATCCCGGTGCCACGCCGTTGATCGAGCCGACCTTCCTGCGGCCTTCGGCGGACTCGCCCGAGCGTGGCCTGCGTGGCGAGTACTTCCGCACGCCCGACCTGTCCGGTACGCCGTCCCTGGTGCGTACCGACGCGCAGATCGGCTTCCGCTGGGACCGCGGCTCGCCGACCGACAACCTGCTGGCACGCGGCGAAGCGGCACCGGGGCAGGGGATCCCGAACGACCGCTTCAGCATCCGCTGGAGCGGCCAACTGCTGCCACCCGTGTCCGGCCGCTACCGGCTGGAGGTGGCCGGCGATGATGGCTACCGCCTGTACCTGGACGGGAAGCGCGTGATCGATCACTGGGTGAACACAGATCGCCTGCATGCCGAGGGCATCGAACTGGAGCTGCAGGCCGGGCGTGCCTACGCGCTGACGCTGGAGTACTACGACGACGAGCGCGATGCCGGCGTGCGCCTGGGCTGGCGCATGCCCGGCGCCAAGGCGCCGTTCGATGAAGCGCTCGATGCCGCACGCGAAGCCGATGTGGTGGTGTTCGTCGGTGGCCTTACCGGCGATGTCGAAGGCGAGGAAATGACGGTCAACTATCCAGGCTTTGCCGGTGGCGACCGTACCGACCTGCGGTTGCCCGCGCCGCAGCGCACCCTGCTGGAGGCCCTGCACGCTACCGGCAAGCCGGTGGTGATGGTGCTCACCGGCGGCTCGGCGATCGCCGTGGACTGGGCGCAGTCGCATCTGCCGGCGATCCTGATGAGCTGGTACCCCGGGCAGCGCGGCGGCACCGCCGTCGGCCAGGCGCTGTTCGGCGACGTCAATCCCGCCGGCCGGTTGCCAGTGACGTTCTACAAGGCCAGCGAAGCGTTGCCGGCATTCGACGACTACGCCATGGAGGGCCGAACCTATCGCTACTTCCGCGGCACGCCGCTTTATCCGTTCGGTCACGGCCTGTCGTACACGCGGTTCGACTATGGAACGCTCCGCCTCGATGCAGGCAGCCTCCGCGCCGATGGCCGCCTGGGCGTGGCGGTCGATGTGACCAACGCAGGCACGCGCAGCGGTGACGAAGTGGTGCAGCTGTACGTGCGGCGCGAGCACGCTGGCAGCGGCGATGCCGTGCAGGAGCTGCGTGGCTTCCAGCGGATCCATCTGGCCCCGGGCGAACACCGCACGGTGACGTTCACCCTGGAGGCAGCGCAGGCCCTGCGCCACTATGACGAAGCGCGCGCCGCGTATGAGGTGCGGCCCGGTGCATACGAGGTCAGGGTGGGGGCGTCCAGTGCCGATGCACGCGCGCAGGGCAGGTTCACGGTGGTGTCCGCGCATGACTGATCGCTCTCGCCGGCATCGATTTCCCTCCGCCCAGATCCCTTTTCCAGGACGTCCGCTGCATGGCAAGCACTGAACACGCGCTATCGGTACGCGAGAAGCTCGGCTACAGCCTGGGCGATCTCGCCGCCAACCTGATCTTCCAGACCCTGATCACCTACCTGGCGTTCTTCTACACCGACGTCTACCGCCTGCCGGCCGCGACCGCGGCCACGATCATCTTCGTGGTGGGCCTGCTGGGTGCGTTCGTGTTCACGCCGTTGATCGGCATCGCGGCTGACCGGACGTCCACCCGTTGGGGCCGCTTCCGGCCGTGGATCCTGTGGACGGCCATTCCCTTTGGCGTACTGTCCCTGCTGGCGTTCAGCACGCCGGACCTGGGCGAGCGCGGAAAGGTGATCTATGCACTGGCCACCTACGCGCTGCTGGTGTGCGTGTACGCAGCGAACAACCTGCCGTACTCGGCGCTGAGCGGCGTGCTGACCGGCAGCATGGCCCAGCGCAACAGCCTTTCGGCCTACCGCTTCGTGGCCGTGATGATCGCGCAGTTCATCATCCAGGTGCTGCTGATGCCGCTGGTGCTGATCCTGGGTGACGGCGACCGGGTGCGCGGCTTCGAGCAGGTCATGACCGCATTCGCCATCATCGGCACGGCGTTCTTCCTGATCACGTTCGCCACCACCCGCGAACGCATCGTGCCGACGCGCGAACAGACCGGCGGCATAGTGCAGGACCTGTCGGACCTGCTGCACAACCGCCCGTGGCAGGTGATGCTGGCCCTGACCGTGCTGGTGTTCATCAACCTGGCATTGAAAGGCGGTACCTACATCTATTACTTCCAGTACTACATGAGTGAAGCGGCGCTGGCCGGCTTCCTTGAAAACTCGGGGTTCAACGGCCTGGTCAGCGCGTTGAATGCTGCGCTGGCCAGCGCCGGCTTCGCGGCGTTCACCTGGCCGAAGGACGCGGCCACCTCGGCGTTCAGCCTGTTCAACGCGTGCGGCATCCTCTGCATGATCCTGGGTATCGGCGCATCGCGACGGTTGGCGGACCGCTTCGGCAAGCGCGACGTCTTCGGTGGCGCCCTGTTTGTCTCGACCCTGTTCCTGCTTGCCTTCTACCTGTTTCCACCCACGGCGGTGGCGGTGGCGTTCGGCGCCTTCATGCTGCATGGCTTCTGCTACGGCATCACCATCCCGTTGCTGTGGGCGATGATCGCCGACGTCGCGGACTACTCGGAGTGGAAGAACCATCGGCGGGCAACCGCGATCATCTTCTCGGCGATGCTGTGCGGGCTGAAGATCGGCCTCAGCGTGGGCGGCGCGCTGGTCGCCGCGATCCTCGCCCACTACGGCTACCAGGCCGGCCTGGCGCAGCAGCCTGAGGCCGTGGTGCAGGGCATCCGCCTGACCGTAAGCGTCTACTGCTCCCTTCCTTTCCTGCTCGCCGTGGCGCTGCTGGTCTTCTACAGGATCGACAAGCGCACCGAAACCCGCATCGAGCAGGACCTCCACCTGCGTCGCCGTTCCGCCGACGCCTCCGTGTAACTCCAAGATGACGACCATGATCGACCTCTCTGCCGGCGAAGACGGCCAGGCCAGCGAAGCCCGTCTTGCGCAGCTCACCGCGCACGCCATTTCGCAACCACTGGTGACCCACATCTATACCGCCGACCCTTCGGCGCATGTGTTCGAGGGGCACCTGTACATCTATCCGTCGCACGACATCGACGGCGGCCAGCCATTCGACGACGAAGGTGGCCACTTCGGCATGCAGGATTATCATGTGCTGAAGATGGATACGCCCGACGGCACGGCCGTCGATTGCGGCATGGCGTTGCATGTGCGCGACGTGCCCTGGGCCCGGAAACAGATGTGGGCCCCCGATGCCGCCTGCCGTGATGGCCGCTACTACCTCTACTTCCCGGCCAAGGATGCCGAGGGCCGGTTCCGCATCGGCGTGGCGATCGGTGCGCGGCCGGAGGGCCCGTTCGTGCCCCAGCCGGAGCCGATCAAGGGTGCGTACTCGATCGACCCGGCCGTGTTCGAAGACGAGGATGGCAGCCACTACCTGTACTTCGGCGGCATATGGGGCGGGCAGCTGCAGAAGTATCGTGACAACCAGTACAGCGAGGCCCACGAGGAGCCCGAGGGCAGCGCACCGGCGCTGGGCCCGCGCGTGGGCCGCCTGGATGCCGGCATGACCGAGCTGGCCGAACCCACCCGCGAAGTGCAGATCCTGGATGAGCATGGCCAGCCGCTGCGCGCGGACGACCATGCGCGCCGCTTCTTCGAAGGTCCGTGGCTGCACAGGTACCAGGGTCGCTACTACCTGTCGTACTCCACTGGCAACACCCACCAGCTGTGCTACGCCATCGGCGACAGCCCGTATGGACCGTTCACCTACGCTGGCGTGATCCTCACCCCCGTGGTCGGTTGGACCACACACCACTCCATCTGCCAGTTCGAAGGACAGTGGTACCTGTTCTATCACGATGCACTGATGTCCGGCGGCATCACCCACCTGCGCTCGGCCAAGTGCACGCCGCTGCACATGGAGCCGGACGGAAGCATCCGCACGATCAACCCGTATGGGGCCTGAGCGGATGCTGCCGGTGGATGATGCGCTGGCTCCGCTGCCAGCCGGCGAGCTGCACTGGCTGAGGTGCGGCGAACTGGAGGTTGCGTTCGCCGCAGGGGCGGGCGGGCGCGTGGCGCACCTGCGCTACCAGGGCGTGGAATGGCTGGTGGATGCGCAGCAGGCAGGCCCGGCGGCGATCGCGTGGGGCTGCTACCCGATGGTGCCGTGGGCCGGGCGCATCCGCCGTGGACAGTTCCATTTTGACGGCAGGCCGCATCGGCTGCCGCTCAACTTCGACGGGCATGCCATCCATGGGGTGGGTTTCTCGCGACCCTGGCGGATCGACCGCTTGGACGCGGCGGCAGCCCGGTTGTCGCTGGAGCTGCCGAGCGACGGCTACTGGCCTTTCGGTGGCGCTGCCGTGCTGGACCTGCAGTTGCAGGCTCACAGCCTGCAGATGGACCTCTCGGTCCAGGCCGGCGGCCAGGCGATGCCGGCGGTGCTGGGCTGGCACCCCTGGTTCCGGAAGCCGGAACGACTGCTGTTCAGTCCTCGCTCGATGTATCCGCGGGACAGGGAAGGTATTGCCACGCTGCCCCGCGTGGAGCCCACCACCGGCCCCTGGGATGACTGCTTCATCGCCGACGGTGACGTCACGCTGATACGCGAAGGCCAGCACCTGCGGCTGAGGTCGGACCACGACCACTGGGTGGTCTACGATGGTACGCCGCACGCCACCTGTGTCGAACCGCAGAGCGGCCCGCCAGATGGCTACACCCTGGCACCGCACCGGCTGGAGCCCGGCCAGCGCCTCGCGTTGACATTCGAACTGGCGTGGGCGGCGGACAGCACCTGAAACCCCGGCCAGGGCAGGCGATCACCCGGGTGCCGGGCGGTCGGTACGCCGCCTGGACCGGCCGTGGACCCGGTGCCTGACACGGGCCGCGCCCCAGGACCACCTGACATTTCCTACAGGTTCCAGTCGATCCGCATGCCCGCGATCAGCGCATCCGGCAGGTCGTGCTGGCGTGCGGGCTCATTGAACTGGTCGGGGTGCACGATGTAGTGCAGGTTCGGTGCAACACGAAGCTGCGGGGTGAGCTGGATGCCATAGCTCAGCTCCATCATCACCTGGCTCCCGTGCGGGGTGCCGCTACCACCGGCTGCGGCGCGGGCGAGGCGCAGGTCTTCCAGCGCGATGCTGCTGTACTTCTGCTGGGTCACGACGAAAGCGATGCTGTCCTGCGGCCGCCGGGCGAACGTGCCTTTCTGCACCAGCCCGGCCTGCAGGAAATGATCCTCGATCAACTGGCCGGAGGTGCCCTTGAGCGCCGCACCGAAAAGGGTCAGGCCGCGGCCGGCACCATCACTGGTGAGTTGCTGCTCGAAGCGGGCGAACGCACCGGAGCGACCGTGACGCGTCGCGTACTCCTGGCCACTGAGCAGCGCGGGAATGCCGTTGGCATCGCGCAGCGGATCGCGATAGGTCGAGTTGTCCTGCCAACCACCGAGTTCGTAGCGGGCTTTCAGTCGTGCCGAAGCAGGGCTGCGCCAGCCGATCGTGTAGGGCACGATCCAGCCGGTGGCCTGGTTCGTATTCCACTTCAGGCCATGCTGGCCATCCTCGGCTTGGCTGGGATCAACCTGGTAGGCGCCGACGCGGACATAGACATCGGGCGTCACCCAGGCCGTGGCATCGGCCATCCAGCTCGACACCGGCCACCAGGTGAAACTGCTGGTGCGGAATACGTAGGTCGGGTTGCCACAGGCCGAGTTGCCCTGGAAGTACTGGCACAGGTCCGAACCCAGGTGGTGGATGTTGGCGACGCTGCGCCCTGCTTCCAGCACCAACCGGTCGTTGAAGAACTTCTGTTCGAGGGTCAGGTTGGCCAGGCGCGTGCCCTGGCCGCCGTAGATTTCCTGCACCGAGGTGCTGTTGCCTGTACTGCTGTTGGCGAGATTGGTGCCATGGCGGTTGATGCCGTAGGCCTTGACCGTCGCACCTCGCCAGCCAAACGCCGCGTCCAGGTCCACGTCGGCACCGAACATCAGCTGGCCGGCATAGGCCGTGCCGCTGCGCTTGCCACCGTCGAGCGTGGCGGCCGCTTCGCCGGTGTAGGCGAGCTTCGGAGCGAAGACGTCGCTCGCGTCGGCGGCTGCGGCCAGTGATGGCAGGGCCAGCAGGATCACTGTCGGCAGCAGGCGGCGGGAAGGGGAGGTCATGGGCGGGTTCCTTTTACAGGGTGGGAGCCGTGACCGGCTTCTTGAGCACGCGCAGCGCGACCGCAGTGACGGCCACGCCGGCCACGAGTGCCAGCAGGTAGATGCCAAGGTGGGTGACTGCGTTCGGGATCGGCAGCACGAACACGCCGCCATGCGGCACCTTCAGTTCGACGCCTGCGGCCATCGAGATCGCACCGGCCACGGCAGAACCAAGGATCAGCGCCGGAATGGTGCGCAGCGGATCACGCGCGGCATAGGGGATCGCGCCTTCGGTCACGAAACTGAGGCCAAGCACGCCAGCGGCACCGGCCGTGCCACGCTCCTCAGCAGTGAAGCGGCTACTGAACAGCCATGTCGCCAGTGCGATACCCAGCGGCGGCGTCATGCCGCCGATCATCGTCGCCGCCATCGGCGTGTAGACCTGGCTGGAAATCAATGCGGTAGAGAAGGCGTAGGACGCCTTGTTGACGGGTCCGCCCATGTCCACCGCCATCATGCCGCCCAGCAGCAGGCCAAGCAGGATCGCGCTGCTGCCTTGCATGCCGCGCAGCCAGTCGGTCAGCCAGGCCAGCAGCCCAGCCACCGGCGTACCGATTACATACATCATCAACAGGCCGACCAGCAGCGTGCCCAGCACCGGCAGGATCAGCACCGGCTTGAGGCCTTCCAGGCTGCGCGGCAGGCGCAGCGCACGGTTGATCCAATGCACGCCGTAGCCGGCGATGAAACCGGCCAGGATGCCGCCGATGAAGCCCGCATCCATGTTGACTGCCACCAATCCCCCGATCATGCCCGGGGCGATGCCCGGGCGATCGGCGATGGAGTAGGCGATGTAGCCGGCCAGTGCCGGCACCATCAGCATGAAGCCGGACTTGGCGCCGATCTGGAACAGCGACCAGGCCAGCGTGCCCTTGTGTGCATCGTCGAAGGCATAGATGCCGCCGAGCGCGAACGCCAGTGCGATCAGCAGGCCGCCGGCAGTGACGAACGGCAGCATGAACGACACGCCGGTCATCAGGTGCTTGTAGGGGCCGGTGACCCTGGCCTTCTCGGTGGTGCGACCTGAAGCCACCGTGCCGGTCTGCACGCCAGCCTCGGCCAGCGCCTTGCGGATCAGGTTCTGGCCGTCATTGATCGCCGGCTTGGTGCCGCTCTTGAACAGGCGTTTGCCAGCAAAGCGCGACAGATCGACTTCGCGGTCGGCGGCGATCAGCACCAGGTCGGCGGCGGCGATTTCGTCGTCGCTCAACGCATCCTGCGCGCCGACCGAGCCCTGGGTTTCCACCCGGATCGCGTGGCCCAGTGCCTTGGCCGCCTGCTGCAGGCCTTCGGCCGCCATGAACGTGTGGGCGATGCCGGTCGGGCAGGAGGTGACGGCGACGATGCGCTTGCCCGCGTCATCCCTGGAAGGGGGTGCCGATGCTGCGGCGAGCTGCGCCAGCACGGCGAGCGGGTCGTCCAGCACTTCACCGAGGCCGGCGCGCACGATCTGGGCATTGCCGAAGCGGGCGCTGTCCGCCTCGCCGTCACCCACTAGCAGCAGCTGCGTTGCGGCGGCAGCCTGCGCGTCGGACAGTGCCCCGGTCACGCCCTGATTGCTGCGGATTTCGATCGCCAATTCGACCCTTTGCTGGCGTGCGGCGCGGCGCAGCGCTTCGGCGGCAAGAACGGCCTCGATGCTGCGTTCGCCAGCGGCGATGACTACGGTGGAAGCTTGCATGGCAACTCCTGGAATTCTTCGGGTTCGTCCTTGCAGCAGGGGCCATCGGTGGCCCAAGGCCAGCCGCAGCCCCCTCTGCAGGGGTTTCAATCCAACCGCTCGATCAGTACATCGCCGGTCCACGCGCGCACCTGCGCCGGGTCCAGCCGTCGCGCGTCGCCACTCTCCAGCCGGCTCATCGAGAACGCCGTGGCCAGTCGCGCACAACCGGCCAGGTCGGGGGAGGGCTCCAACAAGGCGGCGGCGATGCCGGCGACCATGGCGTCGCCGGCACCGACCGTACTGCCCTGCGCCAGTCGCGCCGGTCGTGCGACCAGGGCGCCGCTGCGATCAATGAACAGCGCGCCGTCGGCGCCCATCGAGATCGCTACGAGTGCAACTCCGCGTTCGACCAGGGCCCGGCCCGCGGCGCGCAGGGCGCTGCGATCCAGCAGCGGCGTGCCGGCCCAGGCCTCCAGTTCATGGCGGTTGGGCTTGACCGCGTAGGGCAGTGCACCCTGTGCACCACTCAACGCCGCGGCAAGCGCGTCGCCACTGGTATCCAGCAGTACGCGCGCGCCGGCGGCGCGCACCTGCGCCTGCAGTCGGGCCCATGCATCGGCTTGCAGCCCGGACGGAAGGCTGCCGGACAGCACCACCGGCAGCTGCGGCTGGAGCAGTGCGTCGAGTCGGCGCGATACCGCGTCCAGATCGGCGTCGCACAGTGACAGGCCGGGCAGGTTGATGTCGGTGGTCTCGCCGTTGGCATCTTCCACCAGCTTGATGTTGGTGCGGGTACGGCCCGGAATGCGCAGACACGCGTCTGCGATGCCCCGATCGGAAAACAGTGCGCTGAACACGCCGTCGTTGCCATCGCCGAGCACGCCCAGCGCAGTGGTCGGCACGCCCCAGTCTGCCAGGCAGGCGGCCACGTTGATGCCTTTGCCGCCGGCGTCGTCGCGGGAACTGCGGGCGCGATGCACGTTACCCGGTTGCAGGTGCGCCAGCCGCACGGTCTGGTCGATTGCCGGGTTCAGGGTAATGGTGACGGCGCGGGCGCTCATGCGCGCACTCCATCGAGGGCACGCACCTGCTCAGCGGTTTCGCAGTCCAGCGCCGTCGCAGCCAGCGTTCGCAGATCGGCCAGCGCGCTGCCACGCAGGCGTGCTTTCACGGCCGGGATGTCGTTCGGGGTCATCGACAGTTCGTCCACGCCCAGGCCGGCCAACAGCAGTGCGCCGAACGGATCGCCGGCCAGCCCGCCACAGACGCCCACCCAGCGCCCATGCAGTCGTGCGCCTTCCACCGTGGCGCGGATCGCGCGCAGCACGGCCGGATGCAGGCTGTCGGCCTCGGCGGCCAGCTCCGGATTCTGGCGGTCGATCGCCAGCACGTACTGGGTCAGGTCGTTGGTACCGATCGAGAAGAAGTCGGCGTGGCGGGCCAGCACATCGCTCTGCGCCGCAGCGGCCGGCACTTCGATCATGATGCCGATCGGTACCCCGGGCGCCTGCAGTGCTGCGCGCTGGCGCTCGCAGATGGCGCGCAGTGCGACCAGCTCGCTCACCGAGGTGATCATCGGGAACATGATGGACAGGCGCGCGCCGTCTTTCGCCGCGCGGTACAGCGCACGCAGCTGCGGTTCCAGCAGGTCCGGCCGGCGCAGCAGCAGGCGCGCGCCGCGCACGCCCAGGAACGGGTTTTCTTCATGCGGCAGCTCCAGGTGCGCCACCTGCTTGTCGCCACCGATATCGAGCGCACGCACGATCAGTGGGCGGCCGCCGAGTGCCTTGGCCATCGCCACATACGTGGTGTACTGCTCATCCTCGCTGGGCGTACTGCCACGTTCAAGGAACAGGAATTCGGTGCGCATCAGGCCGACGCCTTCCGCGCCTTGCTCCAGTGCCAGCGGCACCTGCTCGGGCAGGTTGACGTTGGCGCCGATGTCGATGCGGTGGCCGTCCGGCGTCTGTGCCGGCTGCGCGCGTTGCGCCGCTTCACGCTCGCGGATCTGCTGCTGTTCGGCGATCCACGCGCGCGCCGAGGCGAGGTCGGCCTCGGACGGAGACAGGTAGAGCCGCCCGCTGCTGCCGTCGATGATCGCCTCGCGACCGGCGCTGATCGCGAGCAGCTCGCCCCCCCCGGCGACCAGCGCCGGCAGGCCGAGGGTGCGCGAGAGGATGGCGGTGTGCGAGGTCGGCCCGCCCTGCGCGGTGGCCAGGCCAATCACGCGGGTAGTGTCGAGGTTGGCCGTGTCGGACGGCGACAGGTCCGCCGCGAGCAGGATGCACGGGTGCGCGGGCAGGTCGGCCAGGCCGCCACCGGCGGCCGACGGATCAAGCTGCGCCAGCACTCGGCGGCCAACGTCACGCAGGTCGGCGGCGCGCCCGGCCAGCACCGGGTTGCCCAGCGCGGCCAGGCCCGAGGCGATGTGTTCGATGGCCTGGTGCCAGGACCATGCGACGCCATGGCCTTCGACCATCAGCTGGCAGGTACGGGTAATCAGGTCGGTGTCGTCCAACAGCGCGGCATGGGCCTTGAAGATGGCGGCGTCCGAGGCGCCAAGCCGGCGCTGGGTGTCATCCTGCAGCGCGGCCAACTGCTGGCGGGTACGTGCGAGCGCGTCCTGCAGACGCGCCCCGCCTTCGCCGAGCGGGGCCGGGCGATCGGCGACCTCGGCCTGCGTGCTGGCCAATACATGCACCGGGCCGATTGCCAGCCCAGGGCTGGCACCGATGCCGACGATGGCAGCCTGTGCCTCGGGCGGATTCCAGCCTGCCACCGGCGTGGCCTTGCGTTGTGCTGCGCGTTCGGCGTCGGCCTTTTCCTGTGCCACCAGGTCCTCCATGACCCTGCGCAGCGCGGTCAGCAGGGCAGGGGCATCCGCCCCCTCGGCAGACACGCTGACGGCATCGCCATGACGCAGGCCAAGTTGCAGCAGCGCGACCAGACTCTTGGCGTCCGCTGCCTGGTCGCCGGCACGCACCTGGGCGCGGGCCGCAAAGCGGCGCGCCGTCTCTGCCCAGCGCGTGGCCGGGCGCGCGTGCAGGCCGCTGGGGTAGGCAATGGTCCAGTCAAAGCGCTCGGCCAGATCGGTGGCCGGTACCTGGGCGGTCGTGATCGCAATGTCGCCGGTCAGCGCGTTGACGATCTCACCCGCATCGGTGGTCGCAAACAGGCGCTGCAGCGTTGCCTCATCCTGGATCAGCCGGGTCAGGCGGCGCAGCAGGGTAATGTGGGTATCGGACTGGGCAGCGATGCCAACCACCAGACGGGTGACCTGCCCCGGATTCCATTCCACGCCTTCCGGCAACTGCAGCACGGCAATGCCATCGCGGCGCACCAGATGGCGGTCCTCGCCAAGCCCGTGCGGGATTGCCACGCCATGGCCGAGGAAGGTGTTGGCCAGCGCTTCGCGCCGTCCCATGCTGGCCTCGTACCCTGGCGCCACGCAGCCGGCCGCGACCAGCATCTGCGCGACCTGGGCGATCGCATCGGTCTTGTCCTGCGCCCGCGCGTCCAGGCGGATCAGTTCCCGGCTGACGGGGGAGGGGAAGGTCTGGGGCGACAAAGGGCGGCTCCGGCAAAAGGATGGCTGGGCATATTGGGAACGTTCCCACCGCCTATTTCAATGTGCACTGCACAAAACGCCAATAGCTATTTGGCGTTAGCATTGTCCTGAACAGCCGCCGGGCCATGGCAGGCGCACTTTTCCGGGAACGTTTCCAATGAGTATCAGCATCAATGACGTCGCGCGTGTAGCGGGGGTATCCAAGTCCACCGTGTCGCGGGTGCTCGGGGGCGGCCCGGTCAGCGAAGAGGTTCGCGGCCGGGTCGAGGTGGCGATCCGCCAGACCGGCTATCGGCCGAACCTGCAGGCAAGGCGGCTGCGCTCCCGGCACACCGGCATCATCGGGTTGATCGTTGCGGATATCCGCAACCCGTTCTTCACTGCGCTTATCCGTGCGGTGGAGGAGGTCGCCTATCGCGAAGGCCTGCGCGTCACGCTCTGCAACACCGACGAAGACCCCGAGCGCGAGGCGCTGTACCTGCAGTTGATGCACGAGGAGCGCATCAGTGGACTGATCTTTGCGCCCACACGGACCACGGTGGGGCGGCTGGAACGGCTCACGCTGGACTTCCCGACGGTACTGGTGGACCGCGCCGCGGCCAGCGGGTCGATCGACAGCGTGGTGCTGGACAATCCCGCGGCGATGGGCGCCCTGGTCGAGCATCTCGTCGAGCGTGGCTATCGCCGCATCGGCGGCCTGTTCGGCAGCACCAGCACCACGGCGGCCGAGCGCCGCGACGGCTATCTTGCTGCGATGCGCACGCACGGATTGGAGCCGGATTACCGTGAAGTCGAGCCAACGGCCGAGGCCGCCATCGCAACGGTCGACCAATGGCTGGCCGGCCCTTCGCGTCCCGACGCGCTGGTCACCAGCAACAGCCTGCTGCTCATGGGTGCATTGAAGGCGGCACGCAGCGCCGGTCTCGCCATTCCAGGAGAACTGGCGCTGGCAGGGTTCGACAACGAGCGCTGGACCGAGCTGGTCGAACCTGGCATTACCGTGGTCGAGCAGCCGGTTGAAGACATGGGGCGCGCTGCGATGTCGCTGTTGCTGGAACGCCTGCGCATGCCGGAGCTGCCCGTGCGCAGGCTGGTGATGACGGGAAGGTGCGTGGTGAGAGGGTCGACGGCTGGGCGATAGTCCGGCACCGGCCTGCGGCAGCCGCCAGATGTTGGCGGGTCATGCGTTGTCTGCTACAAGCCAACTGTACGCAGACACAGTGGAGGATCGCCTTGTCAGAGCCCTATTCAGCACTGCTCCGCCTGAAGATTTCCCACCACGATCTTTCCAGATGGCTGGCAGCGCCCGTGCCTTCATCATCCCGTTGGTCCGACTGGCGAGGCATCTCCGGGCAGTGGCGCATGGAAAACGGTCAATTCCTTGCCTCGTGCAGCGACGAGGCGTTGGACCACCTGCTCGCGGATTGCCAGGCGCTGTTGGCCCGCTACCCCGACAATCGCGCCGCATTGAAGGCTTTCCTTGCCTCTGCACAGGCCGGGAATATCCAGATTGCCGCCTATGACCGCACTGCTACGCACTTTGTCGCAGGATCGCTGACGTATTCGGAGAGCCTTTACGATCTCATCGCGTTTCTTGCCGTGGCACGAGGCGCCGCCGACTTCCTGAAGGGGGGCGACGAAGGCGTGGCACTGATCCACGACTATCTCTGGGCCGAGGAAGGTGAGCAGGAGACGGTTGCTGCGATTGGGCTGGCCGGCCCCGGGGAATCCGGATTCCTGTCATCCGCAGACCTGGATGCCGCCACCGAGCCCTTCGAAACATTGGTGGAGGCCATGCTGGAAGCCGAGGACGACCCGGAGTTTCGTCCGCGCAACCAGCTTGATCTGCTTTGACCTCTGCCGCGTGGCATCCATGAAAGCAACAGCCAGGGCCTCAACATGAAGAGACATCACCAACCCCAGGCGCGCCGCGTCATGCGTCGGCTCCTCGCACTTGGCCTCTGCGCGCTGGCTGGGTCCGCTTTGGCCGGAACAACGCAGCCGGCACGGACCTGGCTTGTCAGCGGCACGGAACTCATCACCCTCCTGCAGGGGAAAGGCGATGACGGGTTCTGCGACGGTGAACAGTGCCGGAGCCTGTCCAGCGCTCGCGCCAGCGGCTATATCCTGGGCGTCGCCGATGCCAGCCGCGGACAGTGGTGCGGGCAGGGCCAGATCCTTCCGCATGAACTGGTCGACCATGTGTCTTCCCATCTCCGGCAACTGCCCCGCGAGCGATTGCAGCAGGATGCGTCGCCACTGGTTGTCGAAGGGCTGCGCACGGCGTTTCCCTGTGGTCGCGGCACACCACGTGGCAACAGTGCCGAGCCCGGCAATGACCAATGAAGCACGCCGCGCCCGCTTGGCGACGATGCGGACGTCCTACACCCTCGCGACACGGTGCATTCACGGCCACCGACATTCGCGCTCGCCACACTGCATGTTCCTTCCACAGCACGAGGTGCCCCATGGCTACCTGTGATGTCTGCGGCAACAACTACGACAAGAGCTTTACCCTGCAGCAGGGCGGGCGCAGCGGCACGTTCGATTCGTTCGAGTGCGCGATCCACGCATTCGCACCCCGCTGCGCACACTGCAAATGCGCGGTCATTGGGCATGGCGTTGAAGGAAATGGCCAGATCTTCTGCTGTGCACATTGCGCCGGTCATGCCGGCGTACAGGGGATAGCCGACCGGGCCTGAGCTGCCTTCAGCGCCTTCCTGCTTCCTGCCCAGAGACAAGCGAAGAAAGCCGCGCGATCCGGGCTGCGCCCGTATCAGCCAGCAGCGCCAGTGCGCGCCGCTTCCGGGATGGCAGCCCCGCCACGACCTCCGGTGCCAACGCGACGTCGAACTCTCTGGCATTGGCATCCAGCGCGGTGGCCAGAACGCACGAATCGGCCGTCATGCCACTCAGGCACAGGCGGCGCACGCCCAGTTTGGCCAGCAGAATCGGCAAGGGACTGGCCAGGAACGCCGAGTGCTTGGGCTTGAGCACGAAGTAATGACTGGGCAAGGGCGAGAGAAGGCTGGCAATTCGTCCCGCCGGACCGCCGTCGCGCCGGCACTGTTCCACCTGCTGGCGGAAATCGCGCTTCCAATCCGAGAAATTGTCATTGGCGTAGATGACCGGCCACCCGCGTTCGTCGAAGTGATCCCTCAGGCGCCGGATCTGCCGGGCCGCCCGCTCTGCCGCGGGCGCCAGCTCCTGCGCGCCCGGGAAATCGAAACGGCTGAACATGTCGATGATCAGCAAGGCCGTCGACGGATCATCTGCCATGGTTCAATCTCCTGTCTGGGTATGCGGCGCCTCGACCGGCTTGGACTGCGGCGAATCTTTCTGGCGCAGGAAGATCGTCAGCACCACCAGAGACAGCACGGCCAGGAACTCGCTTTGCCAGTTCTGCATGGATTCGAACCAGAATGTGCTGCTGGCGAGGTGCTCCACAAAGCCTGGCGGCGGCAATCCCTTCAACTGCTGTTCGGCCTCCTCGGCGCGCCAGCTTCCCAATGCATGCAGCGTAAAGCTGAACAGGAACAACAGCCCGAACGCAATCGCCAGCGAATGACCGTAAAGAACCTTCCACAGGCCACCACGCCTGACCGGCCAGGGCGTGCGGCCGGGTTCGATGCGATTCTGTTCCTGCGCGGGGTCCAGCGGCCGCGATTCGGCCGAACCGCGCTGGCGCAGGCTGACCGTCAGCAGAACGTACATCCCCATCTGCAGGAATTCGCTCTCCCAGTTCTCGAACGTAGCGCTGACGAAGTGCCCGGTAGCCAGGTAGTGCGAGAAATCGATCGGCATGCGTCCGTGCTCGACCAGTTCCTGGTTGTGCACGTGATGCCCCGCAACTGCCTGCCCCACAATGAACACCAACGTGAGCGCAAGCAGCACCAGCGAGAGACCGTTGCGTTTCCACATGCAAGACCTCGTTGAGGCTGCTCCAAAGACCGTCCATGAAGCTTGCGCCGACAAAGAGCCATGCCTCGTGATTGCTGCGCATCCGGAATGTGAGGCGGACTCAACGCTTCCCCGTCGGATCGGGATCAGGGCGCTCGTAGTCCTCCGGTACCGCCTTGGGGCCATCGCCGTCGTCGGGCATGTCGTGCTCCTTCCATCTGGCTCGATCATTGCGCCGTTTGTCCGGCGTGTGCGCCTTTGACTGATCGTCCACATCCGTCGTTGGATTGAAGGGCAGTTTGTCGTTCATGGGCAGCTCCTGCGGCGAGAGAGTGAAGCCTGCGCCGCGCCGGGTTAACGCCACGACGCTGCAGAATGAACGCCGCGCACACCGGGATGTCACTGCAGCCGGATGGCGGCCTTGCGATGCTGAAGGCCCGAGCTCCTGGAGCAGCACGATGCAGGCATTGACCTATCACGGCCGCAGGGATGTGCGCGTCGAGACTGTGCCCGACCCGGTACTGGCGGCGGATGACGATCTGATACTGCGGGTGACCGCCACCGCCATCTGCGGTTCAGACCTGCACCTCTACCGCGGCAAGATTCCTGATCTGCACGATGGCGATGTACTGGGCCACGAATTCATGGGCGTGGTGGAAGAGGTCGGCAGCGGCGTGACCCAGGTGAAGCCGGGCGATCGCGTGGTGATTCCCTTCGTGATCGCCTGTGGTGAGTGTTTCCACTGCAGGCTGGCCGAATATGCCGCATGCGAGACCACCAATCCTGGCAAGGGCGCGGCGCTGAACCAGAAAGGGCTGCTGCCTCCAGCTGCTTTGTTCGGATACAGCCATCTGTATGGCGGCGTAGCCGGTGGCCAAGCCGAATTCGTACGCGTGCCGAAGGCCAACGTGGGCCCGTTGCGCATTCCGGAAGGCGTGGCCGATGAGCAGGTGCTGTTCCTGTCTGACATTCTCCCGACCGGCTATCAGGCCGCGCTGAACGCGGGTGTGAAGCCCGGCTCGACGGTGGCCA
The DNA here is from genome assembly GCF_000284595.1 of Stenotrophomonas maltophilia D457. GTDB lineage: Bacteria > Pseudomonadota > Gammaproteobacteria > Xanthomonadales > Xanthomonadaceae > Stenotrophomonas > Stenotrophomonas muris. The sequence goes on along the minus strand of NC_017671.1, from coordinate 2,467,893 downwards.
TCTTCGGCGCCGGTCCGGTTGGGTTGATGAGCGCGGCCTGTTGCCGGCTGCTGGGAGCAGAGACCATCTTCATGGTCGACCACCTTCGTTACCGCCTGGACTATGCACGCCGTGCTTACGGCGTGACCCCCATCGACTTCAAGGAGATAGAAGACCCGGCCGATTACATCCTTACCCAGACCAGTGGGCGGGGCGTAGACGCCTGCATCGAGGCCGTAGGCTTCGAGGCCGAGGGCAGTGCGCTGGAGTCAGCGTTGACCGCTGTAAAGCTGGAAGGCAGCAGTGGCGTGGCGATACGGCAATGCATCGCGGCAACGCGCCGTGGCGGCGTGGTCAGCATTCCAGGCGTCTATGCCGGCTTCATTCATGGTTTTCTGCTGGGTGATGCGTTCGACAAAGGACTGGCATTCAAGATGGGCCAGACCCATGTGCAGGGACTGATGCCGGAACTGCTCGACGCAATCATGGAAGGAAAGCTGGATCCGGGTGACATCATCTCGCACCGGATGCGCCTGGCCGACGCTGCGCAGGGCTACGCGATATTCGATGCCAAGGATGACGACTGCCGCAAGATCGTGCTGACACCCTGAGCATGCTGCCATGAGCGCGATTGCCGCCGGTGTCTACGCACTGTGGCTGGCTGCCGGCTGGCTGGACTTCCATTTTCACCGGCGGACCGACCTTCCACACACCTCTGCGATGCGCGAAAGCCTGTTGCATGGGGTGCAGTTGCTGCTGATCGGAAGCGGGGTGCTCGCATGGCTCCTGCTGGAAAACACGCTGTCGCTCGTCACGTTTCTGGCACTTCTGGTCCTCGCGCACGCAATCGCCGGCTACTTCGACACCGTCAGCGCGGACGGCAGACGACGCATCAGCCCGGCAGAGCAGCATGTGCACAGCGTGCTCGATGCCGCGCCGTGGGTCCTGCTGGGCTGGGTGGGCTGGCAGGTCCACCCCCGGTGGTCGCTCGAAGTGAAGCCTGCAGCACCGGGCGTCTGGTGGCTGGTCCTGCTGCCGGCGCTGGGCGTGGTCGTGCTGCCATGGTTGTGGGAGCTGCTGCAGTGCCTGCGCGCACGACGGCAGCGCGGGCAAGCGAGCGCGTGAGGATCATCGCGCAGAGAATTCATGCGCCGGCTACGCCTCCCAGACAGCGATGTGACCGCTTGCCGCCTACGTTCGACATGTCTCTTCATTTCAGGCCCCTTCATGCAGCATGTGACGTCGCCATCCCCGCTGGAGGGCCGCGCTCGCGAGGTAGTGGTCCAGCGGCCCGACCTGCCGTTGCCCGGAAGCGGCCGCACGCTGCAGCGCTGGCAGGCGCTGGCGGCATGGGGGGCGGAAGACCTGTGCCTGGCCAAAGTGCTTGAGGCGCACTACGACGCCCAGGCGATCATCGCCGAACTGAACGCGCCCGCCCTGGCTGAAGGCCAGCTACTGGCGGTCTGGGCCGCGGAAGGTCCAGCCAACACACTCCGCTTCGATGCCCACGGCCAGCTCCATGGTGACAAGCCCTGGTGTTCCGGCAGCGGGTGGGTGGATGCGGCATTGGTAACCGTCCGCAACGCGCAGGGCGTGTGGCTGTGCCAGGTCGCGGCGAAACACTGGCGCACGCTTGCAGATGAGCCCTGGCCGGCCGTTGGCATGGCCGGCGTTCCGTCCACCACGGTGCGATTCGACGGCGCACCGATGGCGCTTCTGGGAACGCGCGATGAGTACCTGCAGCGACCGGGTTTCTGGCACGGCGGTGCGGGCATCGCGGCAGTCTGGTTCGGCGCGGCGGTCGCCTTGGCCGAGCGCATGCGGCTAGCCTGCACCGAGGGGAATCGCGCGCGATTACTGGGTGAAGTGGACCTCGCCTTGGGCCCGGCGGCGGCGCTGCTTCGCGAAGTGGCGGCACGCATCGACGCCGCGCCGGAATCGGCGCATCGCGAAGAGGTCGTGCGCCTGCGCTGCGTGGTCGAGCGCGCGGCGACGCGTGTCCTGGATCTGGCGGGGCGCGCACTGGGCCCGGCGCCGATGTGCCTGGAGGATGCCCACGCCCGTCGCTGCGCGGACCTGACCGTGTTCCTTCGGCAGAACCACGCAGATCGCGATTGGGAATGGCTGGGCGGCCAGCGGGCGAGCCAGGAGGCGACATGGGCGCTGTAGCCAGGACACCCCTGCAGGGGGAAGGAACGCAGGAGCAGGCATGGCTGCGCTGCGATTGGCTGTGGCAGCGGCCGGCAACATCGGCCAATGCCCTGTGCGCCGGCCATGATCGCGTCGTGGTGGTCGCACCCCATCCAGACGACGAGATCCTCGGCTGTGGTGGACTGCTCCGTCACGCTGCGGAGCAGGGCATGGAGGTACGCGTCGTCGCCGTGACCGATGGCGAAGCGTGCTATCCGGACGAGCACTGGTGGACGCCAGAACGCCTGCGCTCGGCGCGACGCGCCGAGCTTGCCGCAGCGCTTGGCGAACTCGGTATCCGGCCTGGATCCGCGTTTCATCTCGGCATCGCCGACGGCGCGGTCAGTGCGCACGAACAGGGCCTGGAAGATTGGCTGCAGCAGCACCTCCAGCCGAGCGACCTGGTCCTGGCACCCTGGCGCTTTGATGGGCATCCCGATCATGAAGCCGCAGGGCGTGCTGCCTGCAGGGCGGTGCGGGCAGTGGGCTGCCGACGCCTGGAGTACCCGGTGTGGGGCTGGCACTGGCTTGACCCCGCCTGCGCACACATGGCGTGGGAGGTTCCCAGGCTGATCGACATTTCAGCAGTGGCTGCCGCAAAACGAAACGCCATCGCGCACTTCCGGACCCAGACCGGCGAGGTGCCGGAATTGAACAGCCCGCCGGTGCTGCCCGCACATGTACTGACCCGATTCTTCCGGAACTACGAGGTATTCCTGGCATGAGCGCGCAACCATACTTCGATGAACTGCATGAGCAGGAGGATCCCTTCGGCTATCGCAGCCGGTGGTATGAAGAACGCAAGCGTGCGCTGCTGCTGGCCAGCCTGAGCCAGCGCCAGTTCACTCGGGGCTGGGAGCTGGGATGCTCCAACGGCGTGCTGACCGAGGCCTTGGCCGCCCGCTGCGAGCGCCTGCTGGCCACCGACATCAGCCCACGCGCAGCGTTCCGGGCCCGCCGCAACCTGGCCCACCTGCCGCATGTGCAGGTCCATTGCGCCAGCCATCCCGAGCAATGGCCGCCGGGCCGCTTCGACCTGATCGTCTGCGGGGAAATGGGCTACTACCTGGGTGCAGCAGCGCTGCACGAGCTGCGCGCCGGCATCGATTCGGCCCTTCGCGACGACGGACTGCTGGTCGCCTGCCATTGGTTGCCTTCGTTCCATGGGCGCGCAAGTCGCACCGACGTCGTGCATCGGTGCCTTGGCCAAGGCCTGCACGAAGCCTTCCACTATCGTGATGCGGACTTCGTGCTGCAGGGCTGGACGCGCAGCGCACTATCGCTGGCCCGCAACGAGGACCTGCGATGATCGGCATCCTGGTTCCGGCCCATGACGAGGCAGCCAGCGTGGAGCGCTGCCTGCAATCGATCCGAAGGGCAGCCCTGCATCCCGGGCTGCACGGCGAAGCAGTGCAGGTGGTGGTTGCACTGGACAGCTGCTCGGATGCCACCGCGTCCATCTGCCAGCAGCAGCGGGTCGATACGGTGCGCCTGGAAGCACGCTGCGTCGGCGTTGCCAGGGCAGCGGCCGCCGCTGAGCTGCTCGGACGCGGTGCGAGATGGCTGGCGAGCACCGATGCCGACAGCGAGGTACCTCCCGAATGGCTGGTTGCCCAGCTTGAGGGCCGGTGCGACGCCTTCTGCGGACTGGTGGACATAGCAACCACCTCCAGGACGGAGAAGCGCCTGCGACGCGCGTTCCAGAAACGGCAGCAGTGGGGCGACGATCATGGGCGCATCCACGGTGCCAATTTCGGCGTCTCCGCCCAGGCCTATCTGGCGGCAGGGGGATTTGCTCCCCTGCGCTGTGGAGAGGATGTTGCACTGGTGAGGAGGCTGCAATGCCTCGGCGCTGACGTAAGGTGGGCCGGCGCTCCCATCGTCATGACCAGTGCCCGCCTGGTGGGACGCGCGACCGGAGGGTTCTCGGCCTACCTGGCCGGAATGGAGGGTGCGCGCCCCGCCACGGCGGCAGATCGGCGGATGGCGGTACCTGGAAGCGCCTCGGAAGCCACGCTGAATTGGGCATGATGTGATGTTTTCCCGGCTGGCGTTTACGGTTTCGCCACGATGCCCGTCCTAGAGTGAAGCGCTAGAAGAGCAGGAGTGGCACCATGCCGAATCGAGCCATCGCCTACGTCAGCGAGGCCGTCAGTGGATTCTCGCCGGAACGTCTGAAAGCGCTGATGGACGATGCCGCGCGCTTCAATCGGGGCGCAGGGGTGACCGGGGTGCTGCTGTTCGACGGCGAACGCTTCCTGCAGTACATGGAGGGCCCTGCCGATGGACTGGATGTGGCCTTCTCCCGTGTCACCGGCGCCAGCAGTCACATCCACCTGATCGAACTTGCGCGGGGGCGTGTCGGCCAGCGGCGGCTGCCGTTCTGGCCCATGCGTTGCCTGTCCGTCACTGCAGATGAGCTGCGCGAGATCGCCTGTGCCGACTGGAACAGCTTCATCCAGCGGGCAGCGACCGGACAGGCCGATGCCACGGCGATGGACAAGCTGCTGCTGATTGTCGAGCCCTACGCAAAGGCCGCCTGAGCCGGAAACCTGTTACTGCAGTGTGCCGCAGGGGAGAGGATGGAGCGAGGCAGGTTGTGAACCGCCTCATTTGGCTCTACGGCAAGGGCAGCATCATGGAAGGGCAGGACACTTCCTGCGTCAGAAGGAATCAACGTGCCCCTCCGCGCAATCGCTTACGCAAGTGAGGCGATACCGGGGCTTTCCATGGACCCTGTGGACGACCTCGCCAGGGCCGCTGCCCGCTTCAACTTCGAAGCAGGCGTGACGGGTGTGCTTCTTTACGATGGGCACCGCTTCCTCCAGTACATCGAGGGACCGGAAGACAGCATCAACGTGGTGTACAGCCGTATCCTCGGTGCCCGCAGCCATTGCGAACTGCTTGAGCTGGGCCGGGGCAGGGTATCCGGCCGGTTCTTTCCCTATTGGTCGATGCGGCTGCTCTGGACCGACCCTGCCGACATCCGCAGCGTCGCTCGTGGCAACTGGAGCGGGCTCTCCCGCGGTGGTGCGCTGCGCCAGCTGGGGCAGGTGGTAGCCCCACACCTGGCGTAATCCCGGCGTCTGCCGCTCAATGCGTGGCAGGGGGCGCGCAGGCGTCTCCCACGACCTGCTGGACGGCTTCCTGCAACTGGTCGATGTGGAACGGCTTGGCCACGAAGGTTGCGCGGCGGTGGCGCAGCGGCACCAGCTGGTCATAGACCGCAGAGACGAACAGGTAGGGAATGCCGAGTTCCGCCAGTCGATCGGCCACCGGGAACACCACGCCATCGCGGAGCTCCACATCCAGAACCGCGCCATCGAAACGTTGCGTATCCAGCAGCCCCAGCGCATCGAACACGCTGTAGGCGTGGGTCACCCGGCCGCCGCCGTCTTCCAGCGCCTGTTCCATCAGTGCAGCCAGGTCGAGCTGGTCTTCAACCAGCAGCAGGTTGCACCTGCGCTGGTCCATTTCCGATTGCATGCGCGCATGCCTGTGTTGCCTTGGGAACTGCAGTGTGTGCTGTATTGCATCAACGGCGCGCGTGGGCCGTGTCAGCCCAGCGCGAAGCCGCCCCGCGCAGGTGCTCCATGCCGTCGATGCGGCGTGGAAGGCGGTGCGCCTTTTTTGACGGCGCGTTGGCGGCGGCCATGGATACTGCCGCCGTCCCCCAGCACTGGAGCCATGACCATGCCTCGATCCGCCACCGACCCCACCGCCCCCTGCGCATTGCGCGTGGAGTGCATGTCCCTGGATTGCGGCGGCGCTGCGATCGTCGTGGAGCTGGATCGCACCCCCGAACGGGCATGGATGAAGTCGCTCAAGCGCGCCCTGCAGGAGGATGACGTGCTGGAGGGTGCCCAGGCCAAGTTCGATGGCCGCTTTGTCTACGTCGTGGGCGTGGAAGGGGGCGCGCACCGTGCGCAGCACCGGGTGATCCAGGCGTTGAAGGCGTCCGCAGGCGCGCGCGCACCCGCAGCAAGCCCCCGTCGCGACGCCGGCAGCGCTGTAGTGTCCGGCGCGATGCCCGCCTGAGTTCGCGGCAGGCGTTGCCACGCAACAGCGGATGTTATGACCGCATCAGCGCCAGGTGCAGCGCGCACGCCCGCCGGCTCACGCCGGCCGACGGGGCAGTGATTGCTGCCTCGCCACCATGGTCTCCGGAGGCATGTCGCCCCACTACCGGAGACCATGATGGCAGACCAGAACACCGTCCGCAGCGAGCGCCTGCTGAAATGGCTGCAGGATGCCTACGCCATGGAGCAGGAGGCGGAGACCATGATGAAGGCCATGGCTTCGCGCATCCAGAACTATCCCCATCTTGCCGCACGCATCGGCCAGCACGTACTGGAGACGCAGCAGCGGGCCGCCTCCCTGCGCGAGTGCATTGAAGCGCTCGGCGGAAGCGTGCCCACCGCCAAGGGGCTGTTCGCGAGCATGACCGCAGCGATCCACGCTGCCGGCAACACCCTGATGGAGGACGAGGTCGTCAAGAGCATCGGCATCTCCTTTGGCTTCGAGAACACCGAGATCGCCACCTACCGGGCGCTGGTGATCGCGGCCGAGCGGGCCGCTGCGCCGGATATCGCGGCCGTGTGCGGCCAGATCCTGCAGGAAGAGATCGCCATGGCGCGCTGGCTGGAAGAGCACCAGGACAGCCTGGTCGGCGCCTTCCTCAACCGTGACGAAACGCCTGGCGCCCAAGCCAAGCGTTGATCCCGGTCCCGCCTGCCATACACAGGAGACAGTCCCATGTTCTTCCACCACAGGAAGCTGATGTACACCGTGCGCGTGCGCGAATCCAACCCGCAGCTTGCCAGCCTCATGCTGGAACAGTTTGGCGGCCCCCAAGGCGAACTGGCGGCTGCAATGCGTTACTTCACCCAGGGACTCGGTGAATGCGATCCGGGCCGCAAGGACCTGCTGATGGACATTGCCACCGAAGAGATCAGCCACCTGGAGATCATCGGCACCATCATCGCCATGCTCAACCGCGGCCCGAAGGCCATCCAGTCCGAGGGTCTTGCCGAAGCCGAGGACATGCGGCTGCTGGGCCAGAACAGCACCAGCCATACCGAACAGATCCTGTATGGGGGCGGCCCGGCGCTGGTCAATTCCAGCGGGGTGCCGTGGACGGCGGCCTACGTCGATTCGATCGGGGAGCCCACCGCCGACCTGCGCTCGAACATCGCCGCCGAAGCCCGCGCCAAGCTGGTCTACGAACGACTGATCACGGCGACCGATGATCCAGGCATCAAGGACGCACTGCGCTTCCTGATGACGCGCGAAATCGCCCACCAGAAGTCCTTCGAAAAGGCATTGCACAGCATCCAGCCCAACTTCCCACCGGGCAAGCAGCCGGGTGACCCCGCCTTTACCGACCTGTACATGGACATGTCGCAGGGCGACGGCGCCGATGACCTGCTGGGCAGCTGGAACAGCGGCGAGCTGTGGGAGCGGGTCAGCGACCGCGAGGCTCAGGCCGCTGTGGACGGCGGTGACGGCAGCGCCACGGTGGGCCTGGACCCACGCGAGCAGGCGGCGGTGCAGGCCATGACCCTGCGAACGCTTTCCGATCCCGAAGCACGGCCGACAACCGGTGCCGAACTGGGCGCCGGGCCGGGCGCCGGTGCGCTCGACCTGCCGCCACGGGAGCCTTGACGCGGGACAGGCCGGGGCGGGCCTCCGCCCCACGTTTCGCGTGAAAAAAAGTGGGCGGACACGCTGTCCGCCCACATGGGGTGCAACCGGTCAGTCTCGATCAACGCTGCTGGCCACCGCGGTTGTTGTTGCCGCCACGTTCCTGCTGTTGCTGCCGAGCGCCCTGGTTGCCACCCTGGTTGCCGCCGCCATGGCTGTTCTGGCCGCCTTCGCGGCCGATGTCGGCCATGTGCTGGCGATCCTGGCTCACCGCTTCGCCGCCCTTGCGACCGGCTTCGCGCGCTTCTTCAGAGCTGAATTCATGGGCGTTGCCCGACTCATGCGCGGCGCGGCCGCCCTTGGCGGCGATCTCGCGCTGCTTGTCTTCGTCCATCGAAGCGAAGCCGCGGTTGCTGCTGCCCTGGTTCTGGTTCTGGTTGGCCATGGAAAGTCTCCTTGGAGTGAGCCGCCCGATTGGCGGCAGCGACCATCTTCCAGATCCGCCGCTAGACGGCGGTGGCACCACCGCCAACGTGATGTCATGCGCAGGCACGCGCTTCCTCATGCATTCTCCACGAAAGCAAATCCATCGGCGGAAGACACGGCATGCCGGTCGTGTTGCTCGAGCCGGGTGTCAACGCAGCGCGGCGTTGGCACGTACAGGTTCAACGCCGCCTCCACGCCGGTGTCACCGCGCGTTTGATCCGCACCGCTAAGGTAGAGCCATCTGCAACAACCCGGTGCTGTCATGCCTCTTCGTGCCATTGCATATGTAAGTGAAGCCACCCGAAACCTGACTGCAGAACGGCTGCAGCAGCTTGTCGCGGACGCGATGCTGTTCAACGAGTCGGTTGATGTGACCGGCGTCCTCCTGTTCGACGGCACGCGCTTCCTGCAATATCTCGAAGGCCCGGAGTCCGGTGTCAGCGCGGCGTACACCCGCATCCTGGCGGCCGGCAGCCACAACGGTCTGGTCGAACTCAACCGGGGCAGGGTGGGGCGGCGGCAGTTCCCGCACTGGCGCATGCACAGCGTGCGCGTGGATGAGCTGGCGCTGGGAAAGATCGCGATCTCCGACTGGACCGGCTTCGTGCGCAGCGCCTCCGCGCTCGCTCCTGGCACCAGTGCGCTTGATCGACTGCAATCGGTGGCGCAGGCGCCGCCAGGCGCCGGCGATGGCCGGTTGCTGGAGCCGGACGGACCGGTAGCACGATGAGCGCAGGCGCCGCCCCGGGCACGCCAGGACATGTACGGATCGGCTGCGCAGGCTGGTCGCTGTCGCGCGCGGCGCAGGCGGCGTTCGGCGCAGGCGACAGCGTACTGCAGCGCTATGCCACCCGCCTGCCGATGGTCGAGATCAATTCCTCGTTCTACCGCCCCCACCAGCCGGCGACCTACGCCCGGTGGGCGGCGAGCGTGCCCGCGGGTTTCCGCTTCGCGGTGAAACTGCCGCGCGTGATCAGCCATGAACGCCGGCTGCGCGATGCGATGCAGCCGCTGGCGCTGTTCCTTGATGGCGTGATCGCGCTGGGGGACAGGCTGGGGCCGCTGCTGCTCCAGCTGCCGCCCAGCCTGGCGTATGAGCCGGCAACCGTAAAGGCATTCCTGCACGGACTGCGCGCACGCACCTCGGTTGATGTCGCCTGCGAACCGCGCCATCCCAGTTGGTTCACTGCGGACGTCGATACGCTGCTGAGCGACCATGGCATCGCACGGGTCGCGGCTGACCCGGCCCGGGTACCGGCAGCAGCTGTCCCGGGCGGTGACCGCACGTGGAGCTACTGGCGCTGGCACGGGCAGCCGCAGATCTATCGCAGCCCCTACAGCGAACAGGCGCTGGCGGGGCTGGCCCAGCACCTGCAGCGTGAAGCCGCTGCGCAGCGCCGCGCCTGGTGCGTACTGGACAACACCGCGCTGGGCCACGCGACCGGCAACGCCCTGCACCTGCAGGCACTGCTGCAGGAGAACGCGCATGCCTGAGGGCCCGTCCATTGTCCTGCTGCGCGAAGCCTCCAGCCGCTTCAAGGGTCACGTCGTGCGCGGCGTCTCCGGCAACAGGCGCATCGACCTGTCACCGCTGCAGGGACGCAGGGTCAAGGCGGTTCGCAGCTGGGGCAAGCACTTCCTGCTGGAGTTCAGCCACCACACGCTGCGCATCCATCTGATGATGTTCGGCAGCTGGCGCATCGACGAACGGAAGCCAGCTCCTGCACGGGTGTCGCTGGCATTCGACAACGGGGAACTGAATTTCTACGCGTGTTCCGTCCGACTGATCGACCAGCCGTTGGACGACGTCTACGACTGGCGGGCGGACGTGATGAACGACGCCTGGGATCCAAAACTGGCCCGGCGCAAGCTGAAGGCACTGCCGGACACCCTGGTCTGTGATGCGCTTCTGGACCAGACGATCTTCGCGGGCGTCGGCAATATCATCAAGAATGAGGTGCTGTTCCGCATCCGCGTGCATCCGGCCACGCGACTGGGCGACCTGCCACCGCGCAAGCTCACCGCCCTGATCAACCAGGCCCGTGCCTACAGCTTCGACTTCCTGGAATGGAAACGGCGCTTCGAATTGAAGAAGCACTGGCAGGTGCATACGCGAAAGGTGTGCCCGCTCTGCGGTGGCCCCATCAGCAAGCTGTACATGGGTACGACGCGGCGACGCACGTTCTTCTGCCAAAAGGATCAGGTGCTCTACCCACCCTGAGGCCGCCTTCCATGGCGGCCGAGCGGCATGCGATTCGACTCAGGCGGCCTGCGTGGCCTTGGCATTGCCGCCGCCCTTGGCCAGCAGGGTCAGCTTCTCATCGGTCGCCTTTTCTTCCTCCAGCGTCTCCAGCAGCAACGGCAGGGCGTCCTTGTAGCCCAGCTGCTTGGCCAGCGCGGCGATGGTGCCGTAGGAGGCAATTTCATAATGCTCGACCTTCTGCGCGCCACCGATCAGGGCAGCGTCGCGCACCGGCCCCTTGTCGATGCTGTCGATCACCTCCTTGCCTTCCTCGACCAGGCCTTCCATCGCCGCGCACTTGATGCGCTTCAGGCGGATGCCGAGCACCTCGACCACCTGGTCGATGCGTTCGATCTGCCCCTGGGTTTCTTCCAGGTGCGTTTCGAACGCTGCGGCCAGATCCGGATTCTCGGCCGCACGGGCCAGGCGCGGAAGCGCCTTGGTCAGCTGCTTCTCGGCGCTGTAGATGTCCGAGAGCTCGTGGATGAACAGATCTTCCGCCGTCTTGATAGCCATGCTGGGCTCCGCTGTGAATGGAGTGCCCAGAGTAGGTCCCGTCCGGTTGCGATCAGGCGGGGAAGGAGTGAAGGCGGCATGTGAATTCCCACGCGGACCCTGCGCGCTGCCTTCACGAAGCAGCGTCTTTCGCGCATCGGCAGGACGCCGTGCCGGCGGCCTTCGCCATGGCTTCACAGTGGCATCGCTCAGTGCCCATGGAATGGCCGGTACGGTCAGTTCACCCCCGATCACGCTGGAGACTCCCATGAGCGATGACAAGAACAACGCCGGCAGCCCGGACCGGGACCGCATCAACGTCAATGAGGATTACGAACTGCGGTACTGGACCACGACGCTGGGCGTGTCCGCCGACGAACTTCGCGCGGCCGTCGCGGCAGTCGGGCCCACGGCGGTTGCTGTCCGGAAGCACCTGGGCAAATAGCGCGGAGCTGGCCATGTCCCTGGTCGAGTATCGCCGCAAGCGTCGTTTTGACCAGACCAAGGAGCCCGAGCCGGGCAAGGCGCTGCCGAAAGGCCAGCGCGCCATTTTCGTGGTGCAGCTGCATCATGCCAGCCGCAGGCACTATGACTTCCGCCTGCAGGTTGGCGATGCGCTGAAGAGCTGGGCGGTGCCCAAAGGCCCCAGTTACGACCCGAAGGTCAAGCGCATGGCGGTGGAAGTGGAAGACCACCCGGTGGACTACGCGGCGTTCGAGGGTGAGATTCCCAAGGGCCAGTACGGCGGCGGCCATGTCGCCCAGTTTGACCACGGTGTATGGGCCACGCAGGGCGATCCGGAAGCCCAGCTCGCCAAGGGCCATCTGCGCTTCGAGCTGTTCGGTACCAAGTTGAAAGGCGGCTGGCATCTGGTCCGGTCGGGAAGGCCCGCGCGCCAGCCACAGTGGCTGCTGTTCAAGGACGACGACGAATTTGCCAGCGATATCGAGGCAGACGATCTGCTGGGGGACGTCGCTGAAGCGCCACCGGAGGATCTGAAGCGTGCCGGCGCTGGCAAGGCCGCGAAGAAGCGGCTGACGGCGGTACCTGCCAGACGCGCCCGGAGAAAGAACTGGGCGAAGAAGGCCCTGGCGCTCAGCAAGGCGAAAAGGGCGGCAGCGCCGTCCGGGCCGTTTGAGCCGCAGTTGGCCAAGCTGGGCGAAGCGCCGCCCCAGGGCGGGCAGTGGGTGCATGAGATCAAATGGGACGGGTACCGCATCCTTGCTACGGTGGCTGAGGGCAACGTGCAGCTGTGGTCACGGAACGCGCTGGAATGGACCGCCAAACTTCCCGAAATACGTGATGCGATCGCGGCCCTGGGCCTGAGGTCGGCGGCACTGGACGGCGAGCTGATCGCCGGCGCCGGCACCAAGGAAGACTTCAACCTGCTGCAGGCCACGCTTTCCGGCGAGAAGCAAGGCGTCCTGACGTATGCGCTGTTCGATCTGCTGCATCTTGATGGCGTGGATGTGGCCGATGCGCCCCTGCTGGAGCGCAAGACCCTGCTGCAATCGGTGCTGGAGGGGCAGGGCAGCCCATTGGCATTCAGTTCGCATGTACAGGGGGATGGCGACCAGGCCTATCGTCTGGCCGGTGAGCGGCACTTCGAGGGCATCATTTCCAAGCGCGCCGATCGCAGCTACCACAGCGGCCGCAGCGAGGACTGGCGCAAGACGAAGCAGCTGGCCAGCGACGAGTTCGCGGTGGTGGGCTACACCGCACCCAAAGGCAGCCGCACCGGCTTTGGTTCGCTGCTGCTGGCCCGGCCAGACGCAACGCATGGCTGGCTCTACGCAGGGCGCGTCGGGTCCGGGTTCTCGGATGAACTGATTGGCGACATCAGCAAGCGCATCAAGGGCGGCGGCGGCCGCAAGCCAACCGCGTACGTGCCCACGCAGGACACCGATCTGCGCGCCGCGACCTGGTTCGAACCGCGTTTCGTGGTGGAGGTCTTCTACCGCGGAATCGGTGGGCAGCAACTGTTGCGCCAGGCGTCGCTGAAGGCGGTGCGGGCGGACAAGGATATCGCCGACCTCGCCGATTCCGATCGCGCCGGAGCGGCCCCGGCCGCTGCGCGGTCGCAAGCGCCCGCGCGGCGTGGGCGCCGGGTGGAAAGGGCGCCGGCAACGGATCGCGCGCCCCCCGTGCTGTCGTCCCCAGGCAAGATCCTGTTTCCCGGCGACGGCTACACCAAGCAGGACGTGTGGGATTACTACGCAGCAGTGATGGAGCACCTCCTGCCCGAGGTGGTGGATCGTCCGCTGTCGATCATCCGCTGCCCCAGTGGCACCGCAAAGCCCTGCTTCTTCCAGAAACACCATACGGCCGGGCTGGCGCTGGTCGATTCGGTAAGGCTGAAGCAGGAAAGCGGCATCAACGCCCATTACCTGGTGGTGCGGGACGCAGCCAGCCTGCTGGAACTGGTGCAGTTCAACGCGTTGGAGTTCCACCCTTGGGGCAGCCACGCCGAGGCGCCCGACAGTGCCGACCGGGTGGTGTTCGATCTGGATCCCGGACCGGATGTGCCCTTTGCCGAAGTCAAGAAAGCGGCAACCGACATCCGGAAACTGCTGGCGCAGCTGGAACTGGAATCGTTCCTGCGAGTCTCCGGCGGCAAGGGCCTGCACGTGGTCGTGCCGCTCAACCCAGGGTGCGATTGGGACCTGACCAAGCGTTTTGCGAAGGGTTTCGCCGATGCATTGGCACAGTCCGAACCGCAGCGGTTCCTGGCAACCGCCACCAAGAGCCTGCGCAACAAGCGGATCTTCGTCGACTATCTGCGCAATGGGCGCGGTGCAACGGCGGTCGCGTCCTATTCGTTGCGCGCCCGGCCGGGCGCGCCGGTGGCACTGCCGATCGCCTGGGGTGATCTGGCGAAACTCAAGCGCGCCGACGCCTTCACGATCAAGGACGTACCCGCAAAGCTCAGACGTCGCCGCAAGGACCCTTGGGCCGGCATCGCGGAAGTGAAGCAGAATCTCGCCCGATGGGCCCGGGCAGACCCGTAGGCCAGGCCCGTGCTGCGTACCGTCCGTCAGCCCGAACCCAACTGATTCGCAGAATACACAGGGCCGGAACATATCGTCGGCGCGGTTGGCCTATGCTTGCGATACGGAATCTGGGGGGATTCGCTACAGGAGCAGCCAATGCCGATCAGGGCAGTCGCATACATAAGTGAGGCGGGCCCGGCCGTTGCGGGTGACCCGTTGGGCCTGCGCAGCGGGAAGCTGGACGACCTGGTCGATGATGCCGCGCGCTTCAACCGGAATGCCGGCGTTACCGGCGTACTGCTGTTCGATGGCGCCCGGTTCCTGCAGTACATGGAGGGGCCCGAAGATGGCTTGAGCGTGGCGTACTCGCGGGTACTCGGTGCTACAAGCCACACGGGACTGATCGAACTGCAGCGCGGCAGGGTAGGCAACCGGCGTCTCCCGTTCTGGCCGATGCGCTGGCTGCCGACGCAACCCGAGCAGTTGAAGAGTCTTGCGCGCGCGGACTGGTCAGGGTTCGCCCAGCGGACCGGTGACGATGCGCCAACCGAGACGGCGATGGACGTCCTGGCCAGGTTGGTGGAACCCTATGCCGTCGCGGCGTGATTGATCGGCCTAGCGTCCCCCATAGCGCGCCGCCCAGGGGATCTCGCCGCTGCACGAATCGAGGTGCCCGGTGCGCATCACGCAGTACAGGCGGGCATCCGGGTCAGCACTGGCAGCGATGTAGTCCAGCGCCTCGGCGAGCATGCGGATGAACTGCGGCTCGGGATAGAACGCCGCCCAGGTGGGCAGCATTTCCTCCAGTTGCGCGATCATCAGGTCGATTTCCAGGTGCGTGCTCACTGCCTGGCCCTCCATGCAGCCACGTTAGCAATCACGCTGCAAGCAGAGGGTCGCGGTTCGCGCAGGCGACGCTGGCATCGTGTCCATGCGGCACTCACCCCGTCTTGATCCTCACCGCGGCAGTGCCACGCACGTGAGCATTTCCTGCACGGACACGCCACCGTCGTTTCACCCGGCAGGGCGTATCAGGGAAGGCTCTCCGATGAACCTGCAAGGATCCTTTTCATGGCCGACCCGTCCCCGCGCGCCAGCTTATGGTCAGCTGATTCCGATCCGCACGGCTTCCGCCCGCTCGCCGGGACCACGCGCGCGGACGTGCTCGTGGTCGGTGCAGGCATGACGGGCCTGTTGACCGCCGCCCGCTTGGCCGACAGCGGCCTGGATGTGGTAGTGGTGGATGCCGGCCCCATCGGCGGACGCAACACGGTGATGTCAACCGGCAATCTTTACGCTCCCGTGTCCCGGCTGGCAGACCTGATCGCGCGTTGGGGCGGTGACACGGCACGTCGTGTCGTGCAGTGGCGGCAACACGCGGTGCGTTCCATCGAAACACTGGTTCACCGCTACGATCTGCACTGTGGCTTCGAGCGCGTGGCCATGCAGTACGGCGTGCAGGAGCGTTCGCGCGAGGCCACGGCGCAGTTCGAACGCGAGCTGCAGGCCTACCAACGCGTTGGCCTGCATTGCGAGCACCGCCAATCCGGGCTGCCGTTCACCTTGGCCCACGCTTTCCGCGTTCCCGACCAGACGCAGTTGCATCCGGCGGCGTTCTGCAGGGAACTGGCCCGTCATCTGGTGGGCCGCGTGCGCATCCACGACTGGACCCGGATCACCCGCATCGAGGCTTCAGCCGGAGTGGCGACGGCCCCTGGTGCCCGCATCCATGCCAGGCACTTTGTGCTGGCCACCCACTCGCCAGCAGGATTCAACCTGGTGCAGGCCGAGATGGAGGTGTACCGCGAATACGGCGTAGCGGTACCGGTGGCCAATCCGCCAGCGGCAGGCATTCACTGGATCGCCGACCGGCACCGCTCGCTGCGCGGGGTGCATGGCGCTGATGGCCGCGACTGGCTGGTGCTGGTCGGTGAGACACATCGCACTGGCGAAACCCCGGCGATGGATCCGGCCCAGCATCTGGTCGCCGACGCGCGTCGCAACTTCAGCGTGCAGGGCGAGCCGCTGTGCTGGTCCGCGCAGCAGTTCCGGGCCGCGGATCAGCTGCCCTACATCGGCAGCAGCGCGCACGACAATGTATGGGTCGCTACCGGCTATGGGCCGGACGGATTGACCTGGGCGGGCGTGGCCGCGCGCGCGATCACGGAGGGAATCACGGGAACGACCAGCGAGATCGAGCAGCTGCTCAGCCCCATGCGCTTTACTCCGCTGCGCTCGGCTGCAGGCTGGGCCCGCACCAACGCCACGGTTGCGCGACATATGGTGGGCGATCGCCTTGGAACCGCGCCGTCGCGCGCTCCCAGTGAGCTGGGCCGCGGGTGCGGTGCGCTGCTGGACGTGGGCGGACAGCGCACCGCGATCTACCGCGATGATGACGGCCAGCTGCACGCAATGTCGGCGCTGTGCCCGCACCTCAAGTGCGTCGTCCAATGGAATGGCCATGAACGCACATGGGACTGCCCGTGCCACGGCAGCCGCTTTTCCGCCACCGGGGCCCTGCTGGAGGGCCCCGCCAGGCAGGGCCTCACACCGGCGGCGCTGTAGGCCGCCGCCGCAGCGGTGACCTCAGGCTTCGGCGGTTGCATCCGCTTCGCAGGGCATGCAGCGCTCCTTCTTGGACTTGATGTCTGCAGCGGTCTTCGCCAGTGCCTCGTAGCGCTGGCGTATCTCTTCAAGATGGGCCGGCTCCATCGATTCCAGGTTCAGCAGCTCCTGGTTGGCGTCCTTGCTGACCCGGATCAGCTCATCCAGCTTGATGTGCAGCGCAGCGGTGTCAGCGTTCTGGGTATGCTGGATCAGGAATACCATCAGGAACGTCACGATGGTGGTGCCCGTGTTGACCACCAGCTGCCAGGTGTCATTGAAGTGGAAGGCCGGCCCGCTGGCGGCCCAGGCGATGATCACCCCCAGTGCCGCGACGAATGCCCCAAGACTGCCGGACAACCGCGCCGTGGCCGCCGCGACGCGTGCAAAGCCGCGCCGGATCACTGCTCACCTCCGCCGGCCTCCTCATCCGTTTCGCGGTCTGGCAGTTTGACCCGCTCACCCAGGCGCGCGGCCTGCTCGTCGGGCGTCGGGGCTGCGACGAAGGGCGAGATCGGGTCACTGGCCGGGAACGTCTCCTGCAACGCCTCTTCATGATTGCGATGGTTATGCAGCTTGGCCTGAAGCGGGCTGACCGGATCGGTGCGCTGTGCTTCCGGGTCCGGGTGGGGCAGGTCTTTCTGATCGCGTTGCATGGTGAATCTCCAGGTTGGGTCCCACTGCCGTAGTGGCGGGCCCAGCATAGGAGCCGCACTGTGAGCGGCTGCATCAAGGGTGCGGCAACGTGGCGTCAAGCCTTCAGCCAATGCAGGTTAACAATCAGCCGCGTAGCGCGGTTGGCGTCGGTCACCTGGTGTTCCGACGCTGCACGCAATCACACATCCCCTCACTCCATTCACCCTGCAACAGCGACAATAACCGCCCGTGTGCGCATGCACGTATTCCACTGATTGGCAGCAGGATCGCGAAGATGTCCAACACCCCCTTTGGCGAGTCGTCATGCGCAGCCGCGGCCAGCGGCTGCATCGAGGTCCGCGGCGCACGCGAGCACAACCTGAAGAACGTCGACGTCTCCATTCCACGCAATGCGCTGGTGGTGTTCTCCGGGGTATCGGGTTCGGGCAAATCCTCGCTGGCGTTCGGCACGGTCTTCGCCGAGGCCCAGCGGCGCTACTTCGAATCCGTCGCACCGTATGCGCGCCGCCTGATCGACCAAGCGGGCGTGCCCGACGTGGATGCCATCGACGGCCTGCCGCCGGCGGTGGCCCTGCAGCAGCAGCGCGGTGCCAGCAACGCACGTTCATCGGTGGGCAGCGTGACCACGCTGTCCAGCCTGGTACGCATGATGTATTCGCGTGCAGGCGCGTACCCGGCCCACCAGCCCATGCTGTACGCCGAGGACTTCTCGCCCAATACGCCGCAGGGGGCCTGCAGCACCTGCCATGGGTTGGGCCACGTCTACGAAGTGACCGAAGCGCTGATGGTGCCGGACCCGTCGCTGAGCATCCGCGAGCGCGCCATCGCCTCCTGGCCGCCGGCCTGGCATGGCCAGAACCTGCGCGACATCCTGGTCACGCTGGGCTACGACATCGACGTGCCGTGGAAGAAGCTGCCGAAGAAGGACCGGGAGTGGATCCTGTTCACCGAGGACACGCCGACCGTGCCCGTCTATGCCGGCTTCACGCCTGCCGAGACGCGTGCCGCACTCAAGCGCAAGCTGGAGCCCAGTTACATGGGCACCTACACCGGCGCCCGCCGCTACGTGCTGCACACCTTCGCCAACACCCAGAGCGCGCTGATGCGCAAGCGTGTCTCGCGCTACATGGAAGGCAAGCTGTGCCCCGCCTGCAAGGGCAAGCGACTGAAGCCCGAAGCGCTTTCGGTCACCTTCGCCGGCGTGGACATCGGCGAGTTCATGCGGCTGCCGCTGGATCAACTGGCCGGGCTGCTCGAGCCCATCGCGCAGGGCGACTTCAGTGCACACAGCCACGGCGCACGCACCGGCAGGAGTGCGACGCCCCGCGATCGCGCCAAGCGGGCAGCCTCTGGCCACGCGACCCACGAAGGCGCGCCCGATGTGCGGCTGACCTCGGCCCTGTCGGAGGAGAAACGCCTGGCCGCGCAGCGACTGGCGGGTGGGGTCATGGCGCGGGTACGGCAGCTGCGCGAGCTGGGCCTGGGGTATCTCTCGCTGGATCGCGCCACGCCCACGCTGTCGGCCGGCGAACTGCAGCGCCTGCGGCTGGCCACACAGCTCAGCTCGTTGCTGTTTGGTGTGCTGTACGTGCTCGATGAGCCCTCGGCCGGCCTGCATCCGGCCGACAGCCAGGCGCTGTACGACGCGCTGGACCGGCTGCGCGATGGCGGCAACTCGGTGTTCGTCGTTGAACACGATCTGGACCTGATGCGACGTGCACAGTGGCTGGTGGACGTGGGACCGCAAGCGGGCGAGCACGGCGGGCGCGTTCTCTACAGTGGCGAGCCCGACGGCCTGCGCCGCATCGAGGACTCGCGCACCGCGCGGTACCTGTTCGACCAGGTGCCTGCGCCTGCCAGCCGGCAACGCAGCGCCGACCGCTGGCTGGAGCTGAAGGGCATCCACCGCCACAACCTGCAGGGCGTGGACGCGCAGCTGCCGCTGGGAGTGCTGACCGCAGTGACCGGCATTTCCGGATCGGGCAAGTCCAGCCTGATGGCGCAGGCACTGCCCGAGCTGATGCTGCTGCACCTAGGGCACGAGCCCGTAGACGACAGCGCCGACAGCACGCCCGAGGACGGGCCAACCGTGATCGAAGCGACGCGGGGCCAGCTTGCCGGAGCCGTGGACGCCATCCAGCGCGTGGTGCAGGTGGACCAGAAACCGATCGGCCGCACGCCACGCTCCAACCTGGCCACCTATACCGGCCTGTTCGATCACGTGCGCAAGCTGTTCGCCGCGACCCCCGACGCGCGACGCCGCCGCTTTGACGCCGGCCGCTTTTCGTTCAACGTGGCCAAGGGCCGGTGCGAGACCTGCGAAGGCGAGGGTTTCGTCAGCGTGGAACTGCTGTTCATGCCCAGTGTCTATGCGCCATGCCCCGCCTGCCATGGCGCCCGCTACAACGAGGCCACGCTGAAGGTGTTGTGGAACGGCCGCAACATTGCCGAAGTCCTGCAGATGACGGTCGACCAGGCACAGGCATTCTTCGCCGGTGAGGAAGCCATCGCGCGGCCGCTGCAGCTGCTGCAGGAGATCGGCCTGGGCTATCTCAGGCTCGGTCAGCCGGCCACGGAGCTTTCAGGGGGCGAGGCGCAGCGCATCAAGCTGGCGACCGAGCTGCAGCGCAGCCAACGCGGCCGCACGCTCTATGTACTGGACGAACCCACCACCGGCCTGCATGCGTTGGACGCAGACAGGCTGCTGGTGCAGTTGCAGCGGCTGGTGGACGCGGGAAACACCGTGGTGATGATCGAGCACGACATGCGTTCTGTCGCACAGGCCGACTGGGTGATTGACGTCGGCCCGGGCGCAGGCGGCGCAGGTGGAACCATCGTGGCGAAGGGTACGCCACGCCAGGTGGCCCGCGCCAAGGGCAGCAGGACGGCGCCGTTCCTTGCCAGGGAACTGGCGCTGTAGCGACGTCATCCCCGGCTATCGCACTCCACCACGCCGGGCATCTGCAAGCCGTTCGCCGATCAGGCGCCGCTCACATAGCGCGGCGCCGGCTTCGCACGCGAAAGGCCCGGTGCCATTGCCTTGCGTGCCTGCTCGAAGGCGTCCCACTCAGCGATGTCCGGAAGCGCGGGAATGGTCACAAGTTCACCCTGCGCCAGCCCGGCCAGGGACGCGTCCACCATGTCTTCGGCGCTCATCACGATGCCCTGTGGCAGGTGCTCCACCGGCAGGCCGGAAAGGTGCCAGAAGTCGGTTGCGGTGGCGCCCGGCAGGACGACCTGGACACGCACGCCCTTGTCGGCCAGCTCATGGTGGAGCGACTGCGAGAACGCCAGCACGAACGCCTTGCTTCCCGCGTAGACCCCGTTGAGCAGCTCCGGTGCCAGCGCGACGATGGAGGCGATGTTGATGATCGTGCCCCGGCCACGTGCCACAAACACCGGCGCTGCGGCGTAGGCCAGGCGCATCGCGGCGTTCACGTTGAGCGTGATCAGGCGCTCCATCTCGCCGATATCCGACTGCAGCAGGGGCGCCGTAGCGCCGATACCGGCATTGTTGACCAGCACCTGGATATCCGCTCGGCCTTGAATGACCTTTTCAACTTCGGCACGCCCGTCGGAGGTGGTCAGGTCCGCGGCGACGATGTCCACCGTGCGGCCGGTGCTGCGGGCCAGCGCTTCGGCCAGTTGGCGCAGGCGGTCGGCGCGTCGCGCGACCAGGATCAGGTCATGGCCGGCGTGGGCCAGGCGATTAGCATAGATCGCCCCGATGCCGGACGATGCGCCAGTGATGAGTGCGGTGCCGTGATGGGTAGGGTCGTTCACAGAGGTCAGTCCGAACCGGCGAACGTCGCCGGGGTCAGGGGAAATCTAGGTCGGCTTGTACGTGTCGTAAATGTCGTATATACCTCGTTTACGGCCACCCCTGAAAAACCGTCATGCCCAGTGTTGGATTTGTCCTGCCCGCCGGATTCCAGACCATGGCGATCGCCGCGGCGTCCGCCTTCGAACTGGCCAATGCCACCGAAGGCGCGCGCCTTTACGATCTGCACATGCTGTCCGAACAGGGCGGGCTGGTGCCCAGCTCGCTTGGCATGGCCATGCAGACAGCGCCGCTTGCGCAGCAGCCGCTGGATACCATGATCGTGGCCGGCCTGCTGGAGCCAGCCCCGTCCAGCGGCGCGCTGATCGATCCGATCCGTCACGCGGCCGCACGCACGCGCAGGACCGCGTCGGTGTGCACCGGCGCGTTCCTTCTCGGCGAAGCGGGGTTGCTGGACGGGCGCCGCGCCACTACGCACTGGTTCCACGCACGTGCGCTCAGGCAGCGCTTTCCCGCCGCGCAGGTGGAGGAAGACCGCATCTTCATCACCGATGGCCCGATCTGGACCTCCGCCGGCATGAGCGCGGGGCTGGACCTGGCGCTTGGCATGATCGAGCAGGACTTCGGTGCGGATCTGTGCAGGGCGGTGGCCCGGAAGCTGGTGATCTACCATCGGCGCGGAGGCGGGCAGTCCCAGCATTCAGTGCTGCTCGAGCTGGATGCCCGGTCTGATCGCATCCAGAACGCGCTGACCTTTGCACGCCGCAATCTGCGCGCCACCTTGTCGGTTGAAGAACTGGCGCAGGCCGCGCATCTGAGCACCCGCCAGTTCAGTCGCGCGTTCCGCGAGGAAACCGGGCAATCCCCCGCCAAGGCAGTGGAGGGCCTGCGGGTGGAGGCCGCTCGCGTGTTGATCGAGCAGAGCCGCTACACGATGGATGAAGTGGCGACTGAAACGGGCTTCGGTGATACCGAACGCATGCGACGTGCCTTCCTGCGCGCCTTCGGCCAGCCCCCGCAATCGCTGCGGCGCAACGCACGGGGCGGGGCGGACTGAGTGTTCGTGGCTGGATTCATGGGATGATGCACCACTGCGCCCGACTGCCACTACATGCACACACTGACCGATCCCCACCTGCTGAATGACATCGCTGAGATCGGCCGTATTGAAGCAGTGCCGCGCATCCTTGAAACCGTCGCCCATATCACAGGCTCAAGATTCACCGCGATTGCCCGGGTGACAGAAACCACGTGGACCGCCTGCGCCACCCTGGACACCCTGGGGTTCGGGCTCGTTCCGGGCGGGCAGCTGGTCCTCGAAACCACCCTCTGTGACGAGATCAGGCAGTCATCGACCTCCGTGGTGTTCGCGCACGCCAGTGCACATCCGCTGTATTCCAAACACCATACGCCCAGGATCTATGGGCTGGAGAGTTACGCCTCCGTGCCGATCCATCGGCCGGATGGCAGTTTCTTCGGCACCCTGTGTGCCATTGATTCGTCGCCGGGCAACTTCGATGAGGCGCATGTCCAACGATCCATGGAGCTGCTTGCCGACCTCGTTGGCAACTACCTCGACAAAGAGGATCAGCTGCTGGAGGCAGAGACAGCCCTTTCAACGGCACAGCGTGTTTCCGATCTGCGCGATCAGTTCATCGCGGTGCTGGGCCATGACCTCCGCAGCCCGCTGCAGGCCATCAGCGTGGCCGCCGATTCACTGGAACGTGAGGCAACGTCCGAGCGCCAGCAGCGGATGCTCGCGCACATCGCCGCCGGCGTCACCCGGATGGATGGCCTCATCGGTGATGTGCTTGATTTCGCCAGGGGGCGGCTGGGAGGGGGCATTCCGGTCTCGCTCCAGGAAAGCCACACCTTGCAGGCGGCGCTTGAACAGGTTGCAGAAGAAGTGGCGATCGCTACCGGTCGGCAGGACATCAACGTCCAGATGCGGATCGAAGGTGGCGTGGTCTGCGACACCGGCAGGCTGTCGCAGCTGCTGGCCAACCTGCTGACCAACGCAGCCCAGCACGGCGAGCGCTCCGCCCCAGTCACGCTGAGGGTTCAGGCCGCATCCCATCGCCTCACGCTGGATGTGCATAACGCCGGCTGCATTGCGCCTGAGCGGCTGGGAACGATTTTCAGCCCGTTTTCGCGTGAGCAGGGCGAGCTGCCCAGGCCAGGGCTTGGCCTGGGCATCTACATTGCATCGGAAATTGCCAAGTCCCACGGCGGCACACTGGACGTGCGGTCGAGTGAGAGCGACGGCACCGTGTTCACATTCCAGATGCCGACCGCGGCGCGTCCATGAAGGTGGGCGCCAGGCAACAGAAGGGCTCCGGCACCGCGCCGGAGCCCTGGCCACTCACTTTTCCTGCAGGAACGTCAGCAGATCCTGATTGACCTTGTCCTTGTGGGTGTCGGTCAGGCCATGCGGCGCACCCGGGTAGACAATCAGCCTGGCGCCCTTGATCAGTTTCGCTGACTGGCGGCCAGAGATATCGATCGGCACGATCTGGTCGTCGTCACCGTGGATCACCAGGGTGGGGACATCGAACTTCTTCAGGTCGGCGCGGAAATCGGTGGCCGAGAACGCGGCGATCGAATCGTAGGTGTTCTTGTGGCCGCCCTGCATGCCCTGCGCCCACCACGCATCGATCAGCCCCTGCGACACCTTCGCACCGGGGCGGTTGAAGCCATAGAACGGGCCCGACGGAATGTCCCGGTACAGCTGCGCGCGGTTATCCATCTGTGCCTTGCGGATGCCATCGAACACTTCGATCGGCAGGCCGTTGGGGTTGTCGGCGGTCTTCAGCATGAACGGCGGCACCGAGCTGATCAGCACGGCCTTCTTGACCCGGCCGGTGCCATGCCGGCCGATGTAGCGCGCCACTTCGCCACCACCGGTGGAGAAGCCCACCAGGGTCACATCGTGCAGGTCCAGTGTGTTGATCACCGTGGCCAGGTCATCGGCGTAGTGATCCATGTCGTTGCCGTCCCACGGCTGGCTGGAGCGCCCGTGGCCGCGACGGTCATGCGCGATGACGCGGTAGCCATGGTTGGCCAGGAAGATCATCTGCGACTCCCAGCTGTCCGAATTCAACGGCCAGCCATGGCTGAAGGTCACGACCGGGCCGTCCTTCGGGCCCCAGTCCTTGTAGTACAGCTGCACGCCGTCGGCGGTGGTGATGTAGCTGGCAGTGCGCGCGTTGGCGGTGACCGGAGCCGGCTTGGCTGGTTCGGCGGCCTGCGCGGACAGGCCGGCCTGGACCGAGAGGGCGAGGGCGGCAACGGCCAGGGTACGGGCGAAGGTGTTCATGCGGAAACTCTCATGGGTGGGTGGTGAGACGTACTTTGCGCCTGCGATCAGGCGTCCGGGTGATGAACTGTCCTGATTTCTTGATAGATCGTCTTGCACGGATGTGCGCGTACGAATCGATCGCGATCGCCTGTTGACAAGGTAGAACGCTCGTTCTACCTTGCAGCCATGAGCAAGCTCACCACCGACACCCAACAGAAGATCCTGGCCACGGCCGAGGCGCTGATCTACCAGAACGGGATCCACGCCACCGGCATGGACTTGCTGGTGAAGACCTCGGGCGTAGCGCGGAAGAGCATCTACCGCCACTTCGAGAACAAGGACGACGTGGCCGCCGCTGCATTGAAGGCGCGCGACGTGCGCTGGCTCGCCTGGTTCCAGCATGAGTGCGAGAAGGCGGACAGCCCGGAAGCACGCATCCTCGGCATGTTCACCGTGCTCAAGAACTGGTTCCACTCCGAGGGCTATCGCGGTTGCGCCTTCATCAATACCGCAGGGGAGGTCGGCGACCCTGCCGATCCGATCCGGGAAATCGCGCGGAATCACAAGCAGAAGCTGCTCGATTACACGCGGGAACTTACCGAACAACTGGATGTGGCGCAGCCGGCGGACCTGGCCCGTCAGCTGCTGATCCTGATGGAAGGCGCCATCACCCTGTCGCGCGTGATGGGTGATTACGGCGCCGCAGACACCGCGAAGGATGTCGCGAAGCTGTTGTTGGAACAGGCCAAGCGTTAGCGCCTGGGTACGCCAGATCCTTTGAAGCAACCCGTATATCCATTTCGATTGGAGGTCTCCCCGTGTCCGCAGAACAGCCCCGTCCGCCACTTCCTCCGTTCACCCTTGAATCGGCCATGCAGAAGGTGCGTCTTGCCGAGGATGGCTGGAATTCCCGCGATGCCGACAAGGTGTCGCTTGCCTATTCGCTCGACACCCAGTGGCGTAACCGTGCCGAATTCACCAATGGCCGGGAGGAAGCCCGGCAGTTCCTGGCACGCAAATGGAACAAGGAACTCGAGTACCGCCTGATCAAGGAGCTCTGGGCCTTTACCGAAAACCGCATTGCGGTCCGCTACGCGTACGAATGGCACGACGACTCCGGCAACTGGTTCCGTTCCTATGGCAACGAAAACTGGGAATTCGGAGAGGATGGCCTGATGCAGCGCCGCTTCTCGTGCATCAACGACCTGCCGATCAAGGAAAGTGACCGCAAGTTCCATTGGCCGCTGGGGCGTCGCCCGGATGATCACCCGGGGTTGTCTGAGCTGGGTATGTGATTCCCGCTGAGGCACCATCCGAAGCGCGCTCGGGTACGATGAGACCGCCGGCATCCGCGCCGGCGGGCAAGGGGGCGCAATGGACATGCGGGCAGGAGGCGGATTCGATCCTCCGGCAAAGACCGATTCGCAGGAACTGACATTCCACTGGCTCTATCAGCGGGTGCAGGGTTTGGTTGAGCACAGCATCTATCCGAAGGCGGGCAGGGTGGAGACGTGGGCGTTTCGCGTCGGCATGGGTGCGGCGATCGTCGGCATTCTCACTGGCCAGCTTCCGGATCGATGGCTGCCTGTCGGCGCAGTGCTCCAGGTGGTTGTTGCCTGCCTGGCAATCGAAATTGGAGGGTTCATTGCCGGGGGCGTCCTGGCCGCCCGCAGGGGCATTCGCCAGTTCAGCCAGCCTCGGCTCTCGCACGCGCGGGAGATGGATGGCGATTTCGCGCACTGGCAAGCGGTGGTGACCGAGCTTCGCGGATTCCCGCGCGTCCAGCGCGAGCGGCGCCTCAAGTACGTCAGTCACCTGCGCACAAACATGATTGAGCGCATGGGCATGATGTATGGCGGGCTGCAGCGGCTTGGACCATTCCCGCTGTTGATTGCCCTCTACCTGCAGTTCCGCGGATGGAAATGGGGCGACTGGGCGGGCGCTTTCGATGTTGGATTGCTAGGCGCACTGCTTATCTTCGCCATGGTGCTGCTGTACCTGCTGGGCTGGATGCTGATCGGCCTTCGCACCAGGCTGGATACCTACGTGGCATTGTTGGAGGGCTCTATCCACGAGCCCGAACCCTCGAAGCCAGCGCCGTGAGGGATAAACAGAACTGTGAGCCATCCAGTGAAGCATACGCATGGCTCAAGAGTGCCGCGCTGAAGAGTAAAAGTCGCGGTTGCCTGCATTGGTCGGATCGTACATGTCGCCGACTTCACAGGCCTGTACCCCGCAGATGGGCATAGTGCCCCTTGGGTAGTGTGAGCGCGTCCATCCAGCCACGGGATTTTCCCGAACGCCAGGAGGTCACTGTGCCAAGTTGTGATGAAGGAATGAAGTTGACGCGTCGCCAGGTGATCGCCGGCGGCGTCACGACCGTGGCAATGTCCGCCGCACCGGGGGCGTCATCGCTCGCCGCCGAACTGGCGACGCCCCCGCCGCCCAGGCCGCCGGTCATCAGCACGGTGGCGTTGACCGTCAACGGCAAGCGGCGGGAGCTTGAGCTCGACACGCGGACTACGCTGCTCGATGCCCTGCGCGAACACCTGAAGCTGACCGGGACCAAGAAGGGCTGCGACCACGGTCAATGCGGTGCCTGTACCGTGCTGGTCAACGGTGAGCGCATCAATGCCTGCCTCAGCCTGGCGGTGCAGCACCAGGGCGATGCCATCACCACCATCGAAGGGCTCGGAACCCCCGATGACCTGCATCCGATGCAGGCCGCCTTCATCAAGCATGACGGCTACCAGTGCGGGTACTGCACGCCGGGGCAGATCTGCTCGGCGGTGGCGGTACTGGACGAGATCAAGCGGGGTGTCCCCAGCCATGTACAGGCGGACGTCAGCGCACGGCCCCGGGCCACCAACATGGAGATGCGCGAACGCATGAGCGGCAACCTCTGCCGCTGCGGGGCCTATTCCAACATTGCCGAGGCGATGGAAGAGGTTGCTGGCGTGACCTCTGCAGGGAGGCGCTCATGAGGGCCTTCAGTTACGAACGCGCCAAATCCCCGGCCGAGGCCGCCAAGGCCGTCGCCGGTACCGAGGGCGCGAAGTTCCTGGCCGGAGGGACCAACCTGCTCGACCTGATGAAGCTTGAGGTCGAGACGCCAGCGCACCTGGTCGATGTGCAGGACATCGGCCTGGACAGGATCGAACCCACCGACGAGGGCGGCCTGCGCATCGGCACGCTGGTCACCAATACCGCGCTGGCCTCGCATGAGCGCGTGCGCCGCGACTACGCGGTGCTGACCCGCGCGATCGTGGCTGGCGCCTCCGGGCAGCTGCGCAACAAAGCCACCACCGGCGGCAACCTGCTGCAGCGCACGCGCTGCCCGTATTTCTACGATCCCCATCTGCCCTGCAACAAGCGCCTGCCCGGATCAGGGTGCGGCGCACTCGAGGGGTTCTCCCGGCAGATGGGCGTGATCGGCACATCGGACAGCTGCATCGCGACCTATCCGGGCGACATGGCGGTGGCCCTGCGGGTGCTGGACGCCTCGATCCAGACCGTCAGCGGTGACGGCAGTACGCGCAGCATCCCGATTGCCGATTTCCATCGTTCCCCCGGCGACAGGCCGCAGCAGGACAACGTGCTGCAGCGCGGTGAGCTGATCACCCACGTCACGCTGCCGAAGCCCCTGGGCGGTCGGCACGTGTACCACAAGGTACGTGACCGCGCGTCCTATGCGTTCGCACTGGTGTCGGTCGCTGCGGTCGTGCAGCGAGACGGTTCGGCGCGGTTCGCCTTCGGTGGGGTTGCGCCGAAGCCGTGGCGCGTCGAGGCAGCCGAACCGCTGCTGCGCGATGGCGTAAAGGCCGCGACCCGGCAGGTGTTCGCCGGCGCCCGTCCGACGCCGGAGAACGCGTTCAAGATCGCGCTCGCCGAGCGCACCCTCGCGGCCGTGCTGGTGGAAGGAGAGCGCTGATGCCCCTTCAATTCAACGCCCCCGCCGGCGACAACCTGTTCGACAAGGCCAAGGTCGTCGGCAAACCGACGCCGCGCATCGACGGTCCGCGCAAGACCACCGGCACCGCCCCCTATGCCTACGAGCGCCATGACGTGGCGCCGAACCAGGCCTACGGCTACATCGTCGGTGCGGGTGTCGGCAAGGGGCGCATCATTTCGATGGATGCCTCCCGCGCACGTGCCGCGCCCGGCGTACTGGCGGTCATCACCGCACCGGAAACCAAGCCGGTCGGCAAATCGAACTGGAACAACGCGCCGTTGTTCGGCGGACCCGAAGTGGCCCACTACCACCAGGCCATCGCCTGCGTGGTGGCAGAGACCTTCGAGCAGGCCCGCGCCGCCGCGGCGCTGATCCGCACCCGCTACGAGCGCAGCAAGGGCCGCTTCGATTTCCCGGCCCTGGCACCGTCCGCGCCGCTGGCAAAGGGGCGTGACGGCAAGCCCGACCGGCAGGCGCTGGGCGATTTCGACACCGCCTACGCGAGCGCCGCGGTCAAGCTCGACGAGACCTATCACACCTCCGACGAAAGTCATTCGATGATGGAGCCGCACGCCACCATCGCCGCCTGGGAGGGTGACACGCTCACGCTGTGGACGGCGAACCAGATGATCGACTGGGCCAGGCAGGGCATGGCGGCGATCCTCGGCATCGACCCTGCCAAGGTGCGCGTGGACTCGCCCTATATCGGCGGCGGCTTCGGCGGCAAGCTGTTCATCCGTGCCGACGCGGTGCTGGCCGCATTGGCGGCCAAGCAGGTCGGGCGACCGGTGAAGATCGCGCTGCAACGCCCGTTGATGCCCAACAACACCACGCACCGGCACGCCACCCTCCAGCGCGTGCGGATCGGCTGCGGAAAGGATGGCCGGATCTCCGCCATCGCCCATGAGAACTGGTCGGGCAACATCAACGGCGAGGATGGCGAAAACGGCACCCTGCAGACGCCCAAGCTCTATGCAGGCGCCAACCGCCTGGTGGCCAACTACATCGCCACGCTCGACATGCCCGAAGGCAATGCGATGCGCGCACCGGGTGAAGCACCGGGCCACATGGCGCTGGAAGTGGCGATGGACGAAATGGCCGAGAAGCTGGGCCTCGATCCGATCGCGTTCCGCATCCTCAACGAGCCCGAGGTCGTGCCCGGCGATCCGTCCAAGAAGTTCTCCGACCGCAACCTGGTGCGCTGCCTGCGCGAAGGCGCGGAGCGCTTCAACTGGAACAAGCGCAATGCCAAGCCGGCGCAGGTCAGGGAAGGGCATTGGCTGGTCGGCATGGGCGTGTCCGCGGGCTATCGCGGCGCACCGACGATGAAGTCGGCGGCGCGGGTCCGGCTTGACGGCCAGGGCGGGGTGGTTGTCGAGACCGACATGACCGACATCGGCACCGGCTCCTACACGATCATCGCGCAGACGGCAGCCGAGACCATGGGCGTGCCGCTGGACCAGGTCCAGGTCACCCTCGGTGACTCCCGTCATCCCGCCTCCGCCGGTTCCGGCGGCCAGTGGGGCGCGGCAAGCTCCACCGCGGGCGTGTACGCGGCGTGCGTCAGCCTGCGCCGCAAGGTGGGCGAGAAACTCGGCTTCGACGGCGACACCGCAAACTTCGCCAATGGCCGCATCCAGGCGGATGGGCGGACCATCACGCTGGCGGAGGCGGGAACCCTGTCGGCGGAGGACGGCATTGCCTTCGGCGACTTCAAACAAGGCTACGACGTCGGCACCTATGCAGGACATTTCTGCGAGGTCGCCGTGCATGCCTACACTGGAGAAACGCGCATTCGCCGCATGCTTGCCGTATGCGATGGCGGCCGGATCCTCAATCCGCTCTCCGCACGCAGCCAGGTCATCGGCGGGATGGTGATGGGTGCGGGCGCGACCCTGATGGAGGAGCTGGTGGTCGACAAACGGCTTGGTTTGTTCATCAACCACGACCTGGCCGGCTACGAGGTTCCCGTGCACGCCGACATCCCGTACCAGGAGGTGGTCTTCCTCGACACGCTGGATCCGGTGATCTCGCCGATGAAGGCCAAGGGTGTGGGTGAACTGGGCATCTGCGGGGTTGGCGCCGCGATCGCCAATGCGATCTACAACGCAACCGGCGTGCGCGTGCGCAGCTATCCCATCACCCTGGACAAGCTGTTGCCCGGCTTGCCCGACATAGGCTGACGTTGCGCATGGACCGACCCGTAGCCTCGCCCACTCTGGAGGTCTCCGCCGCAGGCGGAGGGGAGCCCGGCGATCTTGCCGAGGACCTGTCCGCAGCGCCGGGCTTCCTCGCCGAAGGCAGCCCGCGCGGCGTACTAGAGACGGCCTTGACGCGCGTGCGCGCGGGGGAGCACGCCGTGCTCGCGCTGGTGCTGGAAACCGATGGCTCCACCTACGCCGGTGCCGGCGACATGGTGCTGTTCTGCAACGGCAGCCAGGTCGGCTGGCTGAGCGGCGGATGCCTGGAGCCCGAGCTCGCGCGACGCGCGGAGCAGGTGAGCGCGGCAGGGCGGGTCGACTGGATCGAGATCGACACCCGCAGTGACGACGACCTGTTGAGCGGGTCCGCGCTCGGCTGCCGCGGCCGGCTTCGGATTGCGCTGCTGCCGTTGCGTGCCATGGCCGGCATCGACGACGTCATCGAGGCTTGGTTGCGCGAGGGCGTGTCACTCCAGCGCGACCTTCGCACGTCGGGGCAGGTCGTTTTCCGTGCCGGCCATCGCGAGCAGGCGTGGCAGCTGCATCCGATGGAGGGTACACAGCCCTTTGGCGAGGGCGCGTGGCGTTTGCCGTTGCCCCGGCTTCCGCGGGCCCTGGTATTGGGGGGCGGTCCCGAAACGCCCTTCCTGGTTCCGCTGCTGCGCGGCCTGGGGTGGCGGGTCAGCGTAGCCGAACGGCGAGCGCGCTGGGCCTCAGCCGGGCAGTGCGCGGATGCGCATCTTCAGACCAGCCCGGCCGAGGCCCTTCATGGCGACCGTTGCGACGCGGCACTGGTGATGCATCACGATTTTGAACTGGACCGGGAGGCGCTGGTGGCCCTGGCTGATACCAACGTCGCGTTCATTGGACTGCTGGGTCCGCGGCGAAGGCGCGAGGACCTGTTCAAGCTGCTGACACCGGATCAGCGCCACCGGCTTTCCCCGAGACTTCGATCACCGGTCGGCCTGAACATCGGCGGCCGAGGGCCGGAGGCGATTTCGCTCAGCATCGCCGCACAGCTGCAGCAATGGCGAAGCGCGCACGGCAGGTGACTGACGCGCATGCGGTCGTCGTGCTTGCTGCCGGCGGGAGCACCCGACTTGGCCAGCCCAAGCAGCTCCTCACCCGGCAGGGCGAGACCCTGGTACATCGCGTAGTGCGGCTAGCGCTGGAGCTCGCGCCAGCGCAAGTCCTGGTCGTGGTGGGCGCGAACGCACAGGCCGTGACATCCAGCGTTGCCGGGCTGGATGCCACCCCGGTAACCAATCACCACTGGGAGCGTGGCCTGGCGAGCAGTCTGCAGGTTGCCGGCGCACACCTGCTGCCCACGGTGACCGCGGTGATGATCGTGGCATGCGACCAGCCCGCAATCGAGCGCTCCCATCTGCAGGCGCTGCTTTCCGGTGCCCGCGCCGCAGCGTCAACGTGCGCGGGCACCCGCCACGGAAATGCGCTTGGCGTTCCCGCAGTCGTGCCGCGCGCCTGGTTCACCCCTGTCGGTGCATCCGGTGACCGCGGCTTCGGAGCGCGCCTGCGGCAACTTCCTGTCGATACGGTGCATGTCCTGCAGGCACCGGAACTCGGCCTGGATATCGATACGCCAGAAGATCTCGCGCGTGCGCGCGATGCGGGCTGGATCGATGCCGGGAGGTGACCCGCATGGTCACTGGGCCAATGCCTGGCTCGCAGGTGACCAGTGTGGGCCACATCGCGCCCCCTCAGACACCTCCTCCCCGAACATCTGCAGCACCCGATCCAACAGAACAGGTTCCGGCACGTCAGCCAGCACCTGCTCCAGATAGCCCACCGGCTCCAGCTGCCATTGAAGCAACGTACCAAGCTGCACAACGGCGGGCGCCCGCTGCTCCGCGTCCAGTGAGACCTGCAACAGCAGATGGTGCGAGCGCCCCTCCAGCCACAGCACGGGCATGCCCCGGCAATGAACCTGGAATTCGGCATCTCGGCGCCGCTCGATGAACTGGAAGCCCTATCGTGGCCGAGAGTCCACGAACTGCATCGCCTGGCGGCGCAGTTGTGAGAATCGATCGTCGTTGATGCTTTGGAACGCGACAGGCGAGGGCGCCGGCGTCGCCGGCCACTGCGCCTGTGCCGCAACCACCACCACAAGACAGAGCGCGTTGGCCGCCCAGCGGCACCACGCCACTCACCCCTCCGGATGCAGGCGCGTACTGGCGTGTGCGGTAAGGCCGATGCCAGCCATGATCAGGCCCTCCATGACGCGAGGGCCGACGTACTGCTCCAGCTCACCGTTCTCGCGGGCACGCTGCGCGGCCAGCAGGATCTCCAGCACCACGCGTAGCCCGGCCAGCGAGCAATCGGTATCCGCCAGGGCGATGCGTCGGCCGGGCATCTGGTGACGCTCCGGCCACGGCTGACCATCGGAGGCGACACCGGCGCCGATGCTGTGCAGCAGGGCGATGAGCGTGTTCGGGTCCAAGGCAGGACCGTTGGCGGACGCGTCGTGGATCGGGTGCGGGGCAGGGGAGTGGGGCTGGGTCATGGCTGGGCTCCTTGCGTGCATGCAGAAGCCGCCACCGATAAAGGTGGCGGACGGTGCGTGGCTCGAAATCCGGTACGCGACTAAGACCGGTGGGCACAAGGCCCCCACGCACCGCCCGCCATAGCCGGCCGACGGATTGCCAGCCGGCACCACAAGGCGTGGTGCCGGCTGGCAAGCGCAAACTACAGTCGCGTTACCGGGATTTCGAGCCCCGGCCACCGATGTATTGGTGGCACGAAAAGGAATACGCGCGGTCGTGCGTGATGCCAATGCAGTAAGGCCGATGCCGACACCACTTTCAACATTTTCAGAATCGTTGCATACGGCGCAATGAGGCTGGAGCGTTGCGCTGCAAGGCTGTCGGCGATGTCGGCGGCGCGGGCCTACGGGCTGTCGGCATCGGCCTGGCGGGACCATGAGCGAGGCGGATGCGACAGAATTGCCAAGGGCTGTCATAAGTCAGTATCCCTTCCCCGGGATTTTGTCCGCTTCCAGCAAACTGTCTTGGCAGTGCCCCGTGCCTTGACTACCCGACTACTGCATTGGTATAATCAAATTCCGCACCAGTGGTGGAATTGGCATACACGCATCTTTGCCTTGGCTTCTTCATCAGAGGGATCCAAGGAAAGATGTCTCTTCGGAGATACGAGTTCGAATCTCGTCTGGTGCACCAGCTTGACATGGAACCCCGCCTGGGCGGGGTTTTTCTTGATACTCATCCCAAGGTAGCCGGTTAGGCTCAGGTAAAGTGCGTCGCAGGTAAATCCGCGCATCGCGCACGACTGCGCCGCTCCAATTATGGAGCGGAAGCCATGGGCCAGACCAATGCTGTCGCGCCTGGCGACCCGCTTTCGTACTGATCACGACGAGCAACAGTCGCTCCCGACACCTGCCTGCGGACCTGCCGCACCTCGAGCGAAGAGGATGAACTAGGCAACTTCTGCTGGCATTTAATGGGCCTCTATGTTGCTCGCCATCACGCATCAACGGTCGCGCCATCGAATCGCAGCGGCTCAGCCCCTTGCAACTGTCTAACCAGCGACTCCTGTGAGGTATCTGTAAGATCGTTGCGACGTAGTCGCAAGCTATCGATCAACGCCTTGTTGGCCAACTCGTGGCCATCGAGCAATGTGTACCAGTTGAGGATATACCGTTTGGACTTTCCGTCGTTGTGATAGAGCCCCGGCTCACCGCTCGCTGCCTTATCACGCAGTCGGTCAGCAATCTCGGTGTCGGCATCGGATATCTTGCGTCCGACCAAAATTAGCTCAAATTTGATGTGGTCGCTGCTAAAGGCCGGGTGCTTCCTTAGGATTCCAGCATAGTCGTCCAACTGACGCATGTGCTTGATATTCAAAGAGACGCTTGGCCGCTTGATTTCAATAACTACGCAGCGGTACATCGCTTTACCGAAGCTATCGAAGCACGGCACTTTTCGAGCCAAGAACAGATCCGGCTGGCGTGATGCTCCGGCGAAAGAAGCATCACCCTCGAGATCTTCAGGATCAACGCTATGAATGCCTGGCACCATGTTGCGGTGCTTTCGCGTGATCTCGGTAAAGGTTGCCTCTTCGGCGCCGAGGATCTCGTATTGGGGGCCGAACAGCCACGTGTGATTTTCAATGATCCTTTGCAGATCAGGAGTTTCCCGAACTTCGGCGTAGTGCTCTTGCATCAGCACCCTGAGCTCCTGAATGGTGTTGATCCTCCGCTGAAGGACCTCAATCGTGTTGACGATATTTTCCAGCGTTGTCCTCTGCAGCTGCGCAGCAAGTGCGCTGGAAGCTTGTTGGTCGAGATCAAGAACACCATTCAAAATCTCCCACAGAGAATCGTTCTCGTCGGAGATTGCCAGGCGATCAAGGAGGCGAATGAGCACCTTGATCTGTTTCTTGTTGAGCGAGAACAATGTCGGATCTGCAACGTAGATGTTCTTAACGAGCTCCTTGGTGTTTTCCAGGCGCCACGCTGCCTCAGGAGGCTCCAGCCCCGCATAGCTTGGAAAGTGACCATCCTCCTCAAACTGCGCCACCTTCTTTTCCGCCTCGTCACGCAGGAATTGTTCGTAGATCGCCCGCGTAATTGCAGATACGTTCTTTTCCAGCTCCGCCCAAATTCGCGAGCCCCTCGTGTTTGCCTTGGGATTAAGTAAATCGGCAGAATCCGCATAAGAGTCGGCCCAGGGTGAGGCGACATATACACTGAGATGGAAGTTCTTCTTGTTGTTCAAACTGCTCAACTGACGGTGAACCGTGCGTCCGGCGCTGTCGATCAGATATACATATGATTTTTCATCGTTAGGCCTGTCGATCCAGCGAATAACGTCCACCTTGAAAGGGGTACCCTCAAGCTTAAGCAGATGCCCGCTCAGCTCATGAGCGGGGATGGGCACGACCTCGCCATCAATATTCAAGTGCTTAGCAGTATGCAGCGCCAAGTACCAGCCAAAGGTCTGGCTGAATGCCGCTAGCATTTCTTCCCGACCAGGCAGCTGGCTGTGCAAACGACTGAGCACCACCGTCGTGCCGGACGGCCCCGTTACGTATTGGCCCACATCGCCTTCTCTGATAGAAAACTTGCGGATATCGCTTTCGTCAATTGAAATAAGCGCATCCCTGCCTTGATGGCGGGTGTGCCACTCAGCCTGATGGGATAGGCGATGAAAGGCGAGCCTGCCACGGCCGTGCGAGCCGTGCTGTGCCACGTCGAGTTTCTTCGCCGAGTCATTGAAAAGACCGAAGTTAGCCTCCGGAGTGTCGAAGCGGATGCCTTCGCCGTCGTCTTGCACTAGTATCTCTGTGACACCGCCGAGCTCATTGCGAAGCTGGCGCACGGCGATCTTCGAAGCTCCGGCATCGAGCCCATTCCAAACCAGTTCATAGATGGCCTGAATTGGATCAGTTGACCTGAAGTGTTTCTTGATGCCTTCGCCGGTAATTCGGGTTTCACTCGTTACAGTGCGAATAGCCACGCTCAATCCTTGATGGCTGGAGGGAAAGTCGGTGCGCATGCAGAGGTCAGTGTCCATGGGGCGCAGGATGCGCGCCGGAGGTCTCAGTGACTGAGAATGTACCGCAGCCTGCCCTTCCTGTGTATGCGATCTTAGGCCCGTAGGCTAGGTCAATCCACGACTGACTTGATGCGATCCCGAGGCCTGTCTGCATCCATTCGGCGAGGCCGTAAGTGGGCGGATGCGACAGGATTGCTAATAAGGGCCGTCAGGCGTCAGTAGCCTTTCAGCGCAACCTTGCTCCGCTCCAACCACGCGGCATTGTGGCTGCGCGCGTGGCGCGACCAGTGCTGGGCATCGTCGATGATGCTGGCGAACAGACTGCGGGCCTGCTCACGGTCGGCAGGCTGCGGTTGTGCCATCAGCCACTCGGCGTAGAGGCAGCGCGCAGTCGCATCGCTTCCGCATTCGACGGCGCGGTCGAACGCGGCGCGCGCACCGGGCGCCTGAGAGGCTGCCAGTGCCTGCGCATAGAGCAGGGTCTGTTCCGACTTACGGCGCACGTCCGGGTGTCGAGCAAACAGACCATCCAGCGTCTCCACCGCAAGTGCGGCGTGCCTGGACTCGAGGCGGGCACGGGCCAGGCAGGTCAGAATGTAAGGGTCGTCACCCAGTGGCGAGCTTGCGGCCTGCTCAAGCAGGGTTCTGGCTTCCTCCGCCTGGCCGGCATCGAGCAGCGTCATGCCCAGGCGAACACGGTTCTGCACGGTGGGCGTGCGCGCCAGCTCGACGCGAGCGTTGCGCAGGTCCTGGCCCGGGTCCATGAGCTGCTTGGCGGAGCGGACCACCTGCCGCGCGCCGCGCGAGTTACGGGCTTCCGGGAAGTAGATCGCCAGGAAGTAGACGACGCTACCGAGCAGCGGGAACGAGAAGAGCAGGATCAGCCAGTAGAGGCTCTGGCCCGAGCGGATGGCGTGCACCGCGAAGTAGATGGCCGCCAGCACGTGGAGTCCGATTCCGATATAGGGCATGTATGCCGCCTCGTCCTTGTGAGGGGTGGGACTATAGTGGGGGAGGGGTGGGGCGCCAATGGGGTGGGGCGATCGGGCGTGACGCGTCACGTTAATGGAGTGGATTCTGCAGGGCGGAGCGCTGCATGCCACTATGTGGCCGAGCTGCATTGATGGAAGGGGGATACATGGAGCGTACGAAAAAGACACTGACGATGGCCGATGTTGCTGGATGGGGTTCGGCGCTCGTCACCTTTGGATTGATTCAAGGCGCCTTCTATCTGAAGGCGTACTGGGGCCATTTCGGACTGGATCCCTTTCAGTTGTCGCCGTAAGCGAGCTTGCGCTGGCGGGCCTTGCGAGCATTGGCATGGTGTTGTTGTTCCTGCCGGTTGCGTTGCTACTTGGTGGCTGGATCGAAGGAAAGGTGACGGCGAGCAAGTCTAAATCCAGCCTGCTGGCGTGGTTGGCGATGGTGCTTTGTCTTGTGGGTCTGGTGGCAGTGCTTTGGTGGTCGAACGGATGGTCCCTTCTGATAGGTGCAGCCTCGGTGGGCATATATGCAATAGCTGTGCGCCTGTCACCAGTGCTCCCAACCGCCGTAAAGGACTCGCCGTGGCTGATCTATGCTCTCGTAATGCTTGTCTACGTGTCGATTTCTTCGAGTTGGCTTGGATCGCGGCGCGCCAAGGAGATCACTGCCAGCGGAAACCCGTCCACGGTGAGTGTGACAATTGATGGCAAAGTACAAGGCGGCCTGGGACTTGCGGGTCGCTTAGGTGATAGTTACGTGCTGTGGGAGCCAGCGGGGAAAGTTGTGCTTCTTGTGCCTGCGGAGGACGTCAATAAGCTGGAGATCGCGCAAAAGCGTGTGATGCCTGTCAAGTCAACCCAATCGTGATGAGGAATTTCTATCTGAGGTGGTGAATGGCCGCAGATGCTCGAGATCAACGCAGGGTGGTCAGTTGATCCTTGGAGAATACTCAGCACCGCACCTCTCTCAGCTAGCTAGATGGAAAAAAAGGCACCTGCATTTCAGCAGCAAGAACCCTTTAAATAATTGGAAATCTCGTGAAAACTCAGGCTCAGCCTCTCCTTTGGAATGACAGATGGACCGCCGTCGAGGGCGTAAAAAAACGTGGCGGCGGACAGGGCTCCATTACGCAAGTTCGCGGAAACGTCTGTGGACGGCTTGGCGCACTGAAAGAAATGCTCCCAGATCCACAAGATCGTGACGAGCGCCGGAGGCGAATGAAGCAAGAGGTTGCGGGACTAATAAAAGTTCAAGGGGACGGCGTCCCCCAAATCTTTGAATCTAACGTTAGCCAAGCCGCAGATGACGAAGAGCTTTACCTCGTCCAGGCCTGGATTGACGGTAATAACCTGCAGCAGTACGTGACAGCGCCCATGCCCATCGACGAATCGCTGGAAATTGCAATGTCACTAGCGCGCATTGTTGAAAGA
This sequence comes from Stenotrophomonas maltophilia D457, assembly GCF_000284595.1. Lineage (GTDB taxonomy): Bacteria > Pseudomonadota > Gammaproteobacteria > Xanthomonadales > Xanthomonadaceae > Stenotrophomonas > Stenotrophomonas muris. Next base: position 2,429,430 of record NC_017671.1, on the reverse strand, counting down.
TGTCATGCCAATGGCGTCCTGCATCGCGACATCAAGCCAGAGAACATTATTGTTGACACAGCAGGGAAGCTGCATCTGGTCGACTTCGGCATCGCCTGGCTCCCCCTCGAAGATCGCGAGGACGGGTGGCATACGCGAGCAGGGCAGGAACTCGGGAATCGCTTTGTGCGCCTGCCGGAGATGACCGCTGGCCAGCTGCGCAATGACCCCAGATCGGACGTTACCTTCGTGGTTGCAATACTTTTCTACCTTCTGACAAACGAATACCCGCGAACGTTGTCGTTCGGCGGGGGCGGCGAACCACCCCATAAGCGCCTGCGCAATTCTTTTCCGACTACAACTAAAGATGACCCCAGGATGGATAGGCTAACCAGCATCTTTGATGTCGGTTTCCAGCTTGCGCCAAATCTGCGCTTCCAATCAATCGACAATCTAATCGAGCGCATTGATGAGATTCAACACCCTCGCCAGACCGCTCAACCCGTCGACATGGCGGAATCGGTGGCGCGATATCAGGAAATGATGAGTGAGCACGAGACGGCACAGCGCCACATCGTCCTCATGTCCATGCGAGGGGCCGCTGTTGCCTTTGAGCAGCGTATTCGAGAGCTTAGCGAATCACAGCAACTCGTTCCGTCGATGATGGCGGGCAGCCCGCTTCGAGAGAACGACTCTTGGGTTACGTCCGTGACTTTTACACACGCCACAGGGGGGCAGGAAGTGTCATCACGACACGTGATACAGATGGACGAGGCGGATATCGTCTGCACATTCAGCGTTGACGGCGAGCGTAGCGATTACTACCAAGGGCACGCAGTAGACACCATCAGGTTGAACGAAGAGGTGCGCCACCACGCAGACATTTTCTTCGCCCTGGTGCTAGGCGCGTTCGTACGGAAGGTGGCTGCCCAGCGTGCATTCATGAATCTACTCGAGTACTGAGTAAATGAATAGCCTAGATGAGCTTTCGGCGGCCGATTGATGAGCAGTCTGTTTCGACCGCCGAGCGCATCAGGGCTGCAGCGGGACGTCTGTGACGAGCGCGAGCGAGACACGGCCGGCTGCCGCCGCGGCAAATGGGAACGGCCTGATCGTACGTTGGCAAATGCCCTTCTGCACGTTCCCAGAAGGCCCGCCGCATCCGGCCATTCTCAAATTACCGTGGCCCATCCGTCGGCACAAAACTTCTTAGAAGCCCTCCGCCCAATATTGTCGGTGAAGTAGGTCTCACCGTTTTACGGGTATACCTCCAACATGAGTAGCGTCCGCCGCCGCCATAGACCCATGTCCAGTCCGGGGGTGTAACATCGACAAAGAATGCCTGACCCAGCAATGATTCTCCTGCGCGAAGACGGTCCCCGCAGAATATTTCATTGGTGCCGGCCAAGCCCTGCAGCTTGCATGCAATATTTGCCGCGGGCCCCACTGCTGTGAGTGAGCTACGATCGTGACTAGCAGCCCCTCGCGGCACCCCAATACGGGCGAGAAGAATGTCGCCTAGATCGACACCGACTCGAGCGTCCACTCGCTCGATCCCGTGCTGCTTCAGGACTGGATTCACAACATCCTCCAGCACGAACAACATTTCGCTACATGCGGAAAGCGCCTTAGATGCGATCGAGGCAGCGTTTTCACCAGCGCCCAACACCGCCATCAAGCCATCACCAGTATTCTTCTCAACGTAAGCGCCGTGCCTGAAAAGGACGCGCATCATGGAAGGAATCACGCAGTTCAGCATGAAAAGAGTCTTCTTTAGCTCATCAATTTGCGACGAGGACGTCCTTCTAGTGAAGCCGCGGATGTCGAAGAAGATCACGGCAGCCGTTACACTGCGCGCTGAACCGATAGAGAGATCCTCTACGGATGGCGCTACACGCCCGCTGGTGATATCACTCAGGCGCTCAATCGTCGTCGGGACGCTATTTGCGAGGGCTGAGACATAGCCGCTGTAGTCCGCAAATGAAAGGCGAGGGCTCATGTCAGTTCACTGCAACTGCGAGGGCAATTGAAGCGCAGGCGGCTCCGAACCAGACTATCGCTCGTCGAACATGGAGCGTCTTCCTGATGAGAATCCGACTCACCTCAAAATTCTGGCGCGCGTACTCCCGCCCGATGTCTTCGTCTGTCAATTTCTCAACTGATTTCCAGTAGTCCTCTGCGCTCTTAAAGCCCGAGACATCAGTCCAGAAGATATGCCCATTTCCGCTATGAGGCGTTCTGGGAAGCACTGTATGCAGCGCGTAGAACGATGCCACCCCAGCGAATGAAACCCCCACGATCCGCAGGATTGGATCGGCGCTCTTTGCCTGATCGGAAAGACCCAACCCGATAAGCACAAGCGCCGCAGCTGCCACCGCCGTTGCCTTCACATCCATCAACTGGACGTATTGATTCAGATATCCGTTTACCGTCGATGGAAAATTCCGCCTGTCCATGGGCACCCCAAAAGAAATTTTGGAAAGATTACGCCAAACCGGGCTGCAGCCGCGTCTCCTGGGGTGTAGGGGCGTCGCCGCACGAGAGCGCCTTACACGCGCTGGCGTGACCTCGGCCCACGAGTCATGTAGACCACATTGGACGCGCACACATGCCCAACTGCCGTTCTCTGCGGATTCTGAGGGCATCGGCAAGGTAGATGACGCTAGATTTCGCCGTGGACGAGACTCTCCGGGTGGCCGAGGTCGCAGGCAAGAGCCGAGCCAGAGGCCCAGCCATTGCCATGCGGAAGAGACGAAGGCTCGGATTCGGCCGATCCATGATTTCGCATAATGTATATTATGTTCAAGGCGATCCGGGGGTGGCTGGCACGCATCTTGCCTCGACCCTCGGCCCTGCTGTGGCATGGAGCCTGATTGTGCGTGATCGCAACCTAACCGGCCCTTGGGCCGGTTTTTCGTTTAAGGGTGGCCGACTGGTCACCCCCGAAGGCCGCGAGCTGGAGCCGCAGGATCTCGCGTGGCTGTCTCTCACTGCTGCACAGGCACAGGAATGGCGACGGCTGATGGAAGACTCTGCGCCACGAAAAGACCTGGTGCAACGCCGCCGGAAACCCTTGGCCTACAAGGGTTCTGAAATCGTGGATCTCCGGGAAGTCGTCCGCCGACGGACAGAAAAGCGGTCATCGCTGGCGATGGCTGGCCCCGACGCCGAGCCACCAGCGGCAGTCCTGCCGGTACCGGGGCCGAAACGCCGCCAGCGCGTGTGAGGCGCTTCCGTAGGGGCGCTGCCCCTACACCCCGGCTAGAATGCGCGCAGGACGCCTTGGGGGCCGTATGGAACGCGAACGACCGGAGTACCTGCAACCTATCCCACGCTCACGCTGGGAGTTTCCGTGGATGGCCTTGTGGGCCGTTCTACTACTGGGCATGGCCGGTGCTGGGATCTGGCTGCACCTGAAGACCGGCAGCGCTTGGGATGCGCGCTTTCAGGCCGCGCCTGCACCAATCGCGCCAACCAGCGTAGATCGCGACCCCCAGCCCGAACCGATAGCGGATCAGAAAAAAGTAGTGCTGGCCGAAGTGCGCGCGCGACGAGAACAGGCAGAACGCGAGGCACAGCAGCGGCGCAGCGAGACAAGGTGCATCGGCGGAATCACGTTCCGCCGCATACCTGGTGGCTGGGAGAATGTACCGGGCCAGCCCTGTCCGTGATGCATCACCTTAATCAGAAGCTGGCCGGATAAGGTGGCGTCTCTGGGAACGTGCCCAAGGGGCGCTTCCCAACTGCAATTAGGGTGCTCCCGTTCGCCGCGGCGGTGGTCGGCTGTGTCTCGCTCGCGCTCGTCACAGGCGACCCCGCCGCAGCCTTTATGCGCGCGGTCGTAGCATCGGACTGCTCGCCAAACGGGTCTACGGGCCAAGTCGTGGCAATGATCTCGTGCCCCTTAGCGCTCAGCAGCACGCCAAACTCGGTTCGCTTCACAGACCAGCCCAGCGCCCACAGCTGCTCAGTGGTGAAACGATCGAGCACTTGCCCGCCGCCTGACGCGCGAAACTCCACGATGTCGCGCTGGCCGTACCACCCGGCGTGCCTCGCCCTGGCATTGGCCGCCATGTCCAGAATGTACTGAACGCCCGCAGGAAGCTTCTCCTTCGTCTTGGGCGTCTCGACAACCTTTGTGACCACCGTGGCCGGCTGAGCACCCGGCGCATGCGCTATCGCGGGAATTGCGGCCTTCTGGGAAGCGACAACTTCTTTCAGCTTGCCGCTCTCTCCGGTGGTGCCACCAGCGAAGAAGAATCGCCCCAACATCACCACGCCAACCACGAGCGCCAGCACCATCAGGATTGACGGGCCGCGCAGGGTCTTCCAGAGCGTGCGCGTGTTGCCCTTGTAAACCTCGTTGGACTCGATGCCCGGCTGCACGCCGTGGTAAAGCTCCCAGATCGCCGGATCATACTTCCGCACCTCGGTGCCCACCGTTTCGTATTTGCCGGTGCCAGTGGCCGCATAGAACCGCACCGAATACCGCTGATCGGACCCCAGCGCGTCGAGCTTGGTATACGTGTTCTTCTTCGCCATGCGGCGGATGATCAGGCGGTGCAGGTCTTTGCAGTCCTGCGAAATGATCACAATGTCCAAGCTGATATGGCCGTGCTTGGCGAAGAAGTTTGCAGCGCGCTCAGGCAGATTGGCACGGTTGGTCGGCCAGTACTCGTGCGCCTCATCGATCACGATCAGTGCGTGCTTCTCGATATGTGGGAACGAAATGGCGCCATCGTTGTCGGTGTCGCAGACGCACCAGTCAACCACTTCCTTGTCGCCCATCACGTGCACCAGCTCGCGCACTTCTTCTTCAGGCATGCCCAGGTGGGCGGCGATCTTGTCAAGGCTCTCCCCTACCCCGTTTAGGCGCACGTAGACATGCCGCTTCGCCCGCAATGCAGGAAGGATGTGATGCAGAACCGTCTCGTAGCTCTTGCCGCTGCGCGGCAAGCCTTCATGGCCGAAGATCATCTCGTTACGTCCACTGGAAGAGAGTGAGGAACACCCGCACAAGGCGGAATACAAGTGCAGCCGTCAGTACCGCGATAGCCTCACCGAGGCGCAACTGGGCAACGATGAACGCTGTCCACGGCCCTGCAGCGTTGAGCATTGCGCAGAAGCTGATCTGCGACAGGAAATCAGGCGCTGGAATCAGGTACACGATGGCCTTGACAAACGACAACACCAATTCGATGAAGTCGGTCTGTAGATCCGTCATGAAGTCGGAGAAGTCCGCCCACAACGACGTGATCTGTTCCTTTGCCCACGTGGTGAGGGCGGTGACCGGCCCGACCCCATCGGCATATGCCCACGAAGCTGACAACGCGAGCACAAGCAGCGCAGCAGCCAGCACGATCAGATGATTACGCTTCATAGCAGTGCCCACCTCAGCGCCACGATGCCCATGCCCGCAAGGAAGACGAATCCGGCGTACTGGAATAGCTGTAGCAGTGGACCAGAGCACAGCGACGCCAGGTCAAACTTGCCCGCGTACTGCCCGCCGTCCCATGTTGCGGTCGGGCAACTGCCACCACCGGTACAGCTACCGAAGAAGCCTTTGACCTTCGACAAGATCGGGGCGCCCTCAATGGCCGTCTTGAACTCCGCTAGCACCTTCTGAACCGTCTTGCCGGATTTCTTGTAGAGGCGCCCTGTCGTAGGTCCCGGCGCCCCTCCGTCACCGCCCTCGCCCGTTCCCGGGCCCGGCCCAGGTCCCGCACAGCCGTCCGGGTCTTTGCATTCGCCATCCCCGTCGCCATCACCATCACCATCACCATCACCGGGCCCGTTGCCACCGCCGCCATCACCGCCCCCACCATCACCGCCCCCGCCGTCACCTCCACCGTCGCCACCGCCATCACCGCCGCCGTCACCTGGGCCGGTTCCACCCCCATCACCCCCGCCTTCGCCCGGATCGGGCGTAGTGGGCGCAGGGTGATCGTTCTCCGTGCACGTGGCACCAGTGGGCGTAAAGAGGCGTCCCGTTGGCGACTGTGCATAGAGCGAGCCGCTATAGGCGCAACCGTTGCTGCACACGCTATCGAGGCCTGCATTGCCGCCGCCCTTCCAGCTGGTTTCTTCTTGTCGAGCTGAGCAAGTGGCATTGGAGCAATACTCGGCGCCCTCATACGGGCCGATCTGATTGCCGCCAGTAGCGCCGGCACGGTCAAATACCCAGTAGGTCTGCCGGTAGCATTTTTTATAGCCTTGGATGGTGATAGGTACGCACGAAGACTTCGCCACGTTGTACCCGCCTGATGTGGCCTTCGGCATCTCAGACATGCACTTTAGGTAGGACTCCCCTTCATCGGCACTCACGACAGCCGCATGCGCGCTGACCGTGCACAAGGCAATCGAGAGAACTACGAGAATCCAATACCTAATCACTGACTTGCCTCATTGAATGCCAAGGCAACGGCATGGCCTGTGAGGCCGCCGATAAACGCGAAAACCATGCAAACCAGCATCGTCAATCCTCCCTCTCTGATTGGCCGCAGAAGACGCACTCGCCGCCGTCGTAGTCATGGCCGGTGTCACCACAGACGGCCTCCTCAACCTCGCCCGCCTCTTCGTCGGCATGCTCGTCGGCGTCCTGATCCTCCCGGTCCTCAAAGAAGCCCGCGATCTTGTCAACGCACCAACGGCCAAACCACGGAAGCGCCATGAGCGTCCCCGCTGCAACGATCGCGGCGACAGCCTGAGCAACGGACAGCCCGAGAAAAACCCCACTGAAATCCATCATCAGCCCCTAGTAATCGATGACAGCGCGGCACTCCGTGCACCATAGGTTGCCGTCGTCCAACGCGATCACGTCATCACCGCCGCACTCGGGACACCAGTCGTCCTGGTATTCGTCGGTGTTGACGTCATCGGGCTGCGTCTGCATAGGAATCGGGGCCGGTTTCCCAGCCCCTCCCCGTCACGATTCTTCCGCGATCAGCGGAAGAAGGTCGCGACCTTGTTGGTCGCCCAGCGGGCAAAGCCGGGCGAGGCCTTGATGGCACCTGCACCGATGATGGCGGTAACGGCACTGGTTGCTGCGAGACCGGTCAAGATGCTGTCGAAATCCATTGCACTACTCCTTCTGTGATGCGCGGTTTGCGCGGGATATGGGTTGGTCAATCCCGTTCTGTACTGACCGACTTCACGACGGCGCCCACGATGTAGCCCAGCACGTTCAGTGCGAGCACCAGCGTGAACACCCCCGAGAACCAACCAGCGGCCACTTCCGGTTCGGGCCACTGGAATAGATCGATGAGAATTGAGGCCTGAGCGTGTTCCGCCGCCGACACAAGCACATACCCGCCACACTGCGATGCAGGCTCCCCGGTGGGTACGAGCGTCCCCTCGGCGGTCAGAGACACGCACACGGCCATGGCTTAGGCCTGAGCAGTCGCGCGAGGTGCAACCTTCGGCACCATGCGCAGGACGGTGAACTTGCTCAGCGATGCGACGCCCTTGTTGACCTGCAACATGGACTCAACGTCGAGCTCGTACTCGCCTTCGGGGTAGCCCGGCTGGCCCTTGTCCAGGCGCACGTCGAACGGATACGCAAAACCACCGGTTTCAAGCTTGGCCTTCTGCTTGCGGGTGGTGTACTCGACGTTCTCGCCAGCGTCGTTCTTGAAGCTGCCGCCGCGTTCGTCAATTTCGTTCTTAAGGACGGTGACCTTGATGCTCATGTGCTGTTACCCCTTTGAGGTTGGCTGTACGGCCGCGATTTCGGGCCAGTGCGCTGCTGTGTCACCTGTGACCCACTTCGGCAGCGATGGCGAAGTGCAGGATTCGATTACCGCCCGCAACGCCTGATCGTCAGGGCAGTTCTTGGCGATGAAATTGAGGGCCGCACCGTACTGGCGGCGGATGTGACGACGAACGCTCTTCCACGTCGCTTCAACGGCGGCTTTCGTGATTTCGATGCGCGTGGCAACGCAGCGCAGAAAGGACAGGACCGGGTAGGCGCCGAGCAGGTACGAGGCGGGATCACGCAGAATGTCGAGCGGCAGTTCCTTGCGGTTGGAGTTGCGGAACTGCGCCTCATAGCGCACCCAAGGCGAACTCTTGTCGCCCTGCTCCCTGCCCTTCTCGTAGACGCGCAACTGCTTTTCTGACTTCTTGCCGCCGATGTAGAGCGTCTTGCCGTCGCCGCTGTCGTAGTCGTCCACCAGCTGCGCCTTGGGGCGCTGGCCACGGTTGTCGAACTCACCAGCTGCATACCACTTCTGCGCGAGACGCAATGGGTACTCGCCCACCAGGTCATCGGCGCACACATCCACACGGGTGATCCTTCCGGCGCAGCTTTCGAGCTTCGCTCGAAGCTCCAGCCACCGCTGCGCATGGCCGCAGCGCGCTGCGCCTATCGCCTTGCACCCATCACCGGTTAGCTCGATGCGAGCGGTATACGTGCCATCTGCGCGGCGGCACTCTTCGCCGCCGAGTTCGATCATGCCGACGAACTTCTTGGCCGCGTCGATGATCTTGATTCGCCACGTGTAGAAGCGACCGCCGCCCGCCACCTCGTCCAGTTCAAGGCCCAGCCCCGCGAAAAACCAGCAGAACACCTGCAGGGCCGCAATACGTGCATTGTCCGGGGAGAACTCGATCCACTGGCGGACCTCTTCGAAGCTGTCGCCATCACGGAACGCGAGTTCGTCCAGCGCTGCGCGCAGATCGATGGAAGCGGAAAACCAGTCAATGCCGACCGTCAGGGTGCCCGTCTCGTTCCTGAATTCACTGACTCCCCTGTTAGACGCGGGGAGTCCCGACCCGGTCAGCACCGCGCGATCACCGGCCATTGCAGCGGCCCTTCCAGAGCTTCCACAGGCGACGAAGCGCCAGCCATGCCTGCTCGATCACGATGGAGAGCAACGACGCTCCCAGCCAAACGGTGATCAGAGCGGCGCACGCCGCCAGACCCATATCGAGCTCCGCCAGTTCGGCGAATGAGGGATACCGGCTCATGCAGCGCGCTCCTGTTCTTCGGCAAAGGCGGCTGCGGCCAGCAGGTCGCCGCGCTTGGTGGCGGCAATCTCAGCCTTTGCGAGTGCGATGACCTGGGCTTCGCGGGACTGCTGCGCGGCGGTGTAGTCACGCCGGTCGAGCAGCCACGACACGATGCGAGCGCAGCCAATGGACACGACCACGATGGCCGCCAGCAGCACGAAGGTAATGAGCGGATCGATCATCCCTGTTCCCCTACCCCAAGCCCCAAGAGAACCCGCCAGCGGCCTTGGGGTGCCGGTGGCGGGTGTGGTCCATATGGACCACGCGGAGCATGTAATCTAAAAGGACCACACGTTGTCAACCAAGAGGACACCATGACCGCCGTAGGTGAACTGCTCGATGCCGCCCGCGAACGCACGGGAATCCCGTCAGACAACGCTTTGGCGGCTCGACTGGGAATTCAGCGGCAGCTGCTGTCGAAGGCCCGCGCAGGCGAGAAGCCGCTCTCAGATGAACGAATTGCGCAGATTTGCGCGCTGGCGAAGCTCGATGGCCCCACTTGGATCGCCATGATTCACGCGGAGCGAGCGACTACCGCGACGGAGCGTGCGTTGTGGCGTCTGATGCTGGACCGAATGGGCGCGGCGGCTGCGGTCGTCGCGCTGGTGGCGCTATCGATGCCAGGTCTCGCAAACGCAAAAACCGCCCAAATTCAGGCGGTTAGCGATGCCGACAACGGCGGTATGTATATTATGTTCTAGCCAGACTGGCCCGGGCGACCGCAGCCCGGGCCCGACCCGCGCTGCAGGCTCCCCCTTCATATGGCCGCCCCAACACCGGCAGAACCGCGCCCCACAGGCCGAGCCTTTCTCACCCCGTATCCAAACGCCCTCGTGTAGGCTCGGCGCACCACTTAAGGACGGGTTTGGCGATGCGCCTGGCTGATTTTATCGAACAGAATGCGCGGGAAATCCTCGACGACGCGGTGGCATTCGCCGAAACGCAGGCACCCGATACCGTCGAGTTCAGCGCAAAGCAACTTCGGAATCATCTTCCCCAGATTCTTCAGGCGGTCATAGACGATCTCAGATCGCCGCAGACAGACTCCCAACAGCTCGCAAAGTCCCACGGGCTTGCACCGTTGAAACCCGGCCCCGAGTCCGCCGCGTCCTATCATGGCCGAACCCGCGCCATCGCCGGCTTTGGCCTCAACCAGATGGTGGCTGAGTATCGAGCGCTTCGGGCTTCGGTACTTCGGCGATGGGCATCCGACCAGCAGCTGGTCACTTCATCGATCGATGACATCCTTCGTTTCAATGAGGCCATCGACCAGGCGGTGGCCGAATCCCTTGCTCAGTTCTCTGCCGAGGTCGAATCCTGGCGGCAGATCTTCCTCGCGGCGCTCGGGCATGATCTCCGAGGCCCCTTGGCAGCGATCATCTTCTCGGCAGACACCCTGGCCAGTGGGCTGCAGGACCCAGCTTTGGCCAAGCAGGCCGAGCGGATCATCAACGGCAGCATGCGCATGAAAAAGCTGCTGGACGACCTGCTGGCTTACAGCCGCAGCAAGCTGGGCGATGGGATGGCCATTCATCCGGTGGACTGCGATCTTGCCCAATCGCTTGGCGAGGAAGTCGAATTGCTTCGCGCTGCCCTGCCCCACGTCCCTATCACGTATGAGGTTGAAGGCGATGCCCGCGGTTGCTTCGATGCCTCTTCGTTGCGCGAGGCGGTTCACAACCTCACGACCAACGCCGCAAAGTACGGCGAACACGGCACCGATGTGCGGATCAGCCTTGAGGGCCTCGCCGACCAGATCCTGATCACGGTGAGCAACACGGGGGCCGAACTGTCGGACGAAGCGTTCAACAGCCTGTTCGATCCCTTGCGCCGAGGCTCGCACAACGCGTCACAGGGAGAACACGCGAGCCTTGGTCTCGGCCTGTTCCTGGTGCGGGAAATCTGCCACGCGCACCGCGGCACTGTCCATGGACGATGGCGTGATGGCCGCACCTCATTCGTCATCACACTCCCGAAGAATGCTGATTGATGCGGCCGAGGCACTACAGGAACCTGTGCATTACGAAGACATCGACCAACCCGCGCCTGCCATGCCGGAAGGCCTCTGGCAGCGTTCCAACCACCGCAAACCCCAGCTTCCGGTACAGCGCCACCGCCGGGCCGTTGGTGCTGACCACGTAATTGAACTGCATGGCCAGGAACCCTTCCGCCCTCGCCCGCTCCAGGCTGTGTTCCACCAGGGCTCGGCCCACGCCCCGCCCCTGTGTCGCGGCGTCGACCACATACGTGGCGCTGGCCACATGCGCCCCAAGGTCAGGGAAATTCGGGCCCATCTTGTACATGCCCACAACCCGGCCCTCCAGCACAGCTACATGAGGTGCCTGGGCCTGGAACCAATGCGCGCGAAACGTCTCGACAGCGAAAGAGCCAGCAAAGGGCAGCGCATCCTGCGTCGCAATAGCTTGCTCGAACATGCCCCACATCACGTCGAAATCGCCTGCACGGGCGGGCCGGATATCCATGCGACTCCTGCAGATCTGTGGTGGTGACCAGGCCGGACACTACCAGAATCCAACGCCTGCTCCGTAGCTGCTTCACGCGCCACCGCCATCGGCTCGGCAATAGTTCCAGATATTCCGGCCTTCAGAGCAGTAGATGCCCCCTGTTTCCGCGCACATCCCGCACCGGCTTCGACGGTGGCGTGTTCCTGCCTGCGTCCTGCTGGGCATCTACCTGCTGTACCTGCTGGCCGGCAACATCTTCCTCAACACACCGCTGTTCGACCAGGTCACCAACCGCAAGCCGCACAAGTTCGTGATGACCACTGGGCCGGCCATTACCGTGCTGCCAGGCCATGTCATCGCCTGGAACGTGCACATGCGCGGCCATGTGAACCACACGGTCTACGTGCTGCACGCCGACCGCGCCAGCGCTCGTCTGGCGGTACTGCCCCTGTTCCAGCGCGAGGTGCGGGTGCCCCGGCTGCAGGCCACCGGGGTTTCGGCCGAGATCAGCCGCGTGGAAGAGGCCATCCCGCCACCGCCGCGCAGCGACCGCGGCTGGACCCTGCGCTTCGATGCCATCCACAGCGACAGTATCCGCAGCGCACGTTTCGGCAAGCTGCTGATCATCGGCCAGGGCCAGGGCACGGTGGGCTTCCTCAAGCAGCTGCGCGGCGGGCCGTCGGAACTGTTCGAATCCGAGGTTGCATTCAGCGATGCGGACACCAGTTTTGACGGCGTGCAGCTGTTGGGCGACATGGATCTCACCGCGCGCTTCAGCTATCCGCGCCATTATCGGGACCAGGCGCCCGGCCTGGCCAAGTTGAAGCTGCTGCATGCCCAGCTCGAGGTCGATGCCCGCAGCCAGGGCCTGCGCATGGACACCAATGCCACAACGCCGAAGATCTCCAGCGCACCAGTGCCCGGACGGCTGCAGGCCGCACTCCACCTGATCGATGGCCAACTGCAGCCCGGCGACCAAGCGCTGTGGCAGGTGCCGCTCTACCTGGGCGACGGCGCCCCCGATCGCGGCATGCTGGCGCTGCAACTCAATGTGGCCAAGGACCTGCGCCTGCAGGCCCGCTTGCCGCAAAAGTCCGGTTCAGGCAGCGAGGTGGATGCCGATCTGCATATCAGTGGCCGGGACATTCCCTTCCAACAGCCCGCACTGCTGCTGGAACGCAGCTCTGGCACAGTGCGCGGCGAATGGACGTTCACCTCGCTCAACTGGATCCCTGCCCTGTTCGTGCGCAAGCCGTGGCTGCAGCTGGATGGCGGCGGCACGCTGAAGGCGGACCTGCGCCTTCGCAACGGCGAGCTGACCGAAGGCAGCACCGTGGACATTCCTGCAGCCGAAGCCGTGGCCGAGGTGGCGGGTGTGCGCTTGGCGGGCACGGCCAGCGCCCACGGCGAACTGAAGGCCGGCACGCCCAGCCAGGCGCGGCTGGCCGTCCGGTTGCCCCGCTTCACCGCGCGGCCAAGCGATGCCAAGCACGTGCGCCTGTTCGACGGCCGGGATCTGGCCCTGGACCTGACCGGCGATGGCCGCCTGCAGGAACTGCGCAAAGGCGTCCGCGCGCAGCTGCGCTTCAGTGAAGCCACCATCCCTGACCTGACCGCCTACAACCGTTACCTGGTCTCGCCCCAGGTGCGACTGCTCCGTGGCACCGGCACCGTGAGTGGTGATGCGACCCTCGATACCGACGGGCGCGTCGGCCATGGCACGGCCCGGCTGTTGGGGCGCAACGCCAGTGCAAAGGTGGCAGGGCTGGACATGGGCGGCGATATCGACGTGAACGCAACACTGCGCCGGGGAGACTTCAACCAGCGTCATTTCGATCTGTCCGGCACCACGGTCGAGCTGCGCAACGTGCAGGTGGCGGGCACGCAGGGCTCGACGGCATGGAAAGGCCGCGTGGACTTCAGGCGTGGGCGCATCGATGCGCAGTCGCCGTTCCAGGTGGATGCCACCACGGACCTCGATCTCAGCGATGCGCGACCGTTGCTGGCGCTGTTCGCAGAGCGCACCGACTACCCGCGCTGGACCTTGTCCCTGCTGGATTCCGGACAGGTACAGGCGCAGGCGACGCTGCGCTGGCGCCCTGGCCATCTGGTCATCGATGGCCTGCAGGCCGAGAACGACCGCCTGTCGGTACGCGCGCGGCTGGATCTGCTGGAACAGCGCAAGCGCGGTGATCTCTATCTACGGTGGGGGCTGCTGGGTGCGGGCATCGAGCTGGACGGCGACCAGCGCCAATGGCATCTGGCCAAGGCACGCGAGTGGTTTGACCAGCAGCCTTCGTTGCTGCCAGCGGGCCAGGGCACGGGTGCTGCAGGCTCGTCGCACTGAAGGCAACCGTCTGCATCCATTGCCGGCCCCGGTGCGTATACACCGACGCCCCAATTGACGAGTTGCACGCAATGAACAAGCGCACACAGGCCTATGGCCTTCTGGGATGGGTGGCGATCACCTTCGCCGCCGCCGCACTGGGCGCGTGGGCCTCGACGTCCGCCGCCAGCTTCTATGCCACCCTCGTCCTGCCTGCATGGGCGCCGCCTGCCCGTGTGTTTGGCCCGGCATGGACCCTGCTGTACGCCATGATGGCGATTGCGGCGTGGCTGGTCTGGCGGGAGCGCGGCTGGCGCGGCGCGCGGCCTGCGCTGTGGCTCTATCTGGTGCAGCTGGCCATCAATGCACTGTGGAGCTGGCTGTTCTTCGGCTGGAAGCTGGGCGCCCTCGCCTTCGTCGACATCCTGGTGCTGGTGGCGCTGGTGTGCGCGACGATGCTCGCGTTCGTGCGCGTCCGCACGATGGCAGCCGTACTGCTGCTGCCCTATCTGGCCTGGATTTGCTTCGCCTCGGCGCTCAACTTCGCAGTCTGGCGTGCCAACCCCGGGCTGCTGTGATAGCGCGCCGCATCGCTTACGCCTGGGCCACGACCTGTGGGCGCCAGTTCCTCAGCAGCGCCGGCTTGAACGCCTGCTGCCCGCAGCCGGTGGGGCAACGCACCACACGCGCCGACGAATGGCTGACCAGGCCTTGTCCTTCTTCGGCCTTGAACACCGTCTCGCAGGACAGGCAACGGGCCACCAGCGAATACAGGTGCAGCAACCGGCCACTGGCGGGGTCCTGCAGTGCATCCACATCCAGCAGTTCGAACTGGCAACTGTCAGCCAGCATGCGGTACGGCGTAGAAGGCAGGGTCTGCAGGTTCACGGGCGTGGTATCCGACGGAAGTCGAGCCACCCTAGGGCAGCCGCTGTCGAGCCGGCGTGCAGCGCAGATGCACTGGCCGCGAAGCCGGCAGAGACGCCTGCCGCATGCGCATCGCTGCTTGTATGAAGAATTCAGTTTCAGAGGGAGGACACGCCACATGCACAGGGAGGTAGGCGGATACGCTCTTTTGCTTCACCATCCATGGTTACCGGATACACCGCTGGGTCGTTCCTGCCCTTCACGAATCATGAGTCCCGCCCTTGATGCCTTCTGCTGAGCCCACGCACGACGCTGCCCTGTCGCGTTGCGCGCGCGAACCGATCCATACCCCCGGCGCGATCCAGCCGTACGGTGTGCTTCTGGTGGTGGAACCGCACTCGCTGCAGGTGCGTGAGCGCGCCATCAGCCACCCCGCCCTGCTGCTGCAGTTCGGCGAGCCATTGATGCAACACGTCGCCGAGGTGCTGGGTGGCGTGCTGGCGCCGTTCCAGGCGGTGTTGCAGCAGGCCACGGTCGGCAGCAGCGCACACGTGGGCGCGGTGCATCTGGATGGCCATGGCCGCCACCAGCTGCTCGTGCACCGGTCTGCAACCGACCTTCTGGTTGAACTGGAGGCGCCGGTTCCGGGCCAGCCCGGTTCGCTGGAAGAGCTGTACCCGGCGATCCGCGAGCTGATGTCCGGCATCGAGACCGCCACGACGGTGGAAGACCTGTGCAGGCTGGCCGCCGCGCATGTGCGACGCCTCACCGGCTTCGACCGCACCCTGGTCTACCAGTTCGATGCAGGCTGGAATGGCACGGTGGTGGCCGAGGACGGCAACGGCCTGCTGCCGTCCTATCTGGACCTGCGCTTCCCCGAATCGGACATCCCCGCCCAGGCGCGTGAGCTGTACCGCCGCAACCGGGTGCGCCTGATTGCGGACAGCGATTACACCCCTGCGCCGCTGTTGCGCGCGGAAGCGCATCGCGACGCGCCTCCCACCGACCTGAGCCTGGCCGTGCTGCGCAGCGTCTCGCCGGTGCACCTGCAGTACATGCGCAACATGGGCACCGGGGCATCAATGTCGGTGTCGCTGGTGCACGAAGGGCGGCTGTGGGGCCTGGTGTCCTGCCACGCGGTGCAGCCGCGCCGCCTGCCGTACCACGTGCGTACGGCCTGTGAGTTCATGGGCCAGATCCTGTCGCTGCAGATCGCGCTGAAGGAGCGCGCGCGCGCGATCGAGGAACGCGTGGCCCGTCGCTCGGTGCTGGTCAAGCTGCTGGCACGCATGGCCGGGGACGAAGAGTTCATGGCGGCGCTGCGCCACGATGAGGCCAGCCTGCTGTCCCTGACCGGCGCGGCCGGCGCGGCCATCGTGCACAAGGGGGACTGCATGCGCGTGGGGCAGTGCCCGCCCCCCAGCGAGGTGCTGGCCCTGGCCGACTGGCTGGCCAACCAGCACGCCGGGCAGGAAATGTACTGCACCGATCATCTCGCCGGCGACTGGTCGCCTGCCGCGCACCTGACCGACGTGGCCAGTGGCCTGCTGGCGGTGTCGATCTCGCAGCTCCATCACAGCTACCTGATGTGGTTCCGGCCGGAGGTCGTGCGCACCGTGCGCTGGGGGGGCGACCCGCGCAAGACCGAGGCACCCGGCGTGGCCCTGTCGCCGCGGAACTCGTTCGAGGCGTGGAAGGAGACCGTGCAGCAGCGCAGCCTGCCCTGGAGTGATGCCGACTGCGATGCCGCGCACGAAATGCGCACCGCCATTGTCGACATCGTGCTGCGCAAGGCCGAGGAAATGGCGGAGCTGAACGAACAGCTGGTGCGCAGCAACAAGGAACTGGAAGCGTTCTCCTATTCGGTCAGCCACGACCTGCGCGCTCCCTTCCGCCACATCGTCGGCTACTCGGAGCTGCTGGGCAGCTCTGCGGGCGAGCGCCTCAACGACACCGAACGCCGCTTCCTCGACACCATCGTGGAATCGGCGAAATCGGCCGGCACGTTGGTGGATGACCTGCTCAGCTTCTCGCAGATGGGCCGCTCGACGGTGGGCAGGGTGCGGCTGGACATGGCTGCGCTGGCCGAGGACGTACGCAGGACGTTGGCCCTGGACTATGCCGGCCGCGAGGTGCAGTGGACGCTGGCGCCGCTGCCGGAAGTCGAGGCCGATCCGACCATGCTGCGCCTGGTCTGGCAGAACCTGCTGGGCAACGCGATCAAGTTCACCCGCGAGCGCGAGCAGGCGGTTATCGAGGTCGGCCACGAACGCAACGACGACGAAGACCATTTCTTCGTGCGCGACAACGGCTGCGGCTTCGACATGCGCTACGTGGACAAGCTGTTCGGCGTGTTCCAGCGCCTGCATCACGTCGAGGAATTCGAAGGCACCGGCATCGGCCTGGCCAATGTGCGCCGCATCATCGGCCGCCACGGCGGCCGCACCTGGGCCGAGGGCGAACCCGGCAAGGGCGCCACGATCCATTTCACCCTACCCCGTTCCACAGGAGATCACCCATGAGGGACCTGCGGCCGATCCTCCTGGTCGAGGACAGCCCCAAAGACGCCGAGCTGACGATGGCCGCGTTGTCACGCTGCCAGCTGCTGAACGACGTCATCCACGTGCGCGATGGCGCCGAGGCGCTGGACTACCTGCGCTGCGAAGGCAAGTTCGCCGGCGCCATGCACGGTGGCCCGGTCGTGGTGCTGCTGGACCTGAAGCTGCCCAAGGTCAATGGCCTGGAAGTGCTCGAACAGGTCCGTGGCGACGCGCAGCTGAGCAGCACCCCGATCGTGATGCTGACCTCCTCGCGCGAGGAGCAGGACCTGGTGCGGAGCTACGAACTGGGCGTCAATGCATTCGTGGTCAAGCCGGTCGATTTCAAGGAATTCTTCGATGCCATCCAGGGGCTGGGCATGTTCTGGGGCATCACCAACCAGCCACCGCCGCACCGGCCCAACGGTTCGGGGCAGCACCATGCGTGATGGATCGCGCCGCAGTGAGCGCCTGCGCATCCTCATGCTGGAGGACAGCGCGCTTGACGCGGAGCTGATCAGCGCACAGCTGCAGCGCGCAGGCCTCGACTTCGAGGCCGAGCGGCTGTGGACCCGCAATGCGTTCATCGAGGCGATCGACAATCGCCCCTTCGACATCATCCTGGCCGACCACGTACTGCCCGGATTCGATGGCGATGCCGCCCTTGCGCTGGCGCGCGAGCGCATCCCGCACACGCCTTTCATCTTCGTCTCCGGCACCCTGACCGAAGAGCTGGCCGTGCAGGCCTTGACCCGCGGCGCACGCGACTATGTGGTGAAGCAGCGCCTGCAGCGCTTGCCGGATGCCATCCGTCGCGCGCGGCAGGAAGCCCACGAGCGCAACCAGCTGGTGCAGGCGCAGGCTGCGCTCAATGAGAGCCAGGCGCAGCTGCAGCAGGTGACCGACGCCGTTCCGGCGCTGATCGCCCGGCTCGACAAGGACCACCGCTACCGCTTCGCGAACAAGGCGTTCCTGGATTGGCATGGCGTGAGCCAGGCCGAATTGCTGGGACGCCTTGCCCGCGATGTCAGCGGCATCAGCGCCTTCGAACGTGCCCTCCCCAGCCTGGAACGCGTGCTGCAGGGCGAGCGCACCAGCTTCCAGGTCGAGCTCGTGCATCGCAGCGGCCAGTCACGATTCGTGCAGATGGACTGCGTGCCGGAGCATGCCGCCGATGGCAGCGTGGCCGGCTACATCTGCATGGGCAGCGACGTATCGGTGTTGAAGCAGGCCGAACTGGCCCTGCGTGAGGACAACCAGGCCCTGGAGCAGCAGGTGCAGGCGCGCACCGCCGAACTGCGGGCCAGCAAACGGCGGCTGCAGGCAATCTTTGAATCCAGCTTCCAGCATCAGGTGCTGCTGGATCTGTCCGGGCGCGTGGTCGATGCCAATGACGCTTCATTGGCCGCCGTGCTGGCGGACAAGAAGGACATTGTCGGCCAGCGCTTCGGCGAATCCCTGTGGTTCGCCAACACCGACGGCGTCGGCGCGGTGGTTGACCAGGCCGTCGCCGCGGCGGCGCAGGGTCGCAACTCGCTGCATTCCCTCGAGCTGGAACTGCCCACCGGCCGGCGCAGCTTCGACGTCTCGCTGCGCCCGCTGCTGGACGCCGACGGCGTGGCCACTGCCGTGGTATCGGAGGCGGTGGAAACTACTGCGCGGCGGCAGGCCGAGCATGCGCTTCGCCAGTCGCAGAAGATCGAGGCGGTCGGCCAGCTCACCGGCGGCATCGCGCATGATTTCAACAACATCCTGACGGTGATCTCGGGCAACATCGAGCACGCCATGCTGCTCAGCGAACGGGCCGGCGAAGCCGGCGCGATGGCCAGCCGTGCCCTGGACAATGCCCTGAAGGGGGTTGGCCGTGCCGCCAGCCTCACCCAGCGCCTGCTCGCCTTTGCCCGGCGCCAGCCGCTGCGCAGCCAGGCAGCCAACCTCAACGAGTGCCTGCTGGACATGCAGGACATGCTGCAGCGGGCACTGGGCGAACTGGTGCAACTGGACATCCGCACCGCCGAGGACATCTGGTGCGTGGAGATCGACATCAGCCAACTGGAAGCCTCGGTGCTGAACCTGGCGGTCAATGCGCGCGACGCGATGCCGCACGGCGGCCGCCTGGTGATCGAAGTCGACAACAGCCACCTCGACCACGACTATGCCGCATTGTTCCCGGATGCGTCCCCCGGCGAGTACGTGATGCTGCGGGTGCGCGACAACGGCCACGGCATGGACGCGGCCACCCTGGCGCGCGTGTTCGAGCCGTTCTTCACCACCAAGCAGGTCGGCCGCGGCACCGGGCTCGGCCTGTCGATGGTGCACGGCTTCGTCAAGCAGTCCGGCGGCCACGTACTGATCGATTCGGTGGAAGGCGGCGGTACCAGCATCACCATGATGTTCCCGCGCTCGCCGCTGGCGCTGCCTAGCGAGGCTCGCGTTCCGCAGACGGGCCTGGCTGGCTACTCGCCACGCGAGGAAACCGTGCTGGTGGCCGAGGACAACGACGATGTCCGTGCGCATACAGTCGATGCGCTGCGCCTGCTGGGCTACCGCGTGCTGGAAGCGCACGACGGCCCCTCGGCGTTGCGGCTGCTGGAACGGCCGGACACCAAGGTCGACCTGCTGTTCTCGGACGTGGTGATGCCGGGCATGTCCGGCTGGGAGCTGGTGCGTGAGGTGCGTGAACGCTGGCCGGCAATCGCGGTCCTGTTCACGTCAGGCTATCCACGCGACCACGATGCGGTTGGCGCGCAGGGGCGTGCAGCCGCCCTGCTGCCAAAGCCATTTACCCGCAGTGACCTTGCGCTGGCAGTGCGCACCGCGCTGGAGGCTGCGGCGCGCTGAGGTCAGGCGGACGCATCGCGCATGCCTGCCGCGATCCGGTTGATATCCGCGCACTCGATCGTGGCCGGCGGGTTTTCTCTTCCGGCCAGGGCGATCATGGCCATGCCCAGCGCCAGGTTGCTGGTCATCAGCGAGGGCGAGAGCGCACCGGCCAGTTTCATCAACGGTGCGCCGCCCCAGTACAGGGGTTTCAACAGGGCATGCCGGGTACCTGTCCCCGGCACCGGCCGGACCCCGCCCGGACGCAGCATCACCGCGCGCAGCGGCAGCGCCTGCAACGCCCGCTCGGTCTCGCCCTTCACCCGCAGCGGCATCAGCCGGCTTTGCGGGTCCGCGCCTGCGCCGGAGACATACAGGAAGGACCCCTGCGGATTCACCGCAGCCCAGGCGCGGGCCACTGCCAGTGTGGTGTCCAGGGTCACGCGCCGGTACTCGGCCTCGGCAGTGCCAACCGGTGGCGCACCGGCACAGTAGAAGCATGCGTCGTACCCGGCCAGTTCATCACGCTGCGCGTCGATGTGCAGGAAGTCCGGGACCACCCGTTCGCTGCCGGGTCCGCGCAGGCTGCCCGGGCGCCGCACCAGCGCGGTCAAGCCGGCAACCTGCGGCGAACGCTGGCAGGCCAGGGCAACGCCCTGCCCCACCAGGCCTGCAGCGCCGGTCAGGAGAATCCGCAATGTCCGTGCCTGAGCCATGGCCAGGGCCGCACTAGAGTTTCACGAACCGCTGGATCTTGCGCGCCAGCCACCCGCTGAACACCAGCGGTGCATCCAGCGCCGACACGCAGATGCACGGCACCCCCGGCGCGGTCACCGGCTGATGCTCCACGTCTTCATCCAGGTCCGCCACGTCGCCGGGTGCGAACAGCCCCAGCGCATCGTTGTAGGAACCGCGCAGGATCTGGGTCAGCTCGCTGCGGCCATGGCTGTGCATGGGCAGGCATTTGCCCGGGGCGATCCTCAGCATGATCAGCGAAGGCATCTGCTCGGCACGGATGCAGTGCACGCCGGGTGCCATCCAGCGCCAACGCAACCCACTGAGCGATGCCCCGAAGTAGGGGTGCAGCGAGGCAGGCAGATGGTCCGGGTCGGCCTCGGGCCACTCCTTCGGCACGGGACGCGCGGCCTGGTCCATGGCAATCGGCATTTCCGCAGCCAGCTGCATCAGCATGGCCTCGCGCAGCTGTTCGCGGCGTGGATCAGGCGCGGGCGGCTGGGTCTGCTCGAGCAGCACCGAGCCGATCGCCTCGGCCTCGCGCAGGCGCTGGCGGCAGTGCGGGCACTGCTCCAGATGCGTACCAGCGACCACGCTCAGTGGCGCGGGCAGCGCGCCTGCGGCATAGCTCATCAACGTCGATTCGTGCAGGTGGTGGCGCGGGTTCACAGCGCACCTCCCACTTTGGCCTGCAGCTGCAGGAACGCGCGCCGCAGATGCGACTTGACCGTGCCCAAGGGCATGCCGATCGCCTCGGCGATCTCGCTGTGGCTCTTGGCCTCGAAATAGGACATGCGCACCAAGCGCGCCTGCACGGCGGGCAGTTCGTTGATGCGCTGGCGCAGCCGGGCCTGGTCGGCAAACTGTTCGGCGCTGCTGCGTTCGATCACATCCAGGGTTGCTGCGTCCTCGACGGCTGCCTGCACCTGCATCCAGCTGCGCTCGCGGCGGATGCGGTCAATGTGCAGGTTACGGGCGATGCGATACAGCCACGTGCTCAGCGCACCCTGCGCGGGATCGAAGTCGGCCGCGCGCAGCCATAGCCGCAGCAGGCTCTCCTGCGCCAGTTCCTCGGCCACCGCGTCAGGCACGCCCAGGCCCCGCAGGTATACGCACAGCCGCGGCATGAAGTAATCATAGATCCGCATGAAACAGTCGCGGTCACGAAGCCGTGCCACGCCGTCCATGTCACCGGCCCAGTTCGTCGGCTCGCTGCTCGGCTGCTGGGAACTGGACACGATGCGTGCGGTATCGAAGTTGAGGGGGTTGCTGGCGGCGTCAGGGTACATCGGCGTTCGCGGCGGGCGGGTGAAGGTCTGTCCTCTGTACGCGCAGGGGCCGTGATTGGATGCAGCCGCTGCGGACGCATCCAACCGCCCATCCCCGCCGTATGACCTCAGCCCTCCTTTCCCGGATGAACGCGATGCGTACCGCCTGGCTGCTGCTGTGCCTGCCCCATGTCGCGCTGGCCGCGCCCTGGCTGCGAATCGAGGGGGTAGCAACGTCGTCGCGCGGCGACCTGCTCTACCGCGAGGTGCACTGGCGACGCGATGCGGCCGAGGGTGCCGAGCGCTGGGTGCTGTACCAATGCGCGGACGGGCGGCCTTTCGCCCGCAAGCACCTGCCGGCCAGCGCGGACCCACAGGCGCGCGGCTATACCCTGGAGGACCGGCGCAGCGGCCAGAAGGCCGACGTCGAGGCCGCCAGCGGCAGGGTCTCGATCGCGTGGAAGGAGGATGCCGGCAGCCCACCGGTGCAGCGCGAGCTCGACCTGCCGACCGGCGCGGTCATCGACGCAGGGTTCGACGCGGCGGTGCGCCTGCATTGGCAGGCGCTCATGCGCGGCGAGCGTGTGACCCTGCCCTTCCTGGTTCCAGCGCGGCAGCGCTACTTCCCGGTACAGGTAAGGCGCATCGGCCCGCAGCGCTGGCAGGGGATCGATGCGCAGTCGATCGAGGTCAGCCTGGACACCTGGTACGGCGGCATCGCGCCACGCCTTGCGCTGGTATATGCCAGCGCTGACCAGCGCCTGCTGGAGTTCCGTGGCACCAGCAACCTGCGCGATCAACGCGGTGCCTATCCACAGGTGACGGTGCGCTTCATCGCCGCAGCGGCTGGTCGCCCCGCCAGCGAATGGCAGCAGGCCTGGGCGCAGCCGCTGACAGATCGCTGCACCGTTACGGCCAGGTGAAATCCAAATTTCCTGCCGCGCTCCGCATCCAGTGGGCCTTCTGCCGCGTAGAGGAAGACACGAAACCCGCCGAGATCCGCCATGGCCTCTGTAGCGCCCCTCCCCCGTCGACGCTGGCGCCTGCTGCGCACGCTGCAGCGCTGGTTCGATACCGGCAACGCCGCAGAGGCCACCGGCGAGCGGCCGGGGCGGATCGACTGGGTGCGCGCCGTGCCCTTCGTGCTGATGCACCTGGCCTGCATCGCAGTGATCTGGGTGGGCATCTCGTGGACAGCGGTGATCGTGGCTGCAGCACTCTATGCGGTGCGCATGTTCGCCATCACGGCGTTCTACCACCGCTACTTCTCGCATCGCACCTTCCAGGCATCGCGGCCGGTGCAGTTCGTGTTCGCGGTGATAGGCGCCTCCAGCGTACAGCGCGGGCCGCTGTGGTGGGCCGCCCACCATCGCCACCACCACCGTCACGCCGACCAGCCGCTGGACCCGCACTCCCCCCGTGAGGGCGGCTTCTGGCGCAGCCACATGGGCTGGTTCCTGACCCGCGAGGCCTTTGCCACCGACCTGTCGCGGGTGCCCGACCTGGCGCGCTACCCGGAGCTGCGCTGGCTGGACCGCTTCGATACGGCTGTGCCGGTACTGCTGGCCGCAGCGCTGTATGCACTGGGCGCCGGGTTGGAGCGCTGGGCGCCAGGCTTGCATACCTCCGGCTCGCAATTGCTGGTGTGGGGCTTCTTCATCTCCACCATCGTGCTGTTCCACGCCACGGTCACCATCAATTCGCTGGCCCATCGCTTCGGTCGCCGCCGCTTCGAGACCCGCGATGACAGCCGCAACAATCTCTGGCTGGCGCTGCTCACCTTCGGCGAAGGCTGGCACAACAACCACCACTTCTTCCCGGGCACCGTCCGCCAGGGCTTCCGCTGGTGGGAAGTGGACCTGACCTGGTATGGACTGCGCGCGATGGCGGCGCTTGGGCTGGTCAAAGGGCTCAAGCCGATTCCCGAGTGGGTGCTGGCCAAGGCGAGGTACTGACATGCGCATCGCGATCATCGGTTCGGGCATTGCCGGACTGGCCAGCGCCTGGTGGCTGGACGGCGAACACGACGTCACGCTGTTCGAGGCCAACGACTATCTGGGCGGCCATACCCACACCCACGACGTGCAGGTGGATGGCGTCCGCATGGCGGTGGACACCGGCTTCATCGTGTTCAATCCCCAGCACTACCCGCTGCTGACCGCACTGTTCGACGAGCTGGGCGTCGCCTCGCAGCCGACCACGATGAGCTTCTCGATGCACAGCGAGCGCAGCGGCGTGGAGTACAACGCCACCTCGCTGGATGGCCTGTTCTGCCAGCGCCGCAACCTGGTGTCGCCGCGGTTCTGGGGCATGCTGGTCGACCTGCGCCGGTTCTACCGCGATGCCCCCCTGTTGCTGGCAGAAGACGAGGGCCCAACGTTGGGGCAGTACCTGCGCAGCCAGCGCTACGGCGATGCCTTCATCGACGAGCACCTGCTGCCGATGGCCTCCGCGCTGTGGTCGTCCCCGACGGCCACGGTGATGGACTTCCCGGCGCGCTATCTGGCCCAGTTCATGGCCAACCACCAGATGCTGCAGATGACCGGGCGTGCACCGTGGCGGGTGGTGAGCGGTGGATCGGCCCGCTATGTCGACGCCCTGCGCGCCCGCTGGCGGGTGCATGAGCGGCTGGAGTGCCCGGTACAGTCGGTCGAGCGCATGCCGTGGGGCGCTCGCGTGCACAGCGCGGCCGGCGTGGAAGGCTTCGATGAGGTCATCCTGGCCTGCCACAGCGACCAGGCCCTGGCGCTGCTGCGTGACGCCGACCCCATCGAACGCGACGTGCTCGGCGCCATCCGCTACCAGGCCAACGAAGCGGTGCTGCACACCGACGCGTCATTGCTGCCGCGCAACCGCAAGGCGTGGGCGGCATGGAATGCCCATGTGCCCCGCGACCCTGCTGCGCCCTGCACGGTCAGCTACTGCATGAACCAGCTGCAGGGCCTGCCCGGCAGCACGCCCCTGGTGGTAACGCTCAACCGCAGCGAGGCAATCGACCCGGGCAAGGTGCTGCGCACCCTGCATTATGCGCACCCGGTGCACGACCATGCCGCAGTGCGCGCGCAACAGCGCTGGGCCGAGCTGCAGGGCCGCCGCCACACCTGGTTCGCAGGCGCCTATTGGGGCTGGGGCTTCCATGAGGACGGCATCCGCAGCGCCCGCCGCGTGGTCGATGCACTGCGCACCTGTGAACCGCACCACGTCATGGCGGCTCCCGGCGAGGTGGCCGCATGAGCGCCAGTGCGCTCTACTTCGGGCAGGTAGCGCACCGCAGGCACCTGCCACACCCGCATGCGTTCCGCTATCCGATCGCACAGCTGCTGCTCGACCTGGATGAACTCGACAGCGTGTTCGCCGGGCGCTGGCTGTGGTCGATCAATCGCCGCAATCTGGCCGAGTTCCGTCGCAGCGACTACTTCGGCGATCCCGCGCGGCCCTTGGCCGATGCAGTGCGCGACCACGCTGCATCAACCCTGGGCTACCGGCCCACCGGCCCGGTCCGCCTGCTCACCCATCTGCGCTTCGCCGGTCACGTGTTCAACCCGGTCAGCTTCTACTACTGCTACCGGGCCGATGGCAGCACGCTGGACTGCATCGTCGCCGAGATCACCAACACACCCTGGAAGGAACGTCACGCCTACGTGCTGCCGGTCGCAACGGCCACGCAGGAAGGCACCTCGCTGCGCTGGCGGTTCGACAAATGCTTCCATGTCTCGCCCTTCATGCCGATGGATTGTCATTACGACTGGCGGTTCAACTGCCCTGATGAGGACCTGCGCGTGCACATGCAGGTCTGGCGCGACGGCGCGCGCCAGTTTGATGCCACCCAGGTCATGCAACGACACCCCCTGGATGGCCGCGGGCTGGCCCGCGTCCTGGCCTGCTATCCACTGATGACCACCCAGGTGGTGGCCGCCATCCACTGGCATGCGTTGCGGCTGTGGCTGAAACGCAATCCCGTACACGACCACCCTACCCTTGCCGAGAAACCGCGATGAATTCGATGATTCCTTCGGTCGCGCTGCCGCGCCCCGGCGCATTGGATGCCTTCCTGCGCCGCCGCCTGCTGGCCCAGCTCGCCCCGATGCGCGACGGCCGCCTGTGCGTGCGCGACGCGCTGGGCGAAGTCTGGTTGGGCGATGCCCGCGGTGAGCTGCATGTCACCGTCACCATCGAGGACCCGGCGTTCTATCGCAAGGTGGCGGCCCAGGGCAGCGTCGGCGCCGGCGAAAGCTACATCCATGGCGAATGGCGCTGTGACGACCTGGTCGCCCTGATACGGCTGCTGGTGCGCAACCGCGATCTGCTCGACAGCATGGAACACGGCCCGGCGCGCGTGGGAGGCTGGCTGCTGCGCGGCTGGAACCGCCTGCGCCGCAACAGCCGCGAAGGCAGCCGCCGCAACATCGCCGCGCACTACGACCTCGGCAACGACTTCTTCGCCCTGTTCCTGTCACCGGACCTGATGTACTCCTCGGCCCTGTTCGCCGAAGAGGGCGAGTCGCTGGAATCCGCCTCGCGGCGCAAGCTGGACCGCATCTGCCAGCAGCTGCAGCTCAAGCCGGGCGACCGCGTGGTGGAGATCGGTACCGGCTGGGGTGGTTTTGCGCTGCACGCGGCGCAGCACTACGGCTGCCACGTCACCACAACCACGATCTCCGCCGAGCAGCATGCACTGGCCAGCGAGCGCGTCCGCGTCGCCGGGCTGCAGGACAAGGTCACGCTGTTGATGCAGGACTACCGCGACCTGCAGGGCCAGTTCGACAAGCTGGTATCGATCGAGATGATCGAAGCCATCGGCGCCGAATACCTGGACACCTACATGGCAACGCTGCAGCGCCTGCTCAAGCCCGATGGTGTCGCCCTGCTGCAGGCCATCACCATCGAAGATCACCGCTACGAGCAGGCACGGCGCAGCGTCGACTACATCAAGCGCTATGTGTTTCCGGGCAGCTTCATTCCGTCGATCAACGCGATCATGGCGGCCAAGACCCGATCCAGTGACCTGCAGCTGGTCGCCCAGCAGGATTTCGGCCACTCCTACGCACTGACCCTGCGCGCCTGGCGCCAACGCTTCCTTGCCCAGCTGCCCGCTGTGCAGGCACAGGGCTTTGATACGCGCTTCTGCCGGATGTGGGAGTTCTACCTGGCCTATTGCGAGGGCGGCTTCCTGGAGCGTTCGATCGGCGTTTCGCATCTGCTGCTGGCGCGCCCCGGGCATCGTCCCGCTGGCGCATCGGGTCAAGGCGGCTGAGGTGCGCCGGTTCTGGGCCAATCTGCTTGGCAACCAGCTGGTCTGGCTGTGCGCCGTGGCCGGCGCCGGGCGCGGCTGGCAATGGCCGGCGCTGCTGGCAGCGTCGCTCTACATCGGCAGCCAGCTGCTGACCTCGCCGCAACCTCGGCTGGATCTTCGGCTGATGCTGTTGGCGCTGGCCTGCGCGTGGCTGGTCGACGCCAGTGCCGCCGCCAGCGGCACCGTACGCTACGCCGCGGCCCCGCTGGGCTGGACGCCACCCCTTTGGATCATGGCGTTGTGGGCCGCGTTTGCGATGACGCTGACCACTTCGATGCGCTTCCTGCTGCGCCACCCTGCCCTGCCAGCCGCGTTCGGCCTGCTGCTGGCCCCGCTGGCCTATCTCTCCGCAGCGCGCGGTTTCGATGCGGTTCGATTCACTACGCCGCTGTGGCAAGGCCTGCTGGTACTGGGGGTGGGCTGGAGCATTGCGCTTTCGCTGCTGTGCATGGCCGCTCGTCGCGGCTCCCGCACCATCCCGCCGCCCTTGGCCGGAGCGCCGTCATGATCAATCTGGTGTGGGTACTGCTGTATGCCGTGCTTGTGATGAGCTGGGGCTGGGCCTGGCAGCGGCGCCACCGCAACATCGGCGTGGACGATGTGCTCTGGGCCAAGGGCGTGGGTGCTTCGGCCCTGTTGCTGGCGTGGCTCGGCGATGGTGCGGCGGCGCCACGCATTGCACTGGGCGTGCTCGGTGGCCTGTGGGGCAGCCGACTGGCACTGCACCTGTGGCATCGGGTCCGCCACGAACAGGAAGACGGTCGCTACCGCTATCTGCGCGATTACTGGCAAGGGCATCAAGCCAAGATCTTCGGCTTCTTCATGGCCCAGGCACTGCTGGTCGTGCTGTTCGCCCTGCCCTTCGTCGCGGTGGCTGCCAATCCACAGACCAGCATGACGTTGTGGGTCGTGGCCGCCGCACTCGTCTGGCTGCTGAGCGTCGGCGGCGAGAGCCTGGCCGACCATCAGCTGGCCCGGTTCCGCGCGGATCCTGCAAACCAGGGTCGCACCTGCCGCGACGGGCTCTGGCGTTACTCCCGCCACCCGAACTACTTCTTCGAGTGGCTGCACTGGTTCAGCTATGTCCTGCTCGCGGTCGGCTCGCCGCTGTGGTGGCTGGCGTGGTCCGGCCCGCTGCTGATGTATGTGTTCCTGCGCTACCTGAGCGGCATTCCGTTCACCGAAAAGCAGGCGCTGCGCAGCCGCGGCGACGATTACCGCGCCTACCAGCGCAGCACGCCGATGTTCTTCCCCTGGTTCCCTCGTCCTTCCAAGGAGCATTCCGCATGAGCGCGATTCCGTCACTGACCCCGGCCGACGACGCGGAAACCGGGCTGATCGCCTGGGCCGAACGCGGCCTGGTTCCCGATGCCGCGCTGCGCGCCGGCATCCGTCGCCTGTGCGCGCAACGCCTGCACGAGGAAATGCTGGGCGGTATCGAAGCACAGTCCGCACGCTTCAGCCGTCGCATCGCCGAGCTGGCCGACAGCCCGCTCGCGCTGCATACCGACGCGGCCAACCGCCAGCACTATGAGGTTCCGGCGGCCTTCTTCCAGGCCTGCCTGGGCAGGCGCCTGAAGTACAGCAGCTGCTACTACCCAACCGGGCGCGAAACGCTGGACCAGGCGGAGGACGCCATGCTGGAGCTGTACGGCCAGCGCGCCGGACTGGCCGATGGCCAGCAGATCCTCGAACTGGGCTGCGGCTGGGGTTCGCTGACCCTGTGGATGGCCGAGCGCTATCCCACCGCCGCGATCACCGCCGTGTCCAATTCGCACAGCCAGCGCCAGCACATCATGGCGCAGTGCCAGGCCCGGGGGCTGCACAACGTCGAGGTGATCACCCGCGACGTCAACCAGCTCGAGCTGCCAACCGCACGCTTCGACCGCTGCGTCTCGGTGGAAATGTTCGAGCATGTGCGCAACTACGAGCGCCTGCTGGCGCGCATCAGCCAGTGGCTGAAGCCCGACGGCGCGCTGTTCGTGCACATCTTCGCCCACCGCACGCTGATGTACCCGTTCGAGACCGAGGGCGGCGACAACTGGATGGGCCGCCATTTCTTCACTGGTGGCCTGATGCCGGCGGCCGACACACTGCTGCATTTCCAGCGCGACCTGCGGCTTGACCAGCGCTGGTTGCTGGACGGCACCCACTACCAGCGCACGGCCGACCACTGGCTGGCCAACCAGGATGCAGCACGCGAGGCGGTGATGCCGGTGCTGGTCGCGACCTACGGCCAGGCCGCCGCGAAGATCTGGTGGCAGCGCTGGCGCATGTTCTGGATGGCATGCGCCGAGCTGTTCGGCTACGACGACGGCCAGCAGTGGCTGGTCGCCCACTATCTGTTCCGCCCCCGTTGAGGTGTGACATGCGCATGCGCTCGCTGCTTCCCCTGCTGGCATTGAGCCTGTTTGGTTCCGGCTGCAGTTCCACCGATACCCGTCCCCTGCCCCGCCCGCCCTCAGTGGACGTGCCACGTTTCATGGGTGACTGGTATGTGATCGCCCACATCCCCTCATGGCCGGAGCGCGAAGCTTTCGACGCGGTGGAGAGCTACGCATTGAAGCCCGACGGGCGCATCCAGACCACCTTCACCTATCGCAAGGGCAGCTTCGACGCCCCCCAGAAGTCGATGCACCCTGTTGGACGGGTCGAGAAGGACGGCAACGGCGCCCTCTGGGGCATGCAGTTCATCTGGCCGATCCAGGCCGAGTATGTGATTGCCTGGCTGCGCGATGACTACGGCCAGACCATCGTCGCGCGCAGCAAGCGCGACTACGTGTGGTACATGGCACGCACGCCACAGGTGTCCGAGAGCGACTACCAGCAGGCCGTGCAGCGCATCGCGGCCATGGGTTACGACACCGCAAAGCTGAGGCGCGTGCCGCAGTCACTGCGCTGAGCCATCGCTCACACCCGGCGCAGCACCTGCTGACGGCAGGGCGTGTCGACATCTGCTTGCGCCGGATGTCGCATTCATCACCGCTGCCGCATTGTTCATCCGGCACGCGCGCAGCCGCTGCCGGACCCGTGCGTACAGCGACGCCGCACCTGCCCTGCCTGCAGTAGCTGGCGCTGGGGTCGCGAACACTCAAGACTCGACCGCGGCGGCCGCTAATGGCCAATGCAGGGCTGTGCGCGCCGGCCACAATGGCCGACGAAGGGTGCATTCCGGTCGTGGCCGATTTCACAATGGAAGGAACAGGCAGTTGAAGGAAGAACGACGCAACACGTTGCAGGCCAGTCATCGCGCGATCCTCAGCTTCTGGCACAGGGTTGAGTTCTTCATACCCTACGATCTGCAGGGCCAGGTCCTTGAGTCGAAGGACGCGGACTGGAGCGTACGGCAGCTGTCCAGGGATCAGCTCGAGCGATTGGACCCGAAGGATCTGTGGTCCCCACCCCTGCCATTCGGTCGCAGGCTGAGCGGATTCGATGTCTACCTCGGCATATTCGACAAAGCCCAGCTGGCCGATATCACCCAGCGGGTACTGGCTGAGACGCCAAGCGGAGACGAGTCGCTGGAACAGGACGAACGGGCCGAACTGGAAGGCCTGACCTGCGCGGCCAGCCTGCGGGCAAGCGCCGAGGGCGTGCTGCAGCTGGGTGAAATCTCGGTATCGACCGTTCCGTGGGCACTGGGCACGATCTCCAGGCGTGGCTTGCAGGGCCTGGACTTCGACGCCTTCCAGGCAAGCCTTGAAGCACTCAAGCGCGACGTAGCAACGTTCCGCAGCGCCGCTGCCACCCCCGCCGGACAGGGTGAGGGCCCAACGCCCTGCAGCCCCGACGACCTGTTGCGCCTGCTCGACATCCTGTGCAACTGGTCGGGTCATGACCTTTCCGCGGGCGACGCGTCCGCTCCGCTGCTGGTCATCCGGGCGAAAAGCGTTGAAGACAAGCCGAAGCCGGAACGGGCAGCAAAAGCCACACCCCCAGGGCCGGACAACGAGCCAACGGCGGAAGCGGACGACGTCGAGGACGACGAGGCCCAGCCCGAAGAGGACGCGGAGATCAGCATCCTCAACAGTTTCTTCGTCGAGGATATCGCGCGGGCCATCGGCGCACTCGACCAGGGCAAGGCCAGTGCGCCGCTACGCGCCTATCTGAGCCCATTGCCTGAAAGCCGACGCGAAGACCTTTACACCCCAGAAGGCCATGCGCTGATTGCCGACCGGCTGCGCCCGCGCCACATCAATCGGGGCCACTGGCCCGGCGATCCTGCACACACGATGAGCCTGATGCAGCAGTTCGCTGTGAACAGCATCTTCGAGCAGGTGCGCGATTCAGGCATCTTCTCGGTCAATGGCCCGCCCGGAACCGGGAAGACCACGCTGTTGCGTGAGGTCTTCGCTGAGAACATCGTGCGGCGTGCACGTGCATTGTCACAGTACGCGACGCCAGCCGCTGCGCTCGGCCCAGCCCGCGAAGTGAACTTCGAAGGTGAGAAGCCGTGCAGGGTCTCGCCACTGAAGGCCGACCTGACCGGCTTCGAGATGGTGGTCGCATCGTCGAACAATGCCGCCGTGGAGAATATTTCGCGTGACCTGCCGAAGAGCCGCTCACTGGGCAAGCCCGGAGGGTCGCGCTGGCGCAACAGCACAGGGGACGTGACCTTCGACTACCTGCGGCCACTGGCCCGCAACCTGCTCGAATGGAACGGCAGGGGCGCCTATGAACGACCGGCGGCAGACAGCGATGCCTGGGGGTTGATCAGCTGCGCGCTGGGCAGGAAGGCCAACCGCGAGGCACTTGTGCGGGCCATCAGCAGGAGCGCCCCAAAAGATGGCAAAACCCCCGCACCGAAGGGCTACGACCGCGCCCGCCACCAGTCGCTCTGGGAGTGGCGGGACAACCCAGCAGCCATGAGCTTCCAGCAGGCCAGGCAGGCGTTCGGCAAGGCCGATGCGATCGTCAATGGCCTGGTCGAAAAGCTGGATCGGCTTGCCTCGCTCAGCCGTGAAATCAGCGGCAACGATGAGGAGAGCTTCTGCCGGCAAACGACTTCTCAGCTTCGCGATGCACAGCGCGCGCATGAGGAAGCTGCACAGCAGTGCCGTGCACTCGAGGGCCAGCGCAGCAGATCCGATGAACAGCTCGCCCTGCTCAAGGCGCAACGCATCCTGCTCAGGGAAGAGAAGCCTGGCTGGTGGGCCCGCATCTTTGACCGGCAGCGCGCGCACAGCCATGCGGCCGCAATGGTGCAGAACGCAGATCATCAACACCGATGGACCCAGCGCGGGCTCGAACTCGGGACGCAATGTGATACGGCGCAACAGCACCTGGGCCGAACCGCGAGCACCCTGGCCGAGGCATCGGCCGCCGCGCAGGCACGGGCGCAGCAATGGGCTGGAATGACGCAACAGCTCGAACAACTGAAAGCCGAATTCGGCACCGCGTCCCATCCCGCCAACGCGGCCGAACTGGAAGGTCAGGACTGGCAGATCAAGGGAGTCTGGAACAGCGAGCAGCTCAACGAGCAGCGCGCCAACCTCTTCGTGGCGGCACTGCAGCTTCACCAGGCCTGGCTGCACGAAGTGGTGCAGAAGGGCGGCGGCTTCGCCCAGAACGTCATTGCACTGTGCCACCTGCTGAGTGGCAAGCGGCTGCAGGAGCCACGCGATGCGCTGGCCATCTGGCAGAGCCTGTTCATGATCGTGCCGGTTGTCTCCAGCACGTTCGCCTCGGTCGCACGCCAGTTCCGCCACCTGGGGCCGGACTCGATCGGCTGGCTGTTCATCGATGAAGCTGGCCAGGCCGTGCCGCAGGCGGCGGTCGGTGCACTGCTGCGCTCCAGGCGCGCGGTCGTGGTGGGTGATCCGCTGCAGATCGAGCCGGTGTTCACCGTGCCGGTCAAGTTGCTGCAGGCGCTGGGCCGAACCAGCGCACTGCCTGCAGGCGTGAACGTCTCGCCCGACAAGACCTCCGTACAGGTACTGGCCGACGAGGCCAACCCGCTCGGTGCCCGCATGGAGTCCGGCGGCTCGCCGCTCTGGATCGGCAGTCCGCTGCGCGTGCATCGTCGCTGCGTCGAACCGATGTTCTCCATTGCCAACACGATTGCCTACGAGGGGAAGATGATCTTCTCCAACCCCTGGGAACCCAGTGCGGCGCGGCCACCCACCGACAGCCTGGACATCGGCAGCAGCGCCTGGGTACACGCCCCCGGCCGCACCAGCGACAAGCAGGTCGTGCCGTGCCAGATCGACCTGGTGCAGCAGGCGTTGGCCGCGCTCTACCACAGCACCGGAAGCCTTCCCCCGGTCTACATCATTTCGCCCTTCAAGCGCATCAAGAATGCCCTGCTCGAGCGACTGCGGAGCCAGGACGCCTGGCTTGGCCCGGATGCCCCACCCGGCACGCAGGCGCCACGCACCACCGAACTGCGCACGTGGTGCAGGGAGCGCGTCGGCACCGTGCACACCTTCCAGGGCAAGGAGGAAAGCATTGTCTGGATGGTCCTGGGCTGCGACACGGACACGGTGGGCGCGGCGCACTGGGCCTCCAGCAAGCCCAATCTGCTCAACGTCGCCGTCACCCGTGCCCAGCACCGCTGCTTCCTGATCGGAGACACCGCACTCTGGGGCGGCCTGCGCCACTTCTCAGACGCCCATGCCAAACAGTTGCCCCGCATCACCCCGGCGCAGTTCCTGGGTCGCATGTCGATCCCCCGCGTGCAGACTCGATAGCCCTGCCCTGCCCTGACGGCGTCAACCAGTCAGGTCAGGGGCGCAGGGTCACGCCGGCGTGACGCGTCACATTAATGGTTCCGGCAGCCACGACGGGACGCCTGCAGCACCCCATCCATTTACGTCACGAATGCGTAAGCCCCGGCCGATCAACTGCATCCATCGATCTTTAGGAATAGTCGTAAAAACGCAACGAATTCGATGTTCGACGCGACAGCGGCGCCAGAATGGCGGCCACGCCCATGGGCGCCGACCACCTCCCGCGCATGAATGGATTTCCTGCACCGCGTCGGCTTCGCCTGGCGCTCCTGGACGATCACGAAGTCGTCCGTCGCGGCACCGCCCTGCACCTGTCAGGCGATCTCCGCTTCGACATCGTCGCCAGCCACGGTTGCAGCAACGAACTGCTCTGCAGCCTGCAACGCACACCAGTGGATGTGGCCATCATCGATCTCACGCTTGCCCGTGACGACCTGGGTAGCCTCGAGCTGGTTGCGCTGCTCCGCCGGGAATTCCCGCGCACGCCATTGCTGGCCTTCGCCACGCTCTGCCCCACCACCAACCTCAACAGCCTGATCGATGCCGGACTCAACGGATTCGTCAGCAAGGCCGAACCGCTTGCTGCATTGTCCGACGCCATCGTACGTGTTTCCCAGGGCCTGACCCGGGTTCCACCGGACGTCAGGCTGGCCGGCGATCGCGGCGAGCTCAGCCGCAACGAGCGCGAAGTACTCGGCCTGCTGTTGGAAGGCTTGACGGTCTCCGAGATCGCATTGCGGCGGCACCGCAGCATCAAGACTGTCAGCACGCAGAAGGTGGCTGTGCTGCGCAAGCTGGGATTGCGCAGCGACGTGGAAATCTACGCACTGCGCGAACGACTGGAGACACCGTGAGGCGCCAGCCGCCGTTGCGCCGCCGCTTCCTGTCCACGGGGCTGCTGGCGCTCCTTCTCCTGCCGGCTGCCTCGGCCGAAGATATCCGCTCGCCACGCTGGCTGCCGGGCAGCACTGTACGGGTCGCCACGACTCCCTCCCTGCGCCCCCTGCCCGCGGCCCTGGCCGATCCGTCATCACCGCCAACGCTCGCCCATGGCTATGCCAACCTGGTGGCGCGGCACGCCCAATTCCGTTTCCTGGAACACCCCTACCCGACAACCGCCGCATCAATCCTCGCTGTATGCCATCACGAGGCTGACCTGGTCATGGTGTTTGGCGGCGCAAGGCACCAGGCGCTGCCCTGCCCCGGCCTTGCCGCGTCCACCCCGTTCCGTGGCGGCGCCACCCTGTTGGCCGGACGCGCCGGCGAGTGGCTGCCACGGGAGATGCGCGAACTCGACGGCCGGGTCATCGCCGTCGTTGAAGGCGGGCCCTACGCCAGCTGGCTGCACGCGCATCACCCGCAGGTCCGGCTGCGGCAGCTGCCAGACCGGCATGCAGCACTGGCGGCAGTCGAAACCGGCCTGGCGGACGTGGCGATTGGTCTGGAGCCCACGCTGCGCCCCCTGGTTCGACGCCATTTCAATGGCAGCCTGCGCCTGCAGCCGTTCGATAGCGGCTTCTCCACCGACCTTTACCTGCTGGTTCGCCGGGAAGACCAGCAACTGCTTGGGCGCATCGAACAGGCATTGCGGGAGATCACACTGGAAGAGCACGCAGGCCTGCTCCACCTATGGGCAGGCCAGACCCTGCCTGCCGCGGCCGGGAATGCACTGGACTGGATGCAGGCGTCGCCCCCGCGCGGGTGGTTGCTGCTGGCCCCACTGCTGATTGCCCTGCCGCTGCTGTGGCTCGCAATGCGCCACCTGAGGGTCGGCAGGGATTCATGTAAAAAACAGCCGTTCGCCTTTTAAGCTCTTGATGTTGCCGTGCTTTTGCTTCTGAGCCTACTGCGTTGCTGAGGCCACGAAGTGGCCTATTAGCCTCAAAAGAGTCGCCAAAATCATAAGCCGGCAGGTCCCCACTTCCGACCTAGCTCGCCAGGATCCGGCTCGAATAATCGAGCGGCGCGATCTTCCGGCTCAAGTCGAGTGTGTAGTCCCCAAAGCGATTGATGTGACTGGTCCGGTACGGGGACAGCCCGGCGAGCACCTCGGCGCTTATACCCATCCCCTCGTCCCGCAGCTCGGCCAGGATTCGGGTCATCCGCTCCACGTTGTGCAGGATGATCATGTTGGCCACGAGCTGGTTGTATTTCACGATCTTGCGCTGCTCGTGCAGGATGTTCTCGGCGATGATCCCTTCCCCGCCGAAGAACGACCACTTGATGAACCCGTTGAACTCCTCGCTCTTGTTGGTGGCGGCATGAATGGTTTTGCGTACATCGACATCATCGATGTAGCGCAGCAGGAACATGGTGCGGATGGCTTTGCCGAGTTCGCGGAAGGCGAAGTACAGCTTGTTCTTGCGGCTATAGGTGCCGAGCCGACGCAGGATCGTGGAGGCAGTGATCTTGCCGAGCTTGATCGAGACGGTCACGCGCAGCATGTCGTGCAGGTGGGTTTCGATCAGGACCCAGTCGATGCTCTCGCCGAATAACGCCTGGATGTTCTTGTAAGAGCGACCCGGCTCGGGTCGGAAGAACGTCAGATCCTTGATGCCGCGGATGCGCGGCATAAGCTGAATGCCCAACAGGTGCGCCAAGCCGAATACCGGATAGCTTTGGGCCTGCGTGTCGCCATGCACGATCTCCGGCTGGATATCGGAGGTATTGGCCAGCAGACCGTCGAGAATGTAGACCGCTTCATGCACGCCGCACGGAATGAAGTGGCTGAACAACGCAATGTACTTGTCCGAAACGTGGTAGTAGCCGATGCCGCCGTAGCCGCCATAGCGGATGTGGTATTCGGACAGCAGGTTCTGCTCGTACACGCTCCATTTCGTACCATCAGCGGAGGCGCTCTTACCGCTGCCCCAGTATCCGGGCAACTCGAACTTGTTGTAGGTATTGATGACCTCGACGATGGCCTTGTCGAGGGTTTCCTCGGTGACGTATTTCAGGTTGAGCCAGGAGATCTGTCGCCGGCTGAAGCCTTTCACCGAGCGTGCCGTCTGGGTCGGGCCGAGGTTGCAGCCGTAGCAGAACAACGTCGTGACGACGCGGCGCAGCAACTCGTCCACGCGGCTGTCGGTACCGGCGATCGGCCGGAAGTGCTTATGCAGTTGCAGCCAGTGCGCGGCGTCGACCAGCACATCGACGATGCTGGTCGGCGGCAACCGCTCGGTAATCACCCCGTCGAGGGACACGATGGCACGGGACACTTCCGTGCGTTGCAGGCGCTTGAGGATCAGGCGACCGTCGACCAGTTCTGCATGGACGTTCTCCGGAAAGCGCTGGTCGACGGCATCGGCCAAGGCGGCGAGTTCCACCCGCAGTCCGCGCACGAAGACCGCGGCGTCGGTCGGCAACCCGGAGACTTCGCCGTAGGCCTCCAATTCCTGGGCGAAGGTCGCTTCGTCCACCAACTGTTCGCGGTAGTCGTCATAGCGTTCGCCATGCGGGATATACAGGTCGCCGGATTTCAGTTCGTCCTTGATCTGCGCCAGCACGGCCAGCTCGAAGTATTTGCGATGCAGCCAGCCGCGCCCGGCCAGCGTGGCGGACTTGCCGAACACGTGCCGGCGCCAGGCGCTCGACAACCAGGTGAAATCGCCCTCCGGATCCAGACCGAGGGCACTGGCCTCGATCAGCTCACGACGTTGACCGCGCAGCGCCTGCAGCGCCGCGATCATGCGCTCCATCATGGCATCATGGCTAGTTGAGCGCAGGCCCATGATCTCCAGGCAATTGAGCAGCAACGGGCGCATCGTGGCGTACGGCTGCAACAGGAACGGCAGGTAATTCTTGCCGGCGTACGCCATGTGCTCCTCGCACTCGGCGAGCAGCACCGGCACCTCGGTGACGAGCGCGTTGCCGATCGCATCGACCCGTTGCGTGTCGGTTCCCTCGACCTGATAGGCCTGGAGGATGACCTTGAGCTGGCCGATCAGGAGATCGGCGCGCTTGCTGTGTTCCAGTTGATAGGCCACGAGCCGTTGCTGCGCCGAGCTTTCCAGCTTCTGGATGAGCCGGATGAAGACGTCGGCCGCATCGTCGAGGGTCTTGGCGTATTGAGCGCGAATGAAGATCGCCGCGAGCGCATAGCGCTTGGTCGGTTTGAGTTCGGCCAGTTCGCTGGCATCCAGAGCCCGCGCCATCGCCCGGTACTGCTTGAGCTTGGGGACCGGCACGTCGATCGCAGGCAACTGTTCGGCCAGGTGTTGCAACCGGCGGATGTGCTGCAGGTAGAAGCGGACCTCCTTGTTTGTCGGGCGCTTGGGCTCGCGCTTGAGTGCCTGCCAGCCGCTGAAGGCGTCGTCGGGCGACACCAGCAGGTCATCGATGAGCGCGCGGACCGCGGGCGTCAGCGCATCGGCAATGCGGCCGAAGTAGCGATCGTGTACTCGCTCGCGGGCCTGGATCGCCAGACGTTCCAGGGTGCTGAACGCCGGCAACTCGTAACGGTGATGGACCAGTTCCTCTAGCAGGACATTCACGATGTCGGGAATGATGTGCTTGGTCTCGGCCGCCGTTTCCGCAACCGTCGCCAGCCAGGTGCGGCCGTCGGGATCGAGCACGCGCACCCGCAGGTAGTCGCGCAGCTTCGCGATATGGCCACGCTTCGCGCCAGAGCTGTCGTAGCTGTGCAATTGCTCGATCGGCACCGAACGACGATCGCCGGCCGTCTGCGCGATGTGCTGGATGATGCGCTCGGGCACATCGGCCAAAAGCGTGAAGTAGCCGAGGCGCTGGAACAATTTCAGGTGGACCAGCACCGCCAGTTGGGCCGTGGGTCGCGTTGCGGTGGCCGCAACAAAGGCCAACTCGGCCTCGGTCGGCGTGTAGATGTCCTGCAGTTCCTTGAGGGTCGGGTCCGGTTTCAGGCGCGGATACGCGGTCTCGTGCAGGGTCGTCATCCGTCAACAAGGCTCCTCAACGTAAGAAGGTGGCGTGCCTAGTCCCAATGCCGCCCATCGCCAGCGCGCAACGAGGCCTCCAGGAAACAGCGATGGTTGTCGGCGATGCGATGCATGTCGTCGATCAAGGTCGCCATCGCTTCATCCAAGACGTCTGGCTCGACTGTCGGCACGGTCAACCGGTAACGGGTGCCATCTGCGTCGGAACGCTGGGCGCCGTAAGGCGCCAGGCAGATATCCTCGATCAAACGCCGTGCCCGGTGGGGCCCGCGGCCGCGAGGCGTAAACGGGGTGAGCACGAGACTCAGGTCCACGGAGAGTGTCGGCGGCTCGACTGCCACAGGCGCCGGCAACGCGAGTGGTGCCGGTGCCGGCAAGACCAGGCCTGCTTCGATCCGATCGCGCGCGAACGGATCGGCGCCATCGAGATAGCGCATCGCCGATTTGATGTCTTTCCAGCCGACATACTCCATCAGCGTCTTCACATCCCAGCCATTCGCATCGGCCCAGGCCGCGAAGCCGCGCCGCAGCGAGTGTCCGCTGTAGGCGTCAGATGCCGACAATCCGGCCGCGGCGAAGGCGCGACGCAGCAGCGGGATGAGGCTGTTCGCATGCAAAGCGTCTTCGGACACTTGGGCCCACCGACCAATCGCCCGAAACAGGGGCCCTTCGGTCAGGCCGGCCACGGCGATCCACTCGGCCGTCGCCGATACCGGGCAGCAGCGCGACAGCGCCGGGACCTTGAAGATCCGCCCTTCGTTGCGCCGATCGCTCTTGGTGCGGGGCAAAAAGCAGGTCATGCCTTGGCCGGGAACGATGCGCACGTGCTCGACCTGGAGATGGATCAGCTCGTCGCCGCGAAAGCCACGCCAGAATCCGAGCGAGATCAGCGCGCAATCCCGCAAATGCCGCAGCTGCGCCGCTCGGTCACCGCGACCTTCCGCGGTCGCCGCGGCCGTGTGCAGCCAGGTCATGACCTGCGCGAGCTGGGTCAGTTGCAGCGGTTCGGCCCGCTTCTCAACGGCCGGATGCAACGTCTGGATACCCTTGAGCACCTGGCGCACGCGCGGCGATCGCGTCGGATCGACGAAGCCATGCTCGCCGTGCCATTGCGCCAGTGCCGCCAGGCGCTGCTTGAGCGTATTGATCGCCAACTGCTCGGCGTAATCGGCCAAATACTGGGCCACGCTGTCGGCGGTGGCAGGCAGATGCCCACCCCATTCCACCTCGAAGTGGCGAACCGCCGACTCATAGCTGCGCCGTGTGTTGGCGCGGGTGGCGGCTTCTCGGTAGCGGTCGACGCTGCTCAAGGGATCACCGCGTGGAGAGCGCCTGGGCATAGGCATTGGTGATCGGATAGCGTCGTTCACGTCCAAACGCACGCCGCGAGATCTTCGGACCCGGCGCCGCCTGCTGCCGCTTCCATTCGTGGCGACGCACAAGGTCCAGCACCGGGTCCACCACGGCGGCGGCGAATCCGGCCGCCAGGAGTTCCTCGCGCGATTGTTCCTGGTCGATATGACGGAACAGGATCGCATCGAGCACGTCGTAGGGCGGCAGGGTGTCCTGGTCGGTCTGGTGCTCGCGCAGCTCCGCTGTCGGCGGCCGTGCGATCACCTCGGGCGGGATGACCGGCGCGCCGCCTACGGTATTGCGCCAGCGGGCCAACGCACTCACCTCGGTCTTGTAGACATCCTTGAGCGGGGCGTAACCGCCGCACATGTCGCCGTAGATCGTCGTGTAGCCGACCGCGTACTCGCTCTTGTTGCCGGTGGTCAGGAGCAATCCGCCGAGCTTGTTGCTCAGCGCCATCAGCACCGCACCGCGCGTGCGCGACTGCAGGTTTTCCTCGGTCGCATCAACCGTCGTACCCGCGAACAGCCCGCTCAGCGTGTCGAGAAAGCCCTGGAACGGGGCGTCGATCGGCACCGTCCGCATCGCCACGCCCAAGGTCGCGCACTGCGCCGCCGCCAGGTCGTTGCTCAACGCGCTGGTGAAGCGCGACGGCAACCGCACCGCGGTGACGCGGTCGCTCCCCAGCGCATCCACGGCCATCGCCAGCACCACCGCCGAATCCAGTCCTCCCGACAAGCCGACCCAAACCCGGTCGAAGCCGTTCTTGCGGCAGTAGTCGCGCAACCCGCACACGATCGCGCGCCAGGCCACAGCGTCGCGGCCGACGTCGGTGTCGATTGGCCAGGAGACCTGGGTGAACGTGCGTGAGGCCGGATCGAAATCGGCGACCAGCACATGTTCCTCGAAGGCGATGGCCGCCGGATGCACCTGGCCATCGGCATCGGCCAGCAAGGAGGCTCCGTCGAACACGACCGCATCCTGGCCGCCAACGAGGTTGACGTAAGCGAGTGCGACCTGATTGTCGCGGGCGCGCTCAGACAGCAGCGCGTCCCGCTCCGCGTGTTTATCGCGCTCGAAGGGCGAGGCGTTGGAGACGAGAATCAGCTGCGCGCCGGTTGCGGCGGTTTCAAACGTCGGTTCCAGCCCCCACAGGTCCTGGCAAATCAGCAAGCCCACGGTGACGCCCTGAAGCTCGAACACGCACGCCCCGCTGTCCGGATCGACCGCAAAGTACCGACGCTCATCGAAGACGGCGTAATTGGGTAAGTCGCGCTTGCGGTAAGTGGCCGCCACCGCGCCGTCGCGCAACATGCTGATCGCGTTGTAGACGACAGCGCCTGCCGCTTCCGGCCACCCCACGACCGCGACGATGCCGGTTGTTTCCTGGGCGATGCGCTGCACGGCATCGGCGCATTCGGCCAGGAACTGCCGCCGCAGCAGCAGATCCTCCGGCGGATAGCCGCTCAGCGTGAGTTCCGGAAACAGCACTAGGTCGGCGTGATAGCGATCGCGCGCCTCGGCGATCCGCTCGGCAATGCGCCCTGCGTTGCCGTCGATGTCCCCGACGGGAAAGTCCGCCTGGACCAATGCGATTCGCAGGCTCATGGGCAGTTCCCACCAAGGCATCGCATCACCAGACGGTTCATGCCGACCTCTTCCGACGCACGTCTGTCGTTTTGACCCGCGAGGTCGGCATCGGCTCCCGCAAGGTGGCCAGAATCGAGCACTGGCCCCGGGCGCCTCCGGAGCATGCGTTGATCGTGCGGTCCAATTCCCGGGCAATGCGATTGAGCTCGCGGAGCTTGCTGCGGATATCGGTCAAATGCTCGCGGGCAATCGCATCGATCTCGCCGCAGGAGAGCGTGCGGTCGCTTTCCAGCCGTAGCAGGCTGCGGATCTCATCCAGACTGAAGCCGAGGTCGCGGCTGCGGGTGATGAAACGCAGCAGGTCCACTTCGTCATCGCGGTACTCGCGGTAACCGCTGGCGGTTCGCCGCGGTTTGGGCATCAGCCCCACGCGCTCGTAGTAGCGAATGGTTTCCAGATGGCAGCCGCTGGATTCGGCCGCTTCGCTAATCTTCATCGACGCCTCTTGACCCTATAGCTGCTACGGACTTTACCCTTTGAGGCCTCCGGGGGCTATGGCGCACGGGAGAGGAGGTTGCCCTGTCGTGGAATCCTGCCCTTGACTCCGTAGCAGGTACGGGGTGTACGCTCACCGTTGCAACTGGTTCCCATTGCCGTTTATTGCCCTTCACCTAGGCGCTCTCCGTGACCAACTCCCTCTGTCGTTGCCTGCTGATCGCGTTATTGGCTTGGCTGTCCTTCCCAGCCTTCGCCACCGCGCCGTCCGCGGTCAACCCGCGCCAGACCTGGCAGCTGCTGGACTATGTGGCCGTCGACTATGGCACGGCCGTGAAATCCGGCAGCGTCGCGTCCGAGGCCGAGTACGCGGAGATGCGTGAATTTGCAGGGGCGGTGCGAACCCAATTGGCCGCACTGCCGTCGACGCCCGGCCAGGCCGGTCTGATCGCCCAAGCTGATCAGCTGGTAACCGCTGTCGAGTCTAAGTCCGACGCCAAGCACGTCGCCGATCTAGCGCATCGGCTGGCCGACGGCCTGCTGGCCAACTACCCGGTCGGTGCCGTGCCGGCGACGCCGCCCGATCCGGCCCGGGGGGCGCAGCTCTACGCCGCGCAATGCACTGCCTGCCACGGTCCGGCCGGCCACGGAGATGGGCCGGCTGCGGCGAGCTTGGACCCGCCGCCCATTGCCTTCACCGATGCCACCCGCGCCGCCCAGCGCAGTCCCTTCGCCTTGTACGAAGCGATTTCCCAAGGGATCCAGGGAACGGCCATGACCGGCTTCTCGTCCCTGCCGGAAGCCGATCGCTGGGCGCTGGCGTTCTACGTCGGCAGCTTGTCGCATTCGCCGCAGATGCGGGCCGAGGGCGAAGCGCTGTGGCGCGACGCGCCGGCCTGGCACCAGCGCCTTCCCACGCTGGAAGCGCTGACCCGCACCAGCGAGGCGGATCTGATCGCCGCCGGCAGTCAGGACGCGCAGGCGCGGGCCATCATCGCTTACCTGCGCGGGCAGCCGCAGGCCGTCCAGACCGCAGCTTCGGGCGTGGCAGCAGTCCAATCGCTCGCACTGGCCCGGCAACGGATGGCCGAGAGCCTCCGCGCCTATCAGGCGGGCGATGCCGGGCAGGCCAAGACGGCGGCTTTGTCGGCGTACCTGGATGGCGTCGAACCGGTCGAGCCCACACTCGCCGCGCGGGACAACGCGCTGATGCGTGGGCTCGAAACCACCATGGCGCGCTATCGCGATGCCATCGGCCGCCGCGTTCCTGCCTCCGATGCGACAGCGCAGGCGACGGAGGTGAGCGCGCTGTTCGATCGCGCCGAGGCGGTCTTGCGGGATGCGCACACCGATCGCACCACGGCGTTCCTGGGCAGCTTTACCATCCTGCTCCGCGAAGGGATCGAGGCGTTGTTGATCGTGATCGGCATGATTGCCTTCCTGCGCAAGGCCGAACGTCGCGAGGTCCTGCCGGCGGTGCACGCCGGTTGGGTCGGGGCGTTGCTGGCGGGTGTGGCAACCTGGGCCATCGCGACCCATCTGGTCGATGTGAGCGGCGCCAACCGTGAGGTCACCGAAGGCGTGTCGGCGTTGTTCGCTGCAGTGGTGCTGCTCAGCGTGGGCATCTGGATGCACCAGAAAAGCCTGGCTGGGCGTTGGCAGCAGTACCTGCACGCCAAGGTCTCGGCTGCGCTGACCCGGCGCTCTGCGGTCTTCCTGTTCATGCTGGCCTTCGTCGCGGTCTACCGCGAAGTGTTCGAGACGATCCTGTTCTTCATCGCGATGTGGAACCAGAAAAACAGCACCGCGATTCTGGGTGGGCTGGTCGCCGGTAGCGTCGTGTTGGCCGGGGTGGCGTACTGGATGCTGCGCATGAGCAAGCGCCTGCCGATTGG
The DNA here is from genome assembly GCF_000284595.1 of Stenotrophomonas maltophilia D457. GTDB lineage: Bacteria > Pseudomonadota > Gammaproteobacteria > Xanthomonadales > Xanthomonadaceae > Stenotrophomonas > Stenotrophomonas muris. The sequence continues at coordinate 2,385,157 of NC_017671.1, read as the reverse complement.
CCAGTTCTTCTCGATCAGTTCGATCCTGATTGCCGTGCTCGCCGTCGTGCTGGTCGGCAAGGGCATCGCGGCGCTGCAGGAAGCTGGCTGGGTCGGTCAGGCGCTGGTCGCCGCGCCGCGTATCGATTGGCTGGGCGTGTACCCCTCCTGGCAATCCCTGCTGGCGCAGTTGGCCGTGGCGGTGATCGCTATCGGCAGTTTTTATTACAATGCGCGCAACTCTCGCGTGCCCCCGCAAGCCGTCAAGGGAGACCGCGCGCAATGAGCACGTCTTGCAACAGCTGTGGTGACTCGGCGACCATGGCTCAACTTCCGGCGCCTTCACTCCAGGTTATGCGTTATCGCATCGCGAACATGGACTGCCCCGCCGAGGAGGCGCTGATCCGGAACAAGCTCGGCCAAGTGCCCGGCGTGACGGACCTGCAGTTCAACCTGGTGCAGCGCACGCTGACAGTGCTTCACCAGTTGCCTGCGCTGGCCCCCGTGGAAGACGCGCTGGCGGCGATCGGCATGCAGGCGGTGCCATTGGAGACGACGGCGTCTGCCGTTGAAACGGCGCTGCATATCGCGAACATGGATTGCCCCACCGAGGAAAGCCTCATTCGCGGCAAGTTGAGTGGCATGCCGGGGGTGGACGCGCTGGCCTTCAATCTCGTGCAACGCACCCTGACCGTCCGCCACGCGACCGGTGTCTTGTCGGATGTGCTAGCCGCCTTGAAGTCGCTGGGCTTCGAGGCCGAAGCGGTCGCCACGGCCGGCAGCGCAGATTCGACTGCACCGGTGCAGACCCGGACAGCCTGGTGGCCGTTGATCGTTTCCGGCGCGGCGGCACTGCTCGCCGAGGTCATGTCGTGGCTCGGGGCCCCTGCGTGGCTGGTCATAGCACTGGCGCTGGTGGCGATCGGTACGGGCGGCCTGTCGACCTACAAGAAGGGCTGGATTGCGCTGAAGAACCGCAATCTCAACATGAACGCCCTGATGTCGATCGCGGTCACCGGCGCGATGCTGATCGGCCATTGGCCGGAGGCGGCCATGGTGATGGTGCTGTTCGCGCTGGCCGAGGTGATCGAGGCCAGATCGCTGGATCGCGCGCGCAATGCGATCCGGGGCTTGATGGACCTGGCGCCCGAACGGGCCACGGTGCTGCAGGACGGCAACCGATGGGTCGAGGCGGATGCCAAGACGGTCGCGCTCGATAGCCGGGTGCGGGTCAAGCCGGGCGAGCGCATCGCGCTGGACGGCGTGGTGGTCCTTGGCCGCTCCACGATTAACCAGGCGCCGATCACCGGCGAGAGCCTTCCTGTCGAAAAGGCCGAGGGCGATCTGGTGTTCGCCGGCACCGTCAACGAAGCCGGTTCGCTCGAATATCGGGTCACGGCCACGGCCAATGATTCCACCCTCGCGCGCATCATCCACGCGGTGGAGGCGGCGCAGGGCAATCGTGCGCCCACCCAGCGCTTCGTCGACCAGTTTGCGCGCTGGTACACCCCGCTGGTGTTTGCCGTCGCCATCGGCGTCGCGGTAGTGCCGCCCCTGTTGATGGGCGCGGCGTGGCTGGAATGGACCTACCGGGCGCTGGTGCTGCTGGTGATCGCCTGTCCTTGCGCACTGGTGATCTCCACCCCGGTGAGCATCGTCAGCGGACTGGCCGCGGCGGCACGGCACGGCATCCTGATCAAGGGCGGCGTGTACCTGGAGAATGGTCGCAAGCTGCGATGGCTGGCGCTCGACAAAACCGGGACGATCACCCACGGCAAACCCAAGCAGACCGACTTCGTCGCATGGGGCGAGGCGGACCCAGGCCTGACTCGCGCGGTCGCGGTCAGCTTGGCCGCTCGCTCCGACCACCCCGTCTCCAAGGCCATTGCCGTGGCGGGACAGGACGATGCGGTGACCGTGCGTGAAGTCGAGGACTTCGCCGCCTTGCCGGGCCGCGGCGTACGCGGCCAGGTGGCAGGTGTGCTTTACCACTTGGGCAACCATCGGCTGGTGCAGGAGCTGGGTGCCAGCTCGGCAGCGTTGGAAGCGCATTTCAGCAGCTTGGAAACACAAGGCAAGAGCGTCGTGGCGCTGGTGGCAAGCGATGGCGTGCAGGCCCTCTTCGCCGTGGCCGACACGGTCAAGGACAGCAGCCGACAGGCCATTGCCGAACTGCACGCACTCGGCGTCAAGACCCTGATGCTGACTGGCGACAATCCGCACACCGCGCAGGCCATCGCCCGCGAAGTCGGCATCGACCGGGCCCAGGGCAACCTGCTGCCCGAAGACAAGCTGCGGGAAATGGAAGCCCTCGCCGCACAGGGCACCAGCGGCATGGTCGGCGACGGCATCAACGATGCCCCGGCGCTGGCGCGGGCTGATATCGGCTTTGCGATGGGCGCGGCCGGGTCCGACACCGCCATCGAAACCGCCGATGTGGCCTTGATGGACGACGACCTGCGCAAGATTCCCGCCTTCGTCGGGCTGTCGAAGGCCACGGCCCGGGTTTTGGCACAGAACATCGCTCTGGCGCTCGGCATCAAGGCGGTGTTCCTGGTGCTCACCTTAGCTGGTCAGGCTACGATGTGGGCTGCGGTGTTTGCCGACATGGGCGCGAGCCTGCTGGTCGTCGGCAACGGCATGCGCTTGCTGCGGAAGTTATCTTCGGCCCGCAAGTGAGAGGAGGACGCCATGACACGGTCGAAGGAAGTCGCTAAGTTCTTCTCCTGTTTTGAAACCTTCCATGCGCTCGTGCACGGCTATCTTTTGGGGGGCGGGCACGGATCTAAGTGTGTTGGGGATTCAGGTAGCCGTCCACTGAACCCTCACGGGCGTGTTCGTCAACGCCGCCATTGCGGTCGCATTGCGGCTATAGGCTTGGCGAGGCGACAGGCATCCTGAATGATATTTCAAAGCTCACCTGTTGCTGGCCATGCCGGAGGGTTGAAGTCCGCCGCGTCCCGTGCCTTGCTTGCGCGCTTGCGCACTTCCGCGCGGTTGGTTGTGCTGGTGCTGTTGATCTTCGTCATGAAGATTGGCGCTGCCGCCGCGTGTACCCGGCATGATTTCGTTGATCTGGGCCATGGTACGAAGGCCTCGCTCGAGACCGTAGTGAATGTGCCAGCGGACGATGGCGAGGGTGCGTCGAGGAAGGAGCCCGGCGGGTGTTCGCACTGCAGTTGCCACCACGCCGCCGTTATGGCGCCCGAAACCTTCTTCAGCTTCCCCCTCCCACCGCAGGATGTGGCGGTACTGCTCGCCGGCGTGCGGCGCAGCATTACGTCTTGTTTGGAACTTAGGCCACCGATCGCCTAACCGGCCTGTGGTTTGCCCCCTCGGCGCGGAGCGTCGAGGAATGTTGTCGATTCAGAGGATCCTTCCAATGCACCTTGTTCGTTCGACGCGCCGACGCGCTGTCGCCTGGCTGGCCATCGCGCTGTTCGCCTGCTTGCTGGCAGGACAGGCATGGGCCGCCCAAGCGCCCGGGGCCATGGCCCCGGCGCCCCTCCGCGCGGCGCTTCTGGCCGCTTGGCAGCGCCATCCCAGTTACCGTGCCACCGAAGCACAACTCGCTGCCGCTCGCGCACGGCTGGCAGCAGCGGGACAGCCGCTGTACAACCCCGAAGTCGAGCTGACCCGCGAGGAAGAAGGCGACGAACGTACGTCGACTGCTGGACTCAGCCTCACGCTTGATATCAGTGGCAAACGCCGCGTACGCCGTGATGCAGCCGCAGCGCGGGTCGATCAGGCCACGGCGGAAGCGCAAATGCACCGTCGCGATTTCGTCAAACAATGGTTCGCCAGTTGGGCTGATCTGCAATCGGCACAACAGCGGTTCCGTACTGGCGAGCGCCGTTTGGAACTGGTGTCCCGATTTGCAATGCTGGCCGAAAAGCAGTTCGCAGCCGACGACATTTCCGGAATCGAGCGGGATCTCGCTCAACTCGCCCACGACGAAGCGCAAGCCGAGCAATCCCAGCTGATTGCAGAACGCGGGGAAGCCGAAGCGCGCTTTCGGGCTGTGGGCGGCAGCCCCGAATTGGTTGCGAGCGTACTCTTGCCCAGCAAAACCCTGCCACCGCCTGTTACGCCTGCGGAAGGCGTCGAGCAATTGCCGGAGTGGCAGGTCGCACATGCGGCGGCGCTGGCTGCCGAGCGGGATGTCACGGTGGCGCGTCGTGATCGCATAGCAAACCCGACACTGGCCGTTCGCGGCGGACGCAAGGACATCGGCCCGGTGACTGACAACATTGTCGGTTTCTCGATCAGCATTCCGTTGTTCGTCCGCAACTCATATCGTGCCGAAGTAGCGGCGGCCACCGCCGAGGCCGATGTGGCCGCAGCGGTGGCTGAACGCACCACAATGGAACTGACAGCGGATCGTCAGCGCGCCATCGGCAGCTACGGTGCCGCGCAGTCCGCCTGGTCGCGCTGGCAAGGTAGCAGGGGCACCGATGTGGAGCGCCGCGCCAGCTTGCTGGAGAAACTCTGGCAGGAAGGCGAACTGTCCACCGCCGATTACCTGTTGCAGCTCAAGCAGACCCTTGACACCCAGCTCGCTGGTGCCGAACTTGAGGCGCGCCTGTGGCGCAGCTATGCCGACTACCTCGCCGCCACCGGTCAGCTTGAACGCTGGGCCGGTATGGAAGGCACCCCATGAGAGAGATTTCGATGGATCGCATGCGTTTGTTAACCCTGCCGCTGACCGCCGCATTGCTGCTGGCGCTGGCCGCTTGTTCCAAATCCCCCGATGCAGGCGCGGCCAAGCCTGGGGCCGAAACCGCGAATTCCGAACAGGCGGGTGGTGAGGGCCACGCCGAAGGCGGTGAAGAAGAAGCCGCCAGTTCGGTGAAGATGGACGATGCCGCGATGAAAGCCGCCGGCATCCGCTTGCAGACACTGCGGCCGTCGGCGCTCAGCGAGGAACTGCGCGCTCCGGGCGAAGTGGTGGATACGGGCTATGGCACGACCTTGATCACCCCCCAGGTGGAGGCGCTGGTCGTGCGCCGGCACGCCAAGCTCGGCGATGAAGTCCGCGCCGGCGCGCCGCTGGCGACACTGACAAGCGTCGATGTTTCCGACGCGCAAGCCGAGCTGCGCATCGCCGAACAGGAATGGCGCCGGGTTTCAGCACTTGGCCGTGAAGCCGTCGCCGGCCGTCGCATTACCGAAGCAAAGGTCGCGGTCGATCGCGCCCGGGCCAAGGCGCAGGCCTACGGACTGCCTGGCACCGCCAGCGGTGGCGTCAACGGCCAGTTCACGCTGACCGCGCCGCATGCTGGCCGCATCACCGAAGACGACTTCGTCGTCGGTGAGCGTATCGAACCGGGCAAGGCCTTGTTCCGTCTGGTCGATGAGTCCGTCGTATGGGTCGATGCCAAGCTGCAGGCGGGTACCGCACACCGCATCCGCCCTAGCCAGGAAGCGGTGGTGCTCTTTGACGGCGAGCGCTTGGCCGGTACCGTGCAGCAGGCCGCGCACCGCACCTCCGACGCTACGCGCAATGCCGTCGTGCGCATCAAGGTGCCGAACCAGGGCGATCGCCTGCACAGCGGTGACTTCGTCGATGTGTTCTTCGAGGCAACGGGAAGCGCCCAGGCCGACAGCCGTGCCGCCACGGAGGTTGCCGTGCCAAACGACGCACTGGTGCAACTGGCCGGTGACACCGTCGTCTTTCGCCGCAACGCGGAAGGTGCTCTGGAGCCGGTGCCGGTGCGCACGGGCGAGGTGATCGGCGACCGGACCCTGATCCGGGACGGTCTCAAGCCGGGCGACACGGTGGTGGTCGCAGGCGCGTTTGCGCTCAAGTCGCAGATGCTCAAGTCCCAGTTGGGAGAAGAAGAATGAGCCGCGAACTGCGCACAAGGGTGCGAGGTAACGCGCCATGCTGAATCGCCTGGTCGAACTGTCCCTGCGTTACAAGTTCCTGGTCCTGATCGTGTTCGCGGTGGTGGCCTTCCTCGGCATCAGCGCCGTGCGCAACGTGCCGATCGATGCGTTTCCCGACGTCACCCCGGTCCAGGTCAATGTCTACACCGAATCCCCGGGCCTGGCGGCCGAGGATGTCGAGCAGTTGCTGACCACGCCGGTGGAATCGGCGCTGGCCGGCTTGCCCAAGGTGCAGGAAATCCGTTCGGTCAGTCTGTTCGGGCTGTCGTACGTGTCGGTCTATTTCAAGGACGACATGGACATCTACTTCGCCCGTCAGCTGGTCAACGAACGCCTGCAGGAAATCGGCGATCGCCTGCCAGAAGGCTACGGGAAACCAAGCATGGGCCCGAATACGTCCGGGCTGGGGCAGGTGTACTGGTACACGGTCGAGCGCGCCCCGGGTGTCAGCAAGGAACAGGTCACCGACATGGACCTGCGCACCTGGCAGGAGTGGACGGTGCGCCTGATCCTGCGCACCGCGCCTGGCGTGGACGACGTGAGTTCCTGGGGCGGCGGCGAGCGCCAGTTCCAGGTACAGATCGATCCTCAGCGCTTGTATGCACGCCACCTGGGCTTCAGCGATGTCATCAACGCCATCCCCGCCAATAACGGCCAGGTCGGCGGCAATGTCATGGATGTCGGCCGCGAGCAATTCCTCGTCCGTGGCCTGGGCTTGCTGAAGTCGGTCGAGGACATTGGCGCCATCGTGCTGAAGTCCGAAGACGGCGTTCCGGTGTACCTGCGCGACGTGGCCCGCGTAACGGAGGCCCCTGCACCGCGCTTCGGTGCCGTGACCCGTGATGGCCAAGAGGTCGTCATGGGCCAGGCACTGGCCCGCATCGGCGAGAACGCAAAAAACGTCGTCGAAGCCGTCAAGGGCAAGCTGGAGGTCGTTCGGGCGGCGCTGCCCAAGACCATGGTGCTGCGCCCCATCTACGAGCGCACCGACCTGGTCAACAAGGCGGTGGAAACCGCCGTGCGGGCGCTGATCGAAGGCTCCATCCTGGTCGCGATCATCCTGTTCCTGTTCCTGGGCGAGGTGCGCTCGGCGCTGGTGGTGATCGTTACCCTGCCGCTGGCGATGTTGATCGCTTTCATCGGCATGGGCCAAGCCGGACTATCGGCCAACCTGATGTCGCTGGCCGGCTTGGCCATTGGCATCGGCATGATGGTCGATGGCGCGGTGGTGATGGTGGAAAACGCGTTCCGGATCATGGCCGAACGCCTCGAACACGGCGAGAAGGTCGACAGAACTTCGGCAGTGCTGGCGGCGGCGAAGGAAGTCGCCAACCCGATCGCCTTTGCCATCATCATCATTATCGTGGTGTTCCTGCCGCTGTTTGCGCTGGAAGGCCTCGAAGGCAAGATGTTCAAGCCGATGGCGTTCAACATCGCCTTCGCCATGGCCGGCTCGCTGATCCTGAGCCTGACCCTGATTCCGGTGCTGGCGTCGATGATCCTCAAGCCCAAGGAGGAGCGCGACACCTGGCTGGTCGCCCGGATCAAGTGCATCTACCGGCCATTGCTGGACAAGGCCCTGGCCAAAAAGCGGACGGTGGTGATCAGTGCGGTGGCAGCCCTGATCGTGAGCCTGGCGCTGTTCCCGTTCCTGGGCAAGGAGTTCATGCCACAGCTGCAGGAAGGCTCGATCATGTGGCGCGTGACCGGCATTCCATCGACCTCGCTGAACGAATCGATCCGCACCAGCAACACCATCGCCGCAGCCTTCAAGCAATTCCCGGAAGTGGAAACCACCCTCTCCATGATCGGTCGTGCCGAGAAGGGCGACACCGCCGACGTCAACTACATGGAGATCTACACCGCCCTCAAGCCAGAGGACGAGTGGACCACCGGTCGGAATATCAAAGAGCTGGAAGCGGCGATGCAGGAAACGCTGGAGAAGGTGGTGCCCAATGTAGTGCCGAGCTACACCCAACCGATCCAGATGCGCGTGGAAGAGCTCATTTCCGGCGTGCGCGCCACGCTTGCCCTAAAGCTCTACGGTGAGGATCTGCGCGAACTCGACAAGCTTAGCGGGCGCCTCAAGAGCACCCTTGCCACGGTGCCGGGCGTCGCCGACCTTGCCCTTGAAGCCAATCTCGGCAAGCCGCAGATCCGCATCCAGGTCAACCGGGACGAGTTGGCGTTGTATGGGCTGAATGCCGAGGACGTGCTGACGATCGTGCGCAATGGGCTGGGCGGCGAACCGGTCAGCGTACTGTTGGACGGCGTCAAGCGCTTCGATATTGCCGTGCGCCTCGACGACAGCGCCCGCGTGTCCGTTGAATCCGTGCGTCACATTCCCCTGCGAACGGCTTCCGGTGCGCTGGTGCCCCTGTCACGCGTGGCGGAGATCAGCATCGCCGAAGGCTATTCGTTCGTCCGCCGCGAGCAGTTGCAGCGCTACGCGGTGATCCAGATGGACGTGCGCGGTCGCGATGTCGATGGCTTCGTGAAGGACGCCAACGCGGCGATCAAGCAGCAGGTGCACTTGCCTCCCGGCTACTGGATCGAATGGGGCGGCGCCTTCGAGAACCAGCAACGGGCGCTAGCCAAGTTGGCGTTGATCGTGCCGGTCACGATCTTCTTCATCTTCGTGCTGCTCTACACCGCGTTCAACTCGGTCAAGTACGCCACGCTGATCATCGCAAACGTGCCGTTCGCCACCATCGGCGGCCTGATCGCTCTGGCGGTCACCGGACAGTACCTGTCGGTGCCCTCGGCCATCGGTTTCATCGCCGTGTTCGGCGTGGCCATGCTCAACGGCATTGTGCTGGTGAGCTTCCTCAACGAGCTGCGCGACAAGGGCTTGTCGGTCCGCGAAGCGGTGGTACAGGGCACCGCGCTGCGCCTGCGGCCGGTGCTGATGACCGCCAGCGTCGCCATTCTCGGCCTGGTGCCCATGCTGCTGTCCACCGGCGTAGGCGCGGAAACGCAGCGTCCGCTGGCGACCGTGGTGGTGGGTGGCCTGATCAGTTCGACGCTGTTGACGCTTGTGCTGTTGCCGGTGCTGTATGAATGGCTCGAAACCCGCGCCGAACGCAAGGCGGCCGGATCCAACCCGCAGGAGACCGTGTGATGAAACAGATCAAGGCGTTCGTGCACCGCAACCGGGTTTCCGACCTGATCCACGCGCTGGAAGCCGCCGGCTTCCAGCGCCTGAGCCTGTTCGACGTGAAGGGACTGCTGCGCGCCTTGAGTGCGCGCGAGCAGGAGTATTCGGTCGAGTTCGGCGACCAGGTGATCAATGAGGTGCAGATGGAGCTGTTCTGCAAGGATGAGGACGTGGCTCGGGCCGTGGAAATCTTCCGCCGTGTCGGGCGGACGGGGCGACCGGACGCGGGCTGGGTCTATATCAGCCCGGTGGAGCAAGCATTCCCCATCGACGGCACCGCGTAGGACCCAAGGGAGCTGGCACGTCATGCAAACACACAGCGCAGTCCGAGAATTCTTGGTTCCAGTGGGGCTGGCAGCACTGGCCGTCGTGCCCGCGCTGTACCTGCGCGTGTCCGGGAGCAGCGTCGGCGCCCTGGGCGACATGGCGCTGTTCGGCATGGCGATTCTGGCCTCCGGCTTCCTGCTGTCGTGGGGCGCGGAGGCTGCCGAGAAGTACATCGCCACCAGCTTCGTGCTGGCGGTGGTCGCACTTATCACGGTGCTCCCCGAATACGCGGTGGACTTCTACTACGCCTACCGCGCGGGCCAAGATCCGGCGTCCGGGTATGTGGCCTACGCCGCCGCCAACATGACCGGTGCCAATCGGCTGTTGATCGGGCTTGCCTGGCCGCTGCTGGTGGGGTTGCACTGGTGGCGCTCGCGGCAACGCGGGATTGCGTTGCAGGTCGAAAATTCGGTCGAAATCGTCTTCCTTGCGTTGGCGAGCGCGTATGCCTTCGTCATCATCCTGAAGGATCGCATCGGCCTGTTCGATTTCGTCGTGCTGGGTGCCTTGTTCTTCCTGTACCTGTGGCGCACATCAAAGACGGAGAACGAAGAAGAGGAAGAAGACGAAGAACCGGGCCCGGGAGCCGTGATCGCGCGGTTCTCGCCCGGCAAGCGCTGGACGGTGATGGTGCTGATGGGCGTGGTGGCCGCAGGCGTGATCCTGCTGGCGGCCGAACCCTTCGCCGAATCGCTGGTGGCTTCCGGCCGGCGCCTGGGGATGGACGAGTTCCTGTTGATCCAGTGGCTGGCGCCGCTGGCCAGCGAAGCGCCGGCGGTCACCATCGCGATCCTGTTCGTCCTGGACGGCCGTGCCCGTGCGGGCCTGACGACCATGATCAGCGACAAGATCAACCAGTGGACCTTGCTGGTAGGCATGTTGCCGATTGCCATGAGCATTGGCGCCGGCGAGTTGACCTCATTGCCATTGGGCGCACGCCAGCACGAGGAATTCTTCCTGACCGCCGCTCAGTCGATGTTCGCGCTGGCATTGCTGGTGCGCATGCGACTGAGCCTGGTTGGCGCCGTGGCGCTGGCGGTGCTGTTCGTCGGGCAGCTGATGCTGGCGTTCTTCTACCAATCCAACCCCGAGCGGGAAATCTTCGTGCTGACGGCCATCGCCTGGCTCTATCTGGCGTTGGCGAGCATGCTCTTGGCGCGTGACGCCGGGCGCGTTCCCGCGCTGCTGCGAGCGGCGTGGCCGGCCCGAGAGCGCAATCATGCGTGAGATACACACCGCGCAGGGCCGCGCGCCGCGAATGCCGAGCGCACTGCCGTGGCTCGGTGTGTCCGCCATCGTATTGGCGGTCGATCATCTGACCAAGTATTGGGTGCTGACCGCGTTGCCGGAGCACATCGCGGTGCCCGTGGTCGACCCCTGGTGGAACTGGTACCGCTCCTACAACACGGGCGCCGCCTTCAGCTTCCTCAGCTCGGCCGGCGGCTGGCAACGCCATGTCCTGACGTTCCTGGCGCTGGCGGTCGCCGCGCTGTTGACGCGTTGGCTCACCAAGCTGCCACGTCATGCATGGCCGCCGGCGCTTGCCTACGCCCTTGTTATCGGCGGCGCCTTGGGCAATGCGGTGGATCGCATCCTGCGCGGGCACGTGGTGGATTTCATCCAGTGGCATTGGCGCGACTGGTACTGGCCCGCATTCAACCTAGCCGATGTCGCCATCGTCACCGGTGCAGTAATTCTGATGTTGCAAGGCATCTGTCGGCGCGGCTAGAACGGCTTGTCGCGTGGTTCATTCAACGAGAACGAATAGTGGACGCAAGCTTGATGCTCGACCTGGTCACCATCGGTGGCGGGCCGGGCGGCTAACCACGCTACGAAGCCAAAACCAATTCGTTTTCGTAAGGTTCCGGAAAATCGCCCACATCGTTGTTGTCTAGCGCGAGGTGTGATGTGAATTGCGCCGAGATCCTCATCGGCGCCCTGATGTCATCCAGGGAGGTGCGGGAATTCTCGCGACGCACGAGAGGCACGACGTAAGGCCCGTTCGGGCGCAATTTCATAACGCGCGACTAGCCGACCCAACGGCAACGGCCAGTGCGACGCATGGCGATACATGGCCACCATGCGCCGCTGGGATTCAGCTTACTGGGCTGGCATGATCTGGGTGATCGTCGCTTCCATGGCCTGTGCCTGGAACTCGAAATGTACCTTCTGACCCGCCTGTACCGAGGCGATTTGTTCAGGTGTGGCCTTGAAGCCCATCGTCATCGCCGGCCAACCCAGCGCGTCCACCGGGCCGTGGGCGATGGTGATCTTGCCAGCGGCCGCATCGACGGCTTCGACAGTACCCGTAGCCGATGCCGTCTTGGCCGATTGCGCCATGTCGCCAGTGGCCGGTTTTGCCTGGTCGGCCATTGGCGCGTGCTCCGCAGCTGGCATGGGCGTGTTGTCGGTTCCTTGCATAGCGGTGTCACCGCTGGGTGCCTGCGAGCAGGCCGCCAACAGCAGCGTAGTCAATGCGGAAACGAATAGGGTCATTTTCATACGGTTCTCCTTCGGTAGTTGCGTAGTTCGATTGCAGGTTGGTGCGACGGCAGCGCAATCGGACTGCCGTCGTTGGTTCCGGTGGTGCTGCTTCAATGCGGCTTACGGTCGGCCGATAGCGGATATACCTCATCGAAGCGGCGCGCCTTGCCTTCGACCAACGTAGCGGCCACGCAGCGCCCAGCTACGTCGGCATCGATCCGTGCTGTGCCGACGGGGCGTTCGCGGAAGGTCGGCGGGAACTTCGGGTTGCCGAATTGCTGGCGGCGTACCAGTTGAACCTGCTGGCCGGCGACCGGCGGTACTGCCTGTGGATCGAAGCACAACTGCAGGGTGTGGTCGGACACGGTCTTGACCGAGCCCAGACGGTGCGCGGCGGTCGTGGTGGTGCAAGCACTCAACATTCCGAGGGCGGCAGTCAAGATAGCGGTAACGAAATGACGTTTCATGATGAATCTCCTAAAGTTGTCAAGTGAGCGAACCCAATGCGCCGCTCACGTCGCGGTGTCCACCGATACGGCAGACGAAGTTCGAGACAGAGCGCGCCCGCGCAGCAGGCGGAACGCGGCCGGAATGACGAGCATCGACAACAGGGGCGCGGTCACCATGCCGCCGAGCATCGGCGCGGCGATGCGCTGCATGACCTCTGAGCCGGCGCCGGCGCCGATGAACAACGGGAACAGGCCGGCGAAGATCACGGCGACGGTCATGGCTTTGGGGCGCACGCGAAGCACCGCGCCTTCGCGGATTGCGGCTTCCAGCGTGGCGACCGTGGCCGGTTCGCCCGCGGCCAGATGCCGTTCCCAAGCGTGGCGCAGGTACAGCAGCATGATCACGCCGAACTCGGCGGCGACCCCGCCGAGCCCGATGAAACCGATCATCGTTGCGATCGACACGGCATGACCCAGCATCCAGATGAGCCACAGCCCGCCGACCAGCGCCAACGGCAGGGTGAGCAGGATGATCGCGACCTCGCCGAAGCGCCGGAAAACCAGCCAGATGACCAGAAAGATGATGGCCAGTGCGGCCGGTACCACCCACTGCAACCGGGCCAAGGCGCGCTGCAGGTACTCGTACTGACCCGACCAGGCGATGCCGTAACCCGGTGGCAGCTTCACCTGCACGGCAACAGCGCGTTGCAAGTCGGCGACCACCGATCCGAGGTCGCGGCCAGCAACGTCGACATAGATGTACCCGACCAGGCGGCCGTTGTCGCTTTTGAGCATGGGTGGCCCGGGGCTCAACGACACGTCGGCTACCTGGCCCAGGGTGAGCTGCACGCCACCGGGTGCGACCAGTGGCAGCTGTACCAGCGCATCCAGCGAGTCGCGTTGTCCACGCGGGTAACGCAGCACGATCGGGTAACGCTCGCGGCCTTCGATCGTCTCGCCGATCGGATCACCGCCGACCACGGTCGCGATGAGCGTCTGCAATTCGGCTTGGCTCAGGCCGTAGCGTGCTGCAATCCCCGGGCGGATGTGCACGTCGACATAGCGCCCGCCAGTGACGCGCTCGGCCAGCGCGGAACGCACGCCCGGCACGGTCTTGGCCACGCGTTCGACGTCGCTGCTGAGCTGCTCAATCACGCCGATGTCCGGCCCCGATACCTTGATGCCAATCGGGCTCTTGATGCCGGTGGCGAGCATGTCGACGCGATTGCGGATCGGGGGCACCCACAGGTTGGTCAGCCCCGGCACCTTCACTGCAGCATCGAGTTCGGCGCGCAACTTGTCCGGCGTCATCCCCGGCCGCCACTGGTCGCGAGGTTTGAACGTCACCGTGGTCTCGAACATCTCGATCGGTGCCGGATCGGTAGCTGTCTCGGCTCTACCAGCCTTGCCGAACACGTGCGCGACCTCGGGCACGGTCTTGATCATGCGGTCGGACAGTTGCAGCAGTTGCCGGGCCTTGTCCGCCGACAGGCCCGGCAGCGCCGTGGGCATGTACAGCAACGTGCCTTCCTCCAGCGGCGGCATGAACTCGCTGCCCAGGCGCGTGTACGGAATCACGGTCAGTAGCAACAGCGCGCCGCTCAACCCCAAGGTCAGGCGCGGATGCCGCAGTACCCAGTCCAGCACCGGCCGGTAACCGGCGATCAGCACCCGGTTGATGGGGTTCTGCTGCTCCGGGCGGATGCGGCCCCGGATCAAGTAGCCCATCAACACCGGAATCAGCGTCACCGACAGGACGGCAGCGGCGGCCATCGCGTAGGTCTTGGTGTAGGCCAATGGTGAGAACAGCCGACCTTCCTGCGCCTGCAACGCGAACACCGGAATAAACGAGAGCGTGATCACCAGCAGGCTGGCGAACAACGCGGGGCCGACTTCAGCGGCGGACTGCGCCATCAGCCGCCAGCGCGCTTCGCCTTGTGGTTCATCGCCGTGTTCCTCGCGCCAATGCTCCAGGTGCTTGTGCGCGTTCTCGATCATGACGACGGCCGCATCGACCATGGCACCGATGGCGATCGCGATGCCGCCCAGCGACAGCAGGTTGGCGGTGATGCCCTGGTAGCGCATGACGATGAACGCGGCCAGCACACCCAGCGGCAACGTGATCACCGCCACCAGCGCCGAGCGCAGGTGCCAGAGGAACAGTGCACATACCAGAGCCACGACCAGGAACTCCTCACCGAGCTTGTGGGTAAGGTTGCGCACGGCTTCGTGGATCAGTTCGGAGCGGTCGTAAACCGGCACGATCTCCACGCCTTTGGGCAAGTTGGCCTGCAAATCCTTCAATCGTGTCTTGACGTTCTCGATTGCGGTCAGCGCATCCTTGCCGGTGCGCAGCACGATCACGCCACCGGCGACTTCACCTTCGCCGTCCAATTCGGCGATGCCACGGCGGAAGGTCGGGCCGCGAGCGATGGTCGCGACCTCGCCGAGCAGCACCGGCACGCCCTCGGTCGTGCTGACAATCGGCACCTGCTCGAACGCGGCCTGGCTGCGCAGATAACCTTCGCTGCGCACCATCAGCTCGGCTTCGCCCTGTTCGATTACCGAACCCCCGGTGGCGCCATTAGCCGCATCAACGGCGTCGACCAGCTGCGCCACGGTGAGGCCGCGGGCGGCCAACGCCTGCGGATCAGGCGCGATCTGCCAGGCGCGTACCGCGCCGCCGATGCTGGCGACCTCGGCCACGTCGGGGATGGTCTTGAGCTCGTAGCGCAGGAACCAGTCCTGCAGGGCGCGCAGCTGGCCAAGATCATGCTGGCCGGTGCGATCGACCAGCGCGTACTGGTAAATCCAGCCCAGCCCGGTGGCGTCCGGGCCGAGTGCGGGACTCACGCCTTGCGGCAGCCGGTCGCGCACCTGACTCAGGTACTCCAGCACGCGCGAGCGCGCCCAATAAAGGTCGGTGGCGTCATCGAACAGGATGTAGACGAAGGAATCACCAAAGAACGAAAAGCCACGCACCGCCTTGACGCCCGGCACCGACAGCATCGTCGTCGCCAGCGGATAGGTGACCTGGTCCTCGACGATGCGTGGAGTCTGCCCCAGCCACTGCGTGCGGATGATCACCTGCGTGTCGGACAGGTCCGGCAGCGCGTCCAGTGGCGTGTGTCGCACCGACCACACGCCGGCGATGACGAGCAGCACGGCTGCCATCAGCACCAGCACACGGTTGGCGATGCAGGCGTGGATCAGGCGGGCGATCATGGCTGCTTCTCCGGGCTTGCCAACGGCACATCGCGGATGGTGCAGTCGGGCGCCGCACCCGGTCCGAATTTCGGCACCAGTTGCATGTCCATGAAGGGCGATTTGCCGGGCTGGTCGAAGTGCTGGCCCGGCTTCATCGGGTCATACCAGTACTGCACCGGGCACGAGCGCGGCGGTGCGACAGCAGCGGGCTTTGCCGGCGTCGATGTTGGGACGATTTCCGGCGCGCTACTCGGCGATAGTGCTTTCATGGGCACTGCCGGCGACGCGGTTTCCGGTGCCCCCAGACGTTCCAGTGCGCCGGACAGACTGGCCTCGGAATCGATCAGAAATTGACCGGAGACCACGACATGCTCGCCCCCCTTGAGTCCGGTCAGGACTTCGGTGCGACCGTTGCTACTGCGCCCCGTCGAGACGCGCACCGGACGGAAGCCGCCGCTGGCGTCCTGCACGATGACGCGACTGTCGGCACCGGTCGCGATCAGTGCCTCGGTCGGCACCAGCGGAACTGCCGTGCCGGCCTGCGGTTGCAACGTCACTTCGGCGAACATGCCCGGCGCCAACACACCGTCAGGATTGCGCAGCACGATGCGCGCCCGCTGCGTGCGGCTGGCGATATCGACCAGCGGCAACAGCGCTTCGACTTCCCCGGCGAAGGTCTGGCCGGGTATGGCGCTGACGATGGCTTCCACCGATGTGCCGGGGTGCAGGGACGTGGCGCTGGCCTGCGGAATCGCGGCTTCCAGCCACAGGGTGTCGATGCCGTTGACGCGGAACAGCGGTGTGCCTGGCATCACCGTCTGGCCTTCGCGGGCGAGCACTTCGGTGACGACACCATTACTGGGTGCACTCAGCGTCACGCTGCCGTCGCGGGCCATGCCACTCGGCACGCCCAACACGCGCAGGCGTTGCTGGGCGGCAGACTGCAGCTCCCGCGCCGAAGTCGACTGCGCCTGGCGCAGCGCCTGGGCCTCGGCCAGGGCACTGCTCCAACTCGGTGCCAGCAACGCCGCCAGCGGCTGGCCACGCGCGACCTTCGTGTACGGAGCTTTCACCTGCACCCGGCTCACGATCCCTTCGACACGGGCGCTGACTACCGATTCCTGACGCAGGTCCCAGGTCAGTGTGCCCGGCACGCGCACCGTGGACGCCAGGCGACTGACTTCGACGGGCGCGGTGCGAATGCCGACGCTCTGCTGCAGTCCGGCGTCGATGCGCACGCCGCCGCCGGCAACTTCGTCGGCGTACTTGGGCACCAACTGCATGTCCATGAAGGGCGACTTGCCGGCCTTGTCGAAGTGCTGGTCCGGCACCATCGGGTCGTACCAGTACAGCACCTTGCGCTCGCTCTGACTCGCCATCGGCGCGGCAGTCATCGGCTTCATGTCTGGACCGACGCGACGCTGCGCCCACCAATAGCCGGTGCCGAGACCTATGGCCAGCAGTGCAACCGCGGCAGTCGCCAGCATTAAACGGGTCGTCGTGGACGTCATGGTGTGCTCTCCTCGGGCAGCAAATAGGCCAACGCTGCCCAGGCGCGGCCGAGTTCGCCCAAGTGGCGGGCGTGTTCGATATGCAATGCAATTTCGTCGCGACGCGCTTCCAGCCACGGTTGCAGGTCACCGCCACCGGCGTAGGCCGCTAGCGCGCTCTTCGCGCGGTCATGGGCCAGCGGAAGAGATTGGGTTTCCTTGCGGGCCACCTGGCGTTGTAGGCCCTGCCAGTCGGCCAAGGTGCGGCGTACGGCTTCGGTCTGGACGCGGCGGGCATCTTCGCGTTCGGCGGCCACCGCATCCAACTCGGCACGCCGCGCCGCCACGCCGCGGTCCTGCCGATTGCGCGGAAACAGCGGCAGGTCGATGGCGAACTCGACCATCAGCATGTCGCTACGGGAAACACCGTTCGGCATCCGGTCACGTTGCCCATAGGTCACGCCGAGGCTCCAATCGGGCCGCTTCTCGGCGATGGCAGCGTCGACTTCCGCTTCAGCCAGGGCTTCGCGCGAGCGCCATGGCAGCAGCGGCCCTTGGCTGTCGATCGAGGCCAGCAGCGTGGCCGGATCGACAGGCAGTTCCGTCAACTCGGGCGGTGCATCCTCGGCTTCCACATCGACAGGATCCACGCCAAGCCACCGCGCCAAGCCAGCGCGAGCGGCTTCCAACGCGGCCAGCGCGGCATCAATCCGATTCTCCAATTCCAGCGCCGCCGCTTGCGTGGCCAGGGTGTCGGTCACCGTGCCAGTGGCACCCGTCAAACGCCCCTTGGCGGCGTGGACGGCGATGGAGGCCGGTTCCCGCAGGGTCTGCAGCGCAGCAACTTCGCGCTGAGCAGCCCACAGGGCAATCCAGGCCTCGGCCGTGCCTCGCTGAACCGCCAACTGTTCGGCCACCGACAGCGCCTCGGCTTGCTCGATCCCGCGATCGGCTACGGCCTGACGCGCTTGGCGTTTGGCGCGAGCCGGGAACGCCTGCATCACGCCGATCTGCTTCATGGTCATGTCGTCGGCACGAAAATCGAACGCGTCGGCGCCGGTGACCGGCCAGTTGGTGAGGCCCAGCGTCAGCTTGGGATCGGGCAAGGCAGCGGCGCGGACAGCTTCTTCCTGGGTCGCCGCAATTTGTGACTGGCGCGCCTTGAGCAAGGGAGCGCGCTCGGCCGCCAGGCGCTGCGCGTCATTGAAAGAGATGCCAGCCGCGATGGACCAGGCAGGGGTGACCATGAAACCGATGGCCAGCATCCACGCAGGCCAACGACGAGTTCTGCACTGGCGGTGCAGTGAGAATGGAAAGGACATGAAACCTCCGAACGTGCAACGACGAGCGCGCCGCCGAAATCGTCAGCGCGGGAATAGGTCGCGGTCGGGGGCTAGATCTGCAAGCTACAGAAGCGCTGCGCCGGCGGTGGATCGGACTGGCAGGTGGGCACGTCTTCGTAGTACTGGGCCTGCAACGGCGGCAGTAGTGTCTCGGTCAGGGTGAAGTGACGCGCCGGCAATGCCAGCGGCGGGACCTGCGGGGTTTTAAGGTCAGGTTGGGCGACATGATCGCGCTGACAGTGCTGGTCGCACAGCACTGGTGCGGCCGGGTCTGGCATCTCCATGCCTTCGCAGCCGGCCATCATCATCTTCGGCTCCGGCGGCGTCTCGGCGATCGGGCACGCGTAGGCGGCCAGCGCAACCTGCTGGAACAGCAGCGCAAGCAACGCCAGCCAAGCAAAGCGCAGACGGAGTGATCGAGTCCGGAGCGCACGCAGTTTCATGGCCATTTCTCGCAATACAACGCGACCCCGTGGCCAGAGGGCACCACGGACAGACTTCGCGTGAGAGGGGCCGAGGACTGGGGCATCGCCAAGCAAGTGTACTGCGGACTGTTCGCTTGGAAGCGCACCGAATCCCGAAAGTTCCCGGCGCAGGCCATTTCGTACTACTTGGCGGCCACTAAGTACCACTTGCGAGGGGTCAGGCGGGATAATCCGCCATTATCCCGCCTGATTTTTATTGCAATCTAAGGCTAGTTCTGATCTTGAAATAGTATGTAATTACGTGGTATGTAATACATTACGAAATCGTCCGGAGAGGATCATGGCACGTGGCGGCTTGTACAAGAGCGATATCCAGAAGGCCCGTGACGCCCTGCGGGCGCAGGGCAAGCACCCCTCGGTCGACGCCGTGCGGGTGGCACTGGGCAACACGGGCTCCAAAACCACGATCCACCGCCACCTCAAGGAACTGGAAGAAGAAGAGGGCCAAGGCCCGGGGGCCAAGGTCGCGGTCAGCGAGGCGTTGCAGGATCTGGTCGGCCGGCTGGCCGGACGCCTGCAGGAGGAGGCCGATACGGTGGTGACCGAGGCGCGTCAGGGCTTCGAGGCCCAGTTGCAGGAACGCAGCCAGGCCTTAGAACACCAGCGGCAGGAAGGCGCCGCGTTGAGCGCCCAGTTGCAGCGCACCGAGACCGCGTTGCAGGCGGAAAAGAGCGAGCACACGACGACGCAAACGGCACTGGCCGATGCCACCATGACGATCCGCCAACTGGAAGAGCGCATCGCCGGCCTGACCACGCGCCTGGCCGAGCACGAGGCCCACGCCCGATCATTGGAGGAAAAGCACCAGCATGCCCGCGAGGCGCTGGAACACTACCGAACCTCGGTCAAGGAGCAGCGTGACCAGGAACAGCGCCGGCACGAACACCAGGTCCAGGAACTGCAGGTCGCCCTGCGTCAGGCCAATGAGGCCCTGACCGCCAAAAACCACGAGCTGCTGCAACTGAACCGCGACAACAGTCAGTGGCTCGAACGGCACGGCCGCCTGGAACGGGAATTGACGCAAACCCGCCAAGCGGCGCAAGCCCAGCAACAGCAATTGGACGCATTGCGACAGACAGCGGTGGAGCACCAGGCCCTGCAGGCACGGTGGGCGCAAGATCTCCAGGCCTTGGAAGCCGCACACACCGAACTGACCGGCGCCCGCACGGATGCCGCGAAGGAACGGGAGCGCCGCGAGCATGCTGAAGCGGAGGCGCTGCGCGCCGGGGTCCGGTTGGAGACGTTGGAGCAGTTGCTCGCGCAATTGCGCTTACAGGAAGACAAGCCCGAACCGCCGGAACGATCGACAGTCCCATCCCGGCAGACTCGGAAGACCTAGCCTGTGGCCGGCATGATGGAGCGCAAGCTTTCGCTATGAATCAACTGCACGGCTGTTTTTTGCATGAATCCCTGCCGACCCTCCACCTGCGGGCGCGCGGTGACCGAAGCAGCGCGCATGCCATCGGCGTGATCAGCCACGAGATGCGCAACTCGGCGCAGGCCGTGCTGACCTCGATCGAGCTGCTGGGGCAATCGACATTGCCCAAGGGCGAGCGTGACCTGCTCGCCGCTGCCAGCAGCGCCAGCCAATCCCTGCGCAGCCTGTTGAATCGCGCACTGGATTTTTCGCGCCTTGCGAGCGGCGCTTTCAAGCCGCATGGGCAACCCTGCGATGCAACCCAGCTGTGCCGGCAGGCTCTGGAGGCGATCCGGCCACAGGCCCAGCGGAAAGGCCTGCAGCTGCATCTCGATGCCCAGGGCGCATCCCCGTCGAACATCCTGGTGGACGCCGATGCGCTACGCCAGATTGCCAGCAATCTATTGGCGAACGCAGTGAAGTTCAGCGATTCCGGTCGCATCGAGCTGCGCCTGCAACTGATGCCGGCGGCGCGTCCGCGGGCGCTGCTGCTGGAGGTGATCGACAGCGGCATCGGCATCGCGCCGGCGCAGGTAGCCACCCTGTTCCAGCCTTTCCAGCAAGGCAGCAGCGGACAGCGGCGTGGCGGAAGTGGGCTGGGGCTTTCCATCGCGCGCGAGCTGGCCCGCGCAATGGGCGGCGACCTCACCGTGCACAGCGTGCTGGGCCGTGGCAGTCGCTTCATCCTGCGCCTGCCGGTGTGCCCGGCTGGCACCGGGGTGGATGCCCAGGACATGCCCGTGGGCGATACGCCACTGGCCGGACTGCACCTGCTGCTGGTCGAGGACCACGAGCTCAATCGCCACGTGATCGCCGAACAGCTGCGGCGCTGGGGCGCAGAGGTGTGCGCCGTGAAAGATGCGGCCAGTGCCCTGGCCGAACAGGCACGACAGCCCCGCTCCGTTGCTCTGATCGACATTGGGTTGCCTGGCGCCGATGGTCACGTGCTGGCGCGCGAGCTACGCGGGTCTGCCGGGCGCACCGTTCGCCTGATCGCATTGTCTGCCCGCACCGGACGGCGTCATCGCGCACGCTGCCACCGCTCGGGCTTCGACGCGGTGCTGGCCAAGCCGCTGCGCGCCGCCCAGCTGCTGCCTGCGCTCGGCATTGCGCGACCAGAGGGCCTGGGCGCAGCCGCGCAGACGATTGACATGGACGCGGCCTACATCGCCGACATCCACGATGAGCTCGGCAACATGGAGCGGGTTATTGATCGAGCGGATGCATCGGCACTGGGCCATCACGCGCACCGATTGCAGGGCACGCTGCAGATGCTGGGCCAATGCGAGCATGCGGCCATCGCGGCGGAGCTGGTCGACCTGGCGCATGACGCCGCGCCGGACTGGGCCGATGCGCGGCGCCTGCTGGACGTGCTGAAGGCCGGACAGGGCTCCCGCCCAGCGGGAACCCTGCCAATGCCTTGATCAGGCGGCCAGGCACTCGACCTGGCGACGGGTCAGGTCATTGAAGCGACCCAGCGACATCAGGTGCTGGTGGATCAGTGCCAGCCAGCCGCTGCGGTGCCACTCGACCACGGTGGCTTCCGGCAGCGCAACGAACTTCTCGACGTCCACCACCAGGAAGCCATTGAGGTTGAACTCGCGGCCATCCGGGGTACGCACGGTGGCGTTGCGCTCGACCAGCAGGCCGTTGTCGGTCAGGGCCTTGGAGAAGGCCAGGGTCTGTTCGTGCTCGCGGGTGTACTGGCCGCAGAACTCCAGCGCCTGCTGCACCATTTCGGTGGCCTTGCCGTCAACGAACAGCGGCTGGCCTTCCTCGCCGCCCTTGACCACGCGCGGGCTTTCTTCGTCGATGCCCAGCAGGAAGTCATTCTCCGCGCCGGTGTCGATGAAGATGAAGGGGTGGCGGCGCAGGTAGGCCGGAATATAGGCCTCGTCTTCCCACAGGCCGTCCTTGATGAACAGGTTCTGGTCGGACACGCCGACGGCAGCCATCGGAACCGCACCGGGGCCGGCGAACAGGATCGGGAAATGATGCAGCGCCAGCGAGAACTCGCCCAGCACCAGCGGAATGGCGTTGTTGCCGGCGGCGAACTCGAGCTTGCCCGGCAGGATGCGCAGATCGGCGTGCACATCGGCCTGCAGCGGCACCGGACGGGTATAGAACAGGGGAGCGCCGCTCGGCGCCGCTTCGGTGGTGGTGTCGCTGGTGGTGGTCATCTTGGGAACCGTTCGATCATGCGCGCCTGCCATCCCGGGCACGCCAGCGGGAACAACCTGAATCCCGCATTATCAACAAGCTCGATGACAACGGCCACCCCGCCAGCGAGCTATTTCAGCTGCAGGGGGTAGCGCTGCCAGAGCACGTGGACCAGGAATCCGGCCAGTTCGGTGTCGCGCGCGCTCACCGCTGCACGGATCTTGTCCAGCAGCACCATGTCGCTGCAGGAGCGCACATCGGCGTGGTTGGCCTGCCCTGCCCGGCGCGCACGATAGCGTGCGGCCCGCTGCGCATCGCTCATCGCATACCCGAACTTGGGCGGACGACCGCGCTTGCGCGGCAGGGTCAGCTCCAGGGTTCCGGGGTCTTTGTCATCACGCATGAGAGGGGTGCGGGCGGCGGCGAGCAACGGGGGGTGCGCAATTTATCGTGAGGCATCACTTTAATCCAGCTTTTTCTGCAGTTTTGTTGCATCGCAATGCAAAAAAACGCATCGCGAGGGCCCCAGCCACGCATGGCGTGGATCTAGTGCAGAGCTCGCGACCCGATCAGCCGGTAGATCCACGCCACGCATGGATGCGGAAACCCGAACCCACAAAAAAGGGAGCCCGCGAACGGGCTCCCCTCACCTTCTTCATGCAGCGCGCACCGGCTCGTAGCCATGCAGGTGCGCCTCGCTGCTGGCCCGCCCCTGGCTGAGCGAACGCAGCGAGGTGGTATAGCCCACCAGCTGCGCCAGCGGTGCGAAGCCACTGACCTCGGCGCGACCATCCTGATCGTCGATGCGGGCAATGCGACCATGGCGGCGGTTGAGGTCGCCGACCACATCACCCACCGACGCTGACGGCGAATGCACCGTCACCGCCATCACCGGCTCCAGCAGCTGCGTGCCGCCTTCGGCCAGCGCCGCCTTGATCGCCTCGGCGCCTGCGCGATGGAACGCCATCTCCGAGGAGTCCTTGGCATGGGTCTGGCCATCGACAAGACTGACCTCGATGCCGACCACCGGATGGCCCTGGGGGCCTTCCGACAGCGCAGCACGCACACCTTTCTCCACCGCCGCGATGAAGCTGCGCGGCACCACGCCACCGACGATGCGGTCGTTGAATACGACCTGGTCGTCCTCGCGCGGCGATACATCCAGCACCACGTGCGCGAACTGGCCCTGGCCGCCGGTCTGCTTGACCAGCCGCCCGACGACGCCGGTCATCGCACGCATCGGCGTCTCCTGGTAGGCCACGCGCGGCGCACCTACGCCTACGTCGACCTTCCATTCGCTGCGCAGGCGCTCGACCATCACCTCCAGGTGCAGTTCGCCCATGCCCCAGACCAGGGTCTCCGCCGTGTCGCGATCGGTTTCGACGCGGAACGAGGGATCTTCCTGGGCCAGGCTGGCCAAACCCTGTGCCATCCGGATCAGGTCGGCCGCACGCGCCGGCTCCAACCGCCACGCCAGCACCGGTGCCTGTGCCTGGATGTTCTCCAGGCGCAGCGGCTGCGCGCGGCCGCTCAGCGTTTCACCACTGACCGCATCCTTCCAGCCCAGCACTGCAACGATGTCACCGGCCACGGCCTGTTCGATGTCGTGGGTCTGGTCGGCCTGCACCCGCACCAGGCGACTGACACGCCGCCCCTGCGGATGCTGCGAACTGGCCACCGCATCGCCCACCTTCAAGGTGCCCGAGTAAAGCCGCACGAAGCTCAACGCGCCGTGCTGCTGGTGGGTGATCTTGAACAGCAGGCCGGCCAGCGGACCGTCCGGGTCCGGCGGCAGCACGACCTCGCCCTCATCGCTTTCGGCGCTGACGGCAGGGCGATCCAGCGGCGACGGCAGGTAATCGACCACGGCGTCCAGCAGCGTCTCGATACCCTTGTCCTTGAACGCAGCACCGGCCAGCACGGGCACGCCCGCACCCGCCAGCGTCGCCCGGCGGATCGCCGCGCGCAGCTGCCCGGCATCGATCACGCGACCTTCCAGCCAGGCATCGGCCAGTTGCTCATCGTGATCGGCCACGGCCTCGACCAGCGCATCGCGTTGGGCTTGCCACTGGGCCCGCGCCGCTTGGTCCCACGGGGTCACCGTGGTTGCGGCACCATCCTGCCACTGCAGCACGCGCTCATCGACCAGATCGACCCAGCCGTTGAAGCCACTTTCGCTGCCCAACGGCACCCCCAGCGCCCACGGCCGCGCCCGCAGTTTGTCCTGCAGCTGCTCCAGCACGCGCTCGAACGAAGCGCCGACGCGGTCCATCTTGTTGACGAAAGCGATCAGCGGCACGCGGTGGCGACGCGCCTGGCGCCACACGGTTTCGGACTGCGGCTGCACGCCATCCACGGCCGAGAACACGGCCACGGCGCCGTCGAGCACGCGCAGTGAACGCTCGACCTCGATGGCGAAGTCGATGTGGCCAGGGGTGTCGATCAGGGTCAGCCGATGCGGCGGCAGGTCGCGCGGCGCCCACTGCGCCTGCACGGCGGCAGCGCCGATGGTGATGCCGCGTTCGCGTTCGATCGCCGAGAAATCGGTGGTCGCGTTGCCGTCGTGCACTTCACCGACGCGGTGGATCTCGCCGCTTTTCCACAGCAGGCGTTCGGTCAGCGTGGTCTTGCCGGCGTCGATGTGGGCAATGATGCCAAGGTTGCGACGACGGGAAAGGACTTGGGTGTTCATATAGAGATTCCTGCAAGGCCAACTTCAGGGGCCGCGCCCCCCGGTTGGCGACAGGGTGCGCGGCTAGCGTTCGGTCTCGGCGATCTGGTGCATGGCACGTTCTCCTTTGCAGTACTGGGTAGCGTCGGCTGGGTAGCGTCGGCTGGGTAGCGTCGACTGGGTAGAGTCGACTGTTAGTCGACTAACAAAAACAAAAAGAGCGCCCCGGGGGGCGCTCTGTCGAAGGTCCAGCGATGGCCGCTTCAACGGCCTCGTGGGGCTCCAGGCAAACACGCCCGTTCCGCGTTGGCGCGGGTCAGGGTGAAAAACTTCAGGAGCGGCATCCGATTCATGGGGCGCATTCTAGACCTGCCAATCTGGCGCGCAAGTGAATATTGCAAACATAAATGGAACGATGAGGCCGACAATGATCGGGGTCAGATCCCTTTGCCCCTGGGCAAAGGGTTCTGACCTCTCAGCCTTTACTTGCAGCCGTGCAGCGTGCGCGCCCCGGCCACGGTCGCCGCCTGGTCATCCCCCATCGAAATCCACCCCTTCAGCGACGTCGCCGGGTCAATGTGCGGCAGCCGCGGGCCACCATGGATCAGCACCTCGGTCCAGCTCCCCACCGGCGCCAGTTCGGACAGGCGTGCCGCCTGGTCATCCTCGGTGCTGAACGTGTCGTCCGGGCTCGCCGGGGGCGTCGTGTTCACGGTCTCGGTCTTGCGGGAATGCACACGCAGCGCACCGCCCGGCATGCGCTGGGTGGTGACGTCGTAGCGCTCGATACCGTACGCCCAATGGCTTTCGCCAATGCTGCGGGTCTCGCTTCCGTCATCCGCCACAGCCACCATCTCGCCCGCCGGCCCGACCACGCCCGCGACAGCACCCAGGCCGGACATCAGCGCCTGGTAGACGATCATCTGGCGCTGCTCGGTGCTCAACGCAGCGGCCTTGAGCTTGGCAGGGGGAATCTGCAGGTATGCCGCCTCCTTGCAAAGCACCAGCACCTGCTGGTCATCCCAACTCACGGACATTTCCTCGCTGGCGAAGTACTGCGTCCGGATGGACGCAACAGGGGAACCCGCGCCAGCGGAATGCCGTATCTCGATCAGCGAGGCATTCTCCGCCGCATCGGTCAGCGAAACCGGAGAGGTGGAAGCCGCAGTCGCAGCGCCTGCGAAGCCAACCAACACGGCCAGCAGCGTGCCGCGCGAAATGCTACAGATCGTTGCATCAGTCCATTGAGGGAATACCGGTCAGACATGATACGCGGCGACGGCAGCAGATCCGGACTACGTCACCACCACCAACGGCACCCCGCGCCGCGGATGCTCCAGCACCACCACATCCTGCTGGTAGACCCGCTGCAGGTTGTCTTCGGTGAGCACCTGCAGCGGCGTGCCATCGGCGGCCACCCTGCCCTGTTCCAGCAACACGATGCGGTCGGCATAGCCGGCGGCCAGGTTCAGATCGTGCAGCACCACGATCACGCACGCGCCGGCTTCGGCACAGGCACGCACACTGCGCAACGTACGCTCCTGGTGGCGCAGATCCAGCGCCGCGGTCGGTTCATCAAGCAACAGCAGCGGCGTGTCCTGCGCCAGCACGCGCGCGAACGTGGTCCGGGCGGACTCGCCACCGGACAGCTGCTGCACTTCGCGCAGGCGTAGCGCCTGCAGTTCGGCGGCATCGATGGCAGCTTCCACCCGTGCATCGTCCACACGCGGATCCGGCGGATGCGGCAACCGTCCCATCGCCACCACTTCCTCCACGCTGAAGGCGAAGCGCACGCCATGTTCCTGCGGCATCACCGCGCGCTCGCGTGCCAGCGGCCCCGCCTTGTAACTGGCCAACGGCTTGCCCAGCAGGCTCACCTCCCCCGCATCGGCGCGCAGGTCACCGGCCGCCACCGCCAGCAACGTAGACTTGCCCGCGCCGTTCGGGCCAACCAGCGCGGTCACCGTGCCCGGCTCGAACGCCAGCGAGATGCCATGCAGGATCTCGCGCTGCTGGCGGCGCACCACCACCTCGTGCAGCTTCAGCAGCACGCTCATGGCGCCGCCTTGCGGCGCTGCTGCAGCACCAGCCACAGGAAGAACGGCGCACCCAGCGCGGCCGAGAACAGGCCCAGCGGAATCTCCGCAGGTGGATCGAGCGTGCGTGCGGCGGTGTCGGCCACCACGATCAGCAGCGCACCGAGCAGCCCGGACAACGGCAGCAGCCAGCGATGACCCGGGCCGACCAGCAGTCGCGCCACGTGCGGCACCACCAGGCCGACGAAGCTGATCGAGCCCGCGAACGCCACCGCTGCGCCCACCAGCAGCGCACTGAACGCGACCAGGCGACGCCGCGTACGGGTCACGTCCAGCCCCAGGTGCTGCGCCTGGCGCTCACCCAGCGCCAGCATGTCCAGCGGCGTGGCCAGTCGCTGCAGCGCATACACGCCGAGCGCAAGCAGCGGCACCACCGCGGCCACGTCGGCCCAGTTGGCGCGCGCCAGCGAGCCCATCTGCCAGAACACCAGCGACTGCAGCTCGCTTTCGCTGGCGATGTAAGTAAGGAAACCAATCAGCGCCGAGCAGAACGCGGCCATCGCGATGCCGACCAGCAGCAGCGTGGCATTCCCACTGCCTTTGCCGGGCCGGGCCAGCGCATAGGTCAGGCCGATCGCCAGCGCGCCGCCGACGAAGGCTGCCACCGGCACCAGCCAGCCGGCCGCACCGGCAGCGCCGAGAACAATGGCAGCCACCGCACCCAGCGCAGCACCCTGGCTGACACCGACGATGCCGGGGTCGGCCAGCGGATTGCCAAACAGGCCCTGCAGGCTGGCACCGGCCATCGCCAGCGACGCACCGACCATCGCGCCCAACAGGGCGCGCGGAATGCGCAGCTGCCAGACCACGGCCAGATCACGGCTGCTGACTGCCCCTGGGTCAAGCAGGCCCAGCTTCACCGCAAGCGCCTGCATCACCTCCAGCGGCGGCAACCGCAACGGACCCACGGCGAACGACGCCAGCACTGCCCCCAGCAGCGCCAGCAACGCCACCATCAACATCGTCCGCCCGCGACGGCGGCGCCGATCCGCCGGACTCATGCCTTCGGCAAGGCTGCCAGGGCCTTGGCCAGCGCCAGCGCGCCCGCACCAGAACCCACGCTGGTGTACTTCAGCTGCACATCCGGCATCACCCAGACCCGATTGGCCTGCCCGGCCGGCGTCTGCTTCAGCGTCGGGTACGCCTTCCACAGGCCTTCGGCACCGCCGAACAGCCGCAGGTCATGCTCGGTCACCAGGATCACCTCCGGTGCCGCGGCGACCACCCCCTCGTTGCTCAGCTGCGAGTAGTTCTTCACCCCGGCCTCGGTGCCGATGTTGATGCCGCCGGCCAGCGCGATCAGCTGCGCTGACGCGCTGTCGGCACCGGCAACAGTGGGCGAGCCGCCAGCGCCGGTGGCCGATACGTGGATCAGTCGTGGCGCATGGCCCAGGCCCTTGCCAATCGCTGCAGCCTCGTCGAGCTGGCGCTGCACCTGCGTGGCCAATGTTTGCCCCGCTTCGGCCAGCCCTAGTGCGGCGGCGACCTTGCGCACCTTGTCCGGGGCCGGCTGCAGATCATCGATGACCACCGCCGGCTCACCGACTTCGCGCAGCTTTTTGGCCAGCTCGGTGTGGCGGCGCAGGCTGTTGCCGAGGAACAGCGAGCCCTGCAGGCTCAGCACGCCCTCCACGCCGGTGGTGCGGTTGAACAGGAACTGGTGCGGCGCGGCCAGGCCGGCCTGGGTGGTGGTGTTGGTCGGCGCGGCGAATACCTGCGTGCCCAGCCCCAGTGCTTCGATCACCGCGATGACGTCGTCGCCACCGGCAATGATCCGGCTGGTATCGGTCACCTCGATATCGGCGCCGTCATCGGAATGCACCTTGGCCGGCAGCACCGCCTTCTGGTCATGCACGGCCGGCAGCTCGGCACCGGCCACGCGCTGCCAGCCTGCCGGCAACGCGGTTTCGGCAGCGGCCGGTGCGGCGGGCGGCTCGGCGGCCTTCTGGCCATCAGGCGGTGTCGACGCGCCGCCACAGGCGGCCAGTACCAGCGAAACAGCCAACGGAAGCGCACACAGGCGCAGACGGGACGCGATGTTCATGCTCGTTCTCCTTGCTGGCAGGGCGGCGCGCACGCCGCCCCACCGTGTGACTTACTGCTTCGGGGTGATGCGGGTGATGCGGTCACCCTTCGGGTCCTCAGCGCCGCGCGACTTGTTCACCGCGAACACGTTGCCCTTGCCATCGGCGCGGACGTGGTTCGGCAGCGTGCCGCCATCAAGATTGGCGACCACCTTGCCGTCACCATTCACCACGGTGACCGTGCCAGCGCCACGGTTGCTGACATAGGCCAGGCCGGAGGCATCATCGAAGGCGACGTTCAGCGCACCGGCGCCGACCGGCACGTCATGCAGCACCTTGCCGGCAGCCACGTCGACGATCAGCAGGTTGTCGGTGCCCTGCGAGGCGACGTACAGGCGGTTGCGTGCCGCATCGAAGGCCACGCCCGAGGCACTGATCGAATTACCCAGATCGATGACCTTCTCGACCTTGCCGCTGGCCACATCGATCACCGCCGCTTCCGGGGTGCCGATGCTGACTGTGAACAGCTTGCCGCCCTTCTCGTCCAGCACCAGGCTCATCGGTGTTAACGTGCCGTCGTCCACGCCGGATTCCAGCGTCACTGCCGGCAGCTCCTTGAAGGTCCTGGCGTCGAACACCGACAGGTGGTCCTCGCCCGTTGCCGAGGCGAACACCTTGCCGCGGGTGCCATCGACCACCACGTCGCGCGCGTGCGGCACAGTGTCGGCCGGGAACTGGTGGACCAGCGACAGGTCTTTCTGCCGGTAGACCGCGATCGAGTTCTGGCGGGTGTTGGTCACCCAGACATTGCCGTTGGTGTCATCCACGCCCACGCCGTAGACCGCGTACACCGCACCATTGGTGCTGCCCGGCACCTGCGCCGGGGTGATCGCCCTGGTCACCTTCAGCGACGTCGGGTCCAGCTTCAGCAGCTGCGACTGGGTCACCGGCGGGCGACCCACCGCCGAGGTCACGAACACTGCGTTGCTGGCGGCACTGTAGGCGGACTGGTACAGGCCCGGCACCAGCTTGCTGGACCGGGTGGCGAACTGCGCCTGGCCGGACAGCGGCAACTGCGGCGACACGCGCAGCTTCAGCACCGTGGCCGCAGCCGGCTGGCTGGCGCGCACCACCACCGGGTGGGTTCCCGGCACCGCGTCGGCCGGAATGCTCAGCTGGGTCTTGAAGTTGCCATCGGCATCGACCACCACCGGCTGTGCGTTGAGCACGCTGTCGCCACGCAGCAGGCTGACCTTCTGGCCCGGCACGAAACCACGGCCGACCACGTCGGCGGTGCTGCCGGGAACCACGTTCTCACCGCGTGAGACGACCGACCTCACCCTTGAAGGTGGCGTTGGCCGGCTGGTCGAACACCGGCTGCGCGGTGGCGGTCACTGCCAGCAGCAGGCCGGCAGCGAGAGAGGTAAGACGGAGAGACGGACGGAACGACATGGCAGGCTCCTTGCACACGTAGGCCGCGCCACGTGGCGCGGGGGTCATCGGTTGCCTGGGCCGCTGCACGTCGGCAGCCTCGCCTGGGTAGTGGGGTCGCACGGCAGCGCGTGCGAAGGGATTCATTCGGCGGCGTTGTCACCGCCATTGGGCGCGCCATCGCCGGCGCTGCGATCGGTCACGCCGTACAGCTCATGCAGCGCCGCATGGAAGGACGCCGGCAGCATCGGGCCGTGGCCAAGGCCGGGGAACTCGCGGTACTGCACGCTCAGGCCCGGCACCTTGCCCAAGCGCTCGGACAGCTGCATCGCCGCATCCGGGGTGGCGCCACCGATGCGGCGCAGGTGCGCTACCACGCGCGGATTGTTCATGTCGCGCTTGCCGCGATCACCGACACGCTCGGCACCGCCCAGCATCAGCCAGAGCCTTGCCGGTTGGCCGTGCACGTTCTGCACGAACTGTTGTTCCGGATCCCCCAGCGCCGCACCCTGGCTCCACCACAGCGACGGGCTGGCGGCCAGATAGGACTGGAAGGCGGCCGGACGCGTGTACAGCGCATTGAGCACGAACAATCCACCCAGCGAGTGGCCCCACAGCGCTTGCTGCTGCGTGTCGATGCGTGCGCGACGCTCCACTTCCGGCTTGATGCGGCGCTCGATCACATCCAGGAACGCGGCAGCCCCACCGCCAACCGCCTGGGTCGTACCGCTCTCGTCGTCGGCACGGTCGATCCATGCGGTGTAGTCGCGGGTGCGCGCCTTGGAATCGATGCGCAGGTCGTTGTCGTAGCCGATCAGCACCAGCACCGGCGGCGCCTTGCGCGCGGCCAGCTCGGCCAGCAACGGCTGATCCAGGACCATCGCGACGGCGTTGCCGTCCAGCGCGTAGAGCACCGGGGATGGCGTCTTGCCGGCCTTGGCCGGAATCGCCAGGTTCACCCGCCAGCGGCGTTGCTGGTCGGGACTGTCCACCACGAAATGCTCGAAGCGATAGCTGGCCGCCGGCTCGTCGAGCACGGTGCGGCCGATCTTCTGCAGCGGGTTGCGCTGCTGTGCATGGGCATATGGGGTGGCCAGGAGCAGACCCATCATCAAGGCGGCCAAGCCGCGGGCCAGCAGACCACGGCGCGAAGGCGGAACAAAGTGCTTCATCAGCGGCGGCAGAAGCGGCCCAGGGCCGCCGGTTCACAAGGGACCGCAGTCTACCTTAAACGCGAATGATTATCACATCGATCAAACGTCACGCTGTGTATCACGCGCGCGCATGCCCGGGTTGCGCAAGGGGCAGCAATTCCCCTATTTTGCCGCCCATCGGGGCATTGGATCGCCCCGCTTCCAGCGCAGCCATGGATGGCGGGCACTTGCCGCCATCCGGGTCGCGTTCATCTGCACACAACCGGCATGGGATTGGATCCCATGATTGTGAGACTCCCTTGAAGCACACCACCCTGATCGCCCTCTCCCTCGGCCTGCTTGCGCCGCTGGCCGCCCATGCCGCACAGGACCTGCCAACGCTCTACCAGGCCTTTGAAGAAGCCGGCAATTCGTCACTGGGCATGGACCAACTCAACCAGACGGTGACATTCACTGCCGTAGCCCTGAGCGTTTCCAGCAACCTGGCGGGCGAGCCGCTGATCGAGGCCGGCGACGACCAGGGCAATGTCCTGGCCCGACTGACCAGCGACGACGAACAGCAGGCGGCCAAGCTGGGCGCACTGGAAGAAGGCGCGACGTTCACCGCCAGCTGCACGCTGCAGTTCAGTTCCGGCACGGACTACCTGTCCTTCGGCGACTGCACCATCAAGTAAAGACGAAGCCGGCGAAATGCCGGCTTCTTTTCTTTGCCTCTTGTGGAGTCGAGCCATGCCCGACTCGCGAAATGTCACGGCCCCGAAGGCACCGGACCATAAGCATTTTCCTGCGGCGTGCCCGGCAGCAGCGCGAATACGAAGATCACCAGGCCGCCGAACGGAACGAAGGCCAGCAGGTACATCCAGCCCGACTGGTTGCAGTCGTGCAGGCGGCGCACGGTGACGGCGATGACCGGCACGAACGTGGCCAGCCAGAACACGACAAACAGGATGATCGACGCGATGCCCAGGACGTCGGACTGCATCACCAGCCCGGCAACGAGCGGCACCATCAGGACGGCGGAGACGATCAGCATGAACAGCTGGAACATCCAGTACTCACGACGGTTGGCACGCCCCTCGAACTGGGCGTAGCGCTTCAACGGCAGAATCATTTCCTGCACGGCATCAATCCTTGAAAAAGTGGCCGCGCAGTGTGCCAAAGACCGCCGCCGGGAACAATGTGGAGCCGAGCCATGCTCGGCTGCCATTGGCCCTGTAGAGCCGAGCCCATGCTCGGCTGCCGTTGCCGCAGGCGCTGCTGGCCCGGTCCAGAGCGGAGTCGAGCGCGGCTCGACGCTACATAAACCGGGTCAGCGACCCTTTGCCGCCCTCGCCGCTTCGCGCTCGGCACGCAGCCGGTCCAGCTTTTCCTTCAGCTTGATTTCCAGGCCACGCGGCACGGGGTTGTAGTACACCCGTTCGCCCATCGCATCCGGGAAACCCGTCTGGTCCAGCGCGATGCCACCCTCGGCGTCATGGTCGTACTGGTACTCGGCGCCGTAGCCGAGCTCCTTCATCAGCTTGGTCGGTGCATTGCGCAGGTGCAGCGGCACTTCTTCGGTACCGCTCTCGCGCACGTCGGCCTTGGCTTGGTTGAATGCGGCATAGCCGGCGTTCGACTTGGCGGTGCTGGCCAAGTAAAGCACCAGCTGCGCGAACGCCAGCTCGCCTTCCGGGCTGCCCAGCCGCTCGTAGATGTCCCAGGCTTCCAGCGCCATGCTCTGCGCGCGCGGATCGGCCAGGCCGATATCCTCGATGGCCATGCGGGTCAGCCGGCGCGCCAGGTAGGACGGGTCGCAGCCACCATCGAGCATGCGGGTCAGCCAGTACAGCGCGGCATCCGGGTTGGAGCTGCGTACCGACTTGTGCAGCGCCGAGATCTGGTCGTAGAACTGCTCGCCGCCCTTGTCGAAGCGACGGGTGCGATCGGCCAGCACCTGGGTCAGGGTCTGCGGCGTGATGCGCCCTCCCTCCCCGCCCGCCAGTTCCGCGGCGATTTCCAACAGGGTCAGCGCACGGCGCACATCACCATCGGCAGCGGTGGCGATTTCCAGAAGCAGTTCGGGGGCGACCTCGATACCCTCTTCGCCCAGGCCGCGCTCGCGATCACCCAGCGCACGTTCCAGCGCCTCGACGATGTCGGTGGGCGAAACGCCTTCCAGGACATGCACGCGGCAACGCGACAGCAATGCGGAATTCAACTCGAACGACGGATTCTCGGTGGTGGCACCGACGAACAGGATCGTGCCGCGCTCGATGTGCGGCAGGAAGGCGTCCTGCTGCGCCTTGTTGAAGCGATGCACCTCATCCACGAACAGCACGGTGCGCCGGCCTTCGGCGAAACGCTGCGCGGCCTCGGCCAACACCTGGCGCACCTCCGGCAGGCCGGAGAGGACGGCGGAGATGGCACGGAATTCTGCGTCGGAGTATTCGGCCAGCAACAGCGCCAGCGTGGTCTTGCCACAGCCTGGCGGCCCCCACAGGATCATCGAATGCACGCGACCGGATTCGACCGCGCGACGCAGCGCGCTGTCCGGCGCCAGCAGGCGCTTCTGCCCAACCATTTCGTCGAGAGTGCGCGGACGCATGCGCTCGGCCAGCGGGCGCAGGTGTTCCCGATCGACGCTCAGCAGATCGGGACCAGGGAAGGAAGTTGAACGATGTCTTGCCACCCGGTCATTGTACCGCGCCGCCCAACGGTAGCGCCGGGCCGTGCCCGGCGGCGGGACGCGATGTCTGGTAGTGCCGGCCGCTGGCCGGCAGATCCCAAGCGTGCCAACCAACGGTTGACACCCACCAAGGCGGTCCCGGTTGAAACCCACCAGAGCAGAAAGCGCCGGGCCATGCCGGCGATCAGGCCGCACGGGTGGTAGTGCCGGCCGCTGGCCGGCAGATCAAGAGCGTGTCAACCAAGGTTGACACCCACCATGACGGTGCCGGTTGACACCCGCCAGAGCAGACAGCACCGAACCCTGCCCGGCAGATCAGGCCACAGGATCGGTAGAGCCGGCCGCTGGCCGGTAGATCAAAAGCGTGTCAACCAAGGTTGACACCCACCAAAGCGCCTCCGCCCACAGGTCAATTACCGATGACGTCGGTACCCTTCGGCGGGGTGAAGCTGAAGGTGCCGGCCGCGAAGCCCGGGTTGCGCTTCCAGCCGCTGAAGCTGATCACGGTACGCTGGCCAACCGCATCGGTGATTTCCATCTTGGCCAGGCCCTGGGCATTGAAGCCCAGCGCGGCGTACTGGAAGCTGGCTTCGGTCTCGCGCTTCGGCGACAGCGACAGCCACTGCAGGCCGTCGCGCTGCGCAGCCTCTTCACTGACGTCGTACTGCTGTTCCAGCAGTGCCGGGTTGATCAGCGCGGTCAGCGGGCTGTTCTGCTCTTCCTTGCCCTGCTCACGCACGGTGGCCTGCTCCAGGTCCGGTTCGTACATCCAGACCTTCTTGCCGTCGGCCACGATCAACTGCTCGTGCGGGCGCACGTATTCCCAGCGGAACAGGCGCGGCGCCGACAGGGCCACGCGGCCACTGGTCGATTCCTTCACCTTGCCGCGGCTGTCGAACACCTGCTGGCTGAACTGGCCATCCAGGCCCTTCAGGCCACTGGTGAAGGTCTTCAGGTCATCGCGGGCGCCTGCCCAGGCGCTGCCGGCGGCGGCGCAGGCCACGGCCAGGGTGGTGGTGGCAAGGAAACGGCGGAAGCGGAAGTTCATGCGGGAATCCTGTGGGCGCGGGCGCCAGGAAAGGTGGTTGCCAGTGTGCCCGGGGAAAGATGAATGGGCGATCAGGGCGACATTATGCCGCCCTGAACGTCCATCGGCGATTCAGCCGCCCGAGCCCGGCAGCTTGCCGTACAGCACCTGGCCACGGAAGCCACGCCGCACTTCGCGATACAACGCGCGGAATGCGGTGTAGTCCTGCGGCTGGCACAGCGCCTCCGGGCCACGCACCGCGTTCTGCTGCAGGCGATGGCGCACGATCACGTCCTGCCCCTCGCGGCTCCAGTCCACGCGGTACTCGCCAGCGGCGTTGGTGAAACGCTGGTTGGCCGGGATGGCGATGATCGGCGCATTGGCAGGGAACTGCAGGCGATAGGTTTCCTCGCGCAGGCTGGCATTGCAGTAGAACGGCGTCTCGTTGGCCGGCGCAGAAGCGGTGGCGTACAGGCCACGCACCGACTCGCCGCCCGGCGGATCCGGCACGGCCATGCCGCCGGCCACGCTGAAGTCGGCG
Organism: Stenotrophomonas maltophilia D457; assembly: GCF_000284595.1. Taxonomy (GTDB): domain Bacteria; phylum Pseudomonadota; class Gammaproteobacteria; order Xanthomonadales; family Xanthomonadaceae; genus Stenotrophomonas; species Stenotrophomonas muris. The sequence continues at coordinate 2,349,158 of NC_017671.1, read as the reverse complement.
TAGTCCTCGGCCTGGAAGGCCATGCGATAGCCGAACGGCCGGGTCAGGTCGACCGGCACGCCCTGGATCTGCAGCTGCCCTCGCCCGTCGAAACCGGACGCGGCCATGATCTGCTCCTCGGCGCGCGCACGATTCTGCGCGTTGAGCTGGGAGAACTGGGCGCGCATGCCGATCTCGGCGTTCTCGCCCAGCTTCGGAATGGTCTCGCCGCGCAGGTTGCCGTTGGCGTCGAAGGTGAAACGCACCTCCATCGAGGTGGCGTTGCGCTCTGGCGTGTTGGCCGGGGTGCGCGCCAACGAGGCGTCGCGGGTACGCATCACCGGTGCGCCGAGGTCGCCTTCCGGCAGCTGCCCGAAGCGGGCCCACGCGGTGGTCGAATCAAGGTACAGATCGAACTCGGGGATGTAGGTGATGGCGTGGTTGAAGCGGCCCAGCACCGGAATCTTCGGCAGCGTCGGGCCACCGCCGGCACCGATCAGCACCGGCGAGCTGGCGATGCCCTTGGCTGCCAGCAATGCCTCGAGGATCGTCACATGGTCCTTGCAGTCACCATAGTGGTTGTCGAGGATGCTCTGCGCGCTGTTCGGCTCCAGGCCGCCATTGCCCAGGTACACCGCCACATAGCGGATGTTCTGCGCCACCCAGCGGTACAGCGCGTCGGCCTGCTCGCGCCGGTCGCTGATGCCAGCGGTGATCTCATCAGCCAGCGCCTGCAGCGCCGGGGTCACGTCGGCCGCCGGGCCGGCCTTGAGCTGGTAGGCGCGTCCCATCTGCGACCAGTCACGATAGGTGCTGGCCATGATGTTCGGGCCGAACTCCCAGCCCGCCGCCGACCAGTTCTGTGCCGGCATGGCCTCGCGCCGCTGGTAGCGCCAGCGCCACTGCGCCTGGCCGTTCTTCACCGTCGGGCGATCGCTGCCCTGCACGCCGCGGCTGTCGACGAACATCGGCAGGTTGGCCGGCGCAGTCAGGGTGACCTCGGCGTCTTCGTACTCGGTGAAGACGTTGAAGGTTTCCCACAGGCCGAAATAGCCCGGGAAGTACGGCGTGGCCTGGGTGCGGCGCACCTGGTAGTACAGGCGCGTGCCCGGGGCCAGGTTCGGGAACACGATCACCCGCACCTTGCGGTCGGCATACATCGCCGCCGAGGCGCTGGAGTAACTCTCCTGGGTGTAGATGCGATCGGCCGGCACGTCGCGCCGCTGGCCATCGGCGGTGATGGTGTAGGCACCGAGCACTTCCAGCGTCTCCATCTTTTCGCTGTAGCTCAGCCGCACCTGGCTGAACTGCTCGACGGAGGCCTTGGTCTTGAGCAGGACTTCGTAGGTTTCGGTCTGCACATTGCCCGCATCCGGCCGCACCTGGTAGTCGGCGCGGTAACGGACAATGCTGAAATTATTGCTGGCTTCGGTATCGCCGCTGGTGGAAGGCGGCGCCGTGGCGGGCGCGGAGGTGGCGGTTTCTGCCAGTGCCGGGCCGGCAGCCAGGAAGGCTGCCAGCGCCAGCGCCAGCGCGCTTGGTACGGGGTGAAGCATGCGTCGGTTCCTTGGACGTCGTGGGGGATACGTCGGGCCTTACTTCGGCGGCGGCGGTGCCAGCACCGTGCGGTCGCCGTTGTGCTCGGGCGGGCTGACCACGCCGGCCGCTTCCATGGCCTCGATCAGTCGCGCTGCACGGTTGTAGCCGATCTTCAGCCGGCGCTGCACGCCGGAAATCGAGGCGCGGCGGGTCTCGGTGACCACCCGCAGCGCTTCGTCATACAGCGGGTCGGACTCGTCGCCGGCCGCACTGGTCTCGGGCAGGCCGGTGGCACCGACGACCACGCCGTCGCCCATCGTCTGCACCTCGTCCAGCACCCCGTCGATATAGTCGGCCGGGCCCATCGCCTTGAGGTGCTCGACCACGCGGTGCACTTCGTCATCGGACACGAACGCACCATGCACGCGCTCGGGCAGCGCGGTGCCCGGCGGCAGGTACAGCATGTCGCCGTGGCCCAGCAGGGTTTCCGCGCCGGACTGGTCGAGGATGGTGCGCGAGTCGATCTTGGAGCTGACCTGGAAGGCGATACGGGTCGGGATGTTGGCCTTGATCAGGCCCGTGATCACGTCCACCGACGGGCGCTGCGTGGCCAGGATCAGGTGGATGCCGGCCGCACGCGCCTTCTGTGCCAGGCGCGCGATCAGCTCTTCCACCTTCTTGCCGACGATCATCATCATGTCGGCGAATTCGTCGATGAAGATGACGATGAACGGCAGCGTCTCCAATGGACGCGGCGCCTCGCCCAGCTCCGGGTTCGGCTTGAACAGCGGGTCCATCAGCGGCTGGCCGGCATCCTGCGCTTCCTTCACCTTCTTGTTGAAGCCGGCCAGGTTGCGCACGCCCACCGCGCTCATCAGCTTGTAGCGGCGCTCCATCTCGGCCACGCACCAGCGCAGGCCGTTGGCAGCCTCCTTCATGTCGGTGACCACCGGCGCCAGCAGGTGCGGGATGCCCTGGTAGACGCTCAGCTCGAGCATCTTCGGGTCGATCATCAGCATCCGCAGGTCTTTCGGCGAGGCCTTGAACAGCAGGCTCAGCACCATTGCGTTGACCGCCACCGACTTGCCCGAACCGGTGGTACCGGCCACCAGCAGGTGCGGCATGCGCGCCAGATCGGCCACGGTCGAGCGCCCGGCAATGTCCTTGCCCAGCGCCAGGGTCAGCACGCTGGCCGACTTGTCGTATTCCTTCGAGCGCAACAGCTCGGACAGGTAGATCATCTCGCGGGTGACGTTGGGGATTTCCAGGCCGATCACCGACTTGCCCGGAATCACGTCGACCACGCGCACCGACTTCACCGACAGGCCGCGCGCGATGTCCTTGTCCAGCGAACTGATCTGGCTGACCTTGATGCCCGGCGCGGGCTCGATCTCGAAGCGGGTGATGACCGGCCCGGGGTTGGCGCCGACCACCTGGGCGTCGATGCGGAAATCCTTCAGCTTGAACTCGATCTGCCGTGACAGCGCGTCCAGGGTTTCCTTGTCGTAGCCCACCGGCTGCGGCTTGGGGTCGTCCAGCAGGGCCAACGGCGGCAGGTCCGAGCCGTCGCCATTGACGCCACGGAACATCGGGATCTGCGTGTCGCGCTTGGCCCGGTCACTCTTCTCGATCACCGGTTCCGGTCGCGGCTCGATCTTCACCGGCTCGCGCTTGGCGCGGACCTCGGCATCGGCCTTGCGCACTTCCTGGCGCTCCTCGCGCATCACCCGGGTCTGCTGCCACTCGGTGACTTCTTCCTTCTTGCGCGCCAGCAACGGTGCCAGCGACATCACGCCACGGCCGATCTTTTCCATCACCGTGAACCAGGACAGCCCGGTGGCCAGGGTGATCGAGGCCAGCAGCAACACCAGCACGAACAGGTTCGCGCCCAGCGCACCGAAGCCCACCGTGAGCGAATTGCCAACCAGCTTGCCGAGGATGCCGCCGGCGCTGGAGACATCGCCGCTGAACAGGCGTACATGCAGGAAGCCGGTGCCGGCGATCAGGAATCCGACCAGGCCGACCAGGCGCAGCGCCGGGTCCAGGTCGTTCTCGCCCTTGCTCTCGCGCTTGAGGCCGAACATGGCAATCCACGACAGCGCACCGAGCACCACCGGCAGCAGGAAGGCGATGTAGCCGAACAACTGCAGCAGCACGTCGGCGATCCAGGCGCCCGCGCGACCACCGAGGTTGTGCACCGGCGCGACCACGCTGCCGGTATGCGACCAGCCAGGATCCGTCGCTGAATAGGTGAAAAGACTCGCCGCCAGATAGAGCAGGGCCGGCGCGATCGCGATCAGGCCCAGGTCGCGCCAGAGGCGCTGGCGGCGTGGATTGTCGGTCGTCGCCGCCGCGGCCGTGCGACGTGACGCCTTGCTGTCGTCCGACTTGGAGCGTTCAGGGACCTGCTTCGCCACCTTAGACCATACCTTTGGAATGCGCTGTTAGTGATTGATAATAAATGAGACGGCGTCAGTTTTCAGTTATGCGACTTCTGACCGGGCCCGGACAGGGGTGAAACCACCGCTGGATGACGGCGTTCTGTTCATCGGCTTGAATCGCCCTGCCCCAGCCGCCACTCTATGACCAGCCACGGATGCTGCGCAAACATCGCCAGCGCCTTGTCCCATCTACCTTTTCGCGAGTCTACATGAGCACCAGCCTGCCCTCCCGCCACCAGCGCCTCGTCATCCTCGGTTCCGGACCGGCCGGCTGGACCGCCGCCGTCTACGCCGCCCGTGCCAACCTGAAGCCGGTCGTCATCACTGGCCTGCAGCAGGGCGGCCAGCTGATGACCACCACCGAGGTGGACAACTGGCCGGGTGACGCCCACGGCCTGATGGGCCCGGACCTGATGGCGCGCATGCAGGCCCACGCCGAGCGCTTCGAGACCGAGGTCATCTTCGACCACATCCACACCGCCGACCTGTCGCAGCGCCCGTTCAAGCTGATCGGCGACAGCCACGAGTACACCTGCGACGCGCTGATCATCGCCACCGGCGCCACCGCCAAGTACCTGGGCATCCCGACCGAAGACGAGTTCAAGGGCCGCGGCGTGTCCGCCTGTGCCACCTGTGACGGCTTCTTCTACCGCGACCAGGACGTGGTCGTGGTCGGCGGCGGCAACACCGCGGTGGAAGAGGCCCTGTACCTGTCCAACATCGCCCGCAAGGTCTACCTGGTCCACCGCCGCGACACCCTGAAGGCGGAGAAGATCATGCAGGACAAGCTGTTCAGGAAGGTGGCCGAAGGCAAGATCGAGACCGTCTGGCACCACCAGGTGGAGGAAGTGCTGGGCAACGACGCCGGCGTGACCGGCGTGCGCGTGAAGTCCACCCTGGACGGCGGCACCCGCGACATCGATGCCCACGGCTTCTTCGTGGCCATCGGCCACCACCCGAACACCACCCTGTTCGACGGCCAGCTGGCGATGAACAACGGCTACCTGGAAATCCGTTCGGGCCTGGGCGGCAACGCTACCCAGACCTCGGTGGAAGGCGTGTTCGCCGCCGGCGACGTGGCCGACCAGCACTACCGCCAGGCGATCACCTCGGCCGGCTTCGGCTGCATGGCCGCTCTGGACGCCGAGCGCTACCTGGACGCGCAGGGCAAGGCCAGCTGACCGGTGGTTTGTTGAGTCGAGCCATGCTCGACTAAGGAAAACGGGCGCGCAAGCGCCCGTTTTCTCAACCCCACTACCCGCTCCAGGCACCACTCAGGCCCGGACGCAGGACTGGGTGAACGCCACCGGTGCCGCGACGACATCGTCCGCATCGCGCAACAGGACATTCCAGCGGACTGAGCCGGGCTCCGTGGAGGAGCAGCTCACTTCGAACTTCACCGGCGCATCCGGATCTTCAAAGCGGCCCTTCCACGGCGTGCAGTATCCGGGCCGGTCGCAATCTGCCACGGCCACTTCAAGTTCCAGGGGGTACTGGGGATTGCCCGCGAAACCCACTGTCAGCTCGCGCACCGCCTGCAGCGGAACCTCGACATCGGAAAGGGGGTGAAGCGTCAAAGGCTCACAGGCCTTGCCCTGTGCCCACAGGCGATAGCCCTTTTCCACCCCTTTCATCGACGCCGAGCGGAAGACGGGATCCTGCAAGGCAGCCACATCGTCAGGATTGGAGTGGTAGGCGGTTTCGACGATCACCGAGGGCATCTTCCCGATGCGGTTCTCGCCGTGCCTGGCCGAGGTCGAACTCTCGCGAATCGGGAAATCCCGATAGCCCGGTTGCGCTCGGATGATTTCACGCATCCCACAGAGAATGCTATCCGCCAGCGCCTTGTCCTGCGGTTTGTCCTGATGATAATAGACCTCGGTTCCACGCAGGCTGGCTGAATCGCTGCCATTGGTGTGCAGGCTCAGCATCACATCCACACCCAGATGGTTTGCGTAGTTGGGGCGAGCCCGTATGTCCTCTTCCTTTTCGCGAGCAGACTCTGGGCTGTTCGGAAACTCATTCCACATGTCGGTGCGTTCGGGGAAAAGCGCCTTGAGGTGGTAGCGGGATGACATGTGCTCCCATGGCTTCCCGGACTCCGGATGGAGTTCCGTGGAGCGGCTGCGTGCCCGGTGCACTGTCAAACCGCTACGTTGTTCGATCAATCCTTGCAGTTCGTCACCAAACAGTGGACTCAGCGTGTCTTCCTGGATGCCGAGAGGCGCTGGGCGCTGGAACTTCCATTCTCCGCTGGGATGCAAGCTGATGTAGCCATGGCTTGCTGACACCAAAGCTGATGTATGCGTCGACTTCTCTTTCGTCTTCGGCGGAACGGCCAGATCCTCGGGGTAGTATTCCTCAAGGGTTTTTCCGTCAAACAGGAAGTCAATATCATTCACATCCAGTCCCGACTTCTCGGCGTAGTACCTCAACGTAGACGCCATCGGAATCAGGAAGAGCTCGTCGTAACCGCGATCCGGGCCGGGAAGGTATCCAGGCCCAAAGCTGATCACCATCGATCTTGCCTTCACATCCAGACGGATGCTGACGCTGATTTGTCGCACCTCACCCCTCTCCTGCAAATGACGCGTCAGCTGGTTCGCAGCTTCACGCTCCAACAGCGCAACCACCTCCGCGTAGGCACCTGGATCCTCAAGCACTTTTGCCGGCTGATCTCCAGAAGCCAACACGGGTGGCACAAAGATCAGGCCGCACGCGACCGCGGCAGTTGCAAGCTTCAATCCCTTCATCGTTGATTTCTCCATGTGGTGGGATGCGCGCCGCTCGTGCAGCGCCCCGCCACCCTGCCGAGCCGTGCGCCGGTGATTCCGCACCAAGCGCACACGGATGGACAATTCAAACTTTCCTCACCCCCAACCGGAACAAACCAACCCAGCTCCGCCAGCACCGTTCGCGATCCACCTGGCCTATCCTTGCCAACCATGCTCTCCACCCGCTTCCTCGACTCCCTGCAGTCCATTCCCGCCACCGACTGGGACACCCTGCACGACGGCCAGAATCCGTTCGTCAGCCACGCCTTCCTCTCAGGCCTGGAACAGCACGGCTGCCTGCGCGAGGACTGGGGCTGGCAGCCCCGGCACTTCACGCTGTGGGAGGGCGAGCGCCTGATCGGCGCAATTCCGGGCTACCTGAAGACCAACTCCCACGGTGAATTCGTGTTTGACCATGCCTGGGCCAACGCCTATGCCCGCCATGGCCGCGACTACTACCCGAAGTGGCTGGGCGCGGTACCGTACTCGCCGGTCACCGGGCCGCGCCTGCTGGCCCGTCACGATTCAGATCGCGCCGCGTTGCTGTCGGTGTTGCGTGATGCGCTGCCGGCACTGGAGGTGTCATCGGCCCATATCAACTTCCACACCCCAGCAGACGAAGCGCTGTTCGGCGAGGACTGGCTGCTGCGTGAGGATGTGCAGTTCCAGTGGCAGAACCCCGGCGAGTGGGCAACGTTCGAGCAGTTCCTCGCCGCGATGGACCACAAGCACCGCAAGAACATCCGCCAGGAACGGGCCAAGGTCACCCGCCAGGGCATCACCTTCCGCGTGGTGCACGGCGACGAGGCCAGTCGCGCCGACCTGCAGGCGATGTACCGCTTCTACCTGCAGACCTTCCTTGAGTACGGCAATGCCCCGGCGCTGACGGAGCCCTTCCTGCGCCATCTGGCCATTTCATTGGGACGCGGGCTGGTACTGTTCCTGGCCGAGCAGGAAGGCCAGCCGATTGCCGGCGCGCTCTGCCTGCGCGGCGGTGACACGCTGTACGGCCGCTACTGGGGCGGCGCCACCCTGCCCGGCCTGCACTTCGAAGCCTGTTACTACCAGGGCATCGAGTACTGCCTGCGCGAAGGCCTGAGCCGTTTCGAACCCGGCGCACAGGGCGAGCACAAGCTGGCGCGCGGCTTCCTGCCTACACTGGTGCGCAGCCGGCACTGGGTGGCTGATGCGGAGTTCGCCGAGGCGTTGCAGGAGTGGTGCCGGCAGGAGCGGCGGGATGTGCGGCGCTACCAACAGGAGCTGCTGGGGCACAGCCCATTTCGCGCGGACGGGTGACCCGCCAACCAAGGTTGGCATCTACCGCGGCATTCGCGCGGGGCCGCGACGAATACAATGCCGGCATGACCCGCCAGCTGCCCTGGCGCCTGGCCGACGCGCCGGACGCCCCCTTCCCGCCGGCCGAGACCGCCCTGCGCCAGCCCGACGGCCTGCTCGCCGTGGGCGGCGACCTGCACCCGGCGCGCCTGCTCAACGCGTATGCGGGCGGCATCTTTCCATGGTTCAGCGAGGGCGAGCCGATCCTGTGGTGGTCGCCCGACCCGCGCATGGTGTTCCGTACCGATGGCGTGCATCTGTCCAGCCGCTTCCGGCGCCAGTTGCGCGGCAGCACATGGGAGGTCACCGCCGACACCGCCTTCAGCCGGGTGATGCGCGCCTGTGCGGCGGCACCGCGGCCCGGCCAGGACGGCACCTGGATCAGCCCCGACATGGTCGAGGCCTACAGCCAGCTGCATGACCTCGGCTTTGCCCACTCCTTCGAGGTCTGGGACCGGCAGACGCTGGTCGGCGGCATCTACGGGGTGGCCATCGGGACGATGTTCTTCGGCGAGAGCATGTTCAGTGGCGCCAGCGGCGGCTCCAAGATCGCCCTGGCCGCGCTGGCATCCACGCTTCACGGCTGGGGCTGGGCGCTGATCGATGCCCAGGTGGAGAATCCGCACCTGCTGCGGATGGGCGCCGAGCACCTGCCGCGCGCGGCGTTCCTGCAGCACGTCCGCCACGCGGTGCGCCATGACGGCCGTGAAGGCCCCTGGACGCAGGCGGTCGGACGCCTGCCGGCACAGCGTTTGGCCGGGGGTTAACACAAACTTTGCAAGCTGGGCCGGTCACGCGTAAAATACTGCGCCTTAGGCCCAGCGTGGCCGTTTTCTGAACCGCACAGGACTACATGTCGAAAGACGATTCCATCGAGTTCGAGGGCACCGTCAGCGAGACGCTGCCGAACACCACTTTCCGCGTTCGCCTGGAAAATGGGCACGAAATCATCGCCCACATTTCCGGCCGCATGCGCAAGAACTACATCCGCATCCTCACCGGTGACCGGGTCAAGGTTGAAATGACCCCGTACGACCTGACCAAGGGTCGTATCACCTACCGCATGAAGTAAGCGGTCGGCGCGTTGCGCCACTTCGACAAGGCCAGCCCTGGTTGCTGGCCTTTTGTCATGCCTGCAATCCGGCCCTGCCGGAGGTCATCGTGACCGAACGCACCGTGGCGTCGGTCAGCCCTGCTTGCGGCAGATTCGCATCTTCATCCGTGGCGGCATCGTGGGACCCGATCCAGTCCGGATCGCCATTCCCCTGCCTCGCCATGAACATGCTCACGTTGACCGCCCTGCTCGTCGCCGTTGCCACGTCCGCCAGCGCATCGCCTGTGCGCGCCGCCGAGCCCCCTTCCACGGCCAGTGACTGCATCCAGCTGGGCAGCGACCAGCAGATCGTGCGCGCCGGCGTTTCGCGGAACATCCTGCTGCGCAATGGCCAGGACCACTATGTCGTGCACTTCCAGAACGACTGCTCCACTGCCGGCTACTCGCGGAAACTGAGCTTCATCACCGAAGGCCAGCAGGGCCTGCTGTGCAGCGCCGGCCGCAGCCAGCTGCGCACCGATGCCGACCACTGCCGGGTGGCGCAGATCGAACCGATCGACGAAGCCACCTTCCAGAAGAAGGCCCGCCAGCGCGGCCGTTGATGGCGCATATGACAAGGGCGGCCGAAGCCGCCCTTGTCATTTCAGGTCCGCCGGGCCAGGCCCGGCGTCAGCTCACTCCACCGTGACCGGCAGCAGGCGCTCCGGCTCGGCCTGGGTCTCTACGACCAGCTCGTCGTCGCGGACATCGATGTTCACCTTGCCGCCGTTGACCAGTTTGCCGAACAGCAGCTCGTCGGCCAGAGGACGCTTGATCTTGTCCTGGATCACGCGGGCCATCGGGCGCGCACCCATCAGCGGGTCGAAGCCGTGGTGGGCCAGCCAGTCGCGTGCGGTCGGCGTGGCCGACAGGCTGACGTGCTTGTCCTGCAGCAGCATCTCCAGCTCGATCAGGAACTTGTCGACCACGCGCAGGATGTGCTCGAAGCCCAGCGCCTGGAACTGCACCACCGCATCGAGTCGGTTGCGGAATTCCGGGGTGAAGCTGCGGCGGATGGTCTCCATCGCGTCGGTGGCATGGTCCTGCTTGGTGAAGCCGATCGAGCGCCGCGAGGCCTGCGCCGCGCCGGCATTGGTGGTCATCACCAGCACCACGTTCTTGAAGTTGGCCTCACGCCCGTTGGTATCGGTCAGCACGCCGCGGTCCATCACCTGCAACAGGATGTTGAAGATGTCCGGGTGCGCCTTTTCGATTTCGTCCAGCAGCAGCACGCAGTGCGGCGTCTTGACGATCTTTTCGGTCAGCAGGCCGCCCTGGTCGAAGCCGACATAGCCCGGAGGGGCACCGATCAGGCGGCTGATCGAATGCGGCTCCATGTACTCGGACATGTCGAAGCGGACCAGCTCGATGCCCAGCTGCAGCGCCAGCTGCTTGGTCACCTCGGTCTTGCCGACACCGGTCGGGCCGGCGAACAGGAAGTTGCCGATCGGCTTTTCCGGATTGCCCAGGCCCGAGCGGGCCAGCTTGATCGCCGAGGACAGCGTCTCGATGGCCGGGTCCTGGCCGAAGATCACCATCTTTAGGTTGCGCTCCAGATGCTGCAGCACATCCTTGTCGGTGGCGCTGACCTGCTTGGTCGGGATGCGCGCCATCTTGGCCACGATCGCCTCCACTTCCTCGACGTCGATCAGCTCCTTGCGCTGGCCTTCCGGCAGCAGCCGCTGGCGGGCACCGGCCTCGTCGATCACGTCGATGGCCTTGTCCGGAAGCAGGCGGTCGCCGATGTGCTTCACCGACAGGTCCACCGCCGCCTGCAGCGCTTCGTCCGAATAGGTCACGCCGTGGTGCAGCTCGTACTTGGACTTCAGGCCCTGCAGGATCTCGTAGGTCTCGCCCACGGTCGGCTCGACGATGTCGATCTTCTGGAAGCGGCGGGCCAGCGCCCGGTCCTTCTCGAAGATGCCGCGGTACTCCTGGAAGGTGGTCGAGCCGATGCAGCGCAGCTCGCCGGAGGCCAGCGCCGGCTTGATCAGGTTGGACGCATCCATGGTGCCACCCGAGGCCGAACCGGCACCGATGATGGTATGGATCTCGTCGATGAAGAGCACCGCATTGGGGACCTTCTTCAGTGCGGTCAGCACGCTCTTCAGGCGCTTCTCGAAGTCGCCGCGGTACTTGGTGCCAGCCACCAGCGCGCCCAGGTCGAGCGAGTAGATCACCGCGTCGGCCAGCACGTCGGGCACCGAGCCCTCGACGATGCGGCGGGCCAGGCCCTCGGCAATCGCGGTCTTGCCCACGCCGGCCTCGCCCACGTACAGCGGGTTGTTCTTGCGGCGGCGGCACAGGACCTGGATGGTGCGCTCGATCTCGTCGGCACGGCCGACCAGCGGATCGATGCGGCCGGACCGCGCCTGTTCGTTGAGGTTGCTGGCGAACTCGGTCAGGGCATCACCCTTCGGCTCGCCCTCCCCGCCTTCGATGCGGCCTTCGCCATCGGAGGAGGAGGACGGCTGCTCGCCTTCCTCGCCCAGCTTGGCGATGCCATGGGACAGGTAATTGACCACGTCCAGACGGGTCACGTCCTGCTGGTTGAGGTAATAGACGGCATGGGAGTCCTTTTCGCCGAAGATGGCGACCAGCACGTTGGCGCCGGTGACCTCCTTCTTGCCCGAGGACTGCACGTGGTACACGGCCCGCTGCAGCACGCGCTGGAAGCCCAGGGTCGGCTGGGTATCACGGCCGTCATCTTCGGCCAGGCGGGACACGGAAGCCTCGATGGCCTGCTCCAGCTCCTGGCGCAGGCGTTCGGCGTCGGCACCACAGGCCTTCAGTACGGCCTGGGCGGACGGGTTGTCGAGCAGTGCCAACAGCAGGTGTTCGACCGTCATGAATTCATGCCGGGCCTCACGGGCGCGCTTGTAGCACTGGCCGATGGTGTGTTCGAGGTCTTTGCTGAACATGGATTACTCCGGCGGCAGATGGGGACAATATGCGGCCTGACTACGCGATTTCCATCACCCTAGCGGATTGCTGCGTTCAGATGGCGTTAGCAGTGCAGATCGCTTGATCTTCATTCACTCCAGGACAGCCCACCCAGCATGAGCGAACCCTACCTGAGCCGCTGGCGATTGCGGCGTGATGGCGCGGCCATCGAGACGCCCCACGCCCAGCTCTGGCCGGTGCTGACCGCCGACGGCGAACCGGCGATGCTGAAGGTCAGCAGCGAAACCGAGGAGCAGAACGGCCATCGCCTGCTGCGCTGGTGGGACGGCGATGGTGCCGCCCGCCTGCTGGCCCACGAGGGGCCGGCGATCCTGATCGAGCGTGCCGGCGGCGATTCGCTGCGGCAACGTTCGATCGAGGGCGACGATGATGCGTGTACCACGATCCTGTGCCAGGTCCTGCGGCAGCTGCACCGGCCACGGAGCGCGCCGCCAGCGGAACTGGTCTGCCTGCGTACATGGTTCGCCGACCTGCTGCAGCCAAGGGCCGCGCTGCCGCCACTGCTGGAACAGTGCAGATCACTGGCGGAGCGGGTGTTGCAGGAAGAACGTGAGATCCGGCCGCTGCACGGCGACCTGCACCACGACAACGTGCTGGATTTCGGCACGCGTGGCTGGCTGGCGATCGACCCGAAGCGGCTGCTGGGCGACCGCGCGTTCGACTACACGACGATGTTCAGCAACCCGGACCTCTGTGGCCCGGGCATCCATGTGGCCACCCGGCCCGAGCGGTTTGCCGCCCGGCTGCAACAGGTAAGCGCACTGGCCGGCCTGGAACGCACGCGCCTGCTGCGCTGGATCGCGGCCAGCGCGGGGCTGTCAGCGGTGTGGTTCCGGGGCGACGGCGACCCCGCCGAGGTCGACGAGGCAGTGGCACGCATGGCGCTGGAGGCGTTGGCGGAGGCGTGACCTCCGCGCGTGGTGGGCGCACTCCATCCGGGATCATTGCGCCGGGACGAAAAGCAGCCGAGCATGGGCTCGGCTCTACAGGTTTCTGCCTTGGTAGGTGCCCACCTTGGTGGGCACGCCGTGTCCGGAGTCGATGTACCCGGACGAGGATCGGCAGCCGGTCAGGCCCTTTCCATCGTGCACAGCAGCGGGTGCTGGTTCATCCGCGAATACTCGTTGACCTGGGCAACCTTGGTCTCGGCGACCTCGCGGGTGAACACGCCGCAGACGCCGCGGCCGCGGGTATGGACGTGCAGCATCACCTGCGTGGCCTTGTCCAGGTCCATGCTGAAGAACTGCTGCAGTACATCCACCACGAAATCCATCGGGGTGTAGTCGTCGTTGAGCAGCATCACCTGGTAGAACGGCGGCGGCGCCACTTCCGGGCGCGCGGGCTCCACGGCAACGCCGTGCTCGTGATGGGAATCGGGGGAGGACTCATGGGGCATCCATCCATTATAGAGGTTGCACCGCGCCTGCGTCGGCCAGCCGCAGATTGGACGGCACGCACGCCCAACGTCACAATTGCAGCTTCTTTCAACACTGCTTCACAGGATCTTCATGAAAAGGACCCTTCTGCCCGCCCTGCTGATCACCCTGGCCGCTGCCGGTGCTGCCACCGCCGCGCCCCAGGCCGACAAGTCCGTGGCCCGCCACCTGGACAAGCTGGGTTACACCTACGAGGTCGACGAGGATGGCGACTACCGCATGGTCTTCGACGTCGAGGGTGACCGCACCCAGATGGTCTACGTGCGCTCGGCGGTGGAAGACTTCGGCAGCCACAACATCCGCGAGATCTGGTCGCCGGCCTACAGCGCCAAGACCAAGCAGTTCCCGGTGGCCGTGGCCAACCGCCTGCTGGAAGATTCGCAGGACGCCAAGATGGGCGGCTGGGTAAAGCAGGACACCACTGCCATGTTCGTGGTGAAGATCGACGCCGATGCCACCGCCGACCAGCTCAGCGACGCCATCGATGCGGCCATCCGCACCGCCGACGCGATGGAGCTGGAACTGACCAAGAAGGACGAGTTCTGAGTTGAACGCCACGCCGGACCCGCGCTGGGCACCGCACGCCACCGTTGCCACCGTGGTGATCGACGGCGGCCGCGTGCTGCTGGTCGAGGAGACCATTGACGGCCGCCAGGTGCTGAACCAGCCGGCCGGCCACCTCGAGCCGGGCGAAAGCCTGGCCGAGGCCGCCCTGCGCGAGACCCGCGAGGAAACCGGCTGGACGGTGCAGCTGACCCACTTCATTGGCTGCTACCAGTGGACTGCCGGCGACGGCACGGCCTTCCTGCGCTTCTGCTACGCGGCGCGCCCGGTTTCGCACGATCCGGCGCAGCCGCTGGACACCGGCATCGACCGCGCGCTGTGGCTGACACCGGCCGAGCTGCAGGCCGCCGGCGAGCGCCAGCGCAGCCCGCTGGTGTGGCAGGTGGTGGCGGATTACCTGGGTGGCCAGCGCCACCCGCTTTCGCTGGTTCGGGAGGTCGCATGAGCACTCCGCGTGTGATGGTGGGCGTCTCCGGCGGCGTCGATTCCTCGGTCGCCGCCTGGCGCCTGGTACAGCAGGGCGAGGCCGTGGCCGGCCTGTTCATGCAGAACTGGGCCGACGATGGCAGCGGTGATTGCCGTGCCGAGGATGACCGTCGCGACGCGGTGGCCGTGTGCGGCCTGCTGGGCATCCCGTTCCACTTCCGGGACTTCTCCAGCGAGTACTGGCAGGGCGTGTTCGAGCACTTCCTGGCCGAGTACGCGGCCGGCCGCACCCCGAACCCGGACGTGCTGTGCAACCGTGAAGTGAAGTTCAAGCATTTCCTGGACGCCGCCCGCGAGCTGGGCGCCGAGCGCATCGCCACCGGCCATTACGCACGGGTGGCCCAGCGCGGCCACCAGTGGCTGCTGCTGCGCGGCGCCGATCGATCCAAGGACCAGAGCTACTTCCTGCATCAACTGGGCCAGGAACAGCTGGCAGCCACCCTGTTCCCGATCGGCGACCTGGAAAAGAGCGACCTGCGCCGGATCGCGCGCGACGTCGGCCTGCCGACCCACGCCAAGAAGGACTCCACCGGCATCTGTTTCATCGGCGAGCGCGACTTCCGCGAATTCCTCGGCCGCTACCTGCCGGCCAAGCCCGGCCAGATCCTCGACCCGGCCGACGGCAGCGTGATTGCCGAACACCCGGGCGTGTTCTATTTCACCCTGGGCCAGCGCGAGGGCCTGAACATCGGCGGCGTGCGTGGCCGCCCGGCCGCGCCGTGGTACGTGGTTGGCAAGGATGTGGCCAGCAACGTGCTGTACGTGGACCAGGACCGCGACAGCAAGTGGATGCTGTCCGACCGCCTGCGTTCGGAAACCGCGCACTGGATCGCCGGCTCACCGCCGGCACGGCGCTTCGAATGCACCGCCCAGACCCGCTACCGCCAGCCCGACGAGCCGTGTACGGTCGAGGTGCTGGACGATGGCAGCGTGCTGGTCACCTTTGCGCGCCCGCAGCGTGCCGTTACCCCCGGTCAATCGCTGGTGCTGTATGACGGTGATGTGTGCCTGGGCGGCGCGGTGATCGCCGCCACCGATGCGCCGCTGGAACAACGCCTGCGCACCACCCCCTCCCCTTTTGAGGTAATCGCTGCATGAGTTTCACTGTCGACGACCGCGTCCTGGCCCTGGCCGGCATTGCCCAGGCCCTGCAGCAGGTGCGCCGCATCGCCGATACCGGCCATTCCGACGCCGCCGCCGTGCGCACCGCCGTGGACAGCGTGTTCCGCGTCGATGCGTCCTCGCCGCAGGCGGTGTTCGGTGACCGTCATGCACTGAAGTCCGGCCTGCGCCTGCTGCACAACTACTTCCGCAGCCAGGGCCAGGACCCGATCCTGCCCAAGCTGGCCCTGTCGGTGCTGCAGCTGGAGCGCCGCTTCGTGCAGGATGGGGCGACCGTGAACAAGGTCGCCTCGGGCATCGAGCGCGCCCATCGCCAGGCCACCGAACTGGGCGACAGTGGCCACCCGGACGTACTGGCCAACCTCGGCGGCCTGTATGCCGACACCATCAGCCACCTGAAACCGCGGGTGATGGTGCAGGGCAACCCGCACTACCTGGGCCAGGCCGGCGTGGTGGCGGAGATCCGTGCCCTGCTGCTGGCCGCGGTGCGTTCGGCGGTGTTGTGGCGCCAGCTGGGCGGCAGCTACTGGGACTTCCTGTTCAGCCGCAAGGCGATGATCGAGGCCGTGGACCGCCTGCTGGCCTGAGGGTGTGGGGTCAGAGCCCTTTTCCATGGAAAAGGGATCCGACCCTGTTGCGCCTGCCCAAGGGGTCGGATCCCTTTCCGGCACGGAAAGGGCTCTGACCCCGAGGCCGCCAAGGCGCCGGAAAACCGGCGCATTCAGAATGCACTTCGAGGCACATCGACGTTAAAGAGAAAGGGGGTACGGCCGATACATCCTCCGTGCACCTCCCGAGAACGTCCATGTACTCACGCATTTTCATCCGTCTGGCCGCCCCCCTGGCTCTGACCCTGCTGCTCCCCTTCGCCATCGGTTTCGAATGGCCGGCCGCCCTGCGCTGGGCGATCCTGACCACGATGACGCTGAGCTGGCTCGGCTTTGCGTGGTGGACCACCCGCGCACAGGCACATCGTTCCCCCGAGCACGCCCGTGTCCTGCGCGAACAGGACCAGCTGCTGACCGAGCTGCGCAACTTCGTCGGCAACGAGATCGACGGTTCGCGTGGCGAAGTGGAACGCGCCCGTGACCTGATCCGCCAGGCCGTCTCCAGCCTGGGCGGCAGCTTCGATGCCATGAACCGCAAGTCGCGCCAGCAGAGCCAGGCCCTGTCGCGCATCGTCGACCGCGCCGGTGATGAAGGCAATGCCGGCCTCGACGTCGCCCGTTTCGCCCAGCACGCCAGCCATCGCATGGAACAGCTGGTGGAAGCGCTGGAACAGGTGAGCGGCCAGAGCAGCACCACCGTGCAGCACATCGACCAGATGGCGCAGCACCTGGATGGCATCTTCGCGCTGCTGGAAGACGTCAAGTCGATCGCCGACCAGACCAACCTTCTGGCGCTGAACGCGGCCATCGAAGCGGCGCGCGCCGGTGAAGCCGGTCGTGGCTTCGCCGTGGTCGCCGACGAAGTGCGCAACCTGTCCGAGCGCTCGACCACCTTCAACGAGCAGATCCGCAAGCTGGCGCACAGCTCCAAGGACGCCATCGCCAAGGTGCGCGAGACGGTTTCGCACATGGCCTCGCGCGATATGGACCGCTCCCGCGAAGCCCGTCAGGAAGCAGCAGCGATGCTCGACAACGTCGCGCAGATCAACGCCTCGCTGGGCGACGGCATGCGCGAAGTGTCCGAGTGCGCCCGTGCGATCGATGGCAGCGTGGCCGAAGCCGTGCGTGCCCTGCAGTTCGAAGACATCGCCACCCAGGCGCTGGGCGGCGTGCACACCCACCTGGACCGCCTGACTGCCATCAACCGCGAAGCGGTGGCCCTGCAGGAGCTGCTGCACCGCAATGGCGGCGTGTTCGACGAAGAGATCGCCAGCGCCCTGCAGCGGACCGGCAATCGCCTGCGCGAGCTGCGCAGCGAATGGGAACGCCCGCCGCACAAGCCCGTCGCCCAGCAGAGCATGGGCGCCGGCACCGTCGAGCTGTTCTGATCCTGATGTCCGCTGCCCTCGCCGGCAGCCCGCAAGGCCCCGGTTCGCCCGGGGCCTTTGCCTGTAACCCGCCATTGGATGCATCCTGTACGCGCACCATGACCCTGATCCGCGCCCTGCCCGCCCTCACCGACACCGAGCGCCCGCGCAATGCGAGCGTGCGTGAGCAGCTGCAGCGGCTGGAAGACGTGGCCCGCGAGGAACTGCTCGAACTGCAGCAGCTGGCCGATGCGCGCCCCACCCCCTCCCGAGCCGACGATGAACTGCTGGGCCTGGCATGGGACCTGGGCCTGGATGGCGAAGCCCTGAAGTAGATCCACGTCCTGCGTGGATGGGCCGTCCCGCATGGCATGATCCACCGGTCCCATTCATGGAAGACCGATGGCCATCGCCCTGATCGCAGTGCTCCTCATCGAAGCCGTCCTTCTGATGACCTGGGTGGCCGGCTATTTCAGCTGGGGCATCACCCTGTTCAACGAACGCATCGCGGCGTCACCGGCCATGCAGGCCCGGCTCTCGCTGGGCAGCCTGGAACGTGACCTGCCGCAGGACAGATGGCTGCAACTGGCCTTCCATGCGCTGCCCGATGGCAGCATGGCGTTCCGCGAGAGCTTCGCACCGAGCTTCGGCCTGCGCTACTTCCCGGTGATGCGTGGACGCATCGTTCTCAACGCGCGACGGCACGAGGTGCGGGTGATCGGCCTGTGCAGCTGGTTCGTGGCAATCCTGTCGCTGCTGCTGTTGCCGCTGGTGGCGATGCGCCCGATGGTGGCACCGATGCTGCTGGTGCTGCCGCTGTTCCTGGCCAGCTATCTGGTCCAGAAGCGACGCTATGCGGCCATCGTCGAGGCCCTGCGCATGCAGTTGAAGGCGGAGTTTCCCAGGTAGTTCCACGCCATGCGTGGATGATCGCGAGCGTCAGGGCATCCGTGCCGGCCAACGGTCGGCACCCACCAGAGCTGGGCGCACCAGAGTCAGGCTACACCGCGCCGGCATCTGCCAGCGCAGATCCTCAGCGCACCAGCACCGCTTCGCCGCTGGCGTCGGTGCGCATCGGCGCCGGGCGCTGCTGGCGCAGCCACTGCGCCAGATCACGCGGGCTGAGCGGGCGCGAGTACAGGTAGCCCTGGATCTCGTCGCAGCCCTGGCGGCGCAGCATGTCTTCTTCCTGGTGGGTTTCCACGCCTTCGGCCACCACCTTCATGCCCAGCGCGTGGCCCAGGTGGACGATGGCCTGGGTGACTTCGGCCGTGCCCGAATCATGCAGCATGCCCTGCACGAAACTGCGGTCGATCTTCAGGCGCCCCACCGGGAAGCGGTTGAGGTAATTGAGGTTGGAGAAGCCAGTGCCGAAGTCATCCACCGCCAGCGGCACGCCGTGCCGTTCCAGCACGTCGAAGCAATGGCGCAGGATGTCGGTATCACGGATCAGCGCCGACTCGGTCAGCTCCAGTTCCAGCCGTTGCGGCGGCCAGCCATGGGCATGGCAGATCTCGATCACGCGCTCGGCGAAGCCGCGATCACGCAGCTGCACCGCCGACACGTTGACCGCGATGCGATCAAAGTGCAGTCCGGCACGGTCCCAGGCGGTCGCCTGGCGGCAGGCCTCGTTCAGCACCCAGTCGCCGATGCGCACGATCTCGCCGCACTTTTCGGCAATGGGAATGAACTCGGCCGGGCTGCAGTAGCCGATGCCGGGGCGGTGCCAGCGCAACAGTGCCTCGATCGCCGGTGGCTCGCCGTGGTGGGCGTGCAGCAGCGGCTGGTAGGCCAGGCTGAACTCGTCGCGCTCGATCGCCCCATGCAGGGCATGCTCGACGTCCAGCCGGCGCTGGATGCGGGCCAGGGCGTCCTGGCTGTAGTACTGGTAGGTGTTGCGCCCGGCTTCCTTGGCCGCATACATCGCGGCGTCGGCCGCGCGCAGCAGTGAGTCGAAATCGGTCTGCGCATCGCCCAGCATCGCGATGCCGACGCTGGCGCCGACTTTCAACGTGGTCTCGCCACGGCGCAGCGGCTCAGCCAGCGAGGCAATCAGCTTGCGGGCGACATGACCGGCATCTTCCGGCTCGGCCAGGTCGCGCAGCACCACGATGAACTCATCGCCACTGAAGCGGCCGAACAGGTCGTTGTTGCGCAGGTTCTGGTGCAGGCGGGTGGCTGCGGCCTTCAGCAGCGCATCGCCGGTGGCGTGGCCGAAGCTGTCGTTGATGGTCTTGAAGCCGTCCAGGTCGATGAACAGCATGGCCAGCGAGGAACCGCGGTCGCGTGCTTCCTCGATGGCTTCGGCGGTCTGTTCGCCGAGCAGTACGCGGTTGGGCAGGCCGGTCAGCAGGTCGTAGTGGGCCAGCAGTTCGATGCGCTCGTTGGCTTCGCGCTCGCGGGTGATGTCACGGAACAGGACAACGAACCGCGGCGGCAGGCCGTCACGGCGGTCCAGTTCGATCAGCACCTGCACCCAGACGCGCAGGCCGGACTGGCGGTAGAAGCACAGGTCCAGCTGCTCGGGCAGGCCGCCGTTGGCGATACGGGCGAGCGCCGCCTCGAACGCGTTGCGCGAGTCCTCCGTGTACAGCGCCAGCGCCTGGTCGAGGGTGATCGGTTCCTTGCGCAGGCCATGGATGCGGTAGCACTCCTCGGTCCATTGCATGCTGCGGGTCTGCACTTCGATCTCGCAGCCGCCGATGCGGCCCAGCGCGGAGACCCGGTTCAGCAGTTCGGTGCGCCAGCGGATCAACGCATCGGTCTGGTGCTGTTCGGTGATGTTCTGTACCTGGCCGAGCAGGCGCTTGGGTTGCCCGTCCATGTCCAGCAGCGGCTGCATCCATAGCCGCAGGTGCTGCGAAGGCTCATGGCCGCGGGTCAGCTCCAGCTCGAGGTTGGCAGCGCGGCCATCGCGCCACAACCGCCGCCATGCCGCGCGCAGCGCGCCGCGGGAGCGTGGATGCAGCTGCTTCAGCCAGCGCCGCTGGCCCGGAACGGCGCCCTGCTCCAGTGCCAGAAGCGAACGCAGTTCCGGCGACCACCAGAAATGCCCGCTGTTGGGATCAAACGACCAGCTGCCCATGCTGGCGATGCGCTGGGCCTCGCTCAGGTGCAGCTGCTGTTCCTGCAGCAGCGATTCGAGCTGCTTCTGCTGCTCGATATCGGTATGCGTGCCGACCATGCGCAGGGGCTGGCCATCGGCGGTGCGAGCGACCACGCGGCCGCGATCGAGCACCCAACGCCACTGGCCATCGGCCTGGCGGAAACGGAACTGTGCGCTGTACTGCTCGCTGTGCCCGCGCAGGTGCTCGTCGAGCGCGGCGCGCACCTGGGCGATGTCCTCGCCGTGCACGCGAGACAGCAATTCAGTGGCGGTCTCGTCGCCCAGCGCCGGCGTGCGCGCCACCCGGTCACTGGGGATATCCCAGTCCCACAGGCTGTGGCCGGCGCTGTCCAGTGCCAGCTCCCAGCGCCCGCCCGCATCGACCGGCACCGGCTCGGGAATGCTCAGGGTGAACGCCAGCAGGTTGCCGGCACCGTCGTGCACCGCACGCAGGTGCCCGTCGTAGTGCCCCCGCGGGCCGCCCGGCAGCGTGCAGGCAACGATGCCACCATCGGCGGCCATCAGGCGCAGATCTTCCAGCATCGGCGCATAGGCCGCCACGGTGGCCGGCAGGCCATGCTCGCGCGCGGCCGGATTGGCCGCCAGCGGGCGCCCGGCACGGTCGACGATGACCAGCGCCGACGCAAGCGGGTGCTGCAGCAGGCTGGCGATGATCCCTTGGTCCACGCGATCTTGCTCCGGATGACACGCCCGTCAGCGGGGCACGCAGTGGTTAACGGCGCCTGCGGCGGATAATTGAGTGGTCACGGCACGCTGCGGGGTAAGATGACCGGCGCCCCTGTCACCCGCCCCGTCCATGCCCGCAGAACCGACCGGCAACGCCCCAGTTCCCGACCCGCGGATGGCGCAGGCGCTGAGCCGTGACCGGCGCCGGGTGGTGCTGAGCTACCTGGTGATGGCGCTGGCCTGGATGATCTCCACCGACAGCGTGGTGCAGGCGCTGGTGCCCGATCCGCAGCAGGCGGCCCTGTGGCAGGGCCTGAAGGGCTCGTTCTTCGCGCTGGCCAGCGCGGGCCTGCTCTATCTGCTGCTGCGCCCGCTGGCCGAACACGTGCTGCATACCCATGCGCGCCAGCAGGCCTCCGAGCTGCGCCTGCGGCAGATGTTCGAGGGCAACCCCGGGCCGATCCTCGTCTACGACCTGGACACGCTGGCGATCCTCGATGCCAACCCAGCCGCCTGCAGCGCCTTCGGCTGGGACCGCGACGAGCTGCTGGAACAGACCATCGACGCCTTGTGGCCGCCGGGCCAGGACCAGGCCCTGCAGACCAAGCTGGAGGCGATCCGCGAGGCGCCCGAGGAGCTGTGCATCCTGCGCGCTCAGCTGCAGCTGCGCGATGGCGCGCTGCGGCAGATGGAGCTGCGCTCCAACGCCATCAGCTACGACGGCCACAACGCCCGCCTGCTGATCGCCATCGACCGCACCGCCGAGGATCTGGCCCAGCTGCGCCGCGACCAGGCATTGGCCCGGGTGGAGGAAGCCCATGAGCTGGCCCGCATCGGCGCCTGGGAACTGGACCCGTCCACCGGGCTGGGCCGCTATTCCAACCAGGTCTATCGCCTGCTCGGCCGCCGCCCGCCCGAGGCCCGGCGCTGGCACCGCTTCGATGAGCTGCTGGTGCCGGCCGACCCGGCCACCGCCACCCAGACCGAACAGCTGCTGGCCGAACTGTGCTCCGGCGAGCCGGTACAGGTGGACGTGCTGCTGCCGCTGCTGTCGATGGACGGCCGTGCATTGATGGTGCACCTGCGGGCGGCCAGCGGTATCGACGAAGCCGGCCGCAGCCGCGTGCTGGGCACGCTGCAGGACGTGACCGAGCGCGAGCAGTCGCGGCGCCTGCTGCGCGAGCGCGAGGAACAGTTCCGCGAGCTGGTGCGGGTACTGCCCGACGGCGTGGTGATCCTCTCCGACGAGCACGTGCTGTACGCCAACGCCTGGGCCGCCGGCCTGTTCGGCTACGGCAGCCACACCCTGCTGGGCGAGCCGCTGTCGGCACTGGTCGCTGCCGCCGACCTGCCACGGGTGCGCAGCCAGCTGCGCGCCGGCCAGCCACACCTGGGGCCGGGCCACAGCAGCGTGGTGGCCATGCAGCGTGCGGACGGCCGCAGCTTCCATGCCGGCCTGGCGGTGGGCGAAGTGCGCTACGGCGGTCGTGACTGCAAGCTGCTGATCGTACGCGACCTGAGCGATTCCGAACGCACCCGCAGGGCGCTGGAAACCAGCAATCGCGAGCTGCAGGCGATGGCCGGGCGGCTGTTCTCGCTGCAGGAGGACGAGCGTCGCGCGATCTCGCGCGACCTGCACGATGACATCGGCCAGGCCATTACCGCGATCAAGCTGTCGGCGCATGCGGCGCAGGATGAGGACGATCCGAAGCGTCGTGGCGAGGACCTGGCGCAGATCGTCAGCCTGGCCGACACCACCGTGGCCAAGCTGCGCGACATCTCCACCCTGCTGCGCCCGCCGCAGCTGGATGCACTGGGCCTGGAGGCGGCGCTGAGCTGGCAGGCGCGGGTGCTGTTCCGCTCTTCGCCGGTGGAGCTGCTGGCCGAGATCGAGCCGCTGCCGCACCGCCCCGACAACAGCATCGAACAGGCCTGCTTCCGCATCGCACAGGAAAGCCTGACCAATGCGCTGCGCCATGCGCGCGCCAGCCAGGTCCTGCTGCAGCTGCGCGACGTCAGCCAGCGTGGCCTGCACCTGCAGATCCGCGATGATGGTGAAGGCTTCGATCCGGACGGCCCGCGCGGCCTCGGCCTGATCGTGATGCGCGAGCGCGCGCAGAGCGTCGGTGGCCACGTGCGGATCGAATCCGCGCATGGCGAGGGCACCCTGATCGACGTCCACCTCCCCTACCAGGCGACCAGCATGGCCGCCGTCGATTCACCGGAATACTGAGCCTATGTGGAATCCCAACCTGCCCCCGGTCAGCATCGATGATGCCCCCGACCGCCTTGGCGCCGGCAACCCCGAGCTGCAGGCGATGGTTGCCGAGGCGGCCTCCGGCGGCATTGCGCTGATGCTGATGCACGTGGACATCGACCACTTCGCATCGGTCAACGAGAACATGAGTGCCGAAGTGGGCGATCAGGCGCTGGTACTGGTGGCGCAGCGCCTGCAGTCCTACCTGCGCGGGCGTGGCAAGCTGTGGCGGCATGGCAGCGACGAGTTCCTGATCGCGGTGCCCCGCACCGCGGACCTGCCGCTGCCGGAGGACTTCGCTGAAGAGATCCGCCAGCAGATGGAACTGCCGCTGTCGGTGCTTCCATACACGCTGTTCATGACCGGCAAGCTGGGCGTGAGCCTGTGCCCGGAACATGCCAGCAGCGCCTCGCGCCTGCTCGACCATGCCGAAGATGCGCTGTACCAGGCCGCCCGCGAAGGCGGCAATGCCGTGCGCATCCATGCCGTGGATACCCCGCCGAGCGCGCACAGCGAGAGCATCATCGCGCGCCAGATCGTCGATGCCATTCCCAATGGCGAGCTGAAGCTGCGTTACCAGCCGCTGGTGAGCGCCCGCGACGGCCACGTGGTCGGCATGGAAGCGCTGCTGCGCTGGCAGTCGCCGACCCTGGGCATGCTGGTGCCGGAGCGCTTCATGCGCACCGCCGAGCGCCTGGGCATCATCGTGCAGATCGGCACCTGGGTGCTGGAAGGCGCATTGAAGCAGGCGCGGTTGTGGCGCGACCAGGGCTTTGATGACTTCACCATCGCGGTGAACGTGTCCACCCTGCAGCTGCTGCGGCCGAACTTCTTCGCCGAGGTGATGTCCCTGCTGCAGGCCGCGGGCGTGCCGGCGCACATGCTGACGCTGGAGATCAACGAGAGCGCGCTGACCAACAACGTCAATTTCGTCCATGAAACGCTGGCCAACCTGCGCAACGAAGGCATCAGCCTGAGCCTGGACAACTTCGGCACCGGCGATTCCAGCCTCAGCGCGCTGGTGCGCTACCCGGTGGACAAGCTGAAGATCGACCGCAGCTTCATCAAGAGCGCACCGGCTGGCAATCGCGAAGCAGCCATTGCCCGCGCGATCATTGCCATGGGCCACCAGCTGGGCATGACCGTGATTGCCAACGGCGTGGAATCGCAGGCCCAACTGGGCTTCCTGCGCCGCAACGACTGCGATGTGTTCCAGGGCTACCTGTTCGGCGAGCCGATGTCGGCCGATGCCGCCGGCATGACCCTGCGCCGCCGCTACCTGCGCCCGGAAGCCTTCGCCGAAACGCGCCCGGACCGCACGTTGCTGCTGCTGGATGACGAGGAGAACGTGCTGCGCTCGCTGGTGCGCCTGTTCCGCCGCGACGGCTACCGCATCCTGGCCGCTGGCAACGTGCGTGACGCCTTTGATCTGCTGGCGATCAACGACGTGCAGGTGATCCTGTCCGACCAGCGCATGAGCGACATGAGCGGCACCGAGTTCCTGGGGCGGGTGAAGATGCTGTACCCGGATACGATCCGCCTGGTGCTGTCGGGCTACACCGATCTGAACACGGTGACCGATGCGATCAACCGCGGCGCGATCTATCGCTTCCTGACCAAGCCGTGGAACGACGACGAGCTGCGCAAGCACATCCACCAGGCGTTCCGCACGTACGAAGAACAGCGCCGCAGCAATGCCGGCCCGGCACCGGTGGAAACCGGGGATGGTGGCGAGGATCGGCCGCTGCGGTGATGATCGGGTAGAGCCGGCCGCTGGCCGGCTGCCTTGGGTGCCCGGCTTCAATGAGGTTGCCGGCCAGCGGCCGGCACTACCATCGATAGGCCCCGGTAGAGCCGGCCGCTGGCCGGCTGCTCTGGGTGGCCGGGTTCAATGAAGCTGCCGGCCAGCGGCCGGCACTACCATCGATAGGCCCCGGTAGAGCCGGCCGCTGGCCGGCTGCTCTGGGTGTCCGGTTCCACTTCGGAAGCGGTCAGCGCGGCTGCTTCACCGGCAGCACCACGCGGAAGCGCGAGCCCACGCCCGGGGTGCTGTCCAGGTCGATGCGGCCGTGATGCTTGTTGATGATGCTGTAAGAGATCGACAGGCCCAGACCGGTGCCACTGCCGACCGGCTTGGTGGTGAAGAACGGATCGAAAATGCGCTGGCGCAGTTCCGGCGAGATGCCGCCGCCGGTGTCTTCGAATTCAACCCACACGTGATCGCCATCAACGCCGGTGCGCACGGTGATCGTGCCGCGCTCGGCGATGGCATGGCCAGCGTTGAGCAGCAGGTTCATGTAGACCTGGTTCAACTCCGACGGCAGGCACTCCACCAGCGGCAACTGGCCGAATTCGCGTACCAGGGTGACCTTGTACTTGAGTTCGTTCCAGATGATGTTGATGGTCGATTCCAGGCCCGCGTGCAGGTCGACCAGCTTCCACGATTCGTCGCGACCGGAATACGAGAAGTCCTTCAGGTCGCGCACGATGCGGGTAACGCGCTCGATGCCTTCGCGCGATTCCGCCATCAGCTGCGGCAGGTCGCGGCTGATGAAGTCGATGTCCAGGCGGTCACGGATGTCATCGATTTCCGGAATCAGTGCCTTCGGGTCCGGCGCGCGCAGGGCGCGCTCGTAGGCTTCGATCACGGTGAACAGGCTGCGCAGGTACTCCTGCAGGCTGCCCAGGTTGGAGTGCACGTAACCGATCGGGTTGTTGATCTCGTGCGCGACGCCGGCGGCGAGCTGGCCGATCGAGGCCATCTTCTCCGACTGCAGCAGCTTTTCCTGGGTGCCATTGAGGCGCAGGTAGGCCTGGCGCAGCTCGGCGTGGCGCTGCTGCAGTTCGCGCTCGTAGTCTTCCTGCCCTTCGATGTGGCGGAACAACGCAAGGAAATGCCCTTCGCCGACCGGACCATGGTGGTACAGGTGGGCGATGACCACGCCCTCGCCCAGCGGCAGGCTGCCATTCCAGTGGCCATGCTGGCGGGCCTGCTCCAGTGCATCAGGGGGGAGCAGCTCGCGCAGCCGCTGCGGCGGCGGCAATCCGCCGTCCGAGCCACTGGCCAGCAGGTTCTGCGCGGCCGGGTTGGCCAGGGCCACCTGCCCGTCTTCAGTGAACAGCAGCAGGCCTTCGCGCAGGCGCTCAAGCAGGGCCTGCAGCACCGGCTGCGGCGGAAGGGGGGCGGTAACCAGGGCGTTGGCAGCGGACACGGCGACTCGGGGCGTTCGAACAGGCGCCCAATATACGCGGTCATGCAGCGGGCTTCAGCCCACCGGGAGGGGGTGTGCGACCGCCGTCGCGTCAGGCGACGGCGAGTGGCCGGCCGATGCTGACCGTGTGCGACTGGCCCTTGGCATCGTAGGCCGAGGCATCTTCGGTACGGCCGAGCTGGCGCAGCGCCCAGTTCACCTCGCGGCGACGGCGCGACAGCAGCACGCCGTTGGCGCGGTTGCGCTCGGCCAGTTCCTGCAGCTGTTCGCCCTCGCCCACCGGCGGCGCGCCTTCCAGCGCACGCAGCGCTTCCAGCTTGGCGCCGGTGGCCCGGATCAGGGCGTGCATGTCGTGCTCGACCAGGGCCTGGCGCTCAACGTCCAGGGCCTGGGCGAGGCGCTGCAGCGGCTCGCTCATCGCCGCAGTCATCCGTGCAGCTGCTGGTCCAGATCGAGCATGCGCGATGCGATCGCGTCCGGATTGATCTTGTAGGTGCCGTTCTGCAGTGACTCGCGCACGGCCGCCACGCGCTGGGCGTCGATCGCCGGGGCGGTGGTCAGCTCACGCTCGATGGCCTGCAGATTGGTGGCCTCGCCGGTCAGGCGCAGGCTGTCGGCCGCCTCGACCGGGCGCGCCGCCGCATCGGTGCTGACGCCGGGCTTGCTGGCCGGGGTCGTCACGCTGCGCAGTGCCTGGGGGACCTGCAGGTTGCCGTCGATTTTCTGGCTCATGGGGTGTCCTGGAGTTGCCGTTCACAAGGGATAACGGCCGCAGGGCCGTGATCTTTAGGGATATTTTGCGGTAAATCAACGCGCCACGATTACGTCACCTGCGGCGTCGACCGTGCCCTGCACGATCCGCCGCGAGGACAGGTTCTCGACCGAGACCCGCTCGTTCTCACCGGCATCACCCATCGCACGGCCGGCAATGCGCACCTCGACCGAGCCGCGACGCGACACCAAGGCTACATTGTCTCCTCGCTTGATGAGACGCTGGACCACCAGATCGTTGTTCGACAGCAGGGCTCCGGCCTGCAACGGACGGCGGGCGATGCGGCCGATCGCCGCATTGGGATCGGACAGCACCGCGCCGGCAATCCGGGCAGCGTCACGCTGGGCAGTGGTGATATCGGCGGCCGTGAGGGTTTCTCCAGTGCCGATTCCGCGGTTGAGCACCAGCACGGTCTGGTTGCGCCGCACTTTCACCGGCACGAACAGGCGCCAGCCGCCCGCATCGGGACAGCTCACCTCTACCGTGGTGTTGGCGGTGGGCTGCACCTGCAACGCGCTGCCACATTTCGGCAGGCGCAGCGCATCGGCCACCTGCGCCTCGCCTTCACTGCCGGCAGGCAGTGTCGACAATGCGGCCGCGCGGATGCTGGCCACCGGTTGCCAGTCCGTGGCGCCCGCCCACGGCGCGGCCAGGGCGAGCGCGATGGCGAACAGCGATGTGACCCGGCGCATGGCGCCTCCTGTCGATGGGATCTGGCCCAGCAGCGTGCAAGGGGTGTGCCAGAGACCGGGTCCCGTTGATCGGATCCGGGATGGGGATTCGACCGGATGGGTAGAGTCGACTGCCAGTCGACTTTCGCGCGAAGCGCGAGGTTTCCCGTGATCGGATCGAAGAGCAGTCGACTGACAGTCGACTCTACAAACGCGGTGCGCGCCGCGCGGGCGGCAGAGCGCCCTCAAGTTCCGCCCCCACCACGCCGATACAGCAGCCATGTCCCATGACCTGCTCAACCGGATCGACCAGCGGACCCGACTGGCCGGCCACAACCGCCTGGCGCTGCTGCTGTTCCGCCTCGGCGGACGTCAGCTTTTTGGCGTCAATGTCTTCAAGGTGCAGGAAGTCCTGCGCCGCCCGGAGCTGTTCCAGGTGCCCGGCCTGCCCAGCCAGTTCTCCGGCGTGGCCGACGTGCGCGGCCGCTCGGTGCCGGTACTGGACCTGGGCCTGGCGATCGGCCACCCCGAGCGCGAACCGGACGCGGACACCTCGCCGGGCTACCTGGTCGTCACCGAATTCAACCGCTCGATCCAGGGCTTCCTGGTCAGTGGCGTCGAACGCATCGTCAACATCGCGGTGGAAGACATCCACCCGCCACCGGAGCTGGGCGCCGAGTCGAGCTACCTGACCGCGGTGACCCGCTTCCAGGGCGAGCTGATCCAGGTGATCGACGTTGAGAGCGTGCTGGCCGATATCGCCCAGGTGCGCGGAGAAGCGGTACTCGACCCGGCAATGGCCATGCCCGCCGACGGCCCGCAGCTGCAGGTGCTGGTGGTGGACGACTCGCGCGTGGCCCGCCAGCAGATCCGCAGCGTGCTGGACCAGCTGGGCGTGGGTGCCACCCTGCTTTCCGACGGCAAGCAGGCGCTGGACCACCTGCTGCAGGTCCACGCCTCGGGGGAAAACCCGGCCGAGCGCTATGCCATGGTCATCTCGGACATCGAGATGCCGGCCATGGATGGCTACACGCTGACGACGGAAATCCGGCGCCACCCGGGCCTGGCCGGCCTGTACGTGCTGCTGCACACCTCGCTGTCGGGCGTCTTCAACAACGCCATGGTCGAGCGCGTCGGCGCCAATGCGTTCGTCGCCAAGTACTCGCCGCACGAGCTGGCCGACTTCGTGCTGGACCGCCTGCGCAAGGTGGCGCTGGCGGCGTAAGGCCCGCCGAGGGGTCGGATCCCGGAACGGGCTCCGACCCCGCATCGCAACGCGTCAACCACGGGGTCAGAGCCCCTGCGGGGATCTGACCCCCTCTCCATTTGGCACACCCCTTGCAGCTTCCCGGGCAACGTTCCCGTGGGAGTGCACCGTGCGCAACCTGATTACCGACTACCTGGGCGTCCACGCCCAGGCCATGCCGTTGCGCGAACAGCGGATGAAGCTGATCGCCAGCAACCTCGGCAATGCCGACACTCCCGGCTACAAGGCCCAGGACCTGGACTTCGATGCCGCCCTGCGCCACGCCCAGGGGCAGGATGCCAATGGCCTGATGGCCACCACCCATGAGCAGCACTACGAGATCAGTAGTGGCCTGAACCCGTTCCAGATCGCGCGCGAAGGCGTGCAGCCCAGCCTGGACGGCAACACCGTCGACCCCGATGCCGAGCGTGCCGCCTATGGCCGCGCCGCACTGGAATACCGCGCCTCGCTCAGCTTCGTCGAGAGCAAGGTGCGTTCCATGCTGACCGCGATCACGGGGCAATAAGCCATGAGCAACCTGCCGATCTTCGACATCGCCGGCTACGCGCTGCAGGCGCAGTCGGTGCGCATGAGCACCATCGCCTCCAACCTCTCCAATGCCGACACCGTCGCCGGTTCCGCCGACGCCGTGTACAAGCCGCTGGAACCGATCTTCCAGGCCGTCACCAGCAAGAACGATCCCAACATCACCTCGGTGAAGGTGAAGGAGATCACCCAGAGCGAGGCCGCGCCGATCAAGCGCTACGAGCCGGGCCACCCGCTGGCCGACGCCGATGGCTACATCTACCAGCCCGATGTCGATCCGGTGGCGCAGATGGTCAACCTGATCTCGACCTCGCGCAATTACCAGGCCGGCGTGGAGATGTTGACCACCGCCAAGGAACTGGCCCTGGCCACCCTGACCATGGGCCGCTGAGGCCCGCAGCACCGGATACCGCCATGACCACCGCCGTCAACAACCAGACCAGCCAGGACGTCTATTCCGCGCTGGGCCTGAACGCCCCCAACAGCAACGCCACGAAAAAGAAGAACACGCTGGACCAGGCCGACTTCCTGCGCCTGATGACCGAGCAGCTGCAGCACCAGGATCCGCTGAAGCCGATGGACAACACGCAGATGGTCGCGCAGATGGCGCAGATGTCCACCGTGCAGGGCATCACCGATCTGAACAAGACGGTGAAGGGCTTCCAGGAGTCGATGGCCAGCGACCAGGTGCTGCGTGGCGCTGCGCTGGTCGGCCACCAGGTGCTGGTGCCGTCGGAAAAGCTGGTGCTGGAGAAGGAAGGCAATGTCGAAGGCACGGTGGCTGCACCGTCGGCCGGCATCATCACCGTGGACATCACCGACGCCAACGGCGCCAAGGTCACCTCGCTGAGCGTGGAAGCCAAGGCTGCCGGCGAAACCGCCTTCCAGTGGGACGGCAAGGATGCCAACGGCAAGCGCATGGAGCCGGGCAAGTACTCCATCGTCGCCAACCATGTCGACACCGCCGGCAAGAGCACCAAGCTGTCCACCTACGTACAGGCGCCGGTGGAGAGCGTGACCGTTGGTTCCGACGGCCTGTACCTGAACCTCAAGGGCCTGGGCACGGCCCCGATCGACTACGTGCTCCGCGTCAGCTGAGCCGCACCTTCCGCATCAACCAGGAGCATCCCATGGGCTTCAATGTCTCGCTGTCCGGCATCAACGCCGCCAACACCGACCTGAGCGTCACCGCCAACAACGTCGCCAACGTCAACACTACCGGCTTCAAGCAGTCGCGCGCGGAGTTCGCCGACCTGTTCGCTTCGACCAGCTACGGCCTGTCGAAGAACCAGACCGGCTCGGGCGTGCGCGTTTCCAACGTCGCCCAGCAGTTCATCCAGGGCCACAACGAGCAGACCGGGCGCAGCCTGGACATGGCCATTTCCGGTGAAGGCTTCTTCACCATGAACATGAATGGTTCGCGCGTGTACTCGCGTGCCGGCAACTTCCAGACCGATTCGGCCGGCTACGTGGTCAACCCGCAGGGTGCGCGCCTGCAGGTGTTCGCGCCGAATGCCGATGGCACCAACTTTGATGCCGGCCGCCTGGTCGACCTGCAGCTGCTGACCACCGACAGCCCGCCGAAGCAGACCAGCGAAGTGAAGGTTGGCTTCACCCTGCCGGCCAACGCCAAGCAGCCGACGGTGGCGACCTTCGACCCGGCCGATTCGAACAGCTACAACCACTCCAGCGGTGGCATCACCGTGTACGACTCGCTGGGCGTGAGCCACATCCAGGTCTCGTACTTCGTCAAGGGCGCCAACCCCAACGAATGGACCGTGCGCAATTACGTCGATGGCCAGCCGGCCGGCGCACCGACCCCGGTCACCTTCGACAACAGCGGCAAGCTGGTCGCACCTGCCAACGGCAAGGTCAGCCTCGGCACCTTCACCCCGACCACCGGTGCCGGCCAGTTGAACATGACGCTGGACATCAGCGGCTCCACCCAGTACGGCGAGAAGTTCGCCCTGCGCAATACCCAGCAGGACGGCTATGCCGCCGGCAAGCTCAACGAAGTGACCGTGTCCGAATCCGGCGTGGTCTACGCCCGCTATTCCAACGGCGACGACAAGCCACTGGGCCAGGTCGCCCTGACCACCTTCAACAACACGCAGGGCCTGGAATCGAAGGGCAACAACCTGTGGGTGGAGACCTTCGAATCGGGCACGCCGCGCACCGGCATGCCGGACACCTCCAACCTCGGCAAGATCCAGGCCGGCTCGCTGGAAGCGTCCACCGTCGATCTCACCGAGCAACTGGTCAACATGATCACCGCGCAGCGCAACTTCCAGGCCAACGCGCAGATGATCACCACGCAGGACCAGATCACCCAGACCGTCATCAACATCCGTTGATGAGCTGCTGACCCTGTCACGGAACTCCCCGCATGGATAAAGCTCTTTACGTGGCGATGACCGGTGCCCGCGCCTCCCTGCAGGCGCAGGGAACGCTCAGCCACAACCTCGCCAACTCGGACACCCCTGGCTTCAAGGAAGCGCTGGCCAACACCGAAGCCTTCCCGATCAAGGGCCCGGGCTTTGCCTCGCGGGTGGATGCGCTGCACGTCGACGCCGGCTTCAACCGTACGCCCGGCTCGCAGCACATCACCGGCAAGCCGCTGGATCTGTCCCTGCAGACCGGCACCTGGCTGGCCGTGCAGTCCAGCGACGGCAGTGAGGCGTACACGCGCGGCGCTGCATTGTCGGTCACCCCGAACGGCCAGCTGGTGACCTCCAGCGGCCGTCCGGTACTGGATGACAACAACAACCCGATCGCCATTCCGCCCTACCAGGCGATGGAAATCGGTGCCGACGGCACGCTCTCGATCATCCCGCAGGGCGAAGGCCCGCAGACCATGGCGCAGATCGGCCGGATCAAGGTGGTACAGGCGCCGGACGAGCGCCTCGAGCGTGGCCTGGATGGCCTGTTCCGCAACACCGACCCACTGCAGCCGTTCGCACCGGCACAGGGCACGGCCGTGCACAGCGGCCAGCTGGAAGGCAGCAACGTCGATGCCGCCGGTGCACTGGTGCAGATGATCCAGCTGCAGCGCCAGTACGAAATGCAGGTGCAGGTGATCAAGCACGGCGACGACAACGCGCGCAGTGCCAACAACCTGCTGCGCCTGGGCAGCTGACGGAATTCCGGCGCCGCCCGGGCGCGGCGCTGGCACACCGCTTGCACA
This sequence comes from Stenotrophomonas maltophilia D457, assembly GCF_000284595.1. Taxonomy (GTDB): domain Bacteria; phylum Pseudomonadota; class Gammaproteobacteria; order Xanthomonadales; family Xanthomonadaceae; genus Stenotrophomonas; species Stenotrophomonas muris. Next base: position 2,315,769 of record NC_017671.1, on the reverse strand, counting down.
CCCGTTACCAAGGGCCGCATCGCGCGGCCGGCTTTACCCAGACAGGACACCGAAGATGAACCAGGCATTGTGGATCGCGAAAACCGGACTGGATGCGCAGCAGATGCGCATGTCGGTGGTTTCCAACAACCTCGCCAACACCAACACCACCGGCTTCAAGCAGGACCGTGCCAGCTTCGAGGACCTGCTGTACCAGCAGGTACGCCAGCCCGGCGGCTCTTCGTCGGCGCAGACCCAGCTGCCGACCGGCCTGCAGCTGGGTACCGGTGTACGCGTGGTCGCCACCGCCAAGAATTTCGAGCAGGGTGGCCAGCAGCAGACCGGCCGTGCGCTGGACGTGATGGTCAACGGCCGCGGCTTCTTCGAAGTGCAGATGCCCGACGGCAGCTCGGCCTACACCCGTGATGGCTCGTTCAAGATCAACCAGGACAGCGAGCTGGTCACCAACAGCGGCTACCCGGTGCAGCCGGGCATCCAGATTCCCGAGGGCGCGCAGTCGGTGACCATCGGTACCGACGGCACCATCAGCGTGAAGATGGCCGACGGCGCGGCGTCAGTGGAAGTGGGTGCGCTGACCCTGACCGACTTCGTCAATCCGGCCGGCCTGCAGGCACGCGGCGAGAACCTGTTCCTGGAAACCACCGCTTCCGGTCCGGCACAGAACGGCAATCCCGGGCTCAACGGCCTCGGCACCGTGGTGCAGGGCGCGCTGGAAGGCAGCAACGTCAATGTGGTCGAAGAGCTGGTGTCGATGATCGAAACCCAGCGCGCCTACGAAATGAACGCCAAGGCAATCTCCACCACCGATTCGATGCTCGGATATCTCAACAACAAGCTCTGACCGGCCCAACCGGGAAACCGCCATGTCGCCCATTTCCAGATTCACCCGCACTGCCCTCGCCTGCGCCGTGGTCGCCCTGCTCGGTGGCTGCGTGATCGCCGGCGACGTGCGCCCCTACGCGGCGATGGCACCGATCCAGCCGATCATGCCGCCGCAGGCCGCGCCGACCGCCGGTGCGATCTACGCTGCCGGCCCGACCCTGCAGCTGTACTCGGACCGCCGCGCACGCGATGTCGGCGACCTGCTGACCATCACCCTGCTGGAAAACACCACCGCGCAGACCAGCGCCAACACGGCCACCAACAAGGAATCCAACCTGAGCCTGGGCACGCCGTCCATCCTCGGTGCGCCGGTCACCCTGGGCGGCAAGGACATCCTCAGTGCGACGGCCAAGGGCGCGCGTGACTTCACCGGCAAGGGCAACAGCGCGCAGAGCAACCGCCTGCAGGGCAGTGTCACCGTCACGGTGATCCAGCGCCTGCCCAATGGCAACCTGGTGGTACAGGGGCAGAAGAACCTGCGACTGAACCAGGGTGATGAACTGGTACAGGTGCAGGGCATCGTGCGCCCGGGCGACATCAGCCAGGACAACACCATTCCTTCCAGCCGCGTGGCCGAAGCCCGCATCGTCTACGGCGGCCGCGGCCCGGTCGCGCAGTCCAACGCGATGGGCTGGCTGAGCCGCTTCTTCAATTCCGGCCTGACGCCGTTCTGAGTATGGCCATGAAACTCCTCCCCTCTTCTTCCTGGCAGCGCCGCGTGGCGTCGTTCGTCGCGCTGATGCTGCTGGTCGTGGCAGCCCCGGCCAGCGCCGAGCGCATCAAGGACCTGGCCCAGGTCGGCGGCGTGCGTGGTAACGCCCTGGTGGGCTACGGCCTGGTGGTCGGCCTGGATGGCAGCGGCGACCGCACCAGCCAGGCGCCCTTCACCGTGCAGAGCCTGAAGAACCTGCTCGGCGAGCTGGGCGTGAACGTACCGGCCAACGTCAATCCGCAGCTGAAGAATGTTGCGGCCGTCGCGATCCATGCCGAGCTGCCGCCGTTCGCCAAGCCGGGCCAGCCGATCGACATCACCGTGTCGTCGATCGGCAACGCCGTCTCGCTGCGCGGCGGCTCGCTGCTGATGGCCCCGCTGCGCGGCGCCGACGGCCAGATCTATGCGATCGCGCAGGGCAACCTGATCGTCGGCGGCTTTGGTGCGCAGGGCAAGGATGGTTCGCGGGTTTCGGTGAACGTACCGAGCGTGGGCCGCATTCCCAATGGCGCCACGGTCGAGCGTGCCCTGCCCGACCCGCTGGCCAATGGCGGCGACATCACGCTGAACCTGCACAACAACGATTTCACCACCGTTTCGCGCATGGTCGCCGCACTCAACAACGCGTTCGGCGAAGGCGCCGCGCGTGCGGTCGACGGCGTGACCGTGGCCGTGACTGCGCCGACCGATCCGGGCGCACGCATCGGTCTGCTGGCCCGCATCGAGAATCTGGAGCTGACCCCGGGCAGCGCCCCGGCCAAGGTCGTGGTCAATTCCCGCACCGGCACCGTGGTCATCGGCCAGCAGGTGCGGGTCGGCCCTGCCGCGATCTCGCATGGTTCGCTGACGGTGACGATCCAGGAGAACACCAACGTCAGCCAACCCAATGCCCTGTCCGGTGGCCGTACCGTGGCCAGCCCACAGTCGACCATCACCGCCACCAACGACGGCAGCCGCATGTTCAAGTTCAGCGGCGGCACCACCCTGGACGAGATCGTGCACGCGGTGAACGCCGTGGGCGCGGCGCCGGGCGACCTGATCGCGATCCTGGAAGCCCTGAAGCAGGCCGGCGCATTGAGTGCCGAGCTCGAGGTGATCTGACATGCGCATCAATCCCGCATTCGACCTGCACCCGGCGCAGCAGAACGACCCGGCGAAGATCGACAAGGTCGCACGCCAGCTGGAAGGCCAGTTCGCACAGATGCTGGTCAAAAGCATGCGTGATGCCAGTTTCGGCGACTCGCTGTTTCCCGGCGAGAACAAGATGTTCCGCGACATGTACGACCAGAAGATCGCCGAGGCGATGACCCGCGGCAAGGGGCTGGGCCTGTCCGGCATGATCAGCCGCCAGCTGTCCGGCCAGGCCGCCGACGGCCCCGCGCTGGATACCCGCGTGGATCCGGCCAAGGCCAGCCGCGCATACCAGCTCAACGCGCCGGACAAGCCGGCACCGTCGCTGCCGTTGGAAGATGGCAGCCAGGCCGTGCGCATGCTGCAGCAGATGGCGGCCGGCGCACAGCACGGCGCGCAGGCCGCGCTGGCACCGATGGAACAGGCACTGGACCTGATCGCCGGTCGCGAAAGCAGCAGCCTGCACCGCTCGCTGGGCACCGAGGATCCGTACATCGGCAACCTGCAGGGCGAGGACTGGTCCACCAACAACGACCAGTGGTCGGCGACGGCCAGTAACCGCGGTACGGCCATGAGCCAAGCCGATGCGATGGCTACCCGCACCGCCGTGGCCCAGCTGGGGCCGCACACGCCGGAAGGTTTCGTCGCCAGCATCTGGCAGCACGCGCAGAGCGCGGCCAGGGAACTGGGCGTGGATGCCCGTGCGCTGGTCGCCCAGGCCGCGTTGGAAACCGGCTGGGGCAAGCGCCACATCCGCCAGTCCGACGGCAGTACCTCGCACAATCTGTTCGGCATCAAGGCCACCGGCTGGAGCGGCCAGCGCGTTGAAGCCGGCACCCACGAATACGTGGATGGCGTACGCCGCAACGAAACCGCCAGCTTCCGCGCCTACAGCTCGCCGGCCGAAAGCTTCGCCGACTACGTGCGCCTGCTGAAGACCAGCCCGCGCTACCAGCAGGCCCTGCAGGCCGGCACCGACGTGCAGGGCTTCGCCCGTGGCCTGCAGCGCGCCGGCTATGCCACCGACCCGCGCTATGCGGCCAAGATCGCCGCGATCGCCGGCGGCCCGACCATCGAGCGTGCCGTAGCGGCCGTGACCGACGCCGGCGCGCGCCTTGGCCAGACCTTCGCCAGCACCGCGACCGCGGCGCTGGGTATCACCCGTCGTTGAGGAACCCCATGTCCAGCGTACTTTCCACCGGTACCGGTGCCCTGCTCGCCTTCCAGCGTGCGTTGGCGACCACCAGCCACAACGTGGCCAACCTCAATACGCCCGGCTACAGCCGGCAGAAGGTCAACTTCGCTACCGCCGACCCGCAGAACTACGGCTATGGCACGGTCGGCAACGGCACCCGGATCACTGACATCCGCCGCACTGCCGACCAGCTGGCGATCTCGCGCCTGCTCGACAGCAGCGGTGAACTGGCGCGCCTGAAACAGCTTTCGGGCATGGCCGACCGGGTCAACGCGCTGTTCTCCGATGCGGCCACCAATGTGGCCGGCGTCTGGTCGAACTTCTTCGATTCGGTCAGTGGCCTGTCGTCCAACGCGGCCGGCACCGCCGACCGCCAGAACATGCTCGACGGCGGCAAGGCGTTGGCCAACCGCTTCGTGCAGCTCAACACGCACTTGAACAACCTCAACAGCGAGGTCAACAACGGCCTGCTGGCCGGTGCCACCGAGGTCAACCGCCTGGCGCAGGAAATCGCGCAGATCAACGGCGCCATCGGCACCAACGTCGCCACCGCGGCGCCCGATCTGCTCGACCGCCGCGACCAGCTGATCACCCAGCTGATCGGCTACACCGGTGGCACGGCGGTGATCCAGGACGGCGGCATCATGAATGTCTACACCGCCGGCGGCAACGCGCTGGTGGTGGGTACCACGGCGACCAAGGTCACCACCGTGGCCGACCCGTACCAGCCCGAGCGCCTGCAGTTGGCGCTGGAGACCCAGGGCAACACCATCCGCCTCGACCCGAAGGCGGTCGGCGGCCAGATCGGTGGCCTGCTGGAATTCCGCGACACCGTGCTGACCCCTGCCCAGGCTGAACTGGGCAAGCTGGCGGTGGGCCTGGCCGAGAGCTTCAACCAGGCGCACCACCAGGGCGTGGACCTGTATGGCCAGCTGGGCGGGGACTTCTTCACCATCGGCAACCCGCGCGTCACCGGCAACAACAGCAATACCGGCACCGCCAGCCTCAGCGCAACCTACGGCGACCTGGGCAAGCTGGACGCGCAGAACGTGGTGCTGCAGTTCGATGGCACCAACTGGAAGGCCAGCCGCGCCGACACCGGCGCCAGCATCCCGCTGACCGGCACCGGCACCGCCGCCGATCCGCTGGTGATCAACGGCGTCAAGCTGGTCGTCGGCGGTACGCCGGCTGCAAATGACCGCTTCCTGCTGCAGCCGACCGCGGGCGTGGCCGGCAGCATGGAAGTGGCAATCACCGATCCGTCGCGCATCGCCGCCGCTGCAGCGGTGAAGGGCGCGGCCGCCACCGCCAACACCGGTACCGGCAAGCTGAGCGGTGTCACCGTCACCGATTCGACCAACGCCAACCTGCGCAATCCGTCGGCGATCGTGTTCACCTCGGCCACCACCTACACCATCGACGGTGGGCCGCCGCAGACCTACACGCCCGGCCAGACCATCAGCGCCAACGGCTGGAGCTTCGTGCTGGACGGTGCACCGAAGGTGGGCGATACCTTCAACATCACCCCGACCCCGGCCGGTTCGTCGGACAACAGCAACGCGTCGAAGATGGCCAAGGTGGAAAGCGCGAAGGCGTTCAACGCCGGAACGGTGACACTGAACGGCGCGCTGGGTGGCCTGACCACCCAGGTCGGCGCCGCCGCCCGCTCGGCCGAGTACTCGCTCGACGCGCAGCTGGTGATCAATGACAAGGCGCAGGAAGCCCGCGACGAAGTCTCCGGCGTGAACCTGGACGAGGAAGCGGCGGACATGCTGCGCCTGCAGCAGGCCTACCAGGCCGCCTCGCAGCTGATCTCGACCGCCGACAGCATGTTCCAGACCATCCTGGGAGCCGTCCGCCGATGAGCAGCCGCATCTCCACCAGCATGATGTTCAACCAGTCGGTGTCGCTGATGATGGCCAAGCAGGCCAAGCTCAGCCACCTGGAGCAGCAGATCGCCACCGGCAGCAAGATCGTCAGCGCCAAGGACGATCCGGTTGCCGCCGGCACCGCGGTCGGCCTTGACCGCAGCCTGGCTGCACTGGACCGCATGAAGCTCAATGCCGGCAACGTGCAGAACCGCCTGGGCGTGCAGGAAAACACCCTGGCACAGGTCAACGACCTGATGGCACGCGTCAACGATCTGACCATCCAGGCCAGCAATCCGGCGCTGAGCGCGGCGGACAAGAAGACGCTGATCACCGAGGTCAACCAGATCCGCGACGGCCTGCTGTCGCTGGCCAACGCCGATGATGGCACCGGCCGCTACGTGTTCGGTGGCACCAACGACGGCGACCCGCCGTTTGCCAAGATCAACGGCAAAGTGGTCTACCGTGGCGACCAGACCCAGCGCCAGGTCGAAGTCGGTCCGGATACCTACGTGAAGGACGCGCTGCCCGGCAGCGAGATCTTCATGCGCATTCCCACCGGCGATGGCTTCGTCGACGGCAGCGCCGCGGCCGGCAACACCGGCAACGGCGTGCTGACCAACATCACCCGCGACGGCAGCGACAGCTGGAACGGCCAGGGCTTCAGCGTGCGCTTCACCACTGGCAACCAATACGAGGTGGTGGACGGTGCGGGCAACGTGACCGGAACCGGCACCTACAAGGCCGGCGACGATCTGGAAGTGAACGGTGTGCGCCTGCGCATCACCGGCGCACCGGCAGCGGGCGACAGCTTCAGCGTACAGGCCGCGAGCAGCCGCGACATCTTCTCCACCATGGACAACCTGGTGGCGGCGCTGGGTGCCGACACCGGTACCACCGCGCAGATGACTGCGCAGCAGAACCAGCTGCAGAGCGCACTGCGCGACGTGGCGCGCGCTTCCGAGCGGATGATCGATTCGCGTGCCGCAGGCGGTGCGCAGTTGAAGGCGCTGGACAATGCCGCCGACATGCGCGAGGCCAATGGCGTGACCCTGAAGACCACGCTGTCGCAGATGCGCGACCTGGATTACGCCGATGCGCTGAGCCAGTACCAGCTGCAGAGCACCGCGCTGCAGGCGGCGCAGACGATCTTCTCGCAGATGCAGTCGATGTCGCTGTTCAACAAGCTGCGCTGACGCGCCGCCCGAGTCAGTCCCGAAAGGCCGCGATGCCCTGCATCGCGGCCTTTTTCGTTTGCGCGCCTGCCCGCCGCTGCGCGGCCACCTGGCCGTCGCCGCCCGATTTTCCGTGATTCTCCATCAAGCCCGGCCCGACCCCGCCGATACCTTCATCAGCGCTGGTCAGGCCCTGCCCGACCGCCCCTCCCGGGGCCGCTTCCACCCTGGCAACAGGGCTGAAAACCCCGGGAAAACAGCTTCAGGCAACGAATTCTGGCTTCAACGGAATTCACGGCTAAAGGTTGTTGACAAAGCGCCGTTATTCATTTGGCAACGGCGAAGCACACAGCCACACAAAAAAACAGGCGGCGCTTCGTTTCATTCACCAACGGGTTCCATATAAGAGGAGACGACCCCATGGCACAGGTAATCAACACCAATACGATGTCGCTCAACGCTCAGCGCAACCTGAGCACCAGCGGCAGCTCGCTCGCCACCACCATCCAGCGCCTCTCGTCCGGCCTGCGCATCAACAGCGCGAAGGACGACGCGGCCGGCCTGGCCATCAGCGAGCGCTTCACCACCCAGATCCGCGGTCTGGACGTGGCCATCCGCAACGCCAACGACGGCATCTCGCTGGCCCAGGTCGCCGAAGGTTCGCTGAACGAAGTCGGCAACAACCTGCAGCGCATCCGCGAACTGGGTGTGCAGGCCTCCAATGCCACCAACTCGGCCAGCGACCGCAAGGCCCTGCAGGCTGAAGTGACCCAGCTGGTCAGCGAGATCGACCGCGTCGCCAAGCAGGCCGACTTCAACGGCACCAAGCTGCTGGACGGCAGCTTCACCAGCCAGCTGTTCCAGGTGGGTGCCAACGCCGGCCAGGCCATCGCCATCAACAGCGTGGTCAACGCCAAGGCCGATTCGCTGGGCGCGGCCACTTTCGCCAACGGTTATACCGGCACCGCACTGGCGGTGGACAAGGCGACGGCCGACACCACCTACTCCGGCCTGCAGGTCTCGGTGACCCCGCCGGGCGGCACCGCCACCACGGTCACCATCAGCGACTTCACGGTGAAGGCCGGCGAATCGATCACCTCGGCCACCGCCGCGGCGATCAACAACAAGCTGGGCGAAACCGGCGTGGTTGCCTCGGTCAATGCCGGCGTCGTCAGCCTGGCCTCGGTCAAGGATGGCCAGACCTTCGCGCTGGGTGTCAGCGCGGCGACTCCGCCGGCCGGCGCCACCGCCGCGACCCTCGCCGGCCTGGGCCTGACCGAGACCAGCACCAACGGCGGCACCCTGACCGGTGCAGCGGCCAGCTTCGTCAAGGACCTGAACGTCACTACCGTCGAAGGCGCACAGAAGGCGATGTCGATCGTCGACAAGGCCCTGGAATCGGTCAACAGCGTCCGCGCCGACCTCGGCGCGATCCAGAACCGCTTCACCTCGGTGGTGGCCAACCTGCAGACCTCCTCGGAGGACCTGTCCGCGTCGCGCAGCCGCATCCGCGATACCGACTTCGCCAAGGAAACCGCCGAACTGACCCGCACCCAGATCCTGCAGCAGGCCGGTACGGCCATGCTGGCCCAGGCCAACCAGGTACCGCAGAACGTGCTCAGCCTGTTGCAGCGCTGACATGAGCCGCCCCCGGGGCACGTCGGGGGCGTCTAACCCAACTCACGTGCAACCGCTCAAGGACCTCTCCTCATGGCACAAGTCATCAACACCAATACGATGTCGTTGAATGCTCAGCGTAACCTGAGCACCAGCGGCAGCTCGCTGGCTACCACCATCCAGCGCCTGTCCTCCGGTTCGCGCATCAACAGCGCCAAGGACGACGCCGCCGGCCTGGCGATCTCCGAGCGCTTCGGCACGCAGATCCGCGGTACCGACGTCGCCATCCGCAATGCCAACGACGGTATCTCGCTGGCCCAGGTCGCCGAAGGTTCGCTGACCGAAATCGGCAACAACCTGCAGCGCGTCCGCGAGCTGTCGGTGCAGGCCTCCAACGCCACCAACTCGGCCAGCGACCGCAAGGCGCTGCAGGCCGAAGTGACCCAGCTGGTCTCGGAAATCGACCGCGTCGCCAAGCAGTCGGACTTCAACGGCACCAAGCTGCTGGACGGTTCGTTCTCCAGCCAGCTGTTCCAGGTCGGTGCCAACGCCGGCCAGGCCATCGCCATCGACAAGACCATCGATGCCAAGGCCAACGCCCTGGGCGGCGCCAAGTTCGACACCAACGCGCTGGCCCTGGCCGACCCGGGCACCAACGCTGATTTCAGCACCAGCGGCCTGCAGATCAATGGCGTTGCCATTGCCGATGTCTCGGTCAAGCAGGGCGCCGACGCCGCTGCCACCGGCAAGGCCTCGCGTGAAGCACTGGTGACCGCGATCAACGCCAAGATCGGCGAGACCGGCGTGTTCGCGGAAGTGAACGGCACCGCTGGCGTGACCCTGACCTCGGTCAAGGACAGCGTCAACGCCGATGGCTCGTTCAAGGCCATCACCGCGACCCCGGGCACCTGGACCGGCGCTACCGCGCCGACCTTCACCGCCTCGACGGCCGCGCCGGCCGCCAAGTACGCCAGCGACCTGGACGTCAGCACCGTGAAGGGTGCCCAGCAGGCGATGGAAATCGTCGACAAGGCCCTGGGTGCGATCAACAGCACCCGCGCCGACCTCGGTGCGATCCAGAACCGCTTCACCTCGGTCGTGGCCAACCTGCAGACCTCGTCGGAAAACCTGTCGGCGTCGCGCAGCCGCATCAAGGACACCGACTTCGCCAAGGAAACCGCCGAACTGACCCGCACCCAGATCCTGCAGCAGGCCGGTACGGCCATGCTGGCCCAGGCCAACCAGGTGCCGCAGGGCGTGCTCAGCCTGCTGCGCTGATCCGCTCGCTGATCGACCTCCGGGCGCCGCATGACGCGGCGCCCGGATCCTGAAACACGTTCCACCTTCGCCAAAGGAAAAGCACCATGGCACAAGTCATCAACACCAATACGATGTCCCTGAATGCTCAGCGCAACCTGAGCACCAGCGGCAGCTCGCTGGCTACCACCATCCAGCGCCTGTCCTCCGGTTCGCGCATCAACAGCGCCAAGGACGACGCCGCCGGCCTGGCGATCTCCGAGCGCTTCGGCACCCAGATCCGCGGTACCGACGTCGCCATCCGCAATGCCAACGACGGCATCTCGCTGGCCCAGGTCGCCGAAGGTTCGCTGACCGAAATCGGCAACAACCTGCAGCGCGTCCGCGAGCTGTCGGTGCAGGCCTCCAACGCCACCAACTCGGCCAGCGACCGCAAGGCGCTGCAGGCCGAAGTGACCCAGCTGGTCTCGGAAATCGACCGCGTCGCCAAGCAGTCGGACTTCAACGGCACCAAGCTGCTGGACGGCACCTTCTCCAGCCAGCTGTTCCAGGTCGGCGCCAATGCCGGCCAGGCCATCGCCATCGACAAGACCATCGATGCCAAGGCCGGCTCGCTGGGCACCTCGACCTTCGCCACCGGCGCGACCGCTGCCCTGGCTGCCAGCACCGACGGCGCCCGTTTCTCCGGCACCGTGATGGGCGTGGACATCGGCACGGTTGAAGTGAAGGCCGGCGCCACCACGGCCGACGCCTCCAAGGCCGTCGCCACCGCCATCAACGCCAAGATCGGCGAGGCCGGCATCTACGCCGAAGCCAATGCCGACGGCACCCTGAAGCTGAGCTCGGTGAAGGAAGGCAAGGCTGTCGCCGCCGCCGATATCGCCCTGATGCGCAGCGACTACGACGCGACCGCCAAGACCTGGGGCACCGCGGCAGCTGCGGGCGCCTACACTGCCGGCACCGATACCTCGGCCAACGTGCAGAAGCTGGACGTGAGCACCGTGCTCGGCGCCCAGCAGGCGCTGGAAGTGGTCGACAAGGCCCTGGGTGCGATCAACAGCACCCGCGCCGACCTCGGTGCGATCCAGAACCGCTTCACCTCGGTCGTGGCCAACCTGCAGACCTCGTCGGAAAACCTGTCGGCGTCGCGCAGCCGCATCAAGGACACCGACTTCGCCAAGGAAACCGCCGAACTGACCCGCACCCAGATCCTGCAGCAGGCCGGTACGGCCATGCTGGCCCAGGCCAACCAGGTGCCGCAGGGCGTGCTCAGCCTGCTGCGCTGATCCACGGCAAGAAGGCGCCGCTACCGTCGGGTCGAACCGACGGTAGCGGCAACCGGGAAGCCACGATGCACGAAGGCGCGGGCCATGCCCGGCCCGGGATCACTCCCGAACCGGCTTGGCATCGCCCGCTCCTGCGGACCTCTCTTTCAGCGCTGTACCTTTGACTGTACGTACCGGGCGGCTTCGTCTCCCCCCGATTGTCAGTAGCCTGATCCCTCCCCTGCATTGGGGGAGGGCTTTTTGCAGACTCCCGGCAGCCCGCGGTGAACCTACCCGCACCCTGCCCCAGCCCTCCTGCAACCCGCGTGCCAGAACCCGCGCCAGGCGATTGGCACGGCACGTGCATCGACGAAGTCCTCAAGACCCAGCGGCGCAGGCCGCTATTTTCGTTGACGACGGGCCACCGCACTACGGCCGGGCCCGGATACCAGGAGAAACGACGTGGCAGACTTTGGATACGGTGGCATTGGCTCGGGACTGGATATTTCCAGCATCGTCAACCAGCTGGTCGCAGCTGACCGCAAGCCCGCCGACAATGCGCTGAACCTGCAGCAGTCCAAGGCCAAGATGCAGTTGTCGTCGATCGGCACCATCACCTCTGCCTTCGACAAGCTGAAGACGGCGCTGACCGCACTGAAGGCCACCACGGCGTTCGACACGCGCACGGTGACCGCCAGCAAGGGCGGCGACAAGGGCACCGACGAGATCCTGACGGCGTCGGTCGCGCTGTATGACGTTGGCACCACCAAGGCTGCGGCCTCCAACGGCACGCACGTGGTCAATGTCACCTCGCTGGCGACAGCGCACAAACTGATCGCCGATACCTCGGTACCCAAGACTGACACGTTTGCTGCCGGAACCTTGACGCTGACCGTTGGCGTGGGCGACAAGGCCAAGACCATGAACGTGGAGGTGGAGGACGGCGACACGCTGACCACCATCCGCAACAAGATCGATGCGGCCGGCCGCAAGGAAGGCGTGCAGGCCACCCTGATCAGCTCCGGCGACAACCAGTACCTGTCGATCGCCCAGGAGAAGACCGGTGCCGCCAACGCGATCAAGCTCGAATACGCCGGCAGCGACGCCAAACTGGGCGGCCTGGTCAACAGCCTCAAGCAGAACACCGCCGCCGCCGACGCCGAGCTGACCATCGATGGTGTGAAGGTCGTCAGCGCCAGCAACACCGTGGCCGATGCGGTTCCGGGCCTGACCCTGAACCTGAAGATGCCGGGCACCAGCACGGTGACCATCAGCACGGACACTGCGGCAGCCACCAAGGTGATGCAGGAGTTCGTCACCGCCTACAACGCTGCACTGGCGGCGATCAACACCGAAACCAAGTACGACGCCAAGACCAAGGAAGCCTCCACGCTGACCGGCGATGCGCAGATGCGCGGCGCCACCAGCCAGCTGCGCTCGGTGATGTCGAGCGTGCTCAAGGACCTGGCCGGTGACAAGCTCGATGCCAAGGCGATCGGCCTGGATACCCGTGGCTATCCCAATGCCGACGGCACGCTGATCCTGGACACCACCAAGTTCGCCGCCGCACTGGCCAGCCAGCCGGAGAAGATGCGCCAGGCGATCACCGGTGATACCGGCGGTGCCGGCAAGCTGTACACGCTGGTCGACGGCTATGTCAGCACCACGGTCGGCAAGGAAGGCGCCTTCGTTGCCCGCACCAAGGGCCTGAACACCACGCTGGACAACATCGACAAGCGCCGCAAGGACCTCGACACGCGCATGAAGAGCGTGGAAGAGCGCTACAAGAAGCAGTTCCTGGCGCTGGACAGCCTGATGGGCAAGCTGCAGCAGAGCAACACCGCGCTGCAGCAGCAGCTGGCCCAGTTGAACCGCTGACGGAACATGCACGGCACTCAAGTTTGCCGCGCAATGCACCGATAACGGACGCAACAGCAATCATCGCCGCGCCGTCGGCACCGGTCCCCGCGATCACCCGACGGCACCCCGCGCAAGGAGAATCACGAATGTACGGTTCCAGCCGTCAATATGCCGAGCAGTACCGCCAGGTGGGGGTGACCAGTGCGGTCGCCGATGCCGATCCACACAAGCTGGTGGCGATGCTGCTGGCCGGCGCGCTGGAGCGCGTGCGCCGCGCCCTGGCCAGCCTTGAACGCGGTGACCAGGCCGGCAAGGGCAAGGCGATCGGCGAAGTCTGCGCGATCGTCGGCCACCTCAACGGCTCGCTGGACCATGAGGCCGGTGGCGAGATCGCCGGAAATCTGTCGGCGCTGTACGACTACGTGCTGCAGCGCCTGACCGAGGCCAACCTGCACAACGACCGTGCCGCGCTGGATGAATCGCTGCAGCTGCTGGGCGAGATCGACAGCGCCTGGAACGCGATCCCGCACGAACAGCGCCGCCCGGCCGCGGTGGCGCCATGAGCCTGCAGGAACTGCATGCGCAGCTGGATGCCTTCGAGAGAGCCTTGGGCGAAGACTCCCTCGACCAGGCCGACAGCCTGCTCGACGGCCACGACAGCACCCTGCACGCCCTGCTCAGCCAGCCGCTGACCGCTGCGGACCACGCGCCGCTGAGCGCCCTGTTCGAGCGCCAGCAGAGTCTGCTCGGCCTGCTGCGCCAGCGCCGTGATGCCGTGGCCGCACTGATGAACGACGGCCAGCGCTCCCTTCGCGCGGCGCATGCCTATCTGCAGGCAGAATCGCTGGCATGACCTCGCTGCCGACCACCTCGCTGCATCACCCGGCCGAAAGCGAGCTGTTCGACGAGACGCTCAGCTGCGAACTGGCCCTGCCGGCCGAGTTCCAGGCGGGCAGCGCGGCCGGCCGCACCAGCAGCGCCGAAGGCCTGCTGCGCAGCCTGGCACTGGTCGAGGACAGCCGCGGCGACGAGCACGACGAACGCAACGAAGCCAGCCTGCAGTTGCAGCGGCTGGAAGCCAAGCTGGACCTGGCGATGGTGCTGCTTGGCCGGCTGGTACGCCAGCAGGGCCAGGAGCTGACCCTGCGACCGGTGCGCTGGTCGCGGCGCGGCATCCGCCTGCAGCTGGGTCCGCGCAGCGGTGCAAGCCCCGGCCAGGCCGGCGTGGTGCGCCTGCAGCCCAGCGACTGGCTGCCCGACCACATCGACCTGCCGGTGGAGGTCGTCGCAGAAGCCGCCGACGGTAGCGGCGGGCACTTCCTGTGGCTGCGCTTCCAGCGTTTGGGTGATGGCCTGGAGATGGCGATGGAGCGGCACCTGTTCCGCCTGCACCGCCGCCAGGTGGCCGAGGCACGCCGCGCACGCTGAAACCCGCCCCCTTGGCGCTGTACGGCCGACCCTTGGCGCGCCCGTTCAGCTAAGTTAAGGTGGATGCCCCTACACGGATCTGCTGCGTGCCTGTGCGAGTTCTCATCGTCGACGATCACACCCTTGTCCGCGCCGGCCTGGCGCGGCTGCTGCAGGGGTTTGCCGACGTGCAGCTCGTGGCCGAGGCCAGCAACGCCGAACAGGCACTGCAACTGTCCCTGCAGCACGCACCGGATGTGGTGCTGATGGACCTCTCGCTGCCGGGCCGCACCGGCCTGGAAGCGCTCAGCGACATCCGCCTGCGTGCCCCCGGTACCCGGGTGGTGATGATGACCATGCACGACGATGCCGCCCACGTGCGCGATGCACTGGATCGTGGCGCGGTCGGGTTCGTGGTGAAGGACGCCGCACCGCAGGAACTGGAACTGGCACTGCGGGCCGCGCACGCCGGCCAGGTGTTCCTGAGCCCGCAGATCTCGGCCAAGATGCTGGCGCCGATGCTGGGCCGCGAGAAACCCACCGGCATCGCCGCACTCTCACCACGGCAGCGTGAGATCCTGCGCCGCATCGGCAAGGGCGAGAGCAACAAGGAAATCGCCGCCGATCTCGGCATCAGCGTCAAGACGGTGGAGACCCACCGCGCGCGGATGATGGAATCGCTGGGCTGCCGCCGCGCCAATGACCTGCTGCTGCTGGCCGCACGCCATCAGCACGAGCTCGAGTAGGCGCCGGTATCGGGGTCAGATCCCTTTCCCGCGGAGACGGATCTGACCCCGCGACACCCTGCGTTGGCGACGACATCCCGTCACCCCGACATTCCCTGACAGGAATCCGTGCCCCGACCGCCGCGCGCCCAGCGGCTTCTCCACCACAAATCAATGACTTGGCGGCGCATTTCGTCAATTTCCCGCGTCGGTGTAGGGAATTCCCCTACACCCTGTCGGGAGTTCCACGAAATGCATCAGGAACCCCCCGATTCCGCCCCCGCCGGATCAAAAGCAAGATGCGTTCCACAAGGCGCCGGGGAGCGGTGCCGGGGAACCACGATGAAGGCTGCACTCTCGACCCAGCTGGGCCAGCAACTCCACCTCACCCCGCAACTGCTGCAGTCGATCCGACTGTTGCAGCTCGATGGCCTGCACCTGGAGCAGGAAATCCAGCGCCTGCTGGACTCCAACCCGCTGCTGGAGATCGAGGAGGCCGAAGCGCCCGCTGCCGACGCCACCGAAGCGAGTGCCACCACCCTCGACACCGCCGCCTTCGACGAGCTGCCCGAGCCGTCGATGTGGGACGTGGCCGGCGCCAGTTGGCAGGACGGTGATGACGACCGCATGGCACGCATCGCCGCTGGCGAGTCGACCGACCCGCAGCTGCGCGTGCTGCAGCGCCTGGCGCTGGACATGGACGACCGCCAGCTGGCGGTGGCCGCGTTCTGGCTGGACCACTGCGATGAAGCCGGCTACCTGCAGGCGCCGCTGGCCCAGCTGCAGCTGCTGGCCAGCGCCCAGTTCGACATCGCTGCCGACGGCGTGGAAGCCATCCGCCAGCAGCTGCTGCATGGCGAGCCCGCCGGCATGGCCGCGCAGGACCTGCGCGAAGGCCTGCAGGCGCAGCTGCGCAGCCTGCATGGCGTGGTGCCGGCCCGCCACCTGGCGGCACGCATTCTCGATGGCGCGCTCGACGCGCTCGCGGCCCACGACTACCCCGCCCTCGCCCGCCAGCACGACGCCGAGATCGACGACGTGCGCGAGGCGGTGCGCCTGATCCTATCGCTGCAGCCGCGCCCCGGCGACAGCCTGCTGCCCGAACGCAACGCCGTGGTGGTGCCGGACGTGGTCGCCTGGCACGCTGATGGGCAGTGGAAGGTCGCACTGAACCCGGCCACCAGCCGCCGCGTGTCGATCAACAGCCAGTACGAACAGGCCCTGGTCGAGACCAGCGACGCCGCCCCGGCACTGCGCGAAATGCTGCAGGAGGCGCGCTGGTTCAGCCGCGGCCTGTCGATGCGCTATGACACCCTGCTGCGCACCGCGCGGGTGATCGTCGAGCGCCAGGCCGCCTTCCTGGTCCGTGGCGAAGAGGCCATGGCGCCGTTGACCCTGAAGGAAGTGGCCGAGGAGATCGGCATGCACGAGTCCACCGTCTCGCGCATCACCACCGGCAAGTTCCTGCAGACCCCGCGCGGCACCTTCGAACTGAAGCACTTCTTCGCCGTGCGCCTGGAAGGCGCCAGCGTCTCCGGCCAGGCGGTGAAGGCCATGGTCCGCCGCCTGATCGACGCCGAACCGGCCGGCCGCCCGCTGGCCGATGAGGCCATTGCCGGCCTGCTGTCGCGCCAGGGGGTGAACATTGCCCGCCGAACCGTCGCAAAATACCGAGAACAACTGGATATCGCCCCGGCCCGCGAACGGCGCCGGCTCAGCGCCAGGCAACCCCAGCTGGCCCGGGTGGGCTGAAAAGGATGTTGGACATGAACAAGCTCACGGTCCTGCTGGTCGATGACCACGAGGGCTTCATCAACGCGGCGATGCGCCATTTCCGCAAGATCGACTGGCTGCAGATCGTCGGCAGTGCCGGCAACGGCCTGGAAGCGATCGAGCGCTCGGAAACGCTGCGCCCGCAGGTGGTGCTGATGGACTTGGCGATGCCGGAAATGGGCGGCCTGCAGGCGACCCGCCTGATCAAGTCGCAGGACGATGCACCGTACATCGTGATCGCCAGCCACTTCGACGACGCCGAGCACCGCGAACACGCGCTGCGCGCCGGCGCCGACAACTTTGTCAGCAAGCTGTCCTACATCCAGGAAGTCATGCCGATCCTGGAAGGCCTCAGGGAGGATCGATCGTGAGCGAATCGCGCATCCTGGTGCTGGACAACGACGCCGTGCGCGCAGAGCGCACCGTTGCCCTGCTGGAATTCATGGACTTCAACCCGCGCTGGGTGTCCGACGCGGCCGACTTCGACCTGGGCCGCCAGCGCCAGAACGACTGGATGGCGGTGATCGTCGGCAGCCTGGACGACAGCGCCGCCAGCACTGCGCTGTACCACTGGCTGGGCGGCAGCAGCCTGCCGCCGCCGGTGCTGCTGGCCGATGGTGATGCTGCAGCGTTTGCCCAGCAGCACGGGCTGCACGAGGCCAACATCTGGCCACTGGAAACGCCGCTGCGCCACGCGCAGATGGAAGCCCTGCTGCGCCGTGCCAGCCTCAAGCGCCTGGATGCCGAGCACCAGGCCGGCGCCGCGCAGGACCAGGGGCCGACCGGCAACGGCCCGGCGGTCACCGCGCTGCGCACCATGATCGAGCAGGTGGCCGCGTTCGACACCACCGTGCTGGTGCTGGGCGAATCCGGCACCGGCAAGGAAGTGGTATCGCGCGCCATCCACCAGCGCTCGCCGCGCCGTGATGGCCCGTTCGTGGCGATCAACTGTGGCGCCATTCCGGCCGACCTGCTGGAAAGCGAACTGTTCGGCCACGAGAAGGGCGCCTTCACCGGCGCACTGACCGCGCGCAAGGGCCGGTTTGAAATGGCCGAGGGCGGCACCCTGCTGCTCGACGAAATCGGCGACATGAGCCTGCCGATGCAGGTGAAGCTGCTGCGCGTGCTGCAGGAACGCAGTTTCGAGCGCGTTGGCGGCAACCAGACCATCCGCTGCAACGTGCGCGTGGTGGCCGCGACCCACCGCGACCTGGAGACCCGCATCGCCGAGGGCAAGTTCCGCGAGGACCTGTTCTACCGCCTCAACGTGTTCCCGATCGACGTGCCCGCGCTGCGCGAACGGCGCGAAGACCTGCCGGCGCTGGTGGAAACCATCGCCGCGCAGCTGGCCCGCACCGGCCGTGGCGAAGTGCGCTTCACCCCGGAAGCGCTGCAGGCGCTGGCCGGCTACGAGTGGCCGGGCAACGTGCGCGAGCTGACCAACCTGGTCGAGCGCCTGGCCGTGCTGCATCCGGGTGGTTCGGTGCGCGTGCAGGACCTGCCGGCCCGCTATCGTGGCGATGCCGCGCTGGCAGCGGTGGCCGCAGCGGTACCGGCAGCGCCGGTTGCCAGCGAAGAACGCCTGGACCTGCGCAGCTTCTCGTTCCACACGCCCGGCAGCGGCAACCAGCCGGCGCTGGAGCACGGCATCGCCGTCAATCGCCCGGCGGCGCCGGCGGCACTGCCCGACGATGGCCTGGACCTGCGCAACCACATGGCCAACATCGAACTGGGGCTGATCAACGAAGCACTGGAACGCACCCAGGGCGTGGTCGCCCACGCCGCCCAGCTGCTTGGCCTGCGCCGCACCACCCTGGTGGAAAAGCTGCGCAAGTACGGCATCGAGCGCGAGCAGGCCGAACTGGCCGGCTGAAGCGCGCGACCCGCATGAAGGGGGCACGAACGCCTGGGCTTGCCCGGGCGTTGGTGTTTCTGGTGCCCGGGGTCAGATCCCTTTCCTGCGGAAAGGGATCTGACCCCATTGCATTTGCACGTTTTCCTAGAGACAACGGAATCGCAGTGCGGAGCATGGCAGGGACATCCCAAGGAGGTCCCACCATGCATCACCTGATCCTGCTCGCCGTCCTGCTCTGCCCGGCCCTGGCCACCGCGGCCAACTGCACCCTGCCCGCCACGCTCGACCAACGCCAGTTCACCAACCTCAGCGACCCGTTGTACGCGCCGGACAACCCCAACGCCGGACGCATGGTGCAGCTCAGCTTTGCTGGCAGCCAGTACGTGCTGGACATCCTCGGCACCGACCGCCGCATCGGCGGCAGCTACCGCTACCAGCGCCTGGCCCCGCATATCGCGGAAATCCAGATGACCGAGGCCCACCCGGCCGGCCCCGCCCACTACACCCTGCTGCTGACGTGCCAGAGCGACCGCCAAGGCCGTTTCATCTACACCCAGCATGACGGCCCCATCGCACCGCGCCAGCGCCAGAATTCCGGCCGATGGACCCTGCAGCCATAGGCCAGAAAACCGACGCCGGTTAAATGGCGCCGCCAATGGGGTCAGAGCCCGTGCCGACCAACGGTCGGCACCCACCATCAGCAGCAGGTTCCAACAGATCGCGGCCACCTGTCGAAGGCGGGGGGGGTCCGGTTGCGGGGGCGTGAGCGCCATGGATGGCGCGACCGAGCCTCCATGGACGGATTTACGGCGTCCCCCGTAACCGGACCCACCCCGCCATCCCTCAGTAGACCCGCTTCTGCTGTTGCTCCGGCTCCGGCTCCGGCTTCGGCCGTTGCCGTTGAGGTTGCCGGCCAGCGGCCGGCACTACCGCGGGGCGCGGGGTGCAACCCCGCACGCACACCCAACCTCCTCACTTCACTGAATCGAAAACCGGTTTCGGCACGGCACTTGCACTGGCTCCAGCAGACAACCCCATCCCTGTTTCTGGAACCGTTGCAGATGTCCCACTCCGTCACTTCGATCCTTTCGCAGATCCGCTCCTATCAGACCCAGATGGGACAGCCGGCGCTCAACCCGCTGGGCGAAACGCCGCGCAGCAATGCCCTGCCGGGCACGGTGCTGGATGCGCCGCAGGTGCAGCCGGCCAGCTTCACCGAAACCCTGCGTGGTGCGATTGCCGGCGTCAACGATGCGCAACAGAAATCCGGCGCCCTCGCCAAGGCCTTCGAGATGGGCGACCCCAGCGCCGACCTGGCCAAGGTGATGGTCGCCTCGCAGCAGTCCCAGATCGCCTTCCGCGCCACCGTGGAAGTCCGCAACCGTCTCGTCCAGGCCTACCAGGACGTGATGAACATGCCGCTGTAAGGAACGTTGACGCATGGCACTGACGCTCTCCAAGGACAGCCTGAACGCCGAGAAGGCCGGGCAATGGTTCGACCGCCTGCAGAGTCTGCAGATCACCCGTCGGCTGGGCCTGATGGCGATGATCGCGGTGGCGGTGGCGGCAGGCCTGTCCGTGTTCTTCTGGTCACAGAAGCCGGGCATGGTCCCGCTGTACACCGGCCTGGACCAGAAGGCGACCGCTGAAGCGACCGACCTGCTGCGCGCCGCGCAGATTCCGTTCGCGCTCGACCCGGCCACCGGTGGCATCACCGTGCCGGAAAAGAACCTGCACGATGCCCGCCTGAAGCTGGCCGGCTCCGGCCTGACCGACAGCGGCAAGCTGGGCTTCGAGCTGATGGAACGCGACCCCGGCTTTGGTGTCAGCCAGTTCGTGGAAAGCGCGCGCTACCAGCACGCGCTGGAAACCGAGCTGTCGCGCACCATCAACACGCTGCGCCCGGTGCGCGATTCGCGCGTGCACCTGGCCATTCCCAAGCCCAGCGCGTTCACCCGCCAGCGTGACGTGGCCAGCGCCTCGGTCACCCTGGAACTGCGTGGCGGCCAGCAGCTGGAACGCAGCCAGGTCGATGCCATCGTGCACATGGTCGCCGCCAGCATTCCGGACCTCGCGCCGGAACGGGTGACCGTGGTCGACCAGAGCGGGCGCATGCTCAGCATCACCGACCCGAACAGCGAGGCGGCGGTCAACGCGGCCCAGTTCGAGCAGGTGCGCCGCCAGGAAACTTCGTTCAACCAGCGCATCCGCGAACTGCTGGAGCCGATGACTGGCCCCGGCCGCGTCAACCCGGAAGTGAGCGTGGACATGGATTTCTCGGTGACCGAGGAAGCCCGCGAGCTCTACAACGGCGAGCCGCAGAAGCTGCGCAGCGAGCAGATGAGCGAGAACACCACCAGCACGCCGGGCCCGCAGGGCGTGCCGGGTGCGACCAGCAACAGCCCGCCGGGCCAGCAGGCCGCACCGGCCACCGCGCAGGCCCCGACCGAAAGCAGCAAGAACGCGACCCGCAACTACGAGCTGGACCGCACCCTGCAGCACACCCGCCAGCCGGCCGGCCGCATCAAGCGCGTCTCGGTGGCGGTGCTGGTGGACAACGTGCCGCGCGCCGGCGCCAACGGCAAGATGAGCCCGCAGCCGCTGTCGGCTGCCGAACTGACCCGCGTCGAAGCGCTGGTCAAGCAGGCCGTCGGCTTCAACGCCGAGCGTGGCGACACCGTGTCGGTGATGAATGCCCCGTTCGTGCGTGACACCACGCCGGTCGAAGGCCCGTCGTGGTGGGAGCTGCCGTGGGTGCACGATGCCGGCCGCATGCTGCTTGGCGCGGTGGTGGTGCTGGCGCTGCTGTTCGGCGTGCTGCGTCCGGCGCTGCGCGCGATCACCGGCCAGAGCAGGAAGAACGACGAACAGGCACTCGAGCCGCATACCGCGGACGTGCAGCTGGTCGATGACGATGGCATGCCGCTGCCGGCGCTGGGCGCTGACCGGGCCAGCCTGGGCGGGCCGGAAGCACTGGCCCTGCCGGTGGATTCATATGAGGAACGATTGCGGATGGCGCGTGAAGCCGTGAAGACCGACTCCAAGCGCGTGGCCCAGGTGGTCAAGGGTTGGGTGGCAAATGACTGAGGCCGCACTGACTGGCGTGCAGCGCGCCGCCGTACTGCTGCTTTCGCTGGGTGAGCTGGATGCGGCCGAAGTGCTGCGCCACATGGAACCCAAGGAGGTGCAGAAGATCGGCATCGCCATGGCCACCATGACCGACATCACCCGCGAGCAGGTGGAACGGGTGATGGACCAGTTCGGCCAGGAGCTGGGCTCGAAGACCTCACTCGGCGTTGGCTCGGACGACTACATCCGCAACATGCTGGTGCAGGCGCTGGGCAGCGAGAAGGCCGGCAACCTGATCGACCGCATCCTGCTCGGCCGCAACACCACCGGCCTGGACGCGCTGAAGTGGATGGACCCGCGTGCGGTGGCCGACCTGGTGCGCAACGAGCACCCGCAGATCATCGCCATCGTGATGGCGCACCTGGAAACCGACCAGGCCGCCGACGCGCTGAAACTGCTGCCGGACCGTACCCGCGTGGACGTGCTGCTGCGCATCGCTACCCTCGACGGCATTCCGCCGAACGCGCTCAATGAACTCAACGAGATCATGGAGCGCCAGTTCGCCGGCAACCAGAACCTGAAGTCGTCGAACATCGGTGGCGTGCAGTGCGCGGCCAACATCCTGAACTTCATGGACAGCGGCCAGGACCAGGCGATCCTGGGCGAAATCGCCCGCATCGACGCGCCGTTGAGCAACCGCATCCAGGACCTGATGTTCGTGTTCGACGATCTGGTCGACCTGGACGACCGCGAGATGCAGCTGGTGCTGCGCGAGGTGAGCGGCGAGCGCCTGGGCCTGGCCCTGCGCGGCGCCGACATCAAGGTGCGCGACAAGATCACCCGCAACATGTCGCAGCGCGCGGCCGAGATCCTGCTGGAAGACATGGAAGCCCGCGGGCCGGTGCGCCTGTCCGACGTGGAAGGCGCGCAGCGCGAGATCCTGGCCATCGTCAAGCGCATGGCCGATGAAGGCACCGTCACCATCGGCGGCAGCGCGGAGGCCATGCTGTGAGCAACGTCGTGCGCTGGCTTGCCCCGGACCTGCTGGCCCAGCCCGAACCGGCGCTGGAGCAGGAGGACGCGTTCGAACTCACCGAGCCGGACCCGGAACACGAACCGGAGCCGCCGCTGCAGCTGCCGACCCTGGAGGAAATCCAGGCGATCCAGGACAGCGCGGAGAAGGAAGGATTCGATCAGGGCCATGCCGAAGGCTACGGCCAGGGCCAGGCGGAGGTGCGTCGCCTCGCCGCGCAGATCGAAGGCATCCTCGACAACTTCAGCCGGCCGCTGGTGCGGCTGGAGAACGAAGTGGTCGGCGCCCTTGGTGAACTGGCGGTGCGCATCGCCGGCGCGCTGGTCGGCCGCGCCTACGAGGCCGAGCCGGCACTGCTGGCGCAGCTGGTCGGCGAAGCGATTGACGCCGTGGGCGGCAGCACCCGCGAGGTGGAAGTGCGGCTGCACCCGGATGACATCGCCGCGCTTGCCCCGCTGCTGAACCTGTCGCCGGCGCAGCGCCTGGTACCGGATACCAGCCTCAGCCGTGGCGACCTGCGCGTGCACGCCGAAGCCGTACGCATCGACGGCACCCTGGAGGCCCGCCTGCGCGGTGCGCTGGATGCGGTGATCCGCCAGACCGGGGCGACGGCATGAGCGCCGCACCGCAAACGACGCCGCCGCCGGCCGACTGGGCCGTGGCCCGCAACCTGCGCCTGGCCCGGCGCCTGGACGGCCTGCGCGTGGATACCGCGCATGGCCGTGGGCTGATCCGCGAGGGCGTGCTGCGCCGCGCGGTCGGGCTCACCCTGGAAGCGGTCGGCTGCGAGGCGCCGCTGGGCGCCAGCTGCAAGGTGGAAGTGGTCGATGGTGGCTGGGTCGATGCCGAAGTGGTCGGCTTTGCCGGTGAGCGCACCTACCTGATGCCCAGCGCCGAACTGCACGGCCTGCTGCCCAACGCCCGCGTGGTACCGTCGGCGCGGCGTGGCGGCGTGGAAGTGGGTGAAGGCCTGCTCGGCCGCGTCATCGACAGCGACGGCGTGCCGCTGGATGGCAAGGGCCCGATCCGCGCAGAAGGGCATGTCGGCATGGCCGGCGTGTCGATCAATCCGTTGGCGCGTGAACCGATCACCCAGCCGCTGGACGTGGGCGTGCGCGCGATCAACGCGCTGTTGCCGATCGGCCGCGGCCAGCGTGTCGGCCTGTTCGCCGGTTCCGGCGTCGGCAAGTCGACGCTGCTGGGCATGATGACCCGCTACACCGCTGCCGACGTGATCGTGGTCGGCCTGATTGGTGAACGAGGCCGCGAAGTACGCGATTTCGTCGAGACCACGCTGGGCGAGGAAGGCCTGCGCCGCGCCGTGGTGGTGGCCAGCCCCGCCGACCGGCCACCCTTGGCGCGCCTGCACGGTGCCTACCGTGCCACCGCCATCGCCGAGTGGTTCCGCGACCAGGGCCTGAACGTGCTGCTGCTGATGGACTCGCTGACCCGCTTCGCCCAGGCGCAGCGCGAGATCGGCTTGTCGGTCGGTGAACCACCGACCACCCGCGGTTACCCGCCCTCGGTGTTCGCCAAGCTGCCGGCGCTGGTCGAACGCGCTGGCAACGGCGCAAAGGGCCGCGGCTCGATCACCGCGTTCTACACCGTACTGACCGAAGGCGATGATCCGCAGGATCCGATCGCCGACGCCGCACGCGCGATCCTCGACGGGCACATCCTGCTCTCGCGCCGGGTGGCCGACAGCGGCCTGTACCCGGCCATCGACGTCGAATCGTCGGTCAGCCGCGTGGTCACGGAAATCGCCGACGAGCCGTGGCGCCTGCGCATCCGCAAGTTGAAGCGACTGGTCTCGGCGTACTCGGCCAACCGTGACCTGATCGCGATCGGTGCCTACCAGCGTGGTAACGACGCGGCCACCGACGAAGCCCTGGAACGCTGGCCGGAAATCATGGAGTTCCTCGGCCAGGACGTTGCCAAGGCCGCAGATCTCCCGCACAGCCAGGCGGCGCTGCAGCGCCTGGTGGAACAAGAGAGTTAAGCCATGAACCAGTCCAAGCGCATCGATCCCCTGCTCAAGCGGGCCCAGGAACACGAGGACGCGGTCGCCCGCGACCTGGCCGAACGCCAGCGCGTGCTCGACACCCATCTGTCGCGCCTGGACGAACTGCGCCGCTATGCCGAGGAGTACGCCAACGCCCAGATGGCAGCGACCAGCCCGGCACAGCTGCTGAACCGCCGCGCCTTCCTTGATCGCCTGGACAGTGCGGTCGAGCAGCAGCAGGCCACGGTCAACGGCAACCGCGAAAAAGTGGAGGCCGAGCGCGCGCGGCTGATCCTGGCCAGCCGTGACAAGGCGGTGCTGGAGCAGCTGGCCGCCAGCTACCGCGCGCAGGAAAAGGTGGTGACCGACCGCCGCGACCAGCGCGAGATGGACGACATTGGCGCGCGGCGCGCGCGCCTGGTGCAGGCCGAAGACCAGGACGGCGCCGAGCAGGGAGGCCGCCCGTGATGCCCGCCCCGCTCGCCAGCAGCGCCAACCCGGCCACGCCCGCCACCAGCAACAGTGCCGCACGCGCCGCGCGCAGCGAAGGCGCAAAGGACTTCAGCCAGCTGCTGCAGGGCGGTGCGCCCTCCGCGCCCGCGCCTGCCGGCAGCGCTACCACACCGACGCCGTCCACGCCCAGCCAGCCATCGACCGCCGACAGCAATGGCCAGGCACCGGGCGAACGCAGCGCGGACGCGGAAGCGGCAACTGCCGAAACGCCGCCGCTACCGCCCGTTGCCCCGCCCCCGGCTGGACCCGGCACCGACAAGGACAAGCCCGCCGCGACCGAGGACGCCCCGTGGCCACCGATCGGCCTGGCCGGCCTGGTGCTGGCGATGCCGACGCCTGCCGATCCGGCCGTCGCTCTGGCGGGCAGCGCTGCACCGTCACTGGCCAGCGACGGTACGGCGCTATCCACCACTGCCCCCGCCGCGACCCCGACACTGCCTGCAGCCGCGCCGGCAGCGGCAACCGCAGCCCCCGTGGCGGCCGACGGCAAACCGGCGGCGACCAGCGCGGAGGATGCCACCGCGCTGCCATTGCCGGCGATGATCCTGCCCGGCAAGCGCAGCGAGCGCGGCGAAGGCAGTGACGTGGCCGCCGTTGGCGACCGCGCAAATACACCGTTGCTGCACGCACCGGCAGCCGCCGCCGTGCAGGACCTGAAGGCGGCGCTCGCCACCGGCAACGCGATCTTCAATGGCGAACCCACGCCCAAGCCCGTGCTGGGTGACGATGGCTTCGACCAGGCCATCGGCGCACGCCTGGGCTGGCTGGCCGACCAGAAGATCGGCCATGCCCACATCCGCCTGAGCCCGGACGACATGGGGCCGGTCGACGTGCGCCTGCAGTTGAACGGCGACAAGGTGCATGCCAGCTTCAGCAGCCCGCACGTGGACGTGCGCCAGGCACTGGAAAGCAGCCTGCCGCGCCTGCGCGAGCTGCTGGGCGAACAGGGCTTCCAGCTGGCTCACGCCGATGTCGGCCACCACGCGTCTGCTGGTGACGGCAATGCGTCGGGACAACCCGGTGGCGGCGGCATGACCGGCGACGGAGAACCGACGCCGGGCGATGCCAGCGTGTCGTCCGCGCAGTTGATCCGCCAGCGCGGCTTGCTGGACGCCTACGCCTGACAGGTGTGCCAACCAAGGTTGGCACCCACCAGGGCAGGCGGTCGGCACCTCCCCGTATTGCGTTGGTGGGTGCTGAGCTTGCTCCGCACGGCCCTACCTGCACCCCGACGGAATTCCGTCGCACCCTGCGGGCCCAGCCTTCGGCACACCCCTTGCATATCCCGGTGAAGCAACCCTCAGGAGCTTCACCCCGTGGCCGCAGCCGCTGACAAAACCAAGAAGACCGCCGAGAAGGACAAGGCCGCCAAGCCGCGTAGTCCGATCCTGATCACCGCACTGGTGGCCGTACTGGCCGCCGCTGCCGCTGGTGGCGGCGTGTGGTTCTTCACCCAGTCCAAGCACGAAGAGAAGACCGCGCAGGCGCCCAAGAAGAGCGCGACCCCGGCCCCGGCACAGTACTTCGCGCTGGACCCGGCGTTCGTGGTCAACCTCAATGGCCCGGTCGACGGCCCGCGCTACCTGCAGCTGGAGGTCCAGCTGATGACCCGCGACCCGGCCGCGCTGGAAGCGATCAAGACCCATGCCCCGGCCATCCGCGCGCGCCTGCTGATGCTGTTCTCGCAGGTCAGCCCGGACCAGATCGCCGATGTCGCCGGCAAGCAGAAGCTGCAGGCCAGTTCGCTGGCCGAGGTGCAGAGGGTGCTCAAGGCCGAGACCGGCAGCAACGGCGCCGACGATCTGCTGTTCACCAGCTTCGTGACCCAGTAAGGCCCCCCGATGAATGATCTGCTGTCCCAGGACGAGATCGATGCCCTGCTCCACGGCGTGGACAGCGGCGCGGTCGAGACCGATGCGGAACCCCCGTCAGGCGAAGCGCGCTCGTACGACTTCGCCAGCCAGGACCGCATCATCCGTGGTCGCATGCCGACCCTGGAAATGGTCCACGAGCGCTTCGCGCGCCTGTGGCGGATCGGCCTGTTCAATCTGATCCGGCGCTCGGCCGAGCTGTCGGTGCGCGGCATCGAACTGATCAAGTTCAACGACTACATGCACTCGCTGTATGTGCCGACCAACCTGAACCTGATCCGCTTCAAGCCGCTGCGCGGTACCGGCCTGATCGTGTTCGAGCCGACCCTGGTGTTCGCCATCGTCGACAACTTCTTCGGCGGCGACGGGCGCTACCCGACCCGCATCGAGGGCCGCGAATTCACGGCCACCGAAATGCGGGTGATCCACCTGCTGCTGAAGCAGACTTTCGCCGACCTGCGCGAAGCGTGGGCACCGGTGATGGACGTCGACTTCGAGTACATCAACTCGGAGATCAACCCGCATTTCGCCAACATCGTGACCCCGCGCGAGTACGTGGTGGTGTGCCGCCTGCACGTCGAGCTCGACGGCGGCGGCGGTGACATCCACGTCACCCTGCCCTACTCGATGCTGGAACCGATCCGCGAACTGCTCGACGCCGGCATCCAGAGCGACCGCAACGACCGCGACGAGAGCTGGGGCAAGACCCTGCGCGAGCAGCTCAACATCGCCGAAGTCACCCTGTCCAGCGTACTGGCCAGCAAGCGCATGACCCTGCGCGACCTGACCCAGCTGAAGGTCGGCGACATCCTGCCGATCGAGCTGAGCCCGCAGGTGCCGCTGTGCGTGGAGAACATCCCTGTGTTCACCGGCGAGTTCGGCATCGCCAACGGCATGAACGCCGTGAAGATCACCGCTACCCATCCGCCGGGCACCCGCCCGCGCGTACCCGTCATCCAGGAAGACCCGCAATGAACGATATCGACGCCCTCGAACCGACCCCGGCCCAGTTCAGCAGCCTGCAGGCCGACGAGGCCAACGGTCCGGACCTGAACCTGGACGTGATCCTCGATGTGCCGGTGACCCTGTCGCTGGAAGTCGGTCGTGCCCGCCTGCCGATCCGCAACCTGCTGCAGCTCAACCAGGGTTCAGTGGTGGAACTGGAGCGCGGTGCCGGCGAATCGCTGGACGTGTTCGTCAACGGCACCCTGATCGCCCACGGCGAAGTGGTGGTGATCAATGACCGCTTCGGCGTGCGCCTGACCGACGTGGTCAGCCCGAGCGAGCGGATCCGGAGACTGCGTTGAGCCTGCTGGCCTCCACCCTGCTGGCGGTCGGCAAGACCGCAGCGCCGATCGGCCCGCAGGTCGGCCAGCACGCGGCCGCCGCACCCAGCCTGTTCGGTGCGGTGCTGGCGCTGCTGGCGGTGCTGGCGCTGGTGATCGGCCTGGGCTGGCTGCTCAAGCGCATGCCCGGCAGCGGCTTCCGCCCGGCCGAAGGCATGAAGCTGGTGGCCAGCCTCAGCGTCGGCGCCAAGGAGCGCGTGGTGGTGGTGGAGGTCAACGGCCAGCAATTGCTGCTGGGCGTCACTGCCGGCGGCATCAACACCCTGCATACCCTGCCCGAACCGTTGCCGCCACCGGCGCCGGTGCGCGTGCCGGATTTCAAGAACCTGCCGAATTTCGCCCAGCTGCTGCAGCAGCGGCTGCGCAAGGACCCCTGACATGCGTGTCACCCGTACCCGTGTTGCCACCCTGATGCCGTGGCTGCTGTTGCTTGCCCTGTGCCTGTTGCCGGTGCTGGCGTTCGCCGCGCCCGGCGCCCCGGCCACCCCGCTGCCGGACGTCAACGTCGGCAAGATCGGCGGCCAGCCGGTCAGCCTGCCGCTGCAGACCCTGCTGCTGATGACCGCGATCACCCTGATCCCGTCGATGCTGCTGGTGCTGACCTCGTTCACCCGCATCATCATCGTGCTTGGCCTGCTGCGCCAGGCACTGGGTACCGGCCAGACGCCGTCCAACCAGGTACTGCTGGGCCTGGCCCTGTTCCTCACCGCGATGGTGATGATGCCGACCTGGGACAAGGCGTGGAGCACGGGCATGGCGCCCTATCTCAACGGCGACATCGACTTCCAGACCGCCTGGACATTGACCACGCAGCCGCTGCGCGGGTTCATGCTGGCGCAGATCCGCGAGACCGACCTGATGACCTTCGCCGGCATCGCCGGGCACGGCACCTACGCCAGCCCCGATGCGATCCCGTTCCCGGTGCTGGTCGCTTCGTTCGTCACCAGCGAACTGAAGACCGCTTTCGAGATCGGCTTCCTGATCTTCATTCCGTTCGTGATCATCGATCTGGTCGTCGCCAGCGTGCTGATGTCCATGGGCATGATGATGCTGTCGCCGATGCTGGTGTCGGCACCGTTCAAGATCCTGCTGTTCGTGCTGGTGGATGGCTGGGTGCTGACCGTGGGCACGCTGGCGGCCAGCTTCAATCCCGCGTGACGCGATCCGGCGCGATTGAAAGACAGTCGAGCATGGCTCGACTCTATACAAGAAGGTGGAACCCGAATGTCTCCCGAACTTGCCTTGACCGAACTGCGTGGCGGCCTGATCACCGTGCTGTGGGTGGCCGGCCCGTTGCTGCTCACCGTGCTGGTGGTGGGCGTGGTGGTGGGCGTGGTGCAGGCCGCGACCCAGCTCAATGAACCGACCATTGCCTTCGTCGCCAAGGCGGCAGCGCTGACCGCGGTGCTGTTCGCGCTGGGCAGCCTGCTGATCGGCCACCTGGTTGAATTCACCACGCTGCTGTTCCAGCGCATCCCACACCTGATCGGCTAGGGCACGCGCTTCGATGGACGCCGCGACACAGATGGCGGCCGACGGCCTGCAGGCCTTCGGCATGATCGGCACGGTGCTGTGGACCATGCTGCGCATCGGCGCAGTGGCGATGGCCATGCCCATGGTCGGCACGCGTGCGGTGCCGTCGCGGGTGCGCGTGGTACTGGCCGGCACCCTGGCCATTGCACTGGCGCCGTTGCTGCCACCGGTACCGGACTGGACCGGCTTCGACGCGGCTACGGTGCTGACCATCGCGCGCGAACTGGCCATCGGCGTTTCCATCGGTTTCATGCTGCGGCTGGTATTCGAAGCCGGTGCGATGGCCGGCGAACTGATCGCGCAGGGCACCGGCCTGGCCTTCGCGCAGATGAGCGACCCGCTGCGCGGTGGCACTTCGGGTGTGATCGGCCAGTGGTTCTACCTGCTGTTCGGCCTGCTGTTCTTCACCGCCAACGGCCACCTGGCGTTGATTTCGCTGCTGGTCGACAGCTACCGCGCACTGCCGATCGGTGCTCCACTGCCCGATCCGCACGCCTTCTTCAGCATCGCCCCGACCTTCCTGCTGACCGTGCTGCGCGGCGCGCTGGGCCTGGCCATTCCGCTCACCGTGGCGATGCTGGCGGTGAACCTGGCCTTCGGCGTACTGGCGCGTGCCGCCCCTGCGCTGAATCCGATCCAGCTGGGCCTGCCGGTCTCGCTGCTGCTGGGCCTGTTCCTGCTGGCCCTGCTGGCCGGGGAAATGGGGCCGCCGGTACAGCGCCTGTTCGACGCCGCCTTCCAGGCTGCGGACGCGGTCACACACTGACCCGATCATCACGTTCTACTGCTTGCCATGCATTTGTTTCTGTAGAGCCGAGCCCATGCTCGGCTGCCGCTCCTGCCGGAGGCAGCCGAGCATGGGCTCGGCTCTACAGAGGCGCAATTTCACGTATTGCCGCTTGGAGTCCCCCCCGGTCTGCGCGTTAGAGTGAATGCGCGGCAACCGGGGGGATGCCGCACATGGCCGGCGTCGTGCGTCGGCCTGCCTCATGCATGCCCCACCGTGGTTTCCGTCGACAGGCAGGTCCGGGAGACTGACGAATGCTGGTAGGCACGTACAACCCGTGGCTGGTGGCGATCTCGCTGCTGGTCGCCGTGATGGCTTCATACACCGCGCTGGCGATGGCCGGGCGCACGGTGACCGCACCGGGCAGGGGCGCGGCCTGGTGGTGGCGGCTGGGCGGCGGCTTCGCCATGGGCCTGGGCATCTGGTCGATGCATTTCATCGGCATGCTGGCTTTCGACCTGCCCATTCCATTGGGCTACGACCTTCCCATCACCCTGCTCTCGCTTGCGCTTGCCATCGCCTCATCGGTGTTCGCGCTGTGGCTGGTCTCGCTGCGCACCCTGCCCCACCCGCGATTGGCGGTCGGCGCCCTGCTGATGGGCACCGGCATCGCCGGCATGCATTACGTTGGCATGGCTGCAATGCGCATGCAGCCGGGCATCGACTACGACCCGGGTTGGCTGCTGTTCTCGCTGATGGTGGCGGTGGCTGCCTCCTGGACCGCGCTGTACGTGGCGTTCCGGCTGCGCGCCCAGCGCACCCGCATCGGTGATCGACTGGCGGCGGCGGGCCTGCTCGGCCTGGCCATCGTCGGCATGCATTACACCGGCATGGCCGCTGCGCGCTTCCCGGAAGGCAGCGTCTGCGGCGCGGCGGTCGGCGATGGCCTGCAGAACGAGTGGCTGGCGATGCTGGTGGTAGTGCTGACCGTGGCGATCCTGGCCGTGGTGCTGGTGGTCTCATGGCTGGACCAGCGCGTGGAAGCGCAACTGCTGCGGCTGCGCAATTCGATGCTGAGCACCTCGTTGACCGACGCGCAGCAGGAACTGACCCAGGCCGCGCTGCACGATCCTCTCACCCGCCTGCCCAACCGCCTGCTGCTGCAGCGGCGCATCGTGCAGGCACTGGCCGAGGCCGAACAGGGCGGCAACCGCTTCGCGGTGATGTTCATGGACCTGGACGGCTTCAAGCAGGTCAATGATGCCTATGGCCATCAGGCCGGTGATGCGCTGCTGGTGGCGGTGGCCGAACGCACCCGCCAGCTGCTGCGCCCGCACGATATGCTGGCACGGCTGGGCGGCGACGAGTTCGTGCTGGTGGTGCGCATCGAGCACGACGAGGACCTGCCGACCCTGGCCCGGCGCATCCTGCAGGCGGTGGGCAGCGGCCCGTTGCTGCCGGACAACGAACTGCAGGTGACCGCCAGCATCGGCGTGGCGATCTGCCCGGACCACGCCGCCAGCGAGCGCCAGCTGATGGCCTTCGCCGATGCGGCGATGTACCAGGCCAAGGAGTCCGGACGCAACGCCTTCGTGCTGTTCGCCGACTGGATGAACGACAGCGCCGAGCAGCAGTTCCGGCTGCTGGCCGACCTGCGCCGCGCCATCGGCAGCGAGCAGCTGTTCCTGCACTATCAGCCGAAGATCCGCGTGGCCACGCAGAAGGTGGCCGGCGCCGAAGCGCTGATCCGCTGGCGCCATCCGGAACACGGCCTGATTCCCCCCGACCGCTTCATCCGCCTGGCCGAGCGCAGCGGTGCGATCAACGAGATCGGGCGCTGGGCGCTGGACCAGGCCTGCCAGCAGCTGCGGCGCTGGCACGACGCCGGGCATGAAAGCTGGTCGATGTCGGTGAACCTGTCGCCGGTGCAGTTCAGTTCGCCGCACCTGCTGCAGGATGTGCGCGAGGTGATCGAGCGCCATGGCATTGCCCCGCGCCACCTGGTGCTGGAGATCACCGAAAGCACCGTCATGCGCGATACCGATGCCAGTCTTCGCCTGCTGCAGGCGCTGTCGGCGCTGGGCGTGGGCATCTCCATCGATGATTTCGGAACCGGCTATTCCAGCCTGCTGTACCTGAAGCGGCTGCCGGCCACCGAGATCAAGATCGACCATGCGTTCGTGCGCGACCTGGAACACAGTGCCGAAGACGTGGTGATCGTCTCGGCGATCGTGGCGCTGGGCCATGCGCTGGACATGGACATCGTCGCCGAGGGCGTGGAGACCGCCGCGCAGCGCGCCTACCTGGAACGCCTGGGCTGCGACTTCCTGCAGGGATACCTGCTGGGCCGCCCGGTCGATGCGGCGCGCTTCATGCAGCTGCACGACCTGCCCCGGCCGCGGGTGGAACTGGCACAGAGCCCGCCGCCGCAATACCCGCCCGGCTGACACCGGGCCACGCGCGCCCGCCATCACGGAACGATTCCTGCGGCACTCTCCTGTAGAGCCGAGCTCATGCCCGGCTGTGCTTCGCGCCTGGCCCCAACCGTAGCCGAGCGTGGGCTCGGCTCTACAGAACGGGCCGTCGGTAGATCCACGCCAGGCGTGGAACGGTTCTTGCACGCACCCCGGCACCCCCTGCCGCAGTGCCCGTGATGTCCGAGAACGAATCCGCCGGCGAAAAGACCGAACAACCGACCGAAAAACGCCTGCGCGATGCCCGTGAACAGGGCAACCTGCCGCGCTCGCGCGAACTTGGCACCGCCGCCGTGTTCGGCGCCGGCGTGCTGGCGGTGATGGCCATGAGCGGCTCGATCGGCCGTGGCGCCACGGCCTGGATGAAGCACGCGCTCAGCCCCGAACAGAGCCTGCGGCAGAACCCGAAGGAACTGTTCGGCCACTTCGGCGACCTGCTGCTGCAGTTCCTGCTGGTGATCGCACCGCTGGTGCTGGTCTGCCTGCTGGCCAGCTTCGTCGCCCCGCTGGTGATGGGCGGCCTGCGCTGGTCGCAGAAGGCGTTGCTGCCCGACATCAACCGCATGAACCCGATGAGCGGGCTCAAGCGCCTGTATGGCCCGGAGGCGATTGCCGAATTCACCAAATCGCTGCTGCGCGTGGCCTTCGTCGGCGTCGCCGCCGGGCTGGTGGTCTGGACCGGCTTCGACACCCTGCGCGGGCTGATCCACCACCCGCTGGAAACCGCCATCACCGATGGCCTGGGCTTCACCCTGCGCCTGCTGCTGGCCACCGCCGGCGCGATGCTGGTGCTGGCCGCCATCGATGCGCCGTACCAGCGCTGGAACTGGACGCGCAAGCTGAAGATGACCCGCGAGGAACTGCGCCGGGAAATGAAGGAAAGCGAGGGCAGCCCCGAGGTGAAGGGCCGCATCCGCCAGCTGCAGCAGCAGATGGCCAACCGCCGGATGATGGAGGCGGTGCCCACTGCCGACGTGGTGGTGGTCAACCCCACCCACTACGCGGTGGCCCTGAAGTACGAGGGCGGCGCCATGAACGCCCCCACCGTGGTCGCGCTGGGCGTGGACGAAACCGCCCTGCGCATCCGTGAAGTGGCCGACGGCAACAAGGTGGCGATCGTCTCCGCCCCGCCTTTGGCACGCGCCTTGTATCGGGAAGGCCAACTCGGAAAGGAAATCCCCGTGAGACTGTATTCGGCCGTCGCCCAGGTCCTGTCCTACGTCTACCAGCTGCGCGCCTGGCGCACTGGCCCGATGCCGGACGCCCCGCACATACAGGTGGATGAATTCGGCAAGGGAGGCCGCCCGTGAGCGCCCAGCCCTCCGCCGGTTTCAACACCCGCCGCGCCCTGGAAATGATCCGCCAGGGCCTTGGCGCGCCGCTGATCGTGCTGGCCCTGCTGGCCATGGTCGTGGTGCCGCTGGCCGCGCCGGTGCTCGATGCGCTGTTCACCTTCAACATCGCCATCTCGCTGATGGTGCTGCTGGCGGTGGTCTACGTGAAGCGCCCGCTGGACTTCACCATCTTCCCGATCGTGCTGCTGATCACCACCATGCTGCGGCTGGCGCTGAACGTGGCCTCCACCCGCGTGATCCTGCTGAACGGCCAGAACGGCCACGATGCCGCGGGCAAGGTCATCGCCGCCTTCGGTGAATTCGTGATCGGCGGCAACTATGCGGTCGGCATCGTGGTGTTCGCGATCCTGACCATCATCAATTTCGTGGTCATTACCAAGGGTGCGGGCCGCGTTTCGGAAGTGACCGCGCGCTTCATCCTGGACGCGATGCCCGGCAAGCAGATGGCGATCGACGCCGACCTCAACGCCGGTTTGCTGACGCGTGAAGAAGCCAAGCTGCGCCGCGAGGAAGTGCGTGAGGAAGCCGACTTCTACGGTGCGATGGACGGCGCCAGCAAGTTCATCCGCGGCGATGCCATTGCCGGCATCCTGATCCTGTTCATCAACATGCTCGGCGGCCTGGCCGTGGGCGTGCTGCAGCATGGCATGCCGTTCGGCGAAGCCGCCGCCACCTACACCCTGCTGTCGATCGGTGACGGCCTGGTAGCGCAGCTGCCGGCCCTGCTGGTCTCCAGCGCCGTGGCCATGCTGGTTACCCGCGCCTCGCGCTCGCAGGACATGGCTCAGGCCATGACCGGCCAGGTGTTCGGCCAGTACCGTGCGCTGGCGATCACCGCCGGCATCATCGGCGTGGTCGGCCTGGTGCCGGGCATGCCCAACGTCGCTTTCCTGACGCTGGCCGCGATCCTCGGCTTCATCGCCTGGAAGCTGTACCGCAAGGGCAAGGCGCCGGCTGCCGATGCGGCAGGCGGTGGCACCGATGCCGCCGCACTCAACGCACTCGGCCGCCCGGCCGCACCGGCACCGACTGCCGAACTGAGCTGGGACGAACTGCGCCCGGTCGATCCGCTGGGCCTGGAGGTCGGCTACCGGCTGATCCCGCTGGTGGACAGCAACCAGGGCGGCGAACTGATGGCGCGCATCAAGGGCGTGCGCCGCAAGCTGACCCAGGATGTCGGCTTCCTGATCCCGTCGGTGCACATCCGCGACAACCTGGAACTGCCGGCCAACGGCTACCGCGTGCTGGTGCACGGCGTGCCGGTGGCCACCGCCGAGATCCACCCCGACCGCGAGCTGGCGCTGGACCCGGGCAGCGCGCTCGGTGCGCTGGAAGGCATCGCCGGCAAGGACCCCGCGTTCGGCCTGGACGCCACCTGGATCCAGCCGCACCAGCGCGCCCAGGCCGAAACGCTGGGCTACACCGTGGTCGATCCGGCGACCGTGGTCGCCACCCATCTGTCGCACCTGATCCGTGAGCACGCGCCGGAACTGCTCGGCCACGAAGAAGTGCAGCACCTGCTGGCCAACCTGGCCAAGAGCGCGCCCAAGCTCGTCGAAGATCTGACGCCGAAGGCGTTGCCGCTGTCGGCGGTGGTGCGCGTGCTGCAGAACCTGCTGGTCGAGCGCATTCCGATCCGCCAGCTGCGCAAGATCGCCGAGGCACTGGTCGAACATGCGCCCAGCAGCCAGGACCCGGCCGTGCTGACCGCCGCTGTTCGCACCGCACTGGGCCGCTTCATCGTGCAGGAGATCGCCGGAATGTCGGCGGAGCTGCCGGTGTTCACCCTCAACCCGCAATTGGAACGTGTCTTGCAGGAGTCCACGCAGGGCAACGGCGCCGCGCTGGAACCCGGACTCGCTGAGCGACTGCACCAGAGCCTGGCCGAATGTGTCAGCAAGCAGGAAGCCCGCAACGAGCCCGCGGTCGTGCTGGTACCTGGCCCGGTGCGCGCCGCGCTGGCCCGCCTGGTCCGCCACAGCGTTCCGTCGCTGTCGGTCCTGGCCTACAGCGAGGTGCCGGAGGACAAGCGCCTGAAGCTGGTCGGAACGATCAGCTGACGCCGCCCTGCGATGCGCCAGAAAACAGACACCACTTTCGAACCAACGCAACAGACAGATACCAAGGGGAACCCGCACCGTGCAGACCACCGACCACCCGAGTTCTCCGACCGCCACCCCGCCGTCTTCGCCCCGTGACCACAGCATGAAAATCAAACGATTCGTCGCCGCCGACATGCGCTCGGCCATGAACCTGGTGCGCAAGGAACATGGTCCTGACGCCGTGATCCTGTCCAACCGCCGGATCGAGGAAGGCATCGAGATCGTCGCCGCCGCCAACTACGACGAGAGCGCCGTGCAGCGTGCACTGGAAGCCTCGCGCCGTGACGTCGCACCGCCGCCGGCACCCAAGCCGCGCACCGCCGCCGACGCGGTGATCGCCGCCGTCACCCGCCGCCGCAGCAGCTCCCCGGCGCCGGAACCGGTCGCGGCCACCACCTCGGCAGTGGCCGCCCTCGCCCGCGCCGCCGTCGGTGCCACCGGCCGCACTCTGGACAGCGCCGACGAGATCGTGCCGACCCGGGGCAGCACGGGCTTCGCCGCCACCCTGGCCCGCGCCGCCGTCAACGAACCGGCACCGCCGGACCAGATCTTCGCCCCGTTCGCCGAGGCCATCGTTGCACCGGCCGCCACCGTGCCGGCCAACCGCGCGCGCTTCCAGATCGACCCGCCGCACGAGGCGCATCACGAAAGCGTGGCCCCGGCCGTGCAGCCGCCGCCGCTGCCGACCGCTGCCGTGATCGACGCGCAGCCCGGGATCGCCGCCAGCGAACCGGCAGCGGTCGAAGCCGCCGTCGAAGCCAGCCCGGCCCCCATGCTGGCCCCGGCACCGACGCTGACCGTGGTTGCCCAGGACGACGCCGAGATCCGCCAGCTGCGCCAGGAAGTGGCCGGCATGCGCCAGGTGATCGAGCGCGAGATGAACCGCTTCACCGACGAGCGCCTGCGTGGCAGCCCGGTGCGCGCCACCGCGCTGGACCTGATGGACGAGTACGGTTTCGACGCCGGGCTGGCCCGCGACGTGGCCATGCAGATCCCGCTGGAAACCGAAGCCCATCGTGGCCGCGGCCTGATGCTGGGGCTGATCTCGCGCAAGCTGCCGATCGCCCCGGTCGACCCGCTGGAGGAAGGCGGCGTGATCGCGCTGGTCGGCCCGACCGGCGCCGGCAAGACCACCACCATCGCCAAGCTGGCCTCGCGCTTCGCCGAGAAGCACGCCCCGCGTGACGTCGCCCTGGTCACCACCGACACCACCCGCATCGGCGCCCGTGAACAGCTGTATGGCTACGGCCGCCAGCTCGGCATCGCCGTGCACGAGGCCAACAGCGGCACCGACCTGGACCAGCTGCTGGAACGCTTGAAGGACTACAAGCTGGTGCTGATCGATACCGCCGGCCTGGGCCCGCGCGACCGTGCCCTGGCCGCCCAGCTGCAGTGGCTGCGCGCCGCGCGCCAGGTGCGCACCCTGCTGGTGCTGCCGGCCAACACCAGCTTCGGCGACATGGACGAGGTGGTGCGCCGCTTCGGTGCGGCCAACCTGCAGGGCCTGGTGCTGAGCAAGCTGGACGAGACCGGCCGCTTCGGCAACGCCCTGTCGGTGGCCGTGGACCACGCCCTGCCGATCACCTGGGTGACCGATGGCCAGGACGTCCCGGAGGACCTGCACCGGGCCAGTGCAGCCAATCTTGTACTTCGCCTTGAAGATTTGCGCCGAGCGGCCGATATGCCCTGCAACCCGGAGTTGAACCATGCCGTCGCGTGAGTACGCCAAGCTGACCAAGACCTTCCCGCTGTCGGCCACCCGCAGCGAGCCGCTCGGCCCTGTGCGCACCATCGCGGTGACCGGCGGCAAGGGCGGCGTGGGCAAGACGAATGTGTCCGCCAACCTGGCGGTGGCGCTGGCGGGCATGGGCAAGCGCACGCTGCTGCTGGACGCCGACCTGGGCCTGGCCAACATCGACGTGATCCTGGGCTTGAACCCCACCTTTACGCTGGCCGACCTGGTGGCCGGCCGCTGCTCGCTGGACGACGTCATCGTCGAAGGCCCGAGCGGCGTGCTGGTGGTCCCGGCCGCTTCCGGCCGCCGGCACATGGCCGAGCTGGCCCCGGCCGAGCATGTCGGCCTGGTCAACGTGTTCTCCGAACTGGAACGCGAGCTGGACATCATGGTGGTCGATACCGCCGCCGGCATCACCGACGGCGTGCTGACCTTCTGCCAGGCCGCGCAGGACACCGTGGTGGTGGTCTGTGACGAACCGGCCTCGATCACCGACGCCTACGCACTGATCAAGGTGCTGTCGCGCGAGCGCGGCGTGGACCGCGTCCAGGTGGTGGCCAACATGGTGCGCGACCCGAACGAGGGCCGCGTGCTGTACGAGAAGCTGACCCGCGTCTGCGAGAAGTTCCTTGCCGATGTCTCGCTGAACTACCTGGGCTGCGTGCCGCAGGATGACTGGCTGCGCCTGTCGGTGCAGCGCCAGCAGCCGGTGGTGAAGGCCTATCCATCCAGCCCGTCGGCGCTGGCGATCACCGAGATCGCACGCCGCACCGCGCGCTGGCAGGCACCGACCGAACCGCGCGGTGGCGTCGAGTTCTTCCTCGAACGCATCCTCAAGCAGCGTGGGGTGGCCGCATGAAAGGCGCAGCCCACCAGTACAGGGAAGTCCAGCGCTCGGCGGCCAACGAGGTCATCGCCCAGCATTCGGACCTGGTGCGACGCATCGCCCACCACCTGGCCGCGCGCCTGCCGGCCAGCGTCGAAGTCGATGATCTGATCCAGGCCGGCATGATGGGCCTGATCGAAGCCTCGCGCAGCTACGACGCCGACCAGGGCGCCTCGTTCGAGACCTATGCCTCGATCCGCATCCGCGGCTCGATGATCGACGAGATCCGCCGTGGCGACTGGGTGCCGCGCTCGGTGCACCGCCGTGCCCGTGATGCCGCCGCCACCATCCGCCGCCTGGAACAGAGCACGGGCCGTGCCGCCAGCGCCACCGAAGTGGCCGCCGCGATGGAGATGCCGCTGCCCGAGTACCTGAGGCTGATGGAAGACGCCGCACGTGGCCAGGTGCTGAGCCTGGAGTCGCGCATCGAAGACCAGGGCGAACTGGATACTGTCGCCCAGGGCGGCCCGACTCCACAACAGGTGCTGGAGCGCGGCGAGTTCGGCCGTGAGCTGGGCAAGGCCATCGGCCACCTGCCCGAGCGCGAACAGCTGGTGCTCTCGCTGTACTACGAGCAGGAGCTGAACCTGAAGGAGATCGGCGCGGTGCTCGGCGTGAGCGAGTCGCGGGTCTGCCAGATCCATGGCCAGGCCGTGCTGCGCCTGCGCGGCCGCCTGAAGATTTTCGAGGCCGTCGACGCCGGCCTGGAAGAATGAACATCCCCGAGGCGACTGCCCCCGGCCGCCCGGAATGAACAACAAAGGAACTCTGCTTTGAACAAGAACATGCGCATCCTCATCGTCGACGACTTCTCGACCATGCGTCGAATCGTCAAGAACCTGCTGGGCGATCTGGGCTTCACCAACACCGCCGAAGCCGAGGACGGGCATGCCGCGCTGTCGCTGCTGCAGAGCCAGCCCTTCGATTTCGTCGTCACCGACTGGAACATGCCGGTGATGACCGGCATCGAACTGCTCAAGGCGATCCGTGCCGACGCCAAGCTGAAGACCCTGCCCGTGCTGATGGTCACCGCCGAAGCCAAGCGCGAGCAGATCATCGAAGCGGCCCAGAACGGCGTGAACGGCTACATCATCAAGCCGTTCACCGCGCAGACGCTGGAAGAGAAGCTGGGCAAGATCTTCGAACGCCTGGCGGCCAGCGCCTGATGGATACCACGGTCGACAAGAACGCCCTCGCGCTGCGCCTGCAGGAAGCCCTGGATGCCCTGGAGTCCGGTGACGAAGCCGCCTGGCGGCAACGCATCGACGGACTGGTCGCGCTGCGCGCGCAGCCGATGATGAGCGGCCTCTCGCGGCTGGCCCGCGAGCTGGGGCAGGCCCTGGGCGAACTGCCGACCGTGCCCAGCGAGGCCGGCGAACTGGACGATGCGTGCGCACGCCTGGACCACGTGGTGGCGATGACCGAACAGGCCACCCACCGCACCCTGGACCTGGCCGAGGAATGCCGCAGCCTGACCGAGCAGCTGCGCGCCGAAGGCCTGCAGCCAGGCCAGGACGCGCAGCTGGAGCGCATCCGCCACAACCTGACCGAGATCGCCCTGACCCAGAGCTACCAGGACCTGACCGGGCAGATCATCCGTCGCGTGGTCGGCATCGTCCGCCGCGTGCATGAAGGCTTCGGCGCGCTCGGCCTGCCGCCGGAACAGCATCGCACCGACCCGGAACTGGCCGGGCCGGCACTGAAGGGACTGGACCGCCACGCGGTCTCGCAGAACGACGCCGACGACCTGTTGTCGGATCTGGGGCTGTAAGCATGAGCGCGGTATCCGACGACATCACTGCCGATTTCATCATCGAGGCACAGGAAATCCTGGATCGCCTCGGCGAACAGCTGGTGTCGCTGGAGCAGGCACCGCAGGACACCGAACAGCTCAACGCGGTGTTCCGGGGCTACCACACGCTCAAGGGCGGCGCGGGTTTCCTCGGTGTCACCGCCATGGTCGAGCTGTGCCACGCCGCTGAAGAGGCGCTGGGCGCTGCACGTGCCGGCCAGGCCGTGCTGCAGGCCCATCA
The DNA here is from genome assembly GCF_000284595.1 of Stenotrophomonas maltophilia D457. Taxonomy (GTDB): domain Bacteria; phylum Pseudomonadota; class Gammaproteobacteria; order Xanthomonadales; family Xanthomonadaceae; genus Stenotrophomonas; species Stenotrophomonas muris. Next base: position 2,274,368 of record NC_017671.1, on the reverse strand, counting down.
CTTCGACGCCGCCCAGCAATCGCTGGACTACCTGCAGTCGATGCTCGATGCCGTGTCTTCCGGCACCGAGCCGGGCTATGCACCGCCGGACCTGATCGCCCAGTTCGACGTGCATGGCGGTGCAGCAGCGCCTGCCGCCGCTGCCGCCGCACCGGCGGCCGGTGCCGGCGACCTGATCACCGACGACGAGTTCGAGGCGCTGCTCGACCAGCTGCACGGTGGCAACGCACCGACTGCGGTGGCGCCGGCAAAGAAGGCCGACGACGGCCTGATCAGCGAAGATGAGTTCGAAGCCCTGCTCGACCAGCTGCACGGTGGCGCCGCACCCGGCGCCAGGCCCGCGGCTGCGGTGGCGCCGGCACCGATCGCCGCCCCGCGCCCGGCCACCGCACCGGCACCGGTGGCCAAGCCGGCCGCCAAGCCGCTGGCCGAAGCCGAACACACCGTGCGCGTGGACACCAAGCGCCTGGATGCGATCGTCAACCTGATCGGCGAACTGGTGCTGTCGCGCAACCGGCTCAAGACCCTGCGTGCGCGCCTGCGCGACGAGGAGCTGGACCGCGCCGTGTCCACCCTGGACATCGCCACCGCGCGCCTGCAGTCGGCGGTGATGCGCACCCGCATGCAGCCGGTGGGCAAGGTATTCTCGCGCTTCCCCAAGGTCGCCCGCGACGTCGCCCGCTCGCTGAAGAAGGAAGTGGACCTGGAGCTGATCGGCGCCGAGACCGAGCTCGACCGCAACCTGGTCGAAGCGCTGGCCGACCCGCTGGTGCACCTGGTCCGCAACGCCATCGACCATGGCGTGGAAATGCCCGACCTGCGCGAAGCGCAGGGCAAGCCGCGGATGGGCCATGTGCGGTTGTCGGCGCAGCAGGAAGGTGACTACGTCAGCATCGAGGTGCAGGACGATGGCGCCGGCATCGATCCGGAAAAGCTGCGCGCGAAGGCACGCGAGAAGGGCCTGATCGATCCGGAAGCCGCCGCCCGCCTGAGCAGCGAGGAGTGCCTGCACCTGGTGTTCCTGCCCGGCTTCTCGACCAAGCAGCAGGTCACGGATATTTCCGGGCGCGGCGTCGGCATGGACGTGGTGCAGTCGCGCATCCGCGAACTCAGCGGGCAGATCCAGATCCAGTCGGAGCTGGGCCGCGGCAGCCGCTTCCTGATCCGCGTGCCGCTGACCCTGGCGATCCTGCCGACCCTGCTGGTGCAGGCCGGCGAGGACGTCTATGCGCTGCCGCTGGCGCGCGTGATGGAGGTACTGCACGCGCCGCCCACCTCGCTGGGCTGGTTCGATGGCCGTGCCGTGCTCGACCGCCGTTCGCACACGCTGCCACTGGTCGATCTGCGGCAGTGGCTGGATGTGACGCCGGCCGCATCGACCCTGCTGACCATCGTGGTGCTGCAGGCCGGCGAAGCGCGCTTCGGCCTGGTCGTGGACCAGGTCCGTGGGCGCGAGGAAGTGGTCATCAAACCACTGCCGAAGGCCCTGCGCGGCCTGCGCGGTTACGCCGGTGCAACCTTGATCGGCGATGGTCGCATGGCGCTGATCCTGGATGTGGATGGCCTGCGCAGCCCGCACGACTGACCCGCTTGCTGAACCCGTAAAACCGTGAAGTCGCACCAGTAGCCCGTACCGGTGTCTCAAGTCCCATTCATACAAGCCGATACCGGATCCATGGATAGACTCAGCCTCATTGGACTCTTTCTCGCCCTGGCCTCGCTGGTCGGTGGCAGCATCCTCAAGGGCGCCGGCCTGGCGTCGTTGTGGTCGCCTGCGGCGTTCGTGATCGTCATCGTCGGCACCGTTGCCGCGATCCTGCTGCACACCTCGCCGGCGGTGTTCAAGCATGCGTTCAAGATCGTGCGCTGGGTCGTGCGCCCGCCGCACAGCGATCGCCGCGAACTGATCCAGCAGATCGTCGAGTGGAGCAACATCGCCCGCCGCCAGGGCCTGCTCGGCCTGGAATCGCAGGTGGAAGCGCAGCAGGACCCGTTCCTGCGCAAGGGCCTGCAGCTGCTGGTGGACGGTGTCGAGCCCGAATCGATGCGGCACATGCTGGAAATCGAACTGGGCAGCCAGGAACACCAGGACCAGGCCGGCGCCAAGGTGTTCGAAGCGATGGGCATCTACGCACCGACGCTCGGCATCATCGGCGCCGTGCTGGGCCTGATCGCGGTGATGAAGAACCTGGCCGACCCGAGCAAGCTCGGCCACGGCATCGCTGCGGCGTTCACCGCCACGATCTACGGCATCGCCTCGGCCAACCTGCTGTTCCTGCCGATCGCCGCCAAGCTCAAGAGCGTGATCTCGCACAACACGCGCGACCGCGAAATGGTCATCGAAGGCCTGATCTCGATCGCCCAGGGCGAGAACCCGCGCAACATCGAAACCAACCTCTCCGGCTTCCTGCACTGACATGGCCCGCCGCAAGCACCACGAAGAGCACGCCAACCACGAAGCATGGGCGATCCCCTATGCCGACCTGATGACGCTGCTGCTCGCCTTCTTCGTGGTCATGTACGCGATCTCATCGGTGAACGAGGGCAAGTACCGGATCATGGCCGACGCGCTCACCGATGCCTTCGGTGGCGCGCCGCGCACGATCAATCCGGTGCAGGTGGGCAACAAGCAGGTGCAGGGTGGCGGCTGGGACAGCCCGTCGGTGATCAAGTCCGGCACCAAGATCGGACCGTCCGCGCCGGCGCCCTCGCACGACCCGACGCTGCTGCCGTCGATGGCCTCGCAGATGCGCATGCCGGTGTCGGTGCACAACCAGGAGCAGATCGCCCGTGCCGAGCGCCAGCTCAACACGATTGCCGACCGGCTCACCGCCGCCCTGGCGCCGCTGATCGACCGCGGCATGATCAGCGTGCGCCGCACGGAACTGTGGATCGAGGTCGAGATCAACAGCGACATCCTGTTCCCCACCGGCTCGGCCGCACTGGACGTACATGCACGGCAGACCCTGGCCAGCCTGGCCGAGGTGCTGCGCGACGTGCCCAACAGCGTGCGCGTGGAAGGCCACACCGACAACGTGCCGATCGCCACCGCCACCTTCCCTTCGAACTGGGAGCTGTCGGCCGGACGCGCCGCCAGCGTGGTGCATCTGTTCGCCGACCAGGGCGTGCAGCCGTCGCGGCTGGCGATGGTCGGCTATGGCCAGTTCCGCCCGCGCGAAGAGAACGACAGCGCACAGGGCCGCAACCGCAACCGCCGGGTGATGGTCATCATCCTGGCCGACACCTCGCATTCGGTGGACCCGCTCGGCCAGCGCCTGAACGCAGCCACCGGCGCCACCGGCAGCACCGTCACCGAACAGGCCGCCGCAACGCCGGCCAGCGCCCCCACCTCCCCCATCGCACCGGTGACGTTGCCACCGGTGCCGGCTGGCAGCCGCGTCGGCGCCGCCGTTCCCCCCGCAATGAAGGAGTAATCCGATGCGCATCTGGGCAGTCGCCAACCAGAAGGGCGGAGTCGGCAAGACCACCACCACCCTCGCCCTCGGCCGCGGCCTGGCCGCGCTCGGCCATCGCGTGCTGCTGATCGACCTCGATCCGCATGCTTCGCTCAGCCGCGCCTTCGGCGTGCCGGTGGACCCGCCGCCGGCCGGCGTGCTGGAGCTGTTCGGCGCACCGCCGGCGGACCTGTCCGGCCTGTGCCATGCCAGCAACATCCAGGGCCTGGACTACGTCTGCGCGCAGTCCGCGCTGGCCACGCTTGAACGCCGTAGCGCCAACCAACCCGGCCTCGGCCTGGCCCTGCAGAACGCGCTGGCGCGCCACCAGGGCCAGCACGACTACATCCTGCTGGACTGCGCACCGACGCTCGGCCTGCTGATGATCAACGCACTGGCTGCCGCCGATCGCCTGATCATTCCGACCCAGGCCGAGCCGCTGGCGCTGCACGGCCTGGATGGCATGGTCCGCACCGGCGAGATGGTCGAGCGTTCGCGCCGCCGGCCGCTGCCGATCTCGATCCTGCCAACCCTGTTCGACCGCCGCACCCGCGCCGGCAACGAGTCGCTGCGCACCATGCAGGACCGCCATGGCAGCCGCGTCTGGGAAGACGCGATTCCGATCGACACCCGCATCAGCAACGCCGCCGGGCTGACCCTGCCGAGCGTCGGCGAAGACTACCCGGGGCGCGGCCTGGCTGCCTACCGGCGCGCCTTGAACTGGATCCTCGGCGAGGATGCCCGCGCCCTGGAGCAGGCCGCATGAACAGCACCGGCATCCTCGACGACTACCTGGACGAACTGCTGGGCGAGGCGATCGCCCCGGCCGCCGCTCCCCTCCCCGCGCCGATCAGCACCGCCCCGGCCACGGCCACCGAAGCCGCCGCCGAACGCGAACCCACCTGGGATGACCTGCCGGCCGAGGTGATCTACGAAACCGAAACCGAGAGCGTTGCCGCTGCCCCTGCCGTGGACAATGCCGCACTGGAAGCCGCTTTCGATGCCGCGTCCGCGCCCGTCAGCGTGATCGATGCCGAACGCGAACCCACGTGGGACGACCTGCCCGCTGAAGTGGTCTACGAAACGGATGCCGTCGTCGCGGCCCCGGCCGAGGATGAGGCTGCACTGGAGGCCGCCTTCGAGGCCGCCGCCGCGCCGGCCAGCGCCTCGTCCACCGAACGCGAGCCGACCTGGGATGACCTGCCCGACGAGGTCATCCACGAAACCGCGCCGGCACCCGCTGCGGCCGCTGCGAACACCGGCCCGGAACCCACCTGGGACGATCTGCCGGACGAAGTGATCTACGAGACCGACCCGGCGGACAGCCATCGTCTCGCCCACACCGACAGCCCCGGCCTGCAGGCCGCCTTCGAGGCGGCCGCTGGTGGCGAAGACGTGCCTGCGCCGCCGCCCGCCGTGGTCGCAGCGCCGGTGCCCCCCCCGGCGACACGCCCTGCACCGGCCCCGGCCGCACGCGCCGGCACGCCGCCGCCGCGCGTCGCCGTCGATGCACCCGCAGGCAACCGCCCCGGCACCTGGCAGGAGCTGCAGGCGCAGGCCCACCAACCGGCCCGCAGCCCGCATCCGCAGAACCGTCGTGCCGGTGAACGCACCTCGCGCTGGCTGCGCCTGCGCTGCGGCACCCAGGCCTATGCGCTGGAACTGCTGAAGGTCCAGGAGGTCGTGCTGCCGGTGCCGCTGCTGCCGTTGCGCGGCACCGCTGCCGCCATGCTGGGCATCATGAACCTGCGCGGCCAGGTGGTCCCGGTGATGGACCTGGGCCTGCACCTGGGCGCGGCTGCCGCCGAGGACGAGGCCCAGACCCGCATCGTGGTGCTGGAAGAAGACGGCGAGACCATCGGCCTGCGCGTGTCGGCAGTGGAAGATGTCGCCAACCTCACCGATTCACAGATCGAACCTCCCGATACCGCACGCATCTGCCAGATTTCCAACGACCTGTTCCGCGGCGTGGCCCGGGTCAGCCAGCGCCCGATGATCCTGCTCGACGCCACACGGCTGTTGAGCTGACCCCCAAAAAGGGGACGGAGGGGATTAAGTCGCAAGTGGCTCGGCGCTTGGCGCCGGAGCGGTGCCTGTCGGGGACGCAAGGAGTTGATCCGTTGGATCAACACCTTACATCCCCACTGCGCGGTCGCCGTTGCCGAGGGGGCTGCGGCAGAGCCAGGTCGCTTGCGACTTAATCCCCTCCGTCCCCTTTTCAACAGCGACCGCATCGACGCACCGCGTCGATTCTTCTAAAGAACCCCACCGGGGTGCCGTTATGGATCACGGAACCGTTTGTCCGGAGCAACGATGAGCACTGTCGAACTGGGTGGGGATCTCGGCATCGAGAGCACTACCGAGCTCAAGAACCGCCTTGCCCCCCTGGTGGAGCAGGCAGGCGAGCTGACCCTGGATGCCAGCCAGGTCGCCCGCATCCACACGGCCGCCGTGCAGGTGCTGTGTGCGTTCGTGCAGGCCCGCCGCGAGGCAGGCCTGGGCACCGGCTTCCACGGTTGCACTGCAACCTTCCGTGACGCCGCGCGCCTGCTGGGCGTCACCCAGGCCCTCGGCCTGGACGTAACCCATGACAACCTGAAATCTGTGGAGAACGCTGCATGAGCGCACGTATCTTGGTGGTGGACGATTCGGCGTCGATGCGCCAGATGGTGTCCTTCGCCCTCACCTCGGCCGGTTTTGCCGTCGAAGAAGCTGAAGACGGCGCGGTCGCGCTCGGTCGCGCCAAGGGCCAGCGCTTCAATGCGGTGGTTACCGACGTCAACATGCCGAACATGGATGGCATCGCGCTGATCCGCGAACTGCGCCAGCTGCCGGACTACAAGTTCACCCCGCTGCTGATGCTGACCACCGAATCTGCCGCCGACAAGAAGTCCGAAGGCAAGGCCGCTGGCGCCACGGGTTGGCTGGTCAAGCCGTTCAATCCCGAACAGCTGGTCGCCACCGTGCAGAAAGTGCTGGGCTGATCGCCCGGCACCGCTCCCCCTCTTCGCTTCCGGACCACCACTGCCATGAGCATGGACCTGCAACGCTTCCACGCCACCTTCTTCGAGGAGAGCCGCGAAGGCCTCGACGCGATGGAGGCTGGCCTGCTGGCCCTGGAATCGGGGCAGCAGGACGCGGAGATCATCAATTCGGTGTTCCGCGCTGCCCATTCGATCAAGGGCGGCGCCGGCACCTTCGGCTTCGACGCGATCGCCGGCCTGACCCACGTGCTGGAAACGCTGCTCGATGAGCTGCGCGCCGGCAAGCGGGCACTGGAAGGCCACGCCGTCGACGCCATGCTGTCTTCGGTGGACGTGCTGCGCGCCCTGCTGCGCGAAGCCGAACATGGCCAGGCTGCCGATCCGGCTGCCGTCGCTGCGGTGAAGGCACGCCTGGAAGCGGTTCTGTCCGGCCAGGCCGCAGCGAGCGCCCCGGCGGCCGCCGCAGCCAAGGTGGACGATACGCCGGAAGCCTGGCAGATCGGCTTCACCCCGGCGCCGTCGCTGTTCATGAGCGGCAACGACCCGCTGCGCATCATCCGCGAACTGGAACACCTCGGTTCGCTGCAGGTCGCCGCGCGCATGGACCGCCTGCCGGGCTTCGCGCAGCTCGATCCGCTCGAAGCCCACCTGGCGTGGGACCTGGGTCTGGTCGGCAAGGTGCCGCGCAGCAAGATCGAAGACACCTTCGCGTGGGTACTGGACGACTGCGAGCTGGACATCCGTCCGGCCGCACCGCCGAGCCTGGCCACCCAGGCGCCGGCCGCGGCTGCTCCCGCTCCGGCGGCAGCGTCGCCGTCGGCACCCGCCGCGCCTGCCGCCAGCGGTGGCGCCAGCCAGGAAGCGGAAACCTCCATCCGCGTCAGCGTCGACAAGGTCGACGCGCTGATCAACCTGGTCGGCGAACTGGTCATCACCCAGGCCATGCTCAAGCAGGTCTCGCATGCGCTGGACCCGGTCCACGCCGAGAGCCTGTTCGCTGGCCTGGACCAGCTTGAACGCAACACCCGCGACCTGCAGGAAGCGGTGATCGGCGTGCGCATGCTGCCGGTCGATGCGGTGTTCCGTCGCTTCCCGCGCCTGGTCCGCGACCTGTCCAGCCGCCTCGGCAAGCAGGTGCGGCTGCGCACCGTCGGCGAAGGTACCGAGCTGGACAAGGGCCTGATCGAGAAGATCGCCGATCCGCTGGTGCATCTGGTGCGCAACTCGATCGACCACGGCCTGGAAATGCCCGACGTGCGCCGCGGTGCAGGCAAGGACGAAACCGGCACGATCACCCTGGCGGCCTCGCACCAGGGCGGCCACATTGTCATCGAAGTCAGCGACGACGGTCGCGGCCTGGACCGCGCCAAGATCCTGGCCAAGGCCACCGAGCGCGGCCTGGCGGTGCCGGACAACCCGACCGATTCGCAGGTCTGGGACCTGATCTTCCAGCCCGGCTTCTCCACGGCCGATGCGGTCACTGACCTGTCCGGTCGTGGCGTCGGCATGGACGTGGTCCGCCGCAACATCCAGGCGTTGGGGGGCGAGGTGCAGATTGAAAGCAGCCTCGGCGCTGGCACCCGCACGCTGATCCGCCTGCCGCTCACCCTGGCCATCCTCGATGGCATGACCGTGGCGGTAGCCGGTGAGACCCTGATCCTGCCGTTGGCCTATGTGCTTGAGGCGTTGCAGCCGCAAGCCGAGGACATCCGCAGCATGGCCGGCGAAGGCCGCGTGCTGCGCGTGCGCGGTGAATACCTGCCGATCCTGTCGCTGAGCGAGTACTACGGCTACGGCAACCGTGCACCCGGCAGCGAATCGCTGGTGGTGGTGGTCGAAGGCGATGGCCAGAAGATCGCCCTGGAAGTGGACGAACTGGTCGGCCAGCAGCAGGTGGTGGTGAAGAACATCGAGAACAACTACCGCCGCATCGGCGGGGTGTCCGGTGCGACCATTCTCGGCGACGGCCGCGTCGCATTGATCGTCGACATCGGCGGGCTGGTGCGTTCACTGCGGATGCCGCAGGCCGCCTGATCCACACTGCATGCGTGTACTGGACCGCCGCCCTCCGGGGCGGCGGTTTTTGTTTGCGCGCTCCATTCCGGCCGGGGCCGGATGCCCTTTCGGGGAAAAGGGATCTGACCCCATCCGTTCTGTGAACTCCGTCGACGCGATGGTTTCGCGCGCAACTACGCCATGCAAGCGAAAGCCCCGCCGCTGCGCCACTTCCGCGCCGTCATCCCTACGCCACCGAATGTGACATGCGTCCATAAAGTCCATCCGGACTGCGCCGCTATTTCGCTTTGACGGCCGTCACCGAACCCCACCGGGCACCACCGTTCGCTCTGCAACCACCCCCAAACCGGCGCACAGACGCCGGCACTCTGCCCACCTGGAGCACCCTGCATGAAGTGGTTCCAAGATCTGCCCATCGCCCGCAAGCTGGCCGTGGGGTTCACCCTTACCACCCTGATGACCCTGGTCCTCGGCGCGTTCGCCCTGCTGCGACTGAGCGAAGCCAACGCGCAGCTGCGCGAGATGGCCGGCAACGATATCCCCTCGGTCCAGCACCTGGGCGAGGCGCGCTCGCAGCTCGGTGAGTTCCGCACCTACGAACTGGCCCAGCTGAGCATGCTCGACCAGCCGGAGAAGGTCGCCGACTACAACAAGCGCATGGACGACACCGCCAAGGCCGTACATGACGAGCTGGCGGCGTATGCGGCGCTGCCGGCGCTGGACAAGGAGCGCGAGCTGTATCGCGCCGCCAGCACCCAGCTGGATCGCTACTTCGCCGCCAACAAGGCGATGCGCGAAGCCGTGGCCGCCGGTGATGGCGCGCAGGCCCAGCAGATCTCCGATGAGCAGTCACGCCCGGCGCGCCGCGACCTGTTCGCTGCGATGAAGGCACTGGGCACCCACATCGCCGGGCAGATGGACGGCAAGATCGCCGACGCCAACGCCACCCATCGCACCAGCATGATCGCCATCATCGGCTGCATCGTGCTGCTGTCGCTGGTGGCCGCCGCGCTGGCCATCGTCATCTCGCGCGCCGTTACTGGCCCGCTGGGCAAGGCCGTGCATGCCATCCAGGCGGTTGCCCGCGGCGACCTCAGCGTCAGCACCCAGGCCACCAGCAAGGACGAAGCCGGCAGGATGCTGGCCGCCACGACCGAGATGACCGCAATGCTCCGCCGCTTCAGCGAGCAGACCCAGCTGATGGCACAGATGCACGCGGGACCGGACATCAGTCATCGCATTCCGGAAGATTTCCCGGGTGTCTATGGCCAGCTGGCCGGCGGCATCAATACGGTGATCTTCGAGCACCTGGATGCGATCCGCGATGCCATCGACGTGCTCAACCAGTACGCCATCGGCAATCTCACCCCGGATGCACGCCGCCTGCCCGGCAGCCGCGCGATCCTGCACGAATCGATGGACGCGGCCAAGGCCAGCCTGCTGGCGATCAATTCGCAGATCCAGCAGCTGGCCGCGGCGGCCGCTGCCGGTGACTTCAGCCAGCGCGGCGACGCACAGCGTTTCCAGCATGACTTCAAGCTGATGATCGAGCATCTCAACACCATGATGCAGGTGGCCGACGGCAACCTCGGCCAGCTCTCGCAGCTGCTGCAGTCGATCGCCGCCGGCGACCTGACCGCGCGCATGGAAGGCCAGTTCAATGGCGTGTTCGCGCGCATGCGGGATGATGCCAACACCACCGTTGCACAGCTGACCCAGATCGTCGGCCAGATCCAGGCCAGCGCCTCCAGCATCACCCTGGCCGCCGGCGAGATCGCCTCCGGCAACAGCGACCTGTCGCGCCGCACCGAGCAGCAGGCCGCCAACCTGGAAGAAACCGCCGCCTCGATGGAGGAACTGACCTCCACCGTGCGCCAGAACGCCGAGCACGCACGCCAGGCCAACCAGCTCGCCATCGGCGCGCACGGTGTCGCCTCGCAGGGCGGTGACGTGGTCGGCCAGGTGGTCACCACCATGTCGGCCATCGAAGCCTCGTCGAAGAAGATCGCCGAGATCATCTCGGTGATCGACGGCATTGCCTTCCAGACCAACATCCTGGCGCTGAACGCCGCAGTGGAAGCCGCGCGTGCCGGCGAACAGGGCCGCGGCTTCGCCGTGGTCGCCAGCGAAGTGCGCACCCTCGCCCAGCGCTCGGCCGCCGCCGCCAAGGAGATCAAGGGCCTGATCGACGACTCGGTCGGCAAGGTTGCCGAAGGCTCCAGCCTGGTCCACCAGGCCGGCAGCACCATGGGCGAGATCGTCGCCTCGGTGCAGCGCGTGACCGACATCATGGCCGAGATCTCCGCGGCCTCGCAGGAACAGTCGGCGGGCATCGAGCAGGTCAACCAGACCGTGGTGCAGATGGACGAAACCACCCAGCAGAATGCTGCGCTGGTGGAAGAAGCCACTGCTGCGGCGCGCGCGATGGAAGACCAGGCCGTGCAGCTGGGTGAAGCCGTGGCCCGCTTCCGGCTGGCATCGCAGGGCACGATGGCCATTCCGGCACGCCCGCTGGCCGCACCGGTACCGCGACAGGTCGCAGCCGCCGCGCCTGCGGCAAAGCCGGCCCCGGCACGTGCGCTGCGCACGGCAACGGCCCAGCCGGCGCTGGCCACGGACGGCGACTGGCAGGAATTCTGACAGAAGCACGGGGTCAGATCCCTTTCCTGTGGGAAAGGGATCTGACCCCTTACACGTGGAAAGTGATGCAAATCCCACTTCATAATCCGGTGCAGGAGCCGATATCCCCATCGAGCCTCGCGCCAATGCGTGCTGGCGCCCGCCCCTGACCGTAGATTCCATGTCCGACGGCAACGACACTGCAGTGCATGATGTCCACGCGGCCGATGCCGCGGACGAACGATTCCTGGTCCGCAACCCGCGCCAGCTGCGCCAGCTGCTGCGCTCGCTGATCGACCAGCGATCGCTGATCAACGCCCATATCGACGGCCGCGACCGTTCCTTCCCGACCGCCCTGCTCGACCTCGACGAGGACGAGGACTTCCTGCTGCTCGATGGCAGCCCGCAGGAAGCCTCCAACCGCGCCGCCGAGCAGGCCGATCACCTGCTGTGCTTCGCCCAGCTCGAACGCGTGCTGGTACGGTTCCGGCTGCACGAACTGCAGCGCGTGGACAACGACGGCCATGTGGCCTTCCGTGCGCCGCTGCCTGACGAACTGGTGCACCTGCAGCGCCGCGAGCTGTACCGGCTGGAGACGCCGGTCACCGACTCGCCCCACCTGCTGCTGCCGCCTGGCGAAGCGCGCGCCGAAGCCCTGTCGATGCGCGTAGTGGACATCAGCGGTGGCGGCCTGGCCGTGGTGGTGCCCAATGACTGCGCGGTGTTTGGTCTGCAGAGGCGCTATCCGGCGCGGCTGTCGCTGCCGGACGGCCCCGACCTGGATATCGAACTGGTGGTCTGCAACCTGCTGCCGCAGCGTCAGCCCAATGGCATCGAGGTCAAGCGCGTGGGGATGCGCTTTGAATGTCTGCCACGCGGCGCCGACAGCGCCATCCAGCGCTACATCTTCCGCATCGACCGCCAGCGCAAGGCCCGCCGCAACGGCGAGCTCTGAGGCCGTCCGACCGGTAGTGCCGGCCGCCGGCCGGCAACCCTGGAACGCGTGCCGGGGTCAGATCCCTTTTCCCTGAAAAGGGATCTGACCCCATCCACGGCACTGCCCGGCACCTAAAGTCCCCCCCGGCGGGGCCGATATCGAGCCTGACACCGGGACTTCCGGCAGAACCAGGACCCCTCGATGAACGACAAGACCAGCTCCGCCGCCAGCGCCGGTGGCGAATTCCTCAGCTTCACCCTTGGTGACGAGCACTACGGCGTGGACATCCTCAAGGTGCAGGAAATCCGCGGCTACGACGCCGTCACCCGCGTGCCGGACGCCCCGGACTACATCAAGGGCGTAATCAACCTGCGCGGCACCATCGTCCCGGTCATCGACCTGCGCCTGAAGCTGCGCCTGGACAACGCCCGCTACGATGCCTTCACCGTGATGATCGTGCTGAACGTGGAAGACCGCGTGGTCGGCATCGTCGTCGACAGCGTCTCCGACGTGATCCCGCTGTCGGCCGAGCAGATCCGCCCGACCCCGGAATTCGGCGCGGCCGTCGACACCCGTTTCATCTCCGGCATCGGTACCCACGACGATCGCATGCTGATCCTGCTGGACATCGAGACCCTGCTCGACAGCGCCGACATGGGCCAGGCCAACCTCGCCGAAGACGTCGCTGCCTGAGCAAACGGAACTGCTTCACGTTCCAGTCACAAAACCCTTCAGTTCCCTTCGGCGGTGCCGATAGGGGGACAGAAGCCGGTCGCGCAGGAGCGCGCAGGACCGGCCCGATCGTTACCATCCCCGGAGATACCCTCGATGAAGTCCCTGTTTGCGTTCGTCTCGGCCGCTGTCCTGGCCACCACCGCCGCCTCCGCTTTCGCCCAGTCGGCCGACATGATCCCGCCGGAAATGGCGCCGCGTTCGGTCGGCAAGGACGGCATGGTCTGTGGCAAGGTCGAAAAGGCCCGTTACGCAGAAGGCTCCGAAGGCCAGCCGACCTTCCTGTACATGGGCGGCGCCTTCCCGCGCCACACCTTCTCGGCGCGTATCGCCGGCGAGAACCGCGGCAAGTTCTCCTTCCCGCTGGAAACCCTGGAAGGCAAGACCGTGTGCGTGATCGGCAAGATCCAGCGCGACGCCTCGCGTGCGGAAATCGAAGTCAGCTCGCCGGCCGGGCTGAAGCTGGCCAACATCAAGTAATCCGCCGTTCGTCGGACCACGCCGGGCCTGGTCCTGGCGTGGTTTCTGCTGCAACCGGGCCCGATGCCCGGGCGCGTCTGCCTTAGGAGCTCGCAACGCCCATGCCGTGGATCAACAACCTGAAACTGATGCCGAAACTGCTGCTGACCTTCGGCGTCCTCCTGCTGGTGATGCTACTGCAGGGCATCGTCGCCTATCGCGGCCTGCATTCGCTGAACAACGTGACCACCGAGCTGGCCGGTTCACGCATGGAGAGCATCCGCATGGCCGGCGAGATGCGCGGCATGCTGGGCGAGTACCGCAATGCCGCCTACCAGCAGCTGATCCGCGCCAGCGATGACGTCAAGTCCGATGCGCGCAAGCAGGGTGTCGACCTGCGCGCCAGCATGGACAAGTCGATCAAGGAGTATCCGAAGCTGGTCGACAACCCGCAGCAGAAGAAGCTGTTCGACGCCTTCGCCAAGGAATGGAAGGACGCCCTGGCATCCTATGACAGCGTCACCGAGATGCTGGAACTGGACCTGCCGGACGACGCCATCGATACCTTCGTCGGCGAAACCCGCACCAAGCACCGCAAGGCCGCCTCCGCGCTGGAAGCGCTGATCGCCGAAGACAACCGCCTCGCCCGCGCCTCGCGCGAAGAGGCCGCATCCACCTACTCCGCCTCGGCCGTGCTGACCGTGATCGCCCTGCTGGGCGGCGCCGCGCTCGGCCTGGTGCTGGTGTGGCTGTTTGCCCGCGCCCTGGTCGGCAGCGTGCGTGGCGCCGTCTCGGTGGCCAACGACGTGGCCGGCGGCAAGCTCGATGGCCACATCGACGTCAGCCGCCAGGATGAAGTGGGCGAACTGATGCAGGCCATGCAGCGCATGCAGCGCGACCTGCGCGAGCGCATCGAGACCGACCAGGCCATCGCCCGCGAGAACCTGCGCATCCGTACCGCGCTGGACTACAGCTCGACCGGCGTCTACCTGACCGACACCAGCAACACCATCGTCTACAGCAACCGCGCCCTGCAGCAGACCCTGAGCCAGTACCAGGACGAACTGCGCCGCGACCTGCCGGACTTCGATGCGCAGGCTTCGCTGATCGGCAAGCCGGTCACCGTGCTCGAACACCGCGGCGAGATGGACCAGACCCTGCTGGGCAACCTGAAGGCACACGGCGTCGCCCGTCGCCCGATGCAGTACGGCGATGCCCAGTTCGCCCAGGTGGTCTCGACCATCCGCAATGAAGGCGGCGACACCGTCGGCTACGTGGTGGAATGGCGCGACCGTACCCAGGAAGCGCAGGTCGAAGCCGAAGTGGCCCGCGTGATCGCCCAGGCCGCCGCTGGCGACCTGTCCGGCCGCATCGATGCCAGCGACAAGGAAGGCTTCTTCCTGCAGCTGGCCCAGCAGATCAACGGCCTGCTGGACGCCAATGCCGGCAGCATCGAGCAGATCTCCGGCCTGCTGGCCGCGCTGTCGCAGGGCGACCTGACCGTGCGCATGCACGGCGATTACCAGGGCGTGTTCGCACGCATGCGCGACGACGCCAACGCCACCGCCGCGCAGCTGAGCGAGATCGTCACCCGCATCAAGCAGTCCAGCCGCGCGATCAGCTCCGCTGCCGGTGAAATCGCCTCCGGCAACAGCGACCTGTCGCGCCGCACCGAACAGCAGGCCGCCAACCTGGAAGAAACCGCCGCCTCGATGGAGGAACTGACCTCCACCGTGCGCCAGAACGCCGAGCACGCACGCCAGGCCAACCAGCTCGCCATCGGCGCGCACGGTGTCGCCTCGCAGGGCGGTGACGTGGTCGGCCAGGTGGTCACCACCATGTCGGCCATCGAAGCCTCGTCGAAGAAGATCGCCGAGATCATCTCGGTCATCGACGGCATTGCCTTCCAGACCAACATCCTGGCGCTGAACGCCGCAGTGGAAGCCGCCCGTGCCGGCGAACAGGGCCGCGGCTTTGCCGTGGTCGCCAGCGAAGTGCGCACCCTCGCGCAGCGCTCGGCCGCGGCCGCCAAGGAGATCAAGGGCCTGATCGACGACTCGGTCGGCAAGGTCAACGACGGCTCGGCGCTGGTGCACAAGGCCGGCGCGACCATGGGCGAGATCGTCGCCTCGGTGCAGCGCGTGACCGACATCATGGCCGAGATCTCCGCCGCCTCGCAGGAACAGAGCGCCGGCATCGAGCAGGTCAACCAGACCGTGGTGCAGATGGACGAAACCACCCAGCAGAATGCTGCGCTGGTGGAAGAAGCCACCGCCGCCGCACGTGCGATGGAAGAACAGGCCGGCCACCTCAGCGAGGCCGTGTCGATCTTCGTGGTGGACGAAGCCGAGGTCGTCGCCGCCCCGCGCGTCACCACCCCGGCACCGCGCGCCGCTGCACCGGCCGCCCCGGCCCCGGCTGCCCCGCCGGCCCGCCGCACGGCGGGTGGTCGCCCGATGGCCACCGAACTGGCCGACGGGGACTGGCAGGAGTTCTGATGCCTGCCTGACCTGAGTTACAAGAACGCCCTGGCCCTGTGCTGGGGCGTTTTTGTTTAGGGGGTATCTGATTATCCAGCCAACGGCGAAGCCCCTCGGGGTGGTCGCTGAGAGCGGCGGACTTCCTTCGTTTGGGCCGGGAGGATGGGTTGCGCAGGGGACGCTGCAAGTACGTCTCTGTAAGCTCGGTCGCCGCTTGCACGTGTGCACTGTCCTGCGCACACGGCAAGACCGGGGTTGGGCATCCTGCCCAACCCGCCCGAGGCATGCCTCGACCCCATGCGGCTCACGCCCCTGCGCAACCCACCCTCCCGGCCACGGACACTTCCCGTGCGCGTCCACCCCGGATTGAAGAAAGAAGAGCAAAAGACAAAAGCCAGGTCACTTCCGGGGTCAGATCCGTTTTCCGCAGGAAAACGGATCTGACCCCTCTTTCCACCTGGAAACTCAACGCTCTTGCCGTCCGACACCGAAATGCCGGGAGGGCTGGGTCGGGGTGGGCTGGCGGGACCGTTGGCGCCATGGATGGCGCCATCGAGCCCCCACGGACGGGTTTACGGCGTGTCCCGCCAGCCCACCCCGACCCAGCCACCCACTGAAAATTCAGAGCCGACCAACTGCCGTTGCCGTTGCCGTTGCCGTTGCTTCAAAAGCCTGCCGCAGGCAGCGCCGCAGCCGCCGCTGCAAGGAAACCTGAATACGTTCGGACACCGCACCTCAATCCCCCGCCCGCGCGGCCGATAACGGGGTTGTCACGGCGTATCCCGCCGCTGACCGGCACGGCGCCGCCCGCCCGCTTCGACCTGGTCCTGCTCGATGAATCTCCTGCATCGCTGGCAACACTACTTCCGCAATCTTTCCGTCCGGCGCAAGCTCAACCTGCTGACGCTGCTCATCGCGCTCGGCGTGATCGCGCTCTCGGTGATCGCCGCCCGCATGCAGTACCTGGACCTGACCGAAACCCGCAAGAGCGCGCTGAAGACCCAGGTCGAACTGAGCTACGGCATCCTGCAGCACTACCACCGCCTGGCCGGTACCGGCGAGCTCAGCGAAGAGGCCGCCAAGAGCGCCGCGCTGCAGGCGCTGGAGGTCATGCGCGCCGGGAACGACACCTACTACTTCAACATCTACGACACCGGCTACCGCCTGCTGATGCACCCGTTCCGCAAGGACCTGGTCGGCAAGGACATGAAGGACTTCCGCACCGACGACGGCGTACGGATCTACTACGACCAGGTCGAAGCGGCTCGCGCCGGCGGCGGCTTCGTCAACTACCGCTGGGCCAAGCCGGGCAGCAAGGGCGAGGTCGAGAAGGTCGCCTATGCCGGCCTGTTCGCGCCCTGGAACTGGGTGGTCAGCAGCGGCGTCTACATGGACGACGTGCAGAAACAGGCGCTGGTGTTCACCGCCATCATGGCGGTCTCTGGTGGCGTACTGGTGCTGATCGTGCTGGCCCTGAGCTGGGTCATCGGCAACCGCATCGCCGTGCCGCTGAAGCAGGCCACCGCCGTGGCCGAAGGCATCGCCGGCGGCAAGCTGGACAGCCACATCGGCCCGCAGCCGCACGACGAAACCGGCCGCCTGCTGGAGGCCATGGCCGGCATGCAGCAGCAGCTGCATGCAGTCATCACCGGCCAGCGCGAAATGGCGCGCCGTCATGACGGCGGCGAACTGAGCTACCGCATCGACGCCAGCGCCTTCCCCGGCGAGTACGGGCTGATGGTGCAGGAAACCAACGCCCTGGTCGGCGGCCACCTGCAGACCCTGCACGACGTGCTGGACGTGGTGCAGCAGTACGCGGTTGGCGATCTCAGCCGCGACATTGCACGCTACCCGGGCGAAAAGGCCGCGATGACAACCACCGTTGATACGGTCAAGGCCAACCTCGGCCGCATCAATGCCGAGATCAAGCAGCTTGCCAGCGCCGCCGCCGCCGGCGACTTCAGCCTCCGTGGCGATGCGCAGCGCTTCGATCACGATTTCCGCCTGATGCTGGAGAACCTCAACGCGATGATGGCGGTCAGCGATGACAACCTCGGCAAGCTCTCGCAGCTGCTGTCGGCCATCGCCGAAGGTGACCTGACCGCACGCATGCACGGCGATTACCAGGGCGTGTTCGCACGCATGCGCGACGATGCCAACACCACCGTTGCACAGCTGACCCAGATCGTCGGCCAGATCCAGGCCAGCGCGTCCAGCATCACCCTGGCCGCCGGCGAGATCGCCTCCGGCAACAGCGACCTGTCGCGCCGCACCGAGCAGCAGGCTGCCAACCTGGAAGAAACCGCCGCCTCGATGGAGGAACTGACCTCCACCGTGCGCCAGAACGCCGAGCACGCACGCCAGGCCAACCAGCTCGCCATCGGCGCGCACGGTGTCGCCTCGCAGGGGGGTGAAGTGGTCGGCCAGGTGGTCACCACCATGTCGGCCATCGAAGCCTCGTCGAAGAAGATCGCCGAGATCATCTCGGTCATCGACGGAATTGCCTTCCAGACCAACATCCTGGCGCTGAACGCCGCAGTGGAAGCCGCCCGTGCCGGCGAACAGGGCCGCGGCTTCGCCGTGGTCGCCAGCGAAGTGCGCACCCTCGCCCAGCGCTCGGCCGCCGCCGCCAAGGAGATCAAGGGCCTGATCGACGACTCGGTCGGCAAGGTCAACGACGGCTCGGCGCTGGTGCACAAGGCCGGCGCGACCATGGGCGAGATCGTCGCCTCGGTGCAGCGCGTGACTGACATCATGGCCGAAATCTCTGCGGCCTCGCAGGAACAGTCGGCGGGCATCGAGCAGGTCAACCAGACCGTGGTGCAGATGGACGAAACCACCCAGCAGAATGCTGCGTTGGTGGAAGAAGCCACTGCTGCGGCACGCGCAATGGAGGACCAGGCCGGCCAGCTGGCTGACGCCGTGGCGATCTTCCGCCTCGACAACCAGGTGTCCGCCGCAGTGAAGGCCGTGGCCGCGCGCGCGGAGCCGGCCCGTATCACCACCGTGGCACGCCCGCAGCCGACCAGCACGCCCGCTCCGGTCCGCCGCAGCAGCAACGCCAGCACCTTCGCCGCCAGCGACAGCGACTGGCAGGAATTCTGAGACCCACCCGCGGCGGCTGCGGCCGCCGCCTCTGCCGATGGACACGTCCCCCGTGCAAAGTCCTACCCCCATCGTCACCGGCCCGCGCGAATTCGAGTTCGCCGACCGCGATTTCCGCCGCGTCTGCGACCTGATCTACCAGCGGGTGGGCATCGCCCTCGCGCCGGCAAAGCGCGACATGGTCTATGGCCGCCTGTCGCGCCGCCTGCGCACGCTGGGCATGCGCAGCTTCCAGCAGTACCTGGACCATCTGGAGCAGGAAGATGGTGACGAATGGCAGGCGTTCACCAACGCGCTGACCACCAACCTGACCTCGTTCTTCCGCGAACCGCATCACTTCGACAAGCTGCGCGAGGAACTCCAACGGCGCTCCAGCCGCGCCCCACTGCTGCTGTGGTCGTGCGCGGCGTCCACCGGCGAAGAGCCCTACTCGATGGCGATCACCGCCTGCGAGGCCTTCGGCACGTTGAAGCCGCCGGTACGCATCATTGCCACCGACGTCGATACCCAGGTGCTGGCCACCGCCGGCCGCGGCGTCTACAACATCGATCGCGTCGCCAGCCTCGATCCGGACCTGCGCCGCCGCTACTTCCAGCGCGGCAGCGGCCCCAACGAGGGCCAGTGCCGCGTGCTGCCGGCGCTGCGCGAACTGATCGAGTTCCGCCCATTGAACCTGCTCGCCCCGCGCTACGACGTCGGCGGCCCGTTCGACGCGCTGTTCTGCCGCAACGTGATGATCTACTTCGACAAGCCGACCCAGCGCGCCATCCTCGGTCGCCTGGTCCAGCACCTGGCCGATGACGGCCTGCTCTACACCGGCCACTCGGAGAACTACCTGCACGCCGCCGACCTGATCCAGCCCTGCGGCCGCACCCTGTACCGCCGTGCCGCAAAGGCCGGCGCATGAATGCCTCGCTGCGTACCGACGATGTGATGCGCTACCAGGATGCGCGCTTCCAGACCATCGCCGCCAAGCTGCTGCCGACCCAGTACCTGGTGGTCGATGACACCACTGCGCTGACCACCACGCTGGGCTCCTGCGTGGCGGCCTGCCTGCGCGACCCGGTGCTGAAGATCGGCGGCATGAACCACTTCCTGCTGCCGGAGGGCAACGCCGGTGACGGCGCACCCGCACGCTACGGCAGCTATGCGATGGAACTGCTGATCAACGACATGCTCAAGCGGGGCGCCCACCGCAAGCGCATCGAGGCCAAGGTGTTCGGCGGCGCCAACGTGCTCAAGGGCTTCACCAGCAATCCAGTGGGCACCCGCAACGCCGAGTTCGTGCGCCAGTACCTGCAGGCCGAGCACATCCCGATCATCGCCGAGGACCTGTGCGGCATCCATCCGCGCAAGATCTGGTTCTTCGCCGACACCGGCCGCGTGGTGGTGCAGCGCCTGCCGCATGCGCATGAGGCCGAAGTGGCTGCCACCGAATCGGCGGTGCGTGCGCGCCTGTCCAAGGCGCCGGTCACCGGTGGCGTGGAGCTGTTCGAATGACCTTTACCGGCAACGCCCCCTGCCGGGTGCTGATCGTCGACGACTCTGCCGTCGTGCGCCAGATGCTCACCGAGATCCTGTCCAGCGATCCTGCCATCGACGTGGTCGGCACCGCCGCCGACCCGCTGCTGGCCCGTGAAAAGATCAAGCGACTGGCCCCGGACGTGATCACCCTGGACGTGGAAATGCCGCGCATGGACGGGCTGGCGTTCCTGGAAAACCTGATGCGCCTGCACCCGTTGCCGGTGGTGATGATCTCCTCGCTCACCGAGCGCGGCGCCGACACCACCCTGCAGGCACTGGCGCTGGGCGCCGTGGATTTCGTGTCCAAGCCGAAGTTGGACGTGGCCCGCGGCCTGCAGGGCTACGCAGACGAGATCATCGCCAAGGTCAAGATGGCGGCGCGCTCGCGGGTACGTCCGCTGGTGCGCGCTGCCGCGCCGAAGCTCATGCTGGACGCCGCGCCCGCGATACGCCCGGCCGCGCCGCAGTTCCGCACCACCGACCGGCTGATCGCGATCGGTTCCTCGGCGGGCGGCACCGAAGCGCTGCGCGTGGTGCTGGAAGGCATGCCTGCCGACGCGCCCGCCGTGGTGATGACCCAGCATTTGCCGGCCAGCTTCAGCAGTGCCTTCGCCGAACGCCTGGACCGCCACTCGGCGATGGCGGTACGTGAGGCCAGCGACGGCGAAGCGGTGCTTCCCGGCCATGCCTACCTGCCGCCGGGCGGCAAGCACCTGCGGATCATCCGCGACGGTGCGCGCTGGCGCTGCCGCGTCGACGATGGCCCGGCAGTGAACCGCCACAAGCCGGCAGTGGACGTGCTGTTCCGTTCGGTCGCGCAGAACGCCGGTGGCAACGCCATCGGCGCCATCCTCACCGGCATGGGCGACGACGGCGCACGCGGCCTGCTGGAAATGCGCCAGGCCGGCGCGCCGACGTTGGTGCAGGACGAAGCCACCAGCGTGGTCTGGGGCATGCCGGGTGCCGCGTTCAAGCTGGGCGCGGCCGAGGAACAGGTGCCACTGGAGCGGATCGCCGAGCGGCTGCTCGCCCTCGCCCGCGGCTGACAGGCCCCTGTAGAGCCGAGCCCACGCTCGGCTCTGCACCCTGCTGGACACCTCCAAGAGACGTCAGGCTCCATTGCCGATCCGCCGCCAGCACTTTCGACCATTGATGTTTCAACGACGCTGATCGAGGTTTGATCCTGCCGCAAGCCATGCGCGCCAAACGGGAGGCCCGCAGGACACCGACTTGGAGCGCGGCTGGAGCGGGTCGTATAGTCAGGTATCGCACAGCAATGGAACGCCGATGAACGTTACCCCGCAAGGCCGCGCTGCTCGGGTACGCAGGGAGGGAGGTCCGGATAGCGGGCAATACCCACTGCGCAACCTGTCGCACTTGCCCGGATGCGGCGCCGTCGTTCGTGATGAGACCGCATGTTCCAGGGATCAAGGAAAATCCTGCAGCGACATGGACCGCTCATGCTGAAAGTTCTCCCGACCCTTGCTCACGTTGCGTTGATCGCCTCGATCACACTGGCCGTTCCGGGCTGCAACAAGGAACGCTCATACCCGGTCTATCGCGAGAATCCTGCACCCAGGGATGCGCTGCCTATTGTGATTCGGGTCCACGATGCACCCGTGGATGTCCCCGTTCCTTCGGTCTTTGTCACGTATGAGATAGACCCACTCTGTCTCCCTCCGGTCAACAATTGGGAGGGGGTGCAGTACGAGCCGAACCAGCACAAGGTTGAGCTTCAGGCACAGCGCCTCAGTGCCACTGAATTCAGCAGTGTTGTATTCAACGATGGCATGGAAGTTGCCGACTATTACGGTCGCGGCCCGTGCACTTGGACGCCCGTGCTCGTGGAAGCTTCATTCGCCTTCATCATCGATGATCGCCCTATCCAAGCAACCGCATGGACTTCATTCACAAAGCTTGAAACCGAGAAACTCGCTACTACCTACGTACATCGCGCCTTGCGCCCCATGACTTCAGGGGGATCGCCAGAGTGGACGCCTACCGAGCCTTCGACTTGGTACGAGAAGATGCCTCAAGATAAGCGAAAGGATTACTTCCCAATCGAAATCTCCACACGGACTGAAGGAACAGCCCAATGAATCCTGGAGCAAATGCAGCCCTCTCAGATCATGTCTACAAGGATCCGCTCCCTGCGCCCAAGGCCATTGTTACCATTGCCGGGACGGAATATCGTGTATTGGCCAGCCTAAACTCCGCCACCGGCTACCAAGGCGTCAAGAGTCAACGCACAACTCGGTGATGCCCTCGCACTGACCAAGCAGGCGATCGATCTGGCTAAAGAGAATGGGTATGGTCCGGTGTACGTCACCGGCCACTCGCTGGGCGGCGCGCTCGCCCAGATCACTGCACACCACTACAACCTCCCCGGCGACGCATTCAATCCTTACGGTGCTGCCGGGCTGGCGTATCGCCTTCCTGAGGGCCAGCCGGCCAACGCGGCGCCCTTCACCAACCATGTGATGGCAGGCGACCTGGTCAGCGCGGGCGGTCCTCATTACGGCAAGGTCGAGATGTATGCGCTGCCCAGGGAACTGGAGGTCCTGCGCAACGCCGAGCACGGCCAGCGCATCGCCTCGCTTGGAACACCTGGGATGAAAAGCGGCCATGTCATGTCCGCCGCGGTGGCGGTCCAGTTGGGCGACTCCCATCGATTGGTTCATTTCCTTGATCGCGTGACCGACAAGTGCCCGGTGCAGTCTGTACTAGACAATCCCCAGGCCCGGATCACGGATCCTGAAGACCTGCGCCGGATTGTCGACTACCGCAGTGATGTTCATCAGTTGCGCGCAGGCGCGACCGTGCTGGTCGGCGGCGGACCTGGCCTGCTGCGCGACGGGATCAATTACCTGCGCGGTACCGGGGAAGCCGGTGCATATGCCCGCCGCGAGGCTGAAGCGGAGCAGCGGGCCCGGAATGCGCTCAGGCCGGGGGAGCAGCTGATCCAGGATGCAACCGACAAGGGCTCGCCCTCTCTCGGCAATCCCGGCTTCTCTCCCAGGAGTCCATTGCAGGAGAGCATTGAGTCAACCTTGGACAAGGCAGGCTTGGATCCCAGGAAGGAAGGCCATCCAGACCATGTGCTCTACCAGCAGATCCGCGATGGTGTATCCGCCGTGGATGCCAGGCACGGGCGCAGCTTCGATGAAACCAGTGAGCGCATGACGGCCAGCCTGCTTGCGACGGCCAAGAGCAGCGGCCTCGAACGCGTTGATCATGTGGTCCTGGGCAGTCCACCCAGCGATGGCTCGGGCCCTCGCCTGTTCGTTGTGCAGGGAGCACCGGGCAATCCGGCACACCTGCGGGCGTCGGTTCCGATCAGCGAGGCAATCAATACGCCGGTGGAGCAGTCGATCGCCAAGGCCGAACAGATTGCGCAGGCACAGCAGGTCGGTCAGCAAGACCACGTCCAGGAGCAGACCCGAACCGCGATGCGCATGGGCTAGGCCACCTGGCCGGGCACAATAGAAACCCGGCTTTCACCGGAGGTTCTTCGTTTCAACGGGTTGCCGGCCAGCGGCCGGCACTACCATGCGTCGTCCGCTCACAAAAAAACCCCCGGCGCGAGCCGGGGGTTTTCAGTTACCGCATCAGGCAGCGACCGTCTTGGCCACGTCCTGGTATTCCTCGATCTGGTCGAAGTTCATGTAGCGGTAGATCTCCGCGCCATTGGCGTTGATCACGCCGATGTCCGCCATGTACTCCTCCTTGGTCGGGATGCGGCCCAGGCGCGAGCAGATCGCCGCCAGTTCCGCCGAACCCAGGTACACGTTGGTGTTGCGGCCCAGGCGGTTCGGGAAGTTGCGGGTCGAGGTCGACATCGCGGTGGAGCCTTCGCGGATCTGCGCCTGGTTGCCCATGCACAGCGAGCAGCCCGGCATTTCCATGCGCGCGCCGGTAGCGCCGAAGGTGCCGTACACGCCTTCCTTGGTCAGCTCCGAAGCATCCATCTTGGTCGGCGGGGCCACCCACAGGCGGGTCGGCAGGTCACGCTTGCCTTCCAGCAGCTTCGCAGCGGCGCGGAAGTGACCGATGTTGGTCATGCACGAACCGATGAACACTTCGTCGATCTTGGCGCCGGCCACTTCGGACAGGGTCTTCACGTCGTCCGGGTCGTTCGGGCAGGCCACGATCGGCTCATGGATGTCGGCCAGGTCGATCTCGATGACGGCGGCGTATTCGGCGTCGGCATCCGGCTCCAGCAGCTGCGGGTTGGCCAGCCACGCTTCCATCTTCTCGATGCGACGCTGCAGCGAACGCGGGTCCTGGTAACCCTCGGCAATCATCCACTTCAGCAGGGTGATGTTGCTGGTCAGGTACTCGATGATCGGTTCCTTGTTCAGGCGCACCGAGCAACCGGCCGCCGAACGCTCGGCCGAGGCATCGGACAGTTCGAACGCCTGCTCGACCTTCAGCTCCGGCAGGCCTTCGATTTCCAGGATGCGACCGGAGAAGATGTTCTTCTTGCCAGCCTTGGCCACGGTCAGCAGGCCCGACTTGATCGCGTACAGCGGGATCGCGTTGACCAGGTCACGCAGGGTCACGCCCGGCTGCATCTTGCCCTTGAAGCGCACCAGCACCGACTCCGGCATGTCCAGCGGCATCACGCCGGTGGCCGCGGCGAAGGCGACCAGGCCCGAACCGGCCGGGAACGAAATACCCACCGGGAAACGGGTGTGCGAGTCACCACCGGTGCCGACGGTGTCCGGCAGCAGCATGCGGTTGAGCCAGCTGTGGATCACGCCGTCGCCCGGGCGCAGCGAGACGCCGCCACGGGTGGAGATGAACTCCGGCAGGGTGTGGTGGGTCTTCACGTCCACCGGCTTCGGGTACGCGGCGGTATGGCAGAACGACTGCATCACCAGGTCGGCCGAGAAGCCCAGGCACGCCAGGTCCTTCAGCTCGTCGCGGGTCATCGGGCCGGTGGTGTCCTGCGAGCCCACCGAGGTCATCTTCGGTTCGCAGTAGGTGCCCGGGCGCATGCCCTGGCCTTCCGGCAGGCCACAGGCGCGGCCGACCATCTTCTGCGCCAGCGAGAAGCCCTTGCCGGTGTCGACCGGCTGCACCGGCAGGCGGAACAGATCGGTCGGGGCCAGGCCCAGCGCTTCGCGCGCCTTGCCGGTCAGGCCACGGCCGATGATCAGCGGAATGCGGCCACCGGCACGCACTTCGTCGAACAGCACGTCGGACTTGACCTGGAACTCGGCGATCACTTCACCGTTCTTCAGCGCCTTGCCTTCATACGGACGCAGCTCGACCACATCGCCGTGTTCCATCTTCGACACGTCCAGCTCGATCGGCAGCGCGCCGGCATCTTCCATGGTGTTGTAGAAGATCGGGGCGATCTTCGAACCCAGGCAGACGCCACCGGCGCGCTTGTTCGGGATGAACGGAATGTCGTCGCCGGTCCACCACAGCACGCTGTTGGTGGCCGACTTGCGCGAGGAACCGGTGCCGACCACGTCGCCGACGTAGGCGACCAGATGGCCCTTGTCCTTCAGGTCAAGGATCTGCTGGATCGGGCCGCGCTTGCCGTCTTCTTCCGGGGTGAACGGCGCGTCGTCGCGCTTGTTCTTCAGCATCGCCAGGGCGTGCATCGGAATGTCCGGGCGGGTGGTCGCGTCCGGTGCCGGCGACAGGTCGTCGGTGTTGGTCTCGCCCGGCACCTTGAACACGGTGACGGTCAGGCTCTGCGGCACTTCCGGATTGCTGGTGAACCACTCGGCATCGGCCCAGCTCTGCAGCACGGCCTGGGCGTTGGCGTTGCCGGCCTTGGCCTTTTCCTGCACGTCATGGAACGCATCGAACACCAGCAGGGTCTTCTTCAGGCCGTTGGCGGCGATGGTGCCGACGCTGGCGTCGTCCAGCAACTGCACCAGCGGGGCCACGTTGTAACCGCCGAGCATGGTGCCCAGCAGTTCGGTGGCGCGCTCGCGGCTGATCAGCGGGTTCTGCTCGCTGCCCAGGGCGATCGCCGCCAGGTACGAGGCCTTGACCTTGGCCGCGTCATCGACACCGGCCGGCACGCGATGGGTCAGCAGGTCGAGCAGGAACTCGGCCTCGCCCTGCGGCGGGTTCTTCAGCAGTTCGATGACATCGGCCGTCTGCTGCGCGCTCAGCGGCAGCGGCGGGATGCCAAGCGCAGCGCGCTCGGCGACGTGGTGGCGGTAGGCTTCCAACATGACAACTCCCGGGTAATGCGTAGGTTGAAATAACAAAGTGGGCTCAGGCGTGCGGCACGATCAGCTTCAGGCCCTTGAAGTAGTCGCGGTAAAACGTGTCGTTCCAGGTGATCAGGCCGTCACACTGCAGCAGTGCGTGGGCGCCGACCATGAATTCGTCCAGGCTGCGGCGGCTGCCGCCGCGCTGGCGATGACGGCGGTGCATCTCGCCGGCGCGCAGCGCCGACTTGGCTTCCATCGGGTTGAAGTGCACGCCCATTTCTTCCAGCGCTTCGAGCACCTCGGCGCCGCCGCGCAGCGATGCGCAGACCTCGGCCAGGGTCGCGCCACAGACCACCACGCGGCCACCGACCAGGCTCTGCCGGAGGATGGCTTCCACGGCATCGGCCTGCGGACCATTGCTGAGCAGCTCGACCAGCACCGGTGAATCGACGGCGATCATCACGGCTTATTCCTCGTCACGCACCGCACGTACCGCTGCGTCGGACGATTCGAAGCCGTCCAGCGCAAACTTGCCGCGCGCCCGTGAAATCGCATCGTCAACACTCTTGCGCAGGATGATGCGGCTGCCGTCCAGCTCGACCTTCAGCAGCGTGCCCTTGGTCAGGCCGAGGGCATCACGCACCGCCTTGGGCAGGGTGATCTGTCCGCGTTCTGCAACAGTGGCTTCCATCGGTAGGCCCTCCAGAGTATGCACAAATTATACATACTTCCCCGGGCATACTTCCACCCTGAACAGCACCGGCGCCCCGCCAGCCCTTACCTCGCAAAGGATCGGCCACAAACGTGACATACGCCATACACCTTCCCCTGTAGTCTGGAACCGATGCCGCAGGCCGGAACCCGGCCCGGATGAATCCATTCAGTCTGAGGTTCATACTGGGACGACCGGGGCCGTCAGGCCCGCGGCGACCGCAAGCAGGCCCGCCCATGCGCGGGCCACTGCAAGCCATCCGCAAGAAGGAGTTACCCCGCATGAGCGATTCGTTCTCCACCCGCAGCCAGCTGAACGTCGGCGGCAAGACCTACGACTACTTCAGCCTGCCCACGCTGGGCCAGCGCTTCGATATCTCCCACCTGCCCTACTCGATGAAGATCCTGCTGGAGAACCTGCTCCGGCACGAGGACGGCGGTATCACCGTCGGCAAGGACCACATCGAAGCCGTGGCCCGCTGGAACCCGGCGGCCGAGCCGGACACCGAGATCGCCTTCATGCCGGCGCGCGTGGTCCTGCAGGACTTCACCGGCGTGCCCTGCGTGGTCGACCTGGCCGCGATGCGCGACGCGGTCGTCAAGCTGGGCGGCTCGCCGGAGCAGATCAACCCGCAGATCCCCTCCGAACTGGTCATCGACCACTCGGTGCAGGTCGATGTGTTCGGCAAGCCGGACGCGCTGGACCTCAACGGCAAGATCGAATTCCAGCGCAACCAGGAACGCTACGGCTTCCTGCGCTGGGGCCAGAAGGCCTTCGACAACTTCAAGGTGGTGCCGCCGAACACCGGCATCGTCCACCAGGTGAACCTGGAGAACCTGGCCCGCGTAGTGATGACGGCCGACAAGGACGGCAAGGCGGTCGCCTACCCCGATACCGTGTTCGGTACCGACAGCCACACCACCATGATCAACGGCATCGGCGTGCTTGGCTGGGGCGTGGGCGGCATCGAAGCCGAGGCCGCCATGCTCGGCCAACCGTCGTCGATGCTGATCCCGCAGGTGGTCGGCTTCAAGCTGACCGGCAAGCTGCCCGAGGGTGCCACCGCTACGGACCTGGTGCTGACCGTCACCCAGATGCTGCGCAAGCTGGGCGTCGTCGGCAAGTTCGTCGAGTTCTACGGTGACGGCCTGCAGCACCTGCCGCTGGCCGACCGTGCCACCATCGGCAACATGGCCCCGGAGTACGGCGCCACCTGCGGCATCTTCCCGATCGACGCCGAATCGCTGAACTACCTGCGCCTGTCCGGCCGCAGCGAAGAGCAGATCGACCTGGTCGAAGCCTATGCCAAGGCACAGGGCCTGTGGCACGAACCGGGCAGCCCGCATGCCCAGTACAGCACCACGCTGGAACTGGACATGGGCACGGTGAAGCCGTCGCTGGCCGGCCCGAAGCGTCCGCAGGACCGCGTGCTGCTGGAGGACGTGCAGAAGAACTACCGCGAAGCACTGGTTGGCATGACCAGCAACCGCGACAAGCGCAGTGATGATGTTTCCTCGTTCGTCAATGAGGGCGGCGGCGCGGCGGTCGGCAACGAGCAGCTGGCCAAGGGCTTCGCCGACATCGAGATCGAAGGCCGCAAGGTGCGGCTGAAGGATGGCGCGGTGGTCATCGCCGCCATCACCTCCTGCACCAACACCTCCAACCCGGCGGTGATGATCGGTGCCGGCCTGCTGGCCCGCAATGCGGCCGCCAAGGGCCTGAACCGCCAGCCGTGGGTGAAGACCTCGCTCGGGCCGGGCTCGCGCGTGGTCACGGACTACCTGGAAAAGGCCGGCGTGCTGAAGGAGCTGGAGAAGATCGGCTTCTACGTGGTCGGCTACGGCTGCACCACCTGCATCGGCAACTCCGGCCCGCTGCCGACCGAAGTCAGCGCCGGCATCGCCACCGGCGACCTGGTGGTCACCTCGGTGCTGTCGGGCAACCGCAACTTCGAGGGTCGCGTGCACCCCGAAGTGAAGATGAACTACCTGGCCAGCCCGCCGCTGGTGGTGGCCTATGCCATCGCCGGCACCACCGACATCGACCTGACCACCCAGCCGCTGGGCACCGGCAGCGATGGCCAGCCGGTGTTCCTGCGCGACATCTGGCCGAGCAACAAGGAAATCGGCGATGTCATCGCCGCCACCATCGGCCCGGAGATGTTCAAGCAGAACTACGCCGACGTGTTCAAGGGCGACACCCGCTGGAACACCATCGCCTCGCCGGACGGCAACCTGTACGCGTGGAGCGGTGCCTCCACCTACATCAAGAACCCGCCGTACTTCGATGGCATGACCATGCAGACCGGCAGCATCGACGACGTGCACGGCGCACGCGTGATGGGCCTGTTCGGCGATTCGATCACCACCGACCACATCTCCCCGGCCGGCAACATCAAGAAGGACTCGCCGGCGGGCCGCTTCCTGCAGGAACGCGGCGTGCAGCCGGCCGACTTCAACAGCTACGGCAGCCGCCGCGGCAACGATGACGTGATGGTCCGCGGCACCTTCGCCAACATCCGCATCAAGAACCTGATGTTCGGTGGCGAGGAAGGCGGCAACACCCTGTACTACCCCGCCGGTGGTGGCCAGCCGGAGAAGCTGGCGATCTACGATGCGGCCATGAAGTACAAGGCCGACAAGGTGCCGCTGGTGGTGCTGGCCGGCAAGGAATACGGCACCGGTTCGTCGCGCGACTGGGCGGCCAAGGGCACCCTGCTGCTGGGGGTGAAGGCGGTCATCGCCGAAAGCTTCGAGCGCATCCACCGCTCCAACCTGGTCGGCATGGGCGTGCTGCCGCTGCAGTTCCGCAACGGCGAGAACGCGCAGAGCCTGGGCCTGGACGGCTCGGAAGTGATCGACATCACCGGCCTGCAGGACGGTGCCAGCAAGCGCGCCACGGTCACCGCGACCAAGGCCGATGGCACGAAGAAGACCTTCGAGGTCTCGGTGATGCTGCTGACCCCGAAGGAAGTCGAGTACTTCCGTCATGGCGGCCTGCTGCAGTACGTGCTGCGCCAGCTGGCAGCCAAGTAACGGAAAAGGGCCGGATCCTTGCGGGTCCGGCCCTTTCCGTCTGCGATGCCCCCCTGTAGAGCCGAGCCTGCGCTCGGCTGCTTCTGCGCCAACAGCAGCCGAGCCTGCGCTCGGCTCTACAGAGGCGCTCAGCGGCGGGGTGCGTCCGGGTCGGTGCGCAGCGCCTTCAGCAGGCCCCACATGTAGAACGCCAGGGTGAACGAGAACGGCAGGCCACACAGCACCACCGCCGTCTGCATCGCACTGAAATTGCCCGCCAGCAGCAGGCCGACGCTGGCCACGGTAATGCCGGCCGCCCAGAACACGCGCAGCCAGATCGGCGCGTCATGGCCGTCTTCCACACCATCGTCAACGCGACGGGTGCACAGGTTGGCGATCATCAGCGTGCCCGAGTCGACCGGGGTCAGGAACAGCACGAAGCCGATCACCACTGCGGCACCGGCCACGTACGGCGCGCCGGGCAGGTATTCCAGCAGCTTGAACAGCGTCATCGCCGCATCGTGCTGGGCCACCTCACCCAGGATCGCCTGGCCGTGGTTGAGCACCAGGTCGATGGCGGTGTTGCCGAAGATCGACAGCCAGGCCAGGGTGAAGCCGAGCGGGATCAGCAGCACGCCCATGATCACTTCGCGGATGGTGCGGCCGCGCGAGATGCGCGCCACGAAAAGGCCGACGAACGGCGCCCAGGCGATCCACCAGGCCCAGTAGAACAGCGTCCACGACCCCATCCACTCACGGCCCTTCGGGTCGTTGAGGTACATGTCGAAGCTCTTGCGCACGAACGCGCCAAGGTAATCGCCGGTGTTCTGGATCAGGCCGTCGAACAGGTGCAGGGTCGGGCCGGTGACCAGCACGAACAGCAGCAGGCCACACAGCAGGCGCACGTTGAGGTTGGACAGCCAGGCAATGCCCTTTTCCACACCGGCGACCACGCCGATGGTGGCCACCACCATCATCACCAGCACGATGGCCACCAGCACCTGCGGCGTATCCGGGATGTGGAACAGGTAGACCAGGCCGGACTGCACCACCAGCGCGCCGATGCCGAGGTTGGTCACCATCGAGATCAGCGTGGCCAGGATGCCGAAACCATCGACCATGTCGCCGATGCGGCCGTGGATGCGCTCACCGAAGATCGGGTACAGCGCCGAGCGCAGCGCCAGCGGCAGGTCGCGGCGGTACGCGAAGTAGCCCAGCGCCACGCCGACCAGCGCGTACAGCGCCCAGCCGTGCAGGCCCCAGTGCAGGAAGGTCAGCACCATCGCTTCGCGGCCGGCGGCCACGGTCCCGCCGGGTTGCCCGGGCGGATGCAGGAAATGGTCCAGCGGCTCGTAGGCACCGTAGTACAGCAGCGCGATGCCGATGCCGGCCGAGAACAGCATCGAGACCCAGGCAACGTAGCCGAAGGCCGGTGACTCCTCGTTGTGACCCAGGCGGATGCGGCCATACGGCGAGAACGCCAGCCACAGCACGAAGCCCAGGCACAGCACGATCAGCAGCATGTACCACCAGCCGAACGCGGCCGACACCTCGGCCTGCGCCCATTGCAGCCAGTGCTCGCTGCCTTCGGGATAGAGAACGGTGAGCAGCCCGAGGATGCCGATCGACACCGAGGAGCTGAGAAAGACAAAACGGTTCAAGCGCAGGGGCGAACGCTTGGGATGAGCCAGGGAAGACATGGGATCGTCTCATCAGTCCGGGGGAGCACATGGGCGGGGCCGGACCGGTAAACCGGGCCCATGGCGTGGGGCGCGAGCGCATCCTAGGGTTTATTGATTGAACGTTCAATCAATAAAAAGCATAATGGCGGGCAGCCGATCCTTCGGGTCGCAATCCGTGGAGAGACAATGCCGAAGAAAGGCGTGGAACCGGTACGGCGCGAACAGCTGATCCGGGCCACTTTCCAGACCATCGACGAGATCGGCATGGCCGACGCGACCGTCGCCACCATCGCGAAGAAGGCAGGGCTGTCCAGCGGCATCGTCGCCCACTACTTTGGCGACAAGGACGGCCTGCTCAATGCTGCAATGCGGCAGATCCTGCGCGAACTGAAGGACGCCGTCGCCCGCTACCGCGCCGAGGCCAGCGATGACCCCCGCGAGCAGTTGCGTGCCATCGTCGATGGCAACTTCGACGACAGCCAGATCAACGGTACCGCAATGCGCGTCTGGCTCACGTTCTGGGCCGCCAGCATGCACC
Source organism: Stenotrophomonas maltophilia D457 (assembly GCF_000284595.1). Classification (GTDB taxonomy): domain Bacteria; phylum Pseudomonadota; class Gammaproteobacteria; order Xanthomonadales; family Xanthomonadaceae; genus Stenotrophomonas; species Stenotrophomonas muris. Next base: position 2,241,929 of record NC_017671.1, on the reverse strand, counting down.
AGCCGGAACTGGCCCGGCTGCAGCGCGCCAACGACCAGCGCCTGTTCTCCAACCTGTGCCACCAGTTCAACCGCCTGCTGCCCCACCCGCAGGCCCGCCTGGCCGCCCGTGGCCTGGCCGCGATGATCGACGGCCTGTGGCTGCGTGGCAGCCTGGTCGGCGGCCAGTTCAACGCCGACAAGTCGCGGCGCATCGCCTACGGCTACATCGACTTCCAGTTGCAGGCTGCCGCGCTATAAGCGCTTCAGCACCCGCCCCCTTCCAAGGAGTACGCCCCATGACCACCCTGCCCGTCCAACAGCTCTACATCCACGGCCAGCGCGTCGATGCCACCAGCGGCAAGACCTTCAAGACCGTCAACCCGGCCACCGGTGAGGTGATCGCCGAAGTGCAGGTTGCCAGCCAGGCCGACGTCGAGCGCGCCGTGCAGAGCGCGGCCGAAGGCCAGAAGGTGTGGGCCGCGATGACGGCCATGGAGCGCTCGCGCATCCTGCGCCGCGCCGTCGAGCTCCTGCGCGAGCGCAACGACGAACTGGCCCACCTGGAAACCCTGGACACCGGCAAGGCGCTGGCCGAGACCACCACCGTGGACATCGTCACCGGCGCCGACGTGGTCGAGTACTACGCTGGCCTGGCCACCGCCATCGAAGGCATCCAGCTGCCGCTGCGCGAATCGAGCTTCTTCTACACCCGCCGCGAACCGCTGGGCGTGGTGGCCGGCATCGGCGCCTGGAACTACCCGATCCAGATCGCCATGTGGAAGTCGGCCCCGGCCCTCGCCGCCGGCAATGCGATGGTGTTCAAGCCGTCCGAAGTGACCCCGTTGACCGCGATCCGGCTGGCCGAGATCTACACCGAAGCCGGCGTGCCGGCCGGCGTGTTCAACGTCGTGCAGGGCCCGGGCCGCGAGATCGGGCAGTGGCTGACCGAGCACCCGGTGATCGAGAAGATTTCCTTCACCGGCGGCGTCGCCACCGGCAAGAAGGTCATGGCCAGCGCGGCGTCCTCGTCGCTGAAGGAAGTGACCATGGAGCTGGGCGGCAAGTCGCCGCTGGTGATCTGCGATGACGCCGATCTGGACCGCGCCGCCGACATCGCGGTGATGGCCAACTTCTTCAGCTCCGGCCAGGTCTGCACCAACGGCACCCGCGTGTTCGTGCCGCGCAGCATGCTGGCCGCGTTCGAGGCCGCCGTTGTCGAGCGCGTCAAGCGCATCCGCATCGGCGACCCGATGGCCGCAGAGACCAACTTCGGCCCGCTGACCAGCTTCCCGCACATGGAAAACGTGCTGCGCTACATCGAAAGCGGCAAGGCCGAAGGCGCCCGCCTGCTGACCGGCGGCGGCCGTGCCACCGAAGGCGCGCTGGCCAATGGCGCGTACGTGCTGCCGACCGTGTTCTCCGACTGCCGCGATGACATGACGATTGTCCGGGAAGAGATCTTCGGGCCGGTGATGAGCATCCTCGCCTACGACGACGAAGACGAAGTGGTGCGTCGTGCCAACGACACCACCTTCGGCCTCGCCGCCGGCGTGGTCAGCAAGGATGTCAGCCGCGCCCACCGCATCATCCACCGCCTGGAAGCCGGCATCTGCTGGATCAACACCTGGGGCGAATCGCCGGCCGAAATGCCCGTCGGTGGCTACAAGGAATCCGGCGTCGGCCGCGAGAACGGCATCTCGACCCTCGGCCACTACACCCGCATCAAGTCGGTGCAGGTCGAGCTGGGCGACTACGCCAGCGTGTTCTGACCGGCGCGCCGCCAGCACGCCCCATCGTCCGGCCACCGCGCCGATCCGACATCCCGCCGGGACGCCTGCATGCAGCGCGCCCCGGCCTGCAGGAGACACCCATGAGCACCCACAACGAGTACGACTACATCATCATCGGCGCCGGTTCGGCCGGCAACGTGCTGGCTACCCGCCTCACCGAAGATGCCGATGTCAGCGTGCTGCTGCTGGAAGCCGGTGGCCCGGACTACCGGCTCGACTTCCGTACCCAGATGCCGGCGGCACTGGCCTTCCCGCTGCAGGGCAAGCGCTACAACTGGGCGTACAAGACCGATCCCGAGCCCTTCATGAACAACCGCCGCATGGACTGCGGCCGCGGCAAGGGCCTGGGTGGCTCGTCGCTGATCAACGGCATGTGCTACATCCGCGGCAACGCGATGGACTATGACAACTGGGCCAGCATGCCGGGCCTGGAAGACTGGACCTACCTGGACTGCCTGCCCTACTTCCGCAAGGCCGAAACCCGTGATATCGGCCCCAATGACTACCACGGTGGCGACGGCCCGCTGCGCGTTACCACGCCCAAGGCCGGCAACAACGAGCTGTTCGCTGCGATGGTCGAAGCCGGCGTGCAGGCCGGCTACCCGCGCACCGACGACCTCAACGGCTACCAGCAGGAAGGTTTCGGCCCGATGGACCGCACGGTGACCCCGAAGGGCCGTCGTTCCAGCACCGCCCGCGGCTACCTGGACCTGGCCAAGCCGCGCCCGAACCTGACCATCGTCACCCACGCGCTGACCGACCGCATCCTGTTCTCGGGCAAGCGCGCCGTGGGCGTGCAGTGGCTGCACAGCGACCAGCCGCAGCGCGCCACCGCCCGCCGCGAAGTGCTGCTGTGCGGCGGCGCCATCGCCTCGCCGCAGATACTGCAGCGCTCGGGCGTCGGCCCGGCCGACCTGCTGCGCAGCCTGGACATCGACCTGGTGCACCACCTGCCGGGCGTCGGCGCCAACCTGCAGGACCACCTTGAGATGTACCTGCAGTACGAGTGCAAGAAGCCGGTGTCGCTGGCGCCGGCACTGAAGCTGTACAACCAGCCGGCGATCGGTGCCGAGTGGCTGTTCCTGGGCACCGGCATCGGCGCCAGCAACCAGTTCGAGGCCGGTGGCTTCATCCGCAGCGACGCCGAATTCGACTGGCCGAACCTGCAGTACCACTTCCTGCCGGTGGCGATCAATTACAACGGCTCCAACCCGATCAAGGCGCACAGCTTCCAGATGCACGTCGGTTCGATGCGCTCACCCAGCCGCGGCCGCATCCACGTGCGCTCGAAGGACCCGCGCGAACATCCGAGCATCCTGTTCAACTACATGTCGCACGACCAGGACTGGCGCGAGTTCCGTGCGGCGATCCGCATCACCCGCGAGATCTTCGCGCAGCCGGCGCTGGCCCCGTACAGCGGCCGCGAGATCTCGCCGGGAAGCGCGCTGCAGACCGACGCGCAGATCGATGCGTTCGTGCGCGAGCACGCCGAGACTGCCTATCACCCGTCGTGCTCGAACAAGATGGGCCATGCCGACGATCCGATGGCGGTGGTCGATGGCCAGGGCCGCGTGCACGGGCTGGAAGGCCTGCGCATCGTCGATGCCTCGATCATGCCGCAGGTGGTGACCGGCAACCTCAACGCGCCGACCATCATGATGGCCGAGAAGCTGGCCGACGTGATCCGCGGCCGCACCCCGCTCGCCCGTAGCACCGCGCCGTACTACAAGGCCAACGGCGCACCCGTTCGCAAGCAGGGTTGACGCAGCCGGCCCGTTTGGGGCCACGGTAGTGCCGGCCGCTGGCCGGCATCCATCGTATGGTCCGTCCAGCGCAGATGCCGGCCAGCGGCCGGCACTACCCAGCAAGGAGGCTCTTCGGGGCCTCTTCGCGTTTTCCCTACGGCGGGGTATGCTGCAATGACCGGCCGTTGTCGATACGCTCAGGGCCGGACCTAATACATCACGATTCCTGGAGGGGGAATATGAGTCTGGATCGTCCCTGGCTGCAGAGCTATCCGAAAGGCGTTCCCGCCGAGATCGACGTCAACGAGTTCCATTCGGTAGCTTCGGTCTTCGACGCTTCCGTCGCGAAATTCCGCGACCGTCCCGCCTACTCCAGCTTCGGCAAGGTCCTCACCTACGGCGAGACCGACGCGCTGGTCGAACAGTTCGCGGCCTACCTGCTCGGTGAGCTCAAGCTCAAGAAGGGTGACCGCGTCGCCCTGATGATGCCCAACTGCCTGCAGTACCCGGTGGCCACCTTCGGCGTGCTGCGCGCCGGCCTGACCGTGGTCAACGTCAACCCGCTGTACACCGCCCGCGAGCTCAAGCACCAGCTGGTCGATGCCGGCGTGACCGCGCTGGTGGTGGTCGACAACTTCGGCGACACCGTCGAGCAGGTCATCGCCGATACGCCGGTCAAGCATGTGGTCACCACCGGCCTGGGCGACCTGCTCGGCGCCAAGGGCGTGATCGTCAACTTCGTGCTGAAGTACATCAAGAAGATGGTGCCCAACTACCATCTCAAGGGCGCGGTGCGCTTCCGCCAGGCGCTCAAGCTCGGCAGCCGCCACAGCCTGCCCAAGGTCGAGATCGACCACGACGACATCGCGTTCCTGCAGTACACCGGCGGCACCACCGGCGTGGCCAAGGGCGCGATGCTGACCAACCGCAACCTGATCGCCAACATGCAGCAGGCCTCGGCCTGGATCAGTGCGTCCGGCATCGAGATGGGCAAGGAGTGGATCATCACCGCCCTGCCGCTGTACCACATCTTCGCGCTGACCGCGAACGGGCTGGTCTTCATGAAGTTCGGTGGGTGCAACCATCTGATCACCAACCCGCGCGACATGAAGGGCTTCGTCAAGGAGCTCAAGTCGGTGCGTTTCACCGCCATCACCGGCGTCAACACGCTGTTCAACGGCCTGCTCAACACCCCCGGTTTCGACACGGTCGACTTCTCCTCGCTGAAGGTCACCCTCGGCGGCGGCATGGCGGTGCAGCGCGCCGTCGCCGAGCGCTGGAAGAAGGTCACCGGCGTGACCCTGGTCGAGGCCTATGGCCTGACCGAGACTTCGCCGGCAGCCTGCATCAACCCGCTTACCCTGACCGAGTACAACGGCTCGATCGGCCTGCCGATCCCCTCCACCGATGCCTGCATCAAGGATGACAACAGTGCCATCCTGCCGCTGGGCGAGGTCGGCGAGCTCTGCATCAAGGGCCCGCAGGTGATGAAGGGCTACTGGCAGCGCCCGGAGGAAACGGCCAAGGCCATCGACGCGGACGGCTGGCTGCATACCGGCGACATGGCCAAGATGGACGAACACGGCTTCTTCTACATCGTCGACCGCAAGAAGGACATGATCCTGGTGTCCGGCTTCAACGTGTACCCGAACGAAGTCGAGGACGTGATCGCGATGATGCCGGGCGTGCTGGAAGTGGCCGCGGTCGGCGTCCCGGACGACAAGTCCGGCGAGGTGGTGAAGGTGGTCATCGTGAAGAAGGACCCGAACCTGACCGCCGAAATGGTCAAGGAGCATGCCCGGGCCAACCTGACCGGCTACAAGCACCCCAAAATCGTTGAATTCCGAAAGGAGCTGCCGAAGACCAACGTCGGCAAGATCCTCCGTCGCGAACTCCGCGATACGCCCGCCCAGTAAGGGTTTGCGGCAATCTGGACAGTGCAGGGCCCGGGGCGGAAACGTCCCGGGCCCTTTCGCATGCGACGCCGCTGAGGCGGTGTAGCATCGCCGCGTGTGTGGACCGTTCGGCCCGCCGGCCACCCACCTGACACTGCGGGCCGCATGCCGAGGACCCTTCCATGAGTACCATCGAAAAGCTGCCTTCAAGCGGCTCACCGTTCGCCACCATCCGTACCGAAGACAGCGCCGACGGCGCTGCCCACTGGCTGTTCATGCACGCCGATGCCGCCACCGGGATCCGCCCCTGCTGCCGCAAGGACATGCTCGACGAAATGTGGAGCTACATGGCAGCCATCACCCGCAGCCCTGCCGAACGCCACAACGGAACATTGCGGCATTTCGTGCTGGCCTCCGATGCCGTCGCCTACAACCTGGGCGGCGACCTGGACCTGTTCACCCGCCTGATCCGCGAGGGCAACCGCGACCTCCTGCTGAACTACGCCCAGCGCTGCGTGGAGGGCGTGCACCACCTGCACACCGGGTTCGGCGGCGACGTCCGTTCGATCGCGCTGATCCAGGGTGACGCCCTCGGCGGCGGCCTGGAAATGGCCCTGGCCTGCCACACCATCGTCGCCGAGGAAGGCAGCGGACTGGGCCTGCCGGAGGTGCTGTTCGGCCTGTTCCCGGGCATGGGTGCGTACTCCTTCCTGTGCCGGCGCGTGTCCCCCCATCTGGCCGAGAAGATCATCCTCGACGGCCGCGTCTACAGTGCCGAGGAGATGCATGCCATGGGCGTGGTCGACGTGCTGGTGAAGAAGGGCGAAGGCCGGGCGGCGGTCGAGGAACTGATCCGCCAGCAGCAGCGCACGCCGCAGTCCTATCTGGCGATGAATGCCGCACGCGCCATCGCCCAGCCGGTCAGCTACGACGAACTGCTGGAGATCACCAAGGTATGGGTCGATTCCGCCCTTGCACTCGGCGACCGCTCGCTGCGCACCATGGATCGCCTGATCAAGGCCCAGACCCGTCGCGCCAGTCTCGACGCGGCCTGATTCCTCCCCTCCCCCAGGATGGGTTCAAGCCCGGCTGGCCACCGGGCTTTTTTTGGGTCCACGCCACGCCTCAGCGCGCTTCACCATCATCGGCGGCGCCGCGCAGTCGGCGTTCGGCCCGCGCGTCCAGCGCGCGCCGGCCTTCCTTGATCGCCTCCTGCAGGATGCCCAGGCGCGGACGCCATTCGGTCTTGAGCTGCCAGTCGGCCATCCGCATCAGCTCGCCGGCACGGTTGGACGCGCGCATCAGGCCGAGGTTGCTGGCCACGCCCTTGATCGCGTGGGATTGTTCGCGGAACACATCCCACTGCGTGGCCTCCCCGGCCTGCTCGGCCTTGCCCATGCAGCTCGCCACGTCCTCCAGGCACTGGCGGATGAACTCACGTTCGAAGCCCTCGCCCATGCCCAGCGAAGCCAGTTCGTCCAGCACGCTGCTGTCGAGCACGCCATCCTGCAGCGGCGCCGCCGGTCGCACCACCGGTGCGGCCATGGTCTTCAGCTGGGCATTGCTGGCGATCTCGGCCAGCGTATCGAGCAGGCGCACCGCAACGACGGGCTTGGCCAGGAAGGCATGTGCGCCGGCCTGGGTACAGCGCTGGATCGCCTCGGGCGTTACATCTGCACTCAGTACCAGTACCGGCGTGCGCGGACCGCCGCCGGCCTGCATCACCCGCAGTTCCTTGAGCATGTCCAGCCCGCTCATGCCCGGCATGTGCAGATCGACGATGACCGCGTCGAACTCGCTGTCGGCCAGCGCATCCAGCACCGCCTCACCGCCGTCCACGCACAGCACGCGATGGCCGGCCTTCTGCAGCAGGCGCTGCAGGACCATGCGGTTGGCCTCGTGGTCGTCGGCCACCAGGATCTGCATGCTGCGCACGCGGGCGCGATGGCGCAGGAACGGATCGGCAAAAGCGATCACGTTGCCGCCCGGGCCCGCGTCTTCGTCACCGCTCAGGCTCGGCACCGCGCCCGGCACCTGCGGCTGCGGCGGCGCGAACGGCAGCTCGACCCAGAAGTGGCTGCCGCGCGGCGGGTTTTCCAGATAGCCGATGTCACCGTCCATCGCCTCGACCAGGCCCTTGGCGATGGTCGTGCCCAGCCCCGTCCCCTCGTGGCGGCGCGCCATGCTGACATCGGCCTGCTCGAACGCGTCGAACAGCCGTGCACGCATGGCAGGTGGCACGCCGATGCCGGTGTCGAGGATGTCGAAGCGCAACCGCACCGCCCCGCTGGCATCGGCCTGCACCACGCCGACACGTATCTCGACCCGGCCATGGTCGGTGAACTTGACCGCGTTGCCGGCCAGGTTCAGCAGGATCTGCCGCAGGTGCCCGACATCGCCGCGCACGCGTGGCGGCACACCATCGGCCACCTTCACCCGGTAATCCAGCCGTTTGGCCTTGGCCTGTGGCAACAGGATCAGACCGATCGCCTGGATCACGTCGGCCACGGCGAAGTCCTCGGCCACCACGCGCAGCTTGCCGGCCTCGATGGCCGAGATGTCCAGCACTTCCTCCACCAGTGCCAGCAGGCTGCGCGACGACGCCTGGATGGTGTTGAGGCACTCGCGCTGCTCGTCATCCAGGCGCGTGGTGGCCAGCACTTCGGTCATGCCGTTGAGACCGTTCAACGGCGTGCGGAACTCATGGCTCATGTTGGCCAGGAACCGGCTCTTGGCCTCGCTGGCGCGGCGCGCTTCGGCCATCGCTTCGGTCAACTGCCGCAGCAATGTCGAGAAGTACAGCGGCACCGCTGCCAGGCCCAGCCAGAGGCCGATGGCCAGGCGGAAATTCTGTTGCCAGTAAGGCGTCAGCATCACGGTGCAACCGAAGCTCACCATCGCCATGGCCACCGCCACGTACAGATAGTGGTTGCCAAAGCGCATGCCATTGCCGACCGTCACCCACATCACCACGATGTAGACCCAGGCCAGCGGCTCACCCATCTGCACCATGCCGGCAGCAATGAGGCCGTAGTCAGCCAACATGCCCAGCACGCGGCGGGGATCGGAACGCGCCGGCCGCCACAGCAGCCAGCCGAACAGCAACAGTGACAGGCTCAGGCCGGTCAGCACAATCGCCAGCACACCGACGTACTGGGTATGCGGCAGATCGTGGCGCGGTGCCGGCAACAGTACGTAGGCCAGGATCAGGCTGATCAGCACGATGCGGACGATCTGCTGGCCGTGCTCGCTGTCCTGGCGCTGGGACAGGCGCAGCCGCAGCTGCGACAACAGGCGTTTCACGCGCCCAGCCCCGGGCGCGCGGACGCCATCGAATGCTCGGCGCAGATCTGGTCGAGCTGTTCGCGGCCGCGCAGCAGCGCGTCCACGCATCGGGGATCGAACAGGCGGCCACGCTGGGCGTAGAGATAAGCCAGGGTGGCTTCCATGGTCCATGCTTCCTTGTACGGACGGGGCGAAATCAGGGCGTCGAAGACATCGGCGACGGCCACGATGCGCGCTTCCAGCGGAATCGCGTCGCCGACCAGCCCATCGGGATAGCCACTGCCGTCGTAGCGCTCATGATGACGCAGTGCGATCAACGCGCCAACCTGGATGAAGCGATTCTGGCTGCCGCTCAGCAGTTCATGGCCAATCCGCGGGTGCCGGCGCATGATCGCCAGCTCTTCCTCGTTGAGCTTGCCCTGCTTGAGCAGCACCGCATCGGGAATGGCGATCTTGCCCATGTCATGCAGCGGCGCAGCCATTTCGATCAGGCGCACCTCCTCTTCGGGCAGCCCGAGCTGTTCGGCGATCAGTCCGGCCACGCGCGCCATGCGCTCCAGGTAGGCGCTGGTGCCGGCATCACGGAACTCGATCGCGCGTGCCAGCCGCGACAGCGTCTCGCGCTCGCGCTCTTCGACCTCATGCATGCTGGCCAGCAGGCGCTGCTCCAGCGACAGCGCCCGCTGCTTCACGTTCTCGGTCTGCTGGCGCAGCTGCAGCAGGTTGTAGCAGCGCGCCCGCAGCTCGCGCGGGCGGATCGGCTTGACCAGGAAGTCGATGACGCCTGCTTCCAGTGCCGCCTGCCGGATCGGCTCGTCACCGACCACGGTGATCAGGATCACCGGAATGTCACGGTGCTTGGGCAGGCGACGGAAACGACGGGCGAATTCCAGCCCATCCATCTCCGGCATGCGGTAATCGAGCAGCAGCAGGTCGACCGGATGGGCTTCGCACCAGGCCAATGCGGTCAGCGGGTCTCCGAAGTCATACACGCTCAGTTCCGGCGCGATGTCTTCGATGACGTGACGCAGCATCGTCCGGGCCGAAGTCTGGTCGTCAACGATGACGATGTTCAACGCGTACTCTGCCTGGTTTCTCGACCACGCTGGATCATCAGCAGGCGAGGATACTCTGCCGCTGCGAACGCTCGCACCCTGCATCGGCCTGACTCCCGTGTCATGCGTCCCGATTCATGATCGTCATCACAATGTGAAGCGGACTCCCCACACCGTGCCCTCCCCCTGGCGCCGATCAAGCCATAACAGGCGTCAAGGTAGTGCAATTACGATACGCCGAGTGCGGGACGCGTCAATCGCGCCGTCTCGTTTCGGGACGGCGCGCACAATCGGGAGTCAAAAAGGCGACTTACTGCTCCGGACGCATGTACGGGAACAGCAGTACATCGCGGATCGAGCTGCTGCCGGTCAGCAGCATCACCAGGCGATCCACGCCGATGCCGAGGCCGCCGGTCGGTGCCATGCCGTACTCCAGCGCACGGATGTAGTCGGCGTCGTAGTGCATGGCCTCGTCATCGCCACCTTCCTTCGCCGCCACCTGGGCCTGGAAGCGCTGGGCCTGGTCTTCCGGATCGTTCAGCTCGGAGAAGCCGTTGGCCAGCTCCTTGCCGTTGACGAACAGCTCGAAGCGGTCGGTGTAGCCCGGGTCATTGTCGTTGGCACGGGCCAGCGGCGAGACCTCCACCGGATGGTCGGTGATGAAGGTCGGCTGGATCAGGGTGTGCTCGACGGTGGCCTCGAAGATCTCCAGCAGCAGCTTGCCCCAGCCGTAGGACGGCTTGACGCGGATCTTCAGGCGCTCGCAATGGCGCAGCAGCGCGTCGCGGTCGGTGCAGTCCGCCGCAGAGATTTCCGGATTGTGGTGGCGCACCGCCTCGTCCATGCGCCAGCGGCGGAATGCCGGGCCCAGGTCGATCTTCGCGCCGTCCCATTCGACCTCGGTGCCACCGTTGACGGCCTTGGCCACGTCACGGATCACGCCTTCGGTCAGGTCCATGATCTCGTTGTACGTGGCATAGGCCTCGTACAGCTCCATCATGGTGAATTCCGGGTTGTGGCGGGTGCTGACGCCTTCATTGCGGAAGTTGCGGTTGATCTCGTACACGCGCTCAAGGCCACCCACGGTCAGGCGCTTGAGGTACAGCTCCGGCGCCACGCGCAGGTACAGGTCCAGGTCCAGCGCATTGTGGTGGGTGGTGAACGGCTTGGCCGCCGCGCCGCCGGGGATGTAATGCATCATCGGCGTCTCGACTTCCAGGAAGTCGCGGTTGTCCAGCCACGCGCGCATGGCGCGGATGATCTTCGAGCGCTTGATGAACACCGCGCGCGACTCCGGGGTCACGATCAGGTCGACGTAACGCTGGCGGTAACGCTGCTCGACGTCGGCCAGGCCATGCCACTTGTCCGGCAGCGGGCGCAGCGACTTGGTCAGCAGGCGGATCGATTCGGCCTTGACCGACAGCTCGCCGGTCTTGGTACGGGTCAGGCCGCCTTCGACGGCGATGATGTCGCCCACGTCCCAGCCCTTGAAGGCGGTATAGGCATCGCCCAGCACCGCGCCCTGCAGGAACAGCTGGATGCGGCCGGACTCGTCCTGGATCTGCGCGAAGCTGGCCTTGCCCATGATGCGCTTGGCCATCAGGCGGCCCGCCATCTTCACCTGGCGGCCGTTGCCTTCCAGGGCCTCGGCGGTCCAGGTTTCGGCATCTGCGAATTCTTCCTGCAGGCGGCCGGCGAAGTCCTCGCGACGGAAGTCGTTCGGGTACGCGATGCCCTGCCCACGCAGCGCTTTGAGTTTCTCACGGCGCTCGGCGATCAACTTGTTTTCGTCGACGGGGGGGGTATCGGTAGCTTCGCTCATGGATCTGCGGGAATCGTGTAGTGAGGGGGGATGCAGCGCCCGGCACAGCCGGTTGCCCAGCATACCAAAACCGCCCAGCCCCAGCCCTGGGCCGGGCCCGCCCCGGTAGCCGCCAACCTTGGTTGGCGCCGTGCGTGTCGACCAAGGTCGACACCTACCGGGCGGATCGGCCGGCCCTGCTCCGCCGCTACCTGTTGCCGGGGAACGCCTGGCGCAACTCATCCACCAGCACCCGCTGGTTCTCCGAATAGTCCACCGGCACCGACACCAGGTGCACCCCGCCCTCGTTGAAGGCCGCTTCCAGGGTCGGGATGAACTGCTCGATGGCCGTCACCTCGTGGCCCTTGCAGCCATAGGCCTCGGCGTACTTCACGAAATCGGGGTTGCTGAAGGTCATGCCGTAGTCGGTGAATCCGTCCACGGCCTGCTTCCAGCGGATCATGCCGTAGGCACCGTCGTTGAGGATCAGCACCACCAGGTTCAGGCCCAGCCGGCGGGCCGTCTCCAGCTCCTGGCTGTTCATCATGAAGCCGCCGTCGCCGCACACCGCCAGCACCCGCCGCTGCGGATACAGGATCGAGGCCATGATCGCCGACGGCAGGCCCGCGCCCATCGTCGCCAGCGCGTTGTCCAGCAGCAGCGTGTTGGCCACCTGGGTGCGGTAGTTGCGCGCGAACCAGATCTTGTACATGCCGTTGTCCAGCGCCACGATGCCATCCGGCGGCATCACCTGGCGCACGTCGTGCACCAGCCGCTGCGGGGTGAACCCGGCCTCTTCGGCCCGGTCGGCCAGGTGCTCGAGGATGGTCGCGCGCAGCGGCAGCAGCGCAGCGGCATTCGGCACCGCGCCCTCGATGCGGTCGGCCAGCTGGGTCAGCGAACGACCGATATCGCCGATCACCTCCACCTGCGGGAAATACACCTGTTCCACCGCCGCCTGCGAGTACCCGATATGGATCACCGTCGGCCCACCCGGGCGCATCACGAATGGCGGCTTCTCGGTGACCTCGTGGCCGATGGTCACGATCACGTCGGCCTGGTCGATCGCCATGTGCACGTAATCGCGCTCGGTCAGCGCCGCGGTGCCCATGTACAGGCCTGAACCACCGGCCACCGCGCCCTTGCCCATCTGCGTGGTGAAGAACGGGATGCCGGCGCGCAGCACGAACGCGGACAGCGCGTCGCTGGACTGCGGCCGCGAGGCCGCCGAAGCGATCATCAGCAGCGGCCGCTTTGCATTGCGGATGAGCTCTGCTGCCCGATCCAGCGCCTCCGGGCTGGCAATGGGACGGTCCACCGCGTGCGGCGGAATCAGCGCCACGCCCTCGACCTCATCGGCAGCAATGTCTTCGGGCAGCTCCAGCAACACCGGGCCCGGGCGCTCTTCCTGGGCGACACGGAACGCCTCGCGGACGATGGTCGGAATGGTGCGTGCCGAGACGATCTGCCGCGCCTGTTTGGTCAGCGGCTTCATCGTGCCGACGATGTCGACGATCTGGAAGCGCGCCTGCTTGCTGGCGACGATGCCCTTCTGGCCGGTGATCATGATCACCGGCCACGCACCCAGCAGCGCATAGGCGGCGCCGGTGGTGAAGTTGAGCGCGCCCGGGCCGAGCGTGGCCAGGCATACGCCCGGCTTGCCGGTCAGGCGGCCGTAAGTGGCCGCCATGAACACCGCCGCCTGTTCGTGGCGGGTGATGACCAGTTCGATGCTGGAATGGCGGAGCGACTCGACCACGTCGAGGTTTTCTTCGCCGGGAATGCCGAAAATGCGCTCGACGCCTTCGTTCTCAAGTGCGGCGACGAGCAGATCTGAACCCTTGGACATCGGATGCCGTCCTTTGTGCTGGACTGATGGTGGATCGTTGCAGGAAGGATGAGAGCCGCGCGTCAATGCTTGTCGAACCACACTGTCTGCGCGTTGACGAATTCACGGATGCCGAAGTGCGAGAGCTCGCGGCCGAAGCCGCTCTTCTTCACACCGCCGATCGGCACGCGAGGGTCGGAAGCGGAGAAGCCGTTGACGAACACACCGCCGGTCTGCAGCCGGCGCGCCAGCTGCATGGCCCGTGCGCGGTCACCGGTCCACAGGTTGCCGCTGAGGCCGAACTCGCTCTGGTTGGCCAGTTCCACCGCGTGGTCGGCATCGCGGGCGCGGCTGATCGAGGCCACCGGCCCGAACGTTTCCGTGTCAAAGGCCTGCATGCCCGGCTCTACGTCCGCCAGTACGGTGGGCGCGTAGAACGCGCCCGGGCGATCGAGCTGATGGCCGCCGACGAGCAGCTTCGCGCCTGCGTCCACCGAGGCGCGCACCTGCGCGTCCAACTGTTCCAGCAGGTCCTGGCGTGCCATCGGACCAATGCGATTGCCCGCTTCACGGCCATCACCGATGGTCAGCGCCTGCACCTTCTGGCAGAACTGCGCCACGAAGCGGTCGTACACCGCGTCTTCAACGATGATGCGCTTGCCGGCAATGCAGACCTGCCCGGTGTTCTGGAAGCGCGAGGTCACCGCCGCATCGACGGCCGCATCCAGGTCAGCGTCGGCCAGCACGATGAACGGATCCGAGCCGCCCAGTTCCAGCACCACCTTCTTCAGCGCCTGCCCGGCCTGGGCGGCGATGCTGCGGCCTGCGGCCACGCTGCCGGTCAGGGTGACGGCGGCGATGCGGTCATCGGCGATCGCACGGCTGGTACCCTCGCGGCTGATGTTGGCGGCGATGAAGGTTCCTTCCGGCAGCCCGGCATCACGCCAGGCGGCATCGAGCAGCTGCGCGGTGCCGACGATGTTCTCGGCCGGCTTCAGCAGGAAGCCGTTGCCGCCCATCAGGATCGGTACCGCCGCGCGCATCACCTGCCAGTACGGGAAATTCCACGGCATGATGCCCAGCACCACGCCCAGCGGCAGGTAGGACACGTAAGCCTTGTCGTCGGGCACCTGGGTCGGCTCGTCGCGCAGGAACTGCGCGCCATGGTCGGCGTACCAGTCGCACAGCACGGCGCACTTCTCGATCTCGGCCAGTGCTTCGGCCTGGACCTTGCCCATTTCGGCAGTGGCCAGCGCGGCCAGCTTTTCACGGTCACGGCGCAGTACGGCGGCCATTGCACGCAGCACTGTGGCCCGCTGTTCGAGGCTGCTGGCGCTCCAGGCGGCGAAGCCGGCCTGGCCACGCTCGAGGATCGCATCCAGTTCGGCATCGGTGGCGAAGGGATGGCTGGCGATCTGCTGGCCGGTAGCCGGATCGCGGGAAATGGCGGTGGTGGGGGCAGCGGACATGCAGGTCTCCTGGTGTCTCGACGACGGGCGGCGGCCCGTCTCCTGCACAGGAATGTGGACCCGATTGGCGGAGGCAACAAGGCGTCTGCTTATCCTGTGACCTGCACTTACCTGTCTGAATGGGGGCTCTTGGCAGGGCTGCGCCCTGCACCCGCAGAGGCAACTGCAACAGCCGAAGCAGCAGCAACAGCGGGCTATCTGTGGGATGGCGAGGTGGGTCCGGTTGCCGGAGACGCCGTAAACCCGTCCTTGGGGGCTTGGCCGCGGCATCCATGCCGCGGACACTCCCGCAACCGGACCCACCCCGCCTTCGACGGTTTTCCGCGATCTGTCGGGGCGGCGCTCTGCGTTGCTGTTGGTAGATGTCGACCTTGGTCGACACAGTAGACCCACGCCATCCGTGGATGACTCATTCGATATCTGAGAGAAAAATCGTGTCGACCAAGGTCGACACCTACCAACAGCCGCGCGGAACAAAGCCGCAGTTGCCAACAGCCGCGTGAACCTGTCGAAGGTGGGGCGGTGTCGGCGTGCGGGGTGTCAGCCGCATGGATGCGGCTGCCAAGCCTACACGGACGTACTTGCGGCGTCCCCGCACGCCGACACCGCCCCGCCAAACCACGGAACATAGCTCTGGCTCTGGCTTTGGCCGTTGCATTGAGCAGGTGCAGGGCTGCAAGCCCTGCCGAACACCCCTACTTTCGCGGCAGGTAAGTCACCAGGGAAAGGTCATGCCGGCTCTCCGGCACCAGCGCCACGTACTGCAGGTCCAGCAACCCGCGCGTGGGATGGTTCAGCTTCTTCGCCCCTTCATCGAACCGACGCACGTCGTGCTCCGGCCACCACTGGCGGAACTCCTCGCTATGCGCCGCGATGTCCTCCACCAGCGCCAGGAACGGCGCCTTGTCCGGCGCCTGCGCCATCGCCGCACGGAAGCCTGCCAGCAGGCCGCGGGTCATTTCTTCCCAGTTGAGAATCAGCGTGCGGTATGGCGCGTACAGGAACATCAGCCGCAACGTGTTGCGCTCATGCGGCGCCAGTTGGCTGTAGTCCACGAACAGATCGGCGATGGCCGGGTTCCAGGCCAGGATGTCGAAGCGGGTGTTGCGCACATAGGCCGGGATCGGCTGCATCGCCTCCACCAGCTGGCGCAAGCCGTCAGTCACGCTCTCGTCCGGTGATTCCAGCGGCACGCCGTAGCCGGACAGCGCGAACGCGTAGGCGCGTTCGTCGTCGCTCATGCGCAGCACCTTCGCCAGGCGCTCCAGCACCTCGGGCGAGGCGCGCACTTCACGGCCCTGCTCGATCCAGGTGTACCAGCTGACGCTCACCCCGATCGCCAGCGCGACTTCCTCGCGCTTCAGGCCCGGGGTACGCCGGCGCCCGGCCGGCAGGCCGAGCGTGGCAGGATCGACACGGGCACGGCAGGCCTTGAGAAAGCCGCCGAGTTCCTTGCGTTCACTTTCGCTGCGCATCATCGCTACCGCCGTACCCGTTGTAGCGTCGAGCCATGCTCGACGCATCTGCTACTGCGCCAACAGCAGCCGAGCATGGGCTCGGCCCCACATCGGAAGCGTGATCAGCCACCCTCGGCGTTGCGCACGAGGGTGACGATATCCGCGCAGGCGCGCCGATCAGGCATCGACGCGCTTGGAGCCCACGGCCAGGCCGGCCTTCAGGCTGGCCTCGACGAACTCGTCCAGGTCGCCGTCCAGCACCTTCTGCGTGTCCGACCGTTCGATGCCGGTGCGCAGGTCCTTGATGCGGCTCTGGTCGAGCACGTAGTTGCGGATCTGGCTGCCCCAGCCGATGTCGGACTTGGTGGCTTCCACCGCGTCCTTCTCGGCGTTGCGCTTCTGGATCTCCAGTTCATACAGCTTGGCGGCCAGCATCTTCATCGCGTTGTCGCGGTTCTGGTGCTGGCTGCGGCCGGTCTGGCAGGCCACGACGATGTTGGTCGGGATGTGGGTGATACGCACCGCCGACTCGGTCTTGTTCACGTGCTGGCCACCGGCACCGGACGAACGGTACACGTCGGTACGCAGGTCGGCCGGGTTGATGGTGATGTCGATGTTGTCGTCGATTTCCGGCGACACGAACACCGAGGTGAAGCTGGTGTGGCGGCGGTTGTCCGAGTCGAACGGCGACTTGCGCACCAGGCGGTGCACGCCGGTCTCGGTCTTCAGCCAGCCATAGGCATAGTCGCCTTCCACGCGCAGCGTGGCCGACTTGATGCCGGCAACGTCGCCACCGGACACTTCCATCAGTTCGGTCTTCCAGCCGCGCGACTCGCACCAGCGCAGGTACATGCGCAGCAGGATCTCGGCCCAGTCCTGGGCTTCGGTGCCGCCGGCACCGGCCTGGATGTCGACGAACGCCGCCGCATTGTCCATCTCGCCGGAGAACATGCGCTGGAACTCCAGCTTCTCCACGTGGGCCTGGTGCTTGTCCAGGTCGGCGACCACGGCCAGGGCGGTGTCCTCGTCCTGCTCGGACTCGGCCAGCTCCAGCAGCTCGGTGGCGTCGTTCAGGCCATCCAGCACCGAGGCGATGCCGCCCACAGTCTTTTCCAGGCTGGAACGTTCGCGGCCCAGGTTCTGGGCGTACTCGGCGTTGTTCCAGACGTCGGGGCTTTCCAGCTCCCGCGTTACTTCTTCAAGACGCTCTTTCTTGGCGTCGTAGTCAAAGATACCCCCGAAGCGACAGCACGCGATCGGTCAGATCGGTGATGCGCTGGCGGACAGGATTCAGTTCGATCATGTCGGCGGTTATGCATTCAAAAGATGACTGGTAATGATACCGCAGGCTGCGGGTGCCCGGAATGAGGGCCTCACCCTGCCCCCAGCGCCTGCCGCAGCAGCGGCAGCTGGCGCCGGCTGCACGGCACTTTCGCCCCGTCGGCCATGTGCAGCAGGGCCTCGCCACCGTCCAGCGGCTCGATCGAGCGCAGCTGGCCCCGATGGATCAGCCAGCTGCGGTGCGGGCGCAGGAACTCGCCCGGGTCGAGCCGCTGCTCCAGCACCGCCATGGTGATCCGCAGCGGATAGTCGTGGCCGCGTACCCGCAGGTTCACATAGTTCCCCGCAGCCTGGGCATACTCCACGTCCGCCGTGGCGACCAGGAACTCCTTGCCCAGCTTGCGCACCAGGAAGTGCTGGGGGCGCTCGACCGGCTCCACCGGCGGGCCGACGTCCGGCTCGGCCAGCAGGCTCGCCTCGCCCTGCCTGCGCCGGCCGAACCAGCTGGCAAAGTGCTCCAGTGCCACGAACATCGCAAACGTGCGTACATCCTTCAGGTATTCGTAGGCAAAACGCTCCAGCCAGCCGGCATCATCCTGGTAGCGATGGCCCAGCGACCCGTAGGCCAGGTGCCGCAGCAGCACCATCCCCACCACGTGCAGCAGCGACCAGCCGACGCTGGCCAGCAGATACAGCGGCAATCGCCGCTTCCAGGTATCGGCATGCAGCGGCCAGCGCTCGCAGCCCCACCACAGCAGCGGCAGGGTCAACAGGACCAGGCCGAGGCTGCTGAACTCCCAGATCATCGGCTCCCACAGCCCGAGATCGGCGCCGCGGCGACTGGCGTCCATCACTTCCACCAGCGCATTGGTCACTGCCGAGGCCGACAGGATCGCCGCCCATACCAGCAGGCGGGTTGAAGTACGCCAGCGCGATGGTCGGCCCTGGGTCATTGCTGCATCCATGTCGTTGCGGTGCTCCAGCCTGCCTCAAGGGACAAAGGGTAGCGTCTCCATTGATCCCACCACCCCCGCCATTGGTCACTGCGTCGGTTCCAGCGGCCCCTTGCCAGTCGCCGCACGGACCGGGCGGCGTCACCTTGGCTCGACTCTCCGGCACACCACCACCATGACCCGACGCTACGACATCGACGCCCTGCGCGTGTTCGCCTTCGCCCTGCTGATCCTCTACCACACCGCCATGGCCTACGTGGACGACTGGGGCTTTCACCTCAAGAGCGTGCATACCGCCGAATGGCTGCAGTGGCCGATGCTGTTCGTCAACCGCTGGCGGATGTCGCTGCTGTTCCTGATCTCGGGGATCGCCATCGCGCTGATGCGGCCGGAAGGCAGGTTGCTGCGCTTCGCCGGCCTGCGCACCTGGCGGCTGCTGCTGCCGCTGCTGTTCGGCATGTTCGTGATCGTGCCGATCCAGCCCTATTGCGAAGGCGTGGCCAACGGCCACGTGGCGCCCGGCTTCGGCCAGTTCCTGCTGCGCTACTGGCAGGTGCGACCGTGGCCGGAAGGCAGCTTCGCCGGCTGGCAGTACGGCATCACCTGGAACCACCTGTGGTACCTGGCCTATCTGTGGAACTACACGCTGGCCTTGGCCCTGTTGATGCCATTGCTGGGAACGGCGGTGGTTCGCCGCGCGATGGCGCTCTGCGCAGCATCGCCGATGCTGCTGATCGGCCTTCCGTCCGCCCTGCTGCTGGCCTGGGTGATCTGGCTGGAGCCGATCTACCCGTCCATCAATGCCCTGCTCGGCGACTGGTACCAGCACGCGAAGTACGCCACGGTGTTCCTGGCCGGCTACCTGCTGGGTCGTGAACCGGTGTTCTGGGAGCGCGTGGTCGCCCTGCGCCGCACCACGCTATGGCTGGCGCTGGCTGCCGTCGGCTGGTATCTGGGGTTGCGCATCCTCGGCCAGGTATTGCCCGCCGATTCCCCGCTGCGGCAATGGCCCGAACCGTTCTGGGACCTGCAGGGCCGGGCCAGCCAGTCGCTTTACGTATGGACCGCGCTGCTGGCCATCCTCGGCTGGGGAAAGGTCTTCCTCGATCGCCCGTTCCGCTGGCTGCCGTACTGCACCGAGGCGATCTATCCCTGGTACATGCTGCACCAGAGCCTGATCATCGTGCTGTTGTTCTGGCTCAAGCCACTTCAGTTGGGCCCGTGGATGGAACCGGCCCTGCTGCTGGCCGGTACTGTCGGCGGCTGCCTGCTGATCCATGAGTTGCTGATCCGTCGCGTGCGTTGGCTGCGGCCCCTGTTCGGCCTGCGTGCGAATCCGCCAGCGCCGCCAATGGCGCGCACCGCAGTAGTGTAGAGCCGAGCCCGCGCTCGGCTGCCTCTGCCATGAGCCGCGCATGTGCCCGGCGCTACATCAAGGCAGTCGAGCCAGCTCGACTCTACACGGGTGCCCGAGCGATCAACGCACCTCGAACTCGCCCACCAGCACGGTTTCGGCGCGATCCTTCAGCCGCATCGTCACCATCTGGTCCTTCTGCTTTGCCGTGCCCCAATGGGTGGTCAGGCGCAGCATCAGCGTCGTCGCACCGGTCACCAGCTGCTGGCGACTGCCGAAATAGTTCGCCTCGACCTTGTACTTGCCCGGCTTGGCGTTGCGCAGCGAGAACTGCTCGGGGCCATAGCCGCCGGTGAAGTCCTGCGACATCCGCCCGCCCTGGTAGGTCTGGCGGTTGCCGTAGTAGGCACGCTCGCCGTTCGGGTCGGTCACCCACAGGTCCATGTCGCTGTTGTCGGCATCCCAGGACAGCACCACGCGCAGGTCCAGCGGCATTGCCTGCAGCAGGCGCGGGTCGATGGCCGAGGTATCCAGCCGTGGCGTGCTGCGCGCCACCAGGTTGGTCAGCTCATCCAATGCGATCAGGGCGATGCCATCGAAGCGGCTGTCCCACGGCCGCACCACCACCTGGTACAGCGGCGCCAGCGCCTGCTGCGGCTTGCCGGCCGCTGCCAGCGCCAGGCCCAGGTCGCGGAAGCTCTGCGGTTCTTCCTGGCCCATCGCCAGCACCTGCTCGAACACCGGCACCGCCAGTGCCGGGGCATCAGCCTGCATCAGCCGGTAGCCGAGCACGCGCAGCAGATGCCGGTTGTCCAGATCCATCTCGGCCAGGTTCGACAGTACCCGCAGTGCCAGTTCGCGCTGGCCCTGCCCCCGCAGCAGGTCGGCCACATCGAGGAAGAACGCGCTGCTGTCGGCGTGGGCATCGCGCTCGGCCAGATAGCGGTCGTAGAGTTGCGACGGCGGGCCCTCGCGCAGGCGCCGGGCGATGGCCGAGTCCGGCTGCCAGGCCGCCAGCTGGATGCCGAGTTGGCCGTCGTTGGCGGCAGCAGATGCGTCGGCGAACCCACCGGTGACCGCGATCGCATCCAGCGCCTTGTTCGATGCAGGCGCTGAGCGACGCGCACGCGCGCTGCTGGCTTCCATGCGCTGCTCGGCGGCGGCGGCCATCGGTGCCGGGGCGGGTGGTGCCGCCGGGGCCGGCGCGGCGAGCATCGCCACCGGCGCTGATTCCATCGCGTAGTCCGCGGAGGCCACTTCGAGTGCCCCGCCCTTCGGCTGCGGCGGCACACCCTTCGGCCAGCTGCGGTTCCACCACTGCTGGCGCTCCTTCCAGCGAGCGGCCACTTCATCCAGGCGCTGGCGATCGGCTGCGGCGCGATCACTTACCTGCACTGCAAACCTGGCGTCGTACTCGGCGCGCAACGTGCCCGAAGGGCGGATCGCATAGCGCAGGTAGTCCTCCAGCGTCTCCAGCACGATCAGCGAGGTATCCGGCCCGACCAGGCCGAACTGTTGTGACAGGCGCTGCATCGCCTCGCGGTTGCCACGGCGATCGGCGGCCAGCTGCTGCAGGCGCGCCTGCGCCCACAAGCCCGCCAGCAGTTCTCCGTCGTTGCTCTTCTGCGTGGCGGGCAGCGCCTGCCATTCGCCGCCACCCACGCGCACCCGCATCGGCACACCGTCGGCCGCCAGTCGTGCATGCAGCCACAACCAGCCCTGGGCTTCACTGCGACGATCGATCACCACGTCCTGCACGCCGCGCCCTGCATCGACCTGCACATCCAGCGGCGACGACAGCAGCTCACGGGCGGCCAATTCGACATCCTTCCCCAGCGCTACGAAGCGACCACCATGCGCTTCGCTCCAGCCACGCAGTCGCACGGCATCGGTGCGCGCACCGGCGCTGCTGACCGCAAACAGGCGTTGGTCCGGCGCCATCGCCGGCAGCTGTTCCGGCCCATAGGTCAGCAGGCCATCGCTGACCAGCAGGTATTCCTTCACGCCCGGCTGCGGCTGCCACTGCGCCAGTGCGCTGGCGCCGTCCGGACGCACGGCCTGCAGGGCTGCGCGCAGCTCGCTCCAGTTGCCGGCGCGGATACGGAATCGACGCACCGGCTCGGCGCGATCCCGCAGTACGGTCAACGCCACGCTGCCGTCACCCAGCGCAGCGAAATAGCGATCCAGCAGGGCGAACTCACGTGTGCGATCGCGCTGGCCCGCCGAGCCGGAACCGTCCCACAGCAGCCCGATCTCGCTGGGCAACGTGCGCGGCGTGCTGCTGGCCACCACCGGCAGCTGCGCCAACAGGTAATGGCCGTCCTGCCAGGGCGCCACCTGCACCTGTGCCTGTCGGGCTGCCGGCAGGCTCCACTGCAGCTGCTGCGGCAGCTGCGCGCCCCTGCCCTGCCACTGCAGCTGGCCCGCGCTGATGCGGAATGGCGCCGTACCCGCGGTGGCCGTGTCGGGGGCCTGCAGTTTCAGCTCAACCGAGGCTGCACCGGCGGCGAACTGCAGCGGCAGCGTCCACTGCCAGCCTTGGCCGGCGAAGGCCAACGGCTCGCGAATCACCAGCTCCACGCGCCGGCTACCGCCGGCCGGCAGCGGGTAGATGCGCAACCGGAACTGGTTGCCAGCGGTCTGTTCCAGCAGCCCCGGGTCGACGCCGCGGCGGGCGATCTCCTCGAACACCTGGCGACCGCGGTCCTTGGGCACCGGCACCGCGTCAAGCATCTCGCCGTTGATATCCAGCGCGAAGCCGCTGATCTGCTGACCGTCGGCCAGCGGGAACTGCAGCTCGCCCTCCAGCACGCGCCGGTTCGGGTTGTGGAATTCCAGTGTGATCCGGGTCTGGGCGATGCCGGCCTGGACTTCGCCTTCGATGCGGGCGTGTCGTAATTGAACCGACTGCTCAGCCGCCGGCGCGATCAGCAGCGGCGTGGCGGCCTGCGGCCGGGAGATCGTCGGCGACTGTGCGCCAGCGGGCCAGGCCGCGAGGGCCAGCAACAACACAGTGCAGCAACGGACGAAGACCATGAGCGGACTCCAGTGGGATCGTGAACCTTTGAACGCACCAGCGACCGTAATGGGGTTGGCGCCCCCAAAAAGGGGACGGAGGGGATTAAGTCGCAAGTGGCAAACGAGGCACAAGCGACTTAATCCCCTCCGTCCCCTTTTTCTATGCGGGCAGGCAGTGCTCCACGATCAGCTGGATGGCGCTGCCGCCGCGATAGTCGTCGCAGGCGAGGCGATAGGCGAGATGCACATGGCGACCGGGCGCGTTGCCGTGCCAGCCGCCGAAATGGATGGCGTTGATCGTGCCGGGTACGCCGGGCAGGCGCAGTTCCAGCTTCAGGTGACGCTCCTTCAGCACGCGCCAGTTGGCCACTTCGAAGTGGCCGTCGAACAGTGGCTCGGGGAAGCCCTGGCCCCACGGCCCTGCCAGACGCAGCGCATCGGCATGGCGATGATCGAGTTCGTTGGCGGCCAGCTCACCGTCGCTGAGGACCTGCTGCTGCAGTGCCGCCGGGTCGAGCATTTCCAGCACCACGGCGACGAAGGCGGCCTTGAAGTCATCGACGTGGTCACGCCGCAGGCTGAGCCCGGCCGCCATGGCGTGGCCGCCGAAGCGTTCGATCAGGCCCGGATGGCGCGCATCGACCAGCGCAAGGGCGTCACGGATATGCAGGCCGGGAATGGAGCGCGCCGAGCCTCGCAGGGTGTCGGCGCCAGGTTCGGCCGGCGCGAAGGCGATCACCGGGCGATGCAGGCGGTCCTTCATCTTCGACGCGACCAGGCCGACCACCCCCGGATGCCAGTCGGCATCGAACAGGCAGGCCGCCACCGGTCGCTGACCGGCCATGTCCAGCACTACCCGGGTCAACGCCTGCTCGGCGTCATCGGTCATCGACTGCTGCACGGCGCGCCGTTCCGAATTGATCTGCTCCAGCGTCTGCGCGATCTCGCGCGCCTGGCGCGGGTCTTCGGTCAGCAGCAGCGCGATGCCCAGCGCCATGTCTTCCAGCCGGCCCGCGGCATTCAGGCGCGGGCCGAGCGCGAAGCCGATGTCGGTGGCTGTGAGCCGCGCGGCATCACGGCCGCTGGCTTCGATCAGCGCACGCAGGCCGACACAGCCCTGCCCCGCGCGCAGACGGCGCAGGCCCGCGCTGACCAGTGCCCGGTTGTTCGGATCCAGCGCCACCAGGTCGGCGACGGTGCCGACCGCCACCAGGTCCAGCAGCGTGGTCAGGTCCGGCCCCTTGCCATCGGCGAAGACGCCGGCCTCGCGCATGTGCCGGCGCAGCGCCATCAGCACGTAGAAGATCACGCCGACGCCGGCCAGCGACTTGCTGGGGAAGGCATCATCGTCGAGATTGGGATCGACGATGACATCGGCCGGCGGCAACTGCGGCCCGGGTAGGTGATGGTCGGTGACCAGCACCTGCCAGCCCCGCGCCTTGGCCGCGATCACGCCCGCATGGCAGGCGATGCCGTGGTCGACCGTGACCAGCAGGTCCGGCTGCAGCTCGGCCAGCTCCTCCACCAGTGAGGGTGACAGGCCGTAGCCGTGCACCATTCGGTTCGGCACCGCGTGGAAGACATGCTGCGCGCCGAGCATGCGCAGGCCACGCACGCCGACCGCACAGGCGGTGGCGCCATCGCAATCGAAATCGCCGACCACCAGGATGCGCTTGTCATTGGCGATGGCCTCGATCAGCAGACCCACCGCATCATCGATGCCGGTCAGCAGCTCCGGCGCGTGGGGGCTGCCCAGCTTCGGCAGTGCCAGCTCTGGCGTACCGGCGCCGCGGCTGGCGTAGAGTCGCGCCAGCAGTGGCAGCGTTCCCTCTGGCCAGCTGCCGGGTACGACCGCATCGCGGCGGCGGATCATCGGCGTATCAGAGGACGGCTGCGCAGCATCGGCGGCAAGGGACATCGGCATCGCCGGGTTGCGGAAGACATCCCCATGATAGCGCGGGGTCGGACCTCTCTGCCCGCAGGGGCTCCCCCCTGATCGCGAGCATTTGGAATCTGCCAGCATATCTTCCATGCTTGTCGGCCCGGAAATGGACTTCAACGCATGCATCGCACGCTCCTTCCCGCGCTGCTGGGCCTCGCCCTGGCCACGGCCGCCCACGCCGCTACACCCGAACCGAAGGCCGGCGTGCAGTTCCAGCACAACGACTGGTCGCTGGCCTGTGACAACACCCGCACCTGCCGCGCCGCCGGCTACAGCCCGGAAGAACCCGGCAGTCTGCTCAGCCTGATGCTGGAACGCCCGGGCGGCCCGGGTACGAAGGTGCTCGCGCGGCTGCGCAATGGCGAGGATGGCGAAAGCCCGACGCCGACCGGGGCGCTGCGCCTGCGCCTGAACGGCAAGGACCTGGGCCCGGTGCACGACACCGGCGACGGGGACAACGTGTTGTTGCAGCAGGCACAGACCGATGCACTGGTCGCCGCACTGCCGCGCCAGGCACGCATCGAGATCATCGACGACAAGGGCAAGGCGTGGCCGATCTCCGACAGCGGCGCAGCGGCCGTACTGCTGAAGATGGACGAGGCCCAGGGCCGGCTGGGCACGCCCGGTGCGCTGGTGCGGCGTGGCGACAAGCCCGAAGCGAGCGTGCCTGCGGCGTTGCCGGTGCCAGTGATCGTGCGCGGCACGCTGATGGCACCGCGCGCCTCGGACGCGGCGCTGGCCAAGGCACCGGGCCTGCGCAAGGCGCTGATCGCCAGCCTGCCGAAGCCGGATGAGTGCGGCCGCCTGAGCGATGGCGGGACAGATGAGATCGAGATCCAGCGACTGGACGCCCAGCATGTACTGGCAAGCACCAGTTGCTTCATGGGTGCCTACAACTTCAGCAGCGGCTACTGGGTAGTACAGGACAAGGCGCCGTACCAGGCGAAGTTCGTGACCTCCAACGCGGAGGACTTTGATCGCGATGATGCGACGCTGCGCGGGCGCTTCCGTGGACGCGGCATCGGTGACTGCTTCTCCGGCCACGACTGGGCCTGGGATGGCGCGCGATTCGTGAAGAGCGGCGAGTTCACCACCGGGCAGTGCCGCGGCGTGGCGGGAGGGCATTGGCAGCTGCCGACCGTGGTCAGCACGGTGAGGTGATTGTTTGTAGGGCTGCGCCCTGCACCTGCCGAAGCAACATCCGAAGCAACAGCAACAGCGGGGAGTCCGTGGGTTGGCGGGGCGGTGTCGGATTGCGGGGACGCCGCAAGTACGTCCCTGTAGGCTTGGCAGCCGCATCCATGCGGCTGACACCCCGCAATCCGACACCGCCCCACCTTCGACAGGTTCACGCCGCTGCTGGTAGGTGTCGACCTTGGTCGACACATCTTTCAGATATCGATAGACAAAATGGGGTCAGAGCCGTTTTCCCTAGGAAAACGGATCCGACCCCGCACGGCAGAGGCCCCGATCAATCGTGAAGCTGCCGCGGCTTCTTCCAGAACTGCCAGCGCTGGCCGCGGTCCAGCTGGAACTGCAGGCCGTCCTCGAAATCCAGCACCAGCCGCTGCAGCTCGCCACGCTTGAGCGCGGCCAGCAGCGGCCGGATTGCATCATTGCCGAGCTGCTGCAGCGAACGCAGCTGGCGCAGGTCGACCAGTGCATCCACCGCCTGTTCGCCATCCACGGCTACGCCAGCCGCCAGGGCCAGGCCCTGCAGCAGGGCATCGCGGCTGCGCACCTGTGCGTGCGGCGTGCTGACCGACACCGGCATCACGCCACCGCCCCAGAACCACAGCGAATTGATCGGCTGTTGTCCCTGAGCGGCGCGCTGCTGGTTCCAGGAATGGTTGTGCAGCAGTACCTGCGCTTCGGTCATCAGCGCCCGCCAGCGACGGCCGCCCTCGCCCTCCGGCAGATGCGAGAACAGGTCATCGCCCAGCACCTCGTCCGGACTATTGAAGTCCGGCAGCACCAGGTCGATTGGAAGCCGCAGGTACCAGCGCGACGGGTCCGGTGCGTCAAGCACGAACCCGGCATCGGCAAACAAGGGCTGCAGCACCGGCAGCAGGGCCAGGCTGTCGGCCAGCGTCGGCCGCAGCGTTTCGCCGTAGGCCATCATCCGCGCGCCATGCATGTCCGGCACCATGCAGGCCGGATCGGCACGCAGCCAGCTGGCGCCGGCGGCATCGCCGACGTCGCGCTGGCGGGTCAACGCGGCCACCGGCCAGTGCGGCGCGGCAACCGCAAAATGGCGCGTCAGCTGCGCGCGTTCGCCCGGCGCGACCTGCACGGTCGTGGCACGGCCGAGCGCACGTGCCACATCGTCCGGCAACGCAGCCGCGGCAAAGCGGCTGCGGGCCGGCAACAGCAGGGTCGCCGTTGCCACCGTGTCAGTCCACGTAGCTGACGCTGACGATCTCGTACTCGCGCTGGCCGGCCGGGGCGTCGATCACGATCGAATCGCCTTCCAGCTTGCCGATCATCGCGCGCGCCACCGGCGAGGAAATCGCGATCAGGCCCAGCTTGATGTCCGCTTCCAGGTCACCGACGATCTGGTACTTCTTCTCTTCGTCGGTTTCCACGTCGGCCAGCGTCACGCTGGCGCCGAACACCACCTTGGAGCCGGCGTTGAGCTTGCTCACGTCGATGATCTCGGCGTGCGACAGCTCGCCTTCCAGCTGCTTGATGCGGCCTTCGATGAAGCCCTGTTCCTCGCGCGCGGCGTGGTACTCGGCGTTCTCCTTCAGGTCGCCATGCTCACGCGCTTCGGCGATGGCGGCGATCACCTTCGGGCGCTTGACCGACTTCAGGTGATCCAGTTCGTCGCGCAGCTTCTGCGCGCCCTTCATGGTGATGGGGGCTCTCACGCATTCAACTCCTTGTGCAGCTCCTGCAGCGACCAGACGGGACCGGTGCCGCGGAATTCCAGTGAATCCACCAGCGCCTTGGCGCCGGCAATGGTGGTCGAGTAGGTGACGCGATGCTGCAGCGCCTCGCGACGGATCGAGAACGAGTCGTTGATCGCCGAACGACCTTCGGTCGTGTTGACGATGTAGACGATCTCGCCGTTCTTGATCGAGTCGACGATGTGCGGACGGCCTTCGACCACCTTGTTGATGATCTCGCAGTCCATGCCGTGCTGCTGCAGCCAGGCGGCGGTGCCACGGGTGGCGACCAGGCTGTAGCCACGCGCCAGCAGCGCCTTGGCCACCGGCAGCACGCGCTTCTTGTCCGGATCACGCACCGAGACGAAGGCCTTGCCAACCGGCGGGGCCTTGATGCCGCCGGCTTCCTGCGCCCGCGCGAAGGCGGCGTTGAAGGTGCGGCCCACGCCCATCACCTCACCGGTGGAGCGCATCTCCGGCCCGAGGATCGGGTCGACGCCCTGGAACTTGGCGAACGGGAAGATCGCTTCCTTCACCGAGTAGTAGTCCGGCACGATTTCCTTGGTCGCGCCCTGCTCGGCCAGCGTCTTGCCGGCCATGCAGCGGGCGGCGATCTTGGCCAGCGGCATGCCGGTGGCCTTGGACACGAACGGCACGGTGCGCGAGGCACGCGGGTTCACTTCCAGCAGGTAGATGGTGTCGGCACCCTCGTCGCTGGTCTGGATCGCGAACTGGGTGTTCATCAGGCCGACCACGTTCAGGGCCTTGGCCAGCTCCACCACCTGGCGGCGCAGCTCGGCCTGGGTTTCAGCCGACAGCGAGTACGGCGGCAGCGAGCACGAGGAATCGCCCGAGTGCACGCCGGCTTCTTCGATGTGCTCCATCACGCCACCGATCAGGACGTTGCCCTGGGCATCGGCAATGATGTCGACGTCGCACTCCACGGCGTTGTCGAGGAAGCGGTCCAGCAGCACCGGCGAATCGTTGGACACCTTCACCGCGTCGCGCACGTAGCGGGCCAGGTCGGCTTCGCCGTAGACGATTTCCATCGCACGGCCGCCCAGCACGTAGCTCGGGCGCACCACCAGCGGGTAGCCGATCTCGCGGGCCAGCAGCAGGGCTTCCTGGTCGTTGCGGGCGATGCGGTTCGGCGGCTGCTTCAGGCCCAGCGTGTCGACCAGCTGCTGGAAGCGCTCGCGGTCTTCGGCCAGGTCGATCGAGTCCGGGCTGGTGCCGATCACCGGCACGCCATTGGCTTCCAGCGCGCGCGCCAGCTTCAGCGGGGTCTGGCCGCCGTACTGCACGATCACGCCCTTCGGCTGTTCCAGTTCGACGATCTCCAGCACGTCTTCCAGGGTCAGCGGTTCGAAGTACAGGCGGTCGGAGGTGTCGTAGTCGGTCGACACGGTTTCCGGGTTGCAGTTGACCATGATGGTTTCATAGCCATCCTCGCGCAGCGCCAGTGCCGCGTGCACGCAGCAGTAGTCGAACTCGATGCCCTGGCCGATGCGGTTCGGGCCACCGCCCAGGATCATGATCTTGTCGCGGTTGCTCGGCGCGGCCTCGCACTCGTCCTCGTAGGTCGAGTACAGGTAGGCGGTGCCGGTGGAGAATTCACCGGCGCAGGAGTCCACGCGCTTGTAGACCGGGCGCACCTTGTGCGCACGACGCAGCGCGCGGATGGCGGCTTCATTGGTGCCGGTCAGCTGCGCCAGGCGCGCATCGGAGAAGCCAGCACGCTTCAGCTTGCGCAGGCGTGCGGCGTCCAGCGCGTCGATGCCACCGGCAGCGACTTCGCCTTCTGCAGCGATGATTTCCTCGATCTGGTCCAGGAACCAGTGGTCGATGAACGACAGTGCGTAGATCTCTTCCACGCTCATGCCGGCGCGGAACGCGTCGGCGACGAAGAACAGGCGCTCCGGGCCCGGCGCCTTCAACTCGCGACGCAGGGTCTGCAGGTCGTCTTCGTTGGCCAGGTCCAGGCCGGTCGGGTCGAAGCCGACCTTGCCGGTTTCCAGGCCACGCAGGGCCTTCTGCACCGACTCCTGGAAGGTACGGCCCATCGCCATCACCTCGCCCACCGACTTCATCTGGGTGGTCAGGCGGGCGTCGGCGGCCGGGAACTTCTCGAAGGCGAAACGCGGGATCTTGGTGACGACATAGTCGATCGACGGTTCGAACGAGGCCGGGGTCAGGCCACCGGTGATTTCGTTCTTCAGTTCGTCCAGGGTGTAACCCACGGCCAGCTTGGCGGCGACCTTGGCGATCGGGAAGCCGGTGGCCTTGGAGGCCAGCGCCGAGGAACGCGACACGCGCGGGTTCATCTCGATGACGACCACGCGGCCGGTCTTCGGGTTGATGCCGAACTGCACGTTCGAGCCACCGGTATCGACGCCGATCTTGCGCAGCACGGCGATGGAGGCATCGCGCAGGCGCTGGTATTCCTTGTCGGTCAGGGTCTGCGCCGGCGCCACGGTGATCGAGTCACCGGTGTGCACGCCCATCGGGTCCAGGTTTTCGATCGAGCAGACGATGATGCAGTTGTCCGCGGTATCGCGGACCACTTCCATCTCGAATTCCTTCCAGCCCAGCACCGACTCCTCCACCAGCACCTCGGTGGTCGGCGACAGTTCCAGGCCGCGGCTGACGATCTCGACCAGCTCTTCGCGGTTGTAGGCGATGCCGCCACCGCTGCCGCCCAGAGTGAAGCTGGGGCGGATGATGGTCGGGTAGCCGACGCGGGTCTGGATCTCCAGCGCTTCGTCCAGGGTGTGGGCGACGGCGGCGGTCGGGCATTCCAGGCCGATCTCACCCATGGCCACGCGGAACAGCTCGCGGTCTTCGGCCATACGGATCGCTTCGCGCTTGGCGCCGATCAGTTCGACGTTGTACTTCTCCAGCACGCCGTTGTCGGCCAGGTCCAGCGCGCAGTTCAGCGCGGTCTGGCCACCCATGGTCGGCAGCAGCGCATCGGGCTTTTCCTTGGCGATGATCTTCTCGACCGTCTGCCAGTTGATCGGCTCGATGTAGACGGCGTCGGCCATCTCCGGGTCGGTCATGATCGTTGCCGGGTTGCTGTTGACCAGCACCACGCGGTAACCCTCGTCACGCAGGGCCTTGCAGGCCTGGGCGCCGGAGTAGTCGAACTCGCAGGCCTGGCCGATGACGATCGGGCCAGCACCGATGATGAGGATGGTCTTGAGGTCAGTGCGCTTGGGCATTTTCTTCTCTAAGTCAGTACAGCGTGACAAGGGGGAGTGATCGCACGCTGTCGATCAGGAATCTTGATCCGCAGCGCCGCGCCGGGGGCAGCAGCGATGCGGGGTTTACGGTCCATCGCGACGCCACCGGGGGCCGGCGGCGTACTGATCACGCCTTGGCCTGCTCCATCAGCACCACGAAGCGGTCGAACAGCGGACCGACATCGGTCGGGCCCGGCGACGCTTCCGGGTGGCCCTGGAACGAGAACGCCGGCACGTCGGTGCGGGCGACACCCTGGTTGGTGCCGTCGAACAGCGAGCGGTGGGTCACGCGCAGGGTCGGCGGCAGGGTCGCTTCATCGATCGCGAAGCCGTGGTTCTGCGAGGTGATCATCACCCGGCCGCTGTCCAGGTCCTGCACCGGGTGATTGGCACCGTGGTGGCCATGGCCCATCTTCATGGTCTGCGCGCCCGAGGCCAGGCCCAGCAGCTGGTGGCCCAGGCAGATGCCGAAGGTCGGGATCTTCACATCGATGAAGGTCTTGATCGCTTCGATGGCGTAGTCACACGGCTCCGGGTCACCCGGGCCGTTGGACAGGAACACGCCGTCCGGCTTCAGGGCCAGCACTTCGGCGGCTGGGGTCTGCGCCGGTACCACGGTCACTTCGCAGCCACGCTCGGCCAGCATGCGCAGGATGTTGGTCTTCACGCCGAAGTCGTAGGCCACGACCTTGAACCGGGCCGGCACGCTGACGAAGGCATTGGCATCCAGGTCCAGCTGGCCCTCGGTCCAGGTGTAGGTCTTCTCGGTAGTGACGACCTTGGCCAGATCCATGCCCTTCAGCCCCGGGAACTTGCGGGCGGCTTCCAGTGCCTTTTCCACGTCGATGTCGCCGGCCATCAGCGCACCGTTCTGCGCGCCCTTCTCGCGCAGGATGCGGGTCAGCTTGCGGGTGTCGATGCCGGCGATGGCGACCACGCCACGCTGGATCAGCCAGTCCTGCAGCGACACCTGGCTGCGCCAGTTGCTGGGGCGGCGCGGAACGTCGCGCACGATCAGGCCGGCCGACCACACCTTGGACGCTTCGTTGTCCTGGTCGGTCATGCCGGTGTTACCGATATGCGGATAGGTCAGCGTGACCATCTGCCGGGCGTAGGACGGGTCGGTCAGCACTTCCTGATAGCCGGTCATGGCGGTGTTGAACACCACCTCACCGACGGACAGGCCGGGCGCGCCTACGGATTCGCCCTCGAATACGGTGCCGTCTTCGAGGACGAGGATTGCGGCTTGGGTCACGGGAATCTCACTTTGGCTACCGAGGGGGCTGCCGAAGTCACGCCTGCGCTTCACGGAAATCCGGTTGCAAAAAAGCGCGGACGTACGGTCTGGGACCGGTCCGGCTTTCGTGATTCGGCGAGTGCGAATTGTAGCGCTGCCGGGGCGCTCGCGCCAGCGGTTATCGCGCTTCATGAACAGGCGATTGCGCATTCATTTCAATCCGGCGGTGTATGCAGGCCGGAGGCGGGGTCGGATCCTTTCCCGAATGGGAAAGGCTCTGACCCCAGGCGCCCTCGGATGGGGTCAGAGCCCTTTCCGCAGGAAAGGGATCCGACCCCACGAATCAGCCCGCCCTACTGCAGCAGGTCCCGCACCCGGTAGCTGCCCGGCGCCCGCCCCTGCAGCTGGCGGGCGGCGAACAGGGCGCCGCGGGCGAAAATGTCGCGGTTGGTGGCCCGATGCACCAGCTCGATGCGCTCGCCCAGACCGGTGAACTGCACCAGGTGCTCGCCCACGATGTCACCGGCACGCAGGCTGGCGTAGTGCGGCTCCGCCCCGCCCCGTTGCGCGGCTGCGCCCAGGGTCAGCGCGGTGCCCGATGGCGCGTCCTTCTTCTGGGTGTGGTGCGATTCGACGATGTCGCAGTCCCAGCCGGCCAGCGCCTGCGCCGCGCGCTCCACCAGTTCGTCCAGTACCGCCACGCCCAGGCTGAAGTTCGAGGCCCATACCAGCGGGATCTTCGCCGCCGCGGCCTCCAGCGCCTGGCGCTGCGTGCTGGAGATACCGGTGGTGCCCGACACCAGCCCGGCACCCCGCTCCACGCACAGCGCCAGCATCGGGTCGAAGCCCTCCGGCAGGCTGAAGTCGATCGCCACATCGAACACCGGCGCGCCGGGCAGCTCACTGGCGCCGAAGAACGGCACGCCGTCGACCACGCGCTGTGCCGGCGCACGGCCGGTCACTGCGGCCACGATCTGCAGGGTTTCGGGATGTTCGGCGGCCAGCCGCAGCAGGGCCTGGCCCATGCGCCCGGAGGCGCCGTGAATGAGCAATCGCAGGGGAGTCTGGTTCATGCCTGCAGGCTAGCGGCAGCACGCCTGCTCCGGCAAGCGCCATCACTGCTACGCTGCATGCCCTTTCATGCAATGGATGGCAGCCCCTTCATGCAGATCAGCGAACAGCTGGTGCTGGTCACCGGCGCCGGCCGCGGCCTTGGCCAGCACATCGCCCGCGCGTTCGCGTTGCAGGGTGCGCGCGTCATCGTCAACTACCACCGCAGCGAAGGCCCCGCACGGGCGCTGGCCGCCGAGCTGGGCGGACAGGCGATCGCGCTGCCGGCCGACGTCACCGACCGCAGCCAGGTCGATGCAATGCTGCAGCACGCCCTGGCCCACTTCGGCCAGGGCGTCACCACCGTGGTCAACAACGCGCTCGCCGCGTTCTCGTTCAATGGTGATGCCCGCGACGGCGCCGCCGATATCGGCTGGTCGGCGTTCCAGGCGCAGTTCGAGGGCAGCGTGCGCGGCGCGCTGAACACCGTGCAGGCCGCCCTGCCCGGCATGCAGGCCCGCCGCTTCGGCCGCATCATCAACATCGGCACCAACCTGTTCCAGAACCCGGTCGTGCCCTACCACGACTACACCGCCGCCAAGGCCGCGCTACTGTCCCTCACGCGCACGCTGGCCGGCGACCTCGGCCCGCATGGCATCACCGTGAACATGCTGTCCGGCGGCCTGCTGCGCACCACCGATGCCAGCGCTGCCACGCCGGAGGCAGTGTTCGACTACATCGCCGCCAACACGCCACTGCGCAGCGTTACCACGCCAGCAGAATTCGCCGATGCCGCGCTGTTCTTCGCCAGCCCCTGGTCGCGCGCGGTGACCGGGCAGAACCTGGTGGTCGATGGCGGGCTGGTGCGGGACTGAGCCAATGCGCATTTCCGAGGTCAGCCGCCTGACCGGCGCCAGCGCCAAGGCCATCCGCCTGTACGAGGCGCGCGGACTACTGCCGCCGGTGCCGCGGCTGAACCGCTATCGCGACTACAGCGAACAGGATGTGGCCTGGGTGCAGCTGATCCGCCAGGCGTTGGCGCTGGGCATCACCCTGGCCGCGATCTCCCGCCTGCAGGGCCGCGACGGACGGCTCGACTGGCCCGCGGTGCTGGCCCTGCTCGAGCAACAACGCAGCCGCATCGCCAGCGAGCGGGCACGGCTGGCGCAGGTCGAGCTCGACCTGCAGCAGGTCAGCGACGAACTGCGGCAGTGGCTGCACTCCGGCAGCGGTGACTGCATCCTGGAACCCAGCGGCTGCGCCGCTGGTGGTTGACTCTGCCCCAAGGGCATAGCCCAACCTCGCGCACTTTCCATTGCCCGAGGTTGCCGTGTCCCGTTCCATCCTGATCCTGCTCGGCCATCCCGACCGCGACAGCCTGTGCGGTGCCCTCGCCCAGCGCTACGCCACCGCCGCCGAGAATGCTGGCCATCGGGTGCGCCTGATCGCACTGGGCGAACTCGAGTTCGATCCGGTGCTGCGCCATGGCTACCGCCAGATCCAGCCGCTGGAAGCCGACCTGCAGGACACTGCGGATGCGATCGAGGCCTGCGACCATCTGGTGCTGGTCTATCCCACCTGGTGGGGCGCGATGCCGGCGCTGCTGAAGGGCTTCTTCGATCGCGTGCTGCTGCCGGGGTACGCCTTCCGCTACCGGCGCGATTCAGTCTGGTGGGACCGGCTGCTGGCCGGTCGCAGCGCACGGGTGATCACCACGCTGGATACGCCGCCCTGGTATTACCGCTGGATCTACCGCGACCCGGGCATCGCCCAGATCCGCGCCACTATTCTGGAATTCTGCGGCATCCGCCCGGTGCGGGTCAGCCGACTCGGTGCGGTGCGCAGCAGCTCGCCGGAGCAACGCAACCGGTGGCTGGCGTTGGCAGCGGAGCTGGGCTCACGGGCCAACTAGCTGGAAGAGCGTGCGAACCAAGGTTCGCACCCACCTGGAGCGTTCGCACCCACCTGCGGCACTCGTTGCGGGTGTCGCGTTTGCCAATTGACCGTCAGGCACTGCGCCTCAAGGCTGTGGGCCCTTGTTACGGCCCAGGCAAAGCCCATGAAATCCTCGACTGTCTTCAGCAAGTGCGCCAGGAAGACCGGCTTTGCCGGGACGTCGACGACCCGCTACCGCTTGCTGGACGCCGCGCTGCTTGTCGTGAATCACCAGCGCGCCAGCGAAAGCCGGGGCTTCTATGTGAATGCTGGACTCTACTTTCCGGAGCTGCTCGCGTATCCCCTCGCGCCTGACGATCTTGAAACGGCTTTCCGGTACCGCTCCAGCATCCCCACGCCCCATGTCGACTGGCGGATCGAAGAAACGCCGGGCCTGCGCCGGACCTTCATCCAGCAGGATCTTGAAGATCTGCTGGAGGCCGGTAACCGCGACGCGTTGAAGGCCCTGCTGCTCGATGCCCTGGCCGACGTGGCAGGTTTCGCGGCAGCCCATGGGAACAGGGAATCGGTGCGGCGATTCAACCGGGACGGGAACTTCCGGGCGATCATCCGCAGAGAGGTCTGAATCCCGAGAGCGTGCGAACCAAGGTTCGCACCCACAGGGCGAAGGTTTGCACCCACAGGGCGAAGGCCCGCACCACCGGCCGAAGGTTCGCACCCACCGGCCGGCCGCCGTCGAGCATGGCTCGACGCTACTTCTTGGTCGGCCCGCAGCTGTCGCAACCGCCACAGGCACCACCACCGCCGCCCGTTGCCGGCGGCGCGATTTTCCGCCCCAGCGCCTGCAGCCAGGCGGCGCGGCCCGGCTTCAACAGGGCCAACGCCAACGCACCGCGCAGCGTGCGCACGGTGCCCGGGAACTGCTTCTTCAGCACCACCCAGGCACTGACCAGCACAGCCACCGCGATGATCAGGTACTGGATCAGCAGGCCGGTATCCATCAGCCGCCTCCCAGCGCCCTGGTCACCTGGTAGGTGATCAGTGCGGCCACATAAGCCGCTGCGAACAGGTAGAACGCGGCAAAGCCCATCTGCTTCCACGAATTGGTCTCGCGCTTGATGGTGGCCAGCGTCGAGATGCACATCGGGGCGTAGATGTACCAGACCAGCAGCGACAGCGCGGTCGCCAGCGACCAGCCATCGCTGATCAGCGGGGTCAGCGCCTGGCTGGCGGCATCGTCATCGGCGGCCGACAGCGCATACACGGTGGCCAGCGAAGACACCGCCACCTCGCGCGCGGCCAGGCCCGGGATCAGCGCGATGCAGATCTGCCAGTTGAAGCCCAGCGGCGCGAAGAACACCGCCATCGCATGGCCGATCTGGCCGGCGTAGCTGTAGTCGATGGCTGGCATCGTGGCGTCGGCCGGTGCCGCCGGGAACGACAGCAGCACCCACAGCAGGATGGTCAGCGCCAGGATGATGCCGCCGACGCGCTTGAGGAAGATCGTGCCGCGCTCGTACAGCCCCACCGCCAGGTCGCGCACATGCGGCAGGCGGTACGACGGCAGCTCCAGCATCAGCGGGTGCTCGCTCTTGTCGCGACGCCACTTCTTCATGATCCACGACATCGCCAGCGCGCTGAGAATGCCCGCCGCATACAGGCCGAACAGCACCAGGCCCTGCTGGTTGAACACGCCCCACACCGTCTTCTGCGGAATGAACGCACCGATCAGCAGCGCGTACACCGGCAGGCGCGCCGAGCAGGTCATCAGCGGCGCCACCAGGATCGTGGCCAGGCGGTCACGCGGGTCCTGGATGCTGCGCGTGGACATGATGCCCGGCACCGCGCAGGCGAAGCTGGACAGCAGCGGGATGAACGAGCGGCCGGACAGGCCGGCGGCCGCCATCATGCGGTCGAGCAGGAACGCCGCACGCGGCAGGTAGCCGGACTCCTCCAGCACCAGGATGAAGAAGAACAGGATCAGGATCTGCGGCAGGAACACCACCACGCCGCCGACGCCTGCGATGATGCCGTCGGTCAGCAGGCTGGCCAGCGGGCCTTCCGGCAGCACGCTGCCAACAAAGGTGCCGAGCCAGGCGAAGCCAGCCTCGATGCCGTCCATCAGCGGCGTCGCCCAGGCGTACACCGCCTGGAAGATCAGGAACATCACCACCGCCAGGCTGACCAGGCCGAACACCGGGTGCAGCAGCCAGCGGTCCAGCGCGTCGTCGATCTTCGCGGTCCGTGCCGGCATCCGCACGGCGACCGACAGGATCCCGCGCACCTTGGCGTGGTAATCGATGCCACCTTCCGGGCCCGGCACCGGCGCATCCAGGTGCGGCACCATGGCGTCCAGGCGCTCGACCAGGGCCTTGGCGCCCTGCTTGCGCACCGCCACGGTCTCCACCACCGGCACGCCCAGCTCGCGTTCCAGCGCGGCCACATCCACCTGGATGCCGCGGCGCTGGGCCGCGTCGACCATGTTCAGGGCCACCACCATCGGCTTGCCCAGCTCGCGCAGTTCCAGCGCGAAGCGCAGGTGCAGGCGCAGGTTGGTGGCGTCGATCACGCACAGCAGCACGTCCGGCGCGGCCTCGCCCGGGTAGAAGCCCCGGCACAGGTCACGGGTGATCGCCTCGTCCAGGCTGGCCGGATGCAGGCTGTAGGCGCCCGGCAGGTCAAGCACGGCGAATTCACGGCCGGACGGCGCGCGCAGGCGGCCCTCCTTGCGCTCGACGGTGACGCCGGTGTAGTTGGCGACCTTCTGCCGGCTGCCGGTCAGCTGGTTGAACAGCGCGGTCTTGCCGCTGTTGGGGTTACCGACCAGCGCGATGCGCAGGGGGGCGGTGGCGGCGATTGCGGTCATGCACGTCGTTCCTGGCTGGCGGCGTCGACCACGACCCGCTTGGCTTCACTGATCCGCAGCGCGAACCGGGTGAACCCGACCTGCACCAGCAGCGGCTCGCCGCCCACCGGGCCCTTGGCCACCAGGCGCACTTCCTCGCCGTTCACGAAACCCAGCTCGCGCAGGCGCCGGGCAATGGCATCGTTGGCATGCAGGTCCTGCACGGACTCGACCACGGCCGAGGTGTGCAGCGGCAGTTCGGACAGCGTCATCTAGCGTGTTCTCTGCTGGATGTAAATGGTTCTCGATTCTAACATTCCCGCGTCGCGTCATGGCCCATGACCAATGGCCCGCTATGATCCATACAGGTATGGAGTGACCCTGGAATCCCATGAACGATGCTTTGCAGATCGAGCGCCGTGGCGCCGTCCTCACCCTCTGGCTGAACCGGCCGGAGCTGCACAACGCCTTTGACGCCAGCCTGATCGCCCGGCTGACCGCCGCGCTGGAAGCCGCCGGCCGCGATGATTCGGTCCGGGCCGTGGTGGTCGCCGGCCACGGCGCCTCCTTCTCGGCCGGTGCCGACATGCAGTGGATGCGCGGCATGGCGGCGGCCAGCGAGGCCGACAACCGCGAGGACTCGCTGGCACTGGCACGGCTGATGCGCACCCTGGACGAGCTGCCCAAGCCGACCCTGGCCCGGGTCCACGGCGCGGCCTTCGGTGGCGGCGTCGGCCTGGTTGCCTGCTGCGACATTGCCATCGCCAGCACCTCGGCCCGCTTCGGCCTGACCGAAAGCCGCCTTGGCCTGCTGCCGGCGGTGATCTCGCCTTACGTGATCGAGGCCATCGGCCCGCGCCAGGCGCGGCGCTGGTTCGCCACCGGCGAGCACTTCGACGCCGATACCGCACTGCGCATCGGCCTGGTCCACCAGCTGGTCGAGCCCGAGCGCCTGGACGAAGCGCTGGAGCGCCAGCTGGCCCTGCTCGACAAGGCCGGCCCGATCGCCTCGTCCACCGCAAAGCAGCTGGTCCGGCAGGTCCGCGACAGCCATGACCGCGATGCGCTGGATCGGGATAATGCCGCCCTGATCGCGCGCCTGCGGGTGTCCGCCGAGGGCCAGGAAGGCCTGGGCGCCTTCCTCGACAAGCGCGCCCCCCATTGGGTCACGGAAGCCTGAACATGCTCGATCATCTTGGTTTGACCAGCGCCGACCTGGCGCGCAGCAAGACCTTCTTCCTGCAGGCGCTGGCGCCGCTGCAGATCGGCGTGGTGATGGAAGTGAGCGCCGAACAGACCGGCGACCACGACCACATCGGCTTCGGCAGCGACGGCAAGCCGTTCTTCTGGCTCGGCAATGGCGGCACCGCCAGCCACGGCGTGCACGTGGCCTTCGCCTGCGCCAGCCGCGCGCAGGTGGACGCCTTCCACGCCGCCGCCCTCGCCGCCGGTGGCCGCGACAACGGCGCGCCGGGCCTGCGCCCGTGGTACCACCCGGATTACTACGCCGCCTTCGTGCTCGACCCGGACGGCAACAACATCGAAGCGGTCTGCCATCGCCCCATCGGCGAGGTGGCTGCATGAGCGACTACGTCCGCATCGTCGAGGTCGGCCCGCGTGACGGCCTTCAGAACGAAAAGCAGTCGGTGTCCACCGCCGACAAGATCGAACTGATCAACCGCTTGTCGGCCACCGGCCTGCGCAGCATCGAGGCGACAAGTTTCGTCAGCCCGAAGTGGATTCCGCAGCTGGCCGATGCCGCCGAGGTCTACGCCGGCATCCAGCGCCGGCCGGGCATCCACTACCCGGTACTGGTGCCGAACGAACAGGGCTACGACCGCGCCCGCGCGGTGGGCGTGGAGGAAGTGGCGGTGTTCACCGCTGCATCCGAGGCCTTCAACCGCACCAACACCAATGCCGGCATCGACGAATCGCTGGCCCGGTTCGAGCCGATCCTGCACCGCGCCGCCGCCGATGGCGTGCGCGTGCGCGGCTACGTCTCCACCGTGCTCGGCTGCCCCTACCAGGGCGAGGTGCCACTGGCCGACGTGGTGCGGGTGGCGCGCGCGCTGCACCAGATGGGCTGTTACGAAATCTCGCTGGGCGACACCATCGGCGTCGGCACCCCACGCAAGGCACGGGCGATGCTGCAGGCGGTCGCTGCCGAGATCCCGATGGAAGCCTTGGCCGTGCACTTCCACGACACCTACGGCCAGGCCATCGCCAACATCGCCACCTGCCTGGAAGCAGGCGTGCGCGTGGTCGACAGTGCAGTCTCGGGCGCCGGTGGCTGCCCGTACGCGAAGGGGGCCAGCGGCAACGTCGCCAGCGAGGACGTGGTCTACCTGCTGCAGGGCCTGGGCCTGGACAGCGGCGTGGACCTGCCGGCACTGGCCGAGACCGGCCGCTGGCTGGCCGGCCTGCTCGGCCGCGCCACCGCCAGCCGCACCGGCCAGGCGCTCGCAGCGGCCGGCTGAGCACCCCGCTGCGCCGCTCCCGCTCGGGCGGCGCAGCGCACAACGGCGACGGTCGCCGCTTCCGTTAGAATCGGCGGTTCTCGAACCTGCAGGACCGTGCAATGCAGCTGTCTTCCGTACGTGCCGTGATCACTGGCGGCGTCTCCGGCCTCGGCCTGGCCGTGGCCCAGCACCTCGTCGCCCAGGGCGGCAAGGTGGCTCTGTTCGACCTCA
Organism: Stenotrophomonas maltophilia D457; assembly: GCF_000284595.1. Taxonomy (GTDB): domain Bacteria; phylum Pseudomonadota; class Gammaproteobacteria; order Xanthomonadales; family Xanthomonadaceae; genus Stenotrophomonas; species Stenotrophomonas muris. The sequence goes on along the minus strand of NC_017671.1, from coordinate 2,201,227 downwards.
ACGACGACAAGGGTGCAGCTGCCGTTGCCGGGCTGGGTGCCGACAAGGCCCGCTATTTCAATGTCAATGTCAGCGATGAGGCGGCCGTGGCTGCAGCCATCGACCAGGCCCACGATTTCCTCGGCGGCCTGAACGTGGCGATGAACTGCGCCGGCATCCTCGGCGCCGGTCGCGTGCTCGGCAAGGAAGGCCCGATGCCGCTGGCCGGCTTCCAGGGCACGGTGATGGTCAACCTGGTCGGCAGCTTCAACGTCGCCAAGGCCGCGGCCAACCGCATGCAGCACAACGACGCCGGCGAAGACGGCGAGCGCGGCGTGATCATCAACACCGCCAGCATCGCTGCCTATGAAGGACAGATCGGCCAGGCCGCGTATGCCGCCAGCAAGGGCGGCGTGGTGTCGATGACGCTGCCGATGGCGCGCGAACTGTCGCGCTTCGGCATCCGCGTCAATACGATTGCTCCTGGCGTGTTCTGGACGCCGATGGTCGATGGCATGCCCGAAGCCGTGCAGCAGTCGCTGGCCGCCTCGATCCCGTTCCCGTCGCGCCTGGGCAAGCCGGAAGACTTCGCCAGCCTGGTCGGCTTCATCCTCGGCAACACCTACCTCAACGGCGAGACCATCCGCCTGGACGGCGCTACCCGCCTCGCTCCGAAGTGATTCCCCCCGGGCGCCGGGACGGCGCCCTCCCCCAACGACCTAGATCACCATGAAAGCCAACGACATCAAGAAGGGCAACGTCGTCGAGTACAACAACGGCGTGTACCAGATCCGCGACATCGAGCGCAGCTCGCCGCAGGGTCGCGGCGGCAACGTCCGCTTCCGCTTCATCATGTACAGCGTGCCGGGCGGCAACAAGCTCGACGCCAGCTTCGATGCCGACGACAACCTGGTCGAGGTCGAACTGCTGCGCCGCCAGTCCACCTATTCGTACAAGGACGGCGATGCCTTCGTGTTCCTCGATGACGAGGACTACACCCCCTACACCCTGGACGCGGACGTGATCGGCGATGACGCTGGCTACATCACCGACGGCCTGACCGGCATCTACGTGCAGGTGATCGACGAGCAGCCGGTGGCGATCCAGCTGCCGGCCTCGGTGGTGCTGGAAGTGATCGAGACCCCGCCGGAACTGAAGGGCGGCACTGCCACCAAGCGCCCGAAGCCGGCCAAGCTCAACACCGGCATCGAGATCATGGTGCCGGAATACATCGTCAACGGCGAACGCGTGCTGGTGAACACCGCCACCGGCGAATTCGCTGGCCGCGCCGACTGAGCACCCTGCGCCGATCGCCTGCCGCTCCCTGCCTGCGGCGTGTTCGCCGCAGGCAGCGGACGGATCATCGGTGGCAGCGGTTGTGTAGAGCCGAGCCCACGCTCGGCTGCTGTGGGCTGGACAGCTACTGCAGCCGCGCGTGGGCTCGGCTCTACAGGTAACTTACGGCTGTTTCGCACCGAAGTTGCCGCAGCCATGGTACTGGCGGGTACCGACAGTCAGCATCGCCTTGGCCTCGAATGTCTCGCCGCTCATGTCATCCTGGCAGGTGGTGCGCTGGAAGCTGAGCTTGACGTCGGTGCCGTCGGACGCCTTCCCGCTCCATCCATCAGCGCCCTGGGTGGGTTTGGCCACGTCGAAGCGGCGCTCGCCATAGTCAACTTCCACCTGCAGGCCCGGCATATCGCCATCGACGACTGCAAGCCATCCAGGTTCATTGCCGGTGGCACGGAACGCGGCATTGCCGGCGCTGCCATCGCCTTCGGTAGCTTCCACCGCATGGCACTCGCGATCCGGTTCGCCCTTCAGGCTCAGCAGGCCATCATTGCTGCCCCTGGTCCAGAAGCTGTTGCCAAGGCCATCGCTGTACTTGGCGCCGGATGCCGCGCGCTCGGAGGTCATGGCGAAGCTACGCTCGCCGATCACCAGCGTGGCAGCATCCTCGCCATTGAATGTCGCGCCCACACTCAGATCACCACACTGGTAGGCGGTCTCGCTGCCACCTTCCGTGTTGGCGCTCGGCTGCGGCGTGGCAGGCGGGGCGTCATTGCTGCCCGCCGCGGGTGCCTGGGCCGGCTGGCACGCGGCCAGCACCAACCCGAGCGAGGCTGCCAACAGACTGGGAACTACACGCATGGCTCGACTCCTTGTCGACACTACAGAGACCTTCGACCCTACCACCTGCCGGTGAGCGCGGCCTGAAAGCGGCCTGACCGTACTCACGCGGCCAGTACCGCCATCGACAACAGCTGCGCACCGCTGCCGCCGGAACTGCAGGCCCAGACCCGCAGCAGGCGCAGCTTCACTTCACGCTCCCGGCCCTGCCGCCACACGGACAACCGCACGTCGCTGGACAGCAACGCCAGGCGGCCACACAGCAGCGTCTCCACCGCGTGCAGCTGCAGGCTTCGCACCTGCACGCTGCCGGCCAGCCAATCGCCCAGCCATGGCAGATCGAGCATGCGGCCGCCGTGGCCTTCCATCATGAACAAGGCCGGCGATACCAGCGCGTTCAACGCATCGTGGTCATTTTCCAGCAGCGCAGCGCACAGGCGCTGCTCCAGCGCCATCAACTGTTGCTCATGCAGATCTTCAACGATGTTCCGTTCCATCCACGGTTCCTCCCGGCATCGGCCGGCGCCTGCGCAGGCGCTGCGCGATCCACTGCCGCGCGCCCTGCACCACTACATAGAAGACCGGCACGAAGAACACCGCCAGCACGGTCGCACTGACCATGCCGCCGAACACACCGGTTCCAATCGCCTGCTGGGTTTCCTTCGACGCGCCCTGCGCCAGCATCAGCGGCACCACGCCCAGCGCGAATGCCAGCGAGGTCATCACGATCGGGCGCAGGCGCAGCCTGGCTGCCTCCAATGCCGCCTCGACCAGGCCGCGCCCCTGCTGCTGCAGCTGCCGCGCGAACTCGACAATGAGGATCGCGTTCTTCGCCGACAGCCCGATCACGGTGATCATGCCGACCTTGAAGAACACATCGTTGGGCATGCCACGCAACAGCACCGCGGCGACCGCACCGAGCAGGCCGAGTGGCACCACCAGCATCACCGCCAGCGGAATCGACCAGCTCTCGTACAGCGCCGCCAGCACCAGGAACACCACCAGCATCGACAACAACAGCAGCCACGGCGCCTGCGCCCCCGATTCACGCTCCTGCAGCGACTGGCTGGTCCACTGCAGGGCAAAACCGGACGGCAGCTTCCCGGCCAACCGCTCCATCTCCGCCATGGCCTGGCCGGTCGACACGCCGGGGGCCGGTGCGCCGGACAGATTCAACGCCGGGAAGCCGAGGTAGCGCTGCAGCTGCAGCGGCGCCTCGGTCCAGTTCGGGGTCACCAGTTCCGACAACGCCACCATGCCGCCCTCGCTGTTGCGCACGTACAGTTTCAGCACGTCCTCCAGTTCCATGCGATGCGGCGCGTCGGCCTGCAGGATCACCTGCTGCAACCGGCCCTTGTTGGGGAAATCATTGACGTACTGCGAGCCCATCGCCGCTGACAACGTGCTGCTGATGTGCTCGAAGCCCACGCCCGTCGCCTCGGCCTTGGCGCGATCAATGTCCAGCCGCACGCTGGTACCTGCCGGCAGGCCATCGGCATGCACCTCCGACAGCAGCGGACTGGCCTCGGCCAGCTTCAGCAGCTGCTGCAGGGCCGCGCGCAGCTCGGCCTGGCTCTGCCCGGTACGCGCCTGCAGGGCCAGCGAGAACCCGGACGAACGGCCCAGGCTGTCGATCGCCGGCGGCATCACGCTCATCACCTCGCCCTCGGCAACCGTGGCCATCGCCTGCTGCGCGGCCTCCACCTCGCCGGCCGCGGTGGCGCCAGCACGCTCACCCCAGTCCTTCAGCATGGTGTAGGTCAGCGCCGCGCTCGGGCCGGAACCGGAGAAGCTGTAACCGAGGATCGACTGGTTGGAGCCGATGCCCGGGCGCGAGGCCACGTGCCGTTCGTAGGCTTCGACCACCGCCAGCGTGCGTTCGGCGGTGGCTTCGGCCGGCAGCTGGATCGAGGTCATGAAATAGCCCTGGTCCTCTTCCGGCAGGAACGCGCCCGGCAGCCAGTGCAGGCCCAGCAGCAGCGCCGCCACCAGCGCGGCGAACACGCCCATCACCCGGCCGCTTCGCTGCAGCACGGAGGCCACGCCACGCTGGTAGCGCCCGGTCAACGCCTCGAAGCCACGATTGAAGGCGCCGAACAGCCCGTCACGACCATGATGGCCGTGGGTGTTCGGGCGCAGCAGGGTCGCGCACAGCGCCGGTGTCAGGCTCAGTGCCAGCAGCGCCGAGAACAGGATCGACACCGCCATCGCCACGGTGAACTGGCGGTAGATCGCGCCCACCGAGCCGCTGGCCAAGGCCATCGGAATGAACACCGCGGTCAGCACCAGGGTGATGCCGATCACCGCGCCGGTCAGCTCGCGCATCGCCTTGATGGTCGCCTCGCGCGGCGGCAGGCCCTCCTCGGCCATGATCCGCTCCACGCCCTCGACCACCACGATCGCGTCGTCGACGATGATGCCGATCGCCAGCACCATGCCGAACATGGTCAGCACGTTGATCGAGAAGCCCAGTGCCAGCATCACCGCGAAGGTACCGAGCAGCGCGATCGGTGCAACCAGCGCCGGAATCAGCGTGTAGCGCCAGTTCTGCAGGAACAGGTACATCACCGCGAACACCAGCAGCATCGCCTCCAGCAGCGTCTGCACCACCTTCTGGATCGAGATCTTGACGAACGGCGCGGTGTCGAACGGGATGCTCGCCTCCACGCCGCGCGGCAACAGCGGCGCCAGCTCGGCCATGCGCTCACGGACCGCCGACGCCGTGCGCACCGCATTCGCGCCCGGCCGCAGCTGCACCCCGGCGGCGGTGGCCGGATGGCCGTCCTCGCGGGTGCCCCAGGCATAGCTCTGCGCGCCCAGTTCGACGCGGGCGACATCACCCAGCACCACCCGTGAACCGTCGGCCCCGGCGCGCAGTACGATCGCCGCGAACTGTTCCGGCGTGGACAACTGGCCGTCGGCGCTGAGCGGCACGGTGATGCGCTGGCCCGGAACACCCGGCGAATCACCGATGCGCCCCGGCGAGATCTCCAGGTTCTGCTGCTCGATGGCAGTGGCCACATCGCCCATGGTCAGGCCGTAGCCGGTCAACCGGGTCGGATCCAGCCACACGCGCATCGCCTGCTCGGCACCGAACAACTGCACGCGACCGACGCCATCGATGCGGCGCAGCTCTTCGATGATGTTGCGCGCCATGAAATCGCCCAGCGCGGCCTCGCTGACGCTGGCATCCGGCGAACGCAGGCCGACCAGCATCAGGAAGCCGGAATCGGCGGCCTCCACGAACAGGCCGTTCTGCCGCACGCTGCGCGGCAGGCGCGGCTCGATCGCCTTGATCCGGTTCTGCACGTCCACCTGCGCCAGTTCCGGATTGGTGCCGGACTTGAAGGTGGCGGTGATCGAGGCTTCGCCGGAGGTGTCCACCGACGATTCGAAGTAAAGCAGATGCTTGACGCTGGACAGCTCGCGCTCGATCAGGCCGACCACCGCATCGTTCAACGTCTGCGGGCTCGCACCCGGGTAGCTGGCATAGATGCTGACGCTGGGCGGCGCGACCGCCGGATAGCGCTCCACGGCCAGGCGCGGAATCGCCAGCGCGCCGGCCAGGATGATGAAGATCGCCAGCACCCAGGCGAACACCGGGCGATCGATGAAGAAACGTGCCATGTTGGATTTTCCTGGAGGGGCTGTCCCGGGAAAGGCTCAGCCCTTGCTGCCGGCCTGCACCGCACCGGCGCTGGCGACCGGCTTCTGCCAGTCGCGCGCATCGACCACCACGCCTTCCTGCAGGCGCTCCTGGCCCTCGACCACCACTTTCTCGCCGGCCTTCAGGCCCGCGCGCACCAGCCACTGGCGATCGACGCTGCCGTCCACCTCCAGCGTGCGGATCACCGCCCTGCCCTCGGCGCCGATCACCCAGGCATAGGCCTGGCCACCGGCGCTGCGCAGCACCGCCTGCTGTGGCACGGTCAACGCGCTGGCCGGGGCACCCCGCGGCACCCTCGCGCGCACATACATGCCGGGCAGCAGCTGCCGCCGCGGGTTGTCCACCAGGATGCGCAGGATCACATCACCCGTCCGTGCATCGACATTGATACCGGAGAACAGCAGCTGGCCACGCTCGGGCAGCGGCTTGCCGGCGGCACCGATGATGGTCACCGGCAGCTTGTCGCCGCCGGCCGCACTGCGCTGCAGCGACTCCAGCTGCGCCGCCGGCTGGCGCACATCCACGTAGACCTGGTCGATCTGCTGTACCACGGCCATCGGCTCGGCATCGGCCACGCCGACCAGCGCACCTTCGGTCACCAATGCCTGATCGATACGACCGGCAATCGGTGCGCTGACCGTGGCATAGCGCAGGTCGAGCTGGCGACGGGACAGGATCGCGCGCGCTTCATTCACTGCCGCGCGTGCCTGCTCGTACTCGGCGCTGGCGTCGTCCCGATGCTGCTGGCTGACCGCCTGCGCGGCAGCCAGGGCGTGCAGGCGCTGCGACTGCACGCGACTGCGGCCCAACGCCGCCTCACTGCGCTGCAGTGCGGCCAGCGCCGAATCGACGTCGGCCCGGAACGCTGCCGGGTCAATCTGGAACAAGGCCTGGCCTGCCCTGACTTCCGCCCCCTGGTCGAACAGGCGCCGCTGCACGATGCCGCCCACCTGTGCGCGGATCTGCGCGGTGCGCACCGCCGCGACGCGGCCTGGCAGTTCGTCGTCACGTTGCACCACCTGCGGGCCGACGCTGATCACGCTGACGCGCGGCGCCGCCTCGGGGGTGGCTTCGGGAGTGGAGCAGGCCGTCATGGCCAAGGCGAGGGCCGCGATCAACGCGACCGGAGTCCTGAAGGTTCTCATTGCTGTGCACAATGCCGCGCAGGCGGCGGATAGGTTCTGAAGCGCGCAGTCTGCGTGGCGATGATGGGGTTTCGATGGAGGAACTGTGGAGATACGATGGAGGCAAGCACCTTACGGCCCCGCCCCTGCATGCATGCCTCCCCTGCCCTCGCCGCCCTCGTCCTGATCGTCGAGGATGAGGCCGAGATCGCTGACATTCTCTGCGCCTACCTGGAACGCGAAGGACTGCGCACGCTGCGCGCCGCCGATGGCCACAGCGCACTGGACCTGCACCGCAGCGCCCGGCCCGACCTGGTCCTGCTCGATGTGCAGCTGCCGCGCCTGGACGGCTGGAGCGTGCTGACCCAGCTGCGCCAGCGCGGCGAGACGCCGGTGATCATGCTGACCGCACTGGACCAGGACCTGGACAAGCTGACCGCGCTGCGGATGGGCGCTGATGACTACGTGGTCAAGCCCTTCAACCCGGCCGAGGTGGCCGCGCGCGTGCGCGCCGTACTGCGGCGCACGCTGCGCGCCGCGCGCGTGGACGCACCCACCGCGTTGCGCGTCGGCCCGCTGCTGATCGACTCGGCCACCCACGCGGTGCACGTGGAGGGCGAAGGCTACAGCCACGAAGTGCTGCTCACCCTCACCGAGTTCAAGCTGCTGCACTGCATGGCGCTGGCGCCGACGCGCATCTTCAGCCGCAGCGAGCTGATGCACGAATGCCTGCCGGAAAGCGAAGCACTGGAGCGCACCGTCGACAGCCATGTCAGCAAGCTGCGCCGCAAGCTGGATGAAGTGGGCATGGTCAACGTCCCAGCCAGCGTGCGTGGTGTCGGCTACCGGCTGATGGCCGATCGCTGATGCCCTCCCTGCGCCGCTCCGGGCTGAGCCGCCACATCATCGTTTCGATGTCGCTGATGGTGATCGGCGTCATCGTGATGATGATCCTGTCATCGTGGCTGCTGTACGCGGTGCTGGTCGAGTTCTTCCCCGGCAGTGCCGAGGAGCCGGAAAGCTGGCTGCCGACCGGCCCGGAACTGGCATGGATGGTGGGCGTGATCCTGACCGGGCTGGCGCTGGCCATCGCCGCCTCGTTCCGCCTCGCCCACCGCATCCTGTCGCCGCTGAATTCGCTGGTGGACAGCGTGCGTGCGCTCGCGGGCGGCGACCTGGGTGCACGCGCCAGCGTTGAGGAAAATTCGCCGGGCGAAGTGGCGACCCTGGTCGAGGACTTCAATGCGATGGCGCGCCGCCTGCAGCACATGGAGAGCGAGCGCGCGATGTGGCACGCGGCCATCGCCCATGAGCTGCGCACGCCGGTGACGATCCTGCGTGGCCGCCTGCAGGGGCTGGCAGAGGGTGTGTTCCAGCCAGACGAGTCGCAGTTCCGCAGCCTGCTGGCCCAGGTCGAAGGGCTGTCACGGCTGATCGAGGACCTGCGCGTGCTGAGCCTGTCCGATAACGCGCGGCTGGACGTGCGTCGCGCGCGCACCGACGTGGTGGCCGAGGTGCATTCGGTGATGACCCTGGTCGATCCGCAGTTCCGCGCCGCCGGCTTCGTGCTGGAGCTGGAAACCAGCCGCGAGGAACACAACGCGCACTGCGACCCGACCCGCCTGCGCCAGGCATTGCTGGCGCTGCTGGAGAACGCGCGGCGCTATGCCAGCCCGGGCAAGGTGCGGATTGCAGTGCATGACACGCCCGGCCACGTGCAGGTGGCGATCGAAGACGAGGGTCCGGGCATCGACCCGGAACTGCACGCGGATATCTTCACCCCGTTCATGCGTGGCGACGGTTCGCGTTCGCGACAGGGCGGCGGCAGCGGGCTCGGCCTGGCGGTGGTCAAGGCCATCGCCGACGCGCACGGTGGCCGCGTCTACTGCATCCCGGGCAGCGCCGGCGGCAGCCGCTTCGTCATCGAACTGCCGCGCCAGTAGCCGGGCGGGCTGCCTGCGTACGCAGGTGTGCACCGAGTGCGGCCAGATTGGCGTCGATCGCATCCATTTCCTCGCGTTGGCGGATCGGCAGCTGCTGGCGCAGCTGGCCGCGCAATGCCTGCCACGCCGGGACCGCCTGCGCACTGGCAGTGGCCACGGCCGCGGACAGCAGCGCCTGCTCGTCGCCCAGCGGCAATCCATAGCCGTCATCCTGCAGCAGCGTCCCCGGGCGCAGCCACTGCCCGCTCTGCTCCAGCAACCCGCGCAGGCTGCGCGTTTCAGCGCTGTCCGGTGCGGCCAGCAGCTGCCGCTTGAGCACATCGCGTGCGCGCAGCTCGGCGCGCCGCTGCGCGGCCTGTTCCAGCAGCAACAGGCCGGCACTGGCACGCAGGTCACCCTGCAGCAGCCACGGTGCGCGTTGCTGTGCAGACAGCTTCAACCAGCCGCGCACATCACGAGCGGGCAAGGCCAGCTGGGCCGCGGCCACTGCGAACAACTGCTGGTAGTGGTCGCGCGCCGAGGCGAAGTAGTAGCCCTGCGCCTGCGCTGCAGTGCGGTCCGCCAGTACCCTCTCGTCGAGCACATCCAGCCGCACCAGTCGCCGCTTCAGGCCGCGCGGACTCAGTTGGGCCAGGCCCGCCTCGCCAAGGCGCGGCACCCCGGCCTGCAGCAGCTTGGCGGTTTCCACCGCGCAGTTGTTGCTGACGAAGTAATAGCGCCCGTCATAGCTCCAGTGCACCTGCGCGGTGCGCTCGAGCAGGCTGGCGATTTCGCTGCGGCCCAGCTGCAGCGGCAGCGACTGCAGCCCGCGCAGCTCGACCTTGGTGTACTCGTCCACCACCTGCTGCAGGGGCAGCACGAACAGCCGCGACGGATAGCCGCCGGTCAGGCCACGCCAGTTGGATATCTGCACGTCGCCCACGAACGCGCGGAACGACAGCACGCGGTGGTACTCCAGGTCCAGGCGGCAGTCCGGCCCAGGTACGCGGCCCGGCTTGCAGACCACCAGCCGCAGCATGCTGTGGCCCCAGCGACTCATCGGCTGCGCACTGCCTTCGGCGAACAGGTAGTCCACCGCGTAGACGCGCGCCGGGTCGAGCTGCAGCAGCGATGCAGCGCCCTCCTCCGATTCGGCCTGCAGCAGGGGCAGCGTCGTGGCGCACCGCGGCCGTGGCAGCGACGGTGGTGTTCCGAAATGCGCCTGGTACCACTGCGCCAACGCGGGCCGCCGGCAGGCGAACTCGCCGTCGAGCACGAAATGCTCGGCATTCACGGCCAGGTACTCGGCCGGGTTCGTCAGTTCATAGACATCCGGGCTGCGATCACGGAAATCGTTGTCGCCCCGGCCGAGGTGCCAGGGCTTGCGCTGCCAGCCCGCAAGGTCACGCCATCGCACGCTCTGCGACCAGTTCGCACCGCCACGGTCGGCGACGTGGGTCAGTTCATGCACCAGCGCACTGCGGCGCGCACGGCGGTTGCCGGGCATGCCGCTATCCAGCAGGGTGCGGCGCAATGTGATGCGGCCGGCGAAAGCGCGCCCGTGCACCTCAGCGGGAAGGTCATCACTCCAGCGCACCTGCACCTGAGCCGGCAAAGCGCGCAGCAGGCCTTCCGGCAGCAGGGACTGCACGTCGGCCAGGGTCTGGCTGGCGAGCTGCTGCTGCGCCGGATCGAGACCGGAGGGATCGAGCTGCAGCCGATCAGCCGCATGGGCGGAAGGGCTGAGCAGCCATGCCAATGCGGCCATCCACCCGCACCGCCCGCTGTGCTTCTGTAGAGCCGAGCCATGCTCGGCTGCTGTTGCGATCCGGGTGCGCCGGGCATCCAGCCGGGCATGGCTCGGCTCTGCAGAAAGCGATGACGCCGAGGTCATGCAGCCCGCATCAACGCGCCAGCAGCGCGCGGGCCAGTTCCAGGTCGCTCTGTTGCTGTGCGGCAGCGCTCTGCTCACGCAGGTGGACCAGCGCGGCCTGCAGGCGGGCGCCACGGATCTGGCCGTCGCTGGCGACGAACGCAGCGGCATCGTCGCGCGCGGCCCGCACCACCTTGTCGTCGCCCGAGCTGCTGCCCGAGGAACCGGAGGAGGCACCGGTCGCCGAACCGGCCGAGGTGCCAGCGAAGCTGGAAGCGAAGCCGGCCAGCGGCAGGGACAGCAGGGCGAGCAGCAGAAGCGGACGGGTCATCGGTTCGAAGCCGGTTGTGAAGGTGCGTGGAGCGTAACGGGTACGTGAAGGATTTGCCCGGCTCAGGCGTCGAACAGCTTGCCGGGATTCAGCCGCGCTTGGGGATCGAACGCGCGTTTGACCGCCTTCATGAGCGCGATCTCGGCGGGGCCGCGGGTGCTGTCCAGGTAGCCCTTCTTGACCAGTCCGATGCCGTGCTCGGCCGAGATGCTGCCATCGAAGCGGGCCAGCACCTGCGCCAGCAGCTTGGTCACGTGCTCGCACTGCGCCACGAAGTCGGCGTCGCTGGTGTCGTCCGGCTTGAGCACGTTGATGTGCAGGTTGCCATCGCCGATATGGCCGAACCAGACCACGTCAAAGTGCGGGTAGGCCTGCCCGATCAGTGCCTGGGTCTCGGCCAGGAACGCCGGCATCGCCGAGATCCGCACCGAGACGTCATTCTTGTAGGGCTTGTAGCGCGCCAGCGACTCGGTGATGCCTTCGCGCAGGCGCCACAGCTGGGCGGCCTGGGCATCGCTGGCACTGATCACACCGTCGCTGACCCAGCCGTTGCCCATGCAGTCCTCGAAGGCCGCCATCGCCGCGGCTTCCTGTGCCTCGTCGTTGGCCGCGAACTCGGTGACGACGTAGTACGGATGCACCTCGTCGAACGGTGCCTGCGCGCCATGCGCCAGCACGTGCTCCAGCGCCCGGTCGGTGAAGAATTCGAAGGCCTGCAGCTGCAGGCGCGCGCGGAACGCGGCGAACACCTGCATCAGCACCTCGAAGCTGGGTACTGCCAGCAGCATCACGTTGCTGGCCGGCGGCGGATCGGTGAGTTTCACTGTCGCCTCGACGATCACGCCCAACGTGCCTTCCGAACCGATCAGCAGCTGGCGGAAGTCATAGCCGCTGGAGTTCTTGATCAGGCCCTTGTTGAGTTCCAGCAGTTCGCCGCTGGCGGTAACCACCTTCAGCCCGGCGATCCACTCGCGCGTATTGCCATAGCGGATCACGCGGATACCGCCGGCATTGGTGGCGATGTTGCCGCCGATCGTGCACGACCCGCGCGCAGCGAAGTCCACCGGGTAGATAAGGCCGTGGTCCAGCGCGGCGTTGTGCACGGCCTCCAGCGGCATGCCGGCCTGCACCACCAGGGTGCGATCGACCGCGTCGTAGGCCAGTGCCTTGTTCATCCGTTCCAGGCTGAGCACCAGCTCGCCGTTGGCGGCCACCGCGCCACCGGAAAGGCCGGTACGTCCGCCGGACGGCACCACGGCCACGCCCTCGCCCGCACTCCAGCGCATCACCGCCAGTACTTCCTCGACCGTGGCCGGCAGTGCGATCGCCAGCGGCGCTGGCGTCCAGCGCCGGGTCCAGTCGCGCCCGTAATGCTCCAGGTCGGCCGGGTCGGTCTTCAGCTTCAGGCCGGGACAGGCCTGCTGCAGCGAGGCAATGCGGGAATCGGTCATGACGGTCCAACGCGGTGCGTGAAGACGGGCAAGCGTGCCAGCGGTACGCGTCAGCGTCCAGCCCCGCAGCGGCACAGATAGCTACGGATGCAACCAATTGCGCACTGCACCATGGGCGCTTCGATCTGGCATAGTGGTCAGCCCCTGTCCCACTGGCCGTGTTGCCCCATGTCGCCGAAGAAGACCTCGTTCCCGAAGCAGGATATCCGCGTGCTGTTGCTGGAGGGGGTCAGCCAGACCGCCGTGGAGGTGTTCAGCGCCGCCGGCTACAGCCAGATCGAGGCGCACACCAAGGCGCTGCCCGAGGACGAACTGAAGGCGCGCATCGCCGAGGCGCACATCGTCGGCATCCGCTCGCGCACCCAGCTCAGCGCTGAGGTGCTGGCCGAGGCCAAGCGCCTGATCGCGGTGGGCTGCTTCTGCATCGGCACCAACCAGGTCGACCTGGACGCGGCCGAGCTGGCCGGCATCCCAGTGTTCAACGCGCCCTACTCCAACACCCGCAGCGTGGCCGAGCTGGTGATCGCCGAGGCGATCATGCTGACCCGCGGCATTCCGCAGAAGAACGCCGAATGCCATCGCGGCGGCTGGTCGAAGTCGGCCAGCGGCAGCCATGAAGTGCGCGGCAAGACGCTGGGCATCATCGGTTACGGCCACATCGGCACCCAGGTCGGCGTGCTGGCCGAATCGCTGGGCATGCAGGTGATCTTCCACGACGTGGAAACCAAGCTGGCACTGGGCAATGCACGTGCAGCGGCCAGCCTGGACGACCTGCTGGCACGCGCTGACATCGTCACCCTGCATGTGCCGGAGACCCCAGCCACGCAATGGATGATCGGCAGCACCGAGCTGGCGAAGATGCGCAAGGGCGCGCACCTGATCAATGCCGCGCGCGGCACCGTGGTCGACATCGATGCACTGGACGCGGCCCTGGCCAGCGGCCACGTCGGTGGTGCCGCGCTGGACGTGTTCCCGGTCGAACCGAAGGGCAATGGCGATATCTTCGAATCGCCGCTGACCCGCCACGACAACGTGATCCTGACCCCGCACGTGGGCGGCAGCACGCTGGAAGCGCAGGACAACATCGGCGTGGAGGTGGCGGCCAAGCTGGTGCGCTACAGCGACAACGGCAGCACCCTGTCGGCGGTCAATTTCCCGGAAGTGACCCTGCCCGAACACGAAGACAGCCTGCGCCTGCTGCACATCCACCAGAACGTGCCGGGCGTGCTGTCCAGGGTCAACGAGATCTTCTCGCGCCACAACGTCAACATCGACGGCCAGTTCCTGCGCACCGACCCGAAGGTGGGTTACGTGGTGATTGACATCACCGCCAGCGAGGCGCAGGCCGCCGCCGTCCGCGACGAACTGGCCGCGATTCCAGGCACGCTGCGGACGCGCATCCTGTACTGACGCGCGTTCCGCCTTGCACTTGTAGAGCCGAGCCCATGCTCGGCTGCACTTCTGGCCGACATTGAGCCGAGCATTGGCTCGGCTCTACATATGGCTAGCGCGCCAGCCAGCGGTGTGCCATGCGCTGCATGGATTCATCCGATTCCAGATCGGACGCGACCTCGGTCACCGGCCGCCAGGCCAGGTCGAGCGATTCCTCGCTGAGCACGAAGGCCTCGCCCCCCAGCGCCCGGATCACGAAACGCACGTCATAGTGCCAGTGCCCCGGCACGTCCTTGCGCTCCGGAATCCAGTGCTTGTCCAGATCGAAGATGGCCGGGTCTTCCAGCACCAGGCCGCTCAGGCCCGACTCCTCCTCGGCTTCCTTCAGCGCCACCCGGGCCAGGTCACGGTCGCCGTCGGCGTGGCCGCCCAGCTGCAGCCAGCGCTGCAGCTTGCGGTGGTGGGTGAGCAGCAGGCGCTGGCCATCGGCGCTGACCAGCCAGCAGCTGGCGGTGAAGTGGCCGGCCAGGCGCTCGCGGCGGAACGGATCTTCCGGATCATCCAGCAATGTGCCGAATTCGGCAGCCAGGGCGTCGTGGGCGGGTTCGCGGCGCGCATAGTCCCGGAGCAGGCCGCGCAGGCGATCGTCAAGCGCGGCAAGGGTTTCGGCGGTCTGGCTCATGAATGGGGGCGGTTCGGAAAAATACTGCTCATTATCGCCGTTCATTGTTGCGATTGCGCTTGTGCGTTGGCTTCAGCTTTGGCTAAGGTACAGCGGGCCGTTCGCACGGCCTTCACCATTCAAGGCAGCCGGCAACGTATCGGCCGCCCACCCCATCCGATCACTAGGAAGTACTGCATGCTGAAAGCTCTGTTGAGGGTCAAGCCGGTCGAGCCGGCCGGGCACGTCGATGCCGGCGAACCCATCGAAGGCAGCCTGGACGGCGAAGCCACGTTGAAACGGACCCTCACGGCTAAACACCTCATCCTGCTGGGCGTGGGTGCGGTGATCGGCGCAGGCATCTTCGTGCTGACCGGCCAGGCCGCAGCCAACCACGCGGGCCCGGCGGTCATGCTGTCGTTCGTGCTGGCCGGTTTCGCCTGTGCGCTGGCAGGCCTGTGCTATGCCGAGTTCGCGGCGATGATGCCGGTCTCCGGCAGTGCCTACTCCTATTCATACGCCACCCTCGGCGAAGGCATGGCCTGGTTCATCGGCTGGTGCCTGGTGCTGGAGTACCTGTTCGCCTCGGCCTCGGTCGCGGTGGGCTGGTCGGCCTACCTGATCAGCTTCATCACCACCACGCTGCACATGCCCTTCCCGGACATGCTCAGCGCCGCGCCCATCGCCTGGACCGGCAGCGAGTTCGTCTCCTCCGGCAAGCTGTTCAACCTGCCGGCGGTGCTGATCGTGGCGGCGGTGTCCGGCCTGCTGTACGTGGGCGTGACCCAGTCGGCGTTCGTCAACGCGATCATCGTGGCGATCAAGGTCACTGTCATCTGCCTGTTCATCGGCATCGGCGCGGCCCACATCGACCCGGCCAACTGGCACCCGTTCATTCCGGAAAACACCGGCGTGCCGGGTGAGTTCGGCTGGAGCGGCATCTTCCGCGCCGCCACCATCGTGTTCTTCGCGTACATCGGCTTCGATGCGGTCTCCACCGCTGCTGGCGAGACCAAGGACCCGCAACGCAACATGCCGATCGGCCTGCTCGGCTCGCTGGCCGTATGCACGATCGTCTACATCATCGTCTGTGCGGTGCTGACCGGCATGATGCCGTACCACCTGCTGGGCACCGACAAGCCGGTGGCGACCGCGCTGGAGCCCTACCCGACCCTGTCCTGGCTGAAGACGTTCGTGGAAGTCGGCGCCATCGCCGGCCTGTCCTCGGTGGTGCTGGTGATGATGATGGGCCAGACCCGCATCGCCTACACCATCTCCCGCGACGGCCTGCTGCCGAAGTTCTTCGGCAAGGTCCATGCCCGATTCCGCACCCCGTACGTCGCCACCATCGTGGTCGGCGTGATCGCCGCCGCGCTGGCCGGCTTGGTGCCGCTGAACGTGCTGGGCGAGCTGGTCTCGATGGGCACCCTGCTGGCCTTTGCCACGGTCTGCATCGGCGTGCTGGTGCTGCGCTATTCCAAGCCGGACCTGCACCGCCCGTTCCGCGTGCCGATGGTCTGGATCATCTGCCCGCTCGGCGCGGCCACCTGCCTGTTCCTGTTCTGGCAGGCGTTCGTGGTGCATTGGCACCTGTTCGTTGGCTGGACGCTGCTCGGCCTGCTGATCTACCTGGGCTACGGCATCCGCAACAGCAAGCTCGCCAAGTCGCCCTGATCCGCCTTCGGGCCGGCCTCGCGCCGGCCCGTCCGTTTTCCCGCGCGCCGCCCATGGCGCGCTTCGACAAGACCACCATACATGTTCAAGCAACTGTGGGCCACCAAGCATCCGCATGCCGCCCATGAAGACGCCAACGGCCTGAGCCTGCGTCGCCACCTTGGCCCCTGGGGGCTGACCGCCCTGGGCATCGGCGCGGTGATCGGCGGCGGCATCTTCGTCATCACCGGCCAGGCCGCCGCCAACCACGCCGGCCCGGCGATCATGCTGTCCTTCGTGCTGGCCGCCATCTGCTGCGCCTTCTGCGCGCTGGCCTATGCCGAATTCGCCTCGATGGTGCCGGTCTCCGGCAGCGCCTACACCTACACCTACGCCACCTTCGGCGAGCTCTCGGCCTGGTTCATCGGCTGGATGCTGGTGCTCGAGTACGGCGTCTCCGCCTCGGCGGTGGCGGTCAGCTGGACCGGCTACTTCCTCAGCCTGCTCAGCCAGTTCGACATCCATCTACCGGCGGCACTGGTCAGCGCGCCACTGGACGCGCAGCTGCGCCCCACCGGCGCGATCGCCAACCTGCCCGCCGCCGCACTGGTGCTGCTGCTGACCTGGCTGTGCTACGTCGGCATCAGCAAGTCCTCGGCGATGAACATGGCGATGGTCGTGCTCAAGACCGGCCTGATCGTGCTGGTCATCGTGGTCGGCTGGAAATACGTGGACACCAGCAACTGGACCCCGTTCATTCCGGCCAATGAAGGCCCGGGCAAGTACGGCATGGAAGGCGTGCTGCGTGGCGCGGCGATGGTGTTCTTCGCCTACATCGGTTTCGAGGCGGTATCGGTGGCGGCGCAGGAATCGAAGAACCCGCAGCGTGACATGCCGATCGGCATGATGCTGTCGCTGGTGATCTGCACCGTGTTGTATATCGCAATGGCCGCAGTGATGACTGGCCTGGTGCCGTTCCAGCTGCTGGGCACCGACGAGCCGGTGGTGACTGCCGTGGCCGCGCACCCACAGCTGGGCTGGCTGCGCTGGGTGGTCGAGGTCGGTGCGCTGGTCGGCCTGTCTTCGGTAGTGCTGGTGATGATCATCGGCCAGCCGCGCATCTTCATGATCATGGGGCGCGACGGCCTGCTGCCACCGGTGTTCACCCGGATCCACCCGAAGTACCGCACGCCGCACATCAACACCGTGATCACCGGCATCGGCATCGCGCTGCTGGCAGCGCTGTTCCCGCTGGACATCCTCGGCGAGCTGACCTCGATGGGCACGCTGATCGCGTTCGCCGCAGTCTGCGCCGGCGTGCTGATCCTGCGCCGCACCCAGCCGGACCTGCCGCGCCCGTTCCGCATGCCGATGGCGTGGCTGATCTGCAGCCTGGGCGTGCTGAGCTGCCTGGCGCTGCTGTCGGCGATGACGATGCACAACTGGATGCTGATGGGGGTATGGACGTTCGTCGGCTTCGTGATCTATTTCTGCTACGGGTTCCGGCACAGCCGCCTGCGGGGTCAGTAAGGGGTTTTTGTATTGCAGGGCCTGCGGCCCTGCACCCGCCTTTGAAGCCGGAGCGACGGCAAGAGCTGGGCTGAGGGTTTGGCGGGGAGGGGGGGGAGATTGCGGGGGACGCTGCAAGTACATCCCTGTAAGCTCGGTCGCCGCATCCATGCGGCTCACGCCCCCGCAACCTCCCCCCTCCCCGCCTCCGACAGTCTCCTGGCACGTCCGGTAGATCCACGCCATGCGTGGATGAATTGCGTCTGAGAGATGAATTCTCTCCGGTCGATGAATCCCCTGTAGAGCCGAGCCATGCTCGGCTCCGAGCAAGCCCAGCGCCGCGACCCGCTTTCCGCTTTTTCTTCTTCACTCCGTGGCTGGCCGCACGCCGGAACCTGTCCGAGGCGGGGCGGGTGGGCCGTGCAGGGGCGTTGGCGCCATGTATGGCGCCATCGAGCTTACAGGGACGTACTTGCAGCGTCCCCTGCACGGCCCACCCGCCCCGCCCCGCCCATGAACCGCTCTACACGACCCGCCACGAGGGGCTCAGCCGTTGGCCGAATCCAGTAAAATCGCCGGCATGAACGCCCCCACCTTCCCGTACGACACCGCGCGCCTGAGCGAACTGGCCCAGCTGCTGATCGACAACGTCCGCGAACTGGCGCACGCCGGCTGGACCCCGGCCACCAGCAGCAATTTCTCCCACCGCCTGGATGACCGCCACGCCGCGATCACCGTGTCCGGCAAGGACAAGGGCCGGCTGATCGAGGACGACATCATGGTGGTGGACTTCGACGGCCTGGCCGTCGGTCGCCCGCTGCGCCCGTCCGCCGAGACCCTGCTGCACACCCAGCTGTACCGCCGCTTCCCGGAAATCGGCTGTGTGCTGCATACGCATTCGCCGGTGCAGACCATCGCTTCGCGCCTGTACGCGCCGCAGGGTCATATCCGCCTGGAAGGCTACGAGCTGCTGAAGGCCTTCGCCGGCAACAGCACCCATGAAATGGCCATCGACGTGCCGGTGTTCGCCAACACCCAGGACATGAACGTGCTCTCGGCGCAGGTCGACGACCTGCTCGACCGGCAGAACCTGTGGGGTTACCTGATCGACGGCCACGGCCTGTATGCCTGGGGCCGTGACATGGCCGAGGCGCGCCGCCACCTGGAAGCCTTCGAATTCCTGTTCCACTGCGAGCTCGAGCTGCGCAAGCTGCGCGGCTGAGCCTGCGCGCAGGTGCAGATGCCGATCCGGAATCTGCGCCTCGCCCCCACCCTGCTACCCTGTCTTCCCCCCGAGACGTTCAAGCTGCCGCCATGAGCCGACTGCGCATCTACGACGACACCCGCCCCGAATCGCCGCTGCTGGACACCCAGGACGGCGCGGTCATCGCTGCCGAGCTGCAGAAGATCGGCGTCACCTTCGAGCGCTGGCAGGCCACCGCGCCAGTCGCGCCGGGCGCCAGCCAGGAGGAAGTGTTCGCCGCCTACCGTGCGGACATCGATCGCCTGGTCGCCGAGCGCGGCTTCAAGAGCGTGGACGTGGCCTCGATCGCCCCGGACAACCCGAACCGCGCCGAGCTGCGCAAGAAGTTCCTCGACGAGCACTTCCACAAGGAAGACGAGGTGCGCTTCTTCGTCGCAGGCTCGGGCCTGTTCACCCTGCACGTGGGTGACAAGGTCTATGAGATCGAGTGCGTGAAGGACGACCTGATCGCCGTGCCCGATGGCACCACCCACTGGTTCGACATGGGCGATGAACCGAGCTTCGTGGCGATCCGCTTCTTCACCGAGCCGGACGGCTGGGTGGGTCATTTCACCGGCACCGACATCGCGCAGAAGTTCCCCCGTTACGTACCTACCCAGGCGTCCTGATCCATGCAGCCCCGCGTCATCCTGACCGACATCGAAGGCACCACCAGCAGCATCTCGTTCGTCAAGAACGTGCTGTTCCCCTATGCCCGCAAGGCCTTGCCCGCGTTCGTCGCCGAACATGGCCAGCAGCCGGAGGTCCGCCGCTGGCTGGACGCGGTGGCTACCGAGATCGGCGGCGCCTGCCAGGACAGCCTGGTGGCCGAGACGCTGCAGGGCTGGATTGACCAGGACCGCAAGCACACCGCACTGAAGGCGCTGCAGGGCCTGATCTGGGATGAGGGCTACCGTCGCGGCGACTACACCGCGCACTTCTACCCGGAAGTGGCACCGGTGCTGAAGGGCTGGCATGCCTCCGGCCTGCCGCTGTACGTGTACTCCTCCGGCTCGGTGCCGGCACAGAAGCTGTTCTTCGGCTTCAGCGATGCCGGTGACCTCAGCCCGCTGGTGTCGGGCTGGTTCGATACCGAGATGGGTGGCAAGCGTGAGGCCGACAGCTACCGCCGCATCGTGCAGGCCATTGGCGTGCCGGCCGGCGAGATCCTGTTCCTGTCCGATGTGGTCGAAGAACTGGATGCTGCCCGCGAAGCCGGCCTGCAGACCCGTCTGATCGACCGCCTGGATGACTACCCGATGCCGCGTACCGGCCAGTCCGCCAACGGCCACGAGCGGGTCGAGAACTTCCAGCAGATCCAGCTGTAAGCAAAATGGTAGAGGCCAACCTTGGTTGGCAGGCTCCTGGTGTGCCAACCAAGGTTGGCAGGCTCCTGGTGTGCCAACCAAGGTTGGCACCTACCAAAGCGGGATATCCCTCAACGGTCGTTGAGGGTCTTCACCCTCAGCGCCTCGCGCAGGGTAACCAGATCCACCGGGCCGCGCACCGCGATATCGCGGGTTTCGCCCGGCAGCAGATCCAGCAGGTTTTCTTCGACCTGCACGTCCAGCGCGCCGAAGTCGATCCACGCCGCGCGCACGTACGCCGCGCTTTCCAGCCGCAGTCGATAGTGGTCGCCTTCGATGGACAAGGTGGCCTTGAGCTTCTGCCGCGGCAATACCTGGTCCTTGGCTTCGACGAATCCGACCACCTGCCGTGCGCTCACCGCCCCGTTCTGCAGCAGCTCAAACACCGCCACCGTGCGCTTCGGATCGGCACCGGCCAGCAACTCGGCATCGCGAAAATCACCGATCGAGGTGACGCCCGACGCCGCCAGCGTCACCGCATCCTCGCGACGGCGCAGCACCTTCCCTTCCACGTCCATCACCCGCAGCCGCCAACGTGCATCCAGCGCCACACCGTCATTGATCAGGCGTACCCGCGTGCTGCCCTCATCGCGCAGCGCGGCTACCGTGACCGGCGCGAAGAAGCGCCGCGCGGCGAAGTGCAGCGCCTTCCAGCGGCCGAAGTAATCCACGCTGGACCACGAGGCGCCTGGCCAGACATCGTTGAGCTGCCAGTACAGCGAACCCATCGTGTATGGCCGGGAGGCGCGATGATGCAGCGCCGCCAGTGCAATGCCATCGGCCTGCATGACCTGGCTGAGGTAGACGAAGTCCTCGAAGTCCTTCGGCGTGCCATAGCCCTGTTCGATGTAGTGCAGCAGGCGGCTGTTGCCCTCGCCGGCCATGAATTTCTGGTGCGCGCGGATCACCGGGCTGTCGATGCGCTGTTCGGCGCGGGTGGCGATCTGGTCCACCGTCGCCACCGACGGCCACGCCTGCAGCCCGTACTCGGACATGAAGCGCGGCGTCTCACGCAGGTAGGCCTGCACCGGCAGCGCCGGATTGCCCCAGACCTGCCAGTAGTGCTTGTCGCCGCGGGTGGAATCGTTGGCCTTCTCGTCCAGATCGTTGCTGGGCGAACTGGACCAGTACGGTACGCCCAGTCCTTCCTCGCCCACCACCTGGCGCAGGTCGTTGCCGAACAGGTCGACATAGCCCTGCCAGACCTTCGCCGCAAATGCCGGGTCGGCCGCCTTCAGGTCGCGGCCGTGACCCCAGTCCTTCCAGGCGGTTTCTTCCTCGTTGTTGCCACACCACAGCACGATGCTGGGGTGATGGCGCAGCCTGCGCACGTTGTCGCGCGCCTCGGCCACCACGCTGGCACGGAAGGCCGGATCGTAGCCCGGCTGCATGCCGCCGCCGAACATGAAGTCCTGCCAGACCAGCAGGCCCAGTTCGTCGGCGATGTCGAAGAACGCGTCGTCCTCGTAGTAGCCACCGCCCCAATTGCGCAGCATGTTCATGTTGGCGTCGCGCGCGGCGGTCAGCACCTGGCGCAGACGTGCTGCGTCGACGCGTGCGGGGAAGGCATCGAACGGAATGACGTTGGCGCCCTTGGCGAAGATCGGCACGCCGTTGATGACGAAGGCGAAGCCCTGCCCGCCCTTGCCGTCCTCTTCGCGGCGCAGTTCGACCGTGCGCAGGCCGATGCGCTGCTCGCGCACCAGCGTTGCGTCGGCACCGCCATCCAGGCGCGCCTGCACGGTATAGCGATCCTGCGCACCATGGCCGACCGGCCACCACCGCTTCGGTTCCGCCAGTTCAATCGGTAGTTCAACACTGTTCTGCCCGGGCTTCAGCAGTACGGTGCGCTGCTGCTGGGCCACGCTGCGACCCTGCGGATCGAGGACTTCCACATTGACGACCGCAGAACCGGTGGCGCTGCCCTGCTCCACCTGCAGCAGCACCGCCAGCTTCGCCTGCTCCGCGCTCAATGCATCGGTGCGCACGGCAAGACTGGTCAGGCGGTGCGTATCCCAGGCCTGCAGGTCGACCCCGCGCCAGACCCCGGCGGTGACATAACGCGGGCCCCAGTCCCAACCGAAGTGGTAGGCCGGCTTGCGCGCGAAGTTTCCGACCATCGCGTCCTTCGGCTCATCGCCATACGGCGACGGGTAGTTGCCAGCGATCCTGTGTGGCATCGCCTGTACGCCCGGAAGCAGCGTGCGGATCGGTGAGCGGAACACGATCTGCAGTTCATTGCCCCTGGCGCGCAGATGCCCTTCCACGCGCGCGCGCCAGGTCCGGTGCGCGTTGTCCGCGCGCAGCAGCGGCTTGCCGTTGAGGCTTACTTCGGCATAAGTGTCCAGCCCGTCGAAGCGCAGTTCGGCATGGGGCTTGGCCAGCATCGCCGCGTCCACGTCGAAGCGCGCGCGGTACTCCCAGGCCGCCAGGCCGATCCATTGCAGCTCCGCTTCGGGCGCACCCACGTACGGGTCGCGGATCAGCGCATGCGCCAGCAGGTCGGTGTGCACGCTGCCCGGCACCGTTGCCGCACGCCATTGCTGCAGGCCTGGGTGGGCGGCGCCCTGCGCGTCGCCGGGCAGCATGCGGAACTCCCACTGTGCCTGCAGAGGCGCTGCAATTGCCGGGAAGGCCGACGTTGCGACCAGCAGCAGGAGCAGACGGACAACGAGGGAAAGACGATGCACGCGGAGCTCCTGTTTTTCCGCCGGGCGTGGCCCGGCGCTACTGATTCCGATTCATCATCCGTATGGCGACACGCGCCTCAACGCACCACGTTCAACACTTCGTAGCACGCGCCCATGGTGTGGTAATCCACCTTGCCGGCCGGGCTCTTCTCGTCGCTGTACTTGCGGTTGTCGGCATCGAGGATGCGGAACCAGGCGCCGAACTGATGGTCGACGAAGTGTTCCCACGAATACGCCCAGATGCGTTCGTACCACTGCCAGTAGCGGTCATCGCCGGTGCGCTTGGCCATCAGTGCGGCGGTCGCCAGCGTTTCGGCCTGCACCCAGAAGTACTTGTCGTCGTCGCAGACGAAGCTGTCGCCACCGATCGGCGCGCCATCCATGCCCGGCTGCCGGCGCGATTCCGGTGCGAAGCCGTAGTACAGGCCACCTCGCGCTTCGTCCCAGCTGCGCGCCACGGCCACGTCGAACAGGTGCTGCGCGGTCGGCACCAGCCAGTCGGCCTGCACGTGGCGATCGAGGATCAGCAGCAGCTTGGCCCACTCGGTCTGGTGCCCCGGTTGGAAGCCCCACGGGCGGAACAGGTGCTTGGGGTCGTCCAGGTTGTAGTCCCAGTCGATCTCCCAGTTCTCATCGTAGTGTTCCCAGACCAGCCCGCCGGCCTTGGCCGCCTGGCGGCGGGTCATGTTGTCGGCCAGCTGCAGCGCGCGCTCCACATAGCGCTGCTCGCCACTGGCCTCGAACGCGGCCAGCATCGCCTCGCACATGTGCATGTTGGCGTTCTGTCCACGGTAGCCGGTGAAGTTCCACTGGCCGTCCGCTTCATCCTTGTAGAGCCCGTGCTGCGGCTCCCAGAAGCGCGCTTCCAGCAGCTGCCAGGTCTCGTCCATCCACGCGCGCGCCTGCTCGATACCTGCCTTCAGCGCGCAGCTGTAGGCCAGCAGCACGAAGGCCACGCCGTAGCAGTGGTTCATGTCGTCCTCGACCTTGCCATCACGCAGGGTCCAGGCGTAGCCGCCGGTGGCGGGGTTGCGGTGCACCTCGCGCAGGTAGCGCACGCCGTGCTCGACCGCGTCGCGGTACTCGGCATTGCCGAACTCGCGGTAGGCCATCGCGTAGTTGAAGACGAAACGGGTGCTGCTCACCAGGTGGCGATGGCTGGCATCGTAGATGCTGCCGTCATCACGGAAGTAGTGGAAGAAGCCACCGTTGGGATCGATGCAGCGCGGGTGGTAGAACGCCATGGTATCGGCGATGTGCGCGCGCAGGAACGCGGGCGAACGGAAATCGGGCGAGGTGCTCATGCAGTAATGTCCTGTGCCTGCAGCAGCTGCTGCACTTCATCGAGCGAGGGCATCGCGGCGAACGCGCCCTTGCGGGTAACAGCCAGCGCGCCGACCGCAGCGCCGAAGCGCAGCGTGGCGGTGATCGCATCGGGGTCCTGGCAGAAGGCGGTAAAACCGGCACCGGCCCCGCCGCGCTCCAGCAGGCCGACCAGCACGCCGCCGACGAAGGCATCACCGGCCGCCGTGGTGTCGACCGTGGCCACGCGGAAGCTGGTGACCGTGCCGTGGTTGTCGCGGGTGTACCAGTGCAGCGTGGCTGCACCATCGGTGACGATCACCCAGCGCGCCCGCGCGGCCAGCAGGCGCCGCAGCACCGCCGCCTCGCCATCGGCGCCCAGCGGCGCGGCCAGGTAGTCCAGCTCCTCGCGCGACAGCTTGACCAGGTCGGCGCGTTCCAGCGCCTGCCACAGGCGCGGCGTCGGGTCCTCGTTCGCCGGCCACAGGGCAGGACGCAGGTTGAGGTCCAGGCTGACCACCGCACCGGCAGCGCGGGCACGGTCCATGCCGGCAAAGGTCGCCTCGGCGATGGCCGGCTCGGTCAGGCTGTTGGAACAGACGTGGAAGCATTGCGCGCTGTCGAGGCACGCCGCCTGGAAGTCGCTGTCACGGAACAGCAGGTCAGCCGCCGGCGGGCGGTAGAAACTGAAGCTGCGCTCGCCATTGGCATCCAGGGCCACGAAGGCCAGTGCGGTCTTGGCCGCGTCGGTGCGCACGATGTAATCGGTACCCACGCCGTGCTCGACCAGGCTGTCGGCCAGGAAGTCGCCGAACATGTCACGGCCCAGCATGCCGACGAACTGGGTCTTCGCACCCAGCCGCGCAGCCGCCACCGCGACGTTGGCCGGCGCCCCACCGGCGTACTGCAGGAACGCACGCGGGGTGTCGGCCGAGGCCGGCGGCTGTGCTAGTAGATCGATCAAAATTTCGCCGAAGCAAACGATGGCACCCATTCCGGACTCAGCCTCCCTGCGTTGCGGAGGCCGGCGTACGCGCACCGACCAGTCCGTAGAAAATGATGTAGCCGTAGCACAGCAGCGGCAGGATGAAGCTGGCCTGCACGCCGATGTGGTCGGCCAGCACGCCCTGCAGGTACGGCACCACGGCACCGCCGACGATGGCCATGATCAGCAGGCTGGACCCCTTGTTGGTCAGCGGGCCGAGGCGCTCGATGCTCAGCGCGAAGATGGTCGGGAACATGATCGAGTTGAACAGGCCGATGGCCACCACCGAGTACAGCGCGACGTTGCCGGAGGTCAGCATGGTGGTGACCAGCAGCGCCACGTTGACCAGCGCGAAGATCGCCAGCAGACGGCTGGGCGAGAAGCGCGCCAGCAGCGCCGAACCGGCGAAGCGGCCGATCATCGCCATCGTCCAGTAGGCAGACACGTAATGCGTGGCCTGCTGCTCGCTGAAGCCACCGATGTTCGGCATCGACAGGTAGTTGACCAGGAAGCTGCCAATCGACACTTCAGCACCGACGTAGAAGAAGATGCCCAGCACGCCCAGCAGCAGGTGGCGCTTGCGCAGCGCATCCAGGTAGCTGTGGTGGTGGCCCTGGTCGGCCTGCTCGGTGGCGTCGCTCAGCGCCGGCAGGCGGAACAGGAATACGAACAGCGCCAGCAGCACCAGCGCCACCGCCAGGCCCACGTACGGACCCTGCACAGCCTGCGCCTCGGCGGCACGGTAGGCCAGCTGCTCGGCGGCCGGCAGCGCCGCGATGTCGTCAGCGCTCTTGACCGTGTTGGACAGGATCAGCATGCCGCCGAAGATCGGGGCGATGGCCGTGCCCAGCGAGTTCAGCGCCTGCGCCAGGGTCAGGCGGCTGGAGCTGGTCTGCTCCGGGCCCAGCAGCGCGACATAGGGGTTGGCGGCCACCTGCAGCACGGTAATGCCGGTGGCCAGCACGAACAGTGCGCCGAGGAAGGCGCCATAGACGCGCAGTTCGGCCGCCGGCCAGAAGCCCAGCGCGCCGATGCCGGCGATCACCAGGCCGGCGACGATGCCCTTCTTGTAGCCCAGCGCCGCCACCAGCCGCCCCGCCGGCAGCGACATCAGGAAATAGGTGCCGAAGAAGGTGAACTGCACCAGCATCGCCTTGGCGTAGTTCAGTTCGAACACCGCTTTCAGGTGCGGGATCAGGATGTCATTGAGGCAGGTCAGGAAGCCCCACATGAAGAAGATCGTGGTGACGACAGCCAACGCCTTGCCGTTGGTGACGGCGGGTGCGTTGCCCGAGGAACCCGATGGACGGGGCGTTGCGGAGATCGGCATGCGGTACGCGCCTCGATGCGCGGAAGGTCGTTGTTGCGTGGAAGGGGTGTATGAAAGGAATCAGTTCGGTCGCGCAGCACTGCTTTCGCGGATGCGCAGCTGCACCGGCGCGACCGTGCGCCGTGGCGGCGCATCCGGTTCGTCCAGCCGTTGCAGCAGCAGCGCGGCCGCTTGCCGGCCACGCTCGCGCGGGTCGGCAGTGAGCGTGGTCAACGGTGGCACCGCCACCGCAGCCTCGGAAATGTCGTCGAAACCAGTAACGGCAAAGTCGCCACCGGGACGGATGCCACGCGAGTTCAAGCCCAGCATCAGGCCCAGCGCGACGGTGTCGTTGTAGCAGACCGCCGCACTCGGACGATGGCCATCGGCAAACAGTTCATCGGTGCGCGCTGCTGCTTCCAGGCGGTTCGGCGCCGACTCGATCATCCAACCCGGCGGCAGCGACAGCCCGGCCTCGGCCAGCGCCTGCTGGAAACCGGCGCGGCGCTGGTGGCAGGAACTGGATGCGGCGTGGCCGCCGAAGAAGGCGATCTGGCGATGGCCGCGCTCGATCAGGTGGCGCGTGGCCAGATAGGCGCCGTGCTGGTTGTCCAGGGTCAGGAAGTCCCAGTCAGCCCCGGCCAGTTCGCGGTTGAACAGCAGCACGTTGGCATTGGCGCCCAGCGCCTGCCGCAACTGCGCGGTGTCGCTGCCCTCGGCCGGCGACAGGATCAGGCCGGCCGGGGTGTGCTCCATCAGCGTGGACAGCACGGCCTGCTGGCGCTCTGGCGATTCCCCGGTGCTGCCCAGCAACGTCACGTAACCGCGCCCGCCCAGCGCCTCGTCCACGCCTGACGCGAATTCGGCGAAGAACGGGTTGGACAGGTCGTTGATCACCAGCGCGATGCTCGACGAGGTGCGCCGGCGCAGGTTGGCCGCCGCGCGGTTGTAGACATAGCGCTGGCGGCGCAGCTCGGCCTCGACCTTGGCGCGGGTATCGACATTGACCAGCGGGCTGCCACGCAGCACCAGCGACACGGTTGCCCGTGACACGCCGATCGCACGCGCGATGTCGGTCACCGTCACCGCCTTGCCGGCGCGCTTGCTGGGACTGCTGCCGTTGTCGTTCATCGTCTTCCCGGACTCCGCTGGAAGCTCAAGCCTAATGGATCAG
This sequence comes from Stenotrophomonas maltophilia D457, assembly GCF_000284595.1. Classification (GTDB taxonomy): domain Bacteria; phylum Pseudomonadota; class Gammaproteobacteria; order Xanthomonadales; family Xanthomonadaceae; genus Stenotrophomonas; species Stenotrophomonas muris. Next base: position 2,173,465 of record NC_017671.1, on the reverse strand, counting down.
GGCCGTGTCGTGCCGTGCCGTTCGCTGGGTCACCGCGAACGGCACAGTCCGGCTCAGCGCAGCTGGCTGCCCGGTGCCGCGCACCAGGATACCGGCAGGTCCTTCACCGCCGTGCCCCAGCCCTGCTCCGGCACCTTCGCATCCAGCGCAAAGCGCACGCGCGGGCCCTGCTGCAGGCGGTTCCAGTCCAGCCACACCGGTGCATGCGCCTGGCCATCGACCTGCACGCCCTGCACATACTGCAGGCGGCGGCCATCGGCGCCCGGCGCGTCGATGCGCAGGGTGCGGCCATTGCCCATGTCCACTTCCACCTTGCTGAAGCGCGGGGTGTGCAGCAGGAACTGGCCGCTGCCCGGCACCGCCGGGTACACGCCGATGGCACTGAACAGGTACCAGGCCGACATCGTGCCGAGGTCATCGTTGCCGGTCACACCGTTGGGGGCATTGGTGAACAGCTGCTGCGCCGCACGCACCACGGCCGCGGTCTTCCACGGCTGGCCGATCAGCGTGTACAGCCACGGCGAGTGCAGGTCCGGCTCGTTGTTCGGGTTGTAGCGGAACTGGTTGTAGTAGCTGTACGGCCCGACCACCCACGCCTTGCGGGCGGCATTGAGCGGATCGGCCTGCAGCGCGTCCATCGCGAAGAACGCATCGAGGCGGCGGCCCGCCTGCTCGCGGCCGTCCATCGCTTCGACCAGGCCCGGCACGTCCTGCTGCGCCAGCCACTGGTACTGCCACGCCGTGCCCTCGTGGAAACCGTGGTGCGAACGCGGGCTGTAATGGCCGTCGGACGGGGTGTACCACTGGCCGTCCTCGGTACGCGGGCGCGGGAACCCGGTGAAGCCGGTCTCGGCGTCGCGCACCAGCGGGTCCCACACCTTGCGCCAGTTGCGGCCGCGCTCGCGCAGCGTCGCCGCATCCTGGGCATGGCCCAGGCCGTCGGCCATCTGCGAGAGCGCGCAATCGGCCAGCGCGTACTCCAGCGTGGCCGAACCACCGTGGTGCGGATCGACGTCCATGCCCTTGGACGGGAACGCGCGGTCATAGGCCACGTAGCCCTTGTCCAGGTAAGTCGGGTTGCCGGAGCGGCCGGCCATGCGCGAGTTCAGCGGCGGCGTGCCGAAGGCATTGCGGCGCAGCGCATCCCACGCCTGCGATTCACGGCCCTTGAGTGCACCGAAGCGCCACAGGTCGACCATGAACGGGGTGACCGGATCGCCGGTCATGATGTTGGTTTCGAAGTTGGCATAGCCCCAGCGCGGCAGCCAACCGCCCTGCTCATCGATCGCCAGCAGGGTGCGGCCGATGTCGCGCGCCACGTCCGGGCGGGTCAGTGCCAGCCACTGGTTCTGCGCGCGGTAGGTATCCCACAGCGAGAAGTACTCGTAATAGGTCCAGCCTTCGGCACGGTGGATGCCATCGTCATAGCCGCGGTAGCGGCCATCGGCATCGTTGCCGGTCATCGGCTGCAGCAGCGCGTGGTAGACCGCGCTGTAGAACACGGTGCGGTCATCGGCGGTGCCGCCCTGCACGCGTACACGGCCAAGCTGCTCACGCCAGGCCTGCTGCGACAGCGCGCGCATGCGGTCGAATCCGAGCAGCGACCCACCCTGCATGCCCTCGGCACGCAGGTTGGTGCGCGCGCCTTCGGCGTCCACGTGCGAGATCGCGCTGACCGCCGTCACCGACTGGCCCTTGGCCAGGTCGAAGCTGAGCCAGGCACCGTTCGGCTTCTGCTCGCCTTCCATGCTGTGGCGCGCGCCCGGCAGGCCGCCGCCCTCACCCCAGGTGCCATGCGCCTTGAACGGACGGTCGAACTCGATGCGGAACCAGGTGGTGTACTGATGGCCGCCGCAGAAACTCTTGGTGACCAGCTTGCCCTCGACCACGCGGTCGCCGACCACATCGACCACGCTGCCGATCACCGAATGGCGCTCGTTGGCCTGGCCGACATTGACCAGCACGTGGCCATCGCCACTGCGCTGGCTGAAGGTGTAGCGCTCGGCCGCGGCACGGGTACGCGCGGTCGCCTCGGCATCGATGCCGCCGTAGCTGGTCAGCCGCACCTTGTAGTAGCCGGCCTGGCCGACCTCGCCATCGTGGGTGTAGGACGCGGCGTAGGCCTTGTGGTCGAACTGCCTGGCGTTGCCGGTATCGAAATCACCGCCCGGACCGATCGAGCCCGTGACCGGCAGCACCGACACCTGGCCGCCCTGTTCCCAGCAGCCGGCACCGGAGATGAAGGAGTGGCCGAAGCCACGGATCTTCTCGTCGTCATAGCGCCAACCCGAATAGTGGCTGCCGATCGGGCTGACCTGGATCAGGCCGAACGGTGCCGACGCACCCGGGAACGTGTTGCCGTCGTCCTTGCTGCCGATGAAGGTGTTGACCTCGCGCTCCAGCGCTGCCGGCGCGGCCTGCAGCAGCATCGGCGCCGCCGACAGCGCAAGCAGGCAGGCCAGGCGCACCAGCGGGCGCGAGGATGATGGGACGGCGGGAGCGGACGGCACTGGACGCATGTCGGGTTCCTGTAGTCGATGACGCAGAGACAGACGGCCCGGGCCTTCCGGCACCGTTCCGCTGAGCTCTGCCTGGACCGGCAGAAGGCTCCCCCTGGAATGACGCCCGACCCACGTGACCGTGGATTTAGATCGATTCAAGTAGAGCATGCAGGTTCAGCCGAATGCATTCTGCGGCGCAGCATGAGGGTGTATTCGGCACGGCTGCGCCCTGCACCTGCGGTAGTGCCGGCCGCTGGCCGGCAACCTCAGAAGCAACAGCCGAAGCAACAGCAAAAGCCGGCGATCCGTGGAATGGCGGGGTGGGTCCGGTTGCGAGGAACGCCGTAAACCCATCCCTGGGGGCTTGGCCGCGGCATCCATGCCGCGGACACCCCCGCAACCGGACCCACCCCGCCTTCGACAGATTTCCGCGATCTGTGGATGGATCCACGCCATGCGTGGATGAATCTCTGTCAGATATCGAAATCAATCCGGGGTCAGATCCGTTTTCCAACGGAAAACGGATCTGACCCCATGACCCCATGTCGTTCCAGGATCAGTCCAACCGTCACCGGGAAACTGTCAAAGGTGGGGCGGTGTGGGCTGGCAGGACCGTTGGCGCCATGGATGGCGCCATCGAGCCCCCATGGAAGGGTTTACGGCGTGTCCTGCCAGTCCACACCGCACCGCCAAACCCAGACAACCCAGAGCCGCTTTGGCTTTGGCTCTTGCCGGCCAGCGGCCGGCACTACCCGCAGGTGCAGGGCGCAGCCCTGCCGCCCCCCCCTCCCTGCGCACGAAAACGATTTCACTGATTTCAGCAAACCGTCATCCCTACGCCACGCCAGTACCATATTGCGGAGCAGCATGCGCCCAAGGGCGACCCATGCTAAAAATCGCCCGCCCATCGCTTAGATCGATCCAAGACGACGCTGCGATGGCCGGGAGTTGGGGGAGCAGCAACAGGACGTACACCAGGCCACGCGTGCGGTGCTACTGCCACTGCATGGCGACAGCGACAAATTCACTTCAAATTAGATCGATTCAAGTTGTCCGTGCCACGTCACCGGATCAATCCAGGAGAGAGGGAGAGATGGGAATGAAGCATTCAACACGTACGCACGGCCAGGACGCATTGTCGCTGGCCATCGCGCTGGCCCTGGCTGCCGCCGTCATTCCGGCAGGCGCCGCCGCGCAGCAGGCCACGACCACCGGCTCGCAGGACGCCACGACTCTGGACAGCGTCCAGGTCACCGGCTACCGCTACGCCATCGAAAAGAGCCTTGAGCAGAAGCGCGATGCCAACGCCGTGGTCGAAGTGATCACCGCCGAAGACGTCGGCAAGTTCCCCGACAAGAACGTGGCCGACGCACTGCAGCGCGTGCCCGGCGTGGTCATCACCCGCAGCGGTGGCGAAGGCAAGAGCGTCAGCGTGCGCGGCCTTGCACCGGACCTGACCCTGACCCAGTTGAACGGCAACTTCGTCGCCTCCTCGGAAACCAACAACGAAGCCACCCGTTCCTTCAACTACACCCTGCTGCCGTCGAACATGCTGTCCAGCGCCGAGCTGTTCAAGTCGCCGGAAGCACGCATCGACGAAGGCGGCATCGGCGGCACGGTCATCCTGCATACCCGCCGTCCGCTCGACATGGAATCCAACTCCGGCTACGTGAACCTGGAGGGCACCACCTCAGACACCAGCCACGACGTCGATCCGCAGGTGTCGGCGCTGTATTCCTGGCACAGCAAGGACGAGCGCTTCGGCGTGCTGGTAGGCGTGACCCAGCAGAAACGCACTACCCGCACCATGGAGGCCAGCACCGAGGACTACCAGTGGTACGGCAACGGCACCACCGCCCGCGATGCCAACGGCAACCTGCTGGAGCAGGATGGCATCCACTACTGGTGGGGCGAGTCCGGTTTCAACAACCAGACCGGCAAGAACTACAGTGAGTTCTTCATGCCGACCTCGGTGAACTTCGCGGTGAAGGAAGAGAAGCGCGAACGCAAGGGCGGGCAGCTGACCTTCCAGTTCAAGCCGGTCGACAACGTCACGATGACGGCCAACTACTTCCGCTTCGAGCTGCAGGGTGACTACACCCAGAACATGCTGAAGGTGCCGGAGTGGAACCTGGCCCGCTACAACCAGGACGGCAACTGGGCCGGCGGCCGCCTGCTCAATGGCCTGGACTTCGATCCGAGCGGCAGCATCGTCACCGGCGCGCAGTACCAGAAGCTGGCCGGTAAGACCTACTACTGCAGCGAGGATGAAGCGGCTGCCGCCGGCCTCAAGCCCGGTGGCTGGGGCCCGGACGACTGCACCATCCCCACCCCGCAGCTCACCGGCGGCTACAGCAAGGAAAAGGCACTGTCGCAGACCGCGGACCTGACCATTGACTGGGACATCAGCCCCCTCTGGAAAGCCTCGTTCACCGGCGGCCGCACCTGGTCCGAAGGTGGTCCGTCGATGAACTTCCGCATGTCGGCCAAGCCGCGCCGCAAGGTGGGCAACCAGTGGCAGTCCGGCAACCAGTACACCGCGTGGGACCTCACCGGCACGCCGTCGGTGCAGTTCTCTCCCGACCTGCAGCAGCAGCTGATGGCCGGCGTCGCCGAAGTCGATACCGGTTCCACCGACTCGTCGTGGATGCAGACCGAAGTCAAGCAGAACTACTTCCAGGCAGACGTCACCAAGCTGTTCGAGGCCGGCTGGCTGGACTCGATCCAGTTCGGTGCCAAGTACCGCGACGGCAAGGTCCACCGCAACACCGGCAACACCTACTGGGTGTGCCCGGGCCTGGACCCGTCCGACTATGACAACAACCGTTACCAGGCAGGTTGCGATCCGACCGCTGGCAACGCGCAGCCGGGCTTCTTCCTGTCCAACCCGATCAGCAACATCACCGGCGCCTTCAACGCCAATGTGTTCCCGGGCATCAACTACCCGGCCTACATCGATTACCTGAACAAGACCTACGGCGGCTCGCACAACCGCACCGAGGAAGACTTCGTCTACGACGTCAACGAGAAGATCTACTCCGGCTACTTCCAGGCCAACTTCCGCACCGAGCGCGTGCGCGGCAACGTCGGCGTGCGCGTGGTGCGCACCAAGCAGTTCGCCCAGTCCAGCGACTCGGTCGAGCGCTTCAACGACTACTTCGTCGACAACGCCAGCGGCGCGCCGATGAGCTGCGATGATCCGGCCGCCGATCCGAACCTGCGCTGCCAGGGTGGCTTCGTCCGCCTGCCCGACGCCCAGGTGCGCGACAAGGTGTACGCCCTGTCGTCGCTGGAGAAGACCTATACCGACGTGCTGCCGAGCTTCAACATTGCCTGGGACATCACCGACAACCTGGTGCTGCGCGGTGCGGCGTCGAAGGTGGTCGCGCGCCCGAGCTACACCAGCATCGCCTATCCCGGTGGCCTGCGTTACATCAGCGAGGAGTACGCCAACGATCGCCGTGTCACCGGCGGCACCGACACGCCCGGCTGGTACGGCTCGGGCAGCAACAAGGCGCTGGAGCCGTTCAAGGCGGTCCAGTTCGACCTGGGCCTGGAGTGGTACTTCCAGCCGGGCGCGGTCGCAGGTGTTTCGCTGTTCCGCAAGAACGTGGACAACTTCACCGTGCCGGTGGTGCGCGACCAGCAGATGAACGTCGGCGGGCAGTCGGTCACCGTGCAGAAGTACGAGACCCAGGCCAACGGCCGCGATGGCGTTTCGCAGGGCGTGGAGCTGTATGGCCAGTACACCTTCGACTTCGGTCTGGGCGTGCAGGCCAACTACACCTACAACGACACCAACCTGGCCTCGATCGTGCTGGACGGCGAGGAAATCGGCTCATCGCCGCTGGTCGGCAGCGCCAAGAACCAGGCCAACGTCACCGTGTTCTACGAGAACGACAAGTTCCTGGCGCGTGCCTCGTACAACCGTCGCGGTGAAGTGGTCGGCGGGCTGAACAATGGCATGACCACCTACACCAAGCCGTACAGCCAGCTTGACCTGAACGTGGCCTACAACCTGACCCCGGACTGGACGGTGACGGCTGCCGTGCTGAACGCCACCAAGTCCGAGCTGCGCAGCTACATCGGCAACGACAGCCAGGCCCGCCTGCTGTCCAACCTGTACGCCGGTCGCCAGTTGTACTTCGGCGTGAACTGGAAGTTCTAAGCCCGCACCGGGTTGGCCGGGCACGTCCCGGCGCAACCCATGCCCTGCCCTGGCGGGGACGTTCCTCCACGGCAGCCGCGCTGGTACAGGTGGCTGCCGTTTTTTTGTCCGCGCCTTGTTCGTCGTTCAGCCCGACGCTTGACCCTGCCATCGTTGGAAGGTGCACACTGGCCTCATCCCAAGAGCAGCGAAGGAGCTACAGATGGAATTCCATGTCGACGGCATGACCTGCGGCGGCTGTGCGCGCAGCGTGACCCGTGCGATCCAGCAGATCGATCCGAACGCCAGCGTGGTGGCCGATCCGCCGACCGGGCTGGTCAAGGTGCAGACCACCGCGTCGCAGGAACAGGTGTTCGCCGCGGTGAACGATGCCGGCTTCCCGCCTCGCACTGCCTGATTCCCTGCACTGCATCCAGAACCAAGCCCGCCCCGTGCACTGTCACAGGGCGGGCTTTTCAGTGCACGCGATATCGATTCAATACTTCTGTGCGCGTCGCCGCACCGCGCCGGTCTTGGCGGCGACGACCGGCACCGGGGCATCATGGTCTTCGCCCAACCGCTCCAGGATCGGGCATTCCGGGCGCTCGTCACCCGCACAACAACTGATCAACGATTTCAGCGTGTCGGCCATCTGCCGCATGTGCTCGATGCGTTGCTCCAAGTCGGCAATGTGCTGTTCGGCCAGGTGCTTGACGTCGGCGCTGTGCCGCGAGGTGTCGTTCCACAGGCCCAGCAGATCGGTGATCTCGGCCACCTGGAAGCCGAGGTCGCGCGCGCGGCGGATGAAGCGCAGGCGGTGGATGTCCGCCTGCGAGTACGCCCGGTAGCCCGACTCGGTGCGATCAGCCGCAGGAATCAGGCCGATCTGTTCGTAGTAGCGGATCATTTTCGCCGACACGCTGGAGGCCTTGGCGGCTTCACCGATATTCATGCGGTTCTCCCTCAATGGATCGCGGCGGGGGCGTCCGCCATCGGCGGCTGGAAGCGGCGCAGGCGCAGCGCGTTGCCCAGCACGAACACGCTGGACAGTGCCATCGCACCGGCCGCGAACACCGGCGAGAGCAGCACGCCCCAGACCGGATACAGCACGCCGGCCGCCACCGGAATCAATGCGGTGTTGTAAGCGAAGGCCCAGAACAGGTTCTGGCGGATGTTGCCCAGCGTCGCCTTCGATAGTGCAATGGCATTCGGCACGCCCTGCAGGTTGCCCGACATCAGCACGACATCGGCCGACTCGACCGCGATATCGGTGCCGGTGCCGATGGCCAGGCCGACATCGGCCTCGGCCAGCGCCGGCGCATCGTTGATGCCGTCGCCGACGAAGGCGACATGGCCATGTGTGGCCTTCAAGCGGCGCACCGCCTCGACCTTGCCTTCCGGCAGCACCTCGGCCACCACGTCGTCGATGCCGAGCTGGCGCGCGATCGCCTGCGCGGTACCAGCGTTGTCACCGGTGATCATCGCCACTTTAAGGCCAAGCTGATGCAGTGCCGCGATTGCGGCCGGCGTGCTCGGCTTGATCGGATCGGATACCGCGATGATTGCGGCCAGGCGGCCGTCGATGGCGGCATACAGCGGCGACTTGCCCTGGATGCCCAGCTCTGCCGCCAGCGTCGCAAACAAAGTGATGTCCACGCCCAGGTCGCGCATGAAGCGATCGGCACCGACCTCCACGCGTGCACCCTCGACACTGGCCCGCACGCCCATGCCGGTGACCGATTCGAAGTCGACCATGCCCGGCAACGCGATGCCCTGGCCGGTCGCGGCATCAACAATCGCGCGGGCGATGGGATGCTCCGAGCGCGACTCCGTTGCGGCAACTGCCGCCAGCACCGTGTTGTGATCGAAGCCGGCAGCAATCTCCAGATCGGTCAGGCGCGGGCGCCCTTCGGTCAGCGTGCCGGTCTTGTCCACCGCCACCACCTGTGCATCCTTCAACAACTGGAGCGCTTCACCCTTGCGGAACAGCACACCCATCTCGGCGCCACGGCCGGTCCCGACCATGATCGAGGTCGGCGTGGCCAGTCCCATCGCGCATGGGCAGGCAATGATCAGCACAGCCACCGCATTGACCAGCGCGAAGCTCAGCGCTGGCGAGGGCCCGAAGATCAGCCAGACTGCGAAGGTCGCCAGCGCGGCCAGCATCACCGCCGGCACGAACCACAGGGTGACCTTGTCGACCACCGCCTGGATCGGCAGCTTCGAGCCCTGCGCCTGTTCGACCATGCGGATGATCTGCGCCAGCATGGTCTGCGCGCCCACCGCCGTGGCACGTACCGTCAGTGCGCCCTTCTGGTTGACCGTACCGCCCACCACGCTGCTGCCCGGCTGCTTCTCGACCGGGATCGGCTCGCCGCTGATCATCGACTCGTCGATGTAGCTGCGGCCCTCGACCACCTCGCCGTCGACCGGCACGCGCTCGCCCGGGCGCACTTCCACCACGTCGCCGCTCAGCACTTCATTGACCGGGACATCCACCGTCCGGCCGTCACGGACCACGTGGGCAACCTTCGCCTGCAGATTGACCAGTCGTTTGATCGCCTCGGAGGTGCGGCCCTTGGCCCGGGCCTCAAGGAAGCGGCCGAGCAGGATCAGCGCAACGATCACCGCCGCTGCTTCGTAGTAGACGTTCACCGTGCCCGCCGGCAACAGCGTCGGCAGGAACGTGGCCACCACCGAGTAGCCAAACGCTGCGGCAGTGCCCACCGCCACCAGCGAATTCATGTCCGGCGCCAGCCGCAGCAGCGCGGGGATGCCCTTCTGGTAGAAGCGGCGGCCCGGGATGGCGAGCACCAGCGCGGTCAGCACGAACTGCAGGTACCAGCTGGCCTGCATGCCGATGGTGGACATCACCCATTCGTGCATGCCGGGGATCAGGTGCGACCCCATCTCCAGCACGAACACCGGCAGCGCCAGCGCGGACGCCACGATCAGGTCGCGCTTCAGTTCGGCGCGCTCGGCATCCTTCTTTTCCGCGGCCTCGTCATCGGACTGCACGCCGGCTTCAATCACGCGTGCGTCATAGCCGGCCTTGTCGATCGCGGCGACCAGCGCTGCAACTTCTGCCACGCCACGCACCGTGGCGCGCTCCGTGGCCAGGTTCACGCTGGCCTGGCTGACGCCGGGCACGGCCAACAGCGCACGTTCGACTCGGCCCACGCAGGACGCACAGGTCATGCCCTCGACCGACAGCTCGGTGGTGGCAGCGGGCACGTCGTAGCCCACCCGCTCCACCGCCTGGATCAACGCGGCCCGATCGACCGGACCGGACGGGCGGATATCCGCGCGCTCAGTGGCCAGATTGACCGAAACGCTGCCCACACCTTCGACCCTGGACAGCGCCGCCTCGACCCGGCCGACACAGCTGGCACAGGTCATGCCCTCGATGGGCAGGCTGATGGTGGCAGGGCTTGCGGGGGCTGCAGTGGCGCGGGGCGTGCTCATGATCGGATTCCCGGGGCTCCTTCTGGATGCGGACAGGCTAAACCTTGCCATCGTGGGAAGGTCAAATCCAGCCTGTCCGCAGTTCCTGAATGGGCACCCGGGTGTCCATATCCACGCATGGCGTGGACCTACCGGCGGAGGCAGGTCACCTCAGAAGGTGAACACATACTCCAACGCGAACTCGCGGCCGACCGCGCCCAGCAGGCGGGTCGGAGCGAAGTCGTAATCCAGCTTGTACGGGTCCTTGTGGTTCCAGCTGGCGGCGTTGAAGGCGTTGTTGACGTACACGTTTACCTTCGCGTGTTCGGTCACCTGGTAGCCCACGTTGAAGTTCCAGGTGATGAACGGCCCCACTCGACCGTAGTAGCGCGCCGTCTGCTGCCCGGCGTTGGGGTTCGGGTTCACCGAACCATCCGGCAGCCGTGCCGGCTCCAGGCAGTTCAGCGACGGGCTGTCACTGGGCACGTAGCCATCGGCGAACGGCAGGCAGCCACCAGGGTTGTCCAGGCGGTCGGTACCCCAGTGGTAGCGCACGCCCGGCACCGAACCGATGCGGTCGGCATAGACGTTGGCGTTCCAGTTGCCGCGCTGCCAGGCCAGGCTCGCGCGCAGCTTGCTGCGCAGGTCACGATCGCGGCGTTCCGGATTCGGGTCGGCGGCGTAGCGTTGCTCCTTGGTCGAGATCTGGTTGGTGTAGTTCACGCCCAGCTGGAAGCTGCCCCACCGCGCGGTTTCCAGGCGATAGCGCGCGGTCAGGTCGATGCCGCGCACCTCGCGGCTGGCCAGGTTGAACGGGCCGCGCTCGATCGATACCAGGCGACCGTTGCTGTCACGGTTCACGCGGGCCAGGATGCCGGCGCAGTACTCGCCACCGGCCGGGTTGGCCCATGGCGTACCGTCCATGTTCTTGCCGGTCAGGCAGCCGGCCTCGCTGGCCAGCACCTCATCGGCGCCGACGTCGACGATCATGTCTTCCAGCTTGATCGCCCAGTAGTCGGCACTGACCGACAGGTTCGGCAGCACGTCCCAGACGAAGCCGACCGTCCACGAATCACCGGTCTCCGAGCGCAGCAGCGGCGTCCCACGCCGGTTCACGTCGAACGTGTACCAGACGTCGGTGTTGCCCACGCCACAGTTGTTGACCAGGTACGCGCCGCTCTGGATGCAGCGCAGGCGGTCATAGGTCTGCACTTCCGAACTGCTCGGCTGGCCCAGCAGGTAATGCATGTCCGGCGCATGGAAGCTGGTGGCGTATGAGCCACGCACCAGCAGCGATTCGACCGGGCGCCATTCCAGGCCGACGTTCCAGGTGGTTTCCTTCTGGCTGCCGATGTCCAGCGCTTCGCTGCTGTCATCGGCCTTGTAGTTGCCATAGCGGTCGTAGCGCGCGGCCGCAGTGGCGGTCACGCTGTCCAACAGCGGGATCTTGAACTCGACGCCGGCCGAGTAGCGGGTACGCTCACCGCCGCCGCGATCGACATTCTGCAGGTCGAAGTCGATGCCAGCGCGCGGGTCCGGACTGAGGTGATAGCCCTGCTGCGCGACTTCAGCCACCGCCGCAAACGAAATCGGGCCGGCCCAGCCCTGGAACAGCTCGCCGGTGATATCCGCCGACGCCTGGTTGACCCATGACGCCGCGCGGTTCTTCGCCACGGTCCCCATCTGCCAGTACTGGTCCGGCGTCAGCGGGTTCCACCAGCGCGATTCGTTCAACGCATAGATCGCCTCGCCATCGGCGGTGGTGCCCAGGCGCGGGCCAAGGAAGTAGTCATACGACTTCTGCTTGTCGACCACGTTCTGCCGTTCTTCCACGCGGTAATAGGAACGCCCCACCGTGGCACTCCAGTCAAAACGGTCGGCCAAGCGCCCGCGCAGGCCCGCGCTCCAGTCCCAGGACAGTTCGCGGTTGGTGTTGCGCAGCGTATCCAGGCCCCCGACTTCGTTCGGGGTGAACTGGCGCACGCCCAGGATCGGCCGGTTGCGGTTGGCATCCCAGTAATAGCCGTTGTCATCGTCGATCAGCGACACGCCGGGCGGATTGGTGCCCCAGATCGCTTCGGAGCGATACACCGCCAGGTTGGTCCAGGCCTGCAGGTCATTGCTGAAATCGAAGGTGGCGTACAGGTTTCCGGACACGTTCTCGGCGCCGCCGGTAAGCAGCCAGTTGGCGTAGTCGGCGCTCATGCCGCACAGGCGGCCGGTGTTGGTGATGCGGTTGGCGGCGTAGTTGTAGACCAATCGATCGGCGGTGTAGTACTCGCCGTCGAATTTTTCGCAGGTGCCGGTGGGCGGCGCCAGGCGCTGGCCCGTGGTCGGATCGATCAGCGCCAGACCGGCGGTGGGACGGAAGCCGACCTTGCGTTGTTCCATGTTCCAGGACGGGTACGGCGCATCGTCGGCATCGTCCATCTGCGGGCGATCACGCCCGAACAGCGGGTCGCGCTTGGTGTACTGCAGCGCGTAGGTCACGCTCCAGTTTTCGCCGGTCTTGCCACCGGCCCAGGACAGATCCCAGGTATCACGTCCGCCTTCGCTGGAAGTGCCGCCGCGCACGCGCACTTCGTCGCCGTCGTAGTTGGTTTTGAGGATGACGTTGACCACGCCGGCGATCGCATCCGAACCGTAGATGGCCGAGGCGCCACCGGTCAGCACTTCAATGCGCTCCACCGCCGCGGCCGGAATGTTGCCGTAGTTGGAGAAGTTGGTTTCGCCACCGTAGGGCAGCGGGTAATCCGCTACACGACGGCCATTGACCAGCAGCAGCGAGCGGTTCGGGCCCATCCCGCGCAGGTTCAGGCCGCTGGCATTGGGCGTATGCGAGCCCCATTGCGATGCGGCTTCAACGGTGCCTGTGGCCTCGGTGAGGGTCTTCAGCGCGTCGTACACGCTGACAAAGCCTTCCTTCTGGATCTGCGCGGCGGTGATCACGTTGACCGGCGCCGGGCCCTCGACGCTGGCGCGCTTGATGCGCGAGCCGGTGACGGTGACCGCGTCCAGATCCTTGGTGGACGAACTGGCAGCTTCCTGCGCGCTGGCTGCCAGCGGCAACAGGGCCAGGATCAGGGCCTGGGACAGCAGGTGGCGACGCTTGTGGACGATCTGAGCCATGGGTGGTTGCTCTTCGAAGATGTGGACGCACGGGCGGACGGTGGCGCGGCACTACGACGGATCCAGGCGCTTGGATCGGTTCACGACCGATATGGCACCTCCCCTGTGGATCGATCCAAACTAAAGCACAGCTGAACCACGCCCGGCATGCGGCAACGCAGCAACAGCCGGCGGATTGCCGCTATCGGCTGCCGGTGTCCAGAACAATCAAAAAGTTGCGAAACATCGCTGAGAGAACGGCGCACGAAGTAGTGACACGATCACGACAACCGCGCGCGGAACGGTTTTGTCCGTCGCGTGCCTGCGGCCGGGGTTGCGACAGGGGTCAGATCCCTTCGCAGAAGGGATCTGACCCCGGGCCATGCCCGACGGATTCGATCAGCCGTCCAGCGCCTGCCGCAGCGCGGCCACGGTAGCGGTGGCGGTCTGGCTCCAGTCCGGGTCCAGACCGCGCAGCGCCGGGTTCTGGAACTGCATCGCCGAGCGGCGCAGGCCTTTTGCGGAGGCGTGCAGTTCGGTACAGCCGGTCTGCCGCGCGACGGTTGCGATGTTGCCCGGGGCCAATCCGGCGCCAGCCATCACCGTGATGCGCCCCGCCGCCTGGGTGACCAGGCCCGCCAGCACATCGGCACCGGCCTCGGCGCTGGCCTGCCCGCCCGAGGTCAGCACGCGCTGGCAGCCCAGCCTGATCACCTGCTCCAGCGCCGCCGGCAGATCGCGGGCGGCGTCGAAGGCGCGATGGAAGGTCACCTGCAACGGCCCGGCGGCCTGCACCAGTTCCCGGCACAGCGCCAGGTCGATGCCGCCCTGCACGTCCAGCGCGCCGATCACCACGCCATCGCAACCCAGCGCGCGGCACTGCGCGATGTCACGCAGCATCAGTTCGGTTTCCAGCGCGTCGTAGTGGAAGTCGCCCGGGCGTGGCCGCACCAGCACGAACAGCGGAATCGACAGGCGCTCGCGGGCCATCGCGATGCTGGCGAACGACGGCGTGGTGCCGCCCTCGGCCAGGTTGTCGAACAGTTCGATGCGGTCGGCGCCGCCAGCCTGCGCGGCCAGCGCCGAGGCCAGCGAGTTGCTGGCGATCTCCAGGGTCAGCCGCGTACTCACGCCTGGGTGCTCGTGTAGATCGACGGCGAGTCACGCAGGTCATCCTGGCGCTGCGCATCGCACACCGCATAGACGAAGCCACGATGCAGCGCATAGGCGCCGACCTCGCCCTGCTTGTTCATGGCCAGGAAGCACACCTGCAACGTTCTGCTCGCTTCCGGGCGCTTGCGCACCACGCGGTCGATGGCTTCACGGCAGGCCTGCGCCGGTGAACGCCCCTGGCGCATCAGCTCGACCACCAGGAACGAAGCCGCGTTGCGGATCATCTCTTCACCCACCCCCGAAGCAGTGGCCGCGCCGACGTCGTTGTCGACGTACAGGCCGGCGCCGATGATCGGACTGTCGCCAACGCGACCGTGCAGTTTCCACGCCATGCCGCTGGTGGTGCAGGCACCGGCCAGCTGGCCCTTGGCATCCAGTGCCAGCATGCCGATGGTGTCGTGGTTGTCGCTGTTGCCGGGAATGCCACGGCGCTCGGCATTGATCTGCGGCTGGTACTTCTCGGTCTTCAGCCACTCGCGCCAGGCCGCTTCGGCCTGCGGCGTCAGCAGATGCTTGCGCTCGAACCCCTGCTGCACCGCGAACTGCTGCGCGCCCTCGCCGACCAGCAGCACATGCGGGCTGTTCTCCATCACTTTGCGGGCCACCGACACCGGATGCAGGATGTCCACCAGCGCGGCCACTGCACCACAACGGCCATCGCCGTCCATGATGCTCGCATCCAGGCTCAGCACGCCGTCGCGATCCGGATTGCCGCAATGGCCAACGGTAGGGTTGCACAGCTCGCTCTCGGCCCAGCGTGCGCCCGCCTCCACCGCATCCAGCGCGCTGCCACCCTGCGCCAGCACCTTCCACGCGGCCTGGTTGGCCGGTACGCCGAAGTCCCAGGTGGAGACCACCCGGGCCCCACCCTGCGTGCGCGCCTGCACGCCCGGCAATGCCGCCATGCCTGCGGCCAGTGCACCGGCCTGCAGGAACTGCCTGCGATCCACCATTTTCCCCTCCCAGTCTGCAATGCACGGCCGGCCCGATGCCAACCCTGCCGATCAGTCGTGCGTGGGCTGCCGTGCGGCGTGCCAGACCGCTGCGCCAAGCACGCCCAGCTGGCCATGCTCCACGCGCCACACCGGCACCTGGCGCAGCACCTCGGTCAGCACGCCCTTGTTGAGGAAGCGCTCACGGAAGCGGCCATCGGCCAGGAAATCCTGCACATGCGCGGAAATGCCACCGGCCAGGTACACCGAGCGCGCGCCGACGGCGATCGCCGCGTCGCCGGCCAGGCTGCCAAGCCACGCACAGAAGACCTGCAACGTTTCCACCGCCAGTGCATCCTCACCGCCACGCGCGGCGCCGATCAGCGCCTCCGTACTGTTCCACACCGGGGTGACGCCGCGCAGTTCGCACAGGCACGGATACAGGTTCATCAGGCCGCTGCCGGACAGCACGCGTTCGTTGTCCACGTGCGGCCAACGCTGCAGCAGGCGGCCCAGCACCTGCAGTTCCAGCGCGTTGCCGGCGCCCAGCGCGGCATGACCGATCTCGCTGGCCAGCACCGGACGCTCGCCATCAGCGAAACGCAGCGCGGCGCCCAGCCCGGTACCCGCGCCCAGCACCAGCGCCGGGAAGGCCTGCGCCGGATCGGCGTCGCCGTTCAGTGGCACCAGGGTTTCCGGCTGCAGGTAGGGGATGGCCAGCGCCACCGCTTCGAAATCATTGATCAGCTGCAGTTCGTGCAGCCCGGACTGCGCGCGGGTGGCCGACAGCGAGACCGTCCACGGCAGGTTCGAGTTGATCAGCACATCGCCATCCAGCAGGCCAGCGATGGCGACCACCGCGGTCTGCACCGGGTGGCCGAGGCCGGCGGTGAAATCGGCGAGGATCGCGGCCAGGCTGGAATGCTCGGCACAGGCATAGGTACGGTGGCTGCCCAGCAGCGGCGTCTGGCCGGGTCGGGTTTCCGCCAGCGCGAGCCGGGCAAAGGTGCCGCCGACATCGGCGACGACCAGACGGCGCGGAAGACCGCCGCGGGCGGAGTCGGAGGAAACCGTTGACGCTGCTGCGATGGTCACGCTGGCCTGCTTGGATCGATTGAATCGCCCCGATTCTCAGGCATCGGGACGGCTTTGCCTAGCGCGCCGGTGGTTCAGGTGAACCTACATGCCTTCCTGTTCGGCCACCTGCACCCCATCCACCAGCACGCGCAGGCGCTGTGGGCGGAAGCCGGCGAACAACAGCGGCCGGGTGCGCTCGACCAGCACTTCGTGGCCGGCGATGTGGCGCAGCCACGACTGTACCAGCGAGAACGAGAAGTGGGTGCCCGGATGCAGCGGGTGCTGCACCCAGACCTTCTCGGTGGCGCTCTGCAGCAGCATCGCGCCGGTGAACCAGTGGCGGCTGAGGGTCACCGGTGTGGTGCCGGCCATGAAGCGGATATCCATACGGGGTCCTTTCGCTGGAGCGCTGGTGCGCGGGGGTCAGGGCTGGGCAGTCTGCAGGCTGTAGCTGGTGGCGGCGGTGAACACTGCGCCATCAGGCTGGGTGGAGCGTACCTCGACCTTATGGCTGCCCACTGCAAGATCGGTCGGCAGCGCGCCACGCCACAGGTGCGGCGACGCAGTGGCCTCGGGCGAACGGTCGTAGCCGCGCAGGCTGCTGGCCAGATCATCGGCCACGTTCTCCACCATCAGGCGCGGGTCGGGCTGGCTGACCTGCTTCATCGGCTGCCAGGCGCCGCCATCGACACGGTACTCGACCACGCTCCGATCCTCGCCCATGTAGACGTTGGCGTAGACACCCCACGCCGGGTAGGCCCCCTGGCGCAGCACCTTCGGCGCGTGCAGGCCGATCTGCTCGCTGGCCGGCCTGCCGGCCACGCGGTACTGCAGGCGATAGCTGCCGTTGCCGGCCACGTCGAGCAATGCATAGCCCTTCGGCGTGCCGTCGCTCATGGTGCTGTCCGGCACGCCAGCGGCATTCTTCACGCCCGACCAGAACGCACCGCAGTTGGCACCGACGTTGTATTCGTGCAGTGGCTTGTCGCCGTTCCAGCCCTCGGCCTTGCCGTGGTAGACGTGCTGCTGGGTGTGGCTGTGGCCGCTGAGCACCAGTACGTTGCGGAAGTCCTTCAGCAGGTCGAACAGGCGCTGGCGGTCAGCATGGCGGAAGGTCTCGCGCCCCGGCGCCGCGTCGAACAGCGGGATGTGTATGCCCAGCACCAGCAGGCGGTCCTTGTGCAGGCCCTTCAGGTAGCTGGCGAGGAAGGCGAACTGGTCTTCGCGCAGGCCGCCGATGTACTTCGGCCTGGCCTTGGGGTCGTACACCACGTCGTCCAGGAACACGAAACTGGCGCCGCCCTCTTCCACCGCGTAGGTGTCCGGGCCGTAGATGTTGCGCCAGCTGTCCAGTGAGTGTTCGTCGCTGGCCGCATCGAAGTCGAGGTCATGGTTGCCCGGCACGTGGAACCACGGCACGCCGAGTTCGGTGGTGACCTTGTTGATCGCCGGGTACAGGGTCAGGTCGTCGTTGACGATGTCGCCCAGGGTGGTGCCCATGCGTGCCCTGGTCTGGCCGACCAGTGGCGCCACGATCGACTGCTGGTAGTAGCCGATGTCCTTCAGGCTGGCGGTCTGCGAATCGGTGAATACCAGCATCTGGAAACCACGACGGCTGTCATGCCGATCCGACTGCAGGGCGAAGTCCCAGTTGCGGGTGACGTCGCTGGTCGCGGCGATGCCGCCGTACTTCAGCGCCGGCGAGCCGTTCGGGCGGTAGTGGCGCCAGAACGAAGGCAGGCCGTCCGCCGCCTTCGGGAAGGCGTAGGCATCGGGCTTGATCACGAATACGGTCTGGCCGTCGCGCACCGGCAGGCTGTAGCTGCCGTCAGCGGCAGTCTTGACGATGGTCTCGCCGTTGGAAACCTGCACCCCGGCCAGGCCCGGATCGGTCGCACCGCGGCCGGGCTTGCCGTCACGCTCCAGATAGACCTTGCCGCTGACCACGGTGTCCGCGGCCCAGGCCGGCGAGGTCAGCAACAGGCAGCACAGCCAGGCGGCAGGCAGTTTCATGGGCGGTCCGGGAAAGAAGAAGACCACCTATTGTAGAGCCGAGCCATGCTCGGCTGCATTGCAGAGGTGGGTGCGGACCGTTGGTCCGTACGCCTTCCTCAACGATGGCGTTTTTCCAGCACCGCGCGCGCATCATCCAGCGACAGCCCGCGCGCGCGCAGCAGCACCAGCAGGTGGTACAGCAGGTCCGACGCCTCGCCCAGCAATGCCTCATCATCCTGCGCCACGGCGGCCAATGCGGTCTCCACGCCCTCCTCACCCACCTTCTGCGCGATGCGGCGGATGCCGCCTTCAAACAGGCTGGTGGTGTAGCTGCCGGGAGGGCGCTGCGCGTCACGCATGGCCACCAGCTGGCCCAGCCCACCCAGGAAATCCTTCGGCGCCTGGTCGAAACAGCTCTCGGCACCGGTGTGGCAGGTCGGCCCGGCCGGGCGCGCCATCACCAGCAGCGTATCGGCGTCGCAGTCGACACGGATCGACTGCACCACCAGCACGTTGCCGGACTGCTCGCCCTTGGTCCACAACCGCTGCTTGCTGCGACTGAAAAAGGTCATGTGGCCGATGGCCAGCGTAGCCGCCAGCGATTCGGCGCTGACATAGCCCAGCATCAGCACCTGCAGGGTATCGGCATCCTGCACCACGGCCGGCAGCAGGCCGTCGCCCTTGCCCCAGTCCAGGGCCTGCAGCGCATCCAGCGATGGCCTCACTTCAATAGACATCCCGCACCTCGATCTGCTGTCCGCGCAGGTAGCGCTTCAATTCTGGAATGGCGATGGCGCCGCTGTGGAACACACTGGCCGCCAACGCACCGTCGACGTCGGCCTGGTCGAAGGCGTCGGCGAAGTGCTCCATCGCTCCGGCACCACCGGAGGCAATCAGCGGCACCTGGCACAGCGCCCGCGCCTGCTGCAGCTGCACGACATCGTAGCCACGGCGCACACCGTCGCTGTCCATGCAGTTCAGCACGATCTCACCGGCTCCACGCCGTTGCGCTTCGACGATCCAGTCGAGCGTGCGCAGCGGCACCGCCTGGGTCTTGTCCGGATCGCCGCTGAAACGACGCACCCGCCATTGCCCGTCGGCCTCGCGCACCGAATCGACCCCCACCACAACGCACTGCACGCCGAACTCGTCCGCCAGCTCGGTGATCAGCTCCGGCCGGCCCAGCGCCGGCGAATTGATCGACACCTTGTCGGCACCGGCGAACAGCACGCGGCGCGCGGTTTCCACGCTGTCGATGCCACCGGCCACACAGAACGGAATGTCGATCAGGCGCGCGATGCGCTCGATCCAGGCGACGTCAACCGACCGTGCCTCGGGACTGGCGCCGATGTCATAGAACACCAGCTCGTCCGCGCCCTGGTCGCGATAGCGCTGTGCCAACTCGGCGATGTCGCCCATGTCGACGTGATCGCGGAAGCGCACGCCCTTGACCACGCGGCCATCACGCACGTCCAGGCACGGAATGATGCGGCGGCTCAACATGCCAACGCCTCGCTCAGGTCCATGCGCTGCTCCAGCAGTGCCTTGCCGAGGATGGCACCTCCGCAGCCGGCGGCACGCGCCTCGGCCACATCGGCCACGTCACGGATGCCACCGGACGCCTGCACCGCCACACCCGGCAACAGCGCCGACAGGTGCTGGTAGAGGCTGATGTTGGGCCCGGCCAGCATGCCGTCGCGGGCGATGTCGGTGCACAGCAGATGGCGCATGCCGGCGCGCGCGTAGCGCCGGGCCAGGTCATCCAGGGTCACCCCGGCGTTCTCGGTCCATCCGTGCACCGGCAGCTGCCACTGCCCCTGTGCGTCCTGGCGCGCGTCCAGCGCAATCGTGATGCGATCGGCGCCGAATTCCTCCAGCCAGCCGACCACTTCATCGGGACGACGCACCGCCAGCGAACCCACCACCACGCGGCCGGCGCCAGCGTCGAGGATGCGCGCCACATCATCGCGGCCGCGCACGCCACCGCCGGTCTGCACCTGCAGCGGGGTCTGCGCACGAATGGATGCCAACAGCGGCGCCAGCGTGTAGCCACCGGCCCGTGCGGCATCCAGGTCGACCAGATGCATCCACTGCGCGCCCTGCGCGGCGAAGGCCTGCGCGCGCGGCAGAGGGTCATCCCCATAGGAGGTTTCCTGCGCGTAGTCGCCCTGGCGCAGCCGCACCACGCGGCCGTCGCGGATATCCAGCGCGGGGTAGACGATGAAACTCATGCAGCAGTGCCCTCGAGGAAGTTGCGCAGCATCAGCGAGCCGGTCTCGCCGGAGCGCTCGGGATGGAACTGTGCGCCGTAGTAGCGCCCCTGCTCCACCACGGCGGTGAACAGGCCACCGTGGTCGCAGGCAGCGACGGTGTGGGTATTGAGCGGCGCCGCATAGCTGTGCACGAAGTAGGCGCTGGCGCGTTCCGGCACGCCCTGCAGCAACAGCGATTCGCGCAGCGGCAGCAGGCGGTTCCAGCCCATGTGCGGCACGCGGATGCCACAGGCCGGCACCAGCTTGCGTACCACGCCCGGAATCAGTCCCAGTGTCTCTACGCCCGCTTCCTCGGAGCGTTCGAACAGCAGCTGCATGCCCAGGCAGATGCCCATCAACGGCACCTCCAGTCGCTGCAGCGGTTCCACCAGGCCCTGAGCGTGCAGGCGCTGCATGCCGGGACCGGCGGCGCCGACGCCGGGCAGGATCACCCGCGGCGCACCAACCAGGCCGTCCGCATCGCGCACCAGCCGCACCGTCGCGCCCAGGCGCTCCAGTGCGTAGCGCACCGAGCCCAGGTTGGCGCCACCGGCATCGATCAGCGCAACATCGCTCACAGCGCCCCCTTGGTACTCGGCAGTGCCGTGCCCTGCCGGGCCAGCGCCGGACGCAGCGCACGCGCCAGCGCCTTGAAGCAGGCCTCCACCTTGTGGTGATCATTGTCGCCGCGCACCTGCAGGTTGAGGTTCAAACCGCTGGCATCGCACAGCGAACGGAAGAAGTGCGGCACCAGCTCGGTCGGCATATCGCCCACGCGCTCGCGCTTGAACTCGCCCTCGAACACGAAATAGGGACGGCCGCTGAAGTCCAGCGCAGCGCTGGCCAGGGTCTCGTCCATGGGCAGGGTGAAGCCGTAACGGCCAATGCCGCGCTTGTCGCCCAACGCCTCGCGCAGGGCCTGGCCTAGGGCCAGCCCGGTGTCCTCGATGGTGTGGTGCTCGTCGATGTGCAGGTCACCCTCGGCCTGGATGTCCAGCGCGAAGCCGCCGTGCTTGCCGATCTGCTCCAGCATGTGGTCGAAGAACGGCAGGCCGGTGGCAATGCGTGCATCGCCCGCGCGGTCCAGGTCCAGCTCAACGCGGATCTTCGTTTCTTTGGTGTTGCGCTGGACAACGGCGGTGCGCGGCGCGTCGGCCAGCGCATGGGCGATGCCCGGCCAGTCCCACTCCCCACCAAACTGCGCGGTGCGCAGCTGGAAACCACGGATGTTGAGGTTGGCGGCAAACTGCAGGTCGGTGATCCGGTCACCGACCATGCCCGAGCGTGCCCAGTCGATGCTGCGGTCCTGCAGGTAGGCGGTCATCAGGCCGATGCCCGGCTTGCGGGTCGGCGCATTGTCCTGCGGCCAGCTGGAATCGATCAGCACGTCACGGAAGGTGATGCCCTGGCTCTCGAAGATCTGCAGCATCAGGTCGTTGGGGCCATCGAAGCTGGCGCGCGGGTAGCTGTCGCTGCCGAGGCCGTCCTGGTTGGTGACGATCACGAACTGGTAGCCGGCATCACGCAGCTTCAGCAGCGCCGGGATCACCTGCGGCACGAAGCGCAGCTTTTCGTAGGCGTCGATCTGGAAGTCGGACGGCTCCTCGATGAGGGTACCGTCGCGGTCAATGAACAGGATCGGGGTCATGCTGCGGCCCTCCGCGCCGACAGGGCCGCAAGCACGCGGTCATTCTCTTCGGGGCTGCCGATGCTGATGCGCAGCGCATCACCCAGCTGCGGCGCAGCGCGCTGGTCGCGCACCACCACGCCCGCAGCCAGCAGCGTATCGAACGCGGACTGGGGATCGGCGAAACGGACCAGCAGGTAGTTGCCGGCCGAGGCATACACCCGGCACACGCCGGGCAGGCCGGCCAGGGCTGCACGCAGGCGCCCGCGCTCGGCGATCACCGTGGTCACGCGCTCGGCGGTGCGCGCCAGCGCGGCCGGCTGCAGTGCCTGCACGGCCAGTTCCGCGCACGGCGTCGGCACCGGGTACGGCGCCTGGCAGCGACGCAGCAGGGCAATCAGCTCCGGGGCAGCGATCAGCGTGCCAACGCGGGCGGCCGCGAGCGCGTGCGCCTTCGACAGCGTGCGCAGCACCGCCAGATTGGCGTGCGCGGCCAGCAACGTGGTCGCCGACGGCCGTTGTGCATACTCGACATAGGCCTCGTCCACCACGACCAGCGCCTGCCCGCGCAGCGCAACCGCCACGCGCTCGACCTCATCCAGGGCGATGTCACTGCCGGCCGGGTTCGACGGCGCACACAGGAACACCAGCTTGGCACCCTGCGCCTTGGCCGCGTCGATCACCGCATCCAGATCGGTGCGCAGTCCATCCTCGCTGTCCACCAGCGGCACTTCAATCAAGGCGGCACCCTGCAGGCGTGCGCAGACGGCGTACATGCCAAACACCGGCGGCGTGACCAGCACGCCATCGCGACCCGGCACGCACAGCGCGCGCACCAGCAGATCAATGGCTTCGTCGCTGCCGCGACCGATCAGCAGCTGCTGTGGCGTCACGCCGTACAGCGCCGCCAGTCCCTCGCGCAGCGCGAGCGGCTGCGGCTCCGGATAGCGCCGGCTGCTGCCTGCGGGATCGGCCGCATTGGCCCAGGCCGACTCATTGGCATTCAACCAGACCTCGCCCTGCACCGCCGCGCTGCGTGCCGAGCTGTAGCCGGCGAAGGCCTGCAGGTCCGGGCGCACCAGTGCCAGCACCTCATCGATCGCCGCGCTCATGCCGCCACCTCCATGCGCAACGCAACGGCACGCTCGTGCGCATCCAGGCCTTCGGCACGGGCGATGATGCGCCCGCAGCCGCCGATCGCGGCCAGGCCGGCGGCGCTGGCGCTTTGCACGCTGATCAGGTTCTGGAAGCTGGCAACGCTCACGCCGCTGTAGGCACGCGCGGCACCGGCGGTGGGCAATACGTGGTTGGTGCCGCTGCAGTAGTCACCCAGTGCTTCGGGGGTGTAATCGCCCAGGAACACCGAGCCGGCCGCCTGCACCTTGTCCAGCCATGCGCGCGGATCACGCAGGGCCAGGATCAGGTGCTCTGGTGCATAGCGGTTGCTGATCGCGAACGCCTCGTCCAACGCATCGACCTGCACCAGCCGCGATGCCGACAGTGCCTGGCGCGCGATCTGCTGGCGCGGCA
The DNA here is from genome assembly GCF_000284595.1 of Stenotrophomonas maltophilia D457. Lineage (GTDB taxonomy): Bacteria > Pseudomonadota > Gammaproteobacteria > Xanthomonadales > Xanthomonadaceae > Stenotrophomonas > Stenotrophomonas muris. The sequence continues at coordinate 2,149,679 of NC_017671.1, read as the reverse complement.
GCAGGGCCACCTGGCGCTCAACCTCGGCTTCGACCGCCGCCAGCATCACGGCGTCGTCGGTCAGCAGCAGCACCTGAGAATCCGGACCGTGCTCGGCCTGCGACAGCAGGTCGGCGGCGACGAACGCCGGATTGGCGCCAGCATCGGCAATCACCAGCACCTCCGAAGGACCGGCAGGCATGTCGATGGCGGCGGCGCCGTCCTGTGCGACCTGCTGCTTGGCTTCGGTAACGAAGCTGTTGCCCGGCCCGAACAGCTTGTCGCAGGCCGGAATGCTGGCCGTGCCATAGGCCATCGCCGCGATCGCCTGCGCGCCGCCCAGCTTGAACACGCGCTGCACGCCGGTCAGGCGGGCGGCTACCAGCACTGCCGGATCGGCACTGCCGTCGGCGCGCGGCGGGGTGCACAGCACCACCTGCGGGCAACCGGCCAGCTGCGCCGGAACGCCCAGCATCAACGCGGTGGACGGCAACGGCGCGCTGCCAGCCGGTACGTACAGGCCCACCCGGCCGATCGGGCGCAGCATGCGTTCGCAGACCACGCCCGGCGCGGTTTCAACTGCATAGCCTTTGCCCATGCCAGCGGCGTGGAAGCGCGCAATGCGTTCGGCGGCGTCCACCATCGCCTGTCGCAGTTCGGCGGGCACGGCGGCTTCGGCAGCGGCGAATTCGGCTTCGGAAACTTCAAACGAGGCCAGCTCGACGCCATCGAAACGCGCCGTAATCGCACGCAGCGCATCGTCGCCCTGTGCACGCACCTGCGCGATCAGGGCCGCTACGGCATCGCGGGTCTGCTGCGCCACGGCCTGCACCGGGCGGGTCAATGCCGCGCTGCGCGCGGCCTCATCAAGTCGGGACCAGATCAGACGGTTCATGCCAGCGATCGCTCCACGCTCAGTACCATCAGGCCCTGCGCGCCCGCGCGCTCGAGTTCTTCCATGCGCTGCCAGCTCAGCGGGCCGGGGCACATGGTCTGCAGGCGCAGCGCGCCACCATCGGCCGGCAGCCGCACCAGCGGCTCGGCATCGGCCAGCAGCTGCGCCAGCGCGTCGACGCGATCTTCGCTGGCACGGAACATCAGCAGCTTGCGGTCCTGGCGCTGCACCACGCCGTCGAGGCGGCGCAGCAGCATCGCGCGCAGCGATGCACGTGCGTCATCCGGCACGCGCATCGCACCAGCCAGCACCGCCTCGCTGTCGAGCAGGTTGTGTACCGGGGTCAACTGGTTGGCACGCAGCGTGGCGCCGCTGGAGACCAGATCGCAGATCAGGTCGGCGGTACCCAGGCGCGGGGCGATTTCCACCGACCCGGACAGCTCGACCACCTGCGCGTCCACGCCCTGCTCCGCCAGCCACTGCTTGAGGATGGCCGGGTAGCTGGTGGCGATGCGGGTGCCGGCCAGCTGCGCCGGACCCTGCCACTGCCATTCCTCGGGCACCGCCAGCATCAGCCGGCACTGGCCGAAGCCCAGCCCGCGCAGCGTCTGGTAGGCGTCCGGCAGGCCGATCTGGCGGCGTGCCGCGGCCTGCTCGTCCAGTTCATTGCGACCGACGATGCCGAGGTCGCAGACGCCATCGGCGATCAGGCCGGGGATGTCGTCGTCGCGCACCAGCAACAGGTCCACCGGCAGCGATTCGCCGTAGCAGAACAGCTTGTCGCGGCTTTCGCGCCAGCTCAGACCACAGGCGCTGAGCAGGTTGCGGGCGGGCTCGGCCAGCCGGCCACTCTTCTGGATGGCGATACGCAGCCGGTCTCGTGCCGGCGCTGCCTGGGTTGCACTCATGGGGGAGGTCTCGAAGTTCGGAACGGGGCGCGGATCAGCGCGAAGCAAGGCGGTCGATGGCGGCGGCATAGCCTCGATGGCCATGCTCGAGCGTGCGTGCCACCCGTCCGGTGGTGGTCACGCTGACGCCCGTGCGCTCGTGGATCTCGCGGTACGGCACGCCCTGCTGCAGCAGCGGCACCACCTTCCAGCGGTCGGCCATGGCCTCCAGCTCGGCCGGGGTGCACAGGTCGCGCAGGAATGCCTCGACCTGCTCCGGCTCGCGCAGCGCGGCAAAGGCCCGGGCCAGGGCTTCCAGGTCGGCCTTCGGGTCTTTGGCGGCAATCTCGGGGCGGGCTTTCACGGGGTCGGGTCCATGCATCAATGTAATAGCGCGTTAGTACATTAGCGCATTCTTGCGCAGTGCGTCAAATCGGAGCCTCATGGGGGTCAGATCCGTTTTCCAAAGGAAAACGGATCTGACCCCTGGACCGGATGCCGGAAATGCAGAACGCCCACCAAAGGGCGGGCGTTCTTCTTTCAAATCAACAACCTGGCTCGACTCAGGGCAGGCAACGCACCTCCGCCTGCAGCGTCCCGCGCCGCAGGCACTCCCCGAACAGGCTGCCCTGCCGGCTCGGCAGGGACTGGATGTTCTGCAACGCCCCTGCACCCGCCGGGCACGTCCGCGAGGCCAGGGCCCGCAGGTCGCCCTCAAGCTGCGCGCGGTCGATCACGTGACAGCGATCAACCTGCAGCCGGTACTGCGCCGGGCCCAGCCGATCACTGCGCAGCACCGGGTCACTCTGGCAGCCCGCCAACAGGAGCACGGTGAGTACCCCTGCGACGGCCGGCTTCACACCATCGCCCTGGACTGCTCCAGCTCCACCAGCAGGGTGCTGGCCAGCTCGTCGCGCGACACTTCGAACTGCTGTTCACGCAGCAGGTCCTTCACCGCCACCACGCCGCGCGCGAGCTCGTCTTCACCGGCCAGCACCACGAAGCGGATGCCGGCCTTGGCCGCGTACTGGAACTGCTTGCCGATCTTCTTCGGCTCCATCTGCACTTCGGTATTGATGCCACCGGCGCGCAGGCGGCGCGCGATGTCCAGCGACTGCGGCATGCCCTGCTCGTCCATCAGCGCCACCAGCGCCTGCACGCTGCTGGCTTCGATGCCGTCGATCAGGCCCGCCTCGCGCAGCTGCCAGAACAGGCGCGACAGGCCGATGGAGATACCCACGCCCGGCAGCTTCGACTTGCTGTAGTGGCTGGCCAGGTCTTCGTAACGGCCGCCCGAACAGATCGAGCCGATCTGCGGGTGGTCGGTCAGCGTGGTCTCGTAGACGGTGCCGGTGTAATAGTCCAGGCCGCGCGCAATGGAGAAGTTCAGGCAGTATGCGGTTTCCGGCACGCCCAGCGCCTGCACCAGCTGCAGCACTTCGCGCAGTTCGGCGACGCCGCTACGCAGGATCTCCGAAGAACCGGCGTCGGCTTCCAGCGTGGCCAGCTGCGCCAGCGCATCGGCATGGCCCTGCGAACGCACAGCGACGAAGGCCAGGATCTTCTCGACCTGTTCTGCCGGGATGTTGAAGCCCTCGCCCACCAGCGTCTCGCGAACGTAATCGGCGCCACGCTTGTCCAGCTTGTCCACTTCGCGCAGCACCGCCAGCTGGCGCTCGCCTTCAGCCACGCCCAGGCTCTCGAAGAAGCCGCGCATCAGCTTGCGGTTGTTCAGCTGGATGCTGAAGTCACCGATGCGCAGTTCCGAGAACACCGCATGGATGACCGCCAGCACTTCAGCGTCGTACCGCACGCTCAGGCTGTCCTTGCCGATCACGTCGATGTCGCACTGGTAGAACTCGCGGAAACGACCGCGCTGGGCACGCTCGCCGCGGTACACGCGCTGCATCTGGTAACGGCGGAACGGGAAGGTCAGTTCGTGTTCGTGCTCGGCCACGTAGCGTGCCAGCGGCACGGTCAGGTCGAAGCGCAGCGCCATTTCCGGCAGCGAACGGTCGCCCGACTCGGCCGCGTTGGCCAGCGCGCCGGTGGACTGCACGAAATACACCTGGCGCTCGGTCTCACCACCGGACTTGGTCAGCAGCACGTCGGACAGCTCGAACACCGGCGTCTCCACCGGCAGGAACCCGAAGCGCTCGTAGTTGCGGCGGATGACGTCCAGCATGCGCTGGAACGCAATCTGCTCGCGCGGCAGCAGCTCAAGGGTGCCGGGCGGGGTACGGGGCTTGATCACGGGCGGAACTCCTGCTGGAACGGGACGTGGGAGGGGGCGACATTCTAGCGCCCCCGCCTCCGGCAGGGTCGAACGGCCGCTTGAAGTATCATAAGGCCCTCCCCGCCCGCGATACGCCCCCCGCAACATGTCACGGCCTTCCGGCGCTCCGCCCGCCACCAACGATCCCGCCTCGCCGTCCTGCACCACGCTGGACTGCCTGCACTGCTCGGTTCGGCACCTTGCGGTGTGCTCGGCGCTGTCGCCAGACGAAGTGCAGGCGCTGGAACAGGTCACCGTCTCGCAGCAGGTCAGCATGGGCAGCACGCTGGCCCGCACCGGCGAAGAGCGCGACCATGTCTATACATTGACCGCCGGCGCACTGCGCCTGGTGCGCACCCTGGCCGACGGCCGGCGCCAGATCAACGGTTTCGTGCTGCCCGGCGACTACCTGGGCCTGAGCGGCAGCGACCACCATCGCTACGACATCGAGGCCATCGCCGACAGCCGCGTGTGCCGTGTCGCGCTGCCACAGATGAAGGCCCTGCGCAGCCGCTTCCCGCACCTGGAGCGCAAGCTGCTGCAGCGCGCCTGCCAGGAACTGGATGCCGCACAGGATGCTGCGCTGGCGCTGGCACGCCTGCAGCCGGCCGAGAAGCTGGCCGATTTCCTGCTGCGCCTGGCCGCGCGCGAGGCCAAGCTGGGGGGCGACGGCCTGCGCGTGTCGCTGCCGATGGGCCGCGGCGATATCGCCGACCATCTGGGCCTGACCATGGAAACGGTCAGCCGTACCTTCACCAAGCTGCGCCAGCAGGGGCTGATCGCCCTGCCCCACCTGAACGTGGTGGAGATCCTCGACGAGGATGGTCTGCGCACGCTGGCCGGTGAAGGGTTGATCTGACCGTATCGCGGTTGGTTGGGTTGCCGGCCAGCGGCCGGCACTACCGGACGGATGCAACACGGGTAGTGCCAGCCGCTGGCCGGCAACCGCCTCCATCTGCGATCAACGCAGCAACACCTCGCGCAAGGCCGCGTAATCTGCCGCCAATGGTTCGGCGTGCGCTGGTCGCTGCAGCAAGGCATCCAGCGCAGGTGGCACCGCCACCGTTTCGCCGATCAGCGGCTCGACCACAGCCTCGAACTTGGCTGGATGCGCCGTAGCCACCGCCGCCCAGTCGCCCTTGGCACCGCGCGCGCGCAGATCCTGCAGCACCTTCACCGCCGTCGCCGTGTGCGGGCAGAACTGCTCGCCGCCGCTGGCATGCGCTGCGGCAATCGTCGCGCGGATGGTCACGTCATCCACCGCGAACGCGCGGAAAGCTGCACGCAGCTCTGCGTCGTCGCCGTGGTAGAGCCAGCGCAGTCGCTCGAAGTTGCTCGGCGCACCCACGTCCATTGCATTGGCCACCGTCGCCACACTGGCCTGCGGCTGGTAGTCGCCACCATTGAAGTACGCCGGCAGCACGGCATTGGCATTGGTGGCCAGCACGATCTGGCCGATCGGCACGCCCAGCGCGCGCGCCAGCACGGCCGCCATCGCGTTGCCCAGATTGCCGGTCGGCACCACCAGGTTGAGCCGGCGACGATGCGCGGCGTAGTGGGTCAACGCTGCATGCGCGTAGTAGCTCATCTGCGGCAGCAGTCGGCCCAGGCTGATGCTGTTGGCCGAGCTCACCGGCACCTGCGCCTGCAGTTCGCGGTCGGCCAGCGCCTGCTTGACCATCGCCTGGCAATCGTCGAATGCGCCCGTCACGCGCAGGGCCTGGATGTTGTCGCCGAAACAACCGAGCTGATGCGCCTGGCGCGGAGACACGCGACCCTCCGGATACAGCACCACCACGCGCACGCCCGGCTGGCGATGGAAGGCCGCCGCAACGGCGGCACCCGTATCGCCGGACGTGGCGACGACGATCGTCAGATCGCGATCCTCGCCGCCCTGCAGGCGCGACAGCGTACCGGCCAGGAAGCGCGCGCCGATATCCTTGAATGCCGCCGTCGGCCCATGGAACAGCTCCAGCACGTGGTCACCCTCGCCGAGTGCACGCAGCGGCACCGGGAAGTCGAACGCTTCGCGGCAGATCGCCGGAAGCGCAGTCTCGAGTGCATCGCCCGCAAACAACGGTGCCAGCAGATCGGCGGCGGTATCGGCCAGGGTCGCCCCGGCCTGCAGCTCGCGCGCGGCCGGCAGACGCGCGGGAACATACAGCCCGCCATCGGGCGCCAATCCGGCGGCGATCGCCGCGCTGAGGCCAACGGCGGGAGACTGGCCGCGGGTCGAAACAAATTGCATGGGATCGGTTTCCAGAGAAGGGGAAGGATTCAGCACAGCCGGGCTCCCGGCGCATCCAGCGGCGATACCCAGGCGTCACTGTCGAAGCCGGCCGCAGCGAACGCTGCCTGCACCGGCGCCACGGCGGCACGGGCCTGGTCGGCATCCTCGAACCAGGCGAACACACTGGGTCCGGCACCGGAGATGCCCGCGCCCATTGCATGGGCCGACAGCGCTGCATCACGGGCGGCCTCGAAGCCGGCAATCAATCCGGCCCGTCGCGGTTCGACCAGCACGTCGCGCAGTCCCGCGCGTACCAGCGTCGCATCACTGCGATGGCAACCACTGAGCACCAGCGCGAGGTTCGCGCTCTGGGCCACGAACTCGCCCAGCGCATAGCTGCCCTGCAGGGCCTGGCGGGCACGGCGCGTTTCCAGCACCGCGTGCGGATGCACCAGCAGGCTGTGCCAGCTGGCAGGCACCGGGACCGGCAACAGGCGATCGGCCGTGCACAGCGCCAGGCCACCCAGCAGCAGCGGGCCGACGTTGTCACCGTGACGGCCACCACTGGCCACCGCCTCACCGTCCAGCGCGTAGGGGTACAGCGCTTCGCGCGGCAACGGGGCCTGCAGCAGCGCATTGGCGGCGACCAGCGCCGCGACACTCGACGCTGCCGAACCGCCCATGCCGGAACCGAACGGGATGCCCTTGTCGATCTCGACCGCGAAGCCGAAATCCAGGCCCAGGCCTTCGCGCAGCGACATCAGCGCAGCCCCGGCGGTGTTGCCGGCGGCGTCCAGTGGCAGCGCGACGGCACTGCCACGGATCGCATCGATCCGCACCACCGGCTCGTCGATGCGGCGCACGCTCACGGTATCGCCGATACCGGCAATGGCATGGCCGAGAATGTCGAAGCCCACTGCCACGTTGGCCACCGAGGCAGGCGCGAACGCACGTGCGATCACAGCCGCGCTCCTTCACCGGCGGCGACCCGCAGCAGGTCCGCGAACACACCCGCTGCCGTCACCTCCGGACCCGCACCCGGCCCCTGCACCACCAACGGGTTGTCGCAGTAGCGACGGGTGCGGAACTGCACCACGTTGTCGGTCAGCCGCAGGTTGGCGAAGGCATGATCGGCCGGCAGTTCCTGCAGCCCCACCGAGGCGCCGTCGGCACCCAGCCGTGCCACATAGCGCAGCACCGCGCCACGCGCCCGCGCATCCTGCAGGCGTTGCAGCAGGCTGGCGTCGGACTCGCCCAGCCGCGCCATGAAGTCATCCACGCTGCCCTCGCGCAGCAGCGCCGGCACCAGGCTTTCCACTTCCACCTGCTCAAGACTGAGCGCGTGGCCGGCTTCGCGGGCCAGGATCACCAGCTTGCGCGCCACGTCCACGCCCGAAAGATCGTCACGCGGGTCCGGCTCGGTGTAGCCCATCGACCGCGCCTGCGCGACCAGCTGCGAGAACGGCTGGCTGCCATCGAAGCGGTTGAACAGCCAGGCCAGCGTGCCGGAGAAGATGCCTTCGATGGCCAGTACCTCGTCACCGGTATCGACCAGGTCACGCAGCGTGGTGATCACCGGCAGGCCCGCGCCCACCGTGGCCTCGTAGCGGAAACGCGCACCACTGGCCGCCGCCGCGGCGCGGATGCGCTGGTAGCGCGGCAGCGGCCCGGCGCCGGCCTGTTTGTTCGGTGTGACCACGTGGATGCCGGCTGCCAGCCAGCCCTCATAGCGCTCGGCCACCTCGGCACTGCCACTGCAGTCGATCACCACCGCATGCGGCAGGTGCGCGGCCAGCAGGTGTTCGGTGAAGCGATCCAGATCGCTGGGCTCACCCGCCTGCTGAAGGGCTTCGCGCCAGTCGGCATGCAGCCCATCCGCATCCAGCCGCATGCGCGAACGCGAGGCCAGTGCGCGCAGGCGCAGGTCGACATTGGCCTTGGCCAGCAACTGCGGGCGCGCGGCCAGCAGCTGGTCCAGCAGCGCGGCACCGACGTTGCCAGGCCCGATCACACCCACCGCGAAGGTCTGCGGCGACAGCCAGAAGCCGGCATGCGCGGCGCGCAGGGCGCGGGTGGCATCAGCACTGTCCACCGCCACCGAAATGTTGCGCTCGGACGAGCCCTGCGCGATTGCCAGGATGTTCACCTGTGCGCGGCCCAGCGCCTCGAACAGGCGTGCCGCCACGCCGGGTTGACCGGCCATGCCGTCGCCCACCGCCGCCAGAACGCTGACGCCCTCGCTGACCTGCACGCGCTGCACCTGGCCCACCGACAGCTCATGCGCAAACGCATGCAGCAGCGCCTCGCGGCCACGTGCAGCTTCGGCGGCGCGCACCACGCAGCAGATCGAATGTTCCGACGAACCCTGCGAGATCATCACCACCGACACCTGCGCCTGGCGCAGGGCAGCGAATACGCGCTCTGCAGTGCCTGGCACGCCGATCAGGCCGGTGCCTTCCAGGTTCAACAGGGCCAGGCCCGGGCTCAGGGTCAGGCCCTTTACCGGCCCACGCGGCGAGCGCTCGGCACTGATGCGCGTACCCGGATGCGCCGGTTGGAACGTATTGCGGATGAAGATCGGCAGGCCCAGGCGGATCGCCGGCGACATCGTCTGCGGGTGCACCACTTTGGCGCCGAAGTAGGCCAGTTCGCAGGCCTCGTCGTAGCTGAGCGATTCGAGCTGCACGGCTTCGGGTACCAGCCGCGGGTCGGCTGACAGCACGCCGTCGACGTCGGTCCAGATGTGCAGTTCATCGGCATTGAACAGCGCGGCGAAGATCGCGCCGGAGTAGTCACTGCCGTTGCGGCCCAGGGTGGTGATGCGGTCATCACGGTCACGCGCGACGAAACCGGTGGCGACCAGGCGCGGTTGAGGATGTTGAAGGCGCCATTGCGCGAGGCGGTCGGCGCTGGCTTCCCAGTCGACATCGACGCCCAGCTCGCCATGCCCGACCACCAGCACATCGCGCGCATCGAGCACCGCACAGTCTTCGCCCAAGGCACGCAGGTGGGTGCCAAGCAGCTGCGCGGAGAACACTTCGCCCAGGCCCTGCACGCGGTCCAGCACCTCGCGCGGCAGCTCGCCGATCACCGCCAGCGCTGCCAGCACTTCGGCCAGCTGATCGAAGCGGGCGTCGATCCATTCGACCGTCTCGCCGACCTGCTCGCCCAGCAGCGCCACGGCGGCGCCACGGTGGCGCGCGCGCAGGGCATGCCAGGCCTCGCGCCAACCCTGGTCACCCTTTGCCGCCAGCTGCGCCAGATCGATCAGCGCGTCGGTGACCCCCTTCATCGCCGAGACGACAGTGACCTGCAGCGACTCAGGACGGGCCAGCAGCAGGCCGGCAACATGGCGATAGCGTTCGGCATCGGCCACCGAGGTGCCGCCGAACTTGTGCACGACAGTGGACGGTGCAGCCAGATCGGCCGGGGCAACGGGATGGGCGGGGGCGTGGGAAGACATGCAGACCTCGGTAGGAGGCCCCGTCGCATGCAGGTGTCGAGTTTCCCCGCCACCTGGATGGTGCGGGGCCGTGGTTTTCGGGAGTTACACGAAGACGACGGGCCGCACCAGGGCAGTGGTGACGGTGGTGGTGGTAATGGTGGTGGTGGCGACCGGCGCAGTCGGACGGCCCGCAATGGCGGGGGCGAACAGGCTGGCGTGGGCGGCATCAAGGACCATGACGCACAGAAAACACTGTGCGCCGGTCCGCTGTCAAGTGCTGCGACGCAAAAAATCAATGCGGCGATCATCGGCCAACGTGCCGGCATTTGGTTGCATCTGAGACCAAGCCGGCATCAGCACGCTTGACGCCCGCATTCAGCCTGCATGTTCGGCGATCGCCCGTGGCGAGCGATGGGCATGCGCGCACAGCATCACGCCGGCCACCAGGAACACGATCGCCAGCGCCTCCAGCAGCGAGGGCCAGCGCTGCTGCCAGGCGAAGGCATACGCCAGCGCGAACAGCGTCTCGAACACGATCATCTGCCCGGTCAGGGTCAATGGCAGCAGGCGGCTGGCACGGTTCCAGAACGCGTTGCCGAGGATCGAGGCCACCACTGCCACGCCGGCGCTGATCGCCCAGAAGCCACTCCATTGCGCCGCGGTGTGGGTACCGCTGTGGCCGATGAAGGCCATCGGCACCAGCAGCAGGGCCAGGCCGCCAGTGGTGACGCCGGTCAGCAACGACCAGTCGTGGCTTGACAGGTCCGGCCGGCGTGCCAGCCAACGACTGTTGCCGATCGAGTACAGCGCCCACGAGAACAGCGCGCCGAACGCACAGAGCAGGCCGATCAGGCGCTGCCGCCACGGTGTTGCGAGGTATTCGGACATCAATGCTTCCCAGCCCACCAGCGCCACGCCGAGCACGCACAGGCCCAGCGCCGGCAGCAGCTGCTTCAACGGCACCGCGCCCTGCTCGCGCACGCCAACCACAGTGACCACCACCGGAATCAGGCCGACAATCAATGACGCCGCCGCGCCACCGGCCCACTGCACCGCCGTGGCCAGCAGCAGGAAGTACACCAGGTTGCCGGCCAGGCTCAGCCACAGCAGCCCGAACCATTCGGCGCGGCCCAGCCGCGGTGCCAGCCGCTTCCAGCGCGGCAGCAGCAGAGCGATGGCAATCAGGCCATAGACCAGGTAGCGACCGGCGGACAGTTGCAGGGCATTGAACGACTGCAGCACGGCGGGGGCGAGAAAGACCACGCCCCACAGCGCGCCAGCGGCAACGCCATTGGCGATGCCCAGGGCCATCGGGTTGTTGCGCATTCGGGTTCTTCGGGGGAAGAGAACGGGCCGCGCAGTGTAAGCGCTGGCCAGCGGGCGCTCTTGACCGAGGCTATTGCCTTGTCATCTCTGTAGAGCCGAGCCAATGCTCGGCTGCGATTGGCCGCTGTGCAGATAAGGGCAGCCGAGCGTGGGCTCGGCTCTACAGGTCAGATGGCGCCCCTGCGCCAGGCGGCCGGCGTCTGCCCGCACTCACGACGCAGCGCACGGGTCAGTGCACTCTGCTCGGAATAGCCTGCCGCCAGCGCGATATCGCTGATCGGCGCCGCACTGGTACGCAGTTGGTGCTTGGCCCAACGCAACCGGCTTGCACTGAGCCAGGCCTGCGGGCTCAGCCCGAACTCGCGCTGGAACAGCGCATGCAACCGGCTTTCGCTGACACCGACGAAGGCGGCCATGCGTGCTACCGGCCACGCCTGGCCCGGATCAACCTGCACCGCCGCGCACAGGCCCTGCAGGCGCGCACCACTGCCCGCCGGTGCGAACACCTGGAGCAGCTGCGGCAACAGGGCCGGCAGTGCCTGGCCCTCACACACCTGCGCCAGGCGCTGTCGCAGCGCCAGTGGCAGATGCAGCCAGCGCTGGCGGCACAGGTGTTCCTGGGTACCGTCATCGAGCACACCCGGGGGGCAGTCGACGATCACGAAAGCATTCGGGCCATCGGCCATCTGGTCGTGTGCTTCGCCAGCCGCGACGAAGGCCCCCTGCAGCAGGTCCAGGCGACCACCGCGGCCTTGCATCTCGAACTGCAGTTCGCCCTGCAGCGGCAGCACCCACTGCGCGTAGTCATGACGGTCCAGGCCGGTGGCCTGGCCGTAGTGCCGCAGGTGGAAGATCGCGCCCATATGACGAGTGTGCGCGTGCTGGCATTTCCCTGCAACGCGGCCCCGGCACCGGCCATGCTATGTTCCAGCCAGTTACAGACGCAGGGATGGCAGGATGAACAGCATGATCCGATTGCTTCCGCTGGCACTGGCCAGCGCCTTACCCCTGGCCGCCCTGGCCCAGGCGCCATCCGCGCCATCGGCCGCCGAGCGCATCGCACCTGCACCGCACTGCCTGGACGCACGTGACGTACGCCAGGTCGAGCAGGAGACACCGACCGCCATCGCGGTCCGTGATGGCAGGGGCCAGGCCTTCCGCATCGACTTCAGCGCAGCCTGCCCGGGTGTCAACGAAGCCAGCGCACTGCGGCTGGAGGCGCCTTCGGGCTGGGCCTGCGGCCGCCCCAGTGAACAGGTGATGGTGGATGGCCGCCGCTGCGGCGTCGGCAGTGTCACCCCCATCGACAACCGGGAGTTCGCCAGCACCGCTCGCCAGAGCAGCCGCCTGTACGCGGCCACCCTGCCGCCGGTGAACGTGACCGCCACAGGCAAGCCCAGCCGTGGCGGCAGCAGCCCGCGCCATACCTTCCAGGCCTCGCCAGCGTTCTGCTTCGCCACCCGCCATGTGCGCAGCTGGAACGAGGATCCGCAAGGCGTGGTGGTGGAGACCAATCCGCGCCGCAATGGCGGCAATCGCTACTACCGCGTCGAACTGGCCGGCAGCTGCTCGATCCTGGCCGGGGCGACCTCGGTGGAATTCCAGTCCGGTTTCCAGAACGGCTTGATCTGTGGCAATCCGGGCGATCGCATCGTGGAGACGCCGTCCGGAATCCCCGGCGACATGCGCGCCAGCACGCCGCGCTTCGCCCGCCCGGGCTGCAGCGTGCTGGCGGTCTATCCGAAGAACGCGCCGGACCAGGCCTCGCGCTAGCCGTCCACGCCGAGGAAGGCGAACGGTGCACTGGGTACGAAGTGACCCAATGCATCGCCGGCGAACGTGTTGCGCTGGTCCTTGCCAAGGTCGAGCTTGAGCACCTGGCCGCCGAAATCGACCTTGTTCAGATCGATCCAGAAGGTGTTGGGGGTCAGCGCCGATTCGAAGAAGTACAACCGCCGCTTGTGGTCGGCCACCGTGCGCCAGCGCGTCGATGAGATGTTCGGCTCGCCCGGCGTGGTGATGCCATACGGCACCGACGCATTGCGGATCACGCTGAACACGCTGGCCAGCGCTTCCACCGGGTCCTCGGCCTTGGGAATGGCATTGATGTAGAACGACGCACGCGCGAAGCGGTCGGACGAGCGGTTGGTACCTGGCAGCATCACCGTGCCACCGATCTGCTGCCAGTAGCTGTTGAGTGCCAGCTGCTGCTCGAAGATCGGCGAGTTGGTCATCACCTGGTAGCGCCGGTCATGGTGGATCACCTGGCGCCCCCCGATGTACTCGACGATGGCACTGTCGCCGCTCGCGTCGGACAGCGACAGATGCAGCGTTGCCTGGCGGTCCTCGCCCGGCACCTTGTCGGTGACGATCGAGTACGGCTCACGCTTCAGCGCCGCCACCGCCTCGTCCACGGTCGCGAAATTGTCCAGCACATACTGCGCCCACAGCGAAATCGCCAGTCCCGGCTTGTTGCCGCGCTGCTGCGGATACTCCGATTCGACCAGCCACAGCAGGTTGGCCACCAGGCCCTTCTCGTTCATGCCATCGGTGGTCGACACGTCGTAGCCGGTGGCCACCACCGAACCATAGCGCGCTGTCCAGGCCAGCGACTTCGGTCCGGCCTGGCCGGTGCGCGCGATGCCGCGCGGTAGCACGTAGAGATTGGTGGCCACGTCGACCTTCCAGTCCATCGAGCGTGCGGTGATCACATCACCGTTGTCACCCAGGTACACCGCGCGCGTGCAGGCCAGCGCCGGTGCCACCGCAGCGGCCAGTGCGACCGCCAGCATTGCCCTGCCCGTCCACTTCATCCGTACCATGTCGTTGTGCTCCTTTCCCCGTGAACCCCGGATCTGACCGCACGCAGGGTGACACAGGGGTGAAGTCTCAGCGTACGACCCGATCGTGCAGCCAGAAACCTGCAAGCATCGCAGGCACGAACCACAGCGCTTCACGCGATGCGACTGCCAGCCCGGCGATGGCCGGTCCCGGGCAATAGCCAGCCCATCCCCAGCCGATACCGAACAGTGCGGCGCCCAGCAGCAGGCGCGCATCGACATCACGCGCACTGGGCAGCTGGAAGCGCACCGCGAACCACGGCTGCGCGCGGCGCAGCACCCAGCGCTGGCCGACCGCACTGACCAGCAGCGCCGAGCCCAGCACCCACACCAGGGTGGGATCGAAATCACCCGCAATGTCGAGGAAGCCGAGCACACGGCGCGCGTCGGTCATCCCCGAAAGCGCCAGCCCCGCACCGAACAGCGCACCCGCCGCTGCCGCGGCCCCTGTCGCGCGGCTCATGCCGGGCCTCCGCCGTGGCGGATGAGGAACGTCGTCAGCATCGCGCAGGCCATGAACACCAGCACCGCCAGCAGCGAGCGCTTCGAGCCGCGAGCCATGCCACAGACGCCGTGACCGCTGGTACAGCCACTGCCCAAGCGGGTGCCGAAGCCCACCAGCAGGCCGGCGCCGATCAACTGCCAGGCAGGCAAGGCATCGCGCAACTGAACCCGCGGCGACGCGTCGGGCAGCGACTGCCACCACAGCACCAGCCCGGCCGCCGCGAGCAGGCCAGACAGGAAGGCCCAGCGCCATCCGCGCTCGCCTTCCGCTGCGCGCAGGCTGCCTGCGGCGATCCCGCTGATACCGGCCACACGCCCGAGGGTGGCGAGCAACAGCACTGCGGCGGCGCCGATCAACCCACCGCCGGCTACCGCAGTCCACGGCAGGTTCATGCCCTGCCCTCATTCACGCCCTTCATGGGATTGCCCTTTTATTTAGATTTATCTAAATTAGACACGTCTAAACAAAAAGGTCAACCATGCCCAGCACCCCGCTCGACAGTGCCGCGATGGCCAAGCACGCCGCGCAGGCCGCTGCCCTGCTCAAGCGCCTGGCCCATCCTGCCCGCTTGCGCGTGCTGTGCCGCCTGATCGAAGGCGAAGCGCCGGTACCGGAGCTGCAGGCGCTGACCGGATTGAGTGCGTCCGCGCTGTCGCAGCACCTGGCTGTGCTGCGCGATATGGACATCGTGGCGACCCGGCGCGAAGCACAGGCCATCCACTACCGCATGCAGGAAGGGCCCGCATTGGGCGTGCTGCAGGCGCTGCATGCCGCCTATTGCGGCGGCGGCACCTCGGGCTGACGCTCAGCCGGCGTGCAGTGCTGGCTGCACAACGTTGTCGAGCAGGTCCACCGGCGTCGGCGCGGAGCGATCACCCTGCAGCGTACGGGTAAAGCCCGACCAGTCACTGGATGACAGCTGGCGCAACAGCGCCTCCTCCACCGGCAGCGCGCGCATCGACCAGTACGGAAACTGGCGCTGGCCCAGGCGGCCGCGCGCCAGTTCAATGATGTCGATATGGCTGCCGGCCTGCAGGATGCGTTCGTAGACCGAACCGATGCCATCCGGCGGCCCTTCGATGTACTGCAGGAAACGCCCGCCGTCGTGCAGCAGCACGCCGGTCACGCCGGCCATTTTGTTGAAGCGGGCCGCATCGTCGACCAGCGCCTGCAGCCGTCGAGCGGAGAGATCCGGCAGCGCCCGGCTGACATAGGCGATCGCACGCAGTGGCATGGTGCTTCCTTGGCAATATCTGCCGCCACGGTAGCAGTTGCGGACGAGCCCGTCTCAGATCCACGCGTCGCTTGCTGAAGGATTCAGCTGGCCGCCGTTGCCGGGCATTCAGAGCGCCGTGGCAGCGTCGCCTCGAACACCACCTGCCCCGCCTCGTTGCGCGCGCCGATGTGGCCGCCGTGCGCGCGGACGAACTGATCAACGATGTACAGGCCCAGCCCCAGGCCATTGCTGGGGTGGAAACTGGCCTTGAACGGCTCGAACAATCGCGGCAGCAGCGCGTCGTCGATCCGACCGGCGTTGCTTACCCGCAGCAGCACGCTGCGCGGATCGCGGCCGTCCACCTCCACCCTCGCCTCGCTGCCATGGGTAAGCGCGTTGCCGACCAGGTTCGCGGCGACCTGGCCAAGCCGATCCAGATCACCCTGCAGGCGGGTATCGCCCTGCATGTCGAGATGCACCCGTGCGTGGCCGTGGGCGCTGCCCGCTTCGGCCACCACGGCACGCGTCACCTCCGCAAGATCGCAGGCACTTGCCTGCAGGCGCAGGCCGCCGCTGCGGATCCGCGAAAAGTCCAGCAGCTGCTCGACCATCCGCGCCATGCGCAGGGTGCTGGCTTCCAGGTGCTTCAGGGTCTGCTGCGCACCGGCATTGTCCTCTGGAAGCTCCAGCGCCAGCTTGTCGGCACACAGCAGGATTGCCGACAGCGGCGTGCGCAGGTCATGGGTGAGCACGGCCGCCATCGTCTCGTTGAGCTTGAGCGAACGTTCCAGCGCCTCGTTGCGCGCCTTCAGCAGCTGGCGCTGCTGGTAGAGCTCGATGAAGACGTTGACCTTGCTCAGGATCACCTGCGGTGCGACCGGCTTGTGCAGGAAATCGACCGCACCGGTTTCGTAGCCCTTGAAGGCACGCACCGGGTCATCCGGCGAGGCGGTCAGGAAGATGATCGGCACATCGCGGCTGCGGTGCGAACCGCGCATCAGCTCGGCCAGGGTGAAGCCATCGATCTCCGGCATGTGCACATCCAGCAATGCCAGCGCCACCTCGTGCTCCAGCAGCAGCTCCAGCGCCTGCGCACCCGAGCCCGCAAGCAGCAGGTTCACGCCCTCGCGCTGCAGCAGCGCCTGCATGGCTACCAGGTTCTGCGGCACGTCATCGACGATCAGCAGGTTGACCGGGGTCTGCGACTGCGCAGGGTCCGGTGGCAACAGGTTCATGCAAACAACTCCTTCAGGCGACGGCACATCAGTTCAAGGGGCAGCACGGCATCGGCGCCAGCGTGCTGCAGGGCGGAGGCCGGCATCATCGATGCCTCGGCCTCCTCGGGACATTGCAGCCAGGCGCGGCCACCAGCGGCGCGCACGGCGGCCACGCCTTCGCTGCCATCACTGCTGGCACCGGTCAGCAGCAGGGCCAGCACCTGCGCGCCGAACACCGCCGCCGCCGACTCGAACAGCGGATCGATGGCCGGGCGAGAAAACAGCACCGGTGCGTCCACCGACAGCGCCAGCGAACCGGCGTCTTCCACCAGCAGGTGATAGTCCGGTGGCGCAAAGGTCACCGTGCCAGGCTGCAGCGGCTGCTTGTCTTCGGCCTCGCGCACCGGCAGCGCGCAGTACGGCGCCAGCACTTCGGCGATGCGGCTGCTGCGATCGCGTGGCAGGTGCAGCACTGCCAGCACCGGCGCCGGCAGTGCCGCAGGCAGCGCGCCAAGCACCGTCTGCAGCGCTGCGACCCCACCCGCAGAGGCCCCGATCACCAGCACGGCCGGTCGTATCAGCAGGCTCATCAGGCGACCTTCCGGTACAGGCGATGCTCGCGCGAGCAGACCTCGAACGCACCGTGGTGGCGCCCGAACTGCAGCGACTCCTTGCTGCCCAGGCCAAGGAAGCCGCGATGCACCAGCGCATCACGGAACAGGCCCACCGCGCGATCCTGCAGGTCGCGGTTGAAATAGATCAGCACGTTGCGGCACGACACCAGGTGCACTTCGGAGAACACGGTGTCCGTGGCCAGGCTGTGGTCGGCGAACACCACGTTGCGGCGCAGCTGACGGTCGAACACCGCGCCATCGTAGGCCGTGGCGTAGTAGTCGGAGAGCGAAGCGGTGCCGCCGGCCGCCAGGTAGTTGCGGCTGAACTGGGCCATGCGGTCGATGCCATAGGCGCCGGCTTCGGCGGTGGCCAGCGCTGCCGGATTGATGTCGGTGGCATAGACGATACTGCGCTCGAGCAGGCCCTCCTCGTGCAGCAGGATCGCCAGTGACCACACTTCCTCGCCCGTACTGCAGCCAGCCACCCAAAGCTTCACCGAGGGATAGGTGCGCAGCACCGGCACCACCTGCTCGCGCAGCTCACGGAAATAGGCCGGGTCACGGAACATCTCCGAGACCTGCACGGTGAAGAACTGCATCGCCTGCGCGAACAGGTCCGGCTCGTGCAGCAGGCGGTGCTGCAGGTCGGCCAGCCGCTCGCACTCGTAGCGCTGCATGGCCTGGCGGATGCGCCGCCGCAGCGACGATACCGCATAGCTGCGGAAGTCGTAGTGGTAGCGCTGGTACAGCGCTTCCAGCAGCACCTTCAGTTCCAGGTCGAACAGCGCCTGTTCGTTCATTGCCGCGAGCACCAGACACGGCACAACGAGACCAGCTTGTCGACATCGATGGGCTTGGCGATGTAATCGTTGGCACCGGCCTGCAGGCATCGCTCACGGTCGTCCGGCATGGCCTTGGCGGTCAGCGCGATGATCGGCAGGTCCTGCAGGTGGCGCTGCGCGCGGATCTCGCGCATCGCGGCCAGCCCATCCTTCTCCGGCATCATGATGTCCATCAGCACCAGATCGACCTCACGCTCGGCCAGGCGATCCACCGCTTCCTGGCCATTGCGCGCGATCTCCAGCGTGACGCCGAGCGGTTCGAGCACGCTGGACAGCGCGAAGATGTTGCGGACATCGTCTTCGGCCAGCAGCACGGTACGGCCATCGAGCACGGTGTCGCGACGGCGCGCTTCGCGCAGCAGGCGCTGCTGGTCGGTCGGCAGGCTGGCCTCGACGCTGTGCAGGAACAGGGTCACTTCATCCAGCAGGCGTTCCGGCGAACGCGCACCCTTGATGATGATGCTCTTGGAATAGCGGCGCAGGCGCTGCTCTTCCTCGCGGCTGAGCGCGCGGCCGGTATAGACGATCACCGGCGGGAAACCGACCTCATCGTTGCCGGCCATGTGTTCAAGCAGGTCGTAGCCGCTGCCGTCGGGCAGCGACAGGTCCATCACCATGCAGTCGAACGTGACCGTGCTGAGCTGTTCCAGTGCACCGGCCAGGGTGCCCACCGCGACGATCTGCAGCTGGTCGCGGCCCAGCAGCAGTTCCAGGTTGCTGCGCAGCTCGCTGTCGTCCTCGACGATCAGCAGGCGCCGCACGTCGCGCTGGCTGGTCTGTTCCAGCTGCTCGATGGCCGTCACCAGCCGCTCGCGCGTGGTCGGCTTGATCGCGAAGCCGATCGCGCCCAGCTCGCGCGCCACCTGGCTGCGGTCCGTTGCCGAGACCACATGCACCGGGATGTGCCGGGTTTCGGGGTTGCGCTTCAGGCGCTCCAGCACGCTCAGGCCCGACACGTCCGGCAGGCCGATATCAAGCAGGATGCCGTTCGGACGCAGCTCACTGGCAAGTGTCAGCGCTTCTTCCGCCGTACCCGCCACCACGCAGTCGAAGTCCAGTTCATGGGCCAGGGCCACCAGTGCTTCGGCGAACGTGGCATCGTCCTCGACCGCCAGGATCAGGCGCCCGGCGCGCTGGCGGCGGCCGCGGTCGTCGGCCACGCCGGCCGACGCAGTGGCCGGCGCCGACGCAGTGGCAGCGCGCACCGGCGCGGGCGGCAGCACGGCCGGTGTCCGTGCCGGCGCCGGCACTGCCACGGGGGCCTCGGCAGCCTCGGCTGCGCTCGCCGCGGGGGCGCCCTGCAATGGCAGCTCCAGGATGAAGCAGCTGCCGCGCCCGGGCTCGCTGTCGACCTGGATCTGGCCGCCCATGCGCTCGGCCAGATCGCGCGAGATCGACAGGCCCAGGCCGGTACCGCCGTAGCGACGGCGGGTGCTGCCGTCGGCCTGGCGGAAGGCTTCAAAGATGACGTCCAGCTGCTCGCGGGCGATGCCGATGCCGGTGTCGCAGACCTCGAACCGGATGCGGCCATTGCCGGCCGCACGCACGTGCAGGCTGACCTTTCCGTGCTCGGTGAACTTCACCGCGTTGGCCAGCAGGTTCTTCAGGATCTGCTGCAGCCGCTGGCTGTCGACCACCAGCTGGCTCGGTGCCAGCGCATCGGCTTCGATCTGCAGGGCCAGGCCCTTCTGCCGCGCCATCGGCTCGAAGGTCTCGCGCAGGCGCTGCAGCGCGCTGTCGACCACCACCACTTCATCGGACAGTTCGACATGGCCGGCCTCGATGCGCGACAGGTCGAGGATGTCGTTGATCAGTGCCAACAGATCGTTGTTGGACGAGAGGATCGCACGGGCGTACTTCACCTGTTCTTCGGTGAGCGTGCCGTCCTTGTTGTCGGCCAGCAGCTTGGCCAGGATCAGCGAGCTGTTCAGCGGCGTGCGCAGTTCGTGCGACATGTTGGCCAGGAACTCGGACTTGTAGCGCGACGTCGCGGCCAGTTCGTTGCTGTTGCGCACCAGCTGGCTCTGCGCGACCAGCAGCGCCTGCTTCTGCGCCTCCAGCTCGTGGGTGCGCTCTTCCAGCTGCACGTTGCTCTGTTCCAGCTCGGCCTGCTGTTCTTCCAGGTGGCTCTGCGACTGCAGCAGGCTGCGGCTCTGCTCTTCCAGCTCCTCGTTGGCCACGCGCAGCTCTTCCTGCTGGGCCTGCAGCTCCTCGCCCTGGCGCTGCGACTCTTCCAGCAGCACCACCAGTTGCGCACGCAACAGCGATGCGCGCAGCGCCAAGCCGATGGTCTCGGCACAGCGCTCCAGCAGCTCGCGATCCAGATCACGCTGTTCACCGACCCGGGCGCGGCCCAGTTCGATGATGCCGACCACGGCACCATCGCTGCTGAGCGGCGCCAGGATGCGCTCGCGCACCGGCAGCCGGCCCAGGCTGGTCTGCAGTTCAAGCACGGCGGCATCGTCGCCATGCAGGTGGCGGATCCGTTCATCACGAGCGACCTGCCCGGCCAGCCCTTCGTGCAGGGCCAGCGAGGCCGGCGCGCCCGAAGGCAGCGCCATGCCACCGGTCAGCTGCAGCCGTCCGCCTTCCAGCCGATAGACCGCACCGACCTCCGCGTCCAGCTGCCCGGCCAGGCTCGTCGCAGCCGCCTCGGCGATCTGCTCCGGCCCCAGGTCACCGCGCAGGCTCGACGCCACCGCGTTCTCGGCCTCCTGCAGCCAGAGCGCGCGCATGGCCTGGCGGCGGGCCTGGATGGCGCGCGAGACGATCAGCGCGATCATCAGGAAGGCGCAGCCACCGATGGTGCGGTTGACGAACGAGAACGACGAGTTGTTGCTGGCGGGCGCCACGTTGAAGCCGATCACCAGCAGGATACAGGCGATCATCGCGACCACGAACGGCGCGCGCGCACTGCGCTGGAACACCGTGACGCCCACGGCCAGGAAATAGGCCAGCCAGACCGCGTATCCCAGCGGTACCACCAGTTCCAGCGCGATGGTCGCCGCCAGCAATACGGCAGAGGTCATCCAGATCCAGCGGTCACGCGTAGTCGCACCAGGACGCATGCAGGTCGGTTCCAGAAGGCAAAGGGTGGAAGATGGTACTCCGTGTCGCATTCAGCCGCACAGGACAAATGGCACGTGTCAGGTGTGCACGCATCCTTCACACTTGACTGCCTAGCTTCACGTCCCTCACAGGGGTAACACTTATCTACACGTGGACGCAGCTGCCTCTACGACGTCCGTGCTGACGGACCCTTCCCGACAACTGCGATTGCTGATCGACAGCGTGCGCGACCATGCGCTGTACCTGCTTGATCCTGAAGGCATCGTCTGCAGCTGGAACCCGGGCGCCGAGCGCATCAAGGGCTATTCAGCCGATGAAGTGGTGGGTACGCACTTCGGTCGATTCTACCTGGCCACCGAGCGCGAGGCCGGCGAACCGCAGCGCCTGCTCCGCCTCGCGGCGCAGCAGGGCCATGTTGCAAGCGAGGGCTGGCGGGTACGCCGCGACGGCTCCTCGTTCCGCGCCAGCGTGGTCATCGAGCCGGTCGTTGAAGCGGGCGAACTGCTTGGCTTCGTCAAGATCACCCGCGACATCACCGAGCAATGGCAGGCACAGCGACTGCTGCGCGATGCCCAGCGTGCGCTGCGCAACACCCAGCAGTTCGAGACGGTCGGCCGGCTCAGCCGCGGCCTGTCGCACGAGTTCAACAACCTGCTGACCACCATCGGCAACGCACTGGACCTGCTGTCGCTACGCGTCCGCGGTGACGATGCACGCGCCGCCGAGCTGCTGGACGCTGCGCAGGCAGCCACCGACCGCGGCGCCCTGCTGACCCGCCAGCTGCTGGCCTTCAGCACGGGCCAGACCCTGATCCGCGAACCGCTGGACATCAACACGCTGGTACAGCAATGGCTGCCGGGCCTGCAGCGCGCCTGCCCGCCCACGGTGACGCTGGACGCCTGCCTCACGCCGGGCCTGCCGCAGGTGTGCACCGACGCGATGCAGCTGCAGGCTGCCCTGGCCAACCTGGTGGCGAATGCCGTGGAGGCCACCATCGATGGCGGGCGCATCCTGATCGGCACCGCGCTGGAACATCGGCTCGACCCGGATGCGGACACTACGCTGCAACGCGGCTATGTCACCCTCAGCGTCTGTGACGAAGGCCATGGCATGGCGGCCGACATCGCCGAGCGCGCCAGCGAGCCCTTCTTCACCACCAAGGACATCGGCAAGGGCAGCGGCCTGGGCCTGAGCCAGGTGTTCGGATTCACTACCCAGAGCGGCGGCTTCGTCGATGTGTCCACCACGCCCGGTGTCGGCACGACGGTAAGCCTGCTGTTACCCGCATCAGAGGAAGCAACCCATGACCGATGAACCGATCCGCGTACTGATGGTGGAGGACCAGAACGATCTGCGCGAGATGATCGGCCTGGCCCTGCGCGATTTCGGCATCGAGGTCGCCACCACCGCCGATGGCCACGAGGCGGCGGAGCTGCTCAAGGGCGAGGCGCGTTTTGACGTGGTGTTCAGCGATGTCAGCATGCCCAACGGCATGTCCGGCATCGAACTGAGCGAGCACGTCGCCCGCGAACAGCCGCAGGCACGCATGATCCTGTCCTCCGGCTATGCGCGCTCGCAGCTGCCGCCGCTGCCGGAGCAGGTGGAGTTCCTGCCCAAGCCCTATCGCCTGCGCCAGCTGGTCGAGCTGTTGAAGCAGGATTGACCTTTCGCCAGGCCTGGCGAAGCCGATCTACGGGTGCCGGGGCCCTACCGCCGCGACTGCGTGGTCGAACGCATGCTCGGCGGGGTTACCGAGGATCTGCTGTCCGAAGTGCCGGCACCGCTGTTCGTATCCCACCAGCGCCACCCTGCCCCGCACGGCGGTAGCCGGTCAGCGACTGCCCGGTGTGCCGCCGGAAGTAGCGGCACAGGTAGGACGCATCCTCGAAGCACAATCGCTCGGCGATGCGCCCGATCGGCAGCTCGCTGTAGCTCAGCAGCGCCTTGATCTCCAGCACCACCTGGCGGTCGATCAACGCCTTGGGTGTTTCACCGAAGCACTCGCGGGTCAGCTGTGAAAGATAGAACGGCGTGATGCACAACGCATCGGCATAAGACTGCACGTCGCGCTGGCGGGTACTGCGCTGGCCGACCAGTTCCCAGAAATTCCAGGCCAGGCGCTCGCGCCGGCTGACCGACGCTGCGGCCCCCTTCTGTGCCGGCAACAGCGTGGCGAATTTCAGGAAAAAGGTCTGCAGTAGATTGCGCAGCATCACGTGCCGATAGCGGCCCCCAGTATGTTGCGCGTCCATCAGCTGCTGCAGCCAGCCCTGCAGGAGCGGCACCTCCAGCGGCGACGGCACGCAATGGGGATGCTCATGCAGGAACTTGAACAGCGCGTTGGGCAGTACGTAGGCCACCTCCGACGCCAGCGCCTTCGGCATCAGGCAGACCACCGCCAGGAAGCCACGCGATCGCTTCCGCAGCAGCGCCAGCGTGTCCTCGGCCAGCACCAGCACGTCGTGCCGCTGCACCGCCACCTCACGGAAGTTCAGTGCGAAGCGCGCACGCCCGGACACGCACACCAGTACCGCCAGATACGCGTGCCCGAACGACAGCGGAACCCCCTGCCCCTCCGCCAGCGTACTGACCTCCAGGCGCATCGATTCGTCCTGATCCAGAAGCTGGGGTATGCGGTCCATTGGCCGATCCGGCTGCATTCCGCGGCACAGCATACCGGGCAACGCCGGGGAGTTGTGAAAAGTACCGAAACCATCAAGGTCCCGCCCTGTGCCCTCCGCCCGACGCGGCCTAGCCTGTGCGCTCTCTCCCTGCCCCTGGAACGGCCATGCCGCTGCATACCGAACGCTTGATCCTGCGCCCCTGGCGCGACACCGACGCCGCCGACCTGTACGAATACGCCCGCGACCTGCGCGTCGGGCCCATCGCCGGATGGCCAGCCCACACCAGCGTCGAGGAAAGTACCGGGATCATCCGCACCGTGTTCAACCGGCCGGAGGTCTATGCCCTGCAGAGCCGCGAAGATGGCCGCGCCATCGGCTGCGTCGGCATCCTGATCGGTGCCGACAGCAACTTCGAGATCGGCGAGCGCGAAGGCGAGATCGCCTACTGGATCGGCGTACCGTACTGGGGGCGCGGCCTGGTGCCCGAAGCAGTGCGCGAAGTGATGCGGCACGCCTTCCTCGGCCTGCGCCTGGACGCACTGTGGTGCGGCTACTTCGCCGACAACCTGCAGTCCCTGAGCGTACAGAGCAAATGCGGTTTCCAGCATCACCATACCGAAGTGAACAAGTTCAACAGCTTCCTCGGCGACTACCGCACCGAACACATCAGCCGCATCACCCGCGAGCAATGGCAGGCGCAACAGGCTTCCGTGCTGCGCGCGTGATCACCACTCAGCCGGCACGGTGCTGCATGAACAGCAGTTCCGGCGTCGAAGCGTCTTCCATCGGCTGAAAGCCCAGGTCGCGGTACAGGGTCACCGCCGCGACGTTGTCACGATAGACACGCAGGGTCAGCCGCTCCGCCCCGGGCGACTGCAACGCCTGCGCCATCAGCGCCTGCATCAGTACACGTCCCAGTCCACGCCCGCGTGCCCGCGGCGAAACGATGATGCGGCCCAGGTGCAGCGTGCCGGAGGTCGTTGGCCAGTACTGGCCGAAACCAAGGCAGTGGCCATGCGCATCCAGCAGCACCCAGCCCGGGCGCTGCTGCAGTTGCAGTGCGTGCGCGAATGCGTCCGGCACGAGCGGATACGCCACGCCGGGACCGGCCCAGCGCCGGGTTGCGCTGGCCGAATCCAGCCACGCGCCGATGGCGGCGAAGTGCGGAGGCTGCACGGGGCGAAGGTACTCACTCATGGCGTGCGCGCAAGGAAGGATGGCCGCCATGGTGCGCGATCCCGGCGGCCGGATCACGTTGCACGGCAGCGCTTGAATTTTGTACCAGGGCAATAAGCAATGCCGATCGTCCACCGCCGCCACACCTGACAACCCCTCTTTTCCTTCTGCCCTCGGGATCCGGCGGCGCCGCTCTGGGCGCTGTACAACCGCTTCGGCGGCGTCCGCGTCATGGCATGCGCGGCGGCACTGATGGGCCTGTGCAGTTACGACTGCCTGCCGCAGCCGCTGCTTGGGTTGCGAGGCGAAGAGCAGGCGCACGTGGCGGAGGTGCTGCGAGGCCTGGAGTTGCTCTGTAGCCTGCGCGAAGGGGCATCACGCGCGGTGCATGCAATAGCGCCCCCGGCCCGATTCGAACAAGTGCCCTCTATCGTCAAAGATCCACCCCAGCGAAGGTGGGGCTCGGCCTGAACCAGGATTAGGCGTGTCCAGGCTTCCACTCAGCGTCCAGTACATAAACAAATACTGAACTAGACCTATGGCCTGATGGGGGGAGCGTCGCCCCATCCCGTTTTGTAGGCATGGGACCTGCCAAAGTGCGCGGCGGTCGGAGCCCAGCCCCTGATTGGGCACCGTGACAATCCCTGCACGCGTACCGCGCTGATCGGTCATGAAGGAACGCCATGTCTCCACGAGTCAAAGTCCTGAGCTTCTCTGCATTGATACTGATCGTCTTGGCGGGAGTCAGTTTTTGGTATGTCCCAACCAAAGCGGACACACAACAGCGCAAACCTGATTCTCAAACCAATCAGCCAAACTCCAAGGATCAGGCCAACTCTAGCCATACCGCCTCATCCCTCACAGGTCCTGAGTTGAGTTCCAACACACAGGATGCAGCAGCCGGATTTCTTGAACTTCGTTCACGTGCAGAAGCCGGGGACGTAGCAGCACAGCGCAAGCTGGGGCAGATTTATCAGCATTGCTCCGTTTTCAGCATTTCCCATTCGAACATGTATGCGACGTTGGACGCATACGCGCGCCTCAGCGGGAAAACGCAAGGCGCATACGATGACATCAAGAAGCGCTTCGCAGCGACCTGCTCGGTCGTTGACGGCGGCGACGTGATACTCGAAGAGCACTATACAAAATGGTTTGAACGCGCGGCAGATCACGGCGATCCTTACGCCAGGATTTACATGGCATCCAGCAAGTGGACCAGCCTCAAACCTGGTGACTATCAGCTACTGGCACGCGATGCGGTCAATTCTGCAGACCCGGAGGCAATTTTTGCACTGGGAGATCTGCTAGCGCTCGCGCCAGAGGGAACCGATCTCGGTGCCTTCAATGCAAGCGCTACGGGTCCATACGCCAACTATGCCTGGGGCATCGTCGCCTGCCGAATGGGGGCAGATTGCGGAGCCGGCTCATTCCGCATGGATTCACTATGTGTCAATTCGGGCGTGTGCGGATCAGAGAATTTTGAAGGCGCCGTCAGGAGCAGGGTGGTTCCTGCTGGACAGCAAGAGTCGCTTGATAGAGCAATAGGAGAAGTAAACAGAGCAGTTGGGAAGAAGCCATCTTGAAAAGGACGCCGCAGTGAATCGAATCTCCGGAAGAACGAAGTGGAGTATCGCCGGGCTGGTTTTCACGGCCTTTGCCGCCGTTGCTGCAACAGTATCGATCAACGCCAGTTCGTATCCGTATAACCAGGTTGCAGTTGCGCAGAATTTGTCCGCCTACGAAATGGTGGAGCTGCGACGCACCGGCCTTGTCGGTTTGGCGGGCATGTACCGAATCACGCATGGCATTGCGTCTTTGCCTGTCGGCAGCAGGATCAAGGTGACCTGGGGTGACGGGTCCGTCGAAGAAGCCGCTGTTACTTGCCTCACTGGAAGCCCTTGCGTCCAGCCCCTGCCGGGAACTCAGCAGCCGCCCAGCCGTGGCGGTGGAGGTGCCGGCGGTGGCAGCGGCGGAGGTGCTGGTGGAACTGGCGGATTTAACCCTGGCGGAGGCTGCTATGGAAGCTGCGGAGGAGGTGGCAGCGGGGTTGTCACGGTGAAACCCATCATCCCGGTCCGTCCGAAGTAGACCCATTCAAGCCCGACGACGCCGCTCGCCCTGTTCCATTGATTCTGGTGACCCCGGCCCGATTCGAACGGGCGACCTTCCCCTTAGGAGGGGGACGCTCTATCCAGCTGAGCTACGGGGCCATGCAGCCGGGAAGTTTACAGGCAACGTGCCCTGCCCTCCAAGCATTCATGTTCGGCCAGGCCTGGCTGGCGCGTTGCACCATGGCCGGCCGGGGCGCTCTGCTACCATCGGCGATTCAGTTCATCGCGTCCCCCACCTGCCCGCGATGGCGCCAAACAACGTAACGAAATACAGGAGTCTGCATGTCTTCCGAGCTGCTCAAGTCCCTTGGCCTGGACGCGATCAACGCTGGCACGTACCTGGGCAACGGGGAGTGGTCGAGCGCGACCAGCGGTGAGCTGATCACCCCGGTCAACCCGACCACAGGCGAGCCGATCGCGCAGGTCCGCGCGACCACCGAGGCCGAGTACGAGACCGTCGTGGCCCGCGCCCAGGAAGCCTTCAAGGTCTGGCGTACCACGCCGGCCCCGCGCCGCGGTGAAGCCGTGCGCCTGTGCGGTGAAGCACTGCGCAGGCACAAGGACGCCCTGGGTTCGCTGGTTGCCCTGGAAATGGGCAAGAGCAAGCCGGAAGGCGATGGCGAAGTGCAGGAGATGATCGACATCGCCGATTTCGCCGTGGGCCAGAGCCGCATGCTGTACGGCTACACCATGCATTCCGAGCGCCCCGGCCACCGCATGTACGAGCAGTACCACCCGCTGGGCCTGGTCGGCATCATCTCGGCCTTCAATTTCCCGGTGGCGGTGTGGAGCTGGAACTCGTTCCTGGCCGCCATCTGTGGCGACGTGTGCATCTGGAAGCCGTCCAACAAGACGCCGCTGACCGCCATCGCCTCGCTGAAGATCTGCAACGACGCCCTGCGCGAAGCCGGCTTCCCGGACATCTTCTTCCTGATCAACGATGCCGGCACCGCGCTGTCGGAAAAGATGGTCGATGACCGCCGCGTGCCGCTGATCAGCTTCACCGGCTCGACCCAGGTCGGTCGCACCGTCAACGAGAAGGTCGCGCGCCGCCTCGGCCGCTGCCTGCTGGAACTCGGCGGCAACAACGCCATCATCCTGGACGAAACCGCCGACCTGAAGCTGGCCGTGCCGGGCATCGTGTTCGGCGCCGTCGGCACCGCCGGCCAGCGCTGCACCACCACCCGCCGCCTGATCGTGCATCGTTCGATCTACGCCGATGTGCTGGCCACCCTGGTCAAGGCCTACAAGCAGGTGGAAGGCAAGATCGGCGACCCGACCGATGCGGCCAACCTGATGGGCCCGCTGAACAGCGAAGGCGCCGTGCAGCAGTTCCTCGATGCGATCGCCCAGGCCAAGGCGGCCGGCGGCACCATCGAAACCGGTGGCAGCCGCATCGACCGCCCGGGCAACTTCGTGTTGCCGGCCATCGTCTCCGGCCTGAAGAACAGCGACGCCGTGGTCCAGCACGAGACCTTCGCGCCGATCCTGTACGTGATGCCGTACGACACCCTCGATGAAGCCATCGACATGCAGAACGGCGTGCCGCAGGGCCTGTCGTCCTCGATCTTCACCCAGAACCTGAAGACTGCCGAGAAGTTCCTGTCGGCCGCCGGCAGCGACTGCGGCATCGCCAACATCAACATCGGCACGTCCGGTGCGGAGATCGGCGGTGCCTTCGGTGGCGAGAAGGACACCGGCGGTGGCCGCGAGTCCGGTTCGGATGCGTGGAAGGTCTACATGCGCCGCCAGACCAACACCATCAACTATTCGGATTCGCTGCCGCTGGCCCAGGGCATCAAGTTCGACCTGTGATGGCAAACGACGCGGACACGTCCGTGGGCCAGAGCCCCTCCGGGGATCTGGCCCCAGCGAGGGGTCGGATCCCCGCAGGGGCTCCGACCCTCGATTTCAGCGGCCGCCGCGTGCTCATCGCCGGCGGCAGCAAGGGCATTGGCCGTGAAATGGCGCTGGCCTTTGCCGGCGCCGGCGCACAGGTCTCGGTCTGCGCCCGCGGCCAGGCCGGCCTGGATGCCCTGCGTGCCGATGCACGGGCGCAGGGCTTCGAACTGCACGCGTTTTCCACCGATCTGGCCGATCCCGGCCAGATCCAGGCCTGGCTGCAGGCCGCTGCCGATGCCCTCGGCGGTATCGATGTACTGGTCAACAATGCCACCGGCTACGGCATGGCCGACGACGAGGACGGCTGGGCGGCCAGCCTGCAGATCGACCTGATGGCGGCCGTGCGTGCCTCGCGCCTGGCACTGCCATGGCTGCGTGCCTCCAGCGACGCCTGCATCCTCAATCTGTCGTCGATTGCCGCGCAGCAGCCGCGCCCCGGTGGCGCGCCGTATGCTGCGGCCAAAGCGGCGCTTTCGCACTACACCACGTCACAGGCGCTGGCGCTGGCCAAGGACCGGATCCGGGTCAATGCCATCGCCCCGGGCTCGATCGAGTTCGATGACGGCCTCTGGGACCGTCGCCGCGTCGAGGACCCTGCGCTGTACCACGGCACCCTGGCGAAGATTCCGTTCGGCCGCTTCGGCCACCCGCGCGAGATCGCCGACGCCGCCCTGTTCCTGTGCTCGCCGCTGGCGCGCTGGGTCACCGGTAGCGTGCTCAATGTGGATGGCGGCCAGGTGTTGATGGGCTGATACCGGCACTTCGGTAGCCGCCAACCCTGGTTGGCATGCCTTTCGTCGACCAAGGTCGACGCCTGCCAAGGCCGAAATCCCTTTCGTCGACCAAGGTCGACGCCTACCAGGGCCGAAATCCCATTCGTCGGCCAGGGTCGACGCCTGCCATCCCATCCGCCGGGCATGGGATTGCCGGGGCAGAGGCACTATCATGTGCACACTGCCAAGGAGGACCCCGATGAGCGTGGCACCCCGACAGACAAGCGCCCTGGCCGTGGTCAGCCTGGTCATGGGCATCGCCAGCTGGACCGTCCTGCCCTTCGTGGCCAGCATCGTCGCCATCATCACCGGCCACATGGCCCGCGCCGAAATCCGCCGCCGCCCGCACGAACTGGAAGGCGATGGCCTGGCCGTCACCGGCCTGGTGCTGGGCTGGGTCATGGTCGGCGCGGCACTTGCCGCCATCGTGGTCTTCATCCTGTTCTTCGGCGGCCTGGCGTGGCTGGCGGCGGTGTCGAACTGACGCCATGACCGCCTCCGACAGCACTGAACGCTTCAGCAGCCGCGTCGCCGACTACGTCCGCTACCGGCCCGACTACCCACCCGCGCTGCTGG
Source organism: Stenotrophomonas maltophilia D457 (assembly GCF_000284595.1). Classification (GTDB taxonomy): domain Bacteria; phylum Pseudomonadota; class Gammaproteobacteria; order Xanthomonadales; family Xanthomonadaceae; genus Stenotrophomonas; species Stenotrophomonas muris. Next base: position 2,119,177 of record NC_017671.1, on the reverse strand, counting down.
AGTGGCTGCATGGCCCGATGGGTGTCAGCCAGCAGGCGCGTGTGGCTGACATCGGCGCCGGTACCGGCATTTCCAGCCGCCTGTTCCTGGCCAGCGGCCATCCTGTTGTCGCGGTTGAGCCCAATGCGGCCATGCGGGGCGCGGCCGAAGAATGGCTGGCACCGCAGTACCCGCAGTTCCGTGCGGTGGACGGCCGCGCCGAGGCCACCGCGCTGGACGATGCCAGCATCGATCTGGTCAGCGTCGCGCAGGCCTTCCATTGGTTCGACACCGTGGCGGTACGCGCCGAGTGGCAGCGCATCCTGCGCCCCGGCGGCCAGGCCCTCATCTACTGGAATTCTCGCCTGCTCGATGCGAGCCCGTTCCTGATCGGGTACGAACAGCTGCTGCTGGACTACGGCACCGACTACACCGCCGTGGCCGAGCGCTACCAGGACGACGCCACCATGCAGGCCTGGTTCGGCGCTGGCCTGCGCGGCAGGGTGGAGCTGCCGAACGTGCAGCACCTGGACTTCGACGCCCTGCGCGGGCGCCTGCTGTCCTCCTCCTACGCCCCTCAACCCGGTCATCCGCGCCACGCACCGATGATCGACGCTCTGCAGCACCTGTTCGCCGCCCACGCGGTCGACGGCCAGGTTGCTTTTGAATATCGAACCCGAGCCTTCCTCGGCACGCTGGACTGAACCGACGCATGTATTCGCTTGCCCGCCCCTTCCTGTTCTCGCTCGACGCCGAGCGCGCCCACGGCCTCGGCCTGTCCGCACTGGACCTGGCCTATCGCACCGGCACCACGCCGCTGCTGGCCGCACGCATCGCGCCGATGCCCAGCACGGTGTTCGGGCTGACGTTCCCCAACCCGGTCGGCCTGGCCGCCGGCCTGGACAAGAACGGGGAGCACATCGATGCATTGTTCGCGCTCGGCTTCGGCTTCGTCGAAATCGGCACGATCACCCCGCGCCCGCAGGCCGGCAATCCGCAGCCGCGCCTGTTCCGCCTGCCGGAACACAACGCGATCATCAACCGCATGGGCTTCAACAATGCAGGCGTGGACGCACTGGTGCGCAACGTCGAGCGCGCGCGCAACCGCCGCGGCCTGCTCGGCATCAACATCGGCAAGAACAAGGACACCCCCAACGAACAGGCCGTGGACGATTACATCGCCTGCCTGGACAAGGTGTACGCGCTGGCCGACTACATCACTGTCAACATTTCCTCGCCCAACACCGCCGGCCTGCGTGAACTGCAGGAAGAAACCGCGCTGCGCCAGCTGGTCAGCCTGCTGCGTGACCGCCAGGAAGAGCTCGCGGCCCGCCACGGCCGCCGCGTACCGATGCTGGTGAAGGTGGCGCCGGACCTCAGCGAGCGCGACATCGATGCCGCCGCCCGCGTGCTGGGCGAGCTGCAGGTGGACGGCGTGATCGCCACCAACACCACCATCGACCACAGCAAGGTGGCCGGCGATCCGCTGGCCAACGAGGCCGGTGGCCTGTCCGGTGCGCCGGTGCTGGAGCAGTCCACGCTGGTGCTGCGCCGCCTGCGCTCGCGCCTGCCCGAGTCGGTGCCCTTGGTCGGCGTCGGCGGCATCCTGTCCGGTGCCGATGCCGTGGCCAAGATGGCGGCCGGTGCCGCGCTGGTGCAGTGCTACAGCGGCCTGATCTTCCGTGGACCGGCGCTGGTTTCCGAATGCGTGGAGGCGATCCGTCGCCGCCGCGAAGCGCCCAGCCGCGGCGCGGTGGCCCCACTGTGAGCGCGCCCATGGACACCATCGACGGCAACGCCCCGCTGCGCTGGACGCTCACCCAAAATGCGCCGCTGCAGGGACTGAACACCTTCCACGTGCAGGCCAATGCGGAACAGCTGCTGGAACTGCACGATGCCGCGCTGCTGCCGGAGGTGCTGGCACTGCCCGAGGTGGCCAACGGCCCACTGCTGGTGCTGGGTGCCGGCAGCAACGTCCTGATCGCCGAGGACCTGCCCGGTACCGTGCTGGTGTTCGGCAACCGCGACATCAGTTTCCTTGAACACCGCGCCGACCATGCCGTGATCCGCGCCGGCGCCGGCGTGCCCTGGCATGGCCTGGTGATGTGGTCGCTGCAGGAAGGCCTGTCCGGCCTGGAAAACCTGGCGCTGATTCCCGGCACCGCCGGTGCCGCACCGATCCAGAACATCGGCGCCTATGGCGCGCAGGTCGGCGAGTTCATCCAGGCGGTCGAAGCCTGGGACTGCCAGGAACAGGCCTGGGTGCGCCTGGATAACGAACAGTGTGGTTTCGCCTACCGCGACAGCGTGTTCAAGCAACAGCCCGATCGCTACCTGATCACCGCCATCGAACTGAAACTGCCACTGCTGCACGATCTGCGCATGGACTACGCCGGCATCCGCGAAGAGCTGCAGGCGCAGGGCGTGGTGCTGCCGGGCGCGGTGGACGTGGCCAATGCGGTGATCGCGATCCGCCGCCGCAAGCTGCCCGACCCGGAGGTACTCGGCAATGCCGGCAGCTTCTTCAAGAACCCGGTGCTGCCGCTGGAGCAGGTCGACGTGCTGCTGCAGCATTTCCCCGACCTGCCGGTGTTCCCGGCCGAGCAGGACGACAAGCGCAAGGTCTCGGCGGCCTGGATGATCGAATCCTGCGGCTGGAAGGGCTTCCGCGACGGCGATGCCGGCGTGGCTCCCAGCCACGCGCTGGTGCTGGTCAACCACGGCAATGCCAGCGGCGCTGAACTGCTGGCGCTGGCGCGCCGCATCTCGGCCTCGGTGCTGGAGAAGTTCGGCGTGCCGATCGAACCGGAGCCCCGCCTGCTCGGCGCACAGTGGTGAACACTCTCGCCCTCTCCCCCGGCGCCACTCCGATGCGGGCGGCGCTGTTGATGCTCGGCAGTACGATGGCGTTCGGCCTGATGGCGGTAGCGATCCGCTATGCCACACGCTACGTTCCGACCCAGGAAGTGGCGTTCTTCCGCAATGCCTTCGGCCTGCTGGCGTTGCTGCCGATGCTGCTGCGGCCGGGCCGTGCGCCGCTGAAGACGCAGCAGCTGCCGCGCTATTTCGTGCGTAGTGCGATTGGCCTGGGCTCGATGCTGTGCGCGTTCTGGGCACTGGGCCACCTGCCGTTGGCGCAGGCGGTGTCGCTGTCGTACTCCACGCCGCTGTTCGTCACCATTGCCGCCGTGCTGTGGCTGGGTGAAACCGTGCGCGTGCGCCGCTGGGCCGCGGTCGTGGTCGGCTTCATCGGTGTGCTGGTGATCGTGCGACCCGGTACCGCCGGCTTCACCGCGGGCAGCCTGGTCGCCGTGGCCGCCGCGGTGCTCAGTTCGCTGGTGGCGATCCAGATCAAGCAGCTCACCCGCGTCGACAGCGCCGATACCGTGGTGCTCTACACCTACGTGTTCTGGGTGCCGCTGTCGCTGCTTCCGGCGCTGTTCGTCTGGGTCTGGCCGAGCGGCGTGGCCTGGCTGTGGCTGCTGGCCACCGGCGTGCTCGGCACCATCGGCCAGCTGTTGTGGACGCGGGCGCTGCGCCTGGGTGAAGTCTCGGCGCTGACCCCGATCAGCTTCCTGCAGCTGCCGCTGGTAACGCTGTTCGGCTGGCTGCTGTTCAACGAAAGCGTGGACCGCTGGACGATCATCGGCGCCGGCATCATCCTCGCCGCCAACGCCTACATTGCCCACCGCGAGGCCGTACTGTCGCGCCGCGCCGCCAGCGCAGCCGCCTCTGCAGCGGCCAAGCCCGCAGAGTAGATCCACACCCCGCGCAGACACCGCGCGCCCCTGTAGATTTGGGCCATGCCCGACCCGCCGCGCAGCGTGAGGGTTCATCGTAGGAACTGCCATCCACGCATGGCGTGGGATCTACAGCGCGCGATACACCCGCTCGGCCGCGTCGAATACATTGCCCGGTGCGAACTGCTCGCTCAGATAGTGCAGCGACTGCCGGCGCAGCTGCGGCGAACGGTCCTCTCCATCACTGCCCAGCAGGACCTGCTGGAACTCGATCAGGTCCTGCAGGATGCGCCAGTGCCGGTACCAGGCGATCCAGCGTGGATCGCCGCGGTCACTGCCATAGCCTTCCTCGAATCCCAACGGGTTCTCGCGCCCCCAGCGCCCACCGACCGCGCCACCGATGAACATCAGGTCGCGCTCGCGCGGGGCCAGCGACAGGCCATCCCAATCGATCAGGTGCAGGCTGCCGTCATTGCCCATCAGCAGATTGCCGGCATGCAGGTCGGTGTGGCACAGGTGCAGCCGCACCGGGACATCCTGCAACGCCGCGTGCAGCTGCAGTGCCTGCGCATGCAGCGCCGCGATGCGCGCATGCTGCTGGTCCCAGACGGATACGAAGGCGCGGCCCAGCCCATCCCTGGCGGCCGCCAGGCCCTCGCCGGCCAGCCATTGCCCGACCGTATCAAGCGCCGCGGTTTCCATCCGCAGGCTCGGCAGCGCCTCCTGCAGCGCCGGTGGCGGGCACGCCTCGTGCAGGCGCCGCAGCACCTCGCCCAATCGTTGCCACTGCGTGCGGCTCAACGCCGCCTCGAAGCCGGACTGGCCTTCCACATACGGGAACAGGGTGAACTGCAGGCCCCAGCGCTGCACTGACGCTCCACCGGTCAGGGCCGGCCAGGGCGCGACGATTTCCTCGATGCCCAGCGTGCCGCGCAGCCAATGCAGGGTGTCCCAGACGGCAGGGGCAACCTGGTAACTGCGGCACTTCAACCACCATTGCCCGCGCCGTGCATCGATGCGATACACACTGGCGTTGGCATCGGCGCCAACCGGGCGTGGCACCACGGCATTGGCGGTGATGCCATAGGACTGCTGAAGGACTTCGCCGAGATGCTGCGCCGAAGCGAATGACATGGATGCAAGCGGAGAGTATTACCTGCCGCCACTATCGCAGATGCGCGGGCCGCGACACAGACATGTCCGTCACAACATCGTGCCTGCGCGACCAAAGTGCTAGCCGGCGACGCGTCGCATCACCGCTTCCAATGGGCCCCGCGCGAACCGCCAGGACCACAGCCACGCTGCGCCCGTGGCCAGCATCAGGAACAACAATGCCCACAGCAGCACCGACGCGAGCGACGCGCTGCCATCAAGCAGGCCCAGGCCTTCCAGCGTGCCCATGCCCAGCAGGATATGGCCGACGTACAGGGTCAGGGTCATGCGCCCGGCCGCGGTGAACGGTTCCAGCCAGTCACCCGGTCGTACACGCGTCAGCCACAGGCAGGCGGCAATGACACTGCAGGCCGCGCCCGCGCCTGTGAGTACGTAGGCCGGTCCCGGTGGCATCGGCTGCGTTCCCAGCCACGCCTGCCAGGGCGTTCCCTGCGCAAGGTACTGCACGCCATGTCCAGCCACGATCAGCATCAGGCCCAGCACCAGCAGCGCGCGCTGGACCCGCGGTTGCGACAGTTGCAGCCGCGCCAGCAGCATGCCCAGCAGGAAGAAGCACAGCCACGGCAGCAGCGGATGGAACCCGTTGAACAGCAGGTTGCGGGCCGCGCCCGGCCATTGCCACAGACCGGCGTATTCCAGCGTCTGCCAGTTCCATCCCTGGCTGTAGTCCCAGTGCAGCAACGCCCAGAACGAACAGGCCGCGATCCCCACGATGCTGGCCAGCAACACCCGCGGCGAGGCCCGCAGCCACAGCACGGCCAGCGCGAAATACACCGCGTAGTAATGCAGGATATCGGCCGGGAACAGCGTCAGGTTGAGCAGGCCCAGCACCAGCAGGAACAGTGCGCGCCGCCAGGTCTGCACACTGGCCGGCCACCAACCCTGCCGATGCGTGCCCAGTACCAGGCCCAACCCGGCCAGCGTAACGAACGTCGCCGAAGCCTTGCCTTCCAGAAAGTGGAAGACGCCTGCCAACCATCCGGCGCCCTCTGCCGGCACGGCCATCGCCAGGCGGAAGTTGACCAGCACCATGCCGGCCAAGGCCAGGTAACGCGCCAGATCAACGCCGTGCAGTCGCCGGTCGACGGCGCTCATGCGCGTGCGCCCAGCAGCAGCGCAAGCAGGCCGAGATCCAGCGATGCCTCATCGGTGCCCCCGGCTTCGCCCAGCCCTCGGCGCAGGGCATCGCTTTCGATGGCATCCAGCAGCACCTGTGCCTGCAGTGCCGGGGCCAGCACGGGGCGCCGACGTTCGCGCCGTGCCACCTGCTGCAGGGCTTCGGCCAGCGTCGCCTGCAATTGCCTGCGATTGGCCGCAAATGCCTCGGCCACGGCCGGATTGCGTGCGCTCTCGGCCAGCACTTCGACGGCGAGCGTTGCCCACTCCGGTTGCCGGCACAGTGCGTGGAAGTCCTGAAGGAAAACCAGCACCCGTGCGCGCTCGCCATCGGACGCGGCCAGTCGCTGCAGCAACGGTGCCAGTTCCTCGCCTTCGGCCACGGCCACCGCAAGGATGATCGCCTCCTTGCCCGGGAAGTGGTTGTAGAGATTGCCGAGGCTGACGCCGGCCGCCTGCGCGATGTCACGCATGCTGGTCTGGTGGAAGCCCTTCACGAGAAAGCACTGCAGGGCGGCCTGCAGGATCTGCGCGATGCGTTGCTCGTTGCGGTCGGCTCGGTTCATGCCACAAATAGTGAACGAACGTTCGTCCACTTTTAAGGGCGCCCGGGTCCGCCGGCAGGGCACCGTTCAGCCCTGCCTACGCTGCCCTCCGAGGTTTCAGAAGAACTCGTCGAGAAGACGGTAGAACGCCAGCCGCCGTTCGTCGGGCACAACGCCATAGCGCCGGAACAGCGGCGCGACCCAGCGCGTGTCGCCGAAGTTGTGGACCAGGCTGCGCGCGGCGAGCGCCAGATCCTGGTAGCGATCGGCCACACCCAGCCGGCCACAGTCGATGAAACCGCTGAAACGGCCTTCGGCTGCCAGCAGGTTCGGCAGGCAGGCGTCGCCGTGGCTGACCACCAGATCCTCGTGATTGGGCCGGGTAGCGCGCAGTTCGGCGAACACCTGCTGTGCGCTCTGCCCCAGGCGCTCGTCATCGAAGTCATCGGCGTCGACCAGGCCCGCCTCGACCCGTGCCTGCGCGGCCTGCAGGCGCGAGGCCAGCCGCTGGTCGAACGGACAGGCCGCCACAGGTATGGCATGCAGGCCCCGCAGCGCATCGGCCAGCAGTTCCACCAGGCGCTGGGGCGGAAGCTCAGGCGACGAGGCCAGGTCGCGGCCGGGCAGCGCGCTCATCAGCAACCAGCGCCGGCCCGCTTCTTCGGCGGTGGCAATTACCGTTGGTGCCGGCTGGCCCTGCGCCTGCAGCCAGCGCAGGCGCGCGATCTCATCGCCCAGCTCACTGAAGGCATCGATCACTTCCGATTTCAGGAAGGCATCAGCCTGTCCCGGGCGATGCACACGGGCGACGTCTGCGCGCGATACGCCGATCGACTGTCGCTCGATGCGCGCATCGGCCAATGTTTCCCGCCACGCCCACGGCAGCGGCATGCCATCAGTGAAGGGATCGGGTGCTTCCATGCGGGGATGTTCCTGTTGCCGGTGACCCTACGGATTCTCGCTCATCCTGCACGGACCCCGGCCAACAGCAGCGCGGAAAGGTACATGCCTGCGCCGAACACGCTGTGTGCCACCAGGCTGCGCAGCCGCGCCTTGCCAGGCGCCGGGGTCTTCGAAGCGGCAATGCCGGCGCCCATGCCCGGCTGCAGGATGAAGAACGGCGCGGCAACGCTGAGAATGCCGAAGGCCAGCGCCGGCCACAGGGTCGGTGCCTGCACCCAACCGTTCCCGACCACGGCCAGCAACAACACGGCGAAGACCACACCGATCACGTAATGCGCGGTCCACCCCAGCGCGCGTTCGCCGGCCACCGGCAGCGAACGACCAATGCCCTCATGGCGGAAGCGCCCACGCCGCAGGTGGCCGAGCCAGCGGCCGACCATCGCAAAATCCAGCGACGGAATGCCGAGCAGCCTGCACTGCAGCAACGCCCACAGATCCATCAGCGCGGTCGCGCCCACGCCGATCACTACCGCATCGATCACCAATGTCGTCGCCCAGCCACTCATTCCGCTTACCTTCAATTATTTGCTTGAATGATAGAGCGATGCTAGCGTGCCCGGCATGAACGCTGCAACCGAGCTGCCGCCGTCCGCGCTGGAAGCGCTGGCCGAGATCGCCCGCACCCTGGGCCACCCGCACCGCCTGGCCCTGCTGGAGCACATCGCCCAGGGCGAGCGTGCGGTCGAGCGCCTGGCCGAACTGAGCGGCCTGTCGGTGGCCAATACCTCCCAGCACCTGCAGCAGCTGCGTCGTGCCGGCCTGGTGCAGACCCGCCGTGACGGCAAGCGCATCCTCTACCGCAGCGCTGACGGCCCACTGGCCAACCTGCTGGCCGCGCTGCGCGACTATGCCGACCACCAGCGCAGCGAAATGCAGGGCGTCCTCACCGACAGCCTGCAGCGCCGCGATGCACTGGAAGGGCTGACCGTCGAGCAGCTGCTGGAGCAACGCGACAGCGTGGTACTGCTGGACGTGCGGCCGCGCGAGGAATTCGATCTGGGGCACCTGCCCGGCGCGCTGAACATTCCCGCTACGGAACTGCACGCGCGGATGGACGAACTGCCGCGCGCCGTCCACATTGTCGCGTACTGCCGCGGGCCCTACTGCGTGCTGTCCAACGATGCAGTGATGATGCTGCGCGAAGCCGGCCTCAGCGCGCAGCGACTGGCCGCCGGCTATCCCGAATGGAAGGCCGCAGGCCTGCAGGTTGAACTGCCCCGACACTGAGCGAACCGTTTGTCATGGATGATGCGATTTCCCCGTTGATCGATGCTGCCTGGCAGCGCTTGTTCGCCGGCCAGCGCACGTTGCAGCAGGGGCCGCAGCTGCTCCTGGCGTGCAGCGATGATGTCGATGAGGGTGAGGACGGCATGCTGTTACAGCCGGTCGCGGGCCCCGCCCGAGCGCTGTTGCGTCCTGCCCTGGCCGCTCGCCTGCAACTGCGTGCGCAACCGCACTGGACACTGGCGCAGCTGCAACAGCGCTTGCAGCAGCTCGGCCAGCATACGCACGGCGCGGATCGTGTCTTCTACTTCCCCACCGCAACACTCGCCGCCCTCGCCGAACACCCTGCCCCACCACATATCCGCCGCCTCGGCGCGACCGACGCGGCAGCGTTCAACGCGTTCCAGGCCACCGCCAGCGAGGACGATCTCGATGCCGCATGGGTCGAGCTGGATCACTGGCAGGTGTTCGGTGCCTTCGACGGCGAGCGCCTGGTCGCTGCGGGAAGCATGTACCCCTGGAGCCTGGATCCAGCCTTCGCCGATATGGGCGTACTGACCCTGCCCGAGGCCCGCGGTCGCGGTCACGCGCGACAGCTGGTACACGCCATGGCCGTGTCCGCGCGGGCGTCCGGGCTGCAGCCGCAATACCGTTGCCAGCTCGACAACACCGCCTCGATCATCACCGCCGGACGCAGCGGCCTGCGCGCGTTCGCCGATTGGGACACCATTCTGGCGGCCGACTGAGGCCGCCGCAGCACAACAAGGAAGCCACATGAAATTGATGGTCATCGGCGCCAGCAGGGGCCTCGGTCGAGCGTTCGTCGAAGGCCTGTGCAGTGCGGGCGACACCGTCATCGGCGTTTCGCGCAGCCGCCCGCACGACCTTGAATGCCCCGAGGGCGTCACCCTGCAGTGGATCGAAGCGGATCTGTCCCAGCCCACCCTTGCTGCCAATCACATCGCAGCGCAGGCGCCGGCCGATCTGGATGTGCTCATCCACAACCTGGGCATCTGGGAAGAGACGGCCTTCAGCGACGAGTACGCCTTCCTCGACGAAAGCGATGCCGCGCTTGCCCAGCTGGTCGACGTCAACATCACCGCCACCCTGGTGCTGCTGCGGCGCCTGCTGCCGAGGGTACTGGGCGCAGCACGTCCACAGCTGGTGCTGACCGGCTCGACCTCGGCGCTGCCGCGCAGCGGCCGCCCGGAAGTGGCGTTCGGCGCATCCAAGTTCGCGCTCAACGGCATCGCCGATGCGCTGCGCGAAGGCTTCCGGGATCGGCGCCTGGCGGTAACCAGCCTGCAGCTGGGCTACCTCAACACCGACGATGCACTGTCAGTGCCGGTAGCGGACGCCGCAGCGCGCGGCGACGGCGCACTGGTGCCGGTCCATGATGTCGTGGCGATGGTACGCACCCTGCTGCAGCTGTCACCGTCCTCCTTCGTGCGCGAACTGGTGCTGCCCGCCATCGCCGACCCGCGCTACTGACCGCAGGGACCTTGGCCTGGCCCTTGGTGGCCGCACAGGCGCCTGTGGTTTACCCTGCTCGTCACTGGCCGTCGGTCACAGGCGGGAACCTGCTATGGATGCGCTTTCACGGGTCTCGGCCCAGGTCCTGGACAGCGCCCTGCCCAGCCTGCCGCTGTACCTGCTGCAGGCCACGGCGGTGATCGGCATGATCGGCGTGCTGCTGATCGCCACCCGTCGCGCCGGGCACGCCATTGAAGGACGGCGCCTGTATGTCGGCATAGCGCTGGGCCTGATCTACCTGTTCAATTCCTGGTTCGTGGCCCGTTACACCCAGGGTGTGGTCAAGCTGCACCTCGGCTTCGACATCCTGCTGGTCAGTGGCCTGCTCGGTGGCTGGCGCGGCGGCTTGGCCTGCCTGGCCGCCGCCCTGCTCGCCCGCTACCAGTTCGTCGGCACCCAGTTCTTCCTGCCTGCCAGCCTCGAGGCCGTGTTGCAGATGGTGGCCGGCGTCTGGCTGCGCAGGCGCCTGCACCCGCGCATGCTCAACGAACTCTCGCCACGCATGATCCTGCAGGCGTGGTCCGTGCGTATCGGGATGACCGCCCTGGGCCTGGCGCTGGGTGTGGCGATCATTGGGGCCGATCAATTACCGGTGGCCGAACTGGCGATCCAGCGTGTGCTGGCACTGCCGGTCTCGCTGCTGGTACTCGGCGCAGTGTTCGCACTGGTCTACAACGATGCCCAGATCGATGCGCAGCGCCAGCGCGAACAGGCGTGGCTGCGCATCGATCCGATCAGCGGCCTGCCCAACATGCGTGCGCTCGGTGAACGCCTGCAGCGGTACTGGCGCGACAACGACGGCATCGGCAAGGCCTGCCTGATCGTGGCCGAGATGGGCAACCTGCGCGATCTGCGCCTGCGCTACGGGCCATTGCAGGACAACGGCCTGTGGCAGCGCGATACACCGGCCGACGTCCACCGGTTGCTGCCATCGCTGGCGGTGGACGACGTGGAGGTCTACCAGTTCGGTGATGCCGCGCTGGCGATCCTGGTGCGCGGCATGACCTTGTCCGAACTGCGCATACAACCGCAGATCACCGAGCTGGCCAGCAACCTGGCCGATCGGGTCGGCCGCGATTGGCCTGGCTTCCGGCCACTGTTCCGTTGTGCGGTGGTTGAATTGAAGCCCCCCGTTGATGCCGACGAAGGACATCTTCCGTTCCGCGCGATCACCGTGGCACTGAGCGCGATCGAATCCGGCGTCGTGTTCTTCGACGACCCGATCCAGCGCGACGGCGAGATCGACGCCCTGATCGAATTCGCCCTCGAACGCTGGCTGCAGCAGGGCGACGCACCGCTGTGCTACCAGCCCAAGCATCGCCTGCAGGACCGCCAGCTGGTCGGCGCCGAAGCGCTGCTGCGCATGCGCGATGGCGAAGGCCGGCCGATTGCACCGATGCGGGTGATCTCGCTGCTGCGCCGGCAGGGCCGGCTGGCAGACCTGGAATGGGCCACGCTGCAGTCGGCGGTGCACTTCCTGCAGCACTGCCGGCAGGACGGCGCGGCGCTGACCATCGCAGTCAATGTGTCAGCCGAATCCCTGCGCCTGCCCGAATTCGGCCTGCGCCTGCAGGAACTGCTGCAGCTGCACGACATCCCCGGCGCGATGCTGCGGCTGGAAATCGTCGAGTGGACCGAGATCGTCGAGCGTGACCTGGTCGATGCCAACATCGCACAGCTGCTGGCGGCCGGAGTCACCCTGTCGCTGGATGATTTCGGCGCGGGCTATTCGACCCTGATCCTGCTTTCGCAGCTGGCCATCGCCGAGGTCAAGATCGAGCAGGCGTTGATCGCCACGCTGTCCGACGCCAAGTCGCAGTCGATCGTTCGCTTCATCGTCGAAGTCGCGCACCGCTGCGGCGCGATCGTGGTGGCCGAGGGGACCGAAACCCTGGCGCAGGAACAGCACCTGCGCGCGCTGGGCGTGGATGTCGGCCAGGGCTATCTGTACTCGGCCGCACTGCCGGCCGACGAGTTCCGTCGCTTCGCCGCCAGCTAGACCGCGTAGAAACCCAGGAACATGGCCACCGCCGATTCGGCGACGCGTGCGCGTTCCTGCGCGGTCAATGGTGGCTGCCCCATCGTCACCTGCGGCCAGAACGCGAAGCTCTTCACCAGCCCATGCAGCTGGTGGCCGGCGAATTCCGGATCAACCTCTCGCAACCGGCCATCGGCGATCGCTGCGCGGATCCACGCACTCTCGCCACTTTCCTTCTCGCCCATGCGGCAGACGATGGCCTGCGCCCGCTCCGGTGAGTGGATGACCTCGGCCATCGCCACCCGTGCCAGGTCGATGAAGTTGGCATCGCTGAGCAGTTCCAGCTTCTGGCCCAGCAACTGCAGCAGCTGCGCCTGCAACGGCTGGTCCGCGCGATACGGCAGTGCGTCGCTGGCCACGCTGCGTTCCCACAGCTCCTCCAGGATCATAGAAAACAGCGCTTCCTTGCTCGGGAAGTGGTTGTAGACGGTGCGCTTGGAGACCCCGGCCACCTCGGCGATGCGGTCCATGCTGGTCGCCTCGTAGCCCGATGCACGGAACTCCTCCACCGCCGCGCGCACGATGGCCTCGCGTTTGCGGTCGGTCAGGCGTTGTGGGGCACGGGGCATGGCGGAAACCGGATAGCTGAACGGACGCCACCATTTTACACCCAGTAGTGTACTTTTGAAAAATGTGAAACTACACTGTGCAGTGTACCCAGCGGACGTCACCCATGAAGCGCCTGCTCCTTGTCCTCCTGCTTGGAATCCTCGCCGTGACCGCCTACACCTTCTGCAAGTCCTGGTCCCTCCCCGACTTCCCCGATTCGCCGCAGTACCGCGACGGCAAGTTCCGCAATGCCCTGCCCCGTCCGGCGATGGGCCTGCGCGACGGTGCGGAGATCTGGTGGACGTTCCTGTTCAACAAGCCCAAGGGGACCGTGCCCGCCCACCCGATTCCGGTGAAGCCGCTGGACCGCGCCTCCCTGGATGCTGCGCCGGATCGCAGCCTGTTCCGGCTTGGGCACTCCACGATCCTGCTGAAGCTGCGTGGCCAGTACTGGCTGACCGACCCGGTGTTCTCCGAGCGCGCCTCACCGGTGCAGTGGATGGGGCCGGCGCGCTTCCACGCACCGCCGATCAGCATCGACGAACTGCCGCCCATCGCCGGCGTGATCCTCTCGCACAACCACTATGACCATCTCGACCGTGCCGCGGTAATGCAGCTGGCCGGCAAGACCGCGCGCTTCATCGCACCGCTCGGCGTCGGCGACCAGCTGATTGCATGGGGTGTGGACGCCAGCAAGGTGGAACAGCTGGACTGGTGGCAGTCGACTGAAGCCAGTGGCCTGCGCTTGACCGCGACCCCGGGCCAGCACTTCTCCGGCCGCGGGCTGGGTGACAGCGACCGCAGCCTGTGGGCGTCATGGGTGATCCAGGACGGCGACTTCCGCATCTTCTTCAGCGGCGACACCGGCTACTTCGATGGCTTCAAGGCCATCGGCGAGAAGTACGGACCGTTCGACCTGACCATGATCGAGACCGGCGCCTACGATCCGCGCTGGGCGTTCGTGCACATGCAGCCGGAACAGACCCTGCAGGCGCACCTGGACCTGCGCGGCAAGTGGCTGCTGCCGATCCACAACGGCACCTTCGATCTGGCCCTGCACGCATGGCAGCAGCCGTTCGAGCGCATCACGGCATTGGCGGCCGCAAAGAATGTGCCGGTGGCCACGCCGATGATGGGCGAAGCACTGGACATGCAGGCGCCGCAGGCGGGTACGCGATGGTGGGAGACGGTGGGCCTTTAACGGGGGATGCCGTTTGACCTGCCGGAAGCCATGTAGAGCCGAGCCATGCTCGGCTGCGTCAACCACGGAAGCGGCCTGCGGCGCTGCAGTGCGTCATGTAACCGATTACATCCCTTGCTAGCGTAGCGCTCGCCCGATTCCGGTCGAACCTGCGAGGCTGTCTGTAATGACGTTGCGCGCCGAACGCTCCAAGGTCTCCCGCTCAGCTATCCCATGGCGATCTGCCGCCGCCCTGCTGCTGGCCGCCCTGGCCTCCAGCGCACAGGCACAGACCCTCCCCCCGCGCAGCCAATGGCAGGCCAGCAGTTCCTCGCAGCAGGTACCGGCGATGGCGATCGGCCACCTGATCGACGGCGACCCGAAGACCGTGACCGGCGGCGCCTTCAGCCCCGGCCACTGGTTCCAGATCGATCTGGGCGCGCCCACCCTGCTGGCCGGCGCGCGCCTCACCTGGGATGTCTCCAATCCGGAAGGCTATTCGCTGCAGACCTCACTGGATGGCAGGCAGTGGCAGACCGCGTACACGATGGCCGATTCACTGGGCGACGTGGAAACGCTGTACTTCGCGCCGCGGAAGGCACGCTACCTGCGGCTGGCCAGCCCGCAGCGCACCTCCGATTGGGGCGTGTCGATCTTCGAGATGGAGCCACTGGACAGCACGCTCAGCGCACGCATCAGCGGTATCGATGCAACGCAGGCAGCGGCGCTCTGGCAAGGCGGCGGCACCGTCGCGATGCCGGCCGGGGCAAATGGATCCCATACGTTCGAGATCACGCTGCCGCGGGCCCAATCAACGGCTGGCCTGGTCGTCGACTGGGCCGATGGCGCGCGCGGCGCCGCGCGACTGCAGGTGCAGGATGCACAGGGCCGTTGGCAGGACCTCGCACACGATGCACAAGCGGCCAATCATCGACAAAGCTGGCTGGCCGCCACTGCAGCACAACCGTTACGTACATTCCGCCTGAGCGTGGACGGCGCTGCACCGCAGATCGCGCGCCTGCGCCTGCTCGGCCCGAAAGCCGTGATGACGCCGATGAAGCGCTACCAGATCGCTGCCAGCGGCGCGCAGCGCGCGTTGTTCCCGGCGTCGTTGCAGATGCAGCAGACCTATTGGACCGCAGTGGGCGTGCATGCGGGCCGGCAGAAGTCGATCTTCGACGAATACGGCAATCTGGAAGCCTTCAAGGGCGCGCCACTGGTGCAGCCGATCTGGCGAAGTGCTGACGGCCGCGCCGCTGGCGCGGCAGGACAGCCGATACAGCACGCGCTGCGGGATGGCTGGAAGCCGATGCCCTCCGCCACCTGGTCACCGCAACCCGGCCTGGAGCTGCGCAGTGAAGTGTTCGCCATCGAGCGCGATGGCCAGCCGGTAACCTTCCTCCGCCATCGCCTGCACAACACCGGAAAAACCCGGATCGACGGCACGCTCAGCCTGGTCGTGCGCCCGATGCAGATGAACCCGCCATGGCAGAACGGCGGGCTGTCGCCGATCCGCGATGTGGCCATCGACAGGCAATCCGTGCGCATCAATGGCCGCACGCTGCTGCACTCGCTCACGCCAGTGGCTGCGTCCGGCGCGGCGCCGTTCGGCAGGGATGGCGCCACGGAAATCACCGCGGACATCGCTGCCGGCCAACTGCCTTCCGCGCAACAGGCGCATGATGACCAGGGTCTTGCCTCGGCTGCGTTGGACTACCGCGTCTCGTTGGCGCCGGGAACCAGCGATGCCATCGTGGTCGCGTTCCCGTTGGGCACCGCCGCCGCGGATGCCAATGGCGTGCTGCCCGAAGCGCCTGCGCTGGATCTGGCCACGCTTCCCCGCGATGCCAATGCGGCGTTCGATTCACTGGCCACGCAGGCGTCCGCGGACTGGCAGGCACGGCTGGGCCAGGTCGGCCTGCGCCTGCCCGACCCATCACTGGTGGACATGCTGCGCGCGCAGGCCGCCTACATGCTGATCAACCAGACCGGCCCGGCGATGCAGCCCGGCCCGCGCAACTACAACCGCTCCTTCATCCGCGACGGCATGGCCACCTCGGCCGTGCTGCTGCGCATGGGCGAGGCCAAGGTCGCGCGCGACTACCTGGCCTGGTACAGCGAACACGGCGTACATGCCAACGGCCTGGTCTCGCCGATCCTCAATGACGATGGCAGCGTCAACACCGGCTTCGGTTCGGACATCGAGTACGACAGCCAGGGCCAGTACGTGGCGCTGGTCGCCGACGTTGCACGGCTGGATGGCGGACCCGAGTCGGTGCGTGACTACCTGCCGAAGGTGAAGGCCGCGCTGCACTTCCTGCAGGAACTGCGCGAGCGCACGCTGGTGCCCGGTTACAAGGCTGACCAGCCTGCCCCGGAACGCTTTGCGGGCATCCTTGCACCATCGATCAGCCATGAGGGCTATCCATCACCCACCCACAGCTACTGGGATGACTATTGGGGCCTGAAGGGGTGGCACGACGGCGCGTGGCTGGCCGAGGCGCTGGGCGACCACGAAACCGCCCGTTGGGCGCGCGAGCAGTACAAAGCGCTGTACGACGCATTGCGTGCCTCGATCCGCGCAACGATGGCGTGGAAGGGCATCGACTTCATTCCGTCATCGGCCGATCTTGGCGATGGTGACCCCACGGGCGTGTCGATCGCCCTGGACCCGACCGGCGCGCAGAGCGTGTTGCCGGCAGATGCGTTGCGGACCACCTTCGCCCGCTACCTGGAAGACGTGCGCAAGCGCAGCCAGCCCGGTGCGCTGTATGCCTACACGCCGTACGAGATCCGCAACGTGCTGAGCTATGTGCACCTGGGCCAGCCAGACGTGGCTGACGAGCTGCTGCAGGGCCTGCTTCATGACCGGCGCCCGCTTGAATGGCAGGTGCTGGCCGAAGTAGTGCATTCACGGCTGCGCTTCCCGCGCTACCTCGGCGACATGCCGCATACCTGGATCGGCGCCGAGTACGGCCGCACGCTGTTCGGCATGCTGATGCGCGAAGACGATGATGCGCTCTCGCTGCTGCCGGGCACACCGCCCTCGTGGGTGGCGGGGGATGGATTGGCGGTGGAACGCCTGCCGACGGCGTATGGCACATTGCAGATGCAGGCGCGGCAGCGCGACGGGGTGCTGAAGGTGGGGCTTGGCAAAGGGCTGCGCGACGGAACGGCGGTGAAGGTCTGGTGGCCGGCGCGCACGATGCCGAAGACGGTGCGTGTGGACGGACGCAGCGTTTCCGACTTCGACGCCGAGGGCGTGCGCCTGGCGAAACCGTTCAGAACGCTGGAGGCGCGTTGGTAAAGCAGCCGAGCATGGCTCGGCTCTACAAAAGCGGAGGTCGCGCCGGGCCACGCCCGGTGTCATTGCAACGTCGGCAATCCCGGCGGGTTGGTCTGCGACTGCGGCACGGCTTCCTCGGCCACATTCCACCGTTTCAGCGCCTGCGCGTAGGTGCCACTGGCGATCTGGGTGTTCAGCGCCTGCGTCACTGCATCAGCCAGGCCGCTGCCCTTGCGCGTGGTCACCGAGATCGCCGCAGCGTTCGGCCAGCCACCGGGGAACAGGCCGACGCGCCGCACCTTACCGTCGCGTGCGGAATAGGCGCCGGTGGCGTTGGGCTCGAACGACACATCGGCACGGCCGGTGATCACCGCCAGCCGCCCGACCACGGCGTCATCGAAGTACTGGTACTCCACCGGTTTCAATCCCGCCGCGATGTTCTGCTGGTCCCACTGCCGCAGGATCTGGTCCTGGTTGGTGCTGGCACCCACCACCACCTTCAGCCCGGCCACATCGGCCGGCTTCTCGATCTTCTGGATCGGCCCGTCTGCGCGCGTGTAGATGCCCAGCAGGTCGAAACGGTAGCTGGAGAAATCGAACTTCTTCTTGCGCTCTTCGGTAACCGTCACGTTCGACAGCACCGCATCGTACTTGCCTGATTCCAGACCCAGCGGCCAGTCGGCCCAGGCCACCGGCACGATCACCAGCTTCAGGCCCAGCGCATCGGCGATCAGGCGCGCGATGTCGGGCTCGATGCCCACAACGTCCTTGCTGTCGGCCCCGTAGTCGGCCAGCGGCAGCTGCCCTGGATGGGTGGCCACGGTGAACGACCCGGGCGTGACGAAGCGATACCCCTTGGGGATCAATGACTGCGCCTCTGGATCGAACGTGCCTTTCAACACCGCCGTGTTCGCACCGGCCAGGCTGGTCGCGGCCACGGTGCCGGCATCCGGTGCCTGCCGCACGCGCGAATAGACGATACCGGTGATGCCGATGACCAGCACGCCCACGATCAACAGGGTGCTGCGTGAGGGACGACGCGGTGCTGCAGGGCTCATGGTGTTCCTTTCTCGGTTACAGGGTCTTGGCCAGGAAATCGGCGGTGCGCTGCTGGCGCGGGCGTTCGAACAGCACCTCGGGCGTGCCCTGCTCGATCACCCGGCCCTGGTCCATCATCACCACGTGGTCGGCCACGCGGCGGGCGAAGCTCAGCTCATGGGTGACGATCACCAGCGTGGTGCCGGAGCGGGCCAGCTCCTCGATCACGCTCAGCACCTCGGCCACCAGTTCCGGGTCCAGCGCCGACGTCGGTTCGTCGAACAGCAGCACCTTGGGCTGCAGCGCCAGCGCGCGGGCAATTGCGATGCGCTGCTGCTGGCCACCGGACAGCTGGCGCGGGAAGGCATCGGCCTTGTCGGCCAGGCCGACCCGTTCCAGCAGCGTGCGCGCCTGCTGCTCGGCCTGCGCGCGCGGCACGCCACGCACCGCGATCGGTGCCTCGATGATGTTCTCCAGCGCGGTCAGGTGCGGGAACAGGTTGAAGCCCTGGAACACCATGCCCACTTCCGCACGGCGGCGTCGGATCTCGCGCTCGGGCAGCTCGTACAGGGTGTCGCCCTCGCGGCGGTAGCCGATCAGCTGGCCGCCGACAGTCACGTAACCGCCGTCGGCGCGTTCCAGGTGGTTGATCAGCCGCAGCAGCGTGGACTTGCCGGCGCCCGAAGGGCCGATCAGCACGGTCACGCTGCCGGCGCGCAGGTCCAGGTTCACGTCTTCCAGCACCGGCTGGTCGCCAAACACCTTGCCTACGCCATGCAGCGACACCGCCGCGCCCTCGCCCGCTTCAACCTGGGTGGCGATACGCGGGCGGCTTGCTACGCGCGGTGCGGCTTCGCCCTGCACACGCGGGGGCGATGACACCCGCGACACCGAGCGCTCGCGCTGCAACTGGCCGCGCGCGAAGCGTTGCTCCACGCGCCGCTGCAACAGCGACAGCACGGTAAGGATCACCAGGTACCAGACCGTGGCCACCATCAGCAGCGGCACCACTTCCAGATTGCGGCGGTAGATCACCTGCACGGTGTAGAACAGCTCCGGCAGCGCCAGCACGTAGACCACCGAGGTGCTCTTGGCCAGGCCGATCACATCGTTGAACGCGGCCGGCAGGATCGAACGCATCGCCTGCGGCAGGATGATGCGGCGCACCTGGCGGCTACGCGGCAGGCCAAGTGCCGCTGCCGCCTCGTACTGGCCATGGTCGACCGAGAGGATGCCACCGCGGATCACTTCGGCCGAGAACGCGGCCTGATTCAAGGTGAGGCCCAGCACTGCGGCGGTGAACACGCCGATCAGCTGCGTGGTCGGGTACGAGAACAGGCTGATGCCGGTGAACGGCACGCCCAGTTCGATGGTGCTGTACAGGTAGCCCAGGTTGTTCAGCAGCAGCAACAGCACCAGCAGCGGGATCGAGCGGAACAGCCATACATAGCCCCAGGACACCGCCGACAGCAGCGGCGAGCCGGACACGCGGGCCAGCGCCAGCAAGGTACCCAGCGCGAAGCCGAGGCCGGTACCGAGCGCGGTCAGCAGCAGCGTGCGACCCAGGCCTTCCAGTACAGGCCGTGCGAAGAACCACTCGGCGAACGTGCCCCAGCCCCAGCGCGGATTGCCCAGCACGGATTGCAGCCCGATCAGGATCAGCGCCAGTGCCAGCACCGTGCCGAAGACCTGCAGCGGATGCCGGGCCGGCACGATCTTCAGCGCCGGTGCTGGCGCGGGGGGTGCGGCAATGCCATCCAGCGCAGTCGAAGGCGTGCTCATGCGTGGGCTCCGTGCAACACGGTCTGCGACGGCGAAAGCACTGGCGCCGGCGCACGTAGATGCTTCTCGAACGGCAGATGCGCGATGGTTTCCGGGTCGGCCTGCAGGTCGAACAGCGCGGTATAGCCGTGGCTGAGGTACAGGCCGACGGCTTCAGGCTGGCGGAAGCCGGTGGTCAGGAACACCCGACGGTACCCTTGCCGCGCCGCCTGGTCTTCCAGTTCCTGAAGCACGCGACGCGCGATGCCCTGCCTGCGCAGCCCGGGCAGCGTCCAGATGCGTTTGAATTCGGCGGTGTCCGGATCGCGGTGCGGCATGAAGGCGCCGCCGGAGATCGCCACACCATCGCGCAGCAGCAGCACGAACGCGCCTACCGGCGCCGCGAAGGCCTGCGCCGGATAGCGTTGCAGCTCCTCGCGGGCGCTGCCGCCGATGCGTCGGCGCACGTCGGCGTAACGGCTGTCGTACTCCTGCTCCAGGCCATCGAACAGCGGCCGCGCCAATGGATCATCCACCGAGGTATAGAGGAAGCGTTCGTTGCTGCTCATGCCACGTCCTTCACCAGATAGTCTTCGGCCAGTCGCGCCCACAGGCTGGCGGCCGGTGCGATGGCCGCGTCGTTGAACACATAGCGCGGGCTGTGCAACGGCGCGCTGTCGCCGTTGCCGACGAACACGAAACTCCCGGGCCGCGCCTGCAACAGGAAAGCGAAGTCCTCGCTGGCGGTGCGCGGCGCGAACTCCGGCACCACCTGTTCGTGGCCGAAGCCCTGTACGGCCACGTCGCGGATGTAGGCGGTCTGATGCGGGTGGTTGATCACGCTGGGGAAGCCACGCGGGAACTCGATTTCGGCGCGTGCCCCGAAAGCGGCAGCGGTCTGCTCGGCAATTCCGGTCACCCGGCGGCGCAGCGTGTCGCGCACCTCGGGCAGGTAGGCGCGCACGGTCAGCTTCAGCTCGACCACGTCCGGAATCACATTGGCGGCCTGCCCACCATGGATCGAACCGACGGTGACCACGCCCATCTGCCGCGGGTCGACATTGCGCGACACCACACTCTGCAATGCAGTGATGATGTGCGCGGCGACCAGGATCGGGTCCACGCTGCCCTGCGGCTCGGCACCGTGGCCGCCCTTGCCGATCACCTTCAGCCGCGCCCAGTCGACCGACGCCATCGCCGGGCCGTCGACGAAGCCGAAGTGGCCCACCGGCACGCCCGGCCAGTTGTGCAGCCCATAGATCGCATCCACCGGGAAGCGCTCGAACAGGCCATCGGCGATCATCTTCGATGCACCCGAGCCGGTTTCCTCGGCTGGCTGGAACACCAGCTGCAAGGTGCCGTCGATAGTGCCGTGATGGGCCAGGTAATGCGCGGCGGACAACAGGATGGCGGTGTGACCATCATGGCCGCAGGCATGCATCAGGCCGTCGGTCTGGCTGGCGTAGGCCAGCCCCGAATCTTCGTGGATCGGCAAGGCATCGATGTCCGCACGCAGCCCCAGCCGACGGCCCCCCTGCCCACGCTGCAACGTGCCGACCACGCCGGTGCCGCCGAGACCGGTGGTCACCTCATAGCCCCACTGCTGCAGCAACTCGGCCACACGGGCGCTGGTGCGGTGCTCCTCGAAGGCCAGCTCCGGGTGGCGGTGCAGGTCATGGCGGATCGCGATGGTGGCCTCGGCGCGTGCCGCGATCTCGGGCAATACGCCCGTCGTTTGGGAATCCCGCCGGGCATGGCCCGTTGCTGCCGCAGTGTCTCCGCTCATTGCCCTACCCCGCCTTCCGCGCCGGCTCGGCATCGGTCGAATGGCGGCTGGCCTTGTACGGCAGGCCCAGATGCTCGCGCAGGGTCTGCCCTTCCAGCTCGCGCTGGTGGTAGCCGCGCGCCTGCAGGATCGGCAGCACCTGGGTCACGAAATCGTCCAGGCCTTCGCGCTGTGCCGCAAAACCGAGGATGAAGCCGTCGCTGGCACCGGCATCGAACCAGCGGATCAGCTCATCGGCCACGCGCTCCGGCGTACCGATGAAGTTCGGTCGTGGGCTCACTGCTTCCAATGCCACCTGGCGCAGGCTCAGCCCCTTCTCCCGCGCATCCTGCTTGATGCGGTCGGTGGTGGAACGGAACGAGTTGCTGCCGATCTCACCCAGGTCCGGGAACGGCGCGTCCGGATCGTACTGGCTGAAATCGTGGTGGTCGAAGAAGCGTCCCAGGTAGGCCAGTGCATCCTCCAGCGTGGCCAGTGCGGCGATCGCCTGGTACTTGGCTTCAGCCTCCCCTGCGGTACGACCAACGATGGGGCCGATGCCCGGGAAGATCTTCACGTCGTTGCCGCTGCGGCCATGCGCGATCGCCGAGTTCTTCACCTTCTGGGTGAACGCGCGGGTTTCTTCCAGCGATGGCGAATGGGTGAACACCGCATCGGCGTACTTGCCGGCCAGCGCGATGCCATCGTCGGATGAACCGGCCTGGAAGATCACCGGCTGGCCCTGTGGCGAACGCTGGATGTTGAGCGGGCCTTCCACCTGGAAGAAGCGGCCCTTGTGGTCGAGGCGGCGGAACTTTTCCGGCGCGAAGAACGTACCGCTGTCGCGCTCGCGCACGAAGGCATCGTCATCCCAGGAATCCCACAGCCCCTGCACCACCTCCAGGTACTCGTCGGCGATCTGGTAGCGCAGTGCATGCTCGGGATGTGGGCGGCCATAATTGCGACCCGAGCCCTCCAACGGCGACGTCACCACGTTCCAGCCGGCGCGGCCGCCGCTGAGCAGATCCAGCGAGGCGAACTGGCGGGCGACGGTGAATGGGTCGCTGTAGGACGTCGACAGCGTGCCGGCCAGGCCGATCTTCTTCGTGGCCGTGGCCAGCGCCGACAGCAGCGAGATCGGCTCGAAGCGGTTGAGGAAATGCGGGATCGACTTCTCGTTGATGTACAGGCCGTCGGCCACGAAGCCGAAGGCGATGCCATTGTCTTCGGCGGTGCGCGCGATGTCGATGTAGAACTGCAGGTTGACGCTGGCATCGGCCGGGTTGGACGGGTGCTTCCAGGCATGCATGTGGCTGCCGGGGCCCTGCAGCATGATGCCGAACGGAATGTGGCGCGGGGTCGTGCTCATGGGAAACGCTCCTGCAGGTCAGGCCACCGCCGCGCGCGGCGCGGGCGACAGCAGTTCAAGGGATGTCAGGCGTGCGTCGAGGTCGGCCACCGGCGCATCGAGGATGAACTCGCCCACGCCGAAACGCCGGTGCAGCGCATCCAGTTCGTCACGCACGTGCTGCGCATCACCGGACAGCACGCTGGGGCGCGTTTCCTCGATGCGGAAGTCGGCCACCCCCACCTGGCGCGCGTACTCGGCAGCTGCCTCGGCGCTGGGCAGGTTCACCGCCTGCCCGGGACCGAGGTGCAGCTTGTAGACGCGCAGCGCACCGATATGACGCGAAGCGGCTTCCGCAGTCGGTGCGGCGAAGGCCACCGTGGCCAGCAGCGGTGGCTGCGAGGCGACGCTGCGATAGGCGTCGAACGCGGCCTCGATGTGCTTCGGGTCACCATCGAAGTGCGCGGCGTAGACGAAGCGCCAGCCCAGTTCGGCCGCCTGCTTTGCGCTCTGTGGACTTGCGCCGAGCAGGAAACGCTCCGCCGCCTGCTGCGGAACCGGCCGCGCCAGCGCCTCGCTTTCGGCGCCGGCCAGATAACCCTCCAGGTCGCGCAGTTGCTGGTCGAAGTCGGCGAACGGCGGACGCCCGGCTGCCAGCGCGGCAGTCGAGGCCGGCAGGCCGCCGGGGGCCTTGCCCACGCCCAGATCGACGCGCCCCGGCGCCAGCGCCGCCAGCAGGTTGAAGTTCTCCGCCACCTTGTACGGCGCGTAGTGGCGCAGCATCACCC
Organism: Stenotrophomonas maltophilia D457; assembly: GCF_000284595.1. Classification (GTDB taxonomy): domain Bacteria; phylum Pseudomonadota; class Gammaproteobacteria; order Xanthomonadales; family Xanthomonadaceae; genus Stenotrophomonas; species Stenotrophomonas muris. The sequence goes on along the minus strand of NC_017671.1, from coordinate 2,095,151 downwards.
CGCCACTGCCGATGCGGATGCGCCGGGTCTGCGCCAGCACCCAGGCCGCCAGCACTTCCGGTGCAGGGCTGGCCAACGTCGGTGCGGCATGGTGCTCGGCAAACCAGTAGCGGTGATAGCCCAGCTGTTCGGCGCGCTGCGCCAGCTGCAGGCTGTTGCGCAGCGCCTGCTCCGGCGAAGCGCCCTCGGCTACCGGGCTCTTGTCCAGCACGCTGATCTGATAGCTCACGGTCGCGTCCTCGCTCAGGGGTGGGCCACGGGAATGCCGAGCAATCCGTTCAGTGCGGCCAGGATCGGTTCGGCACCGGAGATGTACTGCCGGTCCTGGTGCGCGCCACTGGCCAGGTCGCTGCGTACGCCCTGCGGCAGCACCAGCTTGGGCAACGACTGGTCCTGCTCGCCGATCTCGGCGATCACCTCGCGGCGCGGCCGCGCGAAGCCGATGCGACGTACGTCCAGCTGCGCATCAAGGCCGTCGATGCTCGACAGTGCACCTTCCAGCAACAGGCTGTGCCGGCAGAAGAAGCGCTGGCCGGGAATCTGGCCGTCCTCGAACTCACGGTCGAGCAGGAACAGGATGGGCTTATCGGTTGCGTCCAGACTCACGGGGTCGTCCTCATCGGGGGCGGCAATGCGATGCCGCTTCGATATCGATGCTAGAGATGCCGGCGGCTGCGGCAGCGACGCCTGGCGACAATCGGCGGTCAGATCCGGCCATGCAGATGCGGCGTGGCCATAAGCAAAGCGCCGCCGGTTATGGCGTCAGGCGATGCGTCGCAGCGGCGCCGCTACCGCCAGCGCCTGCGTCGCCAGGTGGCCGGCCGCACGCTCGGCTGCCAGCGCGATGCGTGCCTGCAAGGCAGCACTGTTGATGTGCTCGCCGTCGAAGTCGGCAGGCGTGGCATACACCCCGATCGGCAGCGTGTGCGCCTGCAGGAAACTGAACAACGGCCGCAACTGGTGGTCGATCACCAGCGCATGGCGCTCGCTGCCACCGGTCGCTGCCAGCAGCACCGGCGTATCCACCAGCGCCTCCAGCCCGACGAAGTCGACCAGGTGCTTGAACAACCCGGGATACGAGCCGCGATAGACCGGCGCGGCCACCACCAGCAGCTCTGCGGCCTCGATGCTCTGCAGCGCCTGCTCCACCTCCGGCCCCGCCTCATCGCGCGACAACGACTGGCCCAGCGAGCGCGCGATCGGCGCCAGCTCCACCAGCTCCACGCTGGCATGCACGCGTTGCTGCAGCGACGCCAGCAGATGCCGCACCAGCAGCAACGTGCGCGATGTCGCCGAACTGATCGGCGACCCCACCAATGCAACCACCTTCAATGCAGAAGACATGAACTGCTCCTCGATAATGCCGAACTACCTCCGGCCGCCCTTCGTCTTTTGTAGAGCCGAGCCATGCTCGGCTGCTTCCCGCCTTTGTAGAGCCGAGCCATGCTCGGCTGCTTCCCGCCTTTGTAGAGCCGAGCCATGCTCGGCTGCCCCAGATCAGAACCGGTAACTGATCCGCCCATACCAATACGCCCCGACGTTGCCCAACACGTCGCCGCTGTCCCACGTCGTCTCGATGCTCGCCACATCGGTGGCACTGCGCGCATACGCGGGCACCTCGCGCGTGCGCTTGTCGAACACATTGTTGATCCCCAGCGCCGCGCTCCAGCCCGCCCCCAGCTCCACGCCGCCGGACAGGTTGGTCACCAGCACCGGCGGCTGCTTGTACTCCACGCCGTTGTTCAGGCGCTTGATCGGGCCGTAGTAGGTGAAATCGACGTTCGAGCGCCAGCGCCCGTTCTGCCAGCCCAGCCCGGCTACCTGGGTGTAGCTGGGCGTGCGGAAGCGCAGCGCGTATTCGCTGCTCTTGGTCAGCAGGTTGATGTTCGGCAGCCCCTGCAGCGCCGCCGGAATGTCGCTCACCTTCTGGATGGTGGTACGGCCGACGTTGGCCGCGTAGCTCCAGCGCAGCTTGCCCCACGCAGTGTCCTGGTTGGCTTCCAGGGTCAGCTCGACACCGCGCGTGCGCGTATTGCCCACATTGGTGAAATAGCTGGCGTAGAACGCATCACCCGGCAGGATGCTGATGCCGGCGGAACCCAGCAGCGCATCGATGGTGTTCTTCTGCGCCGCGCTCAGCACCGTACCGCTGTTGTCGGTGATGCGCGCCGGATCCTGCGCGTTGTAGCCGATCTGGCTGGACTGGCCCAGCTGGCCACGGATGTCGATCTGGTACGCATCCACGGCCAGATGGAATGCAGGGCTCGGGTCCCAGGTCACGCCCAGGCTGTAGTTGGTGGCTTTCTCGGGCTTCAGCGGCGTAGCACCCAGCGCAACCGCCGCCGGTGAAGACACCTGCGCCACCAGCGTGGTCCCGCACGGGCAGCTGCCCGTGGCCTGGTAGAACTGTGCGCCCAGGCTGGGCGCATGGAAGCCGTTGCTGACCGTCGCGCGTACACCCAACGCGTCGGTGAAGTCGAAGCGCGTGGTCAGGCGGCCAGTGGAGACACTGCCGAAGTCGGAATGATCTTCCCAGCGCGCCGCTGCATCCAGATACCAGCGCGAGGTGATGTTGCTGGCCGCGCCCACATAGACCGCCTTGCTGTTGCGCGTCGCCTTCACCGCATCGGCGGTGGAGTAGCCCACGAACGCAGCTGCACCGAAGCCGGTGTACGACTCCCACTGCCCGGCCCCGCGTTCGTACTGTTCGTGCTGGTACTCGGCGCCTGCGCTCACTTCCAGCGGCGACGCAAAGGCCGCCACCTCGAAGCCACGGCGCAGGTCGAGGTTGGCGATCCCCTGCTGGTAGTCCAGCTTGCCGTCATAGAAGTCAGTGGGCGAACCGGGATACGGCAGCGAGTAGTTCACCGAATTGCGGGTATAGGTGCGCACCGTGCTGCGGTTGCCGGTCAGGCTGGCGTCGTAATCCCAGCCCGCGATCTGCCCCTTCACGCCCGCAGTGCCGGTGTACTGCTTTTCCTTGGTCTCCAGCACCGGCAGGAAGCCATCGGGAAACACGCTCAGCACGCCGGGTGCCTTGTAGGTGGTGAAGATGGTCGCCGGCAGGCGGAAGTTCTGGATCGCCTGCGCGGTGCGGTCACTGGCCGTGGCGTTGGCGTAGAACTGCGCGCTCTCGCCCAGGCCATGGCCTGCATTCACTGCGAAAGCCTTCAACGCGTACGACGGCGAACTGAGGATGGTGTTGGCCTCGGCATCGCGGTTGGCCTCGGCCGGGTTCGGCGATGCACCCACCGGCAAGCGGTTGTTCGGGCGCAGTGCGACCCGGTTGCCGTTGGCATCTACTGCCGGATAGCTCAGGTAGCCATCGATGTAGCGCCGGGTGCGGATCGCGTGGTGCTGCCGCGTGTTCTCGCCGGACAGGTTGACGAAGCCATCCTGGCCCCACGGCAGGCCGACATTGGCGCGCACGCTGGTACGCGAACCATCACCATCGATGCTCTGCCCGCTCTCCACCGACACATCGCCACCGTGCGCCTGCGATTTCAGGATCACGTTGACCACGCCGGTGATCGCGTCCGAGCCATAGATGGCCGACGCACCATCGCGCAGCACCTCCACGTGGTCGATGGCCGAGACCGGAATCAACGCCAGGTCGGCCCAGGCGTGGCCCGGAAAGCCACCACCGTTTGCGCCACTCACGTAAGCGCTGGCATTGCGGCGCTTGCCGTTCACCAGCACCAGCGTGTAGCCCGGTGACAGGTTGCGCAGCTGGTAGCCACGGATCAGGCTCTCCTGGTCGCTCTGGTAGCCGCCGATCTGGCTCAGCGACGGCAGGCTGCGCTGCAGCGCTTCCAGCAGGTTGCCCTGCCCGGTGGCGGCGAGGTCCTCTGCAGAGATCACATCGATGGGCGTGGAACTGTTCTTCACCGTGCGCGTGCTGGTGCGTGAGCCGGTGACCACCACCGCATCCAGCGTGGACGCGGCCACGTTGGCCGTCGCGGCGGTGGCAGCAGGATCTGCGTCTGCTTCAGCCGCATGGCTGGGCGAGGCGGCAAGGATGGCTGTGATCAGAACAGCGAGAGTGCTCAGGACAGGGGCGTGGGCGGCAGGCATGGGGGCTCGTGGGGGTGGGCCGGAAACACGCTTCCATTCAAGGGCCTGTTCACCTGGTGCGACAGGCGCGATCGCGTCACCCAGCCGTAACATCCGGCCACCCACATGACCGCTGGTAATGACGTTAGGCGGCGCACACGCACGGGGTCCCCCACGGAGTCGGATCCCTTTCCATAGGAAAGGGCTCTGACCCCACGCACGCCTCCCCACCACGGGGTCAGAGCCCTTCCTGCGGAAGGGATCCGACCCCGGTTCCCATATGCCCGCCCGGCATCACCTCATGCCCGCGCATCACGCAACGCCACGCACCGCCACCCGTAGCATCAGGCCATGCCCAGCCCACCCGCCGATCCCACCGCGCCGCTCGTTGCCATCGTCGCCTGCCACGGCCAGGGGCTGTTCGAATTCGGCTGCGCGGTCGGCCTGTTCGCGCCGGTGCGGCCGGAACTCGGCGTGGCCTGGTACCGCACCCAGCTGTGCGCGGGCGAGCCCGGTGCGCTGCGCATGCTCGGCAATGCGCAGGTGCAGCTTCCCTACGATCTCAGCGCGGTTGATGACGCCGACATCATCGTCATCCCCGGTTGGCGCGAACCCAGCGAGCGCCCACCGCAGGCACTGCTCGATGCACTGATCCGTGCCCACGCACGTGGCGCGCGCATCGCCTCGATTTGCTCCGGTGCCTTCGTGCTGGCCTGGGCCGGGCTGCTCGATGGCCGCCAGGCCACCACCCACTGGCGCCTCACCGAAGCGCTGGCACGCGAGTTCCCACGCATCGATGTGCGCGAGGATGCGCTGTACGTGGATACCGGCAGCATCATCACTTCGGCCGGCTCGGCCACCGGCATGGACATGATGCTGCACATGGTGCGCAAGGATTACGGCGCGCGCGTGGCCAACCTGGTGGCCGAACGGCTGGTCCTGGCACCATGGCGTGATGCCGGGCGCAGCCAGCGCGTCAGCCGCGCCATTCCCCACGGCGAGCCCACCCGCTTGGCAAAGCTGATGGAATGGATGCGCCGCAACCTGCGCGAGCCCCACTCACTGGGCAGCCTCGCCGAGCAGGCCGCGCTCAGCCAACGCACGCTGCAGCGGCAGTTCCTGGACGCCACCGGCCTGTCGCCGATCGACTGGCTGATCCGCGAGCGCGTGGCTTTCGCGCGCGAGCTGCTGGAAACCACTGACCGGCCGCTGCAGTGGATTGCAGAACAGGCCGGCTTTGGTTCGCAGGAATCGTTCCGTCGGCACTTCCGCGGTCAGGTCGACGCGAGCCCTACCGAGTACCGCAGCCAGCATCGCGGCGGTCTCGGTGCCGACCGGTTGGTGGGCTGTTGATCCAGTGCGCGGAGCCAGGCGTGGCGTGAGCAAAGCCTCACGACGGTCCGGGCTTGCGTGCGTATAGTGACGTGCGTCACAAGAAGCCCCTTCCATGCTCCATGCATTTGCTTACTCCAGCCGCATGTCGGCTGGGCTGTCCAATCAAGCCCTCCACCAGATCGTCTCGCAATCTGCCACGTTCAATCGCCGGGTGGACGTTACCGGTGCGCTGATCGTCGACGGGCAGCGGTTTTTCCAGTACATCGAAGGCCCGCCCGACGCCCTGGAAGCAGTCAAGCGCCGCATCCATGACAGCCGCTCGCATGCTGCCGTCGTGCCGGTACTGGACATGGCCATCAGCGCGCGTGCCGTTCCGTACTGGGCAATGACCCACATCGAGACCGGGCAGATCGTGGTGTCCGGCCTGGTGAATGCGCGCTGGGACGAGTTCGGCCACTCCATTCCGGGCATGGACCAGCTCGTCCGCCTGCTGCGTCCGCATTTTCCACGCGTCGGCACCGTCGGCGCGCCACGCGCAGCCGCCTGATAGACACTGAACCATCGCCTTGCACGCGCACGCCGACGCGGCCGCGCGTTGCGTCCAGGCGTCATCATCCAGATCTCCTTTCCCATCGTCTTCGCCACGCCCATCGCATGCCCGTACCCGCCCACCCTGCAACGGAAACACGCGCATCGCCTGCCGACCTGTTCGAGATCGTCGTCGTGCGTGCAGGTACCGTCCTGTTCGCCATCGACATCCAGGCTGCGGTCGAAATCCGCGGTCCGGAGGCATTCGGCCCTGCAGACCGCAACGGCAGGCCTACCCTGGAGGTCCGTGGGCAGCCATTACCCGTCGTCGACCTGCGCCGCATGAGCGGCCAACCGGCATTCGAGGGTGGCAGCCCGGCCATGCTGCTGATCAACGCCGGCACCGCAACCTTGGCGCTGGCCGTGGACGAAGTGCTGGAGATCGAGACGCCGGACGCGAGCGCGAACACCCCCGAGCCTGCAGCGGGCCAATCGTTCTGCTTCAGCAGCCGGCACATTCAACTCGATCCGGCGCGCTCGGCTGCACTGATCGAAACGGCGGCACTGCTGGGCGCACTTGCCGCGCCGGGGTGACCGGCGGCGTCTCAGGATCGTCCTGCAAAGGCACGGTTTCGCAGCCTCCAGCACTGCGCGGCAAAGCCGATCACGAACACCACCAGGCAGGCCAGCAGCGTGTGCAGCACCACCGGGGCCATCGGTGCCGCCGCAATCGGATGCGCTGCCGGCAGGCGGGTCAGCGTTTCGTTGACGCCGGGCACCAACGAGAGCAGGAAGCTGAACGACAGTGCGAAGGTCGACAGGTAACGCGCGGCGCGCCCCAGCCAGCGCAGCCGCGCGGCCAGCACGCCGCCGAATGCCACCAGCAGCACGATCACCCCGAATGCGTGGCCGGGGTTGATCCCGCCCGTGCTGGACACGGTGAACGAGGTGGCCACCGATAGCACCAGCCCCACCAGGTACAGCTTGCCCGCGCGCGTGGCGGGATCGATTGCGCGATGGCGAATGAAGGCATACAGGCCACTCAACACCGGGATCAGGCTGACAGCGGTATGGATCACGCCAAGTGTGGACAGAGGGTGGGACATGGGACATCTCCAGGGACAAAATGAACCTACTAGTAGGTAGGCACTGGACTCAAAAAGAAGGCCCGCGTCGCCGCAGGCCCACCACACATCTCTCAGGACGCCGCGCTCACCCGCGCGATCGCCAACCGCGCCAGTGCCGCGAAGGTCGCCGCATCACCGAAACCGCGCGCGGCCAGCATCGCGCCGTGCACCGATGACATGAACGCCTTGGCCTCATCGGCCGCCGAGCCCTGCAACTGCAGTTGGCCCATCGAAACGCCCTTCTCCAGCGTCACTGCCAGCCAGCCGCTCAGGTCCTCGAAATGGCCGCGCACTTCCTCAGCGATCTCTGCCGGAATCATCGGCGCTTCGGCGGCCAGCATCGCGCAGATGCAGAACGAGGACGTACCCCCTGCAATGCAGCTGGACCAGTACTCCACATAGGCGTTGAGCTCCTGCAGCGGATCGGCCAACTGCCGGTCCAGCAGCGCCAGGCCTTCGCGCGCCTCGGCCCGGTACAGCTCGACCACCGTGCGCACCAGCTCCGCCTTGCTGGGGAAGTGGTGATGGATGCTGGCCTTGCTGATGTTCACCCGCGCCGACACGTCGGCGTAGCTGAAGCCGTTGTAGCCACCGGCTTCCAGCAGCGCACGGGCATGGGCCAGGATTTCCTGGGCCTTGGGCGAGAGCGATTCCTTCATGGTAATAAACCTACTAGTAGGTAGACATCCTGTCAACCCCTCTCTGCTGCACCCGCCAGGCATCATTCCCGGCAGAGCCGGCCGCTGGCAACGTGACCTTCGATTGCCCCTCAATGCGAAGACACGTACACCGCATCGGCTGGCGGAGGTGGCAGCGCGAAACTGCGCCGCATCCGCGCGACCTCGGCCGCCGGCGGCAACGCGAACAGGCGCTTGAACTCACGGTTGAACTGCGATGGGCTGGCATACCCCACCGCCAGCGATGCCGCTTCGGCGGTCATCCCCTGCCGCAGCATCAGCAACCGTGCCTGGTGCAGGCGGGTCGACTTCACGTACTGCATCGGCGACGTGCCGGTAATCGCGCGGAAGTGGTCGTGGAAGGTCGCCACACTCATGCCCGCTTCGGTGGCCAGTTGCCCCACGTCCAGGGTGGTGGCATATCCGGCATGGATCGTCCGCAGCACTCTGCCGATGCTGCCGAAGCGCCCGCGCATGGCCAGCGCCTCGCGCATTGCGCCGCCCTGTGCACCCGTCAGCACGCGGAAGTACACCTCACGCACCAACGCAGGGCCGAGCACGGCAGCCTCCAACGGTTCAGCCAGTGCCTCCAGCAGGCGCAGCACCGTGGCCTGCATCGGCGCCTGCATCGGGCTGGACATCATGCTCTGCGCCGGTGTCGCCGGGGTGCCCTCCTGTTCACCCAGTTCGATCAGCAGATCAGCCGCCAGCTGCAGATCCAGGTGCAGGTAGATCGCCAGCAGCGGCGCCTGGGCCGACGCATCGGTTTCCATCGTGAACGGCACCGGCACCGACACTGCCAGGTAGTGCTGGGCGTCGTACTGGTAGACCTGCCCGCCCAGATAGCCACGCTTCACGCCCTGGCAGACGATCACGATGCCGGGGTCGTACAACACCGGCGTGCGCGCCAGTGGCCGGTCCGATCGCAGCAACCGCACCCCCGGCAGGCGCGTGAGCGTATAGCCCTCCTCCACCGCCAGCGTCTTCAGCAGGCCGACCATGCGCGCCTGCACCTGCCGTTGCAGGGAATCGACCACAGGCACAGGCACTCCAGAGGAATAGGCAAGAATGGCCGAATCCTAGGCCTGTGACCCCGGTCATTCAAGAACTAACGTGCAAGCCCTGCCCACCACGAACGCCCCCTCATGCCCCCTTCCCGCTTTCTCCTCATCACCGGTGTCAGCAGTGGATTCGGCCGCGCCCTTGCCCAGCAGGCCCTGCTGGCCGGCCACCGCGTGGTCGGCACCGTGCGCAACGAAACCGACCGCCAGGTACTCGAAGCGCTCGCTCCCGGCCGCGCATTCGGTCGCCTGCTGGACGTAACCGATACCGCCGCCATCAATGCGCTCGTCGCCGATATCGAAACCAACATCGGAAGCATCGACGTGCTGGTCAACAACGCTGGCTACGGCCACGAAGGCATCCTCGAAGAATCCACGCTCGCCGAGCTGCGGCAGCAATTCGAGGTGAACGTGTTCGCTCCGGCCGCGCTGATCAAGGCCGTGCTGCCGCACATGCGCGCCCGGCGCCGCGGCCATATCCTCAACATCACCTCCATGGGCGGTTTCATCACGATGCCGGGCATCGCGTGGTACTGCGGCAGCAAGTTCGCGCTGGAGGGCATCAGTGAAGTGCTTGACAAGGAAGTCGCGCCGTTTGGTATCCACGTCACGGCCGTCGCGCCGGGTTCCTTCCGCACCGGCTGGGCAGGCCGCTCGATGGTGCGGGCACCGCGCAGCATTGACGACTACGACGCATTGTTCGATCCCATCCGCAGCGCGCGTGAGGCGAAGAGTGGCCACCAGCCCGGTGATCCAGTGAAGGCTGCGCAGGCCATGCTGCAGGTCATCGACAGCGACGCTCCTCCCCGCCACTTGCTGCTGGGCAGTGATGCACTGCAGCTGGTGAGGGCAAAGCTGGCATCGATGGCCGGTAGCATCGACGCGTGGGAACAGCTGAGCCGTTCGACCGACGGCGTAGCGTGAGATCTTGAGGCCGCCGATGCCCTCAGCGGCGGCCTCCCCCTGCCCGCTCAGTCTTCCTGCACCAGCTTGAACTCGCGCAGCAGGCCACCGATCTGGGTCTTGTCCAGCTTGTTCATCAGCAGATTGCGCAGGAACGCAGGCCCGGGAACATCCAGTTCCTTGCCATCGCGCAGGCGGCCGGTGGCGGCCAGCAGCGAGCGCACGTCATACGTGGAATTGAACACCTCCGGCACGCCGCGCTCGATCCCCAGCAGGGTGTACACCGCTTCCATCGGCGTGCGCACCGAATATTCGGTGGTGAAGATGCAGTCGCGCTGCTTCGATTCGGCAAACTGGCCGATGAAGGCGAAGTTCACCGCACCGTCCGGCACCACGTCCGGGCGGTCACCGGCCTGGCGTGGCATGAAGAACGCCGTGATGTACGGCATCATCACCGGCACCGTCTTCGCACCGGTCGCGGCCAGCGCATCAATCTCTTCCACCGGCACGCCCAGGTGGTACAGCCACTCGCGGGTGATCTCCTCGCCGGTGCACTCCTGCATCGGCTTTTTCACGTAGTCGCCCGGCGTATCCACAAACAGCGAGTACACCCAGACCACGATCTGGTCCCTGGGCTGGTTCTTGAAATGCGGCTGGCGGTTCACCGTCCAGCTCATCAGCCAGCGCGAGTCGCGCACGCTGACGATGCCGCCGGTCACTACCTTGCCACTGAACGGGTCGCGCTTGGCGATCTTCTGGATGTAAGCCGGAATGCGCGCATCCAGCGTCGTCACTGTCGCCGATTCCCACTTGGTCTGCGGGATATGTGCGCCGAACACGTCCGGGCGCCCGAACGCCGCATCCTTCGCGGCGATGCGGCGCCACAGGTCCCAGGCCGGCGCCGGTCCTTCGTTCAAACGCGCCGCGGTGTGGTGATCGCCATTATCCGAGTTTTCGGTCAACGAACCGATCGTCATGAAAACAAGGTCATCCACCCCCAGGTCCACGCCGCCGGCCACGCCTTCGCGCGTCCAGTGGATGCGGGTGGCCTGCTTGCGGCCCGGCTGTAGATCGAAGTCGACGTCGGTCACCTCGGTGCCGTACTGGAACACCACGCCCTGGTCCTGCAACCACTTCACCAGCGGCAGCACCAGCGATTCATACTGGTTGTACCGGGTGAACTTCAACGCCGAGAAATCCGGCAGGCCGCCGATGTGGTGGATGAAGCGATGCAGGTACAGCTTCATCTCCAGCGCCGAATGCCATTCCTCGAACGCGAACATGGTGCGCCAGTACAGCCAGAAGTTGCTGTCCAGGAAGTCGCGGCCCAGCACCTCGTCGATGCGCTTGTTCTCCATCTCCTTCCGGGTGGCCAGGAACAGCGCGATGATGTCCTTCTGGGCCTGCTCGGTCAGCGTGAACAGGCCATCGGTGTGCGCATCTTCGCCGCGATTGATGGTGGCACGCTGCAGCGAATAGTTCGGGTCGTCCTTGTTCAACCAGTAGAACTCGTCCAGCACGCTGGCATCCTCGATTTCCAGCGACGGAATCGAGCGGAACAGGTCCCACAGGCACTCGAAGTGGTCTTCCATCTCGCGGCCGCCGCGGATCACGAAGCCCTTCTCCGGCACCTTCAGGCCATCCAGCGCGCCGCCAGGAATCTGCTGCTGTTCAAGGATGGTGATGCGTTCACCGGCCATGCGCCCGTCGCGCACCAGGAATGCGGCGCCGGCCAGCGAGGCCAAGCCCGAGCCCACAAACCAGGCGCGCTTGCCATCCACACCGGCCGGCTTGCGCGGGCGCGCGAAGGCTTCGTAGTTGCCACTGCTGTAATACATGCGTTGCACCTTCCTGGAGGGGGGGCATCAGGAACCGGCAGCGGAATGACACAGCCATCCGATGCAGGTCATGCCCCTACTCTAGCGCCGAACCGATGTATCGTTTCCTGCACGCAGGCTGCGACGGAATGACGCAGCCGCGTCAGAGCGTCCTTCCCAGCAGCATGCCTGGCCAGCCGTCCACGTTGAACGGCGCGATGCGCGTATACCCGCAGGATTCATAGAAGCGCACCAGGTCGCCGCTGCCTCCGGCGTAGCAGTCCACACGCAGATGGTCGACACCGGCAGCGCGCGCCTGCTCGTCGGCAAACGCCATCAGGCGGCGGCCGATGCCACGCACGCGCACATCACGCGAGGCCACCAGAACCCGCACATACAGCTCCGGCCCGGTGGGGGCCGGCACATAGGGCATCGACTCGCCCAGTGCAAGGAACGCCCGCACGTCGCCCTGCTCGTTCTGCGCCACCCATGCGCCTGGCAGTGCACACGCCTCGGTGACCTGGGCAATCCGGCGCGGCATCGTCGACCACGGTTCGCTGCCCCATTGCTGCACATTGCCGATCGACACGAACCACTCGATCACCTCGTCAAAGAGCCCCAACACTGCGGGGGCATCGGCCGCGCTGGCGCGGCGGATGTTCAAGGCGTCCTTTCCGGTTTCAGTCATGCGTTCCGCTCCTGTCATACCACGCTCCCCAACCCTGGAAAACAGGGGGAGCATCGGCCGGTTCAACCAGTCTAGCGCGTACCCCAGCGTGGCCACCTGTACCGGACCAAAGCAGTCGGAAGTCCATGTGACTTCCAGCGCGCCGCCAGGAATCTGCTGCTGTCCCCAGTGTCGCAGGTGCGTACAGACTCGATGCTTCATCAACCGCGTGGAGCATCCCCTCCGGTAGTGAACCAGCGCTGGAACCCCTCGATCGCATCCGGCATCAGGGCGCGGGCGCGTTCACGCACCAGCACTTCGGCGTCGCGCATCGCGCTGATCGCATCCGGCCGCGCGCACAACGCCATCGCCACATCCGACGCGTCCAGCATCGCCAGGTTCACGCCCACGCCCACCGGCGGCATCAGATGCGCCGCATCGCCGATCAAGGTCACGCCATCGCGCGGGGCCCAGCAAAAATCCGCTGGCAGGCTGTAGATCGGCCGCCGCACGAAGTCCGTGCAGGCCTCCAGCAGGCGCCGAAGGTTCGTGGCCCACCTGGTATAGCAGCCTGTCACCAGCGTCCGTATGCCGTGCTGCGCGATCTGCGCATCAAGCCACTCGGAAGAGCGCTTCAGCGCCGCATACACGCAGAGCCGATCGCGGCTGTTGCGTTGCACGAACAGGGCCTCCTCGCCGCCAAAGCAGAACAGGCTGCCCTGCCCGACCATCGCTGCGATGTCCGCAGCAGGCTGTGCGATCCAACCTTCGAAGAAGGTAATGCCGGTGGGCACCGGCTGGCACGTACTCAAGGCCGCGCGCACTTTCGACCACGCACCATCGGCACCAATCACGATGTCCGCCTCGCGCTGCACGCCGTTGGCGAATCGCAGGCCGTGGCCGTTCGCCTGTGCAGATACCAGCGCGGTCAGGCTGTGGCCCCACTGCACCGTGTCCGCCGGCAGCGCGTCCAGCAGCAGCTGGCGCAGGTCGCCGCGGTCGATCTCCGGCTTGTCCTTGCTCCCTTCCGGCCCGAACCCGCCGGTGGTGATCTCCCCGGACCACGGGTCGCCCATCCGCGCTTCCTGCCCCTCATGCCGCGCCACCGCACGGAAGGCCTCCAGCAGGCCCGCGCGCTGCAGCGCCACCTGCCCGGAATCGTCGTGCAGATCCAGCGTGCCGCCCTGTGTGCGCTGCTGCCCGGATGCTTCGCCCTCGTACACGCTCACGGGGTGACCGCCCCGATGCAGGATGAGCGCAGCGGTGAGGCCAGCGGGGCCTGCGCCGATGACGGCAATACGGGGAGGGTGCTGCATGGCGCGATCCAGGTTAGTTGATACGTCAACCGTATGCCGCGAGGGTTGACATGTCAACCATTGCCCGGCAACGTTCGGCCATGACCTCCCCCAGCATCACACCCGACGAATGGGCCACCTGGCGCGGCTTCCGGCGCATGGCAGAAATCACCTCCGGCCGCATCGTCCAGGACATCACCCGCAGCACCGGGCTCTCAAGGGCCGACTTCATCGTGCTGATGGAGCTGAACCAGTCCAAGGATCGCTGCCGCCGCCAGCGCGAACTGCTGGACTACCTGGAATGGGACAAGACGCGCCTCTCGCACCAGCTGACCCGCATGGCGGGCCGTGGCCTGATCGAACGCGATACCGACAGCGAAAACGTCGTAGTGATCCGCATGACCACAGAAGGGCACGCGCAGCTGCGCGCGGCACGGCCGGTACACGCCGCCGGTGTCCGCCGGTATTTTCTCGACCATCTCTCCGCGGATGATCGTGCCGCACTGCAGCGGATCACCGACAAACTGCATGCCGCCCTTCAGGACGCGGAGAACTGAGCCATCGCCCCGGTAGTGCCGGCCGCTGGCCGGCAACTGCAGTCACCCAACGCCACCGGGATGCCGGCCAGCGGCCGGCACTACCACGCCCGGGCGTTCGTGGCGGGGTTTGACATGCAGGCATTTACCTGCATATAGTCAACTCAAGGGCGGCGCCTGCCAGCCCATCGCGAGGAACCTGCAATGGTGGATATCGCACACAGGGTCGGCATCAAGGCCCCCGCAAGCCAGGTGTACCAGGCGCTGGCCACCCCCGAAGGCGTGGCCGCCTGGTGGGCCGAAGACGCGCACGGCGAGCGCGAAGCCGGCGGCACGGTCAAGGTCCGTTTCACCAACAACGGCCAGGAAATCGGCGCCATGGAGATGAAGCTTGAGCAGCTTGTTCCAGGCGAGCTCGTGCTGTGGCGGTTCCTCGCCGGCCCCGCCGAATGGATCGGCACCCACGCGCGCTTCGCGCTGAAGCAGGAAGGCGACTACTGCATCGTCCTGTTCACCCACGAAGGCTGGAAGGAACGTGTCGAGTTCACCTCCCACTGCAGCACCAAGTGGGCGGTGTTCCTGATGAGCCTGAAGGCACTGCTGGAAACCGGCAAGGGCCAGCCCAACCCACACGACGTCAGGATCGACAACTGGAATTGAAGACCTCCCCATGGCGGTAGACCACCTGCGCGACGCAGACAAGGTGTTCAAGGCACTGGCCGATCCCACGCGCCGGACGCTGCTGGATCTGCTCTGCAAGGACAACGGGCAGACGCTGGGCCAGCTGTGCGAACACCTGGACATGGCCCGGCAATCGGTCACCCAGCACCTGGGCCTGCTGGAAGACGCCAACCTGATCAGTACCGTGCGCCGTGGCCGCGAGAAGCTGCACTTCATCAACCCGGTGCCCCTGCATGAAGTCTACGAACGCTGGGTACGCAAGTTCGAGCAGCAGCGCCTGAGCCTGCTGCATGACCTGAAACGCGAACTGGAAGGAGAATGACGATGTCTGCAGAGTCAACCCGCTTCATCCACGTGATCTATATCGCCTCCACCCCAGAGAAGGTGTTCGAGGCCATCACCCGGCCCGAGATCGCCCGCCGCTACTGGGGCCACGAGAACGTGTCGGACTGGAAGCCCGGCTCGCGCTGGCAGCACGTGCGTGCAAATGAAACGCGCTCGGTCGAGCTGGTCGGCGAAGTGGTGGAAAGCACCCCGCCCTCGCGCCTGGTCATCACCTGGGCAGCCGCCTCGCAGGCCAACAATCCCGCTGCCTACAGCCGCGTCACCTTCGACATCGTGCCCTACCAGGACATGGTGCGGCTGACGGTTACCCATGAGGAACTGGAACCCGGCAGCGGCATGGATACCGGCATCCGCCAGGGCTGGCCGATCGTGCTGTCCAGCCTGAAGTCGCTGCTGGAGACGGGCAAGGGGCTGGATGTGTTCGCCAAGCCAGCGTAGCCGTCGGGAGGGTTGGCCCGCGCGAGCGGCACCGGGCAGATGGCCCGCTGTCGCCGTCGCCGCGCAATCCCCAATCGCTCCCGAAAATTGCATTTTATGGAACAATAGGGAGCGCATGGTTCTCGAGTTCCGTTATGTCCCCCGCGTTGCTAACCGTCGATCAGGCTGCCCAGCAGCTCAGCCTGCACCCCAAAACCGTCCTGCGGCATATCCGTAGCGGCCAACTGCGCGCGACCCGCATCGGCAAGTCCTATCGCATCACCGCCGAAGACCTCGACGTGTTCACCGGCACCGTGCGTCAGCCCTCCGCTGCGCGCCCACAGCTGACCACGGTGGTGGATATTCCCGGATGCGGTGCGGCACGTGCCGCCGACCTGGTGCGTGCCCTGCATGCGCGCGTCACCGGCCGCGAGGCCGACGATGAGCCGCTGCGCATGGAGACGATCTATTCGCCTGAGCACGATGTGCTCAAGCTGATCGTGATCGGTGGCCTGGCAGGTTCCACGGCGCTGCTGGTCAGCCTGCAGCGTCTGCTGCAGGACCGCAGCGAATGAAGCGGCAGCGGCCCGGCATTCCCACGCAGCACGTACTTGCCGCCTATCGCCAGGTGCTTTCGGACTGGCCGGTACCACACGAATCGCATCATCTCGCCACCCGCGCCGGTTCGACATTTGTGGTCAGCTGCGGCCCGGAACACGGCCCTGCCCTGGTGCTGCTGCATGGCACCCTCAGCAATGCCGCCAGCTGGATGTTCGATGCCGAACGCTGGAGCGAGTACTACCGCGTGCATGCCGTCGACATCATTGGCGAACCGGGCCTCAGCGAAGGCACGCAACCTGCGCTGGACAGCGACGCGCATGCGCAATGGCTGGATGATGTCCTCGACGCACTTGGCGTGGAAAGCGCAGCATTCGTGGGCCTGTCGTTCGGCGGCTTCCTGGCACTGGACTACGCGCTGCGAAGGCCTGCCCGGGTCAACGCACTGGTCCTGGTCAGCCCCTCGGGTATCGGGCGCCAGCGTGCATTCCTGCTCAAGGCGCTGCCACTGTTGCTGCTTGGCCGATGGGGACGCGAGCGCCTGCGCCGCGCGGTCATGGGTCCCGCGCCACTGCATGCACCTGCACGTGCGCAGCCGCTGCTCGACCTGCTGGCATTGATCCGTGCCGAGGTTCGGCCACGTCCGCTACGCATTCCCCGCATCAGCGACGAGCGCCTGGCTACGTTGCATCCGCCGGCAGCCCTTGTCATGGGCGCGCGTGATGCCCTCATCGACACCCCTGCCGCCGCCGAACGCATGAAGCGGCTCGTCCCGACGGCGGACGTCACCCTGCTCGCAGACGCCTATCACTACATCCCCGGCCTGCGCGAAGACATCCTCGCCCGGCTGCGTCAACTGCAGAACCTCCAGCATGAATGATTCCATTGAACACTTCGGCACCACCCGCCTCCTGCGCATCGCGCCGCAGGGCCCCGCACTCGATGCCAACGGCCTGCGCGACCTGGTCGGCGATGCCCTTGGGCACCAGGCCGAGTGGATCGCCGTTCCGGTGCAGCGCCTTTCGGCAGACTTCTTCGAGCTGCGCTCCGGCATGGCCGGGCAATGGCTGCAGATGCTGGTGAACTACCGCCTGCACTTCGCCGTCCTGGGCGATGTCTGCGGCTACCGCGCACGGAGCGAATCGCTGGACGCGTGGATCACCGAATGCAACCGCGGCCGCGACGGCTGCTTCGTGGCCGACTGGGGCGCCCTGCTGGCGCGCCTTTCGGCCCCCGCCAGCGCCGGCTGAACGCCGCCCCCACGCTCACCCTCGCCAAACCTGGTTCCGACTGCACTCCGACGCCGCCCGCCACAGCATCACCCGCGGGCTCCCCAGGCGACGTTCGATGCGCGCTTCAGACGCAGATTCCCTGCACAGCAAAGTGGCGGCGGTCACCCTCGGTTTCTGGGTGATGAAGATCGCCGCCACCACCCTCGGCGAGACTGCGGGCGATCTGCTGTCGATGACGCTCAACCTGGGCTACGTGGCCAGCTCGGCCATCCTGCTGGCGATCTTCGCCGGCCTGCTGGGCCTGCAACTGTCGGCGCGGCGCTTCCATCCGGTGCTGTTCTGGTCGGTGGTGCTGGCGACCAGCACTGCCGGCACCACCCTGTCCGACCTGATCGACCGCACGCTCGGCCTGGGCTACGCCACCGGCGCCAGTCTGCTGGCCGGCTGCCTGGCGCTGGTGCTGCTGGCTTGGCGGC
The DNA here is from genome assembly GCF_000284595.1 of Stenotrophomonas maltophilia D457. Taxonomy (GTDB): domain Bacteria; phylum Pseudomonadota; class Gammaproteobacteria; order Xanthomonadales; family Xanthomonadaceae; genus Stenotrophomonas; species Stenotrophomonas muris. The sequence goes on along the minus strand of NC_017671.1, from coordinate 2,077,443 downwards.
TGTCGGAAAAGTCGATCTCGGTCAGCAACATCGCATCGCGCCGCGCCGAAGGCTTCTACTGGACCGCCGTGCTGTTCTCCAACACGCTCGGCACCGCGCTGGGTGATTTCCTCGCCGACGATTCCGGGCTGGGCTTCACCGGCGGCGCACTGCTGATCGGCAGCCTCATCGCGCTTACCGCATTGGCCAGCCGCATCAAGGGCATCAACCGGGTCATCCTGTTCTGGAGCGCCTTCGTGCTCACCCGCCCGTTCGGCGCCACTTTCGGCGACTTGCTCACCAAGCCGCTGGAAAAGGGCGGCTTGGGCTTCGGCACGGTAGGCTCGTCGCTGGTGCTGTTCACCATTCTCGCCACGCTGGTGGCATTGCCCATGCTGCAGCGTAAAGCACAGCCAGCCAGCTAGCGCGCCGTCCAGCCCCCATCCACCGGCAGCGCCGTGCCGGTAATCTGCGCCGCCGCGTCCGAGGCCAGGAACACCACCATTTGTCCCAGCTGCTCAGGCGTCACGAACTGTAACGACGGCTGCTTTTCAGCCAGCAGCGCACGCGCGGCGGTCTCCTGATCCGTGCCTTCGCGCTCGGCCAACGCGGTGATCTGCTGCTCGACCAGCGCCGTCCGCACCCAGCCCGGGCAGATCGCATTGGCGGTAATGCCGGTCCCCGCATTCTCCAGCGCGGTCACCTTGGTGAAGCCCACCACTCCATGCTTGGCCGCCACGTAGGCCGACTTGTTCACCGAGCCCACCAACCCGTGCACCGACGCAATGTTGATGATGCGGCCGGCGCCCTGCTGCTTCATGTGCGGCAAGGCCGCCGCCGTTGCATGGAACACCGCCGAGAGATTCAGCGCCAGAATCGCATCCCACTTTTCGACCGGGAATTCCTCGATCGACGCGGTGTGCTGGATGCCCGCGTTGTTTACCAGGATGTCGATGCGCCCCATCGTCGCAACGGCGCGATCGATCATCCCGCGCACCGCCTCGCCCTTGGACAGGTCGGCACCGTCATGCACCACCCGTACGCCGAACTCGGCTTCCAGGCGGGCACGGGCGCGTTCGATGGCCGCCGCATCGCCGAAGCCATTCAACACGATGTCGGCCCCTTGCCCGGCCAGCGCGGTGGCAATGCCAAGACCGATACCACTGGTGGAGCCGGTAACCACCGCAACCTTTCCACTGAACATGGGTGAGCTTCCATTGGGCGTAGGTGGTCAGTGTAGCTTTGCCGGCGCCCCGCTTCAGCGACGCTACATTGGTCAATTAACGGTTAGAACGCGTTGGGTAGCCGCCGAGGGAAGTGTCCAGCGTTCTTTCAAAACGGACGGTACGCCTCAGAGGGGGCGCAGCCGTGGCCTGCTGGCGATACTGTCCGACTCCCACAAGGGCAATGCATCCATGCTTTGCCCAGCGGATCGAACACGTCCGGAAATAGCTTCTGCGGCCGTTCTACTCCCCCCACCTCCAACCGGGCGGAGCGCCTTTCATCCAGCAGATAAGGACAAGGACCAACACTACGGCCCACGTGTAGAGCTGAAACGCGATGGGCTCGCGAAATGGAGAGAACAGAAACGGACCCGCTAGTAGCAAGCCGAATGCGACTGCGTACACAAGCCAGCCTTGCCACGCGCACGGCATCCCCCAGCCCCATCCGTACTTCTTCCTGGTAAACCAGTACTTCCTGCTGATCATTGCAGTGTTCCTCGATGGCCGCCGGTCTCACTCACCTGATCCAAGCATGCTTTGAGCTGTTCGTAAAGACGCCGGTCCAGAATCAAGTCAATATCCCCTCTGGCTGTGACGAGAACAGAGCTACGATCCGTGCGCAGCACGAAGACGTTGCGACCGTTCTGCATGCCGAACTTGCCAAGTTCAACGCCCCCGGTGCTGGTCCCAAGTTGCCGGTGAGGCAGCGTGATCCTTGAAGCATCGGAAGCGTCCTGCCACGCGACACTGGAAAGCGGGAGCTGCAGTCGGACAAACGCTGCTGACCCAATCAGCTGGCCATCTGTAATGGCGATGTACGCTGTCCGCGCTTGATATACGAGGCCAAAGGCAACTACGACAACAACGGCCAGCGCCGAGCCGAGCGCAATATTCCTGGCTGGCACCCCGCCAGAGCGGGGTGCCAGCCATACTGCGATCAGAACCACGGCTGCTGCCACGCATATGCCGAGAGGAAGCGCATAGGCATGAATCAGGGAGACGTCCAGCGTGGATCGGCACATCATCATGAACTACTCCGCAGAGATTGACCGCATGCCGTAAACGTAAGTCGTCTCGACAATTATCTCAAATGCGTCTTCGTCACAGGTACCAAGGCCCACGCTTTGCGTCGCGCGCAGGAACGAGCGGACCTCGTTCCATGTTACGGGCTTTGCGTGTTCATCGCAGATCATGCTTGCACTGCCACGCATGAGAATGCTTCGGTATCAGATACCGCGCAACAAACGCCCATTTCTCATCGATTACATCGGTTACACAGGGGCTGCGCGCTGTGATGCCATTGCAGTGACACTGTTCATACCGAACTTCAAACACGCTCTAGAAGAGGATGCCCACCCGATCAACGGTCGCCAGCGGATTGGCCTTCCGCACCGCCTCCAGGAACAGCAGGAAATCCCGGTTGAACAGCGTCAGGTTGTTGGTGAACGTCACGCACTTTCTGCCCGATGCTTTGCTGAAGCACACCTGCCAGACATAGCGCCCGTAGATCTTGTCGGACGTTCGTGTGACTGAGGTGATCTGCGAAAGCGGAACGGCGGTGGGCACCGGCCCACGTCGCAGGTAAAAGGACTGCGCATCAAAGAAATAGTGCTCGCGATCCTCTTTGCCATCCACCATCACCAAGGTCATGGACGTGCCGGAAATCCGGCGCGGGGCATGCAAACGTAGCCCCGATTTCACGGACGAGCGAGCGGTTGCTGCCATTCGCCGAAGGGTGAACCAGAGGATCACCAGCGGAAGCGCCGCAACGACAATGAAGCCTGCAGTCTTCAAAACAGTTTCCAGCGTGCTTGGCACACAGATCTCCAGGATGAACTTTCAGGCGATGCCCAATCCACGCCATGCGTGGATGACTCTCCCCCAACGCCTTTTCACTTCCAATGATCCGGCCCCAGGAACGGCAGGCTCAGCACAAACACCGGCACTGCCACAGGGATCAGCGCCGCGCCGAGCACCTTGCCCGCCGCCGAACCCGCACCCGGCTTGTCCTCCCTCTCCGGCAGGATCCGCTGCGCACGCGCATTGATCGGCTGTGCCAGCTTCCCCTTCTCCGCCAGTGCCGCAGCATCCGGCAACTGCACCCGCTCGCCGTCGCCCTCGAACAGCGCGCTGTAATAGCTGCCGCCCTTCTTGGAAAGATTGCAGGCCCGGTCAAACGCCAGCGCGTAACGGGTCCGGTCCATCGGCAGGTAGTAGCGCGCACGCTCCTCCACGGCCTTGGCCTCACGCGAGGGGACCTCAATCCGCTCCAGCTTGAACTGCGCGGCCTGCTCCGCCGTCACCTGCTCCGGCCGCAGCAGCAGCGCATAGCTGCCGTGCACCTTGGCCTTGTTGGCCGGGTCGCGCCAATCCTCATGGAAGTACATCTGCGCGCAGGCCACAGCCTCGCGCAGCGGGCTGTCCATCAGCGCCCGGTACTCGCGGAACGGCGCGGCATTGAAGCGCATCGGCTCGTCATAGCGCGGCAGCAGGTACAGCTGGCCGTCGTCGGCCACGAACGCACTGGTGATCTCGCGGCTTGAGGCGTGCTCCTCCGGGCCACTGGCACAGCCAGGCAGCAGGCCAAGGCACAGGGCGGAGAGAATGAAGAAGGACGTTCGCATGTCGTGTTGGTGGGCTTCCCTGGGAAAACGGCCCCGGCCGGAAGGACGAGGCCAGCCCATCATGGTGCCATGCCGGCCTTGCCCTGCCCAATCAAACTGCTGGAGATCGAGCGCGTTCAAGCCGCTGGCGCTGGTCGGCGTGATATATTGAGTGCGCCTGAACATCCATGTTCAGTGACGTTCCTGGATCAGTCTGGAACGAGCGCCACAGGCATATCTCCGTTCGGCCTTTCCGTAGCGCGTTGGGATTATCCAATCACCAGCGCGCCAGATTGCTCCTTGGTTTGCGAAATGAGCCAGTGGCTGGGGCCATGCGTCTTGGGCAACGGCCGGAGCAGCCACTCGGCATGCCTCTGAAGAATCGCGGCGATATATACCGCGTTTCAAGCGTGCCGATTACGGCATCTGCCGGGCGGCGTCGCCGTGAGGCGATGCCCATCTCAGTTTCAATTCTGGTTGGTGGCGCCCATATTGTGTTGTTACGGCGCGGTGCACCGTCCCGCTGCAGCAGCGCCTGATGGACTCAAGAGGCACTCTGGCGTTCCGCATTGGTGGGGTTGCAGGCCATCACTCTTTCGCCCTTGACCGACGCCAGCGGCATCGCGATTGCTGCCATGTCTGTCGCAATCGCCAAGCACTTTGTCCCGCTACTGGGGAACCGATGAAGAAGAAAGCCCACTCTTGAAAGGAGAACGCGCAAATGAACGCTGATGATGTGAAGTCAATACCGATGATGGACCCGCTCGCGAACTGGCACACCGGTGGATCGAGTGCATCCAGACGCACCATCTACGTAGATCTTGATGGCGTCATGGCCGACTTCGACGCGGCATTTCCCGCCCTGTTTGGCCTGGACCATCGCTTGCTTGCCGACGATGAAATGTGGGGGCACATCAACAACCACCCGTCGTTCTTCCGCGACCTACCGCCGATGCACGGTGCAGTGGAGTTCTTCCACAGCATCCACCACTTGAACCCGGTGATTCTCACTGCCTGCCCGAAATCGAACTATCCGCTCGCCGCGATGCAGAAGCGACAGTGGGTCCGCGAACACCTGTCAGCAACCTGCCTGGTGTTGCCGGTACTCGGCGGCAGGCACAAGCCTCTTTTCATGCACCAGCCGGGCGATGTTCTGATCGACGATTTCGAAGCGAACTGTGATGCCTGGACAGCGGCCGGAGGCGTGGCGATCAGGCACGCCGGCGATTGGACCGCGACGCGTCACGCCCTTTCCCAGATTGAAGATCTGTCAGGAGCAGCGCTCGCGAAGGGCTGATGCCCTCTCTGCCGACCACGGTGGCACTTCCATAGACAGGCCGAGGCGCTGGCCCCTCGGCCCCAAGGCTGGCAACCTGCTGTGCAGCCCCGCCTTACTTCAACCGCTCCACCAACCGCTGCCCCACCTCCAGCGCAGAAGCCGGGTTCTGCCCGGTAATCAGCTCGCGGTCCACCACCACATGGCCCGTCCACGGCGTGGCATTGCTGCTGAATGTCGCCCCCGCCCGCTGCAGCGCGGTCTGCGGGTAGAACTTCATCTCACCGCCGCCCAGCAGCGGCTTGGCCTGCTCTTCCTCCTGGTTGCTGATCACCGTCATCTCGTAGCCGCTGTAGATCCACTTCGGCGTGGCCGGCATCGCACCCGTTTCCAGCTTTGCCACGAAACCCGCCGCATCCGGCAGCGTGGACAGCAGCGCGATCGGCCCGTGGCAGACCAGCGCGGTGGTCTTGTTGCGCTGGTGGAAGTCGGCCAGCAGCCGGCCCAGCGCCGGGCTCTTCAGCAGGTCCTGCATCGGCGCGTGGCCACCGGGAATATAGACCGCATCGAAACGCGCGTAGCCTTGCTGCTCAATGCGCGCCAGGCTGACCACCGGCGAGGCCGTCGGCGAGGTCAGCGCCAGCTTCTCCAGCAGGTCCTTGTGTAGTCTCAGCTGCGCGGCATCGTTGCCGAAGTACGCCGGCGTCACCGAGGACGCATCCACCGTCGGCGCCCGCCCCTGCGGCGTGGCGAAGGTCACCTCGTGGCCCGCGTCCAGCAGCAGCTTTACCGGCTGCATCAGCTCGTTGAGATAGAAGCCGGTGGACAGCACCTTGCCGTCCTTCAGGTCCAGGTGGTTTTCGTCGGACAGCACCACCAGCACGTTGGCAGCATGCGCGCCGCTGGCGGCCAGGGTCAGGGCCAGCGCTGCGGCCAGCCGGGTCATCAGGTTCATGGGGACTCCTATCGGGGAATGGCCGCCACTTTATTCATCGCCCCAGCGGCGATAAATTGGCCCCACTGCAAAACATCTGTTCTCCGGAGAGCCAAATGAGCCGCAAGTTCGACTATCTGGGCGATGTAGAGGTGTTCCTGGCGGTGGTCGAGCACGGCTCGTTCACCGCCGGCGCCGTGGCGCTGTCCACCACACCCTCGGTGCTGAGCCGCGCGGTCACCCGCCTGGAAGCACGGCTGGGCCGGCAGCTGCTGCAGCGAACCACCCGCCGCGTGGGCCTGACCGACGCCGGGCGGCTCTATCTGGAACAGGTGCGCACCGCCTTCGGCCTGCTGGACGACGCCGAGCGCGACGTACTGGCCCAGGACGGTGCGCTGGCCGGCCGCGTGCGCCTGAGCGTGCCCACCACCTATGGCCACTACCGGCTGCCACCCGTGCTGGCGCGCTTTGCGCTGCAGTACCCGCAGGTGCAGGTGGAACTGAACATCACCAACCGCAACGTGGACCTGGTGGCCGAAGGCTTCGACCTGGCCATCCGCCTGGGCCAGCTGCCGGACAGCGGGCTGGTGGGGCGCAAGTTGGAAGATGCGCCTTTGGTGCTGGTGGCTTCGCCGGAGTACCTGCAACGCCGGGGGACGCCGCAGACGCTGGACGACCTGCAGCAGCACCTGTGCCTGCCGTTTGTGATGCCGCGCACCGGGCGGCTGGCGCCTTGGATCTTCCGCGACGATGGGCGCGACGTGGAGTGGCTGCCGCGTTCATCCATCGAGACCTCCGACGATGTGCTGGGCGTGGTGTCGCTGGCCGAACAGGGCATCGGCATCTGCCAGAGCTATGAATTCATTGTGCGCGAGCGGCTGCAGCGCGGGCAATTGGTGGAAGTGCTGCCGCAGCTGCGGGGGCGATCGAGACCGTTCTCGGTGATTTATGCGCCGCATCGGCGGCAGTCGGCGGCGGCAAGGGCGATGATTGAGTTGCTGGTGGGGAATGCGAGCGCGGCTGAGGATGGCGCTGGTTGAAGTCGCGAGGTTCGCTGGCGGTGTCGGCTTTGAACCGATTTTCGGGGTATGTGGCTGATTCGACGCCGTTACTTGGAGAGCCGGATTAAGAACTGTTGCAAAGCAGGCTGTCGCGCTATTCCCATGTGGCGTGGGCGATTGCGCCACGTTGATTCGCTATCAGCAGAACAGCTGCGCGAATGCGTCCGGCGGTGTCGCGCGCTGCACGAATGGTGCGTGCAACAATAGTTCTTCGCTCTCGGATTCCGCGATTCCTTCACGAATTTCTATTGGCATTCGAAGCTACGGCGTTAACACCATGGCGCGCCACCGAAAACGGATGGCTCGGGTCTGCAAACCCGAAGAAAGCGATGTCTGTAGTTTGCGCTTGCCCGTCGGCACCGTCCTTAACCGGTGCCGGCGGGCAATCCGTCGGCCTTTCTGGCGGGCGGTGCGTGGGGGCTTTCGGGCCCACCGGTTTATGACATTGCTTCTTCCGGTTTGCAGCCACGCATCGTCCGCCACCTCTTCGCGGTGGCGCTGTTAAGCACAGCCACGGAAGCCGACGCCATGAACGAATCCGACACCTTCTCCTCGTACACCGTTGTTGAACCCATCAACGACGACACTCCCCTGCCCGATCTGAACTCCCTGCTCGGCATCCTCAAACGCATGCGCGGCTGCGAGGGGGCGGATGGGCACCTTTGGCCAGAAACCGATGTATCACCCGGCCGCCGCGTGAGCCTGGCCAGGAGCGAGCGCGCGATGGTGGGCGCGCTGACCGTCTTGGAGTTGCTACATGCAGCAGACCGCTGCCGGGTGGCAGCGGACCCGGAACGGCACTTGAATGAGGGGGTGGTTGATGGGTTGTTTCTGGCTTGCCGGGGGTTGGTTGAATGGGCTTGTCATGAGGTAAGACCTCAATAATTGCGGACTCTCGCCTAGATGACCCTCCTCGTACGCCCCATCTTTCTCTGCCGCCCCCGACGTCATGGAAGATTTGAGCAAGTCCACGCAGCTAGACGGATTGATCGCGATCAACGTTGATCCCTCCATGGCCTAGGGCCTTAGAAGGATTTAAATTTTGGACAGAGAGGCTATGAAACCGTCTACGACACACGGTATCCACAGGGCCACAATCAACTCAGCTTCACCCTGCGGTGGCGTAGATCAAACCAGGATTGGTGACCTGATTACAAACGAACACGCATGATCGTCAAAGAACACCGATCTGCTGGCAGGCATCGAGAAAGGGCATTCTGAGAAAATTGCAATCGGCGAATGGTCGACTCAGGGTCTGCCGGGCACGCATGGTCAAGATGTCCACGGGGTTCTTGTCATAAGCACTGCATTCGTCGAGCACCTGTATCAGCCAATACTTGCCGTCATTCTCACCACAGAGTTTTGCCTTGTAGCGCTCTTCGATGCCGTACACATCCTTCCACGCGTCGATCTCTTCAGCAACATCGGACGGGCCAAATTGCAGCGAGATATCCGAGGGAGTCAGCTTAGCTATGTCTGAGTTTAGCAAGGTGACCTGTAGTTCGATCGGTTGCGCGGCAAGTCTATAAGGGTAGAAGAACGCACGACGCTCAACTGCCCTAGTGGGATCCTTAAATTTGTGGGCGGGATTTTTGCTGGTCTTGTAGCTACTATTGCAGTGGTGACAGGATGGGACGAGATTCCGAAAATTGATTGAGTTGAACGGATACAAAGCCTTAGGCAAGTAGTGGTCGTAGGCCTCGCGCTTGCTATGGAATTCCCCTAATAGATCATTGAGACCACAGAACGGGCATTTCCCGACCCTATTGACCTGCATGAACGCTTGATAGTGACTGTCAATATCACCAATCTTGGCGCGCAATGCCGCGAGACCAAGTAGCGATTGCGAATAAAGGCCCTTAAAAAATGCGCCGAGCTGCACGGCAAGATCCTTGTGATTGGCAGCGATGTCACTATAGCGGGCGAGCTGTACCACCGGATCATTGGCGCACACCCTCTCTAAGTCATTATTCCCTCGGTGCCACTCGCGAAATTGGGTAATCTGCGTTTCGGAGAGAGCCGAGAACAGTCCGTAGATGCGCTCCACATGACTAGAGAAAAACTCTGCACCCTTGCTGTCATCATAATGAAATGCAGTCATCACTTCATGCAGCTCAGGGTTTGCAACAAATAGATCAAGACTGTAATCGCCACCCGCCGGCGCTTTACACCAAACCTCATGAAAAATGAAGTCGATGAACGCATGCATCCTTTCCATCTGGTGTGGCACGTAGGTATACGGGAACAGCATTAGTCCTTCCCCTCCTCAAGGGCTGACTGATTGCCATCGAGAATGGCCTTGATCAGCAGCACCTTCTCCACCGAATCACCGAGTTGCTGGTGAATCTCCGTGATCAACGATTCCCTGTCTTCGCTGCCCTGTTCAAAGCGGGCACGCAATGCCTCCAACAAGGCCTGAGCATGACCGCCGATGGTTTCGCGCTTGCCGAAGGTGTTCATGGTGATCTTGTTGATCGAGGCACCCAGCGTGTTGTAGTTCGGCTTACTGATACTAACCTTACCGCTGGCTTTGTCCTTGGCGAACACCAACACCTTCTCCGACTTGCTGTCGGAGATAAGGAAGGGCGTGTGGGTGGTAACCAGCATTTCTTGTCCCGCACCCTCCACATCGGGCAAGCATTGACGCAGGCGGGTAATGAAGCTGGCGCGCCAGTGCGGGTTGAAGTGGGTCTCCGGCTCATCGAGCAGGAACAGGCTGTTGGTCTTGCGAAACAGCAGGCACAGCCCGAGGCTGTGCAGCATCTGGTATTCGCCGTCCGACAGATCTTTGAGCAGCATCGGCTTCTTTACTCCCTGCTTTGTGAAGTAAAAATTCTTGAAGCGCATGATGCGTTGATCGGAGGCCAGCGTCGGTATCGTCTCACTGACGTAGTGGCTGGTGGAGCGGTACAGTTCGGCCTTGATGGTATCGCTGACGCTATACAGATTGAGCGTCAGCAGAACCTGCAAGGCCTGAAACAAAGCGAGTGCAGGGCCTGCCGGATCATCGAAATTGGCGCGGAAGGCTTGCCTGGTCACCTCATTTATCCGGTAATCCAGGATCAGCGTGCCGGAAGCCTCATCGTAGAAATGCAACGTGGCACAGCGCTTGAGCTTTTCGACAATGGCTGTGCGTTCAGTACGCTCATCGCCATTGGCCTCTAGTCCTTGAAGCAGATTGAGTCGGTAATCTCCGGTCTCCGGATCAAGATAAACCACGTTGGTATCTGTAAAACGACCATCCTGCGTTTCGGTGGGCAAGGCGTACTCACCCGAAGTAAAGGCAGAAACTTGTTGGCTTGTGGCCGGGATGCTGCGGCGCAAGACAATGCGGAACTCGCGCAGCACCTCTATGCCAACATCCTCGCGGAAGGGCTGGAGGGCGGCTTCATCCTGAAGCAAAAGATTGCACAACAGAATAGCTTGACTGAAGCCACTGTCCAGATAGGCCAGCCGCGTTTCAGGACGGCCGGGATAAGGGAGCTGTCGGGCCAGAGAATTCCAGTACTCATCGAACTGGACAAAACGCATCTTGAAGAACGGCAGGCTGAGAATCTCGTTCTCGCCGGAGGAATAGCCAAGCACGTACTGCGGCAATAACAGGTCACGCTCTTCATCAGTCAATGTGCTGAAAGCAAAACCCTCGACAGGAAATGCCTCGTTGTTCTCCCAGCGCAACCACGGCGACTTGTCCGGCTCCTTGATCACGACCACGTGGGCGAACTGCGGACTATCGGAAGACCGGTGTTCCTTCGGCAACTTGATCAGGTATTCCAGTTCATAAGCGTTGGGATGGCCTTCATGCTCCTGTATGCCGTTCGGATTGTCGTCGGGATCGTACTGGAAGACCTCGGGCAGAAAATTACGACGCACTCGCTGCACCTCCAACTGAAAGAAGATCGCTGCCAACGCTTCGAGCAGATTGGACTTGCCGCTGCCGTTGGGGCCGGCGCACACGAAGGGTGCAAAACCTTCGGGCTGGGCCAGTTCTTCCTGCAAGCTCCACTCAGTGCGGAAGTGATGTTCAAAACCACAGGGTAGGCTACGAAAGCCTGCCGGGTCAGTGATCTTGAGGCGAAGCAGTTTCATGACTGAACAGCCTTGAGTACGATGTGGTTTCCGACTTTACTGCCCTCCTGCGTCAGGGCGCCAGCCGCCAGCGCCTTGAATGCCCATTTTTTTATGTGTTCATAGTCGCTTACGTCAAGTCCAACATCATTGCTCGGGTAGAATTCGGCTAAGCGGTTCCTATGCTCATCAGCGACAGCTTTGTCTTCAACCACAGCCTGCAGCCATTCTGTGAGTCGATCACTCGCCGCCACCATAAAATCTTGCACCGAAAATGACGCACCCCCCAGTTGTTGGCGATAGGCTTCCAGCCATTCTTCGATCAATGCTTTACGGGCCTCGGAATTTTCCAACGCTGCCAGCAAGTTTCCGGTATCGGGCAAATGAATAGCAGGCACGGTCTGCACAACAGGTTCTGGCACGGTGACTTGATCTCCAAGGGAAACGGGCGCGACAAGCTGGGCGGGAATAGGCACGCGGGACAGATCCAGCTCCCCCTTGAAGGCCTGCTGACTTAGTGCGCCGTAGAAGGTTTCCAGATCGACGAGGCATTGTTTGTATCTGGACTTAATACCTTCTATTTTTTCAACAACGACCGCGAATCGGTTCTGCATCTCGAAGGGAGGCTTGATCATCGTGATCTTCTCAAAAGCGCCCTTTGTCAGAATCTTCTTCATCCCCTTCGTCGCATGACTCTGTATATATCTACGAGTTAACTTAAACAGACCATACAAGTACAAAGGATTGACATCCTTTCCAGGCTGGATTGCATTTATCTGCTGGTTGAAGGACACTACTCTATCTGTTAATGCTGCGCGCCCGATTGATTCGAAGCTGCCGGCGATGCAGGCCACAAGCAGCGCACCGCCACTTACTGTTCTTGCCTTTCTCGCGCCAATCTGAGAAAGATGCTCGGCAGAGGGTGTTGCGAAAATATCATCGTCTGTAATGTTGTCAGTCTTGATCCACTCAATGAAATCACTATCGTAATTTGCCGACTCACTTCTGGGAGGCGTATTACCCGTCGAAATCTCGCCGAAAGCCGTTAATGCGGGATTGTCCCAACCTTTCTCATTTCGTACTGGATCACCAAACATCTCCAGAAACACGCTCTTGAGCAGGTCGTCGAGTTGTTGCAGGTGTTTTTTGCGTTGGGCGATCAAACCTTCGACTTTGCCTAGCAGATGGGCAATGCGGATTTGGTCGTCGAGGGGCGGGACTGGAATTTCAATTTCGGCCAGTGATTTTGAATTGAGCGTCTTGCCCATCACGGCCTGGTTTGCACCGCCATAGGTTGCCGACCGCAATGCGTAGTAGAGAAATTCTGGGTGAAGCTTTTTCTCATCTTTGATTGCAAAGGCCGCAATCGCTTCGTTTGTGAAGAGATCACAACCAGCAAATGCCATCTTGCCGATGGTTAGTTTGAAGCTGAAAAGCAAAGTCCCCTTCTTGACGACTTTGCATCGGGTGTCTGTTACAGCACGATCCGTGATTTGCTCTTTTGTCTCTGTAACGACTTTCGAGCTCAAATCGCGAATTGAAACCCAGCGATGCCCCTTGCCCCAATAGCTAGACTCGTTTCTCGACGGTGTTCTGCCAATGGAGATATCCAAAAGCTTGGACAACCTTTCCTGCCTCATCCCACCATCCCCTTCAACTCCAGCAACTCGCGCACGATGCCGCTTTGCACCTTGGCGAGTTCCGCTTCATCCACATCGCCCACCTCGGCCTGAATAAGCCGATCCAGAATCACGCCCGGCGCATCGTGGTGCACTTCTTCAAGGACATCCTGCTTGTAGCGTGAGAGCGACAGGTCGTAGTTGTTCTTCTCGTCGGCAATCTCACTGCGCGGCACCACGAAGCATTTGGCGGTGCGGTCGGTGTCGCTGGCGGCATCGCGGGTGTGATATTTGCCAACGATGTCTTGCAGGTCGCCCCAGCTGTCCTTTCCATCAGGCGTTTTCTGCTTGCTGCGCTTGTCGTCCAGCGAATAGCCGTCAGCGACCATTTCGTAAAACCAAACGTGTTTGGTGGCGGGTTTGCTCACCTTGTCTTTCGGCCCCCAGACCTTTGTGAACAGCAGAATGGCGGTGCTGACCCCGGCATAGGGTTTGAATACGCCACTGGGCAGGGTGATCACGGCCTTGAGGTCGCAGCGCTCCACCAGCATCTGGCGCAGCGTCTTGAAGGCACCGCCGGTGCCGAACAATACGCCCTGTGGAACAATGACGCAGGCGGTGCCCCCCTTCTTCAGCAGGCGGTAGATGTTCTCGACAAACAGCAGCTCGGTCTTTGTGGTGCCGAGCGTGAGGCTCTCGTTGATGTCGCCCTTATCGATGCTGCCGGTAAAGGGCGGGTTGGCCATCACAATGTCGTATTTAGCTTCCTCGGTGTAGCCTTTGCTGAGGGTGTCCTTGTAGTCGATGTGCGGCTCGTCGATGCCATGCATCATCAGATTCATCAGCCCCAGGCGCACCATGGTCTGGTCGATGTCGTAGCCCCATAGCGAGCTGGAAAGAATGGCCTGCGCCTTTTCGGTGAGCGCAGCGGCCACCGAGGTGCGAGTGAAGCCGTCTTCATCGGGCTTGAGGTCTTGGACGCCAGCTTTTTTTGCCAGTTCGGTGACGATGAACTGGTATGCGCCGAGCAGAAAGCCGCCTGAACCGCAGGCAGGATCTGCAATCTTGTGGCCCAGTTGCGGCTGCACCAGATCGGCCATCAGCTTGATGATGTGGCGCGGGGTTCGGAACTGGCCGTTCTTACCGGCGGTGGCGATCTCCGACAGCAGGAACTCGTAGACATCGCCCTGGATGTCCTGGAAGGCTTGGCCTTTCTCCTTCGAGTCCTTCTCCATCACCTCGAAGATATCGTCGATGGTCTTCACCGCTTCCACCAGCAGGGCGGGTTTGGGGATGATGAAGACCGCGTTCTTCATGTGGTGGGTGAAGTTGGATTCAGCGCCGTTCAGGTCTTTGAGGAAGGGGAACACCTTGCCCTGCACGTGTTGCAGCATCTCTTCGGCCTGCATGCGCTTGAATTCGCTCCAGCGCAGGCTGCGCTTCTCGATGGCGAATTTCTCGGGCTCCGGCTGGCTGCGGTATTCGGGCGGAATCCATGTACCCGTGAACTTGGAGATGTAGTTGTCGCCGGTCCACTCGGCATCGGCTTGGCGCTTCTGGTCCAACTCATCCAGCCGTTTCATGAACAGCAGGTAGGTGATCTGCTCGATGGCGGTGAGCGGGTTGCTGATGCCGCCGCTCCAGAACTTGTTCCAGAGCTGGTCGATCTTGCTTTTGAGTTCGGGATTGTTTTGAAGCATGGTGTGCTCTGCTATTTAGGCAGCCAACCGTTCGGCCAGCTGCAGGATCTCGTCGATTTCTAGTGGGCTGAACACGCCACGGATGCCTTGGGGATGAATGACGGTAAAGGGGGCGGTGATCAGGTCTTTCTTCTCCACCTTTTCGCGCTCGATGATGAAGCCCTTCAGCAGATTGAGGAATTCCATCTGCCGGCTACTGAGCGTGGTGTGGGCGCGGATGAATTGGTCAAAGGCGGTGCTGACCTCGTCCGGGAAGCTCTTGAGCACTTCAATACCCAGGATGTGGCGGATGAACTGGATGAAGCGCGCCTTGCGGTTCTTGTAAACCTGACGCAGCAGGTCTTCGGTGATGTGAGGGTGTTCTTCGTGCAGCAGCTCGGCCAGTTCTTTGGCCTCTTCGCTGCTCACTGTCTCGCCGTTCTTGATCTTTTGCAGCACCGGGTTATGCGCGGTGAGTTCGGCGATCAAATTTTCCACCATTTCGCGGTAGCGGGTGATGCTGACCGCCTCGTGCTCTGGACCGAACTCCACCCATTCCTTCTTGTGCAGTTCATCGGCTAAATTGAGGTGGGTTTGTTCCTGGCCGGTGGACTGCTCGCGGAATTTCATCAGCGGGCCGAGTTTGGCGACCAGTTCGTCGAAGGCGTCTTCATCCGCCTTGGCCCAGTAGTGGCTGGTTTGCGCGGCGCGGATCAGCGCCTCTTCCTGCTTGACAAAGCTGACGGAGAGCGGCAGTTCGCTGATCTGCTCGACGATGCCCTCCTTGAGCGTGTCGGCCTGTCCCTTTTCTTCGCTCAAAACGGCCAGCGAGTACTCCAGCAGGTTGCGCTCGAAGCGCATGGCCTTGAAGTCAGCCTCGGACACGGTCCGGAACAGCGGCTTGATTTCAGCGCGCAAGAACTCCAGCCGGTCGTGGCTGAGGCTGATCCAGAAGTTGTCGTCGTCCAGCCGCGCCAGCGCAGCGGCGGCTTCCTTGATCACCACCGACTCCTTAGGTAACGCGGCAATCTGCTGGCGGAGCTTGGCGACTTCACGTGTGGCGATGTCAGCATTACCGCTGTCATTGGCTTTTTCAATCTTGTCGAGGCGCAGGCCCACCAGCCGCACCGGGAGCGGCAACTGCGGTTTAAGCTCCTTGCCCTTGGGGTTGAGCTTGAAGTATTCGAAGTTGTCCCAGCAGTCGAGGATCATGAACACATCCTTCTCAAGGCACCAGGGCTTGGGTTTGCTGGTTTCCAGCAGGCGTGTGCCGCGCCCGACCATCTGCCAGAACTTGGTGTACGAATAGACCGGCTTGGCGAACACGAGGTTGACGATTTCGCGCACATCGATGCCAGTGTCGAGCATGTCCACGCTGATGGCGATGCGAGGCATGTCGTTGTTGGTGAATTGATCGAGAAGCCCACCTTTGCCGTAAACGCGCGGGTCATCCGACACCAGGACCTTTGCAAGCTCACCGTGGTACTGGGGGTAGAGCTTGTCGAAGATTTCTTCCATGCGCCGGGCATGGGCCTTGGTGGCGCAAAAGAAGATGGTCTTGCCTGGCAGCACGCCGTTAGCGTCCTTGATGGCTTCTTCCATGAATTCGCGGACGATCAGGGTGTTGGTGCCCTTGTTGATCACCTGCCTTTCAAGCTGAGTGCCCTCGAAGTTGATGTCTTCAACTTCCTTACCCTGGAGGATCAGCTTCTTCTGGTCTTCCAGCGAAATGGTGCGCTTGCTGCTGCCCTCCATCTGGAACTTGGTCTGAATCTTCATGACCTGGAAGTTGCAGAGATAGGGGGGCACGTTGTTCACGGCTTCTTCATAGGTGTAGGCAAACGTGGGAACGCCATCGTCGCAATGAAATAGCTGGAAGGTGTTGTGATCGATGATGTCGGTCGGCGTGGCCGTGAGACCCAGCGTGATGGTCTTGAAGTAATCCAGCACTTCGCCAAAGGTGTTGTAGATGGAGCGATGGCTTTCATCGACGACGATGAAATCGAAGAAGTGCGGCGACAGGTTCTGTGCCTCATCCCTGATAATGTTGAGCATCGTCGGGTAGGTGGCAACATACACACGACGATCCGCCGCGATCAGCTTTTCACCCACATTGGGCCAGCGCGGCTCGTT
This sequence comes from Stenotrophomonas maltophilia D457, assembly GCF_000284595.1. Taxonomy (GTDB): domain Bacteria; phylum Pseudomonadota; class Gammaproteobacteria; order Xanthomonadales; family Xanthomonadaceae; genus Stenotrophomonas; species Stenotrophomonas muris. The sequence goes on along the minus strand of NC_017671.1, from coordinate 2,060,868 downwards.
GGGCATGTGCTCCTTGAAGGCGGCCAGTGCCTGTTCACGCAAGGCTATACGGTCCACGAGGAACAGCACTTTTTCTGCATGACCAGCCCGCATCAAGGCATCGACCATGGCGATGCAGGTGCGGGTCTTGCCGGTGCCGGTGGCCATCACCAGTAAGAAATCGCGCTTCTTCTGTTCGATGCCTTCGAGCACCGAGCGTATCGCGCGGATCTGGTAATCACGTCCGGCAATCGAAGTGTTGATGAATTCCTGCGTCAGCGGCTTGCGATTGCGACGGATGTAGGCAAACCGCTCCAGATCATCGCGGGTAGGAAAGCCGACAACCTTGCGGGGCGGTGCATTTTCCAGATCCCAGAAGAAGGTCTCGAGACCGTTGGTGTAGAAGCAGAATGGCAGTTCGCTGCCCAGTTGCTTCTGAATGTTGTAGCAGTACTGCTTGGCTTGCTCACGACCAAGCGCGGCATCTCGGAAGGTTTTTTTGGCCTCGATCACGGCCAGCGGCCTACCGTCTTTGCCCAGCAAGACGTAGTCGCTGAACTGATGGCCCTGATATGGGGTGCATGGTTCGGCCACACCCTCTGTTGGCACAGTGATGATGTCGAATTCTTCGATAACTTGAGTCGGGTCTTTGACGTTCCAGCCTGACAACGCGAGTTGCTGATCGATCAAGTCGGCTCGTGTCTGTGCTTCAGTCCTATTCATTCCCTTCCCCAAATTATCCAAAGCTCAGCAAAAACCCTCTGAACAGCATTGGCCCCGCTCAGGACCATTGTATCAATCGCTCGCATTTTGCGGCGAACAGCGGCGATCTCAGGTGAAAAAGAGGGCGCCTCTCGGCGCCCTCGTTCTTTCAACTCATTCCCACTCAATAGTAGCCGGCGGCTTCCCCGAGATGTCATAGACAACCCTTGAAACCCCCCGCAGCTCATTGATGATCCGGTTGCTCACCGTCCCCAGGAACTCATACGGCAGATGCGCCCAATGCGCCGTCATGAAGTCGATCGTCTCCACGGCTCGCAGCGCAATCACCCACTCATAAGCACGCGCGTCACCCACCACGCCCACCGACTTCACCGGCAGGAACACGGCAAACGCCTGGCTGGTCTTGTCGTACAGATCCGCCTTGCGCAGCTCATCAATGAAGATGGCATCGGCCTTGGCCAGCAGTTCGGCGTATTCGCGCTTCACTTCGCCCAGGATACGCACGCCCAGGCCCGGGCCCGGGAACGGATGGCGGTAGACCATGGTGCGCGGCAGGCCCAGCTCAACGCCCAGGCGGCGCACTTCGTCCTTGAACAGCTCGCGCAGCGGCTCCACCAGGCCCAGCTTCATGTGCTCCGGCAGGCCGCCGACGTTGTGGTGGCTCTTGATCACATGCGCCTTGCCGGTCTTGCTGCCGGCCGACTCGATCACGTCCGGGTAGATGGTGCCCTGCGCCAGCCACTTGGCGTTGCTCAGCTTGTTCGACTCTTCATCGAAGATCTCAACGAACAGGTTGCCGATGATCTTGCGCTTGGCTTCCGGGTCGCTCACGCCTTCCAGCGCGGCGAAGTAACGGTCGGCGGCATTCACCCGCACCACCTTCACGCCCATGTGCTCGGCAAACATCGCCATCACCTGGTCGCCTTCCTGCCAGCGCAGCAGGCCGGTATCCACGAACACGCAGGTCAGCTTTTCGCCGATGGCCTTGTGCAGCAGCGCGGCCACCACGGACGAATCGACGCCGCCGGACAGGCCTAGGATCACTTCGTCATCGCCCACCTGTTCGCGCACGCGGGCGATCTGGTCGTCGATGATGTTGGCGGCGGTCCACAGAGTCTGGCAGCCGCACACGTCCACCACGAAGCGGCGCAGCAGCGCCTGGCCCTGCAGGGTGTGGGTCACTTCCGGGTGGAACTGCACGCCATACCAGCGCTTTTCTTCGTTGGCCATGGCGGCCACCGGAATGCGGTCGGTGGTGGCGGTGATGGTGAAGCCCGGCGGTGCAACGGAGACGTGGTCGCCGTGGCTCATCCAGACATTCAGCTTCGGCTCGCCGCCGTGGTCGCTCAGGCCCTTGAACAGTGCATCGGGGTTGATCACGTTCACTTCGGCGTGGCCGAACTCGCGCTGGTCAGCCGCTTCGGTGGCACCGCCCAGCTGCGCGGCCAGGGTCTGCATGCCGTAGCAGATGCCGAAGATCGGCAGGCCGCTGTCGAACACTTCCTGCGGCGCGGCCGGCGCACCCGGCAGCGTGGTCGATTCCGGGCCACCGGACAGGATGATGCCCTTGGCGCCGAACGCGGCGATCTCGGCCGGGTTGTGGTCCCACGCCCAGATTTCGCAGTAGACGCCCAGCTCGCGGATGCGGCGGGCGATCAGCTGCGTGTACTGCGCGCCGAAATCGAGGATGAGGATCTTGTCGTTATGGATGTTGGTCATGGTGCCGTTCCAGTGGTGTTTTTCGCAGCGCCCGGCGCTTCAAGGCTCTGCGTCAGCGTGGCGATGAACGCCTCGCGTTGTTGAATATGTGAGGGATCTTCCTCATCCCAGCGCAGCATCAGCAGGCCGTGCGGTGCGTTGGGGTTGGCGCGGTCGGCGCGCGGCAGCTCGGCGATTTCCTGCACTTCGGTGCCGGGCACGATGCGCCGTTGCATGGCGTGCATCGGGTAACCGGAATCCACGGCGTTGCCCCAGAACGCGGACTGCGCGCTCATCCGTTTCGGCTCCAGCGGCCCCAGCTCGGCGATGACCACAGGATCTTCAAGCCTGTCACCCAGATCGGTAACGCACCGCAGGATGACCTGCAGCGGGCGCTCGCCGGTACCTTTCAGCAGCCAGCGCTGTTCGCCTGCGGGCTGCACCTGCCAGCCCTTCGGCAGCGAGAACGCGTTCTGGCAGGCCTGCACGTCCTGCAATTGCGAAACCGCCGCGCCCGGAGACCCGGAGCGCGGCGGCGGTTCAGACAACGAACAGCCTGCCATCAGCAGGCTGCCCGTAATCGCAAGAGCAGTTCGCAAGCGCATCAGGCGCGGTAGTTCGGCGGCTCTTTGGTGATGGTCACGTCGTGGACGTGGCTCTCACGCTGGCCGGCGCCGCTGATCTTCACGAACTTGGGCTTGCTGCGCATGTCTTCGATGGTGGCGCAGCCCACGTAGCCCATGGTGGCACGCAGGCCGCCCATCAGCTGGTGGATGATGCCGCCCACCGGGCCGCGGTACGGCACGCGGCCTTCGATGCCTTCCGGCACCAGCTTGTCGGCAGTGGCGGCGTCCTGGAAGTAGCGGTCCTTCGACCCCTTCTCCATGGCAGCCAGCGAACCCATGCCGCGGTAGCTCTTGTACGAACGACCCTGGTACAGCTCGGTCTCGCCCGGCGATTCCTCGGTACCGGCCAGCAGGCCACCGACCATGATGGTCGAGGCACCGGCGGCCAGCGCCTTGCCGATGTCGCCCGAGTAGCGGATGCCACCGTCGGCGATCAGCGGGATACGGTCCTGCAGGGCTTCGGCCACCAGGTCGATGGCGGTGACCTGCGGCACGCCGACGCCGGCGACGACGCGGGTGGTGCAGATCGAGCCCGGGCCGATGCCCACCTTCACTGCGTCCGCGCCGCTGTCCAGCAGCGCCAGTGCGGCTTCGCCGGTGCAGATGTTGCCACCGATGACCTGCACGTTCGGGAAGTTCTTCTTGACCCAGCTGACGCGGTCCAGCACGCCCTGCGAGTGGCCGTGCGCGGTATCGACCACGATCACGTCCACGCCGGCGGCGACCAGCGCTTCCACGCGGCGATCGGTATCGCCACCCACGCCGACGGCAGCGCCGACCAGCAGGCGGGTCGACAGATCCTTGGCAGCGTTCGGGAAGTCGGTGTTCTTCTGGATGTCCTTGACGGTGATCAGGCCACGCAGTTCGAACGAATCGTTGACCACCAGCACCTTCTCGATGCGGTTGCGGTGCAGCAGCTGCAGCACTTCGTCGGAGGCGGCGCCTTCCTTGACCGTGATCAGGCGATCCTTCTTGGTCATGATGTGGCGGACCGGATCGTCCAGCTCGGTCTCGAAGCGCATGTCGCGGTGGGTCACGATGCCGGCCAGCAGGCCGTCGCTGCCCACCACCGGCACGCCGGAGATGTTGTGCGCCTGGGTCAGGGCCAGCACGTCGCGGATGGTGGTTTCCGGGCCGACGGTGATCGGGTCGCGGATGACACCAGCCTCGAACTTCTTGACCTTGGCCACTTCCGCGGCCTGCTGTTCCAGGCTGAGATTCTTGTGGATGATGCCCATGCCGCCGAGCTGGGCCATGGCGATGGCCAGGCGGGCCTCGGTGACGGTATCCATGGCTGCGGACAGGATCGGAAGCTTCAGCTTCAGGTCGCGGGTCAACCGCGTTTCGAGGTTGACGTCCTTGGGCAGGATGGTCGAGTGGGCGGGGACGAGCGAGACGTCGTCGTAAGTGAGTGCTTCAGCCTGGATGCGCAGCATCGGCATACCCGAGATGTGGGGAAGCGCGACATTTTACCCCTTTTTCGCGCCGCGTGGCAGGGGGTAGATGCGACGCAGTGTCGCGCGGGCGGCGATTGGTTCAGGGCGACGGACCGGGGCCACGCGCCGCCTGGGAACCCCCACGGAACCGCCTTTGGTAGGTGCCAACCTTGGTTGGCACGATCCGTCCGGCACCGGCACCCCAGATGGGCCGATGGCCCCGATGGATGTGTGCCAACCAAGGTTGGCACCTACCAGGAGCGGGTCATCGGCCTGCCCGGCATTGTGCCGACCAACGGTCGGCACCCACCAACAGCAGATCTCCCCAATCGCAGGTCAGCTCAGCGCTTCCGCCGCTTCCAGCGTGTTCTGCATCAACGTGGCCACGGTCATCGGGCCCACGCCACCCGGCACCGGGGTGATCCAGCTCGCCCGCTGGGCGGCGGCCTCAAACCCGACGTCGCCCACCAGGCGGCCGTCGTCCAACCGGTTGATGCCGACGTCGATCACCACCGCGCCCGGCTTCACCCACTCGCCCGGCACGATGCCCGGGCGGCCCACCGCCACCACCAGGATGTCGGCGTTGCGCACGGCCTGTTCCAGCACGTCCTTGGGGGTGAACTTGTGGCAGCTGGTCACGGTGCAGCCGGCGATCAGCAGCTCCAGGCCCATCGGGCGGCCGACATGGTTGCTCACGCCCACGATGGTGGCGTTGCGGCCGCGTACCGGCTGGTCGGTGTGGCCCAGCAGCGTGGTGATGCCACGCGGGGTGCACGGGCGCAGGCCGAATTCGCGCAGGGCCAGGTGGCCGACGTTTTCCGGGTGGAAGCCGTCCACGTCCTTGCGCGGGTCGATGCGCTGGATCAGCCGGCGCGCATCGGGGATGCCCGGCAGCGGCAGCTGGATCAGGATGCCGTTGATCTTCGGATCGGCGTTGAGCTGGTCGATCAGGTCGAGCAGCTCGGCCTCGGTGGTACCGGCCGGCAGATCGTAGTCATGCGCTTCGATGCCGACCTTCTCGGCGGCACGGCGCTTGTTGCGCACGTACACGGTCGAGGCCGGGTCGCCACCGACCAGCACCACGGCCAGACCCGGGCGGCTGCAACCGGCGGCCACGCGGGCGTCGACGCGCACCTTCAGGCTGTCGAGCAGGTCCTCGGCGATGCGGCGGCCGTCAAGGATGCGGGCAGGATGCTGGGGGGCGGAATCGGTCATCGGGAGCGGGCGTGGGGCGGCGGGGACGCTATTGTCCCTGATTCAGGCCCCCTCGCCCACCGCCGGATGGGGTCCTGACGGGGTCGGATCCCTTTGCCACAGGCAAAGGGCTCTGACCCCAGCACGACGTAGCGGGCCAGAGCCCTTTCCGCTGGAAAGGGATCCGACCCGCAAACGTTATTCTTCCTCTTCCGGCACGTCCTGCGGGTTCAACGTCTTGCTCGCCCGCTTCGGCGCGGTGAACGGCGTCGGCGTCGGCACGCCCTGGCCTGAATTGCCGAACACCATCTTGGCGCCGGCATTCAAACCACCACCGGCAATCTCCAGCTCGAAACGCTCGGCATCGCGGCGACGGATCTGCTCGGCAATCTCCACCGCGTCGTCTTCATCCGCACCCAGTTCCACCAGCGCGGCCTGGCCGAACAACACCGCCGATTCAAACGTCTCGCGGATCTGGAAATCGACGCCGGCATGGATCAGCCGCAGCGAATGTTCGCGGTCGAACGAGCGCACCATCAGCTTGGCCTGCGGGAACTCGTGCGACACCAGTTCGACGATGCGGTCGGCGGCCTCGGCCTTGTCCACGCACACCGCAATCGCACGCGCGGTGGCCGCGCCCGAGGCATGCAGCACGTCCAGTCGCGTACCGTCGCCGTAGTAGATCTTGAAACCGAAACGCGCGGCGCTCTGGATCATCTCCACATCGTTGTCGATGATGGTCACGTCCACGTCGCGCGCCAGCAGCGACTGGCTGGCGACCTGGCCGAAGCGGCCGAAGCCGATCAGCAGCACGCTGCCGGACAGGCCCTCGGCCTCGTCCACGCCGTCCATGTTCACCGTCGGCTTCGGCGCGATGCGCTTGTAGACCAGCACCACCAGCGGGGTCAGCGCCATCGACAACACCACCACGGCGGTGAAGTTGGCATTGATCTCCAGGTTGATCACGCCGGCTGAGGCGGCAGCGGAGAACAGCACGAAGGCGAACTCGCCGCCCTGCGCCATCAGCACGCCGCGATCCAGCGCCTGCGCGTGGTCGCTGCCCATGATGCGCGCGACCGCGTAGATGCACAGCGCCTTGGCCACCATCAGCGCCAGCACCAGGCCGAGGATCAGCTGCCAGTTGCCAGCCACCACGCCCAGGTCCAGCGCCATGCCCACGCTGAGGAAGAACAGGCCCAGCAGGATGCCGCGGAACGGCTCGATATCCGCTTCGATCTGGTGGCGGAAGGTCGATTCACTCAACAGCACCCCCGCCAGGAACGCGCCCATCGCCATCGACAGGCCGGACAGCTGCATCAGCAGTGCCGCACCCAGCACCACCAGCAGCGCGGCAGCGGTCATCACCTCGCGCGCCTTCGATTCGGCCAGCACGCGGAACAACGGATTGAGCAGGAAGCGGCCGACCAGCACCAAGCCGACGATGGCACCCACACCGATCGCCACCGACAGCCAGCGCGAACCTTCGCCGTCGGCACTGCCCGCGCTCGGGCCCATCCAGGCCACCAGCGCCAGCAACGGCACGATCAGCAGGTCTTCGAACAGCAGGATCGAAACGATCTTCTGCCCCGACGGCAGCGCGATGTCGCCGCGCTCGGCCAGCAACTGCATCACCACTGCGGTGGATGTGAGCACAAAGCCGGTGGCACCGATGAAGGCCACCTGCCACGGCAACCCGAACAGCTTGGCGATGCTGGTCAGCACCAGCGCACAGGTGACGATCTGCAGCGTGCCCAGCCCGAAAATTTCCTTGCGCAGGCTCCACAGGTGCGAGGGCCGCATCTCCAGGCCGATCACGAACAGGAACATCACCACGCCGAGTTCGGCGGTATGCAGGATGGCCTGCGGGTCGGAGAACCAGCCCAGCCCGAACGGCCCGATCGCCAGGCCGGCGGCGAAGTAGCCCAGCACCGAGCCCAGGCCGGCCCGACGGAACAAAGGCACCATCACCACCGCCGCGCCCAACAGGGCGACGACCTTGACCAGCTCGCTGGTCGCTGCTTCTACCGCCATGCGGTGTTTTCCCCAAGATCCAGAATCGCGTTCAACAATAGAGCAATGCCGATGACGGCAATAGCACGCATGTTGCGCCGGATTGTCTTGGAGATGGAACGATACCGGGAGTGACCCCCGGCATCATCCCGAAACCATGCATCCGCGTCGGTGGGTGCCAACCTTGGTTGGCACAACCACAACCTGTAGAGCCGAGCCCACGCTCGGCTGCTCTTCGTGCCGAGGCCAGAAGCAGCCGAGCACGGGCTCGGCTCTACAGTAGATCCACGCCATGCGCGGATGACGCCCCGGCCAGCCTCACCCACCCGGGCAGAATGCGGCGTAATCGATATACCCCGGGAACGGCACGCCCGGCGCACACACCGGGCAATGCGGGTCCGGCCGGATGCCGGATCCCGAACCCATGCACCCGCTTCGGCAGGTGCCAACCTTGGTTGGCACGAAAACGCCGACCAAGGTCGGCATCTACCAAGGCATTCCCCGGCCAGCCTCACCCACCCCGGCAGAATGCGGCGTAATCGATATACCCCGGGAACGGCACGCCCGGCGCGCACACCGGGCACTGCGGGTCCGGCCGGATGCCGGTCTCACGAAATCGCATGCCCAGCGCGTCGAAGCGCAGCAGGCGGCCAACCAGCGGCTCACCGATGCCCAGCAGCAGCTTCAGCACCTCGGTGGCCTGCAGCACACCCGCCAGGCCGGGCAGCACACCCAGCACACCGGCCTCGGAACAGTTCGGCGCGAATTCCGGCGGCGGCGGCTCGGGGAACAGGCAGCGGTAGCACGGCGCCACGCCACGCTGGCGGCCAGCGTCAAACACGCTTACCTGGCCGTCAAAGCGCTCGATGGCGGCATACACCAGCGGCGTGGCGTGCTTGATGCAGGCGTCGTTGAGCAGGTAGCGCAGCGGGAAGTTGTCCGAGCCATCCAGCACCACATCCACCCCGGCCAGCAGCGCATCCACGTTCTCGGACGTGACCCGCTCAGGCACCGCCTCGACGTCGATCGACGGGTTCAACGCCAGCAGCCGCTCGCGCGCCGAATCGACCTTGAACTGGCCGACGCTGGCTTCGGTATGCACGATCTGCCGGTGCAGGTTGCTGCGCTCCACGCGGTCATGGTCGGCGAAGCGCAGGTGCCCTACCCCGGCGGCGGCCAGGTAGAAACCAGCCGGCGCGCCCAGGCCACCCGCGCCCAGCACCAGCACGCGCGACTGCTGCAGCCGGCGCTGGCCGGCCTCGCCCACCTGCGGCAGCAGCAGGTGGCGCGAATAGCGATCAAAGAAGTCACGGTCGGCAGCACTGGCCAGCGGCTGCACCAGCGGCAGCGACTGCTCGCGCCAGGCCACGGTGCCGCCCGTCACGGAAGCCACGTGGGTGTAGCCGGCCTCCAGCAGGAACTGCGCGGCATCGGCCGAGCGCTTGCCACTCTGGCAGATCAGCAGGATTTCCTGGTCGTGCCGCGGCAGATGCGCGGCCGGGTCGGCCTGCAGCTCGCCCTTGGCCACGCCGCGCGCGCCCTCGGCCATGCCGCCGGCCCGTTCGTGCGCCTCGCGCACATCGATCAGCACCGCGCCATGGGCCAGGCGCTCGCGTGCCTGCGCGGGGGAAATCTCTTGGATGCTCATGGCGGCATTATCGCGCACGTGGCGGCAGGCCGCCTTGACCAGCATCTGTAGAGCCGAGCCTATGCTCGGCTCTACGGGTCCACCGCAGGCCTGCGGTAGCGCCCGCCCTGCACCCGGGGTCAGATCCCTTTTCCGGAGAAAATGGGATCTGACCCCATCCTCCGCAACGAAAAAGGCGGCCCTGCGGCCGCCTTCTCGTGAATCACTTGCCCTTGACGTGCTTCATCAAGCGCCGCTTGGCCTTGACCTGCCGCTCGGTGAGGACGTTCTTCTTGCCCTCGTACGGGTTGGTACCCTCGCGGAAGATGAAGCTCACCGGCGTGCCGATCAGCTTGAAGCGCTTGCGGAAGAAGTTCTCCAGGTAGCGCTTGTACGACTCCTGCAGTTCCTTCAGGCGCGTGCCGTGCACGATGAAGGTCGGCGGGTTGGAACCGGCCGGATGCACGTAACGCAGCTTGGAGACATGGCCGCGGATGGTCGGCGGCGGGTTGGTCTCGTAGGCCACTTCCAGCGCCTTGTTCACTTCGCTGGTGGTGAAGGTCTTGTTCGCCGATTCGTGCGCGCGGTGCACCGCGCGGAACAGCTCACGCAGGCCCGAACCATGCTTGGCCGAGATGCGCACCGACTCGGCCCACGGCACGAAGCCCAGCTTCAGCGACAGCATGGTTTCGGCCTGCTCACGCTGGTACTCGGTCAGGCCATCCCACTTGTTGATGGCGATCACCAGTGCGCGGCCGGCGTCGAGCACGGCACCGAGCACGGTGGCGTCCTGGTCGGTCACGCCTTCGGTGGCGTCGAGCATCAGCACGGCCACCTGGCACTGCTCGATCGACTGCATGGTCTTGACCACCGAGAACTTCTCGACGACCTCGTCCACGCGCGACCGACGGCGCAGGCCGGCGGTATCGATCAGGCGGTACTCGCGGCCATCACGCTCCAGGTCCACCGCGATCGAGTCGCGGGTGGTGCCCGGCACGTCGGAGGCGATCATGCGCTCCTCGCCGAGGATGCGGTTGACCAGGGTCGACTTGCCCACGTTCGGGCGGCCGACGAAGGCGATGCGGATGCGGTTCGGATCGTTGTCCAGCTCTTCGCCGCTGCCTTCTTCCGGCAGGCGCTGGATCACTTCGTCCAGCAGGTCGTCCAGGCCCTGGCGATGCGCGGCCGACACGGTCAGCATCTCGCCGAAGCCGTAACGGGCGAACTCCGAACGCACGGTGTCCTCGTCGGTGCCGTCGATCTTGTTGATCAGCAGCAGCGTCGGGCGCGACAGCTTGCGCAGCCAGGCCAGGATCTCGTCGTCCATCGCCGAGGTACCCTCACGGGCGTCGACCACGAACAGGATCAGGTCGGCTTCCGCCGCAGCGGCGCGGGCCTGGCGGGTGGTAGCCCCTGCCAGCCCCTCTTCCTCTTCCGCGATACCGCCGGTGTCGACGACGAGGAAATGATTGTCCTCGTCCAGCCGGCAGACACCGTAGTTGCGGTCGCGGGTGACACCCGGCTGGTCATGGACCAGTGCGTCACGGGTGCGCGTAAGCGCATTGAAAATAGTCGACTTGCCGACATTCGGCCGTCCAACCAGGGCGACCAAAGGCAGCATCGCGATTACTCCAATTTTTAATTTGCCAACCGGAAGGCGGTCAGCTTGCCATCAACGTTCTGCACCAGCAGCACCCCGTCTGCGACGACCGGCTGGGCCAGCAGGGCGTCGCCGCCACTTTTTGCCCGTGCCGCCATCGCACCATCGGACGCCTGCAACCAGTGCACGTATCCCTTGTAGTCGCCGACCACCACGTAGTCGCCGTGCAGCGCCGGGCCGGTCAGCGAACGACGGGCCAGCGCGGTCTGCGACCACATGGCCGCGCCGCTGGCCTTGTCCAGGCCGAACACGCCGCCCTTGTTGTCGGTGACGAACACATTGCCCGACGACACCGCCACGCCACCGGCACCGCCATGGTCGCGCGCCCACAGCGGGCGACCGGTCGGGCCTTCGATGGCCATGGTCTGGTTCTTGAAGCTGCTCACGTAGAGGGTGTTGCCCTCCAGCACCGGAGCGCCGTCGACGTCGGCCATACGCTCCAGCTCGGTGCGGCCTTCGCCGTTGCCGAGGTTCTGTTCCCACAGCGTGCGGCCATCCTGCTGGGCCAGGGCCGCAACCGCGCCCTCGTCCCTGCCGATGAACAGCACGCCCGGGCCGGTCACCACCGGCGCGTTGCCACGCACGGTCAGCGCCGGCAGCTCGCTCGGGTTGAACCACTTCTGGGTGCCGTTGCCGGCATCGAAGCCGGTAACGCGGCCGTCGTTGCTGCGCACGTAGACCATGCTCTGGGCAACGGCCGGCGCGGCGATGACTTCACCCGGAACACGGGCGCGCCACTTCTCGCTGCCATCGTTGATATCCAGCGCGATGACCTGGCCATCCAGCGTGCCGATCACGACCAGGTTCTCACCGACACCCGGGCCGCCGGACAGGCGCAGCTTGGCCTTCTTCTTTTCCTTCTTCGGCTCCCAGGTCCAGACCTTCTTGCCGGTCTGCAGGTCGATGGCGTGCACGCCACCGGTGATCGCCGCAGCGAACACGTGGCCGTTGGCCACTGCCGGGCCCTGGCGCACGCCGATGCGGCGCTCGCCCTTGCCGAGGTTGACCGACCAGGCCTTGCTGACCTTCAGGGTCGGCTCGAACTTGACCAGCTCAGCCGGTTCCTGTGCCTTCTTCGCGGCCGCGTCCTTGCCGGCGAACCAGCCCTTCATGGTGCTGCAGCCGGTCAGGGCCATGCCCATCAGGAGCACGGTGGCGACGCGGGTGATCATGACCTTCTGACTCATCAAACCGACTCCGCAGGGGCGGCGACGGTGCCGCCGGCGTCCATAACCTTGGTTTCCAGCAGGCGCCGCTGCGGCGCTGCCACGTCCAGCGTCTTCAGCGCCTTCTCGTACTGTGCACGGGCCTCATCACGCTTGCCCTGCGCCATCAGCGCATCGCCATGGATTTCCAGGCTGCTGCTGTCGGTCGCGCTGCCCAGCAGCTTGATGGCCTCGTCGCTCTTGCCGGTGGCCACCAGCAGGCGGGCCACACGCTGGTCGACCACGCGCTGCAGGTCACCTTCGACCTTCACATTGCGCAGGGTTGCCAGTGCCTCTTCATTCTTGCCGGCGTCGACCTGGGCCTTGGCCAGCTGCAGCGCCGCGAGGTCGCCGTAGATGCTGGACGGGCCGGCTTCGAGCGCCTTGACCGCCTTGGCGGCGTCGTCAAGCTTGTTCTGCTGCAGGCCCTGCAGGGCCTTCTGGTACTCGACATTGGCCGAGGCCAGCTTGCCGCCCTGATCCTTCTGGTACCACTGCCAGCCAGCAATGGCACCGATGGCGATGACTACGCCACCGAGGATGCTGGCGCCATTCTTCCGCAGCCAGCTGCGGACGCGTTCACTTTGTTCGTGCTCGTCGAGCAGATCGTCGATCGCCATGCGTACTCTCGCCCCGCCCGTCGGGAGGGACCATTGGGATTATCGAAGGTGGTGAAACCGCGCCTCAGTGCGAAACCGGGACCACGGAGCCTTCAGAGGATACCTGAAAGCGTGCCACGTTGGCTCGCTGGTAGGGGGTCAGATCGACGATAGCGCCGTTCTGCTGAACCTGGACCGCCGAGGCGTTGCCCAGGGTCACCCGGGTCACCTGGCCCGGCGTGAAGCTGCGGGTCTCGCCGGACCTGATCAGCGCCTTCTCGACGGTGCTGCCGTCCGGGCCGCCGATGTCGACCCAGCTGTCGCCGCTGAACTGCATTTCCAGCGCGTTGCCGGCAGCCGCCGGAGCCGGCGCCGGGCGCGGCACCGGGGCCAGCGAGGCCACGTACGGGGTGGCCGCCGGCTTGCTGGCCGGGGCGGTGGCCGCTTCGGCCGGCGCGACAGCCTCGGCACCGGCCGTGGACGGGGTAACCGGCACGGCGGCCGGGATCACATCCAGCGAGGCGGTGCTCGGCGACGGGGTCGCGCTGCCGTCGAAGTGGCCACGGGTGGCGAACCACACCGGCACCGCCAGCACGGCGGTGATGCCGACATACAGCACGCGCCGGCCGAGGTTCTCGGCGATGCGGCGCGCACGCGGGGTATGGGTATGGCTGACCAGGGTGGGCGGAACCACCGGGCCGACCTGGGCCTGTTCCAGCAGCTGGCCGACATCCACGTCGAGCAGGCGCGCATAGCTGCGCAGCTGGCCACGCACGAACACCGGCGCCCCCAGCTTCTGCCATTGTTCCTCTTCCAGCGACTTGACCACCTGGACCGGCATGCGCAGGCGCGAGCCGACATCTTCGAGGGTCAGTCCGGCCGCTTCGCGGGCCTGGCGCAGGCGGGTGCCGCAGCCGGCCGCAGTCTCGAGAGCGCTCACAGTCTGGTCATCAATCACAATGCATCAACCCTGGAGTTAGGAGCCCGCGTCCTGCGGAAATTCCTGTCGAATCCGCTGCAGATAACGATCAGATGCCGCCCGATCGCCCAGCTTCACTTCGATTTGAGACGCAAGTTGTAACACGGAACGCGTTGCGGGTGCAGCCGCAATCCTACGTTCGGCGAAGGCCCGGGCCTCCATGTAGCGGCCCTGGCGGTAGCTCAGCTGGGCCATCGACTCCAGCGCGACCGGGTTGGCCGGGGCCGCCACGAGCGCCGCACGCAGGTCGCGTTCGGCGCGTTCAAGCTGGCCCGCATCCAGTGCGCAGCTGCCGGCATTGGCCTGGGCTTCGCCCGGGGTGGCATAACCCGGCGCCTGCAACGCGCGGTCGAACCAGACCAGCGATTCGGCCGGCTGGCCCTGCTGGCACAGCCAGGCACCGTAATTGTTGAGCACGTCGCCGCGCTGCGGCGCCAGTTCGGCGGCCTTGCGGAAGTTCTCACCGGCCTGGCGGGTGCGGCCACGACGGTCATCGATGCCGGCTTGGAGCACCAGCGCATCGGGCGCCTCGGGCGCCAGCTTCAGTGCTTCGCGCACCTTGCGCTCGGCGGCATCGAGATTGCCGACCTGCATGTCGCGGGTCGCCAGCGTCAACAGGTCGCGCCAGCGCACTTCGCGCCGCACGCTTTCCGGGTCACCCACCGAATAGACCGGCGCCTGGCTCGGACCGAGCTTGGCCTTGGGATGGGATTTGCAGCCGCCGACCGCAACGGCCAGCACGCCTGCGAGAAGCGCCAGCCAGAGGCGGTCAGGCCGCGGCATCGCTCCCCTTCCCCGCCTGCAGCGTCTTGTTGAACTCCGCCTGGCGGCGGGTGCGGTCCATCACCTGGCCCTTGAGCTGGCCACAGGCGGCGTCGATGTCGTCGCCACGGGTGCGGCGGACCATGGTCAGCACGTTGCTGTCGAGCAGGATCTTCTGGAAGGCGCGGATGTGCGCTTCTTCCGAACGCTCGTAGCGGGTGCCCGGGAACGGATTGAAGGGAATCAGGTTGACCTTGCCCGAATCCTTGGCCTGCACCGCGTTGTCGAACTGGCGCATCAGGCGGGCCAATTCGCGGGCATGCTCGGGCTTGTCGTTGATGCCCTTCATCAGGGTGTATTCGAAGGTGACCGATTCGCGGCGCTTGTTGGCGCGCAGGTAGCGTGCGCACGAGGCCATCAGCTCGGCGATCGGGTACTTCTTGTTGAGCGGCACCAGGGTTTCGCGCAGCGCATCGTTCGGCGCATGCAGCGACACTGCCAGCGACACGTCGCTCTCGGCGGACAAGCGGTCGATCTGCGGCACCAGGCCGGAGGTCGACAGGGTCACGCGCTTGTTGGCCAGGCCGTAGCCCAGATCGTCGCGCATCACGCTCATGGCGCGCACGACGTTGTCGAAATTCATCAGCGGCTCGCCCATGCCCATCATCACCACATTGGTGAGGCGGCGCATCTGGTGCGGCACGTTGCCCAGGTGGCGCGCGGCAACCCACACCTGGCCGATGATCTCGGCGGTGGTCAGGTTGCGGTTGAAGCCCTGGGTGGCGGTGGAGCAGAACGTGCAGTTCAGGCCGCAACCGACCTGCGAGGACACGCACAGCGTGCCGCGGGTCTTGTCCGGGATGTACACGGTCTCGATGGCGTTCTTGCCATCCACGCCCATCGCCAGCAGCCACTTGTGGGTGCCGTCGGCGGAGGGCTTGTCGAACACGATGTTCGGAACCAGCACCTCGGCATGGGCCTGCAGCTTGGCGCGCAGGACCTTGCCGAGGTCGGTCATTTCATCGAAATCGGTGACGTAGCGATGGTGGATCCACTTCATCACCTGGTGGGCACGGAACTTCTTTTCGCCGAGAACCTCGACGAAGAACTTCTCCAGGCCCGCGCGATCGAGGTCGAGCAGGTTCTGCTTGCCAGCCGTGGGTGCCGACTTCGGCAGCGGCTGGATGGCGGGGGACTGTACGACCTCGTTCACGGCATTACTCTCAGCGCGAAACGACTTCGGTGGCGGCGAAGAAGTAGGCGATTTCAATCGCGGCATTCTCGACCGAGTCCGAGCCGTGGGCGGCGTTGGCATCGATGGATTCGGCGAAGTCGGCGCGGATGGTGCCCGGCGCGGCTTCCTTCGGGTTGGTGGCGCCCAGCAGGTCGCGGTGGGCCAGGACGGCGTTCTCGCCTTCCAGGGCCTGGATCATCACCGGGCCGGAGATCATGAATTCGACCAGCGCGTTGAAGAACGGACGCTCGCGGTGCACGGCGTAGAAGCCTTCGGCTTCACGGCGCGACAGCTGCTTGTACTTGGCGGCCACGACCTTCAGGCCGGCCTTCTCGAAGCGGGCGTAGATTTCGCCGATGACGTTCTTGGCAACGGCGTCCGGCTTGATGATCGAAAGGGTGCGCTCCAGCGCCATGGGATGTCTCCAATGGAATCGGGCCGCTGATGGCCCGAAGGGTAACATGAAAAAAACCCGCGTCGGGACGCGGGCTTAGCCTGATAAACGTAGGCGAATTGTAAAAGATAAAGCGCTGGCGTGGTAGTGCCGGTCGCCGGCCGGCAAACCCTCATGGCAGGGGTCAGATCCCCACAGGGGCTCTGACCCCGTTCCGGGCCCAGTGTCGGGGTCGGAGCCCCTGCGGGGATCCGACCCCTACCCCATTCACCCACCTGAGTGAAATCTGACCGGACCGGCCGATTTTGCTGCACTGCAAAATGCCATACGCTACCGTCTGGTCCTAGTATCAAACAATCGTTTGATTAAGGTCCGCCCGCCGATGGCCAAACCCGCCCACTTCTCGACCAAGGACCGCATTCTCGGCGCGGCCGAGGAGCTGTTCGCACAGCACGGCTTCGCCGGCACTTCGCTGCGCCAGGTGACCAGCCAGGCCGACGTCAACATCGCAGCGGTCAACTACCACTTCGGCTCCAAGGAGAACCTGGTCAACGAGGTGTTCCGCCGCCGCATGGACGAGATGACCGGCGCCCGCCTGTCGCAGCTCGAACGCGCCCGCAGCGAACACCCCGGGCAGCTGCGCCCGGTGCTGGCCGCGTTCGTCGAGCCGGCATTGGCGCTGGCCCAGGACCGCCAGAACGGCGGTGCCTTCGTGCGCGTGATCGCCCGCGCCTACGCCGAGAAGAACGACAACCTGCGCAAGTTCCTGTCCGACCACTACGGCCACGTGCTGCGTGCGTTCGGCAAGGCCATCGGCGAGTGCGTACCCGACCTGAGCAAGGAAGAGCTGTACTGGCGCCTGGATTTCCTGGCCGGCTCGCTCACCTATGCCATGGCCGACTTCGGGCTGATCAAGCGTCCCGCCGGTGTCACTGAAGCGGCGCATCGTGCCCATGCCGCCCACGAACTGATCCATTTCGCCGAAGCCGGGTTCCGCGCCGCCGCTCGCGCCAGCGCCCTGCCCGCTTCCCTTTGATTCCACCCAGTAACTGCTGACCAACAAAGGCCCTACACCATGTCCAATTCCCTGCTAGTCCGCCGCGCCGCCGTGCTGGGTGCCGGCGTCATGGGTGCCCAGATCGCTGCCCACCTCACCAACGCTGGCGTCGACACCGTGCTGTTCGACCTGCCCGCCAAGGAGGGTCCGGCCGACGGCATCGTGCTGAAGGCAATCGCCAACCTGGGCAAGCTGAGCCCGGCACCGCTGGCCAGCAAGTCGCTGGCCGAAGCCATCACTCCGGCCAACTACGAGTCCGGCCTGGAGCAGCTGAAGGACTGCGACCTGATCATCGAGGCCATCGCCGAGCGCATGGACTGGAAGCAGGACCTGTACAAGAAGATCGCGCCGTTCGTGGCCGACCACGCGGTGCTGGCCTCCAACACCTCGGGCCTGGGCATCAACAAGCTGGCCGACGTGCTGCCCGAGCAGCTGCGCCACCGCTTCTGCGGCGTGCACTTCTTCAACCCGCCGCGCTACATGCACCTGGCCGAGCTGATCCCGGCCACCACCACCGACGCCGCCGTGCTGGAAGGCCTGGAAGAGTTCCTGGTCACCACCCTGGGCAAGGGCGTGGTGTACGCCAAGGACACCCCGAACTTCATCGGCAACCGCATCGGCGTGTTCTCGATCCTGTCCACCATCCACCACACCCAGCAGTTCGGCCTGGGCTTCGATGAAGTGGACGGCCTGACCGGTCCGCTGGTCGGCCGCCCGAAGTCGGCCACCTACCGCACCTCCGACGTGGTCGGCCTGGACACCATGGCCCACGTCATCAAGACCATGGGCGACACCCTGCCGAATGACCCGTGGCATGAATTCTTCAAGTCGCCGAAGTGGCTGGACGCGCTGATTTCCAAGGGCGCGCTGGGCCAGAAGACCGGTGCCGGCATCTTCCGCAAGGTCGGCAAGGACATTGTGGTGCTGGACCTGGAGAAGCAGGACTACCGTCCGGCCGATCGCGCTGCCGCGCCGGAAGTGGTCGAGATCCTGAAGATCAGGAACCCGGCCGAGAAGTTCGCCAAGTTGCGCGAGAGCCAGCACCCGCAGGCGCAGTTCCTGTGGGCGACCTTCCGCGACCTGTTCCACTACAGCGCCTACCACCTGGCCGACATCGCCGAGACCGCGCGCGACGTCGACCTGGCCATCCGCTGGGGCTACGGCTGGTCGCTGGGCCCGTTCGAGACCTGGCAGGCTGCCGGCTGGAAGCAGGTCGCACAGTGGATCGCCGATGACATCGTGGCCGGCAAGAGCATGAGCAGCGCGCCGCTGCCGGACTGGGTGTTCGATGGCCGCGATGGCGTGCATGCCGCCGAAGGCAGCTACAGCCCGTCGCGCAACGCCAAGCTGCCGCGCTCGTCGCTGCCGGTGTACCAGCGCCAGCGCTTCCCCGATCCGCTGCTGGGCGAAACGTTCGCGCCGGGCGAGACCGTGTTCGAGAACGACGGCCTGCGCATGTGGCACGATGGTGATGGCATCGCCGTGGTCAGCTTCAAGACCAAGATGAACACCGTGTCCGACCAGGTGCTGGACGGCCTGCAGGAATGCGTGAGCCGCGCCGAGAAGGACTTCCAGGGCCTGGTGATCTGGCAGCAGAAGGAACCCTTCTCCGCCGGTGCCGACCTGGCCGGCGCGCTGGGCCTGCTGCAGGCCGGCAAGGTCGACCAGTTCGAAGAAATGGTTGCCAACTTCCAGCGCACCAGCCAGCGCATCAAGTACTCGCTGGTGCCAGTGGTGGCTGCCGTGCGCGGCCTGGCCCTGGGTGGCGGCTGCGAGTTCCAGATGCACAGCGCCAAGACCGTGGCCTTCCTGGAAAGCTACATCGGCCTGGTCGAGGCCGGCGTCGGCCTGCTGCCGGCCGGTGGTGGCCTGAAGGAACTGGCCGTGCGCGCCTCGCAGGCCGCGGGCCCGGGCGGCGACGTGTTCGCCGAACTGAAGAAGACCTTCGAGACCGTGGCGATGGCCAAGGTGTCCAACTCGGCGGTCAACGCCAAGGAACTGGGCCTGCTGCGCAGCACCGACAAGGTGGTGTTCAACAGCTACGAGGCCCTGCACATCGCCAAGGCCGAAGCACGCGCCCTGGCCGAAGCGGGTTACCGCCCGCCGCTGCCGGCACGCCGCATCCAGGTGGCCGGTGACGTGGGTATCGCCACCTTCAAGATGATGCTGGTCAACATGCTGGAAGGCCGCTTCATCAGCCCGTACGACTACGAGATCGCCGAGCGCATCGCTACCGTGCTGTGCGGTGGCAAGGTCGACCGCGGCACCCTGGTCGACGAAGAGTGGCTGCTGACCCTGGAGCGCAAGCACTTCGTCGAACTGGCCCAGCAGGAAAAGACCCAGGCCCGCATCGCGCACATGCTGAAGACCGGCAAGCCGCTGCGTAACTGATCGCCCATCCCTGCTTCCGGTGGGTGCCGACCGTTGGTCGGCACTCCGGCTAAAAAATTCAAGAGATCACTGCAATGACCAAGCAAATCCAGGACGCCTACATCGTCGCCGCCACCCGTACCCCGGTTGGCAAGGCGCCCAAGGGCATGTTCCGCAACACCCGCCCCGACGACATGCTTGCGCACGTGCTGCGCAGCGTCGTCGCCCAGGCCCCGGGCGTGGACGTCAACCGCATCGATGACGCCATCATCGGTTGCGCCATGCCGGAAGCCGAGCAGGGCATGAACGTGGCCCGCATCGGCGTGCTGCTGGCCGGCCTGCCGAACACCATCGCCGCACAGACCGTGAACCGCTTCTGCTCCTCCGGCCTGCAGGCCGTGGCGCAGGCCGCCGACGCGATCCGCCTGGGCAACGCCGACCTGATGCTGGCCGGCGGCACCGAGTCGATGTCGATGGTGCCGATGATGGGCAACAAGATCGCCATGGCGCCGAGCGTGTTCGACAACGACCACGTTGCCATCGCCTACGGCATGGGCATCACCGCCGAGAAGGTCGCCGAAGAGTGGAAGGTCTCGCGCGAAGACCAGGACGCCTTTGCCCTGGCCTCGCACCAGAAGGCCATGGCCGCGATCCAGAACGGCGAGTTCAAGAACGAGATCAGCCCGTACGAGATCGTCTCGCACCTGCCGGACCTGGCCGACGGCCAGCGCATCATCACCCGCAACAAGATCGCCGACACCGACGAAGGCCCCCGCCCGGACTCCTCGGCCGAAGGCCTGGCCAAGCTGCGCCCGGTGTTCCGCAACGGCCAGTTCGGCGGCACCGTCACCGCCGGCAACTCGTCGCAGATGAGCGACGGCGCCGGCGCCGTGCTGCTGGCCTCGGAGCAGGCGATCAAGGATTACGGCCTGACCCCGCTGGCCCGTTTCGTCAGCTTCTCGGTGGCCGGCGTGCGCCCGGAAGTGATGGGCATCGGCCCGATCGCCGCGATCCCGAAGGCACTGAAGCAGGCCGGCCTGACCCAGGACCAGCTGGACTGGATCGAGCTCAACGAAGCCTTCGCCGCGCAGTCGCTGGCGGTGATCCGTGACTGCGGCCTGGACCCGGCCAAGGTCAACCCGCTGGGCGGCGCGATTGCCCTGGGCCACCCGCTGGGTGCGACCGGCGCGATCCGTACCGCAACCCTGCTGCACGGCCTGCGTCGTCGCCAGCAGAAGTACGGCATGGTGACGATGTGCATCGGCACCGGCATGGGTGCGGCGGGTATTTTCGAGGCGCTGTAAGGTTCAAGGCGTTGCCTCGTTGGGCTTCATGGCGTGGGTCGGGTTGGCAGGGCTGCCCGGGACACGCCGTGAACCCTTCCATGGGGGCTCGATGGCGCCATCCATGGCGCCAACGGTCCCGGGCAGCCCTGCCAACCCGGCCCTT
Source organism: Stenotrophomonas maltophilia D457 (assembly GCF_000284595.1). GTDB lineage: Bacteria > Pseudomonadota > Gammaproteobacteria > Xanthomonadales > Xanthomonadaceae > Stenotrophomonas > Stenotrophomonas muris. Next base: position 2,039,866 of record NC_017671.1, on the reverse strand, counting down.
CCAGCCTCCCCGCGGCGGAGGGATGAGCAAAGGCAGGGTCAAAGGCTGGGGTCAGATCCCTTTGCTGCGCAAAGGGATCTGACCCCAACCCACGAAAAAAGGCAGCCAGTGGCTGCCTTTTTGCTTTTGCTTCTGCCTTTGATTCCGCCCTTCCCGTCCGCGCCACACGGAAACTGTCGAGAGGGGGCGGATGGCCCTCTCCAAAACCGTTGGCGCCATGGATGGCGCCATCGAGCACCATTGAAGGGCTTTGGCGTGTTTTGGAGAGGGCCACCCGCCCCCTCCCCCACGTATCAATCAAGGCGCCGCACGGAGCGCTTGATAAAACCCTTATTCCGCCAGCATCGCCGCCAGCTTCTCCCGCGCCGGGCCAGCCAGCTTCGGGTTGTCCAGCGCGAAGCGGATCGTCGCCTCCACCAGACCCAGGTGCGTGCCGCAGTCGAAGCGGGTGCCCTCGAAACGATAGGCATCGACTTCTTCGGTCTTCAGCAGCTCGGCAATCGCATCGGTCAGCTGGATCTCGCCGCCGGCACCGGTCTGGGTCTGTTCCAGCAGCTCGAAGATCTTCGGGCTGAGCACGTAACGGCCCACCACCGCCAAGTCGCTCGGCGCGTCCTCCGGCTTCGGCTTCTCGACGATCTGCGAAATACGGCCCTTGCGGCCATCGAACGCGTCGGTGGCGACGATGCCGTAACTGGCGGTCTTATCGTGCGGCACGTCTTCGACCGCGATCACGCTGGCGCCACTGGCTTCGTTGAGGTCGGCCATCTGCTTCAGCGCGCCCGCACCGCGGTTCCAGATCAGGTCGTCGGGCAGCAGTACGGCAAACGGCTCGTCACCGATCACCGACCTGGCACACAGCACCGCGTGCCCGAGGCCCAGCGCCTCGGCCTGGGTCACGAAGATCGCGCGCACACCATTGGGGAGCACGTGCCGGATCAGTTCCAGCTGCTCCTGCTTGCCAGCGCGCTCAAGCTTCTGCTCCAGCTCGTACGCCTTGTCGAAATAGTCGGCAACGGCGTGCTTGTAGCGGTTGGTGATGAACACCAGCGTGTCACAGCCGGCTTCGATCGCCTCATCCACCGCGTACTGGATCAGCGGCCGATCAATGATCGGCAGCATCTCCTTCGGCACAGTCTTGGTTGCTGGCAAAAAACGCGTCCCCAATCCTGCCACCGGGAAAACTGCTTTGCGAATTCGCTTGCTCATTGGTGCCTGTTGGCCTCACGTGCCGGAAAAGGCACGACTTTAGCGGATGAAATGTAAGCATCCTGTTCGATTGGCGAGAATTCCGGCATCGTCGCAAACAGGATTTCCTGGATGCGGGCGGTGTCGTAGCTGGCAATCGCCTCGCGCAGGCGCGGAACGTTGCCCAGCACCAGGTCGCGCGAGAACGTACGCACGCCGGCTTCAAGAATCTTCGGGTGCGCGGTGGAGCGGTAATCTTCGTCCGAATAGAACAGCGTCTCGTGCAGCTTCTCGCCCGGACGCAGGCCGGTATAGATGATCTGGATGTCCTTGTACGGCTGCTTGCCGGTCAGGCGGATCATCTGTTCGGCCAGCACGCGGATCGGCACCGGCTCGCCCATGTCGAGGGTATAGATCGCACCATGCGACGCCGATGCGGCCGCCTGCAGGATCAGCTGGCAGGCCTCGGGAATGGTCATGAAGTAGCGGCTGACTTCCGGGTCGGTGACCGTGACCGGGCCACCGCGCAGGATCTGCTCGCGGAACAGCGGCACCACGCTGCCGGCCGACGCCAGCACGTTGCCGAAGCGCACCGTGACGAAACGGGTATGCGTGGACTTCTGGTCCAGGCTCTGGCAGATCATCTCGGCGTAGCGCTTGCTTGCGCCCAGCGCATTGACCGGGTCGACCGCCTTGTCGGTGGAGATGAACACGAAATGCTCCACGCGGGCTTCCAGGCAGGCGCGCGCGACGTTCTCGGTCGCCAGGATGTTGTTGCGCACTGCTTCACGCAGCTGGCGTTCCAGCACCGGTACATGCTTGTAGGCGGCCGCATGGAAAGCGGTATCGACGGGGTGCAGCGACAGCGCGTGGCGGATCACCGCCGGGTCACCGCAGTCGCCCAGCACCGCCTCGATCTCGACATCGGGGAAGCTGCGACGCAGCTCGCCCTCGATGGTCAGCAGCAGCAGCTCGCTGATCTCCAGCAGGATGATGCGACCGGCACCATGCCGCGCGCACTGGCGGCACAGCTCCGAGCCGATCGAACCACCGGCGCCGGTAACCATCACGGTGCGCCCACCCAACCAGCCGCGGATCAGGTTCCAGTCCGGCATGATCGGCTTGCGCCCCAGCAGGTCCTCGATCGCCACTTCCTTCAGCTGGCCCGGCAGCGACTGGCCCTGCAGGATGTCACTGAGCTTGGGCACGGTACGGAACGGCACGCCGGTGCTTTCGCAGATCGCGACGACGCGCTGCATGCCTGCGGCGTCCAGCGACGGCATGGCAATGACCAGCAGCTTGGCAGCGGTCTCGCGGACCACCGTCGGCGCGTCATCCAGCGTGCCCAGGATCGGCAGGCCCTGCAGCTTGGCGCCACGCAGGTGCGGTGCATCGTCGAGCAGGCCGACCGGCTCGAAGTTGCCGGAGCGGCGCAGGTCGCGCACCAGGGTCTCGGCCGCCTGGCCGGCGCCGAGGATCAGCACGCGGCGGGCGCTGGAATCGGACTGCAGTGCCTGGTAGTCCTTCCAGGCGCGGTACAGCAGGCGCGGCGCGCCGAGCAGTGCCGACAGCGCGAACGGGTAGATCACCAGCACCGACATGGGTACGCCGTCGAAGCGCTTCCACATCAGCACCAGGATGATGGCCACCATGCCGATGAAGCTGGCCTTGAAGATGTTCAGCAGGTCGCTGACGCTGGCAAACCGCCACAGGCCGCGGTACAGGCCCACGCGCCAGAACACCAGGCCCTGCAGCAGCAGGACCAGGGTGGTATCGACGTTCCACAGGGGCAGCGCCGGGGCGTTGGGCAGGATCGAGTAACGCCCTGCATGGAGCAGCTGCCAGCATGCCCAGACCATGAAGAGGTCGTGGCAGACGATGGCCGAACGCGGCATCAGGCCGAGGATTCTGTCCCGCCAGGGTGAAGCCATAATTCAGGTAATTCCTTGTCGGTGGCGCATTCCATTGCGCAGGAGGAGCCAGAGGACGCTCAGCGCGATGAACCACGCGATCGCCACGACAGCCTCCCACCTCGGCTGCAAATTGGAGCAGACATTGAACACTGTAATACTGAACAGACCCAAAGCAAAGTACATCCCTGTCACCTGCGGGTGACTGGCTCCTGCCTGCACCGCGCGCTGGTAGACATGCTGGGTATGGGGTTCCATCCAGCGTTGTCCGGAAATGATGCGCGCCAGCAGTGTGAAGCCCGCGTCCACGAGGAACGGCGAAACCGGTACCAGCAGCAGGATCCAGTTGATATCGGTACGCACGCTGGCGATCGCCAGCACCACTGCGACCGCATACCCCAGCGCGCCGCTTCCAACATCGCCCATGAAGATCCGGGCGCGAGGGAAGTTGAACGGCAGGAATCCAAGGCAGGCCAGGCCCAGCGCCACGGCGGCCAGTGAATAGGGCCACGGCAGTACCGGCGCCAGCCCCAGCATCGCCACAACGGCCTGGCTGGCGGCGATGCCATTGATGCCGTCCATGAAGTTCCAGATGTTGATCAGCGACGCGGTGAACAGCAGCACCAGCACCGCCAACAGCCAGCTGCCACCATTCACCTTGACCAGGCCGGCCAACAGCGCTGCGGCGATGAAATGCACCAGCAGGCGACGCATCGCCGGCAGGGGCTTGTGGTCGTCCCACCAGCCGATACCGGCCACCAGCACCAGCCCAAGGCTGGCCCCCAGCACCGTCGGCGTGCTTTCGGGCCAGGCCCAGATGGCCACGCCGGCGGTCACCAGCAGGCTGATGACGATGGCGATGCCGCCACCGCGCGGGGTGGCAACGCTATGGCTGCGACGCTCGCCCGGCTGGTCCATCAACTGCTGGCGCAGTGCATAGCCCCGCGCAGCCCAGGTCAGCAACGCACTGAGCAGGGCGAGCCCCAGCAGCGCGCCCATCACAAGCCAGGGCATGGATCAGAGCACCGCGTAGTTCAGCAGCGGCTTGACCGTCCCCCACTCCTTGCAGCTCGGGCACTGCCAGTGGTGGGTACGCGCACCGAAGCCGCAGCGCGTGCAGCGATAGGCCGGGTTGCGCACCAGCAGCTGGTCGGTGATGTGCTTGAGGTCATGCAGGGTGGCGGTGGAATCGGCTCCCTCGGCGAGGGTCAGATCGATCAGCGCGGATTCGCCACGTACCGACGGGCGATCCTTGAGCTGGCGACCGAGGTAGGCACGGGCCGGCGCCACGCCTTCCTGCTCTTCCATCAACCGGGTCAGCGCCAGTACCGGGGCGATGCCGCGGTAGTGCTCGGTCATCTCCGACAGGAACGCGCGTGCACCTGCCAGATCGCCGACCCTGCGATAGTTCTGCATCAGTGCCGGCAGCAGTTCCGGCAGGTATTCGGGATCGTTGCGCGCGGCGCGCTCGAAGGCGCGCACAGCGGCCTCTGGATTGCCCGCGTCGGTTTCCAGGCGGCCCTCGATGATGCCGGCGCGCACCGACATCGCGTCGGCCTGGTAGGCGCGGGCGATCGCTGCCCTCGCCTCTTCCAGCTTGCCGGCGCCACGGAAACGTTCGGCCAGTTCGCATTCGAACTGTCCGATCAGCTTGCCCATCGGCTCGCCGGTGACGTCCTCGAAACGGGTCGCGTTGTCGATCGCCTTTTCCCAGTCGCGCTCGGCCTGGTAGATGCCGATCAGGTGCTTGAGTGCCTGCGGTGCACGCTGATCCAGCTGCGCCAGCTCGGTGAACACGGTCTCGGCACGGTCCAGCAGGCCGGACTTCATGTAGTCCTCGCCCAGCGCCAGCAGGGCCTGCACGCGCTGTGCATCACTGAGGTCGTGGCGGTTGACCAGGCCCTGGTGCAGGCGGATGGCGCGGTCGACTTCGCCGCGGCGGCGGAACAGGTGGCCCAGCGCGACCTGGGTCTCGAAGGTTTCCTTGTCCAGCTCGGCGATGTGCAGGAACAGCTCGATGGCCTTGTCCGGCTGCTCGTTGAGCAGGTAGTTCAGGCCACGGAAATAGGTGCTCGACAGGCGGCTGACCTGGCTGTCACCGTGGCGTTGACCACCGCGCCGCCCGATCACCCACCCAGCCAGGGCGGCCAGCGGAACGAACAGGAAGAACCAGAACCACTCGGTGACGAAATCCATCTTCGATCAGCGTCCATCAAAAGATTGAGGGGAAGCAACCGGTGCCGGCGTGGCGGCAGCGGACTTGTTGGCGCGGCGCAGCTGGCTGTAGAGCGGAATGACCACGCTCACCAGCACCAGGCCAGCGCCAACGATGACGCCGATCAGCAACGCGGCAATGATGGCCACGCCGACCGAGGTCTTAAGCTGGGTGAACAGCAGGTTGATGGTCATCTCGTCCATGTTCATGGCACCGATGATCAACCCAAGAATGAGTACCGCCAGCAGGACCAGCAGACGAAAAACCTTCATGCGACAGCTCCAGTGGCAGGAGTCCGTAGCTTATCCGACTCGCGGCTGGATTCGCACGCGGTGGCGCGACGGAAAGCTCAGGCCGGATCGGCGTCCAGCGGCAGCACACTGCTGACCCGCTCGCGCAGTTCCTTGCCCGGCTTGAAATGGGGGACATGCTTGCCCGGCAGGGCAACCGATTCGCCGGTCTTCGGGTTGCGACCCAGGCGCGGCGGACGATAGTGCAGCGAGAAGCTGCCAAATCCACGGATTTCGATGCGATCCCCGGCGGACAGCGATCCGCCCATCATTTCCAGCAACGACTTCACCGCCAGATCGACATCATCGGCCTTCAGGTGCGCCTGGCGGCGCGCAAGGATTTCGATCAGTTCGGATTTGGTCATTACCGGCTCACATCAGGGGCATCTCAGCCTGAAACGGCCCGGGCAATGCCCGGGCCGTCCAGGAAACAACGAACAGCGTAAGGCCGATTACTCGGACTTGTTGCCGTTCAGCTGTGCACGCAGCAGCGCGCCCAGCTGGGTGGTGCCGCTGGAAGCCGAAGAGGACTGGTATTCCTCCAGCACTTCGCGCATTTCCGCGTCGTCCTTGGCCTTGATCGACAGCTGCAGGGTACGGCCCTTGCGGTCCATGCCCACGAACTTGGCTTCGACCTTGTCGCCGACCTTCAGGTGCTGGGTGGCGTCGTCAACGCGCTCGTTGGCGATGTCGCGGGCCGAGACGTAACCTTCGATGCCGTCAGCCAGCTCGATGATCGCGCCCTTGGCGTCGACTTCCTTCACCACGCCTTCAACCTTGGAGCCCTTCGGATTGGCAGCCATGTACTGGCCGAACGGATCCTGCTCCAGCTGCTTCACGCCCAGGGAGATGCGCTCGCGCTCCGGATCGACAGCCAGGACGACGGCGTCCAGGGTATCGCCCTTCTTGAAGTTGCGAACGACGTCTTCGCCGGTGGTGTTCCAGCTGATGTCGGACAGGTGGACCAGGCCGTCGATGCCGCCGTCCAGGCCGATGAAGATGCCGAAGTCGGTGATCGACTTGATCTGGCCCGACACCTTGTCACCCTTCTTGTGGGTGGCAGCGAAGGTTTCCCACGGATTGGCGGCAACCTGCTTCATGCCCAGCGAGATACGGCGACGCTCTTCATCGACGTCCAGCACCATCACTTCGACTTCATCACCAACCTGGACAACCTTGGACGGGTTGACGTTCTTGTTGGTCCAATCCATCTCCGAGACGTGCACCAGGCCTTCGACGCCCGGCTCGATCTCAACGAACGCACCGTAATCGGTGACGTTGGAGACCTTGCCGAAGACGCGGCTGTTGGCCGGGTAACGACGGCCGATGTTGTCCCACGGATCCTCGCCCAGCTGCTTCAGGCCCAGCGAAACGCGGTTGCGCTCGCGGTCGAACTTCAGCACGCGGACGTCCAGCTCGTCGCCGACGTTCACGACTTCCGACGGGTGACGCACGCGCTTCCACGCCATGTCGGTGATGTGCAGCAGGCCGTCGATACCGCCCAGGTCCACGAACGCGCCGTAATCGGTCAGGTTCTTGACGACACCCTTCAGGATCGCGCCTTCCTGCAGCTTGTCCATCAGCTGCTCGCGCTCTTCCGAGTGCTCGCTTTCGACGACAGCGCGGCGCGAGACCACGACGTTGTTACGCTTGCGGTCCAGCTTGATGAGCTTGAACTCGAGTTCCTTGCCTTCCAGGTAGGCCGGATCGCGCACCGGGCGCACATCGACCAGGGAACCCGGTAGGAAGGCGCGGACATCCTTGATGTCCACGGTGAAACCACCCTTGACCTTGCCGCTGATGCGGCCGGTGATGGTTTCGTTCTTTTCCAACGCTTCTTCCAGCTCGTCCCACACCATCGCGCGCTTGGCCTTCTCGCGCGACAGGACGGTTTCGCCGAAGCCGTTCTCGATCGAGTCGAGGGCGACCTTGACGATGTCGCCTTCGGCGACGTCGATTTCGCCAGCGTCGTTACGGAACTGTTCGATCGGCACGATGCCTTCGGACTTCAGGCCAGCGTTGATCACCACGACGTCGCCGCGGACTTCAACAACGGTACCGCTGACGATGGCGCCCGGCTTCAGCTTGGCCAGATTGGCCTGGCTGGCTTCAAACAGTTCGGCAAATGATTCGGTCATTAGATTTACTCTGTTGGACACATGGGTCGGTGGCGTCCCCTTCAGGGGAATGGCGACCGCCCGCCTGTTGGTCGACCCCGGAAACGCAGGTCGTGTGTAGTAGGAAAACCGCCACGCATCATTGCGCGACGGAGCTGGTACAGCACTGCTATGCGCGACCACCGCCGATGCTGCTGGCAGCGCTCCCGCGCGAACGGATCAGGCAGCCGGAACCGGAAGCAGATCCATCACTCTGGCAACGACATCATCGATGCCGATGCCTGTGGTGTCGATGAGGACAGCATCGTCTGCCGGCTTCAGGGGCGCCACGGTACGCTGGGCATCACGGGCGTCGCGGGCCATGATCTCGCGCAGGAGGTCATCAAAGTTAACAGAAACCCCCTTGTCTTTCAACTGCTTATGCCGGCGCTCGGCGCGCTCCTCGGCACTGGCGGTCAGGAAGACCTTGTAGGAGGCGTCCGGGAAGATCACCGTGCCCATGTCGCGGCCGTCGGCGACCAGGCCCGGCAGCTCCCTGAATGCGCGCTGGCGCTCCTTCAGGGCAGCGCGGACCTCGGGAATGGCGGCAATGGCCGAGGCCAGCGCACCGGTGGTCTCCAGGCGCAGCTCGTCGGTGGCATCGGTGCCGTTGACCATGACCCGCATGGCATCGCCCTGCTCGACAAACTGAACGTGGGTGTCGAAGGTGCAACGCACCAGCGCCGAGGCGTCGGAGGTATCGATGTCGGCCCAGCTTGCGGCCACGCCCACCGCCCGGTACAGCGCGCCCGAATCCAGGTAATGCCAGCCCATCCGGCGCGCGATGATGCGGCTGATGGTACCCTTGCCGGCCCCGGATGGGCCGTCGATGGTCAGGACGGGAGCGAGTGGATTCATGGGGGTCCCAGAGCGTGTGAAGAGGCCATTCTAGCCCCTGCCAGACGCCCCCAGCGGGATCTTTTGTGCAACCACTTGAAACCACGAGGAAAAGCCCGGTAGAATGGCGGGCTTGAACGAGCGTCAACTGCCGATTGTCTTTCGCATATCGCGGCCACGCTCCACCCGAACAACTACTGTTTACGCCGAGGTATGCCATGAAAGTCCTGTCCTCCCTGAAGTCGGCGAAGGCCCGTCACCGTGACTGCAAGGTCGTGCGTCGTCGTGGCAAGATCTTCGTCATCTGCAAGTCGAACCCGCGTTTCAAGGCGCGTCAGCGCTAAGTCTCACAGCCTTCCGGCTGCGGCTGGCCCTACGCGGGGCCGACCCGATGCAAGAAACCGCCTTCGGGCGGTTTTTTGTTTATGCGGCTTTTTCCTGCCGTTTTTGCTGTAATCGCCTTTCTTGACCACTGGGGAGTAGATCGAGATGAAGCGTTACCTGTCCGCCCTGGCCGTGATGGCCACCCTGGCCGCCGCCACACCGGCACTGGCCGATACCCTGCTTGTCGACCGCGCCCGTGAGAAGCCGGCCGGTGCCCTGCCCGTGCGCGGCCAGAGCATGCAGCAGGTGCAGGCGCAGTTCGGCGCGCCCAGCGAGCAGCTGCAGCCGCGTGGCGGGCAGAAACGGCAATGGCCGACCATCAACCGCTGGGTGTACCCGCAGTTCACCGTCTACTTCGAGAAGCAGAAGGTGATCGACGTGGTGGCCAACCAGGCGGACCCGAACGAAATCGGCCCGAAACCGCCGATCCGTTGATCCCATTACCCGCCGTGGGCGGGCCTGTGTAGCGAGACCATGAACCAGACCCTTCGTTTTCCTGCCGAGTGGGAAGCCCAGAGCGGCGTCCTGATTGCCTGGCCCACCGCCGATACCGACTGGGCCGACCGCCTGGGCCAGGTGGAAGAGACCTACATCGCCCTGGTCGCGGCCATCACCCGCTTCCAGCCGGTGCTGATCTGCGTGGCCGACGACGATGTGGAGACCTACGCCGAGATGCGACTGCGCTCCAACCGCATCGACATGGACAAGGTCCACTTCACCACGGCGGCCTACGACGATACCTGGCTGCGCGACTCCGGCCCGATCACCCTGCGCCGTGCCGACGGCGGCTTCCAGCTGCTGGATTTCCGCTTCACCGGCTGGGGCGGCAAGTTCGACGCCACCCTGGATGACCAGCTGGTGGGCGTGCTCGACCAGGCCGGCGTATTCAACGATGCGCCGGTCCGCAGCATTCCGTTCGCGCTGGAAGGCGGCGGCATCGAGACCGACGGTGAAGGCACCCTGCTAACCACCTGGAAGTGCCTGCACGAGCGCCACCCGGACCGCGACCGCGCCAGCCTGAGCGCCGACCTGGCCGACTGGCTGCAGCAGGACCGCGTGCTGTGGCTGGACCACGGCTACCTGGAAGGCGACGACACCGACGCGCACATCGATACCCTCGCCCGCTTCGCCTCGGCTGACAGCATCGTCTACCAGGCCTGCGACGACGAGAGCGACTCGCATTACGCCGAACTGCAGGCGATGGGCAATGAGCTGGCCGCGCTACGTACCAGGGATGGCCAGCCGTACCGCCTGTTCCCGCTGCCGTGGGCCCGGCCGGTGATCGACGAAGGCCGTCGCCTGGCTGCCTCGTACGCCAACTACCTGATCGTCAATGGCGCGGTGCTGATGCCGGCCTATGGCGACCCGGCCGATGACCTGGCCCGCGACGTGCTGGCACAGGCGCACCCGGGCCGAGAGATCGTGCAGGTGCCCTGCCGCTCGCTGATCTGGCAGAACGGCAGCCTGCACTGCATCACCATGCAGCTGCCGGCTGGGCTGTTGAAGGCGTAACGGTCGTGCCGGCCGCTGGCCGGCAACCCTGCAATGCCTGATGGGATCCACGGGATTGCCGGCCAGCGGCCGGCACTACCCGCTGCGCCATTCAGCGCGCGACACGCCGTCGCCGCCCATCCGCGCTAACATGCTGGTTTTCCCCCGCAGGAACGCCCCGCATGAACTCGCGCAGCCCCCTTACCGTCGCCCTGATCCAGGAGCGCAACCACGGTGATGCCGCCGCCAACCTGGCGGTGATCGAAGCACGCGTGGCCGAGGCGGCTGCGCAGGGTGCCAAGCTGGTGCTGCTGCAGGAACTGCATAACGGCCCGTACTTCTGCCAGCACGAATCGGTGGACGAGTTCGACCTGGCCGAGCCGATTCCGGGCCCGAGCACCGAGCGCCTTGGCGCGCTGGCGAAGAAGCATGGCGTGGTGCTGGTCGGCTCGCTGTTCGAGCGCCGCGCTGCCGGGCTGTACCACAACACCGCCGTGGTGTTCGAGAAGGACGGTACGCTGCTCGGCAAGTACCGCAAGATGCATATCCCGGACGACCCGGGCTTCTACGAGAAGTTCTACTTCACCCCGGGCGACATCGGCTTCAAGCCGATCGATACCTCGGTGGGCCGCCTGGGCGTGCTGGTGTGCTGGGACCAGTGGTACCCGGAAGCGGCGCGCCTGATGGCGCTGGCCGGCGCCGAGCTGCTGCTGTATCCGACTGCGATCGGCTGGGATCCGGACGACGTGCAGGACGAGAAGACCCGCCAGCGCGACGCCTGGGTGCTGAGCCATCGCGGCCATGCGGTGGCCAACGGCCTGCCGGTGCTGAGCTGCAACCGCGTCGGCCACGAGGCCTCGCCGCTGGGCGCGTCGGGCATCCAGTTCTGGGGCAACAGCCACGTGCTGGGCCCGCAGGGCGAGTTCCTGGCCGAGGCCGGCACCGAGGCCACCGTGCTGCTGTGCGACGTCGACCTGCAGCGCAGCGAGCACGTGCGCCGCATCTGGCCGTTCCTGCGTGATCGCCGCATCGATGCCTACGGCGACCTGCTCAAGCGCTACATCGACTGAGCCGGAGCCCGCGCATGGCCGTCCTCATCCGTGATGCCGGCCCGGCCGACATCGACGCGATCACCGCGATCTACGCGGTGGAAGTGACCGACTTCGTCAACACTTACGAGTACGACATCCCGGACGCGTCCGAGATGCTGCGCCGCATGCGCGACATCATCGACCGCGGCTTCCCCTACCTGGTCGCCGAGATTGACGGCCAGGTGGCCGGCTATGCCTACGCCAACACCTACCGCACCCGCGTTGCCTACCAGTGGACCGTGGAAAACTCGGTCTACGTCGATGCCGCGTTCCAGGGCAAGGGCGTCGGCACCGGCCTGCTGCAGGCGTTGATCGACGCCTGCGTGGCGCGTGGCTACCGGCAGATGGTGGCGGTGATCGGCGAACCGACCAATACCGCTTCAATCAAGCTGCACGAACGCTTCGGCTTCGAGCTGGTCGGCGTGTTCCGTGGCCTCGGCCGCAAGCATGGCCGCTGGCTGGACACCGTGCAGATGCAGCGCGCGCTCGGCGATGGCGCCGACACCGCACCTTCCAATGAATGAACCCATGACCGAAACCCTTCCCGAGACCGGTGACGACCTGTTCGCCGGCCAGCCGGTGCGCGTCGTCGAACGCGACGGCGTGCGCTACACCCTGCTGGGCACCGCCCATGTCTCACGCGCCAGCGTCGAGGCGGTGGAGAAAGCCATCGACAGCGGTCGCTTCGACGCCGTGGCCGTTGAACTGGACCCGCAGCGCCTGCAGGCGCTGAGCGACCCGGACACGCTGGCCAAGCTCGACCTGGTCGAGGTGATCCGCAAGGGCCGCGTCGCCCTGTTCGCCGCCAACCTGGCCCTGTCCGCCTACCAGCGCCGCCTGGCCGAACAGCTCGACATCGAGCCGGGCGCGGAACTGAAACGCGCGGTGGAACTGGCGCGCGAACGCGACCTGCCGGTGCACCTGATCGACCGCGAGGTCGGCCTGACCTTCCGCCGGGCGTCGCAGCGGCTTGGGTTCTTCGGCAAGCTGAAGCTGGTTGCCGGGCTGGGCGCCGGCCTGTTCTCGTCCGAGGAAGTGGGCGAGAACGAGATCGAAAAGCTCAAGCAGGGCGACATGCTGGAATCGAGCTTCGGTGAGTTCGCCAGCGAGAGCCCGGCGCTGTACGAAACCATCATCGGCGAGCGCGACCGCTACATGGCCACGCGCCTGCGCGAGGAGCACACCCCGCAGCAGCGTGAAGTGCTGGCGGTGGTCGGTGCCGGTCACCTGGCCGGGCTGGCGCGCTACCTGGAAACCGATACCGAGGCACCGGCGCCGCTGCGCGCCGAGCTGGAGGCGGTGCCGAAGAAGCGCAACATCCCGTGGTTCACGCTCGGCATCCTGGCGATCGTGGCGACCGGCATCGGTGTGGGCTTCTACCGCGGCGGCCTGGGCGTGGGCACCGAGCTGCTGGCGACCTGGGCAATGTATACCGGCGGCCTGGCGGGCCTGGGCTGCCTGCTGGCAGGCGGTCACCCGCTGAGCATTCTCACCGCGATCGCGGTGGCCCCGTTCAAGCCGTTCCGCCTGAGCATCCCGACCGGCGCATTCTCGGCGCTGGTGGAAGCGCGCCTGCGCAAGCCGGCCTACGAAGACTTCCTGAAGCTGCGCGACGATGCGCAGAGCCTGAAGGGCTGGTACCGCAATCGCGTTACCCGCGTGGTGCTGACCTTCATGCTGACCAACATCGGCAGCATGCTCGGCCTGTGGCTGACCACCTTCAAGGTGTGGGGCAAGGTGGCGGGGTAAGCCTCTCAACCGGCCACAGAATCTGTAGCGCCCGAGCCCATGCTCGGGCGACGCCGCGACGCGGCGAGCAGAAAAAAAGGGGGAGACCGCCCCACTACGACCGGCCTCCCCCACACCACAACACGTTGGCGCGCATTACAGCCGGGCAGCGCCCGGCTCCATCCTCTCCAGCCCGCGTGCACGGCGGATCAACCGCGTCACGGCATTGCGCAGGTCATCGAGCACCGCATAGATCGTCGGCAGGAACAGCAGGCTGACCACCGTCGAGAACGCCAGGCCGCCCGCAATCGCGCGCGCCATCGGCGAATACTCCGGGCCATTGCCGAACATCTGCGTATCGGTCAGCGAGATCGGGATCATCGCCAGGATCGCCGTGCCCATGGTCATCATGATCGGGCGCAGGCGTTCGCGTGAGCCTTCCACCAGCGCCTGGGTGCGGCCCATGCCGCTGCGCCGCAGGTTGTTGATGTGCTCGATCATCACGATGCCGTTGTTCACCACCACGCCCATCAGCACCAGGATGCCGATGAAGGACATGATCCCGAACGAGGTGCCGGTGATCCAGAACAGCCAGAACACGCCGAAGATCGAGAACAGCACGCCGCTCATGATCGCCGCCGGGAACAGCAGCGACTCGAACACCGCCGCCATCACCACGTAGATCATCACCAGTGCGATCAGCAGGTTGAACACCATCTGCTGCATGGCCTCGTCGTCGTTGCCGTAGTCGCCGCCGTCGAAAGTGAAGCCATAGCCGGCCGGGAAGTTCATCGGCTTGAGCACGGCTTCGATCGCCTTGCGCCCGTCCGGCGCGGTGACCTTCTCGGCCAGGTTGGCCTTGATGGTCAACGTGGTCTGGCGGTTGGTGCGGCCGATCTGGGTGGCCGACGAACCAACGTCCACGGTGACCAGGCTCAGCAGCGGCACGCTGCGGCCATCGCCGGTGCGCACGCTGAAACCGGCCAGGTCTTCCGGGCTGCTCTGCTCGGCGCCGGCAAAGCGCACCCACACCGGCACTTCGTTGTCACCGCGTCGGAACTCGCGCATCGGCGCGCCGCGCAGCGCCAGACCGACGAAGCTGGCCACCTGCTCGGCATTGAAGCCGAACGCTGCGGCACGCTCGCGGTCGACGCGCACCTTCAGCTCGCCGCCCTTCTCGCCGTTGTCGATGCGCACGTCACGCAGCTCGGCACGCTGCGCCAGCAACGGCACCACTTCCTGGCCGATCTCCTGCAGCATCGAGCTGGAATCACCCACCAGCTGCACCTGCACGCCCTGGTTGCTGCCGCCACCGCCATCGCCGCCCTGGTTGCCGACGAAGTAATCGGTGCGTGCCGACTTCGGCAGGCCCTTGCGCAGTTCCTCCTGCAGCGACTTGATGTCCTTGGCGTATTTTTCGTCCAGGGTGACCACCGTGGAGCTGCCTTCCTGCTCGCTGTACCAGGAATACACCTGCTTCACGTGCAGGCGTTCGCGGTTCTGGTCGATCCAGTTCTCCACCCGCGCCACTTCCTCGGACATCTGGCGGTAGGTGTAGGCGCCCTTCCACATGTAGCCGATGAAGATGTCCTTGCCCCCCTCACCACCGAACATGTCGACCTTGGTCAGCTTCATCGGCACCAGGCTGACCAGCACCACGAGCAGGATGCCGAGCAGGCTCCAACCGCGGTGATGCAGTGACCAGTCCAGCAGCTGCGCATAGCGTCGCTGCAGGCGCGCGATCAGGCCGGTCTGCGAGTGCACCAGCTTGGGCGTGGCCATGCGCGCGGACAGCATCGGGATCAGGCTGACCGCCACCAGCCACGAGGCCAGCAGCGAGACCGAGATGGTGATCGCGATCTGCGCCATGAAGATGCTGATGTTGTTGGTCTCGCCGAACAGGTTCGGCACGAACACGATGCAGTGGCACAGCGTGCCGGCGCTGAGCGCGATGGCCACGTTGCGGGTGCCGATGATCGAGGCCAGCCGTGGCTGCCCCGGCATGCGCTCGCGCTCCTGGTAGATGCTCTCCACCACCACCACCGCGTTGTCGACCAGCATGCCGACGGCCAGCAGCAGGCCCATCATGGTCAGGATGTTGAGTGTCACCCCGACGAAGTACATGAAGCCGAGGGTGATGGTGAAGCAGATCGGAATGGCCAGGGTCACCATCAGCGTCGACGGCCAATGGCGCAGGAAGAAGAACAGCACGGTGACCGACAGGATCAGGCCGACCGCGCCGGCCTCGGCCAGCTCCAGCAGCGAGGACGTCACTGCCTTGCCCTGGTTGTCGATCACCTTGATCTGCACGTCGCGCATCGACGGCTGCGCGCGGATCGCCTCGACCTCGGCCAGTGCCGCACGCGAAACGTCCACCAGGTTGGCGCTGCGTTCCTTGAAGATGTCCAGGCCCACCGCCGGGTTGCCGTCCAGGCGGCGCCCGTAGTTCATCCGCGCCGGCTTCAGGCGCACGTCGGCGATGTCGCCCAGGCGCAGGCCCTTGGCGTTGATCACCAGGTCGCGCATCTCCTGAAGGTCGGTGATCTCGCCTACCGGCTGCACGCGCACGCGTTGGCCGTTGTCATCGATCTGCCCGGCCGAGATTGAGAAGTTCAGCGTGCGCAGGCGCTCGCTCAGCTCGTTGATGCTCAACCCATGCGCGTTGAGCCGGTTCGGATCGATGGCGATCTCCACCTCGTTCGGCGGCGCACCGGTGATATCGACGCGGGCCACACCGGGAATACGCTCGATGCGCCGCTTGAACTCACGATCGAGCATGTCATAGGCGGTGGTCAGGTCGGTGGTGCTGGCCAGCCGCACCTTCAGCACGGGCTGGTCGCTGCTGGACCACTTGAACACGTTGTAGCGCTGCAGGTCGTCGGGCAGGTCGCTGCGGATCGCGTCGATACGCTCGCGCGCGTCCGACGCGGCAATGGCGATGTCGCGGTCCCAGTCGCTGAACTCGATGTAGATCAGCGCCGCCTCGGAGGTGGCCGACGAGCGCATGCGCTTGATGCCGGTCATCGTCGCCAGCGATTCCTCGACCGGACGGATGATGGTCCGTTCCACTTCTTCCGGGGTCGAGCCGGTGTAGGGAATCTGCACGAACAGGAACGGCGCGGAGATGTCCGGCAACGCCTCCAGCGGCAGCCGGAACGAAGCGATCAGGCCGATCACCACCAGCGACACGAAGCACATGATGGTGGTGACCGGACGGCGGATGGAGAACTCGGCAACACTCATGCCGGTTCCTCCACACCCGCTGTGCCGCCCTCGTCGCCATGCAGGCCCTCACCGGCGTGCTTGCGGCCGCGCTCACGGTAGTAGGCGTCGCCGCGACGATCCATCAGGTCGTACACCACCGGGATCACCAGCAGCGTCAGCAGCGTCGACACCAGCAGGCCACCGATCACGGTGATCGCCATCGGTGCACGCACTTCGGCGCCCTCGCCCATCGCCACCGCCAGCGGCAGGAAGCCGAACAGCGTGCACAGCGTGGTCATGATGATCGGCCGCAGGCGCGAGCGCGCACCTTCCACCAGCGCCTCATGCTTGGCCACGCCGGCCTCGCGCAGCTGGTTGACCTTGTCGATCAGGATGATCGCGTTCTTGGTGACCAGGCCGACCAGCAGGATCAGGCCGATGAACACCACCACCGAGATGGGCTTTCCGGTCAGCATCAGCGCCAGGATCGCGCCGACCAGCGCCAGCGGGATGGTGAACAGGATCACGAACGGGTGCAGCAGGGATTCGAACTGCGAGGCCATCACCAGGTAGACCAGGAAGATCGCCAGGCCGAAGGCGAAGATCAGCGACTTCGCCGCCTGCGCCAGCTCCTCGCCCTGGCCACCGATGTGCAGGCCCACGCCTGCGCCCAGCGGCTGTTCGGCCACCATCTGCTGCACTTCGCGCATGGCGGCGCCCAGGTCGATGTCGCGCAGGTTGGCCGACACCACCGCCACCCGGGTCTGGTCGGCACGATGGATCTCGCTGGGGCCGGTGGTGGCGACCACGTCGGCCACCGCGTCCAGGGTCACCGGGCGGGTGCTGCCCGGATTGACGATCAGCCGGCGGATGCTCTCCACGCTGGCGCGGTCACCTTCCTGGGCGCGCACCAGCACGTCGATCTTGCGGTCACGGAAGCTGTAGCGGGTGGCGACGTCGCCACGCACCTTCTTCACCACCACGTCGGCGATCTGGCGGGTGGTCAGGCCCAGTGCACCGGCGCGCTCCTGGTCGAAGCGGATCTGGATTTCCGGGAAGCCCTCTTCCACCGTCGACTTCACGTCGGCGTAGTGGGCGTTGCCGCGCAGCATCGCCGCCAGGCGCTGGCCGGCCACTTCCAGGGTCGCCATGTCCTGCCCGCGCAGTTCGATTTCCAGCGGCGTGGAAAAGCTGAACAACGCCGGCCGCGCGAAGTCGACCTGGGCACCCGGGTGCTGGCTCATGGTGCCGCGCAGGCGCTCGGTGATCGCCGCTTCAGTGTGCGCATTGCCGCCACCTTCCATCACCACGGTCAGCTTGCCGATGTTCTCGCCACTTTCGGTCGGGCTGGCATCCAGCCGGGTGCCGCTGCCACTGACGCCATACAGCGAGGCCACGCCTTCGCCCTTGCCATGCGCCAGCTGCAGCTCGCGCACCAGCGCATCGGTCTGCTTGAGCGGCGTGCCGGCCGGCAGCTTCACCGTCATTTCGAAACGGTCCTGCGCCAGCTGCGGGATCAGGTCGGCGCCAAGCATCGGCACCAGCGCCATGGTCGCCACGAAAATGATGGCTGCCACGCCCAGCACCTTGCCGGGATGCGCCAGCGCACTCGGCAGCAGGCGCAGGTAGCCTCGCTCGGCGCCTGCATAGGGCTTCATCGCCAGGTCGCTGGCCTTGCGCATCACCGGGCCGACCACCGCCACCACGCCGCGCCACAGGCGCACCACGAGCCAGGCCAGCGCATAGAAGCTCCAGCGCACGCTGGCGAGCACGCCACGGCGGCCCAGTGCAACCGGCTTCTGCCAACGCTTCTGCGGCTGCCATGCTGCGTTCGGCGCCTCTTCCGGGAACGCCAGCGGCGGCCGCCCCTTCAGCGAGCTCAGCATCGGGATCAGGGTCATCGACACCAGCAGCGAGATCGCGATGGCGATCGCCACGGTCAGCGCCTGGTCGCGGAACAGCTGCCCGGCGATGCCATCGACGAACACCAGCGGCAGGAACACCGCGATGGTGGTCAGGGTCGAGGCGACCACGGCCATGCTCACTTCACGGGTGCCGGCGATCGCCGCCTGCAGGATGCCCAGGCCACGCTCACGGGCCTTGGCGATGCTCTCCAGCACCACGATCGAGTCATCCACCACCAGGCCGGTGGCCAATGCCAGGCCACCCAGCGACATCACGTTCAAGCTCAGGCCGAGCTGGCCCATGAAGAAGAACGTGGCGATGATCGAGACCGGCAACGACAGGCTGATCACGAACGTACTCCAGCCATCGCGCAGGAACAGGAAGATGATCAGGATCGCCAGCAGGCCGCCGATCACGGCATCCTTCTTGACGTCGGCGATGGCGTGCTCGATGAAGCGCGACTGGTCCTCGATGGTGGTCAGCTCGACATCGGACGGGAACGTGCCCTTGATCTGCTCCAGGCGCTTGCGCAGCGCATCAGCGGTGGACACGGTGTTGGCGTCGCCTTCCTTGTAGATGGCCAGCTCGACCGATTCCTTGCCGCCCAGGCGGATGATCGCTTCGCGCTCCTTGTAGCCCTGGCGCACGGTGGCCACGTCCTTCAGGCGCACCGGCACGCCGTTGGCAACCACGCTGGAGCCACCACCGGACGACGCGCTCTGTGCCGCCGACGCCGCCGCGATGGCGGCCGCCGAACCGGTCGACGCGGCGATGTTGAACATCTGCTGCAGCGCCGAGTCCGCGGCGCTGCCATTGGCGGCCTGGGTGGTCACCAGCAGGTTGCGGATCTCCTCCAGGTCGGCGAACTGGTTGACGGTACGCACCAGGAAGCGCTGCGAGCCCTCCTCCAGGCGGCCGCCGGAAATGTTGATGTTCTCGTCCTTCAGGCGCTTGATGACGGTGTCGATCGGCAGGTTCAGCTGGGCAAGCTTCTGCTGGTCGATGTCGACCTGGATCTCGTCCTCCAGGCCGCCGCCCACCTTCACTGCCGCCACACCGGTGACCGGCTCCAGCTTCTTCTTGAGGTCTTCATCGGCATAGCGGCGCAGGCCGGTCAGCTCGCGCACCGCATCGGCATCGCTGGTCGGCGCCGTCTTGTTCGACAGCACCAGGCGCATGATCGGCTCGGTTGACGGATTGAAGCGCAGCAGCACCGGGGCCTTGGCCTCCAGCGGCAGGTTCAGCGCTTCCATCTTGTCGCGCACCTCCAGGCTGGCCTGGTCCATGTTGGTGCCCCAGGCGAATTCCAGCACCACGTCGCTCTGGCCGGTGCGCGAGACCGACTTCAGCTTGCGCAGGTTCTTGACCACGCCGACCGCTTCTTCGACCGGCTGGGTGATCAGGGTTTCGATTTCAGTCGGCGCTGCACCGGTGTATTCGGTGCGCACGGTCAGCGTCGGGTAGCTCAGGTCGGGCAGCAGGTTGACCTTGAGATTGCCCAGCGCGATCAGGCCGAACAGCAGCAGCGTGACCGTGCACATGGCGATGGTCACGCGGCGGCGGGTGGCAAACTCCACCAGGCCGCCGCGCATGCCGGCGGCGGCGCCGTCGCTCGCCGGCGAGGCACCGTGGTCGTGGCCCGGGGCGGTCATTGCTTGCTCCCGGCCTTGTCTGCGGGCTTGGCGGCCGCAGCGACCGTCTTCGCCTTCGGATCGGCAATCACCTGCACCGTGGTGCCGTCGCGCAGGGCGACCTTGCCGGCGGTGACCACCTGATCACCGGCCGCCAGGCCATCACGGATCTCCACCCACGGGCCCTCGGCGTAACCCAGCTTGACCGGAACGCGTGCGACCTTGCCTTCGCGCACGCGGAACACCGCCGGCTCACCGTCGTCGAGCAACGCCAGGCGCGGTACGACCAGCGCATCGGCACGCTGGTCGTAGTCGATGCGGATGCGACCGAACATGCCGGGCTGCAGCGCGTGTGCGGCGCCGTCGAAGGCGCTGACCACGCGAAACGTGCCGCTGCCCGAATCCACCACCGGCGCGATGCGATCAACGGTGCCGGTGAAGCTCTGCCCCGGCAACGCGTCGGCCGCCAGCGTCACCGGCTGGCCGGCGCGCAGGGTGGCCAGTTCACGCTCGGGCACGTTGAGGGTGGCTTCCAGCCGCGAGTTGTCGACGATGCGGAAGATCGGCGTGTTGATCTGCACGAAGTTGCCGGTCTTGATCGAGCGCGATGCGATCACGCCGGAAATCGGTGCCACCACCGTGGTGTAGGACAGCTCCAGCGTGGCCAGCCGGTACTGCGCACGGACGTTTTCCAGGTCGTAGCGCAGCTGGTCGACATCGGCGGCGCTGACCATCTGCTGGCCGACCAGCTTCTGTGCGCGCTGGTAATTGTTTTCCAGCTTGCGCATCTGCGCTTCGCTCTGTGCAACGGCCAGCCGTGCACGATCCGGGTCCAGCCGCACCAGCGGTTGGCCGGCGGTGACCCGCTGCCCTTCCTCGACCAGCACCGCCAGCGCCACGCCGGAGGTCTTGGCGACCACCTGCGACTCGGCGCGTGGTTCCAGCGCGGCCGTGCCGGTGTAGCTGGCCGCGACGGCACGATGGCTGGCCACCGCCACTTCGACCGGGACTGCGTCGACCTTCTTCTCCTCCTTGGTCTCGGCAGCCTTGGCTTCGGAATTGGGCCCTGCGGCGCAACCGCCCAGCAGCAGGGAGGTGGAGATCAGCAGTGCGGCAGCGCAGATTCCGCTGCGACGGCCGGACAGGAAGGTTGGGTGCGACATCGTCGGGTCCCTGAAGGATGCGTGGACAGGTGTGGTAGCAAAGTAATGCACCACTTCACGGCAACACCATATCCCAAAGGTCATGGTGCCTTCACGCCGCTGGTCGGCGCGCCCCCATTTCAGCTAGATGAAACCTGAGGCTATACTCGGGTCGTTCCGTACCCCACGCCGGAACGACCAGACCCGAATCCCCGGAAACGACACCATGCGCCCGCAGCCGCTCGCCGCTTGTCTCGCTCTGGCCGTCCTCCTGCCCCTTGGGGCCGCCGCACAGCCCGCTCCTGCTCCTGCCACACCCGCCCCGGCCCCGGCTCCGGCCGTTGCGCCAGCGCCCGCCGCACCCACCGGCAACTTCGACAATGGCCGCGTCCTGGCCTACACCTGCCAGGGCTGCCACGGGATCACCGGCTACAAGAACGCCTACCCCAGTTACCGGGTGCCGAAGATCGGCGGCCAGACCCAGCAGTATCTGGCCCAGGCCCTGACCGAGTACCGCCAGGGCAAGCGCCGGCATCCGACGATGCAGGCGCAGTCGATGAGTTTCAGCGAACAGGAGATCGCCGATCTCTCTGTTTACCTGTCCACCGTCAAGTAAGGCCCGCCCATGTCGAAAGCCGCGCATCCGATGCGTCACGCCATCGCCCTGTCCGTTGCCCTGCTGCTGGCCGCCTGCTCACAGTCGCAGGTGGAAAACAGCGAAAAATCGGCCGCCGACCCGGGCCATGCCAGCGGCGAGCACGGTTCATCGTCCTCCGCCGGCCTGCCGGCAGGTCGCGAGGCCGCCGGTGAAGCCCGCGCCAAGGTGAAGGGCAAAGCCACCAACCAGAGCTGCATCGACTGCCATGGGGCCGACGGCAATGCGCCGATCGATCCGACCTATCCGAAGCTGGGTGGGCAGTACGGTGACTACCTGGCGCACGCGCTGCAGGCCTACCGCGCCGGTGACCGCCAGCATGCGCTGATGACGCCGCAGGCGAAGGACCTGAGTGATCAGGACATCGCCGATCTGGCGGCGTACTTCGGCAGCCGGCCGAGCCAGCTGCGGGATCTGCACGGGGTCAAATGACGGCCGGCCCCCCCGGTCGGTGCGGACCGTCGGTTGGTGGGTGCGGACCGTTGGTCCGCACAGATTCCGGATATCCACGCATGGCGTGGATCTGCTGAGCCGAGCGTGGGCTCGGCTCTACATCAATCGGCGCGATCGCTGGCGCCGGTCAACGCTCAGCCTTCCAGCTCTTCCCAGCGCGCGTAAGCGGCATCCAGTTCGGCCTGCACCTTGGCCAGCTGCTGGGTGTGCGCCGTCACTTCAGCACTGCTGCGGGTGTAGAACGATGGGTCGTTCATCGCCGAGGTCAGCCCTTCGACATCGCCTTCCAGCTTCTCGATGGTCTTTGGCAGCTGCTCCAGCTCGCGCGCTTCCTTGTACGCCAGCTTGCGCTTGGGGGCTGCGGGAGTCGCGGCCGCAGCAGCGGCCGGTGCAGCAGTCGCCGGCTTGGCAGCCGGGGCCGCGGCAGGCGCAGCCACGCTGGCCGCATAGCGCTGCCAGTCGCTGTAGCCACCGACGTACTCGCCGATCACGCCGTCGCCTTCCATCACCAGCGTGGAGGTCACCACGTTGTCGATGAAGTCACGGTCGTGGCTGACCAGCAGCAGAGTACCGGTGTACTCGCCCAGCAGCTCTTCCAGCAGCTCCAGGGTTTCCACGTCGAGGTCGTTGGTCGGTTCGTCCATCACCAGCAGGTTGGACGGCTGCGCGAACAGCTTGGCCAGCAGCAGGCGGTTGCGCTCGCCACCGGACAGGCGGGTGATCGGCGCACGCGCGCGCTCGGGGGTGAACATGAAGTCCTGCAGGTAGGCATGCACGTGCTTGCGCTTGCCGTTGAACTCGAGGAAATCGCGGCCTTCGGCCACGTTCTCGATCGCGCTCCAGTCTTCGCGCAGCACCGCGCGGTACTGGTCGAAATAGGCGATCTGCAGGTTGGTGCCCGCATTGACCTCACCCTTGGCCGGCTGCAGTTCACCCAGCAGCAGCTTCAGCAGCGTGGTCTTGCCGCTGCCGTTGGGGCCGATCAGGCCGATGCGGTCGCCACGCAGGATGGTGGTGGTGAAATCGCGGACCATGGTGCGCTCGCCGAAGGCGAACGAAATGTCCTTGACGTCGATGACCTTCTTGCCGGAGCTGACGCCCTGCGCGGCTTCCATCTTGACGTTACCGCTGAGGTCGCGGCGCTGCGAGCGTTCGGTGCGCATCGCCTTGAGGCGGCGCACGCGGCCTTCGTCGCGGGTACGGCGCGCCTTGATGCCTTGGCGGATCCAGACTTCTTCCTGCGCCAGCAGCTTGTCGAAGCGGGCATTTTCCTGCGCCTGCGCGTTGAGGCGTTCCTCGCGGCGGCGCTCGTAGTTGGCCCAGTCGCCCGGCCAGCTGGTCACCTGGCCGCGGTCGATCTCGACGATGCGGGTGGCCAGCGCACGCAGGAAGCGGCGGTCATGGGTGACGAACACCACGCTGCCGCTCCAGCCCTTCAGGAACGCTTCGAGCCAGTCGATGGCTTCGATGTCCAGGTGGTTGGTCGGTTCGTCCAGCAGCAGCACGTCCGGGCTGGAGACCAGTGCACGGGCCAGCAGCACGCGGCGCTTCATGCCGCCGGACAGGCGGCCGAATTCGGCATCGCCGTCCAGGTCGAGCTTGGTCAGCGTTTCGCTGACACGCTGGTCCAGGCCCCAGCCGTTGGCGGCATCGATCTTGGCCTGCACATTGCCGAGGGCTTCACCATCGAAGACCTCGGCATGGCTGAGATGGTGGAACTCGGCCAGCCACTGGCCCAGTTCACCGAGGCCATCGGCAACGACGTCGAACACCGAGCCGGCTGCGCCGTGTGGCACTTCCTGCTCCAGGCGGGTGACGCGCACGCCCTGCTGCACGCGGACTTCGCCGTCATCGGGCTTGTGGTCGCCGGACAGCAGCTTGAGCAGGGTGGATTTGCCGGCGCCGTTGCGGCCGATCAGGGCGATGCGTTCGCCCGGCTCGATCGACAGTTCGGCCTTTTCCAGCAACAACGGGCCGCCGACGCTGAAGTCGACGTTCTGCAGAGTAATCAGAGGCATCCGGATATTGTACGGGTTGGGGGCGTCGGCCGGGTTGCACCCGGCACCCGCGGTAGTGCCGGCCGCTGGCCGGCAACCTCAACGGCAACGTCAAAAGCTGGTTTCCTGTGGGATGGCGGGATGGGTCCGGTCGCGGGGGACGCCGTAAACCCGTCCCTGGGGGCTTGGCCGCGGCATCCATGCCGCGGACACCCCCGCAACCGGACCCATCCCGCCTTCGATAGATTCCTGCAATCTGTCGGAACTACATTCTGCTCTGGTGGGTGTCGACCTTGGTCGACACGGTAGATCCACGCCATGCGTGGATGAGCGCTACAAGAAGGGTCGATGGATGGAATCGACTGGAAATCTGATGGCTACCCCACCTCCCCCAGCAACGCCTGCAACCCCGGCAGCCATTGCTTGCCGGGGTGGCGCACCAGCCACAGGGTGCGCTGCAGGGCCGGCAGCGGAGTCTCGAGCACGCGCAGGCGGCCCAGGGCCAGCGGCTCTTCCAGCGCGTGGCGCGACAGGCAGGCCAGGCCGAGGCCGGCGATGGCGGCCTGCTTGATCGCTTCGGTATTGCCCAGCTGCAGGGTCTGCGCGAAGCCACGCAGGTGCGGCAGCAGGGCCTGTTCCACGGCTTCGCGGGTGCCGGAGCCAGGCTCACGCAGCAGCCAGCGTGCTCGGCGCAGTTCATCCAGCGACCAGCGTGCGCGGGCATCGGCGGCAGCCACGATCACCAGTGGGTCCTGCTGCCAGGCGGTCACCTGCAGGCCACGCTCATGGCACGGGCCTTCGATCAGGCCGGCGTCGACGTCCAGGCGCTGTACCGCGGCGACCACGCCGGCACTGTTGTCGATGCGCAGATCGACCTCGGCCTGCGGCGCCTGCCGCAGCAGTTCGGCGATGCGTGGCGGCAGCAGGTAGTTGCCGATGGTGGTACTGGCGGCCAGCACCAGCCGTAGCGGTGCGCCCTGCGACGGGTCGCCGCCGGCGGCCAGCTGCCGCTCCAGATCGGCGGCGTTGACCAGCAACGTGCGCGCCGGCTCCAGCAGTGCGCGGCCGTGCCCGTTCAGCGCCAGGCGGCGGCCGATGCGGTCGAACAGCGGGGTGCCGAAGTGCGCCTCCAGCTCCTGCAGGGCGGCGCTGCTGGCCGACTGCGAGAGCGCGACGGCCTGGCCGGCGGCAGTCGTGGTGCCATGGTCGGCGATGGCGACGAAGACCTGCAGCTGGCGCAAGGTCAGGCGCATGGAATGTACCCGCTTTATAGGTAGGTTTCACCCATATTATTCGTTTTACAGGTCAGTGACACAGGCGCACGCTTGGCCCATCACCCCAGTCCTGTCACGCCATGAACGCCACCGCTCGCTCCTCCTGGTCCCTGCCCGCCCTGCGCCAACGCTGGCAGCCGCGCCTGCCCGGCCTGCTGCTGGTGGGCCTGATCGCGGCGGCGTCGCTGTACCTGGCCCAGCTTCCCTGGCTCCAGGCGCATGGCCTGAGCGCGCTGACCGTGGCCATCGTCGCCGGCATCGTCGTCGGCAACACCCTTTACCCGCGGCTGGCGCCGAGCAGCGCGGCCGGTGTCGGCTTCTCCAAGCACTGGCTGCTGCGCGCCGGCATCGTGCTGTACGGCCTGCGCCTGACCTTCCAGGACATCGGCCACGTCGGCGTGGCCGGCGTGCTGATGGACGTGCTGGTGGTCGCCAGCACCTTCGGGCTGGCCTGCTGGCTGGGCATGCGCGTGTTCAAGATGGAGCGCGAAGCGGCGATGCTGATCGGCGCCGGCAGCGCGATCTGCGGCGCGGCGGCGGTGATGGCCGCCGAGCCGGTGGTGCGCGGCCGCGCTGCGCAGGTCACCGTCGCGGTCTCTACGGTGGTGGTGTTCGGCACGCTGGCGATGTTCCTTTACCCGGCGTTGTATGCACTGGTGCAGTCGCACGGCTGGCTGGCAATGGACGCGCGGCAGTACGGCCTGTTCACCGGTGCGACGGTGCATGAAGTGGCACAGGTGGTGGCGGCAGGCCGCGCGGTCAACGAAGCAGCGGCCGACACGGCGGTGATCACCAAGATGGTGCGGGTGATGCTGCTGGCGCCGTTCCTGGTCGCGCTGTCGCTGTGGCTGGCGCGTGGCGGCAAGGCCAGCGCCGACGGCAGCAAGGCGCGCATCGTGGTGCCGTGGTTCGCTTTTGGTTTCGTGGCGGTGGCCGGGTTCAACTCGCTGCATCTGCTGCCGGCGGGCCTGCAGGCGGGGCTGGTGCAGCTGGATACCGTGCTGCTGGCGATGGCGATGGCCGCGCTGGGCCTGACCACCCACGTCTCGGCGCTGCGCCAGGCCGGGCTGAAGCCGCTGCTGCTGGCGCTGATCCTGTTCGCCTGGCTGCTGTTCGGTGGCCTGGCGATCCATCAGGGTGTACTGGCGGTGCTTGGCTGAGCAGGAGCGTGCCGACCCAGGTCGGCACCCACCCGTAGATCCACGCCATGCGTGGATGCCCCCCGGGTGTATTCACGCCCTGCGTGGATGACGACTCCGATGGGGTCGGAGCCCTTTCCTGCGGAAAGGGATTCGACCCCATCCGATCAGGCGGGACCGGCCGCGCAGGCAGGTACAATGCGCCATGACTGACTTCTCGACCCTGCCGCTGAGCCCGGCCCTGCAGCCCGGCCTGGATGCCCTCGGCTACACCACCCTCACCCCCGTGCAGGCGCAGAGCCTGCCGGCCATCCTCGATGGCCGTGATGTGATCGCACAGGCACCCACCGGCAGCGGCAAGACCGCCGCCTTCGGCCTGGGCCTGCTGCAGGCCATCGACCCCAGCCTGATCCGCGTGCAGGCGCTGGTGCTGTGCCCGACCCGCGAACTGGCCGACCAGGTCGGCAAGCAGATCCGCAAGCTGGCCACCGGCATCCCCAACCTGAAGCTGTTGCTGCTGGTGGGCGGCGTGCCGCTGGGCCCGCAGCTGGCCTCGCTTGAAGGCCACGATCCGCATGTGGTGGTCGGCACGCCCGGCCGCGTGCAGGAGCTGGCACGCAAGCGCGCGCTGAACCTGGGCGCGGTGCGCACGCTGGTGCTGGACGAGGCCGACCGCATGCTCGACATGGGCTTCGAGGAGCCGATCCGCGAGATCGCCGGCCGCACCCATAGGGACCGCCAGAGCCTGCTGTTCTCCGCCACCTTCCCCGACAGCATCCGCGCCATGGCGCGTGACCTGCTGCGCGACGCGGTGGAAGTGACCGTGGAAGGCGCCGACCAGGCACCGGCCATCCGCCACCTGTTCTGCGAGGTGGAACCGGCGCATCGCCAGAAGGCGCTGGCCGGCCTGCTGCTGAAGTACACGCCGGAATCGGCGGTCGTGTTCTGCAACACCCGCAAGGATGTTGACGAAGTGGCCAACTCGCTGCAGCAGTTCGGCTTCTCCGCACTGGCCCTGCATGGCGACATGGAACAGCGCGACCGCGAGGAAGTGCTGTTGCTGCTGGCCAACCGCAGCTGCAACGTGCTGGTCGCCAGCGACGTCGCCGCGCGCGGCCTGGACGTGGAAGAGCTGGCGGCGGTGATCAACTACGAACTGCCGACCGACGTGGAGAGCTACCAGCACCGCGTGGGCCGTACCGGGCGCGCCGGTGCCAGCGGCCTGGCGATCAGCCTGGTGGCCGGCCGCGAGAAGACCCGCGCCGACGCCATCGAAGCGCAGATGGGGCAGCCGCTGGACTGGCAGAAGACGCCGCTGGCAACCTCGCGCCCGGCCGAACTGCCGCAGGCCGCGATGCGCACGCTGCGCATCGACGGTGGCAAGACCGACAAGCTGCGCCCGGGCGACATTCTCGGTGCGCTGACCGGTGATGCCGGCCTGTCGAGCAAGTTCATCGGCAAGATCGCGATCTTCCCGACCCGCTCCTATGTGGCGATCGCGCGTGAGCAGGCCAACAAGGCCGTGGCCAAGCTGGAAGCCGGCAAGATCAAGGGCCGTCGTTTCCGCGTGCGGATGATGTGATTGAAGCAGCGTTGCCAACCACGGTGGGTAACGATCTGGCCTGGTAGCGGCCAACCTTGGTTGGCCCGTCCATGGCACCCGTCGCGAAAAGTGCTGCCAACCAAGGTTGGCAACGACCGGCTCCCGGCCATTCGCTCTGGTAGATGCCAACCCTGGTTGGCACCTGCCCTTCGATCAGAACACCAGTTCGGTGTGCAGCGGCAGGTCCGTTTCCCAGCGCGCACGGCCACCGAGGCCGTCCAGCTCGACCAGTACACCGGCGCCGACCACTTCAACGCCCAGGCGGCGCACCAGCGACAGCGCAGCGACCAGCGTGCCGCCGGTGGCCAGCACGTCGTCGATGATCACCACGCGGGCGCCGGCCGGCAGCGCATCGGCATGCACTTCGATGCAGTCGCTGCGGTATTCCAGCGTGTATTCCTCGCGCAGGACCTGGCCCGGCAGCTTGCCCGGCTTGCGCACCGGCACGAAGCCGACGCCCAGCTCCAGCGCCATCGCGGCACCGAGGATGAACCCACGCGATTCGATGCCGACCACTGCGTCCAGCTTCTGGTCGCGCCAACGGTCGGCCATCGCGGTGATCGCGCCGCGGAAATCCTCGCCATGGGCGAGCAGCGGCATGATGTCCTTGAACAGGATGCCGGGCTTGGGGAAGTCGGCGATGTCGCGCAGGCGGGAGGCCCACTGCGGAGCGACGATGGCGTCGGTCATGTCACATTGGCTATCTGATGGCGGCATAGGGTACCTGTTCCGGGCGCCGCCTGCCTGCTGGTGGTGTCCGGCCGGGCTGCGCCCGGCACCTGCGGTAGTGCCGGCCGCTGGCCGGCAACCTCAACAGCAACGGCAACAGCCTGCATCCCGGGGGATGGCGGGGCGGGCCCGGTTGCGGGGGACGCCGTAGATACGTCCGCGTAGGCTCGGTCGCGCCATCCATGGCGTTCACGCCCCCGCCACCGGACCCACCCCGCCTTCGACAGTTTCCTGCGACCTGTCGGAATTGCTCATGGGGTCAGATCCGTTTTACGAAGGAAAACGGATCTGACCCCGGAATTTCATTCGATATCTGACAGATGTGTCGACCAAGGTCGACACCTACCCACAGCCGCGGGAATCTGTCGGAGGTGGGGCGGTGTCGGAGTGCGGGGTGTCAGCCGCATGGATGCGGCTGCCAAGCTTACAGGGACGTACTTGCAGCGTCCCCGCACTCCGACACCGCCCCGCCAAACCACGGAATCCGCTTTTGCTCTGGCTGTTGATCTGGCCTCTGCAGGTGCAGGGCTCAGCCCTGCCGAAACCCACCCTCAGGAACTGCAGGACAGCATCGAGCAACCGGCGCGATTGTCGGCCCACGCCGGGCGCTTGCCAGCGAAGTGTTCCAGGCCGGCACGCTCGGTGTACGGGTCGCGCAGCACGTCCTGCAGTGCATGGACGCCGCCGAGATCCCCCTGCTCTGCGCGGTCGATCGCTTCCTGGGCCAGCCAGTTGCGCAGCACGTACAGCGGGTTGGCCGCTGCCATCTTCGCCTGGCGTTCGCTGGCCGCCAGCGGATCGCGGCGCAGGCGCGCTGCGTAGTCCTGCAGCCAGTGCCGCAGCGGTGCCTGCACTGCCTGTCGCCGCGCCTCGTCGTAGTACACCGCGTCCAGAACCGTCGCATCTGCTGCCGCCGGGTCGATGCGCATCAGTGCGCGCCAAGCCAGGGTCATGTCCATTGCGCCCTCCTGCATCAGCTGTTGCCAGCGCTGGTAGAGCTGCAGGTCATCATCGTCGGCAGCAGCCAGCCCCAGCTTCGCTGCAGCATCGCGACGCGTGCAGGCCACGAACGTGGACTGGTAAGCCGCCAGGCCTGCCTGCAGCGGTGCGACATCGGCGAACAGCGGCGACAGCGCCTGCGCCAATCGGCTCAGGTTCCAGTACGCCACCTGCGGCTGGGTGCCGAAGCGGTAGCGGCGTCCCTGGGCGTCGGTGGTGTTCGGCGTCCAGTCCGGATCGAAGTCCTCGACCCAGCCATAGGGGCCGTAATCCAGCGTCACACCGAGCACGGACAGGTTGTCGGTGTTCATCACGCCGTGCACGAAGCCGACACGCATCCAGTGCGCGATCATCTCGGCGGTGCGCACGGCGATCTGCGCGAACCAGTCGCCGTACAGCGCCTCGCCCTGCCCTTGCAGTGCGGGGAAGTCGCGGGCGATGCAGGCATCCACCAGCTGCTGCAGCAGGGCGGTTTCACCGCGCGAGGCCGGCAGTTCGAACGAACCGAAGCGCAGGAACGACGGCGAGACCCGGCATACGATGGCGCCTGGCTCGGCACGCGGATGGCCGTCATAGAACATGTCGCGCACCACGTCCTCACCGGTGCCGACCAGTGACAACGCGCGCGTAGTCGGCACGCCAAGGTGATGCATCGCCTCGCTGCACAGGAATTCGCGGATCGATGAGCGCAGCACTGCCCGTCCATCGGCCCCCCGCGAGTACGGCGTTGGCCCGGCCCCCTTCAACTGCAGCTCCCAGTGCTGGCCATCCGGCGCAACCAGCTCACCCAGCGAAATCGCACGCCCGTCGCCGAGCTGGCCGGCCCAGTGGCCAAACTGATGGCCACCGTAGTTGGCTGCCCACGGTTGCATGCCGGCGTACAGCGCATTGCCGCCGAATACCTGCGCGAAACCTTCGCTTTCGACTTCAGCGGTATCGAAGCCAAGCATTTCGGCGACGTCCGGCGCCCAGGCCAACAGCGTGGGCGCCGTCACCGGGGTCGGCATCACGGGCGACCAGGCGGCGCCCAGCACTTCGCGCCTGCGCGGGCCGGATTCGGGGTCGCCCGGCAGGGTGTGCAGCAGGCGGTTGTCGAAACGGGGAGTGTCGGTATCCATGGTGCTGGAGATGAGGGCGACGGCCGCCCTCCTCAATTGCCGCCGAGCGCCTGCAGGTGGCCGCCGTGGGCCTCGGCACGCTGGTAGGCCGGGCGTTCACCGATACGCTTGAGGAAGCCACGCAGTGCCGGTTTGTCGTCCAGGCCACCACCGCGCGCGGCAGCGGCCTGGATCGGGAAGCTCATCTGGATGTCGGCCGCACTGAAACGCTCGCCGGCAAACCACGGGCTTTCGGCCAGGCGGCGCTCCATCCAGTCCAGGTGCAGGCGCCGCTGCGGGCCGATGAAGCCGCGCTCGGCCTTGTCGGCAATGCTGCGTGCGATCGGGCGCGCGAAGAACGGCATTGGCGCGTTGCGTATGCGGCCCATCACCAGGGTCAGCAGCAACGGTGGCATCGCCGAGCCTTCGGCGTAGTGCAGCCAGTAGCGGTAAGCGATGCGTTCGGCCCCGTCGGCCGGCATTGGTGACGGCGACAGCTGGCGTTGCGTGTCGTAACGGTCAGCGAGGTAGTCGAGGATCGCGCCGGACTCGGCCAGTACCAGCTCACCATCCTGCAGTACCGGCGACTTGCCGAGCGGATGCACGTTGCGCAGTTCCGGCGGCGCCAGCAGCGTCTTCGGATCGCGCGGATAGCGGCGCAGTTCGTAGTCCAACCCCAGCTCCTCCAGCATCCACAGCACGCGCAGCGAACGGGAGTTTTCCAGATGGTGGACGATGCGCATGGGGGTGATCCCTTGGGGAGACGCGCATCGTACCGCGCCGGCTGCATGTCCTTTGTAGAGTTGAGCCATGCTCGACTGTCTTTGGGCGCAGTCCAGCATGGCTCGACTCTACAAAAAAACGGCGGGCAATAAAAAACGCCGGAAGCTTTCGCTTCCGGCGTTCTGGCTACCCAACGGTAGCAGACGGATTAGACCGCCTGCACCTGGTCAGCCTGCATGCCCTTCTGACCCTGGACGGCGATGAAGGTAACCTTCTGGCCTTCCTGCAGGGTCTTGAAGCCGGTGCCCTGGATCGCGCGGAAGTGCACGAACAGGTCCGGGCCGCTTTCCGGGGTGATGAAGCCGAAGCCCTTGGCGTCGTTGAACCACTTGACGGTACCGGTCTGACGTTCAGACATTTTTACTAACTCCTGAAACACATGTTGAAAAAAATCGCAGCCACCGGGTATCGGGGCCGAGACTGAGTTGCAGGCGTTGGTAAAGCGGATCGATGAGCGGATCGTGAGATCAACTGCACCAGGCCACGATTCACGGTGACCCTAGCAAACACAGTGGGTCGCACGATACGCGTGTTTTCTGCAAAAAGCGATAGCCCCGACGTTCATGGGAATACGTCACCCGCTAGGCGTGACAAGGGTTGGCAGCCTCTCGCGGCTAACTCCGAGTCCCCATTCAGGTTTTTCCTACCCTACACTGGGTAAATGACTGAAGCTGAAACCCCCGCTGAACACGCCTCTCCCCGCATCTGGGTGGATGCGGACGCCTGTCCCACCGTCATCCGCGACATCCTGTTCCGTGCGGCTGAACGGGTCGGGATCGAACTGACCTTGGTCGCCAACCAGTGGATCCGCACCCCGCCCTCGCGCTGGCTGCGCTCGATCCAGGTGCCGCAGGGGCTGGACGTGGCCGACAGCGCCATCGTCGAGCGGGTCGCCGCGGGGGACCTGGTGGTCACCCAGGACATCCCGCTGGCCGCGCTGGTGCTGGAGAAGCAGGCCGTCGCGCTGAACCCGCGCGGCCAGTTGTACACACCGAACAACATGGCCGAGCGACTGTCGATGCGCAATTTCATGGAGGAACTGCGCGGCGCCGGGGTCCAGACCGGCGGACCGCCACCCCTGGGCCCCCGCGACCGGCAGCTGTTCGCCGCCGAGCTGGACCGCTGGCTGGCGCGACGCCCGGCCCGCTGAGCGCCTGGCCGCCCTAAGCCGGAAGGCTCAGGCTGCGGCCGCTGCTGAACATCCGTCGTGCACCACTCAACGGGTCATCGAAAGCCAGGGCCCGAGCCAGCAGCTGCAGCGGCGCCTCGGCTACGTCCGGTGCCCGTTGCCGAAGCTGCGGGTACAGGTCGTCACCCATGATCGGCGCCCCCAGCATGGCCATGTGCACGCGCAGCTGATGCTTGCGGCCGGTTTCCGGCAGCAGCCGGTAGCGCCAGATCGGCCCTTCGGCCTCGATCAGCTCGATCCGGCTGCGCGCATTGGCCTCGCCGGGCACTTCGGCCATGCGGAAGAACGGCTCGCCCGGCACCAGGCGGCTGTACCGCTGCAGCGGAAACTCCCGCCCCGGCAGCGCCGGTGCCAAGGCCTCATAGGTCTTTTCGATGCGCCGCTCACGGAACAGGCGCTGGTAAGCATCGCGCGACGCACGCTGGGTCGAGAACAGCACCAACCCGGCCGTCAGCCGATCCAGCCGGTGCAGCGGCACCAGATCGGCATTGCCGGTGCGGGCGACCAGCCGCGCCAGCAGCGTCTCGCGTACATGCCCGCCCGCCGGTGTCACCGGCAGGAAATGCGGCTTGTCGGCCACCAGCAGGTGCGCATCCAGATGGACGATGGTTTCGGTGAAGGGGATCACCGGTTCGTCGGCCACCTCGCGGAAGTACTGGATGTCCAGCCCGACCTGCCAGGGCATGTCCGCAGTGAGCGCCCTGCCCTGTGCGTCCAGCACGCGGCCGCGCGCGAAGCGATCCTGCCATTGCGCGCGCGCGATGCGCGGAAAACGTGCACACAGGCCATCCAGCAGGGTGGCCCAGGGGCCGGGCGGCAGCTGCAACCGGCTGGGCAAGCTCATGGCGTCCACTCCGGCCAAGGGAAAGAGCGAAAGAGTGCCACCGTTGACGGTGCGCAGACAGTCCGGCCACGGACACCCCCGGAGCAAACCTCTATCATTGTCCTCTTTAGTCCACGGATCCCCCATGGCTCTTACCGCCACCATCCGCAAGGCCGAACTGCAGATCAGCGACATGGATCGCGGCTACTACGCGACCCACAACCTGACCCTGGCCCAGCATCCGTCCGAGACCGACGAGCGCCTGATGGTGCGCCTGCTCGCCTTCGCGCTGAACGCCGGCGATCGCCTGGAGTTCGGCCGCGGCCTGAGTACCGATGACGAGCCCGATCTGTGGGAACACGACTACACCGGCGACATCCTGCAGTGGATCGACCTGGGCCATCCGGACGAATCGCGCATCCGCAAGGCCAGCAATCGCAGCCGCCAGGTGCAGGTGGTCAACTACGGCGGCAACGCCTCGGAGATCTGGTGGAGCAAGCAGGGCAAGGGCCTGGCGCGCTTCGACAATCTTTCGGTGGTCGCTCTGGACGGCGAATTCGTCGAGCGCTGGGGCCAGCAGATCCAGCGTGCCATGCGTTGGAGCGTGCTGATCCAGGACGGCGAAGTGCAGCTGCTCAACGACCAGATCCAGCTCGACGTGATCCCGGACTGGCGCAAGCGCGCCAAGGCATGAGCACCATCCGTTGCGATGTGGTGGTCATCGGTGCCGGCGCAGCCGGGCTGATGACCGCGATCACTGCCGGCCAGCGCGGCCGCCAGGTGCAGGTGATCGACCATGCCAACAAGGTCGGCAAGAAGATCCTGATGTCCGGCGGTGGCCGCTGCAACTTCACCAACACCGGCACCACCCCGGCCAACTTCCTGTCGGCCAACCCGCACTTCTGCAAGTCGGCGCTGGCCCGCTACACGCCCTGGCATTTCATCGAGCTGGTGCACAAGCACGGCATCGCCTATCACGAAAAGGAACTGGGGCAGCTGTTCTGCGATATCTCGTCCAAGCAGATCGTGAAGATGCTGGTGGACGAGTGCCAGGCGGCCGGCGTACAGATCCGTACCGACTGCAGCGTGCAGCGCATCGAGCACGGCAGCGATGGTTTCCGCGTGCACACCACCCAGGGCCTGTTCCATTGCGCCTCGCTGGTGGTTGCCACCGGTGGCCTGTCGATTCCCAGCATGGGGGCCAGCGGTTTTGGCTATGAGGTGGCCCGCCAGTTCGGCCACCAGGTACTGCCGACCCGCGCGGGGCTGGTGCCGCTGACCCTCAGCGGCAAGCACCAGGAGCGGCTGGCCGACCTCAGCGGCGTCGCACTGCCGATCGAGGCGCGCTGCAACGGAAAGAGTTTCCAGAACTTCATGCTGCTGACCCACCGTGGCGTAAGCGGCCCGGCCATCCTGCAGATTTCGTCGTTCTGGCAGCCTGGCGATGTGCTGGAGCTGGACCTGTTGCCGGGCCAGGATGCCGGCGAGTGGTTGCGCCAGATGAAGCGCGACCGCCCGGCCGCCGAGCTGCGCACGGTGCTGGGCGAGGTACTGCCGAAGCGGCTGGCGCAACGCCTGTGCGAGCACTGGCTGCCCGATCGGCCCGTGCGCCAGCTGGACGAGCCGGTGCTGCGCCAGGCTGCGCAGCTGCTGGGCGCATTCCCGCTGGTGGCCAGCGGCACCGAAGGCTACCGCACCGCCGAGGTCACCCTGGGCGGCGTGGACACCGCCGAAGTGTCATCCTCGACGATGGAATCCAAGCGCGTGCCCGGCCTGCACTTCGTTGGCGAGGTGCTGGACGTGACCGGCTGGCTGGGCGGCTACAACTTCCAATGGGCCTGGGCCAGCGGCCACGCAGCGGGCGGCGTGGTGTGAACCACTTCGCCGTTCGACGCGCGCCAGGGGTGCGCGCATGGACGGTTCGCCGCGCATCGTGTATCTAGATTCGCAGATTGGGGAGCAGTGCATGCAGAACGCGAACGACATCACCATCCGCCTGCTGATCGTCGATGACAGCGGCGAGAATGCCGAAGCCATCGTCAGCACCCTGCGCAACAGCGGCATCGCGGTACGCCCGTGGCGCCCGCAGGATGCGGCCGAGCTGGCCCAGGTGCTGGCCAGCCAGGCCATCGACCTGGTGCTGGCCTCGCCTTCGCAGGGCATCCCGCTGCAGCTGGCGGCCCAGCACATCGCCGCCAGCGGCAAGGACATCCCGCTGGTGCTGCTGGCCGAGCGCATCGACGAGGACGAACTGGTGCAGGCCAGCAGCCATGGCATCCGCGCCCTCGCCCTGCGCCAGCGCCCCGAGCATCTGCTCGCCGTGGTCCGTGACCAGTGGGTCGACCTGCAGGCGCGTCGCGGCCTGCGCCGGATCGAGGCGCAGATGCGCGAGACCGAGCGCCGCTGCGACGCGCTGATCGCCTCCTCGCGCGACCCCATCGCCTATGTGCATGAAGGCATGCACATCCGCGCCAACGACGCCTATCTGGAGATGTTCGGCTACGAGCATTTCGAGGACATCGAAGGCATTTCGCTGCTGGACATGGTCGCCGCCCAGCACGTGGAGGGCTTCAAACAGCTGCTCAAAGGCCTCAGCCGTGGCGAGGCGCCGCCGCCGCAGTACCAGCTCGACGCGCGCCACGAGGACGGCAGTTCCTTCCCGGCGACGATGGAATTTGCCGCGGCCACCTACGAGGGCGAGTCCTGCCTGCAGGTGGTGCTCCGCCGCCGCATGGAGTTCGACCCCGAGCTGGCACGCGAGGTCGAGGACCTGCGCCAGCGCGACCAGGTCACCGGCCTGCTCAATCGCCCGACCTTCATGCTGCAGCTGGAAAGCGCGGTGGCCCAGGCCGGGCGCAGCGAGGGTCAGTTCGGCCTGCTGCTGATCGAGCCTGACCACTACGCGCGCCTGCTGCCGGATATCGGCCTGGCGTCGGCCGACATCCTTATCGGCGCTCTCGCCGCCCTGCTGGCCGAGGTGGTCGGCGAGGACGCGCAACTGGCCCGCTTCGGCGAACACAATTTCGCCGTGCTGCAGGCCGGGCCCTACGCGCAGACCGTGGCGCTGGCCGAGCGCATCCGCGAAGCCTATGCCGCACATGTCTTCAGCATCGGCGCACGCTCGGCCACGGTGACGGTCAGCATCGGTGGCGTGCAGGCGGGCGAGAAGATCGCC
The DNA here is from genome assembly GCF_000284595.1 of Stenotrophomonas maltophilia D457. Classification (GTDB taxonomy): domain Bacteria; phylum Pseudomonadota; class Gammaproteobacteria; order Xanthomonadales; family Xanthomonadaceae; genus Stenotrophomonas; species Stenotrophomonas muris. Next base: position 2,002,778 of record NC_017671.1, on the reverse strand, counting down.
AGCATCGGCCAGGTGCTGGCGCGCGCCAGCGACTGCACCCAGGCCGCCGCCGAACTGGGCAACACCTGCCGCATCTTCGACCCGGCTGCCGCCGACCGTGTCGAGGAAGAACGCGTACAGCGCTGGGTTGCGCGCATCCGCGAGGCGCTGTCCGGCGACGGCTTCCAGCTGCACTACCAGCCGGTGCTGAACCTGCAGGGCGAGCCACTGGAGCTGTACGAGGCCTACCTGCGCCTGGAGAACAATGGCGAGCTGCTGAGCCCGACCGCGTTCCTGGGCATCGCCGAGGAACACGGCCTGCTGGCCGACATCAATCGCTGGGTGGTCTCGCAGGCCATCGCGGTGCTCGGCCAGCGGGCACGCGAAGGCAACGCCACCCAGGTGCTGGTGAAGGTGACGCCGGAATCGTTCGAGGACCCGCAGATGATCGCCACGCTGCGCCGCGAACTGCAGGCACAGGGCGTGCCCGGCGAACGGCTGTGGCTGCATGCGCCGGAAGCGAAGGTTTTCACCCACCTGCGCAGTGCGCAGCAGTTCCTAGCCGAAGTGGCGCCGCTGGGCTGCCGCATCGGCCTGGAGCAGTTCGGTTCGGGGCTGGATTCATTCCAGCTGCTGGCCCACTTCCAGCCGCAGTTCCTCAAGCTGGACCGGAGCTTCACCAGCGACCTGGCCGCCACGCGCGAGAACATCGACCGCATCAGCCAGATCACCGCGCGCGCACAGGAAGCGGGTATCCGCACCATTGCCGAGTTCGTCAGCGATGCCAACTCGATGACGCTGCTGTTCAGTGCCGGCGTGGATTACGTGCAGGGCGACTTCGTCGGCCCGGCGCTGCCGGAGATGGGCTTCGAGTTCGGGTGACGCCTCTCTGTAGAGCCGAGCCACGCTCGGCTGCGGGACTCAAGCGAAGAGCAGCCGAGCATGGCTCGGCTCTACACCAACGAGAAGGCCGGCGTTCGCCGGCCTTTTCGTTGATCAGGTCATGTCGACCAGATTTTCGATCTTCACGTCCGGATTGACGTCGGCCTCGTAGTCCACGCCCTCCACGCCGAAGCCGAACAGGCGCAGGAAGTCGGCCTTGTAGCCGGCCAGATCGCTGATCTCGTACAGGTTCTCGTTGGTCACCTGCGGCCACAGCGCGACCACCCTGCCCTGCACATCTGCGGCCATTTCCTTGTAATCGGCGCGCAGGCGGCCTTCCTCATCGATCAGCGCAACGGTGCGGCCATCGCCATCGACCAGGTCGTGGCGCAGGCGATCGATCGCCACGCCGTCGGCCTTGCCGCCGTAGAGGATGTCATACAGCACGTCCAGCTGTTCGATGCAGCCTTCGTGGGTGCCCTTTTCCTTCATCACCTTGAACAGCAGCGACAGGTACAGCGGCATGGTCGGAATGGCCGAGCTGGCCTGGGTCACCACCGCCTTCAGCACCGATACGCGTGCATCGCCACCGATCTTGGCCAGCTTCTCGCGCAGGCCCAGCACCTTGGTGTCCAGGTCCTTCTTGGCCGCACCGATCGAGCCATTCCAGTAGATCGCCTGGGTGATCTCTTCGCCCACGTAGGTGAAGGCGGTGGTGGTGCAGCCGTTGGCCAGCACGCCGGCATCGGCGAGCGCGTCGATCCACATCTGCCAGTCTTCGCCGCCCATCACCGCGACGGTACCGGCGATCTCTTCCGGGGTAGCCGGCTGCAGGTGGGTCTCGGTCAGCACTTCCTTGTCGGTATCCAGGCCACGCAGGGTGATCGGCTCGCCGATCGGCTTCAGCGAGGAGCTGATGATCTCGCCGGTCTTCGGATGCTTGCGGCGCGGCGCCGCCAGGCTGTAGACAACCTGGTCGACCTGGCCGAGATCGGCCTTGATCATTTCGATGGTCTTCGCCTTCACTTCATCGGAGAAGGCATCGCCGTTGATGCTCTTGGCATACAGGCCGGCTTCGTCGGCGTACTTGTGGAACGCAGCCGAGTTGTACCAGCCCGCCGTGCCCGGCTTGGTCTCGCTGCCCGGCCGTTCGAAGAAGATGCCGAGGGTGGCGGCGCCACTGCCAAAGGCAGCGGTGATGCGCGCGGCCAGGCCGTAGCCGGTCGACGCACCGATCACCAGCACCCGCTTGGGACCGTTCTGGATCGGTGGGCGCGCGCGGATGTAGTCGATCTGCTGCTTGACCGCGGCCTCGCAGCCGGTCGGGTGGGTGGTGACGCAGATGAAGCCGCGGACGCGCGGTTTGATGACCATGGATACCTCGGGTTGGCAGATGCGGCGCACGGGGCGCTCAGCAGGAATACGGGCGCGCGCCTGCGCGCGCGAACCGCAGGATCGTAGTGCGCGGGGGACGATTGCACAACCGACGCTGGCGTAGGGTGGGGTTTCTCTTTGCAGGGTTGCACCCTGCACACGCGGTAGTGCCGGCCGCTGGCCGGCAACCTCAACAGCAGCGTCAAAAGCTGGGTTCCTGTGGGTTGGCGGGGTGGATCCGGTTGCGGGGGGCGCTGCAAGTACGTCCATGTAAGCTCGGTCGCCGCATCCATGCGGCTCACGCCCCCGCAACCGGACCCACCCCGCCTTCGACAGATTTCCGCGACCTGTCGGGACAGCATTCTTCTCTGGTGGGTGTCGACCTTGGTCGACACGGTAGATCTGATTCCAGTCTGATTATCGATATCTGACAGATGTGTCGACCAAGGTCGACACCTACCAACAGCCGCAGGAATCTGTCAGAGACGGGGCGGTGTCGGAGTACGGGGTGTCAGCCGCATGGATGCGGCGACCGAGCCTACACGGACGTACTTGCGGCGTCCCCGCACTCCGACACCGTCCCGCCCAACCACGGAATGCACTCTGTTGCTGTTGCTGTTGCTGTTGCTGTTGCCGGCCAGCGGCCGGCACTACCGCGGGTGCAGGGCTGCAAGCCCTGCACACAAAAAACCCCGCTTGCGCGGGGTTCTCTGTGTGCCGCATGCAGCAGATGCTTACGGGCGACGGGCCAGGGCCTCGACGTCCTTCGCCTTCGGCAGCAGGTCCTGCTTGCTGACGCGCAGGAAGCCGATCGTCAGCATCGGCACCGCGACCAGGATCGAGGACAGCACCACGATCACCGCACCGATCATGTGCGTCTCGGCCAGGCCTTCCATCGACGCACCGCCGTACAGGTACAGGGCAAGCGCCGACAGGAAGAACATCACCGCGGTGATCACCGTACGCGACAGCGTCTGGTTGATCGAACGGTTCAGCACCTCCATCGAGTCCACGCGCAGGCTGCGGAAGTTCTCGCGGACGCGGTCGAACACCACGATGATGTCGTTGATCGCAAAGCCCATCACCGACAGCAGGCCGGCCAGCACGGTCAGGTCGAACTCACGGCCCAGCAGGGACACGTAGGCGACCGTCACGATCAGGTCGAACATCGCCACGATGCTGGCGGTGACCGCGAACTTCCATTCGAAGCGCACCGCGATGTAGATCAGGAAGCCGGCCAGCATGAAAATGGTGGCGTACAGGCCGTTCTTCGCCAGGTCCTTGCCGATCTGCGGGCCGACGAATGCGGTACTCATCACCGTGGCCTGGTTGTCGGCGCTGGACAGCACCTTCACCACGGCCGCGGCGGTGGCCTTGTCCTCGGCAGCGGCATCACCGGTGCCCGGCGCATGCTCGCCGTGCGGCGCCAGGCGGATCAGCAGGTCGGTATTGCCACCGACGCTCTGCACCTGGGCACCGTCGAAGCCGTTCTGCTCCAGCTTGGCGCGGACCTGCTCGACGTCCACGGCCTTCTCGAAACGCGTTTCGATCAGGGTGCCGCCGGTGAAGTCCAGTGCGTAGTTGAAGCCCTTGATGCCGATGATGGCGACCGAGGCCAGGAACACCACGATGGTGACTGCCATGGCGACATGGCGCCAGCGCATGAAGTCGATCTTGGTGTCGTTCGGGAGGATGTGCAGCGGAAACAGTTTCATTGTGCGTGTCGTCCCGTCAGATGGCCACGTTCTGGAGCTTCTTGCGACGGCCGTAGATCAGCGTCGCCAGCGCACGCGACACGGTGATCGCAGTGAACATGGAGGCGAAAATACCGATGATCATGGTCAGCGCGAAGCCCTTCAGCGGACCGGTACCGAATGCGAACAGCGCCACGCCGACGATCAGGCCGGTCAGGTTGGCGTCGAGGATGGTGCCCGAGGCACGCTCGTAACCGGTCACGATCGCGGTCTTGCCCGGCACGCCGGCGCGCAGTTCTTCACGGATACGCTCGTTGATCAGCACGTTGGCGTCCACCGACAGGCCCACCGACAACGCCAGGCCGGCGAAGCCCGGCAGGGTCATGGTGGCGCCGAACAGCGACATCACCGCCACCACGATCAGCAGGTTGAACAGCATCGCCGCCGAGGTGATCACACCGAACATGCGGTAGTAGATGCTGAAGAACACCAGGGTGAACAGGAACGCGAACACCACCGCGCGCATGCCGTTCTTGACGTTCTCGGCGCCCAGGCTCGGGCCGACCACGCGCTCTTCGACGAAGTCCATCGGCGCGGCCAGCGAGCCGGACTTCAGCAGCTTGGCCAGGTCCTCGGCTTCCTTCTTCTGCAGGCCGGTGGTCTGGAAGTTCTTGCCGAACACGCCGTTGATGTTGGCCACCGAGATCACTTCCTCGTTGACCTTGAAGCCACGCACTTCCTGGCCGTCGACGACGGTCACGGTCGGCACGCGTTCGGTGTAGACCACCGCCATCGGCTTGTTCACGTTGGCGCTGGTGAAGTCGAACATGCGCTGGCCGCCGACATTGTTCAGCGTCACGCTGACGGCCGGGGAGCCACTGTTCGAATCGGTCACCGCCTGCGCGCCGACCATCTGGTCACCGGTGACGATCACGCGCTTGTTCAGCAGGATCGGGCCGCGGCCATCACGCTGCTGGTAGACCTTCGCTTCCGGCGGGATGCGGCCGGAATTGATGGCGTCCTGCGCATTGCCCTCGACCACCGCGCGGTACTCCAGGGTGGCGGTGGCGCCGATCATGCGCTTGGCTTCGGCGGTGTCCTGCACGCCCGGCAGCTGCACGACCACACGGTCGGCACCCTGGCGCTGGATGATCGGCTCGGCCACGCCGAGCTGGTTCACGCGGTTGCGCAGGGTGTTGATGTTCTGCTCGATGGCGCCGTTGGCGATCTGCGTGATCTCGGTCTCCGGCACGGTGACCGTGATGCGGTTGCCGCTGACGTCATAGCCGAGCGTCGGCTGTGCCTTGACCAGGGCGGCACGGGCACGCTGCGCGGCGTCGTCACCGGCGGACGGGCTCAGGTTGGCCACGATGCTGTTGTCCGCACGGCGCTCCACCGACTGGTAGGCGATGCGGGCGTCACGCAGGGTGCTGCGCACGTCTTCGGTGTAGGCATCCAGGCGCTTGTCGAGGGCGGCCTTCTGGTCGACCTGCAGCACGAAGTGCACGCCACCCTGAAGGTCCAGGCCGAGCACCATCGGGCGACCGCCCAGCCGGGCCAGCCAGTCCGGCACGGTCGAGGCCAGGTTCAGGGCCACCGTGTACTTCTCGCCGACGGTGTCGCGCAGGGCATCGCTGGCCGCAGACTGCGACTTCAGGTCCGGCAGACGGACGATCAGGCTTTCCCCTTCCTTTTCGGCACCGATGGCAGTGACCCCGGCCTTCTTCAGGTCGGCCAGCACACGGTCGCGCAGCGCATCGTCGATCTGCCCGCCACGGTTGGCGGTGATCTGGATGGCCGGGTCCTTCTGGTAGATGTTGGGCAGCGCGTACAGCGCACTGAGCGCCAGTACGATCAGGATGACGACGTACTTCCAGCGTGGAAATTCGAGCATTGCTTGGGTCCCGCGCGGCGCCATCCCCGGCGCCGCGGTTGTGCTTCGGAAAGGGAGTGGCTTACTTGGCCGAATCCAGGGTGCCGGTCGGCAGCACGCTGCCGACAGCGCCCTTCTGCACGCGGATGCGCACGTTCTCGGCCACTTCGATGGTGATGAAGTTGTCGCCGATGTCGGTGACCTTGCCGGCGATGCCACCGTTGGTCAGCACTTCGTCGCCACGCTTGATCTTCTCCAGCATGGACTTGTGTTCCTTCTGCCGCTTCATCTGCGGGCGGATCATCAGGAAGTACATGATGGCGATCAGGATGATCGGGAACAGCAGCGTGGTCAGGCCCATGCCCTGCGGTTGGCCGCCGGCGGCCTGGGCGTGGGCGGCGGGAATCAGGAAAGCAAGCAGGTTCATCGTTGGTCCTTTGGTTGGGCGGCGCTCCCGTCCCTTCAGGGACGGGGGTGTCGACCGCGGATCTGGGTCAGCCTTGAAGTATGCCACGGCCCCGGGCGTTCGTCCTTGGGCCGTTTGGCAGGGGGCGTTCGGGTTACAGCGGCGGGGCCACCGCCCCGCGTGCCGCGTAGAAGGACTCACGGAAGGCCAGGAAGGTTCCCGCCTCGATCGCCGCGCGGATGTCGGCCATCAGCTTTTCGTAGTAGAACAGGTTGTGCAGGGTGCCCAGCATCGGCGCCAGCATCTCGTTGCAGCGGTCCAGGTGGCGCAGGTAGGAACGGGTGTAGCCGCCGGTGCAGGCCACGCAGCCGCAACCCGGCTCGATCGGGTCCATGTCGCGCGCGTACTGGGAGTTGCGGATGCGGACGGTGCCGAACGAGGTGAAATAGTGGCCGTTGCGGGCGTTGCGGGTCGGCATCACGCAATCGAACATGTCCACGCCACGTGCGACACCCTCGACCAGGTCCTCCGGCCGGCCCACGCCCATCAGGTAGCGCGGGCGGTCGCCCGGCAGCTCCGGGTCCAGGTGGTCGAGCATGGCGTTGCGCTCGTGCTCCGGCTCGCCCACGGCCAGGCCGCCGATGGCGTAGCCGTCGAAGCCGATCGCCTGCAGGGCATCGGCCGAGCGGCTGCGCAGGTCGGTATGCACGCCGCCCTGGACGATGCCGAACAGGGCCGCGTCGTTGCCCAGTTCGTCATGCGCGTTGCGACTGCGCTGCGCCCAGCGCAGGCTCAACTCCATCGAACGGCGGGCAACGTCCTCGGTGGCCGGGTACGGGGTGCATTCGTCGAAGATCATCACGATGTCCGAATCGAGCACCTTCTGGATCTTCATGCTCTCCTCGGGACCGAGGAAGACCCGTGCGCCGTCGGTCGGCGAGGCGAAGGTCACGCCCTGCTCGGTGATCTTGCGGCGGTGCGCCAGCGAGAACACCTGGAAGCCGCCGGAGTCGGTCAGGATCGGGCCATCCCAGCGGCAGAAGCCGTGCAGGCCGCCGTGGTCGGCGATGATGTCCAGGCCCGGGCGCAGGTACAGGTGGAAGGTATTGCCGAGGATGATCTCGGCGCCCAGCGCGCGCACCTGGTCCGGCAGGATGCCCTTGACCGAGCCATAGGTCCCCACCGGCATGAAGGCCGGCGTTTCCACCGTGCCACGCGGGAAGGTCAGGCGGCCACGGCGGGCACGGCCGTCGCGGGTCTGGAGCTGGAACTGCAGTCGGGACATGGAGCGGTCATTGGGGCAAATAGTTGCCTATTGTCTCCCAAGAAGGCGTGCGCACCAAGGTGCGCACCCACAGGGGGCCCCTGCCCTCCCGGGGCGCGCTACCCCGCCTGCGGGAACAGCAGCATCGCGTCGCCGTAGCTGAAGAAGCGGTAGCGCTGCTCGATCGCGTGCTGGTAGGCCTCGAACACGCGCTCCTTGCCGGCAAACGCGGAGATCATCATCAGCAGCGTGCTTTCCGGCAGGTGGAAGTTGGTCACCATCGCGTCCACGCTGCGGATGCGGTAGCCGGGGGTGATGAAGATCTGCGTCTCGCCGGCGAACGGCAGCAGCTCGCCATCGCGCATCGCGCTTTCCAGCGCGCGCACCACGGTGGTGCCGACGCCGATCACGCGGCCGCCGGCGGCGCGCGTGCGCCGCACCTGCTGCACCAGTTCGGCACCGACATTCAGCCACTCGCGGTGCATCACGTGGTCCTTCAGGTCTTCGGCACGCACCGGCTGGAAGGTGCCCGCGCCCACGTGCAGGGTGACGTGGCCGAACTCCACGCCCTTTTCCTTCAGTGCGGCCAGCAACGGTTCGTCGAAATGCAGGCCCGCGGTCGGTGCCGCCACCGCGCCCACTTCACGCGCGAACACGGTCTGGTAGCGCTCGCGGTCGTCCACGCCCGGCTCGCGCTGGATGTACGGCGGCAGCGGCAGGCGGCCGGCATGCAGCAGCCACTGCTCCAGCGACTCGGGCACGTGGAACTGCAGCACGTAGAACTCGCCATCGCGGCCCAGCACCTCGGCTTCGCCACCGGCATCCAGCGCGATGCGGCTGCCGGCCTTCGGCGACTTGCTGGCGCCCACCTGGGCACGGGCCTGCTGGCCGCCGAGCAAGCGCTCGATCAGGATCTCCACGCGGCCGCCGCTGGCCTTCTGCCCGAACAGGCGCGCCGGGATCACCCGGGTGTCGTTGAACACCAGCAGGTCGCCCGGCTGCAGCAGCGACGGAAGGTCACGCACCTGCAGGTCGGTGAATGCGGCGGGGGCTTGCGGCACCAGCAGCAGGCGGCTGGCGGAACGCTCGGCCAGGGGCGCCTGCGCGATCAGTTCGGCCGGCAGGTCGTAGTTGAAATCGGACTTCTTCAAGGCAGTGGGCGGCAACAGGTCGACAATGGCGCGCATTGTACGTCCAGCGTCTGCGAGCCGGCGTGCTTCGCGGCGAACGTCGCGCAAAATGCTGCTATGCAGCAGGTTTTTGCGGGGTTATCGCGCAAAAAAACAAGTGCTAGCATCGAGTCGGAAGTCCGCTGCACGAGCCTGCCCCCAAGCGCGCGTTGACGCGCGTTTTGCTTTTGAAGGCCCGTGCGACCCATCGTTTCAGGAGATCTGCAATGAGCTTCATCGAACGCCTCGCCCCCCTGCGCACCCAGCCCGGCACCCGCCTCACCACCGGCCTGGACGACGCCACCCTGACCGCCCTGTCCGTCCGCCACCCGCAGCTGATCGCCGCAGTGGATGCCGCCGCCGAGGAGTTCGCGCGCGTGCAGGCCGACCTGGGGCCGCTGCTGGCGCAGGACGAACAGGCGCAGATCGACGCGATGCAGGACGGCTTCGTCAATTTCTACGCCGATGATGCAGTGACCCCGTACGTGGCGCTGGCCGCGCGTGGCCCCTGGGTGGTCACCCTGAAGGGCGCGGTGCTGTACGACGCCGGCGGCTACGGCATGCTCGGCTTCGGGCACACCCCGGATGCCGTGCTGGAGGCGATGGCACGCCCACAGGTGATGGCCAACATCATGACCCCCAGCCTGTCGCAGCAGCGCTTCATCACGGCCCTGCGCGCCGAGATCGGCCACCGCCGTGGCGGCTGCCCGTTCGCGCGCTTCATGTGCCTGAATTCCGGCTCCGAGGCGGTTGGCCTGGCCGCGCGCATCGCCGACGTCAACGCCAAGCTGCAGACCGACCCGGGCGCGCGCCACGCCGGCGCCACGATCAAGCGCGTGGTGGTCAAGGGCAGCTTCCATGGCCGTACCGACCGCCCTGCCCTGTATTCCGATTCCAGCCGCAAGAGCTACATGCAGCACCTGGCCAGCTACCGCGGCGAGGATTCGGTGATCACCGTGGCGCCGTACGACGAGGCCGGCCTGCGCAAGGTGTTCGAGGACGCCGCACGCAACCAGTGGTTCATCGAGGCGGTGTTCCTGGAACCGGTAATGGGCGAAGGCGACCCGGGCCGTTCGGTGCCGCCGGCGTTCTATGCCGTGGCCCGTGAGCTGACCCGTGCGCACGGCAGCCTGCTGCTGCTGGACTCGATCCAGGCTGGTCTGCGCGCGCATGGCGTGCTGTCGGTGGTCGATTACCCGGGCTTCGAAGGCCTGGATCCGCCGGACATGGAGACCTACTCCAAGGCGCTCAACGCCGCGCAGTACCCGCTGTCGGTGCTGGCGGTGACCGAGCACGCCGCGCAGCTGTACCGCAAGGGCATCTACGGCAACACCATGACCAGCAACCCACGCGCGCTGGACGTGGCCTGTGCCACCCTGGCGCAGCTGACCCCGCAGGTGCGTGCCAACATCGCCGAACGCGGTGCCGAGGCCGTGCGCAAGCTGGAACAGCTCAAGAGCGAACTGGGTGGCCTGATCACCAAGGTGCAGGGCACCGGCCTGCTGTTCTCCTGCGAGCTGGCCCCGCAGTTCAAGTGCTACGGCGCCAATTCCACCGAGGAATGGCTGCGCCAGCACGGCATCAACGTGATCCACGGCGGCGAGAATTCGCTGCGCTTCACCCCGCACTTCGGCATGGACAGCGATGAGCTGGACCTGCTGGTCGGCATGGTGGGCCGCGCCCTGCGTGAAGGCCCGCGTCGCGAACAGGCGGCTGCCGCGTAAGCCTGCTTGGCGTTTGTAGAGTCGAGCCATGCTCGACTCAGCCTTTGCCGCGATCTGAACGAAGCGCAGCCGAGCGTGGCTCGGCTCTACAGAAGGCCTGTCAAGGCCTCATAATCCACCGACACCCCGTCCCTGACCGCCCTGCGGTTGGCGACGGGGCGTTTTCGTTTCCGGCCAAGAGACAGGAAGATCCATGAAATCGATCTGTGTGTACTGTGGTTCCAACGCTGGCAGCAAGCCGGCCTACACCGAACGCGCCATTGCCCTGGGTGATCGCATCGCCCGTGACGGCCTGCGCCTGGTGTATGGCGGCGGCAACGTCGGCCTGATGGGAACCGTGGCCAATGCCGTGCTCGCCGCCGGCGGGGAGGTGACCGGCGTGATCCCGCGCCAGCTGGCCGACTGGGAAGTGGCCCACCGCGGCCTGACCGAACTGGAGATCGTCGGTTCGATGCATGAGCGCAAGTCGCGCATGTTCGACCTCGCCGATGGCTTCGTCGCCCTGCCCGGCGGCTTCGGCACCATGGAAGAGATCTTCGAGATGCTGACCTGGCGCCAGCTGGGCATCGGCAACAAGCCATGCGCCTTCCTCGACGTGGAAGGCTTCTACGCCCCGCTGATCGGCATGATCGATCGCATGGTGGAAGAGCGCTTCCTGCATCCGGACCAGCGCCAGGACCTGTGGTACGGCTCGGACATCGAGGAAATGCTGGAGTGGATGCAGAACTACCAGCCGGCCCAGGCTTCCAAGTGGATCGACGAGAAGCGTCGCTCCGCCCTGCGCTGAGGCGACCCGGCGCGGTGGCTCAGGCCACCGCGCCGTCCCACGGCGCCGGGCGGCCCAGCAGGTAGCCCTGGCCGTAGTCGCAACCAAGTTCGCGCAGCGTCTGCCGCTGCGCTTCGGTCTCGATGCCTTCGCCGATGGTTTCGATGCCCAAGGTGCGGGCCAGTGACAGCACGCCCTCGACCAGCGCGCGCGTGCTCTGCACTTCCGGCCCATGCAGGCCGGCGATGAAGCTCTGGTCGATCTTCAACGTGCTGATCGGGAAGCGGTGCAGGTAGGACAGCGCCGAGAAGCCGGTACCGAAATCGTCCAGCTGCACCTGGATGCCACGCTCGCGCAGGCCCTGCAGGATGCGCAGCGTGTGCGGGCCATCATCCAGCAGCGCCACCTCGGTAATCTCCAGGCGCAGCCGGCGCGGGTCGGCGCCGCATGCATCGAGCAGACCGAACAGGCGACCACTGAACTCGACCGAGCGGAAATGGCGTGGCGATACGTTCACCGAGACATAGCCGTGGCCGCCTTCGGCCAGTCCCGCGATGACCTGTTCGTAGATCAGCCAGTCGACCTGCTCGATCAGGCCGCTTTCCTCGCCCAGCTCCAGGAACGCCCCGGGCAGCAACAGGCCACGACGCTCGTGGCGCCAGCGCAGCAAGGCCTCGTGCCCCACCACTTCGCCATCGGACAGGCGCACGATCGGCTGGTAGAACGGCACGAAGTCGCGGTTGTTGATCGCACGCCGCAGATCCGCTTCCAGGTCCAGGCTGCGCATCGCTTCTTCGCGCATGTCTTCGTCGAAGATCGCGCAGCGGTCATGACCCTGCGCCTTGGCCCGGTACATCGCCGCGTCTGCGTCGCGCAGCAGTTCTTCACCGGTCCGGTAGCGCGGGTTCCACAAGGCGATGCCCAGGCTGCCGGACGGGAACAGTTCGCGCCCGGCGATCCACATCGATTCCTGCAGTGCCAGCAACAGCCGCTGGCCGAACTCCAGCGCCTGTGCCAGCCCCTGCGGACACTGCAGCAGCACCGCGAACTCATCGCCGCCCAGCCGCGCCACCACGTCATCGGTGCCGGCCATCGATACGATGCGCTTAGCCACCTCCACCAGCATGCGATCGCCGGCAGCGTGGCCGATGCTGTCGTTGACCAGCTTGAAGCGGTCCAGGTCGAGGAACAGCACGGCGAACACCGGCCCACCCTCGCGCTTGGCCAGCGCCAGCGCATCCTGCAGGCGATCGAGCAGGTGCAGGCGGTTGGGCAGGCCGGTCAGCGCATCGTGCATGGCCTGATGGGTCAGGCGCTGCTCGGCACGCAGGCGCTCGCCGATCTGCCCGAGCAGCTTCTCGTTGACCTCGGCCAGCTCGCGGGTACGTTCCTCCACGCGCTTTTCCAGCTCGGCATGCGCCGAACGCAGCTGCTGCTGGTCGCGCTGGCGCGCCAGCCCGGTTCCGATGTTCTGTGCAACGAAGGTCAACAAGCGCTGATCGTGCACGCTGAACGTGCTGTTCTCGCTGTAGCTCTGCACCACGATCGCGCCGACCACCTCGTCATCGCGCAGCAGCGGCACACCCAGCCAGCAATGCGAACGTGCGCCCGATTCGCGCACTTCGCCGCTGGCCAGCAGTGCGTCGATCTGCTGCCGCGAAGCCAGCAACGGACGCCGGTTGCGCACCACGTACTCGGTCAGGCCGCGGCTGAACGGGCGTGGCGCACGGCTGGCGTTGTGCTCGTCCACCGAGTAGACGAAGTCCAGGCCGCTGCCGGCCCCGTTCACCAGCGCGATGTAGAAATTGCGCGCGTCAAGCAGGCGCCCGACCACGCCATGCACCTGCCCGTAGAACTGGGCCAGGCTGTCGGCCGACATCGCCATCTCGGCGATGTTGTACAGCGCGGTCTGCAGCTGCTCTGCGCGGCGGCGCTCGGCCACTTCATCCTGCAGGCTGTGGTTGGCACGCTGCAGCTCCAGCGTGCGCCGCTCCACCTGCTGTTCCAGCCGGACCTGCGCCTGGCGCCGGTCCATCGCGGTCTGCACGTGCTGCGCGACAAAACCCAGCAGCGCCCGCTCGGCCTCGCCATAACGGGCCGCCAGCTCATAGCTCTGCACCACGATGGCGCCGCATACCCGGCCATCGCGCAGCATCGGCACGCCCAGCCAGTCCAGGCTCTCCGGTCCACGCTGCGGGTCGTGCTCCTGCTCGACCACGCGCGCCAGCAACTCGCGCGAGGGGCCGCTGAGCGGCTTGCCGTGGCGCAGCAACGCCACGGTCAGGCTGCGCGGCATCTCATCGGCGTCATGGCTCTGCGACGGATCGGCGACGAAGTCATCGACCTGGTCGGCGAAGTACAGGAAGCGGATCTGGTCGCGGACATCGTCGTACTCGACGATGTAGCAGTTTTCCGCGTACATCAGCGTGCCAAGCACGCCGTGCACGTGACGCAGCATCTCCGACATCTCGAGGTCGGCGCCAGCCAGATCGGCGATCTGGAACAGCGCCTGCTGCAGCCGTTCAGCTTCTTCCAGCGCCTTGATCTGCCCGGCTTGGCGACCGCGCTGCAGCGCCAGCTCCATGGCCTGCCGGGCCAGCCCCCACCACGCCGCTGAAGGCACGGCACCTTCGACCGACAACTGCAGGCGGGCACCGTCATATTCCCAGCCATGGCAACCGTTGCCCACGCCGGGCACCGTCAACGCGTCGGCCGCCGCGACAGCCGGCCAGCCGCCCTGTCCGCGGCCCAGCTGCGGGTCATCCCAGCCAACGCGGACCACGGCCGAGTCCGGCAGCAGCGCATGCAATGCGCGCACCAGCGCCGCGCTCAGCACGGCCTCGTGTGGTGGCTCTTCCGCCGGTTCAACGTGCGTGGACAAATGACAATCTCTTGGCGCCGTCTGTGCGTCGCCTCCCCTGAGCCGCCGAGCATAGCGCGCCACCCGGGGGGCAATGGAAGCCCGTAAACCCCGAATCGTGCGCCCGTACGTTTTTCCTCCTGCCCGTAGCCGCTTCCACGCCATGAACCTCGCCCTGCCCGCCCCCGTCACCGGCTATGCGCCACCGCCTGCAGGCCTTACCCTGTACGCCGTGGAAGCCAGCGCACTGCCAACCGATGAAGCCTTGATGCTGGCTTGGGCCGGTGGCGACCTGCGCGCGTTCGAAAGCCTGTATGCACGCCATCGCAAGCGCCTGTTCGGCTTCCTGCTGCGGCAACTGCGCGACAACGCGCTGGCCGAGGAGATCTTCCAGGATGTCTGGCAGCGGGTGATCAGCGCGCGCGCGGGCTGGCAGCCTGACGCTGCATTCAGCACCTGGCTGTTCCGCATCGCCCACAACCGCCTGAACGACCACTGGCGGGCCGCTCGCCATCGCCCTGCCGCACCGGCCGACGCCGACCTGCGCCTGGCCGCGATCGAGGACGGGCAGACCCCGGAAGCCGAGCTTTCCGAATTCGAACAACGTCGCCGCATCCAGCTGGCGATGGAGCAACTGCCGCCCGAGCAGCGCGAAGTGCTGCAGCTGCGGCTGGATCAGGAACTGAGCCTGGAGGAGATCGGCCAGATCACCGGCGTAGGCCGGGAAACCGTGAAATCGCGGCTGCGCTATGCGATGGACAAGCTGCGTGCGGGATTGAACGCATGAACCGAGACCAACCGCTGACGCCGGAAGAACGCGAGCTGGCGCGCCTGCTCGGCCGTCGCGTCGAACAGGCCCCGCCGGCCGCGCTGGACGCCACCATCCTGGCCGCGGCGCGCGCTGCCGTGCACGCACCGGCGGCCGATGCTGCTGTCTCCGCCGAGGCGCCGCGCAGGCAGCGCACACGTCCGCGTTGGCCGGCGGTGTTCGGCATCGCCGCCTCGATGGTGTTCGCCATCGGCATCGCCTGGCAGCTGCGCCCGGAACCGCCGCCGGTTCCGGCAGGCGAGGCCGCTGTTGCCGCGGCGCCCGCTGCGGCAGACGCCGCGGCCGCCGATCAGGCCGCTGGGAGCAGTCCAGCCGACAGCGCGGTTGCCGCATCGGAAACGGCCACCGAACCTGCAGCACCCGAGGCGGCTCCTGTTGCCGCTCCCCCGGCGCCGTCCGTCGCGCGGGTAGCCAAGCCTGCGCCGACCGAGACTGCTGAAGCTCCGGCCCAGGCTGCACGATCGATGGCGGCGGATGCGGCCGCCGATACGTCCTTTGCCGCGCTCCCGCCTGGTCCGGCCACCGCACCGGCAGCGGCACCGCCCGCGCCTCCCGCACCGGCTGCCTATTCGGCACCTGCACCGGCATTGGCGCCGGCCCCGGCAGGGGCGCTGAAAGCACGCAGCGCCGAGGCGCCAGTGGCCAACGCTGCCGATGCGGAACGGGCGCAGGCACTGGATCGGGTAGAGATCACCTCGATGAAGCGGCAGGCCCCGAGCCGCTCCGCGCCCGGCGTCATGCGCCGGGGCGCCGACGCGCGGCTCAGTGCGGATGCCGTGCAGGCCGAGGTGGACGCCGATGCACAGCTGCCGCGACGGCAGTGGCTGCAGAAGATCCGCGCGCGGCGCGATGACGGTCAGCGCGACCTGGCACGCGCCAGCCTGGAGCGCTATGTGCAGCAGTATCCCGAAGCGCGCCTGCCGCGCGACCTGCGCCCGCTGCTGGACGACTGAAGCGGGCAGTGACCTCCGGCGACCCCGTAGAATGGCGGGAATGCCCGATACCCTCGCCCAGCCGGTAAGCCACACGCTGGAAGTCAAACACAGCCGCTTCATTGTCCATGCCGCGCCGATCGATGGCGCCGCGGCAGCATTGGCGTTCCTGCAACAGGTGGCCGTAGCCGACGCAACCCACAACTGCTGGGCCTACCGGCACGGCCAGGACTACCGCTCCAGTGACGATGGCGAGCCCGCCGGCACCGCTGGGCGGCCGATCCTGGCTGCGATCGACGGCCAGGGCTTCGACCGGGTGGTGGTGGTCGTGACGCGCTGGTTCGGCGGCATCAAGCTGGGCGCCGGTGGACTGGTGCGCGCCTACGGTGGCGCCGCCGCCGAATGCCTGCGTACCGCCCCGCGCTTGCCGCTGGTGGCGATGGCCCGGCTGCAGCTGTTGGCCGGCTTCGAGGATCTGGGCACCCTGCATGCCACCCTTCCCAGCTTCGGCGCCGTGAAGCGCGATGAACAGTTCGATGCCAACGGCGTGTGCCTGCGGGTCGAATTGCCGGCCGATCAGGTCGATGCATTGAAAATCCGCCTGCGCGACGCCACCCGTGACCGTATCCGCATACAAGACGACGACCAGGATGACTGACAAGGACGACGCCCCCGCCTCGGCCCCACCGCTGCGCCGCCTCGGCAGCCTGAGGACGCTGTGGCCGTTCGTGCGCCGCCACAGCGGGCTGTTCACCGCCTGGCTGCTGGCGCTGGCGGTCTCTTCGGCCGCCACGCTGAGCCTGCCCCCCGCCGTGAAGCAGATGATCGACCACGGCTTCACCAGCGGTGGCCAGATCAACCGTGCCTTCGCCCTGCTGATGCTGGTGGCGGTGGTGCTGGCACTGGCAACGGCCGCACGGTTCTTCTTCGTGTCGCTGCTTGGCGAAAAAGTCGTGGCCGACCTGCGCAGCCGCCTGTACGCACACCTGATCCAGCTCGGTGCCGGTTTCCATGACCGCAGCCGTAGCGGCGAACTGGTCTCGCGCCTGACCGCTGACAGCGAACTGCTGCGCAGCGTGGTCGGCTCGACCATGTCGGTCGCCCTGCGCAGCAGCGTCACCGTGGTCGGCAGCCTGGCCATGCTGTTCGTCACCAGCCCCAGGCTGGCGGCATGGTCGCTGCTCGGCATCCCACTGGCGGTACTGCCGATCATCATCGGCGCGCGCAAGCTGCGCACGGTTGCACGCAGCAGCCAGGACCGCATCGCCGATGCCAACAGCCTGGCCAGCGAGACGCTGGGCGCCGTGCGCACGGTGCAGGCACATGCACGCGAGCCTTACGAGCGCGGACGCTTCGACAAGGCACTGGGCGATGCCATCGGCGCCGCGCGCCGACGCATCGGTGCGCAGTCGCTGGTCACCGCCAGCGCCATCCTGCTGGTGTTCGGCGCCATCGTTGGCGTGCTGTGGCTGGGCGCGCACGATGTCATCGACGGGCGCCTCAGTGCCGGCACGCTGGGGCAGTTCGTGCTGTACGCGCTGATCGGCGGCGGCTCGGTGGGCGCGCTGGCCGAAGTGTGGAACGAACTGCAGCGTGCAGCCGGTGGCATGGGCCGCATTGGCGAGCTGCTGCAGGAAGACATCGAGATCCGTGCGCCGGCGCAGCCGCACGTTCTGCCGCAACCATTGCGCGGCGAAATCCAGTTCGACGACGTGGTGTTCCACTATCCGCAACGTCCGGACCAGGCCGCGCTGGACCACTTCAACCTGCATGTCCGCCCGGGCGAGACGGTGGCCCTGGTCGGCCCGTCGGGCGCGGGCAAGAGCACGGTGCTGTCGATGCTGCTGCGCTTCCACGATCCGGCCAGCGGCCGCATCTGCGTGGATGGCATCGACGTTCGCCAGGTCGATCCGGCCGAGCTGCGCGCGCAGCTGGCGCTGGTGCCGCAGCAGCCGACGCTGTTCGCGGCCAGTGCGCGCGACAACATCCGCTATGGCCGCCTGCAGGCCAGTGACGCCGAGGTCGAAGCTGCCGCGCATGCGGCCGAGGCCGATGGCTTCCTGCGCGCGTTGCCGCAGGGCTACGACAGTGAGTTGGGCGAACGCGGTGCGCGCCTGTCCGGTGGCCAGCAGCAGCGCGTGGCGATTGCCCGCGCACTGCTGAAGGACGCGCCGATCCTGCTGCTCGATGAAGCCACCAGCGCGCTGGACGCACAGAGCGAGCACAGCGTGCAGCAGGCGCTGGAGCGGCTGATGGCCGGTCGCACCACGCTGGTCATCGCCCACCGCCTGGCCACCGTGCTCAAGGCCGACCGCATCGTGGTGATGGACCAGGGCCGCATCGTGGCCGAAGGTACCCATGCCCAGCTTCTGGCCGAAGGCGGACTGTACGCTGAACTGGCACGACTGCAGTTCATCGATTGATGACGGCCGGCTAACATCGGCCGGACCAAGCTGGCCTCGCATCAGCAGCATCCGCTGAAGGAGGTACGCGATGTCGTTCCGTCAGTTCCCTGCAGTCGACAGCAATGGCGAAAGCCACATCATCATCGAGTTCAAGCCCGAGGCGAATGGCAGCGGGCATCACTCTGAATCCACGCCGCGTTACGAGCTGGATGACGGGCGTCATCTGGTTCGCAATGGCCGCGAATTCACCACCAGCGGCGGCGAACTGCGGTTGATGATCTAGCGCTGCCCACCTTGGTGGTCACTGGCCGTGTCGCTCTGCTCTGGTAGGTGTCGACCTCGGTCAACACGCTCTTTGCCAAGGGCAGTCGAGCACGGCTGGACTCCACAAGAAGGCGTGATCAATTTTTCACCAAGCATCTTGACAGCCTTGCCTGACAAGGGCTGCGCAGGGTTATCCACACGTTTGCTCAGAAACCATCCACACCGCCTGTGGATGAATTCAGCCCAGCACCCGTCCGATGCCGCTGGCGTCCACGTCGGCCGCGGCCCGGGTGATCGCCGCCGGATCGCTGCCGGCCACGAATCCGATGCGGAAGTGCACTTCACCGCCGGGCGTGCGCGAGGAATGGATCGAAGCCAGGCTGATGCCATGCTGCTCGAACACGTTCAACAGCTCGCGCAGCGAGCCAGGCCGGTCCTCCGGCAGGTGCACCGACAGCGCGTTGCGCTCGGTCAGATCGGCCAGCAGATACCCCACGCGTTCGAACGTGTAGTTGCCATCCGCCAGGGCCTGCTCGCCGAAGGCACTGCGATTGGCTGACAGCAGCTGCTCACGGAATGCAGCCCGTGCGCCGTCGTCGCCCTGTCCGACCTGCACCTGCAGGGCCTGCAGCTGCCCCACCAGCCGCTCCAGCATCGGCGCCACGTACGGGTTGCCGAACTGGATGTCTTCGTAGATCGCCGGATTCAGCGACAGGATGCGCGAGATGATCGCCGTGTCCAGCTCGAACGACGCCGAACGGTACGGCATCATCGCGGCCAGATCGCCCAGCTGCGGCTGGTACTGGCGCAGCACGCCTGCCTGCGCCAGGTGGGTGGCATGCACCATCGCCTGCACCAGCGCCATCATCTGGTCGTGGTGCTGCGGCGTCGCGCGCACGCACTCGGCCTGCAGCGCGGTGCACAGCATATCGACCCATGCCCGCCAGTGCTGCAGCCGCGCTTCGCAGACCACCATCACCCGCCCCTTCAGGGTCGGCGCCTTGGGTGGCGCGGTCATCGGGTGCAGTCCGACCACTTCGGCCTGCGAGGCCAGCATCGCCTGCACCGGTGCCTCCTTTACCGAGGTCACATCCAGCCACAGCCTGCCCTGCTCGCGGCCCGCCGATTGCCGCACGTACTCGGCGATCAACGCCGGCGTGTGCCGGATCGGTGCCGAGAACACCAGTACATCGGCCTGCGCCAGCAGGTGTTCCGGCGTGTGCGAGTCCGGGTCGGCCGGGTCATGGCCGATCACCTGCAGCTGCAGGTGCTGCTGGAAGAAGCGGCACAGCCAGCGCCCATAGGCACCAGCACTGCCGACGATGCCGACCGTGCGCGGCGTGCGTGGATCCAGGCCGCTCATGCCACGCGTTCAGCGCGGAAGCGCGTTCCTTCGGCCAGCGCCGCCGGCGCGGCAGCGATCACGTCGAACTCCTCGAAGCCGTTGTCCAGGGTCGCCTCCAGCGCCGCATGGGTGCCGGCAATCGCGCGCGAAATCGCCTGCTGCATCGACTCACCGCGCAGCAGGAACGACACCACCAGCGACATCAGCACGTCACCGGTACCGGCCACGTCCACCGGCAGCAGCGGTGAGGTCCAGCGCCAGGTTTCCTCGTGCCCGACCGCCAGGGTGACCAGCTCACCCGGGTTGCCGCCTACGCTGTGCGCGATCACCCAGTGCGGGCCACGATCCAGCAGCGTGCGCGCGGCGGCGATGGCATCGGCCTCGGCCAGTGCCGGCATGCCGGTCAGGCGATTCAGTTCGAAGGCATTGGGCGTCACCAGCCAGGCGTGCGGCAGCAGGCGCTCGGCGAAGATCGCTTCCAGGCCCGGTTCCACGTAGGGTCCGGTATGGGTATCACCGATCACCGGGTCCAGGCAGTAACGCAGCTGTGGGCAGGCCGGCAGGATGTTGTCCAGCCAGTCGGCGAAGGCCGCACCGTTGGCGGTGCTGCCGAAGTAGCCGGACACCAGCATCTTCGCCCGCTGCGGCAGGCCACGCTCGTGGGTACCCAGCAGCAGGTCGGCAAACCAGTCGGCGGGCAGCACGCGGCCCCGCGTAGTGTCGTAGAACGGCGCATTGCTCAGCAGCACGGTCGGGATTTCGGCGACGCGCACGCCCAGTGCGCGCATCGGCGGGACGGCGGCACTGTTGCCGGCGTGGCCGTACACAAGTTGCGACTGGACCGAGATGACATCGATCGGCGACGGCCCATCCGGCCGCTGGCGGCGGCCGTGGACCAGGTGGTTATCAAGGGATTCGCTCATGGCCGCATTCTACGCCCAAGGGAGTTTTCGGCAGGGCTTGCAGCCCTGCACCTGCCGAAGGCGAAGCCGAAGCAAGATCAAGAGCCGCATTCCGTGGGATGGCGGGGCGGTGTGGGTGGTCAGGACACGCCGTAAACCCCCCTCCGGGGTCCGGCCCAGCCGCTGGCGGCTGTGCGTTCGGGCGCTTGCGAAGCAGTGCTTCGCAAGCGAAGCGCCCTCACCCATGGGGGCTCGATGGCGCCATCCATGGCGCCAACGGTTCTGCCCACCCACACCGCCCCGCCTCTGACAGATTCCCGCGACTGTTGGTGGGTGCCGACCGTTGGTCGGCACATCTGTGGGATACCGAAATAAATCGGGGTCAGATCCGTTTTCCTTCGGAAAACGGATCTGACCCCACGAGCTGTTCCGGCAGATCACGGAAAACTGTCGAAGGCGGGGTGGGTCCGGTTGCAGGGGTGTCCGCGGCATGGATGCCGCGGCCAAGCCCCCAGGGATGGGTTTACGGCGTCCCCTGCAACCGGCCCCACCCCGCCAACCCACGGATAGCCCGCTTCTGCTGTTGACGTTGCCTCTGCAGGTGCAGGGCTGCAAGCCCTGCAAACCCAAACCCCTCAGTGAGCAGCAGGCCGCGACGGTGGCAGCCACGCTGCGACGATACCGAGCAGCGGCAGGAACGCGGTCAGCTGATAGACGAATTCAATGCTGGTCCTGTCTGCCAGCATGCCCAGCACGGCCGCGCCAAGCCCGCCCATGCCGAATGCAAAGCCGAAGAACAGGCCGGACACCATGCCGATGCGGTGCGGCATCATCTCCTGCGCGTACACCACGATGGCCGAGAACGCCGAGGAGAGCACGAAGCCGATCAGCACTGCCAGCACTGTGGTCCATAGCAGATCGGCGTGCGGCAGCATCAGCGCGAACGGGGCCACGCCGAGGATCGAGGTCCAGATGATCGGCTTGCGGCCGATGCGGTCACCCAGCGGGCCGCCGAGGAAACCACCGGCGGCAGACGCCACCAGGAACGCGAACAGATGCAGTTGCGCCTGTGCCACCGGAATGCCGAAGTGGTGGATCAGGTAGAAGGTGAAGTAGCTGCCGATGCTGGCCATGTAGAAGTACTTGCTGAAGATCAGCACCAGCAGGATCGCCAGCACCTTGGCCACGGTGCGCGACGAATGCCGCGGGGCCATAGACGCGGTGCTGGCCGGACGCGGTGTGCCCAGGTGCAGTGCATACCAGCGGCCAACATAGGTCAGCAGCGCGATGCCGATCAGCGCGGCGCCGGCAAACCATGATGCGGCACGCTGGCCATACGGCACGATCACGGCCGCAGCGATCAACGGCCCCAGCGCGGTACCGAAGTTGCCACCCACCTGGAACACCGACTGCGCGAAGCCATGGCGACCGCCCGAGGCCAGCCGGGCGATGCGCGAGGCCTCCGGGTGGAAGATGGCCGAACCAATGCCGACCATCGCCGCAGCCATCAGCACCACCGCGTAGTTCGGCGCAAAGCCGAGCAGCAGCATGCCGCACAGGGTCGAGGCCATGCCGATCGGCAGCGAGTACGGTGCCGGGCGGCGGTCGGTGGCCATGCCGATCAACGGCTGGAAGATCGACGCGGTGAGCTGGTAGGTCAGCGTGATCAGGCCGATCTGGGTGAAGCTGAGGTTGAAGCCGCCCTTGATCACCGGATAGATGGCCAGGATCAGGGACTGCATCATGTCGTTGACGACATGCGAGGTGGAGATGGCGGCCAGCACGCCGGGAGCCACCGGGCGTGAGGTCGTTGCGGGAGAAGCCAGGGTCGACATGGACACAGTCAGGTTGGGGGCGAGCCACGCATGCTACGGTGGGCCCCCACTCCCTTCTGCCGCGTTCGGGTCATGGCCTATCGCAAAAAGGACACTCCGTGCCCGATCCGCGAGACCGCGCCGTGGAACGAAGTGCCGGTACACCGCCCGGTGACCAGCCGCGCCCGGCACTACCCGCCCGGTACCCACATCGCGCCACACCGGCATCGCCGTCACCAACTGGTCTTCGCCATGTCCGGCCTGATGGTGGTGCGCGCGGACGGTGGCCGCTGGGTCGTGCCCTCCACCCGCGCGATCTGGGTTCCGGCCGGCATGGTGCATGCGGTGGACTGCATCGCCGAGGTGCACATGCGCAGCCTGTACGTGGAACCGGACTTTGCACCGCAACTGCCGGATGGGGCGTTCGCAGTACAGGTGGCGCCGCTGCTGCGCGAACTACTGCTGGCGGCCAGCCTGATCGAGTCCGCGCACGTGGACGACAGCCGCGACGGTCGCGTGGTGCGCCTGCTGCTGGACGAGCTGCACCGCATGGACGTGCTGCCGCTGCACCTGCCCTCGCCCACCGACCCGCGCCTGCAGAGGATCTGCCAGCACATCCAGAAGCATCCCGCCGACGACGCCACGCTGCAGGACTGGGCCCAGGCCCTGCAGGTGGACGTGAAGACCATCCAGCGCCATTTCGCCGGCGAACTGGGCATGACCTTCGGGCAGTGGCGGCAGCAGGCGCGCCTGCTGGCCGCCCTGGAGCGGCTGGCAGTCGGCGACAAGGTCATCGATGTGGCGCTGGCGATGGGCTACGACAGCCCCAGCGCGTTCACCAGCATGTTCAAGCGCCAACTGGGGCAGACGCCCGCGGCGTTTTTCCGCTGATCGCAAACGAAAACGCCGGGCATGGCCCGGCGCTACCGCTCAACGCTTCGGTTGAAAAACTCAGGACGTCATCCGGTCCCAGAAGCCCTTCACGCCATCCATGAACGTCGCCGACTTCGGCGAATGCTTGCGTGCTTCCTCGCCGACAAAGGTGGCTTCGAACTGCTCCAGCAGCTTGCGCTGTTCGTTGGTGAGGTTGACCGGGGTCTCCACCACCACGCGGCAGTAAAGGTCGCCCTCGCTGCGGCTGCGCACCGAACGCACGCCCTTGCCACGCAGGCGGAACAGCTTGCCGGTCTGGGTCTCGGCCGGGATGCGGATTTCCGCTTCGCCGCCGAGGGTCGCCACGCGTACGGTGTCGCCCAGCGCTGCCTGCGAGATGCGGATCGGCACTTCGCAGTGCAGGTCGTCGCCATCGCGCTGGAAGATCGCATGCTCGCGCACGCGCACTTCCACGTACAGGTCACCCGGCGGCGTACCGGCCGGACCGGCCTCACCTTCACCCTGCAGGCGGATGCGGTCGCCGGTATCGACGCCCGCCGGCACCTTCACCGACAGCACCTTGTCTTCCTCGACACGGCCGTTGCCGTGGCAGGTCTTGCAGGGCTTGGCGATGATCTGGCCACGGCCGCCGCAGTTGTGGCAGGCCTGCTGCATGGCGAAGATGCCGCGCTGGATGCGCACCTGGCCGCGGCCATGGCACACATTGCAGGTTTCGACCTTGCCGTCTTCGGAGCCACTGCCATCGCAGTCGCCGCACTCGGCCAGGGTCGGGATCTCGATGCGGCGCTCGACGCCGCGTACCGCTTCTTCCAGGTCCAGCTCCATCACGTAGCCGATGTCGGCGCCGCGACGGGCCTGGCGCGGCCCACCGCCGCCACCGCCAAAAATGTTGCCGAAGATATCGCCGAAGATATCGTTCATGTCCGGGCCGCCCGGACCACCACCGCCCATGCCGTGCTCGAACGCGGCGTGGCCGTGGCTGTCGTACATGCGGCGCTTGTTGCCATCGGACAGCACTTCGTAGGCTTCCTTGCACTCCTTGAAGGAGGCTTCGGCCGCCGCATCACCCGGGTTGCGGTCCGGGTGGAACTTCATCGCACAGCGACGGTAGGCCTTCTTCAGCTCGTCGTCGGTGGCGGTGCGGGCAACGCCCAGCACTTCGTAGTAATCGCGCTTGCTCATATGGTGAATCTGGTTCCGGAAAGTCGGGATTCGTCAAAGCGGAAGAGCGGAACCAGGTCCGCTCTTGCGTCGGGCGCCCCGACACGCCGGTGGGCGGTCAGGACCCTGATGCGACAACGGGACGCTGATGGCCAGCGTCCCGTGTCGGTCCGGATCAGGACTTCTTGTCGTCCTTGACTTCGGTGAACTCGGCGTCGACCACGTCGTCCTGCGCCTTGCCGGCGTTGCCGGCGTCGGCGCCCGGGGCACCGCCCTGGTCGGCCGAAGCAGCGGCGAACAGCGACTGGCCGGCTTCCTCCAGCACCTTCGACTTGGCTTCGATCTGTGCCTTGTCGTCACCCTTCATCGCGGTTTCCAGGTCGGCCAGGGCCGCCTCGACCTTGCCGATGACATCGCCGCCGACCTTGCTGCCGTGCTCGGTGATGGCACTGCGGGTGCCGTGGATCAGGGCATCGGCCTGATTGCGGGCCTGCACCAGCTCCTGGAACTTCTTGTCTTCTTCGCGGTTGGCTTCCGCGTCGGCGACCATGCGTGCGATCTCTTCCTCGGACAGGCCCGAACCGGCCTTGATCTCGACCTTCTGTTCCTTGTTGGTCTTCTTGTCCTTGGCCGACACGTGCAGGATGCCGTTGGCGTCGATGTCGAAGGACACTTCCACCTGCGGCAGGCCACGCGGAGCCGGCTCGATGCCGGACAGGTCGAACTTGGCCAGCGACTTGTTGAAGCGGGCCTGCTCGCGCTCACCCTGCAGCACGTGCACGGTCACGGCCGACTGGTTGTCCTCGGCGGTGGAGAACACCTGCGAGGCCTTGGTCGGGATGGTGGTGTTCTTCTCGATGATCTTGGTGAACACGCCGCCCATGGTTTCGATACCCAGCGACAGCGGGGTCACGTCCAGCAGCAGCACGTCCTTGACGTCGCCGCCCAGCACGCCGCCCTGGATCGCAGCGCCCAGTGCCACGGCTTCGTCCGGGTTGACGTCCTTGCGCGGTTCCTTGCCGAAGAATTCGGTCACCGCCTGCTGCACCTTCGGCATGCGGGTCTGGCCACCGACCAGGATCACTTCGCTGATGTCGCTCGAACGCAGGCCGGCATCGTTCAGGGCGACGCGGCACGGCTCGATCGACTTCTTGATCAGGTCTTCCACCAGTGCTTCCAGCTTGGCGCGGGTCAGCTTGATGTTCAGGTGCTTCGGACCCGAGGCGTCAGCGGTGACGTACGGCAGGTTCACTTCGGTCTGCTGGGCGCTGGACAGCTCGATCTTGGCGCGCTCGGCAGCGTCCTTCAGGCGCTGCAGGGCCAGCGGATCCTTGCGCAGGTCGATGCCCTGGTCCTTGTTGAATTCTTCAACCAGGTACTCGATGACGCGGTTGTCGAAGTCTTCGCCGCCCAGGAAGGTGTCGCCGTTGGTGGCCAGCACTTCGAACTGCTTCTCGCCGTCGACGTTGGCGATCTCGATCACCGAGACGTCGAAGGTGCCGCCGCCCAGGTCGTACACCACGATCTTGCGATCCTTGTTGTCGCCCTTGTCCAGGCCATAGGCCAGCGCGGCCGCGGTCGGCTCGTTGATGATGCGCTTGACGTCCAGGCCGGCGATGCGGCCGGCATCCTTGGTCGCCTGGCGCTGGCTGTCGTTGAAGTAGGCCGGCACGGTGATGACCGCTTCGGTGACCTTCTCACCGAGGAAGTCCTCGGCGGTCTTCTTCATCTTCTCCAGCACCTTGGCCGAGATTTCCTGCGGGGCCATCTTCTTGCCATCGCTGGTCGACACCCAGGCATCGCCGTTGTCATGGGCCAGGATGCTGTACGGGACGTGGGCGATGTCCTTCTGCACTTCGGCGTCGGTGAACTTGCGGCCGATCAGGCGCTTCACCGCGTAGAAGGTGTTCTTCGGGTTGGTGACGGCCTGGCGCTTGGCCGAGGCGCCCACCAGGACTTCGCCGTCCTTGGTGTAGGCGACGATCGACGGGGTGGTGCGATCGCCTTCCGAATTCTCGATGACGCGGGCCTTGCCGCCGTCCATGATCGCCACGCACGAGTTGGTGGTGCCGAGGTCGATACCAATGATCTTGCCCATGGGGGAGACTCCTGAGGATGCTTGTTGGGGTCAGTCCGGCCGTTCGGCCGGTGGATGAATACGATGTGGGGGAGGCTCGTGGAACATTCAAGCCATCTCCCGAACGCTGTGTTTCCGGTCGCCCGGCGCGTTCAGCGTCGGGCCGGGTGACGGGACATTCCCGCCTTCCGGCCCTGGAGGGGTCAGTCGGCGGCCACCACCACCAGCGCCGGCCGCAGCAGGCGCTCGTTGAGCAGGTAACCCTTCTGGAACACGGTCACCACGCTGCCCGGGGCGGCGTCTGGGGCCGGCACCTGGCTGATGGCCTGGTGGTGTTCCGGGTTGAACGGCTGGCCGATCGGGTCCAGCAGGACCAGCCCGTTGTCGGCGGCAACCTTCAGCAGCTGCTTGTAGGTCAGCTCCAGGCCCTCGCGCAGCGGATGCGGGTCATCGCCGGCCGCCTTCAAGCCGGCATCCAGGCTGTCGAACACCGGCAGCAGCTCGCCCAGCAGCTTCTCGTTGGCGAACTTGCGGGCCTGCTCGATGTCACGGGCAACGCGCTTGCGCTGGTTCTCGAGGTCGGCGCGCTCACGCAGCGCATCGGCCTTGATCTGCTCGACCTCGGCGCGCAGGCGCTCCACTTCGTCGTTGACGCCGGCGGCGGCGGCCGCATCGGCGGCAGTCTGCTGGGATTCGATATCTGGATGTTCGTGGTTCATGTCTGGGTCCCTGGCGGTCAGTCTCCGCCTCCACCCACCCTAGTGTGGGCGGGATGCTGCGTTTCAAGCGTCGGATGTTCCAGGAGTGCGCCCGGCTGGCGAAAACGCCGCGCCGAGTACATCGGCAGTAGCCTGGACCAGCGGGATCATCCGGTCGTAGGCCATCCGCTTGGGGCCGATCACGCCCAGCACGCCCAGCACCTGGCCATTGGCGGCATAGGGGGCGGTGACCAGCGAGACCCCCTGCAACGGCATCATCCCGGTCTCTTCGCCAATGAAGATGCGCACCCCCGGGGCCTGGATGGTGCGCTCCAGCAGCTGCAGGATCTCCCGCTTGCTGGAGAACAGCTCGAACAGCTCGCGCAGCCGCTCCAGGTCGGACAGGTCCTGCACCCCCATCAGACGGGTCTGCCCGGCCACCAGCATGTCATCGGCCGCCGGCTGCAGGGCCTGCTCGGCCAGCTCGATGCTGTGCGCCAGCAGCTGCTCCAGCTCCGAACGGGCATCACGCAGTTCCAGCAGCAGGCGGGTGCGGATCTCGGCCATCGGCAGGCCGGCGAAATGCGCGTTGAGGTAGTTGGCGACCTGTTCCAGCTGGCCCGGCGCGAACTCCTGGCGGGTCTCGATGACCCGGTTCTGCACCTCGTTGTCGGCGAACACCAGGATCGCCAGCACCCGGCGCCCGTCCAGCGCCACGAAATCGATCTGGCGGAACGCGAACTGCTCGCGCCGCGGCGCGCTGACCACGCCGACGAAGTGGCTCATCGCCGACAGCAGCTCCGAGGCGCTGCCAAGCAGGGCCTGGGTGCTGCCGCCGCTGGCCAGTTCCTGCCGCAGCCGGGCCAGCTCGCCTTCGCCCGGCGGCTGCATCTGCAGCAGGCTGTCGACGAACACCCGGTAGCCATGTGCGGTCGGGACGCGCCCGGCCGAGGTGTGCGGCGAAGCCAGCAGCCCCAGGTCTTCCAGGTCACCCAGGATGTTGCGGATGGTGGCCGGACTGACCTCCAGCCCGGCCACGCGCGCCAGCGTCTGCGAGCCGACCGGCTCACCGTCCTGGATGTAACGCGCGATCAGCGTGCGCAGCAGATGGCGCGCACGCGGGGCAAGCTGGTCGGGAGAACCGTGCATGGAATCAACCTGTGAGACACGGACACTAGATAATGGCGGCGGATCACCTTGGCAAGTCATTGGACCTCCCGCGCCCGCGTGCTAGCGTTGCGCGGCTGCTGACACCCCCTTACCCATGCTCAGACATCTTTCGATCAAGGATTTCGCCGTCGTCCGCGCCACCGAACTGGAGTTCGGGCCAGGCATGACCGTGGTTTCAGGCGAGACCGGCGCCGGCAAGTCACTGATGGTCGACGCGCTGGGCTTCCTGTCCGGCCTGCGCGCCGACAGCGGCGTGGTCCGCCACGGCGCCGCGCGCGCCGAGCTGTCGGCCGAGTTCGCGCTGGACCAGCTGCAGGCCGCGCGCCAGTGGCTGGCCGACAACGAGCTGGACGACGAAGAACAATGCCAACTGCGCCGCGTGATCCGTGCCGATGGCGGATCGCGGGCCTGGATCAACGGCCGCCCGGTGACCCTGGCGCAGCTGGGCGACCTGGCCTCGCTGCTGGTGGAGATCCACGGCCAGCACGAGCAGCAGGCCCTGCTGACGCGCCCTTCGCAGCTGGCCCTGCTGGATGCCTATGCCGGCAACGAGGACGAGCGCCGCCAGGTGCGCCGCGCCGCTGCGGCCTGGCAGGCGCTGGTCGATGAATCGCTGGCGCTGTCGCAGCAGGGCGACGTCAGTGACCGGATCGGCTTCCTGGAGCACCAGCTGCGCGAGTTGGACCGCGAGGATCTGGAACCCGAATCGATTGCCGCACTCGGTGCCAGCCACCGTCGCCAGGCCCACGCCAGCGCCCTGCTGAGTGCCTGCCAGGCGGCCAGCAACCAGCTCAACGGCGACGACGGCAGTTCCGCACTGGACCTGCTGCAGCAGGTGCGCCACGAGCTGTCGCGCCTGATCGAGCACGACCCGCGCCTGGGCGAGGTGGACGGGCTGATCGAGAACGCCTCGATCCAGCTGCACGAAGCCCTGTCGCTGCTGGACCGCGTGCATGACGACCTCGACGCCGACCCGGAACAGTTCGAGGAGAACGAGCGTCGCCTCGGCCGCCTGCACGACCTGGCCCGCAAGCACCGTGTGCCGATGGACGAGCTGGGCGCGCAGCGCGAGCGCATGCACGCCGAAGTGGAACAGCTGCGTGGTGCTGACGAACGCCTGCAGCGCCTCGCCGGCGAGATCGACAAGGCCGCTGCGGCGTGGCGCGTGCAGGCCGGGCTGCTGACCGCCAGCCGCCGCGCCGCCGCTGCCGAGCTGTCGGCCACCACCACCGGCATCATCGCCGAGCTGGGCATGGGCGGCGGCCAGTTCCTGATCGAGCTGGAACCGCAGGACGCCGGCAAGCCCGACCCGCAGGGTGCCGAGCGCGTGGAATTCCTGGTGGCGGCCAATGCCGGACAGCCACCGCGTGCCCTGCGCAAGGTGGCCTCGGGTGGCGAACTGTCGCGCATCTCGCTGGCCATCGAAGTGGCCGCGCTGGACCTGGATGCAGTGCCGACCATGGTGTTCGACGAAGTCGACTCCGGCATCGGTGGCGCGGTGGCGGACATCGTCGGCCAGAAGCTGCGCGCCCTTGGCGAGAAGCGCCAGGTGCTGTGCGTGACCCACCTGCCGCAGGTCGCCTCGAAGGGCCATGCCCATTACCGGGTCAGCAAGGCCCCGGTGGAAGGCATGACCCAGAGCGCAGTGGAAAAGCTGGACAGCAAGGCGCGCGAGGAAGAACTGGCGCGCATGCTCGGCGGCGTGGAAGTGAGCAAGGAAGCGCGCGCCGCCGCACGCAAGCTGCTGCAGGTGTAACGCCGGCCGAGCCGAGCATTGGCTCGGCTTCCGCAAGGTAGTGCCGGCCGCTGGCCGGCACCCCGATGCGGGTGGATGAAGATCATGAGGTTGCCGGCCAGCGGCCGGCACTACCCCTGTGGCTGCGTCAGATCGACGTTCTCCACCAGGAAATCAAGAAACGCGCGCACCCGCAGCGGCAGGTAGCCGCCCTGCCCCAGGAACACCGCGTGCACCTCTTCCAGGTCACCGGGATTGGCGTCCTCCAGCACCGGCAGCAAGCGCCCGGCGGCAATGTCCTGCTGCACCTGGAATGCTGCCAGCCGCGCCATGCCCAGCCCACCCAGCACCAGCTGGCGCAGCGCATCGCCGTTGCTGGCGCGCGCGTTGCCACTGGGCAGCAGCATGCGTTCGCGCCCGTCCTGCAACAATGGCCAGCCCTGCATCGCGCGCGCATGGCCGATATCCAACCGGTTGTGCGACTGCAGCTCCTCGGCAGTGCGTGGCAGCCCGTGCCGCTGCGCGTAGGCCGGTGCAGCCACGATCATCATCCGCGTCGCACCCAGCCGCCGCGCCACCAGGCTGGAGCTCTTCAGTGGACCGGCCCGCACCGCCACGTCGGTGCGCTGCTCAAGCAGGTCGATCACCTCGTCATTGAGGGTCAGGTCCACGCCTACCTGCGGGTTGCGTTCGAGGAATGCCGGCAGCAGCGGCAACAGGAAATGCTGGCCGAACGGCACGTTGGAGTTGACCCGCAACCGTCCACGCGGCTCGGCATGGGCACTGGCACAGCGCTCGGCCTCCTCCAGGTCGGCCAGCACGCGCAGGCCGCGCTCGTAGAACGCGCAGCCTTCCGGGGTCAGCTGCAGCTGGCGGGTGGAGCGTTGCAGCAGGCGCGTACCCAGCCGCTGCTCCAGCCGGGCCACCAGCTTGCTCACTGCTGACGGCGTCATGTCCAGGATGCGTGCGGCGGCGGAGAAGCCACCGGTCTCGATCACCCGCACGAACACTTCCAGTTCGCCGGATCGGTTGATGTCGGGTCGCGCCATGACGATGAATCCAGTTCACAGATGATTGTCCATGCGCAGTCTAGTTCACAGATGACCCCGGAATCACCATGGCGTTCCCTTCCCCTTGGATTGCCCGATGAACCGCTTGAGCCAGCTCACCGCCACCGCCCTGCTCGCCCTGTCCGGCGTCGCCAGTGCCGCATCCGCCCCGCACTGGGTCGCCAGCTGGCAGGCCAGCCCGCAACCGGTCTGGGACGCGGATTTCCTGTTCCCGACCCTGGTTCCGGCCGCGCTGCAGGACCAGACCTTCCGCCAGACCGCGCGCATCAGCCTGGGCGGGTCCCGGCTGCGGGTGCGGCTGAGCAATGCCTACGGCACCCAGCCGCTGCGGATCGGGGCGGCCAGCGTGGCCGCGGGCGCGGGCGCCACCCCGCAACCGCTCAGCTTCGACGGCCAGCCTGGGGTGTTGATCGGTGCCGGTCAGGAACGGCTGAGCGATCCGCTGGCGGTGGCCACGGAAGACCACCAGGCGCTGCAGGTCAGCGTCTTCGTGCCGGGGCCGACGCCGGTGCAGACGTTTCATTGGGACGGCCGCCAGACCAGCTGGATCGCCAGCGGCAATCAGGCCCGGGCGCGCGACCTGCAGGATGCCAGTTCCACTACCGCACGCCTGTTCCTGACCGGGATCGAGGTCGAGGGCGCCGCCAGTGCGCGTAGCGTGGTGGTGATCGGCGATTCGATCACCGACGGCGCCACCGCCAGCCTCGACCAGGACCAGCGCTGGACCGACCACCTGGCCGCACGCCTCGCCCCGCGCGGGGTGGCGGTGGTCAACGCGGGCATTTCCGGCAATCGGCTGCTGAGCGACGGCATGGGCGAGTCGGTTCTGGCCCGCCTGCGGCGTGATGCACTGGATCAGCCCGGCGTCGCCAGCGTCATCGTGCTGATCGGCATCAACGACATCAGCTGGCCCGGTACTGCCTTCGCCCGCGCGCAGCCCCGGCCCAGCCTGCCCGAGCTGCAGGCCGGCTATCGTGCCCTGGCCGAACAGGCCCACCGGCGGGGTCTACGCATATTCGGCGCCACCCTGATGCCGTTCGCGGGCGCCCTGCCCGGCACGCCGCTGGACGACTACTACCACCCGGACAAGGAGGCCCTGCGCCAACAGCTCAATGCATGGCTGCGCAGCAACAGCCCGTTCGACGCGGTGATCGACCTGGACGCGGCGCTGCGCGACCCGGCCGATCCGTCACGGATGGCCGCCGCCTACGACTCCGGCGACCACCTCCACCCGGGGGATGCCGGCAACCGGGCGATGGCCGAGGCGGTGGACCTGGAGATCCTGCTCGGTTGCAAGGGGTCAGAGCCCTCTGCTGGCGCAAAGGGATCCGACCCCGCAGAGCGCCCGGGGCCGGCCCCCTTTCCTGGAGGGAAAGGGCCCTGACCCCGGCAACGAAAAACCCCGGGCAAGCCCGGGGTTTCGTCGCTAGCGGCTGGCCGGAACGGCCTACTTGCGCTTCTTGCGCACGTAGAGCACCAGCGAGTGTTCTTCCAGCTCATAGCCGTGATCGGCCGCGATCTTGCGCTGCAGCTCCTCGATCTCATGGCTTTCGAATTCGATGATCTTGCCGCTGTCCACGTCGACCATATGGTCGTGGTGGCCACCACGGTCCAGCTCGTAAACGGCCTGGCCACCCTCGAAATTGTGCTTGAGCACGAGGCCGGCGGCCTCGAACTGGGTCAGCACCCGGTAGACCGTCGCCAGGCCGATCTCGTCGCCATGCTCGAGCAGCTGGCGGTAGATGTCCTCGGCGGTCATGTGGTGCTGGTGGTGCTGGGCATTGCGCTGTTCGAGCAGCGCCAGGATCCGCATCCGCGGATGGGTCACCTTCAGGCCGACTTTACGCAGGTCGTGGGTTTCCATAGGTCTCCGTTCATTGGCGATTTAGCGCCAGCTGCCTCGGATTGGGTCGCGGTGGCACGCCGGGAGTGTATCATCGGTTTGATTTCCCCAACCGCCAGTCCCGATGCGCAATCTCCTGTTGGTCGCCGCCGTCGCCCTGTCCACCACCGGGTGCGGCATCATCTACAAGCAACCCATCTATCAGGGCAACCTGATCCGGGAAGATGCCGTGGCCAAGCTGCAGGTCGGGCAGAGCAAGCAGCAGGTCACCGCGCTGCTGGGCACCCCGTCCATCCCCGACCCGTTCCACGCCCAGCGCTGGGACTACACCTCCAGCCAGCGCGTGAACCGCCTCGGCCGCACCGAAGTGAAGAACTTCGTGGTGTTCTTCGAGAATGACGCCGTTACCCGCTGGGAAGGCGACTACTTCCCGGGCAACGACAAGGCCCTGGCCCAGCAGACGGTGCGCCAGTTCGGCCGCAACCTGCCGAAGGACAAGAAGAAGAAGGGCCGCTGAGGCCTGCCCGTCCGCAGGGACGGGTTGCCGGGATCAACCGCCGAGCGCGCGACGCCGGCGGTTGTCCTTGGGGTCGGCCAGCAGCGGGCGCAGCAGCTCGATGCGGTCCCCGTCCAGCAGCGCCTGCTGTGGACGGGCCAGCACGCCATGCACCGCGGCGGCCGGACAGTCGGCACTACCTTCCAGCGCAGCGGCGGCGATGGCGTCGGCCACGGTCGCTCCCTCTTCCAGCTGCAGGTGGCGCGACAGCACGCGCTCCGGCCAGGCCAGCACCACCTCGACCTCGATCATCGCTCAGCCCTCGTCGGCGACGCGGACGAAATCATTGACCATGCGATCGGCCAGTCCCTGGAAGCCGATCGCCAGGGCCGGACCGAGCAGGCGCGAGCTGGGTTCGAACTCCAGGGTCAGGGTGACCTTGCACGCATCCTCGGCCAGCGCATGGAATTCCCAGCGGCCGTGCAGCTGCTTGAACGGGCCATCGCGCAGCTGCATGTCGATGCTGTGCGGGCGCTGCAGGGTGTTTTCAGTCTGGAACCAGGTACTGAACGAGCCCAGGCCCAGGTCCAGGCGCGCCACCAGGCGGTCCTCGCCCTGCTCCAGGATCTGGGCAGCCGAGCACCAGCGGAAACGGCGCGGATAGGCCTGGACGTCGTTGACCAGGTCGAACATGCGCGCGGCCGAATGTTCGACCAGGGCGCTGCGGCGGATAGTAGGCATGAATACAGGACGTTTCGGCAATCGACCGGGCGGGCCCGAATCGGAGACAATACGGAAATGAGCAAGAACAGCGGCAAGGATAAAGCAAAGAGCGCGACGGCCACCAAGACCATCGCGCTGAACAAGCGTGCCCGCCACGAGTACCACATCGAAGAGCGCTTCGAAGCCGGCCTGGCCCTGCAGGGCTGGGAGGTGAAGTCGATCCGTGCGGGCCGCGGCAACATCATCGACGCCTACGCCTATGTGAAGCACGGCGAGATCTTCCTGATCGGCGCGCAGATCACCCCGTTGATCCAGGCCTCCACCCACGTGGTGGCCAATGACCGGCGCGAGCGCAAGCTGCTGCTGCACCGGAGCGAGATCGACAAGCTGGTCGGCAAGGTCGAGCGCGATGGCTACACGATCGTGCCCACTGCGATGTACTGGAGCAAGAACAAGATCAAGCTCGAAGTCGCGCTGGCCAAGGGCAAGCAGACCCACGACAAGCGCGATGCCGCCAAGGACCGCGACTGGGCGATCGAGAAGCAGCGTGTGATGCGTCGCGGCAACCGCGACGCATGACCGCCCCCATCGGCGCCATGGTGACTGCCAGCGCCGATGAAACGCGCACGTTGTGCGCGCGCCTGCTGGCCTTCAACCAGGCCCACGGCGGCGATTCACTCGATGAGACTCCAGTCCGCCTGGCCTGGCATGACGAGCACGGCGCGCTGCGCGGTGGTGTGCTGGCCGACGTCTGTGCCGGCTGGCTGCAGGTACATGTGCTGTGGGTGGACCCGGAACTGCGCGGGCAAGGCATCGGCCAGCGCCTGCTGGCGGAAGCAGAAGCCGCCGCGCGCCAGCTTGGCGCCCGCAACGTGATGCTGGATACCTTCGACTGGCAGGCCGAAGCTTTCTACCTGCGGCAGGGCTACACCGTCTATGGGCGG
Organism: Stenotrophomonas maltophilia D457; assembly: GCF_000284595.1. Lineage (GTDB taxonomy): Bacteria > Pseudomonadota > Gammaproteobacteria > Xanthomonadales > Xanthomonadaceae > Stenotrophomonas > Stenotrophomonas muris. The sequence goes on along the minus strand of NC_017671.1, from coordinate 1,967,485 downwards.
CTGCCCGATTGCCCGCCCGGGCACGAGCGGATCTACCTGCGCAAGCCATTGTCAGGTTCCTGACCGCGGCCGCGGAAACCGCCGACCGGTCACCCTGCCAGCACGCCCTGCCCGCGCATGCGCGGTGCCAGCGCTGCGTGCATCACGGCCAGGTGCATCACCACTGCCAGTTCCGGCGCATGCCGGTCATCGCCGGCGCGCCACCGCTGCGCCAGCTGGGCCGCGTCGGCCGGCAGCAGGGCCAGCAGCTGGGCGTCATCCAGCGAATCGGCCGCGCCCTGGAGCTGCCGCGCCATCTGTCGCGCCTGCCATACATGCACGCCGATGCTGAGGCTGGCCAGCGACATCAGGACCACGGCCAGCCCGTGCTCGAACCATTGCGACAGCACTTCCGGCCCCCACAGCAGGGCCGCCAACACGGCCAGGCCCGGCAGGCGCCAGCCCAGCCAATGGATGCGACCGCGCTGCGACCAGTGCACAACCACCGCACTGGCCACCAATGCCGCGGCCGCAGTCGCCGGCAGCTCGGTCAGTGCGGTGGCCGCAAGCAACACCGCCAGCACCGCCCAGACCCAGCCGGGCGGCAGGGCGCGCCGCTGGTAGTCGGCACCGACCGGCCCGATCAGCTGCCGCAGGCTGCGTTGTTGGCTTGCATCGGTCACCCACAGTCTCCGTGTCTGTCCTGGCCCGGATGGTCGCCGCCAGTGTGTCGCAAATTCGTGCCAGTGACGTTACCAATCCGCTATGCCGCTGGCTCTACAACATGTTGTGGATTGCCACGGTGACTGTTCAGCTGTTTTGGCGTAGCATTGGCAGCGTTGGGCAGGCACTGGCCGTGGCGACACGAAACAGGCCTTGTACCTTGCAGAACTTGAAGACACCGGGGGTGCATTGGTTTCGACGGGGGTTGTGAAGTCGCCTGGCGCATGCCGAGGGGGTAGCTTTCCTCGTAAATCCAGCTGCAAAACTCTAGTTGCCAACGACGACAACTACGCTCTGGCCGCTTAAGGCCTAAGCCTCGAAACCGCTTGTGTCCATGCTCGCGGTGTAGAGTCACTATCATGGAATCGCGCTGGATGGCTGCCTGTCAGTCCGGCACTAGAACACAACAGGCTGGTTCCCGGATGCGCTTTGCGCACCGTGCTGTTCGGGGACGAGATCCAACGGTGAGCTAAGCATGTAGTGCTGGGGATGGAGTGCCTTCGGACGGCGGTTCAATTCCGCCCACCTCCACCATATGAAGGTCCGAGAAGGACCATGAAAGGCCGGGAATCCCTTGCAACACAAGGCTCCCGGCCTTTTTTATGTCCCGCGCGGTCCAGGTTGGTCTCTTGAAATGCGGCTCCCGGTGGCGGTAAGAATGGCGGTAACACGCTTACCGCCAAATTAGTTACCGCCATGCCGCGTACCGTCGCCCCTCTCACCGATACCGCCATCCGCAAGGCCAAGCCCGGCCCCAAGCCGACCAAGCTCCGGGACGGCGGCGGCTTGTACGTACAGCTCAACCCGGATGGTTCGCGTTGGTGGCGGTGGGACTACCGCCGACCCGTGACCGGGAAGCGCAACACGCTCAGCTTGGGCACCTACCCCGAAGTCTCCTTGGCCGACGCACGCGGCCGCCAAGCTGAGGCTCGTCGGCTCCTGGCATCAGGCATCGACCCAGGCGAACACCGGAAGGCCGCCAAGGTCGCCGGAGTGGAAAAGGCCGCCAACAGCTTCGAGGTGGTGACCCGCGAATGGCTGGGGAAGCAGAAATGGGTGGAGTCCTACCGCTGCAAGGTCGTCGCCTGGATGGACAACGACGTATTCCCGTGGATTGGCGGGCGTCCGGTTGCGGAATTGGCGGCCCCCGATTTCCTGCGCGTGGCTCGCCGCATTGAAGAACGCGGAGCCATCGAGTCAGCTCACCGGATCATGCAAAACTGCGGCCAGGTCATGCGGTACGCGGTCGCCACGGGACGGGCTGACCGGAATCCGGTGGCCGACCTGAGGGGTGCCCTGGCACCTCCTATGGAACGGCACCATGCCGCCATCACTGATCCACGCGAACTCGGCGGGCTGCTGCGGGCCATCGACGGCTATGCTGGCGATGCGAGCACCCGCGCCGCCCTCCGACTAGCACCGCTGGTTTTCGTCCGTCCAGGCGAACTACGCCATGCCGAGTGGTCGGAGATCGACTTCGATGCAGGCGAGTGGAACATCCCCGCGCACAAGATGAAGATGCGCGAGCCGCACCTCGTTCCGCTGTCCTCGCAGGCTGTGGCGATCCTTCGCGACCTGCAACCGCTGACGGGCCATCGCCAATACGTGTTCCCCGGTGGCCGTTCGCCCAAGCGACCGTTGAGCGATAACGCGCTCACCGCCGCGCTGCGCCGCATGGGTTTCGACAAGGAAACCATGACGGCCCACGGCTTCCGTGCCACTGCGCGCACGCTGTTGGACGAAGTGCTGGGGTGGCGGCCGGACCTGATCGAGCATCAGTTGGCCCACGCCGTCCGCGATCCCAATGGGCGTGCCTACAATCGGACGAGCCACCTTCCCGAGCGCCGGAAGATGATGCAGGCGTGGGCGGACTATCTGGACGCCCTGCGCGCTGACACGGGAAATGTAATCGTCCCGTTCAAGCCGAAGGCCGCTTAGAAGCCTTATACCGAGGGCCGCGCTGCGTGACCCATCCACGCCAATGGCCGGCCAAGCCGGTTGGCGGACGGCGTCGGCAGTCGCGGCGGACCGCCAACGCGCGAAGGATGTAGTAGAGGCGACGGCCCAGGCAGCCAGTGGCGAACCCGCGAGCTGTCCGGCCCGGTGAACCACTACCCGCAGTAGCGCAGAAGCGGCGTCCTGCCACGACGTTCGATGTAGAGCAGTACACGACCAAGGCCGACCACTGTGCAGCGGTCGGACCGTCGGGCTATCCAGAAGCCACCCTCCCCCGGCCCAGGCGGGAGGAGCGCCAAAGTCCAAGGAGTAAAAGGAAGGCGAAAGTCCACGCTATACAGAATATCCACGATGTCGGCTCCTAATGTTTATGTCTACGGGCGGCTCTATCTGTCTTTTTCGCTGGCCCGCGATGGGAGGATGGCACCACAGGGATGGCTTGTAGCAACCCCCTCCGCTAGACTTAACTTACTGACACGAAACAACTTAATCCCACTTGCGGGATCAACTGCGTAAGCGGGACGAATTGCCAACGAGTGAAGCAGCCAGGGACACCCATGCAGCCCCCGAAGCCTTTTCGTCGCATCCTCCACTTCCACGAGCAACTGATGGTGCGCACCCGCTGGTATCCCATCGCGGTGGCCTTCGCGCTGGTGTGGGCGACGGCTATGGTCACCAAGTCCGCTCTGTAAGGAGACACATGGAAATCGCGACTGCGCGCATGGCTGGTACCCTACGGCGCATCTGCTGGCGGCATAAGCCATGAGGGCGAATCTATTAGCTGCCTTTCTCGTGGCAGGAGTGACCCCCATCAACCCGCTTCTCGGGCTGTGGGCATACGGTCGCGGGCATGCTTGGGCGTTGCCGCTGTCGGCCCTATGGGGTTTGGGCGCACTGGCGGCATTTTTCATCAACGCGGGCAGGAAGCATGGCAGCATCCGGGAAGCACCCGACGGGCGCGACTAGGGTGTCAGCCAAGAGGATTTACTAGTTTCGCATAGGCAAACAGCGCAGGGCACATCCACCTTCACCACTTCCCCGGCGCTCTAGCCGGACGCGGTGCGATAGCCAGAGACTGCCAGCAGCGTGACCGGAGTGCACGGAGCCAGCCGTGAGCAGTTAGTATTGCGGGACTGAGGAGAGCACATGAGCCAATTTCCCGCACCGTGCCCGATCTGCGAGACCGAGGGGGCGATCCATACCCCCAATGGGGGTGCCACCAATGTGAATTGCCCGGCATGCCGGTTATTCCGGGTCAGCGGAACTGCCGAAGCCATCATCAAGAACTGGTCCAGTGATAAGAAAGGCTGGCTGTCTGGTCGCGCTCGACGACATTGGGCGAGCACGCACAGGCATTACGTAATTGACAGCACCCTCCTCGACGAGATCGATGGCCCCGAGCTGAACACCGTCCCGAGCAAGCAGAACGCTCTTCTGGTGGACATTGCGGCTGATAGCAAGCACCCCGGTGCCGGTGTTATGAGGGGCCTAAACGATATACATGCCATAGACGCCAGTAACATCACCGAACTACGCTATCACATCCGCTCTCTTACGGAACGGGGTCTATTAAGCGGCGCAAACATGACATACACGATAACTCCCGCTGGCTGGGAGTATCTGGAACGACTGAGGTTTCCCGTAGGAGGAAACCGCTCAGACTTCTTTGTAGCTATGTCGTTTAGCCCCGCACTTCGCGACGCCTACGAGAATGGCATCAAGCCCGGGGCTGAAGCAGCGGGATACAACGCAAGACGGGTAGACAGCGTAGACCACAACGACAAGATTGATGACCGCATCATCGCGGGCATCCGTGGTTCGTACGGAGTGATCGTTGATGTTACGACGCAGAATGCCGGTGCGTATTTTGAGGCTGGATTCGCTCTCGGCTTGGGTCGCCCCGTGGTGTGGACTGTCCGGCAGGACGACCTCCCCAAACTACATTTCGACACGCGCCAGTTTCGCCATATAGTTTGGACTGATGAGGCCGACCTTCGCGAGCAGCTTACAACACACTTGCTTGCCGTGTTCGGACGCGGACCTGTTGCCCCTTGACTATCGGTATGCAACTTCCGTGACGCCCCTTACATTTTGAGTGATCCAGGAAGGGCTCCAACGGCGACTTAGGCGATCAGCTGAGCCTGCGGCGGCTGGTAGGGAGCGCCACGTCGCCCCTCCCCACGGACGCTTGCCAACGCGCTCAAACGACCAGCCGGTGCCACTCCTTGGGCAGCCCCCCCCCAGGATCAGCCCGTGGGCGGGCGCCTGCGCGCTGTGCTCTTTCTGCGGTCGGACTTCCGAGTAGGGCAGCGCGTGCGACACGGGTATAACGGACATCATCGGAGGAATACCGCGACGTCCCGCCTCAGCCCTCCATAGGCGATCCCGGATTAGTAGTCACCTGAGCGAATTGCGGATGTTGCTAGCCTGTCACCTGTTACGTCACCCGCACGCTGTAATGGACTGAATCCCAAGGAAAGAGACTGGATTCCCGCACCGGTAGTAGGTACGCGCGGAATATAGTAGTCATCTGTGAGGGAAGGGCCGCGACGGTCGTTCCGCCACGCTCCCGTGACCTGCCCCCTTTCTCAGGGCCACTAGCTACTTAGTAGAGTCCAGGTTGGGGAGCATACCGCTCCGGTGGGTCAGGTTTCGATCAGCGGTCGAACCAGTCAAGGCACCTTCGTTGCGCAGCGCGGCGGCGAACTCGGCAGGCGTGCATTTGGGCAGTGAGCTGTGCGGACGCACCTCGTTGTAGTCCTTGCGCCAGATGGCGATTACCGCCCGTGCGTGCTCGAGCGAGATAAACCAGTTTTCGTTCAAGCATTCGTCCCGGAACTTGCCGTTGAAGCTCTCCACATAGGCGTTCTGCGTGGGTTTCCCTGGCTGGGTCAGCACAAGCGTCACGCCGTTGGCGGTCGCCCACTGGTCCAGCGCCCGGCCGGTAAACTCGGGTCCCTGGTCGGTCCTGATCGCCGCGGGGTAGCCGCGGAAACGGCATACCGCATCCAGGATGTCGGCCACGTTCTGGCCATTTATCCTCCGGCCGACGGCGATTTCCACCGCTTCCTTGGTGCAATCGTCCACCACCGTCAGGCACTTGATCGGGCGCCCGTTGGCCAGGGCGTCGAAGACGAAGTCCATCGACCAGGTGTGGTTGGGCCCCGACGGCAGCTGCAGCGGACGGCGCTCGACGGCCACGCGATCGCGCTTGCGGCGCTTGCGCACCGCCAGGCCAGCGTTGCGGTACAGCCGGTAGATTCGCTTGTGGTTGGCGATCCAGCCCTCCCGTTCCAGCAGGATGTGCAGCCGTCGGTAGCCGAACCGGCGACGTTCGCCCGCCAACGCAACGAGCCTGGCCTGCAACGGCGCGTTCGCCATGCGCGGCTGGTAGTGCAACACGCTGCGTGACAAGCCCAGTGCCCGGCAGGCCCGCCGCTCCGACAGGCCCAGCTTCGCCCGCACGTCCGCGACGGCAGCCCGTCGCGTCGGCGGGCTCAGTATTTTCCCCGCGCCACGATCCTCAGCGCTTCGTTGTCCAACATCGACTCGGCCAACAGCTTTTTGAGCCGCGCGTTCTCCGCTTCCAGTGCCTTCAGGCGCTTGGCGTCGGGCACATCCATGCCGCCGAACTTGCGCCGCCACAGGTAGAACGACGCGTCACTGAAGCCGTGCTTGCGGCAAAGCTCCTTGACCGGCGTGCCGGCGGCCGCCTGCTTCAGGAAGCCGATGATCTGCTCTTCGGTGTATCGCTTCTTCATGTCCGTCCTCTTGTGAGACGGACTCTACTAAGATCAGGTTGGCCCGGAAAACGGGGGGCAGGTCACCGGATTTACTAGTCGTAGTAGGGGGAATCAGCGCATCGCCGATCCCCCCCGTTCCCCGTAGGTCCATCCTCAGACCACCTCACCACCACCACCAAGCCAACCCTGCGAGTGCTGGGCCTTCGGGCCTCGGCGGCTTTGCCGTGCGCTTTCGCCAGGGCCTAAAAGCAGACTATGAAGAAGCAGACACCAACCCCGCACTACTTCACGGATCATGACGGCCGCCACTTGGTCCGACTACACGTCCACGGTAGCGATACCCCGACAGTCACCGAGGCGGTCGTATGGAATAACGCCAAGCGACGCTACGGCCTTACCGGGAGCGTATACATGAGCAGCGACGGCCAAGGACACCGCTATGTCGTAGCGACCATTCCTGGGAGTGGGTCACACACCCCGCTGGCGCGGCTTCTGCTGGGCCGACCGAGCGGCTACCGCGTTTGCTATGTGGACGGTAACTCTCTCAACCTGCTGCCGGAGAATCTTCGACTGGTCGCGCCGTGGGCCGATGAACGCACTGCCGCTGGCGCATTGGCATTGCACCTTGCCATTGCCCGACACGATACCGAGCGCACCCAGGCGTAATCGGCGTGAACTTGTTCCCGCATCAACGCAGCAGCCGCCCACGATCACCTGCTCGACGGACCTCTACAGCGGTCCTCCGGTGCAGACCTACGAAACGGTTACAAAGCGTTTCCTAAAACGCCGGACCTGAACTACTGGCGCATGGACGCGCCTAAACAGGAATGCCGATTTGGCGAGTCCTATCAAGGGCGCTCATGAGTTCTTTGATGCGGTACGGCTTCGGGAGAAAGGTCGCCCACTGGTGAGCGTCAGGGAGCTGCGGGTTCGGCACCCCGGACGCGAACATGTAGGGAATTCGGTGCGACAGCAGGCAATCGGCGACGGACATTGAGGCTCCGTCCTGCGTCTGGATGTCTAAGATCGCCGCGTGAAATGCTTTCGCCTCTATGCGGTCGAATGCATCGGCAGCGGAGGCGACCACATCGACCTCGTAACCCTGCATCGCCAGGATTTCCTTCAACATCCCTGAGAGGTCAGGATCATCTTCCATGACCAACAACGAGCCGAGCCGACCCTGGCTGTATGCATCCGTAGCCATCGCGCGTTCTCCCACGCCTACGTTCCCCAAACGGTTCGTACCGTACACGACGGCCAGTTAAAAGACAGGAAACGACTCTACCTGAAAGTGAACAGTTCAGCTATCACGCCAATTCTTCATCCTTGAACCACCACATTACAGCCAAGACGACAAACCAAACGATCAGCGGGACGCCAATCGTGAATTCCAGAAGTAGGTCTCTCATGCACTCGCGCTGGACGGCCTCGGTCAGTGCGGAATCCAGAATTGGCACCGCATCCGCCACCGCGTTTGGCGCGGTCGTGTCATCGTTTATGACCTCGCGGGTACTTTCGACCAACTCCTGCGTCGCTCGAAGCGTCGCGTGCTGATACGCAGCTGGAACTCCAGCACAGACCACCGACAGAACAGTGACAAGCGCCGCTAAGCGAATCAGGCGGGAATTTAGCGATGCCATAGATACCCGTTGTACTGTCTATGCCGACCGCTAAGTCTATACGACCACGGAGCATTGGCTACGAGGGGCTTGACAAGGCTGGTATCATAGTAAGACCTAAGTATTACTATAGTGGGACTGTAGAGTTCTATTCATTGGTATTCACCACCGAGTAGAACTACAGTCCTCCTATGCACTCCTGGGGTGTTCCTCTGTCCTCCTTGGGTGCCACTGCGGCGGTGAATCCCAAAGCCGCCAGAACGCGATAGAAGCCCGAGCGCTCACCCTCCGCTAGGGTTGTACCGGGCACCCCCTTATGCGAGGCTTCTGGCGCGACCAGCGCGCTCCATGCGACGGCTGCGGCCTACACCCATGAACGCCCCGCAGTTGCGTGCCGTCTCTCTGAGCGTGCCCCTCACGACGTCGCTGCCGCCACAAGTCGAGCAGCGATAGTCGCCCCCTCTCACCCCCTTTACGTCAACGCGCCACGACCGGAAGGTCTTGGCGGCTTTGCCGTGGCCGAATCTTTTTTGAAGGAGCTGAACTTGTTTGAGAACCTCCCAGGTGCCGACGAGAACACCGTCAGGCCCGCAACCCAGCAGCCCATCGTGCAAGCCGTGCGCGAGCGCAAGGAGCAGCGAGAGGCCGCGCAGCGCCGGAAGGATCAGACGACCGTATGGGACGGATGGGGCGCTGCCCAGGCAAAGGGCGGCATCGGCTTCATCGACCGCTTCATCACCGAACTGGGCTACGAACCGCAGCAGGGCTATCGCATTCCCGCAGACGCGCGCAAGCGCTGGGAGTCGATGGGCCTGCGCCCGGAGCAGTGGGAGCTGTTCGGCCGGGCCACGTCCGACGAGCACCTCTCCTATCTGGAATCCGTGGCCTTCATGAATCAGATGGCGGACGACGACCTGGCGCAGTTCGGCCTGGGCGGACAGATCGCCCTCGGCTTCACCGACCCGGTGGCAACCGGCCTCGATCTCGCCACGGGCGGCCTGGGGTACGCAGCCAAGGCCGGACGCCTCGCCAACGCGGTGCGCTCCGGTCTACAGGCTGCGGGCACCTCCGCGCTGATGTCGGCCGCAACCTCCACCTACGACCCCGAGCAGACGCTCGCGGATGGCGTGCAGAGCGCCGCCCTGTCGTTCGCGTTCGGTGGTGCCCTCGGCGCTCGCCGGGGTGCCCTGTTCGATGGCGAGGTCAAGCCTGACGTGGTGAAGCGGCTGGCTGGTGACGACTCGCTGTCGGCCGCCCGCGTTGCTGGCACCGCCACCACCGACCCGACGCCCGGCGTCCTTCCGCTGCGCAACGAGACCGCATTCGAGCAGGAGTTCACCGACAAGGCGCTGGTCAACGCGCACATCACGCCCCACTTCGCCACCGTCCGCCGCGACCTTGCTGCCCGCATGGGTAGCGCCAAGTCGCCGCTGGTGCGCGAGGCGGGCCGCCTGCTGTTCCGTGATGGCGTCGGCTACACCGATCGCTCCGTCGCGGTCCAGGAGTCCACCAGCGAGTTCGCCAAGCGCCACCTGGCCGTCATGGAGACGGAATGGCGGAGCGGAGTGAACGCCGCGTGGGACGCCTACAAGCAACGGACGGGCACGCATTGGTGGAACTTCTCCGAGCGCGCCAAGTTCAACGAGGAGGTTGGCCGTGCCGTGCGCGGTGCGCCTGACGTGTCTGATGAAGCGAGGACCGCCGCAGCGGCCGTTGCCAAGGCTATGCAGGACGCGCTGCGACTGGCGAAGGAGAGTGGTCTTGAAGGCTTTGCGGAGCTGGCGCAGAACGGCAACTACCTACCGCGCTATTGGAGCGGCAAGGGCTTCAAGCGCCTTTTTGGCGAAATGCAGCTTCACCAGGACGACGTGATCGAGCAGCTCATCAAGCCCGCCATGCGCCGTGCCTGGGAGGCCGCTGCCGACCAAGGGGGCGAGATCGACGACGAGCTGCTCGGGGCGGTTGCACGCTCCTATCTCAAGCGCGCTCAGGCGAACTTCGAGGGCGACGGGATGGACCTGCTGGTCCGTCCGCTGGACAGCGATTCGGTCGAGGAGATCGGCAACATGCTGACCGAGGCGGGCGTCTCGCCCGTGCGGTCGCAAGAGCTGCTGTCCAAGCTGGAGCGCAAGACCTACGAGTCGGGCAAGCTCGACCGCGCGAAGAAGCGCATCGACCTCGACGAGACCTACTCCACCACCATCCGCAACGAGGCTGGCGAGGACGTGCAGGTCTCGATGGCCGACCTGTTCGACAACGACGTGGACTCGGTGATGACCCGCTACATGCGCGAGATCACCGGCTGGTCGGCGCTGTCGTCGAAGGCTGGCATCAAGAACCGCGCACAGCTGGACCGCTTCGTGTCGAAGCTGACCATGGATGCCCGCAAGTCCGGGGACGACGTGAAGGGCATCGAGCGAATCATCGACATCGGCATCAAGTCCACCTTCGGCCGCAGCACGGAGCTTGACCCTACCAGCAGTGGAGCTAGATATGCCAGGTTCCTACGCAACTACAACTTCGCCCGCGTAATGAACCAGGTGGGATTCTCGCTCTTTGCAGAGCTAGGCCCGGCTGTAGCTCATGGCGGCGTCCGCAACTTTGTCCGGTCTGGGTTTGCCGTGAAGTCCTTCCTAAAGCGCGGCGCTGACGGCAAGCTGTCCTCACAAGAGGCGCGCGTGATGGAGCGGCTGTTCGCACCCGGCACCGACTGGCTGCGCAACCCGCCGTTCCTGCGCCTGGACGAGGATGCGCTCGTGCCGCAGACGTTCAACGTCAAGCACGGCGAGAAGATCGACAACGCGATGAACATGGCCACGCACGTCACCTCGGTCGCATCCGGCATGGCCCCGATCAACACAATGCTCCAACGCATCGCCGGTCGCGCCACGCTGCTCCGGCTGCTGGACATGGCGAACGCCAAGAAGCTGTCGGACGCCGAAGTGGCCCGCCTGCGCACCTGGGGTCTCGACGAGAAGGCCCAGGCCGACGTGTTCGGCTACCTCAAAGGCAAGCGGCAGATCGAGCAGATCGACCCGGACAAGCTGCCGTTCCAGACGCGCGAGCGCATGGCGGCCTTCCTGTTCCGCGTGACGCGACACCAGGTTCTCGAAGGCGACGCCTCGGACGGCATCGAGCTGATGCACTCAACTACCGGCCGCATCGTCACTCAGTTCCGCAGCTTCATGGTCAACAGCTACACCCGCCACTTCCTGAACTCCGTCCACCACTACGACGACTGGCGCACCTACGCGATGGTCACACTGTCCGCCGCCGCTGCTGGCATGGGATGGGCAGCGCGGACGTACATCAACACCATCGGCAACGAGGAGCAGAGGAACAAGCAGCTCACCCCTGAGAACTTTGCCCGGAACGCCGTTGCGCAATCCAGTTGGTCGAACATCGTACCGGCCGTGACGGATATGGTATGGGCCGACACGCTGGGCAACGCCCCCGTGTTCAGCGGTAACCGCTCGACCGGCCTGGAGTACGGCGTCATGGGCATCCCGTCCATCGACCTCCTGAACAAGGTCTACGGGAGCGGTCGGATCGCTGGGGCACTCCTCGACCCTGACCAACACGTCACCGAACGGCAGGCGCGGGACCTCTGGCGCATCTGGTGGTTCAACAACATGACCGGTGTACGCAACATTGCCGATGCGGCACTCCGGGAGCTACCGGACCGACCGGACGGGACCGATGCAGACGAGAGCGGTCCGTAGGGCTAGACCGCCCCTGGGTCGGGTCGAAACGTTTGCCGCAAATTTTCGAGACGGTATCTAACTACTCGGAACCTCGCTATCACCCCCCGGCGGCCCCTCCGCCTATTAGCGGCACGCTGAGGCCAGCAGCCACCCCCACCCCACGGTGCTTGCAAGCCTGCCCCTCCGTACCGCCACGGCGCGGGAGAAGCGCGCGCCACCTCCACCATCAACCACCACCACAGCCCGCCAGCGGTCGCCCCGCTGCGCGGGCTTTGTCGTTTGGAGAAGCCATGCACGACCAAAACATCAACGCCGCGACTCCCGTTCGCCTCTTGCCCATTGCCGAGGTCTGCCAGATCGTCGGGCTAGGCGAGAGCACCGTGTGGGAACGTACCCGCGCAGGCACGTTCCCAAAGCCGGTCAAGCTGTCGGAGCGGACAACCCGCTGGGTGTCTACCGAGGTTGACCGGTGGGTCGCCGAGGTCATCGCCAAGCGCGCCTAGTCGGCATCCGTTGGCGGTAACTTTGGCGGTAACAGCGGAGGAATCCTCATTAAAATTCTGCGCAAATCAGTCACTTGGGCGTCACTTTCTGTAGAGCCCACCCCACCATCTGTATGGCCTGTCGAGGCCGCAAGAAGCCGGATCTCCCGTCGAGGGGGTTCCGGCTTTTTTGTGCCTGCTCGTCGTGCGGGAAGCGTGGGGCATAATCGGGATGGAGCTTTCGCTCCATCGCTGCATTGCCCCGGCCTGCTGCCGCCAGAAGGATCTGCAATGAAAACCGCCACAACCACGCTCGTCCTGCTCCTCACCACCCTCGCCGCAGCCCCAGCCACGCACGCTGCGGCGCCGGCCATCGCGCCCCCCGGCACCGCCACGCTGGAAGCGCTGCTGGCCTGCAAGGCCGGCTCGAACTTCAGTGCGGCCGACGCCATCGATGCGCTGCAGGCCGCCGGCCTGGCCAAGAAACCGGGCGGCACCTTCGAGCCGGAGGACAAGCCGGTCGCGCTGTTTGGCGGCACGGTCACCAATGCCGATGTAAACGTGGCCGAAGGCGAGAAGAGCCTCTTCGTGTACTTGAACGGCGTCGATTCCAAGCGCCTGGCCAAGGCCTGGTCGGTGACCGAGGTCAACGAGCATGCCAACACCGAAGAGCCGTCGTACGTGAAGCGCATCGACAAGCGCCACACCCTGCACGTGATCGCGGGCGACGACTACGAGGGTTATTCGGCTGCGGTGAAGTGCCAGATCAGCCGCTGATGGCGTAGCCGACGCTACAGCCAGCGCGGCACGCGATGACGGTATTGCGCGTACGCCTCGGGAAAGCGGGCCATCAGTGCCCGCTCCTCCGGCAGGATCTGCAGCCGGGTGATGTACACCAGGAACAGCGGCACCACCAGCAGCGCGATCAGGTTCTGCAGGTACACCATGGCGCCAAGCAGGACCAACGCCTGGCCCAGATACATCGGATTGCGCGTGCGGCGGTAGATTCCGCTGGTAACCAGCGCGCTCGACGCCGAAGGTCGCAGAGGATTGACGGTGGTACCGGCGCGCTGGAAAGACAGCTTGGGCAGCAGATTGAGCACGACACCCAGCGTCACCGTCACGCCTGCGAGCAGAACCGGCACCGGCACCCGAAGGTGGAAACCCGGCCACAGCCAGCGTGCTGCAAAGCCCGCAGCGGCGCACAGCAGCATTACCACGGGCGGGGGAATGCGGGTTTCCAGCCAGGCCATCGCGATCACCGTGTCCCTTCCATTCGCCGCAGTGTCACACGGGAATGGCTGAATCGCCCAGGGCGGCCAGGCCCAAACCAACCGTTCGGTCTATTCCGCTTTGACAGGCCGGCCGCTAGAGTGACGCCACCGCGCAGGAGCATCGTATGGCTACCACGGGCATGGGCTTCATCGGCCGCACGACCCTCATCATCACCGTGCTGCTCACCCTGGGGGGCTGCGCGACGCTGCGCCAGTTCGGACCGTCGGTGCAGGTCGCCTCGGTCACGCCCGGCCAGTACATCGCGCTCAAGCGCGGTGACATCCTCACCTCCGGCAAGCTCAGCGCGGCGACCACCGAGACCCTGCGCGTGGCCGGGCTCGATGAGGGCGTCTGTGCCAAGCCCGGCCTGCCCTGCATCGAGGCCATGGAAAGCAGCATCGTGGTGCGCGAGGAAGACAAGCGCTCCAGCCTGGCCGAGTTGTGGCTGCAGCATGCGATGACCCTGCCGGCACCGAAGCGCGAGTACTCGGCATCCGGCCGCGCCAAGACCGCGATCACCGAACTGGATGCCGACTTCCAGCCGCGCCTCGATGCGTGGATGCAGGTCGCGCGCCAGGCCTATGCCTATCTGTTCTTCACCGAGCGCACCGCCAATCAGCGTGGTTTCGAGGACCGCCAGACCCAGGTGCGCGACTACTACAACCTGGCTGTGCAGGAAGCCTCGGTGCAGCTGTACAACGCGTACGCCACCGGGCGCGTGCACAGCCAGGCCAGCCATTTCCAGCTGGGCCGCTGGACCTTCGTGCTGGCCCCTTCAGGCGAAGCATCGCCGCTGGACACGCGCACCCCCACCGAGCTGGTACCGGCGGCCTCGCTGTCGTTCACCGGTACGCTGCGCAGCGTGCATCGCCGCGATGGCTTCGGTGCCGAGCTGGTGGCGGTGATGGACGATCCGGCTGGCAGCACGGCCACCCCGCCTTCGGCAGCGACGCCCGCCGCGCAGGCAAGCACCCCGGCCGCGCAGAGCTGGAGCGAGATGCCCTCGCCTTCGATGACGGTGCTGCTGCGCTTCTCGGGAAAGAACCTGTGGGAAGTGCTGCACGACGACGAGCCGGAACTGGAGATCCACGATCCCTACCAGGTCTCGGAAGTAACCCTGCACGGCCAGCAGGTGCCGTTGGCGGCCAACTTCACTGCGGGCTACGCACTGTGGCTGGCGCGCTCCAACTTCAGCCAGCAGTCGCTGCGCTCGTTGTTTGGTGGCAAGGGCGGCATCGACGCGCCGCATCTGTACATGATGCAGCCCTACGACCCGAACCGCCGCGTGCTGTTGATGATCCATGGCCTGGCCAGCAGTCCCGAGGCCTGGGTGAACGTGGCCAACGAACTGATGCGCGACGACGAGATCCGCCAGGACTTCCAGGTCTGGCAGTTCTACTACCCGACCAACATGCCCATCGCGATGAGCCACGATGCGATGCGCCACACGCTGGGCGAAGTGCTCAAGCACTTCGACCCCAGCGGCAAGGCGCAGGCCTCGCATGACATGGTGCTGGTCGGGCACAGCATGGGCGGGGTGATCGCGCGGTTGATGGTCTCTTCCTCCGGCGACCACCTGGTCGACACCCTGCTGGCCACCGCGCAGATGACGCCCGCCCAGCGCGAGCTGCTGCGCACCAAGGGCGCGCCAGTACTGACCTTCCTGCCGGAACCGGAAGTATCGCGGGTGGTTTTCATCGCCACACCGCATCGCGGCACCGACGTGGCCGGTACCCGCCTCGGCCGCTGGATCGGCCGCCTGGTACGGCTGCCGCTGACCGTGCTGGAGGACGTGGCGACGCTGGCCAACGACGGCCAGATCGATCGCAACGATGGCAAGCACGGCTACCAGATGAACAGCATCCAGAACCTGGACAAGGACGACCCGTTCGTCCGCGCCGTGGCCGACCTGCCGATGTCACCGAAGGTGCACTACCACTCGATCATCGCCCGCGCCAAGGCCGATGGCCCACTGGAAAAAACCGATGACGGGCTGGTGCCCTACTGGAGCTCGCACCTGCCACACGCCGTTTCGGAGAAGGTGATCGTGTCCGGTCACAGCGTGCAGGAAGCCACGCCGGCCATCGTCGAGCTGCGGCGGATCCTGCATGAGGACATGCAGGAACACGGGCGTACGGCAAAGTAAGCCGCCCGCCCCTGCAGATCAGGCACCGGCCTTATGGCGCGAGAACGTGCCGTGCAGCGCCGCGGGAATCGCGAAGCCTTCCATGCGCACCTCGGGCCGGTAGTCGGCGCTGGGGGTGAAACGGAATTCGCGCGCCAGCAGCGCACACAGCAGTACCAGTTGCGCGTTGCCCACCGCCGATCCCACGCACGAGCGCGTGGGGAAGCCATAAGGCACATAGATGCCGGCGGTGCGCTTGCGCCGCTCGGGCAGCCAGCGATCGGGATCGAACTGCAGCGGGTCATCCCAGTATTTCGCCGAGCGATGCTGGATGAACGAGCTCAGCTCGAACACCGTGCCCTCGGCGATGGCCTGCCCTTCCACCTGCAGATCGCAGGCGGCCACCCGACGGTTGTTGAAGGGCGTGGAATACAGCCGCATCACTTCCTTCAGGAAGCGCATCGTGCAGGGAATCCTGGCCATCGGCAGCGCATGGATCTCCGCATCCGAGAGCGGCGCGAATTCCTCCTCGATGCGCTGGCGCCAGTGTGGATGCATCTGCATCGCCAGCAGCAGGCAGGCGGCCATCATGCCGGGCACCCCGGAAATGGCGATCAGCTGCACGGTGACCAGGTAGGTGACCTTGTCCAGGCCGATGCGCTCGCGAAGGGTCAACAATGACTGCGCGTAGTCCAGCGGCGAACGTCCGCTGCGGACCCGGCGCCTGAGTTCGGCGGCGATCGCCCGCGATTCGCCACGACCGATGAGGAAGTTGCGCAGCAGATGACGCCGATGGATGACCTGCTCGACCTGGGTGGTGTAGCGCAGATGCAGGGCGCGTTCGATGGCCTCGGTACCGCGCGCGTCGAGCCCGTCGATCACCAGTGGCACCAGCGGATGCGCCATCACCTTCCACACGGCTGGCGTGGCATCCAGCTCGCGCCCGCACAGTGCGTCCAACGCCTGCCGCATGCGCGACTGCAGCGCCTCCAGGGTCTGCGCTCCGGTAAGCTCAGCACTGCGGGTCGCGATCAGGCTGCGCACTTCGGTCCAGCGCACGCGTTCGTGCCGGCGGAACAGGTCGGCCAGCGACTCGACCACGAACAGGTGCTCGGAATTCTCCTTGTCGACCTTGCCGGCCAGCTCTGGGCAGAACACCCCGATACCGCCGGTTTCCAGTTTCAGCACCGGTCCTTCGCGCTCCACCCGCGCAGCCAGGCGCTCGGCAGCAATGGCGCTGCCTTCATTCGACATCCCTTGCATGCAGTGCGTCTCCGGCAGGAAGGGACTCGAAAGACGAGTCCCTTCGTCTTGCTACCGCTCAATCGCGGGGTTGCCCCGCAGGATCAGAACTCGACCCAGAGCGGCCAGGTATTCCACACACTGCTCTTCTCGTTCGGATGGATATTCAGAGTGACGCGCAATGCTCGGGCGAATCTTTTCATTTTCATTCCTTTGCTTGCTGTGTGGTTATGCCGGGATTATCCCGGCACCGGCTAGATAACACGACATAATCCCGCTGTCCAACCGGGCCGGTGGCGCGATGCAGCATCCGGGTGGTGGTCCATTGAGGGGAATCCCTCATCGCGCCTGCGCACGCGGCCTCCTATGCTGGGCTCACTTTCCCCCAACGGAGGTCCGCATGAACACGCAAGAGCCCAGCCGCCAGCCCAGCCCCGATCCGGCCGAGCGCGATGCCTTCTTCCCGTCGCCGTACTCGCTTTCGCAGTTCACCTCGCCCAAGAGCGACCTGTCCGGGGCCGACTATCCGGATGCACGCCGCGATGGCCGCTGGAAGGTGCTGATGATCGCCGCCGACGAGCGTTATCTGCCGACCGCCAATGGCCACCTGTTCTCCACCGGCAACCACCCGGTGGAAACCCTGCTGCCGATGTACCACCTGGACAAGGCCGGCTTCGACATCGACGTGGCGACGCTGTCCGGCAACGCCGTGAAGTTCGAGTGGTGGGCCTTCCCGCGCGAGGACCGCGAGATCGGCGCCCTGTACGAACGCTATGAGGCGCGCTTCCGCCAGCCGTTGCAGCTGGATGAGGTGGTGGCCGGCCTGGGAGCCGATTCGGACTATGCCGCCATCTTCATTCCCGGTGGCCACGGCGCACTGATCGGCCTGCCGGAGAGCGCGGCGGTGAAGGCCACGCTGCAGTGGGCCATGGCCGGGCAGCGCCACATCATCACGCTCTGCCATGGCCCGGCGGCGCTGCTGGCGGCGGGCGTCGACGAAGCCGACGGTGGCTCGCTGTTCCGTGGTTACCGCATCTGCGCCTTCCCCGACGCAATGGACCGGCAGACACCGGAGATCGGCTACATGCCGGGGCAGCTGCGTTGGTTCTTCGGTGAACGCCTGGCGCAGCAGGGCGTGCAGATCGTCAACGAGGGGGTTGATGGCAGCGTGCTGCAGGATCGCCTGCTGCTGACCGGCGACAGTCCGCTGGCCGGCAACGCGTTGGGCAAGCTGGCCGCGCGTACGCTGCTCGATGCACTGGCGGGGCGCTGAGCACATGCCTGCGCTGGTGCCCGCGCTGCTGGAACTGGAACAGGCGCGGTCACTGCCCGCGGTGGGCGGCGTGCTGCGCGCCGCCGCCTCACCCCTGGGCTACGATCGACTGCTGGTGTTTGCCACCGGGACCGGGCTGGAACGCGACGCGCAGCGCGTGTACTGGATCGAGGGTGACTGGTTCGGCGACGGCAGCGATACCGGACTTGCCCGCTACCTGCATGCCTGCCCGGTCAACCGCCATGTACTGGACAGCAATGCGCCGTTCTTCTGGAGCAAGCGCCAGGGCGTGCGCGGCGAACGCTATCAGGTGGTGAAGCAGCCGCGCGGCGATGGCCTGCATGGATTACAGGTTCCGGTGTTCGGCCCGACCGGCCTGGAGGGTGCGGTCAGTTTCGCCGGCACCTCGATTGATGCATCCGCCAGCGCGCGCCTGCTGCTGGAAATGGTCGGAACGTCAGCCTTCCGTGCGGCGCGCCAGCTCGCCGAGGCGCCCGCGGATGTTCGCGCAGGCGCGTTGAGCGCACGCGAACGCGAGGTGCTGCGCTGGGTCGCCGCTGGACGGCGCCAGGCGGAGATCGCGGCCACGCTGGGGCTGTCTGCACGCACGGTGGAGAACCACCTGCGGCGAGCGCGACAACGGCTCGGCGTGGCCACCACCGCGCAGGCGGTGCGCGCGGCAGGCCGCCGTGGCGAGATTGAAGACTGAGCCAGGCAGTACAGATGCTGTCAGGCGTGCCGCGGCGTCAGCGTACCGATGAAATCGACCGGAATGGCAAAGCCTTCCAGCTGCATCCACGGCGTGGGCTCATCCTGCACCGTCAACTCGAAATCGCGGGTCACCAATGCGCAGAACAGCAGCAGCTGCGCGTGGCCGACCGCACTGCCGATGCAGGCCCGCGAGGAAAATCCGAAGGGCACGTAGGCGCCCTTGTTGGCCTGGCGTCGCTCCGGCAACCAGCGATCAGGATCGAAGCTGTCCGGGTTCTGCCAGTACTCCGGCGAATGATGCTGGAAGTAGGACGACAACTCGTATGCCCCGCCCTTGCGGATGCACACGCCCTCGATATCGATATCGTGCGAGGCCGGACGATGCAGGGCGAACAGTCCCGGCCACAGCCGCAGGGTTTCCTTGACGAAACGCGACGTGCACGGCAGCGACTTGATCGGCAGCGCATACAACTGCTCCAGGCTCAGCGCCGAGGTTTCCTCGCGGATACGCGCCTGCCAGTGCGGAAATCGGTACATCGCGTACAGCAGGCTGGCCGCCGTGATGCCCGGCAGGCCCGACATGCCGGCCAGCACCATCGACACCAGATAGGCCACGCGATCCACCCCGACCCGCTGCACCAGCGGCAGCAGGGATTGCAGGAAGTCCTCGCGCGGCACGGTCTGGCGCGCACGACGCCGGATGTGCCGCGACACCGTGCGCGCCGCGCGGCGGGAAAGATGGAAGTCGATGATCCGCCGCCAGAATGAGAAGTTCTGCAGCACGATGGCGTTGTATCGGGTCTTCTGCTCACCGATGAGCGCATCGACGTCGGATCGACTGAGGCCGTCGATCAGCATCGGCAACAGCGACTGCGAGATCGTCCACCAGCTCAGTTCGCTGAGGTCATGCGGCCTGTCCGCGCGCTGGGCAAGGAAGCCGTGCATGCGCGTGTAGAGGTCGCGCATGTGGCCGGGACTGGCCAGCCGCCCGGCCTGCTCGCTCAGCAACGCCCGCACCTCGCGCCACGCAACAGGGTCCCTGCCACTGCGCAGCCCGAGAAAATCAATCAGTGAATCCGGTACGGTGTGCTGGTCGGTGTTGGCCTTGTCGATCCTGACCGCCAGGGCCGGATCAAAGATGCCGACGACATCATTGTTGAAGCGCAGTACCGGCCCTTCGCGACGCACGCGTTCGAGCAGGTCGTCGATGGAAACCACTTCCGCATCCGCTGCACGCTCATCCATGCCCTGCCTCCAATGCCAGGGAAGATCATCGACCCTCCCTGGCGATGTCATCGAATACGTGGAGTCCTTCCGGTCAGAAGATATTCCAGTAGCGATACTTGGAACGGATGCACTGCGTGGAATTGTCCGAACGCAGGTTCAGCGACACCTGCAGGGCGCGAATCAATCGTGTCATGGCACAGCTCCTTGTGGTTCCGTTGATGGTTGCTGCGGTGCCGGGTTCAGTGGCCGGCAGCGCCGTTCTAGCACGCAGGCCCGCGCGGGCGGGTCAATGCGCTGTCAAAGGCCCTGCTGAATACGCCGCGGCGACCGGCGGATACCGCCAGCGCGCGCACAGCCATGAACAGGCAATCCGTGCGATGCTCCATGAAACCGTTTTCATGGAATGGAGGGATTCCACGATGTTGTCGCGTTTCCGTCGCCCTGTACTGTCTGCGCTGCTGGCGCTTGCCCTGCCTGCGACCAGCGCCTGGGCCGCAGCCCCCGCGCCGTTGAAGGTGATGTCGTTCAATGTGCGCACCCCGGCCGATACCGAGCCGGGCAAGCGCTGGCCCGACCGTCGCGACGCGATGGTGAAGGTCATCCTCGATGCGCACCCGGCGGTGATCGGCACCCAGGAACTGGTGCAGGAGCAGGCCGAGTACCTGGCAGGACACCTCCCCGGCTACCGTTGGTTCGGCGAGGGCCGCCGCGGCGGCAGCGGCGACGAGCACATGGGCGTGTTCTACGACAGCAAGGTGCTGGCGATCGAGGAATCAGGCAACTTCTGGTTGTCCGATACGCCCGATGTGCCCGGCAGCATCACTTGGGGCAACCTGTATCCACGCATGGTCACCTGGGCGCTGTTCCGCCGCATCGACGACGGCCGCCGCTTCTACTTCATGAACACC
This sequence comes from Stenotrophomonas maltophilia D457, assembly GCF_000284595.1. Classification (GTDB taxonomy): domain Bacteria; phylum Pseudomonadota; class Gammaproteobacteria; order Xanthomonadales; family Xanthomonadaceae; genus Stenotrophomonas; species Stenotrophomonas muris. Next base: position 1,946,518 of record NC_017671.1, on the reverse strand, counting down.
CACCTGCCCTACCGCGACGAAGACGAGCCGCGGCGGGTCAAGGGTGCCGAACTGATCGGCAAGCGCGTGGCCAACCTGCCGGCCGATCTGCCCGTCGTGCTGACCGGCGACTTCAACAGCGAACCCGGCGGCGACACCTACAAGGCATTCACCCGCGTGCTGCAGGACACCCGTACCCAGGTGAAGGCTCCGCAGGGCCCGCGGCTGACCTTCCACGATTTCACCGGCAAGGCCACCGTGCAGCTGGACTGGGTCCTGGTGCGCGGCTTCCATGCGCGCAGCTTCCTGACCGATGACCGCCGCATCGGTGGCGTGCTGCCATCGGATCATTTCCCGCTGGTGGTCGAACTGGACTGGCCCAGGCACTGAGCAGCCACGGCAGCCGCCGCTACGGCGGTGGCTGCCGCGACAGCAGGCGATACAGCGCCTGATGCTGGTCGCGCGCCTGGCAGATGCGGGCCCCGATCGCCAGGAACACGGCCACGCCAATCAGGCCCAGCCCCAACATCGAATCCTGCAGGCGCAGGAAACCGACCGCCGCCGCCATCGTCGCCAGCACCAGCAGCACCACGACCGCCACTGACAGACCCGCACCGGGTGGACCCGGATCGCCGAACAACATCCGTTGGGTATCCCGCCTTCCATCCGCCATCGCCTGTCCTCCCGAGTGCCTGACCCACTTGTTACACGTCGGGCCGGCATTCCGGCAGAGTCAGAAACGTCACGAAGGTGAAGATGTACGCGGAACGCATCGCGTTACCCTGCCTCCTCCCCCGAACTGCGGAGCAGGACATGGCCCACCAGAGCCGGCTGGCGGGATTCATCATCGACTGCCAGGACCTTCCCGCCGACGCAGGTGCCGGTTTCTGGGCCGCCGCGCTCGGCCTGCAGGCACAGGCGGCGCGTGTCGAAGGGGGCGCCGAGTATGCCGACCTGCTGGGTGCACCGGCGGGCTTGAACGTGGAAGTCCAGCGGGTCGATCACCCGTCACGGGTGCACCTGGACATCGAGAGCGACGACATCGATGCCGAGGCCGATCGCCTGGAGAAGCTCGGCGCGCGCCGGATAGGCTTCGTCAAACGCTGGTGGGTGATGGAAGCACCGACCGGCCATCGCTTCTGCATCGTGCGCATGCGCGAGCGCGAGGTGCCGGCCAATCAGTGGCCCTGAAAGCAGGAGGGGACGGAAGCCACTGCCTCCGTCCCCTGCGGTTACTGCACCTGCGCCACGCTCGGTTGCTGCGGTGATTGCCCCCAGCCGCCCAGCGCCTTGTACACGCCCACCACGCTGACATTGACTTCGGACTCGGCCGCCGCCAGGGCGTCATCGGCCGCCAACTGCGTGCGCTGCGCATCCAGCAGGGTCAGGAAGTCTTCCGAGCCTTCGCGATAGCGGATCTGTGCCAGTGATTCGGCACGCCGTGCGGCCTGTGCCTGCTCGACCACGATCGCCAGCCGTGCCTGCTGCTTGGAATAGCGGGTCAGCGCGTTCTCGGTATCTTCCAGCGCCAGCAGCACGGCCTGCTCGTACTGCGCGGCCACGCCTTCGGCTTCAGCCTTGCTGGCACGCAGGCGTGCACGCACGGTACCGAAGTCGAATGCTGCCCAGCTCAGCGACGGGGTCAGCGACCAGGCCTTGTTGTTGCCATTGACCAGGCCACTGGCATCGCCGCCGAGGAACCCGACGAAGCCGGACAGCGACAACCGCGGGAACAGGTCCGCGGTGGCCACGCCCACGCGTGCGGTCGCAGCGGCCAGGCGACGCTCGGCCACGCGCACGTCGGCGCGCTGGCGCAGCAGTTCGCGGGTATCGCCCAGCGGCAGCGCCTTGGCGAAGGCCGGCACGTCGTGCGGCGCGAGCATGTCGGTCAGCACTTCCGGGCGCTGGCCGAGCAGCACGGCCAGCCGGTTGCGCGACTGCGCCTCGGCCACTTCCAGCAACGGGATGTCGGCCTCGATCGCCTTCAGGCGGGCGCGGCTGCTCTGCACATCCAGCTCGCTTCCCGCGCCCAGTTCCCAGCGCGCCTCGGTCAGCTTCTGCGTATCGCGCAGGTTTTCCAGCGTGTGCTGGGCCACCGCGATGCGCTTCTGCGTTCCGCGCAGCTCGAAGTAATTGCGTGCCACTTCGGCGGCGACCAGTACCTGCGCATCGGCCAGGTTGGCCTGCTCGGCACCGAGGTCGGCGCGTGCGGCCTCAGCGGCACGGCGCTTGCGGCCGAACAGATCCAGCTCCCAGCCGGCGTCGAAGCCGAGCTGGTAGCTTTCACTGAACACCCGCTGCCCACCCAGCTGCGGATCGGGTTGCTTGCGGCGGTCGTAGCTGCCGCCAGCGGTGATGTGCGGCGCCTGGTCGAAACGGCTTTCGACGAACACCGCGCGGGCCTGGCTGACGCGGGCCACGGCCACGCGCAGGTCCAGGTTGTCCGACAGGGCGCCATGCACCAGCTGTTCCAGCACCGGATCATCGAACTGCGCCCACCAGCTGGCCACCGGCGAAACGGTGCTGAAGACCGGCTGCTGTGCGCTCTGCAGGACCACCGGTTCCTGCACCGGGGCCTTGTAGTTCGGGCCGACGCTGACACAGCCTGCCAGCACCAGGCTGGAGACGGCCATCGCCAACGTGCGGATCACCATGGCAGCACCTCGCCCAGGTAGGTGAAGCTGCCGCTGGCACCGGATTCGCCGATCAGCGCCATCTGCACGCTGGAGCGCGCGCCTTCGGCGATTTCGATTTCGCCGTTGCCGCCGTTCATGTCGGTCTTCACGTAACCCGGATGCACGGTATTGACCTTGATCGGGGTGTTGCGCAGCTCGTAGGCCAGGCTCAGGGTCCAACTGTTCACCGCGGCCTTGGACGCGTTGTAGGCGGGAATCTTGAAGTCGTAGATGCCCGATGAGGGATCCGCGTGCAGGGTCTGCGAGCCGAGCATGCTCGACACGTTGACGATGCGCCCGGACTTGGCCTGCTTGACCAGCGGCAGGAATGCCTGGGTTACTGCGACCAGCGCATACACGTTGGTGTCGAAGGTACGCTTCCAGGTGTCGAGCGACTGCTCCGACGGCGCCTGCGCCGGGTTCTCGATCATGATGCCGGCATTGTTGACCAGGATGTCGAGGCGGCCGTGACGCTGGCGCACCTGCTCGACCGCTTCGGCGATGCTGGCCGCGTCGGTCACGTCCAGTTGCAGGGCTTCGACCGGCAGGCCTTCAGCCTGCAGCTTCAGTGCCAGCTCCACCGCCGTATCGCGCTTGCGACCGGCCAGCAGCGTATGCACACCTGCCTGGGCCAGCTGGCGCACGGTTTCCAGGCCGATGCCACGGGTGGCGCCGGTGACCAGCGCGATCTTGTTCTGATGGGTATTCATGGATGCATGCCTTGTGGGTGGAAAGCCGCCGCCGGCCAGTGACCGGCGGCGACGGGGTTCCATGTCAGTGGTGGATGGTCGGCTCGCCGTGCTGCACCAGCTGGCCACCGCCGTTGCGGGTGACGAACTTGCGCAGGGCCACGTAGAACACCGGGGTGAGGAACAGGCCGAACAGGGTCACGCCCAGCATGCCGGCGAACACGGTGATACCGGTCACCGAGCGCACCTCGGCACCCGCGCCGTGCGACAGCACCAGCGGCACGGTACCGGCGATGAAGGCGATGGAGGTCATCACGATCGGGCGCAGACGCAGGCGGCAGGCTTCCAGCGCGGCTTCAACGATGCCCTTGCCGCCCATCTCCAGCTCTCTGGCGAATTCGACGATCAGGATCGCGTTCTTGCACGCCAGGCCCATCAGCACCACCAGGCCGACCTGCACGAACACGTTGTTGTCGCCACCGGTCAGCCACACCCCGAACAGCGCGGACAGCAGGGTCATCGGCACGATCAGGATCACCGCCAGCGGCAGCGACCAGCTCTCGTACAGCGCGGCCAACACCAGGAAGGCCAGCATGATCGCCACCGGGAACACGATGAAGGCCGCCTTGCCCTGGGTCGCCTGCTGGTAGCTCAGGTCGGTCCATTCGGTGGTCATGCCCACCGGCAGCACCTTGCCGGCGATCTCGGTCAGCTTGTTCATCGCCTCGGCCGAGGACAGCAGGCGCGGGTCAGCCTCACCGGCCAGGTCTGCTGCCGGATAGCCATTGAAGCGCAGCACCGGGTCCGGGCCGAAGGTCTGCTTGATGGTGACCATCGAACCGATCGGCACCATTTCGCCGCGGTCGTTGCGGGTACGCAGCTTGCCGATGTCCTCGACCGTCTCGCGGAACGGACCGTCGGCCTGGGCGATCACCTGCCAGGTACGGCCGAACTGGTTGAAGTCGTTGACGTAGGCCGAACCGAGGTAGGTCTGCAGGGTGTCGAACAGCTCGGTGAGCTGCACTCCCTGCGCCTTGGCCTTGACGCGGTCCACTTCGGCATCCAGCTGCGGCACGTTGGCCTGGTAGCTGCTGATCGGGAAGGCCATGCCCGGCGTCTGCGCAACGGTGCCCTGCATTGCCTGCACCGCATTCTGCAGCGCGCCGTAACCCAGGTTGCCACGGTCCTCGATGAACATCTGGTAGCCGTTGCCGTTGCCCAGGCCGAGGATCGGCGGCGGCATCATCGCGAACGCGAAGCCTTCCTGCAGGCCGGCGATCTTCTGGTTGATCTCGGCATTGATCTGTGCGGCGGTGCGGCCATGGCGCTCGGCGAACGGCTTGAGCGGGATGAACGCCACACCGGTGTTCGGCGTGTTGGTGAACTGCAGCGCGTTCAGACCCGGGAACGAGATGGTGTGGGCCACGCCATCGGTTTCCTGGGCGATCTTGGCGACCTTGCGCAGCATTTCATCGGTGCGCGCGATCGACGAACCTTCCGGCAGCTTTACACCGGCGATCAGGTACAGCTTGTCCTGGGTCGGGATGAAGCCCGGCGGCACCAGCTTGAAGATCACGCCGGTACCGACCAGCAGGATCGCGTAGACCACGAACACCGCGCCACGACGGCCGAGGATGCGGGCCACGCCACGCTCGTACTTCTCCGAGCTGGACTTGAAGAAGCGGTTGAACGGACGGAACACCCAGCCGAACAGGCGGTCGATCAGGCGGCTCGGCGCATCCTTCGGAGCACCATGGGCTTTCAGCAGACGCGCGGCCAGGGCCGGCGACAGGGTCAGCGAGTTGATCGCCGAGATCACCGTGGAGATGGCGATGGTGACTGCGAACTGCTTGTAGAACTGGCCGGTGACGCCGGACAGGAAGGCCATCGGCACAAACACGGCACACAGCACCAGCGCGATCGCCACGATCGGGCCGGACACTTCACGCATGGCCTGGTGGGCCGCCGCGGTGGGTGACAGGCCTTCCTCGATGTTGCGCTCGACGTTCTCCACCACCACGATCGCGTCGTCGACCACGATGCCGATCGCCAGCACCAGGCCGAACAGGCTCAGCGTGTTGATCGAGAAGCCCAGCAGGTACAGCGCGGCGAAGGTACCCACCACCGACACCGGCACCGCGATCAACGGGATGATCGAGGCACGCCAGGTCTGCAGGAACAGGATCACCACCAGCACCACCAGGGCGATGGCTTCCAGCAGCGTGGAGACCACGGCCTTGATCGAGTCGCGCACGAAGATGGTGGTGTCATACACCGCTTCGTACTTCACGTCGGCCGGCATGGTCTTCTGCATCTCGTCCATCGTCGAGATGACCTGGTCACGAATCTCCAGCGCATTCGCACCGGGCGACTGGAAGATACCGATACCGACCGCGTTCTTGCCATCCAGCTGCGAGCGCAGGGTGTAGTCACCGGCACCCAGTTCAAGGCGGGCCACGTCGGCCAGGCGCACGATCTCGCCATCGGTGCCGCTCTTGAGCACGATGTCGCCGAATTCCTTTTCGCTCTTCAGGCGGCCCTGGGCGTTGATCAGGGTCAGGAACTGGCTGTTCGGCAACGGTTCGGCGCCGAGCTGGCCCGCCGAAACCTGCACGTTCTGCTCGCGCATGGCACGCACCACGTCGCTGGCGGTCAGGCCACGCGAAGCCACCTTGTCCGGGTCCAGCCAGGCACGCATGGCGTAGTCGCCGCCACCGAAGATCTGCGCGTCACCCACGCCCGGAATACGCGCCAGCGCATCCTTGACGTGCAGGCGGGCGTAGTTGCGCAGGTACAGGGTGTCGTACTTGCCTTGCGGCGAGGTCAGGTGCACCACCATCAGGAAGGTTGGCGACTGCTTCTGCGTAGTCACGCCCTGCCGGCGCACGTCCTCGGGCAGGCGCGCCTGCGCCTGCGCCACGCGGTTCTGCACCTTCACCGCCGCCGCGTCCGGATCGGTACCGGGGCGGAAGGTGACGGTCATCTGCAGCACGCCGTCCGAGCCGGCAACCGACTTCAGGTACATCATGCCTTCGACGCCGTTGATCGCTTCTTCAAGCGGCGTGGCGACGGTCTCGGCAATGACCTTGGGGTTGGCGCCCGGATACACCGTGCGCACGACCACCGACGGCGGCACCACTTCGGGGTACTCGCTGATCGGCAGGATTGGAATCGTGATCAGGCCTGCGGCGAAGATCACGATCGACAGCACCGCCGCGAAGATCGGCCTGTCGATGAAGAAACGGGAAAAGTCCATGGAGGAATTCCTGGGAAAGGCGTCCGGCGGGCAACAGCCACCCTGCCCCTCGCCGGGATGACGAAGGCAGGGAAGGCTGCCGCTGGCGCCGGCAGCTAAGCGGGGACGCGGATCAGGAGCCGGCGGATCAGTGGTTCAGGGCGGCGGTGGCATCGCGGCCCGGTGCCGGCGCAGCCTGCGGCTGCATCGCCACGGCCTTGGCCTGCACCGGCATGCCCGGCATGAAGACCTTCTGCACGCCGTCGATGATCACCTTGTCGCCGGCGGCAAGGCCGTGCTCGACAATGCGCAGGCCGTCGGCGGTGCGGCCGAGCTGGATGTCGCGGCGCTGGGCCTTGCCATCCTTGTCTACCACGTAGACGTACTTGCGGTCCTGGTCGGTCAGCACGGCCTTGTCATCGATCAGCATGGCCTGGAACTGGCCGCTGCCAAGCAGCTGCACGCGGGCGAACAGGCCCGGCGTGAACTGGCGGTCGGCGTTGTCCAGCAGCGCACGGACGCGGATGGTGCCGGTGCTGCGGGCCACCTGGTTGTCGAGGAAGTCGACCTTGCCCGCATGCGGGTAGCCCTCTTCGCCGGACAGGCCGACCTTCACCGGCAGCGCGCTGTCACGCTCGCTGGGGCGCTCGCCCTTGCGTGCCATCTGTGCATAGCGCAGGAAGGTGCTTTCGTCGGCATCGAAGTAGACGAACACGGTATCCAGCGAGACCAGCGTGGTCAGCACGCTGGCGCTGTCGCCGGCGGTGACCAGGTTGCCGGCGGTGACCATCGCGCGGCCGGCACGGCCATCGATCGGTGCACGCACCTTGGTGAACTCCAGGTTGAGGCGGGCTGCGTCCAGCGCCGCCTGCGCGGCCTGCACGGCGGCGCCGGACTGGTCGGCAGCCGCGCGGCGCTGCTCGGCGGTCTCGGTGGAGATCGCCTGCTGCTCGGACAGCCGCTTGGCACGCTCGGACTCGCTGCGGGCCAGCGTGGCCTGGGTGCGGGCGCGGGCCAGCTCGGCGGCCGCGCGATCGTACTCGGCCTGGTAGCTGCGCGCGTCGATGGTGAAGAGCACTTCGCCCTTCTTCACTTCCTGGCCTTCGACGTAGTTGACCTTGTCGATGTAGCCGGACACGCGCGGGCGCAGTTCAACGCTCTGCACCGCTTCGACGCGGCCGCTGAACTCGTCCCACTGGCTGACCTGCTTGACCAGCACCGGCGCGGCGCTGACCTGCGGCGGCGGCGGAGCACCGGCCTCTTCGGCATGGCCGCCGCTGCAGGCCGCAAGCACGGCCGCGGCGAGGATCGACACGCCGACCATCGCGATGCGATGGCCGAAACGATGTGGGGTGGTATTGGGGGAAGTCATGGCATGCATCCGTACGGAGGGGTGGTACAGCTATATGAGAACGTGTTGCAAAAATCGGCGGCGCATACTGCGACCTCAACCATGGTCGAGGTCAAGCGATGCCCGCGGTATCGCGCCACAGTGGAGGGACATCCAGGTGCAGCAGGCCGCGCGGCAGTTCGGCATCGCTGCTGTCGCAGCGGACGATGGCGCGGTTGTCGCGGCAGCCGTCCAGCAGGGAGACCACACGACGACCGACCAGCAACGAGCTTGGCCACTCGATGCACGCATTGGCCGCGTTGGCCGGGGTGCACACCGGACTGCAGACTTCCAGCATCTGCGCGCGCACACCCAGTGCCTGCGCTTCCTGGTGCACCACCTGCGCGTACATGCGCAGCGCGGCGGTGGTGATCGAGGTCTCGCCGTAGCCCGCCCAGGGCTTGGCGTTGGCGGGGCTGCCGATCATCACGTAGCGGCGTGCATGCACGTTGTCCTGCAGCAGTGGCAGCAGGTGACGCACCGCGTGCACGTGCGGCATCAGGTCGGCCTGCATCGCCCCCAACAGCTCATCGCCATTGCGGTCGGTCACCCGGCCGCGACGGTAGGGCCCACCCATTGCGGCGATGACCGCCGCCAGCGGACGCGGGCGCTGCGCGATGCGTTCGGCCAAGGCACGTGCCGAGCCGTCATCGCTGAGCGAGCCCAGCAGCGTCTCCAAGCCAGGCTCATCGGCGAACTGCTCATGCAGCGCCGCCAGCCGACCCGGGTCGCGGCCAACCACCAGCACCGGGCTGCCGGCTTCCAGCAATGCGCCGACCACGCCCTGGCCGACGGCACCGGTGCCGCCGAGGACCAGGACTTCGGGCGTCAGTATCCCATTCACGGGACATTTCCTCCCAAATCCGGGATAGTCCCGATCCGGCGCAGCCGGTCACCCTTGTGCGGGGCCAGGCGGATGGCACCGCCACGCTGCTGACGCATGGGCGCGGTAAACTCACGAAAGTCCTTGTGTACCAAGGAACTCGGACGGGCTTCGACGGTCATCGCCAGGTCCAGGGTGTTCTGGCCGACATGCCGGAAGCGGGCAAGAATGTTGCGCAGGCTCATGGCGAGGGGGCTCCATTTCACGAATGGCGCCACGATAGACCTCAAACCTTTACTTGATTAGTCCTGATTAAGGGGAATAATCATCCCGCTCCCGGTCCAATCGTTCTGTCACGATTGTCCCATCCCCGACGTCCAGGATCCCCGACCATGTCCCACGATCTCAACGAGACGCTGATCTTCGTCAAGGTGGTCGAGCAAGGCAGTTTCATTGCCGCTGCCAAATCGCTCGGCCTGCCCAAGACCACGGTCAGCCGCAAAGTGCAGGAGCTGGAAACGCGCCTGGGCGCGCGGCTGCTGCACCGGACCACCCGCCGCCTCGGCCTGACCGAAGCCGGCTCGATCTACCACGAGCATTGCCAGCGCATCGCGCGCGAGCTGGAAGAAGCCGAAAGCGCGGTGAGCCAGTTGCAGTCCGGCCCGCGCGGCTGGCTGCGCTTCACCGTGCCCTATTCGATCGGCATCACCTGGATCGCCCCGCTGCTGGGCCAGTTCCATGCGCAGTATCCGGAAATCCGCCTGGACATGCACATGGGCAACGAGAAGCTGGACCTGATTGCCGGCGAAGCGGATCTGGCGCTGCGTGTGGGCGCCCTGCCCGATTCCAACCTGGTCGCGCGCAAGCTGGGCAGCCTGCGCACGCAGGTGTTCGCCAGCCCGGCCTACATCGAGCGCTATGGTGAGCCGCTGCATCCGGAAGAACTGCAGTTCCATCGCATCCTGGCGATGCGCAAGCCGTATCACACTGGCAATTCACCGCGCTTCACCTGGCAGCTGGGCGAGAACGGCGGCGAGCTGCGTGACTTCCCGGTCACCCCGCTGATGACCGCCAACGACATGTCTGCGCTTAATGGTGCACTGGTGTGTGGCGAAGGCCTGCTGCTGACCGGTGATGTGATGGCCAAGCCGTTCGTCGAGTCCGGCATGGTACGGCGCGTGCTGGCCGGCTGGACCGGCCCGGAAGTGGACTTCAACGCCGTGTTCGCCGGTGGCCGCCTGGTCTCGCCGAAGGTGCGGGCGTTCGTCGATTTCCTGGTGGAAAAGCTCAACTTCGACGCCAACTACATGCTGGCGCAGTGCCCGGGTGCGAAGCTGGCACAGCAGCAGAAGGCCCAGGAAGACGCGGCGTTGGAGAGCAGCGGCAAGCGCATCCTGGAGAAGGTCGCCGCCTCGACGGTGTAACCGGCTTCTGTAGAGTCGAGCCATGCTCGACTGCGGTTGGAACGGCGCCGACCAAGGTCGGCGCCGTTCGGAGAAGCCGCGAACGGGAACGCTGTCGGCGTGCCGAGCAAGCTCGGCACCCACAAAAATGCCGCCTGCAAGGGCGGCATTTTCGTTCCGGCCGATGGCTTTCGGTAGATGCCGACCTTGGTCGGCGCCGTTCGGAGAAGCCGCAACCGGAAGCGCTATCGGCGTGCCGAGCAAGCTCGGCACCTACAGAAAATGCCGCCTGCAAGGGCGGCATTTTCGTTCCGGCTGCGTGGCTTTCGGTAGATGCCGACCTTGGTCGGCGCCGTTCGGAGAAGCCGCGAACGGGAACGCTGTCGGCGTGCCGAGCAAGCTCGGCACCCACAAAAATGCCGCCTGCAAGGGCGGCATTTTCGTTCCGGCTGCGTGGCTTTCGGTAGATGCCGACCTTGGTCGGCGCCGTTCGGAGAAGCCGCGAACGGGAACGCTGTCGGCGTGCCGAGCAAGCTCGGCACCCACAAAAATGCCGCCTGCAAGGGCGGCATTTTCGTTCCGGCCGATGGCCGGACCGGCTCAAGCAACAACGCTACGCGTTATTGCTTGAGCGGAATCACGCGGATTTCAACGCGACGGTTTTTGGCACGGCCGGCATCGGTGCTGTTGTCGGCAATCGGATACGACTTGCCAGCCCCCAGCGTTTCGATGCGCACGCTCTGCACGCCTTGGCCGATCAGGTACTGCGCCACCGAATCGGCGCGTTCCTTCGACAGGCGGTTGTTGACCGCGTCGCTGCCGATGCTGTCGGTGTGGCCCACCACTTCGATCATGGTCTGGTTGTACTCGCGCAGCGTACCGGCCACACCGTTGAGCGAGCCGTAGAACTGCGGCTTCAGGGTGGCCTTGCCGAAGTCGAAGGTGATGCCGTCCGGCAGGTTCAGCATGATGTTGTCGCCCTGGCGCTGCACATCGATGCCGGTGTTGGCGGTGCGCTCGCGCAGCGCGCGTTCCTGGCGATCCTGGTACTGGCCGACGGCGGCGCCGCTGAGCGCACCGATACCGGCACCGATCAGTGCGTGCTGACGACGCTCGGTGGCGCTGTCACCGGTCAGAAGGCCGGCAGCCACACCGATGGCGGTACCGATCAGCGCGTTGCGGCCGGTACGGTTCTGCTGTTCGGTCGGGTTGCCGTACTGGTCGCTCTGCACATAGGAGCCGCCGGTGGCGCAGGCCGACAGGACGGCCGCACTCATCAGGGCCAGTGCGACGTTGCGGGTGGTGTTGCGGATCATGTGGTTCTCCTTGTTTTCCGGTCGGGTCGGCGGCTTACGGGCGCAGAGAGAATAAACAGCCCGATGCGATGTCGGGATGATGATCGGTCGCGGCAACAGGGCCGCGTTCAGCTAACTGACTGGAACGCTCAGCCCGCGCTTTACCCAGCCCCCGTCTGCCGGTAGGCGGCCAGCGCAGCATCGCGGCCGGCGGCCAGATCCACCAGCGGCGTACGCGGATAGCCCGGGGCATGCGCCGCCAGCAGCAGCGGATGCTGCCACGGCGCGAAGCGCGCCTTCACCGGCAGCGCCGCCAGTTCGGGCACCCAGCGGCTGATGTAGCGCGCCTGCGGGTCGAACTTCTCGGCCTGGGTGACCGGGTTGAACACCCGGAAGTACGGGGCCGCGTCGGCGCCGGTGCCTGCCACCCACTGCCAGCCCATCGTGTTGTTGGCCAGGTCGGCATCGACCAGGGTGTCCCAGAACCAGCGCGCGCCCTGCAGCCAGTGCGCACGCAGGTGCTTGCACAGGTAGCTGGCAACAATCATCCGTACCCGGTTGTGCATGTAACCGGTGTGCCACAGCTCGCGCAGGCCCGCATCGACGATCGGCACGCCGGTGTTGCCGCGCTGCCAGTCATGCAGTTGCGCTGCAGTGGGCGTGGCCCAAGGGAAGCGGTCGAAACGCGGATTGAGGTTGTCGGTCGGCGTCTTCGGGAAGTGATGCAACAGGTGGTAGGCGAAATCGCGCCAGCCCAGTTGCCGCAGATAGCCGTCGATGTCGGCGTCAGTGCCGGCACTGCGCAATCTCTCCAGCGCATGCGCGATGCGCCACGGTGCGATCTCGCCGAAATGCAGATGCGGCGACAGCCGCGAGGTGCCGACCCGGTCCGGCAGGTCACGCTGCTCGCGGTAACCGCGCAACGCGCCGTCCTCGAACACGGACAACGCCTCCAGCGCGCCGGCCTCGCCCGGCTGCCAGTGCTCCCAGAAGCCGGAATCCCAGTCCAGCGTGGGCGCCAGCCGCAGCTCGTCCAATGCGAGGCCGTCGACCGAGTGCGCGGTCAGTGCCTTCGGCGCGGCACTCAGCGTCGGCAGGCGCCAATGACTGAGTACGTTGCGCCAGTACGGAGTGAACACCTTGTACGGCTGACCCTGCTGTGTCGCGATGTCCCAGGGCTCGAACAACAGGCTGCCATTGCAGCTCTGTGCGTCGATGCCCTGCTCGCGCAGCGTGCGTTTGATGGTGGCGTCGCGTGCCTGGGTGGCCGGCTCGTACTTGCGGTTCCAGTACACCGCCTCGGCGCCGGTCTGCCCGATCAGCAACTGCAGGGCCGGCAGGCTGTCACCACTACGCAGCACCAGCGACGAACCGCGCGTGCGCAGGTCGGCGTCCAAGGCACCCAGTGAACGGTGGCGCCACGCATCGGAGGCCGCGCCAGGCAACCACTCGCCGTCCTCGTGCGGCGCGTGGAGATAGACCGGCACCACGTCGTGACCCGCATCCAGCGCGGCCTGCAGGGCCGGATTGTCCTGCAGCCGCAGATCACGGCGGAACCATACCAACGCTACCGACACATGCACCGCCTTCGTTGTGGAAGGCGGACATGATAGCCAGGGGCGGTGAAGGTGATGCGCGCGTCCGGCCACCCACCCACGGCGGGGTTCTAGCGCTTGAACCGCTGCATGGCCTCGCGGATCACTGACCGTGCCTCGGCGGCGTTGCCCCAGCCATTTAGCTGCACCGGGTTGCGCCCGGCCGGCAGGTCCTTGTAGACGCGGAAGAACGCTTCGATCCGCTGCCGTTCGGCCTCCGGCAGGTCCGCCAGGTCCCGGATACTGGCGTAGGTCGGGTCGACCTTGTCGGTCGGCACCCCGATGATCTTCTCGTCGTGCTCGCCGCCATCGATCATCTTCAGGTAACCGATCGGCCGGAAACGCACGATCACGCCCGGATGCAGCGGTTCGCGGGTCAACACCAGTGCATCCAGCGGATCGTTGTCGCCGGCCAGGGTGCGCGGCATCGAGCCGTAGTTGGCCGGATAGGCGACCGGCATCGACTGGAAGCGGTCCACGTGCACCAGGCCGTCTTCCTTGATCTCGTACTTGGTGAAGCTGCCGGCCGGGATCTCCACCGCCAGGTTCACCTCCTGCGGGGCCTGCGCCGGCTGGGCGACCAGGAAGGGATGCAGCACGGTATCGGCGGCGGTTACCGCACTGGCCAGCAACAGCAGGGACGCGCCGATGGCAGCCAATGGAATGATGCGGCGGGGTGTGGTCATCGGCGTCTCCTCATTCCCAGCAGCGGTCGGCGCGACCCTTGGCGGTCTGCGCGCGCGGGCAGTCGCGCGGAGCAATGCGGCCTTCGGTCAGCTCCGTGCGCTGCTTTCCACCCTTGGCATCACGACGCAATTCGAAGGCATCGTAAAGACGGCCGGTCACGGTGCGTGCTTCATAGCGCAGGTGCTGCGGGTCGATGTTCAGCACCTGGAACAGCTGGGTGTCCTCGGCCACCGGGTCCATCGTCCTGCGCGCTTCGTCGGAAAGGCGGTACTGCTTCGGTCCGGCCACGGTCACCACATACTGCGGCGTCGCGGCCTGCCCTTCGCCACGGCGGCCATAGGTGTGGTCATGGCCCTGCAGCACCAGATCGACGTTGTGGCGGCGTACCACCGGCAGCAGCACGTCACGCAACGCGGCGTTCTCGCGCCCTTCGCGCGGCGAGTAGAACGGCTGGTGCAGCAGCACGATGGTCCACGCCTGCCGATTGCCGGTCAGCACCTTGTCCAGCCACTGTGCCTGCGCCTTGGCGGTGCCGAGGTCGAGTGCCGATGTGCCATCGACCACGGCCACGCGCACGCCCTGCGCATCGAACCAGTAGCTGGTCTGCTGCGCGGCGGTGGCACCATTGCCCGGCAGCGCGAACGTCACCGGCCAGTGGCGGCCCAGCACGCGGCGCTCCTGCGGGGTGTCCTCGAATTCCTCGAAGTACTCGTGGTTGCCGATGGCCGGCGCCACCAGCGTTTCCTGCGCCAGCCAACTGGTCGCAGCGAACCACTCACCCCACTCGCTGTCATCCATGTTGTCGCCTCCGCTGACCAGGTCACCGGCAAACAGACTCATGCGCGCCTGCGGCGCAGCCTTCTGCGCGGCACGCACCACGCGGCTGACATGGCTGACGTTCTTGTTCTGGGTATCGCCGAAGTACAGCAGGGTCAGCGGCTGATCGGCGCTGGCCAGCGTGCGCAGCTGGTTCCAGGCGCTCCAGCTGCCATTGCCCTGCACACGGTAGACGTACTGGGTATCCGGCTGCAGGCCATCGATATCTGCCCGATGGTGGTGCGACAGACCGTTCTCGGTCTGCAGCGCGCGGGTCGTCGCACGCACCTGGCGGATGCCTTCAATGGCCGGCGAATCTGCGGCCAGCGCGATTTCCAGCAGCGGCGCCTGCACGCTGTCGTCGGTACGCCAGGCCACGGCGAACCCATGGCTGGAATCAACCGCCGGCGAGGCGACGATGCGGTCCGGCACCGTCGTCGCCGCGTAGTGGCGGCTACCTGCCGGCACCTGGGTATTCGGTTCGGCCGCCGCGAACGACAGCGACGGCAGCGCCAGCAGCAGGCCCAGCGCCAGCGCGCGCATTACGCACTGCCCGCTCATGCGCCACACTCCAGCGGCAACGCCAGCTGCTTGGCGATGCTCTCCCAGTCGAAGGCCACCACGCCCTGGTCGTCATGTACTGCATACAGCGCACCGTGTGGGAAGCGCGCGCTGGGCTGCTGCATCATCCAGATGCCATCGGTGTTGGCCACGGTATTGCCCTGGAACGCGCCGACCGGCTTCAGCGTGTGCCGGTCGAACAGGTGGAACACGCTGCGCTGCTTGCCCTGTTCGGTGGTGATCCACCAGCCGTCCTTGCCGCAGGTGCGCAGGGTCACGCCTTCGGCCTGGGCCTTGAACACGTCGCGTCCAAAGGTGGTGCCAGTGAAGCGGCCCGCCAGGGTGTAGACCTTGAACTCGCTGGCGTAGCGCTCGTCCTCTTCGGCAATCAGCAGCCGGTCGTTCTCGGGGTCGCCCCAGATCGACTCGACCACGCGCAGTGCACCGGCCTCGGTGGTATCGCCGATGCTGGCCACCAGCTTCGCCTCGACCTTCGCGCCGTCGCGGGTCACATGGTACTGGCGCACGCGCTCGTCCAGCTCGGCCAGCGGCGGCAGGATGTCACGCCCCTGCGCATCCTCGCCGTTGTCCCAGGAATCGGTGACGTAGACGCTGTAGCCATCGGCACGGCGGTCGACCCACAGACCGTACGGCTTGCGCAGGTCGTCCGCAGCGAAGGTCGCCAGCGGCGCGAAGTCCGGCAGGCTCAGCACCTGCACGCGGTGATTGTCGCGCTCGACGATCCACAGCAGGTCGTCGGTCACCGCGATGCCGTTTGGGCGGTCGAACTGCCCCGGTGCGGTGCCGCTGCTGCCGACGTCACGCAGGTGCTGGCCGGTGCTGCCGTCGTAGACCACCAGCTTGTCGGTGGCCTTGGCGGTGGCGATCAGCCACAGCGCGCCGTCCGGCGCGCGCCAGGCCGCCGGCGAGTCGATGTTGTCGGCCGGGGTCATCGGTGACAGGAACGCTTCGGCGATGGTGCTCACCACGCGCTCGCCATTGGCGGCCGGCGCGGCCGCTCCCGCAACCGGATCGTTGCCGGTGGCCGGCGTGCAGCCGGCGACCAGCGTAGCCGCCAGCGCGGCGGCCAGGACAGTGACGCCACGCCCCATCACAGCGCCACCTTCAGGCCCAGCGCATAGGTGCGGCCGTACTCTTCCATCTGCAGGGTGCGCGAGCGGGTGCCCTGGTACAGCTCCAGCGGCTTGTCCAGCAGGTTCTGCGCTTCGAAGTACATGCTCACGCGCGGGGTGAACTTGTAGTCCAGCGAGAAATCGAGCTGGGTGTTGGGTGCCACGTAGATGTCGAATGCACGCCCCTTGCCGATGCTGTCCAGATACTCGCTGCGGTACACGGCCGCCAGACGCGTGCTTACACCGTACTTTTCATAGCCGATGTGTGCGCTGTAGACATGCTTGGAAGCGCGCGGCAGGGTGAAGTCCTCGCCCTCACGTCCCTTGATGCCGGCATCGAACGTGGTGTCCAGCCAGGTGCCACTGGCACCGATCAGCAGGCCATCCAGGCCCTCCGGCAGGAAGGCCAGCTGCTGCTGCCAGTTGAATTCCGCGCCACGCACGGTGGCCTTGCGACCATTGATCGGCTGGGTCACGTCGAATCCGCCGTAGGCCGGATCATTGGTCCGCACGGTCTCCACGATGTAGCCATCGATCGACTTGTGGAACAGGCCCAGCGAAACGATGCCGCTGCTGCCGATGTACTTCTCCACCGACAGGTCGATGTTCTTCGATTCGTACGGATCCAGTTCCGGGTTGCCCAGGCGCACTTCCTCGTCACCGCGGCTGTAACCCACGCGCGGCGAGACGTCGCCGAAGGACGGGCGCGATACGGTATTGTTGGCCGAGGCGCGCAGCACCCAGTCATCGGCCGCGTCATAGCGCAGATGCAGGCCCGGCAGCACGTTGGTGTAGCTGCTGTTGGCCACGCGCGGGGTGACGGTGAAGCTGCGGCCGTTGGCGGCCACGTCCACCTGGTTGCCGACTGCCTTGAAGCGGGTGTTCTCCACGCGCACGCCGCCGATGATGCGCAGCGCGCCCACATCCCAGGTACCCATGGCATAGCTGGCGAAGATGTCCTCGCTGGCCACGTAATCCTCTTCCAGCGACGTCATCGCATTGCCGCCGACATCCTGCGGGCGGGCGCTGTACTGGCCACCATTGGCGGCCCAGAACGCGCGCATCGCAGCCGAGTCCATGCCATCCCCCATGTTGCCGTGGCGATGCTCCGGCGAAGAGGTGGTCCAGCTCGACAGCACCACCTTCGGGCCGACGCGCAGTTCGCGCTCATCGACATTCACGTCGCGGTCGCGCCAGCGGCCGAGCAGGCCGAACTTGATGCTGCTGCTGTCGCCGTCGAAGCGCACGTTGACCTGCGCGCTGTGTTCCTTGTCGTTCACCTGCTTGGGCGAAAGCACGACGCGGTCGAACGCGTAGTTGCCGTTGTCCAGCCACTGCGGATTGTCGAAGCTGTAGCTGGGCAGGCGGCTGCTCTGGTCCAGGGTGCCATTGAAGGCCTTGCCGTTGAGCTTGAAGCGCGCCTCCATCTCGTCGTTCACGCGCTCTTCGGTACGGGTGTAGCCGATCCGGTAATCGACCACGGCGTTGGTCAGCTTGTTCTCGCCACCAAGACTGGCCGCAAAGGTGTTCTCCTTCTTGGTGCGGTAGCGCATGCGCTTGTCGATCGAGTCCTTCGGCATGCCATCGAGCCGGTACTGGTCGGTGCCGGTCTTGACCATCTTCGCGTCGTCGAAGTTGAAGATCACGCGCTGGCGGGTCTCCGCATCGTCGAACTGGCTGTACAGCGTGCGCAGGTAGTACGTGCTGTCTTCGTTGGGGCGCCAGTCGAGGTTGAGGTTGGCACCGATGCGCTTGCGCTCGATCTCGTACTTGCGGTGCTGCAGGTTGATCGCGGTCACGTCACCGGGGGCGGCATCGTCCTCGCCGTCGTACTCCACTTCGGTGTTGTCCGACTCGAACCGGCGCTTCTGGTAATTCACGCCCAGCGCCACGCCGAACGTGTCGTTGAACACTTCGCTGTAGTTGAAGGCGGCCTTGGGGCTGGTCTCGCCGGACAGCTGCTGGTGGCTGCCCTCGATCTTGCCGCGCAGGCTGCGGCCGTCGCGGTCGAAGGCCGACGCCGATTCCACCAGCACGGCGCCGCCGATGGCATCACCGGGCATGTCCGGGGTCGGCGACTTGACCACCCGCAGGCGCTCGGTGGAGTCCGATGGGATCACGTCCAGCGGCGCGGCGCGGCTGGAATCTTCCGGCGTACCGATGGCGATGCCAT
This sequence comes from Stenotrophomonas maltophilia D457, assembly GCF_000284595.1. Classification (GTDB taxonomy): domain Bacteria; phylum Pseudomonadota; class Gammaproteobacteria; order Xanthomonadales; family Xanthomonadaceae; genus Stenotrophomonas; species Stenotrophomonas muris. The sequence goes on along the minus strand of NC_017671.1, from coordinate 1,928,064 downwards.
CCACGCTGACGCTGTTGAGATTGGCATCCAGGCCGCGAATGACCACGAAGCGGCCTTCGCCCTGGTCGCGGGTCACGCTGACGCCCGGCAGGCGCTGCAGTGATTCGGCCACGTTCTTGTCCGGATACTGGCCCAGGGCATCGGAGGACACCGCGTCCTCGATGGCGTCGCTGCTGCGCTTGAGGTCGACCGCGCGGATCTGCGATTCGAGCTGGGCGCGCACTTCGATACGGTCCAGGTCTACCGCGTCGGCCGCCACGGCGCCGGTAGCGGCTACCGCCTGTTGCCCGGCAGCCTGCAGCGGTGCCGCGGCCCCCATCGCCAGGGTCAGGGTGATGGCAACGGCCAACGGAGTCTTGATATGCACTGGGAATCCCCATTCCTGTTAAGAATGGGTCTGCACGGTATGTCCGCAAGGTTGCATGGCCGTGACATGCGCCTGCACATTTCATGTAGATCAGATCCAGGCCCGGTTTGGGGTTCGACACGCCAATCCGGCAAAATGGCCTCCTCTCTCCTTTTCCCCCTTCCCGACCATGAAGATCGTCGAAGTGCGCCACCCGCTGGTGCAGCACAAGATCGGCCTGATGCGCAACGCTGCGCTCAGCACCAAGGATTTCCGCGAACTGGCCAACGAGCTGGGTACGCTGCTGGCCTACGAGGCCACCGCCGACCTGGACACCGAGCCGCACACCCTGCCCGGCTGGGCCGGCCCGGTGACGGTGCAGCGTATTGCCGGCGCCAAGATCACCGTGGTGCCGATCCTGCGTGCCGGCCTGGGCATGCTCAGCGGCGTGCTGTCGCTGATCCCGGCGGCCCGTGTCAGCGTGGTCGGCCTGCAGCGCGACGAGGAAACCCTGCAGCCGGTGCCCTACTTCGAGCGCCTGACCGGCCGCCTGGAAGAGCGCGACGCGCTGATCCTGGACCCGATGCTGGCCACCGGCGGCACCCTGATCGCCACCATCGACATGCTCAAGCGTGCCGGTGCCCGCCGCATCAAGGGCATCTTCCTGGTGGCCGCGCCGGAAGGCATCGAAGCGGTCAAGGCCGTGCACCCGGACGTGGAGATCTACACCGCAGCCATCGATGCCCAGCTCAACGACAAGGGCTACATCCTGCCGGGCCTGGGCGACGCCGGCGACCGCATCTTCGGTACCCGCGTCGGTTGATCCGGTGAACCGGGGTCAGAGCCCTTTCACAGCGAAAGGGATCCGACCCCAACATCGCGGGGGTCGGACCCCTTTCGCAGAAAGGGCCCTGACCCCTCCACCCCGCATTCCGGCCTACAGCCCGGCGGCGAAGGCTTCCAGCTGGTCGATGGCGGTGTTCCAGCCGTCGAAGAAGCCCAGCTGCTCATGCTGGTCACGCAGGGCCTTGTCCGGGTGCATCACCCGCGCGGTGTAGCGGCAGCCCTGCCCCTCGTCCTCCATCGTGATCACGGCGGTAAAGCCCAGCCAGGGTGACTGCGGTCGCCAGCCCGCACCCAGCATCGAGGTGAACACCAGGCGCTGCTGCGGCACGATCTCCAGGAAACTGCCCGGATTGTCACTGCTGCCGCCATCGGGGCCCTGCATGAAGGTGTGGAAGGCCCCGCCGGGGCGCAGGTCGAATGCGCGTACCTCGGTGGTCCACGGCTTCGGGCACCACCACTGGCGCAGCAGTTCCGGGTCGGTCCACGCCCGCCACAAGGCGGCGCGCGGTGCGTTCAGCACACGGCAGATCACCAGATCGGTGTCGGGGTTGTTACCTGCGTCTACGGCCATGGGCCTGCTCCTGTCGGTGAAGGGTTTCGACGAAATCGACCATGCGGTCGGAACGCGCTTCCCAAGCCGCACGCTGTTCTGCGAGCCATTGTTCGGCCTGGCCCAGCCGCGCCGGCACCAGTTCGCAGGTGCGTGTGCGCCCCTGCTTGTGGCTGCGCACCACGCCGCTGCGCTCCAGCACGGCTAGGTGTTTCATCAGCGAGGGCAAGGCCATCCCGAAGGGTTCGGCCAGCATCGACACCGTGCGCGGCCCCTGCCCCAGCGCCGCTACGATCGCGCAACGGGTCGGGTCGGCCAGTGCCTGGAAGACGTCTTCAATGGCAGGATAATACTTACCCATATGGCTAAGTAATACGCCGGTCTGAACGTTGCCGCAAGCAGGCGCGGCACTGGCGTGATTCTTCACGTGGCCTTGCCGGCCCGAAGCAAATGCTCCGCGCACCCGCCACCCTTGGAGCTCCCGATGAAAGCCTCTTTCCTGTTGGCCGCCGTCCTGCTGGTCGGCCTGCCCCTGGCTGCCAACGCCGCCACCCCGCAGCAGCAGCGCATGGCCGAATGCTCGGCCAAGAACAAGGGCTTGAAGGGTGATGCCTACAAGACCGCGCAGAGCTCCTGCCTCAGCGGCCACGCCGCCGAGACCAAGGCGGTCAATCCGCAGCAGGAACGGATGCGCAAGTGCAACGCTGACGCGGGCGCGAAGAAGCTGGCCGGTGATGCGCGCAAGACCTTCATGAGCAGCTGCCTGAAGTCGTCATAATCGTCGCGTCCGGATCGAACGCCATCCACGCATGGCGTGGATCTGCCACCATCAGTGAAAGGCCGGGCATTGCCCGGCCTTTTCATTACCCCAGGGCGCGCGCCTTCAGCTCGCCCTGTTCGTGCAGGGTCACGAAACGTCCCTTGTCATCACGGCCCAGCTGCGCCAGCGCCACCTGCGGGTCGTGGGTGAAGAACAGCCGCACGTTGCGCGCCAGCTTGTCTTCAAGGAACTGCCGCTTCTCGTCGATCAGCAGCTCGGCGTTGCGGTCGTAGCCCATGGTGATCGGCACGTGTACCCATGAGCGCCCCGGGATCAGGTCGGCACAGAACACCACGCCACCATGCGCACTTTCGCCGGCATGCGCGTGACCGACGATCTCGGCCAGCATCAGTCCCGGCGTATGCCCGTCGCTGTAGCTGAAGCGCACGCTGCGGCCAAGTGCCTTCGAGTATTCCCCGTCCACCACTTCCAGCCGGCCACTGGCCTGCAGCAGGCCCGGCAGTTCCGGAATGAAGCTGGCACGGTCGCGCGGATGCGGCTGCACGGCGCGCTGCCAATGCTGCGCACCGACCACATAAGTCGCATTGGGGAACAGCAGTTCCGGCTCTCGCCCTTCGCTCCATGCCGCCAGCAGGCCGCCAGCATGATCGAAGTGCAGGTGGCTGAGCACCACCACGTCGATATCCTCGTGCTCGAAGCCGGCTTCGCGCAACGAATCGATCAGTACGTGCTGGCTTTCCTGCACGCCGTAGCGCTCGCGCATGCGCGGATCGAAGAACGCCCCGATACCCGTTTCAAACAGCACGGTCTTGCCTTCCAGCGGACTGGCAAGCAGTGCGCGGCAGGCCAGCTCGATGCGATTGAGCTCGTCCGGCGCCGCCCATTTTTCCCACAACGCACGCGGTGCGTTGCCGAACATCGCACCGCCATCGAGGCGCTGCGAGTTTCCACGAATAGACCAGAGTTTCATGCGTCGATTATCGGCGCCGGCCCGTTAAATAATCGCTAGAAAGGAAACAGAAAACCCCGCCGGCAAAGGCGGGGTTTCGGTAATCGGCCGGATTGCCGGCCAGCAGCAGGCGCTACCGGATCAGCGTGCCGGCACGACCTGGGCGCTGCCCACCGGGTTGCGGGGGTCGCTGCCGCCGAACAGCTTGTTCGCCTTGCGGTCCCATTCCACGGTCTGCAGGTTGCCCCACACGTGACTGGAACCGCGGCCGCCTGCGGCGACGTCACCCGGCAGGTCGATCTTGTGGCCCATCGCCTGCAACTGCTTCACCGTCGCCGCGTCGAACGCATCGTCCTCGGCTTCGATCAGGTCCGGCAGCCACTGGTGGTGGTAGCGCGGCAGCGCGGCAACCTGCTGTGCATCCAGGCCGTCGTCGTAGCCGAGGATGCCCAGCAGCACCATGGTGATGATGCGGCTGCCACCCGGGGTGCCCAGCACCACGACCTTGTCGGCGTTCTCCATGAAGGTCGGCGTCATCGAGCTGAGCATGCGCTTGCCGGCCTTCGGCGCATTGGCCTCATAGCCCATCACGCCGAACGCATTGGGCGTGCCCGGCTTCAGCGCGAAGTCGTCCATCTCGTTGTTCAGTAGCACGCCGGTGCCCTTGGGAATCAGCCCCGAGCCATACAGCAGGTTGACGGTCTGGGTGGCGCCGACGCGGTTGCCGTCGCGGTCGATGATCGAGAAGTGCGTGGTTTCGTCATCTTCCAGCGGCGTCGGGTTGCCCGACAGCAGGTCGCTGGGCGTGGCCTTCTCCGGATGGATGGTCGCCCGCAGGCCCTGCGCATAATCCTTGCTGGTCAGCACTTTCTGCGGGATCTGCACGAAGTCCGGATCGCCGAGGAAGAAGGTGCGGTCGCGGTAGGCGCGGCGCATCGACTCCACCACCAGGTGGGTGCGGTGGGCCGGGTCCATCTTCCTGATGTCCCAGCCTTCCAGGATCTGCAGCATGCTGGCCAGCGCGATGCCACCGGACGACGGCGGCGGCGCGGTGGTGATCTTCCAGCCGTTGTAGTTGAACACGATCGGCTCGCGCTGCTTGACGCGGTAACCGGCCAGTTCTTCAGCGGTCCACTTGCCGCCAGCCTGCTTCACGCCGGCCAGCAACAGCTTTCCGGTCTGGCCCTTGTAGAAGCCATCAAAGCCACCCGCGGCCAGGCGCTCCAGCGTCTGCGCCAGTTCCGGCTGCTTGAACAGGTCACCGCTGGCGATCGGCTTGCCATTGCGCAGGTAGACCTCGCGCGTGCCGGGATAGCGCTCCATCACTTCACGCCGCGACGCGTAGCCCTTGGCCATGCGGTCGTACACCGGGAAACCTTCGCGCGCGATGCGGATCGCCGGCTGCAGCGAGGCCGACAACGGCAGCTTGCCATGCTTGGCCGACAGCTCGACCAGCGCTGCGGGCAGGCCGGGAATACCCGCCGACCAGGCACCGTTGACCGAACGATCACGGTCCAGGTTGCCCTGCTTGTCGAGGAAGGCCTGCGGGGTCGCCGCGGCCGGAGCGGTCTCGCGCGCATCCAGCATCACATCCTTGCCGGTGGCCGCGTCGTGCAGCAGGAAGAAGCCGCCGCCGCCCAACCCGGAACTGATCGGCTCGACCACCGCCAGCGTGGACGACACCGCCACTGCAGCGTCGAAGGCGTTGCCGCCCTGCGCCAGGATGTCGATGCCGGCCTGGGTGGCCAGTGCGTGGCCGCTGGCAATGGCCGCGCCATCAGGGCGATCGGCACGGGCCGGGCTGTCAGCCCAGGCCATGGGGCTCAGCAGCAGGCCGAGCAGCAACAGTGGGCGGACGATCAGCGTCTTCATTCGGATGGGGGCTCCGCGTAGAGTTCGGGGTGATCGTGCTGCAGCTGGCGCAGCTTGGCCAGCAGCTGGTCTTCCGTTTCCACGATCTCCGGGTCCGGGTCGATGCACTCGACCGGGCAGACGACCACGCACTGTGGCTCGTCGAAATGACCCACGCATTCGGTGCAGCGCGCAGGGTCGATCACGTAGATGGTTTCACCCATCGCAATGGCCTGGTTGGGGCAGGCCGGCTCGCACACGTCGCAGTTGACGCAGAGCTCGTTGATTTTCAGCGACACGGCGATACTCCTCGCCCGCGCCCTGGGACAAAGGACCGGCCAGCGCGGGCGCGCGGGCCGGTCAGGTCATCAGCGGCGCCCTTGCAGGATGCCGCCCGGGCCATGCCGTAGCATGGCCGCCATGGCTCGGTATTACTTGGCTTCGACGAAAATGTACTCGGCACCGGTCGGCTGGATCGCAGCCTGCACGCGGGCGTTGTCGGCCGACTGGCCGATGAAGACGACGCGCACGCCCTTCATCGAATCCGGCGACACGTCCTTGAACACGGCCTGGATCATGTCAGCCATCTTGCCCGAGGCCGACGAACCGAAGGCCAGCATGTTGCCCGGCTGCACGCCACGGGCCACGGCCTGGGTCGCGCTTTCGGTCTGGCGCTCGTACTTGGCCTGGAAGTCCGGGTCCGATTCCGGCGAGAGGTAGTACAGGAACGGGCTGTTGGTGATGTTGCCCATGTTCTGGATCGCCACTTCCTGCAGGTACTTCTTCCAGCCTGCATCGTCGTCCTTGGCCGGGGCGACCAGGGCCTGCTTGGCCTCGTCGACCGGAGCGGCCTCTTCCTTCTTGCAGGCGGTGAATGCCAGGGCCAACGAAGCGATCAGCATCGCGCGCATGGTGGTGTTCATGGGTTTCCTCCCGGAATGGTGCGTGGTGGTGTACGTAATGGGGTGCGGGTACAGCGGGGCTTACGACTGTGCCGACTTCGCTTCGCGGACCTTGCGCAGGGCTTCGAGCACCGCGGCCGGCACGAAACCGGACACGTCGCCGCCCAGGCGCGCGATCTCGCGGACCAGCGAGGACGAAATGAAGCTGTGCTGCTCGGCCGGGGTCAGGAACAGGGTCTCGACCTCGGGGATCAGGTGGCGGTTCATGCTGGCCATCTGGAATTCGTACTCGAAGTCGGACACCGCGCGCAGGCCGCGCAGCAGCACCCCGCCCTGCACCGAACGTACGAAATGGGCCAGCAGGGTATCGAAGCCGATGACCTCGACGTTGCCGTGGTGGGCCAGCGCGCCACGCGCCAGCTGCACGCGCTGCTCCAGCGGCAGCGCCGGGCCCTTGGACGGGCTCTGCGCCACGCCGACCACGACCTTTTCGAACAGCGGTGCGGCCCGGCTCACAAGGTCGATATGACCGTTGGTGATGGGGTCGAACGTGCCGGGGTAGACGGCAATGCGGCGATTGGCCACGGTCATGGGCGGATGCAGATGTTCAGATGAGGTCAAAGTGTAGCAGTGGCACGGCGGTACAGGGCAAAGCGCACCTCGCGGGTGCCACCCTCGCGGTGCAGCAGCCAGTCCGGCGGCAGCACCGGCACGTGGCCGGCTGGCGATTCCAGGTACAGCCAGGCGTCGGCGGCCAGGTGCCGCGGCAGCTGGGCCAGCACGTCCTGCCACAGGCCATCGGCAAACGGCGGGTCGATGAAGACCAGGTCGGCCTGCTGCGCCTGCGCCCCTTGCAGCCAGCGCAGGGCATCGGCCTGCACGACGGTGATCTGGTCGCTGGCCTGCAGCCTGGCGACGGCGGCGGTCAGGTTGCGTCCCAGCTGCGCATCGCGCTCGACCAGGGTGGCGTGGGCAGCGCCACGCGAGACCGCCTCCAGGCCCAGCGCGCCACTGCCAGCGAACAGGTCCAGCACGCGGGCCCCGCCGAGCTTGGGCATCAGCCAGTTGAACAGGGTTTCGCGCACGCGGTCGCTGCTGGGGCGAAGGCCCGGCAGGGTCGGCACCGGCAGCCGGGTATTGCGCCAGCGCCCGCCGATGATGCGGACCTGGCCGTCATTACCACCGCGGCCGCTCATCGGCGCCCCCGGCGGGAGGAATTCGAGAAATTCAGCATGAGCGGGATTGTAGTTCGGCCGGGCGGCGCCCGGCACCCGCAGAAGCCGAAGCAACAGCAACAGCGGGCATCCCCGTGGGATGGCGGGGCGGGTCCGGTTGAGGGGGACGCTGCAAGTACGTCCATGTAAGCTCGGTCGCCGCATCCATGCGGCTCACGCCCCCTCAACCGGACCCACCCCGCCTTCGACAGTTTCCTGCGATCTGTCGGAACGGCTCTTGGGGTCAGATCCGTTTTCCTGCAGAAAACGGATCTGACCCCAGATTTATTTCGATGTCTGACAGATGTGTCGACCAAGGTCGACACCTACCAACAGCCGCGGGAAATCTGTCAGAGGCGGGGCGGTGTGGGGTGGCAGGACCGTTGGCGCCATGGATGGCGCCATCGAGCCCCCATGGGTGAGGGCGCTTTGCTTGCGAAGCACTGCTTCGCAAGCGCCCGAACGCACAGCCGCCAGCGGCTGGGCCGGCCCCCGGAGGGGGGTTTACGGCGTGTCCTGCCAACCCACACCGCCCCGCCATCCCACGGATAGCCCGCTGTTGCTGTTGCTGTTGCTGTTGCTTCGGCCTCTGCAGGTGCCGGGCGCCGCCCGGCCGACCAACCCCTTGATTTCGGGACAATCAGCCATACCCCTTGGCGAGGCCGCACGCGCTGGCGCGGCATTGCACATGGAGCCCTATCGATGACCGAGACCACCCAGACCGAAACCCTTGGCTTCCAGACCGAAGTCAAGCAGCTGCTGCAGCTGATGATCCACTCGCTGTACTCCAACAAGGAGATCTTCCTGCGCGAGCTGGTCTCCAACGCCGCCGACGCCGCCGACAAGCTGCGCTTCGAGGCCCTGACCCAGCCGGCCCTGCTGGAAGGCGACAGCGAACTGCGCGTGCGCGTCAGCTTCGACCCCACCGCCCACACCATCACCATCGAAGACAACGGCATCGGCATGAGTCGCGCCGAGGCGATTGCCCATCTCGGCACGATCGCCAAGTCCGGCACCGGCGATTTCCTGCGCCAGCTGTCCGGCGACCAGAAGAAGGATTCGCAGCTGATCGGCCAGTTCGGCGTCGGCTTCTACAGCGCCTTCATCGTTGCCGACGAGGTCGAAGTGACCTCGCGCCGCGCCGGCCTGGCCGCAGGTGAAGGCGTGCGCTGGACCTCGCGCGGCGAAGGCGATTTCAACGTCGCCACCGTCGACAAGGCCGAGCGCGGCACCCGCATCGTCCTGCATCTGAAGGATGGCGAGCACGACTTCGCCGACGGCTGGCGCCTGCGCAGCATCCTCAAGAAGTATTCGGACCACATCGGCCTGCCGATCCAGATGCCGAAGGAAGGTGGCGAAGAAGGCGCCACCGTCGAGTGGGAGACCGTCAACCGCGCCAGCGCGCTGTGGACCCGTCCGCGCACCGAGATCGGCGACGCCGAGTACACCGAGTTCTACAAGCACGTGGCGCACGACCACAGCGATCCGCTGGCGTGGAGCCACAACAAGGTCGAAGGCAAGCTGGAGTACACCTCGCTGCTTTACGTGCCCGGCCGCGCGCCGTTCGACCTGTACCACCGCGATGCGCCCAAGGGCCTGAAGCTCTATGTGCAGCGCGTGTTCGTGATGGACCAGGCCGAGCAGTTCCTGCCGCTGTACCTGCGCTTCATCAAGGGCGTGGTCGACTCCAACGACCTGTCGCTGAACGTCTCGCGCGAGATCCTGCAGTCCGGCCCGGTCATCGATTCGATGAAGGCGGCGCTGACCAAACGCTCGCTGGACATGCTGGACAAGCTGGCCGCCGACAAGCCGGAGCAATACGCCACGTTCTGGAAGGAATTCGGCCAAGTGCTGAAGGAAGGCCCGGCCGAGGACTACAACAACCGCGAGAAGGTGGCCGGGCTGCTGCGCTTCGCCTCCACCCGCGGCGACAGCGATGCGCAGACGGTGTCGCTGGCCGATTACCTCGGCCGCATGACCGAAGGCCAGGACAAGATCTACTACCTGACCGGCGAGAGCTACAGCCAGGTGCGCAACAGCCCCCACCTGGAAGTGTTCCGCAAGAAGGGCGTGGAAGTGCTGCTGCTGACCGACCGCATCGACGAGTGGCTGATGGGCTACCTGACCGATTTCGACGGCAAGGGCTTCGTCGACATCGCTCGTGGCGATCTCGACCTGGGCGCGCTGGAAACCGAAGCGGACAAGCAGGAACAGGAAGCCGCGGCGAAGGACAAGCAGGGCCTGGTCGAGCGCCTGAAGACCGTGCTGGGCGATGACGTGGCCGAAGTGCGCGTGTCACACCGCCTGACCGATTCGCCGGCGGTACTGGCCATCGGCGAACAGGACCTGGGCCTGCAGATGCGCCAGATCCTGGAAGCCAGCGGGCAGAAGGTGCCGGACAGCAAGCCGGTGCTGGAAATCAACCCGGGCCACCCACTGATTGCCAAGCTGGATGCCGAAGCCGATGGCGCGCGTTTCGACGACCTCGGCCGGGTGCTGTTCGACCAGGCCGCGCTGGCCGCCGGTGACAGCCTGAAGGACCCGGGTGCCTACGTGGCGAGGCTGAACAAGCTGCTGCTGGAGCTGTCGGCCTGATCGACAGGGTGGTCGCCGGGCATGGCCCGGCTTACCCGGCGGTGCTCTGGTAGAGGCCGACCTTGGTTGGCGCCCCAAAAGCGTGCCAACCAAGGTTGGCACCTACCGGGGCGGATCGAGCGTGCCAGCCAAGGTTGGCACCTACCGGCGCGGGTGGAGAGTGCCAACCAAGGTTGGCACCCACCAGGGGCGGCGGTTGGCGCCTGCCGAAGGGGTTCAGGCGTCGCGATCCAGCAGCGAACCCAGCATCTGGTCCTGGCGGCGGATCACCGCGGCATTGGCGGCGAAGGCCACCACCTCGGCTTTCGCGGCCAGCAGGTCACCCAGCGGCGCGCCGGCATCGGCGCCGACGGGAATCACCGCGGCCTGCACCCCACCCTGCCCGGCAGCACTGCGCTGCAGCTGCAGGCGCTGGGCATCCGGGGTCGCCAGGTTGGCCACGTTGTGCGCAGCCACCTGCACGCCCTGCTGGGACGCACGCATCCCGCCGAGGGCAATTCCCATCACGTTGTCCATGGCGGTCTCCGGGCCGCACGACGCAGCCCTCCGGACCGGTTAACGGCCGGCGGGCCGCGACCTTGAGTCCACATCGGCCCGACAGGCCCGAGTGGTAGCATATCCCCCTGATTTCAGCGCCTTTTGCCAATGCTCAGTTTTTTCCGCCGCAAGAAGCCCCAGGATGCCCCCGCAGCAGAGGCACCCAAGACCCAGCACTACTCGGCTGAAGAGCTGGCGGCGGCGTTCCCGTCGGCCGCGCCGGTCGAGGACAAAGAGCCAGCACCGGTAGCCGTACCGGCCGCGCCTGCGCCGGCCGAGCCGCCGCTGGCAGCCGTCGTTCCGGTCGCTCTCGAGCCCACCCCGGTGGTTCCGGCTCCGGTCGTTCCCGCTCCGAGCGCTCCGCAACCGGCCGCCCGGATCGACGTCGCCCCGGTGACGGCCCTGGCCATCGAACCGGCACCTGCACCACTGCCTCAGCCCACCCCGGCACCGGTCACCGACGACCTGCCTGCCGCCGCCTCGATCGATGCCGTTCCGGCGCCTGCCGGCAAGCCCGGCTGGCGCGAACGCCTGCGCAACAGCGTCATCGCGCGCAGCTTCGGTGGACTGTTCTCGCGCAACCCCAAGCTCGACGACGATCTGCTGGACGAGCTGGAAACCGCACTGATCACCGCCGACGTCGGCGTGGGCGCCACCACCGATCTGGTCGAGGGCCTGCGCAAGCGCATGAAGTCGCGCGAGTTCGCCGACGCCAATGCGCTGCTGGCCGCGTTGCGCGCCGAGCTGATCGCGATCCTGCAGCCGGTGGCCAAGCCGCTGGTGATCGATCGCAACGCCAAGCCCTTCGTGGTGCTCACCGTCGGCGTCAACGGCGTCGGCAAGACCACCACCATCGGCAAGCTGGCCAAGCGCTTCAAGGACGACGGCCACAGCCTGATGCTGGCTGCCGGCGATACCTTCCGCGCCGCCGCCGTGGCCCAGTTGCAGGCCTGGGGCGAGCGCAACGGCGTAGCCGTGGTCGCGCAGGGGCAGAACGCCGATGCCGCTTCGGTGGCATTCGACGCGCTGCAGGCCGGCAAGGCCCGCGGCACCTCGGTGCTGATCGCCGATACCGCCGGCCGCCTGCACACCCAGTCCGGCCTGATGAACGAGCTGGGCAAGATCCGCCGCGTGCTCGGCAAGATCGACCCCACCGCCCCGCACGAAGTGCTGATGGTGATCGACGGCACCACCGGCCAGAACGCGCTGTCGCAGTTGCGCCAGTTCAATGCCGCAGTGAACGTGACCGGCCTGGTGGTGACCAAGCTGGACGGCACTGCCAAGGGCGGCGTGGTGTTCGCGCTGGCCCGCGAGTTCGGCATCCCGATCCGCTTTGCCGGTATCGGCGAGCGCCCGGAAGACCTGCGCGTGTTCGATCCGGAAGCGTTCGTCGACGCCCTGCTGCCCGAAGCGCTGGGCGCCTGATACACCGCGCAGCCACGCATGGCGTGGCTCTACCGCAGCCTGGTAGAGCCACCCCACGGGTGGCTGCCTCTCTGGAACTCCAATGCCCCGCCAGCCGCACGCCAGCGCCGAAACTGCAGAACGGGACGGTTTCGTCGCCCGCCTGCTGCACTGGTTCGACGACCATGGTCGCCACGACCTGCCCTGGCAGCACCCACGCAGCCCCTATCGGGTCTGGCTGTCGGAAATCATGCTGCAGCAGACCCAGGTAGCCACGGTCATCCCGTACTTCCAGCGGTTCCTGCAGCATTTCCCGACGCTGCCCGACCTCGCCGCCGCCAGCAATGACGCGGTGATGGCGCAGTGGGCCGGGCTCGGCTACTACGCCCGCGCACGCAACCTGCATGCCGCCGCGAAGCGCTGCGTGGAACTGCACGACGGCGACCTGCCGCGCGATTTCGATGCCTTGCATGCCCTGCCCGGCATCGGCCGCAGCACCGCAGGTGCGATCCTCAGCCAGGCCTGGAACGATCCGTTCGCGATCCTCGATGGCAACGTCAAGCGCGTGCTCAGCCGTTACCACGGCATCGACGGCTTTCCCGGCCTGCCGGCCATCGAGAAACAGTTGTGGTCGATTGCCGAGGCGCACGTGGCGCAGGTGCCGGCCGGGCGCATGGCCGACTACACCCAGGCGCAGATGGACCTGGGTGCGACGGTGTGCAGCCGCGCCAAGCCAGCCTGCGTGATCTGCCCGCTGCAGGACGCGTGCGTGGCGCGCCGCGAAGGCCGTACCGCCGAACTGCCCACGCCCAAGCCCAGCAAGACCCTGCCCGAGCGCGAAGCCGTGGCCCTGCTGCTGCGCGATGCCCAGCAGCGCGTGCTGCTGCAGAAGCGGCCGGACACCGGCATCTGGGCGCAGCTGTGGACGCTGCCGCAGGCCGAGGCCGGCAGCGTACTGCAGGACTGGTTCGACGCGCACGTCGAAGGTTCGCTGGAAGACGCCGAGGAGCTGCCCGTGCTGCAGCACACCTTCAGCCATTACAAGCTGCACCTGCAGGTACTGTCGCGGCAGGTGCACGGCCTGCGCGTGGAAGAACCCACGCTGCGCTGGGTCGCCACCGACGAACTGCCCGCGCTGGGCCTGCCGGCCCCCATCCGCAAGCTGCTCGATGGCGCCACGGTCAAGGCGCCGAAACGAACGCCCAAGAAACCCCGCAACCACGAGTGAGTACCATGTCCCGAACCGTCTTCTGCCAGTACGAACAACGCGATGCCGAGGGCCTGGACTTCGTGCCCTACCCCGGCGAACTGGGCCAGCGCATCTTCAACAACATCGGCAAGCAGGCCTGGGCCGCGTGGCTCGCGCACCAGACCATGCTGATCAACGAAAACCGCCTGTCGCCGCGCACCCCGGAGCATCGCGCATTCCTTGAGGGCGAACTGGTCAAGTTCCTGTTCGAGAAGGACGCGGAAAAGCCTGCCGGCTTCACCCCGGAAGCCTGACCCAAAGGTAGTGCCGGCCGCTGGCCGGCATCGCGCAGATGCCAGGTTGCCGGCCAGCGGCCGGCACTACCGCGCTATTTCGTATTTTCCTCGCGCTCCTGCACCTGCGCCTGGCGCAGCTCCTTCTCGGAGGCACGCAGTGCCTTCACGTCCAGCTTGCGGATGCTGTTGATGAAGCACGGCATGCGCGGGCCACCGGTCGGGTCGCGCACCAGCACCTTGTCGAAACGCGATGACACGCGGCCCATGCTGCTGGTCAACCCGATGGCGGTGGCGTACGACAGGTCCGGGCACGGACCACTCAGTTCCAGCAGGTAAGCCTCGCTCGGCCGGGTCCACACCGCCAGCGCGCTGTCACCCAGTTCGGTCCAGCCATTGAGGCTGCCGAAGAACTGCATGTCGTTCTGCGGCGCGCCGGCGTGGGCGCGGTACAGATCCAGTTTCTCGGTACTGCTGAGCCGGCCGGTGGTCGCGCAGGCGGCCAGCGCCAGGCAGAGTCCGGCGATCAGGATCGGGGTCTTCATGGCGATCTCCTCGGGGAACCTGCTGCGATCATGCGCCGGCCGATGTGCGGCCGGCGCGAGGGCAGGTAAACCCGTTCAGGCGCCGGGAGGCGGCCGTTGCCGGCCGCTCAGACGTCGGCGTGGGCCAGCGCGTGCAGGCGACCTTCGCGCAGCTCCAGCACCCGGTCCAGGCGCCTCGCCAGGCTGCGGTCGTGGGTAACCAGCACCAGGCTGGTATGACGCGCGCGGTTGAGTTCCAGCATCAGCTCGAACACGGTGCCCGCGGTGCGGTCATCCAGGTTGCCGGTCGGCTCGTCACCGAGCACGCAGGCCGGATGATTGACCAGCGCACGGGCCACTGCGGCACGCTGGCGCTCACCACCGGACAGCTCGCCCGGCTTGTGGTCCAGGCGATGTCCGAGGCCGACCGCTTCCAGCAGCGTGGTGGCCCGGCTGCTCGCTTCGGCCACGGCAGTGCCGGCCAGCAGCACCGGCATCATCACGTTTTCCAGCGCGGTGAACTCAGGCAACAGGTGGTGGAACTGGTAGACGAAGCCCAACGCCTGGTTGCGCAGCAGGCCACGCGCGGTGTCCGACAGCGCGGACATGCGCTGGCCGGTCACGTAGACCTCGCCTGCGGTCGGAATATCCAACCCGCCCAGCAGGTGCAGCAGCGTGCTCTTGCCGGCACCGGAGGCACCGATGATCGCCACGGTTTCGCCGGCGGTCACGGTCAGGTCCAGTCCATCGAACACCGGGGTCTGCATGCGCCCTTCGGCGTAGGTCTTGCCCAGTGCTTCGGCGCGGATCACCTCATCGCCGCGGTTGAAGACCTTATTCATAACGCAGGGCCTCCGCCGGCTGGGTGCGTGCCGCCCGCCAGGCGGGATACAGGGTGGCCAGGAAGCTCATCAGCAGCGCGACCACGGTGATCGCCACCACGTCGCCGGTCTGCATGTCGGTCGGCAGGCCGGTGATGTAGTACACATCCTCCGGCAGCAGCTTGACGTTGAACACGCTTTCGATGGCGCCCAGGATGCGTTCCAGGTTGAGGGTCAGGGTGATGCCGCCGATCAGGCCGGCCAGCGTGCCGAAGATGCCGATCAGCGAACCCTGCACCATGAACACCTGCATCACCCCGCCCGGGGTCAGGCCGAGGGTGCGCAGGATGGCGATGTCGGCCTGCTTGTCGGTCACCAGCATCACCTGCGAGGACACCAGGTTGAACGCACCCATGGCGATGATCAGCGACAGCAGGATGCCCATCACCACCTTCTCCATGCGCAGCGAGTGGTAGAGGTTGGCGTTCTGCTGGGTCCAGTCACTCACGCGGTAGGCACCACCCAGGCTCTGCGCGAGGTCCACGCCCACTTCCAGCGAGCGGTCCATGTCGTGCAGCTTCAGCCGCACGCCGGTGGCGCCGTCGCTGCGCAGCACGCGCTCCAGGTCCTGCATGTTGGCGAAGCCGACGCCCCGGTCGACCTCGTTGTAGCCGGCCTCGAAGATGCCGCTGACGGTGAAGCGTTTCATCCGCGGCACGGCACCGGCAGGCGTGCCCTGCACTTCGGCGAAGGTCACCAGCACCTGGTCACCGACGTCGACGCCGAGCCAGATCGCCAGTTCCTTGCCCAGCAGCAGGTTGAAGCTGCCCGGCGTCAGGCTGGCATAGCTGCCCTTGGTGACCTTCTTGTCGATCACCGATACCTTCGGCTCCAGCGCCGGATCGATGCCCTGGATGATCGCACCCTGCACGCGCGGGCCGCTGATCATCGACTGGATCTCGATGTACGGCGCGGCACCGGCCACGCGCGGATCCTCGCGGGCCACGTCGACGACGCGCATCCAGTCCGGCATCGGCTCGCCGTCGCGGCTGATGGTGGTGTGCGCGGTCATCTGCAGCAGGCGGCTGCGGATTTCCTTCTGGAATCCGCTCATCACCGCCAACGTGGTGATCAGCACCGTAACGCCGAGCGCGATGCCCAGGATCGATGCCATCGAGATGAAGGAGATGAAGCCGTTGCGGCGCTTGGCGCGCAGGTAGCGCAGGCCAATGGCCACGGGAATGGGTTTGAACATGCAGGCACGCCGGTCAATTCAGCTTATGGTGCCATCGTCCGGGGCTGACGGGAAACGGCGCGTGCGGCCACGGCCAGTCGCAGTTCACGTCGCTGCCCGGAATCGAGCACATCCGGCCAGAACAGCAGGCGCTGGCGGCGCCGATCCTCACGCCACAGCAACAACAGCCATGGGCCACGCACCACCAGCCGTGGCGTATCAACGTCCTGCCCGGCCACCTGCAGTGGCTCGGGAAGCGGCGGCAGAAGCACCTGCACGCGCGGCCTGCGCTGGCGCCAGGCCAGTTCGGCCAGGCCCGTGCACCAGGCCAGCACCACTGCGGGCATCAGCAGCCGTGAAGGCAGATCCGATGCGCGCAGCAGCCACGGCGCAGCCAGCAGCACCGCCAACTGGGCGGCGGCCTGCAGCCGCGAGGGGCGCCACTCAAGGCTTGAGGGCGAGGATCTTCTGCATGAGGGGGATCGCGTGCGCATGCGGGCAGGCCTCGTAGCCCATGAACCAGCGCCACAACTTATCGTCCTCGCAGTCGAGCAGGAACAGGAAAACCTCGCGCTCTTCGGTCGGCGCAGTGCTCCACTCGTGGTCCAGGTAGCGGCCGAACAGCTGGTCCAGCTCACGCATGCCGCGGCGACAGCGCCAGCGCAGCTTCTTCAGCAGAACGTCTTCTTCCATCGTGTTTCTCCAGATACAGCAAAGCCACGCATGGCGTGGCTCTACTGGGGTCATGCAACTACCCTGCGCCGTGTATCAGGCGCGGCGTTCCATCATCAGCTTCTTGATCTCGGCGATCGCCAGTGCCGGGTTCAGGCCCTTCGGGCAGGTCCGGGCGCAGTTCATGATGGTGTGGCAGCGGTACAGCTTGAACGGATCTTCCAGATCGTCCAGGCGCGCACCGGTGTCCTCATCGCGCGAGTCGATGATCCAGCGGTAGGCCTGCAGCAGGATCGCCGGGCCGAGGTAACGCTCGCCGTTCCACCAGTAGCTCGGGCAGCTGGTCGAGCAGCAGGCGCACAGGATGCACTCGTACAGGCCGTCCAGCTTCTTGCGGTCTTCCGGCGACTGCAGGCGCTCGCGGTCCGGAGGTGCCGGGGTCTGGGTGCGGATCCACGGCTTGATCGACGCGTACTGCGCGTAGAAGTGGGTCAGGTCCGGAACCAGGTCCTTGACCACGTTCATGTGCGGCAGCGGGTAGATCGGCACTTCCTTCTTGCCGCAGTCCGAGATGGCTCGGGTGCAGGCCAGGGTGTTGGTGCCGTCGATGTTCATGGCGCACGAACCACAGATACCTTCGCGGCACGAGCGGCGGAAGGTCAGGGTCGGGTCGATCTCGTTCTTGATCTTGATCAGGGCGTCCAGGACCATCGGGCCACAGGCGTCCAGATCGACTTCATAGGTATCGGTGCGCGGGTTGCTGTCGTCGTCAGGACTCCAGCGGTAGATCTTGAAGGTGCGCACGTTCTTGCCGCCGTTCTTGACGGGGAAGTGCTTGCCCTTCGTGATCTTGGAATTCTTGGGGAGTGAAAACTCGGCCATGGCTGCTCTCGTTGGCTCAGGCGGCCCGCGCCCGTGGGCGCGGATTGCATGGTAGGCGGGGTCGGATCAGTACACGCGCGGCTTCGGCGGCACCACGGACACGTCGTCGGTCAACGTGTACATGTGCACCGGACGGTAGTCGAAGCTGCACTTGCCCTTCTCGTCGACGCTGACCAGGGTGTGCTTCTGCCAGTTGACGTCGTCGCGGTCCGGGAAGTCCTCGTGCGCATGCGCGCCGCGGCTTTCCTTGCGCTGTTCGGCCGAGTTGATCGTCGCCACCGCATTGAGCAGCAGGTTGTTCAGCTCGTAGGTCTCGATCAGGTCCGAGTTCCACACCAGCGAACGGTCGGAGACCTTCACGTCCTGGAACGAGTCGAAGATCTTGTCCATCTTCTCGCAGCCTTCCTTCAGCGTCTGGCTGGTGCGGAAGACCGCCGCGTCGGCCTGCATGGTGCGCTGCATGCGATCGCGGATGACCGAGGTCGGGGTATCGCCGTTGGCGTGGCGCAGCTTGTCCAGCAGCCCCAGCGCCTTGTCGCAGGCATCGGCCGGCAGCGGCTTGTGCGCGGCGCCCGGCTTGATGGTCTCGGCGCAGCGGTTGGCCACAGCACGGCCGAACACCACCAGGTCCAGCAGCGAGTTCGAGCCCAGGCGGTTGGCGCCGTGCACGGACACGCAGGCCGCTTCGCCGATGGCGTACAGGCCCGGCACCACGGCATTGTCGTTGTCGCCGACCTTCTGCACCACTTCGCCGTGGTAATTGGTCGGGATGCCGCCCATGTTGTAGTGCACGGTCGGGATGACCGGAATCGGCTGCTTGTGCACGTCGACGCCGGCGAAGATGCGGGCGCTCTCGGCGATGCCCGGCAGCTTCTCGTCGATCACGCCCGGGCCGAGGTGGGTCAGGTCGAGCAGGATGTGGTCCTTGTGCTCGCCGACGCCGCGGCCTTCGCGGATCTCGATGGTCATCGAACGGCTGACCACGTCGCGCGAGGCCAGGTCCTTGTAGTGCGGCGCGTAACGCTCCATGAAGCGCTCGCCGCTGCTGTTGCGCAGGATGCCACCTTCACCGCGGACACCCTCGGTGATCAGGCAGCCGGCGCCGTAGATGCCGGTCGGGTGGAACTGCACGAACTCCATGTCCTGCATGGCGATGCCGGCACGCATGGCCAGGCCGCCACCGTCGCCGGTGCAGGTGTGCGCCGAGGTGGCGCTGAAGTAGGCACGGCCGTAGCCGCCGGTGGCCAGTACCACGCCCTGGGCGCGGAACAGGTGCAGGGTGCCGTCGGACATGTCCAGGGCCAGCACGCCGCGGCAGGCGCCTTCCTCGTCGAAGATCAGGTCGAGCGCGAAGTACTCGATCATGAAGCGCGCGTCGTGCTTCAGCGACTGCTGGTACAGCGTGTGCAGCATCGCGTGGCCGGTACGGTCGGCCGCCGCGCAGGTACGCTGCGCCGCCGGGCCTTCGCCATACTTGGTGGTCATGCCACCGAACGGACGCTGGTAGATCTTGCCTTCGGCGGTGCGCGAGAACGGCACGCCGTAATGTTCGAGCTCGATGATGGCCGGGATGGCCTCACGGCACATGTACTCGATGGCGTCCTGGTCGCCCAGCCAGTCCGACCCCTTGATGGTGTCGAAGAAGTGGTAGCGCCAGTCGTCCTCGCCCATGTTGCCGAGCGCGGCCGAGATACCGCCCTGGGCGGCAACGGTGTGAGAACGGGTCGGGAAGACCTTGGTCAGGCACACGGTCTGCAGGCCCTTGGCGGCCAGGCCGAACGTGGCGCGCAGGCCGGCACCGCCGGCGCCGACCACGACCATGTCGTACTTGTGTTCGGTGATCTTGTAAGCGGACATCTAATCTGGATTCCTGTGTAGGTGCCTGGGCTCAGGCAACGCCGAGGGCGATGCGGCCCACCGCAAACACACTGACGATCATGCCGAGCACGGCGACGAACTTCACCGCGGTCTGCAGCACCAGGGCCAGCAGCGATTCGTGGATGTAGTCTTCCAGCACGACCTGCATGCCGAGCTGCGCGTGCCAGAACATGGCGATCAGCAGGCCGATCAGCGGCACCGCGTTCCACGGCTTGGCCACGGCGGCGGCGGCGGTGGCGTAGTCCGAGCCCAGCAGGCCCAGCACGAAGACCAGGAACCAGATGCCCAGCACCACCAGTGCGGCGGCGGTCAGGCGCTGGTGCACGAAGTGCTCGGTGCCGGTCTTGGCCGAGCCAAGGCCGCGCACGTTCTTCAACGGGGTACGGAACTTGCTCACGCGGCACCTCCGAACATCACATAGGCCCACACCAGCAGGGTGATCACCAGGCTGCCGATGACCGACAGCCAGCTGCTGCGGATGAAGGCGGGGATGCTGAAGCCGATGGCGAAGTCCTGCACGACGTGGCGGATGCCATTGCACAGGTGATAGGCGAACGACCATGTCCACGCGAACAGGAACACGCGGCCATACCAGGCCCCGGCATGGCCGGTGAAGCAGTTCCAGGACTCGGGCCCCATCATCAGGGCCAGCAGGCCGGCGGCGATGATGAGGGCACCAACAGACAGAAAGACGCCAGTGGCTCGATGCAGGATCGAGGTGGCCATCTGAATCTGCCAGCGATACACCTGAAGGTGCGGGGAAAGTGGGCGTTGTCTGGTCGCCATTCGCTGGGCTCGTTGTCTCGGCTGGGCGGCACACGGCCGCGTTGGCTCAATGCTGATCAGAAATCGATGCAGCGTCCGTTTTTCTCCCAATCGCCATACCGCACCGGATCAAGTCCGCCGCGGCCGCCGAATTCTTCCGCTTTTTCCTGTTCCACGGGCACGGGTGCCGCAGGGACCAGCGGGGCTTCAGATTCGTCGTCGGGAGTGGGGGTTGTTTGGCCTATCATGTTCGGTCTCGCAACGCACAAATTTTAGACCTCGTTCACGTGCCTGACAACCTGCCCCCTGCTTTCGTCGGATATCCGCGCCTGCCCGGCCACCAGCTGCTGAGCCTGCAGGGCCCGGATGCGGCTCTCTTTGCCCACGCCCAGTTCAGCAGCGATGTCACCGCCCTGCCCCTGCAGCACTGGCAGTGGAGTGCCTGGCTGAGCGCCAAGGGCCGTACCCTGGCGGTGTTCCAGCTGCTTCGGCTGGCCGACGACCACGTGATGCTGGTGCTGGCTGACGGCGATGCCGATGCGATTGCGTCGCAACTGCAGCGCTTCGTGTTCCGCCGCAAGGTGAAGGTGCAGGTGCGCAGCGATCTGGCGGCGGCTGGCGCGTTCACCGCGCCCGAGGCCGCCAGCGGCGCGGCGATTGCGCAGACCGCAGGCGACGGCTGGGAGCTGGACCTGGGCAGCGATGCCCTGCCGCGCACCCTGCGCATTGGCAGCGCCGACGCGTTCACGGCCGGCAATGAAGCCGATGAGGCCGCTTTCGCCCTGGCCTGGCGCCAGGCCGACCTGCGCTACGGCCTGCCGCGGCTGGAAGAAGGCCAGCGCGAAGTGTGGACCCCCCAACAGCTGGGCCTGGACCGCCTGAACGGCTACAGCGTGAAGAAGGGCTGCTATCCCGGCCAGGAAATCGTCGCCCGCACCCACTTCCTCGGCAAGGCCAAGCGTGCGGTGCAGTTGCTGCATACCGCAGCACCGGCACAGGCCGGCGATGGCGTGCAGCAGGATGGCGCGGGGCTGGGCACGATTGCCAGCGTGGCCGGCGACCTGGCACTGGCGGTACTGCCACTGGAGGCCAGCGACGCTGACCTGCAGGTGGGCGATGCCATTGCGCAGCGCGTGCCGTTGCTGGATGGCCTGGCCCGCTGAAGCAGGCGGGGACCTGCACGGGTGGGTGCAGGAATGGTAGTGCCGGCCGCTGGCCGGCAACCATGCAGGGTTGAGGTTGCCGGCCAGCGGCCGGCACTACCCCTTACAGGCGCGCGCCGGTCTCCGGGTTGAAGAAATGCAGGCCCTGCGGATGGATCGCCACGCGGATCTGCTCGCCCACCTCGGGCAGCGCCTGCGGCGCCACGCGCATGGTCAGCGCGTGCTGGCCACTGCTCAGGTTGACGAAGATCTCGTTACCGACCGGTTCGATGCCTTCAATGCGTGCGACGAACGCATGCGCATCGTCGGCGGCCGCCGGCTGCAGGTGCTCCGGACGCACGCCCACCGCGATCGGCTTCTGCAGCCAGGCCGGATCGATGGTGGCCTGGCCCAGCGGTGCACGCCACTCACCATCGACCACGGTCACGCCACCGGCATCGCCCTGCAGCGTACCGCGCAGCACGTTCATCGCCGGGCTGCCGAGGAAGCCGGCCACGAACAGGTTGGCCGGGCGATCGTACAGCGCCATCGGCGTATCGATCTGCTGGATGACGCCATCCTTCAGCACCACGATGCGCTGGCCCAGGGTCATCGCTTCGACCTGGTCGTGCGTCACGTAGATCATGGTGGTGCCCAGCTTGCGGTGCAGCTGCGCGATCTCGGTACGCACGCTGTGGCGCAGCTTGGCATCCAGGTTGGACAGCGGTTCGTCGAGCAGGAACACCGCCGGCTCGCGCACCAGCGCACGGCCCAGCGCGACACGCTGGCGCTGGCCACCGGACATCGCCTTGGGCAGCTTGTCCATCATCTCGGTCAGGCCCAGCGTCTGCGCCGCCTCGGCGATGCGCTTGTCGATGGTCGCCTTGTCGTGACCGCGCAGCTTCAGGCCAAAGGCCAGGTTCTCGGCCACGGTCATGTGCGGGTACAGCGCATAACTCTGGAACACCATCGCGATGTCGCGATCCTTCGGCGCCACGTCGTTGACCACGCGATCACCGATGGTCAGCGTGCCGCCGCTGATCTCCTCCAGGCCAGCCACCATCCGCAGCAGGGTCGACTTGCCACAGCCGGACGGGCCGACCAGCACCATCAGCTCGCCATCGGCGACCTCGAAGCTGGCGTCCTTCACCGCGACCTGGCCGTTGTCATAGACCTTGCGCACACCCTGCAACTGCACTTTTGCCATATCACCTATCCGGTCCGCCCGAAGCCGGGCTGTCTTTTGGGACTGCCTCGGCCCTCCCGATGGCAGTGATGATTGCGCGCTTGCCGCATGACGGCGAGCACTGCAATCGAATACAGTTGCCCATTCTGCCATGTAAACGTTTTCACGTGGCACTATCCGATGATCGGTGCGCACCGATCTGCGTCGGCGGTTGAACGAAGGTTCCGCCGAGGCAGTGGTTTCGAATGGAACGGTCTTCCGGCACCCCGGAGAACGCCCCTGACGAACCTCGGACAGGCAGTTGCGCGGATGTCCCCCGAACCCAGCCATGAAGCGATTGACAACGATGTCACCCGGATCTGAAACTCGAGCGATGCACGACACCCTCTTCCTGTTCGGTGCCACAGGTGATCTGGCCCAGCGCTACCTGTTCCCTTCGCTGCTTCGCCTGCTTGGCGACGGCCTGCTGCCGGAGGACTTCCGCATCCGTGCGCTGGCCCTGTCCGGGCATGACACCGAAGCCTTCCATGACATCCTGCGGCCGCGCCTGCAGCAGGCC
Source organism: Stenotrophomonas maltophilia D457 (assembly GCF_000284595.1). Taxonomy (GTDB): domain Bacteria; phylum Pseudomonadota; class Gammaproteobacteria; order Xanthomonadales; family Xanthomonadaceae; genus Stenotrophomonas; species Stenotrophomonas muris. Next base: position 1,904,944 of record NC_017671.1, on the reverse strand, counting down.
ATGCCGATGGCCACGCAGGACGACATCAGCGCCCTGCTGCGTCGCATCGACTACCGCTCTGTGGACCTGCGCGACGTCGACTCGGTTGCCGCCGCGGTCGCCGACCTCGTGCACCGCAAGTGCGTCAGCTACCTCGCCATCCCGCCGGGCCTGTACATCTCCACCTGCGAAGGCCTGGCCAAGGGCGGCGCCCTCGCCGCGCCGGCACGCCTGATGCTGGAAAAGCCGATCGGCAGCGACAGCGAGAGCGCCGAGGAAATCATCAGCACCATCGGCCAGTGGATCGACGAGGACCGCGTGTTCCGCCTCGACCACTACCTGGGCAAGGCCGCGGTGCAGAACCTGATCGCACTGCGCTTCGGCAACACGCTGCTGGAAGCGGTGTGGAACCGCAACTACATCGAATCGGTGCACATCCTGGTGGCCGAAAGCGAAGGCGTGGATGGCCGCGATGCCTATTACGCCCGCTCCGGCGCACTGCGCGACATGGTGCAGAGCCACATCCTGCAGCTGCTGTGCATGGTGGCGATGGAACCGCCGGCATCGCTGGAAGCCGATCGCATCCGCGACGAGAAGGTCAAGGTGCTGCGCGCCCTGCGCCCGCTCGATGCCAGGCACGCCGCGCGTGACAGCATCCGTGGCCGCTACACCGCCGGCACCATCAATGGCCAGCCGGCACAGGCCTACCAGCCGCCGGAAGGCAGCGACGTGGAAACCTTCGCCGGTGTCACCGCGCATATCGACAACTGGCGCTGGAGCGGCGTGCCGTTCCACCTGGTCACCGGCAAGCGCCTGCCCGAGCGCACCACCCGCGTGGTGGTCACGCTGAAGCCGGTCACCCACTGGCTGTTCGAGCGCCCGCAGCGCGCGCAGGCCGCACCGAACCGCCTGGTGTTCCAGCTGCAGCCGCAGGAAAACATCGAACTGGGCCTGATGAGCAGCCTGGCAGGCCCGGAATGGGGCGCGCTGGAGCTGCATCCGCTGGAGCTGGAACTGTCGGTGCCGACCGGCCTGCACCGCCGTATCGCTTACGAACGCTTGTTCCTGGATGCCTTCAACGGCAACCACACGCTGTTCGTGCGCGATGACGAAGTGCGTGCGGCCTGGGCCTGGATCGACAGCGTCGCCGACGCCTGGAAGGACGCCAAGCTGCCGCTGGAGCCCTACCCCGCCGGCCAATGGGGCCCGGGCAATGCGGGCGGGTTCCTGCCGCAGGACCTGGACGCGCCCGACAGCGGAGCGTCGGCATGAGTGCCAGCTCGCAGCCAGTGCTGGTCGCCGACATCGGTGGCACCAACGCGCGCTTCGCCCTGGCCGACACCTCGCTGGACGCACCGCTGCAGAAGGACAGCATCCGCGAGTACGCGGTGGCGGAGTTCCCGTCGCTGGGTGATGCCGCGCGCCACCATCTGGAACAGATCGGCGCCACGGCAAGCCGCGGCGTGTTCGCCGTGGCCGGTCGCGTGGATGGTGACGAAGCACGCATCACCAACCATCCGTGGGTAATCTCGCGCAGCCGCACCGCTGCCATGCTCGGGTTCGACGAACTGCACCTGATCAACGACTTCGCCGCACAGGCGATGGCGATTTCGCTGCTGCAGCCCGATGACGTGGTCCAGGTCGGCGGGGCTGCCTGGGTACCGGGCAAGCCCGGCCAGCCACGCAACTACGCGGTGATCGGGCCCGGTACCGGGCTCGGCGTCGGCGGCCTGATCATGCGCCACGGCCGTTGCTATCCGCTGGAAACCGAAGGCGGCCATGTGAGCTTCCCGCCGGGAACCCCGGAAGAGATCCGCATCCTGGAGATCCTGTCCGAGCAGTTCGGCCGCGTCTCCAACGAGCGCCTGATCTGCGGCCCCGGCCTGGTCAACATCCATCGCGCCGTGTGCGAGATGGCCGGCATCGATCCGGGCCAGCTGCAGCCGGTGGACGTGACCGCCCGCGCCCTGCACGGCGATCCGCAGGCGATGCGCACCGTGGATGTGTTCTGCGCCGTGTTCGGCGCCATTGCTGGCGATCTGGTGCTGACCCAGGGCGCCTGGGACGGCGTGTTCCTGACCGGCGGGCTGACCCCGAAGATGCTCGATTCGCTGCAGCACTCCGGTTTCCGCCAGCGTTTCGAGCACAAGGGCCGGTTCTCTTCCATCATGGCGCGCGTGCCCTCGTTGGCGGTGATGCATCCCCACGCCGGACTGCTGGGCGCCGCCGCCTATGCCGCCGACGCCGAACGTGACGCACCTGGAGTTGCCGCATGAGCCCCACCACCTTCCACGACGACCGCATCGAGTTCATCAACCATGGCGATGCCGATGGCTGGATCGAAGCCGTTGCCGCCGAGATGGCGCACACCCTCAACCACGACATCAATGAAGTGGGCCGCGCCCGCATCCTGCTGTCTGGCGGCACCACACCGGCGCCGGTCTACCAGGCGCTGGCCGAGTTGGACGTGCACTGGGACCGGGTGGAAGTGAGCCTGGCCGACGAGCGCTGGCTGTCGCCGCAGGATCGCGACAGCAATGCCTGGCTGGTGCGCGAGCACCTGCTGAAACGCGCCGAGGGTGCGCATTTCGATCCACTGGTGCGGATCGGCAAGCCCCTGCCCGAATGCGTGTACACCGCCAACCTGCAGGCACAGCACAGCCAGCCGCCGAGCCTGGTGGCACTGGGCATGGGCAACGACGGCCACACCGCCTCGCTGTTCCCGGGCTCGAAGGACCTCGCCCGCGCACTGGAAAGCACCCTGCCCTATGCCGCGCTGGATGCCACCGGCTGCCCGGGCGCGAACCAGTGGCCGCTGCGCATCACGCTGACCCCGCATGGGCTGCGCCAATGCCGACAGCGCCTGCTGCTGCTGCGCGGCAAGCAGAAGCTGCAGGTGCTGCGCCAAGCGTTGGACAGCAACGACGCCCAGCAGTATCCGATCCTCAACGCGATCAACCTGGAAGGCGCGCGCCTGCGCGTCCACTGGGCTGATTGATGTCGGCGGCGGCGCCCTGCCGCCGCTTGCCTCTCGCCACCTCGAACGCCGGTAGCCAATGAGCCTCCATCCGCAACTGCAAGCCATCACTGAGCGTGTCATCCGCCGCAGCGCCGCCTCGCGTGCCGCCTACCTGGCCGCGATCGACGCCTCCCTGCGCGAAGGCCCGTTCCGCAGCCGCCTGAGCTGCGGCAACCTCGCCCATGGATTCGCCGCCTGTGGCGGTACCGACAAGAGCCGCCTGCGCGGCGGCGTGACGCCGAACCTGGGCATCATCACCGCCTACAACGACATGCTCTCGGCGCACCAGCCGTTCGAGACCTATCCCGAGCAGATCCGCGAGATCGCCCGCGGGCTGGGTGCCACCGCACAGGTGGCCGGCGGCGTGCCGGCGATGTGCGACGGCGTCACCCAGGGCCGCGGCGGCATGGAACTGTCGCTGTTCTCGCGCGATGTGATCGCCCAGGCCACTGCGATCGGCCTCAGCCATGACATGTTTGATACCACCGTCTACCTCGGCGTGTGCGACAAGATCGTGCCGGGCCTGCTGATCGGCGCGCTGGCCTTCGGTCACCTGCCGGCGGTGTTCGTGCCGGCCGGCCCGATGACCCCGGGCATCCCGAACAAGCAGAAGGCGGAAGTGCGCGAGCGCTATGCCGCCGGCGAAGCCACCCGCGAAGAGCTGCTGGAAGCCGAGTCCGCCTCGTACCACGGCGCCGGCACCTGCACCTTCTACGGCACCGCCAATTCCAACCAGGTGCTGCTGGAAGCGATGGGCGTGCAGCTGCCGGGCGCATCGTTCGTCAATCCGGGCACGCCGCTGCGCGACGCCCTCACCCGCGAAGCCACCGAACGTGCACTGGACATCACCGCGCTCGGCGACGACTTCCGCCCGCTGGGCCGGATCATCGATGAGCGCGCGATCATCAACGCGGTCATCGCGCTGATGGCCACCGGCGGTTCGACCAACCACACCATCCACTGGATCGCAGTGGCGCGTGCCGCCGGCATCGTGCTGACCTGGGACGACTTCGACGAACTGTCGCAGCTGATTCCGCTGCTGGCCCGCGTCTATCCGAACGGCGAGGCCGACGTGAACCGCTTCGCGGCCGCGGGCGGACCGGCCTTCGTGTTCGGCGAGCTGATCAGGGCGGGCCTGATGCACGGTGACCTGGTCAGCGTGGCGCGCGGCGGCATGGCCGACTACGCGCGCGAGCCGCAGCTGCGCGACGGCCAGCTGGTCTACCTGCCGGGCCTGCAACACAGCGCCGATGACGAAGTGGTGCGTGGCGTCGACAACCCGTTCGAGCACCAGGGCGGCCTGCGCCTGCTGCGCGGCAACCTGGGCAAGTCGCTGATCAAGCTGTCGGCGGTGAAGCCGCAGTACCGCACGATCGAAGCACCGGCCGTGGTTGTCGATGCGCCGCAGGTGCTGAACAAGCTGCATGCCGGCGGCCTGCTGCCCGAGCACTTCGTGGCGGTGGTGCGTTACCAGGGCCCGCGTGCCAACGGCATGCCGGAACTGCATTCGCTCGCGCCGCTGCTGGGGCTGCTGCAGAACCAGGGCCGGCGCGTGGCACTGGTCACCGACGGCCGCCTGTCCGGCGCCTCGGGCAAGATTCCGGCGGCGATCCATGTGACGCCGGAAGCGGCGCGCGGTGGTCCGCTGGCCAAGGTCCGCGAGGGCGACATGATCCGCCTCGATGGTGAGGCCGGCACGCTGGAAGTGCTGGTGGACGCGGCCGAGTGGGCCGCGCGTCCGCTGGCCCCGAACACGGCGCCTGCCGCGCATGACCTGGGCCGCAACCTGTTCGCGATCAACCGACGCGTGGTGGGTCCGGCTGATCAGGGCGCGATTTCGATTTCGTGCGGGCCGGCGGCGGCCGATGGCGGGCCGTGGGAATACGACGCGGAGTACGAGCTGGGGCACGATGCCGCAGCGGCGGCGGCGCCGCATGAGGCAAAAGACGCCTGAAGCGAAAAGCCGCGGCAGGCTTCCCGGCCTGGGCAGTAGAGCGCCCTGGACAATTCCCGGCGCGTCATTTGCGCTGCGGCCACTGAATCTAGAAGAGCAAAGGCAAGGGCAAAAGCATGGGTATCGAACAACATCAGGTGAAGGCGGCGGAGCTGTTGCGTGCGGCGGGCATCCTGCCGGTGGTGACGATTCATACGCTGGACCAGGCGCGTGCGGTCAGTGCGGCGTTGCTGGAAGGTGGCCTGCCGGCGATCGAGTTGACGCTGCGTACGCCAGTGGCGATGGAAGCATTGGCGATGCTCAAGCGCGAGCTGCCGGACGTGGTGGTGGGCGCCGGCACGGTGCTGACCGTGGAGCAGATGCAGCAGTCGATCGATGCGGGCGCGGACTTCCTGGTGACCCCGGGTACGCCACCGGCGCTGGCCGATGCGCTGGCGGCGGCACCGCTGCCGGTAGTGCCGGGTGCGGCCACGCCGACCGAACTGCTGTCGCTGTATGCGCGCGGCTTCCGCGTGTGCAAGCTGTTCCCTGCCACCGCCGTGGGGGGGCTGGCGATGATCAAGGGTCTGGCCGGCCCGGTTGCCGACCTCAAGCTGTGCCCGACCGGCGGCATCACCGAAAACACCGCCGCCGAGTACCTCGAGCAGAAGAACGTGGTCTGCATCGGCGGTTCGTGGATGGTGCCGGGCAGCTGGATCGCCGACGGTCAGTGGGACAAGGTGCGCGCCAGCGCCGCCGACGCCGCGAAGATCATCAAGCGCGTACGCGGCCACTGAGCCCGACACAGCTGTAGAGCCGAGCCCATGCTCGGCTCCGCGCCCGCAGGCCGGAAAGCAGCCGAGCATAGGCTCGGCTCTACATTTCCTCTATCGGCAGTGACGGCGCACGGAACCTGTCGGTGGCCCTGCGGAGGGCTCAGCCGTTGGCCGAATCCCTTACAGCGGCCGTGCCGGATCCACCAGCCCGTACTGGCTGGCCATGCGCGCCAGCGCGATGTTGTCGTGGATCCCCATCTTCTCGAACAGCCGCGCCTTGTGCGTGTTCACCGTCTTCGCACTCAGGCTCAGGCGCCGCGCGATGTCTTCCTGGCGCAGGCCCTGGGTCAGCAGCAACGCCACTTCCAGCTCGCGCGGCGACAGGCTGTCGAATGGAGAGCCATTGCCTTCAACGGTCGACAAGGCCAGGTTCTGCGCGATGCTGGTGCCCAGGTAGCGACGGCCCATGGCCACATCGCGCACCGCACGCAGCAGCTCCTGTGCATCGCAGCCCTTGCCGATGTAGCCCGCAGCCCCGGCTTCCAGCAAGCGCTTCGGCAGCGGACCGTCTTCCAGCACCGACACGATCACCACGCGGGTGTTGCGATGGCTGCGGACGATGCGCTCGGTCACCTCCATGCCACTCGCGCCGGGCAGGTGCAGGTCGCACAGCACCACGTCCGGCAGCAGCTGGCGGACGTCGCGCAGCGCATCTTCGCCGGTCTCGGCTTCGCCCACCACCTCGATGTCGGTCTCCCCCGACAGGATCATCTTCATCCCGGTGCGGACCAGTGCGTGGTCATCCACCAGGTAGACTCGAATCGTCATTCACGTACCTCTTCGAATGCGGCCATTGCAGGTCAAGCTAGGCAGGGCGCCGATACCCCTGCAAGCGCGTTCGAGATGCGACCCGGGCATTCTGCCTTGCGCATCACAGTACCGCGCGTTGTGCTTGCCCCCTGTCTTGCAGAACCTGCTGCAACGAAACAACTGATCTATTACGTAGACGCCCCGGAGGGGCCATCCACGTCAATCCCCCTGTGATGATGCTTCGCTGGCCGTCGCTGGCGGCGAATCCTGACGTCGCCAAGGATGCCGGCGACTGAACATGACCAGATAGCACCCTACCACCCAAACCAGCGCGGCACACCATCCGGCCAGGATATCGGAGGGATAATGCACGCCCAGATAGACCCGGGAGACGCTGACCAGCAGGCTGAACGCGGGCGCCAGCAGCAGCACCGGCCAGCGCCAGCGGGTGTTCCAGGCCAGCAGCACCAGGGTCACGGCCAGGGTCATCGAGCCCATCGCGTGGCCGCTGGGAAAGCTGAACGTCGATTCCGGCGCGATCGATTCCCACAGGCTGGGGCGCTGGCGCTGGAAGAAATGCTTGCTGCCCATGTTCAGCAGCGCCGAGCCGACGAAGCTGACCGCCACGAAGGTGGCCTCACGCCAACGCCGGTAGCCCAGCAGCACGCCGATGATCAGCACGTCGGCGGGAATCAGGAACCATTCGTAGCCCAGCCTGGAAATGAGCACGAAGAAGCGGTCCAGCAGCGGTGAGTGCAGGCCATGCATCTGCCACAGCAGCGGCGCATCGAAATGGAACGATTCAAACTCGTGCACTTCGTCGGCCAGCGCGACGAAACCCGCCAACGGCAGCAGCACGCCACCGAACAGCAGCACCAGGCGCCAGGCATTGCGGGCCATCCAGTGGCGGAAACCGGAGGCGGACTCCGGCGCAGCGAGGATCGCAGGCTTATCCGGCGCTTCGGACATATTTGTGTTCGACGTAATCGTCGATCAGGGCGACGAACTCCTGGGCGATGTTCTCGCCACGCAGGGTCACCTTCTTCTCGCCATCGACGAACACGGGCGCGGCCGGGGTTTCACCGGTGCCCGGCAGGGAAATACCGATGTTGGCGTGCCGCGACTCACCCGGCCCATTGACGATGCAGCCCATCACCGCCAGGGTCATGTTCTCCGCACCCGGATGGTGGATCTTCCACAGCGGCATCTTCTCGCGCACGTGGTTCTGCACCACCTTGGCCAGTTCCTGGAAGAACTCGGAGGTGGTGCGGCCGCAGCCCGGACAAGCCGTGACCAGCGGCGTGAAGGCACGCTGGCCGGTGGTCTGCAGCAGTTCCTGGGCGACGATCACTTCCTGTGTGCGCGACTGGCCCGGTTCCGGGGTCAGCGAGATGCGGATGGTGTCACCGATGCCTTCCTGCAGCAGCACGCCCAACGCCGCCGACGAGGCGACGATGCCCTTGCTGCCGATACCGGCCTCGGTCAGGCCCAGGTGCAGGGCAAAATCGGAGCGCTGGGCCAGGTCGCGGTACACCGCGATCAGCTCCTGCACGCCACTGACCTTGGCCGACAGCACGATGCGATCGCGCGGCAGGCCGAGCTCCACCGCCTGCTCGGCCGAATCCAGCGCCGAACGGATCAGCGCCTCGCGCAGCACGCGACCGGCATCCCAGGGCTGCTCGCGCAGGTTGTTCTCGTCCATCAACTTCGCCGCCAGGGCCTGGTCCAGCGAGCCCCAGTTGGCACCGATGCGCACCGGCTTGTTGTAGCGGATCGCGAACTCGATCAACTGAGCGAACTGCAGATCCTTCTTCTTGCCGAAGCCGACGTTGCCCGGATTGATGCGGTACTTGGCCAGCGCTTCGGCACATGCCGGCTCGGCGGTCAGCAGCTGGTGGCCGTTGTAGTGGAAATCACCGATCAGCGGCACGTCGATGCCCATCATCGCCAGCTTGTCGACGATGCGCGGGATCGCCGCAGCGGCTTCCACGGTATTGACGGTCAAACGCACCATTTCCGAACCGGCCCGCCACAGCTCGGCCACCTGCTTCACGCTGGAGGCCACGTCGGACGTGTCGGTGTTGGTCATCGACTGCACCACGACCGGCTTGCCTCCGCCTACGGTGACCCCGCCGATCTGCACGGCATGGGTCTGGCGGCGGGGCCAGGAGGTGGCATCGGAGGGAGGAGTCGGGCGGGTGACGGCGTCGTGCATGGGCGCATTCTACCGCCCGCCCCCGCATTCCGGGTGACTCGCATTCAGCCGGTGGCACGGCTGCGGCCGATTGTCGCAGGCACAGCCGCCCGTGAACGCATACGATGAGCGTGAATGACCGGTCCCGACGCCCCGTTTCTCCGTACCCTGTGCAGCCTGCGCTGGCTTGCCGTAGGCGGCCAGGCCGCCACCATCCTGGTTGCCACCTGGGTGCTGGGCCTGCCGTTGCCGCAGCTGCCGCTATGGGCCGGCGTGGCGGTGCTGGCCCTGTTCAACATCTATACCCAGTTGCGTCCGGACGCGGCTGACACCGCACCGCTGACCGCGTTCGGCCACATCCTGGTGGACGTGATCGTCCTGACCTGGATGGTCGGCTGGAGCGGCGGCATGGCCAACCCGTTCAGCTCGCTGTTCCTGATCCTGATCGCGCTGGCCGCGTTCGCCCTGCCCCTGCGCTGGGCATTGGCGGTCGCACTGGCCTGCCTGCTCGGCTACGCCGCCAGCGGCATCTTCGGCCAGCCATTGCCGGACGGTTATTTCCGCGCGCAGGACCTGAATCGCTGGGGCGTGGTCGCCAACTTCCTGATCTCCGCCGCGGTGGTACTGGCCTTCTCCACCCGGCTGGCGCTGGCCCTGCGGGAGCGCGAACTGGAACTGTCGGCACTGCGCGAGCGCTTCGCCCGCAACGAGGGCATCGTCGCGCTGGCCACCCATGCCGCCTCGGTGGCGCATGAACTGAACACGCCGCTGGCGACCATGACCCTGCTGGCCGACGATGTGGCCGAGCGCAGCGAAGAGCCGGAAGTGCGCGAGGACATGGAAACCCTGCGCGAGCTGCTGGTGCAGTGCCGGGAGCGCGTGCTGGCGCTGGCTGCTCCGGCCTCGGCCGACGCACCGGGCCGCAGCCATTCCAGCGCACAGCAGGTGCTTGAGCAATGGCGCCTGGTGCGGCCGACCATCGACCTGCACCGCAACGATGATGCGCCGCTGCGGCTGCCGCTGGACCCGGGCGTAGGCCATCTGCTGATGGTCCTGCTCAACAACGCCGCCGATGCCGGCGAGAAAGCCGGCCGGCCACGCGTGGACCTGGACCTGCGCATCGAAGGCGACGACCTGATCGGCGAAGTCCGCGACTACGGCCATGGCTTCGACGCCCGTGCCGCCGTGCTGCCGGGCAAGCTGTTCGGCAGCAGCAAGAGCGAGGGCATGGGCGTCGGCCTGGCCCTGTCCCATGCCACCATCGAACGCCTCGACGGCGAGATGTGGATGCGCCCGGCCCAGGGGGCCGGCAGCCGCGTCGGCTTCCGCCTGCCGCTGGCCCCACGCGAGGACACCCCATGAGCCTTCACCATTCCACCCTGGGCCTGCTGGTCGACGACGACGAGCTGTACCTGCGTACCCTGCAACGCAGCCTGGCCCGCAAGGGGCTTGAAACGCAGACCGCACAGGATGCCGCCAGTGCGCTGGCGCTGGCCCGGCAGCATCCACCGGCCTTCGCGCTGATCGACCTGAAGCTGGGCAGCGATTCCGGCCTGGCACTGATCCAGCCGCTGCGCGCGCTGCGCGCGGACATGCGGATCCTGCTGGTGACCGGCTACGCCAGCATCGCCACCGCGGTGGAGGCGATCAAGCTGGGTGCGGATGATTACCTGCCGAAGCCGGCCACGGTGCCGATGATCCTGCGCGCCCTCGGCGAGGAAGACGACGGCCCGGCCGACGATGGCGAAATGGAAGTGCCCGATGCGATGACGCCGATCAGCCGCCTGCAGTGGGAACACATCCAGCAGGCGATGCACGAGACCGGCGGCAACGTGTCAGCGGCCGCGCGCCTGCTCGGCATGCACCGGCGCTCGCTGCAGCGCAAACTGGCCAAGCGGCCAAGCCCGGAGCGCGACCCGAGCCGGTGACGCGGTAGTGCCGGCCGCTGGCCGGCAACCCATCTTCTGCGGTAGTGCCGGCCGCTGGCCGGCAACCTCATGAACGATTGAAGCATCACCTGGTTGCCGGACAGCGGCCGGCACTACCAGAGCATCAGCGCTTCAGCTGCGCCAGGATCTCGCGGGTCATCGGGTCGGCAACCGCCACATCCTCGCCCTGCAGCGCCGGCAGCAGGCCACTGGCCAGTTGCTTGCCGAGCTCGACACCGAACTGGTCGAACGCGTTGATGTTCCAGATCACCGACTGCACGTACACGGCGTGTTCGTACATGGCGATCAGCGCACCCAGTGCCTGCGGGGTGAGCGCGTCGAGCAGGATCAGCGTGCTCGGCCGCCCGCCCGGGTAATCGCGGTGCGGATCATCGCTGCTCTGGCCATTGGCCAGCGCCTCGGTCTGTGCCAACAGGTTGGCCAGCAGGGCCTGGTGATTGGTCGTGTAGGGATCATCGTTGTGCACACAGCCGATGAAGTCGGCCGGAACGACGCTGGTGCCCTGGTGCAGCGCCTGGAAGAAGCTGTGCTGCACATCGGTGCCTGCCCCACCCCACCACACCGGCACGGTGTCGGTGGTGACCGGCGCACCATCACGCTGCACGCGCTTGCCCAGGCTTTCCATCACCAGCTGCTGCAGGTAGGCCGGCAGCAGCGCCAGACGCTGGTCGTAGGTCATCACCGCATGCGTGGCATGGCCCAGCAGGTTGCGGTTCCAGATGTCGGTCAGGCCATGCAGCACCGGCAGGTTGCGCTCCAGCGGTGCATCCAGCGCATGCGCATCCATCTGTGCGGCGCCTTCCAGCAGCTGCTCAAAGCGCTCGAACCCGATCGCCAACGCGATCGGGAAACCGACCGCCGACCACAGCGAATAGCGGCCACCCACCCAGTCCCACATCGGCAGTACGCGATCGGCGGCGATCGCGAAGGCCTTGGCGGCGCGATCCGGATTGGCGCTGACTGCATACAGGCGCTCGCTGCCGCCCAGCCAGTCGTGCAGGATCTGGCCGTTGAGCAGCGTTTCCTGCGTACCGAAGGTCTTGGAGATGAGGATGCCGGCGGTCTTGGCCGGATCCAGCGTGGCCAGCGTGCGCTGCATGGCGGCGCCGTCCACGTTCGAGACGAAATGCACGCGCAGGCGCGCACCGCTGACCGGACGCAGCGCGTCGGCGACCAGGCGCGGGCCAAGGTCGGAACCACCGATGCCGACGCTGACCACATCGGTCACGCCACTGTCTTCCAGCGCGCGCACCAGCACGCCCATGCGCTGGCGGATCGCGCGCGCGGTGGCATAGGCCTCGGCCGCCACCGGCGCATCGACCACATCGCCGCGCAGCGCGGTATGCAGCGCGGCGCGCCCTTCGGTCAGGTTGACCTGTTCGCCGCGGAACAGGCGCGTGATGGCACCACCGACATCACGCTCGGCAGCCAGCGCCAACAGCGCCTGCAACGCCGCGGCATCGTATTTCTGCCGGGCGAAATTGACGTACAACGGACCGACCCGCAGCGCCAGCTCCTGTACACGGCCGGGTTCGGCGGCGAGCAGGCTGGGAATGCTTGCGCCCTTCAGGCGCTGGGCGTGGGAATGCAGCGAGTCGAATCCGTTGTTCGTTGTCATGCGGCCTGGGTCGGGATCGTGTCGTTGGTGTGGGTGATCTGGTTGTTGCCATCAACGTACACCAGCTTCGGCCTGAAGCTGTCAGCTTCCTGCTCGGTCATGCTGGCGAACGCGGCGATGATGATGATGTCACCGACCTGCACGTGGCGCGCGGCGCCACCGTTGAGCGAGACAACGCCGCTGCCGGCTTCGGCGCGGATGGCATAGGTCGAGAAACGCGCACCATTGGTCACGTCCCAGATGTGCACCTGCTCGAACTCGCGGATGCCGGTGGCAGCCAGCAGGTTGTCATCGATGGCGATCGAGCCTTCGTAGTTCAGCTCGGAATGGGTGACGGTGGCGCGATGGATCTTGGTCTTGAGCAGGGACAGGTGCATGGGGGCGCTGCAACGGCAAAGGAAAGAGCGGATTCTAGCACCCGCGCAGCGCGGGGCATCACGGCCGGCAACCTGTTCAGGTAGCCGGTGAAACCGGGGTCAGAAGCCTTTTCCCCTGGAAAAGGGATCTGACCCCATGCATCGCGCGGCGCCGCCGGAACTCAGAACTCCAGGTTGTCGATCAACCGGGTGGTTCCCAGGCGCGCGGCAATCAGCGCCACGCGGCCACCGCCGTCGAAGGTCGGCTCGGCCAGCTCCGGGGTGCGCAGCACCGCGTAGTCGACCTGGAACCCGGCTGCCTGCAATGCGGCCGTGGCGTCGGCTTCGATGCGATCACGTGCCTGCCCCGCCACGTAGCCCTCGCGCATGCCCAGCAGGGTGCGGTGGATGGTGGTCGCGACCGGGCGCTGTTCGTCGCTCAGGTACTGGTTGCGCGAACTCTTGGCCAGGCCATCCTCGTCGCGCACGATCTCAGCACCGACGATCTGGATCGGGAACGACAGCTCGGCCACCATCTGCCTGATCACGGCAAGCTGCTGGTAGTCCTTGCGGCCGAACACGGCCACGTCCGGCTGCACCTGCAGGAACAGGCGCGCCACCACCGTGCAGACGCCATCGAAGTGCCCCGGGCGGCTGGCGCCTTCCAGCACTTCACTGACACCCGGCGCGTGCATGCGCGTGGTCCTGTCCACGCCCAGCGGATACATCGTCTCCACGCTGGGCAGCCACACGGCATCGCAGCCGACCTGCTCCAGCCCGGCCACGTCGGCCTCGGGCGTGCGCGGGTAGCGACTGAAATCCTCGTTGGGGCCGAACTGGGTCGGATTGACGAAGATGCTCGCCACCACCTTGTCAGCGTACTGGCGGGCCAGCGTCACCAGCGAATGGTGCCCCCCATGCAGGTTGCCCATGGTCGGCACCAGCGCCACGCGCAGGCCCTCACGCTTCCACTGGGCGATCTGCTCGCGCAACGCGCCGAGCTCGTTGAAGGTCTGGATCATTGGGCGTAGGCGTGCTGTTCGTCGGGGAAGCTGCCGTCGCGCACCGCGTCGGCAAAGGCGCGGGTGGCACCGGCCACCGAGCCACCTTCGGCAAGGAAATCCTTGACGAACTTGGGACGGCGATGGCCACTGTCCAGGCCGAGGAAATCGTGCAGCACCAGCACCTGGCCATCGCACTGCGGGCCCGCGCCAATGCCGATGGTCGGCACATCCACCGCAGCGGTCACTTCGGCAGCGACCGGGGTCGGCACGCATTCAAGCACCATGATGCTGGCGCCTGCGGCGGCCACGGCCCTGGCGTCCTCCACCAGCTGGCGCGCAGCATCGCCGCGGCCCTGGATCTTGAAGCCGCCCAGTCGCAGCACCGACTGCGGGGTCAGGCCGAGGTGCGCGCAGACCGGAATCTCGCGCTCGACCAGGTAGCGGATGATGTCGACCTTGAAGCCGGCACCTTCGATCTTGACCATCTCGGCACCGGCCTGCAGCAGCTGCAGCGAGGCATCCAGCGCGCGTTCCGGGGTGGCATCGGCGCCGAACGGCAGGTCGGCCACCAGCAGCGCACGCTGCAGCACGCGGGCCACGGCCCGGGTGTGGTAGACCATGTCGGCCACGGTCACCGGCAGGGTCGAATCATGACCCTGCACGACCATGCCCAGCGAATCGCCGATCAGGATCAGATCGACGCCGTTGGCATCGAAGGTGCGGGCGAAGCCGGCGTCGTAGGCGGTCAACATGACCAGCTTCTGGCCATTGCGCTTGGCCTCGGCCAGGGCGGGAACGGTCCAGGGCTTGCTGTCTGCGTGGGTGCTCATGTGCTGATAACCGGGGGAGATAACCCGGGCATTATCACCCTATCGGCGCGATCCCGCAGGCATCGACCCGCATCACTGCATCCTGCACGCGTCCATGGCCAGGAATTGCCAGTTCCGGCGCGATTTCGGCCAGCGGCACCAGCACGAAGGCACGCTCGTGCAGGTACGGATGCGGCACCTTCAGCCCAGGCTGGTCGAGCGCCTGCGCACCATACAGCAGCAGGTCCAGGTCCAGCGCGCGCGGACCCCAGTGCACTGCCGGATCACGCGTGCGACCGAAGCGCTGCTCCAGCGCCAGCATGGCCCGCAGCAGCTCATCGGCTGGCAAGGTGGTTTCGACCGAGGCCACCGCATTGACGAACGGCGGCTGGTCTTCATTGCCCCAGGCCGGCGTTGCGTAAAGCCGCGAGGCCTGGCGCAGCCGGGTCCCGGGCAGGCCGTCCAGCGCGGCAATCGCCGCGCCGACGGTGGCGGCCGCGTCGCCGAGGTTGGCGCCGAGGCCGATCCAGGCAAGGGTCATCGCTTACTCGCCCGCTGCACCGGCCGCGGCACCCGGACGACGGCGGCGACGGCGGCGCTTGCGCGGCGCTCCGCTCTCGTCATCGCCATCTTCGCTGTGCATCGCATCCAGCGACGACTCCAGCTCACGACCGGACTGCGCCTGCGCTTCGCGCCAGAACTCGACATCGGCGGCGTGCTCGGACGACGCCACCTGGCGCAGGCTGAGGAAATCGAACGCGGCACGGAAGCGCGGATGGGTCAGGGTGCGGAACACGCGCTTGCGCTGGCGCGAGCTGAAGCGCGACTGCAGCAGCCAGATTTCCTGCATCGGCAGCGAGAAGCGGCGCGGCAGCGCGATGGTGCTCAACTGCTGCACGGTGACGCGGTCGGCGGCGCGGCGCTGCGCCTCTTCCGGTGCCACGCCCTGCTTGAGCAGGGTCGCCTGTGCACGGCAGAACGCCGGCCACAGCAGCAGCGCGAACAGGAACGCCGGCGAGACCGGTTCGTCGTTGGCCACCCGCGCATCGGTATTGGCCAGGCCCTCGACCAGCATGCGGCGCAGCGCGCCGGTGCGGTTGGCTTTCAGCGCCTTGGCGCTTTCCGGGAACAGCACGTCGAGCAGGCCGTAACGCTCAAGGCCTTCGAAGCTGGCCACGCCGTGTCCGGACAGGAACAGCTTGAGCACTTCCTCGAACAGGCGCGCTGGCGCGGCTTCGTTGAGCAGGCCGGCCAGGTGCGGGATCGGCGCGGCAGTACCCTCTTCGATCTGGAAGCCGAGCTTGGCCGCCAGGCGCACCGCTCGCAGCATGCGTACCGGGTCTTCCTGGTAGCGCTGCACCGGGTCGCCGATCAACTTCATCAGGCGCGCCTGCACGTCCTCGAAACCACCGGTGTAGTCGCGCACCGAGAAGTCCTCGATGGCGTAGTACAGGGCGTTGCAGGTGAAGTCGCGGCGGATGGCGTCGTCTTCGATGGTGCCGTACACGTTGTCGCGCACGAGCATGCCGTTTTCCATCTCGCGGTCGCCGCTGCCGTCATCGCTGTTGGCACGGAAGGTGGCGACTTCGATGATTTCGCGACCGAACACTACGTGGGCGAGGCGGAACCGGCGGCCGATCAGGCGGCAGTTGCGGAACAGCTGCTTGACCTGCTCGGGCGTGGCGTCGGTGGCCACGTCGAAATCCTTGGGTTGGCCATTGACCAGCAGATCGCGCACCGCGCCGCCGACAAGGTAGGCGCCGAAGCCGGCATCGCGCAGGCGGTAAAGCACGCGCAGGGCGTTCGGGCTGATGTCCTTGCGGGAGATCGTGTGCTGGTCGCGCGGGATGACGCGCAGGCTGAACGGTGATGTAGCAGAGGAAATGATGTTGGCGCTTCCGGTTGAAGTTTCGGGATTGCCCAATGGCATCGAGGTGCATATACTAGCGCTCCTGCCTCGGCAGCGACACAGTTACGCTCCCTTCGTCTAGTGGTTAGGACGTGGCCCTCTCAAGGCTAAAACAGGGGTTCGAGTCCCCTAGGGAGCGCCAGTCGCCGCAGCAGGAACCGAAAAAGCCCGCCTTGTGCGGGCTTTTCTGTTTTCCGGGCTTGCAGTGATTGCGGTCGGGTTGGTCGCTTTGGCGCCTCCCTGCAATCGGCTCGAGCCGGTGGGGTCACCCAGGGCAGGACACGCCGTGAACCCATCCATGGGGGCTCGATGGCGCCATCCTTGGCGCCAACGGGTCCTGCCCTGGGTGACCCCACCCAACTCTGGACGGTTTCCCGCCAGCTGCGGCAACAACCGACCAGCGCTTCGCCGCATCCGCACGCACCATGAAACTGTCAGGAGGGGGCAGGCCGCCCTCTCCAGGACCGTGAGCACCATGGATGGGCTCTTGCGTGTCCTGGAGAGGGCGGCCTGCCCCCTCACACTCTGGACAAGCAGGCGCCAACGGAACGCAACCGAAGCCAGTCGCCGTCAGCCTTCCATCTGCTCCAGCTCCTTGCCCTTGGTCTCGCGTACGTAGCGGACCACGAAGACGATCGAGAGGATGGCCGCCACCGCGTAGATGCCATAGGCGCCGGCCAGGCCGATGCCGGCCAGCAGCATCGGGAAGGTCACGGTGATCGCGAAGTTCGAGGTC
This sequence comes from Stenotrophomonas maltophilia D457, assembly GCF_000284595.1. Taxonomy (GTDB): domain Bacteria; phylum Pseudomonadota; class Gammaproteobacteria; order Xanthomonadales; family Xanthomonadaceae; genus Stenotrophomonas; species Stenotrophomonas muris. The sequence continues at coordinate 1,887,852 of NC_017671.1, read as the reverse complement.
CATTGCGCCGCACCCGCCACCGCCAGCGCCGGGCCGCGGATCTGGTTGGGGAACATCTCGCCCAACATCACCCACATCACCGGGCCCCAGGACATGTTGAAGAACACCACGTAGACGTTGGCGGCGACCAGCGCCAGCCGTCCCATGCCATCGGACAGCTGCAGGCGCCCGCCGGCCAGGCTGCCGCTGGCAAACGCCACCACCATCAGCACCAGCGCCACCGACATGCCGACCGAGCCGACCCACAGCAGCGGCTTGCGCCCGATGCGGTCGATCAGCAGCACGGTGAGCAGGCAGGCGCCGATGCTCAGCGCGCCGGACAGCACATTGATCAGCAGTGCGTCGCTTTCAGAGAAGCCCACCGCCTGCCACAGCACCGCGCCGTAGTAGAACACCACGTTGATGCCGACCAGCTGCTGGAACATGGCCAGGCCGATGCCCACCCAGAGGATCGGGCGCAGCCTGCCGGTAGCCCTGCTGCGCAGGTCGCCGAAGCGCGGCTTGTGCTGGTCCTGTGCCAGGCTGGCTTCGATCTCGGCCTGCTTGGCCCGGGCAGCGGCCTCGCCGTACAGTCGCGACAACACCACACTCGCCTGCCCCTGGCGGCCCTTCAGCACCAGGAAGCGCGGGCTTTCCGGAATCACCAGCAGCAACAGCAGGAACAGCGCGGAGGGCAGCGCCTGCATCCAGAACATCCATCGCCAGGCTTCGTGGCCCAGCCACAGCGGCTCGGTCGAGGCGCCGGCGGCGCGGGCCAGCAAGTAATTGCTGAGGAAGGCCGCGAACAAACCGCAGATGATGGCCATCTGCTGCACCGTGGCCAGCCGGCCGCGATAGCGCGCCGAGGCGACTTCGGCGATGTAGGCCGGTGACATCACGCTGGCCGCCCCCACCGCAAAGCCGCCCAGCACGCGGGCCGCGATGAACAGCCAGGACGCGTGAGCCGCCCCGGCGCCCAGCGCCGAGACCAGGAACATCAGCGCGGACACGATCAGGACACCACGGCGCCCCAGGCGGTCGCCCAACCAACCGGCCAGGAATGCACCGATCGCGCAGCCCAGCAGCATCGAGGCAACTTCGAAACCCAGCGCCGCCTCGCTGGAGTTGAAGGCCTGGCGCAGGCCATCGACCGTGCCGTTGATGACACCACTGTCGAAGCCGAACAGGAAGCCACCAAGCGTGGCCACGCAACTGATCAGGACGATGAACGCCGTGTTTTCACCACCGTGGGAGGCGGTGCGGGACGGGGCCTGGGACATGGACGATCCTGCTGGGAAGGGAGCCCGGCCACCAGGACCGGTTGTCGCGCAGCCTCGCACACGCCCTGCCGTGCCGCCAACGGCCGCGCCTGCCAGACGCCCGTTTTCCGTCCCATCCCGACACCGGGGGCCAACCTGTTCTAGAATTGGCGGGTTCAGGAATCGATCCACCCCCAGCCCATGCCCTTTGTCGTCACCGAAAACTGCATCAAGTGCAAACACACCGATTGCGTGGAAGTGTGCCCCGTGGATTGCTTCCACGAAGGCCCGAACTTCCTGGTGATCGACCCGGATGAGTGCATCGACTGCACCCTCTGCGAGCCGGAGTGCCCGGTCAACGCGATTTTCCCCGAGGACGACGTCCCCGCCGGCCAGGAAGGCTTCGTTGCCCTCAACGCCGAGCTGGCGAAGGAGTGGCCGGTGCTGACCGTGCGCAAGGACCCGCCCGCCGACGCCGGCGAATGGGACGGCAAGCCGGACAAGCTGAAGCTGCTGGAGCGCTGAGAAGCGCCCGCGGCGGCAACAGAAAAGGGCGCCCATGGCGCCCTTTTCTGTTCTCGGTAGGTGCCAACCTTGGTTGGCACAAAAGCGCCGACCAAGGTCGGCCTCTACCAAGGCACGTCTTCCGGTAGGTGCCAACCTTGGTTGGCACGGAAGCGCCGACCAAGGTCGGCCTCCACCAGGGCGGCCCTTACTGAGCCAGCTTCGCCTTCAGCGCGGCGATCAGCTTCACCGGCGCTTCGGCGGTGGCCGGCAGGCCACGCGGGTCGACCGCGGAGATGTAGGCACCTGCATCAACCGCCACCACGCGGACCAGGAAGTTGCTGCCTTCGTAGGCCACGTCGTACGAGCCCAGCAGCTGCGCGCGGCTGGCAATGGTCACGCCGTCCACCCCTTCCAGTGCGGTACCGACCTTGGCGAAGGCTTCATCCTTGCCACCGGCAATGGTGAAACCGGTGTTGCCCACCGCCGGGGCTGCGGCGACCGGCGCCGCCGGCTTGGTGGCCGAGGCCAGTGTCGGCACCTTGTTGTCGGTGGTGGCGTTGGGCAGGTTCAGGTCCGGCGGTACTTCCAGCGGGCGCATTTCCGGGGCCAGGGCGTAGTCGCCCTTGACGCCACGCTTGAAGCAGCCGGTGGTGCCGGCCGCAACAGCTACAGCAAGCAGGGCGTAGGACAGCACGCGGACAGTGGAAACGGATTGACGCATGTGAATCTCCTGGGTCAGACCAAGACGGAAGGTCAGTGGCTGGAAAGGGCTTCGAGGGCGGCGATGTCGCCGGCAAGGTGGTCGGCCGCGGGATGATGTGCTGCCGACAGCGGCAGCAGCGGCAGGCGCAGGTCATGGCCGATGCCGATGCGGCGCAGCAGCGCCTTGACCGGGATCGGGTTGGGTTCGACGCCACAGAAATCATGGAAGGGATGCAGGCGCGCGTCCCACGACTCGGTGGCTTCGTGGTCGTGCGCGGCAGCCAGCTCGCACATCCGGCGATACGCGCCCGGAAGCACGTTGGAACCGACCGAGATCAGGCCATCGATGCCGGCCCGGATCGAACGCGCGGCGGTGCCGTCGTCGCCACTGAGCACGGCGAACTTCGGGCTGCGCAGCGCCAGCAGCGCCTGCACCCGGCCGGTGTCACCCACCGCTTCCTTGATGCCGACGATATTGGGGTGGCTGGCCAGTTCGGCCACGGTCTCCGGCTGCATGTCGCAGCCGGTACGGCCGGGCACGTTGTACAGCACGACCGGCAGCCCGCCCTGGTCGGCCACCGCGCGATAGTGCGCGATCAGGCCAGCCTGGGTCGGCCGCACGTACGGCGGGGTGACCACCAGTGCGTGGCTGGCGCCAAGGGCGGCGGCACGGCGGGTCTGTTCGATGGTCTTGGCGGTGCCCGACAGGCCGGTGCCGGCCATGACCGGGATGCGGCCGCCGATGCGTTCGACGGCGCTGGCCAGCAGCTGGTCGTACTCGGCATCGGTCAGGGTCGCCGCTTCGCCGGTCGAGCCAGCCACGACAACGCCATGGACGCCACCCTCCAGTTGCAGGTGCAGCAGGCGCTGCCAACCATCGGGATCGAGGGCGCCGTCGGCCCGGAACGGGGTCGCCAGCGCGGTGATGAGGCCGGAAAGGGACAAGGACGTGCTGCTCTTGGCTGGGAAGGGAAACGCCCGCCACGAAAGGCTGGGGGCGGCCTGAATGTTACTTGCGGCGCGAAAGCACGGGCAAGTATGCTGGACACCGGTGGATCCCCGCCTCTGGCGGGCATTCAGACTCACGCATGCATTACCCGGAATCGCCTTGACCGACACCACCCCGCGCCCCGCGCCGAGCGAAAACCACCTCCTGATCAACGCCTATACGACGCATCCGGAGTCCCCCCTGCTGTCCGTCACCCGCCGCATCGCCGACAGCGGCTGCAACCTGGTGGACGCACGCCTGGCCACGGTCGGCCGCGATGTCTCGGTCACCGCCCTGGCCACCGGCTCCTGGGACTCGGTGGCCAAGCTCGAGGCGATGCTGACCCGGCTGGAGCGCGAGGAGGGCCTGAAGCTGGTCTGGTACCGCACCGCCGCCAAGCAGGCGCAGTCCAACCTGCTGCCGTACATCGTCGAAGTGATCGCCGCCGACAAGCCGGGCATCCTGTTCCAGCTGGCCGACTTCTTCGACCGCCAGGGCATCACCATCGAGAACCTGCAGAGCACGCGCTACCGCGCCATGCAGACCGGTGCGGAAATGTTCAGTGCACAGGTCACCATCGGCGTGCCGGCCAACATGCACATCGCCGCGCTGCGCGACGATTTCCTTGAGTTCTGCGACCACCTGAACCTGGACGCGATCATGGACCCGATGAAGTTCTGAATGAATTCCTGATTTTTCGCGCGCCTCTCACGGGCGCGTGGCGTTTCATGCAATTGTCTTGGAAAGAACCCAGGCTCGACAGAAGGACCTCATGAACAACGGCGATACCCTGGACAGCACCACCCTCTCCCTGCCGCTGGCGCTGTCCGGTGGCGACCAGGCCACCCTCGGCGACTATGCCGGCCAGTGGCTGGTGCTGTACTTCTACCCCAAGGACAGCACTCCCGGCTGCACCACCGAAGGCATCGACTTCAACGCGCTGCTGCCGAAGTTCAAGAAGGCCGGCGCGGTCGTGCTGGGCGTCTCGCGCGATTCGGTGAAGTCGCACGACAATTTCTGTGCCAGGCAGGGCTTCGGCTTCCCCCTGGTCAGCGATGGCGACGAAGCGCTGTGCAGCGCCTTCGACGTGATCAAGATGAAGAACATGTACGGCAAGCAGGTACGTGGCATCGAACGCAGCACCTTCCTGATTTCCCCCGACAGCCGCATCGTGCAGTCCTGGCGCAAGGTCAAGGTCGCCGGCCATGCCGATGCCGTTCTCGCCGAACTGAAGGCCTCCCAGTCCAAGTGAGTCCCACTGCCTACTGTGTCTGCCATCACCCTGCCCGGCAGCAGGCCGTGGTGGTTTTTCCCTGTCCGTAACCAGGAATCGACGATGACCCGAGGCAAGCGCATCTACGTGCTGGATACCAACGTGCTGATGCACGATCCGACCGCGCTGTTCAAATTCGAGGAGCACGACGTTTACCTGCCCATGCAGGTGATCGAGGAGCTGGACAACGGCAAGAAGGGCACCTCCGAAGCGAGCCGCAACGCCCGCCAGGTGAGCCGCTTCCTCAACGAGCTGGTGCAGGCCTCCGGCCTGGACAACCTGGCCGACGGCATTCCGCTGCAGCGCCCGAATGGGCTGCAGCTGCGCGGCAAGCAGAGCGCCGGCAAGCTGCGCTTCCAGACCAGCCATTTCGACGCTGGCAAGAGCTTCGGCAAGGTGATCCCGGACAACGCCATCCTCGGCGCGATCCTGGCCCTGAAGGAAGAAACCCCCGACCTGCCGGTGGTGTTCGTCTCCAAGGACATCAACCTGCGGATCAAGGCCGCCATCGCCGGCATCGTGTCCGAGGACTACGAGAACGACCGCGCGCTGGACGATTTCAGCCTGCTCTACACCGGCGCTACCGAGCTGCCGGAAGACTTCTGGAAGCGCCACGGCGACGACCTGCGCAGCTGGAGCGACAAGGGCCGTACCCATTACGAAATCCAGGCGCAGGACGGCGAGGAGTGGTACCCGAACCAGTACGTCTACCTGCCCGGCGAAGATGAAGTCGAGCTGCGCGTCAGCCGCGTGGTCGGTGACGGCAAGGTGGTGCTGTCGCTGGTCGATGATTTCCGCCACGGCAGCCACGCCGTGTGGGGCATCAGCGCACGCAACCGCGAGCAGAACTTCGCCCTCAACGCACTGATGGATCCGGAGATCGACTTCGTCACGCTGCTGGGTACCGCCGGCACCGGCAAGACCCTGCTGGCGCTGGCCGCCGGCCTGGCGCAGACGATGGACCAGCAGCGCTACCGCGAGATCATCATGACCCGCGCCACGGTCAGCGTCGGCGAGGACATCGGTTTCCTGCCCGGCACCGAAGAAGAGAAGATGACGCCGTGGATGGGCGCGCTGACCGACAACCTGGAAGTGCTCACGCACAACCAGGAAGGCGGCACGTGGGGGCGCCAGGCGACCAACGACCTGCTGGCCAGCCGCATCAAGATCCGCTCGATGAACTTCATGCGCGGCCGCACGTTCCTGTCGCGCTACCTGATCCTGGACGAGGCGCAGAACCTCACCCCGAAGCAGATGAAGACGCTGATCACCCGCGCTGGCCCCGGCACCAAGATCGTCTGCCTGGGCAACGTCGAGCAGATCGACACCCCGTACCTGACCGAGACCACCTCGGGCCTGACCTACGCGGTGGATCGCTTCAAGAACTGGCCGCATAGTGCACACATCACCCTGCGCCGTGGCGAGCGTTCGCGCCTGGCCGATTACGCTTCGGAGGTGTTGTGAACCGCCGCACCCGCCTGCTGCTGCCCACGGCTGCAATCACCCTCGCAGCCGTGCTGGGCGCCTGCACCACTACGCGCGGCCCGGCCAGTGTGCCCACCGCCGAGCGCACCGGCCAGTCCTGGGTGGTCACCCGCCCGATCATCGCCGCGCAGGTGCTCGACACCTGCTCGCGGCCCAGCCCCGGCCGCGAGGCCGGGCGGGTCAGCGGCTACTGGGCACCCAGCCGGCAGCAGATCGACCAGCTGGAAGCGAATCTGTCTTCGCTGGAGGCCCAGGTGCCGAAGGTGCTCGACTTTGACCGGCAGTACGTCGGCATCGAAAGCGCAGGCCGACGGCTGATCTACATCAATGCCTTCCACCTGCCCGACGACAGCGGCATCAATCCGGCCCGCGAAGCGATCCGCGTCTGCGATGGCGGCGCGCAGTTCTGGGGCGCGGTGTTCGACCCGGCCAGCAACACCTTCAGCGAGCTGCAGTTCAACGGCGGCTTCGGCGGGCCCTGAGGGGCCCCGCCGATGGGAATACGCCTGCCCACCTGGGTCTGGATCGGCGCGGTCGCGCTCTCGTGCGTGGCCGGCATGGTCAACGTGGTCGGCTTCCTCGGTTTCGAGCACCAGGCGGTCAGCCACATGACCGGCAGTACCAGCCAGCTCGGCATGGCACTGGCCCAGGGTGACTGGCGCGCGGTCGGACACCTGTGGGGACTGCTGATCGCGTTCTCGCTGGGCGCAATGCTCAGCGGCCTGCTGATCCAGGACAGCACCCTGCAGCTGGGCCGACGCTACGGCGTGGCGCTGGCGCTGGAGTCAGCACTGTTGCTGGTAGCCATTCCGCTGTTCGAACGGCACCAGATATGGGGTGCACTGGCCGCTGCCATGGCCTGCGGCCTGCAGAATGCGATGGCCACCACCTTCAGCGGCGCGGTGGTGCGCACCACCCACCTCAGCGGCATGTTCACCGACCTCGGCATCGGCTTGGGCCACCTGCTGCGCGGGTTGCCACTGCAGGTACGGCGACTGACCCTCAGCGGCCTGATCATCAGCGGCTTCCTCGCCGGCGGCATGATCGGCGCCTGGCTGTTCGTGCGCTGGCAGTACGACGCCCTGCTCGCCCCGGCCCTGCTGACCGGCCTGACCGGACTGGGTTATGTGCTGTACCAGCAGTGGGCGCGTTGGCGGCATTGAGGGCGGCGCTCCGGGGGGGTCAGATCCCTTTTCCTGCGGAAAAGGGATCTGACCCCATCTAACGGCCCCCATCTCCCGCATCGACGCTACCGCCTTTACGGTGACCACGGCACAATCGCTGGATGAGCCCGACCACTCCCGTTTCCGCCCTCACCATCGCCGGCTCCGACTCCGGCGGCGGTGCCGGCATCCAGGCCGACCTGAAGGCTTTTGCAGCGCATCGCGTGCACGGCCTCTCCGCGATCGCCGCACTGACCGCGCAGAACACCCGCGGCGTCATCGCCGTGCATGTGCCGCCGATCGATTTCCTGCGCGCGCAACTGGACGCCTGCTTCGACGACTTCGACATCCACGCGGTGAAGCTCGGCATGCTGGCCAACGCCGAGGTGATCAATGCCGTCGCCGATGCATTGGAGCGCCATCGCCCGCCACACGTGGTGCTGGACCCGGTGATGGTCGCCACCAGCGGCGCGCGCCTGCTGGAAGACAGCGCCCTGCAGGCGATGCGCGAGCGGCTGGTCCCGCTGGCCACGCTGATCACCCCGAACACGCCGGAAGCAGAGCTGCTGGTCGGACGGAAGATCGGCAACGGCGACGACGCCGAACGGGCGGCCTCCGCCCTGCTCGACCTGGGTGCAGGTGCGGTGCTGCTCAAAGGTGGCCATCTGCAGGAAGGCAACCGCGTGATCGACCGCTACTTCGACGGCGTCAGCAGCGAAGAATTCATCCATGCCCGCCTGCCGCTGGACGCACATGGCACCGGCTGCACGCTGGCCTCGGCCATCGCCGCGCAACTGTGCAACGGCTTGAGCCTGGCCAATGCCTGCGAAGCCGGTATCGACTACGTTGCACGCGGCCTGCAGCAGGGCTATGCCCCCGGCCGCAGCGAGGTGCTGGTGCTCGATCACTTCGGCGCGGCACCACACGCATGAGCCTCACACCGGACGTCCTCGCCGTGCAGTGCGCTGATGGCCATCGCTACGAAGTGATTGCCTGCGTGCCTGCACAGCCCATCGCGCGCCTGCTGTGGCTGCCGGCACTGGGCGTGGCCGCGCGCCACTACCTGCCGCTGGCGCAGGCGCTGGCGGCGAAGGGCGTGGCGGTGTACCTGCACGAGTGGCGCGGCAATGGCAGCAGCTCACTGCGGCCGTCGCGCACGCAGGACTGGGGCTATCGCGAGGTACTCGAACAGGATCTGCCCACCAGCCAGGCGGTCCTTGTCGCGGCGGATGACGAGGCCGGCGCGCTGCCCTGGATCATCGGTGGCCACAGCCTCGGCGGTCAGCTGGCCTGCGTGCATGCCGGCCGCAATCCGCAGCACTTCAACCGCTTGTGGTTGGCGGCCAGCGGCTCACCGTTCTGGCGTGGCTTCCCACCGCCGCGCGGCTGGCTGCTGCCGCTGGTCTACCGCTTCCTGCCGTGGATCGCACAGCGCCAGGGCGTGCTGCATGGTCGGCGCCTCGGCTTCGGCGGCACCGAAGCGCGCGGACTGATCGCCGACTGGGCGCGCGTGGGCCTGAACAACCACTATGCCGCGGCCGGCATGGACGAAGACCTCGACGCACAGATGGCGCGCGTGCATGGCAGCGCGCAGGCGGTGTTGATGGAACACGACTGGTTGGCACCGACCGGATCGATGCAGACATTGCTGGCCAAGCTGCCGAATGTGGACGCGCAGCTGCGCGTGCTGTCGGGGCAGGAACTGGGCACGCGTGCCGATCATTTCGCCTGGCTGAAGGCCCCTGACGCTGTGGCGGACCGCTTTTTCATTCAGTTGGATGAAAATTTTCACAAAACTGTTGACGGTACGCGCCGACATCCGCATAATTCCGCTCCTGTCGCAGGGCGCCCGTAGCTCAGTTGGATAGAGTACCTGGCTACGAACCAGGCGGTCGGGAGTTCGAATCTCTCCGGGCGCACCACTCGACAGGTTTTCAGCATCCGCCGCTGGAAATGCAGTAAAATTTGATTGTGTACCGCGCGCCCGTAGCTCAGTTGGATAGAGTACCTGGCTACGAACCAGGCGGTCGGGAGTTCGAATCTCTCCGGGCGCACCATACACAGTCAGCACAACAAGTTTATGTAATTGGCGCCCGTAGCTCAGTTGGATAGAGTACCTGGCTACGAACCAGGCGGTCGGGAGTTCGAATCTCTCCGGGCGCACCATTACACCGAAACAGCAGGCCTCGGCCTGCTGTTTTTTTATGCGTGTTTTTCGGCAGGGCTGCGCCCTGCACCCCTGGTAGTGCCGGCCGCTGGCCGGCAACCTCAACGACAACAGCAACAGCACGCATTCCGTGGGTTGGCGGGGCGGTGTCGGAGTGCGGGGACGCCGCAAGTACGTCCATGCAGGCTTGGCAGCCGCTTGCTCGTGTGCGCTTTCCTGCGCACACGGCAAGACCGGGGTTGGGCGTCCTGCCCAACCCGCCCGAGGCATGCCTCGGGCCCATGCGGCTGACACCCCGCACTCCGACACCGCCCCACCTTCGACAGGTTCACGCGGCTGTTGGTAGGTGTCGACCTTGGTCGACACATCTGTCAGATATCGAGTGAATTCAACCACGCATGACGTGGATCCACCGTGTCGACCAAGGTCGACACCTACCAGAGCAGTACGCCGTTCCGACAGATCGCGGAAAACTGTCGAAGGCGGGGTGGGTCCGGTTGCGGGGGCGTGAGCCGCATGGATGCGGCGACCGAGCTTACATGGACGTACTTGCAGCGGCCCCCGCAACCGGACCCACCCCGCCATCTCACGGAATGCACGCTTTTGCTGTTGCTGTTGCTGTTGCTGTTGCTGTTGCTGTTGCTGTTGCTGTTGCTGTTGCTGTTGCTTTGGCCTCGGCGGGTGCAGGGCGCAGCCCTGCCAAACCCTACCCCTTGGCCATTGCCTGCCACCACTGCGACAGCAGCTCCGGCCTGCGCAGGCGCTCGCGCCACCACCGCAGTGCCGCGCCGTCCTCGCCGGTGCGCCAGGCCAGCCAGAACGTTTCCTCCGGCTTGTGTTCCTCCACCTCGCGGATCACCAGCTGGCCACGCGCCACTGCAGCGCGCGCGCACGGCTCGGGCAGGAAGCCGAAGCCCACACCTTCGCATTGCAGCTTCAGTTTGCTGGCCATGTCAGGCACGGTCAGCATCTCCTGCCCCATCAACAGGCCCACCGTGCGCGGCAGCAACCGCCGCGCCGAATCAGAAACGGCGATCGCGCAGTGCTCGACCAGCTGCTCGCGACCGAGCACGCCCGGCACCTTGGCCAACGGATGACCGGGTGCGACCGCGAACACGAACTCCACCGTGCCCAGCGGCTCGACCACGTAACCACCGCCACTGGGCCCCTCGCCCGGCGCCCCGACCAGCAGGTCGGCGCGCCGGTCCAGCAGGGCCTCCCAGGTGCCGGACAGGGCCTCGCCGATCAGCCGCAGCCGGGTCGGCGCCTCCGCTTCACGAAACGCGGCGATGTCCGGGCCCAGCAGCCAGGTCGGGAACACCGAGTCCACCGCCAGGGTCAGTTCGGTCTCCCAGCCCGACGCCACCCGGCGCACCCGCAGCTCCAGCTCGCGGGCCGCACGCAGGAGATGCCGACCCTCGTCCAGCAGGGCGCGTCCGGCCTCGGTCGGTTCGGCACGCGGGCCGACCCGGTCGAACAGCTGAACGCCGAGGTCCTCCTCCAGCTTGGCCACGGTGTAGGAAATGGTCGAGGGCACCTTGTGCAGGGCCTTGCCGGCGCCAGCAAAGGAGCCGCGGCGGTCGATGGCATCCAGGATCTGCAGGGCATCGAGGCTGAGCTTGAGCATTCGAATTTTTCGATGATGGCCGTCAAAACTATCCGTTTTTCAAACCCCGGGCGCAAGCAGATACTTCTCTCCAACGGGGAAACACGGCAACTACCGCCTCACCCCGCCCCATCGAAACCATCGAACAAGGAGATTCCATCATGCTGCAGATCCGCAAGAGCGCTACCCGTGGCCTGGCCGAGCACGGCTGGCTGTCCTCGCGCCATACCTTCTCCTTCGCCAACTACTACGACCCCCGCTACGTCAGCTTCGGCCCGCTGCGGGTGATCAACGAAGACAAGGTGATCGGCGGCCAGGGCTTCGGCACCCATAGCCACAGCAACATGGAGATCGTTTCCTATGTGCTGGGCGGCGCGCTGGAGCACAAGGACTCGATGGGCACCGGCTCGGTGCTGCGCTACGGCGACGTGCAGCGCATGAGTGCCGGCAGTGGTGTCAGCCACAGCGAATTCAACCACTCGGCCGACGAGACCGTGCACTTCCTGCAGATCTGGATCTTCCCGGACCGCGAGAACATCACGCCGTCCTACGAGGAGACCCACTTCGCCCCGGAGACCAAGCGCGGCCAGCTGCGCCTGATCGCTTCGCCGGACGGCGCCGACGGTTCGCTGCGCATCCACCAGGATGCCCGCATCTTCGCCACCATCCTCGATGGCGGCCAGAAGCTGCACCACGCGCTCGGCAATGGCCGTGGTGCCTATGTGCAGGTTGCCCGAGGCCAGCTGCAGGTCAATGGCATCACCCTGGAAGCCGGTGATGCACTGCAGGTCAGCGACGAAGCGCAGCTGACCCTGGAAAACGGCAACGACGCCGAAGTGCTGGTGTTCGACCTGCCGCTGTAACCACAACGCCCGCGATGCCGCAAAGCATCGCGGGCGCATTTCCGTAGAGCCGAGCCCACGCTCGGCTGCGGTGTGACAGCCAGCCGAGCGCGGGCTCGGCTCTACAGGACCCGCGTCAGAACCTGTACGTCATCGCCAGCCGCACATCGCGCGGCTCACCCCAGGTGTAGGTGCTGTACCAGCTGAAGATCGTGTAGTAGCGCTTGTCCAGCAGGTTGTTGACGTTGAGCGTGGCCGACAGGCGATCACTGAATTCATAACGCGCCATCGCATCCAGCAACCAATACGGTTGGGTGCGATGTACCACCTTGGCCTGCGTGGCCGGGTTGGTGATCTCGCCGAAGGTGGAATCCTGTCGTGCGGTGCGACGCGCCGCGCAGGCTCAGCCGCCGATGGCGGCGCAGGCCTCCAGGATCAGCGCGGTCACTTCCTTCGGCTGCGAGGCCAGCGAGGCATGGCTGGCATCCAGCTCCAGCAATCGCTTGGGCTGGATGCGCGTGGCCATGGCCTTCTGGTTGTCCGGCGCGATCATGCGGTCCTGGCGGGACAGCTGGTACCAGCTCGGCTTGTGCTTCCAGGCCGGATCGCTGACCGCATCACCGAAGGTGCTCGCCAACGGCGCCTTCTGGGTCACCGCCATCACCCGGCCCTCGTCGGCGCTCAGGTCCTGGCAGAAGCTCTCATGGAACCTGTCCGCACGCAGCCACAGGTAGCCATCGCTGTCCGGTGCCAGGTTCGGCGCTGCCTCCGGCAGGTGCTGCTGGGTGATGCCACCGGGGCTCTCGCCGGCATCAGGCGCGAAGGCAGCGATGTAGACCAGGCCCTTCACGTTGGGCTCGCTACCGGCCTGGCTGATCACCGCGCCGCCGTAGGAGTGGCCGACCAACAGCACCGGCCCGTCGATCTGCCGGATCATTTTCCGGGTGCGTCCTGCGTCGTCGGCCAGCGAGGTAAGCGGCAGTTCCACCGCCTGCACGCGGTCGTGGCCGTTGCGATGCAGTTCCAGGATCACCTTGGCCCAATGTGCGGCCCCGCCCCAGAATCCATGGACAAGGAGGATGGTCGGTGTCGTGCTCATGTACAGGTCTCCGGCAGCGGCCGGCGGAATGCCGACTGTGCAGCCACTGTCCGTGCGTGGCGTTAATCGCTGGTGACGCAATCGGGTCACTGCAATCGTATGCGTCGTTTGATGTCATGCATGGCACTTGCCGACCTGGCCTGATAACGATTTCATGGAGCTCTCCCGGAGCTTCGCATCAAGCATGACGCCTTCATCCCCACGTGCCCAGCAGCACGCCACCCGCGCCGCCTTCTTCATTCCCGGATTCGCCACCGCCGCGTGGGCGCCGATGGTCCCCTACGCCAAGGCCAAGGCCGGGCTGTCCGACGCCAGCCTCGGCGCCGTGCTGCTGTGCCTCGGGCTCGGCTCGCTGCTGGCGATGCCACTGGCCGGTGCGCTGACCGGGCGACTGGGCTGCCGGCGCCTGCTGGTGGCCAGCTGCGCAGTGTTGCTGCTGGCACTGCCATTGCTGGCACTGGCGCCCTCGCCGCTTGCGCTGGGCGCCGCCCTGTTCTTGTTCGGCGCCGGTGTGGGCGCGATGGACTGCACGGTGAACATGCAGGCCGTGGCGGTCGAGCGCGACGCCGGGCGCGCGATGATGTCCGGCTTCCACGCCTTCTACAGCATCGGTGGATTCGTCGGCGCCGGCTGCATGACCGGGCTGCTGATCCTCGGCACGCCGCTGTGGCTGGCCGCGCTGCTTTCGGTGGCCGCGCTGCTGCTGGTTGCCGTGCTGTCGGCACCGCACTGGCGTCCGCAACGGATCCTGCACGAAGGCCCGCTATTGGCGCTGCCGCACGGCGTGGTCCTGTTCATCGGCGTGCTGGCCTTCGTGGTGTTCCTTGCCGAGGGCTCAATGCTGGACTGGAGTGCGGTGTTCCTGGCGGAAGTGCGGCAGGTACCGCGCGACCAGGCCGGGGCCGGCTTTGCGTTGTTCACCCTGGCGATGACCGCGATGCGCCTGTTCGGCGACGGCATCGTCGAGCGCCTCGGCCGGACCCGCACGCTGGTCATCGGCGGCATCACCGCTGCGGCGGGCTTCACCCTGGCCACGCTGGTGCCCTCGTTCCCGGTGGCGTTGGCCGGCTACGTACTGGTCGGGCTGGGCTGCGCCAACATCGTGCCGGCGCTGTTCTCGATGGCGGGCCAGCAGCGGGTGATGCCGGAGAGCATCGCCATCACCGCGGTGACCACACTGGGTTACGCCGGCATCCTCGCCGGTCCGGCAGCGATCGGCGCACTGGCGCATGCCACCAGCCTCGGTTTCGCCTTCCTGTGCGTGGCCGCGCTGCTGCTCGGCGTCGCGGCGTCTGCCCGCGCACTGGCACGACGCGTGGCCTGACAGAAAAAGGGGACGGAGGGGATTAAGTCGTTTCCCGCACACCTGGCCTGGAAACGACTTAATCCCCTCCGTCCCCTTTTTCTCCGTCCCCTTTTTCTCAGCTGCGCGCCAGCCACTCAGCCTGGGCCGGCAGCTGCGGTGCCGGGCACGCGCTCTGCGGATGGTGCTCGTCGCGCGCCATCCAGTCATCGACCACGCCCGCCAGCAGGTCCAGCCGCAGCGGCAGGGTGATGTGGTCCTCGCCGCGCATTTCGATGTAGTGCGCGCGCGGATTGGCCTGGGCCAGTTCGCGGCCCTGGCTGACCGGAATGTGCTGGTCGCCCTGCCCGTGCAGCAACAGCACGCAGGCGCGGGTATCGGCCAACGCACGCGCGACGTCCACGCGGTCCAGATCGACGTCGATGCGGCGGCTGGCGGCGGCGATCACCTGGTTGATGTCCTGGCCGCCGTAGCGCCAGCGCGCGTACGACGCCACCGCCTGCGCCTTCAGGCCTTCCGGCTGCAGCCCCATCAGGTGCGGGATCATGGTGCGGATCGCCACGCCGGCATTGGCGAACGATTCCATCGCCACCACGCCTTCGACCTGGTCACCCAGCTTGTCGGCGGTGAACACCGCCGTGGCCGCACCATAGGACACACCGAACAGGTACAGGGGCCCGGTCACTTCGCCGCGCGCGCGCAGCTCGCCGATCACATCGACCACGTCATCCGACTCATAGGTGCCATAGCCGGACGGGCCGGTGCCGGACTGGCCATGGTTGCGCAGGTCGAGCGTGACCACGCGGTAGCCGGATTCGGCCAGCTGCAGCGACCATGGCAGCATCGAATCACCGTTCATCATCCACCCATGCAGCAGCACCACGGTGCCGCGCGGCGCCTGCGCGCGGAACGGCTGCGGCACGGCCAGGCTCAGGCCGGTATCCAGCGGCAGGCCGTTCTCGTGGCGCTGCGGCAGGTAGCGGTAACGCGCGCCGTAGTCGCCCGGATCGAATACGCGCCAGAAGATCGGCACGCCATCGCGGCCCGCCGCGAAGCCATGGCGGTTGGGCAGTTCGGCGATGGCCGCGGCGATGCGCGGACGATCGAGCAGGGTCGACACGCCGCCCGGCGCGATCAGCTGATCGGCGAGTGAGGTGGACGAGGCGTTGATCGAGGATGAGCATGCGGCCAGCCACAGGCCGGCGCACGCCAGCAACAACAGCAGCAGGCGCTTCATATCACGTCATAGGGGTGAATCAGACAGATTGGGACGGTAACGCCCAATAGACCGGCCATCTATCGCGCACGGATGACGGCTTGATGACAACGCAGGAACGATTCAGTTTGGTGTAAAAGCTGTATCGGTTCAGTCATTGATCCGGATCAATGAACGCGCGCCCGGGAGTGCCCACAGTGCCGCCATGCGCATCTCGTTCAAGCTCGCCATTGCCCTGGCCGCCACGGTGGCCGCCGCCTACGGCATCGCCCGCAGCACGCCCTACTGGTTCGCACCGCGACAGACCGCGCAGGTCGACATCCACGATCCGGCGCTGATCGCGCAGGGGCGCTACCTGTCACGTGCCGCCGACTGCGCGGCCTGCCACACCGCGCCGGGCGGCAAGCCGTTCGCCGGTGGCCTGGGCATGCAGACGCCGATGGGCACGATCTATTCGACCAACATCACCCCCGATCCGGACTCCGGCATTGGTGCCTACGACTACGCCGATTTCGAACGCGCGGTCCGCCGCGGCATCCGCCACGACGGCCAGCCGCTGTATCCGGCGATGCCGTATGCCTCGTACGTGATCGCCAGCGATGCCGAGATCAAGGCGCTGTATGCCTATTTCATGGGCTCGGTGCAGCCGGTGAAGCAAAGCAACGCCGACAGCACGATTCCATGGCCGGCCAACATGCGCTGGCCTTTGGCATGGTGGCAGCTGCTGTTCGCGCGCCCGCGCAGCTTCAACCCGGATCCGTCGCTGGATGTGGGCCAGCAGCGTGGCGCTGAGCTGGTTGAGGGCCTGGCCCACTGCGGCGCCTGTCATACACCACGTGGGCTGGCGTTCCAGGAGAAGGCGATGGCCGACGATGGCAGCCGCCAGTTCCTGTCCGGCTCGGTGCTGGAAGGCTGGTATGCGAAGAACCTGCGCAATGAATCGACCGGCCTGGCCAGCTGGAGCGAGGGCGAGATCGTCGACTTCCTGCGCACCGGGCGCACCGATCGATCGGCAGCCTTCGGTGGCATGGCCGACGTGGTCGAGCACAGCACGCAGTACCTGTCCGACGCTGACCTGCTGGCCATGGCGCGCTACCTGAAGCAGCTGCCGGCGCGTGAGGGACGCAGTGCGCAGTGGTCGCCTGGTACCGACACCACCACCGCCGCGCTGCGTAGTGGCGACTATCGCGTGGCCGGTTCGCTGGCCTATGCCGAGCACTGCCAGGCCTGCCACCGTGCCGACGGGCGCGGCATGCCACGCGTCTATCCTGCCCTGGCAGGCAACTCGATCGTGTTCGCCGACGATCCCAGTTCGCTGGTGCAGGTGACCCTGATCGGGGGTCGCACCCCGCACACCCCGCACGACCGCATGGCCTTCACCATGCCCGGCTTCGAGCAGCTGCCGAACGCGCAGCTGGCACAGATCCTGACCTTCATCCGCAGCAGCTGGGGCAACCAGGCCAGCGCGGTGAGCGAGGTCGAGGTGGCACGCATGCGCCGGGTGGTGCGTGACAAGCCGGTGCACTTCGTTCCGCAGGAGGCCGCACGATGAAGCGTTCGCGCAAACGTTCCCGCCTGCTGCTCGGTAGTGCGATCACCGTGGTGCTGCTGGCCGGTGCGGGCACCCTCGCCTATCGTCACCTGCACCCGGGCCTGGATGCCGCCGTAGCCAGTACGATCGATATCCTCGATGCACAGGGCAAGGTGGTCGCCCACTACCACGCGCCCAGTGCCGAGGAGATCGCCGGACTGGGCAATGCCGAATCGGTGATGCTCGGCCGGCGCATCCTCAACGAGACCGCGCGCCTGCTTCCGGACAACGTCGGCAACGATCTGAACTGCAATTCGTGCCACATGGCCGAGGGCAAGCGACCGTTCGGCAACCACTACTTCAATACCGGCGGCGGTGCCTATCCGCGCTACATGCCGCGCCCGGGCAAGGTGATCGGGCTGACCGAGCGCATCAATGGCTGCCTGCAGCGCTCGATGAACGGCAAGCCGCTGCCGAAGGACGCACCGCAGATGCGCGCGATGCTCGACTACATGGCGTGGCTGAGCAGCCCGGTGCCAGAGGGTGCAAAAGTGGCCGCGCCCAGTGAGGGCCCCATCGACAGCACGCTGACTCCGGACCCGGTCCGCGGCCAGGCGCTGTATGCCGTGCAGTGCGCCGCCTGCCATGGCGACAACGGCGAAGGCCGACGCGATGCCAGCGGTGACATCGCCTTCCCGCCGCTGTGGGGCGACCACAGCTTCAACATCGGTGCCGGCATGGCGCGCCTGTACAAGGCGGCCGGTTTCATCAAGCACAACATGCCACCGGCAGTGACCCGCGCACCGCCGCTGGGGCAGCAGGTGATGCCGGACCAGGATGCGGTGGACATCGCCGGCTATTTCATCAACCAGCCGCGGCCGGACTTCGCCAACAAGGGCAAGGACTGGCCGCGTGACCCGAAGCCCAAGGACGCACGGTACTGAAGCAGGCGGCGGGTGCCGGCCGTCGCAGAACACGATTCCTGCATCGCCACGTCATGCCGATGTCATTGGCGCTGCCGACACTCCGGGGCTTCCCTGCTCTGAAGGTCCGGTCTCGATGCGAACGTCTGCGCGCTTTCCCCGTGTCTCGCTGCTTGCCCTGCTGATCGCTCCCGCACTGGACGCCCTGGCCGAAGCACCGCAGGGCGATGCCGCTGAAGCGCGCAGCAGTGAGGCCCGCACCCTCGACCAGGTGCAGGTGATCGGCCAGGCCACCAGCTATGCCAAGACTTCCGTGCGTGCGGAAACGCTGAACCGGCAGACCGTGATGAGCAGTGTCAACGACGCGCTCAACGAAGTGCCCGGCGTGGTGGTCAGCGAGGCCGATGCCACCGGCTCGTCGGTGTGGGGC
The DNA here is from genome assembly GCF_000284595.1 of Stenotrophomonas maltophilia D457. Lineage (GTDB taxonomy): Bacteria > Pseudomonadota > Gammaproteobacteria > Xanthomonadales > Xanthomonadaceae > Stenotrophomonas > Stenotrophomonas muris. The sequence goes on along the minus strand of NC_017671.1, from coordinate 1,869,379 downwards.
ACGCAGATCAGCATGCGTGGCTTCGTCACCAACCGTGATACCCAGCAGATCGGCACCACCATCGACGGCCTGCCCAATGGTGGCTCGGGTTACGGCGGCGGCTCGCTGGCCAACCGCTACATCGACACCCTCGACCTGGAAACGGTGGAAGTCAGCCAGGGCACTGCCGATATCTCCTCGCGCTCGAACGAGGCCCTGGGCGGCACGCTCAACTTCCTCACCAGCGATCCGCTGCAGGACAGCCGCCTACGCTTCGTGGTCGGCACCGGTGACAACGAGGCACGCAAGTACTACGTGCGCTACGACACCGGCCTGCTCGGCGGCCACACCCGCGCCTGGGTCAGTGCCTCGTCGGCGCGCGTGCATGACTGGATCGATGGCAGCGGCAAGACCAGCAATGACCACATCGCCGGCAAGCTCATCACCGAACTGGATCGCTGGACCCTGACCGGCTACCTGTCCTACAACGATGCGGACGAGCCGGAGTACACCAGCGTCTCACCGAAGGGCTTCGCGACCAATCCGGATCGCGACAACCTGGTCGGTACCCTCACCGGCATTCCCTACCTGGACCAGAACTACCGTTCCGGCTCGCGTGCGCTGCGCGAGAACACCTTCGGCTACCTGCGCGCGGCCTTCGACGGTGGCAACGGCTTCAAGGCCTCGGTGGCCGCCTACGGGCACCGCATGCAAGGCCGCGGCGACTGGCTGCCACCGTATCTGGCGCAGGTCAGCGATGACGGAGCCGGTCGCCCGGAGTCGGAATACCTCGGCGGCAAGACCGTGTACGGCGGCAGCAACCGTGGCCAGATTTTCTTCGTCAATCCCGATGGCAGTGCCGCGCAGCGCCTGGCCAGCTGCAGCCCGCGCCTGGGCTTCACCGCCGAGTACGATCCGAACTGCTACGCCGGCAACGTGCTGGGCGCGCAGTCGTATCGCCACACCCACTACGACAACGACCGCATGGGCGTGACCGCCGACGGCGAATGGCGCCAGACTTTCGGCGCAGTCGACAACACGATCCGCGGCGGCCTGTGGGTGGAGAAGCTGGACCGTTCGGCACGCCGCGACTGGCATCGCCTGCTCAACGTCGGCCAGGACATCGCCTTCGACCACCAGCCGTACTGGGTACAGTTCGAGGACAAGTACAAGGTCGACGAACAGATGTACTACGTCGAGGACGTGGCCCGCTTCGGCCCGTTCAGCGCGCGCCTCGGCGTGAAGCAGTTCTTCGTCGACCAGTCGCGCCGCCGCGTGATCGGTGCCAGCGAGCACGTCACATCCGACTCCAGGTCCGATCCGCTGCTGTCCACCGGCTTCACCTGGGCGCCCGGCGTGGAAGGCATGGAGCTGTTCGCCGGCTTCTCGCAGAACTTCGCCGCGATTCCTTCCGGCGTGCTCGGCGAGACCGACCCGCAGCGCTTCCGCAACGTCGAGCCGGAGACCGCTGACAACATTGAAGTGGGCATGCGCATCAGCCGCTGGCCGTTGACCGCCTCGGTCACGCTGTACAACATCAAGTTCGACAACCGCATCGTCTACCTGCCGGCCGGCTTCGTCAGCGGCATCGACTACCTGGGCGAGACCGACGGCGTCTACGAGAACTTCGGCGGCGTGGAAAGCAACGGCCTGGAAGCAGCGTTCGGCTATGGCTGGGACAACGGCTGGCGCCTCAACGCCGCCTATACCTACAACCGCTCCAAGTACCTGGGCAGTGGCGATGCCGCGCGTGATACCCAGCTGGGCATCGTCGACGGCGCCAAGGTGATCGGCCAACCCGAACAGACCCTCGTACTCTCGGCGGACTGGCAGGGCGAGAACTGGAACTTCGGCCTGTCCGGCCGTTACCTGGGCACCCGCTACCTCGACGCCGCCAACGTCAACAAGCTGCCCTCGGCCACCGTGTTCAACGCGAACATCGGCTTCGACCTGCAGGGCCTGTCGCCGCGCCTGAAGGGCATGGGTGCCAACCTGGTGGTGAGCAACCTCACCGACAAGCGGTATCTTGCGGGGGTGGACGGCCGCGACAACGCCTTCATCGGCGCTCCGCGCACCGTCGGCATCTCCTTCCGTGTGGACCTGTGAGTGAGCCCGTGACCGATATCGGCCGACGCCGGTTGTTGCAGGCCGGCGTTGCCGCCGGCCTTTCCCCGCTGCTGCCCAGCATCGCCCGGGCCGCCGCGATCGCCCCCGCCGCGCGGACCCGCAGCCTGGAAGACCTGCAGCACATCGTGGTGTTCATGCAGGAGAACCGTTCGTTCGACCACTACTTCGGCACGCTGCCGGGCGTGCGGGGTTTCGGCGATCGCTTCGTCGCTCCGGCGCAGGCACTGCAGGCCGGCGCCCGCGCGCGCAGCCTGTGGCTGCAGCCCGATGCCAGCGGCAAGCGCGCGATCGCGCCGTTCCCGCTGGATACCGCCGCGCACTTCGGCTACATGCGCGTGGAAGGCACGCCGCACACCTGGCCGGATGCACAGCGGGCCTGGGACCACGGACGCATGGGGCAATGGCCGAAAGCCAAGCAGAACCACTCGATGGGCTACTTCCAGCGCAGCGACCTGCCCTTCCAGTTCGCCCTGGCCGATGCCTTCACCATCTGCGACGCCTACCACTGCGCGATGCAGGCCGGAACCAACCCGAACCGGGTGTTCCTGTGGACCGGCCACAACGATGCTGCCGCCCGCGCCGGCGGCCCGGTGATCGCCAACTCGCACGACAACTTCACCGAGCACGGCGGGCATCCTGCGTCGTACCGCTGGGCCAGCTATGTCGAACGCCTGCAGAAGGCGGGGGTATCCTGGCAGATCTACCAGGACATGGCCGACAACTTCACCGACAACCCGCTGGCCGGCTTCGAGGCGTTCCGCCAGGCCTACCGCGCTGCGCCGGGGCATGACCCGCAGCTGCGCGCACGCGGGGTCAGCACGCGTGGCCTGGCGCAGCTGCGCCAGGACGTCATCGACGGACGCCTGCCGCAGGTCAGCTTCATCATCGCCGACGCGGCAGGCAGCGAGCATCCCGGCCCCTCCAGCCCGGCCCAGGGCGCGGCCTATACCGCGCGCGTGCTGGATGCACTGACCGCCGATCCGCAGGTGTGGAGCCGCACCGCCCTGCTGCTGATGTTCGACGAGAACGACGGTTTCTTCGACCACATGCCACCACCGGCACCGCCTTCGCCGGTGGACGGTGGCTGGGCGGGTGCGTCCTCGGTCAGCACTGAAGGCGAGTACCACCGCCATCCGGCACCGGGAGATGAGAAGTACGACTTCGCCGAACTGCGCGGCCGCCCGTATGGACTGGGCCCGCGCGTGCCGCTGTACGTGATCTCGCCCTGGAGCCGCGGTGGCTGGGTCGATTCGCAGGTGTACGACCACACCTCGGTCATTCGACTGATCGAACGCCGCTTTGGTGTGTCCGCGCCGGACATCTCGCCGTGGCGCCGCGCGGTCTGCGGCGACCTCAGCACTGCGTTCGACTTTGCCCAGCGCGATACCCGCCCGTTCGTCCGCGGCCTGCCCGACGTGAGCGCGGTGGCCGCACGCGCCGCTGCTTTGCCGGGGCGCACCGTGCCCGCGCTGCCAGAGGGGCTGAAGCCAGCGAAACAGGAAAGCGGTGTACGCCCGGCGCGTGCCCTTCCCTATCGACCGCAGGCATCGATTGCTGCGGTCGACGTCGCGGGCGTTGACCTGGCGTTGTCCTGCGAGGGCGCAGCGGCAGTGCTGCATGTCTACGATCGGCTGCGGCTGGAGGCGGTGCCGCGCCGTTACACGCTGCTGCCGGGCATGCCGCTGCGCGAGCGTTGGCCGCTGGACGCCCAGGGCCGCTATGACCTGTGGCTGCTCGGTCCGAACGGCTTCCACCGCCACTTCCAGGGTGCGGCCAAGGCTCCTGCCGTGCAGGCTTCAATTGATCGCGCGGATGGCCAGCTGCGGCTGCACCTGCGCAATCTGGGTGACAGCGCACAGCAGGTGCGTGTGCAGGCGGGCGCCTATGCCGGCCACATGCCCGAGCAGACGATGGCCCTGCCGGCGCGCGCGGAGACCACGTTGGCGTGGGACGCAACGCCCACCGCAGGCTGGTACGACCTGCACATCGGTGCGGGCGACAGTACCCTGCGCCTGGCCGGCCGCACCGAGGATGGTCGTCCCGGTACCAGTGACCCGGCGATGGGCACCGAACCGCTGCGGTTCGAGCACGATTGAAGAATCCCTGTAGTGCCGAGCCCATGCTCGGCTGCTTTCGCCCCGGTCGCATTGCCCCGAAAGAAGCAGCCGAGCGTGGGCTCGGCTCTACAGCGCAGACCGCTAGATTCAGGCCTCCTGCAGCCCCGGCCGGCCGTGCTCCACCGCGTAGCGCTTCCAGCTCTGCACGGTACCGTTCGGTCGCATCACCGTATCCAGCGTCTTCATGTCGCCGATCCACGCATCATGGGTGACATCGCACAGCAGGTAGCCACGCTTGTCGGTGGTCGCCTTCAGATTGGGGCTGTGCGCAAGCTGGTTCCTGGCATACGCGTCCACGCCCTGGCCGTCAGCACCGGAAGTGATCGAAGTGGCAAGGAACTCGCTGGAGACCACGCCCGAATCACGATGGTCCTGCACCAGGTCGCTGGCGTAATGCCGGTGCGCGTCGCCACAGGCGGTCACCACGTTGCCGAAGCCGACCTTCTGGATGTGGTCGAGCAGGCGCCGACGGCTGTCCAGGTAACCCGACCATTGGTCATCGGACGACTGCACCACGCCGTCCTTCTCGCGCATGTAGTTGCCCAGCGCTACCTGGTGGGCGATGGTGTGCCAACGCGGTGCGGCATCGGCCAGGCCATCGAACAGCCAGCGCTCCTGCTTCGCACCGACGATGCTGCGCTCCGGCGATTCCACGTCCTCACGCAGCGCCATGTTCACCTGCTTGCTGCGGTACTGGCGTGTGTCGAGCAGGTGCAGGTCCATCAGCGTTCCGTAGCGTGCGCGCCGGTACAGCTGCATGTGGCCATCGCGCGGGAATGCCGAACGGCGCAGCGGCATGTTCTCGTAGTAGGCCTGGAACGCCTGTGCGCGCCGCAGCAGGAACACTTCGCTGGGCGTATCGTCCTGGTCTTCGGCGCCGGCCCAGTTGTTGTCCACTTCATGGTCATCGAAAGTGACGAACCACGGTGCCGACGCATGCGCGGCCTGCAGGTCGGCATCGCTCTTGTACTGGGCATAGCGGCGGCGGTAATCATCCAGCGTGTAGGTCTGCGGGCCGACGTGGTTGCGCAGGTTGGTGAACGGCTGGCCGTTCATCTTCCGCAGGCCAGGCTGGCTTTCACCTTCGTAGATGTAATCACCGTAGTGGAAGACGAAATCCAGCGGTTCCTCGGCGATGCGCCGCCACGCGGTGTAGTGGCCTTCTTCGTAGTGCTGGCAGCCGGCCACCACAAAGCGCACGCGATCCACCGCTGCCGCGGCTGCCGGCAGCGTGCGGGTACAACCGACTGCACTGGCGTGGCCACCCACGGTAAAGCGGTACCAGTAGGGCCGTCCGGGCGCCAATCCTTCCAGTTCCACGTGCACCGCGTGGCCGAGTTCGGGATGCGCGAGCGCCGAACCCTGGCGTACCACCTTGCGCATGCCTTCGTCCGCTGCCAGCTGCCATTCGACCACCATCGGCCGGGTCGGCATGCCACCGCCGAACACCAGCGGCTCCGTCGCCAGCCGCGTCCACAGCACCATGCCGTCGGCCGTGGGATCACCCGAGGCCACGCCCAGGGTGAAGGGCGTGCTGGCAAAGCGCGGCTTGGCCAGCAGGTTGCGCGGGTTCAGCGTGGTGGCATCGGCCTGCGCGGCCAGCGCGCGTGCCGTGCCCATCCAGGCGCCGGCAGCGGACAGGCCGGCCAGGGCCAGGAATCGCCTGCGATTGATCGTCTCCACGGCTGTGCCCTCAGTTGTAGATGATGTGGAAGTAGAAGAAGCGGCCGTAGTCGTCGATCTCGGTACGGAAGCGCCCGTTCGGGCCGGTGCTGTAGGTCGGCTGGGTGTTGAACAGGTTCTTGGCTTCGTACTTCAGCGTCACGTGCCTGCTGACCTTGTGGCTGAAGGCCATGTTGAAGGTCATGTACGGGTCGTAGTACGAATCCAGCCACTGGGTGTCGCCGAAGTCGACCAGCATCCGGCTGCGGTAGGTTCCGGACAGGCGCAGTTGCGAGTTCTTCCACGGCATGCGCCAGATCACCGAACCATTGAGCGACCAGTCCGGCTGGTACAGCAGCCGGTCCAGGCGTCGCTCGGTGCCATCGGTGATGCGGTAGTTGGTCCTGCCTTCCAGCCGCGTGGCGTTGAAGTACATGTCGAAGCGCTGGCGGCCCCATTGCAGGTTGCGGTTGGCCACCGCGAACTCGACGCCGCGCAGCCTGGACTCATCGGTGTTCATCGGTTGGGTCACCCGGTAACGGGTATCGCCCACGTTCTCGAAGGTGGTCAGGGTGTAGATGTCGTCCTTGATTACCTTGTCGAACAACGCCACCGAGACCAGGCCGTTGTTGCCGTTGAAGTACAGGTCCCATGCAAGGTCGATGTTGGTGGAACGGCGCGGCTGCAGGTTCGCATTGCCCTGCTTGATGGTGCAGAAGCCCCTGCCCTCCTCGTCATCGCCACAGCTGGTGCTGGTGGCCTGGGCAATGTTGCTCGGCGTCGGCCGGCCCAGCGTGCGGCTGGCGGAGAAGCGCAGGCGCTGGTCCTCGCTCAGCTTGAACGTCGCATTCAACGAGGGCAACAGGTTGTTGTAGCCACCGCTCGTGTTGCGGAAGGCAGAGGTATAGGTGGTGCCGCCATCATTGCTGAACGGGCTGTAGGCATCGAAGCGGGTGTGGTCATAGCGCAGGCCACCGATCAGCAGCAGCCGGTCCCAGGCGTAGTGCGCGGACACGTACGCATTGGTGATGTCCTCCACGTACTTGTAGTCACTGGTGAAGTTGGCATTCGGATACGCCGCATTGTTGTTGCCCAGTTTCGGTAGCAGTTCCTCGTTCCACTTGCGGTTGTCGATCAGCGGGAAGCCCGGCACGCTGCCCAGCAGCGTCGATCCCGGATACAGGTAATCGTTGAGCGTGGCGCTGCTCTTGAAGTAGTCGAAGTCGATGTCCTGCCAGATCTTCAGGTGACGGTATTCGGCGCCGGTGGCCAAGCCGAAGCCACGTGCATCGGCGTCGATGTTGTAGCTGAAGTCGGCGCGCAGGTTGTCGATGCTCTCCTTGGCATCGCGCGGGGAGACATAGGCCTGCGCCGGATTGAGCTTGAACGCCGAGCTGGTCAGCAGGCTGGAATCGGACACCGCCACCGCGTTGGGGAAACCGTGGCTGTCGTTCTCGTAGTCGACGAACAGGCTGCTTGGGTAGGCGCGCACACCCCAGTAGACCTGGTTGTTGTGGAAAGTCTCTTCGGTATGGCCGCCGCGCAGGGTCAGCCGCGAACGGTCGCCGATGTCCCAGTTGAAGCTGGCGATGGCGCCACGGTTGCTGCGGTCCCAGCGGTCGTGGCGGTTCTTGATGTAGATGCTGTTGATCTGGGTGGTGCCGCTGTCCTCGGTCTGGTTGCGGATCGGAAACTTGGCGTTGCCGTACAGGTCGGTCTTGTTCATCGTCGAGTTCTCGTAGAACCGGTACGAGTACAGCAGCAGCGATGCGTAGAACGGATCGTCCGACGGCTTCCATTCCAGCTTGGCCGAGCCGCCGAAGTTGGTGATGAAGTTGGTGTAGGTGCCGGTGCTGAAATTGCCGGGCGCACGCAGCCCGTTCCAACCCTTGGCCTCATCCGGCCCGGTGGTGCCGTCGGTGAGGTACTTGCCGGCGTCGTTGTAGTAGTAGTTCGACTCCACCCAGCGCTTGACGCTGTTGCGCGAACGCTGCTCATAGCGTGCCACCGCGACGATGCCGAACTCCTGCCCGGCGCCGAACTGGTTGGAGAACACCATCTTGGCGCTCTTGCCGAAGTGGCCCAGGGTTTCGTGGTTGCCGCCAGCGCTGCGCTCGACGTTGGTCTCGGCCGTGGAATAGATACCTGCCACGTCGGCAAACACGTACTTGCCGGACCGGTCGAAGGCACTGCGGCTGATGATGTCGATCACGCCGCCGACCGCATCCGGTGCCTGCTCCGCACTGAAGCTCTTGTAGATGTCGGTACGGGTGCCGATGTCGCTGGGAATCAGCTGCAGGTTGTTCATGCGTTCGCCGGAGCCACTGCCACCCACGCTGGCAATCGCGATGCCATCGATGGTGGTGTAGTTGAGATTGGCCTGCACGCCGCGCACCGTCACGTAACGTGGCTCGCCGGCATCCTCCACCGCACTCAGGCCTGGAGCGGCCATCAGGCTCTCGGCCAGGGTCTCGTCGCCGTAGCTGTCCATTTCGTCGTAGACCACCGAATCCTTGATCACCGGTGAGGTCTTCTTCTGGTCGATCACCTCGTGCGCGGCAATCACCTTCACCGTGTCCAGGGTCGGCGCCACCACCGCCTCGGCCTCGCGCGGCTTCGGTGCGCCGGGCTTTGGCGCGTTGCGTACCGGTGCCGGATCGATGGCGATGACATTGCCATCCACCACGGTGTAGCCCAGGCCGGTACCGGCCAGCAGTGCATCCAGCGCCTGCCTGACGGTGGCACCGCGCGGCACCGCACCGGCCATGCGGGCATCGCCATCGGCCGAGTACAGGAACTGCACCCCGGAACTGCGTGACAACTGCTCCAGTGCACGCGCCAACGGCTGTGCCGCGATCGGCGTGGACACACGCGCCTCCAGGCCATCGGCGGCGGCCGCGAAGGCCAATGGCATGCTGCCGGGAGACAGGGCGAGGATGATCGACAGGTAGAGCGTCTTGCGCATCACGGGTCCTTGGAAGAGAGAAGGCAGCAGGCGCCGCTGCGCGGATCGGCAGCGGCTTCTCCCAAGTAAGAGCCCGCATCCACCAAAGTGGAGAACGCGGATTCGATGAATTTTTTCTGACAGTCCACGGCCACCTCGGCCTCAGCGGCTGCCAACCCGCACTGTGTCGCCCTCGCGGCTCACCACGAAGCGCGGATCACGTTCGAGGAAGTCCTGCAGCGCACCGATGCGATGCGCATCGAGGCTGCCGGACAACCGTGCCGATGCCGCGCCCTCGTCCAGCACGCGCACCTGCACCTGGTTGTGCCGGTTGAAGGCAGCAGCCACTTCGTCCAAGCGTTCGTCAAGGAAGGACACTTTGCGCTGCTGCCAGTCCAGCAGCATCGACAGTGGCATGTCCAAGGACTCCACCGCATGGCTGCGCGCGTCGACCTGCACCACCCGGCCCTGCCCCAACTGGGCCAGGCGGCGGGCACCCGCGCCCTGGCTCCAGACCTCGACCTCGCCGGAAACCACACCGATGCGCGTGCTCTGCAGCCGTCGCGACACGTCGAAGACTGTGCCGATGTCCCGGATCTCCAGGCCGTTCACCTGCACCTCGAACGGGCGGCGGTCGCGTGCGATGTCGAACGTCGCCTCGCCCTGCAGCAGTTCCGCCTTGCGACTGAACCAGCCCATGCGTACCCGCAGGCGGCTGTCCGCGTTGAGCCGCACCTGTGTCCGGTCAGGCAGCACCAGGTCACGCAGTTCACCGTGGTCGGCGCTGTACAGCTGTTCGGTGGGCATCAGCTGCGGGACCAGGCCCACGCCGAGCAGGGCGATGCAGGCTGCGGCAGCCATCCCCCACCCGCGCGTGTGGCGGCGCAGCGGCGCGGCGTGCGGCGCGGCGGGGGCACTATCGAACAGAGGCACCACTTTGGCGGCCGCCTGCCGTGGCGGCGCCGGCGCCTCTTCCGGCAACGGCGATTGCAGTGCCTCGCCGACCTGCCGGTGCAGCGCGAGGGCGTGCATATAGGCGCGCACGTGCTCGGGCGAGCGCTTCATCCAGTCCAGGAACGCAACCCGCTCGGCCTCGTCCAGCACTCCCTCGCGATTGCGCAGGAACCAGTCCATTGCCTCGCAGGCGAGCGTGTCGTCGGCCATGGGCGATGCGTTCCGGTTCATGCGTGCTCCCTGGCGCCCAGCGCCTTCCTGCAGGCCTCCAGACCTTTGCCGATGTGCTTGCGCACCATGTGCACCGACACCTGCAACTGTTGGCTGACTGCCGGGCAGTCCAGCCCGTCGCGGTAATGCAGCTCCATTACCCGTCGCGTGGTCGCCGGCAGACGTGCGATGGTGCTGCGGATATCGTTCCAGCGCTGCGCGCGCTCGAACTCGCCCTCGATGTCTTCTTCGCTTTTCAGCACTTCGGCCAGCTGATCCACGTCTTCCAGCGGCGGCAGCGACAAACGCGCGCGCGCGTGCTCGCGTGCCAGGTTGGCCGCGACCGTGAACAGGTAGGCCTCCGGGTTCTCGATCGCTGCGGCATTCTCGCCGGTGGCCCGCAGCAGCCGCAGGTACACCTCCTGCGCCAGGTCCTCGGCGTCTTCGCTGGCAGAACCGCGACGCAGGAAGAAGCCACGCAGCAGCCGTCGGCGCAGCGCGTAGCTCTTCTCCCAGATCCTCACGCTGTTCACGGCCGGCCAACACCCCGAGGCTGGAAAGCCCCGCAGGGTGACGACCATCGATGACAGTGGCGTTGCAGCAGGCGGCCATGCCAGGCACTCTCCGCCCGGCACATTCGCCCATGATATGGCGCACCGTGCCAACCCTTGCTTGCCAGAGACCCAAGCCGGGCCCGCCTATCGAAGCCGCGGGGCCAGGCCTACGCTTGCCTCCCCGGTGGCCGCCACGGTCGCCCTTCGCGTCACGGCCCCGCCATTGCGACCCCGCTCCAGTGCTGTGCGCCCTGCCGGTGTTGTCGCCCAGGCAGAGTCGGCGCCCTCTGGAGACAGTCATGAACCAAGCCCTGACCCCCTTCGATACCGACCCGCTGGAAACGCGGGAGTGGCGTGAATCGCTGGAGGCGGTGATGCAGGCCGGTGGCCGGCCACGCGCGCATTACCTGATCGACCAGCTCAGCGAGCTGGATGCGCAGCGGCACGGCGATCTGCATGCGCGCGCGTGGACCGCCTACGTCAACACCATCCCGCCGGAGCGCCAGCCGGCCTACCCGGGCGACCTGGCCATCGAGCGCCGCCTGAACGCGATGATCCGCTGGAATGCGATGGTGATGGTGCTGCGCGCCGGCAAGCACTCCAACGTCGGCGGTCACATCGCCACCTACCAGTCGGCGGCGGTGCTGTACGACGTGGGCTTCGACCACTTCTTCCGTGGCCGTACCGACACCTTCGACGGCGACATGATCTACATCCAGGGCCATTCCGCGCCGGGCATCTATGGCCGTGCGTACGTGGAAGGGCGCATCGATCCGGCACGGATGGACAACTTCCGCCGCGAAGCCGGTCGTGACGGCCTGTCTTCGTATCCACACCCGCGCCTGATGCCGGAGTTCTGGCAGTTCCCCACCGTGTCGATGGGGTTGGGCCCGCTGACCGCCGCCTACCAGGCGCGCTACATGCGTTACCTCGAGTACCGCGGCCTGAAGCAGCACCAGGACCGCAAGGTCTGGGCCTTCCTCGGCGACGGCGAGATGGACCAGCCCGAATCGCTGGCGGCGATTTCGCTGGCCGGCCGCGAGCGGCTGGACAACATCGTATTCGTGGTCAACTGCAACCTGCAGCGCCTGGACGGTCCGGTGCGCGGCAACGCCAAGGTCATCCAGGAACTGGAAGGCACGTTCCGCGCGGCCGGCTGGAACGTGATCAAGCTGATCTGGGGCAGTGGCTGGGACGACCTGCTGGCCCGCGACCACAGCGGCCTGCTGCGCCAGCGCATGATGGAATGCGTGGATGGCGACTACCAGACCTTCAAGTCGCAGAGCGGTGCTTACGTGCGCGAGCATTTCTTCGGCCGTTACCCCGAGCTGCTGGAGCTGGTCGCGCACATGAGCGATGACGACATCTGGGCGCTGGCACGTGGTGGCCACGATCCGCAGAAGGTGTACGCCGCCTACCAGCAGGCGGTGAACACCCGCGGCCGGCCGACGGTGATCCTGGCCAAGACGGTCAAGGGTTTCGGCATGGGCGAAGCCGGCGAAGGCCAGAACATCAACCACCAGCTGAAGAAGATGAGCGCCGATGCAGTACGCGCCTTCCGCGACCGCTTCAACCTGCCGGTCAGCGACGAGCAGCTGGAGGAGATGCCCTATCTGCGCCCGGAACCGGGCAGCGCCGAGGCCGCCTACTTCGCCGAACGCCGCCGCATCCAGGGTGGGCAGCTGCCGGCGCGCCTGGCCAAGGTGGATCCGCTGCCGCTGCCGCCGCTGTCGATCTTCAACACCCAGCTGCAGGGCAGTGGCGATCGCGGCCAGTCCACCACCATGGGCTTCGTGCGCATCCTCACCAGGCTGCTGAAGGACCCGGATCTGGGCAAGCTGGTGATTCCGATCGTGCCCGATGAATCGCGCACCTTCGGCATGGAAGGCCTGTTCCGCCAGATCGGCATCCACTCCTACCTGGGCCAGCTGTACACCCCGCAGGATGCCGGCCAGCTGAGCTATTACAAGGAAGCCAAGGACGGTCAGATCCTGCAGGAAGGCATCAACGAATCCGGTGCGATCTGTTCATGGATCGCCGCCGGCACTGCCTACAGCAACCACGGCCTGGCCACGATTCCGTTCTACATCTTCTATTCGATGTTCGGCCTGCAGCGCGTCGGTGACCTGGCCTGGGCCGCTGCCGACGCGCGTACCCGCGGCTTCCTGCTCGGTGCCACGTCGGGCCGCACCACGCTGATGGGCGAAGGCCTGCAGCACGATGACGGCCACAGCCACGTGCTGTCGTCGGTGATTCCGAGCTGCGTGTCCTACGACCCGACCTACAACTACGAACTGGCGGTGATCATCCACGACGGCCTGCGCCGCATGTATGTCGACCAGGAAGACATCTACTACTACATCACCGTACTCAACGAGAACTACCCGCAGCCGGCACTGCCCGAAGGCACCGAAGCCGGCATCCTGAAGGGCCTGTACCTGCTGCATCCGGCAGCCGCCGACAACGCCTTGCAGCCACGCGTGCAGCTGATGGGCAGCGGCTCGATCCTGCGCGAAGTGGAAGCCGCGGCAGACCTGCTGCAGCAGGACTTCGGCATCGCCAGCGATGTGTGGAGCGCGACCAGCCTGACCGAACTGCGCCGCGACGGGCTGTCCGCCGAGCGCTGGAACCTGCTGCATCCGGCCGAAGAACCGCGCGTGCCCTACGTGCAGCAGTGCCTGCAGGGTCATGAAGGCCCGGTGGTGGTGGCCACCGACTACATGAAGATCGTCAGCGACCAGATCCGTCCCTTCATCAACGACCGCCGCTTCACCGCATTGGGGACCGATGGCTTCGGCCGTTCCGACACGCGTGAATCGCTGCGCACGTTCTTCGAAGTGGATCGCCACTTCATCGTACTGGCGGCCCTGAAGTCGCTGGCCGACGAAGGCCGCATCGAACGCTCGCGGATGCAGGACGCGATCGACAAGTACGGCATCGACACCGGCAAGCGCGATCCGGCCGCCGCCGTGTAGGGCCGTTGCATTCACCACGCCTGCCCTGCGGGCGTGGTGAATGCAGCATCGCTACGGCATGCGCTTGAACAGGTTGGTCTGCAGGATCGGCGTACCGTCATGACCGTAGAACGCCTTGGTCTCGGTCATCGTCGCCTGGTCATCCGCCACGGTGTAGATGCGGGTGGAGGCCGGCGTGCCATGGTCCACCAGCTGCATCACCAGCGTGTTCGGTGCAGGCAGTTTCAGGTTGGCCTTGTCCGCGCCATAGGTGCCGGACAGGGCGCCGGGCGTGCCATCCAGGGCCAGCGTGCCGTCGGATTTCATGGTCTTGCCGTCGTGCAGGACGATGTCCACGTGCGAGCTCCAGCGGCCACCACCGGCGTCCTTGAACTCGAGCACCACGTGCTTCGGGCGCTGCGCTTCGGGTAGCGCAGACGTGGCGATATCCAGCGACCAGCGCCCCAGCAGGGGGGAAGGCGAAGTCTCCACTGCCAGCGCCGGAACGGCGGGGAGTGAAAGCGCAGACAACAACACAGCGGACAACAGCTTCATACGTTGCTCCGTTCCAGTGAAGAAGATTCTGCGTGACGCGTTGTGGGGCGCAGCGCCTCGGATCGTGCACAGCATCGGCGCCCGGCGCAAGGCGGGGCGCTGAACACGCGGCAACCTCATTCGCGCCCCCGCGATTTCGGTCTGGCGGCAAGGTCTCATCCGTCCTTGCCGATACAAAGAGTTACGTTATAACATTTCACTTCGCCTTCACGAGTCCTGCCATGCGTCGCCACCTGCTTGCTGCTGCCATTCTGTTCGCCGTCCACACCGCCCAGGCCGCGGACGAACCCACCCTCCCCACCCTCCAGGTCCAGGCCTCCCAGCCCTCGCGCATCGACAGCCGGGTCACCGTCGACAATCCGCAGGCGCAGAACCGCACCCTCGGCGGCCTGCTCGAACACGTCTCCGGCGTGCAGAGCACCGCCTTCGGGCCGAACGCGGGCGCCCCGGTCATCCGCAGCCTCAGTGGCAACCGCGTGCAGATCCTGCAGGACGGCCAGTCCATCCTCGGCATGAACGCGATCAGCGGCGACATCAACATTCCGTTCGATCCACTGTTCGTGCGCAGCGTCACCGTCAACAAGTCCTCGGACACGGTGCGCTATGGCGGCAATGCGATCGGCGGCAGCGTGGAGATCGATTCGGGCCTGATCTCGCGCAGCATGGAAGACAAGGACCAGTCGATGGAACTGGTCCTGCGCAAGGGCTTCAATGCCGCCGATGCGCAGGGCTTCCGCATGAACTTCAACAACCAGCGCAACCTCTCGACCAACCTGCAGGTCTCGCGCCAGCGCATCTCGCACTACGACATCCCCGGCAACAGCAAGGCCCGTGTCTGCAACACCCGACTGTTCCCGCCGACCGGCGGCGTCAACTCGGCGCTGGCCGACAGCTGCCAGAAGGAAGCACGCGTACAGCAGATCTACAACAAGGCCTCGCAGCCTTACATCGACCAGTTCATGACCGAGAATCCTGACTGGGCCGATGGTGAATTCTCGTTCTACACCAACAACCCGACCTCGGTCTGGCAGCGCCGCACTTATATCAACCCGGTCAATCCTGCCTATGTCGCCGGCACGCCGTCATACGTGCAGAAGCAGATCAACAATGATGTGACGCCCGACTACCATCATCGGCTGGGCAACAGCCATGCGCGCAACTCGCAGGTGGCCTTCGGCTCGACCCTGTTCTTTGACCGCGGCTACGTCGGTGTCAGCATCGATGCCAAGGACAGCGAGTACGGCGTGCCGGGCTTCTCGATGCAGAACCTGTCGTTCGGTTCCAACCATGCCGATGGCCTGCCGGTAGGCGTGGTGATCAAGCAGCAGCGCTACGCGCTGGAAGCCCTGCTGCGTGATCCGCTGCCGTGGTTCGAGCGCGCGGAACTCCGCGTGTCCAGGCTGGACAACACTTCAGGCGAGCGGCTGGGTACCACCAGGGCAAACGACTACGATTTCGAGAGCACCCAGGCCGAGTTGCTGCTCAGCCATCAACGCGTCGGCCCGCTCAGCGGCCTGGTCGGTTTCAGCCACCAGTCGCGTGATGTCACCGGCAGCGGCTCGCAGCGCTACCTGCCGGACGTGGACACCCGCAGCAATGCGGTATTCCTGAAGGAAACGCTGGACGTCGGCTGGGTTACCTTCGATGCTGGCGTACGCCACGAACGGGTCGACCACGCACTACAGCCCAGCCGCTTCAAGACCGCGCGGAATGCCGCCAACACGAAACTGCAGGACCGCGACTACCGGCTCAACAGCTACAGCCTCGGCTCGTACGTCGAGCTCGGCCCCTTGTTCGCGGCCAAGGTCCGTTACTCATCCTCACAGCGCGCCCCGGAGATCAACGAGCTGTATGCCAGCAACGCGCACTATTCGGTGATGACACAGGAAGAAGGCAACCAGAACCTGGAACCGGAGCGCGCGAAGAACCTGGAACTGACCGGCCTGTTCCACCTCGGCGGTTTCGAGCTGTCCGCCACCGCGTACCGGATGCGGTACGAGAACTACCTCTATCTCGGCTATTCCGGCCTGCAGACCGCCAACCGCCTGCCGCTGAAGTACTGGAAGCAGACCGACACCACGGTGAAGGGCTTCGAGATCGACGCGTCGCAGGCATTGGACCTGGGCCGCTATGGCACGTTGAACGTCTCTGCCTTCGCCGACCTGGTGAAGAACAAGGCCGACCACCCGGATTCGCTGCGCGCCCACAACGACGGCGAGTATCTGCCGAACATGCCGACCAACCGCTACGGCGCCAACCTGCAGTGGCAGCGCGAAGGCTGGAAGGCACAACTGTCCAGCACCTGCTACGACGCGCAGAAGTACCTGGGTCGCAATGTCAGTGAGGAAATTCCGCTCGACGCATTCAACCTGGTCGACCTGCAGGTCAGCCGCGAACTTCCAGTGCGCAACAGCTACATCGCAGGCGTGGAAGTGTTCGTCAATGGCAGCAACCTGCTCAATGAAGAAGCGCGGCCGCACAACTCGCCGCTGAAGTACATCGCGCCCCTGCCGGGGCGGGGCTTCCAGGTCGGCGTGACGATACGGCTCTGAAGGCCGGCCATAAAGAAAAACGCCTGCAGATCGAGGATCTGCAGGCGCTTCTTTGTATCTGGCGGAGTGAGAGGGATTCGAACCCTCGATAGAGCTTTTGACCCTATACTCCCTTAGCAGGGGAGCCCCTTCGGCCACTCGGGCATCACTCCGGGGTATTCTCCGCATCTGGTGCGTTGCACCTCAGCGGGGCGTGAATCATAACGTTAATCGAGTGCGAAGGTAAAGCGTTATTCGGCAGAATTTTCGCTACCGGTGCCACCGGCTTCATCACCACGCTGGATGCGCTGGTAGATCTCTTCGCGATGCACAGCGACGTCCTTCGGCGCAGTGATGCCGATACGCACCTGGTTACCCTTGACGCCAAGCACGGTGACGCTCACCGAGTCACCGATCATCAGGGTTTCGCCGACGCGGCGAGTCAGGATCAACATTTTTGTAAGTCTCCATGGAACCGTGTGGAAGGGTATCCCCCACCGGCTTGACGCTCCGTCAAGAAGCGCTACCACGACAAAGGGAAAAGATTCGCAATGGTACCGTCAGCCGTCCCGCTCCTACAAGGAGGGGGACGGCAGGGTTCATCACAGGCGGGGGCTGACCCATTCGACGACTGCAGCCAGCGCAGTGGCAAGGGCGGGCCCGTCCTCGCCACCACCCTGGGCGAGGTCCGGGCGTCCGCCGCCCTTGCCCCCGATCTGACCGGCGATATGGGACAACAGTTCCCCGGCCTTGACTTTGCCCATTGCGCTGCCGTTCACACCCGCGACCAGGGCGGCCTTGCCGTCCTGGGCACCGGCCAGCACGATCACCGCGTCGCCCAGCTGCTGCTTCAGGCGGTCCATGGCGTCACGCAGGGCCTTGGCGTCGAAGCCCTCCAGGCGGGCAGCCAGCACCTTCACGCCGGCGACCTCGACGGCCTGGCCGGACAGGTCGGCCGTGGCACCCGCGGCGACCTTGGCCTTCACGGCCTCCAGTTCGCGTTCCAGCTGCTTCTGGCGCTGGCCGAGGGCACGGATCTTCTCGACCACGTCGGCAGCGCTGCCACCGAGCAGTTCAGCGGCCTCGGCCAGGCGGGCCTCTTCGGCGTCCACGTAGTCCAGGGCACCCTGGCCGGTAACCGCCTCGATGCGGCGCACCCCGGCGGAAACACCGCCCTCGGAGGTGATCTTGAACAGACCGATGTCGCCGGTACGGTTGACGTGGGTGCCACCGCACAGCTCGGTGGAGTAGTCACCCATCTTCAGCACGCGCACGTGCTCACCGTACTTCTCGCCGAACAGGGCCATCGCGCCGAAGTCCAGCGCTTCCTGCATGGCCATGGTGTGCACTTCAGCGGCGTTGTTGGCACGCACCTGCTGGTTGACCTTGCGCTCGATCACCGCCAGCTCTTCCGCGCTGATCGGCTGGAAGTGCGAGAAGTCGAAACGCAGGCGGTCCGGCGCGACCAGCGAGCCCTTCTGCTGCACGTGGGTGCCCAGCACTTCGCGCAGCGCGGCGTGCAGCAGGTGGGTGGCCGAGTGGTTGAGGATGGTGGCGCCACGGCGCTCGCCATCGACCTGGCCGGACAGCACATCGCCGACCTTCAGGCCGCCTTCGGACAAGGTGCCGACGTGGCCATGGAACTGGCCGGCGAACTTCTGGGTGTCCTCCACCGCCAGGCGCACGCCGTTGCCGGCCAGCACGCCGGTGTCACCGACCTGGCCGCCGGATTCGGCATAGAACGGGGTCTGGTTGGTGATGACGATGACCGAATCACCGGCATCGGCCGACTGCACCGGACGACCGTCCTTGAGCAGGGCCAGCACGCTCAGGCCGTCGGCCTGCAGGCGGTCATAGCCCAGGAACAGGGTCGGGCTCAGCGTTGCCACCAGCTCGGCCGGCAGGGTCACGCCGCCGCCGAACTTGCCGGCCGCCCGTGCGGTTTCGCGCTGCTGTTCCATCGCGGCATCGAAGCCGGCGATGTCGACGGTCAGGTCGCGCTCGCGCGCGATGTCCTGGGTCAGGTCGAGCGGGAAGCCATAAGTGTCGTACAGGCGGAACGCGTCAACGCCCGGGATCACGCCATTGCTGGCCTTGCCGGCCACGTCCTCGAAGATCTTCATGCCGGCGTCGAGGGTTTCGGCGAAACGCTCTTCTTCGGCCTGCAGCGCACGGGTGACGGTGTCCACCGCCGCCGGCAGCTCTGGATAGGCCTCGCCCATCTGCTCGACCAGGGTCGGCACCAGCTTGCTGAAGAACGGCTGGCGCACGCCCAGCATCCAGCCGTGGCGCAGGGCGCGGCGGATGATACGGCGCAGCACGTAACCGCGGCCTTCGTTGGACGGCAGCACGCCATCGACGATCAGGAACGAACAGGCACGGATGTGGTCGGCAATCACGCGCAGCGACTTGTTCTCCAGGTCGGCGGTGCCGGTCAGCTCGGAAGCCTTGCGGATCAGCGCCTGGAACAGGTCGATCTCATAGTTGGTGTGCACGTGCTGCAGGATCGCCGCCAGGCGCTCCAGGCCCATGCCGGTATCCACGCACGGTGCCGGCAGCGGCACCAGGGTGCCGTCGGGCTGGCGGTCGAACTGCATGAACACCAGGTTCCAGATCTCGATGAAACGGTCGCCGTCTTCGTCCGGGGAACCCGGGGGACCACCGGCAATATGATCACCGTGGTCGTAGAAGATCTCGGTGCACGGGCCGCAAGGACCGGTGTCGGCCATCTGCCAGAAATTGTCCGAAGCGAACGGCGCGCCCTTGTTGTCGCCGATGCGTACGATGCGCTCTTCCGGAACGCCGACCATGTCGCGCCACAGTTCGTAGGCTTCGTCGTCGGTCTGGTACACGGTGACCAGCAGGCGTTCGGCCGGCAGCTTCCAGACCTGGGTCAGCAGCTCCCAGGCCCAGGCGATCGCGTCCTTCTTGAAGTAGTCGCCGAACGACCAGTTGCCCAGCATTTCGAAGAAAGTGTGGTGGCGCGCGGTGTAGCCGACCTGGTCGAGGTCGTTGTGCTTGCCGCCCGCGCGCAGGCAGCGCTGCACGTCGGCCGCGCGCACGTAGCTGCGCTTTTCCGCGCCAAGGAACACGTCCTTGAACTGCACCATGCCGGAGTTGGTGAACAGCAGGGTCGGATCATTGCCCGGCACCAGCGGCGCCGACGGCACGATGGTGTGGCCTTTACCCTTGAAGAACTCAAGGAAGTCGCTGCGGATCTGGGATGTCGTGAATTTGGCGGATGCGTTCATTGGGGGCTGGCAGTCTGCGGGCCGGCGGACCCGGACCACCGGCCGCGTTGGCCAGGGTCGCGAGGGACCGCCGAAAACCTAAAGGGTATCAGGCCCGGCGCCGCCAGTCTCAGTCATCCGGGTCGTAGCGGGTCGCGCGGCGGATGCTGTCGCCGTCGAAGCCCCGCCGGGCCAGCAGATCGGCAGCCTTGCGCCGCTGCGTCAGGTCCTGCGGGCCGGCCTCGCCAAAGCGTCGGCGGACCAGATCACGGGCGTTTTCCTGCCAGTCGCCTTCGTAGCTGTCCATCGCTGCGGCAATCGCGGCACTGTCCAGGCCATGGGTCCCCAGCTCGGCGCGGACATGGATCGGCCCATAACCGGTGTTGGCGCGCATCCTCACCAGGTTCTCGGCAAAACGGGTGTCGTCCTGCCAGCCGGCCTCGGTCAACTTGGCGACAGCGGCCTGCGCGACTTCGTCTTCGATGCCACGGGAGGTCAGCTTGCGGGTGAGTTCCTTGCGCGAGTGCTCGCGGCGGACCAGCAGGCCCAACGCCCGTTGCACGGGGGTCTGCTCACGCGGCCGGCGCTTGCGGCCGGTCGGAATGTCTTCGGCGTCGGACATGGGTACTCCAAGGGTGGCGCCATCCGTGGCGCCCAGCCCATCCCTGGGCGATTCGAACCTGCGGGACAGGGCGACGTCACTGACGGCGCCACCCTGCCCCACAGCAAGCCTTATTCGTCTTCGCCTTCGTCGTCGCCTTCCTCGCGGGCCGCTTCGGCCGGCTGGAATTTCTCGCGCAGCTCGGCCTCGAGCTTGGCGGCGACAGTCGGGTTGTCGCGCAGGTAGCCGCGGGCGTTGTCCTTGCCCTGGCCAATGCGTTCTTCACCGTAGCTGTACCAGGCGCCAGCCTTCTCCACCAGCTTGGCATCCACACCCATGTCGATCAGCTCGCCTTCACGGCTGATGCCTTCGCCATACAGGATTTCGGTGATGACCTGCTTGAACGGAGGTGCCAGCTTGTTCTTGACGACCTTGATCTTGGTCTGGTTACCGATGATCTCGTCACCCTTCTTGATCGCGCCGATACGGCGGATGTCCAGGCGCACCGAGGCGTAGAACTTGAGCGCGTTGCCACCGGTGGTGGTTTCCGGGCTCTGGCCCGGCATCATCACGCCGATCTTCATGCGCAGCTGGTTGATGAAGATCACCAAGGTGTTGGAGCGCTTGATGTTGCCGGTCAGCTTGCGCAGCGCCTGGCTCATCAGGCGGGCCTGCAGGCCTGGCAGCTGGTCGCCCATCTCGCCTTCGATTTCGGCCTTCGGGGTCAGCGCGGCAACCGAGTCGATCACCAGGATGTCCACCGAACCCGAACGGACCAGCATGTCGGCGATTTCCAGCGCCTGCTCACCGGTGTCCGGCTGCGACAGCAGCAGGTCGTCCACGTTCACGCCCAGCTTGGCGGCGTAGATCGGGTCCAGCGCGTGCTCGGCGTCGATGAAGGCCGCGGTGCCGCCCATCTTCTGGCATTCGGCGATGGCCTGCAGGGTCAAGGTGGTCTTGCCCGAGGATTCCGGCCCGTAGATCTCAACGACACGGCCCTTTGGCAGACCACCAATGCCCAGCGCGATGTCGAGCATCAGCGAACCGGTCGGGATGGCTTCGACGGGCTCGACCACGCGGTCGCCCATGCGCATCACCGAGCCCTTGCCGAACTGCTTTTCGATCTGGCCCAGAGCTGCAGCGAGGGCGCGCTTCTTGTTCTCGTCCATCGGATTGGTCCTTGCAGAGGTCGTGTCGTTGGAGGTGCTGTCTTTGGGGGTCTTCTTTGCCATGGGCTCACTTTAAGTCGGACGTATCGCACAGGCTGAGATTCTGCCCGGCGCTCTGAAAAGAATTATCGGACATCCGTACCAACCTCAGTGGAACCAGAGAATCGCCACAAAAGACCGCGGGGTAATGCGCTACGGAACGGGTCAACGGTTGGGCCGAAACAGGCCGCAATAGAGGCCCTCGATCGCGAAGTCCTGATCCGGCAGCACCTCGATCGGCTTGTAGTCGGGATTGCGCGGCAGCAGGCGGATGCGATCCTTGGCGATCTTCAGCAGCTTGACCGTGATCTCGTCATCGATGCGGGCCACCACGATCTGCCCGGAATGGGCGTCGCGGGTGCGGTGCACGCCGATCAGGTCACCGTCGAAGATGCCCTCATCGATCATCGAGTCGCCCTGCACCTTCAGCAGGTAGTCCGGCGCCGGCGAGAAGAACACCCGGTCCAGCACCACGAAATCGTCCGAGCCGATGTCGGCACCGATCGGCAGGCCGGCCGCAACCCGGCCCAGCACCGGCAGCCGCAGCACGCTGTCGGCCAGGCCCGGCTCGGCCAGCTTCTCGACCGGCGGTGCCTGCACCAGGCGGATGCCGCGGGCCTGACCCGGGATGCGACGGATCGCACCGGCCTGCTCAAGGGCTTCCAGGTGGTACTGGGCCGCGCGCACGCCCTTGAAGCCGAATGCGCGTGCGATTTCAGTCTGCGACGGCGGTGCGCCTTCGCTCTCGATACGCTCGGCGATCAACTGCAGGATCGCCTGCTGGGTGTCGGTCAGGTCCATGGTTAGTAGTATTACTACTAATATGCGCAACTGCAAGTGCCGGGGCGATCGGGGTGGTGCGGGCTTGTTGGGCCGAGGCATGCTCGGCAGTCGCGCGAATGACGGGGCCGACCCAGGCAAGAGCAGCCGAGCATGGCTCGGCTCTACAGGAATCGCTGCGCGATTCTGCGGTTCCTGTGGAACCGCAACAGGCGCACTTCGTGCACCTGCCTACGTGTGCTTGCCGCTTCTCCATATCGAAACCAGGATCCATACGCCGCAGAAGCCGGCGCCGATGAATCCGCACACGCCCAGCGCCAGCAACCAGCGGCTGGAAACCCCGCCGACGCTGTGCATCACGATCGACGAGCCGATGATCAGCGCGGCCGTGATCACGCCCACCACCAGTCGGTTCGCGGCCCGGTTCACCTGCTCGCCAAAGCCCTGCAGCGCGGTGGTCTCCACCTTCAGCTGGAGGCGCCCACGGCGCGCCGCCTGGACCAGCTTGCGCAGGTCGCGCGGCAACTCGCCGGCGAAGTCGACCAGGCCCAACAGGCTGCGCCGGCCGCGCTTGAGCAGCGCCCTGGGCGCATAACGCTGCAGCACCACGCGCTCCAGGAACGGGCGGGCGGCGCTGGCCATGTCGAAATCCGGATCCAGCTGCCGGCCCATGCCTTCCAGGGTCAGGAAGGCCTTGATCATCAGTGCCAGGTCGGCCGGCAGGGTCAGGCTGTAGCTGCGCAGCAGCTGGGTGATGTCGCCCAGCATCAGGCCGATGCGCAGATCCTTCAGCGGCACGCCACGGTACTGGTCGACGAACTGGCTGATGTCGTGCTGCAGCCGGTTCTCGTCCACTTCCACGCCGCCGGCCCAGTCCAGCAGCACGTCCGCCACGCCCTGCGGGTCCTGCTCGACCAGGCCGTGCAGCAGTTGCGCGACCTGGAAGCGGCGCACTTCGGACAGCGCGCCGACCATGCCGAAATCGATCACGCCGATGCGGCCGTCACGCAGGTAGATGATGTTGCCGGGGTGTGGATCGGCGTGGAAGCTGCCGTCCTCCAGCACCATCTTCAGCACGATGCCGGCACCACGCCGCGCCAGCTCGCGCCGGTCCAGGCCCGCCGCATCGACGCCGGCCAGATCGCGGCCGGGAATGCCGTCGACGAAGTCCTGCACGTTCAGGCTCTCGCAGGTCCACTGCCAGTGCACCTTCGGAATCAGTATGTCGTCACGGCCACTGAAGTTGCGGGCGATGCGTTCGGCATTGCGGCATTCGGCGGCAAAATCCAGCTCACGGCGCAGCGATACGGTGAACTGCTGCACGACCTCGGCCGGGCGATAGCGACGCAGGTCCGGCAACCGGGCCTCGACGATCTCGGCCAGCCGCGCCAGCAGCCGCAGGTCGGCCTCGACCACGTCACGGATGCCGGGACGCCGCACCTTCAGCACCACCTCACGACCATCATGCAGCCGGGCGCGATGGGCCTGCGCCAGCGAGGCGGCGGCCATCGGGGTTTCGTCAAGGAAGGCGAATACCTCCGCCGGCGACGCGCCCAGGTCGGCTTCGAGCTGCCCGCGGATCTCGGCGTACGGCAGGGCCGGCACCGCGTTCTGCAGTTCGGACAGCTCGGCAATCCACTCCGGCGGCAACAGGTCGACGCGCGTTGCCAGCACCTGGCCAAGCTTGACGAAGGTCGGGCCAAGATCCTGCATCGCACTGCGCACGCGCACCGGTGCGGTCATCCGCAGCAGCTCCTGCCGGTCCTCGTTCCAGTGCAACAGGCGCCCTGCCCGCTCCAGCGTGCTGGCCAGGCCGATGCGCCGAACCACGTCGCCGAAGCCGTAGCGGATCAAGACAACGGCGATTTCCTGCAGTCGGCCCAGGTCACGGACCGTGCCCAGCGTTTCCCACATCATGCGTGCTCCGGACGGTTACCGGAGCAGCATGTCACAGCTGGGCGTCGATACCGCGCAATGCCGCCGCCACGGTTTGCCGGCGGATGGCTTCGCGGTCGCCATCGAACTGGAACAGCTCGGCGCGGGCGTAGCCACCGCGGCGCTTCCAGCCGATCCAGACACTGCCGACTGGCTTGTCCGGACTGCCACCGCCGGGGCCGGCGATACCGGTCACCGCCACGGCGATGCCGGCACCGGAATTGACCAGCGCACCGGACACCATCTCCAGAACGGTTTCGCGACTGACCGCGCCGAACTGTTCCAGCGTCTGCGCACGCACGCCCAGCAGGCGCTGCTTGGCTTCATAGCTGTAGACCACCATGCCGCAGTCGAAGAACGCCGAAGAACCGGCGATGTCGGTCATGCACTTGGCGATCCAGCCGCCACTGCAGCTTTCGGCCGTGACCAGCTGCAGCGAGGCCTGTTGCAGGCGCTGCCCGAGCGCGGCGGACTGGGTGTTGAGATCGGCGTCGGTGGGGATGGACATCGGCATGACGGTGGGGTGAAGAACCCCGTTGTACCGCAGATGACAGCCGGATGTCGCGCCCCTCCGGCACGATTGCGTTGCCGGCCAGCGGCCGGCACTACCAGCCATGGGCCGCTAGCTCACCACTCCGGCAGTTTCTCCGGCAACAGCGCCCGGATCGGCGCGCCATCGGCACCGGCGGCCAGCTTCTCGGCTTCGGCAATCGGCAGGTCCACCTGCAGCAGCCAGCCCTCTTCATCGGCCTGTTCGCTGCGGATCACTTCCAGCTGGTGCAGGCGCGCACGCAGGCGGCCGGCATCCGGCGGCAGGCGCAATTCACCGGTCACGTGCTGCAGGCCCAGGCGCTTGCCCAGCACTGCCTGCAGCAGCTCAAGGCCCTGCCCGTCACGCGCGGAAATCCAGACACGTTCACGACGCGACTCGTCGGGCACGCCATCCTGGCCATCGTGGCGGACGTCGGCACCGTCGATGCGATCGATCTTGTTGAACACCAGCAGCTGCGGCAGGTCACCGGCACCGACCGCGGTCAGCACCTCGTCCACCTGGGCGATGCGCTCCTCGCGGTGCGGATCGGCGGCGTCGACCACATGCAGCAGGAAATCGGCCTCGCGTGCCTCGGACAGCGTCGAGCGGAACGCGGCGACCAGATCATGCGGCAGGTCGCGGACGAAACCGACGGTGTCGGCCAGCACCACGCTGCCGCCCGGGACCGCGATGCGGCGCACGGTCGGGTCCAGCGTGGCGAACAGCTGGTCGGCGGCATAGGCCTCGGCGCCGGTCATGGCGTTGAACAGGGTCGATTTGCCGGCGTTGGTGTAGCCCACCAGGGCCACGCGCGGCAGCTCGCTGCGCACACGCGCACGGCGCATCTGGGTGCGCTGCACTTCAACCTTCTCCAGGCGCTTCTGCAGCTGCTCGACCCGCTTCTGCAACAGGCGGCGGTCGGTTTCCAGCTGGGTTTCACCCGGGCCCCGCAGGTCGATCGAACCGCCGCGCTGGCGCTCCAGGTGGGTCCAGCCGCGAACCAATCGCGTAGCCAAGTGACGCAGCTGCGCCAGCTCGACCTGCAGCTTGCCCTCGTGGCTGTGTGCACGCTGGGCAAAGATGTCCAGGATCAGACCGGTGCGGTCGATCACCCGGCGCTCGAGGAAGCGTTCCAGGTTGCGCTCCTGACCCGGGCTCAGCGCATGGTTGACCAGGATCAGGTCGGCGCCACTGGCATCGGCCGCGGCCTTGATCTCGTCCAGCTTGCCGCTGCCGATCAGGGTTGACGGATTCGGACGGTCCAGGCGCGCGGTGATCGTCGCGGCGATGCTGGCCCCAGCCGAGCGGGCCAGATCACCGAACTCTTCCAGCACATCGTCTTCCAGCTTGCCGAAATGGGGCTGGATCAACAGGGCGTGTTCGCCCTTTTTCGAGCGGTCAAACATTCACCGCTCCGGTATTACTCGTCTGCTTCATCACCTGCCTGACCACCTTCACCCGACTGCACGTAACCACCGCCCGGACCGACCTTCACGTTGCGTGCCGGAACCACCGTGGAAATGGCGTGCTTGTAGACCATCTGACTGACCGTGTTGCGCAGCAGGACCACGAACTGGTCGAACGACTCGATCGTGCCCTGCAGCTTGATGCCGTTCACCAGGTACACCGAAACCGGCACGCGCTCGCGCCGCAGTGCGTTCAAGAAAGGATCCTGCAGCGATTGCCCCTTGGACATTGCACACTCCTGATTATTGTTCTTATTGGGTTGCCGACGGTTGCCACGGCCCCCGAGCCGCCCGCCGACCGATGATGTTACACGGCTGGCGGGGGTTCAGCGTGCGACGAAGGCCGACACCGCGCCGGCAAGGCGCTCCTGGTCGATATGGGGGTCGAACCAGCGCGCATCAAGCTCGCCGCGCAGCCACGTCAGCTGGCGCTTGGCCAGCTGGCGGGTGGCGAAGATCGCCTTGTCACGGAAACGGGCGGCATCACCCTCCCCGTCCAGGTACTCCCAGGCCTGGCGATAGCCGACCGCACGCACCGCCGGCAGGTCCAACGGGGCTTCCACGGCGGCCATTTCCGGCATCGCGCGCAGTGCCCGCACTTCGTCCAGGAAGCCCTGCGCCAGCATGGTGTCGAAGCGCGCCTCGATGCGCTGGTGCAGTACCGCGCGGTCACGCGGGGCCAGGATCAGCTTGAGGGTGCGCACCGGCAGCGGCGCTACGCCCGGACGGCGCTGCCATTCAGTGATGGGCGTGCCGGTCAGGCGATAGACCTCCAGTGCCCGCTGGATGCGTTGCGGGTCGGTGGCATGGATGCGTGCGGCGGCGGCCGGATCGACCTCGGCCAGCTCTGCGTGCAATGCCGCCCAGCCCCGCTCGGCCGCCTCGGTGCTGAGTGCTTCGCGCATCACCGGGTCGGCCTCCGGCATCGGCGACAGGCCCTGCAGCAGGGCCCGGAAGTACAGCCCCGTGCCACCTGCCAGGATCGGCGTTTTGCCGCGTGCCACGATGTCGGCCACGACCCGGCCGGCATCGGCGGCGAACTCGGCCGCCGAATAGGTCTGCCAGGGATCGCGCAGGTCCAGCAGATGGTGCGGCGCCTGTGCACGCTCGGCCGCATCAGGCTTGGCCGAGCCGATGTCCAGGTGGCGGTATACCAGCGCCGAATCGACGCTGACGATTTCGCCGTCCAGTTGCTGTGCCAAAGCGATTGCGGTGGCGGTCTTGCCACTGGCGGTCGGCCCCATCACGGCGATCGCCAGCGGCCGCCGATCGACGCCCATCAGTCTTCGTCCGGCCAGCGGATCATCGGCGCAGCGTCGGCACGCGGCGTCGGCACGGCCTCCACTGCCTGCCAGATCTTCAGCGCATCGACGGTGGCCGCCACGTCATGCACGCGCACGATGCGCGCGCCACGCTGGACCGCGATCAGGTGCGCGGCCACCGAAGCCGCCACGCGTTCGGAGGGCGTGTCGCGGCCAGTGAGTTCTCCCAAGCTGCGCTTGCGTGACAGGCCGGCCAGCACCGGCACCCCCAGTTCCAGGAAGCGCTCCGAACGCGCCAGCAGGGTCATGTTGTGGGCGGTGCTCTTGCCGAAGCCAAAACCAAGGTCGATCAGCAGGTTCTTCTTCGCGATGCCCGCCATCTCGGCAGCGAACAGGCGCTGCACCAGGAAACCATGCACCTCGGCGACCACGTCGTCGTAGTGCGGATCGGCCTGCATGTGGCCCGGCTCGCCCTGCATGTGCATCAGCACCACCGGCACGCCGGTTTCGGCGGCAGCTTCAAGCGCACCGCCCTGGCGCAGGGCGAAGATGTCGTTGATCATGCCGGCGCCAGCGGCCACCGCCGCGCGCATCACCTCCGGCTTGAAGGTATCGATGCTGATCGGCACCCGGGTGCGGGCGGCCAGCTGCTCGATCACCGGAATCACCCGGCGCAGTTCCTCCTCGACCGAGACCGGCGCAGCGCCCGGGCGGGTCGATTCGCCGCCGATATCGAGCAGGTCGGCGCCCTCCTCGACCAGCTTCAGGCCATGGGCGACCGCAGCCTCGGTGGTGTCATGCGCGCCGCCATCGGAGAAGGAGTCCGGGGTGACGTTGACGATGCCCATGACCCGGGCACGGTCGAGGCGCAGGATGCGGCCGGCGCAATCGAGCTGGGGCGAGGTATCGAACATGGGCAATCCTGCAGGGACGACGGCGGGTAGTTTAGTTCGGCAGGGCGGCGCCCTGCACCCGCAGAGGCCCGGGCTACAGCAACAGCCGAAGCAACAGCCGAAGCAACAGCAGGTGTACTGAGGGATGGCGTGGGGTCAGATCCGTTTTCCTACGGAAAACGGATCTGACCCCGAATTGATTCGATATCTGACAGAGATTCATCCACGCATGGCGTGGATCTACCGTGTCGACCAAGGTCGACACCTACCAACAGCGGCCGGAATCTGTCAGAGGTGGGGCGGTGTCGGAGGGCGGGGTGTCAGCCGCATGGATGCGGCTGCCAAGTCCCCATGGATGGGTTCACGGCGTCCCCGCCCTCCGACACCGCCCCACCAAATCGCGGAATGCAGCTGTTGCTGTTGCTGCTGAGGTTGCCGGCCAGCGGCCGGCACTACCGCGGGTGCAGGGCGAAGCCCTGCGGACACCCCTCAACGGCGGCGGCGCTTGCGGTCCACGTACAGGGTTCTGGCGATGCTCAGCACGATGCCGACACCGATACCCACCACGCAGCCCAGCAGCAGGTTGTCGGCGCCCAGCCCTACGCCCACGCCGACCACGGTGGCGATGATCATTTCGGCGGTGTGGGAAATCGGTTCGGGCTTCGGGGCGGACATGCAGGCTCCAGCATCAGTTCGGTTCGGAAGGGGCCGAAGGCCCGGAAACGACAAGGCCGGGTTTCCCCGGCCTCGTCTGGCGTTACGTGCAGCGGGCCGTCAATGCGATTCGGCCGGGCCTGCGATCGGCGGCAGCGGGCGGGCGTCGCCGCCCTTGTCGTTGCCACCGTCCTTGTTCGACTTGCTCCAGCCCGCCGGCGGCGGCGGATCGCGGCCTTCCATGATGGCGTCGATCTGCGGTGCGTCGATGGTCTCGTACTGCAGCAGCAACTGCGACATCGCATGCAGCTTGTCGATGTTCTCGGTCAACAGCTGGGTGGTGCGGGCATAGGCCTTGTCGAGGATGTTGCGCACTTCCTCGTCGATCCGGCGCGCCGTGTCGTTGGACACGCTCTTGTGCTGGGTGACCGAACGCCCCAGGAACACCTCGTCGTCCTCTTCGCCATACGCGATCGGGCCGAGCTGCTCCGACAGGCCCCACTTGGTGACCATGTTGCGGGCCATCTTGGTTGCGCGCTCGATGTCGTTGGAGGCGCCGGTGGTGACCTTGTCCTCGCCGAAGATCAGCTCTTCGGCGACACGGCCGCCGTACAGGGAGCACAGCTGCGACTGGATCGCCACGCGGTTCATTGAGTACTTGTCGCCTTCCGGCAGGTACATCGTCACGCCCAGCGCACGGCCGCGCGGAATGATGGTGACCTTGTAGACCGGATCGTGCTCGGGCACCAGGCGGCCGACGATGGCGTGACCCGCTTCGTGGTACGCGGTCAGGGTCTTCTCGTCCTCGCTCATGGCCATCGAGCGGCGCTCGGCACCCATCAGGATCTTGTCGCGGGCACGGTCGAAGTGGTCCATGCGGACTTCCTTCTCGTTGCCGCGCGCGGCGAACAGGGCCGCCTCGTTGCAGAGGTTGGCCAGGTCGGCGCCGGAGAAGCCCGGGGTACCACGTGCGATCACCATCGGCTCGACATCGTCGGCCAGCGGCAGCTTGCGCATATGGACCTTCAGGATGTGCTCGCGGCCCTTCACGTCCGGCAGGCCGACCACCACCTGGCGGTCGAAACGGCCCGGACGCAGCAGCGCCGGATCCAGCACGTCCGGACGGTTGGTCGCCGCGATCACGATCACGCCTTCGCCGCCTTCAAAACCGTCCATCTCGACCAGCAGCTGGTTCAGGGTCTGCTCGCGCTCGTCATGACCGCCGCCCAGGCCGGCGCCACGGTGGCGACCGACGGCGTCGATTTCGTCGATGAAGATGATGCACGGGGCGTGCTTCTTGGCCTGCTCGAACATGTCACGCACGCGGCTGGCGCCCACGCCGACGAACATTTCCACGAAGTCCGAACCGGAGATCGAGAAGAACGGCACCTTGGCTTCGCCGGCAATGGCCTTGGCCAGCAGCGTCTTGCCGGTACCCGGCGGGCCCACCATCAGCACGCCGCGCGGAATCTTGCCGCCCAGCTTGGTGAACTTGGACGGGTCGCGCAGGAAGTCGACCAGCTCGCCCACTTCTTCCTTGGCCTCGTCGCAGCCGGCGACGTCGGCGAAGGTGACCTTGATCTGGTCCTCGCCCTGCAGCTTGGCGCGCGACTTGCCGAAGGACATCGCGCCCTTGGCACCGCCGCCACCGCCCTGCATCTGGCGCATGATGAACAGCCAGAAGCCGATGATCAGGATGACCGGCAGGAAATTCATCAGGATCGCGCCCAGGGAAATGCCGCTGGACGGCTCCTCCTGCACGATCTCCACGTTCTTGGTGCGCAGCACGTTGATCAGGTCACGATCGAACGGCGCGGTGATGGTGGACGACTGCCCACCGCGGGTGGTGTAGGTCAGCTGGCTGGTGCCGCCGCGCATGTCGCCGCCGAAGGCGACCTTCTGCACGTTGCCGCTGTCCACCTGGTCCAGGAACTGCGAGTACGACGCGCCCTGCGCGCCGGCCCCGGAGGACTTCGGCGAGAAGCTCTGGAAGACCACCATCAGCACGACGGCGACGACCACCCATAGCAGGAGGTTCTTGGTCAAGTCGTTCATCCTCATTGGCTCCGGTGTTCCTCTCAGTGCTGGCGTTGCGTTGGGGTCGAACTTGCGTACGTTGCGAGCTTACTTCATGTGGGCGCGTTTTCCCTGACCCAAGGCATACACCTCGGGAGAGCGCTTGCGCGACGCCTCCGGCTTGCGGATGGAGACCTTGTCGTAACGGCGGCGCATGTCGCGCACGTAGTCGTCAAAGCCCTCACCCTGGAACAGCTTGATCAGGAACGCCCCACCGGTCTTCAGGTGGTTGTCGGCAAAATCCAGGGCCAGCTCCGCCAGGTGCATCATCCGCGGCTGGTCGACCGCGCCTACACCACTCTTATTGGGGGCCATGTCCGACAGCACAAGGTCTACCGGCTGATCCCCGAGCATGGCTTCAAACTGCGATAGGACGGCTTCTTCCCTGAAGTCACCATGAAGGAACTCCACGCCGGCCAGCGGCGGCATGTCCAGGATGTCCAGCGCCAGCACACGACCGGTGTCCCCGATCTGTCTCCGAACCTGCTGAGACCAGCCGCCGGGGGCCGCGCCAAGGTCGACCACCACCATGTGCGGCTTCAGCAGGCGGTCACGTTCTAGCAGCTCCTCGAGCTTGTAGGCGGCGCGCGAGCGCATGCCCTCGGCCTGCGCCTTCTTCACGAAGGGGTCGGAGAAGTGTTCCTTGAGCCAGCGCTGGCTGCTTTTGCTGCGGGTAGCCATTGAAAATAGGGGCTGATGGGGTCCTCATGATACCCTGATCGTCCCATTCAACCGTGTTTTCCTGCATGTCCATCGCCCTGACCGCCTCCCAGACCCGTTTCCTGCGCGGCCAAGCCCACGACCTGAAGGCCCTGCTGCAGACCGGCGGCAAGGGTGTGACCCCAGCCTTCATCGCTGAGCTGAACGAAGTGCTGGAGCGCCACGAACTGGTCAAGGTGAAGGTCGCCGCAGAGGATCGCGACGCCCGTGACGCGATGATCGGCGAGATCGTCGAAGCCACCGAAAGCGCGCTGGTGCAGCGCATCGGCCACGTCGCGGTGCTGTACCGCCCGAGCAAGGAACAGCGCCAGATCGTGCTGCCGCGCGGCTGATCGTCCTACCGTCATGCAGCTGAACCACGAACCGCCGGATTACGCCTACAGCCTGCGTGCCGCAGATGGCCGCTCGGCCAAGGTGAATGACCAAGTGCTGGGCGGCAGTTTCTTCCTCACCCCGGACCAACTGGTCACGCACTGGCCGGTGGCAAGTGCCGCCGCGCTGCAGTTGGCGGACCTGGAGCCGATCCTGGCGCTGAATCCGGCGCTGATCGTGCTCGGCACGGGAGACCGTCAGGTATTCCCGCCCGCGGTGGTGATGGCCGCCTGTCTGTCGCGTGGCATCGGCCTGGAGGTGATGAACAATCCGGCCGCCGCGCGCACCTTCAACATTCTGGCCGGCGAAGGCCGCAAGGTCGCGGCCGCCTTCATCCTGGAAGGCTGAGTTCGAGCCGCCGGGTGCGCCCGGGCACTAGCTGCCCGAAGGTGTGCAGCGGAACGCGGAGAACGCCTGCAGCCGACCGATCAGGTTGCCACCCTGCCCCCAGCGGATATCCATGACCTTCCAGTCCGGGCCCTGCCGCTGCAGCAGGACCCGGTCGGTCCAGCGATAGTCGCCCAGGGCCATGTCGACATGGACCCAGGTGGCGTCACCGCTCGATCCGGGCGCTCCCACCGTTATCGTCTCCGGCCGGTCCGGCGCCAACAGATACGGGCTCTGGTCGAGCATGTGCGGCTTCTCGTCGGGCGCGGCCAGTGCGGTGCAGGCCTGTTCATATGCACGCTGCGCATCGATGGCTGAGCGGAGGGCATCACCCAGCAGCGGAGCAATCGCCGTTTCGTTCGACTGCGGCGCCTGGATGGCGTCGTAGAGGCGGGTGACCACGTCACGTGGATCGCTGGCGGCGGTCGCCAACGGCGCGACGATGAGCAGCGCGAAAAGGGCTGTTGGGCGAGACATGCGGCACCGGATCGGGAGGCTGGTTCCGTTGAAGCATGCCGCTTCCCTGGCTTGTCGGGAAGCTTGAGATGTGCCACTCAAGGTCGCAAACGGCCACCCACGGCGGCCAGCGTACAGCGAGTGGAGCATGGCTCGACGCTACAGGTCGGGAACGCCGAGCATTGCCCGGCGCCACCTGATCCCACTGCCTCAGCGCGCCGGCAGGTATTGCTGCGGGTCGACCGGCTTGCCGTTGTAGCGGGTGAGCCG
This sequence comes from Stenotrophomonas maltophilia D457, assembly GCF_000284595.1. Lineage (GTDB taxonomy): Bacteria > Pseudomonadota > Gammaproteobacteria > Xanthomonadales > Xanthomonadaceae > Stenotrophomonas > Stenotrophomonas muris. The sequence continues at coordinate 1,835,950 of NC_017671.1, read as the reverse complement.
GCGGTGTTTGCGGCCCATGGGCCGCACCGTCGGCGAACGCCCGGCGCGCTGCGCCGGGCCGGGGATCCGCCCGGATTATGAATCGACGATCAGCGCGCCGGCAGGTACTGCTGCGGGTCGACCGGCTTGCCGTTGTAGCGGATCTCGAAGTGGACCATGTCGCGGTTCGCACCGGTGCGGCCCATCTCGGCGATCTGCTCACCGGCCTTCACGCTCTGCCCCTCATTCACCAGGCGCTTGCGGTTGTGGCCATAGGCCGACAGCCACTGGTCGCTGTGCTTGATGATGATCAGCTCGCCGTAGCCGACCAGGCCGGCGCCGGAGTACACCACCACACCGTTGGCGGTGGCCCTGACCGGCTGGCCGCTGGTACCGGCGATGTCCACGCCCTGCTTGGTCGCATCGCCGGCAACGTAGCGGCCGACGATCGCGCCGTCGGCCGGCCAGCGCCAGGCGATGTTGCTCTTCACCGGACCAACCGGCGCCGGAGTTGGCGCCGTGCTGCCGGCGCTGCTGCCGCCCGGGCGCGGCGCGGTGACCACCGTGGTCGGCGTGCGGCCGCCGCTGGCACCGGCCGGATACAGCCGGATCACCTGCCCCGGATGGATGGTCGAGGGGTTGTCCAGGCTGTTCCAGGCAATCAGGTCGGCCGGGGTGATGTCATGGATGCGGGCCAGCGCATAGATGGTGTCGCCCTTGCGCACCACCACGGTCTGCCCGGGCTTGGGCACCGAGGTCTTCGGCGTGGTCACGCCACCACCGGTGCTGCCCCCACCAGGACGAACCACAGTGGCGGTGCCGCAGGCGGCCAGGGTGGAAACCAGCAACGCCAGCGCGCCGATGCGCACTCCCTTGCTCAGACGATCAGGACTCATGCGAACTTCGACCTCCATACAAGCCAGGCGATCAGCACCACCACCAACGCGGTGGCGATCCAGCCCAGCGGTTCAATCCAGCGACGCAGTGCCGCTTCAGCACGCGCACCACCGATACGGATGACCGCAGCCAGCACGAACACGCGCTTGCCGCGACCGATCAGCATGCTCAACAGGTACTGCGGCATCGGTACGCCGACGATACCCGATGCCCACGTGAAGACCTTCATCGGGATGGGCATGAAGCCGCCCAGCACCAGGAAGGTGAACACCGCCCACGGCGATTCGGCCATCTTCGCCTGCACGGTGGTGATGCCCTGCTCGATCGCCGGCAGCATGCCCAGCACTTCAAACAGCGGCTTGATCGCCTCGAAAGCGTAGTGACCCAGCGCGTAGCCGACCAGCGCACCGACCATCGAGCCGGCCAGGCTGAGGGTGGCAAACCACCAGCCGCGCTTGGGCTGGGCCACGCACATCGGCGCCAGCATCACCTCCGGCATCACCGGGAAGATGATCGCCTCGAAGAAGCTCAACACCGTCAGGTAGGTCGGCGCGCGTTCGTGCGCCGCCCACTTCATCGCCCGCTCGTACAGCGGCCCGAAAATCTTCATGCAACCCTGCTCCGTGGATTAGTCGAGCATGCCAGACAGCAGCGGCACGAACGTGACCGGCGCCAGCACGTGTTGTTCGATGCTGCCGTCGGCCTTGCGGTCCAGCTGTACCAGCGACTGCGCCCCAGGGCCACCGACCGGCGCCACCAGGCGGCCGCCTTCGGCCAGCTGCTCGATCAGGGCGTCGACCAGTGCCGGCGCCGCCGCAGTGACCACGATGGCATCGAACGGGCCGTGCTCGGCCCAGCCGACGCGGCCGTCGTCGTGCTTGGTGCGGATGTTCATGCCCAGCGCACGGAAGCGCTTGCGGGCCTGGCGCAGCAGATCACCAATGCGCTCCACGGTGTAGACCTCCAGGCCCAACGCGCCAAGGATGGCGGCCTGGTAACCGGAACCGGTGCCGACTTCCAGCACCCGCTTCGGCGAGACCTGCAGCACTGCCTCGGTCATCCGCGCAACCACCCAGGGCTGCGAGATGGTCTGGCCATGGCCGATCGGCAGCGCGGTGTCTTCATAGGCACGCGAGGCCAGGGCTTCATCGATGAACAGATGGCGCGGCACCACCCGGATCGCGTTCAAGGTCGGCTCGTCGACGATGCCGGCTTCGCGCAGGCGGTCGACCAGGCGGTCACGCACGCGCTGCGAGGTCATGCCGATACCGACGGCTTCCGGCTGCAATCGCAGGCGTGGGCTCATGCCGGCTGGTCCAGCGCGGCGCTGAGGCCGCCGACCCAGCTGGCGACCTTCTCCAGCGCCTGGTAGCGGGTGAGGTCGACCTGGATCGGGGTGATCGAGATGTGGCCGGTGCGCACCGCGTGGAAATCGGTACCGGGACCGGAATCCTGCTCACGGCCGGCAGGGCCGATCCAGTACACCTCGTTGCCGCGCGGATCCTTCTGCGCGATGCAGCCTTCGGCACGATGGCGGTTGCCGAGGCGGGTGACCTCGAAGCCCTTGACCTCGCTCCACGGCAGGTCCGGCACGTTGACGTTGAGGATGGTGTCGGCCGGCAGCGGATCGGCCTTGAGCCGGGCGACAATCTCCACCGCAGCACGCGCGGCGGTCTCGAAGTGCTTCGGATCGTGGTTGCGGCTGACCAGCGAGACCGCCACCGCCGGCAGGCCGAGGAAGCGACCTTCCATCGCCGCCGAGACGGTGCCGGAATAGATCACGTCGTCGCCGAGGTTGGCAGCGTTGTTGATGCCGGACACGACAATGTCAGGCTCGAATTCAAGCAGGCCGGTCAGCGCCAGGTGCACGCAGTCGGTGGGTGTACCGGCCACCGAAACGGTGTAATGGTCGATGCGCTTGAGCCGGATCGGCAGGTCCAGGGTCAGCGAGTTGCTGGCGCCGGAGCGATCGCGGTCGGGCGCAACCACCGTGACTTCGTGACCGGCCTCGCGCAGGACCGCGGCAAGCATCCGGATGCCTGCGGCGTCGACACCATCGTCATTGCTGACCAGGATTCGCATCTTCGATTTAACCGCTTGATTTTCCAAGAATTCGATTCCATCACCGTGCAGTGTGGGCGGGACCGTCGCGCTCCCCTGCGGAAGCGGTCGACCCTGCAAGGGCATCGTCTATTGTGCCGCATGCGGGCCGCCGGTCCTACCCTGTCAGCGGTCACGGCCGACATCGAACCGTCATAGGCAGACCTGCGCCGGCGGTTTACCCTGTGCGCATGTCGCACCCTGATGACGAAGATCCGGCCGCCTTGTTCCGTGCGGCCATCGGCGAAGTGAAGCCGCTGCGCAAGGATGCCGAGCCGGCACCTGCCGCGCCCCGGCCGAAACCGCGTGCGCGCATGGCCGAACGTGACGAGGCCGAAGCGGCCGGCGAGTTCGCCCGGCTGCTGCGCGACAGTGCGCCACTGGAAGCCGGCGACGTGGCCAGCTATCGACGCGACAACCTGCCACCACGCCTGTTCCAGCGCCTCAAGCGCGGCCAGTACTCGGTGCAGGACGAACTGGATCTGCACGGCGCCACCGCCGCACAGGCCGAAGCCCTGCTGCGCCAGTTCCTGCTGGAAGCGCATGCACACGAGTACGGCTGCGTGCGCATCATCCACGGCAAGGGACTGCAGTCCGATGGCGGCGCACCGGTGCTGAAGAACCTGGTCGATCGCCTGCTGCGGCTGCGCAACGACGTGCTGGCATTCCATTCGGCACCGACCGGACAAGGCGGCACCGGCGCGGTACTGGTGCTGCTGGCGCGGCGTTGAAAAGGGGACGGAGGGAATTAAGTCGTTTGTGCCACAAACGACTTAATTCCCTCCGTCCCCTTTTTTCTGTCAGGCCTGCGAGGCGTCTTCGACGGGGCCGAGTTCGTGCAGCACGGCGGTGGCGTAGCAGCCTGGCGGCAACGCGAACGACAGTTCCAGCACGTCGTCGGCCAGCCACTGGTGCTGCAGCAGCGCCGGACGCAGGCGCAACGCGCGGCGCTCCTGCTTCAGGCGCGCGTCTTCCAGGCCGGCCCGCAGTGCTTTCGACTCGTCGTCGTCCAGCGCGGCCAGCTCCAGCTCACGTGCCGCGTCGGCACTGCGCAGCTCGCCTTCGCCCCACAACGGCGCGCTGGGATGGATGTCGAAACGCGCCAGCCGCTCGGCCAGCACATCCGTGTACGGCTCGGGGCCGAACACGCTGCGACTGCCATCGAGCATCCAGACTTCGCCATCGAGCGGCTGGTCCCAGCTGCCCTGCTCCACGCGCGCGGCCAGCACGCGGTTGAACAGCGCCGAACGGGCTGCAGAGAGCAGCAGCGAACGCTGGTCCTTGCGCATGCGGCGGCCACCGAACATCGCCAGTGCAGCCGGCACGTTGCCACCGTCGCGGCCGAAACGCTGTTCACCAAACCAGTTCGGCAGGCCGCGCGCGGCAATCTGCTGCAGGCGCTCGCTGATCGCGGCGGGATCGCCCTGCACCTCGCGCAGCACCAGCTTGAAGCGGTTGCCGGCCAGTGCGCCGCGCTGCAGCTTGCGGTTGTGCCAGGTTGCCTCGATGACTTCGATTTCGTCACTGGCCAACTCGGCCAGGTCCGGCGCAATGCGCTTGGGCAGGTGCACGCTGAAACGCTGGGTGGTGACCGCGTGACGGTCTTTCATGCCGGCGTAACTCACCGCCATTTCCGGCAGGCCCGCCCATTTTGCCAGCACCTTGGCCACATGCACGGTGTTGGCGCCGCGCTTGCGGATGTGCAGCAGCAGATGCTCGCCTTCACCGCTCGCCTCGAACGCCGGCAGTTCATCCACCTGGAAATCGTCCGGCGTGGTGCGGATGCGCGCCGTCAACAACGGCGCACCAAACGCCAACGGCAGCGGGATCATGCCGCCACCAGCAACACGACCGCCTGCGCGGCGATGCCTTCACCACGGCCGGTGAAGCCCAGCTTCTCCGAGGTGGTGGCCTTGACGCTGACCGCGTCCAGCGGCAGCTGCAGCAACCCACCGATGCGCTCACGCATGGCCAGCGCATGCGGGCCGACCTTCGGACGCTCGCAGATCACGGTGATGTCGGTGTTGCCGACGCGCCAGCCGCGCTCGCGCAGCAGGCTGTCGCAGTGGCGCACGAACTCGCTGCTGTCGGCGCCCTTCCAGCGGTCGTCACTGGGCGGGAAATGCTGGCCGATGTCACCCAGCGCCAGCGCGCCGAGCATCGCATCGCACAGGGCGTGCAGGATCACGTCGCCGTCGCTGTGTGCAAGCACGCCGCAGCTGTGCGGCACGTTCACCCCGCCAAGCATGATGTGGTCGCCTTCACCGAAGGCATGGACGTCGTAGCCCTGGCCGATGCGGACGGGCGGGAACGGTGCGGTGCTCATGGATGCAACCCTTGCTGCAGGGCCGCGCGGACGGTCAGCCGGCGCGGCGGGAAAGTACGAATTCGAACCGGTCCAGATCGGCCGGGGTGGTGACCTTGAAGTTGTCCTCGCTGCCCTCGACCAGCAGCGGGCGCTGGCCTTGGCGCTCCATGGCCATGGCCTCATCGGTGACTTCAACACCGGCGGCGGCGGCTTCGGACAGCGCGCGGCTGAGCTGGTGGCGGCGGAACAGTTGTGGTGTCAGTGCGCGCCACAGCCGCTCGCGCGGCTCGGTGCCATCGATGCCACCGTCGTCGCCCGCACGCTTGAGGGTGTCGCGTACCGGTGCGGCCAGGATCGCCCCGACCGGATCGGCACGACCGACTTCAAGCAGGCGGCCGAGATCGACCAGGGACAGGTTCGGCCGCGCGGCATCGTGGACCAGCACGAATTCATCAGCGCGCACCGTCTCCGGCAGCGCCTGCAGGCCAGCCAGCACCGAAGCGGCACGGGTCGCGCCACCGATGCAGGTCAGCACCGACTTGCCCGCCCACTCGTTCCAGCCGGGCCAGTCGGCGTCGTCCGGGCCGATCACCACCATCGCCCCGGCCACGGCCGGGTGCGCCAGCAGGGCGTCCAGGGTATGGGCAAGCAGGATCTGCCCCCCTGCCTGCAGGTACTGCTTGGGCAACGGCGCGCCAAAGCGGGTGCCACGGCCAGCAGCCGGAACCACGACCCAGATCGCCGCACTCATGGCACGTCCGCCGGGTGGTCGCCAACCTGCGCACTGACACCTGCCGCAGGCTGCGCCGGGTGCACCGGCGCATCCTCGACCACGCGATAGAACTTCTCGCCGGGCTTGATCATGCCCAGCTCGCTGCGCGCGCGTTCCTCGATGGCGGACTGGCCTTCCTTGAGGTCCTTCACTTCCGCAGCGAGCGCATCATTGCGCTGCTGCAAGCCCTCATTGTCCCGCTCCTGGTTGGCGACCTGGGCTTCGAGCATCATCACTTCACCCGAATTGCCCGGACCAAACCAGAAGCGGTACTGCAGCCAGCCCAGCAACAGGGCCAGCACCAGCAGCATCCAGCGCCAGTCGCGCATCGGCTCAGCGCTTCAGCGAAACGAACGCGTCACGACCGGCGTAACGCGCGCCGGCGCCAAGGGCTTCCTCGATGCGCAGCAGCTGGTTGTACTTGGCCACGCGATCGCTGCGGCACAGCGAACCGGTCTTGATCTGGGTGGCGGTGGTGGCCACTGCGATGTCGGCGATTGTGGTGTCTTCGGTTTCGCCCGAACGGTGCGAGACCACGGCGGCGTAGCCGGCACGATCGGCCATGGCGATCGCTTCCAGGGTTTCGCTGAGGGTGCCGATCTGGTTGACCTTGATCAGGATCGCATTGGCAGTGCCCGAGTCGATGCCTTCCTGGAAGATCTTCGGGTTGGTCACGAACAGGTCGTCGCCAACCAGCTGCACCTTCTTGCCGATGCGGTCGGTCAGCAGCTTCCAGCCGGCCCAGTCGTTCTCGGCCAGGCCATCTTCAATCGTGATGATCGGGTACTGCGCGGCCCAGTCGGCGAGGAAGTCGACGAACTGCTCGGAGGTCAGGCGCTTGTTCTCGCCGACCAGGTTGTACTTGCCGTTCTCGAAGAACTCGCTGGAGGCCACGTCCAGGCCCAGCAGCACGTCTTCACCGGCGGTGTAGCCCGCCTTGCCGATCGCTTCGAGAATGGTGTCCAGCGCTTCGACGTTGCTGCGGAAGTCCGGCGCGAAGCCACCTTCGTCGCCGACCGCGGTGCTCAGGCCGTGGCCCTTCAGCACCGACTTCAGCGAATGGAAGATTTCGGTACCGGCACGCAGCGCTTCGGAGAACGAGGTGAAGCCGACCGGCAGCACCATGAACTCCTGGAAGTCGACGTTGTTGTCGGCATGCGCGCCGCCATTGATGATGTTCATCATCGGCACCGGCAGCGCCGGGGTCACGCCGGTCCTGGCAGCCAGGTACTGCCACAGTGCCTGCTTGTTCGATGCAGCGGCGGCATGCGCGGCGGCCATTGAAACACCCAGCAGCGCGTTGGCACCCAGGCGGCCCTTGTTCTCGGTGCCGTCCAGATCGATCAGGCGACGGTCGAGGCCGGCCTGGTCGGTGGCCTCAAAACCCTTCAGCGCGGCGGCAATCGTGGTGTTGACGTTGTCGACGGCCTTGCGCACGCCCTTGCCCAGATAACGGGTCTTGTCACCGTCACGCAGCTCGACCGCTTCCTTGGTGCCGGTCGAGGCGCCGGAGGGAACCGCGGCACGACCGAACGAACCGTCCTCCAGGATGACTTCGGCTTCCAGCGTGGGGTTGCCACGGCTGTCAAGGATTTCACGGGCGTGGATGCTGCGGATCGTACTCATGGTCGGGCCGGTTACCTGTCTGGAGAGGGGGCGACAAAACGAATGCCGCGTGATTATCCCCGGCTGCCCGCCACTTGCCAAATGGCCTGGGCGGCATCAGCCCCAGCTGGACCCGATCAAGATCAGGGCCAGCGACACCAGCATCACCAGCAACGCACCGGCCACCGCCGCCGCGACGGGTCCACGACGGCGTCGCCAGGCGAGCACTATCGCCACCAGGCTGCCGACGAAAGACACACCCAGCGCGACCAGCGCGGCCACGATCCAGTACTGCATGGCCTGGATGCCATGGTTTCCGTCACCCGGCGAGCCGAAGCTGGCCGCAAAGGCCATTACTCCCAGCAGCAGGGACGCCCAGGCGAGCACGGACAGCCCCAGCGCGACCAGGCCCCAGGGCCAGCCGCGCGCCGACGTGCTCGTATTCATCAAAGCAATCCGTAGAACAGGGCGCCGAGCCACAGCGAAAGCAGGATGATCGCAAAGCCAGCCGCCACCTTGCCGCGATTCAGCCGCCAGGCCAGCACCGCGGCCGCGAGGCAGCCCGCGGCACCGAGCAGCTCCGCGACCAGCAGCGCAATGAAATACGCACGCAGATCAAGCGCGCTGCTGCCATCACCCGGGGGGCGCACCGACGCCGCACCGATCAGCACCAGGCCAAACATGCCCACGGTGAACAGCACGGCCAGGCCCAGTGCGATCAGGCCCCAGGGCCACTGTTTCCAGTGCCGGCGATGACGCTGGGCTTCCAGCGCCACCCTCGGGTCACGACTCACGCGAAGCGCGAGAAGCCGTGCTTCTTGGTCACCGCGTCGAGCTCCATCAGGGTCTCGAGCAGCGCTTCCATCTGGTCCAGCGGCCACGCGTTGGGGCCATCGGACAGGGCCTTGGACGGATCCGGATGGGTCTCGGCGAACAGGCCGGAGATGCCCACCGCGACGGCAGCACGGGCCAGCACCGGCACGTGCTCACGCTGGCCACCGGAACTGGTGCCCTGCCCGCCCGGCAACTGCACCGAGTGGGTGGCATCGAACACCACCGGGCAACCGGTATCACGCATCACCGCCAGCGAGCGCATGTCGCTGACCAGGTTGTTGTAGCCGAAGCTGGCACCGCGCTCGCAGACCATGATCTGCTCGTTGCCGGTGGCCTTGGCCTTCTCCACGACCGGCTTCATGTCCCAGGGCGCCAGGAACTGGCCCTTCTTGATGTTGACCGGCTTGCCGGCCGAGCACACCTTGCGGATGAAGTCGGTCTGGCGGACCAGGAACGCCGGGGTCTGCAGCACATCCACCACCGAGGCCACTTCGTCCATCGGGGTGTACTCATGGACGTCGGTCAGCACCGGCACGCCGATCTGCTTCCTGACCTCGGCCAGGACCTTCAGGCCCTCTTCCATGCCCGGGCCGCGGAACGCGGTGCCCGAGGTGCGGTTGGCCTTGTCGAAGCTGGACTTGAAGATGAAGTTGACGCCGAGCTTGTCGGTGACTTCCTTCAGCTTGCCGGCGGTATCGAGCTGCAGCTGCATCGACTCGATCACGCAGGGGCCGGCGATCAGGAACAGGGGCTGGTCCAGCCCGACCTCGAATCCACACAGTTTCATGGCGTTTCCTTGTTGTCCGCAGCACCGGCCGGGCCGGTGCGCTGGGGGTTGAAGCATGCAGGATGGGGGCCGAAGCCCCCATTCACAAGTCAGGCGCGCGCTTCGGAAAGCAGCTTGCCGCCGGCCTTGCGCTCGCGCGCGGCACGGATGAAACCGATGAACAGCGGGTGGCCGTCACGCGGCGTGGACAGGAATTCCGGGTGCGCCTGGCAGGCCAGGAACCACGGATGCGCGTCGCGCGGCAGTTCGACCACTTCCACCAGGGTGTCGTCCATCGACTTGCCGGCAATCACCAGGCCGGCATCTTCCAGCTGGGTGCGGTAACGGTTGTTGAACTCGTAGCGGTGGCGGTGGCGCTCGGCGACGACGTCCTTGCCGTACAGCTCACGGGCCAGCGTGCCCGGCTTCAGGCGCTGTTCCTGCAGGCCCAGGCGCATGGTGCCGCCGAGGTCGCTCTTGTCGTCACGCTTCTCGACATCGCCGGTGGCGGTGCGCCATTCGGTGATCAGGCCGATCACCGGGTTCGGCGACTGGCGGTCGTTCTCGGTGCTGTTGGCGCCTTCCAGGCCGACCACGTTGCGCGCGTAATCGACGACGGCCGCCTGCATGCCGTAGCAGATGCCGAAGTACGGCACGTGCTGCTCGCGGGCGAACTTCGAGGTCAGCACCTTGCCTTCGAAACCACGGTCACCGAAGCCACCCGGCACCAGGATGCCGTCGACATCGGCCAGTGCGGCCATGTCGGTGCCTTCCAGATCCTGTGCTTCCAGCCACTTCAGGTTGACCTTGGTGCGCTGGCGCAGGCCGCCGTGCTTCAGTGCTTCGCCGACCGACTTGTAGGCATCCTGGTGATCCACGTACTTGCCGACCACGGCGATGGTCACTTCATCCAGCGGATGCAGGGTCGCATCGACTGCGTCCTCCCACATCGACAGATCGACCGGACCGGCCTTGTCGGCCAGCTTCAGCTGATTGACCACGATCTCGTCCAGGCCCTGCGCGTGCAGGCCCGACGGAATGCGATACAGCACGTCCACGTCCGGCACGCTGATCACTGCGCGCTCGGAGACGTTGGTGAACTGGGCGATCTTGCGGCGCTCCGAATCCGGCACGGCCTGCTCGGAACGGCACAGCAGCACGTCCGGCTGGATGCCGATCGAACGCAGTTCCTTCACCGAATGCTGGGTCGGCTTGGTCTTCAGCTCACCGGCGGCGCCGATGTACGGCACCAGGGTGAGGTGCATGAACAGCGCCTTCTCCGGGCCACGCTCGGTGCGCACCTGGCGGATCGCTTCCAGGAACGGCAGCGACTCGATGTCGCCGACGGTGCCACCGATCTCGACCAGCGCCACGTCGTAGCCTTCGGTGGCTTCGTCGATGCAGCGGCGGATCTCGTCGGTGATGTGCGGAATGACCTGCACGGTCGCGCCCAGGTAGTCGCCGCGGCGCTCCTTGCGGATCACGTTCTCGTAGATGCGGCCGGTGGTGACCGAGTTCTTGCGGCTCAGGCGGGTGCGCACGAAGCGCTCGTAGTGGCCCAGGTCGAGGTCGGTCTCGGCGCCGTCGTCGGTGACATACACCTCACCGTGCTGGAACGGGCTCATGGTGCCCGGGTCGACGTTGATGTACGGGTCGAGCTTCATCATCGTGACCTTCAGGCCACGGGCTTCGAGAATGGCGGCCAGCGACGCGGCGGCAATGCCTTTGCCGAGCGAGGACACCACGCCGCCGGTTACGAAAATCAAGGGAGTCATGGCTGCAAGCATCCTGTCTGGAAATGGAAAACGGCAACACCACGCGCACCCGGAGGGCGGGCATGGTGCTCGGAGGGGGTTTTCCGGTTCGCTGGGACAGCGAGGGAGGTGCGGATCCGTGCGGCGGCAGGCGCCGGACGGGGACCATCGTGCGAGGTCGGGGCGGCCGTGCCGGCCAAATCGACCGTCACCTGCGACCCGCCATGCTGGAAGCCACGCTTGGCCGCTCCAGCCCATTCGCAAAGGGTGGACACGCACTTACTCCCGGAAAGCCATAGTTTACAGATTGATGGCCGCCAACCCAAGGGGCAGACGCCACGTTCCTAAAAAGAAACGCCCCGCTGAGCGGGGCGTTCCGTTGCGCACCCCTTGTCGCAAGGGCGCTTGGCAGGTTGCGGGATCAGCGCTTCTTGCGCGCTTCTTCCTCTTCTTCCTTCTGCGGGGCCGGCTGGCCCTGCGCCTTCATTTCGGCATTGGCCTGGGCACGACGCTTGGCCTTGGCATCGGCCTCGGCCTGCGCCTTGTCGGCCTGGTCACCCTGCTGCGGGGCCGGCTGGCCCGCGTTCTGCGCCACCACCAGCGGCACTGCAACGGCGGCAGCGGCCAGGATTGCAACGGTCAGCAACTTCTTCATGAGGTCCTCCTCGCGGTATGGCTTGGATGTTTCGACCCGATGGGGCCGCCGGCGTTCAGATTCCAGCGGCTGCCATTTTACCCCCTCCCCGGCGCCGAGGCTGAACCGCAGGCGTGCAAAATCGCCGTCCAGACCGCACACTTGCGCGTCGCTCCGCGCTTTAGAAGATAGATGAACGCCCGCTATAACGCCGCCGATATTGAAGTCCTGTCCGGCCTTGACCCGGTCAAGCGCCGTCCCGGCATGTATACCGACACCGCGCGCCCGAACCACCTGGCGCAGGAAGTGATCGACAACTCGGTGGACGAGGCCCTCGCCGGCCATGCCCGCTCGATCGAGATCACCCTGTACAAGGACGGCAGCGTGGAGGTCAGCGATGACGGCCGCGGCATGCCGGTGGACATCCATCCGGAAGAGAAGATCCCGGGCGTCGAACTGATCCTCACCCGCCTGCATGCAGGCGGCAAGTTCAGCAACAACAACTACACCTTCTCCGGCGGCCTGCATGGCGTCGGCGTCAGCGTGGTCAACGCGCTGTCGACCCTGGTGGAGGTGCACATCAAGCGCGAAGGTGCCGAACACCGCATCACCTTCCGCAATGGCGACCGCGCCACGCCGCTGGAGGTGGTCGGCACCGTCGGCAAGAAGAACACCGGTACCCGCGTGCGCTTCTGGCCGGACCCGAAGTACTTCGACACGCCCAAGTTCGCGGTGCGCGCGTTGAAGCACCTGCTGCGCGCCAAGGCCGTGCTGTGCCCGGGCCTGACCGTCAAGCTGACCGACGAAGCCACCGGTGAAGTCGATACCTGGTACTACGAAGACGGCCTGCGCGACTACCTGAAGCTGGAACTGGGCGATCGCGAATCGCTGCCGGCCGACCTGTTCGTCGGCAACCTCAAGAAGGACACCGAGGTGGTGGACTGGGCCGTGGCCTGGCTGCCGGAAGGTGAGCTGGTCCAGGAAAGCTATGTCAACCTGATTCCGACCGCCCAGCATGGCACCCATGTCAACGGCCTGCGTACCGGCCTGACCGAGGCGCTGCGCGAGTTCTGCGACTTCCGCAACCTGCTGCCACGCGGCGTCAAGCTGGCCCCGGAAGACGTGTGGGACCGGGTGTCATTCGTGCTGTCGCTGAAGATGACCGACCCGCAGTTCAGCGGCCAGACCAAGGAACGCCTGTCCTCGCGCCAGGCCGCCGGCTTTGTAGAGGGCGCCGCGCACGATGCGTTCAGCCTGTTGCTGAACCAGAACGTGGAGCTGGGCGAGAAGATCGCGCAGATCGCCATCGAGCGCGCCAGTGCGCGCCTGAAGACCGAGAAGCTGGTCGTCCGCAAGAAGGTCACGCAGGGCCCGGCCCTGCCTGGCAAGCTGGCCGACTGCATCAGCCAGGACCTGTCGCGCACCGAGCTGTTCCTGGTGGAAGGTGACTCGGCAGGCGGCAGCGCCAAGCAGGCGCGCGACAAGGATTTCCAGGCGATCCTGCCGCTGCGCGGCAAGATCCTCAACACCTGGGAAGTGTCGTCCAACAGCGTGCTGGCCTCCGAAGAAGTGCACAACCTGGCCGTGGCCATCGGCTGCGACCCCGGCAAGGACGACATCACCGGCCTGCGCTACGGCAAGGTGGTGATCCTGGCCGACGCGGACTCCGACGGCCTGCATATCGCCACCCTGCTGACCGCGCTGTTCCTCAGGCATTTCCCGGCGCTGGTCGATGCCGGCCACGTGTTCGTGGCAATGCCGCCGCTGTTCCGCATCGACGTGGGCAAGCAGGTGTTCTACGCCCTGGATGAGGAAGAGAAGCGTTCGATGCTGGACAAGATCGAGCGCGAGAAGATCAAGGGCGCAGTCAACGTCACCCGCTTCAAGGGCCTGGGCGAGATGAACCCGAACCAGCTGCGCGAGTCGACCATCCATCCGGATACGCGCCGCCTGGTGCAGCTGACCGTGGACGATGGCGAGCAGACCCGTTCGCTGATGGACATGCTGCTGGCCAAGAAGCGCGCGTCCGACCGCAAGGGCTGGCTGGAGTCGAAGGGCGACCTGGCTTCGCTGGAAGTCTGATCCGGAGCGGGGTCGGATCCCTTTCCGCAGGAAAGGGCTCTGACCCGGTTGGCGGCAGTGGGGTCAGAGCCGTTTCCTGTCAGGAAACGGATCCGACCCCATGCGCTCCGACCCCATCCGCCCCCATCGGCAAACCCGGCAGCGCCATAATGCGCGTCCACCCGTGTGGACCATCGTATTGGCCAGCCACTCGCTGCTGTTCCCCGGCCTGCCGCTGCACAGTGCACGGCTGGTCCTGAGCCCGATCCGTCGTGACGACGCCGCCGCGCTGTTCACGCTGCAGTCCAACCCGGATGTCATGCGATGGTGGAACCATCCAGCCTGGACGCGACTGGCCGAAGCGCGCGAGCAGATCGACGATGACCTCGCCGCCCATGCCATCGGCACCCAGCTGAAGCTGGCCGTGCGCGAGTCGCTGGAAGGTCCGCTGCTGGGCATCTGCGTGGTATTCGCGGTGGACCGCGATGCGGCGCGCGCCGAGATCGGCTACCTGCTGGCACCCGATCGCCAGGGCCAGGGCTATATGCACGAGGCCCTGCAACAGGTACTGGCCTACCTGTTCCGCACCCTGCACCTGCACCGGGTGGAAGCCGAGATCGACCCGCGCAATGCGCCGTCCGCGCACGTGCTGGAACGCCTGGGCTTCCACCGCGAGGGGGTGCTGCGCCAGCGCTGGCGCATCCAGGGGCAGCTGGCCGACTCGGCCGTCTACGGCCTGCTGGCCGATGACGACGCCGCAGCCACCCTCCCCGCTTGACCCAATCTGGCCAGTAGCGGGCTCAACGCACGGCCATGCCTTTGGACACATACGGCATGGCCCGCCACCGGCCTAGCATCGGAACCCCCTTCCGCTGCCGAACCGGTGCCATGAAGTCCCTGCTGCACACTGCCGCGCTCTGCGTCGGCCTGCTCATCGCCCCTGCCAGCGTGCTGGCCGCGCCCGACGCCGAGGGCAAGCCCGACCCGAAAGACGACAAGACCGAAGCGCCTGCGCTGCCCGCCGACGCCTCGGCCCGCCAGAGCATGCGCCTGGCCGGCCGCACCCTGGACTACACCGCCACCGTCGGCACCCTGCCGGTACGCGATGCCAAGGGCAAGGTGATCGCCGATGTGGTGTTCACCGCCTACACGATGCCGGGCAAGGACCGGCCGGTGACCTTCGCGCTCAATGGCGGCCCCGGTGCGTCGTCGGTGTATCTCAACATGGGCGCGATCGGGCCCAAGGTGGTGACCTTCGGCTCAGAGGGTGACAGCGCATCGGCGCCGGCCACCCTGCACGACAACCCGGGCACCTGGCTGGACTTCACCGATCTGGTGTTCATCGATCCGGTCGGTACCGGCTTCAGCCGCGCGCGGATCGGCGACGATGAAGCCAAGAAAGCGCTCTACAACCCCAGTGCCGACGTCGAATACCTGTCGCGCTCGATCTACGACTGGCTGCTGCGCAACCAGCGCATGGCCTCGCGCAAGTACCTGACCGGCGAGAGCTACGGTGGCTACCGCGGCCCGCGCATCACCCACTTCCTGCAGACCCGGCTGGGCGTGGCAATGAACGGACTGGTGCTGGTCTCGCCCTACCTGAGCCCGACGCTGGAAGACAACGCCGATGTCTCGCCGATGGCGTGGATGCAGACGCTGCCGTCGATCGCCGCGGCGCACCTGGAGCGCCAGGGCAAGCTGACCGATGCGGCGATGCGCGAGGTGGTGGAGTACACCCGTGGCGATTACGCCACCGCGTTGATGAAGGGCCGCAGCGATCCGCAGGCTACGGAAGCCATGCTGCGCCGGGTCACCGCGCTGACCGGACTGGACCCGCAGTTCGTGCGCCGCGCTGGCGGGCGCCTGGAGACCCAGGCCTACCTGCGTGAAGTGTTCCGCGACAAGGGCACGCTGGGCAGCCGCTACGACTCCAACGTGACCGCGTTCGATCCGTTCCCGAATGATCCGGAGCAGCGCGCCAACGACCCACTGCTGGACAGCATCATCGCGCCGACCACCACGGCGATGGTCGACTTCGTGACGCGCGTGGTCGGCTGGAAAGTAGATGCGCGCTACCAGGCGCTGAACTACGACGTGAACCGGCTGTGGGACCGCAATGGCGAACTGCGCCAGGGTGCGGTGACCCAGCTGCGCCAGGCGGTGGCGATCGACCCGCATCTGCAGGTGCTGATCGTGCATGGCTGGAACGACCTGTCGTGCCCGTTCATGGGCTCGATCCTGACCGTGGACCAGATGCCGACGATGGGCAGCAATCCGGACCGGGTGCAGGTGCGCAGTTATCCGGGCGGGCACATGTTCTACAGCCGGGCGGACAGCCAGGCGGCGTTCCGCAAGGATGTACAGGCGTTGTTCCAGCGTAATTGAGGGGTTTGGCCGGGCCTGCGGCCCGGCACCCGCTGGCAGCCACGGCAACGGCAACGGCAACGGCAACTGCAAAAGCTGGCTTCCTGACGGCTGTTGGTGGGTGCCGACCGTTGGTCGGCACGGGGGCGGATCCCGTTGCTTGGCAACGGGCCCTGACCCTGGTTCTGCTCTGGTAGGTGTCGACCTTGGTCGACACGGTGGGTGCGGAAAATTCTTGCCCATGAAAAAGCCCGCCTGATACGGCGGGCTTTTTCGTTTGCAACCCTGGCGTGGCGATCAGGTCCAGCCGAACAGCTCGAACAGCTTCAGGATCAGGTACGCACAGCCACCGGCCGCCGGGATGGTCAGGATCCAGGCCCAGACGATGCGCTCGATCACGCCGAACTTCAGCGAGCGCGGGTTCTTGGCGAAGCCGACGCCCATGATCGCGGTGGAGATGCTGTGCGTGGTCGAGACCGGCATGCCGAAGTGGGCCGCCAGGGTCAGGATGGTGGCCGAGCTGGTCTCCGCGGCGAAGCCGTGGATCGGGTGCAGCTTGACCATCTTGTGGCCCAGGGTCTTGATGATCTTCCAGCCGCCCGAAGCGGTACCGGCCGCCATCACCACCGCGCAGGTGAGCACGATCCACATCGCGATGCCATCACCGGCATGCGCGTCCGGGTGCATGAAGGCCAGCCAGGACGGCAGGTCGTTCAATGCGCCGGTGGCTTCGGCACCGATCAGGGTCATGGCGATGATGCCCATGGTCTTCTGCGCGTCGTTGTGGCCGTGGGCGAAGCCCATGTAGGCCGCCGAGGCGATCTGCGCCTTGCCGAAGAAGGCGTTGACGATGCGCGGACGCGCCAGGCGGCCGATGGCACCACCGATCTTGGCCAGGCCGGCGATCAGCGCCCACAGCAGCACCATCACCACGATGCCGAGCAGGAAACCGGCAATCGGCGAGGTGATCATCGGCACGAACACCTTCCACAGCAGGCCCTTGTTCTGCGCCCAGCTGCCTAGGCGCTCGGACCAGATCAGCGCGTCCCAGTTGTTGTGGGCGGCAGCCAGGCCGGCGCCGCAGAGGCCACCGATCAGGGCGTGCGAGGACGAGGACGGCAGGCCCTTCCACCAGGTGATCAGGTTCCAGATGATGCCGCCCAGCAGGGCGCACAGGATCACCTGCGGGGTGACCTCGACCACGTTGGTGTTGAGCAGGCCCGAGGCGATGGTCAGCGCCACCGCGGTACCGGTCAGTGCACCGATGAGGTTCATGAAGGCGGCCAGCATCACCGCCCAGCCGGGCGAGAGCACCTTGGTCGCCACCACGGTGGCAATGGAGTTGGCAGTGTCGTGGAAGCCGTTGATGAACTCGAAGACGAGCGCGGCCAGGATCACCACCAGGACAAGGGTCAACATGCGGCGGCGTCCGTCAGCTGTTCTTCAACACGATCTGGTACGCCACCACGCCAGCCTCGCGGCAGCGGTCGATGGCCTTTTCCAGGATCTCGAAGAACTCCTTCAGCAGGAACATCTGCAGGTTGTCCAGGCGGCCCGAATAGATGTCGCGGTACAGCTCGAGCATCAGGCGGTCGGCCTCGTTCTCCAGCGAGCGCAGCTTCTCGTTGAGCGCGGTCATCCGGTCCAGGTTCATGTGGCGCAGGTCGGCCACCATCTCCACCACCACGCCGGCGGCCTGTTCGAGCATCGCCGCGCGCGGCGCGAAGTCGATGTGCTCCAGGTGCGTCGTGGCCAGCGAATAGCGGTCGGCGAACTTCTCGATCTGCTTGGGAATCTTGTACAGCGCCGAGCCCAGCGCTTCGATGTCTTCGCGCTCGATCGGGGTCATGAAGCTGTCCACCAGCGCCTGGCTGATCTTGTCCGAGGCCGCGCGTTCGCGCAGGCGGGCCAGCTTGAAGGCGTCCAGCGCGGGCTGGCGGTCGGCCTCGCGCAGCATGGAATGCAGCGCCTTGGCGGCGTCGGAAGCCGCGACGGCAGCCTCATCGAGCAGGGTGTAGAACTGTTTGCCGGAACCGAAAATGGTCTGCAGAGAGAACATTGAGAAACCTGTCAGCCGTCGCGGGAAGGACGGCACCAGACGGAATTATGACGGCTAGATGACCATCACGGGTATCCCCGCCCCCTTTCGAGGCCTTGGAACCCCCAACCTGAACAGGCGGTTGCCACCCTGCCATGCCCCTTTGCTAAGATGCCAGCGCGCCTTCGGGCGCACCTTATGGACGACGACCCTTATCCCCCTGCGCCGCGCCGGACCCCGTTCCTGAGCGCCTGCCGCCATCGCCAGCACCCGCCCTCCCTGCCACCAACCGGGGACGACGCCCGTGTTTGAAATGATCCTGATTGTCTTCGCGCTTGTTCTGCTGAACGGCTTCTTCGCCATGTCCGAGATGTCGGTCATGACCTCGCGCAAGAGCCGCCTGAAGCAGATGGCTGCCACCTCCAAGCGCGCGGCCAAGGCGCTGGAGCTGTCCGAGAAGCCGGAGAGCTTCCTGTCCACCGTGCAGATCGGCATCACCGTGATCGGCGTGCTGACCGGCTACCTCGGCGGTGAGGCGCTGGGCGAGGCCTTCGCCGGCTGGATCCAGGGGCTGATGCCGGGGTTTGCGTACGCGGGCAACATCGGTACCGCGCTGGCCGTCAGCCTGATCACCTTCATCACGCTGATCTTCGGCGAACTGGTGCCCAAGCGCCTGGCGCTGACCCGCTCGGAGGCCATTGCCGGCCTGGTCGCGATGCCGATGAGCTGGCTGGCCAAGCTGGCCCTGCCCTTCGTCTGGCTGCTGTCCAGGACCACCCAGCTGGTGCTGCGCCTGTTCGGCCTGGGCAAGGATGAAGTCGCCTCGGTGACTGAGGAAGAGATCCGCATGCTGGTGGCCGAGAGCCACGAAGCCGGTGTGATCGACGCCCACGAGCGTGACATGATGAACCGCGTCATGCGCCTGGGCGACCGCACCGCCGACAGCCTGATGACCCCGCGCAACCGCATTGCCTGGCTGGACACCCAGGCCGGGCTGGAGCGCAACCTGGAAATCATGGCCGAGCACGAGTTCTCGCGGTACCCGGTGTACCGCGACAACGACATGGACGTGGTCGGCGTACTTGAATTGAAATCGCTGGCCACGCGCATGGCGCGCGGCGACAACGCGCTGTTCCAGACCCTGCGCGAACCGCTCTACGTGTCCGAATCGACCCACGCGATGAAGCTGCTGGAGATCTTCCGCGAGGAACAGCAGTCGATGGCGCTGGTGGTGGACGAGTACGGCGAGATCCAGGGCCTGGTGACCATCAGCGACCTGATGGGCGCCGTGGTCGGCCGCCTGCAGGCGGTGGAGAATGCCGATGAAGATGCGCTGGTGGTGACCCGCGAGGACGGTTCGCTGCTGGTGGATGGCTCGCTGCCGATCGAAGACCTGCGCGAACTGATCGGCAGCAACGAGCTGCCCGATGCCGAGGACGGCGATTACTACACCCTGGCCGGCATGTGCATCCACTACTTCGGCCGCATCCCGCACGCAGGCGAGTACTTCGACTGGGCCGGCTGGCGCTTCGAAGTGGTCGACCTGGACGGTGCGCGGGTGGACAAGCTGCTGCTGCGCACGCTGTCCGACGAGCAGGCCGATGAGCTCACCGCCTGAGGCCGGCCAGGGTCCAGGCGCCGAGCGCCCGGCCTACCGCAACGAGGGCATCCGCACCCTGCTGGAGATGTTCGCTTCCGGCGACCCCGCCGAGCACATGCCGCTCGGCCAGATCCTGAGCAACCTGCAGCAGAGCGCGTTCGGCGTGTTCCTGTTCGTGGCGATCCTGCCCTCGTTCATCCCGATCCCGGGCATGGGTGGCGCGGTCAGCGGCCCGCTGGTGATCCTGATCGGCCTGCAGATGCTGTTCTGCCTGCGCCGGCCGTGGCTGCCCGGCTTCATTGCCCGCCGCGGACCCAAGCGCGGCACCATGCACCGTTTCCTGGACCGCATCGACCGCCCACTGCGGCGCCTGGACAGGATGCTGAGGCCACGCCTGCCGCAGCTGTTGACACCCCTCCCCGCCCACGCCTTCAGCGGCCTGCTGCTGGTGCTGCTGGGCCTGCTGCTGTCGTTGCCGATTCCCTTCACCAATTTCCTGTTCGGCTTCCAGCTGCTGCTGTTCTCGCTGGCGCTGCTTGAACGCGATGGCGCGCTGATGCTGTTCAACTGGATCGCCGCGTTGGCGGCGATCGCGTTCTTCGGCTTCAGTTCGGGGCAGCTGGTGGGTTACACGGTGGACCTGTTCCAGCGCTGGTTCTGAGCCGGAACCCGGTATAGCCGGCCGCTGGCCGGTTGCCACGTTTCCAGGTCTGCCGGCCAGCGGCCGGCACTACCAATACCGGACATCGATCCTCACCGAAGATCGATGAAGCCATTGTCGGCCAATTGCGCCGGCTCGTCCTGCACCGCCGACAGCACGAAATTCAACGCCTTGCCCAGCAGCGTGCCCGGACCATCCCAATACTCGGCCGAGTCGGCCCGCACGTGGATCAGGCGCAGGTTCGGGTCGTCCTTGCCGCCCGGGAAAAACAGTTTCATCGCCGGCGACCACAGTTCCTCGATCTTCGCGCGGTCATCAACGATGCGCGCGCGCCCTGCCACCGATACGTAGGTGTTCTTCGAC
The DNA here is from genome assembly GCF_000284595.1 of Stenotrophomonas maltophilia D457. GTDB lineage: Bacteria > Pseudomonadota > Gammaproteobacteria > Xanthomonadales > Xanthomonadaceae > Stenotrophomonas > Stenotrophomonas muris. The sequence continues at coordinate 1,815,214 of NC_017671.1, read as the reverse complement.
GGCGAGGCATAGGCCACGTTGACGTGCGGATCAAGCGCGATCTCGGCAACCTTCGGGCTGTCGGCGGTGATGACGAACCACAGGTCACCGTCGAAGGTGACCTGCTGGGTGGCCAGCGGCCGGCTGTAGAGTCGTCCGTCGACGCCGGTGGTGGTGAACATCGCCACCTCCACGTCCTTGATCAGTTCGGCCAGCTGGGCGATGTGTTCAGCGCGGGTATCCGCCATGGGAGGCTCCAATGGGAAGAGCCACCATCAGACCCGTCGCGGCTGCAACGGGCCGTGACGCCATTGTTCAGCCCGCGTGGCGGGCATGCCAGGCCTGCATCGCCAGTTCGAACGAACGCAGGCGCGCACGGTGGTCATGCAGGTTGGCGGTGAGCATCAGCTCGTCCGGCGAGTGCCGCTCTACGAACGCGGCGATGCCATCGGCCACCTGCTGCGGATCGCCGAGCACGGTGCAGGCCAGGGCCCGCTCCACGCCGAGTTTTTCGTGCGGCTCCCAGAAGGCTTCGATGTCGTCGATCGGCGCCGGAATCTTGCCCGGCCGGCCGCGGCGCAGGTTGACGAAACTCTGCTGCTGGCTGGTGAACAGGCGGCGCGATTCGGCCTCGCTGTCACTGGCGACGACATTCAGGGCCAGCATCGCGTGCGGCTGCTTCAACGTGGCCGAGGGGCGGAACTCGCGGCGGTACACCGCCAGCGCCTCGTCCATGGCATCGGGCGCGAAGTGCGAGGCAAACGCATAGGGCAGGCCCATCGCGGCGGCCATGCGCGCGCCGAACAGGCTGGACCCCAGGATCCAGGTCGGCACCCGCAGGCCACCGCCCGGAACCGCCTGCACCGCCTGCCCGGGCTGTACCGGCTCGAAGTAGTGCAGCAGTTCGCGCACGTCCTGCGGGAACTGGTCGGCGCTGTCGAAGTAGCGGCGCAGTGCACGCGCGGTGGGCTGATCGGTGCCCGGCGCACGGCCGAGGCCGAGATCGATGCGGTCCGGATACAGCGAAGCCAGCGTGCCGAACTGCTCGGCCACCTGCAGCGGCGCATGGTTGGGCAGCATGATGCCGCCGGCACCGACGCGGATGCGCCGGGTGCCGCCCGCGACGTGGCCGATCAGCACGGCCGTGGCCGCGCTGGCGATGCCGGGCATGTTGTGGTGTTCGGCCAGCCAGTAACGGCGGTAGCCCAGCGCATCGGCGTGCTGGGCCAGTTCCAGCATGTTGGCGAAGGCGGCGGTGGTGTCACTGCCCTCGCAGACCGGGGCCAGGTCAAGGATCGACAACGGGATCATCAGCGGTTTTCCGTCTCAGGATCCCCCCTGCATGGGGTCGGCCAGGCGCAGCGGCCAGTGACGGTGGCGGGATGCTGATTCCCGCGGAGCCGGTTCAGGGCCTGCCGGACCGTGTAGAGCCGAGCATGGGCTCGGCTCTACAGAAGCGTGTCAGAACGCGCTGGGGCGCGGCTCCGGCAGCGGCTGGTCGACCATCGGCTTCAGTTCGGCATCCAGCGCCACGCGCTCGTCGAACACGAAACAGCGGCCTTCATAACCTTCGCCGCCCACCTCCTCGAAGTAGCCGAGGATGCCGCCATCGAGCTGCAGCACGTTGTCCATGCCATCGTTGGCCATCCACAGTGCGGCCTTCTCGCAGCGGATGCCGCCGGTGCAGAAACTGATCACGGTGCTGTCCTTCAGCGCCTCGCGATGCGGCGCCAGCGCCTCGGGCAGGTCGGTGAACTTGTGGATGGGCAGCACCAGCGCATCCTTGAACGTGCCGTACTCCACTTCCTGCAGGTTGCGGGTATCGAGCATCACCACCGGCTTGCCGGCGTCATCATGGCCCTGCCGCAGCCAGCGCTGCACGGTGGCCGGATCGACCGCCGGTGCACGCGGATAGTCCAGCGGCTGGCCGTCATCGCGGCGGAAGCTGATGATCTCGTCCTTCACCTTGGCCTTCAGCCGCGCGAACGGCTGGTGCTCGCTCAGGCTGGTCTTGACCCGCATCCCGGCAAAACGCGCATCGGCATGCAGCGCGGCGTAGAAATCCTCGACCGCCTCCGGCTCACCGGCCAGGAACAGGTTCAGTCCCTCGCCCGCCACCAGGATCGTGCCCCGCAACCCGGCCGCCTGGGCACGCGACAGCAGCTGGTCGCACAGGGCCTGGGGGGCGTCGATGACGGCGAAATGGTAGGCAGCGGTGTTGGCGATCATCCTGCCATTTTAGCGCCTCCCGCCCGCACAGACAGATTCAGGGGTCAGAGCCCTCTGCGCAGCAGAGGGATCCGACCCCAAGCCCGGCAGACACCCGGAATCTGTCAGAGGCGGGGCGGTGTGGGCAGGCGGGACCGTTGGCGCCATGGATGGCGCCATCGAGCCCCCAAGGATGGGTTTACGGCGTGTCCCGCCTGCCGACACCGCCCTGCCCGCAACGGATTGCCTGCCGTTGCTGTTGCTGTTGCTGTTGCCGGCCAGCGGCCGGCACTACCGCGGGTGCCGGGTGCAACCCGGCCGCGCCCCCTACCCCCGCAACAGCATGAACGGCAGCAGCACCAGCGCCGCCGCAGCGGTCATGCCCAGCAGCACCAGCACCACGAACACCGGCCGCCGCCGGAACAGGCTGCCAAAGGTCTCCGCCGTGCCATCCCGCAACGCCTGCTCACGCTCGGCCCGCACGCGCACACCGCGCGCCGCCTGGTACCCGGCCATCAGCGCCTTCGCGCGCGGATGATCGGCGTCCTCGCGCAGCCACAGGCCACCGTTGGAAATGCCCCAAGGGCTGGGTTCGGTGCGGTACCAGGCGATGCCGTGCTGGTCGAGCAGCGTGCAGACATCGGCATATTCGTCGTCGCCGACATTGCGCAGATTGAGCAGGAGTTTTGCCATGCCGCCATGATACCCGGCGCCGATGCGCTACCCTTGCCGCCCTCGCCCTGCGCCCTTCTGGAGACGCCCGATGCGCCGCCTGCTGCTTCCCCTGCTGCTGTCCCTCGCCGCCGCTGGCTGCTCGAGCGAGCCCTCCGGTCCGCCGCCGGGCGGCACCCTGACCACCTTCGAGCGCATCGATACCGTCGCTGGCACCGGCACCGAAGCCGTTCCTGGCAGCAAGGTCACCGTGCACTACACCGGCTGGATCTACGACAACCGCACCGAAACCAAGCACGGCAAGACCTTCGACAGCTCCTTCAAGCACGGCCAGCCGTTCACCTTCGCGCTCGGCGCCGGCCAGGTCATCCGCGGCTGGGATGAGGGCGTGGCCGGCATGAAGGTCGGCGGCAAGCGCACGCTGATGATCCCGCCGGATTACGGCTACGGCGACCGCCGGGTCGGGCCGATTCCGGCCGGTTCGTCGCTGGTGTTCGATGTCGAGCTGCTCGATGTCAAGCCGTAATACCGCATTGCCCCATCGGGTCGCCGTCATCGGCGGTGGCCCGGCCGGCCTGTTCGCCGCCGAGCGCCTGCGCGCCGCGGGGCTGGACGTGGACCTGTACGAGGCCAAGGGCTCACCCGGCCGCAAGTTCCTGATCGCCGGCAAGGGCGGTCTCAACCTCACCCATTCCGATCCGCGGCCGCTGTTCGACAGCCGCTACCGCGAGCAATCCACGGCCGTGGGCCGCTGGCTGGATGGCTTCGACGCGCAGGCGCTGCGCGACTGGGCTGCCGGCCTTGGCGTGGAGACCTATGTCGGCAGCTCCGGCCGCGTGTTTCCGGTCGACCGCAAGGCTGCGCCGCTGCTGCGCGGCTGGGTGCGCCGACTGAAGGAACAGGGCGTGCGCCTGCATGCCAACCACCGCTGGATCGGCTGGGGCAACGACGGCGCGCTGCGCTTCGCCACCGAAGCCGGCGAGATCGATGTCCACGCCGATGCCAGCGTGTTGGCGATGGGTGGCGGCAGCTGGCCGCAGCTGGGCAGTGATGGCGCCTGGGTCGCCCCCTTGCAGGCACGAGGCGTGGACATTGCGCCGCTGCAATCGGCCAACTGCGGCTTCGACATCGACTGGACGCCGTTCTTCGCCCAGCGCAATGCAGGCGCACCGTTGAAGCCGGTGGTCGCGCACTGGCTCGACCTGGCCGGACAACCGCAGTCGCTGCAGGGCGAATGCGTAGCCAGCGAGTACGGCATCGAAGGCAGCCTGATCTACGCGTTGGCCGCAGACCTGCGCGAGACCATCAACCGTGATGGCCATGCCATGCTGTGGCTGGACCTGGTGCCGGGACGCGATGAAGCACGCCTGCTGGCCGATCTTTCGCGGCCGCGCAAGGGTCGCAGTTTTGGTGAGCATCTGCGCCGCCAGGCCGGCCTGGATGCGGTGAAGGCCACCCTGGTGTTCGAGATCCTTGGCAAGGATGCGGGCCACGACCTGCCTGCCGTGGCTACCACGCTCAAGCGCCTGCCGTTGCGCCTTCTGCGTCCACGGCCGATGGCCGAGGTGATCAGCACTGCCGGCGGCGTGCGCCTGGCTGCGCTGGATGATGGCCTGATGCTGCGGGCAGTACCCGGCGTGTTCTGTGCCGGCGAGATGCTGGACTGGGAGGCCCCCACGGGGGGCTACCTGCTGACGGCGTGCTATGCCAGTGGCCTGCGCGCCGCCGAGGGCGTGATCGGGTGGCTGGCTGGGCGGTGACGCCCGCATTGTGGAGTTTAGCCATGCTCGACTGCCTTTGATTCAGGCGATGAAGCAGTCGAGCATGGCTCGACTCTACAATCCCCGGGCGCTCACCACGGCCTGCGCATGCTCACCGAAGCCAGCGCCACGCCGCTGGGATGCGGGTAGGCTTCCTCCCGCACGGCAATGAATCCCTGCCGTTGGTAGAACGGCACCGCATTGAGCGAGGCTGACAGCACCACCTCGCGCTCACGATCGGCCATCGCCAGCAGACGCTGCATCAGCGCCTGGCCGATGCCCGTGCCGCCACGATCCGGATCGACGAACAGCGCATCGACTTCATTGGCGTCGGTATCAAACACGCCGAACCCGAGCAGGACACCCTGCCCGTCCTCGGCCACCACGCAGCCTCCCTGCCCCAGCAGCCGTGCGTACTGCGACGGCGGCGGCGAAGCAGACCACGGATCGATCACCTCCGCCGGGTAATGGCTGCTGCACGACTCGCGAACGCAACGCGTGCGCAGTGCCCACAGCATGGCGACATCGTCGATGGTGCCGGTCCTGAACCGCATGACATCCCCCTGTAGGGCCGAGCCCATGCTCGGCTCAGCTGTTCTTCGTTCCAACATCGCGATGAGAGAAGCAGCCGAGCATGGGCTCGGCTCTACAGCAACACATTATCGCGACTTGCTGGCGCGCAGCGCCTGGATCTTCGGCGGCGGCTGGAACGAATCGCTGCGTGCATCGGCCCAGAATGCATGGAACACCGCATGATCCGGCACCTTGTGCAGCAGCTCGCCCGGTTCCAGGTAGCGGTACAGCGACGCCAGCGAGCGGATCTCGACAGGCGAAACACGACGCAGGATGTGCTCCGGCCCCAGTTCGGCCGGATCGTTCAGGCCGGCCGCACACAACAGCTCCTTCAGGGCGTGCAGCGTGTGCTCGTGGTAGCTGTACACCCGGGTGGCCTTGTCCGGTGCATCCAGGTGCTTCCAGCGCGCCCGGTCCTGGGTGGCGATGCCGGTCGGGCACTTGTCGGTGTGGCAGCTCAGCGACTGGATGCAGCCCAGCGCGAACATGAAGCCACGGCCGGCATTGCACCAGTCGGCACCCAGCGCGATGGTGCGCGCGATGTCGAAAGCGCTGGTGATCTTGCCCGCCGCGCCGATGCGGATCCGCTCGCGAAGGTCCAGGCCGACCAGCGTGTTGTGCACCAGCAGCAGTGCTTCGTGCATCGGCACGCCGACATGGTCGACGAACTCCGCCGGTGCTGCGCCAGTACCGCCTTCGGCACCGTCGACCACGATGAAGTCCGGCAGCAGGCCGGTTTCCTGCATCGCCTTGGCAATGCCGAACCACTCCCACGGGTGGCCGATGGCCAGCTTGAAACCGACCGGCTTGCCGCCGGACAGTTCGCGCAGACGGGCGACGAACTGCAGCAGTTCGACCGGCGTCGAGAACGCCGAGTGACGCGACGGCGATACGCAGTCCACGCCCATCGGCACGCCACGGGTGACCGAGATCTCAGCGGTCACCTTTGGCGCCGGCAGCACGCCGCCATGACCGGGCTTGGCGCCCTGCGACAGCTTGATCTCGATCATCCTGACCTGATCATGGGTGGCGTTGGCGACGAAGCGCTCTTCACTGAAACCGCCCTTTTCGTCACGGCAACCGAAGTAGCCCGAGCCGATCTCCCACACCAGATCGCCGCCCATCTCGCGGTGGTATGGCGAAATCGAACCTTCACCGGTGTCGTGGTAGAAGCCACCACGCCGCGCGCCTTCGTTCAGTGCGCGGATCGCGTTGGCCGACAGCGAGCCGAAGCTCATCGCCGAAATATTGAACACGCTCGCCGAATACGGCTTTGCACAATTGGCGCCGATCAGCACGCGGAAATCGTGCTTGGCGATGGCGGTCGGCGCCAGCGAGTGGTTGATCCACTCGTAATCCACCGCGTAGGTGCTGCGCAGGGTGCCGAACGGCACCGTGTCCATCTCGTTCTTGGCCCGCTGGTAGATCAGTGCACGCTGCTGGCGCGAGAACGGCACGTCCTCCAGGTCGCTCTGCACGAAGTACTGGCGGATTTCCGGACCGATCGATTCCAGGCCGTAGCGGAAGTGCGCCATCACCGGATAGTTGCGGCGCAGCGTGCTGCGCTTCTGCAGCAGGTCCCAGGTCCCCAGTGCCACCATCGCGGCGGTCAGGCCGACGCCCCAGTACCAGGCCGGCCAGATCGTGGCCAACCACAGGCAGATGGGGAACATCAGGATGGCGAGCAGGTAGACGATATACCGGTGCATGGCGTTCCTTGGTTGCAACTGCCTGCGAGTCTACCGTGCTGCCCGCCGCCCGGGTTTACAGGCGATCGTCAACCACGTTGCGTGGCCAGGCCGATTTGACGTCGTAGACCAGGCCGCCCGGCGCCAGCAGCGACCGGATACCGGCCTCGTCCATCGCCTTGAAGCGGGCATGGGCAACCGCCAGCACCACCGCGTCATAGGCCCCTGCCACGGGTTCGGCCAGCCACTGCACGCCCTCATCGGCCAATGCCGCCGGGCCGACCCAGGGATCACTGACCTCGACCTGAGCGCCGGCATCACGCAGGCGCTGCGCCAGCTCCAGCGCGCGGCTGTTGCGCAGGTCCGGGCAATCCTCCTTGAAGGTCACACCGAGCACCAGGATGCGCGACTGCACTGGTTCGCGGCCGCGTTCGGCCAGCATCGCCAGCACCCGCGACGCCACATGCTCACCGACGCGGTTGTTGACCTGCCGCGCGGTGTGGATCAGGTCCGGGTGGTAGCCCACGCTCTCGGACTTGTGCAGCAGGTAATACGGGTCCACGCCGATGCAATGGCCGCCGACCAGGCCCGGCCGGAATGGCAGGAAGTTCCACTTGCTGCCGGCGGCATCGAGCACATCCTGGGTATCGATGCCCAGCCTGTCGAAGATCAGCGCCAACTCATTGACCAGCGCGATGTTCACATCGCGCTGGATGTTCTCGACCACCTTGGCCGCCTCGGCCACGCGCATCGATGGCGCGGGGAACGTGCCGGCGGCAATGATGCGCTGGTACAGGCCATCGATCACCGCAGCCACTTCCGCTGTCGACCCCGAGGTGATCTTGCGGATGTCGGCCAGGCGCCGCTGGCGGTCACCGGGACTGACCCGCTCCGGGCTGTAGCCGCAGTAGAAGTCTTCGTTGAAGCGCAGGCCCGAGCCTTCTTCCAGCAGCGGCACGCAGACTTCTTCAGTGGTGCCGGGGTACACCGTGGATTCGTAGATCACCAGGTCACCCGCGCGCAGATGGCTGGCGATCAGCCGCGTCGCCGAACGCAACGGCTCCAGATCGGGCTGCTCATAGGCATCGATCGGCGTCGGCACGGTGACGATGTAGACGTTGCATGCATCAAGCAAGGCCGGATCGCTGCCGTACTGCAGCTGCCGAGCACTGGCCAGCTCGTCGGCCTCCACCTCCAGCGTATGGTCCTGGCCATCGCGCAGCTCGGCGATGCGATCGGCATCGATGTCGAAGCCCAGCGTCGGCCAGTGCCGACCGAAGGCCACCGCCAACGGCAGGCCGACGTAGCCCAAGCCGATCACCGCAAAACGCGGGGTCTCCGCTGCCGCAAGGGACGCGCTCACTGGCATGTCCCGCGCAACGGCATGCATGCCGCCATGGATTCGGCCGACCTGCTCATTCGCTGCACCACTCCGTGTAATTCCACGCCAGAAAGGCGACAGCGTAACGGCCCGGGCGCCTGCCCGCCAAGATGGGATCAGGAGCCCAGTGCGACTGCGGCCGGTTCCAGTTCGCCATCGGCGCCGGTCCAGGCCTGCCGCAGGCGCTCGAAGCCACCGCTGCCAAGCAGGAAGCCCGGCCACGCCGATTCAACGATCTGTGCCAGCAGCTCCGCATCAATGCGCCGGGTTCCCATCGACCAGCGCGGAAACGCCCGCTGCGCCACCGGCGCGCGGCACAGCACCTTCAGCTGGCCGTGGCTGCGCGCATTGACGATGCGCTGGTACACCGAATCGATACCGTCCTCCGGGCCTTCCAGGTACTGCAGGAAACGGCTGCCATCGAACATCAGCACACCGGTGACACCGGCTACACGGTTGAATGCCGTGGCATCGGCCAGCAGGCGGTCAAGATCGGTTGTCTGCAGATCGGCGCGGGCCTCACTGGCATAGGCAATCGCGTGCAGCGACATCGTGCGGCTCCCCCCCTGGGAACGATGGTTGGGACTATGACATGAATGGGAGCGACAGTTAAACACGCTGCCGCCCCACGGCAATCCGGCTGCGATTCTGCAGCTGGGCTACAATCGGCGCCGCGCTGCAGGCCCGGATGGCGAAACTGGTAGACGCATCGGACTTAAAATCCGCCGGGGGCAACCCCATGCCGGTTCGATTCCGGCTCCGGGCACCAACCGCGCTGCGCGAGTACACCTTAGATTGCACGCGAGTAACGCGGCTGTTCATGCGCCGCGCGCAGGTAGGGGTCGAAACACATCGCCAGCAGCCGCAGCAGCGGCCGACCCGGCTCGCTGGCGCGCACTACACCGTCGCGGTATTCGGCCAGGCCGTCTTCCTGCAACCGCTGCACCGAACGCAGGTCCTCGGCGAAGTACTGCTCGAAATCGACGCCATGGCGCTGGCCCAGCACGGCACCGTCCACCTCGCCCTGGCACATCAGCTGCTGGATGAGTTCAGCGCGCAGCTGGTCGTCGGCGCTCAGTGCCACGCCGCGCCAGACCGGCAGCTGGCCCTGGTCCACCGCGTCCTCCCACGACGGCAGGTCACGCGGATTCTGGCTGTAGGTGGCACCGATATGACTGATCGCACTCACGCCCAGGCCGAGCAGGTCGGTATCGGCGTGGGTGGTATAGCCCATGAAGTTGCGATGCAGCTGGCCGGCACGCTGCGCGCGCGACAGGTCCTCTTCCGGCAGCGCGAAGTGATCCATGCCGATGTACTGGTAACCCGCAGCAGAAAGCTTCTCCACCGCCAGGCCCAACAGCGCCAGCTTGTCTTCCGGTGAAGGCAACCGGCGCTCGTCGATCTGCTTCTGCGCGCGGAACAGGTGTGGCAGGTGTGCGTAGCCATACACCGCCAGGCGATCCGGTCGCAATGCCAGCACTCGTTCCAGGGTGCGGCCGAATCCCTGCAGGCTCTGTCCAGGCAGCCCATAGATCAGGTCGACGTTGACAGAGCGCATGCCGCTGTCGCGGCAGGCATGCAGGATGTCCAGCGTCTGCTGCACGCCCTGTATGCGGTTGATCGATTCCTGCACATGCGGATCGAAATCCTGCACGCCCAGGCTGGCCCGGTTGAAGCCCAGCCGCGCCAGCATGGCGACATCGCGGGTATCGATGAAGCGCGGATCGAGTTCGATCGAGAAATCGCGCTGCGGCGAATCGCTGAAATCGAAGCGCCGGCGCAGCCCCTCCACCAGCGTGGTCATCGCCTCGGCCTCGAGGAAGTTCGGCGTACCACCGCCCAGATGCAGCTGGATGACCTCACGGCCGTCCTCGAACTGCGGCGCCAGCAGGTCGGCCTCGGCCAGCACGCGCGCGACGTAGCTGTGGCCCCGACCGCGGTCGCGGGTGATCACCCGGTTGCAGCCGCAGTAGAAGCAGGGGCTGGAGCAGAACGGCACATGCACGTACAGCGACAGCGCGCGCGCCAGCTGGTTGCTGTCGGCGATCGCCTGGCGCAGCGCCGGCGCGTCGAAGCCATCGTGGAAGTGCGGCGCGGTCGGATACGAGGTGTAGCGCGGCCCCGGCCGGTCATGCCGGCGCAGCAGGTCGGGGTCGAAGGTCCAGGCCAGGCCACCGGCGGCGGGAGAGAACGTGTCCATGCCGCCAGCATCGCGCCGGACGGCCATGACCGCCTTGACCCAGATCAATCGCGGGTGGGGATTCCCAGCACCGGCAGGCCCACCTGCGGCCAGCGCAGCATCTGGTAGCGCTTCCAGAAGGTGTCACCGATGCGCGCGGCGACGTCGTTGGCCAGCTCCTGCATCGGCGGGTTGCCGCACTCGGCGGTGGTGATCCGGAACAGCACCAGCCAGCGATCGAACAAGTCCTTGTCCAGCTCGATGGCCATGTGCTTGGACATCGGCGAGCCCTTGAAGCGGCGCGTGCCGCGCAGCATCGCCGACCAGAAATCGACCAGCTGCGCCAGATGTTCCGGCCAGTCGTGGACATGCGCCTGGAACACCGGCCCCAACCGCTCTTCCTCGCGCACGCGCGCATAGAAGTCGTGGACCAGGCGGGTCACTTCCTGCTCGGTGCACAGCCCGGGCGAGGCGACGGGCAGGACAGGTGGCGGTATTGCGTTCATCGGGGTACCCAAAGCGTGCCGGCAGTGTGCCGCAGCCGGCCGGCACCGCCGTTGATCCAGATCAATGTCGGCGCAGTCCGCTGCACCTAGGCTGCCACGATTGCAGGAAGCATGCCCTGCGGATGCTGCGCCGGCCTCGGCGGAGTATACGCGCCGCCCTCATTCCGATCCGGGACAGCATGAACAGACCTTCTCCCAGCCGCCGCCAACAGCTGATCCAGCACTGGGGCGCCATCCTCTGGCCCAGCTTCATCGCTGCCAGCCTGGCCAGCGTGGTGTTCTTCGCCTTCGTCGACCCGCTGCGGTTGCAGGCGATCAGCTTCCCGGGCACGGCGATCAGCCGTGAACTGGGCTATACGGCAGGATTCTTCATGTTCTGGTCGGTGACCGCACTTTCCAGCGCAGTCACCTGGTACCTGCAGCGGCCCCTGCCGAGCGATGACGACGACGAGCTGCCGCTGGGATGAGTACGCCCTGTACCGGAACCGGAATCCCACGCCCCTGGCGTTGGCGCGGCGCGCTCAGCGCGCTCTTGCTGATTCTGTTCTATGCCCTGCCATGGCTGCGCTGGAATGGACACCAGGCTCTGCTGCTGGACATCAACGCACGGCGCTTCGACCTGTTCGGCTGGACGTTGTGGCCCGGCGATGTCGGCGTGCTGATCGGGTTGCTGGCGGTGCTGGCGGTGGGCCTTGCGCTGCTCACCCACCTCGCCGGCCGCATCTGGTGCGGTCATGCCTGCCCGCAGACGCTGTGGCGTCGTGCCTTCGACTGGATCGCGCACGGCATGGCCAAGGTCTTGCCAGTGCCAGCCGTGCGCCCGGCCACCCAGGTCGCCTGGGGGTTGCTGTCGCTGTGGACTGGCATCACCTTCGTCGGCCTGTTCAGCCCGATCGCCGGACTGCTGGCCGCCGCTCCGCATGCCGGCTGGAGCGGCTGGGAAACATTCTGGGTGCTGTTCTATGCCGCCGCCACCTGGGGCAATGCCGGCTTCCTGCGCGAGCAGGTGTGCCGTTCGCTGTGCCCGTTCGCGCGCATGCAACCACTGCTGATCGATCCACATACACCAAGCATGCTGTACGACGCGCGCCGCGGCGAACCGCGCGGCATGCGCCCTCCGGGCATGGGGGGCGTGCTCGGACGCGGACGCGGCCTGCTCGACCCGACCACCGCACAGGACTACGTGTTCCGCGCCGCACATCCGCTGCTGGCCGGACCGATGCCCACCTTCAGCGCCGATCGCCTGGGCGACTGCACCGACTGCGCCGCGTGTGTCAGCGCCTGCCCGATGCAGCTGGACATCCGCCAGGGACCGCAGGCCGATTGCCTGGCCTGCGGCGCCTGCCTGGACGCCTGCTCGCGGCAGCAGCACCAGGCCGGTTTCGGCCCGGGGCTGGTGCGCTACTGCAGCCCGCAGGCCATGGCCGGGCAACCGCGGCAATGGTGGCGACCGCGGACCCTGGCACTGCTGTCGATGCTGCTGGCGCTGTTGGCCTGTGGCGCCTGGCGCCTGCTTTGAATCAACGGGTCAACACGGCCCGTTGGCGTGCGGCGGCACCAGCTGCGCACGTCGGACGATGCCGAGCTGTTCGATGATCAGCGCCATTTCATTGGTGACTTCGGTACGCTCGGTCCCCTGCGGGACCAGGCGGTCCAGCACCTGCTGGTAGGTATCCCAGAACGCCGGACCGCATCCGTGTTTGTGATAACTGGCTTCCAGTTCGCGGCGTACCCGTTCAGCCAAGCCATGCATGCCGTATTCCATACGACCTCCGTTGGACTTGTTCTGCATCGTTGACGGTCTACCGACTCACTTGCGAGCTACTGAAAGACTCCCGGGCTTCACGCCCGGTTGATGCCAATTAGTCATAGATTTCACGACAGGTCAATTACATGCAGCGACTTTCGTGATCGAAATTATTAATCGTTCACGAAACCACATACGGGATGACAGGCTTCCCGGATGGGCCGGAGCCGACAACCTACCCGATTCCTCCAGCCTCTGCCCTGGTAGGCCTCATCGATAGCCCGACCCCGTTCCATCGAAGTTTCCTATGTTGCTAAGCATACTTAGCAAATGGCACTTAGAGTGCTATATGCGACAAAAGGCGGCGCAGTTGAGGCTTATTCGCCCTGCGTGGCTTCAGTTGCCGGGAACAGGTTGGGATAGCGCTGATGCAGGATGTATTGGCGTAACGCAGGAATCGGGAAATCCTTGGGCCATTGCGACACTGCAGATCGGCTTATGCCAAAGAAGCGCGCCAGTTCGGCATCGGTGCGGAAACCCAGCCGGGTGCGCACCTGCCCCTTGCTCCAGAATTCGGTCACGGTCGGTCCTTCTGTTAACCAGACTTATTCTTGGAACAAGGGATCTTTGCGATCCACGCGTTAAGCTGGCTTGCATAGATGAATACTCTCGGCCAACGACTCGCCATTGCCATGAAGAAAGCCGGGCACCCTCGCCCGGCCGATCTGGCCCGCGCCGCCGATTCGACGACGGCAACCATCAGCAACTGGCTCAACGACCACGTCAGCCCCGCCCATGTGAAGGCCGAACAGCTGTTCCGCATCGCCGATGCGGCCAAGCTGGACGCGCGTGAACTGCTGTATGGCGTGAGCGGGCTTGGCGTCGGTGAGCGGGGCAATACCTATATCCCCAGCCAGGCCCACCTGGATGTCTGGCAGGACGCCTACGAACTGGTCAGCCATCTGGTGGAAGAGAAGGGCCTGGAGATCGACCACCGCCGCCACGCGGCCCTGGACCTGCTGGCCTTCGAACTGCTGATGGACGGCTTCAGCCGCAGCAAGGTCATCCGGGTGCTGACGACCTCGATGACGTGAATGCACTACCGCTGGTAGCATGGTCGCCGATGGGGATGGGGCTCCCCCGATAACCGCCTGAAAGGGCTGATGGCTCCTGCCAGGACGAACCGGCGTTCGTCGATGGCAGGCCGTGCCTGCCCTCGGCGTTCGCCATCGAATCAGCGAACCCGTACCCGAGGCACGTGATGCACGCATTGAACAACTACTTGCTGGTCTTCATCGGCGGCGGGCTCGGCGCCTGCCTTCGCCATGCCTGCAACCTGATCGGTACGCGGGTTGCAGTCGGCAGCCCGTGGCCATGGTCGACCTTCCTGATCAACATCAGCGGCGCGCTGCTGATGGGCGTGCTGGTCGAAGCCTTCGCCCTGCGCAATGGCGCCTCGCCGCAGCTGCGCCTGCTGCTGGCCACCGGCGTTCTCGGCGGCTACACCACGTTCTCCACCTATGCGCTGGAAATCGGCGTGCTGCTGCAGCGCGGCCAGCACGGCCTGGCAGCGTTGTACGCCGGCGGTTCGGTGGCACTGGGCCTGGTCGGCCTGTTCGGTGGCATGAAACTGGCCCGGCTGGTGCTGGGCTGAGACTCAGGCCGCGCCGGCGCGGGCCTGCCCGCGCCACTCGCGCGGCGACTGCCCGGTGTGCGCCTTGAATGCGCGCGACAGCGCGGCTTCGCTGCCGTACCCCACATCGTCGGCAATCCGCTTGAGCGGTCTGCCCTGGCGCAGTGCCTGCTGCGCCAGGCCCACCCGCCAGCCCTGCAGGTATTGACCGGGCGTGGTGCCCATCGCCTCACGGAAACTGGCAGCAAACACGCTGCGTGACATGCCGGCGACCTCGGCCAGGTCTTCCAGGGTCCAGGACTGTGCGGGCGCTTCATGCATCGCCACCAGCGCCAGCCGCAGCCGCGGATGACCCAGCCCGGCAAACAGGCCACCACGCATTTCGCCACCTTCCATCAGCTGCCGCAACACCTGGATCATCACCACCTCGAACAGCCGGTTGACCATCGCCGCACGCCCGCAGCGCTGCTCGAAGGCTTCCTCGAACAGCAGTTCCAGCGCTGCGTTGCCGCCGTACAGATCGGCCAGCGGCAGGCAGATGAAATCGGGCAATGCGGCGCTGATCGGGTTGAGCCGTCCGCCCTCGAAATGCAGGTTGGCGCAGGCCATGTCGGCGCCGTGCTGCGGATCGGTGCTGAACCGATGCGGCATCGGCCGCGGGTACAGCAGCAGGCTCGGCACCTCGACCTGCACGGTCTGCTGGCCGTGGCTGACCTGCAGCGGGCCACGTCGCACCAGGTGCAACTGCCCGGCTTCATCCTCGCCCTCCAGCGTGTTGATGCCGCACAGCGCGCCGGCATGGAACACCGAGGCGGTGACCGAAAAACGTTCCAGCAGAATGGCGAGACGGTCGACCATGACGGGACTCCGGATCAAGCGAGACTAACTCAATGTGACAGATCGTATCGGAATCGGCGGTTGAGGGGGCGGCACTGGCTGAGTGATCCGTCTCGAATTCATGCAGCTGCGCCAGCATGACGACGGCCGCCTGGTGCTGCGCTACGCCGGGCCTGCCTCGGTATAGCGCATCACCACGAAGCGCTCTTCCGCGGCCGGTGCAACGAAGTGGCGGGTGATACGTTCGAACTCCTCGTCGCTGGCCTGGAACGGATGTTCGCCGAGAGCATTGCGCGCGCGCAGCCGCGCCTTGCAGACCTCATCGGCAATGTCGAGGAAATGCAGTTGATGTGCAGCGCCAACCGGCGAGAACACTTCACGTGCCCACGCGCGGCTGGCTGGCGTATTGAATGGAAAATCGAGCACCACCGAAACACCGGCCTGCAGCAATGCGCGCAGATGATCGGCCAGCACATTGCGCAACGTGGCTGCACGCTGCAGATAGTCGGCAATGGAATGGATTTCGCCCGGATACAGCGCCGCCAGCCAAGTGTCCTCACTGATCAATACGTGGCGCGGCTTCAACGCCAGCTGCTGCGACAGGGTGGATTTGCCGGCACCGATCTTGCCGCACACCAGGTGCAGGGTCGGCGCAGCGTCGTTCGATGAAAGGTCGTGCATCTGCATTCTCCTTGGTGGATTCATTACCCGGGAGAGCGCTGCATGCAACCCGCCTTCCCGGGCAGGTTGCTTGGCCGAGATGACCGCGCGCTACCCCGCCTTCCCGTGGGGAATGCGGATAATCGACGCGATGCTGTGCAGGGCCATGCCGCCAGCGTAGAGCGCGGCACCGCCGACCGGCAATGCCCTGCGGCACTGCAGCGCGCGCAAGGTTGTGCAGGGATCTATGCTCGGCGCCATTCCCGCATGGAATGACCCCGATGCGACCCTTGTTTCGATGTGCGCTTGCCCTCTGCCTGCTGCCTTGGATGGCATCGCTGGCTGCACCACCGCCGGCACCGCGCACGCTCAGCGGCGAGCTGCAGGGCGCACCGTGGCGGCTGGATGTTCCGGCCAGCTGGAACGGCGATCTGGTGATGCTGGCCCATGGCTACGAACCGGTCGGCATGCCACGCACCGCACCCATGTCGGCCAATGACAGCACCGCGCCACTGCTGGCAGCAGGTTACGCCGTCGCGCAGAGCGCCTATGCCAGCCAGGGCTGGGCGGTGGCCGATGCGATCACCGATACGGAACGCCTGCGCCAGCAGGCAGTGGGTGAACTCAAGCATGTCCGTCACACCTGGATGCTCGGATTCTCGATGGGCGGCGCCGTGACCATCGGCAGCCTCGAGCGCTTCCCGCAGCACTACGCAGGTGGCGTGTCGCTGTGCGGCGCCAATCTCGGTGGCGAACAGATCGCGACCGATCTGCTGACCACGCTGGTCGCATTCGATTACTTCTTCCCCAAGGCCGATGGGCTGCCGGCCGCCGGCCTGGTAGCGCGCGAAGCCGCCGCGCTGCCACAGGGCGAGTTGTACCAGGGCATCGCCAATGCCCTGCAACGTGATCCGTCGCACGCCGCAGTGCTGGCGCGGCAGCTGCAGGTGTCCCCTGATGCACTGGCCGGCGCCATCAGCCTGCACGCACTGGTGCTGCACGAACTGGCCACGCGCAGCGGCGGCATGCCGGTCGGCAACCTGGGGGTGGTGTACAGCGGATTCGGTGACGACGCCGCATTCAATGCCGGCGTTCAGCGCATCGATCCCGTGCCTGCGGCACAGGCGCATGTCCGCGACGCGCTGGCAATGACCGGCGCACTGAAGCGACCGCTGGTGATCCAGTTCAACCACAACGACCCGACCATCGTGCCGCACATGCAGACGGTGTATCCGCAATTGGCCGCACGGGCTGGCGCACGCCCGCTGCCACGCGTGTTGCCGCCAGTGGGCGAAGGACACTGTGGTTTTTCTGGGGCACAGGTGGTCGACGCCTTGAAGGCCGTGCAACGCTGAGTCCGTCGCGTGCCGCAACGCATCACCACCGTGCCGGAAGGGGGCTGCTCGGGTGGCGTGTGTCGTTCAGCCGCCAAGGCCTCGGCCTGACCGGCATGGTGCTGCACGATGCACGCCGCCCGATCGGCATGCAGGGCCAGGCGCTGACCGTGCGAGCGCAACCATGACGGGCCCAGTCAGCCGCCCAGCGTGCCCATCGTGAAGGTGTAGCCCGAGCTCATCAGGAATTCGCGCATGCGCATTTCCGCGCGCCGCGGTGAGGCCAGGCTGGCCGGCGCATACAGCGCATACACCAGGCCCGATCCCTCGATATGCTCGCGGCGGACCTCGCAGCGGGCGGTTTCCGAGGCAATCACCCATCCGTCCTTCAGCCGCTCCGGCCCGATGGATTGCCCGTTCTTCAAGCGAAAGGTCAGCCAACGCACATCTGCCATGACTTTGCTCATTTCCGTTTCGCTCCGTGGCTGAAGCGACGCGTGATGTCCTTGCTCGCCATTGCGGCTCCCTGAGACGTGGAACCCGACCATAGCGCCTTTCCATGTCGTGGGTGGCTGAGACTGGCGGCCGCGGCATGCGAGCTGCCGCACGGGTTCCCTCGCGGCGTCGGAAATGGCGACGGCAGGGAGCGTCCTGCCGGCGCAGTTCACAGGCAGGGAACCCGACTCACGCAGCGCGGTCGCTGCCCTGGTTCAAGGCGTGCAGCGCATCGGCCAGCGCCTGGATTTCGGCACGCAGGGCCAGCCGCTGCAACCACCGCCCGGGGATTCCGCGCGCACCATGGAATGCGCCCGCCAGCTGCCCCGCGATGGCGGCCGTGGTGTCGGCGTCCTCGCCAAGATTGGCCGCCTCGAGTACGACGGCTTCAAAGGTGTCGTGGCGATCAAAGCACCAGAGTGCAGCTTCGACACTGTCGACAACATAGCCATTGCCACGGATCTGCTCACGCGCGGCACCGCGGTAGCCGCCCGCCGCGATCTGCTGCAGCCGCGCGCTCTCAACGGGGACATTGCTGAGATCCAGCACCGCGTCACGGGTGCCACCTGCCAACGCCCGCTCCAGCGCGACCGCCAGCAAGCGGCACGCCTCCAGGCACTCCTGCGCAGCGTGCGTCGTTCGCGAACTCAGCTCGGCCATTGCCTGCAGGTCGGGGGTCCCGGCGTAGCGCAATGCCACCGGCGCCAAACGCATGATCGAGCCATTGCCAGCGCTGCGTGGGTCGTCACTACCCGCCAGCGGATGGCCATCCTGCAGGAACCGGTCGATCGCAGCCCGCGTTGCCATACCGATATCGAAGCACTCGCCGGTCGCACTCCAGTACCCATGCCGGTACCAGTTGGCGTAGCGGTTCATCTGATCGTGCACATCGAAGGTGTCACAACGCACCAGGCTCTCGGCCAGGCACATCGCCATGGAGGTATCGTCGGTCCATTGCCCCGGCTGCAGCTGGAACGGCCCACCACCCACCATGTCGGTGATCGGGGTGAAGCTGCCACGAGGCTTGAACTCCAGCGTGGTACCGACGGCATCGCCGCACGCGAGGCCGAGCAAGGCGCCGCGGAAGTGATCAATCTGGTTCATCAGACCAGTGTAGCGCCACCGGATCCGCCATGACTGGCCGCCAGGCCGCGCAACGATCGCGCAAGCGGGAAAGCAATCGTAGCCAACAAAAAAGCCCTGACCGGAGTCAGGGCTTTTCAATTGGAGGCCTCAAGCGGAATCGAACCGCTGTAAACGGATTTGCAATCCGCATCAACCCAAATAAAAGCAGACACTTACATGCACCTGCCACCCAAAACGCCACCGCAAGGCTACTTCTCGCGCCCCCTCCTGCCAAACGGCAGGATCTCTGCAGAGGGGCCGAGATTGGATTCCCGCTCCTCCCGGACCCGTTCGCGCGGCTTGAGTGACAGCTCCACAATGTCGGCTTTGCGACCAGACAGATGACCGAATGGCAGCCCCATCAAACTTTCAACATCGCGCCCAGAGAGACCCACAAGGTCAGGCAGCGCTTCTGGCACAACAACACCTTCGTTCGCCAAGAGCTCCATCGTTCGACGCAGAAGGCGAGGCTGTTCGGGTTCTCGATCATCATCACCAGGCTCGCTGCGTTGGCCCCATTTCGCAGACCGGTGCTTAATCAAACGCAGATAGTCCTCTTCGCCAATGATCTGCAAATTTCGTAGCCTCATGATCATCGCGCCGACGGACACGCCCCACCGCTGTTTGAGGAAGAGCAACCCGTTCAAGGTGACTGGCGTGTTGACTTCGGCCGAAAAGCCCTTCGCTGGAAGCAGAAATGCCCCTGCGAATCGGTGCGCATGGCCTTCCATCAGCTTATGCGTTGTCGCATCGCCCGGCGCGTCAATACCCCTGTGAAGTATCAGATGTCCGAGCTCGTGCGCAGCGTCGAACCTACTTCTGAACGCATTTCCCTTATCCGCGCACAGGAGTACGAAAGGACGACCCAGAGAGCTCCAGGCGGAAAGGCCCTCGATACGAGCGACGCCCGTCTCTTCCCTTGCTACGACCACGCCAGCATTCTCTAGAAGCAGCAGAATGTCGCCCGCCGGGCCTTCGCCCATACCCCACGCACGGCGACAGCGCTCCGCCGCCTCTTCAATAACCGCGTTGGTGATATCAGAAAGCCTCATGCCTCCCATATCAGGAACACAGACTTCGGGATAGTCAACGTAGTCCTCGAGCTGCGAGGAGAGCTCCTCAAGCCACGACATGCGGGCGCCCAACAGCGCCCGATCTTGCTTCAATTGGGCAATACTTCCCCTATAGCACGGGCGTGAGGTCGCCGGCCGGATGGGGCGGGTCAACCACTCCGCCGTCACTCTCAGCTCCGACGCGATCGCTTCAAGCATGGCTCCAGAAGGGACCTGTACAGCATTACGCCACCTGCTGATGGTGGTGTTGGTAACTCCTACTCGCGCCGCCAATTCTGTGGCAGAAAAACCGCGAGCGGCCAACGCTTGCGTTAGCCGCTCTGGAACAAAATTTTGGATAGAACGTGTCATCTCATTGGCTCATCTTCATCGCCGTCCCGCTTTTTCTTGATCCCGCTCTTGAGCTTCGGTCCGACCCTATCCTCGACATCACTGGGTTTTGCGTACCGCTGCAAGAACAAAGACATCTCTTCCTTGAATACGCAGTTCTTAAGGTCCATGGTTTCATCAGGAACTACCAGATAGATTCGGGCATCCGCGTCACCTTGCCCAGCCTCCGTCACAAGGAAGACAGCTACTTCGCGAACATCTGCAACCCGAACATCACTAAAAAGGTCAGGCTTAACCAAACGGCGAACGACGTCATTGTTGCGGCACAGCTTCACTTTGCCTTTGCTGCGCTTGGCGTTATTCCACTTGCCATTCCCCATGTGCACACGGCCAAGGGTGACGATCCCGACCTGACCAACCATGATCGCGTTGCCCCTAAGCGGGGTCCGCGGGACTTCCGCTTCAGCCAGCCCCCTCTCCATCGCTTCGTTCAGGATCAAATGCCTCAAAAGGCCCTCCGCCGTCGGCCTATGACCCATAGCAAAGCGAGCACTGGCCTCCACGGCCTCCTCGAGCGCTCGCAATACCAATCGCTGCAGGTCGAGCAGCAGACCGCGATCAAGCTGAGACGACAACAATTCGGCAATGTTTTCGTGTCCATTGGCGCTCAAGGCAATACCCTCTTGTCGTTGAGGCGAATTTAACTCCTTTTTGTTGTCGCCACAACCGACCTGGATCATCAGGGTGCATTTTAGCAAAATTACTAACATCCAACACGGTTCCCGCCCGCGCCATTCGCTCCAGTGGCCCTAAACTGCTCCTGCCCTTACCCATGTCTTCTTCGGGTCCTGCGTCCTGGGTTCGGTCAAGGCCGGCTGTCGGCGCGGTTCCAGCACTTCCTTGATCTGCGCCACCTCTCTGGCCCCGGCCTCAGCCAAGCGCGGGGCCTGTTGCTGCTCCACGAGGGACGGCGGCAGTCCGGGCAGCGGGTCAAGCCTTTCCGGCCGGTGTGGCATCCAGGGGGCGGTCCACAGCCGTGCGCAGGCGCAATTCTGGGTAGAGCCTGACAGCACACCAGCGCCCCGGGTACCCAAGTTCTTCGCCGCCTTGGTGTTGATAGCGCCTCCGGCACCACTTCGCGATCAAGTGACGCCTCTAGGCGACGCACATACTCGTCCCATCGGCTTCGGAGCCAAAGCTAGGCTAGACAGACTGGGTCAGCAGCAGGCCAACTTGATCGTGTAATGCAAGGAGTCGTCCCGGCGTCGATTTGCCGTCTTTCCTGCTCAGACTCACGTAAACGCACTCGGCGTTCAAGCCGAACCCAATGTGATCAGTCACTTAGATAAGGGCGCCACCCTTATTGCCACCCATCCGGATAGCTAGGACCGAAGCATTTGTAAAGCTGCGCCCTGCTAAACTAAGCGCGGTCAAAGATCAAGGGGGCCAAGCATGACCACTGATAGATGGAAGACGGCAGAACGGAACCTTGCCGACGACGAGCGTGAGCTTGCGTATAAGAACTTGGACGAAGCAGGTATGCTCAATAAGGTAGCTGCAGGCGTCCTGAAAAAGGTGAGAGGCCAGGGGCTCGAATCCCTGACCCCCAAGCAGCTTGGGGTTTACGAAAGGCACATTCGTCCTTCTTTGGTCGAAAAGTGCGGCGGCCCCTGCGACACTCTGGTTCCAGCTGGTGTTTCGCTCTGCGAGAACTGCAAAATCAAATACTGATCACCTGCCACCACCAACGCATGAAAAAGGGCCTCCATTAGGAGGCCCTTTTTCGTCAGATGTATCCATAGAGCACATCCGGAGTGGCTCAGCCACTACGGAGTAACCGCCACAATTTCGGCGGGCAATATCCTCATCCCGCCCACCCAACAAGCCGGACGCTACCCGCCCCTCTTCTTCCCGCGTGAGAAAATCGAACCAAATGTATCTTTCACCGCCTTTTCCTCCAACACCTGCTGTCGCACATCACTCGCCGGAATGAGCGTCAATACAACCGTACAAATCTGAAGCAATGTCAACGACGCAAGAATAACAAAGGAAATAGTTCGAAAAACCTCCACATGCGCCCTAACAAAAGGAACCCCCTTAATCAGAGGCGCAATCAACCCCACAATCAGCACAACCGCAAGAATCACGGTCGAGTTTACAATTGGCTCGAGCAGCTTAGTGATCTTCTCCGCATTCTTAGGCTCAGCAGTCCCCGGCCTGCCCTGCGACATTCGCAATCGCTCTGGATAGACGATCGCCAACCATGCACCCACGACCGCAAAAATGATGGCCGCCGTATTCCTTAACGCCTCGTACAGCGGCCACTGTTGGGCAAAAGAGACCGATCCGCCCTGAACCACCGCACCACTAAGCACGGCAATCCAGACCAACACCAGAAATACCTTTTGCCAAGTCTTCATTATCCTGCATCACCAATTAGCGCACCTTTTCTCCGCGAAAATGCTCTCGCAAGATCTTCAGCGGAGAAAACACCATCCACCTTATCGACATTAAGATCATAGCTGGCAGACGCAATACTCCCACTTAACCACACCGGCTGTGCCTCCTTCTCAAACTTAAATGCAATGTCGTTTCTCTTTGGCACGAGATTCTCAGACAGGTCATCGATCATTGCCTTCACCTGGTCTTTAGTGACCGACACAGGGATTTGCTGGCGAATGCGGACTGTCTTCGCTGCAGGGGCAGCCGTCATGCCCCAGAAATCCAAGAACCTCTGGAATCGAGCCCTCTCTGGCTGCGTGACAGTCTTCATCTCAGCCACTCTAATGATCGATCTGATTGATGCGGCCTTTTTGATAATAGCTGCCTCTTGCGTACCGCTACGCTTAAGCTGGATCTCAAATCTGGCGCGCAGATCCTCACGAACCTCCCCATCACTATCTTCGTACCCTAGCACTTCCGCCTCATCCCCATCCTCGTCGAAATGAACGACGCTGGTCGAATTTTCCAGGAACTGATGAGCGTATTGCTTAAACTGAGGGAGACCAAACACCGAATCGCCGTAAACTACCGGCGCCACGAGCTCCGCCTCGGGAACGAAAAGGAAATAAGTGGGGAAGCCTGGTATGCTATTCGCAGCCACCGGATTTGAAAGCACCGTTCCAGCGCCGACAGGCGACGACGCCGGCACGGAGGCAACGGCACCTTCATCAGCCGGCACCTCATTCCAAAGCGTTAGTATCCAGCAACTACCATGCTGTTTGATGTCAAACAGATAGGCCGGCAGCCGATCACCACCGCCTTCAACCCTCGTATCTTCCAAGTTCTTCCCAGCGGCATATTCACGCAGTTCTTCAAGGAAAAAATCAAGATCGCCGATAGCGGGATCCGGCTGTCCGTGCTTGTAGTAACCGCAATGTGCAACCCGATAAAACCTCAAACTGAACTTCGACATCCTGTACCCCTGTGGTCCATGAACGGCAACTATACAACGCTGTTCTCCGGTGGAGTACTGCCTAACGTATCAATGGCCTGATCAGACGGGCTCCGCCCGTATGAAGTGCCCCCATCTGAACCCAGCCAGCGGGACCGGATCGGTGCGAAAGCCCTGGTAACCGTGCAAGGGAGGCTCGCCGTGGAGCATACGGGGCGTCGGTCGCATATCCTGCGAACGCGGAATGCACCTGACTGAACTCGCGCCAGATCGAACTGCTTAGCCACTCTCGGCGGCGCCTGAAAGGAGCTACGGTCTCCGAAGCAATCAAGCGCTGGGCCAAAGACATAGACGCGGCTAGATTCCCACGCGTCCTTGCGCAATGATGAATGACCCGCATGTTGAATTGCGGTTCATTCCGAACTACACAGGGGAAAGAGATGGCGATTCGCTTCGAATGCAGCAACCCAAGCAAGCTTCTAAACCAGTTCAAATCCAAAATAGCCCTCGGAAACAAATCAGGCGGAATTTCCACCTGGAAGGAAGACAGCGACGGGGACTTCACGCATGTCGCTGATCAAATTGCTGGCAAAGGCTATCTTGTCGCGCACGTGACGAATGTCGCTCCGTCATCCCTGAGCTTCTACGTCAAGTACTACAAAAACGCCACTACCGCCGAGAGAAAACTCGCATTCAAGGAACTGAGTGGCAATCTCCTTGCAACCTTCATCGATCACTTCGGGGCAGATTTCGATCAGGCAGTGTTCTTCGACGCCAGGAGCTAGGGAATCTAGGCGCCGAAGCCAGCCTCCACCACTGCCCGGGTGCCTGCAGGCATTTGGGCAGCACCCTGTTTCGTTAAACCACTAATTCCACCAACGGCAGGTTGGGCGCGGCCTCAACCAGGCGCCCACCCCGGACCCACACGTTGTACGGGATGGGTAACTGGAGCTGACCAAAGGCCCGCATCTGTACTCCGTCATAAGTGGTCAGCGTGCTGGTTCCGTCACTGTTGTGCGCAGTGACGGTCGCCAGCAATCGGGGGCTGCTGGTCACCAGCTCGCCGAATTGATCCCAGAGGTCAGTCCGCATCGGTGTAGTGCCTTTCCAGAGTGGCTGTCTGTTCAATCACAACGGCCTGCTGATCGATCACAACCTCGATGCGCAAGGACTCGCATTGCCCGTGCCAAGTGCCTTCAGCAGCAACGACCTCCACCAGATCCAAAGGCATGATGGCACCCACTTCCCCCGCCTTCAGCGGCCTCGGGAAGAGGGGAACCGTCAGGTCCACGGCTGCCTGCTCACCGCGATCGCTCAGAACGTTGCGTCCTCGCTCAGCACCCGCCGCAGCGACGCTGATCAGCGGGCTGCTCACTTGCTGTGCGTAAAGCTGCCCTGCCTCACCAGCTTTACGCACCTTGCAGGTGACTCCTTTCCCCGAAATCTCGCCAGTCACCACGACGGCGTCATACAGTGGCGCGCTCCGCATCTGCAAGCTCTCAGTCAGCACGATGTCTTCTTGCACAACATGGGCTGGCTGGGTGTCGCGCCAGAGCCATGGGCTGACTGGGTAGCTCGCGCGGACGTGAAGCGAGAGGTCTTGCGGATGAGATTGAACAACCGCCCCGCTCGCCTCGGCCAGTGCACTGATCGCATCAAGGGGCGTGCTGGCGTCATAGAACCAAGCACCAGCAGGCACCGTCCAATCAACCGTCTCGTACTGGCTGGTGAATCCGGTATCGGCCAGCTCTTCGGCCACCAGCTGGGCCATGCTCCTGTCCTCGTTAGCGACCTTGACCCTTGCCGGCGCGTACGGCGCCGCAAGCAGCGCCGTCCGCGACCTGCCGCTAAGCCGGACTCCCCCATCGGCAAACTCTCGCTGCTTCTGGAAGCTCTCGATGATGCCAGTCCACACATGTCCATTGAGAGATACCTCAAACTGGCGCGGGCCAGCCGCCGTTGGCTTCAGCAGCGACAGTTGCGTTGGGTCGGCCAGCTCAACGTCGAAGGTCCACCCCCAGGCGCTCCTGCTCGCACTGAGCGAGATCCTCGACACCTCGATGGGCGTCCGATCAGGGAGCCGTACAAACGAAACTTCATTGATCACGACATACGTCCTGCGTTGCGGTCGCACCACGTAGCACGCGGTGGTTCCAAGGTTGAGGGGTGCAAGACCGGGGACGCCCACCACCGAGCAACCCAAGTTCAGCGAAACGGAATGACCTGGCGGAACGCCCGGCTCTGGATCTGGATCAGGGTCAGGCTTTACCGGAGGGCGGATGACCCAGGGCAACGGCCTCGCAGAGCCCCAAGGCAGGCGACCATGACGCCTGGCTGCGCCGAGGTGCTTCCAGCTATCGGACCAGCTATCGCTTGCCGTTCTGGGTGCTCCCTGCCACGGCAGCCCCTGCTTCGCGTGGACAGGCAAGCCTCGCATCCACGCGATACGAGCAGTGATCCCGGTAACGTCGAGCCTGCCTCGCCAACCAGCCAGCAGGAATCGCGACGCCTGCGGCAACCCACCCCACGGCAACCCAACGCTCTCGCCAACGAGAGCCGCGTTCCGCCACCGAAACCCCGCTTCGCCAGCCATGGGGGGGGCGACGCCCCACGCAACTGACGTGGAACCATCCACCCGCTTAGTGCCCTCCCATGGCACTAAGCACGAACAACGCAGCGAACTCGACGTGCCCCATCCCACCCTAGTGGAACACCTCGCCCGACCAGCCTCCCGCCAGGCGATAGAGACGGCGAGCGACAGGCCCCGCACTACGGGCTCAACAGGATTCTCATCCCAGTCGACACCGAGATTTAGTGGCGTGAACCCACCCGCACCACCGAATCGCGGGCCAAGGTTGAGCCGAACGAATGCACCGCCCCCTGACATCACGGCTCCATCTTTGCCGGCACTACCCAGTCTTGGATGGCCGAGTTGACCCCCGCAGCCAAGTCCGTACCAATCACGCGGTACTTCCGCGTTCGGTCGATGCCCTGAAGGCGCCACACACCGTCTTGACCGCTCAGCACTGAAGCGACGTACTGGACGTCTACAGCGTCGCGCATCACATAGACCTGGATGTACACACGACGCGGTACATTCATGATCTTCGCGCGGCCGTCGTTATCCCCGTCAGGCGCAGTCCCTCCGAGGAAGCCATCCCCGCCTCGCGGGCCCCAACTGCGATAGAAGGTGCCAACGATCATCGCCAGGGTGCATCCAAACGGAAGAGCACCTGTCCATTGCGATCGGCAACGTCTGGCTCTACCACGTTGTAGTTGACTGCCAGCCATTGACCCAGGCCGATACCCTCAATGAACGGCACCACGCTGCCTTCGGCATGCGGGCGCGCGTGCAGCGGGACCAAGACACCAGGCAAGTGACCGCGCAAGGCGAACGGCGCTTCGCGTACCGCAGCGCGCATGTAGTTGTACCCCCCATGCGCACGGTCCGGGCCTACTGGGTACGATCCGGACCCATAGGAACGGTTATTCGAGTTGCCGGCAGCAGGGTCGATGCCAGTGGTAGCAACACGACCAGGTGCATTTTGCCCACCGATGTAGCTGCGCATTACGAACCCGCCGGGCACATACGACCCATCGCGCTTAGTTACGCCGTCAACCGCAACTCCCAATGCCGATGCGAAGAACAACGAGCATGCATCAGTGTTCCACGCACCGGAGAACGAGGTCATATCATTGGAACCAAACATCACGAATGGAAAGACGTCGCCCGAGACGACAGTATCAATGTCGCCGTAGTAGTACGCTCCGAGTCCGTTGTTGAAATTGCTCCATGCAGTGAAAAGGTAGAAGCCAATCTCCGTCGCAATTGCCATCCAACTGCGAGCGGCCGCAGTTGCCGTTGGCGCCTTCGCAATGAAAGAGCCACGCGCCTGCAGCGCAGCGCTTGGGGTCTGATCCGCACCGGTGTCGATGTCAGTCATCGAACTGTAGGCCAGGACCTGTGCCACACACCCCGTGCTCAACGTTGCAGCCGAGGCGTCGTCGCGCACTCGCAAATAGGTGCCAGAGCCGGTTGTCGCGCTGTTCCGAAATACCTGGACGGATGAACTAGCGTAGGGCCGAGTCCAACCTGCACCAGGCTTTGACGACGCACCGTCCCCGTAACCCGTCACCAGGATTGCGTTGAGCAAGGCAAGCAGAGATCCCGCCTGCCCATTAAGAACGGGCGCGCCCGGATCTGTGCTGCGGTAGACGATCGGTACCAGCGTCACTGGGCACCTCCAGCGACGTTGCCCACCACCATAAGCCGGGTGGAGTCGGTTGCGCCTGTCGGCGTACCAGGTAGCGTGGTCCGCGCCATCCACACCGGTGCCAGGCCGCCCACGGTATTGAAGCGCACGACATTGTTCACCGACCAACCACCACCCCAGCCAGCAGCCCGCATGCTGAAGTACGCCTTGTTGGTGCGAGGGTTGATGGGCGCAAGGTCCGTTGTAGTACTCCCAGTGGCGATCACGCCCACCGTCTCCCCCATGACTTCAAAGTTCGTCGAGCTGGTGAACCGAACGGCCCATCGCTCCGTTATGGCGTCGCTGTTGGTCACATCGAGAGGGAAGTCCGTGTCGTTGTAGGTGCCAGGAGCCGGGCTGCCAATCGGAATGTTGCTCCAGGCTCCGGTCCACGCGGCCTGATCGAACAGGCTCTCGACCCGCGCCTGCAGGTCCAGTGATCCATTCGCCTCGCCAAGCCGCAGCGCCGTACTGATGAGGGATTCGCCTGCTGGGTAGTCGTGGGTCAGGCCAGTGTTGATTTCAATTTCTCCTGTGATCTGCGGCTGGACCACCAAACGACGGTCCTCGACACGCTCGCTCACTACGATTGGCAGCGTGTATGCGGAAAGGTTGAGCGGATCGCTGAAGGTCAAGCTCCCTGCATCAAGGTCAGCGGTGTACCAGGCGCTATCCACGGGCTTCCCAGCCGCGTCCCTGACTTCCAGCCCTGCGATACGCGCCCGGCCAAAACTCAGCACCTGATTCGCCTGGGGCGCCGCAACACTGTGCTTTGCCGTGTGGTGAATCAGGACCGTCTGCCCGGGCTTGAACGCTGGAACACGACCGTCGCTGGGAAGGCGAACAGATGAGAGGCCGATCACCACCTCAGACAGGGGGATTGACCGATAGACCACGGCTCCCATGTAGATCGAGCCAGGCAGGACCAGAGCCGGCCGCCAGACGCGGTCCCCTTCCACCAGTGCGGGGTCGAACCAGGGCATTCCCTCATTGCCAGCTACGGGCACCAGCTCGCCGAACTGCACCTTGACGACACCGCTCTCCCAATCGACCGTCCCCCGCATCTGGGAGGTGGCGATATCACCATTGATATCAGCCGTCGCGGTCAGCAGCTCACCGTCGAGGCGGCTCGCCCTCAACGTGAACATGCCCGGTCGCAGAGGGGAGCCCGGGGCGCGGAAGAAGATGAACGTAACGCCCGGGTCAGCGATGCGGGTCAGCAGGGAGAGGATCTGGACCTGATTGCTTCCGCCTGGCACCCACTGCGACAGATTCACCACTCCCGACGTGTAATCGATCGTGCCTGCGTAAACACCCGCGCCAGTGGCAGGGTCGATGCTGTGATACAGGCCGCCGCTGCGGTCCACGTATGTCCGCCCACGGAAGCTGAAGCGCACGCTACCAGGAACGACGCTATCACTGATGGTGGGCGTCAGCTGCAGCTGCATCGCGGGCAGCGGCAAGCTCTCCTGCGCTTGCTGGGAGGAGTCGCCCGACAGCAGCCAAGCGACTGAGATGATGGTGCCAGCAGAAAACTCAGCGAGCACATCCAAGCGGCCGTACCCCACCACCTTCAGCCGCCCGGACTGAAGCTCGTACTGCGGGTAGGACACCTGGCGGACCATGAACTTTCCAGCCTGCAGGCTTACCGCCCCGGTCGCATAGTTCACCGAGCCCAATACCGTGTCGGCACTCGCATCGCCCACCGAGACGGCCCGCAGGTTTCCGTTGCCATCGTCCTTGGCGATCGCGCGCATTGCCTGCGGCGCTGATGAGATGTCGTCGCGATCACGGCGCACGCTGATCACCCAATCCAGCAGCACCGATCCCGGTCGCACAGGGCCTTGCGGCAGCACAAAGGAGACAATCCCGGAGCCGTCCGGCACCGGTTGTGGCGCCGCATTGAGCTGCTGGCCCCAGTCATATGTGACCGCGACCTGGCTATCGGCATCCGGCAGGGTGGCGGGGCGCAACGTCACTTCACCGGTGGCATACGCGATCGAGCCGCGCAGCTGCCCCCCAACAAGGAGACCACCGACGCCGTTATCGGTCACCTCCACATCAGCCCCACCGACGCGAAGCTTCATGTGGACACTACCGGGGACTGCGGTCCCCTCGCCCAACGTGAAGTGCAGCGCGGGCGGCAAAATGGCCGAATCGCCCGTACGAGGCTCTGCAACAACTGCCGTGCCCCACGCGCCAATGATGCTGCTCTTCAGGTCCGGCAAAGCACCCGCCGTCAGGACGACCGAGCCGGTCATGTAGTTGATCGTGCCACCGCCCTGACCAGGCTTGCCGACCAGCTGCCCCTTCCCGTTGTCGCTCAGCCTCACCCAGCGCCCCAGAGCCCGGTAGTCGACGGTAACCGTCCCCGGTGCCGGAAGAGGGGTCAGCTGCAACAACCAGACCATTCCTTGGTTGTTTTGGGTCACCGTGATCTCGTCGGTGTAGCCCTGGACGGAGATAGACCCGGCGGGGGTCGCGGAGATGCTCAGGCTGGTCAATCCAGCGCCCGTCGCGTGCGAGATCGATATAACGCCGGATTGATAGTCGACACTGCCACCCCAGGGAGTCACGGCCGCAGATACCAGGCCACCGCTGCCGTCATCCACCAGCTCGACGCTCCCAGCCATGACCTTCACGCTGCCAACGGCCATTCCGGTGCCCAGGTAGCGGTTGACTGGCACGCCCGCGTTGAAGCTCGCTGAGAATGTTTGGCTCAAGCTCCCGACCGGGCCGGACTGCACGTGACTGATGGTGCCCATACCAGCCAAAACGTCGCTCACCGGCGTCTCGGCCGTGGAAGTGGGGACAATCGGAACGTACGGCGTGTCCACCACCACAGAGAGGTCGCCAGGCTTGGCAGCCGAAGAGAGGCGCTTGACGCTGTGATAGCTCGTCGCGTCAACCACATTTGTCTCATACACGCGGGTGGCCGGCTTTGTTGCGCTGTAGCGCACGACCTCCTGTCCGAAGAAGTTCCGCAGCAGCGGGTTGATCAACTCGATCACGAGAACATCGCGCTCGAATGCGCCCTGATCGTCCGTGAAGGTGCGAGTGGTCCTGGAGAGGACAGCTTTCACGCGAACATACTGCTCCGCCTCATCATGCCCGGAGCCGGCGAGGGTCAACAGGCTGAAGTTGTCATTGATGTCGGGGCTGGGCGCATCTGACGTGGTATAGACCAGCATCGTCATCTGGCCGCTGAAATGGTTGCCCATCAGGATGAACCTGGACTCGGTGCCACGTGTGATGTAGCTCTCGACGCGGTTCTTGGCGTCCAGCCGAACATCGCTATACGACCCTGTCGCGAACATGCTCACGGTCACACGAGGGTCACTCGGCGGGTCGATGAGCACGCCAATCGCATCCTTCAGCACGTCCGGCGCAGCCGTATCCAGGTGTACAAACAGCTTGCGCAGAGTTGTTCGCCCCGTTGTGCGTTCTTCATCGCCGATATCGGGGAAAAGATTGTTCATGGCGCCGTCGATGATCTCGGCTTGCACCATTCGGCCACCACCGTCCGGGTTGTCGGTGAGTCGCTGCGACTGGCGCAGCTTGATATCGATAGCGGAGATCGTCATGTGTTACACCGTCATAAGGCGAAGAGTGATAGAGAAGAGGTCGGCATCCAGTGCCGGTACTGCGAAGCGAGTCGGCTCAACTTCGATCGCTGGGCCATCGGTTCGGCGCCAGCGGACCTGAAACTGGCGGTCCCCGCCGTTGTGCGCGGGCATGATGAGATTGATGGGCGCCAGGCGCGCTTCGCTTTCGCTTTCCTGAAGGGCTCTGAGGGTCGGGAGGCCCACCACGCCAACGTACGCAGTCCCGTCACGGGATGTCTTCAAGGTGATCGGGCGTCCAGCCTGTCGCGCCGATTCCTGAACGATCAACGCACCGGTCAAGCTCGTGCGCGCTTGCTGGCCGATACGCCAGGCGGTGAATTCATCGGTCCACTGGAGATCGGCAGGAAGGTCGATGCCCCCCAGAATGATGCGCGTCATCAGCGCCTCCCTCGCACAGACACGGATCGGCTCTGCTGGACCTTACGAAGCACCAGCGGCGCAACCATGTTCGCGATGCGTTCGGCTTGTTGCTGCTCGGCTGCGGTCGCCCCGGCGACGACCTCTTTGCTTGGGGACTTCCAGTCAATCACCAGGACCTGCTCGTTCTTGCCCCGCTCGCCAATGCGCTCAGCGTCGAGCTTGGCCTGGGCTTCAGCCGCCGCCTCAATCGACCGGCGACGCTCAGCCATCGCGTCTGCAGCCGCTCGATCCTCTTCCGCGCGCTTCCGCGCCACCTGGGCTTCGAGAGCAGCAACCTCTGCGATTTCCTGCTTTCCAAGGTAGTCGTACTGCCCCTCCAATCGACTGGCTGCGGCAGACGAGAATTCATCCTGCGCGTTAGCCAGTCCCTCCAGCTCTTTCTTGTATTCGGCCAGCTGCTTCCTTTGGCTTGTGACCTTGTTCAGCGCATTTGCGAACTGCTGCAGTGGATTCGGCCCGCTAAGGTTGCGCATGGCGCTTAGTGCGGCCTCGGACACCTCGCCGATGCTGAATGCCATGCCCTGTGCTGCCTGACCCGCCTTCTGAAGCTGCTGGCCGCTGCGCTCGGCGCTCTTGCCAAGGCCATCCATCTCGCCACCAGCCTCGGCGGTTTTCTGCGTCAGCTGCCCCATAGCTTGGGTGCCGGCCTGAGCGCCAGACTGGACCTGCTGCATTGCGGTTTGCCCACTGGCGCCCAACCCCTTCATGTGCTGTCCGGTCTGCAGAACGGAACCCTGCACCTCTAGCTGGGAGTCGACCTGCTTTCGCTTCCACTCGTCACTATCGGCGACCGCAGCCCGCGCGGCGTTGGCGTATGCATCGAACGCCCTTCGGACGTCCTCGATACTTGCTTTGCCTTGGGAGGCACCGCGCTGAATAGCTTCGAACGCCGCCTTCGCGGAATCCCGTGCCGCGTTCAGCGACTGCTGCGACTGAATGCCAAGCCTGGCGAACTCGTCCGCCAAGGGGTCCAGTGAGACCTGGATGTCACGAAGCCGCGCATTCAATGCCGCTGCGGATCGCTCTGCGGCGTCGAAACCGATCTTGCCTTGTCTGCCCGCAGCCTCAAGCAACGCGCCGAGCGTGCGCGCCTCATCCAGCGTTGCAACTTTTCCGAGGGCGGCTTTGAATGCATCTTCAATCTGGGAGCTGGTAGACACCGCGCTCTCAGCAACTGCACCGAATGCCGCGATCGCATCCCTACCCACACCAGTAAATGCCACCCCCAGCCTGGATGCCGAGATCCCCAGCTTCTCCATCGCAGACAGCAGCGTGGTTTCCAATACTGCGGCCGAGTTGGCAGCACCTTGCGGAAGCGATTCAAATGCCGCTTGAGCCGCAGCCTGGAATCGCGCCAGCTCCTCGCCAGAAAGACGCTGAAGCGACTCTAGCAATCCGTCGCGAACGTTTCGCTCGGCTGCCGCGCCCTGCGAAGCAATGAACCCGAGAGCTGTGCCTACGGCTTCCAGGCTTCCCGTTTCCGCATAGTTCAGACCCTGCAGGATCTTACCTATCGACTCGGTTGCGAGGCGTGCATTGCGGTCTATGCCTTGCATTTGGTCGACCACCAGCTGAGCAGCCCCGCCAATGCCGTTGCGTATGGCATCGGCCGCCAGACCTACGCCACGGGATAGCGCCGCGTAGCCAGTCGATACGTTGAGCAACTGCTGCGTGACAAGACCCAACTCTTGCAGCTGTGCGGCGGTTGCCACGCCAGCCTTCTGCTGCATCAACAAGAACCCTTCCTGCGCGGTCAGGTACTGCTCAAGGCCGGCCAGGCGGGCAGCGTAGACTTCGCGCTCAGCCGCACCCATTCGGGTAACCTCCTCCGCAGTCTTAACTACGACCTCGCGATAGGAGACGAATGAGAGTGCCTGGCGTCGAAGCTCTAGCGCCGAATCCCGCACCTGGCTGATGTACGCACGCTGGGCCTCGCCGGCCTTCTTTAGTGCTGGGTCGTGCTGCTTCCAGATGTCTTGCGCAACGGTCTTCAGTACGTCCAGGCCACCAATCGCAGCCTCCAGACCTAGCAGTGTCACTGCAATCGGCACTGCCTTCGGCAGACCGCGCAGAAGTGCTCCGAAGCGGCCGAGTCCCGTGCTCCCTGCGGCCACTGCGGCGTTGTTCGCCAACTGAGCACGTGTCGTGGCGAGAAGCGCCACACGCCACGCGTTCAGCTGCAAGAGCGCGCCGATCAGCTTGAACTGGGCGTACGCGGCGGCCATGAGACCAATCACCCGCGCGTGCTCCACCACCCACTGGGTAGTGCCCTTCACCGCCTCGGCCATCGTAATGATGGCCTGGGCTGTCTGCTTGGCCCAGCGCGAGAGGCTGCCATCGGCGGCCAATCTGTCCAGCGTGGCAAGGAGGTCGGACAGCTGCCCCTTGAAGTAGGTCAGAACGCCCTGGTCTGCGACTTCCTGCTTCCAATCCTTGAAGCGATCAGTGGCTGTCTTCCACAGGCCAGCGATCGTGCCTACCTTCGCCGCTGCGGCCGCGCCGCCATAGGATTCGGCCAGAAGATCGAGGATGATGGCCTGCGCCTTTGCCACCTGGCCGGTGGCTTCCAGGCTCTTGATAAGCGACTTCTGGCTGTCATCTAGTGTGAAGCCCTGCTTGCTCAGGCTCTCCATAGCCTTCGACGGCGTCTGCAGAGCCTTGCCAACGACCTCGGCAGACTGCTCCAGCGACATGCCCAACCGCTGGGCCTGGTCGATGGTGATCTGCATCGCTGCCGGGAACTGCTCGCCCACAATATTGGTGTAGGACAGCAGGCGCACCTGGGCGGCGCTGATCTGCCCATCGTCAAACAGTCCACTCTGCAGCTGCTGGCGCATGGCGGCCAGGCTCTGCGCGGTGAACTCACTAGTGCGCCCCGTGGCGTGCAAGGCTGCTTCCAGCTGCGCCAGCTCCTGCTCGGCGTCGCTGCCTTCCTTCACGATGGCCTTGATGCCATCGACCACTCGGTTCAGTCCGACAAACGCGATCGCGCCAGCGGCCACCGCCTTGAGCCTGCCCAACCAGCTGACAGTGCTCTCGGTGGCAGAGGCAAGGTCACCGCTACCGGCGGCGGCGTCAGCGGCGCGCTCGCGGTACTCAGCCAACGCCTTCGCCGCCGCCTTGCTGGTGGTGGCCTGCTTGCGGAAGGCACCCTCGCCTTCCTCGATCTGCTGCTTACGCCTCCGCCCGGCTTCGGCTTCGGCTGCGGCAGCCCTGGCCTGCTCAGTGAGTGCTGCCGCACTACGGGTGGCCTCGACCCGCAGACGCTGCTGGTGGTCGGCCAGGTTGGCGGTATTGACCCCCAGCGAGGACAGCTCGCTATCAGCCTTGGCGACCGCATCCCACTGCTCATGGAGCGCCTTCTGCAGGCGCTCGCCCTCCTTCCGCAGTTCGCGCTGGGCAGCCAGCACCTCGCGCGAGGGCTTCTCCATCTCGCCGATGCCAAGACTGAGGGCCAGCGCGGCTTTCTGGTTGGCGTCAAACTGCTGCTCCAGCTCGGCGAGGTCGGTCAGCATGCCGTCGAAGGCATCCGCCTTCGCTGCTGCTTCGTTCAGCCCCGTCAGGGAATCGAGCAACTTCGAGGCCTTACCGGCCGTTTCGACCGACACATCGCCAAGGTCGCCGAACGCCGCACGCAGTTCGTCCACACCCTCGCGGCCCTGCGTCTCGATGACAACTCGGATTGCTTCTTCCAGCCGATCAGCCATTGGTGCTTCCGTTGACGCGCCACTGACGGCGCAGCTCAGTCAGATAGGTGGTGTGGAATCGATCGATCAGGCGACGACGGGCTGCCAAGGCGCGGCTATTGCCATCGGCGCCGGACAGCATTTCGAACGGGCTGGGCCCCCGCAGGATGCGCACCGGGCCTCGCCCGTGCCGCTTCTGCTGGGCGCGATCCCAGCTGCGCACCCGTATGGCCCTGCGGCCCTGGATGGTGGCGATGAAGGCACCCTCGTAGGTCTTCGACTCGCCGAGGCCGATGCTGGCCGTAGCGCCCTTGGATTTACGGCCGGTCCAGCGGCCATTGAAATCGATCAACGAGATCTGCCGCGTGCTCGCCCAGATGGAGAGGAAATCATCCTTGCCGCGCTTGCCCGCGCTGTAGCCACGCTCGCCAGTCTCCACGCGGTACTTGCCTCGCAGAGCAGACGCCCGGATGTTGTAGGAGGCGCGGACCTCCTGCGCCGTGGCCGGCCCCGCCCGGCGCTGCAGCCCAACAAAGGCGCGCCGCACTGAGAGGTCGTACCGGTTCAGCACGTCGCCAGCCAGGTCGGCGAGGCCGTGGAAGCCCTTTGCCCGCCGACCGCTGACGTAGTACTTGAGCAGGTTGTTGTTGCGATTGGACGCCACTGAACCTTCCTGATTCATGCTTGGAGGGCGCCGTTCGGGCGCCCTCCCATTGCCGAAATCAACAGCTCGTTCAGCCCGCCGACTGCGCTGCGATCTTGAACGTGTACAGATCGGCCTCGCCGGCCTGGAAGATCACCGGGCCGGTCAGCGTCACCTGGATCGGCTCATCGCTGAACCAGTCCACGTCGCCATCTACGGTCAGGTCGACGTTCGGGATGGTCAGCAGGCCCTCGTCACCGCTGATGCGGTCCTGCATGTCGCCCAGGATCTGGAAGGACTTGCTCGGCGTGGTGCCACCGCTGATGGCGGTTTCCAGATAGGCGTCGTACTTGTAGTTCGCCACCACGGTATCGCCCGCCTGCAGCTGGCCGCCGGACTTCGGAATCAGCAGGCCGTGCGCGGAGTCGAGGGTGTAATCCGTGCCCTTGACCAAGTCGACCGTGCCCTTCTTGAAAGTCGGCTCGGTATCGGACAGAAGGAAGTTGTGCGGCAGCTTCACCGGCGTGTCCACGCTAGCCACAGTCACGGATACGTCCGTCGCGGTGCCGGCCGCGACCTGAGTGGCCACCAGCGTGCCGTACAGCATGCGCGCCAGGATGGCCGTCGGCACTTCCAGCGCGGTGATCGAGACGCTGGTGACGCCGGGGTTGGAATCCTTGTGGATGATTTGCTGATAGCGCGCGTCGCGGCGCTTGCTCTTGATCTCCACCGAGTCGCCAGCTTCATAGCTGAACGTCAACGACGACTGTTCCAGCGGCTGGTTGCCGAACTTGTCGGCCGGCTCCGGGATGACGGGAATGCGGGCGCCGTTCGCGCCGTGCTCCCAGAAACGCAGATCGCCTGCGAACTTGCGAACTTTGGGCTGTGCCATGGTGGTGCTGCTCCTACAGGTTGGGGACGGGCTCAAAGGTCTCGGTCAGACCAGCCCGCGCGGTGATCTGAGCGACGACGGCGGAATGCCCTGCGTCGTCTTCCAGGGTTGCCATCTGGCTTTGAAGCAACTCAAACGTGGTGATGCCCTTGGGCAGCAGCTTGTTGTTGAAGGTCAACACGCGAATCAGGTCGTACCTGGCGCGGTGCACGAGCAGTCGAGGGTTCACCGCTCCGCTCTCTCGCGGCACCTCAAACTCAATCGTGACCGAGGCGTCGGAGTTGACCTGGGCAGACCCACCGCCGACGCGCGACAGCTGTTGGACCGAGATGAGCGTGGCTGGCCCCGACTGATCCTCATCCAGCTCGGCATCGTCGACAACGATCAGCCCCGCACCTATGTCGGTGAGAAATCCGTCGCTGGCTCGGATCATCTGCACTCGACCGCGCAAGAACTCGACCAGCTGCCAGGAAAGGGGTTCGACTCGCTCAGCCACGACGCACCAGCCAGACGCTGCGCGAGCCGTCGTCACTGAGCTTCTTCGAGGTCACAAACACCTCGCCGCCTACCTCTACACGGTCGCCCTGGTCAGGTTCGACATCTACACGCAGAAAGGACACCTCGACACGGCCGGCGACAAACTGCCGAAGATCGCCGATGGTCTCTACATCGCGATCGATGTAGACCCTCACGCCCTCAGTGACCGTTCC
Organism: Stenotrophomonas maltophilia D457; assembly: GCF_000284595.1. GTDB lineage: Bacteria > Pseudomonadota > Gammaproteobacteria > Xanthomonadales > Xanthomonadaceae > Stenotrophomonas > Stenotrophomonas muris. The sequence continues at coordinate 1,777,410 of NC_017671.1, read as the reverse complement.
GCTCTTCACCGCCGTCACCTTGGCCGTGGAGGCCATCCCGGCAAGGGCCAACGACGCGTGGATCGTCGCGTCCATGTCCCGCAGGAACTCCAGCTCGCTCACCGCGCACCTCCCGAACACAGCATCGCGTAAGCCTGTAGCGCTCTCACCTGGGCGTCGCACTGGGCGGCGGCGCCAATAGCTCGGCCCGCACTTTCAATTCGGTCGTCGGCTCGACCATCAGGCTGGCCGCCGGCAGCGGCGGCCGCGGACAGCTCTGCGGTGGCGACGGACGCTTGCCAACGCTGGTGCAGGCGCTGGTTGCCAGCACGAAGATCAGCGATGAGGCGATCAGATGCCTTCTGTGCATCGTTCTTTTCCTTTTCGTACTTGGACGCCAGGTTGTTCGCGGCGGCGGCGCTGCCGCGCTCTACCTTCAGGGTTTCGTTGGCGGCATCGGCCTCAGCACGGGCAGCATCGCGCTCACCCTCCATGGCGTCACGGCTCGCCACGGCCTTGTCGGCCGTACGGTGAGCGATGGACACCGAGCCACGCTGCCAGACAATGACACCCAGCAGCAGGAGGATGGCGACGACCAGAGCGCGGATCATGCGGACACCACCGGGTCTTCGGGCGGGATAACCGCACCAAGGCCGCGCAGCGTCGATTCGAGCTGGCGCACTCGCGTGCGCAGGGCGCTGGCCTCCTCCTGCGCCCTGAGCCGCAGCAGCATTTCAGCCTGCAGCCGCTCATCCTGTGCGGTGACCCTCTGATCGAGGAAGGAGACACGGTCGGACAGGCCCTTGATGAGATCCACGTTGGCGTCGGTCTCGGTACGCTCCTTCCTACGCGAGAGGAACGCCGACCACGTTTCGCGGAGCAGCCACAGCGCTACCACGCTACCTGCAGCCCACCAGGGCGCCGTGGCGGTGACGCCGCCGCCGACCATCAGCGCAGCGCCTCTGCAACACCGGCGTCGATCACGTCCGGGCGCCAGTACATTCCGCCGTTCTCATGCTTGGCGATAGCGGTAGCCAGACGGCTCAGAGTGACCGCGTTGTCCAGGCGGATGACCTCCGAAGGTGCGACGCCCACGGCAGTCGCAACCTGCAGGACGTAAGCACCGGTGTTGTTTTCCACCGGCGGGGCCCAGCGCCCGATGATCTCCTTCACGGTGCGCAGGCCATGCTTGCGCTGGTAGGTAAGCAGGGTCTTCGCCAGTGCGCGGAAGCCAGCCTGCGGGGTCAGGAACACGCAGAAGCGCTGCTCACGTGCGATAGCTGCGGCAGACCGATCCTCACCCTGCCACGGCGTGCTTGTGCGGTCGATGTTGCCAGGATTGTTGTTGCGTACGCCGCGCGGCGTGCTGGTGGTGCCCATGCGATCCCCCGTTGTCGCTGTGGAAGAACCGGCACCGCTCACGCCACACGGGCATCTGTGAGCGGTGCCGGCCTATTCGGTTACGCCTTGGTGGCGTTGCCCGGCGAGAGCCGCACCTCGGCCGTCGCCTGACCGGCGGAGCCGGCAGCCCAGGCAAACGCCGCACCGGTGATGTCGCCGGCAGCGGCGGTCGAGGCGCTTCCGTCGAATGCCTTGGCGCTCGCGCTCCACACCAGCTTTTCACCTTGCTCGAAGACCGCCGTCGGCACCTTCGGCAGCGTGAACACGCCGCCCAGGGCTACGCTGCCCGTCGCGCCGACAGCGATGTTGACCAGGGCAACCCCCAGCTGATGACCGACGACAACCGCCTGACCCGATGCAACCTGCTGTTCGGTGGTGTTGGTCCAGGGGATCACGTCCCCATCGGATACGAAGTTCTGTGCCATGTCTCAGTGCTCCAGTTGGGGATCAGCCGCAGCGCTGCACGCCGCGATAGTCGAGGGCGGCAATGCCGAAGTCGAGGCGGGCCTTCCAGCGCACACCGTCGACGGTGAAGCCTTCCTCGTAGTCCAGGAAGGGTTCGGTGATCCCATCAAGGAATGCGACCTCGATGGCCGGGCAGTCGTTCGGATCGGCGAACAGGTACCACTTGTCGTCCTTGATGCGCGCGGTGTCGACGATGTCGCGGAAGAGACCCTGCACCGCGTTCGGGCGCTGCAGCTTTCCTTCAGCGTCCGGGTCGTACTCGGCCTTGTTGGTGACACGCGCGGCACTGCCGTACTTGGTCGGGCCGAGCCAGAGCGCCGGCGACAGATCCAGCACATCATTCCCGCCCACATCCTTCTGCTGGGCGAGCTGGACGCGCATCGCGTCTACCGAGGTGACGCTCGGCACTGCTGCTGCCAGGATGTTGCCGTGGTCGGCGTGGAACAGCGTCTTGTTGGAATCCAGCTTCGGATTGCTGGCCAGGAACGCATACGCATCGGCCTCAATGGTCCGCTTTGCGGCACGACCGAAGGCGGTGGCCAAGCCGAGGAACGCGCCCAGATCGTCGTTGATGATCGCCTGACGCGTCAGGTTGATGGTGTTGCCCTTGGTGCCGGCGCTGATGGTTGCCTTCTCACCGTCCGGGATCTTCTTGTTCTTGAACTCGCCAGCCTCGGTCAGCTTGTCGAGGTTGCCGATGCTGCCCACGCGGTAGCGCGAGTGCTCACGAAAGTCGCTGACCGTGCCCGTGACGCACCAGCGGGACCAGGTGTCCGGCGCGACGGCGTAGGCCGCCTGCAGTGCCTTGTGCATCGTGTTTTCCAGCAGCACCGGGAAGTCGCTGCCACTCTGGGTAAAAGCGCGGCCCACCAGCTCCAGCTTCGCCATGCCATCGGTGCGAACACCGCAACACTCCAGGCTACGACGGGCCAGGTCCATCAGGGTCAGGCCGCGCACCGGATTGTCACCGGTGAGCGCGAAGATCCGCTTGGTTGCGGGATCGATCACCTGGGCTCGGTGCAGCAGCGCATGCGTCACAGCGGAGCGCTGCAGATCCTGCTCGTCCTCGGTGACGCTGATACGGTTGATGTTGCCGCCAGCAGCGGCATCGCGCTGCTCCAGCGTGGTCAAGATCAGGCCACGCACGTGATCGACCGAGTGACCAGCGCGAATCCAGCCAGCGGCATGTTCGGTCTGGCCATGGCGGGTTGCCAGCTCCACGATGTCGGCTGCACGCGTATCACCTTCCGGTGCCGGTGCTGCGGCCGGCGCTGCCGGAGCTGGGGCGTTGTTGATGGGTTCCTGCTGGACCGCCGGTTCGGCGGCGCGGGCGGCGGGCTGAGGCATGGTGTGCTCCTGCGACGATGCGCTACGGGTGAATACACAGGGGGTCCCCTGTGCGGGTTGGTTGCTGCGGGTACCTGCTGCCGGGTCGGCCGGCACAGTGACGAAGCTGATCTCGCTCGGCGTCCACTCCACCGCGCGGTAGATCGGCAAATCGCCGGGGTTGACGGCGCGCTCGATCTCATAGCGCTGAACGGTGTAGCCAACCGAGATGTTGCGAATGATTCCGGCGCCGATATCGGCGATTACGCCGGCCAGCTCCTCGCGGCCGGAAAAGCGAATCTGCGCATGGCCTTCGCCATTGGCGAGCCAGGCTCGATCCACCACACCCATCTGAGAGCCGATGCCCCAGGTGTTATGGCTGTCCAGGACCGGCGCAGCACCGGACGACAGGCGCTCCATGTTGCAGGCCGCCTCATCAACGACCAGCTCCTCCCAGTAGTAGGTGTCGTTCCACCAGTCGTAGCGGCGCACGCGCGTACCAGCAGTCCACTGGAGCTCGATCGTGCGCGCCTCGCTATCGAAGCTGGTTGGCTGCAATTCGGCCTCACGCAACTGAGGTGGCATGAGGCGCGTCGTACCGTCCTGCTGTGGAGCCTGGGCTGGCTGGGGCATGGTCATTCCTCGTTGGTTGTTGAGGCGTCGACCAGGCTGGTCCGGGCGCCACTGGATTGAAGGAAGGTCATCAGCTCGAGGGCGCCGGTCTCTTTCATCCGCTTGAAGTCCTTGCCCATCTCGGCGTACACCGCTTCCGGGTCGTAGCCACGCCGACGCAGCGCTTCGCTGGGCGAGTTGAGACCGGCACCCATCGCTGCAATTTCTGATTCGATGTCTTGCTTGGGGTTGACGTAGTCCCAGCGGGGGGTGCTCCAGTCGGCAGTGCTTCCCGTGGAACGCACACCGCCACCGAGCGCGGCAGCTTCATCAAACCAGCGCCAGATTGGCTTACACATCTGAGGGACCAGGACCAGCCACTGCATCTGCTCGCAGTCACGGCGGAACTCCATCTGCCGGATGCGGGCACTGGAGAAATTCACCTCACGCATATCACCGGTGGCCGACTCGTACGGCACACCGATGCCAGCAGTAATGATGTGCGCGTTGAACTTGCAGTATTCGACGTAGCCGCCTGCCGGCTTGGGCTCGACAGTCTGGAAGGCAGTCGCGCCGGTGATGTGGGTAACGCCACCGCTGGGCAGTGGCCCCAGGTCAGTGACTTGATCGCGATCTGAGCCGAGCTGGGAAGGGCCGTCATCGTCCGCGTTGGACATCGAATCGATGTCGCCACTGACGATCACGCCAAGTCGGGCTTCCAGGTTCTTCCGGGCCAGCTCGGCGTCTTCGTACAGCATCAGGTCGCGCACTCGCGCGATCACCGGTGCGAAGCGCGTAATGCCGCGCCCCTGCCCAGGCCGGACGGGGTTATAGAGGTGGATGATGTCGGACGCCGGCACCAACGAACTACTCAGGCGTACAGAGCCGCGCACGGCCTCACCGGGATGCGCTCCGAACAACCAGTAGCCGCGAATCCGACCGATCGCGTCGTACTCGATGCCGTTGATGATCTGGCCACCGCCCGAAGCAGACCCGTTCTTATTGCCGTCCAGCCAGTCGATCTCGAGCACCTGAAGCTGTAGCGGGACCGCGAGACCGTCCGACTGACGCCTGGTACGGCGGCGAATCATGCTTTCGCCGTCCTGCTCCATCGCGCGATACGCAGTAGCCATGAGGCCGTAGATGTCCGACTTTCCATCCGCGTCCGCCACTTCGGCCCAGCGGCCCCACAGGGTGTCCAGCGCAGGAGCGTTCGGCCCTTCGGCCTTGGGAGTAATGCCAGTCCCAATCGTTGCGCTCACCAGCACCTGGAGGGACCGCGCGCAGTACGGAACGTTCTGGACCAGTGCCCGAGCGCGGTTGCGCAGCTCGCGGGCGTCTGCCAGGTGATCGGTGTTCGCGCTGGCCCCCGCCCTACGAACACGCCAACCATCAGTGCGCGAGGCGCCCTCGTAGGCGCGTACCGCCTCCAGCGTCGCCCTGGCGCGGTGACGCTTCAGGGCTGCCTGCGGAGAAATGGCGCCGATGACCCTGTCCAGCAGCGAGGCCGCCATGTCAGAAGCCCCTCAGCGTCGTGAAGCGGTAACGGCGCGTCGCCGACTTCCGTCGCCCAGCCGTCGTGGCGGCAACCTCAGCTTCCATGCGGTCCAATGCCGTCAACATTGCTTCGACGGACTGATACGTGATCTGACGATCACCATGCCGAACGGACAACTGGCCGCTGGCGATGGCGGCCTTCAGCCTCTGCACATCGTCTTTGGTCCAGCTCATCAGTCAGGCATCCGCGAGATCATGGATGCCAGTTTCCTGATCAAGTGCGGGTGAGTCTCGGGGAACTCACCCGCACCACCTACTCATTGGCGCAAGGCTCATCAAGCAAACGGTACAGCGTCCGTCTGTCGATCCTGAACCTTCTACACAGCGACCGTACCGACTCCTGTTCCTGCATCCCTTTCCGGATCGCATCTACAGGGTAGGCACTGCTCTGCATGCTGGCGGGGATGTACAGATCCTGGGCTGGGTACTCTTCGACAAGGTAGGCCACCACGGCCTCCACAACGCTGCGTATATCGTCGCTGTCACACCGCAGGCGCAGCGCGGCGCCGACCGCGAGCTCCTCGGTCAGTTCACTGATTCGCACCTTGTTTCGTACTGTGTTCCTGCTCACCACTGCCTCCCCATGCCGCGAGGCTGCGCGGGCCGTTGCCGGCGAGGCACGCTCGGTGTTTCACGGGAATCAGTGGGAGCGTCGGCCTCCGACGCAGCAGCTGGCGTTTCGCGTGAAACGCTGACGCTTGGCGGCGCAGCCAGCCGTTGTTCCAGAAGGTCCCAATCTGAACGCGTGAAGCGGTTGATGCGAACCTCTGGGTGATGGGTCGCCGCGTAGGCATACACCCATGTGTCCAACGGCTCGTTTCGGGTCACCTTCTTCTCAAAGCGATTCTTGACTGGGTTGTATACCTCCGACACCAGGCCCGGAAAGAACTCCTCCGGCAGCTGGTCACTGAGGTGGACCATGCGATTCTCGGGCTTGCGCTCGGCGTCGGCCGACAGACGGCTGTAGAGGTAGTGCTTGGCTGCAACGGTCCCCACGTGGTTGATGGTGATGCCGCGCTTGTCAGTCTTGCCCTTCCAGGTGACGTCAGCCAGCTTGCCCTTGGACAGCACGGGAGCGTTGTTGGGTACGGCACCGAAGATGCACATTGGACGAGTGATGCGCCGCTGACGGACGTAGTTTTTGACGGCCTCGGTGCGGTGGCCACCAGCGTCGATGGCCACTGCCATCGGCCGGAGCAGCGCGCCATCTTCGCGCTCGATTGCGCGGTTGAGCAAATCGGTCAGGGCTACCCACACCGCTTCCTCGGCTGGATCGCCCTGCAGTTCCACATAGTCCAGCGTCCAGGCGGTCATACCTCGTCCCCAGCCGACGACGTGAATAGCAAGGCGGTTGTCCTGCGTATCCACTCCTACGGTGATAGCCAGCACACCTTGCGGAGCCGAGCGAAGCGCATACGGCTCGGCACGATCCTTGATGACGTTGTGCTTGACTGCCCGCATTGCCGGGTCTTCCCACGTCTCTGCCAAGCGGTCATTCACGAAGGTCTTGAGGGAAGCTGGATCGCCCTGCGCCTCCAGCCACTCTTTCACCAGGTCCAGCCAGCGTGGACCCAGGCCAAACTGGTAGTACAGGCAGTTGATGGTGTAGCCGCGGATCTGCGAGTCAGGATTGGCAGCGACCCAGCGCCCCTTGGCAATCATCTCTGTCTTGCAGTGTTCCTCGATCGCGACGCCACACTCGCAGCACGCATACCACGCGCGACTCCTGTCGGGCGACCACACCAGGCCACTCCACTGCAACGCCTGGAAGTGGCCGCAGTGGGGACACGGCACGTGATACCGACGCTGATCGCTCTTGTCGTACAGCTTCGCAATCCGGCTGAGCCCTGCGATGCCCGGGGTGCTGATGTACTGCCGCTTGTAGGTGGTCGGGAAAGACGATGTACGGCCGTCTAGCATCTTCACCGGATCGTCGCCAGTGGAGAGCTGCTGCGGCGCCTCATCGATCTCATCCACCTGCAGGTACTTCACCGTCGAGGACTTCAGGCGCTGCGGGCTGCCCATGTGCTCCACGAACAGCTGGCCACCAGCGAAGTCCTTGAACGTGCGCTGGTTGGCGCTGTCGCGGCTGGCGGTGCTGGTCAGCGCCTTCTTGACCGCTTTACAGACCTCGATCATGGGGTTGAGCTTCTGGGCGATCCATTTGTTCATGGACACCTCGCCCGGCAGCGCATACATCATCGGGCCGGGGGCGTAGTCCATCCAGTAAGCCATGGCATTGGTCGCCAGCTGGCTCTTGCCGAACTGGATCGGGAACATGCAGACCTGGTCGTGGACGGGGCTTCGGGCAGACATGTTGTCCATCGGCTCGCGCAGGGGCGGGTTGCGATCCGTCACCCAGCGCCCGGGCTTGCTGCCGCTCTTGGTGGACAGACGCATGTGCTCATCGCACCACTGCGACACGCTCATCGGCCGTCGCGGCTGCAGCGAGCGCGCCAGCACCAACGCCAGGCAGCTCTGTGCCTCCATCATTCCGCAGCCTCCGCTGCCTTGGCTGCCAACGTGCGGAAGCCCTGGCTAAGTTCTTCCAAAGCGTGGCTCACCTCATCCCAGACCAGCCGCCGGCACCCAGCCTCATCCAGCGTGGCGGCTAGCTGCGGCGCCAGCGTATCGGCCAGGCGCTCCATCGCCCCCCGGAATGTCGTTGCGTGCTCAGCGAGGAAGGCTTCTACGTCCGCGCGAGGCAGCAGCAGCCCCAGCTCCTTCTGCAGCGCGATATGCGCCATGTGCGCGTCGGTCTCCGCCTTGTCGGCCAGCGCCTTTGCTTTGCGCGCGGAATCCGGGGTCTGCGGCCGGCCGGCCCGTGAGGGCCTGGAATCGTCCTCGTCGCTGTCCTCTTCATCGTCATCGATGTCGGGGTCGAGAGCATTGGCACCCTCCCCGCTCCCCAGCAGCGAGCTGCCACGCTCCTCTGCGTGCCGCTGGGCGATGCCGGCATAGACCGGGTCTGCGGTGCGAGCGTAGAGCTCCAGGGAGGCGGCCTTCAGGAATCCCTTGCCACCCGCCCCCACCACCACCCTGCCCTTCTTTCGCAGCTCGACCACGTAGGACGGCTTGCAGCCGATCAGCGAGGCTAGCTCTTTGCCAGTGATCGTCAGGTCTTCCTCAGCCATTGATACCCCCTACTCCATTCCCTTCGAAGATCGTTAAAGCGGAAAAACGCGCGCGCGCGAGCATGTGCGGGCTGTGCGGCGGCGTGTGCGGGATGCGATAGCCGCTGAATCGATGTGGCACAGGGCGTGTGCGGCGTGTGCGGGATGTGCGGTCACCTGTATACGCACGCGAGGCGCGTTGCGGTGTGGCAGCGGGGTGCCCGTTCGCGCCCGCGCCCGCCCATGTAGGCCGATGCCCGCACGTCCCACACACGCCCACTGCCGCAAGAGATTCACGGCAATTCAGTGCCCGCACTTCTGCCCGCACATCCCGCACACACCGCACATTGATGGGCACAGTGATCACGCACGCCCCTTGTAGTCGGAGAACATGCGACGGAAGGACACGACCTGGTCTCCCAGCCATGCTGCCTCTGTCTTCCCGTCAGGCACGGTGCAGTTGCCGAGCATCAGGAACCCGTGGGGACCGTTCACGGTCTGCTCGATCTGGTAGCGCTTTCGCGCCCTGTCCGGGTGGACGATCTGGCGCTTGCGCACCAGCGCATTGATGAACTTGGGCGAAGGTGCTGGGCGGGGTAGGCCCTCTCGCGCGCACCAAGCCTTGTAGACCTCGTACCACTCCTTCGACAGCGCCGGCATGGGCTTGAGCCCGGGGATGTCGTCGCCGTAAAGCTCGTCCAAGAAGCGCTGCGGGCTATCCTGACTCAGGCCAATCAGCTCCTCTTTCGCCTGGGTCATCGGCGGGTTGGTGCCATTGGTGAAGCCGGTCAGATCCACCTGCAGCAAATAGTGGTGCAGCGCCGCCGTGGCGCCATTGCGGATATCGGCCAGTACCTCGGTATAGAACTCTTGACTGAGCTTGTCCGGCGTCCAGATCACCGCATGGCGCCGGTCATCCTCCTCCAGCACGACAGGCATCGCCTCGTTGGAGAGGAACACCAGGTTCGCGTGATTGTCTTCCTCGTAGGCCTGGATGTTCTTCGGGTTGATGCGGATGCGGTCACCCGTGATCAGCGCCTTGAGCTTGTTCTTCAGGTGGTACACCTCGGTGCGTGCTACCACCTCATCGGCCAGCAGGAACAGTTTTCGGCTTGCCCAGTCGTTGAACTTGTCTTCCAGCGCCGCCTGGTCAAGCACGCGACCATAGTCACCGTAGAGCTTCATGTACTCATCGAAGAACATGTTCTTGCCGGTGCCCTGCGGACCATGAATGACGATGGTCGACTTCATCTTTGCGCCAGGGTGCTGCAACGGGTAGGCAAGCCACTTCACGACCCAGTCGTACAGCGCCTTCTGATTGGCCTCGTTGCCGCACATGTGCCAGAGCAACTGCAATAGCCGGTCGCAGTTGCCCTCCTGCGGTATGGTCGGCCAACCGGCAAAGAGATTGCACGTCACCCCAGGCTTCTCGCACGACGGATCGAAGTCAACTTCACGCACGCGCACGATGGACCGATCCGAGTGCTCCATCCACGCCCGGTGCAGTTCCTTGCGCACGCATGCGTCACGCATATCGCCCAGCGCAACGAGCATATGTTCCTTGTGGTCGAACACCGTGCCGCCCTGCCCGTAGACCAGGGCGAAGCGCTCGAGCAACTCGTTCAACGAGTGTATCGGCGCCAGGCGGTCATTCCCCGCGCCCCCGTCGCTGGTAATGGAAGGCGCGCGTTTTTCGGCGGGCACCCGCCATGACAGCTCCGTGAGACGGGCCTCGACCTGCGCCCGCACAACGTGCAGGCCCTCTTGAGCGTGCAGATCATTGAAGTCGCTGACCTTGCGGCCGCTGTCAATGAAGCGCTCGCGCCTGGCTGATTCGTCCGCAAACACCGGATGCAGCACTGCTCCGCCCACGTCCAGCGCTGCGGCCCCGGCGCCGAGCAGGCCCGCGTTCGATGCGCCATGTGGCTGCGCGCAGGAGGGACAGAACTGCGGGTGCTCGGCGAGCACCAGCCGGCTCTTGCAGTGCCTGCATTTCTGTAGCACGTCATCGTCTGCGCACAGCAGCATCTTGACGCCCCGGTAGCGCCTCGCCAGAGCCGAGGCCACAGCCAACATGTTCCCGGCATCGAACGCCACGGCCACGGGGTAGCCGGTGGCCATATGCAATGTGGCTGCGGTCGCGAATCCCTCTGCGACCAACAGTATCCATTGTGGGCTACCGCCGATCAGGTGGAAGTGCCCCTTCTTGACCATACCCGCCGGCCAATACTCCTTCGCGGGCTTGCGGCCGGCTGCTGCCTGCTTGGCGCTTCGCAGCACCTGCAGACCATGAACCTGACCGTTGGTGTCGAGCAATGGCACCAGCGCCACGCCCGTGCTGCCGTAGCGCAATCCAAAGCCCTGCACTCCCTTGCTGACCAGGTAATCGGCCTCACCGACTGCGTGGGCCTTGGCCCAAGCTGCGGTAGCCCTGTCTGCCGCACGCTTTGCCTGGGACTTGCGCGCGGCCTCGGCCCTGCGACGATCCTCCGCCAATCGATTGCGCATCGCTTCGCGCTGCACGTCGGAGAAGGCCCCGTCTCGCTTTCGGAGATCGATCTTTGTGGCGCCATTCTCATTTCCCTGCCACACGCCGAACGTGCCTATGGCGAGCAAGTCGCCATCGTCAGTATCGAGCTCATGAAGGCAGTACCAGCCGCGCTTTTCGCGTGAACCGCTGACACGGCATCGCACCATGCGGCCATCGGTGAGTAGATCGGCCCCGGTTACCAGCAGCCCCGCTGACTGTAGCTGTGAAAGCACGTCATCGAAGTTGGTAGGAAGTCTTGCAGACATTCAGTAGTTTCCCGAGCTGCTATCTACCCAGGAAATGCGCGTCGGAATACCCGCGTTCGTCAGGTCCAGGAAGGACCCATCGCTGGTATCGAGAACGCCTCTCAATCCCAGGGCGGATTCAGTAGCGGGTCCAGCACACGGCCTTTCACAAGCCACCCGGGGGGATGGGGCCACATCAATGCTTGCTTGGTACATCAGGGTTCCCCAAAGGCAGGCTGTGCTGCCGGTTGTCTTGTTGCTCTTGTCTCTGGCGGATGCGCTCGCGCTCCGCCATTGCTTCTTCACCAATCAACCCGGGCACTGCATCAGTCAGCGCCAGTGCTGCGAGTTCCATGGCTTGCCGCGCAGATGCGCTGGGTAGGCCACGCCTTCGATGCTTGGATCGATGGGCGTGGTGGGTCGCCACGTCAGTCCTCCATCCCCTGCTGTCCAGCCGCACGGCATGCGTTGCGCTCGAGGCGGTAGCAGAGCTTGCGTACCTCGCGCGACAGGTCTTGGATTCGATCCGCCTCCGGAACGGTCAGACGCTGGTCGGCCAACGCGTCGATACCCGCACCGGCCAATGCGCCCGTCAGTTTGTGCAGCTCCAGCAGCTTTGCCTGGATCGCAGCCAGCTCATCGGGCCAACCGCCCTTCGGCGGCGGCGGCACGTAGTCAACCATCAGGCTGTACTGACCTGCGAGCGAACAAACCCAGTCCGTGGCAATGTCTTGCGTGCCGACGAACAGCAACAAGTAGTCCGTCAGGATCTCGGCCATCTCCATTGAGACCGATTCACCATCGATGCCCCGAAGCTTCTTGCGCAGTGTCTCCGCCGATATCGACTTGCCTCGGCGCTTGCTGATGTGGGCTGCCGCATCCTGCAGCCCACCTGGGGCGCGGGCCACTGCGTTGTGCAGGGCGTCCCGCCAATACAGGTCAGAGCGGAGACAGGTCATGCAGCCCCCTGAAATGCGGAACATTTCATCGTTCCGTCCAGGGGAGCGCTGTACTCAACATTGCCCTCATGCCAGAGATCATCACGTTCCCTACGCGCATGCGCCTTCAGGCCATCCGATCCTTTGACGTTCACACCGGAGCCGGCGGGGTTGTTGCAGTCCTGTGGGCGCCTCTGCACTCCGAGTACAAGAAGGGCAATCATCGCCAGGAGCATCACAACCACCCCGCTCTTGCGGATCTGCTGCCGGATACGGAACAACCGGTAGCGCTGGTGCCCGCGCAGCCAGCCGTAGCGAGCTATGGAGATAATTAGCGCAGGGTCACGGGTTGGCATGAGTCATCCCCGGCAACCCGCTGACGCGCTTGAAGTAGCCGACGATGGCGCCACCCGCATCACGCTCCCAGCGCACATCCGGTATCAGCTCGTCGGCCGTCACTCTGCCTCCGAGGGTATCGGCTCGCTTCGCGGCGTCCTGGTTCTCAGCCATCGCCGAGGCGACCGCCCTCTCGATGGCAATCGCCACCTCCTCGGTTACACCGTTTTTTCGCCAGTGATAGACGTAGCCGGTCGCGGGCTTGCCGGTCACCCGCCGCGCCAGCTCACTCTGGGTCCCACAGATCGCGATTGCCCGTTGCAGAGGGGTCATGGAATGCCCGTTCACAAGAATTCTTGCGACAAACTAGCGCAATCTTTCTTGCGAATCAACAGTGCAAGATTGTTTGCATGTTGATCGGTGAAATCACACGGGGCCTGATGGAGGCCCACGGGCTTGGCGTGGAGGCTCTCGCAGCCCGGGTCCGCGCTGCTGGCGCTCCCAACGTGAAGTACCAGCATATCCAGCAACTACTAGACACCCCTACCCGTCGCCCCAGGTACATGCTGGAACTGGCACGGGCATTCGGTATGTCTGTGGAGCAGTTCCTAAGCTGGGACAAAAGCGAGCCCCTTAGCGCGCTCTCTTCACCTCGTTCCGCACAGTCTCAACCCGTGCAACTCGACGCTCCTACCCTTGCCGCGTCGTATCAACTTGTCCGCCTGGCCTGCCTCGCTCTTGGATCGTCGTTCGACCCAGAAGACGCGAACGACGCCTCGATTGTCATCTTGGCTCACAGCTACCTGGCTGCGCGCCAGGAGAAGGCAGTTACGCCGGACAACGTGGTCGACTTCACCGCACACCTGCGGAAGCGCCAGATTTCAAAGGGGGTTGATCATGAAGGAAGCGGCAGCACTGGAAGCTCTCGCGCAGGCACTCGCTAGCAAGGTTCGGCAGCAAGCTCAGCCGCCCGATGGAAAGTGCCTGCGCCAGTGTCATACGACTGGGCCCAGCGACGCCATCGCCCTGGCATACATGCGGAGGATTCGGCTGCTGCGCGAAGCCTTCCAGCTCAACTGGCTAGTCGACCAGCACCTAATCCTGAGACAACGTCTCAGCGACCTATCCGCGACAGAGCTGCGCACGCTGCTCTGCGAGATGGAAGAAGCGAGGGAAGCGATCATCGAAGGCTTCCCCCTTGAACAAACCGGACTTATCAAGAACATGGCCGAAGTGCTGCCACGCCCATAATTGGCGGGCTTACGGGCTACGCCCACCACGCTCGCGAATGAATTCCTCCAGCGTCTGCGGCTCACCGTCGTCTCTGGACGTGGCAACACTTGCCACGTCCCTTGGTTCCATACCCTGATCCCGAAGCCCCTGCTTTGCGAGCATGCGGTTGGTTTTGCGTTGCTCCTCTATCAGGACCCGCAACAGAGGCTTGATACCAAAAACCGCCAAGGGCATGAGCAGCCCCAGCAGGGCCAATGCAAACACAGCAAGCGCCACGAGCCAAACACCCAACGCACCCATCGTGCTGAAGAAAACTTCCATAGGCCCCCTCCTCCTTTGAAGGCCCGGAGATTAACACCCATGGGCCTATTCAGCCGGGTGCCAAACCTGCCCCCAACGGGCGCCTTGAGCCCTGCAATGTCCGAGACGCAAGTTTTCTTGTTGACTTGCACGCAAGTTTGTTTGTAGAGTCCGCCCTGCCAGCTCTCTAGCTGGCGGGCGACCGGCGGGTCGCCACCCTGCCGGCCCCTCCCCTGACCGGCAGCAGCCGCCCCCTCGGCACCTGACCCGCCGGCGCCCTCCTTCGAACAGGAGCGCGCCATGTCCCATCGCTACGCCGATCCAAGCCCCTGCCTGCTGCCGCTGTTGGCCGTGAAGGCCCTGCGGGCCGTGGCAGCACGCGATCACAGCACCGCCCGAACCCTATGGGTACGCAGCAAGGGCGAACACAACCGCAACCAGCTGCGCCGCTCCCGGCGCATGGGCGTCGCCAGCCTCCGCCTGGAGGCCTGCTCGCGCGACATGTCTGCGGAGGTGCGGGCATGAGCGCCCCAGTCAATTTCACTGCCAAGTGCTTCGGCGCCAACCTCGGCCTTACCCGGGACGGCGACAACTCCTGGCGCATATCGCTCTACACCTTCGTAGGGAAGGACAGGAAGCACCGAGGGATTGCCTTCGCCTGCGCCAGTCCCGGCCAAGTACCGCGCGTAGATGCCCCCGATGCTTTCACCCACGCCCCTGCTGCTCTGTGGCTCGGCTCGGCCTCCTTCGATCTGGCGGACACCCTCGCCCCGAAGATCCAAGCCTTCCTAGCCGAGCATGCCAACGGCGGTGCTGCATGAGCCGCCGCCTCCGCCTCGCTTGGGCAGCCGTCGCACTGGCAGCCGCCGTTGTCGTGCCGCTGCGTATCGCGGAGATCCACCAAGCGCATGCTGACCGTGATGCGGCCAAGGCACGCTGGGCGCTCAGCACCTCGGTGAGGGGCTGACCATGCGCCAGACCTCTCGCCCGCTCCCCGATTCCGTGCCGCTGTGTGGGCCCGGCCATCGACCTCACATCGTGGTGACCGAAGGCGCCCCGACCGGCCATCGCCTGGGCGCCCCCTGCCCGCCGCTGCTGCACATCGAATGCCACCGGTGTGGCCTAGCCACTCGCCCGGTACCGATGGAAAAAGCCGCGTTGGCAGAGCTGCGTTGGACTGACGCAAGCCTCGCGCACCTTCGCATCCCGATCTCCCTGCTCGCCCGCCATCGCGGCGAGGTACTGGCCGAGATCGCCGCCGACTCCCCTTCCACGCCTATCGCTGCCTGACCAGGAGAACAGCCCATGTCCGCTCCACTCAAGCCGAAGGAAAAAGCCGCGTTGCTCGCAGCGCATGGCGCTTCGGATCACTCCCTCCACCGCACTGCCAACGGGTTTGCACCCCGCAACCGCCCCGAGAAGCTGTTCACGCGTCGCGTCATGAACTGGCTGGATGAGCGCGTGCTGATCCGGTACGACGACCCGCAGCTGCCGCGCAAGGCGACCTTGACCGCCATCGGCATCGCCGCCGCCGAGGCCGAGATCGCCAAGGCCCGTGACCTGGCGCTGTCGGCATGAGCGCGCAGCCAACGCTGCCCGTCGAGCAGCAGTTCGCCACCGGCCACCAGGGCGAGTCGCTCGTGCTGATGGTGTGCCAAGGCTGGCTATGGGCCGGCCTCTACACCGCTGCCCCGCGCGAGTCGCTCCTGAAGGTCGCCGCCAGCGCCAGCCGGAGCGTGGGGGTATCGCACCACTCGCTCACCCTCGGTGGCGTCTCGTTCTCTCTAAACCGACTTGCCGCACAGGCCGCGCATCGCTGGCTCGACCGCCAAGGCGTGCGCGTTCGTTCGATCTCCCCCAACAACCGCGCTACGCGCCGCACGCGAGGAATCGCCGCATGAACCGTTCTGTTGTCATCTACGGGCCGCAACGCTGCGGCAAGACCTCCAACGCACAGGAACTGCGCGCGCACTTTGGCCTGCGGGAGGTACTGGACGACTGGGACGGCCACACCGCGTATCCCCTGGAGGACACGCTCGTCCTGACCAACAATCCGGACGCCGTTGCTCACCAATCGTCGCGTGTCCTGCACCACGGCTCGGCAATGCGCGAACTGCTCGCGGAGGCCCGCGCATGAGCGCCCGCCCGCAACAGATCGGCCGGGCCGCCGAAGTGCGCAAGGTCCTGTCTATGTTCCCGCAAGGCGCTACGGTCGAACAGATCAAGACCGCTGGTCGCATCAACAGCACGCACCAGGCTATCGGCTACACGTTGAAAGGGTTGGCACGCAGCGGCCAGGCCATCTGCCATCGCTCCGGCGTGCGCGGGATCTGGCGCCTATCCAGCCACACGCAACATGCGATCGCACCGCTGCGTGCGGCACCCGTGCGTGAGCGTCCGACCTGCGTGGTAGGTCCGCTCACCGGCGTCAGTGACGCGGCGACCACGATTCGACACAGGGAACTCGACCGGCAGCAGTTGGCCGACGACCTGGACGCCTTCCTCGCAGCGGGCGGGCACATCGAAGTGCTGGGGCACACCCCGCTTCGCCCGCTGATGAGCCGTCACGCGGCCAACCACGGTAGCTATGCAGAGCGCATGGCAACCCACGATATCGGCTGAGGCCTCCATGAGCAGCGATTCGCACGCGGCGACCGTCACCGAACCCGGAAGGCCTGGCAGTACCTATTCCGATGGGCCGGTTTGGCATGCCTTCGGCCTCAGTCGCGCCGCCTACCTGGTGGTGCCGCGCCGAACCCTGCAGTCCATGCCCATTGACTGGCAGGAGCGCTTCGTCGCGCTGATCAAGGAGGCGCGCGAGGCATTGCCTGATGAGGCATTTCCCCAGTACCAGGCGGTGCGACTCAGAGACGGGAAGTACGCCGCTGATCCCAACGGCCGGTACCGCCGCATGCCGCCGTTTCCTCGTCGCCCGTCCGGGGACACCCACGCCGCATGCAAAGCGCCGCTCGCTGGCGCCTTTGTGAACACTTTCACCCTATTCGATCAGGCCCGCCAATGACCGCGAACCTCACGCTTCTTCCCACGAACTGCCCCGTTCTGCGCGACGCATTCGAAACGATCAGTGCGATCGCTGTCGAGGCCGTGTGGCTGCCCAATCAGGCGAAGGCCATCACCCTCGGCCAGGCCCAGACCGCGCTGCGGGATCTACACCACCGCCTGCCGCGCTTGCAGGATCTGCGCGTGTTCGAAGCCGCAGTAACCGCCTATGTGGCGACTCTGCGCAGCAGCATGCAGGACGGCGACACGCCGCTCTGCGACACCACCCGTGCCCGGCTGGCGCAGGCGACCGAATTACTGGAGCTGGTCAGGAATCAGTCCCGCACCGCTGTCGATCCAGCAGACCCGTGGCGCGGCCTGTACCACCCCAGTCGGCTCCCGGCGCGCAACGCCGACGGCGAGGTCCCGTGCCATCCGGATGTGCCAATGTGGGCTGACGGTCGCGAGGTGTCGTTGCGGCCGTTGTTCCTCGCGCAGGGATTCGACCTGCAGGTGACGTCTGGCGACTTCACCGAAGAGGCCGTGCAGAGCGGCGACCATCGTTACTGGGACGAGATGCGCGCGTGGCAGCCTATTGGCCCCGACGCAGATTGGCGCCTGGTGTGGCTGGGTGACACCGAAGATGGTCCAGCCGCATGGTTCGTGCGACCGCTTGCTGCCGAGGCGATCATTGCCTGGGAGGCAGCACATGGCTGACGGTTCCCGCTCCTTCAACTTCCCGCCGCCACAGGTCTCCCGCCTGCGCCCCGGCGAGATCGTCGTGGATCTGTTCGCCGGCGGTGGCGGCGCATCGGAAGGGCTTAAGCAGGCCATCGGCATCGATCCCGCCCTGGCCTACAACCACGATGAGCTGGCCATCGGCATGCACGCCGCCAACCACCCCCTGACCCAGCACCACCGCGAGGATATCTGGCACGCAGACCCACGCGTGGACGTGGCCGGCCGGCCCATCGGCTGGTTCCATGCCTCGCCGGACTGCACGCACTTCAGCCAGGCCAAGGGCGGCCAGCCGCGCAGCCGCAAGACCCGCGCATTGTCGTGGGTGGTGCTGAAGTGGGTTGGCCAGCTGCTGCGTGCTGATCGGCTGTACGGGACCAACACCGCGCCGCGCATCATCTCCATGGAGAACGTGTGGCAGATCCTGACCTGGGGTCCGCTGGTGGCAAAGCGCTGCTCCAAGTCCGGCCGGGTGATCACCCTTGACTTGGTCCAGGCCGTGCATCCGGAGTCGGGAAAGCCGCTGTTCCGGCGCGGCAAGCCGGTCATGGTCAACCGAGTCGCCGACAAGGGCGAGCGGGTGCCCGTCGAGCGCCAGGCTCTTGTCCCCCATAAGCGCTACAGCGGCCGCACTTGGCGGCAGTTCGTCGCAGCACTGCGGGCGCTGGGCTACGCGGTGGAGTGGCGGAAGCTGGTGGCCAGCGATTACGGCGCCGGCACCAGCCGCGAACGTCTGTTCCTGCTCGGTCGCCGCGATGGCCAGCCCATCGTGTGGCCCGAGCCGACCCATGGCACAGCCCCGGGACAGAAGCCGCGCGTGACTGCTGCTGATTGCCTGGACTTCTCGATTCCCTGCCCGTCCATCTTTACTCGGGACCGGCCGCTGGCCGACGCAACCATGCGCCGCATCGCCAAGGGCGTCATGCGGCACGTCATCAACTCGGCCGATCCCTTCATCGTCCCTGCAACGCACCAGGGCGGAGATCGCGTGCATAGCGTGCGCGACCCCATGCGTACCATCACTGCCGCCAATCGCGGCGAGCTGATGCTGGTGGCGCCGGAGCTGGCGCCGTTCCTCACCGAGCATGCCAACGCAAGCCGTCAACGGACGATGGCAGCGGACGAGCCACTTCCTACCGTCTGCGCCGGAGTGAAGGGTGGGCACTTCTCGGTAGTATCCCCGACACTTGTCCAGACCGGCTATGGCGAGCGCGAGGGCCAGGCCCCGCGTGCGCTGGATCTGCAGCAGCCGCTGGGCACGATTGTCGCGGGCGGTGTAAAGCACGCTGTGGCCGCGCCGCATCTGGTGAAGTTCCGCGGCGACAGCATCGGCACGGCGGCCACCGAGCCCGTGCCGACGATCACTTCTGGTGCTGGTGCCGCACGCCCGGCAGGCGCCGCGCATGCCCTCGGCGTGGCCGCTGCGTCACTGGTCACCCTGCGCAACAACATGGCGGGTGGCGATGCGTGCGAGCCGATAGCGACCATCGCTGCCCAAGGCAACCACCATGGGTTGGCGACCGCATTTCTGGAACAGGCCAACGGCGGGTTCTATGAGGGGGCAGGCAACGATGCTCGCGACCCGGTCAGCACCATTACTGCCAGCGGCAGCCAGCAGCGCCTGGTCGCTGCACACCTGACGGCGATGGCGGAGAACGTGGTGGGGAACGACCTGCGGGTGCCTCTTCCGACCGTGCTCGCCGGTGCAACGCGCTTCGCCGAAGTGGAATGCACCCTGAGCCCGGAACAGGAAGCGGGCGCCCTGCGCGTGGCAGCGTTCCTGGTGAAGTACTACGGCAGCGGCATCGCCGTGGATCTGCACGACCCAGTAGACACGGTGACTACCAAGGATCGCTTGGCGCTGGTCACCGTGGTCATCAAGGGCACGCCCTACGTCATCGTGGATATCGGCCTGCGCATGCTCAAGCCGCATGAGCTCTTCCGCGCGCAGGGCTTCCCGGTGACCTACATCATCGACCACACCGCCGACGGCACGGTACTGAAGACCACGGCCCAGGTGCGCATGTGCGGCAATAGCGTCAGCCCACCGCCGTTCTACGCCTTGATCGACGCCAACCTGGACCCGGTGGCTTTGCCGCAGGCGGAGGCCGCATGAGCATCCGACGCCAGCACGCCAACAACGGCATGGCAGCCGGTGGCCGTCCGATTCGCATCCCCCGCTCGGTCGACAGCGTGCGCGCGCACTTGAAGCGCCACCTCTTGGAGGAAGGCAAGCGCATGCAGGACTTGGCCGAGGTCTGGGGCTGCTCGAAGCACAACGTCTACGACCTGTTCTACCGCGACCGGCCCATCTCGCCGAACCACATCGAGCTCGTCGCCAGGATGCTCGGCCTGGATGAATTCGACACCAACGAGCTGCGACTGCTCGGAGCCCGTGAGGCCGGCTGGCACATCGACACCAATTTCCTTCTGGAGAAGAGTGCATGACCACCGACAACAAGACCCTGGCGGACGTGCAGCCCGGTGGGAGGGTGAGACTGGGGGATGCGCCCCACTATTGGCCAGAGGTTGATCGCATTCGGGTCGACGCCTATGTGGCGGGAAGCGAAGGCGACGAGTTCGACATGATCGCTGCACGGAATGCGATCCACGCAGCCCTCGCCGCCCGCCAGCCGGTGGGCATCAGCGCCGACTGGGTACTTGGCTACCTCACCACGGACGCACCCGAGGAATCGCGCGAAGCGATCCGCAATGCCTTCGCCGAGTATGCCGCGCTCTCTGGCGCCCGCCAGCCGGTGGGGGAGCCGGTGGGCTATGCCTGCACCAACTGCGACCGCACGGACGAGGTGGTCATCTGCCAGACCTGCGCAGGGATGGCATGGGACAACGGCCGTCTGCATGAGTTCCACGAAGTCCGCGAGCTGAGCACCAGCCTCGGTGAGGGCGTTCTGGATCATCTGCTGCCGGACGAATGGCATGAGAAGCCGCTGCTCCGCTTCCAGGGCGCATTCGACGAAGGCGACGACAGCGTTGGTATCTCCCCCCGTTCCGCCAATGTCTTGGCCGACGATCAGACCGGCACTGTGCTGGGCGACTACCTCGCCGCGCGCGCGGCCAAGGAAGGTGCCCAGTGAGCATGATCGACTATCCCGACTACCCGCCGCAGCGCAACCGTAAGCACCGCCTGACGGTTGGCGATGCGACATTCATCGTGACCAGCAACGTCAACGGGAACATGCGCTGGATTCGCGAGGTTCACCATGTTCGCCGGCATCGGAAGGGCGGCAGCGCCGACGTTTGCATCTATCCGAATGGCGGCCGCAAGCCGTCGGCTACGCTGGCATCGCTCTGGTCGCACCTAGGCGTCGATCCCGATGCTCGTTGGAAGGAGTGCGCCGCCGATCACCCGGCGTTTCCCACCAATCGGTCAATCAGGACCGCAATGGACGCCGTCGATGATGCGCGCAAGAACGCCGCAGCCGCTGCTGTGCTCGCCTCCACTGGATGGACATGGGTGAACGATGGCACGGGCCACTGGGAGTCCCCGCGCGCACAAGCCGTGGACCTGGACGAACTGCGCCGAGCCGTTTGCGTGGTTGGCGTAGTCGGCCAGATCGACGGGCACGACGTGGTGCGCCGCAACTCGGTGCTGGGCGTGATCGACGTCCGGCGGCAGCGGCATATCGACAGCCAGGCGGTGCAATCGTGAAGGCCGCCCTGCGCGATGCGTCGTTCTACGCATGTCCAGCCGGCCACGGTCACAACCCGCGCCCACCCAAGTGGCACGCCATCGTGGATCGCCCCGGCAACAAGTGGGGGGCAGACCGTGGTCCCGCTTGCGGTATCCCCTTCCACACTGAGGAGACGGAGGTTGCTGCCGAGACGATCACTGGCCGCCAGCGTTGCGGCAAACCGGCCTGCAAGGCTGCATTCGCTGTGTTCGACAGCCAGGTGGTGGGCAAATGAACCGACCTATTTTGCGATCCCTATCGAACGTGCTGGCCTCTCAGCACTTCAGCCATCAGCTCGTCCATCGCATATCGGCGGAGCGTTTCTGCAAGCCTCTCCGCATCTGGCTCCAATGGCTCCAGCACGTACCCGCCGCCGATCGCCGTCGAGAGGGCCTTACGGGCAGATTCCATGGTTTCAAGAAGTTCTTCGTACAGGCTCCTTGGCCCAGAAGGGTTTGTCTCCATGGAATCATCTCTGGAGTCCATGTCTTCGAGAAGCCGAATTGCGATGCCAATGTCAGATATGACGTCACTCAAAGGGGCTTCCAGGCCGCTCGAGAGAGAGTCCAAGTAAGGCACAAGGTCTCGGCAGCTATCGGCATTGAGCGCTCGGAATTGACGCATCGCTACTCGATAGTTGTGACGCTGAACGACCTTGCCAGAGATCAAGTGAAGGCCAGCAGCCAAATGCAACGCCTGCATTTTCAGATCGACTTCGGCAATCCGCGCCTTAGCTCTGCCAATGCGAGCTCGTTGGCGTTTACCCCACACCAAAGGAGCAATTCCTACGAAGAGTGCGACGAAAGCCGCCGATGCGGTTGCAATGGCGCTCCAGTCGAGAACGCAAGCCTTTCCAAGCGGAGCGCATGCCGCCAATCCTTCCACCCAACTCATTCAGCAACCTCCATGTGGACTGGAGCGC
Source organism: Stenotrophomonas maltophilia D457 (assembly GCF_000284595.1). Classification (GTDB taxonomy): domain Bacteria; phylum Pseudomonadota; class Gammaproteobacteria; order Xanthomonadales; family Xanthomonadaceae; genus Stenotrophomonas; species Stenotrophomonas muris. The sequence goes on along the minus strand of NC_017671.1, from coordinate 1,755,023 downwards.
ATTCTGCCACGCAGCCGGATCAACCAGGGGTCCGCATGAGATGCGAGGGGCCGCCATCCCGTGATCGCGAAGCTGAAAGGAGCCATGCTTGAGCGCCAAGCGACACCAGGCCATGGACGACGTTGACGACACCCTGGGCTTGGAGGGTGCCGCGAGGATGCTCCGGCTCGGCCTAGAGGCAATGAAGGACCTCGTGGACAAGGGTGAGGTACCTGCCGTGCGCTTGAACCAGAAGCACACCGTCATGCTGCGTGAGGACCTGATCGACTTCCTGCGCTCGGAAGGACGCAGGCAAGCTGCTGAGCGAAAGAAGTCGGCGATCGGCACCCAGCCTGCAGCTAACTCACCGGCACCTGGGCCGACAAGACGTGCGAGCAAGTCGCGCCGCACCAAGCTGCCCGACCTCCGCGCCTACGAGCAGGCCGATCACCAGAGCTGATCGGCCAAATCAGAAGCGCGGAGGTTGGCGTACCGCTTCAACTGTCGCGGATCGCGATGCCCAGTGATTTTTGCTATCTGGATGTCCGTCAGCGAGGTCCTTTCGTACAGTCGGCTCGTCGCTTCATGGCGCAGATCATGGAAGCCGAGATCCGCGCACCCTGCCGCAACGAAGATGCGCTCGAACTGACGCGACAGCTTACTCGATACACGCCGCAGGGCCAGCGGGCTACGCTCGCCTGCCCAGAATGGTAAAAGCCGCCCATCGTAGTCACCCTCATACGCGGCAAGCTTCGCCAGCAAAACTGAGGTCATGGGTACCTGACGCTTGCTCCCGTTCTTGGTCTTGTCTAGGAAGATCGTGCGCTGTGCCACATCGAGCTGGCTGCGCTCGAGCGTGTAGATCTCACGCATGCGCATGGCTGTTTCCAGCGCCATGTCGAACATCAGTATCAGCGCCTCCCGCTGCGGCAGATCGAGAGCCCGCTGCCGCCCCGGCGGCTTTGCGCCGGCCAGGATCTCGCGGATGCGTTCTTCCTCACCCAGTTCCAGACGGCGATCGCGCTCCTGGTCGGCTTTCGCCTCCCCATCTATGTGCTTCACAGCGATCTTGTCATCAGCCGTGTACGTGGAGTAACCCCGAGGCAGGAGTCGCAGAGGATTCATTGGCAGCGCGCCGTGAGCAGCCAGCCAATCCAAGGCACGGGAGAGCGCCCCCACATAGTGTCGGATCGTTGAAGGCGCAAGATTCTGCTCGCGCTTCATGGAGGTCACCCACTCGGTCGCCCAAGTGAAGGTCAGCTGCGGCAAGGTGATGCCGATAGGCAACCGCGAGAGAAGGACGGGCAGCAACTGCTCATCATCGACAGAAATGTGCTGCGCGCTCCGATATTCGGTTACCTGGCTGCGCAGGTCCTTCGCCGCCGCCTTGGTGTTGGCCAGCTCCTCCGGCACTATCCCTCGGTCGAGCAGCGCCTCAAGGCGACGCACGTACTCGTCCCCTTCTGCCTCCAAGGCGAAGCTCAGATAGACCGGCTGGGGCAGCAGCCCCGCCCGCTTGATCGTGTACTGCCAGGAGTCGCCCCGGCGTCGCTTGGTTGCCATCCCTGCTCAAACTCACGTAAACGCACTCGGCACATGTTAACGCGAGTTTGCCACCCGGAAACGGGTGGCAGACCGATGATTTCAGGGCCGAATCAGGGGATTTTGGCTAGCGCCGCCAAACGTCAGGCAAAGAAAAAGCCCTGATAAATCAGGGCTTTATTTGGAGGCCTCAAGCGGAATCGAACCGCTGTAAACGGATTTGCAATCCGGTGCATAGCCACTCTGCCATGAGGCCAACGTACTGCGCGCCAGGAACGGAACCCTGACAAGACAAAACCCCATGATGGGGCCTGTCGGAACATGGAGCGGGAAACGAGACTCGAACTCGCGACCTCAACCTTGGCAAGGTTGCGCTCTACCAACTGAGCTATTCCCGCGTAAGCCGACATGCTACCGGAAATCCGGAAAACACACCAGCGATTTCACCTTTCTGACTGCGCGCAAAGCCTTGTGGCTCAACGTGCCCCGCCTTGCCGTGGCGGGAGAAAAACAAGGCCCCTGCCGGGGCCCTGTAGAATCTGGAGCGGGAAACGAGACTCGAACTCGCGACCTCAACCTTGGCAAGGTTGCGCTCTACCAACTGAGCTATTCCCGCAGATTCCGTTCGACCTGCGTCGAAGGAGCGCTATTGTGTCCAAATTCCTTCACGCCGTCAACAGTCTTCACATCATGCGGTCACGGGCGTCCGCACTGGGGTACGCTGCCCCGCCCAGCCCCATGCGCCCATGTTCCTTCGCGGCAAACCCTTGTTGATCGCCCTGCTGCTGCATCTGCTGGTGGCGCTGCTGTACTGGGCATTGATTCCGCTGGGAATGAACTGGTATCGCGACCATTTTGGCTTCACCTCCCATCGCGACATCGGCCTGGGCATCGCCCAGTTCCATCTGTTCTGGATGTTCATTGGCGCCCAACTGCTGATCGCAGTGTTGCGGCCATTGTTCGCCAAGCTGCTGGTGCTGGCGGCGCCGCTGGCGTTCGCCAGCTGGACGCTGATGCACGACCATCCGCTGCGCCTGGTGTACTTCACCGCTGGACCTGGCCTGCTGGCACTGGCCGCAATCGCCGCAAGCCTGCGCTATTCGTCGCGGGCAACCTCCCGCTACACCACGGACACCACCGATGCCTAGACGTTACATCCGCCTGTTCTGGCTGCTGGTCGCGCTGACCTGGCTGGCGCTGATCGCCGCACTGGTCAATGCCGGCTTCACTCCGGACTACTGGCTGCTGCACCACCTGGAAGGCGCCGAACTGCCCTACCCGACCAGCACCGTCATCGTCTTCGCGTTGCTGGGCACGGTCGAACTGGTGGTAGCCGCCTTGATCGTGCGGCCGTGGAGACTGAAACGCCTGTGGCTGCGCCTGCTGATCGCCTTCGCCCTTCTGCTGCTGTGGTCGGTGCCGTGGATGCTGTCGGCGATGCATCAGCCGCCGGTACAAGGCATGCATCTGCTGTGGCTGCTGCTGTTGGACGTGGGCCTGCTGCTGGCGCTGTGCATGGTGTCGGCGGTGAGCGCGTGGCGGGCGTTCAGGCGTCGAGGGCGCGCGGATGCGCCCCCGTTGCAGCACTAGGCCTACTTCCGGAACTCCACCCGCACATGCTGGCCGAAGCGCGCCTTGGCCTCGCCATCGAACTCCAGCACGCACTCCACCACCTTGGCCACGCCACGCCCCGCGTCTTCAGGCAGGCGAGCCTGCGCGAACACCGGGCTGATGCGTACCACGCGTGCGGGCGGCAGCGTGCTGGCGTTCTCGGCACCATCGCTGTCTGGCACCACGGTGGCCCTCATGCCCACCTGCACGGCATCGGCGTAGGCCGCGCTGAGTTCGGCACGTACCTGCAGCGGGCGCGCCGGCAGCAGTGATATCGCCGGCTTGCCGGCCTGCACGAAGGCGCCGAGGCCCGGCACCTGGCCGACCACGGTGCCGGCTTCCGGCGCGCTCAGCGACATCTGCTGCAGTTTCAGCCTGGCGTGTTCCAGCTTGTGCTGGGCCATGTCGACCTGCGCACCGGCCACGTCGACATCGGCGCGTACGCCAGCCAGCTGCTGCTTGGCCGCATCGGCCTGCTGGTTGGACGACACGCCTTCGCTCGCACCCGTGGACAGGCGGGTGGCATTGCGCTCCAGTTCGCGCAGCTGCGCCTGGCTGCCCTTCAGGCGGTCATTGGCAAGTGCGAGATCAGCGGTGGCCATTGCCACTTCCTGCTGCAGCAGCGCACCGTCCAGCGACAGCAGAAGCTGCCCCTTCTTCACCGTGGCGCCCTCCTTCACCAGCGCGGCGGTGATCGAACCATCCACCGGCGGCGCCAGCGCGATCAGGCCACCCTCGACATCGATGATGCCGCGCGCCACCGCAACCTTGCCGGCGGTGGCAGTGCTGGCTTTACCTGCAGGTGCCTGGGCGGGCGCGTCCCTGGAACAGGCGCAAAGCAGCAGTGCCGCGGACAGTACCAGGCTGAGGGGAAGCAGGTGCGACGTCTTGGTCATGGGGCGGACTCTACGGTTTCGTTCTGGCGGCGGTCATCACGGACCATGCCGTCTTCCATGGCGATCACCCGATCGGCATGCCGGATCAGGCGCGGATCGTGGCTCACGCACAGCACGGTGGCGCCATGCGCACGTGCGTAGCGGTGCAGGATGTCGATCACGCGCTGGCCGTTCTCGGCGTCCAGCGCGCTGGTGGGTTCGTCGGCGAAGATCAGCGTCGGCGACTTGGCGAAGGCACGGGCCACCGCCACGCGCTGTTTCTCACCGCCGGACAACTGCGCCGGGCGCATGTGGCTGCGGTGGCTGAGGCCCACTTCTTCCAGCGCCTTGCGCGCCAGCGGCTCGCTTTCGCGATTGCGCATGCCGCGGTAGCCCAGCGGCAGCTGCACCTGCTCCAGCGCAGTCAGTGCCGGGAACAGGTTGAAGCCCTGGAACACGAAGCCGACATGGTGCAGGCGGAAGCGCTCCACCTCGCCGCGGGTCATGTGCCCCACGTCCTGACCCAGCGCGTGCACGCGACCGCCATCCGGCGCGGACAGGCCGGACAGCAGCGACAGCAGCGTGCTCTTGCCGCACCCCGAAGGGCCCGAGACCAGGGTCAACTCGCCCGGATAGATGTCCAGCGACAGGCCGCGCAGCACCGGCACCTGTACATCGCCGGACATGAAGGCTTTTTCCAGTGCGTCGGCCTGCAACGTGGGAGCGACGGCATGTTTGGACGTCATCGGCCGGTCCTCAACGCAGCAGCAACGATGGATCGGAGCGGACCACACTGCGTACCGCCATGATGCTCGACAGCATGGCCATCACCGCGACCAGCGCCACGCAGCCGATGATGACCATCGGCGTCAGCTGCACCGGCACGCGCTGGGACTGTGCGATCAACAGCACGACGGTACTGAACGCCGCCGCCAGCAACATGCCCACGCCACCGATCAGCAATGCCTGCTCGAATACCACCCGTGCCAGCGCGTAGCGACCTGCGCCGAGCGCGTTGAGCGTGGCGTACTCGCGCACCGAACCAGCCACCACCGAGGCGAACGACTGGTTGGTGATCACTGCGCCGACGAAGCAGACGATGACGGCCATGAACAACACCGCGATGCCGGCGCCGGTATCGAACAGCCAGTATTGCTGCGAACGGCTGGCGAACGCCGGTGCAGTCCAGAACTCGACCGGCGTGGCCTGCCCCATCGACGCAGCCAGGCGGTCGCGCACACGGTCGGCCAAGTCCGGCGAACGCAGGCCCGCCACGAAATAGGTACTGCCCTCGTGCGGATCGGTGCCAGCAATGGCGCGCGCGGTATCCAGCGACGCCAGCACGTTGACGCCACCGAGGCCACGCAGGCCGGGTTGTGCAGCGACCACGCGCACCGCCTTGCCGTTGATCCACGCACGGTTGTTCTGCAGGTCCACGCCCAGCGTGTCCAGATCGGCGCTGTCGACGATCACCGCACCCGGCTCACGCAGCTGCGCGCGCAGGTCGGCAGGCAGGATGCGCGCGAACATCATCGCGTCGTCCTGGGTGGAGATGCCGGACAGGTACACCGACACATTGCCGGTGCCCTGCGCGCCGGACCGCCATTCGCCATCGACCCACTCGTAGGGCTCGACGCGGGTGACATCCGGGTCCATGCGCAGATGGCTTTCGACATCCGCGCTGATTGCATGGCCGTAGTTGACGCTCTGGGTGCCGGGGAAACCGGCCCAGATATCGGCGGATGAAGCCTTCACGTAGATCGCGGCGGTACCGAAGATGCCCAGCACCAGTGCCGCCTGCACGATCAACAGCACACCGGCGAAACACATCGCCAGCACCACCGGCAGGAACCGGCGCCATTCATAGGCCAGGGTCTTGCGGGCCAGCGCGATCATTGCGATTCGCCCTCACCCTCGACAGGCAACGGAGCACCACCGAGGGCGCGGTAGAGCGACGCAAAGGCCAGCACGCGCGCACCCTGTGCACCGATCAGGTCGGCCTGCGCGGCGAGTGCCGCACGCTGCCCGTCAAGCCCGTCGAATTCGCTGGACAGCCCCAGCTGCACCTGCCGCGCCTGCCGCTTGACCTGTTGCCCGGCGGCATCATCGGCCGCGCGCAGCGACTGGATGCTGCTGTCCTGGCGCGCCAGGCTGCCGAGCGCGCCTTCCACTTCGCTCACGCCTTCCAGCACCGCCTTGCGGTAACCCAGCAAGGCGGCATCCAGCTGCTTTTCATCGGCATGGAAGCGTGCGCGGCGCTGGCCCCAGTCCCACAGCGGAATATCGATGTACGGGCCGATGGACGGGCTCGAATCGGAATTGGAGCGGGCGTTCTGGGTGAGGTTGTAGGCGTACAGGATGGAGCCACCGAGGCTGACACGCGGATACATCGCGGCGCGTGCCGAACCCTTGCTGGCAGCAGCCTGCATCACCTCCGATTCGGCCAGCAGGATCTGCGGCCGATGGCGCAGCAGATCGGCCGGGACCTGCTGCAGCGAGAAGGCACCCAGCGTCGGCGGCGTGCGATAGGCACGCCAGGCCGGGTCCGGGCCGTCGCGTCCCAGCAGCAAAGCCAACGCACGGGCAGCGTTGTCCGCGTTTTCCCGTGCCTGCGCCGTGGCCGCGCGGGTGGCGGCCTGGCGTGCACGCAGGCGATCAAGTTCGCCGGGCTCATCAAGGCGCAGGCGCTGGCGTACCAGGGCCAATTGTTCGCCGCGATCGTCCACCGCCTGCTGGCGGGCCAACAGGTCCTGCTGGGCCTGCGCCACGGTCAGATCCAGATAGCTGCGCACCACGTCGGCGATCACCGCGACCTGCGCGGCACCACGCAGCGCCTCGGCGTTGCCGGCCGACGCCTGCGCGCTCAACTGCGCGCTCTCGGCGGCGCCGAACAGGCCCAGGTCCCAGATCGCTTCGATACCCGCGTGGAAGTAGGTGTCGACCGCAGCGGCATCCTGCACCTGCTTGGCGCTGGCCGTGATTTCCGGCAGGAAGCGCGAATCGGACGTGCCGGCGACAATCCGCACGGCCTGCAGGCGCAGCGTGGCCTGCTGCAGGTCGAGGTTGCCGGCGATGGCCTGATCGACCAGTCCATCCAGCGCTGGATCGGACAACACTTTCCACCACTGTTTGGCGTCCACCGCCACGCCTTGGCCCTGCGGCACCTGGGTCCAGGTGCTGGGCGTGCGATCAGGCAGATCCGGAACCGGCACCGACATGCAGCCCGCCAATGCGAGACTTGCGAGCAGCGCGCCGGGTCGCAGCACTGCCTGCAGGGAGAGTCCGCGCCCCGTCCTGGGCACTGCCACTGAAGTGATACGCCTGACCACCAGCCCGCCAACGTGTAGAAGGAGCATGAAGGCTACCGTGCGATTGTGGAGCGAACATGGAGAAATGGTCCGAAAAAGGTCACAGCACCCGTGCGGTTCAGGCAACGCCGGCGCAGGCCTTTCGCCAGCCTTTCAGTGCCTGCAGCAGGCGGAACACTGGTGCGGATTCCAGGTCATTGCGTCTGTTGCAGCCCCTCGTGCCAGGTGCTTCCGATCGTCCCCACGATCGCTGCGCCCCCCCGTCATGCCGATTGCGACACCAATGTCGGAATCGCCCCCAGCTGCAGACTTACCACGCCCACCATGAAAATGTCGTGGCCCGCCTGTAGCGACCCGCCTGGCCAACGTCATGACAAACGAAAAACGCCCCCTTGCGGGAGCGTTTTTCTTGAATCTGGAGCGGGAAACGAGACTCGAACTCGCGACCTCAACCTTGGCAAGGTTGCGCTCTACCAACTGAGCTATTCCCGCAGATTCCGTTCGATCTGCGTCGAAGGAGCGCTATTGTGTCGATATTGCTGCACGGCGTCAACAGGAATTTTCACCGGCATTGCGGGAGGCGTTCAGGCCCTCAGAACGTGTTCAAAGTCTCGCCCTCTTGATGTGAGAAGCTCGCTGGGTGAGAAAAGGCTACCCCAGCGACATCAAGCGCGAGCAGTTCGAGGTGATCCGGCCATTGCTGGAGAGTGCGCGCAGAAAGACTGCCCCACGCAAAGTGGAGCTGTACGAGGTGTTCTGCGCCGTGCTGTACCTGCTGCGCACGGGCTGTCAGTGGCGGGCACTGCCCAGCGACTTTCCCAAATGGCGCACCGTGCACTCGTACTTTGCCATCTGGAGCGAGCCACGCGAGGGTGGCAGCCTGCTGGAGCAGGCATTAAAAAAATCAGGTTGGCGCGGCCCGCGAGAAACTGGGGCGCAACGCCTGCAGCACGCTCTTGATCGTGGACGCGCAGAGCGTGAAGAACACGGACACGGCGGGCTTGAAGGGCTATGACGCAGGCAAGAAGGTCTCGGGCATCAAGCGCCACATCGCGGTGGACACCCAGGGATTGCCGCATGCGATAGCGGTGACCACGGCCGAGGTGACGGACCGCAAAGGCGCACTGCAGGCGCTACAGCGCTGCAAGCCCCGGTTGAGCCGGCTACAAAGCCTGCTGTGCGATGCAGGCTACATCGGTCGGCCGTTCGCGCAAGGCGTGCAGCAGATTCTGGGAGGGCATGTGACGGTGCAGATCGCCAAGAGAAGCGAGCTTCACACTTTCAAAGTGATGCCCAAGCGCTGGGTCGTGGAACGCAGCTTTGCCTGGCTGGACAAGAACAGGAGGCTGTGGAAGAACTGCGAGCGATGGCTCAACACCAGCCTGCAGTTCGTCCACTTGGCATTCTTGGTGCTCTTGCTCAAAAGACTTTGAACACGCTCTCAGGACCGACACCTCAGGTTCGCAGGCCACGGCGGTGGAAGTAGACCTGCTCGGCGATGCGCCGCGTGGCCCCCGTGTGCAGCAGTGCGTTGAGCGGCCAGTCGGCCTGCAGATGGTCCATCGCCCAGCGCAGCAGGCGCTTGCCATGGAATGCCGGCGCCACCTGCCGCGCCACCCGTTCCGCTTCCGGCCCTTGCCCACGCAGATGGCGGGAAATCGCCTCGCCGACCGCCCAGCCGTGCCGCCACGAGGAGTGGATGCCGCCGGCGGACAGCGGCGAGACGATGCCTGCCGCGTCGCCGGTCAGGATCACGCGTTGGCCGGTGAAGGGCCCATCCGGCCGGCCGCACGGGACCAGACCGGCGCGGGTGGCCGAGGGACGCGCCGAAGGCGGAATGCCGACCACATTGCGCACGTGGTCGAGGAAGCCATCGATATCCGGCGGCCGTACCTGTTGCGGGTCATGACGCAGCGCCAATCCCACCTGCAGCCCGGTCGGATTCTGCGCGACCCAGCCGATGTAGCCCGGTGCGTAGCGCTTGCTGACGAAGCAATGCAGTGCATCGCCCTGCGACACCTGCAGGCCGGCGAACTCACGCTCGACGCCGTAGAGGCTGTCACGCACCTGGCCAAGCCCGGTGCGTTGTGCCACGCGTGAGCGTGCGCCGTCAGCGCCAACCAGATAGGCGCATCGCCCTGCCCCATCCACCTGCCAGCCGTCACCACTGCGATGGGCGTCGGTAAAGGACTGCTGCAGGCGCAGGTCGACGCCGTTCGCATGCAGCTCGCTGGCCAGCCAGCGCATCAGGTTCGGCGTATCGGTGGTGAGGAAGTAATAGCCCGGTGCGGCCAGCAACACGCTGCGAAGGTTCGGCGCATACAGGCGCACGTTTGCGACCCGGTCCACCAGATGTTCGGGCATGCGCCCCAACCAGGTCTCCTCCATCGCTTCTTTCACCACGATACCGGTGGTGTGCAGGCGCTCGCCGGGGTCGACCTTGCGTTCCAGCACGCAGACGCGCAGACCGTACTGCGCGGCGGCCAAGGCGCAGGCGGCACCGGCGAAACTGGCGCCGACGATGACCACATCGTGGTCGTAAGCAGAGGATTGATGAGGCATCGCGGCATCGCCGGGCTGGAACGGAGATACAGCTTCGCGAGCACGCGTGGTGAGGCGATGGGGTGGCGGTGAAGCAGGGATGAAGTGCCCTGCACACAAACGAAAAAACGCTCCCTTCCGGGAGCGTTCTTCTTGAATCTGGAGCGGGAAACGAGTCATGCACTAGAGCGCTAAGTCTCTGTTTCCCAATCACTTTCTCCACTGTGGTGATCAGCGAAGAACTCAATTATAGCCTTGTTTTTCGCCCTCGGCAACAAAGTTCATCCAACCACTTCCACCAGCGTCCAAGGATGATCCATCCACCCGTCGTTACGCCTGATGCGTCCAGCTGCTGAGCGGGTTCGCTATCGAACTCCAACTTGCGACGATCATGACTTGCGCTCGCTCCGCAGGCAGCGCGGGGTGGTGTCGCGTGGACTACCTGGCACCTGGACGGCTGTAGGACACAACCGCCGGCATCGGAACACCGCAAGTACTCATCTTTACATCGCTGCGGCTAACTTCGCCGGAGCGCAACGCGGCGCCAGTGTAGTGGCAGCCAGCCTCAACGAAGGCGTGCAGCAATCCGGTTCATCTGCTCGATCTCCGCGCGCTGGCCATCGGAAATCGCTTGGCATAGGTTGACGAGTTCCGGATCTGAGAGCTGCGCCTCGCGGCACATGAGGATCGCTCCCGAATGGTGCGGGACCATAGACGCGATGAACTGTCGATCGCCGATTCCGGTTTGAGCACGGGTAGCGGCAAAAGAACCGAGTGTGAGAACGGCAAACAAGCCGTACAGCACGAGATTGAGCCGCCGGTTTGGAAACATGCCGGGCATTGTCGCTAGCATGAAGATGCCCATTGGCGCCCACATAGTGACCGCCATGTAGAGCATGTTGAGATTGTTTCTGAAGTCCCTGGCGCCGTCGATCATGCTGAACATTACGAAGTACATGACGACGAGGCCCAACACCATGTTCACCCAGAACTTGGCGTATGGTCGGCCGTGCTTACCCATCTGACCGGATGTGTGATGTTGATGTTCATGGGAATGTTCAGCCATCTCCGTCTCCTATGTGCTGGGGCAACCTGGCAGGGTCACTGGTACTGCGGCAGATACTTTGTCGATATATCAGCATGTGGAGCGATGCATCACTAACCGCTGATTTCCAGTCCCCAACTGGACGTAGGGGCGTCGAACGCTTCAACTCGCTGGTCTTGAACCGTCTGGATATCAGACCATACCAAATCGGTCTTGATGGGCTTTGCGCCACCTATGACGCTGGTACCGTGAGCGCCAATATCGAGCTTGCGTCCTCATCGCTCGATGGGCCGGCAACTGATCGATTCTTGCATATCAAGCAAGACAAGGCCACCTGCGGCGGACGCCAATGGCCTCCTCCGCCTTCGCTTAGGGCATCGCCTCAAGCGTCCGTCGCAGGCCATAACGACACAACAGCCCTTGGGCAAGAAAGGAGCCGGTGATGTAGCGCACCCGAAAGGAGACGAAGACATGCACAAGGACATTTCAACATCAAAGGTGTTCTATCGTCCCATCGAGGCGGCCATCCGATGGGCTGGGTTGCTGCGGTATCTCCCGATGATCCTGGCCACGATCGCGTCACCGCGTGTCCTGCCTCGGTCGCTGAACTGCCCTCGATGGAATGAGTGCCGGCTGCACTCGGAACGTATCTATGACGGCATCCTCAACGGAGAGCTGCCCTACGGCAAGAACGGGATCACGCTCAATGATCCGAACCTGCTCAATTCTCTGGATCTGACTGTTCGCCATGTCGATCTAAAACGCTGGATGCGCACCCACTATCCCGAGCACCGGCCAGGATTTCTGTTCAGCCGTGGCGAACGCATGGCGCATCCTTTCATCACCATGGAAACAGGACAGGCGATCCTCGTGGAGCGGCTGGCCCTTCAGGCCGCGCTTGAACAAGCCCGACGTGAGATGCGAGAACTGCAGGAGCAGCACGACACGCTACTCAAGCAATCCTCGGTGCTGTTGGCATCCAAGCAATGCGAGATCAGCGAACGGGCGGAAACGACCTATCTCAACATCATTGGAGGGATGTTGACGCTGATGCTGAGCCAGTCGCCTTCAGGCGTGCCCTATTCCAGCTTCAAAACGCAGGAGGCCCTTGTCTCTGCATTGGTCGCCCACTACGGCGGCACCATGGGCATCACTGAGCGCACCTTAAACGGAAAGTTCGCCAACGCTAAGAGGTACGTTCGTAGCGCAAGCGCATGAGGTTATCCAGCTTGTATGTGCAATCGCGGAGATTGCATTTGCAATGTCTTTCCGCAGCCAGGTCTATTGAATAGAGGTCACGCCAACAAACGCCACCGAGCGTTCAGGAGTGACCGCCATGTCGCAGACCCCTGTACTCCCGCCGAACGAGCGCCGCATCCTGCGGCTCGATGAAGTCGAAGCGAAGTCCGGCTTCAAACGCGCCCACATCTACAACCTGATGAAGAAGCGCCAGTTCCCTCAGGCGCTGCGCCTGGGCGTGCGCGCTGTCGGCTGGGATTCGATCGAAATCGACCAGTGGATCGCCGAGCGCCTCAACCACCGGACCTGACCCGCTCTCCCGCGGACTTCCCATTCCCAGCCGGAGAGCGCCATGCAGGTCGTGTCCATCATTTCAACGAAGGGCGGCGTCGGCAAGACCACGACGGCCGCCAACCTGGGCGGGCTCGCCGCGGACGCGGGCCTGCGCGTGCTGCTGCTCGATCTCGACGTGCAGCCCACCTTGTCCTCCTACTACGAACTGACCCAGCGCGCGCCGGGCGGCATCTATGAGCTGTTGGCCTTCAACGAGCGCGACCTTGGCCAGCTCGTGTCCCGCACGATCATCGCGGGCCTGGACCTGGTGCTGTCCGACGACCACCGGGGCGAGCTGAACACGTTGTTGCTGCATGCGCCGGATGGCCGCCTGCGGTTGCGGCATCTGCTGCCAGCACTTGCTCCCCTCTACGACCTGGTGCTGATCGACACCCAGGGCGCGCGTTCCGTGCTGCTGGAGATGGCGGTGCTCGCCTCCGATCTCGCGCTGTCGCCCGTCACGCCGGAGATCCTCGCGGCACGCGAGCTGCGGCGCGGCACCATGCAGTTGCTCGAAGACATTGCGCCGTACCGGCACCTGGGCATCGAACCGCCGCCGCTGCACTTGCTCATCAACCGCGTCCACCCGGTGTCCGCCAACGCACGGCTGATCCAGCAGGCCTTGCGCGACCTGTTCCAGGACAGCGCCGGCATCCGCGTGCTCGCCACCGACGTGCCGGCCATAGAAGCGTATCCACGTGCCGCAACGCGCGGCCTGCCGGTGCATCGGGTCGAGCACCGCCAGCCGCCCGGCAGAGTCGCCCCTGCCGCGCTCGACACGATGCGCGCGCTCGCCAGCGAGTTGTTCCCGCAATGGCAGGACCGACTGGCTCAAGTATCCGGCCGCCCGCAGCGACCTCTTGATCCTGGGAGGCCCCATGGCGAACGCACATGAGCTGGCCCGCGGCCACAAGCGGCTGCGCGCCCTGATCGAGTTCGCGGTCGGTGAGGGCTGGCACGTCAAGCGCACGCCGGGCGGGCACCTCAAGTTCACCAAGGCCGGCTGCGCGGCGATCTACACGAGTTCGACAGCGAGTGACCACCGGGCCGAATTGAACGCCCGTGCGCAGATCCGCCGCGCCGAGCGAGAGGCCCGCATGGCGCCGGCCGGCGGTCGTGGGGACTGCGAGGGGTGCGGCCATGGCTGACATGACCTCGCAGGACATGGCAGGCAAGCTGCTCGCGGCCGGCTTCGAGCGCAGCGGCCCAGCGGCTACGGCCTTGAGCGACCCGATCGCGGACACGCCCATGGTCGTGACGCTGGACCAGTTGCGGCCCTACGACCATGACCCGCGCATGAAGCGCAACCCGGCTTACGAGGAAATCAAGGCATCCATCCGCGAGCGCGGCCTGGACGCGGCGCCGGCCATCACGCGCAGGCCCGGCGAGGACCACTACATCATCCGCAACGGCGGCAACACGCGACTGGCGATCCTGCGCGAACTCTGGTCGGAGACCAAGGAAGAACGCTTCTTCCGCATATCGTGCCTGTTCCGACCATGGCCGGAGCGCGGTGAAATCGTCGCGCTGACCGGGCATCTTGCCGAGAACGAACTGCGCGGCGGCCTCACGTTCATCGAGCGCGCGCTCGGCGTCGAGAAAGCACGGGAGTTCTACGAGCAGGAGAGCGGCGCCGCCCTGAGCCAGTCGGAACTGGCCCGCCGCCTGGCGGCCGATGGCTTCCCCGTCCAGCGGTCGCACATCACCCGCATGGCCGACGCGGTGCGCTACCTGCTGCCCGCCATTCCCACTGTGCTCTATGGCGGCCTGGGGCGCCACCAGGTCGAGCGGCTGTCGGTCATGCGCACGGCCTGCAAACGCACCTGGGAGCACTACGCCAAGGACCGTTCGCTGCCGCTGGACTTCGACAGTTTCTTTCAGGAGGTGCTGGCGCAGTTCGACACGCAGGGCGACGAGTTCGCGCCGCAGCGCGTGCAAGACGAGCTGATCGGCCAGATGTCCGAGCTGCTGGGCATCGGCTACGACGTGCTGGCGCTGGACCTGACCGAATCGGAAAGCCGCCACCGGGCGCTGGTCAGTGACCCGACGCCACCTGCGGCGCAGCCGGCGTTGCCTTCGCCCACCGCCGGCACGCCGACTCCGCCGGGCGCAGCATCGTCCATCGCCACGCCTGCAGCGGCGGCCGGTCCTCCACCCGCCAGCCCTCCGGCGTCCGAGCCCACCTTGCGCCACGACGACACGGCGGTTGGCGAAGCGGCCACGGGAAGCCAGCCGGCCGCACCGGGCGATCTGCTTCGCGAGCACATCGTCTCGCCAGCACCGACGACAGAACGGCTCCAATCGATCCAGCGCATGGTCGCCGACCAGTTGGGCGATGCGCTGCCGCCCGACTTCTCGGCGAGCGTGCTGCAGTCCATCCCGGTGCAAGCCGGCGGACTCTATCCGATCTCCGACGTCTGGTACATCGACGCCGGCCTGGACACGCCCGATCGGCTGCGCATCCACATCGCGCAGTTCGCGCGCGAGATCGCCGGGGAGGCAGGCCTGGACGAGTGCATCGAGGATCGCGCCGATGGCATCGGGTTTGCGTGCCGCGCCCGCGGCCAAGCCCCGTCGCCGCTCGGCCGCGCGGTGCTGACGCTGCTCACTTCCCTGACGGGTCAGCCCGTCGCCGAAGCGGGCCTGGACGGCGCGCAGCTCGCCGCCGACCTGCCGACCCTGTTGCACGGCCAGAGCCAAGGCCATGGCAGCGGCGCAAGGCGCTTGAGCGACACGGCGTTGGTCAAGCTCTTTCGGCTGCTGCGCCTCGCCCGGCGTCTGCTGGACCTGGAAGCCGGCACCACGGCGCCCGGGACGTGAGCGAGGGAGGCCGCATGTCCACATCGCATCCGCTCAACCAGGCCGTGATTGCCCAGGCGCTGTATGACCTTCGCAACGGCCAACTGCGCCGCTGCAAGGCCATGGGCTTCGGCGAGGCCGAGCTGGATGCGCTCAAGCACCCCGCGCTGATCAGCGTGCTGGCCAACGCCAGCGTCTCGTGGTGCTCGGTCACGGTCAACCGCGAAGTGCTGCAGCGCCTGCTCAACCAGGCACAGGACGTGGAGAAGGAAATCGCCACGGTCGATCGCATGCTGCGGCTGGGGGCCAGCACGGAGATGGTCAGCCGCTTCTATGGCCTGACCCATCAGGAAGTCGCCCTGCGGCGGGAGATCCTCGGCCTGCCCAAGCGCAAGGGGCGCCACCCCGTCCTGGACGAGACCCAGGACACCGAACTGTGGCGGCAATGGAAAGCCGTGACCAGCAGCAGGAACGTCGATCTGGAGGACGAGACCTCGATTCTCGATGCGGCCATGGACCTGGCCGAGGGCATGTCGCTGCCGCTCTCGGTGGTCTGGGCCGCGATCAGGAACTGGGTCGATCAGGGATTGGGCTAGGCCATGGCCGTGGACGACACCGCCCCACGAGCCCAGCGCCCTGGCCCCATCGCACTCGCCGACCTGTTCGACGCTGCGCTGAAGGACCTCGCGCCCAAGTCCAGCTCTGGCGCTCCCGCGTCCCTGCCTGCTCCAACGCCCACGCCTCCTACGTCCGGCGACGCCTTCCTGTTCAGTGGCAATCGGCACGAGAGCGTGCCGCGGCGGCTGTTCCTCGACCGCCGCCTGACACCGCTGGAGCGCAACGCCTGGCAGGTGTTCCGATTGATGCTCAACGACGATGGCGTCACGGCATTTCCCACCTATGAGCAGTTGCGCCCCTGGCTGGCGTCGATGCCCTGCGCAGGCCAGGCCTCCCATGAGACCGTGGCGCGGGCGCTGACGCTGCTGCGCCTGACGCGCTGGCTGAGCCTCGTGCGACGACGGCGCGACCCCAAGACCGGTCGCATCCTCGGCAACCTCTACGTCCTGCACGACGAACCGCTGACGCCGTTCGAGGCGATGCAACTCGACGCCGACTACCTGGCCCTGGTCAGCCAGTCGCTGGGGCATTCGGCCAAGGCCGTCCAGGTGGTGGGACTCAACACCCTCCAGGAGATCGCGGACGACCCGATGCTGTCCGGACGCACCTTGCCGTCGCGGCTGCAAGTGCTCGCCGAGCGCCTGGCCGACCAGGGCATCACCGCCTCCGAAAGTTATCCACAGGAGGATGCGGTCCACGATTCCGAAGAAGGGCCCGCGAGCCTTCTTCGGAATGGCGATCGCCCATCTTCGGAATCCGAAGCAGGGCCGAAACCCGCGCCAGACGGCGCTCTTCGGAATTCGAAGCAGGACCGTACAGTACGTAGTAGTCGTATTGATGAAGTACGTACTACCGCGCAGGCGCGTGCGCTGGGCGACCTGCAATGGCCCAAGCGCTTCGCGGAACTGAAGGCGGAACAGCAGGCCGGAGCCAAGATGGCGTTGCAGCAGGTGGACGCTGCCCTGCGGCAGGCCGTGCTGGACGAATGGGCCGCACGGTGCGGCAAGCATGGCATCCGCAACCCCGCCGGTTATCTGTTCGGCATCATCCAGCGCGCCATGCGCGGCGAGTTCAATGCCTGGGCCAAGCAGACCGGCCCGGCACCGCCAACACCATCGGCGGCGCGAGCGCCACCAACCGAGCCGCCGCGCAACGTCGTGCCGCCCGAGGTGGCCCGGCAGCACATCGAGCGCCTGCGCGATCTGCTGCGCAAATCCTGAGCACAGGGCTTGTCAAAGCCGTGAAGTAGATCTCCATGGCGGTCGGCAGAAACGGTCCCCTGGGGACGGCTGTGCGGTGAAGCGCCGGGCGACGGCGCGACATGCTGCGCAAAACCTGAGTAGAGCGCATGCAAGACCATGAAGCAGACCTCCATGGCGCTCAACGGAACGGTCCCCTGGGGACGGCTGCGCGGCGAAGGATCGTGTCGAACGGCAGCGCGACGTGCGGTGCAGCACGCATACCGTCAACAACCGAGGACGGGAACGCCGATGTGAGTGCCCATCTGCGGAGCGGTCCCCAGGGGACCGTTGCGCGCTGCGCCGCCAGCGCGCACAGAACCGGGGGTCGGCTCATTTCGGTTTGTTGACTGACTGCCTTCCGCTGCATGCGGATGCTGGCGGCTCCCTGTCCACCAGCGAGCGATCACCATGGCAACCAGCAACGAACCATTGCAACTCAACCTCGGCTCCCTGCGCAGCGCGATGTCGCTGACGCTGCACACCCACCACGCCTCGCGCATCTGGCATGGCCGCGCCGCCGCCGAGGGGCGACCCGGCATCGTCGGCCTGAACGGCTACATCGCCGTGATGAACAAGATGAAGCGCGGCTCGGAGCAGGACGACCCGTACAGCGACTGGTGGATGTTGCGCATCGAGGAAAAGCTCGACCAGACCAGGACCACGTTGCAATCGCTGCGCGAGCAGGTTGACCAGGCACTGGCCGGCGTGCCTGCGGCGTTGAGCCTGGGTGAGAACCTCAACGTGCAGCCGGTGAAGCTCCCCTTGTTCGTGAACGCGCAGCTCGGCTTTGCCGCCGTCTATCTGCTGGCCGACTACGACGACATCGCCCGCAAGCTGATCCTCGCCCACCACACCGCGCTGATCGATCGCTCGACGTTGGAGCGCTGGCTCAACGAAGGTGCCCACGCGCTGCGCAGCCTGTTCAGCCTGGCCCAGCAATACCGCTACTCGGGCTGCACCCGCGACGACTTCGCGGCCAAGAACGCCGCAGCTCGGGCAGCATTGGAGAAGTTCGGCGAACTGCCGCAGGACGTGCTCGAAGGCATGCGCCGCTCGAAGTTTGCGCCGCCCGTCGTGCGCCGTGGTCTGCAACAGCGTGGTGATAGCGCTGCCGCAGCCGCATCTCCCACCGACGAAGGCGCTGCCGCCGATTCGGCCGAGGCCAAGTCCACAGCCGCCGGCGAGGACGAACCGGCATGAGCGACCCGAACCGCGAACCGCGCTACTTCCGTCGTCTGGAACAGCCAGCCTTCATGCGGCTGGAACACGCGGCCTCTCTAAAAGGCCTTTTAAAGCCTTTTAAAGGTAAAGGGGACTTCGAGGCCTGGGCCAGCCAGTGCTTCGCCATGCGCGACGAGTTGATTGCCCTGGCGCAGCGACAGGTGCTGCCACAGGCGTGCGGGCATCCCTTCCCCCTGCTTCCCGTCGAGCTGGCCCAGCAGACCACTGGCGCAGGCACGACCTTTCTTCGCTGGCGCAAGCACGATCGATCGGCCATGGGCGTGGCGTTGTGGCAGGAGCTGATGGCGAGCCCCAGCACGCCGGTCAACCTGCTGCACGACCTGCACGAGATCGAACTGCAGCGCGTCATGCTGAACATGCAGATCAGCCTGCTGCACACCCTGGGCAGGCAAGCACAGGAATGCGCCAGCAAGGCCGCGCAGGCGGACAACACCTACCTGCGCCGGCTCGCGTCCGTTCCTGCCGCAGTGCGCGATCGGTGATTGCGCCTGCCATCCGAGCACGCGCCCGAGCCCAACGAGGCACGGGTATTTCAACCACCACGGAGATTCCAACATGAGCACACAATTCATCGGCGAGGGCAACATCGGATCGCCTCCCGAGTACCGCGAATTCCCCAATGGCAACGACGATCCTCGCCGGTTGCTCCGGCTGAACGTGTACTTCGACAACCCCGTCCCCACCAAGGGCGGCGAGTTCGAGGACCGCGGCGGCTTCTGGGCGCCGGTGGAACTCTGGCACCACGACGCCGACCGCTGGCAGCAGCTCTACCAGAAGGGCATGCGGGTGCTGGTCGTCGGCCGCATGGAGCGCGACCCCTGGACGGACAACGAAGATCAGCCGCGTGAGACTTGGCAGGTCAACGCGCGCAGTGTCGGCATCCTGCCGTACCGCATCGAGTCTGTGGCCCTCAGCCCGAAGCCACAGGAGGCAGAGCCGAAGCCCCAGGCCACCCAGGAATCGACGGCGCCGAAAGAGACCAAGCGCAGGAAGTGATCGGGCATGGAGGGCGGCTGCCGCAGTGCTTCGCCGCCCTCCATGCGCTGCGAATTATCCCCAGGGGATAGCTCCACCAACGTCCACCGAGTTCCACGCGCGCTCCCGGAAATCGCGGCTCTCGGCCCGCACACTTCCGGCCACGCACCTTCCCCGCACTCGCCATTTCATCGGCGTGAAAGCGGTCGCTGCCGCATGCGGCTTGTTTGCTGCTGCCAGGGGCTGCGCTCGGCATCCTCGATCCCAGCAACTCCATGAACAACAGGAATCGGGATGGACGGATATGCGGCTGTTCTTGTGCGAGAAGCCCTCCCAGGGCAAAGACATTGGCCGGATTCTCGGCGCCACGCAGCGCGGTGAAGGCTGCCTCAACGGTTCCGGCGTCACGGTCACCTGGTGCATCGGCCATCTCGTGGAGGCGGCGCCGCCCGAGGCCTACGACGAGCAGCTCAAACGATGGTCCGTTGAGCAGTTGCCCATCATTCCCCAGCACTGGCGGGTCGAGGTCAAACCGAAGACCGCCACGCAATTCAAGGTCGTCAAGGCGCTCTTGGCGAAGGCGACTCACCTGGTTATCGCCACCGATGCCGACCGCGAGGGCGAATTGATCGCCCGCGAGATCGTGGAGCTTTGCGGCTACCGCGGCCCCATCGAACGCCTGTGGCTGTCGGCGCTCAACGATGCGTCCATTCGGGCGGCACTGGGCAAGCTGCGGCCTTCGGCCGAGACGCTTTCGATGTACCACTCGGCGCTGGCGCGCTCCCGTGCGGATTGGCTCGTGGGCATGAACCTGAGCCGGCTGTTCACGGTGCTGGGGCGACAGGCGGGTTACGACGGCGTGCTGTCGGTCGGCCGCGTACAGACCCCGACGCTCAAGCTCGTTGTGGACCGCGACCGCGAGATCGCGCGCTTCGTGTCCGTACCATACTGGGCCATCGCCGTGTCCCTGTTCGCAGGCGGTTCGACTTTCGCCGCGCAATGGGTTCCACCCGATGCGTGCACCGACGACGCAGGCCGCTGCCTGCGGCAGCCGGTCGCACAGCAGACCATGCAGCAGATCCGCGCTGCGGGCAGTGCCCACGTCGTGTCGGTGGAGACTGAGCGTGTCCGCGAAGGCCCGCCGCTGCCGTTCGACCTGGGCACCTTGCAGGAAGTGTGTTCCAAGCAGCTTGGGCTGGACGTGCAGGAAACCTTGGAGATTGCCCAAGCCCTGTACGAGACGCACAAGGCCACGACGTACCCCCGCTCGGACTCCGGCTACCTGCCCGAGAGCATGTTTGCCGAAGTGCCCACCGTTCTCGACAGCCTGCTCAAGACCGATCCCTCGCTGCGCTCGATCATGGGCCAGCTCGACCGCTCGCAGCGCTCGCGCGCCTGGAACGATGGCAAGGTCACGGCGCACCACGGCATCATCCCGACGCTCGAACCGGCGAAGCTCTCCGCCATGAGCGAGAAGGAACTGGCCGTGTACAGGCTCATCCGGTCGCATTACCTGGCGCAGTTCCTCCCTCACCACGAGTTCGACCGCACTGTGGCCAAGTTTTCGTGCGGGGGGCAGAACCTGGCGGCCACGGGCAAGCAGGTTGTCATCCCGGGTTGGCGCCAGGTGCTCGCCGAGCCGCAGGCCGAAGACGGTGATGGCGAGGGCGATACTGCGGTCCGCGCCCAGGTGCTGCCCGCGCTGCCGAAACTGTATGAGGGCCTGGCATGCCAGGTGGCCGACGTCGATCTCAAGGCACTCAAGACGCTGCCGCCCAAACCGTACACGCAAGGCGAGTTGGTCAAGTCCATGAAAGGCGTCGCCAAGCTGGTGTCCGATCCCCGCCTGAAGCAGAAGCTCAAGGATACGGTTGGCATCGGCACCGAAGCGACGCGGGCCAACATCATCGGCGGCCTGATCGCTCGCGGCTACCTCGTGAAGAAGGGGCGCGCCATCCGCGCCTCGGATGCGGCTTTCACTTTGATCGATGCCGTGCCTGCGGCGATTGCCGACCCTGGCACCACCGCCGTCTGGGAACAGGCGCTCGACATGATCGAGGCCGGACAGCTCACCCTGGACGTGTTCATCGGCAAGCAGGCCGCGTGGATTTCGCAGTTGATTGCGCAGTACGGCAGCGCCTCCCTGTCCATCAAGGTTCCCCAAGGGCCGGCATGCCCGCAGTGCGGCGCACCCACGCGCCAGCGCAGCGGCAAGAGCGGCCCGTTCTGGTCGTGCAGCCGCTACCCGGACTGCAAAGGCACGCTGCCAGTCGAATCCGGCAGCTCCAAGCGCGGCGCCTCGCGCCCGCGCCGTAGCGGCCGCAAAGGCTCCTGACCGCCCCCGTTCCCCGTGAGCCGTGCCCGCCTTCGGCGGCGTGGCCCCTGTCCCGCACTCCGCCGCATGCCCTGCGGGACGCCCAGCGCGCAACGCCTTCTTGATCCGTGTGCGCGTCCCGCCCAGCCGTCCCCGGCCGCGGGACCTGAAGGTAGCTTCTCTGCGAGCCGCACCACGCGCGTTCTGTTGATCTGCGTTTCTTCCGCCCTCTGCGAAGGGTCTCCCGGTGGCTTGCCAGGCTGCACGAGCCACCGGGAGACCCTTCGTGGTCAGCGGTAATCGGTGCCGGTGCCCGCCGGTGCAAAAACGGGCTCCCTTTGTGCGCGGATGTGCGCCAGACGATGCCGGCCCCAGCCACGACATGGGCCGGGTGTGATTGCTTGATGAGCAGACGGTTCTAGCGACGACCGGGCCTGCCAATCAGCCCACGGGTGGTTCCTCTTTTCTCCCGAGCCGAAGGCCGTTGGGCCTTCGGCGCCATTCTCCTGCCCATCAACGTCCCGGCCCGGCCATTGGCCTGGGCCACACGAACAGGAGAGACGACATGCACCCTCAACCTTGCGCACCGCTGCTGTACGGCAGACGGAGGTCGAGAACGGCATGCCCGCCTATCGCGCGGCCATCGCCAATGGTACGCTCGGCTGCAGCCGAGGCCGTAGCCCAAAGGCTGGACTACCTCTTTTGCAGAGGTAAACCTCGGGATGAACTGGGCGAAAACATGCCTTATGTGCCCGCCTTACGGCGAGCTGTTTCCGATGCTTCGCGCAGGATTTCCCGCCCCCCATTCGCTGCGATTGCGGCCACGATGACGCCCAGCACCAGATCCGGGATGTTCGACCCGAACCCCATCACCAGCACCCCGGACAGCACAATCGCACCATTGACGATGGAGTCGTTGCTGGTAAAGATCGCTGACGCCTTGAAGTTCACATCTTCCCCGCGATGGCGGCGCAGTAGTCTGAGGCACACTAGGTTCAAAGCCGCGTTCAGCGCGGCCATGGCCATCATGGCTGGGCCGACAGGCTCTTCCCCTCCAGCGAAGCGGCGTAGGACTTCCAACAGCAGCAGCGCGGCCAGGCCGATTAGCAAGAAACCCGACAAGCGGGCCGCGCCCACCTTGACCGTTGCCGCACGACCGACGGCATACAGGCTAACCGCATAGACCGACGCATCGGCGAGGTTGTCCAACCCGGCGCCCATCAGCGCCGTAGAGCCAGCCCAGATGCCAAGGGCAATGCCGGCGGCGGACTGCGTCAGGTTGATCAGCAACACAGTCAGAAGAATCTTTCGGTCCTTCGCATCGCTCGCATCTAGGCGGCCCAACTCGTCGTTTTCGTGATTTCTGTGGTTTTCAGCCATGCATTGTTCCTTCCAAATCGATGGATGCTGAAGCCTGTAGCGGCTGGAGAGTCAAGGCGCAGATGCAACGAACTTGCCACAGGGTCTTCCCGGACGCCCTTGACTCTACCGTAGCTAGAAGGTTTTCCAATCCAGTCAGAGCTTTAGGACAGAACAGATGAGCACCAATGCGCCCCCTTCATTGCGACTGTCATCCGGTATGGCTGCTATCCACTGATCCGTGGCGCCACTGCGGTTGTGCTCTTCGGCGAGCTCGCGACCGGCCGGCCGTCTTTTCCGACGGAGCTACTCACAGTGATCGTCGCGCTCGCTTGTGCCGCCTTGCTAGAGGGCGGGCGGCCTTTCCACTCCCCGTTGAGCCAGTAGCGGCGTTCCAAGCTGTGGTTGGCCGTCGGCGCATGGCTCGGCTTCTTGGTCGTGCATCTGGCCTTCCAGCACTCCAATCTGGGATACCGGGTCGGGCCGTTGGGATTGTTGATCGGGGTGGCTGAAGCCCATCGCTGGCATCACAAGCGTGAGCACGAAGACGCCCAAGTCAACTACGGCGATTTCTGGATGCCCGGGGGCCACTTGTTCAGCGCTTTCCGGTCGCAAAAGCACACGCTGGGCGCCAAAGAGTGACACTCAAGAAAGATGGACTTTCCAATGGACTACGGCCCGCAGCTTGTCTATCCCTTCCGGAGCCGGCCAGCAGCGGCAAACGCTTGCGCTGCTGGCTATACGATCTTGCCCACGTCGCATTCTTGCGCGAGTCGGGCCTTGCGGCTTCTTGCGAAGCGATCGCGAGTTGCGTGGCGTGCCCATGAGTCGGGCCGCGTCGTGGCGCACTGCTACCTTGGCCTGCACCTGCACCTGCGCAGCCACGCCGCGATGCTCGGTCTGGCCTGGAGAACCCGTAAGGTGGCGGAGATTGCGGCGCGCAGGTCGTCCGGCTCGCGCTGGCTCCTGTGGGCCACGCCCTCGGTCGCACGCCGTCTCAAAACGTCAGAATCGCGCGCTTTCGCATGATGGAGCGCGGCACGTGGCTCTCAGAACTGGACCCGATCACTTCCAGCACCGATGACACGCTCGAGCTTCAGGCGGGCTCGGCCAAGCTGTTGAGAATGCCGCACTCGCGCGAGGTTCGGGCGCTATCGCAGGAGCGTCGCAGATCCATTAACTCGCGCTCCAAGGCGCGCAATTCCTTCATCTTGGTCCGCACTTGCGCGATATGAGCGTCGACCAGCGCGTTCACCTCGCCGCAGCCCAACTCTGGCCGATCCCGTAAGTTCAGCAGTTGACGGATCTCATCCAGCGTCATGTCCTTCGCCCGGCAGCGGCGGATGAACAGCAAGCGCTGCAAATGGACTTCGTCATAGAGCCTGAAGTTGCCCTCGCTACGTGCAGGCTCGGGCAGCAAGCCTTCTGACTCGTAAAAGCGCACGGTCTGCACCAAGCAATCTGCCTTCTTGCCCAGTTCACCGATCCGCATCATGGTTGCTTCCTATAAAAAACTTGACTCTATATCTACTAGAGGTTTTCTAATGATGGCATCCGGGGAAAACCTTGTCAATGAAGAGCGATCTATGAACAAAGAACCTTCCAGCCCATGCGCCTGCTCCGGCGGCAATGGCCAACAGACGGCGTGCGCCAGTGAGCAGGCCAGCACTGAAACCACCGTTTTCCACGTGAGCAACATGGATTGCCGCAATGAGGAAGCACTGGTGCGGCGAACGCTGGAGGGCATGCCCGGTGTCGAGCGGCTCCTGTTCGATCTTCCGCAGCGTTTGTTGACCATTTCGCACCGCGAAGTCTCGGCCGATGCCTTGGAGCAAGCGCTGAATTCGGTGGGCATGAAGGCTCAGGCTGTCCGAGACGCCGCCGTGTCGACCACCTACCGCATCGAGAACATGGACTGCCCGAGCGAGGAGAAACTCATCCGCTCGCACCTCGGGGCAGTCGAGGGAATTCAGGACCTCGACTTCGACCTCGCTGAGCGCACCCTGTCGGTGAAACACCTCGCTCAGGCACGCGCGCAGATGGAGCAGGTCCTGGCCTCGATCGGCATGCGCGCCAAGGAGCAGACCTTCGGCCACACGGGGCCGATCGAAGCCGCGGCTGTGATCCCATCCTCGGCCCTGCAGCAGCAACCAACCGCTGCCGTTTCCGCGCCGCCGATCGGCGAGCGGGTGACGTACCGGATCGAGAACATGGATTGCCCGACGGAAGAAGCGCTGATCCGCGACCGGCTGGGCAAGCTGCCGGGTGTGACCGCGCTCGACTTCAATCTGATGCAGCGTGTGCTGGGAGTCCAGCACACGCTGGCGACCTCAGCGCCGATCGAGAAGGCGCTTGCTTCCATTGGAATGCAGGCTGCGCGGCAGGACATGCAGACAGCCACCACGGTACTTCGCATCGCGAAGATGGACTGTCCGACCGAGGAAAGTCTGATCCGCGGCAAGCTGCAAGGCATGCCGGGCGTGCAGGGAATGGATTTCAACCTGATGCAGCGCACGCTCACGGTTCGGCACACACCCGACGCGATCAAGCCGGCAGTCGAAGCCATCGAATCGCTGGGCATGGAAGCCGAGGTCCAGAGGACTGATGAGCCGCGCGATGCCCCGGTGGCCGCGCACAAGACCAATTGGTGGCCGATGGCGGTTTCGGGCGTTGCGGCGGTGGCCGCCGAAGGCGTGTACTGGGTCAACGACGGCAATCATTGGGCCGTGATCGTGCTGGCACTGGTTTCGATCTTCACCGGCGGCCTCAGCACCTACAAGAAGGGCTGGATCGCGCTGAAGAACCTCAACCTGAACATGAACGCCCTGATGGCCATCGCGGTCACCGGCGGCATGGCGATCGGCCACTGGCCGGAGGCCGCCATGGTCATGTTCCTGTTCGCGTTGGCGGAAGTGATCGAGGCGAAGTCGCTGGACCGCGCCCGCAACGCCATTCGGGGGCTGATGGACTTGGCGCCCGAGACCGCGACCGTGCGGCAGGCCGATGGCTCATGGACAGAGCTGCCGGCCAAGGAGGTCGCAAAGGGCGCGGTGGTCCGCGTGCGTCCTGGCGAGCGCATCGCACTGGACGGCCTGATCACCTCGGGTCGATCGGCCATCAACCAGGCGCCCATCACCGGCGAGAGCCTGCCCGTCGAGAAGGCCGAAGGTGACCAGGTCTTCGCCGGAACCATCAATGAGACCGGCTCTTTCGAATACAAGGTGACCGCAGGCGCCAGCGACTCGACGCTCGCGCGCATCATCCATGCCGTGGAGTCCGCGCAGGGCAGCCGTGCGCCCACGCAGCGCTTCGTCGACCAGTTCGCCCGCGTCTACACGCCGGCGGTGTTCGCGGTGTCCGTGCTGGTTGCCGTCGTGCCGCCGCTCGCCTTCGGCGGCGCATGGTTTGACTGGGTCTACAAGGCCCTGGTACTGCTGGTGATCGCCTGCCCCTGCGCTCTGGTCATCTCCACGCCGGTCACCATCGTCAGCGGCTTGGCCGCTGCCGCCCGACGCGGCATCCTGATCAAGGGTGGCGTCTACCTGGAGGGCGGGCGCAAGCTCAAGGCGTTGGCCCTGGACAAGACCGGCACACTCACACATGGCAAGCCCGAGCAGACCGACTTCGTGCCGCTGATCGGCGAGGCGCAGGAAGTTGCCGCCTGGGCCGCAAGCCTCGCGGCACGCTCGGACCATCCTGTGTCTCAGGCCATCGCCCGCAAGGCGAACCGTGACGGCATCGCGCTGCACGAGGTCGACGACTTCGCGGCGCTGCCTGGCCGCGGCGTGCGCGGCCGCGTCGCCGGGCGCATGTTGCACATGGGCAACCACAGGCTCGCCCAGGAGCTGGGCCTGAGCGAAGCGACGCTCCAGGCTCGGCTGGAGACCCTGGAGCGCCAAGGCAAGACAGCGATCCTGCTGATGGACGATGCGACCGTGCTCGGCATTTTTGCAGTGGCCGACACCGTGAAGGAAACCAGCCGTGAGGCGGTGGCCGACCTGCAGGCGCTGGGTGTGCGCACGCTGATGCTGACGGGGGACAACCAGCACACGGCCGCGGCCATCGCTGCCCAGGTCGGAATCTCTGAAGCCCGTGGTGACCAACTGCCCGAAGACAAGCTCAAGACCATCGAAAGCCTGGTCGGCGGCGAGGGCCAGGTGGGCATGGTGGGCGACGGCATCAACGATTCGCCCGCGCTCGCCCGTGCCGACATCGGCTTCGCCATGGGCGCGGCCGGCACCGACACCGCGATCGAAACAGCCGACGTCGCCCTGATGGACGACGACCTGCGCAAGATCCCCGCCTTCATCCGGCTGTCGCGTAGCACTGCGGCGATCCTCACGCAGAACATCGTTCTGGCCCTTGGCATCAAGGCGGTGTTCCTTGCGTTGACGTTCACAGGGCATGCCACCATGTGGATGGCTGTGTTCGCTGACATGGGGGCAAGTCTTTTGGTTGTCGTCAATGGGCTGCGCCTCCTGAAGTTCAAGGCGGCATGAACAATGGATGAACCATCTCTTCGCAAGACGCAGTGGTACTCACTCGCGATCGTTATATTCGCCGGCGATCAGGCAGCTAAGAGCTACATTGACGCGACAACTCCCTTGGGTTGGTCGCACGAGGTGGCGTCATTCTTCAACCTAGTTCACGCTCTCAATCCCGGCGCGGCGTTCAGCTTCCTTGCTGGCGCGGGCGGCTGGCAGCGGTGGTTTTTTCTGGCGATCGCGTTCGCAATATCGGCATGGCTCGCATGGCTGCTCTCCCGGCCGCTGCGCAAAACGGAAGGCCTTTCGTACAGCCTCATTCTGGGCGGCGCATTGGGCAACGCGTTCGACCGCGCCACGCGCGGGCACGTTATCGACTACATCGACTTTCACCTGCACGGCTGGCACTGGCCCGCCTTCAACATCGCTGACATGGCCATCGTGGGCGGGGCGATCGCGCTGGTGGCCCAGTCGTTCATGAGCGTGGAGAACCCGGCCGCCACAAAGGAGTCCCAGTGACATTGGGACGATCCGGAAATTCGCAATGCACACGGTGCAGGACACCAATCTGAAGAGAACGGCCCCCAGCATGAGCGGCCGCGGCTTGGCCCTCATGCTAGCGCCCACCGCCGCTTTTGCTGCAACGCCCTGTTGCGATGGCGGCGATTGCTGCAACGACGTCGCAATGCCTTGCTGTGAATAAACAGCACGCAAGCCAGTTGACCTGGCAATTATGAAAGTCCATCACGGCGATGCTGGCCTTTTTCGTTCCAATGAGCCGTCACGGAGAGGTGATGATGAAGCTATGCCGGGATCCTGCAAGCTTTAGGACGGTCTTCTTTACCGCATAGCGATATGCTGATGTCACCCGTTCGCCTCGCCTGGCAAGTACAAGTAGTTCGTCGCGGTTTTCTGGCCGTGTCCGCCCGCTTCGCTGGCCCTTTTGCCCCAAACAAGCGCAATCATGCCTGCGTTACCACCAAAGTTCGCCCCCGCCAGTTGCTGTTCCTAAAGGGCATCAAGCTCAACGCCATCGCCGACCGGCCAGCGTATTTCGCATCGCTGCGTGCCCGTCGGGGCCAGCCCATCGTCATCCTCGCAGAGCTGGGACCGGACGAGGCATTCGCCCTGTGGAAGCAGCATGTACTGGGCGACAGGCCTCGCTGACCCAGTTTCGCCTCATCCTCCTGACAGCCCCGCACTTATTGCGGGGCTTTCTTTTTTCCGCGTTCGCCAATCGGGGCTGTTGCAAATGCCGATTTCCGGCTGACGCGGCTCGCCTCGCGCATGAAGCTGCCCGCATGTGTCGCTGATTCGTCAGCACCATGCCAGCAGCCAGAGTTTCCAGGCTGCCGCGGATTCTTTCCGCGCTACCCGCCAGTCCGCCATCGCATCGAGTCTGCGGACGCGCGTCACCCGTGACGCCGATGCTTTTTTCTCAACCGCGTGCGGGAGCTGCCATCCCGTGAGGGACGAGGCCCCGCTTTTTCCAAGGAGCCCGTCCATGTCCCAGCAAGCCTCTTTCGGCCAGTTGGCCTTGATCCATTGCGGCAAGTTCCTGCCGCTCGAAATCCTGCATAGCGCCGCCGGCCACTACATCGGCACGCGCGATACAGAAGGTCCCGTTTCGCGGGAATCCTGCCAGTACTTCCGCAGCTATGCCGCGGCTCAACGTGCCCTCGAAAGAGGCGGCTGGTCCCAGCTCGCCACACCCTGATCCAACTGGAGGAACCACGTCATGAACCAGCTTTTGCCCCAGGAAGTCGTCGATCAGATCATGCGGGAAGAGCAGCATTTCGCCGCCGCGCCCCAAGCCTTCTTCGAGGTCTGGAAGCGCGGCGTCGAGATCGCAGGCCCGCAATGGTTTGGCGACGGCACGCGCGAAGGCCTGAACCAGGCAAAGAGCAAGTGGGATCTGCGTCCCGACATGCTGCGTGCCAACGACGCACTCGGCGTCCTGAGCAGCGGGGAACGCATGTTCCTGTCCGCCATGTTCAGCTTCTACAACGCGCGCGAGGGCGGTGCCATGCTCAAGCGCTGCCACTTCCAAGGACTGTCGGACTTCGATGGTCTCGATCTGCAACGTCGCCAGGTGATCGCCGACCTGCTGCTGAACTACAGCGGTTGGTGAGCCGGTCCCTGGCACACCTTCATCACTGCGTTCACGGGACCCCATGAGGGACATGCGCCTCGTTCGAGGCCATGTCCCTCGCGTTTTCTCCCCGCCCAGCGCCATCCGGCATCAGGCGGTTTCCCCTGCGGATGCCATCGTCCGCAAGGGCTGGCTCCGTTCATTCATCGAAAGGAGCCTTCATGGCCAACAACTACTACGAAGCCACCGGCGTTCTCGTGCTCGACCGTGTGACGCCCGTCATCCAGGCGCTGTTCGGCGCCTTCGCGCTGGACGAGAGCCACCCCGGCAACGGGCAGGCCTACATCGCCCAGATCGCCGAGACCACCAATCCGCAATGGCCGGACGTGCTCGATGGCCTGGAAGACCTGGCCACGCAACTCGGTATTCCGATGCCGGACGACGAAGGGCTGTCGATCCCGCCGCTGCTCGAACTGCTCGCCGTGCACTTCCGTGCCGATGAGGACGAAGAGCTGGGGAACTTGATCGACCGTCATTCGTTCGAGGACACCGCCGATCTCGACGCATTGTTTCTGATCGCCACCCGGTTCGATGACGGGCACCACCTGACCGCCATCCAGTTCGAGGGCTGCTGGTACTGCAGCAAGCCGCGGCTGTTCGAGTTCGGCGGCAACGGCTGCTACCTGAGCCGCGAGGTCCGCTTCATCAGCTCCTCCTCCCAGGCCCTCCAGCTCGGCGACCAATTGCGCAAGACCATTGTGGCCGCCGACATCGAAGAGGCTTCGGCCCTGATCGCGCTGGAGACCATCAATCTGCTGGCGGGCGTCAGCGACGAGCCATTCCGCATGAATTTGCGCCGGCGCGTCGCCGAGCGATTGGCCCAAACGCCAACGATCAGCGTCACCTGACGCTGTTTCCTTTCTTTCCACCCACCGGGGTCAATTCCCGGTGGCGGGGATTTGCTCCATCATTATTCTGTTGGAGAAATCCCATGTCCCAGAATCCCAATCCCTTTCTACGCGGCTACTGGAATCTGAAAATCGTCCGCACGCTGTCCATCAGCTACGAGGACGGAAGCCCGCATGTTTGGCGAAACATCCACCCGAGCCAGCAGCACCTCTGCGACGCGGCGCTGGTTTCTTCTCCTTGCATCATCACCAGCGACTTCGCGGTGGTCTGGACTGGCACCGAACCTGTCGGCGCCGCACTGATCGCCGAATGCGACGCGGCTGAAGGGGGCAGCGGCGAAGGCATGGTGGGTGCCGTGGTGTACGCGATCCACGGCGACGACTTCGACGGCCGCCCCGTCCACATTGGCGACACCTATTCGGCCGAGGCCGCACGGGAAGTCGTGCAGCGGTTGAGCTTCGAGACCGGCTACTACAGCCGGTGCTGGGAAATCAGCAGCGCGCACATCAGCCGCGAAACCGGCCAGTACCTGGCCAACCTGGCTGACCTCGCGACGCCGGAGGCCTTTTTGTTCATCGCGTTCCGGATTCCCTACAGCCCGGCGATCGGCGTCAAGCTGATCTCCACGCCCTGGACGGACCAGCACCTGCAGGACGTCGAGGGGATCGCCGCCGAGCAGCTTCGGCAGGAGCACCGCAGCAAGGGCATGCCGGACGAGCTGGCACAGATCCTTGAACTGGCCGGCCAGGCCGACGTGCGCATCCTCATCCTCGATGCCGACGCACCCGTGTTGCCGGGCCTATCGCTGGCCGGCGAATAGCTGCCACACACATCCCCGGCCTTCCTTGTCCTCACCGCATGCCGGCCCGGTCTCCCGCCAGAGAGCCGGGCCGGCGCACTTTCACAGGAGCGATCCCATGTTCCCCGACCTCATCACACCCGCATCCGACTTCGAGCACCAACTCGGAGCCTGCGTCAACGCCATGAGCCAGGAAGATGCCATCGGCCAGATCCTGGTATTCGAGCGCATGAGCGGCACGCTGCACATGCGCCATATCGCCAGCGCCGACCTGGTGGACACCGACGTGGACGACTACGAAATGGTCGTCTTCGACGGTGGCAACACAAGCGGCGACACGTGGAAACACGTGTTCTTTCCGCGTCAGCGCGAGCACTACTTCGTGTACCAAGCCTGATTCCTCCAGCCCCTTTCGAGGGGCTTTTTCTTGCCCGCAGCACAGGAAAACGGTTGTGGTGCGGTGCCGTTTCCTGCGGGCAGGCAGACCGCCCCAGGGCCATGCTTGCCCCATGTTCGTCGGCGTTGCCGGCACATGCCCAGGCAGTCGAGACCTTCGAGGCTGCAAGCGCGGGAAACCGTGCTGGTCGTTTCTTCCTACGGACCTACCGCGTCCATCCACGCCACCCACAAGGGACCTCTCCCTTGCGGGCGGGGAATCCCTTGTTTTTCCTCAAGGAGTTTCCCCATGGATCGTTCCCTCATCAAATCCATGATGCCTTCGCTGGTCGCAGGCCATGTGCCCCGCAACGTGCGGTCGTTCAAGTACCGCGTGTTCGATGATCAGCCGCTGTCCTCAACGCTGGGCTTCGCCATCGACCCCCAACCCTTCGACGGCAAGGTGGTCGCCGCGACCGACGATGCCATCGTCGTCAAGCTCAAGCCTTCCGAGTTCGCGGTGCTCGATCCCAGCCTGGTGACCACGGTTCCTGCCGAAGGCGCCAAGGTGCATGTCCAACCCTATGCCCGTCGTCGCTTCGACGGACTGCGCGCGGACACGCCGGAGGTCATCACCGAGGAGACTTCGGACGGCACGCCGTACACCATCACGAGGCACATCCTCGGCTCGGCGCCGGCCAAGCTGCCCATTCCCACGCCGCAGTGCATGGAGTTGGGCCAGCTCATCGAGCAGTTGGAGGAGATGCCGGCCCCCGATCGCTTCCGGCGCATCACCCACATGCTGGTGGATGCCGGTGCCCGCGACTTCACCTGGGTCGATCCCACGCCCTCCAAGATCATCGAGACCCCGCCGGCGATCAGCTTCACGGTCTCGACCGCGAAGTTCGAGGGCCGGGTGACGATCCTCTACGACCGCGGCGGAGACACCTACGTGGTGGAACTGCACCGTCAGAACGGTGAATCGGTCGAACTGGTCGATCGGCACGACGAGGTGTATTTCGACATGCTCGGCGAAGTGCTGGAGAGGCTCATCGACGACGGGCGCTGGCGCCAGATCGACGTGAGCATCCTCGACGCGAAAGCGGCCCGCAAGCGCCAGGCCGTCCCGGCATGACGCCCCGCAGCGAAACCGGGCGGTCCTGCGGCTGACCCGAGGCATCCGCCACGGCGTTCCAGCCGTTCCGGCCGCGTGCACTACAGGCCCTTCATCCCATCGGATGGAGGCCTTTCTCATTCTTCCACACAGGAGATTTCATCCATGTCACTGCGATTCAAAGGCGCTGACCTGCGCCCCGTGCTGACCGAAGCCATCGCCAATCAGGGGTCGTCTCAGAAAACGGAAAAAAATCGTACGCTAAGAGCCGAAGTGGGCCCTTTAGCAGCAATGCAAAGCTGCGATCAACGGGCAGGAAACATTGCCATGGTGCGCGTTGCACTCTCTCACTAGCGTCGACAGGGCCTCTTCCATCCGCGTGAGGTCCGCCATGCGTGCGCGCACATCGGCCAGCCGGTGAGCAGCCAGTTCGGCCGCCTCGCTGCAATGGGTGCCGTCCTCCAGTTTCAGGAGCTGGCCGACTTCATCCAGGCTGAATCCCAGGCGCTGGGCTGACTTCACGAACTTCACCCGCGCCACGTCCGCCTGCCCGTAGCGGCGGATGCGACCGTAGGGCCGCTCCGGCTGGGGTAGCAAGCCCTTGAGCTGATAGAAGCGGATCGTCTCCACGTTGACCCGGGCTGCCTTGGCGAAGGCCCCGATGGTCAGATTCTCTTGAGCGTTCTCCATGGCGCTTGACTCCGTAGTTGACTACGGAAGTAACGTTACAGCATCAAGCGAAGTCCCGGAAGGAGAACCTTATGTCGGAACCCAAGAACGGCTGCGGCGCACTGGCGACCGGCGGCGTCGCGGCCGTCCTCGCCTCGGCCTGCTGCCTCGGCCCCCTTGTCCTGGTCGCGCTCGGCTTCTCTGGCGCGTGGATCGGCAACCTGACCGTGCTGGAGCCGTATCGGCCGATCTTCATCGGCGCAGCGCTCATCGCGCTGTTCTTCGCCTGGCGCAGCATCTTCCGACCAGCCCATGCCTGCAAGCCCGGCGACGTTTGCGCCGTGCCCCAAGTGCGGACTGCCTACAAGGTGATCTTCTGGATCGTGGCCGCCCTGGTTCTGGTTGCCCTCGCGTTTCCCTACGTCCTGCCGCTGTTCTACTGAAAGGAGATCACCATGAAGAAACTCACCACCCTCACCACCCTCATCGCCCTGGCCGCCGCTCTAAGCGCGCCCGCCTGGGCTGCCACCAAGACCGTCACCCTGTCGGTGCCCGGCATGACCTGCGCCGCGTGCCCGATCACGGTCAAGACGGCTCTGTCCAAGGTCGCCGGCGTCGAGAAGGCCGAAGTCAGCTTCGAGAAGCGGGAGGCCGTCGTCACCTTCGACGAGGCCAAGACCAATGCCGACGCCTTGACCAAGGCCACCGCAAACGCGGGTTACCCGTCCAGCGTCAAGCAGTGAGGGCGTAATCATGGCCGAGGCGATCACCCTCCACATCGAAGGCATGACCTGCACGTCGTGCGCCGAGCACGTCCAGCAGGCTTTGACGAACGTGCCCGGCGTGCGCGCGGCCTCGGTCTCCTATCCGCAGCGGCAGGCCGAAATCGAGGCGGATGCAGGCGTGAGCGTGGCCCCGCTGGTTGCCGCAGTGGCCACGCTCGGCTATCGCGCACGGCTTACCGACACGCCGAACAAGCCTGCCGGCCTGCTAGACAAGGCGCTGGGCTGGCTCGGTGGCGAAACGAAGCATGTTGGCGGTGAACAAGCGCTGCACGTGGCTGTGATAGGCAGCGGCGGCGCGGCGATGGCGGCTGCCTTGAAGGCCGTGGAGCAAGGCGCCCGCGTCACGCTGATCGAGCGCGGCACCATCGGCGGCACCTGCGTCAATGTCGGCTGCGTGCCGTCCAAGATCATGATCCGCGCCGCGCACATCGTCCACCTGCGCCGCGAAAGCCCGTTCGATGCTGGCCTGCCGGCCGCAGCGCCCGCTGTACTGCGCGAGCGGCTGCTGGCCCAGCAACAAGGCCGCGTCGAGGAGCTGCGCCATGCCAAGTACGAAGGCATCCTGGCAAGCACTCCGGCCATCACCGTGCTGCGCGGCGAGGCCCGGTTCAGGGACACGCGCACGCTGACCGTGGCGACCGCTGACGGCGGCACGCACGAGGTGAACTTCGACCGCTGCCTGATTGCCACCGGCGCGAGCCCGGCGCTTCCGCCAATCCCGGGCCTTGCGGACACACCCCACTGGACCTCCACCGAGGCGCTGGAAAGCAGCTCGCTCCCCGAGCGGCTGGCCGTGATTGGTTCCTCCGTGGTGGCGGTCGAGTTGGCGCAAGCCTTCGCCCGGCTGGGCAGCCAGGTCACGATCCTGGCGCGCAGCACGCTGTTCTTCCGAGAAGACCCGGCCATCGGGGAAGCCGTAACAGACGCCTTCCGCGCCGAGGGCATCGAGGTGCTGGACCACACCCAGGCGAGCCACGTTGCCTATGCGGGCGGGGAATTCGTGCTCACCACCGGGCAGGGGGAAGTGCGCGCCGACAAGCTGCTGGTCGCCACCGGTCGCGCGCCGAACACGCGCAGCCTGAACCTTGAAGCGGCAGGCGTCGAAGTCAATGCGCAGGGAGCCATCGTCATCGACCGCGCCATGCGCACGAGCGCACCGCACATCTTTGCTGCCGGCGACTGCACCGACCAGCCGCAGTTCGTCTATGTGGCGGCGGCGGCCGGCACGCGCGCCGCGATCAACATGACCGGCGGCGACGCGGCGCTGGACCTGACGGCGATGCCGGCGGTGGTGTTCACCGATCCGCAGGTGGCGACCGTGGGCTACAGCGAGGCGGAAGCGCACCACGACGGCATCGAGACCGACAGCCGGCTGCTGACGCTCGACAACGTGCCGAGGGCGCTCGCCAACTTCGACACGCGCGGCTTCATCAAGCTGGTGGCGGAAGCTGGCTCAGGGCGGCTGATCGGCGTACAGGCGGTCGCGCCGGAAGCGGGCGAACTGATCCAGACGGCCGCGCTGGCGATCCGCCACCGGATGACCGTGCAGGAGCTGGCCGACCAGTTGTTCCCCTACCTGACCATGGTCGAGGGACTGAAGCTCGCGGCGCAGACCTTCAACAAGGACGTGAAGCAACTGTCCTGTTGCGCCGGATGAGGAAAAGGGAGGTGTTCGATGAACGCCTACAGCCGCGCCAACCGCCGCATCTACGCGGCCTTGTCCGATCCCCTGTCGGCCACCCACCGGCACCGCCTCGACGATCTGCTCAAGCGCCACGACAACGGCAAGACGACCTGGCTGGCCTGGCTGCGCCAGTCGCCCGTCAAGCCGAACTCGCGCCACATACTCGAACACATCGAGCGCCTCAAAGCCTGGCAGGCGCTCGACCTGCCTTCCGGCATCGAGCGGTCGGTGCACCAGAACCGCCTGCTCAAGATCGCCCGCGAAGGCGGCCAGATGACGCCCGCCGATCTGGCCAAGTTCGAGGCACAGCGCCGCTACGCGACCCTGGTGCGCTCGCCATCGAGGGCATGGCCACCGTCACCGACGAAATCATCGACCTGCACGACCGCATCCTGGGCAAGCTGTTCAACGCTGCCAAGCACAAGCATCAGCAGCAGTTCCAGGCGTCCGGCAAGGCGATCAACGCCAAGGTGCGGCTGGCCACCTCGATCAAGCAGGGCACGGTGACGGCCTCGCTGATGCTCAGGAAACTCGGCAGCTACCCGCGCCAGAACGGCCTGGCCGTGGCGCTGCGCGAGCTGGGCCGCATCGAGCGAACGCTGTTCATCCTGGACTGGCTGCAAAGCGTCGAGCTGCGCCGCCGCGTGCATGCCGGACTGAACAAGGGCGAAGCCCGCAACGCGCTAGCCCGCGCCGTGTTCTTCAACCGGCTGGGCGAAATCCGCGACCGCAGTTTCGAGCAGCAGCGCTACCGGGCCAGCGGCCTCAACCTGGTGACGGCGGCCATAGTGTTGTGGAACACGGTCTATCTGGAACGGGCCTCAAACGCCTTACGCGGTCACGGCCAGACTGTCGATGACGCCCTGTTGCAGTACCTGTCGCCGCTGGGCTGGGAGCACATCAACCTGACCGGCGATTACCTCTGGCGCAGCAGCGCCAAGATCGGCGCGGGCAAGTTCAGGCCGCTACGACCGCTGCAACCGGCTTAGCGTACGATTTTTTCCGTTTTCTGAGACGTCCCCAATCAGTGCCGCATTGTCCTGGTCAAGGATCAGGGCGTGTACTTCCTCGCCGAGCGTGGGGAGCGTCGCCCGGATGGGCGCCAGGCACTGCTCGCCTACGCCGTCGGATGCAACCCGGACACCGACCCGTTCGATGACTGGTGGCACCTCGCCGGCCGCGAGCTGGGCGGCGATGACTTCGCGGAGTATTTCGACCCGAAGGACGGCCTGTTCACGCGCCTCCAGCACTCGGCGGACGATCTCGTGCTTTCCGCCACCGCCACGCACCTGTCCTTAGCAGTGGTGCCTCCCGCCTGACGCGGCAACCGCCTCGCAGCCCCCGCATCGGGGGCCTTCTTTTGTTCGCACCGCCGCCATCGCCGCGCGTGCGCGTTTGTCTCCAGCCGCCGAGGCACGCCCCGCCGGCCACAACGCCGGCATGCCACCGGAGACAACCGCATGAACACGCCATCGACCTCGCCGAGGCTGCACCTCCTACCGGTGTCGCTGCGCACGGCCAATGCATTCGTTCTGTCGCACCATCGCCACCACCGCCCGGTCCAGGGCGCGAAGTTCGCCCTGGCCGTCACGCTGAGCGACAGCGACCTGATCCACGGCGTGGCCATTGTCGGCCGCCCGGTCGCGCGGCACCTGGACGCTGGAAGTCACGCGGCTGTGCACCGACGGCACACCCAGCGCCTGCAGCAAGCTCTACGGCGCGGCCTGGCAGGCGGCAAGGGCGCTGGGCTACATACGCCTGCTCACCTACACCATGCCCGACGAAGGTGGCGCCAGCCTGCGCGCCGCCGGCTGGCGGCTGATCGGCGCGCGCGGTGGCGGCGCCTGGAGCCGTCCCGGCCGTCCGCGCGCCGATACCCCCGAGCACCTGCGCGGCGCCAAGTGCCTGTGACAGGCGCCGGGTGGCGCGGACAAAGGGAAGCGCCCGGGTGCCGATTGATTGCTGCCGCGCGCGCGAGGCCCCGCCATGCTGGCCCCATGCCTGCTGACGTCGTCAGCGACATGCCAGGCAACCATCGGTCTTCGAGGTTGCGGCGCAGTTCCCACTGCGTGACCGAGCCAGCTCGCACCGCATCCTTCCGCGAGCGGCCACCAGCCTCTGGTGGCGGATGCTTTCGCCTTATCAACCCACCGCGGGGTCACGCACCTTCCCCGCATGCGTGGGCCGGTGTGTCTCCGCTTCATCCCAATGGAGATTCACCATGAACACCACGTCCAACGAGAAATCGTATTTCGACCTCCACACCTCGGGCATCGGCTACATCCAGCGTGTCCGTGAAGTGCCCGTCCGGGGCGGCCGCCGTGCGCAGCCTTTCCTGGCATGCACCATCGCCGCGCTGGTCGGCCCCGCCCGGGACCCCAGCTACCGCTACTTCGACGTCAAGGTCTCGGGTGCCGAGGCCAAGAAGCTCGTTCAGCGCTACATCGGCGTTGACGATCCCAAGCAGCGCCCGCTGGTGCGCTTTCGCCTCGGTGACCTGTGGGGCGATGTGTACATCCGCGACAAGGGTGAGCAGAAGGGTCAGGCCGCCGCGTCCCTCAAGGCGCGACTGCTCAAGGCCGAACTGATCGACCGGGCCGAACTGGCTTCGATCGAGCAGCACGAGTTGATCACCCGCGGCATCGGCTATCTCAATCGTGTGAAGGACGTCACCCCAAAAGCTGGCGACTCGTTCCTCTCTTGCACCGTCGCGGCACTGGCCGGGCCTGTCGATGAACCGGAGTATCGGTACTTCGACACCATCGTCGCCACCCCGGAAGCCGAGCACCTGGTTCGCCGGTGCGTTCAGGCCGTCGAGGGTGACCGCAAGGTGCTGATCGCCTTCCGTCTGAACGACATGAAGATCGATCCGTACATCCGCACCAAGGGTGAGCACGCCGGGGAACCGGCCGCCAGCCTGGAATCGACGCTGGTCCACATCGGTCTCATCAAGATCGACGGCACCCAGGTCTATCCGACGAGCCAGGCGCAAGCCGAGGCGCCGCCGGCCGAAGACGCATCCGCGTCCGAAGCCGACGATGCCATCGACACGGCCACCGAGCCCGCCGAGCGCGAGCCCGAGGCGCAAGTCCAGGAGCAGGAGCCGGCATTGGCTGCTTCGTTCTGATCCGGCACGGCCTCTCACGGGGCCTTGTCGCTTTTCCTCCCCACGTACGCCGCGTCCCCAGGACGCGTGCTTGCGCATTTCATCCCCCGAGTTCCGCGTGGTCTCACGGCCACGCGGTTGTCGAATTTCTCAAAGGAGATCAGCCATGTCTCTGGTATCCCGCTTTGCTCCGCAATCCCCGATCCTGCGCTCTGATCGCCCACTCTCGGACGACCGCATTCGTGCCGTCGTTCCGTCGATCTTCGCCGACGCTCCACATGGGAGCCGGTCCGATCGGTATGCCTACATACCGACCTCGACCGTGCTGACCAAGCTGCGCCAGGAGGGCTTCGAGCCCTTCATGGTGTGTCAGACGCGCGTGCGCAACGAAGACCGGCGCGAGTACACGAAGCACCTCATCCGACTTCGCCATGCAAGCCAGATCAACGGCGACGAGGCGAACGAGATCATCCTGCTCAACAGCCATGACGGCACGAGCAGCTATCAGATGCTCGCCGGCATGTTCCGGTTCGTCTGCCA
Organism: Stenotrophomonas maltophilia D457; assembly: GCF_000284595.1. Lineage (GTDB taxonomy): Bacteria > Pseudomonadota > Gammaproteobacteria > Xanthomonadales > Xanthomonadaceae > Stenotrophomonas > Stenotrophomonas muris. Next base: position 1,715,445 of record NC_017671.1, on the reverse strand, counting down.
CAACGGCCTGGTTTGCGGTGACACCACCGCAGACATCCGCGTTCCCCACAAGGGCGACGTGGCCAGCCAGGTGATCGAAGGTGCCTACGGAGTCCTCGAAGGTTTCGAGCGCGTGCATAACGCGCGCGATGCGATGCGCACCATCACCCTCGATGAGGGCGAAGCGGAGGTCTTTGCGAACTCTGCGCTCGCACTCAAGTACGACGATCCGGCCAAGTCCACGCCTGTCACCGAGAGCCAACTGCTGGCCCCTCGGCGATGGGACGACCGCAAGAACGACCTGTGGGCCGTCTTCAACCGCGTCCAGGAGAACCTAGTCAAAGGGGGCCTGAACGGACGCACGGCCAACGGCCGCAATCAGCGCACCCGTCCGGTGCAAGGCATCGACCAGAACCTGCGCCTGAACCGGGCGTTGTGGCTGCTGGCCGAAGGCATGCGCCAGCTCAAGGCGTGATGCCACGCGGACCTCGCCCACCTCGGGCGAGGCCATTTCCTCTCATCCACCGGGTGCCGTCGGCGGCCCGTCATTCATCATCAGGAGAACCATCATGGCAACCCCATCGGCTTCCGAGAAATCTGTTGCGCCCATCGTCGTCCCCGGCCAGCTCACGCTGCGTACCATCCGCGGCAAGAACGGCCCGTTCACGGTTGGCCGCCTCGCGACGCACCTCGGTACTTTCGAGGTCAAAGACCCGGAGCTGGAGCAGTACCCCGAAGGCAAGTACGACGGGGAATTCATCATCAGGTACATCTTCCCGAAGTCCTATCCGGTCGGCGGCGGCATGCGGTTCGAGATCCGTGCCAGCCTCGACGGCATGACGCTCAACGGCATCGACAAACTCAGCCGCGACGAAGCCCGCAGCTTCGCCACCCAGGACGTCGATCCGCTCGATGAAGAGCAAGGGGCGCAGCCTGCGGCAACGCCGGCCAAGCCCACCAAAGCGTCCAGGCCCGCCAAGCCCGCACCCGTGCAGGCGTCCGCGGACCCGCTGGTCGATACCACGCCCTTCGGCGTGGATGCGCCACCGCCTGCTACGGCCGCTGCCCCCGGCAGCACCGAAGACGGTGACGCCGCGCTCTTCGGCCTGCTGTGGCCGCTGGGCGAGTCCGTGAAACTGGATTCGACCATCGACCGCCGCACCCTGCGCGCGCAGATCGCCCGCCTGGGCGAGCTGGGCTACGCGCTGGACTTCAAGACGCAGGAGTGGAGCCGCCAGGCCGAACCAAAACCTGCGTGATCGCAGACGCCGCATGCGCGGTGTTCTTCATCCACCCGCCGGGGTTCCTTTCCCATGCGGGGGAGGCCCTGGCCATTTTCTGGAGGTCTCCATCATGTCCACCATCGCTTGCGATACCCCGCGTTCAACGCTGGATGAACCCGCGTGGCGGGACCTTTGCAAAGCGGCCGCCGCACACGCCCAGCGCGGTTGCGGCTTGTCCTACGACCACTACGTGACGCTCTTCAGTTCGGCGATCGACGCACAGGCCAATCGTTTGCCGGATGAGCAACGTGCTCAGGCTCTCGAAATCGCGGCCCAGGAATGGGACTACGCAACACCTGCCGAACGGCAGGAAACCCAGGACTGGAATGCGGAGCATGGCTATTGCTCGCACGGGATCGAGTTCGGCTACTGCCCGGCCGGTTGTGATCGAGACGATGACGACTGGGATTGAGGGCGACGCATAGGTTCCTTCGCCGCAGATGCGGCATTCCATCACCCGCTGGGGGTTCTTCCCCACGGGGAGGCCTTCAGCTCAACTTTTCGAGGAGGCCTCTCATGGGCTGGTATTTCTCAAACCAATCGCGGTCCGAACTGATCGCGGAACTGATCGCACCGCAAGAGACCGAGCGCGCCAGCGTCAAGGTCATCGCTCACACCCTGCGCGGCAACGTGCTGTGGTCCGTCGCCGAAGTGACCGCCAAGGTCGAAGGCGTGCATCGTGATCTCGCACCGGGCCAGTCCCTGCGCTACATCCGCTGCGATCTGCTTGAACGAAGCGGCGGCCAGTGGGGCTACAAGTCCTTGGACGAGTCCATGCACCCGTACTACTACACGTGCCCGCTGTCCTATCTGGACCTCGCACCGGAGCAGTCCGCCGACTGGCGTGCAGGCGTTCGCGCCTACCACGCCCGGCGGCGCACACCCACGGCATCCGCGGCATCCGCCGCGGCGTCGATGGCCTGAGCCAGGAGGAACCGACATGGACCCGATCCTGGCAACGCTTCCGCCCTCGTTGCTGGCACTCGTTGAAGGGAGTTTGTCCAACGACGAAGTGTCCTCCGACGAGGAAATGCTGGCGTACTTCATCGACAACGGCCTCACCGAGGACCAGGCACGGCAGGCACTGACCTACCGCGACCAGTACCTCAACAACATCTACCTGGAAGGCTTCACGCCGATCACTTCGGCGGACGAGCCGCTTCACTTCAACCCGCACACCCGGCAGTTCGAGCCGGACTGAGCGGTTTTCTTCCACCCCCTGGGGCAGTACTTGCCCCAGCGGGCGGTGCTGTTCCCGTTCATCCGAGGACACCACCATGCCCGCAAACACTTCTTCCACGCTGTACCGCATCGACGAATGCCCGGACGTGATGGCCGACGCCTGCGTCGGCGATGACCAGGGCAACCTGATCTTCCTGTCCATCTGGGCGCGGGACACCGCCGTCCAGCAGTTCCTCGCTCGCCTGACCCTCGGGCGCGACGAGCAGGGACTGGACCAGTTCCACGTCATCACCGACCAGGGCGGCAGCGTCCCGGTATTCATCGGCAACGTCGATCGCCTGGAAAAGCGCATCACGCGCGCGTACCGGCGGACGCTGTTCGGCTCGCTGTCCAACGTGTGGCTGTTCGACCGGCGCTGCGTCAAGCCCGACAAGGCCAACGCCAGCGCATTGGCACTGCTGCCACGCGACAGCGCCCACAGGCTTGACCGCCTGTGGATGCTGGTGCGGGACACCTGCCCGTTGCCGCTGCTCGATCACTGGCGCGAGACCGTGCTGGAACTGCTGCAAACCCGCGAGATGCTGGCCCGCCTTCCGTTCGCCCTCGGGCCGCTGGAAGGCCATCGGCTCGCCATCGACGTGCCGGCGCTGACCCTGGCGCTCGGCTCCCTGATCCGCAGCGACGCGCTCACCGCCTATCCGTATCCGGCCAAGATTTGGACGCCGGAAGCGGTAGCGGCTTGACCCACCCTCGGAGGCACGCCTTGGCGTACTTCCGTGTTTCATCCCCGCCAACCAGGAGACTTCCATGGCCCTCATGTTCCCGCGGCTCGCCCGCAATTTCGTCAAGAACGGATATTTCCCGACCGACGAACCCACGCTCGAAAGAGCGCTCAACGCACTGATGCCCAGCGACGGGCCGATGTGCATCCTCGATCCCTGCGCCGGCGAAGGCGTGGCGATCGCCGAAGCCGCCCATGCCCTCGGGCGCGAGCAGGCAAAGGCGTTCGCCGTCGAGTTCGACGCGGAGCGGGCGCGCCATGCCCGCGGCCTGGTCGATCACTGCCTGCACGCGGACCTGATGGACACGATGGTCTCCAAGCAGTCCTTCGGGCTGCTCTGGCTCAACCCGCCGTATGGGGACCTGTCCAAGGACGTCAACGGCAACATCGGCTATCAGGGCCAGGGCCGTGCCCGCCTTGAAAAGCTGTTCTACCAGCGCACGCTCTCGCTGCTGCAATACGGCGGCGTGCTGGTTTTCATCGTCCCCGGCTACGTGCTCGACGCGGAGTTGGTCGGCTGGCTGACGCGCCACTACACGGACCTGCGCATCTACCGAGCGGTGGAGACGCAGTTCAAGCAGGTGGTGATCTTCGGACGCCGGGTGCGCCAGCGCGAGCAGGTGCCCGATGGCGTCAAGGCCGTGCGCAATCTGCTGTTGCAGGTAGGGCAAGGCGAAGTCGAAGCCGAGGAACTGCCGAGCGAGTGGCCGTTCCTGCCGTACATCGTCCCCGCCAGCCCGGCCGAGCCAGAGCATTTCTTCCGCGTGACGATGGAGCCCGAGCAGTTCGCCGATGAGGTTGGCAGGCTGCAAGGCTTGTGGCCATCGCAGGACACGCACCTGGGGGCTGCGCAGCAATCGCTGCGTCCACCGGCGCGGGCCTTGTCCCGCTGGCATCTCGCCCTGGCTCTGGCCGCGGGTGCGATCTCGGGGGTTGTGCGCTCCAAGACCGGGCGCGTGCTCGTCGTCAAAGGTGACACCCACAAGGACAAGACGCTCCAGCGGGAGTTCACCGAACGCGAAGACGGCTCCATCGCCGAGACCCGCATCCTCACCGACAAGTTCGTTCCCGTCATCCGCGCGTGGGACATGACACCTGGCTCCGCGACACGGGGCGAGGTGTTGACCATTCGCTGATCCACCGGACGCGCTGCCGTCCTGCTGTACCAACTCGAAGGAGAAACACCATGATCCCCAATCCGTTCAAGCGGCCTGCGCCGCACAAGCAACCGTTGTTCGCACCGAGTACGTTGAAGTTGAGCGAGAAGGTGCATTGGCTGGCCCGGCGAGGCCTGATCGACCCCTTGGCCTATGTCCAGCGCCATGTGCGCGGGGACTGGGGCGAGATCGATGAGGCCACACGCCAAGCCAACGACGTGGCGATCCAACAGGACAACCTAATGATCTCGCAGTTCAGGATCACGCCGGACCTGGCGCTGATCGTCAAGACCAGCGAGGACCACCAGACCACGGTGGTCCAGCTTCCCGAAGAGCGGGACCTGATCTGAGGCCCCACATCGTCATCCTCATCCACCTGACGGAGCCACTTCACTCCGGCAGGGGTGTCGTGGCTCAATGACTCATCAAGGAGGAGCCCATGGCATCGCATCGCATCGAAACCTACTGCCAGCGGCTGGCGTTCCCCATCGGGGCGCTCATCTTCAGCAGAGGTGTAGACCGCCTGGTCCGCGCGGGTCGCCTGGACCCGATCCCGTACTTCAGGCGCCACACCCGTGGCGACTGGGGCGACGTCAACATCCAGCAATGGCAGACGAACAGCAGCGCGCTTCAATCGGGCGCGTCGCTGGAATCGCACTACGTGATCCATCCGGGGCTCGCCATTCGCATCGTCACCGATTCGCAGCGCTGCGCAACCGTCATCGTGCTTCCGTCCGAAGACTGAGCACGGTTCACCTGCGGGCCGCCCAGGCCAGCACCTTCAACCACCCTCAGCCACGCGTCGATTCTCTTCCCACCACGGGGCATGCCATTGCCCCGCTGGGGGTGGTGCATGCCCCATTTTTCTTTGGAGCATCACCATGTCCCTCGATCTCGAAACCACTGCCGCTGAATCCGCGCCCGTACAGGGCGAACTGCTCGACGCGGAATCTTCCCCTCTGACCCTGAGCCTTCAGGATTTTGTCGGCGAGTTCGGCGACGAACTACTCGACGCCCTCAACAGCGCTAATCCGCCGGTCTATACCGGCCAACCGCAGGCGCACCGGCAACTGGTGGTCGCCAGCCTCAAGCGCAAGCTGTTCCCAGCCCAGGCCGAAGTCGTCCACGCCGCCGCCGAGCTGCTGATCGACCGTGGCGAACGTGCTGCGATCGTCAATGGCGAGATGGGCTGCGGCAAGACGACCGTCGGCATTGCGGCCGCCGTGCTCAACGCCGAAGGCTATCGCCGCACTCTGGTGCTGTCGCCGCCCCACCTGGTTTACAAGTGGCGGCGCGAGATCCAGGAGACGGTGGCCGGTGCCAAGGTGTGGGTACTCAACGGGCCGGATACGCTCGTCAAGCTCATCAAGCTGCGCGAGCAGTTGGGCGTGCAGCCCACGGGCCAGGAGTTCTTCGTCCTGGGGCGCGTCAGGATGCGGATGGGCTTTCACTGGAAGCCTGTCTTCACCACGCGGCGCACCCGCCACGGCGACGTGGCGGCCTGCCCGGACTGCGGCACGGTCATCACCGACCTCGACGGCGAGCCGGTCAACCCGATCGCGCTCCAAGCCGAGGAGTGCCGCAGGAAGTGCGGCCACTGCGCCGCGCCCCTGTGGACACTGATCCGCCCGCGCAGTCTGTCCGGCAGCGACCAGTCCTCGGCCGTGCTCAAAGCCTTAAAGCGCATACCGACCATCGGAGAGGTCACCGCGCAGAAGCTGATGCAAAAGTTCGGTGACGGGTTCCTGGCGTCGATGCTCGGCGACAACATCCATGAGTTCATCAACCTCATGGATGGCAACGGCGAGCTGGTGTTTTCCGACCGTCAGGCCACGCGCATGGAACGTGCGATGGCCAACATGGAGTTCGGCTTTGGCGAGGGCGGCTATCAGCCGTCCGAGTTCATCAAACGCTACCTGCCGCAAGGCACGTTCGACCTGCTCATCGCCGATGAGGCACATGAGTACAAGAACGGGGGCAGTGCCCAGGGCCAGGCCATGGGCGTGCTGGCGGCGAAGGCTCGCAAGACCTTGCTGCTGACCGGCACGTTGATGGGCGGCTACGGGGACGACCTGTTCCACCTGCTGTTCCGAGCCCTTCCGGGGCGGATGATCGAAGACGGCTACCGCCCGACCACGAGCGGCAGCATGACCTCGGCTGCGATGGCGTTCATGCGCGATCACGGGGTGTTGAAGGACATCTACTCCGAGAGCACCGGCACGGCGCACAAGACGGCCAAGGGCACCAAGGTATCGGTGCGCATGGTCAAGGCCCCGGGGTTTGGCCCCAAGGGCGTGCTGCGCTGCATCCTGCCGTTCACGATCTTTCTCAAGCTCAAGGACATCGGTGGCAACGTCCTGCCGCCGTATGACGAGGAGTTCCGTGAAGTCGCGATGGACACGGCGCAAGCCGCGGCCTACCGCGATCTGGCGGGTCGGCTGACCGCGGAGCTGAAACAGGCTCTGGCGCGACGCGATACGACCTTGCTGGGTGTGGTCCTCAACGTGCTGCTGGCCTGGCCGGATTGCTGCTTCCGGTCGGAGACCGTGGTGCATCCGCGCACGCGCAACACCTTGGCGTTTGTCCCGGCTCAGTTCAACGAGTTCGAGATCAGCCCCAAGGAGCGTGAGCTGATCGACATCTGCAAAGAGGAGAAGGCGCAGGGCCGCAAGGTCCTGGCCTACACGGTCTATACCGGCACGCGCGACACCACGTCGCGCCTGAAGGTGTTGCTGGAGCAGGAAGGCTTCAAGGTGGCGGTGCTGCGCGCGAGCGTGGATGCCAGCCGCCGCGAAGACTGGATCGCCGAGCAACTGGACCGTGGCATCGACGTGCTCATCACCAACCCCGAGTTGGTCAAGACGGGGCTGGACCTGTTGGAGTTCCCGACGATCGTGTTCATGCAGTCGGGCTACAACGTGTACTCGCTCCAGCAGGCGGCACGCCGCTCCTGGCGCATCGGGCAGAAGCAGCCCGTGCGTGTGATCTACCTCGGCTACGCCGGTTCCTCGCAGATGACCTGCCTGGAGCTGATGGCCAAGAAGATCATGGTCTCGCAGTCCACCTCGGGCGACGTGCCCGAATCCGGGCTCGATGTCCTGAACCAGGACGGTGATTCCGTCGAGGTCGCACTGGCCCGGCAGCTTGTCGCCGCATGACACGTTCCACTTACGGCCCTTCGGGGCCGTTTTTTTTGCCGCTCCCGGTAAATCGGACGCTGCCTGGTTCGCATTGTTTGCTGCCGCTCGCGGCCTGAGCGGCGATGGTGAGGGCTGGATGTTTCAGGACGCCGAGCTATGTGCCCCTCTCCACCGTGGTTTCACTATCCCGAACGCCGCCTTCTGGCGGGATTTCTCGGCCTGCTGTGGTCGGTGCTGGCCGGTGGCTGCGCGACGACGACTGCGCCGGTCGCGCCCGACACCATCGCGGAAGTCTTGGCCGCGCCTGAACCCGAGGCTTCCGAGTACATCCCGGTCGTGCGCTACGCCCGCTACACACTGGTCGAACTGGCACCCATGGCGGCGCAGCGCGACCTGTTGTTGCAGACCATCGACGTGTCCATGCCCGAGGATGCCCGCGCCACGGTCGGGGATGGGCTTCGGCACGTGCTCAAACGCAGCGGCTATGGCCTGTGCCAGACCGCGCATGCCGTGATCGAGCTGTACGCGCTGCCGTTGCCGGCGGTACACCTGCACCTCGGCCCCATGACCTTGCGCGATGCGCTGCTCACGCTGGCTGGCCCGGCCTGGGAACTGCACGCGGATGACCGCGCACGGCAAATCTGCTTCGAGCGGCCCGGCGATCGCGCGGTCGCCGAGTCCCCATCCGAGCCACCCGCCACCGAGGCGGTGCAGACGTTCCCGCTGGCACCCATGGTTTCGGGAGGCCAGCCATGAACGCCCCGCAACCTGCCCAGCGATCGACCGCCGCCGTGGTGGTGCAGAGCCTGATGTGGCTCTGGTTGATCTTCCTCAGCGTCTTGGCGGCCCTGGGCTACCAGGCCCTCAGCGACCAGGCCGACCAGGAGCGGCTGGATTCCCGCCTGCAACGCCTGGAAGCGCAGGCAACTGGCTTGGCCGAGACGATCGAGGCCATCCAGCAGCGCCCGGCCGTCGCGACGGACGCTGACCTCAAAGACACCCGCCAGATTCTGGAAGCACGCGCGGCCCAGGTCGAGAAATCTCTCAGTGGCTACGCAGCGGCCGACGACCTCCAGGCGCTGCGCGCGGAGGTCGAGCAGATCAAGGCGCGCCAAGCCGCCGCGCGTGCCACCGCACCCGCCCAGCGGCGCGCATCGCGCACGTCCGCCGCCTCCAAGACCGAGCTGCCGCCGCTGCCATTCCGCGTCGTCGGCGCCGAACTGCGCGCCGGCCAGCGCAGCGTGTCCGTCGCGCCGAGCATCGGGGACTTCACGCCCGCCCAACTTCAGGTGCTGCTGCCCGGGGATGCGGTCGGCCCGTGGCGCCTGCAGGCGATCGAGGGCAACACCGCAGTGTTCCAGGCCGGCAACCAGACCCGCCGCGTGGCGATTCCCTGACCGGAGCACCCCATGAAGCCGTCGATCCTCCTTTTCGCGGTCCTGGTGGCGTCGTCGCAATGGCCCGCCTGGGCGCAGCAGCCCGCAACGACCTCGGCGCGCAACGCACAGAGCCAGGAGCGCCCGCTGGCCGCCCGCGTGCTGGACGACCGGGTGGCAACCGAATGGGGCTTGCAGCCACAAGAATGGGCACGCTACCGCGAGCTGATGGATGGGCCGCTGGGTATCTACTCGCCCAACCTGGACCCGCTGTCCGCCCTGGGCATCGAAGCTCGCACGGACGAAGAACGGCGCCGCTATGCGGAACTGCAGGTGCAGGTGGAAGCGCGCCGCGTCGAGAAGCTGCTCGCCTACCAGCGCGCCTACGACGAGGCCTGGCAGCGCCTGAATCCGGGGATGCAGCGCGTGAACCTGCCCGACGACAAGCCGGGCGCCGGCCCATCCAGCAGTCCCTTGCGCGGCAGCGGCCGCATGGCGGTGTTCGTCAAGGACGGCTGCGCAGCCTGCGGACAGCTCGTGCAGCGCCTGCAATCCTCGGGCGCGGAGTTCGACCTGTACATGGTGGGCAGCCGCCAGGATGACGCGCGCATCCGCGACTGGGCCAAGCGCGCGCAGATCGACCCGGCGCGCGTGCGCGCCGGCAGCATCACGCTCAACCACGACGGCGGCCGCTGGCTGTCACTGGGCCTGCCCGGCGATCTGCCCGCCGCCGTGCGCGAAGTGAACGGCCAATGGCAGCGCCAGCCGTAGCCATGCCCCTGCGCGCACTGGTGCTCACTGCCGGCCTGTATGCCGTTGCCGCCCTGGCCCAGGAGGTTCCGCCACCGGCTTACCAGCTTGCCGCCCAGCGCGCAGGCATCCCCTCGACCGTGCTCTACGCCGTGGCCTTGCAGGAGAGCGGCATCCGGCGCAACGGGCGCCTGGTGCCGTGGCCGTGGTCCCTCAACGTCGCCGGCCAGTCGCGCCGCTTCGCCACGCGCGCCGACGCCTGCGCTGGCCTGCAGCAGGCGATGCGCGCCACGCCGCACACGCGCATTGATGCGGGCCTGGGCCAGATCAACCTCGGCTACCACAAGCACCGCTTTACCGGCGCGTGCGACCTGCTGGATCCGTATCGCAACCTGGCCGTTGCCGCCGAGATCCTGAAGGAGCAGCACACCCCCGGCGAGGACTGGCTGCTGGCGATCGGCCGCTACCACCGCCCCGCAGGCGGCGAGCCCGCCGCCCGCTATCGGCGCAGCGTGTCGCGCCACCTTGCCCGCGTGCAGGGCACGCGACCAGCCGCCGCGGTCCTCGCGGCGCGCCAGGAGACCTCCCCATGACGAAACCCCATCCCGCCCATCTCGCGTTCACGGGCCTACTCATGCTGCTGTCAGGCCTGCCGCTGGCCTCGCGTGCCGGCGAGCCACTGATCGTTGTCGAGGACCGTGGCGGCACGTCGGCATTGCCGTACTACGAAGCCCTGAATCTCCAGCCGCGCGCCAACGCACCGGCGCGGCCGTCCATCCCGACGCCCCAGGTTCCTGCCACACGGGCGGACGAAGCCGCGATGCTGCCGGTGCGCAGCGCCAAGCTCACGCCCGGCACCGTCGCGCGACGGGTGATCGAAGCGCCCGGCCTGCGGCCGTTCGTGGTCATCGGCGACGACGAGGCTTCCCGGGCCTGGTTGCAGCGCCGCGCCGCCGCTTTGCGCGAACGTGGCGCGGTCGGCCTGGTCGTCAACGTCGAGACCGCGCAGGGCCTGGCGCGGCTGCGCGCCCTGGTGCCGGGCGTGCCGCTCGCGCCCGTGGCCGGCGACGACCTGGCCGATCGCCTGGGCCTGCGGCACTACCCGGCGCTGATCACGGCCACCGGCATCGAGCAATGAAGCCATGTCGGGCAAACAGCCGGTCGAGGTTCTGCTACGCCCAGCGGTGGAGCTATACACCGTCGCGGCGTGTGCAGGCGCCGCGTTTCTGTGCCTGGTGGCCCCATGGTCGCTCGCGCTGAGCCCGGCCATGGGCATCGGCAGCGCCTTGGCGTTCGGCGCCTACGGCGCGATCCGCTACCGCGATGCCCGCATCATCCTGCGCTACCGGCGCAACATCCGCCGTCTGCCGCGTTACGTGATGACCAGCAAGGACGTGCCGGTCAGCCAGCAGCGCCTATTCGTGGGGCGCGGCTTTCTCTGGGAGCAGAAGCACACGCATCGGCTGATGCAGACGTACCGGCCCGAGTTCCGCCGCTACGTCGAGCCGACGCCGGCCTACCGGCTGACCAGGCGCCTGGAGGAACGGCTGGAGTTCGCGCCATTGCCGCTCTCGCGCCTGCCGAAGCTCACCGGCTGGGACGCGCCTTTCAACCCCGTGCGCCCGTTGCCGCCTGTCGGCGGCCTGCCAAGGCTGCACGGCATCGAGCCCGACGAAGTGGACGTCAGCCTGCCGCTGGGCGAGCGCGTCGGGCACTCGCTGGTGCTGGGCACCACGCGGGTGGGCAAGACGCGCCTGGCCGAGTTGTTCGTCACGCAGGACATCCGTCGCAGGAATGCTGCCGGCGAGCATGAGGTCGTCATCGTCATCGACCCCAAGGGGGATGCCGATCTCTTGAAACGGATGTACGTCGAAGCCCAGCGCGCTGGCCGCGAAGGCGAGTTCTACATCTTCCACTTGGGCTGGCCGGAAATCAGCGCCCGCTACAACGCCGTGGGCCGCTTCGGTCGGATCTCGGAAGTGGCGACACGCATCGCGGGGCAGCTCTCCGGCGAAGGCAACAGCGCGGCGTTCCGCGAGTTCGCATGGCGCTTCGTGAACATCATCGCCCGCGCCCTGGTGGAACTGGGGCAGCGCCCGGACTACATGCTGATCCAGCGCCACGTCATCAACATCGACGCGCTGTTCATTGAGTACGCCCAGCACTACTTTGCCAAGACGGAGCCCAAGGCCTGGGAGGTGATCGTCCAGATCGAGGCCAAGCTCAACGAGAAGAACATCCCAAGGAACATGATCGGGCGCGAGAAGCGTGTGGTGGCGCTGGAGCAATACCTCTCCCAGGCGCGCAACTACGACCCTGTGCTCGATGGCCTGCGCTCGGCGGTGCGCTACGACAAGACCTACTTCGACAAGATCGTTGCATCGCTGCTGCCGCTGCTGGAAAAGCTCACGAGCGGCAAGATCGCCCAGCTCCTGGCGCCGAACTACTCCGACCTGGCCGACCCGCGCCCGATCTTCGACTGGATGCAGGTCATCCGAAAGCGGGCCATCGTCTATGTGGGTCTGGATGCGTTGTCTGACGCCGAGGTCGCCGCAGCGGTCGGCAATTCGATGTTCTCTGACCTGGTTTCGGTGGCCGGACACATCTACAAGCACGGAATCGACGATGGCCTGCCCGGCGCAGTGGCTGGCGCTCGCGTGCCGATCAACGTGCACGCGGACGAATTCAATGAACTGATGGGCGATGAATTCATCCCGCTCATCAACAAGGGCGGCGGTGCCGGCCTGCAAGTCACGGCGTACACGCAGACGCTCTCGGACATCGAGGCCCGCATCGGAAATCGCGCGAAGGCCGGCCAAGTGATCGGGAATTTCAACAATTTATTCATGTTGCGCGTGCGCGAGACGGCCACCGCGGAACTGCTGACGAGGCAGTTGCCGAAGGTCGAGGTCTATACAACCACCATCGTCTCGGGCGCGACGGACAGCTCAGACATCCGCGGCGCGACGGATTTCACGTCGAACACCCAGGACCGCATCAGCATGGCCAGCGTGCCGATGATCGAGCCGTCACACGTCGTCGGCCTGCCCAAGGGCCAGTGCTTCGCGCTGCTGCAGGGCGGCCAGCTCTGGAAGGTGCGTATGCCGCTGCCGGCGCCGGACCCGGATGAAGTGATGCCGGCGGACCTGCAGCAACTGGCCGGGTACATGCGCCAGAGCTACAGCGAGGCCACGCAGTGGTGGGAGTTCACCAGCTCGTCGGCCTTGCAGGATGCGGCCTTGCCCGACGACCTGCTGGACGATGCCGCTGCGGCCGAGCCCGGCGCGGTGGCCACCGGCGCCGACGATGGCGCGGGCAACGAGGCCGTGCCATGAAGGATGCCGCCTCGACCGCGCAGCGGGAGCAGAACCATCGCCAAGGCTTGATCGTCGGCACCATCACCTTACCGTTCCGGCTGCTCGGGGTGCTCATTGGCTCGCTGCTGTTCTCGATCGTGGTGGAGTGCGCCGGCATGCACCTGTTCTGGAAGGACCAGGGCTGGCGCCACTCCCAGCAGATGCTGCGGTACGAACTCGGGCACCTGTCCAACCACTTCACGCGCAGCGTGGTGGTACAGGAGCCCGGGCGCACGGCGCACGAGTTGGTGGATACCGGGTACGAGTGGGTGTTCGTGCGCTCGGGGTTGCTGGAGCGCATGAGCCAGACCGCCGAGCGCGTCCGCGCGCCCAGCCACGGGCAGAGCCGCAACTTCCGCTACTACATCAGCCAAGTCTATGTCTGGGCCGAAAGCTACCTGATCGCTGCGGCCTTCACGACGCTCACCTTCCTGGTGCGCCTGCTGGTCCTGGTGCTCACGCTGCCGCTGATCCTCACGGCGGCATTCGTCGGCCTGATTGACGGCCTGGTGCGACGGGATGTGCGCCGGTTCGGCGCGGGCCGCGAATTCGGCTTCATCTACCACCGCGCGAAGGCCAGCCTGATGCCGTTGGCCGTGCTGCCTTGGGTCACCTATCTCGCTCTGCCCATATCGGTGCATCCTCTGGTCATCCTGCTGCCCAGCGCGGCGTTGCTGGGGATGGCAGTCAGCCTGACCGCAGGCAGCTTCAAGAAGTACTTATGAGGTGACACGGGCGGCACGGCTCTGCAAAGCCGTGTGCCGTTCATCGGTTCTGCAGGGTATCAAGAGCAGCATCCAACGCCGTAACCGCCTCGACGACCGTTCTTACCGTCGCCCGATCAAACTCATGATCGCGCTGAGCGTCGTGCACACCGCTATTGAGGTAACCCCATTCAATACTCGTACCGCTGACATTGAGCAGCCGGACCAACGCCCCTACGGCATCCGGCGCACCCGCATGTTGCGCCGCGATACGCTCGACGGCCGACCGCAACTTGGTGCATTTATTGTTCAGCTCCCAAGGCGCGCGGGGCCCGCTCAGCTTGATGTCGATCCGGCCGTCCGCCCGCCGACCCAGCCACGTCCACAGGCGGTCCGTCAGACTCTCCAGCGCCGGCCGGGCCTGACGCAGTGCCTCGCGTTTCTCGTCAGCCGCCAACGCCTGCTGGGCCAGAAGAACATAGTTCTTCGCTGGCGGGTCGCTGTCGACCCGCAGTTCGTGCTCTCCCTGATGCGGGAGAAACTTGTAGCGCTTAATGGCCGCGGCGCGGCGCACGCCCAACTCCTGCTGGATGCGGTGCAGGAACTCCTCTGCGTGCGAGGTGAGGATAACCTGCTTGCCGTGGAGCAAACCGTCCTCGAAGAAGGTACGCCAGATGCCATCGCGATGGTCGTCGTCGATCGCGTTGACGACGTCATCGAATATGACCACGGGGCAGCCCTGCGCGAGGTTCTTGGCAAGCAGAATCGCCAGGCCCAGGCATTTGATGTGCCCTTCGCTGAAGACGATCAACGCGTCGTAGCGCGCGCCCGGCTCGCCGGCGAACTCCACCTCGATCTTGCCGTTCTCGGCCACGGGCAACCACAGCGCGTGCAGCAGATCGCCGGGCGGATCGGCCCGGTTGAATGCGTTGTAGAGATGGCGGGCTTGGTCTCCCAGCCCCTGTAGCAGAACCCCCGGCAGAGCGGTCAGGTATGCCTGAATCTCGGGCAGGAAGCCGTCGTAGGCGGCCTTGACCCGCTGATGGTGCACCACCACCGGCATTTCGTCCGTGGCCGCCTGGATCAGGCCGCGGTTCGCGTCGTCGAATTGGGCCACGGTTTGGCGGGCGGCCGCCAGCTCCTGATCCGCAGTCGTGCGCATGGTCCGCAGCCGTTCGATCTCCAGCTGATGCTGTTGCAGGCGGTCCCGCTCCTGGGCCATCGCGCCGCGCTGGGCATTCACGTCGCGCGCCTGCGCGTCGAAGCCTTCGATGATCTGTGCGATCCGTAAGAGGGCTTGCCAGGCGCGCTGGTCCCCATTCACCCCGCCGCCGAGCCAATTGCCCGCCGACGTGGGAGGCAGCAGTGGCAGGCCCGCGGCCTGCGATTCGGCAGGACAAGCGACCCCAGCCGCCGCCACCACGCGGCGCATTTCGTCACACAGCGCTCGGACCGCCTCGCTCAACTGCGTCCGATGCCCGGCCTCCTGCTGCTGCAGGACGGCCAGTTGCGCGAGCTGCTCCAGGCCCATTCGCGCCCTGGCGAACGGGTCCTGCGCCACGGCGGCCAGTTCGGTTCCACATGCCGGACACGCGGTCGCCCCGTCCGCCAACGCTTGCACGGCCTCGTAGAGCTTCGCGTACGACACCTCGCCGGCGCGGGCCGCGAGTTGCGCGGAAGACGCTTGCCACAGTCCCTGGACGCGGTAGGCCTCTGCCAGCAACGCTTGCAGGCGGGCCTGGGTCACCTCGTGAATGGCAGGCGGGTTGGCGTCCAGCTGAGCCTGGACATACGGTAGCCGTCCTTGCTGCTGCGGCGTACCCAGCAGCCAGTCCACGCAGGTTTGATAGGTCGCGCCAGGTGACATGCGCTGCGCCAAAGCTTGTTCCAGGCCCTCGACCGCTGCGATCTTCTGCGGGTAGGCGGCGATGGTCTGTTCGGAGTTCGCCAACTGCAGGCGACGCTGCGCCAGCTGCGCCGCCTGCACGCCGGCAAGCATCAGGTCCTGATCGAGCGAGGGGTTGAAGCCGCGCACGAACTCGCTGAACTGGTCCACGCCGAACAGGGTGGCGATGAGCTGGCGCTGATCGCTCGGGGTCCGCGCGGCGATTCGGGCGAAATCGTCGAGGCGGTTCTTCTCGATGAAGCAGAAGCGATACTCAGCTTCGTCGGGCTGGACGGCCTGCGCCTCGCCCGCCGCCGTAGACGACAGGACTGGCGCGATGTGGCGGCGCAGGCGAGCGTTGTTGCAGTACGTCCGCTGGTCGACCCGCTTGGCCTGCGCTTCGCTGATCGAACCGAGCATCGCCACTTCCAAGGCTTCGCAGAAGCTGCTCTTGCCGGTGCCGTTGGCACCGTAGACCAAGGTGATGTCATGGCTGAGGTCGAACGTCTCCTGCCGCATGAATCCTCGAAACGGCCCGACTTCGAGCTGGTGCAGTCGCCCGAGCGCCGGCCCGTTTTCGGGGCCGCGCGCGTCCCCGTCGTAGGCGACAGGCATCTGCGCCAGATGCGCGATGGCCAGCGGCGCCAAGCGCGTGGAGCGCCCCCGGCGTGCAGCACCGACCTCGGCCAGTGGCTGCAGGTGATCGAGCACCAGGTGCGCCAGCCGGCGCACGTCGTCGTGCACGTGCCGCTGCGTCAAGTGCGCCAGGAACCGGTGGTACTCCGAACGTATGCTTGCCACAGCGACCCCTCACTTGGTCAACCACTGACCGTAAGCCTCCACATCGATCATGGGGACCGTTCCACTGAACTGAAGCTGCGCGATCAGCTTGAAAAGAAACGCGGTCGCCGGCTTGTTTTCGTTGGTGTAGCTGTACGCGCCGCTGGCTTGGTCATAGAAAAAGTGCCCGTGGGCGGCAACGCATCCGATGTCCAGACGCCCCTCGGTGAGGTTTGCGTTCAGCGCCTTGTCCATGGATGGGCCCAATGCAGGACTCCATTCGCTCTCGAAGGTGAGCAAGCCACCCAGAATCGGAATCAACGGCTTCGCTGGGTAGGTCCCGCCAGCGTGCGGGATCGGCAGGCTCGTGCGGTGCAGCCTGCGCACACTGGCGACCTTCTCCTGGGCATAGGCCACAAGCCCCGCGTCAGCCGTCTGCTTGGCCTCGAACACGGCGTACACGCTTTCGGCTGGAATGATCGTCTCGTTCTCGTAGGTGAAGATAAAAGGCGAATATTGCCGATCAAACACCACCACATCGATCTGCTGGCTGAAGTTCCCCAGGCTGTCCACCACATGCGCCTTCGCCGCCTGGTACCGTTTGGGCAGATAGGTATCCAGCATGTCGATCCAGACGTTCTCGCTCGCATCCCCCTTCGTACCCGGGTGACCGAAGGTCTTGCGTACTACGGACAAGCGCTGCTGGATGTCTTCATGCAGGGACGACAGGAGCTGGGAAAGCGACCACTGGGACATGCTGTACCTCGATGGGACGTGTATGGAAGCCGATGGAATCAGGACAGTGGGAACTTGGGGCCAAACAGTGCGCGCCAGGCGCGAAGCGCTTCGATATTGCGACCACGACGCGCGTGGTCGATGGCGATGCTTGCGTCCTGGCTCGCCTGGAACAGCAGCTGCTGCGCGCGCTGCTTGCGCGCGGCATCCATATCGTTGCTGATCGCCGGGCCAAGTCCGGCGGGATCCGGCCACTCGTCATGAACACGATCGGCAAGCGTGGCAAAGAACGACTGGATCTCGCGATCGAACGATCCTCCCCAGCCGCCGTAAAGACACTCAAGGGCCATTACCTCGATCAGGAACGAGGGCTTCACCGGCTTCTGATCGCCGTGCTTGGGATTGTTGTTCCAGTACTTCACCATGCGCACGAGACCTTTCCACTCATTGCCATAGGCTTGGTGCGCTGCGGTCGCCTTGTCCTTATGGATCTCCGGGTCCGTCTTGATCCACTTTCCGGACGCCGTATCGGGGATCTCATACTGGTCGCCGGTGTCGAATGCGGGCACCGCATCCACGCTGACCACCCGGTAGTCCGTGTTGTCCTCCGCGTCGATGTGAACACCGAAATCCACGTTGATCGAGCGCGCCTGTTTGCGCACGGCCGCCGAACCGTATTTCTCCACCAATGCAGAGTGGAAATCATCCAGCACTACCGATGCGGCCTTGCCGTGGTAATGCTTCTCCGAGTCCTTCAGCACGAAGAAGATGTCGATATCCTTGAGCGGCTTCGTCTTCGTGTATCGAGCATAGGACCCGGTCAGGAAGCTGCGCGCAATGCCGAACTTGGTCTGCAGGTAGTCCCGCACTTCGTTCTGGCGTTGCGAGGCATTCTTCTGTTCGCGTTCGTTGAGTTCCAGACGCGACTTGAACTTGCGAAAAGCTTCATCGATCGACAGCATCAGCGTTGCCTCCAATATCCGGCCTGACCCGCCAGGCCGCTGTGTTCGACAGTCGAGCCTAGGCTCTGCTTGACCATTCCATCCGTCGAGCGATAACTTCCTTTGCTCCACCCCTCCACATCAGGCCGCCCTGGCTTTGTATCGAGCATTAACTTGTACTTGGCCTGCGATGGCAGCAGCCCAGCTTTCTTGATCGCGTACTTCAACTGCTCGGTATCTGTCCAGAAGCTGCCGTCGCCATCGGACCACCCATACACGATGTCGATATCCCATCGGGTCACGAGTTTGTCGGTTGCCGGGTTGTAGATCTCCAGAATCACCTTGCGCAGATCACCGGTCCCGAGCCACGTCTTGATGGCTCGGGTATTGCTCTCCCAGCGATCCGCGAAGTGCTCGGGGTCCAGCCCACTGAGCAGGATGATGTCTTTCAAGCTCTTGAGGATGTTGTCGGTCACATAGGTAACCGAGTGCGTGTACGAGTAGGTGGCGACGGTGCTCATGACTTGAGGAAACCTCCGAGGTCGAGCGACAGCGCTTGTCCAGCATCGGCCTGCGCCTGCGTGGCAATTCCTTGGCTCAAGTCCCGTGCAATGATGCGAGAACTGTGCTTTTTGAGCGCGGTTTGCACCCAGCCGAGCTGCTCCTTCGGACACGGCAGCGAGACTCCCCAGTCTCCCTTCAACGGCTCGAACCCCAAGACTTCTTCGTTGGCATCATCACCATCGATCGCGTCTTCGTCGAAGAGGCAGTAGATCCTGGTCCGTGGTCCATCGCATGTCGCAACGATGGGCGCGCTCTTGGGTGCCTGGTCGGCGATCAAGCTGGCGGCCACGCCCGCCACGGCCCTGAGTTCAGAGCGAGCCGTGCCGTCCTTGCCCTGAGTGAGCAGTTCGACAATGGCATCCCACGTCTGCAACGCATCGCGGTGCGGCGAGCTGCGAAACGTCCGGCTGACAACGGTGGTCATTTTTGCTTCCCTCCTTGAAGGCGCATTTGCGTTGCCTGTCGTATCGCACTGCGCAGGTGCTCTACGGAAAGCTTGTTCGGATCGATAGCCACTTGCGGGTCGGCCGCGAGGGCGTTGGCTACGACCTTGCGAATGGCCCGACCATCCAATCCGACGCACTCGCCAGCGCACGCGTCGAACTGGTGAGCCGAGGAAAGCTTGCCAATCCCCGGAAATGTCTTTGCCAGGCCATTCAGGCAGTCCACCAGGATCTGCTTGCAGGCATCCTTGCCGGGCAGTGGCACCTCCATCACCATGTCGCAACGAGATAGGAAGGCACTGTCGACGGCCTGTGGGAAGTTGCTGGTGGCCACGAACAGCAGATGCGGGTTGCGTTCGGCCAACATGTCCAACTGCACCAACACCGCGTCGGTGGCCCGGTGCACATCAACCGGGTTGGCTTCCAGGCTGAGCTTGGCTCGATCAGCCGCAAGCGTTTCGACCTCGTCCAGAAGGACGATCGTCGGGCCCGCCGCTGCGGATTCTGCGATCGATTGCGAGAACAGGTCTGCCACGGCGCGTTGAGTCTTTCCCATTGCAGAGCTCGTCAGCGTGTGAGGCTCTACTTCCAGCAATCGAAACTTCGCAGAAGAAAAAGATTCGGCCACACGATGCGCCAAGCCCCGTGCCAAGGAGGTCTTCCCAGTCCCCGGCGGGCCGACCAACAAGATCACGCCGTGCAGGGGGAGTACCGTGCGCTCCACCTTGGGGCGCACCGTGAAGTTGACGATCGCCTGTGACAGCAACTGCTTCTTGAGAGCTTCGTCCATGACGATGGAATCCCACAGGGCGCCCAGCGACGTGTCCGGCAGCTTCCAGCTTCGATGGATGCCTTTCGGCAAAGTGGCGTCTGATGAAGGATTCTTGGTCATCCGTGGCTCTCGGCGGGTCAGAGAATGGTGCGATAGGTCGCCAGCACCTTGGTCGTTTGCACAAGGCCCTGGCGCAGCAGGATTTCGAGATAGCGGTCCACCTCGATCGGCGGATGCTTGAGTTGGGCACGCTGGCGCTGCGCAGCCGACACCACGGCGGCCGCGTCCAGATCCAGTAGGTTGTCCACAAACTCATCGGGGTGCTGCGATTCGATGCCGTACGGAGCCAGCAGATCGTTCGGGAAATCCCGTTCGTTGAACGTCACAATCACGCTCGCACCGCAGCGAATCGCCGCAGCCAGGACGTGCCGGTCGTCCGGATCGGGCAATGTCAGGCCTGCCACGAGCGCTTCGTAGCCCTCCACCAAGCCGTCCGGAATTGCCCGGTCCATGAGATCCGACGTCCTGTCGACCTGAACCCGGGTGAGATCGGGGCGGTTGATCAACAGGTTGCGTTTCCACTCCTCATGAATGGCTTGGCTCCACCGCGCCCGGAAGCGGCCAGACAGGCCGAGCCACATCAGGAAATCCCGCAGTGGCGCGGGATATAGAACGCACGCGTCGTAGACGGCGGTGAATGGGGAATGCCTCATTCGTATCCCATTCCCAACTCTTGCGACTGCTGAGCGAGTTCGGCCATCGCCTGCTCACTGGCGCGCTCGCGCGCTTCCTTGTACTGCATCAGATCGGCGAACCTCACCCTGCGGTGCTTGCCGGTGCGATGAAATGCCAACACCCCATCTTCGAGCAGCTTGACGAAATGGGGACGGGACACGTTGAGCAAGTCCGCCGCCTCTTGGGTCGTCAGCTCTGCATGGACGGGCACCACCTTTACTGCATTGCCATCGGCCAACTCGGCCAGGATGTCGACCAGCAGGCGTAAAGCCGAGGTAGGCAGTTCCACCTGATGAGCCTGTTTGTGGTCATCAAAGATCTGGATGTGCTGCGTCTCGAACTGGGTTGCGAGGTAAGCCGCCAAGGCACGTTGACCCTGGACGGCTGCCTTCACCTCTCCCGCGGCGGGAAGGGTCATCTTGGATTGGGCAGTGGCGGTGGTCATGGGTAGCTCCTAAGCGAAAACGGTTGCAGAGCCGATCATATTCGAAATACTCGAAAAACGCAATAATCGAAGCGCGACCCGTGCTTTTGTAGGTTCGCTCGCAGCATGCCCAATCCGGTCGTCCGCCAGTTCCTATTGTTTGCGGCCTGAAACAGCCCTGATCTCCACGATCAACCCATTGCTGATCACACAGGAATGGCGCGATGGTGGCTTCGATCTGGCTGCGCGCCGCGCATCGCGGCGTGCCCACTTTTTTCGTGACGGCCCTCGTGCTGGGCCAGTCCCCGATGGCATTGGCCGAGTCCCCGGCGCAGCGCCAGGAGTTGGTCGCCGCGCTGCGCCAGCTCGACGCGCTGGAACGCACCGTCGCGGACAGCGCCGCGCATGCCCCCATCCAGCCGGGCGAGCGCTACCACTTCGATTACCCACGGCTGCTGGCTGACCTGGCGCGCGTGCGCGCCGGCATCCAGTTCCACCTGACGCCATCACGCGCTCAGCCGCGCGACCCCTCCGAACTGGCCGGCGACTACCGCACCGAGCGGGCCGCTTCGCCATCGCCGAAGACGACTGCGGAGGGCGAGCAATGAACGGCGCCCAGGTCTCGGCATTTCAAGCCAACAGCGGTATCGCGCCTTCCGCGATGGCGACCGTCCTGGTCGGCGTCGTGTTCGCGGTCCTGCTCGTGTGGGGCGTCTGGGCCATCCGAACGGCCTATGTGGGGTGGTCCGAGAGCCGCCTCAACCAGCGCCAGTTCCTCGGCGTCTGCATCCGCTTCGTCGCGATGTACCTCGTCCTGAGTTTCTTCCTCCTGTCCTGACATGAAAGGCCCGACCATGCACAACCGCAACCTCACTTCCCGTTTTGCCCAGCGCGCCGCCGTGGCCCTGGGCGCCGCCGCGCTGCCCGCACTGTCGTTCGCGCAAGGTCTGCCGCAGTTGGAGAACCCGACGCGCGGCACCGGCAACGGCATCATGGAGACCATCCGCAACTACGGCTACGACATCATCATGCTCGTGGCCCTGCTGGTGGTGGCGTCGATGTTCATCGGCGTCTGCTACCACGCCTACGGCACCTACGCGGAGATCCACACCGGCCGCAAGACGTGGGGCCAATTCGGCCTCACGGTCGCCATCGGCGCCGTGCTGCTCGTGATCGGCATCTGGCTGCTCACCGAAGCCACCGGCATCCTGTAAGCGAGGCCGGTATGTCCGAGCAGCAGCACGTCCGTGCGGACGGGACGGTCACGTTCCTTCCGCACCGGCTCAACCGCCATCCCGTGGTCGTGCGCGGCCTCACCGCCGACGAGCTGTGGATCTGCTGCGGCCTGTCCGGCGCGGCCGGCCTGCTGGTCGGCGCGCCGCTTTCGTGGGTGTTCCGCACGATCGCCATCGCACCGACGTTCGTTGTCCTGGGCGTGGCCTTGGGCGTGTTCATCGGCGGCGGCATCCTGCGCCGCCTCAAGCGTGGGCGCCCCGACACCTGGCTGTATCGACAGTTGCAGTGGCGCATCGCAACGCGCCATCCGCTGATGGCCGGCTGGGTGGGCGGCCACGTGCTGATCTCGCGCTCGGGCTTCTGGTCCACCCGCAGGAGCATGCGATGAGCCGCTTCAAGAACGAGATCGCCCACCTGCAGGCGCACATCAAGACCTTGCGCCTGGGCGCGGGCGCGCTGGTCATTGTCGCCCTGGTCATGGGCGGCGGCTGGTGGAGCGCGCCGCGCGACCTGACCATCCACGTCCCGCCCGACCTGCGCTCTGGCAGTACCCGCAAGTGGTGGGAAGTGCCGCCCGAATCGGTCTATGCGTTCACGTTCTACGTGTTCCAGACGCTGAACCGCTGGCCGACCAATGGCGAAGAAGACTACTCGCGCAACCTCCATACGCTCTCGCCGTACCTCACCCCGTCCTGCCAGGCCTTCCTGCGGGCGGACTATGACTACCGCCGCTCCACGGGCGAGCTGCGTCAGCGCGTGCGCGGCATCTACGAGATTCCCGGCCGCGGCTATGGCGACGACCCCACGGCGCGCGTGCGCACCGTATCCGATCGCGACTGGGTGGTGACGCTGGACATCACGGCGGACGAGTACTACGGCGCCGAGCAGGTCAAACGCGCCCTGGTGCGCTATCCGATCAAGGTCACGCGGGTGGACGTCGATCCCGCCCGCAACCCGTTCGGCCTGGCGCTGGACTGCTACGAAGGCGCGCCCCAGCGCATCAGTGCACCGGAGCCGGCGCGCCCGGCGCCGAGTGACCTGAATCCGCAAGCGCCTCAAGGAGGAAACACCCCATGAAGCATCCTGTACTCGCGCTGCTGGGGCTACTGGCCGTGGCCGCGGCACCCGTCGCCCAGGCGGTGGAGATCCTGCGTTGGGAACGCATGCCACTGGCAGTGCCGCTGAAGGTCGGTCAGGAACGCATCGTATTCATCGACCGGAACGTGCGCGTGGGCGTGCCCGCAGGCGTGGGCAAACGCCTGCGCGTGCAGAGTGCGGGCGGCGCGGTGTACCTGCGTGCCAGCGAGCCGATCGAGCCCACGCGGTTGCAACTGCAGGACGCCGACACGGGCGCGCTGATCCTGCTGGACATCGCAGCCGAACCGCCCAAGGACGGGGAAGCCGAGCTGGAGCCGGTGCGCATCGTCGAGGGTGACAGCGCACCGGGACGCTATGGCGAGCAGGCCGACAGTGCCGAGGCCCCGGCACGCGCCCAGGGCCAGGCAGGTGCGCGGACCGCGCGGCGCGAAACTCCGGTCCCTGTCGTGCTGACGCGCTTCGCCGCGCAGAACCTCTACGCACCGCTGCGCACCGTCGAGCCGCTTCCGGGCGTCATGCGGGTCAACCTTCCCCGCGACCTCGACCTGGACACACTGATGCCAACGCTGCCGGTGCGCGCGGCCGTGCTCGCGTCGTGGCGCCTGGAAGACCAATGGGTGACTGCCGTGCGCCTCACCAACACCGGCGCCGACTGGGTCGCGCTCGACCCGCGCGTGCTGCAAGGCGATTTCCTCACCGCCACCTTCCAGCACGAGGCGCTGGGCCCGCGCGGCACGACCGAGGACACGACCGTGCTGTACCTGGTCACGCGCGGCCGCGGCCTCGCGCAGTCGCTGCTGCCGGCGATTCACCGCTTCGACCCTGCCGTGCATCTGCCGCAGCCGGACGGCGACGAGAACGCCAAGGAGGCCCGCCATGCGCAGTAACGGCCTGCTCAAGTGGCTGATGATCCCTGTCGCCATCCTGGTGCTGTTCGCCGGTATCCGGCTGTTCTCGGGTGGAGGCGGCACGGCGCCACCCGTGGCGGACAACGGCGCCCAGCTCACGCCCGAGGAAATGAAGGCGCTGGGCATCGAAGGCGACACCCCGCGCGACACCGTGGCGACGCTCGTTGCCCAAGTGAAGCAGTTGCGCACCGAGCTTCAGACCGCGCTCTCGGACAACAAGTCGCAGCGTGAAGAGAACCAGCGGCTGCGCCAGCGCGAGAACTCCATCGACCAGCGCATCAACTCGGCGCTCGAATCCGAGCGG
Source organism: Stenotrophomonas maltophilia D457 (assembly GCF_000284595.1). Classification (GTDB taxonomy): domain Bacteria; phylum Pseudomonadota; class Gammaproteobacteria; order Xanthomonadales; family Xanthomonadaceae; genus Stenotrophomonas; species Stenotrophomonas muris. The sequence continues at coordinate 1,690,912 of NC_017671.1, read as the reverse complement.
TCCAACCTGCGCCGCGACCAAGAGCAGGCGGCCAGCGCGCGCCAGCAGACCGAAGGGCTGCTCGCCGACCTGCAGCGGCGCCTGGACAGCATCGGCGGGCGCGGCGGCGGCCATGCGGACCTGCCCGTGGGCCTGGGGCTGCAGGGCGGCGACGAGGCCGGCATGGAGGGCGGCGTGCGGTGGGTCGAGCCGGACGACGCAAAGCCCGCCGAGGGGCGCAACGGGGGGGCGTGGCGCGAGCGGCGGCATGAGCTTCCCCACGAGCTTCGGCCCGGCGCAGAGCACGCTCGAAACCACCGCTGAAACCGTGGCCAACGCGGGCGCCCGCGCCGCCGGGGTCAAGAATGCCAAGCCGGTCTATACCGTGCCGACCAACTCGACGCTAATGGGATCGGTGGCGATGACGGCCCTGATCGGCCGCGTGCCGATCGACGGCACGGTCAACGATCCCTATCCGTTCAAAGTTCTGGTCGGGCCGGACAACCTGACCGCCAATGGCATCGACATTCCCGACGTGGCCGGCGCCGTGTTCAGCGGCACCGCCTCGGGCGACTGGACGCTCTCGTGCGTGCGAGGTCAGGTGCGCAGCATCACGTTCGTCTTCAACGACGGCACGATTCGCACGATCCCCGAAGACCGCGAGGGCAACCAGCAGAACAACCAACAGCGCGACGGCTTGGGCTGGATCAGCGATCCCCACGGCATTCCTTGCGTCAGCGGCGAGCGGCGCAGCAACGCCCAGCAATACCTCGGCTCGCAGGCCCTGATCACCGCGGCCGGTGCCGGTGTGGCCTCGCTCATCGAGAGTGGCAGCGGCCGCATGTCCTATGTCGGCTCGGACGGCTCCATCGGCACCGTGGGCATCACCGGCCAAGAAGCGGTCGGCCAGATTCTCGCGGGCGGTGTCCGGGACATGTCGGCCTGGGTCAACAAGCTCTACGGCCAAGCCTTCGCCGCCGTCTATGTCCAACCCGGCGCCAAGGTTGCCGTCCACCTCGAAAAGCCGCTCGCCATCGACTTCGATCCCGAAGGCCGCAAGGTCGATCACCGCGCAGGAGAAAGCCATGCCCTTGAACTTGACTAACCTGGCCCGTGGCCTAGCACTGGCCCTCGCCGTCGCGGTGCTCGCCGGCTGCGCCACCAGCAAGGAAAAGCTGTTGACCCACGGTGACCGCACGATGATGGACATCTGGCAGCAGGAGGCCGGCGACGGCGGTGGCGCAGCCGGACGGAACGCCGGCCGCCAGTTGCTCGATGCGCGCCAGAGCCTGCGTCGGCCCCTGACCGACGCCGACGTGCAGGCCGCACCTGTCGAGCAGATGCGCTACACGCGCACCGCGCGCAATGAGGTTCACCGCCAGTTCCAGCGTCTGCCCAATCCCGATCTCGTGATGTACGTGTACCCGCACCTGGCCGGCACCGACCCCGTTCCCGTGCCGGGCTACACGACGGTTTTCCCCTTGTACCAGCGCGTGCAGTACGCGATGCCTGGCGAGAGGACGGAGGACTACTGATGCGGTGGAAACTTCCATGGCCGAAGCTGGCTGCCGTCAGCGCCGAAGACACCGCCGCCGACGAGCAGCCGGACGGCTGGCAGCGCCACGTCGAGGCCTTGCAGCAAGCCGGCATCCCCGAACCCGGCGCCGCGGTCCAGGGCCGCAAGCCGGCGACCGTGGCCGACGAGCAGGCGCTGTACGACGTCGCACCGTCCTTCGTGGAACTGCTGCCCTGGGTGGAGTTCTTGCCCGAGTCGAAATCGATGCTCCTGGAGGACGGCCAATCGGTGGCCGCCTTCTACGAGCTGGTGCCGCTGGGCACCGAAGGCCGGGAACCCGGCTGGCTCGCGCATGCCCGCGACGCCCTGGAAAACGCGCTTCAGGACAGCTTCGATGAACTGGACGAGAACCCGTGGGTGCTCCAGCTCTATGCCCAGGACGAACCGAGCTTCGACCAGTACATGCAGACCTTGCGCGATTACGTGCAGCCACGTGCGCGCGGCTCGGCGTTCACCGAGTTCTACCTGCGCTTCTTCGGCCACCACCTGCGCGCTGTGGCCAAGCCCGGCGGCCTGTTCGAGGACACGGTGGTCACGCGGCTGCGCTGGCGCGGCCAGACGCGGCGCGTGCGCATGGTGGTGTACCGCCGCGCGAGCGGACAGGGACAGGCAAACCGCCGCGGCCAGACACCCGAGCAGATGCTGGGCATCGTCTGCGACCGCCTGTGCGGCGGCCTGGCGAACGCCGGCATCCAGGCCCGGCGCATGGTCGCGGCCGACGTCCACGACTGGCTGCTGCGGTGGTTCAACCCGCGCCCCACGCTGCTCGGGCCTGGGGTGGAGGACCGGGAGCGCTTCTACGCGTTGGCGCGCTATCCGGACAGTACCGAGGAAAGCGAGGCCGGCGAGATCGAGCTGGCGAGCGGGCGGGATTTCAGCCAGCGGCTGTTCTTTGGGCAGCCGCGCTCGGACGTGGCGCAAGGGGCCTGGTACTTCGACGGCATGCCGCACCGCGTGCTGATCACCGACCGGCTGCGCATGCCGCCCGGCACCGGGCACCTGACCGGCGAGACCCGCAAGGGGGACGCGATCAACACGCTGTTCGACCAGATGCCCGAGGACACCTTGATGTGTCTCACCATGGTGGCCACGCCGCAGGACGTCCTCGAATCGGACCTCAACCATCTGGCGAAGAAAGCTGTGGGCGAGACGCTGGCGTCGGAGCAGACGCTCAAGGACGTGCATGAAGCCCGCTCCCTGATCGGCAGCGCGCACAAGCTCTACCGGGGCACTCTGGCGTTCTACCTACGCGGGCGCGACGAGGCGGAACTGGATCGGCGCGGCCTGGACCTCGCGAACGTGATGCTCAACGCCGGCCTGCAGCCGGTGCGCGAGGACGACGAGGTGGCGCCGCTCAACAGCTACCTGCGCTGGCTGCCGTGCTGCTACAACCCCGGCAAGGACCGGCGCCGGTGGTACACGCAACTGATGTTCGCCCAGCACGCGGCGAACCTGTCGCCAGTATGGGGCCGCGCCCAGGGCACGGGGCATCCCGGCATCACGATGTTCAATCGCGGCGGCGGCCCGATTACGTTCGACCCCTTGAACAGGTTGGATCGGCAGATGAATGCCCATCTGTTTCTATTTGGCCCCACCGGCTCGGGGAAGTCCGCCACGCTCAACAACCTGCTGAACCAGGTGACGGCCATCTACCGGCCGCGGCTTTTCATCGTGGAAGCCGGCAACAGCTTCGGCCTGTTCAGCGACTTCGCCAGGCGCCTGGGCCTGACCGTGAACCGGGTCAAGCTGGCCCCCGGATCGGGCATCAGCCTGGCGCCGTTCGCCGACGCACGCCGGCTGATCGAAACGCCCAGCGACGTACAGACGCTCGATGCCGACGCGCTGGACGAAGACCTGCCCCCCGATGCCTCGGCCATGGAAGCGGACGAGCAGCGCGACGTGCTGGGCGAACTGGAGATCACAGCGCGGCTGATGATCACGGGCGGCGAAGACAAGGAAGAAGCGCGGATGACGCGGGCCGACCGCTCGCTGATCCGCCAGTGCATCCTCGACGCCGCCGAACATTGCGTGGCCGAAAAGCGCACCGTGCTCACGCGCGACGTGCGCAACGCGCTGCGCGCCCGTGGCCAGGACCCGACGCTGCCCGAGATGCGGCGCGTGCGGCTGCTGGAGATGGCGGACGCGATGGACATGTTCTGCCAAGGCACGGACGGCGAGATGTTCGACCGTGACGGCACGCCGTGGCCCGAGGCCGACATCACGCTGGTCGATCTGGCGACCTATGCCCGCGAGGGCTACAACGCGCAGCTCTCCATCGCCTACATCAGCCTGATCAGCACGGTGAACAACATCGCCGAGCGCGACCAGTACCTGGGCCGGCCGATCGTCAACGTGACCGACGAAGGTCACATCATCACCAAGAACCCGCTGCTCGCGCCCTATGTCGTGAAAATTACAAAAATGTGGCGCAAGTTGGGCGCCTGGTTCTGGCTGGCGACGCAAAACATCGACGATCTGCCGCGCGCCGCAGAGCCCATGCTCAACATGATCGAGTGGTGGGTGTGCCTGTCGATGCCGCCGGACGAAGTGGAGAAGATCGCCAGGTTCCGCGAACTCTCGCCGGCGCAGAAGGCGCTGATGCTCTCCGCACGCAAGGAAGCGGGCAAGTTCACCGAGGGCGTCATCCTCTCCAAGAGCATGGAAGTGCTGTTCCGCGCCGTGCCGCCAAGTCTCTACCTCGCGCTCGCGCAAACCGAGCCCGAGGAGAAGGCAGAACGCTACCAGCTCATGCAGCAGCACGGCGTCAGCGAGCTGGATGCCGCCTTCAAGGTGGCTGAGAAGATCGACCGGGCACGTGGCATCGAGTCGCCGACCCTGGACCTGCCCTGAATCTGCCGTACACCGGAGAACGCCATGGAACAGAAACGCCCATCCATTCCGATGCAGGTACAGGCGTTCCGCCGTCGGCGCTGGAGGCTCAGCTGGCCCTGGGTGTTGGCCGCCGTGCTGGTAGCGCTGCTGCTGATCTGGCTCGTGTCCCGCTATTCTGGCAAGTCCACTCCCCAGACTTCAACGCCGGTCAGCGTGACGCAGGTGGCCGGGCCTCCGTGGCAGATGGGAAATCCGGAAGGGCGTTTCACGCTGACGCTCTACGCGGACCTCGAATGCCCGTTCTGCCGATCCTATTTCCCAGTGCTCAAGCGTTGGGTGGCCGGCAACGCGGACGTGGCCTTGCAATGGCACCACCTCCCGTTGGCCGCGCATGAGCCGGCCGCGTCTGCCGAAGCGAGCCTGGCGGAGTGCGCCGGCGAATCTGGCGGCCATGCCGCCTTCTGGCAGGCTGTCGAGTGGGTCTATGCCCACACGCGCAGCGACGGCCAGGGCTTGCCCGAGGACCTGCGGTACCCCGACCTTACGCCAGCCATCGAGCAGTGTCTGGCGAGCGAACGGCCCGAGGCGCCGATCCGCACCCAGACGGCGGAAGCCACGAGCAGCGGCGTGACCGCCACGCCGTCGCTGCGGCTGCACGATCGCGAAACCGGCAAGGCGATCCTACTGCAGGGTCCGATCGAGGGCGATGCCTTGCTGTCGGCCATGGACATGCTCGCGGCCGGCGATCCCGCCGCCACACCTACTACATCGGAAATGCCTGCCGACGTCGTCGGCGACATGCCCAGGTAGCCCCGGTCTTCAAGGCTACGGCGCAGTCCACTGCGCTGACCGAAACCCGTTCGCCTCGCATCCTGGCCGCGAACGATCACCGCTGCCGCGGTGATGGATGCACCTTGTTCGTTCCCCAGGAGGGCTTGCCCTCCCAGGGCGCGCGCCCTCCGATCTCACCGTCTGGAGGTTCGCCATGTCTTTCGTCGTCAATGACTCCTGCCTGGAGTCGCTTTCCGCCATCGCTGCCCAACACGAGGACTGGATCATCCAGCAAGCCATTGCACTGCTGGAGAAGCGGGTTTTCAAAGCGGGTGCGAAACTCCTCGACCCCACGGCCGTGCGCGACTACCTGCGCGTGAAGCTGGTCGCCGAGCCCAATGAGATATTCGCCGCGGTGTTCCTGGACAGCATGCACCAGGTGCTGGCCTACGAGCCGTTGTTCAGGGGCACGATCAACTCGACTTCGGTCTATCCGCGTGTCGTCGTGCAGCGTGTGCTGGAGTTGAAGGCCGCCGCGGTGGTCTTCGCGCACCAGCACCCCTCGGGCATTTCCGAGCCGTCGAGCGCGGATCGCATGCTGACCCAGCAACTGCAGGCCGCGCTGGCGCTCATCGATGTGCGGGTACTGGACCACATCATCGTCGGCCAGGGTGCCCCGTTCTCCTTTGCGGAGTCCGGCCTGCTGTAAGGGTTGCACTGCTTCGTTGATCAGCGCGGAGGCTTCGGCCTCCGCTTTTTTCTTTGCGGCGACGCAAGCAGGTATGCGGGGTGGCCGCGATGCGCATTGTTTGTTGGGGCCGCCTGGGGTTCGGCGTTTGACTATGGCCCTGATCAACTTCCGGGGCACATGACATGCCAGCAGCTTTTACCCGGTTCGCACCAGGCTGGCGAACCCTTGGCCTGGCCGTGGCGCTGCCGACGTCTCTGGCGGTGTTCAGCCCGGCCACCTTCGCCGCCGACGTGGTGGTCGTCACCGACAGCCGCCACCCGGTCAAGACCATGGGCGGCGAGCGACTGATCGAGTTGGGCGAAACGCCCCGGATCGAGGCCGAGCTTTCCGCGAATCTTCCAGCCGACCCTGAGCGGGCAGCAGCCATCGTCCGGCAACGCCTGAAGCAAGGCGGCACCGATCTTCAGCGCCGCATCGGCACCGCCTACCAGGGCGTCACCGACGCATGGAGTTTGGGTGTCACGACCATCCCGGCCGTCGTGGTGGATCAACGCTTTGTGGTCTATGGCGAGCCGGACGTGGCCCGGGCCGTCGCGCGCATCGAGCAACACCGGAGGACGCAGCCGTGACCCATCGCCCATTCGACCTGCTGCGCCGCCTGCGCGTCGCCGTGGCCTCGCTGCTGCTGATCAGCGCCACGGGCAGCTACGCCTTGAACACCGCCACCATCGTGTCCTCCGTCATGTCGCCGGACTGCCTGGAGTACCGGGTGGTGGGCATCTGCTACTGGCTCTACTGCACCTGGACGGGCTGCACGGTGCGCACATCCACCAAGGTCCGGCACTACGTGCCCGATGCGGTCGTCTCCAGCTACAGCAACACCGGAGAGAACCCCTGGGTCGAGGTGCAGGCGATGAGCACGCCCAACCCATCCGCACAGGCAGGTGGGGATGGGACCACGAACGAAGACCACGAAAACAACCTCGCCAAATTCAAGAACAGCGATGTCATCGGCCATCCTGGCGGCGAGGTATTCAACCAGTTCGCATCGTCGTCGGGCTATTTCTGCCAAGGCGCGGGCACGGCCTTCATGCCGTATCTACTCAGCACCCTGGACACGCTGGCTTGGCGCTACAACGTGCCTGAAATGGCCTACCCGGAGGCGTTGATTCCGGGCATGCGCGAGGTCGGTGCGCGCACCACGATGAACCTCTGGGGCAATGTCTATCCGCGCGGCGGCTTCCTGCATCAGACCGATGACTACAAATCCGGGGCCGTCGTGGCCCAGCGCGCCGGTGATGTCGTCACGCGCCGCGGGCAGATCCACGTGTACCAGCCGCTGCTTGCCAACGCCCGCGACGGCTACTGGCCGGCCGGCGCGCTGATGGAGGGTGATGCCTCTACGGGCAAGTGGCAGGAGCTGACGCCGCGCCTGTCCAACACCTGCGTGGTGTTCCCGCACAGCGGCACGCTGACCCAGGCCCAACAAGGCGACTACGCCTGGGCGCTGTGGCGTCCCTATGCGTGCTGCGAACGCCGCGGGCAGGTGTTCCTGGGCAGCGTCGATTTCCTCTGAGGTGCCACGATGAAGCGTCCTGAATCGATGAACCTTTCCGCCAAGGCGTGCCGCCTGCTGCGCCCGAAGGCGCTGGCCGGCCCGCTCGCTCTGGTCTGCGGCCTGGCGTGGGCGCAGGTCGGATACCAGAACAGCGGCCCCGTCCTCGGCGATGACGTCATGTACTCGATCGGCGGTGGCAGTGCGGTGTCCATGGGCCGCGCGGCCGGCATGCGCTCCATCGGGGTCGGCGTGGGGTGGAACAGCAACCTGATCTGCGGCGACATGAGCATCCAGACCACGCTGCGCAATCAGCTCAACGGCATCACGAACGGCTTTCAGCAGATCATGAGCAACGTGATCCAGAGCGCGACCAGCGCGGTTGCATCGCTGCCGGCGCTGATCATTCAGCGCGCCGATCCGGGCCTGTACAACCTGCTGACCAACGGCGTGCTGCAGGCGCGGCTGGACTTCGACCGCTCCAAGCTGACGTGCCGCGCCATGGCGGAGAAGATGGCCGAGACTGCGGGTGGCCAGCTTGGCTGGAGCCAGATGGCCGAAGGCATGGCCTTGCGTGACGCGGTTGGCAGCAACGATGCCGTGTCGGCCGTCGAGCAGGCCGAGACGCGCCGCGGCAACGACGGCCTTCCCTGGGTGGGCGGCAGCAATGCCGGTGGCGCAGGCCAGTCCGCCATCCGCGTGGTCGGCGACGTCACCCGCGCGGGCTACAACCTGGTCAACGGGCGCGGCGTGACGGACACATCCTCCATCGCGTCCACCAGTTGCGCGAGCCTGTCCTGCCAGACCTGGACGTCGCCGCAGCAGGCGACCGAATGGGCCACCCGGGTCCTCGGGGAACAGGTGCAGCGCACGTGCGATTCCTGCACCAAGACCGAGACGGTGCCCGGCGTCGGGCTGACGCCGCTGATCCAGGAGGAGTACGAAGCCAAGCTGGAAGTCTTGCAGGAACTGGTTTCCGGCGTGCGCAACACCACCTTCGAGAACTTGCGCGAGGCCGGCAGCACGTCGCTGCCGATCACGCGCGGCGTCATCGAGGCGCTGCGCGACGAGCCGGACCAGGACCTGCTGGCGCGGCGCCTCGCGTCCGAGGTGGCGCTTTCGTCGGTGCTGGAGAAGGCACTGCTGCTCCAGCGCACGCTGCTCACCGGCAAGAAAGAGCCCAACGTGGCAGCCAACGAGTTGGCAGTCGAGGCCGTGAACCACGAGAGCGACACGCTCGACCGGGAGATCCGCAACCTCAAGACCGAACTTGAACTGCGGCGCGAGCTGGCGAACAACTCGCCGATGGCCATCATCCAGCGCCATGGCACGCGCGCGGCAGGCTCGCGCGGCATCTATGAGGGCGATCCGGTGCCCGACCGCCTCGACCAGTTGCAGAAGGGCAATCCGGGAGGCCGGCCATGAGCGCGGAGCGCATGGCCTGGCGCCCCTTGCGCTGGCTCATCAGCCGGCGTGCGGCGAAAGCACTGCTGTGGGCGGCCGTGATCGTCGCCGCTGCGGTGGGCGCCAACATCGCCGGCATCTATCTCGTTGGCAGCGTGGCCGGCTGGGAGCGGTGGCTCGCGGCCGCATCGGGCTACTTCTTCGTGTGGCGGTTGTTCCTGTACGGGGCGACGGCCTGCGGCTGGGTCTGGATGCGGCGGCGGCTGCTGGCGCGCGAGGACAGCACGCTGGCCCGACGCCGGCTGATTCGCGCTGAGGTCGCCGGCATTGTTGCCATCGTGGCGCTGGAAGCCAGCCTGTTGATGCAGGCCGCTTGAGGGGATCGAGGCCATGACGCTTTTCACGACCGACTACCTGGAGTACTACCTAACCCTCGTGTCCTGGATCGTCAACAACGGCATCTGGGCGGTCCTCGTATCCAGCGGGGTATTCGCGCTGCCTTTCGTCGCCATCATCGTGCAGGAGTGGTTGAAGGCCCGTGCGGAAGGCGCCGACGAGGGCAACAAAGGCGTGCTGAGCGCCGCCCGCATCGAGAACCGGGTCTTCGTCGCCATCGTGGTGGTGATGTTCGCCGGCATTCCGTTCATCGACGTGGACCTGAACACCATCCAGTACGACAGCTCGCGCTCGGCCCAGTGCCAGGTCAGCGTGGCGCAGCCCGGGGATACCGGCTGGTCGCAGTCCTTCAGCACCATCAACAACCAGTCGGCGAAGGTGCCGGTGTGGTGGGCGTTCATGCACGCGCTCTCGCGCGCCGTCACGGGCGCTTCGGTGGCAGCGATCCCGTGCGGCACGGACCTGCGGCAGATGCGCATGGAGATCGACGCTACGCGCATCGATGACCCGGTGCTGGCTCAGGAAGTAGCGGATTTCTCGCGGGATTGCTATGGGCCTGCACGGGCCAAATTGTTCATGCAGCGCCCTCAGCTCGATGAGCAGCAGATGCACGACGTGACCTGGATCGGATCGCGGTTCTTCACCGACACGAACGGCTACTACGACACATACCGTTCCAGCACCCCACGCGAGGACTGGCCCTATGACAGCACCCGCGACGCAGGGCTTGCGCAGGTGGCCAGCGGTGGCGGCTACCCGACCTGCCGCCAGTGGTGGAGCGATGGAAGTAACGGCCTGCGGGCACGCCTGCTGGGTCAGGTGGACCCGAGCCTGTTGAGTCGCCTGGCGGGCTGGGCCGGGTTCCTGAGCCGGGCCGAGGTGGACGACTCGGTGATCCGAGCCATCGCGTCACCGCGGCAGCAGAAGTTGAACCAGGGCAGCGTCTATACGGACTACGGAGGCCAGATCGACAAGACCTTGCCGAACATCGTGACACGGGCCACGGGAGACGTTGGGATGGCCGTCGGCGCGATTGCCGCGTTTCCCGCCATGGACGTCGTGAGACAGTCTCTACCCATGGTCCTCGCCTTGCTCAAGATGGCGCTGGTCATCTGCATCCCGCTCGTGCTGGTCGTGGGCACCTATGACCTGAAGACGGTCGTCACGGTCAGCGTCGTGCAATTCGCGCTGTTCTTCGTGGATTTCTGGTTCCAGCTCGCTCGCTGGATCGACAGCACTATCCTCGATGCGCTCTATGGCTGGGGCTTTGGCTGGAACCGGCCACACACGAACTTCGACCCGCTGGTGGGGCTGAACAATGCGTTCGGCGACATGCTCTTGATGTTCGTCGCGGGCACGATGTTCCTGGTGCTGCCAGGATTCTGGCTGGCAAGCCTGACCTGGGTTGGAATTCGGGCGGGACATGCCATTCAGGGGTTGTCGGACGGGAGCAAGAGCGCCGGCCAAGCCGGGGGCAAGGGGGCTGGGGCACTCACGGGAGGCAAGCTGAAGTAGCCCGGAGTCCGTCAGTCGTCGGTGTACAACTCGTGCGACGTATCGTTGTACAGATTGGGATCGTAGCCCGGTGTCTTGCGCAGTTCTGTGAGATCGGTGAAAGGCCACTCGTCCTCGTCAGAGGTATTGGCAGCAGCAGCCCACGCCGCCGCCACGACGCCCAACAACACGAGTGCGAACCAAAAAGCAACGTAGAGCAGCAATCCCACCACAGACAGCTTGACCACCCACACGAGCGCGGTGGCAACGGCCGCCGGCACCCCCTTGGACACCAACCAGTTCGACGCCCGACGTTCGCCGCGCGCGTAGGCGCGCCATCCGCGGCCAAAGGTGCGGCCGAGGCGTTCTGCGGTGCTGATGCGGGTCGTGGTGTTCATGGTCGTCTCCTGCTACAGAGGGATGCCTATTCCAGTTTGGTCCATTTCATTCTGTTTGGGGCTTCAATGTGCTCTCTTGCCGCTTCAGGACGCTTCGTCATCCGGTTCCACCGGCCCGGGATCAGGCTCCACGCCGACGCGATACGTGGCAACGAAGCGCGGCCAGTCCACATGGTCCACCAGGTCGATGTCATCGACAACGCCGACTCTTGCTGCCGCACGCTCGAACAGGGCGATGCTCTTGGCGGGATAGTTGTTGCGCGACGGATAGAGCACCCCGTCGAACAGCGGCTGGCCATCATCGCCGAGCATCGCATGCACCTGGGCGGACACCTGCTGCGTGTGCGTGTAGTCGCGGCTGGCCAACTGTTCCAGGTTCAGGCCGAAGTAACCCGCCATGACACCCTCGGCCGTGAGATCGGCCAAGCGCACGTCGTCCAGGACCCCCACGGCCCGCACGAGCCGGCTCTCGACTTCCTTCAGCGCAATCGAGCGCTTCTCGTCCGCCAGCCACTGGTGCTTGTGAAACACCGACTCCATCAGCGCCGTGGACAGGTCGCGGCCCAGGTAGAGCACGCCGTAGGTCCGCGCCGGGTCGTCGTAGCGATTGGTGCCGCTGCGGCCATAGTACAGCGGGCTGCCCCGATAGACGACGCGGCTCACATGCTGGAGCAGTTCACCCGCATCGATCAAGAACAAGGGCAGTTCGCGGCTCATGGCGGTCTTGCCTCAATGCACCTGGACGCCCAGCACGTTGAACACCGCTTCGGCCACGTCATCGATTGTGCCATGCGTCACCGCATCCACCGGCGAGCGTCCGCCCAAGCCTTCGAGCGGTTCGGATAGTGCGCGGTAGATCGTCCAGTGGTCGATGCCCTCGACCTCTTGAAGCACGGTTTGGGTCAACTGCTGCTTCACCGGGTCGAGCTGCCAGTCGGGCAGCTTCTGGCCGCGCGGCCCCACATTCAGCGCCAGCAGCCGGCGCGCGAGGATGTCCTTGTAGATCTGCTGGCGCGACTTGTCCGCCAGCTTGGCGTACTCGGGGATCGGCAGGTTGTGCGGCTGGTTGAAGGATTCCAGCAACACGGCGCGGCCTCGCTGGACGTCGGTTTCAGTCGGGGTCCAGCGCGTTTCGGTGCGCAGCGCGGCCGCCTTGCGCGCCAGGGCCTGCTCCACCGTTTCGCCTTCGAGGTTGGCTGGCAGTTTTACCGCCTCCACGCGCTCGTGAATGAACGCCTGCAACTCGGCCGCGAAAGCCGGCGCATCCCGGATTTCAACGGTATCCGCGAAACGGCGCACGTCCTCCACGGTGACGCGCGGCAGACGATCGGCAATGAATTCAATGGCGGTGGGCATGGTCATCTCCCAAGCAGGTTTGAGACAGGATTCACTTTAGTCGCCCTTGTCGCATTTGTCAACTTAGTCGCCTGAGCGAGAGCCTACCTGCCGGGGGTAGCGTCCCCGCAGCATAGGCAGGGGCCAGCGCCAGGTCTCCGTCCAATCCATTCGTGCGGGTTCCACATTGACGCTGGAGACGCAACCCAGGCCCGGCTATACCGAAACGGTTAAAGGCCAAAGGGCCGAAACGGCAAGGGAATGGGGTGCAAGGGGAAAGGCCCTACCTCGAAAAGGCGAAAAGGCCTCCCGGCCGGCCCCCCAGAGGACACCCGCATGCTCTCCCTGTTCCAGCGAAAACGGCCCCCGGTCGCTGCCCCGTCGCCAGCGCCCGCCACCGACCTCCCGAAAGGGTTGCTGCGGCCCGAATCGGCCGCATCGCTGCTGGCAACACCGCGCCGGCAGAAGCTGCTGGAACACATCTGGCAGCGCACGTCGCTGTCGCGGCGGCAGTTCGCCACCCTATACCGCACGCCGCTGGAGCACTACGCCGAGTTGGTCCAACAATTCCCCGCATCGGAAAGCCATCACCACGCTTACCCCGGCGGCATGCTGGATCACGGGTTGGAGATCGTCGCCTATGCGCTCAAGCTGCGGCAGTCCCATCTGCTGCCCATTGGCGGCAGTCCCGAAGACCAGGCGGCGCAGTCTGAAGCCTGGACTGCCGCAGTCGCTTATGCCGCGCTGCTGCACGACATCGGCAAGATCGCCGTCGATCTGCACGTCGAACTGTCCGACGGCTCGCTGTGGCACCCCTGGCACGGCCCGCTGCACCAGCCATACCGCTTCCGCTACCGCGACGATCGGGAATATCGGCTCCACAGCGCCGCGACAGGTTTACTCTACCGTCAACTGCTCGACCGTGATGCCCTGGACTGGCTCAGTGGCTATCCCGACCTGTGGGGACCGCTGCTCTACGTCCTGGCCGGCCAGTACGAGCGCGCCGGCGTGCTGGGCGAACTTGTCGTGCAGGCCGACCGGGCTTCGGTGGCCCAGGAACTGGGCGGCGATCCGGCCCGCGCCATGGCTGCACACAAGCATGCGCTGCAGCGCAAGTTGCTCGACGGGCTGCGCTACCTGCTCAAGGAACAGTTGAAGCTGAACCAGCCGGAAGCCTCCGATGGCTGGATCACCGAGGATGCCTTGTGGCTGGTAAGCAAGACGGTCTCGGACAAGCTGCGTGCGCACCTGCTGTCACTAGGCGTCGACGGCATCCCCGCGAGCAACACCGCCGTCTTCAACGTGCTGCAGGATCACGGCATGTTGCAACCGACGCCGGACGGCAAGGCGGTCTGGCGCGCGACCGTGACCAGCACGACTGGCTGGTCCCACTCATTCACCCTGCTGCGTCTCGCTCCCGCGCTGATTTGGGAGTCTGGAGAGCGGCCAGCGCCCTTCGCAGGGGCAGTGGCAATCGACGGGACACCGGCACCCAACAATGCCGATGCCTTGGTGCCCTCGCCGGCAATGACGGCAAAGCCAGCCACCGACGATCAAGAGTCCCTTCCATGGGAGGGCGTCGACGCCGCGACTCCGGTTCACTTGCCTGCCGCACAAGCCGCACCCGATGTCATGGAGGACCTGCTGGCGATGGTAGGAATCGGCGATTTGCTTGTTCCCCAACAGGATGCGGAAGCCGTCTCGGGCGACGCACCCGCCGCTGGCCCTCAAACGCCACCGCCAACCTCGATGGTGCCCGTGCCGTCATCAGCGCCGGTGCCCACGTCCTCGTCGGCGCAGCCATCGGGCGAGCACTTCATGGCGTGGCTGAAACAAGGTATCGCTACCCGCCGGCTGGTCATCAACGACGCGAAGGCGCTCGTGCATACGGTGGGCGACACGGCCTACCTGGTCAGCCCCGGGGTATTCCAACGCTACGCACAAGAACACCCCCAGGTCGGGACTCTCGCCAAGCAGGAGAACCAGCAGGATTGGCAATGGGTACAAAAGCGCTTCGAGCGCCTGCAACTGCATCGCAAAAAGCCCAGGGGCCTGAACATCTGGACGTGCGATGTCACAGGCCCCAGGAAGTCCCGCCGCCTGTATGGCTATCTATTGCACGATGTTCGGCTCCTGTTCGCAGAGCCACCACCGAACAATCCTTACTTGTCACTTCTCGCGTAACCGGCGGCTCAAGAGCCGTCCAAAAATGCGACGCGGCGGACCAATCCGCAACGGCGCGAATCAGAACGTCGATATCGCTTGACCTCAAGTTTTGAGGCTTTGTAATGCCGCCGAGGTCGGTTTGCGCGCGCGTTCTGCGACGAGACGAGAAGCCGACAACCAACGGGATTCGATCTCTGCCGCATCTGTCGCTCATGGTCTTGCGCTGCCAAGAAAGCAGCGTCAGGGGACAGCGTGCAGCGCGATCGCGCTCGCTTCATTCGCTTTACGACCTGACCACGGAACCTGTTCAGATGACGACTTCCAGCTCCGACCCTCGCGGCGTGCGCCTGCTTTGGATACTGATCTCCCTCAGCGCGATGGCGCTCGCAGGTTGTAAAGAGAACGCCGGAGCTGGCGCCGGAGGCCATCCACCGCCGCCGCAAGTCAGCGTCGCGCAGGTCGAGATCAAGCCCATCACGTAATGGGACGAATACAACGGACGCATCGAAGCCATCGAGAGCGTCGAGCTGCGCCCACGGGTGTCTGGCTACGTCGAGCGGGTCGCCTATCGCGAAGGAGACGAGGTCAAGAAGGGCGATGTGCTCTTCATGATCGATGCCCGAAGCTACCGCGCGGAACTGGCCCGGGCCCAGGCGCAATTGACCCGGGCGCGCAGCGAAGCCGGCCGCAGCAGAAGCGAGGCGCAACGTGCCAAGGTGCTGGTCGAGCAGCAGGCTGTCTCCACCGAGGCCTGGGAGCAGCGCCGCGCCGCTGACGAGTCCGCGCAGGCTGAGGTGCAGGCCGCGCAGGCTGCGGTGGAGACGGCGCAGTTGAACCTGGAGAGGACCCAAGTGCGCTCGCCCATCAACGGGCGCGCCAGCCGTGCCCGCTTTACCGCAGGCAACCTGGTGGCCGCCAGCGATGCAGCCAGTGTGCTAACCACCATCGTGTTCCAGGACAGGGTCTATACCTACTTTGAGGCCGATGAGAAGGCGTTCCTGCGCTACTCGCGCATGGCGCGCAAGGGAGAGCGCCCCAGCGAGCGAGGCGGCCAGCTGCCGGTCCAGATCGCCCTGGCGGACAAGGCGGACTTCTCTCACACCGGCACGGTGGACTTCCTCGACAACCAGGTGGACCGGGGCAGCGGCACGATCGCCGTGCGCGCGGTGCTGGACAACAAGGATCGCGTTTTCACGCCGGGCCTCTATACCCGCGTGCGACTGGTCGGCAGCGGCGAATTCTCGGCCGTGTTGATCGACGACAAGGCGGTGCTGACCGACCACGACCGTAACTACGTCTACATCGTAGACAAGGATGGACTGGCGCAGCGACGTGATGTGAAACTGGGTGGCAGTTCCCATTGGCTGCGCATCGTGCGAGGGGGGCTGGCGGCGGGCGACCGCGTGATCGTCAACGGCGCGCAGAAGGTGTTCTTGCCGGGCATGCCTGTGCAGGCCACGGCGGTGCCCATGGTGGCTGCTGCGGCGCCCGCGTCCGCCACCAAATGAAGCACCACGCCGGAGCGCGCCACCGATCGGACGTATCACACAACGAGCGGCGCGGCGCGCTTCCCCCTGGACTCCTTTCAAGGTATTAGCCCATGGACCTCTCCAAGTTCTTCATGGACAGGCCGATCTTCGCGGCTGTGCTGTCGATCGTCATCTTCGTCTCGGGCCTGCTCGCGATCCCGGCGCTGCCGATCAGCGAATATCCCAAGGTCGTGGTGCGCGCCGTGTATCCGGGCGCCAACCCCAAGGTGATTGCCGAGACCGTGGCGACACCCCTGGAGGAGCAGATCAACGGCGTCGAAGGCATGATGTACATCAAGTCTGTCGCCGGCTCCGACGGCGTGCTGGTGACCACGGTCACCTTCCGTTCTGGCATCAACGCCGATGACGCGACGGTGCGGGTACAAAACCGCGTCGCCCAGGCTCAGGCCCGGCTGCCCGCGATGTGGTGCGCCAGGGCATCACCGTCCAAAAGCAGTCCCCCGCCTTCCTGATGGTGGTGCACCTGACATCGCCCGATAAGCAGTACGAC
Organism: Stenotrophomonas maltophilia D457; assembly: GCF_000284595.1. GTDB lineage: Bacteria > Pseudomonadota > Gammaproteobacteria > Xanthomonadales > Xanthomonadaceae > Stenotrophomonas > Stenotrophomonas muris. Next base: position 1,674,275 of record NC_017671.1, on the reverse strand, counting down.
ACGCTGTACCTTCGCAACTACGCCCGGCTGCACGTCAAGGACAGTTGCACATCGAGCCGCGCAAGACCGACAACGAGTAGTCCTGTCCCAAGCAGTCGGGCGTCCCGGCGTGCCGCCGTCGCGCTGTCGTGCTGCGCATTGAGCCTCGCTGCGCGAGTCTCGCCCCTGTCGGGCTTCCATCGCTGGCGCCTCCGGCCCGGCTCGCTGATCCGTGCCTGCGCGCTCCGCTTGCCGAAAACCGGCGTGCGTGGGTGGCGTGAGGGGGCGGTCTTGCTGTGTCCCTTCGCCGACGACCACGCCGCGCAGGAAGCCACGTTCTATGGTGCGCCGGAATGGCAGCGCAGCCCGTCCAAGCTGCGCGAGCGCCTGACCGAGCGCGAAATCGACGCCGCGCACGCGCTGGTGCGCTTCGTCGGGCTGGACGCCTACCGGCAGGCAGGCGGCGGCATCCGCCGCGACCTGTTCGCGGAAGGCGATGCCGGAACCTACCTCACCGATACCGCAGTGCTGGAAACGCTCGTGCGCGACAAGCTGGCAACGCTGGCCGAGGACGTGCGCGCCGAGGGCTGGGCATGGGTGGAGGCCGTGCCGCATCTGGCCTACGAGGAACGGCAGGCGTTCCAGAACGCCCCGCGCCACCGCCGCGAGCCGACCACCCGCGAGGCCCGCCGCATCGCCTCGCTGGAAACCCGCCTCGAAAAGATCGACGCCGAACTGGAAGAAGCCTGCGACGCCGAGGACGAGGCCAAGGCCGAGAAGCTGGAACAGCGGCGCGATCAGGTGGTCGGAGAACTGCAAGACGCGGAGAATGCCTTGCAAGGCTACGCCCCCGAAGTGCGCGAGGTGGCCGGTGCCATCGTCACCATCGACCGCAACGGCGAGGCTGTTATTCATCGCGGCCTGCTGCGCGAAGCCGAGGCCAAGGCGCTGCGCACGCTGGAAAAGCTGCGGCGCGGCTTCGGCAGCACCGAAGGCGAAGCCGCCAACGAGGAGCACGAGGACGCCGACGACCCGCCCAAGGCCGCGAGCCTGTCCGACCAGCTGGCGCAGCGGTTGAGCGCCCACCGCACGGCGGCGCTGCAAATCGAAGTGGCCCGGCATCCGCACGTCGCGCTGGCCGCGCTGGTGCATGGCATGGTGCAGAAGGTTTTGCAGGACAGCTACCACGGCCACGACCTGCCGCTGGGCGTGAGCCTGAAAGTGCAAGACCGGCTGGAAGGCATGGCCCCGGACTGGCCGGAGTCGCCCGCCGCTGTGGCGCTGCGCGAACTGCAACAGGTAGCCGGGGAAGCCTTGCCGGAGGACAGCGCCGAACTGTTCGCCGCGCTGCTGGCGAAGTCGCAAGACGAACTGGTGCGGCTGCTGGCCGTGTGCGTGGCTTCCACGGTGGACGTGGTGACGCCCCGTGCCACGCCGCACCAGCCCGGCGCAGAACTGGCGCAGGCCGTGGGCCTCGACATGGCCGCATGGTGGAAGCCGACCGCAGAAGGCTACTTCAAGCACGTTTCCAAGGCCGTGATTCTGGATGCCGTGGGCGCGTTTGCACCGGAATTCGTCACCCGGCTGGCGAAGCTCAAGAAGGCCGACATTGCCAGCGAGGCCGAGCGGCTGGCCGATGGCACCGGCTGGATGCCCGCCATCTTCAAGGCCGAAGGCCCGCAGGAGGCCGCGCAGGAAGAAGGCCCGGAGCAGGACGCCCCGGAGGATACCGAGGCAATGGCGGATGAACCCGCCGAGGCACTGGCCGCTTGACCCGCGCCGAAGGCAAGCGCCCCGGCCTCGACCGGGGCGCTTCGCTTTGTGTGGTGGCGCATCGAGACGAAGGAATAACCGCGATCAGCACCGCGCCCAGGCCGTTCCGCCCTGGGCGCGGTGGACGCGAAATCCGGGTGCGACAGTGGCCGCGCCCGGTGTTCAAGGCCAATAGCCGAATTAAAACGCCGCCGCCTTCGCGCTGGCTCAGGCGGCGGCGTTGAAGGCATCGCTGTAGTGCGCGATGCCTTCCGGCACTGTCCCATGCAGGGCCAGCGCCATGAAATAGCCGGGCGGCACGCCCGGCAGTTGCAAGCCCGCATGGGCCTGGAAGCCAAAGCGCGTGTAGTACGTTGGATCTCCCAGCAGCACGCAGCCTGCGGCCTGCATAGCCCGCAGTTCAGACAGCGCCTGTTCCATCAGGCGCGAACCGATGCCTCGCCCCTGCCTTGGCGGCAGGACGGAGATCGGCCCCAACCCATACCAGCCCTCGGTCTTTCGCCTGTGCTCATGGGTGATCGTTACTGGCGACAGCGCGACGTGACCGACGACGCGCCCATGTTCTTCGGCCACGATGGAAAGCGTCAGTTCGTTGGCGGCACGCAAGGCGCGCACGATGAATTGCTCGGTGTGGCTGGTGTGTGGTGCATCAGCGAAGGCGGCGGTCGTGACCGCTTCGATGGCGGCAATGTCGTCGGCGGTTTCGTGTCGGAGCTGGATGGTCAGGGTGTGCCACATGAGATTCAGACGCCCATCGCCATGACCCAGCCCACCAGCCCGGCTAACAGCACCACGAGCGCCGGCGGCACGCGCCCCACCGTCAGCAGTCCGAACGAGAGCAGCGCCAGCCCAAAATCCGCCTTGCTGTGGATGGCACTCGTCCATACCGGGTCATAGAGGGCGGACACCAGAATACCGACCACGCCGGCGTTGATGCCGGCCATGGCCGTCTGGATGCCCGCGCGGTGGCGCAGCCCTTCCCAGAACGGCAGTGCACCGACCAGCATGAAAAAAGCGGGGAGGAAGATCGTGCCCAGGAGTGCCAGCCCGCCGATCCAGCCATGCAGCGGTCCGTGGGCGACCGCGCCGAGGTAGGCCGAGAAAGTGAACAGCGGCCCCGGCACGGCCTGCGCCGCACCGTAGCCGGCCAGGAAGTCGGCATTGCTCACGACGCCGCTGGGCACCACCGAGGCCTGCAGCAGCGGCAGCACAACGTGTCCACCGCCGAAGACCAGTGCACCGGAGCGGTACACCCCTTCCAGCAGGGCTATCGTGGACGAGTCCGTGGCTGCCGCCCACAGGGGCAGCCCGACGAGCGGTGCGGCAAACAGCAGCAGCGCCACGATGCCCAGCTTGCGCGAGACGGGGTAGCTGTGGGCGTGGCCGCCGCCGGGTTGCGCGATCTTCAATGTCCACCAGCCCAGCAGCCCTGCCACCGCGATGGCGGCAAGCTGTCCCGCGGCCGAGGGCAGGACCATGGTCAGCAGCGCCGCCAGAATGGCCAGCGCGGCGCGCGGCCGGTCCGGGCACAACGACTTGGCCATCCCCCAGACCGCTTGCGCCACGATGGCCACGGCGACGACCTTGAGCCCGTGCACCCAGCCGGACTGGGCCAGCCCCTGGTACTCGGCGATGCCAAAGGCGAACAGGATCAGCGCAATCGCCGATGGCAAGGTGAATCCGGCCCAGGCCGCCAGCAGCCCCAGCCAGCCCGCGCGGCCCAACCCCAGCGCCATACCGACCTGGCTGCTGGCCGGCCCCGGCAGGAACTGGCACAGGGCGACCAGATCGGAGTAGCTGCGGTCATCCAGCCAGCGGCGACGCTCGACGAACTCCGAGCGGAAATAGCCCAGATGCGCGATCGGCCCGCCGAAGGAGGTCAGCCCCAGCTTGAGGAAGGCGCCGAAGACTTCGACGGGTGAGCCGCGCGCGGCAGCGGCCTCATGCTGCAAGGTGTTGGTGGAATCTGTCATTTGTGCATCGCCTCCCCGGTGAACTCCCGGATGCGGTCCTTGGCCAGCGCCAAGCCTTCCTTGCCCTTGGGCGTGATCGTGTAGAGCTTGCGCACGGTGCGCCCTTCACGCTCCTGGCGGGAGACGAGGTAGCCGTCGCGCTCCATCTTGTGCAGCATCGGGTACAGCGTTCCGGGGGAGAGGCGGTAGCCGTGGTGGGCCAGCTCGTCGATCATCCATTGCCCGTAGATCTCCTGCTCGGCTGCGTGGTGCAGCACATGCAGGCGGATCAGCCCCGACAGCAGGTCGTGGTGCTCCATGGCACGTGGAGTAGGTTTCTCTTTCATATCGAATATCGATAACGAAATTCGATAATACCAGCCTCACTTCAGATTGCCTGCCGCTTGTGCGGGAGGTCTCAGACCCTGCGACCCTCCGCATCCACCACGGCTTCGCCGTCTTCCTTGCGGAACGCGCCGCGCTGCGGCTGCGGCAGGATGTCCAGCACGGCCTCTGAGGGCCGGCACAGGCGCGTGCCCAGCGGGGTCACCACGATGGGCCGGTTGATGAGGATGGGGTGCTGGAGCATGAAGCCAATCAACTGCTCGTCACCCCACTTCGGGTCATCGAGGCCCAATTCCGCATAGGGCGTACCCTTCTCACGCAGCACGGCGCGCATTGGCGCGCCCATGTCCGTGATCAGGCGTTGCAGCGTTTCGCGGTCAGGCGGTGTCTTCAGGTATTCGATAACGTTCGGCTCTTCGCCGCTGTTGCGGATCAGAGCCAGCACGTTGCGCGACGTGCCGCAGGTGGGGTTGTGGTAAATGGTGATGTTGCTCATGAGTCGTGTCTTGGTTATCCGCGGGCAGGGTTCGGGCCGCACTCATACCAGCCCTTGCTTTGGTTGACGATCCGAACGACCAGTAGCATGACTGGCACCTCGATCAGCACGCCGACCACGGTGGCCAGCGCGGCGCCGGACTGGAAGCCGAACAGGCTGATGGCGGCGGCTACGGCAAGCTCGAAGAAGTTGCTGGCGCCGATCAGCGCCGAAGGACAAGCGATGCTGTGCTGCTCGCCCGCCTTGCGGTTGAGCCAGTAGGCCAGGCCGGAGTTGAAGAACACCTGGATCAGGATCGGAACGGCCAGCATGGCGATGACCAGTGGCTGGCGGATGATGGCCTCGCCCTGGAAGGCGAACAGCAGCACCAGCGTGAGCAGCAGCGCCGCGATGGACAGCGGCCCGATGCGCTCCAGCGCCCGGTCGAAGGCGGCTTGGCCCTTGCTCAGCAGGGCGCGGCGCCAGAACTGGGCCAGGATGACGGGAATCACGATGTACAGGCCGACCGATACCAGCAGCGTGGCCCACGGCACCGTGATGGACGATAGGCCCAGCAGCAGGCCGACGATGGGCGCGAAGGCGAACACCATGATGGTGTCGTTCAGCGCGACCTGCGACAGCGTGAACACAGGATCGCCCCCGGTCAGCCGGCTCCAGACGAACACCATGGCTGTGCAAGGTGCGGCGGCCAGCAAGATCAGGCCCGCGACATAGCTGTCGAGCTGGTCGGCGGGGAGCCACTGCGCGAAGACCTGGCGGATGAAGATCCACGCCAGCAACGCCATCGAGAATGGTTTGACGGCCCAGTTGATGAACAGCGTCACGCCGATGCCGCGCCAGTGCTGCTTGACCTGGCCGAGAGCGCCGAAGTCCACCTTGAGCAGCATGGGAATGATCATCACCCAGATCAGCAGGCCCACGGGCAGGTTGACCTGAGCCACTTCCGTGCGGCCGATGGCCTGGAACACGCCCGGCGCGAACTGGCCGAGCGCGATACCGGCGACGATGCACAGCAGCACCCACACGCTCAGGTAGCGCTCGAAGACGCTCATGGTGGGGGCGGCCGGCACGCGGCCGGCCGTTTGGGTTCCAACACTCATCGCGCCAACCTCACTTCGTACCAATGCTGCGCAGCTCGTGCTGCAGCGACATGGCATCCAGGCGCTGAATCGGCAGCGACAGGAACAATTCGATGCGTCGGCGCAGCGTCAGCGCCGCATCCGTGAACGCCTTGCGCTTCTGCTCGTCGGTGCCTTCAACGGCTGCAGGATCAGGCACACCCCAATGCGCCGACATCGGGCGCCCCGGCCACACGGGGCAGACCTCGCCGGCGGCGTTGTCGCAGACCGTGAAGATGAAATCCAGCTCCGGCGCACCGGGCGCCGCGAACTCGTCCCAGTTCTTGCTGCGGTAGCCGGCGGTCGGCATGTGCAGCCGCTCCAGCGTGGCGAGCGCCAGTGGGTGGACTTCGCCCTTGGGGTGGCTGCCCGCCGAGTAGGCGCGAAAGCGCCCCTGGCCCAATTCATTGAGGATGCCTTCGGCCAGGATGGAGCGGGCCGAGTTACCCGTGCAGATGAACAGGGCGTTGTAGGTCTTGTCGGTGGTCATGGGTATCTCACATCAGCAGCAGGAGGAAGCCGGCTTCACCGCAACGCCCACCGGCTTGCCGCGCACCGGGGTACAGCACGCTGCGGCGGAAGTCGCTGCAGGCGCCGCTTCGTTAAAGACCGGAATGTTGCCCAGCGTGTGGAAGTGCTCCCAGGCCACGCCCTGCGGATCGGTGATCCAGTGCTTCTCGCTGCGCGCGTAGCAGCAGGTCGTGGTGCCCTCGTCCAGCAGCGTCATGTCGGCCGCCTCGGCGCGGGCCTTCAGCACCGCCAATTCCTCGGCATCGTCGGTCTGGATACCCAGGTGGTCGATGCCCGGCTTGTTGCCACGTGTGGAGATGGCGAAGTTGACCGGCGGGTCTTCGAGCATCCATTTGGCGTAGTCGCCTTCGACGCGCGCGGGCTGCGCGGCGAACAGTTGGGAATAGAAGCCGATGCTGCGGTTCAGGTCATCGACGTGCAGGTGGACGTGAAAGCGCTTCATGGGGGTGATCCTTTCAGCAGGAAGTACAGGCAGAGGAGGATTCGGTGACCTCGCACGCGCCGCCCTGGCAGCAGTGCTCGGTCAGATAGCCGAGCAGCCCATTCATCTGGGTGAAGTCGGCGCGGTAGATCAGGTTGCGGCCCTGCTGCTCGATGGTGACCAGGCCGGCATGGGCCAGTTCTTTCAGGTGGAAGGACAGGGAGTTGCGGGCCACGTCGAGCTGGTCGGCGAGGACGCTGGGTGTCAGCCCTTCGGGGCCGGCGACCACCAGGGCGCGGAACACGCGCAGCCGCTGGGTATGGGCCAGGGCGCCGAGGGCGGAAATGGCTTGGGTCTCGTTCATGATTCGATAATACAACATTTATTGAATCATTGGCAAAACGCTTCAATTGAATGGAGCCTGCGCGCTTGCGAGGCTTGACTTTCAAGACAGTTGCTCACGCCTTCGCGCCTGCGGCGCTGCGCGCTTCGCTTGCCTCCAGGGGAAAGCCCTGCGGGCTATCCCCGCCGCGCGATGCTTGGCGCCCCTCGATGCCGCCGAACCGGCTGCGCCGGATCGGCCCGGCCAGCGCCCCGCCGCGATGGACGGGACGCTGGCGAACACGCTGGCGCTTGCTGCGGCAGGTTGTGCAGGTGCGTGCCGTCCTCAACGCGGTTCAGGGACAACCCGCCCGGCATCGCTATGGAGCTTCCACGCCACGCCTCAAGACCGGCGCTGCAAGGCATGGCGGGGCGTTCTCGCCTGTCGTTGTGGGGTTGACCTGGCCCGCGTCAGCGGGCGAGTCGGAGAAGCCTTCGGGCGGGGTGCAGTGGTCAAGTTTTAGTGGACACCTGCATAGGTAGTTTTGGCGGTTGGCTGCGTTCATATGCAGCCGGCGCCTGATAGCAGTACCTTGATCTTGATCAATAAGACTCTCTGTACCCAGCTACGGGTACATATACCCGCGCAACGAACCAGCAGACCAACTTCCAACTCACCTCAGGGGCTCAGCGCACACAGCCAGGTCTGCGCGCGATCGAGGCGCCGAGCAGGCAGACGTTCGGCACTGACCGCTGAGGCTATCGACGATCGGTGACCGGATCACGACCGAGCAAAGGCCCCCGCGCGCGGTGTGGACGTAGCGATGGGATACACAAGCGCATGATGTCGGCGCCTGCCGCTAGGACTGGGCACGTGGCAGTCACGGAGAAAAAATGTCCCGCTCGCGTAGCAACGTGGCCGGCCGGGTAGATCCCAGAATCAGGCAAAGAGATACGCCAGTTGGCTGGACGGACCGCAGCGCCCTCGGACTACTGCCGCAGATGGGGCAATACCAAGTCAAACCTGGTGACAAGCTCACTGGAGGTCACGGCAACGGAGCCACCATGTGCCTCCGCAATCGATTTCACGATGGCAAGGCCAAGACCGGCGCCCGCCGTATTTCGTTGCCGTGCCGGATCAACTCGGTAGAAGCGGTTGAAGAGCTTTGGTAGATCGCGCTCAGGAATTCTCTCACCGGGATTGACCACACTGATCGTTGTCCACTGCTCGTCCTGCGAAAGCAAGACCGTGATGCTCTTGCCGCGAGGCGTGTGTCGAATTGCATTCGAGAGAAGATTGTTCAGCGCCCGGGTGAGCATTTCCCGATCCGCCGCTATGCTGCCGATCGCCCCTTTAACACCAAGCGTAATGCCGCTATCTTCTGCCAGCGCCTCGAAATAGTCGAACAGACTCCGCACCAATTCGGACAGATCAATGGTAGACAGACGCAAGTTGCGGGGATCATTTTCCGTTTGGGCAAGAAACAGCATGTCACCAATCATGCGTCCCATCCGATCAAACTCTTCCAAATTTGAATAGAGGATTTCTCTGTATTCCTCGTTGCTGCGCGGCTGGCCAAGCGCCACGTGAGTCTGCGTGACCAGGTTGGTGACGGGCGTGCGCAACTCGTGCGCGATGTCTGCGGAAAAGTGTGATAGCCGGGTGAAGCCTTCCTCGATTCTCGCCAACATATCGTTGAAGGCGAATACCAGTTCCGCCAGTTCGATCGGCACATCCCGAGGATCCAGCCTCACATCCAGCTTTGAAGAGCGAATCGCCCGAATCTCTTCATTGACCTTGCGAATCGGCAGGTGGCCCCACTGCACCGCCAGCCAAGCCACACCGAGCGCCAGGCACATGACCAAGCCGGTTGCCCACCAGAGCATGCGCTTGAACTCCGCCAGGAAGTCGAGATGAAAGCCGATGTCCATGGCAGCGACGATGCGGTAGCCGGGCGCCGCTGAATCGTCAGCAGGCAGTTGCAGCACCACACCTCGATATGACCTCTGATCCTCCTGCCACACGATCAAATCGTCAGCGGTGATGCGGTTGACCAACTTTTTGCTACTGGCAAGTTTAGACAGGTCAGGACCGGGCGTGGCATAGATGCTATTGCCAGCCCCATCGTAGACGCCGTACGTCATCCCATGATGTCCTGCGACTGCGTTGGCCAAGTGTTGCTTCAGTTCGTCGCTTGCGATGTCACTTGCAAGCTGGTGCAAGGGCTGAGCCAAAGCGGTTGTCACTGCCTCCAGTTCGTGGGCATCCTGTTGAGCAAAGTGGTGCTCCAACGACCGGAGAATGACCCAATTGAACACAAGAAACACCAAGGTCGTGGCGATACCAACGAGGGCCGTGACCCTCAATGCAAGCGACGCTGGACGGCTTTGCCGCGGCTTATGGCGCAGGGGCATCATCGGGCGCATCGAGCGTGTATCCCATTCCACGCACGGTGTGGATGAGCTTCGGATTGAACGCATCGTCTATCTTCGCGCGTAGACGGCGGATGGCTACATCGATGACGTTGCTGTCGCTGTCGAAATTCATGTCCCATACCTGCGACGCGATCAGAGACCGTGGAAGGACCTCCCCCTGGCGACGGGCCAGGAGCTCAAGCAACGCGAACTCCTTGCTGGTGAGATTGATGCGTTGGCCAGCGCGCGTTGCGCGCCGGCGCGCCAAGTCCAGCACCAAATCGGCAACCTGGATGCGATCAGGCTGGCTCGGAGCGCTTCCGCGTCGCAGCAGCGTCCGCACCCGCGCCAGCAACTCAGAGAACGCGAATGGCTTGACGAGGTAGTCGTCCGCTCCCAGTTCCAATCCCTTGACACGGTCGTCTACACCGCCACGCGCCGTCAGAAAGAGCACAGGGACCTGTTTACCGGCATCTCGAAGGGCACGCACGATGCGCCAGCCATCGACATCCGGCAGCATGACATCCAAGACCACCAGATCGTATGTCTCGCCCATGGCCAGGTGGTGTCCGTCCAATCCGTTGCGCGCCAGATCCACGACGAATCCCGCCTCCATGAGACCTTGGCGGACGTAATCCGCCGTCTTGTTCTCGTCTTCAACGACCAGCAGTTTCATCGCATGTCCCATGAAATCGCTACGGCGCGGAAAAATAGCCGCTCACGATGTACGCATTCATCCACTTTCAATCAGCAATTTACTGGTTGCCAGCTTCCACGAACATGACACGAACATTACATGAATGTAATTCAGGGGTCATTCGATGGAAAGTGCCCAACCCATAGCATGACCTGCATTGCGTCGAACTGTGCCGCTCAGGATGGGGTGGCGTTTAGAACGACTTCCGAGTCATCTATGGAGGATTTCAGGCCATGCCGCCTCGTTCACCCTTTTTTATCGTGCCCACACAGGGCCTTTCTCGTCGGCGTTTCGTCCAAGGGTTAGCCGCCGGCGGCGTTCTCGCTGGGCTGTCCACGCCGGCGTTCAAGGCATTTGCCCAGCAAGGCTCCGCGACGCGCGGTGCCGCCCCTGTGCTGAAGGGCACCGAGTTCGACTTGGTGATCGCCGAATCGCCCGTGAACTTCACGGGCAAGCCAGGCGTGGCTACGACCATCAACGGCTCGCTGCCGGCACCGACATTGCGTTGGCGCGAGGGTGACACCGTCACAATCCGTGTAACCAACAAGCTGCGTGAAGCCACATCCATTCACTGGCACGGGATCATCCTGCCGTATCAGATGGATGGCGTGCCGGGCATCAGCTTCAATGGCATCGCTCCCGGCGAGACCTTCACGTACCGCTTCAAGGTTCAGCAGAGCGGCTCCTACTGGTACCACTCGCACTCCGGCTTCCAGGAACTCACGGGCATGTACGGGGCGATCATCATCGACCCCGCTGGCGCCGAGACCATCCACGCCGACCGTGACCACGTGCTGCTGTTCTCGGATTGGACCGACGAAGACCCGATGCGGGTGTTCACCAAGCTCAAGTCCCAAAGCGACTATTACAACTACAACCAACCTACCGTCTTCGACTTCTTCCGGGACGCCTCGCGCGAAGGCACGGCCGCTGCGATCGACAAGCGCAAGATGTGGAACGAGATGCGGATGAATCCGACGGATCTCGCAGATCTGTCTGCCGCCACGCTGACCTATCTGGCCAACGGCGTCACCCCCGCCGGCAATTGGACGGCGCTGTTCCGACCGGGTGAGCGCGTGCGGCTGCGCATGGTCAACGGTGCGGGCAACACCTTCTACGACGTACGCATTCCAGGACTGAAACTCACGGTGGTGCACGTCGATGGTGTTGACGTGGAGCCGGTGACCGTCGATGAGTTCCGATTCGGTCCTGGCGAAACCGTCGACGTGATCGTCCAGCCACGGGATGACGCTTACACGATCTTCGCCCAGGCGATGGACCGGACAGGCTACGCGCGTGCCACGCTGGCCGTGCGTGAAGGTCTTCAAGCTCCCGTGCCTGCCCTCGATCCGGTCGAATGGCTGACCATGAACGACATGATGGGCGGCATGATGGGGGGCATGGACCATGGCGGGTCCGGCCAGGCCATGGAGATGACCGGGATGACGGGCATGACGGGCATGACCGGGATGACCGGGATGGGCTCGGGTTCGATGTCCGGGATGGATCATGGGGCGATGGCAGGCATGAATCACGGCGCCATGAACCACGGTGGCATGGCGATGGATCACAGCCAACACGCCGCGGCGGCGGGGGGACTGGCCGTGCCCAGCACTACTGCTCGCCACGCTCGCACCGAGTATGGTGCCAGCACGGACATGCGCGTTGACATGGCGCGCACCAACCTCGATGACCCCGGCATCGGACTGCGCAACAACGGTCGGCGCGTGTTGACCCTCGCGGATCTGCATACCCCGTCGGGGCCGCTGGACAAGAGAGGCCCCGGCCGGGAGGTCGAACTGCACCTCACGGGCAACATGGAACGCTACGCATGGTCCCTGGACGGGCTGGAGTTCGGAAAGTCCACGCCGGTGCACTTCAAACACGGCGAGCGGCTGCGGGTCATTCTGCACAACGACACCATGATGACCCATCCCATGCACCTGCACGGCATGTGGAGCGAGCTGGAAAGCCCCGACGGTCGCTTCCTTGCGCGCCGCCACACCCTGCCGGTGCAGCCGGCACAACGCATCAGCTTCCTGGTGACAGCCGACGCGCTCGGCCGCTGGGCGTGGCACTGCCACCTGATGTTCCACATGGATGCCGGCATGTTCCGCGAAGTCGTGGTGTCTTGAACCCAGCGCACAAGGAAGACCAAGAATGTCCAAAGCACTCCCCACTCGCGCACTGGCCACGACGCTTCTGGCCCTGGTAAGCGTCGCCGCCCAGGCACAAGCACAGAACGACCATGCAGCGCACGGCCAGGCCGACGCTCAAACGGCCGCGCCATCCACTCAGACCGTGGCTCCTGCCGCCGACCCGCACGCGGGTCACGCGACGTCGGCGAGCGGCTCGACCGCGGCCCCGGCCATGGATCACGGCAACATGCAGATGCAGGGCGGGTCGGCGCCTCCTGACGCCCGCGATCCGCATGGCTACTCCAATGGCCTGACATTGGGATCGGGCGACTACGCCGTACCCGGTGTGCCGCGGCTGATGCTGGCCGACGAACACAGGTTCTTTTCGTTGCGCGGCGAAACTCTGGAACGCCGCTTCACGCGCAAAGGAGACGACTCCACGGCCTACGACCTCCAGGCGTGGTATGGGACGACCTACAACAAGGCCGTCGTGAAGGCCGAAGGCGATATCGCCAAAGGAAAGCTCGAAGAATCGCGTACCGAGCTTCTCTGGGGGCACGCCGTCGCACCGTACTGGGACACCCAGCTCGGCGTTCGGGTGGATAACGGGGAAGGCCCGAGCCGTCAATGGTTGGCTTTCGGCATCCAGGGCCTCGCCCCCTACTGGTTCGAGCTGGAGGCGACGGGCTACGTGGGAAGTGGTGGACGTACGGCGCTGCGTGTCGAAGGCAGCTACGAGCTGCTGCTGACCCAGCGACTGATTCTGGAGCCTCGCGCCGAGTTGCAGTTTTATGGCAAGGACGACCCGGAACGCGGTATCGGCAAGGGCCTGGCCGAAGCGTCTGCTGGCTTGCGCCTGCGCTATGAATTCAGTCGCCAGTTCGCCCCCTATATCGGCGTGGAACGGGCGGGCAGCTTCGGACGCACCGCGGACTATGTGCGTGCCGAAGGCGGCCGTGCGCAGCAGACGCGCTGGGTGGCTGGCGTGCGATTCTGGTTCTAGAACCTAGCGGGTTTGATCATCTGATGAGAGGCGATCCATGAACATGCACTACGACAGAAGCCAGGGCAAAGTGCCGAGACGCCAGGCATTGATCGCTGGCTTGTTGGTGATGGCACTCGCAGGACCGAGCCTGGCGCAGAGCCGACCGATTGCCAAGGTCTGGAAGGACCCGAGCTGCGGATGCTGCAAGGACTGGGTCTCACACCTGCAAGGCGCAGGCTTCGATGTGCAGGTTCTCGACACCGGGAACACCGCAGCGCGCACGCGGCTGGGCATCCCGCAGAAGTACGGTTCTTGCCACACGGCGCAGATCGGCGGCTATGCCATCGAGGGTCATGTGCCTGCCTCGGACATTCAACGCTTGCTGCGCGAAGCCTCGCAGGCCATCGGCCTCGCGGCGCCCGGCATGCCGGTCGGTTCGCCCGGCATGGATGGTCCGGCCTATGGTGGACGCAAGGACGCCTACGACGTGCTGCTGATTGGGAAAAACGGTAGCAGCACGGTCTATCAGTCGCATCGCTGACCATCCATCAACCCTTCTCCGTGGAGATATGCCATGCAGCATCAGCACACACAGACCCCCAGCGATCGCCCCCGGTTCTGGCGATCGCGCTACGGCGTGGCGTTCCTCATCATCGCCGCTGTCGCCGCGTATTTCCTGCTCAAGGAGCATACGGCACATGTTGCCGGCTATCTCCCCTTCCTGCTGCTGGCGGCTTGTCCGCTGATGCACCTGTTCATGCACCGTGGTCACGGCCACGGCGGACACGATCATGCCGCGCGTCAGGGTAAGGAAGGTGCCGCAGCCTCCAAGGAGCAGAAGCAATGAGTCGAGGCACTCGCACCGTGCGAGCACGCGACGCCGCGCTTGTCTCCTTGCGCGCCTGCGGCCTGCTGCGATCACCAGACACCAAAGGTTAACGGCGGAGGGCACTTGTCACTATGAATTCACCCAGCAAGTCTTCAGGACATGAGCACGCAGGCATGGCGGCGGGTGCCACAACGTCCGGCCCGCATACGCACCACCATCACGCCAGCCATGCTGGAAGTGACGACGCGGGCGGGTCCTCAAGCCACACGCAGCCCGATGCCGCGACGCGAGATCCGGTGTGTGGCATGGCGGTCACGGCGGCGTCGGAGCACCGTTCCACGCACTTGGGGAACACGTACTTGTTTTGCAGCACCGGATGCAAGGCCAAATTCGACGCCGATCCGGCGCGATATGCCAGCGGTGACGCGGGCATAGGCACAGGCAGCGGCCATGCACCGCATCACCATGCCAGCACCGCAGTTTCACCGGCCCCGGCGGCATCGCCAACCGCGCCCGGAACCATCTACACCTGCCCGATGCACCCGGAGATCCGCCAGGATCATCCGGGAACCTGCCCCAAGTGCGGGATGACGCTGGAGCCTCTGCTGCCCGACCTCGATGACGACAACCCGGAGTTGCGTGACTTCTCGCGTCGCTTCTGGTGGACCTTGCCGCTGACGCTCGTGGTCTTGGCGCTGGCGATGCTGGGCGAGCGGCTGCACCTGATGGACATGGCTACACAGAGCTGGGTCGAGTTGGTGCTGTCGTTGCCGATCGTGCTGTGGGCCGGCTGGCCCTTCTTCTCCCGCGGCTGGCTGTCCGTGGTCAACCGCAGCCCGAACATGTGGACACTGATCGGCCTGGGAACGGGTGCGGCATTCATCTACAGCGTTGTGGCAACCGTTGCGCCGGAAGTGTTTCCAGCTTCCTTCATGTCCATGGGACGGGTCGGCGTGTATTTCGAGGCCGCCGCCGTCATCATCTCGCTGACACTGCTCGGCCAGGTGCTGGAACTCAAGGCCCGCTCCCAGACTTCGGCAGCCATCAAGTCGCTGCTGGGGCTGGCACCCAAGACGGCGCGGCGCATCAATGCGGACGGCAGCGAGGAAGACGTGCCACTCAGCCATGTGCACGTCGGCGACCTGCTGCGCATCCGACCCGGCGAGAAGGTGCCGGTGGATGGCATCGTGCACGAGGGCAGCAGCTCGATTGACGAATCCATGCTGACCGGCGAACCGCTGCCCGTCAGCAAGCGCGTGGGCGACAAGGTCATCGGGGCCACACTCAACACCAGCGGCGCGCTGGTCATGCGTTCGGAGCGGATCGGCTCGGACACCGTTCTATCGCAGATCGTCCAGATGGTCGCCCAGGCGCAGCGTTCCAAGGCACCGATGCAACGCATGGCCGATGTCGTTGCCGGCTACTTCGTGATGGCCGTCGTCGCCATTGCGGTAACGACGCTCCTTGTATGGGGATTCTTCGGGCCACAGCCCACCTGGGTCTATGGACTGATCAATGCGGTGGCCGTCCTGATCATCGCCTGCCCGTGCGCGCTGGGTCTGGCCACGCCGATGTCGATCATGGTCGCAACGGGCCGTGGCGCCACGCAGGGCGTGCTGTTCCGCGATGCCGCGGCGATCGAGAATCTTCGCAAGGTCGATACCCTCGTCATCGACAAGACAGGAACCCTGACCGAAGGCCGACCTGCTTTCGATCAGGTCGTCGCAGCCCCCGGCTTTACGAACGATGAGGTGCTGCGTCTTGCGGCCAGCCTGGACCAGGGCAGTGAACACCCCCTGGCCGACGCCATCGTGCAGGCCGCGCGTGCCCAGGGCCTCCAACTCGTGAAGCCTCAGAGCTTTGAATCGGGAACCGGCATCGGCGTGCGCGGAAAGGTTGAGCACCGGCAACTGGCGTTGGGCAACACAGTGCTGATGGAACAGTCTGGCGTATCGGTGGAACCGCTCGTACCCCAGGCCGAAGCTCTGCGCGGCGAAGGGGCCAGCGTCATGTACCTGGCGGTGGACGGGCAGCTCGCGGGCTTGCTCGCCGTGTCCGATCCGGTCAAGGGCAGCACCCCCGAGGCCCTGGCCGCGTTGAAGGCTGCGGGCCTGCGGGTCATCATGGCCACCGGGGACGGGCAGACCACCGCCAAAGCCGTCGGTGCACGCCTAGGCATCGACGAGGTGCATGGTGAGGTCAAGCCGGCGGACAAGCTCATGTTGATCGAGCGACTGCAGAAAGAAGGACGCATCGTCGCCATGGCCGGAGACGGCATCAACGACGCGCCGGCCTTGGCGAAGGCAGACGTGGGCATCGCCATGGGAACGGGAACCGACGTGGCGATGAACAGCGCCCAGGTCACGCTGGTCAAGGGTGACCTGCGTGGCATCGCTGTCGCTCGCACGCTCTCGGTGAGTACCGTGCGCAACATGAAGCAGAACCTCATGTTCGCCTTCCTCTACAACGCGCTGGGCATCCCCATCGCCGCCGGGGTTCTCTATCCCCTCACGGGCTGGCTGCTGTCGCCGCTGATCGCAGCATTGGCGATGAGCCTGAGTTCGGCGTCGGTCGTTGGCAACGCCTTGCGCCTGAGAGCGAGCCGACTGTGACCGGATTTTCTTTCTGAAACTACAGGAGCCTGCTATCGCCCAGCAAACCGTTTCTTTCGTTCCACGCCGTTGCAAAGGTGCAAGCCTTATCTCGGCATTTCGTTCTTAAACCACACCTCACACATCCAGGTAGAAACTTCTATGACCCGTTCACATTTCATCGCCAAGCTCGTCGCGCCGATCGCTGCTGGTCTGTTCGCCACCGCCGCATTCGCGCATCCTTCGCTGGTGTCTTCAACGCCGGCCGACAAGTCGCAGGTTTCTGCGCCAGCCACCATCGAACTGAAGTTCTCCGAGACGCTGGTGCCGCAGTTCTCCGCCGCGAGCCTTGTCATGACTGGCATGCCGGGAATGGCGAGCCATGGCCCGATGAAGATCAACGCCAGCGTCGCGGCTGCCGGCGACGGCAAGACCATGGTCATCACGC
Source organism: Stenotrophomonas maltophilia D457 (assembly GCF_000284595.1). Lineage (GTDB taxonomy): Bacteria > Pseudomonadota > Gammaproteobacteria > Xanthomonadales > Xanthomonadaceae > Stenotrophomonas > Stenotrophomonas muris. Next base: position 1,657,236 of record NC_017671.1, on the reverse strand, counting down.
CGGCACAGGCGCTCCAGCCCGGTGACTATCGCGTCGAATGGCGTGCCGTCTCCTCGGACACGCATCCGATCACGGGTAACGTCACCTTCAAGGTGAAGTAAGCCCATGGCCGGGGATTGGTTGACCATCGTCCTGCGCCTGGCGCTGTATCTGGACCTGGCGGCGGCGTTTGGCGTCGCCATGTTCGGTCTCTATGCTTTGGGCAACGACGAGCGATCCTCGACGATCTCGCGCCGCTATCGCGTCCTCATTGGCGCATCCGCTGCCATCGGCATTGCCCTGTCGATGTGGGGCATGACGGTCATGGCCAAGGCCATGTCCGGTGCCCAGAGCTACGCGGAGCTGTCAACGCACGTCTTCGACATGCTCATTACGGGCACGCACATGGGCATCGCCTGGTGCATTCGCATCCTCGCGCTGTTGGTGTGTGTGCTCGTCGCAATGTTGAAATTGAACGCTACCTTGCGATTTGCAGTGATGGCGCTCTCCACCGGCGTGGCGCTGGCGACCCTTGCGTGGGCAGGCCACGGCGCGATGGACGACGGCGTTCGCGGCTACATCCATCTTGCGTCGGATATCACGCACCTCTGGGCAGCGGGCGCTTGGGTGGGCGCATTGGTGGCGTTCTTGATGCTGGCATCCCACAAGCAGGATGTCGCGCAAGACCCGGTAGCGGTCCTCAGTCGGACGTCGAATGGCTTTACTCGCATAGGTACAGCGATCGTGGCTGCACTCGTCGTGAGTGGAATTCTCAATTACCTGTTGATCGCCGGACCATCGTTTGATCCGCTCATCTCGACGCTGTATGGCCGGCTGCTGATGGTAAAGCTCTTGCTTTTCGCAGGCATGCTGGCGTTGGCTGCTGCCAATCGGTATCGGTTGAGCCCGAGCCTGGAGGCTGCTTTGAAGGCAGGCAATCGCGCACAGGCAGTCATCAAGCTTAGACAGAGTCTGTTCACGGAGGCGACCTTGGCCGTTTTGGTTCTGGCGAGCGTTGCATGGCTTGGCATCTTGTCTCCCACTGGAACCTAGTCCTTCATGGGCGGCAGATGACAGCACATGAATTGAATGTAATGCACGGGTAAGCGCTCTGTAGACCGCCTGCTTCTACATTTAACGACGCGGCGCAAGTTGTCGTCGTTTTTACAAAGGAGTCGATCATGAAATCGCAAATTGTCATTGCCGCCCTGTTGAGCGCTCTCTCCGTGCCAGCCTTCGCCGGTCATGCAGCAGCCCAAGCAGCCAAGGAAATGGTTCCCTTGGCTGACGGGGGAACGCTGTACATCTTCAAGGACGGAAAGATGGCACAGGAAAGCCGCTTCGGGCGCGCCGTCTATCTCAATGTCGGAGCTTCGGTGTCGACGAAGGATGGGCGCAACATCGCGATCACCAGCAATGAAGTCGCTCGCCTCGGGTCGCTGCTACAAAAAGAGCACGGCGGATGACGCCGCGGGTGTGCGGTGCTTTTCAAAGCTTCTGCACAGTGTGACAGAGACGCGCGCCCCGATTGGGCGCGCGCGCTTGGGACGCGTCACGAGCAACCACGAGCGCTCAAGGTGCCAGTTTTTGCGATGTCAAGCGCATCAACTTCCCTGAAATGGATCCAGCCTCCCCGTCCACCGTGATTCGTCCACGGGACATCTGGCGCGAATGAGGACTTGCGAGGAGCCCGATTTATGGAGTTGCGTCATCTACGATGCTTTGTCGTCTTGGCAGAGGAGTTGCATTTCACGCGGGCGGCCGAGAGGCTGCATATAGAGCAACCCCCCTTGTCTCGCGCGATCAAGGAATTGGAAGATGAGCTTGGGGTCACGCTGTTTGACCGCGACCGCAGGGGCACACGGCTGACCGTGGCGGGGGCGGCATTCTTGCAGGACACCCGCCGACTCTTCACTGTCCTGGAGCAAGCGCGTGAAAATGCCAGAGCCATTGCCGCGGGCCTGAGGGGCAGCCTGCGCATTGCAATTTCCGATGGTGCGATGGACCCACGACTATCGGCGTTCCTAGCTCGTTGCCGCGCGGAAGAGCCCGAGGTCGAGATACGTCTCTCCGAGGTACCGCTGACCGAGCAGATACGGGGCCTACGGTCTGGCGACTTCACGATCGGATTTGCACACGCGGCGGATGTTGGCGAAGGCATCGTGGCTGAACCGATCTGGCGAGACCCGATTGTGATCGCCATGCCAGCGCGGCACTCGCTTCTTGCGCACAAGCAAGTTCCGCTGAACGAACTTCAGGGTCACCCACTGGTTCTGTGCGACAAACTGGCCTGCGAAGGCTACTGCCGAGAACTAAATCGGCTGCTACAGGTTCTGGAACACAGACTCAACGTTGTCGAAGAAGTGTCGTCGCTGGACATGATGCTAACGCTCGTCGGCGCAGGCTATGGGATTGGTTTCATGACGGCGACCAAGATTCCCATCAGCCAGAGGCCGGACGTGGTGATTCGCCCTCTGGCGCAGGACACGGCGGTAATCACAACCTATCTGCTTCGGCCAGAAAGCAGCAACTCATCGGTTTCGCTGGATCGCTTCATCGAACGTCTGCGAGGACCTCCGGGTGACTAAAGCGTCAATGCCTATCTGAATCGTGCGCCGCGGCACGAAGATTGCGTTCGGCTGCGCTGACGAGTTCCGCAGCACTGAGCTTGAGTCCGGCGGCGATTCTTAAGATCAGAGCGAGAGTGGGCATGTGCTCCCCACGCTCTATTTTGCCCATGTGCGATCGCTCGATCCCTGCTTTCGCAGCCAGTTCTTCCTGAGCAACACCTTGCGTCAGGCGGGCGACACGAACGGCCGCTCCGAATGCCAACGCTGGCTCGGCGTCGAAAGTGGTAGTTCCTGGGGGACGGCCTCGTCGGACAGTTCGCTTCTCCATCCTTGGAAGCGTCGAACAGTCCAAACAATTTAACCACGTTAAGTTTAACTCAAACTAGCTATCATGAAGACTTTCCATCCTTGTCTTATCGCTTCTTGGGGCCTCTCATGCACGACGCCACCAGCCCACGCCCACAGCTCAGGCTCGCCATAGCGCCTGGTGTGGCCTCTTCGTACCTAGCTGCATTGCTTGCCCTGCAGCGCGCGGAGGAGCCCGAAGTTTCTATGGAATTTAATGAGGTTACGGCGAGCGATCTCATTACGGGCCTCTACAAACGGCGCTTTGAACCGCCCCGGTTTCCGCGGAGGCTGTTTGGTTTAAGTCAGCCCGCCACCGTGGTGGTCTGACTGGCGAGTTGCCGGTAGTAGTTTGCCTCGGCCTCGGCCGGCGGGATGTAGCCGATGGGTTCGAGCAGGCGTTGATGGTTGAACCAGGACACCCACTCCAGCGTGGCGAACTCGACGGCCTCCCTGGTTTTCCAGGGCGCCCGGCGGTGAATCAGCTCGGCCTTGTACAGGCCATTGATGGTCTCGGCCAGTGCGTTGTCGTAGCTGTCGCCCTTGCTACCCACGGACGGCTCGATGCCGGCCTCGGCCAGCCGCTCGGTGTAGCGGATGCTGACGTATTGCGAGCCCCTGTCGGAGTGGCAGACCAAGCTGCCATCGCGCTCGGGCTGGCGGGCGTACAGGGCTTGCTCCAGCGCGTCGAGCACGAGGTCCGTGCGCATCGAACTGCTCACCCGCCAGCCCACGATGCGCCGGGCGAACACGTCGATGACGAAGGCCACGTACAGCCAGCCCTGCCAGGTGGGGACGTAGGTGAAGTCGCTGACCCACAGCTGGTTCGGCCGCTCCGCACGGAACTGCCGGTTGACCCGGTCCAGCGGGCACGCGGCCTTGGCATCGCTGATGGTGGTGCGCACGACCTTGCCGCGCATCACGCCGCGCAGTCCCATGCTGCGCATCAGCCGCTCGACCGTGCAGCGAGCCACGGCAGTGCCTTCGCGCGCCAGTTGCCGCCACACCTTGTCGGCACCGTAGACCTGCATGTTGGCCTGCCAGACGCGCTCAATCTGCGGCATCAGCAGCTCGTCGCGTTTGGCGCGGGCACAGCGCCTGTGGGGCTCGCGCAGCAGCGCGGCATGGCGCCGGTAGGCCGACGGGGCAACCTGCAACACCTTGCAGAGCGGCTCGACCCCGAAGGCGTTGCGATGCTGGTCGATGAAGGTCTTCACGACTTCAGGCGGCGGTCGAGCTCCGCCTGGGCGAAAAACGCGCTGGCCAGCTTCAGTATCTCGTTGGCCCGGCGCAGTTCCTTGACCTCACGCTCGAGCTCCTTCATCCGCTGTGCTTCGCTGCTCGTCACGCCTTCACGCATGCCGGCGTCGACCTCGGCGCGCTTGACCCATTCGTTCAAGGTCTGCGGCACGCAGCCAATCTTGGGGGAGATGGACTCGATGGCCGCCCACAACGACGGGTACTCCCCACGCTGCTCCTGCACCATCCTCACCGCGCGCTCGCGCACCTCGGGCGAGAACTTGTTCGACTTGCTCATGGCTCAATCCTCTCAGAGTGTTGAGCCTCCTCAAAAACCGGGGCGGTTCACTTCGACGTCGTGACCTGCCCCCCGTTTTCCGGGCCAACCTGATCTTAGTAGAGTCCGTCTCACAAGAGGACGGACATGAAGAAGCGATACACCGAAGAGCAGATCATCGGCTTCCTGAAGCAGGCGGCCGCCGGCACGCCGGTCAAGGAGCTTTGCCGCAAGCACGGCTTCAGTGACGCGTCGTTCTACCTGTGGCGGCGCAAGTTCGGCGGCATGGATGTGCCCGACGCCAAGCGCCTGAAGGCACTGGAAGCGGAGAACGCGCGGCTCAAAAAGCTGTTGGCCGAGTCGATGTTGGACAACGAAGCGCTGAGGATCGTGGCGCGGGGAAAATACTGAGCCCGCCGACGCGACGGGCTGCCGTCGCGGACGTGCGGGCGAAGCTGGGCCTGTCGGAGCGGCGGGCCTGCCGGGCACTGGGCTTGTCACGCAGCGTGTTGCACTACCAGCCGCGCATGGCGAACGCGCCGTTGCAGGCCAGGCTCGTTGCGTTGGCGGGCGAACGTCGCCGGTTCGGCTACCGACGGCTGCACATCCTGCTGGAACGGGAGGGCTGGATCGCCAACCACAAGCGAATCTACCGGCTGTACCGCAACGCTGGCCTGGCGGTGCGCAAGCGCCGCAAGCGCGATCGCGTGGCCGTCGAGCGCCGTCCGCTGCAGCTGCCGTCGGGGCCCAACCACACCTGGTCGATGGACTTCGTCTTCGACGCCCTGGCCAACGGGCGCCCGATCAAGTGCCTGACGGTGGTGGACGATTGCACCAAGGAAGCGGTGGAAATCGCCGTCGGCCGGAGGATAAATGGCCAGAACGTGGCCGACATCCTGGATGCGGTATGCCGTTTCCGCGGCTACCCCGCGGCGATCAGGACCGACCAGGGACCCGAGTTTACCGGCCGGGCGCTGGACCAGTGGGCGACCGCCAACGGCGTGACGCTTGTGCTGACCCAGCCAGGGAAACCCACGCAGAACGCCTATGTGGAGAGCTTCAACGGCAAGTTCCGGGACGAATGCTTGAACGAAAACTGGTTTATCTCGCTCGAGCACGCACGGGCGGTAATCGCCATCTGGCGCAAGGACTACAACGAGGTGCGTCCGCACAGCTCACTGCCCAAATGCACGCCTGCCGAGTTCGCCGCCGCGCTGCGCAACGAAGGTGCCTTGACTGGTTCGACCGCTGATCGAAACCTGACCCACCGGAGCGGTATGCTCCCCAACCTGGACTCTACTAAGTAGCTAGTGGCCCTGAGAAAGGGGGCAGGTCACGGAATCTGCACGCGCCCAATAGCCGATGGCCCCTACGAGGTCATTACGCACCTGCAGCGACTCTCGGGACAGACGAATCTTGTAGCTGATCGATTTGAGCTTAGAGCCTTGCGAGTTGCCGAGGCGCGTAAAGCATGACAACCACGTGCGGTGCCCGCCCTTGCCGGTGGATTTGCAGCGGGTGCCGGTTCGGGCCAAGGCGCCGTCCAGACGCATCAATTCATCCTGGAAACTGACCTTGATCAATTCAACTCCCTACAACTTCCAATAGTATGTCCGCATGATCGGCTTAAGGCGCCTTCTCGCAAGATGGAGCCGCTGGATTACCAGCGGCCTAGTCGTAACCTTGCTTTTCTCGCAGGTTGCGATGGCGATGTACGTCTGTCCCAAGCCAGACCCGAGGGCATCTGTGGAAACCACGCAAATGCGTGCCACGATCTCGATGCAGCAGGCTGACAAGTTGCCAATGTCGGATTGCACCGGCATGCCTGATTCCATGGACAGCGAAGCGCCACAGTTGTGCCACGCTCATTGCAGTGGCGATCGGGAGTCGGCGCTTTCATGGCAGGGGCTGGACATTCAGTTTCTCGCGGCGCACGTGATGTGGCTCGCCAACTCGCTGCCCGGGTTGGTTCTCGACCGGGTAGCCCTCAGAGCGTGTTCAAAGTCTTTTGAGCAAGAGCACCAAGAATGCCAAGTGGACGAACTGCAGGCTGGTGTTGAGCCATCGCTCGCAGTTCTTCCACAGCCTCCTGTTCTTGTCCAGCCAGGCAAAGCTGCGTTCCACGACCCAGCGCTTGGGCATCACTTTGAAAGTGTGAAGCTCGCTTCTCTTGGCGATCTGCACCGTCACATGCCCTCCCAGAATCTGCTGCACGCCTTGCGCGAACGGCCGACCGATGTAGCCTGCATCGCACAGCAGGCTTTGTAGCCGGCTCAACCGGGGCTTGCAGCGCTGTAGCGCCTGCAGTGCGCCTTTGCGGTCCGTCACCTCGGCCGTGGTCACCGCTATCGCATGCGGCAATCCCTGGGTGTCCACCGCGATGTGGCGCTTGATGCCCGAGACCTTCTTGCCTGCGTCATAGCCCTTCAAGCCCGCCGTGTCCGTGTTCTTCACGCTCTGCGCGTCCACGATCAAGAGCGTGCTGCAGGCGTTGCGCCCCAGTTTCTCGCGGGCCGCGCCAACCTGATTTTTTTAATGCCTGCTCCAGCAGGCTGCCACCCTCGCGTGGCTCGCTCCAGATGGCAAAGTACGAGTGCACGGTGCGCCATTTGGGAAAGTCGCTGGGCAGTGCCCGCCACTGACAGCCCGTGCGCAGCAGGTACAGCACGGCGCAGAACACCTCGTACAGCTCCACTTTGCGTGGGGCAGTCTTTCTGCGCGCACTCTCCAGCAATGGCCGGATCACCTCGAACTGCTCGCGCTTGATGTCGCTGGGGTAGCCTTTTCTCACCCAGCGAGCTTCTCACATCAAGAGGGCGAGACTTTGAACACGTTCTCAGGCGGCACGTTACCTACATTCCTCCCAATCCCCGCGCGGGCTTTCCGCCGATCTACCTCACGTTCCAAGTCCTGCGGAATTGATTTATGTGTCCGTGCTCGCCGCGCACCGATGCGGCAGACCACGTGATTTCGTGAATACCAATTCCGAGGACAACCATGTTTACTCCCTTTTTTGGCGCCCCCGAGGGGCGCCCGTCGGCGTACGGCCGAGGCACAACGCCGGCCTCGATGCGAGTGCATCGTCTGAAAGCTATCAGCATCGCGTTGGCGGGCAGTGCGCTTGTCTCGCCTGTAGCCTACGCCCTCGATTTTGCTGAGGCACGCCTTATCGCGGAGCAGCAGAGCCCACGCATAAGCGCGCAGCAGTTGCAGGTTAACGTCGCCGAATCCGTGCAGAAGGCAGCAGGCTCGCTGCCCGACCCCAAGCTCTCGCTCGGCATCGAAAACTACCCCATCAGCGGCATGGATCGCTGGAGCATGACGCGCGAATCCATGACGATGCAGCGCTTGGCGCTCATGCAGGAAGTGCCCAACAGGGCCAAGCGCGACGCCCAGGTCGCCAGCGCGCAGGCGCGTGTGGATCGAGAACGCGCGGCGCTGGTTTTGCAGCGATTGCAGATCCGCCAGGAACTCAGCCTGGCGTGGATCGCCGCGCAGGCGGTGGAGCAACGGGAGATACTGCTGACGGAACTGCTCGCGGAGAACCAGCGCCTGCAAGACAGTCTCCCCGCTCGCGTCGCCGGCGGCACCGCCCAGGCTGGCGATCTGTTGGTCGCGGAACAGGAGGCGCTGACACTCACGGACCGCCGTGACGATCTACAGCGGGACCGGGCCAAGGCCAGGGCCGCGTTGCGGCGCTGGGTGGGCTCCAGGGCCGACGAAGCACTGCAAGGCGATCCAGGCCCGCTCACTCGCCCCGTCGCGCAACTGCGCACAGAACTGGCGAATCACGCGGAGCTTGAACTCTATCCGGCGATGCAAAGCATGGCCCGGGCCGAGTCCCGCGAAGCCCAATCAGAGACCCGCGGCGATTGGGCCTGGGAGATAGCCTATAGCCGGCGTGATCGCCGATGGGGCGACATGGTGTCATTTCAGGTGACATTCGATCTGCCTTGGCAGAAGGATCGACGCCAAGTGCCCATGATCGAGGCAAAACGGCACGAGTTGGAACGTCTGGACGCCGAACGCGAAGACGTGGCGCGGCGGCATTTGCAGGAGCTGGACGACAGCGCCGCCGAACTCCAAGCGTTGAACAGCCAGATCGACCGCCTGCAGACCGCCGGCTTGCAACTGGTACGGAACCGAGCGGCGCTTGCATTGAGCAACTACCGATCCGCCAAGGGGGACCTGAGCGCTGTGCTCAGTGCACGCGCCCAGGTGCTGGAGACGCGCATGCGTCTGATCGACCTTGGAGCGCAGCGCGACAGCCTCGTCGCCCGACTGAACAGCCTGATCGCGGACTGAGTGGAGACCCTCGCCATGAATACCTCTTCGAGAAACATCCTTGCCGGCTTGACGCTGGTTGCTGCCGGTATTGCCGTTGGATGGGGCGTCGCCCAATGGCGCGCCGGCCACCTCAGCGGCTCCCCCGCTGCCAACGTCTGTTGGCGCGCACTTAAAACTGACCCAGGCTGCGCGTTGAACTTTGACCCACCCGGTGTACGGGGCTGAGGGTATCAGTTGGTGGTCTGGGTGGTGGCCTCCTTTGCCCTGATTCTGGCTTTGGTCTTGTTGGCGGCGGTGCTGTTGCGCAGCCGCCAGGAGTCGTTGCCGGTCTCCAGGATGTGGCAGTGGTGGGTGATGCGATCCAGCAGCGCGGTGGTCATCTTGGCGTCGCCGAACACCTGACCCCATTCGGAGAAGGCCAAGTTGGTGGTGATGGCGAGGCTGGTGCGCTCGTAGAGCTTGCTGATCAGGTGGAACAGCAGCGCGCCGCCTGAGGGGGTGAACGGCAGGTAGCCCAGTTCATCGAGGATGACCAGGTCGGCATAGGTCAGGCGCAGGGCGATCTGCCCGGCCTTGCCCTGGGCCTGTTCCTTCTCCAGCGCATTGACCAGTTCGATGGTGGAGAAGAAGCGCACGCGCAGGCGATGCTGGCGCACGGCCTGGATGCCGATGGCGGTGGCCAGGTGGGTCTTGCCGGTACCCGGTCCACCGACAAGGACGACGTTCTCGGGGGTGTGGATGAAGTCACCCTGGTGGAGTCGTTCGACCAGTGCGCGATCAACGGGACTGGCCGCGAAGTCGAACCCGAGCAGGTCACGATGGACGAGGAAACGTGCGGCCTTCATCTGGTTGGCCTGGGCACGAACCTGCCGTTCGGCGGACTCGGCCTGCAGCAGTTCGGCCATCCAGTGTTCGGGCTCCATGGTGTGCAGGCGCATCTTGGCCAGCAGTTCGGGCCACTGGCTGGCCATGCCGTGCAGCTTGAGCTGCTGCATGCGCAGCGGCAGGTCAGGCGTCGACATGATCTGCCTCCCGCAGGGCGTCGTAGCGGGCCGGATCGGACACCGGCGGATGACGCAGCGTCACTCGCGAGGCGACCGTCTCGATCGTGCGGTCCGGATGCTGCAATCGCCCCAGCACGTTGAGCACGTGGTCGGCGCGCACCAGGCCGGACTCGAGTGCCAGTTCCACCGCCACCAGTACCGCTTCGAGCCCGTGCACGGGTACGGCGGCCAGCACCTGGGCCATGGCGCGGTCGCCGTGAGGCTGGCGCAGCAACACCTGCTGCAGCTTGCGCAGCGGATCGGGCATGGACAGGAACGGCGCGCCGTCACGCAGTGCCCCCGGCTTGCGCTGGACCAGGGCGATGTAGTGCTGCCAGTCGTAGTGGACCCGATCACGCTCGAAGCTGCGCCGGTGGCGGGCGACCTCGGCCTCGCCGACCACCACGGCCAGTTCGAAGGGATACACGCGCAGGCTGGCGACGGCGTGGGCGTGTTCGCACGGCACGCTGTAGCGGTTGCGCTGGAAGCTGACCAGCGCGGTCGAACTGACCCGCACCGGCCGCTCGATGTAGCCGTCGAAGGGCGCGGGCATCGGCATCAGGTGGGGCTGTTCGTCCTCCAGAGCTTCGGCCACGGTGATGTCGGAGGCATCCGGATGCGCCTGCATCGGCCAAGCGGCGCGGCACTCGCTGGCGAGCCAGGCGTTGAGGGTGTCCAGATCTGGCCAGTGGCGGGCCCCGGCCTCGATCCAGATCTGTCGGCGCCGGTCCTGCACGTTCTTCTCGACCCGCCCCTTCTCCCAACCCGCGGCGCGGTTGCAGAACTCCGCGGCGAACAGGTAGTGGCTGATCATGGCGTGGAAGCGGGCGTTGACCCGCCGTTCCCGGTGCTGGCCGATCCCGTCCACCGCCGTCTTCATGTTGTCGTAGATGCCGCGGCGCGGCACGCCACCGAAGGCGGTAAACGCCTGGGTATGAGCATCGAACAGCATCTCGTGGCTCTGGGTGGGATAGGCCACCAACCAGAAGGCGCGGCTGCAGGCCAGCTTCACGTGGGCGAGATCCAGCGGCATCTTGGCGTGGCTGCCGACGAAGGCGTACTCGCGGCTCCAGTCGAACTGGAAGGCTTCACCCGGAGGAAAGTGCAACGGCACGAAGGCCGGGCGGCGGCTGGCGCCGCCGGCCGCCTTCCACTGGCGGATGAAGGCCGTCACCCGGGTGTAGGTGCCCGGATAGCCGATCGCCTGCAACTGCGAGAACAGCACCTTGGCGGTGCGTTGTTCCCGCCGGGGACGATGGCTGTCGGCACGCAGCCACGTCTCCAACTGGGACCGGTAGGGATCGAGCCGGGAGGGCGAGGCTCGCCTGGGATAGACCGGCTCGGACTGGCCGCTGCGCAGCCATCGCCGGATGGTATTGCGGGATAGGCCCGTGCGCTTGGCGATCTCGCGCAGCGGCAGGCCATCGCGGAAATGCATCCGCCGGATCTTGGCCAACATGACCATGGTGATCACTCCTGAAATCCCCCGAGCAAAAGATGCTCAGGATGTGGGCTTCAGGTGGGTCAGTTTTACCCGCGCATCACCGCCGAAAGTGGGTCAGTTCTGGATGCGCGCCAACAGTCAGATCAGAGAGTGTCATCATCAAGCTCCTAAGTCTTGGACTTAGGCCCGATGCTGCTTGTCATCCCGATCCAACCCCAGCAACAACCCGGAACCGGCACGACCCGCATTCTTTGGCCTTGTTTTTGGCCTCAAAAATGGTGGCTGTCAGTGGACTTCCGTGGCTTTCGCTGGAATGAAAAAAGGAGCCGAAGCTCCTCTTTTCAATGACTTACAGACGTCAGTGGAAGTCTGTAGATCATAAATTGGAGCGGGAAACGAGACTCGAACTCGCGACCTCAACCTTGGCAAGGTTGCGCTCTACCAACTGAGCTATTCCCGCTTGGGAGGCGAAATTTTACCTGTTCCAAGGATGGCGTCAAGCGGTTTTTCCGGGGCCTGCGAGGCGCCTTGCATCGCGTATCCATGCATGGCGTGGATCTACCACGGCATCCCCGCAAACCGATGGATCCGCACCATCCGTGGACGCAGCATTTCCAGTAGGTCCACGCCATGCGGGGATAGGCGCATCGATGGGGTCAGAGCCCTTTCCTTCGGAAAGGGATCCGACCCCGGGGCTCAGACCCCGGGCTCAGTTGCCCAGCTTCTTCTGCCGCGCACGCTCGCGCGCAGCGCGCTCATCGTCGCGCAGGCTCGGCCACGCGGCGTGCAGGTACTGCAGGCCCGACCACAGGGTCAGCACGGCGGCAATGGCCAGAGTCCAGTCGCCGATATGGAACACCGGCCAGCCCATCCAGATGTCTTCCACCGGCACGTTCGGGGCCACCGAATACAGCAGGCACAACAGCGCGACCATCTGCGCGGTGGTCTTGACCTTGCCGATCATCGCCACGCGCACCTTCGCGCGCTGGCCCAGCTCGGCCATCCATTCGCGCAGCGCCGACACCGCGATCTCGCGGCCGACGATGACCGCCGCCCAGAACGCCATCCACGGCGTCGGATGACCCTGCACGATCAGGAACAGCGCCACCGCCACCATCAGCTTGTCCGCGACCGGGTCGAGGAAGGCGCCAAAGGCCGACTCCAGCTGGTAACGGCGTGCGATCCAGCCATCAAGCCAGTCGGTGATCGCGGCCAGGCCGAAGATCGCCGCCGAAGCGAAGTTGGTCCAGGTGTAGGGCAGGTAGAACACCAGCACCAGCACCGGGATCATCACGATCCGCAACAACGTCAGCCAGGTGGGCAGGGTCAACTTCATGCTTGCGTGCTTCTCTCTCTACTCGGCCGCATCAGGCGTGGCCAACCCGTGCAGGTTAGCGTAGATACGTGCCGCGAGGGCGTCATTGATGCCTTCCACCTTGGCGATCTCGGCTTCGCCAGCGGCTTTCAGGCCCACCAGGCCGCCGAAATGCTTGAGCAGGCTGGCGCGGCGGCGCGGCCCGATGCCGGGGATATCCTCCAGCTTGCTGGTCATCCGCGCCTTCTGGCGGCGCCCCCTGTGGCCGGTGATGGCGAAGCGATGCGCCTCGTCGCGCACCTGCTGGATGAACTGCAGCGCCGGGCTGGCCGCGCCCGGGCGCAGCTCGCGGCCATCGGGCATCACCAGCGCTTCGTGGCCGGCACGGCGCTCCACGCCCTTGGCCACGCCCACCAGCAGCACGCCTTCCACGCCCAGATCGGCCAGTGCGGCCTGGGCCTGCGACAGCTGGCCGGCGCCACCGTCGATCAGCAGCACGTCCGGCAGCACGCCCTGCTCTTCCACTGCGCGGCGGAAACGGCGGTCGATGGCCTGGCGCATGGCGGCGTAGTCGTCGCCCGGCTCGATGCCGCTGATGTTGAAGCGGCGGTACTGCGCGCGCACCGGGCCGGCGGCGTCGAACACCACGCACGAGGCTACGGTGGCCTCGCCCAGGGTGTGGCTGATATCAAAACACTCGACACGCTTGACCGGCTCGGCCAGGCCCAGCATCTCGCGCAGCGCATCGCTGCGCGCGTGCTGCGCATTGCGGCTGTTGAGTTCGGTGGCCAGGGTCAGCTGCGCGTTGCGGCTGGCCAGTTCCACATAGCCGGCGCGCTCGCCGCGCACGTTCCACTTCAGCTGCACCTTGCGCTCGGCCGAGGCCGACAGCGCGGCGACCAGCAGGTCGGCGTCGGGAATCTCGCGATCCAGCAGGATTTCGCGCGGTGGCTCGAATTCGATGTAGTACTGCGAAACGAAGGCCGCCAGCACTTCCTCCGGGCTTTCCTCGCCATTGGTGCGCGGGAAGAACGGGCGGGTACCGAGGTTGCGGCCATCACGGAAGGCCAGCAGCAGCACGCAGGCCTGCGAGCCCTGCATGGCCACGGCCAGCACATCGAGGTCCGCGGCGCGGCCATCCACGTACTGGCGGGTCTGCATGCTGCGCAGCGAGGAGATCAGGTCGCGCAGGCGCGCGGCCTGCTCGAACTCCAGCGCCTCGCTGGCGGCCTGCATCTGCTCGCCCAGTTCGCGGGTCAGCTCGTCACTCTTGCCTTCCAGGAACAGGGCGGCGCGGCGCACCGACTCGGCGTACTCCGGCGCCGGGACCAGCTCCACGCACGGCGCGCTGCAACGCCCGATCTGGTATTGCAGGCACGGCCGCGAGCGGTTGCGGAACACGCTGTCCTCGCAGCTGCGCAGCTTGAACAGCTTGTGCATCAGGTTCAGCGTCTCGCGCACGGCGGTGACGCCGGGATACGGCCCGAAGTAGCGCCCAGGAATGGCACGCGGGCCACGATGCAGCGCGATGCGTGGCCAGTCCTCGCGGGTCAGCAGCACATGCGGATAGGTCTTGTCATCGCGCAGTGAGACGTTGTAGCGCGGCGACAGCGATTTGATCAGCTGGTTTTCCAGCAGCAACGCCTCGGCTTCCGAGCGCGTCACGGTCACGTCCATGCGCGTGATCTGCGAGATCATCGACATGATCCGCGCGTTCTTCGGGCTGCCGTTGAAATAGCTGCCGACACGGTTGCGCAGCGCGCGCGCCTTGCCCACGTACAGCAGGGTGTCGTCGGCGGCGTACATGCGGTACACGCCAGGGGCGGTGCTGAGCTGGGCCGCGAAGGCCTTGCCGTCGAAGGCCGGGGCGGGAACGTCGGTCATTCGCTGATCGGGACTTCGCTGAGCACGCCGCTGTCGGGGTCGAATCGCAGCACGGCATGGGCGTCAGTCTCGGCGATCCACACCGCACCGGCGCCCACCGCCAATCCGGCCGGGCCATGCAGGCGGCGCGGCAGCGGCTGGGTGGTCAGTTCACCGCCGCCCAGGCGCAGCGTGCGCAGGCGACCGTTGCCGGTATCGGCAATCCACAGCAGCGGAGCGTCCGCGCTCAATGCGATCGCCTGCGGATACTGCAGGCTGGCCTGCGCACGCGGGCCGTCTTCGCTGCCGAAGCGCCAGGGCCCCTGCCCGACCAGCGTCTGCACCAGGTCGCCGCGCAGTTGCAGTGCACGGATCGAGGATCCCAAGGCGTCGGCGACGTACAACACCTGCTGCACCACGGCCAGCGCAGTCGGTTGGGCAAAGGCAGCCAGGTGGCCGCTGCCGTCACGCTCGTCGATGGAACCACTGCCGGCGCGCCATTGCAGGCTGCGCTGGCCCAGGTGGTAGCTCCAGATGCGGTTGTCGCCGGCCATCGCGATGTGCAGCTGGTTGTCGGCGATGGCCAGGCCGACAGGATGGTCCAGCGAGACCTGCCGCGCCTGCGCCACCGGACCTTCCATCGGCGCACCGGGACGTCCGTTGCCACACAGCGTGTCGACGATGCCGGTCAGCAGGTTGATGCGGCGCACCGCATGGTTGCCGGTGTCGGCGACGTACAGCGAATCGCGCTCCAGCACCAGCGCCTGCGGGCGGTGGAACGCCGCTTCGGCCAGGTTGCCGTCCATGAAATCGGCGGTACCGAGGCCGAACTGGCGCAGGATGCGGCCGCCATGGCTGCATTCGAGAATGCGGTGGTGGCCACTGTCGGCGATGTACAGGCGTTCGGTGCTGACCGCCAGGCCCAGCGGGAACCGCAGCGCCTGGCGTGGTTCCGGATGCAGTTCGCTGCCGCCGCGCGGCGGCGCCGAAGGCGCGCCCTGGCACAGCGTGTTCAGGGCGCGCTCCAGTTCACCGGGTGCTCCCTGCCCGACCAGCCGCTGCTGCTCGCGACCCTGCGCGTCCAGCAGCACCACGGTCGGCCAGGCGGTAACGCCGAAGCGGCGCCAGCCATCCCAATCGGCATCGAGCAGTACGGGCATGGCCAGACCCTGGCGGCGCAGCAGCTTCAGTGCGGCACTGGCGTCGCGCTCGAAATCGAAGCGCGGCACCTGCAGCACCAGCGGCTGCAGCTTGCCGGGGTGGCGCGACAGCCATTGGCCGAACTCGGCCAGGCGTTGCGCGCTCCAGGCGGAGGCCGCATTGACGAACAGCAGCGCGACCGGCCGGCCGCGCAGTTCGGTCAGGGTGCAGGGGGTGGCATTGAGCCAGGTGGCGAACTCGGGCAGGTCCGGGACGGGCTGGACGTTCATGACCCGATTATGCCGGAGTCGGCGTCATGCAACAGTCGTGCCACCGCACGTTTTGCAGCATCGTCGACCAGCGACCAGACCTGCTCGAAATGATCGCTGCCGCCGGTATAGGGGTCGGGGATGGCTACCCGCCCCTGAACGCCCGACCAGGGCAGGTACAACGCCAGCCGTTCACGCTGGGCCGCCGACGCCAGGCGCCCTGCATCACGCAGGTTGGCCTCGTCGGCACACAGGATCCAGTCGAAACGGTCGAAATCCACGGCCTGCAGCTGGCGTGCGCGCAGGCCGCCGATGTCCACGCCGTGCCCGGCCGCGCAGGCGATCGCGCGGCGGTCCGGCGGCTCGCCCACATGCCAGTCGCCGGTGCCAGCCGAATCAACCTGCACCCGCCCGGCCAGCGGCGAGGCATCCAGGCGTGCGCGCAGCGCGCCTTCGGCCATCGGCGAACGGCAGATGTTGCCGAGGCAGACGACCAGCAGCCTCATCGCGGCGCCATCGCCTGCAGCAGCCCCTCGGCGCGCTCCAGGTCCTCGGGCGTGTCGATGCCCGGCGGGAACGGCTCGGGCGAGATCGCCACGCTGATCGGATAGCCTGCTTCCAGCACGCGCAGCTGCTCCAGCGATTCGACCTGCTCCAGCTGGCCCGGCGGCATCGCCGCGAACTGCTGCAGGAAGCCGGCGCGATAGCCGTAGATGCCGATGTGGCGCAACCAGTGGTGGCCGTCCGGCAGCGTGTCGCGGCTGCGTGCGAAGCCGTCGCGGTGCCAGGCGATCGGCGCGCGGCTGAAGTACATCGCCTCGTTGCGCACGTTGCGCACCAGCTTCACCACGTTCGGGTCGAACAGGGTGTGCGCGTCCTCGACGGTCGTGGCGAGAGTCGACATCGTCGCAGTGCCTGCGACCAGCGCATCGGCCACCGCACGGATACCGGCCGCCGGTGCGAACGGTTCGTCGCCCTGCAGGTTGACCACCACCGTGTCATCGGCCCAGCCTGCAATGCGTGCGCATTCGGCCAGGCGATCAGTGCCGGAGGCGTGCGTGGTCGCGGTCATCGCCACCTTCACTTCGGCCAGCCCGGACAGCGCATCGGCAATGCGCTGATCGTCGGTCGCTACCCAGACTTCACGGGCACCGGCCTGCAGCGCGCGGCGCGCCACATGCAGCACCAGCGGCTCGCCGCCCAGCGGGCGCAACGGCTTGCCCGGCAGCCGCGAGGCGGCATAGCGGGCCGGAATGGCGACGACGAATTCAGTCATGCAGGCGGTACTCGGCAGGCTCGTTACAACGGGAATGCGGGCAGCAGCGCGTGAATGCAAGCGCCGCCGCGCCACTCAGTTCGGCCGCAGCTTGTCCAGGCGATCGGTCAGCGCCACCCAGAACGCCGCGGGCAACTCGGCGCGCAACGGAACCGCGTAGTGCCAGTCGTTGCCGAACGCACGGCATTTCACCGCGTCCTTCTCGGTCATCAATACCGGCAGCTGGCTGCCGAAGGACAGGTCCTGCGGCTGGTAGGCCTGGTGGTCGGCGAACGCATGCGGCACCACGCCGATCCCGCGCGCGCGCAACATGTCGAAGAAGCGCTGGGGATGGGCAATGCCGGCCACCGCATGCACGCGCTGGCCCTTGAAGTACGCCAGCGGGCGAGCGCGGCCACCGGCCAGCGGCTGTGCACTGTCGATGTGCAGCGCCATCGGCCACTGGCCGAAGCCACAGGCCTGCGCTGCGGTTTCCTCATCGGCCTGGCCGAGGTTGACCACCCGGAAATCACATTCGCTGGCGCGGCTGACCGGCTCGCGCAACGGCCCGGCCGGAATCATCCGGCCATTGCCGTAGCGACGCTGCGCATCGACCACTTCGATCTCGATATCGCGCGCCAGGCGGTAGTGCTGCAGGCCATCGTCGCAGACGATCACATCGCAGCCGGCCTCGATCAGCGCCTTGCCGGCGGCGACACGGTCGCGGTCCACGCGCACCGGCACACCGGTCTTCCAGGCGATCAGCACCGGCTCGTCACCGCCCTTGGCAGTTGGCGTATCGGCCTGCACCCACAGCGGCTTGCCGGCGTCTTCGCGACCATAACCACGGCTGGCCACGCCCGGCTTCCAGCCGGCCGCGCGCAGGCGCTCGACCAGGGCAATGGTCAGCGGCGTCTTGCCGGTACCACCGGCGGTGATGTTGCCGACCACGATGACCGGCACCGGCAGCGAGTGGCGCTTGCGCCAGCCACGCCGATAGGCGCGCCGGCGCAGTGCGGTGACACCTGCGTACAGCGGCGCCAGCAGGCGCATCGTCCACGGAACGGGGCTGCCGTCGTACCAGTACGCCGGGGTCTGGGTACCCTTGCCGGCCATCAGTCCTGCCTTTCGCGGAACTGCATGCTGTGCAGATGCTGGTAAAGGCCGCCCAGTTCGAGCAGCTCCTTGTGGGTGCCACGTTCAACGATGCGGCCATGGTCCATCACCAGCACCTGGTCGGCATGCTCGATGGTCGACAGGCGGTGCGCGATGACCAGCGTGGTGCGTTCCGGCATCAGGCGCTGCAGCGCATCCTGCACCAGGCGCTCGGATTCGTTGTCCAGCGCCGCAGTGGCTTCGTCGAGGATCAGGATCGGCGCGTCGCGCAGGATCGCGCGGGCAATCGCCAGGCGCTGGCGCTGGCCACCGGACAGCAGCGCGCCATTCTCGCCGACCGGGGTCTGCAGCTGCTGCGGCATGCGTGCGATGAACTCCCAGGCATTGGCCGCTTCGGCCGCCGCACGGATCTGCTCATCGGTCGCCTCCATGCCGTAGGCGATGTTGGCCGCGATGGTGTCATCGAACAGCATCACCTTCTGCCCGACGATCGCCACCTGCCGGCGCAGGTCGGCCAGCGGATAGTCATCCAGGGCCACGCCATCGAGGGTGATGACGCCGCCACTGGGCTCGTAGAAGCGCGGAACCAGCCGGATCAGGCTGGTCTTGCCGCTGCCGGAACGGCCGACGATGGCCGTCACCGTGCCCGGCCTGGCAACGAAACTGATGTCGTCCAGAGCAATGCCGCTGTCTTCGCGGTAGCGCAGCATGACGTGGTCGAACGCCAGTTCGCCGCGCACGCGCTGCACGCGGTGCTGGCCCTCATCACGCTCCACCGGCATGTCGAGGATGCCGAACAGGCGCTCGGCGGCGGAGACGCCGCGCGAAATCGAGGTCTGTACGCTGGTCAGTCGGCGCAGCGAGGGAATGATGGCCATCATCGAGGTCATCAGGCCCATGAACTGGCCGGCATTGAGGCGGCCGGCCAGGGCTTCGCGGGTCGACACCCAGACGATCACCGCCAGCGCCAGTGCGGCCAGGAACTGCACCACGCTGGACGCGGCGGCGCGGGTGACCTCGACCTTCATGTTCAGCGCCAGCATGCGGTTGGCCAGGCGCGAGTAGCGCGAGATCTCATGCTGCTGGGTGCCGTGCACCTTCACTTCCTGCTGCGCGGCCAGCGACTGCTCGGCAGTCTGCGCCATCGTGCCCATGCCGTCCTGGATGCCGCGGCTGATGCGACGGTAGCGCTTGCCCACGTAGGACACGATGCCGCCGATCAGCGGCACCACCAGCAGCATCGCCAGGGTCACCTTGACGCTCATCTGCAGCATCACCGCCAGCATCGCGATGATGGTGAGGGTATCGGCGACCACGGTCTTCAGCGCGTCGGCACTGGCCTGGGTGACCTGTTCCGTATCGAAGTTGAGGCGGCTGACCATTACCGGCGTCGCTTCGGTATCGAAGTGCGACGACGGCAGGTGCAGGTACTTCTGCAGCACCTGCTCACGCAGGTCGCGGACCACGCTGCGGCCGGTCTTGGCCAGCGTGTAGTCGCTGACCCAGGTGGCCAGGCTGCGCATCAGGAACAGGCCGAGGATGGTCAGCGGCAGCACCACGGCCGCGCGCGGCTGCGGATCGACGAAACCTTCGTTGACCAGCGGCTCCATCAGCTTGGTGAAGTGGTAGCCGGCGAGGGCTTCGACCACCATGGCGATGACCGCGCCGACCATGAACACCCAGTAGGTGCGGGTGTAGCCCAGCAGACGTTTGTAGATCGGCCACACCGGCGCGTGATGGGAACTCATGGACGCACCTCTGGCGCAGTTGCAATGGCGATACGACGGAAACCGAGCTGACCGAGCGCGTCCTGCGCAGTCACCACGGCCTGGTAGGGAGTACGCGCGTCGGCGCGCAGCAGCACGGGCTGGCTGCGATCACTGCCGGCGACGGCGGCGATGGTCTGCTTGACGGACTCGACATCGCTGCGCAGCACTTCCTGGTCATTGATGAAATAACGGCCTTCGGCGTTGATCAGCACGCTGAGCGAACGCGGCGGTTCGTTGTTGGGCTGCTGGCTGGCGGTGGGCAGCTGCACCTGCAACGTCGAGCGCGCATCGAAGGTGGTGGTGACCACGAAGAAGATGATCAGCACCAGGATGACGTCGATCAGCGGGACCAGATCGATATGCGGCTCATCCTGGGATCGGTCATTGCCGATACGCATCGATCAGGCCTTCGCCGCAGCGGCGTTGGCCGGGCGCGCCGACGGGGACGGGTTCATCACCCCCGGGCGGCCGTCGAGCGTATCCAGCAGGGCGCTGGCCTCCTGTTCCATCTCCACCACGTAGCCGTGGATGCGGCCCTTGAAGTAGCGATGGAACATCAGTGCCGGGATGGCCACGATCATGCCGGTGGCGGTGCACACCAGGGCCTTGCCGATGCCACCGGCCAGCTGGTTCACATCACCCACGCCATGGTCGAGGATGCCCAGGAACATCTGGATCATGCCGATCACGGTGCCCAGCAGGCCCAACAGCGGGCCGGCCGAAGCGATGGTGCCCAGCGCGTTGAGGAACCGCTCCATGCGGTGCACCAGGTGACGGCCGGTATCCTCGATGCGCTCGCGGATCTGGTCGCGCGGGCGGTTGCGGGCTTCCAGCGCGGCCGCCAGCAGCGCGCCCAACGGCGAGTTGGCACGCAGGGTCTGCAGGTGCGCCGGGTCAAGCTTGCCGCGCGCGGCCCAGTTGCGCACTTCCTGGCCGAGGCCGGGCGGCAGCACCTCCGTTCGCCGCAGGGACCAGAAACGCTCCAGGATGATCGCCAAAGCCAGTACGCCCAACAGCAGCAGCGGCACCATCGGCCAGCCACCGGCCTTGACCAGTTCCCACACGTTTCAACCCTCCGGCCCAACGGCCGCTTGTTCGATCGGCGATAGGATAGCAGCCGACCGCGCCCGCCCAGCGGCATCCCACCACCGGGATGCATGGATGCGCTGTTCACGCAGCTGCAGCCCTTGTGCGCCAAGCCATACGCGGATCGCCCCGGACTCCGCAGTGGACACCACCTCGGCGCCCTGCGCCTGCCAGCGCCGGACCACGTCCTTGCGCGGGTGGCCGAAACGGTTCTGGTGGCCGGCCGAGACCAATGCCAGCCGGGCTGACACCGCCGCCACCCAGGGCGCGCTGGAGCTGCCGCCACTGCCATGGTGCGGCACCAGCACCACATCCGCCTTCAGCGCCGCCGCAGACGCCCGCAACAGCGCCTGTTCGGCCGGACGGCCGATGTCCCCCGGCAACAGGACCACGCCATGGGCACCGGCCACGCGCAGCACGCAGCTGTCTTCGTTTTCGGCCCGCTGGCTGCCGGCATCCGGGTGCAGCACCTGGAAATCGACGCCATCCCAGTGCCAGCGCAGGCCGCGCTGGCAACGGCCGGCCCCGGCGATCGTACTTCCCGGCGGCGCCAGCAATGGCAGCCCCGGCAGCTGAAGACGCAGGCTCGGCAGGTTGCCGGCATGATCGAGATCGTCGTGGCTGAGCAGCACCCGCTCGGGCGGCGCCTGGCCCAGGGCCCGCAGTGACGGAACCAGGATCCGCTCGCTGCCCTCGCCCCCGTTCGGCGGCCCCACGTCATACCAGAGGGCATGCCGCGCAGTACGCAGCAACACCGCCGTGCCCTGGCCGACGTCATGCACCAGCAGCTCCAGCTCTCCCTCGGCCGGGCGCTCACGCGCCGGCCACAGCAGCGGCAGGCACAGCAGCAGGCCAGCCAGCCAGCCCCCGGCCCCCGTGGTAAGCAGCCACCAGAACACCCCCAGCAGCGCCGCCGGCACCGCCCAGGCCGGCGCCTCGGCCAGCCACCACATCGCCTGCGGGTGCGCCGCCAGTGGCTGCAGGGCCTGCCAGCTGATCTCGAACAGCCACGCCGCCGCGCGCCACGCCCAGCGCCCAGCGCCGTCGTGCAGCGCCTGCAGGGCGGTGCCCAGCAGCGACAGGGGCACCACCAGCAATGTCCACCACGGGATGACCGGCAGGTTCACCAGCGGCCCCAGCCAGGCGGTGCCACCGAACAAGGCGATGCCCAGCGGCAACAGGCCGACGCTGGCCACCCCTTGTGCGGCCAGGAACCCGCGCAGGTTGGCGGCCACCCCGCGCGGACGTCCCTGCGGCAAGCACCACACCAGCCACAGTACGCCGCCGAAGCTGAGCCAGAAGCCCGCTGACAGCACCGACAGGGGCGCCGGCAGCAGCAGCGCCAGCGCCGCCAGCGCAAGCCCCTGCACGAGACCGAGCGGGCGCCGCCCGCTGCGCGCCAGGGCCACCAGCCCGATCATCAGTGCCGTGCGCAAGGTCGGCAACTCACCACCGGCCAGCACCGCATAGCCCGCTGCGGACAGCGCCGCGGCGCAGGCCGCCGCCTGTGGACGTGGCCAATGCCGGGCCAGCAGGGGGCACAGCCACCACAGCCCTCGGCACAGCAACGCCCCCAGCCCCGCCACCACCCCGACATGAAATCCGGAAATGGCCACCAGATGGGTCAGCCCCAGCGCCCGCAGCTGATCCCAATCGGTGTCGGACAGGCCACGCGTGTCGCCCAGGGCGAGCGCCTGCACGAAACGGGCGGCCGGATGGGCCACTTGCAGCGCGATGGCGGCGCTGGTGCGCTCACGCCATGCCGGCAGGCCATGTCCGGCCTGCAGCTCACGCGCGCTGGCCGGCGACCTCACCGTTCCAGTGCCGGCTACGCCACGCAGCAGCGCATGACGCTCACTGTCAAAACCCCCGGGATTGATCCGCGAGCGAGGGGCCCGCACACGCAGCGCCAGCTGCCACTGCGCACCGGCCAGGACCTGCCTGCGCCGCCCCTCGGCAGCGGCGCTGGACCTGCCTTGCCAGCCGTCGTTCCAGGTGACCTGCAGGCGCTTGCCGCGCAGCGATGGCAGTTCGCGGCTCTCGCTGACCTGCAACAGGAAGCGGGTGTGCGCGGCCCGATGATCCGGCAGATCGATGACCCGGCCACTGACCACTACATCCCGAGCCGGTTGGCCCGGTGGCAGCTGGTCCTGCATTGCCCAGTGCCCGTGCATCGACGTCCATCCGGCACCGAGCAGCATGACCGCCGGCAGGCGCCCCCGCCATCGCAGGCCCCACCCGGCCATGCCAAGCACGATCATCACCGTGCAGACCCACAGCGGCGGCAGCTGCGACAGCTGCACGCAGCCCAACGCCCCCAGTGTGAGCGCCCCAGCGGTGCCACTGCCCAGCAAGGGAGACGGGGAGCGCTCGATGGCCATGAGGCCAGCCTGCCGCTGCCGGCGGCAGGTTGCCTATCGGGACTTGCCCCGCAAACGCGTCAGCGCCGCGCGCTGCCGCGATGGAAATTGACCCGGAAGCTTGCGCCGCCGCCCGCGGCCTCACCGACACTGACCGAGCCGCCATGGTGCTGCACGATCTCCTTCACCAGGTGCAGGCCAAGGCCACTGCCGCTGCCCGCCGCGCGCAGGCGATGGAACGGCTCGAAGATCGCCTCGCGGTCGCCTACTGGAATGCCCGCGCCCTGGTCGCTGACTTCCAGCAACCCGCGCGTGTCCAACCGCACACAGATGGTGCCACGGCCACCACCATGCACGATCGCGTTGTGTACCAGATTGGCAATCACCCGCCCCAGCGCCAGGCTGTCACCGTGGATCCACACCGGCGCTTCCGGCGCGTCCACTTCGAATCCATAGCCGGCGCCCACCACCAACGGCGCCAGGTCCGCGGCTGCCTCACGCACCAGCAGGGCCAGGTCCAGCCGCTGCAATGCGCCGACATTGCGGTCAAGCCGCTGCAGATCAAGCAGGTGCTCGGCAACATTGCCCAGCCGCGCCACGTCGGTCAGCAACTGCGATTTCAGCTCGCCCTGCGGCAGCTGCGACAGGCGCGCCTGCACCACGGCGATCGGCACGCGCAGCTCGTGCGCTGCGTCGGCAAGGAACTTGTCGCGCGCGGCGTAGCCCTGCTGCACCTTGTCGATGGCATCGTTGAACGCTTCCACCAGCGGCGCCACTTCCGTGGAGACCAGCCGCGCATCCAGCCGCGCACCGGGCTGGCCGATGTCCAGCTCCTTGGCCTGCTGCGCGGAACGGCGCACACCGCGCATGGCACGGTGGATCACGGTCGGCATCACCAGCAGGGTGACCACGATCAGTGGCAGGAAGAACCACAGGCCGATCAGGCGCAGCACCATCAGCGCACCGTCCAGCAGCCCGCCCTTGGGTGCTCCACCGACCATCACGGTGATGCGGCGCCCATCCTCGTTGCGGATCATCACCCGCGCCACGTCCAGGTAGGGCGGTACCAGCGAACCCAGCTCGGTGGCACCCACGGTGGGCAGCCGCGCGAGCATCGGCGCGTGGATCGCGGGGATGGTGCCGCGCTCGAGCCACATGCCCTTGTCATCCACCGCGGCGAACCAGAGATTTCCCCCGGCGTTGGCATCGAGCTTGTCCCAGCGCGCCTGGTCCAGCACCAGGCGGCCGTCTTCGCTGTGCACCGCCTTGGCCACCGCCTCGGCAACGAACATGTCCATGCCCCAGGAGTCCTTGTCACCCCAGGTCAGGATCAGCGCGACCACCGCGAACAGTACGGTGAAGGCCTGCGCCAGGAACAGGCGCCAGGCCAGGCCAAGGGTGATCGAACGGATCGGACGGGCCATCTCAGGCCTCCGCCAGCAGGTAGCCGACGCCCCGTATCACGTGGATCTCGACGCCGGCACCGGCCTGCTGCAGTGCCTTGCGCAGCTTGGAGATGTGCGCGTCGAGCGCATTGGACTGGATCTCATCGTCGAAACCGTACACCGCAGCCTCCAACGCACTGCGGGTGACCGTGCGCCCCTGCCGCATCGCCAATGCCTGCAGCACCAGTACCTGCCGACGTGGCAGCGCCAGAGGCTGGCCCTCCACCTGCGCCTGCAGCGATTCGAAATCGAACTCGAGCCGCCCCAGCCGCAGGCTCGGTGTCACCATCGCCGAAGGCCTGCGCGATACCGCGCGGATGCGCGCCATCAGTTCCTCGATCGCCACCGGCTTGACCAGATAGTCGTCGGCACCGACGTCCAGGCCTTCGACCTTGTCCGACAGCGTGCCCTTGGCGGTCAGCATGATCACCGCCAGGTTCGGCCGCAGCGCACGCGCCGTCGCGACGAATCCGGCGCCATCGCCATCGGGCAGCTGGCGATCGAGCAGCAGCAGCTGGTGCACCGGTTCGCGCAACGCGAGCGCGGCCTCGGCCAGGCTGCCGACCACGTCGGCGACCACGCCCTGCCGCTCCAGGCCCGATTGCAGGGCGCGGGACAGATCAGGATCGTCTTCGACCAGGAGGATGCGCATCAGGAACTCGTCTGCCGGAAACGCTGCCGATCATAGTGCCTGGCGCCAGGGTTTTGCGCCCATGCGTGCCGATCACGCGGGCGCAATGTTCTGACAATGTTGCCCCCTCACCATGCGCAGCCATCCTCCGCAACGTGGCTGATCGATGCCGTCGCTGTCCCCGACCCTGCTGCGCCCGCTGCTGTTCACCGCTGCCCTCGGCGTGCCGTTGCTCGCCCACGCTGCCGAGCAGAACCCGGGCGTACAGGCCGGCATCAGCGCTGGCGCGACCTCCGGTGCGTACGCGCACTACGACGTCAAACCGCTGGTGGTACCGGCCATTGCCTGGCAGGGCGAGCGCTTCTTCGCCAGCCCCGGCTCGCTGGGCATGTACCTCTACAAGGGCCAGGGACTGCGCCTGTCGGCGGCGGTCACGCCCTACACGCTGCGCTTCAAGACCGACGACGTGAACGATGCTCAGCTGCGCCGCCTGCACAGCCGGCAGATGTCGGCCATGGCCGGCATCAACGGCGAGTACAGTGCCGACTGGGGCATGGTCGAGGCCAGCGTGATGCGCGAAGTGACCGGCCATGGCGGCGGTTTCGAGTCGCACCTGCATTACAGCTACCCGATCCAGGCGGGTCGCTTCACCTGGGTGCCGCGGGCGGGCGTGGTGCACTCCAGTGCACGGCTGCTCGACTACTACTACGGCATCAGCGATGAAGAAGCCCTGCGCTCGGGCCTTGCCGTCTACCGCCCCGGCAGCACCACGTCGCCGAGCCTGCAGATCGCGGTCAGCACGCCACTGGGCACCAAATGGCGCGCCACCGGCGTGGTGGCCAACCAGTGGTTCGGTGATGCAGTGAAGGACAGCCCGATGGCACGACGTGGCACGCAGACGTCGGCCTTCGTTTCCCTGATGCGCTCGTTGTGAGCGAGCGCCCCCCTACGGACAAGGACCCCCATGGCCTCCGTCTCCTCCGCCACCGAAGCCCACGCGATCCTGCGCGCGCCCGACCTGGACAGCGCCGAGCGCGTCTATCTGGGACTGATGCCCGACCTCGAACATGTGAATGCACTGGCACGCCGTGCAGTGGGCCTGTCACGCGTTGCGGACGCGGCACGCGGCTATGCGTTGTCGATGACCCTGGTTGGACTGCGCCTGCAGGAACTGGAGATGGGCGAGCCGACGGCCAGGGAGCACCGCCAGGCAACCCTGCGCAGCCTGCGCCAGGCCTTCAGCGCCTGACGGCACATGCACGGACACTGCCGCCGCACCCTTGCCGCGGCACCCGTATTCACTGCATCAGCAGCCAAGCCCACGCGGTAGCGTCGCTCAGCGCAGCGTGGTCCACGCCAGCAGCGCGCACAGGATCGCCACCCAGATCACTGCCTTGAACGTGCCTTCCAGCATGTTGCCGCCGAACAGGCGTTCCAGAAACGGATTGGGCCTGGACACCGGGACGTGATCGCTCATGCGGCAGCTCGCTGAAGTGACGGCGCGGTTGCGCGGTAGCGCCGAGTCTACACCTGCGCGTCCCGGATTCATCGCCGCCTGCCCGCCTTTGGCGGCGCAATCCCCGTCTTCGTCGCAGGCCGGCTGCGGTGCCCGGCCGGCCATGCCAGCCTGCACGCACTTTCCCGCTGGAGCACCGTGCCATGCCGATGCTTGCCCTGGTCCTGCTGTTCTCCAGCCTGTTCGGCGACGGCAGCGGGCCCACCGAGGATGCCCTGCGCAGCCAGATCCTGCGCACCGAAGGACCGAAGGACACGCATGAAGCGCTGCCCCTGCAGCTCTATCACCTGCGCCAGGACCGCGTGCTGCGCCTGGGCAGCCAGCAACTGGCAGGCGACCATGGCGGCAGCCCGCATGCTGCGCTGGCCCGGGCAGGTGTAGCGCAGCTGTGGGAACGCGTCGATGGCCACTGGCGGATCCAGCGTTCGATCACCATCACCCACTGATTTCACGCCACTGAACCTGCAGGAATGTGGCTTCGCGGGAACGCCGGGGTCCTGCCCCTGGAAAGAAAAAAAGCCGGCCCCAGGGCCGGCTTTCATCGTTTCCACCGCTTCACCGGCAACGCCGGGAACAGGTGGTGGGCGGTACAGGGTTCGAACCTGTGACCCCTACCATGTCAAGGTAGTGCTCTACCGCTGAGCTAACCGCCCATCTTGTTCTTGCCGCCCGAAGGCTGGCCTTGTTACGTAAAAACCCGGCGCCAGGGCCGGGCTTTGCAGTTCACGAGAGCCCTTTTGCGAGGACTTCGTGGTGGGCGGTACAGGGTTCGAACCTGTGACCCCTACCATGTCAAGGTAGTGCTCTACCGCTGAGCTAACCGCCCGTTTTGCTTCTGCATTTCCGCGATTGCGTCGGTGCAGGCCGCGTATATTACGGATGCCGGCAGGGAAGCGCAACACTTTTGTGAAGATGATGCTGCACTGCCGCGTTCAGCCCAGGCTGGCTTCCTTCAGCTGGCGGATCTGGTCACGCACGCGCGCGGCATCCTCGAATTCCAGATCCTTGGCGTGCTGGTACATCTGCTGTTCCAGCGCCTTGAGACGGACAGCCAGCTGCGCCGGCGACAGTGAACGATAGTCGGTCGCCTCTTCGGCCACGCCCGCCCGGCCCTTGCCCTTGCCCTTCTTGGCTTCCTTCTCCGCGGCATCCGAACGCGCGCCCTCCAAGACGTCGACGATCGGGCGCGCCACCGAGCGCGGCACGATGCCATGTTCTTCGTTGTACTCGACCTGCTTGGCGCGGCGGCGGTCGGTTTCATCGATCGCCGCCTGCATCGAACGGGTGATCCGGTCGGCATACAGGATCGCCTTGCCGCGCACGTTGCGGGCGGCGCGGCCGATGGTCTGGATCAGCGAGCCGGTGGAGCGCAGGAAACCCTCCTTGTCGGCATCGAGGATCGCCACCAGCGATACCTCGGGCATGTCCAGGCCTTCGCGCAGCAGGTTGATGCCGACCAGCACGTCGAACTTGCCCAGGCGCAGGTCGCGGATGATCTCCACACGCTCGACAGTGTCCACGTCCGAGTGCAGGTAACGCACGCGGATGCCATGCTCGGTGAGGTATTCAGTGAGGTTTTCAGCCATGCGCTTGGTCAGCGTGGTGACCAGCACGCGGTCGCCCGCCTTGATGCGCGCGTTGGCCTCGCTCATCAGGTCGTCGACCTGGGTACCCACCGGCCGGATCTCCACCACCGGGTCGATCAGGCCGGTCGGGCGCACCACCAGTTCGGTGATCTCGTCTCCGGCCTCGCGGTATTCATACGGACCCGGCGTGGCCGACACGTAGATGCTGCGCGGGCAACGCTCCTCCCATTCCTCGAAACGCAGCGGACGATTGTCCAGCGCGGACGGCAGGCGGAAGCCGAACTCGACCAGGGTTTCCTTGCGCGAGCGATCGCCCTTGAACATGGCGCCGATCTGCGGAATGGTCACATGCGATTCGTCGATGACCAGCAGCGCATCGGCCGGCAGGTAGTCGAACAGGGTCGGCGGCGGCTCGCCGGCGGCCTTGCCGGTCAGGTGCCGGGAGTAGTTCTCGATGCCGTTGCAGTAACCGACCTCGGCCATCATCTCCAGGTCGAACTGGGTGCGCTGCGCCAAACGCTGCGCCTCCACCAGCTTGTTCTGCGCGTACAGCTGCTCCAGCCGCTCCTTCAGCTCCACCTTGATCGTCTCGATCGCCGCCAGCACGCGTTCGCGCGTGGTCGCATAGTGGGTCTTCGGATACACGGTGAAGCGCTGCATGTTGCGCAGCGTCTCGCCGGTCAGCGGATCGAACAGGGTGATCTTCTCGACCTCGCCATCGAACAGCTCGAGGCGCAGCGCTTCACTGTCCGACTCGGCCGGGAACACGTCGATCACTTCGCCGCGCACGCGGAAGGTGCCGCGCTGCAGTTCGTACTCATTGCGCGTGTACTGCAGCTGGGTCAGGTGGTTGATCAGGTCGCGCTGGTCGATGCGCTCGCCCTTGGACAGGATCAGGCGCAGCGACAGGTAGTCTTCCGGCGCGCCCAGGCCATAGATCGCCGACACCGTCGCCACCACGATCGCGTCCGGGCGCGACAGCAGGGTCTTGGTCGCGGCCAGCCGCATCTGCTCGATATGTTCATTGATCGAACTGTCCTTCTCGATGAAGGTGTCCGACGACGGCACGTAGGCTTCCGGCTGGTAGTAGTCGTAATAGCTGACGAAATACTCCACCGCGTTGTGCGGGAAGAACGCCTTGAATTCGCCATACAGCTGCGCCGCCAGCGTCTTGTTCGGCGCCATGATCAGCGTCGGCTTCTGAATGTTCTGGATGACGTTGGCGATGGTGTAGGTCTTGCCCGAGCCGGTCACGCCCAGCAGGGTCTGCTTGGCGATGCCGGCCTCGAAGTTGCTGGTCAGCTTCGCGATGGCATCGGGCTGGTCGCCCGCCGGCGAATACGGCGAGACAAGTTCAAAACTGTCGCTCATGGTGTTGCCAGTTCCCGGGAAGGATGAGTATACGGGGCGAGGGGTGACGGCTGGCTGAGGGGTGGCCGGGCAGCCCGCCACGGGGATTCCCGATGGCGGCCGCGCAGCCGGGCGCGGAGGCTGGATGCATGCACCCGACCCATGCCCCCTGCCCCCTCGGCCCCCGCTCTGCGCGGGGCGTGCACCTGACCGAACTGCTGGTGGTCATCGCCGTGCTGGCGGTGCTGCTGGCGGCGTCCTGGCCGGCGCTGCAGCCTTTGCTGCTGCGGCAACGCGCCGATGCACTACAACTGACCCTGCACGCCAGCCTGGCCGGCGCGCGCAGCGAGGCATTGCGCAGACGCGAGCTGATCGGCCTCTGCGCCAGTATCGACGGCCTGCACTGCAGCGACGACTGGAGCGCCGGCTGGATCATCTACCGCAGTGGCGACCAGCGCGGGGAGCCAACGTCGCCGGAGGCGATCCTGAACCATCACACCGGGCGCTCGGACATATCGATCCTTGCCCAGGCCAGCAGCGGGCGGCCCCAGCTGTTCTTCCAGGCAGACGGACGCAGCCCAGGGGCCAACCTGACCCTGCGCATCTGCGCGGGCAACCGGCTGCACGGTGCGTTGATCGTCAACAATGGCGGCCGCGTGCGAAGTGAACGCGTGGACCGCGATACGCCCTGCTGACTACCTGCGCAGAAAAGCAAAAGCCGCGATTTCTCGCGGCTTTTGCAGTGTCTGGCGCCCGAAGTTGGACTCGAACCAACGACCCCCTGATTAACAGTCAAGTGCTCTAACCGGCTGAGCTATTCGGGCGGGGAGGCGCATTGTACTGGTCGATTACAGGAAGATCAACACCTGTTTCACCAGCAACTGGCAACGCCACCGTCGGCCGTCTTGCGGTTGGCCTGGTCCACGCTCATCGTGCCGCAGCTGTCCTTGGCCTGCGTGCCCTGCGGGGTGGCGGTGATGGTGAAGCTGGTGCCATCCCCCTTGTAGTCCAGGTTGTAGCGCACGGTACCGCCATCACGGGGCGACACCTTGGTCGGCAGCGCGTAGCCGGTGTAGGAGTTGTTGCTGGTGTGGTAGCGCTCGGCGCGCTGTGCGTACTCAGCCAGGTCCGCCTTCACCACGGCACGATGCGATCGGCGCACGTATTCCTGATAGGACGGAATGGCGATCGCCGCCAGGATGCCGATGACGATCACCACGATCATCAATTCGATCAGCGTAAAGCCAGCCGCGCGGCGAGGCATGTGAGTGTGCAACATGAGCGTGGATCCTCGCACTGGGGTTACTGGAGCTGGCGCCAGGACTGGCGACCGCAAGGGTAAGGCAGATACAGCGACTGGCTGCCCGCCGCGCCGACGGCCATCCAGCAGGAGCTGCCTCCGGGCGGCGCCTTGTTGTCCGTCGGACGCGGCAGCACCGACAGCGAAACGTCACGGACCGGCGCAGTTCCTCCGGTCTTCAACGCGATGGCGGCGGTCGCTGCCCCGGGCCGGCTGCCGGTCGGCGAGCCATAGCGCACGTTCTCCAACATCGGCAAGCCGCTGATCGACGACAGTCCGAACAGCCAGTTGGAACCACTGGTCGAACAGCCGACCGTTTCCATGTTGGGCACATAGGTCGGCATGAAGACAATGCCGCTGACCAGGATCGGGTTGCCTACCGCGCGTTCGCCGTTGCCAGCGGGAAGTTGAATCATCCAGCCACGCGCGTTGGCCGGCGCCACGCCTGCAGTGATCTTGCGTTCATCGCTGCTTGTGGCGGCGGCGGCTGTATACGGAACGAGATTGGTAGCGGTCACCGTGGAGGTCACCGTCTTTCCCGACAGATCGTTTACGGCGTAGAGCGCCTGCTGCGACTTGTCATCCTTGTCGCTGGTGAACGAGAAGCTACCGGTGCCGAAATAGAGCATTACACCGCCCGAGGGGCCGGTCGCTGCGGTCATGCCACCGGTGATCGGCTGGCGGTAGGTCTTGCCGGAGGAGTCCTGTGCCGCCTGGCTGGTGAACATCGGCACGGTCAGCGTGGTATTCGCACTGCTGGTCAGGTCGAACTTCCACACCGCGCCACGCTGATCGGCTGCATAGACGGTGTCGGCCAGTCCATCACGGCCGCGCGCATCCTGGCTCGCGCCTGTCCAGCGATCGACCACGACCACATTGCCCAATCCATTGTCCCCGGAGATGCCCGCGCCCGACGTGCCTTCGACCGCTTCGATCATCCGGATGTCGCCGCTGGCCATGTCGACCACGAACAGCACCGCCTTGCCGTTGGCGCTGCCGTAGCCATTGCCGAAAATCGCCTTCCAGGCCACGCCGGTACCACTCTTCACCGGCACGATCACCGGCTTGCCCAGCACGAATCCGATGTTGTTGCGCACCTCGTCCCGCAGCGACGAGTTGATGTCGCTGATTTCCCACAGCACGTTGCCGGTTCCGAAGCTGCCCGGCGTGGTGACGTCCAGCGCGAACACCGAACGACCACCTGCACCCGTGGTGCCTACCAGGCTGGTCTGCCACGCGGTGCCGTTGTAGGTATCGGACACGGCTACCGGGCCATCGACGTAATAACGGTGGCGGAAGGTCTGGTCGGCCGTGTCGGACTTGTAGGGGAACAGCAGGTTGGCCATGTGCCCCAGCGCGGTGGCCGGGATGTAGGCGAAGCTCTCCGTGCCACCCGTGCCATCCTGCTTGGCGTCAGCCTTCATGCCGCCATCGAAGGCATGCAGCATGCCGTCGTTGGCACCGACATACACCATGTACCGCTGCGACTTGGCCTTGGTGGCCAGATAGTCCGTATAGCTCTTGGCGTAGGCGCCACCGAGCTGGCGGTAACCGTAGTCGTCCAACGGCGAACTCACCACCGGCGCCGAGTTGACGATGTCACCCAGCGGCGTAGTGCGGTCACGATACTTGCCACCATTGCGGACTTCGGTCGAGCTGTCGGCCATGAGGTAGTTGATCGCGCTGGCCAGGTCGGCCTTGATCGCCGTCAGCTTGTCGGCGGAGCAGACCAGCATCGTCGCGTACTTGCCGCTGGGCTTGCTGCACAGATCCTGCAAGCTGATGCGGGCGCTGTTGAAATCCACCGGCGAACCCAGCTTGTTGGCGACAATGCGGCGGCTGGACGAGGACAGGCGGCTGGACGCCTCCCACACCTCGGTGAGCTCGGCCACCTGGTCAGCGTTGACCTTGACGCTGGATGCGGTCAGCTTGCTCGACCAGTCGGTGCCACTGTTGGTGATGTCATAGCGCGGAGTCACCGCCAGTGAGCCGGTGCCGATGCGCGCACCACTGATGCCGATCGTTCCCGACGGCGATGCACCACCGGTGATCGAAGACAGCACCCGGCGCATGGCCTCGGTGACGTCCGCCGGGGTCTGTGCGTTGATGAATTCGCCACGGCTGTTCACGGCCGCGTGCCACAGTTCATCGATGACGGTACCGTCATCGACATTTACCGGGTTGCCATTGCCGGCCCAGTTCGGCGGGTTCTTGTAGGGATCGTCGGTAGCGGCCTGGTTGACGCCATAGATCTTGCCCTGCGCGCCCAGGGTCACGCCATAGAAGTTCATGTGCAGGTCGGTCTGGCAGTCCAGGCGCTTCCAGTCCGGACTGCTCTTGTCCAGCGAATTGCACTTGTCACTGACCGGCACCTGCCCGGCCGGGAAGCTGGTCCCGGTACGCAGGGGCGTGCGGGAACCGGCATAGGCCGCCGCCGCGATGTCGGCGATGGTATTGCTGTAGCCATCGGCGAACGGAATGGACGGCAGGTGGGTGGAGTTCACCGAGTCGGCATCACCGAAGCCGCTGTTCGCCGTGTTGCCGGAGTTGGTGTAGCCGTCGGTGAACAGCATGCCGCCGTTGCGCTGGCAGGCCAGCTGCACCGGCGCGCCGCTGTCGGTACGGCGGAACTGATCCACCAGGTACTCCACGGCGCGACGATTGGGCGTGCCACCATTGGCGGTCAACCCGTAGATCTGCGAGTACAGGTCAGCACGGTTGGTGACCATGTCGTACATGGTCGCGTTGCTGAGCTTGTTGATGGTGAAGTAGCCCACGCGCATCGTGTCAACGCTCACCAGCGCCGCGGTCGACGAACCGACGATCGCCAGCACGCGGTTGCGGTGGTACTGGAACCAGTTGGCAAAATTCTGGATCGCGGTGTTGTAGGCCGCGGTACTTGAATAGTTGCCCGGCTTGATCTGGTAGCGGCGCATGTCGCAGCTGGGACCACAGGCCCCTGCGATCAGCGGCCGGCTGGCATTGTCCGTCTTGTAGCCCGCCGGAGCCGGTGCCGCCGCAGGCAGGTAGAACGTGGCCGGGAAATAGGTCACCGCATAGGTGGTGCTGCTGGTGATGCTGGTCGCCGCCGTGCTCCAGCCACGACCGGTGTAGTAGGAGTTGCCGGTGCCGGACAGGTCGGGAATCCGCATGCCGCTGACAAACTGGAACTGTTCCGCCGTGGTGGAACGGTCGGTCGTCATGTTGTAGACAGCGTTGTAACCGCGCTGGGCCGAACGCGGATCGGCACGGGTCTGGGTGATCGAGGCATCGGCCCACAACGTACCATCGGCATTGGTCCACGGCCGGTAGGTCACGTCCGGGTTGAAGTAACTGGCGTTGTAGACATGCGAACGCGCGAAGCCGTAGATATCCAGCGGCGGAATGGCGCGGCCTGGCGAGTATTCCTTGTTGAACTCCGCGTGCGGATACAGGTAGAGGTAACAGTCCACCGAGTTGCTGGCGCACGCCGAGCCCACGCTGAAGAAGCTTCCATCGTTGTTGAAGAAGCTGTTGGTGTTGCTGTTCCAGCGCATGCGGCCGTCACCACCGGGGAACATGCGTTCGAAGTTCATCGAACCCGAATCGTCCACCGCCATGATGAACGCCGGTGTCGCGCGCGTCTGCACGTTCATCGGCTCCTGTGCCAGCACGCCCTGCGCCTGTGCGGCAAACAAGGTATGCGCCAGATAGCCGCCAGCGGCCAAGACGGCAAGGCCAACGCCTGCCAGGATCCTGCGGTTGCGAGTGTTCATGGGCTCCCCACCCTCACAGCTTGAATACGGTATCGATCGCCGCACGCGACGTCGCATCACTGGTGGTATCACCGGCATAGGTCGTGATCTGGTAGACCGGCGTCGGCTTCTCCACCGACTTGCCCATGTCCAGCGCACCCTCCCCCTGGATGCAGCCCTGGATCTCACGGACATAGATGGCCGGCTTGCTGCCCAGCTTGGTTTTCGCGACCCAGGCCGAGGGGTCGAAGCCGTCATCGCACTGCTGGTTGATGTCGGAGGAGGCCACGGCCGGATTGGCGCCGGCATCCTTGCGGTTGGCGATGTTCTCCACCGCGTTCTCGGCGCTGCGCGCCGCACCTTCGGCGTTCTGGAACGCCATGTTGGTCGCCCGGTAGCCGGCCGCCATGCGCTCCTGCATGCCGGCCACCTGCATGCCGATCACGCCCAGCAGGGCCAGCAGCACCAGCATGATCAGCGCGACGTAGAGAACAGCGCCCTGCTGCCGTGCCTGGGCAACGAAGGGGCGGCGCCTGGAGGAAGGATGAGTGCGCATGGTCGTCAGTTCCCGAACAAGCGGTTGCGCAGTGCAACGGACGCTTCATAGGCGCCACGATGGCGCTGGTCGTAAGGATCGGCCGGGGCAAAGCCCACCCCCAGGATGGCCGGATACGTGGCCGCACTGCCCGGCGCTTCGGCCGACGCACGCTGCGGACTGCGTGCCAGCAGGCCGACCTGCACCATGCCGACGCGTCGCCACTGCGCGGCGGCGGCGGCATCGGTGCCGGTGCTGACCGCACTGGCCACGCGCTGGTCGACGATGCGGCCGGTCGGCGGCGTGGGCAGGGAGATGTTGGTGGTGGCATCCAGGCCGTACAGGAACTGCATGTTCTCGATGCCTTCCACCAGCTCCTCGCCATCGGCGTAGCCGCCGGCGCCATTGGCACGTGCCCGGTAAAGCGCCGGCTCGCCATTGGGGTTGCTCGCGATGTAATACGCCATGCCATCGGCGCGATACAGCATGGTCATCGCGTTGTTGATCGAATAGTTGCTCAGGTCGACCTTGTCGACCTTCACCGTCGAACCGCTGATGGTGGCCGGGAACACGTCGGCACGGGTGCAGTCGGCCACGCCGAAGACCGTCGGCGTGCCTGCGGCGTTGGCCTTCAGCCGGGCCATGCCATCACTGGAGACGGTCAGGGTGGTCGCGCCCGCGGCCACGGATATGCCGGTCACCACGGCCCCTTCCGGACTCATCAGGCGCAGCACCAGGATGTCGCTGCCCGGCAATGGTGCCGGCTTGAGGTTGGCGATGCTCTTCGGAACCGACTGCGCCGCGCTCCAGGCGCGGCCCAGCGTCAGCGTGGTGCCCGGCGCCGTGCCTGCAGCCTCGTATCCCTGTACCGGAACCGAGAAATCCAGCGGGTCGCCACTGCCCGAGCTGATGCCCAGGTGGTAGCCGACATCGCCGGTGTTCTTGACCACGTGGGCCTGGTCGTTGACGCAACCGAAATGGCCGGCCATGCGCAGGTCACGCTGCAGGAAATCCAGCGCGAAGCGCGCGTTCTCCTGGGTACGGGCCGCGCCTTCGGACAGGCGCGACGCCGCACGCGAGGCGATGAAGATCTGGGTGACGCCCAGCATCAGGACCAGGCCGATGACCATGGCGATCATCAGTTCGATCAGCGACAGGCCTCGGGCTCGCGAAATTGGACTCATGGGCGCGTTCACAGGAAGGTCGTCAGGCCGAAGGTGGTAAGGCTGTCGGGATCCTTCGGATCCCAGCGCTGGTCTCCCCAGCTGATGGCCACGGTGACCTGGCCGGTGCTCTGCACGAAGGTCACCTGTGCGCTGGCCTTCTCGCCCAGCGTGCGTGCGACCTCGCACTGCCAGCGCGCCACGTTCGTCTTCGGCGTCACGGCGGCGCCGGTCGGCCAGGCGCAGGCGCCGCTGGGCTTCACCGAGCCGGCCGAGAACGAGGCAGAGGAATAGGCGCCACCGGCCAGCGTGTCGGTACGCTGGGCGCGCATCAGTTCGATCAGGTCGTTGGCCAGGTTGGTCGCCTGGGTGCGGTAGTTTGCGCTCTGCACGAAGCGGACGTTGGTGGTCTGCAGCAAGGCAAAGCCCAGCAGCCCGAACGCCAGGATCAGCACCGCCACCATCACTTCGATCAGGCTGAAGCCACCCTGCGACGAGCGCGGGCGGGCCAGGTTGCGGCGGCTCATGAGCAGGCTCCCTTGGTCACCCGGACCTGGCCGGATTGGTTGATCGTCAACGTGCTTTTCGATTCACCGGCCTTGCACGCATCCGGCGACAGCACCAGGGTCTGATCAGCGACCGCCCTGCGCCGGCCGCGCCCGTCGAAGGCGATGACCGCGCCCGGCGGACCCACCACGCTGAGTTGCGGGTTGCCCTGCGAAAAGCGCAGCGCGACGTCATTACTGCCCATCTGACCGTCGCCATCAAGGTCCGACCAGGCCAGTACGCCCTTGGACCAGTCGCCATCACAGGCCTTGCCATCGGCACTGCCACAGACACCGCCACCGTTGCTGTTGCGGATGCCTTCACTGCGGGCCAGGTTGGCCAGCGCGATCAGTTCATTGTTGGCGGTCGCCAGCCGGTTCGAGCGGATCATCCCGCGGAAGCTCGGATAGGCGATCGACGCCAGGATCACGAAGACGGCCAGCGTGACCATCAGTTCAACCAGCGTGAAACCGTTTTGCCGG
This sequence comes from Stenotrophomonas maltophilia D457, assembly GCF_000284595.1. Taxonomy (GTDB): domain Bacteria; phylum Pseudomonadota; class Gammaproteobacteria; order Xanthomonadales; family Xanthomonadaceae; genus Stenotrophomonas; species Stenotrophomonas muris. The sequence goes on along the minus strand of NC_017671.1, from coordinate 1,619,591 downwards.
CGCAAAGACATTGGACGCTCCCCAGCGTGTTGGTGGCCACGATGGGCCATCGTCCCGCCACCGGCAAGCGGCGGCAGGATGAACGGTCAATCCGGGGCGACGGGCGTCAAAGGCTTGACGAGCCGCCCTCCCCTGCCAGTGCCGGCGCGATCCCCATCGCGCCGGCCCGGGTTCAGGCCAGCACCTGGTAGCAGGGCTGGTATTCGCCGGAGATCTTCATCCGGCGCTGCTCGACGAAGGCGCGCAGCAGCGCATCCAGCGCCTGCATCATGTCCGGATCCCCGTGGATCTGGAACGGCCCGAACTGCTCGATGCGGCGCATGCCGTCCTCCTTCACGTTGCCGGCGACGATGCCCGAGAACGCCCGGCGAAGGTCGGCCGCCAGCGCGTGCGGCGCACGCCCGTGGTGCAGGTCCAGCGCGGCCATCGCCTCGTGGGTCGGCACGAACGGCTGCTGGTACTCCCACGGGATCTCGATCGACCAGTTGAAGAAGAACGAGTCCTTCTGCGCCAGGCGGTGCTCGCGCACGCGCTTGATGCCGTTGGCCATCTTCTTGGCCACCGCGACCGGGTCACCGATGATGATCTCGTAGCGCTCGGCAGCCTCATCACCCAGGGTCAGGCGGATGAAGCGGTCGATCTGCTCGAAGTACGGCGCCGCCACGGTCGGGCCGGTAAGGATCAGCGGGAACGGCAGGTCCTTGTTCTCCTCGCGCAGCAGGATGCCGAGCAGGTACAGGATCTCTTCGGCAGTGCCGACGCCACCGGCGAACACGATGATGCCGTGGCCGATGCGGACGAAGGCCTCAAGGCGCTTCTCGATGTCCGGCATGATCACCAGGTGGTTGACGATCGGGTTCGGCGACTCGGCCGCGATGATGCCCGGCTCGGTGAGGCCGATGTAGCGCGTGACGGTGCGGCGCTGCTTGGCATGGGCGATGGTCGCACCCTTCATCGGGCCCTTCATCGCGCCCGGACCGCAGCCGGTGCAGATGTCCAGGCCGCGCAGGCCCAGCTCGTAACCCACCTGCTTGGTGTACAGGTACTCGTCGCGCGAGATCGAATGGCCGCCCCAGCACACCACCAGGTTCGGATCGCCCGGGTTGAGGATGCGCGCATTGCGCAGCAGGCCGAACACCGCGTTGGTGATGCCCTCGGACGACTCCAGCTCGGCCGCGTAGGCCGGGCCCATCTCGATGGCCATGTAGGCCAGGTCGCGCACGACGGCGAACAGCAGTTCGGCGACACCGCGGATGATCTCGCCGTCGACGAAGGCCATCGCCGGTGCGTTGACCAGGTCGATGCGCACGCCGCGATCCTGCTGCGCCACCTGGATGTCGAAATCAGGGTAGAGGTCGCGCGCCGCGCGCGGATCGTCCGAAGCGCTGCCGCTGGTCAGCACAGCCAGCGCGCAGCGGCGCAGCAGCTCATGCATGCCGCCGGCGGAGGCATCGCGCAGGCGTGCGACCTCGGCGCGCGACAGCACATCCAGCCCACCGCGCGGGTAGATCCGCGCATCCTGCACCGGCAGTGCACGGGCTGATTTTTCGTTCGTGGTCATATCCAATTTTTCGCTTCCTTCAAGGTTTCCGACTGTACTGCCGCCCCCTTAAAAAGCAAAACGGCCGGGAAGCCCGACCGTTGGATGTGTGCTGCCCGCGTTCGCCTGTCCGGGACCGCATCGGCGGCATTGGCACCGCGCACATTTCCAGATGCTACGCCGTTGCCCAGCACCCCGCAAGGACTTTCGCCTGAACGGGAAACGGCCGGGTTTCCCCGGCCGTTTCCGTTTACAGCAGCGCTACGTCAGTGCATCAGAACTGGTAGCGGAAGCCCAGCTGCATCGACCACTGCGAGACACCGACGTCGAAGCCGTCAGCATCGGAGTTGGCGACGCTCGGCAGGTCCGCGCCACGGTAGTTGTAGACGTACTTGCCGTTGTACAGGCCCTGCAGGCTGGCAACACGAGCGTTGGCGTAGAAGCCGTAGTCGTAGATGTTGCCCCACTTCTTGTTGAGCATGTTGCCGACGTTCTGGATGTCCAGCCAGATCTCCGACTTGTGGCCCTTCATGAAGCCCGGCAGCTGCTGGCTGATACGGATGTCGAAGGTGTTGATCCAGCCGGTACGGAACTGGTTGGCCGGAGCCACCTGGCCTTCGTACTTGGCCAGCTGCGGGTTGGCCGCCAGCCAGTCGAAGAACGACTTCTCCATCGCCGCATCGGCGGTGAACTTGCCGTTGTTGGACAGGGTACCGAACAGGACCTCGCCGCGACGCGGCACGTAGAACAGGTCGTTGCCCGAACGGCCGTCGCCGTTGGCGTCGTTCACATAGATGTAGCTGTACGGGCGGCCGCTGCGGCCTTCGTACACCAGACCCACCTTGGTCTCGTAGTCGCCGAAGAACTTGTGCTTCCAGTTCAGCGAGCCCGACAGGCGGTCTCGGATCTGGTAGCGCGAGGTGTTCAGCATTTCCTCGTTGGCATTGAAGGCATACTGGTAGCCCCAGCCCGAGCTGGCGGTGGAGCTGGTCAGGCTACCCACTTCCTTGGCATCGGTGTAGGTGTAGCCCAGGTTCCAGGACCAGTCGCTGCTCGCGCTCCACGGCTTGCTCAGCGAGACGGTGAACTGCGAGGTGCGGCCCTGATCGGTGTTGTCGATCAGGTAGACGTTGTTGAAGCCCTGTGCGGCGTAACCATTACGCGCATCGTTGGTGCCCCACGCCCTGCCGTCAGCCGAAGGCACGTAGTAGTTCACGCGACCATCGGCACCGACCTGACGGCCCTTGCCCAGGTTCAGGTGCTGGTAGTACAGGCCATCCTTGACCTTGGTGACCAGCAGCTCGGCCGAGGCGACCATGCCGTACCAAGGCAGCTCGTGATCGAAGGCCAGGTTGGCCTTGTACAGCGACGGCAGCTTGAAGTCGCGGCCGACGAAGTTGACGTTCTGCAGCGCGCTGCCCGGAGTGGTCGGGACCGGCTGGTTGTCCTTGTCCGGATTGAACTTCTGGCCGTTGTAGCGGCTGATGTTGTACGAGTCGTAGTTGAAGCCGGTGGTGGAGTAGCTGTTGCTGATCCACACCTGCGGTGCATCACCCTGGAACAGGCCGATGCCGCCGCGCAGCTGTGTCGGGCGCTCGGTGTCGAAGGTGTAGTTGAAGCCAAAGCGCGGCTGGATCAGGAACTTGCTCGGGAACACCGCACTATTGTCATAACCGAAGACAGTCTGCGCCTTCTGGTTGTACGCCGGCGCCGGGCTCACCTTCGGTCGGTCGCCACGCAGACCCATGGTCAGGGTCAGGTTGCTGTTGACGTACCAGGTGTCCTGCACGAACAGGGCCAGGTTGCTGTACTTGTAGTCAGCCGCGATCGAGTTCGCGCTCTTTTCCTTGTTCAGCTGGTAGGTCTGCCACTGCCCCTTGGCGAAATTGTCCAGGCCATAGAAGGTGTAAGCACCCCACGAGCCAGCGCCATAGTAGTTGTAGACATCGTTGGTGTCGTACGAACCACCGAACTTCAGGTCGTGGTCACCCAAGGTCAGCGTACCGGCGGCGTAGTAGTTCCACGCCTTGGTTTCCAGCACGTTGTTCTGCGAGTTGGTCTCGGTACCCAGGAACAGCGAGTCGCCTTCCGGCGTGGTCACATCGCCACCGCGCGGGAAGTAGATGCGGATGCTCGGGGCATTGGTCGGCACCTCGCGGACGGCCGAGTACTCGCGGTACGAAGCCTTCAACTCGGTCGAGAAGGTGTCGGTCCAGTCGCTGAAGACCTGGGCGACGTAGCTCTCGTTGGTCTTGACGTGCTGGTACCAGTAAGAGCTCAGCGAAGCCTGCGAGGTCGAGCCCATGCCGTTGATGCGCAGCTTGCTCTGCTCGAGCTTGCTGTAACGGATGTTGGCGCGGTGGTTCTCGTTGATGTTCCAGTCGAGCTTCAGCGCGTACTCTTCCAGATCCGTGTTGCCGTTGCTTTCGATACCGCCGGCATCGAAGCCATAACCCTTGGCGATTTCCTGGGCACGGGTCACGTCAGCCATGCTGTAGTCGGCATTGGCCTTGCCCAGCGCGGTGCTGGACAGGTCGGCGCCCGGCGCGGACTGCTTGAACTTCTCGTAGTTGGCGAAGAAGAACAGCTTGTCCTTGACGATCGGGCCGCCCAGGGTCATGCCGTAGGTCTTTTCGTCGTTGAAGCCGTTGAACTTCTTGCCTTCCGGGTTCTTGCCGAACCAGTCACCGTCACGGTAGGTGCCGTACACCGAACCGTGGAATTCATTGGTACCGGACTTGGTCACCGCATTGACGGTGGCACCGGCAGCGCCAGCGATGCTGACGTCGTAGTTGGACAGGTTGATGTCCAGCGCTTCGATGGCCTCCATCGCGACCGGCTGGCGGCGGGTCGGCATGTTGTTGCCTTCCAGGCCGAAGGTGTCGCTGGCCGAGACGCCGTCGATGTTGATCGAGTTGTAGCGCGGGTTCTGGCCACCGGCCGAGATCGAGCCCGAGGCGCGGTCGATGAAGGTCACGCGCGGATCCAGGCGCATCAGATCCTGGATGTTGCCGCCGATGGACGGCGCAATCTCGATCTGCTCCTGGCTGATGTTGGTGCCCGAGCCCATCTTGGTGGCGCTGAACACTTCCGAGCCGCCGCCGACGGCGGTGACCTGCACGGTGTCCAGGTTGGTGGCCTTGGCCACGTCACCGGTCAGGATGGCATTGATGGTGCCGGTCTGGTTCACGCCCAGGTAGACACCATCTTCGGTTTTGGTGCCTTCACCCGGCTTGGTGATGGTGATGGTATAGGGACCACCCACGCGCAGGCCGCGCGCGTTGTAGCGACCCGCCGCGTCGGTGGTAGCGCGCGAAACCGTGCCCGACTCGGTGTGGGTGATGGTGACTTCAGCACCGGCGACGGGCTGGCCGCCGCTGGTCACGACCTGGCCGCCGACACCGGCAGTGGTGGTCTGGGCGAAGGCGGGAGCGGCAGCAAGTGCAGCCACGAGACCAAGGGTAAGCTTGGACATCCGGAGTGGGTGGGTCATTTTTCGGTAGCCTCGATGCGAGTTGGCGATGGCGGAAAAAAAAGCGCATCCAAACAGCCCTGCGGGTGGCTGGTCGGAGAGTTATCTGGGGTTCCCTACCGCTTGGCTGAAGGCAGCCATAACGGTTAACACTAGATTAACACGCTACGCCATCAATGTGACGGTTGTGCGACAAACGGCACCGGTTCGCAACGCAATCGTGACGGGTTCTTCACTCCGCCTTTCCCCGGGGCTCACTCGCGGGGAACTGCCCCGCTGGCATCGAGAATCGTCCCCCGCCAGGCATGGCCGGCCCGGGACAACAGGGTGACGGCCGCAGCGGCGGCCGCTTCGGGCCCTTGCGCGGCCGGGTCCTGGTCGACGGAATAGGCGCGGGCACGCAGGGCCGTGCGCAGGGGCCCCGGGTACAGGCCGCTGACCCGGACCGGGCTGCGGCCCAGCTCATCGTGCAGGCTCGCGATCAGGCCACGCAGGCCGTGCTGGGCCACGCCATACCCGCCCCAGTAGGCCTGCCCCACCCGTTCGGGGGCATCGACCGCGAACACCAGGGCAGCATCCTCGCGCTGCCGCAGCAGCGGCAGGCAGGCCTGGGCCAGCCAGGCCGGGGCGGTCAGGGTGACATGGACCGCACGGGCGAAACTGGCCGGGTCGGCCAGCTCGAACGGGGTCAGGCCGGGGAAATGCGCGGCGCAGACCAGCAGGCCATCCAGCCGCCCCAGCTCACGCTGCAGGGCCTGGGCCAGTTCGGCATAGTCATCGGGGCCGGCACCCTCCAGGTCCATCGGGTACAGCAGGGGTTCCGGGCCGACCGCCTGGACCTGGGCATAGACCCGGTCCAGCCGGCGCGGCTTGCGCCCCAGCAGGACCACGGTAGCCCCGGCCGCCGCAGCGGCAATCGCCGCCGCACTGCCCAGCCCGCCGCCGGCACCGGCAACCAGCACCACGCGGTCCTGCAACGGGCGGCCATCGAGCGCCCCGTCAGTCGGTGACGTCGACGGCCAGGCACTCATCCCTGGGTCGCCTCTTCGACGATGCGCTTGAGCTCGCCGGATTCAAACAGTTCCATGACGATGTCGCAGCCGCCGATCAACTCGCCGTTGATGAACAGCTGCGGGAAGGTCGGCAGGTTGGAGAAGCGCGGCAGGTTGGCGCGGATCTCCGGTTCTTCGAGCACATTGACGGTGCGCAGGGTGACGGCGCCGGCAGCCATCAACGCCTGCACGGCGCGGCTGGAAAAGCCGCACATCGGGTACTGCGGGGTGCCCTTCATGAACAGCACGAGCGGGTAACGATCGACCTCGGCCTGGATTTGCTGCATTACCGCCACAACCACACTCCTTGCTTCGCCGGACAACCCGACCGTGATGGTCGGCTAGACTGCCCACGGTAGCCGCCATTGTAAGCGGATGGAACAGGCTGCCGCCGTCCCCTGGCCACGAACCTGCACATGCCCGTCGAATTGCCTGCCCTGCCCTACCTCTCCGGCTCCCTGCAGCCCCACCTGTCCGCGCAGACCGTGGAACTGCATCACGGCCGCCACCACCGCGCCTATGTCGACGCGGTCAACGCCGGCACCCTCGGCACCGAGTGGGAGGAGGCGTCGCTGGAAGAGATCGTGCGCCATGCCCAGGGCACGCTGTTCGATGCGGCCGCCCAGGCCTGGAACCACGGCTTCTACTGGCAGTGCCTGCGCCCGCGCGGCGGCGGCGAACCGCAGGGCCGGCTGGGCGAGCTGGTCAAGCGCCAGTTCGGTGACGCGCAGCGCCTGCGCGAGGAGTTCAACCGCACTGCACTGGGCCTGTTCGGCTCGGGCTGGGTGTGGCTGGTGCAGCACCCGGGCGGCCAGCTGGGCATCCAGGCCACCCGCAACGCCGGCACGCCCCTGACCGGCGACAGCACCCCGCTGCTGTGCTGCGACGTGTGGGAGCACGCGTACTACACCGACTACCAGAATGACCGCGCGCGTTACCTGGACGCGTTCTGGCAGATGGTCAACTGGGAATTCGCCGAGAGCCAGCTGCGCTGACCCCCTGTAGAGCCGAGCCCATGCTCGGCTGGCCGGACAGCAGCCGAGCATGGGCTCGGCTCTACAGATGAAGCTTCACGCGCTCTCGTGCGCGGCCACCGCATCCATCACCCGCGCCGAGTACACCAGCGCGGCGCCGGCGTTGAGCGAGACCGCCACGCCCAGCGCCTCGGCGATTTCCTCGCGACTGGCGCCATGCTTCAGCGCCGCGTCCACGTGCACGGTGATGCAGCCGTCACAACGGGTGGTCACCGCCACCGCCAGCGCGATCAGCTCCCGGGTCTTGGCATCCAGGTGGTTGGTCTGGGCACCGGCATTGGCCAGGGTGGCGTAGCCCTTGACCGTATCCGGCGAGAGCTTGCCGATCTCGCCGATGCGGCCCTTCAGTTCCTTGCGGTAGGCATTCCAGTCGAGCATGGTCGTGACTCCTGTGAAAGGAGCTCCACGCTACCACCGGGAATGTTGCGCCGATGGCTGCACCGGTGCGCCACACCGTTGCACTGCCGGCCTGCGGCCGGCACTACCGGACTCAGCGGTTGCGCAGCGCGTACACCGCCGGTGCCACCTGGGCCTGGCGGTCCAGTTCCAGGCCCACCTGGTCCAACGCGTCGGCCAGTGCTGCGGCATCGTCATCGCGCAACGTGGCATGGCCGACCTTGCGGCCTTCGCGCGACTCCTTGCCATAGTCATGCCAGTGGCCACTGGCCTGGGCCAGCACCGGCAACGGGTCGGGCATCCGGCCCAGCCAGTTCAGCATGCAGGCATGGCCGAGCATGCGGGTGCTGCCCAGCGGCAGGCCCAGCACGGCGCGCAGGTGGTTCTCGAACTGCGAGGTCTCGCTGCCTTCGATGGTCCAGTGCCCGGAGTTGTGCACGCGTGGCGCCATCTCGTTGGCCAGCAGCTCGCCATCGCGGCAGAACAGTTCCAGCGCGAACACGCCGACGTACTGCAGGTGTTCGGCGACACGGCGTGCATAGCCGATGGCTGCCTGCTGCTCGGCGGCGGACAGCACGGCCGGGGCCACGCTGGCCGACAGCACACCGTCGACATGCCAGTTGCCGGTGATCGGCCAGGCTTCGAAACTGCCATCGCGGCCACGCACGGCCACCACGCTGACCTCGCGCTGGAAGGCCACGAAGCCCTCCAGGATCAGTCCGGTGCGCTCGACCTGTGCACCCAGCGCATCCCAGGCGGCATCAATGTCGGCTTCGCTGCGCAGGCGGAACTGGCCCTTGCCGTCGTAGCCCAGGCGGCGGGTCTTGAGGATGCACGGCAGGCCGAATTCGGCGGCCTTCGCCGCCAGCTCGTCACGGCTGCGGATATCAGCGAAGGCCGGCAGCGGAATACCCAGCTGCTGGAACAGGGTCTTCTCGCTCAACCGGTCCTGGGCCACCGCCAGCGCGGCCGGCGGCGGGTAGACCGGCACGCGGTCGGCCAGGAACTGTGCACTGTCGGCGGGCACATTCTCGAAATCGAAGGTGACCACATCGACCTTGGCAGCGAAGTCCGCCAGCGCCTGGCGGTCGTCGAAGGCACCGACGGTGAGCGGCGCCAGCGGGCCGCTGCAGGCGTCGGCCGCCGGGTCATACAGTTCGAAGCGCAGCCCCAGCGGCGCACCGGCCAGGACCATCATGCGGGCGAGCTGGCCGCCGCCCAGGATGCCGACGGTCAGGCTCATTGGCGCGGATCGTCGTGGGCCATCACGTCTTCGGTCTGGCGTGCACGGAAGGCGTCGAGCGCCTGGCCGATCGCCGGCTGGTCGCTGGCCAGCATCGCGGCGGCGAACAGCGCCGCGTTGGACGCGCCGGCATTGCCGATGGCGAAGGTGGCGACCGGGATACCGGCCGGCATCTGCACGATCGACAGCAGCGAATCCATGCCGTTGAGGGCCTTGGACTGCACCGGCACGCCCAGCACCGGCACGGCGGTCTTGGCGGCGATCATGCCTGGCAGGTGGGCGGCCCCGCCGGCACCGGCGATGATCGCGCGCAGGCCACGCGGGCCCGCCTGCTCGGCGTAACTGAACAACACATCCGGCGTCCGATGCGCGGACACCACCTTCACTTCGAACGGAACACCCAGGGCTTCAAGCTTCTGGGCGGCGTGCTGCATGGTTTCCCAGTCGGAACGGGAACCCATGACGATGCCGACAAGCGGCGCGATCGGGTTGGGGGTCATTGGCCGTCACCTGCCTTAAAGACGTATTCTAGCCATCTTCCACGCAAGACGAAGAACCATGGATCGCAAGCTGCTCGACCTGCTGGTGTCGCCTGACACCCGCCAGCCCCTGTCCCTGCTGGATGGCAAGGGCCTGGAAGCCCTCAACAAGGCCATTTCCGCCGGCGCGGTGAACAAGGCCGATGGCAACCCGCTGGCGCAGCCGCTGCGCGAAGCGCTGGTCACCCGCGACCGCAAGCAGGTCTTCCGCGTCGACGACGGCATCCCGGTGCTGCTGGCCGAGGAAGCCATCCCGACCGCCCAGATCGCCGATTTCCCGACCGCATGAGCACGCTGCCGACGCCGGATGCGGCCGTTGTCGCCGCCGATGTCGCGCGTGCACTGGCCGAGGACCTGGGCAGCGGTGATGTCACCGCCGCCCTGCTGCCCGACCAGGCCGACAGCGCCTACCTGCTGTGCAAGCAGGACGGGGTGATCGCCGGCCGCCCCTGGTTCGACGCCACCCACCGCGCGCTCGACCCGGACGTACGCATCGAATGGCAGGTTTCCGACGGCGACGCGGTCACCGCAGGCACCGTGCTGGCCCTGCTGCATGGGCGCAGCCGCAGCCTGGTCAGCGCCGAACGCACCTCGCTCAACTTCCTGCAGACGCTGTCCGGTACGGCAACCACCACCGCCCGCTACGTGGCGGCGGTGGCCGGTACCGGCACGCGCATCCTTGACACCCGCAAGACCCTGCCCGGCCTGCGCCTGGCGCAGAAGTACGCGGTGCGCTGCGGCGGTGGCGAGAACCATCGTTTCGGCCTGTACGACACGGTGATGCTGAAGGAGAACCACATCCGCGCTGCCGGCTCACTGGCCGACGCCGTGGCGGGCGCACGCCGGCAGTGGCCTGCGCTGCCGCTGGTGGTCGAGGTCGAGGATCTGGCGCAGCTGCGCCAGGCGCTCGACGCCGGTTGCGAACGCATCCTGCTGGACGACTTCAGCCCCGACCTGCGCCGCGAGGCGGTACGCATCACGGCCGGCCGCATTCCGCTGGAAGTGTCCGGCAGCGTCGGCCTGGGTGGCCTGCGCTCGATCGCCGAGGATGGCGTCGACTGCATCTCCATCGGCGGCCTGACCAAGCACGTGCAGGCCATCGATCTGTCGTTGAAGCTCGGCCCACCGCCGGGCTGAGGCCTGCAGGACTTGTAGAGCCGAGCCTACGCTCGGCTGCTTGTCGATTTGCGGCACGCCCTGCGCGCGCTTCGCGCGATGAGCCGAGCATGGGCTCGGCTCTACACGACCCGGGACGCCTTCACGGCTCGGCTACGGCCGCCTCTGCGACGCTGCCGGCATCCCCCACAGGAGCCGCGCATGCGCCGGATGCTCTTGCCTGCCTGTCTGCTGCTGGCCGCGGCACCCCTATCCGCAGCGGCGGCCGAAGCCTGCGATGTGCCACCGCGTTTCGGCCTGAGCCCATTGGCGGTGGCCATCCGCAATACTGCCTGCAATGAACACCGGCTCTGGTTCCGGCCTTTCATCGATCGCGATGGCCGCGCGGCGAGCCTGAGTGTCACCGAGGCCGAGAACGAACATCTGGCCGACAACGGGCTGATTGCCTGGCAGCGCGTGGCCGGCTACTGGCGCAACAGCGGCACGCTCAACGCGATGGGCAGCATCGCCGGCGCCAGCAGCTGTCTGGCACCACTGGGCACGCGCTACACCGACAGCGACTGCCGCACCTTCCTGATCGACAACCCGTGGTCGGCCGCGTTCATTTCCTGGGTGATGGTGCAGTCCGGCGTCCCCGGCTTCAACGCGTCGCCACGCCACATCGACTACATCCGTGCCGCGTACCAGGGCGGACCCTCGGGCGTGCCGTACCGGCTGGTCGATCCCGCGACCGCAAAGCCCGCACCGGGCGACCTGCTGTGCTTCCTGCGCGATCGCAGCACCACGCTCAGCTACAGTGGGCTGGTGCAGGCACTGGGCAACGGTTCGGTGGGCCACTGGAAATCACATTGCGAAGTAGTGGTGGCCGCCAACCTGGGGGGCGACCAGACCCTGTACCTGGTGGGCGGCAACGTGATGAACACGGTGGCGATGCGACTGCTGCCGCTGGACCGCACCGGGTTGATCAAGCTGCCGCCGGCGCGCGAACGCAACAGCACCGGCATCGAGCCCAGCTGCACGCCGGGCCGCGAGGACGAATGCAGCTTCAACCGCCAGGACTGGGCAGCGCTGCTGCAGCTGACGGCGACCGCGCCATTGGTGATGCCTTCGCCCTCCGCCGCGCCGATGCAGACGGTGCCGGCGACGGCGCCGTCTAACGTGCCCGCATCACCGATGTCCAGCGAACCGCAGCCACGGCGGTGAGTGCAGCGCTTGATCCAGCGCGCGTTCGCCGCCATCTTTGCCGGATCCACCTCTGACGGCTGACGCCATGCCCACCCTGCTGTTGTTGCTGATTGCCGGCGGAATCATCTATTTCTTCTGGAATGCGGCGCGTTCGGCCGCCGAGCGCGCGGTCGAGCTGGGCCGCAATGCCTGCCGCGCTGCCGACGTGCAATGGCTGGATCAGGCGGTACATGCCACCGGCCTGCGACTGTCGCGTGGCGAGGATGGACGGCTCGGTTTCGAGCGCACCTTCAAGTTCGAGTATTCCTACGATGGCATCGATCGCCACGTGGGCCGCATGGTGCTGCGCGGCGACCAGCTGATCTCGTTCACCGGCCCCGGTGCCGCGCGGATCAGCCAGATCCGGCCGGATGTGGAGGATGCCGAGGATGTGTAAGAACTGAAGGTGTGCCGACCAACGGTCGACACCCACACAATTCCGGCACCCACCGGTAAAACCTGCAAAGGAAGACGCCGCCCATCGGGGCGGCGTCGGAATGGTTACTTGACCACGCGCAGGTTCGGGCGGCCCTTGGGCGGCGGACTGGCCGGTGGCGTATCGTCCGGCGGCGTGCCGTCCTCGTGCAGCAGTTCGTCACTGGTCGGCGCGGTCTCGCTGCCCGGAATGTCATCCGGCAGCGCCATGCCCTGCCCGGTCTCGCGGGCATAGACCGCCAGCACGGCGCTGATCGGTACCTGCACCGGGTAGCTGGTGCCGGAGAAGCGGGCCGAGAAGCTCACCATTTCGTTGTCGATCATCAGCCGCACGACGGCGCGTTCGGCGATGTTGAGCACGACCCGGCCATCCTTGACCGCCGAAGGCGGCACCTGCACGCCGGGGACGCCGGCGTCGACCAGGATGTGCGGGGTCAGCTGGTTGTCGTTGATCCATTCCACCAGCGCCCGCAGCAGGTACGGGCGGTGGCTGGTCATGTGGAAGAAGTCTTCGGTCATGCGTGAAGTGTACGCGCCCGGCGCCCCGCCGGGGCGGATCGCCTGCACGCCGGTCGGCGTGCAGACGGGTTACGCAAGGTTGGATCAGACCGGCAGATCGCGCAGCTTCTTTTCCTGGTCGGTCAGGCTGCGGACGAAACCCGGGTGACGGAAGATGCGGTTGCCATAGTCCTCGATCGCCTTGCCGTCCTTCGGCAGCGGCACGTCCAGCGACTGCAGGCGCCAGATGATCGGTGCCATTGCGCAGTCGGCCAGGCTCATTTCCGGATTGAGGAAGAACTTGCTGGCCTTGAACAGCGGCAGCGACGCGGTCAGCAGTTCCTTCAGGCGCTTGCGGCCGGCCTCGGCCTGGGTCTTGTTGCCCAGCTGGATGGCCTGCACCTGCGGTACCCAGTCGTGCTCGATGCGCAGCATGGCCAGGCGGATACGCGCACGCGAGAGCGGATCGACCGGCATCAGCGGAGGATGCGGGTAGCGTTCGTCCAGGTATTCGCTGACCACCGACGCGGCGTACAGCACCAGCTCGCGCTCGACCAGGGTCGGCACCGAGTGGTACGGATTGAGATCGATCAGGTCTTCAGGCGGGTTCTGCGGATCGACCGGGACAAAGTCGAAGGTGACCCCCTTGGCCGCCAGCACCAGGCGTACCCGGTGGCACAGTACGTCGTCGTTCGAGGAAAACAGCGTCAGTGTATTGCGCATGCGTACGCTCGCCGCCATCAAAGGCTCTCCCACGACAGGAGACCGCCTGCCGCATCGGCGCCGCCGGCACCGTGCCAGCGGTCGACTCCACCCCGAGTGTGCAACCGACCATCACAAAAGCCAATAGGCCCGGGCGATGGCCGGCGGCAGAATCAGTGGACGTCCTTCCAGTATTCCTTCTTCAGCAGGTACAGCAGGAAAGTCAGCAGGGCCAGGAACAGGATCACCCATACGCCCAGCTGCTGGCGCTTGAGCGCGGCCGGTTCACCGGCGTATTCGAGGAAGTTGGTGATGTCCCGAACGGCCTGATCGTACTGGCCGGCATCGACCGACCCGGGCGTTTCGATTTTCAGGCCGGTCACCGGCGGGTCCATGCCGGGCGCTTCCGCCTTGCCGTGCACCGCATGCTGCAGGCCCTGCATCTCCCACAGCGGGTTGGGCATGGAGGCATTGGCGAACAGCGCGTTGTTCCAGCCCAGCGGGCGGCTGCTGTCCAGATAGAACGACTTGAGATAGGTGTAGACCCAGTCACTGCCCCGCACGCGCGAGATCAGGCTGAGATCGGGCGGCATCTTGCCGAACCACTTCTCCGCGTTCTCCTTGGGCATCGCCACCGGGATCGGGTCGCCGATCGCCGAGCCGGTGAAGTTGAGGTTGTTCATCACCTCTTCCTCGGTCAGGCCGAGGTCCTGCGCCATCCGCGAATAGCGCAGGTACTTCAATGCGTGGCAGCCGGAGCAGTAGTTCATGTACAGCTGCGCGCCGCGCTGCAGCGAGGCGCGGTCACCGAGGTCGTTGCCGGCCTGCAGCAGCGGGGTGCCGCCTTCGGCGGCGGAGGCCAGGAAACTGCCCAGCATCAGGGTGGCCGCCAGGGCCAGCCGGACCATCCAGCGCTCAGTCATGCGTGGTCACCCTCTCCGGTACCGGCTTGGTCCTGTCCAACCTTGTCCATAGCGGCATGGTGATGAAGAACGCGAAGTACAGGAAGGTCAACACCCGCCCGATGTAGGTCTCGTGCACATCGGTGCCCGGGCCGGAACCAATCACGCCCAGCCACACGAAGCACACCGCCAGCACGCCCAGCATCACCTTCGAGATCCAGCCGCGGTAGCGCACCGATTTCACCTTCGCCTTGTCCAGCCACGGCACCAGGAACAGGATCGCGATGGCCGAGAACATCACCAGCACGCCGCCCAGCTTGTTCGGCACCACGCGCAACATCGCGTAGTACGGCGTGTAGTACCAGACCGGCTTGATGTGTTCCGGGGTCACCAGGCGGTTGGCTTCGGTGAAGTTGTCGTGCTCCAGGAACAGGCCGCCGAAACCGGGGGCGAAGAAGATGATGAAGGCGGCGATGATCAGCAGGAAGCCGGCACCGACGCCATCCTTGAGCGTGTAGTACGGATGGAACGGAATGCCGTCGGCCGGGGCGTTCGGCGACCAGCGGTTGCCCTTGGGCCCCTTCTTGATCTCCACGCCATCGGGGTTGTTCGACCCCACCTCGTGCAGCGCGCCCAGGTGCAGCACCACCAGCAACAGCAGCACCAGCGGCAGTGCGATGACGTGCAGCGCAAAGAAGCGGTTGAGCGTGGCGTCGCTGGGCAGGTAGTCGCCCATGATCCATTCGGTCAGGCCGTTGCCGATCACCGGTATCGCGCCGAACAGCGAAATGATCACCTTGGCGCCCCAGAACGACATCTGGCCCCACGGCAGCACGTAGCCCATGAAGGCTTCGGCCATCAGCACCAGGTAGATCAGCATGCCCAGGATCCACACCAGCTCGCGCGGCTTCTGGTAACTGCCGTACAGCAGGCCGCGGAACATGTGCAGGTAGACCACGATGAAGAACAGCGAGGCCCCGGTGGAGTGCATGTAGCGGATCAGCCAGCCCCACTCCACATCACGCATGATGTATTCGATGGAGCCGAACGCCTCGGCGGCGTTGGTCTTGTAGTGCATCGTCAGGAAGATGCCGGTGACGATCTGGTTGACCAGCACCAGCAGCGCCAGCGAACCGAAGTAGTACCAGATGTTGAAGTTCTTCGGCGCGTAGTACTCGGTGACATGCTTGCGGTAGACCGGCATCAGGCCCGGCGCGCGGGCATTGACCCAGTCGGCCACGCCGCTGGCGGTACGAGCGAGGATATTGGCCATCAGGCTGCCCCCTGCGGATCGACACCGATGATGATGGTGTTGTCGTCCTGGTAATGGTGCGCGGGCACCTTCAGGTTGATCGGCGCCGGCACGTCCTTGAAGACGCGGCCGGACATGTCGAAGCGCGACTTGTGGCAGGGGCAGAAGTAGCCGCCCTTCCACTGCGGGTCATAGGGTTCAGGCCGGATCTCGGCGACCATTTCCGGCGAACAGCCCAGGTGCGTGCACAGGCCGACCAGCACGGAAATGTCCGGCTTGATCGAGCGCAGCTCGGGGTTCTGCTTCAGCACGTAGTCCGGCTGCTGGTCCTTCTCGCCGGACTCGGGGTCCTTGAGGCGGCCATCGAGCCCGTGCAGTGCATCGAGGATCGCCTTGGACCGCTTGACGATCCAGATCGGCTGGCCACGCCATTCCACGATCAGGCGTTGGCCTTCCTGCAGGGCGCTGATGTCGGCCACCACCGGTGCGCCGGCAAGCTTGGCACGGGCACTGGGGTTCCAGGATTTGATGAAAGGAACAGCGGTGAATCCGACGCCGACGGCGCCCACCACGGCTGTGGTGGCAGAAAGAAAACGCCGACGTCCGGTGTTGACTGGATCGTGTACCCCATCGTTGGCCATCCGGCACTCCGATATTGATTAGGTAGCTTTAAGGCTGCCAGCGGATCCGGTGGGGGCCAGAGCCGCATTGAATCATGGGCGAGTGTAGCGGAACCGTCGAGCGCCACACAACGCATTGCAACAACATTGAGTACGGGGCTGCCAGCCAGTGGCCGGTCGGTACCGGCCATTGCCCAAGGTTGCCGGCCAGCGGCCGGCACTACTGGTGCGTCAATGCGGTGCGGTAACGCTCGGCCAGCTGCCCGACCCGGCGCACGTAGTACTGGGTCTCGCTGTAGGGCGGCACGCCACCGTGGCGGTCAACCGCGCCTTCGCCCGCGTTGTAGCCAGCCGCGGCCAAGGTCAGGTCGCCATTGAAACGCTTCAACAACCACGCAAGATACTGCACGCCACCGCGGATGTTCTGCCCGGCATCGTAGGAATCGCTGACTCCGAAACGGGCCGCGGTTGGCGGCATCAGCTGCATCAGGCCCTGCGCGCCGGCGCGGCTGAGCGCGGTCGGGTTGTAGGCCGACTCGGCGTGGATGATGGCGCGCACCACGGCTTCGTCGACGCCGAACTCGCGCGCGGCCGAGCTGATCTCGGTCTGGAACGCGGTGGTGTTCAACCGCACCGAACCGAAGTCCACGCGCGGGTTGACGCCACAGGCGTAGCAGCGCTCCATGAAACTGTAGCGGATGGTGCGCACCGGGCCGAGGTTGGCGACCTGGGTCGGGCGCGCACTGGTGTAGTGGCGCACGCCGTCCTTCATGAAGGAATAGACCTGGCCGCTGACCATGCGCCCGCTGCGCGAGGCGACCGGGGGCGCGGGTACGGCGGCTGGCGCAGCCGCCGGCGCCGCAGCGCTGGCCGCCACCGCCACCGGGTTGCGCTCGATGCTGGCCACGGTGGTCGGCGCCGGCTTCGGCGCGGCCACCACCGGGCGCGGTGCCGGGCGGAGGTCGCGGCTGTAGCTGATGGCGCTGCAGCGGGCCCCGGCCAGGCGCTTGCTGACATAGCTGGTGACCCCGTCGGCGCCCTGGCACTTGAACAGGGTGCCCGCGCTGGCCGGCGCAGCGGTCAGCGCAGCGATGATGATCGCCGTTGTCCCCAGTATCCCCTTCATGCCGGCGAGTGTCCCAGCTTCGCCGGGGCTTGCCAAGCGACGCGGCTCAGCCTGTGACGGGCGGCACAGCCAGCACCTGCCCCAATCCAGCCAGGCGCTGTGCCAGTTCATCGCGCAGGCCCGGCGGCGTGGTCCACACCGCCACCGGCACCCGGTCCAGGCTGAGGATCTGCGCCAGCATCATGCCGCGGCTCTCGGCGCCCATGCGCAGCAGGCAATGGTCGGGCCCATCGTCCTCCAGCACACCACACCAGGGCGGGATGCGGCCTTCCAGCTCGGCGCGGCTGCCGGCCAGGCGGACGATGGCCTGCAGGGCGAACGGGGCCTGGCTGACCGCCTGCCGCACCATCACATCCGGCGGTGCGGGCGTACGGCGGTGCATGCCCGGCTCGGCGCATTCGCGCACCGCGCCCATCCGGTCCACGCGCAGGGTGCGCCAGTCCTGCCGGCCCAGGTCCCAGGCCAGCAGGTACCAGCGCCGCCCGTAGTTGACCAGGTGCTGCGCCTCGACCTCGCGCTGGGTCACCGCTTCCTGGGCACTGCGGTATTCGAAGGCCAGCCGTGACGCCTGCCGGCAGTGCTGGGCCAGCTGCCCAAGCAGGCGTGCGTCGGTGGACGGAAGGTCGGACAGGGTGGCGGTGGCGGCATGCACCTCGCCGGCCTGCTGGCGGCGACGGGTCGGCACCAGCGGATCGAGCTTGGACAACAGGCCGCGCGCGGTGTCGTCGATGCCGGCGACGGTCGCCGAGGCCGCGCGCAGGGCGATGGCCAGGGTGGTCGCCTCCTCCTCGTCCAGCAGCATCGGCAGCACCGGCGCCCCTGCCCCCAGCTGGTAGCCGCCGCCAACCCCGGACGAGGCCCGGACCGGATAACCCAGCTCGCGCAGGCGCTCGACGTCACGGCGGATGCTGCGCCGGTCCACGCCCATGCGCTCGGCGAGCTCGGCCCCGGACCACTGGCGACGGGCCTGCAGCAGGGCGATCAGGCGCAGCAGTCGATGGGCGGTATGGCGCATGAAGGATCGAGGACAGAAGTCGTCCGCAATAGTGCCCCAGGATGGCCTCCAGTTCACCACCCACCGCAAGGAGCAATGCCATGAATTCACGCCAGATCACCCTGTACCACGCCGCCCGTTCGCGCTCGAGCGGCGCCGTGGCCCTGCTCGAAGCACTGGGTGCCGACTACCGCATGCAGGTGCTGGACCTGAAGGCGGGCGCCAACCTGGCCCCGGCCTACCTGGCCATCAACCCGATGGGCAAGGTGCCGGCGATCGTCCACAACGGTGCGCTGGTGACCGAGCAGGTGGCGATCTATCTGTACCTGGCCGACCTGTATCCGGAGGCCGGCCTGGCACCGCCGATCGGCGACGCCCTGCGCGGGCCCTACCTGCGCTGGATGGCCTTCTATGGCGCCTGTTTCGAGCCGGCGATGATCGACAAGGCGATGCACCGCGAGCCGCCGCCGCGCCTGATGTCGCCGTACAACGACGCCGAGACCGTGCTGCAGGTGATCGAGGCCCAGCTGGCGCAGGGCCCCTACCTGCTCGGCGAAACGATGAGCGCCGCCGACGTGCTGTGGGGCAATGCGCTGGCCTGGACCACGGCCTTCGGCCTGGTGCAGCCCGCGCCGGCCACGGCCGATTACATCGCACGGATGAGCGCGATGACCGCCTTCGACCGTTCGCGGCAGATCGATGCGGAGCTGGCGGCGTAAGCAGCGGCCCCTTGTAGAGCCGAGCCCACGCTCGGCTGCTCCTCCGCCTTGCAAAGGCAGCCGAGCACGGGCTCGGCTCTACGGTGATGGCCACGCTGGGCATGGGCTCGGTTGCACGGGCGCGGCGGCTGGCGTGGGATGCGGGTAGAATTGCCCGCTTTCCCGCCACCCGAATGGATTAAGCGCCATGACCGGGACGCCAGACGTCTTTCCGCCCACCACACCGGGCGGTACCCCGCTCGTTGCCCTGCCCGCTGGTCCGCGCAAGCCCGACCAGGTGAAAGGCAAGCTGTACATCAAGACCCACGGTTGCCAGATGAACGAGTACGACTCGGCCAAGATGGCCGACGTGCTTGCCGCCAGCGATGGCCTGGAACTGACCGACAGCCCGGACGACGCCGACGTCATCCTGGTCAACACCTGCTCCATCCGCGAGAAGGCGCAGGAGAAGGTGTTCAGCCAGCTGGGCGTGTGGAAGGGCCTGAAGAACAAGGGCCGCGAAGTCATCATCGGCGTCGGCGGCTGCGTCGCCTCGCAGGAAGGCGAAGCGATCATCAAGCGTGCGCCGTTCGTCGACCTGGTGTTCGGCCCGCAGACCCTGCACCGGCTGCCGGAGCTGATCCGCGCACGCCGCGAACAGAAGCGCCCGCAGGTCGACATCAGCTTCCCCGAGATCGAGAAATTCGATCGCCTGCCCGAGCCGCGCGCCGAAGGACCCTCGGCATTCGTGTCGATCATGGAAGGCTGTTCCAAGTACTGTTCGTTCTGCGTGGTGCCCTACACCCGCGGCACCGAAGTCAGCCGCCCGTTCGAGGACGTGGTGGTGGAGGTGGCGCAGCTGGCCGCACAGGGCGTGCGCGAGATCAACCTGCTCGGGCAGAACGTCAACGCGTATCGCGGGCCCTATGGTGACGGTGAGTTCGCCGACCTCGGCCTGCTGATCCGCACCATCGCCGAGATCGATGGCGTCGGCCGCATCCGCTTCACCACCTCGCATCCGCTGGAGTTCAGCGATTCGCTGATCGATGCGTTCCGTGACGTGCCACAGCTGGCCAACTTCCTGCACCTGCCGGTACAGGCCGGCAGCGACCGCGTGCTGTCAGCGATGAAACGCGGCTACACCGCGCTGGAGTTCAAGTCGAAGATCCGCAAGCTGCGGGCGGTGCGCCCGGACATCTCGATCAGCTCGGACTTCATCGTCGGCTTCCCCGGCGAGACCGACGCCGATTTCGAGAAGACCATGAAGCTGATCGAGGACATCGGCTTCGACCACAGCTTCTCCTTCATCTATTCACGCCGCCCCGGCACGCCGGCCGCGGACCTGGAGGACACGATCAGCGATGCCGAGAAGCACGCGCGCCTGTCGCGCCTGCAGGAGCGCATCAATGCGCATGCCGCCGGCATTTCCGAGAAGATGGTCGGCACCGTGCAGACCGTGCTGGTGGAAGGGCCCTCGCGCAAGAACCCGAACGAGCTGACCGGCAAGACCGAGAACATGCGTTCGGTGAACTTCCCGGCGCCGGCGCGCCTGATCGGCCAGTTCGTGGATGTGGTGATCACCGAAGCGCTGACCAATTCGCTGCGCGCGCGGGTGGTGGCGGAATGAATCTTCGGGTCGGAGCCCCAAAGGGGCTCCGACCCGCCGGCCCGATAAATTGGGGTCGGAGCCCCTGCGGGGATCCGACCCCCTGCCTTCAATCCAGGCGCTTGCGGAAGCGCAGGATCGCCAGGGTCATCATCACCACGATGAAGGCCAGCAGCGCCAGCGCGTCGTGCCACAGCTCCCACAATGAGGCGCCGCGCAGCATGATGCCGCGCACCAGCCGCAGGAAGTGGGTCAGCGGCAGCACCTCGGCCAGCCACTGCACCGGCCGCGGCATGCCTGCGAACGGGAACATGAAGCCCGAAAGCAGGATCGACGGCAGGAACAGGAACAGCGTCATCTGCATCGCCTGGAACTGCGAGCGCGCACGCGTGGAGATCAGCAGGCCCAGCGCCAGGTTGGCCAGCACCAGCAGCACCGCGGCCAGATAGATGTCCAGCAGGCTGCCGCGAATGGGTACCTGGAACAGCCAGGTGCCCAGCACCAGCACCAGCGTGGTCTGCAGCAGGCCGATGGCCGCATAGGGCAGCACCTTGCCGACCATCAGCTCGCTGCGCGACACCGGCGTGGCGATCAGCAGTTCTATGTTGCCGCGCTCGCGTTCGCGCACCACCGCTACCGCCGTGAACATCACCAGGGTCATGGTCAGGATCACCCCGATCAGGCCCGGTACGATGTTCACCGCCGAGCGCCGCTGCGGGTTGTAGAAGCTGGTCACGCTGACCGGACCACTGGCGATGCTGCCTTCGCGCAGGGGACGGGTGTTGCTGGTCGGGCGCGTGTCCAGCGGCACCTGCGCCAGCTGGATCGCCGCGCTCTGCACCACGGTGTCGCTGCCATCGACCAGCACCTGCACCGCCTCGCGTCCATCGAAGCGGCGACGCTCGAAGTCGGCCGGCACCACGATGCCGACACTGATCTCGCCACGGCGCAGCGCCTGCATCAGCTGGGCAGGCGTGTAGGCTTCGCTGCGCGGCGTGATCACGCCGGTGGCCACCATGTCCTGCACCAGCGCGCGCGAAGCGGCGCTGTTGGCCTGATCGGCGACACCCGCATCGAGATGACGCAGGTTGAGGTTGATCGCATAGCCGAACAGCAACAGCTGCATCACCGGAATGCCAACGATCATCGCCAGCGTGATGCGGTCGCGGCGCAGCTGCCGCAGCTCCTTGAGCATGATCGCCCACAGCCGGCGCAGGTTCATGCCGCCGGCTCCCGGCCGCGCCCACGGGTGGCGGCCACGAACACATCTTCCAGGTTCGGCGCCACCGTCTGGATGCGGGCCTGCGGGTCAGCGTTGGCAAGTGCACGGGCCAGCACTGCGACGTCCGCTGCGCCCTCATTGCACAGCACGCGCAGCTGGGTGCCGATCTGCGCCACGCTCAGCACACCGGGCAGCTCAGACAGTGCGCGGCTGGCCTGCCGCGGCTGCGACGACGTGACCTGCAACGTGCGGCCGTCCAGCCGTGCGCACAGCTCAGCCGGCGTGCCATCGGCGACCAGCGCACCACGGTCCAGGATTGCCAGCCGGTGGCAGCGCTCGGCCTCGTCCATGTAGTGGGTCGACACCAGCACGGTGGTACCGGCGTCGGCAAGTTCAAACAGGGCTTCCCAGAAATCACGGCGCGATTCCGGATCGACCGCGCTGGTCGGCTCGTCCAGGAACAGCAGCTCGGGCGCGTGCACGACGGCGCCGGCCAGGGCGAGGCGCTGCTTCTGGCCACCGCTGAGGGTTCCGGCCAGCTGCGGCTGCCGGTCCAGCAGACGGTACTGCTGCAGCAGCTCGTCGACCCGCTGCCGGGCCTGCGCGCGTGGCAGATCCTGGATGGCGGCGAGGAATTCCAGGTTCTCGCGCACCGACAGGTCCTCATACAACGAGAAGCGCTGGGTCATGTAGCCGATGCGCCGGCGCAGTGCTTCGGCCTGCTCGGGAACCGCCAGCCCCAGCACCTGGATCTGCCCAGCGCTCGGTTCCAGCAGGCCGCACAGCATGCGGATGGTGGTCGACTTTCCGGATCCATTCGGCCCCAGGAAGCCGTACACCTGCCCGCGCGGCACAGTCAGGTCGACATTGTCCACGGCCAGAAGATCGCCGAAGCGGCGGGTCAAGCCCTGCGCATGCACCGCGATGTCGTCGCCGGTGTTCAGAAGCGCACCTGCACCGGCAGTCCGGCCGGAAGCTTCTGCATGTCGGTGGCCGTGTCCACTTCGATCTCGGCCAGATAGCTCAGGCGCTCGACGTCATCACCGGTCAGTGCGTAGTACGGGGTGAACGAGGGCTCGCTGCGGATTGAGCGCACGTGCCCCTTCAGCACGGTGCTGCCGTCTTCCAGCTGCACCTGCGCAGCCTGCCCGACCTTGACCTGCAGGCGCAGCGGCTGCGGCAGGTAGACGCGTGCATAGGGGCGCTCGCCGACCAGCATCACCGCCAGTGGCGCCCCGATCGGCGCCTGGTCACCCTGCCGGTAAGGCAGGGCATCGACAACACCATCGCGCGGCGCGCGCAGCTGCAGCTTCTGCAGGTTGACGCCCTGCACCACCTGCTGCGCCTGCGCGGCATCGGCGGCCGCCTGGCCCTGGGCGATGTCCTGCGCGCGGCTGCCGTGCACCAGTTCCAGCCAGGCCTGCTCGGCGGCCCGCACGCTGGCCTCGGCACTGCCGGCAGCCGCCCGTGCACGGTCCAGCTCGGCGGCGGCGATCAGGCGCTGGCGTGCCAGCGGTTGCACCCGACGGTAGTAGGCCGTGGCTTCAGCAGACTGCGCGCGCAACGCGGCCAGCTGCGCCTGGGCCTGCGCGATCTGTTCCTGGCGCGGGCCGATCTTCAGTTCTTCCAACTGGGCCTGCGCGCGCACCGTGTCGGCCTGCGCCGCGGCGAACTGCGCGTCGCCGCGGGCGGGGTCGAGCTGCATCAGCACTGCTCCGGCCTTGACCTGCTGCCCCTCGCGTACCTCCACCGTGGCGATCACTTCGGCCGCCGGCGCCGGCACCGTGATCCGGTCCCACTCCAGCGTGCCGAGCGCTGCAGGCGGCGCCTGCCCACACCCGGCCAGCAGGCCGATACCCACCAATCCGATTCCACGCATCCCATTGCCGATGCCCATGCCATCCCCTCCTGCGACGGCGCCACGGTGCCATCCGCCCCGTGCACCCTCAATGATTCCGATCAGCCCTGACGGTTTTTTCACCACGCGTTGGCGAGCCTTTGGCTGCAAGGCTCCTCGCCACCTATCCACAGGTTGATTCGGCATCATTCCACAACCGGTGTGGAAAACCGGCAACACGGGATCCTGTTGCTCGCCTGGCAGCGGAACCTGCGCTGCGATCACGAAGAACGCCGGCGCGCCCGGGAAGTTCTCGGCACGCGCTGCGACGTGCCCTCCCTCCCGGTCCGCCCGTCCTGCGGGTGCCGGCACGCCCGGGTCCGTGACGATTTTTTCACCACCCCCTCATGACGCTTGTGGCACAAGCACTGTAGAGGTCTATCCACAGGTTTCCGCAGCCCCCGTCCACACCGGGTGTGGAAAAGCATGTATCGACCCCGTGCTGGCCGCGCGCCCGCTGCGCGCGCTACCCTTGTCCTCCCTGAATACACTGCGGTGGAAGGCTTCCGCCCCACCCAAGGCAATGAAAAGCATCGAACATCGAGACTTCACCCTGTCGCCGGAAGACACCGAGCGGCTGGCCAACCTGTGCGGCCCCTTCGATGGGCACCTGCGCCAGATCGAGCTGAAGCTCGGCGTGGAGATCGCCAACCGCGGTTTCGTGTTCCGCATCAGCGGGCCCAACGAAGCCATCGTCGAGGCGCAGAAGCTGGTTGAAGCGCTGTACGCCGAAGCCGGCGAAACCACCTTCGACAACCACGCCATCCACCTGCGCCTGGCGCAGGCCAACGTCGAGCAGATCGCCGAACGCTCCTACGAAGCGCAGGAGGTGGCGATCAAGGTCAAGCGCGGCACGGTGCGCGGTCGCGGTGCCAACCAGGGCCGCTACCTGCACCAGATCGCCACGCATGACATCAACTTCGGCATCGGCCCGGCCGGCACCGGCAAGACCTTCCTTGCCGTGGCCAGCGCGGTCGAAGCGCTGAACGAATCACGGGTGCAGCGCCTGATCCTGGTGCGCCCGGCGGTGGAGGCCGGCGAGAAGCTGGGCTTCCTGCCCGGTGACCTGAGCCAGAAGGTCGACCCCTACCTGCGACCGCTGTACGACGCCCTCTACGAGATGATGGGCGTGGAGAAGGTGGTCAAGCTGCTGGAAAAGAACGTCATCGAAATCGCGCCGCTGGCCTACATGCGTGGCCGCACGCTCAACGATGCCTTCGTGATCCTGGACGAAGCACAGAACACCACCATCGAGCAGATGAAGATGTTCCTGACCCGCCTCGGCTACGGTTCCACCGCCGTGGTCACCGGCGACCTGACCCAGACCGATCTCCCCAAGCACGTGAAGTCCGGCCTGCGCGATGCCATCGACGTGCTGCGCGAGGTCGAGGGCGTCAGCTTCACCTTCTTCGAGTCGCGCGACGTGGTCCGCCACCCGCTGGTGGCGCGCATCGTCAGCGCCTACGATCGCCGTGACCTGCATCAGATCCAACCTGGAGCAACTCCATGACCCGTGGTCCCGTGCGACTGGACGTCGCCGTCAGTTATGCCCTGCCGCGCACCGGTCTGCCGGCGGCGGTCAGCTTCCGCAAGTGGGTGGCTGCTGCGCTGAAAGGCCGCATCCGCGAAGCCGACCTGGCCATCCGCGTGGTCGATGCCAAGGAAGGGCAGTCACTGAACCGCCATTATCGCGGCAAGGATTACGCGACCAACGTGCTCAGCTTCCCGGCCGAAGTGCCCGAAGGGCTGCCCAAGGGCGTGAAGTTTCCGCTGCTGGGCGACCTGGTGATCTGCGCACCGGTGGTGGCCCGCGAGGCCGATGAACAGGGCAAGGCGCTCAACGCCCACTACGCACACCTGACCGTGCACGGCGTGCTGCACCTGCTCGGCTGGGACCACGAGGACGACAAGGAAGCCGACGCCATGGAACAGCTGGAGCGCGAGATCCTGGCCGAGCTCGGCATCGCCGACCCCTACGCCGGCGAGCGCTGAGGCCCACGCACACCGGGATCTTCACGGAGGACGCGCCCATCGCGCTGCTGCCCGCACTCATCGCCGCTCTTCTGCAGGTGACCACTGCCCCGGGCATCGACCCCGGCCGGGAACGACCGTCGCCGTTCCCGGCCAGCGACAGCGCCGCCGACATTGCCGCCAAGGTCGCCGAGGTGCAGGCGTTCTTTGACGTCAGCCAACAGACGGCGCGTCAGGCGGTCGCCGAGGCGCAGCAGCACGCATTGATGGAACGTTTGAAAGCGCGCCACGCGGCACGCCTCGCCGGAATCTGGGTGGACAACGCGGCAGGTTGGAACGTCGTCGTTCGACTGACTGGCCCAGCACCCGCGGCCGATGAGACACATCCAGGGGCGGATGGCCCGCAACGCGTGCGCTACATCACCGGCGCCGCGATGACCGAAGCGGAGATGCAGCGCCGCCTGCACGCACAGCGGGACTGGCTGCTGGCCCAGCTGCCCGACCTGTTCGGCTATAGCCTGGATGTCACGACCGGGGAACTGGAGGTTGAGCTGCGGGATACCCCAGCCAACCGCGCGACGGCGGCGGCCGTGCGCGACCACTTGCAAGTGCAACTGGGCTACCCGGTCAGGCTGCGCTGGTACCCAGCGACCACGCGCAGGCATCCGCCTTGATTGCCTTGGGGCGCTCGCGATGGCTGGCCGGGACCGGTACGATCACCGGCCTGCCTTCCGTTGCGGATCCCGTGCCCGTGCTGCGTATTGCCCTGCCCCTGCTGCTCGCCGTGTCCGCCCCGGCCGCTGCCCTGGACCTGCCGGCCCTGATTGAATGCCGCCAGGGCGTGGCCGAGCAGGCCGCGTTGGCGCCCCTGCTGGCTGATCCGCTGAAAGCCGTCGCCCACGGCCTGCAGCCGCTGCCGCAGGGCAACCAGTTCATGAGCGAGTACCGGCTGGCCCAGCCGATCAGCGTGTTCGGCGCCCGCACCGAACGGGTCGCCGTGGCCGGGTCCAGCGTCATGGCGATCCTCGACCAGGCCGATCCGCGGCCGCTGGCCAGGCAGCTGGGGCTGGAGACCGGCTACGACCAGGACGGCAAGTTCATGGCCGGCCGCGAGCTGGTCAGCCGCGACGTGACCGATCCGAAGACCGGCGAGGCCCGGATCGAGTCGATCATCCTCAGCGTCTCCACCGTGGCCTCCCATCCCGGCAAAACCCTGGCCGGCTGCACCTACAGCCTGGACCTGCCCGAGGAAGAAGCCCCCGCCCGGCCTGAACTGGCCCCGCCGCCGATCACCGGACCGGGCAGCGACGGTCACTGACAGGCCGCCACATCCTGCTAGACTTGGGCCAACGCCCGGCTTGCCGGGTGCCCTTTTTCCAGAGATGTCAGAAGACGACAGTAGTAGCTCCGCACAGGAGCCCAGTGAAAAGAAGCGCGGCTGGCTTGAACGCCTGACCTCCGCCTTCTCCGGCGAACCCCATACCCGCGACGAGCTGGTCGCTGTCCTGCACACCGCGCAGGAAGAGGGCCTGATCGCCGCCGATACCCTGAAGATGATGGAAGGCGCCATTTCGGTGGCCGAGTTGACCGTGGGCGACGTGATGATCTCGCGCTCGCAGATGGTTTCGCTGCCGGTCGAAGCGCCCTTCCTGGAACTGATGAAGCAGGTGGTCGAATCCGGCCATTCGCGCTTCCCGGTGCACGGCGAGAACAAGGACGACATCCTTGGCATCCTGCTGGCCAAGGACCTGCTGCGCGGCGTGGTCGCCGACAACGGCCCGGCCAACGTGCGCGAGCTGCTGCGCCCGGCAGTGCTGATCCCGGAGGCGAAGAAGCTCAACGTGCTGCTGAAGGAATTCCGCCTGTCACGCAACCACATGGCCATCGTGGTCGACGAGTACGGCGGTGTCGCCGGCCTGGTCACCATCGAGGACGTGCTGGAACAGATCGTCGGCGAGATCGACGACGAGCATGACGAGGCCGAGGATCCGTCGGCGCAGATCGCCATCCAGTCCGACGGCCAGTACGTGGTCGACGCGCTGACCCCGATCGGCGACTTCAACGAACGCTTCGGCGCTACCTTCTCCGACGAGGACTACGACACCATCGGTGGCCTGGTCACCGAGGCCGTGGGCCACCTGCCGGAAGTCGGTGACGAGCTGGCGCTGGACCGCTTCATGTTCCGCGTGGCCCGCGCCGATGCGCGCCGGGTCCAGGCCTTCCACGTGACCGTGCTGCCGCCGGACGCGCAGGACGACGCTTGAAGCGCGGCGCCCTCCTGGCACTGCGCCTGAGGCTGTGGCTGGCACTGTGCGTGCTGGCCACGGCCCTGCCGCTGGCCGCCTTCGCGCAGCCGGCGGCACCCGAACCTGCTGCACCCGCCACCAGCGCCGAGGCTCCCGCCCCGCGCATCGGGGTGGTGACCATGCAGCCGGGCACGGTGTTCTTCGAGCGCTTCGGCCACGACGCCATCGTCGTGATCGATCCGCTCAGCGGCGAAGCGACCTCGTACAACTTCGGCTACTTCGATCCGTCCGAGGACGATTTCATCAGCCGCTTCGTGCGCGGCGACATGATGTATTACTTGGTGGCGCTGCCGCTGCAGCAGGACCTGTCGTACTACGACGAGACCGGCCGCGGCGCCAGCGTGCAGTGGCTGGACCTGCGCCCCGACCAGGCACGCGCCCTGGCCGCTGACCTGGCCGAGCGCGCCAAGCCGGAAAACGCGCGCTACCACTACGACTACTACACCGCCAATTGCGCCACGATGGTGCGCGACACGGTGGACAAGGCGCTGGATGGCGGCCTGCAGTCGCAGCTGTCGGGGCGTTCGCGCGGCAACACCTATCGCAGCGAGTCGGTGCGCCTGGCCTCGCCGGCACCGTGGATGTGGCTGGGCTTCGATGTCGGCCTCGGGCCGTTCGCCGACCAGCCGCTGTCGCGCTGGCAGGAAGCCTTCGTGCCGATGCGCCTGGCCGACGCGCTGCGCCAGGCGCGCAACAGCGACGGCCGGCCGCTGGTGCAGTCCGAACAGGAACTGCTGCCGCACCGCATCGACCCGGAGCCGAAGGAGTTCGCGCGCCGCTGGTGGCCGTGGCTGCTGTGTGGCCTGGTGATCGCCGCCGGCATACTGGCGCTGCGCAGCCGGCCGCGCCTGCTTGCCGGGCTGGCCCTGCCGTTCTGGCTGCTGTGTGCCATCGCCGGCAGCCTGCTGGTGTTCCTGTGGGGCTTCAGCACCCACTACGCCGCCTGGGCCAACCGCAACCTGCTGCTGCTTTCGCCACTGGCCGTGCTGTTGCTGCCAGGCGCGATCGCGCTGCTGCGCCGGCGCGCGCCGGGCCGCATGTTCAGGGTCGTGCTGTGGCTGCTGGCGGTGCAGGCCGTGGCGGCGCTGGTGCTGCACTGGCTGAGCCTGCAGGCGCAGTACAACGTGCAGTGGATCGTGCTTCTGCTGCCCGTCCACGTCGCGCTGGCATGGGTACTGGGGCGCCGTCCTCACTTGTCCGAAACACGGCACTGACGCACGATGGCGGGCATGTCATTGCCCGCCTCCGCTTCCGCCCCTGCCTCGGCCAACCCCGCCTGCGTCATCAACTGCGTCCACTACGATGACGACGGCAAACGCCACGACATCAGCCTGGATGCCATCAGCGATGTCATTGCCAGTGGCAACGGCTTCGTCTGGGTCGGCCTGTACGACCCCAACGACGATGTGCTGCTGAAACTGCAGGAAGAGTTCTGCCTGCACGACCTGGCCATCGAGGACGCGCGCAATGCGCACCAGCGGCCCAAGGTCGAGACCTACGGCAATTCGCTGTTCGTGGTGGTGACCACCGCGCAGATGGTGGACGAACGCATCCAGTACGGCGAAACCCACGCCTTCCTCGGCCCGCGTTTCCTGGTGACGGTGCGCCACGGCGCCTCGCTGTCCTACGCCCCGGTGCGTGCACGGGTCGAGCGTGAACCGCAGCTGCTGAAGATGGGCCCGTCGTACTGCCTGTACGCGGTGACCGACTTCGTGGTCGACAACTACCTGCCGATCGTGCACCGCTTCCGCGACACCCTGGACCTGCTGGAAAAGGACATCTTTGCCGACAGCTACAAGCGCAGCACGGTGGTACGGCTTTACGAGCTCAAGCGCGAACTGAACAAGATGCGGATGGCGGTGGCACCGCTGCAGGATGTGCTGGCGCAGCTGCGCCGCTACCAGGGTGACCTGATTCCCGATGAAGTGAAGCTCTACGTGCGCGACGTGCATGACCACGCGGTACGCATCAGCGATGTGATCGACACCCTGCGCGAGATGCTGGGCACCGCACTGAGCGTGAACCTGTCGCTGGTGACGCTGGCGCAGGGCGAGACGGTCAAGCGCCTGGGTGCATGGGCCGCACTGCTGGCAGCGCCGACGCTGATCACCAGCTGGTACGGCATGAACTTCAGCCACATGCCCGAGCTGAGCCAGCCGTGGTCGTATCCGCTGATGATTGTCGGCGTGGGCGGTGTGTGCGTGGGCCTGTACCGGTTGTTCAAGCGCGCGAAGTGGTTGTAGCGCGTATCGACCAACGGTCGATACCCACCATGCACGGGGGTGTCGATACCCAGCAATCCGGTAGGCCGCGACCGTTGGTCGTGGCACATGCCCCGCTTCTGGTAGTGCCGGCCGCTGGCCGGCAACCAGGGCAATGCCGCCCAGTGGCCGGCACTACCCTTCGGCATCAAGCCACGTAGACGGTCTTGATGTTCATGAACTCGTGGATGCCGTGGTCGGCCAGCTCCCGGCCGAAGCCGGACTGCTTGCTGCCACCGAACGGCAGCCGAGCGTCGCTCTTGACGATGGCGTTGACGAACGCGGCGCCGCATTCCATGCGCTGCGCGAAGGCTTCGCCGCGCACCGGGTCGCGCGTCCACACGCTGCCGCCCAGGCCGAAGCGGGTGTCGTTGGCCACGCGCAGCGCCTCGGCCTCATCCTTGACCCGGATCACCGCAGCCACCGGCCCGAACAGCTCCTCGTCGTAGGCAGGCATGCCTGGGCCGACCTGATCGAGCACGGTCGCCGGATAGCCCGCATGGGTGCCGGCAATGGGCTCGCCGCCGACCAGAACGCGCGCGCCCTTGGCGACGCTGGCCTGCACCTGCTTGTGCAGTTCGTCGCGCAGATCGGCACGGGCCATCGGCGCCAGCGTGGTGCCACGCTCACTGGGATCGCCATACTGGCGCTGGCCCGCGGCTTCAACGAAGCGTCGGGTGAAGTCATCGGCCACCGCATCGACCACGATGAAGCGCTTGGCCGCAATGCAGGTCTGCCCGCTGTTGTCGAAACGCGACTTCACCGCCGCCGCCACGGCCTTGTCGAGGTCGGCATCGTCGAGTACCACGAAGGCATCGCTGCCACCCAGCTCCATCACCGACTTCTTCAGCTGGCTGCCTGCAGTGGACGCGATCGAGCGCCCTGCCCGTTCGCTGCCGGTCAGCGTCACCGCCTTCACCCGTGCGTCGCGCAGCACCTCGGCAGCCTGGTCGTTGTCGATGTGCAGCACGTCGAACACGCCCTCAGGCAGGCCTCCGTCACGACACACCGTCAGGATCAGGTCGGCGCACTGCGGCACGTTGCTGGCGTGCTTGAGCAGGGCCACGTTGCCAGCCATGAACGCCGGGGCCAGGAAACGGAACACCTGCCAGACCGGGAAATTCCATGGCATCACCGCGAACACGCAGCCGATCGGCTCGTAACGCACGTAGCTGCGCTGGGCTTCGGTATCGATCAGCTGCGGCTTGAGATAGTCGGCCGCGTGGTCGGCGTAGTACTCGCAGGCGGCAGCGCACTTGTCGACCTCGGCCAGCGCCTCGGCCTTGAGCTTGCCCATCTCATGGGTCATCGCCTGCTGCAGGTCGTCGCGACGCGTGCGCAGCTGCGCGGCGATCTGGCGAAGGACGGCGCCGCGATCCTGCAGCGAGCGATCGGCCCAGCCGGGGAAGGCATCGGCGGCGGCCTGCAGGCGCTGCTCGATGTCAGCAGCGCCCATCAGTTCATGGCGGTAGGTCACCTGGCCGGTGGCCGGGTCGATGATCTCGACGGTCATGGGGGATCTCCATCTGGAAGACCCCCATTGTGCGCCGCTGTCCGTGAGCCGGGTGTTGCCGGCGCTGTCGACAGGCCGTGTACTCAGCCGTTGTCCTGCCGCGCCAGCTGCAGGTCGCGCTGGCGCCGCTTCTCGGCGCGGGCGTTGATGTACCAGCCGATCACCGCAGCGATCGACACCGCCGACACCAGCAATGTGGCCAACGCGTTGATCTTCGGACTGATGCCCATGCGCACCGAAGCGAACACCTTCATCGGCAGCGTGGTCGAGCCCGGCGTGGCCACGAAGCTGGCCACCACCACGTCATCCAGCGACAGGGTGAAGGCCAGCAGCCAACCCGCCACCAGCGCCGGCGCGATGATGGGCAGGGTGATGCGGGTGAACACGGTCAACCGGCTGGCGCCCAGGTCCATCGCCGCTTCTTCCAGCGACAGGTCCATTTCCTGCAGGCGCGAGGACACCACCACGGTGACGAAGCAGAGGGTGAAGGTCACGTGCGCGATCCAGATGGTGGCCAGGCCACGCGCCGGGAAGCCGGGAATCGCGCCCATCGATGCCAGCAGCGCCATCAGCGAGAAGCCCAGGATCACGTCCGGCATCACCAGCGGCGCGGTCACCAGCGCGCCGAACAGTGGCTTGCCACGGAATCGCTTGAAGCGGGTCATCACCATCGCCGCCAGCGTACCCAGCACGGTGGCGGTACAGGCGGTCCAGAACGCCACCACCAGGCTGGTCCACATCGCGTCCATCAGCGCGCGGTCGGCGAACAGGTCGCTGTAGGCGCGGGTGGAGAACCCGGCCCAGACCATCGCCAGCCGCGAGCTGTTGAACGAGTAGAACATCAACAACAGGATCGGCAGGTACAGGAAGGCGAAGCCGAGCAGCAGCACGCCCAGCCCCAGGCCCTTGGCGGTACGCGGGCTCATGCCTGCTTCCCTTCCAGCAGGCGCTGCTGGGAACGGTTGAACAGCAGGATCGGCACCAGCAGCAACAGGATCATCGCCACCGCCATCGCCGAAGCGCCCGGCCAGTTGCGGTTGTTGAAGAACTCGTTCCACAGCTGGCGGCCGACCATCAGCGTCTCCGAACCACCGAGCATTTCCGGGATCACGAACTCACCCACCGCCGGGATCATCACCAGCATGCAGCCTGCGATGATGCCGGCCTTCGACAGCGGCAACGTGATGCGCAGGAACGCCTGCCACGGCTTGGCGCCGAGGTCGTAGGCCGCTTCCAGCAGGCGGTGGTCATGCTTGACCAGGTTGGCGTACAGCGGCAGCACCATGAACGGCAGGTAGCAGTAGACGATGCCGATATAGGCGGCGGTCGGCGTATCGATCAGCTGCAGTTTCGGCAGCCCCATCGACGTCATCAGCGTCTGCAGGCCGGTGAACTGCAGGAACTGGTCGAGCAGGCCATTGCGGTCCAGGATTGCCTTCCACGCATACACGCGGATCAGGAACGAGGTCCACGACGGCAGCACCACCAGCATCATCGCCACATTGCGTGCGGCCGGCGACAGGCGCGCGATGGCATAGGCCATCGGATAGCCGATCAGCAGGGTGAAGAAGGTGGAGATCGCCGCGATCTTGATCGAGCTCAGGAACGCCTGCGCATAGATCGAATCGCGGAACAGCGCCAGGTAGTTCTCCAGGTTCAGCTTCAGCGAGAAGCCGCCGTCGGCGTACTGCAGCAGCCAGGTATACGGCGGCGAGCCGACCCGGCTGAGCGAGAAGCTGATCATCAGCACGATCAGGAACGGCACTGCGAAGAACAGCAGCAGCCACAGGTACGGAATGCCGATCACCGTGGCACGCAGCCCCGGCAGCCAGCGCTTCAGGCCGGCGACGCTCATGAGGTCAGCACCACGCCGTCGTTGTCGCGCCAGTGCACCCACACGCTGTCACCCCAGGTCAGGCCGTCGCTGGCCCAGCGCTGCGAGTTGGCGAAGTTGGCCAGCACCTTGGCGCCGCTGGGCAGCCGCACGTGGTAGACCGAATGGCTGCCGAAATAGGCGATGTCCTCGATCACGCCCTGCGCTTTGTTGGTGTGCCCTTCCGGCTCGTCCTTGCCGATCATCACCTTTTCCGGGCGCAGCGCGAATGCGACCGGCTGCCCTTCGTAACAGGTGATGCCATGGGCGATGTAGATCGGTGCCGGGAACAGCGGCGAGCGCACGGTCACGTACTCGGGCAGGTCCTCGTCGATCACCCCGTCAAACAGGTTGACCGAACCGATGAACTCGGCGACGAAGCGGTTGGCCGGCTGCTCGTAGACCTCGTCCGGCTTGCCGACCTGCTGGATCCAGCCGGCATCCATCACCGCGATGCGGGTGGCCATGGTCATCGCTTCTTCCTGGTCGTGGGTGACCATCACGCAGGTCACGCCCGACGACTCGATGATGCTGACCAGTTCCAGCTGCATCTGCGAGCGCAGCTTCTTGTCCAGCGCGCCCATCGGCTCGTCCAGCAGCAGCAGCTTCGGCCCCTTGGCCAGCGACCGCGCCAGCGCCACGCGCTGCTGCTGGCCACCGGACAGCTGGTGCGGCTTGCGCTTGCCCAGGTGGCCCATCTGCACCAGGTCGAGCATCTCGCCGACGCGCTTGCTGATCGCGTCCTTGCCCAGGCCATCCTGCTTCAGGCCGAAGGCAATGTTCTGTTCGACCGTCATGTGCGGGAACAGCGCATAGGACTGGAACATCATGTTGACCGGCCGCTGGTACGGCGGCAGCGCGTCCAGGCGCTGGCCATCGACGGTGATGCTGCCCTTGGTGGGCGTCTCGAAGCCGCCCAGGCAGCGCAGCAGGGTCGATTTGCCGCTGCCGGAGCCTCCGAGCAGGGCAAAGATCTCGCCCTTGCGCACGTCCAGATTGACGTCGTCGACGGCGACGAAACCGTCGAATTCCTTGCGCAAATCACGAATGGAGAGATAGCCGGGCGCACCGGTCGTGTCGACGACGGCGGCTACCGGCTGGGCTTCAACGGGCATGGGGGCTCCGGGAGCGGGCGGTGGACAGCGGCCGCCATTCTAACGGCCGGGGGCTGCAGGGGATATGACGGCAACGGGTGGCACCCACCGGGCCGGGGGGATCTGCAGATCTGGTGGGGGCCGACCGTTGGTCGGCCCCGCCGGAAAAGCATGCCGACCAACGGTCGGCACCCACCTGCCAGCCAGCCCTTAGCGCCCGGTCTTCACCTCGGTCCACAGCCGGGTGTAGAGCTTGTCGGTCTCCGGCGTGTTGATCGAGTAGGTGAACATCTTCTCGGCCACGTCGGCCGGCGGGTAGATGGTCGGGTCGGTACGGATCGCCTCGTCCACCAGCGGGGTCGCGGTCGGCACCGGGTTGGCGTAGTGGATGAAGTTGGTGTTGGCCGCGGCAACCTTCGGCTGCAGCAGGTAGTTGATGAAGGCGTACGCGGCTTCCGGATGCTTGGCGTCCTTCGGGATCGCCAGCATGTCGAACCACTGCGGTGCGCCTTCCTTCGGGATCGAATAGGCCACGTGCACGCCATTGCTGGCTTCCTCGGCGCGGTCGCGGGCCTGGATGATGTCACCCGACCAGCCGACCACCAGGCAGGTACCGCCGTTGGCCAGCGAACCCACGTACTGCGAGGAGTGGAAGTTCTGCACGTACGGGCGGATCGACTTCAGCAGGTCGGCGGCCTTCTGCAGCTCGGCCGGGTCGCCGCTGTGCGGGTCCAGGCCCAGGTAATGCAGTGCGATCGGGATCATGTCCGCCGGCGTGTCCAGGATGGTCACGCCGCAGTCCTTCATCTTGCTGATGTTCTCCGGCTTGAACACCAGGTCCCAGCTGTTGGCGATGTCGGCGCTGCCGCCGAAGCGCTGCTTCAGCATGTCCACGTTGTAGCCGATGCCGGTGGTGCCGATCATGTACGGCACGCCGTACTGGTTGCCCGGGTCCTGGGTGGCGATGCGCTTCATCACCGCCGGATCGAGGTTGGCCAGGTTCGGGATCTTGCTCTTGTCCAGCGGCAGGAACACACCGGCCTGGATCTGGCGACCGAAGAAGTTCAGGGTCGGCACCACCACGTCATAGCCGCTGTTGCCGGCCAGCAGTTTGGTCTCGACCATCTCGTCACTGTCGAACACATCGTAGGTCACCTTGATCCCGCTCTCCTTCTCGAAGGTCGGAATGGTGTCCTCGGCGATGTAATCGCTGTAGTTGTAGACGTTCAGGACCTGGCTGTCCTGCGCGCCGCCATTGCCACCGCCACAGGCGGCGAGCATGGCGGAGGCCAGGCCGAGCGTGAGGATACGCAGCTTCATCGGGTGCTCCAGAATGCGGGAAGGGGGGGCCGGCGGGGCCGGCGACGGGTGCCAGCCTACCCCCCGGCGGCGGATTTTTCTATTCCGGATGCTCAGACGTTCAGCAGCAGGAACTCGCGCTCCCACGAGCTGATGACGCGGAAAAAGGTCTCGTATTCCTTGCGCTTGACCGAGATGTAGGCCCGGCAGAAGCGCTCGCCCAGCAGGGCCTGCAGCTCGCTGCACCGCTCCAGCCCGTCCAGCGCCTCGCCCAGCGAGCGCGGCAGGTCGTAGCCCAGTTCCTTGGCGCTGCCGGTCACCGGCGCATCCGGTGCCAGCCGCTCGCGGATGCCCAGCAGGCCGCAGGCCAGGGTCGCGGCCATCGCCAGGTAGGGATTGGCATCGGACCCGGCGAAACGGCTCTCCACGCGCATGTTCTCCGGCGTATCCAGCGGCACGCGCAGGCCGCAGGTGCGGTTGTCGAAGCCCCAGTGGACGTTGCTCGGCGAGACTTCGCCGAACACCAGCCGGCGGTAGGAGTTCACGTTCGGCGCGAAGAACGCCATCGCCTGCGGTGCGTACTTCTGCAGGCCGCCCAGGTAGTGGCCGAACACCGGGCTGAACTCGCCCTCGGCATCGGTCTCGCCGGCGAACACGTTGCTGCCATCGCTCACCCGCACCAGGCTCTGGTGGATGTGCATGGCACTGCCCGGCTCGTTTTCCATCGGCTTGGCCAGGAACGTGGCATACACCCCGTGGCGCATCGCCGCTTCGCGCATGGTGCGCTTGAACAGGAACACCTGGTCGGCCAGGTCCATCGCATCGGCATGGGTGAAGTTGACCTCCAGCTGCGCCGCGCCGGATTCGTGGATCAGTGTGTCCACGTCCAGCTTCATCGCATCGGCGTAGTCGTACATCAGGTCGAGGATCGGGTCGAACTCGTTGACCGCATCGATCGAGTACGACTGCCGCGCGGTCTCCGGGCGCCCGGAGCGGCCGGCCGGTGGCAGCAGCGGGAAGTCCGGGTCGGTGTTCTTCTGCACCAGGAAGAACTCCAGTTCCGGCGCCACCACCGGGCGCAGGCCCAGCTCGGCGTAGGCTGCCAGCACGCGGCGCAGCACGTTGCGCGGCGCCAGTTCGTGCGGCTCACCGCTCTTGGTGTAGCAATCGTGGATGACCTGCGCGGTGGCGTCGGCCGCCCACGGCACCATGCGCACCGTGTCCGGATCGGGGCGCAGCATCATGTCCGAGTCGGACGGCGAGGTCAGCTCGTAATAATCGTCAGGGAACTCGCCGGTGACGGTGGTGGCGAAGATGCCCTCAGGCAGGCGCGTGCCGTAGTCGTGCGAGAACTTGTCGGCGGGAATGATCTTGCCGCGCGCGTTGCCGGTGATGTCCGGCACCAGGCATTCCACCTCGGTGATGCGCCGGTCCTTCAGCCAGCGCAGCAGCGTGCTTTCCTGCGGTGCGGGGGGCGTGGCCGTCTTGCGCGGGCGCGTTCGGGAACTCATCGGGAATCCAGTCGGTTCTGTTGGTGCTGCCGGCAAGCCTGGCCGAACGCACGGAAAATAGCGTGATAGAACGGCGCCTGCATGACACGCCACTCCGGGTGCCACTGTACGCCGAGCACGAAACGATGGTGCAGGCTGCGTGCCGCTTCGACCAGCCCATCGTCGGCCACGGCCTCGACCTGCAGCCCCTGCGCCAGGCGGGCGACACCCTGCCCGTGTACCGAATTCACCTGCGCGCGGCCACTGCCGTGCCACTGCGCCAGCCAGCCATCGGCGGCCAGCGTGACCGCGTGCGCCGGCCCATACTGCACCTCCACCGGCGCCTGCGGTTCTTCGCGATGGTCGGCCAGGCCAGGCACCGCGTGAACCTGCGGATGCAGGCTGCCGCCCAGCGCGACGTTCAACTCCTGGAAGCCGCGGCAGATCGCCAGCACCGGCAGGTCCAGCGCCAGTGCCTCGTGCAGCAACGCGAAGGCATTGGCATCGCGGGCCGGGTCATGTGGATTGCCTGGCCAGCTGCGGCCACCTTCGTAGTGCTGCGGTTCGATATTGCTGACTGCACCGGTCAACAGAAGGCCATCGAGCCCCTGCAGCCAGTCGCCGGCCGGCAGCGGTGGCTGCAGGCTCGGCAACACTACCGGAGTCACCTCGGCCGCCTCGGCCAGCGCGCGCACGTACTTCTCGCCGGCCACCGCGAAACGGTGATGGCCGAGCACGGTGCTGTCGGTGGGCAGGCCCACCCAGGGCAGGCGGCGCATGGGAAAACTCCTTGGCGTGCCAACACGTTACCCGTCGCCCGGCGAAGGCGGCAAGTCGGTGCCGTCACACCACAGCCGTCACGCATCGGCGAAACTACCGGGGTGAACGCCGATCGACCTGCCCCGCTCCGCCCTCCCGCCCTGCACCCGCGAGGCCTGCAGTGAGCGCCGCGTTCCCGCCCAGCTGGTACGCCGCCAGCCTGCCCGAACCGCCCGCACTCCCCCCGCTGCAGGGTAATGTGCAGGCCGACGTTGCGGTGCTGGGCGCCGGCTATACCGGCCTGACCGCAGCCCTGGAACTGGCGGCACGTGGCCGGCGCGTGGTAGTGCTGGAAGCGCAGCGGATCGGCTGGGGCGCGTCCGGCCGCAACGGCGGGCAGGCGCTGGTCGGCTATGGCTGCGAGGTGGACGAACTGGAGCGTCAGCTCGGTCGTGATGATGCGCGCCACCTGTTCGACTGGTCGCGCGACGCGGTGCAGGCGATGCGCGCCCGCATCAATCGCCACGGCATTGACTGCCATTGGGTGGAAGGCCACGCCAGCGTCGCCATCCGCGAACGCCATGAACGGGAGCTGCGCGTCCACTGCGAGCACCTGCAACGCCACTACGACTACCCCATGCAGTGGTGGGACCGTGACGCCCTGCGCGCGCAGCTGGACAGCCCGCGCTATCGTGCCGCGATGTTCGATCCGCTCAGCGCGCACCTGCACCCGCTGGCCTATGCGCGCGGTCTGGCCGATGCGGCGCGCGCGGCCGGCGTGGTGATCCACGAGGATTCGGCGGTAACCCGCGTGCAGCGCGGACCGCAGCCCACCCTGCACACCGCGCAGGGCAGCGTACGCGCCGCGCATCTGGTGGTGGCCGGAAATGCCTGGCTGCAGGGCCTGTTGCCCGAGCTGGAACGGCGGATCATGCCGGTCGGCACCTATATCGGCGCCAGCGCGCCGCTGGGGGCCGAGCGCGCCCGCGCCCTGATCGGCAACGACATGGCCGTGGCCGACACCGCCTGGGCATTGGACTATTTCCGCCTCAGCCATGACCATCGGCTGCTGTTTGGCGGGCGCGCCAGCTACTCGGCGCTGCCCCCACCCGGCCTGCGCGGGGTGATGCAGCGGCGCATGCACCAGGTGTTCCCACAGCTGGCCGACGTGGCGCTGGACCAGGTCTGGGGCGGCTATGTGGACATCACCCGCAACCGCGCCCCGCATTGGGGCCGGCTGGACGGCGACCTGTACTTCGCGCAGGGCTTCTCCGGCCATGGGGTGGCCGCCGCCGGGCTGGCCGGCGAGGTGATCGCCGCCGCCATTGCCGGCCAGAGCGAGCGCCTGGACGTGTTCCAGCGCCTTCGGCATGCGCCCTTCCCCGGCGGCCGGCTGCTGCGCACGCCGCTGCTGGTGGCGGCGATGTCCTGGTACAAGCTGCGGGATGCGTTGTGGTGAAGATTCTGCATCTCCACCTGTATTGAACGTTCTGACAAACGTACCGCAGCGCTGATCGTGCTGCACACGTCACAGATTTTCACGCGACATCTGTGATGGATGGCTGGACAATTTCCTAAATGCGCAGCTATGCAATTGCATAATCGTTCGCAGACCGATACCGTCCTGAGAAACCGGGCCCCGCGGCGAATGGATGCTGACAGGGGACACGTAGGAGAGGGGGACGTGCGATTGGACTGGTGGAAAGAAGGATTGTTGCTGAAGGTGCGCATTCGTCCGGCTGGCCTGATGATTGCCTTGCTTTATGCAGTTGCCTATTGGGCAACCCGACAGCTGTCGCTGGATCAGTTCTATTTGCCAGCCGGCATCCGGGTGGCAGCCGTGCTGTTGTGCCCGCCGCGCCTGTGGCCCTACCTGCTGCTGGGCGAATATGCGTACTTTGCACAGTCCCGCGTGCCGATGATCGAGAAGTACGGCCTGACATGGGTCATTGTTGCCTCCGCATTCCTCATGCCAGCGGTGATGCTGATTGTGAAGCTGCAACGGCGACTGATGGCGGAGTCGCAGACGATCGGCCTCTTGTTGATTGCCGCCGCTTCCAGCGTCGTTATTACTCTGCTCAACCTCAGCTTTTCCCATCTGCTCTGGCCAACACCTCCTTCCACACCCTTCCTGACCAATGCCGCGCGCTTCAGCGTGGGTGATTTCATCGGCATTCTGACGGTGGCCCCCATCGCCATGCTGTGGGCGCGACAGGACGTGGGGCAGGAGTGGAACGCTCGACGAAAGACCCCGATGCTGGCAGCACTTTCATCGATGCTGCTGATCGGGATAGCAGCGACTCAACTGCCCGCAGACTGGATTGCATTGAAGGCAACGTTCCTGCTGCTGTTGGCACTCCCCGCGGCCGCGCTTACCTGCCTGTATGGCTGGAAGGGGGCTGCCCTTGCAGTGCCGGTGCTCAACATGGTCATCGGCCTGACCACGCCCAACACCCATCCCACCGCATTCGATCCAGCGGCCTTCATCACCCAGCAGATCATGGCGATCAGCGGCATCGTATTGCTGCTGCTCGGATCACGCATCACCCACTTCTACCACCGTTACAGGCTGCGCGAGAGGGGGGAAAGGGACGCCATCCATCTGGCGAGGAGCTCGCAATTGGCCAGCGAGATGGAGCTGCGTGAACGTGCCCTGCACCTTCGCAAGCTCGGCGACGGCATTGATACGTCGCTGGTTGAGCTGGCCGAATGGCTCAAGGCCCAGGGACATCACGCAGTGGCCAACAGCCTTCTGCATACCTCGAATGTACATTCGCGGCTCTTTCGCGAACAGACAAGCATGGTCTATCCCTCGGGCCTGGAGCATCTTGGGCTTTACGTGGCCCTGCAGGCGGGTGGCATCCGTGAGTCGTGGAAGCTGACGGAGCGCGTTCTCCGCCCGGATCTGAAAGGCGACCCCTGCAACCTGAGCGTGGAACTGCAGTTGGCCGCTTACCGGACACTGATTGATGCGGTCTCCATTCTTCTCAAGCATGAAGGTGGTCAGATTCGCATTCGTGCAAGGTGCGGCGGAATGGGCTCCAGGCGCGGAATCCTCATGGTCGTGTCACTGCTGGAACAGCGCAGACGCCTTTCCAAGCAGACAACGATGGCAGCGTTCGAGCGACTGACCGGGCGAACCCTCCCCTATGACGGGACCGTTGACTGCTATCGCAACCGGGTCAGGATTCTGTTCCTCGACCGCGAAACCAGACTGGAGGCAGTAGCCAGTACTCCATCGCGGTACGGCTGCCCCGCACCCTCTGCGCTGCAGTAGTGCATTTCACAGTCAAGCGACCGGATCGAACCAACACAGCAGAATCGCATAACGTCCCGCTCGTCCCCCTGGCCCAGGGCGTCATGGGCACCCGGCGAACACCGGGTGCCCATGCAGTCTGATACTGAAGCTGGCCGATATCCCGGCAACTGTCAGTATCAGGGTGCCTCTACTGCC
The DNA here is from genome assembly GCF_000284595.1 of Stenotrophomonas maltophilia D457. Classification (GTDB taxonomy): domain Bacteria; phylum Pseudomonadota; class Gammaproteobacteria; order Xanthomonadales; family Xanthomonadaceae; genus Stenotrophomonas; species Stenotrophomonas muris. The sequence continues at coordinate 1,578,003 of NC_017671.1, read as the reverse complement.
CACAACACATCAGCTCCGCTTGCATATCTGACCAGCGTGAATGCGGGGGCCCGATAGACAACCGTTCTGGTGGCCTTGGCGGGAACAGGCAGGCGCTGCTCCGGCAACGACACCTTCGCAGACGGGTCACCTGCCGGCAGCACCCAGAACGTGCCGGCAGCATTGCCGATCACGATGTGCACGTGCCCTGCGAGATCGTTTACCTGGAAATAATCCATGCCATCGCGCTCGAACCCATAGACCAACCAGCCGGGATCCACGCTGAGGTCTTGTGCCTGCGGAATCGACTGGCCGAGTCCTTGGCCGGCCAACTTGATTCCATGGTCGTCACTCGGGGCAAAAGCAAAAACGGATACCGGCACCAACATCAATGCACCAGCAAATGCATGAATTCGGAAACTTCTCACACTGACCTCCAGGTTGGATGCGATACGGATCAAGAAGGATGCTACCGCCAATCGCATCAGCATATACCGGGCGGACTCCGCAGTGCCTGTCGGAGATAATCCACTGGATCGATGCAAACCCATGCCACGCCGAAGCTGCCTCCGAAATCGCCAATACCCGCGGCGAAACCCGCGCACGGTGCGGGTCAGCGGCATCTGCGACAAGGACCTGGACAGGCGCGTGCAACAGCAGGATGTCGTCGATTGTGTGACGGCGAACACAGCGGACAGCATCAACCGCCGAACGTGGCGGGTGCAACGGCTGAAACGCGATCGACACATGGGCGCACTGATTGTGGATGATTCACCGTCCTCTGGTGGCTATGCCGCCGCACTGCCGGGCATGTAGGGCCTCGAAGCATGGGAAGCCGCCGATTGCAGCGCAAAGGGAGGCCAGACACCTCGATTGCACCCATCTCCAACTGTCGATAGTGTCTGCGGAAGTGGTCAGTCATCATTGGCCGGGAGATGAGAGGCGCGGGCTTGGACCGATTCAAAGAAGCAATTGAACTGAGCTTCCGGATCCGACCCGTCGGAATCGCACTCGCGGCCGTCTACGCCCTGGGCTGCCTTGCCTCGCGTCAGTTCTCGCTGGATCAGTTCTTCCTGCCCGCGGGCATCCGGGCAGCGGCACTACTGATCGTCCCGACCCGCCTGTGGCCCTACCTGCTGCTTGGCGAGTACGCGTACTTCGCAACCTTGCGCATTCCCATGATCGACAGCTACGGCCTGGCCTGGGTCATCCTGGCCTCGACGCTGCTGATGCCGGTGGCGATGCTGGTGGTCTACCTGCATCGCATTAGAATGCCATCGGAGTCCGCCACCGGCCTCTGGTTGCTGTCGTTGACCTTCTGCATGGCGTTGTTCGTCCCGGCTCTCAATATGGGCATTTCATTTGCTCTGTGGTCGAACCCACCGCCGAGCAACCTGCTTAGCGCAGTTGATCGCACGATCTTTGGCCACTTCGCCGCCATCATCACCCTCGTGCCGTTGGCATTCCTCTGGTCGCGACGACACGCGGCCCCCAATTGGACGCGCCGCTTTGCTGCGCCTACGGTCACGGCCATCCTGGTGATGCTGGTCCTGGGCCTGTGCATGCAGCTTACGGCCATCAGCGCCCACACCACACGCACCCATCTGGTACTGCTGTCCTCCCTCCCAGCGATCGCCCTGACCTTCATGCATGGGTGGCGTGGCGCTGCCATCGCGATTCCGCTGTTGAACCTTCCACTCCATTTCGCCACACCCAGCACCGGCCTACCGTCCTCGTTCGACCTGGGCACCTTCGCCACCCAGCAGAACATGGCCGTGATGAGTGTCGCACTGCTCGCCCTGGGGTCCAGCATCAGCTATCACCATGAGCGTGCACGGTGCCGTGGACTGGCAGAGGAAACCACGTTGCGCCTGGCACGTAGTTCGCACCAGACCCGTGAGCGTGAGCTTCGCGAGCGCGCCTCCCATCTCAAGCAACTCGGCGAAGGCATGGACAGCTCGCTCGGCGAGATGGTCAGCTGGCTCAAGGCGCAGGGGCATCATGCGGTGGCCAACAGCCTGCAGCACGCCTCATCCGTGCACTCGCGGCTGTTCCGTGAACAGGCCAGTCTGGTCTACCCCACGGGGCTGGAGCAGGTTGGGCTGTATATCGCGCTGCGGGTTAGCGGCGCATGCGAAAGCTGGGACAACTCCCATCGCGTGATTCCGCCCCGGCTGGAGGGCAACCCCTGCCTGCTGACTGTCGACCTGCAGCTCGCCATCTATCGCTCGCTGATCGAGGCGGTGTCGCTGCTGCTGGAACTGGAGTCGGGACAGGTCAGCGTGCGCGCCCGGAGCGGCCAGGCGGGCGACCGGCGCGGCATCGTGGTGGTCGTTGGCCTGCTTGACCGCGGTCGCACGCTGTCGAACCGGACCGTTCAGCAGGCCATCGAGCGTCTGGCCGGCCGGATAATGGCCTACGGCGGCACGGTGCATTGCCGTGGCAACCGGCTCCGGCTCGTCCTGCACGAATCGCTTGCGGGTACAGCGGCGGCATTCGCATCGCCTGCCTGATCGGTGAACGACGCGCAGGGCACGCTGCTCCGGCTAAAGTTGCACCCGAAACCGCCGCTATCCGTGCCGAGTCCCTCCCTCGTGAGCCACCGCATCATGCCCGTCCTGCCGCAGGCCGCCGTCGATGGCGACCTGGCCGATCCGCTGCCGCAGCGGATCCTGCTGGTCGAAAACTCCCGTGCGTTCACCGGCATGCTGCGCGAGGCCATCGAGCAGCGCCTGGAACTGCCGGTGGTGATCGCTTCCACCCTGGCCGAGGCCGATCGCCTGCTGAGCGAGGATGGGGGCTGGTTCCTGGTACTGACCGGGCTGGTGCTGGCCGACGGCGACCGCGACGCGGTGGTCGAGTTCTTCCTCAGGCGCGGCCTGCCCACCGTGGTGGTCAGCAGCGTCTACGACGAGGATCTGCGCAAGCGCGTACTGCAGCAGCAGATCATCGACTACGTGCTGAAGAACACGCCGGGCAGCATCGACTACCTGGTGTGGCTGGTGCAGCGCCTGGAGCGCAACCGGCGCATTGCGGCACTGGTGGTGGACGACTCGCCGTCCGCGCGCGGCTATGCCGCCGCCCTGCTGCGCATGTATGGCCACGAGGTGCACGAGGCCGCTGACGGCAACGAGGGCCTGGCCGCGATCGACGCGCATCCTGCGATCCGCCTGGCCGTGGTCGACCAGGAAATGCCGGGCATGCAGGGCGTGGAGTTCACCCGCCGCCTGCGCACCCTGCGCTCGCGCGACAAGGTGGCGGTGATCGGCATTTCCGGCAATACCGATGCCTCGCTGATCCCGCGCTTCCTGAAGAACGGCGCCAACGACTTCCTGCGCAAGCCGTTCTCGCGCGAGGAGTTCTTCTGCCGGGTCTCGCAGAACGTGGATCAGCTGGAGCTGATCGGCACGCTGCAGGACCTGGCCACCCGCGACTTCCTCACCGGCCTGCCCAACCGTCGCTGCTTCCTGGAACAGAGCCAGCGCCAGCTGCCGCAACTGCAGCTGCATGGCCAGTGCGTGGCGGTGGCAATGATCGACATCGACCACTTCAAGCACATCAACGACACCTACGGTCACGAAGCCGGCGATGACGCGCTGCGCGCGGTGGCCGGTGCGGTGGCCGCGCATGCCCGCAGCCACGACCTGACCGCCCGCTTCGGCGGCGAGGAGTTCTGCCTGCTGGTGCCGGACATGGAGCAGGACGAGGCCCTGCTGTACTTCGAGGAACTGCGCCAGCGCATCGCCGCGCTGGAAGTGGACATCGGCACCGCCAGCCTGCGCATGACGGTGAGCATCGGCCTGTGCTGCCTGCGCCCGCAGCGCGATGCACTGCATCGGCTGATCTCCGAAGCCGACCGCCAGCTGTACCTGGCCAAGGCCGGCGGCCGCAACCGGGTCAGCTGCACCACGGTGGCCAGCCCGCTGCGCCCGCGCGAGCCCGCGCTGACCTGACCGGGCAGCCTTGATCCAGATCAACGCCGCGCCAGCGCGGCAGCTCTACAGTCAGCCCCGACATACGCATGAAGGGGAGCCGGGGATGGCACTACTGGTCTGGCAGGACGATCTGAACATCGGCATCGATGTGATCGACCAACAACACCGCCGCATCATCGAGATGCTCAACCATTTGCACGTGGCCCAGGCCAGCATGCAGCGTGCGGCAGTGGGCGAGGTGATCGACGAAGTGGTCGACTACACCATGTCGCACTTCGCGTTCGAGGAAGAACTGATGGAGGAAGCGGGCTATCCGTTCTGTGCCGCGCACAAGCGCGTGCATGAAGTCTTCATCAAGCGGGTATCGGAGTACCGCATGCGCTTCCAGGCCGGCGAGGACATCAGCGATGAACTGCGCACCATGCTCTCGCGCTGGTTGTTCAACCACATCCGCGGCGATGACCAGGCCTACGCCGAACAGGTCAAGGCGCACTTGAACCAGTTCGCCCGCGAACACCAGGGCGGCGGTTGGCTGGGGCGCACGCTCAAGCGCTTCTTTGGCTGAGCCGCAGCGCGCGCCGGTGCAGGGCCACCAGCGCGCACAGGGTCGCTGCCGCAGTCAGGCAAAGGTAGTAGCCGACCGCGACCAGGCCGAAGCGTTCGGCCAGCCAGGTGGCCAGGTACGGCGCCGGCGCCGCACCCAGAATGCCGGCCAGGTTGAATGACAGCGAGGCGCCGGTGTAGCGCACTTCCACCGGGTAGATCTCGGCCAGGAAGGTGCCGCAGGGGCCGTAGGTCAGCCCCATCAGGAACAGGCCCAGGCACAGGAACGCCGTGACCAGCCAGGGACTGTGCGGCTGGAACAGCGGAGCGAACAGCACGCCGAAGCCGATGATCAGCACGCTGGCCACGATCATCGTGCGACGCGTGCCCCAGCGGTCGCCATAGCGCGCCGACAACGGGATGCCCAGCGCGAAGAACAGCATGCCGGCCATCTGCATCAGCAGGAACTGCTCGCGGCTGTAGCCCAGCACGGCGGTGCCATGGCCGAGGCTGAACACGGTCATCAGGTAGAACAGCACGAAGGTGGCGAACGCCCCCAGCGTGCCCAGCAGCATCGCCACCGGATGGTCACGCAGCACCGTCCACATCGGCAGCCGCACCGGCGCCTTGCGCTCCAGTGCCTGCTTGAAGTCGGGCGTCTCATGGATGTTCAGGCGCACCCACAGGCCCAGGCCGACCAGCAGCGCGCTGGCCACGAACGGAATACGCCAGCCCCACTGCAGGAAGTCGTCCTGGCTCAGGCAGCGGCCGAGCGCCAGGAAAATGCCCGCCGACAACAGGAAACCGATCGGCGCGCCCAGCTGCGGGAACATGCCGTACCAGGCGCGCTTGCCCGGCGGCGCGTTCTCGGTGGCCAGCAGCACCGCCCCACCCCACTCGCCGCCCAGCCCCAGGCCCTGGCCGAAGCGGCACAGCGCCAGCAGCGCGGGCGCCCACAGGCCAATCTGCGCGTGGGTCGGCAGCAGACCGATCAGCACCGTGGACAGGCCCATGGTCAGCAACGCGGCGACCAGGGTGGCCTTGCGGCCGATGCGGTCGCCGAAATGGCCGAACACCGCCGAGCCGACCGGCCGTGCGATGAACGCCACCGCGAAGGTCGCCAGTGACTGCAACAGCGCCGCCTGTTCGCTGCTGTCCGGGAAGAACAGGTGCGGGAACACCAGCACCGCGGCCGTGGCGTAGATGTAGAAATCGAAGAATTCGATGGTGGTGCCGATCAGGCTGGCCAACAGGACGCGGCGGGGAGAGTTCACGGGCGGTGCGGCAGCGGTGATCGTCGACATCGGCAACACGGGTAACGGCGGATCGCCCGATTCTGCCACGGGCCGGTGGCCGCACGGGACGATGGTTTCAGCCGACACCGATGCCAACGAGGGTGGCAGGCGCCATTGTTCTGCAAGTTCTCGCCCCTGCTCGACCACATTCCACGAAATGCAGCCGAGCATCGGCTCGGCTCCACAGGTGGGCGCAAGTCCCGACGCCGTTACAGCTGGATCCAGGTGGCCTTGATCTCGCTGTACTTGTCGAACGCATGCAGCGATTTGTCGCGCCCATTGCCGGACTGCTTGTAGCCACCGAACGGGGCGGTCATGTCACCGCCATCCCAGCCGTTCACCCAGACGCTGCCGGCGCGCAGCTGGCGTGCGACGCGATGGGCGCGGGCAAGATCGCGCGTCCACAGGCCGGCGGCGAGGCCGTAGCGGCTGTCATTGGCCAGGCGCACCGCTTCGGCTTCGTCGTCAAAGCCGAGCACCGCCAGCACCGGCCCGAATACTTCCTCGCGCGCCAATGCCTGGTCGGGGCTCACCTGATCGAACACCGTGGGCTGCACATAACAACCGCCCGCCTCGACATCGGCGCGATGACCGCCCAGCAGCAGGCGGGCGCCCTCGCTTTCGGCACGCACGATATCCCCCATCACCTTGTCCAGATGCGCGGCATCCACCAGCGCGCCCATCGGTGCGTCGGCGTCAAGCGGGTGGCGCGGCTGCATGTGCTGGCCGTAGGCAACCACCTGGTGCACGAAATCCTCGCGGATCGAGCGCTGCACCAGCAGCCGTGACCCGGCAGTACAGACCTCGCCCTGGTTGAAGAAGATGCCCCGTGCCACCGCCTTCGCAGCGGCATCCAGATCGGGGGCATCGGCAAACACCACGTGCGGGCTCTTGCCACCACACTCCAGCCAGACCCGCTTGAGGTTGGACCGCCCTGAATACTGCAGCAGCCGCGCGCCGGTGGCCGTGGAGCCGGTGAACGCCAGCACGTCCACATCCATGTGCAGGGCCAACGGCTCACCGACGCGCGCACCGTGGCCCGGCAGCACGTTCAGCACGCCCTCCGGCAGGCCCGCTTCGGCGGCCAGCGCCGCCAGCCGCAACGCACTCAGGGGCGAGCGCTCGGAAGGCTTGAGCACCACCGAGTTGCCCATGGCCAATGCAGGCGCGATCTTCCAGCACGCCATCAGCAACGGGAAATTCCACGGCACGATCGCCGCCACCACGCCGGCGGGCTCGCGCGTGACCAGGCCCAGCTCATGCGGGCCGGTGGGCGCGACCTCACCGTACAGCTTGTCCACCGCTTCGGCCGTCCAGCGCAGGCAGCGCACCGCGCCGGGCAGGTCGATACGACGCGCATCACGCACCGGCTTGCCCATGTCCAGGGTTTCCAGCAGGGCCAGCTCGTCCGCGTGTTTTTCCACCAACGCCGCCAACGCCAGCAGCACGCGCTTGCGATGGGCCGGGCTGGCCTGTGACCAGTGGCCCGCATCGAAGGCACGCCGCGCCGCGCCCACTGCGCGCTCCACGTCCTGTGCATCGCAGTCGGCGACCACCCCCAGCACGCGACCATCAATCGGGCTGATGCAGTCGAAGCGCGCGCCGCTGGCAGCGTCGGTGTAACGACCCTCGATAAAGGCCTGTCCGGGTATCGAAAGCTGCTGGGCCAGCGCCTGCCAGTGGCTGTGGTCGGGAAAGTCGGCCATGTCGGGCTCCTCGGAACAGTTTCCCCGGTTATACCGGCGCGGCCGCGACTCCACCGTGACGTGGCTGCGCTACATTTCCCCCATCGGACCCGATGGAGCTGGCATGAAGCGTTCCGCGAGCGACCTGCACGATCTGGCCACCCGACGCCCGGAGTCATTGGAGGCGTACTGGATGCCGTTCACCGCCAACCGCCAGTTCAAGGCCGCGCCGCGTGTGCTGGTGCGTGCCGAGGGCATGCACTACGAGGATGTCGACGGCCGCCAGATCCTCGATGGCACCGCCGGCCTCTGGTGCTGCAACGCGGGCCATGCACGGCCGCGCATCGTCGAGGCCATCGTCGAGCAGGCGCGCACGCTCGACTATTCGCCGGCCTTCCAGATGGGCTCGCCGCCGGCCTTCGCGCTGGCGCAGCGGCTGGCCGCCTTGGCGCCGGGCCCGCTCAACCATGTGTTCTTCACCAGCTCCGGTTCCGAGGCGGTGGATACCGCGATGAAGATCGTGCTGGCCTACCACCGCCAGCGCGGCGAGGGCCAGCGCACCCGCTTCATCAGCCGCGAGAAGGCCTACCACGGGGTGGGTTTCGGCGGCATGGCGCTGGGCGGGCTGCCCAACAACCGCAAGCCGTTCGGCCTGCAGCTGGGCGGTGTCGACTACCTGCGCCACACCCTGGACCTGCCGCGCAATGCGTTCAGCAGGGGCCTGCCGCGCCAGGGCGCGGAGCTGGCCGATGACCTGGAACGGCTGATCGCGCTGCATGATGCCTCGACGATTGCCGCCGTATTCGTTGAACCCATTGCCGGCTCAGCCGGGGTGATCCTGCCCGCACCGGGTTACCTGCAGCGCCTGCGCGAACTGTGCGACCAGCACGGCATCCTGCTGGTGTTCGACGAGGTCATCACCGGTTTCGGCCGGGTTGGGATGCCCTTCGCCGCGCAGCGCTTCGGGGTCACCCCGGACCTGCTGACCTTCGCCAAGGCGGTCAGCAACGGCGCGGTACCGCTGGGTGGCGTGCTGGCCAGCGACGCCGTGCATGCAACCCTGATGCAGGCACCGCCACAGGCCATCGAGCTTTTCCATGGCTATACCTGTTCGGGGCACCCGCTGGCCTGCGCCGCGGCGCTGGCGACGCTGGAGGTCTATGCCGAGGAGCGTCTGTTCGAGCGCGCCATCGAGCTGGGCGAGTACTGGCAGGAACGACTGCATGCGCTGCAGGGCCTGCCCAACGTGATCGACATCCGCAACTTCGGCCTGGTCGGCGCGGTTGAGCTGGCGCCTCGCCGCGATGCGCCGGGCAGCCGGGGCTACGAGGTCTACCGGCGCTGCTTCCACGACGGCCGACTGCTGGTGCGCTGCACCGGCGACATCATCGCGCTGTCGCCGCCGCTGATCGTGGACAAGGCGCAGATCGACCAGATCACCGGCACCCTGGGCGAGATGATCCGGGCCACCGCCTGAGCCCGGGCCGGTGGTGGCGAGCGGGTACAATGGGCGGTTCCGCTCCTGCTCGCTGCCGTGCCCATGGATATCGTCGTCAAAGAAGAACTCAAGGCCTACATCGACCCGCTGACCGCGGACGAACATGACGCGCTGGAGCGCAGCATCCTGGCCGAAGGCTGCCGCGATGCGCTGGTGTTGTGGGGGAATGTACTGGTCGATGGCCATAACCGTTTCGGCATCTGCCAGAAGCATGGCCTGCCCTTCAATACCGTGCAGAACACCCGCTTCCAGAGCATGGAAGACGTGCACCTGTGGATGATCGAACAGCATCTGGGCCGCCGCAGCGTGTCCGACTTCCAGCGCGGCGTGCTGGCGCTGCGCAAGCGCGACATCCTGGCCGCCCGCAAGCAGGTCGAGCAGGCGCAGCTGCAGCGCGAGAGCGATGGCACCGCCGACGTCGCCGATGAGACCGGTGAAGACAGTCCGCCGTGGGAACCGGCACCGAAGATCAGCCGCGCCGAGCTGGCGCGCGAAGCCAAGCTGAGCACCAGCCAGGTCGGCATGATCGAGCGCATCCACGCCCAGGCCGCCGCCGAGGTGGTGGAAGCGGTCAAGGCCGGCGTGATCTCGATCAGCGCCGCCGCCGCCGTGGCCGACCTGCCGGAAGAAGAGCAGCGCGCCGCCGCCGCCGGTGGCAAGGACGAGCTGAAGCAGGCCGCCAAGCGCGTGCGCGAGTCCAAGCGCAAGCCGCGCGCACCGAAGCCGGAAGCGGCCGAGATGGACTTCGAGGAACCGGACGAGGAGCAGATCGCCAGCCGCGACGCCGAAGTGCTGTCGGCGCTGGAACAACTGGGCGAGGATGCCCCGGCACTGCGCCGCCGCGTCGTCGCGCTGACCCGCGAGAACGACACCCTGCGCGCGCAGCTGGCTGCGTTGCGCAAGCAACTGGAAGCGCTGTAAGCGCTCTCGACGCGCTTCTGTGGAGCCGAGCCCATGCTCGGCTGCTCTTTGCCACGCGCAAGGCAGCCGAGCATGGGCTCGGCTCTACAGACAGGCGTCACCGGGCTGCGGTTAGACTTCCGGCATGACGCCTGCCCACGATCCGCGCCGCGCTCAGCTGCGACGCCTGAAAGCCCTCGCACTGGGCCTGCTGCTGTTGATGCTGGCCGGATTCGCGGTCAGCCACTGGCAGGGCGAACGCGGCATCTGGGCCTGGGTCTCGGCGTTCTGCGAGGCCGCAGCCGTGGGCGCACTGGCCGACTGGTTCGCCGTCGTCGCGCTGTTCCGGCGCCCGATGGGCCTGCCGATTCCGCACACTGCGATCATCCCGCGCAGCAAGGAACGCATCGGCGACAGCCTCGCCCTGTTCGTGCGTGACCAGTTCCTGGAACCGCAGGTGCTGCTGGCCAAGCTGCAGGTGTTCGATCCGGCCAGCCGCCTCGGCAGTTGGCTGGCCGACCCGGCGCGCTCGCGGATGCTGGCGGACATGGCACGCGGCTGGGCCCTGCAGGCACTGGACTTCTTCGACGAGACAGCGGTGCGCCGGCAGCTGCATGCGTTCGTGGTGCAGCAGCTGCGGCAGTGGAATGCCGCCGCCACCGCCGGTGAGCTGCTGGCCCTGCTGACCGCCGACGGGCGCCACCAGCGCGTGCTGGACGAGGGCCTGCAGCGGCTCGGCCGCTGGCTGGAACAGCCAGAAGTGAAGGAACGCGCCTCGCAGCTGATCGTGCGCTACATCCAGCGCGAATGGCCGACGCTGTCGAGCACGGTGAACTGGGTGAAGCCGATCGATGAGATCGGCGACAGCCTGGCCGAGCGCCTGGCGCGGGCGGTGCTGGAAGAACTGCAGCAGGTATTGGCCGAGCCGCAGCATCCGCTGCGCCAGGACTACGAGACCTGGCTGCAGAACTACGTGCAGCGCCTGCGCGAGGACCCGGCCCTGGACGAGCGCATCGAACAGCTCAAGCGGGAAATGATCGACCACCCCGCCCTGCAGGACTACGTGCAGGGGCTGTGGGCGCGCATCCACGCCAGCCTGCGCGACGACCTGCAGCGCGAGGACTCGGCGCTGGTCGGGCACCTGCAGCGCAGCCTCGCCTCGCTGGGCGCCAGCCTGCAGGCGGACCCGGCCCTGCGCGAGGCCCTCAACCAGCACCTGCTGGAAGGTGCGCAACGCCTGACCGGCCGCCTGCGCGAGGGTGTGACCACGCATATCGCGCAGACCGTGAAGGGCTGGGACGAGCGCCATCTGGTCGAACAGCTGGAACTGAGCGTGGGCCGCGACCTGCAGTTCATCCGCTTCAACGGCACGCTGGTGGGTGGGCTGATCGGCCTGTTGCTGCATGCGGCGACAGTGGTGTTCAGGTTCTAGGCCTCGGTGCGCCCCCGGATCATCATGCTTGATTCATAAAATGCGAATGCCTATCATTTACTGATCGGTTGTACGCTTAGCCAAGCGGGCGCGGAAGACGCGCCCATCGCCCGTGTACATCCCCGACCTCTGGATTGCCCGCCTGCGCGGGCAGTGCTTCGTCGATGGGACACGCTGGGCGACATGCGCAGGGCGCAAGGGGGCCGCGGACGCGTTCCATCCCCTCCCCTACCTGCAGGAACGCCGTGGACCGCTCGCCCGCAACCGCCAGCCCCCGCACCTTCTTCTCCAATCCATGCTGGGGCGTGCTGTCACGCTCGCTGGCCGCGATCTTCGGCGGCTACGCGCTGGCTTCGGCCACCAGCGTGTTCTGCGCGGTGGCGCTGCCCGGTGCGCGCGGCCAGGCCGTGCTGACCGGCATGCTGCTGGCCATCCTGGTGGCCGCCTGCGCAGCGCTGTGGGCGTTCGCGACCCGCAGCGCGCTGCGCGCCTGGGTCGGCATTCTCGCTCCCACCCTGCTGATGGTGGCCATTGCGCGCCTGCTGGGGGCCTGGGCATGAAGAACGGCTTCCGCCAATCGATGGCCTGGCTGCATACCTGGACCGGCCTGCTGGTCGGCTGGTTGCTGCTGCTGATCTTCATGGCCGGCACCGCCAGCTACTATCGCGAGGAAATCAGCCGCTGGATGCGACCGGAACTTCCGTCCAGCCAGGTCAGCATCGATGTCGCCGCGCAGCGCGCCGTGGATTACCTGCAGGCCAATGCGGCGCAGGCCGGGAACTGGTTCGTCACCCTGCCGCAGCCGCGCAACCCGGCCATGCAGATGTTCTGGCGGTTGCCACCGGAGCTGGCCGATCCCAGTCGCGGCCGTCGCGGTGGCTTCGGCGAAGCCACGCTGGACCCGAATACCGGCCAGGCACTGAAGGCACGCGAAACGCGGGGCGGTGATTTCTTCTACCGCCTGCATTTCGACCTGCACTACATCCCGGTGCTGTGGGCGCGCTACCTGGTCGGCTTCTGCGCGATGTTCATGCTGGTGGCGATCATCACCGGCGTCATCACCCACAAGAAAATCTTCAAGGACTTCTTCACCTTCCGCAAGGACAAGGGCCTGCGTTCCTGGCTCGATTTCCACAACGTCAGTGCGGTGATGGCCCTGCCCTACCACGCGATGATCACCTACACCGGCATCGTCACCCTGATGGTCATGTACCTGCCGTGGGGGGTGAAAGTCGCCTACCCGCAGGACGAAGACAAGTTCTTCAGCGAAGCCTTCGGCGGCATGCCGGAGGTGACCGCGCCGGCCGAAGCACGCGCCACCCCGCTGCCGATCGCGCAGCTGCTGGACAGCGCACGTGCGCACTGGCACGGCGTGGAAGTGGCCGGCTTTACCGTGTCCAACCCGGGGGCGGCCAATGCGGTGATCGACATCCGCCAACGCGACGGCAAGCGCCTGTCCACCGATACTCCCGCCGTTCGCTACAACATGGTCAACGGCGCGCTGCTGGAAGAGACGCCGCCGTCCGGTGGCGCCACCGCCACCCGTGGCGTGCTGTACGGCCTGCACCTGGCGCGCTTCGCCGATTGGGGCCTGCGTGCACTGTTCTTCCTGTCCGGCCTGGTCGGCTGCCTGATGGTGGCCAGCGGCGTGGTGCTGTGGGCGGTGAAGGAACGGCCCAGGCATGCCAAGAGCGGCCGCACCGGCTTCGGCCTGCGCTTGGTCGATGCGCTGAACATCGGCACCGTGGCCGGCCTGCCGATCGCCTTTGCGGCCTACTTCTGGGGCAACCGCCTGCTGCCGCTGGACATCGCCGGGCGCGCGAGTGCGGAAGCCAACGTGTTCTTCTACGCCTGGGGCGGCGCGCTGCTGGCCGCCTTCATCTGGCCGAAGCGGATGATGTGGGCGTGGCAGCTGTACCTGGGTGCGGCTGCGTTCGCGCTGGTACCGGTGGTCAACGCGCTGACCACGCACGCGCATCTTGGCGTCACATTGCGCAGCGGTGACTGGGTACTGGCTGGCGTCGATCTGTCGATGATCGCGTTCGGTGCGATGCTGGCGCTGTGCGGCTGGCGCATGCAGCGCTGGACGCCACCGCTGAGCGCGGCCGAGAAGAAGAAGCGCGCCGCCGCCGCAGCAGCACCCAGGGCCCCGGTGGACGCTGCGGAAACCGCCGAAGCGGAGGCCAGCGCATGATGCTGCTGGCACTGGCCCTGTCGTTCTCCGCGTTCACCGCGTTGTCGCTGGCGATGGAAAAGCACCAGCACGACCTGAACGGCAGCGCCGCAGCCACGCCCGCACGGCGCACCCAGTGGCGCGTGCTGGGCTGGGCCCTGCTGACGGTGGCGTTCGCGCTGTGCGTGATCGACCACGGCTGGGCGATGGGCCCGGTGCTGTGGCTGGGCACGATGACACTGGGCGGTCTGGCGCTGTCGTTCGGGCTGTACCCGTACCGGCCGAAGTGGATCGCGGCGTTGGCGATCGTGCTGCCGGTGCTGGGGCTGGTGGTGGCGGTGCTGTAGCCGGGCCACCGGGGTCGGATCCCTTTCGCGAAGCGCAAGGGCTCTGACCCCTGGTGCGTAGATCCGGATGGGGTCAGAGCCCCTGCGCTTCGCGCAGGGGATCCGACCCCGGGCGTCGCGTTACCCCAACCGCTTCAATTCCCACGCGCGGTGGATGCGCGCGTTGCGCTCGAAGTCCGGGCCGATGGTGCGCGCGGTGATCTCGCGGCACTGGGCGAATTCGGCGATGGCGTTCTCTTCCAGCTTGAAGCGGCGGAAATTGTTGGAGAAGTACAGCACGCCGCCCGGCGCCAGCCGCGCCACGGCTGCACGCAGCAGCTTGATCTGCTCGCGCTGCACGTCGAAGTCATCGGCGCGCGCGGAGTTGGAGAAGGTCGGCGGGTCACAGAAGATCACGTCGTACTGGCCACGGTCGCCCTCCAGCCACGCCATCGCGTCGGCCTGCACCAGCAGGTGCTGGTTGCCGCCCTGCCCGTTCAACGCCAGGTTGTCGTAGCACCACTGCAGGTAGGTCGCCGACAGATCGACGCTGGTGGTGCTGGCGGCACCGGCCACCGCCGCCTGCACGCTGGCCACGCCGGTGTAGCAGAACAGGTTGAGGAAGCGCTTGCCACGTACCTGCTCGGCCATCATCCGGCGCAGCGGGCGGTGGTCGAGGAACAGGCCGGTGTCCAGGTAGTCGAACAGATTCACCTGCAGCAGTGCATTGTTCTCGCGCACCACGATGAACTCGTCACGCTGCTCGAAGCGGCCGTACTTGCTGCCGCCCTTGCCGCGCTCGCGCGACTTCATCGAGACCTGCTCGGGCGGCACGCCGAACACTTCGCGCGCAGCGGCCAGCAGCTCGTTGCGGCGGCGGCGCACGTCGTTCTCGGGAATGGCAGCCGGTGCGGCGTATTCCTGCACGTGCAGGAAGGTACGGCGCTTGCCGCCGTCTTCCTCGTAGACGTCGATGGCGGCCGCGTACTCCGGCAGGTCGGCGTCATAGGCGCGGAAGCAGGTGATGTCTTCGCGGGCACGCCAGCTCTTGAACTTCTTCAGGTTCTTGCGCAGGCGGTTGGCCACCATCTGCGCGCCTACGCTCAGCTCGCGCGGCTGTGCCGGATCACGGCCCGGCACGGCGATCGGGTCGCAGACGATCAGCGCACACTCCAGCGCACCATTGAACATCTGGTACTTCTTGCCCGCGCGCAGGCCGGTGGCGAAGGCCAGTTCGTCGTTGCCGCACAGCAGGCTGGCGCGCCAATGCGGCACCGCCTTCTGCAGGGCGTTGCCCAGCGCGCGGTACAGCGCCGGATCGGCGGCCAGGCGTTCGTCGTACGGCGGATTGCAGACCACCGCACCGATCTCCTGTTCCGGCGCGGCCAGGTCGGCCACGTCGGCGCGCGTGAAGCGGATCGCGTGGGCGACGCCCGCGACCTCGGCGTTCTCGCGTGCCGCCTGGATCGCGGTCGGATCGATGTCGCTGCCGTGGATGACTGGCTTCAGCGCGGCCAGGCCGGCCGCTTCGCGCTCACGTGCTTCGCTCTGGATGGACTTCCAGGCGGCCTTGTCGAAGCCCAGCCAGCGGCTCGGCGGCAGGCTGCCATGCCGCATCAGGCCGGGAGCGACGTCGGCGGCCATCAGCGCACCTTCGATCAGCAGGGTACCGCTGCCGCACATCGGATCCAGCAGGCCACCACCGGCAGCGTGCAGGCGCGGCCATTGCGCGCGCAGCAGCAGCGCGGCGGCCAGGTTTTCCTTCAGCGGTGCCTCGTGGGCAGCACCACGCCAGCCACGGCGATGCAGCGGGCCGCCGCCGAGATCGATCGACAACGAGGCACGGCCCTTGCGCAGCGACAGGTTGACGCGCACGTCGGGCAGATCGGTGTTGACCGAGGGGCGTTCCAGGCCTTCATCGCGCATGCGGTCGACGATGGCGTCCTTGATCCGCTGCGCGGCGAAGCGGGCGTGGGTGATCTTGTCGCCGGACACGTGCGCGTCCACCGCCAGGGTCATCTCCGGCGTGATGTGCTCGTGCCACGGCAGCGCACGCACGCCGTCATACAGGGCCTGCTCATCCGGGCACTCGAACTCGTCGATGGGCCACAGCACGCGGCTGGCCAGGCGCGACCACATCACGATCCGCAGCGCCTGCGCCAGTTCGCCCTCGGCGTTGACGCCGGCAATGGTGGCAGTGGCCTTGCCAAGGCCCAGGGCCGACAGTTCATCGGCAAGCAGGTATTCCAGGCCCTTGGCGCAGGAGACGAAGAATTTCACGGGATCGGTTCGCAGGTGGTCGGGCGCGGCACAGGGGCCGGGCCGGTCGGAAAGGAGGGCCGTAGGCACGGCCGGCAGGCCCGCGCCGGGGGCGGCGGGGCTGCCATTGTAGTCAATGCGGGCGGGCGCGCCGTGCGCCCGGGCTTCACAGTTGCCGCAGCAAGCGTTCGAAGGCCTGCGCGGAAGCCTCCACGTGGCGCTCGAGGCGGTGGCCGTCGTCGACCAGCATCAGCTGCGCCGAGCGCGCCTGCGCCCACGCGATCACTCCCGCTGCTGGCACCACGTCGTCATGCCAGGCCTGGACCACGGTGGTCGGCACGGCGGCGGCGTCCAGCGCCGGCATCGGGCCCATCGTGGTCGGCGGCACCATCAGGAACAGGCCGGCCACCGGTACCTGCAACGAGGCGATGGCGGAAATGTAGGCGCCCAGGCTGGAGCCGGCCAGCACCACCGGCCCTTGCCGGGCCGCGATGGCGGCGCGCTCGACCAGGCGGCGCAGGCGGGTCGGCACGTCGCCTACCCGGCTGACCTCGCTCATCGCGTCCAGGTCGGTGTAGTCCGGGCGCTCATGGGTCCAGCCCAGGCGCTGCGCCACGTCGGCCAGCGCGGTGACCTTGGTCGCTTCCGGGCCGCTCTCGAAGCCATGCGACAGGATGCAGTGGCCGCGGCTCATGCACGTGCTCCGTGCGAGCGGGCCAACGAGGAAAGAGAAGGCAGGTTCATGCCGCAATGCTAGCATCGCCGGATGCCCAACCCGCTCCTGCCCGGCCTGCAGCTGCAGCCCCTGCCCTACGAAGACCGTCTGCCGCTGCGCGACCCGGCCACGCTGGAGATGGTGGTGATCCACTGCACCGAACTGCCCGATCTGGCGACGGCCCGCGAGTACGGCGAGCGCGTACTGTACGACAGCGGCGCCGGCAACAGCGGGCACTTCTACATCGACCGCGATGGCAGCGTGGTGCAGTACGTGGCACCGGAACGCGTGGCCCATCACGTGCGCGGCATGAACGCGCATACGCTGGGCATCGAGCTGGTCAATACCGGGCGCTATCCGGACTGGTTCGACAGCCGCCACCAGGCGATGGACGAGGCCTACACCGAGGCACAGCTGCAGGCGCTGGAACAGCTGCTGCTGGCGCTGGTGGCGCACTACCCGTCGCTGCGACGGATTGCCGGGCATGACCAGCTGGACCTGGAACGGGTGCCGGCCAGCGACGATGCGACGTTGACGGTGGCGCGCAAGCGCGATCCGGGGCCGCTGTTCCCGTGGGCGCGGGTGCTGGCGAAGGTGCCGTTGCAGCCGGTTGGGTAAGCGGCAGGGCTGCGCCCTGCACCCGCAGAGGCAACGGCAACGTCAACGTCAACGTCAAACGCTGGCATTCCGTGGGATGGCGGGGTGGGTCCGGTTGCGGACACCCCCGCAACCGGCCCCACCCCGCCTTCAACAGTTCTCCGCGATCCTTCGAATCGACACGGGGTCGGATCCCGTTGCTACGCAACGGGCTCTGACCCGATTTTCGGTTGATGGGGTCAGAACCGTTCTCCGTTGGAAAACGGATCCGACCCCGCGCGGCTCAGGCGCCGGTCGCCACCGGGCGGCTGCTGTCGCTGACCCACCCGCTCCAGGAGTCGGCGTAGATGCGCGCGCCGGACAGGCCCGCCGTTTCCATCGCCAGCAGCAGATGGCAGGCGGTCACGCCGGAGCCGCACATCAGCACCACCTGCTGCGGATCGCGGTTGCCGATCACGCCCTGCAGTTCGGCGCGCAGCGCATGTGGGTCGCGCAGGTGGCCATCGAGTACGTTCAAGGCGAACGGGCGGTTGACCGCGCCCGGCACGTGGCCGGCGACCGGGTCCAGCGGCTCGACGTCACCGCGGAAGCGCTCACCCGCGCGCGCGTCGACCAACCAGCCCGGCGCGTGCTTCAGCCGTGCGCTGATTTCATCGGCGTTGGCGATCTGGGTGGTGTCGAAACGGCCCGGGTAGGCAGGTAACACCGTCACTTCAGTCGGCCCGCTCGCCAGCGCGTGACCGGCGGCCTGCCAGGCGGCAATACCGCCGTCGAGCACGGCCACCCGGGTGTGCCCGATCAGCCGCAGCAGCCACCACAGGCGCGAGGCGGCCATGCTGCCGTCGCTGCCGTCGTAGACCACCACCTGGGTTTCGGGACCGATGCCCCACGTACCGAGCTTCGCGGCGAACGCATCGCTGTCCGGCAGCGGGTGCCGGCCGTGGCCGCTTCGGGTCAGATCCGACAGATCACGGTTGAGATCGGCATGCACCGCAGTCGGTATGTGCCCTGCCAGATACTGGCCGCCCGCCGCCTGCGGATCGGCCAGCGAAGCGCGCGCATCGACCACGCGCACGGCGGTGCTGGCGGTGGCACGCGCATCGACGACGCGCACGCCTGCGCCCAGCGCAGCGGCAAGGCTGGTGACATCGACCAGGGTGGTCCACGGCGGATCGATCGGCTTCATTTCACTTGCTCCAGGCGACGACGCAGGTTGTAGAGAATGGCGGCGGTCGCGCCCCAGATGCGCTGCCCCGGCCAGCCATACTCCAGGACGTGGCGGACCCGGCCGCGATGAGTGATTTCGACCTGGCGCAGGCTGTCGGGCGCCATCAGATAATCCAGCGGCACCTCGAACACTTCGGCCACTTCGCTGGGCTGCGGCACCGGCACGAAATCCGGATCCACCACCGCCACCACCGGCGTGACCCGGTAGCCGGTGATGGTGACGAAGGGATCGAGATACCCCAGCGCCTGCACCTGGCCGGGCGCCAATGCGATTTCTTCCTGGCTCTCGCGCAGCGCGGCCGCCAATGCGTCACGGTCATCGGGCTCGGTGCGGCCGCCGGGGAATCCGACCTGGCCCCCGTGCGTGCGCAGGGTTTCGGTGCGGCGGGTCAGGATCACCTGTGCGCCGTTGGCGCGCGGGACGATGCCGGCCAGCACCGCAGCCTCCACCGGAGGCCCGGGCGGCAGCAGGTCGATCAGCTCACTGCGGTTCCAGCCGTCGCCGGCCGGCGGTTGGGCCAAGGGGTGCAGCGCGCGCATCAGTCGCTCGTGGTCGGCCAGCGAGCCACGCAGCGATTGCTGCAGTTGTTCGCGCAGGGGCTGCACGCGGTGCAGGATGCGGCTGCGTTCCTCGTTGCTCATCGACGACCACCGCGCGATCTCATCGATATGCCGCGCGCAGCCGGTGCATTGCCGGTGCGGATCCAGCGTGCACACTCCGATGCAGGGACTTGCGACAACACGCGCCGTTTCTTCCATTGTTTGCACCCGGCAACAGTAGCGCGATCGGGCTGAATTTGCGCGGGTGGCCCGGCCCAACGGTAGAGTCGACGCTCGCGCGCAGCGCGGGCGTTTCACCGCCAGGGGCTGCACAAACAGAAACGCGCCGGTGGGATCACCGGCGCGTTTCGTTTGCTGTTTCGATTTACTTGACGCTGACCAGCTTGATCTCGAACTGCACAGCCACGTTCGGCGGGAACGGGGTGCGCGGGTCGGCACCGTAGGCCTGGTCCGGCGGCAGGGTGACTTCCCACTTCGAGCCGGCCGGCATCTGCAGCAGGGTCTCGCGCATGGCCTTCATTTCAACTTCGCTGACCTTGATCGACGGGATCTGCTGGGCAGGGCGGGCTTCGGTCGGGCGCTGGCCGTACGGGAACGGACCGGCCACTTCCAGCTGCACGGTGCTGGCCTGGGTCGGCTTGGCGCCCTTGCCGGCTTCGATCACGCGGTACTGGACGCCGCTCGGCAGGGACTGCACGCCGGCCTTGGCCTTGTTCGCCGCGATGAACTGATCGCTCTTGGTCTTGTTTTCGGCAGCCGCCTTTTCGTACTCGGCCTTGGCAGCCTGGGCACGGCCCTGCTCGCGCTTCTGGAACGCTTCAACGGCCGGCTTCAGCTGCTCGGCGGTGATCGCCGGCTGCTTCTTGGCGTAGGCATCCTGCAGGCCCTTCACCACCGAGTTGATGTCCAGCTGCTCACCGCGACCGGTCAGCTCCGCCAGGTTGTTGCCGTAGTCGTAACCGAAGTAATAACTCAGCTTGCCCTTCTCGGACGCGATGTCCTGGGCGAAGGCATTGCCCGTCAGGGCCAGGGCCGCGACGGCGACCGCGATAGAACGCAACTTCATCAAACAGTTCTCCAGGGGTGGTAACTCAGGGACGTTCTTCGCCGCCCTGAGGCGACGGGTTAGGATAACGGGCGCAACGTGTAACCGCTACTCACGATGCAGGCTATGACCCGTCTGCGTTTGCAGAGTTCAATATCACTTTTTTTTAACGTTCCAGGAGTTTCCCCGTGGCCGATGCCCTGATCGCTGTTGCCGACGAAGGCGCCATCCGCACCGTGACCGTCCAGCGCCCGGACAAGCTCAATGCCCTGAACGCCGCGACCCTGCAGGCGCTGGCCGATGCCTTCAGGGACGCCGCTGCCGATCCGGAGGTGCGCGTGGTGGTGTTGACCGGGGCGGGCCCGAAGGCCTTCGTGGCCGGTGCCGACATCGCGGAAATGAACACCCTCAGCGCCGTTCAGGGACGTGATTTCTCGCTGCTGGGCCAGGCCCTGATGCGCCAGATCGAACGCATGCCCAAGCCGGTCATCGCGCGCGTGAACGGTTTCGCGCTGGGCGGCGGGCTTGAGCTGGCGATGGCGTGCCACCTGCGCATCGCCGCCGATACCGCCAAGGTCGGCCAACCGGAAATCAATCTCGGCCTGATTCCCGGCTTCGGCGGCAGCCAGCGCCTGCTGCGCCTGTGTGGCCGCGCCGCCACCCTGGAGCTGTGCCTGCTGGGGGCGCCGATCAACGCCGCGCGTGCGCTGGAGCTGGGCATCGTCAACGAAGTCGTGCCGGCTGACGCGCTGGACAACCGCGTGCAGGACGTCGCCCGCCAGCTGGCACGCTCAGCACCGCTGGCCCTGCGTGGCCTGCTCGACGCGGTGCACGTGGGCGGCGAGTGCAGCCTGGAGGCCGGGCTGGAATACGAAAGTGCGCAGTTCGGCCTGCTGTTCGCCACCGAGGACATGCGTGAAGGCACCAGTGCCTTCCTGCAGCGCCGCCCGCCGGCCTTCCAGAGCCGCTGACGCCATGGCATCCCGACCCAACCCCGCGCAGTTGTTCGCCCGGGTCCAGGCAGACGATCTCGATGGCGCCCTGCAGGCGGGGCTGATGGACTACGTCGCCCGAGCCGGCGACGAACAGCTGCTGTCTGGCCACCCGGACCTTCCGCAGCGGCTGCAGCAGGCCCAGCAGCAACTGCGTACGGCCTGGGCCGCACGCGAACGCTATCGCGCCCGCGCGGTGCGCCTGGCCCGCCGCGAAGCCGAGCGCGATGCACGTCGCACCCCGCCCCCGGCGCCGGACGTGAAGCCCCCCCTGCCCGCCGCGGCGGCCGCGATTCTCGCCCGGGCCAAGGCCCGCGTCACCGGCAAGGAGCCGTAATGGCCACCGCGAAGAAGACTGCCCGCGCACCGGCGCGGCGCGGCGGCCGCATGCCGCGCGCCGACGTGGTGGAAATGTTCACCCGCCTGCGCGAGCTCAATCCGCACCCGAAGACCGAGCTTGAGTACAGCTCGCCGTTCGAACTGCTGGTGGCCGTGGCGCTGTCCGCCCAGGCCACCGACGTCGGCGTCAACAAGGCCACCCGCCGCCTGTTCCCGGTCGCCAACACGCCGGCGAAGATCCTCGCGCTCGGTGAGGATGGCCTGAAGCCGTACATCGCCACCATCGGGCTGTTCAACGCCAAGGCGAAGAACGTGATCGCCACCTGCGCGATCCTGCTGCAGAAGTACGGCGGCGAAGTGCCGCGCGACCGCGAAGCGCTGGAAGCGCTGCCCGGCGTGGGCCGCAAGACCGCCAACGTGGTGCTCAACACCGCCTTCGGCGAGCCGGTGATGGCGGTGGATACGCATATCTTCCGCGTCTCCAACCGTACCGGCCTGGCCCCCGGCAAGAACGTGCGCGAAGTGGAGGACACGCTGGTGAAGGTGATTCCGGCCGAGTTCCTGCTCGACGCGCACCATTGGCTGATCCTGCATGGCCGCTACGTGTGCAAGGCGCGCAAGCCGGATTGCCCGGGCTGCGTGATCGCCGACCTGTGCCGGTTCAAGGAAAAGACCACAGCCGAGACGTGACGCGGATCGTGTTGTGACGAAACGAAGACGGCGGGCACCAGGCCCGCCGTCCGCGTGTATGGACAAGGGTGCTTCAGGAGATCAGAACGACAGGTCGCCCCAGACGCCGAATTCCTTGGTCTTGTCGTTCTTCTTGTCGCTGGCGTTGGCCAGGTGCGTGTACTTGTACACGGTCGACAGCTTGAGGTTCTTCATGACCGGGAACTCGACGCCGACGTTCCAGTACTTGTCGCTCAGGGTCGGGTCCAGGGTCTTGCTGACGTCGGTGTCATCGTAACGACCGAACACGTTGATGCCGCCGTCGGTCACGCGCACGCTGCCCCACACCGACCAGCCACTGGTCTTGTCGGTGGCAACGGTCAGCACGTTGTTGAGGTTCTTGGCCTGGAAGTACTCGCCGCCGACGCGGAAGTTGCTGTCGGCGTAGGCCACCATCGCGTTGGCGCGGGTGTAGGTGTTCTCGGCGCTCTGGATGTCGGTTTCCTTGCCCAGCTTGCCGCTGTAGCCGCCGACGGCGACCACGAAGTTCTCGTTCGGGGTGTAGGCCACGCGGCCTTCCACGTCCATGCCCTTGCTGCGGGTCGGGTTCTTGTAGCCGGCGCCGGACACGACCGAGACGGCGTAGTTGAAGTTGTTGCCCAGGTTGCCGAAGCCATGCAGGCCCCAGTCGGACGAGTTGCCGTACTTCAGGCGGTCGGTCAGGGTGTTCTCGACATAGCGCATGCCGTAGAACTTCTCGACGTACGGGATCCACGGCATGTCGGCGGCACCGACGCGCAGGTTGAAGGCCGGGTCGAAGCTGCCCTGCACGTAGGCCTTCTTGACGAACAGTTCGGTGTTGCCGATGGCCGAGCTGTACTGGAAGTCGGTGGTCAGGTTGGCCGACCAGATGTCGTTGAACTTGTGGTCGACGGTCAGGTAGAAGCGCTTGACGTCCAGGCCGGTGCCGCTGGCGGCGGTGTCCTTGCCGTTGCTGGTCTTGTCGATGTTGGTCAGGTCGAAGAACATGCGACCGCCAATCTTGTTGTCATTGACCAGCTTGGCCAGCTTGTCGACGCTGGTCTGGGTCTTCTGCGCACCTTCCAGGGCCTGCGCCTGGGTGATGTTCACTTCGGACTGCGCGTCGGACTGCGCCTGCAGCGCCTGCGAATCGTTCTGCAACTGCTGGACCTGGGCCTGCAGCGCAGCGATCTGTGCCTGCAGCTGCTGCAACTGTGCCTGGGACACGCCCGAGCTGGCGGGGGCTGCGAAGGCGTCGGCGGAAACCAGACCGAGGCTTGCAACGACCGCGGCGGCGAGCAAATGGGAACGCATTTTGGATTTCTCCAGAGGGTTGGAATGGCTTGGGCAGAACGCCACGCCGGCAGGCCGGTCAAGCGTTTTGCGAACGTTCCGTTAAAACCATGACAGCCGAATGACAGATTGAGCACCAACCCCAGATTTCTTCGTGCGGTCATGCGTACGACTCATTTGCGCGCACATGCTTATCGATCCGTTGCGCCCCATGGCGTGGTGTATCGGCACCGACACGCGGGCAAGCCGCCGGGTCACCCTGGTCCGCACCGCCCGGCTTCGCGCGGATGACGCGGAATCCCTGCGCAACGCCAGGCGCAGACCGCGCGAAGGGAGGCAGCCGTCACCTCATCGGCCACCTATGCAAGGTGACCGCAACCGGCGCCGGCGCACCTCCCTTGTGCCCGCACGACCGCCTCAGCCGCTGCGCGAAACCTTCACGGCCCGCGCTGCGCAAGCGCCAGCCAGCGCTGTAACGGATGCGTCATACAACGGTCCCCGCGCTGTCATCGAACCGTTATGGAATGTGCGCCGGGCGGGTAACCCCGCATTCCAATCAACCCAGGAGCCACCCCGTGATCCACGCCTTCAAGTCGCGCGTTGCCGTTGCCGTCTTCGCAGCGTCGTCCGTGTTCGCCGCCAACGCCGCTGAAATCACCGGCGCGGGCGCCTCGTTCATCTACCCGGTGATGTCGAAGTGGTCGGCCGACTACAACGCTGCCACCAGCAACAAGGTCAACTACCAGTCGATCGGTTCCGGCGGCGGCATTGCGCAGATCAAGGCCAAGACCGTTGATTTCGGCTCTTCCGATGCACCGCTGAAGCCGGAAGAACTGGCCGCCTCGGGCCTGGCCCAGTTCCCGTCGGTGATCGGCGGCGTGGTGCCGGTGGTCAACGTGGCCGGCATCGCCCCGGGCGCACTCAAGCTGGACGGCACCGTGCTGGCCAACATCTTCCTGGGCAAGATCAAGACCTGGAACGACCCGGCCATCGCCGCGCTGAACCCGGGCGTGACCCTGCCGAGCGCCAAGATCACCGTCGTGCACCGCTCGGATGGTTCGGGCACCACCTTCAACTTTGTCAACTACCTGTCCAAGGTCAGCCCGGAGTGGAAGAGCTCGGTCGGTGAAGGCACCTCGGTCCAGTGGCCGGCCGGCATCGGCGGCAAGGGCAACGAAGGCGTTGCTGCCTACGTGAAGCAGATCAAGGGCGGCATCGGCTACGTCGAACTGTCCTACGCACTGCAGAACAAGCTGTCGTACACGGCGATGAAGAACGCTGCCGGCAGGTTCGTGCAGCCGAGCGATGCATCGTTCGCCGCCGCTGCCGCCAGCGCCGACTGGGCCAGCGCCAAGGACTTCTACCTGGTGATGACCAACGCCCCGGGCGCCGAGTCCTGGCCGATCACCGCCACCAACTTCATCCTGGTGCACAAGAAGCCGAAGAACGCTGCCAACGGCAAGGCCACCCAGGAGTTCTTCCGCTGGGTCTACAAGAGCGGCGACGCCCAGGCCCGCCAGCTGGACTACGTGCCGCTGCCGGACAGCCTGGTCCGCCAGATCGAGACCTACTGGTCGCAGAACCTGAAGTAAGCACGTTCCCCCGCAGGAACGGGGCCGGCGGGTCCTCTCTCCCCCGCCGGCCCCAACCGGGCGCGAGATCCTCGAGATCTCGCGCTCTTCTTGTTTTCGGGGATGCATGCATCTGCCTCTGCAGCGCCGAGCCCACGCTCGGCTGGGTGCTGGAGCGTGCGGACCGACGGTCCGCACCTACCGAGGGCAGGGAGCCGTCGAACATGGCTTGACTCCACAAGGGCCAACCGGCCGCCATACCGGTGCGCAGATCCGGGGTCTCCGGGGCTCTGCCGGATGGGGGCCAACCCGGTGAAACCCTTGTCAGAACGTGATCCAGGACACCTCTGTCATGGTCGTAATACGGCTGTAACAAAAACATCATTTCATAGCCGCATCCGCCGACCACGTCGGCTCTTCCCCGCTATGGAGTGACCATGAAACTGCACTCGGCCGGCCTTGCCGCCCTTTCCCTGGCCATCGCCCTGGGCCTGTCGGCCTGCGGTGGCGACAAGCAGGCCGCGCAGCAGCCGGCGGCCGACGGTGCCGCTGCCCCGGCCGCTGCCGGTGCCAAGGTGACCGCCGAAGTGTCCGGCGCGGGCGCGTCCTTCATCTTCCCGCTGGTCTCCAAGTGGTCGGCCGACTACAACGCCACCACCGGGGCCAAGATCAACTACCAGTCGATCGGCTCCGGCGGCGGCATCGCCCAGATCAAGGCCGGCACCGTCGACTTCGGCTCCTCCGACAAGCCGCTGAGCAGCGAAGAGCTGGCACAGGCCGGCCTGGCCCAGTTCCCGTCGGCCATCGGCGGCGTGGTGCCGGTGGTCAACATCGAAGGCCTGGAAGCCGGCAAGCTGCGCCTGAGCGGCGCCCTGCTGGCCGACATCTTCCTGGGCAAGGTCAAGACCTGGAACGATCCGGCCATCGTCGCCGCCAACCCGGGCGTGAAGCTGCCGGACGGCAAGATCACCCTGGTCCACCGTTCGGACGGTTCGGGCACCACCTTCAACTTCTCCAACTACCTGTCCAAGGTCAGCCCGGAGTGGAAGAGCAAGGTCGGCGAAGGCACCTCGGTGCAGTGGCCGGACGGCGTCGGTGGCAAGGGCAATGAAGGCGTCGCTTCGTACGTGAAGCAGATCAAGGGCTCCATCGGCTACGTCGAGCTGGCCTACGCGCTGCAGAACGGCATGCCGTACACCGCCATGCAGAACGCCGCCGGCAACTGGGTCGAGCCCAGCGCGGAAACCTTCGCCGCGGCGGCCGCCAGCGCCGACTGGGCCAGCGCCAAGGACTTCAACCTGGTCATCACCAACGCCCCGGGCGAGCAGGCGTGGCCGATCACCGCCACCAACTTCATGCTGATGCAGAAGCAGCCGAAGGACGCCAAGCGCAACCAGGACACCCTGGCCTTCTTCAAGTGGGCCTTCGAGAACGGCCAGGCCCAGGCCAACGAGCTGCACTACGTGCCGCTGCCGGCCGAACTGGTCAAGCAGATCGAGGCCTACTGGGCGACCGACCTGAAGTGACGGACTCGACGGTGCCCGCCCCGCGCGGGCACCGCTTCCACGCCGTGCCGCCCCGCCCCTTCCTGGCCCTGCCGTCCCCATGAATGCCATCGCCCAGCCTGTAGCCGCCCCGTCCACGCGTGATGCGCGTGATGCCCGCAACGACAAACTGTTCCGATGGGTGCTGGTCGGCACCGTCATCTTCGTCCTGATCGCCCTGGCCTGCGCCGCGCTGTCGATGCTGTGGGGCGGCCGCCATGCCCTGCAGATGCAGGGCCTGAGCTTCTTCTTCTCCGCCGACTGGAATCCGGTCGAAAACAAGTTCGGCGCGCTCGCCCCGATCTACGGCACCCTGGTCACCGCCGTCATTGCGATGGTCATCGCCGTGCCGGTCAGCTTCGGCATCGCCTTCTTCCTCACCGAAGTCGCACCACGCTGGCTGCGTGGCCCGGTCGGCACAGCCATCGAACTGCTGGCCGGCATTCCCTCGATCATCTACGGCATGTGGGGCCTGTTCGTGCTGGTGCCGGTGATGACCGAGTACGTCACGCCGTTCCTCAACGAGACCCTGGGCGAATGGCCGATCATCGGCCCGATGTTCCAGGGCCCGCCGCTGGGCATCGGCATGCTCACCGCCGGTTTCGTGCTGGCGATCATGGTCATTCCGTTCATCTCCTCGGTGATGCGCGAAGTGTTCCTGACCGTGCCGACCCGCCTGAAGGAATCGGCCTATGCGCTGGGCTCCACCAAGTGGGAAGTGAGCTGGGACATCGTGCTGCCCTACACCCGCTCGGCGGTGATCGGCGGCATCTTCCTCGGCCTCGGCCGCGCCCTCGGCGAGACGATGGCGGTGGCCTTCGTGATCGGCAACAGCGTGCGCCTGTCGCCGTCGCTGCTGGAACCGGGCACCACCATTGCTGCGCTGATCGCCAACGATTTCGGTGAAGCCACTGAAACCTACCGTTCGGCCCTGCTGCTGCTCGGCTTCGTCCTCTTCATCGTCACCTTCGTGGTGCTCGCCATCGCCCGCCTGATGCTGATGCGCCTGTCCCGCAAGGAGGGCAACTGATGTCCAGCACCGCTGACTCCCTGTACCTGCGCCGCCGCATCGGCAATGTCGTTGCGATCACCGCCTCCTGCGCCACCGCGCTGTTCGGTTTGTTCTTCCTGGGCTGGATCCTGTTCACCCTGGCCTCCAAGGGCCTGGCCGGCATCAACCTGGATCTGTTCACCAAGATGACGCCGCCGCCGATGCAGGAAGGCGGCCTCGCCAACGCGTTCTTCGGCAGCGCCGTGATGTGTGCGCTGGCCATCGGCATCGGCACCCCGCTGGGCGTATTGGCGGGCACCTGGCTGGCCGAGTACGGCAACGCCCGCAAGGCCGGCACCGTGGTCCGCTTCGTCAACGACATCCTGCTGTCGGCCCCGTCCATCGTGCTCGGCCTGTTCGTCTACACCCTGTACGTGATGCAGACCGGCGGCAACTTCTCGGCGTTCGCCGGTGCGCTGTCGCTGGCCTTCATCGTGCTGCCGGTGGTGGTACGCACCACCGACGAGATGCTGCGCCTGGTGCCCTCGCAGATGCGCGAAGCGGCCCTGTCGCTGGGCATCCCGCAGTGGAAGGTGATCGTGCAGGTGCTGTACCGCAGTGCCTCGGCCGGCATCATCACCGGCATCCTGCTGGCACTGGCCCGCATCTCCGGCGAGACCGCACCGCTGCTGTTCACCGCCTTCGGCAACCAGTACTGGAACAACAACATCTTCCAGCCGATGGCCTCGGTGCCGGTGGTGATGAACCAGTTCGCCGGCAGCCCGTATGAATCCTGGCAGGTGCTGGCCTGGGCCGGTGCCCTGGTGCTGACTGTCTTCGTGTTGCTGGTCAGCCTTGCCGCCCGCGGCATCCTGCTGCGCAACCGTATCTCCCATGACTGACCTTTCCGTGGATAACGCCATGAACGACCTTTCCAACGCCGTGCCGATGCAGCGCATCGCCGTGCCGTCCTCGCACGAGAGCCTGCACACGCCGTCGCCGGTGAAGCTGGCTGCGCGTGGACTGGACTTCTACTACGACAAGTTCCACGCCCTGAAGGGCATCAACCTGGAAATCCCGGAAAAGCGCGTGACCGCGCTGATCGGTCCTTCCGGTTGCGGCAAGTCGACCCTGCTGCGCATCTTCAACCGCATCTACGCGCTGTACCCGAAGCTGGAAGCGCGCGGTGAAGTGCTGCTGGACGGCGAGAACATCCTGTCGCCGAAGTACCCGATGAACCGCCTGCGCAGCAAGGTCGGCATGGTGTTCCAGAAGCCGGTGCCGTTCCCGATGACCATCTTCGAGAACGTGGCCTACGGCATCCGCCACCACGAGAAGCTGAGCAAGGCCGACATGGCCGACCGCGTCGAGCAGGCGCTGCGCCAGGGCGCGCTGTGGGACGAAGTGAAGGACAAGCTGGGGCAGAGCGCACTGGGCCTGTCCGGCGGCCAGCAGCAGCGCCTGTGCATCGCCCGTGCCGTGGCCCTGCGCCCGTCGGTGCTGCTGCTGGACGAGCCGACCTCGGCGCTGGATCCGATCTCGACCAGCCGCATCGAGCAGCTGGTGGAAGAACTCAAGCACGAGTACACCATCGTGATCGTCACCCACAACATGCAGCAGGCCGCACGCGTGTCCGACTACACCGCCTTCATGTACCTGGGCGACCTGATCGAGCACGACCGCACCGAAGTGATCTTCTCGCAGCCGTCGCAGCGGCAGACCGAGGACTACATCACCGGCCGCTTCGGCTGAAACGTCAGTCGAGCACGGCTCGACCCTGCAGACACCATCAGTCGAGCGTGGCTCGACTCTACAGAGTGGAACAACCATGAACCTTCCCAACGACCACATCGTCAAGAGCTACGACGAAGAGCAGCAGCGCCTGGTGGCCGAGATCGTGCGCATGGGCGAGATGGCCGTCGCCCAGCTCGAAGCGTCGATGGACGTGATCGAGAAGCGCGACGAAAACGCTGCCCATCGCATCATCGCCAACGACGAGGCGATCGATGCGCTGGAACAGCAGATCAGCCACGACGTGATGCGCCTGGCGCTGCGTGGCCCGATGGCGCGCGACCTGCGCGAGATCCTTGCCGGCCTGCGCATTCCGGCCGACATCGAGCGCATCGGTGACTACGCTGCCAACGTCGCCAAGCGCTCGATCGCGCTGGGCAAGGTGCCGCCGCTGCCGCAGATCCAGGGCCTGCGTGCACTGGGCCGCCTGGCCGCGCAGCAGGTCCGGCGTGCCATTGCCGCCTACCGCGACAACGATGCTGATGCCGCGCTGGAACTGCGTGAGGACGACGCCCGCCTGGACGCGCAGTACACCGCGCTGTTCCGCGAGCTGCTGACCTACATGATGGAAGACCCGCGCAACATCACCCCGTGCACGCACCTGCTGTTCATGGCCAAGAACCTGGAGCGCGTGGGCGACCACGCCACCAACATCGCCGAGAACGTATGGTTCCTGGTGCATGGCGAGCAGCCGCTGCCACCGCGTGAAAAGCGCGACGAGACCTCCAGCACCGGCCAGCCCTGACGCTGCACTGCAACACCGGAGTCGACTCCAAGGTGGCCGCTGTCCTGGTGACAGCGGCCTTCTTTTTTGGGGAGTTCCCCCGCATTGGGCCCGCCGGGCTTGCCCGGTGCGGACCTGCCGGATGCTTCTGTAACAGATCTCACGAAAATTTGAGTTCTTGGCGAGGATTCGTTGAGTAGGATCGCTGCACCATCGATTCACCCCGGGCACCTGCCCACCACCCAGGAGTAAGACCGATGAGCAGTTCCAACAAGACCCTGTCCCTGCTGACCGCTACCGCCCTGGCCGCCGGCCTGGGCATGACCGCCAGCGCCTCGGCGCTGAGCATGAGCGACCTCGCCCAGGGCTACCTGGTGGCCGGCCAGGCAGCCAAGGCCAGCACCGATGCCAAGGCCGCCGATACCAAGATGGCAGCCGACGCGACCAAGCACGCCGAAGGCAAGTGTGGTGCCGACGGCAAGACCGGCGAAGGCAAGTGCGGTGCCGACAAGGGCAAGGCTGCCGGCGCAGCGGGCGCCAAGGCCAAGACCGGCGACACGAAGTCGGCTGAAGGCAAGTGCGGCGAAGGCAAGTGCGGTGGCAAGCACTGACGTCCGCGCCAGCCTCGTCCACCCGCAGTCGCCGCTTCGCGCGGCGGCTGCAGGGTTGGGCCTGCGCCGGGCGCTGCTGCAGGATCTGCGTGACGCTCCGGCAGGCGACTTCGACTTCCTGGAATGCGCGCCGGAGAACTGGATCCATGTCGGCGGCCCGGCCGGTGATGCCCTGGCCGAACTGGCACACCGCCATCCGCTGAGCTGCCACGGCCTGTCGCTGTCGCTGGGCGGCAGTGCCGCCCTGGACACCCAGCTGCTGGAGCAGGTCGGCCGGTTCCTCGAAAAGCACCGCGTGCCGCTGTACAGCGAGCACCTGAGCTACTGCAGCGACGACGGCCACCTGTACGACCTGCTGCCGATCCCCTTCACCGACGAAGCCGTGCGCCATACCGCGCAGCGCATCCGCCGCGTGCAGGACCTGCTCGGCCGGCGCATCGCGGTGGAGAACGTGTCCTACTACCTGGCGCCGGAACCGGCGATGGACGAGCTGGCGTTCACCAATGCGGTGCTCGCCGAAGCCGACTGCGACCTGCTGCTGGACGTCAACAACGTCTACGTCAACGCCTGCAACCACGGCTACGATGCCGATGCCTTCATCGCCGGCCTGCCCGCGCAGCGCATCGTCTGCCTGCACGTGGCCGGGCACCTGGACGAGGCACCCGACCTGAAGATCGATACCCATGGCAGCGCGGTGATTGATCCGGTCTGGGAGTTGCTGGCGCGTACCTATGCTCGCATCGGCCCACGCCCCACCCTGCTCGAACGCGATTTCAATTTCCCGCCCTATGCGGAACTGCAGGGCGAACTGCAGACCATCCGCCGCCTGCAGGCCGCACACGCCGGGGCTGCACATGGCTGACGCTATCGACACCCTGCGCGCGCAGCAGCACGCGTTCACCGCGCACCTGCGCGATCCACAGGCGGTGCCGGCACCGGCCGGCCTGGATGCACGCCGGTTGGCGGTGTACCAGCACCTGCTGTTCAACAACCTGCTCGGGCTCCTGAGCAACGGTTTCCCGGTCTGCGTCCGCCTGCTCGGCGAACCGGCATGGAGCGCGCTGGTGCGCCACTACTTCGCCACCCATCGCTGCCAGACCCCCCTGTTCACCGAGCTGGCCGCCGAGTTCGTGCAGTGGCTGCAGGCACAGCCGCAGCTGCCGCACCCGGCGCTGGCCGAACTGGCCCACTACGAGTGGGTGGAAACCGCGCTGTACCAGTTGCAGGCCGAGCCACTTCCTGCGCCTGGCGATGTCGATCCGCTGCGGGTGCCGCTGCAGCGTTCGCCGCTGGCGTGGCCGCTGCTGTACCAGTGGCCGGTGCACCGTCTCGGTGCAGAGGATGCGCCGACCCAGCCCCTCCCAGAACCCACCGGCCTGCTGGTCCGCCGCGAAGCCGACGGTGAAGTGCGATTCGCCGCGCTCAGCCCCTTGGCGGTGCACCTGCTGTCCAGCATCGGTGAACAGCCTGGGCTGGAAGGCCGTACGTACCTGCAACGCCTCGCCACCACGCATGGGCTGGCCGAAGACGCGCTGGCCGGCCCCGGTGCCGCGCTGCTGCGGCAGTTCCTGCAGGCCGGCGTGATCGGTCCGCTCACCGCCCCACCCTGACACCCCATTTGCGGAGATCCCCTGATGAACCTTCCGACCCTGGCCGCCGCGCGTGGCCAGCTGGACCGTCTCGCCCCCTGGTTGGCCCCGCTCGGCCTGCGCCTGCTGCTGGCCTGGGAATTCTTCGAATCCGGCCGCGAGAAGCTGCGCGGCCAGAACTGGTTCGCCGACCTGCAGGACGCCTTTCCATTCCCGTTCGACCAGTTGCCGGCCACCCTGAACTGGCAACTGGCGACCTGGTTCGAACTGCTCGGGGCGGCCTGCCTGCTGTTCGGTTTCGGCACCCGTTTCGCCGCCGCGAGCCTGCTGGTGCTGACCGTGGTGGCCACCTATGCGGTGCATTGGCCGATGGAGTGGAACTCGCTGGCCGACCTGGCCATGGGCTATGCGATCAGCGACCAGGGCTTCGGCAACTTCAAGCTGCCGGTGCTGTTCATGGCCATGCTGCTGCCGCTGATCTTCACCGGCGCCGGCAAGCTGAGCGTGGACGCCTGGTTGGCGCGGTGGTCTCCCTCGGCCACACCTGCGCGGCCAGCGGTTCGGTAGATGCCGACCTTGGTCGGCGCGTCATGTGCCAACCAAGGTTGGCACCTACCGGGTTCTGCGTTCGTGCCACTACGGTGGCTGGCATGGGCTGCGTGGCCGGGCGCTCAGGGCCGCTCTGATAGAATTCACGCATGACTGACCCCATCCCCGCACCTGCCGCCGTTCCCGATTCCGCAGTTCCCCAGGCGCAGCGCGCGATGTCACAACGCTTCCGCGGCTTCCTGCCGGTGGTGGTGGATGTGGAAACCGGCGGCTTCGACAGCCAGCGCAACGCGCTGCTGGAAATCGCTGCGGTGCCGATCGAGATGGACGAGAACGGCCTGCTCTACCCCGGCCAGACCGCCAGTGCCCACGTGGTCCCGGCCGAGGGCCTGGAGATCGACCCGAAGTCGCTGGAAGTGACCGGCATCATCCTCGACCATCCGTTCCGGCTGGCCAAGGAAGAAAAAGCGGCGTTGGACCACATCTTCACTCCGGTGCGTGCGGCGATGAAGAAGTACGGCTGCCAGCGCGCGATCCTGGTTGGCCACAACGCCCATTTCGACCTCGGCTTCGTCAACGCGGCCGTGGCGCGGACCGGCCACAAGCGCAACCCGTTCCATCCGTTCAGCGTGTTCGACACGGTCACCCTGGCCGGTATCGCCTACGGCCAGACCGTGCTGGCGCGTGCGGCCACTGCCGCCGGGCTGGGTTGGGATGCGAATGAAGCGCACAGCGCGGTATATGACACCGAGCAGACCGCGCGGCTGTTCTGCACCATCGCCAACGCCTGGCCGCGGTAAGAAAGCGCTTTCTGTAGAGCCGAGCCATGCTCGGCTGCACCTTTTTCCGCGCTGCCGCGCGGTGGTCGAGCACGGCTCGACTCTACAGGCCGACGTCGTTCCATCGATGCATGGTGGCGAATCAATCGCCGCACAGTAGATCCACGCCATGCGTGGATGCGATCAACCAATGCTCGTGCGATCGCGGCCGTCGCTCTTGGCGCGGTACAGCGCGCGGTCGGCGCGCTGGTACAGCAGCGCCGGGGTGCGGTCGTCGGCATCCAGCTCCACCAGCCCCGCACTGAAGGTCACGCGCAGGCCTTCCACACCGGCCCAGTCGGGGTGGTCATGGAACAGGCCGCGCAGGCGCGCGCACAGCTGCGCGGCTTCCTCCAGGCGGGTGTCGTTGAGCAGCAGCGCGAACTCTTCGCCGCCGGTTCGCGCCGGCAGGTCGGAGTCGCGGCTGGCGGCTGCGATCAGCGTCGCCACCTGCACCAGCACGGCATCGCCGATGCTGTGGCTGTGGCGGTCGTTGACGTCCTTGAAATGGTCGATGTCCAGCACCACCAGGCACAGTGGATGACCACTGCGCTGCGAACGGGCGAAGTCACGCGCCAGCGTCTCGTCGAAGCCGCGGCGGTTGGCCAGCCCGGTCAGCGCATCCTCGCGGGCCTGGCGCTCGAAGGCTTCGGCCTGGCGCGCCAGGCGTTCGGCCAGCTCGGTCTTTTCCTGGTTCAGCGCCTGCAGGTGCACGGTCTTGGCCTGCAGGTCGAAGGTCGCGTCGTCCACCCGCCGCGCCAGGCGCAGGTTGCTGGCCTTCAGCTGCTGCAGCAGCAGGCGGTACAGTGCCACCAGGCCGGCCAGCAGCAACAGCCCGCCCAGCGCCTGCACGCTGCGCCGCTGCCACCAGAACGGCTCGACGCTGAAGCTCCACACCGCCTCCTGTTGGCCCCAGCTGCCGCCCGGATGCGCCGCAGCCACATGCAGGGTGTAGTCGCCCGGCGGCAGGCCAACGAACTCGACGCTGCGCTGCGGGCCACGCTCGACCCAGCCGGCATCGAGGCCATCCAGCCGCGTGCGGTAGCGGATCCGGTCGGACATCAGGTAGCTCAGGCCGACATAGCTCACCGCCAACCGGCGGCCACCGGGAATGTAATTGCGATCCGGTCCCTCCCAGTGCACCGGCGCACCATCCACCTGCACGCTCTCGATCGCCGCCGGCGGCGATGGCCGCTCGCGGAAACGCTGCAGGCGTTGCGGGTCGACCGTGCTCAGGCCACCGGCGGTGACCACCCAGAACGTGCCATCCTGGCGCAGGATCGCCGATGGACTGGAGCTGCCATTGGCCTGTGCATTGGCCATGCCGTCGATCTCGTTGTAGCGCTCCAGCACCACCCGCGGCGTGCGGCCATCGGCCACCGCATTGAGGGTAGCCATGTCGGTGCGCAGCACACCACGGTTGCTGCTGATCCAGACATTGCCGAGGCGGTCCGGCACCAGCTGGAACACCGCGTCCACCGGCATGCCCTGCTCCAGGCCGACCCGCGCCAGCGCACCGTTGCGCCAGCGGTACAGGCCACGATCACTGCTGATCCACATCGCATCGCCCAGCTGGTGGAAGCCGAACACGCTGCGGCCGCCCCCCAGCGGGGCCAGGTCGATCGACTGCACGTGGTCGCCACGCAGCACGCGGATGCCTTCGATGGTGCCGATCCACAGGTTGCCCTGGTGATCATGCTCGAGCGCGGTGATCAGGCCGCCGGGCATGCCCGGCACGTTCGAGACCTGCACCCGGTCGCCGTCGATGCGCACCACGCCCTTCTGCGTGCCGGCCCAGACCACGCCCTGCGGGTCAACGGTGATCGCACGGATGTTGCCGCCCGGCATGCCGTCAGCCGCCGCATAGTTGTGGCGCAGGCCCCCATCGCGACCCAGCCGGTAAACGCCGTCGCCGAAGGTTCCCACCCACAGGTCACCGTCCGGCCCCTGTGCCAGGCTCAGTACCGAGGGCGCCTTGCCGCCGCGGTTGTGCAGCGGCACCGCGCGGAAACGACCGTCGCGGGTCTGGAGGTCAAGGCCGCTGGCGCTGCCGACCCACAGCTGGCGGTCGCGATCCTCGAACACCGTGCGCACGTAGTCGCCACTGAGCCCATCGCGCTCGGTGAAGCTGCTGAACAGTGTTTCGCGCAGGCGGTACAGGCCCCCATTGGCTCCCACCCAGATGCTGCCTTCGGCATCCTCGCGCAGGCTGACCACGCGTCCGCCCGGCAGGTTCAGGCCGGCCGGCAGCCGCTCCAGGCCATGGGCGGAAATGCGCAGCAGGCCCTGGTTCTCGGTACCCAGCCACAGATCGCCATGCCGGTCCTGCAGCATCGAGGTCATGTGCAGCTGGCCCGGCAGGCGGTGCACCAGCACCAGCTGGTCGTCCTCCACCCGGTACAGGCGCTCGCCGGCGACGATCCACAGCGCGCCATCCGGTGCCCGGTACGGCCACGACAGGCCGCTGCCGGCGCCCAGCCCCCACGCGGCGGGCGCGCGCTTGAGCACGCCGTCGTTGTCGCGCAGCACCAGCCCGTCGAGCGTGCCGACCCATACCCGGTCCTGTGCATCGACCACCAGCTTGGTGAAGCTCATCGCCATCGGCAGGTCCGCCGCCGGTGCCTGGTAGACGATGCCGGCATCCGGCGTCAGGTAGCCGATGCCCTTGCCTTCGTACAGCAGCCAGAGCCGGCCCTGGCTGTCCATCTGCATGGACTGGATCAGCACCTGCGGTGTACCGGCCTGGTGCTCCCAGACCCGCCATTGGCCGTCGCTGCCGCGGTGGCTGACGTTGCCGCGCGAATCGCTGATCCACAGCCCGCCCTGGCGGTCGACGAACAGTGCGCCGATGCCGTTGTCGCGCAGGCCCGGGCGCGTACTGCGGTCGAACACGGTGAAGTCCAGGCCGTTGTAGCGCACCAGCCCTTCCCAGGTGGCGAACCACAGGTGGCCCTCCGGCGTCTGTGCGATGTCGCGCAGCGAGTTGTGCGGCAGGCCGTTGCGCGAGGTCCATACATCGATGGCGTAGTCGCGCAGCGGGGGCGCGCCCTCCTGTGCCGCCAGCGGCAGCGCGAGGGCCAGCAGCAACCACAGCAGGCCCTGCCGCAGTGCCCGCCTGAATCCTGATGCGCGGCGCTCCACCCAGCGCCCCTCGTCCCCCTGCCCGCCCATCACCGCAGCAGCGGCGGCCAGGTGCGGCTGCAGGGCGCGGCAGCGTGCGGGAACAGCCGGGCAGCGCGCACTGGCATGCCGGCGGGAACGGGCTGGCTCATCGAGGGGAGACTGGGGAGATGGGCAGATGATAGGCCAAACCCCGGCCCCGGCGTCACCGTCCGCGGCCCGCCAGCTCAGCCGGCGCGGCCGGGCGCCACCACCTGGGCACTGGCCGGCCACTGCACCACCGCCTCCAGGCCACCTTCGGCCCGGTTGCGCAGCCACAGCCGCGACGCCGTCCTTCTCGGCCAGGGCGCGGGCGATGGTCAGGCCCAGGCCGGCCCCGCCGGTCTGGCGCGAACGCGAGGTTTCCACCCGCACGAACGGATCGAACACCGCCTCCAGCTGCTCTTCGGCCAGGCCGGGGCCGTCATCGGCCACCACTACGGTGATCGCACCGCCGCTGCGCTCGACCCGTACCCGCGCCCGTTGCGCGTACATCACCGCGTTGTCCACCAGGTTGGAGAACAGGCGGTGCATGGCCAGCGGACGCAGCATCAGCACCGAACCACTGCCCCCCTCGAAGACCACGTCGGCGCCGCCTTCGGCGGTGTCCTCGACGATGCTCTCCAGCAGTGAATCCAGGTCGAGTGCGGCGCGCTGTTCGGCACTCTCGGCACTGCGGGCCAGTTCCAGGCCCTCGCGCACCAGCGCCTGCATCGCCGCCAGGTCACCGATCAGGCGCTCGCGCAGGGCTTCGTCGCTGACATTCTCCAGGCGCAGGCGCAACCGGGTCAGCGGCGTCTGCAGGTCATGGGTGATCGCCGCCAGCATCTGCGTGCGTTCGGCCAGGTGCCGCTGCAGGCGGTGCTGCATGGCGTTGAAGGCTTCGGCGGCGCGCTGCACTTCACGCGGCCCGCGCAATGGCAACGGGTCGCGCTGCAGATCGTCGCCGAGATCCTCGGCAGCGGCGGCCAGTTCCTGCAGTGGCGCACTGGCCATGCGCGCAACGATATAGGCCAGCACGGCAATCGCCAGCACCAGCAGGGTCAGGAACCACGGGTCCACGGCGAGGATGCCGTTGTGCGCCACCGCCGGCGAGTCCAGCGCCAGTTTCAGCAGCGTGCCGTCGTTGAGGGTCACGTCCACCGCGCGGCACTTGGGCGGGATGAACGCCGGGTCGCGTTCGCGCGGCGGCCGCCGGTGACCCGGCGGTGGCGGCGGCAGCAGGTCCTGCAGCTTGGGAATGCAGGAGCGGAACGAAGCGAAGTGCACATGCGCGCGCGACACCGGTCCGGGGCGGTCTTCCAGCACTTCCATCAGCGCCGTGTCGGCACGCCCGAGGCGGGCTCCGGGCTGCAGCGCGCGCACGCTCGGCCCGCCGATCGCCAGCAGGCGCTCGCGCAGCTCCGGATTGCCGTCCAGCAGGTTGACGTAGCCCTGCAGGCGGTCGGCGATGCGGTTCAGGTTCTGCCGCTCGAACTCCTGCTGGCGCTTGGAAGTGGCCAGCATGGTCGCGCCGATCGCAGCCACCGCCATGCCCAGCAGCAGGATCACGAACAACCGCCCGACCATCGAGGACAGGAAATGGCGCAGGCGCTTCATCGCGGCTTATTCCAGGTTGACCGCGGAGGCCAGCACGTAGCCCTCGTTGCGCACGGTCTTGATCAGTCCGTCCGGGCCACCGTCGTCGCCCAGCTTGTTGCGCAGGCGGCTGACCTGCAGGTCGATCGCGCGGTCCTGTGCCTCGTAGTTGCGGCCACTGCTGAGCGCGACCAGCTGCTCGCGCGACAGCACCTTGTTGGCGTGCGCGATGAACACCCGCAGCAGGCGGAACTCGGCGCCGGACAGCACCACCACGCGGTCATCCGGATCGACCAGGTGGCGATGCTCCAGGTCGAACACCCAGCGCGAGAAGCGCGCACGGCGCACCGCCAGCGGCTCCAGGTTGGCCGGCAGCGCCTCGGTCCGGCGCAGCACGTTGCGGATGCGTGCCAGCAGCTCGCGCGGTTCGAACGGCTTGGCCAGGTAGTCATCGGCGCCCATTTCCAGGCCCAGCACGCGATCGATCGGCTCGGCGCGTGCGGTCAGCATGATCACCGGCGTGTTCGAACGCGCACGCAGGTCACGGCACAGGGTCAGGCCATCCTCGCGCGGCAGGTTGAGGTCGAGCACGATCAGGTCCACGTGCTCGCGGTCCAGCAGCTGGCGCATGGCGGTGCCATCGGCCGCCGTGCTCACCAGGTAACCGGCGCGGCCGAGCTGCTCGGCCAGCAGCGTGCGGATGTCGTTGTCGTCGTCGACGATCAGCAGTCGATGCATCGGGTTTTCAGTCTCCATGTCGCGATCATCCCGTGTCGGCAGCTGAACCGCATCCGGGGCAATGCGTACCAGTGTATCCACCCACGGGCGGGATACCTGTGGTTACGCGTATTCACCGACAGTGTTACATACAGACATACCCCGAGGATTGAGCCGTCCATCGCCCGGTCTTCACAATGCCCGCCAACGCCGCACGCGCGGCCCCGAGAGTGAAGCCACGACGTGACGTTCCGCCTGCTGCCCGCGACCCGCCGGAGTCGCCTGATACTGATCGCCCTGCTTGCCCTGATCGTCGCCGCGACCGCCTGGTGGCTGCTGCGCAAGCCCGCCGCGCCGGCGGTGGCCACCTCGCCGGTCAGCCGCGGTGACATCGAGCAGACGGTGGACGCCACCGGCGTGATCGATGCCTACAAGCTGGTCAGCGTCGGTGCGCAGGCCTCGGGCCAGATCAAGTCGCTGAAGGTGCAGCTGGGCGACACCGTGAAGGAAGGCGACCTGATTGCCGAGATCGACGCCACCACCCAGCAGAACCAGGTGCTCAACGCGCAGGCCTCGCTGGACCAGGTCACCGCCCAGCGCGCCGTCCAGCAGGCCACCCTGCGCCAGGCCGAACTGGAATTCGCGCGCCAGCAGCAGATGCTGGCCGCCGAGGCCACCTCGCGCCAGGAATACGATGCCGCCGAGGCGCAGCTGAAGACCGCCCGTGCCCAGCTGCAGTCCTACGAGGCGCAGATCAAGGGCCGCGAAACCGAGCTGGGCACCGCCCGCGCCAACCTGGCCTACACCCGCATTACCGCGCCGATGGACGGCACCGTGGTGGCGGTGGTGGCCGAGGAAGGCCGCACGGTGAACGCCAACCAGACCGCGCCGACCATCGTCATGCTGGCGCGGCTGGACGTGGTCACCGTCAATGCGGAGATCTCCGAGGCCGACGTGGTCAAGATCAAGGCCGGCATGCCGGTGTACTTCACCACGCTCGGCGACCCGGACCGCAAGTACCACGCCACGCTGCGCCAGATCAATCCGGCGCCAGCCTCGATCGCCAACGAGAATTCATCCAGCTCCAGCAGCTCCTCCAGTTCCAGTTCCAGCAGCGCGGTCTACTACAACGCGCTGTTCGACGTGGAGAACCCGGATGGCACGCTGCGCATCGACATGACCGCGCAGGTCTCGGTGCTGCTCAAGCAGGCCAAGGGCGTGCTGATGGTGCCGGCAGTGGCGCTGGGGCCGAAGCGCCGTGGCGACGAGCGCATGGTGCGGGTGCTGGACGACAAGGGCCAGCCGCAGCCGCGCAAGGTCACGGTGGGCATCAACAATGGCGCCTCGGCCGAGATCCTGTCCGGGCTGAAGGAAGGCGAGCGCGTGGTGGTTGGCGAAGCGGGTGCGGCCGGTGCCAGCGCCGGCGGCGGCAACCGCGGCGGCATGCAGATGCGGGTTGGCGGCCCGGGCATGGGGCGCCGATGAGCACGACGGCGCCGCTGCTGCGCCTGCGCGACCTGCGACGTGAATTCCCGGCCGGCGATGATGTGATCGCCGTGCTGCGCGACGTCAATCTCGACATCCACGCCGGTGAGATGGTGGCCATCGTCGGCCAGTCCGGCTCGGGCAAGTCGACGCTGATGAACATCCTCGGCTGCCTCGATCGTCCCACCCGTGGCAGCTACCAGGTGGCCAGCCGCGAAACCGGGAAGATGCAACCGGACGAACTGGCCGAACTGCGCCGCGAGCATTTCGGTTTCATCTTCCAGCGCTACCACCTGCTCGGCGACCTGGATGCGCGCGGCAACGTGGAAGTGCCGGCGGTGTACGCCGGCAGCCCCGGCCCGGTGCGCAACGCGCGTGCCGAGCAACTGCTGCAGCGGCTGGGCCTGAGCGACCGCATGCATCACAAGCCGGGCCAGCTGTCCGGTGGCCAGCAGCAGCGCGTGTCGATCGCACGCGCCCTGATGAACGGCGGCGAGGTGATCCTGGCCGACGAACCGACCGGCGCGCTGGACACGAAATCCGGCGAGGAAGTGATGGCGATCCTCGGCGAACTGCATGCCGAAGGCCACACCATCATCATCGTCACCCACGACATGAGCGTGGCCGAGCACGCGCAGCGCATCATCGAAATCCGCGATGGCGAGATCATCGCCGACCGCGCCAACCCGAATGCGCCGACCTACCGTGCGCAGCGCGAGGCCAGTACCGGCGTCGCCCGCGGCAACAGCTGGCGGGCCGCGCGCGACCGCTTCACCGAAGCGTTCCGCATGGCGCTGCTGGCGATGAACGCACATCGGCTGCGAACCTTCCTGACCATGCTCGGCATCATCATCGGCATCGCCTCGGTGGTCTCGGTGGTGGCGCTGGGCAATGGCTCCCAGCAGCAGATCCTGCAGAACATCAGCGCGCTCGGCACCAATACCATCGACGTCTATCCCGGCCGCGGTTTCGGCGACATGCGCTCGGCGCGCGTACAGACGCTCAAGGCCAGCGATGCCGATGCACTGGCAAGGCAGAGCTACGTAGACAGCGCCACCCCCAGCGTATCGACTTCGGTCACCGCGCGTTACCGCAACCAGTCGTCCACCGCCCAGGTCAGCGGCGTTGGCGAGCAGTTCTTCCGGGTCAAGGGCGTGACCCTGCTCAGCGGCAGCTTCTTCGATGCCGATGCGGTCAAGGGCCTGGGCCAGGTGGCGGTGATCGACGAGAACACCCAGTCCCAGTTCTTTCCCGATGTCGACCCGGTCGGCCAGGTGATCCTGCTCGGCAACGTGCCGGCGCGCGTGGTCGGCGTGGCCAAGCGGCAGAGTTTCGGCTTCGGCGGCAGCACCAGCCTCAGCGTGTGGGTGC
The DNA here is from genome assembly GCF_000284595.1 of Stenotrophomonas maltophilia D457. Taxonomy (GTDB): domain Bacteria; phylum Pseudomonadota; class Gammaproteobacteria; order Xanthomonadales; family Xanthomonadaceae; genus Stenotrophomonas; species Stenotrophomonas muris. The sequence goes on along the minus strand of NC_017671.1, from coordinate 1,536,021 downwards.
CGTACACCACGGTGATGTCGCGCATGCTCGGCCAGAGCCACGTGTCCAGCATCACCGTGCGCGTGGACGATGACACGCCGATGGACGCCGCGCAGGAAGCGATCACCCGCCTGCTGACCCTGCGCCATGGCACCGAGGATTTCTTCCTCAGCAACAGCGCCGAGATCCGCGAGACCATCGAGCAGACCACGCGCACGATGACCCTGCTGATCGGTGCCATCGCCGCCATCGCGTTGCTGGTCGGTGGCATCGGCGTGATGAACATCATGCTGGTATCGGTGACCGAGCGCACCCGCGAGATCGGGGTGCGCATGGCCGTCGGTGCACGGCAGAGTGATATCCGCCAGCAGTTCCTGATCGAAGCGGTGCTGGTCTGCCTGCTCGGCGGCGTGCTCGGTATCGGCCTGGCCCTGCTGCTGGGCTCGATGATCGGCCGCTTCGCCAGCGACTTCCAGGTGCTGTTCTCCACCGCCTCGATCGTCGCCGCGTTTGCCTGCTCGACCCTGATCGGCGTTGCGTTCGGCTTCCTGCCAGCGCGCAACGCCGCGCAGCTCGACCCGGTGGAGGCCCTGGCCCGCGAATGAAGATGATGACCCGACTGCCCTTCCCCGCTCCCCGGCACCTGCTGCTGGCCGGTGCCGTTCTACTCGCCCTGTCCGGCTGCGCGTCGGTCGGCCGCTACCCGGTGCACGACCCGGCCGTGGCGGCGCAGTATGGACGTGGCGATGCCACCCTCAACGCGCCAGCCGATGACCCGCGCAGCAGCCTGGATACACCGGGCCGCGACATCCGCCAGGACACCTGGTGGACCGGCTTCGGCGATGAACGCCTGGACCGCCTGGTGGCGCAGGCGCTGGCCGCCAACAGCGATCTGGCCGCCGCCGGCCTGGCCGTGCAGCGTTCGCGCCTGCAGGCCGGCCTGGCCAGCAACGCACTGTGGCCGCAGCCCTCGTCATCCGGCGTGAGCGGCAGCGCCAGCCGCGCCACCGACCAGTCTGATGATTGGCGCCGCAGCTATTCCACCGGCGTCTCGCTGGGTTGGGAAGTGGACCTGTGGGGCCGCCTGCGCACCCAGCGCGACATCGCCCGCTGGGAAGCCGAGGCCAGCGAGGAAGACCGGCAGAACACCGCGCTGCTGGTGATCAGCGACACCATCACCCAGTACTGGAACCTGGCCTACCTCAACCAGTCGATCGCCACCGGCCAGGCCAACCTGGAGCGCCTGGAACGCACCCGCGAACTGGTGCAGGCCCGCTTCGACGCCGGTGCGGTATCGCGCCTGGAAGTGCGCCAGGCACTGCAGAACCTGCAGTCGCAGCGGTCCTTGCAGAGCGCGCTGGAACAGCAGCGGGTGGAGGTGCGCAACGCGCTGACCGTGCTGCTGGACGGCACGCCCTGGCCCCAGCAGGACGAACCACAGGACCTGCTGGGCGCACGCAGCCCAGCCATCAGCGAAGGCCTGCCGACCGATCTGCTCGGCCGCCGCCCCGATCTGCGCGCGGCCGAACTTCGCCTGCGCAACAGCCTGAAGACCATCAAGGTCACCGCCACCCAGTACTACCCTGCGCTGAGCCTGACCGGCAGCCTCGGTTCCAGCGCGACCTCGCTGGGCGATGTACTGCGCAACCCGGTGGCCACGCTGGGCGCCGGCCTGTCGCTGCCGTTCCTCAACCTGCAGCGTGCGCAGCTGGATACCGATATCGCCGCCACCGCCTACCAGATCGCCGCCAGCAACTTCCGCAAGACGCTGTATACCGCGCTCTCGGAAGTGGACAACGCACTGTCGGCGCGCGAGCAGCTGGCGCGCCAGGTGGCGGCCTCGCAGGCTTCATACGACGAAGCGGTGGAAGTGGAACGCGCGCAGGAAGTGCGTTACCGCGTGGGTGCCACCGATCTGCGCACCTGGCTGGAAGCGCAGCAGACCCGGCGTGATGCCGAACTGTCGCTGGCACGTGCGCGCCAGGGCCAGCTCAACAACGACGTGACGCTGTTCAAGGCGTTGGGCGGCAGCGCGGGGTGAGGCGGGACATGAAACGGGGTCAGATCCCTTTTCCCATTGGAAAAGGGATCTGACCCCGATCACATCGCGCTGGCCGATCAACCGCGCTGGCGCACGGCCTCGAACAGGCTGACGCCGGCGGCGACGGAGACGTTCAGGCTCTCGATCTCGCCCGGCATCGGGATCTTGACCAGGCCATCGCAGTTCTCGCGGGTCAGGCGGCGCAGGCCATCGGCTTCGCCGCCCAGCACCAGCGCGATGTTGCCCTTCAGGTCCAGCTGGTACAGCGAGGCCGTGGCTTCACCGGCCAGGCCGTAGATCCACACGCCCTGCTTCTGCAGGTCCTTCAGGCAGCGCGAGAGGTTGGTCACCGCCACCACCGGGATCAGGTCGGCGGCACCGGCCGAAGTCTTGCGCACAGTGGCATTGACCGTGGCCGACTTGTCCTTCGGGATGATCACCGCGGTCGCCCCGGCGGCAGCGGCCGAGCGCAGGCAGGCGCCGAGGTTGTGCGGGTCCTGCACCTCGTCGAGCACCAGCAGCAGGGCCTTGCCCTCGGCCGCGGTGACCAGCCCTTCCAGCTCGTTCTCGCTGTAGGTACGGGCGGCGGCGTAGCGCGCGGCCACGCCCTGGTGGCGCACCGAACCGCCAACACCGTCCAGCGCCTGGCTGTTCACCTTGCGCACATCGATGCCCTTGCGGCGGGCGTTCTCTTCGATCTCGGTCAGGCGCGGGTTCTTCGCACCGGCCTCGACCAGCACTTCGCGGACGTTCTCGGCGTCGTTCTCGATGGAGGAGGCGACGGCGTTGACGCCGACAATCCACTGGCTGTTCTTGCTCATGCGGGCGGGGACCGGAAAGGGGGTGGCTATGGTAGAGCATCGGCAGGCCGGGCGCTGCGACCGGCCGCCCCTCTGTAGCGCCGAGCCCATGCTCGGCTGGCGGGGGGCCGATGAAGCCTGAACCCGGAGCAGCCGAGCGTGGGCTCGGCGCTAGAGGGGCGTTACCGACTGCGCGGCGGCCAGTGCGGGGTGTCGTGGTCGGGGTGCTGGTGGGAGACGATGGTGGCCAGGAACTCCAGCGCGGCGACGTCGTCCTCGGTGCGCCGCGCCGGCAGGCCGGACAGGCTGTCGACGAACGGCAGCTTGCGCTCCACCCCGTACTGGATCGTCGGTGGCAGGCGTTCCGGCTCATCGAAGGCGCCGGCAGCCACGGCCACGCCATCCGGGGCTTCATAGGTCAGGGGTGTACCGCAGTCGGCGCAGAAACCACGCCGCACCACGTTGGACGACTGGAAATAGCGCGGCTGGCCGCGGGTCCAGCTGAACTGCACGCCGCGCACGGATACCAGCGGCGCGTAATAGGCACCGAACGCCTTCTGGCACATCCGGCAATGGCAGATCGAGCTGTCGGTGAGCTCGCCACGCGCCTGGAAGCGGACCGCGCCGCACTGGCAGCCGCCACTGTATTCGGGTTGGCCTTGCATGCTGGGGTTCCTCCGGAACGTCGTGCCAACCAAGGTTGGCACCTACCAGTTGCGGTAGGTGCCGACCGTTGGTCGGCACACCTTTCAATACTTCTTCTTGGTGCGCTTGGCCGGCTTGCCCCGCTCGGGCGGCGGCGGCAGGCCATCGCCCTCGTCCTCGCCCTTGTGCTCGACCAGGCGGAAGTCGATCTTGCGCTCTTCCATGCTGGCCTTCAGCACCAGGATCCGCACGCGGTCACCCAGCCGGTAGCTGCTGCCGCGGCGTTCGCCGGTCAGCGTCTTGCGGGTGGCGTCGAACTTGTAATAGTCCTGCGGCAGCTGGGTCACATGCACCAGGCCCTGCACCTTGGACTCGTCCAGTTCCACGAACAGGCCGAAGCTCGTCACGCCGCTGATCACGCCGTCGAACTGGCCGCCCACGTGCTTTTCCATCCACGCCGCGCGGTAACGCTCGTCGACCTCGCGCTCGGCTTCGTCGGCACGGCGCTCGCGCTCGGAACACTGCAGCGCCAGGGCCGCCATTTCGCGCGCGTTGTAGGTGAACTTGTCCAGCGGCTTGCCGGACAACGCATGCTTGATCGCACGGTGCACCAGCAGGTCGGGGTAACGGCGGATCGGCGAGGTGAAGTGCGCGTACGCCTCCAGCGCCAGGCCGAAGTGGCCGTGATTCTCCGGGCTGTAGATCGCCAGGCTCTGGCTGCGCAGCAACACCGATTCCAGCAGCGTGGCATCGGGGCGGTCGCGGATCTTCTTCAGCAGCTTGGTGTAATCGCCCGGGCGCACCTTCGACCACGGCGGCAGGCTCAGCTTGAACTCCTTGAGGAATTCCAGCAGGTCGGCGTACTTGGTTTCCGGCGGCTTCTCGTGGATGCGGTACGGCGCCGGCACATGGCGCGACAGCAGGTACCTGGCGGCCTCGACGTTGGCCGCGATCATGCACTCCTCGATCAGCTTGTGCGCGTCGTTGCGCACCAGCATGCCGGCCTGGGTCACTTCACCACGGTTGTCCAGCACGAAGCGCACTTCACTGCTTTCGAATTCGATGGCACCGCGCTTGGCGCGTGCCTTGGACAGCACCTTGTACAGCTGGTGCAGGCGCTGCACCTGCGGCAGCAGGTCGCCCATCCAGGCCTTGGTATCGGCATCGTCCTCGCCCACCGCCTTCCACACCTGGGTGTAGGTCAGGCGCGCATGCGAGTTCATCACCGCCTCGTAGAAGCGCGAATGCGCGACCAGGCCATCGCGGTCGATCTGCATGTCGCAGACAAAGCACATGCGGTCGACCTTCGGCATCAGCGAGCAGATGCCGTTGGACAGTGTCTCCGGCAGCATCGGCACCACGAAGCCCGGGAAGTACACCGACGTCGCACGCTTCTGCGCCTCTTCATCCAGCGGCGTACCAGGGCGAACGTAATTCGAGACGTCGGCAATCGCCACCACCAGGCGGAAACCCTCGGCATTCGGCTCGCAGTACACCGCGTCGTCGAAGTCCTTGGCATCCTCGCCATCGATGGTGACCAGCGGCGTGCTGCGCAGGTCGACACGGTCGCCAATCATCGCCGGCTCGACCACCAGCGGCACCGAGGCCGCTTCGTCCAGCACCTCCTGCGGGAACTCGAACGGCAGCTCGTGGCCATGGATGGCGGTCTCCACCACCAGCGACGCGGTCAGCTTGTCGCCGAGCACCGCGATGATGCGGCCGATCGGCGGGCGGCGGCTGTCCGGCGCCTGGGTCAGTTCACAGACCACCAGCTGGCCGTCGCGCGCACCACCGGTCTGGTCCGGCGGCACCTGCACGTTGCGCTGCACGCGCTTGTCGTCGGGCACCACGTAGTTGATGCCCATCTCGATTCTGAAGCGGCCGATCAGGCGGGTCATGCCGCGCTCCAGCACGCGGGCGATGCTGCCTTCGCGACGGCCGCGGTGATCGATGCCGGTCACGCGGGCCAGCACCTTGTCGCCGTGCATGACCTTGCGCATTTCATAAGGCGGCAGGAACAGGTCGTCGCCGCCCTCGACCGGGCGCAGGAAGCCGAACCCTTCCGGGTTGGCGATCACCACACCGGTGACCAGGTTCAGGGTCTGGATCGGGGCGAAACCGCCGCGACGGTTCTGCACCAGCTGGCCGTCGCGGACCATCGCACCGAGCCGGCGCGACAGCGCCTCGGCCCGGTCCGGAGCGGTCAGGCCCAGGCGCGCGCCCAGTTCCTCGGCGGTCTGCGGCCCTTCGCAGCGCTCCAGCAGGGCCAGGATGGCCTCGCGGCTGGCGATGGGCTGTTCGTACTTCTCCGCTTCGCGGGCGGCATAGGGATCGTCGATCACCTTGCCGGCCGGCGGCAGCTTGCGGCCCGGGGCCGGGCCCGGTGCATCGGTACTGCGGACCTTGCGGCCGCGTGGCGGTGCACCGCCTTCATTCAATTCGGGGAACCAGCCCGGCAGCGGCTTGCCCGGCTTGGTGGTGCGGGCTGCACCCGCCTTGGCGCCCTTGTTCGGGGCCTGGCTGCGGGACTTGCTCCCGCCCTTGCTTGGTTTTTTGGTAGTCATCGCCCTACATGGTAGCCGCTGGCGGCGTGCAGAACGGGTCAGCGGTCGCCTTCAAGCGATCGCGTCAAAAACATTCAGGAAGTCGTTGACAGCCTGCGGATTCATCTTCACAATTGCGCCTCTGGAACGCCCAGGTGGCGGAATTGGTAGACGCACTAGTTTCAGGTACTAGCGGGTAAAACCGTGGAGGTTCGAGTCCTCTCCTGGGCACCAACGAAAAAACTCCTCGCTTCGGCGGGGATTTTTTTTGCCTGTGATCCGGCAGCCGGGGTCGGATTCCTTTCCAGAGGAAAGGGCTCTGGCCCCAAGCGAGTGAGATGGGGGGCAGAGCCCGTTTCGCATGCGCAACGGCAACCGACCCGGGATCAGCAAAAAGTGTTGACACCCCCGTCACGGCACCCCATAATCTCGCTCCTCGACGCCCAGGTGGCGGAATTGGTAGACGCACTAGTTTCAGGTACTAGCGGGTAAAACCGTGGAGGTTCGAGTCCTCTCCTGGGCACCACGTCGAGAATGAGAAAAACCCGCGAAAGCGGGTTTTTTCATGCCCCGGATCCGGCATCAGAACAACGGCCGCAGCACCAGTTCCAGCCCGAGCAGCAGCAGGAACCCCAGGAAGCAGGCGCGGAACACGCGGGCACTGATGCGCTGCCGGATCACCTGGCCCAGCCACATGCCCAGCAGCGCCGGCAGCACCGCCAGCGCACTCAACCCCAGCTGCTGGATGCCGAACGCACCGTGCAGCACCAGACCGGTGGTCAGCGAAATCGTCGACACGGTGAACGCCAGCCCGAGCGCCTGCACCAGCTCCTCGCGCTGCAATCCCAGCGACTGCAGGTACGGCACCGCCGGCATCACGAACACACCCGTCGCCCCCGTCACCACGCCGGACAGCGCACCCACCAGCGGCCCCAGCCAGCGCTCGCGCCGCTGCGGCACGCGGAACACCGGCGCGAGCAACGCATAGGCGGCATAGACCACCAATGCCACGCCCAGCGCAACGCGCGACCAGGTGCGATCGACCCGCACCAGCAGTGCGGCCGAACCCAGCGTCACCACCACCACGGCAAGCATCATCGGCCACAAACGCCGCACGATGTGGCCCAGCGACGGCCCGGACAGCAGTTGCCACGCATTGGTGACGAAGGTTGGAATGAACAGCATCGACGCCGCCGCCACCGGTGACAGGGTGCTGCCCAGCAGGCCCATCGCCACCGTCGGCAACCCCATCCCTGTCACGCCCTTGACCACGCCGGCCAGCACGAACACCACCACCAGCAGCAAATAGAAGTATGTCGATTCATGCATGGCTTCATTGGACCGGGCCCTCGCCAGGCGCACAATGCGGTCTTCCCGGCCCAGCCTTCGGCTGACCCGAAGGCGCCGGATCAGCAATGAGGCACGACATGCGGATGGACATCGCCGACCTGCGCCTGTTCCTGGCAATCGCCGAAGCCGGCAGCATCACCGCCGGCGCGGCACAGGCAAACCTGGCATTGGGTTCAGCCAGCGAGCGCCTGCGCACGATCGAAGCCGATGCCGGCACCGCGCTGTTGCACCGGCACCCACGCGGCGTCAGCCTGACCGAGGCCGGCGCCGCCCTCGCCCACCACGCACGCCTGATCCTGCAGCAGCAGGCACAGCTGCGTGGCGAACTACAGGCGTTCGCGCAGGGTGCGCGCGGCACCCTGCACCTGTATGCCAACACCGCCGCGCTGACCAACTACCTGCCCTCGCGGCTCGCGCCGTGGCTGGCCGGACGCCCACGCCTGCATGTGGAACTGCTGGAGCGCACCAGCCCCGAAGTCGTACGCGCGATCAGTGCCGGCCAGGCCGAAGCCGGCATCATCAGCGATGCGGTCGACGCTGCCGGCCTGCAGCAGCATGTGGTCGCCGAAGATCCCCTGGTGATGCTGCTGCCGGCCGACCACCGCTTCGCGACCCGGCGCAGCCTGGCTTTTGCCGAGGCTGCCGGAGAGACCTTCGTTGCCCTGGCCGACGGCAATGCACTGCAGACCTACATCGAGGACCAGGCGCGCGACATCGGGCGCCGCCTGGATGTACGCATCCGCATGAAGACCTTCGAAGGCGTGTGCATCATGGTCGGCCACGGCATCGGCGTCGGCATCGTGCCGCGGACCATCGCGCGCCAGCATCGGCGCAGCACGCACACCGTCGCCGTACCGCTCGCCGATGCGTGGGCGCAACGACGCCTGTGCGCGTGCTTTGCCGAGTGGACACGACTGTCATCGGCGATGCGCAGCCTGCTGCATCACCTGGGCGTGCAGCCCCAGAAAAAAGTGTGAAATGTTGTTGACACATCTTCTGTGGCTCCCCATAATTCATCTCCTGAGTCGCCCAGGTGGCGGAATTGGTAGACGCACTAGTTTCAGGTACTAGCGGGTAAAACCGTGGAGGTTCGAGTCCTCTCCTGGGCACCACGACTCAAGATGATCAAACCCGCGAAAGCGGGTTTTTTCGTTTCCGGGGTCTGGGAATTCACGCCCCGAGATCCATCCATGCGTGGCGTGGATCCACCAAAAGAAAAACCCCGCCTTGCGGCGGGGTTTCTGCGTTTCAACAGCAATGAACGGTCAGTGCCCGCCGCCGGCGGCAGCACCTGCACCCGCGCCGAACGGCGGCTTGGCCAGCCACAGGAACGTGATGATCGCCAGGAAGATCCAGCCCAGCAGGAAGAAGATGTCGTTGAAGCCCATCTGCGATGCCTGGTGGTTGATCATGTTGTTCAGTACCGCTGCACCGTGTTGCAGGTCGCCCTGCCCCATCGCCGTCACCTGGTCCTGCATGCCGGGCTGATAGGCCGAGATGTGCTCGGTCAGGTCGGCATGGTGCACCTGGGTACGCCGCGCCCACAGCCACGTCGTCAGTGACGCCGCGAAGCTGCCACCCAGCGTACGCAGGAACGTGGCCAGGCCGGAGCCCGCCGCGATCTCGCGCCCATCCAGGTCCGACAGCAGGATCTGCAGCACCGGCATGAAGAACAGCGCGACGCCGATGCCCATGATCAGCTGCACGCCGGCCACGTGCATGTAGTCCACCTGCAGGTTGAAGTTCGAACGCAGGAAGCTGGTCATCGACAGCACGATGAAGGCCACCGTGGCCAGCATGCGCATGTCGAAGCGCGATGCGTACTTGCCGACGAATGGCGTCATGATCACCGGCAGGATGCCGATCGGCGCGGTCGCCAGGCCTGCCCAGATCGCGGTGTAGCCCATGTCACGCTGCAGCCACTGCGGGATCAGCAGCGCCACGCTGAAGAACGCCGCGTAGGCCACCACCATCGCCAGCGTGCCGGCGCGGAAGTTGCGGTGCCGGAACAGCTTCAGGTCGACGATCGGATCCTTGTCGGTCAGCTCCCAGATCAGGAACACCGTCAGCGTCACCACCGCCACGCAGGCCAGCACCACGATCTTCATCGACGAGAACCAGTCCTCGTCGTTGCCCAGGTCGAGCACCAGCTGCAGGGCACCGACACCGATCACCAGGGTGACCAGGCCGACGTAGTCCATCTTCGGCTTCTCGATCTGCTCCGGGCGTCCCTTCAGCTGGTTGCCCACCACCAGCGCGGCGAAGATGCCCAGTGGCACGTTGATCAGGAAGATCCACTCCCAGCTGTAGTTGTCGGTGATCCAACCACCGAGGATCGGACCGCAGATGGGCGCCACCACCGTGATCATCGCCAGCAGCGCCAATGCCTGTCCGCGTTTCTCGCGCGGATAGATCGAGACCAGCAGCGACTGCGTGATCGGGTACATCGGGCCGGCCACGAAACCCTGCAGCGCACGCGACAGCACCAGCATGCCCATGCTCTGCGCCAGGCCGCACAGCAGCGAGGTGATGACGAAGGCCAGCGTGGCCCAGACGAACAGCTTGCGCTCGCCGAAGCGACGGCTGAGCCAGCCGGTCAGCGGCAGCGCGATGGCCGTGCTGACCGCGAACGAAGTGATGACCCAGGTCGCCTGCTGCGAGCTGGCGCCGAGATTACCGGCGATGGTCGGCAGTGAAACGTTGGCGATGGTGGTGTCGAGCACCTGCATGAACGACGCCATCGCCAGGCCCACGGTGCACAGGGCGACGCTGGGTGGCAGGAACCCGGAGGCCGCACCCGGCGCCGCCGGTGCACCCGGAGCGCCGGGTGCGGCTGGAGCTTGTGCGGACATGGCGACCTCAGCCCACCTTTGCCTGTTGCTGCGGCAGGTTGCCCTGGATGATCGTGTGGATCACCTCATCGGCATCATGCAGCTGCTTGGCATATACGTCGGTGTCGAACACGGTGCCCTTGGCCGGGGTGCTCGGCAGTACTTCACCCTTCTGGTCGCGCAGGCTCACTTCGGCCTTCATCGACAGGCCGATGCGCAGCGGGTGTTCGGCCAGCTGCTTGGCATCGATGGCGATGCGCACCGGCACGCGCTGCACGATCTTGATCCAGTTGCCGCTGGCGTTCTGCGCCGGCAACAGCGAGAACGCCGAGCCGGTACCCAGGCCCAGGCTCTGGATGCGGCCCTTGTACTTCACGTCACCGGCATACAGGTCCGACTTCAGCTCCACTTCCTGGCCCAGGCGCATATGGCGCAGCTGGGTTTCCTTGAAGTTGGCCTCGACCCACATCTGCTCGGTCGGCACCACGGCCATCAGGGCATTGCCCGGCTGCACGCGCTGGCCCACCTGCACCGAACGACGGGCGACGTAGCCGGTGACCGGCGCGACGATGCCGGCGCGGGCGTTGTTGAGGAACGCCTGGCGCAGCTGCGCGGCGGCGGCCTGCACGTCCGGCTGGGTGGCGATCACGGTGTCGTCGACCAGCGCGCGGTTGCGCTCGACGGTCTCGCGCGAACCGGCCACGGCCGCTTCGGCCGCCGCCAGCTCGTCGCGGGCGTGGGCCAGTTCTTCGTTGGAAATGGCGCCAGTGGCGGCCAGATCCTTGCGGCGGGCGAAGTCCTCGCGTACGCGCTTCAGGGTCACCTGGCGGGCGTTCAGGTCCGCCTGCGCGCCTTCCACGCTGCGGTACAGGCCACGGGTCTGGCGCACGGTCTTGGCCAGGTTGGCCTCGGCCTGCTGCAGCGCCACCGAGGTGTCGGACGGGTCCAGCTGCACCAGCAGCTGGCCGCGCTCCACGCGCATGCCGTCATCGGCGTTGATGGCGACCACGGTACCGGCCACCAGCGGGGTGATCTGCACCAGGTTGCCCTGCACGTAGGCATCGTCGGTTTCTTCGAACCAACGGCCGAACATGAAGTACCACAGCGCCAGTGCGGCAAGCAGCAGCACGACGATCACGAACAGGCCGCGCAGCAGGTTGCCGCGGCGGTTGGGGGCGGCCGGGGCCGCAGTGTCTTGGGTCTGGCTCATGGCGGAAGTCTTCAGGAATGCGAGGAATCGGAATGGGAGGCGATCGGTGCGCGGTCGGTGTCGGCGGGCTGCAAACCACCGCCCAGCGCCTTGCTCAGGCGCACCGAGGTCTGCACCTGCTGCGACTGCAGGCCGGCCAGCTGCTGCTGCGACTGCAGCAGGGTGGACTGCGCGGTCAGCACGTCCAGGTAGCTGCCGATGCCGGCGCGGTAGCGCTGCTGGGCCAGGTCGAAGGCCGAGCGTGCGGTGTCCACTGCCTGCTGCTGCGCGTGCGCCTGCTGCGCCAGCGAGCGCACCGCGTTGACCTGGTCGGCGACGTCGCGCAGTGCATCGAGCACGGCCTGGTTGTAGTTGGCCACCGCCAGGTCGTACTGCGCGTCGGTGTTGGCCAGGTTGGCGCGCAGCTTGCCGCCTTCGAAGATCGGCAGGCTCAACGCCGGGCCGATGTAGGCGAAGGTCGAGCTGCTCTTCAGCAGGTCACCCACGTTCGGGGCGACCACGCCGGCCAGCGCGGTCAGGTTGAAGCTCGGGTAGAACTTGGTCTTGGCGACCTTGATCTGCTTGTCGGCCGCTTCCACGCGCCAGCGCGCAGCCACGATGTCGGGGCGACGGCCGAGCAGTTCGCTGGGCAGTACGCCCGGCAGCTGCAGTGCCATCGGGTTCAACGGCTGCGGGCGCTGGATCGACAGGCCACGGTCCGGCCCCTTGCCGACCAGTGCAGCCAGCGCGGTGCGGGCGGCGTCGATGCGCTGCTGCGCGGCCAGCACCTGCTGCTGCGCGGCCGGCACGCGGGCCTCGGCCTGGCGCACCTGCAGATCGCTGTCGATGCCGGCGCTGCGGCGCTGGCGGGTCAGCTGCAGCGATTTCTGCGAGCGGGTCAGTTCTTCCTCGGCCACGTCGTTGAGCTGCCACGCGTAGGCCAGGTCGGCATAGGCCTGGGCAATGCCGGTGGACAGGTTCAGGCGTGCGGCCTGGGCTTCAACGGTGGCGGCATGCGCGCCATCCACGGCGGCTTCCCAGGCAGCGCGCTTGCCGCCCCACAGGTCCACGCCGTAGCTGAAATCGAAGGCGACCTGGCTGCTGCCGCCATAGCGGCCGCCCATCTCGCTGCCGACCATCGACTCGGGCAGGCGCAGGCCGGTGTAGCCGCCGGACACCGACAGGCTGGGCAGCTCGTCGGCGCGCGCGGTACCGACCTGGGCCTGGGCCTGGCGCAGGCGCGCGTCGGCGGCGTCCAGGCTCGGATGACCGGCCAGGCCTTCGGCGACCAGTGCGTCCAGCTGCGCATCGCCCAGTGCCTTCCACCAGTCCTGCGCCGGGAAGCCGGCGGCGCTCAGGTCGGTGTCAGCCAGGGTGCGTTCGCTGTGCAGGCTGTCCACGTCAAGCACGTGGCCCTGCGGGTTGAGGCCACGACTGCTGGCGCAGGCGGCCAGGGCCAGCGCCAGCGCTGACACCAGCAGCGCGCGCCCGGACCGGCGGAGAGTGGAATGCGGGATCGGGTTCATGGGGTCGTCAGTGAATCGCGGATTCGGGTAAGGAGGGACAGCAGCAGCGTGCGCTCGTCGGCGGAAAGATCACGCAGCGCGTAATCCATCACCGCGTCGCCGCGCAGCTTCAGCCGCGCCCACAACGCACGGCCTTCGTCGGTCAGCACGATCTGCAGTGCCCGCCGGTCCTGCGCATGCGCCTCGCGGCGGACGCAGCCCAGCGCCTCCAGCTTGTCCAGCAGGCGGGTGACCGCGCTGGGCACCTGGTCGATGGCCTGGGCCAGTTCGTTGGCGGTGCAGGGCGCCATGTGGGAAAGCACCTTCAACCCGATGTAATGGGTGAAGCCGATTCCCAGATCTTCTTCCGCCATGGACGCGTCGAGTTGGCGCACCAGGCCGTCGCGCACCTGGCGCAGCAGCAGGCCGAAGCTGGGGGGAGTGGTTGCAGGACAGATCATGGGGGAGCATTCTCTTCCAAAAAAAATATTTCTCAATGGAAATATTCGATCTGGCATCGAATGCTGTGTTGCAGCAGCGGGCTCGATCAGTGAAGGCGCCTACCTTAATGATCTGGTCAGGTGGCCCGGTAGTACAATCCAGCCAATGGATGTCACATTTCAGCCAGCGGACATGATGAACAAGGCAGAAATTCAGGTTCCCAAACGCCTACTCAGAGATGAGGCACTGGACTGGTTCGAGCGCAACGACGGCCCGCCGGTCATCGCCTTCCGCTTCGACAGCCAGCAGGGCCTGGCCCGCGAGGTCGACTGGCACCACCACCAGCGTGCCCAGTTGATCTGCGTCGAACGCGGCCTGCTGACCACCCGCACCTCGCATGGCACGTGGTCGCTGGCGCCGGGCTCGGCCGGCTGGATGCCGCCGCTGGAACCGCACACCGTCACCCTCGACGGCCCGTTGCGCGGCTGGGGCATGGCACTGGCTGCACCGGCCTGCGCCACCCTGCCCGCCGATCCCTGCGTGCTGGGCCTGTCCAAGCTGGCGCAGGCGCTGGCCGACCGCATCTGCGAATGGCCGCTCGGCCATGACACCACGCCCGAGCGCCAGCACATCATCGACGTGCTGCTGGACGAGATCCGCACCGCGCCGCGCCAGCGCATGCACCTGCCGATGCCGCACGACCGGCGCCTGCTGAAGATCGCCTCGCAGTTGCTGGCCGACCCCTCCGACGAACGCAGCCTGGCCGAATGGGCGCATTGGGCCGGTCTGTCACCGCGCAGCCTGACCCGTCACTTCCGCGACGAGACCACGCTCAGCTTCGCCCAGTGGCGGCAGCAGGCGCGCCTGTCAGAGGCCCTGCGCCAGCTGACCGACGGCCGCAGCGTGGCCGACATCGCCCACGCGCTGGGCTTCAGCAGCGCCAGCGCGTTCGTTACCGTGTTCCGCCGCCACTTCGGGCTGCCGCCCGGTCGCTACCTGGCACGGGCCGGGCACGGCCTGGAAACCGGGCTGGACCCTGCGCGCGGCTTGGCATCCCCCGCCGCATCCGGATAATCACAGGATTGCGAGCGGCGACCGCCGTCGCCGCCTCCCGACAACAGGTAACAACGCCGCATGACCGAACTTGCCCGCCCCGTGTTCCACGGATTCGAACAACTGCCGCTGCGCGAGTACGCCGAACGCGCCTACCTCGACTACTCGATGTATGTGGTCCTGGACCGCGCCCTGCCGTTCATCGGCGACGGCCTGAAGCCGGTGCAGCGCCGCATCATCTATTCGATGAGCGAGCTGGGCCTGAATGCCGCGTCCAAACCGAAGAAGTCCGCGCGCACCGTCGGTGACGTCATCGGTAAGTACCACCCGCACGGCGACAGCGCGTGCTACGAGGCCCTGGTGCTGATGGCACAGCCGTTCTCGTACCGCTATCCGCTGATCGAGGGCCAGGGCAACTTCGGCTCCAGCGACGACCCGAAGTCGTTCGCGGCGATGCGTTACACCGAATCCAAGCTGACCCCGATCGCCGAAGTGCTGCTGGGCGAACTGGGCCAGGGCACCACCGACTGGGCACCGAACTTCGACGGCACCCTGCAGGAGCCGACCTGGATGCCGGCACGGCTGCCGCACCTGCTGCTCAACGGCACCACCGGCATCGCCGTGGGCATGGCCACCGACGTGCCGCCGCACAATCTCAACGAGATCGTCAGCGCACTGCTGCACCTGCTGGACAACCCCGATGCCAGCGTGCGCGACCTGTGCGAGCACGTGCAGGGCCCGGACTATCCGTCCAGCGCCGAGATCATCACCTCGGCCAACGACCTGCGGAACATCTACGAGACCGGCAACGGCAGCGTGCGTGCACGTGCGACCTTCACCAAGGAGGCCAGCAACATCGTGGTGACGGCGCTGCCGTTCCAGGTGTCGCCGTCGAAGGTGATCGAGCAGATCGCCGCGCAGATGCGCGCCAAGAAGCTGCCGTGGCTGGAAGACATCCGCGACGAATCCGACCACGCCAACCCGGTGCGCGTGGTGCTGGTGCCACGTTCCAACCGCGTCGACGCCGACCAGCTGATGGGCCACCTGTTCGCGACCACGGACCTGGAGCGCAGCTACCGCGTCAACCTCAACGTGATCGGGCTGGACGGCCGTCCGCAGGTGAAGAACCTGAAGATGCTGCTCAGCGAATGGCTGACCTTCCGCAGCAACACCGTCACCCGCCGCCTGCAGCACCGCCTGCAGAAGGTCGAGCGCCGCCTGCACCTTCTGGAAGGCCTGCTGGTCGCCTTCCTCAACCTGGACGAGGTGATCCACATCATCCGTACCGAGGACGAACCGAAGGCGGCGCTGATCGCGCGCTTCGGCCTGTCCGAGGAACAGGCCGAGTACATCCTGGAAACCAAGCTGAAGCAGCTGGCCCGCCTGGAAGAGATGAAGATCCGCGGCGAGCAGGACGAGCTGGCCAAGGAGCGCGAGAAGATCCTCGGCATCCTCGACAGCAAGGCCAAGCTGAAGAAGCTGATCCGCGACGAACTGACCGCCGACGCCAGGAAGTTCGGCGACGCACGCCGCTCGCCGCTGGTGCAGCGCCAGGCCGCGCAGGCCATCGACGAGACCGAGCTGGTGCCGAGCGAGCCGATGACCGTGGTGCTGTCGGAGAAGGGCTGGATCCGAGCGGCCAAGGGCCACGACGTCGATGCTTCCGCCCTGTCCTACCGCGACGGCGACGCCCTGCAGGGCGCAGTGCGTGCGCGCAGCACCCAGCAGGTCGCGTTCCTCGACAGCGAAGGCCGCGCCTACTCGACGCCGGTGCATACCCTGCCCTCCGCGCGTGGCAATGGCGAACCGCTGACCGGCCGCTTCTCGCCGGCTCCCGGTACCAGCTTCGTGACCTTGGCCAGTGCCGAGCCAGATGCCCGCTTCGTGCTGGCCTCCAGTCATGGCTATGGCTTCGTCACCCGCTTCGAGAACCTGATCGGCCGCAACAAGGCCGGCAAGGCGATGCTGAACCTGTCGTCCGGCTCGTCGGTACTGACCCCGTCGGTGGTCGCCAACGTGGCCACCGACCGCATCGTGGCGGTGACCAGCTCCGGCAACCTGCTGGCGATCGCCGCCAACGACCTGCCGGAACTGGACAAGGGCAAGGGCAACAAGATCATCGAGATCCCGAAGGCCAAGCTCGCCACCGAACGCGTGGTCGCCATCGTGGCGATCAGTCCGGGGCAGACCCTGCAGGTGCGCAGCGGCCAGCGCACCATGGGCCTGAAGTTCAACGAGCTCGACGCCTACCTCGGCGCCCGTGCCACCCGCGGCCACCTGCTGCCGCGCGGCTGGCAGAAGGTGGAAGGGCTGTCGGTGGAATAAGAGGTACGGGGTCGGATCCCTTTCCATGGGAAAGGGCTCTGACCCCAGGCACGAAAAAGCCGGGGCATTCCCCGGCTTTTTCGTTGTCGGCTGGCGGGCGGTGGAGCGGCTGGCGGGCGAAGGCTGGCTGGCGGTGCTCCGGTGCTGGCGGGCGACAGAACGCTGTGCTGCTGGTAGAGCCGACCGCTGGTCGGCTGCTTTTGGCTCCAGGTAGAGCCGACCGCTGGTCGGCTGCTTTTGGCTCCTGGTAGAGCCGACCGCTGGTCGGCTGCTTTTGGCTCCTGGTAGAGCCGACCGCTGGTCGGCTGCTTTCTGCAGAGCAGCCGACCAGCGGTCGGCTCTACCGGAAGGCAGCCGAGCATTGGCTCGGCTCTACAAAAAACGATGCCCGCTCAGTGCGCCGGGGCGCCGTTGCCGTCGATCTTGCTCAGCTGGTACAGCTCCAGGCCGATGCGCTTGATCAGGCCCAGCTGCTGCTCCAGCCACCAGGCGTGGTCTTCCTCGGTGTCCTTCAGCTGCGCCAGCAGGATGTCGCGGCTCACGTAATCGCCCTTCTCCTCGCACAGCTTCATGCCGGCGGCGAGATTGTTCCGAACGGCGTATTCAGTATCGAGATCCTTCTGCAGCATCTCCTCCACGGTCTTGCCCGGCTCGGTGGCATGCGGGCGCATGTCCGGGTCGCCACCCAGGAACAGGATCCGGCGCAGCAGCGCATCGGCATGCTGGGTTTCCTCTTCCATCTCGTGGTTCAGGCGTTCGTACAGCGCGAACAGGCCCTGGTCCTCGTAGCGGCGGGAATGGATGAAGTACTGGTCGCGCGCAGCAAGCTCGCCGCGCAGCAGTTCCTTCAGGCAGGCGATGACGTCCGGGTTGCCTTTCATGGGGGGCTCCTGTGAATCGATGCGGCATAGGGTGCCGCATTTCAAAATACGGTGATCTAATCGGAATCAGTCGCAGTTGCGCCTGCGGCTACAATCGGCCCACGAGTTCGGAAAGGACGTGCGATGCGACGTACATGGCGTTGGGTGCTGGGCGTGTTGATCGCCATCGTGCTGGTCACCGCACTGGTGCTGTGGCTGCTGCTGCGCGGCAGCCTGGCCGACCTGGACGGCGAGCATGCGCTGCCGGGGCTGGCCAAGCCGGTCACCATCGAGCGCGATGGGCTGGGCGTGGTCACCATCACTGCCGGCAGCCAGGCCGACGCGATGCGTGCGCTCGGCCGCGTACACGCGCAGGAACGTTACTTCGAGATGGACCTGATGCGCCGCAGTGCCGCTGGCGAGCTGTCGGCGCTGTTCGGGCCGAAGGCCATCGACGCCGACAAGCGCATGCGCGTGCACCGGCTGCGTGCACGCACCGAGGCGAATCTGCAGGCCGCACTGGGCGACAACGGCACGGCCGTGCGCGCCTACGTGGATGGCGTCAACGAAGGCCTGGCCGATCTCTCCGTGCGCCCATGGGCCTACCTGCTGCTGCGGCAATCACCACAACCGTGGCAGGCCAGCGACAGCGTGCTGACCGGGCTGGCCATGTATGCCGACCTGCAGGACCCCGGCAACCAGACCGAGCTTGCGCTCAGCCGCATCCGCGCAGTGGTGCCGCCGGCGCTGTACGCGCTGATCGCCCACGACGGCACCGAATGGGATGCGCCGCTGTTTGGCGAACCCACCGGCAACGCCGCCCTGCCCGATGCCAGCCAGCTGGACCTGCGCACATTGAAGGGAAAAACGGGCACTGAGCAGGAAGAGGGCGACGTCATCGGCAGCAACAACTTCGCGGTGGCCGGCGCGCTTACCGCCGACGGCCGCGCCATCGTTGCCGACGACATGCACCTGGGCCTGCGTGCACCCGGCCTGTGGTTCCGCGTGCGCCTGCGCTACCCCGACCCGCAGGCCGCCGGCGGCCAGGTCGATGTCACCGGCTTCTCCCTGCCGGGCCTGCCGGCGGTGATCGTCGGCAGCAACGGGCACGTCGCCTGGGGCTTCACCAACAGCTACATCGACACGGCGGACTATCGCACGGAACCGGCCAGCGCCGCCGTGACCGTGCACGAAGAGCGCATCGCCGTGGCCGGCCAGGCCGACGTGCTGTTCGCGGTGCGCGAAACCGACTGGGGGCCGATCCTGCATACCCATGCCGATGGCAGTGGCGACGCCCTGCGCTGGGTCGCACACCTGCCCGGTGCCGTACGCCTGGATTTCGCTGACCTGGCCCGCGCCGGTGACCTCGACGGTGCACTGCACTTCGCCGACCGTGCCGGCATCCCCGCACAGAACCTGGTGGTCGGTGATCGCAGCGGGCGCATTGCCTGGCGCCTGATCGGCGCTCGCCCGGACCGCGGCCCCGGCTGTGCACCGGCCGGCTTCAATGCCGCCAGCAACCAGGGCTGCGCGCCGTGGCCGATCCGCAGCGATGCCTCGCCGGCATTGATCGATCCCCCCAACCATCGCCTGTGGACCGCCAATGGACGCGTCCTCGACGGCGAGGCACTCGCCAGCGTCGGCAACGGCGGCTATGACCTGGGTGCGCGGGCGCGGCAGATCCGCGACCTGCTGGCAATCCAGGAGCGCTTCGACGAGCACGACCTTCTGGCGATCCAGCTCGACGACCGCGCGGTGTTCCTGCAGCGCTGGTGGGCTCTGCTGCACGACGTCATCGAACGCAGTGACGACCCTGCGCTGAAGCGTTTGAAGGAGGCCAGCCATCAATGGGGCGGGCGCGCCTCGGCCAGTTCGGTCAGCTACCGGGTGGTGCGTGAATTCCGCACGCAGGTCATGGCCACGCTGTCCGATGCACTGCTGGCCCCGGCCAACGCGCAGCTGGGCGATGCCTACCTGGACCCACGCCTGGCACAGCTGGAAGGCGTGGCCTGGCCGATGCTGGAACAGCGCCCGGCCAACCTGCTGCCACCGGCCTTCGACAGCTGGGATGCGCTGCTGATCGACGCCGCCCGCCGTACCGAGGGTGAGCTGGCCAAGCAGGGGCCGCTGGCCAAGCGCAGCTGGGGTGAACGCAATACCGCGGCGATCTGCCACCCCATCGCACGGGCGCTGCCGGACATCGCCAAGCGCTGGCTGTGCATGCCCGCCGACCGCCTGCCCGGCGACCGGGACATGCCGCGCGTGCAGACGCCGAACTTCGGCGCCTCCGAGCGCATGGTGGTCTCGCCCGGCCACGAGGCCGACGGCATCGTGCACATGCCCGGCGGCCAGAGCGGCCATCCGCTGTCACCGTACTGGGGTGCCGGCCACGAGGACTGGGTGCATGGGCGCCCGACACCGTTCCTGCCGGGCAAGACGCAGCACGTGATGACACTGGTGCCAGCGCGGTAGTGCCGGCCGCTGGCCGGCATCCATGCAGGTGTGTCCAGCATCATCAGGTTGCCGGCCAGCGGCCGGCACTACCGTTCAACGTTCAGGCCCTGCGCCGTTCGATCAGGTTCAGCAGCGGCCCGGTCATCGCCGTGGTCACCAGCGCCATGATCACCAGCACCGCGAACAGGCGGTCACCGAGCAGGCCCAGCTCATACCCCAGGTTGAGCACGATCAGCTCCATCAGGCCGCGGGTGTTCATCAGCGCGCCCAGCCGCCACGCTTCGCGCGTGGGCATGCCGGCACTGCGCGCGGCACTGAAGGTGCCCAGCAGCTTGCCCGTCGTGGCCACCGCGATCACCACCACGCACAGCACGATGTCGCTGGCCTGCAGCGCATCGGCGCGCATGCGCAGCCCGGTCATGGCGAAGAACAACGGCAGCAGCAGCGTGACCGCGAACGGCTCGACACGGGCCATCAGCAGGTCACGCAGCTGCGCGTTCGACGATACCGCGACACCCGCAGCGAACGCGCCGAACAGCGCGTGGATGCCCAGCATCTCGGTGACCAGCGCACTGCCCAGCGACAGCAGCAGGATGCCGAGCAGCCAGCGCCCCTCACGGCCCGGCGCAATCTGCCGGCGCGCGAACCACGGCTTCACCAGCCCCAGCATCAGCGCCACGAACGCGACCACGCACACCAGGTTGAGGCTGGCCGGCAACCAGCCGCTGGCCTGGGCGGCAGCCACGATCAGCGCCAGCAGGCACCACGCGGTGGCATCGCCCAAGGCAGCGCAGGCGATCGCGGTCTGCCCCAGCGGCGTCTGTGTGATCCCGCGGTCGGCCAGGATGCGCAGCAGCACGGGGAAGGCCGTGATGCTCATCGAGATGCCTACGAAAAGTGCGAATGCGGTGAAGCCCACACCCTGTGGGCCGTGCTGCGGATACAGCCAGATCGCCAAGGCGACGCCGAGCACGAACGGCACTGCAATGCCGGCATGGCTGACGGTAAAGGCGAAACGCCGGCGGCCACGCAGCGCCGCCAGGTCCAGTTCGGCACCGGCCACCAGCAGGAACATCAGCACGCCCAGCTGGCTGAGCATGCCCAGCGGGCCCAGCGAACTGGCCGGGAACAGCGCACCATGCAGCTGCGGCAGCAGGCTGCCAAGCACCAGCGGCCCCATCATCAGGCCAGCGGCCATTTCGCCGATCACCGCCGGCTGTCCCATGCGCTTGAGCAGCGCCCCCGCGCCCTTGGCCACCAGCAGCAGTACCAGCAGCTGCAGCAGGAACAGGCCCAGCGGAGACGCCAGATGCTGCACCCAGCCGCCTTCGGCGGCGACGGAGGCACGGGCAACCGCCTCGGGCGCCGCCGGCCCGGCATACCGCGCCAGCAGCACGCCAGCCAGCAACGGAACCCCGGCCCAGGCCAGGTAGCGCCATCCCCATTTCGTGGGCGGCGCGTTGCCGCCTGCCTGTACGTCCATGAACATTCCCCAATGTGCAGGGGGCGATCATACAAAAAGGGGACGGAGGGGATTAAGGCGTTAATGGCACAAACGACTTAATCCCCTCCGTCCCCTTTTGGGGGTGCTTAGGCCAGTGCCTGCTCGTGCACGCCGGCGATCGCGCGACCGGAGGGATCTGCCGCCGCGGCGAAGCTGGCGTCCCAGGCGATGGCCGCGGGCGACGAACAGGCGATCGACTTGCCTCCCGGCACGGTCTCGGCCGCTGCCCGGCTCGGGAAGAACTGCTCGAACAGGTGGCGGTAGTAGTACGCCTCCTTGGTCTGCGGCGGGTTGTGCGGGAAGCGCTTGTCGGCGGCCGCCAGTACACGGTCGCTCACCTGCGCCTCGGCATGTGCCTTCAGCCCATCGATCCAGCCATAGCCCACGCCATCGCTGAACTGTTCCTTCTGCCGCCACAGGATGCTGTCCGGCAGGTAGCCGTCGAACGCCTCGCGCAACACGGCCTTCTCGATACGGCGGCCGCCAAAACCGGCACCGACCATCTTGTGTGCGGCATCGAAGCGCATTGCCACATCGAGGAACTCACGGTCGAGGAACGGCACGCGCGGCTCCACGCCCCAGGCCATCATCGACTTGTTGGCGCGCAGGCAGTCGTAGTTGTGCAGGGCGTCGAGCTTGCGTACCAGCTCGTCGTGGAATTCACGCGCATCCGGTGCCTTGTGGAAGTACAGGTAGCCACCGAAGATCTCGTCGCTGCCCTCGCCGGAGAGCACCATTTTCACGCCCATCGCCTTGATCCGCCGCGCCAGCAGGAACATCGGCGTCGATGCGCGGATGGTGGTGACGTCGTAGGTCTCGATGTGGCGGATCACCTCCGGCAGCGCATCGAGGCCTTCCTCGAACGTGTACTCGAAACCGTGATGCACGGTGCCCAGCGCTTCGGCGGCGATCGCTGCGGCGGCCAGATCGGGTGAGCCCTTCAAGCCGATCGCGAACGAGTGCAGGCGCGGCCACCAGGCTTCGGTCTGTCCCCCATCCTCGATGCGACGACGTGCATAGCGCGCGGCCACCGCCGCCACCAGCGACGAGTCCAGGCCACCGGACAGCAGCACGCCATAAGGCACATCGCTCATCAGCTGGCGCTCCACCGCATGCTCGAACGCCTGGCGCAGTTCAGCCAGATCGGCCTGGCGGCCCTGCACGTCGGCGTAGTCGCGCCACGGTTGCTGGTAGTAGCGCACCAGCTCACCGCTGGCACTGTCGAAATAGTGGCCCGGCGGGAACTGCGCGACATCGGCACAGGTATCGACCAGCGCCTTCATTTCCGAGGCCACGCGCAAGCGCCCCTGGGCATCGTGGCCCCAGTACAGCGGCACCACGCCCACCGGGTCGCGCGCCACCAGCACGCGTCCACTGTCACGGTCCCACAGCGCGAAGGCGAAGATGCCGTTGAGCTGTTCCAGCCACTGCGCCGGCGCGCCGCCCTGGCGGTAGAGCGCGTTGATCACCTCGCAGTCCGAGCCGGTCTGGAAGTCGTAGGTGGTGGTCAGCGCCGCCTTCAACGCCTGGTGGTTGTAGATCTCGCCGTTCACCGCCAGCGCCAGCTGGCCATCGGCCGACAGCAGCGGCTGCGAACCACCGGCCGGATCGACGATGGCCAGCCGTTCATGGACCAGCAGCGCACCTTCGTCGAGGTACACGCCGCTCCAGTCCGGGCCACGGTGGCGCTGGCGTTGCGACAGTTCCAGCGCGTGCCGGCGCAGGGCGGGAAGATCGTCACCGGCCTGCAGGCCGAAGATTCCGAAGATCGAACACATGGGGGAGCTCCTGTTGGGGATTTCACGGGTGGGAAGGTGTTCGACCGGCCATCCAGGCCCGGGTGGGACTACGCCCGGGCACAAAAAAACCCGCATCGACCGATGCGGGTTTTCTGGTGTCCGGGCGTGTGTTGCTGTCTATCTACCCAGGGCGCAGTCCCGCATCGGCCGCGCACGATTATTCGCGCGCAGATTATTGCGGTTGTTGTTATTGACGGCGGTGGCCAGGCGGATCGACATGGCATCGACCCTACCCCGCTTTCCGGCGCAGCGCAACCGTTGCGTTGGCAACCACTCCCCGGCGCGCATAATGGCGCGCCGTGAAACGTGTAATGGAAATGCAACACCGCACTGGACGCAACGTGGCGCTGGCCGCCCTGCTCTGCCTGGGCCTGGTCGCCTGCCAGACCCTGGCCCCACCCTCGCCCCTGCCGCCGGCCCAGCTGCAGGGCCTGGAACAACGCGGCACCGACGGCAGCTTCGAGGGTGCCTTTGACACTGCGCAAACCTTCGAGCGCTTCAACGATCCGCGCGCCATCGCCTACTACGAGCGTGCCGCCGCGGTCACACCCTGGACCTTCCACAACACCAAGGCGGAAGAAGCACTGGGCAGGATCTGGATCTCCGGCACGCTGCGGCATGCCGACAGCCCCCACATCAATCCGGCGCCGGTGCTGCGTGCGTCCTGGCGACGCGGAGAACGCGCCTACCTGGCGGCGGCCTACCACGGCAATCCCTATGCGTTCTACGAACTCGCCAAGGCCTATCGTCAGCGAGGCGACGCGCAGCAGGCGCTGCGCTGGGACCTGCGCGGAATGATCTACGAGCGCTACCCGAGTTCATCGTCACGGCTACCGGATGCGGTGGCCGCACAGGATGGCACCGTGCATCCACTGGTTGCGCAGATCCAGCGCCGCGCCGAGCGTGGCGATGCCGAAGCGCAGGTAGACCTGGGCGCGCTGCTGGAAAAGGGCATGGGACTGCCGCGCGATCCCGCACGTGCGCTGCAGCTGTACCAGCGTGCCGGCGAGAAGGGCAATGTGTTCGGCCAGTACTTCGCCGGACTGCTGCTGGGCCGCGGTGCACCGGGCGTGGGGAAGGACACCGACGCAGCCGCACGCTGGTTCGCCCGGGCCGAGGCGCAGCGCTTCTACATGGCGGCGCCGAGCTACTGGGAAAAAGCGGTCGAGCCGCCGTTCTTCATTTTTTCTGAGTAGAGCCGAGCCACGCTCGGCTGGGCATTCCCTGCAGAAGCAGCCGAGCATGGCTCGGCTCTACAGGAAAGCAATGCCGGCGAAAGGCGTGCCGACCAACGGTCGGCACCCAGCGTCGCAGGTTCACGCCAGCAGCCGCTCCACCAGCCGCTGGTACAGCCCCGGCAATGCCTCCAGATCGGCCACGCGCACGTTCTCGTCCACCTGGTGGATGCTGGCGTTGACCGGCCCCACTTCGATGCACTGCGCGCCCAAGGGCGCGATGAAGCGTGCATCGGAGGTGCCGCCGCCGGTGCTTTCTTCCGGTGCACGGCCGATGTGCTCGGCCAGCACCGCACGCGCGGTGGCGCGCAGCGTGCCCTCCGGGGTGTAGAACGGCTCGCCGCTGCGGTGCCACTTCAGCGTGTACTGCAGGCCATGCCGTTCCAGCAGCGCGGTGATCTCCGCTTCCAGCTTCGGTGCGTCCCAGTGCGGGTTGTAGCGGATGTTGAAATCCACCTCGAGCTCGCCGGGAATCACGTTGTTGGCACCGGTACCGGCATGGATGTTGGAGACCTGCAGGCTGGTCGGCGGGAAACTTTCGTAGCCGTCATCCCAGTGCCGCGCACTCAGCTCGGCCAGGGCCGGCGCCGCCTGGTGGATCGGGTTGCGTGCCTTCTCCGGATACGCCACGTGGCCCTGCACGCCCTGCACGCGCAGCTTGGCCGACAGGCTGCCGCGACGCCCCACGCGCAGCAGGTCACCCAGCGTCGCAGTCGAGGACGGCTCGCCGGTGATGCACCAGTCGATGCGCTGGCCGCGTTCGGCGAACAGGCGTGCGACGTGGCGCACGCCATCGATGGCGTCGCCTTCCTCGTCGCTGGTCAGCAGCACCGCCAGCGTGCCGTGATGATCAGGATGCGCGGCAACGAACTGCTCGGCGGCCACCACGAACGCCGCCACGCTGCCCTTCATGTCGGCGGCGCCACGGCCATACAGCACGCCATCGCGGATCTGCGGGCTGAACGGATCGCTGGCCCAGGCCTCACGCGGGCCCGTCGGCACCACGTCGGTATGGCCCAGCAGCACCAGTACCGGCGCGCCCTGGCCGTGGGTCGCCCACAGGTTGTCGACCTCACCCAGCCGCAGGTGATCGCACTGGAACCCGGCCTGCTTCAGGCGTGCCGCCAGCAGCGCCTGGCAACCGGCATCATCGGGCGTCACCGAGGGCCGCGCGATCAGCTCGCAGGTCAGGTCGAGCACCGCGCTCATGCGTCACCCACGCCGAAGCGGGCCTTGAAGCCGTTGTCGCTGAAGCCCTGGCTGACCGTGCCATCGGCCGTGACCACCAGCGGGCGCTTGATCAGCTGCGGGTACTCGCGCAGCAGCAGCTTCCATTCGGCCTCGGAATCGGCGGCCTTGCGGTTGTCCGGCAGCTGCCGCCAGGTGGTGGAGGACCTGTTGACCATCGCGGCCAGGCCACCCAGCTGCGCGGCCCACGCCAACAGCATTTCCGGGCTGGGTTTGTTGTCGCGGTAGTCGACGAAGGTGTACGGCACGCCGAAGCGGTCCAGCCACCTGGTCGCCTTCTTGCAGGTATCGCAGTTCTTCAAACCGTAGACAGTGGTGCTCATGGCCATCTGTGATGCTGGAAAACAGAGGGCCAGAATCTCACAACAGGCGCTCGGACACGACCCGGAAAGGTACCCTTGGCAGCTGGAAGGCCAGCCCCTCGTGCAGCGCCACGCCCATCGCCTGCAGGCGCGGGCACTGCTGTTCGCCTTCCAGCTGCAGCGGTTGCAGCTGCGCGATGTCCACCGGCAGGGCAATGCGGGTGCTGGCCCAGCGCTGGTCGCAGGTGCGGGCGATGGCCTCGTCCTGGCAGGTCAGCAAGCGCAGCAGGGCCTGGTGGCCGCCGAAGGCCGCTGCCCACCCGGCATCGTCCCAGCCCGCAGCGCCCTGCCACTGCAGGTGCAGCGCCGGCGCACTGCCCTGCCCGCCCTCGATCAGGGTGTACCCACCGCCATCGGCGCGCACCACGTGCGCGAAGCGCACCGACAGATGCGGCTGCATGGCATCGCTGAAAGCGCGCGCGCCGGCGACGAAGGCCAGCTGGTCCATCACGTTGCGATCAAACAGCACCACTGGCGTCCCATCCCGATCGTCGTCACGACGCAGGTACCAGCGCCAGTTGCTCTGCCGGGGAGACGGCATCAACGAGCGCAGCGGCCCGGCCAGCGCGGGCCCGAAGTGGCCGTGCCGGTAGCTGAGGATGGTGTAGGGCGTGCGTCCGGCATGGACCACGTAGTGATGGCCTGGTGGTGGCATCGGCGCTTGGCGTACGTCGACCCACCAGCTCACGTAGACCACGTCGCGCACATCGCTTACCAGCGCCGGCATCGGCCAGCGCCGCGACAGCGCGCGGCGCAGCCGGGTCCAGCGTGGAGCGTGCAGCAGGCGCGGCAGCATCCGCCCGAACAGGGTGTCGGACGGATGCTGGTAGATCGCGGACTGCGCCAGATCCTCCGGCGCCGTCATCTTCAGTCAGCCAGGCCGCGCAGCAGGTCGTTGACGCTGGTCTTGCTGCGGGTCTTGGCATCAACCTGCTTGACGATCACCGCGCAATACAGCGAATGGGTACCGTCCTTGCTCGGCAGCGAGCCGGACACCACCACGCTGTACGGCGGAATGTAGCCGTAGGTGACCTCGCCGGTGGCACGGTTGTAGATGCGGGTGCTCTGGCTGAGGAACACGCCCATGCCGATCACGCTGTGGTGGCCGACCACCACGCCTTCCACCACTTCCGAACGCGCACCGATGAAGCAGTGGTCCTCGATGATGGTCGGGCTGGCCTGCAGCGGCTCCAGCACGCCACCGATGCCGGCGCCGCCGGACAGATGGCAGTGCTGGCCGATCTGCGCGCAGGAACCGACGGTGGCCCAGGTGTCGACCATGGTGCCTTCGCCGACATGGGCGCCGATGTTGGTGAAGCTCGGCATCAGCACCACGTCCTTGCCGAAGTAGGTACCGCGGCGGGCGATCGCGCCCGGCACCACGCGCACGCCACCACGGCGGAACTTCGCTTCGTCATAGCCGGCGAAGCGCGATTCGACCTTGTCCCAGAACGGCGCCGGGCGTGCATCGACCACCGCCATGTCGTTGACGCGGAAATACAGCAGCACGGCTTTCTTCAGCCACTCATTGACCTTCCAGCCGCCCTGGCCGTCCGGCTCGGCGACGCGAAACTCACCGCTCTCCAGGCCGTCGATCACGCGGTTGACCAGCGGCTTGGTCGACCCTTCCAGCTCGTGCAGGGTCAAGGTGGCGCGGCGCTCGAAGGCGCTCTCGATGCCGAACTTGAGTTCTTCCACGCCTGGTGCCGACGGCTTGCGCAGCGACTTGCGGGCGATGGTTTCGGCGCGGACGGCTTCGGCGCTCCTGGCCGGGGCCGGCTTCTTCACAGCACGCTTCACTGCAGCCGTTTTCTTCGCCGGGGCCTTCACCGCAGCGGCCTTCTTCGGCGCAGGGGTCTTCTTCGCGGCCGGTGCGGCAGCAGCGGGTTTCCGGGCCGCTGCGCTCTTGGGGGTCGCGGCGGTCTTCTTGGCGGGCTTGGTGGCCATCAGGCGGGGTCTCCGGCGTTTCGATCAGGGTCCAGGCAGGCCAGCATCGCGTCATGCAGCTGCTGCCGGGCAGGTTCAGTCAGGGGGAGGTCGTGTTCGTCACTGATCACGAAGGTGTCTTCGGCGCGTTCGCCGAACGTGGCAATGCGCGCATCATGCACGCGCAGGCCCTGGTTGCGCAGCACGAACGCCACATCGGCCAGCAGGCCGGGACGGTCGGGGGCGACCAGGGCAAAACGGGTTGCGCCCGGTTCATCGCGGAACTCGATGCGCGGGGCGAAGCGGAAGTGCCGCAGCTGCCGCGGTACCACCCGGCGCGACGGCCGCAGGCGCGACAGGTCACCGCTGAGTGCCTCGCGCAGTGCCGCTTCCAGGTTGGCACTGCTGCCATCGGCAAAGGTGTCGGCCGGGTTCACTTCGAAGGTATCGAAGATGGTGTCGGCCGGACCGTCCAGCACGCGCGCGCGATGGATGCCGTAGCCCTTGCGGTCCAGGGTCATCACGATCGCGGCAAACAGGCCATCACGGTCGGGCGAGTGCACGAACACTTCCAGCGCCGGGTCGTCGACGCTGATCCGGCGCACCTTCACCAGCGCCTGGCCCTGCTTCACCGGCACCAGTGCGGCGGCCTGCCAGGCCAGCTGCTCGGGGCGCAGGCGGATGAAGCCCTCATCCGGCATCACCGCGAACTGGCGGTCGATGGTGGCATCGTCGTAACCCTGCTCGCGCACCAGTGCGCGCACACTGTCACGTGCCTCGGCCACGCGCTCGGCGGCCGGTACCGGGTGCTCCAGCCCCTCGCGCAGCGCGCGCCGGGTGGCAAAGTACAGATCGGCCAGCAGGCGGTCCTTCCAGGCATTCCACAGTTTCGGGCTGGTGCCGGCGATGTCGGCACAGGTCAGCAGGTACAGGTAATCCAGGCGGTCGCGGCTGCCGACCAGGGTGGCGAAGCGATGGATCACCACCGGATCGGCGATGTCCTGCTTCTGCGCGGTCACCGACATGCGCAGGTGCTGTTCGACCAGCCATGCCACCAACTCGGTATCGGTGCCACTGAGCGCATGCGCCTGGCAGAACGCGCGCGCGTCCACCGCGCCCAGCTCCGAGTGGTCGCCGCCGCGGCCCTTGGCGATGTCATGGAACAGGCCGGCCAGCAGCAGCAGTTCCGGCTTGCGCAGGCGCGGCCACACTTCGTGCGCGATCGAGAAGCGCTCGTCGGCGCGGCTGCTGGCGAACTGGCCGATGTTGCGCAGGACCATCAGCGTGTGCTGGTCGACCGTATAGACATGGAACAGGTCGAACTGCATGCGCCCGCTGACCTGGGCAAACGCGGGAATCCACTGGCCCAGCACGCCCAGCCGCGCCATGCGCGAAAGCGTATCGACCGGACGCTGGCCGCGCAGCAGGGCCAGGAACTGCTCGCGTGCATCGGCATCGGCCTGGTCATAGGCCGGCAGCAGCGGCAGCGACTCGGCCAGTGCACGCGCAGTGAGCGAATGCAGGCCGCGTACCTGCGGGTTGTTGGCCCAGCTGGAAAACAGGGCGAACACCTGGCCGATGTCGCCGCGTGGCCAGTCGGCCTCGTTGGCGGCCAGGTAACCACGGCGCAGGGAAAAACCCACGGTCAGCGGCTCCGGCTGGGCCTCGCCGTCGAACTGTTCCTCGAAGCGCTGCAGCAGCCGGTCGCTGATCCGGCGCACCACCAGCGCGGCGCGGTAGAAGCCCTGCATCATCTTCTCGACGCCGAGGTTCTCGGCATCGTCTTCGAAGCCCAGCCGCGCGGCCAGGGTCTTCTGGTAATCGAAACGCAGGCGCTCTTCCGGACGGCGCGCGACCAGGTGCAGGCCGAAGCGCAACCGCGCCAGCACTGCACGTTCGCGCTTCAACGCCGCGGCTTCGTCGGCGCCCAGGTGGCCGAGCCCGACCAGGGCCTCCAGGTCGCGCACGCCGAAGGCACGCAACGCCATCCAGCCCAGCGTATTGAGATCACGCAGGCCGCCGGGGCCATCCTTCAGGTCCGGCTCCAGGTTGTCGGCGGTATCGCCGAAGCGCTGGTGGCGGTTGCGCAGCTCTTCCAGCTTGGCCAGGAAGAAGGCGCGTGCCGGCCACAGTTCGCGGTCGTCGATCGCCTCGCGCAGCGCGCGGCGCGCAGCATCATCGGCCAGGATCGGGCGCGCCTCGATCAACGCGGTCAGCACGGTCTGGTCAGCCGCCGCCTCCCGGCACTGCAATGCAGAACGCACCGCATGGCTGACAGCCAATCCGCAGTCCCACAGCAGCGCGAACAGGCGCGCCAATGCCGCCTCGTGCGCCAGTTGTGCCGGCGGATCGCCGAACACCAGCAGGTCGATGTCCGAACGCGGGAACAGTTCACCGCGGCCATAGCCGCCGACCGCGAACAGCGACAGGCCGCTGTCGGCCGGCAGGCAGCGCTGCCAGGCCAGGCGGATCAGATGGTCGGCAGCGCGCGCGCGCAACGCCAGCAGGCGCTCGATGTTGTCGCCCTGGTCGAAGCGGCGGTACAGGCGCGCGTCGGCCTGCTGCAGCGCCTGGCGCGCGGCAGCAGCCCAATCCGGGTCGTTGAGCGACGCGGCCGGCGTGTCCAGCAGCGAACTCGCCGGCAGCATCTTCAGGAAACCTGCGACTCGCCTGGCGACAGGGTCAGCACGTCCACGCCGGTCTCGGTGACCGCGATCATGTGCTCCCACTGCGCCGACAGCTTTCGGTCCTTGGTCACCACGGTCCAGCCATCCGGCAGCACCTTGTTGTAGCGGGTGCCCTCGTTGATCATCGGCTCGATGGTGAAGGTCATGCCGGGCTGCAGCACCAGGCCCTGGCCCGGGCGGCCGTAATGCACCACCTGCGGCTCGTCGTGGTAGACCTTGCCGATGCCGTGGCCGCAGTACTCGCGCACCACGCTGAAACGCTCGCCTTCGGCGTAGCTCTGGATGGCATGGCCGATGTCGCCCAGGGTGGCGCCCGGACGCACCGCACGGATGCCGCGCCACATCGCTTCGTAAGTGGTTTCCACCAGGCGGCGGGCCATCACCGACGGGGTGCCGACGAAGTACATGCGGCTGGTGTCGCCGTGCCAGCCGTCCTTGATGACGGTGACGTCGATATTGATGATGTCGCCATCCTTGAGCACCTTCCCTTCACTGGGGATGCCGTGGCAGATGACATTGTTGACCGAGGTGCACACGGTCTTCGGGAAGCCGCGGTAGCCGACGTTGGCCGGAATGGCACCCTGCACGTTCACGATGTGGTCGTGGCAGATGCGGTCCAGTTCCTCGGTGGTGACACCGGGCTTGACGTGGGGGGTGACGATGTCGAGCACTTCGCTGGCCAGGCGGCCGGCGATGCGCATCATCTCGATTTCCTGCGGGGTTTTCAGATTCACGCTCATGGCACCCATTATCGCCGATCCGGCCGCAATCTGAACGAACGCCGCCCAACTGGCGATCCGGGCCATGCACGATTCCGGCAAGGAAAGTGAAAGCGTGATGGCCTCCACTCTTGCGCCTGCCTATTTATCACGGATTACAGACACTTACGCCTCCTAAGCTGGACCCACTGTCGTCAAAGCGGCGCCGAACGTGCCGTCTTCGCCTTGTTCAACGGACCTTCGGGTCAGGGAGGTTGTCCATGCGATCCCCAGTTCGATCCCCGCTGACATGGGTCATGGCCGGGCTGCTGCTTTCCAGCCCGGCGCTGGCCGCCGACACCACCACCTTCAACGTCACCCTGGTGGTCACCAAGGCCTGCACCATCACGGCGGCGGCCGCCACCAACGTCGACTTCGGCACGGCGGCCTCGACCACCGCCACGCCCACCCTGGGCCAGGGTACGGTGACCGCGCAGTGCTCGGCACTGACGCCCTACACGATTGCGCTGAACGCGGGCGCCAACGCCGGCACCGCCAACGACGTCACCACCCGGCGCATGAAGAACACCAATGCCGCGGTGACCGCCAACAACTATGTCGGCTACCAGCTCTACCAGGATGCCGCACATACCCTGGTCTGGGGCGCCACAACCGGCACCAATACCCAGGCCGGCATCGGCACTGGCCTGGCCGTGCCCTACATCGTCTATGGCCAGATCCTGAACCTGAGCACCAACAACCCGGCCACCGGTAACTACCTGGATACGGTTACCGCCACGATCACCTATTGATGGAGCACGCCCGCATGGCCGGACCCCGCCCGTGGCGCGCCACCGGCGTGGCGCTGCTCGCCCTGTACCTGCTGGCCCCCGCCGGTGCCGGCGCCACCAGCCTGCAGGTCGCCCCGACCAGCCTGCAGCTGGAAGCCCGCCAGCGTGCCGGTGAGCTGTGGCTGACCAACAGCGGCACCTCACCGGTGACGCTGCAGGTGCGCGTGTTCCGCTGGGTGCAGCAGGACGGCCAGGAACAGCTGCTGCCCACCGATGAAGTGATGGCCACGCCGCCGATGCAGGAACTGGCCGCCGGCCAGCAGCAGCTGGTGCGGGTGATGCGTCCGGACAGCGAGCCACCGCCTGCACAGCGGCACTACCGGCTGATCGTGGACGAGGTACCCGACCTGGCCACCCGTGCCGAGGGCATGCAGTTCGTGCTGCGCTATTCGATCCCGGTGTTCGTGCAGCCTTCGGCCGGCCGCCTGGCCCCACGGCTGCAGGCGCACCTGGTGAAACTGGCGGACGGCCGCAATGGCGTGGAAGTCGCCAATACGGGCGACAGCTACGCACAGATCGCCGATCTTGCGCTGGGCAGCGCCGCGCGCCCGCGCATTGTCCATCCCGGGCTGCTGGGCTACGTGCTGCCGGGCCAGGTGATGCGCTGGCCGATCGAACGCACGGCGATCGACCGCGACAACGACCAGATCACGGCCAAGCTCAATGGCGAGTCGGAACAGACGCCACTGTCGCCCCCACCGGCTCGCTGAGGCGTTGATGGGCGCGCTGTTGGCGGCCCTGGCTCCCGCGGCGACCGAGGCCGCCGATGTGTCCGGCGTGGCGGCCGTTGATGTATCCGGCGTGTCGGCCGATGCCATCCTGCCTCCCCCGACCCCGCTGACCGCCAGCCAAGCGCTGTACCTGGATGTGTCGCTCAACAGCACCCCGCGCGGCCTGCTGCCATTCACCGAGAACCGCGGCCGGCTGCAGGCCAGCCCCGAGGTGCTGCGCCAGCTTGGCTTCAACGCCAGCGGCGATGCGCCGGTCTACCTGGATCAGATCAGCGGTGCGGTGGTGCGCTATGACGCGCACATGCAGACCCTGGCACTGGATGTACCACTGGACCAGCTGACCCTGCCGACCACGGTGCTCAGCCGGCCGCAGGCGCGTGCGCCGACCGGCAGTGCCTCGCCCGGCGTGCTGCTCAACTACGACGTCTACGGCAGCCGGGTGGACACACTGGGCAATCTCAGCCTGAGCTCGGAGCTGCGCGTGTTCGGCATCGGCAACGGGACTTTTGAGAACACCGCCATCAGCCGTCGCTACCAGCAACCCGGCGATCGCCGTTGGCGCGGCGAAAGCGTGCGGCTGGACACCCGCTGGAGCCTGGATTTCCCCGACAGCGCAACGACGCTGGAGGTCGGTGACTTCTACAGCGGCTTCGTCGACTGGACCCGCCCGGTGCGCCTGGGCGGGCTGCAGATCGGCCGCAACTACGGGCTGCAGCCCTACCGCGTACTGACGCCCACGCCGAGCTTCCTCGGCCAGGCCGTGGTGCCCTCCACGGTCGAGCTCTACGTGGACGGCCTGCGCCAGTACAGCGGGCAGGTACCGGTCGGCCCGTTCCAGCTGGCGGCACAGCCCGGGATCAGCGGCACCGGCAATGCGCAGGTGGTGGTAACCGATGCCTTCGGCCGCATGCAGACGCTGGATTTCAGTTTCTATGGCACCCAGCAGCTGCTGGCCAAGGGCCTTTCGGACTGGTCGGCCGGCGTCGGCCACCTGCGCGAGGACTTCGGCCAGCGCTCCTTCGCCTACGACGATCGCACCGTGGCCAGTGCCAGCTGGCGCGGAGGCATCAGCGATACCTTCACTGGCGAGGCGCATGCCGAAGGCGGCGGCGGCCTGGCCCAGGCCGGTGTCGGTGGCTGGTGGCTGCTCGGCGCCGCTGGCGTGTTCAATGCCGCCTATGCGCACAGCGGCTACCACGGCCTGCAGGGTGGGCAATGGGCGCTGGGCTACAGCTGGAACAACCGTCGCTTCAACGTCAATCTGCGCAGCGTACGCAGCCACGGCGACTACCGCGACCTCGGCGCGCTGCAGGGCAACCTGCCGCCGAGCATCAGCGAGCAGGCCACGCTCGGCCTGGACCTGCTGCGGCTGGGCACGCTCAGCGCCAGCTATCTGCGCCTGCGCTACCCGGATGGAGACGACAACCGCTATGCCAGCCTGTTCTGGTCACGTACCTGGAGCCAGCGCTGGTCGGCCTATCTTTCGGTAAACCAGAACCTGGACCGCAGCGACGACCGCAGCATCTACCTGTCGGTGACTGCCAGCCTGGGCAACAACCGCCAGGCCAGCCTTTCGAGCCAGCGCAACGGCGACAGCCAGAGCTGGGTGGCGGACGTGACCCAGCCAGTGCCGGGCGATGGCAGCGCCGGCGGCGTCGGCTGGCGCGCGCAGCTGCGCCACGGCGAGGACGGCAACGGCGGCCTGGCCGAGGTCGGCATCCTCAACGATGTCGGTCGCTACTCGTTCGGCGCCTCGCGCCAGGGTGGACTCAACTATGCCTACGCCAGCGCCAGCGGCAGCCTGGTGTGGATGGGCGGGCACGCCTTCGCCACGCGCGAGGTGTCCGATGCGTTCGCGGTGATCAGCACCAATGGGGTGGGCGGCGTCCCGGTGCGGCTGGAGAACCGCCTGATCGGCGTCACCGATGATCGCGGCCTGCTGCTGGTCAGTCCGTTGCTGTCCTGGCAGCGCAACCGGGTCTCGATCGACACCCTGGACCTGCCCGAAGACATGCGCGCCGACCGCATCGAGGACTGGGTGACCCCGCGCCAGCGCGCCGGCACCCGCGTGACCTTCCAGCTGCGCTCGCGGCCGTCACTGAGCCTGACCCTGCTGGCAATGGACGGCCAGCCTCTGGAGGTCGGCAGCGAGGTGCGGTT
This sequence comes from Stenotrophomonas maltophilia D457, assembly GCF_000284595.1. Taxonomy (GTDB): domain Bacteria; phylum Pseudomonadota; class Gammaproteobacteria; order Xanthomonadales; family Xanthomonadaceae; genus Stenotrophomonas; species Stenotrophomonas muris. The sequence continues at coordinate 1,500,804 of NC_017671.1, read as the reverse complement.
GCCCGATGGCCGCCAGGCCACGGTCGGCTACGACGGCCTGCTCTATCTGGAAGACGTTGCCGCCGGCAGCGTGCTGTACGTCACCACCAGCCGCGGCCCCTGCCGCGTGAAAGTGCCGGACCTGCCCAAGGTGGTGGCGTCCGGCGCACGGCCGAAGCCGGCGCCGCAGCAGTGCATCCCGGAGGTGGCGCCATGAGGGTGCTGCTGCTCGTCCTGCTGCTCTGGGCCGGCCTGCTGGCAGCGGCGCCCGCCGGTGCCACCGCGGTCTGCACGGCGGTCGCCAATCCGACCCTGCCGTTCGGCAACATCAACAGCAATGCACCCGGCCCGAGTACGGCCAACCTCAACATCACGGTGACCTGCACCACCGCCGCGCTGAGCCTGCTGGCCACCACCGGCGTGCGCGTCTGCGTGGGCATCGGCGCAGGCAGTGGCGGCGGCAGCAGTTCCACCTTCCGCACGATGGCCACCTCCAGCAGTGACACCCTGAATTTCCAGCTGTACAACAACGCCAGCTTCGGCCAGGTCACCGGACTGGTGCCGCGCGGCACGCCACCTGCGCAGGAACTGACCATGACCTACAACGTGCCGCTGGTGACGGGCGGCAGCGGTGCGCAGTCCATACAGCTGTTCGGGCAGATCCCGGCCAACCAGATCCTGGCCTCCGGCGCGTACAGCAGCACCTTCAGCGGGGCCAACGTGGTCCTGACCTGGGCCTGGAACGAAGTCCTGCTCGGTACCGCCACCGTGCCCGCCACCTGCAATGGCGGCGCCACCGGCACCAACAGCGCCAGTGCAGCCTTCAGCTTCACCGCCACCGCCAACGTGCTGCCGCAATGTGGCAGCTACGTCACCACCACCATGGACTTCGGCAACGTCACCGGCGGCATTCCGGCCAACATCGACCGGACCGCCACCCTCACCCTGACCTGCCTGAAGAACACTGCCTTCCAGGTCGGCCTCAACAACGGCCAGAACAATCCCACCGCCACCACCACCCGGCGCATGGCCACCACCCTCGGCGGAAGCACCTATTACCTCGCCTACGAGCTCTACCGGGACTCGGCGCGGAGCCTGCGCTGGGGCAATACCCTGACCGTCGACACGGCCAGCGGCACCGGTACCGGCAGCGCGCAGCAATTGACCATCCATGGCCGGGTGCCACCGGTCAGCGGCCAGCCGCCGGCCGGCACCTACAACGACCTGGTGACGGTGACGATCACCTACTGACCGGCGTGCCGACCAACGGTCGGCACCCACCGGACGAAGGCCGTGCCGAGCGCCGGCTCGGCGCTACAGTTCCGGCACATCCCGCCGATACCGCGCAGCAAGTCTTTCATCATGGTGGATGGCAGGTGGTTCGCACATTCCTGATCGGGGCGATGCTGGTCGCCAGCCTGCCGGCATGGGCCGAACCCAGCAGCCCCCTGCAGATCCGGCTGACCGTGGTTGAGTCCTGCAGCGACGATGGCGGCGGCATCCGCTGCCCGGCACCGCACCAGCGCAGTGACGCACCCCAGGCGCCGCGCCAGGTCCGCGAGCTCGCACCACCGGCGACGGACGAGAACGCAACACCCTCCGTGACCCTCATCTACTGATGCGCGCGTTGCTGATCCTGCTGGCACTGCTGCTGGCACTGCCTGCCGCAGCGCTGGAGCTGTTGCCGACCACCCTGCAGCTGCCGGCCCAGGGCGGCAGCGCCGAACTGTGGTTGCACAACCCCGGGCCCGGCCGCTGGCAGGGCCAGGTGCAGGTGCTGGCGTGGGATCAGCAGCTGGACGCCGAACGACTGCACCCCAGCGACCAGATCCGGGTCAGCCCGGCGCGGCTGGACCTGGCCCCCGGCAGCACCCAGCGCGTCTGGCTGTTGCCGGGCGATCCGGCAGCGGCGGCCGCTGAACAGGCCTATCGGGTCGTACTGGCACCGACGTTGCCGGGGTTGCCGCGCTATTCGCTGCCGCTGTTCCGCGGCCCAGCGGGGCCAGCACTGCAGGCCCGGCTGCTGGGCCGCGTCGAGGCCCACGGGTCTCTGGCCGTACTGCGACTCAGCAATGCCGGTACCCTGCACGGCCGCCTGCACGATCTGCGCTTCATCACGGCGGACGGCCAGGCAACGCTGCTGACGGCTGGCCTGGCCGGCTACATTCTGGCGGGCCATGAACGCCGCTGGCCCCTGCCTGCCCGCGCCGATGGCTATGCAGGCGGCCGCTTCCAGGCACGCCTGCAGGACGGCCGCGAGGTCGATCTGGCCGCAACTGACCCTGCAATTGCAGCAAGCGCCCCCAGCGGGCTATAATCGACCGGATTCCTGCCGCCAGCGTGCGCGCGAACCCGTCCACACCGGACGTCACCGGTGAATCCACACCTGCTGCCCCCATCCGTGCCGGGGTGCTCCGCAAGGAGTTCGGCCACGGAGGCAACAGGGAAGCCCAACCCCGGAACCGATCGCGCTTCCACGCGTCCCGCATACCTATCCCCGCGGGCGGAATCGCTGGTTCCATATCAGGAGTATTGCAATGCCCCAGGTCACCATGCGTCAGATGCTGGAAGCCGGCGTCCACTTCGGCCACCAGACCCGCTACTGGAACCCGAAGATGGCTCCGTACATCTTCGGCGCCCGCGGCAAGATCCACATCATCAACCTGGAAAAGACCGTCCCGCTGTTCAACGACGCGATGAACTTCATCTCGTCGGTTGCCCAGAAGCGCGGCACCGTCCTGTTCCTGGGCACCAAGCGCAGCGCCCGCGAAACCATCAAGGAAGAAGCCGAGCGTTGCGGCATGCCGTTCATGAACCAGCGTTGGCTGGGCGGCACCCTGACCAACTTCCGTACCGTCAAGCAGTCGGTTGCCCGCCTGAAGGAACTGGAAGCCGGTGAAACCGACGGCACCTTCGAGAAGCTGGTCAAGCACGAAGTGCTGGGCCTGCGTCGCGAGCGCGACAAGCTGGAAGCCTCGCTGGGCGGCATCAAGGACATGAACCGCCTGCCGGACGCCATCTTCGTGATCGACATCGGCCACGAAGACATCGCGATCAAGGAAGCCAAGAAGCTGGGCATCCCGGTCATCGCCGTGGTCGACACCAACTACAACCCGGAACTGGTTGATTACGCCATCCCGGGCAACGACGACGCCATCCGCGCTGTGCAGCTGTACGCCCGCGCCGCTGCCGACGCCGTGCTGGAAGGCAAGGCGGCTGCCCCGCACGCCGCTTCGGTGCGCGAGGAAGAATTCGCTGAAGCCGCTGCTGAAGGCGAAGAGAAGCCGGCCCGCCGCGCTCCGGCCAAGAAGGCTGCCAAGAAGGGCGACGACGCCCAGGCCTGATCCAGGCCCCGGGTGGACGCCCGGCGTCCACCCTCCCTGCACGCAGCCATCGGCGCGTGACAGGACCGTGTCACACGGGCCGGCCACCATGCCGGCCCAACCCCTTTCTTTCGTGAGGTAATCCCGTGGAAATCACTGCTTCCCTGGTCAAGGAACTGCGCGAGCGCACCGGCGCCGGCATGATGGAATGCAAGAAGGCGCTTAACGAAGCCAACGGCGACATCAACGCCGCTGCTGAAGCCATGCGCAAGTCCGGCGCCGCCAAGGCCGACAAGAAGGCTGACCGCGTGGCCGCCGAAGGCCGCCTGGGCCTGGCCCAGGACGGCGGCAAGGCCGTGCTGGTCGAAGTCAACTCGGAAACCGACTTCGTCGCCAACGATGACAACTTCAAGTCCTTCGTCAACGCCGTCGCCGCTGCTGCCCTGGCATCGGGCGCCAACGACGTCGAAGCCGTGAAGGCCGCCACGCTGGCCGACGGCCGTACCGTCGAGGAAGCCCGCGCCACCGCCGTGCAGACCCTGGGTGAGAACATCCAGATCCGCCGCATGGTCAAGGTCGACACCACCGGCAACATCGGCGCCTACGTCCACACCAACGGCAAGGTCGGCGTGCTGGTCGACCTGATCGGCGGCGACGTCGAGCTGGCCCGTGGCCTGGCCATGCACGTGGCCGCGCTGAAGCCGCCGCACAACAAGGCTGCGGACGTCCCGGCCGAGTTCGTCGAGAAGGAAAAGGAAATCGAGCTGGCCAAGATGACCGATAAGGACAAGGCCAAGCCGGCCGACATCCTGGAAAAGATCATCAGCGGCAAGATCAACAAGATCGTCAGCGACGTGACCCTGTACGGCCAGACCTACGTGCTGGGCGACACCACCGTCGAGCAGGTGGTCAAGGCCGCCGGCGCCGACGTGGCAGGCTTCAAGCTGCTGATCGTCGGCGAAGGCATCGAGAAGGTGGTGGAAGACTACGCCGCCGAAGTTGCCAAGGCGATGCAGGTCTGATTCCAGCCTTCCGGCTGTGAAGCGACCAGAAGGAGCCGCGGGAAACCGCGGCTCTTTTTTTATGCATGGGCCCAGGGATCAACCCATGGCCCACCGGTTGTGCGCACCGTTGGTGCGCACAACCGGCACCTTTGCGTTGCGCGCGAATCAAGCCGATACTCGGCGCAGGGAATCCACAGTCATTTAGCAGGAACGAAAATCGCGGACTGTGATGCATTCCTAGGTATTCTTGTCCTAATGGAATTGAACGACCCGACATGCCTCCCGAGCTGACAGCTGCCCTGGCGCTCTGCCGCAACCTGCCTTCGCCACCCGGTATTGCCCTGCGCATCATCGAACTGGCCCAGGACCCGGAAGCGGACATCGCCACCGCTGCCGACATCATCGCCATCGACATGGCGCTGAGCGCTCGCATGCTGCGCATCGCCAATTCGCCGCTGTACGCCAGCCGCCGCCGGATCGAGAACCTCGGCCAGGCGCTGACCATGCTGGGCCTGAACGCCACGATCAGCCTCGCCCTCGGCTTCACTGTCACCCAGGGCCTGACCGGCGGCACCGGCGCCGACCACGACCTGCGCCAGCGCGCCTGGAAGCGCAGCATCCTCAGCGCCCTGGCTGCCAGCCAGCTGGGCCAGGCGCGCGGCCTGCGCCGGCTGGAAGAACTGATGCTGGCCGGCCTGCTGCAGGACCTGGGCGTACTGTGCCTGGCCCAGGCCGAGTCGGAGCGCTACCTGCCGCTGCTGCGCGAGGCACGCGACAACATCGACCTGGTCGCCCGCGAACGCGAGGAACTGGGCTGCAGCCATGCCGAGGTCGGCGCGTGGGTGGCCGAGCAATGGGGCCTGCCCCGCTACCTGGTGGAGAGCATCAGCCACAGCGAGGACGAGGACGTCGCCGAATCGCCGTTCCAGGCCTGCGTGCAGCTGTCCGGCGCGGTGGCCGACATCTGGCTGGACAGCGACGCCGACGCCGCGCGTGAGCGCGCCCTGCAGCAGGTGCACGACCGCCTGGAGCTGGACAGCGCGCGCTTCGACCAGGTCCTCGCCCGCATCAGTGAAGCCCTGCCCGACATCGCCAGCCTGTTTGATGCCGGCCTCAATTCACCGGCGCGGGTGCGCGAGCTGATCGATCACGCGCAGGAGCTGGCCACGCTGCGCAACCTGCGCGAACTGCAGGACGCCGACCAGGCACGACGCCGCGCCGACGAGTTCGAGGCGCGCGCCAAGCGCCTCGCCGACCAGGCCCATCGTGACGCGTTGACCGGCGTGCTCAACCGCCGCCAGCTGGAAGCGGTGCTGGAGCAGGAATTCCTGCGCGCCGGCCGCCAGGGCTGGCCGTTGTCGGTGGCCTTCATCGACCTGGACGACTTCAAGAAGATCAACGACGCCCACGGCCACCTGACCGGCGACGAGGTACTGCGCGCCTTCGCCGGCAAGCTGCAGGGCCAGCTGCGCAACAGTGACACCGTCGCCCGCTTCGGCGGCGAGGAATTCGTCGCGCTGCTGCCAAACACCAGCGAAAGCGTGGCCCTGGACGTGATCCGCCGGGTGCTGGCCAATATCGTCGCCACGCCGATGGCCGAGCTGGAGGGCGGGCCGCTGTTCGTCACCTTCTCCGCCGGCGTGGCCACCCAGGGTGGCTACGAGCGCTTCGCCGACGTGCAGGACCTGCTGCGCGCAGCCGACGACGTGCTGTACCGCTCCAAGAACCTGGGCCGCAACCGGGTGATCGCCCGCTCGCCAGGTGCCCTCGGCCACGACGAGCTGTCGGCCACCGCTGGCGCCGAGCTGGGCTGAACGGGAAGCCCCGTTTGACCGGGGCGAACGACCGGATTCTGCGCCGCAGTGCACAAAACACTTTGGCACGACGCCGCATGCGCGTAGAATCGCCCGCGATTTCCACGCACCCGAGGTCCTCATGTCCAAGCTCGCCTATCGCCGCATCCTTCTGAAACTGTCCGGGGAGGCGCTGATGGGAGACGAGGACTACGGCATCGACCCGAAGGTCATCAATCGCCTGGCCCGCGAGGTCATCGAAGCCCAGCAGGCCGGTGCCGAAGTGGCGCTGGTGATCGGCGGCGGCAACATCTTCCGCGGCGCCGGCCTGGCCGCCGGCGGCATGGACCGGGTCACCGGCGACCAGATGGGCATGCTGGCCACGGTCATCAACGCCCTGGCCATGCAGGATGCCCTCGAGAAGCTGGGCGCCAAGGCCCGCGTGATGAGCGCGATCAAGATCAACGACGTGTGCGAGGACTACATCCGCCGCCGCGCCATCCGCCACCTGGAAAAGGGCCGCCTGGTGATCTTCGCCGCCGGCGTCGGCAGCCCGTTCTTCACCACCGATTCCGGCGCCGCCCTGCGCGCGATCGAGATCGGCGCCGACCTGCTGCTGAAGGCCACCAAGGTCGATGGCGTGTACGACAAGGACCCGAACAAGCACAGCGATGCGGTCCGCTTCGACAGCCTGAGCTACGACGAAGTGATCCGCCGCGGCCTGGAAGTGATGGACACGGCGGCCTTCGCATTGGCCCGCGACAGCGACCTGCCGATGCGCGTGTTCGACATGGGCCAGCCGGGCGAGCTGCTGAAGATCCTCAACGGCGCGAACATCGGCACCCTGGTCCAGGGCCGCGACCCGGCCTGAGCCTGAGCGCGAAGCGGCGATCGGGCCGATTCAGGCCCGGCAGCGTCCCGTATTCGCCTATAATCGCCCGATTCCAGATACATCCAGGACCGGGCGATGCTCAACGACATCAAGAACAACGCGCAGACGCGCATGGCCAAGAGCATCGACGCTCTGAAGCACACCCTCACCTCCATCCGGACCGGGCGTGCCACGCCTGCGCTGCTGGACCGCGTGACGGTCAGTGCCTATGGCAACGCCAGCACCCCGCTGAACCAGGTTGCCTCGATCTCCAACGCCGACGCGCACTCGCTGCTGGTCACGCCGTTCGACAAGGGCATGATCAAGGAGATCGAAAAGGGTCTCTACAACGCCGAGTTCACCCCGAACACCCTCGGCACCGCGATCCGCATCAACATGCCGCCGCCGACCGAAGAGCGCCGCAAGGAGCTGGCCAAGCAGGTGCAGAAGGAAGGTGAAGGCGCCAAGATCGCGATCCGCAACATCCGTCAGGACGCGAACAAGGAAATCGCCAAGCTGGTCAAGGACAAGGCGATCAGCGAAGACGAGAAGAAGCGCGGCGAAGACGACATCCAGAAGCTGACCGACGCCAACATCAAGGACGTCGACAAGGTCGTCGCCGACAAGGAAAAAGAACTGCTGTCGGTCTGAAGTCGATGCCTTCAGCCCCGCCTCCGTTACCGGCCGCCCTGCCCCGCCACATTGCCATCATCATGGATGGCAATGGGCGCTGGGCACAGCAGCGCCGTCGCCCCCGCGTGATCGGCCACCGTGCCGGCGCGCGCGCGGTCAACCGCACCATCGAGCGCTGCCTTGAACTGGGCATTCCGGCGCTGACCCTGTTCGCCTTCTCCAGCGAGAACTGGGGCCGGCCGCAGGAGGAAGTGGATGCGTTGATGAAGCTGTTCCTCGGCGCGCTCGACCGCGAGGTGGACGAGCTGCACCGGCGCGGCGTGCGCGTACGCTTCATCGGCGAACGCGAGCGCTTCGGTGCCGGGCTGGTCAGCCGCATGCAGCTGGCCGAACAGCGCACCGCCGACAACACCACCCTGACCCTGTCGATCGCGGCCAGCTATGGCGGCCGCCAGGACATCGCCCGCGCCGCGCGCGCCCTGGCCGTCGAAGTGGCGGCCGGTCGCCTGTTGCCCGAGCAGATCGACGAATCGCTGCTGGGCAGCCAGGTCGCCCTTGCCGACCTGCCGCCGCCGGACCTGTTCATCCGCACCGGCGGCGACACCCGCATCAGCAACTTCCTGCTGTGGCAGCTGGCCTACACCGAGCTGTGGTTCACCGAGGCCCTGTGGCCGGACTTCGATGCCGGGCAGCTGCAGCAGGCGCTGGACGCCTATGCCGGCCGCGAGCGTCGTTTCGGCCTGACCAGCGCCCAGATTGCCGCACTGGCCACCGAGACTTCCAGCCCATGACCAAGACCCGAGTCCTCGCCGCGCTGATCATGGCGCCGGTTGCCATTGCGGCGATCCTGCTGCTGCCCACGCAATGGCTGGCCGCCGCCGCCGCTGCGGTGCTGCTGATCGGCCTGTGGGAATGGCTGAAGCTGGCCGGTATCGAAGACACCCTGGCACGCACCGTACTTCTGGTGCTGAACCTGCTGCTGATGGTGCTGCTGGTCTGGGCCGATGGCAGCACGCTGGTGCTGTTCCAGATAACCACGCTGGCCGGCGTTGCCTGGTGGCTGGCCGCGCTGGTCTGGCTGCGCTTCTTCAATTTCGGTGCACAGCCGTCGGCGCCCTCGCGCATCCTGAAGATGCTGGCCGGCACGCTTGCCATCGTGCCCGCCTGGGCCGCGCTGGTGCTGATCCATGCCGGTGGCGATCCGCCGGGCAAGCAGGGCCACCTGTGGCTGCTGGCTGCACTGGCACTGGTGTGGGCGGCCGACTCGGGCGCCTACTTCGCCGGCCGCCATTTCGGCAAGCACAAGCTGGCCCCGCGGATCAGCCCCAACAAGACCTGGGAAGGCCTGTTCGGCGGCCTGCTGGCCGGTGTCGCCGTGGCCGTCGGCCTGGGCTGGCTGGCCGGGATCGATACCGCACACCTGCCGGGCCTGCTGATCACCGCGGTCGTGGCCGTGTTCGCCTCGGTGCTGGGTGACCTGTTCGAGAGCCTCATCAAGCGCCACGCGGGCGCCAAGGATTCGGGCCACCTGATCCCGGGCCATGGCGGCGTGCTCGACCGGGTCGACGGCGTCCTCGCCGCCGTCCCGGTGTTCGCGCTGGGCAAGGAAATCTTCGGGTTCTGACCATGAATGCTGCTGCAGACCTGCGCCGGGTCGCCGTATTCGGCGCCACCGGCTCGATCGGTGCCTCCACGCTGGACGTGATCGCCCGCCACCCGCAGCGCTACCAGGCGACCGTGCTCGCCGCCGGACGCCAGGTGCAGGGGCTGCTGGCGTTGTGCCGCCAGCACAAACCCGCGCACGCGGTGATCGCCGACGAATCGCTGTTTGCCGAACTGCGTGACGGCCTGCGCGACGCCGGACTGGCCACCGAAGCCCATGCCGGCCATGCCGCGTTGGACCAGCTGGCCGCCAGCGACGCCTGCGATACCGTGGTCGCGGCCATCGTCGGCGCTGCCGGCCTGTCCTCGACCCTGGCCGCGGCCGCCGCCGGCAAGCGCATCCTGCTGGCCAACAAGGAATCGCTGGTGCTGGCCGGCGAACTGCTGACCCGTACCGCCGAACGTGCCGGCGCCGAAATCATCCCGATCGACAGCGAACACAGCGCCATCTTCCAGTGCCTGCGCTCGCGCGACGCCAGCGTCGACGGCGCCGGCGTGCGCCGGATCCTGCTGACCGCCTCCGGCGGCCCGTTCCGTGGCCGCAGCTGCGCCGAACTGGCCCAGGTCACCCCGGCCCAGGCCGTTGCCCACCCGAAGTGGTCGATGGGACCGAAGATCTCGGTCGATTCGGCGACGTTGATGAACAAGGGCCTGGAAGTCATCGAGGCCCACCACCTGTTCGGCGTGCCCGGTGAGCGCATCGAAGTGCTGGTGCACCCGCAGAGCCTGGTCCATTCGCTGGTCGAGTTCGTCGACGGCTCGACCCTGGCGCAGATGGGCCTGCCGGACATGCGCACCACCCTCGCCGTTGGCCTGGGCTGGCCACAGCGCATCGAATCGGGCGTGGCCGGGCTGGACCTGCTGGCCCAGGGCCGGCTGGATTTCGAGGCCCCGGACACCGACGCCTTCCCCTGCCTGGCCCTGGCCTGGCAGGCCATGCAGGCCGGCGGCACCGCACCGGCGGTGCTGAATGCTGCCAACGAGGAGGCGGTTTCAGCGTTTCTTCAGGGCCGGATCGGTTTCCTGACGATCCCGGCGCTGGTTGCTAACGCTCTTTCAACACTGCCGACGCAAGCAGCCGATACACTGGAGGTCCTGTTGTCCGCCGACCAGCGGGCACGCCAGCTCACCCTGAACGCCATCGACGCCGCCTGAACGACCGCCTCGCCCAGCATGACGCCGCCGCCCCTGCCCGCCACTGTGAGCCTGCATGACTGACTTCATCGGATCGGTCTGGTGGATGATTGTCAGCCTCGGGCTGCTGGTCACGTTCCACGAGTTCGGGCATTACTGGGTCGGGCGCCTGTGCGGGGTCAAGATCCTGCGTTTCTCGGTCGGCTTCGGCCGGCCGCTGTGGTCGCGCCGCGACCGGCATGGTACCGAGTTCGCCATCGCCGCCATTCCGCTGGGTGGCTACGTGAAGTTCCTCGACGAACGCGAGGTCGAAGTCCACCCGCACGAGCGCGGCCAGGCCTTCAACCACAAGACCGTCTGGCAGCGCATCGCGATCGTTGCCGCCGGCCCGATCGCCAACCTGCTGCTGTGCATCCTCCTGCTGTGGGCGATGTTCGTGATCGGCAAGCAGGATTACTCGCCCACCGTCGGCCGCGTCAGCGGCATCGCCGCCAGTGCCGGCCTGGCCAGCGGCGACCGCGTGCTGCGCGTGGACGACCGCCAGGTGGTCACCCTCGGCGAGGCCAGCATGGCACTGACCGCGGCCGCGATGGACCGCCGCGACGTGAAGCTGGAAGTGCTGGATACGGCCGACCAGGTGCGCACGCGCACCCTGCCGCTGTCGCAGCTGCCGGCGGGTTTCGATGAGCGGCGGGTGCCGATCCTGGCTGGCATGTACTGGCAGTCGTGGCTGCAGCCCGCGCTGGTCGAGTCGCTCACCGCGGACTCCGTGGTGGCCGGGCAACTGCAGCCGGGCGACCTGATCGTGGCCATTGACGGCCAGCGCATCGACGGCGCCGACCAGGTGATCGGCGAGATCCAGGCCCTGGGCCGTGCCGGTGGCCCGGGCATGATCGAGGTCCTGCGTGGCGGCGAGCGCCTGGCGCTGGAAGTGACGCCACGCAAGGGCCAGGACGCCAAGGGCGGCCCCACGTGGCAGATCGGCGTTCAGTTCCCGACCAAGTTCAGCCCCCCCTACGACACCCTCCTGCGCTACGGTCCCCTGGACTCGGTCACCGTCGCGGTACGCGAAACCGGCCGCCTGGCGGCCGACTCGCTGGGCATGATGGGCCGCATCGTCACCGGCAAGGCCTCGCTTCAGAACGTTTCCGGGCCGGTCACCATCGCCCGCGTGGCCAATGTCTCGGCCAAGCGCGGCCTCGACTGGTTCCTGCAGTTCCTTGCCCTGCTGTCCCTCAGCCTGTGCATCATCAACCTGCTGCCGATCCCGATCTTGGACGGCGGCCACCTGCTGTATTACCTTATCGAGTTGGTCAAGGGCAGCCCGCTGAGCGAGCGTGCCATCGCCGCCGGCCAATACATCGGCCTGGCGTTGCTGGCCGGGCTGATGGGGTTGGCGTTCTACAACGACATCCTCGGCCTGGTCCCGCGATGAACTTTTCCATGTTGTTGCCGTCTACAGCGTCGGCATCCCGCACCAATGAAATCGACCTTCCTACCGGACGTGACATGACGCGACTCCCCAATCGCCGCCTGCTGGCCCTCGCCCTCGCCGCCGTCACCGGCGCTCCCGCCCTGGCCCAGGCAGCCGAGCCCTTCACTGTCAGCGACATCCGCGTCGATGGCCTGCAGCGCATCAGCTCGGGCACGGTATTCACCTACCTGCCGGTGGAACGTGGCGAGACGGTCACCGACAACAAGGTCGGCGAGACGATCCGCGCCCTGTACAAGACCGGCTTCTTCGAAGACGTGCAGCTGGACCGCCAGGGCACGATCCTGGTGGTGACCGTCAAGGAACGTCCGGCGATCAACAAGCTGACCGTGACCGGCAACAAGGACATCAAGTCCGACCAGCTGCTCAAGGGCCTGTCCGACATCGGCCTGACCGAGGGCGGCACCTTCGATCGCCTGAGCCTGGACCGCGTGACCCAGGAACTGCGCCGCCAGTACAACGACCGTGGCAAATACAACGTCGACATCACCCCGACGGTGAGCCCGCTGGACCGCAACCGCGTGGACATCGCCATCGCCATCAAGGAAGGCAAGGCGGCCAAGATCCGCCACGTCAACCTGGTCGGCACCGAAAAGTTCGAGAGCAAGGACATCCTGGAGACCTGGGAGTCCAAGGAGCACAACTGGGCGTCGTGGTACCGCCGTGACGACCAGTACTCCAAGGAAAAGCTGTCCGGTGACCTGGAAAAGCTCAACTCCTGGTACCTGGACCGCGGCTACGTCGATTTCAGCATCGATTCCACCCAGGTCTCGATCAGCCCCGACAAGCGCGACATGTTCCTGACCGCGGGCGTGACCGAGGGTGCGCAGTACAAGATCTCCGAGATCAAGGTCAGCGGCGACACCATCCTCCCGCAGGAGGACGTCGAGCGCATGGTGATCCAGAAGTCCGGCGACACGTTCTCGCGTGCCCTGCTGGAATTCAGCTCGGACACCATCACCAATTCGCTGTCCAACATCGGCTACGCGTTCGCCAAGGTGAACCCGATCCCGACCACCAACCGCGCCGAGCAGACCGTCGCCATCAACATGCAGGTCGTGCCCGGCCCGCGCGTGTCGGTGCGCCGCATCCTGTTCCGTGGCAATACCCGCACCTCCGATGAGGTGATGCGCCGCGAAATGCGCCAGTTCGAGAACAGCTGGTACTCGCAGGCCGCGATCGACCGCTCCAAGATCCGCCTGCAGCGCCTGGGCTACTTCGAATCGGTGGAAGTGGAGACCCCGGCCGTCAGCGGCAGCAACGACCAGGTCGACGTCGTCTACAACGTCAAGGAAACCACCTCGGGCAGCTTCGTGTTCGGCCTGGGCTACTCGCAGTCCTACGGCATGACCACCTCGGTGCAGCTGTCGCAGAACAACTTCCTTGGCGGCGGCAACCGCGTGTCGGTCGAAGCCTCGCGCAGCAGCTACCTGCAGCGCTACGGCTTCAGCTACACCAACCCGTACTTCACCGATGACGGCGTGTCGCTGGGCTATAACCTGTCCTGGCGCGAACTGGACTACTCCGACTTCAATACCGCGCAGTACAACAGCACCAATGGTTCGGCGCAGGTGGTGTTCGGCGTGCCGCTGACCGAGACCGATACCGTCTCGCTGATGTTCGGCATCGACAGCAACCAGATCACCACCTACCAGGGCTCGACCCCGCAGTCGATCATCGACTACATCAACGCGGTCGGTAAGCGCACCTTCCACGCCTGGCGCACCGAGCTGGGCTGGGCGCGCGACTCGCGCAACGACTACTTCATGCCGACCCGCGGCACCTACCAGCGCGTCGGCCTGGAAACCACGCTGCCGGGTTCGACCATCGAGTACTACAAGCTGAACTACCAGATCAGCAAGTACTGGCCGATCATGCCGTCGCTGGTGATCAACACCCGCGCGGAAATCGGCTACGGCGATGCCTACGGCAACGACTACACCCGTACGCTGACCAATCCGGATGGCACCACCCGCACCGTCACCGCCAGCGGCCTGCCGTTCTTCGAGAACTTCTACGCCGGTGGCACCAACTCGGTACGCGGCTTCGAGGACAACACCCTCGGCCCGCGCGAAGTCACCACCGGTTATCCGGAAGGCCAGCCGCTGGGTGGTTCGCTGAAGACCGTCGGTTCGGTCGAAGCCTACTTCCCGCGCCTGTTCGACAGCCCGTCGGCACGCGTGTCGGCCTTCGTCGACTTCGGCAACGTCTACAACGGCACCCAGAACTTCAAGGCCAACGAGCTGCGCGTGTCCACCGGCGTGGCCCTGCTGTGGCGCGCCCCGGTCGGCCCGATCTCGATCAGCTACGCCTTCCCGCTGAAGAAGGAAGACGATGACAAGATCGAGCGTCTGCAATTCACGTTCGGTGGCCAGTTCTGAGGAACGTTGTTCCTCAGAACTGATCCACCTCCGGTGAATTGCCCGCGCATTTCACCTATCCCCCGCGCCGCTGGCGCGCCCCCCTTAACAAAGGGGGGCTCTCCACCAGACGGGGTGCGAAGCGCCGGGCATTGCCCGGCGTTTTCGTTTTGCAGATGACACTGCACGGCATGGGCTTTTGGCCGCGCTCGCGGGAAATTGTCCAGAGGCGGCGGGTGGCCCTGGACAGGACCGTTGGCGCCATGGATGGCGCCATCGAGCACCATGGAGGGGGTTTTGCGTGTCCTGGCCAGGGCCACCCGCCGCCTCCCGCCCGTACCAGGCAGGCGCCAAGCCCTGCCCCCCGCATGACCGAAATGGCGTCACACGTTAAACTCCCGCCGTGAATACTCCCACCTACACCGCCCAGCAACTCGCCGAGCAGTTCGGCCTGCAGGTCCATGGGGACCCCGCCACCGCCATCCATGGCGTGGCCACCCTCGCCCATGCCGGCCCTGGCCAGCTGACCTTCCTTGCCAACCCGCGCTACCGCGCCCAGCTGGCCGACAGCCAGGCCTCGCTGGTGGTCCTGCGTGCCGACGACGCCGAGGCCGCCCCGGGCACTGCGCTCGTCGCCAAGGACCCGTACACCGCGTTCGCCAAGATCGCCGCGCTGTTCGACATCGCGCCGACCCGCCCGCCGGGCATCCACCCCAGCGCCGTCATCGACCCCAGCGCCCAGGTGGCCGCCAGCGCCCATATCGGCCCGTTCGTTTCGGTCGGTGCGCGCAGCGTGGTCGGCGAGAACTGCATCATCGGCACCGGCAGCGTGATCGGCGAGGACTGCAGCCTGGATGCCGGCTGTGAACTGATCGCCCGCGTGACCCTGGTCACCCGGGTCACGCTGGGCAAGCGCGTGCGCGTGCATCCCGGTGCCGTGCTCGGCGCCGACGGTTTCGGCCTGGCGATGGACGCTGGCAAGTGGATCAAGGTGCCGCAGCTCGGCGGCGTCCGCATCGGCGACGATTGCGAGATCGGCGCCAATACCTGCGTCGACCGCGGCGCGCTGGAAGACACCGTGCTGGACGAGGATGTGCGCCTGGACAACCTGGTGCAGATCGCCCACAACGTGCAGATCGGCGCGCATTCGGCCATCGCCGGCTGCACCGGTATCGCCGGCAGCGCCAAGATCGGCCGCTACTGCCTGCTTGGCGGCCACGTTGGCGTGGTCGGCCACCTCGAAATCTGTGACAAGGTCGTGATCACCGGCAAGTCGGTGGTCCGCAACTCCATCCATGAGCCAGGCGAGTACTCGTCCGGCACCCCGTTGACCGACAACCGCACGTGGCGCAAGAACGCCGCGCGCTTCAAGCAGCTGGACGCATTGGCTCGCCGCGTCCTGGCTGCTGGCAAGGAGAAAGAATGAACGATTCGCTGCAGCTTCCGATCGATGTCTGCCAGATCCAGGAACTGCTTCCGCACCGCTACCCGTTCCTGCTGGTGGACCGGGTGCTTGAACTCGACGTCGAGGCCAAGCGCATCCTGGCGCAGAAGAACGTCAGCATCAACGAGCCGTTCTTCCAGGGCCACTTCCCGGGCCGCCCGATCATGCCCGGCGTGCTGATCATCGAAGCGCTGGCGCAGGCCGGCGGCGTCATGACCCAGCTCACGCTCGGCCGCGATGCGCAGTCCAAGCTGTTCTACATGGTCAAGGTGGAAAACGCCCGCTTCAACAAGCAGGTCGTGCCCGGCGACGTGCTGATGCTGGACGTGCAGATGAAGCGCCTGATCCGCAACATGGGCTGGTACTACGGCGAAGCCAAGGTCAACGGCGAAGTCGTCGCGTCGGCCGAGGTCATGTGCGCCGGCGCCAAGGGCTGATCCACTGGAGGCAGCAATGACTGACAACGCACCGCGGATCCACCCCACCGCCGTCATCGATCCGGCCGCGCGCCTGGCCGACGATGTGCAGGTGGGCGCCTTCACCCTGATCGGCCCCGATGTTGAAATCGGCGCCGGCACGGTGGTGGGCCCCCATTGCAGCATCCACGGCCCGACCCGGATCGGCCGCGACAACCGCTTCGTCGGCCACGCCGCGATCGGTGGCGAGCCGCAGGACAAGAAGTTCGCCGGTGAGCGCACCGAACTGGTGATCGGCGACCGCAACGTGTTCCGCGAGTTCGTCACGCTCAACCGTGGCACCGGCGGCGGCGGCGGCATCACCACCATCGGCAACGACAACTGGATGCTGGCCTACACGCACGTGGCGCACGACTGCCATGTCGGCAATTTCTGCGTGTTCTCCAACAACACCACCCTGGCCGGCCACGTGACCGTGGGCGACTACGTGATCATCAGCGGCTTCGCCGGTGCCCACCAGTTCTGCCGCATCGGTGCGCATGCCTTCCTCGGCATGGGCGCGCTGACCAATGGCGATGTACCGCCGTTCACCATGGTCGGTACCGATTCGCTGGGCCGCCCGCGCGGCATCAACAGCGAAGGCCTGAAGCGCCGCGGCTTCGACGCCGACCGCATCTCGGCCATCAAGCGTGCCTACCGGACGCTGTACGTGGCCGGCCTGCCGTTGGCCGAAGCCAAGCAGCAGCTGACCGAACAGGCGCGTGACAGCAATGACGTGAAGGCCATGCTGGACTTCATCGAGCACGCCGAGAGGCCCTTGCTGCGATGAGCAGCACGACCGGCCAGGCGCCGGCCGGCGCCGCGGTGATTCCGTTGGCCTCGATGGCCGGCAGCGTTCCCGCACAGCGGGTGCTCAGCGAGCGCCCGTTGCGGATCGCGCTGGTTGCCGGCGAAGCGTCCGGCGACCTGCTCGGTGCGGGCCTGGTGCGTGAACTGAAGGCGCGCTTCCCGAATGCCGAGTTCGCCGGCATTGGCGGCGATGCCATGCGCAGCGCCGGCTGCCAGACCTGGCACGATGCCAGCGAGCTGGCGGTGATGGGCCTGACCGAAGTGCTGCGCCACCTGCCGCGGCTGCTCAAGCTGCGCTCGGCGTTCCGCCAGCGCGCCCTGGAATGGCAGCCGGACGTGTTCATCGGCATCGATGCACCCGACTTCAACCTGGGCATCGAGCGCTGGCTGAAGCAACGCGGCGTGCGCACCGTGCATTACGTCAGTCCCTCGGTCTGGGCCTGGCGCGAGAAGCGCGCCGAGAAGATCGGCAGCAGCGCGGACCTGGTGCTGTGCCTGTTCCCGATGGAACCGCCGATCTATGCCAGGCACGGCATCGACGCACGCTTCGTCGGCCACCCGATGGCCGATGACATTCCGCTGCAGGGCAACCGCGAGGAAGCCCGTGCCGCGCTCGGGCTGCCGACCTCGGCCAAGGTGCTGGCGGTGTTGCCGGGCAGCCGCCTGGGCGAGATCTCGCGCCTGGGCGAACCCTTCTTCGAAGCCGCCTGGCAGGTCTCTGAACGCATTCCGGGCCTGCATGTGGTGGTGCCTGCCGCCAACCCGGCCTGCCGGCAGCTGATCGAAGAACAGCTGTCGCGCTCGGCGTTGCCGGTGGCCTACTCGCACGTGCTGGATGGCCAGGCGCGCAACGCGATGATCGCCGCCGACGTGGTGGTGCTGGCCTCCGGCACCGCGACCCTGGAAGCCATGCTGGTGAAGCGGCCGATGGTCGTCGGTTACCGCGTCAACGAACTGACCTATCGCCTGGTCAAGGCGCTGGGCCTGATCAAGGTCGACCGCTTCGCCCTGCCCAACATCCTGGCCGGCCAGGACCTGGCGCCGGAGCTGATGCAGCACGACTGCACGCCGGACAGGCTGGCCGCGGCCATCCAGCAATGGTTCGACCACCCGCAGCGGGTGATCGACCTGCAGGACACGTACGTGCGACTGCACGAGCGCCTGCGCCGCAATGCTTCGGCGCGTGCCGCCGATGCCGTCGGCGAACTGCTGATGCGCGACCAGGCGCAGGCATGAGCCGCCGTCACGCCGCAGCGGCCAGCCTGGCCCTGTTCGACGGCGCGACGGTGGTCGAGCCGGAACGCCTGGTCGCTGGCGTCGACGAGGCCGGACGTGGCCCGCTGGCCGGGCCGGTGGCAGTGGCGGCGGTGGTATTCGATCCGTCACGGCCACGCATCAACGGCCTGGACGATTCCAAGCAGTTGACGGCGGCCCGCCGCGAGCAGCTGCATGACCGCATCATCGAGCGTGCCCTGGCCTGGCACGTGGTGCTGGTGGACGTGGACACCATCGACCGCCTGAACATCTACCAGGCCACCCTGCAGGGCATGCGTGACGTCGTTGCAGCGGTTGCCCATGTGGCCGGCTTCGCCCGCATCGATGGCAACGTGGTGCCCAAGGGCCTGGTGCTGCCGGCGCAGGCGCTGGTCGGCGGCGATGGCATCGACCGCGCGATCATGGCCGCCTCGATCCTGGCCAAGGTCTCGCGCGACCGTTACATGCAGGACGTGCATACCCGCCACCCGCAGTACGGCTTCGAACAGCACAAGGGCTATGGCACCCCGGCCCACCTGGCCGCCCTGCGCGAGCACGGCCCCTGCATGGAGCACCGGCGCAGCTTCGCCCCGGTGCGTGAGTGCCTGGGCCTGACGCAGGCGGCGGCCATCGCCTGAGCCTGCTGGAGTTGTAGAGCCGAGCCCATGCTCGGCTGCTGTGGACAGCCGAGCATGGGCTCGGCTCTACAGAAGGCGGCCTCCCTCACGCCTGAATCCGGCGCCACGCCGTGCCCCTGTCAAGCCTTGTGGCAACCCCCTGCCCTCGCTACCCTGACCGGGCATTCCAGCGCTTCCCGACCCCGGCGACGATCGTCCGTCAGCACCCGGGGCCCGCGCGCTCCAACCTGGTCCGGCATGTCCAACTCCCGCTTCGTACATCTCCACGTCCACACCGAGTTCTCGCTGGCGGACTCCACCATCCGTGTGCCGGCCAAACCGGACCAGGCGGACCCGAAGAAGGCCAAGCAGGCCAACCTGCTGTCGCGCTCGGTCGAACTCGGCCTGCCCGCGCTGGCGGTGACCGACCTCAACAACCTGTTCGCCCTGGTCAAGTTCTACAAGGCCGCCGAAGGCGTGGGCATCAAGCCGATCGCCGGTGCCGACGTGCTGATCGCCGAGGAAGGCCAGGACCCGTGGCGGATGACCCTGCTGTGCCGCGACCGCGAGGGTTACCTGAGCCTGTCGCGGCTGCTGACCCGCGCCTGGATGGAAGGCCATCGCCCCGAGGGCGGCGTGGCCGTGCACCCGGACTGGCTGAAGGCCGGCAACGCCAACCTGTTCGCATTGGCCGGGCGGCAGAGCCTGGCCGGGCGCCTGGCGCTGGACGGCAAGCATGAACTGGCCGAGCAGCAGCTGGCCGACTGGCAGCGCGTGTTCGGCGATGGCCTGCACCTGGAGCTGACCCGCACCGGCCGCGAGGGCGAGGAAACCTTCAACCAGTTCGCGCTGATGGCCGCCGGCCAGCGTGGCCTGCCGGTGGTGGCCAGCAACGACGTGCGCTTCCTGTCGCCGTCGGACTTCAGCGCGCACGAAGCGCGCGTGTGCATTTCCACCGGCCGCGTGCTGGACGACCCCAAGCGCCCGCGCGAATACAGCGACCAGCAGTACCTGAAGTCGGCCGAGGAGATGTGCGCGCTGTTCGCCGACATCCCCGATGCGATCGACAACACGCTGGCGCTGGCCGAGCGCTGCAACATCGAGATGCGGCTGGGCACCTACTTCCTGCCCAACTACCCGGTGCCGGACGACGAGACGCTGGACACCTGGATCCAGAAGATGTCGCGCGATGGCCTGGAAGAGCGCCTGGAGAAGAATCCGCTGGCGCCGGGCAAGACCCGCGAAGAGTATTTCGAGCGCCTGGAATTCGAGCTCAACACCATCATCAAGATGGGCTTCCCGGGCTACTTCCTGATCGTGGCCGACTTCATCCAGTGGGGCAAGAACCAGGGTATTCCGATCGGCCCCGGCCGTGGTTCGGGTGCCGGTTCGCTGGTGGCGTGGGCGCTGAAGATCACCGATCTGGACCCGCTGCCGTACAACCTGCTGTTCGAGCGCTTCCTGAACCCGGAACGCGTGTCGATGCCCGACTTCGACATCGACTTCTGCATGGACCGCCGCGACGAGGTGATCGACTACGTCGCCCGCAAGTACGGGCGCGAGCGCGTCAGCCAGATCATCACCTACGGCACCATGGCCGCCAAGGCGGTGGTGCGCGACTCCGGCCGCGTGCTCGGCTTCCCGTACGGTCTGGTCGACGGCGTCTCCAAGCTGATCCCGAACATCCTCGGCATCCACCTGAAAGATGCGCTGGGCAAGGGCAAGGAAGGCCCGAGCTCTGAGATGGCGTCGGCCGAACTGATCCAGCGCTACGAGACCGAGGACGATGTCCGCGACCTGATCGACCTGGCGCTGCAGCTGGAAGACCTGACCCGCAACGCCGGCAAGCACGCCGGTGGCGTGGTGATCGGGCCCGAGCCGCTGAGCGAGTTCTGCCCGCTGTACGCCGAACACGACGAGAACGGCCTCGGCAAGAACCCGGTCACCCAGTTCGACAAGAACGACGTGGAAGAAGTGGGCCTGGTGAAGTTCGACTTCCTGGGCCTGCGCACGCTGACCATCATCGACTGGGCGGTGAAGGCGATCAACAAGCGCCATGAGCGCGCCGGCATCCCGCCGGTGGACATCGCCGCGATCCCGCTGGACGACACGCCCACCTACAGGGACATCTTCGCCAACGGCAACACCGGCGCGGTGTTCCAGTTCGAATCCTCGGGCATGCGCCGCCTGCTGAAGGACGCGCGCCCCGACCGTTTCGAAGACCTGATCGCGCTGGTGTCGCTGTACCGCCCCGGCCCGATGGACCTGATTCCCTCCTTCAACGCGCGCAAGCACGGCCAGGAAGAGATCATCTATCCCGATCCGCGCACCGAAGCCATCCTGAAGGACACCTACGGCATCATGGTGTACCAGGAGCAGGTCATGCAGATGGCGCAGATCGTCGGCGGCTACTCGCTGGGCGGCGCCGACCTGCTGCGCCGCGCGATGGGCAAGAAGGTACCGGCCGAAATGGCCAAGCACCGCGAGATCTTCCGCGAAGGTGCAGCCAAGGGCGGCGTCGATGGCCCCAAGGCCGACGAAATCTTCGACCTGATGGAGAAGTTCGCCGGCTACGGCTTCAACAAGTCGCACGCCGCTGCCTACGCGCTGGTCAGTTACCAGACCGCCTGGCTGAAACGCCATTACCCGGCTGAGTTCATGGCGGCCACGCTGTCGTCCGATCTGGACAACACCGACAAAGTGGTCGGCTTCCTCGACGAGGTGCGCAACCTCGGCCTGACCGTGCTGCCGCCCAAGGTGAACCAGTCGGCCTTCATGTTCGAAGCGGTGACGCCGGACACCATCCAGTACGGCCTCGGGGCGATCAAGGGCGTCGGCCAGGGTGCCTGCGAGGCGGTGGTCGAGGAGCGGCTGAAGGGCGGCCCGTTCAAGGACCTGCTCGACTTCTGCACGCGCGTTGGTTCGGCCAAGCTCAACAGGCGCACGCTGGAAGCGATGATCAACTGTGGTGCGTTGGACGAGCTCGGCCGCAACCGTGCCTCGCTGATGCTGCAGCTGCCGGAGGTGATCAAGGCTACCGACCAGATGGCCCGCGAGCGGGCTTCGGGACAGAACTCGCTGTTCGGTGGCCCGGACCCGAGCGCGACCACGATCCAGCTGGACCTGCCCGAAGCCGAGGAGTGGCCGCTGCTGCAGCGCCTGAACGGCGAGCGCGACACGCTGGGCTTCTATCTCAGTGGCCACCCGTTCGATCCCTGGCGCGACGATGTGCGCGATCTGGTCGGCAATGACCTGGGTTCGGTGGAGAAGATCTGGAGCGCCAACAGCGGTGGTGGCGGCGGCGGCGAAAAGCGCTGGCGCCCGGAGGTGCAGACGGTGCTGGCCGGCCAGGTGGTCGGCGTGCGCCGCAAGGGCGAGAGCCAGATCTTCATCCAGCTTGAGGACGGACGTGGCCGCGTCGAGTGCAGCGCGTTCTCCGACGCGATGGCCGAGTTCGGCCACCTGATGACCAAGGACCGCATCCTGGTGGTCAAGGGCGGCCTGCGCGAGGACGAGTTCAATGGCGGCTTCGCGCTGCGCATCCGCCAGTGCTGGGACTTCGATGAGGTCTGCGCCAACTACGCCACGCGGCTGTCGCTGCGCCTGGACCTGCGCCAGCAGCGCCCGGTCTGGGAGCGCATCGATGCGCTGCTCGACCGCCATCGCCCGGGACGGACGCCACTGCGCCTGGACCTGCTGCTGAAGGGGCCGCACGGCGGCGTCGCCGGCATGCTCGATGTGTCCGGGCAGAGCGCGGTACGCATCGATTCCAAGCTGATGGAGGCGCTGCGCGCCGACCCGGCCGTGCGCACGCTGAAGGTGCGCTACAGCCCGCCATGGGCCAGCTGAGGCTGGCTCCCTCGCTGTCCTGTCTCCCCTGTTTCCCCGTTCCAAGTATCAAGGACGATTGCCGATGAAGACCCTGCTGTTCCCGTTCGCTGCCGCACTGGCCCTGGCCGCCTGCTCCCCGTCGAAGATCGAGTTCCAGATCGACAACCCGACCGACACGCCGCTGGCGTTGAGCATCGACGGCCAGGACCTGCCGGTGGCCGCACAGGGCTCGCGCCCGGTCTCGCTCGCTGTCGGCGAGCATCGCCTGCATACCGACAAGCTCGGTGATGTGCGCTTCATCGTCTACGTCGACGGTCGTGGCGGGCTGATCAATCCGACCCTCAGCGAGTACGTGATCGCCCGCGAGATCTACGTCACCGACGAGAGCAAGGTGAAGAACTTCGGCGTCGGCAACAGCGGTATCCAGCTCGGCGGCGTCGACTTCGAAGGCCCGTTCGAGAAGCGCCACGACCTGTTCATCGACAAGACCTGGACCTACGGCGTGCG
Source organism: Stenotrophomonas maltophilia D457 (assembly GCF_000284595.1). Lineage (GTDB taxonomy): Bacteria > Pseudomonadota > Gammaproteobacteria > Xanthomonadales > Xanthomonadaceae > Stenotrophomonas > Stenotrophomonas muris. Next base: position 1,477,635 of record NC_017671.1, on the reverse strand, counting down.
CGAACCCTTCCCCAAGGAAAAGGTGGTGGCCCACGTTGATTCCAGCGGCGGCCAGATCGTGGCCAAGGTGTTCACCGCTCCCGACTTCATCGCTTACGTGGAAGAAGGCATGGGCGAGCCCGGCGCGTTCAAGCGCGAACAGCCAGGTGGCTACGTGGCCCCGGCCTACAGCCTGGAACCGGCCCCGGCCAGCCTGCCGGCGCTGGTGCCGGCCTTCGAGGCCCACGCCGCGCCCCTGCGCGAGGTCTACGCGCGCTGGCTGAAGGCCACCACCGCCGATGAACAGAAGGCCCTGCGCAAGCAGGATTTCGCCGCGCAGATGGCCTTCACCTCGGCCACTGCCACCCTGGGCAGCGGCCTTGGCCGGGAAGCCAACGAGGCCTACAACGACTTCGTCTCCCAGCGCAGCCAGTTGATGGGCCGCAGCGCCCTGGTGGTGCCCTGAGCTGACTGGCGCCCCCTGCCCGGCTGCGCTACCGTCGCCTTCCAGACGAAGGCGTACGGGTGGTTTGCACGCATTCGGCTAGAATTCCCCCCTTCTTTACACGACGGCTTCCGATGAATCCGAACTACCTCGACTTCGAGCAACCCATCGCCGACCTGGAAGCCAAGATCCAGGAGCTGCGCAACGCCAGTGCCGGGCCGGCGGTCAATGTCGAGGCGGAAGTGCACGCGCTGCAGGACAAGCTGCGCATGCGCACCGCGCAGATCTTCCGCAACCTGACCTCGTGGCAGGTGCTGCAGCTGGCCCGCCACCCGTCGCGCCCGTACACCGCCGACTACCTCCGCGTCATGTTCGATGAGTTCCAGGAGCTGGCCGGTGACCGCGCCTTCGCCGACGACAAGGCGATCATGGGCGGCCTGGCCCGCATCAATGGCCGCGCGGTAATGGTGATCGGCCACCAGAAGGGCCGCGACACCAAGGAAAAGATCAAGCGCAACTTCGGCATGCCCAAGCCGGAGGGTTACCGCAAGGCACTGCGCCTGATGAAGATGGCCGAGCGCTTCGGCCTGCCGGTGCTGACCCTGATCGACACCGCCGGCGCCTGGCCGGGCATCGACGCCGAGTCGCGCGGCCAGTCCGAAGCGATCGCGCGCAACCTGATCGAGATGGCCGAGCTGAAGGTGCCGATCATCTGCACCGTGATCGGTGAAGGCGGCTCCGGCGGTGCGTTGGCACTGGGTGTGGGCGACCGCACCGTGATGCTGGAATACGCGGTGTACTCGACCATCACCCCGGAAGGCTGCGCCTCGATCCTGTGGAAGGACGCGGGCAAGGCCAAGGAAGCGGCCGAACAGCTGGGCCTGACCGCGCCGCGCCTGAAGAGCCTGGGCCTGGTCGACAAGGTCGTGCGCGAGCCGACCGGTGGCGCCCACCGCAACCCGACGCAGATGGCCAAGCGCCTGAAGGCCGTGCTGCTGAACGAACTGGACGCGCTGGACAAGCTGTCCACCGAACAGCTGCTGGAACAGCGCTACACGCGCCTGCGCAGTTACGGCACGTACGAAGCAGCCTAAGCCCGGTAGTGCCGGCCGCTGGCCGGCAACACGAGGTGATTGCAGAAATGAAAGAGCCGGGCATTTGCCCGGCTCCTTCGTTTGCGCCCTGACAGCATCCACGCATGGCGTGGATCTACCGGACGCAGGTGACCCCGCCTCAGAACGGCTTGGCCAGCACCAGCCACACGATCGGAATGAACGCCAGCAGCGGGATCTCGTTGATCCAGCGCAGCGCGCGCGACGACGGCAGCGCCCGGCCCTTGGCCACGCCCTTGAGCAGGCGGCCGGTCCAGCCGAAGTACACCAGCAGCACCACCACCAGCCCCAGCTTGGCGTGCAGCCAGCCGGCAGCTCCCGGCGCCACCATGGTCGGGAAATCGGGGATGACCTTGTAGCCCAGCCACAGCACCAGGCCGAGCAGGAACGCCAGGCCGAACATCGAGTGGCCGAAGCGGTACAGGCGCAGGCCCATCAGCTGCAGGCGCTCGGTCACCGCCGGCTGGCCCGCGGTCTCGGCCAGGTTCACCAGGATGCGCGGCAGGTAGAACACCGTGGCCATCCACGCCACCACGAACACGATGTGGAAGGTCTTGACCCAGTAGTAGCTCTGCATGCGCTCGCTCCGGCGGCTGGCGTAGGTTGGCGGCCATTCTCGCATGCCGTGGCGAAGCCGCCGCAGGCACGCCCGCCGCGACACATCGACGCATGGCGCGCCGCAACACCGTACGATAGGCGCCGTTTTCCCCGATCGCGCACCGCCCCATGGACAAGACATACGACGCCGCCTACTTCCAACGCTGGTACCGCCGTGCCGACATCGGCGGCAGCGCCCGCCTGGCGCGCAAGGTGGCGTTGGCCGTGGCCAGCGCCGAGTACTACCTGGAGCGGCCGATCCGCAGCGTGCTGGATATCGGCTGCGGTGAAGGCGCCTGGCGCGCGCCGCTGCTGAAGCTGCGTCCGAAGGTCGAATATCTCGGCTTCGACAGCAGCGAGTACGCTGTGCGCCGCTACGGCAGGACCCGCAACCTGCACCTGGCCCGCTTCGGCGACTTCGCCTGGCTGCGGCCCTGCGCCCCGGTCGACCTGCTGGTGTGTTCGGACGTGATGCACTACGTGCCCGACCGCGAGCTGCGTGCAGGACTGGCCGGCGTGGCCGAGCTGACCGGCGGCGTGGCCTTCCTGGAGACCTTCGCCGCCGAGGACGCGTTCGAAGGCGACCACGACGGCTTCCAGGCCCGACCGGCACGCTGGTACCGCCGCACGCTGGCCCGCCAGGGCCTGCAGCCGGTAGGGTCGCACTGCTGGCTCGGCCCCGCCCTGGCGGGCGATGCGGCCGCGCTGGAACGGATGTGAATCCGGATTCATTATTTTCAGCCGACTTAACCTGCGGGACACCCGGATGGGATATGCTGCGCGGCAACATATGACCATACATATTCGGTCGTCATGCTCTATCAACTGCACGAACTGACCCGCAACCTGCTCGCCCCCTGGGTGCACCAGGCCCAGGCCAACGCCAGATTCTTCGCCAACCAGGGCCACTGGTGGTCGCAGATGCCCGGTGCTGATCGCCTGGCGGCGGTCAATGAACTCTTCCACCGCATCGGCAAGGATTACGAGAAGCCCGAGTGGGGCATCAACGAAATCGACGTCGATGGCGAGCGCGTGCCGATCGTCGTGCACGAGGAAGTGAGCAAGCCGTTCTGCAAGCTGCTGCGCTTCAAGCGCCACAGCAATGAAGCCGACCAGTTGCACACCATGCTCAACCAGCCGTTCGTGCTGGTGGTGGCGCCGCTGTCCGGCCACCACGCCACGCTGCTGCGCGACACCGTGCGCACGCTGCTGCGCGACCACCGCGTGTACGTCACCGACTGGGTCGACGCGCGCATGGTGCCGGCCAGCGAAGGCGAGTTCGGGCTGGATGACTACATCGCCTACATCCAGGAGTTCATCCGCCACCTCGGCGTCGAACGCCTGCACGTGGTGAGCGTGTGCCAGCCGACCGTACCGGTGCTGGCCGCGGTTTCACTGATGGCCAGCCGTGGTGAACCGACGCCGCGCACGCTGGTGATGATGGGTGGCCCGATCGATGCGCGCTGCAGCCCGACCGCAGTGAACAACCTGGCCACGCAGAACCCGCTGTCGTGGTTCGAGAACAACGTCATCCACACCGTGCCGGCCAGCTATCCGGGTGCCGGCCGCCGCGTGTACCCGGGCTTCCTGCAGCACGCCGGCTTCCTGTCGATGAACCCGAGCCGCCACTTCAGCTCGCACTGGGATTTCTACACCGACCTGGTCAAGGGCGACCTGGAAGACGCCGACGCGCACCGTCGTTTCTACGACGAGTACAACGCGGTGCTGGACATGCCGGCCAGGTACTACCTCGATACCATCCGCGTGGTGTTCCAGGACTTCCTGCTGCCGCGTGGCGAGTGGGTGGTCAACGGCGAGAAGGTCGATCCGTCGGCGATCCGCGATACCGCGCTGCTGAGCATCGAAGGCGAGCTGGACGACATCGCCGGCCTTGGTCAGACCGAAGCCGCGCAGGCGCTATGCACCGGCATCACTGCGGACCGCCGTGAGCATTTCATCGTCGAAGGTGCCGGCCACTACGGCATCTTCAGCGGCCGTCGCTGGCGCGAGGTGGTGTACCCGAAGGTGCGCGACTTCTTCGCCGCGCATGCCGAAGCCCCGGCGGCGAAGGCCGCGAAGAAGAAGAGCAACGTCACCCCGTTGCGGCGCAAGGCGGGGTAATGCCCCGCCCGGGGTCGGATCCCTTTCCAACGGAAAGGGCTCTGACCCCAGCATGATGGGATCCGGGGTCAGAGCCCTGTTCTGCGAACAGGGATCCGACCCCTGGCCTGTTACAACCGCACCAGCAGGTTCTTGGCAATCAGCCCATGCAGCTTGCCGATGCCGCGTGCCAGGTGCATCGTCAGCACCAGCAGCAGTGCGCCCGCCGCAGCAACCGCGATCGCCACCAGCGGCGAGGCCGCCATCGGCAGCACATTCACGTCGTTGATGTACACGCCGGGGATGTCACCACTGAAGATCGCCGCGACCGGCGCCCAGATCAGGCTCAGCGACAGCGACAGCAGCGTCACCGCGATGGTGAAGTAGATCACGCCCAGCGGCAGCATCAGCACGAAGTACAGCAGCGTCAGCCAGGTACGGCCATCGGTGAACATGTCGCCGATGCGCTGCAGCCAGGTGCGGCTGCGGTCGGTGTAACGCGGGCGGCGCGGCATGCGCTCGCCCAGCAGCGCTTCCACCAGCCGTCCTTCCAGCAGCGCCAGCCCGCGCACCGAGCCGAAGAACAGCACGGTCAGCGGAATGCCGATGATCAGGATCAGCAGGCCCAGCGACAATGACAGGCCGGTCACCACCCAGGTGAAGAAGAAGATGCCGGTGGCCAGCGACAGCAGCATGTAGAACAGCGCACCGTAGGTGTGCGGATCGGTCACCACGCCGAAGAAGCGCGCCAGCAGCGAACGCTGCACCGGCGCCTGCGGCGGTGAGGCCGGCTCGACGCCACTGGCTTCCGCCGCTGCACGCAGCACCGGCGCGGTATCCGCACGCGGCGTACGCAGCGCGCGGTTCACCGTCACTTCGGTCTCGCGGTAGATGTCGGCCACTTCATCCGGCGCGCCATAGCTGCCGGCAACGTCGGCGATCACCTCGGCCTCGCTGCGGCCGGGCTGCGCCGCCAGCTCCGAGCGCAGGTATTCCTCGGCGTCGTACAGCGCGTCCTGCACCATCGCCGGATCGGCACCTTCCAGCGCCGCGCGCAGCTGCGCCAGGTACTGCGGGATGGTCGTAGGCAGGGCGCGGCCTGCCAGGCTCGGGTCGTTCATTGCGGTACCCCCTCCAACACGGAATCGACGGAATCGCGGGTGGCCTGCCAGGCCTGGCGCCACTGCGCCAGCACCTCGCGGCCACGTTCGTTGATGCGGTAGTAGCGCCGCGGCGGCCCGCTGCTGGAAGGTTCCACATGGCTTTCCAGCAGGCCGGCGCCCTCCAGGTTGCGCAGTACCGGGTACAGCGCGCTCTGCTTGCCGCTCAGCACGCCCTCGCCCACCCGCTCCAGCTCCTTGGCAATGAGGTAGCCGTACAGCGGCTCCCCGGCCCGGGCCAGCACCGCCAGCAGGGCCAGCGACACCGTTCCGGCGCTGAGCTCCTTCTGGAACTTCTTCAGGTGGACATCGTCCTCGGACATGACCGGCCCTCCACTACGTTGAAGTCCACAGTAGTGCGAAGTTCGGTATAGCGAATGTGTCGTTAGTCACTCTCCCGGTTGGCGCCGCTGCGCGGCTCGCGCAGAATCGAAGCCTCGTTCATGTTCCGGGGTTCCCATGCCGCACCGCCGTTGCCTTGCCCTGACCGCCCTCGCCCTGGCCTGCCTGCTGCCCGCCCTGGCCAGCGCGGCCACGCCCTACCGCAGCCCTCAGCAGATCCTCGACGCCTCGGCGGCCAGCGACTGGCGCACCCCGGACCCGGCCAACCTGCTGTACATGGACCTGCCGGCCGGTCGGGTCATCATCGAGCTGGCACCGCAGTTCGCCCCGCGCCATGTCGCCAACATCCAGACCTTCGCCCACGAGCATTTCTGGGACGGCACCAGCATCTACCGTTCGCAGGACAACTTCGTGGTGCAGTTCGGCGATGCCGACGCCGATGACGCAGCCAAGGCCAAGCCGTTCGGCAGTGCCGCACGCAAGCTGCCGGCCGAGTTCGAGCGCGCCAGCGCCGGCCTGAAGGTCAGCGTGCTGCCGGACCGTGATGGCTGGGCCGCGCAGACCGGTTTTGTCGACGGCTTCCCGGTCGGCCAGGACCCGCAGGCCGGCAAGGCCTGGCTGGCACATTGCTACGGCATGCTGGGCGCGGGCCGCAGCAACGAGGAAGACAGCAGCATCGGTGCCGAACTGTACGTGGTGACCGGACAGTCGCCGCGCCAGCTGGACCGCAACATCACCCTGGTCGGTCGCGTGCTGAAGGGCATGGAGCTGCTCAGCGCGACGCCGCGCGGGCCGGCGCCGATGGGCTTCTACACCGACCCGACACTGCGCACGCCGATCGTGTCGATCCGCCGCGCCAGCGACGTGCCGGCAGCCGAGCGCACGCCGATCCAGGTACTGCGTACCGACTCGAAGACCTTCGCCGATACGGTGGAGGCGCGGCGCAACCGCGTGGATGATTTCTACAAGCGCCCGGCCGGGCATATCGATCTGTGCAATATTCCGGTGCCGGTGCGCTGATGGTTTCCTGCGCGTGACGCGTGCTGAAGGTGCTTCACTGTTCATGGGCGTTACTTTTCTTTGTACGCAAAGAAAAGTAACCAAAAGAAACGCGCCGCCAGGTCGCGAGCCGCCGTGCTTCGCACGCCGGTCCCCTGCGCTTCTCCGTGAATCAGGGGACGGTGTGCAGAAGGCAGCCGACTAACAGTCGGCTCTACAGGACATCGGCACCTCTTCGCCCCTGATTCCCCTGCGATGCTCGGGTCGCCCAAGGCGGACCCAGTTCAAACGCCACAGCTGCACCCAGAAGATCCACGCAATGCGTGGATGCTTTTACTGTTGATCTTGACCTTCCAGTCCGCCTTGAGCGAGCCGAGCACCGCAGGTCTGGCGAGGGCGAAGAGGCGCGGGTGTCTGAGCGCAGCGAGTTCCCGCGCCGTCCCTCGACGGGCCGAGGAGCGCAGGGCACCGGTGCGCAGCACCGGCTCGCGGCCTGGCGGCGTGTTTCTTTGGTTACTTTCTTTGCACGAGCAAAGAAAGTGACACCTCTCCGCAGGCGTGGAAAAGAGCTGCCGGGCAGCGCCCGGCACTACCAGTGCGTCGGCGCGCTCAGCCCTTCTGACTCACCGCCACGCTCCCCAGAATCAACACACCGGCAATCAACATCTGCAACGTCACCGGCTCACCCAGGAACAACCACGCAAACGCCGCGCCGAACAGCGGAATCAGGTAGGTCACCGTCGACGCCCGCGACGGGCCGATACGACCGATCAGGCGGTAGAACATCAGGAACGCCAGCCCGGTGCAGGCCACGCCCAAGGCAATCGCCGCGCCCCACGCCTTCAGCGGAATCGCCGCCTGCGGCCAGTGGGTCACCGCCATCGGCAACATCCACAGCGAGGCACACGACAGCGTTGCAGCAGCGGCCGCCGCCGAAGGCAGGCCGGTCATGTGCCGCTTCACCAGGTTCACGCCCAGGCCGTACAGCAACGAAGCCGCCGCACCAGCCAGCACTGCAGTGCCGATGCTCAGGCCCGAGACCTTGGCCGTGGCCAGTACCACCACGCCGGCGAAGCCGACCAGCAACGCGCCCGCGCGGCGCATGCCGATCTTCTCGCCGAAGAACAGGAAGGCGATCAGCGCGGCAAACAGCACGGTCATCGCATTGCAGATGGCGCCGATCGCCGCAGGGGCTCGCTCGGCCGCGTAGGCAAACAGCACGAACGGCAGCGCCGAGTTGATCAGCCCGATCGGTGCCAGCCACAGCCAGCGCCGCGGTGGGAACTGCGCGCGGGCACGCCACAGGAACGGCAGCAGCACCAGCGCGCCCAGCACCAGCCGCACCTCGACCAGCGCGAACGGGCCGAACGACGGCACCGCCACCCGCATGAACAGGAACGAGCAGCCCCAGATGGCGCCCAGCAGGGTCAACTCCAGCGGTGTGCGCCAGTCGCGCTCGGCTGCCTGTGGGACCGCATTCATGCCTCGCCTCCGTCCATCGTCAATTCCTCGTCAAGGCAGACAGGATCGGGCGCAGACGCCTGCCGCACAAGCGCGTAGTATCGCTGCCAGCCACAAATATGGCTTGAGGCTCGACATGCAGCTACGCCCTTCCCTGCTCCCCGCACTGGCCGTGTTCGCGGTCGCCGCGCGCCACCAGAACTTCGCCCAGGCCGCGCAGGAGCTGCACCTGACCGCCAGCGCGGTCAGCCACCATGTGCGCCGGCTGGAAGAAGTGCTGGAAGTACGCCTGTTCCTGCGCCACGCCCGCGGCGTGCGCCTGACCGCCGAGGGCCGGCAACTGGCCGACGCCGCCAGCGCCGCCTTCACCGATGTCGCGGCCGTCGCCCATCACCTGCAGCCGGATGCCGACAGCGTGCCGTTGCGGATCACCACGCTGCGCTCGCTCTCCTACTGCTGGCTGCTGCCACGGCTGCCGCGCTTCACCCAGGCCCATCCGCACATCCGCATCGAGCTGCACACCGGCAGCGGCCTGGATCGCTACGACGACAATGGGCCGGAAGTCGGCATCCGCTACGGTCTGGGCCAGTGGCCGGGCCTGCGTGCGCAGCACCTGATGGACGACTACCTGTTCCCGGTGGCCTCGCCGGCGCTGGCCGGGGTCGAAGCACTGGTCGATCCGGCGCGCATCGCCGACCTGCCGCTGCTGACCGACCTGTCGCCGCAGGGCTGGCGCGACTGGTTCCGTCATGCCGGCGTGCGCCCGCCCTCGCCGCTGCCGCCGATGCACACCTTCGCCGACAGCACCGATGCGATGCGTGCAGCGGTGTACGGCATGGGCGCGGTGCTGGCACGTACCCACATCGCGCAGCCCTACCTGCAGCGCTACGAGGTGGTACGCCTGCCCGGCCCGGCGCTGAAGGCGCGCTATGCGTATCACGTGGTGCATGCCGAAGGACAACCGCCGAGCCCGGCCGCACGCCTGTTCATCGACTGGTTGCTGGAGCAGGCGCAGGACGAACGCACGCCGATTCCCGCATTGCCGGACAGCCTGCTCGGACGCCCGGCCACACGCGCCTGACTGCGCCCTCACCCGTTCTTTGCCCGGCGCTGGCTAGGCTGCAGGCAACTCCACAACGTACCTACGCCATGGCCATGCTGCGACTGCGCATCACCGGAACCGAAGACGACGCCCGCGCCATCAGCGACCTGCTGCTCGGCCTGGAGGGCATCGAACATGTCGAGGAAACCGACGACCTGATGCCGCACATGGACGACGACGATTCCAGTTCGGCGGGGCTGTCCGATGACATCGGCCCGGGCATCCACGAGCTGGAAGTGGAAGTCGGCAATGAAAGCACCGCGCAGAAGGTGCGCGACGCGGTGCAGGAACTGGCGCTGGAGCTGGATGTGTTCGTCGAGTACGAGACCGACGAGGGCTGACGCCGGCTCCCTGCCGGCATCAGCCGTCACCTCAGCGGGTGGGCGGCAGCGTGCGACGGCGGCGACGCCACCACGCCCGCACACCCCAGGCCACGACCAGGGCCAGCACACCCACCGGCAGCAACGCGGCGACGGCGCGGATCAGGAACGCAATGCTGCCGCTGAGGATGCTGCCCGACTCGCTCAGCGCCTCGCCGATCTCGCTGCGGCTGCGCTGGCCCGAGGTGGTGTCGAAGTGGATCGTCACCAGCTGGGTATCGATGCGCCGACGCTGCTGTGCGGCATCCTTGTTGGCCTGCTCGACGCCTGCTTCGATCTCCGACAGCCGCGTGGTGATCGCCATCAGGTCCTCGATCTTCAGGTCCTTGCGGTCCTGGTAGGACAACAGCCGCGCGTGTTCCTTCTCCAGCCGGGACTTGGTCAGCGCGGTGTCCGCTACTTCCTGCGCGAGGTCCTCCGCGCGCGTGTTGCGCGACTGCAGCGTGCCGCCCTCACCGGCCATCGCGATCAGCGGCTCGGTGCCCTTCGGCGCGATGCGCACCTTCACTTCACCGCTGGGCTGCTCGCCGCCGCGCTGGTCGACCTGCAACACTGCACAGTCGCCGAACTTCGCGCTCTGGCAGGCCTGGGCGATCTGCTGGATGCGCGGTGCGATCTGCGCCGCCTCCAGCTGCACCTGCACGTCATGTTCGTAGGCCAGGAATGCGCCTTCCGGCGAAGCAATAGCGGCATCGGCCGCGGTCGCGCCCGCCTCTGCAGCGCGCTCACCGTTCTTGGCGCAGGCTGCCAGTGCCAACAGCAGCACCGGCACTGCCAGCGTGCGCGTCCACGCGCACAGCGGCCTCACAGCGCGGCTCCGTTGTAGGAGGTCACCGAAAGACCGGCCAGATCGACCTGCGGCACGCAGCGAACGTTCACCGCCACCATCGGTGTGCCGGTACGCGGATCGATCGCTTCGCTGTAGGGGGCGATACCGCATTGGCGGCAGTGGTGGTGGTCGATATGCGCCTTGTTGAAGTGGTAGGTGGCCACGTCAGCCGGATCGGTGGCCAGCTGGAACGCCTCGCGCGGGGCGAACCACAGCAGGCTGCCGCGACGGCGGCACATCGAGCAGTTGCAGTCGATGACGTCGCTGATCGGCGCCTCGGCCTGTACGGTGAATGCGATCCTGCCGCAATGGCAGCTTCCCTGGTATTCCATGTCCTGCGCTCCTTTGGAGGGTCCTTGAAACCGCCCATGGTAATCCTATGGCACGGGGACAAAGCAGCGACGGGGCCCTATGCTCAGGGTTTGACCCCGTACAGGAATGCCGATGCGCCCGCATCTTCTTGCCCTCGCCCTGGTCGCTGCGCTGGCCGGTTGCCAGCCTGCCGACGCCCCGACCAACGCTTCCACCCCGGCCACCAGCCAGCAGGCCGGTGACGCGGCGGTCGATGCCGCCTTCGCCGATCTGTCCAAGCGCGCCCTGGACACCTGGATGCAGCTGTCGCCGGTCAGCGCCACCCAGATCGGTGACCACCGCTACGACAGCGAACTGGACGACCTGAGCGCCGCCGGCCAGCAGAAGACCGTGGCCGCCTACAAGGCGCTGCTGGGCGAGCTGGACAAGATCGAGGTGGCCAAGCTGGGCCGCGAGAACCAGGTGGACGCGGCGATCCTGCGCAACCAGCTGCAGTCGGAAATCTGGAACGCCGAAGTGCTCCAGTCCGGCAAGTGGGACCCGCAGCTGTACAACGGCATCGCCGGCAGCGCGATCTATGGCCTGATGGCCCGGGAGTTCGCGCCGCTGCCGGAACGCCTGAAGTCGGCGACCGCGCGCATGGAAAAGCTGCCGGCGATCTTCGCCCAGGCACGCGAGAACCTGGATCCGGCCCGCGTTCCGAAGATCCATGCCGAGACGGTGGCCAAGCAGAACAAGGGCATCCTCAGCATCGTCGATACCTTCATCACCCCGCACATCGGCGAACTGCCGCAGGCCGACCAGCAGCGCCTGCAGGCCGCCATCGACGGCCTGAAGAAGGCCGTGGACGAGCAGCAGACCTGGCTGGACAAGACCCTGGTGCCGAACGCCAAGGGCGACTTCCGCATTGGTGCGGAAAAGTACGACCAGAAGCTGAAGTTCGCGCTGAGCTCCTCGCTGTCGCGCCAGGAGATCGGTGAGCGTGCACGCGCCGAACTCAAGCGCGTGCGCGAGGACATGTACGGCATCGCGCAGATCGTACTGAAGGACAAGCCGGGTGCGCCGGAGATGCCGGCCCAGCCGACCGACGAGCAGCAGCAGAAGGCGATCGAGGCCGCACTGGAACTGGCCTACGCCGACAAGCCGGCGCGCGACAAGGTGGTCGATGATGCCAAGGCCGCGCTGGAGCAGTCCACCGCGTTCGTGCGCGAGCACGACCTGGTGACCCTGCCCGATGCGCCGGTGGACATCATCCTGATGCCGGAATTCCAGCGTGGCGTGGCCGTGGCCTACTGCGATTCTCCGGGCCCGCTGGACAAGAACCTGAAGACCTTCTACGCCGTGTCGCCGATTCCGGACGACTGGAACGAGAAGCAGGTCGACTCGTTCCTGCGTGAATACAACTCGCGCATGATCCACCTGCTGAGCATCCACGAAGGCACCCCGGGCCATTACCTGGAAGGCTGGCACTCGGCCAAGTTCCCCTCCACCCTGCGTGCGGTGCTGCGTTCGGGCCTGTTCGCCGAAGGCTGGGCGGTCTACACCGAGCGCATGATGCAGGAGCAGGGCTACCTCGACAACGACCCGCTGTTCCACCTGGTGCAGCTGAAGTTCTACCTGCGCACGATCTCCAACGCGATCCTCGACCAGGGCGTGCACGTGGACAACTGGGATCGCGAGAAGGCGATGCACCTGATGACCCACGACGCGTTCCAGCAGGAAAGCGAAGCGGCCGGCAAGTGGGTGCGCGCGCAGCTGACCTCGGCGCAGCTGCCGACCTACTTCGTGGGTGCGCAGGAACACTTCGACACCCGCAAGGCGGTGCAGGAAAAGCTGGGCGACAAGTTCAACCTGAAGGCGTACCACGACCAGGTACTGTCCTACGGCGCACCGCCGGTGCGTTTCGCACGCCAGCTGATGCTGGACCAGCCGATCGAGTGATCGGCTGCGGGGCTGAATGCCCCGCGGCTCTGGCAGCACCTCACGGCCCGGGCTTCCCGGGCCGTTCTCGTTTGAAGCGCCCGACGGCCTCACATCCGGTGTATGTACAGCTTCCCGGCATTGCTGCGGATATCAAGAAAGTACTTCACCTTGCAGCCCCGGCATGCCGCCGGATGCACTTCATCAAACCCACGTTGGTTCTCCAGCGCGACGGCCAGTATGGGATGCCCGCAGTCGAAACAGCAGAATGCAATGTTGTTGCCATGGGGATCGGCGTCGATCTGGTCGCCATAGTGATCCATTACCAGAAAGTCCGTGATTTTCATGGTCGATCTCCAGAGTAGGTGAATCACCCGCAGACTACATCGCAACCCCGCAGCCCAGAAGGGCACGCGTCGCCTACAGGGCAACGCATCCTTCCCGCCACGCTGGAGCCGCTCCGGTCCTGAACCGTTGCACATCGGGCGTGCGTGACCTCACACCTGGCGAACAACTCCGGGCGCATCTTTCGCCAGGTTCCCCCTTCCGCCGGCGTCCATGTCTCTCCCCCTCTTGCGTCTTGCGCTGCTGCCCGCGCTGTTGGCCAGCACTCCTGCCTACGCTGCCTGCCCGCCGCCACCGGCTGGACAGCCCGACATCCGTGCCCTGGGCTACTACACCGACAAGGCCGGTTCGGTGATCGACCCGGTACTGCACCAGCAGAACAAGGACGCCACCGCGCCGCTGGACCGCTATGCCGCCGACGTGGCGCGCATGAGCGATGACTACCTGCGCACCGGTGACCGGGCGGCGGCGCAATGCACCCTGGCCTGGCTGGGTGCGTGGGCCGACGACGGCGCCATGCTCGGGCAGATGATCCGGGTCAACAACAACCAGTCGTTCTACATGCGGCAGTGGATGCTCGATGCGGTAGCGATGGCCTACCTGAAGGTGCACGACCAGGCAGATGCCCGGCAGCGCGCGCGCATCGATCCGTGGTTGCAGAGGCTGGCCCGGGCCAACCTGGCGTACTGGAACAATCCGAAACGGCGCCGCAACAACCACTACTACTGGGGCGGTCTGGGCGTGCTGGCCACCGGACTGGCCACCGACGACGATGCCCTGTGGCAAGCCGGCCACGCCGCCTTCCAGAAGGGCGTCGATGACATCCAGGACGATGGCAGCCTGCCGCTGGAGATGGCGCGCGGGCAACGCGCCCTGCACTACCACGACTACGCATTGGCGCCGCTGGTGATGATGGCCGAGCTGGCTCGGCTGCGCGGCCAGGACTGGTATGCCAGCAGGGATCGCGCCATTGACCGCCTTGCCCGCCGCGTCATCGAAGGCAGCAAGGACCCTGCATGGTTCAACGAACACACCGGCGTTGCACAGCTGCCCCTGCAGGCCAGCGGCTGGGTCGAGTTCTACCGCTTGCGCTCACCCGATGGCGGCCTGTTCGATGCCGCGCATGCACGCGGACCGTTCCGTTCCCCACGGCTGGGCGGCGACCTTACGTTGATGGCTGCGCAGGGCATCGTGCGCACGCCGCCGCGATAGCCCCCTGTTTCAGCGACGGGCCCGCTGTAGCAGCTGCTGGAACTGCGCACGGCTGCAGCCCTGCCGGTCACAGCCCGGCAAGGGCAGTGCGACGCGTCCCGGCGGCTGCGCCTCGGTCAGCGGCACGGCATCGCGCAGCTGCGCGGTGGTCGGATAGACGTAGGCCAGGCGGAAACGCTCGCCACCGCCCTGGCGGTCACGCCAACGCTCGAACTGCAGCAGGCCACCGATCGGCGTCTTCTCGAACTGGCCTGGCAGGCTGTAGTCACCGATTCCTATCGCCGCCAGCACCGAACCGATATTGGAATCATGGCCGACCAGCAGGATCACCTTCGGCGACGCCGGATCACCGAACGACGCATCCACGCGCGCCAACAGCGGAGCGGCCACGTCACGCGCCACCGCGGGTGTTCCGAACAGGATGTCCTGGTAGCGGTTGCGGATCTGCGCCAACGCCAGCCATTGGCCTTCCGTGTTCAAGCGGCCCCAACCTTCGCGCGGAACGCCACTTCCCTGGTAATGCTCCATCAGCAGGGCATCGACCAGACCGCTGGCCAGTGCCAGTGAACCCGAAGCGCGTGGCTCCTTGCCCGGCTCCGCATTGAAGGTCGTGTCGCCCAGCACCAGATGACAGTCGCTGCGCCCCGTACAGGCCGCCGACTGCGGGTAACGGGTGATTTCCTCCACCACGGACAGTGCGGGTGCCAGATCCGATGCTGTCAGCGCCTGCTGCATTGCCGCCAGCGCGCGCTTGCGGAATGCCGCGTCATGGTTGTGGATCACCGGGTCGAACAGCGGATCCATCGTCCCCAGCGCCATGCGCTGTTCGACCGCAACATGGCAGCCCGGAAACGCACCGGCAATGAAGAACTGCGCGGTGGCCTGGGTACGCTGCAGGCTGTTGGCATGGGCGCGGAAGTCAGCCGGCTGCGGGCAACCCGACGCCGGCAACAACTGCGCCTGGCGCAGCCACTGGCCGATGTAGCGCCCCATGTAGACTTCCAGCACGCCGCCCTTGGTGGTCAGCTCGCCGGGGCCTACGTCCCAGCGTGGCCAGCGCTCCGGCGTGGCATGGGCCAGGGCGCCCGACGCCACCACCGGCGCGCGCAGGTTGTGGCGGCTGAGCAGGACGACCTGCTCGAGCTGGTCATTACCTACACCATCCGCCGCTCCACTCGCTGCCATGCACGGCGCAGCTACGACCAGCATCATCACCAACGGTAGACGACGCAATCGGCAGAAATTCATTGCGGTGACCTGGAACGGATGAGCCTGCATTATCCACTGCTCCGGTGAGAAGCGTATCGCAGCCCCTGCGGATGCATCTCTGCATTGTGCACCTCCACGGCGATTGCCAGCAGACCTGCCGCGCCGCCGACCGGCAGCTTCAAGAGAGCCGAACTGTTCCGACTTCAACCGCTGTCCAGATCGGCCCCTGGCATTGATCAATCAACGGATTCGAAACGTCGAGCAGCAGATCATCTGCTCGGCCCACACGAAGTTCCGAGTGAAATTCCTACGACACAGGACTGCGGTTACCGACAGCCAAGCGCCACGCGCACGGCACATTCTTGATGCCGACCGAGAAATAGCTCCCGGTCTTCTACCTATCTTCGACAAAGGGACTACGTCATGAATGTATCCACCACCCTCTCAGATCCGAAAACCGTCGCAACGTGGATGAAATTCTCCAGCGCAAACGCAAACGCGCTGGATACCATCTTTGAAGCCGAAGTTGATGACATCAAAGTTGCGGCATTCAGCAGCGACTGCTGCGGGTCCAACAATTACGAAGATCCGCGATAAGGAAGGTGATGGCACACGGCTCGTACGTGTGCCATCAACCCAACCTGCCGGATTCAGGCTCGAGATCACACGCAGCTGAAACAAAATGAGCACCAGAGCATCAACACCCCAGCAGCCCGATATCCCATGTGATGCGATATTCCCGTACCCAACGGATAGCACATCGTCGACCGCCATCATTGTGGCGACGACCCGTTCCAGCATCGACCGTGCCATTGACCTATCAAACAGAGGAATGGTCACCGGGATCATTGGTGCTGACTCGGCATACTCGATAGCGCCATCCGAGGCTCTTCACAAGCTGGAGCGCAAACCGGGACGCCACATCATCGTTGTGTTCAGCGACCAACTTACATCCAGCGTTGACGCGCCTGTCCTGACATCACGCCGAGGTGAGCAGCGTTTCCTATCCTTGGTCGAGGCGATTCTGAACAACCTTCACGGATTTCGCCTCATTGCATGCACGCATGAAGGCGCAATATCGTTGCCTCCCGACTCCCCTCTTGTTTCCGTGCTGCGCGTCCTTTCGGACCATCTGGATGCCAATCGCCGAATAGGCAGCAACTGGCTCGCAGAAGCAGCACAGATCCAGCGGCGGCCGGGCACACGACTTTCCGAAAGCAGAATCCGCCAGCGCGTTTTCCACTCGGCCATGATGCACATGTACTGGAAGCATCCAGACTTCAATCCCATGAAATTTGACCAGATCCACGGAGAACTGAAGAGTTTTTACCGTGCATCGGAATCACGAAAGGAACCCGGCGATGCGCAACAGCCAGGCCTGTGAGATTAATCAGTACGCCCCGATGGCGACCATTCGACACGATATCCAGACAGAGCAGCAGCTTGGCCTGCATCTCTCCGACAGTGAAAGGGTCGCTATCCACTCGGCATGCAGAATGAGCGGACTCGATCTGGACTCATACTATCGATGGTATCAACAGAAAAGCACCATCAGCTCCCAACTGGCACAGCTTGACCGCCATTCACTTCTCGAAGGCATCCGTTGCATTGATCGCTCCGACTATTCGTCAATCAATGCAAGACTCCCGAGCGACAGAGGAGTTGTGATCGCCCTTCCGCATCATGGCCACTACATCCTGTCTGCCATCCGCCTGATGGAGAGCATTCGCCACCATCGTGATGTTCACATCTTCTACGGTGATCCAACTAACCACTCCGGCAACGAGCTATTCGACGATCTCTATCGACGACTGTTCGATCGCGCCGGATGTCGCGCTGGCATTGTCCACTCGAATGCAAAAGGAATCGCCACAGCACTTCGCGCCCTGAAGAACGGGGCAGCTGTCATCATGATGCCCGACGTTCACCGCCTGCGCGAAGAAGCCTTTTGCATTCCATTTCTTGGCCGCCGCCTGGACGTCATGCTAGGCACCGCCGCTATGGCGCGAAGAACCGGGAGTTGCATCCTGCCGGTCGTATCCCTCGTTGACCACGATTTTCAGGCAACCGCTGTTCTCGGGGACCTGATCAATCCGAGCCACACGCCAGCGCCGGTTCCATCAGACGTTTCTGACTACTGGACCACATTGGAGATTTTCCGCTTTCTGGAACGCGAGATGGGTCCTCAGATCATCTATTGGCAGTACATCCGACAGCATCTCCTGCAGAGATCGAGGTTCCCGCACTTTCACCCCGACACAGTTGATGCGGCATGGAACATGTTTTCGAAAGACCAGCGAACCCATCCGCGCCCCATGTTCACAGCATGCCTGGATTGAACATGGGTGGACTACGCACCTCGTCAATCGGCTTGATAGGCCTTATTCTCATTGCGCTTTCTTCCGCCGATGGATACGCCAGAGATCAAGAAGAGCCCAGCATTACTCCCCTTCGCACCGTCCATGCGACCCCTCCGAGGCCAGGGCCACGCATCTGGAAGTTCACGAAGGGATATTCAACCGTGCTGGTCCTGGGCACGGTTCAACCTCTCAGGAAGGGCCTATTCATAGATACCCGCAGCGTGGAGGCCGCAATTTCAGCATCCGACGTGGTTCTAAGCTCGCCAGGGGTGACAATCGAACACGATGGCGGATTTTTTGGCGGCCTCTTGCTGTGGCCCTCCATCCGCAAACTCAAGTTCCTCGATGGCGACAGAACGCTGCGTGACGCACTTACGGGCGCCGAGTATGCGAGATGGAACGAGCTCAAGCATCGCTACCATCTGCGCGACGCCAGCATTGAGAGAATGCGCCCGATGTACGCGGCCTGGAAGGCTCATGACACCGCACTGAGGACCAGCGAAATCAGGACCGACAGCCATCTTTCCAAGGCTATCCTTCAGGCAGCCCGAAGGCACCGGAAGCCTATTGTCGATGCTCGCTTCTCTGTGCCTGTAAAGGCCGCCAAACAGACGATTCAACGTTTCCACATTGATCCTGCGCTCGACCGCAGGTGTTTCGTAGATGCCACTTCAAGCCTGCAGCCTTGGCTCGATCGGGTCGACGAAATCGGTCGTGCATGGGCGGACGGAGACATTGAAGCAGACGTACTTCTGCACGCTCCATCATCACCCTCTCGGTGTTGGGTCCGCCTAACCAATGATGCAATCGCCAACACGATGAACCTGAACCTTGATGTCGAGAGCCGAACTCACTGGCTCGAAGCGCTTCGCTCTACCACTTCCCGCCACAACATCGTTTTCACCACCCTGCCATTGGAGGACCTTCTCCATTCAAAAGGCATGGCCGCAGCGCTTATGGAAGAAGGATACACTTCCGATGCTGGAGCAATCGCTGGCGATCAGCCATTTCCAAGCTATCCGACCAGCGTGAACTGATGTTCGGCCAGACCCATGGAAGTGGACTGTGACACGTCGCGATACACACCCCTGGGGATTACTGCTCCGCAGCCACGAATCCCCCGGTCTGTCGCGCCCACAAGCGCGCGTACAGGCCACCGGCGGCGATCAGTTCGGCGTGGCTGCCGGTCTCGACGATGCGGCCCTGGTCCATCACCACCAGCCGGTCCATGCGTGCGATGGTCGACAGCCGGTGCGCGATCGCGATCACCGTCTTGCCGCCCATCAGCTCATCCAGGCTGTCCTGGATCGCCGCTTCCACTTCCGAGTCTAGCGCCGAGGTCGCTTCGTCCAGCACCAGGATCGGGGCATCCTTCAGCAGCACGCGGGCAATGGCGATGCGCTGGCGCTGGCCACCTGACAGCTTCACGCCACGCTCGCCGACATGTGCGTCGTAACCACGACGCCCCTGCCCATCCACCAGCGTGTCGATGAAGGCTTCGGCACGCGCCTTGGCCACCGCAGCGCGCAACTGCTCATCGGTTGCGTCCGGACGACCGTACAGCAGGTTGTCGCGGATCGAGCGATGCAGCAGCGAGGTGTCCTGGGTGACCACGCCGATCTGCTGGCGCAGGCTTTCCTGAGTGACGTAGGCAATGTCCTGGTCGTCGATCAGGATGCGGCCGCTTTCCAGGTCGTACAGGCGCAGCAGCACGTTGACCAGGGTCGACTTGCCGGCACCGGAAGGACCCACCAGGCCGATCTTCTCGCCCGGCTTCACCACCAGGTCCAGGCCTGCGATCACGCCGCCCTTCTTGCCGTAGTGGAAGTGGATGTCCTGGAAGTGCACGCCACCGCGGGTCACCTGCAACGGCACCGCGTCCTCGCGGTCCTGCACGGTCAGCGGCTGGGCGATGGTGGTGATGCCGTCCTGCACCGTACCGATGTCCTCGAAGATGCCATTGATGGTCCACATGATCCAGCCGGACATGTTGTGGATGCGGATCACCAGGCCGGTCGCCAGCGTGATCGCGCCGACGGTGATGTGGCCGCCATTCCACAACCACAGCGCGAGCCCGCAGGTACCGGCAATCAGGAAACCGTTGACGATGGCGATGGTCAGGTCCATGCCGGTGGTCACCCGGGTCTGCGCGCGGTGCTTGACCGCCAGTTCCTGGATCGATTCGGCCACATAGGCCTGCTCGCGCCCGCCATGGGCGAACAGCTTCAACGTGGGAATGTTGGTGTAGCCATCGACGATGCGGCCCATCGCCTTGGAACGCGCTTCGGACGCAATCCAGGCCCGTTCCTTCGCGCGCGGCACGAAGTAGACCATGATCACCGCATAGGCCAGCAGCCACAGGATCAGCGGCACCATCAGCCGCCAGTCCGCCTGCGCGAACAGGTACAGCGCGGTGCCGGTGTAGACCACGATGTACCAGAGCGAGTCGACCATCTGCACCGCCGACTCGCGCAGCGAGGTACCGGTCTGCATCACCCGGTTGGCGACGCTGCCGGCGAAGTCATTCTGGAAGAAGCTCAGGCTCTGCCGCACCACGTAGTTGTGCATCAGCCAGCGCGAGCGGTTGCTCAGGCCGGGCACGATCGCCTGGTTGACCAGCAGGTTGTGAAGGCCGACCAGGATCGGCCGCGCGATGACCGTGATGAACAGCATCCAGCCCAGTTCATTGGCATGGCGCTTGAAGAAATCGGCCCCCGGTTGCTCGGCGACCATGTCGACGATGCGGCCCAGGTAATCGAACATCGCCACTTCCACCAGCGCCAGCAGCAGGCCGGCGATCAGGGTCGCCAGCAGCACCGGCCACACCGGGCGCAGGTAGTGCAGGTAGAACGGCAGCACCTTGCGCGGTGGCATGCGCCCATCCACGGGCGGGAACACCGGGATCAGGGATTCAAACCAACGGAACATCGCACTCCCTCGCCTCTTGCAAGCGGCGAAGTATCCCACGCCGGATGTGTACGCCAGCCGATGATCGCCGCCGCTCCGGTAGTGCCGGCCGCTGGCCGGCACCCTCGCGGCATTTCGGAAGATCATGAGGTTGCCGGCCAGCGGCCGGCACTACCTTCATTCGTTGACCGGGGTGAACAGCAGGTCCTGGAAATCGAAGCTGAAATCGGTCAGGTCGGAGATCGACTGCATGCGCACCTCGCGCACCTTGCCGTCCGGGTCCAGGCTGAAGTTCACGAACGCATCGGCGTTGAGCGAGCGGTCATCCCAGCGCACGATGAAGGTGTCGTGCTGCCAGTGCTCCAGGCGGCCGCTCAGCTGCGCGGTCTTCATGAAGCGCAGGCGCAGGCCCTTGCCTGCGGCACTGACCTGCATGTCGCCATACCAGCGGTCGCGGAACGTGCCGGTGTAGCCGGCCAGCGGCAGCGACGGCCTGCTGCCCTTGTCGCGCGCGCTCTGATGCTTGGCCCAGGCCTCGTCGGCCTTGTCCTGGCCCTTGGCCACGGCCTTGGCATAGGCGTCCACCCAGTCGTGCTTGTCGCCGCCCAGATAGGCATCAAGCACGCTCAGGGTGATCGCGTTGAACGCCGCGCCCACTTCCTGGTTGGTCAGCACCACCACGCCCAGCTTCTCGCCCGGCACCAGGGTCAAGCGCGAGACCATGCCCGGCCAGCCACCGGTGTGCCAGACCAGTTTCCGGCCGCGATAGTCACTCAGGCTCCAGCCTTCGCCATAGCCGGCAAAGTTGGCCCGTGCCGGTGCCAGCTCCGGCACGCTCGGCGCCGGGATCGACTGCGGGGTGATCATCCGCCACATCTGCTGCTGGCTCTTTTCGCTGAACAGCGCAGTGCCGTCGGCCAGCTTGCCTTCGGCCAGCTGCACCTGCATCCAGCGCGCCATGTCGTGCGCACTGGAATAAATGCCACCGGCGCCGGCATTGTTCGACCAGGTCAGCGGTGCGACGGTGCGCAGGTCCTTGAAATCGTACTTGGCGTGGCCGACCGCCGCCGTGTCACCTGGCTTCAGGTGGTCGGCGTTGTAGCGCGTGCCGGCCATGCCCACCTTGTCGAAGATGCGGGTCTGCAGGAACTGCTGGTAGCTCACGCCCGAGACGTGCTCGATCACCTGCTGGGCGACCGCGTACAGGATGTTGTCGTAGGCATAGCTTTCGCGGAAGCCGCCCTTCAGCGGCACCTTGCCCAGCCGCTGCACCACTTCGGCGTTGCTGTAGGACGTGGTTGGCCAGAACAGCAGGTCACCGGCGCCCAGGCTCAGGCCGCTGCGATGTGACAGCAGGTCGCGGATCGTCATCTGCCCGGTCACGAACGGGTCGGACATGCGGAACGACGGCAGGTGGTCGATCACCTTGTCGTCCATCTTCAACTTGCCCTCTTCCGCCAGCAGGTTCAGCGAGGTGGCCGTGAACGCCTTGGTGTTGGACGCAATGGCAAACAGCGTATCGGCCTGCACCGGTTCCGGCTTGCCCTGCTCGCGCACGCCCCAGCCGCGCTCCAGCACCACCTCGCCATCCTTGACCACTGCTACGGCAATGCCGGGCACGTCGAACTGCGCGCGCACGCGCTCGACGGTCGCATCCAGGTCCTGCAGCGGCGGCGGGGTCGCCGCGCTCGCCATGGTCGTGCACGCCAGCAGCACGGCTCCTCCGATCCAGGGTTTCATCCAGCACGATCTCCGAACAGGGGTGGCGGCCATGTGCAGGCCGTCACCGGGGTTTCGCGGGATGGTAACGTCCGGCGGCGCATCCTGCCCTGTGCCATAGGAGGGGTGTCATGGGCGAGAACGGCCAACCCAGCAGCGGCTCCACGATCATTCCGTGCCTGCGCTATCGCGACGCGCAGGCCGCCATCGACTGGCTGCAGCGCGCCTTCGGCTTCCATGCCCAGGCCGTCTACGCCGATGGCGATACGGTCTTCCATGCGCAGCTCACCTTCGGCAGCGGCATGATCATGCTGGGCTCGGCCAGCAACCAGAGTGCGTGGAGCAAACACGCTGCCCTGCCTGACGAGGTCGGCGGACGCCAGACCCAGAGCGCCTGCGTGATCGTCACCGATGCCGATGCGCACTACGCGCGGGCCAAGGCCGCCGGTGCCCGCATCGTCATCGACATCGCCGATCAGGACTATGGCGGACGCGGCTACGCCTGCGCCGACCCGGAAGGCTACCTGTGGTGGTTCGGCAGCTACGACCCGTGGCGCACGGATCACGGCCAGTGACCACGGCCGGCCGGCAGGCAGAGATCCGCTGCGGCATCGGCGGCTGGGTGTTTCCCGAATGGCGCGGCGGTGTGTTCTATCCAGCAGGCCTGCCGCAGCGGGAAGAACTGGCCCACGCCAGCCGCGCCCTGCGCTGCATCGAGATCAACGGCACGTTCTACCGCACGCCAACTGCGGCCCAGTGCGCGCAATGGGCTGCGCAGACACCCGACGGTTTCCGCTTCTCGATGAAGGCGCCGCGCTACCTGGTGCAGCGACGCGACCTGTCCAGCACCGTGGAAGCGGCCACACCGTTCCTGCAGGCGGCACTGGCGCTAGGTGACCGGCTCGGCCCATTGCTGTGGCAGTTCGATCCGCGCCACCCGGCCGACGCCGATGCACTGGAGGCGCTGATGGCACAGCTGCCTAAGCAGCTGGACGGGGTGCCGCTGCAGCATGCGCTGGAGGTCCGCAACGCCGAGGCACATGGCCCGGCACTGGTCGACGCCGCCCGCCGCCATGGCGTGGCGCTGGTGATCGAGGACAGCGACGAGGCGCCATTGCACGGTGATGTCAGTGCCGGCTTCGTCTATGCGCGGATCAAGCGCAGCCAGGCCCGCTTGAACGAGGGCCTGCCGGCGCCCGTGCAGCAACGCTGGGCCGAACGCGCACGCCGCTGGTCACGCGGTGAACCAGTGGATGACCTGCCCTGCCTGGCCGGGTCCGCCGCGGAGGCCCCGCGCGAGGTCTACCTGCTGTGCATCGGCGCAGGCAAAGCGCGCAACCCGGCGGCAGCGATGGCCCTGCAGCGCCTCATCGACAGCGCCAGCGGTCCAGCCCCCACAGCAGGGTCCACCCCACCACGAACACGCTCGCAACGCGCAGCACGTTGAGCAGGAACGCCGCCAGCCCCAGGCGTTCCAGTTCGAGGAACGGATACGGCGCCTGTCCTGTCACTTCGGCGACCAGCATCGCCCAGCCCAGGTACACCAGCGGTACCAGCAGCACCCCGCCCAGTGCGCGCCAGCGCAGCGCGCCATGCGGCAGCAGCCACCACCACCCCAGCAGGTACAGCGCCGGCACAGCGTAGTGCAGGCCGGCATCGACCCACCATTGCAGCCCGGTGGGTTGCCACAGCCCCTGCAACGCCAGCACGTAGATGCACGCGGTCACCCCGATGCACAACGCGATCGCCGCGGCGACAGTCGCGTTCAGCACACCCGCACGGATCAGCCGGACGCATCCCAGGCACACCGCCAGGTTGCTGAGAATCGTGAAGTAACCAACGAAGCGCAGCGTCGCCATGCCGACCCCGGCAGCCGCCCCGGGGCCATGCAGCAGCAACAGGTATTGCAGCAGCAACGAGGTGGCCGCCATCAGTGCAGTCAGCGCTGCCCATGCACGCTGGGCGGAACGGTTGGCAGCCATTGCGGGGTTCCCCTGGCGAGTTTCCGCGAGCATGCCACAGGCATCGCCGGCGGCCGTGCGATTGCCGCACAATAGGCGGATGAGCACACCCGACACCCGCAAAGCGTTGTGGCAGATTCACTTCTGTGTCCTGCTGTGGGGCGTCACCGCCATCCTCGGCAAGCTGATCACCCTGCCCGCACTGCCGCTGGTGTGGTGGCGCATGCTGCTGGTGACGGCGATGCTGGCGCTGCTGCCGCGGGTCTGGCGTGGACTGCGTACGCTGCCAGTGCGGCTGGTGGCCGGTTATGCCGGCATCGGCGCCCTGGTCGCCCTGCACTGGCTGACGTTCTACGGTGCGGTAAAGCTGGCCAATGCGTCGGTGGCCGCCACCTGCATCGCGCTGGCGCCGGTGTTCACCTCGATCATCGAACCGTGGGTGGCCAAGCGGCCATTCCAGCTGCGTGAACTGGCGTTCGGCCTGGCGGTGCTGCCGGGTGTCGCGCTGGTGGTCGGTGGCGTGCCCGACGGCATGCGCCTGGGTGTGCTGATCGGCGCGATCTCGGCGCTGCTGGTGGCAGTGTTCGGCTCGCTCAACAAGCGCATGGTCAGCCACGCCGATCCGCTCACGGTCACCGCGCTGGAGCTGGGTGCGGGCACCCTCACCCTGACCCTGCTGGCGCCGCTGATGCCCTACCTGCTGCCTGCGCTGGCCAGCCCGTTGTGGGTGGTCCCGGACCTGCACGACGGCATCCTGCTGCTGGTGCTGGCCGGGTTCTGCACGCTGCTGCCGTTTGCCCTGGCCCTGGTCGCACTGCGCCACCTGAGCGCCTACACGGTGCAGCTGGTGACCAACCTGGAGCCGGTCTATGCGGTGGTGCTGGCGGTGGTGCTGCTGCGCGAGCAGCACGAAGTCACCCCGTGGTTCTACCTCGGCGTGGCGATCATCGTAGGCGCCGTGTTCCTGCATCCGCTGCTGAACCGCCGCAAGCCGGTGCAGCATCCGGAGATTCTTGGCACGGCCGAGGCGCGCAACATCGCCGATTGAGTGCATCCACGCATGGCGTGGATGGCCGCATCAACGCTGCGGCCAATGCCAGGCCGGCGCATCCAGCAGGCCCTGCCCGCTCAACAGCGTGCGGCCCTGTTCCTTGTACAGATGCAGCGAATGGCACCCTGGCGCCTGTTCCAGCGCCGCGATCAGCCGGCTGGCGTGCGACACCACCCATACCTGGCTGCGCGCACTGGCTGCGATGATCAGCCGCGCCAGCGCCGGCAGCAGGTCCGGATGCAGGCTGGTCTCCGGCTCGTTGAGCACCAGCAGCGGCGGTGGACGCGGCGTGTGCAGCGCAGCGGCCAGCAGCAGGAAGCGCAGCGTGCCGTCGGACAGTTCGGCCATCGACAAGGGCCGCAGCAGCCCAGGCTGGTGGAAACGCAGCGCCAAGCGTCCATCCAGCTCCTCGAAGCCGACCGTGGCGCCCGGGAACGCATCGTCGACGCTGCGTGCCAACGCCACCGGGTCACCGATCTCGAGGATGGTGACCCAGGCCGCCGCCAGATCCCGGCCGTCGTGATGGAGCACCGGCGTGCGCGTGGCCATCGCCGGTTGCCGCGCCGGGGCATCGGCATCACTGCGGAAATGATCGTAGAAGCGCCAACGCCGGATGTACTCGCGAAGGGCGATGGTTTCCGGCAGGCGCTGCGGATCGCCGACCTGGGTGAACAGGCTGTCGAACAGCGACAACCGGTCATCCACGAGATCCCAGCCGCGCGCATGGCGCTGCCGCACCATCGCCCCGCGACGATCGACCAGCAGGTTGGCGCTGCGCAGGAACGGGCCGGCCCAGATCGCCTCGGCCTTGATCTGCGGGTCCAGTGCGAAGGCCGATCGACTGGGCGGCGGGTAGCCCAGATCGATGGCGTAGCCGAATTCGTCAGTGGCGAAGCCCAGCTTCAATCCCACCGATTCCTGGCGTGGGCCGCCCTGCAGGGGGATTTCGCCGGCAGCAACCCGACGGTCCATCTTTTCCGGACCCGCCCACAGCGCCGAGCCCAGCCCGCCTTCGCGGGCCAGCACCGCCGCGACGCCGCCCTGCGCGGTCTCTGCCAGCAGGCGCAGGGCACGGTACAGGCTGGACTTGCCACTGCCGTTGTCACCGGTCACCACATTCAACTGCTGCAACGGCAGTACGAGCCCGTGCAGCGAACGATAGTGGGCGATGGCCAGGGTCTGCAGCATGGTCGGCGTCCGGGGAACCAGGGGATCATGCTGCCCGGTTCTGATCGCAGGAGCTGCGACGCGATGTGAATCGGTGACAGCATCCACGCGTCGCGTTGATCTACTGGAGCGGCATCCGTTTACCGCGCGGGTGGCAGATGCTTCAGCCGGCCACTTCCACCCGGTTGCGGCCATTGCCCTTGGCCCGGTACAGCGCCTTGTCGGCACGTGCCAGCGTGTCATCCACGCTTTCACCGGGCTGGTGCTGGGCCACTCCAATACTGATCGTGACCGGGAATCCCAGCGGCAGATCAGCCACGGCCAGGCGCAGGAACTCGCACTGCAGTTCGGCGGTGCGCAGGTCGGTAGCCGGCATCACCGCCACGAATTCCTCGCCGCCATAGCGCGCGGCCATGCCGCGACCGGCGAAATGCGAACGCAGCAGCACGCCCAGTTCGGCCAGCACGCGGTCACCGGTGGCGTGACCCTGGAAATCATTGATGTGCTTGAAATGGTCGATGTCCAGCAGCGCGACGCAGGCCACCCCGGGCTGGTCTCCGTTCACCGCCACCGCCTCTTCCAGCGCTGCCGCCATCGCACGGCGGTTCGGCAGGCCGGTCAACGCGTCGGTGCGGCTCTGTTCGGCCAGGTCGGCATTCTGCGCGAGCAGTACGTCCTGGTACTCAGACAGCAGTCGCTCGTAGTCATCGCGCTCCAGCATGTGTTTCTGGATGTCGAGCGCGAAGCGGCGCAGTTCCATCACCAGCATCACCTGCCGCGACAGCGCCGCCAGCGCTTCAGCCTTGTCGCTGGCCAGGTGCTGTGGCTGCGCATCGAATACGCACAGCGTGCCCAGCGGCAGGCCATCGGAGCTGATCAGCGGCGCGCCCGCATAGAAGCGGATGTGCGGATCGCCCACCACCACCGGATTGTCGTGGAAGCGGATGTCCTGCAGCGCGTCCTCGACCACCATGACCTGCTGCGGTTGCAGGATCGCGTGGCCGCACATCGATTCGCTGCGCAGGTTTTCTGCCGCATCGATGCCCTGGATCGACTTGAACCATTGCCGCTCGACGTCGATCAGGGTCACCGCCGCCATCGAGGTGCCGCAGACCGCCTTGGCGATCACCACCAGGTCGTCGAAGGATTTTTCACGCTCCGAATCGAGGATACGGTAGCGGTACAGCGCCTCAAGCCGAAGGGCTTCATTGGCAGGCTTGTCGGGCTTGATCATGCAGCGTCACGTTCCGGCAGGTCACCGCGAAGTCTAGCTGATGTAGAGCCGAGCCCATGCTCGGCTGCACCCGGACAAAAGAGCAGCCGAGCACGGGCTCGGCTCTACAGAAGCCGTTTACCAGTCCAGCTGCCTCGGCAGCAGGCCCTGCAGCTCCTGCTCGGTCAGGTTGCGCCACTGGCCCGGCTTCAGCGCACCGATCTTGATGTTGTCGATGCGCACGCGACGCAACTGGGTCACCCGATAGCCGAACTCGGCCGCCATCAGGCGGATCTGTCGGTTCAGGCCCTGCTGCAGGGTGATGCGGAAACCGAACTTGGCGATGCGCGAGGTCTTGCACGGCAGCGTCATCTGGTCGTGGATGCGAACGCCACGGGCCATGCCACGCAGGAACTCGTCGGTGACCGGCTTGTTCACCGCCACCAGGTACTCCTTCTGGTGGCCATTCTCGGCGCGCAGGATCTGGTTGACGATGTCGCCGTTGCTGGTCATCAGGATCAGGCCTTCGGACTCCTTGTCCAGGCGGCCGATCGGGAAGATGCGCTGTTCATGGCCGACGAAGTCGACGATGTTGCCCTTGACCGAGGTCTCGGTCGTGCAGGTGACGCCGACCGGCTTGTTCAGCGCGATGTAGACATGGCGGCGGGCACCGGGCTTGCGGGCCACGCGCGCGCGCAGCGGCTGGCCGTCGACCAGCACCTGGTCTTCCTCGCCCACCACCGCGCCGGTGCCGGCCGGATGGCCGTTGACGGTGACCCGGCGGGCGGCGATCAGGCGATCGGCCTCGCGGCGGGAGCAGAAGCCGGTGTCGGCGATATGTTTGTTGAGTCGGGTGGTCATCGCCCTATTATCCGGCATCCCCGCCCGCTGCGCTTCATGCCGGGGGCGGCGGATCGAGTTCTTCGCCGTCGAATACCCGGTTGCGGCCGGCACGCTTGGCCACGTACATGGCGTGGTCGGCCCGGCGCAGCAGCGCGGCGAGATCGTCCTCGCCCGGCCGCCACTGCGCCAGGCCGATGCTGGCGGTGACCTCCAGGCCGGGCACCTGCAGCGCCCGGGCCGCCTCGGTGAGGTGCTGGCGCAGGCGATCCAGGCGCGCCGATGCCGCCTCGCGCGGCATGCCCGGCATCAGCAGCAGGAACTCTTCGCCACCCATCCGCACCACCTGGTCCTGGCTGCGGACCGCGGCACGCAATGCACGTGCCACCGCCACCAGTACCTGGTCACCCACGGCGTGGCCATGGCGGTCATTGATGTCCTTGAACAGGTCGATATCGAGGAAACCGATCACCAGCGGGCCGCGCTCGCGATCGACCCGTTCCAGGTGCCGTGCCAGCTGCTGCAGCCCGGCACGGCGGTTGGGCAGCCCGGTCAGGCCATCGGTCTCGGCCAGCTGGCGAAGTTCATCGCGCTGCTGGCGCAGGCGGCCCAGCCGCTGGTTCAGCGCATAGGCAGCCATCATCAGCAGCCAGGTCACCGACAGTTGCAGTGCCTCCACGCGGTACTCCAGCAACCACGCAGCGCGGCAGGCGTCGGCCAGGATCAACACCAGCATCGGTGCCAGCGCCGCCAACCCCGCCTGCGCCCAGCGGTCGCCGCGCAGCCATGCCCACACCCCGGCCATCAATGCCAGGCCGCAGCCCAGCAGGTAGGACACCTGCAGGCCCTGCGCCACCCAGGCCAGGCTGTCCCGCTGCAGCCAGGGCACCCACGCGGCCAGCGCCAGCAATCCCCACAGCGCCAGCAGCTGCACCGGGCGCGATCGCGGCAGCAGGCGGTCGCCGCCGTTCAGTCGCCACAACGCGGGCAGCACCAGCGCCTGGGATGCAGCGGTCAACGACAGCAGCCACCACGCGCTGCGCTCACCCACCGGCAGCCATGGCTCGGGGTAGCCGCTCAGCCCGCCGAGAATGGCCTGCCACAGCACCAGCACGGTGGTACCGGCGATGTAGACCAGGAAACTGCGGTCGCGGGTGGTAAGGAAGGCCATCAGGGCCGACAACGCCAGTGCGATTGCCACGGCGATGCAGGCCGCGCGCACCAGCAGGCGGGCGGTATCGTTCTGCTGCACGGGACTGGGCGCGCCCAGCCGCAGGGTCGGTACCCAGCGCGCCTTCAGCGGCGTCTGCCATGACACCAGGAACGGTTCATGGCTGCCCGCCGGCGGCACCGCGACCAGGCCGATGCCTGCGCGGAACCGGGAATCACGGGTACGGGCATCGTGCATGTTGCCGCAGATTTCGCGATCCCCATGCTGCACGCGGACTTCGCCCGCGAACACATTGAACACGTCCAGTGCCTGCGGCTGGCCCGACCAGCCGCCCGCTGGCGCGGACACCTGCACCTGTTGCCGTGGCCCCGCCAGCATCTCCGGCGTGCATGCGCGATGCGGGGTGGGTTCATCGGTCGCCGCACCGACCAGCAGGTAGTCACGCCCGGCTTCGGCTACGGCCGCCGACAGCGGCCACGGCATTGCCAACCACACCAGCAGCACGACCAGCACCGCTCCCGTTCCGTACTGCCCCTGCCTGCCGCCCACGCCACGTCCTGTTCCTGCTTACGCCCGCGCCCACTGCGCGTCGCCCCTGCCGGGCATTATCGCAGCCGCGGCTGCAGCCCACGTGTAGACCAAAGTCGCCGACGGGCGTTCAGCCAGCGGCGGGCGGACCTTTCACCGCCACCAGGCGCACCGGCCGCAGGTCGGCCAGGGTCATCCGCTCCAGCGGTTGCGGCCGCTCGACCGCATAACCCTGCAGGCCCTGCACCCCAAGACGGGTCAGCGCGGCGGCGACGTCGGCAGTCTCCACCCATTCGGCCACCACCTCCATCTGCAGCTCGCGCCCCAGTTCACTGATCGCGCGCACGGTGGCATGGCTGACCGGATCGGTATCCATGTCGCGCACGAAGGCCCCGTCGATTTTCAGGATGTCGGCCGGCAGCTGGCGCAGGTAGCCGAACGAGGACAGCCCGGAACCGAAATCGTCCAGCGCCATCCGGCAGCCACGCGCCTTCACTGCATCGATGAAGGCACGCGCCTGGCTGAGGTTGCTGATCGCAGCGGTCTCGGTGATCTCGAAGCACAGCTTGGAGGCCAGCGCGCGGTTGCGCTCCAGCAGGTCGCAGACGAAGGCGAGGAAGCCGGGCTCGGCGATCGACTGCGCCGAAACGTTGACATTGCACAGGCCCAGCTGCCGCACGTGTGCCGGGCACACCTGCAGGTGCCGGAACAGCAGGCCAAGCACGTGCCGGTCCAGCGCCACGGCCATGCCATAGCGCTCCACCGCCGGCATGAACTGGCCCGGCAGGTGCAGGCTGCCATCGCTGCCACGCATGCGCACCAGTACCTCGTAGTGCAGGTAGGAGGGATCGCCGACGCGGGCGATGCGCTGCGCATACAACACCATGCGGTTTTCGGCCATGGCCAGGCTGACGCCCTGCAGCCGCTCGGCTTCCTGGCGCCGTTCCTCCAGCGCCATGCGGTTCTCGTTGAAGCAGTGCACGCGGTTGCGGCCGGCCTGCTTGGCTGCATAGCACGCGCTGTCGGCGGCGCTCATCAGCCAGTTCACATCCGGCGCATCGGCGCTGACCTCGACCACGCCGATGCTGCAGCTCAGCTGCGGGCTGCCTTCGCTGACCGGGAACGTCGCCTGCCCCAGGTTGCGGATTACCCGCTGCAGCACGCGCTTGGCCTCGTCCTGCCCGGCATGGGCCAGGAACACGGCGAACTCGTCCGCGCCCAGCCGGCCCACCCAGTCACCATCGCGCACCGCCGCCACCAGGTAGTCGGCGAAGCTGCGCAGCATCTGGTCGCCGGCGGCGTGACCGAAGCTGTCGTTGACCAGCTTGAAATGGTCCAGGTTGATGTAGCACAGCGCGTGCGTGCCACCTTCGCTGCGCACCTGCAGCAGCGCGCGTTCCAGCAGCCGTTCGATCTCGCGGCGATTGATCAGGCCGGTCAGCGGGTCGTGGCTGGCGTGGTGCTCGATCTCGCGCGCCAGTGCATGGTTCTGGCTGACGTCTTCGATGATGGCGAACACCGACAGGCCACCGCCGGTGCTGCGCACGCCGGTGCCGCTCCAGCGGCCCCAGACAAGGCTGCCATCGCGACGGCGAAAGCGCAGTTCGCTCGGGCGCAGCTGGCGGTCCCAATCGATGCGGCCCACCCCATCGATGACCAGCTCGCCGTCCATCAGCAGGTCGCCCAGCGACAGCTGCAGCAGCATGTCACGACGATGGTCGAGGATATCGGCCATCGCCTGGTTGGCCTCGATCACCTTGCCTTCGGCATCGAACTTGAGCATGCCGACGTTGGCCTGGTAGAACGCCGCGCGGAAACGGCTCTCGTGTTCGGTCAGGTCCTTGCCGACGCGGCGCGCCAGGGCGACCGCCATCAGGCTGATCGCCAGCACCGACAGGCCCGCCACCATCAACGTGGCCAGCCTCACCAGCGTCGCCATCCGCAGCAGTGCCTGCGAGAACGCCTGGCTCTGCACCTTCATCCGCTGGTCCAGGTCACGCAGCTGCTGCAGGTAGCGGTCGCGTGTGGCAACGGGCACCAGGTTGCCGTCGTGCCGCAGCTGCAGTTCATCGATCAGTCGCTGCAGCGCCATCAGGTCGCCATCGGTCTGCCGCCACAACGCGCTCGCTTCGCGGAATGCACCGATGTCGCGCGCGTAGCGGAACGAGAACACCAGGCGAGGGATGTCGGCACGCGCATTGCCGCCCTGCAGGAAGCCCTGCCTGGCCTTCTCCTCGTCCGGTTCGGCCTGTTCCAGCGCCAGTCGCGCCTGCAGATCGCCCAACGGCACCTGCAGGGCCTGGCGTGCGTCGTCCAGGTCCTCGGCATCGCCACGCGCCAGGTAGCGACTGAGTGCGGCGGTGGCATCCTGCTGGCCACGCGACCAGTAGCCCTGGCCGGCGATCCAGGCAGTAGAGGCCGCCTGCAGTTCCTGGATCAGGGCGGACAGTGCGACCAGTCCGATCGCCATGCCGGTCAACAGCGCAAATCGCAGTCCCAGCCCCCGGGTCATCGGCACCCGCCGGCTGTGTTGGTCCGTGCCACTCCTACCCATCCCGGATCCCCCTGAATGTGCTGCGGTGACAACCTCCTTAGGAACCGGCCCAGCCTAGGACCGGCAATGTGTGGGCCATGCGAAAAAGGGGACGGAGGGGATTAAGTCGTTCTTGGCACACGCACATGGCCAGCCAGATACGACTTAATCCCCTCCGTCCCCTTTTTCTGTCCGCCAGCCCGGGGGCTGGCGGTGGTGTGGACGGCTGCGGGTGCGGCTTAGAAGCTGCGCGGGCCGCGCGGCTTGAAGCCGTCACGACGCGGCGGGCGACTGTCGCGGTCACCGCCGCGGTCGCCACCCTGGCCGCCCGGGCCGCCACGACGCGGGCCACCCGGACCGCCCGGGCCACGCTTGTCGAAGCGCGGCTTGAACGGGCGCGGGGCCGGGTTGGTGTCTTCACCCGGAGCCAGCGCACGCATCTGCAGCTGCTGGCCGGACACCCAGACCTTCTGCAGGTGCGACAGCACGTCCGGCGGCATCTGTGCCGGCAGGTCCAGCAGCGAGAAGTCGTCGTGGATGTCGATGCGGCCGATGAAGCGGCTTTCCAGGCCGGCTTCGTTGGCAATGGCGCCGACGATGTTGGCCGGCTTCACGCCATGCTGGTGACCGACCGAAATACGGTAGGTCTCCATGCCCTGCTCCGGTGCACCACGCGGCGGAACCTCACGGCGCGGACGCTGTTCAAAACCACCTTCGGCGTCGTCACGGCGCGAGCCACGCTCGAAGCGCGGACCCCGTTCGTTGCGGTCGAAGCGATCACCACGTTCCGGGCGGTCACCACGGTCGAAGCGCTCGCGCGGTGCGCGCTCTTCGCGCGGGGCACGCACCGGCGGCTGCAGCAGGAACGGGGTATCGCCCTGCAGCAGCTTGGCCAGCGCGGCAGCGATCTCGATGGCCGGCACGTTCTGCTCGTTCTCGAAGCGCTCCAGCAGCTGGCGGTAGAAGTCCAGGCCACCGGCGCCGAGGGTTTCGCTGATGCGCGAGGTGAACTTGTTGATGCGGGTGTCGTTGACCGCTTCCACGCTCGGCAGCTGCATCTCTTCGATCGGCTGGCGGGTGGCGCGCTCGATCTGGCGCAGCATGCCCTTCTCGCGCGGGGTGGCGAACAGGATCGCCTCGCCGCTGCGGCCGGCACGACCGGTACGGCCGATGCGGTGCACGTAGCTTTCGGTGTCGTACGGGATGTCGTAGTTCAGCACGTGGCTGATGCGCTCCACGTCCAGGCCGCGCGCGGCCACGTCGGTGGCGACCAGGATGTCCAGCTTGCCTTCCTTCAGCATGGCGATGGTCCGCTCACGCTGGGCCTGCTGCATGTCACCGTTGATGGCGGCAGCGGCCAGGCCACGCGCCTGCAGCTTGCTGGCCAGTTCTTCGGTGCCGGCCTTGGTCCGCGCGAAGATGATCATCGCGTCGAACGGCTCGACTTCCAGGATGCGGGTCAGCGCGTCCAGCTTGTGCATGCCGCTCACCCACCAGTAACGCTGGCGGATGTTGGCCGAAGTAGTGGTCTTGGCCGCGATGGTCACTTCCACCGGGTCCTGCAGGTAGGTCTGCGCGATGCGGCGGATCTGCGGCGGCATGGTGGCCGAGAACAGGGCCACCTGGCGCTGCTCCGGCAGCTTCTTCAGCACCGCTTCGACGTCGTCGATGAAGCCCATGCGCAGCATTTCATCGGCTTCGTCCAGCACCAGCGTCTTCAGCTCGGACAGGTCCAGGGTGCTGCGGTCCAGGTGATCGATCACGCGGCCGGGGGTACCGACCACGATATGCACGCCGCGGCGCAGGGCCGACAGCTGCTGGCCGTAGGGCTGGCCGCCGTACACCGGCAGCACGCGGAAGCCGGGGATCTTCGACGAATAGGACTGGAACGCCTCGGCAACCTGGATGGCCAGTTCGCGGGTCGGCGCCAGGATCAGGGCCTGGGGCTTGATCTGCTGCAGGTCGATGTTGGACAGTACCGGCAGTGCAAAGGCAGCGGTCTTGCCGGTACCGGTCTGGGCCTGGCCCAGCACGTCGCGGCCTTCCAGCATCGCCGGGATGGTGGCGGCCTGGATCGGCGACGGGGTTTCGTAGCCGATGGCGGTGACGGCCTGCATCACGGGCTCGGACAGGCCGAGCTGCGCAAACTGCAGCGGCGCTTGGGAATCTTGGGACATGGGGAACTCCGAAGGCACTGCCGTCTTCCTGGCAGTGCGATAAAAAAGGTGATGGTCCGCGCTTTGGGCGCCCTTCTTATCGCGTGCCCTGGCGCTGCTCGGTCGGAGGAGATTTCACTCGCTCAGAGCGGAATGATACCGCATTGATGCTGAACGAGGCATACAGCTTTCCTCACAGATGCCGTCGGGCCCGTGCTGGCGCACAATACGCGCCCTCTTCCCGGCCCGGCCGCTGGCCTGCGCCCTCTTCCCAGGAACCCCGCTCCATGCAGATTCTCGAATTCGACCTCGACGGTGACTACGTCGAACTCAAGCAGCTGCTCAAGCTGGCCGATCTGGTCACCAGTGGCGGCGAGGCCAAGATGGTCATCAGCGAGGGCCAGGTACGGGTCGACGGCGAAGTGGAACTGCGCAAGGCCTGCAAGATCCGCGCAGGCCAGGTGGTCGAATTCGCCGACAGCCAGATCCGGGTGCTGGCTGCAGGCTGATCTGAAGCTGTTCAGGCCACGCGCTGGGTCAGGTGCGAGGCAATCAGCTGCCTGAACGGTGCCACGCCCTGCGCCAGGCGCAGGCCGGCCGCACGCAGCAGGCGCGCCGGGCGACGGTCGTCGGTGTACAGGCTGGCGATCGCATTGGTGGCCTCGTACAGCGGCCGCGACGCCAGCCGATGACCACGCTGGTAGCTGGCCAGCATGCCGGCGGCGGCAATGTCGGCACCACGGCGCTGCTGCGCGACGATGCCCTGCGCCAACCGCTGTGCGCTGGCCAGGCCCAGGTTGAAGCCATGCGCGGTGACCGGATGCATGCCCACCGCGGCATCACCGATCAGCGCAGAACGCTCGCCGACGAAGCGATCCGCGTACACACCCACCAGCGGATACGCCTGCGGCGTGGCCACCGGCTGCATCCGGCCCAGGCGGTGTTCGAAGCAGGCACTGATGGCCTCACCGAAGGCTACCTCGTCCATCGCCAGCAGCGCCTCGATCTGCCGCGGCGGCAGCGTGATCACCGCCGATGCCTGGCCCTCGTTGAGCGGCAGCAGCGCCATCGTGCGGCCGTAGCCGAACCACTCCCAGGCGGTGTGGTGATGGTCGCGCTCGACCTGCATGCGGCACACCAGCATCGACTTGCCGAAGTCGCGCATCTGCGCACCGATGCCGAGCATGCGGCGGGTGGCGGAGAAGCGGCTGTCAGCGGCCACCAGCAGCCGCGCATGCAGTTGGCTGCCGTCATCGAGTTTGACCACGTGGCCCTGCGCATCGGCCTGCACGCCCAGCACCTTGCGCCCGTCGAACAGCTCCAGGCCGTCCTGGCCCTGCACGGCATCCCACGCGGCGCGACGGATCAGATGGTTGGGTACCAGCCAGCCCAGCGGCTGGCCGTCGACCTGGCTGCTGGCGAAGGTCAGCGCGAACGGCGAGCCGCCGTTCATCACCCTGGCATCGCGCAGATCAGCAATTTCAGCGTGCGGCAGGCGCTGCCACAGCCCCAGCTGCTCCATGCTCTGCCGCGAGGCATGGGTCAACGCGATCTCACGGCCATCAAAGGCGGCCTCGGCCAGCGCCTGGCGCGGCTGCACTTCGACCAGCCCGACCTGCAGGCCATTGCCCGCCAGCGCACGCGCGAAACACAGGCCCGCCGGTCCGGCGCCGACCACCACCACGTCCAACCTGCGCATGCGCGCCTCCTGCCGTTGATCCAGTCCGCGCCAGCATAGCGCCGCGCGCCTGAGCGGCCTTGATCTGGATCAGGCCGACTTACAGAAGTGCGAACACCAGCGCCAGGATCGACAACAGCGACACCAGCCACACCAGGCTGCGCACGTAGGGCACGCCCGCGGCATACAGCGGCAGATAGACCACGCGCGCCCAGAAGTAGGCCTGCGCGGCCAGCGCCGTGGTGTCGTTGCCGCGCCCGGCCACGACCACTGCGATGGCGGCGGCGGCGAAGAACGGGAAGGTCTCCAGGAAGTTGGCCTGCGCACGCTGCAGGCGACCGGCCAGCGGGCTGAGCGGCTTTGCATCGCCATCGCGTGCCGAAGCATTCCACTTCATCCCGCGCTCGCGGGTGAC
The DNA here is from genome assembly GCF_000284595.1 of Stenotrophomonas maltophilia D457. Lineage (GTDB taxonomy): Bacteria > Pseudomonadota > Gammaproteobacteria > Xanthomonadales > Xanthomonadaceae > Stenotrophomonas > Stenotrophomonas muris. Next base: position 1,440,432 of record NC_017671.1, on the reverse strand, counting down.
CACCGTGGAGGTGGCGAAGATGTACACGAAGCCCAGCAGTACCGACCAGGCCAGCATCGTCAGTTCAGTTGCCATCATTCACCTCCTCAGGGTGCCGACGCGCGCAGGCTGTAACCGGCCAGGCGCCACACCTGGTCCTCGTCGAAACGGAACGAGACCAGCTCGCGCACCGGCTGTGCGCTGTTGGCGAAACGGGTCGGGAAGCTGACGTTGATGTACAGCCCTTCCGGCACTGCTGCACCGGCGCTGTACTTGACCCGGGTGATGGTCGGCTGGCCACGCCCGGCCAGCGTACCCAGGCGCGTGCGCTCGGCGGCCAACTGGCTGACGAAAGCGGCCTTCGGCACCGCACGACGCGCGACGGCCGAAGCGCCATCCCACAATTCGCCGGCGCGGTTGGCGTCGACCAGCTGCGCTGCCTTCACTGCGGCGGCGCCCATTTCCGCGTCCTGTTTCTGCACCTGCGCCTGTTGAGCAGCGGTCAACGCAGGGGAACCGGCGGTAGCGGGCTTCGCAGCTGCCGGCGAGGCTGGTGCCGGGCGTGCCGGGGCCGGTGCAGGCGTGGCCGGCGCAGGGGCCTGCGCCAACACGGTCAGGGGCAGCAGGGACAGCAGCAGGAACGCGCGCTTCATGGACACCGCCGGTTTTCTGGAGAGAACCGCAGTCTACGCCAGCGCGGTGACTACGCCGTCAGCGTGCCGGAGCGTTGCCCTCCACCGCTGCCGCATCAGCTTGCGCGGCGGGCGCGGCGGTGTTCGCTGGCGGCTGCTCGGCCACCGGCGGCGGCTCCGACGGTGCCGGTGGCAGCGTCGCCACATCGATCTCCGACAGCGGGCTTTCGTCCGGGCATACCGCATCCGGGAAACCGAAGCGCTGCTTCAGGGCCTGGCCGCAGCTGTTGATCGATTCCATGTCGGCGCCGTCGCGCTTGCACTGCTGGTCGAAGGCGATCAGGAACGCGTCCTTGCGCTGCACGAAGTCATCGCCGCAGGCGCGCATCTGCTTGATCCGTTCCAGATCGTCCTGCACCGCGTTGGTGCCATCCAGGCCGTACTGGCGCAGCTCATCCGGCGTCAGCAGGCGCAGGCTGCGATTGGGCACGGTCATCATCAGATCGGCCACGCCCACCGCCACGCCATTGCGCTGCAGGTAGTCCTTCACGTTGTCGTAGACTTCGTGCAGCTCGCGGTTGAGCTCGGCGCGCGAGGTGGCCTTGGAGCTGATCCGCATCATGCGGTGGATGCCGACCTTGCCCGACAGCAGGCGGTTGTCACCGGCAGCCAGCACGAACACGCAGGCGCTGTGGCAGATGGAGCCTTCGCGCACCCAGATGGTCCAGCCCGATTCACCGATGCTGTCACCGGCCACGATCGCCGACTCCACCTGGCCACCACTGGAGTCCAGGTCGAGGATGCGCTTGTGGATCTTCAGTTCGTCAGCGACCACCGCCAACCGCCACATCATTTCGGCGAAGCCCGGATTGATCTTGCCGGCGTAACGCACTCGCATCAGCCCACGCTCGGCACACGGCGCCAGGGCCTGGGTGATCTGCTCGCGCTGCAGCCCTTCCAGTTCGGCACCGTCGCCGGCATCGCCCGCATATTCCGTGCTGCAACTGACCCACGCACGCCCATTTTCCAGCTGCGCCTGCGGCCACGGCCGACCCGCCTGGCTGCGCGGTGGTGCCGGTGCCGGTGGCGCGTCGGCGGCATTGATCGAAACCATGTTCTCGCCATCACTGGCCGGCGCCCGCGCTGCCTTGTCGGCAGCGGTCACGTTGCCCGGATTCTCCAGCTGACTGCAGCCCGCCAGGGCCAGGCACAACAGGGGCAACCAGCGGAATTTGGCGGACATCGGGCAACCGGGATTCATGGGACCAAGAGCCACAGTCTACCCGTCCAGGCCGCGCATTCAGCGCGTGGCACTGAACCCCTTCTGACCCTTGGGAAAGCGTGTCGACCAAGGTAGACACCTACCAACGGCCTCAGGAACCTGTCGAAGGCGTGGCGGGTCCGGTGGCAGGGGTGCGAGCGGCATGGATGCCGCGACCAAGTCCCCAGGGGTGAGGGCGCTTTGCTTGCGAAGCACTGCTTCGCAAGCGCCCGAACGCCCAGCCGCCAGCGGCTGGGCCGGTCTGGGGGTTCACGGCGTCCCCTGCCACCGGACCCACCACGCCATCCCACAGGAATCCCGCTTCTGCTGTTGCTGTTGCCGGCCAGCGGCCGGCACTACCGCGGGTCCGGGCGCAGCCCGGCGTGACCCCCTTCAGCATCCATGTCCGAATGTGGCGAGTATCCCCGCCCGCACCCGCCTAGACTGCCGCCATGGACACCGCCCTCGCCCTCGACACCGCCGCCTGCGATCGCGCCCGCCTGGCCCGCGACGCACGTTTCGACGGCGTGTTCTTCACCGCCGTGCGCAGCACCGGCATCTATTGCCGCCCGGTCTGCCCCGCACCGCCCCCGAAGCCGCGCAACATCACCTACTACCCGACCGCCGCTGCTGCCGCCGCCGCCGGCTATCGCCCGTGCCTGCGCTGCCGCCCGGAGCTGGCACCACAGGCCCAGCAGGCACTGGCCGGGCAGACCGTACAGCGCGCCCTGGCCCTGATCCACGGCGGCTTCCTGCAGGAGCAGCCGGTGGCCGATCTTGCTACGAAGCTCGGCCTCAGCGCGCGCCAGCTGCAGCGCCTGTTCGTCGAACGCCTGGGCGCGACGCCCGGGCAGATCCACGCCACCCATCGCCTGCTGCTGGCCAAGCAACTGCTGACCGAGACCACGCTGGCGGTGACCGACGTCGCACTGGCCGCCGGATACAACAGCCTGCGCCGCTTCAATACCGCATTCCTGCAGGGCTGCGGCATGGCCCCCACCGCACTGCGCCGCCAGCATCAACCGCTGGCCGCCGACGATGGCGGCCTGGTGCTGCGCCTGGGCTACCGTCCACCGCTGGACTTCCCGCGCATGCTGGCGTTCCTGCGCAAGCGCAGCCTGCCCGGCATCGAACTGATTGGCGAGGACAGCTACCAGCGCGTGCTGGGCACGCCGGAGCGCCCCACCCTGCTGCGCGTCACTGCCGACCCGAAGCGCCCGGAGCTGCGCCTGCAGCTGGGTGCGGTGGATCCGCGCCTGATCCCGGACATCGTGCGCCGCGTGCGTCGCGTGTTTGATCTGGATGCCGACCTGCAGCAGGTGCACGCCGCATTGGGTGAGGAACCCTTGCTGGCGCGCGGCATCGCCGAGCGCCCGGGGCTGCGCGTGCCCGGCGGCTGGGATGGCTTCGAAGTGGGCGTGCGCGCCGTGCTCGGCCAGCAGGTTACTGTTGCCGCCGCCACCACCTTCGCGCGGCGGCTGGTCGATGCCTATGGCGCGCACCTGCCGGGCATGTCGTCCGACTTTGATCGCCAGTTCCCGGCACCCGAGGTATTGGCCGAGGCGCCTCTGGAATCAATCGGCCTGCCGCGCAGCCGCGCCGCGACCGTGCGTGCACTGGCCACCGCCTGCGCCAGCGGCCAGCTCGACTTCGGGCCCGGCCAGGCGCTGGAAGAGTTTGTTGCCCGCTGCGTGGCACTGCCCGGCATCGGCCCATGGACCGCGCAGTACATCGCTTTGCGTGGCCTCGGCCAGCCCGATGCCTTCCCGGCCGGCGATCTTGTACTGCAGCAGGTCCTCGGCCACGCGCAGGGCCAGCGCCTGAGCGAACGCGCAACCGAAGCGCGCTCGCAACCGTGGCGTCCCTGGCGCGCCTACGCCGTGCTGCACCTGTGGCACCTGTCCGGCACATTCGTTGGAGAACCGACATGACACTGTTGTTCGATCGTTTCGACAGCCCGATCGGCGTGTTGACCATCGCCGGCGACGAGCGTGGCCTGTCACACGTGCTGTTCCCGGAGAACCGCCACCCCGCGCGCGGGCGTGATGACTGGCTTTACGCACCGGATGCCTTGCCGGAAGCACGCGAGCAGCTGCTGCAGTTCCTGCACGGCGAGCGCAACAGCTTCGACCTTGTGCTGGCGCCGCGTGGTACGCCGTTCCAGCTGCGCGTGTGGCAGGCGCTGGCGCTGATTCCGTTCGGCCAGACCTGGAGCTACCTGCAACTGGCGCAACACCTGGGACAGCCCAGCGCGACCCGCGCGGTGGGCGCGGCCAACGGGCGCAACCCGTTGCCGATCATCCTGCCCTGCCACCGCGTGATCGGCAGCAACGGCGCGCTGACCGGCTTCGGTGGCGGCCTGGAAACCAAGGCGGCGCTGCTGCGGCTGGAACAACGCCAGGCCCCGCTGTTCGCCTGAACATCGGGGTCAGATCCCTTTTCCCGTGGAAAAGGGATCTGACCCCGGGCGATCCTGGCGCGCCGTGTCTTGGGCCGGTAATTGCACCGGCTTATCATGCACGGATGACTTCCGTACGCCTGACCTGTTCGCTGGCGCTGCTGCTGCCATTGGCTGCCTGCACCACTGCGCCTGCCCCTACCGCCTCCGTTCCCACGTCCGTCGCATCGGCCGCACCGCCGAAGCTGCTGCTGATCTCCATCGACGGCCTGCGCGCCGATGCGCTGGACCGCGGGCTGACCCCGAACCTGCAGCGGATGATCGACGGCGGCGTGCGCGCCCGCTGGATGACACCGTCCTATCCTTCCCTGACGTTTCCCAACCACTACACCATCGTCACCGGCCTGCGCCCGGACCACCATGGCATCGTCAACAACAGCATGGACGATGAAGCGCTGGGCCGTTTCGAGCTGAGCAACCGCGAGGCCGTCACCACCAGTGCCTGGTGGGGCGGTGAACCGATCTGGGTCGGCGCCGAGAACGCCGGCGTGCGCACCGCCACGACGTCGTGGCCGGGCAGTGAATCGGAAATCCGTGGTGTGCGCCCCAGCCAGTGGCGCATCTACGACGGCAAGGAACCGCTGGAGCAGCGTGCCGGTATCGTGCTCGACTGGCTGGCACAGACCGACGCCGATGCCCCGCGACTGACCACGCTGTACATGGAGCACGTGGACAAGGCCGGGCACAACTACGGCCCCGGGTCGAAGCAGTACGCCGACGCCATCGCACGCGCCGACCTGATCGTCGGGCAGGTGCTCGACGGCCTGCAGCAGCGCGGCCTGGCCGCCACCACCAATGTGATCGTGGTGTCCGACCACGGCATGGCCAGCGTCGCCGACGGCCACGTGATCGCCACCGAATCGATGGCCGACCCGTCCATCGCGCGCAACGTCAGCCAGGGCCAGTCGGTGGGCTTCGCGCCAGTGGCCGGTCGTGAGGCTGAGGCCGAACGCGCCCTGCTCGGCCGCCATGCGCACTACGAGTGCTGGAAGAAGGAGAACCTGCCGGCGCGCTGGCACTACGGCACGCATCCGCGGGTTCCGGCCATCGTCTGTGCGATGGATGAAGGCTGGGATGCGCTGCACCGCGAGAAGATCGCCAAGCGCGCGAAGCAGGACCGTGGCTCGCACGGCTACGACAACGCCCTGCTCTCCATGCGCGCAGTGTTCGTGGCCAGCGGCCCCTCGTTCCGCCAGGGCCTGGTGATCGACGGCTTCGACAATGTCGACGTCTACCCGCTGCTGGCCCACCTGCTGCAGGTGCCGGCCGCGCCGAACGATGGCAATCCGGAAACGCTGAAGCAGACCTTGCGCTGAATTCCCTGTAGAGCGAGCCCATGCTCGGCTGCATTACGCCAGCCGAACATGGGCTCGGCCCTGCAGGAACGCGCATAAAAAAACGCGGCGCCAGGCGCCGCGTTTTCCTTGGACCGGTCGGTCGGCCTGATCAGGCCTTGGCGACGGCCTTCTTCGCCACGGCCTTCTTCGCCGGAGCCTTGGCCACGGTCTTCTTGGCAACCGGGGCGGCGGCGCCTACGGCGACCTTGCTCGCGGTGTGCGAACGGGCGTTGCCGTAGCTGGCGTTGTAGCGCTTGCCCTTGGCGGTCTTGCGGTCACCCTTACCCATGTCTTCAACTCCTCAAGTGTGAAATCTGGTTACCCCGTACTGACACGGGTTCGGCGGGGCCGCCTTGCTGGGCGCCCCCGCGCACGATCGGAAATCCTATCACGGCGTGCCTAGTGCGCGCAGCTTGCGTCGTGCACGTGGCCGTGGTTGAGGCGCAGGTTGACCAGGTGGGCAACGCCCACCAGCAGGCCGCCGATGGTCATCACCACCGCATGCGGCACCGCATTGTGGTGCAGCGGGTCGTACAGCACGCCGGCCCACAGCGCGACCAGGCCGGGGATCAGGAAGCCGAGCGCACGCAGCGCACCGTGGCGGCGATAGCCCCAGACCAGGCTGAACAGCCCGAGCAGGGTCACGAACACCACCAGCGCCTGTTCCACGCCATCGCTCAGCCAGAACGACAGGCCCAGCGACGGCGCCGCCGCCAGCAGCACGGGGATCACCGCGCAATGCACTGCGCACAGCATCGAACCAGTGGCACCGAAACGGTCGAGCAGGTGACGCAGGCGTGAGGACAGGGACATGACTTCCAGCAGGGTCGGCGAATCGTTATGGAATAATATAACATCCCTCTCCGAACCGCACGGTTTCCCCTCCCCCTGTCCCCTCGACGGGATTCGTGCGCCCTGCGATTGATACATTGTAACAAAGGACCTGCCCATGCCCGCCCACACCCCTCGGCTCAAGCCGCATTCCCTGGTCCTGGCCCTCGCCGCCCTGTTGCCGTCCGTCGCCTTTGCAGCCGGCCAGGACACCTCCCACCGTGACCGCCACCTGACCGAACTCTCCTCGGTACAGGTCACCGCGTCGCCGCTGCAGGGCGATGCCGAATCCCTGGCGCGCCCGGTGGACGTGCTGGCCGGTGAGCGCCTGGACGAGCAGAAGGCCGGCACCCTGGGCGATACCGTGGCCAAGCTGCCCGGCGTACAGAGCACCTTCTTCGGCCCCGGCGTCGGCCGCCCGATCATCCGCGGCCAGGAAGGCCCGCGCGTTGCCGTGCTGTCCAATGGCATGGGCAACATGGACGCCTCCACGGTCAGCGCCGACCATGCCACCAGCATCGAGCCGTTCCTGGCCGACCAGATCGAAGTGCTGAAGGGTCCGGCCACGCTGCTGTTCGGCAGCGGCGCCATCGGTGGTGCGGTCAATGTGGTGGATGGCCGCATCGCGCGCGAACTGCCGGAGCGCCCGCTCAGCGGTCGCGCCGAGCTGCGCGGCAACTCGGTGAACAATGAGCGCAGCGGCATGTTCCGCCTCGATGGTGTCAGCGGCAATGTCGTGCTGCACGTGGATGGCCTGGTGCGCAATGGCGACGACTACCGCATTCCCGGCTACGCGGTGATCGACAGCCTTGAAGACCACCATGACCACGATCACGACCATGATCACGATGCAGCCGAGGGCGAAGAACCGCGCCGCGGCCGCCTGGACAACAGTTCGATCCGCACCCGCGCCGGCGGCGTCGGCGCAACGTGGCTGGGCGACGGTGGTTACTTCGGTGTGTCGGCCAGCACCTATCGCACCAACTACGGCATTCCCAACGGCGCGCACGTGCATGCCGATGGTGATGACCATGGCCATGACCACGGTCACGACCACGGCGATGAAGAGGAAGGCGGCGACGAGCATGACGTGCGCATCGACATGGTGCAGAACCGCTTCGAGACCAAGGCCGGCATCTACAACCCGGTCTCGTTCCTGAAGAACATCAACGCACGCGTGGCTTACACCGACTACGAGCACGTGGAGCTGGAGGCCGGCACGCCGTCGACGCGCTTCACCAACCGTGGTATCGAAGCGCGCCTGGAAGCCGTGCAGCAGCAGATCGGCGGCTGGGACGGCGCGTTCGGCCTGCAGTTCGGCAACAGCGATTTCGGCGCCAAGGGCGAAGAGGCGTTCGTACCGGATACCGGCACCAGGAACATCGGCCTGTTCGTGCTGCAGGAAAAGCAGTTCGGCCCGTTCAAGCTGGAACTGGGTGGCCGCCACGACCAGGTCAAGCTGGACCCGACCGGTGACTACCGTCGCCGCACGTTCGGTGCCACCAACCTGTCTGCCGCCGGTATCTGGAAGCTCAACGATGCCGTTGACCTGCGCATCGGCGTGGACAGCTCAGAGCGTGCACCCACCAACGAAGAGCTGTACGCCGCCGGCGCGCACATCGCCACCCGCTCGCTGGAGATCGGCGACGCCAACCTGAAAACCGAGCGCGGCCAGCGCGTCGAACTGGGCATCCATACCCACAGCGATCGCCTGGACTTCTCCGCCTCGGTCTACCAGACGAAGTTCAAGGACTTCATCTACCTCGCCGACACCGGTGTTACCGAAGGCCTGCCGGTCCGCGCCTGGACCCAGCAGGACGCGGTGTTCCGCGGCGCCGAGGCCGAAGCGCTGGTGCACCTGTTCGAGGGTGGCGCCGGTGACTGGGATCTGCGCCTGTTCGGTGACTATGTGAAGGCCAAGCTGGATGGCAACGGCAGCCGCAACCTCGACATCGCCGTACCGCACGGCGACCACAACCACAATTACAACGTGGAGCTGGCCAACACCGGCTATCTGCCGCGTATCGCCCCGGCCCGCGTGGGTGCCGACCTGCGCTGGTCGAAGGACGGCTGGCGCGCCTCGGTCGGTGCGGTGCGTTACAGCCGCCAGAAGGACGTTGCCCAGAACGAAGCCCCGAGCGACGGCTACACCCTGGTCGACGCGCACCTGGCCTACCGCTGGGATCGCAACGCGGGCAACAGCTACGAGGTCTTCCTGGATGGCAGCAACCTGACCAACCGCGAAGTGCGCCCGCATACCTCGCTGCTGCGCGACTACTCGCCGCTGCCAGGCCGTGGAGTCGCATTCGGGATCCGCGCGTTCTTCTGATCGCGCACGGCGGGGTCGGATCCCTTTCCGAAGGAAAGGGCTCTGGCACCACCGCATTGAACGGGGGCCTTCGGGCCCCCGTTTTCATTCCGTCCCACGCCATCACGCATCCGTCACAAAGGTGTGCGTACGACAACAACCGGACAATCCCGTCACTCAAAGTCTCGCCAATCGGACACTTTTGTCCGAAAATGATTCCATGACCGCTCAACGTGCCGATGCTGCTGCCCGCCGTGCCCTCATCCTCGACGCCGCCGATCATGTCTTCGGCCAACATGGCGTCACCGCCCCGCTGGATCTGGTGGTCGAACGCGCCCAGGTGGGCCGCGCCACCCTGTACCGCAACTTCCCCGACCGCACCGCGCTGATCCAGGCGCTGCTGCAGCGCACGGTCGACCGCATCCGGCGCCAGGTCGAACAGCTCGGTGACCGCGATGACGCCCTGTTCGAGGTGTTCGAGGGCATGGCCCAGCGCATCATCGATTCGCCGGCACTGGCCGATTACTGGCGTGCGGTTGATTCGGACGTGCCGTCCATGCGCGCCGCGCGCGAGACCGTGCGCGACCTGCTGGAGGAACCGATCGCGCGCGCCAAGGCCGCCGGGCTGTGCCGTGACGACCTGGAAAAGACGGATATTTCACTGATCTCGGGCATGCTGGGTGCGGCCCTGCGCGGCAAGACCCGCGACGAGCGCGCCCAGTTGGCCGGGCGTGCCCTGCAGCTGCTGCGTGGGGGTCTCCAGGGAGCTGCCAGCGAGGCCCGTTGATGGTCCAGCCGTATCTGAAGCCGGTTCCGGATTGGGAGGAGCATGAGAAGCCGACCATGCCCGGCTCGGCGTCGATGCCCTGGCACCCGCCGTACCGGCGCGCGGCCTATGCGCTGGTATCGTTGCTGGTGGCGATCACCGGCGGCCTCGGCAATGCGCTGGTCACCGCCAACCTGCCGTTCCTGCAGGGCCAGCTGGCGCTCACTCCGACCCAGGGCAGCTGGCTGGTGGCCGCGTATGCGATGGTGAATGTCACCGCCAACCTGCTGGCCTTCAAGTTCCGCCAGCAGTACGGCATCCGCCTGTTCGCCGAGATCGGCCTGGGCCTGTATGCGGCGCTGGCGGTGCTGCACCTGTTCGTCGGCAGCTTCGAGACCACGATGCTGACCCGAGCCGCCAGCGGCTTCGCGGGTGCGGCCTGTTCCACACTGGGCACGCTGTACATGCTGCAGGCGCTGCCGCGCCGATTCACCGGCAATCTGCTGGTGGTCGGTGTCGGCCTGTCGCAGCTGGCGGTGCCGATCGCCTGGATCGTTTCACCAGGCCTGGTCGATACCGGCCAATGGCACCAGCTGTACTCCTTCGAAGCCGGCCTGGCCCTGTGCGCGTTCGCGGCAGTGGTGGTGCTGAAGCTGCCGCCGGGCATCCAGGTAAAGGCGTTCGAGCCATTGGACTTCCTCACTTTCGCCCTGCTCGCGCCGGCGGTCGCGCTGCTGGTGATCGTACTGGCGCAGGGCTACACGCGCTGGTGGCTCAACACCCCATGGCTGGGCTGGGCGCTGGTCGCCTCGATCGTGCTGTCCACCACCGCCTTCATCATCGAACACTACCGGCGCAATCCGCTGCTGCAGATCCGCTGGCTGTCGAAGCTGCCGGTGCTGCACTTCATCGTCGGCGCGTTCCTGATCCGCTTCCTGACCACCGAGCAGTCCTACGGCGTGGTCAACCTGATGCGCACGCTGGGCATGGGGCCTGACCAGATGCGGCCGTTGTTCGTAGTGATCCTGGCCGGGGTGATCGTCGGCATCGCCGGCGCCTCGCTCACCTTCGGACCGAAGCGGCTGATCGCGCAGCTGCTGATGGCGATCCTGCTGCTGGGCGCCGCCGCGTTCTTCGACCAGCACCGCACCAGCCTGGACCGGCCGCACGACTTCTACGCCAGCCAGTTCCTGGCCTCGGTCGGTGCCGGCATGTTCATGGGCCCGCTGATCATGCTCGGCATCTCCGCCGCGTTGAAACAGGGCGTCGACCACATGATCACCTTCCTGGTGACGCTGTCGATCACGCAGACCCTGGGTGGCCTGGCAGGTTCGGCGGTGCTGGGGACCTTCCAGCTGCATCGCGAGCAGCTGTATTCCAGCGCGCTGACCAGCCAGCTCGATCCGGCCGATCCGGTGGTCGCGCAACGGCTGCGCATCCAGCAGCAGCTGTACGCTGCGCAGATCACCGACCCGGTGCTGCGCAGTGCGCAGGGCAGCGCGCAGCTGGCGCAGACCACGCGCCGCGAAGCCAACGTGCGTGGCTTCAATGACGTGTTCACGCTGAGCGGCTGGCTGGCGATCGGCTTCCTGTGCTGGTTGCTGCTGCTGTCGCTGCGCACCGCCGTGCTCAAGCAATGGCGCAAGCGCCACCCCGCCCTTTCCACCGCGTCCACGCCGGCCGCGTCCCGTTGAGTCCTCCCATGCCTCCCGTCCCGCCCCGCCCCGACGACACCGACAACGTCACCCCACCGCCGCCGACCGACGCGGCGCCCGCGGCCACGCCGGTAGAACCTGCGGTCGCGCCGAAGTACCTCAAGCCCAGCGCCCGCAGCGTGGTGGTGATGGTGGTAGTGGCCTTGCTGGGCATTGCGCTGATCCTGCGCGCCTGGCACCTGTGGCCGTTCACCAGCAGCGTGATGGTGACCGACAACGCCTATGTACGCGGCCAGATCACGGTGATGGCGCCGCAGGTGAACGGCTATGTGACCGAAGTGCTGGTGAAGGATTTCCAGCATGTGAAGCAGGGCGAGCCGCTGCTGCGCATCGATGACCGCATCTATGCGCAGCGCGTGGCCCAGGCGCAGGCGACGCTGGACAGCGCGCGCGCGGCGCTGGCCAACTCGGACCAGTCACAGGCGCAGAACCGCGCACAGATTGCCTCCGCCCGCGCCACGCTGTCGGCTGGCCAGGCCGAACTGCAGCGTTCGCGCAATGAATTGAAACGCTACGAGGAACTGGCGGCGCAGCAGCTGGTGTCCATCAACGACCGCGACAAGTTCCGCACCACCCAGGCGTCGGCACAGGCCAGCGTGCAGCAGTCGCAGGCGCAGATCCGCATCGCCGAGGAAACGCTGGTGTCGACCCAGGTCGCGCGCAAGAGCCTGGAAGCGCAGGTGGAAAGCGCGCAGGCGCAGCTGGAACTGGCCCGCATCGACCTGGCCAACACGGTGATCCACGCACCACGCGACGGCCAGATCAGCGAAGCCAGCGTACGCGTGGGCCAGTACGTCGCTGCCGGTTCGCAGCTGCTGTTCCTGGTACCTGACACGCTGTGGGTGGTGGCCAACTACAAGGAAGGCCAGACCTGGGGCATGGCGGTCGGCCAACCGGCGACGTTCTCGGTGGACGCGTTCCAGGGCCAGGTGCTGCGGGGCCGCGTGCAGGAGATCGCCCCAGCCACCGGGTCGGAATTCAGCGTGCTGCGCCCGGACAATGCCAGCGGCAACTTCACCAAGGTGGTGCAGCGGCTGCCGGTGCGGATATCGATCAACAGGGATCAGAAGCTGGCAAAGCAGCTGCGGCCCGGCATGTCGGTGATCGTGCGGGTGGATACCCGGTCCAAGCCGATGGACTAGGACGCAGGCCCTGCCGCACCGGTATGAAACGGGGTCAGATCCCTTTGCCAGTGGCAAAGGGATCTGACCCCGTTTCCAAAATGCCGGCCAGCGGCCGGCCCTACCGTTGCGTTAGCCGGCGCAGCGCGCGCAGAGGCCATGCACTTCCAGCGTCTGTGCCTGCGGCTGGAAGCCCAGCTCCTTGGCGCGCTTCTCCAGCTGGGTGACGATCTCGCGGTCTTCCAGTTCCACCGCGCTGTGGCAGCTGTTGCAGATCAGGAACGGCACCGAATGCGCGGCACTGCTGGGATGGTGGCAGGCCACGAAGGCATTCACCGATTCCAGCTTGTGCACGAAGCCATTGGCCATCAGGAAGTCCAGCGCGCGGTACACGGTGGGCGGGGCATCGGCGCCCACGCCCTTGCCGTTGCGCACCCATTCCAGCAGCTCGTAGGCCTTGACCGGCTTGCCGGCCTCGGCGATCAGCTTCAGCACGTTGGCGCGGATCGGGGTCAGGCGCAGCCCGCGTTCGCGCGAGACACGCTCGACCACCGCCACGAAATCCGATGCGTCGTGGACGTGGTGGTGCGGGGCGGTACAGGCAGTGGCGGTCTTGGCGGGCATGCGTGTTCTCCGGTTCGGGCCTGGCAAGGATGCCTCAGGCCGTTGCTACCTTGGTGATGGCCACATCAATGCGTTTCAAGGCCTGCTCGCGGCCGGCCAGGTACACGGTATGGGAGATGTCAGGACTGACCTGGGTGCCGGTGATCGCCACGCGCAGCGGCTGGGCGACCTTGCCCATGCCGATCTCCAGCGCTGCGGCCGCGTCGTGCAGGGCGACGCCCACCGACTCGGCGGTCCACTCCGGCAACGCTGCCAGCAGCTCGCGGGCCTTGCCCAGCGCCACCTCGGCACCGGCCTTGAGGTGCTTGGCCACCGCCGCTTCGTCGTACCCGGTCAGCGGCTGGTACCAGACCACGGCCTTCTCGGCCATTTCCTTCAGGGTCTGCACGCGTTCACGCAGGGCGATCACCACATCCTCCGGGGCCGGGCCGGCGGCCACGTCCAGGCCCAGCTTCTGCAGCTGGTAGACCAGGTGCGGCACGATGGCGGCCACGTCCTCGGTCTTCAGGAAGTGCTGGTTGACCCAACCCAGCTTGGCCATGTCCAGGCGCGAGGCCTTGGAATTGCAGTCCTTCACGTCGAACAGGTCGATCAGTTCCTGGCGGCTGAACAGCTCCTGGTCACCGTGCGACCAGCCCAGGCGGGCCAGGTAGCTCAGCAGCGCGTCGGGCAGGTAGCCGGCGTCCTTGTACTGCATCACGTCGGCCGCACCGGTGCGCTTGGACAGCTTGGCGCCCTGCTCGTCCAGGATCATCGGCATGTGGCCGAACTTCGGCACCGGCGCACCAATGCCCTCGTACAGGTTGATCTGGCGCGGGGTGTTGTTGATGTGGTCGTCGCCGCGGATGACCTCGGTGATGCCCATGTCCCAGTCGTCCACCACCACCGCGAAGTTGTAGGTGGGGTAGCCGTCCGGGCGGAAGATGACCATGTCATCCAGCTCGCTGTTGGCGATCTCGATGCGGCCCTTGATCAGGTCGTCGAACACCACCGTACCTTCCAGCGGGTTCTTGAAGCGGATGACGCGGTTCGGGTCGTCCTTGTACGGCAGGCCCAGTTCGCGTGCAGCGCCGTTGTAACGCGGCTTTTCCTGCCTGGCCATGGCGGCCTCGCGCATCGCGTCCAGCTCTTCGCGGGTTTCGTAGGCGTAGTAGGCCTTGCCGTCGGCGATCAGCTGCTCTGCCACTTCCCGGTAGCGGGCGACGCGGTCGGTCTGATAGATCGGGCCTTCGTCGTAGTCCAGGCCCAGCCACTCCATCGCCTCCAGGATGGCGTCGATCGCGCCCTGGGTGCTGCGTTCACGGTCGGTGTCCTCGATGCGCAGCACGAACTCGCCGCCACGGTGGCGGGCCTCCAGCCAGCAGTACAGCGCGGTGCGGGCACCACCGATGTGCAGGTAGCCGGTGGGACTGGGGGCGAAGCGGGTGCGGCAGGTCATGGACGGCTCGAGGAACGGGAATCCCCCGATTTTACCAGCCCGCCGCCCCCGACGGAAAAAGGGGACGGAGGGGATTAAGTCGCGATTGCCCAGCCCGTGGGTACTGCAACCGGGAAACGGAGGGGAGATGCGACTTAATCCCCTCCGTCCCCTTTTACGGCTCCACCTTGCGCGGGAACGGCTGCTCGCGCATCGCGGCGTTGTAGGCGAACGAGGCGACGATGGCTGCGGCCTGCTTCAGGTCTTCCGGTTCGGCGTGGTCCCAGGTGTCCAGGTGGCTGTGGTGGACATTGGTGAAGTAGTCCAGCCGGTCCTGGATGAACTGGAAGCCCGGCAGGCCGATGCGGTCGAAGCTGATGTGGTCGGTGCTGCCGGTGTTGCGGGTCGCCACGGTGGTGGCGCCGACGTCATGGAACGGCGCCAGCCAGGCTTCGAAGATCGGCATCGCCGCCAGGTTTTCCTGGGCGTAGATGCCCCGGAAGCGGCCGGAGCCGTTGTCCATGTTGAAGTAGACCTGGAACTTGCTGTAATCGCGGGTCTTCTGCAGTGCACCGGTCGGCTCGCGCAGCGACGCCGGCAGCGCCTTCTGCGCCGGGTCGGTGGGCTCCGGGAACCGGCCGAAATGCTTGGCCACATAGGCCTGCGAGCCGATCAGGCCCTGCTCCTCGCCGCTCCACAGCGCCACGCGGATGGTGCGCTTGGGCCTGGCGCCGGTGGCCTTGAGGATGCGCATGGCCTCCATCATCACTGCCACGCCGGCGGCGTTGTCGGCCGCGCCGGTGCCGCTGTGCCAGGAATCCAGGTGCGCGCCGATCATCACCACTTCATCAGGCCTGCTGCTGCCGCGGATCTCCGCCAGCGTGTTGTAGCCGGGCTGGTCGGCGTCATCGGTGAAGCGCGCGGCCACATCCACGCGCAGGCGCACGGTCTGCCCGGCCTTCAGCGCGCGCACCAGCGGGTTGAAGTGCTCGCTGATCATCGCCAGCTCGGGGATGCCGACCGGCTCGCCGGCCTTGCGCGAACCACCACCGGCAACGCGGATGATGCCGTTGTCCCAGCTGCTGATGCTGATCGAGGCCAGCGCCCCTTCTTCGACGAAGAACGCATTGACCCTCGTCGCCAGCTGCTGGCGTTCCTGGTACTCCTTGACCCGCTTGGCACGTTCGGCGGTGGCGTCCTGGTCCTTCGGCAGGGTGAACGCCTGCAGGCCTTCCAGCGAGGTCGCGTCATGCCGATGGGAATCCGGCTCGGTGCCGCGCTTGTACTCGCGCGCCTCGCCCAGCAGCAGGATCTTGCCGCGCAGCTTGCCGCGGTACTTCTCGATGTCTTCGGGCTTCTTGATCTCGACCTGCACCAGCTCGCCTTCAACCGGCCCCTTGGTGCCCGGCGTCCAAGCCTTGGGCAGTGCATGCAGCGGCTGCACACGGTCACCCAGCATTTCCACGCTGGCCGAGGTGAACTCCCAGCCACGGCCAAAGTCATCGAACGCTTCGTCGTGGACGTTGTCCAGCTTCCATTCGTTGAACTTGCCGCGGGTCCACGCGTTGGCGCGGCCCATCGCCGGGGAGTTGGTCAGCCGCGGGCCGATGCGTTCGGTGAGATAGCTGAAGGTGTCCATCACCTGCGAACGGTGGAAGGCCTCCTGGCGGATGCGGCTGACCATGTCCAGGTCCACTGATTCGCGCTGCTGCGCCGCTGCATTGCCACCCATTGCCAGCGCTACGGCCAGCACGCCCCACTTCAACACATCGCACCCCTGCCTTCCGGCCTGCTCATCAACCCATCGAGTCTAGCCAGCAGCGGCGCCGCGATACCGTCCCATCGGTCATGGGCGGCGCGGAAGCGTGCGAACCAGGGTTCGCCCCCACAGAAGAGTGGTTGGGTCGCATCTGCCAAACCACCTCACCCACTCCACCCCAGCCACAGCTGCGCCCGCTCCGGCAGCAGCAGCAACCAGTGCCGCCGGTCGATGCTGCTGCAGCCATACACCGCCGCATGCGCGGGCCAGTCATCGGGCAGGCCACCGATGCCGATTTCTGCAAGTGCTTCCGCCCCGGCCTTCCATGGCCGGTAGCGCGGCACCTTCCCCGCCAGCGCACCGCGTCCCTGCCGCGCGCCCTGCAACCAAGCCAGGCCCTTGCCCTGCAATCCCTCGCAGGTCACCGCGGCCAGCTGGAAGCGGACCAGACCGGGGGCGATCCGTGCCCCCGGCAGGGCCGCCAGCACGCCATGTGCCTGCAGCAGTGCATCCACTTCCAGCAGGGCCGGAATGCCCTGCCGCGCCCGTTGCCGCAATCCCTGGCGCCAGCTCATGGCGTGCTCCTTACTTCAGGTCCGCGCCAAGCGCGTACCAGTCGACCCGGCGGGTCACCCACATCGCCAGCGCCAGGATCACGAACAGCAGCAGCGATCCCATCAGCAGTGCGTTGTTCTCCGACACCAGCAGGCCATACAGCGCGCCGTACAGCACGGTCAGCAGCGCAGCGAAGCCAAGGCCGCGCTTCCAGTGGCCCAGCACGTTGGCCAGGTACACCGCCTGCAGGCCGATGCAGGCCACGGCCGAGACCAGGTAGGCCTTCCAGAACGCGATGTGCTCGGACAGGCTGATCAGCAGCAGGAAGAAGATCGCCAGCGCCAGGCCGACCATCAGGTACTGCAGCGGATGGATGCGCAGCGACTTGATCAGTTCGAACAGGATGAAGCCGACGAAGGTCAGCACCACGAACAGCACGCCGTACTTCGAGGCACGGTCGGCCTGGGTGTAGGTATCGACCGGATCGACCAGCGACACCGTCACGGCCTGCGAATCGATCGAGCCCTCGCTGCGCAGCTGGCGCTGTGCATCGGAGGCCAGCGAGGACACCGCCCAGCGTGCTTCGAAGCCCTGTGCATCGACACGGCGTTCGTTCGGCAGGAAGGCGCCGCTGAACGACGGATGCGGCCAGCTCGACCGCAGCGCGATCCGGGTGTCATCGCCCACCGGCACCACCGACAGCATGCGGCTGCCATCCAGGCGCAGCTCCAGTTCAACGGTGCTGGCGGCCAGCGCGCCGCCCTGATCCGCGGCGAAACCGCTCACCGGCGCATGCAGGCCACGTCCGATTTCGCTGGCCACGCCTACACCGGGCAGCAACCGCAGCTGCTTGCCGTCCACCCGCAGGTTCGGCGTGCCCACCAGGCCGCGCACATCGGAAA
Source organism: Stenotrophomonas maltophilia D457 (assembly GCF_000284595.1). GTDB lineage: Bacteria > Pseudomonadota > Gammaproteobacteria > Xanthomonadales > Xanthomonadaceae > Stenotrophomonas > Stenotrophomonas muris. The sequence goes on along the minus strand of NC_017671.1, from coordinate 1,422,767 downwards.
CCCCCAGCGCCACATAGGGCTGGCCATAGGTGCGGCCGTTCTTCACCGGATAGTCGTCTTCGGCGAAAGTCGCCTTCAACTGGCCATTCCAGCTGTACACCGGCACCTTGAACAGGCCGACCTCGCGCTGGCTCGGCAGCATCTCGCCGCCCACCTCCAGCGACGCCGGCATCTGCAGCCAGTGGCCCTCGGTCACCTGGATCTCGGTCTTCTTGACGCCCAGCGGGTCAACCAGTTCAACCTGCTTGCGTTCCACCCACGGCACCACCCGTACCGGGCCCACCAGCTGCTGCGTGCCGGCACGGCTGTCGGCCACCCGGGCAAAGGCCTCGTCGCGGTACTGGCTGCGCTCGGTGATGACCCCGCGGATCATCATCAGCGGCACCAGCAACAACAGGATCAGCCCGCCGACAATGGCGAACCTCAGCAGCATCTTCAGGGATTTCATGGTCCATCCTCGTTGGAGAGGGCTGCAGGATGGACCGCTGCGGTGAGCAGGGTTTGTGGCGAAGTTGAAGCGAGTGTGAAGTCAGCGGCGCGAACGCTGGCCCGGCACTGACAACGGCAGCCACAGGCTGGCCACGGTGCCACCGCCGTCGCGCGCGTCGAGGCTGGCGCGACCATCGTGCAGGCGCGCGACCTCCTGCACGAACGGCAGGCCCAGGCCGGAACTGCGCCGGCCGCTGCCGGGGCGGGCAAGCGAATAGAAGCGTTCGAACACCCGTTCGCGCGCGTAGTCGGGAATGCCGGTACCGCGATCCGCCACCTGCAGGCGCACGCCCTGCCCGTCCACCTCGGCCTGCAGTGCGATGTCCGCGCCGGGCGGTGAGAAGGCAATGGCGTTGTCGATCAGGTTGTGCAACGCCTGCCGCAGCAGATAGGCATCGCCCTGCACGCGCAGGTCGGGCGCGCTGCCGATGCTGACCTGCACGCCGGCCGCCTGCGCACGCACCTGCGCCGCCGCTGCCGCATCGGCCAGCAACGTTGGCAGCGCGATCGGATCGCGGGTCTGCAGCCAGCCGTGCTGTTCCACTTCGGCCAGCGCCAGCAGCTTGTCGATGGTCTCGGTCAGCCGCTCCTGCTGGTCGACGATGCTGCGCGCGAAATGCACGCGGTCGGCCTCGGGCAGCGGCTCCTGCAGCAGCTCGGCGGCACCGCGGATCGCCGCCAGCGGGCTCTTCATTTCATGCGTCAGTGACTGCACGTACTGTTCGACATAGGCCTTGCCCTCCAGCTTGCGGCGCATGGTTTCCAGCGCCTGGCCCAGGTCGCCGATCTCGTCGCGGCGGCGCCGTGGCGGTGGCACCGGTTCGCCGGCGCTGACCGCGCGTGCATAGCGGCTGAGCTGGCCGAGGCCGGTGGTGAGCCACATCGTCACCAGCACGCCGACCAGCGCCGACAGCCCGATCAACCAGGCGCCGCGCTCGATGATGGCGCGCTGGCTGGCGGCGATGAACGGATCGATGCTGCGGTTGGGCTGGGCCAGGCTGAGCACGCCGATCAGGGTGCGCCCATCGGCCGGGTCGTATACCGGCGCCGCCACGTGCATCACCGTATCGCCTTCTTCGCCTGGTATTTCCGGGCTGGAGCGGGCGCCGTACTCGCCACGCAGGGTGCGGTAGACATCGTTCCAGCGCGAATTGTCACGCCCGAGGTCGCGGCCCAGCGAGTCGTAGATGACGATGCCCTTGGCATCGGTGATGGTCACCCGGTAATCCAGCGATCGCTTGGGAAAACGCCAGACCATCGCCTTCAGGTCGCGCTGCCGCGCCTTGGCCAGGTTGCGGGTGAAGCTGCCGCTGCGGATGGTGCCGTCCTTGACGTCGGCGGCGGCCATCTCGGCCAGCACGTTGGCCGCATCGACCAGGGTCGATTCCATCGCCTGGCGCACACCGGGCTTCACCTCGTTGACGAATACGCGCATCACGAAGAACGCGGCGATGCCGGTGATCAGGAAGAAGCCGAGGAACAGCTTCAGTACCAGGCGCATCGGCTAGACCTCCAGCGCGTAGCCAAGGCCACGGTGGGTGCGGATCGGGTCGTCGCTGGCACCAGCCGCACGCAGCTTGGCGCGCAACGTCTTTACATGGGTGTCGACGGTGCGGTCGGCACTGTCGGCGCTGCTGTCCCAGCCCCGGTCCATCAGCTGCGCGCGGCTGAGGATGGCACCGGGGCGCTGCAGCAGCGCTTCCAGCAACGCGTACTCGTATCGGGTCAGGTCCAGCGCATGGCCGCGGAAGCGGATACGCCGGCCTTCGCGGTCGATGGCGAAGGCGCCATGTTCCTGCCAGCCCGCATCTGCGCCGGGGGCTGCCACGACCGGTGCCACGCGACGCAGGCGCGCACGCACCCGCGCCACCAGCTCACGCGGCGAGAACGGCTTGGTCATGTAATCGTCGGCGCCCAGTTCCAGGCCGAGCACGCGGTCCACTTCATCGTTGCGGGCGGTCAGGAAGATCACCGGCAGCTGCGCCGCCGGCCCGGGCTGCGCACGCAGCCGCCGGCAGACCTCGAAACCGCCCAGGTCCGGCAGGCCCACGTCCAGCACCACCACGTCGATATCGCCGGCCCGCAGCCGTTGCAGGGCCTCGCCGCCCAGCAGGCAGTGGCTGGCGGCATAGCCTTCGCTGCGCAGCGCATAGAGCACGGTTTCGGCGATGGCGGCTTCGTCCTCGACCACCAGGACATGGGCAACGGGAGCTGTCATGGCGCGCAGCATAGCCGCTGCGGCCGCCGCCCCGTACACTGCCGCCCATGAACTATCGCCACGCCTTCCACGCCGGCAACCACGCCGATGTGCTCAAGCACATCGTGCAGCTGGCCCTGATCGACAGCTTCAAGCGCAAGGACAGCCCGTTCTTCGTGCTCGACACCCACGGCGGTGCCGGCCGCTACCTGCTGGCCAGCGAAGAGAGCCGCAAGACCCTGGAGGCCGAATCCGGGATCATGCGGCTGATGGCCCAGCCCAGGCTGCCGGAGGTGGTCGAGCGCTACCTGAAGGCGGTGCAGGCCGACAACCCGGTGGGCGCGCTGACCAACTACCCGGGCTCGCCGCTGCTGAGCGCACAGGCGATGCGCGCGCAGGACCGCATGGCGGTCTGCGAGCTGCAGGAAGCCGAAACGGCCACGCTGAAGGCCCTGTTCGCCCATGACAGCCGCGTCGATGTGCGCGCTGGCGATGGCTATGCCCTGCTGCGCTCGCTGCTGCCGCCGAAGTTCAACGGCAGCAAGATCGGCCGTGGTCTTGTGCTGATCGACCCGCCGTACGAGGCCCAGGACGCCGAGTACCAGGCCGTTCTGGCCGCCCTGGCCGAGACCCTGGCGCGCTGGCCGCAGGCGACCTGCGCGGTGTGGTTCCCGATCAAGCAGCGCCGCACCATCCTGCACTTCCTGCGCAAGGCCACCGCTCTGCCGGTGAAATCGGCGATGACGATCGAGTTCCTGGTGCGCCCGGACGACTCGCCGCTGCGCCTCAACGGCAGCGGCATGCTGCTGCTCAACCCGCCGTGGCAGTTCGACCGGGTGGTCGGCCCGGCCCTGCCGGCGCTGCGCCAGCACCTGGGCGAACCGGGGGCCAGCACCCGCCTGGATTGGCTCAAAGCCCCCGAATGACGGCCTTCACGAGGCTGTACCGCCGTGAGCCTTTCGTTCACGGAATGCAGCCCCGGTGATGCCACAATCGATGGACCACCAAGGAATCACCCGGTATGGCCACTCGCAACCGCATGCCGCCCTGGCATGAGATCTTCAAGGCTCCCAGCGGCCACGAGCTGCTGATCCGCCCCATCCGCCCGGAAGATGGCGCACCGCTGCAAGCGGCGTTCAGCCTGTTCGGGCCGGAAGAAATCCGTGATCGTTTCCTGCAGGCGGTGACCGAGCTTTCGCCGGAAACCACCCAGCGCCTGACCCACCCGAATCCCAAGACCGAGATCACCCTGGTCGCAGCCGAATCCCTGCCTGCTGGCGAAGCGGTGGTCGGCGCGGTCGCCCGGGCCTCGATCATCCCCGGCACCCGTGAAGCCGAGTACGCGATCCTGATCAGCCGCTTCCTCATTGGCCAGGGCCTGGGCCGGCAGCTGATGCGCAAGCTGGTGAAGTGGGGCCGCGGCAAGTACCTGGACCGCCTGTACGGCGACGTCGCCGCCGAGAACGAGCCGATGAAACAGCTGGCCGCCTCGCTGGGCTTCAAGCCGGTCCCGCACCCGGCCGGTGCCGAAGGCCTGGTGCGGATGGTGCTGGAGCTGGACAACTGACAGATGCGCCGGGCCCCGCCCGGCGACGCCTGCCGGTAGTGCCGGCCGCTGGCCTGAACTGCGTTACCCCAACGGCACATGAGGCTGCCGGCGATCGGCCGGCACGACCCACCGGGCTTCGATCGGGCTTCTGCTAAAATCCGGTGTCCATGTCGCGTACCTCATACCCCGCCCCGCCGCTGCCGCGCGCCGGCCAGCTCCGCGCCTGGTGGCGCGCCCCCGCCTCGCCGACCGCCCTGGCCTGGTACCTTGCCCAGGCCGCGCGTGCGCACGACGCCCCGCTGCTGGTGATCGCCCGTGACAACCACGGTGCCAACCAGCTCGAAGCCGACCTGCACACCCTGCTCGGCGGCGATCCGGCCCTGCCGGTGGTCGCCTTCCCGGACTGGGAAACCCTGCCCTACGACCGCTTCAGTCCGCATCCGGACATCATTTCGCAGCGCCTGGCCGCCCTGCACCGCCTGCCCGCGCTGAAGCGTGGCCTGGTGATCGTGCCGGTGCAGACCCTGCTGCAGCAGCTGGCCCCGCGCAGCTACGTGATCGGTGGCAGCTTCGACCTGAAGGTCGGCCAGCGCCTGGACCTGGAAGCCGAGAAGCGCCGCCTGGAAAGCGCCGGCTACCGCAACGTGCCGCAGGTGATGGACCCGGGCGACTTCGCTGTGCGCGGCGGCCTGCTCGACGTGTACCCGATGGGTGCCGACGAACCGCTGCGGGTGGAACTGCTGGACGAGGACATCGACTCGATCCGTGCCTTTGACCCGGAAAGCCAGCGTTCGCTGGACAAGGTCGAGGCGGTGCACATGCTGCCCGGCCGCGAAGTGCCGATGGATGAAGCCAGCATCGCCCGCGTGCTGGCCACGCTGCGCGAGCGGTTCGATGTCGATACCCGGCGCAGTTCGCTGTACCAGGACCTGAAGTCCGGACTGGCGCCGGCCGGCGTCGAGTACTACCTGCCGCTGTTCTTCGAACGCACCGCAACCCTGTTCGACTACCTGCCCAGCGGCAGCCTGCCGGTGGTCTGTGCCGGTGCGTATGAAGCGTCCGTCGCGTTCTGGGCGCAGACTGCGGACCGCTATGAGCAGCGCCGCCATGATGTGGAGCGCCCGCTGCTGCCGCCGTCGGCGTTGTACCTGTCGCCGGAGCTGCTGCGCGAGCGCCTGAACGATGCCCCGCGCATCGAGGTGTGGTCGGCTGACCATGCGCGCATCGCCGACGCGCACGCGCTGGGCGACCAGCCGCTGCCCCCGCTGCCGGTGGCCGCGCGCGAAGCCCCCGCTGGCGATGCGCTGAAATCCTTCCTCGGCCATTATCCGGGCCGGGTACTGATCGCCGCCGATTCACCCGGCCGCCGCGAGGCGCTGCTGGAAGTGCTGCAGGCCGCCGAGCTGAAGCCGCCGGTGGTGGCCGACCTGCCCAGCTTCCTCGCCGATGATGCGCGCTTCGCGATCGCGGTAGCACCACTGGAGGATGGCTTCGCGCTGGACGATCCGCGCATCGCGGTGCTGACCGAGCGCCAGCTGTTCCCCGAGCGCGCCGGCAGCACCCGGCGCACGCGCCGTGCCGGCCGCGAGCCGGAAGCGATCATCCGCGACCTCGGTGAACTGACCGAGGGCGCGCCGATCGTGCACGAGGATCATGGCGTCGGCCGCTATCGTGGCCTGATCGCGATGGACGTCGGCGGCATGCCCGGCGAGTTCCTCGAAATCGAATATGCCAAGGGCGACCGCCTGTATGTGCCGGTCGCCCAGCTGCACCTGATCAGCCGCTATTCCGGTGCGTCGGCGGAAACCGCGCCGCTGCATTCGCTCGGTGGCGAGCAGTGGAGCAAGGCCAAGCGCAAGGCCGCCGAGAAAGTACGCGACGTCGCCGCCGAACTGCTGGAGATCCAGGCCCGCCGCCAGGCGCGTGCCGGCCTGGCACTGCAGGTCGACCGCGCGATGTACGAGCCGTTCGCGGCCGGTTTCCCGTTCGAGGAGACCCCGGACCAGCTGGCCGCGATCGACGCCACCCTGCGCGACCTGGCCAGCAGCCAGCCGATGGACCGCGTGGTCTGCGGCGACGTCGGCTTCGGCAAGACCGAGGTGGCGGTGCGTGCGGCCTTTGCGGCCGCCAGTGCCGGCAAGCAGGTGGCTGTGCTGGTGCCGACCACGCTGCTGGCCGAACAGCATTACCGCAACTTCCGCGACCGCTTCGCCGATTACCCGCTGAAGGTCGAGGTGCTGTCGCGCTTCAAGACCACCAAGGAAATCAAGGCCGAGCTGGAAAAGGTCGCCGCCGGCACCATCGACGTGATCGTCGGTACCCATCGCCTGCTGCAGCCGGACGTGAAGTTCAAGGACCTGGGCATGGTCATCGTCGACGAGGAGCAGCGTTTCGGCGTACGCCAGAAGGAAGCGCTGAAGGCGCTGCGCGCCAACGTGCACCTGCTGACCCTGACTGCCACACCGATTCCGCGCACGCTCAACATGGCCATGGCCGGCCTGCGCGACCTGTCGATCATCGCCACGCCGCCGCCGAACCGGCTGGCGGTGCAGACCTTCATCACCCAGTGGGACAACGCGCTGCTGCGCGAAGCCTTCCAGCGCGAGCTGGCGCGTGGTGGCCAGCTGTATTTCCTGCACAACGACGTGGAAAGCATCGGCCGCATGCAGCGCGAGCTGTCCGAGCTGGTGCCGGAGGCGCGCATCGGCATCGCCCATGGGCAGATGCCCGAGCGCGAGCTGGAAAAGGTGATGCTGGATTTCCAGAAGCAGCGCTTCAACGTGCTGCTGTCGACCACGATCATCGAGTCGGGCATCGACATCCCCAACGCCAATACCATCATCATCAACCGTGCGGACCGTTTCGGCCTGGCCCAGCTGCACCAGCTGCGTGGCCGCGTCGGACGTTCGCACCACCGCGCCTACGCGTACCTGATCACGCCCGACCGCCGCGCGATCACCCCCGACGCTGAGAAGCGCCTGGAAGCGATCGCCTCGATGGACGAGCTGGGCGCCGGCTTCACCCTGGCCACGCACGATCTGGAAATCCGCGGTGCCGGCGAACTGCTCGGCGAGGACCAGAGCGGGCAGATGGCCGAGGTCGGCTTCAGCCTGTACACCGAGCTGCTGGAGCGCGCGGTGCGCAGCATCAAGCAGGGCAAGCTGCCCGACCTTGATGCCGGCGAGGAAGTGCGTGGTGCCGAGGTCGAACTGCATGTGCCGGCACTGATCCCGGAAGACTACCTGCCGGACGTGCATACCCGCCTGACCCTGTACAAGCGTATTTCCAGCGCGCGCGACAGCGATGCGCTGCGCGAACTGCAGGTGGAGATGATAGATCGCTTCGGCCTGCTGCCGGATGCGGCCAAGCACCTGTTCGCCATCGCCGAGCTGAAGCTGAAGGCCAACACGCTGGGCATCCGCAAGCTGGACCTGGGCGAAAATGGTGGCCGCATCGTGTTCGAATCCAAGCCGAACATCGACCCGATGGCGGTGATCCAGCTGATCCAGAAGCAACCGAACCTGTACGCCATGGAAGGGCCCGACAAGCTGCGCATCAAGCACCCGCTGCCGTTGCCGGAAGACCGCTTCAACGCGGCCCGCGCCCTTCTGACCACCCTCGCCCCGGGTTGATCGCCCCCCGAACACCCCGCACCGGTCCCCACCCGGTGCGGGCGGATGACCATGTTTCCTGACGCCGTACCCGCCCCCGACCTGCTGCACGCGCAGGCCTGCCTGATCGATGCCCTCTCGATGTCGCTGCAGATGCGCGACGCCTACACCCGCCATCACTGCGACCGCGTCGGCCTGTTCGCGCAGCGGCTGGCCGCGCACTGCGATCTCGACGACGAGGCCTGTGCGCAGGTCGGCCTGGCCGCGCGCTTCCACGACATCGGCAAGATCGGCATTCCCGACGACGTACTGCTGGCACCGCGCCGGCATACCGATGAGGAGCGCGCGATCATGCGCGAGCATCCGGTGCGCGGCGAGCACATCTTCCTGGCCACCGGCCGCAGCGACGCCGCGCCCGTGGCGCGGCTGATCCGCGCCCATCACGAAGCCTTCGATGGCAGCGGCTATCCCGATGGGCTGCGCGGCGAATCCATCCCGCTGGGCGCGCGCATCGTCACCATCGCCGATGCCTACGATGCGATGACCAGCGTGCGCCCGTACCGCGACGCGATGGAGCACGAAACCGCGTTGCGGATCATCGATTCGCAGTCTGGAGGGCTGGTGGATCCCTACGTGCTGCAGCGCTTCCATCGCATGCTGGCGCGGGAGCCGGAGCTGGCCTGAGATCTTCCGGAAGGTGAAACGACCCGTCGGTAGAGTCGACTGTCAGTCGACTGCTCGTCGTCCAGATCGCGAAAATCCCGCGCTGCGCGCGATAGTCGACTGACAGTCGACTCTACCAGTCGGCGCTGCGCTACCGGCCTGGAAGACAAAAGGCCCGGCATTCGCCGGGCCTTTCGCATCACGCAGTCACGGGTGATCGATTACCAGATCACCACGCGCTTGTCGTCGGCACGCACCATCGCGTCGCCGGCCTTGCACTGGAATGCAGCGGCATAGGACGGCATGTTCGACGGTGCGCCGTTGGCGCGGAAGTTGGCCGGGGCGTGCGGATCGGTGTTCAGGCGGACGCGCAGCTCACCATCGGTGAAGTTGCGGCGCCACACGGTGGCCCAGTTCATGAAGAAGCGCTGGTCCTGGCTGTGGCCATCCACTTCGACATTCGCCTTCGGGTCTTCCTTCAGCGCCATCTGCAACGCGTCGTAGGCCACGGTCAGGCCGCCGAGGTCGCCGATGTTCTCGCCCAGGGTCAGCTTGCCCTTCACGAACACGCCCGGCACCGATTCATAGCCGTCGAACTGCGCGACCAGCTGGTCGGTACGCTCGGTGAAGGCCTTGCGGTCGGCGTCGGTCCACCAGTTGTCGAAGTTGCCGTTGGCGGCGAACTGGCTGCCCGAGTCGTCGTAGCCGTGCATCATCTCGTGGCCGATGACCGCACCGATGCCGCCGTAGTTCAGCGCCGGATCGGCCTTGGCGTCGAAGAACGGTGCCTGCAGAATCGCCGCCGGGAACACGATCTCGTTCTTGGTGGCGTTGTAGTACGCGTTGACGGTCTGCGGGGTCATGCCCCACTCGGTCTTGTCCACCGGCTTGCCGATCTTGTCCAGCATGTAGCGGTAGTTGAACGCACGCGCCGCCTGCATGTTGCCCAGGTAGCTGTCGCCGTTGGTCTGCAGGCCCGCCCAGTCACGCCACTTGTCGGGGTAACCGATCTTCGGGGTGAAGCTGGCCCACTTCTCCAGGGCCTTCTTCCTGGTTTCTTCGCCCATCCACGGCAGCTGCTCCAGGCGCGCCTTCAGCGCCTGCGACAGGTTCTCCACCAGGTGCTGCATGGCGACCTTCGACTCGGCCGGGAACACGGCATCCACGTACAGCTGGCCCAGCGCTTCACCCATGCCGCCGTTGACCGACTCCAGCACGCGCTTCCAGCGCGGCTGCATTTCCTTCTGGCCACGCAGGGTGGTGCCGTAGAAATCGAAGTTGGCCTTCTCGAACTGGCTGCTCAGGTACGGCGAGGCGTCGTCGATGGTGTGGAAGCGCAGGTAGGCCTGCCAGGTGCTGGCCGGCACATCGGCCAGCATCTTGTCCATTTCAGCGAAGAAGCCCGGCTGGGCCAGCGAGAACTTCTGCGCGGCCGGCACCTTGAGGGTCTCGAACAGCGCGGTCCAGCTGAAGTTCGGGGTCAGCTTGTCGGCCTCAGCCGCGCTGAGCGGGTTGTAGCGCTTGGCCGGGTCACGCATTTCGATGCGCGACATCGAGGCCTTGGCCAGGCGGGTTTCGAAGGCCATCACGGCCTTGGCCTGCTCGGCGGCCTGCGCCGCGTCCAGGCCGGACAGGGTCAGCACCTGTGCGATGTAGGCCACGTAGGCGTCGCGGATCTTGGCCTGCGCATCGTCGAAGTAGTAGCCCTTCTCCGGCAGGCCCAGGCCACCCTGGCCGACGTAGGCGATGACGTTGGCCGAATCCTTGTAGTCGGCATTGGCGAACAGCGAGAACAGCACGCCCTTGCCCTCGGCCTGGCTGTCGCGCAGGTACCGGGTGATGGCGGCGGTGTCGTTCAGCGCGGTGATCTTGTCCAGCTGCGGCTGCAGCGGCGCCAGGCCGGCAGCTTCGATCTTCGCTTCATCGTTGCCGGTCTTCCAGATGTCACCGATCTTCGCTTCCACCGAGCCCGCCTTGGCCTGGCTGGCGGCCGCCTGCTGCACCAGCGCGTGCTGCACTTCCAGCGAGCGCTCGCGCAGGATCTCGAAGCTGCCCCAGGTGGTCTGGTCGCCCGGCACCGGGTTGGCCTTCAGCCACTTGCTGTTGACGAAACCATTGAGGTCGGTACAGGCCGGAATGGCCGGATCGAGGTCGGCGCTGTTGAGCGAGATCAGCGGCGTCTTGATCTGCGACAGGTCGAAGGCCGGCTTGGCGTCGGCACTGGCCGCCGGGGCGGTTTCGTTCTTGCCACAGGCCGCCAGTGAGGCAGCGATGGCGATGGTCAGGCCCAGCGGGACCAGGTTGCGGACGTTCATGAGGCTCTCCTGCGGGTAATTTCACAGGGTAGCCGCGGGAGCGACGCTGGGGACCGGCCAAAGGTCACGAGCGCATGGCGCGGCTCCGTCTGCATGCCGCTATGCTCTGGCTTCCGCGATCACTGGACTTCATGACCATGGACGAAGCTGCGCTGCTGCAGGCCATCGACGCTTGTGAGTGTCTGTTCCTGGCGGGCATCGGCGAGCCGGAAGCGAATCGTCTGCGCCTGGTCGTCGAGGAAGGCCTGGTGGTCGGAAAGCCCTCCCGTGTGGAGCTCGCTCATGGACGTTCAATCGATGATGCGCGTGCGATAGAGGTGATGCCCCACTCGCAGCGTTTTGAGCTGATCTGGGACCACTACATCAGCTACGCCGTGCACAACGAGTCCTACCAGCGCTGGGACGACGCCGAAACCTGGAGCGGCAACCTGTTCCGCCGCTACAGCCGTTCGAAGTTCCTCGATTATCTGGACCATGCCACCTTTGCCGATGTCAGTTACCCGGGCCCATTCACGCACTATCAGGTGATATGCCAGGAACACGTCATCGACATTGCCGCGTTGCAGCCGCCGAAGGTGCGCCGCATGGATCCCTCGTAGCTGGCTGATGCAGCCCCCATGGGTTGGCTCTACCGGGTTGCGACAGCGCCGGCCGAGCGTGGGCTCGGCTCGACAAAAGCGAAGGCCGGCTTGCGCCGGCCTTGTGCTTCTTACTTCGCCTTGCCCTGGTTGGCCACGGCTTCGGCGGCCTTGCGCGCTGCTTCCGGGTCGCCCAGGTAGCGGAACGACTGCACGGTCAGGTCGTCGTTCAGTTCGAACAGCAGAGGGATGCCGGTCGGGATGTTCAGCTCGAGGATCTCCTCGCGCGAGACATTGTTGAGGTACTTGTACAGCGCGCGCAGCGAGTTGCCGTGGGCAGTGACCAGCACGGTCTTGCCGTCCTTCAGCTGCGGCGCGATGGCGTCGTGCCAGTACGGCAGCACGCGGTCCAGGGTGGTGGCCAGCGACTCGGTGCCCGGCAGCGCGTTGCGGTCCAGACCGGCGTAGCGGCGGTCATGGATCGGGTGGCCCGGATCTTCCAGGTCCATCGGCGGCGGCGGGATGTCGTACGAACGACGCCAGACCTTGACCTGCTCTTCGCCGTGCTTGGCCGCGGTCTCGGCCTTGTCCAGCCCCTGCAGGCCGCCGTAGTGCCGCTCGTTGAGGCGCCAGGACTTGTTCACCGGCAGCCAGTCCTGCTCCAGCTCGGCCAGCGCACCCTGCAGGGTGTGGATGGCACGCTTGAGCACGGAGGTGTGGGCGACGTCGAACTGCAGGCCTTCCTCGCGCATCAGGCGACCGGCGGCGGCCGCTTCCCGGCGCCCCTGCTCGGTCAGGTCGACATCGACCCAGCCGGTGAAGCGGTTGTCCAGGTTCCACTGGCTCTGGCCATGGCGCAACAGTACGAGTTTACGGGTCACTGCAGGGTCTCCAACGCGAGGAAAGGCAGGCCGCCATTGTAGCCCGGCCGCCGCTCACCGGGCCGTGGCGCCGCCCGTGCGATGCTGTGACCGATGAATACGGTGATCGATCCCGGATGTTGGGAAGGCAGCGTCTCCGCGGCACGCGCGCAGCAGCTCCAGCTGGCCGGCCGCGTGGAGCGCCAGGACCGCCTGCCACGCGACGTCCGTTGGCTGGCCGGGCTGGATGTTGGCTTTGAAGACGACGGCGCCATCACCCGCGCCGCGGCGGTACTGCTGGACGTGGAGACGCTGAAGCCCGTGGCGCAGGAGATCGCGCGCATCCCCACGGTGATGCCCTACATCCCCGGCCTGCTCAGCTTCCGCGAGCTGCCGGCACTGCTGGCCGCGCTGGCGCTGCTGCCGCGCACGCCGGACCTGGTGTTCGTCGATGGCCATGGCATCAGCCATCCGCGCCGGCTGGGCGTGGCCGCGCATCTGGGCGTGGTCACCGACCTGCCCAGCATCGGCGTGGCCAAGTCGAAGCTGGTGGGCCGGTTCGTCGAACCGGGCGCCGAGGCCGGTGCACATGCGCCGCTGCAGGATGGCGACGAACAACTGGGCTGGGTGCTGCGCAGCAAGGTGCGCTGCAAGCCGCTGTTCGTGGCCGGCGGCCATCGGGTCAGTGCCGATACCGCGCTGGACTGGGTGCAGCGCACGCTGCGCGGTTACCGGCTGCCGGAACCGACCCGGCTGGCGGATCGGCTGGCCTCGCGACGCGACGAATGACCGCACCGGGCATTCCCCGGTGCGGCTTTCATTTTCATTCAATGATGCACGTGGCCGCGATGGCCCTGCGCGTCCTCACCGTGGTCGTGGCCTTCATGGCCCTGCTGCGCGCCGCCCTTTGCCGACGCCGGTCCAGCGCAGGCTTCACCACAGTGGTCCGCTTCGATCTGCAGCGTCACGTGTTCGATGCCGAAGTCATCGTGCAGGCGCCCGCCCAGCTCACGGCGCAGCGCATCGGCGTCGGTGCCGTCGCGCATCACGATGTGCGCGGTCAGCGCCGGCGTGCTGGAGGCCAGCGCCCACACATGCAGGTCATGCACGTCCAGCACCGCAGCATGACCGGACAGGCTGTCGCGCACCTTGGCCACGTTCATGCCCTTGGGCACGCCTTCCAGCAGCACGTTGATCGCCTCGCGCATCAGCACGTAGGTGCGCGGCAGTACCCACAGGCCGATCAGCACCGCCAGGATCGGGTCGATCGGCTTCCAGCCGGTCCACTTGATCAACAACGCACCGGCGATCACCGCCACCGAGCCAAGCATGTCCGCCCACACTTCCAGGTAGGCGCCCTTCACGTTCAGGCTCTCGCCGCTGCCGGCCTGCAGCAGGCGCATCGAGATCAGGTTGATGACCAGGCCTGCGGCGGCGATCACCAGCATGCCCGAAGATGCGATCTCCTGCGGTTCGCGGAAACGACCGATCGCCTCCCACAGGATGTAGGCGGCGACCACGAACAGCATGGCGCCGTTGATCATCGCGCCCAGCGCTTCCAGGCGTGCATAGCCGTAGGTGCGGCGCGCGTCCGGCGGGCGCCGGCTCAACCGCACCGCGACCAGCGCGATCATCAGTGCCAGTGCATCGGTGGCCATGTGTGCCGCGTCGGACAGCAGCGCCAGGCTGTTGGTCCAGAACGCGCCCACCACCTCGATGACGAGGAAGGTAGAGGTCAGGCCGAGCGCCCACCACAAGGGTTTCTCGTGGCGGATCTGGGATGGCAGGTGATCGTGGTCGTGGCCCATGGCAACAGCTCCTTTGCGATGCGGTGCAGGCTACGCCGTGCTGGCGGGGGAGACTATTACGGTGTTTATAACATTGCAGGCGCGCGGCGCCGGTGTCGCCGGGCAAGGCCCGGCGCTACCGGAGCGTGGCCGGCAGCGCCAGGCCTGGCCTGGCGACCGCAGCGGACCGGCGTCCGCGTGCGGTCAGAACCCGAAGCGCAGGCTGGCCCAGTAGGCGCGGCCCGGTTCGTTGTAGGTCGCCGCACCGGCATCGCTGCTGTTGGCCTCGCGGAACAGGCGCTTGTCGGCCAGGTTGTTCACGCCGAAGCCGAAGCTGACCGTCTCGGTCACCTTGTAGCGCGCGCTCACGCCCCAGATGTTGTAGGCACCGCGGTCCTGCAGCGCGATCGAGGGATCGCAGCTGCCGGTGCAGCGCGGATCATTGTTGATGTTGGCGGTGGCCGGTTCCTGCTTGCCGTAGAACGTGCCGGTCAGCAGCACCGACAGCTTGTCGGTGGCCTGCCAGTCCAGCATCGTGTTGACGGTGTACTTCGGGATCACCGACAGCGGCTGGCCGGTGCTCTTGTTCTCGTTTTCCACCATGTAGGTGAAGTTGTTGCTCCATTTCAGGCGGTTGCCCTGCTCGCCCAGCAGCGGGATCACCAGGTTGCCTTCAAGCCCCTGCACGATCGCCTTGGGCGCGTTCTCCCAGCGGAAGATGCGGCCCTTGGTGTCGGCGGTCAGGCCAACCTGGGTGTAGCCGGCCTGGATCTTGTCCTTGTAGTCGTTGTGGAAGTAGGTCAACGAGGCCTGCCAGCCGCTCTGCGGTGCCCACTCGATGCCCAGTTCCTTGTTCAGGCTGGTTTCCGCCTTCAGGTCCGCGTTGCCGCGCATGTAGCAACCGGCACCCAGGCTCGGCAGTGCATTCGGGCAGCCGTTGCCACGGGTGTAGTACAGATAGTCCGGATTGGACTGGTACAGGTTCGGCGCCTTGAACGCGCGGGCGATGCCGCCCTTCACCACCCAGTCGCTGTTGATGCGGAACTGCGCATTGAGGCTGGGGCTGGTGTTGTTGCCGAACTGGCTGTGGTGGTCGAAGCGCAGGCCCGGGGTGACGATCCAGCGCTCACCCAGGTAGATGTTGTCTTCGACGAACACTGCGGTGGTCTGCGCGTCGGCCTTGCCCCGCGCGCGATCGGCCGACAGCCCCGGGATGCCGCCGCCGCTGCTGCTGGACTGGCTCATCGAGTACGGGTCGGTCAGGCGGCTGTCCAGGTATTCAAAGCCCAGCGTCCAGATGTTCTCGACGCTGCCCAGCGAGGTCGGGAAGCTCACTTCGCCATCCAGCTGGTAGTTGCGCAGGCGCGAGGTCGACCAGTCGGTGCCGTTGAAGCTGCCTTCCGGGCCACCGGCCAGGCCTTCATTGATGCGCGAGTTGTTGACCGCTTCCACCGCGGCGGTCACCCGCGAGGTCACGTCGCCCCAGCGGCCGCGATGGGTGATCGCGCCGGTGTTGCGGTACATGCGGTTGGTTTCCGCTTCGCCGTCGGCCAGCGCTGCCAAGTCAACGCCGGTCGAGGTACCGGTAGTGCTGACCGCGCGGTCACCGGCGTAGATGTTGCCCTGGCGGCTGGTGCCGGCTTCGAACTCCACCACCTGGTCGGCGGTGATGTCCCAGCGCAGCAACGCGTTGACGTCGCGGTTCTTGACACCCTCGCGGCCAGCCGGCGGCACCGCGTTCGGGTTGGTGGCGTACTGGCGGTTGAGGTCCAGTGAGTCGGCGTCGGTCTTGTTGAGGTTGCCGTACAGGCGGAACGACAGGGTGTCGGTCATCGGCCCGCTCAGCTGCAGGCCGACGCGCTCGCTGCCGCCTTCGGCGCTGTGCTCGGGCACCAGGCCATACAGGTCGACCGCTCCGGTCAGGTCGCCGGTCGGGCGCTTGGTGATGATGTTGACCACGCCACCGGACGCACCGGAGCCATAGCGTGCCGCCGCAGGGCCGCGCAGCACTTCGATGCGCTCGATCATTTCCGCCGGCACCCAGTTGGTATCACCGCGGGTATTGCGCTCACCGCTACGGCCCATGCGCACGGCATCACGCGCACCGATGCGCTTGCCGTCGACCAGGATCAGGGTGTTTTCCGGGCCCATGCCACGCAGGTCGATCTGGCGGTTGTTGCCGTACTGGCCCGAGGCGCTGTTGCCGGTGAGGTTGACGCCCGGCATGGTGCGCAGCAGTTCGGCGATGTCGTTGGCCGGCGGGCGCTTGGCGATGTCCTCGGCGGTGATGGTCGAGGTACCCAGTGCCTGGCGGGCAATCTGCGAGGCGGTGACATGCACCGTGTCGATATCGGTGGCGTCGGTTTCAGCCCGGGCGGTCAGGGCGCTTCCCGCCAGCAGGGCGGCAACGGCGAGCGCCAGCGGGCGCGGCGAAAGGACAACGGCAGGAGACATGATCTGGACCTTCTGGCAGGGCAACGGGGCCTCTGGCAAAGGGCTTGAGGCAACGACGAGGGGGAGGCGGAGCGTCGCTGCAGTCGCCTGCGGCCCGATCCGTGCGCGCATTCTCCCATCAATGCGAGTGATTCTCAAATGCGTTTACTCATTGCCGCCGCGGCGCCGACGTGCTTTGCGCGCCGTGCAACCCTGCATCGCGCTTAAACTGGCCGGCCAACCCGCCATCAACCGTGCGCCACCGCGGCCGATACCCGTGGTTTGCCGTACGCAGTCAGAGATCGACGTGGAACCACCCCAACTGGACGATGCCAGCCAACCGCTGGCCGAGGCCTGGCAGCACTGCCTGCAACAGGCCAGCCCTGCCGCCACCGCGCTGCTGCACGCCGCCGCCGCCGATGCCCCGCCGGCGCTGGCCCAACGCTTCTACGAGGTACTGCTGCAGGACGGGCGTGCACGCCGCTTCCTGTCCCACGATCAGGTCAAGCAGCGCCTGCAGCCGGCCATGCAGCGCTGGCTGGTGCAGTTGCTGACCACCAATGCCGACGGTATTGCCGGCGCCGTTGCCTCGCAGCGGGTGATCGGCGATGTGCATGCCCGGGTCGGTATTCCGGTCGACCTGGTCACCCGCGGCGCGCGCGTGCTCAAGCACGAACTGTTCGTGCGCCTGCACGACGACGCGCCCGACAGTGCCACTGCGTTCGCCGCCATCGACTGCCTCAGCGCGATCATGGACATCGCCATGGAAGGCATGACCCTGGCCTATACCCATGCACGCGAGCGCTCGACCCGCGCCGATGCTGCGTACCGGCTGTTCTCGCTGGTGCAGAACGTCGGCACCGAACGCGAACGCCAGCGCGCACTGCTGCTGGACTGGGAGAACGCCCTGCTCTACGCGCTCGCTGGCCACGTACAGGCCAGCGACAGCGCCAGCCTGGCCACTTCCGAGTTCGGCCTGTGGTTCACCCACAAGGGCATCCCCAGCTTCGGCGAGAGCAGCGAGACCCGGCAGGTCGGCCAGCTGATGGCCCGCATCGACAGCAACCTGCAGCGGGCGAGCAACGATGCCCCGGCACAACGACTGGCGGTGCTGCCGGCCATCCGCGAGGACCTGGCCGCCATCCGCACCCTGATGACGCTGCTGTTCGAGCGCATCGGCGAGCTGGATGCCGGCAGCGATGCGCTGACCAACCTGCTCAACCGCCGCTTCCTGCCTACCGTGCTGCGCCGGGAGATCGAGCTGGCCACGCGCAACCGCACGCCGTTCTCGCTGCTGCTGCTCGACCTGGATCACTTCAAGGCGATCAACGACGGCCACGGCCACGACGCCGGGGACCGCGCGCTGCAGCACGTCGCCGGCCTGCTCGGCCAGCTGACCCGCGGCAGTGACTACCTGTTCCGCTATGGCGGCGAGGAGTTCGTGGTGGTGCTGGTCGCGGCCAGCGAATCACAGGCCGCGGTGATCGCCGAAAGCCTGCGGCGGCAGATCGCGCAGTCACCGGTGGCATTGGCCAACGGCCAGGTACTGGCACTGACCGCCAGCATCGGCGTAGCCGGCCATGACGGCCACCCGGACTACGAGCGGCTGATGGCACGGGCCGATGCGGCGATGTACGAGGCCAAGCGCAGCGGCCGCAACCGCGTGGTAGTGGCCAGCGCGGACCTTGAGGAAGCACCGGGACGGCGTGCACTGCAGCGATGACGACAGGACAGGTAGAGTCGACCGCTGGTCGACTATCGCGCGCAGCGCGGGATTTTTCGCACGCGGGGCGAAGAGCAGTCGACTGACAGTCGACTCTACCGACAGTCGACTCTACCGATTCGCCCGCCAGCCGATGCATTGGACGCCACCACCCGCCATGCTGCCCACCACAGCAGCGCCAGCGCCGCGATGCCTGCACCCAGCAGGCACACGGCAGGCCAGCCATGCCGGGCCTGCATCCAGGGCCCGGCAGCCGCACCGGCACCACTGCCCACTGCATAGAACAGCATGTACAACGCCACCAGGCGTCCATGCTGTTCTGCCGGTGCACGCAGCAGCAGCGCCTGGTTCGATACGTGCAGTGCCTGCCCACCGAGGTCGAGCACGATCACGCCCAGCAGCAGCAACGACAGCGACTGCGGCAGGCCCAGCAGCGGCCACCACGCGGCCAGCATCAGCAGCAGCGCGCCGAGACTGACCCGACCGGAGAAACCACGGTCCATCCAGTGCCCGACCCGCGCCGCCATCAAGGCGCCCACTACGCCGGCCAGGCCCAGTGCGCCGATGGCCGCGGTGGACCACTGCAACGGCGGCGCCGACAGCGGCAGCGGCACCGCCGCCCAGAACACGTTGAGGCCAGCAAACAGCAGCAATGCCAGCGGCCCACGCTCGCGCAGCGCGCGGTCCCGGCGCAGCATGCCCAGCATCGAACCCAGCAGTTCGCGCCAGCGCGGTGGTACCGCCGGCAGGCGCCGCCACAGCAGCACGGCCAGGGCCGCCATCAGCGCTGCCGACAGCAGATAGACCGCCCGCCAGCCGACGGTGGCCGCGACCGCGCCCGATACAACGCGCGCCAGCAACAGGCCGATGAACACGCCGCCCTGCACCACGCCCACCAGGCGCCCGCGCTGCTCGGGCGGCGCAAGCGTGGCGGTATAGGCGATCAAGCCCTGGGTCAGCGCGGTGCCCAACAGCCCGGCCAGCAGCATGCCCGACAACAGCCAACCGGCCGTGCGTGCCGCTGCCAGCCACAGCAGGGCCAGCACCAGCGCGATCAACTGCATCCGCAGCAGGCGTCGCCGGTCACCGCGATCGGCGAGCGGCAGCAGGCCCAGCAATGCCAGCACACTGCCGGCCTGGGTTGCCGCCAACACTGCGCCCGCCACGGCACGGTCCAGTGCGAAGGCCTGTGCCAGCCGATCCAGCAGCGGTTGCGCGTAATAGACGTTGGCAACGCTGGCGCCGGCCGCGACCGCGAGCAGGGTCAGCAATGGGCGGGACATCGATGCGCTCATGATGTAGTTGCAATTTGAAACTTGATGCAGGCTATCGTCATTGGTTTTAAACTGCAACCACATTCGGAGGTCACAGCATGCACGCCAACAGTCCCTGCCCCGTTGCCCGCAGCGCCGACCTGCTCGGTGATCGCTGGGCACTGCTGGTGATCCGCGATGCCTTCGACGGCGTCACGCGCTTTGGCGACTTCCAGCGCAGCCTCGGCGCGGCGCGCAACATCCTCAGCGATCGCCTGCGCAGGCTGGTCGAGGCCGGCATCCTGCAACTGCAACCGGCCTCCGATGGCTCGGCCTACCAGGAATACGTGCTCACCCACGCCGGCCAGGAACTGTTCCCGCTGCTGGTCGCGCTGCGCCAGTGGGGAGAACGCCATCGCTTCAGCGCCGGTGAAGCCCATTCGCAGTTGATCGAATCCAGCACGCGGCGACCACTGCCCTACATGCAGCCACACGGGCGCGACGGTCAGCCGCTGCAGGCCGCCGCCACCCGCGTGCGCAAGCTCAAGGACGACCGGCGCGGCGCCTGATCCGCCCATTCGCGCACACCACGATCGGGCCGCGCCGGTTAGCATCGGAGGTTTCCGCCGCCGGACGCCGCCGATGCCGCGCTATCGCCCTTTCCTGCTGACCGCCCTGCTGTTGCCGCTGCTGGCCTGCGCCACAGCAACCACGCAGGCCCGCGAGGTTGCCGCGCCCGCCGACCACGTGCAGGCCGATGGCCCCTATGTATTCCGCCAGGGCGACCAGCTGCAGGCCAAGTGGATCTGCGACGACAAGGTCGAGTCGCGCTCGCTGGCCATCAACACGACGGGCACCGATATCGCGCCGCGCTGTGGCTACGAACACACCGTGCACGTGGCCGCGCCGAATGCGGCCTCGGTCTCCGTGCTGCCGGCCGCGCCGCGCATCGTCGCGCTGTCGGACATCCATGGCCAGTACGGGCTGCTGGTGCGCCTGCTGCGCGCCCACCAGGTCATCGACGCCCAGGATCGCTGGGCCCTGGGCAAGGACACGCTGGTCATCGCTGGCGATGTATTCGACCGCGGCCCGCAGGTGACCGAGGCGTTCTGGCTGCTGTACGGCCTGCAGCAGCAGGCCGCCGCCGCCGGTGGCGCAGTGCACTTCGTGCTCGGCAACCACGAAACCATGGTGCTGTACGACGACCTGCGCTACGTCAACCCGAAGTACCTGCGCAGCGCCCAGCTGCTGGGCCGCAGCTACCCGCAACTGTATGGCGCCGACTCGGTGATCGGGCAGTGGCTGCGCACCCGCCCGGTGCTGCTGAAGATCGGCGATACCCTGTTCCTGCATGGCGGCATCTCGCACGAGGCGTTGCAGCTGGCGCTGGACCCGGTACGCACCAATGCGGCCTACCAGGCCTCTCTGGGCCTGCCCAAGGCCGAAGTGAAGGCCGACCCGGCCACCGCACCGCTGTATGACGGCAAGACCAGCCCGATCTGGTACCGCGGCTATTTCGATGGCCGCCTCGACACCGCGGCGGTACAGGCCGTGCTCGACCGCCTGCAGCTCACGCGCATCGTGGTTGGCCATACCTCGATGCCACACGTCAGCAGCTTCCACGGCGACCGCGTGATCGCCATCGACAGCAGCATCAAGAACGGCGAGAACGGCGAACTGCTGTTCATCGAGGATGGCAGGCTCAGCCGCGGCCTGCTGGACGGCTCACGGGTGCCGCTGGTACTGGGTGAGCCGGGCCTGCAGGACTGAATGGCGGGACAGCGCGACGGCGCCGGGAGGTGCCGGCGCGCTCCACCTTCACCCCGTTTGCGGCTACCCTCGGCAGCCGAGAGGCCCACCCTGTCCATCCGCTGGGCCCGACCGTTACAGGAGCCTCCCGCGCATGCGCGTTCTGATTGCTGAAGACGACCCGGACATCGCCTCCGGCCTGTGCGCCTCGCTGCGCCGGCAGGGGCATGTGGTCGACCACGTCGACAACGGCGCGCACGCCGACGCCGCGCTGGGTTCGACCCAATACGCGCTGCTGGTGCTGGACCTGGGCCTGCCGCAGCTGGATGGCCGCGACGTGCTGCAGCGCCTGCGCCAGCGCGGCGATGGCCTGGCGGTACTGGTGGTGACCGCCCGCGACGGCCTGGCCGAACGCGTGCGCGTGCTCGACCTCGGTGCCGACGACTACCTGGTCAAGCCATTCGCACTGGACGAATTCGAAGCCCGCGTGCGCGCACAGCTGCGCCGCGTGACCAGCAATGGCAACCCGGACCTGCGCATCGGCCGCCTGCGCATCGATCTGGCCGGGCATCGGGTGTGGATCGACGACCAGTCGCTGGAACTGACCGCACGCGAGTTCGGCCTGCTGTCGGCACTGGCGGTACGCGCCGAGCGCATCGTCTCGCGCGCACAGCTGGTGGAGGCGCTGTGCGACTGGGGCCAGGACCTGACCGACAACGGCCTGGACATCGCCCTGCACCGCCTGCGCCGCAAGCTGCAGCCCGGCGGCATGGGCATCCGCACCGTGCGCGGACTGGGCTACATGCTGGAAGACGCGCAGGACGACAGCGCCCCGTGATCAGTGGCCCCCCCAGCCTGCGCCGGCGCCTGCTCGCCTTCCTGGCGTTGCCGATGCTGGGCCTGCTTACCTTCAATACGATCCTGGCCTATTACGTTGCGTTGGATTATTCCAACCGCATCCACGACCGTAACCTGATCGACGACACGCACTCGTTCGCGCAGATGCTGAGCACCATGCCGGTGACCAGCGACCTGTCTCCGCAGGCGCGCTTCCTGATCGAGTACGACCCCGACGGCCATCGCTATTTCAACGTCGACAGCAGCCGCAAGGGCACCCTCAGCGGCAATGCGGATTTCAGCCCGTATGCCCCTTCTCAGGACTGCACCGGCGTGCATCCGGCCCTGTACGACGGCAACCTCAATGGCCAGCAGGTGCGCATGGCCACCGTCTGCACGCAGGCGATGAACGATCCGCAGGACGAGCTGGCGGTGACCGTGGCCGAAAGCATGGCCGACCGCCGCCAGCGTGCGCGCGAGATCCTGATGATCATCATCCCGCTGATGACCATGCTGGCGCTGGGCACCGCAGCGCTGGTCTGGTTCGGCGTGACCTACGGCCTGCGCATCCTCACACCGCTGAGGACCCGCCTGGCGCAGCGCCGTGGCGAACTGGCACCGATCTCCGACGCCGACGTGCCGGAGGAGATCCAGCCACTGATCAGCACCATCGACGATCTGTTTGCCCGCCAGGCGGAAATGATCACGCTGCAGAACCGCTTCATCGCCGATGCCGCGCACCAGCTGCGTTCGCCGCTGGCCGGCATGGCCCTGCATGTGGACCAGGCGCTGGCCCATGGTGACCCGGACACGGTGCGCGAGGCATTGCAGCACATCCGCCGGCTCAACCAGCGCACCGCCCGGGTCAGCACCCAGCTGCTCGCACTGAGCCGGGCGCAGACCGTGCCCGATACCGTGGAGGCACTGGACCTGTGCGAGCTGGTGCCGCAGTGGGTCGGCATGCGCGTGCCCGAAGCGATCCGCGATGGCATCGATCTGGGCTACCGCGGCAGCCCCCACCCGCTGCGCGTGCTCGGCAATGGTGCCCAGCTGCACGAAGCACTGGACAACCTGATCGACAACGCGCTGCGCTATGCCGGCCGCGATGCGACCGTCACGGTCGGCGTGCATGCGCTGGATGACAATGACGTCGAACTGTACGTGGAGGACAACGGCCCCGGCGTGCCCGAGGACGTGATGCCACGGCTGGGCGAGCGCTTCTTCCGAGCGCCTGGCACCGCAGCCAGCGGCACCGGCCTGGGCCTGGCCATCGCGCACGAAGCGGTGGAGCATTCCGGCGGCCGCCTGACCTTCCTCAACCGCGCCGGTGGGGGCCTGAAGGTCGCCATCACACTGCCGCTGCTGAAGGCCCCCTGACCCGTACCGGGGCGCTGAAAGGCTGGCGAAAATCGCGCTTGCGATCCTGACCATCCCCACTGCCGTCCCGGAGCCGCCAGGTGACCGAATCGCACGACTTCTTCCTTCCCGGTGGCCCGCAGGGCGTGCTGCTGGTCCACGGCCTGACCGGCACCCCGGCGGAAATGCGCATGCTGGGCAAGGGCCTGAACAACGCCGGCTTCACCGTACACGGCGTGCAGTTGCCCGGCCATTGCGGCACCGTGGATGACCTGCTGGCGACCACCTGGGAACAGTGGTACCAGGGCGTGGAAGATGCAGCGGCGAGCCTGCGTGGCAAGGTCGACCAGTTGTTCGTCGGCGGCCTGTCGATGGGCGCGGTACTGGCGCTGGCGCTGGCTGCACGCCGCCCCGAATGGGTGTCCGGCGTCGGCGTGTATGGCGCCACCTTCCGCTACGATGGCTGGAACATTCCCGCCGTGGCCCGCCTGTCGTTCCTGCTGCCCTGGTTCAAGCGCTTCAACATCGGCCGCGACCGCATGTTCATGGAAGAACCGCCCTACGGCCTGCGTGACGAGCGCCTGCGTGCGCAGGTCAGTGCCGCCATGCTGTCCGGCGACAGCGCCGCGGCCGGCCTGCCGGGCAACCCCTGGCATGCGCTGGCCGAGATGCGCGCCCTGAGCAACTGGACCCGCCGCCACCTGCACCAGGTCACCGCACCGTGCCTGGTGATGCACGCCCGCGAAGACGACGTGGCCAGCATGGGCAACGCCGAACTGGTGAT
Organism: Stenotrophomonas maltophilia D457; assembly: GCF_000284595.1. Classification (GTDB taxonomy): domain Bacteria; phylum Pseudomonadota; class Gammaproteobacteria; order Xanthomonadales; family Xanthomonadaceae; genus Stenotrophomonas; species Stenotrophomonas muris. The sequence continues at coordinate 1,398,583 of NC_017671.1, read as the reverse complement.
GTCGAGGGTCAGCGGCCCGAAGGAACTGGTGGTGCTGGAAGACAGCTACCACATGATCACGATCGACCGCGAACGCCGCGAGGTGATCCGCCGCAGCGCGCGTTTCTTCACCGAAATCGGTGAACGCAGCGGCGTGCTCAAGGCGGTGGCCTGAGATGGGGGCACTCGCCACGCTGCTGTGGCTGGCCAATGTGGTGCTCGATACCGGTGGCCAGCTCGCCTTCAAGGCCGCCGCCAGCGACCCGCAGGATGGCGAAGGACTGCAACGCTGGAAACACATGCTCAGCCGCCCCTGGCTGTGGATCGGCATCGCCTGCTACGTGCTTGAGTTCGTTGCCTGGATCGCGTTCCTGTCGCTGGTGCCGTTGTCCAAGGGCGTGCTGCTGGGCTCGATCAACATCGTCGCGCTGATGATCGCCGGCCGCATCCTGTTCCGCGAAAAGCTCACGCCATTGCGGGTGACCGGCATGCTGCTGGTCACGGCGGGCGTGGCGGTGGTGGGGGCCGGCTCATGAGGCGCCTGTATGTGATCGGCTTTCCCCTGCTGATGGCCTTCGACACGCTGGCCCAGCTGTGCTTCAAGTACGCCGGTGACGCCGCGATGCCGGTCGAGGCCAACACCGCGTGGCTGTTGCGCGTGCTGTCGCAGCCGTGGGTATACGGCGCGGTCCTCGGCTACATCGGCGCGTTCTTCACCTGGATGAGCCTGCTGCGCCATGCGCCGATCGGTCCGGCGTTCGCGGCCTCGCACCTGGAGGTGATCAGTGTGCTGCTGCTGTCGGCCTGGCTGCTGAAAGAGCCGCTCACCCTGCATCACCTTGTCGGTGCGGTACTGATCGTGGCTGGCATCGTCTGCCTCGGCCGCGCCGAAGCGGACGACCCGCACAGCCCCGCCGACAGCACCTCGTGAGCGGGCTGCGATGAGCCTGTTCGCGCGCGAACTGCCGCCGACCGCTGGCCTGCCGATGCAGGCCAGCGACTTCCTTCCCGGCGGCGGCGACCTGCGCGACATCCTGGCCACCCAGCTCGGCACACCGCCGCTGCAGCTGACCTGTTCCGGCACCCACGCGCTGCTGATCGCGCTGCGCACCCTGCGCAAGCGCGCGCCCAAGCGCGATACCGTGATCCTGCCGGCCTATACCTGTCCGCTGGTGCCGATCGCGGTACACAGCCTCGGCCTGCGCGTGCAGCTGTGCGATACCCGGCGTGGCCATTTCGACTTTGATCCGGCGCAGCTCTCGCGCCTGGCCGACGCACGGACGCTGGCAATCCTGCCCACCCACCTCGGCGGGCGCATCGCCGATGTCGAACGGGCCTGCGAGGTCGCACGCGGCGCCGGTGCCTGGGTGATCGAAGATGCCGCGCAGGCGCTGGGCGCACGGGTCGGCAACAGCAGCGTGGGCCTGCGTGGCGACATCGGATTCTTCAGCCTGGCCGCCGGCAAGGGGCTGAGCCTGCATGAAGGCGGCCTGCTGGTCAGCCGCGATGACGAGCTGCGCGCCGCGCTGGCCGAACATGCCGCCGAACAGGTACGTTTCAGCCTGCGCTGGGAGCTGCTTCGCAGCGTGCAGCTGCTGGGTCTTGCCGCCTGTTACCGCCCCTCGCTGCTGTCGCTGGTGTACGGCAATCCGCTGCGCAGCGCCCTGCAACGCGGCGATCTGGAAGACGCGGTCGGAGACATTTTCCCGCTGGACATCCCCCAGCACCGGGTCAGCCAGTGGCGGCAGAACGTGGGCGCCCACGCTGCACGGCGGCTGCCTGCGTTCCTGCAGGCCGGGCGCCTGCGCGCACTGCAGCTGCGTGTGCAGCTGGCACAGCTGCCGGCGGTGGAGGTGGTCGATGGCCTGGCCGGCACCGGCGGCACCTGGCCGATGCTGATGCTGCTGCTGCCCAGCCAGCGCGCGCGCGATGCCGCACTGGACGAACTGTGGCCGCGCGGTCTCGGTGCCAGCCGCATGTTCATCCATGCCCTGCCCGACTACGCCTACCTGCGTGGCATCGTGCCGCAGGACGACATGCCGAACGCGCGCGACTTCGCCGCACGCATGCTGACCCTCGGCAACAGCGCCTGGCAGACCCGGGAAGAGACCGCGCAGATCCTGCGGGCGCTGGCCGCTGCGCAGCCCTGAAAGCGCGGTTTTCACGGCATCACGCCCATTCAGCACGCTCGATTCCTGAACACTTTCCCCACCCGGCGGTGCAGGCTTTCAACAGGAAAGGAACGAGAAAGGCTGCCTGCCTACATTGAGCCTGCCCCGGCATCGTGCCGGACGTTTCTTTCATCGACGGACCTGCCCATGCACTGGAGCATCCTGTGTGACTTCGATGGCACCATCAGCCTCGAAGATGTCATCGACTCGCTGCTGGAGAAGTACGGCCAGCCGGGCTGGCAGCAACTGGAAGACCAGTGGAAGGCGGGAAAGATCGGCTCGCGTGAATGCATGCAGGGCCAGGTGCGGCTGTTGAAGCTGGACCCGGCCACGCTCGACGCGCACCTGGACCAGGTGCAGATCGATCCGGGCTTCGCCGCCTTTGTCAGCCGCGCCGAACAGCTGGGCGTGCCGCTGCGCATCGTCAGCGACGGGCTGGACTATGCGATCCACCGCATCCTCGCCAACCACGGCCTGTCGCGACTGCCGGTGGTGGCCAACCACCTGCGCTGGTGCGAAGACCATTGGGAACTGGAGTCGCCCTACCAGGCCGAAGGATGCCGCAGTGGTACCTGCAAGTGCACCTGCGCCGCGCAGGCGCGTGCCGACGAAGCACCACGCGTGCTGATGATCGGCGATGGCAGCTCGGATTTCTGCGTCTCCGAAGATGCCGACTTCGTGTTCGCCAAGCGCCGCCTGATCACCCATTGCACGAAGGCCGGCATCGAGCATGCCGCCATCGATACCTTCCACGATGCAATCGCACTGCTGCCGCGCTTGCTCGATGGCAGCCTGCTGCAGCCACGTCGCCTCGACGCCAGCCCGCAGCCCGCCGCACTGCCCCTGCTGCTGGCCACCGCCTGAGCACTCCCTTCCAGGCGCGCTCCCCCGTCACCCCTTTCGAACGTCCTTCACGGAACCGAACTGCATGAACATTTTTGACAAGAACGCCGACGCGGCTGCCTCCGACGCGCAGCTGCTGGCCGACGAAGCCCGCTACAGCTCCTTCGGCGACACCGTCCACTACGTCGACCCGCCGAAGATCTTCCAGCGCGGCGAAGGAAGCTACATGTTCGACGGTGCGGGCGTGCCCTACCTCGACCTGCAGATGTGGTACTCGGCCTGCAACTTCGGCTACAGCAACAAGCGCCTGAACGACGCGCTGAAGGACCAGATCGACACCCTGCCGCAGGTCGCCAGCCAGTACCTGCACCCGACCCGCGTGCAGCTGGCCAAGACCATTGCCGTGGACATGCACCAGAAGTTCGGCCTGGACGGCCGCGTGCACTTCAACGTCGGCGGCGCGCAGGCCATTGAAGATTCGCTGAAGATCGTGCGCAACGCGCGCGGCGGCAAGAGCCTGATGTTCGCCTTCGAAGGCGGCTACCACGGCCGCACCCTGGGTGCCTCGTCGATCACCTCCAGCTACCGCTACCGCCGCCGCTACGGCCACTTCGGCGAGCGCGCGATGTTCATCCCGTTCCCGTACCCGTTCCGTCGCCCGAAGGGCATGACCCCGGACGAGTATTCCGACCACTGCGTGTGGCAGTTCGAGCGCCTGTTCGAAAGCGAATACAACGGCGTGTGGGATCCCAAGGTCGGCCAGGCCGAGTACGCCGCGTTCTACGTCGAGCCGATCCAGGGCACCGGTGGCTACGTCATCCCGCCGCGCAACTTCTTCACTGGCCTCAAGCGCGTGCTGGACAAGTACGGCATCCTGATGGTCGTCGATGAAATCCAGATGGGTTTCTGGCGCACCGGCAAGCTGTGGTCAATCGAGCACTTCGGCGTTACCCCGGACGTGCTGGTGTTCGGCAAGGCGCTGACCAACGGCCTGAACCCGCTGTCGGGCCTGTGGGCGCGCGAAGAACTGATCAACCCGACCGTGTTCCCGCCGGGCTCCACCCACTCCACCTTCAACTCCAATCCGCTGGGCACCCGCCTCGGCCTGGAAGTGCTGAAGCTGGGCAAGGAAATGGATTACGAGCGCACCGTGCCGGAGAAGGGCGCGTACTTCCTGGACGGCCTGCGTGGCCTGCAGAAGCGTCACCCGGAGATCGGCGACGTCGACGGCCTGGGCCTGGCCCTGCGCGCCGAGATCTGCCAGACCGACGGCTACACCCCCAACAAGGAACTGCTGGACCGCATGGTCGACATCGGCCTGGCCGGTGACCTCCTGCACGACGGCAAGCGCATGGGCCTCGTGCTCGACGTGGGTGGCTGGTACAAGAACGTGATCACCTTCGCGCCGTCGCTGGACATCAGCTACGAAGAGATCGACCTGGCGATCACCCTGCTCGACCAGGCGCTGACCAAGGCCAAGGGCTGAGGTCGATGCGCTGCCGGTTCCCGTGCCGATGGAGATGACGTCACGCGCATCCAGCACCGCGCTGGAACCGGCCGCGCTGCTGGAGGGCTTCCTGGCCCACCCGCCGCTTGGATTCGAGGCAGGCCTGCTTCCCAGCGGCCTGCCGACCTTCCGTGCGCCGCTCGACCTGACCACCACGATGGACGACGACCTGCGCGGCAAGCTGCTTGGCTTGCCGCTGTCGCGCCTGTGGCGGCCCTGGATTACCTGGAAGACCCGCTTCGTCGGTGCCACCAGCACCGAGTACACCCCGTTGCCCGCGCACGTCGCACCAGAGGCATTGGCCGAGGACGTGACGCGTCACGCGATCGGCGATACCCGGCTGCTGGTGGTCAAGGACCTGGCAATCGATTCGCCGCTGCTGGACGACGCGGCCAATGCACACAGCAGCGCCTTCCTGCAGGCGCTGCTGGCACGCGGCTTCGTCGAACTGGAAGGCATGCCGCTGGCCTGGGTGGCGATCGATTTCGATTCGATCGATGGCTATCTCGGACGCCTGTCGTCCTCGCGCCGCAAGAACATCCGGCGCAAGCTGCGCTCGCGCGATGGCCTGCAGATCGACTGCATCGCCACCGGCGATCCGGCCCTCGCCGACCCGCAACTGCAGGCCGAACTGTACACGCTGTACCTGGGCGTGTTCGCGCAGAGCGCGGTGCATTTCGACCAGCTCGACCTGCCCTACTTCCAACACCTGCTGGCCGACAGCCAGGGCCAGGGACGGATGTTCCTGTATCGCCACCAGGGCCAGTTGATCGGCTGGAACCTGTGCTACATCCACGCCGGAAAGCTGGTGGACAAGTACATCGGCCTGGCCTACCCGCAATCACGCGAGCACAACCTGTATGCGGTCAGCTGGATGCACAACCTCGAGTACGCGCTGCTGCACGGCCTGAGCCACTACGTGGCCGGCTGGACCGACTCGCGGATCAAGGCCGAGCTGGGCGCCCGCTTCACCTCCACCCGGCACGCGATCCACGCCCGCTCCCCGCTGCTGCGCGCTGCCCTGCGCAAGCTGGCCCCGTACCTGCAGGGCGAACCTGATGGAGGCGGTTGAACGATGTCGTCGCGTTTTCCGCTGATCCTGGACCTGGACGGTGGCGTACTGCCGCTGCCACAGGCGCAGACCCTGGCGCTGCCGCAGTGGCACGATCCGCTGCGCTTCGCCTGCAGCACTTCAACCCTGGACCGTTTCGCCGCTGAAGTGCTGGCACCGCTGCCGGCCCAGCTCGGCACGGTGATGCTCGGCAGTGGCGACTTCCACCACCTCAGCCTGCCGCTGCTGCGTCGCATGCGTGCGCACCAGCCGTTCCAGCTGGTGGTGCTGGACAACCATCCGGACAACATGCGTTTCCCGTTCGGCATGCACTGCGGGTCGTGGGTGAACGCGGCCAGCAAGCTGCCGCAGATCTCGCACATCCATGTGCTCGGCATCACCTCCAGTGACATCGGCCTGGGCCACGCCTGGGAGAACCATTGGCGCCCGCTGATGGGCGGACGCCTGACTTACTGGTGCATGGATGTGGACGTGGGCTGGGGCCACCGCCTCGGCAGCGGCCGTGCATTCCGACGGTTCGAGCACCCGGAGGCACTGGTTGCCGCGTTCGCCGCCGAGCAGGCCAAGTCGCCGCAAGCGACCTACCTGTCGATCGACAAGGATGTGTTCGCCGAGGACGTCGCCCGCAGCAACTGGGACCAGGGCCGCTTCCAGCTGGAACACGCACTGGTGGTGATCGAAGCGCTGCGCGCCGGCGGCCTGGTCGGCAGCGACATCACCGGCGAAGTGTCGCTGGCCAACTACAAGAGCCGCTTCAAGCGCTGGCTGTCGTCGCTGGACGGCCAACCTGACGTCAGCGCCGAGGATCTGCCGGTGTGGCAGGCACGGCACCAGCAGGTGAATCGCGAACTGCTGGCGGCGATGGCCGCCGTGCCGACCGCCTGCTGACCGCGCCGGTCGTGCCGGCCGCTGGCCGACGTGGCTTCGGTAGTGCCGGCCGCTGGCCGGCAACCTCATCGTTCCCAGGCTCGCCGGGATGCCGGCCAGCGGCCGGCACTACACTGGACTCCCGCCCCGGAGCCTCGCGATGCCCCAGACCGTCATCCCGCAACTGCGCATGCGCCATGCCGACACCACCCTGCCGTTCTACGTGCAGGGGCTGGGTTTCGTGGTCGACTGGGAACACCGCTTCGAACCCGGCTTCCCGCTGTTCGCCCAGCTCACCCGCGACGGCCAGACGATCTTCCTCACCGAACACAGCGGCGACTGCGAGGTCGGCGGCGCGGTGTACTTCATCGTTGAAGACGTCGACGCCCTGCACCGCGCCTTCAGTGCCGCCAACGTACCGATCGAGCAGCCACCGCACGACACCGGATGGGGCAGCCGCGAGATGCTCCTGCGTGACCCGGACGGCAACCGACTGCGCTTTGCCACCCACGTGGACTGAACGATGCGGGCTTGAGGCGGATATACGGAACATATATGCTTCGTATATCCATTCCGCCAGGACCGCCCATGGGCATCGTCAACATCGATGACACCCTGCACGACCAGCTGCGCCGTGCCTGCACCGTCTCCAGCCGTTCGATCAACGCCCAGGCCACCTTCTGGATCCGGGTCGGCATGCTGTGCGAGATGAACCCCACGCTGAGCTTCCAGGACATCGTCGCCAGCGAACTGCGGGCAGCCGGGGTGCAGCCGCAGGCGCTGGCGCCCGGGCGGGCCTGACATGACGATGATCAAGCAGCCGCACGAAATCGCGTTGCTGGCCGAATCCGGGCGCCTGCTGGCGCAGGTATTCGCCGCGCTCGACCAGCTGCCGCTGCAGGGACGCAGCACGATGGAGATCAACGACTTCGTCGAGCGCATGATCGTCGATGAGCTGCAGGCGCGGCCGGCCAGCAAGGGCCAGTACGGCTTCCCGTATGTGCTCAACACCTCGATCGACAACGTGGTCTGCCACGGCGTTCCCAGCACCACCGACGTGCTGCGCAACGGCCAGATCGTCAACCTCGACATCACCCTGGAGAAGAACGGCTACATCGCCGACTCCAGCACCACCTACCTGGTCGGTGAGGTCGACTACGCCGCGCGCAGGCTGGTGCAGGCCACCTACCAGGCGATGTGGAAAGGCATCGCTGCGGTGCGCCCGGGAGCGCGCCTGGGCGATATCGGCCACGCCATCGCCCGCCACGCGCGCAGCCACGGCTACAGCGTGGTGAAGGAATACTGCGGCCATGGCATCGGCCAGCAGATGCACGAGGAACCGCAGATCCTGCATTACGGCCATCCCAACACCGGCATGGTGCTGGAAGAAGGCATGGTGTTCACCATCGAGCCGATGCTCAACCAGGGCAAGCCGGCCATCCGTCAGCAGCCGGACCAATGGCCGGTCTACACCCGCGACGGCAAGCTGTCGGCGCAGTTCGAGCACACCGTGGCGGTCACCCGCAGCGGCGTGCGCGTGCTGACCCTGCGCCCCGGCGAAACCCCGCAGTGCGCGGTGGACGCGGCCTAGAGCGGGCGCAACAGCAGCAGCGTGGCGAGGCAGGACATGAAGACCGCCACGGCGGCATCCAGCACCCGCCAGGCGCCCGGCCTGCGGAACACCGGCTGCAACAGGCGCGCGCCATAGCCCAGCGTGCAGAACCAGGCCACGCTGGCGGCGCAGGCACCGGCGGCGAACGCCCAGCGCAGGTCACCGGGGTAGCGCGTGGACAGACTGCCCAGCAGCACCACCGTATCCAGATAGACGTGCGGGTTGAGCAGCGTGAACGCCAGGCAGGTCAGCAGTACCTGCCGTCCGCTGCCGCCCTGCGCCTCGGCGGCGGCCAGGGCACTGCCACCGCGCCACGCGCGTAGCCCCGCCCGCAGGCCATACCAGAACAGGAAGGCCGCACCACCGAAGCGCAGCACCTGCAGCAGCAGCGGCCACTGCAGCACCAGCGCGCCCATGCCGCCAACGCCAGCAAGGATCAGCGCGATATCCGCGCCGGCGCAGGCCAGCACTACCGTCCCCACATTGCGCTGCTGCAGGCCCTGGCGCAGCACGAAGGCATTCTGCGCGCCGATGGCGATGATCAGGCCGGCACCTGCGAACAGGCCGGCGGCGGTAGCGGCAATCCACATCGGGACAGGCCAGGCAGCGAGGGGACGCGCAGGGTGCCGCCAACCGCCTTGATTAGACAAACTGATTTTTCTTTATCCTGTGCAGGAAAACTGAAGAGGCACCGGCATGGACCTGGTACACCCGCAACTGGCCGCGTTTGCCGCGGTGCTGGAGGAAGGCAGCTTCGAGGCTGCGGCACGCCGCCTGTCGATCAGCCCGTCAGCACTGTCGCAGCGGATCAGGGCCCTGGATGACAGGCTCGGGCAGGTACTGGTGGTGCGCCAGGCACCCTGCCGGCCGACTGCCGCGGGTGAAGCGCTGCTGCGCCGGGTGCGACCGATGCAGGCGCTGGAGGCCGAGGCATTGGCCGAGCTGCTACCCGAGCGTGGCAGCGACGCTGCGCACACGCCGATCCCCCTGGCGGTCAACGATGACTCGCTTGATACCTGGTTCGTGCCGGCCATCGCCGACCTGCACCAGCGCCACGGCTATCTGTTCGACCTGCGCATGGACGACCAGGACCACACCCTGCAGCTGCTGCGCGATGGCAGCGTGCTCGGCGCGGTCACCGCCGAAAGCCAACCGGTGAAGGGATGCAACGTGCACCCGCTCGGCGCGATGCGCTACCACGCCATCGCCTCGCCCGGCTTCGCCCGCCAGTACTTCCGCGATGGCATGCAGGCCGCAACCCTGGCGCACGCACCGATGCTGGTGTTCAACCGCAAAGATGAACTGCAGTGGCGCTTCGTGCGGCGCCTGACCCGCGCGCGGCTGCAGCCGCCGCTACACTACCTGCCCTCCTCCACCGGTTTCGTCGAAGCCGCCGCGTGCGGACTCGGCTGGGGCATGGCTCCGGAAACCCTGGTCGCGCCCGCCGTGCGCGCCGGCCGCGTGGTGGTACTGGAACCCCGCCGCTGGCTCGATGTGCCGCTGTACTGGCAGCATGCCGCCGTGCGCTCAAGCACGCTGCAGCACATCACCCAGGCGCTGCGCACTGCGGCCAGAGGCACCCTTCGTTGAGGACAAACCGATGATCGCAGACCCGGGCTTCACGCTGCACGCACTACCGTTTGCGCACTTCTTCACTACTGGGACCGCATGGGCGTGATCGGCCGACGTACAAGGATGCACCGCGCGAAGGCCGCGCTGGCGCTGGCAGCCTGCCTGCCATTCGCTGCCGCCGCGCAGCCCACCAGCAACGCACCGGCATTGGACTGGGAACAGGCACGGCAACGCCTGGAGCAGGTCTCCGATGCGTTGGCCGCTGCCGACGCCGCCGTGCGCAACAAGCAGGACCTGCAGGACGCGACCCGCCTGCTGCGCCTGCCGGAGATCACCGGCGAAGTGCGCCGGCTGCAGTTCCAGAAGACGCTCACCCTGCCCCTGGGTTCGCTGGCTCCGGTGGCCGAGGCCTTTGGCATCGACTCGCCGCTGTCGTTCACCGAACGCGACTGGCGTACCCGCCCGGTGGTGACTGCAGTACTGCCGCTGTACACCGGCGGCGTGATTCCGGCCGCGCAACGTGCGGCCAGTGCCGCCCACGAACAGGCCAGCGCCGAGCGCGAAGCACAACGCCAATCGCTGACCGTGCAGCTGGCCCAGGCCTATTTCGGCCAGCGCCTGGCCGAGCAGGCGGTGGACGTGCGCCGCGATGTGCGCGATGGCCTCAACCGCCACCTGTCCGACGCAGAGAAGCTGGAACGCGAGGGCTTCGCCACCCGCGCGCAGCGCCTGCAGGCCACCGTGGCCCGCGACAAGGCCGAGCGCGAATACCAGAAGACGGTGAACGACCTGGCCACGCTGAAGGCCGCACTGGCCACGCTGCTGCGCAGTGGCGGCGAGGTGCAGCCGGTGTCGCCGCTGTTCGTGCAGCGCGTGCCACTGGAACCGGTGGCCAGCTTCGAACGCACCGCGCAGGCGCGGCAGCCGCAGATCGCGCGCCTGCGGGCGATGGTGGCGCAGGCCGAACAGGGCGTGCGCGTGCAGCAGGCCAAGCTGAAACCACAGATCTTCGCCTTCGGCCAGTACGACTTCCGTCGCCGCGACGAGATGCTGACCGATCCGGACTGGGCATTCGGCATCGGCCTGAAGTACACCTTCCTGTCGCCGAACTCGCGGCCGGCGCAGATCAGCGCCGCGCGTGCGCAGCAGGACCAGGCCGAAGCAGGCCTGCGCGAGGCCGAGAACCAGGTCGCGCTGGGTGTGCGCAAGGCCTGGAACGAGCTGGAAACCGCACGCCAGCAGTACGTGCTGCTCGACAGCAGCATCGCCCAGGCGCAGGAAAACCTGCGCCTGCAGGAGCTGGCGTTCCGCGAAGGCCAGGCCACTTCGCTGGATGTGATCGACGCGCGGCTCGGCCTGGGCGGCGCCCGCGTCGAGCGCGCACAGGCCGCCTACCAATACGATATTGCGCTGGCACAGTTGCTGGAGATCAGTGGACAGATGGACCGTTTCGAAGAGTTCCGGCGGCGGGCGGACGAGGTGATCGACCATGAGTGATGTGCTGCACGACGATGCGACGACGCCCCCGGGCAAGCGCCGGTTGGGACCGATCCTGGCAGTGGTGCTGCTGGTCGTGGTGGTGCTCGGCCTGTGGCTGGCCTGGCGCAGCCCGGCCGACCAGATCCAGGGCATGGCCGATGCGGACACGATCAACGTGGCCGCCAAGATCACCGCGCGCGTGGCCGAACTGAAGGTGCGCGAGGGCGACCGCGTGCAGGCCGGGCAGGTGCTGTTCCTGCTCGACAGCCCCGAAGTGGCCGCCAAGGAACAGCAGGCGCACGGCGCTTTGGCCGCCGCACAGGCAGTGGCCGACAAGGCCGACGAAGGCGCACGCAGCGAAGACATCCGCGCCGCCGAAGCGAACTGGAAGCGGGCCGAAGCCGGTGCGACGCTGGCTGAAGCCACTTACCAGCGCGTGCAGAACCTGTTCAACGAAGGGGTGATGACCCGGCAGAAGCGTGATGAAGCGCATGCCCAGGCCACCAGTTCGCGTGAGCTGGCCCGTGCCGCGCGCGCGCAGTACGACATGGCCCTGGCCGGCGCGCGCGAGCAGGACAAGCGTGCCGCGCAGGGCCAGGTGCAACAGGCACAGGGCGCGGTGGCCGAAGTCAACGCCGCGCTTGTCGAAGTGGAAGGGCGCGCGCCGGTGGCCGGCGAAATCAACAAGCGCATGGCCGACCCGGGCGAGCTGGTGCCGGCCGGCTACCCGGTGTTCACCCTGGTCGACATCGACCGCATGTGGGTCGCCATGAACCTGCGCGAATCGCAGATGCAGGGCCTGAAGGTCGGCAGCAAGCTGCAGGGCAGCGTGCCGGCGCTCGGCCTGGACGGCGAATTCGAGGTCTACTTCATCAATCCGGCCGGTGACTATGCAACCTGGCGTACCACCCGCCAGTCGTCCGGCTACGACGTCCGCAGCTTCGAGGTGCGGGTGCGCCCGGTACGCCGCATCGAGGGCTTCCGCCCCGGCATGAGCGTGCTGTTCGCATGGCCCCAGCACTGAGCCCCGGCCGCGGCGGCTTCGCCGCCAGCTGGCGGCGCGAGCTGCAGTCGCTGCGCAGCAACCGCGCCGACCTGATGCTGGTCACCCTGCTGCCGCTGCTGATGCTGGCGGTGATGGCATGGATGTTCACGCCCTCGGTGATGCGCGATATCCCGATCGCGGTGGTCGACCTCGACCACAGCAGTGACAGCCGCCTGCTGCTGCGCATGCTCGACGCCAGTCCCGGCGTGCGCGTCGCCAGCCAGCCGGTGGACCTGGAAGACGCACGTTCGCAGCTGCGTCGGCTGGATGTGTTCGCCATCGTACTGGTGCCGCGCGATGTCACCCGGCAGGCGTTGCGTGGACGCCAGGGCACGGTGTCCGCCTATTACAACGCCACCTACATGACCACCGGCCAGTCCGCGTCGCGCGATATCGGCGACGCGGTCTCGGCCTGGAACGCGCGCCTGCTGCGCGAGCGCATCGGCCTGCAGGTCGGCCCGGGCAAGCTGCGCGCGGCACCCATCGCGGTGCAGTCGGACATCCTCTACAACCCGGCACGCAGCTACGAGCTGTTCCTGCTGCCGTTGATCTTCCCGGCGGTATTGTCGCTGGTACTGGCACTTGCAGTGGCCGGCAGCCTTGGCCGCGAGATCCGCGACGGCACCCTGCCCGCCTCGTTGGGCCGCACGCCATGGCCGGCGATTGCCGGCAAGGTCGCGCCATACATCCTGCTGTTCTCGCTGTATGGCGCGCTCGGCATCGGTTACCTGGCCTGGCTGCGCGGTGACGGCGTGGCCGGCAGCGTGCTCCTGCTGCTGCTCGCACAGCCACTGTTCTACCTGGCCACGGCCGCCTACGCGTTGTTCTTCGTCGGCGTCACCCGCGACATGGGTACCGCGCTGTCCGCAGTCGGCCTCAGCATCGGCACCGCGTTGGCCTTCTCCAGCGCCACCTTCCCGGTGCTGGACGGCCCTCTGTTCACCCGCATCTGGCATCAACTGCTGCCACTCAGCGCCTACATCAAGCTGCAGACCCAGCAGCAGTTCATCGGTTCGCCGCTGCAGGTTTCGGTGTGGCCGCTGGCCACGCTGTTGTTGATGGCGGTGGTGGCAGGAGGCGTCGGCGGCCTGCGCCTGATCGCCTTTGCGCGCACACCTGCCGCCGCACAGCCCGCAGGGGCCGACGCATGAGCGCACTCTGGCGCAGCCTGCGGCAGACCCTGATGGCAGTGCTCTGCGACCGCTACGCGATCGTGGTGATGGTCGGGGCGGTGATCCTGTACTCGTTCTTCTATCCAGCCGCCTACCGGCACCAGGTGGCCGGCAACCTGCCGGTGCTGGTGGTGGACGAAGACCACAGCGCGACCAGCCGCGAGCTGCTGCGCAAGCTCGACGCACTGCGCGTTGCGCGCGTGGTCGGTCAACCCGCGGACGTCGACAGCGCACGCCGGCAGCTGGAAGCCGGCCATGCCGAGGGGATCGTCGTGATCCCGGCCAATCTGGAGCGCGACATCCTGCGCGGCCACCCGGCCAAGCTGGTACTGCTTGGCAACGGTGCCTACCTGGGCCGCGCCAGCTGGGTGCTGGGCAGCGTGGCTGACGCGCTGGGTGCGTTCGGGCGTGATGCCGTGGTCGGCCAGGCCGCCTTCATGGGCGCACCGCAGGCACCACCGGTCACGCTTGTGCAGCGCCCCCTGTACAACACGCAGGAAGGCTATGGCAGCGCCATCGTTCCCGGCGTGGCCGAGCTGATCGTGCACCAGACGCTGCTGATGGGCATCGGCGTCCTGCTCGGCGGCCGCCGCCTCGCGCTCGGCCGACGCCTGCGCTTCGACCTGCCGACCCTGGCCGGCATGGCACTGGGCTTCGGCCTGATCGGCCTGTTCGGTCTGTTCTGGTATGCCGGGTTCACTGCCTGGGTGCAGGACTATCCACGCGGAGGCAACCCGCTGGGCCAGCTGCTGGGTGGCACGCTGTTCATCGCGGCGACGGTGGCCTTCGGCCTGTTCGTCGGCAGCTTCTTCCGCACCCGCGAACGCGCCTTCCAGTACATCATCGCCACCTCGATCCCGCTGTTCTTCCTCGCCAACCTGTCGTGGCCCTCGGTGATGACGCCACAACCGCTGGTCTGGCTGGCGCAGCTGCTGCCGACCACCTCCGGCATCAACCTGATGGTGCGCCTGAACCAGATGGACGCCAGCCTGGCCGAAGTCAGCCACGAACTGATCACTCTCACCGTCCTGCTGCTGCTCTACGGCAGCCTCGCCACCTGGCGCCTCCTCGCAAAAAAGGGGACGGAGGGGATTAAGTCGTAAGCGGCCGGTTGGGGGATTACGACTTAATCCCCTCCGTCCCCTTTTCCTGCAATGAAGAACGCCGGCGCGAGGCCGGCGTTCGAGTACTGCGATGTGGAAGGGGAAAAACGGGGGCCGTCGGCGATCGATCAGCGATAGACGCGTTCGCAGCGGCGCTCGACCACACGGTCGCCGTTCTTCTGCTGGCTGTTGCCCTGGATCTGGCGGCCCGCCGCACCACCGGCAACAGCACCGGCCACGGTAGCGAGCTTCTTGCCATTGCCGCCGCCCACCTGGTTGCCCAGCAGGCCGCCGATCACCGCGCCAGTGGCCGTACCGGCGATGCGGTTCGGATCGCGCGAGTTGCGCTGCACTTCCACGTTCTTGCAGACCACGCGGCTGCCATCGTTGAATCGGCGTCCTTCATCACGCGGGCCATAGGTCTGCGCGCCGGCCACCGACGAAGCCGCCAGCAGGGTGCCCAGCACAAGCAATCGGGTCGAGGTCTTCATGGCCATCTCCTAGGTTCCGGTATGGCGCAAGTGTCCTCCCGCGGCTGGCAACCGGAAGTGAAATGCGCGTGTCCGCGGCCTCATCGGCCATCGCGCGTTCAGGAAGAAAATCCGCGCCCATCACGATCAGCCATCGTGATGGGCGCCGTCTCCCTGCCGGCATTGCCCTCTGCTAGAACTCTTCCCACCCCCCGGCATTGGCCGCCAGTGTCGGCTCGATGTGCGGCGACAGCGTTGCCGCCCTGCGCACCGGGGTGACCTTCGCGGCCACCGCAGCCAGGGCCGGACGCACGGCTGCAGCCGCCGTTACCGCGCCGGTGCGGAACACCGAAACCGCCTCGGCCAGCAGGTTCGCCTGTTCCTCCATGGAACGCGCCGCAGCACTGGCCTCTTCCACCAGTGCCGCATTCTGCTGCGTGGTCTCGTCCATCTGCACCACCGCCTGGTTCACCTGTTCGATGCCCGAGCTCTGCTCCTGCGAGGCAGCAGAGATATCGGCCATGATGTCGGTCACGCGCTGCACGGAAGCAACGATCTCGCCCATCGTGGTGCCTGCCTGTCGGACCAGCGCCGATCCATCGGCGACCTTGCCAACCGAATCCTCGATCAGCCCCTTGATCTCCTTGGCCGCACCGGCCGAGCGCTGTGCCAGCGTGCGCACCTCACTGGCCACCACCGCAAAGCCCCTGCCCTGCTCGCCGGCACGCGCGGCTTCCACCGCCGCGTTCAACGCCAGGATGTTGGTCTGGAAGGCAATGCCATCGATGACCGAGATGATCTCGGCGATCTTCTTCGACGAGGCCTCGATGGCCGACATCGTGGTGACCACCTGGCCGACCACCTCGCCGCCCTGCGAGGCGACACCGTGCGCACCGATGGCGAGCTGGTTGGCCTGGCGGGCGTGCTCGGCGTTCTGCTTCACGGTGGAGGTCAGTTCCTCCATCGACGCCGCCGTCTCTTCCAGGTTCGCCGCCTGCTGCTCGGTGCGCCGCGACAGATCGGTGTTGCCCGAGGCGATTTCGCCTGCCGCCAGATTGATGCTGGACGCGCTGGCCTGGATGCGCCCGACGATCTGCTTGAGCTGATCGACGGTGGCATTGCAGTCATCGCGCATGCGGGCGAACACGCCGTGGAAGTCGCCCTGCATGCGTACGGTGAGGTCACCGCGCGAGATCGCCTGCAGCAGGCTCGACACCTGCACCAGGTTCTGGTCGGTGGTCTGCATCAAGCGATTGAGCCCGGCCACCATGTCGCGGAAATCGTAGGCGAAGCGATCTTCATCGCCGCGCAGGCTGAAGTCGCCCGCCGCAGCGGCCGTCGCCAGCCGGCGGATCTCGCTGTTGATCGCCGACAGGCTGGTCTTGGTCTCGTCCATTGCCTGGGTGATCGCCGCCTTCTCGCCCGGCAGCGGATCCATGTCCACCGACAGGTCGCCACGGGCGTAATGCTTCATCACTTCGATCAGCCGGTTCTGTACCTGCACGTGTGAGCCGACCAGCGCGTTGGTCTCGTGCACCATGCGCCCGTAGTCACCAGGGAAGGCACTCTCGTCCATGCGATAGCTGAGGCTGCCCGCATCGTGCTGGCGGGCCAGCTCGCCCTGCGCCGCCATCACCGACTGCAACTGCGCCTGCATGCGCTGCATCGACCTGAGCAGCTGCGTGACCTCATCGTTGCCGGAGGCGTCAATGCTGCTGTCCAGCCGCCCATTGGCGATGCCGTCGGCCAGCTTCACCGCGCCTTCCAGCGGGCGGGTCAGGCTGCGGGTGATGGCCCACGCGGCCAGCGAGCCCAGTACCAGGCTCAACACGCCGAACACGATCGACAGCGTGCCGGTCCAGGATTCGGTTGAACGGTATTCCTCGCGGCTGCGCTCGGTCAGCGTCTCCTGATGCCGCAGCAGGGTCGAGATCGCTTCGTTCCACGCGGTTGCCAGCCCCTGCTCGGCAAGCAGTTCCTTGGCCGCGCCGTCGAAATCCCCGGCCTTCATGCGCTCGTGAAGATGCCGGGTGGAGGCGTCGGTGGCCTTGCGTGCCGCGTCGATTTTCGCCACCAGGGTATCGCCGGTCGCGTCGCGCGGAATCCTGATGTACCTGGCCCAGATACCGTCGTAGGTCTGCGACAGCTCCTGCGCCTTCTGATAATCCCTGTCAAAATCCTCGCCGCGCTTGATCACCATCAGGCGGCGGTGCATCAACACCGCGTTGTTGGTATCCAGCATGTCGTTCAACAGCCGCATCTTCACCATGTTGACGTCCACCACTTTCTCGAACTGGGCGGACTTCAGGTGATTTCCGTACAGCGCCAGGCCAACGATGGCCACGATGAACAGCAGCAGCAATCCAAACCCGGCACCCAGCCGGGATCCCACTCGGAGGTTGCGTAAGGCGAGCATCTCAATTCCCTTGATCATGGCCGTACGATCGATGGCGGCGCAGCGCGGGGAAACTTTATGGTCGGAGATTATTATATCGATCCAAATATATGGAACTGTGCATACAGGCATGAAACGCGCCGGGACCAGCAATCGCGATGTCTTCCGGGTATATCGGAATGACGAGGGGCTGGTGATATCGCAAGCAATTCACGAAACCGGCTGTGGCAACCGCATTTCGATGAGTCAATCAACAGAATGCTCGATGCCACGGGGATGCCACGGACACTGCCGCACCGGCATCAGGCATTTCAGCTCCAGCTGCCGCCTTCAGGTGAGATCCAGACCCATCCAAACGGCGCATCCGAAAAGAACCAGAATCCGTGCTCATCGAGATCCTGCCGATCTCTTGCGGCCGGCCATGCGCAGCGAAGCGTACCCAAATACTCATTAACATGCCCATCGGCGAAGACGCCTTGTGAAGCAAGCTTCAGCTAGCCTTCCACCATCAGCATCTGCACCATCGAAAAGAACGCTTCCGTCTGCTGCTCGAAGGTGACGCAGAGCAACGCTACCCCTGTTCCACCTGGAGAACACCAGAAACAGGTCTCGCTCGCAGTGGACGACATGCCCCTCGCCATGGTGGACGCAGCTCCCTCCTTTTGCATCAGACGCCACGGCATCGAATGATCCGCGGGTGCGCTGCTCACTGCCCCTTCCAAGACAGCCAAAATCACCTTCCAACCAAGCGGCGATCTCCCCGGCACCGGATCCTTGACCGTATGCCACGGGGTCTGAATCGGCAACCCGTTCATCACATGAGACCACATGCCTGTCGCCGTCCCAGTATGGAGAGAAGACCGCATTCATGACCATGTCACTCACCCCCGAAAAACAGTGCCTTCATCGGCACCAGCCGTCGCGAAGCCCTTTCCCGCTCCTCACGGATGGTCGCAAACCTGTTTGAGGAGCGAGCGAACACGCTTCCAGCATAGGGTCTCGCACCGGACTCAGGCATCGGTGACACGCAGAGGGCCGCGCTCGGCATCCGTGAAGAATCGGGTATCCATATCCTGAGCGGGCTCCATGCCTCCGTATACCGTTTCCGCTCCACTCAGCATTTTCAACTGCAGAAAATGCCGTTGCAGTTCGGACATCGCTGCACCGACATCCGCCCAATCCATATCGAATGAAAAATCGATGCTTACCCTTCCTTCAAAGCCAAGGACACGAATCAACAGCGTAGGAATACGGAGGACTGCTCCGACCCTGAGACCCTTGACTGTGTAGATCACGCATGAGCTGCACGCGACTTCATCGGAACTTTCTGCAGACCGCTCGCCAGCCGCCATCGACTCGCCCTCCAGTTCAGTCCACGAAACGGACTCGGCCATGTGGCCGATCCCCTCCAGTACTGTGGGTACGCGCCCCCCTGGAACGTCCTCCATGACAATTTCAAACGCGTCTCTCATTGACTGTCCTCTTCAGTTGCCGGTTACAGCCGATCAGGTCCAACCGCCCCGGCTCACATTGCGGAGCCATCCGGCGATCTTGCAGAGACACAATCACCAGTACTCACGGATGTTCATCCAGAACATTGCGGAGCTGCTCATCCACGCTCCATCGATCCGGGCGTAACTTTGGCTCAGCCCATCGAGCCCCGTCTGCCAACCATTGCCTCCTGTATTCCAGACTGGAGGCACTGTTGCAATCCTGATAGCCGTGCTGCACCCCACAGCAAGGGCACAGCTCAAAATCGGGGGTTCTACCATCCTCACCCCACGGCGGCATGTCAGACATGTAGCCACAGACTCGGCAACCCGCTTCATTCCGCATGTGAGCAGCCTGAACCTGATGGACATCCGGGCGCCGCCAAAACCGTCCTGAACGTTGAAAGACACATTGAGTCAAAGCCCAACATCAAGCGTCAGCGCCGAAATAGAACAGCACGCACTCCCTTTCATCCTGCCCAACCAAGCTTATGGGTAGAACGGTATCACCCCCATCAACCGAGATCTCCACGTGCATGTCCAGATCATCAAAGGTCATGAGCTCATCAATCAAACCTCTGGTCGTCTTGCCACGAACCACCCAGGAAGGCTCACTCAAAATCCGCCCCCATCACTTTCAAATTCAAATCAAATGCACCAACCCGGGCATCTCGACTATCCAGCAGGTTACCTTGGGCAAAAAGAAAACCAGACGGCTTCACATTCGTCGCAGACAAAAATCTGAAGACCCCCTGCTTGACGTGAGCCTCAAGTGCTTCACCTTGCTTACAACGTGGACAGATCACCCAACACCCCACCGCACAGGATCCGCACATAGTACGATTTCCATGCGTAGACCCATGCCATGGTCAGGCGCTCCCGGACCACTCCCGGTGCTGATAGCTTTATTGAGGGTCAGCAGAGTGCCGCCGGCACCGCTACAGTGGGCGCATGTCGCTCATCCTGCAGATCGAAGGCTGTACCATTCACGACATCCCCAGCCTGTACGCGGAGATCAACCGCGTGTTCATGGCCGGCGAGGACTGGCAGCTCGGGCCAAGCCTGGACGCCCTGGATGATCTGCTGCATGGCGTCCATGGCGTGTTGGCCGGCCATGAGCGGGCCACGGTGATCTGGAGTGATATCGAGCACAGCCGCGCCGCACTGGGACGAACTAGCACATGCCAGTGGCTGCAGTCCAAGCTGGAAGCCCCGGGCACCTTCAACACGCGGACCATTGCGCGCCAGCTGGACGCCCTGCAACAGGGCGAGGGCCCAACCTACTTCGAGATCGTGATGGATATCTTCGCCAGCCACCGGCAGATCACCCTGGTCCCGGCCTGACCTCGTTGCTGTGCGGTACCCGCCTGCCACCGGTGGCGGCAGCCCTGTGCCCCAGCAGTTACCATGGACGGCCCTGTACCCGCTCCGTTGCCGCTGCCCTCCGGCGCGAACGGACGCCCCGGATTCACGAGCCCCATGTCCAAAGAAAAGTCCGCCGAACACACCCCGCTGATGAAGCAGTTCTTCGCAGCCAAGTCCGAGTATCCGGACCTGCTGCTGTTCTTCCGCATGGGCGACTTCTACGAGCTGTTCTACGACGATGCGCGCAAGGCCGCGCGCCTGCTCGACATCACCCTGACCCAGCGTGGCAGCTCCGGCGGCGCGCCGATTCCGATGGCCGGCGTGCCGGTACATGCCTATGAAGGCTACCTGGCGCGGTTGGTGGCGCTGGGCGAGTCGGTGGCGATCTGCGAGCAGATCGGCGACCCGGCGCTGGCCAAGGGCCTGGTCGAACGCAAGGTGGTGCGCATCGTCACCCCCGGCACCGTCACCGACGAAGCGCTGCTGGACGAACGCCGCGACACCCTGCTGATGGCGCTGTCGCGCACGAAGCAGGGCTACGGCCTGGCCTGGGCCGACCTGGCCGGTGGCCGCTTCCTGGTCAATGAAGTCGAGACCGACGACGCGCTGGAAGCCGAACTGGCCCGACTGGAGCCGGCCGAGCTGCTGGTGCCCGACGAGGAGAACTGGCCCGACTTCCTGCGCCAACGCACCGGCGTGCGCCGCCGTGCGCCGTGGCTGTTCGACGCGGACAGCGGCCGCCGCCAGCTGCTGAACTTCTTCAAGCTGCACGATCTGAGCGGCTTCGGTATCGATGACAAGCCACGTGCCACCGCCGCCGCCGGCGCCCTGCTCGGTTATGTCGAGGAAACCCAGAAGCAGCGCCTGCCGCACCTGACCTCGATCGCGATGGAAACCGCCGGCGAGGCGATCGCGATGAACGCCGCCACCCGCCGCCACCTGGAACTGGATACGCGCGTCGACGGCGATACCCGCAATACCCTGCTGGGGGTGCTCGACAGCACGGTGACGCCGATGGGCGGGCGCCTGCTGCGCCGGTGGCTGCACCGCCCGCTGCGCCTGCGCGAGGTGCTGGTACAGCGCCACCATGCGGTGGAAACCCTGATCGATCGCGGCAGCGATGCCGACATCCGCGAACAGTTCCGCCGCCTCGGCGACCTGGAACGCATCCTGACCCGCGTCGCACTGCGTTCGGCGCGCCCGCGTGATTTCTCCACCCTGCGCGATGGCCTGGGCCTGCTGCCGGCGGTGCGCGAAGTGCTGGCGCCGCTGGATTCACCGCGCCTGCAGGCACTGCATGCCGCCTTGGGCGAGCACGACGCGTGCGCACAGCTGCTGGCCAGCGCCATCGCCGAAATGCCGCCACTGAAGCTGAGCGACGGCGGCGTGCTGGCCGATGGCTTCGATGAAGAGCTGGACGAGCTGCGCCGCCTGTCCACCCATGCCGACCAGTTCCTGGTTGACCTGGAACTGCGCGAGCGCGAGAGCAGCGGCATTCCCACCCTGAAGGTGGGCTACAACCGCGTGCACGGCTACTACATCGAAATCAGCAAGGGCCAGTCCGATCGCGCGCCGGTGCACTACACCCGCCGCCAGACGCTGACCAATGCCGAGCGTTACATCACCGAAGAACTGAAGGCATTCGAGGACAAGGTGTTGTCCGCGCGCGACCGTTCGCTGTCGCGCGAGAAGTACCTGTACGAGCAGCTGCTGGACACCCTCGGCGAACAGCTGGAACCGTTGAAGCAGTGCGCCGCCGCGCTGAGCGAACTGGACGTGCTGGCCGCCTTCGCCGAACGCGCGCAGGCGCTGGACTGGTCGCGGCCGGAACTTGAAACGGCACCGTGCCTGAAGATCGAGCGTGGCCGCCATCCGGTGGTCGAGGCGGTGCGCGAGCAGCCGTTCGAACCCAACGATCTGGATCTGCATCCGGACCGCCGCATGCTGGTCATCACCGGTCCGAACATGGGTGGTAAATCGACCTACATGCGGCAGAACGCGCTGATCGTGCTGCTGGCCCACATCGGCAGCTTCGTGCCGGCCAGCCGGGCGCTGATCGGCCCGATCGACCGCATCCTGACCCGCATCGGCGCCGGTGACGACCTCGCCCGCGGGCAGTCGACCTTCATGGTCGAGATGGCCGAGACCAGCTACATCCTGCACCACGCCACCGCGCATTCGCTGGTGCTGATGGACGAGATCGGCCGTGGCACGTCCACCTACGACGGCCTGGCGCTGGCCGACGCGGTGGCCCGCCACCTGGCCTACCAGAACCGCTGCTACACGCTGTTCGCCACCCACTACTTCGAGCTGACCGCGCTGGCCGACGAGCAGCACGAGGGCGGCCGCAGCGGCATCGCCAACGTGCACCTGGATGCCGTCGAGCACGGTGAAGCGCTGGTGTTCATGCACGCCGTTAAGGACGGCCCGGCCAACCGCAGCTTCGGCCTGCAGGTGGCCGCACTGGCCGGCCTGCCGCGCGCCACCGTGGCGCAGGCGCGCCGTCGACTGGCCGAGCTGGAACAGCGCGGCGGTGAGAGCCATGCCGCCGAGCTGGCGCCGCAGGCATTGGATGCACCGCAGCAGTTCGGCCTGTTCGCGGCGCCGTCGAACAAGGCACAGGAAGCACTGGCCGCCATCGATCCGGACGAACTGACGCCGAAGCAGGCACTGGAAGCGCTGTACCGACTGAAAGCACTGCTGTAACCGCAGCACGCACCCCTGGCTTCCCGCCGCCACGCGGGAGGCCTATCGAAAGATCCGGCAAATCTTATACTTCGTTTCAATTGACAGAAACTATCAAACTGAACGGATCATTCGATTATTCATTTCATCTGGCCCTAGCTAAAGTCGAGTGAAGATGTTCCATCCCGTCTTCACCCGCAGGAGCCAGCCATGAGCCAGTCCGATAACAACAGCCCGAAATGTCCGTATCACACCGCGCCGTCGCCTGCGGAAGGCGCCCAGCAGCAGCGCGAGCTGAGCACTACCCCGAAGCAGAAGCACGGCGATGAACCGGTCACGCCGATGACCACGGCCTTCGGCGCACCGGTGGTGGACAACCAGAACAGCAAGACCGCCGGCCCGCGTGGCCCGCTGCTGATGGAAGACGTGTGGCTGCTGGAAAAGCTGGCCAACCTCAACCGCGAGATCATTCCCGAGCGCCGCATGCACGCCAAGGGCTCGGGCGCATTCGGCACCTTCACCGTCACTCACGACATCAGCAAGTACACCCGCGCCAAGCTGTTCGAGAAGGTCGGCAAGCAGACCGAGATGTTCGCCCGCTTCACCACGGTGGCCGGCGAGCGTGGCGCCGCCGACGCCGAGCGTGACATCCGCGGCTTCGCCCTGAAGTTCTACACCGAAGAAGGCAATTGGGACCTGGTCGGCAACAACACGCCGGTGTTCTTCCTGCGCGACCCGCGCAAGTTCGCCGACCTCAACAAGGCCGTCAAGCGCGACCCGCATACCAACCTGCGCAGCGCACGCAACAACTGGGATTTCTGGACGCTGCTGCCCGAAGCCCTGCTGCAGGTGACCGTGGTGATGAGCGACCGCGGCATTCCGCGCAGCTTCCGCCACATGCACGGTTTCGGCTCGCACACCTACAGCTTCACCAACGCCGACAGCGAGCGCTTCTGGGTGAAGTTCCACTTCGTCAGCCAGCAGGGCATCGAATCGCTGACCGACGCGCAGGCGCAGATCCTGGTCGGCCATGACCGCGAAAGCCACGGCCGCGACCTGTTCGCCGCGATCGAGAAGGGCGACTTCCCGAAGTGGAAACTGTTCATCCAGGTCATGCCGGAACTGGAGGCGGAAACCTACCGCATCCATCCGTTCGACCTGACCAAGGTGTGGCCGAAGACCGACTACCCGCTGATCGAAGTGGGCCAGTTCGAACTGAACCGCAATCCGGTCAACTGGTACCAGGACGTGGAGCAGTCAGCGTTCGCGCCGAGCAACCTGGTGCCGGGTATCGGCCCGTCGCCGGACAAGATGCTGCAGGCGCGCCTGTTCGCCTACTCCGATGCGCAGCGCTACCGCCTGGGCGTGAACCACCACCAGATTCCGGTGAACGCGGCGCGCTGCCCGGTGCACAGCAACCACCGCGACGGTGCGATGCGCGTGGACGGCAACTACGGCGGCCTGCCGCACTACGAGCCCAACAGCTACGGCCAGTGGCAGGAACAGCCGCAGTACCGCGAACCGCCGATGAAGATCCGGGGCGACGCCGACTTCTGGAACTTCCGTGAGGATGACGCCGACTACTTCAGCCAGCCCGGTGCGCTGTTCCGCAGCTACAACCAGGCACAGAAGGAGCGACTGTTCGCCAACACCGCCCGTGCCCTGGGCGATGCGCCGGACTTCATCAAGCAGCGCCACATCGACAACTGCAGCAAGGCCGACCCGGCCTATGGCGCTGGTGTTGCCGCGGCGCTGAAGGCGCTGGCCAGCCAGCCAACGGATCCGTTCAAGCCGGCCCAGCCGGAAGCGGACTTCCCCACCGCGACCCCGGGTGCTGAAGACATCGAGCTCTGATCGCCCCGCCCCGGGAACGCCACGCCGCCTCCCCGTGAGGCGGCGTCGCCGTTTTAACGGTCTGCGTCGTACCTTCTGCACGCCCAACCCCAATCAAGGATTCCGCAGATGAGCCTGACCGACGAACTTCTCGCCAAATTGCAGGGCGCCCCGCTGCAGCAGGTATCGCAGCAGCTCGGCATCAGCGATACCCAGGCCTCCGGTGCGATCAGTGCCGCGCTGCCGGTGCTGATGGGCGCGCTGGGCAACAACGCCTCGCAGCCGCAGGGCGCACAGGCGCTGCTCGGTGCACTGCAGAACAACCACAGCGGCCTGGACCTGGGCAGCGTGCTCGGCTCGGTACTGGGCGGCGGTGGCGGTGGCGCCGCCAGCGACGGTGCCGGCATCCTCGGCCACATCTTCGGCGGCAGCCAGCAGAAGGTGGAAACCGGCCTGGCCCAGGCCACCCAGCTCGACAGCGGCCGTACCAGCCAGCTGCTGCAGATCCTCGCACCGATCGTGATGGCCTTCCTCGCCCAGCGCCTCGGTGGTGGCCAGGCCGATGCCGGCTCGCTCAGCCAGGCCCTCGGCCAGGAGAAGCAGCAGGTGCAGCAACAGGGCGGCCTTGCCGGCGGCCTGCTTGGCAGCGTGCTGGACCAGGACGGTGACGGCCAGCTCGGCGTGGGCGATCTGCTGAAGATCGGCGGCAGCCTGCTGGGCGGCAAGCGCTGAGCCAAGGCGGCGCCGGACCCGGTCTGGCGCCCTGCAACTTACAACGCGTCGATATCGCCGAGCGCGCGGATCAACCGCCGTGCGCGTTTGTCCGGCTTGTGCTCCGGCGGCTGGAAACCATCGCGTGCGGCGATGCGCAGCGCCCGCTGCTCGGCGCGGCGGGCCCTGGAGGCCTCACTCTCGGCATACAGCTGCTGCGCCGCCGGCGCCGGCCCGCGCTGATCGCTCAGCCCCAGCACCTGGATCTCGAAATGCTCCTCGCCGCGATCCACCTGCAGCTGCTCGCCGACGCGCACCGCGCGTGAGGATTTCGGGCGCTGCCCAGCCACGCTGACCTTGCCGGTCTCGATGGCCTGCTTGGCCAGGCTGCGGGTCTTGAAGAAACGGGCCGCCCACAGCCAGATGTCCAGGCGGACACTGGGCGGCAGCGGGGAAAGCTCGGTCATCGGCAGGGACTACTCCGTTCGCTTGTTCAGGGGACGCGGGTTGTCGGGGTCGGTGCGGCAGCCGCTGCCCCCGATCAGGGTGGGTACGCCGGCAGAAAGATCCTGGCGCTGGCTGCCGACCAGGCACTCGGGCCGGTCGGTGGGCCGCACCTGGGTATCGCCCAGCCGGTCACCTGTCGAACATGCGGCCAGTACGACGCTGATCAAGGCCAGCGCCAGGCTCCACTTCACCTGCAGTCGTTGATGCATTGCCACATCCCGCAAACCGGCTTGGTGCTAGTGTGCGCCTCCCGGGATTCGATCACCACTCCATGGCCAAAGCGCCGCTTGACCTGACCTCCGGCCCGATCGGCCGCAATCTCCTGCTGTTTTCCCTGCCGATCCTGGCAGGCAACATCGCGCAGTCGCTGAACGGTTCGGTGAATGCGGTCTGGGTCGGGCGCTTCCTCGGTGAGGCGGCACTGACCGCCACCGCGAACGCCAACAACATCATGTTCTTCCTGATCGGCTCGGTGTTCGGCTTCGGCATGGCTTCGACCATCCTGATCGGACAGGCGATCGGCGCGCGCGACATCGCGCAGGCGCGGCGCGTGGTCGGCACCAGTGCCACCTTCTTCATCGGCCTGTCGGTGATCATCGCCATCGCCGGCTGGTTCATGGCCCATCCGCTGCTGGCGGCGATGGGCACGCCGGCCGCCTCGCTGCCATTGGCCGAGGCCTACCTGCAGATCATCTTCCTGGCGATGCCGACGCTGTACGCGTTCGCCTTCCTCACCGCCGCCCTGCGCGGTGCCGGTGATTCGCGCACGCCGTTCCGCTTCCTGATGGTATCGGTGGCACTGGACATCGTGCTGAACCCTGTACTGATCTTCGGCATGGGGCCCTTCCCCGCGCTGGGCATCGCCGGCTCGGCCTGGGCCACGCTGGTCGCGCAGACGCTGTCGCTGGCCGGCCTGCTGCTGTACATGCGGCACAAGCGCCACACCCTGTGGCTGGGCCGCGCCGACCTGCGCCTGTTCAAGCTCGACATGACCATCCTCAAGGCGCTGGTGGTCAAGGGCGTGCCGATGGGCCTGCAGATGGTGCTGATCTCGCTGTCGGTGATCCTGCTGATGACCATGGTCAACCAGTACGGCACCGACACCGCCGCGGGCTACGGCGCGTCCCTGCAGCTGTGGAACTACCTGCAGATGCCGGCGATGGCGATCGGTGCGGCGTGTTCTTCGATGGCCGCACAGAACGTCGGTGCGCAGCGCTGGGACCGCGTGCGCGGTACCGCACGCCAGGGCGTGCTGTTCAACTTCCTGCTGACCGGCGCGCTGATCCTGCCGTTGGTTGTGTTCGATCGCCAGCTGCTGGCGCTGTTCCTGCCGCCGGCCAGCCAGGCGCTGGACATCGCCCGCCACCTCAACCATGTGGTGATCGGCTCGTTCCTGTTCTTCGGCGTCAGCTTCGTGATCTCCGGCGTGGTGCGCTCCACCGGCGCGGTGATTCCGCCACTGCTGATCCTGGCCGGCTCGCTGTGGGGCGTGCGCGTGCCGTTCGCCGAACTGCTGCAGCCGTACTGGGGCGCCGATGCAATTTGGTGGAGCTTCCCGGTCAGCTCGCTGGTGTCGATGCTGCTGTCGCTGGCGTATTACCGCTGGGGCGGCTGGCGCAAGGCGAAGATGATGGGCAAGCCCTCGCATGCCGAAGAACTGGCGACGCCGTCGGAGATTCCGGCCTGTCCGCCGTCGCCGGTGGCCGACCCGGATGCCGCACCGCCACGGTAGTGCCGGCCGCTGGCCGGCAACCTCATGGACCGGCCAATGACAAGGTAGTGCCGGCCGCTGGCCGGCAACCTCACACCTCTCCAGCAGCATCGCGCAACAGCCGGCCAGCGGCCGGCTCTACCGTTTCTTCTTCGCCGCGTTGAACGCCGCCGCTGCGCGCAGCAGCGCCTTGAACGCAGCGGCATCCGGCTTCGCACCTTCATGGATGTCGATCGCACGCCGCGTGTTGCCCTCCAGGCTGGCGTTGAACAGGCCCTTCGGGTCCGCCAGCGCCGCACCGTTGGCGAAGGTCAGTTTCACTGCCTGCTTGTAGGTTTCGCCGGTGCACAGGATGCCGTTGTGCTCCCACACCGGTGTACCCCGCCACTTCCAGGCTTCCTGCACGTCCGGCAGCGCTTCATGGATCAATGCACGCACGCGTGCCAGCGTTTCGCCGCGCCAGTCTCCCAGTTCGGCGATGCGTGCATCGATCAGTTCGGTCGCCGGGGTTCCGGCATCGTCAGGGTTCGGCGCGTGCGTGGCCATCAGCGGTTCTCGTCGGGAAAGGAATCAGAACGGTGGGCTTACATGCGCTCGCCGGGCAACGCGGCGGCCTGGCGCACCCAGTCGAGGAACTGTGCCTCATCCAGCGCGCCATCCTGTGCGATATGCAGGTAGCGCGTATCGGCACTCCTGGACGGCTCGGGCGGCATCGGCTTCAGCACCGCGCCACGATAGAACGCCACCTTGATGTAGCGGGTGAAGCAATGGAAGCTGAGAAACCAGCCTTCGCCCGGCGCCACCGCATACATCGGCGAGTTCCACTTCACCGCCTTGTGCACGCCGGGTACGGCCCGTTCGATCAACGCATCCAGCTGTGCGCCGACCGGGCGTTTCCAGTCCGGCATGGCGGCGATGTATGCCTGCACCGGAGCATCGCCCTCGCCCTTGGCGATCCGGGGGTTGCCGCCGGACAACAGCGTGGGCGCGGTGGAAGGTGCGGTTCGCTTGGCAGGCATCGCACGGCACGTCCATCGGGATGAAACCGCAGCCTAGCGCGGCCCGTAGCCAGCGGTCACGGCGCAGTGCGCCATCGGCTCAGTCCGCCTGCCGCGCCCGGAACTGGCGCCAATCCGGCAGCTTGCGGTGGCGGCGCAGCGAGCGCATCAGCGCCGCCATCACAAGGCCGAACAGCGCGCCGGCCACCAGACCGGCCACCAGCAACAGCACCAGCGGACGGTCGCTGCCCTGCCACAGCATCAGCCACATCAGCGCGGTCCAGAACAGCCCGAACAGCAGGCCCTGCACCAATGCGTTGGTGCCAAAGCCGGCCAGGATCGGTGGCGGCAGTGCGATGCCCAGGCGCCACAACAGGCGATGCAGCAACGGCGCCGATTGCACGCGTGCCAGCCCCTTGCCGTCGAGAAAGCGCAACGCCGACTGGATCACGGCCGGATAGCGAAGGTTGATGTCGTTCATCACCTGATCGTGGCCGATGCGATGCCGGAAACGCAAACGGCCACCCGAAGGTGGCCGTCGCGGCAACAACCGAAGTTGTTTATCAGGCCTTGTCGGCCAGACGGGCAGCCTTGGCGGCAGCAGCGGCAGCCAGGTCTTCCTTGATGCGGGCAGCCTTGCCTTCCAGGCCACGCAGGTAGTACAGCTTGCCGGCGCGGACCTTACCACGACGCTTCACTTCGACCGAGTCGATGATGGCGCTGTGGGTCTGGAAAACGCGCTCGACGCCGTAGCCGTGCGAGATCTTGCGGACGGTGAACGAGGAGTTCAGGCCGGCGTTCTTGGTGGCGATGACGACGCCTTCGTAGGCCTGCACGCGCTCGCGGCTGCCTTCCTTCACCTTCACGTTGACGACAACGGTGTCGCCCTGGCTGAACTTCGGCAGTTCACGGGTGATCTGGGCGGATTCGAATTCCGCGACGATGGACTTGTTCAGCTTGCTCATGGGTTACACCGATTCTTGTTCGGGTGGGCGTGTCGTATCGACAACGTAGGCTCATGCAGTCACCGGACTGTGCTGCACGTTTGTTTTGGGTACTGCGCGCGCCGACCAGGGCCGACGGGAATTGGCCATGATAGCCGATAAAGCCGACCCTGCGCTAGGGGCTGGCCTTCTGGTTCCGGGCCTGACGGCCCTGCTCCAGCAGTTTGCGGTCGGCCTTGCCCAGTGTCTGCTCATCCAGCAGGTCCGGGCGCCGCTCGGCGGTCCGGAGCAGCGACTGCTGGCGGCGCCAGGCGGCGATGGCCGCGTGGTTGCCCGAGCGCAGCACGTCCGGCACGTCACCCAGCGGGTGCTGGGCCGGCTGGCTGTAGTGCGGGCAGTCGAGCAGGCCGAGGTCGCCCTCGAAGCTGTCCTGCGCCGCCGATTCGGCGTCGTTCAGGGCACCGTCCTGCAGGCGGGCCACGGCGTCGATGATCACCGCCGCGCCCAGTTCACCCCCGGACAGCACGTAGTCGCCGAGGGAGATCTCCTCGTCGACATTGGCCTCCAGGAAACGCTCGTCGATGCCCTCGTAGCGGCCGCAGAGCAGGACCACGCGCGGCAGCGCCGCCAGTTCCCGCACCTTGGCCTGGGTCAGCGGCGCCCCCTGCGGGCTGAGGTAGATCACCCGCGCCGGGGTCGGATCGGCCTCACGGATCGCCTGCAGGCAGGCCTGCAACGGCTCGATCAGCATCACCATGCCCGGGCCACCACCGAACGGACGGTCGTCCACGCGGCGGTAGTTGCCTTCGGCGTAATCACGGGGGTTCCAGCCGTGCAGGCTGAACAGCCCCTTCTCCTGCGCGCGCCCGACCACGCCCAGTCCGGCGGACTGGGCGAGGAACTCGGGGAACAGGGTGATGACGTCGAAACGCATGCTCACGCTCAGAACTCGGGATCCCAGTCGACCACGACCAGGTTGGCCTCGAAGTCGACCGACTTGACGAAGTCCGGCTGCACGAACGGAATCATCCGCTCGCGGTCACCGCGGACCACCACCACGTCGTTGGCTCCGGTGCTGAACAGGTGCGAGACCTGGCCCAGGGCAACGCCCTCGGTGGTCTTCACGTCCAGGCCTTCCAGGTCCACCCAGTAGTACTCATCGGGCTTCGGTGGCGGCAATGCACTGCGGGCCACGTAGATCTCGGTGCCGTGCATCGCTTCGACGGTATCGCGGTCCTCGACGCCGGGGAAACGGGCGACCAGGTGCTTGCCGCTGTCGCGGCCACGCACACCTTCAATCGTGGTTTCCACGCCGGACGGGCTGCGCACGATCCACGGCTGGTAACGGAAAATGGCGGAACGTGGCTCGGTCCAGGACTCGAGCTTGATTTCGCCGCGCACACCAAAAGCGCCGACAACCCTGCCCAGCAGGATGCGGCGCTCGATATCTTTCATCTGCTTCAACCAAGAGGGCCACGCCGAAGCGTGGCCCGTCAGGATCAGGCCGCAGCGGCCTGGGACTTGGTCGCTTCCTTGATCAGGTTGCGGACCTTGTCGGTCGGCTGGGCGCCGTTCTTGACCCAATGGTCAACGCGGGCCAGGTCCAGCTCGATGCGCTTCTCGGCGCCCTGGGCAACCGGGTTGTAGAAGCCAACGCGCTCGATGTTGCGGCCGTCGCGCGCGCTGCGCACGTCGGTGACGATGATGTGGTAGAACGGACGCTTCTTGGCGCCGCCGCGGGTCAGTCGAATCTTGACCATGGTGTTTTTCCTATTGCCCAGTCGCCAGGATGGCGAGGTAAGCGGGCGATTATAGCGGCAGAGCCCGGCCGAGCCAACCCCGGGGGAACTCGCCCGGGGTCCCGCCCGGGGTCAGATCCCTTTTGCGCCGCAAAAGGGATCTGACCCCAATCTGTCCCAAGGCACCGCCGCCAGCACTGCCCTGCCCCGTTCAGCCAAGGCATGCGAGCCGGGCAGGACATGCCCGTCAATGGCGTCCAGCGCCCAAAGACCGCTGGCGTTGCAGGCAAACGCGCTCTTCACACCGGCCAGGTCCGCCAGCCGCAACGGCTGCGTCGCCTGTGCCCCCGGCCAATGCTGCTTCAACAGCGCCTCGGCGGTCCCGCGCAGGGCCGGCGCCTGCGGCCAGAGCAGCCGTTCACCATCGTGCACGGCCAGGTTCCAGGTGCTCCCTTCACTCACGTCGCCATCGGCGGTTACGAACAGCACATCGTCGAATCCTTGCGCCATCGCCGCGCGCCGCTCGGCAAACAGGCCAAACGTGCCCACATGCTTGATCTGCGGCATTTCGCGCTGCCAGGCCACGCTGCGCACGCGCTTGGGCGCGGCCAGGGCCACCGGCGCTGAAACTGCCACCAGCACGTCCACCGGCACGGCCGCCAGCGGATTGCGGAAATCGAAGCGGCGCGAGTACACCGTCACCCGCAGCGAGGCATCGGCCAGGCCGGCCTGCCGCAGCGCCTGCGCCATCCACGCCTGCACCTGCACCGTGTCCAGTTCGCTGCCGAACAGTTCGCGCGTGGCCTGCGACAGCCGCGCCAGATGCAGGTCCAGCCCCTGCACTGCACCACCACGCACCTGCAGCGAGGTGAAGTGGCCGTAGTTCACCAGCGCCGGCAGCAGGTCCGCCACCTGCGCCGGCTGGCCATTGCAGGTGACCCTCATCGCAGCAGCGCCTGCGCCTGTTCCCACATGCCGCGCAGCACGTCGGCGGCCGGCTGTGCAGGCGCCATCCACGCCGACTGCCCGGCCCAGGCCTGCATCGCCGCCAGGCGATTTTCCTGCACGGCCTGCTTGCGCATCGGCGCGGTCAGGCCACGCTGCACCGGGTACGGGCGCGGCGCAGGGGCGCCTTCGGCAGCAGCGGCGCGCACATACGCGGTCGCCAGGCCACGGCCAAGGCGGCCGCTGAACGCGCGCGTCGGCCAGGTATCTTCCGGTTCGCTGGCGGCCAGCCCATCGGCCCACGCCGACGCGATCGCCGCCTCGGGCGTGCGCAGGAAGGCGGTGCCGATCTGGACGGCGCTGGCCCCCAGGGTGAGTGCGGCAGCAATGCCACGGCCATCGGCGATGCCACCGGCAGCGATCACCGGAATCTGCAGGTGATCGGCCAGGCGCGGCAACAGCGCGAACAGCCCGACCAGCTGGCGTTCGGCCATTGCCGGATCAAACGCACCGCGATGGCCACCGGCCTCCATGCCCTGCGCCACCACGGCGTCGGCATCGGCGTCCTGTGCGGCACGCGCTTCGGACAAGGTGGTCGCGCAGGCGATCCAGGCAATGCCGGCGTCCTTCAGCTGCTGCACGTGGCGCGGCAGCAGCACGCCCATGATGGTCGACGCCACCGCCGGGCGTGCCGCAAGCAACGCAGCGAACTGTTCTTCGAAATCGGCAGGCGTGGCGTCGGCGGCGCTGGCCGGCACGTCCGGGCCCCACTGCGCGAGGAAAGCGCGGCTGGCGGCCTCGGCAGCGACATCACGGCTCGGTGCGGGGTCCGGCAGCCACAGGTTCACCTGCGCCGGGCCGGTGGAGGTCGCGCGGAAGTCCTCCATCCAGCGACCGATATCGGCCGACGACGACAGCACCGCGCCCATCGCCCCCATGCTGCCGGCATTGGCCAGCGCGGCGGACAACGGTACGGGGCAGGCACCGGCCATCGGTGCCAGCAGGATCGGAACGGAAATGCCAAAGCGCCGGCAGAACGCCTCGACGCGGGAAGTTACAGCGGAACTCTGCATGACGGCCCATCGTTTCGGACAGGCCCCCATGGTGCGCGCGGGACAGGGGTGGCGTCGAGCCTGCTGCCCGACCACCTGCTGCGGCGCTTGCGCGCCGCCGCCCGAGCGTGAGCTCGGGCGCTACATCACACTGCGACCGGGGCCGTCATCAACGGAACGGCATGCCGCGGCCGCCCATGGCGCCCATCATGCCCTTCATGCTG
The DNA here is from genome assembly GCF_000284595.1 of Stenotrophomonas maltophilia D457. Classification (GTDB taxonomy): domain Bacteria; phylum Pseudomonadota; class Gammaproteobacteria; order Xanthomonadales; family Xanthomonadaceae; genus Stenotrophomonas; species Stenotrophomonas muris. Next base: position 1,365,092 of record NC_017671.1, on the reverse strand, counting down.
CGCAACATGCCCTTCATGCCACCGCCGGCCATCTTGCTCATCATCTTTTCCATCTGCATGTACTGCTTCATCAGCTTGTTGACGTCGGCCGGGGTCACGCCCGAACCCTTGGCGATGCGCGCGCGGCGCGAGCCGTTGAGCAGGTTCGGGTTGCGCCGTTCCTTCTTGGTCATCGAGCCGATGATGGCGATCATGCGCGGCACTTCCTTGCCCTGGCTGACCTGCTGCTTCAGGTGGTCGGGGATGTTGCCCAGGCCCGGCAGCTTGTCCATCAGGCCGCCGATGCCGCCCATGTTCTGCATCTGCTCGAGCTGGTCGCGCATGTCGTTCAGGTCGAACTTCTTCCCCTTCGCGACCTTCTCGGCCAGCTTGGCGGCCTTGTCCTTGTCGACCTGCTGCTCCACCTGCTCGACCAGCGACAGCACGTCGCCCATGTCGAGGATGCGGCTGGCGATGCGGTCCGGATGGAACACGTCCAGGCCTTCCGGCTTTTCGCTGACACCGACGAACTTGATCGGCTTGCCGGTGATGTAGCGCACGCTCAGCGCGGCACCGCCACGCGCGTCACCATCGGTCTTGGTCAGCACCACGCCGGTCAGCGGCAGCGCATCACCGAAGGCCTTGGCGGTGTTGGCCGCGTCCTGGCCGGTCATGGCGTCGACCACGAACAGGGTTTCGGCCGGGTTCACCGCAGCGTGCAGGGCCTTGATCTCGGCCATCATCGCTTCGTCGATGGCCAGGCGGCCGGCGGTATCGACCAGCAGTACGTCGACGAACGACTTGCGGGCATCGTCGATGGCAGCGCGGACGATGGCTTCCGGCTTCTGGTCGGCGCTGGACGGGAAGAACAGCACGCCCACCTGCTCGGCCAGGGTCTTCAACTGCTCGATCGCGGCCGGGCGGTAGACGTCGGCCGAAACCACCATCACCTTCTTCTTGCGCTTTTCCTTCAGGTGCTTGGCCAGCTTGCCCACCGTGGTGGTCTTGCCGGCGCCCTGCAGGCCCGCCATCAGGATGATGGCCGGAGCGGGCACATTGAGGTTCAGGTCGCTGGCCTCGGCACCCATCACCGCGGTCAGCTCGTCGCGCACGACCTTGATCAGGGCCTGGCCCGGGGTCAGCGACTTCAGCACTTCCTGGCCGACCGCGCGCACCTTGATGCGCTCGATCAGGGCCTGCACCACCGGCAGCGCGACGTCGGCTTCGAGCAGCGCGATGCGTACTTCGCGGGTCGCCTCGCGGATGTTCTCCTCGGTCAGGCGGCCGCGGCCACGCAGGCGCTCGATGGTGCCGGAAAGGCGCTGGGTCAGGGACTCGAACATGCGGCGCAACCTGTCTGAAAGCGGGGGACAATAAGGCAGACAGTATAACGGGTCCGGCTGTCCGCCCGGACTGCGACCACCGGGCCGTCGCCAGCATCACAGGGGTATGCGAAACTGCAACGATGACAATCGTTCTCATCGCCGTCCTGCTCTACCTGGCTGCCAGTGCCCTGCTGGTGCGCGCGCTCGGCCGCGATGAAAGCACCGGCTCTCCCACCTGGCTGTGGCCGGCCCTGCCAGCGATGCTGCTGCATGGCGGTTACCACGTGATGGTGGCGATGCGCACCAACGGCGGGCCGGACATGCACTTCTTCGCCGCGCTGTCGCTGGTCGGCCTGGGCATGGCCTGGCTGACCTCGCTGGTGGGCGCGCGCGGCCGCATGTCGGCGCTGGGCGTGGTGGTGTTCCCACTGGCCGCGGTACTGCTTCTGGCCTATCACGGCTACGGCCACGAGCCGAGCAAGGTGCTGGGCTGGCGCCTGGCCAGCCATGCCTGGCTGGCGCTGCTGGCCTACGCCACGCTGAGCATCGCCGCGCTGCTGGCGATCATGCTGTGGCTGCAGGAACGCGCCCTGCGCCGCCGCGAGTTCCGCCCGTGGCTGCGCGCGCTGCCACCGCTGGCCGACCTGGAATCGCTGCTGTTCCGGGTGATCACGGTCGGCTTCGCGCTGCTGACACTGACCCTGGTCACCGGCGTGCTGTTCGTCGATGACCTGCTGGCGCAGAAGCTGGTGCACAAGACCGTGCTGAGCGTGCTGTCGTGGATCGTGTTCGGCGTGCTGATGATCGGCCGTCGCCGCTACGGCTGGCGCGGCATGAAGGCGGTGCACTGGACGCTGGCGGCAATGCTGTTGCTGCTGCTGGCGTTCTTCGGCAGCCAGTTCGTGATCGAACTGGTGTTCGGGCATTCGCGATAAAGGCATGCCGACCAACGGTCGGCACCCACCCAACATCACCTGGTAGTGCCGGCCGCTGGCCGGCAACTGGACCGCACCCTGCGTGGATGCTGCCGCCGGTCAGGGCACCGGCTGCGCCAGGATCTTCCGCACCGAACGGCCGCTGTTGGTGAGGATGTCATCGACCTGCCAGCAGCCCTGGCCCTGGCGCACCATCGGCAGACGGGTCACGTAGGCCTTCTTCCATACCGCATAGCGCATCTCGACCTGGCCGGCAGTGGCCGAGGCCTCTTTCCAGCGATAACGCACCGGGGTTTCAATGTCGCCGTCCTGCGCATCCAGCCACGGGTCGGAATCGATCGTGCAGATGCCCTCTTCGCGCTGCTGGCAGGCACGCTCGCCACGCAGTGCCTTGCCGAACGCCGGGCTGACCAGCGCGGGCGGTGGCTCCAGCAGGTCACCATTGCCGGTCGTGGCTTCGAAGAAGGCACGGGCAACGGCCATGGGTTCCTGGCAGGCCGGTGCGGCCTGCACGGTGGGGGCCAGCAGCAGCCCGGCGATCACGAACATCCCTGCCTTTCGCATGTATTCCATTCCCTGGTGGTGATGATGATCCGTTGTAGAGCCGAGCCCATGCTCGGCTGCTTTCCGCGTGGGCCGAGCGCAGGCTCGGCTCTACAGGAGCGTGCAGCTTACAGCCCGTAACGCTCGATCACGTCCAGATGCGGCTGGCGATCCTGGTCACAGGCTTCAGCTAGGCGCAGCCAGCAATGCGGATGCGGCCACGTCGCGGTGTGCTGCTGGAGGAAGCGGTGCAGCGCCAGCGGCGCATGGTCCTGCGGCTGGGCGACGGTGAACAGCAGGCCGGGCAGCGTGCCCTCCTCCCTATCGGGGTCGGTGACAGTGTAGTCCGGGCGGCTGTGCGACCACACCTTCCAACCCTGTGCTTCGGCCGCCTCGACGAAGGCATTCCACGCCTCTTCGCCCGGGTGCGCGCCATCGATCATCCAGCTGCGGGCGAAGCCGCCGCGCTCCAGCACATGCACCTGCGCATAGGTCGGGATGAAATGCTCGCGCGCTTCCTCCTCCTCGGGTGCCGGATGCACCAGTGCGGCATCGAACACCACCCAGTCGCCCACCTGCTGGGCGCGGTTGGACGGCGCATTCTCGACGATGCGCGCGGTCACCGGGCCGCTGCGGCGGGCGTAGTACTCCATCGGCTCGCCGTTCTCTTCGCTGCGGATGATCACCCAGCCCCATGGCTCCTCGACCACACCTTCCTGGCTGGACAGCTCCATGCCGATCGCCGCGGCCGAGCGGCGCACCGCGTCCCAGTCGCGCGCCGCGCTGGCCGCACTCATGTGGTCCCAATGCGCGGCGTTCGGCTCGTCCAGCAGCTCCACCAACTGCGCATAGCAGGCCTGGGCCTCACTGAAGCGGCCGGTTTCCATGTACATGCGCGCCAGCGTGCCGCGCGCGCCGTGCGAGCCCGGAGACAGCTCCAGAAGCGATCGGGCCGCCTGCTCCAGCGCCGGCCAGTCGGACACCCGGCGTGCGCGCTGCACGTCGCACCAGTGCGCGAACACCGGCACGCTGCTGCGGTAGACCTCGGCCAGCTGGCGCAGGCCGTCGTCGTCCCCCTGCTCGGCCAGCCAGCGCATCAGCGTGTAGGCTGCGGGACCATCGTTCTGCGCATGGCTGCGTACGAACCGCCACAACAGCGCTCGCGCCTCGGCCTGCGCACCGCAGGCGCTCAGCGCCGAGGCGGCCATCTCGGCCAAGGCCTCGTCATCGGGCAGCTGCGCCTGCGCCTGCAGCAACCACTGCGCCTCGCGCTCGGGGTCGCGCGCCTGGTTCTGTTCGCCCTGCGCGTCCAGCCATGCCAGCAGCTCGCCGGCCGGCACCGGCAGCGGTGCGACATCCGGCAATGCATCGATGCGTGCCGCCAGGCCGGCCACCAGCGCTGCCGCCCCCCGGTCCTGGCGCAGCTGCGCCAGATGGGTGCGGGCCAGTTCCAGCTGGCGCAGCGCCACCCAGCGCGCACCACGCTGCAGCGCAAGCTCCAGGCTCAGCGCTGCCACTTCGATCAGCAGGCGATGCGATCCGACCCAGGCGAAGTGCTCGATGATCGTGTTGAAGCGCGTGCCCAGGTCCCACGTATTGCGCGCAGGGTCACGCTGGCACAGCGCTGCGGCGGTGTTCGCCCACAGCCGCCAGTAGTTCGGGGTCAGCTCGCTCCACGGCACCAGCTGCTGCAGCGCTTCTTCGTCGCGGCCCAGCTGGGCCAACGCCCATGCCTTGGACAAGCGGCGCGGCACCGTGCAGTTGGCCGGCTCGTACTCCCCGGAGGCGGCCACTTCGGCTTCGCGCTTCTCGATCAGCGCCAGTGCCTCGTCGGCGCGGCCGACAGCGAGCAGGATCTTGATCTGCATCTCCGGGAAGCTGTCGAACACTTCCTTGCCACAGGCCTCCACGGCGTCGGCCTGCGCCTGCAGGTAATCCAGCGCCTCCTGGCCACGGCCATCGTCGAGCAGCGCATCGGCTTTCTCGCAGCTCAGGCACTGGAAGCAGGCCCAGCTGGGATCGATGCGGCCGAGGGTCTCGTCGCACACCTCGATGCGCTCGGGCACCCAGCCCGGGCCATCAATGTTGCCGTAGCAGGCGGCCAGGTCCTGGGTCACGCAGATCGACTGCGGGCATTCCAGGGTGTCTTCGCGGTGTGCCCGCTCGAACAGCGAAACGGCTTCGCCAAGTGCGCTCTCGCCTTCAACACGGTTGCCGACGCGGTTGCGCAGCGCCCAGTGGCCGACGTAGACGTCGACCCAGGGGTTGTCGAGCGCCTTGCCCAGTGCGCGTGCTTCGGGCAGCAGTGCATCGACGCGGTCGATCTGCAGTTCACTGACCTCGTCGGCGAGGCGGTTCAGCAGGTGCGCGTTCTGCGCCTGGCCGGCCTGGCGCAGGTCGCCCTGCAGTTTTTCGACCCAGTTCCAGATGTCCATGGGGTAAGTACTCCTGTCTAGCGAAGGCTGGATGAGAGGGCGCGGTGCTCAGCGCAGCATCTGCTGCAGGGCACCGGCGATATCGGTAAAGGCGCCGTTGAGATCCGGGCCCTGCGTGGCGGTCGTTGCCCGGGCCAAGGGACGGCCCTGCGCAGCGACGATGATCTTCAGCGAGCGCAGCAGGCGTGCCGCCGCTTCGGCCTGCGGGTGGCCCTCGCGCTGGGCGCGCAGCAGCGCCTGCACCGCCGGGTTGTCGAGGTTGAGGTACAGCCGCGAGGGTGCACGCGATTCGATGCGTGCGGTGAACTGGCGCGCCAGGCGCAGCGCCGCCATCGAAACGCGCTTGTCGTTCTCGTCGTCTTCCAGGCGCTGCTTCAGTTCGGCCTCGCGGTCGGGCACCACCACCACCGGCAGTGCTTCCGGGCTGAAACGCGCCGGCAGCAGCTGCTCGCCATCACCCAGCTGTTCGCGCAGCCAGGCCAGCTGCGCATCGTCGAGGCTGTCATCGCTGCGGAACAGTGCGCGATTGCCCTGCTCGGTGCCGAGTTCAACCAGGCGCAGGCCCTTGGCCTGGGCCCAGCGCCGCAGGAACGGCACCACCGCGTAACGATGGCCATGCGCGACCGGCACCCCCATCGCGCGGAACAGCATCTCTTCGAAGCCACCGCCATTGTCGAGGATGACATGCACGGCACCGCGCGCCGGCAGGGCACTGGCCGGCAGGTCGCCCTGCGAGGTCGGCACGCGCACATGCTCCATCAGCAGGTCGAACAGGCGGTCATCGCACAGCGCCGCGCCCAGCAGCGCCTCGTTGTGGCGGCTCAATACGCGTCGCCACGCCTCCGGCTGCTGCCGCGCAACGTCGGCCAGACCATCGATCAGCGCCTCCAGCAAGGCATGTTGCACAGCGCGGTACTGGTCATCGCGCTGCAGGTCTTCGCGGCTGGCGGTGGGAGTCAGCCGCGAGGATTCGATCACCCCGCCGATGAAGCCGGCCCACGGCGGCAGCAGGTCACGGGCATCGTCATCCAGCAGCATGCCGCGCACGAACACCGACAGGTTGCGGTTGTCGCTGGTGCCATAGGTGGCCCCATCCTGCACCCACAGCAGGCCGGTGGCATCGCTGTTGCCGTCGGCCCGCAGCGGCACGGTGACGATCGGCTCGAAATCGTGCTCGAAGCGCGCGGCGAACTGCAGTGCCTGGCGGCGTGCCTGCACCGGGTGCACGGCCACGTCACCCTGCCCCCGCCACGGCGGCGGCTCGGGGTTGAGCGCTTCGGTCGCAGCACCGATGAAGATCGGTTCGGACAGCAGCGCGCAGTAGCGGCCCAGCACCTCATGCAGGCGCGCCTCGTTGGCCAGCGGCAGGAAGTCCGGATGCAGCTCCAGTTCCACCTCGGTGCCGACCGCACGTGCCGGCACTTCGCTGACGGTGTACTGCTCGGCATTGCTGGACACGTACAGATGGCCCAGCTCCGGCGTCTGGTACGAGGTGGTACGCACGCTGACCCGGCGCGCCAGCACGAAGGCCGACAGGAAGCCGAGGCCGAACATGCCGATCAGGCCTTCATCATCCTCGCCGCCCTGGCGCAGGCCACGGGTATAGCCGACGCCGACGGTGGCCAGGTAGTCGTGGATCTCCTGGCGGGTCAGGCCGGCACCGGTATCGGTGATGCGCAGCACGCCGGCACCGGCATCGACCTGCACCGAAATGCGCGAAGGCACCTGGACGCCGGGCTGCTCGATGCGGCGGCGGATGATCGAGTCGTGCGCGTTCTGCACCAGTTCGCGCAGCGCCACCACCGGGGTGGAATACAGGTGCTTGCCCAGCACCGTCATCAGTCCATTGAGATCGACCCCGGCACGACGGATCTCGGCGTTGGGGGCGGTGAGCGCGGTGTCCTGCATGTAATCGTTTACTCCTGGGCACGGAAAGGCGCCAGAGGGCGCCTTCGTCGAGCGGGAAAAACTAGCACAGCCAGCCTGACCGTTGCCGTATATGACGTATGTGGAGGCAGGCCCCGCAGCAGTCCCCCCCGTGCCTCACGCCGCGTCGATGGCCTCGGACAGGCGCTCCACCGCGATCACTTCCATGCCTTTCACCGATCCGCCCTTGGGTGCATTGGCCTTGGGCACGATGGCGCGCTTGAAGCCATGGGTGGCGGCCTCGCGCAGGCGGTCTTCGCCATTGGGCACCGGCCGGATCTCGCCGGACAGCCCCACCTCGCCGAACGCAATCGTCTTTTCCGCCAGCGGCCGGTCCTGCAGCGAGGACAATACGGCCAGCAGCACCGGCAGGTCGGCGGCGGTTTCCTGCACGCGGATGCCACCGACCACGTTGACGAACACGTCCTGGTCGCCGACCAGCACGCCGCCGTGGCGATGCAGTACCGCCAGCAGCATGGCCAGGCGGTTCTGCTCCAGGCCGACCGCGACACGGCGCGGATTCGACAGCGGCGACGCATCGACCAGCGCCTGCACCTCCACCAGCAGCGGCCGGGTGCCCTCGCGGGTGACCATCACGCAGCTTCCCGGCTGATGGGTGCTGCCGCCGGACAGGAAGATCGCCGATGGGTTGGAGACCTCCTTCAGGCCCTTGTCGCCCATCGCGAACACGCCCAGTTCGTTGACCGCACCGAAGCGGTTCTTGAACGCGCGCAGCAGGCGGAAGCGGCTGCCGCTCTCGCCCTCGAAATACAGCACCGCATCGACCATGTGCTCGAGCACGCGCGGACCGGCGATGCCGCCCTCCTTGGTTACGTGGCCGACCAGGAACACGGCGGTGCCGGTCTCCTTGGCGAACCGTACCAGCCGCGCCGCGCTCTCGCGCACCTGGCTGACCGATCCCGGCGCAGCGGTCAGGCTCTCGGTCCACAGGGTCTGCACGGAGTCGGCCACGATCAGCCGCGGGCCGGCCTTGGACGCATGCTGCAGGATCGATTCGACCCCGGTCTCGGCCAGCGCGTTGACCCCGTCCAGCGGCAACTCCAGGCGGTGCGCGCGGCCGGCGACCTGCGCCAGCGATTCCTCGCCGGTGACGTACAGCACCGGCAGTTCGGCCGCCATCTTCGCCACCGCCTGCAGCAGCAGGGTCGACTTGCCGATGCCCGGATCGCCACCGACCAGCACCACCGCGCCCTCGACCAGGCCACCGCCCAGCACCCGGTCGAACTCGCCGATGCCGGTGGAGACCCGGCGATGCTCGGTCTGCTCCACGTCCTTCAGGGCGGTGATCTTCGGCGGGTCGATCTTGCCGGCCCAGCCGGCCCGGCGCGAAGCCGGCGCCTTGGCCGCCGCCGCGCTTTCCAGCACGATCTCCGACAGCGAGTTCCAGGCGTTGCACTCGGTGCACTGGCCCTGCCACTTGCTGAATTCGGCGCCGCATTCATTGCAGACGTAGGCGGTGCGGGCTTTTGCCATCGGATGATTTCCAGCAACGGGAACAGGCGTGGCAGGATAGCCGAGCCGGGTCGCAGGTGCTGCGACCACTCAAGTCCTGCCCACCTGCGCCGATAGGGGTCGCGGGCGTGCGCCTTGCGGGCGCCCCTCCCTCCCCCACTGGATTCATCATGACTGGCAGCTACAGTCAGAGCCTGGTCATCATCTCCCTGCTGGTGGCCATTCTTGCTTCGTACACGGCGCTGGACATGGCCGGGCGCCTGGCCACGGCCGAGGGTCGCGTGGCCCGCTGGTGGCTGGCCGGCGGCGCGGCGGCCATGGGCCTGGGCATCTGGTCGATGCACTTCATCGGCATGCTCGCCTTCGACCTGCCGATTCCGGTGGGTTACGACCTTGGCATCACCCTGTACTCGCTGGCGGTCTCGATCGGCGCCTCGGCGTATGCGCTGTGGCTGGTGTCGCGGCCCAGCCTGCCGTGGCGCCGGCTGCTGGCCGGGGCCGTGCTGATGGGCCTGGGCATCGCCACCATGCATTACCTGGGCATGGCGGCGATGCGCATGCAGCCCGGCATCGACTACCACCCGGGCTGGTTTGCCGCGTCCATCGCGGTGGCCATCGGTGCCGCCGGCGCCGCACTGTGGATCGCCTTCCGCCTGCGCGCCGAGCGGCGCAACACCCTGCTGCTGCGCGCGCTTGCTTCGCTGGTGATGGGCCTGGCCGTCGTCGGCATGCATTACACCGGCATGGCGGCGGCGCGCTTCCCCGAAGGCAGCATCTGTGGCGCCGTCGGCAGTGGCGGCATCGACACGCGCTGGCTGGCGGTGCTGGTGATCGTCACCACCGTGGCCACGCTGGGCATCGCCCTGGTCGCCTCGCTGTTCGACCGGCAGATGCGCGTGCGCACCGGGCTGCTGGCCGATTCGCTGGCGCACGCCAACGACAAGCTGATCCAGGCCGCGCTGCACGACCCGTTGACCCAGCTGCCCAACCGCATGCTGCTGCAGGACCGCATCGAGCAGGCCATCGAGAAGGCGCGGCGCCGCAACCATGCAGTGGCGGTGATGTTCTGCGACCTGGACGGCTTCAAGGCGGTCAATGATGCGTACGGCCACCAGCTCGGCGACCGCCTGCTGGTGGCGGTGGCACAGCGCATCGGCGGCCAGCTGCGACCGCAGGATACGTTGGCCCGCCTCGGCGGCGATGAGTTCGTGATCGTGCTGGCCATCGACATTCCCGACGATGCGGTGGTGGTGGCCGAGCGCATCATCGCCGCGGCCGGCGAACCGTTCCTGCTGGATGCGGCCGAACTGCAGGTCAGCGCCAGCCTGGGCATTGCCCTGTACCCGGATGACGCCGGCAACGAGCGCGAGCTGATGGCCCACGCCGATGCGGCGATGTACCACACCAAAGAAACCGGGCGGAACGGCTACACCTTCTTCACCCCGTCGATGCAGCTCAGTGCCAACCGCCAGCTGCGCCTGCTGCAGGACCTGCGCAAGGCCATCGCCCGCGACGAACTGATCCTGCATTACCAGCCCAAGTTCCCTGCCGCCGGCGCACCGGCCACCGGGGCCGAAGCGCTGCTGCGCTGGCAGCACCCGGAGCTGGGACTGCTGGCGCCGGACGTGTTCATCCCCATTGCCGAGCGCAGCGGCCTGATCCTGCCGATCGGTGACTGGGTATTGGACCGCGCCTGTGCGCAGCTGCGGGCATGGCACCAGGCCGGGCATACGGAATGGACAATGGCGGTGAACCTCTCGCCGCTGCAGTTCGCCTCGCCGGCACTGCTGGACAGCGTGCGCGAGGTGCTGCACCGGCACCGGATCGAACCGGCGCGGCTGACCCTGGAGATCACCGAGACCACGGCGATGAAGGACGTCGATGCCAGCCTCGCGATTCTCAACGACCTGACCGCGATGGGCGTGCACATCGCCATCGATGATTTCGGCACCGGCTATTCCAGCCTGCTGTACCTCAAGCGCATGCCGGCCACCGAACTGAAGATCGACCGTGCGTTCGTGCACGACCTGGAGCGCAATGACGAGGACGCCGCCATCGTCTCGTCGATCATCGCGCTGGGCCGCACCCTGCAGCTGCAGGTGGTGGCCGAGGGCGTGGAGACGCAGGCGCAGCGCGAGTACCTGAGCGAACTGGGGTGTGATCAGTTGCAGGGTTACCACCTGGGTCGACCGATGGACGCCGAGGAATTCCTGCGCCGGGTGGGGTGAGGCGCCAGGTCCGGGGTCAGATCCCTTGCCGCAGGCAAGGGATCTGACCCCATCCACGCATGGCGTGGATCTCCTGGTAGAGCCGGCCGCTGGCCGGCTTCGCGTAATTGCCGGCCAGCGGCCGGCACTACCACCCTGTGCCGGCCATGCCGGGTGGGATCTCTTGCACAGGCAAGGGCTCTGACCCCTTCCACGCATGGCGTGGATCTCCTGGTAGAGCCGGCCGCTGGCCGGCTTCGCGTAATTGCCGGCCAGCGGCCGGCACTACCAGCCTGGTGGGTGCACGAAACGCGCAACCACAGCAAACAGAAAGGCCGCCCGAGGGCGGCCTTTCTGCGTGGCAACGTCGCGAGGACGTCAGTGCATCATGTGCACGTTCATGTTGTGCATGACCCACAGGGTGCCGATCACGATGATGCCGATCACCACAACGGTGAAGGCCGCAGCGTTGACGTTCCAGCGGCTTTCCGAAGAGCGGTCCAGATGCAGGAAGAACACCAGGTGGACCAGCATCTGCAGCACCGCGGTGACCGCGATCACCACACCGTTGACGGTGCGCGAGAAATCACCCGACATCACCATCCAGAACGGGATGACGGTCAGCACCACCGCCAGCACGAAGCCGATCAGGTACGACTTCACGCTGCCGTGGCTTTCGCCGCCGGTGCCGTGGTCGTGTGCGTGGTTGTCATGTGCCATTACAGCGCTCCATTGAGGTAGACGACGGAGAACACGCCGATCCAGATCAGGTCCAGGAAGTGCCAGAACAGGCTCAGGCACGCCATGCGGGTCTTGTTGGTCGGGGTCAGGCCGTACTTCTTCAGCTGCACGAACATCACCAGCAGCCACAGCAGGCCGGCGCTGACGTGCAGGCCGTGGGTGCCGACCAGGGCGAAGAACGCCGACAGGAAGGCACTGCGGTCCGGACCGTAGCCCTGATGGATCAGGTGCTGGAACTCATAGACTTCCATGCACATGAAGCCGAAGCCCAGCAGCCAGGTAACCGCCAGCCACAGGAACATCTGGCCAACCTGCTTGCGGTGCATGGCGATCATGCCCAGGCCGAAGGTCAGCGACGAGGTCAGCAGCAGCGCGGTTTCCCACGCCACGAACGGCAGTTCGAACAGGTCCTTCGCGGTCGGGCCACCATCGGTACCGCCTGCCAGCACCACGTAGGTGGCGAACAGCGAGGCGAAGATGAGGCAGTCGCTCATCAGGTACACCCAGAAACCGAAGACGGTGTTGCCGCCGGTGTCGTGGTGCTCGTGGTCGTCATGGCCATGGGCCGCCGCGTGCGCGGCGTGCCCGTGGCTCAGGGTCGAGGTATTGGTGCTCATGCCTTCAGCTCCGACTTCACCAGGCCCTGGGCTTCCAGGTGCTTGCGGTGTTCGTTCTCGATGCGTTCCACCTCGGCGGCCGGGACCCAGTAGTCCACGTCCTGGTCGAAGGTGCGGTAGATGAACGTGGCGATCATGCCGACGAAGCCGACGATGGCCAGCCACCAGATGTGCCAGATCATCGCGAAGCCGAACACCAGGCTGAAGGCACCGATGACAACGCCCGTGCCGGTGTTGCGCGGCATGTGGATGTCGGTGTACTTGGCCGGCTTCGGCCAGGCTTCACCGCGCTGCTTGCGCTCCCAGAAATCGTCCAGCTCGGTGACTTCCGGCAGCGTGCCGAAGTTGTAGAAGGCCGGCGGCGAAGAGGTTTCCCACTCCAGCGTACGGGCATCCCACGGGTCGCCGGTCAGGTCGACGGTCTTCTTGCGGTCGCGGATCGAGACGGCCACCTGGATGATCTGACACAGGATGCCGGCGCCAACGATGAAGGCACCTGCGGCGGCGATCAGCAGCAGCGGCTCATAGGCCGGGTTGACCGTGCTCTGCAGGCGACGGGTCATGCCCATGAAGCCCAGCACGTACATCGGCATGAAGGTCACGTAGAAGCCGATGAACCAGCACCAGAACGCGCACTTGCCCCAGAACTCATTGAGGCGGAAGCCGAACATCTTCGGCCACCAGTAGGTGATGCCGGCGAACATGCCGAACACCACGCCGCCGATGATGACGTTGTGGAAGTGGGCGATCAGGAACAGGCTGTTGTGCAGCACGAAGTCGATGGCCGGGATCGCCAGCATCACGCCGGTCATGCCGCCGATGACGAAGGTGACCATGAAGCCGATGGTCCACAGCACCGGGGTGGTGAAGTGCACGCGGCCGCGGAACATGGTGAACAGCCAGTTGAAGATCTTCACGCCGGTCGGGATCGAGATGATCATCGTCGTGATGCCGAAGAAGGCATTGACGTTGGCACCGGAGCCCATGGTGAAGAAGTGGTGCAGCCACACGATGAACGACAGCACGCCGATGCAGGCGGTGGCGTAGACCATGCCCTTGTAGCCGAACAGCGCCTTGCGCGAGAAGGTCGCGATGACTTCGGAGAACACACCGAACGCCGGCAGGACCAGGATGTACACCTCCGGGTGACCCCAGATCCAGATCAGGTTGATGTACAGCATGGCGTTGCCGCCACCGTCATTGGTGAAGAAGTGCGTACCCAGGTAACGGTCCAGGGTCAGCAGCACCAGGGTGATGGTCAGCACCGGGAAGGCAGCGACGATCAGCACGTTGGTCACCAGGGCGGTCCAGGTGAACACCGGCATCTGCATCAGCTTCATGCTGGGGGTACGCATCTTCAGGATGGTGATGAAGAAGTTGATACCGCTCAGCGTGGTACCCAGGCCTGCGACCTGTAGACCCCAGATGTAGTAGTCCATGCCGACGCTTGGACTATATTCGATGCCCGACAGTGGCGGGAATGCCAGCCAGCCGGTGGCAGCGAACTCACCGATCCACAGCGACAGCATGATCAGCACCGCACCGGACACGAACAGCCAGAAGCTGAGCGAGTTGACGAACGGGAACGCGACGTCGCGCGCACCGATCTGCAGCGGCACGGCCAGGTTCATCAGGCCGGTGATCAGCGGCATCGCCACGAAGAAGATCATGATCACGCCGTGGGCGGTGAAGATCTGGTCGTAGTGGTGCGGCGGCAGGTAGCCCTCGGAGCCACCGACGGCGATGGCCTGCTGGGTACGCATCATGATGGCGTCGGAGAAACCGCGCAGCAGCATGACGAAGGCGACGATGAGGTACATCACGCCGATCTTCTTGTGATCCACCGAGGTGAACCACTCCTTCCACAGATAGCCCCACAGCTTGAACTTGGTGATCAGGGCGACGACGCCCAGGCCACCAAGAACCGCGCCGATCAACGTCGTCAGGACGATCGGATCGTGGGGGATCGACTCAAGAGAGAGTTTTCCCAACATGTTCATTCTCCCGAACCCGCGTGGCCGGCATGGCCTGCGTGTTCGTGTTCGTTGGCATCCAGGTTTTCACCCGATTCCTTGGAATCATGCGCATCACTGGGGGCATGGCCCTCGTGCGCTTCATGGGTGGCGGCATCGGCAGCGGCGGCACCGGCATGCGAGTGCTTCATGCCGTAATGCTTGTTGTCGCCCATGTGCTTGGCGATGACCCAGTCGAACAGGCCTTCTTCGGTCTTGCCGAAGTAGGTGACCGGATACCACTCGGCGTTGCGTGCTTCACCCAGCGCCTTGAACGAGGCCTTGTCCAGGGTCTGCTCACCGGCGCGGACCTGGTCCAGCCACTGGCGGTATTCGGCATCGGTGACCGAGTAGGCGGTGAAGTGCATCTTGGCGAAGCCCGCGCCGCTGTAGTGCGAGGACATGCCCGGGAATTCGCCGGTCTCGTTGGCGATCAGGTGGAGCTTGGTCTCCATCGCAGCCATCGAGTAGATCATGCTGCCCAGGTGCGGGATGAAGAACGCATTCATCACCGAATCGGACGTGATCTTGAAGTTCAGCGGCGTGTTGACCGGGAACTTGATTTCGTTGACGACCGCCACCTTCTCTTCCGGATAGATGAACAGCCACTTCCAGTCCAGCGAGATCGCCTCGATGGTGACCGGCTTGACGTCCGAATCCAGCGGACGATACGGGTCCAGTGCGTGCGACGAACGCCAGGTCAGGACCGCCAGCACCAGCACGATCATGCAGGGAATGGACCACACCACCACCTCGATCGCCGTCGAGTGGGACCACTTCGGCTCGTAACGGGCCTTGGTGTTGGAGGCGCGATACTTCCACGCGAACGTCAGGGTCATGATGATGACCGGGATGACGACCAGCAGCATGAGCACGGTGGCCGTGATCAGCAGGGTCTTCTCATCCTGGCCGATCTGGCCCTTCGGACTGAGGATGGCCACCGCATCGCAACCGGTGAGCATCACCAGCAACGACAGCAGCAGGCCCGGGCGCAACCAGCGCCCAAGGGTTTTCAACGGAATCATCGGTCGATCCAATTGCGAGGGAATGCCGTTCCCCGTCCCTGCCTGTTCCGGCCAAAAGCCGGTCCCACCGGTCCGGAAGACAGGCAGGGAGGTGGGGTCGAGTCAGCCTTTCAATTTTAGGCCGTCACCCACCATTTAAGAAAGGCATTGACATTGATCGAGCGCAGGAAAGGCCCGATTCTGGCTGCGACACGTTGTCGCACCGCGCAGGTGTGACGGGCGCATGACCCAGGACTGCGTCGCGGCCCCGCGCGCTCGTGGGGCCATTCGCCCTCGTTCGGCAAAGTCACCTGAACCGGTTCAGCGTACTGGCGGGTGCCTGGCGTGGGATGCTCTGCACAGGAGGAAGCCCCCGATGGACAAGATCGACTTCAAGAAGCGCAACCGGGCGCTCTATCAACCGCCCGCCGGCAGGTTCGTACCGGTCGATGTGCCGCCCCTGCCCTACGTGATGGTCGATGGTCGCGGCGACCCGAACACGGCCCCCGCCTACCTGCAGGCCGTGCAGTGGCTGTATTCGGTGAGCTATGCATTGAAGTTTGCGCTGAAGGCCGAAGGGCGCGACTACGTGGTGCCACCGCTGGAGGCGCTGTGGAGCGCCGAGGACCCGGCCAGCTTCATCGCGCGACGCAAGGACGAGTGGGCCTGGACCGTAATGATCCGCACGCCCGAGGGCATCGGCCCTACGCAGTGGCAGGCCGCGATCAGCAAGGCGCGCGCGAAGCTGGGGGATGCGCCGCCCAGCCTCCGCAATGAAATCCTTGCCGAGGGCCCCAGCCTGCAGACCTTGCACGTGGGCGCCTACGACGACGAAGGCCCCGTCCTGGCGCATCTGCATGAGGAAGTGATGCCCGCACTGGGTTACACCTTCGCCGGCCCCCATCATGAGATCTACCTGAGCGACCCGCGCAGGACCGACGCGGCGCGGTTGAAAACCGTGCTGCGGCAGCCGGTGCGGCCGATCAAGCCTGATGAGGATTCCGGCACATGACACAAGGAATGCCATGCACCTGATCAACCGACTGCTGCACTGGACCACCCTGCCCGCCGGGCGCCGCCTGATGGCCGTGCTGGGTGCCGCGCTGGTGATCGTGCTGGCCTGCAATCCGGATCTGCTGCCGTTGTTGCCGGTGGTGGATGCGCTGGGCCTGGACGTACTGATGCTGTTGCTGGGTGCGCAGGTGGTGGCGGTCCTGCCTTGGGTGCGGGAGCGGGCCGCGCGTGGGATCAGGGTGCTCGCACACCTGCTGATCGGTGCATCGGCGGGAGCAGCGGGTGGTTATCTCCGGCAGCTCGCGTGGTGGCTGGCACGGGATGCGGGGATGACGAGACGTTGCTGAAGGCTTGCAGCCTTCAGTGAGGTCACCATCCTATGATAACCGGCGGGCGCAAACAAAAAGCCCCGACCAAAGGCCGGGGCTTTTAACTACAACTGGTGCCGGAAACAGGAGTCGAACCTGCGACCTACGCATTACGAATGCGCCGCTCTACCAACTGAGCTATTCCGGCCTAGCTGGACATTGTAGGACTACAAGCAACATGCGGTCAATGGCTGCGCATCTACCCTCTTCATGGGCCAACAAGCCGCTACCAGCTACTGATAGTGGCTTTCACGGATGACCTTGGAACATCGCTGGTCGAGATCAACATGAAATGACTTCAGTCCACCTTCTGGCAGCAGAACCCTGTCATGGACGTGCTGGACTGAGAAGCCAATATCTGCGGTGCCGGAAGACTCCTCCGCAATGCGATACATCTCCCGTTTCCATCCCCTCGTCTCTTGGACGTAAGTCTCGATTGTCGTCACGCATCTTTCTAGCCCTTCCAACCCCTTCTCACCTCGGGGCTCCTTCGCTGCACAGCCGCCTGCCATCAGCAATGAAAACAGCAGCCCCACTTTCAAGATGACTGAGCGTTTCATCTGCGTCCCTCCATGATAGGTACGAACTCATAACCCTCATGACTTCTAATCATCCCAGGCACTCCCATTTCTTCAAGGAACTGATAGTCATACCCGTTAGCTGCAGGGCGATAACCCTCTTCCCGAGTATTCGGGTGAGTATGGAAGAATCCTATAACTCGGCAACCACACTGAAACTCTGAAGGCTTGAAAAGCACATCCTGCCCCATTTGAGCACGAGTACCAGGTTGAGCACGAATCAATTGAGGGGCGCCAACCAGGTTCGGAGCCACGATCCACCCTCCTTGTTCCCGCTTCAGCGATCCAGGTTGCCCCCACAATACAGTTGGCGCATCGGGGTTGGAGTCCTGCCAAGCTCGCTCCATCTGCCGCTTCAGCCCAGGATCTCTCGTCCAAGCAGGATCAGTCGATTGCGGAGAGCGACCGTAACTTGGTGACGCCGAAGTTGACTGCCTGCTTCCCACTGCCCCCGTGCCCATCGTTCCTCGACCTGCAGAAGAACCACCGTATGCCCCCTGCTCCAACTGGCAGTCAGTGTCTTTGCCACATGCTCGCCGGCCATCGGGATCAAAGTAGCGATATGGGTTCGAATTGGCATACCTGTAGCGTCCGAATGCTCCCACCGAATCGCTTTGGGGCGACACCGGATCCACACTAAGGAACACACCAAGGATTGGATCCATATACCGCTGCTGCATGTAACTCAAGCCCGTCGAAGCATCACTCACGTGCCCTGCATAGCCAGGCCCATCAGCAACGGACCCACCAACCACGGCGCCATAGGGCTCATAGGTGGTACGCCGGATAACGCTGCCAGCCGCGTCAGTCTCAGCGACCGGTGACCCTAACGCATCGGTATGGATATAGGTAATCGTCTCCGCAGCAGCCTGATTGAACAGTCCACCCAGAATCAGCGCGGCCCCACCTACGGTTCGACTCACCAGCATCTTCATTCCTGCGTTCATCGCGCCCACCTCAGTTCGACCAGGCCGAGCACGCCTGCGCGTTGCAGGCACGCACCTTGTAACCACCCTGGCAGCGCGTATCGAGGTCGTAGCCGATGCCTTCTGCCCTATAGGTCGCGCCGCCGCTGCTTGAACGCATGTTGTAGTAGGTGGCACCCGGCGACGCATTCCAGATGACCGAGCAGATGTTGGGGCCGCTCTTTACGATCCTCACACCCGTAGGTACTGCCGGCGCACTGGAAATCGCAACCAGGCCAGCATCAGAACTGGGGCTGCAGCCTGCGGGATTGCAGGCACGACCACGGTAGTAGAAGTTGCCTCCGCCGCCCTTATTCAGGGAAACGGTTCGATCCCCCGCAATCAGCGACCAGTTGGCGCCGTCAGTACTTTCGTCGATTTCATAGCGCGTCGCGTCCGCCACTTCCAGCAGAGAGTTTGAGTACACCGCGCCAATTCCACCCCCTTGCATAAATCAATGGAATGGCATGCTCAAGTCACCCTAGGATTCAGGGGTTGCAGCAAGGCTCGGCAATTCCACGTGCCCCCATCGTTTAACGATTTCAGCCCGTGCCACTTTATTTTCTCTTCCGGTAGACTTGAGAATTTCCAAGGCACGCCTCTGTCGTTTCAGCTCAGTCTGCATCAAGAGGCTTCTTAGTATTCTATTTTCAAATTCAGGAGCATTTGGATCCAGATTTTCAACAATCTGAACAAACAAATCCACTGAGTCTCTAGCCAATTCAACCACATCCATCACGGCCGTGACCTCGGCATGAGTAGCTGCGGCTGAGGCGGTTATTGAAATTGCGGCTGCAGCATCCAGCGCGGAAGACGCATAAATTGAACTGAAATTGGATGGATCCGGAGCCTGTGCCTCGCAGCCTTTGGAAAGACTTTCGAGATTGCGACTCCCCGCCCCCCCAATGACTTCAAGCCAGACAGAATCAAGGGTGTTACGCAGAATGTTTACATCCCCAAATGAAGTCTGGGCACTAAATCTGCGATAGTTTGGAATCATCCTCTCGCAGCAGCTAGCCATAAATGCCAATCGCTGCCAATTGGAAAGAAGGAGGAAGTCCGATGCTAAGGATGGCGTGGCTGGATAGTTTTCCATTCTTCACTTATCGATAATTTTTACGTTTTCTTGCTTCATTGCAGACTGACATCCAGGACACGCAGGCCTGCTCGGAGAAACGCTCGTTGGAGTGAGGCCCATTGTTCTTGCACTATTGACACCATTGACCTCTGCGTGAACGCCAGGGACTCCCTTTCCAGCAACCTCCCCATCCTTTAGAGCATTTCGCTGCGCCGGCCTCAACCGCCCCTCACTGGAGGTGACAACTCGCACTCCCTCCTTGGTCTCAGTCACGGCGGTTGTTACCTTGGTTTGCGTGAACGATTTTAGCGCTCCATTGATCTCTTTGGCGCGCACCAAAGCGCTTCCAGCCTGAGCCTCCTTTATTACTGCGCCTGCAGCGCCAACCTTCCCACCACCTCCAGATGCAGGTGAGTTAAGTTCACTGAATGCCGTAACTACCGCCCTAACAGCCGAGACCATCGCAGATCGCAAACCCTCCCTTTCGGGAGTGGACATGCTTGCATAGGAATCGCTGAATCCATCACATGCACCGCAGCGGCCGTCAGGATCATTAAACGTATACGGATTGTTGTAGGCGTATGCGTAGGCATTAAAATGCCGCATATCACCCTTAACATAGGCCGTAACGGGATCAACGCTTAGAAACACACCCAGCTCTGGGTCCATGTACCGCTGCTGCATGTAGCTCAAGCCCGTTGCAGCATCGCTCACATGCCCGGTATAGCCCGGTCCATCAGCCACTTCCCCGCCAACGACGGCTCCATAGGGCTCATAGGCGAATCGTTTGATGACGTTGCCGGATGCATCGGTCTCGGCCACCGGCGAGCCCAAGGCATCGGTGTGGATATAGGTGACCGTTTGTGCTGTTGCAGTCCCTACAAACGTCGTCACAGCCATGGCGATGGCAGCCAGCCACTTGGGGACCTGCTTTGTCTTCCGTGTGTTCATATCCACCTCAGTTCGACCAGGCCGAGCACGCCTGCGCATTGCAGGCACGCACCTTGTAACCACCCTGGCAGCGCGTATCGAGGTCGTAGCCGATGCCTTCTGCCCTATAGGTCGCGCCGCCGCTGCTTGAACGCATGTTGTAGTAGGTGGCACCCGGCGACGCATTCCAGATGACCGAGCAGATGTTGGGGCCGCTCTTTACGATCCTCACACCCGTAGGTACGGCCGGCGCACTGGAAATCGCAACCAGGCCAGCAGCAGAACTGGGGCTGCAGCCTGCGGGATTGCAGGCACGACCACGGTAGTAGAAGTTGCCTCCGCCGCCCTTATTCAGGGAAACGGTTCGATCCCCCGCAATCAGCGACCAGTTGGCGCCGTCAGTACTTTCGTCGATTTCATAGCGCGTCGCGTCCGCCACTTCCAGCAGGGAGATCGAGTAAGCCGCGCCGATTCCCACCCCATCCGGCACGCGCAGGACCGGGGTCGCCGGAGGACCAATCACGCGCACGCCCGCTACCGCTGACCACGGTCCGCAACCGGCGACATTGCAGCCACGCACCTGGTAGTCCCACTGCCCCGGCCAGCGACCGCCTCGGGCCACGGCGGTCGCGCCGTCTTCCTGGGCGAGTCCGAAGCCCCCGCCATTGAGCTGTTCCATCAGCTGGTAGCTCGTCGCTGCGGGGATTGCGCCCCACCACATGCTCACGGTTGAACTGTAGCTCACACCGCCGAGATTGATTCCCGTGGCTTGGACCGGTGGCAATGTCACGACGATCGCGCCTACGGCGCTTGACGCGCTGCACCCGGCGTCATTGCATGCAAAGGCACGATAGGCGTAACTGCCGGCGATTCGTCCACTAATGACCAGTTGATTCCCACTGATCCGGTTGATCTCAGTCCATGCCCCCCCGTTGAACTGTTCTTCAATGCGATAGCTGCTGGCCTGGGCCACGCTCGAAACAGAGACGGCGTAGCTGCCGTTGTAGCTCGCAGCGGGTACCGACAGTGCGGGTACGGATGGGGCATACAGCGCGGTAATCGCCGCTTCGGCCGAGTAGGCGCCGCAGCCCTGTGGATTGCATGCTTTGACCCGATAGCGATAGGTGCCTGCAGGCTTGCTGGTCACTTGATAGGTTCGGCCAGAGCCATCAAAGGCCACATTCCAACCACCACCCACGGCCTCCTCAAGCACAAAGCGGGCGGCCCCCTGCACCGCTGACCAGCTCAGGGAATAGGTTCCGTTGATACCTTGCGCCGGTGCAGTGATCACCGGCGCAGCGGTGGGAGCAAGCTCCACCTGGATGGAGGCTTCCACACCCCAAGCGCCGCAGACAGTGCCATTGCAGGCACGGCCACGATAGCGATAGACGCCGGAGCTTCGCCCGGCCAGCGAAACGTTCAGCGCAGGCCCTTGATAGACAGCCTGCCAGTCACCGCCACTCGACTCCTGCACCTCGTAACGCTGCGCACCGGCAACGGCTGTCCACTGCACCGCAAACGCACCGTCCGCGCTGTAACCCGGAACCGTTACGACCAATGCTGCAGGCGCGATATCCACGGCACGCTTGGCAACGAGGCTGCCGTTGAGCTGGATGTAGTCAAAGCCCTTGGCCTGGCGCTGGTCGTGCTGATAGCGCAGCACGCCATCCTGCCCATAGAGGGAACGAATGTTGCCATTGGTTGCGCTGGCCAAGGTACGACGGCCATGTGCATCGTACTGATAAGCCTCCTTGCCATCGACCTCGCGCAGGCGATTGCCGTAGTCGAACCGGAACACGACGCCATTGCGGATCTTCAGGTTACCCTGGCTGTCATAGCCAAGCCCGGTGACGGTCGCACCACTGCCGACATCCCGCACGTTCGTCAACCGATTGTTGAAGTCGTACTCAAAGGACTGCCGTCGTGCGCCGACGTTGGCGGTGACGATATTGTCCAGAACGTTGTACGCATAGCTTGCGTTTCCGAAGCTGGCCGCCGTCACCGTGGTCAGACGATCCAGGCCGTCGTAACGCATGTCGCGGTTTCCAGGGGCTGCCGGCAGGCCGTCACTGATGGCCGCCACATTGCCATTGGCATCGTAGTCGTAGCCGTCATCGATGACCTTGCCACCTGCACCACTGTCGGTGCTGCGATCAGGCAGGCCGCGCGCGTTCTGCGTCATCTGATGCACGACGCCGTTGCCATAGGTGAAGCCGCTCATGCCGCCGTTCGCGTAATAGCGCACGTTGATGGCGAAGGCTCCGGCTCGCGTCGGCTGCCCCAGCGCATTCGGGCCGTAGTCGATCGTCAGGCCGGACGGCTGCACATGGGTTGCCAAGGCGCCGTTTGCATCGTAGCCATAGCCCAGCGCCCAGGCCTCGCCACCGTCGTAGGCCACGCTCTCGGACGTGGGCAGTCCACGCAGGTTGTAGGTGTAGTCGTTGGTGGTGATGGCGCCGTTGTTGCGGGTCTGCACACGCTTCACTTTCCCGCCAGGCCAATAGTTCCAGTCCTGATCACCCTGGCCATCCGAGAAGCGCAGCGTCAGCAAGCGATTCATACTGTCGTAGGTCCGGTCAGCCCGCGAAGGCGACGCATAGGCAGCCTCGCTCTCACATTGAGGGCCCAGCAACGTCAGGCCCGAGGCAGACCAGAGCAGATTGCCTGCGGCGTCGTAGCCCATGCCGGTTGCACCGGTCTCAGGCTCCATGCTCTTGCACAGGCGCTGGGCGCCGTCATAGACATACTGCCGCCGCACACTGACGCTGCCATCGTAGTTGCGCCGCAGGATCGACAGCGGCTTGCCCAGCGTGTCGCGCTGAATCTCCGTCACCACTCCCTCAGCGTGGAGAATCCGGATGGGCGTGTCCTGGCTGGGCTTGCCGTACATCAGGTAGTCGGTGGTGGTGGCAATGCCGCGCGGATTGGTCACCTTTACGCTGCCTCCGCCAAGTTGCTCGGTGGTCGTGACAAGCCGCCCCAGTTCGCTGTCCTGCTCGCTGCGATTGGGGCGCCCGAGTGCGTCATAGCCGGTATAGGTGCCGGGCAGCGCCGAGCGGAAGTCGGACGCCGTGCGCGTCGGATAGGAGGTGAAAACCGGGCGCCCATTGCTGTCATAGCGGGTCACCGTCTGGCGCAATGTACCGCCACGGTCCGCAGCGTCGAACGACTCTTCCAATACTGGGCGCCACAACCCGTCGTAGTACGTCACCGCGCGTGCGTTGCCGGTACTGGACTCGCGCTTCCAATGGCCTGCTTCCAGCCCGATCTCCGCGCCCGGCACCTGGAAGAATTGCGTTGTAGAAGGATTCCAGGCCACGCTGTCATTGGCGGCCTGGGTCGCCAGTACGATCCGGCCCATCCCGTCGTAGTCGAAACTCCGGCTGGCACCATTGGGCTCCACTGCCGCGCGCACCCAGCCATTGTCATCGACCTGCAGCGAGGCACTGCTGCCGTCCGGGTACGCAACACTCTGCGGCAGGCCACGCTTCCAGCTGCCCAGCGCAATGGTATTGCCCTTGCCATCGGCCACGGAGGCGAGCGTGCCATCGGCGTGATAGCCCAGCGTCTGCTGCAGCACGCCGAAGGCGTAGGTACGTTGCGGGCGCGCCATCGAGTCGAACTCGGTGCGCTCGGTCTCGATCTCAACGCCGCCAACGCTCTGTGTGCTGCGCCCGACCTGGCCGAGTATCCAGCGGCCGGTGTCGTCGAAGTAGGTGGTTCTCAGCGTCCGCGAGCGTCCCAACGAGTTACTCTCGGTCTGCACCACCGGCCGCACATGCGCGTCGAACTGATCGGTCGTGTTGACGAAGTTGACGCCATCCTGGCTGAGCACAGATTGCTTCAGGGGACGAATCTTGACGGCGAAGGGATCATCGGCTGCGGTCATCGAACCGTAGCTGTCCGGGAACGGTCCGGCCTGGACCTCGTCCGAACTCATATAGGTATTGGTGGTGACCTGGACGATCTGACCGTCCGGAGCACGCACTGCCTCCTGCAACAACTGCCCCTCGTTCTCATCGAGTTTTCGTCCGAACACACTGTGACGGCGCGTACCATCCGGTTCCACGATCGTCGACACCGCGGAATTCGGTAGACCCGAGTCATACCCACCCGACTCGTAGGTCCAGGTCAGGTTGCCCAAGCCCGGCCCCGTCAGCGTCTTGCTGGTGATCGCGAAGAGGTCGAACGCATTGGAGGCGCGTTGCGCGTAGCGCCCACCGCCCATGTCTGCGCAAGCGGTACTTTTTACACCCAGCCGGGTGCGGCGCAGGTACTTGAACTCAAACTGTCCACGCGTTCCAGATGGGTGGGTCGCGATCAGGCTGAATCCAGACTGCTCGAACGTGGGCTTGGTGCAGAGCTTCGGTTCGCCATCCCAGCTCTGATATTCCGGATTCAGGCCACCGAACCCACCGTCCTGCCAGCTGTATTCGTAGCCCAAGCGCGCGCCATCAGGCTGCTGGACGGCGCGCAGCGCGGGCCAGCGTGCAAATCCCATCCCACCGGAACCTTCGTTGTACTCGTAGCTCCAGGTACGGCCATTGGCTGCCGCACTGGCAATGCGGTCCCCGGCATAGGCAATGGAGATGGCGCGACCATCACTGCCGCGAATGCCAACCAGCTTGTCGCCCGAATAGTCATAGGCTACCCAGTTGCCGTGGCGATCTTCGACCCGGCTGGCCATCAGCAGAACACGCACCAGCTTGGACCCCATGCCTTGGCCCAGCTCCATGAAGCCAGCCGTTCGTTCAATCCCCACATTGAAGAAGTAGCGATTCCCCGATGCATCCACGCCCAGGAATCCTTCGCCGGGATAGCCATTGGCCGTCGAGCCCAGGCAACTGAGGCGCATGTTGCCCCGAGTACCCCAGCGATAGGTTTCACCGTTGGTGGGTTTCGGGTTGGAGGCGTTGGCGATCAGCAGCATCTCCTGCTCGCCCTGGTCGGGGACACGCACCTGCACGCCGGTCCAAATCTCGAAGGTGCCCACGCCGGTACGCGTCTTGGGGTAGAAGGTCTGCGAGCAACGCTGGGTGGCGCCATTACCCGACTCGTTCCACTTCCAGATGGAGTCGAAGGTGGCGTGCATGTAGGCGACTTCGATGTCCCAGCTGCCGAATCCCCCCAACGGCTGCCGGTCCTTGAAGGACTGCACAGCGAGGCGACGCTGCAATCGCACCGGCAGCGCGTTGTTGCCTGGCAGGTCGATGTCGGTAACGACAAATTCGGTCGACCCCGAGCTGGGGCTGATGCTATCCCCGAACAGGCTCGAGGTCAGCGGTGCCAGCCCCTCGCCGTTCTTGATCTTTTTGTAGTACTCGGTATGCGGGGTGACCGGGCTACTCGCCCAGGTCCACCCGGATGACATGGCCAATGCCGCGCCCAACAACGCCTGCCACTGCCAGATACGCATGGAACATCCCTATGTTCAAATGCGTCGGCAATCACCAGACGTTCGGTAATCC
Source organism: Stenotrophomonas maltophilia D457 (assembly GCF_000284595.1). Classification (GTDB taxonomy): domain Bacteria; phylum Pseudomonadota; class Gammaproteobacteria; order Xanthomonadales; family Xanthomonadaceae; genus Stenotrophomonas; species Stenotrophomonas muris. The sequence goes on along the minus strand of NC_017671.1, from coordinate 1,339,494 downwards.
ACCGACGTGTGCTGGCGTCATGTTCCGGCCGAAAAGTAGCTGCGCCGTCCCTTGCGCCCCCCTGTACCTTCAGGGGCACAAGCCCCTTCACGACAGCTTCATATGATATTCATCCAAAGTAAATACCCCAAGCGAGGAATGGGCGAGGCCCATTTCCGCATCGTGTCTGCTAAGCCCTCACCCGGTTCGCACACACCCGCCCCTCCGCAAAATCGCGCAGGTTCCCCAACGTGATCGCCGAGATCTCCTGCAGCGCCTCCACGGTGAAGAAGCCCTGGTGGCCGGTCACCAGCACGTTGGGGAAGGTCATCAGGCGCTGGAAGGCCTCGTCGTCGATGATCTCGCCGGAAAGGTCCTGGAAGAACAGCGCGCTTTCCTGCTCATAGACGTCGATGGCCAGGTGGCCGAGCCGCCGCGACTTCAGCGCGCGGATCACCGCATGGGTGTCCACAAGCGCGCCGCGTGACGTGTTGACCAGCATCGCGCCGGCCTTCATCCGCGCCAGCGAGGCGTCGTTGATCAGGTGCTGGGTATCGGGCGTCAGCGGGCAATGCAGCGATACGATGTCGGCCCGCGCCAGCAGTTCATCCAGACCAACCCTGTCGCCCACGCCGGCAAAGGCCGGCGACGGATACGGATCATGCCCCAGCACGGTGCAGCCCATGCCCTTGAAGATGCGCGCGGTGGCCAGGCCGATCTTGCCGGTGCCGACGATGCCGACCGTGCGCCCATGCAGGGTGCGCCCGAGCAGGCCATCGAGCATGAAGTTGCCCTCGCGCACGCGGTTGTAGGCGCGATGGGTCTGCCGGTTGAGCGTCATCACCAGCGCCAGCGCGTGCTCGGCCACGGCTTCGGGGGAATAGGCCGGCACCCGTGCGACGAACAGGTCCAGCGCTTTCGCGGCGGCCAGGTCCACATTGTTGAAGCCGGCGCAGCGCAGCAGTACGGCGCGTACGCCCAGTGCATGCAGCGCGTGCAGTACCGGCGCGTCGAGGCGGTCATTGACGAACACGCAGACGGCGGCGCAGTCCTGTGCCAACGCAGCGGTATGCACGTCCAGCGCGGCATCAAAGTACACGAACGCAAAGCCCTGCCCGGCCGCATCGCGCTGGTTGGCCTCGTCGAGGAAACGACGGTCGTAAGGGCGGGCACTGAAGACGGCGATCTGCATGACGGGGCCTGGCGGGAGTTCCCTACCGACCTTACCGCAGCACCCGCCCTGATGGGATGGCCCCGGCGATACGGATATCGCCGGGGCCGGGTACCCCTTAGAACCGGTAGCCCAGGCCCAGCATCACGCCGTTCCGGATCTGCCCGTCGCGGCGCTCACCCACGTAGTCGGCCATGATCGACAGGCGCTCGCTGGCGCGACTGGTCACGCCCACGTTCCAGGCCAGCACCTGTTCGCCCACGGCCTGGCTGCTGGCACCAAACACCAGGTCCGGGGCCGCAGCAAAACCGGTGCTGTAGCGCGCCTGTGAATCGCCCAGCTCCTTCTGCCAGGCCACGCGGGCACGCGGGGTGATGCGCTCGCCGTTGTTGCCCTCGAAGGTCTTGAACAGCTGCAGGCCGGCACCCACGCGGATGCTCTCCAGGCTGCCGCTGCGCCCCACCAGCGCGCCAGCGCCCTGCTCTTCGTTGAAGCGGGTGGCCGAGGTCCGCGCGTAATCCACCACCGGCAGCAGCGGCTGGATCACCAGTCCCTTGCCGGTGGTGAAGGAGAACGCGTGTTCGACCCGCGCCGAGATCGCATCGTTGCTGTATCGGGCACGCAGCGGCTGTTGCAGGCCATCGATGGGCGAAAGGCTGCGGCGGGTATCGTGGCGCAGGTCGGTGTAGCGCACGGCCGCCGACAGGTAGCCACGCGAATAGGTCGCATCCAGGTAGCCGCCCACATCCAGCGCGCGCACGTCGCCACTGAAACCGGAGCCATCGCTGGCCTTGGTCGACATGTCCGCGGCGGCCACGCTGACGCCGAGGGTGACGCGGTCATCGGCCACGTGCGTGTCGGCACCTACCACGATGCCGCCGATGTTATGGCTCAGGCCGGCCACGCCACCGTCGGCGTCGATGCGGCCATGGCTGGCGAAACCGCGCGCCCACAGGCCACGGCTGCCACCCGCCGCGCGGCTGTCGCCAGCAGCCTCGCCGGCCGGCTCGACCAGATGCATGGCCAGCCGGTTGAACAGGCTGCCATGGCGCATGCCCGGCTGCGCCGACACCGACTGCGCCGCCTGCGAGGCCAGGCCATCGGCATCGCCGCCACTGCGCATCGCCGTCTGGTGCTGCTGCACCACGTTGCCGATGCTGCCCAGCAGTGCATTGTCGGCCAGGCGCAGGCTGGCGTGTGCATCACCGCGCAGGGCGCCGGCCTGCTGTGCGATCACATCGCGGTCGGCGAACTGCAGTGCGCCGAGCAGCGACTTCAGGCCGCTGTCCTGGCGATCCGATGCGGCTGCCAGCGCGCGCCCCAGTCCATCGCCGGAGGTGCCGTTGGCAAACAGGCCCAGCTGATCGAAGCCCGGGTTGGCGGTCAGCCACAGCCCGTCGGCCGTCTGGTTGACGTTGAAGCTCAGCAGCGAATTGTGGCGCGGGCGGAATACTTCGCCCGCGGTGATGCTGGCGCTGTAGCCGGTGTCGCCCAGTCGCACGGCATCCTGGAAACCGCCCTGGTAGATCGGCCCTTCCACCAGATCGCGGCGGTAGCCGCCGGCATAGAAGCCCTGGGCGACGTTCAACGCCAGGTGTGCGCCCTGCGCGATCACCAGCGCCCCCTCTTCGGCACCGCCATCGTAGAAGCTGCCGACACGCAGGCGACCACTGCCGGTGCCACCGGCCTCGGTAACATCGAACAGCACCTGCCCGCCGGGCATGATGTTGACGTAGCCGTGGGTCACCAGATCACCGCCACGCGGCATCAGCGTGCCGAACACGCGCAGGCGGTTGAAGCCGTCTTCGCGCCAGGACGGGCCGGTGCCATCCAGCAACGCATCGCTGTCGGTACCGACCGATGCGATATCACCGTGGCCGACCACGACGCTGCCCGGCATCACCCGCAGCTCGGGGGTGCGCAGCGCGCCGCCCTCCAGCGCGATGGTGCCGTTGTCGACCAGCATGAAATCGGCGCCGGTGGTTTCGGCGGTGCGCCAGGTGGCGCCATTGCTGACACGGATCACGCCCGCCGAACCTGCCAGGGTGGACGCATCCAGATCGGCCAGCCGCAACTGGCCGCGCAGCTCATCCTGGAGGTCGGGGTCGGCAAGCAGCTGCTGCAGCGACTGCGTGCCGATGCCGTTCGGTCCCCGCGTGGAGACGTTGTACAGGCTCACCGCGTAGTTGATGTAGGTGCTGGCCCAGTCGGTGTTCCAGCGCGCGAAATCGTCGTCGACGAAAGCCTGCAACTGGCGCGCGGTGCGCAGGTAGCCCGGATTGATGTCGCCGCTGACGTTGCTGGTGACACGCAGGGTGTCGCCCGGATCGCGATAGCCTGCCGTGTTGATGATGTTGTTGCCGCGGATGTCCTGGCCAGGGAAGGACTCCAGCTTGCTGCCGCTGCCATCCGGATCGAAGGTGACCGAGGTACCCGTGGTGCGCGCCGGGTCGCGGAACACCAGCAGGCCATTGGGCCGCACCACCTCATACATGGCCTTGTGCAGCAGGCCGGCATCCATGCCGCCGCCATAGTTGCCGGTGTAGATCTGGGTCATGCGCGGCGACGGTGCGTAGGTGATCCTGCCACCACTGCTGGCGGCATGGATCTGCACCGAATCGACCAGCGGCAGGTCGCCGCCGAGATAACGGTTGACGCCGCCGGACTGCATGATCGAGCAGGACGAAATGCAGTGGCCGGACACGATCGTGTCCAGGCCCTGGGTGCGGATCACCGCCTGCAGCCACTCGCCGGCGATCAGCGCGCCACCGTTGGACGTGCGCAGCACGACTTCGCGGATCGGGCGTCCTTCGGCCTGCGCCTTGGCCAGCAGCGCGGGCAGCGCCACCACATCGGCAACGGTTACGCCGCCGCTGAGGAAGACGCGATCGTCCTGCACGTGATAATTCATTGCCATGACGTCATCAACCGCCGCCATGGCGGTGATGCCCAGCAACGCTGCCAGGGCCAGGCTCAACTTCGAATGCTTCATGTGTTCTCTCTCTCCACCCGCAACGCACGGGTCGAAAGTTCAACGTCCGGACGGTGCGCCCTCCCCCAGTGCAGCGCCCCTCGAAACATGAACGCATTCACAATGGATTCGTGGGCCACGCACACTCTTCCCCATCCGGTCATCGTCGCGTAAAACTCGAAGACGTACCCGCCACCGACGTCCGAGGCCAGCCCTGTCCGCCCCCTCTCCTCTGATCCATCGCGCGCCGGACCTGTCCGCGCCGGCGGACGCGTTCATTGCGTTCGTGCGGGAGGAACGCGCGCCGTTGTGTGCGTTCCTGCGCACGCGCGGTGTCGGGCCGGAGGATGCCGAGGACATCGCGCAGGACTGCATGGAGCGGCTGATCCGCTATCGCGCGCACAGTGCCGACGAGCTGCGGCTGCTGCTGTATCGTATCGCCCGCAACCGCCTGGCAGACCGCGGCCGTTCGTCGCAGTCGCGGCCGCATCTGTCCCTCGCCGAACATGATGGCGGCAACGAGCCTTCCAGCACGTCGCCCGATCCATTGCGCCAGGCCGAGTCCGGGCAGATGCTGTCCCTGCTGCGGCAGGCCCTGTTCAAGCTGCCCGAGCGCGCGCGCGAGGTGTACCTGCTCAACCGGATCACCGGCATGAGCTACACGCAGATCGCGCGGCACTGTGGAATTACTGCCAAGACCGTGGAAAAACACATCGCCCGCGCCCTGCAGGGCCTGCGCCAGGAACTCGGAACGGATCCGCTGCACAACGACAGGGACAACGGATGAGTCACGCCAGGCCCAGGGAAGATACGCAGCTGTTCGAACGCGCCAGCGCCTGGGTGGCGCGGCTGGAGGCTCCGGACTGTACGCCGGGCGAGCGCGAGACGTTCGAGGACTGGTTGGCCGAGGACCCGGCCCATGTCACCGCCTGGATCCAGGCCGAGACCCTGTTCCAGCAGGGCGAGGAACTGGCCGCCGACCCGTGGCTGCGCACCGCCGCGGCACGTGCTGCACGGCCGGCGCCGCGTCGCTGGCTGCCGGCAGTGGCCGCTGCCGCAGGCGTCTGCCTGGCCATCGGGATCGGCTGGATGATTGCCGTCGACGGCAACCCCACGCCGCTGCGCTATGCCAACGATTCCCACCAGCCCCGGCTGCAGACGCTGGCCGATGGCAGCGTGGCCACGCTGGATGCGGGCACCACCCTGCACGCCCGTTTCGGTTGGCGCCATCGCAACCTGGTGCTGGAACGTGGCCGCCTGCAGCTGCAGGTCGCACCGTCGGGCAAGGCCCTGCAGCTGCGCGCCGGCGACAGCACCATCCGCGACATCGGCACCACCTTCCAGGTGGAACGCCTGCATGATGGCCTGGTCGAAGTCGCACTGCTGGAAGGTGCGGTGGAAGTCAGCAGCGGGGGCACCCAGCACACCCTGGCGCCCGGCCAGCAACTGCAGGTACTGCCGTCGGGCCGCATCCAGCCCGGTCCGGCACTGTCGTCCAATGCCGCCGCTGAAGGCTGGCTGCAGGGACAGCTGGTGTTCGATGCCACACCGCTGTCGATCGTGGTCGAACGCATGAACCGCTACGGCCACACGCCGCTGGTGATCGCCGATCCGGAGATCGCCAGCCTGGCGGTAAGCGGTACCTTCCGTGCCGGCGACGCGCAGGAACTGCTGTCGGCACTGGAACTGGGCTGGTCGGTGGCTGGCCAGACGCGACCGGATGGCGCGCTGGAACTGCGCCGCACGTACTGAGGAGGCCTGCGGTGATGGCAGTACCGGGCGCGCTGCAGGGGGGGCTGCTGCTCCGCACCCTGTTCTGCCTCGCGTTGGGCATCCCCGCGCTGCCGTCTGCCGCTGCGGCCGAGCAAGCGGGCACCCTGGAGGTCGATGTTGGTTCAGGCCCGCTGGCGCCGGCCCTGCAGCAATGGGCGCGACAGAGCGGCATTGCCCTGCTGTTCGATGCGCGTGAGCTGGATGGCCTGCGCACGGCCGGCACCCATGGCCACCGCGATGCGGCTGCGGCCCTGAAGGAACTGGTCGCGGGCATGCCGGTGAACATCCTGCGTACGCCTGCTGGCGGATTCGTCGTCCGCCGCACCCGCCCCGCACCGCCATCGCCACCGTCGGTCGCGGCACGCGCCACGCCCGCAGCACGTTCGCCACACAAATCCGCCGACGCGCCGCCGCAGGTGGAACTGGCGCCGATCCATGTCACCGGCAGCCGGCTGCCGCGCACCTCCGTGCAGACCACGCTGCCGGTCACCATCATCGACCGCGATGACATCCTGCGCAGCGGCTACGGCAGCCTGTTCGACCTGTTGCGGCACTTGCCGGGCATGAACGGCCACCCGGCGATGAGCACCTCGCGCAGTGGCGATTCGCAGTACCTGCCGGTGGGTGCGGCCACCACCACCAGCCTGGACGGCATGGGCCCGCGTGCGACCCTGTTCCTGGTCAATGGCCGGCGCCTGCCACGCTATCCCATGGTGTCGCTGGAACAGGGTGGGCTCACCGATCTTGGGGGAATCCCGCTCAGCTTCGTCGAACGCATCGAGCTGGTACGTGGCGGCGCCTCGGCCATCTATGGTGCCGACGCGATGTCCGGCGTGGTCAACATCATCCTGCGCGACCAGGCTGACGGCCCGGAAGCCATGCTGCAGACCGGCCTGAGCGGGCGCGGCGACGCTGGCCAGTATCGCGTGCAGGCGGCCACCGGCGGCGTGCGCGACGGAGGGGACCGCTGGTTCGCCGGCATCGACCTGCACCGCATCGACCACGTGGCCGGTGATCGCCGCCAATGGCATGCGGAAACCTCGCAGTACCTGATCGGCGCGTTCCGCGATGGACGCTACTGGCCGGCAGAACGCTGCGAAGGCCCATTGACGCGGCGCGATGGTGCCTGCTGGTTCGACAGCGCCCGACCACGCTCGCTGCAACCGGCCTCGGATACTGCCTCGACCTACCTGCGCTACCGGCATGAGCGCGGCGAAGGTCGCTATGCCTACGCCGAGGCGCGGGCCAGCCACAACCGGCAACGCTTCGACCTTGGTCCAACCGCCGTTGCCATCGGCCTGTACGGGTTCACCTTCAACAGCGTGCTGCGCGAAGCCGGCAACGTGCGTCCGCATGTACGTGCCACCGACGCCGACGTCACCTTCGGCATTGGCCGCGACCAGGGCCGGCGCAGCTGGGATGCCGGCATCAGCGCACAACGCAGCGATGTCAGCCTGTCCACGTCGGGCACCGTGCGTGCCGAGCCCCTGCTGCGGGTCGCCGAGACACTGGATTTCCTGCCCGGCTTCACCTCGTTGCCGGCGGGCGCGGCCGAGCAGTTGTTCCCGTCGATCCGCAACCGCGGGCGCACCGAGCAGTGGCAGGGCTGGTGGGGCATGCAGCGCGAGCTGATGCCATTGGCCGGCGGTGCTGCACAGCTGGCCACCGGCATCGACCTGCGCCAGGAGCGCTGGACCTCGCATCCCGACGCCCTGCTGAGCCAGGGTGACCTGGCGCTGGGCCTGCCGCAGGAGCAGCGCCACCTGGCGCGCCGCAGTGGCGGCGCCTACGCCGAACTCGGCCTGCCCCTGGCGCACACGCTGCGCATGGACCTGGCCGCACGCTGGGACCGCGACGGCGACTACCAGGCCTTTTCGCCCCGCGTGGGCGTGCGCTGGAGCCCCACGCCCCGGTGGTCCTTCCTGCTTGCCAGCGGGCGCGGCTATCGTGCGCCCAGCCTGTTCGAACAGCGGCGCCCCCCGGGCTACTTCGGTGCGATCGAGCTGCCGGCCTCCAGCGCCCTGCCCGACTGCGCGCAGAGCAGCGGCAACGGGCGCTGCAGCGTCACCGTGGACGTGGTGGAGAACGATGCGTTGAAGGCCGAGCGGTCGCGCAGCCATTCCCTGGCCGCGACCTGGACGCCGACCGATACATTCTCGCTGTCACTCACCCACAACATCGTCGAACTGCGCAACGAGATCCTGGCCCTGCAACCGGCCGACGCGGTGTGGAACCCCGGCACCTGGGAGCTGGACGAGGACGGCCACCTGAGCAACCTGCGCCTGTCCTTCGACAACATCGGCCGCACCACCTCGCGCAACTTTGTACTGCGCGGGGAGTACCACATCGATACCGGCAGCACCGGCCAGTGGCTGTTCTCGCTCGATGCGCTGAAGCAGCAGGAACTGCGCCGCGAACGTGGCCATGATGCAACGGTGGACCTGCGCGGCCATGTCACGCCGACGATGGCCGCCGTGCTGAACGTGCAGTGGCAGAACAGCAACTGGGACATCGCCCTGCGCGGCAACCAGGTGGGGCGCACGCGCGCCTGGCTGCCCGGTGCGGAATGCCCGGAGGAACAGCGCGAGCAGAACCACTGCATGAACCCCCGGCAGCTGCGCTGGAACCTGCATCTCGCACGACGCCTGGGGCCGCGCGTGGTCGCCGCGCTGGACGTGCACAACGTGCTCGACACGCAACCGGTGAACTATATGGTTGGCAACGGTGGCCAGATGCCGGGGCTCGACGATCCGCTCGGCCGCTACTTCTTGCTGACCCTGCAGATCCGCTGAGCGTAGTACCCTACGCGCCCTGTTCCATCGGTTCCCCACCACCCCATGAAGGCCTATCTCTGGTTCTGGGGCGCGTTCCTGCTGTTCTTCGCGTTGCCCTTCCCCTGCATCCTCTATGTCGGCACGTCGTGGCCGGTGCAACTGGCCGACCGCAGCGCGCCATGGCTGGCCCTGCTGCTGCTCGCGCTGTCGGTGATCCTGTGGCTGGCCCTGCTGCTCGCCTTCCTGCACTACCTGCTGCTGGGCCCGCCGCGCGCGCTGCATCGGGTGCGCACCATCCTGGCCGGCGGTGAGCCGCGCGACGCGTTGATCGAACAGGCCGAGCCGACCGGCGTGCACGTGCGCGGCTTCGCTCAGTGGAAGCTGCAACTGGGCTTCCAGAACCTGTCCGGCACGCCCATCAACGAACAGATGCTGGTGGTGGACAGCAAGCCGCAACTGCAGCGTTTCGTTGCCGGCAAGCGTATCGAGGTACGCCTGAGCCGGATGCCGGGCGCGTTCCCCAACGTGGTGCTGGAGGGGGCGCAACCCGAACTGGATGTCGCCAGCCTCTGGCGTCGTGGTGTCGGCGCAGCGATCGGCATCGTGGCGGTGGCCAGTGCCTATGTGGCCGCCTATCGGCTGCAGAGTGAGGGACTGGGCTGGACCTTCCTGTCGCTCGGTCATCCGCTGCTGGTGTGCCCGCTGGTGTTGTGCGGCTACGCGCTGGGCCTGCGCCTGCTCGGCCGGCTGCTGCAGGCCGACGCCCGCGGTGACGCGCTGAAGTATCGCGGCATCGGCGTGGATGCGAAGGTGCTGAAGCTGCGCCAGACCGGCACCTATCTCAACGAGCAGCCGCAGGTGGAGTTCCAGCTGGAATACATCGACCGCGAAGGTGGCGTGCAGCAGGTGAGCGTGCGCCGCTTCATCGCGTTGATCGAGCTGGCCAATCTTCCGCGCGAGCGGGTCACGCTGTTGTACGACCCGGAAGATCGCCGCAACGTTCGCCTGGAGGGTGTATGAAGCAGCCGCCCTCGACCCGGCTGGTGTTCTCCGTGGTGTTGCTGGTGCTGGCCGGCGTCGCCGTGGCAGGCGGAGCCCTGCAGACGCTGGGCGAAACACTGGGCCATTCGGTGCAGGCCGACAGCGCAAGCGCGCCGATCGCCATGCCGCCAGCGCGCGAGAGGCCCGCTTCGCTCGCGCCGATGACCGAGCCGCGGTTGCCGCCGGTGCCCGAACGCAACAACCGGTTGTTCGATGCGGACTACCTGCTGGCCGCCCGCCAGGCACTGGAACAGATGCCTGCGCTGGCCGGGCACCGGCTGACGGTATTCCACAGCATCCACTTCTACGACGATGGCCGGATCAATCTGGACCTGGTGGATCCGCAGCAGCCGTCACGCGTGGACAGCTACCACTTCGAACGCGGCCAGTGGCGCAAGGGCGACCCGGTCAATCCGCAGCGCTTCGCGCCCACCATCACCCTGCGCCGCAGCAGCACGGCGCTGGCCAACATCGATTTCGAGGCGGTGCCGCGCGTGGCCCAGGCACTGCAGGCACAGCGCAACGCATTGATGGGCACTCCCGGTGAAGTCGGCCACGTCTATGTGATCGTGCGCAAGGGTGGCACTCTGGTCTGGCTGCCGGACGAAGTCGCCGGTGATCGCCAGTCCGCACGACTCTCTTTCGACGCACAAGGCCGTTCTGGCAACGCGACCCTCCGATAGTCAACGCGAAAAGGGGACGGAGGGGATTAAGTCGTTTGTGCCTTGGTGCCGTCTGCGACTTAATCCCCTCCGTCCCCTTTTTGCTGTTTCACGGAGCGGGCGATGGCGTACTGCGCGCCGTAGTAGGTGGACAGCACCAGCAGGCTGGCCAGTGGCAGGCCGCCGGCGAAGCGGTCCCAGGCCAGCAGCGAGTCGCTGGCGACGAACAGCAGCGCACCGGCGGCCGCCCAGCGGGAGCTGCTGGCATCCATTGCATCGGTGTGCGGTCGCCGCCACTGGCGTGCGAGCGCCAGGACCGCCATCGAGGCCAGCACCACCACGTATGCCAGCACCGGAATGCGCATCGGTGCGGGCAGGTGCGGCCACAGACCAAGTACATTCAGTACAGCGAACGCGCCGAGCAGGACGCTGGCGGCAAGCAGGCCACGTCCGGCACGCAGGCCATCGCGGAAGGCGACGATGTAGCAGAGGTGCGCCAGCAGGAACGCGACCAGCCCCGGCACGAACGCATCCACCGGCAACATCAGCGCGATATCCCCCACGCACGACAGCAGCATGCCAGCCAGCACCGCGCGTCGGTAGAACGGCTGCGCTGGATCATGCACGCGCCAGGCGATGGCAGCGATCAGCAGCGTGGTGGTCGGCTTGGCCAGCCAATGCAGCCAGCGCCCGTCGCCGTGCAGGAATGCACCGAGGATGGCGAGGATCGCCATCAACAGGATCATGCCATCGCGGGCGCGCGGTTTCATCGCGCCTTCCACAGGTCCGCAAGGCGGTCAGGCTTGCCGGCGATACGCTCCAGCACCGGGTACTGCAGGCCACCGTGGTAGGCGATGTTCATCGTTTCGATGCGGTCGAACTGCTTCACCAGCAGCACGATCGGCGCCTTGTCCTTCGCCGCCGCAGCTACCGCATCCTTCAAGCGCTGGCTGCTGTACTCGCGCCCGCCAACGGCAATCACCTTCATGCCCGGCGCCAGGCCGGCATTGAACGCCGGGCTGTCCCAGATCACGTCGCCGACCACACCGCTGTCGAGCACGGTCGCACCCAGCGAGTACGCCAGCAGCGCCGCCTTGGCGCGTTTTTCCTGTGCCTTGTAGGCGTCGTTCGGCGTATCGCGGTAGACCAGCTTCCAGCCCGCCAGTTCCAGGCCGCCGGTCAACGAACCGTGGCCGTCCAGGCGCCCGCGCAGGAACGTCGCCCAGTCATACGGCGCTATGCCGTTCAAGGTCGCGACCACGTCGTTGAAGGTGTACGGGTTGACGTCCCAGTCGCCGTTGCCGACGCCGAAGAACGCACGTGCGAAGTCATCCAGGCTGCGCCGGTTGCCGCTCAGTTCGCGCAGCTTGCCCTCCACTTCCAGCCACAGCATCTGGCCGCCGGAGTAGTAGTCCTCGCTCATCTGGTAGTTGCGGTAAGGCAGCGTGCGGCGCTGCGCGATGGTCGGGTCATTGGTGGTGTCCTGCAGCGGCCGCCAGGCCAGGCCCGGGCGACCACGGTCATAGGTCGCGGCCACGTTGGCCAGCATGTCGCGCGCCTGCGCGGTCGACCACAGCCCTGAACGCGCCGCCAGCACCTGGCCCCAGAACTGGGTCTGGCCTTCGTAGACCCACAGCAGACTATCGCCCATCGGCGTGTTGAAGTTGGCGGTGGCCAGATCGGCGCCGCGACGGTACTTGCCATTCCAGGAATGGGTGTACTCGTGCGGCAGCAGATCGCGCATCCACGCGTTGTTGTCCCACTCGGTGAAGTAGCCCGGGTCGGCACTGTTCTCGCTGGAACGGTGATGCTCCAGGCCGATGCCACCGAGGCGGTCGGTCAATGCCAGCAGGAACTCATAGTGGTTGTAGTGCCGCGCGCCGTAAAGCTTGTCGGCCTGCTGCACCAGCGCGCGGTGCATCGTGATCTGCGCCTCGCTCGGCTTCAGCGATTTGGCGTCGTCGGCAAACACGTTGAGGTGCACCGGCACCTTCGCGCCCGGATCGAGATCGATGCGCTGGTAGTGCTCGCCGGCAAACAAGGGCGAATCGACCAGATGGTCATAGGAGATCGGCTTGAACACCACGGTGTCACCGTCGCGGCGCGCGGTCTCCAATGCAGTGGCGAACGACCAGCCCTTGGGCAGGGTAACGCTGGCCTGCGCCTGCAGCTGGCGCGCGTCGATGCCGGCCGGATACAGCGAGTTGGCGTTCCACTGCAGGTTGAGCATTTCCGGGGTCATCACCACCCGGCCCTGGCTGCCGCCCTGCGAGGACAGGAAATCGAAGTGGGCGACGATCTCGCTGGCGCCCTCGGGCACGTTCACCTTGAACGCATAGACGTTGTACTGATCGCGCTGCCAGGCCAGCGGCTTGCCGTTGGCGGTCACGCGCAGGCCGGCCAGCTTGTCGATCGGGCCGGTGGGCGAATGGTTGCCGGGAATCCACTGCGGGTACAGCAGGGTCATGGGGCCGGGCTTGGCCGGCACGGTGGCGGTCACCTTGAAGATGCGCCGGGCCAGATCGCGCGCGTCCACATCGATGCGCAGCAGTCCTGGGGCCGCCGCGTTGGCCGGTGGCGAGGTCTGCGCAAGTGCAGGCGTGGCCGCCAGCGCGAACAGCAACGACATCGCCAGGGCTCGGGTCTTCATCAGGCAGTTTCCAACAACGGGGAATCCTCCGATGCTAGGCCTGTGCGATGGCCGGCCCCATGGCCAAAGGTCATGGGCGGTGCGCCCACCCGGCCATGCCAAAGGCGTGCGAACCAAGGTTCGCACCCACCAGATCAGTTTCGGTTCGCACCCACACCGGGTAGTGGCGGGCCGTACCCTGCAGACGTCGTTCCGCGCTCAGTCGACCAGGCGCAGGCGCAGTTCCTTCGGCAGCGCGAACACCATCGATTCCGGTTCGCCGTCCAGCTCGCCCACGCCGCTGGCGCCCAGCTCGGCCAGGCGCGCCAGCACGCCATCGACCAGCACCTGCGGCGCCGAGGCGCCGGCGGTCACGCCGATGTGCTGCTTGCCTGCCACCCATGCCGGGTCGATCTCGTGCGCACCATCGATCAGATACGACTCCACGCCTTCGCGGCGGGCCAGCTCGCTCAGACGGTTGGAGTTGGAGCTGTTCGGCGAACCGACCACCAGCACCAGGTCGCAGCGCTTGGCCAGGTCGCGCACAGCATCCTGGCGGTTCTGCGTGGCGTAGCAGATGTCGTCGTTCTTCGGGCCCTGCATCGCAGGGAACCGCTCGCGCAGCGCATCGATGATGCCGCGCGTGTCATCCACCGACAGCGTGGTCTGGGTGGTGTAGGCGAAGTTTTCCGGCTGGTTGATCTGCAGCGTCGCGACCTGCTCGACATCCTCGACCAGGTAGATCTGCCCGGTCCCGGCTTCGCGGTTCCACTGGCCCATGGTGCCTTCCACCTCCGGGTGACCGGCGTGGCCGATCAGCACCACGTCACGGCCGGCACGGCAGTGGCGCGCGACCTCGAAGTGGACCTTGGTCACCAGCGGGCAGGTGGCGTCGAACACCTTCAGGCCACGGCGCTCGGCTTCCTGGCGCACGGCCTGGGACACGCCATGCGCGCTGAAGATCACGGTGTTGTTGTCCGGAACCTCGTCGAGTTCCTCGACGAAGATCGCGCCGCGCTGCTTCAGGTCGTCGACCACGAAGCGGTTGTGCACCACTTCATGGCGGACATAGATGGGCGCGCCCAGCGTTTCGATCGCGCGCTTGACGATCTCGATCGCACGATCGACACCGGCACAGAAACCACGCGGGTTGGCGAGCAGCACATCCATCAGTTCAGTCTCCCGGCGGCAGCCGGCTTACGGTTTCGGGTTGGCATTATCCGCCTTTTTGGCGGACTTGCCGTCGAACAGGCCAAACAGTGCGATGCCGATGGCACCCACCACGATGGCCGAGTCGGCGATGTTGAACGAGGGCCAGGTGTAGCTGCCCACGTACCACTGGATGAAGTCGACCACGTGGCCGTGCACCTGGCGGTCGATCACGTTGCCGATGGCGCCGCCGATGATCAGCGCATACGGCACCGCGGCCTTCCAGTTGCCGCGGGCGGTGCCGCGCAGCCACCACGCCATCAGCCCGCTGATGGCGATCGCCAGCGCGGTGAAGAAGTACTTCTGCCAGCCACCGGCGTCGCTCAGGAAACTGAATGCCGCGCCGGTGTTGTAGGTGCGGTACCAGTTCCAGAAGCCGTCGATGACCACCACCGGCTGGAACTCCGGCAGGCTGGACAGCACCCAGGCCTTGGACCACTGGTCCAGGCCGATGATGGCCACCGACAGCAGCAGCCAGACCAGGGCGTTCGGATGCGGACGGGGCGCGGCCATCAGAACCAGCTCCGCACTTCGCCGGCGCCGGTCACGTTGCTCACGCAACGGCCGCACAGCTCGGGATGGTCGGCGTTGCTGCCGACGTCGGCGCGGTGGTGCCAGCAGCGCACGCACTTGGCCTTGGTAGTCGGCTGGGCGCTGACGAACACCTCGTCGGTGGTCGCCGGGCGCACCTGCACGTCGCCACTGATGAACAGGAAACGCAGTTCATCGGCCAGCGGCTGCCAGCGCGCGGCCTGCTCTTCGCTGGCGGCGATGGTGATCTCCGCTTCCAGCGCGGCACCGATCGCACCGTTGGCACGCATCGGTTCGAGCACCTTGGCCACCTGCTCGCGCACGGCCAGCAGCTGGTCGAAGTCGGCGGCGTTGAGCTGGGCATCGGCCGGCAGCGGCGCCAGGCCGTCGTACCAGGTGGTGAACAGCACGTGCCCGGCGCGTTCGCCCGGCAGGTAGCCCCACAGCTCGTCGGCGGTGAAGGTCAGGATCGGCGCCACCCAGCGGGTGAACGCTTCGGCGATGTGGTACATCGCGCTCTGCGCCGAACGGCGACCGTGCGAATCGGTCGGCATCGTGTACAGGCGGTCCTTGGTCACGTCCAGGTACAGCGAGCCCAGGTCCACGCTGCAGAAGTTCAGCAGCAGCTGCACGATCTCGGCCATGTTGTAGCCGTCGTAGGCCGCCTTGATCTTCTCCTGCAGCTCCCACGCGCGGTGCACGATCCAGCGGTCCAGCGCGACCATCTGCTCGAGCGGCTGCAGGTGCAGCGCCGGGTCGAAACCGTCCAGGTTGCCGAGCAGGAAGCGCGCGGTGTTGCGCAGGCGGCGGTAGGCGTCGGCGTTGCGCTTGAGGATCTCCTGCGACAGCGACATCTCGTTGCTGTAGTCGGCCGAGGCGATCCACAGGCGCAGGATGTCCGCGCCCAGCTTGTTCATGATGTCCTGCGGCTCGATACCGTTGCCCAGCGACTTGGACATCTTGCGGCCGTGCTCGTCCACGGTGAAGCCGTGGGTCAGGCACTGCTTGTACGGGGCGCGCTTGTCGATCGCCACGCCGGTCAGCAGCGAGGACTGGAACCAGCCGCGGTGCTGGTCGGACCCTTCCAGGTACAGGTCGGCCGGCTTGCCGAAGCCACGCGCGGCGAGAACGCCTTCATGGGTCACGCCCGAATCGAACCAGACGTCGAGGATGTCGGTGACTTTCTCGTAGTCGGCCGCGTCGGCACCGAGCAGTTCGGCGGCGTCCAGCGAATACCACACGTCGATGCCCTCGGCTTCGACGCGGTCGGCGACCTGCTGCATCAGCTCCACCGAACGCGGATGGATCTCGCCGGTCTGGCGGTGGGTGAACAGTGCGATCGGCACGCCCCAGGTGCGCTGGCGCGAGATGGTCCAGTCCGGGCGACCGTCGACCATGCTCTGGATGCGCGCCTTGCCCCAGGTCGGGAACCAGCCGACGGTGTCGATGGCGGCCAGCGCATCGTTGCGCAGGTTGGCCTTGTCCATCGAGATGAACCACTGCGGGGTGGCGCGGAACACCACCGGCGTCTTGTGGCGCCAGCAGTGCGGGTAGCTGTGGCGGATCGGATGGAACGCCAGCAGCGAACCGTTGTCGCGCAGCACGCCGACGATGGCCTCCTGCGCCTTCCACAGGTGCTGGCCCGCCAGCACCACGTCACCGGCCGGCGGGGTCGATTCCAGGTACACGCCGCGGCCGTCGATCGGAGTGACCTGGCCAGCGTTGTACTTGTCCAGCAGGCCGTACTTCTGGCTGACCACGAAGTCTTCCTGGCCGTGGCCGGGGGCGGTGTGCACCGCACCGGTACCGTCCTCGTCGGAGACATGGTCGCCATTGAGCACCAGGATCTCGCGCTCCGGGTAGAACGGATGCGCCAGCAGCTGGTTTTCCAGCGCAGCGCCGGTGGTTTCACCGTGCAGCACCACTTCGTCCACGCCATAGCGCTGCAGCGCGCGCTCGGCCAGGGCCGCGGCCAGCACCAGCCAGCGGCGCTTGCCGTTGTGGGCCGGGCCTTCGGCCAGCACGTAGCGGATCTCCGCGCCCAGCGACACCGCCAGCGAGGCCGGCAGCGTCCACGGCGTGGTGGTCCAGATCGGTACGGCCACTTCGACGTCGACCGGCACGCTCACGCCGAACGCCTGGCCGATGGCCTGCGCATCGCGTGCAGCGTAGGCGACGTCGATCGCCGGCGATTCCTTTTCCTGGTACTCGATCTCGGCCTCGGCCAGCGCCGAGCCACAGTCGAAGCACCAGTACACCGGCTTGGCGCCGCGGACCAGGTGGCCGTTGGCCACGACCTTGGCCAGCGCGCGGATCTCGTTGGCTTCGAAATCGAAGCTCAGGGTCTTGTACGGGTTGTCCCAGTCACCGGTCACGCCCAGGCGCTTGAAGTCCACGCGCTGGATGTTGATCTGCTCTTCGGCGAACTCGCGGCACTTCTGGCGGAATTCGACGGCGTCAAGCTTGGTGCCGACCTTGCCCCACTTCTTCTCGACCGCGATCTCGATCGGCAGGCCATGGCAGTCCCAGCCCGGCACGTAGGGCGCATCGAAGCCGGCCAGGTAGCGCGACTTGACGATGATGTCCTTCAGGATCTTGTTGACCGCGTGGCCCAGGTGGATGCGGCCGTTGGCGTATGGCGGGCCGTCATGCAGCACGAACAGCGGGCGGCCGGCGGCGTTGTCGCGCAGCTGCTGGTAGAGCCCCTGCTCTTCCCACCGCGCCAGAATGCCCGGCTCGCGCTTGGGCAGGTCGCCGCGCATCGGGAATTCGGTGGCTGGCAGGTTCAGGGTGGTCTTGTAGTCCTGGCTCACGCAGTGGCTCGCAATCTATGTTCGGAAAGGATGGCGCGCGCCTGTTCGGCGTCGCGGTGCATCTGGTCGGTCAGCGCCGCCAGATCATTGAATTTCTCTTCGTCGCGCAGCTTGGCAACGAACTCCACGTCGATGTGGCGGCCGTACAGGTCGCCCTGGAAATCGAACAGGTGGGCTTCCAGCAGCGGCTCCACGCCCTCCACCGTCGGCCGCGTACCGAAGCTGGACACCGAAGGCCAGGGCTGGTCGAACACGCCGTGCACCCAGGTCGCGTAGATGCCCGACAGTGCCGGGGTCTTCGGGAAGCGCAGGTTGGCGGTGGGGAAGCCCAGCGTACGGCCGAGCTGGCGCCCGCGCACCACCCGCCCGCTGATCGCGTAGGGGCGGCCGAGCAGGTCGTTGGCGCGGGCGAAATCGCCCTCCTGCAGCAGCTGGCGGATGCGGGTGCTGGAGATGCGCTCGCCATGCAGGTCCACCGCTTCGATCTCGCCCGCGGTGAAGCCGAGTTCGGCGCCCATCTCCTGCAGCAGTGCCAGATCACCGCGGCGGCGGTTGCCGAAGCAGAACTCGGGCCCGATCCACACTTCGCGGGCGCCCAGCCGGTGCACCAGCAACCGGCGCACGAAGGTCTCGGCCGGCATCGCCGCCATCGCCGCGTCGAAACGCAGCAGGCCGATCGCATCGACGCCGAGCTCGCGCAGGATCTCGACCTTGCTGCGCGCCAGGGTCAGCCGCGGCGGCGGCGTGCCCTGGGCGAAGAATTCACGCGGCAGCGGCTCGAATGCCACGGCCACTGCGGCCACGCCCAAGGCGCGCGCGCGGGCAACCGCGTGGCGGACCAGCGCACGATGGCCCAGGTGGAGGCCGTCGAATGCACCGATACAGACCACGCTTCCGTTGGGGAACAGCTCCCCGCCCTCGACGCTTCTGAACAGCCTGCTCATCAACTCTCGTTCCGGCCCGACCGGGGCCGCCGCTTCAATGGTGTAACCCTGAAGTATAGCCGCCACGGACCGCGATCAATGCCCGCGCAGGTCGCGCGGGCGGAAGCCCATCGCCAGCATGGCCACCACGTAGGTCGCGCCGCCGCCGCCGACCAGCAGCATCAGGCCACCGATACGGTGCCATTTGTCCATGCCGGTGAAGTCGGGGACCCAGTGCAGCAGGGCCAGCAGCACGCCGACCATGGCCACGCAGGCCACCCCCAGCCGCACCAGATAGCCGCCCCAGCCCGGCCGCCGCTGGTAGACGTCGGTCTTGCCCAGCCAGTACCAGAGCAGGCCCAGGTTCAGGTAACTGGACAGCGCACTGGCAATGCCCAGCGCCAGGTGCAGGCCCGGCTGCTTGCCGATCGCCGCCATCACGCCCTGTGCCTTCAGCGCGTCCGGCACCATCACCTGGTACAGCACGGCCAGCAGGGCGAAGTTGAACACCATGTTGGCCACCAGCGCGGCAACACCGGCGCGCACCGGGGTCTTGGTGTCCTGGCGGGCGTAGAAGGCCGGCAACACCACCTTGAGCAGGGCGAACGCCGGCAGGCCGAAGCTCAGGCCATACACCGACAGCGCGGTCATGCGGGTATCGAACGCGGTGAACTGGCGGTACTGGAACAGGGTGGCGATCAGCGGCTCGGCCAGCAGCACCAGGCCCAGCATCGCCGGCACCGAGATCAGCAGGGTCATGCGCAGGCCCCAGTCCAGCGAGCGCGAGAAGCCCTCGCGGTCGGTGCTGACGTGGTGGCGGGCCAGCGCCGGCAGGATCACCGTGCCCAGCGCCACGCCGAACACGCCCAGCGGCAGCTCCAGGAAGCGATCGGCCAGCGACAGCCAGGACTGCGAGCCGTCGGTCAGCTTGGCCGCGATGAGGGTATCCAGCAGCAGGTTGATCTGCGCCACCGACGAACCGAACAGGGTCGGCACCATCAGCGTCAGCACCTTGCGCACGCCCGGATGGTTCCAGCCCCAGCGCGGCAGGGTCAGCAGGTTGATGCCCTTCAGCGAGGGCAGCTGGAACAGCAGCTGCAGGAGGCCAGCCGCCAGTACCGCCCAGCCCAGCGCCAGGATCTGCTTTTCCGGCGTGCCGCCCAGGCGTGGCGCCAGCCACAGCGCGCCGGCGATCATGCACAGGTTGAGGATGACCGGGGTCAGCGCCGGCATCGCGAAGCGCTGGAAGCTGTTCAGCGCACCGCCGGCCAGCGCGGTCAGCGACACGAACAGCAGGAACGGGAAGGTCAGGCGGAACAGGTCGACCAGCAGGGTCTGCTTGACCGGGTCGGTATCAGCACCACTTGAGAATGCCACCGCCAGCTGCGGCGCGAAGATCAGCGCCAGGGCGGTGACCAGCATCAGCACCCCGCCCAGGGTGCCGGCGGTCCGGGACATCAGCTCACGCAGTTCGGCGTGGCTGCGGGTCTCCTTCACCTCGGTGAACACCGGCACGAAGGCGGTGGAGAAGGACCCCTCCGCGAACAACCGGCGCAGGAAATTGGGTATCCTGAAGGCAACCCAGAACGCATCGGTAACCGCATTGGTGCCGAACGTGGTAGTGATCACCTGATCCCGGACAAGTCCGAGAACCCGCGAGACCATGGTCATGCTGCTGAACGACAGCAGGCCCCGCAACATCTTCGGTGAACTCACTCAGCGTCCCTCTTGACAATCGACTTGACGTGCATTTCTCGGGCCATCATACTAGCTAGCTTGCTGTTCCCATAACACCGATTTTTTCAGGAAACCACCACCGTGGCCAATATCAAGTCCGCCAAGAAGCGCGCCAAGCAGACCGTCGTGCGCAACGCGCGCAACGTGGCTCAGCGCTCGATGCTGCGCACCGCTGTCAAGAAAGTGATCAAGGCGCTGGACGCCAACGATGCCGCCGGCGCCGAAGCCGCCTTCGCCGTTGCCCAGCCGATCCTGGATCGCTTCAGCGCGCGTGGCCTGATCCACAAGAACAAGGCTGCTCGCCACAAGAGCCGCCTGAACGACCGCATCAAGGCCCTCAAGGCCGCCTGATCCGGCGTTGCCGCCCTGCCCTTCGGGGTTGGGCAGCAGACAAAAGCCCGGCCGCGGCCGGGTTTTTTGTTGCCTGCGGTTCACCGGGATTGCCGGCCAGCGGCCGGCACTACCAAATGAAAAACCCGGCCGAAGCCGGGTTTTCCGCATGGAACCACAACGGCATTCACTGCGCGTTGCGGGCTTCCAGCTCGTCTTCCTTCTGGCGATCGAAGAAGGCCATGATCCGGCTCATGATCGGGAAGGTACCTTCGCGGCCCAGCGCGGAAACCAGGAACCACGGCTCCTTCCAGCCCAGCTCGGCGACGATCTGCTCCGCCGCGGCCTGCGCCTCGTCTTCGAACATCAGGTCAGCCTTGTTCAGCACCAGCCAGCGCGGCTTGTTCAGCAGCTCCGGATCGTGCTTCTCCAGCTCGCGTTCAATCGCACGCACCTGCTCCACCGGCGAAATGCCCTCCACGCCGCCTTCCATCGGCGAGATGTCCACCAGGTGCAGCAGCAGGCGGGTGCGCTGCAGGTGGCGCAGGAACTGCGCACCCAGGCCGGCGCCGTCCGCAGCACCTTCGATCAGGCCCGGAATGTCGGCGATCACGAAGCTGCGGTGGTTCTCCACCTTCACCACGCCCAGGTTCGGGTACAGCGTGGTGAACGGGTAATCGGCCACCTTCGGCGTTGCCGCCGAAACGGCACGGATCAGGGTGCTCTTGCCGGCGTTGGGGAAGCCCAGCAGGCCGACATCGGCCAGCAGCTTCAGCTCCAGCTTCAGCGTGCGCTCTTCGCCCGGCTCGCCCGGCAGCGCCTGGCGCGGCGAGCGGTTGGTCGAGCTCTTGAAGTGCATGTTGCCCAGGCCACCGCGACCGCCCTTGGCCACCAGCAGGCGGTCGCCGTGCTGGGTCAGGTCGCCGATGACTTCATCGGTGGCAACGTTGATGACCACGGTGCCGACCGGCACGGTGATGGTCAGGTCTTCGCCGCCCTTGCCATAGGCCTGGCGGCCCATGCCGTTCTCGCCGCGCTGCGCCTTGAAGATACGCTCATGACGGAAGTCGACCAGGGTGTTCAGGTTTTCGTCGGCGCGGATGTACACGCTGCCGCCCGCACCGCCGTCGCCGCCGTCCGGGCCGCCGAGCGGAATGAACTTCTCGCGACGGAAGCCAATGCAGCCGTTGCCGCCGTTGCCGGCGAACACTTCGATTTCTGCTTCGTCTACCAGTTTCATTGTTTCGATGCCTGCGATGGGCGCGACCTGCTGGCCGCCACCTTGAATGTCATGCCGGCCGCGGGCCGGCAACCCGGCCCAGCCGGTCTTGCTTCAACTCTAACGAAAAGCCCCGCCGAAGCGGGGCTCTCCATGCAGCGTGCTCTTCATCCAGCACGGCCATGCCGCGGCACGGGTGCCGGCGATGCCTGGATCAGGCGTCGGCCGAGACGATGCTGACGGTGCGACGCTTCTTGGCGCCCTTGACCGAGAACTCCACCTTGCCGTCCACGAGGGCGAACAGGGTGTGGTCACGGCCCAGGCCAACGCCGGTGCCCGGGTGGAACTGGGTGCCGCGCTGACGCACGATGATGTTGCCGGCTTCGATGGCCTGGCCGCCGAAGATCTTGACGCCCAGGTACTTCGGGTTGGAGTCGCGACCGTTGCGCGAGGAGCCTACGCCCTTTTTATGTGCCATGACTGCTTCTCCTGATGCTTAGCCGGCGATGCCGGTGATCTCGATTTCGGTGTAGTACTGACGGTGACCCTGACGCTTCATGTGGTGCTTGCGGCGACGGAACTTGATGATCCGGACCTTGTCAGCACGACCCTGGGACAGGACCTTGGCGGTGACGGCAGCGCCCTTCAGCGCATCGCCCAGCTTCACGCCGTCGCTGTCACCCAGCATCAGGATGTTGTCAAACTTGATCTCGCTGCCGACTTCGACTTCGAGCTTTTCAATGCGGAGCTTTTCGCCCTGCGCCACGCGGTATTGCTTACCGCCGGTGACCAGTACTGCGTACATGACCAGGCCTTCCTCTGTAGTTATTGTGGTCTGAGCTGCCGCCATCGAGGGCGGACAGGAGCGGAATTGTACGCAGATCAGCGGGCGCGGGTCAAGTCAACCCCCGAACGCCGCGGGGGGACGGCTCCGGAACGGGTCAGATCCCTTTTCACCCCGTGAAAAGGGATCTGACCCCTGCCTGACGGCCTGTCTCACCAGATGAGACATCGGGCTGGCATTGTCGCCCATTGCCCCCATCTGGTCACCTCGGTAGGCTGACCGATTGCCGTTCCCTGCTGGCCCGGCACCCAGCCAACGCCCCCACAACCGGATCCCCCATGGCGATGGATTTCATCCGCATCCGCGGCGCGCGGACGCACAACCTGAAGAACCTCGACCTCGACCTGCCCCGCGACAAGCTGATCGTGATCACCGGCCTGTCCGGCTCGGGCAAGTCCTCGCTGGCGTTCGACACCATCTATGCAGAAGGCCAGCGCCGCTATGTCGAGTCGCTGTCGGCCTATGCGCGCCAGTTCCTGAGCGTGATGGAAAAGCCGGACCTGGACCACATCGAGGGCCTGTCCCCGGCGATCTCGATCGAGCAGAAGTCGACCTCGCACAACCCGCGTTCGACGGTCGGCACGATCACCGAGATCTACGACTACCTGCGCCTGCTGTACGCCCGCGTCGGCACCCCGCGCTGCCCGGACCACGGCTATCCGCTGGAGGCGCAGACGGTCAGCCAGATGGTCGACCAGGTGCTGACCCTGGACCCGGAACAGCGCTACATGCTGCTGGCCCCGGTCATCCGCGACCGCAAGGGCGAGCATGCCCAGGTGTTCGACCAGCTGCGCGCGCAGGGTTTCGTGCGCGTGCGCGTGGACGGCGAGCTGCATGAAATCGATGCGGTGCCGCCGCTGGCGCTGCGCCAGAAGCACACCATCGAGGCGGTGATCGACCGCTTCCGCCCGCGCGAGGACATCAAGCAGCGCCTGGCCGAGAGCTTCGAGACCGCGCTGAAGCTGGGCGACGGCATGGCCTCGGTGCAGAGCCTGGACAGTGCCGACGCTTCGCCGACGCTGTTCTCCTCCAAGTACTCCTGCCCGGTCTGCGATTACTCGCTGCCGGAGCTGGAACCGCGCCTGTTCTCGTTCAACGCACCGATGGGCGCCTGCCCCGGCTGCGACGGCCTGGGCATGGCCGAATTCTTCGATCCTTCGCGCGTGGTGGTGCATCCCGAGCTGTCGCTGGCCGCCGGCGCGGTGCGCGGCTGGGACCGCCGCAACGCCTATTACTTCCAGCTGATCGCCTCGCTGGCCAAGCACTACCGGTTCGACGTCGACGCGGCATGGAACTCGCTGCCGCAGAACGTGCAGCAGGCCGTGCTGTACGGCAGCGGCGATGAGGCGATCACCTTCACCTACTTCACCGAAGCCGGTGGCCGCACCCAGCGCAAGCACCGCTTCGAGGGCATCATTCCCAACCTCGAGCGCCGCTACAAGGAAACCGAATCGCCGGCGGTGCGCGAAGAGCTGTCCAAGTACATCAGCGAACAGCCGTGCCCGGAATGCCATGGCGCGCGCCTGAACAAGGCGGCACGCAACGTGTTCGTGGCCGACCGCCCGCTGCCGGAGCTGGTGGTGCTGCCGATCGACGAGGCGCTGAAGTTCTTCAGCGAACTGAGCCTGCCGGGCTGGCGTGGCGAGATCGCCGCGAAGATCGTCAAGGAAATCGGTGAGCGCCTCGGCTTCCTGGTCGATGTGGGCCTGGATTACCTCACCCTGGAACGCAAGGCCGACACCCTGTCCGGTGGCGAGGCACAGCGCATCCGCCTGGCCAGCCAGATCGGCGCCGGCCTGGTCGGCGTGATGTACGTGCTCGACGAGCCGTCGATCGGCCTGCACCAGCGCGACAACGAGCGCCTGCTCGGCACTCTCACCCGCCTGCGCGACCTCGGCAACACGGTGATCGTGGTCGAGCATGACGAGGATGCGATCCGCCTGGCCGACTACGTGCTGGACATCGGCCCGGGCGCGGGCGTGCATGGCGGCGAGATCGTCGGCCAGGGCACCCTGCAGGACATCCTGGAGGCACCGCGCTCGCTGACCGGCCAGTACCTGTCGGGCAAGCGCGCGATCGAGATCCCCGCGCGCCGGCACAAGCCGAACCCGAAGATGACCCTGCACCTGCGCGGGGCCAGCGGCAACAACCTCAAGGGCGTGGACCTGGCGATTCCGTCGGGCCTGCTGACCTGCGTGACCGGTGTGTCCGGCTCCGGCAAGTCCACCCTGATCAACGACACCCTGTTCTCGCTGGCCGCCAACGAGATCAACGGTTCCTCGCACCCGATCGCCCCGTACAAGGAGATCGATGGCCTGGACCTGTTCGACAAGGTGGTGGACATCGACCAGTCGCCGATCGGCCGCACCCCGCGTTCGAACCCGGCCACCTACACCGGCCTGTTCACTCCCCTGCGCGAACTGTTCGCACAGGTGCCCGAAGCGCGTGCGCGTGGCTATTCGCCGGGCCGTTTCAGCTTCAACGTGCGCGGTGGCCGCTGCGAAGCCTGCCAGGGCGACGGCCTGATCAAGGTGGAGATGCACTTCCTGCCGGACGTGTACGTGCCCTGCGACGTCTGCCATGGCAAGCGCTACAACCGCGAGACGCTGGAGATCCTGTACAAGGGCTTCAACATCAACGACGTGCTGGAAATGACCGTCGAGGATGCACTGAAGCTGTTCGAACCGGTGCCGTCGATCGCACGCAAGCTGGAAACCCTGGTCGACGTCGGCCTGAGCTACATCAAACTGGGCCAGAGCGCGACCACGCTGTCCGGTGGTGAAGCACAGCGCGTGAAGCTGTCCAAGGAACTGTCGCGCCGCGATACCGGCCGCACCCTGTACATCCTCGACGAACCGACCACCGGCCTGCACTTCCACGACATCGAAGCGCTGCTGGGCGTGCTGCACAAGCTGCGCGACGAAGGCAACACGGTGGTGGTGATCGAGCACAACCTGGACGTGATCAAGACCGCCGACTGGATCATCGACCTGGGCCCGGAAGGCGGCCACCGCGGTGGCACCATCCTGGTCACCGGCACGCCGGAAGACGTGGCGGCCTGTCCGCAGTCGTATACCGGCCAGTTCCTGGCGCGCATGCTGCCGTCCACCAGCGCGCGCCCGGAACAGCCGGCTGCCGTGGCCAACAAGCCCGACGCCCGCCCGCCACGCAAGGTGAAGCCTGAGAAGCCGGCCAAGGTTGCCAAGAAGGCCGCGGCCGCCAAGAGCACCGGCAAGGCCAGCAAGAGCACATCGAAGAAGAAGGACGCCTGATGAGCAGCGAACACAAGATCCTGGCCCGCATCCCGATCAGCGTGCGCTGGCGTGACATGGACAGCATGGGCCACGTCAACAACGCCAAGTACATTTCCTACCTGGAAGAAGCGCGCGTGCGCTGGATGCTGGGCGTGGACGGCGTATCGATGACCGACCGCATCGCACCGGTGGTGGCCGCGACCAACGTCAATTACCGGCTGCCGATCGTGTGGCCCAACGACATACTGGTCGAGCTGTTCGTCGAGCGCCTGGGCAACAGCAGCGTGACCATCGGCCACCGCATCGTCGACCAGCACGACGCGTCGAAGCTGTATTCCGACGGCAACGTGGTGGTGGTGTGGATGGATACGCAGACCGGCAAGAGCGCGCCGCTGCCGGAGGCGATCCGCAGCGCCTCCACTTGACGCGCCCTGGTAGGTGCCGACCTTGGTCGGCACGCTTTGGCTGCAATGAGGTTGCCGGCCAGCGGCCGGCACTACCGATCCCATTCAATGGACTGACATGATCCACCAGACTGAACTGCGCGACCTGCTGCCCGGCATGGTCCCCTTCCCCACCGACGTCTTTCCCGCCGACCAGGCCTGGCTCGGCCAGCACCTGCTGCCGCTGCTGAAGATCGACTTGGGCGTGCTGCGGCCGGAGCTGGCCGGCCAGGTGGCGACAATGCTGTGCCCGATCGAGCCGTACGACGGCTGCATCGGCGAGACCACCGAAGAACACCACAACGATTTCACCGGCACCAACTGGATCGCCTTCGAACTGACCGCCGGCAACGAGATGCGCTTCCTCGGCAATGAGGGCTATTTCATCGGCGAGGCGGTGCAGGACAAGGATGCGCAGGAGCACATCGCGCAGATGCGCGACAGCTACGCCAAGGCCCGCGATTACCATGCCGCGCACGGCCGTCTCGCCTGCTACTCGCGCTACGGCAAGGGTGAGGCCAGCGAACGCGACTACCTGGATACGCTGGGCGGGCCTATAGGCTTCGGCAACTGGACCGAGACCGCGGAGATTCCCGCGGCCTTCGAACTGGGCTTCACCGACGCTGCCGATGACCCAAACGCTGCGGACGATGCCGAAACGGTGATCATCACCCGCAACGGCAACAAGTTCTTCGCCGTGGCCGGCGTAGCCGGCTACAACTGGTGCGCCACCGGCGCCGATGCGATCGTGATGCTGTACGAGCCGGAAAGCCGCACCGTGCTGTTCTCGTACGACTGGTCGTAAGGCCCTGCGGTAGTGCCGGCCGCTGGCCAGCATTTCCTGTGCTGCCGGCCAGCGGCCGGCACGACCATCCCGCTACGGCGCAGCCTTGCGTACGGCCAGCGTCGCACTCGCTTCGCCGCCGCCTTCCAGCTGCAGCCGTAGCGGCACCGCCTGCCCCTCCTTCAGCGCGCCCTTGCCCTGCATCAGCATCAGGTGCAGGCCACCGGGCTTGAGCTCGGCACGTGCACCCGGCGCCAGCGGCAGGCGCTCGATCGCGCGCATCCGGCTGACCCCATCCGTGATCGTGGTTTCGTGCAGCGACACATCATTGAAACTGCTGCTGGTCGCGCCGGTGATCACCACCGCCTTGCCGCAGCCGTTGTGGATGACGCCGTAGCCAGCGGTCATCGGCATTGCCGGATTCGGTGGCAACCGCGCCCAGCCCTGATCCACCGTGACGCAGCCCGATTCCGCCGCCGAGGCCGATGCTGCGGCCGCACACAGAAGCCACAGTACGCCAACGAATGGTTTGGTTATCATCGCCCAGGTTCCTTCTTCGCAACGAGACCGCAGCATGACGACGCTCATCGAGGTGATCAACCATGGCCCCATCCGCGAACTGCGCCTGGCGCGGCCGCCGGTCAACGCACTGGACACCGACCTGTGCCGGCAGTTGATCCATGCCATCGAGCTGGCCATGGCCGAAGACGCGCACGGCATCGTGCTGTCGGGCAGCGAGCGCATCTTCACCGGCGGCATGGACGTGCCGCACCTGCTCTCGCATGGCGATGACAAGCACAAGCTGCTGGACACCTGGAACGCCTTCTTTGGCGCCGTACGCACGCTGGCCGAGAGCCGCATCCCGGTGGTCGCGGCGATCACCGGCCACGCCCCGGCGGGCGGCTGCGTGCTGGCCCTGTGCTGCGACTACCGGGTGATGGCCCGCAGCGCCGATCCGTCGCGGCCATATGCCATCGGCCTGAACGAGGTGCAGGTGGGCCTGATCGCGCCGGAGGGCATCCAGCGACTGCTGCGCCGTGCGGTGGGCGTGCACCGCGCCGGCGTGCTGCTGACCACCGGTTCGCTGGTACCGGCCGAACAGGCGGTGCAGATCGGCCTGGTGGATGAGCTGGCAGAGGGGGACCTGGTGGTGGCACGCGCGATTGCCTGGCTGCAGGACCTGCTCAGGCAGCCGCGCCAGCCGATGCTGCTGACCCGCGCCATCGCCCGCGCCGACCTGCACGTGGCGCTGCAGCCGGACCTGATCCAGCTCGACCGTTTCGTCGAGGCCTGGTTCGCCCCGGACGCACAGAACGCCCTGCAGGCCCTGGTAGCCCGGCTGGGCAAATAGCGGTTGCCCCGCCCGGGGTCAGATCCCTTTCGCCGGGCGAAAGGGATCTGACCCCTGACCGGTATAATCAGGCCCTCTTTCACTGCTGTGGCCGCCCCCTTGAACGACACGCCCGAACCCGTCGTCTCCGAGCTGATCGACCTGCTCACGCTGGAGCGGCTGGAGGACAACCTGTTCCGCGGGCAGAGCCGCGACATCGGCACCAAGTACGTGTTCGGCGGGCAGGTGCTGGGCCAGGCGCTGGCCGCGGCACAGGCCACGGTCGACAACGGCCGCCACGTGCACTCGCTGCACGCCTATTTCCTGCGCGCCGGCAACATCGACCACCCGATCGTCTACGACGTGGACCGTACCCGCGACGGCGGCAGCTTCTCGGTGCGCCGGGTCACAGCGATCCAGCACGGCAAGGTGATCTTCTTCTGCGCGGCATCGTTCCAGCAGGCCGAGACCGGCGCCGAGCACCAGCACAAGATGCCCGAAGTGCCGCAGCCGGAAGACATCGAACCGAACCGGCCGCTGCCGGCCGAAGTGCTGGAGCGTCTGCCGATCAAGGTGCAGCGCTGGCTGTCGCGCGGCGGCCCGTTCGAATTCCGCCACGTCTACCCGCGCGACGAACTGAACCCGCCCAAGCGCCCGCCCTACCACCAGGTGTGGCTGCGCCTGAGCGAGCCGGTCGGCGATGCTCCGGAACTGCACCAGGCCCTGCTGGCCTATGCCTCGGACTTCCACCTGCTGGGCACGGCGACGTTCCCGCATGGCATCAGCTACTACCACCCGCACGTGCAGATGGCCTCGCTCGACCACGCGATCTGGTTCCACCGCCCGTTCCGTGCCGACGACTGGCTGCTGTACTCGCTGGACAGCCCCAGCGCGCAGGATTCGCGCGGCCTGGCCCGCGGCCAGTTCTTCACCCGCAATGGTGTGCTGGTGGCCAGCACCGCGCAGGAGGGCCTGATCCGCGTGGTTCCCGACCAGGCTGCCGCGGCCGCCGTGCCGGCCAAGGAGTAAACCCATGCGCCAGATCTTCAGCAGCCAGCGCGTGGAAACCGTCGAAGGCGTGGCCGAGCTCCTGCGCGGGCATGGCATCGACGTCAAGGTGACCAACGGGCGCTCGTACAAGACCCGTCGCCGCGGCCAGTTCAGCTATACCGACCTCGGCAACGCCAACGCCTACCCGGCGGTATGGATCGTGCGCGCCGACGACCAGCCGCGTGCACGCGAGATCCTGCGTGAGGCGCGCCTGCTCGACACCACCCGCCGCGACCATCCGACCGCCGAGTTCGCCTTCCGCGACACGCCGGAACAGGGCAGCGGCGGCCGCAGCTGGGCCTGGCGCATCCGCATCGCCCTGCTGGTGGTGATCGCCGGCGTGGCGCTGGTGATCGGCCTGCGCCATCGCGGTGTCCCGGCCCCGGCAGCACCGGCCCCTGCCCCGCAGGCCCAGCCGCAGCAGGCGCAACCGGCCCCGCAGGCCGCACCGGAAGAGGAAGAAGTCCGGGTCCGCATCCAGCCATCGAAATAACCCACGGGTCGTACCCGCCGCTGGCCGGCAACTGCAAAAAGGGGACGGAGGGGATTAAGTCGTTTGTGGCACAAACGACTTAATCCCCTCCGTCCCCTTTTTTGTCAGCACAGGAAGTCGGTCACATTGGGCGCGCGGCTCCGTCATGGGACACAATCCCAGCAGGAGAGCCGCCGCCATGACGACGTTCGCCGCATCGATCGACCAGACCCTGGAACGCGAACTGCCCGCCGCCGCCAGCGGTTGCCAGCACGCCTACGGCCGTATCGTGCTGGCCTGCCAGAACACGGTCACCGCCATCGCCCTGGCCATCACCCGCGACCGCCAGGCCAGCGAGGACATCGCCCAGGAGGCCTTCGTGAAGGGCTGGCAGCAGCTGCACCAGCTGCGCAGCGCGACCAGCTTCCTGCCCTGGCTGCGGCAGATCACCCGCAACCTGGCCCGCGACTGGCTGCGCGCCCAGCGTGGGCGGCCGCTGACCGGCGAGGCGGCCGAGGTAGCGATGGGCATGGCCGCCGACCCGTCGCCGGGCGCGGCTGACCGCCTGCAGCGGGTGGAGGAAGAGATCGCCGCCGAGGACATCATCTCCACCCTGCCCGCCGACAGCCGCGAAGTGCTGTTGCTGTACTACCGCGAGGGACAGCGCTCGCAACAGGTCGCCGACCTGCTCGGGCTCAGCGATGCGGCCGTGCGCAAGCGCCTGTCGCGTGCACGTGCCCTGGTGCGCGAAGGCCTGCTGCAGCGCTTCGGTGAATTCGCCCGCAGCAGCGCGCCGAGCGCTGCATTCGCCACCGCCGTGGTGTCGATGGTGCTGGTGGCCGCGCCCGGCACCGCCAGTGCAGCGGTGCTGCTCGGCACCGGCGTCGGCATCGGCGGCAGCAAGCTCGGCCTCGGCGGCGCCAGCGTTGCCGGTGGAACCGCGATGGGCTCGTTGACCGCCACCCTGGGCCAGTTGCATGTGCTGCCGGCCGAAAGCTGGGGGGCGGTGATCGGCGGCGTGGTGGGTGGCGCGATCGGCAGCTACCTCGGCGGGCGCTTCCTGATGTCGTACACCGAAACTGCGGCAGAGCGGGCCGATGTGCGCCGCTTCCTCTACCTCAACATCACCACCGGCATGTTCTGGTGCCTGGCGATCCTGCTGGCTGTGGTGCTGCAGGCACCGGTCTGGACGCAGCTGACGGTGCTGGCGGTCGGGTTGGGCGTGGTCAACTACCAGTGCCTGGTGACGCTGCAGCGGGTGATGGCGCCGATGATCGCGCGCGATTCGGCGCGGCGCGGGCGAACCGGCATCAACTGGAAGTTCGAATCGATGTACGGCCGCACCGCCATCATCGCCATGAACCTGATGGTCATTGCGCTTGTGGCGTACTCGCTGATGCGCAGCGGCCGCCTGTAACGGACAACGCCGGCAGTGCCGCCGGCGTTGTCGTCATCACTGCATTGACCCTCAGCGCTGCGGCTTCGGTGCGCCGCCGTCGCGCGGACCGCCATGGCGCGGGCCACCATGCATCGGGCCCTTGGCCGCATCAAACTCGGCCTTGCTCAGCTGGCCGTCCTTGTTGGTGTCGGCGGCGGCGAACCAGGCATCACGATGCTGCTTCATGCGCAGCTCGCGGTCGGCCTTGTCCAGGTAGCCGTCCTTGTTCAGATCAAGCTGGTCGAAGCGCGCGGCCAGGCGCGGATCGGCCTTGGCTTCCTCGCGGCTGATGCGGCCATCCTTGTTGACGTCCAGCGCGGCCCAGCGCTCACCGCCGTGGCCACGACGGCCATGCTGCCAGCGCGGCAGCTCGTCGCGCGAGAGCTTGCCGTCCTTGTTCTTGTCCAGCTCGTCGAACTTCGCGGCCAGGCGCGGGTTGGCGGCCGCCTCGCTGCGGTCGATCACGCCGTCACCGTTGGTGTCCAGCTTGGCCGGGCGCGGTGCCGGCGTGGCCGGGGTGTCGGCCGCCAGCGCGATACCGGATGCGGAGGTGCCAAGCAGCAGGGCCAGCAGCAGGGGGGTACGGATCATGAGGTCACTCCTGGGGATGGGAACAGCGTCGGGGTGATCACTTCACCCTCGGGGGACAACAACGCCCGGGCGCGACGTCGGTTGACGCTACTGCCGATTCCATTCATCCGGCGGACAGTCGCCGCCACTGCGACAACCTGGGGCTATGCTGTGCCCATGGCGATACATGGCGACAGAGACGACGAACTGCGACTTTTCCAGACCGGCGAGCACCCCTGCGGGTACTGGTCGGACCGGGTGGCACGCGACCTGGTGCTGGACCCGAACGACCGCCGCCTCGGCGCGCTCTATCCACTGGCACTGAGCTGGGGCTTCCGCCGCAGCGGCGACCTGGTCTACCGGCCGCATTGCGCGCACTGCCAGGCCTGCGTGGCGGTGCGCATCCCGGTGGCCCGCTTCGCCCCGGACCGCAGCCAGCGCCGCTGTGCCACCCGCAATGACGACCTGGAGGTGCGGATCACCGCCGCCACCGCCCGCGATGACCTGTTCGCGCTGTACCACCGCTACCTCACCCACCGCCATGCCAACGGCGGCATGGACGACCACGGCCCGCACGAGTTCGAGCAGTTCCTGATCGGCAGCTGGTCGCACACCCGCTTCATGGAGATGCGCCTGCCCGGCCACGACGGCCAGCCCAGCCAGCTGCTGGGGGTAGCGGTGACCGACGTCACCGAGCACGGCCTGTCGGCGGTCTACACCTTCTTCGACCCGGACCACGCCGCGCGCGGGCTGGGCACCTTCGCGATCCTGCAGCAGATCGAGTGGGCGCGCCGCGAGGGCCTGCCGCACGTGTATCTGGGCTACTGGATCCGCGGCCACCAGAAGATGGACTACAAGCGCCGCTTCCATCCGCTGGAAGCCTACGATGGCCGCCGCTGGCACGATTTCGACAAGGATCTGGACGGGCGCTGACAAACCGCTGACACCGGGCCGGGTGCACAATACGGCCCATGAACATGACCCGCCGCCATCCCCTGATCCTCGCCCTGGCCCTGCTCTGCGGCGCCACCGCCCCTGCCTTCGCCACGTCCCCTGCGATGACCGAAAAGCCGTCCGCTGCGCTGCGCCTGGCCACCTACAACACCTCGCTGTACTCCGATGACGCCGGTGGCCTGATCAAGGAGCTGGAAGGCGACAGCGAACACGCGCGCAAGATCGCCGCAGTGCTGCAGCAGGTGCGCCCGGACCTGGTGCTGCTGAACGAATTCGACTTCGACGACGCCCATCGCGCCGCCGACCTGTTCCAGAAGCGCTACCTGGAGGTCGCCCAGCCCGGTGGCGGCAAGCCGCTGCATTTCGCCTACCGCTATCTGGCCCCGGTCAACACCGGCGTGCCCAGCGGCCTGGACCTGGACAACAACGGCGTGGTCGGTGGCGAAGGCCGCAGCCGCGGCAACGATGCCTGGGGCTACGGCCTGCACCCGGGCCAGTACGGCATGCTGGTGCTGTCGCGCTACCCGATCGACGAAGCCAGGGTGCGCAGCTTCCAGCTGCTGAAGTGGAGCGCGATGCCCGGCGCGATCCGCCCGGTCGACCCACGTACCGGCCAGAGCTTCTACAACGACCATGTGTGGTCGCAGCTGCGCCTGTCGTCGAAGTCGCATTGGGACGTGCCGGTAAAGACCCCGGCCGGCGTGGTGCACGCGCTGGTCTCGCACCCGACCCCGCCGGTGTTCGACG
Organism: Stenotrophomonas maltophilia D457; assembly: GCF_000284595.1. GTDB lineage: Bacteria > Pseudomonadota > Gammaproteobacteria > Xanthomonadales > Xanthomonadaceae > Stenotrophomonas > Stenotrophomonas muris. The sequence goes on along the minus strand of NC_017671.1, from coordinate 1,305,846 downwards.
GCCCGGAAAAGCGCAACGCGGCGCGCAACCATGACGAGCTGCGCCTGTGGCAGGAATACCTGTCCAAGGGTGACAAGCCATGGCTGTGCGACGACAAGGGCCACTGCGGCGGCCTGGCGCAGGATGCGCGCTTCGTGATCCTCGGCGACCTCAACAACGACCCGGTCGATGGTGATGGCCGCCATGAGGCGATCGTCGAACTGATCGAGAACGCCCGCGTGCTGCGCTACCCCACCCCGCGCAGCGTCGGTGGCGAGCAGACCAGCCTGGCCTATGCGGCCAAGGGCATCGAGCGCAAGGGCGCACCGTTCCATGCCACTGGCGATTTCGGCCCGAAGTCCGGCACGATGCGCCTGGACTACGTACTGCCCTCGACCGGTTTCGAGTACGTCGGCAGCGGCATCTTCTGGCCGGCCAATGAAAGCCCGGAAGCGAAGATCGCCGACGGCAGCGACCACCACCTGGTGTGGGTGGACGTGCGGTAGAGTCGACGGCCCTGAAAAGGGGACGGAGGGGATTAAGTCGTTTATGGCACAAACGACTTAATCCCCTCCGTCCCCTTTTTGCTTTACGGGCGCAGTTCGACGCCGATGGCGTCGGCGGCATCTCGCGCGATGGCGCGCGCCTCGTCGATGGTTTCCGCGCGCGCCAGGGTGACACCGACGCGGCGATGGCCATGCACGCTCGGCTTGCCGAACAGGCGTACGGCAGTATCCGGCACCTGCAATGCAGCGGCGACGTTGTTGAAGTACGGCACGCCCTCGCCGTGTGCCAACAGCGCGCACGACGCCGACGGGCCGCTCTGGCGGATCACCGGGATCGGCAGGCCGAGGATGGCGCGCGCATGCAGCGCGAACTCGCTCAACTCCTGCGATACCAGCGTCACCAGGCCGGTGTCGTGCGGGCGCGGCGACACTTCGCTGAACCACACTTCGTCGCCCTTCACGAACAGCTCCACGCCGAACAGGCCCCAGCCGCCGAGGTCATCGGTGATCGCGCGCGAAATCTCTTCGGCACGCGCCAGTGCCGCGCTCGACATCGGCTGCGGCTGCCAGCTTTCGCGGTAGTCGCCATCCTTCTGCAGATGGCCGATCGGCGCACAGAACGAGGTGCCACCGGCATGGCGCACGGTCAGCAGGGTGATCTCGTAATCGAAATCGATGAAGCCTTCGACGATGCAGCGGCCGGCACCGGCGCGGCCACCGGTCTGCGCGTAGTCCCAGGCCGGGGCGATGTCCGCCTCGCTGCGCAGGGTGCTCTGGCCCTTGCCCGAGGACGACATCACCGGCTTGACCACGCACGGCAGGCCGATGGCGGCGACGGCAGCACGGTATTCCGCCTCGGTATCGACGAAGCGGTACGGCGAGGTCGGCAGTCCCAGGGTTTCGGCGGCCAGGCGACGGATGCCTTCGCGATCCATGGTCAGGCGTGCGGCGCGCGCGGTCGGGATCACCCGCAGGCCCTGCTCCTGTTCCAGCTGGACCAGGGTCTCGGTGTGGATGGCCTCGATTTCCGGCACCACCAGGTGCGGCTGCTCCTGGGCGATCAGCGCCCGCAGCGCCATCGCATCGAGCATGTCGATCACGTGCGAGCGGTGCGCGACCTGCATGGCCGGGGCGTCGGCATAGCGATCGGCGGCGATCACCTCCACGCCCAGCCGCTGCAGCTCGATGGCCACCTCCTTGCCGAGTTCGCCCGAGCCCAGCAGCAGCACGCGGGTGGCGGAGGGGGACAACGGCGTTCCAAGCTTGGCCATGGCGGTTCCAGCAGCGATGTGAAGGCGGGAGGGCATTCTAGCTGGCCGGGCACCCTGACCATGGCATCCGACGAACGGTAGTGGACAGGTGATATCACTTTGATATCTTAAATTTGAACCCTCAAGGACGTACCGCCATGAAAGAGAAGTCGCTGTCTTCCCTCAACGGCCTCGGCACGCTGGTCGGCGCCCTGCTCGTCGGCCTCGCCGGCGCCGCCCTGTTCGTGGTGGGCGTGGCAGCCAAGGCCAGCACCGGCTCGCCCAGCCTGCTGCTGATGCTGCTGGGCGCCCTGCTGGTGGCGCTGGGCGTGTTCATCCTGGCCGGTCTGTACACCATCCAGCCCAACCAGGCGGCGGTCCTTAGCCTGTTCGGCAAGTACGTGGGCACGGTGAAGGACAACGGCCTGCGCTGGAACAACCCCTTCTTTGCCAAGCGCCGGGTCAGCCAGCGCGTGCGCAACTTCGAGAGCGGCAAGCTGAAGGTCAACGAGCTGGACGGCAGCCCGATCGAGATCGCCGCGGTGATCGTCTGGCAGGTGGTCGACGCCTCCGAGGCCGTCTACAACGTGGACGACTACGAGAGCTTCGTGCACATCCAGTCCGAATCTGCGCTGCGTGCGATGGCCACCAGCTATCCCTACGACCAGCACGAAGACGGCCAGCTGGCCCTGCGCAGCCATGCCAGCGAGATCTCCCAGCACCTGAAGAACGAGCTGGCCGAACGCCTGGCCGACGCCGGCGTGCAGGTGATCGACGCACGCATCAGCCATCTCGCCTACGCCGCCGAAATCGCCCAGGCGATGCTGCAGCGTCAACAGGCCAACGCGGTGATCGCCGCACGCACGCGCATCGTGGCCGGTGCGGTGGGCATGGTTGAAATGGCCCTGGCCGAACTGCAGAAGAACGGCGTGGTGCAGCTGGATGAAGAACGCAAGGCGCACATGGTCAGCAACCTGCTGACCGTGCTGTGCTCGGACCGCGGTACCCAGCCGATCGTCAACGCCGGTTCGCTGTACTGAACCACCCTCGCAACGGGGTGCCCCACCACCCCGCCAGGAGCTTGCATGAGTGAGAAGAAAGCCTACCCGCTGCGCATCAATGCCGACGTCCTGGCCGCCGCGCAACGCTGGGCTGACGACGAGCTGCGCAGCCTCAACGCACAGATCGAATACGTGCTGCGCGACGCCCTGCGCAAGGCAGGACGCCTGCCGAAACCCACGCCATCTTCGGGGGACAAGGAATGAGCAAGCGCTGGAGCTACCAGACGATCGAGGTCAAGACGTCCATGATGGGCCAGCTCAAGGCCGAGGACATCCAGAGCGAACTGAGCCGCCAGGGCCAACTGGGCTGGGAGCTGGTCAACATCATCATCCCCGCACCGATGCGCCCGGCGATGCTGGTATTCAAGAAGGAGGCCTGAGCCATGGGTGCCAGCGATCCAAAGCAGTACGAGGTGGCCGAGAGTTCGCCGTTGCGCGTGCTGTGGATCGTGCTGCCCCTGCTCGCCGCCTTCGTGGCCTGCCTGTATGCGCAGTTGTACAAGGCACCGGCCACGGCGCCCTGGATCGAAGTGACGCTGTCGCCGCCCTGGTTCCGGATGGGCGGCAGTGCCGCCTGGAGCCTGCTGGTGATCGCCGCGCTCGGCATCGGGTTGGGCGCGGCGTTCTTCCGCCGCCGGGTGGAACTGGCCGACGACGTGCTGGACGTGCGCTCGACGATGTACCGCCGCCGCGTTCCGGTGGCACAGCTGCGGCTGGACCAGGCCGAGGTGGTCGACCTGCAGCGTGACCGCCGCTATGGCATTCGTTTCAAGACCAATGGCTATGCGATGCCGGGCTTCTATTCCGGCCACTTCCGCCTGCAGGGCGGCGGCAAGGGGTTCGCGCTGGTCACCGACCGCACGCGCGTTCTCGCCCTGCCGGTCAGCGATGGCAGCACGCTGCTGCTCAGCCTGGAGCGGCCGCAGGTGCTGCTGGACGCACTGCGCAAGGTGGCCGCACCGGCGCCTCGGCGGTAAGCTGCGGCGATGCAACGACGCGCCCCCCTGCTGATCAATACCGAGGCCATCGAGCTGTGGCCCGCCCACCTGCTGCGCGCACGAAGCAACCTGGATGCCCGCCTGCTGTCGCAGGCACAGTGGGTGCTGCGGCGCAAGCGCGATGGCCGCTACCTGGCGGCGGTAACGACGCATGGCGTGCATTCGCTGGTGCCACGCCTGCCGCGCGAGCCCGGGGCCGAGGACGCACTGGCGCTGCTCGATGCAGCGGCGGCACGTCCGTTCGGCGCTGCGCTGCAGGAACAGTGGCTGCCGCTGGCCGGGCTGCAGCAACGCCTGCAGCAACTGGGCCTGGATGCACAGCGCTATGCCGACGACAGCGGCCTGCCACTGGAGCCCGAACCGTGCCTGCTGCACTTCGCCGGCCGTGACCGCTTCGGCCGCCCGCTGTGGCTGCGCCGTGGCGCCGCGCAGGGATGGCGGCGGATGCGCCTGCAGGCGGCACGGGAGGGCATCGCGCTCGACGCAATTTCCGGCTTCCGCAGCCATGCCTACCAGCTGGGCATCTTCGAGCGGAAGCTGGCACGTGGGTTGAGCGTGACGGAGATCCTGAAGGTCAATGCAGCGCCGGGGTTCAGCGAACACCACAGCGGCCATGCGCTGGACATCGGCACACCGGGCGATGCCCCGGCCGAGGAATCATTTGAAGCCACCGACGCGTTCGCCTGGCTGCAGGTGCATGCCGGCGGGCATGGCTTCCATCTGAGCTACCCACGCGACAACCCGCACGGCATCGTCTACGAACCCTGGCACTGGTGCTGGAGGCCGGCCAACGGCTGAGCCCCTCGTGGCGCCCGCACGCGGAATGGAACGAGAGAGCGAAGCCAAAAGCGGGCCGCTTCGCTCGAAGCCGAGCATGGCTCGGCTCTACAGCAGCTGCCGCGCAACGCCCCCATGTAGTGCCGAGCCATGCTCGGCTGTACCCGGATTGCCGTCACCGCCTCAACGCATTGATCGCCAGCACCACCCAGCCGGCCATCATGCTGGTGCCACCGATCGGCGCCATCCGCGTCGGCCACTGCCACAGCGCCCCGCCCACCAGGCTGCCTGAAAACAACAGCACACCCAGCAGCAGCACGTACAGCGCCAGGTGTGCGATCGCCCCGTGCGCGCGTGGCCCCAGTGCCACCAGTACCGCACCATGCGCGAACGCGTACAGCGCCGCCATGTTCAGGTGCTGCTGCGCCAGCGGATCGGCCACGCCATGCGAGGCGTAGGCGGACAGGCCGATCGAGGCAGCGGCCAGCAGCGCCCCCAGGCAGGCGAGCAGGGACGGCTTACGTGCACGACGTTCGAGATTGAACATGGGGGCTCCTTGCGCAGCGCCCCTTGCCGGGCGCCGGATCAAAAAAAACGCGCCGCAATGAGCGGCGCGTTTTCGTGTCCAACACTACATGGGTCCGCCGAGGCTTACTTGACGGCCCAGTAGATGTCGTAGGTCGCTTCCGGGGTGAACGACTTGTCGATGCCGTCCTTCCAGGTTTCGTACGGGCGGTCGATGACTTCGTTGCCCGAAGTCACGGCCCAGGCACGCAGGCCGTTGCGGGCCACGTCCAGACCCGCCATGTGGCCGGTGTAGGCCGCATGCGCCGAACGGTGCGGAGCAACGTGCACGTACTTGACCGGAGCGCCGCCGTCGATCTTGACGGTCAGCTCGTCGGCAGCAGCACCTTCAGCACCCTTCTTCTTCACCGGCTGGGCGATGTCGAAGGCGTACTTCTCCTGGCCGAAGTCGGTGGTGATGATGCGGAACGGGCCGGCGGCTTCAAGGCCATTGGCCTCCATCACGCGCTTGATCCACTCCTGGTTGTCCTTGATGGACTTGGTGATGGTGTCCTGACCGCGGTCCACGTTGCCGGCGTTGACCACCAGCAGGTTCTCGGCCGGCACTTCAACGATGGCCAGGTCGGTCAGCGGGGCTTCCGGCGTGCGGTAGTCCACGTTCGGCACGGTTGCGAGCATGTTGGCGATGCGCGACAGGCCCAGCTTGATGTCGTCGCCGATCTGGCGGCTGACATACAGGCCGGCGTAACGGCCGAACAGGTCGAAGCCGTACTTCACCGAGTAGTCCTGGGTGATCTTGACGTTGCGACCGCCCTTGCCGGTCGGCTCCAGGTTGAAGGTGGTGACCTTGTCGTGACCCTTGGTGGCGTCTTCGATGGCGATCACAACACGCTTGTTCTCTTCGGCTTCGGTGATCTTCCAGGAACCGGTGCCCAGGTCCTTGGAGGTGAAGTCGAGGGTGGCACCGGTACCGGAGGCCGGGCCGGACAGCTTCAGTTCAACGGCGGGATCGCGCAGTACCAGCGGGTTCCAGTCCTTGAAGCGGCGCAGGCTGCTGACCGTGTCGTACACGATCGTCATCTTGCGGTTGGTCTCGATGCTTTCGGTGATGTGACGCTCGCCCGGCAGACATACGCCAATGATGACGAACAGGCCAGCCACGATCCCCAAGGCGATCAGGAACTCGATAATACGGGTCATTCAGAGAGTCTCCGGGGCCGATCCCACGGCCGGGTTGATTGAAGCGAAGCGCCAATCCTAGCAGGCTTCGCGGGCATTGTTTATCGGGATTGGCGCACCGGTTTCCCTGCCGGCTGCGTATTTGTATGGAAAAAGAATTCGAAGGGTAACGCATACCGCTACCCGGCAAGTAGGGGGCAACCTTGGCAGGAACCCGTAACTACGACCCAAGTCTTTGTACTTGAACGATTTTCTTCAGACCAGCTGGAGTTCGAACGCCTTCAGTACGGCACGCGTACGGTCGCGCACGCCCAGCTTGGACAGGATGTTGGACACGTGGTTCTTGATGGTCCCTTCGGCCACGCCGAGCGAATTGGCGATCTCCTTGTTGGAGAAGCCGCTGGCCATCAGCCGCAGGATCTCGGTCTCGCGGTCGGTCAGCGGGTCCGGGCGGTCCAGGCTGACGAACTCGTTGCGCATGTGCTCCAGGCCGGACAGCAGGCGCTGGGTCACCGCCGGCTGCACCAGCGAACCGCCGTCGGCCACGGTACGGATGGCACCGACCAGCTGCGCCAGGGTGACATCCTTGAGCAGGTAGCCCTTGGCACCGGCCTTGAGCCCGGCCAGCACCAGCTGGTCATCGTCGAACGTGGTGAGGATGATGGTCGGCGGCAGCTGTTCCTGCCGCGACAGCACCTGCAGTGCCTCCAGACCGGACATCACCGGCATGCGCATGTCCATCAGCACCACGTCGGGGCGCACCTGCGGTATCAGCTCGACCGCCTGCCGGCCGTCGCCGGCCTCGGCCACCACCTCGATGCCGTCGTCGAGCGCCAGCAGGGAGCGGATTCCCTGCCGCACCAGGGTTTGGTCGTCGACCAGGCAGACGCGAATCATCAACGCACTCCTTCAGGAACCTTGGTAAGGGCCGCCACCAGCACCGTTGCCGGCACCGTCGCCCGCAGCCGGAAGCCTTCTCCGGGACGGGTTTCGATCTGCAGCTGGCCACCACATTGTTGCAGGCGCTCGCGCATGCCGCGCAAGCCATTGCCTACATTGACCATATCCGCGCCGACGCCGTCGTCGCGGGCCTCCACCACCACCCGGTCGGGGGCTTCACGGTACACCTTGATCCACAGGTGGCGGGCGCCGGCGTGGCGCACCGCGTTGGTAATCATCTCCTGGGTACAGCGCAGCAGCACGTGGGCCCGCTGCGGGTCTTCCACGTTCAACGGATCCTCGATCTCCAGCTGGATGTCCAGCGAGGGCACGTTCTCGGTCAGCGGGCGCAGCGCCGCGGCCAGATCGATCGCGCCGGTCTCGCGCAGCTGGCTGACCACCTCGCGCACATTGCCCAGCAGCAGCTTGGCCAGCGCGTGCGAGCGCTTCACGTGGTCCAGCGCCTGGCCCTCGGCCAGGTGGCCGGCGACCTCCAGGTTCAGGGTCAGCGCAGTCAGCTGGTGGCCCAGCAGGTCGTGCAGCTCGCGCGAAATGCGGGTGCGCTCGTTGACCCGCGCGCTCTCGGCCAGCAGGGCGCGGGTGGCACGCAGCTCCGAATTGAGCCGGCGCTGCTCGTCGCGGGCCTCGGTCTGCTGCCGTGCAACCAGGCTGGTCACGAAGATGAACATGGAGAAGCCGCCGTACAGCAGCGACTGCATCACCGCTTCGAACAGCGGGAAGCGCAGCAGCAGGTAATAGACCGGCGCCACCGCCAGCTGGCTGACCAGCAGCCACAGCACCCCCAGCCGTACCGACAGCATCCACGGAATGACCCCGGCGGCCACCATCATCAGGATGCTGCCCAGGCCCGAACCGCTGAGGAAACTGACCCCCAGCGCCGAGACCGTCAGCAACAGCAGCAGGCCGCGGTCCAGCCAGCTGGTGTGGCTGTCGCTGCGCAGGATACGGGTCAACCAGTAGTAGGCCGTGCCGAAGGACAGGTAGGCGACGAACAACAGGATCGCCCAGCCACCCATGTCACCGCGGCTGTGCAGGTTCTCGAACTGCGAGTACGCCAGGGGCAGGCCGACCATGACCCAGGTGAAAAGGCCGGCCAGGCGGAGGACGCGGGTATGGCTGAGGACTCCCAACATGCCAGCACTCTACGGGCCGCGCCTGCGCACCGCACCCCACGGAAGTCATGCCTGCCCGGTCGCCTGTTCATGCCGCAGCCCACCCCGGGCATGCAATAATCGTGCGCAGGGTCCCTTGATGGACCAACCGCGTTACCCCACGGAGTCACAATGTCGATTGTCATCCGCGACGTGCGCGAGCACGAGCTCGATTCCGTCCTGGCTTTGAACAACAACGCTGGCCTGGCCATCCTTCCCCTGGATGCGGCCCGCCTGCGCCTGTTCTATGAAACCGCTGAGTATTTCCGCGTCGCCGAGCGCGACGGCAACCTGGCCGGCTTCCTGATCGGCTTCGGCAGCGACAGCCAGCACGACAGCAGCAATTTCGCCTGGTTCAAGCAGCACCTGGACACCCCGTTCTTCTATATCGACCGCATCGTGGTCGCCAGCCGCCGTCGTGGCGGTGGCGTCGGGCGTGCGTTCTACGCCGACGCGCAGAGCTTCGCCGAGCTGCGCTACCCGCAGATGACCTGCGAGGTCTTCCTCGACCATGGCGCCGATGCCGCCCTGCTCTTCCACGGCAGCTTCGGCTTCCGCGAGCTGGGCCAGAACACCATGCCGCAGGTCGATGTGCGCGCCAGCATGCTGGCCAAGGAACTGTGCAGCTACCCATGGGTCCAGGAGACCTACGGCGACAAGCTGCCGGATGTGGCATGGACACGCGCCCGGCAGCTGCCGGCGCAGGCACAGCGGCCGACGGGGACCTGAGCGTGGCGGTGAATTTCGATTACGAACAGGCCGGTGAACTGAAGATCGGCCAGGTGGGCATCGCCAACCTGCGCATCCGTACCCTTGATGTCGAACGTCTCGTGCAGGAAATGCGCGAGCGCGTGACCCGCGCCCCGAAGCTGTTCGGCCGCGCCGCGGTGATCCTCGACTTCGGCGGCCTGAGCCAGGTGCCGGACGTGGCCACCGCGCAGGCGCTGGTCGCCGGCCTGCGCAGCGCCGGGGTGCTGCCGGTGGCGCTGGCCTACGGCACCAGCGCGGTCGACCTGCTCTCCCAGCAGCTCGGTCTGCCGCTGCTGGCCAAGTTCCGCGCGCAGTACGAGCGTGCCGAGGGCGAACCGGCCCCGCCGCCGCCCGCACCGGAACCGCGCCGGGCAGCCCGTGCCGAACCGAAGCCAGCTCCGGCGACGCCGGTGGCCAAGGTGGCCGACGCCGCTGCACCGCAGCCGGGCCGCATGCAGCTGGGCAACGTGCGTTCGGGCCAGCAGCTGTACGCGGAAAACTGCGACCTGACCGTGATGGCCACTGTCGGCGCCGGCGCCGAGGTCATCGCCGATGGCAGCATCCATATCTACGGCACCCTGCGCGGCCGCGCGCTGGCAGGGGCCCAGGGCAACACCGCGGCACGCATCTTCTGCCGTGATTTCCATGCGGAACTGGTGGCCATTGCCGGCCACTACAAGGTACTGGACGATGTTCCGGACAACCTGCGCGGCAAGGCCGTCCAGGTGTGGCTGGAACAGGACCAGATCAAGATCGCTGCGCTGGACTGACGCAGCACCAAACTCATGCAGAACCAGGAGAAGTCCTTTGGCTGAAATCATCGTAGTCACCTCCGGCAAGGGCGGCGTCGGCAAGACCACTTCCAGCGCGAGCCTGGCCTGCGGCCTGGCGCGGCGCGGCAAGAAGGTGGCGGTGATCGACTTCGACGTCGGCCTGCGCAACCTCGACCTGATCATGGGCTGCGAACGCCGCGTGGTGTACGACTTCGTCAACGTCGTGCACGGCGAAGCCACCCTCAAGCAGGCCCTGATCAAGGACAAGCGCTTCGACAACCTGTACGTGCTGGCGGCCTCGCAGACCCGCGACAAGGACGCACTGACCCAGGAAGGCGTGGGCAAGGTCCTGAAGGACCTGGCCGCCGACGGCTTCGACTACATCATCTGCGACTCCCCGGCCGGCATCGAGAAGGGCGCCTTCCTGGCGATGTACTTCGCCGACCGCGCGGTGGTGGTGGTGAACCCGGAAGTGTCGTCGGTGCGCGACTCCGACCGCATCATCGGCCTGCTCGATTCGAAGACCCACAAGGCCGAATCCGGCCAGGACGTGCCGGCCTTCCTGCTGCTGACCCGCTACACCCCGCTGCGCGTGGAAAGCGGCGAGATGCTGAGCATCGCCGACGTCGAGGAAGTCCTCGGCCTGAAGGCGATCGGCGTGATTCCGGAATCGGGCGACGTGCTCAACGCCTCCAACAAGGGCGAGCCGGTCATCCTGGATGTCGAATCCGCTGCCGGCCAGGCCTATGAAGACGCCGTCGCGCGCATCCTCGGCGAAGAACGCCCGATGCGCTTCACCAACGTCGAGAAGAAGGGCTTCTTCAGCAAGCTGTTCGGAGGGTAAGCATGGGCCTGTTTGATTTCCTCAAAGCGAAGAAGACCACCGCCGAAACCGCCAAGAACCGCCTGCAGATCATCATCGCGCAGGAACGCAGCCACCGTGGTGGCCCGGACTACCTGCCGCTGCTGCAGCGCGAGCTGCTGGAAGTGATCAAGAAGTACGTGAACATCGACGTCGATGCGGTGAAGGTCGACCTGGTGAAGGATGGCCAGCACGATGTGCTGGACATCTCCGTGGCGCTGCCGGAAGGCCCGGACAAACCCTGATCCCCTGCCCCGCCCGTGCCTGCATGGGCGGGGCTGCCTGACCCGCATGACCGATACGACAACCGCCGTGGACATCACCTGCGTGGGCGACATCGCCTTCGCCGATGCGCAGTGCCTGCTCGCCGCGCATGGCCTGCGGCTGCACCACGTGGCCGCCGGCGAGCCGATTCCCGGCAGCTACTGGGGCGAGCCCGAGGCGGGCATCATCGCCAGCAACGTCTACGTGCGCGATGACACGCCCGTGCACTCGATGCTGCATGAGGCCTGCCACCTGATCGTACTGCCGCCGGAGCGGCGGGCGCAGGTGCATACCGATGCCACCGACTCGGTGGCCGAGGAAGACGCGACCTGCTACCTGCAGATCGTGCTGGCCGGGCAGCTGCCCGGCGTCGGCAGCCAGCGGCTGATGGCCGACATGGATGCCTGGGGGTATACGTATCGGCTGGGATCTACGAAAGCGTGGTTCGAGCAGGACGCCGAAGACGCGAAGGCATGGTTGATCGAACGCGGGTTGCCGGTGGCGTGATTCACCGGGAACCGGGGTCAGATCCCTTTTGCGTCGCAAAAGGGATCTGACCCCATCACCCCGTCGCCGTATCAGCCCTGCCCGGCCAGTGCGCGCAGGGTGATGCCGACGATGTAGGCCAGGTAGGTGCCGGTGGCATAGCCCATCGTGCCCAGCAGCACGCCCACCGGCGCCAGGGCCGGATGGAACGCGGACGCCACCACCGGCGCCGAGGCCGGGCCACCGATGTTCGACTGCGAACCGACGGCGAAATAGAAGAACGGCACCTTCAGCAGCTTGCCCAGGCACCACAGCAGCACGATGTGCACGGCAATCCAGATCAGGCCAAGCAGGAACAGCCACGGGCGATCCAGCAGCGCCAGCAGATCCATCTGCATGCCGATGCAGGCGATCAGGAAGTACAGCAGCAACGAACCCAGCCGCGATGCACCCGCCCCTTCCAGGTTGCGTGCGCGGGTGAAACTCAGGCTCAGGCCCAGCGTGGTCGACAGCACCACCACCCACACGAACGGCGCGTCCAGGCTGAACTGCGACGCCCAGCTGACGTTGGCCTTGAACCAGGCCGCCAGCGGCGCACCGATCGCATGCGACAGGCCGACGCCGCCGAAGGCCACCGCCACGATCAGCATCAGGTCGGTCAGGCTGGGAATGCGTTCGTGCTCGGCCTGGAAGCGCGCGATGCGCTCCTTCAGTTCATCGATGGCCGAGGTATCAGCGCCACTGCGTGCATCGATCTTCGCTGCACGTCCTGCCAGGAAGATCAGCGCGGCCATCCACACGTAACCGACGCCGACATCGACCACCGCGAACTGGCCAAAGGTGGTCGCGTTGACGTCGAACACTTCGCGCATCGCCAGCATGTTGGCACCACCACCGATCCAGCTGCCGGCCAGTGCCGCCATGCCGGCCCAGGTATCGCCGGCCACGGTGTCGGGATGGATCGCGCGCATCACCAGGAACGCCACCACCGCACCGAGCATGATGCTGGCCGAGGCGCCCAGGTACATCAGTACCAGCTTCGGGCCGAGCCGCAGGATGCCCTTGATATCCACTGCCAGGGTCAGCAGGATCAGCGCCGCCGGCAACAGAATGTCGCGCGCGATCGGGTTGTAGAGCTTGGTGTTCTGGCCGTCGATCAGGCCGACGGTGTTGTAGATGCCGGGAATCAGGTAGCACAGCAGCAGCGCTGGCACGAACGTATAGAAGCGCTTCCACAGCCCCTGCTCGCGCGAGGCGGTCCAGAACACGGCGCCAAGAGTGGCGGCGATCAAACCGAAGACGACGATGTCGTTCTGGATCAGGGCAGTCGAAGGCATGCAGGCGCTCTGGTAGAGCCGGCCGCTGGCCGGCTGCTGGTGGCGGCAGATCAGGAAGGTGTGCCGACCAACGGTCGGCACCCACCGGTAAAGCAGATGGTGAAACAGAAGCGCCGCCCCGGAGGGCGGCGCCGCAACCATCAGTTGCCGATGTGCTGCTTCAGCCAGGCATTGACGGTGTCATGCCACAGGATGCTGTTGTTCGGCTTCAGCACCCAGTGGTTTTCATCCGGGAAGTACAGGAACTTCGATTCGATGCCCTGGCGCTGGGCAGCGGTGAACGCGGCCAGGCCCTGCTCGACCGGGATGCGGAAGTCCTGCTGGCCGTGGATGACCAGGATCGGCTTCTTCCAGTCCGCCACGTGGTTGACCGGGTTGAACTTCTCGTAGTTCGCCGCCTTCTGGTACGGCGTACCGCCCTGCTCCCACTCGGTGAACCACAGTTCTTCGGTGGCGTAGCCCATCATGCGCTGGTCGAACACGCCGTCATGGTTGACCAGGCACTTGAACGGGCCGTTCCAGTTGCCGGCAATCCAGTTGACCATGAAGCCGCCGTAGCTGGCGCCCAGCGCACAGGCCTTGTCACCATTGAGGAAGGAATACTTCTTCAGCGCCGCATCCCAGCCCTTCTGCAGGTCTTCCAGCGGGCGGTCGCCCCAGTGCTGGCTGATCGCATCGGTGAACGCCTGGCCGTAGCCGGTGGAGCCGTGGAAGTCGATCATCACCACCGCATAGCCCTGGCCCGCGTAGGTCTGCGGATTCCAGCGGTAGCTCCAGCCATTGCCGAAGCTGCCCTGCGGGCCGCCGTGGATCAGGAACGCGACCGGGTACGACTTGCCTTCCTGGTAGTTGTGCGGCTTGACCACGTAGCCATGCACGGTGTCGTTGTTCCAGCCCTTGAACTCGAACTGCTCGTAGTCGCCGAAGCTGACATCCTTGAGCACCTCACCAGCGGCCGGGGTCAGCGCGCGCAGCTCGCCGATGGCTTCGCCCGCGGCCGGCAGCAAGCCAACCAGCACCTGGTCGTTGCTCTTCAGGCTGTTGCGGGTGATCGCCACGCTGTTGCCGGCCACATCGACCGAGGTCACGCTGCCGTCGCCGATCAGCTTGGTGGCCTTGCCGCTGGCCACGTCGATCTGGAACAGCGGGTGTTCGCCGAGGTCATCGGCAGTGGTGTAGATGCTGGCGCCGTCGGCGGACAGGGTGATGCCGCCAGCCGAACGATCCCACTGCGGGGCGATCTCGCGGGTCTTGCCACTGGCCAGGTCCATCGCCATCAGGCCGAAGCGGTCAGCCTCGAAGCCCGGGCGCTTCATCGCGCGGTAGAACAGGGTCTTGCCGTCGGCACTGAACACCGGGCCGGCATCCCAGGCCGGGTTGGAGGCGGTCAGGTTGACCGGCGCCTGCTTGCCCGCCGCGTCGAAGCGGTACAGGTCGAAGTTGGTCGACCACGGCTCCTGCTTGCCGGCCACGCGGATGCTGGCGACCACGCTGGCGCCATCCGGCGACCACGCGAAATCATCATTGCCGCCGAACGGCTTGGACGGGGCATCACCGTCGATGGTGGCGCTCAGCGCGGAAGCGCCCTTGACCGGACCGGCCTTGGCTGCCGGCAGCGGCGCGACGAACAGGGTGTTGCGGCGGCCGTCGTTCCAGGTATCCCAGTGGCGCACGAACAGCGAATCGAAGACCTTTCCACTGGCCTTGGCGCCGGCGACGTCCTTGAGCTTCTTCTCGGTGCAGGTCAGGTCCGAGGCACAGGCCTGGAACACGCCGGCGCTGAACAGCACGCGGTCGTCCTGCGGCGACACGTGGTAGCTGTCCACGTCGACCGGGAAGTCGGTCAGCTGGCGCGGGGCGCCGCCGCTGACCGGCTGCGCGTACAACTGCTGGCTGCCGTTCCTGGCGCTGAGGAAATACACGGTCTGGCCATCGGCCGACAGCGAAGCGGAATTGACGTTCCAGCCGGCCGGGGTGATCTGCTTCGGCGGCGCTGCGTCGCGGGTACGCAGGTTGCGCGCGTACAGCGCGGTGGAGGCCTTCAGGTTGGCATCCACGCTGCGCTTGGCGAACACCACGGTGCCGCCGTCAGCGGTCAGTACCGGCGCGGAGACGCGGTCCATGGCCACCATGTCGCGGACTTCCAGGCCACGGGCAGCGGCGACGCTGGGCAGGGCGGCCAGCAGGCTCAGTGGCAGCAGGGCATGACGCAGTTTCATCGGGGTCTCCGCAGGACGGCAAAAAACCGATGGTAGGCCCGTGCGGCCGGGGCTGCCAAGGCCATCGGTCATGGCTGCCGGTGGGGCGCGGCCCCGCCGCCAGAAAAAGCAAACCGCGCCGTGGCGCGGTTTGTGGGGACACCGGGGTCGGATCCGATTCCGACGGAATCGGCTCTGACCCCAGACGCTGTCAACCCGGGGTCAGAGCCCTTCCCTGCGGGAAGGGATCCGACCCCAACCCTTACGCCATGGCGCGCTTGCCGGTGCGGTAGATCAGCCAGCCGACCAGGAACAGCACGGCCAGGCCGATCCACTGTGCGCCCGGCAGGTGGAACGGCACGGCCAGCACGTCGGCGCGACTGCTCACCACGATCGGAATCGCGATGGCGATGCCCATCAGTGCCTCACCGGTGATCAGGCCGGCGGCGAACAGCACGCCCGGCTTGTGCACGCGGTCGCGACCTTCTTCGTCATCGGCACGCACCTTGTGGAAGCGCTCGACGAGGTAGGCGATCAGGCCGCCGAGGAAGATCGGCACCATCAGTTCCAGCGGCAGGTAGATGCCGATGGCGGCGGCCAGCACCGGCACGCGGAAGCGGGCGTTGCGCGACTTCAGCCAGCTGTCGAACGCGATGATGGCGGCACCGACCACGGCACCGATGCCGATGAAGGTCCACGGCAGTTCACCACCGAACAGGCCCTTGGCCACCGAGGCCATCAGGTTGGCCTGCGGCGCGGCCAGCGCGTTCGGGTGCAGCTCCGACTTCACGCCGATGCCGTAGGCGGTGGCCAGCAGGTTCAGCACCGGGGCCATGATCAGCGCGCACGAGAACGCACCGATGCCCAGCATCAGCTGCTGCTTCCACGGGGTGGCACCGACGATGTAACCGGCCTTGAGGTCCTGCAGGTTGTCACCGCCGACCGCTGCAGCACAGCACACCACCGCGCCGATCATGATCGCGGCCACCGCGCCCAGCGGCGCGCCGAAGGCGCCGACCGGCTGCAGGCCATCCTTGCCCAGCAGCACCACCAGCACGGCCGAAGCGAACAGGATGGTGGAGATGGTGATGCCCGAAACCGGGTTGTTGGACGAGCCGATCAGGCCAGCCAGGTAGGCCGAGACCGAAACGAACAGGAAGCCGGCGACGATCATGATGAGGGTCATCGGGATGGACACGTGCCACTGGCCGACGATGGCCTGGTACAGGGCCAGCAGCGGCAGCACGAACACCACCAGGGCGACCAGCATCCACTTCATCGGCAGGTCGCGCTCGGTGTGCGCCAGCACCGGGCCACCGCTCTTGCGGGCGGCGGCAAAGCCGCTCTTGACGCCGTTGAGCAGCGACTTGCGGAGCGAGATCAGGGTCCAGATGCCACCGATCAGCATCGCACCGACGCCCAGGTAGCGCATCTTCGCGCCCCAGATGGCGAACGCGGCCTCGGTGGACGAGGCAGCGGCAACCGACGCGGCCAGCGCCGGGTCGGTGTTCATGAAGAACGCCTGGTAGATCGGGATGGCAATGTGCCAAGTCAGGATCGAGCCGGACACCACCACGATGCCGACGTTGAGGCCGACGATGTAGCCCACGCCCAGCAGTGCCGGCGACAGGTTGGTGCCGATGAAGGCGGTGACCTTGGAACTGCCGACGTAGGCCGAGGTGGCCCAGGCATCGGGAATCAGGCGCATGCCGCTTTCCGCGGCCAGCTTGACGAAGGCACCGATCACCGCCGACAGGCCGAGGATCTTCAGGCCCGGGCCCGGGTTCTCACCGGCCTTGAGCACTTCGGCCGCAGCCTTGCCTTCCGGGAACGGCAGCGGGTCTTCGACAATCATCGAACGGCGCAGCGGCACCGAGAACAGCACGCCCAACAGGCCACCGAGGCCGGCGATGCCCAGCACCCACCAGTACTTGAAGTCCGGCCAGTAGCCCATGATCACCAGCGCCGGGATGGTGAAGATCACACCGGCGGCGATCGATGAACCGGCCGAGGCGCCGGTCTGCACGATGTTGTTCTCGAGGATGGAGCCACCGCCCAGCAGGCGCAGCACGCCCATGGAAATCACCGCGGCGGGAATGGCGGTGGCGATGGTCAGGCCTGCGAACAGACCGAGGTAGGCGTTTGCGGCCGACAGCACCACCGCCAGCACGATGGCCAGGGCCACTGCGCGGAAGGTGAGCTGCTTGGGCGCAGCGTCGTGGTTCATGGAAGCCCCTGCTGGCAAAAAATCCCTGCCACGCTAGCGTTCAGGGCAGATCAAGTCCAGCGTGCCAAAGGATGGGGGCGTGTGCTGCGGCGCAATGGGCCGGTACGTGGACCGGCAATCGACCGACCCGGCAAAGTCCGGCTGGGCACGCCGTAAATGATATGTTATATCTTAATGATACCTTGTTGTTACTGCATCGCATGCCCCTTTCCCCCTCCCCCCGCCTGGCCTCCATCGACCAGCTGCGCGGCACCGTGATGCTGTTGATGCTGCTGGACCACGTGCGCGAGACCTTCTTCCTGCAGCACCAGGTGAGCGACCCGATGGACGCGGCGACGGTCTCCCCTGCGCTGTTCGCCTGCCGTCTGCTGGCCCACCTGTGCGCCCCCGTGTTCGTGCTGCTGACCGGGCTGTCGGCCTGGCTGTACGGCCAGCGCCAGGCGGATCCGCGCGGGGCCACAGCTGCGTTCCTGCTCAAGCGCGGGCTGTTCCTGGTGGTGCTGGAACTGACCCTGGTGAATTTCGCCTGGACCTTCCAGCTGCCGCCGGAAACGCTGTACCTGCAGGTGATCTGGGCCATCGGGCTGAGCATGATCGCGCTGGCCGGGCTGCTGTGGCTGCCCCGCCCCGTGCTGCTGGCGGTCGCGGTCGCGGTGGTGGCCGGGCACAACCTGCTGGATGGTGTGCGGGTGGAAGGAAACGGCCTGCTGGCGGTGCTGTGGAAAGTGCTGCACCAGCGCGACTGGATCGAGGCCGGCGCGCTGCGCCTGCGCACCTCCTACCCGGTACTGCCGTGGATCGGGGTGATTGCGCTGGGTTATCTGATGGGGCCCTGGTTCGGCCGCGCGCGCGCGCCGGAGCAGCGCCAGCGCTGGCTGCTGTGGGCAGGCGTCGGCGCGCTGGCCCTGTTCGCGCTGCTGCGGTTCGCCAACCAGTATGGGGATGCTCCCTGGTCGTACCAGACCACTACGCTGCGCACGTGGTTGAGCATCTTCAACGTCACCAAGTACCCGCCGTCATTGCAGTTCCTGTTGCAGACCCTGGGCGTGGGGCTGTTGCTGCTGCGCTTGTACGAATGGCCGCCCCTCGCGCGTGCGCTGCGCCCGCTGTCCGATATCGGCGCCGCGCCGATGTTCTTCTACCTGCTGCACCTGTACGTGCTGAAAGGGCTGTACCTGGCCGCGTTGGCGGCCTGGGGGCCGACCCATGGCGAACTGTATGCCCTGGATTCGGTCAGCGGCCTGCTGCTGGTGGCCTGTGCGCTGGCGGTGGTGCTGTACCCGCCGACGCGGGCCTTCGCGCGGTTCAAAGCGCGAAGGCGCGATCTGCCTTGGTTGCGATACCTGTGAGCGGTGCCCGCCGGGGGAGCGCCATCCCTGCATGGCGTGGATCCACCGGCGGCTGCCTGCCCAGGCCCAGAGGCCTATAATCGCGCCCTTTCCGCTGTCCCCGCCGTCGATGACCGTTGCCGCCTCTGCTTCCGACGACTTCCTGGGCCACCCCAAGGGCGTCTACGTCTGCTTCTTCACTGAAATGTGGGAGCGCTTCTCCTTCTACGGCATGAAGGCGCTGTTGCTGCTGTACCTGACCAAATACCACCTGTTCGGCGACAAGGCCGGCCTGGACCTGCTCGGTGCCTACGGTGGCCTGGTGTACTGCATCCCGGTGTTCGGCGGCATGCTGGCCGACCGCTGGCTGGGCATGCGCCGGGCAGTGCTGTTCGGCGGCATCCTGCTGGTACTCGGCCACCTCGGCATGGCCTTCGAGGGCCACGCCGCGTACCGGGTGAACGGCGAAGTGGTGCGCGACACCTCGGCGCTGGCGGTGACCTACCTGTCGCTGGCGCTGATCATCATGGGCGTCGGATTCCTGAAGCCGAACATCTCCACCATTGTCGGCAAGCTGTACGCCAAGGACGACCCGCGTCGCGACTCGGGCTTTTCGCTGTTCTACGCCGGCATCAACCTCGGCGCGCTGTTCTCGTCCCTGGTGTGTGGCTTCCTCGGTGAGGCCTACGGCTGGAAGTACGGTTTCGGTGCGGCCGGCATCGGCATGCTGGCCGGCCTGGCGATGTTCCTGTGGGGCCAGAAGTACCTGCAGGGCCATGCCGAACCGCCGCAACCGGCGGCGCTGAAGCAGAAGGTGCTGGGCCTGCCACGCGAATGGCTCATCTATCTGTGCGCGGTGCTCGGCGTGCTGCCGGTGGCATGGCTGATGTGGGCCGCCGGCAACGGCGCGTTCGCGCTGGGCGGTGAGATCAGCCTGGCGCTGATGCTGATGCTGGTGGTGCTGGGGGGCGTGCTGGTCTGGTTCGCCTGGTTCACCGGCACGAAATGCACGCCGGTGCAGCGCCAGCAGATGATCGCGCTGATGGTGCTGATCTTCATGGCGCTGGTGTTCTTCACGATGTACGAGCAGTCCTACGGCTCGTGGGTGACCTTCACCGACCGCCTGCTGACCAAGGACATCGTGCCCTCGCTGGTGATCACCGGCGGCACGCCGCTGCCGTGGTCGATCCTCTCGCTGCTGCTGGCACCGCTCGGCTTCGTGGTCAGCGCGCGCCTGTCGGAACGGCGCCCGGGCTCGGCCGCGCCGCGCACGTTCTTCGCCGCCATCGTCGTACTGATGCTGGTGCTGCTGGTGCGCGACTGCCTGGTGATTCCGCAGACCGCCGGCTCGCTGACCTACCTCGGCGGCCTGTTCCTGGTGCTGCTCGCTCCGGCCTTCGCCGCGCTGTGGACGTGGATGGACCGCCGCGGCTGGGAACCGGGCAAGCCGGTGAAGTCGGCCTGGGGCCTGGTGATCGGCGCGCTGTCGTTCGTGCCGCTGGCGCTGGCCGCACAGCAGGTGGGCGCCACCGGCGAGATGGCCAGCGTGTGGTGGCTGGTGCTGGCCTACTTCCTGCTGGCCAGCGGCGAGATGTGCCTCTCGCCGGTCGGCCTGTCGGCGGTGACCCAGCTGGCCGTGCCGCGGGTGATGAGCCTGATGATGGGCACCTGGTTCCTGGCCACCGCATTCTCGGAAACGCTGGCCGCGCTGTTCGGCAAGCTGGCCGCGATCGAGGTGCCGGAAGGCGAATCGCTGGACATGGTGGCTGCCGCCGGTGCCTACGCGCACCTGTTCTGGCTGCTGATGTGGATCGGCCTGGGTTGCGCGTTGGCGGCCTTCATCGCCGCGCCGCTGCTGAAGAAGATGATGCACGGGGTGAAGTAAGTCCCGCGTGCGGAAGACCAGGGCGGCGGAAAATTCATCCGCCGCCCTGTCAGCTCAGGGCGCCTTGTCCTTGCCGGCCACGGGCGCGGTCGTCGCGGTCTTGCCCCCCAGGCTGCGCGCCAGGAACGCCAGCAGCTTGTCGTAGTACTCGCTGCGATGCGCCTCGGTGTAGAAGCCGTGGCCTTCGGTCTTGTAGTACAGGCTTTCCACCGGTGTGCCGGCGCGCTTGAGCGCCGCTTCCATGCGCTCGGTATGCTGGATCGGCGCACGCTTGTCTTCGCCACCGGCCGCGAGGAACACCGGCACCTTGATCCGTTCGGCCAGGTTCACCGGCGACACCGCGCCCAGCTTGGCCGGATCACCCAGCCATTCGCGCAGGTAGGTCACGCCTGAGCCGCGGTCCTGAATATCGCCACGGGTGTACATCATCGGCAGGTCGTAGACCCCCACATAGCCGGCCGCGCACTGATACAGCCCGGGTTCGCGGGCGGCCCCCATCATCGCCGCGTAGGCCCCGTAGCTGGCGCCATAGATGCAGATGCGACGAGCATCGGCGATGCCTTCGCTGATTGCCCAGCGGGTGGCATCGGTGACATCGTCCTGCATCGCCGCGCCCCACTGCTGCGCACCGGCCTGGGTGTGGGCCCGGCCGTAATTGCCCGACCCACGGAAGTTGACCTGCAGCACCGCATACCCGGCGGCGGCCAGCATCTGGGTTTCGCGGTCGTACTGGCCGGAATCGAAGATGTCGAACGGACCGCCATGCGGCATCACCACCATCGGCACGTTGCGGCCGTTGCTGCCGGCCGGCAGGGTCAGGAAGCCATGCAACGGCAGCCCGTCCCGCGCCTTCAGTGCAATCGGCTTCACGCTGGCACTGCGGTCCACGTCAATCCAGTCGCTGCGGCTGATCAGGTGGTCAGCCTTGCGCGCCACCGTGTCGTAGACGTAGAAATCGCCCGGGTTCGAGCCCGACCAGGTTTCCACCAGCACGACACGGCCATCGCGGGTGCTGGAGGTGATGTAGACCGGCCCTCCGAAGGCGGCTTCCAGGCTGCGGTACAGGCGCGCCTCCGGCGACTTCTCGTCGAAGAACCGGGTACGCGGCGTATCGCCGAGATAGAGCGCGCCCACCGGCACGTGGGTGCCGGGCCGATGGATGATCCGATACGGATTGACCACCTCGTCGCGCAGCAGCGTGGCACGCTCGCCGGTCTGCGGGTTCCAGCTGACGATCGCGTCCGGGCCCTGGGTCTGCTCGACGTTGAGGTAGGCCAGGCTGTCATCGGCCGAGAAGCCGAGGGCGGTTTCGATGCGCTTGCTGACGGCCTCGTCGTTGATCAGCTTCCAGCTGTCGCCACTGCGTTCGCGGAAGTACAGCTTGTTGATGTTGTCGCTGCCCGAGCCATGCACGAAGCGCACTTCGCCGGCGCCGTCGGTGGTGAACTCGCCGCGCCGTACCGGCGAGGACGCCACCCGCGAGCGACGACCCGTAGTCACATCCATGCGATCTACGCGGGTGTACGGATCCTCGGCCAGCGGCCATACGGTCACCAGCACGTTGCGCTCGTCGCCCGGCAGGTCGTCGGCCAGGAAGGCGGCCACTGCTTCGACCTTCTTCGGCTGGATGCGGGTCCCCGGGCCCTTGCTTTCGACGCGATAGCCGACCAGCAGTTCGCCGCGGTTGCCGTTGGCGTCGATGGCATAGAGTTCGCCGGTGGGATTGGGTTGGTCGAGCGAGCCCCACTTCTGGGCCAGGCCGATCAACAGGCGCTCGTTGCTGACCCAATCGAATTCCTGCGCGTGGTTGCGGCTGGGCGGCCAGAAACTGCCGACCACCTCCTTGTCCTTCAGGCGCAGGATCGCGATCGCGGTGCTGTCCTCCCTCGGCACCGTTGCCGCTACGTACTCGCCCCCCGGCGAGATCTTGATGTCGGTGAAGGTCTCCCGGCGCAGGTACTGCGTCAGCTCCACCGCCCCCGCGCTGCCTGCGGCAACGCCCCCGATGACGGCCAGTGCGGCCGCCAGAATCGTCCTGTGCATCCTTCCCCTGCTCCTGTGGACACCTTGTCCTGGTCTCCGATTCTAGGCAGGGCAATGGGTTTCCCGCCAGAGCCGGAAAAGACGACGGCACCGTTGCCGGTGCCGTCGTTGCCACTACCTTGGAGAGAGAGTCAGGACGTGGGTTCGGGGGGCGTGCGCCGGGTCAGTGGACCCCGCGCACCGCCAACATGAGGGCCAGGATGCTGAGGATCACGGCGATGGTGCCGTCGAGCACGCGCCAGGTGCTGGGCTTGGTGAACAGCGGCGCCAGCAGGCGTGCGCCGAGGCCCTGCGCGGTCAGCCACAGGCAGCTGGCCGTGACCACGCCCGCAGCGAAGGCCATGCGGGCATTGCCGAAGTTCTCGGCGATGGAGCCGATCACCATCATGTCCAGCCAGAAGTGCGGGTTGATCAGCGAGAAGCCGACCGCGGCCATCAGCACCGCGCGGCGGCTGCCGTCGTCGCTGTCGGCCTCGCCCATGCCACCGCCGCCGGCGATCGCACGGCGTGCCGACTTCATCGCATACCAGGCCAGGAACGCGACACCGGTCCACAGCACGGCGGTGGTCAGCCACGGCAGCGCTGAAGTGAGCGTGCGCAGGCCGGCCACGCTGGCAAAGATGAAGATGGCATCGATGGCCGCGCAGGTGGCGACCACCGGCACGATGTGCTTGCGCAGGATGCCCTGGCGCAGAATGAAGGCGCTCTGGGCCCCGACCACGGCGAACAGGCCGATGCCGGTGGCTGCACCAGAGAACCAGGCACCGAGGCCGGTGCTGGCGGAGATGACCGAGAACATGGGATTCACTGCCTTGTATTGCTTGGGGGACGGTGCCTCGCGAAGGCGGACAGCACCGGAACGGGCGCCATTGTCGCGCCGCAACATGAAAAAGACGAGCTAAACTTCCTAAACCAACATTAGCGGAGCTTAATTCGATGCGCATCGATCACGCCCAGCTGCGCGCCCTGGCCGCGGTGATCCGCGAAGGCAGCTTCGACCGCGCCGCGCAATCGCTGAATGTCACGCCCTCGGCCATCTCGCAGCGGGTCAAGGCACTGGAGGACCGGATCGGCCGCCTGCTGGTCAAGCGTGGCACCCCGGCCACCGCGACCGCCGAGGGCCAGTTGCTGGTGCAGCTGGCCGAGCAGACCGCCCTGCTGGAACACGATGCGCTGCACCGCATGGGCCTGGCCGACGAGGACCTGCCCCAGGCCAGCATCCCGGTGGCAGTGAACCACGACAGTCTGGAAACCTGGTTTCCGCAGGCCGCGGCGCAGTTCGCGCAGGGTACCGGGACCACTCTGGACCTGCGCGTGGAGGACCAGGACCACACCGTCGAACTGCTGCGCCAGGGCACGGTGCTGGGTGCGGTGACCACGCTGGACGAGCCGGTGCAGGGCTGCCAGATCCACGCGCTGGGCAGCATCCGTTACGCGGCGACCTGCACCCCCGAGTTCCGCGAACGCTACTTCGCCAAGGGCGTGACCGCGCAGGCACTGGCGCAGGCACCGGTTCTGGTGTTCAACCGCAAGGACGAAATGCAGTCGCGCTTCGCCCGGCGCATGGCCGGCGATGACCTGCCCAGCACCGCACCGACCTGGTGGATTCCCTCCACCCGCGCCTTCGTGCAGGCCAACCTGGGCGGCATGGGCTGGACGATGAACCCATTGCCGCTGGTCAAGCGGCACCTGGACGCCGGCCGCCTGGTCTACGTACGCCAGCGCGCGTGGGAAGACGTGCCGCTGTACTGGCAGCACTGGAAGGGCGACGTGCAGACCATGGCCCTGCTGACCCGCGCCGTGCTGGATGCATCCTCGGCATTGATCCGGCGCAAGCGCTGACGCACAGCGCAAAAAGGGGACGGAGGGGATTAAGTCGCTTAAGGCCAATACGACATCCAAGGCAAATACGGCTTAATCCCCTCCGTCCCCTTTTTCGGGGCTCCATCGGATCTCCATCAAGCCTACACACCGGGTCCATGCGCGATGCGGATACTGGCGGGCCGACCATTACAAGGATGTCCGGCATGCCCGTGTACCTGCGCGACGCCCGCCCCGAGGATGCCGCTGCCTGCATCGACCTGCGTGGGCGCACCCGCGAGAACGCCTTCAGCGCCGAGCAGCTGGCCCAGCTGGGCATCACTGTGGACAGCTGGGCGGCCGGCATCGCCCAGGGCGATTCGATCGGCCGCGTCGCCTGGGAGGGCGAGCGCATGGCCGGCTACTGCTTCGCCGACCGCGACAGCGGCGAGGTGCTGGTGCTGGCCCTGCTGCCGGACTACGAGGGCCGCGGCATCGGCCGCCAGCTGCTGCAGGAAGTGGTCAGCCTGACCCGCGATGCCGGCCACCGGCGGCTGTTCCTGGCCTGCTCGGCCGACCCGCGTTCGCGCTCGCACGGCTTCTACCGCCGCCTGGGCTGGCGCCCGACCGGCGGGGTCGATGAGGCTGGCGACGAGATCCTTGAACTGGTCTGATCCCACTGTCGCCGGGCATCGCCTGCCGCCCATGTGGCAGCGCCGCGAAACGTCGGATGCTGCGTTGCATCAAAAAAGGACCGGATCCGGTTAGAATCATCGGTGGATGATGCAAGGCGTTGTTTCTTCACGCCCTTTCCCTGCCCCACGCGCATCCTGACCCCTTCCCCTCCGCCAACGATCCCGCCCCCATGAAGAAATTTGGCAAGGCTCTTCTCGCCCTGCTCGTGCTGCTGTTGCTGGCCGCCGCGCTGTTCCTGTACTGGCCGCTGACCCAGCGCTCGGTGCCTGCCGCCAGCAACGACAAGCCCGTCGATGTTGTGCTGGTCGGCGCCGGCATCATGAGCATCACCCTGGCCACCTACCTGCAGGAGCTGCAGCCGGACTGGAACATCCAGGTCTACGAACGCCTCGACGGCGTCGCCGGTGAAAGCTCCGATGGCTGGAACAACGCCGGCACCGGCCACTCGGCGTTCGCCGAACTGAACTACACCCCGGAACTGCCCGACGGCAGCATCGAGACCAAGCGCGCGGTCGGCATCGCCGAATCGTTCGAGGTCTCGCGCCAGTTCTGGTCGCACCAGGTGAAGGAGGGCCGGCTGAGCCAGCCCAGCGACTTCATCAACCCGACCCCGCACATGAGCTTCGTCTGGGGCGATGACAACATCGCCTACCTGCACAAGCGCCAGCAGGCCCTGGTCAAGAACCCGCTGTTCTACGGCATGCAGTACTCCGAGGATCCGGCCCAGATCAAGCAGTGGGCCCCGCTGCTGATGGAAGGCCGTGACCCGAAGCAGAAGGTTGCCGCAACCTGGATGCCGCTGGGCACCGACGTCAACTTCGGCGTGATCACCCGCCAGCTGACCGCCGGCCTGCAGCGCAGCCCGAACTTCAGCCTGCACCTGAACCATGAAGTGAGCGCGCTGCGGCAGAACGCCGACAAGAGCTGGAACGTGACGGTGAAGGACCTCAAGGCCGGCACCGAATCCACCACCCACGCCCGCTTCGTGTTCATCGGTGCCGGTGGCGCCGCACTGAAGCTGCTGCAGATGTCGGGCATTCCGGAATCGAAGGACTACGCCGGCTTCCCGGTCGGCGGCCAGTTCCTCGCCTTCCAGGGCCAGGGCGTGACATCGCGCCATGGGGTGAAGGCCTACGGCATGGCCGAAACCGGTTCGCCGCCGATGTCGGTGCCGCACCTGGATGCACGCAAGCTGGACGGCAAGCCGGTGGTCCTGTTCGGGCCGTTCGCGCTGTACAGCACCAAGTTCCTCAAGCACGGCTCGTGGTGGGACCTGTATTCCTCGGTCACCCACAACAACGTTGGCCCGATGCTGGAAGTGGGCAAGGACAACCTGGACCTGGTGCAGTACCTGATGGGACAGGCGCGCCTGAACGATGCCGACCGCCAGGCCGAACTGGTCAAGTACTTCCCCAATGCCAAGCCGGGTGACTGGAAGCTGGTCACCGCCGGCCAGCGCGTGCAGATCATCAAGCGCGATCCGCTGAAGGGCCCGGTGCTGCAGTTCGGTACCGAGATCGTGACCGACAAGGACCACACCCTCGCCGCCCTGCTTGGCGCGTCGCCGGGCGCGTCGACCTCGCCGCCGATCATGCTTGACCTGATGGCCAAGGCCTTCCCGGAGCAGATGAAGGCCGGCTGGGAAACCCGCCTGCGCGAGATCGTGCCGTCGTACGGGCGCAAGCTCAACGACAGCGCCGCGCTGGTCAACGAGATCCGCACGCTGACCAGCCAGACCCTGCAGCTGCCCTACCTGGAGGTGCCGGTGGACGCGAACGCGGCATCGCCCGCTCCGGCGGCGGTTCCGGCGCCGGCCAAGGAAAAGCGCAACGCCAACGAGGAACTGCAGGCGCTGTAAGCCCGCAGGTTCCTTTCGATGCAGACGGACGGCCACCTTCGGGTGGCCGTTTGCGTTTGGGCAGGCTACCGCCTGTAGAGCCGAGCCCATGCTCGGCTCCGGCAAAAAGCAGCCGAGCATGGCTCGGCTCTACAGAAAGCGATGCCCCGTGCCGGGAAGCCTGCGCACAATGACGCGAATTGTAATGTTGTTAAGAATTATTTACATTTGCGTCCTGCGCAGTGACCGCGCCTCGCCCCAGACGGACCTGACCGTGCCCGAAGCCGCCGCCCCGGGTGCTGGACGACTGTTGCCGCCCCTCCCCGCCTCCACGCTTCGAGCCCACCATGTGCCTGACCTTCGATAACCGCCTGCCCCGCCGCGCGCTGCTGCCGGCCGCCCTGCTTTCGTCGTTGACCCTGCTGGCCACGCCCAGCGCGTTCGCCGCCACTGATGGCGCAGCCGACGCCAAGACCCTGGACCGGGTGAGCGTGCGTGCCGAACAGTCGGCGCCGCCGGCCAGTACCACGCGCCTGCCGATCACCCTGCAGGAAACCCCGCAGTCGGCCACCGCGATCAGCCTGCAGCGCCTGCAGGACGAATCGCTGTTCAGCATCAATGACGTGATGCGCAACGTGACCGGCGTCAGCGTGTCCTTCTATGACACGCAACGACCGCTGTACTACGCGCGCGGCTTCGCCATCACCGACTTCCAGGTCGACGGCATTCCCACCTACAGCGGCTCGACCAACCAGGAGTACGACACCGCTTTCTACGACCGCATCGAAGTGATCCGCGGTGCCAACGGCCTGCTCAGCGGCGCCGGCGTGCCGTCGGCCACGGTCAACCTGCTGCGCAAGCGCCCCGGCAAGGAATTCGACGCGTCGTTCGCGGTCAGCGCCGGTAGCTGGGACTACCGCCGCATGGAAGCCGACGTAACCGCGCCGCTGACCGCCGACGGCCGCTTCCGCAGCCGCGTGGTCGCCGCCTACACCGATCGTGGCCTGTATTACGACCGCTACAAGGAAAACAAGATGGCCGGCATGGCGGTGCTGGAAGGCGATGTCACCGACAGCACCACGGTTACCGTCGGCTACCAGACCCAGGACAACAACCCGACCGGTTCGACCTGGGGCACCGTGGCGTTCTTCGACAACCAGGGCAACTTCGCCCATCTGGCGCGCTCGACCAACCTGTCGCCGAAGTGGAGCTACTGGAAGCGCGAAAGCAATACCGCCTTCGCCAACCTGGAACAGCGTTTCGGCGACCACTGGCTGCTGAAGATCAACACCGCCTACACCCGCGGCAACGTGCAGAACGTGCGCCTGTACGGCACCGGCAACCCGGACCCGGTGACCGGCGCGGGCATCTACCTGCGCGCGGCCGCCGGTGATTCGAAGGACACCCGCCGCAATGTCGATGCCTACCTGACCGGCAGCTTCCCGCTGTTCGGCCGCGACCACGACCTCACCGTCGGCGCGCAGTGGTCGGACCTGGAAGGCACCACCCATACCGTGGCGCTGAACTTCCCGGGCGACTGGGCGACCTGCGGGCGTGAGCGCTGCTACTACATCCCCAACGTGTTCAACTGGAACGGCGACATCTCCGAGGTGACCTACACCCGCACCGGCGCACGCCGCGTGGCCAAGACCACGCAGAGCGGCGTCTACCTGGCCACCCGCCTGCGCCTGGCCGAGCCGCTGTCGCTGATTGCCGGTGCGCGCCTGAGCCGCTGGGAAACGCTCAGCCGCTCGTACAACGCTGCCGGCGCCTATACCGGCACCAGCGGTGCATACAAGGTGAGCGATGAGGTCACTCCGTACGTGGGCCTGGTCTACGAGATCACCCCGAACGTGTCGGCCTATGCCAGCTACACCGAGATCTTCAATCCGCAAAACTACAAGGACCGCAACGAGAACCTGCTGGCACCGGTGCAGGGCTCGAACCTGGAAGCGGGCATCAAGACGCAGTGGTTCGATGGCCGCCTGACCGCCAATGCGGCGGTGTTCGAGGCCAAGCAGGACAACTACGCGGTGCGTGACATGAGCGTGCCGGAAGGTACGCTGAGCGACGGCAGCTCGGCCTATATCGGCATCAACGGCACCAAGGCGCGCGGTTGGGAGATGGACGTCAACGGCGAGATCCTGCCGGGCTGGACGGTCAATGCCGGCTACACCCGCGTCAAGGTGACCCGCGCCGCCACCGACCTGCTGTACGCCAATCCGCCCAAGGACCTGCTGCAGCTCAACACCCAGCTGCAGCTGCGCGGCGCGCTGGAGCGACTGAGCATCGGCGGTGGCCTGCAGTGGCAGAGCCGGGTGCAGGGCTACAACATCGCCTACCCGCTCGGCGGCACGGTGACGGTGAACCAGCCGGCGTATTCGCTGGTGCAGTTCAACGCCAACTACCGCATCAGCGACAACTGGACCGCGACGCTGAGCGTGCGCAACGCGCTGGACAAGACCTACTGGGCCAACCTGGACTACAACAACTTCGGCGAGCCGCGCTTCGTGTCGGCCAGCCTGCGCTGGAAGTTCTGAGCAAACGACGGGTGCAAGGTGGGTGCCGACCGTTGGTCGGCACGCCCTCCGCCACGACCACGGTCGTGGGCTACCTGAATGGGCCCGTCTCCGTGCGGGCCTTTCCTTTTGCTGCACTGCAGGTTGCACCCTACGCCGTAATTATGCCGTAATTATTCCAACACCCGTCGGAAGCCGGTCAATGAACCCGAGCTGGGATACGTTGGAACGCAGTCGCCAGGCCCGCCTGGAACGTGCCGCGCCGTGGGCCCGGGGACGCGAGGTCGCCGCCGGCGACGTAGGCGAGCTGCTGCATGCACTGCTGGAGCCCGGCGACAAGGTCTGCCTGGAGGGCAACAACCAGAAGCAGGCCGATTTCCTCGCCCAGGCCCTGGCCGATCTTGATCCGGCCCGCGTGCACGACCTGCACATGGTGCAGTCGGTGCTGTCGCTGCCCTCGCATCTGGATGTATTCGAGCGTGGTATCGCTTCGAAGCTGGACTTCTCGTTCTCCGGCCCGCAGTCGGTGCGCCTGGCCAACCTGGTGGCTGAAGGGCGCATCCAGATCGGTGCCATCCACACCTACCTGGAACTGTTCGGCCGCTACTTCATCGACCTGACCCCGCGCGTGGCCCTGGTCGCCGCGCAGGCCGCAGACCGGCACGGCAACCTGTACACCGGCCCGAACACCGAAGACACGCCGGTGATCGTCGAAGCCACTGCCTTCGGTGGCGGCATCGTCATCGCCCAGGTCAACGAGATCGTCGACACCCTCCCCCGCGTCGACATTCCCGCTGACTGGGTCAACTTCGTGGTGCAGGCGCCGAAGCCGAACCACATCGAGCCGCTGTTCACCCGCGACCCGGCGCAGATCTCCGAGATCCAGGTGTTGATGGCGATGATGGCGATCAAGGGCATCTACGCCGAGTACGGCGTGAACCGCCTCAACCATGGCATCGGCTTCGATACGGCGGCCATCGAACTGCTGCTCCCCACCTACGCCGAATCGCTCGACCTGAAGGGAAAGATCTGCCAGCACTGGGCGTTGAACCCCCACCCGGCACTGATTCCGGCAATCGAATCGGGCTTCGTCAGATCGGTGCATTCGTTCGGTTCGGAACTGGGCATGGAGAAGTACATCGCCGCGCGAGGCGATGTGTTCTTCACCGGCGCCGATGGCTCGATGCGTTCCAACCGCGCGTTCTCGCAGACCGCCGGCCTGTATGCCTGCGACATGTTCATCGGTTCCACCCTGCAGATCGACCTGCAGGGCAACAGCTCCACCGCCACCCGCGACCGCATTGCCGGCTTCGGTGGCGCACCGAACATGGGCTCGGACGCACGCGGCCGCCGCCATGCCAGCGAGGCCTGGATCAAGGCCGGCCAGCAGGCCGCGCGCCCGGGCGAGATGCCGCGCGGGCGCAAGCTGGTGGTGCAGATGGTGGAAACCTTCCGCGAGCACATGGCACCGGCCTTCGTCGAGCGGCTCGATGCCTGGGAACTGGCCGAACGCGCGAACATGCCGCTGCCGCCGGTGATGATCTACGGCGACGACGTCAGCCATGTGCTGACCGAGGAAGGCATTGCCAACCTGCTGCTGTGCCGCACCCCTGAGGAGCGCGAACAGGCGATCCGTGGCGTGGCCGGCTATACCGCCGTGGGCCTGGGCCGCGACCGCGCGATGGTGGAAAACCTGCGCGACCGCGGCGTGATCCGCCGTCCCGACGACCTTGGCATCTCCGTGCGCGATGCCAGCCGTGACCTGCTGGCGGCGCGTTCGGTGAAGGACCTGGTGCGCTGGTCCGGCGGTCTGTACGACCCGCCCAAGCGCTTCCGCAACTGGTAAGGGGCTGAGCATGGAAACCCTCGACTATCGATTCGAAGGGCACACTGCGGTGCAGTTTCCGCGCGACGCGGTGCTGGTCGGCGTGCTGGCCTCGGGCAACCTGGAAATCCTGCTGGAGCCGGCCGCACTGGACGGCGCGATGACGGTGCGCATCATCACCGCCGCGAAGGGTTTCGGCAGCGTGTGGCAAGCGGTGATCAGCGACTTCGCACAGCGTCATCCGCTGCGCGATGTACGCATCTCGATCAACGATGCCGGTGCGACCCCGGCGGTAGTCAGCCTGCGCCTGGACCAGGCCGTGGAAACCCTGCGTGCTGGAGATCCACGATGAACCGGACGCAGCGCTACAGCTACTACGAAGCCGATGCGCGCGAGCGTATCGCCAGCCTGGTCGATGCCGGTTCCTTCAGGGAATTCCTCGGCCCGGCGCGGCGGATGATGAGCCCGCACCTGGCACAGCTCGACCAGCCCGCGGCGTTCGACGACGGCATCGTTGTCGGCGAAGCCACGCTGCGTGGCCGACGCGTGCTGCTGGCCGCGCAGCAGGGTGAATTCATGGGCGGCGGCGTGGGCGAAGTGCACGGTGCCAAACTGACCGGGCTGCTGCGCCGCGCAGCCGAAACACATCCCGAAGGCGTGCTTCTGCTGCTGGACACCGGTGGTGTGCGCCTGCACGAAGCCAATGCAGGGCTCATCGCCATTTCCGAGATCATGCGCGCCACCCTGGACGCGCGTGCAGCGGGTGTGCCGGTGATCGCGCTGATCGGCAGCGGCAACGGCGCCTTCGGCGGCATGGGCATCGTCGCCCGCTGCTGCAGCACGGTCATCATGTCCGAAGAGGGGCGCCTGTCGCTGTCCGGCCCGGAAGTGATCGAAACCGTGCGCGGCGTGGAAGAGTTCGATTCCCGCGATCGCGCGCTGGTCTGGCGCGTAACGGGAGGCAAGCACCGCTACCTGATCGACCAAGCACAGGTGCTGGTGCCCGATGCCATCGAGGCCTTCGCGCAGGCGGCCAGCAACGCGCTGCAGCCTGATACCAGTAGCACCGATCCGGATACTGCACTGGCTGCGCTGCAGGAACGCCATGCGGCATTGAAGGCGCGCGTGCAGGCCTGGGGCGATTGCCGCGATGGCTTGGAGATCTGGGCCCGCCAAGGCATCGCAGCCCCCGAGCGACTACCGCTGCTCGACACCGATGAGTTCCTCATCGCCACCGCCGACCGGAGCCTGCCATGAACATGCCGTTGCAGAACCTGCTCGATGCCCTGTTCCCGCATGGGCATGCCATTGCGGTGAACGATTCGGTGCTGACCGGCAGCGCCACCACCGAGGATGGCGAGGTGACCGTGATCGGTACCGCCGACAAACTTGAAGTCGGCGTGGACCACGCACTGGCACTGGCCGAAACCGTGCTTGCCAGCACCGGCGCACATCCACATCGACCGATCGTGATGCTGGTGGATACCGCCGGACAGCGCCTGGCGCGGCGCGACGAACTGTTGGGCATCAATGGTTACTTTGCGCATCTCGCGCAGACGCTCGATCTGGCACGCCGCCGTGGTGCGCGCCTGGTCACCCTGGTCTACGGCGAATCGGTCAGCGGTGGCTTCCTGTCATTCGGCCTGATGGCCGACCACATCCACGCCCTGCCCGACGCACAGGTGCGGGTGATGGACCTGCGCGCGATGGCACGGGTGACTAAGCAACCGCTGGAGAAGCTGCAGGCGCTCAGCCAGAGCTCGCCGGTATTCGCGCCGGGCGTGGCCAACTACGTGGCGATGGGTGCGGTGGAATCACTATGGGAAGGCGACCTTGCCCAGCGCCTGCTGCAGGCCCTGCGCACGCCCGCCGAAGGCGACCGACGTGCTGCACGCGGCGCTCAGCGCGGCGGTCGTGCCCTGGCGGCCGGGGTTTCGACTGCGGTGGCCCACGGCGATGCCTGAGCGGCCCGCCCGCCACACGCTGGCCTGGCTGTCGGCCGATGCCGACTGGCGGGCTGACCTGACGGCGCACGAACCGCGCCTGGCGGCGTGGTTTGCGCAGGGGTTGCCAGCGATGGTGGCACGCAGTGCGGCGGATGATCCCGACCCGCGACTGCGCCTGGGGGTGCCGCTACCGCTAGGCGAAGGCAAGCAACGGCTGGCGCTGCGCGTGGCCCTGCAGGACATCCAGCACCTGCAGCCTCCCCCTGCCCTGGATCAGATTCTCGCCGGCGGCGTTCCGGCTGACTGGCAGGCGGCACTGCAGGCAATGCTGCGGCTTGCACCGGCCCGCGTGTTCGGCGCCTTCGCCTGGCAGCACCTCAGCGGTCTGCCCTATGTGCACGCACGCTCGGACATCGACCTGCTGTGGCAGGTGGGCGACGCGCGCCAGGCCAACCTGCTGGTCGAGCGCCTGCAGCACTGGGAAAGCGCCTTCGGGCATCGGGTCGATGGCGAACTGTGCCTGGTGGATGGTGGCGCGGTGAACTGGCGCGAATACGCCGGGCGCAGCCGCGAGGTACTGGTCAAGCGCCTCGATGGTGCCGCACTGGAACTACGTGATGCGTTGTTCGCCTCCACCGGGGTGAGCGCGTGAACGCCCTCGTGCAACCGGAGGTCAGACCAGCTGCCGTGGACAGCGCGCGTCTGGGGCGCCTCGCCATCGCCAGCCTGCACGCCGAACTGGCCCTTGCACCCAAGCCAGGGTTGGTCACCCCCTTCGACAGCGGCAGCCACCACGACATGGACGCCGGCACGTTCCTGCGCAGCCTGTTCACGCTGCGCCACTACTTCATCGCCGTGGCCTGCCTCGGTGCAGCCGAGGCGGACTTCAATGCCTTGCGCCGGTGTGGCATCTCCGCCGAAATCGCGATGCTGCGCGCGACCGCCGGCATCAACACTCATCGCGGCGCGGTCTTCAGCCTTGGCCTGCTGGTGGCCGCCTCCGCTGCCTGCCGGGACCGCGCGGGCCGTACCGCCGCAGCCGAACAGGTCTGCCAGGAAGTGCGCCGCTGGGCTGCCGAGCTCGCCGACGCACCTCTGGATGCGAACAGCCCCGGCCAACGCGCGCGCGCGCGGCACGGCGTGCAGGGCGTGCGCGAACAAGCGGCCGCCGGCTACCCGCTGCTGCGCGACGTGGCATTGCCTGTCCTGCGCCACGCACTGGCCAGCGGCCTGCCACGCGAGGCCGCGATGTGCCAGACGCTGATGCAGCTGATCGCGTGCGTGGATGACCTCAACCTGCTGCACCGTGGCGGCGCCAACGGCCTGCGCTGGGCCCAGCAACAGGCGCGAGGCTTCCTCGATGCCGGTGGCGCCTTCGTACCCGGCTGGCAGGCACGCCTGCACAGCATCGGTGATGGATTCGTCGCACGCCGGCTGAGCCCCGGCGGCAGTGCCGACCTGCTGGCCTGTGCCTGGTTCCTGCTGCAGCAGGAGGTCGCATGAGCCTTGCCCTGCTCTGCCCCGGCCAAGGCGTCCAGCACGCGGAGATGTTCGAACGCGTGCGCGATCTTCCGGCCGCACGCCACATCCTTGATCTGGCCAGCACGGTGCTCGGACGCGATGTATTTTCCGCCGCTGGGGCCGAAGACCGCTTCGACAATGCGCAGGCGCAACCGCTGCTGTGCGCGGCCAGCCTGGCGCAGTGGCAAGGACTGCGCGACTGCGTGCCAGCGCCGACGCTGATCGCTGGCTACAGCATCGGCGAGCTCGCCGCGCACGCCATTGCCGGCAGCTTCGATGCGGCCACCTGCCTTGCCCTTGCGGCGCAGCGCGCGCGATTGATGGACAGCGCCAGCCCCGCCGATGCAGGCCTGCAGGCGGTGCTTGGCTTGGAACGCCATGTACTGCAGCCGCTGTGCGATCTGCACGGTGCGCACGTGGCCATCGCCAACGGGCAGGACCATTTCATCGTGGGCGGCACGCACGCCTCGTTGCAGCGGCTGGCCGATGCAGCGCGGGCGCAGGGCGCGGACATCCGTCTGCTGCCGGTGCGCGTGCCCGCACACACACCATTGCTGGCGGCGGCGGTCGCACCGTTCGCTGCCGCACTCGATGCATCGCCACTGCAGGCCCCACGCCTGCCGCTGCTGGCCGGCATCGATGCGCGACCGGTGCGGGATCGCGCAACGGCAGTCAACACGCTTTCGTTGCAACTGGCGCAGACCATCGAATGGGCGCAGGTGATGCGCCAGGCCTTCGAGCGCGGCGCGCGGGTATTCCTGCAGTTGGGCCCGGGCAACGCGCTGGCGCGCATGGTCGCGCCGGCCTATCCGTGCTGCGAGGTGCGCGCGGTGGAAGAGTTCCAGAGCCTTGAAGGCGCGGCGGCATGGGTCCGCAGCGCGCTGGAACGGCTGCAGTAACGGGTTCGAGCAGTACGTATCACGCAACACGCCGTACGTCGCCTTACCCCGGGATGGCGGGTCTCCATCCGCGCTGTACGTGAGTCACGTGTCTGGGAGGGCGCATGAGTCCACAAATCGCAACGATCATCGGTCTGGTGATCATGTTCATCGTCGCCACCGCGATGCCAATCAACATGGGTGCCGTCGCTTTCGCGCTGGCCTTCATCATCGGCGGGCTGTGGGTCGACATGGGCGGCAAGGAGGTCCTGGCCGGCTTTCCCGGCGATCTGTTCCTGACCCTGGTCGGCATCACCTACCTGTTCGCCATCGCGCAGAAGAACGGCACCATCGACCTGCTGGTGCACTGGGCAGTGAAAGCGGTGCGCGGCCATATCGTGGCCATTCCGTGGGTGATGTTCGTGATCACCGCGGTCCTCACCGCGTTCGGCGCTCTGGGCCCGGCCGCGGTCGCGATCATCGGCCCGGTCGCCCTGCGCTTTGCCAAGCAGTACAACATCAATCCACTGATGATGGGCCTGCTGGTCATCCATGGTGCGCAGGCCGGCGGCTTCTCGCCCATCAGCGTGTACGGCAGCATCACCAATGGCGTGGTGCAGAAAGCCGGGCTGGAAGTGACCGAGATGGCGGTGTTCCTGACCAGCCTGGGCTTCAACTTCATGATGGCGACGATCTGCTTCTTCGCCTTCGGTGGCATCGCCCTGCTGCGTCGCGGTTCGATCACGGCAGCGGGAACGATCGGCAATGCCGAGCTGGCGATGGCCGGTGGCCCGCAGGCATCCTCGCGCCAGTTCGCGATCGAAGGCCATGGCGCGCTGGTCGCGGCGGGCGGCGGCACCCTGTCCAACGATCCGGCGGCACTGGATGAGGTCAGCCTGACCCGCGAGCGGTTGTTCACCCTGATCGGCCTGCTCGGCCTGGGCGTGGCCGCGCTGATCTACAACCTCAACGTCGGCCTGGTCTCGATCACCGTGGCTGTCGCGCTGGCACTGCTGTCGCCACAAAGCCAGAAGGGCGCGGTCGATGGCATCAGCTGGTCCACCGTGCTGCTGATCTGCGGTGTGGTGACCTACATCGGCGTGCTGGAACATGCCGGCGCGGTGGACTTCATCGGCAATGGCGTGTCCGACATCGGCATCCCGCTGCTGGGTGCACTGCTGGTCTGCTACGTGGGTGGCATCGTCTCTGCATTCGCCTCGTCGGCCGCGGTGCTCGGCGCAACGATTCCATTGGCCGTGCCGTTCCTGATGCAGGGTCACCTCAGCGCCGCTGGCGTGATCTGCGCGCTGGCGGTGTCGTCCACCATCGTCGATGTCAGCCCGTTCTCCACCAATGGCGCACTGGTGGTGGCTTCGGCAGCCAAGGAAGAGCGCGAGAGCCTGTTCCGTCGCTTCCTGGTGTACAGCGGTCTGGTGGTGGCGCTGGGGCCGTTGCTGGCCTGGCTGGTGTTCGTGGTGCCGGGCTGGATGTAACCGCCATCGGGTCGTGCCGGCCGCTGGCCGGCGCGACCTGGCGTTACACTCTGCGCATGGCCATTGCCCCTGCCCCGCGGTCACCGAAGAAGCGCGCGCCTCTGTACGAAGAGGTGGCCGAACACGTGCGCGAGCGCATCTATGACTACCGGTTGCCGCCGGGCGAGTGGATCGACGAGCCCGCGCTGTGCAAGGAACTGGGTATCAGCCGTACGCCCCTGCGCGAGGCGTTGAAGCTGCTGGCAGCCGAAGGCCTGGTGCAGATCGATGCCGGTCGTGGCAGCCGGGTCACCCGGCTGACGCTGGAAGACCTCAACCAGCTGTTCCCGGTGATGGCCATGCTGGAAGGCCGTTGCGCACACGAGGCGGTGAGGCACATCGACGATGCCGGCGTGCAACAGCTGGAGGCCCTGCATGCGGCGATGGAAGCGGCGGCGGCCGAGGGCAACATCGCCGAGTACTACCGCAACAACTACCTGATCCACGAAACCGTGCAGCATTACGCCGGCAACCCGTGGCTGATCCGCATCACCCACGACCTGCACCGCATCCTGAAGATGCATCGCGGCCGCCAGCTGCTGACCCCAGGGCGCACCGCGCAATCGCTGGCCGAGCACCGCGAGCTGATGGAGTGCTTCCGCCGCCGCGACGCGCAGGCCGCCGAACGCACCATGGAACGCCATCTGCTCAGCCAGGGCCAGGCCCTGGCCGCCTATGTGGCGGCAGGCGGGCTGTTGAACGTGCCGGCGCCCTTGCCGACCGAAGGCGGCGGCTGAGCGGATGTGGTTGCCGGCCAGCGGCCGGCACTACCGGGACGTGCCCTTGGTTGGACTGTTGAACGTGCCGTGGGCGCTTGCCCGCCGAAGGCGGCGGCTGAGCGGATTTGGTTGCCGGCCAGCGGCCGGCACTACCGGGACGTGACCTTGGTTGGGCTGCTGAACGTGCCGTGGCCGCTTGCCCGCCGAAGGCGGCGGCTGAGGGGAAGAGGTTGCCGGCCAGTGGCCGGCACTACCGGGACGTGACCTCGGCGGGTTAGTGCCGGCCGCTGGCCGGCATCCCGAAACGTCTGATCAATCGCCACCGCAGCTGCCGCCGTCCCCCCCACCACCATCACTGCTGCAGTCGGAGCTGCTGTGGCTGTGATGGCTGTGGCTGTCACTGGAATAGCCAACGGAGGTGTCATGGCTTGCACCGCCATCCCCCCGGCTGCCTGAGCCATCGGCCGTGGCCACTGCCAGGCACAGGATGGCGCCGACCAGCGGCAGCAGCCAGACCAGCAGCAGCTGCACCGCGCGGCCACCCGCCGACAGGCCATCACGCCTGACGATCACCACGGTAGCCGCCACGTTCAGGCCCAGCACCAGCAGGACCAGCAGAAGGGCAACGATCAACATTCGGCGGCTCCATGCCTGGACTGGAGGGCATTATGGGCCTGCCAGCCCGGCAATGGCCCTGCCCGTCATGAAGATGGGACAATGCAGGGCGCGCCGGCCTGCTTCCAGGCCGCCGGCGCCCCCCGCACCACACGGAAGAAGAAGAACAACAACATGCTGAAAGTCATTTTCGATACCGACCCGGGCGTCGACGACGCCCTGGCCCTGCTGTACCTGCACAAGCACGCCCAGATTGACCTGATCGGCGTCACCACCACCTTCGGCAATGCCTCGGTGGAGTCGACCACGCACAACGCGCTGTACCTGAAGCAGGCCTGGGGCTTCGCCGCCCCGGTCGCGCGCGGTGCCGGTGGCCCGCTGCAGCCGGAAGCCACCCCGGAAGCCTGGCCGGTGCACATCCACGGCCACAACGGCCTGGGCAACCACCCGGTGCCGACCGAACTGGACGTGGCCGCCGACGCGCGCCCCGCTCACCAGCTGATCATCGACCTGGTCCGCGCCCATCCGGGCGAAGTGACCCTGGTCGCGGTCGGCCGCATGACCAACCTCGCGCTGGCCCTGCAGCAGGCCCCGGACATCGCCGGCCTGGTGCGCGGCGTGGTGATCATGGGCGGCGCGTTCCACGTCAACGGCAACATCACCCCGGCCGCCGAA
Organism: Stenotrophomonas maltophilia D457; assembly: GCF_000284595.1. Taxonomy (GTDB): domain Bacteria; phylum Pseudomonadota; class Gammaproteobacteria; order Xanthomonadales; family Xanthomonadaceae; genus Stenotrophomonas; species Stenotrophomonas muris. The sequence goes on along the minus strand of NC_017671.1, from coordinate 1,266,744 downwards.
GCCAACATCTGGGGCGATGCCGAAGCGGCCGACGTGGTGTTCACCGCCAGCTGGCCGGTGACTGCCATCGGCCTGGACGTGACCACCCGCGTGGAAATGGACCGTGACGGCCTGGATAAGCTGGCTGCGATCGGCGGTGCCGATGCCGAGCTGGTGCGTGCGCTGTCGCAGGACTACGTGGACTTCTACCTGCAGGCCGGCCACAAGGGCATGGTCGTGCATGACTGCTGCGCCTGCATCGCGCTGACCCGCCCGGAACTGTTCCAGTTCGAGCGCGCCAGCGTGCGCGTGGCCACCGACGGCGTTGCCCGCGGCATGACCATCCCCAAGCCGGAAGGCATGGCATTCGGTCCCAGCGTGTGGGACGGCCACGTGGTGCAGTCGATCGCCATCGGCGTGGATGCGGCCGCGGTACTGGCCGACATCGAGCAGACCCTCAAGGTCTGACCCGCTAGCGCTTGGCCCTGCCCGGGACCGTCTCGGGCAGGGTCCACAGCACCGGCAGCACCAGCACCGCCACCAGCGCGATCATCGCGCCCGGCGCCGCCGCCCAGCCGCTGCGTTCCACCCACCATTGCGCCAGCCATGGCGTTGCCCCGCCGAAGAAGGCCGTGGCCATGGTCACGCCCAGTGCCAGCCCACTCACCCGCCCTTCGCCGGGGAACTGCTCGGCCGTGGCCGGGGCCGCCACCGCGCTCACGCCACCGGCCACGCAGGCCAGCAACACCGCCGCCAGCGCGATGCCCAGCGGCGTCGCCTGCGCCATCCACGCGAACAAGGACAGCGGCAGCAGCGCTGCCAGCAGGGTCAGGCCCAACAGCATCGGCCGCCGCCCGACGCGGTCGGACAATGCGCCACACAGCGGCGTGATCGCAATCACTGCGACCGCCGCAATTGTCGAAAGCCACAGTGCATCGCCCTCATCGTGGCCCTGCGCGTGCAGGAACGCAGGCACATAGGTGATGCCCACGTAGTAGGTGATCGATCCCAAGGCCGAGATCGCGAAGGTGCGCGCCACCGCCAGCGGGTGGTGCTGCAGCACATGCCGCAGCGGCGTGGCAGGAATGCTGCCTTCGCGGCGCTGGCGTTCGAACTCAGGCGATTCGTGCATGCCCGAGCGCGCGACCAGGATCACCAGTGCCAGCGCAGCGCCGACGAAGAACGGAATACGCCAGCCCCAGCTGTCCAGCTGCGCGGGCGCGAGCAGCGCCACGGTGACCGCCGAGATCGCTACCGCCAGCAGTGCGCCTACTTCACTGGCGGCCGAGGCCAGCGAGGTCACCAGGCCACGCCGCCGCGCCGGTGCGCTTTCCAGCAGGTACGCCACCACGCCGGTGTACTCACCGCCCACCGAAAACGCCATCACGCAGCGCAATACCAGCAGTAGCACGCCCGCCGTGGTACCTGCGGTGGCCGCGGTTGGCAGCAACGCAGTGGCCAGCATCGCCGCCGCCATCAACGCCATCGAAGCCAGCAGCATCCAGCGCCGGCCCAGGCGGTCGCCCAGGTGGCCGAAGCACAGCGCGCCCAGCGGGCGCATCAGGTAGGACACCGCGAAGCCGGCCAGGGTGACCAGCAGCGCCTGTTCGCCGCCGCCGAAGAACACCCGCGACAACACCGTGGCGAAATACAGGTACAGGGTGAAGTCGTACCACTCCACTACCGTGGACAGGCCCGCCACCCACATCGAGCGCTGCCGCGCCGCGGTCATTGCGTGTTCGCCTTCAACAGCCTCGGTCCCGGTTGCGCAGGTTCGGGGCAGGATGTCATGGCCCGGGTGAAATACCGGTCATCGGCCATCCGCTGCCTGCATGTACTGGGTTTCATGGCCGGTGAAGCGCTCACCGTCAAAACCGAAGCAGAAGCGCCCTTCCTCGAACACGCGGTAGACCAGCAACGCGCCATCGAGGCAGAACTGCTGCCGGTCCACGCCCGTCTCCAGTGTCCCGTAGCCGGTAGCATCACCGCCCATTCCCGCCGGCCCGGTGAACGCATCGAACGGCAGTGGCGTTGCCCTGCCCGTGCGGGTATCGACCAGCACCAGCGTGCGCTGGAAATACTCCGGACGATCATCGACCTGTACCAGCAGGTAGTGCCGGTTGAAATTGGGTTTCTGATGCTGGAGGGCATCTTCGATGGCTGCGCGGTGCCGCGCATCGCAGAAGTCGACCGGGCTGTAGCGGTAACTGCAACCGTCGTGGTCGTAGGGCAGGTTCATGCCGGAATAGCTGATGCTTCCCTCGCTGTCCACGTCGTGGCCCAGTTCCGGGGTGCTGCACAGCAGCCACGAACGCTGCGCATCTTCGGGATCGGCCATCAGCTTCGGCTCGCGGCCCTCCTCGTAAGCCGCACCACCCGGGAAGTCCTGGCCGAAACGCTGGCGGACGATGGGACGTGCCTTCTCCAGCGGCAGGCCGATCCTGGCCCCACGGAACGAAACGAATGTCATCGTCGGCAGGATCACCTCTTCCACCGGCAGCCCCTTCCACTGCCCCTGCACGCAGAACGTGGCGATCTCGTTCTCCACGTCTTCCTTGCAGGGCTTCGGCGCGTTCGCCGCCAACCAGGGATGGGCCGGGCGCCCGGTCTGCTGATCGATGTACCAGCCGTCCAGCGCGCAGGTCGGCAAGGCGTCGAGCAGCGGAGAGAGATCTGTTGCGGTGGCCGGGGCGGCAGGCGGCGTGCCCGCTGCGGGTGGGTCGGTCGGTGCGTCCGGTGTGCGCTGGCAGGCCGCCAGCGCGAGCAGACCGACCAGCAGCGCGACGTGGCGCGGGCGCTGGATTGAATGCTGCGTTCCCTGCATTGCGTGCTTCCTGGTTTCGACACTCCCTGCAGATGATCGCCGATCCCAAGGCCGTGCAGGAACGTCACAGATCCCACATCGGGGTCAGAGCCCTTCGCTCCCGCAAAGGGATCCGACCCCGCCCGTTACCCCGGCAGCTGCAGCTCAGCCATCAGCCCGCCACCCTCGCGGTTGCGCAACCGCAGCGAGCCGCCCAGCGACTGCGCCAGTTGCACCGCGATGGCCAGTCCCAGGCCAGTGCCACCGGTATCGCGATTGCGCGAGCTTTCCAGCCGATGGAACGGCGCCAGCACTGCCTGCAGCTGGTCCTCGGGGATGCCCGGGCCACGGTCGGAAATTCCGATCCATACCCTTCCGGCCTCGTCACGGCCGGCCTCGATCTCGGCAGCGCCGGCGTAGCGGAGTGCATTGTCGACCAGATTGCCGACCACCCGTCGCAGCAGCTGCGGCCAGGTCTGCACGACCAGTCCAGCGGGCGCACCGCCACTGACTGGCTTGCCCATGTCCTCGTAATCGCCGACCACACTGGCCAGGAACGCGCCCAGGTCCATCGACACCGGCGCGCCACTGGCGACGTGGCTGCTGCGCGCATAGGCCACACCCTCGCGCACCAGTTGCCCAAGGTGGTCGAGGTCGGCCAGCAGCCGCTGCTGGGTGCTGTCTTCAGGCAGGGTCTCCACCCGGAGCTTCATGCGCGTGATGGGGGTCTGCAGGTCATGCGAGATCGCGGCCAGGATCTGCAGGCGTTCACTGACATGGCCACGAATGCGTGCCTGCAGTGCGTTGAGCGCGGCTGCTGCGCCGCCCACTTCGGCCGGGCCATCTTCAGGCAGTGCAGGCCCGTCCTTGCCCGGCTGCAGATGCTCCACCGCATGCGACAACTGCTGCAGCGGGCGCATGGCCAGGCGCACCGCCAGCCACGCGCACACCAGCAGCAGCGCCAGCTGCACCAGCAGCATGGCGGGCAGCCAGCGCGCCAGCGGCAGGCCCGACGGGGTGACTTCAATGGTCAAGGGAGTGCCGTCGTGCAGGCGCAGTTCCACCTCGAACCGCTCCGGCAGGCGAGCCACCTGGCGCGCCTGCAACGGATAGCGGTGCTGCAGGCTGTCATCGATGATCGCCCTGACCTGGCGTGCACGATCGGTCTGCAGCCCCGGTCCGGCCGCGGCCGGGCGCAGCAGGTAACGGTAGGTGCGCCGCTCCAGCCGCGGCACCCAGGCATCGCGCTGGTCCGCGGGCAGGTGCTCCAGCAGCGCAACACTCACGGCCACGTCTTCGTCCAGGTTGCGCAGCATCATGCTGCGGGTGGACTGGTAGCGTTCGAAGAACAGCAGGCTGAAGGACAGTGCGTGGGCCAGCGCCAGTCCGCCCAGCAGCACCAGCAGCAGCCGCGCCGACAGCGTGCGCGGCCAGCGTGGGCGGCGTGCGGTGGCGTTCATTCGTCCGGCCCCAGCAACTGCACCGGCACGCTGAACACATAGCCTTCGCTGCGCACGGTCTTGATGTAGGTCGGCTCGCGTGCGTCGTCACCCAGGCGCTGCCGCACGCGGCTGACCAGCAGGTCGATCGAGCGGTCAAACAGTTCGGTATCGCGGCCCTGCGTGAGGCTGAGCAGCTGGTCGCGGCTGAGCACCCGATTGGCGTGATCGAGGAATACGCGCAACAGGCGGAATTCGGCGCCACTGAGTGGATACGCGGTGTCCTGTGCATCCAGCAGATGGCGTGCGGTGGTGTCCAGGCGCCACTCGCCGAAGGCCAGCTGGCGACCGGCTTCGCTCACCTGCAGGTTCGGCGGCAACATCCGGGTGCGGCGGATCACCGCATTGATGCGTGCCAGCAGTTCGCGCGAAGAGAAGGGCTTGGTCACGTAGTCATCAGCGCCCATTTCCAGGCCGATGATGCGGTCGGTTTCGTCGTCGCGGGCGGTCAGCAGCACCACCGGCACCGCACGATGCTTGCCGGCGCGCAGGTTACGGCACAGGCTCAGTCCGTCCTCGCCCGGCATCATCACGTCCAGCACGACCAGATCCACGGCATGGGTATCCATCAGCGCGCGCATGGCCCGGCCACCGTCGGCCTGGCTCACGCGCAGGCCGTTGCGTTGCAGGTAATCGGCCAGCATCTGGCGGATCTCGCTGTCATCGTCGACGACCAGGATGTGCGGTACGTGGTTCATTGCGTTCTCGATGAGGACGAAGGTCAAGGCCGCGCGGTGCGGCCATGGTAGCGCGGCTCAGGGGTTGGCCAGCAGGCGCTGGATCTCGCTTTCGGTACGTGCGTAGTCGCCCTCGCCGTAATGGCGGTAGACCACCCGCCCCTGCCGGTCGAGCAGGTACAGTGCGGGCCAGAAGCGGTTGCCCCAGGCGTTCCAGATCCGGTACTGGTTGTCCTGCACCACCGGCCAGGCGATGTCCAACCGTGCGATGGCCTTGCGCACGTTGCCAGGCAGCCCTTCATAGGCGAACTCCGGCGTATGCACGCCGATCACCCTCAGGCCCTGCGACGCGTAGCGCGCATGCCACTGGTGGACATACGGCGCCACGTTGAGGCAGTTGCTGCAGGTGTAGGTCCAGAACTCGACCAGCACCACCTTCCCCCGCAACTGCTCCAGTGTGAGCGGCGGGCTGTTGTGCCAGGGCCCGCCACCGTCGAACCCGGCGGCGGGAACGGCCTGTGCCGGCTGCGCATCGGCCTCCGGGCTGGGCCAGGCCATCAACAGCGCAGCCCCACCCAGCACGCCCATCAGCAACGGCAGCACGTACGCACGCAGGCCGGCCATCGCTCAGCCCCCCTGCTCGGCCAGTGGCAGTTCCGCCGGCTTCACCCCCGCCGCTTCCAGGATACTGTCGGCCACCTGCGCCGGATGCGAAAGCAGCGACACATGGCTGCTGCCGATCGATTGCAGCTGCGCGCCAATGCGTTTTGCGGTGGCGGCCTGCAGCTGCGGCGACAGCATGCGATCGTCACGGCTGAGCACGTACCAGCTCGGCTTGCTGCGCCACGCCGCAACGTTCACTACTTCGCCCAGCGCGCTGGCCTTCAACGGGACCTGCGTGCTGTACAGCAGTGCGGCCGACTTCTTCATCACGTCCGGCGCGAAGTCCTGGGCGACAGCGTCAGCCGGCAACGTCAGGTAGCCGTCCCTTTCCTGCAGGCGGGCCAGGCCCGGACCGACCGGGAAGCCTTCGCCCTGTTGCGCCGATGATTGCCCTGCATCCGGCGCGAACGCCGCCACGTACACCAGCGCCTGCACCTTCGGGTCATTGCCCGCTTCGGTGATGACCGTGCCACCCCAGCTGTGGCCGACCAGCACCACCTTGCCAGGCGCAGCGGCAATCGCACGACGGGTGGCGGCGACGTCGTCGGCCAACGAGGTGAGCGGATTCTGGACGGCCACCGCCGGCAGCTTCCAGTCATGCAGGGTGCTGATGACCTTGCTCCAGCTGGAGCCATCAGCGAACGCGCCGTGCACCAGGATGACGGTGGGCGGTGCAGCGGTATCGGCCCGGGCAGCGAAGGCAGGGGCGGCGGCGGCAAGGGCGAGAGCGGCGGCCAGCAAGCAGGTACGGATCATGGGGGCACTCCGGAGTTGGGAGTGGCCATTTCCGCCTGCCGGTGTATCGGCGCTGTTTCTCCGCAGCGCGGAGTTGTACCGGACTGTAGGGCGCAGGCGGGTTTCTACAGTGGGATACATTCGCGCGCCGGTCCTGGCCGGGCGCTTTCGGGTGGATATCGCTGCCCGCACGCGGGCGCGCAACGCCCCGATGCGCATCCGCGCATCGTCTTTGTATCTGACTGTACGAAACCCCGGCCGCGGCCACAGTCGCTGACAAAACCCCGGGCAACGGCACACGTTGCCGATACCTGCGCCGCCTGGAATGGCTTCCATCGACCACTGGCCCGCAGGACACCACCATGATCAGCACCGCTTCTTCCGTGTATACGCCCCGCCTGGACGCCGTCGGCCGCTGGCTCTCGCCGTTGGCGCTGCGCACCCTGCTGGCCTGGGAGTTCTTTGAATCCGGCCGCGAGAAGCTGGGCGGCCAGAACTGGTTCGCCGACCTGGAAGGCCGCTTCCCGTTCCCGTTCTCGACACTGCCCGCGTCGCTGAACTGGCAGCTGGCCACGTGGCTGGAACTGGTGGGTGCGGTGATGCTGCTGCTCGGCCTGGCCACGCGCTCGGTGGCCTACGTGTTCTGGGTACTCACCATCGTTGCCATCGCCGCCGTGCACTGGCCCGACCAATGGAACGGCCTGGGTGAACTCTGGCAGGGCTATGCGATCACCGACCAGGGCTACGGCAACTTCAAGCTGCCGTTGCTGTTCCTGGCCATGCTGCTGCCACTGATCCTCAACGGCGGTGGCGCACTCAGCGTGGACCGGCTGCTGGCCGGGTCCGGCCGTGCCACGGCACGCAATGACGGCCTGGGTTGGGGCGTCAGCCTGATCGCCCTGCTGCTGCCGGTTGCCGCGCTGTTGCCCGGCATCGGCTTCGGCGGTGCCCTGCTCGGCGGTGTGCTGGTGCTGGGCCATCTGCTGCGCCGTCGCCGCGCCGCCTGAGCCGACTCCCCTGTTCCCGCGCGTTTCGCTTTCCGTCGCCTCTTCGGCGGCGTCCATCCCGCACGCCCCGCGTGCTTTCCCAAGGAGTCACCACCATGTCCATCTCGACCAAGAACACCTCTTCCTCCCGCCTGCCGCGCATCGGTGCCATCGGCATCGCCCTGGCCGGTGGCCTGCTGCTGGCCGGCCAGGCCGCGGCGATCCAGCCGCTGGCGATCAGCGCGGTGGCCATGAGCGCCGCCGCCGAAGGCAAGTGCGGTGAAGGCAAGTGCGGGGCCAACAAGGCCACCACCGGCAAGCCCGCCGGCAAGGCCAAGGTGGCCGAGGGCCAGTGTGGCGAAGGCAAGTGCGGCGACGCCTCGTTTGCCCGCACTGATCGCGACCACGACGGCAAGGTCTCGCGTGCCGAATTCAACGCTGTGGCCGCCAAGCGTGCCGCCGAGTTCGACCGCATCGACACCGACCACGACGGTTACATCAGCGAGCAGGAAGCGCACGACTACCTGCGCAGCGTCTACACCGCCAACGGCAAGCCGATGCCGAAGGGCCTGTTCTCCCGCGTTGCCGATTGATCGACGTTCACCCGGCGCCGCCTTCAAGGCGGCGCTCTCTGTGGAGCATCCGCCATGTCCCTGCCCCTGCCCACCCATGCCGCCGGTCTTGGCCTGCGCCGTGGCCTGATCGACGAACTGCTGGCCATGCCGGCCGGTGCCATCGACTTCCTCGAAGTATCCCCCGACAACTGGATCGGCGTCGGCGGTACACACGGCGACGCGCTGCGCCAACTCAGCGAGCGCCACCCCTTGACCTGCCACGGCCTGTCGCTGTCGCTGGGCGGTCCTGATCCGCTGGACCGCACCCTGCTGGCACAGACCCGTGCCTTCCTCGACCTGCACCAGGTGCAGCTGTACAGCGAACACCTGAGCTACTGCGCCGCCGGTGGCCATGTCTACGACCTGCTGCCACTGCCGTTCACCGCCGAGGCCGTTCACCATGTCGCCGGCCGTATCGCCCAGGTGCAGGACATGCTGGGCCGGCGCATCGCCGTGGAGAACATTTCCTACTACGCCGTTGCCGGCGCGGACATGAGCGAGATCGACTTCATCAACGCCGTGCTCGCCGAAGCCGACTGCGACCTGCTGCTGGACGTCAACAACGTCTTCGTCAATGCCTGCAACAACGGTTACGACGCCTTCGAATTCCTGGCCCACGTGCCGTCCCACCGTGTCGCCTCGCTGCACGTAGCGGGCCACTTCGATGAAGACGACGGCTTCAAGATCGATACCCATGGTGCGCCGGTGAAAGGCGTGGTCTGGGCGCTGTTGCGCGAGGCCTACATGCGGGTGGGCGTGCGTCCCACGCTGCTCGAGCGCGACTTCAACTTCCCGCCGCTGGCCGGGTTGCTGGCCGAGGTCGCGCAGATCCGCCAGGCACAGGCTGAGGCACGTTGGCCGGAGGTGGCCCATGGCTGAGCCGCTGGCTACCCTGCAACGGCGCTGGGCCGATCATGTGCGGGACCCTGCAAAGACCGCACCCGATGGCGTGGAGGCGCGCAGGCTGGCGGTATACCGCCGCCTGTGCATCGACAGCCTGGACACCCTGCTGGCCGGCAGCCTGCCGCGACTGCAACAGCAGTTGGGCACGTCGCGCTGGCGCGACACCGTGGCGCACTATTACGCCCGCCACACCTGCCAGACCCCGTTGTTCCCACGGATCGCCGGCGAGTTCGCGGCCTGGCTGGCAGTGCAGGACACGCTGGCACTGCCGGGCTGGGCGGCGGAACTGGCGCACTACGAGAGCACGCAGCAGTCGCTGCACATTGAAGCGCGTGGCGCTGGGTGTCTGCTGCAGCGCTTACCCGAGGACAGTGATGTGCTGGCGGTTTCGCCGCTGGTGCGGGTGCTTGGGTACCGGTGGCCGGTGCATGAGGACGAGGGGCTGGAACCGGTGTTGGGCGCAGCTCCCACGCTGCTGGTGATCCAGCGCCGCGCCGATTTCAGCCTGAAGGTCGAGCAACCGTCACCGCTGGCCTACGCGCTGCTTTCGGTCTTCGGTGACGACGGCGCGCGTGTGGATGAGGCACTGCAGGCGCTGTCCGAAACACATGACGTGGCAACGGACGCATTGCGTGCTGCCTGCGTGCCCGTTCTGGGCGAGCTGTGCACGGCGGGGGTGCTGGTTGCATTGCCTGCTTTCTGAGGTTGCCGGCCAGCGGCCGGCACTACCCGTTCATTGACCGGCAAGCGGCCGGCACTACCCGCCCCCTACTTCGAGGTCTCATCATGGCTGCTTCCAACATTTCCTTCCTGCACGGCTGGCGTCTGTTCGTAGCCATCGCCGTGGTCCTGATCGCGTTCGCACTGACCGCCTTCGCCCTGTATCCCGATGCAGCCGAAGGCAGCCGCGCGGCGATCCGGCTCACCGCCCGCACATCGTTCCTGCTGTTCCTGGCGGCATTCACGGCATCCTCCTTCGCCACCCTGCTGCCCGGCCCGTTCACCCGGTTCCTGCTGCGCGAACGGCGCATCATCGGCCTGTCCTTCGCGTTCTCGCACCTGCTGCACGCAGTCGCCATCACCAGTTTCGGCATCCTCAACCCGGCGTTCTGGCCAGCACGCTCCGCGCTGGCCAACCTCCCGGGCACGGTGGGCTACATCGCCATCCTGGCGCTGGCCATCACCTCGCACCGGGGGCTCGCCCGGCGCATGGGACCCACCGCCTGGCGTCGCCTGCACGTCACCGGCATGTGGATCATCGCGGCGGTGTTCACCTACTCGTACTTCAAGCGCGTGCCCGGCAACTTCTGGTATGCGGTGCCGTCGGCGCTGCTGTTCACCGCCTTCGTGGTGCGCTGGATCGCCAAGCGGGCGCAGGCCCTGCGTCGAAGTGCGCATGCGCGGCCGCCGCTGCGGGCGGCCTGACGGGCCGGGGTCAGATCCCTTTGCCAAAGGCAAAGGGATCTGACCCCACATCAGGTCAAGGCGCGCGGCGCAGCGTGATCAGGGTGATCTCCGAAGGCACGCCGATGCGCGCCGGGAAACCGGCCCAGAGGCCCGCGCCGTTGCCCACGTACAGCGTCATCCCCTCCACGTCGTAGCGGCCGGAGACAAAGCCACCATTGGCCCGCTTCACCAGCTGGTCCATGCCGATGATCTGCCCGCCGTGGGTATGCCCGGACAATTGCAGCTTTACCCCGCGCGCCGCCGCCTCGCGCGCATTGCGCGGGCGGTGGTCAAGCAGGATCACCGGTGCGGACGGATCGGAACCGGCCAGCGCAGCATCCAGATCCGGCAACGGCAGGCCATAGCGCGCCGCCACCGGATCGGTGACACCGGCGATGGTCAGCGCCGCGTCGCCGCGCCGCACCTGCATGTGGCTGTTCTCAAGCACCTGCATGCGCAGTGCGCGGAATGCCTGCATCCAGTCCTGGTACTGCGCGTAGTACTCATGGTTGCCGGTGATGGCGATGACACCGTCCGGCGCCTGCAGATCGGCCAACGGGCGCGCGTCGTCACGGCGGGCCTCGACGCTGCCGTCGATCAGGTCGCCAGTGATCACGATCAGGTCCGGCTTCAGCGCGTTGCTCTCGTCCACCACCCTGCGCACCCAGTCGCCGGTCAGCAGGCGGCTGGCGTGGATGTCGGTCAGCTGCAGCACGCGATAGCCGTCGAACGCAGCAGGCAGATCCTTGATCGCCACGTCGATCTGCCTGGGCTGGGGCACGGCCATGCCCTGGCTGACGCCATAGCCACTCACAAGCAGCGCCAGCAGGCCGGCCAACGGCCGCAGCTTCGAGGCGCGCAGGGCCGATACGATGCGCGGCCAACGCAGCAGGCGCGAAAGCAGCAGGCCCACATCCAGCACCAGCATCAGCAACGCCAGCAGCAGCACCGCCGTGGAGCCGGTGGCCAGGACGGCGATGGCCATCCTCGGGATTTCCGGTGATGCCATCGTGCCCCAGAAGGTGGCCACGATGCGCGGCTGCACGGCCATGGCCACCACCAGCAGCGAGAGCACGACCTTCAACCCGAGGGGCATGCGCAGCGGCCAGAACAGGCGCCAGGCCACATACAGGCCCATCAACAAACCGATCGTACTCAGCACTGCAACCATCCATGACAGAAAGCGGGCCCGCCATGGTGACGGCTGCGGGTCGTGTTGTGTAGAGCCGGGCCCATGCTCGGCTTCTCGACACGCAGCCGGGCATGGGCCCGGCTCTACAACAACAGGCGGTCAGGCCATTCCGTCGAGGCGCTCCACCCGCAGGCGGGCGATACGGCGCTTCTCCATTGCCAGCACGGTGATGCGCACGCCGGCCACCTCCACCGCGTCGCCGACGTCCGGCAGGCGGCCCAGCTGCTCCAGCACCAGACCCGAGATGGTCATGTAGTCGGCACTGCGGGGCAGCGACACGCCCGCCAAACGCTGCAGGTCGTCCAGGGTCAGCGCACCATCGGCCTCCCATTGATCCTCGCCCTGCGCCACCACGCCATAGCGCTCGTCCTGGGTATCGACTAGGTCACCGGCAATCGCCGCCAGCAGGTCGTTGGCGGTCACCAGGCCCTCCACGCTGCCGTACTCGTCCACCGCCACCGCCAGCGGCACCGGATGCTGGCGGATCAGTTCCAGCGCCTGCAGCGCACTGGCAGTGGACAGAACGTACTGCGGTTCGCGCAGGTTGCCCTCCAGCTGCAGTGGCTTGCCCTGCAGCAGGTCGGCCAGCACGTCCCGGCTCTGCACCACGCCACGCAGGCTGTCCAGGTCACCGTCGCCGACCAGCAGGCGCGTATGCGGCGAGGCCACCAGGCGCGCCACCACATCCTCCTGACCACGCGCCAGGTCGATCCATTGCACGTCGGCACGCACAGTCATCACGCTGGACACCGGACGATCGGCCAGGCCCAGCACGCTGCGGATCATTTCGTGCTCCGCCGGCTGCAGGCGCTCGTCGGCGTCCACCTGCTCGTCCACGCCTTCGTCGTCGTGGCCGTTCGCTGGACGCGCGCCCAGCATCCTCAGCACGGCATCGGCGGTGCGCTGGCGGAACGGCTGGCGGCGCTCGTTGCGCTCACGGTTGAAACGCACCCACTGGTTGAACGCCTCGACCAGGATCGAGAAAGCGATCGCTGCGTACAGGTAGCCCTTCGGGATCTTGTAGCCCAGGCCTTCAGCCACCAGGCTGAAGCCGATCATCAGCAGGAAGCCCAGGCACAGCACCACCACGGTGGGATGCTTGTTGACGAAGCGGGTCAGCGGCTTGCTGGCCAGCAGCATCAGCGCCATGGCGATGGTCACGGCCGCATACATCACGCCCAGGTTGTCGACCATGCCGACGGCGGTGATCACCGAGTCCAGCGAGAACACCGCGTCGAGCACCACGATCTGTGCCACCACCATCGCGAAGCTGGCATAGACCTTCTTGCCATCCTCGTGATGCGCGCGGCCTTCCAGCCGTTCGTGCAGTTCCATGGTGCCCTTGAACAGCAGGAACAGGCCACCGCCCAGCAGGATCAGGTCGCGCCCGGAGAAGCTGTGGTCGAACAAGGTCACCAGCGGCTCGGTCAACTTCATGATCCAGGCCAGCGCCGCCAGCAGCACCAGCCGCATCAGCAGTGCCAGCGCCAGGCCGATCACCCGCGCGCGGTCGCGCTGGTGCGGCGGCAGCTTGTCGGCAAGGATCGCAATGAACACCAGGTTGTCGATGCCGAGAACGATCTCCAGCACGACCAGGGTTGCAAGGCCCATCCATATCGAGGGGTCAGCCAACCATTCCATTTCAGGTCCGTTTCGTCAGTGGGTAAGGGAAGAGGGCGTCCACTCAGTCGGCATCCTGCGCCTGCGCCGGGTCATGCCCAAGCAGGTCGCCGGGCGTGCACTGCAGCTCGCGGCAGATCGCATCCAGCGTGGAAAAGCGGATGGCTCGCGCCTTGCCGGTCTTCAGGATCGACAGGTTCGCCAGGGTGATGTCGATGCGCCCCGCCAGCTCGGACAGGGTCATGCCCCGTGCCTGCAGCATGCGGTCCAGGGTGATGACGATCGCCATCAGATGACACCATCAAGGTCATCGCGCATCGCCGCGCCCACGGCGAACACGCGTGCGAGCACGAACAGCATCAGCACCGCCACCAGCCCAGTGATCGACATGCCGCCGCCCACCTCCATCCAGGTGAAATCCGGGCCCATCCAGGCCGCGTAGGCACCGATCAGGATCGACAGCAGTTCCATTGCCAGCATCAGCCAGGCCATGCGCTGCAGGCGCTGTGCATTGGCATGGGTGAACGGCCGCTCGCGCGCCGCCGACTTCAGCAGCCTCAGCAGATGGCGCAGGAACAGCAGGCACAGCACCAGCAGCGCGACGATCGCGCCCAGGCCCAGGCAGAAGTGCAGGAACAGGTCGTTGCCATGCGCGGCGGCGGCCTCGGCGTCATGCACGCTGTCGAGCAGCCAGCGGCGGTCATGGGCGACCAGTGGCACCGCCAGCAGTGCGGCCAGGATACCCAGCCAGCACATCGCCCGGACGGCCTGTACGGCGGCCTGGGCCAGGGTGAACAAGCCTCGCGCGGGTCTGGCGCGGGCGGGACGAGCGGTCAAGCGGCCTCCGGCATTGGGGTGGCCTCGCCGCCCCAGGGTGGATTTATCGATAAACGATATACCACATCCTGCGTGAAAGGCTGAATCGCGAGCATGGTCCACCGGCTGGGCGCGGGCCCCGGCAGGCGTTATCGGGTGGGAGCCGCGGGTTCGAGCATCGCGTCCCCCGGCGTCACCGAGGCCATCGCCTGTACGCCGGCCTCGGCCGCCTGCCGCGTCACCAGCCGGAAGCGCACCTGCAGCTTGGCCTGCCCCGGCGTGGCCCAGCCGTATTGGATCGCCACCTGGTCGGCCGACAGCGGACCACGGCCCGGCAGCGAGCGCGCCTGCAATGGCTTCGGTGCCGCCTGCACCAGCCGTGCGAAGCCCTTCTGCACCACCGCCGCATCGGCCTTTTCCGCATACACCGAGCAGGTGCCGTCGTCGGCCCAGCTGACCGCATAACGGCCGCTGGCCAGCGGCACCATCCAGGCCACGCCCGACTGTCCCTGCAGCAACGTTGCCGCTTCGGCAGGCTGCAGCGGTGACAGCCCGTTGGATTCCATCAGCGACTGCAACCGCGCCGGCGCGCCGATGTGCTGCATGCAGGCGGTATCGAACAACTCGCTGAAGGGATCCTGCGCCGGGGCCTTGGCCTTGGGAGTACGCGCGGGTTGCGCCACCGCCAGGGTGGGCAGCAGGGCCAAAGCCAGCCAGAACGCAGGACGCATCGGGATTCCACGCTACGGAAAACAGCAGGGAGGATGGCAAAGCCCGGGCGCGCCGCGCAATGGGTCATGGCTTGACAGTCCTAAGCTGCGGGAGCAACATGAATTAACGAATTAGTTAACTAGCTCTCCATGGACCGCATCTTCGAAGCCCTTGCCTCCACCGCCCGCCGGCAGATCCTGGCCTATCTCAGCGCCGGCGAGCTCAGCGCGGGCGAGCTGGCCGAGCGCTTCGACTTCAGCAAGCCGGCGTTGTCCAGCCACCTGCGCATCCTCGAGGAAGCCGGACTGATCGAACGCGAGAAGCGCGGCCAGTTCGTGTACTTCAGGCAGGTACCCGACCGTTTGGCCAACACGTTGTTCTCGTGGGCGGCCGAAGTCTGCCCGGTCGGCGGCCCGCTCAAGCGTGAAGCCCGCGCCCGCCGCAAGTCCCCCGCCCGCTGATCCGCCCCGCCAAGGAGCATGACCATGCCTGGTTCGACCCGCGATCGCCGTTCGTTTCCAGCAGTGCAGCTTCCGGCACAGGACGGCGGCAGTCCGACCGAAGTCACCCTGATCGCGCAGCTCGGCATCGGTGCCGGCGACGCGCTGGTGAGTGACGCCGGCCAGCGTCAGCGCCACCACCCGGCGTTCATCGATGCGTTGGATGAACCTTCGGCGCGACTGGGTGGCATGCACCTGCAGCACGGGGATGCCTCCTCGCTGTACAGCTTCACCGTCGGTGCCGGTGGCCACCCGTTTCATCGCCATGCAGGCCCGCGCATGTTCACCGCCATCGCCGGCAGCGCGGGAGCCGAGCTGCGTTTCGCCACCGCCTCCGACACGCAGCTGGCAGCAGGTCCTGGTGCCTTCGCGCGCACGCTTCGGCGCGTCCGCATCCCACCGGACTGCCTGTTTACCGTGCGCTTCGGCGGCGGCACCTGGCACCAGTTCGCGTCGAACCATCCTGCACATCCGGCGCTGTTTGCGCTGTCCTGCCACAGCGATGAACTGGCAGGCCGAATGAGCGAGCAGACCCGTGCGCAGGTGGAGCGCAATGCCGCCGATATCCCCAGCCTGACCGAGGTGCTTCCGGAATCGTACTGGCCTTCGTGCACCTCGCTTGCGGCGGCACCGCTGTTGCAGCTGTCGCTGCAGGCGGCACCTCCCAGCGTGTGCGCGCACCTGTGCGCGCGTACCCGTGCCCTGCTCGGCCCGCTGCGCCGCATCCCCATGCGGCCGCTGCGCGGGTTCGTCGAACGTGCCACACCGGCCTATCCCATCCATTCGCGGCCCGCGCCCACCGATGGCCTGCTGACCACAGCACTGCCGCACAGCCACTACCAGGACCTGACCACCCTGTGCCTGGAACCCTCGCAGGTGCTCCACCGTTCCGCGTCGGCGCTGCTGGCCGACGTACTGGGGGGCTTCCTGCGCAATCCACCCAGCGGCGTAGGCCAGCTGATGGCGCTGCGAAACCGACTGGTGGCACCGTTGCGGTTGCGCACGTCGCCGCTGGGATGCCCGGTGTCGTCATTGCTGTCGACCGATCGCAGCCGGTTGTTCGCTGGTCGATTTCCGGTGCTGGATTCGCACATCGATACGCAGGACAACGACGCCGAAGTCCTGCTCGGCGCCGACGATCGGCACCTGCGTTTCCGCAGCAGCGTGCGCGTGCAGCGGCATCGCGATGGACATGTCGAGATCAGCCTGGGCTCACGCGTGCAGACCCTCAATGCGTTCGGCGGCATGTACATGGCCCTGATCGACGCCGGGCACCGGCACTATGTCGCACCGGCACTACTGCGGCGTGCGGTGGAGCACGCCTTGGCACCGGAACTGGCCAACCTTGAGGATCCGGCAGCACACCCTGCGCACTGCTGACCCTGGAACGCGATGCGCCGGGCGCTGCGCGGTTCCGGTCAGATCACGATTTCGCCCTCGTCCTCGCCATCCCAGTAGTGGATGCGGCTGGCACGCACATGGATCAGTACCAGCCCCGGTGTATCCACGCCCTGTTCGAACCAGCGCTCCAGGTCCTTCACCCAGTGCTGGCTCATCGTGGCCCGGTCGCGCACCAGCACAGCCCTGCCCTGCACGTGCACGAACAGCGGCGGCTTGCCCAGCAGCGACTTGCTGCCGGAAAAACCCAGCGCAACGGCGGGGTCAGCTTCAATCTCGCGCACCATGTCGGTGTCTTCGGTGGTGAAGAACCAGCTGTCACCGTCATAGTCCACGTCGCCATTGTTGCTCATCGGACGGCCGGCAATCTCTCCACCGGCGTGGGTCTGCAGCAGGGTGAAATCAATGCCGGCCATTTTCCTGGCCAGTTCGGGCAGGGTGAGCTGGGTCATGGCGTCGTCCTTCATGGAATGGAATCCCAGCGTCTGCGCAGCGCGGTGACCTGGGCGTGGACGGGTAGTTGCGGCCTCTTCACAGGAAACGAGATAGGGCGCATGGCGCGTACGTGACGCATTCCTCACCACCACACTGGCGTTAACGGCAGATGGAGGAACGACCCTGCAAGCCGCGACACGCCCCTAACGGCGTGCTGCCCCAGAATCGCGCAACCCCGTGGCGCGACCGGCATGGCTGCCGGTACAAACGCGGCCTTTCCTCCGCAACCGCATGGCCTCCACATGGACCTGTCCGCCTGGCTCGCGTTCGGCTGCTACCTGTTGGCGTTCTTCATTGTCTGCCTGTTTGCTGCGGCCTATCTGAAACGCTCCGACTTCATGCCCTACCACGGCCAGGCCGTGAACAGGCCGTGGGCACAGATCGACCCCCGCATGCAGGTGCTGCTGATGGCACTCATCCGCGTGGTCGGCGCTGCCTGGATCGCACTGGCCGGTGCCGGCGTGATGCTGGCCTGGTTGATCTTCTTCGGAGGTCACTTCGCACTGCCGCAGCTGCTGGCGTTCCAGCTGTTCTGCCTGGTCGCCACCCTGCCGCCGGTCCTGGTCGCTTCCGGCGTGCGGCGACGCACCGGTGCGCGTACACCGGTGCCCGCCGGCGCCGCGGTGGTGCTGCTGTCGGTCATCGGATTCGTGCTGGCCCTGTTGTCGCTACCGCAGTGAGTTTTTTTCTCCCCTCTCCCCCGCGAGGCTCCACGATGAATCCCGAATCGATCTTCTACAGCGCGATCAACGGTGATCTTCCACGCTCCCAGGCCGGCACCCTGCTCGGCTGGCGCTTCGTCGGTTACGACGATGCACTGCGCCGCATCCAGGTCGAGTTCGAGGCCGGGCCGGTGCTCACCAACCCGATGGGCAACGTGCAGGGCGGTTTCCTGTCAGCGATGCTGGACGACTGCATGGGGCCAGCGATCTACGCCACCCTGCCTGCCAACCGCATCGCGGTCACGGTCGAATCCAAGACCAGTTTCGTCAGCCCCGCACGGCCCGGGCGGATCATCGGCTGGGGCGAAGTCGAGCACAGCAAGGGCAGCATCGCCTTCACCCGCGGCTGGCTGACCGACCCGGCCGGCAAGGTGCTGGCCACTGCCAGCGCCACCTTCCGCGTGGGTGCGCTGCGCTGGCGTGGACTCTCGGTGCCGCGTCCCATCGCGCGCCGGATGATTGCGCGCACGCTGCGGCGCGTGCATGCGCAGATCGGCTGATGGGTGCCGTCAACGTGCGTTGCGGCCGCCGCCAGCCACGCGCACGCGGTCGCGGCCCTGCGCCTTGGCCTGGTACATGGCCGCGTCGGCGGCACGCAGCAGGGTGCGCCAGCCCAGCGCGTCGGTGCCGCCCTCGGCCACACCGAAGCTGGCGGTGACGCGCAGCACCTTGCCACCGACCAGGGCGATGTCCAGCCGCTGCAGCGCCACCCGCAGCGACTCGGCCAGCTGGCGGCCACCGGCCAGATCACCGTCGGCCAGCAACACGAGAAACTCCTCGCCACCATAGCGGGCAATGCTGTCGCTGCGGCGCAGGTGGCGCTGCAGCAGCTGCGCCACCTGCACCAGCACCTCGTCACCGGCGTCATGCCCGTGGCCATCGTTGATCGCCTTGAAGCGGTCCACGTCCAGCAGGATCACCACCGCGCTGTTGCCACCGTCGGCATGACGCTGCTGCACCAACTCGTCCAGCGCGCGCCGGTTCAACAGCCCGGTCAGCTCATCGGTGCCGGCCAGCTGGCGCAGCTCGCTGGTCAATGCCGAGCGCTCGCGCGACTTCTCGCGCAGCACTTCGATGGCATCGAACAGGCGCTGCATCTCGGCCAGCGGGTGGGTCACATGCTGCTCCGGGCCGGGCGCTTCCGAGGCGATCTGGATGACCTGCTTCTGCGCCTGCAGCAGCGGCCGCAGGATCTGAAGATGCGCGATGCGCAGCGCCACGCCCAGCACCACCAGCGTGCCCAGCACCGTCGCCACCAGCACCACCAGGCGCGTCGCTTCGCGATTGCGGGTGCGTTCGAAACGGGCGATGGACACGCTCAGGTAGTCGTCCCGCAGCGCTTCCAGCGACCGCAGGGTCGGCACGTAGCGGGTGGTGAGTTCGGCGGTGGTCCACGGCGGCGGCACGCCGCGCCGGCCATCCTCGATCAACTGTTCGATCATCGGCAGCGACTCGCCGAAGAACTGCCGGCGCGCCATGTCCCAATGCCAGGACAGCGCCGGATCACTGCGGAACACCGCTTCATGGCTGCCTGCCAGCCGCCACAGCTCCAGCAGGCGGCCTTCGG
This sequence comes from Stenotrophomonas maltophilia D457, assembly GCF_000284595.1. Lineage (GTDB taxonomy): Bacteria > Pseudomonadota > Gammaproteobacteria > Xanthomonadales > Xanthomonadaceae > Stenotrophomonas > Stenotrophomonas muris. Next base: position 1,247,418 of record NC_017671.1, on the reverse strand, counting down.
TCTGCAATGCCGCCCGCACCTGTTCGTCACGCCAGGCCCCCGGTACCGCCACCGGCGCCATCACGTTCGAGGCCAGGCGGCCGCCATGCTCGCGCAGGTCGATCAGCACCTGGCCCTGCATCGCCGGAATCGCCGCTTCGCGGTCGGCGCTGACCAGCACGTTGATCTGCGCCGAGCTCAGCACGTGCAGGCGATCAACCACGGCGAACATGCTGCTGATCGCGCGCTCCACGTCCTCCACCTGGCGCGCGCCATGCGGCTGTGCCGCCACCCGGTCCACCGCGGCCCGCGCCGATTGCAGGCGACGTTGCGCATCGGCCAGCAGCCCGTGTTCGTCGACCACGCCCGGGTCAGCGTTGAACACGGTGTCCAGGCGTTGCAGGGCGGTATCGACCCGCTTGCGCGCGACTGCCAGCTCCGCCGCCAGCCGGGCCTGTTCGCCCGCATCGGCCGTGTCGGCCCCGAGCAGGCTGTTGGCGGGGCCGCGCTCGGCCGACACCAGGTTGGCCAGGTCGAAGGTCTGCCGCAGCTGGCGCAGGCTGACCAGGTTGTCCTCGGCGGCAGTGAAGCGCAGCGTGCCCTGCACCAGCGCGATGGCCATCAATGGCAGCGTACAGACTACGAACAGCCCGGCCAGGATCCAGACCCAGGTCCGCAATCCGATGGGCGACGCCTTGCGGGCCATGCACATTTCCCCTGTAGTGCACAACACTGTAGCGGCCGCCTGCACAGGCGCCAAGCCGCTACCGGATCAATCGTTGCCATGGGTATACCGCGCCCGCCGCGAACGCACCGACAAAGGCCGCACGGGTTGTCGAATCGGGGCAAATTACGTCATGCCCCGCCGCGTCAGATCCAGCGCTGGTCGACCAGTTCGCGCTTCACGTAGGCATAGAACACCGGTGCGGCGACCAGGCCCGGCAGGCCGAAGGCCGCCTCCATCACCAGCATGGCCAGCAGCAGCTCCCAGGCACGCGCCTGGATCTCGCCACCGACGATGCGCGCGTTGAGGAAGTACTCCAGCTTGTGGATCACGATCAGGTACAGCAGCGCCGCCACCGCCACATAGAACGAGACCGACAGCGCGACGATGGCGATGATCGTGTTGGAAATGATGTTGCCCACCACCGGCAGCAGGCCGGCCAGGAAGGTGATCAGCACCAGGGTCTTGGACAGCGGCAGGTGCACGCCGAACAACGGCAGCACGCCCAGCAGGAAGATGGCGGTGAACACGGTGTTCAGCAGCGAGATCTTCACCTGCGCGAACACCACCTGGCGGAACGCGGTGGCCAGGCGGCTGGTGCGCCCGACCAGCTCCTGCGCCAGCGGGCCCATCTTCGGCAGCGGCAGTTCGTCATACAGCGCGATCATCGCGCCCAGCACCATACCGATCAGTACGCGTACACCGACCTGTACCACCGAGGTACCGGCCACGCCCAGCTGCCGCTGGTGCTCGGCAGCCCAGTCGTTCAGCGCCGCGCGCAACGCCGGCATGTCTTCGGGAATGTAGGGTTGCAGCAGCGCCGGCACCTGGTGCCGCGAAGTGTTGAGGATCTCCATCAGGCGCGCCAGCAATGCGTCCGGGCCGCCGGTCTCGTTGCGGAAGAACGAGGCCACGCCGATGCCGGCCAGTACCAGCCCGCTGATGATGATCGCCGACAGCACGATCACTGCGATCGCCCGTGCCCGCCCCGGCGGCAGCTTGCCCTCCACGGTGGAGGCCAGCACGTGCGTCAGCTGGAACACCAGCAGGCCGGACAGCAGGGTCACCACCAGGCCCAGCTTCAGCGCCAGCCACATGCCCAGCAGCATCATCAGCCACGCCGCGATCCTTGGAATGGGGGGCTTGGGCTGGGCAACGAGAGCGTCTTGCATGGGAGCGCGTCCGGGCGGGGTGGCCCATGGTAGAGGATTGGCGTGCCGATTCCGCGTGCAGGATGAACCGGCATTTCACCCTCGTTCGGCGGCGGCCGTGCCGCACTCACTCGCCGTAGCTGGCCGTGTTCTTGCCCTGCCGCTTGGCGTGGTACAGCGCGCGGTCGGCCAGTGCCAACCAGTCCTCGACACTGCCGCCACGCGGTGTGGCGGCAATGCCGATACTGACGCTGAACTCCACACCCGGCGTGGCCTGCTGCGCGGCCTCCAGCAGGTGCAGGCGCACCCGCTCGGCCACGTGCATCGCATCGACGGGTGCGCAGTCGCGCAGCAGCACCACGAACTCATCGCCCCCCAGCCGCGCGGGCGTATCACCGGGCCGGGCAAAGGTGCGCAATGTCGCCGCGATATGCCGCAGTACCTCGTCGCCGGCGCGGTGGCCATGCGAGTCATTGATGCGCTTGAAATCATCCACATCGAGCATCAGCAGGCAGGCAAAACCGCCCTGGCCCTGTGCCCGGTCCAGCGCCTGCTGCGCACGCAGGATCAGGAAGCCACGGTTGGCCAGCTCGACCAGCGGGTCCATCCGGCTGAGCCGCTGCAGCTGACGGTTCTGCGATTTGACCCGGCGCGCCAGCTGCCAGCTGAGAATGCTGAGGCCGATGCCATACACGAACAGGAACGGGACACTCAGCACGATCGTGCGCTGCGAGGTGACCGGCTGGTAAGGGAAGCCGAGCAACCACCAGGTGAGTGCGAAGCCCAGCAGCAGGGCCAGCGTGGCGCGCATCGCCAGGCGCACGCCACCGGCGGCGATCTTGTCGGCCACCAGCAGCGCGGCGAACAGTGCGCTGGGCACCGCGCTCAACGCCATGAAGGCGATCCAGCCACCGCCGAAGAAGGAGTCGGCCACCATGCAACGGAACTGGACGACCGCCGGCTGGCGGGAGCGCTGGGTCAGCCGCAGTGCCAGTGCCGGCCACGCCAGCGCGTTGAGCAGCAGCAGGACCCAGGCCAGCCCGCCGTCATGGCGTTCAAGCATGATCGAAGCGATGGGGATCGCCCCCAGCCCATTGCCGACGAAACGCATCCAGCCGATGCGACGTGCCGCGCCAATGCCTTCGACCGCGCCTTCCGCCGAATCGGTGAAGAATGGCATTGCCGACCCCCTTGCGCGATCGCACCTGGTGCTACGGCCCTTGCCGGGCTGCCTGCGATGAGTCTGACAGCTTTGCGTCAATTCGGGATCAAGGTTGCGCGATATCGCGCGGGCCGCTGCCGCTGCCCCTCCCGCTCCCCGTGGTTACCCGGGGCGGGGCGCAGCCGTCGAGCCACGCAGCTTGAAGCTGAACTCCAGCGTCTGCTGAAGCGGCACATCGACGTGCTCGATGATGGCGAGCAGCAGGTTGACCGCACGCTCGCCAATCTCCCGCATCGGCTGCTGGATGGTCGTCAGCGGGGGCGTGAGGTAGCGGGAGGACGCCAGATCATCGAAGCCGACCACGGACAGCTCGTCCGGCACGCGGATGCCCAGGTCCCGGCAAGCGGCCAGGGTACCCAGTGCCATCTGGTCACTGAAGCAGAACACCGCGGTCGGCGCGGCCGTGCCATCCAGCAGCGCCATCGCCGCTGCATGGCCGGATTCCACGGAAAAGTCACCCGGCACGATGCTCAGCTGGCGCAGGCGGCCACGCGCCTTGCCGGCCGCGCGGACCCCTTCCAGCCGTTGCTGGTGCAGGGGATTGTCAGGCGGCCCGCCGACCACCGCAATCCGTTCGTGTCCCAGCCCGTACAGATGCTCCATCACCGCGCGTGCGGCGGCGGCGTTGTCGATGTGGACGCTGGGGATGCCCAGCGCGGGGTCGAACTCGCAGCCGTTGACCACCGGTGCGGCGGCGCCGCGCTGCTCGACGATCTCGCGCGCGGTCGGTGGCAGGCGATGGCCCAGCACGATCATGCCGTCGGCCTCGTTGCGCCGGAGCATCTGCGCGTAGCGCTCCTCACGATCGGGTTGATGCTGGGTATCGCCCAGCAGGACCGCATAGCCCACCGCCTGCGCGGCCTCCTCCGCCCCCTGCAGGATCTGCGCGAAGAACGGATTGGCGATGTCCGGGACGGTGACCAGGATCTTGCCGCTGCGCTGGGTCTTGAGCGTGCGCGCCACCGTGTTGGGCACATAGCCCAGTGCGGCGGCGGCCTGCTCGATGCGCGCGCGGGTGGCCGGCAGCACCTTGTCCGGCCGGGAAAGCGCGCGCGACACCGTACCGGCGGACACGCCGACGTGTTTTGCGATGTCGTAGATGGTGGCCATGGCGTTAGTCCTCCTGCCCGCTGTGCACTGCACAACAGGTCCTGCGTAAGCCCCTGCTAGGATAATGCAATCGATTGCATCGAGGGCGAATCACGTTGAAGACGCTCAAGGGTCCAGCGCTGTTCCTGGCGCAGTTCATCGGCGACACAGCTCCTTTTGATCGGCTGGACACGCTGGCCGGATGGGCCGCGGGTCTGGGCTATTCTGGCGTACAAGTCCCCACCTCCGCGCCCCACCTGTTCGACCTGGCGGAGGCGGCGCGCAGCCAGGCGTACTGCGACGACATTGCCGGCATGCTGGCCGGGCACGGCCTGCAGATCACCGAACTGTCGACCCACCTGCAGGGGCAGTTGGTTGCCGTCCATCCTGCCTACAACAGCCTGTTCGACGGATTCGCGCCACCGGACAAGCGCGGCAACCCGGCCGCCCGCCAGGCCTGGGCGGTGGAGCAGCTGCGGCTGGCGGCGCAGGCCAGCCAGCGCCTGGGGCTGACCGCGCATGCCACGTTCTCCGGTGCATTGGCCTGGCCCTACTTCTACCCCTGGCCGCAGCGCCCGCCGGGACTGGTGGAAGAAGCCTTCGCCGAACTCGGCCGTCGCTGGCGCCCGATCCTGGATGCGTTCGATGCCTGCGGCGTTGACCTGTGCTTCGAGATCCACCCGGGCGAGGACCTGCACGATGGTGCGACCTTCGAGCGCTTCCTCGATGAGGTCGACCACCATCCCCGCGCGAAGATCCTGTACGACCCCAGCCACCTGCTGCTGCAGCAGATGGATTACCTCGGTTTCATCGACCGCTACCACGCGCGCATCGGCATCTTCCACGTCAAGGACGCGGAACATCGCCCCAGCGCAAGCAGCGGCGTGTACGGCGGCTACCAGGACTGGATCGACCGTCCGGGCCGGTTCCGTTCACCCGGTGACGGCCAGATCGACTTCAAGGCGATCTTCTCGAAGTTCGCGCAGTACGACTTCCCCGGCTGGGCGGTACTGGAATGGGAGTGCTGCCTGAAGCACCCGGAAGACGGCGCGCGCGAGGGTGCCGCCTTCATCCGCGACCACCTCATCCGCGTGACCGAACGCGCCTTCGATGACTTCGCCGACAGTGGCACCGACGCCGCATCACTGCACCGCATGCTGGGAATCTGAGCCAAGACCGCCCCGGGAGGGCAAGCCATGACGCACGCCATGTCGCGCCTGGGCGCGATGATGTTTCTGCAGTTCTTCATCTGGGGGGCGTGGTTCGTCACCCTGGGCACCTACCTGGTGCAGGGCCCGCTGCAGGCCAGCGCGAGCCAGGTCGCGACCGCGTTCCTCAGCCAGTCGATCGGTGCCATCGTGGCGCCGTTCCTGGTCGGGCTGATCGCGGATCGCTACTTCGCGGCGCAGCGCATTCTTGCGGTACTGCATCTGGCCGGTGCCGCGCTGATGTGGCTGGCGTCCACGGCAACCAGCTTCAGCATGTTCTCTGCGTGCGTCATGGGCTACATGTTGCTGTTCATGCCGACCCTGGCACTGGCCAACAGCGTGGCCATGCGGCACATGCAATCACCCGAGAAGCAGTTCCCGCTGGTCCGCGTGGCCGGCAGCATCGGCTGGATCGTGGCGGGCGTGCTGATCGGCTGGCTGGGCTGGGAACAGGCGCATCGGCTTGAGCTGACGTTCCGGATGGCGGCGGCGGCGTCGCTGGTGCTCGGGCTGTATGCGTTCACCCTGCCGCACACACCGCCACTGGCGCAGCAGCGCGACGCCGGGCTGGGGCAGATCCTGGGGCTGGATTCGCTGCGGCTGCTGAAGTCGCGCGCCTACCTGGTGTTCTTCCTGGCCTCCATCGCCATCTGCATCCCGCTGTCGTTCTACTACAACTTCACCAATCCCTATCTCAACGACCTCGGCGTGCGCGGCGCGGCAGGCCTGCAGTCGCTGGGCCAGGTTTCCGAAGTGCTGCTGATGCTGGCCATGCCGTTCCTGTTCGTTCGGCTGGGGGTGAAAACCATGCTGGCGGTCGGCATGGCCGCCTGGGTGGTGCGCTACGCGCTGTTCGCCTTCGGCGATGCAGGTGGCGGCTTCCCGCTGCTGGTGATCGGCATCGTGCTGCACGGCATCTGCTACGACTTCTTCTTCGTCACCGGCCAGATCTACACCGATGCACATGCCGGCCCTGCCGCGCGCAGCAGCGCACAGGGGTTCATCACCCTGGCCACCTATGGCGTGGGCATGTTGATCGGCACCTTCCTGTCCGGCGCGGTGGTGGAGCACTTCACCACCGAGGCCGGTCCCGACTGGCAGCAGATCTGGCTGTTCCCGGCCGCTGTTGCGCTGGTGGTGCTGGTCGCCTTCCTGCTGCTGTTCCGCGACCGGCCGGCGGCTGCGGCCGCGCCCTCCACACCCTGAGGATCCCCGTCGATGCCCAAGCTTGGAATCGCCATCGTCGGCACCGGCATGATCGGCGCCGTGCACCGCCGCGCGGCCTTGCTCGCCGGCGCCGAGGTACGCGGCGTGGCCGCCTCGTCACCGCAGCGCGCGCATGAGGCAGCGCACTCCTGGAATGTCCCGCGCGCCTACCTGGATATCGAGGAGGTGATCGCCGATCCGCAGGTACATGTGGTGCACGTGTGCACGCCCAACCATCTGCACCGCGCCATGGCACAGGCTGCACTGGAAGCCGGCAAGCACGTGATCTGCGAGAAGCCGCTGGCGACGACGCTGGACGATGCGCAGGCGCTGGCGGTACTGGCCGCCTCGACCGGATTGGTTGCCACCGTCCCCTTCGTCTACCGCTACCACCCGGTGGTGCGCGAGGCGCGTGCACGCATCGCCCAGGGTGACCTGGGGCCGCTGCACCTGATCCATGGCAGTTACCTGCAGGATTGGCTGCTGGACCCGGCCAGCAACAACTGGCGCGTGGACCCGGCGCTGGGCGGCACCTCGCGCGTGTTCGCCGACATTGGTTCGCACTGGTGCGACCTGGTCGAATGGGTCAGTGGCGAGCGCTTCACCGAAGTGAACGCGGCGTTTGCCACGGTGATCGCCGAACGCAGCGCCGTCACCGGCCAGAGCTTCAGCACACCGGCAGCGAACGGCGCGACGCAGGCGGTCGCGAGCGAGGACGTGGCAACGGCGATGTTCAGGACCGGCGCCGGTACGCTGGCGTCGTTGACGGTGAGCCAGGTTTCGGCCGGACGCCGCAACCGCCTCTGGTTCGAGATCGACGGCGCCAACGCCAGCATCGCCTTCGACCAGGAGGACGCCGAGCGGCTGTGGATCGGCCTGCCCGACCAGCGCGAGGAAATCTTCGTGCGCGGGCCCGGCGCGGGCACTGCCGAACAGCGCCGGCTGTCGGTGCTGCCGGCCGGGCACGCGCAGGGCTACGCCCAGTGCTTCGAGGCGTTTGTCGCCGACACCTATCGCGCCATCGACGGCGAGCAACCGGACGGCCTGCCCACCTTCGAGGACGGCATGCGTTCGGCGCGGATCGTTGATCGTGTCATTGCATCGGCCAGGTCACGCGCCTGGACCACCATCGGTTGAATCCCGGGAGGATCTGTTGATGAAAGCCCTTGTCCGTCGAAGTGCAAGCCTCGTCCTGCTGCTCGCGGCGCTGCCCGCCTTCGCAGTCGAAGCCGCCAGCGCGCAGAAGCCGATCGCGGTGCAGATGTACACCCTGCGCAATGCCGGCTCGCTCGAGCAACAGTTGAAGATCGTCCACGATGCCGGTGTGCACGCGGTGGAAACCGTCGGCACGCAGAACGTCAGTGCCGCGGAACTGAAGCAGCTGCTGGACCGGTATTCGATCAAGGCCATTTCATCGCATGTGCCGCTGGCCGAGCTGCGCAGCAACCTGGATGGGGTGGTGACCTTCAACCGGTCGATCGGCAACACCACGCTGGTGGTGCCGTACCTGGACAGGAAGGAACGCCCGAGAGATGCCGCCGGCTGGACCGCCCTGGGACAGGAACTGGGCCGGATCGCGAAACAGGTGCGCGGCAAGGGCATGCGCCTGGCCTATCACAACCACGACTTCGAGCTGGTCGACTTCGATGGCAGGACCGGGCTGGAACTGCTGTTCGCCGCCGCCGGCCCCGACCTACAGACCGAGCTGGACCTGGCCTGGGTCGCGCGTGCGGGCCTGGACCCGGCGGTGATGCTGGGAAAGTTCCGCGGCCACGTATTCGCGGTACACGCCAAGGACAATGCGCCCAAGGGCCAGGCCGAAGACGAGGGCGGATTCGCTGCGGTCGGCCAGGGCGTACTGGACTGGAACGCGATCCTGCCTGCCGCGGCGGTCGCCGGCGTGCATTGGTACATCATCGAACACGACCAGCCACGCGAGCCGGCCAAGGTCGTCCAGGCCGGCGCCGACTATCTGCGTGAACACCTGACCACCAATACGCCTGCCCGTGCGCGGCGCTGACGCATCAAGGAGCCCCACATGAAAATGATCCTGGCAATGGCGGTGGCCCTGAGCGGCATGAGTGTTGCGACAGCCGCCTGGTGCAAGGGCGACCCGGCTGCGGGAGCAAAGCTCTACACCGCGAACTGCGTGGCCTGCCACGGCGCCGATCGCGCGGGCATGCCGGGCGCGTTCCCGGCACTCACCGACATCGGCAAGCGCATGGCACCTGCACAGATCAAGGAAAAGATCAGCAAGGGCGGCGGCCTGATGCCGCCCTTCTCCCAGCTGTCACAGCAGGAGATCGACGATATCGCCAGCTACCTGGCGAAGTAAGCGGCCGGCGACCACGCCGGCCGTGTGCGGCTACAGCTCGCGCACCCAGATGTTGCGGTAACTGACCCTGGAGTCATGCTCCTGCAGATAGAGCGGCGCACACGCATGGGGCGAATACGAGGGCGCCCCGATGTACTCGGTCTTGCCTGCCAGCACGGTGTCATCCTGCACCAGCACGCCGTTGTGCAGCACCGTGATGCGCGCGGGCGACACAAGCCCACCGCCCACCGAGAAGCGCGGTGCCTTCCAGATGATGTCGTAGGCCTGCCACTGGCCCGGCGCGCGCGAGGCATTCACCCGCGGCATGGCCTGCTTGTAGATGGAGCCCGCCTGGCCATTGGCATAGGTCGGGTTGTTGTAGCTGTCGAGCACCTGCAGTTCATACAGTTCCTGCAGGAAGATCCCGCTGTTGCCCCGGTTCTGGCCGTCGAAGCCCTTCGTGTCAGTGGGCGTGCGCCACTCCACATGCAGCTGGACATCGCAGAAGCGTTGCCGGGTGCGGATGCCCTTGCTGCCCGGAACGACGGTCATGGCGCCCCCGGCAACCTTCCAGGGCACGCGTCCGCCCTGCTCCGATTCCCACGCGGAGACATCCTTGCCATCGAACAGCACGATCGCGTCGGAGGGGGCCTTGCCTGGCGGCGTGGCCACGACAGCGGGCACGGGGGTCCACACTTCGGTCATCTTCGGGTCGCGCGCAGCGTCGGCACTGTCCTGCGCGAATGCAGATGCAGCGGCCAGCAGGCCAACAGTGATCAACGCAGGGCGGATCATCAGGGTGGTGTCCATCAGCTGGTCCCCCACGCGGGCGTACCGGGGACATAGGCGAGGTCGCCGTCGTAGCGGCCGGGCACCGCGACGTACTGCAGCACGCCGGTCGCCCCGACCTTGGAGGTGAAGAAGCCGAAGATGGCCAGCTGCTTGATCATCGTGAAGTAATGCGGCATCGCCTCGCCCTCTTCAGGCGTACCGGTCTCGGTCACGTCGGCAGAGCGCGCCTTGGCTTCGGCGTCCAGCGTTCGCAGCAACTGGGTGCGGGCCTCCGGCGCAAGCGCCACAAACCGGCCGCCGGCGCGCTTGTCGATATCGACCAGGCCTGCCCGGAACGTTGCCTGCTGCCGGGCGGTGTAGCAATCGCTGACGAAGGTCGCCATGAACAGGCCAGCGCCGGCATCCTTCGCCCCTGGCGTCCGGGTCCGCGGCAGGATGGTCTCGGCGATCTCGTCCAGCGTGCCGATGTCGGCATCGGAGAACAGGGTCTTCACCGGTGCCGCGGCGGCGTTTCCCTGCGCGAGCGCAGGCAGGCCGACCATGGCCGCGCCGGTGGCGGCAACGATCATCTTCAACAGTTCGCGGCGATCCATCAGAGGTTCCCCGCTTTCAGTTCGCGTACCGCGTGGTCGGCCGCGCGCGCGGTCAGCGCCATATAGGTCAGCGAAGGATTCACGCAGGCGCTGGAGGTCATGCAGGCACCGTCGGTCACATAGACGTTGGGCGCATCCCAGACCTGGTTGTGCGCGTTCAATACCGAGCTCTTCCGGTCACGTCCCATGCGTGCGGTCCCCATCTCGTGGATGCCCTTGCCCGGGGCATAGTCGTGGTCGTGCATCTTCACGTCCTTGACGCCAGCCGCCTCCAGCATCTCGGCAGCATCGGCGGCCATGTCCTTGCGCATCGCCAGTTCGTTGGCGCGCATGGACACGTCCATCGCCAGCACCGGCAGCCCCCATTTGTCCTTGCGGTCGTGGTCCAGGCGGATCGTATTGTCGTGGTGCGGCAGCATTTCACCGAACCCGGTCATGCCGATGCGCCAGTCGCCCGGTACGGTCAGCGCCTCCTTCAGGTCGGCACCGATGTTCAGCTCGGCGATCTCGCGCGACCAGCCGGTGCGGCTGGCACCGCCCTGGTAACCGAACCCGCGCAGGTAGCCGCGCTTGTCGGCCGCGACGTTGCGGAAGCGCGGAATGTAGAAACCGCACGGACGGCGGCCGAAGTAGTACTTGTCTTCGTAGCCCTCGACCCGGCCCGAGGCGCCCGCACCGAAATGATGGTCCATCACGTTGTGCCCCAGCTCGCCCGACGAAGAACCCAGTCCCCCCTCCCACACATCGGTCGCCGAGTTGATCAGCAGCCAGGTCGAATTGAACGACGATGCATTGAGGAAGATGACCTTGGCGGTGTACTGGTAGGTCTGCCCGGTCTCGGCATCGATCACCTCCACGCCGCGCGCACGCTTGCGATCCTTGTCGTAGAGCACTTCCTTGACGATCGAGAACGGCCGCAAGGTCAGGTTGCCGGTCTTCATCGCCGCTGGCAGCGTCGCCGCCTGGGTCGAGAAATAGGCACCGAAGGGACAGCCCAGGATGCACTTGTTGCGGTACTGGCAGTTCACGCGCCCCTGCTCTGGCATCGGCTGGGTGATGTTGGCGGTGCGCGAGTGGATCATGTGCCGCGTTCCGCCGAAGGCCTTCTTGATCCGCGCGGCCACGTCCTTCTCGACGATGTTCAACGGGATCGGCGGCAGGAACTCGCCGTCCGGCAGCACGTCCAGTCCTTCGCGCGTGCCGGCGATGCCGGCGAACCTCTCTACATGGTCGTACCACGGCGCGATGTCGGCATAGCGGATCGGCCAGTCGGTGGCGATGCCATCCTTGAGGTTCGCTTCGAAGTCCAGGTCGGAAAACCGATAGCTCTGCCGGCCCCACATCAGCGAGCGCCCGCCCACGTGGTAGCCACGGAACCAGTCGAAGCGCTTGGTTTCGATGTAGGGTGAGTCCTGCTCGTTGGCCCACATTCCTTCCAGGTTCTCGGCCAGGCCGTAGTCGCGCATCAGCACCGGGAAGGCGGCCTTCATCGCCTGCGTCGGCCGGTTGCGATGCGGGAAGTCCCACGCTTCCTTCATCGCATTGACGTAGTCCTTGACGTGCTCGATGTTGCGCCCGCGTTCCAGCATCAGGACCTTCAGGCCCTTCTCGGTCAGCTCCTTCGCTGCCCAACCGCCACTGATTCCCGAGCCAACAACAATGGCGTCGTAGTGATTATCTGCCATGGTCTCTCACCTGGGTGGATATCGTTTCAGACGTCGCAGAGGCGGATCGCCTCGCGCAATGAGGCAACGGGATCGGGCGCTGCAGGCGTGAATTCCTGCGCCAGATACCCCTTGAAACCGGTGTCGCGGATCGCGCGACAGATGGCCGGATAGTGGAGCTCCTGCTGGTCTCCAATCTCGTTCCGGCCCGGCACGCCTGCAGTGTGGTAATGCTTGAAGCAGGCGTGATGCTTGCCGATGGTGGCGATGATGTCGCCCTCCATGATCTGCATGTGGTAGATGTCGTAGAGCAGACCGAAATTGTCCGAGCCGAGCCGCTGGCACAGCTCCACGCCCCAGGCGGAGTGATCGCACAGGTAGTCGTGGTGATCGACCCTGGAGTTCAGCAGCTCCATCACCAGCACCACGCCGCGCTTCTCGGCATGCCCGAGGATGCGCTTGAGGCCGGCTTCGGCATTGGCCATGCCGTCATGGGGGTCCATGCCATTGCGGTTGCCGGAGAAGCAGATGAGGTTGCGGTAACCGGCATCGGCGACCAGGTCGATGTGCCGCGTGTAGCGCTCCACCAGCGGGTCGTGGAATTCGCGGCCGGCAAAGCCCTTGGTCAGGCCCAGCTCCGCGCCATTGCACATCGAGCTGTAGACACCATTTGCCTTCAGCGTGGGCCAGTCTTCCGGGCCGACCAGGTCGATGGCGGCGAAGCCGATGTCCTTCACCGTCGTGCAGAGCTGGGCGACCGACAGCTGCGGGAAGGTCCAGCGTGCCACGGAGTGCTTCAGGTTGCCCTTCAGCGGTGCAGTGGTGGCGAATGCAGTCCGCGCGCCCACTGTGGTACCCAGGGCCACGCTTCCAGCGACAGCGATACGAAGCGCATCACGTCGTGTCAGCCCACCTGCCGGGACCGGTCTGATCGTATGGATGGACATCCACCTCCCGGCCTCCCAACCGGTATCAAACGCAACGATTCACAGCAATGCAATCGATTGCACCATAGGGGAGGAAACTGGATGCTTGCAAGTTGCGGTGCACGAAAATTGATGCTGCGAAGCACAATGCCAACGACATCGCGCAGAAAGAAAAGCCCCGCATTAGCGGGGCTTTCCTTTCTAACCAGATCCGTCGCCTGAGATGAAATCTACTGGCTTTTTCCTCAAGCGAGCGAGCAAAGTCAGTAGAACTTCGATGCCCCGAGCCAAGGCATTGGCCCTATGCATCCGGGTGCACCCTGCCGCCAGGGCCCAGCACCGCCTCGGAGCCGGCGGATTGAAGAGCTGCATAGCTCGTGACGTCGAGCGACAGTAGTCAACCAAGCCAAGGCTTCGCGAATCACGTACGCATCAGCTCTTTCCGACGACCGACTCAGAAGCCGTCACATTCACCGCCTGCATTGGCTAGTCGGACAGCTTCACGCAGGGATCGCTGGATGTCCGCCACTGAGTTGCAGATATTCTCGGGCGCCACGTCGAACTTCGCGGCGCCGGCCCGACGTTTGAAAGCAGCAAATTCGGACATGCATTGCCCTGCCAGCTTCTTGGCATCCAGCTTCGGCGCAGCCTGAGCCACTGAATTTCCATGCGCGGCGAGGTAGCACTTGTAGTCCTCGGAAAGCGCTCCATCCATACGGAATCGCGACAGCTCAACCAAGTGCCGAGGAGCGGCAGCACTCCTGCTGCCCCCTATCAAGGCGAGACCAAGCTCAGCACCATCTGCTCCTACACAAGCATATGGCGTCTGAGAGCACAGCGACTTGCTCTCGGAACTTTTGTGCACCACCAGCGAGGCAAGAATAGGACGAAGCACGAAATCAGTGCGGTGGTTTTCATCGACTCACCAGAAACGTCGGAAAGGCGCGCAAACTGACACATCTTAACTCTCCACTCCTGCTCGGGGGCGAATCAAGAACAGCACTCTCGCGCAAAAACTTGAGAAACTCATCGAAGACAATGCTGCCAGCCAGGCACGGCTCGGAGAGCAACCTAACCAAAGCGTAGAGCTCGTGACGTCGAGCGAAAGTAATCGGTCAATCCAAGGCTTCGCGATTAGCGAACGCTTCAGCTATTCGTCTTCGTCACCTGCAGCCTCAACGCTATTGTTGATGAACTGGAGTGCCTTGCGGTGCTCTTCAAGGACCGTGTCGTGAGCGGGCATTCCAGGACGAGCAACCTTAGAGAAGGCATGAATGACCTCCTTAACTTCCTCGTATCGCTCCAACCGAAGCAAGCAATCCACCAATCCAGACGCGACCAACACATCGTGAGGACGAAGCTTCTCAAGCCCACGAAGTGCCCACAGGGACAACTCAGTATCATCGCTCCGAAACCCAATCCCAACAAGAAACAACCACGCGGCGTCACAAGCAGGTTCGCGCTTTACAAGATTCAAAAGGTGGTAACGCGCGCCATTGTCGTCACCCGCCTCAAGCGTCTTGGTAATTTCATTAATATCCATCAAGATCGCTCTGCTTCATTAACTTCTGACACCGATAGGGAACGCACCCAAGCATGCAGCGCGCCAAGTTCCCACCCCAGACGCCCCGCAATCGAGCATAGGCCCGCGGTAACCATGTCCACACGGTGTGCAACAGCCCCGCGCCAGCTCGTTAGGCTTATGCCTGTCCTTCGCACGCCGTATCAAGACCCGCCAAAGCCATGCACCAGCGATGGGCTCGCGCAGACGGCTTTCCCGTGCCGCTCTCCATTCTGATTCGCTATGGTGTGCCGCCAGTCATCCATCAACACCCTGCCGCAAGTAGAAGGTTAGATCACGGCTGGATTCTGCCTAACGAAAAAAAGGCCCCCATCCACAACGATGAGGGCCTCTATCAACACTAAAACCGTCAAGTAGGAATCAGAACGGAATATCGTCGTCAGCGAAGTCGTCCATCGGCGGCGCCTGCTGCGGCTGCGGGCGCTGGTTGCCACCCTGGTTGCCGTAACCGCCACCCTGGTTGCCGCCTTGGTTGCCATAGCCACCGCCCTGGCCACCACGCTGGCCACCACCACCGCCGCCATACTCCTGGCGCGGCGCCTGCTGGCGCTGCGGACGATCGCCGCCGTAGTTGCCACCACCACCGCCACCGCCGCCTTCACCGCGGCCGCCCAGCATCTGCATTTCATCGGCGATGATGTCGGTGGAGTACTTCTCCACGCCGTCCTGGCCGGTGTACTTGTCGTAGCGCAGGCTGCCTTCGACGTAGACCGAGCTGCCCTTGCGCAGGTACTCGCCGGCGATCTCGCCGAGCTTGCCGAAGAACACCACGCGGTGCCATTCGGTGCGCTCCTGCTGGTTGCCATCCTTGTCCTTGCGGACGCTGGTGGTGGCCAGGCTGATGCGGGTGATCGCCATGCCGCCCTGGGTGTACTTCACGTCCGGGTCGTTGCCGAGATTGCCGACCAGGATGACTTTGTTGATGCCGCGCGCCATAGGTACCTTCGTCCGTTGTCCAGGGGCAGACCGCCAGTGATAGCACAGCCCCGGGCGGGGTGCAGTACGCTGAGCCGCCCCTGGTGAAATTTGGGGGAATGCGAGAACGACGCATCTTACCATTGCCGCCGCCTTCCGCCCGGTCAGGAGACCCCGACCGCACCGAAGGATCAGGCTGATTTCCTTGTCCGGCAATAACTTACCTGCGCCCAGGCCGACGCCCGGAGGGGCATTCGCGTCTGCGCATGGCATCATGCCCGGGCACCTCCCACATGCCCGCTCCGCCCACACATGACCATCAAAGGCAAAGCCACCTCCCTGGACATCGCCCACCTGGCCGGGGTCTCCCAGCCGACCGTGTCGCGGGCCCTGCGTGGCAGCCCGATGGTCAACGCCGAGACCCGTGAGCGCATCCTGCGCATTGCCCGCGAGCTGAACTACAAGGTCGACAAGAATGCCTCCAGCCTGCGCCTGCGCAATGCCGGCACGCTGGCCCTGCTGTTCTTCGAGGACCCGACCAACGACGACTCGCTGATCAACCCGTTCTTCCATTCGATGCTGGGCTCGATCACCCGCGCCTGCGCCCTGCACGGGCAGGACCTGCTGGTCTCGTTCCAGCAGCTGTCCACCGACTGGCAGGCCGATTACGAGGACAGCAACAAGGCCGACGGCATCATCCTGCTCGGCTACGGCGACTATCACGAATCGCGCGACCGCCTGCAGCGGCTGGTCGAACAGGGCACGCACTTCGTGCGCTGGGGCGCCGCCCTGCCCGGCCAGCCCGGTGTCTCGATCGGCAGCGACAACTTCCAGGGCGGGCATGACATCACCACCCACCTGCTGC
This sequence comes from Stenotrophomonas maltophilia D457, assembly GCF_000284595.1. GTDB lineage: Bacteria > Pseudomonadota > Gammaproteobacteria > Xanthomonadales > Xanthomonadaceae > Stenotrophomonas > Stenotrophomonas muris. Next base: position 1,231,188 of record NC_017671.1, on the reverse strand, counting down.
AGCAGGGCTGCCGCCGCATCGCCTTCCTCGGCCATGCCTCCAGCCACTACCCCGAATTCCAGGAGCGCTACCGCGGCCACGTCGCGGCCCTGCAGGACCACGGCCTGGCTGCGGAGCCGGCGCTGCAGCACGATGCGATCACCACCGAGGCGTCCGGCCAGGAGGCCTGTCAGGCCCTGCTGGCGCGCGGCGAGCCGATCGATGCGATCTGCGCGGCCAGCGACCTGATCGCCATCGGTGCGATGCGCGCCCTGCGCGAGGCCGGGCTGCGGGTGCCGCAGGACGTGGCGGTGACCGGCTTCGACGACATCCCGCTGGCCGCTTCGGTATCCCCCGCGCTGACCACGGTGCAGCAGGACACCAAGCAGGCCGGCCAGCTGCTGGTGGAACGCCTGCTGGCGCTGATCGGCCGGCAGCCGGTGGACAGCCAGAGCATCCCGGTGAAGCTGGTGGTGCGCGAATCATCCCTGCGCGGGTAAGGCGCCGCTGGGCCGGCGCGCTGGCCAACGCACGACGGCGGGATTCTCCCCCCATGACCAACGGCGGATGCGCACGGAGGCGGTTGCGCGGATAACGCGCAGACATTGCCCATGGAAAGGTGTACGTCGCATGCTGAAGATCGATTCGCTGTCCAAGACGTACGCCAACGGCGTGCATGCCCTCAACAACGTCACCCTGGACATCCCGCGGGGCATGTTCGGCCTGCTCGGCCCGAACGGCGCCGGCAAGTCCTCGCTGATGCGCACGCTGTCCACCCTGCAGGAGGCCGACAGCGGCACGGTGACGCTCAGCATTCCGGGCGAGGCGCCGATCGACGTGCTGCGCGACAAGGACGCCGTGCGCCGTCGGCTGGGCTACCTGCCGCAGGATTTCGGCGTGTACCCGAAAGTCAGCGCGCTGGACCTGCTGGAGCATTTCGCGGTACTCAAGGGCCTGACCCAGCGTGCGCAGCGCCGCGAGGTGGTCGATGGGCTACTGCAGCAGGTGAACCTGTGGGATGCCCGCAAGCGCAGGCTGGGCACCTACTCCGGCGGCATGCGCCAGCGCTTCGGCATTGCCCAGGCGCTGCTGGGCGACCCGCGGCTGGTGATCGTCGACGAGCCCACCGCCGGCCTCGACCCGGAGGAACGCAACCGCTTCCTCAACCTGCTGGCGGCGATCGGCGAGAACGTAGCGGTGATCCTGTCCACCCACATCGTCGAGGACGTGACCGACCTGTGCCCGACGATGGCGATCATGAACAAGGGCCAGGTGCTGCTGACTGGCCGCCCCAGCGAAGCGATCAACGCCCTGCAGCACCAGGTCTGGCGCAAGCAGGTCGATCCTTCGGAGCTGGCCGACCATGAAGCGCGCTACGTGGTGCTGTCGACCCGTCTGGTCGGTGGCCGCCCGGTGATCCATGTGCACAGCGCCAACGACCCCGGCGACGGCTTTGCGGCCGTGGCTCCCGACCTCGAAGACGTGTACTTCCAGCGCCTGCGCCTGCAGGCCCGTGCTCGCGCGGCAGCCTGAGCGGAGCACGCCATGATCCTCGATTTCTTCCGTTTCGAGCTGCGCGAGCAGCTGCGTTCCCCGCTGCTGTGGCTGCTGGCCGGGCTGTTCGCCCTGCTCGCCTTCGCCGCTGCGTCCAGCGACGCCGTACAGATCGGTGGTGGCAGCGGCAACGTGCACAGCAACGCGCCCACCGTGATCGCGCAGATGCTGGGCATCTTCACCCTGCTCGGCATGCTGGTCACCGCCCTGTTCGTCAGCAATGCGCTGCTGCGTGACTTCGAACTGGGCACCGCCGAGCTGATCTTCGCCAGCCCGGTGAAACGCCGCGATTACCTGGCCGGCCGCATCGCCGCCGCCCTGGCTACCGGCCTGCTGTTCTACCTGCTGGTCGCTTTCGGGCTCTGGCTGGCACCGTTCATGCCCTGGGTGGACGCCGAGCGCATGGGGCCGATCAGCTGGCAGGGCTATGCCTGGAGTTTTGCGGTCATCGTCATTCCCAACCTGTTGTTCACCACCGCGCTGCTGTCACTGCTGGCAGCGGTCACGCGTTCAATCCTGTGGGTCTACATCGGGCTGGTGGCCTACCTGGTCCTGTTCGGCGCCAGCGCGGCGGTGCTGCGCGACATCGACAACACCTGGCTGGCGGTGCTCAGCGAGCCTTTGGGCATGCGCGCCCTGTCACGCACCATCCGCTACTGGTCCACCGCCGAGCACAACAGCGGCGTTCCCGGCCTGGCGGGCTACCTGCTGGCCAACCGTGCCCTGTGGCTGGGTGTGACGGCGCTGCTGTTCGCCGCCACGTTCGCCCTGTTCCGCACCGAGCGCAGCGGCAGCGGCCGTCGTCGCTGGGGCCGCCGGCAGGCGCAGCCGGTTGCCGACGCCGCCGCCCTCCGGCCCAACCGCAACCCGTTGCCGCGCGTGGTACCGGCATTCAGCGCGACCACCGCGTGGCAACAGTTCCTGCGCCAGGTGCGCTTCGACACGCGCGGCGTCCTGCGCAGCGTGCCGTTCATCGTGCTGCTGGTGCTGGGCCTGGCCAATTTCCTGCCCAACGCGCTGTTCCGGCAGACCCTGTACGGCACCTCGATCTGGCCGGTCACCTCGCAGATGATCATGGGCCTGCAGGGGGCCTTCAGCTGGCTGCTGGTGATCATCGTGCTGTTCTTCGCCGGTGAGCTGGTGTGGAAGGAACGCAGCGCGCGCATCAACGAAGTGACCGATGCCATGCCGGTGCCGAACTGGGTACCGCTGCTGGCCAAGTTCACCGCACTGCTGGCAGTGATCATCTGCTTCCAGGCCGCCGGTGCACTGGCGGCGATGGGCGTGCAGCTGGTCAAGGGCTACACCCACCTGGAGCCGCTGCTGTACCTGCGCAGCCTGGCGCTGGATTCGGTGATCTACATCCTGATGGGGGGCCTGGCACTGGTGCTGCAGGTGCTCACCAACAACAAGTTCGTCGGTTACGCGCTGCTGATCGTGGTGATGATCGGCCAGGGCGTGCTCGGCATGCTGGACTACACGCAGAACCTGTACACCTTCGGTGGCTGGCCCAACGCTCCCTATTCGGACATGAACGGCTACGGCCACTTCCTGCCGGGGCAGCTGGCATTCCAGGGCTACTGGGCGCTGTTCCTGCTGACCCTGATGTGCCTGGCATCGGCGCTCTGGGTGCGCGGTGTCAGCCAGGGCCTGCGCCAGCGCCTGGTCCTGGCCGGCCGCCGCCTGCGCGGCCCGACCGGCGTCTTCGCCGGACTTGCGGCATTGGCCTTCGCCGGCGTGGGCAGCTGGCTGTACTGGAGCACCAATATCCGCAACGAGTTCATCTCGCCCGACCAGCAGCTGGACCTGCAGGCCCGCTACGAGCGCGAGCTGTCGAAGTACCGCACCCAGCCGCAGCCGCGCATCGTGGCGGTGGACAACCGCGTGGACCTGTTCCCGGAATCGCAGTCGATGGTGATCGATGCGAACTGGACGGTGCGCAATACCCATGCCACGCCGATCCAGGACGTGCATGTCTCGATGGGCGATGACAAGCAGCTGGTCGACGTCGACCTGGGTGGGCAGACGCTGTCGTTGCACGATGCCGATCTCGGCTACCGCATCTACCGCCTGCAGAAGCCGCTGCAGCCGGGCGAAACCCGCAGCGTGCATTTCCGGGTGGTGCAGAAACCCAACGGCATCACCGCCGGGCCGGCGCCGAGCAACATCGTGGACAACGGCACCTTCTTCAACAGCCGCGTGCTGCCCTCGTTCGGCTACAACGAGGGCGCCGAGATCAGCGACCGCAACGAGCGGCGCAAGCGCGGCTTGGGTGAGCCGCGGCGCATGCCCAGGCTGGAGGACGAAGCGGCGCGCGCCAACACGTACATTGCCAACGATGCCGACTGGCTCGACTTCCGCACCACGGTCTGCACCGCACCAGACCAGGTGGCGCTGGCCCCGGGCTACCTGCAGCGCGAGACCACGGTCAACGGCCGGCGCTGCTTCAGCTACGCCATGGACCGGCCGATGCTGAACTTCTATGCCTATCTATCGGCACGCTGGGAGGTGCGCAAGGCGAAGTACAAGGACATCCCGATCGAGGTCTACTTCGATCCGGCGCACGGCTACAACGTGAACCGGATGATCGAGGCGGTGCAGAAGTCGCTGGCCTATTACGAGGCGAACTTCACCCCGTACCAGCACCGCCAGGTACGCATCATCGAATTCCCGGGCTATGCCCGCTTCGCGCAGTCCTTCGCCAACACCATCCCCTATTCCGAGGCCATCGGTTTCATCGCCGACCTGCGCGACCCGGACAAGGTGGACTACGTGTTCTACGTGACCGCGCACGAGATCGCGCACCAGTGGTGGGCGCACCAGGTGATCGGCGCCAACGTGCAGGGTGCGACCGTGCTGTCCGAATCGCTGTCGCAGTACTCGGCCTTGATGGTTATGGAGCAGGAATACGGCCGCCAGCACATGCGCCAGTTCCTCAAGCGCGAACTGGACGGCTACCTGTCCGGCCGCGGTGGCGAAGCCATCGAGGAACAGCCGCTGGAACGCGTGGAAAACCAGCAGTACATCCACTACCAGAAGGGTTCGCTGGTGTTCTACCGCCTGCGCGAGGAAATCGGCGAGCAGGCGCTGAACCGTGCGTTGAAGCGCTTCCTGCAGGACAAGGGCTACCAGCAGCCGCCGTACACCACCTCACGCGAGCTGCTGGGCTACATCCGCGCCGAGACCCCGGCCGACCGCCAGCAGCTGGTCACCGACCTGTTCGAGAAGATCAGCTTCTACGACAACCGGGTGATGGCCGCCAGCGCCCGCAAACGTGCTGACGGCCGCTACGACGTGACCCTGGACCTGCATGCCGCCAAGCAGTACGCCGATGGCAAGGGCAGGGAGAGCGACGCGAAGATGGATGACTGGGTCGAGATCGGCGTGTTCGCCACCGGACCGTCGGGCAAGGAGCGCGACCAGAAGGTGCTGTACCTGCAGCGCCACCACATCACCAGCGCCGCGCCGAAGATCACGGTGACGGTGGATGAAAAGCCGGACGAAGCAGGCTTCGATCCCTACAACAAGCTGATCGACCGGGTGAGCGATGACAACCGGCGCAAGGTGACGATGTGAAGCAACGGGGCGCCGGCCGATGTGCCGGTGCTCCGCGCGACGCGTGCGGGCTTGGCTTGGCCTTGCTGTAGTGCCGAGCCCTGCCCCGCACACCGTCCACGACAACCGCGAAAGTTCAGCGCACCGGGGCCTTCGGCCCCAGCAACGCCAGCAGCACGAAGACCACGATCGAGGCGACGGTGCCAAGCACCGCCGGCAACCCGAATGCCCACGCCGGACGGCCCTGCTGGCGCGCCCACTGGCCCAGATGCCAGGCCGCCCCCAGGTTGATCAGCCAGGCAATGGCGAACACCGGCCACAGCACCATGCCCACCGCACGCAGAACAGGCATGGACACCAGTGCGGCGACGATGGCCGTGATCAGGAAGACCAGTGCGGAGCGGGAATGGCGTGATCGTGCCGGTGCGTCGGCGGGTGATTCGCTGAATTCCATGGAGAGTGCCTCGATCCCGATGTAGTCCAAAGGGGATCACGTACGGTGCCCGAAGGGAAGCTCTCTGTAGTAGGGAAGCTCTCTGTAGTATCGAGCCGTGCTCGACTGATCCGGCATTGCGCGAACGGCAGCCGAGCATGGGCTTGGCTCTACATGACAATCAACCCTGGGCGAAGTCCTTCAGGATCTCGCCGACGCCGCTGGGCGAGATCTCGAAGCCCAGCGAAGTGCCCGGGTTGATCACCACGCCGTAGCCACCCGGCACGCGGCGCAGCACGTCCAGCATCCGCCAGCGGATCTGGTGTTCGGCCTGCTGGCTGTAGATGCCCACCCGCGACGGATCGGTGAACACGGCCACGTGCAGGGTGCCCTGCTTGTCGAACAGCAGCGGGTCGAAGCCGCTGCCATCGGGGGTCACCAGGCTGCCGGTCAGCAGTACCACCTGGGAGGCGACGAAGGCCTCCATGAAGGCGCGGATCGGCACCGACCCGTCCATCGCCGCCTTCAGCAGGGTTTCGATCGGGGTCTGCGGGGCGAGGTCGGTCATGGCGATACGGCGGGGAGGTAGGAGGCCTATTGTAGAGCCGAGCCGACGCTCGGCTGCCCCTATCTGCGTTCCGTAGAAGCGCGGCCGAGCATTGGCTCGGCACTACAGCCGCCCGGCCCAGGCCCATCAACGCCCCAGACGCACGTCCCGCGCCCGCTGGTCGGCCATCGCCTTGTCCAGCTCGGCCTGCAGCGCCGGCTGCTGCACGGCGGCATCGAGCACGTACACCTTCACCCCGTGCGCCGGCACTTCGGCCTTCAGGGAAGCATCCACCTGCAACGAACCGCCGTCCAGCGCATCACGCCAGCGGCCCGCCTGGACGTACCGCGCCACGGTGAAGGTCTTCGCACTGTCGCCCTTGTTCAGCAGCACCAGCGCGGTCTGCGCCATCTCGCCATGCTGCAGCACGCGGAAGAACACCGCCTCATCACCCTGCAGGCGCTCGTTCACCTGCAGGCCGCGCTGCAGCGCCGGAGTGGCTGCGCGCAGCCGGGCGATACGCTGCAGCGGCGCGAAGATCGGACTCTTCGGCGCAGCATCCACACGCGGCTGGCCGAAGTAAGCGCGATTGCCGGCATGCTCGGCACGGCCACGCATGAAGCCCGTCTCCGAGCCGTAATAGACCACCGGAATGCCGCGCGCGGTGAACAGCCAGTTGTGTGCATCGATGAAGCCGTTGTCACTGGCCTGCAGGCGCGGCATGTCGTGGTTGTCGTAGAAGCTCATCAGCTCGTACGGGTTGGCATACGGCCCACCCCTCAGGTGCAGCGGCTCGGCCAGGGTTTCAAAGCCCTTGCCGGCGGTGCCGAACGCCTGCTCCAGCGCACCGCGCAACGGGAAGTCGAGCACGCTGACGTTGGCGTTGGCCGGCCAGGTGTGCTCTGCAATGCGCGCGGCATCGTAATCGAACGCTTCGCCGAACATGAACATGCCCGGGTGCTCGGCGCGGATGCGCTTGACGAAGGCATGCCACCACGGGTGCGGCAACCAGCCGATGGTGTCGATGCGCAGCGCATCCACTCCCTGCGCGGCCCATTGCAGGTAAGCACCGACCAGGTAGTCCATCACCGCCGGATTGTCCTGGTTGAAGTCGGACAGCTCGGCCAGGTTGCCATCGAAGATCGAGCCGTCCTTGCTGTCGACCGGTCCAACGCTGTTGTAGAACGCGTGCAGCGGGTTGTGCTTCGGATCCAGTTCCTGCGGCGGCAGGTTCTGGTGGTCGGCGATCAGTTTTCCGTCCTTGTCGAAGATCTGCCCGAACTGCGGCTGCCGTGTCGGCATGGTCCAGGCCGGCGAACCGTGGTTGCCTACGATGTCCAGCACCACCTTCAAGCCGGCACCGTGCAGGCCCTTGGTCAACCCGGCGAAGTCCAGGTCCTTGCTCGGCAGGTGCTCATCAAGTCTGTAGAAGTTGATGCCCCAGTAGCCGTGATAACCGGTCTTGCCGCGGTCGGTCAGCGTGCTGGTGCAGCTGATCGGCTTGCTGCCGGTGAAGGCCTCGTCCGGATTGTCGACGATGGGCGTGATCCACACCGCGCCGAAGCCGAGGTTGCGGATGTACTGCGCATTGTCGAGCACGCCGCGGAAGTCGCCGCCGAGATAGCCGATGTTGCCGTCCACCTTGTCCGGGCAGGGCACCGGGATATCGAAGGTGCGGTGCACGCCCCCCTGGTCACGGTGATCGTTGGACGGATCACCGTTGACGAAGCGGTCGGTGACCACGAAGTACACCGCATCGCTGGCGAACGGTTCGGTGGTGCCCACATAGTCCGGGCGCGGCGCGGCCGCCGCATGGCCGGCCAGCAGCATCAAGGAAACAGCAACAGACAACGCAGCACGCATCACACCACCTCCGGACGGGACGGAACCCACAACACGCACAGGCCGGCAATGAACAGGCTGCAGCCGCCCAGCACCAGCACATGCATCGGCTGGCCGCCCAGCAACGTGCGCAGGGCGAAGCCGAGTGCACTGGCCGCCACCAGCTGCGGGATCACGATGAAGAAATTGAAGATGCCCATGTACACGCCCATCTTCGATGCCGGCACGCTGTCGGACAGCAGTGCATACGGCAGCGAGAGGATGGACGCCCAGGCAAAACCGACGCCGACCATCGACAGCAGCAGCCAGTGCGGGTCGCGGATGAACATCAGCGAGACCAGGCCGGCACCGCCCAGCCACAGGTTGACCAGGTGGCTCCAGCGCAGGCCGATCGCACGCACCATGAGTGGAATCAGCACCGCCGCCAACGCGGCGAACCCGTTGTAGGCGCCAAACAGCACGCCCACCCAGTTGGCGCCCTCGTTGTAGGCCGCCGACTCTGGTTCAGTCGAACCGAAATGGGCGCCAGCCACCGCGGCGGTGGTGTAGATCCACATCGCAAACAGCGCGAACCACGAGAAGAACTGTACCCACGCCAGGCGACGCATGGTGACCGGCATCGCGCGCAGGTCGCCGACGATGGCGGCCAGCATGTGCGTGGCCGGCAGCGTACGCGCGAGCGCCAGCAGCAGGCCATAGCCGGCACACAGGCCGGCCAGCACGTACAGCATCCGGTCGCCCTGCCGCCAGGTGATCAGCAGCGCCAGCAGTACGCCCAGCCCCAGCCATGCGGCCACCTGCACCCAGGGCGCCGGGCCGCTGATCGGCGCTGCTGCGTGACGTGCCGGAGGTTCGGCGTCATCGAAACCGGCCAGCTCCGCCGGTGAGTACTCGCGGGTGCTGACCACCGTCCAGGTGATTGCCGCCAACAGCACCACCGCGCCAAAGTAGAACGCATAGCGCACGGTATCAGGCACCTCACCTGCGGCAGCCGTATTGGCGACCCCGAAGTGGGCCAGGATGAACGGCAGGAAGCTGGCGACGATGGCGCCCACGCCGATGAAGAAGCTCTGCATGGCATAACCGGCCGGACGCTGGCGCGGCGCCAGCTGGTCACCGACGAAGGCGCGGAACGGCTCCATCGACACGTTGATCGAGGCATCGAGTACCCACAGCGTGCCGGCGGCGATCCACAGCGTCGGCGAGTTCGGCATCACCAGCAGCGCCAGCGTGGTCAGCACCGCTCCGATCATGAAATAAGGACGGCGGCGCCCCCAGCGCGTCCAGGTGCGGTCGGACAGGTAACCGATCACCGGCTGCACCAGCAGGCCGGTCAGCGGCGCGGCGATCCACAGCCCGGGCACCGCGTCGATGTCCGCGCCCAGCGTCTCGAAGATGCGGCTGGCATTGGCGTTCTGCAGGGCGAAGCCGAACTGGATGCCCAGGAAGCCGAAACACATGTTCCAGATCTGCCAGAACGACAGCTGCGGCTTGGCGGTACGATTCATCGTGCGCCCTCTGCCGCGGCCACCGGCGCCACCATCAGCGCCTGCACCTGGGCCTGGTTGAGCACGCCATCGCGTCCGCCCTTGCCCCCGGTGTAGTGCGCGAAGTGCTGCAGCGCGCTCATGTTGAAGCCTTCTTCAAGCGTGACCGTGCATCGGCCCTTGGGCACCGTGAATGTCGCCGAGGTCGAGTCCTGCACGGCCACGCTGTGCGGCAGGGTGACGGTGTGCCGCTGCAACGGCTGGCCCGGGCACTGCAGCACCAGCTGCTTCACCGCAGCGGTGACGCCGGTGTTGATCGGCCCGTTCGGATTGCGGTACTGCAGGCGCAGGCGCACCTGCCCGGCCCTGGCGGAGGTGAACTGCCAGCGCTGCGTACCCTTCAGTCGCTGCTGCGGACCGACGCAGACCATCGGGCTGTGCAGCGATTCAATTGCACCGTCGCGCCGGGTCAGGCTGAGGCAATGCTGCAGGCCATCGTCACCGATGCGTGCCAGACCATTGCTGGCGGCGAGCGCCCGGCCGTCCTGCCACAGCACCTGGCCGGCAGCGACCACGACATTCCAGCCCCTGCCCTTGCGTTGCACCTGCGGTGCGGCCGGCGTGGCCGGTGCGCGCGCATCTGCGTCGGCCGTCGTCGCCGCGCTGCGTGGCGCGGCTGCGGCGGGCACCAGCTGCACGGTGGTGGTGGCGCCACGGGTCTTCACCTTGCCCGCCACCAGCAGGCCATCACCCACCTGCTTCGGTCGCTCCAGCACATAACGCCTGCCATCGGCCTCCAGGGAGATGCGGCGCTGATTGCCGAACAGTTCGGGCACCAGCACGGCCGGCAGCTTGGGCTGCACGCGGCCATCGTCCTGCACGCCGAACACGCCCTCGACCACCATCGACAGATAGCCGGCCACCGACCACAGCTGGCGTTCGGAGTTGACCACCGGGCCGCTCAGCACGCCCTCGTCAACATGCACCGCCTGGCTGACCAGCTCGTAGTTCTCCATGTTGGAACCGGCCAGCGCGGCGCCCTGCATCAGCGAGCGGATCTCGGCGGCGATGCGCGGTGCATCGTCCAGCTGGCGCGCCGCGCGCAGCGAATAGGCACTGACGAACGGCCAGATCGCGCGGTTGTGGTAGATCGGCTGCTGCGCCTCCTGCGGCCACACCACCGGGCTGCCGGCCGGGCCCATCGGATACGCCGCCAGCGCACGCCGCGCGCGCTCGGGCGGCAGCACCTCGGCCAGGATGCCCAGCGACAGGCCGAGCAGATCGACCTTGGCGTACGGCACCGGGTGCGCGGCCTCGCCGATGTAGCTCATGTACTGGCCGATATCCTCGCGCCAGAAGCGCGCATCGATCTGCTGCGCCAACGCATCGGCCCAGGCCCTGTAGTCGGTCGCGCGGGCATCGCCGTGCTGCCCGGCCAGGCGTTCGGCCAGGCGCAGTGCCTGGTAGTGCAGCACGTTGGTGGACAGTGCGTAGGAATCACCGATGAAACGCACGTCCTCGCGGGTCCAGTCTGGATAGGTCTGCTCGCGCCAGTCCAGGAAGGAGGTCTCGCCGCGGTACAGACCCATCTGCGCGTCGAACACCATCGCGCGGTCCTGCGCCAGCGTGCCCTGCAGCGCCTGCCAGACCTGATCGGCAAACGCTCGGTCCTCCAGCAGATGGCGTGCCGCCAGGAACCACACCACGCGATCACTGCTGATCGGCCAGCTGCCGCCGGAACCGGTGTCCTGCGCCACGAACAGGCCGGGCGTACGCCCGTCACGGGCTGCCGACAGCTTGAACTGCAGCGACTGCCGGGTGCGCTGCGGGTCCAGCCGCGCCAGCGCCAGGTCGGCGGCGAAGCTGACATCACGGGTCCACACATAGGGCCAGCGTGCACCGGTCTGGAAGCACTCGCACGGTACCGGCCGGCCCTCGTCGAACGCCGGATCACGGATCGCGTCCACGCGGTCCTGGGACATCTCCTGCTGGGCGAGCGCGAACAGGGCATCGAACATCACGCTGCCGGTCTGGCTGCGCATCGGTGCGGCTGCGATCTGCACTGCGCCCTTCGGCGCATGCAGCACGAAGCTGCCCTTGGCAGCGGCTTCGGCGCGCGCATGGCGACCGTCGAATTGCAGGTCGGCCGCCTGCGCGGTCGATCCCAGCGCTGCCCCCAGGGCAGCGGTCAGGCAAATGATCTTCAGCATCGAAGCGGCGGACCGGCTTGCGCCCGTCGGCCTCCCTCCCTCTCTGCACGCGTTGTAGGTCCGCACCGTCGTTGCCGGCGGGCGGGCGCGGCCCCTCCCTCAAGGTGCCTGGGCCCCATGGTAGACGCGGGGCTGTCGGCTGCGTCCAGTTGCATACGTATTCATGGCATCGCGCGGTGGCGCGCCCGCCGCGCTGGCTTATGGTCCGGGTCTGCCAACGGCGCCTTGGGAGGGGAATTGCCGATGTCATCCACTGCTGTACGCGCGGTGTTCGCGCACATGCTTGGGCTGGCCCTGATCGGGTGGTCCACGCTGGTACAGGCCACGCCGCAGGTGGCCAGCGTCGAATCGCCGGGCAAGGTATTGAAGGTCAGTCTGCTGCTGGACGGCGGCACCGCCCGCTACCGTGTCGAGCGCCTGGGCGACACCGTGGTGGAGGATTCGAAGCTTGGCTTTGCCCTGCGCGACGGTCGCCTGGACGGCGATTTCGCCCTGCTTGGCCAGCAGCGGCGCAGCGTCGATGACACCTGGGAGCAGCCGTGGGGCGAGCGCCGGCTCACCCGCGACCGCTTCAACGAGCTGACCGTGCAGCTGACTGAAACCACCGGCCGCAAGCGGCGGCTGGATGTGGTGTTCCGCGTCTACGATGATGGCCTTGGCTTCCGCTATGTGTTCCCTGAGCAACCGAACCTGCGCGAAGCCATCATCGATGACGAACTGACCGAATTCGCCATCGCGCCCGAATCAACCGCCTGGTGGATTCCCGCCGGCGAACCGATCCACTACGAATACCTGTATCAGCGCACGCCGCTGCGCGAAGTGCCGCTGGTGCATACGCCGATGACCCTGCGCAGCCGCGATGGCCTGCACGTGGCGATCCACGAGGCCGCGCTGGTGGACTATGCCGGCATGTGGCTGCGGCGCACCGAGGGGCAGCGCCTGCGCGCGCAGCTGTCGCCCTCTGCCGAAGGCTGGAAGGTACGCCGCACCCCGCCCTTCGCCACGCCGTGGCGCACGCTGCAGATCGCCGATCGTGCCGGTGGCCTGGTCGAATCGGACCTGATCCTCAACCTCAATGAACCCAACGCGCTGGGCGATGTGAGCTGGGTGAAGCCGGCCAAGTACCTGGGCGTGTGGTGGTCGATGCACCTGGACAACGAGAGCTGGGCAACCGGACCGAAGCACGCGGCCACCACCGCCAAGACCAGGAAGGTGATCGACTTCGCCGCCGCGCATGGCTTCCGTGGCGTGCTGGTGGAAGGCTGGAACCCGGGCTGGGACGGCAACTGGGTGGGCAATGGCTACGACTTCGATTTCACCCGTGCCACGCCCGATTTCGATATCGAAGCGCTGACGGCGTATGGCCTGAAGAAGGGCGTGCACCTGATCGGCCATCATGAAACCGGCTGCGCCATCGAGCACTACGAGGACCAGCTGGGTGCCGCGCTGGACCTGTATGCACGGCTGGGCGTGGACCAGTTCAAGACCGGCTACGTCTGCGACGACGGCCAGGTCGACCGCCGCAATCCGGCCGGGGGCCCACTGTGGCGCGAGTGGCACGACGGGCAGTTCATGGCCCGCCACCACCTGAAGGTGGTGCAGGAAGCCGCGCGCCGGCACCTGTCGGTCAACCCGCATGAGCCGATAAAGGATACCGGCCTGCGCCGCACCTATCCCAACTGGATCTCACGCGAAGGCGCGCGCGGCATGGAGTACAACGCCTGGGGCCAGCCACCGAACCCGCCGGAGCATGAGGTCAACCTGGTGTTTACCCGCATGCTGGCCGGGCCAATGGATTACACCCCCGGCATCCTCAGCCTGAAGGGCCGCCACGGCCAGGCCATTCCCAGCACGCTGGCCCGCCAGCTTGCCCTGTACGTGGTGCTGTACAGCCCGATCCAGATGGCCGCGGACCTGCCCGAACACTACCTGCAGCATCGCGAGACGTTCCGTTTCATCGAGGACGTGGCGGTGGACTGGGAGCAGAGCCGCGTGCTCGATGGCGAAGTGGGTGACTACGTGACGATCGTGCGCCGCGACCGCAACAGCCGCGACTGGTTCCTCGGCAGCATCACCGACGAACACGGCCGCGTGCTGCCGGTACCGCTGGGCTTCCTGGAGCCAGGCGTGCGCTATCGCGCCGAGATCTACCGCGATGGTGAAGGCGCTGATTTCCGCAGCAACCCGTTCGCGTTCGCACGCGGAACCCGCGAGGTGACCAGTGCCGATGCACTGACGCTGGTGCTGGCACCGGGCGGTGGGCAGGCCATTCGCTTCACGCCCATCCACTGAACGTTTTCCTACCTGCGCTCCCGTAGCGCCCGAGCCCATGCTCGGGCGGCGGTGCGTAGCACCGAAACGCAGCCGAGCATGGGCCCGGCTCTACCGAACAAGGCACCTGAAAGCGATTACAACCCTGCAGACGCCATTGAATACGTATGCAGGGTGATTCCCGCGAAGAACGCGCTGCCTACCATAGCGGCGACGACAGCGGCCACCGCGTCGCACGTTCACGGCCCCGCCGGAACGCTCACAAATCGATCTGCAACATTGCCTGGGAGGGGAAAATGTTGAACCACAAGCGCAGCGCGCTGAGCATCGCGCTGGCCGTTGTCCTGGCGCCGACGCTGGCGTCGGCACAGTCCACGCAGAACACCACCACGCCGGCCGGCACCGCCGCCACCAACCTGGATACGGTGCAGGTCACCGGCATCCGCCGCGGCATCGAGAGCGCGATCGCGGTCAAGCAGGACGCCACCTCGGTGGTCGAGGCAATCTCCGCTGAAGACATCGGCAAGCTGCCCGACGTCAGCATCGCCGAATCCATCTCGCGCCTGCCCGGCCTGGCCGCCCAGCGCGTGGCCGGCCGTGCGCAGGTGATCAGCGTGCGCGGCCTGTCGCCGGACTTCGCCACCACCCTGCTCAATGGTCGCGAAGTGGTCAGCACCGGCGACAACCGCGGCGTCGAGTTCGACCAGTACCCGTCCGAGCTGGTCAACGGCGTGACGGTGTACAAGACCCCGGACGCGGCGCTGGTCGGCCAGGGCCTGTCAGGCACCATCGACATGCAGACCGCGCGCCCGCTTAGCTTCGGCGAGCGCGTGATCGCGGTCAGTGGCCGCTACCAGAAGAGCTCGCTGGGCCGCGCCGCCAACACCGATCCGTACGGCAACCGCTTCAGCGCCAGCTACATCGACCAGTTCCTGGACAAGACCCTGGGCATCGCCATCGGCTATGCGCACAGCGACATGCCGATCCAGGAGAACCAGGTCGGCCTGTACGAGCCGTGGACCACCGAGCACACCGACAAGGGCGACCGCCCGGGCGTGGGTGCCGGCACCTACTTCTCCGATGGCATCAAGGCGCTGCGCCGCACCGGCAACAACAAGCGCGACGGCGTGATGGCCACGATCCAGTTCCGCCCGAACAACAGCTGGACCAGCACCTTCGATGCCTTCCACACCGAAGCCGAGCAGATCGACACCGCCAACCAGTTCGAGCTGAACCTCAGCAACTACAACGGCAACTACACCCCGGGCCTGCTGGTCAGCAACCCGCAGGTCAACGCCAACGGCTCGTTCACCGGCGGCACCGCCAGCGGCGTGTATCCGCTGGTGCGCGGCATGTACAACAAGCGCAAGGACAAGATCGATGCGTTCGGCTGGAACAACGAGTTCAACTTCGGCGGCATCAAGCTGGTCGCCGACCTGAACTACTCCAAGGCCACGCGCGACGAGCTGAACCTGGAAAACAACCTGCAGCTGACCCCGATGCCGCAACTGGATACGGTCGGCGTGTCGATCCGCCAGGACGGCTTCTCGCAGATCACCCCGGGCCTGAACTACTCCAACCCCGATGCGCTGTTCCTGACCAACACGATCTACGGCTCCGGCTACGGCAAGGTGCCGCAGGTGGAAGACCGCCTGAAGGGCGGCAAGCTGGCTGCCACCATCGCCCTTCCTGATACCATCGCCTCGTGGGCGCCGGACATCGACATCGGCGTGAACTATGCCGACCGCCGCAAGGTGAAGACCCAGTCCGAAGGCAACATCCTGCTCGGCGCACAGGGCGATGCCAACATCGCCTCGGACCTGCAGTACCGTCCGGTGGACCTGGGCTTCGCCGGCCTCGGCACCATCCCGGCCTGGAACGTACCGGCCGCTGTGGGTCGTTACATGACCTTCAACCCGGTCGACAACCTGGACTACCTGATCCCCAAGTCGTGGACGGTCGAAGAGAAGATCACCACCGCCTGGGCGCGCCTGAACATCAACACCGACATCGGTGAAGTGGGCGTGCGCGGCAACATCGGCGTGCAGATGCAGCACACCGACCAGAGCTCGGATTCGCGCTACTGGGACAGCTCGCAGTCAGCCGGCAACAACGTGCAGCCGTATTCGAACGGCCGCACTTACAACGACTGGCTGCCGAGCTTGAACCTGGCCTTCATGTTCCCCCACCAGCAGACGCTGCGCTTCGCCGCCGCCAAGCAGGTCGCGCGCCCGCGCGTGGACCAGATGCGCGCCGGCCTGGAGTTCGGCGTGGATACCGGCACCGGCCGGCCGGGCGGCAGTGGTGGCAATCCGCTGCTGGATCCGTGGCGCGCCACCGCGCTGGACCTGTCCTATGAGAAGTACTTCGGCGAGAAGGCCTACGTGGCTGCCGCGATCTTCTACAAGGACCTGAAGAGCTACGTCTATACCCAATCGGTGGACAACTACGACTTCACCGCGCTGCTGGGCAGCTACGTGCCGCCGCCGGGCATGACCGCGCCGGTGCTGACCACCGGCACCTTCTCCGCGCCGCAGAACGGCAAGGGCGGCACGTTGAAGGGCCTGGAACTGACCGCATCGTTCCCGCTGGACATGCTGACCGACAGCCTGCGTGGCTTCGGCCTGCAGGCCAGCGCGACCTTCAACAAGAGCGACATCACCATCCTGGATCCGGAGAGCGCCTCCAGCGTGGGCAGTGACCCGATCAGCCTGCCGGGCCTGTCCAAGCGCGTGTACAACTTCACTGCCTATTACGAGCGCAGCGGTTTTGAAGCACGCGTCAGCCAGCGCCGGCGGTCGGACTTCATCGGTGAGATCGGCAACTTCAACGGCAACCGCAGCCTGCGCTATGTCGTCGGCGAAAACGTGACCGATGCGCAGGTCAGCTACACCTTCAGCGACAGCAGCGCCCTGCGTGGCCTGACCCTGCTGCTGCAGGGCAGCAACCTGACCAACGAGCCGTACCGCACCTACGCCGGCAGCAAGGACCGCCCGCTGGAGTACATCGAATGGGGCCGCACCTACATGCTGGGCGTGAACTACAAGTTCTGAGGCAGCGCCGGGCCCTGCCCGGCAGCCCGGACCCGGTAGTGCCGGCCGCTGGCCGGCAACAGAAAACAGGGAGCAGGACCGGAAACCCGCTGCGCAGGCAGCGGGTTTTCCTTTGCGCGGATGCCGGCCGCTGGTCGGCAAGGCCCAGCCACAAAAAAGGGACGGGGCGCTTCGGCCCCGTCCCCGCAAGTACCGCCACCGGAGAAAACGGTCAGCTGCGTCGGGCGCAATACACCGCGCGTGGCGGCAGCTGGAGTTCATTGCCCTGCACCGTGCCCGCATCCGGGCCCGGTACCACCACCTGCTGCCAGTTGCCCGGCGGCAGCGGATGGCTCACCGCTTCGGCCGACAGGTTGAAGGCCAGCAGGAGGGTTTCATCTGCAAGCATACGCTCGAACAGCAGCACGGGCTCGGCGCTTTCAAGAAATCTGATGCTGCCATGCAGGAGGGCCGGCTGGGTATGCCGCCAGGCCAGAAACGCGCGGAACGCCGCCAGCACCGAATGCGGGTCGCGCTCCTGCACGGCGACCGCCGCGGCCCGGTGTTCGGCCGGGATCGGCAGCCAGGGCTGGCCGGTGGTGAAGCCGGCCAGCGGTGCATCGGTCCACGGCAGCGGGGTACGGCAGCCGTCACGGCCCTTGAAATTCGGCCAGAAGGTGATGCCATAGGGGTCCTGCAGGGCCTCGAACGGCACCTCGGCCTCGGCCAGGCCCAGCTCCTCGCCCTGGTACAGGCAGACCGAACCGCGCAGCGAGCACAGCATCGCCACCAGCATCCGCGCCAGGCGCGGGTCGGCGGGGTGGCCGCCCCAGCGGCTGACCGCGCGCTCCACATCGTGGTTGGACACCGCCCAGCACGGCCAGCCTTCGGTCATCGCTGCTTCCAGGCGCGAGACCGTATCGCGGATGTAGGCCGCACTGTAGTCGTCCACCAGCAGCTCGAAGCTGTAGCCCATGTGCAGGCGGCCATCTCGGGTGTACTCGGCCGTGGTGGCCAGCGAGTCTTCCGAAGAGATCTCGCCCAGGCTGACCGCCCCCGGGTAGTCGTCCAGCAGCGCGCGCAGGCGCTCCAGGAACGGCAGGTTCTCCGGCTGCGTGTTGTTGTAGTAGTGGTACTGGTAGGCGTACGGGTTGTCCGGGCTGAAGCCGCGCCCCACCCGCTTGTCGGCGGGCTTGGCCGGGTTGTCGCGCAACTGTGCGTCGTGGAAGCAGAAGTTGATCGCATCCAGGCGGAAGCCATCCACGCCGCGGTCGAGCCAGAAGCGCACGTTGTCCAGGGTCGCCTGCTGCACGTCCGGGTGATGGAAGTTCAGGTCCGGCTGGTCGACCAGGAAGTTGTGCAGGTAGTACTGCTCACGGCGCGGCTCCCACTGCCAGGCGCAGCCGCCGAACAGCGACAGCCAGTTGTTGGGCGGGGTGCCATCCTCGCGCGGGTCGGCCCAGACGTACCAGTCGGCCTTCGGATTGCTGCGGTCCTGGCGGCTCTCACGGAACCACGCATGCTCGATCGAAGTGTGGCTCAGCACCTGGTCGATCATCACCTTCAGGCCCAAGCCGTGGGCCTTGGCCAACAGGCGGTCAAAGTCGTCCAGGCTGCCGAACAGCGGGTCGACATCGCGGTAATCGGCGATGTCGTAGCCGAAGTCGGCCATCGGCGACCTGAAGAACGGCGAGATCCAGATCGCATCCACGCCCAGCGCGGCAATGTGGTCCAGGCGCTGGATGATGCCGGGCAGATCGCCCACGCCATCGCCGTTGGCATCAAGGTAACTGCGCGGGTAGATCTGGTAGATGACGGCTCCGCGCCACCATGGATAGTGCGACATCGACAGCCCCCCTCCGGGCATGCGGGACCCGCCGGCAGCGGGCCGAAATCCTGATCCGGCAAGCTTAGCGGCGGGCTCCCAGGCATGGCGCAACCTGCATACGTATTCACGCGCAGGGCCGCGCAGGCCGGGCTGGAATTGCCGCTCGGGCCGGTTTGCGCCCGAATTCACGGCCAGCGCCTATAATCGGTGGTGAGCCTGAAAGCCTGATCGCATGACCATCACCGAAGACACCCGTCCCGCCCTGGGCCTGCCCCAGATCCAGTCGCTTGCCGCGGCCGACATGGCCGCCGTCGACGCCCTGATCCGGCGCCGGCTGTCCTCGGACGTCGTGCTGATCAACCAGATCGCTGACCACATCATTTCCGCCGGCGGCAAACGCCTGCGCCCGATGCTGGTGATGCTGGCCGGCCATGCGGTCGGCCAGGCTGGCCCGGAGCACCACCAGCTGGCGGCGATCATCGAGTTCATCCACACCTCCACCCTGCTGCACGACGACGTGGTGGACGAATCCAGCCTGCGCCGTGGCCGCAGCACCGCCAACGCACTGTGGGGCAACGCGCCCAGCGTGCTGGTCGGCGACTTCCTGTACTCGCGCAGCTTCCAGCTGATGGTCGAGCTGGAGCGCATGCCGGTGATGCAGATCCTGGCTGACGCCACCAACCGCATCGCCGAGGGTGAAGTGCTGCAGCTGCTGCACGTACACAACCCGGACACCGACGAAGCCGCCTACCTGCGCGTGATCGAGCGCAAGACCGCGGTGCTGTTCGCCGCCGGCACCCGCCTGGGCGCGCTGGCCAGCGGCGTGGATGAAGCGACCCAGCAGGCCCTGTTCGACTACGGCATGCACCTGGGCTACGCGTTCCAGATCGCCGACGACGTGCTGGACTACTCGGCCAACGCCGAGGAGCTGGGCAAGAACCTGGGCGACGACCTCGCCGAGGGCAAGGCCACGCTGCCGCTGATCCACGCGATGGCCCACTCCGACAACGCCACCCGCGAGCGCCTGCGCACCATCGTGCAGGACGGTGACGCCTCGGCGATGCCGGAAGTGCTGGCCGCGATCCGCGCCACCGGCGGCCTGGAGTACAGCCGCGCGCGTGCAGAGGAATATGCCGAAGCCGCCGAGCGCGCGCTCGATGGCCTGGGCGACAACGATGCCGTGGCCGCCCTGCGCGGCCTGGCCCGCTACGCGGTGCAGCGCTCGCATTGACCGGCTGAGGTGTGCCGACCAACGGTCGGCACCCACCAAACCGGCATTCCGGTGGGTGCCGACCGTTGGTCGGCACTGAAGCATCGGTAGTGCCGGCCGCTGGCCGGCATTCCCGATGACATCCGCAGCATCATGAGGTTGCCGGCCAGCGGCCGGCACTACCACTGCACGAATCAACGTTTCTCGAAGCGTTCCTCGAAGAACTCATCCAGCGCCTTCCATGCGCGCTTCGCCGCCCGCTCGTTGTACTGGCACCCCGGCGGACTGTTGGCATCGCGCTCGGCGAAGCAGTGCACCGCACCGCTGTAGTTGGTGAATTCCCACTCGACCTTGGCCGCGTCCATTTCCTTCTGGAAGCCAGCGATGTCCTCGGCGGTCACGCTCCTGTCGTCGGCGCCGTTGAGCACCAGCACCGACGGATGGCTGCCACCGGCCTGCGCCGGCAGCGGTGAGCCCAGCCCGCCGTGCAGGCTGACCACACCGGCCAGCGGCGCACCGGCACGGGCCAGCTCCAGCACCGTGGTACCGCCGAAGCAGAAACCGACCGCGCCGATCCGGCCGGCATCGAGCGGCACCTTGCCCGACTGCGCCCTGAGCACGTTCACCGCCTCCAGCGCACGTGCGCGCAGCAGCGGCCTGTCATTGCGCAGCTTGGTTGCCACCGGCCCGGCCTCGGCATCGGTCTTCGGCCGCACACCCTTGCCGTACACATCGGCCACCAGCACCACGTAGTCATCGCCGGCCAGCTGCTTGGCCTTTTCGACCGCCGATTCGTTCACGCCCTTCCAGTTCGGCACCATCACCAGACCCGGGCGCTTGTCGTTGTCGCCATCGTCATAGACCAGCACGCCACTGAAGGTCGTGCCCTGGTGTTTCCATTCCACCGGCTGGGTCTTCATCGCCGCCCACGCCGGCATCGCCGCCAGCCCCAGGATCACCGCCACACCGCATCGCCAACGATTCATGCGCCTGCTCCACCGAGAGGGAACCCGGAGTGTACGGGGCCGGCGTGAAGCCGAAGCACGCAATGCAGCCCCCACTTCAGATCCAGACGAACAGGCCGATAGCTAGTGTCCAGCTGTGTGCCCCCCCCTTCCCCAACAAGGATGTCCCGTTTCGTGAAAAACCTGGGTTCCACTTCGCTTGCCTCGCTTGCCCTTCTGCTGCCTGCTGCCCAGCTGAGCGCCAGTCCGCTGGACGAGACTTTCACCGCGTTCAGCCGCTGCGACGCCAGCTTCTTCTCCAGCCTGCACACGCACGCAGATGCATGGGCCGCGCACGCATCGTTGGGTGGGACAGGCACGATCAACTGGATCGAGACCAAGGATCGTTCCGAGACCACCAACGAGGTCCAGCTCCGTGGCGGACCCCGCATCGGCGGCCTGCCGGTCGCCACCTACTTCGACAACACGTCGGACCTGGGCGTCCTGGGTCGTTATATGAGCTGGGGGTTCACCTTCGATGCGCCACTGGACACGGTTGTCAAGCAGCTGTCGCCCTTGATCGAACATGCCGAGCGCCTGCAGGGCGATCGCGGAATGCATGCCCGTAGCGAGGTCCGCGCAGGCGATCAGTGGCTGCCCACTTCCAATCGTGGCGGCATTGCCTCCGGACGCATGCTTCTGGAACGGGTGCTGATGGTGGAATCCAGCGGCGGCAGGACCATGGTGGGATGTTCGCTGCAAGGGGCGGTAGATGCCGATGTCATGGCCCAGCTCCGCCCCGACGTACCCGCTGCCGATCGCCCGCAGCCGCAGGCGGCCGGCCGGCGGCTGGAAGATGTGCCGGTTATCAAGGCTGTTGTTGATGGCGTGGACAACCCGTTGCTGGCCCCCCGGTTCACATCGCTGACCTACCGCTACCGGATCAAGGGAAGGGCCCCCTCCACTACTCCGACCACCATTACGATGGTGGCCGACAACGGCCTGTTGAAGATCACCGAGGACTACACCTCGTTCACCATGCATCGGCTGTCAAAGGCAAATCTCTTCCAGCTGGCATCCATGCGCGACGCTGCGATGACCCTGCAGACCCGGTCGCTGAAGCAGGATCTTCCCGCAGCGTGGACACCCGGCAGCCGGTTCCGCGCAGAGACGACGATGGTCTTCTATCCGGAACGCAGCACTTCCAAGCCACTCACCACCACGCTGTCCTGCGTGATCGGAGAACGCTTCCCGGCACGCGATGTATCAGCCTCGCTTTCTGGCGATGCGATCCGGCTGGAGTGCAAGGTCGACGGCGATCGCAGTGTTCGTGCCTTCATCGAGGACCTCGGCATCGCGATCTCCCTGGAATCGCATGGCAAGTACGGCTCATCGGTCTACGACATCATCGATTTCCAGGTGGTACGCTGACACGCCGCGCCGCACGGCCGGCCTCGATGCGCGAAGCCGGCTGTGCCTGCCCTGCTCTTGGCATCTTCCGATGACCCTTGTTGATCGCTTTCTGTCTGGCCTGATTCCGCGCTTGCCCGCCGAGGATGCTCCGCAATGGGCGCGGGTACAGGGTGCCACTGTCGAAGACCTACAGCGCCTGCGGGCGCAGTGGCCACAGGTCCCTGACAGCCTGATGGAACTGTTGTCGCGCGTGGATGGCACCCATTTCCGCGAGTATCCAGGCGGCGAGGTGTGCGTGCTGATGCTCGGCTCCGATGTCGGCGACTATCCGTACTACCTGCGCTCGGTCGCACAGATCTTCGAAGACCAGCAGCAGTGGGACGACAGCATCCGTTCGATCTACGAAGAGTGGCTGGATGACGAACCGGAGATCCTGGGTGAGGGCATCGACGCCGATCTGCCGATGAACCGCCGCCTGTGCTTCTCGCACTGCATGAACAACGGCGGCACGTCGATGCTGTACCTGGATTTCGACCCGGGGTCGGGCGGCACGGTCGGCCAGGTGGTGCGCTACCTGCACGATCCGGACAGCTACGCGGTGATCGCGCCCGGCTTCGACGCCTACCTGCAACAAATGATTGATCGCGATTACGCGTTCATCGACCAGGACGAGGATTGAAACCCAGCCGAGCATGGGCTCGACTCTACAGTAGATCCACGCCATGCGTGGATGGCGCTCTCACCCGCGTTCGATCCAGTGCAACGTGCCGGGCGCGAACGCCAACAGATCCGCCGCGGCGAGCTGATCCCGCGACCAATGATGTTCCGGCGGCTTCGGCTGCCGGGCCCCCACCGAGCCGTCGTAAACACGCACCAGAAGTCCGATACGCGCCGCACCCACACCCAGCAGGGCATCAATGCGCTGCAGCCATTGGCCGGCGTCGGCAAGAGCTCTATCGCGGCACACCTGCTGATCCTGTTCATGCCGCGCCAACTGCTCGGACAGCGCGCGAGCGATCCTGGCCTCACTCCAGCCCTTCTTCCGCCAACGTTCGGCATCGCCCTTCCATTCCGGCTGCACACTCGTCGAGGCCAGCGCGGTGCCGCAATCGCAGTGCGCGGCACTCAGCCACGGCTGCCAATCCGGGCCCACCGCCGCCTGCAGGCTCGGTGATGCCTGCGCGAACAGGCGCCGGCCGCTACGGGTGAAGACCGCGGCGGCCGCGTCGTGCGGCAATGACGTGGGCAGGAACACGGTGATGAAGGTGCACATGCGGGCATCCGGGTCCGTCCGGGATGCCTGCATGATAAATGCACGACGGGGTCAGAGCCCTTTCCTGCGGAAAAGGATCCGACCCCTTACCCGATGCCCAGCCCCGGAATCGCGCTGATGCTGTCCGGATCGAACCCGGCCAGCGCGGCGAAATGACGTCCGCGCGCCACGTAGTCGCGGTACGCACCAAAGCTCGGTGCACCCGGCGACAGCAGCACCACCCCGCCCTGTTCGCCCAGCGCGGCGCGCGCCAAGGCCATCGCCTCGGCGAGATCGCCCGCCGCATGCAGGCCGAAGCGACCGGCGTCGGCCAGCGGCTGCAGCATCGCGTGGATGCGCGGGCCGTTGCTGCCCATGGTCACGATCTCCACCGGCGGCACATCGTGCGCCATGTGCTGCATGAAATCGGTCCAGTCCAGGCCACGGTCATGCCCCCCCACCAGCAGCGCGATGCGCTGGCCGGCGAAGCACTCCAGCGCGGCCAGGCTGGCATGCGGCGTGGTGCTGATCGAATCGTTGACGTAGGTCAGGCCATCGGCCACGCCGATGCGCTGCAGGCGGTTGGGCAGCGGACGGAAGTCCTGCACCGCCGGTGCCAGCGCTACGGCATCCAGCCCCAGCGCTTCCAGCGCGGCCAGCACCGCGCACAGGTTGCCGCGGTTGTGGCGGCCTGGCAGCGGCGTGTTGCAGGTATCAAACACGGCCTGCTCACCGCGATGCACGATGTCGCCGCGCATGTGCCAGCCCTGCGGCTGGTTGAACCAGACCACTTCGCTGTCGGGCAGCGACAGCGCGGCCAGGTGCGGATCGGCGGCATTAAGCACGGCGATGCGCGGTGCGGCTTCAGTCACCAGCCGCAGCTTGTCTTCGATGTAACGCTGTTCGCTGCCGTGCCAGTCCAGGTGTTCCGGGAACAGGTTCAGCACCACCGCCACCTGCGGGCGGGCGCCACTGCGTGCCACCTCACCGGTCTGGTAGCTGGACAGTTCCACCGCCCAGTACTCCGGCGCGGGCTGCGGATCCAGCACTTCCAGCAGGGGCAGGCCGATGTTGCCGACCAGGCCGGTGCGATGGCCGGCGGCACGCAGCAGGTGCGCAACCAGCGCGGTGGTGGTGCTCTTGCCCTTGGTACCGGTCACGCACACGGTGTCGTGCACGATGCCATCGTCGGCCGCGTGTTCGGCGAACCACAACGCGGTGCCACCAATGAAGCTGGTGCCCTGCCCTGCAGCCGCCAGCGCGATCGGCTGGTAGGGGCTGATGCCGGGCGATTTGATCACCACGTCGAACGCGGCCAGCGCTTCAGCGGAAGGCTCGCCACGCACGTCCAGCGCGCCCTCCGTTTCCGCACGCGCCGCCTCGACCTCGGACACCGGGCAGAACAGGCTCAATGCCAGCGTGGGCAGGCGCGCGCGCAGCACCGCAAACGCGGCGCGGCCCTCACGGCCCCAGCCCCACAGCGCGACGCGCTTTCCTTCAAGCTTCGAAATCTTCACGCACCCGTTCCCACAGCGCAGCTGGAACACGATGCTCGCCCTGCAGCTGCAGCAGCGGTGCCAGTTCCAGTTCGGCGGCATCCAGCTGCGGCTGGATCTCGTTGCAGAAGCGCTTCACCAGCACGTCTTCCTTCCACTCCGGGCGCTGTGCCAGGGTCGCCATCGCCGCACGCGATTCGCGGCCTTCGCCCACGCACTCGAACGGCTTGTGGTCCTGGAATTCCAGCAGCGCATCGAAGCCACCGGCCTGCTCGGCATCGTCCAGCAGGTTGCGGCCGAAGATGCGCACCAGGCGCGTCTTGGGCATGAACGGGGCCAGCGCCAGGAACACGAAATGGCATTTCGGGCAGACGCCGCACCAGCGGTTCACCGGGCGCTCGCCGAGGATGTGGAAGTTGCGGTTGCAACTGGAGAAATGCGCGTCGTAGAAGTCACTCTTGGCGAACTGGCGGGCCACCGCCAGCTCGGACATCGGGCGCAGCAGCGAGTAGTACTGCAGGTCCGCCGCCACGTACTTCTGCACATGGCTACCGAAGGCCTGCTCGCAGGCCCACCCCTTGGACCACTGGTGGTTCACTTCGCCGGTGCCTGGAATCTGGCTGCCGTAGCTGGCCGAGCGCTCGTTGGAGAACACGACCTGGTCCACGCCGTGCAGCAACGCGGCCAGCACCATGATCGCCGAGTTCACCACCGTCACCGGGATATGGCCGTTCCAGGCGCCCTGGCGGTTCAACTCGAACAGTTCCGGTGCCAGCGTGCGGCCCAGGTTCAAGGTCGGCAGGCCAGTGCGCTCGGCGCACGCACGGATCAGCTGCGAGCCACCGATCCAGGTCACGGTCTCGTCCACGCCGGCACGGCGCAGCGCTTCGATGCTGACCAGCGAATCCTTGCCGCCGCCGATGGCCACCAGCGCGTGCGGCTGCAGGCCCAGCGCCGGCGCCTGCGCAGCTACGCCCTGCACCGGCAACCGGAAGCGGCCGCGCAGGTTCAGGCCGTTGCGGTAGGCGAATTCGCCCAGGCCGTTGAGGTAAATGGTCTCCACCAGCGCGGCGGTATCGGCATCGATGCTGTAGCTGTCGATGCTGACCGTATCCGGTACGCCGGCCTTGTAGTAGCTGACACCGGCGATCAGGTGCAGCAGCTGCAGCGCGCGCTGCACGGCGGCGCTACGCGCTTCGTCCAGCACGAACGGGGCGCCGGGCACGGTGATGGTTTCCACCATCTCCGGGCCGTCATCGAAGGCGTAGACCAGCCTGGCCACGCCGGTATCCGCGGCGAATTCGCAGCGGACGAAGCGGAAGCGGGAAACCTGGTGTTTGTCGAAAGCAGTCATGGTGTATCCGGTCAGGCACGGGCCCGCGCGATGGCGCGGGGCGTGTCGGTGGGCGGGTGCAGGGCGCGCGCGGTGGTCATTCGATCACGTCTTCGCGCGGCAGCATCCGCTGGTTGTAGGTGTTGGCCATCACATAGCCGTACGCGCCGGCGTCGGCGATCAGCATCACGTCGTCCGGCGCGGTCGACACCGGCAGCTTGCGGCGCTTGCCGAACACATCGCTGGATTCGCAGATCGGGCCGACCACATCGAACGCCGCTTCGGCATAACCACCCTGGCGGCTGAGGTTCTCGATGTCGTGCCAGGCGTCGTACAGCGCCGGGCGCATCAGCGTGTTCATGCCGGCATCCAGGCCCACGCGGCGCACGCCGTCCTTTTCCACCACCTGGGTGGCATGGGTCAGCAGCACGCCCGATTCGGCCACCAGGTAGCGGCCCGGCTCGATCGCCAGGCGGAATGCCGGGTGCAGCGCCTTGACCTCGGCCAGGCCCTCGGCCCAAGCGTCCAGGTCGAACGGCTCGTCTTCGTCGCTGTACGGAATCGGCAGGCCGCCACCGATGTCGATGGTGTGCACGCTGCCGATGCGGCGGGCGAAGCCGGCCAGCTCATCGCACATCAGGCGCCAGTGCTGCGCGGTTTCCACGCCACTGCCCAGGTGCGCATGCAAGCCGACCACGCGGCTGCCCAGCTCGGTGGCCGCGCGCACGAACTCGTCCACGCGGGCGATCGGCAGGCCGAACTTGGACTCCTTGCCGCCGGTGCGGACCTTGGCATGGTGGCCTTCGCCACGCCCCAGGTCGACGCGCAGCCACAGCTCGCGGCTGCGGAACAGGTCCGGCCAGCGCTGCAGCGCTTCGACGTTGTCGACGGTGACGGTCACGCCAAGGGCGAACGCCGCCTCGTACTCGCTGCGCGGGCAGAAGCTGGGAGTGAACAGCACGCGCCGCGGCGACAGCTCCGGCAGGTGCTGGAACACATGCTTCAGCTCGCCGTACGAGACGCACTCCAGCCCGAAGCCCTCGGCTTCCAGCAGCTGCAGGATGGCCGGGTGGCTGTTGGCCTTGATCGCGTAGTAACGCTGGTCGATCGGCTTGATCGCGGCCAGCGCGCGGGCGCGGGCGCGCACCGTCGGCAGGTGGTAGACATAGCGCGGCGTACCGGCATCGGCCAGCTGCAGCAGGTGCGCACGCTGGCCGCGCCACCACGGCGTGCCGCGCGGGCGCACGGTGCCGGCAATCTCGCGCCAGCGCGGGCCGAACACTTCGGTTTCTTCCACCGGCATCGCACCGCTGTCGATCAGCTCGGCATGCAGGATCGGCAGCAGGCCATCGGCATCGGCCTCGTCGATGACGAAGGTCAGGTTCAGGTCGTTGGACGACTGCGAAATCATGTGCACGCGCTCGCGGCCGAAGGTGGCCCAC
Organism: Stenotrophomonas maltophilia D457; assembly: GCF_000284595.1. Classification (GTDB taxonomy): domain Bacteria; phylum Pseudomonadota; class Gammaproteobacteria; order Xanthomonadales; family Xanthomonadaceae; genus Stenotrophomonas; species Stenotrophomonas muris. The sequence goes on along the minus strand of NC_017671.1, from coordinate 1,203,360 downwards.
ACGTCCGACAGCTTGTGCAGCAGAGAACGCATGCCACGGCCGACCAGGGTGATCGCCGCGCACGGCACGATCACCTTCACCTTGCAGATCTGCGACAGGTCGGCCGACAGCGCGGCCAGCACATCGGTGTTGACCAGGTTCTCGGACGGGTCCAGCGACACGGTGACGTTGGTCTCGGCCGAACCGATCAGGTCCACCGACAGGCCATGCTTCTTGAACAGGTTGAACACATCGGCCAGGAAGCCGACCTGCTGCCACATGCCGATGCCTTCCATCGACACCAGCACGATGCCGTTGCGGCGGCTGATCGCCTTGACGCCTGGTACCGGTGCAGCACTGCCGTCAATGCTGGTGCCCGGCAGTTCCGGACGCTCGGTATCGAGGATGGCCATCGGCACGCCTGCATCGCGGCACGGCTTGATCGAGCGCGGATGCAGCACCTTGGCACCAGTGGTGGCAATTTCCTGCGCCTCGTAGTAGTCCAGGCGGGTCAGCAGGCGCGCGTCCGGCACATCCTTCGGGTTGGCACTGAACATGCCCGGCACATCGGTCCAGATTTCCACGCGGCTGGCGCCGAGCAGCGCGCCGAAGTACGCCGCCGAGGTATCCGAGCCACCACGGCCGAGGATGGCGGTACCGCCATCGGCATGCCGCGAGATGAAACCCTGGGTGATCAGCAGGCGGGTCGGCTGCGCGCGGAAGCGCTGCATCCACTCCGCGTCGGCACGCCACTGGCAGTTCACCGACAGGCGCTGTGACCAGTCGCTCTGGTTCGGCTGCGGCGGCATCGCGTCCAGCCACTGGCGGGCATCCATCCAGCCCATGTCCAGGCCCGAGGCGTGCAGGTAGGCCGCGCCCAGCGTGGACGACAACAGTTCGCCCTGGCCCAGCACTTCGGCCTGCCACTGCAGCGGACGGGTGGCCGCACGCGGGTCGTCGAGCAGGCCCTGCAGTGCCGCCAGGCGCTCGGCCAGTACTTCGCGGCCCAGGCCCAGTTCGGCCAGGAAGCCTTCATGGCGTTCGACCAGCGCGGCCACGCGATCACGGCTGTCCGGCGCGCCATCGGCGATCGCGGTCAGTTCGTTGGTGACCCCGGACAGCGCCGACACCACCACCAGCACGCGCGAGCCGGTCTCTTCCGCGCGTTTTTTCGCCAGCTTCCCGATCGTGTCCCAGCGGTGACGACGCGACACCGAGGTGCCGCCGAACTTCAGTACGATCCAACGATCGACAAGGGGGGAAGCTGACATGGATTGGCTATGTAGAATGTGGGGAAGCCGCCCTCGGGGGCGGAACCTTTGATTCTAAGCGCAATATCCCCGTAGATGGCCCTCCTCCGTTACCTGCAGCTCGATGTCTTCGCCTCCCGCCCCGGAACCGGGAATCCACTGGGTGCCCTGCTGGACGCCGATGCGCTCTCCGGCGAGCAGATGCAGGCCCTGGCTGCCTGGCTGAACCTGTCCGAGACGGTGTTCTTCCTGCGCCCCAGCGCGCCCGGCGCCGACTACCACATCCGCATCTTCACCCCGACCCGAGAGCTGGCGTTCGCCGGCCACCCGAGCGTCGGCGCGGCCTGGGCGGCGGTGAGCTGCGGCCTGGCCCAGCCTCGCGACGGCGCCCTGCTGCAGCAGTGCGCGGCGGGGGTGCTGCCCGTGCGGGTGAGCGGCCCGGCCGAGGCACTCCAGATCCAGCTGGCCAGCCCACCGGCGCGGCAACTGGCGACTGGCGCAGATGCGGCACCCGAAACACTGCTGGCCCTCGCCGCCAACGGGCACGTGCCCGAACTCTGGGACAACGGCGCGCGCTGGTGGCTGCTGCCGCTGCGCGATGCCGCCGCTGTGCGCGGCCTGGCGCCGGACATGGCCGCCCTGCGCGACTGGAGCCTTGCCACCGAGGCCACCGGCGTGGCCGTATTCGCCGACGAAGCCGGTACCGACCACACCCGTGTGGTGCGCGCATTCTGCCCCGCCGATGCGGCCAGCGTGCCGGAAGATCCGGTCACCGGCAGCGCCAATGCCCTGATCGCTGCCTGGCTGCGGCAGCGCAACGCCCTGCCCGGCCGCGAGGGCCACTACGTGGCCAGCCAGGGCCGCGAAGTCGGCCGCGATGGCCACGTGCAGGTGCAGGTCGACGCGCAGGGCACGGTCTGGATCGGCGGCCAGGTGCAGCCGGTCATCGACGGCCACCTTCGCTGGTAGCGCACGAAAAAAGGGGACGGAGGGAATTAAGTCGCTTATGGCACTTGGGGCACAAGCGACTTAATTCCCTCCGTCCCCTTTTTTGTGCCCCGCGCTACGCTATGCCGCCTGTTTACTGGAGTCCTGCCTGATGTCCACCCGCCGTTTCCTGCAGCTGGATGTGTTCTCCCCGCGCGCCGGTGCCGGCAATCCGCTGGCCGTGGTGCTTGATGCCGAAGGCCTGGACGATGCCAGCATGCAGGCCATTGCGCGCTGGACGCGCCTGCCCGAGACCACCTTCGTGTTCCCGCCGCAGGTCGCAGGCGCCAGCTACCGGCTGCGCATGTTCAGCCCGCAGAAGGAGGTTCCGTTCGCCGGCCATCCCAGCGTCGGCACCGCGCATGCGGTGCTGCAGGCGGGCCTGGCCGCGCCAGTCGACGGCGTGCTCGTGCAGGACGGCATCGCCGGTGCGCTGCCGCTGCGCGTGAGCGGCGAGGGCGCGCAGCAGCGCATTGCCATCCGCACCCCGCGCGCGCAGCTGGCGGAGATCGCCGAGGCCACCGACCCGCGCCTGCAGGCGGCGCTGAAGGATTGGCCGCTGGGCTCGCTGCCGCCGGCGCGCATGCAGGGCGGGCGCAGCTGGTGGGTGGTGCAGGTGGCCGATGAAGCGGCACTGCGCGCACTGCGCCCGGACTGGGACGCGGTCGCGGCTCTGGCCGAATCCACCGACAGCATGGGCGTGTTTGCCTACGCCTTCAGCGATGGCAGCGAGGGCTTCGATCTTGCAGTACGTGCCTTCGTCGGCAATGGACGCCGCTTCGAGGACGCCGCCTCCGGCGCGGCTAATGCCGTGCTGGCCGCGTGGCTGGACCTGCGCGATGCGCTGCCGCGGGGCCGTGAATCGTTCGAAGTCAGCCAGGGCCGCGAAGTCGGCCACGACGCGCGCCTGACCCTGCGCGTCGATGAAGACGGCGAGGTCTGGTCGGGCGGGCAGGTGCAGACGGTGATTACCGGCACCCTTGATTGGTGATCGCGCTGGCGGGTGGTAGAGCCGAAGGCAGCGGCAGGAGCCGCTGCCAACGTCGGACGCGACGGCCCGGAGGGTGGCGGCCAGGAAGGCCGCCATAACGCTGGCCGGCTGCTACATGGACCCCGGCATCATGCGGTTGCCGGCCCGCGGCCGGCACTACCGTGGCTCAGCCCAGTTCGGCTTCCAGGCTGATCGGCACCGCGCTCAGCGCCTTGGACACCGGGCAGTTCTGCTTGGCGTCATCGGCAATGGCACGGAACTGTGCGGCGTCGATACCCGGCACCACGGCCTTCACCTTCAACCGGATCTGCGACAGCTGCGGCCCGCCCTCCAGGGACAGATCGACCTTGGCCTCGGTGTCCAGCGAGGTCGGGGTGAAGCCGGCCTCACCAAGCTTGGCCGACAGCGCCATGGTGAAACAGCCGGCGTGCGCGGCGGCGATCAGCTCCTCCGGATTGGTGCCCTTCTCGTCGCCGAAGCGGCTGTTGAAACCGTAGCGGGTCTTGTCCAGCAGCCCGCTCTGCGGCGTGCTCAGCTGTCCCTTGCCCGACTTCAGATCGCCTTCCCAGTGCGCGGTGGCGTGTCGCGAGATTCCCATGTGCTGCTCCTGCGTGGCGGTGATGAACGGCCACTCTCGCACGGGACGCGTTAGCCCTGCGTCGCTCCGCCGCATGCCGCACGTCCGCCGGACATCGGACAGCTGGTCACTTCTTCGCCAGACCGACGCGGACTTTTCCCTTGTTTTCAGTGGTTTCGCACATTCCAGCAACGGGCAGGCAGCAGCCATCGCGCACGCTGCAGCGCCCCCGCCCCCCACCGCCGGCCATGTACTGAATCGGCCTGGATATGAAAAAACATGCACTTTCCGCGCTTCGGGCTATTGGCGGCGCCCGAGAGTTGCCCTACATTGCGCTTGCCGACGGGGTTCGGCGCCGACCACACAACCAACCGTTCACGGAACAGGAAACCATGGCAAAGACCGCTAAGAAGGCTGCCCCGAAGAAGGCAGTGAAGAAAGTCGCGACGAAGGCAGCCGCCAAGCCGGCCGCTCCGAAGCCGATCAAGGAAGTGCTGACCAAGTCCGGCCTGGTTGCACACATCGCTGAAGCCTCCGGCGTCATCGCCAAGGACGTCCGCGCTGTGCTGGCCTCGCTGGAAAGCGCCGTCGCCTCCTCGGTGCACAAGAAGGGCGCTGGCTCGTTCACCCTGCCGGGCCTGCTGAAGATCACCACCGTCAATGTGCCGGCCAAGCCGAAGCGCAAGGGCATCAACCCGTTCACCAAGGAAGAGCAGTGGTTCGCTGCCAAGCCGGCCACCACCAAGCTGAAGGTGCGTCCGCTGAAGAAGCTGAAGGACGCCGCGCTGTAAGCGCGCGCCCCAACGCGGATTCCGACGGGACGGCTCTGGCCGTCCCGTTTTTTTTGTCCGCACCACACCCCGCAACACAGCGTTGCCGCGGCCCCGGCAATCCCCGTACAGGCCCGCCAGCATTGGCTGCCGGTGCTCCGCAAAGGGCGCGGAACGTACCGGGTGGAACACTGCGTGCAGCGCCGGCCGTCGCCGCCAGCCGTGGCCTTGCCTATGGTGGGCACATCCTCCACAGCTACGGCGAGCACACCCTCATGGCCAGCCCCTCCACCCGCTACCGGATCTCGGTAACCCCGATCGAAAAGGACGGGCTGCAGTGCACCGGGCGCTGCACCATCGAACTGGAACACCGCGCCGGCCGCGACCTGATGCGCCTGCTGGAAGCGGCCCCGCGTACCGCCGGCATCAGTGGCGACGAGCGCGCGACCCTGGTGATCGCCACCCAGCTGCTGCGCGACATCGTGCAACGCCACGCCGAGACCGACGGCCACGCACTGGCCGCCATCGCCGGCCAGGTCCTGCCGGCGCTGGACGCGCTGGAGCAGCTGCCCTCCTCCCGCTGATAGCGGCGCAACCGATACACTGCCGCCCTCCAGGTTGCCTCGGGGAGGAGGCGGGCATGCGCAGGATCCTGTTCCTGATCGCACCACTGGTGCTGCTGGGTTGTTCACGCCCGGCGGCACAGACGAATGATCACATCACGGCAGCGTCCGCTCCCGTCGCCGCAGCAGCGGACACCGGTACCGGTCCCGGTCCCGGTCCCGGTCCCGCAGCATTGCAGGCGAGCGATATGACGCTGCTGTCCGCCGTCGACGACGGCGCAGAGCCGCCGTCGACGATGCTCAACCGCTACGTCGCCGCACTGCTCAACCGCGACCGCGCCGCCAGCGATGCTGCCTGGACGATCCCACCCGGCGACCCGCGGCATGCAGACGACGCCGCGCTGCGGCAGCTGCAGGACCTGCGCACGCTGCGCCTGCACAGCGATACCCCGATCGCCCGAGATGACCGGCAGCCACCGCGGCTGCTTGAAGTCCCTGTGCAGATCCGTGCGGTCACCGCCAATGGCACGTTCCGCTTCGGCGGCTGGTACCGCGTGCAGCCCAGCAGCGACGGCAGCGCCTGGCAGATCCAGTCGGCACAGCTGCGTCCAACGCTGGACTGAACCGTTGCAGCGGCATGCACGCGCGATTCAGCCTGCGCGGCTACTCTTTGATCCATCCATCTGCTTCCCACCGGTCACCGACATGCGCCTGCGTTCCCTGATGACCCGCCTCGCGGCCTCCACCGTGCTGATCGCCGCTGCGATCGGTGCACAGGCGGCTCCCTCCATTTCCGGCCGCGAACTGTCGGTGGGCGCCAGCGACGTGCAGCAGTACCTCGATGGCAGCTTCCCGCGCACCCAGGACGCCCTCGGCGGCCTGATCGCCCTGACCATGAGCCACCCGCAGCTGAGCCTTCCGGCCGGCGAACGGTTGAACCTGGGCATGGACGTCGCGCTGGCCACCGCGGGCGGCAACCCGGCCCGACTGGGCACGGTGAAGCTCAGCAGCGGCCTGCGCTACGACGCGCAGACCCAGGGCTTTCACCTGCAGCAGCCGAGCGTGGATGACTTCACCCCGGCCAACCAGGGCGGCCGCCTCGACTCACGCACCCGTGGCCTGCTCAATGCGTGGCTGAGCGACTACGCCCAGCGCGAACCGATCTACAAGCTGGACCCGGCCGTGGCCGGGGTGCTCGGCGCCCTGCAGGTGCAGTCGGCACAGGTGAAGAACGGCAAGCTGGTGGTCACTTTCAACCAGAACCTGGGCAACCTGGTACCGGCAGGCCTGCTGGGCAAATGAGGTGGTGCCGGCCGCTGGCCGGCAGCACGTCACTGCATCTGCCGGCCAGCGGCCGGCACTACCGGTAGCGCATCAGGCGGCAAGCGCTTTTACCACCGCCTCGCTGAAAGCCGGAATGTCATCCGGCTTGCGGCTGGTGATGACGTTGCCGTCGACCACCACCTTGGCATCGCGCCATGTCGCACCCGCGTTCGCCAGATCCTGCTGCAGGGAAGGCCAGGAGGTCAGCTCGCGGCCATCGGCCAGGCCGCTGTTGATCAGCAGCCACGGGCCATGGCAAATCGCCGCCACGGGCTTGCCGGCTTCATCCACTGAACGGATGAAGGCCAGTACGGCATCATCGGTGCGCAGTGTGTCCGGATTGATGACCCCGCCGGGCAGAACCACCGCATCGAAGCGTGCAGGATCGGCCTCATCCAACGGGATATCCACCGCGACGGCGTCGCCCCAGTTCTTCTCCTTCCAGCCCTTGATCGTCGCTTCCTTTGCGGGCGAGACCACGCTGACGCGCGCCCCTTCCGCTTCCAGCAAACGCTTGGGTTCGATCAGTTCAGACTGTTCGAAGCCGTGGGTGGCAAGGATGGCAATCTGCTTGCCCTTCAATCGCTCTGCCATGGAGGCACTCCGGTTGGGGGAGCCCACAGAATGGAAGAACGGCCCTTGCGCGGCGGTGACCCTGTCGTGCACGGCAGGTGGAGAGCCGCCGGGTGGTGCCGGCCGCTGGCCGGCACCTGGATTGCGCCTTGCCGGCCAGCGGCCGGCACTACCCGGTACCGATCAGCGCTTGGGCTGCAGCATCGTGCCGGTGCACTTGGGCGAGCCGCAACGGCACTCCCAGATCTTCTTCAGCTTGGCAGTGTGGCGCTCGGCCAGGGTGATGCCGTAGTTGTAGGTCAGCTCCTCGCCGGCCTTGATATCACGCAGTGCCTCGATGAACACCTTGTCGCCCCGGCTGTCGCCGTCCTCGTCCTCCTCGATCACCGCCTCGCAGTTCGGGTCGCAGCTGTGGTTTATCCAGCGCGCGTCGTTGCCCTTGTAGTTGGCGTCGATCACCCAGTCATCGTTAAGGGTGAACAGGAAGGTATGGCCACTTTCGACGTCGCCGCTGTCATCGGCATCAACGTCGCCGTGGCTGCGCAGCAGGCCCTTGTACTGGATCACGCGCTCGCCCTGCTTGATCGGGGCCACGGCGAACACGCCGTTGCCATGGATGGCGGACTTGCGGGCTTGGATCTTCTTCGGCATCGGCGAGGGCTGTTTGCAGCGAATGGAATGGGGATTCTCGCCCATTCCGGGTGATTGCGAAAATCACCCCGTTGGCGCAGCATTGCGCCCCGGCAACGGCCGCGGTGTGTCCTCCCGGCTTGGCCCAAGCGCCGGCTGAATGCCCGGGTTGGATGGTGGCGAATAAAAGCGTACAATTTCAGTCCGCTTTAAGAACCACTCGCATCCGCATGTTGCGCGTCACCAAACTCACCGATTACGCCACCGTCGTGCTGACCGTGCTGGCCGCCCGTCCGGGCGAAGTGCTCAGTGCCACCGAGCTGGCCGAATTCACCGGTCTGGAGCCGCCCACCGTCAGCAAGGTGCTCAAGCCACTGGCCCAGGCCGGCCTGGTCGAAGGCCTGCGTGGCGTCCGTGGCGGCTACCGCCTGACCCGCCCGGCCATCGAGATCTCGCTGTTCGAAGTGGTCGAAGCGATGGAAGGGCCACTGGCCCTGACCGAATGCAGCCACGACCACCACCAGTGCGGCATGGCGCCCAAGTGCGGCGCGCGCAGCAGCTGGCGGCTGATCAACGACGTGGTCTCCGAGGCCCTGCGCGATGTCACCCTCGCGCAGATCCTGCCCCCTCTCCCCCTTGCCGATGACGAACAGCGCCGCACCATCGCTGTCGACGTCGTCTCCTGATCCGTAGGCAGCCCCCATGGCCACCGAAACCATCGAAAACGTCGCCCACGACGACACCCCCAACCGCGAGATCCACGAGCAGCTCGGCCGCAAGTATTCGGCCGGCTTCATCACCGAGATCGAGTCGGACTCCCTGCCGCCGGGCCTGGACGAGGACACCATCCGTGCCCTGTCGGCCAAGAAGGACGAGCCGGAGTGGATGACGCAGTGGCGCCTGGATGCCTACCGCCACTTCCTGACCCTGCCGATGCCGGACTGGGCCAAGCTGGAGATCGCGCCGATCGACCTGCAGGCGCTCAGCTACTACTCCGCGCCGAAGGGCCCGAAGTACGCCTCGCTGGATGATGTGCCGAAGGAACTGCTCGACACCTACGACAAGCTGGGCGTGCCGCTGCACGAGCGCGCCAAGCTGGCCGGCGTGGCGGTGGATGCGGTGTTCGACTCGGTATCTGTGGGCACCACCTTCCGCAAGGAACTGGCCGAGAAGGGCGTGATCTTCTGCTCGATGTCCGAGGCCATCAAGGAACACCCGGCGCTGGTGCGCCAGTACCTGGGCACCGTGGTGCCGGTCGGTGACAACTACTTCGCCGCGCTCAACTCGGCGGTGTTCTCCGATGGCAGCTTCGTGTTCATTCCCAAGGGCGTGCGCTGCCCGATGGAACTGAGCACCTATTTCCGCATCAACGCCGGCCACACCGGCCAGTTCGAGCGCACCCTGATCGTGTGCGAGGACAAGGCCTATGTCTCCTACCTGGAAGGCTGCACCGCGCCGATGCGCGATGAGAACCAGCTGCACGCCGCGGTGGTCGAGCTGGTCGCGCTGGAAGATGCGGAGATCAAGTACTCCACGGTGCAGAACTGGTACCCGGGCGACGAGAACGGCGTCGGTGGCATCTACAACTTCGTGACCAAGCGTGCCGAATGCCGCGGCGCGCGCAGCAAGGTCACCTGGACCCAGGTCGAGACCGGCTCGGCGATCACCTGGAAGTACCCGTCCTGCGTGCTGCTGGGCGACGATTCGGTCGGTGAGTTCCACTCGGTCGCGCTGACCCATCACCGCCAGCAGGCCGACACCGGCACGAAGATGATCCATGTCGGCAAGCGCACCAAGAGCAAGATCGTCAGCAAGGGCATCAGCGCCGGCCGTGGCCAGAACACCTACCGCGGCCTGGTGCGGGTGGACCGCAACGCCGAGGGCGCGCGCAACTACACCCAGTGCGACTCGCTGCTGATCGGCAAGCAGTGCGGCGCGCACACCTTCCCCTACATCGAGGTGAAGAACCCGGGCGCCACCGTCGAGCACGAGGCGACCACTTCCAAGATCTCCGATGACCAGCTGTTCTACTGCCGCGCCCGTGGCATCAGCCAGGAAGACGCGGTGTCGATGATCGTCGACGGCTTCTGCAAGCAGGTGTTCCGCGAACTGCCGATGGAGTTCGCGGTGGAAGCCAAGAAGCTGCTGGAAGTCTCGCTGGAAGGTTCGGTGGGCTGACTGCCGCCCCTGCCCCTCGCAAACGCATTCTCTTTACCGGCGGGCCCTGGCCCGCCCCACGGAAACCCCCACCATGCTGAAGATCGAAAACCTCCACGCCCGCATCGGCGACAAGGAAATCCTCAAGGGCCTGTCGCTGGATGTGAAGCCCGGCCAGGTGCACGCCATCATGGGCCCGAACGGCGCCGGCAAGTCCACCCTGGGCAACGTCCTGGCCGGCCGCGACGGCTACGAAGTGACCGAAGGCAGCGTGCAGTTCGACGGCGTCGACCTGCTGGAACAGGACCCGGAAGCACGTGCCGCCGCGGGCCTGTTCCTGGCGTTCCAGTACCCGGTGGAAATCCCGGGCGTGAACAACACCTACTTCCTGCGCGCGGCACTGAACGCCCAGCGCAAGGCGCGCGGCGAAGAAGAACTCGATTCCATGCAGTTCCTCAAGCTGGTGCGGCAGAAGCTGGCCGTGCTGCACCTGAAGGACGAACTGCTGCACCGTGGCGTCAACGAAGGCTTCTCCGGCGGCGAGAAGAAGCGCAACGAGATCTTCCAGCTGGCCGTGCTGGAACCGAAGCTGGCGATCCTGGACGAGACCGACTCGGGCCTGGACATCGACGCGCTGAAGAGCGTGGCCGACGGCGTCAACGCACTGCGCGGCGCCGAGCGTTCGTTCCTGGTCATCACCCACTACCAGCGCCTTCTGGACTACATCAAGCCGGACGTGGTGCACGTGCTGGCCGATGGCCGCATCGTCAAGAGCGGCGGCCCCGAGCTGGCGCTGGAGCTGGAAGCGCACGGCTACGATTTCCTGAAGGACCGGGTCGTGCCCGAGGCGGCGGTCTGATGAGCGCCCTGCTTGACTCCATGGCCCAGGCCTTCTGTGGCAGCGATGCGCGCCGCGAAGTGCTGGATGCGGCCCTGCGCGACGGCCTGCCCGCCGCCCGCAATGAAGCCTGGAAGTACACCTCGCTGCGCCAGCTGGAACGGCGTGCGTTCGCTGCAGCGCCGCTGCAGGGCCCGGCGCTGGACGCCGCGCTGCTGGACGACATCCCGGCGCCGCGCCTGGTGTTCGTCAACGGCCGCCTGGATGCCGCGCTGAGCGATGTGCAGGCCCTGCCGTCCGGCGTACAGCTGCAGCCGCTGTCGGCCGCACTGGCCGCTGGCGAAGACGCCGTGCGTTTCCTTGGCCGTCGCTACGAGCGCAGCGAAGAGATCTTCGCCCGGCTCAACGCCGCGCTGGCCGATGAAGGCGTGGTGCTGCGCGTGGATGAAGGCGTGCAGGTCGAAACGCCGCTGCAGCTGGTATTCGCCAGCGTCGCCGGCGAAGCCGACCTGGCCTGGCACCATCGCCACCTGATCGAACTGCGCGCCGGCGCCAGCCTCGGCGTGGTCGAGCATCGCTTCAGCGTGGGTGACTCCGCCCACCTGGACAACACCGTGCTGCATGCCCACGTCGCCCGCGATGGCGTACTCAAGCACGCCCGCGTGCAGGCCGGCAGCGCCCGCCAGACCAGCTTCCTGCGTACCGACGCGGTGCTGGCCCGCGACGCGCAGTACCACCGCGTGGACCTGGAACTGGGCGCCGCGCTCAGCCGCCACGAACTGAACGTGCGCCTGGAAGGCGACAACGCCCGGCTGACCGCCAACGGCGTGCTGCTCGGCAATGGCCGCCGCCACGTCGAGACCCGCCTGGGCATCGACCACATCGCGCGCGATACCTCCTGCGAGCTGCTGTGGCGCGGCGTTGCCGCCAACCGCAGCCGCGTGGTGTTCCATGGCGGCATCCAGATCCGCGAAGGCGCCGACGGCACCGACGCGAACCTGTCCAACAAGAACCTGCTGCTGTCGGCCGATGCCGAGATCGACACCCAGCCGACGCTGGTGATCGACGCCGATGAAGTGAAGGCCGCGCACGGCGCGACCGTCGGCCAGCTCGATGCCAATGCGCTGTTCTACCTGCGCTCGCGTGGCCTGCCCCAGGTCCAGGCGCAGGCACTGCTGAGCGCTGCGTTCTGCCATGAACCGCTGAAGATCCTGCCGGAGGCGTTGCGCGAGCAGCTGGCACGCCGCCTGGACAAGGCCCTGGCCGAGGCGGGTGTGGCATGAACCTGTCCACGCCACGCCCGATCGAAGAACGCACCGGCGCCCCGGACTGGGATCGCGTCCGCCTCGACTTCCCGCTGCTGATGCGTGAAGTGCACGGCAAGCCGCTGGTCTATTTCGACAACGCCAACACCGGCCAGAAGCCGGTACAGGTGATCGGCGCGGTGGATGAGTTCTACCGCCGCTACAACGCCAACGTCAGCCGCGCGGTGCATGCACTGGGCAGCGAAGCGACCGACGCCTACGAAGGCGCACGCAATACACTGGCACGCTTCCTCAACGTGCGCGCCAGCGACCTGGTGCTGTGCAGCGGCACCACCTTCGCCATCAACCTGGTGGCCTACTCGTGGGCGCTGCCGCGATTGAAGGCCGGCGACGTGATCCTGATCACGCGCATGGAACACCATGCCAACATCGTGCCGTGGCAGCTGGTCGCGCAACGTACCGGCGCCACCATCCGCGTGGCCGAGATCACGCCCGATGGCGCGCTGGACCTGGATGCGCTCCGCGCGGCGATGACCCCGGAGGTCAAGCTGCTGGCGGTCACCCATGTCTCCAACGTGCTGGGCACGGTCAATCCGGTGCGCGAGATCTGCCGTGAAGCGCGCAAGCGCGGCATCATCACCGTGGTCGATGGCTCGCAGGCGGTGCCGCACCGCAAGGTCGACGTCGCCGCGATCGGCTGCGACTTCTACGCCATCACCGGCCACAAGATGTGCGGTCCGACCGGCACTGGTGCGCTGTGGGCGCGCCGCGAGCACCTGGACGCGATGCCGCCGTTCCTCGGCGGCGGCGAGATGATCAAGGAAGTCAGCTTCGACGGCACCGTGTTCAACGATGCCCCGCACAAGTTCGAAGCCGGCACCCCGAACATCGCCGGTTTCATCGGCCTGGGCGTGGCCGCCGACTACCTGCAGCAGCTCGGCCAGGAGAACGTGGAAGCCCGCGAAGCCGAACTGCTGGCGCACTTCACCGAGGAGCTGCGCCGCGTCGACGGCCTGCGCATCATCGGCGAAGCGCCGGAGAAGGCCGCCGTGGTCTCGTTCCTGATCGATGGCGCGCATGCGCACGATCTGGCCACCCTGCTCGACCTGGAAGGGGTGGCCGTGCGCTCGGGGCAGCACTGCGCACACCCGCTGCTGCAGTACTTCGGCGTCGCCGCCACCTGCCGTGCCTCGCTGGCGTTCTACAACACGCACGCCGAGATCGAGCGCTTCATGACCGCGCTGACCAAGGTACGCAAGCTTCTGGGCTGAGCCGGCACACCGGGGTCAGATCCCTTTCGCGACGCGAAAGGGATCTGACCCCACCAGTATTCCCGACAGCCGCCGCTGCGACCGCAATGCCCTCCGGATCGCGACCAGATGAACGCGGCATACTGCCCGTAGCACACCGGGGTCAGATTCCTTTCGCCACGCGAAAGGGATCTGACCCCACCAGCATTCCCGACAACCGCTGTTGCGACCGCAATGCCCGCCGGATCGCGACCAGATAAACGTGGCATACCGCCCGCAGCACACCGGGGTCAGATCCCTTTCGCCACGCGAAAGGGATCTGACCCCACCAGCATTCCCGACAGCCGCCGTTGCGACTGCAATGCCCGCCGGATCGCGACCAGATGAACGCGGCATACCGCCCGCAGCACACCGGGGTCAGATCCCTTTCGCCACGCGAAAGGGATCTGACCCCACCAGCATTCCCGACAGCCGCCGTTGCGACTGCAATGCCCGCCGGATCGCCAGCAGATCCCCCGCCGGAATACCCGCCTCGATGAACTCCACATAGCGCCTGCACCGTTCATCCGCATCAGAACCCATCAGCTCAAATGCCGAATGCGGCTCGAGCAGCGCATTGGGCCTGCCACGCGCATTGGCACGATAGCTCGACCAGCGATAGTCACCGGGATGCGCCACCTTCCCCGCCCGAACCGGATTGAGCTCGATGTAGCGCTGGCAGGCCAGCAGATAGCGATCCGTATCCACCTGCGTGGAATGGAAACGTCCTTCCCACAGGGTTCCCGTGCGGCCCTGTCGATCGTTCACCCGGCGCACGTAGGCCCGGTTTACCGCCTGCATCATCCGAGACAAGCCGCCGGACACATCGGGTGTCGCCAGCAGGTGGATGTGATTGTCCATCAGCACATAGGCGTGGACCCGGCACTGCTGCTGACCTGCGTGATGACACAGCAGGCGCAGGTAGGCGACGCGGTCGCCATCCGCAAAGAACACGCGCTGACGATTGTTGCCGCGCTGGACGACATGTTGCGGATATCCGGGCGCATCGATGCGCCGTGGCCTTGGCATGGGCTGCTCCTGGTAGCAGGGGGTCAGGGCCCTTCGCTGCGCAAAGGGATCTGACCCCGAGCATCTGCCGATTCCGGGCCCGTGCCAGTCGGTCCATGGCCTGCCGTTGAGTCAGTAGATGCCGGGGTCAGATCCCTTTCGCGTTGCGAAAGGGATCTGACCCCACTCCCCCATTTGCGCCCGCCCACGCCCCACCTAGAATGGGGCCATGAGCACCCTGACCTTCCGCGCCGCCACGCCGGCCGACATCCCCGCCCTGATCGCCCTCGTCACCTCGGCCTACCGTGGCGACGCCAGCCGCGTTGGCTGGACCACCGAAGCCGACCTGCTGGATGGCGCCCGCATCGACGCCGAAGGCATCCAGGCCGACCTCGACCGCCCGCGCTCCACGATCCTGCTGGCCGAGCGCGAGGGCCAGCTGGTGGCCTGCGCCCACGTTGCCGACGTCGACGGCAACGGCTACTTCGGCATGTTCTCGGTCGATCCTGCCCAGCAGGGCGGCGGGGTCGGCAAGCAGCTGATGGACGCCGCCGAAGCGCACGCCGCACGCGAATGGAAGGTGCCGGTGATGCAGATGACGGTGATCGACGTACGCGACGAACTGATCGCCTTCTACGAGCGCCGCGGCTACCAGCGTACCGGCATCAAGAAGCCGTTCCCGTATGGCGACGAACGCTTCGGAATCCCCAAGCGCGACGACCTGCGCTTCGAGGTCCTGGAAAAGCCACTGGCCGGAGCCGCCGCGTGAGCGATACCTGGACCTTCGTGTGTGCCGGCAACGAGCTGCTGCCCGGTGAAATGAAGAGCGTGTTCGACGAAGTGACCGGCACGCCGATCGTGGTGTTCAACCTCGACGGCGAGCTGTACGCGCTGGAAGACCAGTGCACGCATGAGGAGTTCGAGCTGTCCTCGGGCGAGTTCAACACCGACGAAGGCAGCGTGGAATGCGTGCTGCACGGCGCGCGCTTCGACGTGCGCGATGGCCGCGCCCTGTGCGCCCCGGCCTATACGCCGGTACCCAAGTTCCCGGTGAAGCGCGAACACGACGCCGTCTGGACCCGCGACGACCGCGATTGACGCGGCGTTCGGCCGCCGGCGACTCCGCCCAGGGGGTGGAAGCCAGCGGAGCGCGCTGAGAGGCGTTCAGGGGCCCCCCGGGCCTCCAGACCGCTCGTTCGCCCGCGCATATGCGAATCATTATCGTTGATGTTATCCTACGTAACATCTTCGTAACGACTCCGTCCCCTGCGCCATGGCTTTGCCCGCGCCCGCCGCCACGCTGTGCCAGCTTGCCCGCCATGGGTGGCCGTTGGCTGTGGCCCTGCTGCTGACGCTGCTGCTGGGCTGGTCGGCCCTGCACGAAGGGCGCGATGGACCCGCCACCTACGGCTGGCAGGCACACGCTGAAGATCTTCAGCAGGCTATGCCGATGCCGGCCCCGCCGGCGGACGAGTGCCCGCGCCATGCGGTGCCAGCACCGGAGCCGCCGCTGGATGGCGAGGGCACAACGCCCTGTACCGGACTGGCTCCCCCGCGCGCCGCCCTGGTCGCGCATGTTCCGCTGTGGCGCTCCGATGCCCTGCACTGGCAGCTGCACGATCCCGCACTGCGGTTGAACCCCGGCCACGCACCGCCCGCACCGCACGCCAGCTGAGGCGCCCTGCGGCCATTGCCGTGCGCCTGGAGTCGTCCGCCGCCCAGCCGAGCATCGGCTCGGCTCTACAGAAAACGCCCTCTACATGCCGTCGCGCTGTCTGCGCTTCGGCCCTCGCCCCTTTCCGATCCCAGCCACTACCACCCAAGCCATGACCCACATCACGTCCCGCAAGCGCGCCCCGCGCGTTTCCCTGCTCGCCACCGCCACCCTGGCCGCCGGCTTCGCGCCGTTGGCCGCACAGGCGGCCGACAGCGCTGACGCAGCCTCCTCCCGCAAGGCCACCGAGCTGGACAAGGTGCAGGTGCGCGGCAGCTGGTTCAATCCGTCCTCGCCGAAGTTCACCGCTGAACTGCTGGACACCCCGAAGTCGGTGTCGATCGTCTCGGAGAAGCTGATCGCCGAAACCGGTGCGACCAACCTGCAGGATGCGCTGCGCATGGTGCCGGGCATCACCTTCGGTGCCGGCGAAGGCGGCAACCCCACCGGTGATCGCCCCTTCATCCGTGGCTTCGATTCGCAGAGCAACGTCTTCGTCGATGGCCTGCGCGACGTCGGCTCGCAGACCCGCGAGATCTTCGACCTGGAGCAGGTGGAAGTAGTCAAGGGCCCGAGCTCGGCCTACGGCGGCCGTGATTCCGGCGGTGGCAGCCTGAACCTGGTCAGCAAGACGCCGAAGCTGAAGAACGAGACCAGCGCCAGCATGGGCATCGGCACCGACAGCTACGCGCGCGGCACCGTGGACGCCAACTACGTGCTGGGCGATGGCATCGCCGCGCGCCTGAACCTGATGAAGCACGAATCGGACATCGCTGGCCGTGACGCCGCCAATGTCAGCCGCTGGGGTATCGCGCCGTCGATCGCGTTCGGCCTGAACGGCCCGGCCCAGCTGATCGCCAGCCACTACCACATGCAGAGCGATGACCTGCCGGACGCGGGTGGCTTCCCGTATGGCAACCCGAACGGTGCGCCGGCCTCGAAGTGGGTCGACGGCCGCCCGATGGTGCCGGACCGCAACAACTACTACGGCCTGGTCGACCGTGACTTCCAGCGTACCCGCGCCGACATCAGCACCCTGGATGCCAGCTACGACTTTGGCGGCCACAAGCTGCGCAACATCGCGCGCCTGGGCAACACCAGCAACGACTACCTGTGGACCCAGCCGGACGACAGCCAGGGCAACCCGAACAACTACGGCACCCTGTGGCGCCGGACCAACAGCCGTGCCGTCGACGTCAAGAGCTTCGCCGACCAGCTGGGCCTGACCGGTGCCTTCCAGACCGGTGCGCTCAAGCACAGCTACAGCGCGGGCGTGGAATACAGCGACGAGAAGATGACCCGCGGCAGCTATCTGATGACTCCGGGCACCAGCAACCCGCTCACCGGCAACAGCAAGTGCCCGACCACCGGCGCGGCCACCGGCTACAACTGCACCGATTTCGCCAATCCGAACCCGCGCGATCCGTGGGCGGCCACCCATTCGGTGTACCGCAGCGACAAGGCACTGGACGTAGAGCAGCGCACCAGGACCACCTCGGCCTACGTGTTCGACACCATCGAGCTCAATGAGCAGTGGATGATCAACCTCGGCCTGCGCTACGACGACTTCCGCACCACCCTGACCACCCCGGTGGCCGGCAAGGCACCGACCCGCGTGCGCAACAGCAACGACTTCCTGAACTACCAGGCCGGCGTGGTGTTCAAGCCGGCCGCCAACGGCAGCATCTACCTGTCGTGGGGCACCTCCTCGACTCCGCCGGGCATGGACGGTGGTGATGGTTCGGACGGCCTGAGCGCCGCCGTGGCCGACCTCAAGCCGCAGGATACGAAGAACCTCGAGCTGGGCACCAAGTGGGACCTGTTCGACCAGCGCCTGAACCTCACCGCGGCGATCTTCCACACGGTGATGAACAACGCGCGCGTGACGGTCGACAACGGCACCAGCCAGAATGCCGGCAAGAAGGAAATCAACGGCTTCGAGCTGGGCTTCACCGGCCAGCTGACCGACGCCTGGAGCCTGTACGGCGGCTACACCTACCTGGACTCGGAACTGAAGGACAACGGCTTCGTCTGTGGTGCACCGGTCGGCCGCACCTGCCCGTCCAACGTCTACGTGCCCTCGCCGTACAACGGCAACGTATTCCCGAACACCGCCAAGCACAGCGCCAACCTGTGGACCACCTACCGCTTCCCCATCGGCCTGACCGTCGGTGCCGGTGCGTTCTACTCGGACAAGCAGTACGGTGATGTCGCCAACACCAAGTGGATCGCCAGCTACACCCGCTTCGACGCGATGGCCAGCTACGCGATCCAGGACAACATCAGCCTGCAGCTCAACGTGCAGAACCTGACCGACAAGACCTACTTCACCAAGGCCTATGCCTCGCACTACGCGAGCATCGCCCCGGGTCGCTCGACCACCCTGGCACTGAACGTGAAGTTCTGATGTAGCTTCGCTCCACCACGGCGGCAGGCTCTCCTGCCGCCGTTTTTGTTTCCGGCGATACTCACCCCATGGCAACCCGTACCCCCATCGACAGCGACGCCCTGGCCGAGCTGCTGCAGCACGATCCGCAGGCCGCGTTCGCACGCGTGCGCGACGCTGCGCAGGCTGGGCAGGTCGATGCACAGCTGCTGCTCGCGCAGATGCACATGGAAGGCAAAGGCACCGCACAGGACGCCTCGGCGGCGCTGCTCTGGTACGAAACCGCCGCCAACAACGGCGCGCCGATGGCGATGAACATGCTCGGCCGCTGCCATGAGCTGGGCCACGGCACGGCGGTCAACCTGGCGCTGGCGGCGGTGTGGTACCGGCGCGCGGCCGACACCGGCCTGGACTGGGGCCTGTACAACCTGGCCAACCTGCTGGCCACCGGCCGCGGCATTGCGCAGGACCGCGCGCAGGCACTGGCCCTGTACACCCGTGCCGCGCACCTGGGCCACGCCAAATCGATGAACCTGCTGGCCCGCCACCTCGAAGACGGGCTGGATACCGCACCCGATCCGCAGGCGGCGCTGGCCTGGTACCAGCGCGCGGCCGAGGCCGGTGATTTCCGCGGCCAGGCCAACTACGCCTCGATCCTGCTGCAGGCCGGCCAGGTCGAGCAGGCCGTGCACTGGCTGCGGCTCGCACTGGCGCACGGCAGCCCGGCATTCATGGCGCACATCGTGCCGGAGCTGGCCGCGTCACCGCATCCACAGGTGCGCGCCCTGGTCGCACCGCCGTCCCTCTGAGGAGTCCCGCATGCTGCTGCACATCCCCGACATTCTCAGCGCCGACCAGGTCGCCGACTTCCGCCGCCGCCTCGACGCCGCCGACTGGACCGATGGCCGCGAAACCGTGGGGCATCTGGGCGCACAGGCCAAGCACAACCAGCAGCTGCCCGAGGCTTCGCCGCTGCGCCGCGAACTGGGCGAGATCATCCTCGTCGCGCTGGCCCGGCACCCGCTGTTCTTCAGTGCCGCGCTGCCGCTGAAGTACCTGCCGCCACGCTTCAACCGCTACAGCGGTGGCGGCACCTATGGCTACCACGTCGATGGCGCGGTGATGAACCTGGCCAATGGCGAACAGCTGCGTTCGGACATCTCCTGCACCCTGTTCCTGTCGGCGCCGGACGAATACGAAGGCGGCGAGCTGATCATCAGCGATACCTACGGCGAGCACGAAGTGAAGCTGCCGGCCGGCGACCTGATCGTGTATCCGTCCAGCAGCCTGCACCAGGTGCGGCCGGTCACCCGCGGCGCGCGCGTGGCCTCGTTCTTCTGGGTGCAGAGCATGATCCGCGACGATGTGCAGCGCCGCCTGCTGTGGGAAATGGATGGCGCGATCGAGCGCCTGCGGCAGACCGGCGGCGACGCCGAGGCGGTCCTGCAGCTGACCGGCGTGTACCACAACCTGCTGCGGCGCTGGAGCGAAGTCTGAGCCTTGCCGGGCCGGCCTGCGACATTTTGGCAATCATTCTCATTTGCAACAGCTAACAGCTCTCATTACAATCACGCCCCGTTGATGCCGGCCGCTGCCGGCAGACCCTTGGGGACCCCCGCTTGCTGCGCCCGCTTCGCCCTCGCCCACTCGTCCATCGCAAGATGGGCACCGCCATGCGCGGCCATCGTCCCGCGCTGGCCAGCCTGCTGGCGTGGGTGGCGATGCTGGCGTTGCTGCTGGGCACCCTGCCGCTGCTGCCACAGGCCCAGGCCGGAATGGCCGTGCAGATGCCACTGGAAGAACGTGGCGGCGAAACACCCCTGCAGGAAGAGGCGCCGGCCAAGCTGCGCCGCTGCGCCTCCGCTCCGGTGAAGGCGGCCGAGAAGGCACGCCCGCCGTTGCTGCTGGCCAGCCACTGGCTGCGCACTGAGCTCGACCTCGTACCCCCCATGCCGGCCATGCCCGGCGTGCGCGCGGACTGGCCGCTGGCCGCTCCGGACACGCCCTGGGCCGATGCGCCCGGGCGCCGTCAGCAACGCGGCCAGGCGCCGCCGCTCGCCTGATCCACGGCCCGACGTGACCGCCTGCGCGGTCGCGCCTGCACGCCGCTGCCTGCTTAATCCCTGCCGCCCCTGACCGGCCCTTCCGTGCCTGCCGCGCCCTTCGCGCACGGCACCGCGCCACCCTGCATCCTTCGAGGTAACTGCCATGGCCCAGCGCCATCGTGTCCGTTCGTCCCTGTCCCGTACCCTGCTGACCAGCGCCGTGCTGGCGGCTTTCGCCAGCCCCGCCTTCGCCCACGGTGACGCCGCAGGCGCGCCGCAGACGCTGGACAAGGTGGTGGTCACCGCCGCCGGCTTCGAGCAGAAGGTGATCGATGCCCCGGCCAGCATCAGCGTGGTCAGCCGCGAGGAACTGAGCAAGCGCCCGTACACCAGCCTGGTCGATGCGCTGCGCGACGTCGAAGGCATCGACGTCGGCCTGGAAGCGACCGACAAGAACGGCCGCGCCACCGTGTCGATGCGCGGCCTGCCGTCCGAGTACACCCTGGTGCTGATCGACGGCCGCCGCCAGAGCAATGTCGGCCAGATCTATCCGAACAACTTCGGTGGCGGCCAGTTCGCCTACCTGCCCCCGCTGGATGCGATCGAACGCATCGAAGTCGTGCGCGGGCCGATGTCCACGCTGTACGGTTCGGACGCGATGGGCGGTGTCATCAACATCATCACCCGCCGAAACCAGGACAGCTGGCACGGTTCGGTCAGCCAGGGCTTCACCGTGCAGCAGGACGACCAGTTCGGCGATGCACGCACCACCGACCTCTACCTCAGCGGCCCTTTGCTGAAGGAGCGCCTCAGCCTGGCAGTACGCGGCAACTACTACGACGCGAAGGCTTCCAACCCGGAATGGGATGCGTTGTCCCTGCCCGACGGCACCCTGTGGGAGCGCAGCATCGGCTTCGGCGGTGGTGGCAAGTCGGTGGCCAACACCAACTGGAACAGCGGCGTGCGGTTGGACGTCCGCATCAACGACGATCACGAACTGTGGCTGGACTACGACGTGTCGCGGCAGAAGTTCGACAACAGCGAAGGCCAGACCGGCACCCTCGACAGCCTGGCCAGCCTGTGGCGCGTCGGCAATGCCGTCATTCCCAACCCGAACGGCAGCGGTACCGTCACCCGTCGCGTGGTGCAGCCGCGCGTGGGCTACACCGCCTACCAGCGCTACGAACGCGACCAGTTGTCGCTGACCCATCAGGGCCGCTACAGCTTCGGTACCTGGCAGACCTCGCTGACCCACAGCAAGAGCAGCAACCTGGGCCGTTCGCTGCCGCTGACCCTGGAAGAGCGCGCCAACCTGCAGACGCTATGGAATGACGTCTGCCGCCGCACCGGTGCTGCCAACAACTGTGCGGCCGGCCGCGGCAACGCCCTGGCTGCCCTCAACCCGAGCGAGATGGCGCGCCTGCAGGCGTTCCTGCCGCGCCCGCTGCGCACCATGGAACTGGAAGGCTACGTGCTCGACACGATGCTCGACCTGGACTTCGGCGCGCACACGCTGACCGTGGGCGGCCAGTACAACGACACTGACATGGTCGACGGTGTGTTCGGCATGGATGGCGCCGGCTACCGCAGCAACGTCAAGCAGACGCACCGCATGTGGGCGCTGTTCGCCGAGGACAACTGGGCGCTGACCGACACCCTCACCGCCACCTTCGGCCTGCGCTACGACGACCACAACGTATTCGGCAGCCATGTCAGTCCGCGTGGCTACCTGGTGTGGAATGCCAGCGATGCGTGGACCTTCAAGGGCGGCGTCAGCACCGGCTACAAGACCCCGCGTCCGGACCAGCTGTTCCCGGGCATCACCGGCTTCGGTGGCCAGGGCGTGCTGCCACTGGTCGGTTCGCCGAACCTCAAGCCTGAAACCAGCACCAACTACGAACTGGCCGCCTACTATGAAGGCCAGCGCTGGGGCTTCAACGTCACCGGCTTCTTCAACACGTTCGAAGACAAGATCGCCAGCGGCGGCACCTTTGCGAACTGCGAAGTGGCCCGCGCCGGCAGCGGCTACTGCGTGGACATCGGCCCGGGCTGGGCGGCACTGGGCTACAGCACGTTCACCCAGAGCGTGAACATCGACAAGGCCGAGACCCGCGGTGCCGAACTGGCCGCGCATGTCGACCTGCTCGACACCCTGCAGCTGCGCGGCAACTACACCTGGACCAGGAGCGAGCAGACCAGCGGCGCGCAGAAGGGCCTGCCGATCAGCGGCACGATGCCGGCCAGGCACATGGCCAATGCAAGCCTCAACTGGCAGGTCAACGAAGCGATCAGCCTGTCGCTGATCGGCGAAGGCCGCTACGACCGCTACCGCGACACGCTGCCGGACGCCAACGGCGCCAGCCACACCCGCTACTACGAGGACTACACCATCTTCCATCTCGGTGGCAGCTGGAAGGCCACGCCATGGCTGACGGTGAACGCACGGGTCAACAACCTGTTCGACAAGGACTTCGTTTCGCAGTCGTGCCTGCTGATCAGCCAGAGCGAGTTCAACTGCGTGGACGACTACGCGACCAAGGACCAGCGCCGCAGCTACTGGATCTCGTTGAACGCGAAGTTCTGATCGCCGCGCCCGGCCCCGGTGGGTGCCGACCTTGGTCGGCACCGCTTCATCCACGCGTGGCGTGGATCTACCGATCGGTAGTGCCGGCCGCTGGCCGGCAATCGCCCTCCAGCGATACAGAACGACACGCAATTGCGAGCTATTCTCATCAATGATGTAATGGGCAGTCCCCGTCCGCCTCGAACCGTGCCGTGAGCCGTCCTGCCTCTTCCACCGTGGCGCAGCAACAGAACCGTGGCTTCTGGCTGCGGACGCTGCACCAGTGGCACTGGATCAGCTCGGCGGTGTGCCTGATCGGCATGCTGCTGTTCGCGGTGACCGGCCTGACCCTCAACCACGCCGCGAAGATCGAAGCCAAACCCCAGGTGCAGAACCAGCATCTGGAACTGCCGGCCGATCTGCTCGGCCAGCTCGGCACGCGCGAAAACGGCAATGCACCGATTCCGCGCCCGGCCCGGCACTGGCTGGACACGCAGCTGGGCATCGCCATCGGCGGGCGCCCGGCAGAGTGGTCGGCCGAGGAGATCTACCTGTCGCTGCCGCGCCCCGGCGGCGACGCCTGGCTGAGCATCGATCGCGGGACCGGCGCGGTGGAGTACGAATCAACCTCGCGCGGCGCGGTGTCCTACCTCAACGACCTGCACAAGGGCCGCAACGCGGGCCCGGCGTGGGGCTGGTTCCTGGACCTGTTCGCCGTGGCCTGCCTGGTGTTCTGCATCACCGGCCTGTTCCTGCTGCACCTGCATGCACGCCAGCGGCGCATGACCTGGCCGCTGGTCGGCCTCGGCCTGATGATTCCGCTGCTGATCGCCCTGCTGCTGATCCACTGACTTTCCTTCGTTTCCGGAGCCGCCCCATGCGCGTCACCCTGACCATCGCCCTCAGCGGCCTGCTGGCCACCTCGCCGGCGTACGCCACCACCCTCGACATCAACGTCGAAGTGCCCAAGCTCAACGTGGCCGAGTACCACCGCCCGTACGTGGCGGTGTGGCTGGAAGGCGCCGACCAGAAGGTCGCGGCCAACCTGTCGGTCTGGTACCAGCAGACCAGCAACAGCGAAGGCCACGGCACCAAATGGCTGCCGGACCTGCGCCAGTGGTGGCGCAAGAGCGGCCGCACCCTGCAGGTGCCGGTGGACGGCGTGACCGGCCCGACCCGCCCGGCCGGCAAGCACGCGCTGTCGTTCAACGACAGGCAGCCGGCACTGAAGCAACTGGCCCCGGGCAACTACACCCTGGTGGTGGAAGCGGTACGCGAAGTCGGTGGCCGCGAACTGCTGAAGATCCCCTTCACTTGGCCGGCCACCGCCGCGCAGAACGGCAAGGCGCAGGGCGCCACCGAACTGGGCCAGGTCACCCTCGCCGTCAAACCATAACTGCCTGAGCCGGGGTCGGATCCCTTCCGCAGGAAGGGCTCTGACCCCATCGCCCTATCCCTCGGGGTCAGAGCCCTTTCCGCTGGAAAGGGATCCGACCCCTTCCAACTGGAGTCTTCCGCATGAAGCGCACGCTCGTCCTCGCCGCCGCCCTGGCCGCTGCCCTTCCCTTCTCCGCCCTGGCCCACAAGGCCTGGCTGCTGCCCTCGCAGACCGTGATCGCCGGCAACGCGCCGTGGATCACCGTCGACGGTGCGGTCTCCAACGATCTGTTCTACTTCAACCACGTGCCGCTGCGCCTGGAATCGCTGGTGATCACCGCGCCGGACGGCAGCACCGTGCAGCCGCAGAACGCGTCGACCGGCAAGTACCGCAGCGTGTTCGACATCGAACTGAAGCAGTCGGGCACTTACCGCATCGCGTCGGTCAATGACGGCCTGTTCGCCACGTACGAGCAGAACGGCGAGCGCAAGCGCTGGCGCGGCAGCGCCGCTACCTTCGGTGAATTGCCGAAGGACGCGAAGAAGCTGGAAGTGAGCCAGTCGATCGGCCGCGTGGAGACCTTTGTCACCAACGGTGCGCCGAACGACACCGCGCTGAAGCCGACCAACCGTGGCATCGAGCTGGTCGCCGTCGGCCACCCGAACGACCTGTTCGCCGGCGAGGAAGCCACCTTCCGCGTGCTGGTCGATGGCAAGCCGACCGCCGGCCTGCAGTTCGAGATCGTGCGTGGCGCCACCCGCTACCGCAACGCGCAGGACGAGCTGAAGCTGACCAGCGATGCCAAGGGCGAGATCAAGGTGACCTGGCCGGAAGCCGGCATGTACTGGCTGGAGACCGGCACCGAGGACAACAAGACGTCGGTGAAGCAGGCCGCCAAGCGCCGCCTGAGCTACGTCGCCACGCTGGAAGTGCTGCCGCAGTAATGTGGACCGCGATGCCGGGCGTTCCCCGGCATCGCCACCGCAACGCATCACCATGACCGATTCCCATCTCGACATCGCCCGCCTCGGTGGCACCACCATGGGCACCACCTGGAGCGTGTCGCTGGTCGCGTCGCGCCAGCGCGACCTGCACCCGCTGCACGCCGGCATCCAGGCGCGGTTGGACGACGTGGTCGCGCAGATGAGCACCTGGGAGCCCGGCTCGGATCTGAGCCGCTACAACCGCGCCGACGCTGGCCAATGGTGCGTGCTGCCGGCGGAGACCCGCCACGTTGTGACCTGCGCACAGGCCATCGCTGCCGCCAGTGACGGCGCCTTCGATCCCACCATCGGTCCGCTGGTTGCACTGTGGGGCTTCGGTGCACATGCCGGTGAACGCCGCCAGCCCGACGCCGCTACCCTGCAGGCCACCCGTGAGCGTTGCGGTTGGCAGCGCCTGCAGTGGCAGGATGATGCGCTGCTGCAACCGGGCCGGCTGGAACTGGATCTCTCTGCGATCGCCAAGGGCTTCGGCGTCGATCACGTCGCCGCCTGGTTGCGTAGGCAAGGGATTGGGGCGGCGCTGATCGAAGTCGGCGGCGAACTGGCCGGCTACGGCCGCAAACCGGACGGCCAACCGTGGCGCGTGCTGGTGGAATCCGCACCGGAAGAGGATGTGCACACCGAAACCCCGCCACGGGTGCTGGCGCTGGACGGCAAGGCGGTGGCCACTTCGGGCGATCGCTGGCACCAGTACCAGGCCGATGGCGAGGCCTACAGCCACAGCCTCGATCCGCGTACGGGCAGGCCGGTGCAGCAGGTCGCCGCAGCGGTCACCGTCGTGGCCGACGACGCCATGCACGCCGATGCCTGGGCTACCGCACTGACCGTGCTGGGTCGCGAACAGGGCATGGCGCTGGCCGAGCGCGAAGGACTGGCCGCGCGCTACCTGCAACGCACCGCAGACGCCCCGCAGGAATTTCTCAGCAGCGCCTTCCAGCGCCTGCTCGACGGGCAGGACGCATGAGCACTCGGCCATCGCGTGCGTGGCTCGGCAACACACTTGTACTGATCGTACTGGCGCTGATCGCCTGGGCGCTGCTGCGCCTGCACCTCGGCGACGCCTGGTGGCAGGGCGCACCGCCGGCACGGCAATCGCAGATCGCCATCATCGCCACCGCGCTGTACGCGCTGGCCTGCGCAGCCCTGTGGTGGCGCACTCGTCCGCGCGATGATGCGGCGTCCGCCGATACCGCACCGCTCCTGCTGGTCTGGTCCAGCCAGACCGGCTTTGCCCGCGAACTGGCCGAACGCAGTGCCGAGGCCCTGCGTGGTGCCGGCGTGCCGGTGCGTGTGCGCGGACTGCACGAGGTGGATGCGGCATTGCTGGCCGACAGCCAGCGCGCGCTGTTCATTGCCAGCACCACCGGCGAAGGCGATCCGCCCGACCACGCCCTGCGGTTCCTGCGCGGGGTGATGGCCGCGCCGCCTCCGTTGCAGCATCTGCAGTACGGCGTGCTAGCGCTGGGCGACCGCAGCTATGGCCACTTCTGCGGATTCGGCCACCAGCTGGACCAGTGGCTGCGCCAGCATGGCGCGCACCCGCTGTTCGATGCGATCGAGGTCGACAATGCCGATCCGGCGGCGCTGCGACATTGGCAGCAGTTGCTGGGACAACTTGGCGGAGGCGCCACTGAACTGCCTGACTGGAGCCCGGCCGAGTATCAGCCGTGGACGTTGCCGCAACGCCAGCATCTGAATCCGGGCAGCCCCGGCGGCCCGGTGTACCGGGTGCGCCTGCAGCCACCGCCTGGCGTCGATGTGCAGTGGCAGGCCGGCGACATCGCCGAGATCGGCCCGCAGCACCCACGCCACAGCGCGCGCGCCTGGCTCGATGCACAGGGCTTCAATGCAGACACCGTGCTGGATGACGGGCAGGCGTTACTGGCCCGTATCGAGCGCTCGCATCTGCCCTCGCTGGTTCCCCCGGGTGATCTGCCCGCACTGCTGGCAACCCTGCAACCGCTGCCGCATCGCGAGTACTCGATCGCCTCGGTGATGGCCGACGGCGCGGTGGAGCTGCTGGTGCGCCGCCAACTGCGCGCCGACGGTACACCCGGCATCGGCAGCGGCTGGCTGTGCGACCACGCGCCCATCGGCGAACCGGTGCAACTGCGGCTGCGCCGCAACGACAATTTCCATGGCGTGCCCACCGATGTACCGCTGCTGCTGATCGGCAACGGCACCGGCATCGCCGGCCTGCGCGCGCACCTGCACGAACGTGCCCAGCGCGGCGCTCGCCGCACCTGGCTGCTGTTCGGCGAGCGCACCGCCGCGCACGACTTCCATTTCGGCGAAGAACTGCAGGCGATGCTGGCCAGCGGCACGCTGGCACGGCTGGATGCAGTGTTCAGCCGCGACGGCGGCGCGCATCGCTATGTGCAGGACCGGCTGCAGGCCGAAGCGGCGACGCTGCGGCAGTGGGTCGATGAAGGCGCGACGATCCTGGTCTGCGGCAGCCTGCAGGGCATGGCCCCGGGCGTGGATGCAGTGATCGAGCGGGTGCTGGGTACCGCAGGCAAGGAAGCGATGCTGCTGGCCGGTCGTTACCGGCGCGATGTGTATTGAACGAACCGTCGGGGTCGGTTCCCTTTCCGCAGGAAAGGGCTCTGACCCCAACCACAGCCGCACCATGACGGCGTGCCCAGGCATGGTGGCAACCGCACAGCAGTAGATCCACGCCATGCGTGGATGGCGCCCACCGGCGCCCAGGAATCATGCCCCCGCCGCGCTCACCCGTATCGCCAACAACTCGCCACCACCGCTGAGCGCATGCCGTTGCCTCTCGCCCGCCGCCAACCACGCGGTGTCTCCCGCCTGCAGCGCCGGCAGGCCACTATCGGCACCGAACTGCGCCTGTCCGGCCAGCAGATGCAGCGCCCACGCAACGCCCGGTTCGCAGAAGAAGAACATCGACCCCACCAGCGGCCGGTGCAGCAGTTCGGCCTGCAGCAGCTCGCGCTTCCACATCAGGTTGAAGTCGTGGGTGGTGCCATCGACCAGTTCACCGTGCAGCGCTTCTTCACCGGCAAAGCGCACCCGCCCGTGCGGCGGCAGCACCTGGGCCACGCGGCCATCCTCGAAACGCAGGCGCACGCCATTGCCCTGCAGCAGCACCAGTTCTCGCTCCACGCCGGGGAAGGTGGAGAACGCAGCGTCCTGCTCGATCTCGGCCACCGACAGGCGCAGCGCCCAGTCATCACCCTCTGCGGGCAGGCGCAGGATCTCGCGGGTCCAGCCAAGTCCATTCCGCCAGCGTTCGCGACGATAGTCCAGGCTGGAAATGACCTGGCTCGGAGTGTGCAACAGGGAGTCGACGTTCATCGGCGCATTGCATCACGCCACGCGCCATCATGCATCACCGCGTAGCGAGCGTGCCCTGGCCACCGCATCCGCCGGCCAGCAGCTGCGAGTGCTTCAGCCAATCCTGGTCAGGGTAGTAAGCAAACACCATCGTGCCGCCACGCAACGCATCGATCAGCGGCTTGGCCACCGAAAGGCGCACCGCCGGGCAACCCAGGCTGCGACCCAAGCGCCCCTGCAGCTGCGCGGTGGCCGGGTTCACGTACGGCGCACCGTGGATGACGATCGCGCGTTCGCGCGCACGGTCGTTGAAGCCCGGCTCCAGCCCGGCCAGGCGCAGCGAATATCCATTACCGCCCATGTAGGTCTCCTGCGCGGTGAACGCGCCGAGGCTGGACATGAAACTCCCATCGCGGTTGGAGAAGTGCTGGGTGCGGTTCTCGCCGCTGTTGCGGCCATGCGCCACCCATTCCTCGAACAGCAGGCGCTGGTGGGCCAGGTCGAACACCCACAGGCGCGGCTCGGTGGACGGCCGCGAATAATCGATCACGCTGAGACGATCACCGTTGATGCCCAGCTCCGGACGCTGCAACGCACAGCGCATGGCGTGCGCCGCCAGCTGCAACACGTGGCGGTCAGCCTTGGGCGCACTGCGCGACAGCAAGGCAGCCAGATCATCAGCGCTGGTGGCAAGGGCGGGCGTCTGTGCCAGCGCCGGGGCGCTGGCCGAGGTCGCCAGCAGGCCGAACGCGGCCAGCCGGCACAGGCGGGATGCAGTCATGGGCACAACGAGGGGACTCAGTTGCCCTTGAGGGTGGACCCTGGCGGCTCGGATTCCAAGACCGGCTGCATTCCGGATTCAGCCGGGCTTGGGCGGACCGCCGGCAACGAGGTCACCAGCAGGGTCGTGCCCGGCACCAGCACCTGGTACAGCTGGCGGGCAAAATCGGCCGGCAGCGCCATTGGCAACGAGGGCGTGGCCAGCAGGTCCGGGGTGGCCTGGGCACGATCCTGGCCCAGCAGCGGATAGGCCGTCCACTGGTGCAGGCGCTGGTTCACGTCCAGCGGGCTGGGCGTATCGCTGTAGCCCTGCCCCATCACGAACAGCGTGGTGCCCTGGAATGCCGGCAGGGCGTCGGCCTTCAGCGGCGACTCGCCGATCATCACGCCATCGCGCAGCACGTACAGGCGCTGGTCATGCAGGCTGACCAGGATGCCGACCTGCCCGGCCGGGGCTGCGCTGTCGTCCCACCAGGCCTGCGCCGGGGCCCCGCCCTCGGTTTCCGGCAAAGCCTGGCCGCGCGCGTTGACCGGGGCCAGCACCGAAGGATAGGCCAGGGTCATCGGCGAACTCTTGGCGTCGGCCACCACCACCGTATCGCCGCGCTGGGTTTCGCTGAACAGCTTCTGCGCGAACGCCTGCGGCAGGCGCACGCAGCCATGCGAGGCCGGATGCCCGGGCAGGCTGCCGCCATGCAGGGCGATGCCATCCCAGGTCAGCCGCTGCATGTAGGGCATCGGCGCGCTGTTGTAGAGGTTGGACCTGTGGTCCTTGTCCTTCTGCAGGATGGTGAACACGCCGGTCGGCGTCTCGTGCCCGGCCTTGCCCGAGCTGATCGTGGTCAGGCCGATGGCGATGCCGTTGCGGTAAACGTAGGCACGCTGCTCATCGAGGCTGACCACCAGCACGATCGGGCCGGTCGGCGAGATTTCCGGATGCCACAGGTACTCGCCCGGTTTCAGGTCGGTCGGCCCGCGCACGTCGGCGGTGCTGGCTTCGGCCGCAGGCTTGGCTGTCGGCGTCGGCGCAGCGGCATGGGCCAGCAGTGGCAGGGTCAGTGCCAGGGCGAGCATCAGGGTCGTGGGGCGGTGCACAAGCATCCAGCGGGGTCCTTTCCATGCGGAGCGGCCACCGTACACCATCGGCCCGTGGTGGCCGCGGCAAAACCAGGCGCCGGAAATGAAATTGCCCGGCGACACAGCCATGTGTCGTACCGGGCAATCGTTACGTCCTTGTCGGCCTGCTGCCGCCCCCTCGCATCCTGCGCTGTGGGGGTAGCGTTGCATCCTGCACGCGGCCGCGTCTGTCCTGTTTGTATCTCAGCCCCTTCCACAGGTCTGTGATGCCACCATCCTGGTGATTGGTGCCGCGTCCTGCGGCGGTCGGTGGTCACGGCCTTCCTGTCCGTGACCGGTGAACCAGCCTCCTGCCGGTTCCGACGATTCCTGCTGTCAGCGCCTGGGTACGGTCCGCACCGGTACCGATCCGGGTACCGGATCCGCCGGCAACAACCTGTTGCCTACGGTGATCCGCTGTCGATTCCGTTCGACGATCGCTTTCCCTATCCCCTTCACCTGCGTCAGGTCCTCGACGCGATGAAACGGGCCGTGTCTGCGCCGGTGCTCGACGATCGCCTCGGCCTTGGCGGCTCCGACCATCGTCAATCCCTGCTGCAGCGCCTGGGCATCGGCGCGGTTGATGTCGATCGGTTCGGCGGCATGCGCCCCAGCGATCCCCACTACCAGCACCAGCGCCCTCAACACGACAAACCAAGGCACGACGTGTATCTCCCTGTGATTCTGGCCGCCCCGACCGGCAATCCCGTCGGCAGGAACAGTGTCCGTCACCACATGTGCACAGCCTATCGGTTTCCCGGATTTCCGTAAGCCAGCCAAATACCCGACGTGATGTAGGAAAAACCCTACCTGCGGCACAGGCGTAGAATGGCCGGATCAGCCCATGCAACCGGAGTTTCAGATGGACAGCGCCAAGCTCGGCCAATTCGTCAATGACAAGTGGGACAGCGAAATCGTCCCGCAGTTGGTCGACTACATCCGCATTCCCAACAAGTCGCCGATGTTCGACGCCAATTGGGTGCAGAACGGCTACATGGAACAGGCGGTCACCCTGATGGAGAACTGGGCCAAGGCCCAGCAGCTGCCCGGCCTGAAGGTTGAGGTGGTGCGCCTGGAAGGCCGTACCCCGCTGATCTTCCTGGAAATTCCGGCTACCGGCGCCGAAACCGGCGACGACACCATCCTGCTCTATGGCCACCTGGACAAGCAGCCGGAAATGACCGGCTGGGACGACGACCTCGGCCCGTGGACCCCGGTCCTGCGCGGCGACAAGCTGTATGGCCGCGGCGGTGCGGACGACGGCTACGCGATCTTCGGCTCACTGGCTGCGGTACTGGCACTGCAGGCCCAGGGCCTGCCGCACGCCCGCTGCGTGGTGCTGATCGAAGCGTGTGAAGAGTCCGGCAGCTATGACCTGCCGGCCTACGTCGACCACCTGGCCGACCGCATCGGCAAGCCGTCGCTGGTGGTCTGCCTGGATTCGGGCTGCGCCAACTACGACCAGCTGTGGTGCACCACCTCGCTGCGCGGCCTGACCGGCGGCAATTTCACCGTGAAGGTGCTCAACGAAGGCGTGCATTCCGGCGATGCCTCCGGCGTGATCCCGTCCAGCTTCCGCCTGCTGCGCCAGATCCTTTCGCGCATCGAGGACCAGGACACCGGCCGCATCCTGATCGACGGCATGACCGTGGAGATCCCGGCCGAGCGCCTGGAACAGGCCAAGCGTGCCGCCGAAGTGGTGGATACCGAGATCTTCGAGAAGTTCCCGATGGTCGACGGCCTGCGCCCCATGAACGAGGACCTGACCGAGCTGGTGCTCAACCGCACCTGGCGCCCGGCGCTGTCGGTCACCGGCGTCGGTGGCATGCCGCCGCTGGAATCGGCCGGCAACGTGCTGCGTCCGCAGACCTCGGTGAAGCTGTCGCTGCGCCTGCCGCCGACCGCCGATGGCAAGACCTGCGGCGAGCTGCTGAAGGAAGCACTGCTGCGCGACCCGCCGAACGGCGCGCAGGTCACCCTGGACCTGGAAAAGGCCTCCACCGGCTGGAATGCCCCGGCGATGGCGCCGTGGCTGACCCAGGCCATCGACGACGCCAGCCAGGCCTTCTTCGGCAAGCCGGCGATGTACATGGGCGAGGGCGGCTCGATCCCGTTCATGGGCATGCTGGGCGAGAAGTTCCCGGGCGCGCAGTTCATGATCACCGGCGTGCTCGGCCCGCACTCCAATGCGCATGGCCCGAACGAGTTCCTGCACATCCCGATGGGCAAGAAGGTCACCGCCTGCGTGTCCAAGGTGATCAGCGAGCACTACGCCGCCAGCCTGCGCGGCGAGACCAGCGGCTCGCCGGTGGCTGCCGACAGCGGCACCCGCCACGGCGACCACGGCTGCTGCTGATCCGGCACTCGTGACGGACGCAGCCTGGCCTTGCTAGGCTGCGTCCACACTCAAGCGGAATCCGCGCGCATGAATGGTCTGTTCGGCAGCAGCAGCTGGCTGTACATCCTGCTGGTCGGCTTCTTCGTCGGCCTGCTCGGGCGTTTCTTCATGCCCGGCAACAACCGCATGGGCTGCCTGCTGACCATCGTGCTGGGCATCCTTGGTGCCCTGCTGGCCGGTTGGTTCGGCCAGTACATGGGCTGGTACGCCCCCGGCGAACCGGCCGGTTTCCTCGGCGCGGTGGTGGGCGCGGTGGCCGTGCTGGCCGTCCTGCGCCTGTTCAGCGGTCGCCGCTGACGCCGCTCCCCCTTCCCTTCCTGTTGCCGACGTTGGCGCGCCCGGCGCGCCCGGATATGCCCGCATGACCGAACCCGCCTCCGATCCCCAGCGCAGCGCGCAGCGCCTGCAGTGGGCCCGTACCCAGCTCGATGATGCCAACGCGGTGGTCGAACGCGCTTCGGTTGACGCCGGCATGCGCAGCTACTGGCGCACCACCAGCACGCGCGGCAGCCACATCGTGATGGACGCCCCGCCGGGGCTGGAAGATCCGCGGCCGTGGCTGCGCATGCGCGGCCTGCTGCACGACAACGGTCTGCGCGTGCCCATGCTGCTCGCGCAGGACCTGGATGCCGGCTTCCTGCTGCTGGAAGATCTCGGCGGCCCGACCCTGGCCAGGATCCTCGACGAGCGCAACGCTGACGAATGGTTCGGTCGTTCGATCGAGCAGCTGCTGCGCCTGCAGGCGATCCCGGTGCCGGCCGACTTCGGCCAGTTCGGCGAAGCACTGCTGCAGCGCGATGCCGGCCTGTTCGACGAATGGTTCCTGCAGCGCCACCTGAACCTTGAACTGGACTGCGGCGAGATCGAAGGCCTGCAGCTGGTGCATCGCCGCCTGATGGACAACGCGCTGGGCCAGGCCCAGCTGATGACCCACCGCGACTACATGCCGCGCAACCTGATGCCGGTCGACGACGGCCCCGCAGTGCTGGATTTCCAGGACCTGGTGCGCGGCCCGATCGCCTACGATGCGGTGAGCCTGTTCAAGGACGCCTTCCTGAGCTGGCCACTGCAACGCGTGGACGAATGGCTGGCGCAGTATCACGAGCGCGCCCGCGACACCGGCCTGCCGGTGCCCGACCGCGCCACCTTCCTGCGCGATGCCGACTGGATGGGCATCCAGCGCCACGTGAAGATCCTGGGCCTGTTCTGCCGGCTGCGTTACCGCGACAACAAGGGCCATTACCTCGACGACGCACCGCGCTTCATCACCTATCTGGATGAAGTGCTGCCGCGCTACCGCGAGCTGGCACCGCTGCAGCAGCTGCTGGACGACCGCATCAAGCCGGCGCTGGCCGAGCTGGGTGCACCGATGCGCGTAGCCCGATGAAGGCACTGGTCTTTGCCGCCGGCCTCGGCGAGCGCATGCGCCCTTTGACCCTGCACACGCCCAAGCCGCTGCTGGAAGTGGCTGGCAAGCCGTTGATCGTCTGGCACCTGGAACGCCTGGCCGCACTCGGCGTGCGCGAGGTGGTGGTCAACACCGCATGGTTGGCCGAACAGTTCCCGGCGACGCTTGGCGATGGCAGCCAGTGGGGCCTGCGCCTGCATTTCCTGTACGAAGGGCAGACCCCGCTGGAAACCGGCGGCGGCATCCTCAACGCCCTGTCGGTGCTGGGCGATGCCCCGTTCCTGGTAGTGAACGGCGACATCTGGACCGATTTCGATTTCGCCACGCTGCCGCGCGAGCCGCAGGGCCAGGCGCACCTGGTGCTGGTCGACAATCCGGTTCAGCACCCTAATGGTGACTACCGCCTGGATGCACAGGGGTTCCTGCACCATGACCGCGAAGGACCATGCCTGACCTATGCCGGCATCGGCGTGTACCGTCCTTCGATCGTGGCCGACTGGCGCGCGGTGATCGGCGATGCGCCGGGCAGCGAGCGGCTGCCACCGAAGTTCTCGGTGGTGCCGCTGCAGAAGCACTTCATGGCGCAGGGGTTGATGACCGGGCAGCACCATCGCGGGCGCTGGACCGACGTCGGCACGGTGGATCGCCTGCGCGCGCTGGATGCGGAGTTGGCGGCGAACGGCTGAGCCCCTCGTGGTTGGTCGCGTAGAGCGGATCGCGTGCTTGGCCGGGCGGGTGGGCCATGCAGGGGACGCTGCAAGTACGTCCCTGTAAGCTCGATGGCGCCATCCATGGCGCCAACGCCCCTGCATGGCCCACCCGCCCGGCCTCTGACAGTTTCCGTGCGCGTCCAGCCACGGAAGAAAGAAAGAAAAGCAAAAGCGGGTCGCTTCGCTGCGCTTGCTCGGGTGTCGACCAAGGTCGACACCCACCAACAGCCGCGGGAACCTGTCGAAGGCGGGGTGGCTCAGGTTGCGGGGGCGTGAGCGCCATGGATGGCGCGATCGAGGCTACAGGGACGTACTTGCGCCGTCCCCCGCAACCTGAGCCACCCCGCCTCCCCTCAGGAAGCCAGCTTTTGACGTTGCTGTTGAAGTTGCCGGCCAGCGGCCGGCACTACCGCGGGTGCAGGGCGCAGCCCTGCCGAACAACATCCCTCAGTAACGAGGCCGGCCTTCTTCCAGCACCTGACGCAGGAACGGCACGGTGATCCGCCGCTTCGCCGCCAGCGATTCGCGGTCCAGCCAGTCCAGCAGGGTGATCAATCCACCCAGCTCACGGCCGGTGTGCGACAGCAGCCACTCGATGGCCGCTTCGTCGATGGCCAGGCCGCGTCGCAGTGCACGCTCGCGCAGCACGGCCGCCCGTCCTTCCTCATCCAGCGGCTGCAGCAGCACGCGCACGCACTGGCCCAGCCGCGAGCGCAGGTCCGGCAGCACCAGGCCCAGTTCGCCCGGCGCCTTCTGTGCCGTGTACAGCACGGTCACGCCCGCAGCGCGTGCACGGTTGTGGAAATCGAACAGCGCGATCTCATCCTCGCGGTTGCCGGCAACCTCGTCCAGGCCGTCCAGCGCCACCAGTTCGCGCGCTTCCAGCCCATCAAGCGCCGCACGGACACGGCCGGCGGCGCTGGCCAGCGGCACGTACGTCGGCAACCGTCCGGCCTGCTCGGCGCTGGAGCACATCGCCAGCGCCTGGTGGGTCTTGCCGGTTCCCGCCGCACCTTCCAGGTAGACCCAGTCGTGGCTGGCGCCAACCGCGATCGCGCGCAGCTGCGCCAGCGCGCCATCCGGCGCGCCGATGAAGGTCTCCAGGCGCTGGTCCCGCGGGTAATGCAGGGCCAGCGGCAGTTGCGGCACACCCATCACTTCAGGTCGGGGCCCTTGTCGTCCGGAACGATGATATGGGGCGCGTCGACCACGCCATCAAGCACGATCGCCGGCTTCTCGCCCACGTACAGTTCGCTCTGCCGATAGCGCTGGTGGGCATAGCGCAGCAGCACGTTGGTCACCGCCGCTACCGGCAGCGCCAGCAGCATGCCGAGGAAGCCGAACAGCTGGCCGCCGGCCATCACCGCGAAGATCACCGCCACCGGGTGCAGGCCGATCTTGTCGCCGACGATGCGCGGGGTCAGCACGTAGCTTTCCAGCAGCTGGCCCACGGTGAACACCACGCCGACCAGGATCAGCAGCTTCAGGTCGAAGCCCTGCGCCTGCACCAGCGCGGCGATCACCGCCATCAGCACGCCGGTGGTCGCGCCCAGGTACGGGATGAAGCTGATCAGGCCGGCAATCAGGCCGATCAGCAGGCCCAGCTTGAGGCCGACCAGCGACAGGCCACCGGCGTAGATCACGCCCAGCGCCAGCATCACCAGGAACTGGCCACGGATGAACGCACCCAGCACCTCGTTGGATTCACGCGCCAGCGCGCTGATGGTGCCGATCTGGTTGCGCGGAATCACCGAGGCCACCCGCTCGACCAGCTTGTCCCAGTCGCGCAGGAAGTAGAACGCCAGGATCGGCAGCAGCAGGATGTTGACCACCCAGGTCACCATCGCAAAGCCCGAGCGCGAGACGTAGCCCATGAACGTGGTGGCGAAGCCGCCGGCCTGCTGCCAATGGCTGCGCACCCATTCGATCAGGCGGTCCGGATCCAGCCACTGCATCACTTCCAGGCCGGTCTTGTGCTCGAACCAGGGGATGCCGGTCTGCATCAGCCACGCCTGCGCCTGCGGCGCGGCCGCGATCAGGGTGGTGATCTGGCGCTCGATCATCGGCACCAGCACCAGCAGCAGTGCCACGATCACCAGC
Source organism: Stenotrophomonas maltophilia D457 (assembly GCF_000284595.1). Lineage (GTDB taxonomy): Bacteria > Pseudomonadota > Gammaproteobacteria > Xanthomonadales > Xanthomonadaceae > Stenotrophomonas > Stenotrophomonas muris. The sequence continues at coordinate 1,166,258 of NC_017671.1, read as the reverse complement.
ACCATCGCTGCGAACACCAGCACCACGCCGGTCATGCGCGAGCGGCCGGTGGCCTCGATGCGGTCCACCAGCGGGTCACCCAGCCAGGCCAGCGCCAGTGCCAGCACGAACGGGGTCAGGATCGGCGCCAGCAGCCACACCACCCAGCCGATCAGGCCGGCGAACAGGATGTACTTCAGCCGGCGCAGGAACTGCGCGATTTCAGCTTCCGGGCTCAGGATCATCGCAGGCGGTACTCGTTGCTGACCGGCGCGGCCACCGGGGCACCGGTGGTGTCATCGATCGGGGTCGGCAGGGCCGGCAGCGGCGCGCTTGGCACCAGCACGCCATTGTCGCCAAGCATGCGGTTGAAGCCGGCCAGGCCGGTGGTCATCTCCACGCTCAGCTCCAGTTGGCCGGCCGAGGCGTGCAGCGGGGTGACGCTGCGCACCACCGGCACCTCGCGCAGGCCAGCGGCCAGCCGCAGGTAGTCATCGGCGCTGTTGATGCCGGTCACCACCAGGCGGTAGGTGCCGGCCTGGCCGACGGCCACGCCGGCCTTGGCATAGCGCTTGACCAGCGCATCGGCGGCACCGTCGGCACCGGCGGCCATCGCGCGCATGGCGTTGGCGTCCTTGCTGGTCCACTTGTTCAGTTCGCGGCCGTTGTCGACGAACACCCAGTCCGCCTGCCAGCCACCGTTGGCGCGGTAAAGCTTGCCGATCAGCTGCATCGGCGGCGAGTAGCGCGAGGAGGCACGGGCCACGGCGGCGCTGTCCTGGCGCCAGATGGCACCGGCCAGGGCCTGTTCGGCAGCACCGCCGCTGGGCAGGCCCAGCTTGTAACCCCGCTCGATGGCGCGGTTCAGCAGCGGGCGGGCGGCATTGGCCTGCTGCACGCTGACCAGGCGCGGGCCACTGCCGTCGTCGACGGCCAGCCACAGCACCGGCTTCGGTCGCGGCTGCGGCCACAGCGGCAGGCCCAGCGCCGAGACCAGCGAATCGACGTCATCCTCGCGGAAGCGGGCCACCAGCAGGGTCCGGAAGCTCGGTGCGCCGCTGGCACCCACGCTCTGGTCCTGCTTGTAGTCGTAGCTGGCCACGTAGTCCTTGGCATTGCGCAGCGCCTGCACCACGCCGGGGCGTGACATCACGTTGCGGTCGCCGGACAGCTTGCCCAGCACCACGCTCAGGGCACGGGCCAGGGCACCGTTGCGATCGGCCTCGGCCTGGCTGTTGACGGGCACTTCGGCCTCGTAGGCCCCCGAAGCGGTGGCGACATCTCCCTCGGTGCGCAGGCCGCTCTGGGCCATCGTGGCCACCGGCAGGCTCAGTGCAAGGAGCAGGGTCAGAATCAGGCTGCGGCGCATCAGGACATCCATTGGCTCGACGAATCCGGGGGAATTGTTGCCCGAATACGGCCTTTGCGCCAATGCGGCCTGTTAAAATCGCTCATTCAACCCCTGCCAGCGCCGACGCCCGTGACCAACACCCCGTCTTCCGCCCCTTCCCCCCTCACCTACCGTGACGCGGGTGTCGACATCGACGCCGGCAACGCGCTGGTCGAGCGGATCAAGCCCCTGGTCAAGCGCAGCTTCCGCCCGGAAGTGATGGGCGGCCTGGGCGGCTTCGGCGCCCTGTTCGACCTGTCCAACAAGTACCGCGAGCCGGTGCTGGTGTCGGGTACCGATGGTGTGGGCACCAAGCTGAAGCTGGCCCACCAGCTGAACCGCCACGATACGATCGGCATCGACCTGGTCGCCATGTGCGTGAACGACGTGCTGGTGCAGGGTGCCGAGCCGCTTTTCTTCCTGGACTACTTCGCCACCGGCAAGCTGGACATCGACACCGCCGCAGCGGTCGTGGGCGGCATCGCCAACGGCTGCACCGAGGCCGGCTGCGCGCTGATCGGCGGCGAAACCGCTGAGATGCCCGACATGTATGCCCCGGGCGAGTACGACCTGGCCGGCTTCACGGTCGCCGCGGTCGAGAAGAGCGAGCTGAAGGACGGCGCCAGCGTGGCCGCCGGCGACGTGCTGATCGGCATCGCCTCGTCCGGCCCGCACTCCAACGGCTACTCGCTGGTGCGCCGCATCTACGACCGCGCCGGCCGCCCGGCCGACCTGGAGCTGGAGGGCGGCGTGAAGCTGGTCGACGCGCTGATGGCACCGACCCGCCTGTACGTGAAGCCGATCCTGGCACTGCTGAAGTCGCACGGCGAGGCCATCCACGGCATGGCCCACATCACCGGTGGCGGCCTGACCGAGAACATCATCCGCGTGGTGCCCGACGGCCTCGGCCTGGACATCCAGGCATCGTCCTGGACCCTGCCGCCGGTGTTCCAGTGGCTGCAGAAGGAAGGCGCCGTGGCCGACAGCGAGATGTGGCGCACCTTCAACTGCGGCATCGGCTTCGTGCTGATCGTGGCAGCCGACCAGGTCGCCGCCGTGTCCGAGGCGGTCAAGGCGCAGGGCCTGGACCACTGGACCATCGGCCAGGTGGTCACTGCTGAAGGCGCCGAGCGCGTCCACATCGGCTGAACCCGGCCCCGAGGAGCCCGCATGGACGCAATGCCCCCGCTGCCCCCTACCCCCGTGCCGCCGCCAACGACGGCGGTACCGGCGTTCAGCCCCCAGGACGCCGACCACCTGCGCATGCTGTCAATCGCGCACTACGTGGTCGGCGGCCTGATCGCGCTGTTCTCGCTGATCTTCATCGTCCACATCGTGCTCGGCGTCACCGCGCTCACCGGCAACCTGCCGATGAACTCCGGCGGCCAGCCCTCGTCGCCGGCCGAACAGCGCGTGTTCGGCTGGATGTTCGTCGTGATCGGCTGTGTCATCGTGTTCGGTGGCGTCACCCTGGGCGCGTTCGTGGCCTACGCCGGCCGTTGCCTGGCCCGCCGCCGCCGCTACCTGCTGTGCCTGATCGTGGCCGGGCTGGCCTGTCTGTTCACGCCGATCGGTACCGTGCTGGGAGTACTCAGCCTGATCACGCTGCTGCGTCCGCAGGTCAAGGCCGCGTTCGACACAGCGGGCACGGCGGCATGACGAGCCCGGGCGCACCGCCGCCGCTGCCGCAGCAGACCCTGGCGCACCTTCAGCTGGGCAGCCACCTGCAGACGCTGAAGGTGCTGTTCTACGCGCTGGCGGTTTTCCACTGGATGGCCGCGCTGGCCTTCCTCGGTTTCATCGGCCTGGTTGCCAGCTCGCGCGGGCTGGACGATGGCGCGGTACTGGCCACCGTGTACGGCGTCGTTTCAGCGCTGGCTGCCGCGCTGGGCTTCGTGCAGCTGCACACCGCGCGCCTGCTGTCGCGCCGCACCGGGCTGGCCTGGTGCCAGCGCGCGGCCTGGCTGGCGGTGCTGGCCGGCCCGCTGGGCATGGCCCTGACCGCCTATGCCTGGGTGTTCCTGTCCAAGCCTGACATGGCCGCCCTGTTCGACCGCGGCGACCATCTCCGCGTCTGAACTTGCCGGCAGACGCCCCGCCCTTTCCTGATCGACTTCCCATGTCCGCGCCTGCCCTCCCCACGACCGCTTCACCCAGCGCCTTCCGTTTCTCGCGCCCCAAGAAGCTGGCCTTCGCTGCCGTGCTGGCGGTATTCGCGGTCAGCTGGATCCAGCCGCTGTGGCCCACCGAGCAGGCGCTGCACAGCACGCTGACCGTGATCGGCCTGGGCGCCCTGCTGTGGGTCGACCGCCGGGGTGGCTGGCTGGGCAACGGTGCCTTCATCGCGATCTGCGGCTTCATCGCGCTGCACTGTGTGGCCGCCCGCTGGCTGTACTCGAACGTTCCCTACGACGCGTGGACGCAGGCGCTGATCGGCTGGTCGCCGAATGCGGCGTTCGGCTGGCAGCGCAATCATTTCGACCGCCTCATCCACTTCCTGTTCGGCGTCTGTTTCACGCCGGCACTGCTGCAGCTGGCACGTCACGCCTGGCCGGCGCTGCGCCGCGGCCAGGCCTTCGCCCTGGCGGTGATGACGGTGATGTGCGCCAGCCTGGTCTACGAGTGGTTCGAATGGGCCATCGCGCTCGCCCTGTCGCCGGACGCCGCCGAGGCCTACAACGGGCAGCAGGGCGACATGTGGGACGCCCATGCCGACATGCTGATGGCCACCGTGGGCAGCCTGCTGACCTGGCCGCTGATCCGCCGGAGTACCCCGCAATGACCGCGCCCACCCGCATTGCCGTGCTTGCCTCCGGCCGCGGCAGCAACCTGCAGGCCATCCTCGATGCCATCGCTGCGGGACGCCTGCGCGCCGAGGTCGTCGGCGTATTTTCCGACCGCCCGGCCGCCGCCGCGCTGCAGCGGGTCAGCGCCAACCTGCGCTGGGCGCATGCGCCGAAGGAATTCCAGGACCGCGCCGCCTACGAGCAGGCACTGGGCGACGCACTGGCCGCGGTCGCACCGGACTGGATCGTCTGCGCCGGCTACATGCGCATACTCGGCGCCGCCTTCGTGCAGCGCTTCAATGGCCGCCTGGTCAACATCCACCCGTCACTGCTGCCGCTGCACAAGGGGCTGGACACGCATGCGCGGGCACTGGATGCAGGCGATGCCGAGCACGGTGCCAGCGTGCACCTGGTGGTACCCGAGCTGGACGCCGGCGCCGTGCTGGCCCAGGTGCGGGTACCGGTGCTGCCCGGCGATGACGCCGACACGCTGGCCGCGCGTGTGCTGGCGGTGGAGCATCCCCTGCTGATCGCCACGCTGCAGCTGCTGTGCGCCGGCCGCCTGACTGAACGGGAGGGCCAGCCGCAACTGGACGGTCACCCCCTGTTTAGCCCGCTGGCCCTAGATTCCGCCGGGAACCTGAACCGGTAACGCCCACGCACACGCCCCGCTGACTGCGGGGCTGGCATCCTGCCCACCTCCTGCGGCTCCTCTCTTCCATGAAGACCACGACCCTGCTGTCCACTTCACTGCTGCTGTCGCTTGTCGTGCTTCCCGGCGTGGGTTGGGCCAGGCGCAGGCGCCTGCCGCCTCGCCGGCTCCGGCGCCGGTGCCAGCGGTGCAACCGCCGGCCGAAGCGGCGGCCCCGGCCCTGCCGGCCTTGGCGTGGGAACCGCCGCCGCTGCAGCCGTTCAGCGCCACCTACCAGGCCTTCTACAAAGGCAAGGAGGCCGGCGACGCCAGCATGCAGGTCACCCATACCGGCGGCAACCAGTGGCGGGTCGACATGCAGGTGGTCGGCCGCCGCGGCTTTGCCAGCGTGCTGGGCCTGAACATCGAGCAGAGCACGGTGTTCGAGGAGCGCGCCGGCGCCTATGCACCGCTGAGCCAGAGCACGGTGCGCAAGGGCCTGTTCCTGGGCAAGAAGGCGGTCGGCACGTACAACTGGCAGGCCGGTACCGCGCAGTGGACCGGCGACGTCGAGAAGAAGCGTGCGCAGCCGATTCCGCTGCAGCCGGGCGACCAGAGCGCCCTGCTGATCAACCTGGCGATCATGCGGGATGCCCGTCCGGGTGCCACCATGCACTACCGCTACGTGGACATGGGCAAGGTCCGCCAGCACGACTACCAGGCCGCGCCGCAGACCGAGAACGTCGAGGTCGGCGACCTGTCCTACAACGCGCTGCGGGTCTACCGGACCAACGGCGGCAACAACGAAACCATCCTCTGGATCGCCAACGGTGTCCCCACCCCGGTGCGCATCCTGCAACGCGAAGACGGCGAAGACCGCGTCGATCTGCGCCTGATCGAATACCAAGGAGTCTGAGCATGAGCACCCTGACCCGCCCCCTCACCTGGATCGCTGCAGCCGCGCTGTCGGTGGCCAGCCTGCCGGCCATGGCCCTGCAGCCGTTCAAGGCCGATTACCTGGCCAGCTACATGGGCATGCAGGCCAATGGCAGCATGACGCTGAGCAGCGAGGGTGCCAACAAGTGGCGCTACACGCTGCAGGTGAAGAACCAGCTGGCCGACCTGAGCCAGAGCACCGTGTTCGAAGAAGTGCGCGGCCAGCTGCGCCCGCTCAGCAGCCAGGACCGTTCGGCGCTGCTGGTGAAGAAGCGCAACGTGCAGGCCAACTACAACTGGACCAGCAACCAGGCCACCTGGACCGGCGACATCAAGCCGGACCGCGCTGGACCTATCGCACTGAAATCCGGTGACATGGACGCGCTGCTGATCAACCTGGCGATCGCCCGTGACCTCGCCGCCGGCAAGCCGCTGACCTATCGCATGGTCGACGAAGGCCGCATCAAGAACATGACCTACCGCGTGATCGGCAAGGAGTCGATCACCGTGGGCGGCAAGAGCTACGAAGCGACCAAGGTCTCGCGTGCCGACGGCAACAAGGAGCTGATCGCCTGGATCGTGCCGGAGTTCCCGGTGCCGGCGCGCATGCTGCAGCGGGAGAACGACCGCGATGCCCTGGACCTGACCATCAAGGCGATGAACTGAGTGCCGGGGTCGGATCCCATCCCCTCGGGGATGGGCTCTGACCCCGGTTGTGTGGCTGGGGTCGGAGCCCTTTCCGATGGAAAGGGGTCCGACCCCGGGCCCCGCGAAAAGAAAACGCCCGCTTTCGCGGGCGTTTTTCTTACTTCTTTTCTTCGGCCGCCGCCGGCTTGAACTCGGTACGGCAGTCCACGCGGATCTGCTCGCCGGTGCTGCGCCAGACGAAGGCGCGGCAATGGCGGTTGCCGTCCTGGCTGTCATTCACCGCAACCGCATAGAACGACTCGATGATCTCGTCGCGCGAGACCGTGCCATCGCCATTCCAGTCCATGTCCTTCTGCTCGATGCCCTGGGTGATGGCGATGTTGGCGTACCAGGCGTAGCCCAGCCACGCCAGCACGATCAGCACCAGCGCCAGCAGCGCCTTGCGACGCGGGCTGAACTTGCCGCGCAGGATCATGGCACGCGCCGGATGGTGGCACCGAGCGAAGACAGCTTCTCTTCGATGTTCTCGTAGCCACGGTCAAGGTGGTAGATGCGGTCGATGGTGGTCTCGCCGCTGGCCATCAGGCCGGCCAGGATCAGCGAGGCCGAGGCACGCAGGTCGGTGGCCATCACCGGTGCGCCACTCAGGTGCTCGCTGCCCCGCACGATGGCGGTGTGGCCTTCGACCTGGATGTCCGCGCCCAGGCGCAGCAACTCGTTGACGTGCATGAAACGGTTTTCGAAGATCGTTTCGTTGATCACGCCGACGCCGTCGGCCACGCAGTTGAGCGCCATGAACTGCGCCTGCATGTCGGTCGGGAACGCCGGGTACGGCGCGGTGGTCAGGTTGACCGCCTTCGGCCGCTTGCCCTGCATGTCCAGGGTGATGGTGTCGTCGGTGGTCTCGATCTTCGCACCGGCTTCGACCAGCTTGGACAGCACCGCGTCCATGGTGTTCGGGCGCGCACGGTTGACCGTGACCTTGCCGCCGGTCATCGCCGCAGCCACCAGGAAGGTGCCGGTCTCGATGCGGTCGGGCAGCACTTCATGGCGGCCGCCGGACAGGCGCTCGACGCCTTCGATGACCAGGCGGGCAGTGCCCAGGCCTTCGATCTTCGCGCCCAGCGCGATCAGGCAATGCGCCAGATCGGTCACTTCCGGTTCCATCGCACAGTTGTCGAGGATGGTGGTGCCTTCGGCCAGCACCGCGCCCATCAGCACGTTCTCGGTGCCGGTAACGCTGACCATGTCGAAGGTGAAATGGCCGCCCTTCAGGCGCTTGGCCGTGGCCTTGATGAAGCCGTTCTCGACCACGATCTCGGCGCCCAGCGCCTGCAGGCCCTTGATGTGCTGGTCGACCGGACGCGAGCCGATCGCGCAGCCGCCGGGCAGCGACACTTCCGCCGCGCCGAAGCGGGCCAGCAGCGGGCCCAGCACCAGGATCGAGGCGCGCATGGTCTTGACCAGCTCGTACGGGGCGACATGCTGGTTGACCGGACGCGGGTCGACCACGATCGCACTGCCGCGCGACAGCGTGCCCTGGTCGATGGTGACCTTGGCACCCAGTTCACCCAGCAGCTTCACCGTGGTGACCACATCGTGCAGGTGCGGCACGTTGGTGATCTCCACCGGCGCATCGGCCAGCAGGGTCGCGCAGAGAATGGGGAGGACGGCGTTCTTGGCGCCGGAGATGCTCACTTCACCGTGCAGCGCAGCGCCGCCGGTCACAACGATCTTGGCCATGTATTCGGGATCTTCTGCGGTTCAGCCGGCTTCGGCCGGGGTCACGGTTTTCAGCGCCAGCGCGTGGATCGCGCCGCCCATCAGGTCGCCCAGGGTGGCATAGACCATCCGGTGGCGGGCCAGCGGCATCTTGCCGGCAAAGGCCTCGCAGACCACGGTCGCTTCGAAATGCACGCCATCGTCGCCCTGCACGTCGGCGCGGGCGCCGGGCAGGCCGGTTTCGATCAGGTTGCGGATGGTGTCGGCGTCCAACGGGCTTTCCTAATAAAATGTGCCTCCATTCTACTTCCGCTGCGTGGCGTCCGCATGGCCGAATCCCTGTTGCCCCCCCGTTCCGTCGACCCTGCCGGCCTGGTCGCCAGCGGCCGCCGCGTCTTCGAGATCGAGCGGCAGGCGCTGGATGCCGTGGCCGACCGCCTCGGCGAGGCCTTCCAGCAGGCTTGCCAGGCGATCCTGGCCAGCCGCGGCCGGGTGGTCGCCACCGGCATGGGCAAGTCCGGGCACATCGCCCGCAAGATCGCCGCTACGCTGGCCTCCACCGGCACTCCCGCGTTCTACGTGCATCCGGGCGAAGCCGGCCATGGTGACCTGGGCATGATCACCGAGGCCGACGTGGTGCTGGCCCTGTCCTATTCGGGCGAATCGGACGAAGTGCTGATGCTGCTGCCGGTGCTCAAGCGCCAGGGCAACGTGCTGATTTCCATGACCGGCCGCCCGCAGTCCAGCCTGGCCACCGCCGCCGATATCCACCTGGACGTCAGCGTGCCGGCCGAGGCCTGCCCGCTGGCGCTGGCGCCGACCTCCAGCACCACCGCCTCGCTGGCGATGGGCGATGCGCTGGCCGTGGCCCTGCTCGACGCACGCGGCTTCACCGCCGACGATTTCGCCCGCTCGCACCCGGCCGGCAGCCTCGGCCGCCGCCTGCTGCTGCATATCACCGACGTCATGCACACCGGGGAGGACCTGCCCAGCGTGGGGGCCGACGCCAGCCTCAGCGAGGCGCTGGTCGAAATGAGCCGCAAGCGGCTGGGCATGACCGCCGTGGTCGATGCCGACGGTGTGCTGATCGGCCTGTTCACCGACGGTGACCTGCGCCGGGCGCTGGACAGCGCGCTGGACGTGCGCACCGCGAAGATCGCCGATGTGATGACCCGCAACCCACGTACCATCGGCGCCGACCAGCTGGCGGTGGAGGCTGCCCGGCTGATGGAGACCCACAAGATCACGGGCCTGATCGTGGTCGACGACCAGGGCCGGGCGGTCGGTGCCCTGAACATTCATGACCTGTTGCGGGCCCGGGTGGTTTAACCGACAGTCCGTAGACCCCATTCAGTCTGTACCGTCCCAACCCGAATCCACCGAGCCTGCCACCCTGATGCCCTGGTCCCCCCTGCCCGCCTTCCCCGCCCACCTGCATGCCGCCGCGGCCCGCGTCCGCCTGGCCTGCTTCGACGTGGACGGCACCCTCACCGACGGTCGGCTGTACTACGACAAGGACGGCAACGAGAGCAAGGCGTACTTCGTGCAGGATGGCCTGGGCCTGAAACTGCTGCAGCAGCACGGCATCCACCCCGTGCTGATCACCGCGCGCAACAGCCAGTCCGCGCTCAGGCGCGGCGCCGACCTCGGCATCGATACCCAGATCGCCGTGGGCGACAAGCTGGCCAGCGTGCAGGCGCTGTGTGCGCAGCACGGCATCGGCCTGGAGCAGGTGGCCTTCATGGGCGACGACCTGCCTGACCTGGCACCGCTGGGCGCGGTCGGCCTGGCGGTGGCGCCGGCCAACGCCCACCCGTGGATCGCCGAGCGCGTGCATTGGCAGACCCGCGCCGATGGCGGACGTGGTGCAGCCCGTGAGCTGTGTGACATCCTGCTGGCCGCGCAGGGACATGTGGACGCGGTCCTGGCGAGGTTCGGCGCATGAACCTGCCGAGCCTGAACTGGCGCACCCTGCTCGGCATCGGCCTGCTGCTGGCGGCCCTGCTCAGCAGCTGGGCGGCCCTGCGCAACCGCGACAAGGGTCCGGCCACTGCCGGCCAGGATGTCGGCGTGGACTACGTCCTGCACGACTTCCAGGTCGTCGCCCTGGATGAGCACGGCAAGGAATCGACCACCCTGCGCGCACCGTTGCTGGAGCGCCAGCGTGGCGACCAGACCATCAACATCGCCACGCCGCTGTTCGAGATGCCGGACAAGGATGGCAAGCACTGGACCCTGCGTGCCGAGACGGGCTGGCTCAGCGCCAAGGGCGACCAGATGAAGCTGCGCGGCAATGTCGCCGGCGACAGCCCGGCCGATCCGGGCGTGGTGCCGACCACCTTCCGCACCGACCACCTGGACGTGTTCCCGAAGGAGAACCGTGCCCGCACCGATGCGCTGGTCACCATGACCCGCCCCGGCATGGAACAGTCCGGCGTTGGCTTCGAGGTGGATTCGAAGAACAACACGTATCATTTCCTCAGCCAGTCCAAGGGCCGTTACACGCCCCGACGCTGATTCCGCCGCCCTCCTGCGACGTCCCCGGACAGGCGCAAGGCAGGCAGCCCACCCATCCGCCCCCGGTTTCCCGGGCGGCCCCACCGGTAGAACGGACCCCGATGAAGATTCCCTTTGCAGCCGTACTCGCGCTCGGTCTCCTTGTTCCCAGCGCTGCCTTTGCCAAGTCCACCGACCGCAACGAGAACATGAACATCGACTCCGGCGCGCAGTCGGGCGTGCTCACCGGCGATGGCAAGACCGTGCTCTCGCAGGGCGTGACCGTCACCCAGGGCTCGCTGGACATCCGCTCGTCCGAAGCCGAGATCTACCTGAAGGACGGCGAGGCCGTGCGTGCGGTGTTCACCGGCAAGCAGGCCACGATGAAGCAGCAGCTCGACGATGGCACCTGGATGGACGCGGTGGCTGATCGCATCGACTACGACATCAAGACCGAGATCATCACCCTGACCGGCAACTACAAGGTCACCAGCGCGCGCGGCACCAATGCCGGCCAGCGCATGGTCTACAACACCCGTAGCGGCGAAATGAATTCCGGTGGCGATGGCAGCCGCGTGCGCACCGTCATTCCGCCGAAGAACAAGAACGCGGCGGCACAGCCGGCGGCCACGCCCAAGGCGGCGGCGCCGGCCAGCACGCCGGCCAAGCCGGCCGGGAGCAAGAAGTAATGCTCGTCGCCAAGGGCCTGCGCAAGCGCTACAAGCAGCGCGAAGTCGTCAAGGACTTCGGGCTGACCCTCGACGCCGGTGAAGTGGTGGGCCTGCTCGGCCCCAACGGTGCCGGCAAGACCACCTGCTTCTACATGATCGTCGGCCTGGTCGCCGCCGATGCCGGCAGCATCGTGCTCGACGGCAAGGACATCACCAGCGATCCGATGTACACCCGTGCCAAGCAGGGCGTGGGCTACCTGCCGCAGGAGCCGTCGGTGTTCCGCAAGCTGACGGTGGCCGACAACCTCCGCCTGGTACTGGAGCTTCGCGAAGACCTGGATTCGGCCGGCCGCGAACGCGAATTGAACAGCCTGCTCGACGAGCTGCAGCTGGGCCATGTGGCCGACCAGCTCGGCGCCAGCCTGTCCGGTGGCGAACGTCGTCGCTGCGAGATCGCCCGCGCACTGGCCGCGCAGCCGCGCCTGATCCTGCTCGACGAACCGTTTGCCGGTGTCGACCCGATCTCGGTGGGTGAAATCCAGCGCATCGTCACCCATCTCAAGCAGCGTGGCATCGGCGTGCTGATCACCGACCACAACGTGCGCGAGACCTTGGGAATCTGCGACCGCGCGTATATCCTCGCCGAGGGCACCGTGCTGGCCCAGGGCTCGCCGGAGGCGATCCTGGACAACGCCGACGTACGTCGCGTCTACCTTGGGGATTCCTTCAAGCTGTGACCGCAGGCGCCGGGTCCCTTTCCTTCCGTTCGGCACAGGCATGAAGACTCGGCTGCAGACATCGTTGGGACAACAGCTGGTGCTCACGCCCCAGCTGCAGCAGGCGATCAAGCTGCTGCAGATGTCCACGACCGAGCTGGAGCTTGAAATCGCCCAGGCCGTGGAGAGCAATCCGCTGCTGGACTGGGCCGACAGCAACGACAGCAGTGCCGCCAATGAGGCCAGCGACAGCACCGATGCCGACGCGCCCGCCGAACGCACCGACAACGGCGACGACTGGGCGCCGGCCGAACTCGACTGGAGTGCCGCCGGCAGTGGTGGCAGCTTCGACGATGACGATGACACCGGCAGTGCCGCCGAGCGCGTGGCGGAAACCGAAACGCTGGCCGACCACCTGCTGTGGCAGCTGCACCTGTCGCATCTTTCCACGCATGACCGCAGCATCGGCGCTGCACTGATCGATGCGCTGGACGACGATGGTTACCTGCGCGAACCGCTGGCCACCATCGCCGAAACCCTGCTGCCGGCGGTCCATGCCGGTGAGGATGAAATCCTCGCGGTGCTGCATCGCATCCAGCGTTTCGACCCGGTCGGCGTTGCCGCGCGCACGCTCGGCGAGTGCCTGCAGCTGCAGCTGGACGTGTTGCCTGCCGACACGCCGGGGCTGGCGCTGGCGCGACAGATTGCCGCAGGCCCGCTGGAACGGCTGCCGCGCAGTGGCGTCTCCGGGCTGGCGCATGAACTGAAACAGCCGCTGGACGAGGTCGAGACGGCGGTCGCGCTGCTGCGCTCGCTGGACCCGCGTCCGGGCACGCAGATCGCGCCGCTGTCGCAGGACACCTATGTGGTGCCCGACGTGGTGGTGTGGCGGCAGAACGGCATCTGGCGCGCAGCGCTGGCGGCCCATGCCGGGCCGAAGGTGGTGATCCACCGTGGCTACGAACAGCTGATCCGCCGCTGTGGCGAGGCCGACGCCGGCTACCTGCGCGGCCAGCTGCAGGAGGCGCGCTGGCTGCTGAAGGGCCTGCAGCAGCGCGGCGAAACCCTGCTGCGGGTGGTGCGCAGCCTGATCCTGCAACAGGCCGGCTTCCTCGAATTCGGCGAGCAGGCGCTGCGCCCGCTGACCCTGCGCGAGATCGCCGCCGAGCTGGGCCTGCACGAATCCACGGTGTCGCGCGCGATCGCCCGCAAGCACGTGCGCACGCCGCGCGGCACCCTGCCGCTGCGCGCCTTCTTCGCCTCGGGCATCGATACCGAAGGCGGTGGCGAGGCGTCCAGCACGGCCATCCAGGCGATGATCCGCCGCCTGATCGACGACGAGAACCCGCGCAAGCCGCTTTCTGACGCCAAGCTGGCTGACCTGCTCAAATCGTCGGGAATTCCAGTAGCGCGACGCACCGTGGCGAAGTATCGTGAAGCCATGAACATTTCCGCCTCGCACGAAAGGGTCAGAATCGCTTGACGCGCCGCCGCGCCCGGCGGAGAGGTTCATTGGCACATCCGAACACAGGAGAAACCCGATGCGCATCGAAACGTTTGGCAAAGACGTCGAAGTCACCCCGGCCCTGCAGTCCTATGTAGAGGAGAAGCTGGCCCGGATCGGAAAACACTTCGACCAGCACTGCGAAGCGCGGGTGACCCTCAAGCTGCAGAAGACCGAACACCACGTCGACGCCAGCCTCAACATTCCGGGGCAGACCCTGCACGCCGAGGCCGGCGGCCAGACCATGTATGCCGCGATCGACCTGCTCGCGGACAAGCTTGACCGCCTGGTCATCAAGCACAAGGAGAAAAAACAGCAGCACGCACCGCTGCCGGTGGGCGACAATGGTGGCTGATCGCCACCGTTCCCCGCAGACATGCCCCTGACTGACCTCCTGGCGGCCGTGCAGACCCAGCTCTGCACGGCCACCGACCGTGACAGCGTCCTGCAGGCCGCCGCCGGGTTGCTGGCCTGCCGCCAGGCCAACGCCGGACAGATCTATCTGAACCTGTGCCAGCGCGAAGCCCTGGGCAGCACCGCGATCGGCCACGGCATCGCCATTCCCCACGGCCGCGCGCCGACCCTGGACCGCCCCCGTGGCGCCCTGCTGCGACTGGCGACCCCGGTCGATTTCGGCGGCGACGAACCGGTGGACCTGGTGTTCGCGATGGCCGTCCCCGCCCACTACACCCACCAGCACCTGATGCTGCTGTCCGAGCTGGCCGAGCTGTTTTCCGCACCGGACATCCGCCAGGCCCTGCGCGAAGCCGGCGATGCCCGGGCGCTGCGCGAGGCGCTGGACATGACCCCACCTGCGAGTGCCGCATGAATACCAGCATCACCGCCCGTGAACTGTTCGAACAGCAGCGCGAGCGGCTGGGGCTGCGCTGGGCCGCTGGCAAATCCGGTGAGAAACGCGAGCTGGAGGCCGGCAACACGGTCTCGCGGCGTCCGTCGCTGGCCGGCTACCTCAATGCGATCTATCCCAACAAGGTGCAGATCCTGGGCACCGAGGAACTGTCCTGGCTGGACGCGCTGGAACCCCGCCAGCGTTGGGAGACCATCGAGAAGATCATGCAGTCGCATCCGCTGGCGCTGGTGTTGACCCGCAACCAGGCGTGCCCGGAAGACCTGCGCGCGGCCGCCGATGAATCCGGTACACCGCTGTGGCTGTCGCCCAAGCGCGGCCACGAACTGCTCAACCACCTGTCCTACCACCTGGCGCGCACGCTGGCGCCGCGGGTGATCCTGCATGGCGTGTTCATGGAGATCTATTCCATCGGCGTGCTGATCACCGGTGAGGCCGGGTCGGGCAAGAGCGAGCTGGCGCTGGAGCTGCTAAGCCGCGGCCATCGCCTGGTAGCCGACGATGCGCCCGAATTCACCCAGATCGCCCCGGACGTGCTCGACGGCACCTGCCCCGAACTGCTGCAGGACCTGCTGGAAGTGCGCGGCCTGGGCGTGCTGAATGTGCGCGAGATGTTCGGCGACACGGCTGTAAAGAAGAACAAGTACCTTCGGCTGATCGTCCACCTGACCAAGCCGATGACCGAACCCACCCCGCATGGCTACGAGCGCCTGACCGGCGACTCGGGCACCCGCCATGTGCTGGACCTCGACGTTCCGCTGATCACCCTGCCGGTGATGCCCGGCCGCAACCTGGCCGTGCTGACCGAAGCCGCCACCCGCCTGCACATCCTGCGCACCAAGGGCATTGATCCGGCAGCGATGTTCATCGCCCGCCACAGCAATCTGCTGGAACGGCGAACACCCTGATTCCCCTGCCCCTCGAAGAGCCTGTCCATGAGCACCGCCACCCCCTCCGCCCCGACCCTGATCATCGTCAGCGGCCTGTCCGGCTCGGGTAAATCCGTCGCCCTGAAGACCTTCGAGGATCAGGACTACTACTGCTCGGACAACCTGCCGATCCACCTGCTGCCGGACTTCGTGCGCAGCCTGCTGGCCAACCACGACGGCAGCGCGCCGCGCCGGCTGGCGGTGGGCATCGACGTGCGCGGCCAGGCCGACCTGAGCCAGCTGGGCGACTGGCGGCAGCTGGCCACCGACGCCGGCGTGGAAGTGAAGGTGCTGTTCTTCGAGGCCAGCGACGAAACGGTGCTCAAGCGCTATGCCGACACCCGCCGCCGCCATCCGCTGAGCCAGCTGGGCCTGTCATTGCCCGAGGCGATCGCCCGCGAGCGCGAGCTGACCGCGCCATTGCGCCGCGAGGCCGATGCGGTGATCGATACCAGCAACCTCAACGTGCACCAACTGCGGCGGCGGATCATCACCGAGTTCGCGATGGACCATGCCACCGGCCTGTCGCTGCTGTTCGAATCATTCGCCTACAAGCGCGGTGTACCCGCCGAGGCGGACTTCGTGTTCGATGCGCGGGTGCTGCCCAATCCACACTGGGACCCGGACCTGCGTGCGCTCAGCGGCCGCGAACCGGGTGTGCGCGACTACCTGGAAGCGCAACCGGACGTGCAGCGCTACCTGGCCCAGCTGATGGATTTCCTCGATACCTGGCTGCCGAAACTGGGTGATGGCACCCGCAGCTACGTGACCGTGGCGTTCGGCTGCACCGGCGGCAAGCACCGCTCGGTGTTCCTGGCCGAGCGCATGGCCCGGCATGCCCGCGAGATGGGCTGGCAGGACGTGGCGACGTACCACCGCGAACAGGATTGAGGGGGGCCGGCCGGGCTGCGCCCGGCACCCGTCGGTAGTGCCGGCCGCTGGCCGGCAACAGCAACAGCAACAGCAACAGCAACAGCAACAGCAAAAGCGGCATTCCGTGGGATGGCGGGGCGGTGTGGGTAGGTGTCGACCTTGGTCGACACGATGGATCCACACCATGCGTGGATGAATCGCTGCCAGGCATCGAAAAACGCATGGGGTCGGATCCCTTTTCCAGGGGAAAAGGGCTCTGACCCCGATAACGCTGAATACGGGACACAGTGCCCCTCATCTGCTGCTATCGCCGATTCACCTTGACCTGTTAACGTGCAGTAATGACCTGTGGCATTCTCCTCGTAACACATCCTGGGGTCGGGACCGCCCTGCTTGACGTGGCGACCCGGCTCCTGCGGCAATTGCCGCTGAAAACCGAAGCTTTCGAAGTACCGTTCGACGCAGACATGGACGCCCTGCTCCCGCTCGCCTCGGCCGCCCTGCGGCGGGTCGACAGTGGTGAGGGCGTGCTGATCCTGACCGACCTGTACGGCGCCAGCCCCGCCAACCTTGCAGGGCAGCTGGCCCGGCTGGGGACCCCGGTTCGCCGGGTGTCGGCGCTGAGCCTGCCGATGTTGCTGCGGGTGATGAATTATCCGGAACAGGGACTGGATCAACTGCCCGCCACAGCCGCGGCGGGTACCCGTAATGGAGCGATAGTCGACGATGCTTGAACGAGAACTCACCGTCAGCAACCGCCTGGGCCTGCATGCCCGGGCCACCGCCAAGCTGGTGCAGACCCTGGCGCCGTTCCGCTGCAACGTGACCATGGCCGCCAAGGGCCGTGAGATCAACGCCAAGAGCATCATGGGCGTGATGCTGCTGGCCGCCGGCCAGGGCACTCCGGTCACCGTGCGCATCAACGGCGAAGATGAAGCCGCCGCGATGGAGGCGGTGGTGGGCCTGTTCGAACGCCGCTTCGACGAGGACAGCTGAGCGTGCCACGCGCACGCGCCGGCCAGCTCCCTTCCGGCCAACGGCCGGTACAGCTGTTGGCCGGCCATGGCGCGGCGCGCGGAACGGCGATGGGCCGGGCGCGCGTGCGGCTGCCGCATGCACTGGAAGTGGCCGAGCAACGCGTGGCCGCCCACCAGGTCGAGGCCGAACTGGCCCGCCTGCACCGTGCGCTGGATGCCGCGCGTATGGAAATGCACGAACTGCGTCAGCGCCTGCATGGCGCACTGAACCAGGAAGTGGGCGAGTTCCTCGACCTGCACGCGTTGCTGCTGGACGACCCCGAGCTGCTGTATGGCCTGGACGAACTGATCCGCAGCGGCCCGTACAGTGCCGGCTACGCGCTGCGCCTGCAGCGTGACCGCCTGGCCAAGGTCTTCGATGGCATGGACGATGCCTACCTGAAGAGCCGCATGGACGATCTCGACCATGTGATCGGCCGCATCCACGCCTTCCTGCAACCCGAACGCCCGCCGGTGATGAAGGGCCTGGCCGGCGAGATCCTGGTCTGCGACAACATCGCCCCATCCGAACTGGCGCAGCTGCAGGCGCAGGGGGTGGTCGGCATCGTCACCGCCGCCGGCAGCGCGCTGTCGCACAGCGCGATCCTGGCGCGCAGCCTGCACCTGCCCCTGATCGTCAATGTGCCGCAACTGCTCAGCCGCGTCGCCGACGGCGACGTGCTGATCATCGACGGTGCCGACGGCAGCATCACCGTCAACCCGCTGGCCGACAACCTGCGTGACTACCGCGCACGCCTGAAGGAACACGCGCGCGAGCAGCGCGAGCTTGGCCGCCTGCGCAGCAAGCCCAGCCGTACCCGCGACCAGGTCGACATTGCCCTCCTGGCCAATGCCGAATCGCTGGAGGACGTCACCCAGGCGCATGCGCTGGGCGCGCAGGGGCTGGGCCTGTACCGCACCGAATTCCTGTTCCTGCAGCGCAACGAGCTGCCGGACGAAGAAGAACAGTTCCAGACCTACCGTGATGCCGCACTGGGCATGAGCGGCCGGCCGGTAACCATCCGCACGCTCGACCTGGGTGCGGACAAGGCCGATCGTACCGGCCTGACCCTGAGCAACGAAGAGAACCCGGCACTGGGCCTGCGCGGCGTGCGCCTGTCGCTGGCACGGCCCAAGGTGGCCGACACCCAGCTGCGCGCGATCCTGCGCGCCTCGGCCTACGGCAAGCTGCGCGTGCTGGTGCCGATGGTCAGCACCCGCGAGGAACTGCTGGCGGTGCGCCGGCGCATGCTCAAGCTGAGCGAACAGCTGCGCAGCGAAGGCCATATGGTGTCCGAGCACGTGCCGCTGGGCGCGATGATCGAAGTCCCGGCGGCGGCATTGGCGCTGGAGAGTTTCATCGATCTGGTCGATTTCCTGTCGATCGGCACCAACGACCTGGTGCAGTACCTGCTGGCCGCCGACCGCAACAACGAGGCGCTGGGCGAGTTGTATTCACCGTTGCACCCGGCGGTGCTGCGGCTGTTGCAGATGGTGATCGAGACCGGCGCACGCCACCGCATTCCGGTGGCGGTCTGCGGCGAGATGGCCGGTGATGCGCGGATGACCCCGTTGCTGCTGGCGCTGGGCCTGAGCGAGTTCAGCCTGCATCCCGGTACGTTGCTGGAGGTGCGCCGTGCCATCCGCGAAGCCGATCTGGGTGCGCTGCGCGCCCGTGCCCCGAAGCTGCTGGCCGCGCGCGACCGCCGCGCCATCGAACGCTGGCTGGCGCTGGTGGCCGATACGCCCTGACACCACCCGCTCGCCGGGATGCACGCCTGGGGTCAGATCCCTTTTCCGCGGGAAAAGGGATCTGACCCCGTCTCGTTGAAGGCCAAGAGGTTGCCGGCCAGCGGCCGGCACTACCGCCACCCGGCGGCTATGCGTTGAAACATCCCCTTGCGATAATGACGCGCTGAACACCCCTGTTGCCGCATCCTTGCCGGGATCGCGGCTTTTCTTATCCCGCGGGAGCTGCGATGGCTGAAGCTGTACGCCACGACAAGACTGCGCGCCAACTGCGGATGTTGTCCGATGCACTGGACAGCGGCCGGCTGGGCCCGGTACGTCGGCTGGTCAACACCCTGGCCCCGGCCGAGATCGGCAACCTGCTTGAATCGCTGCCGCCGGGCAAGCGCGAGGTGGTGTGGGGCCTGGTTGATCCGGAAGATGACGGCGAGGTGCTGGTCCACGTCGGCGAAGACGTGCGCGAGAGCCTGCTCGCGGACATGGACCCGGACGAGATCATCGCCGCGGTCGAAGACCTGGACATCGACGACCTGGCCGACCTGGTCGAAGACCTGCCCGATACGGTCATCGACGAGGTCCTCAAGTCGATGGACCGCGAGAACCGCGAGCGCCTGGAGCAGGTGCTGTCCTATCCCGAGGACAGCGCCGGCCGCCTGATGAACCCGGACGTGGTGACCGTGCGCGCCGACGTCAATGTCGACGTGGTGCTGCGCTACCTGCGCCTGCGCGGCGAACTGCCGGACCATACCGATCACCTGTTCGTGGTCAGCCGGCGCCATCAGTACCTCGGCCGGGTGTCGCTGGCGGCACTGGTGACCCACGAGGACACCACCCCGATCAACCGCCTGATCGACGACGAGCAGCCGGCCATTGACGTCGGCGAGAGCGACCAGGAGGTCGCCCGCCAGTTCTCCGACCATGACTGGATCTCCGCGCCGGTGGTGGACGACAACAACATCCTGATCGGCCGCATCACCATCGATGACGTGGTCGACATCATCCGTGGCCAGGCCGAGCATCAGGCACTGGGCGCCGCCGGCCTGGACGAGGACGAAGACCTGTTCAGCCCGGTCTGGCGCGCCATGCGCCGGCGCTTGATGTGGCTGTCGGTGAACCTGTGCACCGCCTTCCTGGCCTCCAGCGTGGTCGGCCACTTCGAAGGCACCATCGACAAGCTGGTGGCGCTGGCCGTGCTGATGCCGATCGTGGCGGGCCTGGGCGGCAATGCCGGTACCCAGGTGCTGGCGCTGATGGTGCGCGGCCTGGCACTGGGCCAGGTAGGCGCGTCCAACGCGCGCACGCTGCTGTGGAAGGAGGTGCGGGTCGCCTTGTTGAACGGCGTGATGCTGGGTTCCGTGCTGGGGCTGATCGTGCTGGCCTGGTTCCACTCGCCCGGGCTGTCGGCGGTGATCGCCATCGCGCTGACCTGCAACCTGCTGTTCGCCGCACTGGCCGGCGTGCTGGTGCCACTGACCCTGAAACGCTTCGGCTTCGACCCGGCGCTGGCCAGCGGCATCTTCCTGACCGCCGTGACCGACTCGATGGGCTTCTTCACCTTCCTCGGCCTGGCCACGCTGGTGCTGCTGCACTGAACCCTGCAGGGTCCGATCCCCGCCGCGCGGAGTTCCGACCCACGCCAAAACCCAGGGTCGGATCTCCGCTGCGCGGGGCTCTGACCCGTTTCCAACTGGACACCCATGGCCACCACGATCGAAAACTATTTCCAGCCCGGCTGGCGCGACCAGCAGCACACCTGCCCGGCCTGCGAATGGAAGGGCAGCTCGCGTGCCATGGAGATGGAGCTGGACGAGGACGCCACCGAGTACGCCTGCCCGGTCTGCGAGAACCCGCTGCTGGTGGTGCTGCATCCGGACATCGCGCAGGTGCAGGCCGCCGCCGCCGAGGGCAATGCCGAAGCGCAGGAGCAGCTGGACATCATTGCCAGTTTCCCGCGACCAGAGTGACGCGCCGCACGATGCCGCGTTGACCTGCGGCGGGCTAGGATGCAGCTGACCCTGCCGCCCCGGGAAATCCCATGGTCCGATCGATGTCGCGCTGGCTGCCGCTGCTGGCCTTTCTGATGATGAGCGGTTGCACTTCGCTGCCGGACAGCGCGCGCGGCCGCTTCGAGGGCCGCGCAGTGAAGGTGGACGGCGAGACCGCCTACTACCAGGTGTTCATTCCGGCCGGCGTTCAGGCCACCGCTCCCACCAGACTCCCGGTCATCCTGTTCCTGCACGGCTCCGGCGAGCGTGGCGGCGACGGTGTCAAGCAGACCCATGCGGGGCTGGGGCCGCACCTGCGCAGGCACGCGGCCGACTTCCCCGCATTGGCCGTATTCCCCCAGGTGCCGGGCCACCAGGAATGGAGCGGGCGCAACAACCGCGTTGCGCTGGCCGCCCTGGACGCCACCATCGCCGAGTTCGGTGCCGATCGCTCACGGCAGTACCTGACCGGGATGTCGATGGGCGGCTATGGGAGCTGGAACATCGCGCTGGATGACCCCGGGCGCTTCGCCGCGATCGTGCCCGTGTGCGGCGCGGTGCTGGCGCCGCGCGCGGTGCGCCCGACCCTGTTCGTCGAGCAGGTCGCCCAGGAAACCGATCCGTATGCGGCCATCGCCCAGCGCCTGAGAGGCACGCCGATCTGGATCTTCCACGGTGCGCTGGATGATGTAGTGCCACCGGACGACGATCGCAGACTGCACGCCGCATTCCGGAGCGCCGCTGCACGCGACGTGCGCTACACCGAGTACCCGGACGGCAACCACAACGCCTGGGACGCCACCTATGCCGACCCGGCGATGTGGGCATGGCTGTTCGCGCAGAAGCGCTGAGCCGCAGCTTCAGTAGTTGCCAACCTTGGTTGGCACTGACTGCTCTGGCAGTTGCCAACCTTGGTTGGCACTGGCCTACCTGAAACCAACCCATTCCCCGATGTTCACTGGAAGCAGGCCCGTCCATGCTTGCTCCATGCAGAACACACGTCTCCTGCTCGGTCGTCGCTCCAGCATCGGCCTCAGCTATATCCTCACCGCCGTCGTCCATGACCGCGCGCCGCTCTTCACCAACGCCGCAGCGGCCGCCTTGGCAGTCCGCGAATTCCAGCGACTGGATCAGGAAGGCTTCACCCGCTCGATTGCGTACGTGGTCATGCCCGACCACATCCACTGGCTGGTCGAACTACGTGCGGGAACGCTGGAAACCGTCATGAAGCGTTTCAAGTCGCGCACAGCCCAGCAGGCAAACCGGTTGCTGGGGCGAGTCGGGCGCTTCTGGCAGGCCTGCTATCACGATCATGCGATCCGCTCTGACGAATCGTTGCACCGGCGTGCGATGTACCTGATGGGAAATCCGATCAGGGCCGGACTGGCGACGCGGCTTGGGCAATATCCCCATGCATGGTGCGAATGGGAGCTTGGGGCTTCGTGTGATCCGCTCGACAACTTGGGCGCGGATGGATAGTGCCAACCAAGGTTGGCATCTACCAGAGCGGTGCGCGGACAAGCCGCGCGGCAAGTGTGTCAACCAAGGTTGACACCTACCAGAGCGGGTGGTCAGCCCAGCAGCGTTTCCAGCACGGCCATGCGCACGGCGACGCCGTTGGCGACCTGGCGCAGCACCCACGACTGCGGGCCGTCGGCCACGTCGTCGGTCACTTCCACGCCGCGGTTGATCGGGCCCGGGTGCAGCACCGCGGCATCCTTGCCGGCGCGCGCCAGGCGCTCGCGGGTCAGGCCGTACTGGGCGTGGTACTGCTCCAGCGACGGCACCAGGCCTTCTTCCATGCGCTCGCGCTGCAGGCGCAGCATCATCAGCGCGTCGACGCCTTCCAGCATCGCGTCGAAATCATCGCCGACCACGCAGCCCTTCAGGGTCTCATCGTCCGGCAGCAGCGACTGCGGGCCGCACACGCGGATCTCACCCACGCCCAGCGTGCGCAGCGCATGCAGGTCGGTGCGGGCCACGCGCGAGTGCTTCACGTCGCCGACGATCACCACTTTCATCTTCGAGAAATCCGGGCCCTTGGCCTGGCGCAGGGTCAGCATGTCCAGCAGGCCCTGGGTCGGGTGCGCGCTGCGGCCGTCACCGGCGTTGATCAGTGCGGTGCCCTCGCCCGCCGCTTCTGCCAGTGCGGCTACCGCGCCATCCTCCGGGTGGCGCACCACGAAGCCGCGCACGCCCATCGCTTCCAGGTTGCGCAGCGTATCGCAGGCGGTTTCGCCCTTGCGGGTGGACGAGGTCGAGGCATCGAAGTTGAGCACATCGGCGCCCAGGCGCTGCGCGGCCAGCTGGAATGAGCTGCGGGTGCGCGTGGACGGCTCGAAGAACAGCGTGCACACCGCCGAACCGGCCAGCACGTGGCGCTTGTTGCCGACGCGGCCGACTGCGGCATCGCGGATCTGACCTGCCCGGTCAAGCAGCTGCAGCAGGGTCCCGCGCGGCAGGCCCTCCAGGGTCAGCAGGTGGCGCAGGCGTCCGGAGGCATCGATTTGCTGGGCGGTCATGGCGGTGTCGGGCAGTCAGGGAATGGGGGTGGCGTCGTCGGGGGACGACAGCCAGCGGTCGATGATCACCGCCGCGGCCACGGCATCGAGGGCGGCCGCATCACGGCGGCGCTTGCGCCCTTCGGCGCGCTCGACGGCGAAGCGGCGGGCGGCCTCGACCGAGCTGGAACGCTCGTCGATCATCACCACCGGCAGCTTGAAACGTTCCCGCAGCTGGCGGGCGAAGCCCTGCGCGCGCTTGCGGTTGGGTTGGTCCTGGCCGTCCAGGGTCAGCGGGTCGCCGACCACCAGGCCGTCGGGCTTCCATTCCTTGAGCAGGCGTTCGATCGCGGTCCAGTCCGGGCCATTGCCGTGCACATCGACCACCGCCACCGCGCGCGCATGCGCAGCGAAGGCACTGCCGATGGCCACGCCGATCCGCCGCGAGCCGACGTCGAAACCCAGAACGGTGCCGTCACGGCGGATCGCCGGGACAGCAGGAGCCGGTACGGGCGTGGCCGGCTCAGACATGGCCGCTGTAGTCGGTCAGCCGGAACAGGTCCACGCCGATGCGCGAGGCCGCACCCTGCCAGCGCTGCTCCAGCGGCAGCTGGAACACCAGCTCGGCATCGGCCGGCACGGTCAGCCAGCTGTTCTCGGACAGCTCGCTTTCCAGCTGCCCTGCGCCCCAACCGGCACAGCCGAGGGTGACCACGGCATTGGCCGGGCCTTCGCCACGCGCCATCGCTTCAAGGATGTCGCGCGAAGTGGTCAGGTACAGGCCGTCACCCACGATCAGGCTGGAATCCCACGCCCGCGCGTCGTCATGGATGACGAAGCCGCGCTCGGGATGCACCGGGCCGCCGTTGAGCACCATGCGCGCCTGCAGGTCGCCGTCACCGGTGGTGATGTCCATCTGGGCAAGCACTTCACCCAGCGTGTACTCGGAAGGCTGGTTGACCAGCACGCCCATCGCCCCGTTCTCGTCGTGCTGGCAGATCAGCGCGACGCTGCGGGCAAAGGTCGCGTCGAGCAGCGACGGCAGCGCGACGAGGAGGTGATCGGCGAGGGAGGTCGGCGTTACAGGCATGGTCCCATTCTACCTGCTGGGGGCGGGATGGTCGCGCAATGGCGGCGAACCGCGATGGGCTAGGATGGTGCTTTGCCATGGAAGGTCATCGATGCAGTCTTCATCGCCCCTGACCCTGCCGGCACGCAGCGCCATCGTCCTGATTGCCCTGCTGCAGGGTCTGATGCTGTATGCCGCGCAGGAACTGTCCGATGCGTGGCCGTTCCGCGATATCGGCTGGCGCTACTGCTGGTACGCCTGGGTGCTGGCCATTCCCAGCGCGGTGGCGCTGAGCCTGGTCGACCTGGGCCAGCGCCGCCTGTGGCTGCAGGCCGTGCTCGGCTCGGCGGTGGTGCTGGCGCTGGCCGCCTGGATCGGCTGGAACCTCACTGGCGAGACCGCGCTGGAGTCGAGCGCGCTGCAGTTTCCACTGACCCTGGGCATCGCCGTGGCGGTGTTCGTGGCCCTGCCCTGGTGGCAGTTCCAGCTGCAGCACGGGCATTGGCGCGCCAGCTACCCCGAGCTGTTCGAGCGCGCCTGGCAGAACGGTTTGACCCTCGCCCTGGCGGCACTGTTCACCGGGCTGACCTGGCTGCTGCTGTGGCTGTGGGCGGCGCTGTTCCAGCTGCTGGAGGTCACCGTCTTCCGCGACCTGTTCCGCCAGGATGCCTTCATTGCGCTGGCTACCGGCAGCCTGGCCGGGTTCGGCGTGCTGATCGGGCGCACCCAGCACCGCGCGATCCAGATCACCCGCCAGGTGCTGTTCGCGATCTGCCGCGGACTGCTGCCGCTGCTCTCGTTCATCGCCGTATTGTTCGTGCTGAGCCTGCCGCTTACCGGGCTGGAACCGCTGTGGAAGACCCGCTCGGCCGCCAGCCTGCTGCTGGTGCTGTCGCTGTTGCTGGTGACGTTCACCAATGCGGTCTACCAGCAGGGGGACGACACCGCGCCCTACCCCGTCGTGCTGCGCCGTCTGGTTGAAGCCAGCCTGCTGGCGCTGCCGGTCTACGCCGCACTGGCGCTGTACGCACTGGGGCTGCGCGTGGTGCAGTACGGCTGGACCGTGGACCGGTTCTGGGCGGTACTCGTCGCAGTGGCCGTGGCCGGCTATGCCGTGGGCTACGCGCTGGCGGTGCTGCGCCGGCAGCGCCGCTGGTTGCAGATGCTGGAGCCGGTCAACCGCTGGATGTGCTGGGCGGTGCTGGCACTGGCATTGCTGGGCAACTCGCCGCTGCTGGACCCGGTGCGGCTGACCCTGTCCAGCCAGCTGGCGCGCCTGCGTGCGGACCCGCCCGCGATCACCAGCAGTGACGTCAACGTGCTGCGCTTCGATCTTGGCCACCGCGGTGTGCGGGCGCTGCGCGAACTGCAGCGTGATCCAGCCATCACCGCCGATGCCAACGCGCCACAGGTGATCGCTGCCGCGCTGGCACGTACCTCGCGCTGGGATGACGGCCAGCGCCTCGACAAGGGGCCGCAGGACGTCGTCGCCCTGCAGCGCGCGTTGAAGCTGGCCAAGGGATCCAGCTCGCCACCGGACGACTGGTGGCAGGCACTGGCCACGCGCGCGATCGATGGCGAATCCTGCGCCCAGAGCGAGCGCGACTGCCTGATCGTGCATCGCGACCTCGACGGCGATGGTACCGGCGAAGTGCTGCTGTGCGAGCTGTACACCATCCGTGGGCCGGACTGCGTGCTGTACGCACGTGGCAGGGACACCCACTGGCGCCGGGCCGGTTCGCTGTTCGGCACCGCCAGCGGCCAGGCCGAGGCAATCAACCAGGCGCTGCGTGATGGCAAACTCACTCTCGAACCACCACGCTGGCCGATGCTGTCCATCGGTGGGCGCCCCGCAGTGGCCATCGATCCCGAACCCGAATCCAGCGAGTCTTCCCCATGAGCGGCTACTGCCTCATCGCCCCGGGCCATCCGGTGCACGACTACTACCACGCCAACGAGTACGGCTTCCCGCAGCGTGACGAGGGCGAACTGTTCGAGCGGCTGGTGCTGGAAATCAACCAGGCCGGGCTGAGCTGGGAGACGATCCTGAAAAAGCGCGAGGGCTTCCGCGCGGCCTATGACGGCTTCGATGTCGACCGCGTGGCGGCCTATGCCGAGCAGGACATCGAGCGCCTGCTATCGGACGCGGGCATCATCCGCAACCGGCTGAAGGTACTGGCCGCCATCCACAACGCGCAGGTGATCCAGCAGCTGCGGGCCAGTCATGGCAGCTTCGCGGCGTGGCTGGATGCCCATCATCCGCGCAGCAAGGCCGACTGGGTGAAGCTGTTCAAGAAGACCTTCCGCTTCACCGGTGGCGAGATCACCGGCGAGTTCCTGATGAGCCTGGGCTACCTGCCCGGCGCGCACGCCGAGGATTGCCCGGTGCATGCGCGGCTGCTGACGCTGTCGCCGCCGTGGTTGCAGGCCGCCGCCCGCTGAGGGATCTCCGCGCGTGGGTGCCGGTAGTGCCGGCCGCTGGCCGGCAACCCCGTTGAACGGTCACACGCCCATGTAACGGCCGGGGCGGTGGTTGAACATCAGCACCAGGCTGAGCACCACCGCGCCGATGGCCGAGTACAGCACCTTCGATGGCGACAGCACGAAGAACGCGGCTACCATCAGGCAGGCGTCGTAGGACATCTGCACCTTGCCGGCGCTCCAGCCTCGGGTGCGCTGCAGGTACACCGCCAGGATGCCGATGCCGCCAAGGCTGGCGCGGTGTCGGATGAAGAACAGGATGCCGAGGCCGGACAAGGCACCACCGACGATCGCCGAATACAGCGGGTTGATGTGCGAGAAGTCGATCCAGCGCGGCAGCAGGTCGGTCAGCACGCCACAGGCGGTGACTGCGGCGAAGGTCTTCAGGGTGAATTCCCAGCCCATGCGCCGCAGCGCCACCCAGTAGAACGGCAGGTTGACCAGCACGAACACCAGGCCGAAGTTCCAGCCCATCGCGTAGTGCAGCAGGAAGGCCATGCCCGCCATGCCGCCGATCATCAGCCCGCCCTTGGCGAAGATGGCCAAGCCCAGCGAGGCCACCATCGTGGCCAGCACCATGCCCTGCACGTCCTCGGCGATCGAGTGACGCAGCGCTTTTTCGTCGGCGGTGGTGCCAGCACTGTCGGGCGGCGGGGTCAGCGGACCGGCGGTGACCAGGTGGCCGTCAGCGTCGTCGCACGGCGCGGGGCCATGGGAAGGAAGGGACATGCGGTGGGGGAACAGCAGGTGGGGAGCGGTATTAGACACGATCTGCATGACAGTTGCAGATGAAATCGTTCAGCTGAATGCGCCTCGCACTGCCCCGGGCTCGGCGCTGCTCAGCCCTTGCCGGCCAGATGGTGAGCCACCAGTGCGTTGGCATGGCCATGGCCCAAGCCATGTTCACTCTTCAGGAAGCTGACCAGTTCCATGTGTTTCAGGCCCTTCTTCCCGGCCAGCAACCCGAACCAGTGCGCCACCGGCTGCCCGTAGGTCTTCTCGATGGAGGGGAAATACGAGGCCGGGCCTTTCGGCTTGGTGTCAGTGCTCATGTGCAGCTCCCGTTGAAGTCATTCATTCGACGAACCACAGACGCAGAAATCGACACACCCAAACGTCCGACCCCGCCTCGCCCGACAGGCCGCAGCCAACTGTCGAAGGCGGGGTGGGTCCGGTTGAGGGGGTGTGAGCGGCATGGATGCCGCGACCAAGCCCCCATGGATGGGTTTACGGCGTCCCCCTCAACCGGGCCCACCCCGCCATCTCACGGATAGCCAGTTTTTGAAGTTGACGTGGCCGTTGACGTTGCTTCGGCAGGTGCCGGGCGCAGCCCGGCCGTATCATTCCAGCATGCCCCGCGAAAACCTCAACGACCTGCAGGCCTTCGTCCACGTTGCCCGCGAGGGCAGCTTCACCCGGGCCGCCGCCCAGCTGGGCGTGTCCCAGTCCGCGCTCAGCCATGCCATGCGCGGCCTGGAACAGCGCCTGGGCGTGCGCCTGCTGACCCGTACCACCCGCAGCGTATCGACCACCGAAGCCGGTGCCCGCCTGCTCGACACCCTGGGCCCACGCCTGGCCGAGATCGAGGACGGGCTGGCCGCACTGGCCGAGTACCGCGAACGCCCGGCCGGCACCATCCGCATCAATGCCACCGGCCATGCCGCCGAGTACATCGCTTGGCCGCGGCTGGCGCCGTTGTTGCAGCGTTATCCGGACCTGAAGGTGGAACTGACCACCGACTACGGCCTGGCCGACATCGTCGCCGAGCGCTACGACATCGGCATCCGCCTCGGCGAGCGCCTGGCGCGCGACATGGTCGCGGTGCCGATCAGCCCGCCGCTGCGCATGCGCGTGGTCGGTGCACCCAGCTACTTCCGCCAGCACGTGGTGCCGCAGCATCCGGACGACCTGGCCAAGCACAACTGCGTGACCCTGCGCCTGCCTACGCATGGGGGACTGATGCCGTGGGATTTCGGCCAGGATGGCAACGAACTGAGTGTGCGCGTTGGCGGGCAATGGACGTTCAACACCATGGGCATGACCCGCGCCGCTGCGCTGGCCGGCAGCGGACTGGCCTGGCTGCCGGAAGACCAGGTGCAGCCGATGCTGGACGATGGCCGCCTGCAGTCGGTGCTGGACGACTGGTGCCCGCACTTCGATGGCTACTACGCGTACTACCCGTCGCGCCGCCACGTCACCGTGGCGATGCGCACGGTGCTTGATGCGCTGCGCGGGCCGCTGGGGTGAGGGGCAAGGCGTGCGGACCAACGGTCCGCACCCACCACCAACGGTGCGCACCCACCAACGGTCCGCACCCAGCTGGTGATCAGCCCTTGGCCTGGGCGGCGCGCTGCGCGTTGTAGCGCTCGCCGACGATCGACACTTCGTCCAGCGCCTGTGCGATGCGTTGCAGCTCCTCCGGTGCCAGCTGCAGGTCGGCCGCGCCCAGGTTTTCTTCCAGGCGATGGATCTTGGTGGTGCCTGGGATCGGCACGATCCACGGCGCCTGTGCCAGCAGCCAGGCCAGCGCCACCTGCGCCGGCGTCGCGCCCCGTGCTGCGGCAATCGTACTGATGCGATCCACCAGCGCCTGGTTGGCGCGGCGCGCCTCCACTTCGAAGCGCGGCACGGTATTGCGGAAGTCGTTGGCGTCGAAGGTGGTGTCGGCGTTGATCGTACCGGTGAGGAAGCCGCGGCCAAGCGGGCTGAATGGCACGAAGCCGATGCCCAGTTCCTGCAGCGTCGGCAGCAGTTCGCGCTCCGGTTCGCGCCACCACAGCGAGTACTCACTCTGCACGGCGGCAACCGGCTGCACCGCATGCGCGCGACGCACGGTGGCAGCGCTCGCCTCGGACAGCCCGAAGTGCCCGACCTTGCCTTCGGCGATCAGGTCGCGCACGGTGCCAGCCACATCCTCGATCGGCACGTTCGGGTCGACGCGGTGCTGGTAGAACAGGTCGATATGGTCGGTGCGCAGGCGCTTGAGGCTGGCTTCGGCAACGGCACGGATATTCTCGGGGCGGCTGTCCAGGCCGTCATCGGTGCGCGCGCCCTTGAATCCGAACTTGGTGGCAATCACCAGCCTGTCGCGGTAGGGCGCCAGCGCCCGGCCGAGCAGGTCTTCGTTGGTGTACGGACCATACACCTCGGCGGTGTCGAAGAAGGTCACGCCGCGCTCGACGGCGGCCTGCAGCAGGGCGATGCCCTGGCCCTGCTCCACCGGCTGACCGTAGGCATGGGTCAGGCCCATGCAGCCCAGGCCGAGGGCGGAAACCTTCAGGCCACTGCGGCCCAGTTCGCGTGTCTGCATCGTCGTGCTCCAGAGGGGGAGTGATGACGATACGCCTGTCGGGGCGCTGGATTGAGCCAGCCCGGCCGCAGTCGGTCATGACCGGAATTCATCAATCCAGCCACGACCGATGCCGGCCAGGTCAACGGATCTCGGAGATCTCCACGCCGTCCAGCCCCTGCGACAGGGTACGTGCGTCGCCGCCCTGGCTGAGCTTGATGCGCAGGCGCACCTCGTTCTGCGAATCGGCGTAGCGCAGCGCGTCCTCGTAGCTGATCTCGCCGGCCTGGTACAGCTCGAACAGGCTCTGGTCGAAGGTCTTCATGCCCAGCTGGACCGAGTCCTTCATCACTTCCTTCAGCTTGTGGATCTCGCCGTCGCGGATGTAGTCCTGCACCAGCGGCGTGCCCAGCAGGATCTCCATCGCCACCTTGCGCGAGCGGCCATCGGGCGATGGCACCAGCTGTTGCGCGACCACGCCCTTGAGATTCAGCGACAGGTCCATCAGCAGCTGGTTGCGGCGGTCTTCCGGGAAGAAGTTGACGATGCGGTCCATCGCCTGGTTGGCGTTGTTCGCATGCAGGGTGCACAGCACCAGGTGGCCGGTTTCGGCGAACGCGATGGCGTGATCCATGCCTTCGCGGGTACGCACCTCGCCGATCATGATCACGTCCGGCGCCTGGCGCAGGGTGTTCTTCAGCGCGGCTTCCCAGCTGTCGGTATCGATGCCGACCTCGCGCTGGGTGATGATGCAGCCCTCGTGCTTGTGCACGAACTCGATCGGGTCTTCGATGGTGATGATGTGGCCGGTCGAGTTCTGGTTGCGGTAACCGATCATCGCTGCCAGCGAGGTCGATTTACCGGTACCGGTGGCGCCGACGAACAGGATGATGCCGCGCTTGGTCATCGCCAGCGTCTTGATGATCGGCGGCAGGCTCAGTTCTTCCACGGTCGGAATGCGCGTCTCGATGCGACGCAGCACCATGCCGACCTGGTTGCGCTGGTAGAAGCAGCTGACGCGGAAGCGGCCGACGCCGGACAGGCCGATGGCGAAGTTGCATTCGTGCGTCTTCTCGAATTCCTCGCGCTGCGCCGGGGTCATCACGTTGAGGACCAGGTCGCGGCTCTGCTGCGGCGTGAGCGGGGTCTGGGTGATCGGCGAAATCTTGCCGTTGACCTTCATCGCCGGCGGCATGCCGGCCGTGATGAACAGGTCCGAGGCGCGCTGGTGCGCCATCAGCTTGAGGAACGAAGTGAAATCGATGGTGGTCGCGGTGCTGTTCACGGCGGGCTCCCAAGAGGGCATGTACCAGGAAACGGTCGGTGGAGGAAACGGCACGGGGACGGCGCCGCACTGGTGCACGCCGCCCGTGGTTGTCCCGCCTTACTCGAACAGGCGCTTGTCCTTGGCGTACTCGCGGGCCTGGTTGCGGGTGATCAGGCTGCGCTTGACCAGGTCCTGCAGATGCTGGTCCAGGGTCATCATGCCGTACTGCTGGCCGGTCTGGATGGCCGAATACATCTGCGCCACCTTGTCTTCGCGGATCAGGTTGCGGATGGCCGGAGTGCCGACCATGATTTCCCACGCTGCGGTACGACCGCCGCCAACCTTCTTCAGCAGCGCCTGCGAGATCACCGCACGCAGCGACTCGGACAGCATCGAACGCACCATCGGCTTTTCGCCGGCCGGGAACACGTCGATGATGCGGTCGATGGTCTTGGCCGCCGAGCTGGTGTGCAGGGTTCCGAACACCAGGTGGCCGGTTTCCGCGGCGGTCAGTGCCAGGCGGATGGTTTCCAGGTCGCGAAGTTCGCCCACCAGGATGATGTCCGGGTCCTCACGCAGTGCCGAGCGCAGCGCTTCGTTGAAGCCATGCGTATCGCGGTGCACTTCGCGCTGGTTGATCAGGCACTTCTGCGAGGTGTGCACGAATTCGATCGGATCCTCGACGGTGAGGATGTGGCCGTATTCGTTCTTGTTGATGTAGTCGATCATCGCCGCCAGCGTGGTCGACTTGCCCGAACCGGTGGGGCCGGTCACCAGGATCAGGCCCTGCGGCTGCTGGATCACCTCGCGGAACAGCGGCGGGCAGGCCAGGTCCTCGAGGGTGAGCACCTCGGACGGAATGGTACGGAACACCGCACCGGCGCCACGGTTCTGGTTGAACGCGTTCACACGGAAGCGCGCCAGCGACGGGATCTCGAAGGAGAAGTCCACTTCGAGGAATTCCTCGTAATCGCGGCGCTGCTTGTCGGACATGATGTCGTACACCAGCGCATGGACCTGCTTGTGGTCCAGGGCCGGGATGTTGATCCGGCGAACGTCGCCGTCCACGCGGATCATCGGCGGCAGGCCTGCGGACAGGTGCAGGTCGGACGCTTTGTTCTTTACGGAAAACGCCAGCAGTTCGGCGATATCCATGAGCGGCTACTCCCCAATAACGGCTTCGACTGGAAGGATCTTTCCCCGGGCGGCAGTATAGCCTCCTGATTCAACGGAACGCGTTACGTGGCCACTCCCCTGCCCCAGATCCTGAGCAACCTGCATGCCGCCGCCGAGGCGGCCGGCCGGCCCGATCCGCGCCTGCTGGCCGTTTCCAAGACCCAACCGGCCGAGGCCGTGGCTGCGCTGGCCGCGCAGGGCCAGCAGGCCTTCGGCGAGAACTATGTGCAGGAAGCGCTGGCCAAGATGCAGGCGCTGCAGCACCTGGCGCTGGAGTGGCACCTGATCGGCCACCTGCAGTCGAACAAGGCCGAGGCCGTGGCCACCCACTTCGATTGGGTGCAGAGCGTGGACCGGCCCAAGCTGGTGACGGCGCTGGCGCGCCATCGCCCGGCAGCGCGTGGTCCGCTGAATGCGCTGATCCAGGTCAACATCGACGATGAATCCAGCAAGCACGGCTGTGCGCCGGAGGATGTCGAGGTGCTGGCCGCTGCGATTGCCGCCGAGCCCACCCTGCGCCTGCGTGGCCTGATGGCGATTCCCGCGCCATGGCCCGAGGCGGAACGCCGTCGGGATGCGTTCGTGCGCATGCGCACACTTTTCCAGTCGCTGGCCGCCCAGCACGCGCAGGTCGACACGCTGTCGATGGGCATGAGCAGCGACTACGCCGACGCCATCGCCGAGGGCGCCACTTTGGTGCGCATCGGCACCGCCCTGTTCGGCGCGCGTCCTCGCCCGGCCTGATCTTGCAAGGAGAGTTTCATGACAGCTGATTCCATCACCTTCATCGGAGGCGGCAACATGGCGCGCAGCCTGATCGCCGGCCTGATCCGCCAGGGCGTGCCCGCCGCACACATCCACGTGGCCGAACCGGTTGCAGCACTGCGCGAGTCGCTGGCCACCGATTTCGGCGTGCAGGTGCACGACAATGCCGCCGATGCCGCCGCACAGGGCCGCACCTGGCTGCTGGCGGTGAAGCCACAGGTGCTGCGCGAGGTCTGCCAGTCGCTGCAGGCACTGGCCCAGGCAAGCCGGCCACTGGTGGTGTCGATCGCCGCCGGCATCACCAGCGCGCAGCTGGAACGCTGGCTGGGCGGCAACCTGCCGGTGGTGCGTGCAATGCCCAACACGCCGGCCCTGCTCGGCGCCGGCGTGACCGGCCTGTATGCCACGCCGTCGGTGGATGCACAGCAGCGCTCGCAGGCCGAACAGGTATTGGCCAGTGCCGGCCGTACCGTGTGGATCGAGCGCGAGGCGCTGATGGATTCGGTCACTGCCGTGTCCGGCAGCGGGCCGGCCTACGTGTTCCTGCTGGCCGAAGCGATGGAAGCGGCGGGCATTGCCCAGGGCCTGCCGGCCGACGCCGCGCGCACGCTGGTGGTGCAGACCCTGCTGGGCGCTTCGCGCATGCTGGATGAAGCCGGCGAAAGCCCGGCCGAGCTTCGCCGCCGTGTGACCTCGCCGAACGGCACCACCCAGGCCGCGATCGAGAGCTTCCAGGCCGGTGGTTTCGAAGTGCTGGTGGACAACGCGCTGCGTGCTGCGCAGGTGCGCGGGCAGGAATTGTCTGCGGCGAATGATTGATCCCGATGTGTGCCGACCAACGGTCGGCACCTACCATCATCCACGCATGGCGTGGATGCTCATTGCCCAAATGTGGCCATGACGAAATCGACGAAGCACTGCAGCCGCGGGCGCGGCCGTCGATCCGGCAGGTAGATCAGATGCATCGGTCGCGGTTCGGGCAGGTAGTCGCGCAGCAGCGGCTTCAGGCGCCCTGCTGCGATCTCCCCCGCCAACAGCGCGGTGGGCTGCAACACCAACCCGGCCCCGGCCACGGCGGCTTCGCGCAGCGCGAACCCGTCGTTGCAGGTCAGCCGCGCCTCCCAATCCACCTGTTCACCGTTGGCCAACTGCCAGCCATGGCCACCACGCCAGGCAAGATGGCTCAGGCAATCATGCCCCTGCAGGTCCGCCGGCGTGCGTGGCGTGCCGCGCCTGCGCAGGTAAGACGGCGCCGCGCACAGGCTCATCGCATACGGCGGCAGCGGCCGCGCCACCACCTCCTGCGATGGCAACGGCCCGACCCGGATCGCCACGTCGAAGCCGTCCTCGATCAGGTCCACACGGCGGTTGCTCAGATCCAGTTCGATGTTCAACTGCGGCTGCGCGCGCAGCAGGCCGGCCAGCTGCGGCGCCAGCACGCAGCTGCCCCAGGTGGTCGGCGCACTGACCCGCAGCAGGCCACGCGGCTGTACCTGCAGACCGGCCACATCGGCCTCGGCCTGCTGCACCTGCTCCAGCACTTGCCGGCATCCGGCCAGATAGGCGCTGCCGGCTTCGGTCAGGCGCTGGCGGCGGGTGTTCCGTTGCAGCAGCGCGGTACCCAGATGCGCCTCCAGCTGCTGGATGTACTTGCCCACCATCACCGCCGAGACCTGCAGCTGTTCGGCGGCGCCGGCGAAGCTGCCACGCTCGGCCACGGCAACGAAGGCCTGCATGCATCGAAGGGTATCCATTACTAATCCTTAGTTAGGAATCTGCGAATCATACGCCGCTTACCTAACCCCATTGTGAGGGCGCAGACTGCGCTCACTCCCTTACGCAAGGAACGGCCATGAAGATCCTCCTCGTTGGTGCCAGCGGCACCCTCGGCCAGGCAGTCGCCCGCCAGCTCGGCCAACAGCATCAGATTCTCGCCGCCGGCCGCAGCAGCGGCGAACTGCGCGTGGACCTGACCGATGACGCCAGCGTCGCCGAACTGTTCGCACGTACCGGCCCGGTCGATGCGGTGATTTCCACCGCCGGCAAGCTGCACTTCGGCCCGCTGCAGCAGATGACGCCGGCGCAGTTCAACCTCGGCCTGCAGGACAAACTGCTGGGCCAGGTGAGGCTGGCACTGGCCGCGCAGCATCATCTCAACAGCGGCGGCTCGATCACCCTGACCAGCGGCATCGTCAGCGCACAACCGATCCGCGACGGCGTCAACGCCACCTCGGTGAATGCCGCACTGGAAGGCTTCGTGCGCGCAGCCGCACTGGAGCTGCTGCCGCGCGGCCTGCGCATCAACGTGGTCAGCCCGAACGTACTGATCGAATCGATGGCCGCCTACGGCCCCTACTTCCCGGGCTTCGAGGCGGTAAGCGCACAGCGCGCGGCACTGGCCTTCCAGCGCGCGGTGGAAGGCATCCAGAGCGGCGAGACGATCACGGTCTGGTAAGAAAAAGGGGACGGAGGGGATTAAGTCGCAAGTGCACAAACGACATAATCCCCTCCGTCCCCTTTTTGTCGCTCACTCCCAGCGCATCGGGCCGTCGCCGCGTTCGCCGAGGACGTCGCCGGGATTGGCCAGGCGGCAATGCTGCAGCGACAGGCAGCCACAACCGATGCAGCCGGTCAGTTCGTCGCGCAGCAGCTGCAGCATGTGGATGCGCTCTTCCAGCTCGTTGCGCCAGCGCGCAGACAGCCTGGCCCAATCCGCTTTGGTCGGTGCGCGTCCGTCAGGCAGGCTTTCGAAGGCACGGCCGACTGCTTCCAGCGGCATGCCCACCCGCTGCGCCACGCGGATCACCGCCAACCGGCGCAGCACGTCCCGGCTGTAACGACGTTGGTTGCCCGAGGTGCGCAGGCTGCTGATCAGCCCCTTGCGCTCGTAGAAATGCAGTGCGGAAACGGCCACGCCACTGCGCTGGGAGACCTCGCCAACGCTGAGTTCCTGGGATGCCATTGCTTGACCTCAACTACAGTTGAGGTGGCATGCTGCTATCTTCGCCGCCCGTTGACAAGCGCGGCCTGCACCTGACCCGTATGACCCCGACCCTCTCTCCCGCCGACACCCACCTGCCGGCTGACAGCTCGATCCTGTCCGCGCGCTACCGCGCCACGACCATCGGCATGGTCGCACTGGTCGCGCTGCACGCCTTCGAAGCACTGGCCGTCGCGGCCGCGATGCCCACCGTGGCCGAAGCACTCGATGGACTGCGCCTGTACGCGCTGGCCTTTGGCGGCACCCTGGCCACCAGTGTGATCGGCATGACCCTGGCCGGGCGCTGGGCCGATCGCCACGGCCCCGCGCGGCCACTCTGGTACGGCCTGGGCTGCTTCGTGCTGGGCCTGCTGCTGGCCGGCTTTGCGACGCGCATGGGCATGCTGGTGGCCGGGCGCCTGATGCAGGGCCTGGGCGCGGGCGCGATTTCGGTCTCGCTGTACGTGATGGTCGGCCGCAGCTACCCCGAACACCTGCGGCCGAAGGTGTTCGCGGCGTTCTCCGCAGGCTGGGTGGTGCCCTCGATGGTCGGCCCGGCGTTGAGTGGCCTGATGGTGCAGCACCTGGGCTGGCGCTGGGTATTCCTGGCAGTGCCACTGCTGGCGATACCGGCCGCACTGCTGCTGCGCCCGGCACTGGCGCGCATGCAACCTCCCGTTGCGGTCTGCAACGATGGCGAACGCAGCAACGTGGTGCGCTGGGCCTCTGGCGCCTCACTGGCCGCACTACTGCTCTACGTCGGCGGCCAGCAACAGGGCATGGCCGCCCTGCTCTGCATCGGCGTGGCGATGCTGGCGCTGCTGTTCTGCGTGCATCGGCTGCTGCCGGCCGGAACCCTGATCCTGCGCCGCGGCCTGCCCAGCGTGATCGCGTTGCGCGGCATTGCTGCAGCGGCGTTCTTCGCCTGCGAGGCCTATCTGCCCCTGCTGCTGCAGCGCGAACGCGGGCTCTCGCCCAGCTGGGCAGGCGCCGTGCTCAGCCTCGGTGCGCTGGGCTGGTTCGCCGGTTCATGGCTGCAGGGCCACCAGCAGCGTGGCTGGTCACGCCAGCAGCTGCTGCGCGTTGGCACGGTGATGATGACGTTCGGCATCGCCGCAACGCTGTCGGTGCTGTTCAACCCGATGCCGCTGCCGGTCGCGCTGGTCGGCTGGGCCGTCACCGGCTTCGGCATGGGCATGATCTACGCCAGCCTGTCGGTGCTGACCCTGTCGCTGTCAGCACCGCATGAGCAGGGTGCCAATACCTCGGCGCTGCAGCTGAGCGAGGCGTTGTCGGTGACCACCGCGCTGGCGGTGTCCGGCGCGTTGTTCGCCATGTTCGTGGAAAGCGCGCCGCACACCGGCTACCTGCTGTGCCTGGCCATCACCTTCGGTCTGGCGGTGCTGGCCGCAGTGATCGCGCGGCGGGTGTAGCGCCGCCGGATTCCGGTAGTGCCGGCCGCTGGCCGGCAACCTCCGCGCACGCGGGAATCCCATGATGGCGACGGCCAGAGGCCGGCATTACCGTGTACCGGCTCCCACATCATCGATATCCCGATGCAGGATGCGGCGCACTTCCAGCACGGCCTGCGGGGTCTCCTGCACGCTGTGGCCGGAAATGATCACCTTCTCCGACAGCGCGCCCGGCAGATGCGCGCTCCAGTACGGCACCAGCCCGTCATCGGACTTCTCCACCGGCAGCTCCGGCTTGCGCTGGGCGATGATCGAGTGGTACTTCAGGCCCGCTTCGATCGGCAGCTGTGCGGCGGCCTTCACGAACGGATCGCTGGCCTTGAGGTTGTCGATGCTGTTGGGAATCTTCGGCTTGGCGGTGCCGTCGACCTGCTGCTCGGCCTGTGCCAGCGCCATGAACACGTCCTCGAACTTGCCGAGAATGGTCAGCGGCAGGCGTACCAGGCGCCCGATCAGCCGCCCGACCTTGTTGCCGGCGATATCCGTGCCCTGGTGCGGCGCGGCGATGAAGATCGCGCGTTCCACGTTCGGCTGCGCCTTGAAATGCAGCAGTGGCCCCAGCTTGGCCTGCACCCGCTTCAGCCGCTCGCCCTTCAGGTCATAGTTGGCCAGCAGGTCATCCCACAGCACATCACCCGAGTCGCTCACCAACAGCCGCGCGAGCACGCCGCCCATGCTGTGACCGATATAGACCATGTCCTTCGATGCGCGTGTGCTGCCGTTGGGGTCGAAGTGCTTGAGCGTGTCATTGAACGCGTTGGCGATCTCGTAGCGGTTCAGCGCGATCGGCGCGTTGGTCGGGTAGTAGACCTGCCACACCTGGAACTGCTGGCGCAGCTCGGGGTCGCCCATGATCTCGTTGGCCAGGTTCACCCAGGCTTCCGGGCTGCTGGCCAGGCCGTGCAGCATGAAGATGATGCGGCGGTTCGGGTCCCACGGCTGCATCAGGTAGATGTGCGGTTCGCCGATGCCCTCACTCATGCCGAACAGTGTGCGCAGTGACTGCCGGGCGAAGCCACTCTGCGCCAGCCACAGACCGTAGGCAGCGGTGAAATTGCCGGCCAGCGGCACCTGTTCGCCGTGCAGGGTGATGCGTTCAGTGGCCTCCGGCGAATAGGCGTCCAGTTCAACCCGGCGCGTGCGCATCACGTCTTCCAGGCTGCTGCCTTCGAAACGCAGCAGCGCGGTGACATTGATCGAGGACATCTCGCTGAATTCCGGCACCGAATCGTCATGCCGATGGCGGCGGCCACGGCGCTCGTCGTCAGCATCATCCGCCGCTGTTTCCGCCTTCGGCCCATCGCCCGCGATCACCGGCGCGACCAGCTTGGGCGGGTCCATCACCATCACCAGCTCGGCACCGAAGCCATCGCGGCGATAGGTGCTGCGCAGGCCGACGAAGCTGACCGTGCCGGCCGGCACCAGCTGCGCCGGAATGCTCTTCAGGTTCAACTGCTGGTAGTTGGAGGCCAGCGACCAGCTGCCGACCGAGATCGGCTTCGTATAGTCCTCGCCGGCCAGTGCCGCTGCACGCGCGCGCACGAACAGCACCACCGCCGCCTTCTCGGCGGCGTAGTTGTAGTAGTCGCGCACCTGCGTCTGCCGGTCTTCGAAGGCGCGGTCGGACGGCGAGCGGCCGCTGTAGAACAGGTAGGCATAGGCATAACGCGCGGCTTCCAGCCAGGCATCCAGCGCCGCGTCGCTCATCGGCGGATCGCCGGCGGCGGTCTTCTTCGGCGTCAGCGCCAGCGCGGCCTTCACCCACAGTTCGGACAACGCCGACAGCCGCTGCTCGACGTTGAGGTCATCGGTCATCAACAACGTGCTGCGGCAGACCAGGAAGTCCTTCTCGCACTGCGACTCATCCAGGCCCGCCGCGCTGAGCGTCTCGCGCGCGGCCGGGCTGAGCTTGCCGGTGTTGAGCACATCGGCGCGCTTGTTCACCAGCGAATCGCTGGACTTCACCTGCTTGACAGTCACCATCGCGCAGCCGCTGCTGCCCAGCAGCAGGAAGGCGGCGAACAACACCGGCAGCGCGCGCTGCCAGCGGATCAGGAAGAGTCGGGTCATTACTGCGGGTCCTGCTCGGTGCCGGGCACGCCCTGGCGGATCACGGTGGAGAAGTGGTCGCCGCTGCCCAGGTCCAGCGCACGCTGGGTGATGCGGCCCTTGTCATGCAGTTCGGCATAAGGCACGCCCGGCGTGAGCGCGCCGACCTCCTGTGCGTATTCGGCCAGGTAGCCGGACAGCAGCAGGCGGTAGTCCAGCGGCAGGCGCGGCGCGATGTGGCGGGCCAGATCGAAGACGATGGTGGTGCAGTTGCTGGTGAGCGTGTTGTAGAAGCCCGGCTTCGCATCCAGTTCGCGCGCCTGCGCGATGTACGCGGCGAACAGTTGCTTCAGTTGCGCCTGGTCCATGCCGTGCAGGCGGTACAGGTAGACATCCTCGCCACGCGCGTTGGTGCGGGTGCGGATGATGTCGGTCTCCTCCGCGGCCACCAGGGTCATCTCGAATTTGCGGAAGAAGCCGCCCAGCGCCGAGAACGATTCGCCGCGTTCCTTGCGGATCTCCAGCGAGAACACCACGTGGCGCCCATCCTCGAAACCGAACGAGATCAGGGTGTGGGCGATCGCCGGGCCCATCCAGTACGACAGCACCAGATCGGCCGAGCGGAGTTGGTCCAGGTCGTACGCGCGGCGCACCCAGTGCGCGTCGTAGTCGGTCTCGCTGCGCCAGGTGAAATCACGCACGTTGTCGAGCACCACGTGGCGCCCGTCGAAGGACACCACGTGCAGGCGCTGGGCCACGTCATCGGCCCAGACGCGGTCCTGGCGCGGGGTGAGCAGCAGCCACCACAGGCCGGCCAGCGCCAGCGACGCGCCGAACGCCATGCCCAGGCGACGATGGCCACGGCCACGCGCGACCTGCCACGACGCCCACAGCGCAACCAGCAGCCACAGCACCGCAATGCCATTGGCCAGCCAGCCCGGCCCCGGCATCTGATAGGCCAGCAGCCCGGTCACCCACAACGCTGCCAGCGCCATGGCACTTCCTGTCATCCAACGTCCTGCGGCTCTCACTGGCATCCTGTCGCGGTCCCGAAGCCGCATAGTTAGCCACAAGCGGGTTCACCGTGGCATCTACGGCCCGTTCAGGGACCGCGGCGCACCGTCTGCGGCGGTCCATGCGGCCAGGTTCACCTCACAGGAGCAACGATGGGCATCACTTCCGTGGCCGGCGTTCCGGTCCAACCCCAGCACCGCGCCACCTGCCACTGCGGCACGGTCGAGCTGTTGCTGGACCTCCCGGACGGCATCGTCGACCCGCGCCGCTGCGACTGCTCGATGTGCCGACGCCGGGGTGCCATCGCCGCCAGCGTCCCCCGCCAGGGCCTGCAGGTGGTGCGCGGGCAGCATCACCTGCAGAAGTACCAGTTCAACACCCATGTGGCCGAGCACTACTTCTGCGGGGTGTGCGGCATCTACACCCATCACCGGCGCCGCTCCAACCCCGACCAGTACGGCTACAACGTGGCCTGCCTGGAGGGCATCGACCCGTTCGCGCTTGGGGTGATCCCGGTCAGCGACGGGGTCAACCACCCATCAGACCGCACCGGCTAGTGGCGCGTGCGCCGCGGTGGCGTGGCCACCTTCTGCCAGGGCGCCATGCCGCTGCGCCCGGCCCGCGCCGGGCGTTTCAGCCAGGGCCGGCGTGACGGTGCCTGTGGCGCGTCCTCGACCGGGGGAGGAAGGGGTCGACGGCTGGGCCAGAGATGGTCGAGCAGCCACATGGCGGGTCTCCGTGGGGGACGGGGACGATCAACACTAGGCCCGGGTGGGCATAGGCGGCGTGAGCGGGACACGACAGCGGGATGACGGCGGAGGCGGCGATGAGCCTGCTACACCATGTCCCCGACCAAGGCACCTGTGCGTTTCCGCAGCAACAGGCGCAACACGGCGGCACAGGCGGCGGTCAGCAGCGCCAGTACACGCAGCAGTGTCGCCAGCGCCTCACTACTGGCGTGCTGCAGCTGCATGCGGCTCATCGTCGGTAGCAGTGCCTGCGCCTGTTCCCGCGCCCCCGTGGCCAGATAGGCACCGGCACGCACCAGCGGTGCCGGCGACGCGCCCTGCAGCTGATGGCCGATCAGCAGCGCA
Source organism: Stenotrophomonas maltophilia D457 (assembly GCF_000284595.1). Taxonomy (GTDB): domain Bacteria; phylum Pseudomonadota; class Gammaproteobacteria; order Xanthomonadales; family Xanthomonadaceae; genus Stenotrophomonas; species Stenotrophomonas muris. The sequence goes on along the minus strand of NC_017671.1, from coordinate 1,124,202 downwards.
AGCAAGGCAGTGACTGCGGCCAACGCGATGCCTTCGCCGGCCACCCGCACGGTTCCGAATATGCCTGCGGCCATGCCGGCACGTTGCACCGGTACCACGCTCACCGACAGTCCATCCATCAGCCCCCACGGCAAAGCCGTGCCTGCGCCGACCAGCATCAGCAGCGGCACCCACTGCAAGGGCGACGGGTGCGACGCCTGCCGCGACAACAGGTACAGGCCGGCGGCACACACCAGCAGACCCAGCGTGCACAACCGCGCACTTCCCACGCGCTCCGCCCAACGCGCGGCCAGCATCGGCAGGACCAGCATCGGCGCGGACAGCGCCAGCATCTGCAGTCCCACCAGCGTCGCGCTCTGGCCATGCACGCCCAGCAGTTGCAGAGGTAACGCGACCAGCAGCACCACGTAGCCGAAGCAGGTCGCCACCGGCAGCAGCTGGACACCGAGGAACGCCGGTTGCGAGAACAGTGAGAGGTCCAGCAACGGTGAGGGGTGCCGCCGTTCGATGAAGACGAACACCCCGCCCAACAGCAGCGTCACCAGCAGCGCCAGCCGCACGCGCGCGGCATGCAGGCCGAACTCGCCCAGCCACAGCAGCGCCAGGGTCAACGTCGCCAGCGTCAGGCTGAAACTCAGCATGCCGCCGATATCCAGTGGTCGGCGCTCGCCATGACTTTCAGGCAACGCGCGTGCCCCCAGGCCGAAGGCCACCAACGTGAGCACACCGCCCGCGGCGAACACGCTGCGCCATCCCAATGTCTGCAGCAGCAGGCCCGCGAGCAAGGGCCCCAACGCCAGCCCCATGCCGAACGTGGTGCCCAGCAGGGCGAAGACACGGGCACGCGCCGGCCCCTGCCAGGCCTGTGCCAGCAGCGCCGTGCCGGATGCCAGCGCCGCCGCCGCGGCAACGCCCTGCAACCCGCGCGCCAGATCCAGCCATAGCAGCGTGCGAGCAAGGCAGACGGCGGCGGTGGCGGTGGTGAAGCCCGCCGTGCCCAGCAGGAACAGCCGCCGACGGCCATATCGATCGGCCAAGCCGCCCGCAGCGAGCAACAGACTGCCGAAGGTGAGCATGAAGGCGTTGGTCACCCAGGCCAGCGCGGTGGGCGATGCCGCCGCGGAACGGGCCAGCGCCGGCACCGCGACTGCACCGGCAGAGAAGGACAACGGCAACGCCAGCGCGGCCAGGCAGACCGCAAGCAGCGCCCAGCGCTGCTGCGCGCGGACAGGTACAGGGAGCATCGAATCCGGGGCCATGCGGGCCTCCATCCATCAGGGGCATTGATGATGGACAGGCCGCTATTCCAGAAAAACAGGCTCGGTGGACGTTGATTGCGGCGAGATGTTCCGCAATCATCCAAGCATGGACTCCATCTCCGCCCTGCTCGCCTTCGTCCGCACCGCGGAGGCCGGCAGCACTGTCGGTGCCGCCCGCGTACTCGGCCTGTCAGCCTCGGCCGTCGGCAAGCGCATCGCCCGGCTTGAACAGGAACTCGGCACGCGCCTGTTCCAGCGCACCACCCGCCGCGTGCATCTCACCGACGAAGGCGAACTGCTGCTGCAGCGCTGCCGGCGTGCACTGGACGAGCTTTCCGAAGCACAGGCGGACTTGGCGCAGCGACAGCACGCCCCCAGCGGGCTGCTGCGCATCGGCCTGCCCACCATCGGCTACCGCTTCCTGCTGCCGGTGCTGCCCGGCTTCCAGCAACGCTATCCGCAGGTGCAGCTGGAACTGGACTTCAACGACCGCATCGTCGATGTGGTCAGCGAAGGCCTGGATGCAGTGATACGCAGTGGCGAACTGGCCGATTCCAGCCTGACCGCACGGCGGCTGGGGGGTTTTCGTTTCATCCTCTGTGCGGCGCCGGGCTATCTGCAGATGCATGGAACGCCCGGCGATGTGGGCGACCTGCGCATGCATACCGCGCTGCGCTTCCGTTACCCCACCACCGGAAAGCTGCATCCGTGGCAGCTGCCCGGCATCGAAGGTGACGCCGGGGCGCGCCTTCCCACGGCGATGACCTGCAACAACATGGAAGCCGTGCTGGCCGCTGCGATCGGATGCATGGGCCTGGCCTGGATGCCTGACTTCCTCGCCGCTGACGCGCTGGCCGATGGCCGCCTGCAACAGGTGCTGCCCACACTGCCCACGCACCGGGGGCAGTTCTCGCTGCTGTGGCCCGGCGGGCGCCATCCCAGTGCACGCCTGCGGGTGTTCATCGACTACGCCGTTGCGCACCTTTTCCGCAGCACCCCGGAAAAGGGGACGGAGGGGATTAAGTCGTAATTGGTCCTGCTGTGCCTGAAACGACTTAATCCCCTCCGTCCCCTTTTTCCTAGCGGCTGAAGCGGCGCGCGCCGGCGACGCAGATCACCGCGACCACGGTCACCAGCACCATGCTGAGGCTGACCGACTCGTGCAGCAGCAGCGCGGCCAGGGCCAGGCCGAAGAACGGCTGCCGCAGCTGCAGCTGGCCGACGGCAGCGATGCCGCCCTGGGCCAGCCCGCGGTACCAGAACAGGAAGCCGATCAGCATGCTGAACACTGCCACGTAGCCCAGTGCCCACCACGCCGAGGCACCGACCGCGGTGAACGAGGCCGGGCGCATCAGCACCGTCAGCGGCAGCATCACCGGCAACGCCAGCAGCAGTGCCCAGCTGATCACCTGCCAGCCGCCCAGATGACGGGCGAGCCGACCACCTTCCGCGTAGCCCAGCCCGCACACCACGATCGCCGCCAGCATCAGCAGGTCGGCCTGCAACGAGGCTTCGATTCCGTTGCGCGCGGCATAGCCGACCACGCAGGCACTGCCCAGCAACGAGAACAGCCAGAACGCCGGGCGCGGCCGATCGCCACCGCGCAGCACGCCGAACACCGCTGTACTCAACGGCAGCAGGCCAAGGAACACGATGGCGTGCGCCGACGACGCGTGACGCAGCGCGAGCGCGGTCAGCAGCGGGAAGCCGACCACAACGCCGAGGCTGACCACCACCAGCCCCGGCAGGTCGCCGCGCCGCGGCCATGGCTGGCGCAGCAGAAGCAGCAGCCCCAGACCGAGCACCGCGGCGATGGTGGCGCGTGCGGCGGTGACGAACCCGGCATCCAGCTGCAGCACCGCCAGGCGGGTGGCCGGCAATGAGCCGGCGAAGATCACCACACCGATGAAGCCATTGATCCAACCACTCGCCGACCGTTCCACGCCTGTACTCCTGAAGGTGCCGGACGATGCCCGGCTGCTCCTGTATGGAAGCATCCGGCGCGGAACGACCCCAGCTACAATCCAGTACAGCCGCAAGTAACTGTACTGCCCACACTTCCACTACGGTTCCACCATGCCGCGCCCGCTCACCCGCATCGAATCGGTCATCCAGACCGTCCGCACCCGCATCAGTGCACGGGTGGACGGCCCCGGCTCCCGCCTGCCTTCGGTACGTGCGCAGGCGGCGACCATGGGGGTTTCAGTCTCCACCGTGGTCGAGGCCTACGAGCGCCTGGCGGCCGAAGGCCTGATCAGTGCGCGCGCAGGCTCGGGCTTCTACGTCAGTGGCCCGGCCGCACCGCTGGCGCTGGCCGAAATGGAGCCGCGGCTGGATCGCGCGGTGGATCCGCTGTGGGTGTCACGGCAATCGCTGGAAACGCCCGCGGGCGATCTCAAGCCAGGGTGCGGCTGGATGCCCAGTGACTGGCTGTATCACGATGGCGTGCGCCGCGGCCTGCGCCGGCTGTCGCGTGCCGATGCCATGCAACTGGTGGACTACGCCGGTCCGCTCGGGCTGCCCGCGTTGCGCCAGCTGCTGCAAAGGCGCAGCGCCACGCTTGGCATCGATGCACCGATGGAGCAGATCCTGCTGACCGAATCCGGTACGCACGCGGTCGATCTGCTCTGCCGTTTCCTGCTCAAGCCCGGCGACTGCGTGCTGGTCGATGACCCGAGCTACTTCAATTACCACGCGCTGCTCAAGGCGCACCAGGTGCAGGCCATCGGCGTGCCGTACACGCACAGCGGCCCGGACCTGGAGGCGTTCGCGCAAGCCCTGCAGGCGCATTCGCCGCGGCTGTACATCACCAATTCCGGCCTGCACAACCCGACCGGCGCGGTGCTTTCGGCCAACACCGCGCACCGCCTGCTGGGCCTGGCCGAACGCAGCGAGTTGATCATCGTCGAGGACGACATCTTCGCCGACTTCGAACTGCAGCCGGCACCGCGGCTGGCCGCGCTCGATGGACTGTCACGGGTGATCCACGTCGGCAGTTTCTCCAAGACGCTGTCGGCAGCGTCGCGCTGCGGCTACATCGCTGCACGCCATGACTGGATAGAAGCATTGACCGACCTGAAGCTGGCGACCAGCTTTGGCGGCGGCCATCTGGCCGCGCAGTTGATGCACATCGCGCTGACCGATAGCGGTTACCGCCGCCACATGCAGTCGATACGTTCGCGCCTGGCCGATGCACGCCGGCACACACTGCGGAAACTGCAGGCGCTGGGCATCACGCCGTGGCTGCAGCCGGAAGCCGGCCTGTTCCTGTGGTGCCAGCTGCCCGACGGCCGCGACGCCGCCGCACTGGCGCGGCAATGCCTGCGCGAGGGCATCGTGCTGGCGCCGGGCAACGCGTTCAGCCAGTCGCAGCGCGCGGCCGACTATCTGCGCTTCAACGTCTCGCAGTGCCAGGACCCGAGGATCTGGCAGGTGCTGGCGCGGGCGTTGCGTTGAGCTGGATGCAAGCCGGTCAGCGCAGGCAGGAGCGACCCCCGGCAAAGGCACTTGCATGCCACGGTACAGTGGTATGTCCCTGTTGCAGGAATGCACGCATGTCTTCGTTCTCCGATCCGCAGGCCGTTGCCCGCTATGCCGAGGGCCCGCTGCGCCAGGTGCCGGGCTTCCTCGCGTTGCAGCAGATGAGTCGCCTGCTGCTGGCCGAACACGTTCCTGCGCAGGGCCGCGTGCTGGTGCTGGGCGCCGGTGGCGGGCTGGAGCTGAAGGCATTTGCCGAGGCGCAGCCGGGCTGGCAGCTGCTGGGCGTGGACCCGGCTGCACCGATGCTGGCCCTGGCCGAACAGACACTGGGCCCGCTGATGTCGCGCGTGCAGTTGCTGGAAGGCTACATCGACGATGCCCCCGACGTGCGCTTCGATGGTGCCAGCTGCCTGCTGACCCTGCACTTCCTCGACGGCGCGCAGCGCCTGCACACGCTGCGGGAGCTGCACAGGCGCCTGCAGCCCGGCGCGCCGCTGGTGGTGGCCCACCACAGCGTGCCGCAGGATCCGGCCGGCAAGCTGCGCTGGTTGCAGCGCTACGCCGCGTTCGCCGAAGCCTCCGGCGTTGCCCACGCCGATGCACAGCGCGCGATCGACGCCATTGCCGAGCGGCTGCCGCTGCTGGCCCCCGAACAGGAAGTGACGCTGCTGCAGGAGGCCGGCTTCGACGGCGTGGAGCTGTTCTATGCAGGCTTCAGCTTCAAGGGCTGGGTGGCGTACGCCGGGTAATGCCTACGGCACCACGGTGATGCCGATCCGCTGCATCAACAGCGCCACCTGCTGGACATCCAGCGTGGCGCCACGCAGGTTGGTGCTGCGCAGGTCCAGCTCGCCCAGATCGGAATTGGTCAGGTCGCAGTCGGTGAAGTTGGCGCTGTTCCAGTCGATTCCCTCGAACTGGCCACCGGACAGGTCCGAGCCGGCAAAGCTGGCGCCGCTGACGTTTGCACCGTCCCAGCGGTTCTCCCACAGTTCGCATTTCTCCAGCGTGACCCGCGAGAAATTGGCATAGCGCAGGTTCGACTTCTTGATGAAGGCGCTGCAGAACCAGCTGCGCGTGGTGATCTGGTTCATGAAGCTGGCGTTGCTGAAATCCGCACCCTGCGCGCGGCACTCGCTGATCTCCAGGCCCAGCGCCTTGATGAAGTTGAAGTGGCACATGCTGATGTCGCAGCTGCGGAAGCTGGCCTCCTTCAATGTGGCGCCATTGAAGCGGCAGCCGCTGCGGCTGTCGGCATCGTAGAAGCTGCAGTTGATGAACTCGGTGGCGGTCAGGTCGGCACCGGAAAAATCGCACTCATGGAACTGCTGGTCGACCACTTTCTGGCCGGTGTACTGGTCCGCGCCGATGCGCAGCTTGCGGTGAACGGTGGGGGACATCAGGGATTCCATGCCAGGTGCCCCGCCATCATGCCGGGCCGCGAGGGCGATCCATAGACGTGGGCGCGGGCGGATTCACCGGCAGTCCAGCCGCCCTGTGCCCCGCCCAAACGCAGCATGCACGTTGTTGCACGTTAATGCACGAACGTGCAGACTTGCAGCATGAGCTCCGATCCCAGCCCCCTCCCCGCCCAGCGCACCCGGCAGATTCTGGAGGAACTGCGCCAGCAGGGCCGCGTGGTTGCCGCCGAGCTGGCGCGCCGCTATGCCGTGTCCGAAGATTCGATCCGCCGCGACCTGCGCGAGCTGGCCGCGCAGGGCCTGTGCCAGCGCGTCTACGGTGGCGCCGTACTGCCACCGCCCAAGGAACGCCCGCTGCGCGAGCGGCTGACCCGCGACCGCGGCGACAAGGCCGAGCTGGCCGCCCGCGTCTGCGCGTTGCTGCAACCCGGCCAGGTCGTACTGCTCGACGCTGGTTCAACCAACCTGGCGATCGCCCAGCAGTTGCCGGCCGCCCTCGGCTTGACGGTGATCACCAACGCGCCACAGATCGCCACGGCCGCCAGCCTGCTTGAAGGCACCTCGGTGCAGCTGATCGGCGGGCGCCTGGCCAGCGGTGGCGGCGCGGTCGGCGCCGAAGCACTGGCCCAGGTGCAGCGCCTGCGCGCCGATGTGTACCTGCCCGGCCCCTGCGCGGTGGACGGCGACACCGGCGTGTGGGCAATGGATGCGGAAGAAGCCACGCTGAAGCGCGCGATGGTGGCCTGCAGCAGCCGTGTCATCGTCGCCGCCACGACTGAAAAGCTGGGTGCACGCGGCAACTGGCAGATTGCCAGCCTCGACGAGATCGACGACCTGGTGCTGACCACCACCGCACCGCCCGCATTGGCGGCACGCTTCCGCGCCGCAGGCATCGCGGTACACCCCACTCCCCCCTGACCGTACCGCTCATGTCCCTTGCCAACCGCGCGCGCGCCGAACAGCACGCGACCCGCGCTGCGTTCTTCATTCCCGGCTTCGCCACCGCGCTGTGGGCCACCCTGGTGCCGTTCGCAAAGGCACGCACCGGGATCAACGACGCCACGCTGGGGCTGGTGCTGCTCTGCCTCGGTGCCGGTTCGCTGCTGGCAATGCCGTTGTCCGGCGTGCTGGCCGCGCGCCTCGGTTGCCGGCGGGTGATGGTGGCCAGCAGCCTGCTGATCTGCCTGACCGTGCCCGGCCTGGCGCTGGCCGGTTCGGCCTGGACACTAGGGCTGGTCCTGTTCGTGTTCGGCGCCGCCGTGGGCGCGATGGACTGCACGATGAACGTACAGGCCGTCATCGTCGAGCGCGAAGCACGGCGCGTGATGATGTCCGGCTTCCATGCCTTCTTCAGCATCGGCGGCTTCCTCGGCGCGGCCACCATGACCGTGCTGCTGTCCGCACAGCTGCCGCCCTTGGCATCCGTGCTGGTCGGCGTCGGCGCCATGTTGCTGGTGATGCTGTTGTCGGCGTCGTACTGGCACAGCGAACGCATGCCGCATGACACACCGATGCTGGCCCTGCCACACGGCATCGTGCTGTTCATCGGCGTGCTGGCGTTCGTCGCCTTCCTCGGCGAAGGTGCGATGCTCGACTGGAGCGCGGTGTTTCTCAGCGACGTGCGCCGCGTCGATGCCGGCCTCGCCGGCATCGGCTATGTGACCTTCACCCTGACCATGACCGTCGCACGCCTGTTCGGTGATGCACTGGTGGCACGCGTGGGCCGCCAGCGCGCGATCGTGTTCGGCGCGTTGCTTGCCGCCGCGGGCGTGCTGGTGCTGACCCTGGTCACGCCGTGGCAGGCGTCGCTGATCGGCTATGTGCTGGTCGGCCTCGGCTGCGCCAACATCGCACCGGCGCTGTTCTCGCTGGCTGGCCACCAGACCCGCATGCCCGGCGCGCTGGCCATCACCGCCGTTTCCACGCTGGGCTTTGCCGGCATCCTTGCTGGCCCGGCACTGATCGGTTTTGCCGCCAACCACTTCGGCCTGATCGCTGCATTCATCGGCGTGGCCACGGCCTTGTTGCTGGTGGCGATGTCCACGCGTTGGCTGCGGGTGTAGCCCAGGGCATCAGCGCCGCCTGCGCCGCAGCTTCATCCGCAATCGCCGATAGCCGATCACCGTCGCCGTGGCACACAACGCGGTGCCGGCAGCGCTCAGCAGCAGCAACACCGCCAACCGGGCACCTTCCTGGCGCAGCATCGCCGGCAGGTCCCAGCTATGCAGGAAGTAGAACAGCCAGCGCCCCACCCGCTCACGATGCCCCATCGTCAGCAACGGATCGCCGGTCGCCAGATCGAGATAGACGCGTGTCGCCTCGGCATCACCGAAATCCACCACTGCCACCGGGAAGCGACGTACCGCTGCACCATTCATGGCCTCGGGCGCACGCGGGTAGAAGTACGCATCCGCTGCATGCTGCACCACGAAACCCTGGATGGGTGTAGCGGACAGCGCACGTGCCCTCTGCTGCAACCACGCGGTCGGCAGCCACCGTGCGACATGCAGGTGCCCATTGCCGCCGGACACGATGCGCGTATCACCCTGCCCGTCCAGCAACACCGCGAACAGCTCACCACCGATCCGTCGCCACTGGATCTCCACCGGCTGGAAGCGCGCAGCTTCGGCCATCGCCAGAAGCTTCGCAGGATCACCCAGCGCACCATCCACCGCCACCGCGCCGCCACGGTAGTGCTCAACATCGATCGCTTCACCCGTACTGCTGAAGACACCCAATGGATTCATCGACATCAGGCCGCTGAAAATCCAGGTGAACACGAAGGCCGCAGCACACAATCCGATCAGATGGTGCCAGCGCATCCACGACTCCACGTACGGCGTCTTCGCACCGGAACGATAGTGCCCACGGAAACGCCAGCGCCATACGCCCACCACGATGCCGCTGATCGCCGCCACCGTACACAGTGCGGACAGCACGATCACCACCCACGTCCACACCGGGTCGACCGACTGCATGCGCAGGAAGTACAGCCAGTGCAGCCAGGCGCCCACATAGTTCCAGCGCTGCTGCACATGCGGAGCGTCCAGCACCACTTCACCGGTACGCGAGGACACATACAGGTCGCCCGGCTGCGCGCCGCCCACCTCCACCCGATACAGCGGCCGATGCGCGTCCAGTGCACGCGAATGCGTCCAACGATCCTCATTCACGCGCATCGCACCCACGAAGGCCTGGCCGCCCGCGAACTGCGCAGCGGATGCTTCGGCGCGCTGTGCCGACACCGGCAGCAGCGCCTGGCCGGTCACGGCAGACCAGGCGCCCACGTTGCTGCCACTGCGCACCACATACGCCGGCTCGCCACGCAGCGTGGTCAATGCCACAGCCTCCGGCTCGGCCTGCACGGCGGCAGGCAGTACCGACAGCCCCTGCAGGTCGCGGGCCTCACCCAGCACCGGCAACGCCGCCAGCCGCTCGCCGGGCGTCAGCTTCGGGTAACCAATGAACAGCATCACCATGCCGCTGACGAACCACAGCAGCATCAGCAGGCATCCGCCGATGCCCAGCCAGCGATGCACCAGGTAGGTCCAGCGCTTGGCGGTGGAACGCATCGTCATCGCCAGCGCCCTCAGAAGCGATGGTCGACGGTGAATTCGACGCGCCGGTCCGCCCCCAGCAGCCACTGCGTGCTGGTGTAGTACGCGGTGGCGTAGTACGCCTTGTCGAACACGTTGAACAGGCGTGCGGACAATCGCGTGTGCGGTGCCGCCTGCCAGGTCAGGGCGAGGTCGGTGGTGCTGTAACCGGGCAACTCCAGCGTGTTGGCATTATCGGCGTAGCGCTTGCCGACATAGCGAACGCCACCCGCCGCGCTCCAGTCCGGCGCGAACTGCCAGCTCAGCCACACACTGGCCAGGCGCTCGGCCACGTTCGGCGGCACGTTGCCATCGCGCGACACCAGCATCGGCGGCGAACCCGTGGTTTCCAGGAAGTCCTCGAACTCGGCCTTCAGCACCGTCGCGTTGGCATCGAGCGACCAGCGCGGCGCGAAGTTCCAGTTCAACGACGCTTCAATACCGCGCGAGGTCTGCGCGCCCACCTGCACCCGGCGATCCGGCACCAGCGGATCGCGGCTGAGCAGCCCGGTCTTGCGGATGCGATACGCCGCCAGCGTCCACTCGCCACCGTCGAAGGCCTGCTTCAGGCCCACCTCGATCTGCCGGCCCTTGGCCAGGTCAAAGGCGCCGTTGGCCGGGCTGATCATCAGCAGGCCACTGACCGGGTCCGCCGCCTGCGAATACTGCGCATACAGGCTCAGCGTCGGCTGCAGCGCGAGTACCGTACCCGCACGCCAGCCTGTGCTGCTGTAGGTCTTCGAGAACGCGTTCTGGCCGCTGATCAGATCGGTGCGATCAATGCGCGCGCGGTCGTGGCGCAGGCCACCCAGCACCGACCAGCGCTCGCTCAGCGCCAGCCGGTCTTCCACGAACAGCGCGTACTGCTCGGCACGGTTGCGGTAGCGCGGCAGGTTCGGCGCGTCGCTCGCGAACTGGCCCGGGACAGGATCGAACGGATCGACCGGGCCCGAGCTGCCGGCATAGGTGTTGTTGGTGTGCTTGAAGTGCGCGCGGTTGGCGTCCAGGCCCACCGCGAAGTTGTTCTGCAGGCCACCCGCCGTTCCCTGCACACGCAGCGTCGAGGTCAGTCCGGTCTGGTCCTGGTTGTGGGTGATCTCGGTATTGCCCGAGCGATCGATCAAGCCGGTAGCGCGGTTGTAGACATAGGCCTCGGCATTGCGCCAATCACGCTGGCTGTCGATCTGGTAGACGCGGGTTCGCCATTCCACGTTCGCGTTTGGTGTCCACAGCGCGTCGAGCTGGGTCCAGCGGTCGCGGAAGCGGATCTCGCTGTCGTCCACGTTGTAGTTGCGGTGGCGCAGCGCCTCCAGCTGGCGGCCCTCGACCAGCGGCGTGCCGAAGTAGCGCATGGGTTTCTGGTAGCCCTGCGCATGGGTGAGCATCAGCTGCAGGTCCGCACGTGGCTGCCACAGCAACGCACCGGAGAATGTCGCGTCGCTGTTGCGTCCACGATCAACCCAGCCACCGCTGTAGTTGCCGCTCACATCCAGCCGGTAGGCCAGCTCGGGCGTCAGCGCGCCACCACTGCCGAAGCCCAGCCGCGCGGTGTCCTCGCTGCCCACGGTCACGCTGATCTCGTTCTCGATCGCCCCACGCGTGGGCTTCTTCGGCACGATGTTGATGACACCGCCGATCGCACCGTCGCCATGGATGACCGAGGCCGGGCCGCGCAGCACTTCGATGCGCTCGATCGACCAGGTATCGAACGGGAACGTGATGCCCACGCCGCCGTACTGGCGCAGCCCATCGTACAGCCGCATCACCGAGGCACCGTCGGTGAAGCCGCGGCTGGACAGCGCACTCAGGCCATTGCCCGGATGCGGCATGGCACTGATCGCACCCGCTCGGCTGATCGCATCGTTGAGGTTGCTGTCGCCGCGCTGCTCCAGCTGCTCGCGCGAAATTACCGTCAGGCTGGCCGGTGTCTGCAACACGCTCAGGCCCAACGCAGAGCCCGCGCTGGCGGTGGACGACAGTTCACCGCTGCGGGTATCGACCACCCGCACGGTATCCAGCGTGGTCGGTGGGGCCGCGTCAGCGGCAAGTACGGGGGCGGTGTGCAGGAGCAACGCGCACAGGACAGGCAGCGTCGCCCGGCGCAGGCGCGCGGAGTTGGGGTTCGTTTTCATTTTTTCACGGCATGCAAGGCCACCCCGCAATGGCAGGGCAGCAATCAGAAAGGGACAGACACGCGCGTGCGGGCACCGGCCGTGGCCGGCAACCTCATGGAAGAACGTTCAATACAGCGCGCGTGCGGCTCAGGCGGCCATCAGTGCCGGCGGCCCACGCGCGCCCAATGTGCCGCTGATCCGTTGCGGCAACGCCCGCACCGCGCCGCGCAGTGCGCGGCACACCGGTGCCATCGGCGCCAACAGCAGCACGGCCGCCACCAGCAGGGTGATCAGCCGTGCAGCGATCAGGCAGTAATCGCAGTCCACACCCATCTCATGATCGGCATGTGGATCGGCGGGCGGCTTCTTCGTGGCCCCGCCGTGCGGCATGGCCATTGCGTGATGGTCGTGGTGCCCTTCCATCGCGTGCAGCGCGTGCTCTGCGTGCATTGCGTGGTCCATGGCCGCCACCGGCGCAGCGGCAGCCACGTGACCATGCGCCAGCCAGCGGCTCACCAGCGGGGCGAGCAGCACCAGCAGCATGGCAAGCCATGCCAGGGCCTGGAACCGGCGGTGGAGAACAGAATGGCGCACGCCGCCATTCTACGGGGCCATAGCCAACCTTGGACCCCGTTCAGGGTTTGGCCCCTGCGACACGGTGACGCAGGGGCTCGCCTCCAGCGGCGACATGTGAATGCACCGCACCGCGGTCCCTACGCTTGCAGGCCCCGCCTCGCCAACGTTAGGGTTCAGATGGCCACGGCAAGGAGCCAGAGGGATCCGCATGACCACTCGCATCACACACCGGCTGCGCATCAGCCTGCTCGGCCTGACCGCGTTGCTTGCCGCCTGTGCCGACAAGGGGCCGCCCCCACCGCCAGAGCCGCTGGAACTCTCACAGCCCATCGCCGTGGACACGCCGGGCCAGCAGGTGCAGTTCGAGTTCGAAACCACGGCGCGCAATTTTGCCAGCTACCGCACTTATGCGGTGGAACTGGAACTGCAGCGGCGAAGTCCAGCTACAACGGGCACGCCCGATATAGCAAGTATCAACATCCCATTCGAAGTATCCCTGCAGCGTCGGAAAGGTACTACCTGGCAGGAGATTGCAACACAGGACAGCTATCAGGCACGCGCGCGCAACGGTGTTGAGCCGCTCCCCTCGTGGCACCACTCTGAGAGCTGGCGCTATGCCTCGCTCGCATCAGGCAGCGACGGCAGCTACCTCCTGAACGTGACAGCGCTGCCGCTGGAGCTCGACAGCAGATACCGGCTGCAGATTCAAACGGTCCATGCCATATCAGGACTGCAAGACTATTCGGCAAGGCTAGTCGTGCACGCCTCGCGTCCTGCAGGGAAGTGACACCATTCATTCGAAGGAACGAAGGAGTTTCCATGAACAAGCCCCGCTACAGCCTGGACATTGTCATTGCCGCACCCGGCACCCCACTGCTCGATCCCGATTCGGGAAAGCAGCAGCTGACGCCCGATGGCACTCCTGATACTTCCGGGCCTGGCCACATGTTCTACGTTCTGCACGCTCCAGGTAAAGCGGCGCAGAGTTTCGGCTTCGCACCCGTCGAGCATGGCAGCATGAATGGTCCCGGGCGCATCGTCAGAGACGACGTGAAAGTCTATAAGGACCCCGCCCATGTCCGTACCATCGAAATCACCGAAGCCCAGTACAACAAGCTCAAGGCGTTCGGCGACGATCCAGTGGCGCACGGCTTCAGCAAGCACTACGCCGACGTGCGTCACAACTGCGTGGACTTCACCTGGGACGCATTGAATCATGCCGGCATCCAGCGCAAGCACAGCCTGGACGTGAACAGCATCGGCGGCCCCGTCGGCCAATTGCTGCCAGACGTCCGCATTCCGCTGGGCGTCCAGTCACAGGGCAAGGACGGTTATCGCCCCCTGCGCAACATCCATGGCGTGGACAGCATTGAACCGCCCTTCCCCAACAGCGAACTCAACCGCACCACCACCCATCCCCTGCCCGAGCGCAGCTTGAAGCAGCGTCTGCTCAGCGAAACCGATGGTATTGATGGCCCCTTGGGCGAGCGTCTGGCTGCGGACGCGCGCGCACCGGGGCACAGCCTTCATGCCTTGGACCAGAAAGTGCGTACCGCACTCGCCCAGGCCAGCGAACAGCAGGGACTGCCCCCCGGACAGGAGCACGAACGACTGGCCGGCCATCTGACCCACGCGGCGGTGCAGGCCGGCTTCAGCGAAAAGGACACGCTGCAGGTGGCATTCAGTTCAAACAGCACCGCCGAGGCACCCGGCTACGTATTCCTGCATCGCAGCGGCGACACCGCCTCGCCGGACCCTGCCGCCAATCGCCAGCGCCTGTCCCTGCTCGATACGCAGCAGGGCGACGCGGACACGCTGTATCAGCAGGTCAACGTGCAGCAGCAATCCCGCGACGCAAGCCGGCTGGCGCAGGACGAGCAACAGGCACAACAGCAGGCGTCGCCGCGCATGGCCTGACCAAACCGCGTGAGGCGCAGGCACCGTTCCCGCATCAACTCACGTACTGCGCCTGCCCATTGCCAAACGACCAGTTCTCCTTCTTCACCTCCACCAGGTTGATGAACACATCCTCGCGGCGGATACCCACCGCCGCATGCAGGCCATCGGCAATGCCCAGGTACAACGCCTTCTTCTGCTCCAGCGTGCGCCCTTCGTTCCAGGTGATCTGGATGCAGATGAAGTCGTCGGTGCGATCCACGCCCAGGTAGCCGGGGTCGTGGATCAGCGTGCCGGGCGCGTGTTCCTGGAAGATCTGGAAGCGATCATTTTCCGGCACCCCCACCGCGCGCATGGCTTGGTAGATGGTTTCGCCGACGCGTTGCAGGTAGTCGGCGGATTTACCTTTGCGAAGATCGATGCGGGCGAGCGGCATGGTGGCACTCCAGAGTGGATGGGCACGGCAACGGGCTGAGACTACGCCTGCCCGGGGCGGCGGGACAGCGCAGGGATGGAACCCTCTGGCTCCATGCGTGGCATGGTCCCGCCTCGCCGCGCAGGGTGACGCGATTGCCGTGGCGGCGCCGCTCTGGAGTCGTCTCGTGCACGGTCGGCAGGGGCGGCGATGTGCGCCATCAGTGATGGGCCGCACTACTCGCAGGTGTCCGACGGCACACATCGGAAAACGTCTGGCCTGCCTAGGGCCAGTTGAGAACTTTCCTTACAGACTGATGTGATGGCCCGGCTTGAAGATCGCCGCGCCGAGGCAAGACGCCTTGGCCGGGATTGGCGTCTCGAATAAACGAACAGGCTTCAAGGACTGCGAGAGAAATCGCAGTTGAGAGAATGCACCGACTGCCCTCAATGGCGGGCGGTGCGTGGGGATCGCAAGATCCGCCAGGCGTTCTTCTCCCTTGAAGCTTGTTTGCCTTGGCACGCCAACCCGCACCGTCCGCCACCTTCACTCCAGAAGGTGGCCCTACGCCAGTGAGGGTTTCGCCATGACCAACCGAACCGCCATCCATCCCCGCCTGCACGCGCTTATCGGCGACGTCGCAGCCGACGTGCCCGAAGACCTTGCGCGTGAGATCGAATGCGCTCTAGCGGAGCGACTGCTGCCGCCTTCGCGCCCAACGTTCCTTTCCTGCCTCGATGCCATCCGCGCCGGTGATGACCAAGCCGGGCGCGCATGTACCCCGCAGACACTCAGCGCCACAGGCTTCGGCTCGCTCGACCGCTCGCTGGCCGCTTTGAATGCCGTACTGGATCTACTGCATGCCGCCGAACGTGCGCGCCTGGATGGCGATCCGCAGGATCAACTCGGTGACTTCCATCGGGACGGATTGATCGTTGCCGCACGCCAGATCGCGCGCGCTGCACAGGATGGGCTAGGCCATGCCATGGGATTCGCGGCAGGAAGACCTGGCTGATGCACGCGCAGCAAAGATGGCCCATTGCTGGAGGCCCTTTTTGTTCTGCAACATGGTAGGTGGCACAGGGATGGACGCGGCTCTTCTACCCAGCGAAGGCGGCCATTGCGGTATATGATCCACTCGGATCGGTGCACGAACGCCACGGTCATACTGCCTAGTCAAGTCATCTTGGACAGCGCTTTCGGGGAAAGAAAGGATGCATACATTCAAAAGGAACGCGGGCGATGAATCCGCCTGCGCATCAAGGGTTGGAGTTCGTCTCCGAACACTGGTTGCAGCAAGTACTTGGCTACACATTGCGCTGCCAATTGGGCTTGGCCTGCCTCCATCCGCGAACGCTGAAGGTCCGGAGACGGTTACCTACATTCATACCGACGCCCTTGGCTCCCTTGTTGCTGAGAGCGACGCCAACGGCAACGTGATAAAGCGTTATGACTACGAGCCCTATGGGACCCTGGTAGGAGGACAGGTCACCGACGGACCCGGATACACAGGGCATGTGAGCGACTCGACTACGGGCTTGAGCTACATGCAACAGCGATACATGGATCCGGAGCTGGGAGTCTTCCTCTCAGTGGACCCGGTCTCAGCGTATGACCAGCCTGTAGGCCAGTTCAATCGCTATCGGTATGCCAACGGGAATCCGTACAAATTCACTGATCCAGATGGGCGAAATCCAGCCCTGCCATTCATCTATGGCGCGATAGCGGGGGGCCTGTCCAATATTGCCATCCAGAAGCTGATGAATCCGGATAAACCAATCGATCAGACGCAGGCATTGATAGCAGCAGGGGTGGGTTCGGTCTCAGGCGGCGTGGGCGGTATCGCTGTCGCAGCCGTGGAGTCTGGAGTGATTTCTGTCGGCCGAGCCGTTGCCATTCAAGCAGCGGCGAATTTCGTCACTGGCGGCGCCGGTGCCGCCGCAGAGAGCGCCCTCAAGGGAGAGCCGATTTCCGCTGGTGGAGTGCTCACGGCAGCGACCGGAGGCGCTGTTGGTGGTCTGGCAGGTTCCGGTGTTGCAGCTGCAGCAGGCGACTTCGCGGGACCAGCCGCCAAAGGCGCTCTGAATAGGCTGAGCAGCTCCGCATCTCCCGGCGCCCCGAACATCGCCTCCACCACCGCATCAACAGGAGTCGCAATTCCTCGTCAGTCGATCACACAAGCGGGAGCATCACAGCTAGGGCAGAGCACCGCCGGAGCCGCCGTAGATGCGGCACAAAAGACGATGGAGAAGAAGAAGTGAATCCAGTACTACGTGGCTTTCTCGCATACCAAGCCGGGGGCATTCTCGTTCTTGGCGCCCTCTACTTCATTGCGATTCAATCAGGAAATCCGCATCCCTTTCGCGCATCATTCAGATTGTGGGCGGCGTATGCAGTTTTCTTTGCTGCCATATCTGCATTTGAGCTAGTAAAGCGACGACGGTATCGCAATCGGCGATGATCGGCCTCTGAAGTCGGGCTGCGCTCAACAATCGAATGAGAATCGAAAAGCGCTGAACCTAAAATCGGTCATCCAGACGTCCTCGAACTTCGACCATCGACTTGCAAGGACACGGATAGTGGAGTTCACGAAGGGTTTCGAGTACGAAAGCGTACAGGTGATAGTGGAGCGGGTAATCGAACGCAGAGACCTGCTTGACTATGTACGCACAAGCCTTTTCGCTAGGGAAAAAGTCAAAGCGGGCCAGGGTAAGCTAGTAGAGTCCCATATCAATCTGACGGCGAGTCACCGGTTACTTGGAGCCGACACGACCTCCATGCACTTACTCTGCGCATACGAAAAAGCCGGCTGAAAGCCGGCTTCTTCATAACACCTGAAAAGTCAGGTCTACTATTTGGTGGGCGGTACAGGGATCGAACCTGTGACCCTTGCCGTGTGAAGGCAATGCTCTACCGCTGAGCTAACCGCCCGGTGTGTTGCTGAGCCGCTCATTATAGGGGCTTTTCAGAGGCCGTCAACAGTTTTTCACAGTCGTGTTCACGGGCATTTCGGGGCACGCAGCCGGGCATGACCCGACGCTACCGGAATCACATCGTATGGGTCGGCTTGTCCGAGCCGGTCAGCCCGGCCAGCAGGGTCTCGATCTTGTGGCGCACGCCCTCGCCTTCGGCACCGTCGGCCAGCTGCACGCCGATGCCGGCGGTGCGGTTGCCCTGCGCGCCGGCCGGGGTCACCCAGATCACCTTGCCGGCCACCGGCAGGCGCTCGCTGGAATCGGGCAGCGTCAGCAGCAGGAACACCTCGTCGCCCAGGAAGTAGCGCTTGGGCGTGGGCACGAAGATGCCGCCATTCTTCACGAACGGCATGTACGCGCTGTACAGCGCGGCTTTGTCCTTCACAGCCAGGGACAGGATGCCCTGGCGGGCGTTGCTGGCACTCATCGATTTCCCCTTGCGGCAGGCCGCTCGTTCACCTTGTTCCAGGCCAGCAGCAACTCGACCACCGCAAGGTCTGCACGCACCGTGGTGCGCAGCAGGTCGCGGGTGCGGTTGGCCGCATCGAACCAGGCTGCAAGCTTGTGCAATCGCTCCGGCGTGGTCAAGGCATCGGTGCTGGCCTGGGCCAGCGCCAGGTCGGCAGCGAAGCGCAGGCGCAGCGCCGCGTTGTCATCACCACACCACTTCTGCGCCAGCTCCACCGCGCCGGTCTTGCCGGCGGCCAGCTGTTCCAGATCTCGACCGACTTCGCGGCGCAGGCTCAGGCCGTCTTCGCGCAGCCAGTTGTCGGCCTGGCCGGGATGGCCGCGGGCGGCCTCCAGCGCTTCGCGCGCCGATGCTTCACTGTGGCCCAGCTGCTGCAGCCAGGCCAGTGCTTCGTGCTGCGGCGGCAGCTTGAATTCCAGTCGCTGGCAACGGCTGCGGATGGTCTGCGGCAGGCGTGCCGGGTCGCTGCTGATCAGCCAAAGGTAGCGGCCGGGCTGCGGCTCTTCCAGGGTCTTCAGCAGCGCATTGGCCGCCGAGCGGTTGATCGCATCGGCCGGATCGACGATCACCACCTGCGCCACGCCGTACTGCGGGGTCAGTGCCAGCTTTTCGGTGATCTCGCGCACCTGCTCGATGACGATCTCGGTACGCAGCTTGTCGCCGCTCTTGTTCGGAATGAAGCTGACCAGCTGCAGGTCCGGATGGGTGCCGGCGGCGATCAGCTGGCGCGTGCGCGTGGCGTGCGTTGCATCACCCTGCGCCAGCACGTGGTCGGCCAGCGCCAGCGCCACCTCGCGCTTGCCCAGCCCGGCCGGGCCGCAGATCAGCAGGCCATGACCGAGGCGACCGGCGTCGAGCGCGGCCACGGTCTGGTCGAACGCGCGCTGCTGCCACGGCGAAAACGTGCTCATGCGCCCTCCCCGTCCTGCAGCCAACGCTCGACATGTGCGACCACATCGGCGGCCACGCGTTCCTGCACCTGGCCGGCGTCGATCAGCGCGAAGCGCTGCGGGTCCTGCTGTGCGCGGCTGCGGAACACGGCGCGCACGCGCTGGAAGAAATCGTCCTGCTCGCTCTCGATGCGGTCCGGCCACAGGTCACGGCCGTTGGCGCGCGCGCGGCCGACGGCCACGTCCACGTCCAGCAGCAGGGTCAGGCCCGGCAGCAGGCCGACCGCGCGGCGCTCCAGGTCGGCAATCCACTGCGGGTCAAGCCCGCGGCCACCGCCCTGGTAGGCGTAGCTGGAATCGGTGAAGCGGTCGCTCAGCACGTAGGCACCGCGCTGCAGCGCCGGCCGAATCACCTGGCGCACATGCTGCGCGCGTGCGGCGAACACCAGCAGCAGCTCGGCTTCGGCGCTGAGCGGTTCGGCAGCGATCTCGGCATCGGGCTTCAGCAGCAGGCCGCGGATGCGCTCGGCCAGTGGCGTACCGCCCGGCTCGCGGGTCAGCACCACCTCGTGGCCGTGGCGGCGCAGGCAGTCACGGATGGCATTGATGGCGGTGGTCTTGCCTGCGCCCTCGCCGCCTTCCAGGCTGACGAAACGCGGGTGGCGAAGCAGCGCGGGACTCATTGCGCCGGGGTCTCCTGGGTACGTTGCTGGCGCAGCTGCTGCAGGTAGCGGGCTACGGCGGCGTTGTGCTGGTCCAGGCTGGGCGAGAACACGTGCGCGCCGCTGCCGTCGCCAACGGCGACAAAGTACAGCGCATCACCGGCGGCCGGCTGCGCCGCGGCCATCAGCGCGTCGCGACTGGGCATGGCGATCGGGGTCGGGGTCAGGCCCGCACGGGTATAGGTGTTGTACGGCGTATCGGTGGTCAGGTCGCGGCGGCGGATGTTGCCGTCATACGCGGCACCGATGCCGTAGATCACGGTCGGGTCGGTCTGCAGGCGCATGCCGATCTTCAGGCGGCGCATGAACACGCCGGCGATCTGCGGGCGTTCGCTGGCCAGCGCGGTTTCCTTCTCGATGATCGACGCCAGCGTCAGCAGTTCGTAGGGCGTGTTGATCGGCAGGTCCGGCGCGCGGCTTTCCCAGGCTTCGTCCAGCGCCTTTTCCATTGCGGCGTGGGCGCGCTTGAGCACGTCCAGATCACTGTCGCCGCGCTGGTAAACGTAGGTCTCCGGCAGGAAGCGGCCTTCCGGGTGCTGGCCACCGAAGCCGAGGCGCTGCATCAACGCGGCGTCATCCAGGTTGTCGGTGGTGTGCAGCAGCGGCTCGGCGCGCTTGAGCGCGGCACGCAGCTGGCGGATGTTCCAGCCCTCAACAATGGTGACGCGGTGCTGCAGCACCTTGCCGGCGCGCATGCGCAACAGCAGCTCGCGCGGGGTCAGCTCGCCACCGAGCGCGTACTCGCCCACCTTCAGCTTGCCGGCCGCATCAAGCTGCCGCGCCAACAGCTGCCACTGGGTGTCCTGGCCCTCGTCCACGCCGGCGTCGCGCAGCTTGCGCAGCACGCTGTTCATGCCATCGCCGCTGGCGATGACCACGCTCTCGGCGGTCGGGGTGATCGGGGCATCGGCGAACCGGGTCTGCTGGTAGAAGAACCACGCGCCCGCGCCCGCCACGACGGCGGCCAGCACCA
The DNA here is from genome assembly GCF_000284595.1 of Stenotrophomonas maltophilia D457. GTDB lineage: Bacteria > Pseudomonadota > Gammaproteobacteria > Xanthomonadales > Xanthomonadaceae > Stenotrophomonas > Stenotrophomonas muris. The sequence continues at coordinate 1,103,416 of NC_017671.1, read as the reverse complement.
CCACCAGCGTTACCACGAACAGACACCCGCGCTTGGCTCCCGCCATGGACTACCTCTGAACTCGATTCCGTCGTGCAGGATACCGTGCCGGTGGATTGGGGTCATGACCGGCGTGGCGCCTGCGTGCCGGCCAACGGTCGATCAGTAGATCCGCGCCATGCGTGGATGAACGCCCGGCGGCATGACTGCGGGGGTCAGAGCCCTCGCGCGGTGCGCAAGGGATCCGACCCCGACCGGATCAGCCCTGCTGGCCGAGCGCGCGCAGCAGGCCGCGGGCCTTGGCGCGGGTCTCGTCCAGTTCCTTGTCCGGGTCCGAATCGACCACGATGCCGGCGCCGGTGCGGAAGCTGACCTGGTGGCCATCCACTTCGGCGGTGCGGATCAGGATGTTCAGGTCCAGGTCGCCATCGCGGTTCAGCCAGCCGAACGCGCCGGTGTAGGCACCACGCGGCACCTGCTCCAGCTCGCTGATGATCTGCATGCAGCGCACCTTGGGGCAGCCGGTGATGGTGCCGCCCGGGAAGGTCGCGGCGATCACCTCGCCGGGCGTGACCTCCGGGCGCAGGTGGCCGCTGACGTTGCTGACGATGTGGTGCACGTGCGCGTAGCTCTCCACGGTCATCAGCTCGTCGACCACCACGGTACCGGGCATGCAGATGCGGCCCAGGTCGTTGCGCTCCAGGTCGATCAGCATCACGTGCTCGGCACGCTCCTTGGGGTGGCCGACCAGCTCCTGGATGCGTGCGGCATCATCGTCCCCCTCGAAGCGCGGACGCGTACCGGCAATCGGACGGGTCTGCGCGTGGCCGGCATGCACCGACACCAGCCGCTCCGGCGAGGAACTGACCACATGGCGGCCGTGGGCGCTGAACAGGCCGGCGAACGGTGCCGGATTGGCACGGCGCAGCTGCGCGTACAGCGCCTGCGGGCTGACCGGCGCAGCGAACTGCGCGCTCCAGCGCCGCGACAGGTTCACCTGGAACACGTCGCCGGCACGCAGGTACTCGATCACCCGGCGCACGCCGTCGGTGAAGCGCTGCGGCGCATCCTCGCCCACCGCCTGCGGCGGCTGCCAGCCCTGCCCGGCCTCGGGCAGCGCGGCCGAGGCCAGTGCCACCAGCGCATCCAGCAACGCCTGCTCGCCGGCCTCGGCGATGACGAAGCTGGCGCCGTTGTGATGGTCATGCAGCACCGCGGCCGGGCAGCGCAGCGCCAGCGCGGTCGGGCGGCCGTCCTCGCGCGCACGCGCCGGCAGCACCGGTTCGATCTGGCTGGCCACTTCGTAATCGAGCATCAACGCCCAGCCGCCGCGGAACGGCAGGCTGTGGCTGCCGTCATGCGGCAGGCGTTCGCGCTGCCAGGCACGGTCCAGCACCTGCAGGAAGCTGCCGGCGTGCACCGCGTCGTGCTGGTCGCGCACCTGGCCATCCGCATCCAGTCGCAGGCCATCGCCCTGCGCGGCCAGCAGCAGGCTCCAGCGGCCCTGCGCGGTGCCCGAGGCAGTGGATTCCATCAGCAGCGGAAAGCGCGCCGGGTCATGCTGCTGCAGGGCCAGCAGATCGATCGGGTGCGGCAGCGGGTGGATCAGCGGTGCGTGGGTCATGGCAGCCAGTTCTGGGGTTCAGATGCACGGAAGCCGCCTTGCGGCGGCTCCGTAGAACGCGGCGTCGAGCATGGCCCGACGCTACAACTCGGTCAGACGCGCTTGAAGACCAGCGTGCCGTTGGTGCCGCCGAAGCCGAAACCATTGGACATCACCACGTCGACCTTGGCCTGGCGTGCTTCGTTGGGCACGTAGTCCAGGTCGCAGCCTTCGCCCGGCTGCTGCAGGTTGATGGTCGGCGGAATGATGTTGTCCTGCAGTGCCATCACCGAGAAGATCGCTTCCACGCCGCCGGCAGCGCCCAGCAGGTGGCCGGTCATCGACTTGGTGGAGCTGACCATCATCTTGTAGGCGTGGTCGCCGAAGGCGGTCTTCATCGCCATGGTCTCGCCCAGGTCGCCCAGCGGCGTGGAGGTGCCGTGCGCGTTGAGGTAACCCACCTGTTCCGGGGTCACGCCCGCGTCCTTCATGGCCATGACCATGCAGCGCGCGGCGCCTTCGCCGTTCTCGCTCGGTGCGGTCATGTGGTACGCGTCGGAGCTGGCGCCGAAGCCGGCCAGTTCGCAGTAGATCTTCGCGCCACGTGCCTTGGCGTGCTCGTACTCTTCCAGGATCAGGATGCCGGCGCCGTCGCCCAGCACGAAGCCGTCGCGGTCCTTGTCCCATGGGCGGGAGGCCTGTTCCGGGGCGTCGTTGCGGGTACTCATGGCCTTCATCGCGCAGAAGCCGCCCAGCGCGGTCGGCGACGAGCCACGTTCGGCACCGCCAACCACCATCACGTCGGCGTCGCCGTACTGGATCATGCGCATCGCGGTACCGATCGAATGGTTCGAGGTCGCGCAGGCCGACACCGCCGAGAACGACGGGCCCTTCAGGCCGGTGATGATGCTCAGCTGGCCCGGCAGCATGTTGATGATGGTCTTGGGCACGTAGAAGGGCGAGATCTTCTTGCCCTCGTGGAACTCGATGGTCTGCTCTTCGATACCGAGCAGGCCGCCGATGCCGGCGCCGACGATGGCGCCGATGCGCTCGGCATTGGCGTCGGTGATCTCCAGGCCCGAGTCGTGCAGGGCCATGAACGAGGCACCGAGGCCGTAATGGATGAACGGGTCCATCTTCTTGGCATCCTTGCCGCTGACCCGGAACTTGCCGAACAGTTCATTGTCGGCGGTGATGTCGAATCCCTTGACCTCACCGGCAATCTTGGTGGTGAACCGATCCAGATAGGCATCAGAAACGTTGGTCAGCGGACCGATGCCCGAACGACCGTGGGTGATGCCTTCCCAGCTGCTGGCCAGATCATTGCCCAACGGCGAGACGATACCCAGGCCGGTTACGACGACGCGACGCTTCATTGCTGATTCTCCTGGCCCGGCTGATTTCAACGGGCAACGCGGTTTGCTTCGGTGTGATGCTCAAACACACGGGGCCGCAACTGCGGCCCCATGGGGTGCGGTGCGCGGCGAGCGTGGGCCCGCGCGCGCACTGCCGTCTGACATCAGGCCTTGACGTGGGCCTTGATGTAGTCGATGGCGGCCTGCACGGTGCTGATCTTCTCGGCTTCTTCGTCCGGGATCTCGCACTCGAATTCTTCTTCCAGGGCCATCACCAGCTCGACGGTGTCCAGCGAGTCAGCGCCCAGGTCATCGACGAACGATGCGCTGTTGGTGACTTCTTCTTCCTTGACGCCAAGCTGTTCGACGACGATTTTCTTGACGCGTTCTTCGATGGTGCTCATGGGATCTCGCTCCAGATGGAGTTGTGGTTCAAAAGTGGTCGCCATCAAAGGCGATGGCCGTGGGATAGTGTAGTGGAAACCGGCGCGGCCTTGCATTGCAGCAAAAACCTCCGCAGATCAACCACTTGCGGCGCAATCCCTGCGCCCCTTGCTTACGGCATGTACATGCCGCCGTTCACATGGAGGGTTTCGCCGGTGATGTAACCGGCAGCCGGGCTGGCCAGGAAGGCCACCGCATGGGCGATGTCTTCCGGCGACCCCAGGCGTTCGAGGGCGATGTCGTTGATCAGCGCGGTGCGCGCTTCTTCCGGCAACGCCTTGGTCATGTCGGTGTCGATGAAGCCAGGTGCGACAACATTGACGGTGACGCCGCGCGAACCGATTTCCTTGGCCAGCGACTTGCTGAAGCCGATGATGCCCGCCTTGGCCGCGGCGTAGTTGGCCTGGCCGGCATTGCCGGTCACGCCCACCACCGATGCGATGTTGATGATGCGGCCCTTGCGCGCCTTCATCATGCCGCGCATCACCGCCTTGCTGGTGCGGAACACGCTGGTCAGGTTGGTGTCGATGATCGACGCCCAGTCCTCGTCCTTCATGCGCATGAGCAGGTTGTCGCGGGTGATGCCGGCATTGTTGACCAGGATCGAGATCGGGCCGAATTCCTTGGCGATGCCATCGAGCACGCTGTCCAGCGCGGCGGCATCGGTGACGTTCAGCGCGCGGCCGTGACCACCGTGGGCGGCCAGGCGTTCGCCGATCGCGGCAGCGCCGGATTCAGTGGTGGCGGTACCGATGACGGTGGCGCCCTGGGCGGCCAGCAGATCGGCGATGGCGGCACCGATGCCACGGCTGGCGCCGGTGACCAGTGCGATTTCACCCTGCAGGGGCTTGCTCATGATGTTTTCCTCAGGCTGGGGCGACCGCCGCACCCGTGCCGCTTGCCGCGGCCACCGGTACGGTCGGCAGGAACAGGGGGGATCAGGCCGACCATGCCTCGCGGGCGGCTTCGAAGTCGCCCGGCGTGGCCAGCGAACGGCCGTCGATGGCCTTGTCGATGCGCTTGACCAGGCCGGTCAGCACCTTGCCCGGGCCGCACTCGGCGATCCGGGTGACGCCATGGGCAGCCAGCGCCTGCACGCACCCGGTCCACTGTACCGGCTGGTACAGCTGCTGGACCAGCGCGGTGCGGATCGCGTCGATGCCGCTGTGCACCTGGGCGTCGACGTTCTGCACCACCGGCAGCTGCGGCGCGTGCCAGGACAGGCCGGCCATCACTTCGGCCAGGCGGTTGGCGGCTTCGCGCATGAGCGGGGTGTGCGAGGGCACGCTGACGGCCAGCTTGACCGCCTTGCGCACGCCCTTCTCGGCCAGCAGCGCCAGCGCACGGTCGACCGCGTCGGCGTCGCCACCGATCACGATCTGGCCCGGCGAATTGAAGTTGGCCGGCACCACCACCTGGCTGCCTGCCGCTTCGGCGCAGACGTCCAGCACCAGCTGGTCTTCAGCGCCGAGCACGGCAGCCATGGCGCCGACACCGGCCGGTGCGGCTTCCTGCATCAGCTGGCCGCGCAGGCGCACCAGGTGCGCACCGTCATGCAGGCTCAGTGCGCCTGCGGCAACCAGGGCGGTGTACTCGCCCAGGCTGTGGCCGGCCAATACCGACGGGCGCGGACCGCCCACGGCGTTCCAGGCGCGCCACACGCCGATGCTCGCGGCCAGCAGGGCCGGCTGGGTGTATTCGGTACGGTTGAGCATTTCCTCCGGGCCGCCCTGGGACAGCGCCCACAGGTCGACGCCGGCACCATCGGATGCCTCGGTGAAGGCTTCACGCACCTGTGGGTGCAGCTCGGCCAGCTCGGCCACCATGCCCACAGACTGCGAGCCCTGGCCGGGGAAGACAAAAGCGAGGGTGGATACGGTCACGCGGTCATCCGCTTGTTGCAATCGAAGCGGGCCATGATAAGGGGGAACATGCCGTGTCGTCTGTACGTGCGCGTATGCAGGCGTATGGAGCGCGGCCGGGCAAGCGTAACGGGGTCAGATCCCTTTTCCGCAGGAAAAGGGATCTGACCCCTGTCAGCCATCAGCAGAACAGCTGCAGGACGTCCAGGTCGCCGTCGGCGAGGAAATCCACGCACAGGCCCACCAGCATCAACACGCCGGCGGTGCTGGCGCCGTGGGCGATGAAGATGGAATGGGCCAGCGCGCGCGCCGAACGGCCCAGCTTCATGCAGACCCGTGCCAGGCTGCGCAGGCGGCCGCTGACCGCATGCACGTGCTCGCGCACCGGCGCCTGAACGTCACCCATCGCCTCGGCCATCATCGCCTGCAGGTGCCCGGGGCGGTCGGCGTAGTACTTGGCCACGCCGTAACCGAACATCAGCCAGTCGCGGGCCTGCGCTTCGGACAGATCCATCACTTCCAGCGGATCTTCCTCGAAATCGATGAAGCCGACCTTCTCGCCATCCCATGTGAGGTTGCGCGGCAACGGCTGGCCGAAATAGGCGCCGCGGGCATGAGCTTCAGCAATGGCCAGCATCGCCGCCATCACCAGCCGATCGCGACCGGCTTCGTCGGCTTCGCGCAGGCAGGTATTGAACGAGCTGCCGTTGTCGCCGATCACCAGAGCGGCATGACCGGTGCCCAGTACGTCCGGCACGTTCACACCCTGCGCCTGCAGTTCCGCGAGGCGGCGGGCCTCGGTTTCGCGTGCGGCGTCGCCACCGCGGTGCGGCGGCGGGCGCAGCGCATCCAGATGGAAACGGCGCGCAACAAAATTGAGCAGGCCCAGGGCCATTGCCCGGCTTCCCTTGCCGTACTGCTTCAGCCAGGCACGTTGCCCTTCGATGACGATGGGCTCAACCATGACAGGTCCTCCTTAAACGCGTTACGGCCCCGGAGGGGCCGTAACGACAAGACTTCACATTGTCGTAACTTGCACTATCAATAGCGCAGCAGGGCCGAACCCCAGGTGAAGCCGCCGCCGAAGGCCTCCAGCAGCAGCAACTGGCCACGCTCGACCTTGCCCGAACGCACCGCGGCATCCAGCGCCAGCGGCACCGAGCCGGAGGAGGTGTTGCCGTGCTTGTCGACGGTCACCACGACCTGATCCATCGACATCTCCAGCCGCTTGGCGGTGGCTTCGATGATGCGCAGGTTGGCCTGGTGCGGGATCAGCCAGTCCAGGTCGGACTTGTCCAGGCCGTTGGCGGCCAGGGTCTCGTCCACGACCGAGTCCAGCGCCTTGACGGCGTACTTGAACACGTCGTTGCCCTTCATGTTGATGGTGCCACCACCATTGGCGCCGTCCTTGAAGCCGGTCGAAACGCCGACCGGGTTCCACAGCAGTTCCTTCTTGCTGCCATCGGCATGCAGGTGGGTGCTGAGGATGCCGGTGTCTTCGTCGGCCTTGAGCACGACAGCGCCGGCGCCATCGCCGAACAGCACGCAGGTGGTGCGATCGTTCCAGTCGACCATGCGGGTCAACGTTTCGGTGCCGATCACCAGCACGTGCTTGCAGTCGCCGGAGCGGATGAACTTGTCGGCCACGCCCAGCGCGAACACGAAGCCGGAACAGGCTGCGTTGACGTCGAAGGCGGGGCACCCGGCCACACCGAGCTTGGCCTGGATCAGGCACGCGGTGGACGGGAAAATGAGATCAGGGGTGGTCGTGCCGACCACGATCATGTCGAGCTGCGAGGCATCGATGCCTGCGGCTTCAAGCGCGCGCAGGGCGGCGTTGTAGCCAAGGTCGCTGGTGGTTTCGCCTTCGGCCGCGATGTGCCGTTCACGAATACCGGTGCGCGACTGGATCCACTCATCCGAGGTTTCGACCATTTTTTCCAGGTCGGCGTTGGTCAGGACTTTTTCCGGCAAATAGCTACCGGTGCCCGCGATCCTCGAATAGATCCGCTTGCTCATCATGTTTCCTGTTGCGCGGGCCGCCGATCACCGGCACGCCCGGGAAAGAAGGCAAAGGCCGCTGCCCGGAGGCAGCGGCCTTCCCGGCACATCAATCTTCTTCGACGGCCGAGGTCTTGGTCTGGATGACCTTCTTGCCGCGGTAGAAACCGTCGGCAGTGATGTGGTGACGCAGGTGCACTTCGCCGGTGGTCGGGTCGGTCGACAGCTGCTTGGCGCTCAGGGCGTCGTGGGCACGACGCATGCCGCGGCGGGACGGGGTGACACGGGATTTCTGCACAGCCATGGGATTGCTCCAAACTCGGTTCGATTTGCTTCGTCGTATCGTCGCGCAGGACGCCAGCGCCCAGCACACTTTCGCTTTCGCCGCAGCCGCCGACGACAATCCGGCTGCTATTGTTTCTTCAGTGCTGCCAACGCCGCAAACGGGTTGGCCTTCTTCGCTTCTTCTTCGCTCGGTGCCCAGTCCTTGTCGACCGCCTCACCGTCGGGCGACAGCGGCACCACGGGCACCGCCAGCACCAATTCGTCCTCGACCAGATCCAGCGGACGCAGCTGGCCGTCTTCCGGCACCAGCAACGCCTCGTACTCCTCCGGCAGGGACGATTCCTCGTCCTCGTCGCGGATCAGGCCAAGCCTCTGGGTCACCTTCACCGGCAACAGGAATCGCTGCATGCTGCGCTGACAGGTCAGCGGCAGCGCGGTGTCGATGGTCAGTTCCACATAGGATACCCGCAAGACGTCGTCGCGACCGAATTCAAGCGAGTAGACACACTCGCCGTCGGTATCTGCGACCAACCCCTGCAGGCGGGTCAATTCAGCCAGGGACACCTGACCGTCGAAGCGCCTTCGCGCTACAACCATCCGCCAGGCATCCAGCGTTTCGGGCACGTTCGCGGACATAAGCCGCTGAATACTAAGGATCGCACCGCCCGCTGTCAAATGCCCGCCCTGCAGGACTTGCCGCTGGCGCCGTGGAGGGGCCAGACTGCCGCGCCCTGCCCCGGTATTGTCACATGTCACTGGTCCTGGCCTCCACCTCCCGCTACCGTCGCGAACTGCTGGAACGGCTGGGCCTGCCCTTCGACTGCGCACGCCCGGACGTGGATGAAACCCCTCTGGGCGCCGAGACCCCGCTGGCCCTGGCCACGCGCCTGGCCGCCGCCAAGGCCGCCGACGTGGCCGCCCGCCATCCGGGCGCCTGGGTGATCGGCTCGGACCAGGTGGCCGACCTGAACGGCCAGCCGCTGGGAAAGCCGGGCACGGTCGAGGCGGCCTGTGCGCAGCTGGCGGCAATGTCCGGACAGACGGTGCGCTTTCACACGGCAATCAGTCTCAGGCGGGATGGAGAATCCCTCGCCACCCTGGATCTGACCGAAGTACGCTTCCGCGTGCTGGACCCGCAGGAAATCATCCGCTACGTCGCCGCCGAGCAGCCGCTGGACTGCGCCGGCAGCTTCAAGTGCGAGGGCCTGGGCATCAGCCTGTTCGAGGCAATCGACAACCGCGACCCGACCGCGCTGGTCGGCCTGCCACTGATCGCGGTGTGCGGCCTGCTGCGCAGGGCTGGATTCGCGGTGCCGTGAACGGTAGAGCCGAGCCCTTGCTCGGCCGTCTTTTTTTTAGGCTGCCCGCCATCTGTAGCAGAAGCAGCCGAGCATCGGCTCGGCTCTACAGGACCAGGGGACCTCAACGAACTTCGAACGGCTGCTCCTGCCACGCCTCCACGCTGCCGTCGCGGCCGTGCAGGCGGAGGCCAAGCCAATGCCGCCCCGGCGCCAGCGTGGTGGTATCCAGCGATGCGTCGAAGCCCACCGCCGGATGTTGCGGATCGGTGCTGTCCGGCCAGGTGTGGCGGATGTCGAACATGCGCCCGTAGCGCGCATCGCCAATCGAATGGCCATCGACCAGCACTTCGATGCGCGCCAACCCCACGCCATCCTTGAATGCCCAGCCCTTGATGGCGAGCGTTCCGGAGACCTTCTCACCGTTGGACGGCGCATCCAGCCAGGCCATTGCCGGCGTCACGCAGGGCCCCTGCGCGCGCTGCACCGGCAGCTGGAACAGCAGGAAGCGCTGGAAACCATGATCGCTGCTGACCACGCGCGGCGCCGGCAACGGCCCCACCTGCTCGCAGATGGCGTGATAGCGCGCCAGCAGATCGCGGTAGCGCTGGTCGCTGGGTGACAGCACCAGCAGCATCGGCGCACTGCGCGGGCCTTCGTGCAGCAGGCCCCACTGTGCCAGCTGTGCGGTCCGCCCATGCTTGTCGTTGAGCGGATGCGGCAACACCTCGATATTACCGTTGCCCAGCTGGAAGCCCAGTTCGGCACCGACCTTGAAGTTGCCCGCCAGCACACGCGTGCCCGGCGGCATCTGCCGCAGTTCGTCGCGCACCGCCACGGCCAGCGGCTGCCAGCCGGCAAAGTTGCGCGGGTAGTACTTGCTGCCGGCCATCTGCTCGCGCAGCGCCGGCGTGGACGCCATCAGGTAGTAGCCGAAAGCCAGTACGGTGCCTGCAGCTGCCAGCCACCAGCCGGTGCGGCGCAGCCAGCGTGGCCAGCCGTTGAGGACCACCGGCACGGCCACCAGCAGCGCCAGGTAGCCCGGCAACGGCCAATGGAAACTGATCCGCTCGACATCGGTGAAGAAGCCCAGCAGGAAGATGCCCAGCGTCGACACCCCGCCCACCAGGCCGAAATAGCGCCATTGCACCCGCACACCACCACCGCTGCGGGTACCCGCCAGGGCGACCTTCCACATCGCGATGCACAGGATCGGCGTCACCAGCATCGGCTGGATCACCAGGAACCACAGCCCTTCCCACTCGAACGTCCACGGGTGGCGCTCGACCACCTGGAACTTCAGGCCGGCATCATGGTTGTCCGCATTCCACGCCAGCAACGGCAGCCAGGCCAGTACACCCACCGCCAGCGCCACCCATACGCGCGGGTCGGCCAGCATGCGGCGGCCCTGCGGCAGCGCCAGCAGCGCAATGAAGCCGACACCGATGACGCCAATGAAACGGTAGTGGCTGAGCGCACCGATCAGCAGGCCCAGCGCCAGCTTCATCGCCGACGACGCATCCACGTTGTGCAGAAGGCGCGCACCGGCGTGCAGGCAGATCACCGCCGCCAGCGCCATCGGCACATCCGGCACGGCCAGCAGGCCCAGCGTGGCCGACAGCGGCATCAGCAGGGTCAGGCTGCCCGCCTGCCACCCTGCGACGTTGCCAAACCAGCGCGTGGCGATGCGCACCACCAGCAACGGCAGCAACGCACCGATGGCCAGGAACGGCAGGCGCAATGCGAGCACGTGATGGCCACCGATTTCCACGCCCAGGCGTGCAAGCCATGCTGTCAACCCCGGCAGGTCGGAATAGGCGGCGGCCAGGTGCTGGCCTTCCTGCCAATAGAACGCCTCATCGACGAACAGCGGCAGGCGTGCAGCCACCACCAGCTTGGCCGCTGTGATCAGCGTCCATAACCAGAGAAATATTGCCCGCGCGCGCTGTTCGCCTTGCATTGCTCTATGGATAATCGAGTGGATTCCAGACCTGAGACGATCATGCCAGCCTCGTCCCCCAATCCCAGCATGCTAACCGATCAACTGCGCCAGGCCCTGCGGGAGGCACAGGATCAGGTGAACGCACTGGTACTGGGCAAGGTGCCGGAAGTCAGGCTGGCCTTTGTCGCCCTGCTTTCCGGCGGCCACCTGCTCATCGAAGATCTGCCCGGGCTGGGCAAGACCACGCTGGCGCATGCATTGGCCAGCAGCCTCGGCCTCAGCTTCCAGCGCGTGCAGTTCACTTCCGACCTGTTGCCGGCGGACGTACTGGGCGTATCGGTGTACGAGGCCGGCAGCCGCCAGTTCCAGTTCCACCCCGGCCCGGTGTTCACCCACGTGCTGCTGGCCGATGAGATCAACCGCGCACCGCCGCGCACGCAGAGTGCGTTGCTGGAGGCGATGGCCGAGCAGCAGGTCACCCTGGATGGACAGACGCATCCACTGCCCGATCCATTCTTCGTGATCGCCACGCAGAACCCGGTCGACCTGTCCGGCACCTTCCCGTTGCCGGATTCGCAGCTCGATCGTTTCCTGCTGCGGCTGGCGATGGGCTACCCGAGCGTGCAGGCCGAGCGCGAGCTGCTGCGTGGCAGCGATCGCCGCGACCTGATCGCCCGCGCGGTGCCGAAGCTGGATGACACCCAGGTGCGTGCGCTGCGTGAAGCCGTTGGCCAGGTACACGCCAGCGACGCGCTGATCGACTACGTGCAGGCACTGTTGACCCGCAGCCGCCAGCATGCCGGCGTACGCGTGGGCCTGTCACCGCGCGCCGGGCTGGCCCTGCTGCGTGCCGCCAGGGCGCATGCACTGCTGCTCGGCCGCGGGCATGTGGTGCCCGAAGACGTGCAGACCCTGTTCGTGGCAGTGGCCGGCCATCGCCTGGTGGCGGAGGCCGAATCCAGCTCCGGGCCGGCACTGGCGCGGGCGATCCTGCAGACCGTCGCGGTGGACTGAAGGTGGCCACACGCTGGGCACGCATGCAGCTGCTGGCACGCCCACGCAGGCCCGAAGCCCTGCCGCAGCGACTGGATCGCCATCGCATCTATGTACTACCGACGCGCTTCGGCCTGTTCGTCGCCACCCTGCTGTCGGCGATGCTGCTGGGCGCATTGAACTACAACAACAACCCGGCCCTGCTGCTGGCCCTGTTACTGGCCGCAGCAGCGATCGCCAGCGCCATTGCCGCGCACCTGCAGCTGTCCGGCATACAGATCGATGCAATCTCCGCCGAGCCGGTTCCGGCCGGGCACCCCCTGCGCCTGCGCGTGGACCTGTCGTTGCGCGACCCGCGCGCGCGCCACGGGCTGCACCTGCAGCTGGGCGCAAGCGAGGCGTGGGTCGCACTGCCTGCACACGGTCGCGGCGAAGTGGAGCTGGATGTCCCCAGCGAGCGCCGCGGCTGGCTGGAACTGCCGCGCATCCGCCTGTCCAGCACGCAGCCGCTGGGGCTGGTGCGGGCATGGTCGTGGGTGTGGCCGGAGCAGCCGCTGCTGGTCTATCCACTGGCCGAGGTACTGGCACCACCCCTTCCGGAAAGTGGCAGCGATCCACTGCACACCCGCGCCCATGCCAGTGGCGAAGAGCTGCACCAGCTGCGACCCTATCGTGCCGGCGACGCCCCGCGCAGCATTGCCTGGAAACACTCGGCACGCCGCGACAGCCTGCTGGTACGCGAATACGAGAAGCCGATCGGCATCGAAGTGGTGCTGGACTGGCGCACGCTGGCGCCGCTGGGCCATGAAGCACGCATCGCGCGGTTGGCACGCTGGGTCGACATGGCCGAGCGCGAAGGCCGGCGCTACACGCTGCTGCTTCCAGCCCATCCCCCGTTCGGGCCCGGCCAGGGCGCCAGCCACCACCACCTGTGCCTGCGCGCACTGGCGCTGATGCCCCATGACTGAGCCTGCCGTCCTGCTCGATCGCAACGCCCGCAGCTGGACCCTGGCCAGCGCAGCGCTGGCGCTGCTGCCACTGCTGCTGCAGCTGCCGCCGGTGCTGGCCGTCGTGATCGCGATCACCGCCGTGCTGACCGCTGCGCTTTCCTGGCGGCGGGTGCTGCCGATGCCGGTGCGCCTGCTGCTGGTGCTGGCCATGCTCGCCACCATTGTCTGGCAGATGGGCATGGTGCGGCCGGGGCGTGATACCGGCTGTGCGCTGCTGGCGGCGATGCTGGCCATCAAATCCAGCGAACTGCGCAACCTGCGTGATGCGCGCAGCCTGCTCGGTTTCGCGCTGTTCTCGCCGTTCGCGGCCTTCCTGCTCGACCAGGGCCCGCTGACCACGGGACTGGCTGCGCTGGCCGCGGTTGCCGCACTGCTGGCCCTGCAACGCCTGGCCCAGGACGAGGGCCGCAGCCCACGCCTGCCACTGCACGGTCAACTGCGCGGCGTCGGCCGCCTGCTTGGCATCGGCCTGCCGCTGGCACTGGCCTGCTTCTGGCTGTTCCCGCGCTTGTCCACGCCGTTGTGGGGCGTACCCGAACGAGCGGTGGGTACACCCGGCCTGGCTGACAGCATGGCGCCGGACCAATGGCTGGACCTGATGGCCGACGACACCCCGGCGCTGCGCGTGCAGTTCTTCGGCGCGGTGCCCGAGCCCGCGCAGCGCTATTGGCGCGGCCCGGTGCTGACTTCCTTCGATGGCCACCGCTGGAGCCGCGATCGCGTGACGGCCCGGCGCCCCGCCCCCGTGGTCAAAGCCGCCGCACAGGGATGGGACTACCAGATCGACTACGAACCCACCGACCGTCGCCTGCTGGTGGCCCTGGACCTGCCCAGCCGCGCACCGGAAGGCAGCAGTTTCGATGCGGACATGAGCCTGCGCAGCGACCGCACGCTGTCCGCGCTCAGCCGCTGGCGGTTGCATTCGGCGCCTCCGCAACGGTTCGACACCGATCTGTCGCCCTACCTGCGCCGTGCCGCGCTGCAGCTTCCCCCCGGCTTCAATCCGCGCACCGCCCAGCTGGCACGGCAATGGCGGCAGGAGGCCGGCAACGATGACGAAGCCATCGTCCACCGAGCGCTGCAGTGGATCACCCGCGACTTCTCCTACACGCTCGATACCCCGGTGGCCGGGCGCGATCCGGTCGACGATTTCCTGTTCAACTACAAGGCCGGCTTCTGCCAGCACTTCAGCTCGGCCTTCGTGGTGCTGATGCGCAACGCCGGCATTCCGGCCCGGGTGGTGACCGGCTTCGCAGGTGGCACCCGCAACCGCATCGGGGACTACTGGGTAGTGCGGCGCATGGACGCCCACGCCTGGGCCGAAGTCTGGCTGCCCCAGCGCGGCTGGGTCCGGGTGGACCCGACTGCGGCCGTGGCACCGGAACGCATCCTGGACACGCTGGACGACCGCTTGCAGGCCGGCACGGACACCCCGCTGCAGCAGCGCTGGCTGCAGCTGGGGCAGATGGGTGACTGGCTGCGCCGTGGCTGGAACGACCTGGTGCTTTCCTTCGACGCACGCCGTCAGCAGCAGCTGCTCAGGCCGTTCGGGCTGGATGATCTCGGGCCGGCGCAGCTGGTGGCCGGCTTCGTGGTCGCCGCACTGCTGGCATTGGCATGGATGGCCTGGCTGCTGGCCCGCGGCGAGCGCGAGCGCGACCCGCTGCTGCGCGCCTGGCACCGGCTGGGGCGGCGCTATGCACGCCTTGGCCTGGCCCGCGTACCCCACGAGACGGCATGCGACTGGTCACGACGGGTACACGCCGTGCGCCCCGACCCCGCCCTGCTGGCACTCAGCCGGCGTTTCGCCGACGCGCGTTACGCTGGAACTTGCACCGACCTCGCTTCATTATTGCGGGACCTGCGCAGGCATCGCCCGACTTCCGGAGCCTCCCCATGAACACCAAGTTCCTCCTCACCGCTGTGGCCACGCTGGCCCTGTCGGCCTGCGCCACGGCCCCCAAGCCGCTGCAGGGACAGTTCAGCCTGGTCTCCCCGCGCGACTCGGTCGCCACCCAGCAGGTCGGCACGCCGGTCCGATGGGGTGGTCGCATCATCGAGACCAAGCCCGGCCAGGGCGAGACCTGCTTCCAGATGATCTCGCGCCCCCTCAACGCCAGTGGCCGCCCGAACACCACCTCGTCCGACGCCAGCGACGGCCGCTTCATTGCCTGCCGCGCCGGCTTCTACGACCCGGCCGTGTTTGAAGCCGGCCGCGACGTGACCTTCATCGGCAAGATCGACGGCTACCAGAACACCCGCATCGGGGAGTACGACTATCGCCTGCCGAAGCTGTCGGCCGATGTGATCTACCTGTGGCCGGAACAGCGCCAGGTCGATGTGGTGCCCTACCCCTATGGCCCGTGGGGCCCGGGCCCGTATGGCCCGTACTGGGGTGGTTACGGCCGTTGGGGCTGGTGGTGATCGCCACCGGCCATGCGTGATCGAAAAAGGCCGCCTTCGGGCGGCCTTTTTTCATCCACGCATCGCATGGATCCACTGCGGGCAATGGTGGATGCCGGGCGCTCAGCGCCCCGGCGTACCGAAATGCCCCAGCGGCGCACCGGCCAGCAGGTGCATGTGGATGTGGAACACGGTCTGCCCGGCATCCTCGCGGCAGTTCATCACGATGCGGTAGCCGTCCTGCGCGAACCCTTCGCGGCGCGCATATTCGGCGGCAGCCAGGGCAAGCTTCCCGATCAGGTGCGCCTGCGACGGCTGCAGGTCGTCCAGGGTCGGGATGATCTCGTTCTTCGGAATGAACAGTACGTGCACCGGCGCCTGCGGTGCGATGTCCTTGAAGCCCAGCACCTCGTCGTCCTCGTAGACGATGGTGGCCGGGATCTCGCGACGGATGATCTTGCTGAAGAGGGTTTCGTTGCTCATGGTCGGCCTCGGCGGGATGTCTTCCGCATTGTAGGCCGGCCGCGCCGGGCGATGCCCGGGTGGCGCTCAATCGCGGAATTCGCTGCGCGTTCCGAACGCGTGCGACAGCGTGCCGCGGTCAACGTATTCAAGCTCGCCACCGAGCGGCAGGCCCTGTGCCAGCCGGCTGGGCTGCACCTTGCGCGCGCGCGCCAGCTGCGCCAGGTAGTGCGCGGTGGCTTCGCCTTCGACGGTGGCACTGGTGGCGATGATCAGCTCCTGCACCTCACCGTCGGCCAGACGCTGCTCCAGCTGCTCCAGGCCCAGCTCGCGCGGGCCGATGCCATCGAGCGGCGACAGCCGGCCCTGCAGCACGAAGTAGACACCGCGGAAGCCGGTGGCGTTTTCGATGGCCAGGCGGTCGGCCGGCGATTCGACCACGCACAGCTGGCTGCGCTCGCGGCTGCTGTTGGCACAGGTCGGGCACAGCTCGGTTTCGCTGAAGTCGCGGCACTGCGCGCAGTGGCCGATGCGCTCCACCGCCAGCGCCAGGGCTTCGGCCAGTCGCTGGCCACCTTCGCGCTCGCGCTCGAGCAGGTGGTAGGCCATGCGCTGTGCGGTCTTCTGGCCCACGCCAGGCAGCACCCGCAGTGCGTCGATCAATTGTTCAAGCAGGGGTGCGGACACGGCGGCATGCTTTCATGGCGTCGAGCAGGCTCGACAGCTACAGATTCTGTGGCACCCGCTTGCACGGGTGCCACGCTGGCAATCAGAACGGCAGCTTCATGCCCGGCGGCAGCTGCATGCCGGCGGTGGCCGAACCCATCTTCGACTTCGACTCGGCGTCGATCTTGTTCGAAGCGTCGTTGAAGGCGGCGGCGATCAGGTCTTCCAGCATCTCCGGGTCGCTGGTCAGCGACGGGTCGATGCGCACCTTGCGGCATTCCTTGGCACCGGTCAGGGTCACGCTGACCATGCCGCCGCCGGCACTGCCGGTCACTTCGATCTTGGCGATTTCTTCCTGGGCCTTCTGCAGGTTTTCCTGCATCTTCTGGGCCTGCTGCATCAGTTGGGCGATGTTTCCGCGCATGGTGTCTTACTCGTCAAAAGAACGGATGGAATCGGAAACAACCCGGGCACCGTGCTGCTGGATCAGCACCTGCACTTCCGGGTCGTCCATGAAAACGGCCTCTGCCACCTGCTGCCGCTCGCCACGCTGGCGGTCGGCCCGCTGATGCAGGGTCTCGGCCGGAACGTGTTCGGTTTCCACGGTCTCGACCACGATCTTCGGCGCCTGGCCGAGGGCCTTCTGCAGCATCTCGCCCAGGGCAGCCAGCGCGCGCTCCGAGCGCAGGTATTCAAATCCGGGCGAAAGGCCCAGTTTCAAGGTCCCGTACTGGCAGCTGATGAAGGCGGCGTTGGCAGCCAGCTGCCGCGAGGGGCCGCTCAGGCCGCTGTTGGCGACCAGGTCCAGCCAGTCTTCGGCCGTGGCCAGCTCGCTGACACCTTCCTGCGGCGCGGCGGCATGCGCCGGGGCCGGCTTGGCATGTTCGGCCGGCGCAATGGCAATGCCTTCGGCGCGGAACGGGCGCTCGGGCGGCGCAGGCTCGCTGGGAGCCGCGACGGGAGCCGGCGGTTCGTGCCAGGGCGCAGCCATGGCGGCGTCCGGGCCGGACATCTCGGCCGCCAATGCCTCGTCACGCGCCTCGGCTTCGTCAGTGGCCCACGGCGGCAGGTCGTCGCCTGCCTCTGCAGTGACGGCAGGCGCCGGCGCCTGTGGCTCAGCCTTCACCGGCGGCGGCGACACGGGCTCTTCCACCGGAACCGGCTCGGGCTCCGGCGTCGGGTCTGGTTCCGGTTGCGGGGCCGGTTCGGGCTCGGGTTCAGGTTCGCGCGGCGCGGCCTGCACCGGCGCGGCTGCCTGCGCCGCTACCGCCGGGCTGCCCGAAGCGGCAGCAGCGGCCGGCGTCGCATCGCGGCTACCGGTACCGGCGCCACCACCGGCAGCGTTGCCACCCGGCGTGCCGCCCAACGCACCGTCGACGGCCTTCGGCACCGGCGGTACCGCTGCGGCCGGACGGAACGCCAGCATGCGCAGCACGGCCATTTCAAAGCCCGCGCGCGGGCTGGGTGCCAGCGGCAGGTCGCGGCGGCCATTCAAGGCCATCTGGTACCAGAGCTGCACCACTTCCGGGCGCAGGCGCTCGGCGAATGCGGCGACATCCAGGCCTTCCGCCGCGGCAGCGCCCGGCACCAGCTGCTGCACCTGGATGCGGTGCAGCCCTTCGGCCAGCGCTTCCAGCACACCACTCCAGTCCGGCGAGAACTCTGCCAGCGCGGCTACCACCTGCAGCAGGCGCGGGCCATCGCCGTCGGCCAGCGCATCGAGCATCGCCGCCACCTGGGTGCGGTCCACGGTACCCAGCATGGTGCGCACCACGTCCTCACGCAGCGCGCCGCCGGCATAGGCGATCGCCTGGTCCAGCAGTGACAGGCCATCGCGCAGACTGCCGTCAGCGGCCTTGGCCAGCTGCACGATGGCGCTTCCATCGGCCTCGATCGCTTCCGCCGCCAGGATGCGGGTCATCTGGCCCTGGATCTGGTCTTCATCCAGGCGCTTGAGGTTGAACTGCAGGCAGCGGCTGAGCACGGTGACCGGCAGCTTCTGCGGATCGGTGGTGGCCAGCAGGAACTTCACGTGCTCCGGCGGTTCTTCCAGCGTCTTCAGCAGCGCGTTGAACGCCGCCTTGGACAGCATGTGCACTTCGTCGATCAGGTAGACCTTGTACTTGCCGCGCGAGGGCATGTACTGCGCGTTCTCGATCACCTCGCGCACGTCATCCACACCGGTGTTGGACGCGGCGTCGATTTCCAGCAGGTCGATGTAGCGGCCGGCGTCGATGTCCAGGCAGGCCGCGCACTGGCCGCACGGGTCGGCGCTGGTACCCTGCTCGCAGTTCAGCGACTTGGCGAAGATGCGCGCGATGGTGGTCTTGCCCACGCCGCGGGTGCCGGTGAACAGGAACGCGTGGTGGACCCGGCCGCTGTCCAGCGCGTTGCTGAGCGCACGGACCACGTGTTCCTGGCCCACCAGCTCGGCGAAACGCTTCGGACGCCACTTGCGGGCAAGGACGAGATAGGACATCAGGCCACCGTTTTCCATCGGATGTTCCATTGTGCCATGCCTGTCCAGCCCCCTCGCCACCCATGGCCATGGATACGCCGTCGATCGGGGTGCTTGTGTCCGACCGCGCCGCCCGCTAGAATCTGCGCCCCTGCTGAGGCGTTTGCCGATGGCAGGGATCCGGAGAGGTGTCCGAGTGGTTGAAGGAGCACGCCTGGAAAGTGTGTAAGCGTCTAAACCGCGCTTCGGGGGTTCGAATCCCCCTCTCTCCGCCAGACAAATGAAGAAGCCGCCCTCTGGGCGGCTTTTTTATTTGGCTGGCGGAGAGCATCGGGCGAGAGAAGCCCTGCCGGGGTTCGACGGTTCTGCAGGAGCAGAACCGGACCGCCGAAGGCGGGTCCCGGGGCGCAGCGCGCACCGGGATCGGGTGCATGGATGCACCCGACAATCCCCCTCTCTCCGCCAGATAACTGAAAAAGGCTGCCCGAAGGCAGCCCTTTTCAGTTATCTGGCGGGGGATGCGAAGTGCGCTGCGCGCGCTTCGCCCCAAACGTTGCTGCGCAACGTTCGGGCCCCTCCCCTTGCCGGCCTCTCCCCGCCCCTGTCGGGGCAGCCCCTCAACAGAGGGGCTTGTTGCTCCAGATCCATCAATGGGTTTCCGCCGTGCGGGGATGCCTGGTCGGCTGTACCTCGCAGAAGCCACTGGCGGGGGATGCGAAGTGCGCTGCGCGCGCTTCGCCCCAAACGTTGCTGCGCAACGTTCGGGCCCCTCCCCTTGCCGGCCTCTCCCCGCCCCTGTCGGGGCAGCCCCTCAACAGAGGGGCTTGTTGCTCCAGATCCATCAATGGGTTTCCGTCGTGCGGGGATGCCTGATCGGCTGTACCTCGCAGAAGCCACTGGCGGGGGATGCGAAGTGCGCTGCGCGCGCTTCGCCCCAAACGTTGCTGCGCAACGTTCGGGCCCCTCCCCTTGCCGGCCTCTCCCCGCCCCTGTCGGGGCAGCCCCTCAACAGAGGGGCTTGTTGCTCCAGATCCATCAATGGGTTTCCGCCGTGCGGGGATGCTTGGTCGGCTGTACCTCGCAGAAGCCACTGGCGGGAGATGCGAAGTGCGCTGCGCGAGCTTCGCCCCAAACGTTGCTGCGCAACGTTCGGGCCCCTCCCCTTGCCGGCCTCTCCCCGCCCCTGTCGGGGCAGCCCCTCAACAGAGGGGCTTGTTGCTCCAGATCCATCAATGGGTTTCCGCCGTGCGGGGATGCCTGGTCGGCTGTACCTCGCAGAAGCCACTGGCGGGGGATGCGAAGTGCGCTGCGCGCGCTTCGCCCCAAACGTTGCTGCGCAACGTTCGGGCCCCTCCCCTTGCCGGCCTCTCCCCGCCCCTGTCGGGGCAGCCCCTCAACAGAGGGGCTTGTTGCTCCAGATCCATCAATGGGTTTCCGCCGTGCGGGGATGCCTGGTCGGCTGTCCCGCTTCCACGTTCGATGGCCGTCCAACGACAGGATCTGCCCCACGTCGTGGCACCCCGCGCTTCCTGTCCACGCCCTGACCACTGGCCGTGCCGTGGCGATGCAACGACACGCTGGCACTCACTGCCTGTTGCTATGCTCGGGCCACAGGGGATTGATGCCCGCTATCGGGCCGGATGAGGAACATCAACATGCGGTATTTCATGACGAAGCTAGTGATCACCTCCGCCTTGCTGATCGGCAGCGGCACCGCAGTCGCACAGGGCGGCGGTGCGGCGCAGTTCGGCGCACTGGGAGGCACGCATGCAGGCAATGCCCTGGCGTGCGGCGCAACCCCGGAACAGGCCGCCAAGCTGCGCGCAAGCCACAAGGCACAGGCAAAAACCGTGTTCGGCGCCGAAGCAGGCTTCGACCAGGCCTATGACACGGCCGAAGCGCAGACACAGAAGAAGATCACCGATGCCTGGAAGAAGGGCCAGTACAAGCCCACCAGCGAAGTCTGCAACGAACTGATGAAGCAGGTGCGTTCATGACGCAGAAGCACGGATCGACGATGTCCGCAGTGCGCGCGAGCCTGTTGGCCGCCAGCCTGGTACTGGCACTGGGTGCCTGCAAGCGCGCTGGCGAAGCGCCTGCAGAGGGTGGCGCTTCCTCGGCCGCACCTTCCAGCACCGCAGCCGAACCATCACCGCAGGCGGCTGCGGCCACGGATGGAAGCCAGAAGGCCGCAGCGTTCAATGTTGCCGAGCTGCCCGTATCGCAGGCAACGATCGGCAGCTTCCCCTATCTCGGACTGCCGCAGGGCTACACCAGCCAGGACGTCGTAGACAGCGAATTCGATCGCGTACCGTTCTGGACCGGCGATCGCGTGGAATGGATTGAAGGCAAGGTTCATTCTTCGGTCCTGCAGAGCAGCAGCGATCACCCTTATTCGCAGCTGGAGCTCAGCCGCAATGTACAAAGCCTGGTCGAGGCCCTGGGGGGCAAGCGCATTTTCTCCGGCACCATACCGGCCGATGCATCGCGTGACATCGGCAACAGCAAGGCGGCGACCACCTATGTCGGCGGCATCGGCGACATCTACAACGAACCCGCAGAAACCTATGTCATCCATCGCGAAGATCGCGATATCTGGATTCACCTGGGCTCGGGTGGAAACTCCGGCGGCCTGCTCGTCGCAGAGACAAAACCGGTGCAGATCACGGCCAAGGTCATTGAAGCGGACACGCTGAAACAGGCACTGGACAGCAGTGGCAAGGTATCCATCCAGGTGAACTTCGCAACCGACGCCGCCGAGATCCTGCCCGATTCGGAACCGCAGATCGCACAGGTCACCCAGCTGTTGAAGGCCGACCCACAGCTTCGCCTTTCCGTTGAAGGACACACCGACAACAGCGGCAGCCAATCGCACAACCAGACGCTCTCGCAGGCGCGTGCGGAGTCGGTGCGCACGCGTCTTGTCGGCGGTGGAATCGCAGCCGAACGCCTGAGCGCGAAAGGCTATGGGCAGAGCCAGCCGGTCGCCGACAACGCAACCGAAGAAGGGCGTCGCGCCAATCGTCGCGTGGAACTGGTCAAGCGCTGATATCACCACGACGTTACTGCGTTGAAGCACTCCGGAAAAAGCACATGCCCTGCATGTGCTTTTTTCTTTTCCGCGCCGCACGGTCATTTGTTTTGCCGCGGATGCAACGAGATAAAAACACGCGGATCTCTCATGCCGTTCGAACAAGAAGCAGGCCGTGCACGCGCCCTCTGTAGCGCGCCAATATTCCGGCACCACAAGCCGCCTGCGTGACACAAATATGTCAGTTAAGTGTTAATTTCCTTAACGAAAAGCGGTGCATCTAGCTCAAATTTGACGTGATTATGTGCAGACAATTGTTAATCTGCAATGTGCATCACATTTTCAGATATTTCATTGCATATCGGAAAAACCTGACTTGTATCGTCAATTTTCTGTCGATAGGCTTGGCCCCGTTCTCGAACAAGCGACAAATTTTCGACGAACCAGGGTGTGAGCTTCCTGTCTTTACCTCGCCCTGCCATTAATCAGGATCCCCCAGCGGACACGCCGAATATCCCGCACACCCGGGAGGATTCCTGCCATCAAGGAGGAAATACATGGAACGCAGCCGTCGTCACATCCGTTTTTCCCGTAAGCAGGCCGGTCAGGGCATGACCGAGTACATCATCATCACCGCGCTGATCGCCATCGCCGCGATCGGAGCCGTCACCTTCTTCGGAGGCACGGTTCGCAGCCAGGTGGCAGGCATGTCGAAAGAACTTTCCGGCCAGAGCGCGACGCAGTCGATCAACCGCGCCAAGAACCAGGCCAACAGCGCCCAGCAGGAAGCTGACAAAACCAAGGGCATGGACGCGTACAAGAACAAGTAATACCCCAGCCCTGGCGGCATGAAGCCGCCAGGGCCCTCCCAGCATAATCTCCCTGCGCGCACCGCACGCGGCGCGCGACGGGCAGCCATGGCCTCCGGCCCAGGAATTCGTTATGCGCAGCGCATTGGCTTTGGCACGAAGCCGTGCGGCCCGGGGCGTTTCCAGCCACCGAACGGTCGCCGGCCAAGCAATGGTTCTCGGGCTGGCACTCATTCTGGTTCTATGCATCGGGATTGTCCTGCTGTTCAACACAGGGCAGGTGGTGAACAAGAAGGTGGAGCTGGTCAATGCGGCTGACGCCGCCGCCTACAGCGTTGCGATCCAGCAGGCACGCGCACTGAACTACGCGGCCTACATGAACCGTGCCCGCGTTGCCAACGAAGTGGCCGTGGCACAGACGATCAGCCTCTATTCGTGGCTGAACCAGATGCACACCACCTCCATCGTCATCCGCACCACGCTGGATGTGCTCTCCGCCATTCCCTACATCGGCGTGGTGTTCAAGGCATTGGCAACCGCCTTCAAGGTCGCCGAACGCATTCTCAAGGTCACCCGCCAGGCGTTCCAGCCTGTCGCGCAGGCGGCCATCATCGCCATCGACAAGCTCAACATGATGTTCGCCGCCTCGGTGCAGCTCGTCATCGAGGGCGTATCGCGGCTGGACAGCTACACCATCGCCAAGGATGTGCTGCAGCGGAACTCACCGCAGGCACAGCTGGGCACCATCGGAACCGCGGTGCTCGGCACGCAACTGGCCACGGCCGAGAACCGGCTGCTGCAGCGCTACAGCATTCCCCGTACCGCCAACGGTGGCTCGGCCACGCAGCGCCAGGGCGCCGACCGCTTCCGCAATGTGGTGATGCAGTCGCGTGATGGCTTCAGCAAGAGCCGCAGCGATGATTTCCTCGGCTTCCTGGTGCAGTCCGGCGGCACCGACATGGTCGACTACAACCGATGGGCAGCGCTGGACACCATGGCCGTCGAGCTTCCGCTGCCATGGCCGCTTTCCGATATCGATATTCCAGTCGGCTGGGGCGGTGCGCAGGCCGTGGAAAGCTATCGCAACCAGCGCTTCCTCAACGGCTTCGGCAACGGCAACGGCTGGTACTCGGACTGGGACCGCCGCCGCTACCGCCCGTATGGCGAAGCGGTGCGCCGCAATCGTGGCGCGGCGTGGATTGTCGACCGCAGCCAGGATGCCAACGTGCGCTTCGCCAATGGCCAGCATCGCAAGGCCTTCTTCACCGGCTACAACGGCCTGCGCGACTATCACGACGTCAAGGCCGGGCAGGCACTGCAGCCCTACGCCGAGAATGATCGTGACCGCGACAAGGTCGGCCCGGTCTTCACCATCTATGCCGAGACCGCCGGCACCAGCGCGCGCACCACGTCCGGCGCCGGCATCGGCGCCCCGGCCGGCTCGCAGATGGAACTGCCGGACAGGATGGCCAACAACAAGATCGCCGCACTTTCCTCCGCGCAGGTGTTCTTCGACCGCCCGGTGCAGCTGCGCATGTTCAGCCGCGATGACCGCAAGCGTGAAACCGGAAACCTGTTCAGCCCTTACTGGCAGGCACGACTGGTCAAGACCGATGCCACCACCAAGGCTGCCCTGGCGGCAGCCGGAGCCTTGATGCCATGACGTTTGCTGTTTTCAATCGCCTGCACCTGTCGATCGCCACACTGCTGATCAGCGGCTGTGGCAGCGCGGCGGACAACGGCGAGCCCGCCGCTGCCAGGAACATGCCGGGCATCCATCTTGACCAGATTGCCGAAACCCTGGTGGATGGACGCAACGCGGCGCGCACCAGCTACCAGCAGGCACTGAGCGACTGCCAGGCGGCAGGATTGCCGACCCGCGCACTGGATGACGCCGATGTCGCCCGCCTGGGAACCGTTCGTTACGAAGCCTGGCTTTCCAGCAAAGAGGAAGTGTTCCGTACCCGCGAATGGCGCCTGCTCAACGATGGCCCTGCGACCAGCTGCCAGTTCCGGCTGGAGGCCACCGGCCTGCAGGAGACCCAGAGCGCCTCCGGCGTGGAGCAGGTCGATCTGGCAACGGGAGAGCGTAGCCAGTCCCCCGCCGACAGCGACGGGCTCACCCGCTTTGCCGCCGAAGCCGACGAAGGCAGCGCCTCGCCGGGCTTCCAGCGCGCGGGCAACCGCAGGGTCGCTGGCCAGCCGTGCAACGTGTGGAAGGACGAGAACGGACGGTTCAGCCAGTGCGTGTGGTCGGCTGGTGCCAGCTGGGGCTTCACCCCCGGTGCACTGAACGACTACCGGCCGAGCCGCTACGCCATTGTCCTGGAGCAGGAACCCCTCGACGGCAATGGCACCCGCCTGACCACGCAGCGCATGACGGTGGGCCAACCCTTTGAACGCGGCGACCTCGAGGTACCGCGCGAACCGTCCTCCCAACGATGACCTGCTGAGGTAGCCATGGACAGGGAACGCCCATTCCGCGGCGCGCGTCGCCAGCGCGGCCAGAGTCTCACCGAAGTCGCCGTGCTCTGCGCCGTGCTGGTGCCGATCTTCCTGCTGATCCCGATCCTGGCCAAGTACATCCACGCCCGCCAGGCCACCCAGCAGGCCGCGCGCGCGATCGCCTGGGAAGCCACCGTATCGCCGGACTACAAGCTGCCGGCCAGCGGCCGCCAGCGCGATCTTGCCGTCGACCGCTATTTCGGGCGTGCCAACGATCCCATCGTCAGCCAGGCGCAGACCGGCGCACGCGATGCCGCCGTCGGCGACGTCCTGATGAATACCTTCTCCAACCAGCCGCTGGTGCGGCGCGGTGACCTCGCCCTGGTCTCCTACACCAGCACGTCGGCAGGCGGCATGATGAAGAAGATCGGCGACGTGACCTCGATGTTCGGTTCGTTCCCGCCCAACCGCAACGGCCTGACCCAGGCCCAGCTGCGGTTGGATGTGCAGGATCTGAAAAGTGCCAACGGCAGTGCTGCCGCCTATCTGGAACCCTTCGATTCGCTGGGCCTGAAGCTGCAGGCCACCCATGTGGTGCTGGCCGACCCCTGGAATGCAGCCGGTTCCGGGCTCAAGGTCAACTCGTCACGCTCGGTGATCGCGCAGGTCAAGCCACTGGTGCCATCCCAGCACATGGCGGGCATCGCCAAGGCGTTTGACGGCCTCTCCGGCATCCCGATGATCGGGACGCTGAGCAGGCTTGATCCCGGTTACATCGCGCCCGACGTGGTGCCTGTCGACAAGTTGCCTGCCTATGCGCCGTCGCGTTGACCTGCTGGCGGCACTGGCCGCGCTGCTGTTCGCCTGGCCTGCGCTGGCCGCGTCCTGGCCGGACATTCCCGAGCCCGAGGGCGCGCAGAGCGAGTGGGTGGCCAAGGACATGCTCTACAACGGCCTGCCCATGCGCATCTCGCGCTTCACGTCCGCATTGCCGGTGTCGTCCATCGTCAGCTACTACAACCGCGAATGGCCCGGGCAGACCGTGATCAACGAGGTCGGCGGCAAGACCGTGATCGGCCACGCACACGGCGAGTACTACGTGACCATCGAGGTATCGGCCAAGGGCAGTGGCAGCCAGTCACAGATCGGCATTACACGCCTGCTCAAGCGCAAGCCCGATGCCGCGGCCGGCGCCGATTTCCCGAAACCGTCCGGGACGCAGGTGATCAACGACATCACCTACCTGGACACGCCCGGGCGCAGCCTGTCCATGGAAAGCACGCTGTCTCCGTTCCAGACCGATGCCTTCTATGCCAGCCGCCTCCCTGCGGACGGCTGGAGCCGAAGTTCCGGCCCTGCGGGGTGTTCGATGATCGCGCTGCAGTGCGTTGTCCGCTACAGCAAGGGCAGCCAGGAAATGACCATGACCTTCAACCGGCACGAGCAGGGAACCTCGATTGTCGTCAACCAGTCGCAGCACTGAGACCACCGCCATGAGAAAACGCATTCCCCCGTCCCTACGCCGCCAGCGCGGGGCCGCACTGATCGAGTACGCCGTGGTCGCTTCCGTCGGTGTCCTGGTCCTGGTCGCCGAGCCGAACATCGTGCTCGAGCTGATCGATTCACTGCGCAAGGCGTACCAGGGGTTCACCTACATGCTGTCGATGGGAGTCGTATGAAGGCGCTCCCGCTGAAAGCCAACCGCAACGTCGTCTTCATCATCATCGCCCTCGCGCTCGGCCTGTTCGCGGCCCTGGTCGCCGTGCGCTACGTGCAGAAGGCGGTGAACGAGCGTGCCGCTCCGCCGGTGGAAATGGTGCCGGTAGCCGTGCCCAAGACCGACATGGAGCCGGGCAGCATTGTCACCGTTGCCGACCTTGCAGTGCGCGAAGTCCCCGCCGACCTGCCGCCTGCCGATGCGATCACGCCGGACAATGTGTCCGAGTACAGCGGCCGCATGCTGCGCGCGCCGATCCGCGAAGGTGCACCGCTGGGTGCCAGTGCACTGGTACCGCTGTACGACCAGTTCTCGCGCGTGATCGCCAAGGGCAACGTGGGCTACACCCTCCAGGTGGACGAGACGAACTCGATCTCCGGCATGATTGCTCCCGGGGATCACGTCGACATCCTGCTCACCGTCGAGCAGGAACAGACCGGTGCCCGGGTGCTGCCGCTGCTTGAGGACATCAACGTGCTGGCAACCGGCAACCGCGTCGGCGAAACGCCGGCCTCGGAAGACCAGCAGGGCTATTCGAACATCACTCTGGAACTGACACCGGCACAGGCGCAGCGACTCACGGTCGCCGCCAAGGCCGGTTCGATGCGGGTGATGCTTCGCCAGGTGGAGGATCGTGGTGCGTTCGGCCTCAGTGGCATGACGCAGAGGGAACTGCTCGGCAACGGCACGCAGGGTCGTGCTGGCGTGCAATTCATCATTGGGGGCAAAGGGTCGACGAATGCGCAGCAATAATGGAATCCGCAGCCTCATCGCCGCCACTGCGGCCATCGCTGTTGTCACCTCGCCACTGCTGGCCGTGGCACAGACCACCGGCACCCAGCTGACCCCGGTACCGGTCATGGCCGCACCGCGCCCTGCTGTCCAGGCGCAACCGCAGCCCAACACCAACCATGCACCGGTACCCGGTGGGCAGAGCGCCTTCCCGGCGCCGGTTCCCGATCCCGCCTATCGCACCAGCGCGTCGGCCATGCCCGCGGTGCCACTGCCCACCCGCGCCCGGATCTATGCCGGCCAGGCCGCCGTCTACACGCTGCCCAGCGGGCTCAAGCGCGTGGCCGTCGGTAGTGGCGAGATGCTCGAGGTCACCAACGTCGGCCCGCGCGACCTGATCATGATGGGCATGAAGCCCGGCTCCACCACGGTTCACCTGTGGCTGCAGAACGGCAAGCAGCTGCAGGTGCAGGTGGACATCTCCGAGAACGATGCCGTCAGCCTGGCCGAGACCATCCGTACCCTGCTGGCCGACGTGGAAAAGATCAATGTGCATGCGGTCGCCGACCGTGTGGTCATTACCGGCCAGGACATCAACCCGGGCATCGGCAGCCGCATTGATGCGATCCAGAAGATCTACCCGACGGTGTTGAATTTCACTACTGCCGACCCGGTGGGCATGCGCCCGATGGTGCAGATGGACGTGAAGATCATGGAATTCGACACCAATGCGCTGGAAGAACTCGGCATCCAGTGGGACAACGTCATCCGTGGCCCGGTGGCGGGCATCGTCAAGGATTTCACCAACAACAACTACTACCGCATCAACCCCGAGCAGAGCCCGGCCAACGGCGTGCTGCTGCCGAACAAGCTGCAGGGAACCCAGGCCTTCTTTGGCATCGCCACGCAGATCGGCTCGGCGATCAACCTGATGATGAACAAGGGCAAGGCGTTCCTGCTGGCCTCGCCCCAACTCAGCGCCCGCAGCGGCGGGCAGGCCAAGTTCCTGGCCGGCGGCGAAGTGCCGATCCCGGTTCCGCAGGGTTTCGGCCAGGTCACCGTCGACTACAAGGAATACGGCATCAAGCTCGACATCGAGCCCCTGGTCAACTTCAACCAGGACATCTCCACCCGCATCCTGGCTGAGGTCAGCCGTGTCGATCCGACGGTGACCGTGCAGGGCGTTCCGGGCTTCACCACCCGCCGCACCGAGTCGGAAATCAATGTCCACGCAGGGGAAACCATCGTCATCTCCGGGCTGATCGACTCCAGCGCGCAGCAGGATGCCAAGCGCCTGCCGCTGCTGGGCGATATCCCGATCCTCGGAAAGCTGTTCCGCTCCGATGGCTTCCGTGGCAACCGTACCGAGCTGGTGATGTTCGTTACTCCGCGCGTGGTGACGCCGGGCTCGCAGGAAAACCTCGATGGCCTGGAGCGTGCGCGACAGATCCAGGAGCGCGGCCAGCAGGCCATGCCGCGCCGGAACAAAGATTTCGTGCAGTGACCGGAGCCGTCGCATGTTCAACATCCTCATCGACACACCCAACCGCGACCAGCGACGTGTCCGCTGCCTGCACCGTGAATGCGGGATCGGCCGTGGCGACGGCAACCTGGTGGTGCTGCAGGGCTGGAGCATCGCCCAACGCCATGCGGCGCTGAAGCGCGAGGACCAGGGCATCTTCATCGAGAGCCTGGGAGGCCGCTCGCCGGTACTGGTGAATGGCGAACAGGTCAAAGGCAGCCGTGGCCCGCTCACCAGCCGTGACCGCGTGCAGATCGGCGACTACCTGCTGCAGGTGGTGGACGACGACCCGCCGGCCGAACCCACCGCCGATGCTGGAAGTTTCAATGCGGGCGCGGCCAACGATGTACCGGTGGACGCCACGCCCGCACCGGCCCCCGCACCGGCGCAGCCATCCAGCGAACGCCAGCTGGCGCGGCCGGAGCAGCTGCCGCCGGACATGGCGGTCTATCGTGCAAAGCTGCATGCCTCGCTGGTCAAGCAGATGGACCTGCGCCGGCTTGACGTGCGCAGCATGGACGATGAGTCGCTGCGCAACGCCACGATCAAGCTGATCGATGAGGTGATGCAACGGGAGTTCTCCGAGCTGCCCAAGACGATCAACCCACGCAGGCTGGCCAAGGAGGTGCTCGATGAGGCCATCGGCCTCGGCCCGCTGGAAGACCTGATCGACGATGCGACGGTGACGGAAATCATGGTCAACGCGCACGACCAGATCTTCATTGAACGTGCGGGCCGGATCGAACGGTCCCCCATTGTCTTCACCAGTGACCGCGCGGTGCTGTCAGCCATCGAGCGCATCGTGACGCCCCTCGGTCGCCGCATCGACGAAAGCTCGCCGATGGTCGACGCGCGACTGAAGGATGGCTCCCGCGTCAACGCCATCATTCCGCCGGTGGCGCTGCGCGGCCCGAGCATCAGCATCCGAAAGTTCGCCAAGCGCAAGCTGGAAGGAAAGGACCTGCTCACCTTCGGTTCGCTCAGCCAGCCGATGCTGGAATTCCTGATCGTTGCGGTGCGCGAACGGCGCAACATCGTCGTCACCGGCGGCACCGGCTCCGGCAAGACCACCCTGCTCAACATCCTTTCCAACTTCATTCCCGATACCGATCGCATCGTCACCATCGAGGACGCGGCCGAACTGAAGCTCGTCCAGCCCAACCTGGTTGCCCTGGAAGCGCGTCCTCCCAACATGGAAGGCAAGGGCCACATTTCCATCCGCGACCTGGTACGCAACGCGCTGCGCATGCGCCCGGACCGCATCGTGGTCGGCGAGTGCCGCGGCGGCGAAGCACTGGACATGCTGCAGGCCATGAACACCGGCCACGAAGGATCGCTGACCACCGCCCATGCCAACAATCCGCGCGAGGCGCTGTCGCGCCTGGAAGTGATGGTCATGATGTCCGGCATGGAGCTGCCGATGACGGTGGTGCGCGAACAGATCTCGTCGGCAGTGGACCTGATCGTGCACCAGAAGCGCTTCCCCTGCGGTTCGCGCAAGGTCAGCCACATCACTGAGTTGACGGGCATGGAAAGCGGAACCATCCAGCTGCAGGATGTGTTCCTGTTCAAGGCACGCTCCACTGCCGGACGCGATGGCAAGGTGGTGGGCGAGTTCGTCGCGACCGGTGCAGTGCCGGAGTTCTATGAAGAGCTTGCCGAGCGCGGCGTCGCCGTTGACCTGGACATTTTCCGTACCGGGGGACGGCGGAATGAGTGACATCCTGCTGATCGCCCTGCTGTGTTTTGCCTGCGTGACGGGCTCGGTGCTGTTGCTGGCGCGTGCCAGCTCCGGCTTCATGGACCGCTACCGCGCCAACTTCATGGACCAGGCGCGGGTCAATCTGGCCGACATGTTCCTGTTCGTCGACCCGCGCGTGCTGTTCAGGACCAATGTCCTGATGCTGCTGGCGATTCCCGTGCTGCTGTGGATCGTCACCGGCGGCAACCTGCTGCTGCCGATCCTGGCCCTGATCCTGCTGGCCATAGCGCCACGCAAGATCTACCTTTGGCTGAAGCAGCGCCGCCTCGACCAGATCCAGCAGCAGTTGCCCGACGGGCTGCTGATGCTGGCCGGCAGCCTCAAGGCCGGCGTCGGCTTCAATCCTGCGCTGGAAGCACTGGCCCATGACGGCCTGCCTCCACTGGCCCAGGAGCTGGCACTGGTACTGCGCGAGCAGCACATGGGCGTGCGCACGGAGGAGGCGCTGGACAACTTCGCCGCCCGCGTGCCCATTGCCGACGTGAAGCTGTTCGTGGCCGCCGTCAGCATTTCGCGCGAGGTTGGTGGCAATCTCGCCGAGAGCCTCTCCACGCTCGCCGAAACGCTGCGGCGCAAGCTCATCATGGAAGGCAAGGTCAAGGCACTTACCGCGCAGGGGCGCCTGCAGGGCATCGTCATGGCGATGCTGCCAGCCGGCCTTGTCGGCTTCCTCGTGCTGTTCTATCCAGAAACGATGAACCCCATGTTCCACACCTTCATCGGCTGGTGCGTCATGGCCCTGATCGGGGTACTGGAATACCTCGGCTACCGCATGTGCCGCAAGATCATGACGATCGATATATGAACGCCCTGCTCATCCTGGTCGCACTGCTTGCCGCTGCCGCTGTTGGGCTGCTTGCATTCGCGCTGCGCGGACTGGTGCAGTCGGTCGAGGTGGACCAGCGCAACTACCAGGATCCGCTGCCGCTGCTGCTGCGCATCCTGTGGCCGCTGATTACGGTCGCTACGCGCCTGGCCGGGCCGCGCCTGTCCTCGGCACAGCTGGAGCGCGCGCATCGCAGCCTGCAGTCGGCCGGCCAGGACTTCGTGCTGTCACCGGAAGAACTGTATGGCGCACGGATCGTCTCCGCCGCCGTGGCCAGTACCTTCCTGTTGCTCACCATCATCCTGCTGGGCCGGTTCGGAGTCGGCTCCGTGCTGATGGCCCTGGCATTCGGCGCACCCTTCGGGTGGATGTATCCCACGCTGTGGCTGGGCGAACGGCGGAAAGCGCGCTCCAAGCATGTGATCCGCGACCTGCCTATCTTCCTCGACTTCATCACCATGGCCGTCGAAGCGGGCCTGAACATCACCGGTGCGATCGAACAGTCCGTCGACAAGGGGCCACCCGGTCCGCTGTCACAGGAGTTCTCGCGCATGTTGCGTGATCTGCGCGCCGGCCTTCCGCGTGCCGAAGCGCTGCGGCGCATGTCCGATCGCGCCGACATTTCCCAGGTGACCAGCTTCACCAGCGCTTTGATCCAGGCGGACCGGGTGGGTGCCAGCCTGAGTGACACACTGCGCTCGCAGGCCATGCAGCGCCGCGAAGAGCGCTTCCTTCGCGCCGAGAAGCTGGCCCTGGAAGCGCCGGTGAAGATGATGCTGCCGCTGGTGCTGTTCTTCTTCCCGCTGATCTTCGTCGTCCTGGCCTACTTCATCTTCCTGCAGATGAAGCAGCAGGGCATCCTGTGAGTCCCCGCACATGAGAACCGGGGCCCTGATCCGCAACCACCAGCAGTTGCTCAGCTGCGTCTGGCATGCCGATCGCTGGCACCAGCGGCTGCGCGGCCTGCTGTTGCGCGCGCCACTCCAGCCTGGGCAAGGCCTGCTGATAACCCCCTGCTCGAGCGTGCACACCCTGGCCATGGGGTATCCACTCGACCTGTTGTTCCTGGACCGCGATCAGCGCGCCGTTGGCTGGCGCGAGGCCGTGCGCCCATGGCGCGGCGCCTGGTGCCGCGGCGCCTACTCGACGCTGGAAATGCCGGTGGACAGCCTCAGGCATATTGCTCCGGTGCTGGGCGAGACGTTCCAATGGTGCCCTTCTCCGCCTGCGGCACCGCCATCCACGAGGGCGTTGCAATGAAGCACATCCGCACATCCATCCGCCAGCAGCGGGGCCAATCGCTGATTGAATTCTGCATCGTGGTTCCGGCCTTCGTCTTCCTCATCCTGGTCATCTTCCAGTTCGTCCTGATCTATCGCGCCAAGTCGCTGCTGGATTTCGCCACGCTGCAGGCCGCGCGTGCCGGCGCAGTCAGTGGCGTCAATCATTCCGAGATGCGCAGCGCACTGGAAATGGCGATGGCTCCCCTGTACGCGACCTCGCCGGATGCCGCCGGTGCCGTCGCCGCCCGCGCCAAGGTCGCCCTGCTGTGGAAGAACCCGTTGCTGTCACCGAAGATCGAGGTCATTTCACCCAGCCGCGCGGCGTACAACGAGTTCCGCGAGCGCCAGTTCGATGGGCGCTATGCGCTGCCGAACGACAATCTTGCCTTCCGCGATGCACGTGTCGGCAGCAGCCGCGTCAGCGTGCAGGACGCCAACATCCTCAAGATCAAGGTCACCTATCCGATGCCCCTGATCGTTCCCTTTGCCGACCGGGTGATTGCCGGTCTTTCAGACCTGGTCAGCGAAGGCGACAGCTTCCGCCCGGCCTCGATGCTGATCGAGGACCCGATCACCGGCCATCGCCGCATGCCGATCGAGTCCTACGCGATCGTCCGCATGCAGAGCCCCGTGCATGACAGCAACAACCTGGCGCGCTGACATGCAGGTGCTGCTGGCCAGCCTGTTGATGGCAGCAACCTGGGCCGCCGCCGCGCAATCCACGGACGCTGCTGACAACGAACCTCCACAGGCGCGATTGCTGGCACGCGCCTATGGCCTGGGCCCACTCGGTCCAAGCTCGCCTGGTGGTGAGGTCGAGGTCGAGATCCGTTTGCGCGGGCCTGCCATCCGTATTGATTTCCGCGGCGACAATGCGCCCGATGCATGGCTGACCACCCAGGGCCAGCGCGGCCGGGCATGGCTGGTGAGCGAGCGCGGCAACTACACGCTGCCGGTCGCCGACGCCAGTGGTCCCTACTGGTACGATCCTGCCGCCCCATGCCACACGATCGGAGGGCGCTGCTCTCCCGCACCCGGCGAGTTCATCCTGGGGCGCCTCGCTGCTGGCTGGCGCTATGACAATGCGCATGGCCCTGATGGCACCACCTCCGGCACGTTGTGGATCGATACCCGCACGGGCCTGCTGCTGGGTTACCGCGGACGCACCGGCAACCAGCGTACCGAACGCGGCCTGCGGGTTACCGAGGTCACTTTCGATGAGGTGCCGTCGAGCCTGTTCGACCCGCCCGCCGGATTGCGTCGACGCACGCAGGATGCGGCGAACTGAGCGAGGTGGTTGCAGTGCCGACACCGTGGCGCGGGAGGTCTCACTCCCTCCGCGCCGGTAGATCCACGCAGCGCGTGGATCTACCGCTGGCCCGCCCCCCTTAGAAGCCTACCCGCAGGTTGATCTGCCCGCCGACATCGCGGCGGCCATCACCGTGCTGGCCCTGCACGAACATCGACAGCTGGCTGTTGCGACCCAGGCCGACCGCCACGCCGAGCTGGCTGACCAGCGCATTGCGTGCCATCACCGCGCTGTAGACATCGAAGGCATCGCCACCGACCGCGAAGCGGTTGCGGCTGGCCACATCGGTGTCACCCGATGCATGCTGCCAGCCCAGGCCGACGGTCAGCTGCGCCGGGAAGCGCGCGCCGCTACCCACGTCCCAGCGGCCCCGCACGCCCACCGTGCTGACGTTGAGCGTGTCCTTGCCGCCTTCCAGCACCAGTGCGGCACTGCCACCCTGCTCCAGCGCACGATCACTGTCGACCCAGTGCCGGGTGAACTGCACGTACGGCTGCAGTTGGGTCCTGCCATGGGTCCAGGTCCAGCTGCCTTCGACCTGGGCGATGGTCACGTCCGAATCCTGGCGGCTGTACAGGGTCTGGCCCAGCAGAGGCACTTCACGCGTGGTGCGCGTGCGGTAGTCACCGCGCGACACGCTGCCACCGACCGCAAAGCCGTTGTTCCACTGTCCCTGTGCATACAGGCCGAACGTGTTGCCGCGCAGGCGGGCGCGCGAACTGCGATCGTACAGGCGCGTATCCAGCCGTTCGTTGCCGGCCGCCGCACCCAGCACCACGTGTTCACCCAGCTGCCAGTCCACACCCGCCATCACCGCATTGCGGTTGGAACGGATCTCATCGCCATTGCCATCGCCATCCTGCTTGAACACCTTGCCGCTACCAGCCAGCCAGGCCGAGGCACGCTCACCACGCACGGTCGGCAGCTCACTGCCCAGGCGTTGGCGGATGCCCTCTTCCAGATAGTTGTCGTACAGCAGCACCGCGCGGCTGGCCGCGTGCACTTCGCCGGAGAGCTGGTCGAATGCGCTGCGCGCAGTGCTGGCGTCATACAGCAGCACCGTGTTGTACAGGCCCAGCGCCGCGCCACTCTGCGGCAGGCTGTCCAGCGCCGCAGCGGTGTTGTACTGGTTGCGCGTGTTGGCCACGGTGGTGAACGCCGCCGTCTGCGCCACGTCGATCTGCAGGTTGGCGGTGTTGGCGGTGTAGACCGGGGTGATGGTCAGGAAGGCCGACGGCGAGTTCGCCGAGGCGAACTGCCCGCTCACCCCACCGCCCGCGTTGATCACCGTGTACTGCTGGCCCTGCTGGTAGCTGGTGCTCGGCGAGATGGTGTTCACCTTTACGGTGCTGCCACCCACGTTGGCGCTGCCGCCCACCTGTACCGTATCGCTGCCGCTGGCACCCAGATCGATGCCCAGCGTGCTGCCCGGCGACAGGGTCAGGTTGCCACCCACGGTGATCGTGCCGGTGCCATTGCCTGTGCCGCTGCCGTTGCCCGGGCCATTACCCGGCGACAGCACGCCACCACTGGACACCGTCACGCCACCGCCGGTGCCACCAATGGTGCCGGTGCCGGACAGCGTGGTACCGCTGCCGATGGTCCATTGGCCGCCGATGGTGCCGGTGACATTCAGGCCGCCGCCGGTGACCTGGCCGGTACCGTTGAAGCCACCACTGTTGCCGCCGAGGTTCAGGCCACCGGGGCCGGCCTGCACGATGCTGCCGCCGCCGCTGATGCTGCCGCCCAGCGTGGTGGTGCCACCGGTGTTGATCACCAGGCCACCGTTGTTGGTGATGTTGCCGGTGATCGCGCCGCTGGCCCCACCGTTGCCGACCTGCACCGTGCCACCGGCGTTGATGGTGGTGCCACCGGTATAGGTGTTGTTGCCGGTCAGGATCACGGTGCCGGTGCCGGCCTGGGTCAGGCCGCCGCTGCCGCTGATGGTGCCGCCGACGGTGGTGTTGCCGCCCACGTTGAACACCAGGCTGCCGTTGTTGCTGACGTTGCCGGTGATCGCACCGCTCGCGCCACCGTTGCCGACCTGCAGCGTGCCGCCGGTGTTGATGGTGGTGCCGCCGGTATAGGTGTTGTTGCCGGCCAGGACCACGGTGCCGGTGCCGGCCTGGGTCAGGCCGCCGCTGCCGCTGATGGCGCCGCCGACGGTGGTGTTGCCACCCACGTTGAACACCAGGCTGCCGTTGTTGACGACACTGCCGCCGATCGCACCGGTCGCGCCGCCATTGCCAACCTGCAGCGTGCCACCGGCGTTGATGGTGGTCGGGCCGGTATAGGTGTTGTTGCCGGTCAGGGTCAGCGTGCCGCTGCCGGCCTGGGTCAGGCCGCCACTGCCGCTGATGGTGCCGCCCAGCGTGGTGTTGCCGGCCACGTTGGACAGCAGCGTGCCATTGTTGGTGACATCACCGACGATCGAACCGGTCGCACCGCCATTGCCCAGCTGCAGCGTGCCACCGGCATTGATGGTGGTACCGCCGGTGTAGGTGTTGGTGCCGGTCAGCAGCAGCGTACCGCTGCCGGCCTGGGTCAGGCCGCCACTGCCACTGATGGTGCCGCCCAGCGCGGTGTTGCCGGCCACGTTGGAAATCAACGCACCATTGTTGGTGATGTCGCCGGCGATGGCGCCGGTTGTACCGCCATTGCCCACCTGCAGCGTGCCGCCGGCATTGATGGTGGTACCGCCGCTGTAGGTGTTGTTGCCGACCAGGGTCAGCACCCCGCTGCCGGCCTGGGTCAGGCCACCACTGCCACTGATCGCGCCGCCGACGGTGGTGTTGCCCGCGACGTCGAAGACCAGGCTGCCGTTGTTGGCGACATTGCCGGTGATCGCACCGGTGGCACCGCCATTGCCCACCTGCAGCGTGCCACCGGCATTGATGGTGGTACCGCCGGTATAGGTGTTGTTGCCGGTCAGGGTCAGCGTACCGGCACCGGCCTGGGTCAGGCCACCGGTGCCGCTGATGGTGCCGCCCAGCAAGGTGTTGCCGGCCACGTTGGACACCAGCGCACCGTTGTTGGTGATGTCACCGACGATCGCGCCGGTCGCACCGCCATTGCCCACCTGCAGCGTGCCGCCGGCATTGATGGTGGTACCGCCGGTGTAGGTGTTGTTGCCGGTCAGCACCAGCGTGCCACTACCGGCCTGGGTCAGGCCGCCGCTGCCACTGACCACCGCACCCACGGTTGCCGTCGTGCCCAGGTTGTAGACCAGGCTGCCATTGTTGGTGATGTCGCCCAGCACCGAGCCGGTGCTGCCGCCATTGCCGATCTGCAGCGTGCTGCCACCATTGATGGTGGTGCCGCCGGTATAGACGTTGTCGCCGCTCAAGGTCAGCGTGCCGGTGCCGCTCTGCACCAGGCCACCAGTGCCGCTGAGCACACCGCCGAAGGTGGTGCTGCCGTTGTTGCCGCCGGTGGTCAGGGTCGCACCGCCCAGCACCACGCTGGATCCGGTCACGCCGGCCAGGCCACCGATGCTCTGGCTGCCACCGGCACTGATGTCCAACGTGCCGGCACCGGACAGGTTCACCGTGCTGGCACCGGACAGGCTGCCACCGGCCGCCACCGCCAGCGTGCCGCTGTTGATGGTGGTGGTACCGGTGTAGGTGCTGGCGCCGCCCAGGGTGACGGTTGCCGCGCCATCTTTCAGCAGGCCGCCAGCGCCGCTGATCGGGCCATTCAAGGTCAGCGCGTTGCTGCCCGCCAGGGTCAGCGTGCCATTGGCCAGCTGCACGGTGTTGGCCAGGGTCAGCGCGCTGGTGCCGTCCAGGCTGGCGTTGCCGCCCACGGTCAGCGCGCCGGTGCCCAGCGAACCGTCGTTGCCCAGCAGCAGGCCACCGGCATTGAGGGTCACGCCGCCCGTGAAGACGTTGACGCCAGTCAAGCCCTGGATGCCTGCGCCGTTCTTTACCAGGCCACCGGCCCCTCCGATGGTGCCGGCGAACGTGGTATTGCCCACGCCATTGAGGGTCAGCGTGCTGCCGCCCAGCGCAACGGTCGAACCCGCCACGCCTGCCAGCGAACCGATCGCCTGCGCACCACCCGCGCTGATGTCGAAGGTGGTACCGGCATTGGCCAGGTTCACCGCACCGGTCGCCGCCAGGCTGCCACCGGCGCCGATCGCCAGCGTGCCGGCGTTGATGGTGGTACCCCCGGTGAAGGTGTTGGTGCCGGTCAGCGTCTGGGTCCCCGAGCCTTCCTTGATCAGGCCACCCGAGCCGGCCAACGAACCACTGAACGTGCCATTGCTGGCATCACCGATCGTCAGCGTGTTGGCCCCCAGGTTCACCGTACCGTTGCCGACCAGTGTGCCGAACTGCTGCGTGCCGCTGCCCGCCGACAGATCGAAGATCGCACCCGAGGCCAGGTTGACGATGCCACTGGCGTGCAGGCTCGCGCCAGCGCCCAGTGCCAATGTACCGGCGTTGATGTTGGTGCCACCGGTGTAGGTGTTGGTGCCGTTCAGGGTCAGCGTTGCGGCTCCCTCCTTGGTCAGGCTGCCGGTGCCGCTCAGGTTGCCGTTGAGGGTGAGGTTGTTGCTGCCGAGGACGGTCAACGCGTTGTTGAGGGTGAAGTTGTTGGCGAGGGTGACCGCTGTGTTCGAATCGAGCGTCGCAGCGCCCGCGACCGTCACCGCACCGGTGCCCAGCGCAGCATTGTTGCCGACCACCAGGCCGCCGGCGTTGAGCGTTACGCCGCCGCTGAAGGTGCTGCCGCCGTTGAGCGTCTGCACGCCTGCACCGTTCTTGACCAGGCCGCCGTTGCCACTGATCGCACCGCTGAAGGTGCTGTCCACGGTGCCGCCCAGGGTCAGCGTGCTGCCACCCAGCGCCACCGTGCTGCCGGCGACGCCGGCCAGCGAGCCGATGGCCTGGTTGCCCGCCGAAATGTCGAACGTGCCGGCACCGGCCAGGTTCACCGCGCCGGTCGCGGCGAGGCTGCCACCCGCGCCGATCGCCAGCGTGCCGTTGTTGATGGTGGTACCACCGGTGTAGGTGTTGGCACCGCTCAGGGTCACGGTGGCCGCACCGTCCTTGACCAGGCCGCCGGTACCGGAAATCACACCGCCCAGTGTCAGCGCCTGGCTGCCAAGCAGGTCGAGGTTCGCGCCCGCTGCGAGCCCGATGTTGTTGGCCAGGTTGACGCCTGTCGATGCATCCAGCGTCGCGTTGCCGCCCACTGCCAGCGCACCGCTGCCGAGCGCAGCGTTGTTGCCGACCACCAGGCCACCACCGTTGAGTGCGACGCCACCACTGAACAGATTGGCGCCTCCCAGTGTGAGGACGCCGGCGCCATTCTTGACCAGGCCACCGGTGCCGGAAATCGCGCCATCGAAGAGGCTGTTGCCCACACCACCGAGTGTCAGCGTCTGTGCACCCAGGCTCACCGTCGAGCCCGCCACCCCGTTCAACGAGCCGATGGTCTGGTTGGCCCCTGCGGTGGAGATATCGAAGCCGGTGCCTGCAGCGCTCAGCGTCACCGCGCCGGTGGCTGCAAGGCTGCCGCCCGGACCAATCGCCAGCGTACCGGCAGTGATGAAGGTGCCGCCGGTGTAGGTGTTGGCACCGGTCAGCGTCTCGATGCCCGTACCGACCTTGGTCAGGCCACCCGTGCCTGCGATCGAGCCACTGAAGGTGCCATTGGTGGCGCCGCCGACTTCGATCGAGTTGGCGCCGAGGTTCACCGTACCGTTGCCGACCAGGGTTCCGAACACCTGCGTGCCGCTGCCGGCAGACAGATCCAGCGTGGCACCTGTGGCGAGGTTCACGGTACCGCTCGCCGCCAGGCTGGCACCGGCCCCCAGCGCCAGCGTGCCGGCGTTGATGTTGGTGCCACCGGTATAGCTGTTGATGCCATTCAAGGTCAGCGTCGCGCTGCCGTTCTTGGTCAGGCTGCCGGCACCGGAAAGGACGCCGTTGAGCGTCAGTGCGTTGGTCCCGAGCACGGTCAGCCCGGCGTTGAGCGCGATGTTGTTGGCCAGCGTTGCCAGGCCGGTGGTATCCAGCGTGGCAGCACCGCCGACCGTCAATGCACCGGTGCCCAGCGCCGCGTCATTGCCGAGTACCAGCCCGCCTGCATTGAGGGTCACGCCGCCGCCAAAGGTGTTGGCACCGGACAGCGTCTGTACGCCCGCGCCCACCTTGATCAGCCCCCCGCCGCCACTGATCACGCCGTCGAACGCGGCGTTGCCGGCCGTACCGAACGTCAATGAGTTTCCGCCCAGCGCCAGCGTGCTGCCGCCCAGACCATTGAGTGCGCCGATGGTCTGGCTGCTGCCGGCACCGGAGATATCGAAGCCGGCGCCCGCGCCCAACGTGACGTCACCCGCCGCGGCCAGGCTGCCGCCCGTGCCCAGCGCCAGCGTGCCGGCATTGATGGTGGTACCGCCGGTGTAGGTGTTGGCACCGGACAGCGTCAGCGTGGTAGCGCCGTTCTTGATCAGGCTGCCATTGCCGCCGACCACGCCCGACAGCGTCAGCGCATTGCTGCCCGGCACCGTCAGTGCAACGCCCGAGCCCAGCGTGACCGCATTGCCGAGCGTCACTGCCGCGCCCGCATCCAGCGTGGTGCTGGTATTCACCGCCAGCGCGCCGGTACCAAGCGCACCATCCGCACCGACGACCAGGCCACCACCGTTCAGGGTCAGGCCGCCAGCGAAGGTGTTGGTGTTGTTGAGGGTCAGCAGGCCCGCACCGTTCTTGACCAGGCTGCCATTGCCGGCCACCACGCCACCGAGCGTGACATCGTTGCTGCCGCCCAGCGTCAGCTGCGTGCCCGCACCGAAGTTCACTGCATTGGCCAGGTTCAACGCCACCGTGCTGTCCAGCGTGGTGGTGCCTCCGATGCCCAGCGCACCGGTGCCGAGCGCGCTGGCATTGCCGAGGATCAGGCCACCCGCGTTGAGTGCAACACCGCCACTGAAGGTGTTGGCACCGGACAGCGTCTGCACGCCGGTACCCGTCTTGACCAGGCCGCCAGTGCCACCGATCACGCCGGCAAAGCTGCCGTTGCCGGCGCCGCCAAAGGTCAGCGACTGCGCGCCCAGCGCCAGCTGGCTGCCTGCGACGCCGTTGAGTGCGCCAATGGTCTGCGCGGCACCGGCTGCGGAGATGTCCAGCGTCGCACCGGCGCCGGCAAGATCCACCGCACCGGCCGCGGCAAGGCTGCCACCGGCCCCCAGCGCCAGCGTGCCGGCGTTGACGGTGGTGCCACCCCCGAACGTGTTGGCGCCAGACAGCGTGAGGCGCGCCGCGCCATCCTTGATCAGCCCGCCGGCGCCGAACACCGGACCGGTCAGCGTCAGGTCATTGCTGCCCAGCACGGTGAGGTTGGCGCCGGCGGCGAGGCCGAGGGTGTTGCCCACCGAAAGCGCCGCAGTGGCATCCAGCGAAGCGTTGCCGCCCACGTCCAGCTGGCCGGTACCCAGCGCCTGTGCGTTGCCAAGCTGCAGTACGCCCGCGTTGAGCCCGACGCCCCCGCTGAACGTATTGGCGCCGTTCAACGCCAGTGTCGCCGCACCGTTCTTGACCAGCCCGCCGGTGCCGCTGATGACGCCCCCCAGCGACACGTTCTGGCTGCCCAGCAGATCCAGCACCGCTCCGGCGCCGAGGTTGACGCTGTTGGCCAGGTCCAGCGCCACCGAACTGTCCAGCGTGGTATTGGCCCCCACCGACAATGCACCGGTGCCCAGCGCGCCGGCATTGCCCAGCAGCAGGCCGCCGCCGTTGACGGTCAGCCCGCCACCGAAGCTGTTGGCGCCATTGAGGGTCAAGGTGGTGGCACCGTTCTTCACCAGCCTGCCCGCACCGGACACCACCCCACCCAGCGTGATCGACTGCGAACCCGGCAGCGACAACGCGGCGCCTGCACCCAGTGCCACGTTGTTGCCCAGGTTCAGCGGCGCACTGCCGTCGAGCGAGACGTTGCCACCGATGCCCAGCGTCCCCGTGCCGAGTGCGCCGCTGTTGCCCAGCAGCAGGGCGCCAGCGTTTGCGTTCAGTCCACCACTGAAGGTGTTGGTACCGTTCAAGGACAGTGTCGCCGCGCCGTTCTTGACCAGGCTGCCGGTGCCCGTGATGTTGCCGGCCAGGGCCAGGTTCTGGCTGCCCGGCAGGGTCAGGGCCGCGCCGAGGTTGATCGCATTGCCCAGGTTCAACGCTGCCGTGGTATCCAGCGAACCGTTGCCGCTGACCGTCAACGCCCCGCTGCCGATCGCACTGCTGTCGCCCAGCAGCAGGCCGCCCGCCGTCAGATTCACGCCGCCACTGAAGGTGTTGGCGCCGCTCAGCGTCTGGATGCCCGTGCCCTGCTTGACCAGGCCGCCGGTACCACCGATCACGCCCGCGAACGTCTGGTTGGTGGCATCACCGAAGGTGAGCGTGCTGCTGCCCAGCGTCACCGTGCTGCCGGCAATACCGGACAGCGCGCCGATGGTCTGGTTGCCGCCGAGCGAGATGTCCAGGTCCGCGCCAACGCCGGCCAGGCTGACCGCACCGCCGGCGGCCAGGCTTCCGCCGCTGCCCACCGCAACCTTGCCGGCATTGATCGCCAGGCCGCCGGTGAAGGTATTTGCGCCACCCAGCGTAAGCGTGGCTGCACCGTTCTTGACCAGGCTGCCGGTGCCACCGATGGCGCCGCCCAGCGTCAATGCGTTCGAGCCCAGCACATTGAGCGAGCCACCCGCGCCCAGCGTGATGCCATTGCCGACCGCAAGCGCCGCGCTGGTGTCGAGCGACACCACGCCACCAACATTCAGCGCACCGGTTCCCAGTGCTCCAGCGTTGCCCAGCACCAGGCTGCCGGCATTGAACGCCACGCCGCCGCCGAAGGTGTTGGCGCCATTGAGCGTCAGCGACGACGCACCGCTCTTGACCAGGCCACCGGCGCCACCGATCACGCCGTTGAACGTCAACGCCTGGTTGCCGAGCAGATTGAGGCTGGCACCCGAACCGAGGTTGACCGCGTTGGCCAGTGCAAGCGCCCCCGTGGTTCCATCGAGCGTCACGTTGCCGCCGACACTGAGCGCACCGCTGCCCAGCGCAGCAGCATTGCCCAGCAGCAGGCCGCCGCCGTTGAGTGCCACGCCGCCGCTGAGGTTGTTCACGCCCGACAAGGTCTGCACGCCGGTGCCCAGCTTGACCAGGCCACCCGTGCCTGCGGCGAACGTACCGCTGTAGCTGGTATCGCCCAGCCCCGCGAGGGTGAGCGTGTGGCTGCCCAGGTTGACCGAACCGCCGAGGCCCGCCAGCGAACCGATGGTCTGGTTGGCGGCCGCCGACAGGTCCAGGGTGGTACCGACGCCGACCGTGATCGCGCCGGTGGGTGACAGGCTGCCGCCCGCGCCCAGCGCCAACGCGCCTCCGGCCAGGTTGAAACTGCCGGTCAGCGCATTGGCGCCGTTCAAGGTGAGGGTGCCGGCGCCGCTCTTGGTCAGGTTGCCGGCACCGGAGATCGAACCGTTCAATGACAACGCATTGCTGCCCAGCAGGTTCAGCGAGCCCCCGCCATTGATCACCAGATTGTTGCCCAGGGTGAAGCCCGCCGTCGTATCCAGTGAAGCGCTGCCACCCACGGTCAGGTTGCCGCTGCCCAGTGCACCGGCATTGCCCAGCACCAGGCCGCCGGCATTGAGGTTGACGCCGCCGGAGAACAGGTTTGCGCCGCCGAGAGTAACGATGCCGGTATTGTTGACCGTCAGCCCGCCAGTACCGGACAGCAAGCCCCCCAGGCTGAACGCATTGGTCCCTGCCAGGGACAGATTGCCACCAAGGCTGAAAGCGTTGGCCAGGTTCAGACCGGCCGTGGCAGAGGCGATGGCACCGCCGTTGGCGGTGAACAGCCCTGTGCCGAAGGAACCGGCATTGTTGAAATTGAC
Source organism: Stenotrophomonas maltophilia D457 (assembly GCF_000284595.1). Lineage (GTDB taxonomy): Bacteria > Pseudomonadota > Gammaproteobacteria > Xanthomonadales > Xanthomonadaceae > Stenotrophomonas > Stenotrophomonas muris. The sequence continues at coordinate 1,059,327 of NC_017671.1, read as the reverse complement.
CAGGCCATCATTGAGCGTGGTCGTACCTGCACCCGCCCACGCACCCTGCAGGTTCCAGGTGCCGCTGTTAACGGTGAGCTTCTGGAAGTTGAGGTACTGGTTCCAGCCCAGCGTGGTCACCGCTCCGCCGGTGCCGGACCCCGGACCGCTGACGACGTTCTGCAACACCAGCGTGTTGTTGGCCGCACCACTGCCGGTACCGGCGTCGACCGATCCCGCAGCCGCAACCTTTACCCCGGTGACACCGGTAATCACGCCGGCAAGAGCGCTGCCGCCGCCGCTCACAACGCTGGAACCCGACACTGCGGTGAAGGTGTTGCCGCCGGTTGAATCACCCAGGTGAACGCTGCCACTGACCGCCCCCGCATTGAGGAACGTGTTACCGCCAGAAGCACCCAGGCCGACGCGTCCGTCGATGGTGCCTGTGTTGGCCACATTGGCGGCTGCACCACCATAAGTCACCACCGTGGTCGCGTCGGAAACGCTGCCTGCACCGATCAGCGACGTGCTGATCAGGCCGGCGTTGTTGATGGTGGTGGTGCCGTTGACATTCTGTGCCACCAGCGCCTGTCCACCGAAGCCCAGCAGCGTTGCGATGTTGACGACACCCTTGATCTGTCCGCTGGCGTTGTTGTTGACGACGATCGCGCTGTTGTTGGCAGAACCATTGCCGATGACCAGGCCGGGCGAGGCGAGGATGATCGAGCTCGGATCGATCGTGCCATTGTTGTTGACCGTCACGTTGTCGCCGGTCAGCGTTGCTGCGTTGCCGCCACCTACGACCGGCGGCGTACGCAGCAATGCACCCGCGGCGATGTTCAGCGTGAGGCCGTTGGTCGCGTTGGAGTAGTTGTTGATGTTGGTGGTGCTGTCGCAGTTTACGGTTGTGGTGCCGGTGCACGCTGCGAATGCCGATCCGCTGGCCAGTGTGGCGGCCAAAGCCGCCGCCAGCTGTTGCGCCCGCAATCGCGGCACCCGCCCTGCGCTGACCGCGCTTCCGCCGGGGTTCTGGGCGACCTCCGAAGCAACCTGCATTACCCCAAGGGCACGATTGAAAACCAGACGGTAAATGCGGTTCATCGGTAAATCTCCATGAAAAGACCGGATGGCACAGCTGGCAGGTTTTTTGGAGACAATGCGACCCACCCCGGCTCCCCGAACGGGAACAAGGCCTGAAGGCATTAACTCCTGAAAATCTTCACATCTTCACGCGATCGCACCCGGGGACAGGTGCGCCAGCGCGTCCGTCAAGGCGAAAACTCCCCGATTTCGCCCGACGAATGGCGGCACTGTGCGACCGACGGTGCCAGCGGCATGTGAATCACGCGCGCTATTTTTATGACGTGCGTCAAATAACAGGGGCGGACAAAATGGTTTTGCCGAAAATGCATATTGCTGCATGTGGCGGAGAATCCATTCCCCGCCATGAGTAAATAAATTCAGCTGCTGGAGAGTTTCATCAGCACCAGGCCGGAAACGATCAACACCGCCGCACCGATCCGCATCGGGCTGACCTGCTCGCCCAGGAACACAATGCCAACCACGAACGCCCCGACCGCGCCGATGCCGGTCCAGATCGTATAGGCGGTTCCCAGCGGCAGGCTGCGCATGGCCACCGCCAGCAACCAGAAGCTGGCGATCATGCCGATGATGGTGACCACGGTGGGGGTGAGCCGGGTGAAGCCTTCGGACTGCTTCATGGACACGGCCCAGACGATTTCCAGCAGGCCGGCAAACAACAGATAGATCCAGGCCATGACGGCCCTCCTCTTGGTAGGGCCAGGCCGTCCTGGTCATTGGTTCCCGATGTGGGGGAGGTCGTTCCTCCTGGCCGACATTCTAGCAACGGGGGTGGGTACCGGCCGCTGCCGCCAGAAGCGGGTTACAGCCGATTCAGTGCATGAAGCTGGCGTCGATGGGCCTGCCTGGGCTAGAATGCGCGTCTGCCATCGGCCAGCCCGATGTGCAGTCCGGCTGTGGTCTCCGGCGCGCCGCGCGCTGTTTCCCCTGATCCGTGAACTGGCCGCCCACCGGGCGGCCAACGTCTCTATGGTGGCCCCGTCGGCCCCTCGCGACGCTAGGTCGAAAACCCCGCCAGGGCCGGAAGGCAGCAACGGTATCGATCGACGCGGGCGCCGAGGTCAGCCGGCGGGGCCACCGCCTTTTCCGCACTGGGCTCAGATCCCTTTGCATGGCAGAGGGATCTGACTCCGGCTTCGCATTCTTGACCCGGCATGGCGCCGCACTACCCTGCCTCGGGCGTGCCCTGGTGGAACACCATGCGCCATCTGTCCCCGTGCCGGCGCCACAGCGAACTGCGCAGCACCCAGTGCTGCAGCGGCCCATCAAGGTGATGGCGGCTGCGGTAGCGCACCTGGGCCAGGTCCTGCGACAGCAGCCAGACGGCGTACTGCTCCGATTCGATCTGCACCTGGGCACGCTCCAGCGGAATCTCCACCAGCGCGGCCGCACGGTCGTAGCACTGGCCGGAGCTGCCGATCTCGCTGAAATCCTCATCCAGCAATGCGGCCAGTTGCTCGCGGTCGGCACGCACCTGCGGCGCATGCAGTGCACGCTCCAGCGCCTCCAGCCCGGCAGCCAACGCCGCATCTGCGGGCTGGCCGGTACCGCTCACGGCGGGTCCTGGACCAGCACGTGCGGGGCGGTCGGGCTCGCCAGCGGCACGCACTGCCCCGGCTGCGCCACGCGGTGCCCACGCGCAGCCAGCGCCAGACCATCGGCCGCGCTGGCGTAGTGGTACAGCATCATCCGCGCCTGCAGTTCGGCGCTGTACTCACGCTCCAGATCGTCCACGCCGGTATGCGAGGGATTGCCGTGCAGGCCGCAATCGTGAGCGATCAGTTCGTTGTCACTGGCAAAGCGTGCCAGCATCTCCGGAATCGGCCGGGTATCGCCGCTCCAGGTCAGCGCGCCCTGCAGGCGCAGGCCATAGGCCGTCTCCGGCCAGTGGTGGCGCACCGGAAACACTTCCAGGCGCACGCCCTCGTGCCAGAACGCCTCGCCCACCACGATCAGCTGGAAGGCATCCCAGAAGTTCGCACCGCCCTCGGCCAGCACGTTCGGGTAATCCCCGATGCGCTTGTGCAGCAGCGGCACCACCGTGGCGGGCACGTACAGGCGCACCTTGCCGCGCCGGTGCGCATTGAAGAAGGTATCCACGAACAGGCGCTCGAAGCCGGCCACGTGGTCCAGGTGCACATGGGTGACGAACAGCGCCTGCGGCATCTGCCCGTAGTGCGCCTTGAACGCGGTCAGGCCTTCGCCACCACAATCGATGGTCAGCCATGGGCGCCCATCGCGCTCGATCACCGACATCGGCGACCCCAGCTCGACCGCCGACGCATTGCCGACGCCGAGGAAACGCAACGCCCAGTCCATCAGGTGCCCCGGTTCCAGGCCATGTCATAGGCACGGCGCAGCCGCGCGTAGTCCTTCTGCACGTCTTCCACGCTGCGCTCGCCGCGCAGCTTGATCAGCGAGCGCAGCAGGCGCTTGAGGTTGCGCTCGCGCCAGGCGGTCGCCGGGATGCGGATCACGCCGCGGTCGAAATCGATCAGCCAGCCATGGCCGCTGCCATCGAACAGGATGTTGTGCGCGTTGAGATCGGCATGGTCCAGGCCGGCACGATGGAAACGGGCAATCAGGCGCCCGGTCTCCTCCCAGGGAGCCCCCCGGCCGGCCACCAGTGCGCGGTCGGCCAGCGAGCGCACGCCCTCGATCCGCTCCATCAGGATCGCCGCCCGGTAGCGCAGGCCCTCGCGCATGTAGAACGCGGCGATCGGCCGTGGCACCGGCAGCTTTTTCTCGCGCAGGGCGCGCATCAGGCGGAATTCGGCGAAGCTGCGGGTCCGGTCCGAGCCGCGCCAGAGGTACTGGTCATGGCTGATACGGGCCGCCATGCCGCCGCGCAGATAGTGGCGCAGCACGCTGGCACCGAACGGCGCATCGACGAACCAGGCGCTGCCGCGGCCGCCCTCGCCCACCGGCCGGGCCCTGCTGCCCCAGTGCTGGGGCGAGAACAGGCCGATCTCGGCTTGCCGCAGCCGCTCGCGGTCGAACAGAATGGCCCCGATGCCGCGACCCTCGCGGCATGGCGTCAGCGCTTCATTGGCGTCGAATGCGACCATTTCATTGAGTCTAACAACACATGGCATCAGCGTCCTCCTCCTTGTGCCTCCTGCGCCTGTCCGCACTTGGCGATGTCACCCACGTGGTGCCCCTGGTGCGTACCCTGCAGGCCGCGCGCCCGGACACGCCGATCCACTGGATCATCGACAAGGTCGGCCACAAGCTGCTCGACGGCCTGCCCGGCGTCACCTTCCATGCCTACGACAAGAAGAGCGGCATGGCCGGGGTCAAGGAACTGCGCAGGCAGCTGCCGCCGGGGCGCTTCGAAGCGCTGCTGCAGATGCAGGTCGCGTTCCGCGCCAACCTGCTGTCGGCCTTCATTCCGGCCGAGCGCCGCATCGGCTACGACCGCAGCCGCTCGAAGGACCTGCATGGGCTTTTCATCAACGAACGCATTCCCGACCGTCCCGGCATCCATGTGCTCGATGCCATCGGCAGCTTCTGCGAACCGCTGGGCCTGCGCCAGACCGAGGTCAGCTGGGACCTGGCCGTGCCGCAGTCCGCATATGAGTGGGCCGCCGGGCAATGGCGCGACGATGGTCGCCCGGTGCTGATGATCTCGCCCTGCTCCAGCCACGTGCGCCGCAACTGGTACGCCGACCGCTACGCCGCCGTGGCCAACCACGCGGTCACGCGCGGCTGGCAGGTGGTGCTGTGCGGTGGCCGCAGCGAACTTGAGCGCAGCATGGCCGACGCCATCCAGGCACAGCTGCACACGCCGGCGCTGGACCTGGTAGGCAAGGACACGCTGAAGCAGCTGCCCGCCCTGCTGGCCCGCGCCAACCTGGTGATGACGCCCGATTCCGGCCCGATGCACATCGCCAACGCGATGGGCGCCAAGGTGCTGGGCCTGCATGCGGCCAGCAATCCGAACCGCAGCGGCCCGTACTCGGATCGTCGCTATTGCGTGGACCGCTACGACGATGCGGCACGCAAATACCTCGCCAAGCAGGCCACCGATCTGAAGTGGGGCACCAAGATCGAGTTCGACGATGTGATGGAACTGATCACCGTGGAAGACGGTATCGCTGCCTTCGAACGCTACGTCGCCGACCACCTGGGGTGAGCGGCAGGCCGCCCGGGATTACACGCGCTGCGCGTAATCCTGATAGGACTTCTCCTCCACGTACGCCGAGCCCAGCGCCAGGTTGATCGCCTTCTTGATGCGCGCGCGTTCGTCATTGCGCAGGTACACGCTGCGCGCCAGGTCGATGAAGCCCTGGTCGAACGCCTGCGCCTTCTCCTTCAGCCGGATGTCGTCCTCGATTTCCCACAGCTGCTCGTTGACCACCTTCAGCTCGGCACGCAGCCTGGCGATGTCCTTCACGGCCGCCGGGTGTGCCATCCAGGTCTGCTCCAGCGCCGACAGCTCCCTGCGCACGTTGGCCAGCTTGCCCTCGTCGCTGATGCGCTCGGACTTGATCTGCAGGATCGAAATCTTGTCCAGCAGCTCGCCGAAAGAAACGGGAACGAGGATTTCAGCGGTCATGGGGAAAAGCTCCAGCAGGTGATGCGTACATGGTAACCCGCAGCGTCCGCACGGATATCCCCGGTAGATCCACGTCATGCGTGGATGAGCCTGCCAGCAGGAACAGCATCCACGCACCGCGCGGATCTCAGTGATGCATCTGGAGGACCAAGCCCCTCTGTTGAGGGGCTGCCCCGACAGGGGCGGGGAGAGGCCGGCAAAGGGAGGGGCCCACACGTTGCACAGCAACGTGTGGGGCGACGCGCAGAGCGCGTCGCGTCCCGCGCCAGATCAGTACAGGGTCACTACGGCGTGATTCCCGCCGCGCATCCACGCACCGCGCGGATCTCCCGTGATGCATCTGGAGGACCAAGCCCCTCTGTTGAGGGGCTGCCCCGACAGGAGCGGGGAGAGGCCGGCAAAGGGAGGGGCCCACGCGTTGCGCAGCAACGTGTGGGGCGACGCGCAGAGCGCGTCGCGTCCCGCGCCAGATCAGTACAGGGTCACTACGGCGTGATGCCCGCCGCGCATCCACGCACCGCGCGGATCTCAGTGATGCATCTGGAGGACCAAGCCCCTCTGTTGAGGGGCTGCCCCGACAGGGGCGGGGAGAGGCCGGCAAAGGGAGGGGCCCACGCGTTGCGCAGCAACGTGTGGGGCGACGCGCAGAGCGCGTCGCGTCCCGCGCCAGATAAAGAAAAAGGGCTGCCTTTCGGCAGCCCTTTTTCTTTATCTGGCGGAGAGGGGGGGATTCGAACCCCCGAGGCGCTATAAACGCCTGCCTGATTTCGAGTCAGGTACATTCAACCACTCTGCCACCTCTCCGGGTGGTCCCCGGCGGACCGGGGACGCGCATCATACGAGGAAGTCAGGCCGACGACAAGTCATTCCGGTCAATGAAGTGAAAATTTCCTGGATGCATGCCTTGCCGGATGCCCGCAGCCCCCCGATGATGCCTGTCTCCCCAGCAATACCCCGCCCCTGCACACCATGATCGAATTCGGACACCTCACCCACCCCGGCCTGCGCCGCGAGCTCAACGAAGACACCTACTACGGTGACAGCGAGCTGGCCCTGTGGCTGGTGGCCGATGGCATGGGCGGCCACGCCTGCGGCGAGGTGGCCAGCGCGCTGGCGCGCGAAACCATCGTGCGCGAGATCCGCCGTGGCGCGCCGCTGGCCCAGGCCATCCGCACCGCCGACGAAGAGATCATCCGCGCCTCGCGGCGGCGCAACGACACCCTGCCGATGGGTACCACCGTGGTCGCCGCACGCGTGCAGGGCAATCGCTATGAAGTGGCATGGGTCGGCGACAGCCGTGCCTACCTCTGGCGTGACGGCCAGCTGGCACAGCTCAGCCAGGATCACAGCGTGGTGCAGGAACTGGTCGCGCAGGGCAACCTGACGGCCGAACAGGCACGCGCGCATCCACATCGCAACGTGGTCACCCAGGCGCTGGGCGTCACCGATCCGGCACATCTGAACGTGGCCACCACCAGCGGCGAGCTGCGCCCCGGCATGCAGCTGCTGCTGTGCAGTGACGGCCTGACCGAGGAAGTGGACGACCGCGGCATCGCCCGCACCCTCGCCTTCGAGGATGCAAGCGCACAGGAATGCGTGGACACGCTGGTCGCCGCCGCGCTCGACGGCGGTGGCCGCGACAACATCAGCGTGATCCTGGTGCGCTGCCATTAACCCGTAGATCCACGCCATGCGTGGAGGCGGTAGTGCCGGCCGCTGGCCGGCTCACCGGGAAACGTGTTCACGCAAATGCCGGCCAGCGGCCGGCACTACCTCTTCCAGGCATTACGCGCTGGCGGCCTCTTCCACCTTCGGCCCATCCCACAGTGCGTGGCCGGCCTTCTTGCGCAGCCGCTCCAGCCGCGCGGCATGCGCTTCCAGCTCCGACGGCGTGGCCATTACGCGCGGGCGCGGCAGCAGCTTGCTGGTATCGAAGGCCTGCAGCGCCGCACCGGCGCCACCGCCATCGTCATCCCCCAGGCCGAATCCGATCTCTTCCTGCCCCGAGGTCAGCGCGATGTACACGTCACCCAGGATCTGCGCATCGAGCAGGCCGCCGTGCAGCGCACGGTGCGAGTTGTCAACGCCCAGTCGCTTGCACAGCGCATCCAGCGAATTGCGCTGGCCCGGGAAGCGCTCGCGCGCCATCACCAGGGTATCGATCACCGTGCAGCGATCGGTGATCTTCCCGTACTGCGGGCCCAGCAGCGACAGCTCGTTGTCGAGGAAGCCCAGGTCGAACGCCGCGTTGTGGATGATCAGCTCGGCGCCATCGATGAAGGCCAGGAACTCATCGGCGATCTGCGCGAAGTCCGGCTTGTCAGCCAGGAACTCCAGGGTCAGGCCGGTGACTTCCTGCGCGCCCTGTTCGAACTCGCAGTCCGGCTTGATGTACTGGTGGTAGTTGTTGCCGGTCGGGCGGCGCTTGAACAGCTCCACGCAGCCGATTTCGACGATGCGGTTGCCCTTCTTCCATTCCAGGCCGGTGGTTTCGGTATCGAGGATGATCTGACGCATGGGCTCAGTTTACCGGGCTGGCGTCGCGGATCTGGATGGCCGCGTTGCGCGCCAGCGTATCCACCCGCTCGTTGTCCGGGTCACCGGAGTGGCCCTTTACCCAGCGCCAGTCGATCTGGTGCCGCAGCGTCGCGGCATGCAGGCGCTCCCACAGCTCGCGGTTCTTCACCGGGTCGCCACCGGCGGTCTTCCAGTTCTTGCGGATCCAGCCGGGCAGCCACTGCGTCAGGCCCTGCCGCACGTACTGCGAATCGGTATAGAGCACGATGTTGCAGGGCTCGGTGAGCGTCTCCAACCCGGAAATGGCCGCCATCAGCTCCATCCGGTTGTTGGTGGTGTGCGCTTCGCCGCCGCTCAGTTCACGCTCGTGGCCCTTGTAGCGCAGCAGCGCAGCCCAGCCGCCGGGGCCGGGATTGCCAAGGCAGGAACCGTCGGTGTGGATTTCGATGGTTTTCAATACAACTCCAGATCAGGTGGCAACGGTGCCGAGCCAACGCACCGGCAACGGTTTCGGCCCGGGCAGGGCCAGCGTGCGCTTTTCAGCATGGAACAGGCAGGCCGCGCGCAGCGGCGCCCAACCGCCCGTGCGGCGACTGCCTGCACCGCGCCAGAGCGGGCCGAGGTAACGCATATCGTCGCACTCCAGCCCGTGGCGGCCGAGCAGCAGGCGGATCCGCTGTGGCGTGCGCACCACCAGTCCGTGCTGGCGCCAATGCGTGCGGTAAGGGCTGAACGGGTTGAGGCTGCTCAGCCACAGGTGGCCGCCCGGCATCAGCACGCGCTCGCACTCGTCCAGCAGTCGCTCCGCATCGCCCGCGGTCACATGCTGCAGCACGACCGCGTTGACGCTCTCGCTGGCCAGCGGCAGCGGCAGCGCACAGCGGGTGTCGCCGGCATAGCCCTGGCCCTGCCGGAACAGCCGCAGCCCGCGCCCGCCCAGCTGCGCATCCTCCAGCCAGGCCGCACTCGGTGCGATCCACAGCCAAGGCTGCGTCGGCAGGACGGACAGCTGCGGCAGCAGCAACTGCCGCTCCAGCACGCGCAAGGAGCCCGCCGGTTCAGTGTCGAACCACGGGGCCTGGCTCGCTTGACGGGTGCTCTGCAGCGCGGGCATGGTCCAATTCTATGCGACTGACTGCCCTGCCCGCATTTGCGGACAACTACATCTGGACGTTGATCGACGACGCTGGCGCCGCCGTGGTCGTCGATCCCGGCGATGCCGCGCCGGTGCTTGCGCTGGCCGATCAGGGCCTGCGCGTGGACACGATCCTGCTCACCCATCACCACGATGACCACATCGGTGGCGTGCCCGCGTTGCAGGCACGTTTTCCCGGTGTACGGGTCATCGCGCCCGTCGAGGAGCGCATCCCTGCAGCGACCGAGCGGGTCGGCGAAGGTGAACGCGTTCAGGCACTGGGCCGGACGTTCCACGTACTATCCGTGCCCGGGCATACCCGCAGCCACATCGCGTTTCACACTGCTGAACATCTTTTCAGCGGAGATTCGTTGTTCAGCTTGGGCTGTGGACGCCTGTTCGAAGGTACGCCGTCCCAGCTGCTGGCATCGATGCGCAAGCTGGGTACCTTGCCCGCGCAACTGCTGCTTTGTTGCGCCCACGAGTACACCGTGTCAAATGCCGTCTTCGCGCGGCATGTCGACCCCGCCAACGCTGCCCTGTGGCAGCGCCAAGAGGAGGCTTTGGCCATGCGCCGCGATGACCGTTCCACCCTGCCGGTAACCCTGGCCAACGAATTCGACTGCAATCCGTTCCTGCGTGTGCACACGGCGCCGATCCGCGCGGCAGTGTCGGCGCACCTGGGCCGCGACGTCGTTGACGACGTCGACGTCATGGCCGGTCTCCGGCACTGGAAAGACGGCTTCCGCGCATGATGCGCCGAAGTCTGCCGCTGGCCTTGGGCCTGGTCCTGGGGCTGGCCGGAACCGCCGGTGCCCAGTCGCTGGGCGCGGGCATCGGCCAGAACCTGGCCGCCGCGGCGGCCCTGCCGCTGGATCCGGCCGCGTTGCCGGCCGCGTCGGTCCGCAATGGCCAGGAGATCTTCTCCAGCTTCCGCGACGGCCTGGCCGAGCCCACCTGCAATGCCGAGGCCACCAGCCCGCGCTGGCAGAAGCAGTTCGCCCACGCCCCGTCGCGCCTGGCCAACCAGGATGACGATGCGCTGGTGCTGTTCGGCTACGTGGTTGAAGAGCTGCGCAAGGCCAACCTGCCTACCGAATTCGCACTGATCCCGTTCGTGGAAAGCGGCTACCGGCCCAATGCCCGCAATGGCAGCGGCCCGACCGGCCTGTGGCAGTTCATCGCCACCACCGCGCGCAACCACCGCGTGCCCATGGCCAACGGCTACGACGGCCGCCTGTCGGCGGTCGATTCCACCCAGGCCGCAGTGCGCTACCTGAAGACCCTGCACGGCATGTTCGGCGGCGACTGGCGCCTGGCCACCATGGCCTACAACGCCGGTGAGTACCGCGTGTTGCAGTCCATGCGCAAGGCCGGCATGAACGCGCAGAACGCCAAGCCGTCGGCGCTGCCCGGCCTGTCGCCGGTCACCCATGCCTACGTCGAGAAGCTGCATGCCCTGGCCTGCGTGCTGGAAGACGTGGAAGACCAGCCGGGCGTGATGGCCTCGCTGGACCGCACCGTGCCGGTGCTGAAGGACCACACCCTGCCCGCCGGCACCAGCGTCCAGCAGTGGGCCGCACAGCGCGCCCTGGACCCGGCCAGGATCGCCCGCCTCAACCCGCCCTGGCGGGCGGTGGCCGCGCCTCGTCGGGTACCACCCGCGTGCTGGCTCCTGTCTCGGCTGCCAATGCGACGGTGGCGGACACCGCATCCGCCCTGGTCGCCAGCGCTGCGCCGGTCGCCACCGCAGCACCGACGCCGCAGGTGGCCAAGACCGTCGCCGCGATCGCTGATCGTCCGCGCAGCCGCCGCCACACCGTGCGTGATGGCGAGTCGGCCTGGACCATCGCCCGCCGCTACGGCATGCCGGTCAAGGCCCTGTTGTCGCTGAACGGCCTGAGCGGCAGCAGCGTGCTGAAGCCGGGCGCCGTGCTGCGCGTCGAAGACTGACGCGTAGGCCAGGGCCCTCCTGTAGAGCCGAGCCCATGCTCGGCTTTTTTCTTGCCTGCGACTTGTCGGGGTTCATGACCAGCCGAGCACGGGCTCGGCTCTACAATTCGATTTCCAGCAGCGCCCGCACAAAAAAGGGCCTGTGTCAAGCCCTCGGCGAAAATCGCCAAGAGTCCGAAAGCTTAAACAAGACAGGGAGTTAGCTCTACTTCGGGCCGCTTTGCGGGGCGGCGGCCATATGGACTAGGAGCCACATGGGAGCGTCGCGGTAGAGGGCCAAGTCGTGCTGCATCGGGGACGATCACCGGCAGACGGCGGGCTTGCCGCACGATCATAGCCCACTCTGTCGCCATCCTCCAGAACGAAGAACGCGCAGCGTTGGGCTGCGCATTCGAGGGATGGCCGCCGGCGAGACCGTGCATCGTCAGCCCGGCTTCGCTGGCACCGTCCTGCTCACGCTTCCCTTCCTGAATCCCCGGTCCCCCGCGATGAAGGCTTCGAGCATGTGCGGGATCAGCGTCACGGCATCGACTGCTTCGCCATAGGTCTGCGCATGCAGCGCGGCGTAGCGGTCGAGGTCGGCTTTCAGGCTGGCCGGGCAAGGAAAGGTCAGCTTGATGTTCTCGGTCTTCGGCAGCGGTCCCAACCGCAGCTTCCTGGTCGTGCTCATCGTGAAGTCCCTCGGTTGAAGAACAGGGGCTGGTAGGGGCGCAGCGCCAAGTCCCGACTCACGACCAGACGCACCGGCAGACCGGGGCGCGCGCTCAACGTCGGTTGGATGTTCATGTTGCGCCGGGTCATCTCCTGGCCGACCTGGTTGATGCTGTCCTGCGCGCTGTCGCGGCCGGCGATGACGATGCGGTTGCCGTCCTGGCGGTTCTCCGGCGCGGCCAGCTCGGCGCCGACGCCCAGCAGCGTCGTCAGCGCCGCCCCGGCGAAGATCCGATCCCAATGCCAATCGACTTCATCCTCCAGCCCGGCATAGCCGGCCGGATCGGTGCCGACCAGGTTGTCGAGCGTCACCGACGACGTATCGGGCAGAATGATCCGGTTCCAGACGACTTGAACCCGGCTCTGTCCGTAGCTCACCTGGCTGTTGTAGCGACCGAGGATGCGCGAGCCCTGCGGGATCAGCAGGAACTTGCCGGTGGCCGTGTCATAGACCGGCTCCGTCACCGTGGCGATGACATCGCCCGGCAAGTCCGACTTGATGCCCGTCACCAGCGCGCCGGCGATGACCGTCCCGGCCATGACCTGATACGGGGAGGCTGGCAATTGCAGGTTGCCGGAATTACGGGTTTGCGTGGAACCGCCTTGCAGGAACGCCTCCTTCTGTTCCTGCCGGTTCTGTACTGCGGTCGGGTCGGCAGGCTGGGCTGCCGTCGAGGCCGGCCCGGCGGCCATCGGATCGAACGCCGCATTGGCGGCGAAGCCCGGCGCCACGGTGGCCTGTGACTGCGCCACCGGCGCGGCGCGCTGCGTACCCGAGCGGAAGAACACCGATGACGCCGCCGCTTCCTCGGCTTCCTTCAACCGGGCCAGGCGCTCGGCCTCGGCCGGATCGTGGCCGGGCGGCGCGTAACCTGGTGTCGGTTGCTGCGCATTGACGATGGCCGGCCCGAGGTCGCCCGGCAGCGGCGGCCCCAGCTCCGGCACCGGGGACGGCGCGGCCGGCGGCAGCTTGGAGTAGTCGGTCGGAAGCCGCTCCAGCCCTTCGGAGCGCGAAACGCGATCGACGTTGTAAAGCTCGGTCTGTTCGCTGGCGCCGTGTCGCTGCGGTTGCAGCGACCACATCAGCGCGCCCAGCACGGCGACCGACAGCCCGCCGGCCAGGATCGCCAGCATGCGACGATTCAAGCGCGTGACCGGACGCGGCTGGGCGCGCAGCGCTACCGCCTCGGGCGCTGCCTTGGCCGCCTGCGGTGCGACCGGCTCGGGGGTGTCGTCCTGGCGCATCATCAGTTCCTCCGCGCCACGCCGTCGGTGCGCTCGATGCGCACCACGTCGCCCTTGTCGCCGCCCAGACGCAGTTCGGCCGCGCCGAACAGCCGGTCCACGATGTAGTACGGCGAGCGGAAGCGGTAGTTCACCAACTGCCCATCGCCCTGCACGCCGATGACGAACAGCGGCGGCAGTTCACCCTGGGCGATGCCGGCAGGGAACTGGATGTAGACCTTCTCGCCGTCATCGAAGGCACGCAGCGGCTTCCATGACGGATTGCTGCCGCTGATCGCGTAGCGGAAGCGGATGCGCTCCAGCGATAGGCCCGTATCAACCGGCGCCGCCACCTGCGCGGCCTGCGCCTGGCGCTGCAAAGCCAGCATCCGGTCCTTCGGGTAGTCCCACGACACCGACGCCATCCAAGCGCGCTCTGTCGAGGTCAGCTCCAGCAGGTAGGTGCGCCGATTGGTGGTGATGACCAGATTGGTCTTGAGGCCCGAGCGGACAGGCTTGACCAGCACGTTGACGCGCAGCTCGTCGCCGGCACCGCTGGACGTGTCGCCGACGATCCAGCGCACGGTATCGCCGGCGGCGACCGTCACCAGTTCTTCGCCGGGCTGGAGCGAAACCACGGTCACGCGCCCCGGCGCGGCATAGACCTGATACAGCGCGCCATCGGTGAAGGGCCAGACCTGGATGGCATTGACGTAGCCCTCGCGCGTGGGCGCGACCCGCGCCTCGGTATTGGCCTTGGACACGCGCACGGTTTCGTCGGCCGGCTCCGGCCCGGGCTGGGCTTCGTCACCTTCCGGCAGCGGCTTCAACTGCTCCGGCAGCGCCAGCGGTTCGGGGACGGCGACCACCTCCACCGGCGAGGGTGGATCGGGCACGAGCTGCGCCTGCACTGGCTCATCGAGTGGGATCACGGGCGGCGGCTTGCCCTGTGTGGCGCAGCCCGCCAAGGCCGCCACCAGCGTCAACAGGCAAACGTGGCGAAGTGTTCGATCGTCTATCCGCAGATTCGGGGCGAACAAGGGCCATACCGATACGACGCCATCCCGCAGACGCTGCTGATACGCCTCCTGAGACATCCGCCACCGCTCATCGAGGGGAAGATCATCCTGACGCGAAACGGGATCATGCGATTGGAGAGTGTTCATGGTTTCGTTCCTTCCGAGGGATCAAGTTCGCGGCTCCACGACAGGCCGTTGACGTAGATGCCCAGCGGGTTCTTGCGCAGGCGCTCCTCGGTGCGTGGGGTTTGCAGGACGATGGAGATGACGGCGTTCCAGCGCTCGGTGCCGGCCGGCGCGCCGTTGGAGAAGCGTTGCTCGGTCCAGCGCACGTTGAACGACGTGTCGCTGGCGCGCACGACGCTGGTGATCTGCACCGTGACCGACTCCTTGCCGACGCGCGCGAAGGGATCGTTCTTGCTGGCGTAGTCGTTGAGCATGGCGGCGCCTCGGTCGGTCGCGTAGTCGTAGGCGTCCAGCCAGTTCTGCCGGACCACGATCGGGTCGATGGACAGCGAGCGCACCAACGTCACGAAGCGCGCCAGGTGATGCGCGATCTGCGCATCCGTGGGCTTGTACGGCGTGGCCGCCTCGCCTACGGCGCGCACGTGCTCCTTGTCCACCTCCACCACGTAGGGCGTGACGATGGACTGCGCCGAGCGCCAGACCAGGCCGCCGGCCATCAGCAGCGTCAGCACCAGCAGGCCGAAGGCCATGAGGCGCCAGTTCTTGGCCTGCACGCGGGGCGCGCCGATACGCTCGTCCCACACCTGCGCGGCAGATTGATACGGCGTGGCAGGCTGCGGCGTGTCGGCATAGCGCACCTGCGGTCGTTTGAATCGCATGGGTGTTCTCCTTGAAGGTCAGGAATCGGAATCGCGCAGGCTCGGGCCTTGCCCGGAGCCGCCGCCGTCGCCGCCGCGCAGCGCATGGGCGGCGGTGGTCGCGGCGTGGGTGAGCTGCTGGCGGCGGTGCAGCCGCTTGGCCCAGGCCGGTTGCTGCCCGGTGTTGGACGTGGCTTCGCCGCCGGACTGGCCGCCGCCGGACGCGGCGCCTGCGCCTTCATCGGCCGGCGGCCCGTTCCAGCCGGCGCGGAAAGGCGCAGCCATGCGTTGCCCGATGGCGGAAGCGCGGGATGCGGCACCGCGCCCGGCCGCCTGCGCGCCCGTCTTGGCGACGTTGCCCAGGCCGGCCGCAGCGCCCTTGGCCCCGCCGCCGGCAGCGGCGGACCCGGCCCGGAACGCTGACCGGGCACCACCGGCCGTTGATGTCGCGGCGCGCGCACCGCTGCCGGCCAGCTTGGCGGCAGCAGGCGCCATGCGCGCCCCGGCGGCCACCGCCCCGCCCACGCCGGTTGCGGCAGCACCGATGGCGACGGCCGTGCCGGCAGCGCCGACAGCGGCACCGGCCATCGCCCCCGCACCGAGCTGCGGTGCACCGGACACCAGGCCGGTGGCGATGCCGGGGCCGAAGATGCCCAGCGCCAGCAGCGTCAGCGAGGCCAGCATGATGACCAGCGCGTGGTCGATGGATGGCTCGTCGGGATGCACCTGGAACTCGGCGAACAGGCCCGAGCCGATGCCGACGATCACGGCTAGCACCAGCACCTTGATGCCGGCCGACACCACGTTGCCCAGCACCTTCTCGGCGAGAAAGCTGGTCTTGTTCCACAAGGCGAACGGCACCAGCACGAAGCCGGCGAGCGTGGTCAGCTTGAACTCGATCAGCGTGATGAAAAGCTGGATCGCCAGCACGAAGAAGCACAGGACCACCACCAGCCAGGCCAGGAACATCACCGTGATGGCGTCAAGGTTCACGAACACCTCGGGGAAACCAGCCATCTCGCCGACCTGCTCCAGGATCGGCGTGCCTGCGTCGATGCCGGTCTTCGCCAGCCGGCCCGGTTGCAGGAAGTTCTCCATGCTCAAGGTCGAGCCGGTGGCCGTCAGGCCCAGGCCGGCGAAGGACCGGAAGACGATGCCTGCCAGCCAGTTGAAGTTGCCGATGATGTAGGCGAAGGCACCGACGTAGAGCACCTTGCGCAGCAGCTTGGCGATCACGTCCTCGCCTTGGCCGGTGGCGTGGCTCATGGCCCAGTAGAGGCCGGCGATGGTCATGTCGATGACGATCAGCGTGGCCGTCAGGAACGCCACCTCGCCCTGCAACAGCCCGAACCCGGAGTCGATGTAGCGCGAGAACGTATCCAGAAAGCGGTCGATGATCGTCACGTCGTTCATGGCGTTTCATCTCCAATCGGCTCATCGAAGGTTGGGGGAATGGGCGGCAGCTCCTCCAGCGTTCGGTACTCGTCCGGCCCGGTTTGGCCGGCGAAGAAGCGCCGGCGGAAGGCTTCTGCGGCGGCCAGGCAAGCGTCCTCGCCGACGGCCTGCCGGTCGGCCGCGCATTGCGCGCGCAGTGCCTTGAGCCGCACGGGATCGGCGGCCAGGGCATCGGCGCGGTTGTCGGCCGAGTGCTGGCCGCAGGCTGTCAGCAGCACGGCCAGCAGGAGGCAAGCGCATCGCATGGCCGTCTCCCGTCAGTTGCGGTAGAAATCCACGCGCTGCGGCGTGTACGGCGTGCCGGTGCCGAGGAAGCGCCGGCGCACTTCGCGGGCGCGCTCGGTGGCCGCCGCCTGCCGCGCCAGTTCGAGCGAGGTCGCGCGGTCCTGGGTGATCTGGAGCTGTTGCGCCTGGATCGACTGCTTGGCCTGCAAGGCCAGGAGCTGATTGGTCGCCTGCGCGGCCTGCAAGGCGCCGGTGGCGGACTGGCTCTGGCTCACGAGGTCGGCCAGCGCGGATTCGTCCTCGCGCAGGTTCTGCGATACCTGCGCCTGCATGCGCATCGCAGTATGCAGACCGTCGAGCGTGTGCTTCCAACGCTCCTGCGCATCCCGGTACATCTGGTCGCCGCTGACGGTGGCGGCGTATTGCTCCGGGTACAGACGTGCGAACTCGCGGTCGAGGTTCTGCACATCAAAGGCCAGTCCCTGCGCCTCGGCGATCAGCCGCTCGGTCGTCGCCAGCGTCGAGCGCAGCCGGTTGACGATGTTGAAGTCCAGGCTCGCCAGGTTGCGTGCCTGGTTGATGAGCATCTGTGCTTCGTTCTGGAGCTGCTGGATCTGGTTGTTGATCTGCTCCAGCGTGCGGATCGCGGTCAGCGTGTTCTGCACCAAGTTCGTGGGATCAACCACGACCCATTGCGCCTGCGCGGTGGACACGGTGCAAAGCATGGCCGCGATGGCGGTGGCGATAAGACGCTTCTTCATGGCAGGTTCTCCTGTGGTGGTGGGGAAAGGACGGAAGGGGCCAATGGCGCGGCGCCGGGGAACTCGGCCAGCAGGTCGGCGGCCCAATCGAGGCCGCGATGGCGCAGCCACGCGCCGGCAAAACCGGGCACGCCGGCTTGCGCCAGCACGCGGTCGATGTCGCGCTGGTCCTGCGGGGTCGAAGCGCCCGCGAACGCGAGCGCGGCCGGCCCCAGGTCGAGGTCGAACAGGCGATTGCCCAGGCGCGACTGGTAGTAGTAGTCGCGCTTGGGCTCGGCGGTGGCAACGATCTCGATCTGCCGGCTGTTGAGGCCAAAGCCCTCGTAGATCGTCCGTATCTGCGGCTCGGTGGCCTGCGGGTTCGGCAGGAAGATTCGGCTGGCGCAGCTTTCGATGATCGCCGGCGCGATGGTCGAGTCCTTGATGTCGGCCAGCGACTGGGTGGCGAAGATGACGCTGACGTTCTTCTTGCGCAGCGTCTTGAGCCACTGGCGGATGCGCGCCGCGAAGGCCGGTTCATCGAGGAACAGCCAGGCTTCATCGAGGATCAGCAGCGTGGGCGCGCCGTCGAACCGTTCATCGAAGCGGGCGAACAGATAGCGCAGCACCGCTTGCACGGCGGCCGGGCTGTGCATCAGCTCCTCCATCTCGAAGCCCTGCACGTCGGCGCTGCCCAGCCGGTCGAGGTCGGCGTCCAGCAGCTTGCCGTGGGCGCCGCCGAGCACGTAGGGCGAGAGTGCCTGACGCAGCGCGTTGGATTGCAGCAGCACGGAGAGCCCCGTCATCGTGCGCTGCTCCGGCGGCGCACCGGCGAGGCTCCCCAGCGCCGACCAGATGGCGGCCTTCTCGTCCGGGCCGACGGTGACGCCTTCGTGCAGCAGGCGGCCTTCCACCCACTCGGCCGCCCAGGTGCGATAGCCCTCGCTGTCGATACGGGCCAAGGGCTGGAACGCGATGCCGCCATCGGCACCGAGGTCGTAGTGCTCGCCGCCCAGGCCCAACACCGTCGCCCGCATGGACCGCCCCATGTCGAAGGCAAAGATGCGCGAGCTGAAGTAGCGCCGGAACTGCATCGCCAGGACGGCAAGCAGGACCGACTTGCCCATGCCGGTCGGGCCAGCGACCAGCGTATGCCCCACGTCGCCGATGTGCGTCACCAGCCGGAACGGCGTCGCGCCATCGGTGCGCGTCACGATCAGCGGCGGGCCGTCGAGATGGTCGTTCTTCTCCGGCCCGGCCCATACCGCCGACAGCGGCATCATGTGTGCAAGATTCAGCGTCGAGACGATGGGCTGGCGCACGTTGGCGTAGGCGTGGCCGGGGATGGACGACAGCCAGGCGTCCACGGCATTGAGGGTTTCGGGGATGGTGACGAAGCCTCGGCCCTGGATGGCGCGCTCCACCATCCGCTGCTTCTCGTCGGCCACGGCCGGATCGGCGTCGAGCACCGTCACCGTGGCGGTGAGATAGCCGAAGGCGACCTGATCGCTGCCCAGTTCCTGCAAGGCGGCATCGGCATCGGCCGCCTTGTTGCTGGCGTCGGTATCCACCAGCGGCGATTCCTGCTGGAAGATGGTTTCGCGCAGCAGCGCGATGACGTTCTTGCGCTTGGCGAACCACTGGCGGCGCAGCCGGCCGAGTTCCTTTTCCGCTTCGGCCTTGTCCATGCACAGGAAGCGCGTGCTCCAGCGGTAGGCGAACCCCAGGTGATTGAGGTCGTCCAGCAGTCCCGGCCAGGTCGAGGTCGGAAAGCCCCGCACCGTCACCACGCGCAGGTGCTGGTCGCCCAGCGTGGGCGCCAGGCCGCCGGCCAGCATGGAGTCGGCCAGCAGCGCGTCGAGATAGAACGGCACCTCGGGCACCGCGACCCGATAGCGCCGGGTGGATACCGTGCCATGCAGGTAGGTCAGCGTCTGACTGTCATCGAGCCAGGCGACTTCCGGCATCACGCCATCGAGCAGATCGAACACGCGATCGGTTTCCGCTACGAAGGCGTCGAGCCGGCCGCGCCAGTCCACGCCATCGCCGGGCGTGTTCTCATAGAGCAGCCTGGCGGCACGGGCGCGCGATTCCTCCGGTGGCAGGAACGCGAGCGTCAGGTGATAGGCGCTCTCGAAATGGTGGGTCGATTCCTCGAACGCCGCGCGGCGTTCCTCATCGACCAGCCACGACAGCGGTTCGGGGAAGTCGGAATGCGGGTAGTCCGCCGCCGGCTGGCGTTCTGCCTCCACGAACAGCGCCCAGCCCGAACCCAGCCGGCGCAGCGCGTTGTTCAGCCGTGCGGTGGTGGCGATCAGCTCGCCCTGCGTGGCGCTATCGAGGTCGGGGCCGCGGAAACGGGCCGTGCGCTGAAAGCTGCCGTCCTTGTTCAAGACGACACCCGGCGCGACCAGCCCGGCCCAGGGCAGCCAGTCGGCCAGCAGCGCGGGTCGCTGGCGGTATTCGGCAAGGTTCAGCATGGCGGCATCCCCTCACACGTCCAGCAGCGGGCGGTGCTTGATGTGCCGGGCGAAGACCTGCATGAACTGCGGATCGACGCGCGCGCCCCACACGGCCAGCGAGTGGCCGACGATCCAGAGCACGACGCCGGGAATCCACAGTTGCAGGCCCAGCCCGACGGCAGCGGCCAGCGTGCCGTTGGCGATCGCCACGGTGCGCGGTGCGCCGCCCAGCAGGATCGGCTCGGTCAGCGAGCGATGCAGCGGCACCTCGAAGCCGAGCGCGAAGCCCGGCGTGCCTTCATCGGCGGCACTCATACGACGGCCCCGCCGGAGAACGAAAAGAAGGACAGGAAGAACGAGGATGCGGCGAACGCGATGGACAGGCCGAACACGATCTGGATCAGCTTGCGGAAGCCGCCCGACGTGTCGCCGAAGGCCAGCGCGAGGCCGGTCGCGATGATGATGATGACGGCCACGATGCGCGCGACCGGCCCCTGGATCGACTCCAGGATGGATTGCAGCGGCCCTTCCCAGGGCATCGAGGAACCGGCAGCCTGCGCGGTGCCGGCCGTCATCAGCATGATGGCGGCCAGCAGCAGGCCGCGATGGGCCGGCCGGGCCAGGCGCCGGAGGCGTGCAAGGATGGGAACCGGATTTACGGAAAGGCGGAAAGCAGGAACGTGCATCTGCGTCATGGCAGTTCTCCAAGTGGGTCGAGGGACGGGGAAGGCGCAGCGGCGGCGGCTGCGAGGGAAACCGGCGGCAGCTCGGGAAACGGCGTTTCCAGCGCGTCCGCCAGTTGGTAGCCGGCGGCGTCGAAGCCGACGACGCGGGCGATGCTTTCGACGTGGCGCTTGCGGCCACGCCCGGCGATGTGGATCACGACGTTGACCGCCTCGGCGATCAGCGCACGCGGCGGGTTCACCGCCACTTCGAGAATCAGTTGTTCCAGGCGCAGCAGCGCGCCCAGCGCGGAACCGGCGTGGATGGTGGCGATACCGCCGGGGTGGCCGGTGCCCCACACCTTCACCAAGTCCAGGGCTTCGCCGCCGCGCACCTCGCCGACGATTACGCGGTCGGGGCGCAGGCGCATCGTGGCGCGCACCAATTCCTGCATCGACACGACGCCGGCGCGGGTGCGCAGCGGCACGTGGTCGCGGGCCGCGCATTGCAGTTCGATGGTGTCTTCGAGCACCAGCACGCGGTCGCCGGTGGCGGCGATCTCGGCCAACAAGGCATTGGCGAGCGTGGTCTTGCCCGTACTGGTGCCGCCCGCGATCAGCACGTTCTGCCGTTCGCGTACCGCCCGCCGTAGGAACTCGGCCTGTGGCGCGGACAGGATGCCGTCGACCACGTAGCGATCCAGGCCGATGATGCTCACGGCCCGCTTGCGCAGCGCGAAGGCCGGGCCGGGCGCGGCCGGCGGCAGAATGCCCTCGAAGCGTTCGCCGGTTTCCGGCAACTCGGCGGTCAGCAGCGGCTGGCCGCGATGCACTTCCGCACCGACATGCGCGGCCACCAGGCGGATGATGCGTTCGCCATCGGCCTCGGACAGTTCGACGCCCAGCGGGGCGCGGCCCGACGACAGCCGATCCACCCATAGGGTGCGGTCGGGGTTGAGCATGATTTCCACCACGTCGGGGTCTTCCAGCGCGGTGGCGATCAGCGGCCCCATTGCCGTGCGCAGCATCTGGATGCGGCGATCCAGAGCAGCGGCGGTGGATGACTTCGGTGCGGCGCTCATGACGCACGCTCCCGCGCCTCGGCCAGCGCCGCCGCATCCTCCATCCGCACCGGGTCAGGGTGCAGTTCTTCCACCACGTCGCGCACCAAGCTGCGGCCGCGCAGCAGGTGGCGGCCAAGCTGTTCCACGAACTGCTCGAAGCGCGCCTTGCCCTGCGCGCGGGCCGCGTCCTGATGGGCTTCGGGAATCGGCGTGCTGACGGTCAGGAAGTAGCGGATGAACAGCGCCAGCGTTTCGATTTCGATGTTCTGGTCGCGCTCCAGGCGTTCGGCCTGGCGCGACAGGCGATCCAGCCGCCTGGCGATGGCCGCCTCGCGCTGGTCGCCGGCATCCGGCGATAGCCAGGACGCCAGGGCGGCGGCAACGATGCTGGATTTCGAGACGCCTTTCTTGGCGGCCAGTTCTTCGAGGCGCTTGGCATGTTCGGGCTGGATGAACAGGTTGAGGCGGTACTGGCTCATAGTTCGATTCCGTCGTTGGGATTCAGCGATGCCAGCCGGGCCGTGCGCTGCATGGCCGGGTCGAGCTGGCCGGGAAGCGGCAGCGGCAGGTCGTCGTCGTCATCGAGCAGCGCCAGGTCGTTGCCTGCGTGCTGCGGCTCGGGGCTGTATTCGGCGACTTCGGATAGCTCGGGCTGGCGACGTGGGCCGCCGTCGTCGGCGGTGCCCAGGCCATCGGCGGATGTCGTTGCAGGGGCGTCGGGCACGGCAGGAATCGCCAGGCCGCTCCAGTCATCCGGCCGCGAGGGCGGCGCATCGGCGTACTGCCCGGCTGCGAGCGCCGGCGGCGGCAGCACGCGCCGCTTGAAATTGGCGTCGGCGTAGTAGCGCAGCTTGTTCGCCTTGATGGGCGCCACGCTGGACACCATCACCACGGCCTCGTCGGGCGGAAGCTGCATCACTTCGCCCGGCGTCAGCAGCGGGCGAGCCGTCTCCTGGCGCGACACCATCAGGTGGCCCAGCCACGGCGCGAGCCGGTGGCCGGCGTAGTTGCGCTGCGCACGCAGTTCGGTGGCGGTGCCCAGCGTCTCGGAGATCCGCTTGGCGGTGCGCTCGTCGTTGGTCGCAAACGTCACGCGCACATGGCAGTTGTCGAGGATGGAATGGTTCTGGCCGTAGGCTTTGTCGATCTGGTTGAGCGACTGCGCGATGAGGAAGCTGCGGATGCCGTAGCCCGCCATGAAGGCCAGCGCCGTCTCGAAGAAATCGAGCCTGCCAAGCGCCGGGAACTCGTCGAGCATCAGCAGCAGCTTGTGGCGGCGCGCGATGCCGTCGCTGCCGTCGAGCGATTCCGTTAGGCGCCGGCCGATCTGGTTGAGGATCAGGCGAATGAGCGGTTTCGTCCGCGAAATGTCCGAAGGCGGGACCACCAGATACAGCGAGACGGGATGCTCGGATGCGATCAGGTCGGCGATGCGCCAATCGCAGCGCGAGGTGACTTCGGCCACCGTGGGGTCGCGGTAGAGGCCAAGAAACGACATGGCGGTGCTCAACACGCCCGAACGCTCGTTATCCGACTTGTTGAGCACTTCGCGCGCAGCGGACGCGACAACCGGGTGCGGTGCATCGCCCAGGTGCTTCGTCGTCATCATCCGGTGCAAGGTCAGCTCGAACGGGCTGGCCGGGTCGGACAGGAAGTTGGCGACGCCTCGCAGCGTCTTGTCCTCGCCCGCGTACAACACATGCAGGATGGCCCCGACCAGCAGCGCGTGCGAAGTCTTCTCCCAGTGGTTGCGCTTCTCCAGCGCGCCTTCGGGATCGACCAGGATGTCGGCAATGTTCTGCACGTCGCGCACCTCATGCGCGCCGCGCCGGACTTCCAGCAGCGGGTTGTAGGCCGCCGACTTCGCATCCGTGGGGTTGAACAGCAGGCAGTGCGAGAAGCGCGAGCGCCAGCCTGCGGTGATCTGCCAGTTCTCGCCCTTGATGTCATGGATGACGGCCGAAGCCGGCCAGGACAACAATGTCGGGACGACCAAGCCCACGCCTTTGCCCGAGCGCGTGGGCGCGAAGGTCAGGACGTGTTCCGGGCCTTCATGTCGCAGATACTCGTTGCGATACTTGCCGAGGAAGACGCCGGCCGGCTGCGTCAGCCCGGCTTTGCGAATGTCGTCGGCTTCGGCCCAGCGCGCCGAACCATAGGTCGTGACCAGCTTGGCCTGCCGCGAGCGCCACACCGACATGGCGATGGCCACCACCACGGCCAGCAGGCCGCTGCCGCCCGCGAAGGCCCCGCCGATGTCGAAGACCTGCGGCGCGTAGGCATCGAAGAAGAACCACCACTCGAACAGCCGCCAGGGGTGATAGACCGGCGTTCCGAAGAAATCGAACCAGGGCGAGCCAAGGCGTAGTTGATAGCCCAGGGCGGCGGCTGTCCATTGTGTGGCACCCCACACACCGGCGATCACGATGCCGAAGACGGCGGCGATCTGCCCGAACAACACGCCCTGACCTTGCATGACTGGCCTCCGATTTCCTCTGCGCTGATTCCTCGTTCACGCGCAGCACAAGGACGTGCCGCATGAAGTGAGGATCAGTGCCGGGTCGGTGCCGGTCAAAGACCGTTATCGGGAGAAAGGTCGAGTAATCGGAAAGAATTGGGGCTGCATCGCGCCAAAGAAAAACGCCGCAAGCGAAGGCGCGCTGCGGCGTGTCGAGCAGAAAAGCAGAGGTTTCGTGGTGGAGCACCCACGGTCAGAACTTCGGCGGACTCTCCGGCGGCGTGTAGGGCGTATTGCCGTCGCCATAGAACCGCTTGCGCGTGGCTTCGGCGACTCGATTGCAAAGCACGTCGCCCAGCTTGGGGCGATCCGTCTTGCATTGCTGGCGCAGTTCTTTCAGCCGCACGGGATCGGATGCCAGTTCTTCAACGCTGGGCGCGTCCGTCTTCTCTGGCGTGTCAGTGGGGCCGCAGGCCGTCAGCACCGCAGCAGCCAGCAGGAACGGAATGGTCTTCTTCATGGTTCGGATTCCTCCGGGACATCGGGTTCATCGCCTGGCGTCGGCCTGGCGGCCTCGGGCGAGTCGATGGCCTGCACGCGCTCGATGAAGCGAGCCAGCGTCTCCGATGGTTCGGCATCCAGGCGCAGCAGATAGGTGGTGAGCACGGGCGAACATCCCGCCAGCGCCCGTGCGACCACGCCTTGTTCGCGGCTGGCCGTGATGTGCGCTGCGCCCGTCAGCCCTAGGGCGAACCCGGCCGATACCAAGGCCATCATCAGGTCGCAGGACGCCACCCGCTCGGCCACCAGCGGTTCCATGTCCACGCGGCGCAGCAGGCGATCCACTTGTCGCGCGTGGCCTTCGCACGCCACCGGGTCGCAGAGCACCAGTGGGAAGCGCAGCACTTCTTCCAACGGAATCCGCTTGTACCTGAGCAGGTCATGCCGGGCCGGCACGGCCACCATCAGCGGATCGTTCCAGACAGGCATCGCTACGATGCCGTCACCTGCTTCGTCGGCGCGAGCGAACCCCACGTCGTACAGGTCGTCGTGCAGGCCCTTGATCTGCTGCGACAGCGGCACCTCGGTCAGGCGGATTTCGACTTCGGGTTCTTCCTGCCTGCACAGCGCCAGCAAGGCCGGCAGACGCGACGGCGTAATGCCGTCGGACAGGGCGATGCGCAACTGGCCGTGGAAGCCATTGGCCGCGGCCTTCGCACTGTCGCGCGCCTGCTGCAAAGCAGTGAACACGCGCGGCACGTGATCCAGGAACAGTTTGCCCGCACGGGTCAGTCGCGTGCTGCGCGTGGTGCGGGCGAACAGCGCCACGCCCAGTTCTTCCTCCAGCTCCTTGATGGCGCGTGACAATGGCGACTGCTCGATGTGCAGGCGCTCAGCTGCACGGGCGAAGTGCAATTCTTCGGCGACAGCCAGGAAGCAACGAAGATGGCGAAGCTCCATAACGTTCGCTCATTCCAACCAGGTAATTGGCTGAAAATCCACGGATTCACAGCATGCTCGCACGCGCGCCACTCCATCCAAGAAGTACGGCGTATGCTCGTGTCGGAACAGTGCCTCGGCATCGACCCAACGCTCCAGCAGGAAAAATCGGTTTTCCGATAGGCTTCCTCGGGCAATGCGATAGTCCAGACATCCTGGATCTTGAATGGCGGCCTCGCGTAATGCCTGCAGCACGTCACGCATTTCCTCTATGCGATCACTCGATGCCTTCAATGCGATGATCAATTCAACAACCGGCATGTCATCCTCATTGGAATTCAGCGGCATCGTCTCGTAGGCATACATGCTTGCCACCTTCGACAGTTGATGGAATCAAAGGCCATTTTGATGTCTTGGCGCTTTCCCTTACCGTCTACCACCACCAACCGCGGTAACCCCAGACAGGACCGTAGTAGGGATATGGATAGACCACGCGCGCTTCCTTCGTTTCGGGCCACAGATAAATCACGCTGGCATTGACTCTGGGCAATGTGTAGTCGTACTCGCCGATCTTGGTCGTGGTAGTACCTTCGATCGTGCCCACGACGGTGACCTCGCGTCCCGGGGCGAACACGACTGGATCGTAGAAGTCCGCGTGACAGGCGACGAAGCGTCCGCCTGCCGCATCCGGTGTGCTGCGGTTCGGGCGAGCATGGCTGTCGAGAGGTC
The DNA here is from genome assembly GCF_000284595.1 of Stenotrophomonas maltophilia D457. Classification (GTDB taxonomy): domain Bacteria; phylum Pseudomonadota; class Gammaproteobacteria; order Xanthomonadales; family Xanthomonadaceae; genus Stenotrophomonas; species Stenotrophomonas muris. The sequence goes on along the minus strand of NC_017671.1, from coordinate 1,033,071 downwards.
GAGAGATCAGTTGCACGCAGGTCGAGTCCGGTCCTGGCTTGGTTTCGACGATGCTGCCACCCCAGCGCACTTGCGCAACGGCCTGCGCGCCGGCCGCCACATCGTGCGGGCTAACTTGGGTGAATGTGCCTTGCAGCGGCTTGGGCGCGGTGGCACAGGCGGTAAGGGCGATGCAGGCAGCAAGGGAAAGCAGGATACGAATTTCCATGAAGCTCTCCGATGGAGCAAAGGACGAGAATTGCAGGGACGGCCGTGATGGGGCCAATAGGACCCGAAACTCGCGCAATTTCTTCCCAAGGGCGGTAAGGTGGGCGCCGCTACGGAGACGGCCAGAGGGAGGAGAATCCGCCCCGCAGCGGCACCCAGACAAGCATCAGCGGCAGGACACCACCTCACCCGAGGCGTTGGTGCAGCTGCCGGTGTGGGTGAGCGTGCCGTTGCTGACTTCGGTCGAACCGGAGTAGCTGTTGCCATTGCGACCAGTCATCTCAGTGCTGCGGCTGCCGGAATAGCTTCCATCGTCGGTCTTGGCGAAGTTGCTGCTGCGACTAGCACTGCCCCCATTGGCACCTTCGACCGAGGCGTTGTAGTTGTAGCCGGCATTGCCTGCGCCATCCCGGTAACCGTTGGCCGTGCGGCTCGCACGCCCGCCATTCGCCCCTTGGACGGAGGCGGTCGCGCTCCTCCCGGCGCTGCCATCGGCATTGCGATAGGCATTGGCCTGATAATGGGCGCTCCCGCCATAGATGGTGCCGGCGCTGCCGGAGCGACTGGCGCTGCGATTGCCGTTTCCGTCGGCGCTGAAGTTACGGGTACGAGCATAGACGGCCGAGGGGTGTGTTGGCGTCGAGACGATGACCGGCGCGGGTTTCCTCACAACGACGGCTGTGGCGGGCGGTGCTGGCACCGCGACTACGACTGGCGCCGGTTTCCGTACTACGACGGTCGCTGCCGGCGGCGCGGGCGGCGGGACTACGACAACCGCAGCGTGCGCGCTGCTGATGTCCGCGAAGGGGATGGCGACGGCGGCCAGGACGGCCAGTTTCGAAATGATTTTCAGTAAATACATGGTGGGACTCCTGTGCTATGGGATAGGGGAAATGGCGGCGCGGGGACGCCGCGCTTGAAGGTGCCGGCGGTGGGAATCGCACGCTCTGCCAAGGATGCTCACCGACCATGCGTCAACATCCGCATACACTTCCCACGCGCCGGCGTAAGTAGGAGTGGCCGGTCTTGCTCCGATCTACCGTCAGAATCGACGTGCCAGGAATGCAGACATGCTGCGCTGGGTCTCGTCCTCGACCAGCGGACTGGCGCGCGCTTCGGACTGCAGCCTCGCGATCCGCAGGCCCGCGCCGAGGATCCATTTGGGAGATACCGCGTAACTGATCCCCGCCTGCATCGCGATTTCCTGAAGGCCACCGGAAGGCTCGTATTGCGCGAGTTCGGTACTGCCAAGCGGGACACCGAAGTAGGTCCGCATGTTTTCGTCATCTGCCCAGGTCGCCGACGGTCCGAAGGTGATACGCAGCCTGGGATTCAGGGTAATAACGCGCTCCAGACGGAGCGTCGCGATCATTCCTTGTTCGCTGTCGCCCAGCGCCTTGGCTCCGGTCAGCGTGGCCGATACCTGCTCATAGTTCCATTGCGCGAACACCAATGCGGCGCTGCCTCGCTCGATGTCTTCCACACCCGCTTCTCGCTGGCGATTGTCGGCTTCGCGAGGCTCGTTGGCTTGGGTGGAAAATCCTGCGCCGAAACGCCAGCCGCCATCGGTTTTCCATGCTGCGCCGGCTTGAAGTGGCGATCCGCCAAACGGGTTTCCCACGTAGAACGCACTTCCCGAGAAGCGCAGGCTCAGGACAGGAAGAGGAATGGTTCGCTGGTCATCGCTTCCCGGCGCATCCGGGATTGACGCCGCGCCCAGGCCGATCAGACCATGCATCTTGTGATCGTCGTCCGACGACCATGCATCTTGCGCACGCGCGTTGATCGGCTTGGCTGAAAGGAAGAGAGATGCGAGCGCAAGCACCGCACCCGTGAACTGCTTTGGCATCGGGCGATTCCTCGCGAAGGAAGAGAGCCCCGTTCACCGGCCCGGGAGAGACCGGGAGATGGGTGTGCCGGTGAACGGGGAGGAAACTGGCTATGCGAGGCTTAGTTGCCCCTGCCGGCCGCGGCCGCTTGCTGGGCGAATGCGCGGAGCTGATCCAGGGTCACGTAACCGTTTCCGGCGGCGTCGATCTTGGAGAAGTTCTTGGCGATCCGAGGCATGCCCCTCTCGGCCTCGGCTTGGGTCAGCTTGCCGTCCTGATCGGTGTCGGCCTGCTTGAACCGCGCTTCCAGCTGCTCGGCGGCCTTGGCACGATCAGCGCCGCCGAACTGCGGCGCGGCCAGGGCCAATCCAGGCAGCACCAGCAAGGAAGTCAGAATGAGGGATCGCATTTGGCAGTACTCCTATTGGGTTGATGGAATCAGGCGGAGTAGATCCGGCCTGATGAATCCATGCTAGGAAGTGCTGCTGCGAGAGGTGTTGCGCTCGGTAAGGCAGATGTTTCATTTCCTTACAGAGGTTTGGCGCGTACAGATGACCTTCAGTTCGGCGATGCCTGAACGGGCAGCACGATGGTCGCATGCAGGCCGCCTTCAGGCGGACTTTCCAGGCGCAGATCCCCGCCATGAATCCTTGCCAGGCGGTCCACGATCGCCAGACCCAGACCCGTGCCTCCGTTGTTCGAGCGTGCATCGTCGGCACGCGTGAATGGCCGCGTCAGGTACTCCACCTGGTCCGGCGGAATGCCGGGGCCAGCGTCACGAACACGGATGCTCACACATCCATCGCCGACCTGCGTGTCTACGGCCAGCCCTGTCTTGCCGTAGCGCACGGCATTTTCCATCAGGTTGGCGATGGCACGTTGCAATGCCAGCGGCCGCAAGCACATCGTAGGAAGGGCAGGGTCCAGATTCAGAGCGAAAGTGTCCCCACGCTCGCCGAATTCCGCGGCAAGCTGCTGTACGAGGATGTTGACGTCGAGTATGGACGGTGCCTCGTCACCCTCGGTTCGGCCGAAGTCCAGGAACTGGCCGAGGATTGCATCGATCTGCTGGATGTAGCCGCTGGCGGTGTGCTCGTCCAGCTGGTCCATGGCCAGCAACAGGCGCAGCTTGGTCAACGGCGTTCGGATGTCGTGCGAGATGCCGGCCAACATCAGCGTACGCATGCCTTCGTTGCGTTCCAGGTTCTCGGCCATGCGATTGAACTGCCTCGTGACCGCTGCCAGTTCGCTGGGTCCGTCTTCGGGCAGTCTACCGGGCGCCCGGCCGCTACCCAGGGCATGGGTTGCGCGTTGCAGCTGCCGTAGCGGGCGATTGATTCTTCGCTGGATGAGCCAGGCAGCCAGCAACATCAGGCCGACGATCAGCCCCGAAGTGGCCACGGCGACGGTCATGGCCCGGTCGCGCAGCTGCACATGAAGCGGTAACGATAGCCAGTAGGCCTGATCACCCACCTGCATCCGTACATGGGCAGCGCCCAGGTGCGTGATCGCCGGCCGGCTGCCTGGCGGCAGTTGTCTCTCCAGGCGCCGGGCAAAATCGGTCAGCCAAATGCCGCCGCTCTCCTCCCCGTGAGAAGCATTCCCCTCAATGGCGGGGCTGATCTTCATGGCGCCTTCGGCGTTGATCCGCCGGATCACGTCGTCGCGCTCGCCAGGAGGCAGTGCCGCGAGGATGACGCGTTGGGTGTTGATCTGCGAGGCGACAAGCGTCGCCAGCCCTTCGCTGCGGGGCTTCTGCAGGAGTTGGTAGAAGGTCGCGAACACCGAGAACTCCAGCGCCAGCGCCAGAACCATCAGCAGCAGAAAATTACGCGCCAGTAGCGACCTGGGCCAGGGCAGTTTCATTCGGAGGCCTGGGCAACGAACATGTAGCCTACGCCCCATACCGTGCGGATGTAGCGTGGTGATGACGGGTCGTCCTCGATCTTGCGTCGTAGACGCAGGACCTGCACATCCAGGCTGCGATCGAGCGAGTCGTACTCGCGCCCCTTCAGCTTCTCCAGCAGATGCTCGCGGCTCAAGGGGCGCCCGGCATTGGTCGCCATAATGCGCAAGAGCTGAAATTCCGAACTGGAGAGCGCCAGTACCTCACCATGGCGTGTCACCTCCATCCGAGTCAGATTGAGAATGAAGGGCCCGAAGTGGATGACGTTGCCACCGGCCCAGCGGCCATCGCAGTTCACCATGGACTGCCGGCGCAGGATCGAATGCAGCCGTGCAATCAGCTCGCGCGGGTCGAAAGGTTTCGCCAGATAGTCGTCAGCGCCCATTTCAAGGCCCAGGATCCTGTCCACCGCCGCCCCGCGTGCGGTCAGCATCAGGATGGGAACGGTGCTTCCCTCCGCGCGCAGGCGACGGCAAATCGACAAGCCGTCCTCGCCAGGCATCATCAGGTCCAGGATCAGTACGTCGAAGGGTTCACGCCGTAGTCGTTCGTCGAGTCGGTCGGCGGAAGCCAGAATCTGTACGTCGAAGCGATGCTCGCCCAGATAGCGGCGCAGCATGTCGCGCAATTCCAGGTCATCGTCGACGACCAGTATTCGGTGCGGTGCATCTTCCACGGAGTCTGCCATTCACGAAGGGTTAGACAAATTCTTCGCGCAAGAGGCGTTGCCTTGCAACCGCAACCGCACCGTCAGGGCATGATGAATCTCGGAAATAGCCCTTTTGTTTCAGCCACTTGTCCATGACGGTCGACCAAGGCTGTAACCGAATGTAACAACATGTGCGCAGTTTGAAGCCGATTGGGCAGGCGGCGTTCGTACCATGCCGCCCCGACGAGGAAGGTTCGTAACGGCCCCGCATCGATCCATGCCGATCGGGGCTCGGCCCTTCCTTCTCTCCCTTCCTTGCTTCCGTGTGGCCTATTCCAGTGAAAGTCCGACGTTGGCGCCCTGTGGCGCTGCTTACCCTTTTGCTCGTTGTGATCGTTCTCGTAGCCAGCTTACTAGTTAGACATCGTCAAGCAGGCCAAGGCGACGAGAATGTATCGCGGGTCGTGCGGACCACAGCGATCGCCGTACGCGACGTGCCTGTATTTCTGAACGCGGTCGGTACCGTCACGCCATCGACCACGGTCATCGTGCGTGCCCAAGTACAAGGCACGTTGGCCTCGATCAACTTCAGGGAAGGACAAGTGGTCGCCCGCGGCGATCTGCTGGCTACGATCGATGATCGTGCGTTGCGGGCGCAGTTGCAGACGGCGGAAGGCGCGCTGCTGCGAGATCGCGCACAACTCGCCAACGCGCGCCGCGACCTGGATCGCACGCGGGCGCTGGTCGACATTGGCTCCGCCTCGCGCCAGCAGCTCGACACGCAAGAGACTGCGGTCCAGCAGGCCGAGGGCATAGTCAAGGCGGACTCGGGCTCGGTGGACAACCTGCGCGTACAGCTGAGCTATACCCGGATCACCGCGCCCATCGACGGTGTGGTGGGCCTGCGGGCGGTGGATCTTGGCAATCTTGTGCAATCCGGTGATGCCAACGGCGTTGCCACGCTGACGAGCGTATCGCCGACGACGGTGAAGTTCGCGCTATCGATCGACCAGATGTCCCGTGTACTCAACGCACGGCGACAAGGTCCTGTACGGGTTGATGCGTTGGGCCGGGACGGCGGCGACGTGCTTGCCGAGGGCAGCCTGGAGGCCATCGACAACCGCGTGGACGCCGCAACAGGAACGGTGATGTTGCGCGCCCAGTTCAACGATGCCGCGCACCGATTGTTTCCCAACCAATTCGTCAGCGCGCGGGTCCATCTGCAGACACTGGAAAACGCCATGGTCGTGCCGCTTTCGGCGATCCGGTACGGCAACCAGGGTGCCTATGTCTTCATGATCAAAGACGACAAGGCGCATCTGCAGAACGTAACGATGGGGCCGACCCTGGACAGCCAAAGCGTGGTGGTCGCCGACGCGCTCAAGCCCGGCATGCAGATCGCAGTCGACGGCATCGACGCGCTGGAGGACGGTGTTGCGGTGCGCGTGGTCGCGCCGGCGCAAGCCGGGCGTTGAACCTACGCCATGAATCTCTCCAGCACCTTCATCCGCCGGCCGGTGGCCACCGCACTGCTGATGGTCGGCGTACTGCTTGCCGGTCTTATCGGCTATCGCAGCTTGCCGATCTCGGCACTGCCAGAAGTCGACTATCCCACCCTGCAGGTCTACACCGAGTATCCCGGCGCTGGACCCGACGTAACCGCGAACACCCTTACCGCACCGCTCGAGCGCCAGCTGGGACAGATCGCGGGACTGGAGCGTATGCGGTCGAGCAGTGCCAATGGTGCCTCGGTCATTACGCTGCAATTCGGCCTGTCCACCTCGCTGGAGGAAGTGGAGCAGGAAGTGCAGGCCGCGATCAACGCGGCGCGGGCACGCCTGCCCGACGACCTGCCTTATCCCCCGGTCTACAGCAAGGTCAACCCAGCCGACACGGCGGTGCTGACGCTCGCCATGACGTCCGACGTGCTGCCGCTGACGCAGGTGCAGGCGTTGGCCGAGACGCGCATCTCGCAGAAGATCTCGCAGATGTCCGGTGTCGGGCTGGTAACGGTCAGCGGCGGCCACCGTCCCGCAGTCCGCGTTACGGTCGATACACGCCAGCTCGCCAGCCACGGGCTGACGCTGGCAGACGTCGAGGCGGCCCTGACCGCCGCCAACGTCAACCTTCCCAAGGGCACCATAGACGGTCCGACGGTCGCCTACGCGATCGGCGCCAACGACCAGTTGGTCGAACCGGAAGAATATGCATCGTTGGTGCTGGCCTGGCACGATGGTGCGCCGCTGTATCTGCGCGAAGTGGCGCAGATCGCCACCGGAGCGGAAGACACGCGACAGGCGGCCTACGCGAACGACACGCCGGCGATCCTGATCAGCATCCAGCGCCAACCCGGTGCCAACGTGATCAGGACCGTCGACGGCATTCGCGCCGCGCTGCCGAGCCTGTCGGCCGCCCTGCCCAGCTCGGTCCGTCTGCAGATACTGAGCGACCGAACCGAGACGATCCGCGCATCGGTTCACGACGTGCAGGTCGAACTGCTGATTGCGATCGTGCTGGTGGTAGCGGTGATCTGGGTATTCCTGCGCAACTGGCCAGCGACGATCATCCCGGGCATCACCGTCCCATTGTCCCTGCTTGGCACGGTGGCGATCATCTATGGGCTGGGGTTCAGCCTCAACAATCTGACCCTGATGGCGTTGACCGTGGCCACTGGCTTCCTGGTCGACGATGCCATCGTGATGATCGAAAACATCAGCCGGCACATGGCGATGGGCAAGTCGCGCATGCAGGCCGCTTTGGAAGGTGCCGGACAGGTCGGCTTCACCATCGTATCGCTGTCGGCAGCCTTGATCGCGGTAATGATCCCGCTGTTGTTCATGGGCGACGTGGTTGGCCGCCTGTTCCGCGAGTTTGCAGTGACCCTCTCGGTGGCCATCGTGGTGTCGGCAGGCGTGACCCTGACGCTGGTACCGATGCTGTGCGCGCGCGTGCTCAAGCCGGAGGCCGAGCACGACGAGGCAGGGTTCTTCGTGCGCCTGGAGCGTGGCTATGCACGATTGCTGGATCGCCTGATGCAGCGCCGTGCGGCGGTCATGCTTGCCGTGGCCGGCGCGACGGTGCTGACCCTGGCGCTGTTGTGGGCGCTGCCGAAGGGCCTGTTCCCGGTGCAGGACACCAGCATGCTGCAGGGCGCGCTGCAAGTCGATGCGCACAGTGCGTTCTCGCGCATCCAAGAGCGCGAGCAGGCCGCAGCGCGGCTGGTGGCTGCCGATTCGGCCGTGGAGAACATCTCCATCAGCGCCGGCGTGAGCCAGACCAACACCGCGCTCGGGACCGTGCCAATGCTCGTGCGCCTGAAGGCGGGAAAGGACACCAGCGCCACAGTCATCAAACGCCTCGCCGACAAGGCGCAGCGCGCCGGTATGGTGCTGCACCTGCGCCCGGTCCAAGACCTGACACTCGATACCCAGTCCTCGTCCATGCCCTATGCGGCAGGCCTAGAGTCCACCGATCGTGGCCTGCTGGCCGAGTGGACGTCGAAGCTGATGGCCGCCATGCGAGCCGATCCAGCGTTCTCTGCGGTGGACAGCCAGGCAGCCCGCCGGGGCCTGCAGGCACGTTTGGACGTGGATCGGGTCGCGGCTTCGCGCCTGGGCGTGAACATGCGCAGTATCGATGACACACTGTACGCAGCGTTTGGTCAGAATCAGGTCTCGACCATCTATACCGACCTGAGCCAGTACCACGTCGTACTGGCCGCCAAGGGCGGCCTGCAGGACATACGGGACGTGCTGCAGCGCATCCACGTACCCGGCACCAATGGCACCCCTGTCTTGCTGGCCGCGCTGGCCACGATCGACGCGGGGGACGCGCCGGTATCATTCGAGCGTCAGGGGCAGTTCCCTTACGCCGATATCGGTTTCGATCTGGCCGATGGCGTCACCCTCGGCGACGCGGTGAAGCGGCTGGACTCCATTGCCAAGGACATCGGCCTGCCGGCTGCGGTCACGCTGCATCTGGAAGGCGCGGCCGGCAGCCTGGGCGGCGCCATGTCCGGCCAAGCCATTCTGATGCTGGCGGCGGTGCTGGTGGTGTATCTGGTGCTGGGCATGCTCTATGAGAGCTTCATCCACCCGTTGACGATCCTGTCCACCTTGCCCTCGGCAGTGTTGGGTGCGCTGGCGGCGCTGATGTTGAGCGGCAGCCAGTTCGACGTGATCGGAACCATCGGCGTGGTGCTGCTGGTCGGCATGGTCATGAAGAACGCGATCATGATGATCGATTTCGCGCTGGAGCTGGAGCGTGACCACAGCCTGGACGGTACCGAGGCGATCAAGCGCGCCTGCGAGCAGCGCTTCCGGCCGATCCTGATGACCACGCTGGCCGCATTGCTGGGCGCCGTTCCGCTGGCGTTCGGCAGCGGCATGGGCGCGGAGCTGCGCCACCCGCTGGGCCTGGCCATCATCGGTGGGCTGATCGTGAGCCAGTTGCTGACACTGTTCTCCACGCCGGTGATCTACCTGTTGCTGCGTCCGGCCGAGCAGGCCCTGGCCAAGCGGATCTAAGCCATGGCGATCGATCTGTCCGGTCCGTTCGTGCGTCGGCCGGTGGCCACCACTCTGATCGCCGTCGGCATCATGCTGCTGGGCCTGCTGGCCTTTCGCATGCTGCCGGTGGCTTCGCTGCCGCAGGTGGAATTCCCCACCATCGCCGTTACCGCCAACCTTCCCGGTGCCGATCCGGATACCGTCGCCAGTTCGTTGGCCACGCCACTGGAGCGCCAGTTCAGCGCCATCGCCGGGATCACCGACATGACGTCGGTCAGCTATAGCGGCTCGGTGCGCATCGTGATCCAGTTCGACCTGGCCCGCGACGTGGACGGCGCCGCACGCGACGTGCAGGCCGCCATCAACGCCGCGATGAGCCGCCTGCCCAGCGACATGGACGGCGTGCCGACCTATCGCAAGGTCAACCCCGCCGAAGCGCCAATCATGGCGCTGGCGCTGACCTCGCAGACCGATGACAGTGCCGCGCTGTACGACGCAGCATCCACGTTGCTGCAGCAGAAGCTGCTTCAGACCGAAGGCGTGGGCGATGTGCAGGTCGGTGGCGGCGCGCTGCCGGCCGTGCGTGTGGAGCTGGACGGGCAGCGGCTGAGCCAGTACGGGATCGGTCTGGACCAGATCCGGCAGTTGCTGAACGGTGCCAATGCGCGTCGCGCCAAGGGATCGGTGCAGGTCGGCGACGCCGAATACGCGCTGGCCGCCAACGACGATCTGCTGCAGGCGGCCGCCTACCGGGACCTGGTGGTGCGCGACAACGCCGGCGCGGTGGTCCGGCTGTCCGACCTGGGCTCGGTCACCGATTCGACGCAGAACGTCCGCAGCTTCGGCTTGATGAACGGGCGGCCGGGCGTGGCACTGATCATCAGCAAGCGCCCCGGCGCCAACGTGGTCGAGACCGTGGACCGGGTCCGCGCGCAGCTGCCGGAATTGCAGGCCGCCGTGCCCGCCACCATGAAGCTGGACGTGATGCTGGACCGGACCCAGACCATCCGCGCCTCGCTGCACGAGGTGGAGCTGACGCTGGTGGTGTCGATCCTGCTGGTGATCGCGGTGACAGCGGTCTTCTTCCGCGACTGGCGCGCCACCCTGGTGCCGGCGGTCGCGGTGCCGCTGTCGCTGCTGGGTACCTTCGCAGTGATGTGGGCGCTGGGCTACAGCATGAACATCCTCTCGCTGATGGCGCTGATCGTCGCGGCCGGATTCGTTGTGGACGACGCCATCGTGGTGGTGGAGAACATCATGCGCCACCAGCAGATGGGCAAGAGCCGCGTGCAGGCGGCGCTGGACGGCGCGCGCGAGGTTGGTTTCACCGTGTTCTCAATCAGCGTCTCGCTGGTGGCGGTGTTCATTCCGCTGCTGCTGATGTCTGGCCTGGTCGGACGCCTCTTCCGCGAGTTCTCGGTCACGCTTGCGGCCGCGGTGCTGGTATCGATGGTCATCTCGCTCACCGTCACCCCGATGATGAGCCGCATGCTGTTGCGTCCGGCGGACGACGCGCGGCACCCCGATGGGCAGGGCGCTTCCCCCGATGGCTTCTATGGACGCACACTGCGCTGGACGCTGCAGCGCCCGCGGCTGATGGCCTGGGCTACCGCTGCGGTCGTCGGCCTGGGACTGGTCGTGTTCGCGGTCATGCCCAAGGGCTTCTTCCCGCAGCAGGACACGGGCTTGCTGCTGGGCCAGGTCTATGGGCCGCAGAACATCTCCTTCGGGCAGATGCGCGATCGCTTCAGCGAAGTGGTACGCATGTTGCGCGGCAATCCGTCCGTCGACCAGGTGATCGGCGTCCTCGGGGCTACCGGCAGCAGCGCCTCCAACGCCGGCGCGCTCTACGTCACGCTCAAGCCGCTGCACGATCCGCGCCAGGACAGCGCGGATGTGGTCATCGACCAGTTGCGCAAGACCTTCGCCAATGAGGCCGGCGTGCAAGTGACGCTGCAGGCCGTGCAGGACATCGGCGTCGGCGGGCGGCAGTCGGCCGGGCAATATCAGTTCACCTTGTCGGCCGACAACCGCGCGGCCCTGGATGTGGCCGCTGCGCGGGTCGAACAGGCCATGCGCAAGGTTTCGTTGATCACCGACGTCAGCTCCGACCTGATGGACGGCAGCGTCGAGGCGCAGATCGAGATCGACCGGCCCGCTGCCGCGCGGCTCGGCGTATCGGCGCAGGCCATCGATCAGGCGCTCTACGATAGCTTCGGCCAGCGCCTAGTTTCCACGATCTACCGGGAAATGAACCAGTACCACGTGGTCATGGGGCTGGACCCGTCGCAGGCTGGCAACCCCGCGACGCTGGACCAGATCTACGTCACGCCTGGTCACGGCAGCGAGCTGGTGCCACTGTCGGCAATAGCGCGCTGGAGCGTGCAGAAGACCAGCCTGTCACAGTCCCACCAAGGCCAATTCCCCGCCGTCACGCTGTCCTACAACCTCAGTCCCGGCACTTCGCTGGGACCGGCGCAACGCGCGATACGGCAGGCGGTCGATGCGCTGCACCTGGACCCAGGCATCGCCGCGGCGCCTGCAGGCAATGCCAAGGCCTTCGCCGACACGGTCAAGACGATGCCGTTGCTGATTGTCACCGCGCTGCTGGCCGTATACATCGTGCTGGGCATGCTCTACGAGAGCCTGCGTCATCCGCTGACCATCCTCTCCACCTTGCCCTCTGCCGGCATCGGTGCGCTGATCGCGCTGGCGGCGGGGGGCTTCGAGTTCAGCATCATCGCGCTGATCGGCGTGATCCTGCTGATCGGCATCGTCAAGAAGAACGCGATCTTGATGATCGATTTCGCATTGCAGGTCGAGCGCGCCGAGGGACTGTCTCCGCAGGAGGCGATCCTGCGTGCCAGTCTGGTGCGGCTCCGCCCCATCATGATGACCACGCTTGCGGCAATCCTGGGAGCAGTCCCCCTGGTCATCGGTTCCGGCTACGGCTCCGAGTTCCGGCAACCACTGGGCGTGGCGATCATCGGCGGGCTGATGCTCAGCCAGGTGCTGACGCTCTATTCGACACCGGCGATCTATGTGCTCATGGATCGATTCGGCACCCTCCACCGCAGGACCCCACCATGACACGCATTTCCCGATCTCGCAGGCGCCTGCTCGCCAGCGCGCTACTGCCTCTGGCGCTGGCGGCCTGCACCGTGGGCCACGACTATGTCCGGCCCGACCTGCCCGTCCCCGAACGGTTCGAGGAGGGCGGCATGGTGTGGACGCGTGCCGACCCGGAACCGACTGAATGGTACGGCGAGGCCTGGTGGCAGGCCTGGCACGATCCCGACCTCAATGAGCTGCAAGAGCGCGCGCAACAGGCCAACCTGTCCATTGCGGCAGCGGACGCCGCGTGGCGCCAGGCTCAGGCGGCAATCGGCGAGGTCCGTGCGGCCGGGAGGCCGCAGGTCAGCATGGGCGTTTCGCAAAGCCGCAGCGAGAACACGGCGGCTGCGCAGGGGCTGGGCGAGGGACAGGTGCGCCAGCAAGCTACTGCACAGGGTACCGTGAGCTGGGAGCTGGACCTGTGGGGAGCCGTGCGCAGGCGCGCCGAAGCCCAAAGTGCGCAGGCCGAGGCCTCGGCGCAGGATCTGCATGCGCAACGGCTGAGCATCGCCGCGACCGTGGCCAGCACCTATCTGTCGTTGCGCCAGACCGAAGTGCAGATGGCGCTACTGGAGAATCAGGTCGATGCCAACGGCCGACTGCTGGAGATGACCGAACGGGCGAATGAGCTTGGCACCGCCTCGCCCAACGACGTGGTGGAGACGCGCAACGCACTGGACAGCAGCATCATGGGACTGGAAGCGGCCTCGGCCACGCGCGCCCGGTGCCTGCATGCGCTGGCCGCGCTCACCGGGCAGGCACCGTCATCGTTCGTGCTGGCTCCCAGGCCCGAATACGGGTTCGAGGCACCGGCGCCCCCGGCGGTGATGCCGGCCGAACTGCTGCGGCGCCGCCCCGACGTGATGGCGGCCGAGGCACGGGTCAAGGCTGCCAATGCGCAGGTGGGAGCCGCGCAGGCCGCGTATTTCCCGAGCCTGGGGTTGTCGGCCAACGGTGGCTATGTCGGCGGCAGCGTCGACGATCTGCTCGATGCGCCGCTGCGAACCTGGTCGCTCGGCGCGCAACTGCTGGGCACGGTGTTCGACGGTGGTGCGCGTCGATCGCAAACGGCGCAGGCGCGCGCCGGCTACGAGGCTACCGTTGCCCAGTACCGTCAGAGCGTGCTGGGCGCACTACAGGAAACCGAGGATGCGCTGTCGGACTATGGTTATCAGCAACGCCAGGCCGCATACGCGGCGCGTGCGACCTTCGACCGCCAGGAAGTCTGGCAGCGCAAGCAACGCGAGCAGATGCTGGGCACGGCGAGCGAGCGCGACGTGCTGGTGGAGACGTTGAGCATGCTCGATGCGCAACAGACCGCGCTGAGCGCGCAAGGCGCATTGGCCCAGGATGCGGTGGCGCTTTTCAAGGCGGTTGGTGGCGGCTGGCAGGAGTAGCAAAGTAGTCGAGGGATTTTCCAGCAACGCCCGCCGATCGGCATCTTCGGCGACCTGGACTCGACGGTTCGAGTGCTAAACCAGCAACCCATCCATCGGGCGCACCTTGCCGCTATCCGGGAACACCGCCGTGTCCAGTGTTCTCATGTCCAGCCGCAGGTGCCCGGCAAGCACGCCCTTGAACAAGGCCCTCATGTCCGTCGTCACGCGCACGTCCCGACCTTCGTTGAGATCGCCCGGAGCCAGTCCAGGCCACTGCCCGGCAATATGCCCCCCGCGAACCGCCCCGCCGGCCAGCAAGGCCAGCCCTCCCGTTCCATGGTCGGTCCCCCCGGTGCCGTTGACTTTGGCGGTCCGGCCAAACTCGCTCACCACGACCACCACCGTGCGGTCCCAGATCGGCTGCGCGGCCTCGTGGAAGGCCCGCAGTCCCACGTCGAGCTCGGACAGCTTGTTCTTCAGGATCGCGGCTTCGTTGGCGTGGGTGTCCCAGCCGGAATCCTCCACGAACCCGATTCGCGGTCCGTCGGCCTTGGCCATGAAGCGCCCCGCCGCCGTGGTGGCGGCCACCATGCGCGCTGCGCGGCCGCCCACGCCGGCGACTGTTCCCTGGGTGGCCATTGCCCGGGAAAAACTGGCGGATAGCGCCGCGTCATGCGAATAGAGGGGCTCGAGCCGCTGCAACAGGATCGGATTGACGTCCTCCGGCAGGGGCGGCGACCAGGTCGCGGCGTCCCCCGGGCCACGCATGATCAGCGGCATCACGCTGCCGATGGCCAATGCCTCGCCATCGGCCATTGCGCCGGCACAGCGGTTGAGCCAGCCGGTCCCGGCGCCACTGGGGCGACCGGTGCCATTCTCCAGGCAGTTCTGGGCGTCGAAATGCGAACGCTCCTGATACGGAGGGGCCACCGCCACCACCGGCAGCAGCTGCTTGCGCCGATAAAGATCGTGCGCGAAGGACAGCGACGGATGCAGCGCGAAGCTGCCATCCAGCGCCGGTGCATCGTCGGGAACCAGGCTGCCGCGCAGGCTGCGGTATTGGGGATCGTCGCGGGGAATCAGCGTATGCAGTCCATCCAGTCCTCCGCGCAAAAGCACGACCAGCAGCCGGGTATCGCCCGCTGTCCGGGCCTGGCCCTGCCACGGCCACAGGGTCAACGTGGTCACCGCGCCGGCAGCGCCCAGGAACATGCGTCGGGTCAGCGTCATGGTCAGATCCTCCACTGGAAGGCGGGGCTGGCGAACAGGAGGGCGAGGCCGTCACGCGGCGACTCGGCCCGGCGCAGGGCGGACCGCGTTTCTTCGTCCAGCGTGTCGGCGAAGATGGCGCGGGCGGTACCTTCCGGATCGAGCCGATCCTCCGGTACGGCCTCGGCCAGCGCCTGCGCACTCTGGATCCGCTTCCAGAGCGCATCCGGACCGCTCCACTGTGCGGCCTCGTCGGCGAAGCCGGCGGGCGAGCGCGGGGTGAACGGCGGTTGTCCCATCCTGTCCAGCAAGGTGTACAGGGCCTGCGGGCGGGAGCTGTCCAGCACGCCGCCGGCGCGCACAGCCGACAGCAGATAGTCGTCGGGCGTCTTGAACTTGCGTGCCGACTCGCCCCAGGCGGCCGGATGGCGGATCAACGCGGCATATACCTGCGCCAGGTCGCCGCCGGAAGCGAGCCAGGTTCTTGCCATCGCCTCCACCAGCGCCTGCGGCGGCTCGTCGCTGACCAGGTGGCGGGCGATCTTCCACGACACGTGCCGTGCGGTGGCGGGATGGACCGCAAGATCGGCCAGGACGGCCTGGCCCTGCGCCAGTCCGTCCTCGGCGTAGCGCTTGCCCATCACCACGCGCGATCCGCCTTCATGGGCGTTGGCGCGGAACATGAAGGCACGCACCGGCGCGCCGCGCTCGAAGTCCTGCGGCGCCGGCACGCTCCATCCGGTGATGGCCTTGGCCAGCTCGGTCACGTCCGCCTGCGAATACCCGCCTTGCACCCCCAGCGTGTGCAGTTCGAGGATCTCGCGGGCCAGGTTCTCGTTGAGCCCGAGTTCCCGCTCCGGATTCCGCCGATGTGCGCGGACTGCCAGTTTCGAGTCCGCCCCGGCCGATCGCGTGTTGTCCAGGAATCGCAGCATCGCCGGATGGGTTTCCACCGCCAGCAGCATGTCGGCGAATCGCCCCAGCACGTGCGGGCGGATCGCTTCGCGCTCCATCGGCGCGGCATAGGGCGCCGCCACGCGCTTGTCCACGGACACGGCGAAATGGTTCGACCAGAACCGCACCATGCGCTCCCTGAAGCTGGTCGGGCTGGCCACGGCAACCTGGTGGCGCAGCAGCAGTTCATGCAATTGCGCCTGCCGCTGGCGCCTGGCCAGCGGCATCGCGCCCCCGGCCGGGCCGCGTTGCCTGGATTCGCGCCGGGTTTGCCGCAGGGCAATGTCCTGGCGCAGATATTCCAGGCTGCCGGGCAATTCGGCCAACGCCGGCTCCGAAGCCGGCATTCGCAACTGCGCCAGGAGCCATTCCTGCGGGTCGGTGATCGAATCGATCTCACCGGGCCGGGCGCCCAGGCCAAAACGATTGGCCGCGCTGACAGCGTGCTGACGGTTCATGCGTGACGACCTTCAGTGCTCATGTGATGAGACATCGTTCGAGGTGGCGTCCGACAAGCGGGTCCGGGACGCACGTTCAACGGCAACGGTCGAACCGATCCGGCGATGCCCCCGGCCCGCCGCGCCAGCCCGGCGGGTTTTCCCAGTTGGTGCCCCGGCCACCGGCCGGACCTGGCGGGTTGTTGTCGATATCCATCCAGCAGCGGCGGCCCTGGTTCCACAAGCCGTATCGCGGATGCCAATAGCCCCAGCGCGGGCTGTAGTAATAACCGCCGCTGACGAGCTTGAACTCGTAACGCACGCCGTCGCGCCGGTAGAAACGCTGGTTGGGCGAAGCGCCCGGACCGCCACGCCAGCCCGGCGGGTTTTCCCAGTTGGTGCCGGGGCCGCCGGCGGGGCCGGGCGGATTGTTGTCCCAATCCCGGTGCTGGGCGGCAGCACAGCCGGTAACGGCCAGTGTGGAGAGCAGCATCGGGGCGATCCAGCGAATGGCAGTGTGCATTGCATGCTCCTTCTTGCTCGATGTGGAAGACACGCCAGGGACAACGCCTTGCTGGATGCCGCGCTGACGTGTCAAGTGATCACATTTGGGTAACAGCCAGCTACGTGATCGCCCCAGTCAGACGACCGGGGCGCCGCGCGTCTGGCTATCAAGGCCGCTTGATGCCATAGCCATGGGCCTGGCCTTTGCCTCGTACGGCGGCCTTGCCCTTGACGGAACCATCTCCGATGGCCACGCCCCGTCCGGCCACCGAACCGGTGCCCGATTTGCGGTGGATCCGGCCATCTTCGCCCCGGTAATACACCGTCCCCGTTCCGCTGGCCTGACCTTTGCCGATGGCCGCCCCTGTTCCCGTGGCCGTGCCGCTTCCGATGGCACCGCTGACAGGGGTGTTCCCATGCGTGGGCCGGACGGCGCCATCCCCTTCGACCCGCCCATGGCCGGCGACCAGTGCCTTTCCGTCCACCTCGCCTGCGCCCACCGCGACGCCACGGCCATCCACGGTTCCGGTACCCGATTTGCGATGGATAAGTCCATCTTCGCCGCGGTAGTAGACCGTGCCGGTCCCGCTGGCCTCCCCTTGGCCGACAGCGAGGCCTTGTCCATTCGCCGAGCCTTGGCCTGCCGCCATCCCGTTGCCGCTGACGCCGGTATCCTGGGCGGCCCACGCCGGTGGAACGGCCAAAACCAGCATCAGGATCACCGTATTCTGCTTCTTCATCGTCGTATCTCCATGACTGTCCCGGATCGGACACCGCCAGTCTCGAGAGCGATATCGGAAGGAATCCGGAAAGCCGGCTGGATGCGCTGCGGCTGGTTGGTTTAGGTTTAGCCGGCACCGCAGAGGCACCCCATGCAGCAGAGCCCCCGCATCCTGGTCGTCGACGACGAACCCAACCTGCGCCGCGCCGTGGAAGTCGCACTGCGCTTGCGCGGGTTCGAGGTCGACACGGCCGCCAACGGTCGGGAGGCGTTGGCGCGCATCGCACAGCGCCGCCCGGACGCCATCGTGCTGGACCTGGCCATGCCCGACATCGATGGCCTGGCGCTTCTCCCGCTCATCCGCAAACGCACACAGGTGCCGGTCCTGATGCTCACGGCAAGCACCGAACTGGGGGACAAGATCGTGGCGCTGGAGGGCGGGGCCGACGATTACCTCACCAAGCCCTTTGCCATGGACGAACTCAAGGCGCGGCTGGTGGCGCACCTTCGGCGCGGAGCGGGATCGAGCGACCTGCTGGCGTATGCGGATCTGCGTGTCGATCCACTCAGGCGCCGCGCATGGAAGTCGGATTCGCCATTGGCCCTGTCCGCGCGTGAGTTCGATCTGCTGGTCGGCCTGATGCGCGAGCAGGGGCGGGTCTTCCGCAAGAGCCAGTTGCTGGAGTCGGTCTGGGGAGTGGACGCCGAAGTCGGTACGGAAACGGTGGATCGATTCGTGTCCTTGCTGCGTGCGAAGCTGGAGGCCGATGGAAGCCCGCGTCTGGTCCAGACCGTGCGCGGCGTGGGCTACACACTGCGCATCGAGGAGAAAATCGGATGAAGCGCTCCACGCGAACGGCTTGGATTTCGGCCGCGGTGTGCTGCGTGCTGGCGTTGGCGATCCTGCTGATGGCCTTGCTGGTCTATCCGCGCGTGGGTCCGGGCGTGCTGAAGCGCTATTGGGCAGTGTCGGCCATCAGCCTGGTGCTGTCGGCGCTGGTCGGATACCTGATCGCGCAACTGGCCCAGGCCACGGTCGCACGCGACGCCCAGGCAAAGGAGTCAAGGTTGCGAAGCCATCTGGCCGAGGCCGGGCACGAGTTGCGAACGCCATTGGCGGTGATGTCCGCCTCGCTCGACAACCTGCGGCACGCCATCCGCCCTGGCGATACCAGCGCCTATACCCAGCTCGATGGCCTGCAGCAGGAGGTCAAAAGGATGAGCGCCCTGGTCGCCGACGTGTTGCTGCTGGCCCGGCTGGATGTCATGCGTCGCCCATCGAACGAATGGATCGCGCTCGTGCCGACGCTGGAAGAACTCGCGGCCGAGGTCAGGCAACTGGAACCGGATCGCGTGATCGCCGTACAGGCGGCTCCCGGACTTCGTGTTTGCATGGACCCGACCATGCTGCGCGAGATCATCCGCAACCTGCTGGACAATGCGCGCAAGTACGCTCCCGGATCGCCCATCGACCTGCGGGCGACCGCAGACAACGGCATGGTCCTGATCCAGGTCGGCGACCACGGCCCCGGCATGGACGAGGAAGACCGCATCCTGGCCTTCGAGCGCCACTACCGCGGCAGTACGTCGGTCGGGAAACCGGGCAGCGGGCTCGGGCTGGCCATCGTCCAGGCGGCGGTGTCGAAGCACGGCGGCTCGGTTGATCTGGACAGCCAGCCGGGCCGAGGCACTTACGTCCGTGTTCGCGTCCCCATGAATCAATGAAATTCATCCTGCAGGCTTGTCCGCCCACCCTTCATAACTCCAATGACAGATTCAACTCGAAAGCCGGGCGCAGCTAGGACGGAAGCGCAATGGTTCAGGGTCACGCCGCGGCACTATTTACGCCAGCCTGTGACCCAATTACCTACCTGATGCGAGTACCGTCGATCGCCAGAAGGTCTGGCAGGGCAAGGAGCGCGGACAGGTATTGGGAATAGTGAGCGAACGAGACCCGCCGATAGAGAAGTCGAGCATACCGCGCTCACAGGTGCATTGGCCGCAGGATGCGGTGGCGCTTTTCAAGGCGGTTGGTGGGGCTTTGCTTATGAGCAACAGTTCTATCCGATGCCAGGCCAGCGCTGAGGCCCAAACTCCCAGGACACCCCGCCACCGCGCACCGTCGCGGCGAGTTGCTGCCCCAGCCGCTGTTCGATCACCGGCCGCCACGGTACCAGGCTGAACCCCATGCCATCATCGAGCATCGCGTAGCGACCGCTGGCGAGCATGACCGAGCGACGGTAGATGCCGGCCACGCGCTGACCGTCGGCGATGGGCCTATGCTCCAGTCCGGTGTCGGCGGCAATGTCTTTCGTGGCTTGCGCCAATTCCCGATTGCGCAGCGTAGCCAACAGATTCCGGGTGAGGATCACGCGCTGGCCGCGCTTCTCGGCCAGCCCCCGTTCGGCCAGGAAGTCGGCACGCTGCTGCATCGCCTGCTTGGCCTCGCCACCAAAGCCCAGGTCGCCCAAGCCTCGGCCGCCGTTAATCAACTGCTGATCCAGCCAAGTGGCGCCGATGACGCGGGCCTGCCGCTCGATGGGTAGGTGCGATTTCAGCTCCACCGCCACACCGCCCAGGCGCTGCGCGTCGTAGCGGCGGCCACGCTCGGCCAGGTCGTCCGGCACCTTCCATAGCCCGTCGGCCACGCGCTCCACGATGCCGGCCCGGCGCAGGGCTTCCAGTCGGCGGACATGGGCCGCAACGACTTCCTGCGGGTCACGACCGGGCTTGGCTCGGCCTTGCTCAATCGCCAGGTGATGATCGGTGCGATACAGCCCATCGCTCGCCAGCGCGGCGATGTTCCTGTCGGCGGCGCGCACGTCGGCCGATCCCTTCACCTCCACCACGGCGCCGGTCGGATAGTTCGCCAGCTCGTCGCGGGCGTTCAGCGCGACGTAGTGGGCCTTGCCGTCCACGCCGTCGATGACCAGATAGCCGCGGTCGTGCAGTTCGTCGGCCAGCCCCTTGGCTGCTACGCGGCCGAAGATGGTGCGGCCGTCATCGCCCGGCTCGAACACCGCCAGCTCGCGCGGCTGTCCGCTCATGGCGCGCTGCATCGTGCGGATGATGTCGCCACGCTCGCCCAGGGCGCGCAAGGTCTTCTCGGCATCGGTATGGATGGCCCAGGAGCCCGGCTGCGCCTCGTCGGCCAAGCCCAGGCGCTGCAAGCGCTGCAGGCGGCCGATCAGCAGCAGGCGCTGGCGCTGCAAGCGGGGTTCGTTGAGCCGTTCGACATGCACCAGGCCATCGTCGCTGGCCTCGCGCTTCAAGGTGCGATCCAGGCTCGTCCACCGCTCCTGTTCCACCTCGCGCCCCAAGGTCTGCTGGATCTCCAGCTCGGTGCGCGGCCCCAGCCATTCGGTCGCCAGCTCGGCGGCGCGGTGGCGGAAGCCATCGGCGATGTAGTCGCCCGCGATGATGAGGTCTTTGCCGGTGTCGTCGCGCCCGCGCACGATCAGGTGGGTGTGCGGGTTGTCGGTGTTCCAGTGATCGACCGCCACCCAATCCAGCCGCGTGCCCAGGTCGGCTTCCATGCGATCCACCAGATGCCGGGTGTAGGTGCGCAGGTCGTCCAGTTCGGCCCCGTCCTCCGGCGAGACGATGAAGCGGAAATGGTGGCGGTCATCGGCGCAGCGTTCCTTGAAGGCATCGAGGTCAGCTTCGTCGGCCTGTGGCCCGTAGGCCCGGCCCGGTTCGCCATCGCGACCCGCGCCGTCGCGCTCGATGTAGCGCAGGTGCTTGGCGAGCGACTGTGGGCTGGCCCGTTGGTGATTGACCAGCAAGGTTTTGATGGTCACGCGCCGCGACATGGGCGTCAGCTTCGCGCCGGCGAAGCGCGCCGCCGTATGGCCGCGCCCCAGGCGTGAGCCGGGACGCTGGCCGGTGGCAGCCGCCCCAGGACGGCGCACCGCCGACTTGCCGCTGCTGGCTTTTCCGGCCTGCTTGAGCACCTTGGAAACGAAGCTCTGCCCCTGGCCCTTACCCCGGTTCTTCGGGGCGCTGGGGCGCACGCGGAAATCGTCGTCGCGGCGGTCGGTCATGGCCGTTCTCCCTGCAAGCTCTGGCGTGTCCGGTCGTGCGAAGCACGCGGACATGCCCGCATTGGCGCGACCTTCGCGCCGAACGCGGCACGGCGGCGAAGCCGCTCCGTGCCGCGCCACCCCCATGTGCAGACTGGCTTTCGACGCGGCCCGGTGCCACGTCCTTTTGTCTTGCCTTCCGCCTTTGCCCCTCGCTGTCGCTCCGGGCGTCGGCGGCCCGGCGGCGCTGCGCTGCTTGCAGCCAGCCCGCCGGCGAACGCGCCAATGGCCGCAGGCCGGGCGCGTTCGAGGCAAGACGCCTGCACGCTGGACGGCTGCGCCGGATGTTGCGCGAAGCGCGGCGCGAATGCGCCCGCGCTGCACGCGCGACGACACGGCGGCGGCAGCCGGAACGGCATGCCCGATGGCACGATGAGAGGCACGGCAACGTGCAGTGAATCGGCGGCCATCATGGGCGTGTCTTCAGCCAGACCGGGTGCGCGACGCCGATCACGGCGGATGCGCTGACCGGGCCGAAATAGCGGCTGTCGAACGACGCCGGATTGGTCACGCTCAACAGGAACAGCTCGCCCGGTTCGAGGCGGCGGCAAAGCTGCAAGGATGGCAGCGGCCGGCCCAGCCGGTCGGCAGGCAGCGCAGCGGCCGCAGGCACGCCGTCGATGCGTAGCTGCCCGGCGACGATGCAAACGTGTTGCGGCGCGACTGCGCCCACACGTTTGAGCAGCGGAACGCGGGTCGGCAGGTAGCCGCGCTGCGCAGCCAGCATGGCGGCCCTGTCGGGCAGCGGCACCAGCACGATGCTGTCCACGGACAACGGACGTGGCAGCGAGGCGGTGCGCGGGTCGAACGGTTCGATGCGATACCAGCCGATCGCCACGCTGTCGGACGGGTTGTAGGTCAGACGCGGCAGCGGCGACACGAAAGCCGCCCAGGCCAGCGCAGCGAGGCCGACGGCAGCGAAGCCCGCCAGCACGATGCGAACGCGCAGGCGCGAGCGAGGATGCGGCGCGACTTCGTGCGTGCATGTGGTGTTGGATTGGGTCGTCATGGCAGCGCCTTTCCGGCCAGCCAGGCGGCGTGCCGCTCGGCGGTGTATTCGGGCAGCGCCAGGCGGGCCGCCAGGCGGTTGCCCAGCGTGCGCCAGTACGCGGGCGACACGTCGATGGCGGCGATGCCTTGCCCTTCGATGCCGTCGATGCGTTCCAGCACGGCACGCACCGCGTTTTCGCCTTCGGCGTGCAGCAGCAGGCGTGCGCCTGGCCGCACGCCAGGGATACGCTGCATGTCGTCCAGCGGCGTGGCGGCTTGCATCACCATGAGCTGCCAGCGGATCGTGCCGTAGTCGTTGGCTTGCCAGCGGATACGGCAGAACACCATGCGCGGCAGGAACACCGCACAGCGCCGCCAGCGGTCGAGCCGCAGCGTGCGCGCAGGTTCGCCGAAGCGCAGATAGAGCTTGAAGCGCGGCTCGATGTAGGCGAGCGATACGCGGGTCATCGGCACGTTGCCGGGTCGGCCGGCGAGTGTTGGAAGCGAATGCGGCGGCGTAGCCGTGGCCGCGTTCGCGGCGGTCGCGGCGGTCGCGAGGGATGCGTTCATGGCGTGCTCTCCATGCGGTTCTCGGGAAACTCCCGTTCCAGCAGACCGCGCAGCAGTTCGGCTACGGTCACGCCCTGGCCGAAGGCGGCGATCTTGATGCGTGCGCGCAGCGCGGGCGTCACGTCGAGCGTGAGGCGTGCGGTGTAGAGGTCGCCTTTGTTGAGTGCATCGGCATCGCCCTGGCGAATCCACGCCTCGGCGTGCGGATTCGCGGGCGGACGTGCGCCGATGCCGACGCGCTTGCTGCGCGGGCCGCTCATGTCGGCCACCGCAGCAGTTCATCGGTGAGCGCGGCGATCTCGCGTGCGGCGGCGCTGTCGGGCGCGATTTCGCGGGCGAGCCGGCCAGCGGCCACGCTGTCGGCGAAGACGATGCGCTGGCGCACTTCGCTGCGCAGTGCCGGCAGCGGCTGTTCGGCCAACGATTGCCGTGCTTCCCTGCCGATGATGGTGGTACTGACACGCCGGTTGATGACAAAGGCCGCGCGCAGCGCAGGCCGGAACACCTGTGCCTCGCGGATCAGCGCCACCATCTCGGCGCTGGCCCAAAGGTCATACGGGCTGGGCTGCACGGGAATCAGCACGCGCTCGGCCGCCAGCAGCGCGGAACGCGCCAGGGCGGCGATGCGCGGCGGGCCGTCGATGATGATGTGATCGGCGCGGCGGGCCAGCTCCGGCGCTTCCTGATGCAGCGTTTCGCGGGCGAGGCCCACGGCGCTGAACAGCCGTGGCAAGCCCTGCTGGCTTCTGCGCTGCGTCCAGTCCAGCGACGAACCCTGCGGGTCGGCGTCCAGCAGGATGACGTGCAGACCGCGCATCGCCAGCTCGCCGGCGATGTGGGTGGCGAGTGTGGTCTTGCCGACGCCGCCTTTTTGATTGAGAAACGCGAAGATCATGGCGCGGCCCTCCCTGCTGGAAAGCCGGCCTGGCCGTGCCGTTTTGCGGTTGTCCACCGAAACGGCGCGCTTCTACTAAAAGTTAGAGATTTATAGTTAGGTAAGTTAGAGGGGGCGAAAACCCGCGCCGTTACTGGCTTTGCGGCGTTTTCGTACTCCTGATAGCACGATAGGCGTACTCCCGATAGCACGATACCCTGTACTCCTGATAGCACGAGGCCGTCCACACCTTTTCCCTCAGTTATCCCCGTGCCGTGAACGGCACGGGCCGGAAGGTCAGCAGTTCCAGCCTTTCGCCCGGCATCGGCTCGATGCCCAGGACGTAGCCGGGCAGCGACTGCCGCGCGACCAGCACGCGCAGGTCGTAGGCGAAGTCCGAGAAGCGCGCCGCGCTGCCGGACTTCCGGTGCAGGTGCCGGAAGTCGAATTGCCAGCCGTGTTCCTGCCGCCCGCCGTGCTTGCGCACCAGGCGGTACAGCCAGCGTTCGATACCGCCCTTCAAGCGGAAATAGGCCGGGTCGATGGTCAGTACCAGGGCGGCGTCGAGTACGCCGGCATAGAACCAGTCCGGCAGGATCAGTTCGATGCCCAGCGGCGTGCCGCTGGCGTCGGCCAGCTCGCGCCATTCGTTCACCCACGAAAAGCGATGCAAGCGCCGCCCGGTGGTTTCGCGGATGGACGTGGCCACGCTGGTCGATTGCAGCCGGTCGAGCGCGGCTTTCAGGCGCTTGTAGTCGTTGAGGGACGTGCCGCGCCCGATGAAGCGCAGGATTTCGTAGGGCGTGGCGTGTATCCAGCGCGACGGGCGAATGCCTGCGTCGCGCGCCTCCACGATCTGCGAGGCCGCCCAAATCAAAACGTCGGCATCCCATATCGTGGCGATGCCGTGCTCGGCCGTGCCTTCCACGCGGATGGTGATGTTCCCGCTGCGGAAGTCGATCGGCGCCGTGCGCCGCGACTTCGCCAGCGAGAAGAACGGAAAGGCCATCAAGTCCTGGCTGTCGCGCGGCGCCATGCCGTCGCCCGGCAGCGCGCGGAACAGGTCGAGCTGTTCCCGCTGCTGCGATCGCTGCCTCGACGGCAGCGATGGGCTGGACATGACGATGGCCACCGGCGAGCCGACGATCAGCGGCCATCACGGTAGTCGCCCGCGTGACGCTCGGCATATTCCGGGTCGGACGTGGCCTCGTAGCTGCGCTGGTCGGCCCAGGCATCGAGGTCGGCCACCGCGTACATGACGCGGCGGCCGAACTTGCGGAACTTCGGGCCGCCGCCGATCACGCGCTGTTTCTCCAGCGTGCGCGGCGACAGCCGCAAGTATTCGGCGGCTTCGTCGTTGGTCAGGTAGCGTTGGGGCTGCACGGGCGCAGCGACAGCAGTGGCGGCAGGCCGCAAGGGAGCGGGTCGCATGGGATGTACCTCCATCAAGCCCGGCCACACCACGCAGCCGGATAGAGGCACTTTCAAGAAAGCAAGGCTTCCTGCTCAGGGACGTTTTGCATGGGATGCAGCGCGTCCCTGTGCAACGGGCGGAAGCTGTGCAAGGCGGCGGTAGCCGCCGCGCATCAGCGCATCGCCCCGGCGCACCAGTCGCCGCACGCGGGCGCGCAAGGCGCTATCGGCGTACCAGTCGTCTGCGACTGCATCGGCACCGAACAGTCCTTCGGCCACTTCGCGCAAGGATGCGCCCGCCAGGGTGCCGTCGAGCGCCTGGAGCGTGTTCAACTCCAGCAATGTGGCGAGTGTCGGCCGTGGCCGTGCCGTTCCCGCGGGTAAGGTGTCGCCAGCGATGGCCAGCTTGTCCAGCTCAGCCGCCAGTGCCTGATAGCGCCCGCAGGATGCGCCGCAGGCGCGAATGGCATAGGCGTAGGCCATACCGTCGGCCAAGCCGGGAGCGATCACCAGCCGCAGGCAGCAGCCCGGCCATCGTGTCAGCAGCACCAGGCGCTTGCCATCGTGGACCAGGCGTTTCTGGCCGGGAATGCGCCAGAACGCGAAGGCCACCGCATCGGGTGGCGGGTCGGCATCGGGATAGAGTTGCACGACAGCATCGTGGTCAGGGAACCAAGCCGGATGCGCGTCGCGCGCATCCAGGGCGGGATCTTCCAGCAGGCGCAATCCCCAGCGCGCGGCGGCCTCTGGCCGGCGGCGCCGGCGCAGCCAGTCGCGGCGGTAGTCGGGGTGGCGACGCAGGTATTCCCACGCCAGCGCGGGGCCGTCGAGGTGCAGCGTGTAGAGATACGCGGCGGTCGGATACCAGTGTTCGGCGCTCGGGTCAGCCATGACGCAGCCTCCTGTCATTCAGCAGGAACGTCGCCACGGATTCCGCCGTGCGGGAGCTATCGAGTCGCCATCAAGTCGTCATCGAAATCGGGATAAGCTGTAACTGCTGGTGTCAAGACTGATTCGCTCCAGGGCATTGCGGAAATCGTCTGAATGCGACGGCTGGGCCGCCACGAAAATGGCGCGCAGCATGGAGCACCGTGCAGCAGCCCGCACCAAAGATCATGACTGTTTGCAACAGAACGCACCGCTTCGGTGCAAGAGTGCGGATTCAGACTGCGCAGGTCTTGGGTAAGACTGAAATAGTCAGAATGCGCTGTTGTTGCTGGGGGTTGGTCAGTCGGTGATCGAGCCGTTTTCTTCGGCCAGCCGCAGGTACTCCGATAGCCGCCGCACCGGCTGGAAGTAGCGATCACGCATCACCGGCTGCTTGCGCGGCCCGACGATGGACGCCAGATCGGACAGCTTCACATGGCCCAGGCCGGGCATGCCTATTCCGAGGTCGATCAGCCCCCAGGCCGTATCGCCATCGGCCGGATCGAGTGCGGCCAGCAGCCAGGTGGCGTGCGCGTCAGGGGTGAACAGTCGCACCACTGGCATAGGGTCGATGCTCCGGCCGTCGGCGCGGCACGCGCCGACGGCGAGCAGTTGCGCTCGCTGTTCAGTGGTGACAAGCGGCTGGGTCATCCCCCGAATCCCCACGCATCCGAGGATGCACGGATACGATTTTCCAACGAAGCGCGGAACCGCTGAAGCGGATGCGTGCTTTGGCGGGAAAGCACGAAGGCGCAAGCCATCGAATCCGTACATGCACGGAAACGCAGAAGCGGAATTACGCAGGCCAGGAAAGACACAGATGCGGCGCCCCGATTCTGTTGGAACCCGTCCATGCGGATTCCCGTAAAGACACGAAGCGGATTGCTTCGCAGAAATGAACACTATAGATTGTAGCCCTATTGGGTTCAATGGGCTGTCATCTTGGTTTTCTAGGGGAAACCAAGTTGGCGGCAGCGAAACACTCATTGGCGACGGCCATACGGACGGTCAGGAAGGCGCGTGGCTTGAGCCAGGAAGCGTTCTCCGACGTGTCCAGCCGTACCTACATGAGTTCGTTGGAGCGCGACTTGAAAAGCCCGACCATGCACAAGCTGACCGAGCTGTGCGAGGTCATGGACGTGCATCCGCTCACGTTGCTGACGCTGGCCTATGCAGGCGACGACATGGACAAGGTAAGGCGTGTGCTTAAGCAAGTAGAGCAAGAGCTGCTATCTATCGAGCAACGGGATGTTCATGGATAAGAAGACCCAAGGCGCGTGGCTGTTGCACCACGCAAGAAAACTTCAAGCAACAACGAACCAAGATTTCGACTCGATCGCCTTCGCTGGGAAAAGTGGCACGTTGTTATCCGCAATCTCTGCGGAAAGGCAAAGCGTTGTCACGCAACAACGCCTAGAGGCACTCGCACGTGCCAACCACATCAGCCCCAAAACGGAACTCCCTGCAATCGTTGCCGAACTCGCGCGGCAAAGACTAATCCTGCCGGGCAACGGGGGGGTGGAAGTCCTTGGCTTGACTGGACATAGTGTGCTTGAGCACACATCCAGAATTTTCGATGAAAGCAGCCACGAGGCACATGAAGAAGCCGTAATCTTCGTATCAGAGATTGCCTCCGAGACGCCCACGACGGACAAAGCTATCGCCGAGGTCGTTTCCGATCACTTGAAGCTTTCACGCAAGGAGGTCGGTGATACGTTGGATCTTGCGACCAACATCGGCTTCTTTGACTCTGAGCCGATCTCGGCTCAAGAGAAACTGCTTTTCAATGGCAACCTGTTCCGGCGCGATGATGCGCGGAAGGTCAATGCAATTCTATCAACCTTGAAAGCCCCCGAGGCTGCGCTTCTGACAGAAGTTAATCAGAAGCTTCAAGAAACAGGTTGCCTGCCATTGGAGACGGTTAACAGGATTCTAGGGCAGGATCTTTTCGCACGTCTTCACTCCATTGGTCTGTTCGATGTCAGCGTTGTCGGCAATGATCAGGGCAAGAGCCACTTCGTTACCCGTCCGGCTGCATTCTCCAAATTCAGCAACTCCATTGCGGACGATGCGCTGGATTTAGCCAAGGCGCTGGTAGCCTCGCTCACCTACGGGATGACCGTCAGCAGCTACTACCGCGGCCGTATCCAGATGGTCTCGGCACTCATGAATAAGCTGATCGCAGGCCATAGCGTCGGTCCCGCCACCGCCATTGGAAGCGACTATCAAGCCCTTGAGTTGAAAGGCGTCGTCGCTGTGACGCCTGCTGATAACGGCATGTTCACCATGAGGCTCCTGAAGCCAGAAGTGGGGCGACTTGCGCTCGCCGTAATCGAAGATGGCGACATAACGGCCGAGAGCGTTTCGCATATTCCTGGTGCACGTATCACTGAATACGTCGCGCCGGAATTGAATCGAGAGGTGCAGCGGAAAAATGCCACAGAGGCAGTGAAACTGAAGGCGCGCAACCTGCTCCAAGAAATTCGAACCGGCGGGCTCAAGCGATGAAAAGCCAACCACTAAAGGGCTCTGTCGCCGAGGAAGCACTGCGGAATTATTTCCTAAGCATTGGCTACTATGTTGCCAGAGGCATCAAGTTTACATTCCATCGATTCGATGTGACGGATGTCGATCTGTGGCTATACGCGCGCAATTCGCCTCTCAGCAGAGAACGCATCTGCGTCGACATCAAGAACAAGAAGACACCGCAGGCTCTTGAACGCATTTTTTGGGCAAAGGGCCTACAGTCAGTTCTAGGTCTTGACTCGTGCATTGTCGCGACAACGGATTCTAGGCCGGATGTTCGCGAGTTTGGCCTCCAACACAATGTCCGGGTATTGGATGGTAAGTTCCTTTCGCGATTAACCAATAGCGCACGCAGCCACAAGGAGCGCATCACCGAGGAAGATTTCCTTGCGGATCTTGAATCGGGCTCTCTAGGTCGATTAAGTGGTGACTGGCGTGGTAGGTATGAAGAAAGCAAATCTCGCCTGCTTCACTCCTTGAACTTCGACGGATGCAATGCCTGGCTTGAAGACATCGAATATTTGCTGGCCCAAATCGCCTCCGGAAATCGGGCATGGAGACTCTTCTATGCCTCATGCTCGCATTTCATGATCGCGATGGACTTCATCCTCAGGGAATTCATTGCTGAGGATCAGGAGCAACGCCGTCAGATCATCGAGCGTGGAATACGCTACGGCGTATCAGGGCAGGCTTTCACGGAGAAGGTCGGTCGCATGGCGGCAGCACTAGTGGAAGGCGTTGCGGCTCAACCTGGTCTCGCTGATACGCTGCAACAGGAACTTCAGCAACAGGCTAGTAACGTCAAAGCCGATCTGTTGGCCGAGTTCTTCGCCAGAAACCTAACGGGGTCAGCGGCGTTCGATGTGGCACTTGCGTTAGAGTCCGCAGCCTTCTCTCCCCAAGCTCCCACGCCATCCGCACTGCCTTCACAGGCGCAGGCGGTGGTTGGGGTGATCGCTGATTTTTGCGGCGTAGATCGGAAGATTGCGCTCGCCTAACGCTCAGGCGAGCGATTGGAACTGAGAGATGCCGCGCCCCGCCGCAATGGGCGGGGCGCGGTGGGCGGCCGTCAGGCCGCCTTGGGCTTGCTGCGCGACCAGATCAAGTCGTGCGTGCCGTCCTCGTTCTCGATCAGGCGGGCATAGACCGTCGCCGGGAACGAAGGGTCGTCTATGCTCACGGACAGGTACTCGCGCCCGGCCTCACTGGTCTTCTTCCACGCCGCGCCGATCTCGTGGCCGGCCGCCTGAAGGTGGAAGTCGGGGGCGTTCTCGCTGTCGCCCTTGTCGTTGGGAACCAGCTTGACCTTGACGTTGAGGGTCAGGGTGCGGAGCTGGCCGGTGAAGCCGTCTTTCTCTGCGGTGAAGGTGCCGATGTTAGCCATGATGTTTCTCTCCTTTCGGTTTGAACAAGGTCGCGCCAGTGCGTCCTTGTTGTGATCCGGCCGGCGGGGGATGGGCTGGCCGCACCGCGCAGCGGTCGCAATACCGTGGAGAACCTGGAAGCGAAAAGAATTTGTCCCGCGAGGAATGCGCGCAGCGCAGGGGAAATTGTTTTCGCTGGAAGGTTGCGGCCATGAAGCCCAAGGCGCAGCCGTGCCACCGCCAGGATTCACGACAAGCCAAGGACGCACGGGCCGCCCGCTCCCGAATGGAGACGT
Source organism: Stenotrophomonas maltophilia D457 (assembly GCF_000284595.1). Taxonomy (GTDB): domain Bacteria; phylum Pseudomonadota; class Gammaproteobacteria; order Xanthomonadales; family Xanthomonadaceae; genus Stenotrophomonas; species Stenotrophomonas muris. Next base: position 1,002,612 of record NC_017671.1, on the reverse strand, counting down.
GGCCGACTCGGCATCCCCGCGTGACGGCTTCACCGGCTTGCGCCCTGACACTGGCAAGGCCAACACCCCAACGACAGGCGAGAACGCTTCTTGCCGCAGATTGCGACGACGTGGTTGAGGCGTGGCGTGGATGCGCCATAGCGAAGCCGGGTGGCTTGTCGGTGAACCGTCCTTCGTGACGTACAGGCGCGAACCGCCAGCGTCGAGGACGGCACGCTTTGGCACAACCTGCCGCAGCAAGCCGGGGCGTAGCCCCACAAGCCCCGCCCATTGCGGCGGGGCGCCATCGAAACCTTGCCCGCGCCAGCGGGCGCCGATCGCCGTACCGCGCGCAAGGCACTTGCACGTCCGCCACGTCGCCGCCTGGTCGAAGGCGGCGACGTGGCGATTTTGCTTTGGACGCTGGAACCGGGCGCGGCCACCGCCGCGCCCGGATTTTCGACCACCGGCCCCAAGGCGGAACGGCTTGGGGCCGGTGCGGCTCGTTATTCCTTGGTTTCGATAATCCACCACATGGCACGCGGCAAGGCGCGGCCCGTGATGGGGTGAATGTCGGTGAGGTCGGCGCGGGCCGACCAGCCCGAGGGTGGGCGGTAGCCGCGCACGTCGCCTTCGCCGTGCCAGCGGCGGGCGCGTACTGCGCCGGGCGCATAGATCGCCGCCATGCGCGGGCGGCTGGTGGTGGTGCGGGCCATGGGGGCTTCTCCTTCAAGCGAAGCGCCCCGGTCGAGGCCGGGGCGCTTGCCTTCGGCGCGGGTCAAGCGGCCAGTGCCTCGGCGGGTTCATCCGCCATTGCCTCGGCATCCTCCGGGGCGTCCTGCGCCTGCGTTTCCTCCGGCGCAGCTTCCGGGCCTTCGGCCTTGAAGATGGTGGGCATCCAACCCGTACCATCGGCCAGCCGTTCCGCCTCGCTGGCAATGTCGGCCTTCTTCAACTTCGTCAGCCGGGCAGCGTGCGACGGTGCAAAATCGCCCACGGCTTCCAGAATCGCGGCCTTCGGCACATGCTGGAAATACCCGTCTGCGGTGGGCTGCCACCATGCGGCCATGTCCAGCCCCACAGCCTGCGCCAGTTCCGCGCCCGGCTGCTGCGCCGTGGCGCGAGGCGTCACCACGTCCACGGTCGCCGCCACACATACCGCCAGCAGCCGCACCAGTTCGCCTTGCTCTATCGCCAGCAGCGCGGCGAACAGTTCGGCGCTGTCCTGCGGCAGCGCTTCGCCCGCGACCTGCTGCAACTCGCGCAGGGCGACGGCGGCGGGCGACTCGGGCCAGTCGGGGGCCATGCCTTCCAGCCGGTCTTGCACTTTCAGGCTCACGCCCAGCGGCAAGTCGTGGCCGTAGTGGTTGTCCTGCAAGACGCTCTGCACCATGCCATGCACCAGCGCGGCCAGCGCGACTTGCGGATGGCGGGCGACTTCGATTTGCAGCGCGGCGGTGCGGTGCGCGCTCAAGCGCTGCGCCAGCCGGTCGGACAGGCTCGCGGCCTTGGGCTGTTCGGCGTCCTCGCCTTCGTCGTCGTTCCCGGCTTCGCTTTCCGCGCTGCCGAACCCCTGCCGCAAGCGTTCCAGCGTGCGCAACGCCTTGGCTTCGGCCTCGCGCAGCAACCCGCGATGAATCATGGCTTCGCCGCTGCGGTCGAGGGTGACGATGGCACCGGCCACGGCGCGCACATCCGGGGCGTAGCCCTGCAAGGCTTCCTCCACGGCTTGCAGTTCCCCGGCAACCTGTTCGCGGCGCGGTTCCAGCGCTTCGGTCTTGTCCTCGTCCTCGGCGTCGTAGGCTTCTTCCAGTTCGGCGTAGATCTTGTCGAGGCGGGTTTGCAGCGAGGCGATGCGGCGGGCTTCGCGGGCGTTCGGTTCGCGGCGCTGGCGCGGCGCGTTCTGGAACGCCTGCCGCTCGGCGTAGCTCATATGCGGCACGGCTTCGACCCACGCCCAACCCTCGGCGCGCACGTCCCCGGCCAGCGCATCCAGCTTGCCACGCACCAGCGTTTCCAGCAGCGCGGCGTCGGTCAGGTAGGTTCCGGCATCGCCTTCCGCGAACAGGTCGCGGCGGATGCCGCCGCCCGCCGCCGTGTAGGCGTCCAGCCCGGCGAAGCGCACCAGCGGATGCGTGGCGTCGATTTCGCGTTCGGTCAGGCGTTCGCGCAGCGCGGACGCGCCACGCTGCCATTCGGGCGCACCGTAGAACGCGCTTTCCTGTGCGGCGTGGTCGTCGGTGATGGTCAGGGCCATCAACTGTTCCAGCGTGACGGCTCCGGCCCGGTAGTCGGCCAGCAGGCGCGGCGAGACGTTGGCGAGTTTGAGACGGCGCTGCACCACCAGCGGGGTCACGCCGAAGTCGGCGGCAATGTCTTCGATGGGGCGGCCTTCCTTGACCAGTGCGGCGAACGCCTCGAACTGGTCGGCCGGGTGCATCTGCTCGCGCAGCAGGTTTTCCGCGAGGCTGACGGTACGGGCCGAAGCGTCGGGCACCAGCAGGCACGCCACTTCGTAGTCGGCAGGGATGCGCTTCTTCTTCGCCAGCAGCTTCAAGGCGGTCAGGCGTCGGTCGCCGGCCACCACTTCGTAATGCTCGCCATCAGCGGCAAGGATGACGACGAGGTTTTGCAGCGGGCCGACGCGGGCAATGCTCGCGGCCAGTTCGGGGATGGACATGCGCGAGGTCGTCCGCGCGTTGCGCTTGGAGCGGCGCGGCAGCAACTGCGAGAGCGGAACCAAAATCAGGTTCTTGGTCGGGTCGGCCACTTCCAGCGGCGCGGCGGTTTCGATGGCGCGGGTTTCGATTTGGGTATCGGCGTTCATGGTGATAACTCCTTGCGGTTAGGGATGCAGCAGCGAGAGAAGCGGCAAGGGCTGCTGCCTGCCCCTGCCGCGTGGGGATTCAGGCTTTCAACTGGCGCATGCCATCGGCCAGCAGCCAAAGCGCACGGTTGAGGCGGATGTTTTGGTCGATGCCCTGCACCGGGCGGGTTTGCTGGCGGCGTCCGTTGGCGCTGCGCCCGCGCAGGCCGCCTTGGGTCAGGTTCTCTTGCGTGCGGTTGAACACGCTCCACAAGTCCGGGCGGCGGTCGTCGTGGCGGCGCGGCATCAGGATTTGCGATTCCGTGATGGGCGCGGGCTTGTCGGGGTCGTCGTACTTGAGGGCCAGCGCGGCGCGGGCGAACACTTCGGATTCGCCATCGCTCAAGGTGATGGCGCGCATGGAATCGCGGGATTCCTGCACGCGGTCGAAGCCTCTCAACACTTCGTAAGCGCCTTCGATGATGGAACCGGCCACGTCGCCTTTGTGGGGCACGCGCACGTCCGCCACCGTGTCGCCGCAGACAAGACCATTGCTGCACACGAACCGGAACATTCCGGCCAGCATCTGATAGCTGCTCGTGCCGTCATGCGAGTTCAACAGCACGATTTCATTGGCTTCCGCGCCGTTGATCTGGCTGGCGTGGCGCAGGCGCAGCATGTGCTTGGTGTAGTCGCGGCGGTCGTCGTGGCGCACGCGGGTTTGCGCTGCCATAAAGGGTTCAAACCCTTCCTTGCGCAGTTCTGCCAGCACGGCGGCGGTGGGGATGTAGGCGTACCGTTCGGAACGGCTTTCGTGCGGGGCGTCCGCGAAGATGGACGGCGCGACCTTGCGGATTTGATCGTCGGACAGCGGGTAGTCGCTGCGCAGCGACGGGGAACGGGAAGCGAATCGGGATGCGAGTTGCATTGCATTTCTCCTGACGAAAAGGGTTTGCTGTTCAAACCGCACACCGGATTCCTAGATTCGGAGCCCAGCCTTTCGGCTGTTTGGTGCGGTCGGCACGAGGAACCCGGTTGGCCCTGTTGCCACCGTCTTTCCTGAGTTCATCGCCCGCGACGGTCAGGAGCGCGCGGACGGGGGACCGTCAAGGAAACAAGCGCAGGGTTGGTGCGGCCCGCAGGCGCAGCCGAGGACACGGCCCTGCGCGCCTTGACGGCACACGGGCGCGGGCTACAGTCGCGGACAAGGTGATGAAGTCAGGGGAGACGGCTGGACAAGGCAATGGCCCCCCAACACGCCGACCGTACGGCAAGCGAAGCGCGCAGGCCCGGATCGAGGAATCCGGGCCGGAGGCGTCAGCCGAGCGGAGCGAGGGAACGATGGAAGCCCTGCAGGGGCGAGACGCTGCAGGCGGCTCGATGCGCTACGCGCACGACAGCGCGACCGGCCATCTCCCAGGTGGCCGGGGACGCCCGGACTGCACCTGCGTGGGTACCTCAGAGTCGGTTCATCGACAGTCGCTCGGGTACCGACAAATCCGGCAGGGTTCAATACGCTGTGAAGGGTCTAAAACATCAAGGACAAGACCGTGAGTTCGTCTCAAACCATGATTCCGCAGCAAGCCTGCGAAAAACTCCTCTTGGAGGGGAGGCAGTACAACATCGAACACCACATCCTGCCCAGCGAGAACGCTGTCGCGGATCGACTGCTGGCGCGTGGCGTCGAGTTGAAGGACGCCTATGATGAATTGCACGAAAAGCTCCATTCCCACCCGCCGGCGCTCCAGGTCTTTCTTGGCCTCGTGTTGAGCACCGCCGCTTTCTGGAATCCACAGAAGATGCAGGAGGCTCGCGCTGCACGCAGCGATCTATCCAACGTCAATCGGCAAATCGCGAGGAAGGCAGACGAGTTGGCGGCGCTGCTGGAACAGCGCTCAGACCTGCACGACACCTCGGGCTTCAGCAGCGAAACCCACTATCACGTTGGCGAAGTGATCGAAGCGGCATCCCGGGACAACTACCTGTTTCAGTCTTACGTCCAAGAGAAGCTGGATGCACTTCGTGGCCAGTTTGATTTGAAGTATTGGCCCTCGCTGAGTGACTTCATGCGCGAACTGGCATCGGATGCGGAGAAGGCGGAGATGGCGGCCACAGACCCGCTGACGGCCGCCGCCACTGCGGCGACACGTCCCTCCAATGCCGACTTCTTCAAGGCACTGTTCGCCTCGATCGAGGAAAACAGCGCGGAGAACCACGGCCAACTGCCGAGGGGGTTCAAGCTCACAGACCGGACATTGGCCTCATTGGCGAACTGTGCGTTGGATCTGAGCCCGCACGAGCTGCTGGACGAGGCCTACGTGAAGCGCCTGCGTCAGCGTGAGCGCAACGGAACCGAGTAGCGGCTCGATTCAGCCTTAAGGGCTCAACGCTAGGACAGGCGAAACGTACACGACAACTTCATTCGATGTAGGCCACGAAGTTGGCGAGTGAGGAATTAACACCCATCTCATGGTCTGCTGGAGAAATACTCACACAGTCGCCTTTGGGGGTAAGCGGAACGCGCAGGCCCGAGTGGGCCGGAGGCGCCAAGGATCAAAGCAGGATGGCCGCGACTCTGCACGTGGCGCGGCCCGCGAACCCGACGGCGGAACGCGCCGGGACGCACAGCCTTGGCTTTCGTGGATGTTGGGCCGCGGGTCGGCCAGAATGTGCGAAGCGCTTTGTTACTATTCCAAAGGCTGGTCCCGGGCGATCGGGCATCCGGAAGAATCCAAACACATCTGTAGGGACGACATGACGACGTCACAGCCGACCACCTTCGGTCAACAACTTTTCTTCAGTCCGGAATCCGGCGCTTGGAAGTCCCTCAGGCCGGATGTAACTGGCGAGGCTGACGACGCAAAGAGGCAGCAGATTTTGTCTGAAGCCGCTGCTGCACGCGAAGAACTGAAAGCGGTATTGCTTTCCTCGCTTCAGATGCAGCATGTGGTCGCCCTTGCAGGAAGTGGGACGTCTCTCGGAGAGATCAACGGTCCTTCGATGTGGACGTTGTGGGATCACTGCGTGAACTCGAATCCTGACACTGGAAAGGATGAGCGGAAGCCGACCGAACAGGCTAATGCCGTAATTGCTGAGATCGGCTATGAGACTGCCGTTGAACAGGAGAACATCGAGGCTTTGCTTTCGCGTTGCGATGCATATCTTCAGATCAAAAAAAGCGAGCAGGTCGAGAAATTTGTCTCCGTCTCAAAGGGTGTGATCTTAAAAGAATGTTCCGCCTTTCTCGATGGCGCCGACGATTCCAAGTTGGCGAGCCATCGCACTTTCCTGCATCGACTGTCTCGACGCCGCGTTCGCGACTCGCGGATGAAATTGTTCACGACGAACTACGATCTTTGCTTTGAGCGCGCTGCGGGCAAGCAGGGGCTGGTTTTGCTCGACGGCTTCTCATTTACACAGCCCCGGCAGTTTGATCCGCGGTTCTTCCTGTACGACATCGTCCGTCGGCCTTCGACAGGCGATGAGGTTGGCAACCCGTTGGAAGGCGTGTTTCACCTGTACAAGCTGCATGGTTCGGTTAACTGGGATCAATCCAGTTCGGGCGATATCGAGATCAAGACTGACCCGACTCCGGAGACGGCCTGTCTGATCTATCCCGCCAAAGGTAAATACCAACAGTCCTACGTCCAACCGCACTTGGAACTGATCTCGCAGTACCTGGCGGCGCTGCGAGAACCAAATACTTGCCTCATCGTATCGGGCTTCGGTTTCAATGATGATCACTTGTCGGAACCCATTGTCGCGGCGGTTCGCACCAATCCGCATTTGCGGTTGATCATCGTCAATCCCTCGGCGGATGATCTGACCTCTCGGAGCAAGGAGAACAACCGATACTGGGATGCGCTCTACAACCTCGCCAAACAGGGCGAGGACGTGTGGCTGATCAATGCCACGTTCAGCGAGTTCGCCGAGATGATTCCGGACCTCAAATCGCTGACGCCCGCGCAGCGGCTCACGCGCGACATCAAGTCGCTGGTCAAACCGACATGAGTACCGCGCTTGACGTCACCGACGCTTTTCCGCGCGGATTGCTCCGACCGGAGTTGTATGTTGGCCAGTTGTGCTCCGTTTCCGCCCAGGTGGTGAAGTTCAATCTCAACGAGGCGGGCTCGCCCAGCGGTTCCCACTTTCTGGGTGGCCGATACGGAAAGGGTGAAGTTGGAGAGTTCGTCCTGATCGAGGGACAGATCAACCTCCTGCTTGGACGGGTGGTCGAGATCCATTTGCCAGATGCCGACAGGCGCCTGATCGACACCTCGCATGGCAGGGTGCCAGATTTGGACGGCATCGGGACGATCCAACTGCTGGGCTCCATCGCAATGGACTCACTTCGAATCTCGGCGGGCGTTGACTCCTATCCTCGCCTGGGCGACCGCGTCTACGCTGCGCCGCACAGCTTCATCGCCAACTTACCGAAGTTCATGGAGGCGGCGGAGGCCGAAGCCAGCCACGTCCTTCTCAAGCTGGGCTCGATCGATGTCGCGCCTGAAAGCTACGTGTCGGTCAAGCCGGAGAAACTGTTCGGCCGACACTGCGCGATTCTGGGCGCCACTGGCGGCGGCAAGAGTTGGACGACCGCTCGGATCATCGAAGAATGCCTGCGCTACAAGACCAAAATTATCCTCTTGGACGCGACGGGGGAGTATCGCGGGTTTGACGGAAAGCACGTCTCCAACTTTCACTTGGGCGCGCCGGTCAACACTGCGAAGTCGTCCTCTCCTTGCGCCTTGCCGCAAACGTCTTTTATTGAATCGGACTTCATCGCGCTGTTTGAGCCTGCCGGCAAGGTTCAGGGACCGAAGCTGCGCGCGGCGATCCGCAGTCTTCGACTTGCCACCCTCGCTCCCCATATTTCGACTGGTGGGATCATCAAAAAGATCGATCAGTCCAAAGTCCCGATCTTGGCAGAAGAGGCCAAAGCTGGCATTGCGGAGAAGCTCGACGATCCACAGCAAGCGTTCGACGTGTGGAAGCTCGTTTCACAGATCGAGCAGGAGTGTGTCTACCCGGACGGATTCGGTGTGGCCCGGGGGTCGAAGGACACCACCAAATGGGGTGGCGACTCAGGCGAGGTCTCGTACTGCCTGTCCTTGATGTCGCGCATTAGCGGCATTCTCAGTTCATCTTCCTTCGATTGTGTCTTCAAGTCGAAGGCTCCTGCATTGACGGAAAGCATCTCGTCCTTCGTCTCCAACGAAGATCGGTTGCTTCGGATATGCCTGAGCGGCGTTGCCTTTGAGTTCAAGGCGCGCGAGATCATCGCGAACGTGATCGGACGGCATCTTCTCAACATGGCACGCGATGGCGCATTCAAGAGTTGCCCTGTTGTCATCATCGTCGACGAGGCACATAACTTTCTCGGGCGGCATATCGGAGGCGATGACGCGGTCGCCCGCCTGGACGCATTCGAGTTGATCGCCAAAGAGGGCCGGAAGTACGGACTCAACATCTGTCTGTCAACTCAGCGCCCACGCGACATAACGGAAGGTGTTCTGAGCCAGATGGGAACACTCGTGGTGCATCGGCTCACGAATGATCGGGACCGCGAGGTTGTCGAACGCGCCTGCGGCGAAATTGATCGGTCCGCTTCGTCGTTCCTGCCCAACCTGAAGCCCGGCGAGGCTGCGATCATCGGCGCCGATTTTCCTATTCCGTTGACCATTCAAGTCTTCCCGCCGAGCGCGAAACCTCTTTCTGACGGCCCCAACTACCAAACCCACTGGAAGGCGTAGTTCTTATTCGCGCTGCGCCCGCCAGACTGCGTCAGCCTACCGGCAGTCGAAGCAGCTTGAAGTAGAGGGGTAGGCACAGATACATCAGACTCAGAACCCAAAGCCTTGTTCTTGATGATCTGTATAAGTAGACCTTGGCGTTAAATCCATTCGAGCGATGTAATGCTTGCCTGTCCGCCCGATCCAACCTCGACAAAGAGTGCGTGCTCGTATCCCAGTTGGCGTTTGTAGCCGAGGAGCTTCCGGCGATCAATACTTCGGTCTACGTGGCTTGTTGACTTCTTGAACTCGACAACGAGAAAGTTCTCTTTCTTTCCGCGCCGATGGGCTATTACATCTGGAAAGACTGTTTTCGCCTCCTCGTCCTCGCTGTCTGGATATAGCTCCATGTGGCCAAGCCGCTTGGGCTCGACGCCATCTCGGTTGAACTCGCAGTCGATCTCCCATTCCCTCAGATGGGACTGCAAATGCATAGCAAAGCGGAAAGTGATGGAGCGCTCGTTGGCATCGATGTAGAGTAGGCGACTGTCTCTTTCCAGCAGATCGCGCAAAGCAAGCAGCACAGCTTCACCAGGCGGATAAAGACGCAGGTAGGCTTCTTGTTCCGCTAAGAGGGGACGAAACACTGACTCAAACGAGAAAGCCTCCATCGCTACCAAGCCTTCGTCCTGAAAAGCCTCCCGTGCTCACCCTCGTCGTGCAATGTGACCACGATCTCATCGGCCGAGAACACCGGCTCATCGTCTTCGGCCCGCGTTGGCAGGTCAGAATCAATCAGCGTGATGATGGGTTGGAGCCCCAGGTCGGCATACCGGCGAATGACCGTCAGCAGATTTTCCTTTTTGCGATCATCCAGAGACTCGAACACGCCGTCGTGGTAAACGAAGCGCGGGAACTTGTCGTCCAAGTGGGCTCGCAGGATGGCCAAGTCAAAGGCGATGCACAGCAGTTTCCTGTACGTGTGCCCAAGGTCGGCGCTGGTTGCGTTGCCTGATTCGTCAAGAATTTCCGCCCTGAACTCCAGATGCCCCGCTTGGTTCGGCGATACGCTCAGCAGCGCCTTGCGGTCGATCACCTCTTCGACAATCTCGCTGAAGAACACGCGGATTGCCGAGAACAAACTGTTCTGATCGGAGTTCTGCTTCTCGACATCCGCCTCGATCTGTGTCTGTAGATGCCCACGCTCTTCGGTCAACGCCCTTATCTCGGTTCGCAACTCCTGCAAACGATGCAGGAAGCCGCGTTGACGCTCCAGGGAAGTGATGTCAGCGCGCAGCGTCACCATCTCGTCCGAGACCTGCTTGTACTTGCCAAAGATGTCGGTTCCACTCAGAAATGAAAGCATTTCCGATCGTTTTTTGCCCAAGGTATTCAGTTCTGCATTGATGCGCTTAAGCTCAGCTTCGACCTCTGCGCGTTCTTCCTGCAGATAGCCGCGGCGCTCATCGGTAATTGCCCGATTGAAGGCAATCAACTGCTGGAAGTCTTTCTTGATCTGCCCCTTGAACAGAACGCCGGCTTCCTCGAACAGGCGCTGCGCTTCGTCAGGGTTGAAGAGGATCTGATCCTCTTCCAGCGAGGTGATGATCTTCTTCTTGTTCTGGTTGAGCGAGTAGCGTTCGGCATTGAGCGACGCGATGCGTTCGTCGATGTCATCAACCAACTGTTTGGTGCTGTCCTTGTCCTGGGCGCGGAAGTCGAAGGCGTCAAGCAGTTTCTGCTTTTTCTCAGCCTCTTTTTGCTTGAGCAGCAGGATGCCCTCGATCTTGCTGATGTCCTCAATGGACCCGCCCAGCTCGTTCTTGATGGTCTGCGCGGTGGACTGCTTCTCCGCAAGCTGCTCTTCCTTCTCGTAGTGCTTCGCCACGAGTTGAGCGTCAAAGCCGAGAACGTGAGCCAGGAAAGGCTTCCAATCCGAATGCGCAGCCGCGAACTTGCGCAGATGAAACACATCGCGGAAATCATCCTGGGAGCGCAGCAGGTAGCCTAAGCCTTTGCGGAACGCCCAAGGCTTGAGTGCGCGCCAGTCAAGCAATCCATCCAACAGGTCACGCGCCCGCTCGAAGGGCATGTCCTGGTGATCCCATTCCACCAGCGGTAGCCCCGACAAGTCCTGATGCCCGGCCTCATGGCGCTTGAAGCTGATCTTGGTGGCTTCTTCCACACCGCGCCGGATCGTCACGAACGAAGCATCTTCCAGCTCGATCTCCAGGAAGAAGATGAAGTCCTTGAACAATTCGACGTGTTTGAAAAGAAAGAACTTGGGATCGCGCTTGGCAAGGAAGCCAAAGTCGAGCAAACGCCCAAGCGTGGTCTTGCCGAGGTTATGGGTGTCCTTGTTTCGGTTCTCCGGCAGGCGAATTTCAGCCATGACGACGTTCAGGCCCTGGACGAACTCCACAGGCTCGAACAAGTCAGGCTTGCTGGAATAAAGTCTAGACAGCTTCATTTGGCCCCATGTATTCCACGGCGTCGGTCTTGGGGCGATATTCGATCAGGCCCATGAGATACAGAAAATTCAGTGCCGGCAGGAACAGCACGTCCCCGCCGACGACACTTTTTTTCGCGAACGTGCGCAGCACGTCGTACTCATCCACGCGCCGGGCCTTCAGGCGAGCCAGCAGCAGCAACGAGACGTTGATGACCGTGCGATCAGGATGAGAGTGCTTGGTCGGCCGCAGCATCGCCCACCTCCCCGATATCGCAATTCCAGTACATGTAGAACAGCACGGCGCGAGTCAGGCGCTTGTGGGCGTGCTGCCGCAAGACAGGATCGCGGTTGAACAACAGGTCCACTAGATACTCCATGACCTCGTCGAAGGTCTGGTAGTCCTTGCGCTTCGCGATGATCTTGAGTTGGAACTCATCGACCACCGACTCGTACATGCGCAGCAGGTCGAGGTTTTCCGGTGCTGCCAAGAAAGCCCGAATTTGAGCCGTCTCCTTCAGGTATTTCCGCCGCTGCGCCTTGGCGTAGTCGGCACTCATGTTGTTGAGTGCGTTCTTCTGCTCGTACGTCACGCGCGCAGTCGGTGGATCGTCTAGCAGTGCGATCACGCCGTCTTTCTGGCGCGCCAATGCCTGCACTACTTCGGCCAGATCATCGGGGCTGACGATCAACGGTGAATCGACCGGATCAAGGTCTGCTTCCCTCGCAACCTCGGGGAAGCGCTTCAGCCAGATTTCCAGTTGCTCCAGTCCGCAGAGATAGATCGACGAGGCGGGAATGCCGCACTGAGACGCGATGTAGTCGCGTATCTCGGTTTCGGCGTTGCCTGCCAGCCGACGGTTGGCGAACAGCATGTAGTGATCGAGCTGCCTGGCCTCGCGCAGTTTCTTAACGCGGGGAATTTCTTTGCCCAGCACAGTGTTCGCGGCCGTCGTGCTGAAGAAGTCGGACTCGGAGAAGTTACGGTTATAGCCGTTGGTATGCTTGGCCTGGACGATGGTTGTACCGACCCACGGGACCGTCTTGCTCGGGTGCAGTTCCGCCGTTCCTATGAACTTGGCATCGCGCCCGCCATCAGGCCCTTTCGCAAATCCCTGTACCGAGACCCCAAGCAACCGCTGGCACAGGAGAACGACTAGTGTCTCGAACTGGCCATCACTGAGGTCTTCGTATGCGAATTTCATTGCGGCTCTTGCTCGCTCGAATCGTTAAGCTGCGACCGTGATGCCGGCGGCATGCGCGCGCCGCGCCGGCCGAACGACGATCTCGACATGCTGGTCCAGCGAGACAAGCGCCTGCATCAAGCGTTCAAGTGAGATGTTTTGCAGCTTGTAGCGTCGCACCTGAGACACCTTAGGCTGTGTCATGCCGGTGATGTGAGCGGCTTCGGTCTGGCTGAGGCTACGCTTGTCGATCAGCTCGTTCAGCTTGACCGCCAAGACGGCTTTCGCCGACAGCTCTTCCGCGTCGGCGAATCCGAGGTCGGCCAGCACGTTGTCGGTGCCTTGAGGATGGTCTTTGCGCGTCATCACGATCTCCCGCTCGCACCATATCGGGCGAGCACTGCCTTTAACCGCTTCTCGATCAACTCCACGTCCGGCTGCGGTGTGGCAATGCCGGACTTGGACTTCTTCTGAAACGCATGTAGCACATGCACCGCATCGCCGACCCGTACCGTGTAGACGGCGCGGAAGGTGTCGCCCCGATGGTCTTCCACCAGCTCGTACACCCCGGAGCCGAGCCCCTTCCAAGGCTTGGCCACGTCCGGCGTACCCCCCAACTGAACGACGAACAGTGCCACGCCCATGTCTTTCTGCACGGGGACGGGGAACACCTTGAAGTCCTTCTTCGAGGAGCCTTCCCAGAACAGGAGCTTGCGTTTCTCCCTCATCATTATATCTGTTCGGATATAGAAGGCAAGTATGGAAATTGTCGCAACTGCGATGCGACAATCGAGCCATGAGGTTGGGCGCTCGGATACGGCAGCTTCTCCAGCGTCTCCAGCGCGACGGCGGATAGCCCAGGAAGCCCGAACTGGATCATGCCGTCGCCTCCGCAGGGCGCAGCGCACCCGTGATGGCCTGCCGCCGGCTCGCCACCAGTTCGGCCGCATCGCGCACCGGCTTGTCCTCGGTGTGGACGTAGTGCATGAACATCGCCACCGTCTTGTGGCCCGTCAGCTTCATGCCGACCTTGGTCGGCACGCCCGAATTGGCAATGTCGGTCGTAGCCCGGTGGCGGATACCGTGCGTGCCGACATGCGGCACACCGGCGGCCTTGAGTACGCGCTTCCAGCCGCCATAGTGTTCGCCATGCGTCAGATGCCGGGCCGGGTCGTTGGGCGACGGCAGGACGTAGGGGCAGCTCTCCCGGCGCGGCGCCGTCGAAAGCAGCCGATAGGCTTCTTCGCTCATGGGCTTGGAAATGCCGCCGGTCTTGCTGTCGGGCCAGACCACGCGGCGCTTCTCCAGATCAATCCAGTCCCACTCCAGCGGACAGATTTCGGAGCGGCGGGCGGCAAACTCGAATTGCAGGCGAATCGCCAGCGGGATGACGTAGTTCTCCAATCCTTCCGCCTCCACGTGTTCCAGATGCCGGAAGATCCTCACCAGCTCGTCGTCCACGATGAGCCGGGTTTCCTTGCCGGGCGGGAACATCGGGACGTGGCGGCACGGATTGGTGCCGTCCGGACGCAGCCCCCACACTTCGGCCAGGTTGAACATCTTGCGCAGCACGCCGAAGGTGCGGTTGGCCTCGGCCGGCTTGTGGGCCAGCTTCTTCATCAGCGCGGCCACGTCCGGGCGCTTCACGTCCTGCACCTTCATCCGCCCCATGATCGGGATGATGCAGCGGTCGATTACGCCCTGATAGCCCCGCTGAGTGCTGGGCTTGTTGCGCTGCCTGGAGTAGTCCTCCATGAAGGTGAGGCAATACTCCTTCATGGTCTGTGCCTTGCGGGCGGCAGCTTTGGCCGCGCTCGGGTCGCCGCCCCGGCGCACCTCGGCCAGCCACTCCTGCGCCATGACACGGGCCTGCTCGACGGTCAGTTCCCCGTACTGGCCCAGGGCGGGCTTGCGGCGCTCGCCGGCGTTCGTGCGGTACTGGAGCATGAACACCTTGCGGCCGGCCGGGGTGATCTTGCACAGGAAGCCGGGCACCACGGTGTCCCGCAGTTCGATGGCCTGCGCCTGGGGCTTGGCGGCATCGACAGCGGACTTGGTGAGTTTGATTCTTGCCATGATGACTCCTCGGAAACCTCGGATTCCGAGAGCCACATGGGAGCCACGCGACCGGAAGCCGGGTCAAATTTCGGAAAGCACCGGCATATGATGGACGCGCCTAAGTCATTGATAAACCTGCTGTAGCGGGTTTGGGCGCAGTCCAGCGAAGTGCCGGGCTGGAGTCATCGTCAAACAAAAAAAGGCCCGGCAGTGCCGGGCCTTTCTCATGGATGCAGCCGCAAGGCTTACAGGTTCGCCTCGGTGGTCTGGATCACGAACTTCTTGCGCATCGCCTCGATGTAGGCCTTGGCCGCGGCCATGCCATCGATCTGGCTCAGCTGTTCCTTCAGCTGCTTCTGCTGCTCTGCAGTCACTTCCTTGATGTCGCCCGGATTGACCTTGTTCACCGCGAACAGCAGCGCGTGGCCATTGACGTCGACCTTGCCATAGCTCGGCTTGCCTTCGGCCGGCACCGGCGCACTGAAGATCGCGCGGTTGATTTCCGGGGTCGGCACCGGCTGGCTGCGCGGCAGGCCCGGCATCGGGCTCAGCTGCAGCTTCTCGCTGGCGGCCAGCGACTGCAGGGTGGCACCCGCCTTCAGCTTGGCCAGGATCGCATCGGCCGCCTTGTCGCTGGCCTGGCGCTGGCGGTCAGCGCGGATCGCGGCGATCACCTGGTCACGAGCCTTGTCCAGCGGCAGGGCCTGTTCCGGGGTGTGCGCAGCCACGCGGATGACCACGCTGTGGTTGGTCGCGCCCCCCAGGGCGATCGGGTCACTGGCGGTACCGTCCTGCACCAGCACGTCGGAGAACGCCGCACGCAGCACGGCCGGGTCAGCCGCGATGCCACTGGCGGTCGCGCGGGTGATCGGGCCCAGCGTCTGCAGCGGCAGGTTCACTTCCTTGGCGGCAGCGGCCAGATCGCTCGGGCTCTTGTTGATGGCATCGACCAGGCGACCGGCCAGCTCGTTGAAGCCGCGCTCACCGTCGGCCTTCAGCTGTTCGGCGGCCAGCGTGTCACGCACTTCCTCGAACGACTTGCCCTGGCCACCGCGCACAGCGGCCACCTTGATGATGTGGTAACCGAACTCGGTCTTCACCGGGCCGATCACGTCACCGGCCTTGGCCGCAAACAGCGCGTCCTCGAACGGCTTCACCATCGCACCGCGCTCGACCCAACCCAGGTCACCGCCCTGGTCCTTGGAGCCCGGATCTTCCGAATTGGCCTTGGCCAGCGCGCCGAAATCGGCACCAGCGGCCTTGGCTTCGGCAGCGATCCTGTTCGCCTTGGCTTCTGCACCGTCACCGGTGATCAGGATGTGCGAGGCCTGGCGCTGCTCCGGCGAGGTGAACTTCGCCTTCTCGTCTTCATAGCGCTTGCGCAGGGTGGCTTCATCGGCCGCCGCCGGTGCCGGCAGGTTCGCGCCGTTGATCTCGACGTACTCCAGCGACACGCTCTCGGCCTGGCGGAAATCCTTGCCGTGGCTGTCGTACCACTGCTTGATCTGCTCATCGGTGACCGGCGCGGTATCGGCCGGTACGGGCGGCAACGCGGCCAGCTCGACGTCGCGGGTTTCGCCCAGCAGCTTCAACAGGCGCTCGGTCTCTGCCTGGGTGACGAAGCCGGAGCTCTGCAGGCCCGACGGAATCACCGACTGCTGCAGGCTCTCGCGCACCAGCTCCTGGAACTGGGTCGGCGTACGCGGCGGGTTGCCGCCGGCCAGGGCCAGGCGATAGTTGTTCTCGTTGAACTTGCCGTTCGAATCGAGGAATGCGGGCATGGTCGCGATGTACTCGCGCACCGCGCCGTCGCCGATCACCACGCCCGCCTGCTCACCGACCAGGCGCACGACCTGCTCGTCGATCAGCTGGTCGAGCACGGCCATCTTGTTCTCGGTGCTCTCGAACGCGCGCGGGTCGAAGTTGTCGCCCTGCTGCTGGCGCTCACGCATGCGCTCCTGCTCGAAACGCGTGCGGAAATCCTGCGAGCTGATCTCGTGGTGCTGCCACAGCATGCGCACCGGCCACCACGACGGCGCCGAACGCCACCAGGTCGGCGGCGCGGAAACCTTGGCCACGTTCTGTGCGCCAACGCCACCGAGGTAGCTGTTGTCGATCACGAACAGGAACGGAATCATCAGCAGCCCCAGGATCACAGTGACGATCCAGCCTGAGGTCTTGTCGCGGAGTTTCTGCAGCATGGTGAGGAATCACAAGGCCTTATTGGCGAGCCCGGCAGTGTAACCCGCTTCGCCGCAGGGACCAAAAGCAGCGCCAGCGCGGCCTGCGCCCACATCGGCAGGCATGCGCCATCCGCGTGTCGGCCATTTCCATCATGGCGCAAAGAAAAAGCCCCCGGCTTGCGCCGAGGGCTTTTGAAGTTGGCGGAGCGGACGGGACTCGAACCCGCGACCTCCGGCGTGACAGGCCAGCATTCTAACCAGCTGAACTACCGCTCCGCGCTTGAACTTTGCAGGCGCCCAGTATATCCGAAGACTGTCTGGAAACCCAGCCCGATGAACACTTTTTTCAAAGTTTTTTCACAGGGACTTAAGAATTCTGCAATGGCGGAGCGGACGGGACTCGAACCCGCGACCTCCGGCGTGACAGGCCAGCATTCTAACCAGCTGAACTACCGCTCCGTTCTTGCAAAAACCTTTTCGCCTTCCTTCCGAACCTGTCGGTGAGAAGACAAGGCCCCCAGCTTCAGGCCGGGGGCCTCGATGTAGTGGCGGAGCGGACGGGACTCGAACCCGCGACCTCCGGCGTGACAGGCCAGCATTCTAACCAGCTGAACTACCGCTCCGCGTTGTTACCTTTTTTGCTTTCAGCCGGCCTGGACCGGGAGAAAACAAAGCCTCCAGCTTTTGGCCGGAGGCCTCGTTGAATGGCGGAGCGGACGGGACTCGAACCCGCGACCTCCGGCGTGACAGGCCAGCATTCTAACCAGCTGAACTACCGCTCCACACTCAAACTTTTACCGCGGTGCTGTGGTGGGTGCTGAGGGTTTCGAACCCCCGACCCTCTCCGTGTAAAGGAGACGCTCTACCGCTGAGCTAAGCACCCCAGCGAGCCGCTTAGTTTACAGCATCCTTCAGGGCCTTACCAGCCTTGAACGACGGATTCTTCGAAGCAGCGATCTTGATGGTGTCGCCGGTCTTCGGGTTGCGGCCGGTGCGGGCAGCACGGTCGCGGACCTGGAAGGTACCGAAGCCAACCAGGGTGACCGCATCGCCGTCCTTCAGCGCCTTGGTGACGGCAGCAACGACGGCATCGACAGCGCGGCTGGACTCGGCCTTGGTCAGGTCTGCAGCTTCAGCAACGGCATCGATCAATTCGGTCTTGTTCATTCTCTACAACTCCTTTGGCGGTGGGTTCCGCTTATTCGACAGGGAAGCAACCGCACGCGCTCTGCATGCGGCCGCCATGTGGAAACGGTTCGCCGAATTCAGCGATCGCCAGACTGCGATCACTCATTCGCGAGTGCTGCTTTTATACCAGTGGCCCTACCCCCACGCAAGCTGGAAAGCCAGCAACGACGCGGGTTTCGGGCCATTGGACAGCGCGCGTCAATGCTTGACGCGCGCGTTTCCACTCGGTTTGGCCTTGCTGCGCACCGTGACACGTTGCGCACTCTTGCGCGCCTTCTTCGGTGCCAACGGACGCTCCAGCGCCAGGTCCAGGACTTCTTCGATGTACTTCACCGGCACGATCTCCAGATCGCGGGTGACGTTGGCCGGGATGTCGGCCAGGTCCTTGCGGTTCTCCTCGGGAATGATGACCGTGCGGATTCCGCCACGCAGTGCGGCCAGCAGCTTCTCCTTCAGTCCACCGATGGCCGTGACGCGACCACGCAGGGTGATCTCGCCGGTCATCGCCACGTCGGCACGCACCGGCACCTTGGTCAGCATCGATACCAGCGAGGTGACCATCGCCGCGCCGGCACTCGGGCCGTCCTTCGGCGTAGCGCCATCGGGCACATGCAGGTGCACGTCGTGCTTCTGCAGGAAGTCGCTGTCGATGCCGAAGCCGACGGCGCGCGAACGCACCACCGACAGCGCCGCTGAAGCCGATTCCTTCATCACGTTGCCGAGCTGGCCGGTCAGGATCAGCTGGCCCTTGCCCGGCACCAGCGTCGATTCGATCTGCAGCAGATCGCCACCCACCTCGGTCCAGGCCAGGCCGGTGACCAGGCCGATCTCGTTCTCTTCCTCGGCACGGCCGAAGTCGAAGCGACGCACGCCCAGGTACTTGTCCAGGTTCTTGCTGGACACGCTCACCAGCGCCTTCTTCTTCGCGCCCTTCTTCGCCTTCACCGGCTGCGGGCCGGCCAGCGCGATCTCCTTCACCACCTTGCGGCAGATCTTGGCGATCTCGCGTTCCAGGTTGCGCACGCCCGACTCGCGCGTGTAGTAGCGCACGATGTCCTGGATGGCGTCACTGCCGATCTCCAGCTCTTCCGGCTGCAGGCCGTTGGCCTTGACCTGCTTGGGCACCAGATAACGGGTGGCGATGTTGAGCTTCTCATCCTCGGTGTAGCCGGGGATGCGGATCACTTCCATGCGGTCCAGCAGCGGGCCGGGAATGTTGAGCGAGTTCGAGGTGGCCACGAACATCACTTCAGACAGGTCCAGGTCCACTTCCAGATAGTGGTCGTTGAACGCGTTGTTCTGCTCAGGGTCGAGCACTTCCAGCAACGCCGAGGACGGATCGCCGCGGAAGTCCATCGACATCTTGTCGATCTCGTCGAGCACGAACAGCGGGTTCTTGCTGCCGACCTTGTTGAGGTTCTGCACGATGCGGCCCGGCATCGAACCGACGTAAGTGCGACGGTGGCCACGGATCTCGGCCTCGTCACGCACGCCGCCCAGCGACATGCGCACGAACTTGCGGTTGGTGGCCTTGGCGATGGACTGTCCCAGCGAGGTCTTGCCCACGCCCGGCGGCCCGACCAGGCACAGGATCGGGCCCTTCATCTGCTTCACGCGCGACTGCACCGCCAGGTATTCAAGGATGCGTTCCTTGACCTTCTCCAGCCCGTAGTGATCGGCATCGAGGGTGTCCTGCGCCACCTTCAGGTCCTTGCGAACCTTGCTGCGCTTCTTCCACGGCACGCCCAGCAACCACTCCAGGTAATTGCGCACGACCGCCGCTTCGGCCGACATCGGCGACATCTGCTTGAGCTTGTTCAGCTCGTTGCGCGCCTTGGCTTCAACGGCCTTCGGCATGCCGGCCTCGGCGATCTTGCGCGCCAGCTCTTCCAGCTCGCCAGGCGCATCGTCCAGGTCACCCAGTTCCTTCTGGATGGCCTTCATCTGTTCGTTGAGGTAGTACTCGCGCTGGCTCTTCTCCATCTGCGACTTCACGCGGCCGCGGATGCGCTTCTCCATCTGCTGGACGTCGATCTCGCCGTCGACCAGGCCGACCAGCATCTCCAGGCGATCACCGACGGCCAGCGTTTCCAGCAGGCGCTGCTTGTCGGCCAGGCGCACGCTGATGTGCGCGGCGATGGTGTCGGCCAGGCGCGCCGGCTCATCGATGCCCGACAGCGTCTGCAGCAGTTCCGGCGGCAGCTTGCGGTTGGTCTTCACGTACTGCTCGAACAGCGACATCAGCGAGCGGGCGATCGCCTCGACCTCGCGCGCTTCGCGCTCGTCGCTGGCGTCGATCTCCACGGCCTGGCCGTGCAGCGAGCCGTTGCGCTCGTCAACGTGGGTGACCTGCACGCGCGACAGGCCTTCGACCAGCACCTTGATGGTGCCGTCGGGCAGCTTCAGCAGCTGCAGCACCTGCGCCAGCGTACCGACCTGGTAGAGGTCGGCCGCATGCGGGTCGTCGGTTTCGGCCGACTTCTGCGCCAGCAGCAGGATGCGCTTGTCCGCCTCCATTGCCTGTTCGAGCGCGTGCATGGACTTGTCACGGCCGACGAACAGCGGAATGACCATGTGCGGGAACACCACTACGTCGCGCAGCGGCAGGACCGGCAGGTCGAGGGTTTCACTTGGGGAACGGGCCATGGGGGCTCCAGGGAAGGGGGAAAACCGCCTCCGGGAGGGCATCTTCCGGAGACAAAAAAAGCCGATGGCCCCGTTATGGGGCCATCGGCTTTCAGATGCAAGGCATTCCTTGAAAATCCTTTCCAATCAACAACCTGGAAGGATCACTCGGCGCCTGCGGCCTTCTGTTCAGGGACCGCCGGGGTCTGGTAGATCAGGTACGGCTCGGACTTGTGCTCGATCACCGATTCGTCCACCACCACCTTGCTGACGTTTTCCTGCGACGGCAGGTCGTACATGGTGTCCAGCAGGACCGATTCGACGATGGTGCGCAGGCCACGGGCACCGGTCTTGCGCTTGAGCGCCTTCCTGGCGATGGCCGACAACGCGTCCGGACGGAACTCCAGCTCGACGTTCTCCATCTCGAACAGCTTCTTGAACTGCTTGGTGATGGCGTTCTTCGGCTCGGTCAGGATCTTGATCAGGGCCGGCTCGTCCAGCTCCTCCAGGGTCGCCACCACCGGCAGGCGGCCGACGAACTCCGGAATCAGGCCGAACTTGATCAGGTCTTCCGGCTCGACTTCGGCCAGCACCTTGCCCACTTCCTGCTTGCGCTCGCTGCTCTTCACCTTGGCGCCGAAGCCGATGCTGCCGACGTCGGTGGAACGGGCCTGGATCACCTTGTCCAGCCCGGCGAACGCGCCGCCGCAGATGAACAGGATGTTCTTGGTGTCCACCTGCAGGAATTCCTGCTGCGGATGCTTGCGCCCGCCCTGCGGCGGAACGCTGGCCACGGTGCCTTCGATCAGCTTCAGCAGGGCCTGCTGCACGCCTTCGCCGGACACATCGCGGGTGATCGACGGGTTCTCGCTCTTGCGCGAGATCTTGTCGATTTCATCGATGTAGACGATGCCCTGCTGTGCCTTCTCGACGTCGTAGTCGCACTTCTGCAGCAGCTTCTGGATGATGTTCTCCACGTCCTCGCCCACGTAACCGGCTTCGGTCAGCGTGGTGGCGTCGGCCATGGTGAACGGCACGTTGAGCAGGCGGGCCAGGGTTTCGGCCAGCAGCGTCTTGCCCGAACCGGTCGGGCCGACCAGCAGGATGTTCGACTTCGCCAGTTCGACGTCGTCGTTCTTCTGCCGGCTCTCGATGCGCTTGTAGTGGTTGTACACGGCCACGGCCAGGGTGCGCTTGGCGCGGTTCTGGCCGATCACGTACTGGTCCAGGACCTCGAGGATCTCGCGCGGCTTGGGCAGCGAACTGCGCGCCGACTGCGCCTTTTCCTCAAGTTCCTCACGGATGATGTCGTTGCACAGCTCCACGCACTCATCGCAGATGAATACGCTCGGACCCGCAATCAGCTTGCGCACTTCATGCTGGCTCTTGCCGCAGAAAGAGCAGTAGAGGATCTTGCCGGTGTCCGTGGAACGACCTTGGCGGTCTTCGCTCATGCTTCGCTTACCCAGTTACCCCACCCGCTGAACGGGGGTTCGATTCGAGAATAGCACAGGGCCGAGGGGACACCAGTCCCGCCCGACCCTGCAGGAACGGGGCCTCCCTGGCCCCGTGAAGGCCGGTCAACCGGCCTGGATCGACTCATCCGGACGACGCTCCAGGACCTGGTCGACCAGACCGTAGGCCTGCGCCTCGAAGGCGCTTTTGAAGTTGTCGCGCTCGGTGTCGCGGGCGATCGTCTCCAGCGACTGGCCGGTGTGCTTGGCCAGGATCTCGTTCAGGCGCGAACGCAGGGTCAGGATCTCACGCGCGTGGATGTCGATGTCGGTGGCCTGGCCCTGGTAGCCGCCCAGCGGCTGGTGGATCATCACGCGCGAGTTCGGCAGCGCATAGCGCTTGCCGGCTTCGCCCGCGGCCAGCAGCAGGGCGCCCATCGAGGCGGCCTGGCCGATGCAGGTGGTGCTCACATTCGGCTTGATGTACTGCATGGTGTCGTAGATCGCCATGCCGGCGGTGACCACGCCACCCGGCGAGTTGATGTAGATGTTGATGTCCTTTTCCGGGTTCTCCGATTCCAGGAACAGCAACTGCGCCACCACCACGTTGGCCATGTGATCGTCGATCGGGCCCACGAGGAAGATCAGGCGCTCCTTCAACAGGCGCGAATAGATGTCGTAGGCACGCTCGCCGCGGCTGGTCTGCTCGACCACCATCGGAACCAGGTTCAGGGCTTTGGTTCGGTTGTCCATTACGTGAGGTACCTATCTTGGGGGGCAACAACCCCGCGCCGGCAAAGGCGCGGGGCATCCGGTGATCCGCCGGCTTACTGGCGAATCGCGTCCTGGAACGACAGCTTCTCTTCGGTGTGCTGGGCACGCTCGGCGATCCAGTCGATCACCTGCTCTTCCATCACACGGTTCTGCAGGCCAGACATCAGCTGGGGGTCGTTGCGGTACATCTCAATGACCTGCTCCGGCTCTTCGTAGGTCGAGGCGATCAGACGCATCGTTTCGTTCAGGCGCTTGGCTTCCAGGCGCAGGTCGTTGATGCGGGCCACTTCACCGACCAGCAGGCCGACCAGCACGCGCTTGGCGGCGGCGTCCTTGAAGCCTTCGTGGGCATCGGCCGGGATCTCGCCGACGTTCTGGCCGTTGCGGCGCAGCTGCTCGACCTGCTGGGCCAGCATGGCGCGGGCTTCGTTCTCGACCAGGCGCGGCGGCATTTCCACCGACGAGTAGGCCGCGATCAGCTGCTCGCCCACTTCGCGGCGCAGGCGGTTCATCAGCGCGCCCTTCAGCTCACGCTCCAGGTTGGCGCGGATGTCGCTGCGGAACTGCTCGACGTCGCCACCCTTCACGCCGAAGCTCTTGATGAAGGCTTCGTCGACCGCCGGCACGACCGGCTCGGACACGTCGGCAACCTTGACGGTGACCTGCACGGTCTTGCCGGCCAGCACCGGCACGCGCCAGTCAGCCGGGAACTCGACGTCCAGGGTCTTCTCTTCGCCCTTGGCCAGGCCGACCAGGCCCTTTTCGATGGTGTCGAACATCATGCCCTGGCCGAGCACGATCGAACCCTTCTCGGTGCCCTCGGCCGGCAGGCGCTCTTCGCCGGCCTGCGACCAGGTTTCCACCGCGACCAGGTCGCCGTCCTGCGCGCCACGGCTGACCGGGGCCCAGGTGCGACGCTGGTTCTGCAGGTT
This sequence comes from Stenotrophomonas maltophilia D457, assembly GCF_000284595.1. Taxonomy (GTDB): domain Bacteria; phylum Pseudomonadota; class Gammaproteobacteria; order Xanthomonadales; family Xanthomonadaceae; genus Stenotrophomonas; species Stenotrophomonas muris. The sequence continues at coordinate 979,248 of NC_017671.1, read as the reverse complement.
CTCGATCATCTGGTCGATGTCGGCGTCGGTGATCTCGGCGGTGTGGCGCACGACGGTCAGCTTGCTGACGTCGATGTCGCCGAAGTCCGGCACCACTTCCACGGTGGCCACGAAGGAGAACTCACCCTCGTCGCCCTTGTCGATGCGCGGGCTGCCGACGACGCGCAGGTCGTGCTCGCGCACGGCCGCGTCGAAGGTCTCGCGCAGCAGGCCGTCCAGCGCCTCGCCACGGACCTGCGCGCCGAAGCGCTGCTCGATCACCTTGGCCGGCACCTTGCCCGGACGGAACCCCTTGATGCGGGTGGTACGGGCGATTTCGCCCAGGCGGCCGGCGATGTGGCTCTGCAGACGCTCTTCCGGCAGCGAGAAGCTCAGGCGGCGTTCCAGGTTGCCGGTGGATTCGATCGAAGCTTGCATGTTGACTCCTGCCACCGGTGGCCCAGGCCCCCGGCTCGATGATTGGGATGAAACGGTTGTTAGGACACGACGTCTGGGACGCGCCTGCTTGCCGCAGCCCTTTAGTTTCGCCCAATTCGGCCTGCACTGCCAGCGCGTGCCGGTCAAGGGGGCGCCGATGGCCCGATCAGGGCGGGGACAGGCCGGCACTGGTGCGAAAGGGGGGACTCGAACCCCCACGCCTTGCGGCACTGGAACCTAAATCCAGGGCGTCTACCAATTCCGCCACTTTCGCGTGGCCGGCACAGGTGTTCATTGTCGCAGGCGGCGACTGGAATCGGAAGGCCTGCACAAAGCTGAATCCACTACGCTCCGCGCCATCGCTGCATCGCGGCCAGCCCGGCGGGTGCGCGACCGCCGGGCTGGCCGCAGCCTACTGCTGCGGTACCGTGCGGGCCGGCGCCGCGCCTGAGCCCGGGTCGACGGCCGCATCCACCTTCCGGACCTCCACGCCCCCATCGTCGGTGCGACGCAGGGCCACCGACGCCGGCGCAGCCCTGCGCACATCCACCGAACCGTCCGCATTGCGCTGTACGTCCACCGCGCCGGGCAGGACCTCCCCCTCCGCGGGCCGGGCCGGCCGCAACTGCATGGCGTCGTCGATCTGGCGCGCCGGAATGCGCTCTGCGCCCGCATCACGCTCGACAGCCTGCGCGGGATCATTGCCCGGCGTGCAGGCCGCCAGTGCCATCAACGCGAAGGGAACCCACACCGTGCCGTGCAATCGAGTGATCTCAGCCATCAACATCTTCCTTCCTGCATGCGCCATCGGCGCGGAAGATCTATTGGGTGCGATGCAGGACGCCATGCGGTGAGAAGCAGTGCACAGCATTGAAAGCACTGATGACGCGTATGCCCCTGATTTCAGCACTGCTTCAGTGGATCCACGCCATGCGTGGATGAAGCGCAACCCGGCGTGCGGGCAAGAAAAAAGCCACCTGGATGACCAAGTGGCTTTCGTCTGGTGGGCTGTCAAGGATTCGAACCTTGGACCTATTGATTAAGAGTCAACTGCTCTACCAACTGAGCTAACAGCCCGAAATCGGGGCGCGAATTATGACCCGATCCGCTCGGTGGGTGCAAGCACTTTCTTCAACATCGTTGAAACCAGCACTGCGATCCCGATGCGCTGCAGATCCACGCCAGGCGGGGCCCTGCAACGTGTGGCCCATTGAAACGAAAGGGTCACACCTATAAGAAAAAAGCCACCTAGCGTACCAGGTGGCTTCCGTCTTGGTGGGCCGTCAAGGATTCGAACCTTGGACCTATTGATTAAGAGTCAACTGCTCTACCAACTGAGCTAACGGCCCGTGAAACTCAGACGCACATTGTAACGTGCTTTCTGTTTATTGCAATACCGTTTCGGCTGCGCCGATGCGGTTGAATCAGTGGGGTGGCTGAGGGGATTCGAACCCCCGACCACCGGAATCACAATCCGGTACTCTAACCAACTGAGCTACAGCCACCACTGAAACTTTCGCTCCACCGCCGATACCGCCAGCACTGGAACCTTGAAACCTTGCCTGGAGACTGTCACCGAAGTTCCGGTCCGCCGAAGCGAGTCCGATATTCTGGTGGAGTCTTTACGCTTTTGCAAGCACTTCTTCACATCCGCCGATGCGATCCCGCTGTCCCGCCAATGGCGCGCCCGACAGGAATCGAACCTGTAACCGCCGGCTTAGAAGGCCGGTGCTCTATCCAGTTGAGCTACGGGCGCCCGAACCGGAACGGTGTCCAATCCGACGTGACGTGGGATTGGTCGGGGTAGAGGGATTCGAACCCCCGACATCCTGCTCCCAAAGCAGGCGCGCTACCAGACTGCGCTATACCCCGGTCTTGCAATCCCCTCGGGTCAGGCCCGGGGAGTTGGTCATTGTCGCCAAGCGCGTTGGGAACTGTCAACGAAGGACGCGCAGTTCCGCGGCCTGCCACAACGCCGAAAGCAGTCATCGGCTATGCTCACGCCCATCGGCCGGATGGCCGTCCTGACCCTCATTCGCACGGAGAACACGCATGCGCAGCGGCAACCCGGCTCTTTCCGAGTCGACCTTCCTCGACCTCGCCAGCGGTTCGGTGGTGACCAGCCCCGACCAGGCAATGACCCTCAACGGCACCGTCAACAAGACCGGTTTCCTGCTGCTGTTGACCGTGCTGACGGCCGCTTTCGCCTGGAACCAGACCATCGACGACTACGGCCAGGTCATGGCCGGAGCCAGGTTGTATGCCATGGGCGGCGCCATCGGCGGCCTGGTGCTGGCGCTGATCACCATCTTCAAGAAGGAATGGTCGCCGGTCACCGCGCCGATGTATGCGCTGGTGGAAGGCGTGTTCCTCGGCGCCATCTCGGCCCTGTTCAACGCCAAGTTCCCGGGCATCGTGTTCCAGGCCGTGCTGCTGACCTTCGGCACCCTGTTTGCGCTGCTGTTCGCGTACCGCAGCGGCGTGATCAAGGCCACCGAGAACTTCAAGTTGGGCGTGGTCGCCGCCACCGGCGGCATCGCCCTGCTCTACCTGGCCTCGTTCGTGCTGGGCTTCTTCAACATCAACGTGCCGGTGATCCACGACTCCAGCTGGCTGGGCATCGCCTTCAGCCTGTTCGTGGTGGTCGTGGCGGCGCTGAACCTGGTGCTGGACTTCGACTTCATCGAAACCGGCGTGGCCCAGCGCGCGCCGAAGTACATGGAGTGGTATGGCGCATTCGGCCTGATGGTGACCCTGGTCTGGCTGTATGTGGAGTTCCTGCGCCTGCTGTCGAAGATCCAGCAGCGCTGAGTCCAGCCACGCCGAGAGAGACAAGCCGCGATCCGCAAGGGTCGCGGCTTTTTTGTAGAGTCGAGCAAGCCCACACGTCCCCTGCCCCCATGCCCGACACCTTCCACAGCTACCGCCCGGCAGAGGGCCACCGTCTGCCGCATGACCCGTTCAACGCCATCATCGGCCCGCGCCCGATCGGCTGGATTTCCAGCCGCGACGCACAGGGCACGTTGAACCTGGCGCCCTACAGCTTCTTCAACGCCTTCAACTACACCCCGCCGATCATCGGCTTCTCCAGCCAGGGCCGCAAAGACTCGCTGCGCAACATTGAAGCCACCGGTGAATTCGTGTGGAACCTGGCCACCTTCGACCTGGCCGAGGCGATGAACGAAAGCTGCCGTGCGGTCGCGCCGGATGTCGACGAGTTCGTCCTTGCCGGCCTGACGCCACTGGCCTCAACGCAGGTCACACCGCCCCGCGTGGCACAGAGCCCGGTAAGCATGGAATGCCGCTGCACGCAGATCGTCCGCCTGCGCGATGCCGCCGGCCAGGACACCAACGGCTGGCTGGTGCTGGGCGAAGTGGTGACGGTGCATATCGATGAACGGCTGCTGGTCGATGGCATCTACGACACCGCTGCGGCGGCCCCGATCCTGCGCGGCGGCGGGCCTGCCGACTACTTCCGCATCGGTGCCGGACAGCGCTTCCGCATGTTCCGCCCGACCTGACGTTCAACCGGTTACGACCGCGCCAGCAGCGCCGGCATCGACGACGCCAGCAATGCGATGCCCGACGCGGTCAACAGGCTCAGTACGATCTGCCGGAAGCGCGCCTCGCTGATGCCGATGTAGACGCGCGCACCCAGCAGGGTCGGCACCAGCATCGCCGGCGCCACGATGGCGAAGTACGGCAGCATCTGCCGGCTCACCAGGCCGCTGCCGACATAGGTGGCCATGGTCACTGCCAGCATCGCCAGGTTGAAGTTCTGGATGACCGCGCGCTGCTCGTCCCTGCCGAAGCCACGCAGCGTGCTCCACAGCGTCGGCACCGGTCCGGCGAAACCGCCGATGCCGCTGAGCACCCCACCTGCCATGCCGGCGATCGCGTCACCGATACGACCACCCACGCGGATCGGCGGCAACGATCGCGCCATCAGCATCACCGGGCACCACAGCGCAAGGAAGCCGCCCAGCAGCGCCTTGAACCAGTCCATGTCCAGGTGTGGCAGTACCATCACGCCGAGCGGAATGCCCGCCAGGCCGCCCAGCACGAACGGCAGCAGCAGGCGCAGGTTGAAGCCACGCCGCACGGTGAACACGGCCACCAGCTGACCGACCAGCGCGCCGAACACCGACAGCGCAGCGGCCAGTCGCGGCTCCAGCCCCCATGCCCAGAACGACATCGCTACCATCCCGAAGGCGAAACCGGACAGGCCCTGCACGAATCCGGCAACGATCGCGCCGAGCGCGACCAGCAGATACACCGACTCCATCACCACCTCGGTTTCAGCTGCGCGACTTCCCTGCCGCGCTCACCTGTGCAGCGTAGTGCGCCGCGAGGTGCTCGACCAGCGCACGCACCTTGGGCGCCAGTGCACGTGCATGCGGATACAGCGCGAAGTAGCGTCGCTGGCCGGCATGCCAGGCCGGCAGCACGCGGATCAAACGACCGGCCCGCAGGTCCTCCTGCACGGTCAGCGCGGTGAACAGGCTGATGCCCATGCCGGCCAGCGCGGCGGCGTACAGTGCGGGCGTGGCATCCACACGCAGGCGCTGCCCGGCTTCGATGCTCGCGGTTGCGCCGCGCGGCCCCTGCAACTGCCAGGGCGGCAGTGCTGGCGTGGGACTGAAACCCAGCAGCGTGTGATGAGCCAGGTCCGCTGCCTGCCGCGGCAGTCCGTGGTGTGCCAGGTAGGCCGGTGCAGCGACCAGGATGCGCGGACAGCTGGCCAATTCGCGCGCGACCAGCTGGCTGTCCGGCAGTGAAGCCGCGATGCGCAGGGCCAGGTCGAAACCACCACCGACCACATCGACCAGCTGGTCATCGGCCGACAGGTCCAGCGTGACCTGGGGGTAACGCTGCAGGAATGACGGCAGCCAGTGCGGCAGCTCCTGGCTGGCCACCACCTGCGGCACGCTGATCCGCACGCTTCCACTGGGCTGCGCCTGCCCGGCACGGGCACGGTCGTCGGCTTCCTGCAGGCGGTCCAGCAGCGTTGCCGCCTCACGGTAGTAGTCGCGCCCGGCCTCGGTCAACGACAGCCGGCGGCTGTTGCGATCGAGCAGGCGCACCTGCAGGTGTTCTTCCAGCTGCCGCAGTTGCCGCGACATCGCCGAGTGGGTGGTACCGAGGCGCTCGGCTGCCGCGGTGAAGCTGCCCGCATCGACGATGGCGCGCAGTGCACGCAGGGCAGCGAAGTGATCCATCGGCGGGCAGCTCCACGTGGCGGAGCCCGCGGCATGCGGGCCCCGCCAGCTTATCAAGCGCCGTCGCCGGCCTTGCGCACCGGCAGTGCCAGGATCGCGTCAGTCGTCATGACATCGCCGAAGGCGTCCTCGATCTGGGCCAGAGCGGCTTCATGCAGCGTGCGATGGCCGATGCGCCGGCCGCCAGCCAGGTCCAGGTCACGGCTGGCGCTGGCATCGGACGAGACGATCACCCGGTAACCACGGGGTGCGGCCGCCGCGTCGCGCGCGGCACCAGCCACGCAGGCATGGGTCTGCAGGCCGGTGACGATCAGGGTGTCGATGCCGGCGTTCTTCAGCAGCGGGTCGAGCACGGTGGAGGACGCGCCGGCGAACACGCTGACATTGTCCTTCTGCACCACGGTCTCGCCCTGGCGCGGCTGCAGGTCGCGATGGAAGGCAGCATTGACGCTGCCCTGTGCGAACAGCGGCGCACCCGCCGGCAGCACGTGCTGCACATGGATCACGCGGATGCCATGAGCATCGGCGAATTCGACCACCCGCTTCGCCTGCCGCAGCGCGGCCACGCCATCGGGAATGACCATGCGGCCACCGGCAAAGCCCGGTGCGGCCGTGGCATCGAAGTACTCATTCTGGAAGTCGATGACCAGCACGGCGGTCTTTGCCGCATCCAGCGAGGTCGCGACCGGCGCGCCAGCCATGTGGCGGATGGTGGGATGGGCCGGCTCGGCGGCGGCGACCGGGGCGGTGGTGGCCATGCCGATCAGGCTGGCCAGGCCGAAGGCAGTGAGGTTCATGTTCGAGCTCCAGTGCGTTGGGAAGTGGGCACAGGATGCGGAGCGCATGACGCACGAACCAGCCGCGTAGCGGCACATGATCTGTGCAATGTACGCACAGACAATTTCCATGTAGAGCCACCCCATGGGTGGCTGCGGACCAAGGCCCCGTCATTCCACGCACGGCGTGGATCTACCGGGCCGGCCCACAACGCAACGGGGCGCCCGAAGGCGCCCCGCTGTGGATCCAACCGAGGTCGGCCGGCCGCTTACAGGCGGCTGGCGATGGCCTGGGCAAAGCTCATGGTGGTGCCGGTGCCGCCCAGGTCGCCGGTCAGCGAATCCTTGGCTTCCATGGTCGCCACGATGGCCTTGCGCAGGCGCTCGGCGTTTTCCGGCTGGCCGACATGGTCCAGCATCTGCGCGGCTGCCAGCAGCAGCGCGCACGGATTGGCCTTGCCCTGGCCGGCGATGTCCGGCGCGGTGCCGTGCACGGCTTCGAAGATCGCCGCGTCCTTGCCGATGTTGGCACCCGGGGCCAGGCCCAGGCCGCCGACGAGACCGGCGCACAGGTCGGAGATGATGTCGCCGAACAGGTTGGTGGTGACGATCACATCGAACTGTTCCGGACGCATCACCAGCTGCATGCAGCAGTTGTCGACGATCATTTCCTGGAACTCGATCTCCGGGTACTGTGCGGCGACTTCACGGGCGACGTTCAGGAACAGGCCCGAGGTCGACTTGATGATGTTGGCCTTGTGCACGGCAGTGACCTTCTTGCGGCCAGTGCTCTTGGCCAGCTCGAAGGCGTAGCGCACGATGCGCTCGGAGCCCTTGCGGGTGATGCGGGTGCCGGAGAAGGCGGTTTCGCCGTCGGCCGACACTTCCTGGCCTTCGGCCAGGTAGGCACCTTCGGTGTTCTCACGGACGGTGATCAGGTCGACGTTGTCGAAACGCGACTTGGTGTTCGGGAAGGTGTGGGCCGGACGCACGTTGGCGTACAGGTCGAAGTGGCGGCGCAGGCTGACGTTGATCGAGGTGAAGCCACCACCGACCGGGGTGGTCAACGGGCTCTTCAGCGCGACCTTGTTGCGCGCGATCGATTCCAGGGTCACTGCCGGCATCAGGTCGCCGTGCTTTTCCAGGGCCACCAGGCCGGCGTCGGCGTCTTCGTACTCCAGGCCAGTCTTGAGCTGGTCGAGCACGAACAGGGTGGCGTCCATGATTTCCGGGCCAATGCCGTCGCCGCGGATGACCGTAATTTTCTGCGTCATTGATCGATGTTCCGAACAGGGGGAAAAACGCCGTCCGGACGTGCCCGGAAACGCCGGCGCAAAGGAAGTTTCACCGGCAATTATGCCTGAGCCGGGGCCGAGGTCCCAAATAGACCATGGTCCCAGTGCCCGGCCCAGGCAGAATTGCCCGCGCATTCCGCCTTATCCCCGCGCCTGTCGGCGCGCCCCCTTGAACAACAAGGGGGCTCCTGGGCTGTTGGATCGTGGGAAGGCCCCTCGCGGGTGCGGTAGTGCCGGCCGCTGGCCGGCAACCCCGGCCATGCCGGATTCAGGGAATACCGGCCAGCGGCCGGCACGCCCCTCAGTGCTCGTGCGCTGCCGGGGCGGCGGCGCCACCTTCAAGCTGGTCGAGGAAGTCGACCGCGCGGCGCAGGTGCGGGATCACGATCGATCCGCCCACCACCAGGCCGACCGAGAAGGTCTCGAAGAACTCCTCGCGGGTCACGCCGGCGTCCTTGCACTGGGCCACGTGATAGCTGATGCAGTCGTCGCAGCGCAGCACCATCGAGGCCACCAGGCCCAGCAGCTCCTTGGTCTTCACGTCCAGCGCGCCGGCCTGGTAGGTCTGCGTGTCCAGCGCGAAGAAGCGGCGCACCACCTGGTTCGGCTCACCCAGGATCCGCTCGTTCATGCGCTTGCGGAACTCGGTGAACTCGGCGATGCGGTCCTTGCTGCCGTCGTCGGCCGCGCTCATGCCTGGCCCTGCCCGGCCAGCAGCGGCTCGAGCTTGCCTTCACGGTGCAGGGCCATCATGTCGTCGTAGCCGCCGACATGGACGTCGCCGACGAAGATCTGCGGCACGCTGGTGCGGCGGGTCAGCGCCATCATCTTCTCGCGCTCGGCCGGGTCCAGGTCGATGCGGACCTCGGTCCACTGCTGGCCCTTGCTCTTCAGGAAGTTCTTGGCGGCCACGCAGTACGGGCAGACGGCGGTGGAATAGATGGTGATGGCGGGGGCACCGCCGGCGGTCTGGGCTGTCACGGGAAACTCCACGATGGATCGACGGTCTACATATGGTACCGGTGCGCTGGAATTTCCACGCCACGGCCGCAACACTGTGGATTAACGAATGGTTGCCCCCCGCCCTGCCACGCTTGGCGCGCCCCGCCCGAGGAACTCCTGCTTGCGAGCCCTGCTGCTGACTACCGCCGTCACCCTGGCCCTGGCCATGCCGCTGGCCCAGGCCCAGGAGAAGCTGCCCGACATCGGCTCCTCGGCCGGCGAGCTGCTGACCCCGGCCCGCCAGGCCGAGTACGGCGCGATGATGCTGCGCGAGCTGCGCAACTACGGCTACCTGCTGGAAGATCCGCTGGTCAACGACTGGCTGCAGACCATGGGCACCCGGCTCGGCTCCAACAGTGACCAGCCGCGGCAGCCGTACACCTTCTTCGTGATGAACGACCGCCAGATCAACGCGTTCGCCACGCTGGGCGGCTACATCGGGGTCAATGCCGGCCTGGTGCTGACCGCCGAGCGCGAGGACGAGGTCGCTGCGGTGCTGTCCCACGAAATCGCCCACGTCACCCAGCAGCATGTGCTGCGCGGCGTCGAGCGCGCCCAGCGTGACCAGATCCCGATCCTGCTGGGCATGCTGGCAGCGGTGGTGGCCGCCCAGGCCAGCAACAGCACGTCGTCCGGCAACGCGACGATGGCCGCGATCAGCTCGGGCATGGGCCTGATGCAGCAACGGCAGATCAACTACACCCGCTCCAACGAGTCCGAGGCCGACCGCCTCGGCATCCGCACCCTGTCACGCAGCGGCTACGACGTGGATGCCATGGCCGGCTTCTTCGAACGGATGTCGGCGGCCATGCGTGGCAACGAAGGGGGCTACAGCGTGCCCGAGTTCCTGCGCACCCACCCGGTCAACATCACCCGCATCAGCGAAGCCAAGGCCCGCGCCGAGCAGATGAAGAAGGATACGGTGCTGCTGACCACCAGCACCCCCACCGGCGAGCGCAAGGAGCGGGTGGACCCGGCCGATCCCAGCCTGGGCGAGCCGCTGCTGCGCGGCAACAACCCGCTGCTGCCCAGCAGTGTGCTGCGCCTCCCGATCGGCCAGCTCAACCGTGGCGCCAGCGGCGACTTCGACTGGGCACGTGAGCGCCTGCGCGTGCTCAGCGCGGATTCCACCCCCGAGCTGGAACGCGAGTATGCCGACCTGGCCAAGCGGCAGAAGGACGGTCTCAACGATGCGCAGCGCTATGGCCAGGCGCTGGCGGTCATGCGCGGTGGCCGTGCCGGCGCCGGCCAGGCCCGGCAGACCCTGGCCGGCCTGCTCCAGACCCATCCCGGCAACCTGTGGCTGGCGCTGGGCCTGGGCGAAGCGGAATCGCGGGCAGGCCAGGCGGCCCAGGCCAACAGCCGCTTCGAGCAGCTGCTGCGCGAACACCCCAACAGCCGCCCGGTGGCACTGACCTATGCCGAGATCCTGAACGAACAGGGCAACCGCGAGGCCGGCCAGCGCGCGCAGGCGATGCTGCGCCCCCTGTTGTCGCAAAGCGGTAACGATCCGGTCTTCCAGCAGCGCTTTGCCCGCGCCAGCGAGCTGGCCGGCGACAGCGTGCGTGCCAGCGAGGCCTATGCCGAGGCCGCCTTCCTCAGCGGTCGGCCGGAACAGGCGCTGCTGCAGCTGCAGGCGCTCAAGCGCAACCCGGCGCTGGATTACATTGGCCGCGCGCGGGTCGATGCCCGCATCGAAGCGATCACCCCGACCGTGCTGGAGCTGCGCCGCCAGGGCGTGCAGGACCCGGACCTGGACCGGCGCTGAGCGCTGCATGACCGGCCGATGGCAATCCAGGCCGGTTCCGGCCGGGCAGTCACAAACATGTCATCAAACCGTAGTCTACTGGCACCACTCCAGTAACCGAGCCCTACGGTGTCCTCGTGCAGAAACGCATCCTGATCGTCGATGACGAGCCCGCGATCCGTGAAATGGTCGCCTTCGCCCTTCGCAAGGGCGATTACGAACCGGTCCACGCCGGCGATGCCCGGGAGGCCCAGACCGCGATCGCCGACCGCGTTCCGGACCTGATCCTGCTGGACTGGATGCTGCCCGGCACCAGCGGCCTGGACCTGGCCCGTCGCTGGCGCAAGGAAACGCTGACCCGCGAAGTGCCGATCATCATGCTGACCGCCCGCGGCGAGGAGAACGACCGCGTCGGTGGCCTGGAAGCCGGCGTCGACGACTACGTGGTCAAGCCGTTCTCGGCGCGCGAACTGCTGGCGCGCATCCGTGCGGTGATGCGCCGTGCCCGCGAGGACGACGAGGACGGCAGCGTGGCAGTCGGCCCGATCCGCATCGACGGCGCCGCCCATCGCGTGTTCGCCAACGACCAGCCGGTGCCGATCGGCCCGACCGAATACCGCCTGCTGCACTTCTTCATGACCCATCCGGAGCGCGTCTACACCCGCGCGCAGCTGCTGGACCATGTATGGGGTGGCAGCGTGTACGTGGAGGAGCGCACCATCGACGTGCATATCCGCCGCCTGCGCAAGACGCTGGAACCGTTCAACGCCGAGAACATGGTGCAGACCGTGCGCGGCGCCGGCTACCGGTTCTCCACTGCCACCTGAGTCTCGTCGTGCCGGCACCGCGCACCTGCGGGTGCCGGTGCCGGCAACTCTGCTATAACCCTTGGTTCACTCCAGTGAACCGCCGCACCTCAACGACGAGACCGCAATGCCCCGCCACATCCGCTCTGCCTGGTTGAAGACCCTGGCCACCGTTGCCGCGGTACTGCTGTTCGCCGGACTGGTGGGGTGGTTCACGGGCCATCTGTGGTTGTGCATCGCACTGGGCGCGCTGGCTACCCTGGCCTGGCATTACTGGCGACTGCGCAGCGTGCTGCGGCGGCTGACCGCGCGCCAGCGCTGGGACACCGCCGAAGAAGGCACCGGCGTCTGGAACGAACTGGACCGCCTGCTGTATCGCAACCAGGTGGAAATGCGCGTGCGCAAGCGCCGCCTGCTGGACATGCTGCGCAGCTACCGCGCCGCCGCCGCCGCATTGCCCGACGCGGTGGTGGTGCTGGACCGCAACAGCCAGCGCGTGCAGTGGTTCAACGAAGCGGCCACCGCCCTGCTCGGCCTGCACCATCCCGGCGACCTTGGCGAGGCCCTGGTCGAACGCCTGCAGCCGATGCCGCTGGCCCACTGGCTGGCCGGTGGCCGCAATGCCGAACCGATCCTGGACGTGCCCTCGCCGGTCGATCCGGCGATCCGCCTGAACCTGCGCCTGATTCCCTATTCGTCGGATTACTGGCTGCTGATCGCCCGCGACGTCAGCAAGCTGCTGCGCCTGGAACAGGTGCGCCGCGACTTCGTGGCCAATGTTTCACACGAGCTGCGCACGCCGCTCACCGTGGTCCACGGCTACCTGGACATGATGGATCCGGAGGACTTCCCCGGCACCGGCCCGATGCTGGAAGAAATGCGCAAGCAGAGCCAGCGCATGGCCCAGCTGGTGGAAGACTTGCTGACCCTGTCGCGGCTGGAATCGCAGGAGCACAGCGAGGAAGAGACCGTGGCCATGCAGCCGATGCTGGCGACCCTGCGCCGCGAGGCCGAGGCGCACAGCCAGGGCCGCCACCAGATCAGCATCGATGATCTGGCCGGTGTCGACCTGCAGGGTTCGACCAAGGAACTGCACAGTGCCTTCTCCAACCTGGTCACCAACGCGGTGCGCTATACCCCGGCCGGGGGCCGCATTGCGGTGGAGTTCCGCCGCGAAGGCGACGGCGCCGTGCTGGCGGTGCGCGATTCCGGCTACGGCATTCCCGCCACCCACCTGCCGCGCCTGACCGAACGTTTCTACCGTGTGTCCAGCAGCCGCTCGCGCGAGAGCGGCGGCACCGGGCTGGGCCTGTCCATCGTCAAGCACATCCTCGGCCTGCACCACGCACGGCTGGAGATTGAAAGCGAAGTCGGCAAGGGCTCGGTGTTCTCCTGCCATTTCGATGCCGACCACGTGCGCCCGCGCGAGTCCGCCCCCTTGACCTCCATCGAAGAATGACGCCATGAGCAGCCTCGGATCCCTCCCCCTCCCCGTGAGCCCGGACAACGATCCGTTGCGCGACCCGTCGCTGTACATCAACCGCGAGCTGTCGCAGCTGGATTTCAACTTCCGCGTGCTGGCGCAGGCCATGGACCCGCAGGTGCCGCTGCTGGAGCGCCTGCGCTTCATGTGCATTTCCTGCACCAACCTCGACGAGTTCTTCGAGATCCGTGCCGCCGCCGTGCGCCACGCGCAGGAATTCGGCCTGCCGCCGGCGCCGGACGGCATGAGCCCGCAGGCCATCCTCAACGCCATCCATGACCGCGCTGCGGAGCTGGTGGACCAGCAGTACCGCTGCTGGAACGAGACGCTGCGCCCGGCGCTGATGGAGGCCGGCATCGGCGTGCTCGGTCGCCATTCCTGGACCGACCGCCAGAGGCGCTGGCTGCGCGCCTACTTCCGCAACGAGATCATGCCGGTGCTGTCGCCGCTGGGCCTGGACCCGGTGCACCCGTTCCCGAAGATCCTCAACAAGTCGCTGAACATCGTGGTGGTGCTGAAGGGCACCGATGCGTTCGGCCGCGCCGGCCACCTGGCGATCGTGCGTGCGCCGCGCTCGCTGCCGCGCATCATCCAGCTGCCGGAGAAGCTCGGCGGATCGCAGAACTTCGTGTTCCTGTCCTCGGTGCTGTCGACCTTCGTCGATGAGCTGTTCCCGGGCATGGAAGTCCAGGGTGCCTACCAGTTCCGTGTCACCCGCAACTCCGAGCTGGTGGTGGACGAGGAGGAAGTGGAGAACCTGGCGCTGGCGCTGCGCGACGAACTGGTCGACCGCGGCTACCGGCCGGCGGTGCGCCTGGAGATCGCCCACGACATGCCGCGCGAGATCGTGCGCACGCTGCTGCAGAATTTCGGCCTGACCGAGAACGCGGTGTACCGCATCGACGGCCCGGTCAACCTCAACCGCATCATCCAGCTGTACGACCTGATCGCGCAGCCAGACCTGAAGTACCCGCCGATGACCCCGCGCACGCTGCGCGACAGCGACGGCATCTTCGAGACCACGGCGCGCCAGGACCTGCTGCTGCACCACCCGTTCGATGCCTTCACCGCGGTGCTGGACCTGATCCGGCAGGCGGCGATCGATCCCAACGTGCTGGCGATCAAGCAGACGCTGTACCGCACCGGCAAGGATTCGCTGATCGTCGACGCACTGATCCAGGCCGCGCGCAACGGCAAGGACGTGACTGTAGTGGTCGAACTGCGTGCGCGCTTCGACGAAGAGGCCAACCTGGGCCTGGCCGATCGCCTGCAGGAGGCCGGGGTGCAGGTGGTGTACGGCGTGGTCGGCTACAAGACCCACGCCAAGATGCTGCTGATCGTGCGCCGCGAAGGCCGCAAGCTGCGCCGCTACGTGCACCTGGGCACCGGCAACTACCACAGCGGCACTGCCCGCGCGTACACCGACATCAGCCTGATCACCGCCGATCCGGACATCGGCAATGACGTGCACCTGTTGTTCCAGCAGCTGTCCGGGCTGGCCTCGAAGATGAAGCTCAAGCGCCTGCTGCAGTCGCCCTTCACCCTGCACACCGGCATCCTCGGCCGTATCGAGCGCGAGACGCGCATCGCCGCCGCCGGCCGCCCAGCGCGGATCATCGCCAAGATGAACGCGTTGAACGAACCGCAGGTAGTGCGCGCGCTGTACGCCGCGTCGCAGGCCGGCGTGCAGATCGACCTGATCATCCGTGGCGCCTGCACCCTGCGTCCGGGCGTTCCGGGTGTCTCGGACAACATCCGCGTGCGCTCGATCGTCGGCCGCTTCCTGGAGCACAGCCGCGTCTACTGGTTCGGCAACGACGGCGCGCCGGAGATGTACTGCGCCAGCGCCGACTGGCTGGAACGCAACCTGCTGCGCCGGGTCGAGACCTGCTTCCCGATCCTCGATCCGGAACTGGCCAAGCGGGTGTACCGCGAGGTCCTGCAGAACTACCTGGACGACAACCTCAACGCCTGGGAACTGGACGCCGACGGCGTCTACCACAAGCGTGCGCCGGCGCACGACGAAGCCCCGCATTCTGCGCAGATGGCATTGATGCAGGGGCTGTAGTCCTGCCCCGGTGGATCCCGACCGCTGGTCGGGATTCGATCAGCGGTCGCCCGGGGTCAGATCCCTTTCCTGCGGGAAAGGGATCTGACCCCTTGCAATCCTGCTGCACGCCTCCTTCCAGAATGTGAAGGCCGCGCGGTGACGAGCACACCGCCGCTTCGGCTAACATTCGCCCATGCCGCATACCTCCACGACTCCGCCCGCATTGCAGGATGGCGACCTGCTGGCCGCCATCGACCTTGGCTCCAACAGTTTCCACATGGTCATCGCGCGCTACACGCTCGGCCAGCTGCGGGTGATCGACCGCCTGCGCGAGACGGTGCGCATGGCCGACGGGCTGGATGGCAAAGGCGGACTGTCTTCCGCCGCACGGCAGCGCGCGCTGGAATGCCTGGCCCGTTTCGGCCAGCGCATCCGCAATGTGCCGCCGCATCGGGTGCGCGCGCTGGCCACCAACACGGTGCGCCAGCTGCGTTCTCCCCAGTCGTTCCTGGTCCCGGCCGAAACTGCACTGGGACACGCCATCGAAGTGGTCAGCGGCCGCGAAGAAGCCCGCCTGATCTACCTGGGCGTGGCCCACGCGCAACCCCCCAAGCCCGGCCAGCGCCGGCTGGTGATCGACATCGGTGGCGGCTCCACTGAATTCATCATCGGCATGGGCATGCAGACCCTGGAGCGCGAAAGCCTGCAGGCCGGTTGCATCGCCAGCACCCGGCGCTTCTTCCCCGGCGGCAAGCTCAGCAAGAAGCGCTGGAAGGACGCGCTGGCCGAGATCGGCCGCGAGTTCCAGCCCTTCGCCAGCAAGTACCGCGCGCTGGGCTGGCAGGAGGCGCTGGGTTCTTCGGGCACGCACAAGGCGATCAGCGAGATCTGCGCGACGATGAAGCTGAGCAAGGGCGCGATCACCGCCGAGGCCCTGCCGCAACTGCGCGATGAGCTGCTGAAGGCCAAGAAGATCGACGACATCCAGTTGCCGGGCCTGTCCAGCGACCGCCGCCCGATCATCGCCGGCGGCATCCTGGTGCTGGAAGCGGCGTTCCAGGCACTTGGCCTGCAGAAGCTGCTGGTCAGCAAGGCCGCGATGCGCGAGGGCATCCTCTACGACATCGTCGGCCGTGCCGGCGAGAACGACCTGCGCGATGAATCGGTGGCCGCGCTCAGCCAGCGCTACGGTATCGATACGGTACAGGCCGACCGCGTGCAGGACACCGCTCTGTCACTGCTGGAGCAGGTGCAGGAACGCTGGAAGCTCGATGCCGATGATGCGCGCATGCTCGGCTGGGCCGCACGCCTGCACGAACTGGGCCTGATGATTGCCCACAGCGGCTACCACGTGCATGGCAGCTACGTGCTGGAGCACTCGGACATCGCCGGCTTCTCCCGCCAGGAACAACAGATGCTGGCCGCGCTGGTGCGCAGCCATCGCCGCAGCGTGACCAAGACCGCCTTCGACGCCCTGCCCGAACGCCTGCTGCTGACCGCGCGCCGGTTGGCGGCCCTGCTGCGGCTGGCGGTGCTGCTCAACCGCGCGCATGAGGACGACCCGCTGCCGGCGCTGGAACTGACCGCCGACGACAACCGGCTGTCGCTGATCGTGCCGCAGGCGTTCATCGATGCCCGTCCGCTGCTGCGCGCCGACCTGATCGGCGAGACCGACGGGATCGCCGGGCTGGGCATCCAGTTTCGTCCGTTCGTAGCCTGAATACGCCGTCGCCTGTTGTCCACAGGACAGCAGGAGTGACGCACTTCGCACCCCCACTTTGCGCAGTCTGGCGGTTTTTTGTGCTGCTTCGCAACACAGCGGCGGGGTACGGGGCGTCCCGACCATCACGTAAGCGCCTGCTTTTGTTCACGTTTTGTGAAGGACGGCGGTCCGCTGTGACATAAATGGATACGAACCCTTTACAGAGCATTAACTAACGAGACTACTATCGGGTCACCGGCTCGGTCATCGACCCTGCTGGCTCCTTCGACGCCCACTTTGGCGTCCTTTGCACGACCTGAGAGAGAGAGCTCGCCATGACTTCACGCACCACCGCACTGGGGCAGGCCATCCGCTACGCCCTGGCTACCACCGCAGCGCTGGCCGCCGTGCCCGCGTTTGCCCAGGACGGCAGCAGCGCCACTCCCACCAACCTCGACCGCATCGAGATCACCGGCTCGCGCATCCGCCAGGTGGACGTGGAAACCGCCCAGCCGGTGTTCGCGATCACCCGTACGGCCATCGAGCAGCAGGGCTTCAGCTCGGTAGCCGACATCCTGCAGAACGTCACTGCGATGGGCAGCCCGGCGATCAGCCGCGCCAACGCGCTGACCGCCGGTGAGAACGCGGGTGGTTCGTATATCGACATGCGCAACCTGGGCACCCAGCGCACGCTGGTGCTGATCAACGGCAAGCGCCTGGGCATCAGCACCTCCGGTTACCAGGACATCTCCACGATTCCGGTCTCGGCGGTGGAGCGCATCGAAGTGCTGAAGGACGGCGCGTCGGCCATCTACGGTTCCGATGCCATGTCCGGCGTGGTGAACATCATCACCCGTTCCAATGTCACCGGTGTGACCGCCAACGTCTACCACGGCCAGTTCAGCCAGGGCGACGGCGCGCGTGACCGCTTCGACGTGGTGGCGGGCTGGAGCAATGACCGCATCTCGCTGACCGTCGCGGCCGAACATGCCGAAGAGAAGGCGGTGTGGGCCAAGGACCGTGGCTTCAGCGCGTACGGCCTGACCGACCGCCATGCCGACAACCTGACCAACTGGACCACCATCAGCCAGTGGGGCCAGTTCACCGGCCTGAAGGGTCGCCCGGGCTGCACCACTGCCAGCGGCTGCAACTACTCGCTCAACCGCGGTGCTGACCCGACCAACCCGGCCAACTACCACATCACCGATCCGTCGGCGTTCACCGGCGACGTCAGCAACGCCAACGAGCAGATGCACCTGAACTTCCCGCTCAAGCGCGATTCGGTGTACTTCGACGGCCGCTTCAAGATCACCGACAACGTCAACTTCCGCACCGAGCTGGGCTACAACAAGCGCAAGGCCGTGCGCCAGATCGCCGGCTACCCGCTGCAGTCCAGCACCGCTGGCGTGGGCTCGATGTCGATCGACAGCTACTTCAACCCGTTCGGCCGCCAGCACGGCTACGCCACCCCGACCGCCGTGGCCTGGAACCGCCGCACCTGGGAAGTGCCGCGCGTGACCACCAGCGAGCTGAAGACCTACCGCGCAGTGGCGTCGTTCGACGGTTCGTTCGAGATCGGCAGCCGCTACTTCGATTGGGAAGCGGGCTACCAGTACAACCGCAACGAGCTGGAAACCATTGCCACCGGCAACCTGCACAAGGCGCGCGTCGCCGGCGGCGTCGGCCCGTCGTTCTACAATGCGGCCACCGGCAAGGTCCAGTGCGGCACCGCTGCCGCGCCGATCTCCCATGACGTGTGCAAGCCGTGGAACCCGCTGGTGCCGTACGGCACGATCGATCCGAACGGCATCGATGGCAACGCCGACCTGCAGGCCTGGCTGTTCCCGCCGGAAGTCACCACCGGCAAGACCACCAGCAAGAACTTCTTCGCCAACATCGCCGGTTCCATCGTGACCCTGCCGGCCGGCGACCTGGGCTTCGCGTTCGGTGTGGAAAGCCGCAAGGAGACCGGTGAGTACCGTCCGGATCCGCTGGCGCAGGCCGGCGCCACCACCAACCTGGCCGCAGGCCCGACCGGTGGCGGCTACAAGGTCAACGAGGCGTACCTGGAAATCAACGTGCCGGTGCTGGCGGACCTGCCGGGTGCCAAGGAACTGACCTTCAACGGCGCCACCCGCTTCTCGGACTACGACACCTTCGGCAACACGCTCAACAGCAAGTTCGGCTTCAAGTGGAAGCCGTTCGACCAGCTGCTGGTCCGTGGTACCTGGGCTGAAGGCTTCCGCGCCCCGACCATCAGCGATCTGTACGGTGGCGGCTCGCAGACCTTCGCCCAGTTCAGCGATCCGTGCGACGTGCAGTTCGGCTCCTCGCGCACCAGCGCCGAGGTGCGTGCCCGCTGCGCCCGTGACATTGCCAACGCCGCGACGTTCCGCCAGTTGCGCCAGGGCAACCAGCCGGTCGCCACCTCGGTCGACGCGACGCCGGTGCCGTTCGTGTCCGGCTCCAACCCGGACCTGACCCCGGAAACCTCGACCAGCAAGACGCTGGGCCTGGTCTGGAGTCCGAGCTTCATCAAGAACTTCAACGCCTCGCTGGACTGGTGGAAGATCCGCATCGACAACACCATCGTTGCCGACAGCCCGACCCAGATCCTGATCGACTGCTACGAGCAGGGCATCGACGCACGTTGCCAGCGCTTCACCCGTGACAAGTCGACCGGCCCGACCGCCGGCATCGTCGATACCCTGCAGTTCGGCAGCCGCAATGCCGGCTTCATGGAAACCGAAGGCTACGACCTGGACCTGAACTACCGCCTGGATACCAGCGTCGGCAAGTTCAACGCCGGCTGGGCCACCACCTATGTCAGCAAGAGCGAGTTCCGCTCGACCAACGACAGCACGGTGGTGCCGACCGTCTCCAACGGCATCGGCAGCAACTTCCGCGTCCGTTCGAACCTGGTGCTGGGCTGGGACCTGGGCAACTTCGGCGTCAGCTGGACCGCGCGTTACTACTCCGGCGTGAAGGAGCAGTGCGTGGACATCCGCGCCTATCCGGACGAGTGCTCCGATCCGGGCGTGTACGCCCCGTGGTACAAGGGTGCCCGCAACTACAACGAGCGTGGTTCGGTCACCTTCCACGACGTGCAGTTCCGCTACTCGCTGCCGTGGGATGCCACCGTCTCGGTCGGTGCCAACAACGTGTTCGAGAAGACCGGCCCGATCATGTACACCAAGCCGAACTCGGCCTTCTCGTACTACGGTGGCTACGATATCGGCCGCTTCGTCTACATGAAGTACCAGCAGCGCTTCTGATCCATCGCGCTGTCACGTGAAGCACGACAACCACGGCCCTTCGGGGCCGTGGTTTTTTTGTGGGCGCCGGCCTTCATGCGGTGGCTGGCGCCGCCGTCATCTGATGGTCGCAAAGCGGTCATGTCGGCTACATCGCCAGGCCCGAGCATGCCGGAAACCCGGAGGCCCGCCATGCGCTATGCCATCGTCACCGAGACCTATCCACCGGAAGTGAACGGCGTCGCCCTCACCGTGCAGGGGCTGGAACAAGGTCTGCGCGCAGCCGGGCACGAGATCGACCTGGTCCGCCCCCGCCAGTCCAGCGAAGCGCTGGATTCGGCACCCGGCACCTTGCTGGTTCCCGGCGCCGCCCTGCCCCGCTACCCCGGCCTGCGTTTCGGACTGCCGGCGCCGATCCGGCTGGGCCGCCATTGGCAGAAACAACGCCCGGATGCGGTCTACATCGCCACCGAAGGTCCGCTCGGCTGGTCGGCACTGCGCACTGCGCGCCGCCTCGGCATTCCGGTCGCCAGCGGCTTCCACACCCGCTTCGACGAGTACCTGCCCGACTACGGCGTGGCGTGGCTGCAGGCCGCAGCCATGCGCTGGATGCGCCGTTTCCACAACCAGGCCGATGCCACCCTGGTGCCGACCCGCGAGCTGCAGCAGTTCCTCGGCGAACAGGGCTTCGAGCGCGTGCGCCTGCTGGCCCGCGCGGTGGACAGCCAGCAGTTCGATCCGGGACGGCGCGATCCCGCGCTGCGCGAGGAATGGGGCGTGGATGGCAACGGCCTGGTGGCGATCTATGTCGGCCGCATCGCTGCTGAAAAGAACCTCGGCCTGGCAGTGAAGGCATTCCGCCGGCTGCAGCAGATCCGGCCCAAGGCACGCTTCGTGTGGGTCGGAGATGGCCCGGCCCGCGAGAAGCTGGCACATGAAAACCCCGACTTCATCTTCTGTGGCATCCAGCGCGGCGATGCGCTGGCCCGGCACTTCGCCAGCGGCGATCTGTTCCTGTTCCCCAGCCGCAGCGAGACGTTCGGCAACGTGACCCTGGAAAGCATGGCCAGCGGTGTGGCCACCGTGGCCTTCGACTACGGCGCCGCGCGCGAGTACCTGCGCAATGGCGAGAACGGCGCAGCCGTGGACAGCGACGATCAGTTCATCGATGCCGCCGTGCGACTGGCCGCCGATGACGCGCAGCGCCGCGAACTGGGCGGCAATGCCGCACGCGCGATGAAGCGCCTGCATCCACAACAGGTGGTGGCCGAGTTCGATGCACTGCTGGCCGAACTGGCACAGTCGCGGAGGAACGGCCATGCGCACTACGCCGCTTGAGCTGCTGGCCGGGCGCGAAGCACGCTGGTGCCGGCGCGCAAACCACTACTGCCGGCGGCGCCGCGTGCGTCGCCTGTTCGCGGTCATCAGCCGGCTCGGCGATGGCGTGTTCTGGTACGTGCTGATGGCCGCGCTGGTGGTGCTGGACGGCTTCGACGGCCTGCGCGCCTCGGTGCACATGGCCGCCACGGGCCTGGCCGCGCTGCTGCTGTACAAGGTCCTCAAGCGCTGGACCCGGCGCCCGCGGCCCTACGCGGCCGACCTGCGCATCCGCGCCTGGGTGGTGCCGCTGGACGAGTTCAGTTTCCCCTCCGGACACACCCTGCATGCGGTGTCGTTCACCATCGTGGCACTGGCCTACTACCCGTGGCTGGCGCCGCTGCTGGTGCCGTTCACCTGTGGCGTTGCACTGTCGCGGGTGGTCCTGGGCCTGCACTATCCTTCCGATGTGCTGGCAGCCACCGCCATCGCCATCGTGCTGGCTTCGGCCAGCCTGACCTGGCTGCCGCTGCCGGTATAGCCCCGGGGTCAGATCCTTTTCCTTCGGAAAAGAGATCTGACCCCCACAATACCGGCGGCGCCACCATCATCATTGATGGCCTAGAATGCGGGCATGACCACGCTGTTCATTTCCGACCTGCACCTGGACCCCAGCCGTCCGGAGATCACCGACCTGTTCCTGCGCTTCCTGCGCGAGCAGGCGCCCGGCGCCGATGCGCTGTACATCCTCGGCGACCTGTTCGAGGCCTGGATCGGCGACGACACGCCCTCGCCCGCCGCCGACACGGTGGCCGATGCGTTGAAGGTGCTGTCCGACAGCGGCGTGCCGGTGTACTTCATCCGCGGCAACCGCGACTTCCTGCTCGGTGAGGACTACGCGCGCCGTGCCGGCCTGCGCATCCTGCCCGACCCGTGCATGATCGAACTGTACGGCCGCGCGGTGCTGCTGCAGCACGGTGACCTGCTGTGCACCGATGACATTCCCTACCAGCAGTTCCGTGCACAGACGCGCGACCCGGTATTCCAGGCGCAGTTCCTGTCGCAGCCGCTGGCCGCACGCATCGCGTTCGCGCAGAAGGCGCGCGAAGCCAGCCAGGCGCGCCAGTCCGAGATGAAGCAGGACGATCGTGCGCAGTTCGAGTCGGTGACCGACGTGGCCCCTGCCGAAGTCGATGCCACCTTCGTGCGCCATGGCGTGGACACCATGATCCATGGCCATACCCATCGGCCGGCGATCCACACGCTGCAGGCCGGTGGTCGCGAGCGCACCCGCATCGTGCTGGGTGACTGGTACGAACAGGGTTCGGTGCTGCGCGTGGATGCCAACGGCTGGACGCTGGATACGCTCGCGCGCAAATAACGGATCGCAAGGTGCCAACCAAGGTTGGCATCTACCAGAGCAGGTGCATGCGCCCGGGTAGACGCCGGCCTTGGTCGGCGCCTGGACAGTGTCAGCGGAAGGCCGCGATGGTGGCCTTGGTGTTGACCAGCACGCGCTGGTTGTCGGCGGTGCTGGCGTTGCCCATCGGGATGCCGTTGTAGCTGATGTTGGGGTTGGACCAGTAGTTCAGGCGCGGGCAGCTGCGGGTGCAGTTGTAGGCCATGATCGTGCGCCAGCCGGTGCCGGTGGCCGGCTCGTAGCGGTAGCCGTGGCCATAGGCATAGGGCGAGGTGCTCGAGTCGGTGGCGATGTCATGCCGCGCACTCTGCAGATGGCCGATCTCGTGCGCGAACGAGTAATAGCCGGTCGCGCAATCCCAGTACACGGCCGCGAACGCGGTCGACGCCGTCGAGCCGATGCCCGAGGCCAGGCCGCAGTAGGCGGTGTTGTTGATCAGCAGCACGCCCACATCAGCCGTGTAGGTATTCCGGCTGGTGTGGATGCTGTCCATGTAGCCATCGCTGGTGCCACGGAAACGCGCCAGGTCGGTATCGAAGCTGCCCGATTCGGTGTAGCTGGTGGTCTCGTAGCGGGCCAGTTCCATGGTGATGCCGACGTTGCTGTTGACATAGCCCTGGTTCGATTCGGCCACGGCCAGCTGCACCAGTGACTGCATGTTGCCGCCATAGGCGGCGACGGCGGCATTGGTCGCCACCACCAGCACGCGGATGGTGGCCGGCGTGCCGGACGACGCCTGCGCGATGCCGAGGCGATCGTTGTTGCCCATCGGGATCTTCGGCAGCTGGTTGTAATCGGCCGGATGGTCGGCCGGCATCCGCGACTCGTCCACTTCCACAAGCACGTGGCGGTTGCCCAGCGGGCGCAGGCGGTACAGCTTTCCATCCTTGCGGATCGAGCCGGTGATGGTATCGCCCGAGCGCACCAGGATCAGCGAATTGCCGGGGTCGTCCTGGCCGTTGGAGGTGGCCGCGGTCAGCTTGTCCGAGGGCGAACGGAACTGGCCATACCAGATGCTGCCGCCATCGGGCAGCGCTTCAACCTTGCTGCGCACGGCCTGCACGCGCTGGCCGAGCAGTTCGAATTCCAGCTGCGGCTGTGCAGTCGCGGCTGCATCAACGCGCACTTCCTGTACCGTCGCGGTGGACGGGGTGGCCAGCAGCTTGCCCAGCGCGGGCTCACTGTTTGCCGATGCGCGGCTGATGACCGTCACCGGCTCGAACAACGGTGCCGCATGCGCGGCCGCCGCCACCGACAAACCCAACACCAGGCCACCTGCCGCTTTGCCAATCGATCTGGACAACATTGCGTCGCTCCTTGAATGATGTGAACAGCGTGGATGCAGCACGACCCGGTTTGCCGGGTTTGGCCATATGGCCTGCGCGGCTCGTGTGAATTCAATAGGCGAGTGGAATGAAAGTCAGGATTTGTGATCGACCGCATCTGCGTTCAGTCAGGTCAAAAGCGTCACTACACTTCGCCAATACACCGCTTTCGCGCTACCGTGACGCAGCCACGACGGGGAATGCACATGGCACCATCGCAGGACACGGACGAAGATGTCGGCTTGCTGCGGATCGGCCTGTTCTTCGATGGCACCCGCAACAACGCGCACAACCTCGCGCGTGGTCGACCACAGCAGCCGCGACCGCGCCCGGCGCAGCTGCGTGCGGATGATGATTCGACCTACCAGAGCCGGCTGACCAGCAGCTACGACAACGGCCTGACCAACATCGCACGCCTGCAGCAGCTGTACCCGGACAGCCGCCGCGATGCGATGGCCACGCCTTCGCTGTCGATCTACGTGGAAGGTGTCGGTACCCGCGATGACGCCGACGACGACCTGATCGGACTGGCGTTCGGTATCGGCGCCAGCGGCGTCCGCGCAAAGGTGCAGCGCGCGCTGCAGGTGGTGCTGCCGGCTGCGCTTGCAGAACTGTCCACGCGTTGGCGGCAACCGCTGCGTCGCGTGCAGCTGGATCTGTTCGGGTTCTCTCGAGGCGCTGCCGCCGCACGTGATATCGCCAACCAGCTGCAGGGCTGGGATACCACGCGTTGGCGGCAACTGCTGCAGTCGTCCGGCCTGGTCTGTACGCCGGACTTCGCCCCTGCCCTTCCGGTGCTGCGATTCATCGGCCTGTTCGATACCGTGGCTGCGGTCAGTGGTGGCCGCGCCGACGAACAACCGCAGCTTGCCCTGTCCAGTGGCATCGCTGCACGCGTGGTGCAGTTGACCGCGCGCGACGAGCATCGCCAGCACTATCCGCTGACCACGGTGGCACCGGCGTTCACCGAGATCGCTTTGCCCGGCGTGCACGCCAACATCGGCGGAGGCTACAACCAGCTGGAGGAAGGCCCCAAGCTGCTCAGCCGCCCACGTCGCCAGCAGCTGCGCCGCCCCGCCGTTGCCGACTACCAGATTCCCCCGCTGGCGATGCTGCAGGCCACCACGGCTTACGCTGAAACGCAGGCCGATGCCGAACGCTGGCGGCAGCAGCTGGGCGTGGACGAAAAGGAAGTGTGGGTGGATGTCTGGCACCAGTGGCAGCAGCAGCGCCGCGCCGGCAGCCGCAGCGTGCTGCTGTCCCCGGTGCTGTACGTGACTGCCGCCGTGGTACTGCGGCGGCGCATCGACTGGCGCTACCAGTTGATCGCGCTGCAGGTGATGCAGCAGCATGCCATCGATGCCGGCGTGACCTGGCGCGCCAGCGCTGCCGAGGTTCCCGGCTGGGAACTGCCGTCGGCCCTGCAACCGATCGCACGGCGGCTGGTGGCAGGGCAGGCGTTGACCCAGACCCAGGAGGCGCTGCTGCGCCGACGCTACCTGATGCAGTCGGCGCACTGGAATTTCGACGCGCTGGGCGACACCGCCCTGACCTATGCCGCCGATGCCGGCGTCAGCGAACTGCCCTACCGGCCCGGTCCCGGCCTGTTCTACATCAACCGGCCCACCGTGGATGGCAAGCGCGTGGTGCTGCCCAACGCATGAAAAAGGGGACGGAGGGGATTAAGTCGTTTGTGGCACAAACGACTTAATCCCCTCCGTCCCCTTTTGTTCAACCGGCCTGTTCGACCAGGTTGGCGAGCTCGTCGGCGTCGAAGCCGGCCAGCAGGCGCGCTTCGATGTTGAACGGCCCGTGCAGGTAGCCGCCGGCGTATTCCACCAGCAGCGCCTTGAAGCGCGCACGCGGCTCGACGCCGGCGCGATCGCAGTACCAGCGGTACCAGCGCGAACCGGCGGCAACGTGCGCCACTTCCTCCCGCAGGATCACTTCCAGTACGTCGGCGGTTTCACCATCACCGACATTGCGCAGCTTCTCGATCATGCCCGGTGTCACGTCCAGGCCGCGCGCTTCCAGCACGCGCGGTACCAGGGCCATGCGCGCCAGGCCGTCATGCGCGGTCTTTTCGCACATTTCCCACAGGCCGTTGTGCGCGGGGAAATCGGCGTAGTCGTGGCCAAGCGCCTGCAGGCGCTCGCGCAGCAGCATGAAGTGCCGCGATTCGTCGTCGGCACAGCTGACCCAGTCGGCATGGAACGCTGGCGGCAGGCCGCGGAAGCGGTACACCGCATCCCAAGCCAGGTCGATCGCGTTGAGTTCGATGTGGGCGATGGCGTGGATGAAGGCGGCGCGTCCTTCCACGCCGCCCAGCCCGCGCCGGGGCACTTCGCGCGGATGCACCAGCACCAGCCGTGCCGGCCGGCCAGGCATGCGGATCGGTTCCGGCGGCGGCGCATCGGCAGCCACCTTCAGGCGGCCGGCACGGAACGCGGCGGCATACGCCTGGGTCAACGCGACCTTGCGCAGCGGGTCGGCTTCGGCCAGGCACTGCTGCGCCGCGCGCAGCAGGTCGCCACCAACGTCGGGTACATCGACCACGCCTGGACCTCAGGCGCGGCGCTTGTGCTTGGCGTCGTCCGAACGCAGCTGCTGGATGCGCTCGAAGTAGCCCGGCTCGATACCCGTCGGGTAGTGGCCGTTGAAGCAGGACGAATCGAAGTTGCGCAGCGCCGGGTTGCCCTCGCTCACCGCCGCTTCCATGTCCTCCAGATCCTGGTAGATCAGCCAGTCGCAGCCCAGGTGGGCCTCGATCTCTTCGACGGTGCGGTTGTGCGCGACCAGCTCTTCGGCCGCCGGCATGTCGATGCCGTAGATGTTCGGGTAGCGCACCGGCGGTGCCGCGCTGGCCAGGTAGACCTTGCGCGCGCCCGCATCACGGGCCATCTGCACGATCTGCTGGCTGGTGGTGCCACGCACGATCGAGTCGTCCACCAGCAGCACCACGCGGTTGCGGAACTCCAGGTGGATCGGGTTGAGCTTGCGGCGCACCGACTTCACGCGTTCGCCCTGGCCCGGCATGATGAAGGTGCGGCCGATGTAGCGGTTCTTGATGAAGCCTTCGCGATACTTCACCCCAAGCACGTTGGAGATCTCCAGCGCGGCATCACGCGAGGTATCCGGGATCGGGATGATGGTGTCGATATCGTGGTCCGGGCGCAGGCGCAGGATCTTCTCGCCCAGCTTGATGCCCATGCGCATGCGCGCCTTGTGCACCGAGACGTTGTCGATCATCGAATCCGGACGCGCGAAGTACACGTACTCGAAGATGCACGGGGTGTGCTCGGCAGGCTCGGCGCAGATTTCCGAGAACAGCTCGCCGCGGGCGGTGATCACCAGGGCTTCGCCCGGCTGCACATCGCGCACCCGCTGGAAGCCCAGCACGTCCAGCGCGGCCGACTCGGAGGCCACGATGTACTCGTCGCCCTCGGCATGGCTGCGCTTGCCCAGCACCAGCGGACGGATGCCGTGCGGGTCGCGGAAGGCCACCAGGCCCAGGCCCAGCACCACGCTGACCACCGCGTAGCCGCCCTTGCAGCGGCGGTGCACGCCAGCCACCGCGCGGATCGCGGCTTCCGGGCTCAGCTGGCGCTGCTGCTCCAGCTCATAGGCGAACACGTTCAACAGCACTTCGCTGTCCGAATCGGTGTTGACGTTGCGGCGGTCCTGCTCGAACACCTGCTGGCGCAGCGCCTCGGTGTTGATCAGGTTGCCGTTGTGGGCCAGCGCGATGCCGTACGGCGAGTTGACGTAGAACGGCTGCGCCTCGTCCATGCCTTCCGAGCCGGCCGTCGGGTAGCGCACATGGGCGATGCCGACGCTGCCTTCCAGGGTAGACATGGTGCGTGCATCGAACACATCGCGGACCAGGCCGGTGGCCTTCTGCACCCGCAGGCGGCTGCCATTGGCCGTGGCGATGCCCGCGGCATCCTGGCCGCGATGCTGGAGAACGGTCAAGCCGTCATACAACTGCCCGGCGACGTTCTGGTTGCCGACGATTCCGACGATGCCACACATGGTGCGAAGTCTCCGCTGGGCTGTGCCCAGTTACAAGGAAGGTGGCCGTACCTGGCCGCGGTGGTCGCCGCGCCTGCGGTCGACATTGGCCGGATCGCCCGGCTCGATACTGTCTGGCAGTGCTGGGGCGTCCGGGCGCACTTCGGCCGGATCGTATGCGTCGCCCTGTTCCGCTTTCGCGGGCCGCAGCCATCCGCTGCCCGCCACTACCTGGTTGAGGATGCCATTATCGCCTGCCGCGCCCGGCTTTCCCAGATCGGCGCCTGCGCTCTTCCCCAGCTCCATCAATGCAGATGGGGACAGCATGTCGGTCGGCAAGGTCTTGGGCAGCAGATCGGCGCCGGGCACCTGCCAGTGCGGCAGCTTCCCGTTCATCCAGGCCACGGCCGGGTTCAGCACCGGGCGGACCGCCGAGCGCTTCCAGGAGGGTTCGGCGGTCAGCGGGGTGAAGCCGGCCAGCAGCACCAGGATCGCCGCGATCAGGCCGCCACGCACGGCGCCCAGCACGCCGCCCAGCAACCGGTCCAGGCTGGTCAGCATGCTGCGATGGATCATCGCCTTGATGACCATGCCGATCACCGCGACCACGATCATCACGCCAATGCCCACGCCCAGGTAGCCGCCAACGAAATGCTCGCCGCCGGGTGCGGCCGGGGCCGCCCACCAGCGTGCCGCATCGTTGCCGAAGGCGAAGGCCGCCCACGCGGCCAGCAGCCACGACAGCGTGCCGATGACGATTCCAACAAAGCCACGCAGCATCCCGAGCAGGGTCGAGGCGGCGATCACGATCAGCAGCACCACGTCGATCATGGCGCCCCGCTCCTTCGGCGGCGCTGGCAACGGGCCTGCGCGTGGATCATGGGTGCGGTCGGACCATGCCGGCCACGCCGACCTTGGCGGCGACCTGCGCCTTCAGCTGCTCGGCGTCAGCGCGGTTGGCCACCGGTCCGACGCGGACGCGATGCAGCGTGCCCTTTTCAGTGCGTACCTGCTCGACGAAAGCACTGAAGCCGGCGGCGCGGACCTTGTCGCGCAGCGCGTTGGCATCGTTGGCCTGGCCGAACGCGCCCAACTGCACGGCGAAGCCGACGCCACTGGCTGCCGGTGCTGTCGGCGTGGCAGGCGCCGGCTTGCTGGCGGCGGCCTCCGGCTTCGGCTCGGGCTTGGCGTCCGGCTTCGGAGCCTCGGACTTCGGTGCCGGCTTGGGCGGCTCTGGTTTGGTGGTCGCCGTCGGCGTGCTTGGCAGCAGGCTTTCGCTGCGCACCGGGTTGCTGGTGGCCGACGGCGTGGTGGCCGCGGCCGGGGTGCTGGTGGTCGGCGCCGGCGTGGCGGCAACCGTCGCACTGCTGCCTGCCGCCGCATCCAGGGTGATGACTTCTGCCTTCACATCGGCGCGGATCTTGACCGCCTGCAGCCGCGCGGCTTCGGCCTGGGCACGGTCGGCATACGGCCCGACACGCACACGCCACGCCTGGCGCCCGCTGATGGTGGTGGTTTCGGCGAAGCCTGGCAGCTGCGAGCGCTGCAGGTAGGCGATCACCGCATCGGCGTCGGCCTTGCTGCCGTAGGCGCCAAACGTGACGGCGAAGTTGCCGGCGGCAACCGCCGGAGACGTGTCCACGGTCGGCGGCGTAGCCGGCGCGGCCGTCTCCTGCAGCGGCTTGGCCTGCCCGGTCTGCAGGCCGGTGGCTCCACCGGCCGGAGCAACCAGCGGCAGCTCACGGGTTTCGAACTGGCCATCGGCCGGTGCGTCCGGCGCGGCGATCGGCACCGAGGCCACACCGCTGTCCGGCGCCGGTCCCTTGACCAGCATCGGCAGGAAAATCACGGCCAGCGCCACCAGCACGATGGCACCAATCAGACGCTGTTTCAGAGGCGTATCCACGTGAGGCGGCAACTGTCCGGAGGTTGCGGTCGATTATACGGGTGCCGGACCGGACGGCGTCGGCATTGGCTGAACGCGGATCAGGCGGCGCCCTGCAACCATTGCAGCGCGGCAGCGGCGGTATGGAAGGAGCCGAACACCAGTACGCGGTCACCGCGCCCGGCCTGGGCCAGTACCTGTGCCAGCGCCTGCTCGACAGTATCAGCGCGCTGGGCCTTGGCCGCCGCCGTACCGGCCAGGCGGGCCTGCAACTGGGCAGCACTCTGCCCGCGCGGGCCGTCCAGTCCGGCCAGGGTCCACTCGCCGACCACGTCCTGCAGCGCCTGCACAACGCCCAACGCGTCCTTGTCCTGCAGCGCGGCGTACACCGCCAGGGTGCGCCCGGCCGACGCTTCGGCCTTCAGCGCGCGCGCCAGCTGGCCCGCCGCCTGCGGGTTGTGCCCGACATCGACACGGACCTGCACGCCGTCACGCTCGAACGCCTGCAGGCGGCCAGAGATGCGCGCCGCCGCGACACCAGCAGCCCACGCCGCACGCGGCACCGGCTTGTCCAGCGCGCGCAGCGCAGCGATGGCGGCACCCGCGTTGGCCAGCTGGATCGGGCCGGCCAGCGCCGGGGTCGGCAGTTCCATGCGCAGGCCGACATCGCGCCAGCGCCAGCGCTGGGCATCGATTGGTTCGTAGAAATAATCGCTGCCGCCGCGGATCGCGTTGGCGCCGACCAGGTAGGCACGTGCGAGCACGCTCGACGGCGGGTCGGTCTCGCCCAGGATCACCGGCTTCCAGCCACGGATGATGCCGGCCTTCTCGGTGCCGATCGCTTCGCGGTCCCCGCCCAGCCATTCGGCATGGTCGATGTCCACGGTGGTGATCACCGCCACGTCAGCGTCGACGATGTTGACCGCATCCAGGCGACCGCCCAGGCCCACTTCCAGCACCGCCAGGTCCAGCCCGGCGTCGGCGAACAGCTGCAGCGCGGCCAGCGTGCCGTACTCGAAATAGGTCAGCGTGATATCGCCACGCGCGGCCTCGATGGTGTTGAAGGCGGCGACCAGCGCCGCATCCTCCACATCGTGGCCGTCGATGCGCACGCGCTCGTTGTAGCGCAGCAGGTGCGGCGAGGTGTACGCGCCGACCTTCCAGCCGGCAGCACGCGCGATGGCTTCGATGAAGGCCACGGTGGAGCCCTTGCCGTTGGTGCCACCGACCACGATGGTGCGCTGGGCCGGCGCCCCCAGGCCCATCGCCGTGGCCACGGCGCGCACGCGCTCCAGGCCCATGTCGATGGTCGCCGGGTGCTGGCGTTCAATGTAGTCCAGCCAGTCGGCCAGGGTGGTCGGGGTGTTCGTCACGGCAGCGGTTCCAGCAGAAGCAGTTGATGCGAGGGGATGGATCAGAGTGCGCGGTGCTTGGCTTCGCCGAAGAACGGCGTGTGGTGGGCACAGTCGTTCAGGCGCACCACTTCCAGGCTGTCCAGGTCGGCGCCTTCGAGCAGGTTGAGCGTGGTCGGCGCCTGGCGGAAGGTCCACAGGCGGGAGATCGGCAGGCCCAGCACCTTGCACAGGATCACGCGGTTGACCGCGTCATGGGCGACCACCAGCAGGGTGTCGTGCTCGCCGAGGCCTTCGGTGGCGCGGGCCAGGCCGCGCCAACTGCGCTCCAGCACCAAGCGCAGCGATTCACCGCCGGGCATCAGCACGGTGTCCGGCTCCTCGCGCCACGCCTTCAGGCGCGACGGGTCCTTTTCGTTGATTTCGCTGGCCAGCAGGCCTTCCCACTCGCCGTGGGCGATTTCCTGCAGCTCCGGCTCGGTCAGCAACATGTCGGCACGGGCGGCACCGAGTGCCAGCTGCGCGGTGCGCTGCGCGCGTGACAGCGGCGAGGCGACGGCACGGGTGATGTCCACCGAGGCCAAGCGGGCGCCCAGGGCTTGGGCCTGGGCTTCACCGATCGGCGAAAGCGGGATGTCGATCTGGCCCTGGTAGCGGCCTTCGGCGTTCCACGGCGTTTCGCCGTGGCGGGCAAGCAGGATGCGCATGCGTGCAAGGGGTCCTGGGGGGAGGAGGTTCCGCGTTTCGTTCACATCCTGTGAAGTGCGCGGAACAGGGATGATACCCGTTCGGCGCACCGGGCCGTGCCGGGCATGAAAAAACCCCGCGACGTGGATCGCGGGGTTTTGGAAACTCCGGCTATCTGGTCGGGGTTGCCGGCCAGCGGCCGGCACTACCGCAACGGGTTTATTTCGCCAGGTTCAGCTCCTTCAGCAGCGTCGGCGCCGGCGCCACTTCCTGCATGATCCACTGCATGTAGCGGCTGTCGACCGCGATCATGCGGGTCATCACCGGGTCGAACACCCAGTTGGAGCTGACCGATTCCCAGTTGCCGTCGAAGGCCAGGCCGACCAGCTTGCCGTTGGCGTCCAGCACCGGTGAACCCGAGTTGCCACCGGTGATGTCCAGGTTGGACAGGAAGTTCACCGGGACCGAGCCCACGCGCTTGTCTTCCAGGCCGCCGTAGCGCTTGGCCTTGACCGCGTCGAGCAGGGCCTTGGGCGCATCGAACGGATCGACGCCGGTGTCCTTGGCGACGATGCCCTCCAGCGTGGTGAACGGGGTGTAGGCCACGCCGTCCCTGGGCTCATAGCCCATCACGTTGCCGAAAGTGATGCGCAGCGACAGGTTGGCATCCGGGTACACGAACTCGCCCTGGCTCTTCTTGTAGTCAGCCAGTGCCTGCAGGTACAGCGGACGTGCGGTCAGCGACTCGCCTTCGCGGATCTTCTTCTGCTCTTCCTGCTTCAGCAGCGACGGCATGATCGCCACCGCGTACTGGATGGCCGGATCGGTGCT
The DNA here is from genome assembly GCF_000284595.1 of Stenotrophomonas maltophilia D457. Taxonomy (GTDB): domain Bacteria; phylum Pseudomonadota; class Gammaproteobacteria; order Xanthomonadales; family Xanthomonadaceae; genus Stenotrophomonas; species Stenotrophomonas muris. The sequence continues at coordinate 946,669 of NC_017671.1, read as the reverse complement.
GGCTTCGAACGCGGCGCGGTCGGCCTTGAACCACTTCAGGCGTGCATCCAGGCTGCCCAGCTCAGTGCCCGACAGCTTGCTCACCAGTGCCTTGACCGCGCTGGCATCGCTGCCGCCCAGCCAGGTGTTCAGCACGTCGTTGTTGCGCTGCGCGGCCGGCAGGGCGACGTACTGGTCCAGCCAGTAGGTCTGCAGCTGCTGGTCCATCTTCGCCACATAGCGGCGATCCATCTGCTTCAGGCCGCCTTCCAGGGTCGGCAGGTCGCGCTGCTGGTAGCCGACCTCGCGCTCGGCGTCCGGCTTGGTGCGCTCGATCGACAGGCGGTACAGGCCGATGGCGGCGTTGACCGCCGAGGTGTTGTTGAACTGGCCGACGAACAGATCGCGCTCGCGGGTCGCCTTGCTGGTATCCAGGTGCTTGACCAGCTGCGCGTGCGCTGCCAGCGCCGGCTTGCCGGCGGCGCCCTGCTTCTTCAGCCAGGCCAGCACGGCGGCTTCTTCAGCCTGCTTCTGGCCAGCAGCGTCGATGCGCTTGAAGCCTTCCAGCTGGCCGGCGTAGTTCTTGGCCACGTTGTTCATGCTGGCCGCGGTGGCGGCGTACTTCACCTTGACGTCGGCGTCGGCCTTGCCCGCCTCATCGATCATCTTCAACACTGCGTTGTAGTGCCTGGCGATGGTCGGGTAGGTCCAGCTGGCGGTTTCGTTGAACTCACCGGCCAGCGCGTAGCGGTTGGTGCGGCCCGGATAGCCTGCCACCATCACGAAGTCACCGGCGCCCAGCGGCTGGTCGGTGAACTTCAGGAAGTGCTTGGGCTGGTACGGCACGTTGTCGGCCGAGAATGCGGCCGGCTTGCCGTCCTTGCCGACGTAGGCGCGGTAGAACGAGAAGTCGCCGGTGTGGCGCGGCCACATCCAGTTGTCGACGTCGCCGCCGTACTTGCCGACGCTGCCCGGGGGCGCGTAGACCAGGCGCACGTCCTTGATTTCCATGTTGCGGAACAGTCGGTAGGTGTTGCCGCCGGAGAAGGTGTACAGGCGGCAGCGGAAGCCGTCCTCGGCTTCACACGCGGCGACCTGGGCCTTGTCGAAGGCGTCCAGCGCACGGCTGCGGGCCAGCGGGTCGTTGCCGGCGGCGGCAATGGCGGCCTTGGCCTGGGCGGTGACGTCGGTGATCTGGTCGAGCACGTAGACGCGGGCGTTCGGGCCGGCGCTCAGTTCATCGCTGTGCTTCGGCGCGTTGAAGCCGTCCTTGATCAGGTTCTTCTCGGCGGTCGAATTCAGCTGGATCGCACCGTAGGCGCAGTGGTGGTTGGTGACCACCAGGCCCTGCGGCGACACGAAGCTGGCGGTGCAGCCGCCGAGGGCGACGACCGCGCCCATCGGGTCGCCGGTGAGGTTGGACAGCTGCTCCGGGGACAGCTTCAGGCCGGCCTTCTGCAACGGACCGGCGATTTCCGGCAGCTGCTGCGGCACCCACATGCCTTCAGCGGCATGGGCGACCTGGGCCAGCCCGAGGCTGGCGACGATGGAGAATGCAAGCAGGTTCGAGCGCATGGAGCAGCCCCTGGTAATGGAACCCTCGATTGTAGCCCGCCGCCCTGCCACGGCCCGAACCCCGGAAGTCATGGGCCTACTTCTTGCTCTGCCATGCGCACATCGGCCGCGCACATGGAATCGTCCAGAGGGGGCGTGGTCACCCTGGCCGGGACCGTTGGCGCCATGGGCCGGGCGCATGCGACTGGCGGGTTGGGCGGGACGCCCAACCCCGGTCTTGCCGTGTGCGCAGGATAGCGCGCACGAGCAAGGCGCCATCGAGCACCATGGATGGGCTTTTGCGTGTCCCGGCCAGGGTGACCGCGCGCCCTCCCCAGGACTCAAGGAGGCGCTGCTGTTTGCAGCACGTTCGAAACGCCCGTCGGCGCACGCCTTTCGTTCCGCCATTGCACCCGCAGCGCAACATGGGAAATCCGCGCGGCACCCTATAATCCGCGCTTTCCCCCTGATGAGTTCCACCCCGATGGCGCAGCAAACGATGAAGGCCCTGGTCAAGCGCGAAGCGGCCAAGGGCATCTGGCTGGAAGAAGTTCCGGTTCCGACCCCGGGCCCGAACGAGGTCCTGATCAAGCTGGAAAAGACCGCGATCTGCGGCACCGACCTGCACATCTATCTGTGGGACGAGTGGAGCCAGCGCACCATCAAGCCGGGCCTGACCATCGGCCATGAGTTCGTCGGCCGCATTGCCGCGCTCGGCTCGGCGGTGACCGGCTATGAGATCGGCCAGCGCGTCTCGGCCGAAGGTCACATCGTCTGTGGCCATTGCCGCAACTGCCGTGGCGGCCGCCCGCACCTGTGCCCGAACACCGTCGGCATCGGCGTCAACGTCAACGGCGCCTTCGCCGAATACATGGTGATGCCGGCCAGCAACCTGTGGCCGATTCCGGACCAGATCCCGTCGGAACTGGCCGCGTTCTTCGACCCGTACGGCAATGCCGCACACTGCGCGCTGGAATTCGACGTGATCGGCGAAGACGTGCTGATCACCGGCGCCGGTCCGATCGGCATCATCGCCGCCGGCATCTGCAAGCACATCGGTGCGCGCAACGTGGTGGTGACCGACGTCAACGACTTCCGCCTGAAGCTGGCCGCCGACATGGGCGCCACCCGCGTGGTCAACGTCGCCAACCAGTCGCTGAAGGACGTGATGAAGGAGCTGCACATGGAGGGCTTCGACGTGGGCCTGGAAATGAGCGGCAACCCGCGCGCGTTCAACGACATGCTCGACTGCATGTACCACGGCGGCAAGATCGCCATGCTCGGCATCATGCCCAAGGGCGCCGGCTGCGACTGGGACAAGATCATCTTCAAGGGCCTGACCGTGCAGGGCATCTACGGCCGCAAGATGTACGAGACCTGGTACAAGATGACCCAGCTGGTGCTGTCCGGCTTCCCGCTCGGCAAGGTGATGACCCACCAGCTGCCGATCGACGAGTTCCAGAAGGGCTTCGACCTGATGGAAGAAGGCAAGGCCGGCAAGGTCGTGCTCAGCTGGAACTGACCCGAAGGGTCAATTCCCCCGCATGTTTCCTTATCCCCGCGCCTTTGGCGCGCCCCCTTGAACAACAAGGGGGCTCTTCCCCAGATGGGATCAAGAACACCGCGGAACTGAAAAAGGCGCCCGATGGGCGCCTTTTTCGCAATGCGTGCCAGGCAAGCTTGGCACCTACCGTAACGCCTGCGGCGTTACTTGCCCACGGCCACGGTCAGCAGCACCCGGCTGTGGGCCAGCTTGCCCGAGTTCTCGCGTCCATTGCCGTCGGTGCCGTAGTAGCCCAGGCCGACGTTGAACAGGCCGAACTGGCGGCTGACGCCGACGTTCCAGTCGGTATAGTCCTTGGCGATGCCGTCCTCGAAGGTGCTGCGACCGACGTTGGCATTCAGCGTGAAGTCCTTCGGCAGGCCCCAGCTGCCGCCCAAGCCGTAGTACCAGCCATCGGTGCCGCTGTTCCACTGGTCGTTGGTGTAGGCCACGGTCAGCTTGTAGGTGTCGTCGAGCGTGGTGGTGGTCACCAGCTCGTTGTAGTTCTGGTGGCTGGCACCGAGGTAGGTGTAGCGGTTCAGCAGCACGTCGAAGTTGACGCGCGAAGTGACGTCCACGCCGTAGCCGATCTGGTAGTCGATCTCGGTGTTCGGATCGCCCGGACCGAAGTCCACGCCCGAACCCCAGACACCGGCATACAGGCCCACCGGCGAGGTGTAGGTGAAGCCCGCCTGCAGGGTCGGCTTCTCGTCGGTCTGCGACACGCCACGGAACAGGTAGTCGGAAACGGCGGTGACATTCCAGCTGTACGGCGATTCGTTCTCCTGCGCGCTGGCGGCGAACGGGGCGGCCAGGGTCAGGGCAGCGGCAATGGCGAGGCAGGCACGGGCGTGCTTCATGAGCGTCTCCGGTGGGGGCGGTGGCGTGGCGTGGAAGGCGGGAGCGGCCGGAGCGCGACAGCTCCGGTTCACGAATTCTTAACCACTTTGCTATTGCGATGCAACATGCGCTGCCCATGGCGATGCCCCATCCAGCCCGGTTGATGACCGGCGATGCCCGGTAGAATCAGCGGTTTCCCCGTTCAGAGCCGTGCCCACGCCATGACCGACGTCTCCTCCGCCCTGACCCGCCACTACGCCGAGGAACTGGACGCCATCCGCGCCCAGGGCCTGTTCAAGTCCGAGCGGATCATCACCAGCCCGCAATCGGCCGAAATCACCCTCGACGACGGCCGCAAGGTGCTGAACTTCTGTGCCAACAACTACCTGGGTCTGGCCGACCATCCGGACCTGATCCAGGCCGCCAAGGACGCACTGGATACCCACGGCTTCGGCATGGCCTCGGTGCGCTTCATCTGCGGCACCCAGGACCTGCACAAGCAGCTGGAGAAGCAGATCGCCGATTTCTTCGGCAAGCAGGACACCATCCTGTACGCGGCCTGCTTCGATGCCAACGGTGGCCTGTTCGAGCCGCTGCTCGGCGAGAACGACGCGATCATTTCCGACGCGCTGAACCATGCTTCGATCATCGACGGCGTGCGCCTGTGCAAGGCCAAGCGCTTCCGATACGCCAACTGCGACATGGCCGATCTGGAAGCGCAGCTGCAGGCCGCCGATGCCGCAGGCTGCAAGACCAAGCTGATCACCACCGATGGCGTATTCTCGATGGACGGCTTCATCGCGCCGCTGGACGAGATCACCGCGCTGGCGAAGAAGTACAACGCGCTGGTACACATCGACGAATGCCACGCCACCGGCTTCCTTGGCGCTACCGGCCGTGGTTCGGCCGAGGTCAAGGGCGTGCTGGAGAAGATCGACATCATCACCGGCACTCTGGGCAAGGCCATGGGCGGCGCGCTGGGCGGCTTCACCTGCGCCAGCGCCGAGGTGATCGAACTGCTGCGCCAGCGCTCGCGCCCGTACCTGTTCTCCAACTCGCTGCCGCCGCATGTGGTGGCCGCCGGCATCAAGGCGTTCGAAATGCTGGCTGCCGCTGACGACCTTCGCAGCACGCTGGCCGAGAACACCGCCTACTTCCGCGAGAAGATGACCGCCGCCGGTTTCGACGTGAAGCCGGGCGTGCATCCGATCAGCCCGGTAATGCTGTATGACGCACCGTTGGCGCAGAAATTCGCCGAGCGCCTGCTGGAAGAAGGCATCTACGCGATCGGCTTCTTCTTCCCGGTGGTGCCCAAGGGCCAGGCCCGCATCCGGACCCAGATCAGCGCCGCGCACAGCCGCGAGCACCTGGATCGCGCGATCGATGCGTTCACCCGCATTGGTGTCGAACTGGGCGTGGTCAAGGGCTGATCATGCCGGGGTCGGATCCCTTTCCTGCGGAAAAGGCCCTGACCCCGCTGGTCAAAGCGTGCCGACCAAGGTCGGCACCTATCGGGCTGGATGGCTGCCGACCACGGTCGGCACCCGCCGTGGCCTGAGGGCGTGCCGGCCAGGGTCGGCACCGCCAGGCGTCACTTCTTTTTCTTCTTGCCCTTCGGCTCTTCCTTGCTGGCCACCACTACCGGCTTGGCGGCGGCGTCCTGGCCGTTGCCCTTGGCAACGCGGATGCCGTTGGCCTTCATCCAGGCATCGAACTCATCGGCGGTCATCTTCTTGTCGCCGTTGCTCATCAGGAAGCGGTAACTGCCGCGACCATCCAGCTCCGGGGTCTTCACTTCCACCACCGGGGTCTCGGCAGGCGTTTCCGCCTTGGCCACCTTCTTGTGGCCGCCACAGGCGGCCAGCAGCACCATTGGCAGCAGCAGGCCTGCGCAGCGCAGGGTTTGGTTGAGGGTCGGGTGGTACATGGGCAGGCTCCGTTCGGGAAATTCAGCAACCAGGCGCCCCCTACGCCTGGAACGGTGGCCGGCGACTGCCGGCCGCGGGCGATGATCAGCCCGGTGCAGCGGCCCCCAGCCGCTGCTGGTCGCTGACCTCCAGCACCCGCCATTGCCCCTTGCCGAGATCGCCGAGCAGCAGCCCACCGATCGCGACCCGGACCAGGCGCAGCACCTGCAGGTCGAAGGCCGCCAACAGGCGGCGGATATGGCGGTTGCGTCCCTCGTCGAGGACCACCTCCAGCCATGCGGTCTTGTCGCCACTGCGCAGTACGCGCATGGCCTGGGCGACGAGGAACTCGCCCTCGTCCTCGACACCGGCGCGCAGCGCGGCCAGGGTGTCCTCATCGGGAAGACGATCCACCTGCACGTGATAGGTCTTCTGTGGGCCGGTCTCCGGATCGGTCAGGCGCGCCGCCCACTGCGGATCATTGCTGAACAACAACAGCCCTTCGCTGGCCTTGTCCAGGCGCCCGACCGGCGCGATCCACGGCAGGCCGGCACCATCGAAGCAGCGATACACCGTGTCGCGACCACGCTCGTCCTGCGCCGTGGTCACCACGCCGCGCGGCTTGTTGAGCACCAGGTACAGCCGCTGCGGCGCATCCATCGGCCGGCCATCGACTTCGATCGGCGGGTGCGGACTGGCAATCGGGAACTCGGGATCACGGATGATGCGGCCGGACACGCGCACGCGGCCATCGGAAATCCAGCGCGCGGCCTCGCTGCGTGAGCACACGCCGGCCTTGGACAGCACGCGCGCCAGGCCATGGCGCACGCCATTGGAGACATCCGGAACCGCACGCCCACGCGATGCGTGGGAGCGGGCAGCGGGGGCAGCAGGTGGGCGGCGCGTGCGCAAGCCTCTGCTCCCCGCCGCGCTTACTTCTTGTCGACCGGCTTGGTCTCAGCCGGTGCTTCGGCCGCAGCCGGAGTGGCGGCCGGAGCCGGACGCGCCTTGACCACACGCACGCCACGCGCCTTCATCCAGGCGTCGAACTCTTCGGCGGTCATGCGCTTGCCGTTCTGGCTCATGTCGAAGCGCCAGGGCGTGTTGTCGAATTCGGTCTGCGGCTTGTAGGCCGCCGGATCGTTCGGCTTCACCGCCGGTGCGCTCGGAATGGCCTTGGCGATGTTCTGGCACCCATCGATGCGCAGGCGCTGCAGCACCTGGTCCAGCGACTGCGACGGATCGTAGTTGCTGCTCAGCACGCCGGCCGGCATGCCCAGCTGGTTGCCACGGATGTAGAGCTCGTCGGCCACCGGCGCGATGGTCGTGGCCGGCAACGGCAGCGGCGAGGCGCTGGTGTTGACCGAGCAATCGACCGCAGCGTGGGCGGCGGGAACCAGGGCCAGCGCCAGGAAGGCGGCCGATGCAGAGCGCAGCATGAAGGGCATCCAGGAAAGGAAGTGACGCGGCGAGTTTAGCAATGCCGCGACAGCTTTCAAGCGCCACTTTCAATGAATACGGCAACTCATTGGTTTTATGGGCAAAATCCCGACGAACGGTTACTCCCGCGCCTGAAACGCCGGGTTCCGGACCGCAGAAACAACAAGACCCGGCCGAAGCCGGGTCCTGCTGTGTCCTACTGGCAGAGCGTCAGAACTTAGTTCTGGACGTTCAGCTCGGTACGACGGTTCTTGGCGCGACCTTCCGGGTTGTCCGAACCATCCGGGTTGGTGTTCGGAGCAATCGGACGGCTCTCGCCGTAGCCGATCGGGCCGACCAGGCGACCGGCGTCGACGCCGTTCTTGGTCAGGTAGTTGTACACGGCGGTGGCGCGACGCTCCGACAGCTTCTGGTTGTAAGCGTCGGTACCCTTCGAGTCGGTGTGACCGGCAACTTCAACGCGCAGATCCGGGTAACGCTTCAGGATCTCGGTGGCTTCGCTCAGGATCGCCACGGCGTCCGGACGCAGGTTCGACTTGTCGAAGTCGAAGTTGACGCCCTTCAGGTCGATGGAGACCGGAACCGGGCAACCGTCCGGACCGATGGTCTGACCCGGCTGCGAGTTCGGGCACTTGTCGTCGCAGTTGTTGACGCCGTCACCGTCGTCATCCAGGTCGGCGCAGCTCGGGGCAACCGGAGCCGGAGCCGGAGCAGCCGCGACCGGAGCCGGGCCCAGCGGGATCACGACGCCGACCGAAGCCAGCACGTCGCCGAACCAGCTCTCGTCCTTGGCGGCGATGCTCTGGTCGTCGAAGTCAGCGCGGTAGGCCACTTCGGCGCGGACAGCAACACGCTTCTCGAAGGTGGTCTGCAGGCCGACGCCCAGCTTGGCGGCAACGTTGCCGTCCTTACGCTGGCGCGGACCGTTGTTGTCGATTGCAGCGTACTCTTCTTCCGACTTCTGGTAGCCCAGGCCACCGACGATGTACGGGTTCCAGCCGCGGCCTTCCTTGATGAAGTGGCGACGCAGGTCCAGCGAGACGCCGTACTGCGACCAGTTCAGGTCCTGGTTGCTGTCGAAGTTCGGGTTCTGGTAGTTCAGTTCACCGTCCAGCGACCAGTTCGGGCTGATGAACTTACCCAGGCCCAGGGTCACGAACGGAGCGTCATTGGTCAGACGGTCGCTGTCCTGGAAGTTGAAGCCGGCCGAACCGGTCAGGTACCAGCGGTCATCGAACTCCTGCGCCGAAGCTGCCTGGGCGAAAGCCAGGCCGCCCAGCAGCGCGGCAGTAAGGATCTTCTTGTTCATTGAGTACAGCTCCTATTTCGGGGGTATGAAACCGGTAGAGGCATGGGCCAGCACTAGTGCGTCGATGTACGACAGCCGATTCAGCACGCCACCGCCGCGAACATTATGCTCAGGCGGGTGAAGGCCATGTTAACAGTCCCGTAACATGTGAAGTGTTGCGCCTGACCGTCGACCGGTCCGACGTTGAAACCCTATACAGGATGATGAAAATCCGCAAGACCCACACACTGCAAGGGTTTGACGGGGTTTAAGCGCGAAAACCGACATACTGCGCAGCACACTGCATCGCACGGTTCAGCAGGTTTGCGGAAACGTGAGGAACCTTATGATGGGATCACGAACCCAGCCGGAGCCGTGATGAAAGCCGTCGCCCTGAGTCGTGAATACGCACCTGCCCTGCGTGATGTCCTGCTGCCGCCGCCGCTGCCTCCTCGCGGCCGCGATCTGCTGGTGCGGATCGAAGCGGTATCGGTCAACCCCGTCGATGGCAAGCAGCGGGCCGCTACCGATCCGGCCACCCTTGAGGTTCCCCGGGTGCTCGGCTGGGACGCCGCCGGCGTGGTCGAAGCCATCGGTGACGAGGCCAGCCTGTTCGCCTCCGGTGACGAGGTCTACTTCGCCGGTGACGTTACCCGGCCGGGCTGCAACGCCCAGTACCAGTGGGTGGACGAGCGCCTGGTCGCCCGCAAGCCGACCACGCTCGATTTCGCCGAAGCCGCCGCACTACCCCTGACCACGCTGACCGCCTGGGAGCTGTTGTTCCAGCGCATGCCGCTGCACCTGGATGATCGCCGCCATGGCGGCCAGCACCTGCTGGTGATCGGCGGTGCGGGAGGCGTGGGCTCGATGGCGATCCAGCTGGCCCGCCATGCCGGCTTCGAGGTGATCGCCACCGCCTCGCGCGAGGCCTCGATCGACTGGTGCCGGCAGATGGGGGCCACGCATGTGATCGACCATCGGCAGCCGCTGCAGCCCCAGCCGCAGGCACTGGGCATCGACGCAGTGCAGGTGGCGCTCAACCTGGCCGACACCGATCACTACTGGGACGAACTGGGCCAGCTGCTGGCACCACAGGGCCATGTCGGCCTGATCGTGGAGCCGCGTGGCGCACTGCGCATCGGCGATCCGTACAAGGCCAAATGCATCGGCATCCATTGGGAGTTCATGTTCGCGCGCTCGCGCTTCGCCACCGCCGACTGCATCGAACAGCATCGCATCCTCAGCCGCGCCGCCAGCATGATCGATGCCGGCCAGCTGCGTGGCACGCTCAGTGAAACGCTGGGCACGATCAATGCGGCCAACCTGGACATCGCGCATCAGCGCCTGGCCAGCGGGCACACGGTGGGCAAGCTGGCGCTGGTGGGCTGGGACAACTGACGCCGTGATGTAGGCCGAGCCCACGCCAGGCTGCTACGCCTGCCGCCACCAGCAGAGCACGGGCGCGGCCCTGCTCAACCGCCCGCCTGCAGGATCGGCGCTGCCTGTACCAGCGGATTGGCTGGGATCTGTATCTATGGGCTCAAGGAAATCAGGGATACGGTGGAAACAGATCTCCCCTCCCCCGAGCCCACCATGCCTACCGCCCTGCCCCTGCGCCTGCTGCAACTGATCACCGGCCTGTTCCTGTATGGCTTCGGTGCCTCGCTGATGATCCGTGCCGCCATCGGCGTGGCGCCCTGGGACGTGCTGTCGCAGGGCATCGCCGCACAGACGCCGCTGTCCTTCGGGCTGGCGACCAATGTCATCGGCGCACTGGTGCTGTTGCTGTGGTGGCCACTGCGCCAGAAGCCGGGCGTCGGCACGGTGCTCAACGTGATGCTGATCGGTCCCTCCGCACAGTTCGGGTTGTGGCTGCTGCCACCGGCCATCGGCGTGGGCTGGCAGCTGGCGATGTTCTGTGCAGGCATGCTGCTGGTCGCGCTGGCCACCGGCCTGTACATCGGCGCCCGCCTCGGCCCGGGACCGCGCGATGGCTTGATGACTGGCCTGCATGCCCGCACCGGCTGGCCGATCTGGAAGGTGCGCAGCCTGATCGAAGGCAGCGTATTGCTGCTGGGCTGGTGGCTGGGCGGCAATGTCGGCCTCGGCACCCTCGCCTTCGCCCTGCTGATCGGCCCGCTGTGCGGCGTCACGCTGGGCTGGTTCGGGATCGGCCGCCCCCCGGTCGTACCCGCCGCTGCCCGGCAGCCGCAATCGCCCTGAGCTGCCCCGTGTGCCGGCCAGCGGCCGGCACTACCGCCCCCGGGGTTCGGGGGCAGCGCCGCAGGCGCGGGGGGTGGAGGCCGGTAAGTGGGGCCCGCGATTCGCGCAGCGAAACGCGGGAGCGACAGCACGCATGTGCCGAGCGTACCCGGCCAGCGGCCCTTGCCCCGGCCGCCGTTTCGCGGCACGCTTCGCGCTTCCGTACGCAAGCGTATCGACCATGTCGCCAGCCAACGAAAGCGCCTATCCCCATCTGTTCGCCCCGCTGGACCTGGGCTTCACCCAACTGCGCAACCGCGTATTGATGGGCTCGATGCACACCGGCCTGGAGGATCGCGCCCGCGACTTCCCGCGGCTGGCGGCGTATTTCGCCGAGCGCGCCGAGGGCGGCGTCGGCCTGATCGTCACCGGCGGCTTCGCACCGAATGTGGTCGGCTGGCTGAAGCCGTTCGGCGGCAAGCTGTCCTGGCCCTGGGAAGTGCGGCCGCACCGCCAGCTCACCGCCGCCGCGCACCAGCACGGCGCGAAGATCTGCCTGCAGCTGCTGCATGCAGGCCGTTACGCCTATCACCCGTTGTCGGTGGCACCGTCGAAGCTGAAGGCACCGATCAACCCGTTCACCCCGCGCGTGTTGTCGGCCAGCGGCGTCGACCGGCATATCGCCGATTACGCACGCAGCGCGAAGCTGGCCCGCGAGGCTGGCTACGACGGCGTGGAAGTGATGGGTTCGGAGGGCTACCTCATCAACGAATTCATCGCCCCGCGCACCAACAAGCGCACCGATGCCTGGGGCGGCGACGCGCGCCAACGCATGCGCTTCGCGGTCGAGATCGTACGCCGCATCCGCGAGGCCTGCGGCCCGGACTTCATCATCATCTATCGCCTGTCGCTGGTGGATCTGGTCGACGACGGCAGCAGCTGGGAAGAAATCGTGCAGCAGGCGCAGGCCATCGAGGCGGCCGGCGCAACGATCATCAATTCCGGCATCGGCTGGCACGAAGCGCGCATTCCGACCATCGCCACCTCGGTGCCGCGTGCTGCCTTCGCCGGGGTCACCGCCAAGCTCAAGCCGCATGTGAAGGTGCCGCTGGTGGCGACCAACCGCATCAACATGCCCGACGTCGCCGAGCGCATCCTCGCCAATGGCGGCGCCGACATGGTGTCGCTGGCGCGCCCGCTGCTGGCCGACCCGCAGTGGCCGAACAAGGCCCGTGCCGGCCGCGCCGAGGCGATCAACACCTGCATCGCCTGCAACCAGGCCTGCCTGGACCACGTGTTCGAGAACAAGCTGGCCAGCTGCCTGGTCAATCCGCGCGCCGCGCACGAGACCGAGCTGGTCTATCACCCCACTGCCACGCCGAAGAAGATTGCCGTGGTCGGTGCCGGCCCTGCCGGCCTGGCCTGTGCCACCGTCGCTGCCCAGCGCGGCCACCAGGTCACCCTGTTCGACGCCAATGATGAGATCGGCGGCCAGTTCAACGTGGCCAAGCGCATCCCCGGCAAGGAAGAGTTCCACGAGACCCTGCGCTACTTCCGCCACAAACTGGCCGAAACCGGTGTGCAGCTGCGCCTCGGCACCCGCGCCGATGCCGCCCAGCTGACCGGCTTCGACGAAGTGGTGCTGGCCACCGGCATCACGCCGCGCAGAGTTGATTTCCCCGGTGCCGACCACGCCAGGGTGGTCAGCTATCTGGACGTACTGCTGGGCCGGGTCGAAGTGGGCGCCAGTGCGGCGATCATCGGCGCCGGCGGCATCGGCTTCGATGTCGGCGAATTCCTCAGCCACGCCGGCGAGTCCCCCTCCCTCGACCCGCAGCGCTGGATGGCCGAATGGGGCGTGGACAGCACCTTCGAGGCCCGCGGCTCACTGGCCAGGCCGGAGGTTGAAACCTCGCCGCGCCGGCTGTGGCTGCTGCAGCGCAGCCCGGGCAAGCCCGGCGCGCGCCTGGGCAAGACCACCGGCTGGATCCATCGCGCCACGCTGAAGGCCAAGGGCGTGCGCATGCTCGGTGGCGTCGAGTACCTCGGCGTGGACGACGCGGGCCTGCGCATCCGCGTGGACGGCAGCGAACAGCTGCTGCCGGTCGACCATGTGGTGATCTGCGCCGGGCAGGAACCCAACCGCGCGCTGCAGGCCGAACTGCAGGCGGCCGGCATCAACGCGCAGCTGATCGGCGGTGCCGACGTGGCCGCAGAACTCGACGCCAAGCGCGCCATCGACCAGGGCAGCCGGGTTGCCGCCGGGCTCTGATGAGCGCCTGAATGGGGGGCGGAATGTGATTTCCGTCACCCTCATTGAACCTGAATGTCAAGCCGAGCGGTTCACGATGCGTTCGGCTACGCCCCCCTACCTTGCGCCATCTTTCCGCTCACCAGCCAGTTTCCGGTGAGCCGGCGCAGCCCCACGATCGGTACTGGTCGTTTCTTTTGGGGCTGCCCAACGGGGCGGCCCCGATGGCCGCCTCCCCATGACGCCAAGTCGTACCCCGCCTCCTGTCGCCCTGCGGCCGGAACCGGAGGGTGCGGCCCATACGGAGCAAGGAGTTATATGAAACTGGCCTGGATTCTCTGGCTGTCGCAGTTGTTGCCGCAGCCGGCCGCTGATTCACTGTGTTTGAGCACCACCGTTTACCTGGAAGCCCGCGACCAGACCCTGCGCGGCCAGCAGGCCGTCGCCGAGGTCGCACTGCGCCGTCTCGACAGTGGCCTGTGGGGCGACTCGATGTGCCAGGTGGTCACCGCGCGCAAGCAGTTCGCACCGACCATCGTCTCCCCCGGCACCCAGTTGGGCAACGACGCGGCCTGGAGCGAGGCAATGAACGTGGCCTTCGACGCCGAGCGCAACTGGGCGCTGCCGGCCGGCGAGCGCCGCGAGATCGTGCCCGGTGCCAGCCACTTCGCCGCGCTGTCCATCGCCAGCCCGAACTGGCGCAATGCCTACCAGGTGGCCACCATCGGCGATCACACCTTCTATAAGGTGCAGAACCTCAAGCCGCGGCAGTCGTAACGATCCGTGCCGGCGGCAGCGTTGCCGCCTGCCGGCAGGCTCTGGGATAGTGGGCGTTTCCCGCCCGCATCACCTGGAGTTCCCATGAAGCTGTACAGCAAGCCCGGTGCCTGTTCCACCGCCGACCACATCGCCCTGCAGTGGACCGGCCAGCCGTTCGAGGTTGAACTGCTGAACAAGGACACCCTGAAGGGTCCGGAATTCCTCAAGATCAATCCGGCCGGTGCGGTGCCCGCGCTGGTCGACGGCGACTTCGTGCTGCTGCAGAACGCCGCGATCATGGGCTATATCGCCGACAGCTTCCCGCAGGCCGGCCTCGGCGGTGACGGCAGCCCGCGCCAGCGCGCCGAAGCCACCCGCTGGCTGGCGTTCGTCAATTCCGACGTGCACCCGGCCTTCTCGCCGCTGTTCGCGCCGGGCAAGTTCATTGCCGACGAAGGCCAGTACGACGCGATCCGCGCCGCCGCGCACAAGCGCCTGCGTGGCCTGTTCGAGACCGCCGACAGGCAGCTGGCCGACAAGCCCTGGCTGGCCGGCTTCCGCAGCTTCGCCGACCCGTACTTCTACATCACCCTGCGCTGGGCCGCCGGCACCAAGGTCGACCTGTCGGGCCTGGACAATCTGGCCGCCTACAAGGCACGCATGGATGCCGATGCCGGCGTGCAGGCCGCGCTGAAGGCCGAAGGCCTGGCCTGACCTTGGTCAGGGGTCAGAGCCGTTCGCGTGGCGGACGGATCTGACCCCACCGGCCACCAGACGGGGTCGGATCCGCCTGCGCAGCAGGCGGCTCCGACCCCTCGATATCATTCGCGCGATCAGCCGATCTGGCGGATCACTTCCCCCTTGGCATCGCGCAGGTAGGTCGGCACCACTTCGATGCGCAGCGCCCCCGCCACCGGGTAAACCCCGCGCTCGGCGCGCACCCCTGCCAGGGCCTGCAGGCCCGCCTCGTCCAGTGACCAGCGCGCGCTGTCGGCGGATACGTCCGCCGCTTCACCGCCCCGGTTCGCGATGAATTCCCACTGCCGGTCGCGGCTGGCCAGTTCCAGCGATTTGCCGTGGCGCAGGCGCAGCGGCAACAGTTCGCACACGCTGGCGACCTGACCGGCGCCGAGCACCAGCGTGGTGACGCCCGCCTCCTGCCGCCAGTCCAGGGTCTCGATGAACAGCATGCCGGTGCTGGAACCCTCGCGTTCGCTGCCGGCCCGCACCCGCTGTGCCAGCGCCGGATCGTCCAGCAGATTGCCGCGATGCAGATCGCTGATCCACAGCGGCATCGCCGGCAGCAGCGCCTGCAGCACGCCACGCGTCGACCAGCGCTTGACCGCCTCCATCTCCTCATCGGTCAATCCGACCAGCTGCAGGAACTGCAGATGGCCGTTGGCCGTGTCCCGCGCCGGCAACTGCGGGTCCGCAATGAAGGCCAGATGGCACAGCCGCGTGCCGGTCTCCAGCGCGATCGGACCGTTGGCGTTGAGGTGATGGCCATCCTCGAACACGTTGCCACTGCCGAACACGTAGCGCGCCAGGTTCTGCAGCAGGTTCATCGGCCACACCGGCGGGGTGCTGCCGGCGTTCTCACCGGCCTCGGCAGCCAGACGGAAGGTCAGCTCGAAGCCATAACCGCTGGCATCTGCATCACTGCTCTCCTTGGCGTACAGCTCGGAGAAGCCGTAGGTGATGTAATGCCAGTGCGGTACCGGCGCATCCGCCCAGTACACGCTGATGCCATCCAGTGGATCCTGGCCACCGAGCGTGTACGGAAGCGCGGTGCCGAAGTGGCGCGGCTCCTGGCCGGCATACAGCGGCGCCAGCGCCGCATTGATCGCGTCCCAGCCTGGGGTGTCGGTGTCGTCGTGGTCGTCCTGCACGCGGGACTCCTTGTAGGGAAGTGAACCGATCACTTTACGCGGTGGCTCAGGCCTGCACGACCTCACTGCCAGCGTTCAGCACCGCCGCCTGGGTTTCCTGCCACCAGCGCTGCGCCAATGCCGGGCTGCGCGCCTTGCCCACCGCCGCCAGCAACTCCGGGCACAAGCGCTCCAGCGCCAGCGCATCGGTGCAGCGTTCGATCTTCAACTGCATGAAGTAGCCCTTCAGGCCCAGGTGGCGGCGCACCGCCTCGCTCATCGCGTCGTACAACTGCTGGTACAGCGCCGGGTCCTGTTCGCGCCCGGTGCTGATGCCGCGCGCCGGCGCCACCTCTGCGCTTCCGCCGATCACTTCGATCAGGCCCTGTGCTGACAATTGCTCCAGTGCGTCCGGTGGTGCCCGCAGGCCTTCGAACAGGCCACGCAGTTCGGTGTCGTTGCGATGGCCATCGACCATCAGCAGGATCGAACGCAATGCCGCCGGCAGGCGCCGGCTACGGTCTTCGATTTCCTGACGGCCAGCAGCCGTCTTGGCGTGCAGCAATGCCATTGCCTCCCCCTCGCTCGATGCGCAATGCCGGCGCGCCCTCGCGGGCACGCCCCCCTGTGTTGCCATCTCCGGACGGCACGCGCGTTCCCCGGCGCGAGCCGCGTATTGCAGGTCGATGACAGGCCGAGCTTAGCGCAAGTACTGCGGGTAGTGCCGGCCGCTGGCCGGCAACCTCGGGGTGGATGGGGGTGCCGGCCAGTGGCCGGCACGACCGGATCAACGGCCCAGCGCCCGGCGGATCTCCTCCAGCGCGCCGGGGTCGTCCAGCGTCGACAGGTCACCCGGGTCGCGCTGCTCGGCCAGCGCCTGCAACGAGCGCCGCAGCAGCTTGCCCGAACGGGTCTTGGGCAGCGCGTTGACCACGTGCACGTGCGCCGGGCGGGCCACTGCGCCGAGCGAGGTGGTCACCGTGGCCATCATCTCGGCCACCACTTGCGCCGGATCCTCGCCATCCAGGCCCTGCTTGAGGGTGACGAACACCAGCGGCACCTGCCCCTTCAATTCGTCCTTGACCCCGATCACGGCAGCCTCGGCCACGCGCGGGTGGCTCGAAATGGCCTCTTCGATCTCGCGCGTGCCCAGCCGGTGCCCGGCCACGTTGATCACATCATCGGTACGGCCGAGGATGAAGGTGTAGCCATCGTCGTCGCGGATTGCCCAGTCCAGCGAGCTGTACAGCAGTTCCTTGAAGTGGCTGAAGTAGCTCTGCAGGAAACGGTTGTCGTCGTTCCACACCGTGCTCATGCAGCCCGGCGGCAACGGTGGCGACACCACCAGCACCCCCTTCTGCCCCGGTGCGACTTCCTCGCCGGTGTTCTCGTCGATCACCTTCATCCGGTAGCCGAGGTTGGGGAAGCCCGGCGAACCGAAGCGCACCGGCTTCATCTCCAGGCCCGGCAGCAGGGTCAGCGCCGGCCAGCCGGTCTCGGTCTGCCAGTAGTTGTCGATGATCGGCTTGCCGAGCGCTTCGCTGATCCAGTGCGCGGTCGGTTCGTCCAGCGGCTCGCCGGCCAGGAACAGGTATTTCAGCGCGCGCAGGTCGTGGCGATGGATGAAGTCCGCATCGTGCTTCTTCAGCACGCGGATGGCAGTGGGGGACGAGAACATCGTGCGCACGTTGTACTGCTCGCACAGCGCCCACCAGATGCCCGGGTCCGGGTTGGTCGGCAGCCCTTCGTACAGCAGCGAGGTGCAGCCGCCGATCAGCGGGCCGTACACATTGTAGGAATGGCCTACCGCCCAGCCGACATCGGACGTGGAGAACATCACCTGCCCCGGCCTGCAGTCGAACACGGTTTCCATCGACTGTGCCATCGCCACCGCGTAGCCGCCGACATCGCGCTGCACGCCCTTCGGCTTGCCGGTGGTGCCCGAGGTATACAACAGGTAGCTCGGCTCGCTCGATTCCAGCCACTGCACCGGCACGTCGACCTCACCGATCTGCGCACGCAGCGCGGCGTACTCCACATCGCGGCCCGGCACGCGTGGTTCGGCGGCATCCAGTCCGCGCGACACGATCAGCACGTGCGGCGGTGGCGACGTGGCTTCGGCGCAGGCTGCATCGACCATCGGCTTGTACGGAATCAGCTTGCCACCGCGCATGCCGGCATCGGCGGCGATCAGCAGCTTCGGCTTGGCATCGTCGATGCGCAGCGCCAGGTTGTGCGCGGCGAAGCCACCGAACACCACCGAATGCACGGCGCCGATGCGCGCGCAGGCGAGCATGGCGAATACCGCTTCGGCCATGTTCGGCATGTAGATCACCACACGGTCACCGTGACCGACGCCGAGGTGCTTGAGCACGGCAGCGAAGTCGTTCACTTCCCGATACAGCTGGCGATAGGTGATCTCGCGGGTGCTGCTGGTCTCGGTGGAAATGGCAACCAGCGCGAGCTGGTCGGCGCGCTCGGCCAGATGGCGGTCGACGGCGTTGTAGCAGAGATTGGTTTCACCCCCGACAAACCAGCGCCGGAACGGCGGGTTGCTGTAGTCGAGTACCTGCTGCGGCGGTTTGTGCCAATGGATGCGCTTGGCTTCCTCGCCCCAGAAGGCCTCCGGCTCGTCGATCGAGCGACGGTAGGTTTCCTCGTAGTTCATGACGCAGCCCTCCCAGACAAAGTCATGGGTTCGAGGATAGTCCGGCGCTGCCGCGCGGGCCGCCCTACCTTGGTAGGGGGTGGGGTTTTCATGCAGGGCTGCGCCCTGCACCCGCGGTAGTGCCGGCCGCTGGCCGGCAACCTCAGAAGCAACAGCCGAAGCAACAGCGGGTTTCCCGTGGGATGGCGAGGTGGGTCCGGTTGCGGGGGACACCGTGAATCCGTCCATGGAGGCTCGGTCGCCGCATCCATGCGGCTCACGCCCCCGCAACCGGACCCACCCCGCCTTCGACAGACTTCCGCGATCTGTCGGAGCACGGGGTCGGATCCCCAGATTCAATATTCAATTCGATATCTGACAGAAAAATCGTGTCGACCAAGGTCGACACCTACCAAGACCAACAGCGACAGCCGTTACCAACCGCCGCAGGAATCTGTCGGGGGTGGGGCGGTGTGGGTTGGCAGGACCGTTGGCGCCATGGGTGAGGGCGCTTTGCTTGCGAAGCACTGCTTTGCAAGCGCCCGAACGCACAGCCGCCAGCGGCTGGGCCGGCCCCCGGAGGGGGAGTTACGGCGTGTCCTGCCAACCCACACCGCCCCGCCCAGCAAGCAGAAGACCAGAGCCACCTTGGCCTTTGACGTTGCTCCGGTTCGTAGCAGGTGCAGGGCTGCAAGCCCTGCCGAACCCCTAGAACGGAGTGGCGGACTCGAACGCGAGCGCGTCGCCCGTCACCGGGTGGGTGAACCGCAGGCTGCGCGCATGCAGATGCACGCGCTGCGCAGGCGCGGCGTCATACAGCACATCGCCAACGATGGGATGGCCGAGACTGGCCATGTGCAGGCGCAGTTGATGGCTGCGGCCAGTAACCGGCTCCAGCGCCACGCGCGTGCGCTGCGCTTCGGCATCACGCGCCATTACGCGCCAGCGCGTCAGCGCCGGCTTGCCGCGTTCGTGATCGATCATCTGCTTCGGCCGGTTTGGCCAGTCCACGATCAGTGGCAGGTCCACGTCGCCGGCATCGCCTTCAAGCAGCCCCTCCACGATCGCTTCATAACGCTTGCCGACCTGGCGCTGCTCGAACTGCATCGACAACGCCACCTGCATGTCCTTGCCGCGCGCATGCAGCAGCAGGCCGGAGGTCACCTGGTCCAGGCGGTGCACGGTCAACGCATCCGGGTACAGCGCCTGCAGGCGCGCGACCACGCAATCCTGGTTCTCGGCGCCGCGGCCGGGCACGGACAGCAGGCCGGCCGGCTTCTCGGCCACCAGCAGCGCGTCGTCGATGTAATGCAGGTGGATCATGCGGCTCCGTATCCGTCCAAACAGAAACGGGGAAGCCGAAGCTTCCCCGTTCTGCGTACCGACCAACGGTCGGTACCTACCTTGATGGAAATGTACCGACCAACGGTCGGTACCTACCTCGATGGGAATGTACCGACCAGCGGTCGACACCCACCTCGATGAAAGAGGTACCGGCTCGAGCCGGTACCGCCTGCATCAGCCCAGCAGGTGGGCAACGCCGGCGCGCTCTTCTTCCAGCTCGGCCAGGGTCTTGTCGATGTACTTCTGGCTGAAGTCGTCGATCGGCAGATCCTTCACCAGGGTGTACTTGCCGTTCTCGGTGGTCACTGCGAAGCCGAAGATCACGCCTTCCGGAATGCCGTAGGAACCGTCGGACGGCACGCCCATGGTGACCCACTTGCCGTTGCTGCCCAGCACCCAGTCACGCACGTGGTCGATGGCAGCGTTGGCGGCCGAAGCGGCCGAGGACGAGCCACGGGCTTCGATGATCGCCGCGCCGCGCTTGCCCACGGTCGGGATGAAGGTGTTGGCGTTCCATTCCTGGTCGTTGATCGCATCGGCGATCGACGCGCCATCGGCGGTGGCGAAACGGTAGTCCGGGTACATGGTCGGGCTGTGGTTGCCCCACACGACCAGCTTCTCCATGCCACCGACCGGCTTGCCGAGCTTGGTCGACAGCTGGCTCAGCGCGCGGTTGTGGTCCAGGCGCAGCATGGCGGTGAAGTTTTCCGGCTTCAGGTCCGGGGCCGACTTCATGGCGATGTAGGCATTGGTGTTGGCCGGGTTGCCGACCACCAGCACCTTCACGTCACGGCTGGCGACCTTGTTCAGCGCCGCGCCCTGGGCGGTGAAGATCTTGGCGTTTTCCAGCAGCAGGTCCTTGCGCTCCATGCCCGGGCCACGCGGACGTGCGCCAACCAGCAGGGCGATGTCGGCGTCCTTGAACGCGACTTCGGCATCATCGGTGCCGACCATGCCGGCCAGCAGCGGGAAGGCGCAGTCTTCCAGCTCCATCATCACGCCCTTCAGGGCGGCCTGGGCCTTGTCGACCGGCAGTTCCAGCAGCTGCAGGATGACCGGCTGGTCCTTGCCCAGCATTTCGCCGGAGGCGATGCGGAACAGCAGGGCATAACCGATCTGGCCGGCGGCGCCGGTCACGGCAACACGAACGGGTGCTTTCATGGGGGTTTCCTCTTGCTTGCAAGCGTTTGATGGGACGCCGCGGGCAGAGCCACGCAGGCCTGGCGGGCGGCGGGGAACAGGGAAACGGCCACCCGTGGGTGGCCGTTTCGAAGGGGGATCAGGCGGCGAGGTGCTTGTTCCACTCCGCGACGCGGTCGGCCTGGGCGGCCAGCACGGCGTCGACGTCGCCTTCCAGGGTAATCGAATGGATCACGTCGCCCTGCTTGACCGAATCGACGATCGCCTGGCCTTCCAGGACCTTGCCGAAGACGGTGTGGCGGCCGTCCAGCCAATCGGTCTTGATGTGGGTGATGAAGAACTGGCTGCCGTTGGTGTTCGGGCCGGCGTTGGCCATCGACAGCGAGCCGACCTCGTGCTTCACGCCATGCTTCTCGTCTTCGAACTTGTAGCCCGGGCCGCCGGTGCCACGACCCTGCGGGCAGCCGCCCTGGATCATGAAGTCGGCGATAACGCGGTGGAAGATCAGGCCGTCATAGAAGCCGTGCTTGACCAGGTTCACGAAGTTGGCCACGGTCAGCGGTGCCTTGTCGGCGAACAGCTCGACCTTGATCGGGCCCTGGGTGGTGTCGAAAGTGGCGATGAGGGACATGAAGATCCTTGATGCAAAGGGGAATGCGTCTAGCCACCTAGTTTACACCCGCCTCGTGTCGGCGGCGGCTTCGACCATTGGTGAAGCGCCCCGCTTCAGCCCCCGGACGGGGAGCCGCGCAGCCGGGTCCTGGCGGCCCCGGCCGGGGCGGCGGATGCCCAGCTGAATGGGCCCCGGGACAGGCGTGAAATCCACCTTTTCGCGAATCGTCAAGTTCGACGTATAATGTTGGACTTCTTTTTCCAAATCCGGCGCCGACTGGCCCCCTTTCGTATGTCCATCGAAAATCTTCGCAACATCGCCATCGTCGCCCACGTCGACCATGGCAAGACCACCCTGGTCGACCAGCTGCTGAAGCAGTCCGGCACCCTGTCCGAGCGTACCGTCCTCGCCGAGCGCGTGATGGACAGCAACGACCAGGAAAAGGAACGCGGCATTACCATCCTGGCCAAGAACACCGCCATCACCTGGGAAGACAAGAAGACCGGCATCAAGAACCGGATCAACATCGTCGACACCCCCGGCCACGCCGACTTCGGTGGTGAGGTCGAGCGCGTGCTGTCGATGGTCGACACCGTGCTGATCCTGGTCGATGCGATGGACGGCCCGATGCCGCAGACCCGCTTCGTCACCCAGAAGGCCTTCGCGATGGGCTTCAAGCCGATCGTCGTGGTCAACAAGATCGACCGTCCGGGCGCGCGTCCGGAATGGGTGATCGACCAGGTCTTCGACCTGTTCGACAAGCTCGGCGCCACCAATGAGCAGCTGGACTTCCCGATCGTCTACGCCTCGGCCCTGAACGGCTACGCCGGCCTGGAAGACACCGTGCGCGACGGCGACATGACCCCGCTGTACGAAGCGATCATGCAGCACGCCCCGCGTCCGGAAGTGGACCCGGACGGCCCGTTCCAGATGCGCATCAGCCAGCTGGACTACAACAACTTCGTGGGCGTGATCGGCATCGGCCGCATCCAGCGCGGCACCCTGAAGAAGAACATGCAGGTCGCCGTCATCGACCGTGAAGGCAAGAAGCGCAACGGCAAGGTCGCCCAGGTGCTGGGCTTCCTGGGCCTGGAGCGCATCGAGCAGGAGACGGCCGAGGCCGGTGACATCGTGGCCATCTCCGGCATTCCGGAGCTGACCATCTCCGACACCCTGTGCCACCCGGATACCCCCGAAGCCCTGCCGGCGCTGACCGTCGACGAGCCGACCATCTCGATGACCTTCCAGGTCAACAACTCGCCGTTCGCCGGCAACAAGGACCTGTCCGGTGGCAAGTTCCTGACCAGCCGCCAGATCAAGGACCGCCTGGACCGCGAGCAGGTCCACAACGTGGCACTGAAGGTCGAACAGCTGGAAGACGCCGACAAGTTCCTGGTCTCCGGCCGCGGCGAACTGCACCTGTCGGTGCTGATCGAGAACATGCGCCGTGAAGGCTACGAGCTGGCGGTGTCGCGCCCGGAAGTGATCATCAAGGAAATCGACGGCCAGATGATGGAGCCGATCGAGCAGCTGGTGGTGGACATCGAAGAAATCCACCAGGGCGGCGTGATGGAAAAGCTGGGTACCCGCAAGGGCCAGCTGAAGAACATGGAACCGGACGGCAAGGGCCGTGTGCGCCTGGAATACCAGATCCCGGCCCGTGGCCTGATCGGTTTCCAGAACGAGTTCAAGACCCTGACCCAGGGTTCGGGCCTGCTGTTCCACGTGTTCGACCATTACGGTCCGAAGGAACAGGGCGCGATCGCCAAGCGCATCAACGGCGTGATGATCGCCAATGCGCCGGGCGTCACTCCTGCCTACTCGCTGGGTCCGCTGCAGGAGCGCGGCAAGCTCTTCGCTGCCGAAGGCGACAACGTGTATGAAGGCCAGCTGGTCGGCATCCACTCCAAGGACAACGATCTGACCGTCAACGCGATCAAGACCAAGCCGCTGACCAACATGCGCGCTTCGGGCAAGGACGACGCGATCCAGCTGACCCCGGCGATCAAGTACTCGCTGGAACAGGCCCTGGACTTCATCGAAGACGACGAGCTGGTCGAGATCACCCCCAAGGAGATCCGTCTGCGCAAGAAGTTCCTGACCGAAAGCGACCGCAAGAAGGCTTCGCGCGGCGGCTGAGCCAGCACCCCGTGGACCAGAGCGGCTACAACCCGGATCCGCACCGGCATCCGGGCCTCCACGTCATCGCCCTGCTCGAAGCGAGCAAGGCGATGCTGGCGCTGTTGGCCGCCACCGGGCTGGAAGTGCTCGGACCGCAGCCGCTGCGGCACGGCATCATGGTCCTGATCCGGCGTTTCAGCCTGGATCCGGACCATGGCACCCTGCCCTCGCTGCTGCACATGATCAGCCCCGACGCGGTGCACCTGGCCGCGGCGGGGATGATCGGCTACGGCCTGCTGCACCTGGTCGAAGCCTGGGGCCTGTGGCGGGCCAAGGTCTGGGCCTCCTGGCTGGGCTGCCTGACCGCCTCCCTGTACCTGCCTTTCGACATCTTCGCGATCATCCGCCATCCCGGCTGGCCATCGTGGACGATCCTGGCGATCAACCTGATCGTGGTCTACGTCCTCGCCCGCGACCTGCGCAAGCGCCACCGCTGAGCACCGGCTACACTGGGGATTGGAGCCGACCAAGCCGCCCCATGCGCCCGTCCTTGCCGCCTCTGCTGACCTGCCTGCTTGCCGCGCTGCCTGCGCTGCTTTCGGCTGGCTGCAGCCCGGCCGCGTCCAGCGCGCATGCGGCCGAACCCGCGAGCCGCAACGTGCCGTTCCCGTACGCCGAAACCGATGTCACCGACCTGCAGGCGCGGATGAGCGCCGGTGAGCTGGACAGCACCACCCTGACCCAGGCCTACCTGCAGCGCATCGCCACCCTGGACCGCACCGGGCCGCGCCTGCGCGCGGTGATCGAGCTCAACCCGGATGCACTGAAGGAAGCCGCTGCGCGCGACCGCGAGCGCCGTGATGGACGCCTGCGCGGCCCGCTGCACGGCATTCCGGTACTGCTGAAGGACAACATCAACGCCGCCCCGATGGCCACCAGCGCCGGCTCGCTGGCCCTGCAGGGGTTCCGCCCGGACGACGCCTACCTGGTGCGCCGGCTGCGCGACGCCGGCGCGGTGGTGCTGGGCAAGACCAATCTCAGCGAGTGGGCCAATTTCCGCGGCAACGATTCGGTGTCCGGCTGGAGCGCACGCGGCGGCCAGACCCGCAATCCCTATCGCCTCAGCCACTCGCCCTGCGGTTCCAGCAGCGGCAGCGCGGTGGCGGTCGCCGCCAACCTGGCCAGCGTGGCGATCGGCACCGAAACCGACGGCAGCATCGTCTGCCCTGCGGCGGTCAATGGCATCGTCGGCCTCAAGCCGACCGTCGGCCTGGTCAGCCGCGAGGGCATCATCCCGATTTCCTTCAGCCAGGACACCGCAGGACCGATGACCCGCAGCGTCGCCGACGCTGCAGCCGTGCTGACCGCTATCGCCGGCCGCGACGATGCCGACCCGGCCACGGCGACCATGCCTGGCCGCGCGGTGTACGACTACACCGCGCGCCTGGACCCGCAGGGCCTGCGTGGCAAGCGCATCGGCCTGCTGCAGACACCGCTGCTGAAATACCGCGGCATGCCGCCGCTGATCGAACAGGCGGCCACCGAGCTGCGCCGGGCGGGTGCCTTCGTGGTGCCGGTGGAGCTGCCCAACCAGGGCGCCTGGGCCGAGGCGGAACGCACGGTGCTGCTGTACGAATTCAAGGCCGGGCTGGAGCGCTACTTCAGCACCCATCGCGCGCCACTACGCAGCCTGGCCGACCTGATCGCCTTCAACCAGGCGCACAGCAAGCAGGAGCTGGGCCTGTTCGGCCAGGAACTGCTGGTGGCGGCCGACGCTACCGCCGGCCTGGCCGACCCCGCCTATATCCGTGCACGCAGCGATGCGCGCCGGCTGGCCGGCGCGGAAGGCATCGACGCCGCCCTCGCCGCCCACCAGCTCGATGCCCTGGTGGCGCCGACCACCGGTGTGGCGTGGCCGATCCGCAGCGAAGGCGACGACTTCCCCGGCGAGAGCTACAGCGCCGCCGCCGTCGCCGGCTATCCCAGCCTCAGCGTGCCGATGGGCCAGATCAATGGCCTGCCGGTCGGCCTGCTGTTCATGGGCACCGCCTGGAGCGAACCGAAGCTGATCGAAATGGCCTACGCCTACGAACAGCGCACCCGCGCGCGACGCCCGCCGCACTTCGACACCGACACCCTGATCGACGCCGGCGAGCCGTGATCGTGTTTCTGTAGAGCCGAGCCCACGCTCGGCTTCAACGGAAAATCGAAAGCAGCCGAGCATGGCTCGGCTCTACAGCGGCTGGTCGGGCTCCACCGGCACGATCGCCGCCTCACCGTCTTCAGCCCCCGGCGAACGCACATCCGCAGTGCGCGCACGTGGACCGCGCGGCATGTCCAGTTCGTCTGCATGCTGCAGCCGCGCACGCACCTGCGGCAGCGACTGCGGATGCTCGCGCGCGAGGAAATCGAGCATGCGTTCTCGCACCAGGCAGCGCAGATCGAAGGCATCACCGGAGCTGCGCGCACTGACCAGCAGGCGCACCTGGATCGCGCGCTCGCTGGTCTCGGTCACCTGGGTCACGCAGACCCGGCCATCCCACAGCGCTTCACCGCGGCAGATGCGTTCCAGCTCGGCACGGATCGCTGCCACCGGGGCACGATAGTCCAGCCACAGGAACGCGGTGCCGAGCAGGTCGGCGCTGCGCCGCGTCCAGTTCTGGAAGGGGTTCTCGATGAACCAGGTCAGCGGCACCACCATTCGCCGCTCATCCCAGATGCGCACCACCACATAGCTGCTGCCGATCTCCTCGATGCGCCCCCACTCGCCTTCGACGATCACCACATCATCCAGCCGGATCGGCTGCGTCACTGCGATCTGCAGGCCGGCGATCAGATTGCCGAACACGGGCTTTGCGGCGATACCGGCCACCAGGCCGATCAGGCCCGCCGAGGCCAGAAGCGCGGTGCCGATCTTCTGCACCATCGGGAAGGTCAGCAGCACCAGCGATGCGCCCAGCACGATGATGCCGCCCATCAGCACACGGCTGAGCACCCGCGTCTGGGTCTGGATGCGGCGCGCTTCCAGGTTGTCGGAGACATCGATGGGATGGCTGCGCAGGATGGCACGTTCGCCCGCCGCCACCGCCCGCACCAGCAGCCAGATGAAGCACGCGGTCAGCGCGATATGCAGCACCCGTTGCAGGTTGCCCAGAACGGGATCCTGCAGCGGCGTGGCCTGCAATGCAGGGATCAACAGCAGCAGCGGCCATGCGGTGGCCATCGGCAGCCCGAGCACACGCCCGATACGCGCGCGCCGACGATCGCGCCCCTTCAGCCGATGGTAGATCCACAGGATCAGCCACGCGCCGATGCCGCCCACCACTACGGCCAATCCCAACGGCCATGCGTATGCCTGTGCGCTTTGCCAGTGCACCGTTGCCACCTCCACTCGAACAGCCAAGTGGACAGACTCGCGCATGGCGCATGAGCGCCACGTCAGTCGTTCGTAAGCAGCGTGTTGGTCGGCAGGGCTTGCAGCCCTGTACATGCGGTAGTGCCGGCCGCTGGCCGGCAACCTCAACAGCAACAGCCGAAGCAGAAGCGGGCTTCCTGTGGGATGGCGGAGTGGGGCCGGTTGCGGGAGACGCCGTGAATCCCGCTCCGCGGTCCGGCCCAGCCGCTGGCGGCTGTGCCGGACCCCGGAGGGGGGTTCACGGCGTGTCCTGCCTGCCCACATCGCCCCGCCATCCCACGGAATGCATGCTGTTGCCGTTGCTTAGGCCGTTGCCGTTGCCGTTGCGTCAGCAGGTGCAGGGCTGCAAGCCCTGCCGCAACGCCCTTACCGCACCTGCTCCTGCTTGCGCACGATCGCCATCGCGATCTCCAGCGACTGCTCGTAGTTCAACCGCGGGTCCACCGTCGAACGATACGCGCGTTCCAGGTCGCGCTCGGTCAGTTCGCGCGCGCCACCGGTGCATTCGGTCACGTCTTCGCCCGTCAGTTCCAGGTGCACACCGCCCAGTCGCGTGCCTGCGGCCGCATGCAGATCGAACGACATCTCCACTTCGCCACGCACGTTGTCGAAGCGGCGCGTCTTGAAGCCATTGGCGGTGCTCTCGGTATTGCCATGCATCGCGTCACACACCCACAGCACGCGACGGCCATCGCGCTTGACCGCATCCAGCAGCGGCGGCAGCTTATCGGCAATCTGCGCTGCCCCCATGCGGTGGATGAAGCTCAGTCGCCCTGGCTCGTCATGCGGGTTGAGCACATCGATCAGGCGCAGCAGCTGGTCCGGCGTCACCGACGGGCCGACCTTGATCGCAATCGGATTGCGCACGCCACGCAGGTATTCCACGTGCGCGCCGTCAAGCGCGGCGGTGCGCATGCCGATCCACGGGTAATGCGTGCTCAGGTTCAACCAGCCCTGCTGGCGCGGCACCTGCCGGGTCAGCGCCTGCTCGTAGGGCAGCAGCAGCGCTTCATGCGAGGTGTAGAAGTCGATGCGGTTGAGGTTGTGCACGCGGGCCCCGGCCAGGGTTTCCATGAAGTGCACCGCATCACCGATCGACGCCACCATCTTCTGGTACTCGGCGGCCAGCGGCGAATGCCGCACCCACTCCAGGTTCCAGTACTCCGGATGATGCAGGTCGGCGAAGCCGCCATCGATCAGCGCACGCACGAAGTTCATGGTCATCGCCGAATGCGCATGCGCCTGCAGCATCCGCTTCGGATCCGGCAGGCGCGCCGCCTCGGTGAACGCCGGCGCATTGATCACATCGCCGCGGTAGCTGGGCAGGGTCACGCCGTCGCGGGTCTCGGTATCGGCCGAACGCGGCTTGGCGTACTGGCCGGCAAAGCGCCCGACGCGGATCACCGGCTGGCGAAGGCCATGCACCAGCACCAGGCTCATCTGCAGCAGCACTTTCAACCGGTTGGAAATCGTGCCCGATTCGCAGTCGCTGAAGTTCTCGGCGCAGTCGCCGCCCTGCAGCAGGAAACGCTTGCCTTCCTGGGCCTCGGCCAACTGTTGCTTCAGCGCCAGGATCTCCCACGAAGTGACCAGCGGCGGTAGCCGCTTCAGCTCATGCAGTGCAGCGTCCAGCGCCACCGGGTCCGGGTAGGTCGGCATCTGCAGCGCGGTCTTGCCGCGCCAGCTCTCCGGCGACCAGGCAGCGCCAGCGGCGGTCGCGGCAGGATCGAGGACGGGCGGAACGGCGGACAGGCTCATTGCAGACTTCCGGGGAGGGGGGCGGTCATGGTCGCAGAGCCAGCCGCTGGCGCAAAGGGCTGGGCACGCCCTGCACATGACTGAACGCCGGGGAAAGGGCATCGCGATCGGCCAGAAACCGCATGGCCACGGCCGCCCGGACAGGCGCATGATTCGCCACGCACTGTTACGAAGTAACACTGCATCCCCGTCGGCCCCTTCCACAGCCTATCTGCCATGAAGCCCTCCCTGCTCGCTACCGGCATTACCTTCGCCCTGACCCTGGCCAGTCTGCCCACCCTCGCTATGGCCGCCGATGCCGCCGCTCCCGTGAAGGACCTCGACACGGTCACTGTCAGCGCCCAGCTCGACCAGGCCCGCAATGCGCTGTCGCCGGACATCGGCAGCAGCCAGTACCAGATCACCGCCGAGGACATCCAGAAGCAGCCGCTGGGTGCCTCCGCGCCGCTCAGCCAGGTGCTGCTGCAGGCTCCGGGCGTGGTCCAGGATTCCTACGGTGGCGTGCACGTGCGCGGCGACCACGCGAACCTGCAGTACCGCATCAACGGCGTACTGCTGCCCGAATCGATCTCCGGCTTCGGCCAGACCCTGGATGCCCGCACCATCAAGAGCATCCGCCTGATGGACGGGGCGCTGCCGGCGCAGTTCGGCGAGCGCACCGCTGCGGTGGTCGACATCACCACCCGCAGCGGCGCCGAGCTCGGCAATGGCGGCAGCGCCGGTCTGACCGCAGGCTCGTTCGGCAAGATCAATCCGAATGCCTCGTGGTGGGGCAATCAAGGGCGCTGGAGCTGGTTCCTGACCGGCAACTACGACCAGAACGAGGTCGGCCTGGAGAACCCGACCCGCTCGCGCAAGCCGCTGCACGACGACACGCACCAGGGCAAAGCCTTCGCCGACCTGACCTACCTGGTCAACGAGAACACCCGCCTGAGCGTGTTCGCCGGCTTTGCCAACAATCGCTTCCAGATCCCGGTCAATCCCGGGCAGACCCCGCAGTTCGGTTACCTGGACACGACCACCTTCGACTCCAGCCAGCTGGATGAAACCCAGCGCGAGACCACCCGCTTCGGCATGCTGGTGCTGCAGGGCACGCTGGGCGGCACCGCCTACCAGCTGTCCGCCGGGCAGCGCTACAGCGACGTGGCGTTCAACCCGGATGTCATCGGCGATCTGGTATTCAGTGGCGTCGCCTCGCAGGTCCAGCGCAGCAACCGCGCCAACACGCTGCAGGCCGACTTCTCCACCCCGCTGGGCAACGACCACACGCTGCGCTACGGCCTGTACGGCAACTACGAGAATGCGCGCGCCAGCAACAACAGCTGGGTGTTCCCGGTCGATGGCGCCGGCCAGCAATCCAGCACCACGCCACTGCTGATTCCAGACCGCAGCGCCTTCCACGCCAGTACGCTGGCGGTGTACGTGCAGGATGAGTGGAAGATCGGCGACGACTGGACAGTGAACTACGGCCTGCGTGGTGATCGCTACAAGGCCTTCGGCCGCACCGAGGGCCAGCTCAGCCCCCGCGTGGGCGCGGTCTGGAATGCCAGCGACAGCACCACCGTGCATGCCGGCTATTCGCGTTACTTCACGCCACCGGCCAGTGAGCTGATCGCCAGCAGCGATATCGCCCTGTACGACGGCACCACCAACCAGCAGCCGGGCGGCGGCAACAACATTCCGCTGGCCGAACGCAGCGACTACTACGACATCGGCGTCTCGCAGCAGCTGGGTGAACACCTGACCCTGGGCCTGGACGCCTACGACCGCCGCGTCGCGCGCCTGCAGGACGAAGGCCAGTTCGGCGCCGCCTACATCTACTCGACGTTCAACTACCGCCGCGGCCATATCCGTGGGCTGGAGTTCAGTGCCGACTACAGCAACGGTCCGTTCAGCGCCTACTTCAACGCGGCGTACAACAAGGCCATCGGCACCCAGGTCATCACCAGCCAGTACAACCTCGATCCGGACGCGCTGGCCTATGTGGCCGACCACTGGATCCACCTGGACCACGACCAGAAGCTGACGTCGTCGGGGGGCTTCAGCTACGCCTTCGCCGGGCACAACCGGGTCGGTGCCAACTACGTGTTCGGCAGCGGCCTGCGTTCGGATATCGAGGGCGTGCCCAACGGCGGCGAGCTGCCGTCCTACCTGCAGGTGAACCTCAGCGCCGGGCATGATTTCAATGCCGACAGCGGCCATCCGCTGCACGTGCAGCTGGCCGTGATCAACGCATTGGATCGCAGCTACCAGCTGCGCGATGGCGGCGGTGTCGGCGTGTTCGCCCCGCAATGGGGACCGCGCCGCGGCGCCTACCTGAGCCTGCAGCAGGACTTCTGAGGAGACAGGGGTCGGATCCCTTTCCGCAGGAAAGGGCTCTGACCCCGCACCGGAAATGGGGTCAGAGCCCTTTGCGATGCAAAGGGATCCGACCCCATCCTGCTTCAGCGCTTGACCTTGCGCAGCGACACCACCAGTGCCCACAGCGCCAGCAGCACGAACCACACGCCCGACCACATCGGCATGGTCAGGCCCAGGAACGTCCAGTCGATGTTGCCGCAGTTGCCGGTACCGGTCAGCACCGTGCGGAACACTTCCAGCGGCCCCATGGTCTCGCGCAGGAAGCTCAGCGGCGGGCCACAGGTCGCGCCCATCTCCGGCGGCAGCATCTGCACGTAGACGTGGCGCGCAGCGATGCCCATGCCGACGGCCGCCGCGATGAAGGCGAGCACGCCGTAGGTGGCGCGGCCGGGACGGTTGGACGGCCCGTGCAGCGCACCGATCAGGAACAACAGGCCCAGCGCGGCAAAAGCCAGGCGCTGGAAGATGCACAGCGGGCACGGCTCCAGGCCCATCTTCAGCTGCAGGAAGATCGCGTAGCCGAGCAGGCCCGCGCAGATCAGGAAGCCCAGGAAGAACTGGGCGCGGAAGGGCCAGCGCAGTGGATTCATCGTCAACGCTCGAATGGATCAAGGCGCCAAGCGTAACCGAGAGCGCGCCCCATTCGAACCGCCACAGGTGACGCCTGTCGGAACGGTGCGGGTCGGATCCCTTTGCGAATGCAAAGGGATCTGACCTGCGGTGCTGCCTGCTCGGGGTCAGAGCCCTTTCCTGCGGAAAGGGATCCGACCCCTGGAAACGCAAAAGCCCGGCAGGAGCCGGGCTTTCGCTGTGTCGCGTTGGAGCGGTCCGATTACTCGGCCACTTCCTCGGCCACGACCGGACGGTCAACCAGCTCGACGTAGGCCAACGGTGCGTTGTCGCCGGCGCGGAAACCGCACTTCAGCAGGCGCAGGTAGCCGCCCGGACGGTTCGCGTAGCGCGGGCCCAGGATGGTGAACAGGTTGCCCACGGCTTCGTTGTCGCGCAGGCGGGCGAAGGCCAGACGGCGGTTGGCGACCGAGTCGACCTTGGCCAGAGTGATCAGCGGCTCGGCAACGCGGCGCAGTTCCTTGGCCTTCGGCAGGGTGGTCTTGATCAGCTCGTGCTTGAACAGCGAGGCGGCCATGTTCTTGAACATCGCTTCGCGGTGCGCGCTGGTGCGGCTGAACTTACGGCCAGACTTCTGGTGACGCATGGTGATATTCCTTGGTTAATGATGCGGCTGTGTGGATCGTTGTCGCCATCCTGGCGTTACTGCGCGGACTGCGGTTGGTCCTGGCCGCCCGTCCTGGACGACCTGCCCGCGAACCTGCGGTTCGTCGTGGCATGGTGTGTTGCGTTGAAGGCTCCACCGCGAGCGGTGGAGCCTCCAGGCATTACCGATATCAGCCCAGCATGCCGTGGCTGGCGACGCCGGCCGGCGGCCAGTTCTCCAGCTTCATGCCGAGGGACAGGCCGCGCTGAGCCAGCACTTCCTTGATCTCGGTGAGCGACTTCTTGCCCAGGTTCGGGGTCTTCAGCAGCTCCACTTCGGTCTTCTGGATCAGATCGCCGATGTAGTAGATGCTTTCAGCCTTCAGGCAGTTGGCCGAACGCACGGTCAGCTCCAGATCGTCGATCGGGCGCAGCAGCACCGGATCCACGCCGTTGTTGGCCGGCTTGGCCGCACCGCGGTCGCGGTGGGTGAAGTCACCGAACACCGACAGCTGGTCGCTGAGGATGTCGGCGGCGGTGCGCACGGCTTCCTCGGCATCGATGGTGCCGTTGGTCTCGATATCGATGACCAGCTTGTCCAGGTCGGTACGCTGTTCGACACGCGCCGCTTCCACGGCGTAGGCGACACGGCGGACCGGCGAGAACGAGGCATCCAGGACCAGGCGGCCGATGGCACGGGTTTCTTCGTCCGGACGACGACGCGCGGCAGCCGGCTGGTAGCCGAAACCACGTTCGATCTTCAGACGCATGTTG
Source organism: Stenotrophomonas maltophilia D457 (assembly GCF_000284595.1). Classification (GTDB taxonomy): domain Bacteria; phylum Pseudomonadota; class Gammaproteobacteria; order Xanthomonadales; family Xanthomonadaceae; genus Stenotrophomonas; species Stenotrophomonas muris. Next base: position 913,650 of record NC_017671.1, on the reverse strand, counting down.
ATCGCCGTATCCTTGGTCAGGTGGCAGATCACATGGTCGCCGTTCAGGATCTCCACATTGTGGTCGACCTTGATGTCGGCAGCGGTGACAACGCCCGGGCCCTGCTTGGACAGGGACAGGGTGGCGCTGTCGCCGGAGTGCATACGGATGGCCACGTCCTTCAGGTTCAGCAGGACTTCGAGCACGTCCTCCTGCAGACCTTCGACCGTGGTGTACTCATGCAACACGCCGTCGATTTCGACTTCCGTGATGGCGAAGCCCGGGATGGACGACAGCAGCACGCGACGCAGGGCATTACCCAGCGTATGCCCGTAACCCCGCTCCAAAGGTTCGATAACGACCTTTGCACGGGTGTCGGTAAGGCGTTCGATCTGCGGACCGCGAGGACGCAGAACCTGGTTGGCGGTAACCGTCATGTTGCGGGTTCTCCTAGTGAACCCCCGGCCGTCGCCGGGGGCTCTCCAATGTGAATTACTTCGAATACAGCTCGACGATCAGCGCTTCGTTGATGTCCGCAGGCAGATCCGAACGATCCGGAACAGCCTTGAAGATGCCGGTGAACTTGCCGGAATCCACTTCAACCCACGACGGGCTCAGGTCATGCTGGGCGGCGACGGTCAGGGCTTCCTGGACGCGCAGCTGCTTGGCAGCCTTTTCAGACAGGGCGATGGCGTCGCCAGCCTTGACCTGGTACGAAGCCAGGTTGACCGACTTGCCATTCACGGTGACGCCGCGGTGCGACACCAGCTGACGGGCAGCCGGACGGGTCACGGCGAAGCCCATGCGGTAGACGACGTTGTCCAGGCGGGTTTCCAACAGCTGCAGCAGGTTCTCGCCGGTGTTGCCCTTCTTGGTCGAGGCCTTCTTGTAGTAGTTGCGGAACTGACGCTCCAGCAGGCCGTAGATACGCTTGACCTTCTGCTTTTCACGCAGCTGGGTGGCGTAGTCGGACAGCTTGCCCTTGCGGGCAGTGGCGCCGTGCTGGCCGGGCTTCTGCTCCAGCTTGCACTTCGAGTCCAGCGCACGCGCCGGGCTCTTCAGGGACAGGTCGGCGCCTTCGCGGCGGGCGAGCTTACAGGTAGGACCGATATAACGAGCCATTTCTTATCGCTCCCTTTAGACGCGACGCTTCTTCGGCGGACGGCACCCGTTGTGCGGGATAGGCGTCACGTCGATGATGTTGGTGATCTTGTAGCCGACGTTGTTCAACGAACGCACGGCCGACTCACGGCCCGGACCCGGGCCCTTGATGCGGACTTCCAGCGACTTCACGCCGTAGTCCAGCGCAGCACGACCGGCCTTTTCAGCAGCCACCTGGGCAGCGAACGGGGTCGACTTGCGCGAACCGCGGAAGCCAGCGCCACCGGAGGTCGCCCACGACAGAGCATTGCCCTGGCGGTCGGTGATGGTGACGATGGTGTTGTTGAACGAAGCATGGACGTGGGCAACGCCGTCGGTGACGACGCGCTTGATCTTCTTCTTGGTCTTAGCAGCGGGCTTAGCCATTTCTCAGTCCCTTACTTCTTGATCGCCTTGCGCGGACCCTTGCGGGTGCGGGCGTTGGTACGGGTGCGCTGGCCACGCAGCGGGAGGCCACGACGGTGACGCAGGCCGCGGTAGCAGCCCAGGTCCATCAGGCGCTTGATCGCGATACCGATTTCACGGCGCAGATCGCCTTCCACGATGTACTTGCCGACTTCGGCGCGCAGGCGCTCGATTTCCGGCTCCGACAGATCGCGGATCTTGGTGGTCGAAGCAACGCCTGCGACTTCGCAGACCTTCTTCGAACGGGTACGGCCGATGCCGTAAATGCTTTGCAACCCGACCCAGACATGCTTCTGGGCTGGCAGGTTGACGCCTGCAATACGCGCCATGACGCGGTTCTCCAGCTGAGTGATGGCCGACAGCGCGCCTCGGGCACGCCAATCCGGCAGGATGGATCAAAAAAGTGAACTAGCGATACTAACAAGGTTCCGGTTTACATGGAAGCCCGTGAAACCATTGGTTTCATGAACCCGGCCTGGGGAGTGTGCCCAGGCTCCGGCGCCGGATGGGGTTGGACCTGGGGTTTCCCCCGGGGCCGCCCGCGCTACTCCAGCGCGGGACCACCTCATCACACCCCCACCCGGAACCGCTGCGGGGGCCGCCCTTCGTTTGTGTGGCCGGAGTCCGCGAAGCGGAGGGACCATCACGTCAGGAAGACGAAAGTATAACAGGCCTATCAGCCGCGGGCAAAACCGCCGCGGTTGCCACCCTTCAGATTGGCCTTCTTCAGCAGGCTCTCGTACTGGTGGGACATCAGGTGCGCCTGCACCTGGGCGATGAAGTCCATCACCACCACCACCACGATCAGCAGCGAAGTACCACCGAAGTAGAACGAGGCGTTCAGCTGCGTGCGCATCAGTTCCGGCAGCAGGCAGACGATCACCAGGTACGCCGAGCCGGCCGCGGTCAGGCGGGTCAGCACGCCGTCGATGTAGTCGGCGGTCGCCTTGCCCGGACGGATGCCCGGAATCAGCGCACCGGACTTCTTCAGGTTGTCGGCGGTTTCCTGCGAGTTGAACACCAGCGCGGTATAGAAGAACGCGAAACCGGTGATCAGCGCAGCGAACACGATCATGTGCAGCGGCTCGCCCGGGCCCAGGGCGTTGGCGACCTTCTGCAGGACCTGGCCGAAGCTGCTCTGGTTGGCGGCCTGGCCGGACCACATGGCCAGGGTGGCCGGGAAGGCCAGCAGGCTCGAGGCAAAGATCGCCGGGATGACGCCGGCCATGTTGAGCTTCAGCGGCAGGAACGAGGTCTGGTTCATGTACGCGTTGCGACCACCCTGGCGGCGCGCGTAATTGACCGTGATCCGGCGCTGGCCACGCTCGACGAACACCACGAAGAAGGTGAAGGCGAGCACGACGATGGCGATCAGCAGCAGCTGGATGAACTGGATGTTGCCGTCGCGGTAGGCATCGAAGGTGTGGATGACCGCACCCGGCAGGCCCGCCACGATACCGGCGAAGATGATCAGCGACACGCCGTTGCCGATGCCGCGCTCGGTGACCTGCTCACCGACCCACATCAGGAACATGGTGCCGGCGGTCAGTGCGACCACGGCAGTGAGCACGAAGCCCATGCCCGGCGCATACACGACCGGAGCGCCCGACGGCGAGACCTGGCCCTGCAGGGCCAGCGCGATCGAGCCGCCCTGCACCACTGCCAGCAGCACGGCGCCGATGCGCGAATACTGGGTGATCTTGCGGCGGCCGGACTCACCTTCCTTCTGCATCGCCTTCAGGGCGGGGAAGATGTGCACGGCCAGCTGCATCACGATCGATGCCGAGATGTACGGCATCACGTTCAGCGCGAAGATGCTGAAACGGTGCAGGGCGCCGCCCGAGAACATGTTGAACATGTCCACGATGCCGCCGCCCTGCTGTTGCATCATGGCAAGCATGGCATCGGGATTGACGCCCGGCACCGGCACGTAGCAGCCGATGCGATAGACGATCAAAGCCCCGACGACGAACAGCAAACGTTGGCGAAGTTCAGTGAACTTGCCCATTCCGCCCGCGAGGTTACCGATGCCAGCTTGCGCCATGATTTTCTTACTCCGTTACGCTGCCGCCGGCAGCTTCGATTGCAGCCTTGGCACCCGCCGTGGCAGCAATACCCTTCAGGGTGAACGCCTTGGTCACTTCGCCCTTGACGACGACCTTGGCCTTCTTTGCGGTGCTCGGGACCAGCTTGGCAGCACGCAGGGCGGCGAAATCGATCTCACCGGCCGGCAGCTTGTCCAGCGCGTACAGCAGCACTTCAGCGGTGTCCTTGGCGATCGGCGAACGGAAGCCGATCTTCGGCAGACGACGCTGCATGGGGGTCTGGCCGCCTTCGAAGCCAGCCTTGATCTTGCCGCCACCCTTACGGGCGAACGAACCCTTGTGGCCGCGGCCGGCAGTCTTGCCCAGGCCCGAGCCGATACCGCGGCCGACGCGGGTGCGCTCGGTGCGGGCGCCCGGTGCCGGGCTCAGTTCATTGAGACGCAGAGTCATGGTCGATTACTCCTCAACCTGGACGAGGTACTGAACCTTGTTGATCAGGCCGCGTACCTGCGGGCTGTCCTTCAGTTCACGCACATCGTTGAGCTTGTTCAGGCCCAGGGCACGCACCGACAGGCGGTGACGCGACTGGGTACCACGCAGGCCACGCACCAGGCGGACCTTCACAGTCTTGTTGGACTCATTAGCCATGGTTGAGTTCCTCCACCTTCTTGCCGCGCTTGGCCGCGATGCGAGCCGGCGACTGCGCAGCAGACAGGCCCTTCACGGTGGCACGCACCAGGTTGATCGGGTTGCGCGAACCGGTGGCCTTGGCCAGCACGTTCTTCACGCCAACGGCTTCCAGCACGGCGCGCATGGCACCGCCGGCGATCACGCCGGTACCTTCCGAAGCCGGCTGCATGAACACGCGGGCTGCGCCGTGACCATCCTTGATGGTGTGCCACAGGGTGCCGTTGTTCAGGTCAACGCTGACCAGGTTCTTGCGGGCCTGCTCCATCGACTTCTGGATGGCGACCGGCACTTCGCGGGCCTTGCCATAACCGAAACCGACCTTGCCTTCGCCGTCGCCGACAACGGTCAGGGCGGTGAAGGTGAACTGGCGGCCACCCTTGACGGTCTTGCTGACGCGGTTGACCGCGACCAGCTTTTCGATCATGCCGTCGTCGATCTTCTCTTCGCGGTTACGGTCGCGATCGCGACCCCGCTGCTGACGCTCTTCTGCCATGTTGATTCCTTGGTTGTTTGGGTATGTACGGCTCGAGGCCGCTTATGGTTGTGGAGTGACGCGTTGTTCCGGTGGGCCACTGCAGAAGAGCGGCGCCGTCCAGCCTCGCTCAGGCTGGCGAGCAGGCAGGCAGGAGGCCATCGACCCCCTGCCCTTGTCCCTTAGAACTGCAGGCCGGCTTCGCGGGCCGCTTCTGCCAGGGCCTTGATGCGGCCGTGGTAGCGGTAGCCCGAACGATCGAAGGCAACCTTCTCGACGCCGGCGGCCTTGGCGCGCTCGGCGACGATGCGGCCAACCTTGGCAGCGGCATCGGCGTTCTTGCCGTTCTTCAGGCCTTCCTTGACGTCGGTCTGGGTGGTGTTGGCGGCAGCCAGCACCTTCGAACCGTCAGCGGTGAAGACCTGGGCGTACAGGTGCTGGCCGGTGCGCAGCACCGACAGGCGGGCGACGCCGAGCTCACGGATGTGGGCGCGGGTCGACTTGGCGCGACGCAGGCGGGCGATGTTCTTGTTCATTTTGATTATTCCTTGAAAGCTGAAGGATGGGCTTCTCCCTGAGGAGTCCGCACATGGATGTGCGGGCTCTTGCGAGGGACTCGCACTTACGCCTTCTTGGCTTCCTTACGGATGATGACTTCGTCGGAGTACTTCACGCCCTTGCCCTTGTACGGCTCCGGCTTGCGGAACGCACGGATCTTGGCGGCGACTTCACCGACGACCTGCTTGTCAGCGCCCTGGACCAGGATCTCGGTCTGGGTCGGGGTGGTGATGGTGATGCCTTCCGGCGCCACGAACACGACCGGGTGCGAGAAGCCCAGCGACAGGCTCAGGTCCTTGCCCTGCATGGCAGCGCGGTAACCCACGCCAACCAGCTCCAGCTTGCGCTCGAAGCCTTCGGACACGCCCTTGACCATGTTGGACAGGATCGCACGCACGGTGCCGGTCAGTGCGACCAGCTCGGCGTTCTCGGTGCTCAGGGTGGCAACGCCATTGTCGACGTTGATGGCAATGCCGGCCGGCTTGGCCAGCGACAGGGTGCCCTTCGGGCCCTTGGCGGTGACGCTGTCCGACTGGACGTTCAGTTCAACCTTACCCAGGGTGATCGGCTTCTTGGCTACGCGGGACATAGTTCTACTCCTTTCGCCTTAGGCCACGAAGCACAGGACTTCGCCGCCGACGCCCAGCTGGCGCGCCTGCGCATCAGTCATGATGCCCTTGGAGGTGGAAATGATGGAGATACCCAGGCCGTTCATGACCTTCGGCAGCTCGCTCTTGCCGCGGTACTGGCGCAGGCCCGAACGCGAGAAGCGCTTCAGGGTCGCGATGACCGGCTTGCCTTCGAAATACTTCAGCACGATTTCCAGCTCGGACTTGTTGTTTTCCAGCTGGGTCACGCGCAGGTCGGTGATGTAACCCTCGTCCTTCAGGACCTGGGCGATCGCAACCTTGATCTTGGACGACGGGGCTTTCACCGTCTGCTTGCCAACTGCGGCCGCATTCTTGATGCGGACCAGCAGGTCGGCGATGGGATCAGTCATGCTCATATGAGTACCTTTGAGTGCACCGATATCCGCTTTCGCGAAAATCTGTTGTCTCCTGGAAACGGGCCAGGTCCCTTGATGCAGCGGGCCGGGGCCCACTCCTACAACCCCGTCTGCACAGGGCAAGACGCGGGAGTATACGCCAAAAGAGCCCGACTTGCGTCGGGCTCTTCGGGTTTTTTCGCAGAAAGGAAGCTGAACAGCCCCCTCCCCCGGTTCAGCACCCCCGCAAGGGGGTGCTGAGCGCAGGGCCGGCTGGGATTACCAGCTGGCCTTGCGCAGGCCCGGGACGTCGCCACGCATGGTGGCTTCGCGCAGCTTGTTGCGGCCGAGGCCGAACTTGCTGTACACGCCACGCGGACGACCCGACAGCTCGCAACGGTTGCGCTGACGGCTCGGCGACGAATCGCGCGGCAGCTTGGCCAGCTTGGTTGCGGCGTCGATCTTCTCTTCGTAGGTCGCGTCCACGGAGGACACGATCTTCTTCAGAGCCGCACGCTTCTCAGCGTACTTCTTGGCCAGCTTTTCCCGCTTGATGTCGCGGTTGACCATGGAGGTCTTTGCCATTTCGGTTTCCTCGACAGATCAGTTACGGAACGGGAACTTGAACGCTGCCAGCAGCGCCTTCGCTTCCGCGTCGGTCTTCGCAGTGGTGGTGATGGCGATATCCATACCGCGGATCGCGTCGACGGCGTCGAAGTCGATTTCCGGGAAGATGATCTGTTCCTTCACACCCATGTTGAAGTTGCCGCGGCCGTCGAAGGAACGACCGGAAACACCACGGAAGTCGCGCACGCGCGGCAGCGAGATGTTGATCAGGCGGTCCAGGAACTCGTACATCTTGTGGCGACGCAGCGTGGTCTTGCAGCCGATCGGCCAACCATCACGGATCTTGAACGACGCAACCGAGATACGCGACTTGGTGACAACCGGCTTCTGGCCGGAAATCTTGGTCATGTCCGCGACGGCGTTTTCCAGGATCTTCTTGTTGGTGGCAGCCTCGCCGACACCCATGTTCAGGGTGACCTTGACGAGCTTCGGTACTTCCATCGGATTGGTGTAGCCGAACTGCTTCATCAGCGCCGGCACCACTTCTTCCTTGTAGATCTTTTCGAGACGGGAAGTCATCTTCACATTCCTCAGGCGTCGAGCGCCTCACCGCTGGAGCGGAACACACGCAGTTTGCGTCCATCCTCCAGCACCTTGAAGCCAACGCGTTCGCCCTTGCCCGAAGCCGGGTTCAGCACGTTCACGTTGGAGATATGGATCGAAGCTTCGCGCTCGACCACGCCGCCGGCAACACCTGCCTGCGGGTTCGGCTTGGTGTGGCGCTTGACGATGTTCACGTTGGCGACGACCACACGGTCGCCGTCGACGCGGACGACTTCGCCCTGCTTGCCCTTGTCCTTGCCAGCGTTGACGACAACCTGGTCGCCCTTCTTGATACGGTTAGCCATGATTATCTCCTGTCGCTCACAGCACTTCGGGAGCGAGCGAGACGATCTTCATGAACTTCTCCGAACGAAGTTCACGGGTCACCGGCCCGAAGATACGGGTACCGATCGGCTCCTGCTTGTTGTTCAGCAGGACGGCAGCGTTGCCGTCGAAGCGGATCAGCGAACCGTCGGCGCGACGCACACCCTTGCGGGTACGCACCACGACGGCGTCATACACTTCACCCTTCTTGACCTTGCCGCGCGGAATCGCATCCTTCACGGTGACCTTGATGATGTCGCCGATGCCGGCGTAACGGCGCTTGGAACCACCCAGCACCTTGAAGCACATCACCTGCTTGGCACCCGAATTGTCCGCGACGTCAAGGTAGCTCTGCATCTGGATCATGATTCAGACTCCTTATTCAGCCGCACGCGTGATGACTTCCACCACGCGCCAGTTCTTGGTCTTGGACATCGGAGCAATCTCGGTCACGCGGACGACATCGCCTTCCTTGCAGGCGTTGTCGGCATCGTGGGCGTGCAGCTTGGTCGAGCGCTTGATGTACTTGCCGTACAGCGCGTGCTTGACCTGACGCTCAACCAGGACGGTAACCGTCTTGTCCATCTTGTTGCTGACGACACGGCCTTCGACCGTGCGCAGCGTCTTCTTTTCAGTATTGTCGCTCATAGCGGCCATCCTTACTTCGTGCTGCCGAGCAGGGTCTTGACGCGAGCAATCTCGCGACGGACCCGGCGAATGTCGTGGGTCTTCGGCAGCTGGCCGGTGACCTGCTGCATACGGACAGAGAACTGTTCCTTACGCAGGTCGATCAGGTGGGCCTTGAGTTCGTCAGCCGACTTTTCACGGAGAGTTTTGATATCCATCAGCGCACCGTACGGGTCACGAAAGTGGTGGTGACCGAGAGCTTGGCGGCGGCCAGGCGGAACGCCTCGCGAGCCACTTCCTCGGAAACACCCTCGATTTCATAGATCATGCGGCCGGGCTGGATCTGGGCCACCCAGTATTCCACGTTACCCTTACCCGAACCCATTCGAACTTCGATGGGCTTCTTGGTGATGGGCTTGTCGGGGAACACGCGGATCCACATCTTGCCGCCGCGCTTGACGTAGCGGCTGATCGAGCGGCGGGCCGCTTCGATCTGACGCGCGGTCAGCTGACCGTGTGCGGTTGCCTTCAGGCCGTATTCGCCGAAGCTGACAGCGTTGGCGCTCCAGCTCAGGCCATCGTTACGGCCCTTGTGTACCTTGCGGTACTTGGTTCGCTTGGGTTGCAACATTGTCGTTACCTCGCTTCACGGGCCGGGCGCTGACGGTCACCACGGTCGCCGCGATCGTGACGATCGTTGCGCGACGGGGTGTCGTCCTGCTTTTCCTGGCCAACCTGGGAGAAATCGAAGACCTCGCCCTTGTAGATCCAGACCTTAATGCCGATGATGCCGTAGGTCGTCTTGGCTTCAGCGAAGCCATAGTCGATGTCGGCACGCAGGGTGTGCAGCGGCACGCGGCCTTCGCGGTACCACTCCGAACGGGCGATTTCAGCACCGTTGAGGCGGCCACCAACGTTGACCTTGATGCCCAGGGCACCCAGGCGCATCGCGTTGCCGACCGAGCGCTTCATTGCACGGCGGAACATGATGCGACGCTCCAGCTGCTGGGCGATCGACTCGGCAACGAGCTGCGCGTCCAGTTCCGGCTTGCGCACTTCGGTGACGTTGATGTGCGCCGGGACGCCCATCATCTCGCTCACTTCCTTGCGCAGCTTCTCGATGTCCTCACCGCGCTTGCCGATCACCACGCCCGGACGGGCGGTGTGGATCGTCACGCGAGCGGTCTTGGCCGGACGCTCGATCAGGATCTTGCTGATGCCGGCCTGGGCCAGCTTCTTGCGCAGCATTTCGCGCACTTTCAGGTCGGCTGCCAGGTAACCGGCGAACTCGGCCTTGTTGGCGTACCACTTGGAGTTCCAGTCCTTGGAAATGCCGAGGCGGATACCAATCGGATGAACTTTATGACCCATGGTCTTTTCCTTATCCGCTTACTTGGCGGCGCCCACAACCACAGTGATGTGGCTGGTGCGCTTGAGGATGCGGGTACCGCGGCCTTTCGCCCGCGCCATGAAACGCTTCAGGGTCGGACCTTCATCAACCATGATGGTCTGAACCTTCAGCTCGTCGACGTCGGCGCCCTGGTTGTTCTCGGCGTTGGCAATTGCCGACTCCACCACCTTCTTGATCAGGTGGGCAGCCTTCTTGTCCGAGAACTTCAGCAGGTTGACCGCACGTTCGGCCGGCAGACCGCGCACCTGGTCAGCGACCAGACGAGCCTTCTGCGGGGAGATGCGCGCAGTGCGCAGGATGGCTTTCGCTTCCATTGTCATCTCTCCTTACTTGCCCGACTTCTTGTCACCACCGTGACCCTTGAAGGTCCGGGTGATGGCAAATTCGCCGAGCTTGTGGCCGACCATGTTCTCGTTGACGAGAACCGGGATGTGGTTCTTGCCGTTATGCACGGCAATGGTGATGCCTACCATGTCAGGCAGGATCATCGAACGGCGCGACCAGGTCTTGATCGGCTTCTTGCTGCCCGCAGCGGCCTCCACCTTCTTGACGAGGTGGTGATCGACGAACGGGCCCTTCTTGAGTGAACGTGCCATGGTCGATTAGCCCCTACGATCGCGGACGATGAACTGCTGAGTGCGCTTGTTATGGCGCGTCTTGTAACCCTTGGTCGGAACACCCCACGGGGTGACCGGATGCGGGTTACCCTGGCCGGCCTTGGCCTCACCACCACCGTGCGGGTGGTCAACCGGGTTCATGGCAGCACCACGAACGGTCGGGCGGACGCCGCGCCAACGCTTGGCACCGGCCTTGCCCAGCTTTTCCAGGCTGTGCTCGTCGTTGCCGACTTCGCCGATGGTGGCGCAGCACTCGACCGGAACCTTGCGCATTTCACCCGAGCGCAGGCGCAGGGTGGCGTAGATGCCTTCGCGAGCCACCAGCTGCACGGCCGCACCAGCGGCGCGAGCGATCTGAGCGCCCTTGCCCGGCTTCAGCTCGATGCAGTGGATGGTGGTGCCGACCGGGATGTTGCGCAGCGGCAGGGTGTTGCCGGCCTTGATCGGGGCGTCCGAACCAGCGATCACCTGATCACCGGCCTTCAGGCCCTTCGGGGCGATGATGTAGCGACGCTCACCATCGACGTAGCACAGCAGGGCGATGTGGGCGGTGCGGTTCGGATCGTATTCGATGCGTTCCACGCGCGCCGGGATGCCCAGCTTGTTGCGCTTGAAGTCGATGATGCGGTAGTGCTGCTTGGCACCACCACCGACGTGACGCACGGTGATGCGGCCGTGGTGGTTGCGGCCACCCGAGCGGCTCTGCGACTCGACCAGTGCGGCGTGCGGAGCACCCTTGTGCAGGTCGGGCGTAACCACGCGCACGGCCGAACGGCGGCCGGGGGAAGTGGGCTTGAATTTCATCAATGGCATGGGATGTACCTCAGGCCTTGGCCGTTACATCGATCGACTGGCCGTCGGCCAGGCGAACGTACGCCTTGCGCCAATCGCCGCGGCGGCCAGCACGGTTACGGAAGGACTTGTTCTTGCCCTTGACGTTAACCACGTTGACGGCTTCGACCTTGACGTCGAACAGCTGCTCAACCGCGGCCTTTACATCGGCCTTGGTGGCTTCGTTCGAAACTTCGAAGACATACTGGTTGGAGAGTTCCTGCAGGCGCGCGGTCTTTTCGGAGACACGCGGGGCACGCAGCACGCTGAAGATTTTTTCGTTGCCGTTCATGCCAGCCACTCCTCGACCTTCTTGACCGCGTCAGCGGTGATGACGACCGTGTCGGCACCCACCAGCGAGACCGGATCCAGACCCTGGACGTCACGCACCTGCACGTACGGCAGATTGCGGGCGGACAGGTACAGGTGCTCGGACGCTTCTTCGGTGACGATCAGCGGGCGCTTGCCCACTTCCAGGCCGGCCAGCTTGGCGATCAGACCCTTCGTGTTGGTCACTTCGACATCGAAGGACTCCACGATGGTCAGACGGCCCTGACGGTTCAGCTCGGACAGGATCGCGCACATGGCGGCACGGTACTGCTTACGATTGACCTTCTGCTCGAAGCTGCGCGGCTTGGCCGCGAAGGTGACACCGCCGCCGACGAAGATCGGAGCCGTCAGTGCGCCATGACGCGCGCCGCCGCCCTTCTGCTTCTTCGACTTCTTGGTGGTACCAGCCACTTCGGAGCGAGTCTTCTGTGCCTTGGTGCCGGCGCGACCGGCGTTGCGGTAGGCAACGACGACCTGGTGGACCAGATCTTCGCTGAAATCGCGACCGAACACGGCGTCGGAGACCGAGACCTTGTTGTTGCTACCCGTGATAACGAGTTCCATCGTCATCTCTCCTTATGCCTTGCTCGCCGGACGGACGATCACATCGCCACCCGCCGCGCCCGGAACGGCGCCGCGAACGGCGATCAGACCGCGCTCGACGTCGACCTTGACCACTTCCAGGTTCTGGGTGCTCTGCTGCACCGCGCCCATGTGGCCCGACATCTTCTTGCCCGGGAAAACGCGACCCGGGGTCTGGCGCTGACCCAGCGAACCCGGCGCGCGATGCGACAGCGAGTTACCGTGGGTTGCATCGCCCATACGGAAGTTGTGGCGCTTGATGGTGCCCTGGAAGCCCTTACCCTTGGTGACACCCTGGACGTCGACGATCTGGCCGACTTCGAAGATGTCCGCCTTGACTTCGCCGCCAACGGCGAAATCGCCGAGCTGCGCGTCTTCAACGCGGAATTCCCACAGGCCACGACCCGCTTCCACCTTCGCCTTGGCGAAGTGGCCGGCTTCCGGCTTGTTGACCAGGGCAGCGCGACGCGCGCCGACGGTCACCTGCACGGCGCTGTAGCCGTCGGTTTCGACGGTCTTGATCTGCGCGATGCGGTTCGGGGTTGCTTCGATCAGGGTCACCGGGATGGAACGGCCATCTTCGGTGAACACGCGGCTCATGCCGGCCTTGCGGCCCACGAAGCCCAACGAATACTTCTTCGTCATGGTCGTAGTCCTCAGGTCAGCTTGATCTGAACGTCGACGCCGGCAGCCAGTTCGAGCTTCATCAGCGCGTCCACGGTCTTGTCATTCGGGTCAACGATATCGAGCACGCGCTTGTGCGTGCGGGTCTCGTACTGGTCACGCGCGTCCTTGTCGACGTGCGGGGAGACGAGAACGGTGTAACGCTCGATCTTGGTCGGCAGCGGGATCGGGCCACGCACTTGCGCGCCGGTCCGCTTTGCCGTTTCAACGATCTCGCTGGCCGAACGGTCGATCAGACGATGATCGAACGCTTTCAGCCGGATCCGGATCTTTTGGTCCGCCATGGCGGTAGGTTCCTTCGTTAAAAGAGCGACAGACAAAGCCTCTGGGTTGCTTTGCCCCATGAAATTCCTGAATACGGACGGCCCGCAGTCCTGCAGGCCGACAAGGTCACTCCATGGACCTCAAAAACGTAGGCAGACCAGTTTCCCGGCCTGCCCAGACGTAGAAGCATAATGGCACGCAAGGCAGCTGTCAACAGTCGCCTGTTGACGCCGCCTGAATGGCATTGACCCTTCCTGGTCCGGGGAACACAAGGCACATCCTGTGCCTGCTTTCCCATTTGATACGCCCCGATGCCCTACCCAGGCAACATCGGGGCGCAAATACTACCAGATTACTCGATGATCTTCGAGACCACGCCGGCGCCGACGGTACGGCCGCCTTCGCGGATGGCGAAGCGCAGGCCTTCGTCCATTGCCACCGGGTTGATCAGGGTGACGACCATCTTGACGTTGTCACCCGGCATCACCATTTCGACGCCTTCCGGCAGCGCAGCTGCGCCGGTGATGTCGGTGGTGCGGAAGTAGAACTGCGGACGGTAGCCGTTGAAGAACGGGGTGTGGCGGCCGCCTTCGTCCTTCGACAGGACGTACACTTCGCCTTCGAACTTGGTGTGCGGCTTGATCGTGCCCGGCTTGGCCAGCACCTGGCCACGCTCGACGTCGTCACGCTTGGTGCCGCGCAGCAGCAGGCCAGCGTTGTCGCCTGCCTGACCCTGGTCCAGCAGCTTGCGGAACATTTCAACGCCGGTCACGGTGGTCTTCTGCACCGGACGGATGCCGACGATTTCGATTTCGTCGCCAACCTTGATCACGCCACGCTCGATACGACCGGTCACCACGGTGCCGCGGCCCGAGATCGAGAACACGTCTTCCACCGGCATCAGGAACGGCTTGTCGATCGCACGCTCCGGCTCCGGAATCCAGCTGTCCAGCGCGTCGACCAGCTTCAGGATGGCCGGCACGCCGATGTCGCTCTGGTCGCCTTCCAGCGCCAGGCGGGCCGAACCGGCGATGATCGGGGTGTCGTCGCCCGGGAACTCGTACTTGCTCAGCAGTTCGCGCACTTCCATCTCGACCAGCTCGAGCAGCTCGGCGTCGTCGACCATGTCGGCCTTGTTCAGGAACACGACGATGTACGGCACGCCGACCTGGCGCGACAGCAGGATGTGCTCACGGGTCTGCGGCATCGGGCCGTCAGCGGCCGAGCACACCAGGATCGCGCCGTCCATCTGGGCGGCACCGGTGATCATGTTCTTGACGTAGTCAGCGTGGCCCGGGCAGTCAACGTGGGCGTAGTGACGGATCGGGGATTCGTATTCGACGTGCGCGGTCGAGATCGTGATACCACGAGCCTTTTCTTCCGGCGCGGCGTCGATCGAGGAGTAATCCTTGAACTCGCCACCGAAGCGCTCGGCACCGATCTTGGTCAGTGCGGCGGTCAGCGTGGTCTTGCCGTGATCGACGTGACCGATGGTGCCGACGTTGACGTGCGGCTTGGTGCGCTCGAACTTACCCTTTGCCATTGTTCTATACCTTGATTGTTCGTAAGTGGTTTCAAGAGAGGCTGAGCGAGGCTCAGCCCTTCTTCATGACGGCTTCGGCGATGTTGGTCGGAGCCGGCTCGTAGTGATCGAATTCCATGGTGAAGGTGGCGCGGCCCTGGGTCTGCGAACGCAGCGCAGTGGCGTAGCCGAACATTTCACCCAGCGGGATCATCGCGTTGATGATGCTGGCCGAACCGTCACCGGTGGTGTCGGAACCCTGCAGCACGCCGCGACGACGGCTGACGTCGCCCATCACGTCACCCTGGTAATCCTCCGGGGTCACGATCTCGACCTTCATGATCGGCTCCAGCAGCACCGGCTTGGCCTTGGCGAAGCCCTGCTTGAAGGCCATCGACGAAGCCAGCTTGAACGCCATTTCCGAGGAGTCGACGTCGTGGTACGAACCGAACACCAGCTTCACCTTGACGTCCACGACCGGGAAGCCAGCCAGCGGACCGCTGGTGATGGTTTCGCGCAGGCCCTTTTCAACCGACGGAATGAATTCCTTCGGGATCACGCCGCCGGTGATGTCGTTGATGAACAGGAAGTCGTCCTTGATGGCCGGAGCCAGCTTCGGATCGGCACGGTCTTCAGCGGTGATCGGCGACAGCTCGATCACGACGTGACCGTACTGACCCTTACCACCGGACTGCTTGGCGTGCTTGTAGTCCGACTTGACGTCAGCCAGGGTGATGGTTTCGCGGTAGGCCACCTGCGGCGCGCCGACGTTGGCTTCAACGTTGAACTCGCGCTTCAGGCGATCGACGATGATGTCCAGGTGCAGCTCGCCCATGCCCGAGATGATGGTCTGGCCGGATTCTTCGTCGGTCTTGACGCGGAACGACGGATCTTCCTGCGCCAGACGGCCCAGGGCCAGACCCATCTTTTCCTGGTCCGACTTGGTCTTCGGCTCGACGGCCATCGAGATCACCGGCTCCGGGAACGTCATGCGCTCCAGGATGATCGGCGCGTCCACGGCGCACAGGGTGTCACCGGTGGTGGTGTCCTTCAGGCCCACGGCAGCAGCGATGTCACCAGCCAGAACTTCCTTGATTTCCTCGCGGTTGTTCGAGTGCATCTGCAGGATGCGACCGATGCGCTCCTTCTTGCCCTTCACCGAGTTCAGCACGGTGTCGCCACCGTTCAGGGTGCCCGAGTAGACGCGGAAGAAGGTCAGCGCGCCGACGAACGGGTCGGTGATGATCTTGAAGGCCAGCGACGAGAACGGAGCCTTGTCGTCCGACTTGCGGGTCATCTCGACGGTGTCGTCGTCAACGTCCACGCCCTTCACGTCCGGCACGTCGACCGGCGACGGCAGCAGCTGGATCACGCCGTCCAGCATGGCCTGCACGCCCTTGTTCTTGAAGGCCGAGCCGCAGTACATCGGCACGATCTCGGTGGCCAGGGTGCGGGTACGCAGCGCGTTGATGATTTCAGCCTCGGCCAGCTCTTCGCCGCCCAGGTACTTTTCCATCAGCTCTTCGCTGGCTTCGGCAGCGGTCTCGACCATGAACTGGCGAGCCTCTTCGGCAGCCGCCTGCAGATCGGCCGGGATGTCGCTGTATTCGAACTTCATGCCCTGCGAAGCCTCATCCCAATGGATGGCCTTCATCTTCAGCAGGTCGACAACGCCCTTGAAGTTGTCTTCAGCGCCGATCGGCAGCTGCATCGGCACGGCGACCGCGCCCAGCTTGGCCTTCAGCTGGCCGACGACCTTCTGGAAGTTGGCACCGGTGCGGTCCATCTTGTTGACGAACGCGATGCGCGGCACGTGGTACTTGTTGGCCTGGCGCCACACGGTTTCCGACTGCGGCTGCACGCCACCGACGGCACACAGGACGAAGACGGCACCGTCGAGCACGCGCAGCGAGCGCTCCACTTCGATGGTGAAGTCGACGTGCCCGGGGGTGTCGATGATGTTGAAGCGGTGCTCCGGCAGGGACTTGTCCATGCCCTTCCAGAACGCGGTGGTGGCAGCGGACTGGATCGTGATGCCACGCTCCTGCTCCTGCTCCATCCAGTCCATGGTGGCGGCGCCGTCGTGCACTTCACCGATCTTGTGGCTCTTGCCGGTGTAGAACAGGATGCGCTCGGACGTGGTGGTCTTGCCGGCATCGATGTGAGCCATGATGCCGAAGTTACGGTAACGCTCGATGGGAGTGGAACGGGCCACGGGAGCCTCTCAGATTTCTTGGATTTCGGATGGCCGAACGCCGCCTTTCGGCGGCCTTCGGATTGGCGCAGTCCTTCTGGGACCGCGAGGCAGCACGCACCGAAGTGGTGCTGCCCTGCCTGTTTTACAAGGCCGTCAAACTCACCAGCGGTAGTGGGCGAATGCCTTGTTGGCTTCGGCCATGCGGTGGGTTTCTTCGCGCTTCTTGATGGCGCCGCCACGGTTTTCCGAGGCGTCGATCAGTTCAGCAGCCAGCTTCTTCGGCATGGTGTTCTCACCACGCTTGCGCGCGGAGTCGATCAGCCAGCGCATGGCCAGGGCCATCTTGCGCGACGAACGCACTTCGACCGGCACCTGGTAGGTGGCACCACCGACGCGACGCGACTTGACTTCGACCGCCGGAGCGACGTTGTCCAGAGCCTTCTGCACCAGTTCAATGGCGTTGGCGCTGCTGTTCTTCTCGGTGATCACGTCCATGGCGCCGTACACGATCTTTTCGGCGACGGACTTCTTGCCGCTCTGCATGACCATGTTGATGAAGCGGGCGATGGTTTCGCTTCCGTGCTTCGGATCGGGCAGGACGGAACGCTGCGGAGTATTACCCTTACGCGACATAGTGCTCTCTCCTTATGCCTTCGGACGCTTGGCGCCGTACTTGGAACGGGCCTGGCGACGCTTGGCAACGCCGGCGGCGTCGAGCGAGCCACGAACGGTGTGGTAACGCACACCCGGCAGGTCCTTGACGCGACCGCCGCGGATCAGGACCACGGAGTGCTCCTGCAGGTTGTGGCCTTCACCACCGATGTAGGAAATCACTTCTTCCTGGTTGGTCAGGCGGACCTTGGCAACCTTGCGCAGAGCCGAGTTCGGCTTCTTCGGAGTGGTGGTGTAGACACGGGTGCAGACGCCACGGCGCTGCGGGCACTTGTCGAGCGCCGGCGAGGCACTCTTGTAGGTGGTCGCTTGCCGCGGCTTGCGGACCAGCTGGTTGATCGTCGCCATCAGTAGGTTCTTCTGATTGGTGGCCGGAAAATCCGACCAGAGATGCGGAAATGTTAAAGCAGGCCGAAATTCTGGCCTGCTGAGACAGACGATTGTAGCAACCTGCCAGGAAAGCAGTCAAACGCCTCCTGTCAAGCCCGTCCCTGATCCCGGGACGTTACTGGGGGGCCTCCATGTACCCCGTTCAGGTTGACAGGGTCGATCGCGGACGATCTCCCCTGCCCTTTCCCAATCCCATCGATGGACCGATGGGGTGGTCCGGCCTTGCGGCCGGACCGGCTACCTCATTCTTCGCCCGACGCCTGTTCAGCTTCGGCTTCAACCACCGGCGCCTCGACCGCGGCCGGGGTACCGGCCAGGGTCTGCATTTCCGACTCGGTGAGACCGGAAGCGCCGCGACGGCGGTTGCTGTGGTACGCCAGGCCGGTACCGGCCGGAATCAGGCGACCCACGATGACGTTTTCCTTCAGGCCACGCAGGTTGTCCGAGGTGCCGCGGACGGCCGCTTCGGTCAGCACGCGGGTGGTTTCCTGGAACGAAGCGGCCGAGATGAACGATTCGGTCGCCAGCGACGCCTTGGTGATACCCAGCAGGACCGGATCGAAGTGCGCCGGCAGCTCGTTGCGGGCCGACAGGCGCGCATTTTCCTCGATAACGCGCTGACGCTCCACCTGTTCGCCGTTCAGGAACTTGCTGCTGCCCTGATCGGTGATCTCGACCTTGCGCAGCATCTGGCGGGTGATCACCTCGATGTGCTTGTCGTTGATCTTCACGCCCTGCAGGCGGTACACGTCCTGGATTTCCTTCACCAGGTAGGCCGCCAGCGGCTCGACGCCCAGCAGGCGCAGGATGTCCTGCGGGCTCGGCTCGCCGTCCACGATGGTTTCACCCTTGGTGACATGCTCGCCTTCGAACACGATGACCTGGCGGTACTTCGGGATCAGCTCTTCGTGCTCCGAACCATCGGTGTCCTTGATGATCAGGCGCTGCTTGCCCTTGGTGTCCTTGCCGAAGCTGATGATGCCCGAACGCTCGGCCAGCACCGCCGGATCCTTCGGCTTGCGCGCTTCGAACAGGTCGGCCACGCGCGGCAGACCACCGGTGATGTCGCGGGTCTTCGACGCTTCCTGCGGGATCTTGGCGACGACGTCGCCCACGCCCACCGGGGCGCCGTCCTGCAGGTTGACGATCGAACGCGGCGGCAGCAGGTACTGCGCCGGCAGGTCGGTGCCCGGAATCGACAGGTCATTGCCCTTGGCGTCGACGATGCGCACGATCGGGCGCAGGTCCTTGGCCTGGGTACCACGACGCTTCGGATCGGTGATTTCGCGCGAAGCCAGGCCGGTCAGCTCGTCGGTCTTCTCGATGACGGTGATGCCATCAACGAAGTCGATGAAGCGGATGAAGCCGGCCACTTCCGACACGATCGGGTGGTTATGCGGATCCCAGTTGGCCACGGTCTGGCCAGCCTTGATCGCATCACCGTCCTTGGACGTGATGGTCGCACCGTACGGCAGCTTGTAACGCTCACGCTCACGGCCGTGGGCATCGAGCACCGAGATTTCGCCCGAGCGCGACACTGCGACCAGCGAGCCGTTGGCATGCTCGACCGACTTGAGGTTGCTGAACTTGACCGAGCCGGTGGTCTTGACGGTGATGTTGTCGACCGCTGCAGCTCGCGACGCCGCACCACCGATGTGGAACGTACGCATGGTCAGCTGGGTACCCGGCTCACCGATGGACTGCGCGGCGATGACGCCGACTGCTTCACCGATGTTGACCAGGTGGCCACGGGCCAGGTCGCGGCCGTAGCAGCGCGAGCAGACACCGAACGCCGATTCGCAGGAGATGGTCGAGCGGACCTTGATGGTCTGCACGCCGGCATCTTCCAGCTTGGCGACCCAGGCTTCGTCGAGCAGGGTGTTGCGGGTGACGATCGGATCCTCGTCGTTGCCCGGCAGGAACACGTCCTCGGCAACCACGCGGCCCAGCACGCGGTCCTTCAGCGGCTCGACCACGTCGCCGCCTTCCACGATCGGGGTCATGATCAGGCCTTCGGTGGTACCGCAATCCACCTCGGTGATCACCACGTCCTGCGCGACGTCGACCAGACGACGGGTCAGGTAACCCGAGTTCGCGGTCTTCAGCGCGGTATCGGCCAGACCCTTACGGGCACCGTGGGTGGAGTTGAAGTACTCCTGCACGTTCAGGCCTTCGCGGAAGTTCGCCTTGATGGGCGTCTCGATGATCGAGCCGTCCGGGCGGGCCATCAGGCCGCGCATGCCGGCCAGCTGACGGATCTGCGCCTGCGAACCACGCGCACCGGAGTCGGCCATGATGTACAGCGAGTTCATCGACTTCTGGTCGATGGTCTCGCCCTTGGCATTGACCACCTTCTCGGTACCGATGGTGTCCATCATCGCCTTGGCGATGCGCTCGTTGGTGCGCGACCAGATGTCGACCACCTTGTTGTAGCGCTCGCCGGCGGTGACCAGACCCGACTGGTACTGCTCCTGGATTTCCAGCACTTCGGCTTCGGCCTCGGTGAGGATGCCCTTCTTCTCGTCCGGGATCAGCATGTCGTCGATGCCGATCGAAACGCCGGCGCGGGTCGCGTAGGCGAAGCCGGTGTACATCAGCTTGTCGGCGAACACGACCGTGTCCTTCAGGCCCAGCTGGCGGTAGCTGGAGTTGATCAGGCGGCTGATGTTCTTCTTGGTCAGCTCGGTGTTGGCCAGCGCGAACGGCAGGCCTTCCGGCAGGATTTCAGCCAGCAGGGCGCGACCGATCGTGGTGTCCACGATCGAGGTCTTGTTCTGCTTGTTGCCGTCTTCGTCGGTCACCACCTCGGTGATGCGGACCTTGACCTTGGCGTGCAGTTCCACCACGCGGTTGTCGTAGGCACGCTTCACTTCGGCGATGTTGGCGAAGGCCATGCCCTCGCCCTTCTTGTTTTCCAGCGAGCGGGTCATGTAGTACAGACCCAGCACGACGTCCTGCGACGGCACGATGATCGGCTCGCCGTTGGCCGGCGACAGGATGTTGTTGGTCGACATCATCAGCGCACGCGCTTCCAGCTGGGCTTCCAGCGAGAGCGGCACGTGGACGGCCATCTGGTCACCGTCGAAGTCGGCGTTGAACGCGGTGCAGACCAGCGGGTGCAGCTGGATGGCCTTGCCTTCGATCAGCACCGGCTCGAACGCCTGGATGCCCAGACGGTGCAGGGTCGGCGCACGGTTCAGCATCACCGGATGCTCGCGGATGACCTCTTCCAGGATGTCCCAGACTTCGGCTTCTTCGCGCTCGACCAGCTTCTTGGCGGCCTTGATGGTGGTGGCCAGGCCACGACGCTGCAGCTTGGCGAAGACGAACGGCTTGAACAGCTCCAGCGCCATCTTCTTCGGCAGGCCGCACTGGTGCAGGCGCAGGTACGGACCGACCACGATGACCGAACGGCCGGAGTAGTCGACGCGCTTGCCGAGCAGGTTCTGGCGGAAGCGACCCTGCTTGCCCTTGATCATGTCGGCCAGCGACTTCAGCGGGCGCTTGTTGGTGCCGGTGATGGCACGGCCGCGACGGCCGTTGTCCAGCAGCGCATCGACCGATTCCTGCAGCATGCGCTTTTCATTGCGCACGATGATGTCCGGCGCGCTCAGCTCGAGCAGGCGGCGCAGGCGGTTGTTGCGGTTGATGACGCGGCGGTACAGGTCGTTCAGGTCGGAGGTCGCGAAGCGGCCGCCATCCAGCGGGACCAGCGGGCGCAGGTCCGGCGGCAGCACCGGCAGCACGGTCATGACCATCCATTCCGGACGGTTGCCCGATTCCAGGAAGGCCTCGATCAGCTTGATGCGCTTGGTGAGGCGCTTGAGCTTGGTTTCCGAGCCGGTAGCGGCGATTTCCTCGCGCAGGCGGGTCATTTCCGACTGCAGGTCGATCGTGCGTAGCAGTTCGTACACGGCCTCGGCGCCCATGGCGGCGTCGAAGTCGTCACCGTGCTCCTGGCGGGCCTGCAGGTACTGTTCTTCGGTCAGCAGCTGGCGGCGCTCCAGGGCGGTCAGGCCCGGCTCGGTCACCACGTACGCTTCGAAGTACAGCACGCGCTCGATATCGCGCAGGGTCATGTCCAGCATCAGGCCGATGCGCGACGGCAGCGACTTCAGGAACCAGATGTGCGCGACCGGCGACGCCAGGTCGATGTGGCCCATGCGCTCACGGCGCACCTTGGCCAGGGTCACTTCGGTGCCGCACTTTTCGCAGACCACGCCGCGGTGCTTCATGCGCTTGTACTTGCCGCACAGGCACTCGTAGTCCTTCACCGGGCCGAAGATGGCGGCGCAGAACAGGCCGTCGCGTTCCGGCTTGAAGGTACGGTAGTTGATGGTTTCCGGCTTCTTCACTTCGCCGAAGGACCACGAACGGATCAGGTCCGGCGAGGCCAGCGCGATCTTGATCGCGTCGAAGTCCAGCGTCTGGCGCTGCTGGTTGAAGAGGTTGAGCAGGTCTTTCATGGTGTTCTCCAGAAGGAGGAATGCTGTGTCGATGGGCTTTCAGTTGACTGCCAGCGGCGCGGCGGCGGAGGCCGCCGCGCCGGCATGGATCAGTTGTCTTCCAGTTCCATGTTGATGGCCAGCGAGCGGATTTCCTTCACGAGCACGTTGAAGGATTCCGGCATGCCCGCGACCATCTCGTGCTCACCGTCGACAATGTTCTTGTACATCTGGTTGCGGCCCTGCACGTCATCGGACTTCACCGTCAGCATTTCCTGCAGGGTGTAGGCCGCGCCGTAGGCTTCCAGCGCCCAGACTTCCATTTCACCGAAGCGCTGGCCGCCGAACTGCGCCTTGCCGCCCAGCGGCTGCTGGGTGACGAGCGAGTACGGACCGGTCGAACGGGCGTGCATCTTGTCGTCGACCAGGTGGTTCAGCTTCAGGTAGTGCATGTAGCCAACGGTGGTGTGGCGATCGAAGGCTTCACCGGTGCGGCCGTCGTACAGCTGGGTCTGGCCGCTGCTCGGCAGGTCGGCCAGTTCCAGCATGCGCTTGATTTCCGCTTCGGTGGCGCCGTCGAACACCGGGGTAGCCATCGGCACGCCGTCGGTCAGGTTGCGGGCCAGGCGCAGCAGTTCCTCGTCGCTGAACTGCGACAGGTCGACACGGTTGGCCACGTTGGTGTCGTCGTGGTTGTAGATGTCGTCCAGGAACTTGCGCAGGTCGGCGACCGCCGCCTGGGCTTCCATCATCGCCTGGATCTTGCGACCCAGACCCTTGGCGGCCCAGCCCAGGTGCACTTCCAGGATCTGGCCGATGTTCATGCGCGACGGCACGCCCAGCGGGTTCAGCACGATGTCGACGGTTTCGCCCGAGGCCATGTACGGCATGTCCTCGACCGGCACCACGTTGGAGACCACACCCTTGTTGCCGTGGCGGCCAGCCATCTTGTCGCCCGGCTGGATGCGGCGCTTCACGGCCAGGAACACCTTGACCATCTTCAGAACGCCCGGAGCGAGGTCGTCACCGGCGGTGATCTTGCCGCGCTTGTCGGCGAAGCGACGCTCGAACTCCTTCTCGTGCGCCTGGATCTGCTTCTGCGCGCGCTCGATGGCTTCCGAAGCGTCCTCGTCCTTCATGCGCAGGGCGAACCAGTCAGCCTTCTTCAGGCCGTCCAGGAAGGCGTCGGTGATCACGTCACCCTTCTTCAGGCCAGCGCCACCGTTGACCACCTTGCCCACGATCTGCGAACGCAGACGCATGTAGATGGCGGCTTCCAGGATGCGGAACTGGTCGTCGAAGTCCTTCTTGACGCGCTTGATTTCAGACTCTTCGATCTGGCGGGCGCGCTTGTCCTTCTCGATGCCGTCGCGGGTGAAGACCTGCACGTCGATGACGGTGCCGTCCATGCCCGGCGGAACGCGCAGCGAGCTGTCCTTCACGTCCGAAGCCTTCTCGCCGAAGATCGCGCGCAGCAGCTTCTCTTCCGGGGTCAGCTGGCTTTCGCCCTTCGGGGTGACCTTGCCGACCAGGATGTCGCCGGCACGGACTTCCGCGCCGATGTACACCACGCCGCTCTCGTCCAGGCGGTTCAGCGCCTGCTCGGAGACGTTCGGGATGTCGGCGGAGATTTCCTCCGGCCCCAGCTTGGTGTCACGCGCGACGCAGGTCAGCTCTTCGATGTGGATCGTGGTGTAACGATCCTCTTCCACCACGCGCTCGGAGAGCAGGATGGAGTCTTCGAAGTTGTAGCCGTTCCACGGCATGAACGCGATCAGCATGTTCTGGCCCAGGGCCAGTTCGCCGATGTCGGTGGACGGACCGTCGGCCAGCACGTCGCCGCGGGCGATGACGTCACCGACCTGGACCAGCGGGCGCTGGTTGATGCAGGTGTTCTGGTTCGAACGGGTGTACTTGACCAGGTTGTAGATGTCCACGCCTGCGTCGGTGGCGCCAACGATCTCTTCCTCGTTGACCTTGACCACGATGCGGGCCGCGTCGATCTGCACGATCTCGCCACCACGACGGGCGTTCACGGTCACACCGGAGTCACGCGCCACGGCGCGCTCGATGCCGGTACCGACCAGCGGCTTCTGCGCACGCAGGGTCGGCACGGCCTGACGCTGCATGTTGGCGCCCATCAGTGCGCGGTTGGCGTCATCGTGCTCCAGGAACGGAACCAGCGCGGCCGCGATCGACACGGTCTGCATCGGCGAGACGTCCATGAAGTGGACTTCCGCCGGCGGCTTCAGCAGCGATTCGCCCTGGAAGCGGCACGGGACGAACTGCTCGGTCAGGGTGCCCTTGGCGTCGGTCAGCGCGTTGGCCTGCGCAATGACGTACTCGTTTTCTTCGATCGCCGACAGGAACTCGACTTCGTCATAGACCTTGCCGTCCACGACCTTGCGGTACGGGGTCTCGAGGAAACCGTACTGGTTGGTGCGGGCGTACACGGCCAGCGAGTTGATCAGGCCGATGTTCGGGCCTTCCGGGGTTTCGATGGTGCAGACGCGGCCGTAATGGGTCGGGTGCACGTCGCGCACTTCGAAGCCGGCGCGCTCGCGGGTCAGACCGCCCGGACCCAGGGCCGAGACGCGACGCTTGTGAGTCACTTCCGACAGCGGGTTGTTCTGGTCCATGAACTGCGACAGCTGCGAGGAGCCGAAGAACTCCTTGATGGCAGCGGCGACCGGCTTGGCGTTGATCAGTTCCTGCGGGGTCAGGCCTTCCGACTCGGCCATCGACAGGCGCTCCTTGACCGCGCGCTCGACGCGGACCAGGCCGACGCGGAACACGTTCTCGGCCATTTCACCGACCGAACGCACGCGACGGTTGCCCAGGTGATCGATGTCATCGACCACGCCGCGACCGTTGCGGATCTCGGTCAGGACCTTGATCACGTCCAGGATGTCGGAGCTGTCGCCGTGGGCAGCGACCAGGCGCTTGGACTCTTCGTCGTTGCGCTCACCGAAGTACTTGCTGTCGTACAGCACGGCTTCGCCGGTGGTTTCCTTGCGGCCCACGCGACGGTTGAACTTCATGCGGCCGACCGCGGACAGGTCGTAGCGCTCGAAGGTGAAGAACAGGTTGTGGAACAGGTTCTGCGCGGCATCCTTGGTCGGCGGCTCGCCCGGACGCATCATGCGGTAGATCTCGACCAGGGCTTCCAGCTGGGTCTTGGTCGGATCGATGCGCAGGGTGTTGGACAGGTACGGACCACGATCCAGGTCGTTCACCCACAGGGTGCCGACCGCGTCAACGCCGGCCTTGCGGAAGGCCTGCAGCTGCTCGTCGGTGATCTCGTCGTTGGCCTGGGCCAGCAGCTCGCCGGTGGAGGCATCGACCACGTCGTGCGACAGGATGCGGCCGACGATGTAGTCGTCCGGCACGGCCAGGGCGGCGATGCCCGAGGCTTCCAGCTGCTTGATGTGGCGCGCGGTGATGCGCTTGCCGGCTTCCACGATGACCTTGTCGCCGTCGGCGAGGTCGAAGCCCAGGGTTTCGCCACGCAGGCGCTCCGGCACCAGCTCCAGCTGGACGCCTTCATCCGGATTGATGTGGAAGGTGTTGATCTCGAAGAACTCGGCCAGCATCTCCTCGTTGCTGTAACCAAGCGCGCGCAGCAGGATCGACACCGGCAGCTTGCGGCGGCGGTCGATACGGGTGAACAGCGCGTCCTTCGGGTCGAACTCGAAGTCCAGCCAGGAACCGCGGTAAGGAATGATGCGGGCGCTGTACAGCAGCTTGCCCGAGCTGTGGGTCTTGCCACGGTCGTGGTCGAAGAACACGCCCGGCGAGCGGTGCAGCTGCGAGACGATGACGCGCTCGGTGCCGTTGACGATGAAGGTGCCGTTCTCGGTCATCAGCGGGATTTCGCCCAGATAGACCTCCTGCTCCTTCACGTACTTGATGGCCTTGGTCGACGACTCACGGTCGTAGATCACCAGGCGCACGGTCACGCGCAGCGGGGCGCCGTAGCTCATGCCGCGCTGGCGGCACTCACGCTCGTCGAAGACCGGTTCGCCCAGCTTGTAGCCGACGTATTCCAGGGCAGCATTGCCGCTGTAGCTGGCGATCGGGAAGACCGACTTCAGCGCAGCGTGCAGGCCGTGGTCCGTGCGCTTGGCCGGATCGACGTTTTCCTGCAGGAATTCACGATAGGAATCCACCTGGATGGCGAGCAGGAACGGCACTTCGAGAATCGAGCGCTGCTTGCCGAAATCCTTGCGGATACGCTTTTTTTCGGTGAACGAATAGGACGTCATGAGGTCTTCCACCTTGTTGTGCGGATCGTGCGCCCACGATCCGAAGGGAACTTGAAATTGTCAGTTGGAAGTCGCTGGTATTGCCGGCACCAGCACGCCTTCTCCCGCTACTTCCAACTGCCAACTCGTCTGCTACCACTCCCCCGCTGCCGCGCCGTGCGCTGGCCTGCCGGGGTTTGACTGCAGCCCGTGTTGGGCTTTTTCCTGCTTTTGAAACAGTCGACTAACAGTCGACCCTACCGGTACCGCAACAACGACCAAAGGCCGGAGGCTTACGCCCCCAGCCTTGGCTGCATCGCCGTGAATCGGTGACGATGCAAGGTAACTGCTTACTTGACTTCGACAGTCGCGCCAGCAGCTTCCAGGTCCTTCTTCATCTTCTCGGCGTCTTCCTTCGAAGCGCCTTCCTTCAGGACGCCACCGGCTTCGGCCAGGTCCTTCGCTTCCTTCAGGCCCAGGCCGGTGATGGCGCGGACGGCCTTGATGACCTCGACCTTCTTCTCGCCGGCGGTCTTCAGGGTGACGGTGAACTCGGTCTGCTCTTCAACAGCAGCGGCCGGGCCAGCGGCAGCAGCCACGGCAACCGGAGCAGCGGCGGAGACGCCGAACTTCTCTTCGATGGCCTTGACCAGCTCCATCACTTCCATCAGGGACTTCTCGGCGATGGCGTCGACGATCTGTTCGTTGGTAAGGGACATGATTAATACCTTTGGATGATTTTCTGGGTTGAGGTTCCGTCAGGAACCACGGTAAGTCGAAACTCAGGCGGTCTCGGCGGCCGGCTCGGCAGCGTCGGCGGCGACATCGCCACCCCCTGCTTCTCGCCAACGGCCTTGATGGCGCGGGCAAACATCGTGACCGGCTCGGTCAGGACGCGGGCCAGCATGGCCAGGGCCTGGTCGCGGGTCGGCAGCGAGGCCAGCACTTCGACGTGGCTTGCCGGGAACACTTCGCCACCGATGGCGACGACCTTAGCCTTCAGCTTGTCGTTGCCCTTGGCGGCTTCCTTGATCAGGCGACCGGCAGCGCCGGGCTCCTCGAGCGAGAACGCGTACAGCAGCGGACCAACCATCTGGTCCTGGGCGACTGCGAACTCGGTGCCTTCAACGGCGCGCGAAGCCAGGGTGTTCTTGACAACCTTCAAGAAAACACCGGTTTCACGAGCCTGCTTGCGCATCGCGGTCATCTGGGCGACCGTGGTGCCAGCGTATTCGGCTGCGATCAAGGAGTGGGCCTTGGCGGCGACGTCTGCCAGCTCGGCGACTACTTCTTGCTTCTGGGACAGATTGAGAGCCATTGCACTCCTCCTATTGAACTCCGCTTACGGCTCCTGCCGTGTGCGGTCCTGTGCGGCATCCGTCCTGGACGCCGGGAACATCGGGATGATGTTCCGGGGGTGGGCCGTTCTAGACCTGGAGTGGGCCAACCTGGGAAACCCAGACGTGCGTGAACCAGAAAAACTCCAGAAGGGCACCATCTACGCAGGGTGATTCCGGGGAATCGATTAAGCGCTCATGACTGCTCCGGCGGCGACTCCTTGCCAGATCGAGCTTCCGTGCCCGTCGCCGGTATTGCCACGACCGCGCCTGCGGTCTTTGACGGCTACCGCAGGCGATGCACTGCCAGCGATGCCTTCAAATGTCACGGTCACGGCACCGAAGGTACCGTGACCGCTTGAAACAATTACTTCAGGGTCAGCGACGACTGGTCGACGGTGACGCCCGGGCCCATCGTCGAGCTGACCGAAACCTTCTGCAGGTAGGTGCCCTTCGAGGTGGCCGGCTTGGCCTTGATCAGGTCCAGCAGCAGCGCGGTCAGGTTCGACTTCAGCGCGTCTTCGGCGAAGTCGGCCTTGCCGATGGTGCAGTGGATGATGCCGGCCTTGTCGGTGCGGTAACGGACCTGACCCGACTTGGCGTTCTTCACGGCTTCACCCGGGTTCGGGGAAACAGTGCCGACCTTCGGGTTCGGCATCAGGCCGCGCGGGCCCAGCACGGTGCCCAGCTTACCGACGACACGCATGGCGTCCGGGGTCGCGATGACGACGTCATAGTTCAGATCACCGGCCTGCATCTTCTCGGCCAGATCGTCCATACCGACGGCTTCGGCGCCAGCGGCCAGGGCTTCATCAGCCTTGGCACCGGCCGGAGCGAACACGGCGACGCGGACCGACTTGCCGGTACCGGCCGGCAGCACGGTGGAGCCACGGACCTGCTGGTCGGACTTCTTCGCATCGACGCCCAGGCGCACGGCAACGTCGATCGACTCGACGAACTTGGCCTTGGTGGCGGTCTTCAGGATGTTGATCGCGTCCTCGAAGGCGTACGCCTTGCCCGGAACGACGGCGGCCTTGATGGCCTTCTCACGCTTGGTCTGTGCCATCTTATTAACCCTCCACCACGAGGCCCATGGAACGGGCAGAGCCAGCGATGGTACGCACGGCGGCGTCCAGGTCGGCGGCAGTCAGATCCGGTTCCTTCGCCTTGGCGATCTCTTCCAGCTGCTTACGGGTGACCTTGCCGACCTTCTCGGTGTTCGGGCGCTTGGAGCCCGACGAGATGCCAGCGGCCTTCTTCAGCAGGGTGGTGGCCGGGGTGCTCTTGGTGATGAAGGTGAACGTACGGTCCGAGTAGGCCGTGATGATCACCGGAACCGGCAGACCCGGCTCGAGCTTCTGCGTGGCAGCGTTGAACGCCTTGCAGAATTCCATGATGTTCAGACCACGCTGACCCAGCGCAGGACCGACCGGCGGCGAGGGGTTGGCCTGACCGGCCTTCACCTGCAGCTTGATGTAACCGACAACTTTCTTTGCCATGTGAGTGCTCTCCGGGTGCTAGCGCCTTTCGACAACAGGCTCCCCATCGGACCGGGAATCACGCGTCCCGGCATCGCGTTTTGAAATCATGCTGAAGGCCACCTTGCGGCGGCCTCATCCTGCTGGCTTTCCCAGCAGGGAGCCGCGCACTATAACAGGTTTTTTCTTCACATGCCTGAAGCGGCAGGTAAACGAACGAAACCGGGCCAGGCCCGGTTTCTGGTCCGACGCCGAGCCATGCTCGACGCTACAGACAGGTCAGACGGCCTTTTCGACCTGGCCGAACTCGAGCTCGACTGGGGTCGCACGACCGAAGATCAGCACCGAGACGCGCAGACGGCTCTTCTCGTAGTTGACTTCTTCGACGACGCCATTGAAATCATTGAACGGACCGTCGGTGACGCGGACCATCTGGCCCGGCTCGAACAGCACCTTGGGACGCGGCTTCTCGACACCTTCCTGAACGCGGTTCAGGATGGCCTCGGCCTCGGAATCGGCGATCGGCAGCGGACGATCAGCGGTACCGCCGATGAAGCCCATCACGCGCGGGGTTTCCTTGACCAGGTGCCAGCTTTCGTTGTCGATGCGCGGAATGCCGGCTTCTTCGTGGGTCTCGATCTGGACCAGCACATAGCCCGGGAAGAACTTGCGCTCGGAGCGGCGCTTCTGGCCAGCGCGCATCTCGACCACTTCTTCGGTTGGAACCAGGACGTCGCCGAAGCGCTCTTCCATGCCATCACGGACGATGCGATCGCGCAGGGCCTGCGCCACCGACTTCTCGAAGCCCGAATAGGCGTGAACGACGTACCAACGCTTCATGCAATTCTCCTTAGCGGCTCAGGAACCACTGAGTCAGTTTCTGGATCAGGAAGTCGAAGCCACCCAGCAGCAGGCTGAGGATGAGCACCACGACGATCACGACCCAGGTCATGCGGATGGCTTCCTGGCGCGTCGGCCAGACCACCTTGCGCAGTTCGAAGCGCGACTCGGAGAGGAATTCGCGGGTGTCGCGCCCCTTGCCGGTCAGCATGAACACGCCGATACCGCCAACCAGACCGACCACGACCGCCAACGCACGCACCTGACCCGCCCACGCACCCAGCTGGGCGGCGCGACCGGAGTCGGCGGAGAACCAGAACCAGACGAACAGACCGGCCAGCACCAGCAACGATGCGGCGACATACTTGACGATATCTCCACCATTGGCGGAGTTGTCCTTGGAGTGTTCGATCTTGCTATTCATCCGGCTGTGTCTGCTTTAGCGGCGCAGGCCGCTGGGTAAGGTGGGCAGATGGCACGCCAGGAGGGACTCGAACCCCCAACCTGCGGTTTTGGAGACCGCTGCTCTGCCAATTGAGCTACTGGCGTACGTTGAAAACTTGCCTTCCCTTAGACGGCGAAGGCGGACCGAGGTTCCCGGCCCGCCATTCGCGTAACCGGCGGCGCTATGCAACCACCGGTACTGCAGGCTTACTCGATGATCTTCGAGACCACGCCGGCGCCGACGGTACGGCCGCCTTCGCGGATGGCGAAGCGCAGGCCTTCGTCCATTGCCACCGGGTTGATCAGGGTGACGACCATCTTGACGTTGTCACCCGGCATCACCATTTCGACGCCTTCCGGCAGCGCAGCTGCGCCGGTGATGTCGGTGGTGCGGAAGTAGAACTGCGGACGGTAGCCATTGAAGAACGGGGTGTGGCGGCCGCCTTCGTCCTTCGACAGGACGTACACTTCGCCTTCGAACTTGGTGTGCGGCTTGATCGTGCCCGGCTTGGCCAGCACCTGGCCACGCTCGACGTCGTCACGCTTGGTGCCGCGCAGCAGCAGGCCAGCGTTGTCGCCTGCCTGACCCTGGTCCAGCAGCTTGCGGAACATTTCAACGCCGGTCACGGTGGTCTTCTGCACCGGACGGATGCCGACGATTTCGATTTCGTCGCCAACCTTGATCACGCCGCGCTCGATACGACCGGTCACCACGGTGCCGCGGCCCGAGATCGAGAACACGTCTTCCACCGGCATCAGGAACGGCTTGTCGATCGCACGCTCCGGCTCCGGAATCCAGCTGTCCAGCGCGTCGACCAGCTTCAGGATGGCCGGCACGCCGATGTCGCTCTGGTCGCCTTCCAGCGCCAGGCGGGCCGAACCGGCGATGATCGGGGTGTCGTCGCCCGGGAACTCGTACTTGCTCAGCAGTTCGCGCACTTCCATCTCGACCAGCTCGAGCAGCTCGGCGTCGTCGACCATGTCGGCCTTGTTCAGGAACACGACGATGTACGGCACGCCGACCTGGCGCGACAGCAGGATGTGCTCACGGGTCTGCGGCATCGGGCCGTCAGCGGCCGAGCACACCAGGATCGCGCCGTCCATCTGGGCGGCACCGGTGATCATGTTCTTGACGTAGTCAGCGTGGCCCGGGCAGTCAACGTGGGCGTAGTGACGGATCGGGGATTCGTATTCGACGTGCGCGGTCGAGATCGTGATACCACGAGCCTTTTCTTCCGGCGCGGCGTCGATCGAGGAGTAGTCCTTGAACTCGCCACCGAAGCGCTCGGCACCGATCTTGGTCAGTGCGGCGGTCAGCGTGGTCTTGCCGTGGTCGACGTGACCGATGGTGCCGACATTGACGTGCGGCTTGGTGCGCTCGAACTTACCCTTGGCCATGGCTGCTTATCTCGAATTCGTCTGAGAGGTGATGCTTAAGATGGTGCTCACGAAAGGAATCGAACCTTCGACCTCTTCCTTACCAAGGAAGTGCTCTACCGACTGAGCTACGTGAGCCGAGTTTTGCATTATGACATGAACTCGATAAGATTCAAAGTTCATTCAATGGAGCGGGAGACGGGAATCGAACCCGCACCATCAGCTTGGAAGGCTGAGGTTCTACCATTGAACTACTCCCGCGCCGGGAATGTCACAACGTGAAACTGGTGGAGGGAGGTGGATTCGAACCACCGAAGGCGTAAGCCAGCAGATTTACAGTCTGCCCCCGTTGGCCGCTTGGGTATCCCTCCTTACCACCCCATTCCGTTGCCGCCGAAGCGTTGCGGTGTGTGGTGGTGAGCCGCTTATTCTGCTGATGGGACGGGGGGCTGTCAACGCTTTTTTCCATCTTTTTCACACGTTGTCGCAAACCCATTGATACGCAAGGTTATTGGCCGGGGACCGGCAGGGTCTCGCTGGCGAAAATTGCGACATGGGGGACTCCGTCGGCGCCGATCCAGCCCCGATACATGCCCTGGGTGTTGAACGGCGTGGCCATTCTGCCGTCCGCGGCAAGCACGATCGCACCACCGTCGCCGCCCATCTGCGGAATCGTCTCGTTGATCACGCCCTTGCCGGCCTGCTCCGGGCTCTGCCCCTGGTAGCGCATGCGCGCACAGATCTCGTGCGCGGCCGCGGTGCGGATGTAGTACTCGCCCCAGCCGGTGCCCGACACCGCACAGCGCGCATCGGCCCAGGTGCCGGCGCCGATGATCGGCGAGTCACCCACCCGGCCATAGCGCTTGTTGGTCATGCCGCCCGTGGAGGTGCCGGCGGCCAGCTGCCCCTGCGCATCCAGCGCGACCGCACCGACGGTACCGAAGTGCTTTGCGGTCTCCAGGTCGGCATGGGCCTGGCCATTGGCCTCTTCCTTAAGCGCGCGCTGCAGCTGCTGCCAACGCTTCTCCGTGCGGAAGTAGGAGGGATCAACCAGAGCAATGCCCTGCTCCACCGCGAAGGCTTCGGCACCCTGCCCTACCATCATCACGTGCCTGGACTTCTGCATCACGGTCTGCGCCAGCAGGATCGGGTTGCGCACCCGCTGCACGCCTGCCACCGCACCTGCTGCCTGGGTGGCACCGTCCATCACCGCCGCATCCAGCTCGTTGTGGCCGTCATGGGTGAACACTGCGCCCTTGCCAGCGTTGAAGGTCGGATCGTCCTCCAGCACGGTGATTGCCGCAGTGACCGCTGCAAGCGCCGGACGACCGGCCGCCAGTTCGGCATGGCCTTTCAGCAGTGCGGCGCGCAACGCATCGCGCGCAGCCTTCTCTTCGGCTGGCGACAGGTCCTTGCGTTCGACGCCGGCGCCGCCATGGATGACCAGCAATGGCGACGCAGCCGGGGCGGCCTGGGCGATCAATGGCAAGGACAGCAGCGCGGACAGCGCCAGGCGCAGTTTCATCAGGTACGTCTCCAGCAGGACAAGGGAATGGATTGCAGGGTAGCGCCGGCCGCTGGCCGCAAGGGGCGCATCAGGTCAGGGAAGTGAGTTGCCGGCCAGCGGCCGGCGCTACCGAAGCGTGAACTCGATTTCGCCGTCGCTGATGTCGGCCACGGCCTGGTAGTCGGCCTCGGCCTGGAAATCGTCCAGGCGCATGCGGCTGCCACTGGCGACCACGGTCACTGGAACGGCATGGAAGCGCAATGGTTCGCCCTCGACCAGGCGATCGGCATCACGACCGGGGCTGACCACCCAGACCTTGCCCTCGCCATCAGCGCTGTAGACCTGGGCCTGGCCATCGGGCTCCACGCACAGGGCGGTGTCCTCATCAACGCCGATGCCGACGATGTCAGGGTCGCCGCTGTCCTGCGCGGCGCGTGCCACGAACACGATGAGGCGGCCAAGGCGGTCACGCTTGTCGAAATGGGTGTCGGTGACCACGCGCTGCAGGTAGGGCATCTGCAGGAAGCCACTGTCCATGGTGACTGCGCTGCCCATCGGATCGGCCAGCGCACCGGCCGAGCTGATGCTGCCGCCATCCATGGCGCCATAGGCATAGCCGCCGAGGATGGCCAGGCCAGCGCTGGTACCGGCAATCGGCTTGCCGGCGCGTACATGGGCGTTGAGCGCGCGGTTGAGTGCGGTGCCCTTCCAGAAGCGGATGTAGCGCGACTGGTCGCCGCCGGCAATGAAGATGGCATCGGCCGCAGCGACCACGCGCAGCACGGCTGGATCATCGGCACCGCGGCGGCTGTCGAAGACCAGCGTCTGTACCGCGGTGGTGCCGCCGATCTCGCGGTACAGGCGGTCCTGCAGTTCATCGCCACCGGAGGCACGCAGGATCAGTACACGGCCATTGCCGGCCTGCTTCAACCACCACTGGAAGGCATCCGGCACCCACTCGCCACCGCCCATCAGCATCATCGCGGATGCACGCGGCCCGGGACGTGGGGCCTCAAGGTCGCCGACCTCGTAATAGGAAAAGCCCGGGCCCTGCAGATCCTGCGCGGCCGACGGCCAGGCCAGCATCAGCAGCGCCAGCCAGGCAACAGGGGTACGCAGGGTCCGGTGAACGCGTCGCATCTTGATCTCCCTGAACAAAATCGACTTGCAAGCGTTTTCACTCTTTGCCAGATAGGGACCCAGTAGTCAAGGACATAAAAAAGGCGTTAAATGCGCGCGCCCATTCCGGAAATCTGAATGGGGGACAGGCCCCTCCTCTGCGGGCCGGCTTCATTTCCGAGAATTCCTCATGCGTAGAAAGGCGATGGCGTGGTCGATCCAGCTCGCGTTGATGGGTGTGGCTGCTTCCGCGGCCGCCCAGGCTCCGGCGTCCTCTCCGGTACAACAACTGGACGCGGTGCAGGTCACCGGTTCGCGCATTCCGCGCGCCCAGGTGGAAGGCCCCGCCCCGATCACGGTGATCAACGCCGAACAGATCCGTTCCAGTGGCTTCACCAGCGTGCCGGACGTGCTGCGTGCGATGACCCAGAACGGCGGTGAGACGCAGAGCCAGCAGTCTTCCAGCGGCGCCGACTTCTCGCCGGGTGCCCAGCAGGTGGACCTGCGCGGCCTGGGCCCGAACCACACGCTGGTGCTGGTCAATGGCCGCCGTATCGCCGACTTCCCGATGCCGTTCAAGGGCCGCAGCAACTTCACCGATGTCTCCAACATTCCGCTGGGGATGATCGAGCGCATTGAAGTACTGACCGGCAGCGCCTCGGCCATCTATGGATCGGACGCGATCGCCGGCGTGGTCAACTTCATCCTGAAGAAGAAGGCCGACGGCACCACGATCGACATGCGCATGGGCACCACCACTGAAGGCGGTGGCGAGTCGTTCGACATGAGCATCGCCAGCGGTTTCAGCCGTGGCAACTTCAACGCGGTGTACAGCGTGGAACTGCAGTCGCAGACGCCGCTGTGGGCCTATGAGCGCGACATCCAGGACTCGACCCAGGACGGCCCCACCGAGGGTTCGCGCATCGCCCGCCGCGCCTACCTGCGCACCGACTACAACGATGACTACCTGGACCCGGGCGCGGCCACCTGCGAAGCGCTGTCCGGCCAGAACCAGGGCAGCACCTACCGCGCCTACCGCCCGCGCTATGGCTATTACTGCGGAAGCGACAGCTCGATCGGCTACGGCACCATCCTCAGCAAGCGCCGTGGTGCCAATGGCTACGCCTCGCTGAGCTACGACTTCGACAATGGCCAGCAGTGGTTCGCCGATGTGCAGCTGGGCTATCACACGATGTCGCTGATGCGCGACGTCACCAAGTGGGGCCGCATGGACGCCAACGGCGATGAGTCGGGCTACTTCAACAACGAAGCGACCGGCGAGATCGAGTTCTGGCAGCGCCAGTTCTCGCCCGAGGAAATGGGTGGCCTGCGCAATGCCATGGTGCGCAGCACGCAGAAGACCTTCAGCGTGACCACCGGCTTCAAGGGCAACCTGGCCGGCAACTGGGACTACGAAGCGGCATTGAGCCATTCGCAGTACCAGTCGCGGATCAGCTGGGCGCAGATCATCGCCGCCAAGGCCAATGACCTGTTCCTCGGCCCGCAGCTGGGCGTGGATGACGACGGTTTCCCGATCTACAACGCCGACCCGTCACGCCTGTACCGGCCGCTGACCCGCGCCGAGTATGATTCGATCGCCGCGCGTACCACCTACACGCCGAAGTCGCGCACGGAGACGGCGGCATTCACTCTGACCAATTCCGCGCTGTTCGGCCTGCCCGGCGGTGACGCCGGTTTCGCCGCGACCGTGGAAGTGGGCCAGCAGGCGTACTCGCTCAATCCTGATCCGCTGGCGACCCAGTACTACTATTACAGCTGGAAGGATTCGGACGGCCAAGGTTCGCGCAACCGCTGGGCTACGGCGGCCGAGCTGCGCATGCCGCTGCACGAAACGGTCAACCTGAGCGTGGCCGGCCGCTACGACCAGTACCGCTATTCCGGCCACACCATCGGCAAGGCGACCTGGAGCGGTGGCCTGGAATGGCGCCCGATCGACACGCTGCTGGTGCGCGGTTCGTATGGCACCGCGTTCCGTGCGCCGGACCTGCACTATGTATTCGCCGGCCCGGGCAACGATGAGACCACCGCCGAAGACCTGTACAGCTGCCGCGCCGACGGCGCCACCGACTGCGCCGACTACGAGCGCAACCTGATCCGCAGCCGCACCGGCAACCGCCAGCTCGACCCGGAAACCAGCACCTCGTGGAGTGCCGGCTTCGTCTGGTCGCCGACCGTCGGCCTGGACCTGTCGGTGGACTGGTTCGACATCGACATGCGCGACCAGGTGCAGGACATGGACGTGCGCACGATCCTGGCCAACGAAGCGAACTGCCGCCTGGGCAGCGCCGACATCACCTCGCCGACCTGCGTGGATGCACTCGCCCGCATCACCCGCAGCAACGACGGGCGCCTGTATGGCGTGCGCGTGGCGCCGATCAACGTCGCCCGCGAATCCACCTCCGGCATCGACGTCGGCCTGCGCTACCGCCTGCAGACGGGCATCGGCGACTTCATCTTCAACGGCACCCACACCTGGGTGAAGAAGCATGACTTCCAGCGCTACCCGGGCGACCGCACCGAAGACCAGTTCGCAGTGAACAGCGGCTTCGACATCCCACGCACCAAGACCAGCCTGAGCGTGACCTGGGAAAAGGATGCGTGGTCGGCAACGGTGTACGGTTCGCGCCTGGGCAAGCTGCCGACCTCGGACAGCTACGACCAGGTGTTCGACTGGGACAGCGGCGACAGCCCGTACGTGAAGGCGACCTATCGCTACAACGCCTCGCTGCAGTACCGCTTCGACGACCACTCGCGCCTGTCGCTGTCGGTGGTCAATGTGTTCAACAAGATGCCGCCGAAGGACCGTACCTACACTGCATACCCGTACTACGACGTGTCCTGGTTCGACAGCGTGGGGCGCACGATCAACCTGCAGTACACCCACAAGTTCGGTGGCAGCGCGCTGTAAGCGCCCGGCCAGCGCCGATACAGGAGACCCCCGCTTCGGCGGGGGTTCTTTTTTTCCGCCGCCTGAACGGTACCCGCGCGCAGGCTCCGGCCCGACCGGCCAGCCGGGGATTTTAGGAAACAGCTGATTCCGCGCCGCGCGCGCCGCTCCCTAGCATCGTTGCATGTTCCGCTTCCCCCGCCCTTCGCTGCAGCAGGCCGTGCCATCGACCACCGCGTCGGTGCTGCTGCGCTGCTTGACCGTGTGCGTCTTCGTCTGCCTGGCCGCCGCGGCCGGCTTCTACCTGCTCACGGCATTCACCGAGGACATCTCGACCCATCGCCGCGAGATGAATGCAGCGGCCTACAGGGCCCAGATCTATTTCGACCAGCGCGAAGCCCTGCTGCGCTATCTGGGCGATTCGGTGGTGAGGGGCAACCCGGATGCACCTGCGGCGGACAGCGAAGGCATGCGCCAGGTGCCGCTGGATGGTGCTGGCGGCCAACCGGGCCAGCGGCTGCTGTTGTCAGCGCGCGCCGAACACACGCTGCAGGCACTGCAGACGCATCTGCTGCTGGTCGATGCGCACGGCACGCACTGGCTGGCCGGCGGCGAGGTCGACGTGGACCTGGCGCACCTGCCATCGCTGCGTGCGCTGCAGGCACGCAGCGGCAGCCTGGAGGCGGCCGACCCGGTGCACTGGCTGCGCCCGGGTGACAGTGGCGTTGCATTGGCGCAGCCGGTACAGGCCGGCCCGCATCCGACGCAGTGGCTGGTGCTGCTGCTCGATGGCGCGGCGGCGGCGAGCATGATCGACGGCCAGGGCATCGGCGGCTATGCGCTGCTCGACCGTGCAGGGCAGCCGGCATTGTCCAGCCAGACCCCGCGTCTGGATGGTGCGGGCTGGAAGACCCTGCGGGAACGCCAGGACGACAGCTTCGGCACGCTGTGGAGTGGCGGGCTTCCGCGCGGTGTAGCGCTGGTGAAAAGTGTCGGCAACGACGGCTGGCGGTTGGTCTACCACCTGCCGTCGCAACTGCTGCTGGGTGACCTGGCGGTGCCGCTGCTGGTCTGCGCGCTGTTGCTGCTGCTGGCCGGCGTCGCGCTGCGCCTGCTGCGGCATCGCGTGGACCTCCAGCTGATCCAGCCGGCCCTGCAGCAACAGCGCAGGCTGCTGGAGAACCTGGATTTCAGTTCGACGGTGATCGACATGGCGCCGGTCGGCATCTGCGTCCTGCGCCGCAGCGACCGCGCGCTGCTGCTCTCCAACCAGCTGCTACGCGACTGGCTTGGCGAAGAAGGCGAACACAGCGACTGGCAGGCGCCATGGCGCGGACATGCCGGCGAGCGCGGGCGTGGACTGGAATTCACCACCCGCGACGGTCGTCAGCTGCAGGTGCTGCACGCGGCCTGCCGCTACCAGGGCGACGACGTGCTGCTGTGCGTGTTCCATGACATTTCCCGGCACCGCCAGGCACAGGCCGCGCTGTCGTCGGCACGCCAGGCCGCCGATGCGGCCAACCAGGCCAAGAGCGCGTTCCTGGCCACCATGAGCCATGAAATCCGTACTCCGCTCTACGGCGTGCTGGGCACGCTGGAGCTGCTCGGGCACACCTCGCTGGACGCCCGGCAGTCGCAGTACCTGCGCACCATCGAGAGTTCCTCATCGGTCCTGCTGCAGTTGATCAGCGATGTGCTGGATGTTTCCAAGATCGAATCCGGGCAGCTCAGCCTGGAGCCGGCGCCGTTCTCGCCGCGCGAGCTGACCGAGAGCGTGCTGCGCAGCTTCGCCGCATCGGCCACCTGCAAGGGCCTGCAGATCCTGGTCTGCACCGACCCGCGCCTGCCCACGCGCGTGCTGAGTGATGCCGACCGCATCCGCCAGGTGCTGGGCAACCTGCTCAGCAACGCGATCAAGTTCACCGAGCATGGCCGGGTGGTACTGCGCGTGCGCCAGGTACAGCGCGAAGGTGAATCGAGCGTGCTGGCCTGGCAGGTCACCGATACCGGCGTGGGCATCGCCGCGGAGGAACAGGCGCGGTTGTTCGAACCGTTCCGCCAGGTCCGCGGCGCGGCCAGTGCACAGGGCACCGGGCTGGGCCTGTCCATCAGCGACCGCCTGGTGCGCCTGATGAGCGGCGAGCTGCAGGTGGTGAGCGAGCCCGGCCTGGGCAGCAGCTTCAGCGTGCGCCTGCCCTTGCCGGTGCTGGCCGCCGCCGAGGATGGCCCGACCCTGCTGCCGGAGCCGCCGATCCTGGTGCGCGGCCGTGATCGCGAACTGGTCGACAGTGCCTGCGGCTGGCTGCGTCGCTGGGGTGCCAACGCACAGCCCCTGCAGGGCGACCCTGCACTGCTGGACCATGACGGCGCGATCCTGATGGACGGCGAGGCCGGGATGCCGCTGGCCTGGGCAGGCCCTCGCGTGGTGGCATCGATCGACGGCGGCGACCAGCCCACCGTTGCCGCCGATGGCAGCCTGGTGGTGACCCTGCATGGGATGACCGCGATCGGCAATGCACTGGCCAACGTGCAGCAGCAACGTGCGGCGCTGCCGGAAACATCGCGCGCGGCAACGCCGATGCCGCTGGGCCTGCACGTGCTGGCCGTCGAAGACAACCCGATCAACCGGGTGATCCTGGCCGAGCAGCTGCGCACCCTCGGCTGCGACGTGGAGCTGGCACAGGACGGCGTGGAAGCCCTGCAGCGATGCCGAGAGCAGTCTTTCGACCTGGTGGTGACCGACATCAACATGCCGCGCATGGACGGCCACGCGTTGGCCCGGCAACTGCGCGAGGACGGCAACCCGGTGCCGGTGATCGGCGCCACCGCCAATGCCACTGCCGAGGAGCGCGAGCGCTGCCTGGCCAGTGGCATGCAGGGCTACCTGAGCAAACCCATCGACATCGCACGCCTGCGCAAGGCGCTCACCTCACTGCGCCAAGGAGACCCCGCATGACCCAGCGTGTCCTGATCCTGGAAGACCAGCCCTTCCAGCGTGGTTTCCTGGCCAATCTGTTCGGCAGCCACGCAGGCGTGCAGGTCGACGCCTGCGAAGACGTGGATGCGGCCATCGCGCTGTGTGCGTGCCAGCCCTATGACCTGGTGGTCAGCGACCTGCTGATGCCCGGGCAGGACGGCATCCAGTT
This sequence comes from Stenotrophomonas maltophilia D457, assembly GCF_000284595.1. GTDB lineage: Bacteria > Pseudomonadota > Gammaproteobacteria > Xanthomonadales > Xanthomonadaceae > Stenotrophomonas > Stenotrophomonas muris. The sequence continues at coordinate 872,889 of NC_017671.1, read as the reverse complement.
CATCCAGGCGCTGGCGGCACAGCCGCGCCCGCCACGCCTCGCGGTGGTCAGCGCGGCCCCGCGGCGGATGATGACCTCGGCACGGCTGATGGCCGAATCGCTGGGGCTGGATGTGGTCGGCCTGCTGCCCAAGCCGGTGGCGGCCGCCGATGTGGACGCCCTGTTCGAGGCCTTGGCGCAGGCGCGTCCGGCCGCCGGCGAGGCCCCTACGCGCGCGGCGGCTGCGCCCGAACCGGATGCATCGCAGCTGCGCCAGGCCATGGCCGATGGCAGCCTGACGGCCTGGTTCCAACCGAAGAAGTCACTGCAGTCAGGACGCGTGGTGGCGGCCGAAGCACTGGTGCGCTGGCGACATCCGCAGCTGGGCACGCTGGCCGCTGGCAGCTTCCTGCCGGCAATCTGCCGCTACGGGCTGGAGGGCGATCTGCTGCGGATGATGCTCAAGGCCAGCATCAGCGCGCAGGCACGCTGGCGCAAGCAAGGGTTCCGGGTACCGGTATCGATCAACCTGCCCCCTCACCTGCTGGAGCAGTCGGACCTGCCCGACGAACTGCTGGCACTGACCCTGGCCAACGGCGGTACGCCCGGTGAATTGTGCTTCGAACTGATGGAAAACAGCACCACGCGGCACGTCAGCGACTTCTATGCCGGCGCCTGCCGCCTGCGCATGAAGGGCTTCGGCCTGGCCCAGGACGATTTCGGGCAGGGCCTGAGCTCGGTCCACAACCTGGTCAATACCCCTTTCACCGAGGTCAAGATCGACCGCGCGCTGGTCAGCGGATGCGCGCGCGACCCGGCCTTGCACCTGACCCTGACGACGGTGATCGCGCTGGCCAACCAGCTGGGCCTGACCATCGTGGCAGAGGGCGTGGAAAGCGATGCCGACCTGGCTGCCCTGCGCCAGCTGGGGTGCAGCCAGGTGCAGGGCTTCCTGATCTCGCAGGCGCTGCCGTCGGACGAGTTCACCCGCCTGCTGGACGAAGAAGCGCCGCAGTTGGACGAGTCGCCGCGAGCCGCCCTGCGCTGACACGGATTCCACGTCCGCTTCACGAAATCATCAAGTGGCATTGACGATCCTGTCTGTGCAGCGGTGGCGGATGTCCCTCCGTTGCTGCCCATGGTGCCGCTGACCGCTTCCTGCCCTGAGACCTGCCATGCCGGCCGAGGCCGCTCCTGTACGCCGACTCGCTCGCCGCTCACTGCGCGTCCACGCCCTGCTGATCGGCGTTGTGGTGCTGGCCACGCTGCAGGCCGGACTGCTGCTGTCGGCCGGCTCGCAGCTGTTCAACGAAGAGCGCAGCAAGATCGAGTACCACTTCCGCCGCCTGGACGGCACGCTGCGCGAGCAGGAGCGCTTTCTGCGCCAGTGGCGGCTGCATGATGTCGGCACGCATGGGCAGCCGGTCGCCGATGCCAGCGTGGAGCTGCAACGCGGGCCCTTGTTCGCCAACTTTGCGGTGATCGGAAGCGAGGGGGCCAGTCTTTCGCCACCGACTGAACTGGGCGACCGTTTCCTGCGCTTCTACGGCACGTTCTGGTCGGCCTCGCGCTATCCACCGCCGCAATGCCTGCTGGTCGATGGCCAGGGCACGCGCGGGCTGCTGGCACCGGTACAGATCGCCGGTACCGACGCGAGCCAGAACAGCCCGCATCACCTGCGTCCGGCGATCGCCGACATCCACCGGGTGCTGGGTACGCGACCGGCGGTGCAACGTGGTGGCATCGTCTGGGTGGGCGTGCCATGGCGCGACCGGCAGACCTGGCTGCTGGCCATCGCCAACGCCCCGCAGGATGCGCGCCTGTGGGGTGAGGACGACAAGGACTCGCAGGCCGCACTGGCCTGCCTGCTCGATCCTGGCCGTGTCGATGACTATCGCCAGGTGCTGGGTGTCCCGGTGTTCCAGCGGCTGTCGCTGTTCGATGCCAACGGCCAGCGCCTGCTGGGCGATGCAGCCGATGCCAGCGAGGCTGGCACCTCCTGGCAGGCCGGCCTCGCTGGCCTGCAGTTCCGCATGCGCAGCGAGCGCGGCTGGCTGGCGGTCTACCACGTCGGCTGGCGGCAGGTGTTCCAGCACCCGCAGGGGCCATTGCTGGGCGCGACCGTGGTCGCCCTGCTGCTGGCACTGGGCGGCACGCTGGTGCTGCGCGCGTACCGGCGTTCGGTCATCGAGCCGCTGCGCAGCAACCACGCGCGCCTGCTGGAAAGCGAAGCCTTCAGTCGCACGATCCTGGACAACGCGCCGATCGGGCTGTGCCTGCTGCGTCGTACCGATGGCAATGTGCTGCTGGACAACGCCCTCGCCCGCCGCTGGCTGGGCGAGGACTATCATGCCGGCGGCTGGCATGGCCCGTGGCGGCGCAGCGTACTGGCTGCCGGCGGCACCACGCTGGGCGATGGCCTGGCCTGCGCCACGCCCGAAGGCCGCCACCTGCTGGTAACGGCGACACCGGCGCGCTATCGCGGTGAGCCGGCGGTGCTGTGCCTGTTCATTGACCTGAGCAGCCAGCATGAAGCCGAACAGGTGCTGCAGCAGGCGCGCCGCGCCGCCGACCAGGCCAACCGCGCGAAGAGCCAGTTCCTGGCCACGATGAGCCATGAGATCCGCACGCCGCTGTACGGTGTGCTCGGCACGCTTGAACTGCTGGGGCTGACGCCACTGGATGCACGGCAACAGGACTACCTTGCAACGATCCAGCGTTCGTCCTCGACCCTGATGCAGCTGATCAGCGACATCCTGGATGTCAGCAAGGCCGAGGCCGGGCAACTGAGCCTGGAGCCAAGCCCATTCGATCCAGTGCGGCTGACCGAGGACGCGCTCGACTCGTATGCTGCCGCGGCCGCCAACAAGGGGCTGCAGTTCTACGCCTGCATCGATGCCGACGTACCGCCCGGGGTGTGCGGTGATGCCGCGCGGATCCGACAGGTGCTCAACAACCTGATCAGCAACGCACTGAAGTTCACCGACAGCGGGCGCGTGGTGGTCCGTGTTTCGGCACGCTGGCAGGAGCAACGCTGCTGGCTGCAATGGCAGGTGGCCGATACCGGTATCGGCATTGCCAGCGAACACCAGGCGCATCTGTTCGAGCCATTTTTCCAGGCCAACCCGGGCACCGATGCGATGCGCGGCACCGGCCTGGGGCTGGCCATCTGCGCGCATCTTGTGGCGTTGATGGAAGGCCAGCTGCGCGTGGTCAGCGAGAGCGGCCTGGGCAGCAGCTTCAGCGTCGAACTGCCGCTGCCCTCGGCTCCACCGGATCCACAGCAGGCCCCGCCGCCGCAACTACCCGCCGGCCTGCAGGTACAGGTGCGGGGCAGCGTGCGCGAACTGGTGCAATCGCTGTGCGAGCGCCTGCAGCAGCGCGGTGCACAGGCCAGCGTGTACCGGGAGGACAGCGCAGCAGGCCTGCCATCGTCCGCCGTGCTGCTCGAGCTGGTGCTGGACGACCCTCTGCCCGCATGGGCGGGTGGACCGCGCGTGATCGCCTGCCGCGAAGGCGGGGTGCGGCCACGGCAGGTCGATGGCGCCTGGCAGGTCGGCCTGCATCGATTCGACGCGATCGTGCTGGCCTTGGCCGCGGCCAGCGGCCAACCGCTGGCGGCCAGCGCCGAAGGGCGCCTGCCGGCGACGCGCCATTTCGGCCTGCAGGTGCTGGTCGCCGAGGACAACCCGATCAACCAGGCGATCCTGCGCGACCAGCTGGAACAGCTCGGCTGCCGCGCCGTGGTCGCCAGCGATGGCAATGAAGCGCTGGGCTACTGGCAGCAAGGGGCGTTCGCGCTGGTGCTGACCGACCTGAACATGCCCGGGCTGGATGGCTACGGCCTGGCCCGTGCCTTGCGGGCACGGGGTGTCAGCGTGCCCATCCACGGCGCCACGGCCAATGCCGACCCGGCCGAACGCCAACGCTGCCAGGAATCGGGCATGCAGGGCGTGCTGGTCAAGCCGATCACGCTGGAAGCCCTGCAGCGCCTGCTGACCCGGATCACCGACGGCGATGCACCGGCCGTCGCGATGCAGGAGCGCCCTGCGTCCACTGCGTCGCACGACAAGGATCCCCCGCTGCAGGTTCCCGCGAAGATGCAGTCGCTGTTCGTACAGACCATGCAGGCCGACCTGGACAGCCTGCGCCAGGCGATCGCCGCTGCCGATCCCGCCAGGGTGGCGCAGGTTCTGCACCGCATCCGCGGCGCGCTGGTGATCGTCGGTGCACCTGCGCTGGTCGACAGCGGCCTGCAGATCGAACAGTGCCTTGCCGGCGGCGATGACCTGGCCACCCAGGCGGCCGCTCTTGCCGGGTTCCAGCGACGCCTCGAGCGGCTGCTGCATCCGTTGCGCGACGCTGCATCCCCCTCCCTTCCCGACGACCCGACCCTGCCATGACCACACGGATCCTCATCGCCGACGACCACCCGATCGTGCTTGCCGGCATCCGCGACGTACTGGCCGGGGAACTGGACCTGGACATCGTGGGCGAAGCGGCCGATCCGGCGACGCTGATCGAGCTGATGACCCGGACCCGGCCACAGGCGGTGATCACCGACTACAGCATGCCGGGAGGCGATCGCTTCGGGGACGGCATCAAGCTGATCTCGTTCCTGCGCCGCAGCTTCCCGGAGACGCGCCTGCTGGTGCTGACGATGGTGTCCAATCCGTCGTTGGTCGCGGCGATGTATGCCGCCGGCGCCGGTGGCGTGGTGCTCAAGAGCCATGGATTGGGCAGCCTGGTACAGGCCCTGCGCGTGGTGCTGGCCGATCGCGTCTACCGCCCCCCGGGACTGCTGCCGGTAGCTGCGAGCGAACCGGCCGATGCGGATGCGGTCCGTGCGCGGCTGTCGCCGCGCGAGCTGGAGGTGATCCGCCTGTTCACCAGTGGCATGAGCGTGGGCGACATCGCACGCCAGCTGCAGCGCAGCGCCAAGACGGTCAGCACGCAGAAGATCAGCGCGATGCGCAAGCTCGGTGTGGACAGCGACCAGGCGCTGATCGAGTACTGCCTGCAGGCCTCGCTGTTCGGCTGAGGCCACTCCCGGCTGAATCCCGCCGGCCCTGCGACGGGGCCTGCAACCGCTTTAGGAAACGCCTGATTCCATCGGACAGTGCCGATTTCTAGGCTGGAGACATCCCGCCAAGGTGCGCCTGCCGGCTGTTGCCGCATCGCCGTGGGGGACGGAAGTCCGATGGCGCCTGCAATTGCCGTGGCGTGGGACTTCCGCAGCGACGCGGCCCTGCCGCGTCAGTCCGCGCAGCCTCGCTGCGCCCTGCCACAGGAAGTCCATCAGCATGAACGCCTCCCCCACACGGCACGGCCGTGCGTACGGGCGCGCGCACGGAAAGCGCGTACCCCTCATTCCCAGCCTGTTGGCCACTGCGCTGTGGGCAGCCCTGCCGGCGCATGCCGCAGACCTCACCGGCCCGCTGCTGGTCAACGACGGTGACACCCTGCAGCTGGGTGCCGACGACGTCCTCACCCACAGTGCGGGCAGCTTCGCACTTGCGGTCACCGGTACCGGCAGCAATGCGCTGATCGACGGCAGCCGCATCCACGTGACCGGCAATGGCAGCGGCGTGTCCGCTGCCAATGGTGGCCAGGTGCAGCTGCGCGACGCAACGCTGTCGATCGCACCGGCGACCGGGACGGGCTTCTATGCGCTGTATGCCAATGGTGCCGGCAGCGTGATCGATGCGCGCGATGTCGACATCGATGCCACGCGCAACGGCAGCGGATTCGGCAGCGTGCAGGCCTACAACGGTGGCGTGATCCACTATGCCGGGGGCAGTCTTTCAATGACCGGGACCGGTGGCACGCTGGCCGGTGCATCCGGCAAGGGCAGCGAGCTGCACCTGGCCGATCTGCGGATGAGCGCCGACGGCGGTGCCCGCCTGCGCGCCGACAGTGCCGGCCTGCTGACGATCCGCAACAGCCGCATCACCCTCGCCCCCGGTGGCATCCTTGCCGGCGTGGCGGCCAACGGCGTGGGCAGCCGCGCCGAGCTGTACGACACCTACCTGCAGGGCGGTTGGTTCGATATCGACAGCGGCGGCAGCCTGCTGCTGGAGAACGTGGAAGCCCATTCGGTGGGCGGCAGCATGCGCCTGCTCGGCAGCCGCATCAGCAAGACCTATTCCAGTGCAGTGATCAACGGCGGCAGCTTCTACACCGTCGGTGGCTATGGCGTGAACATCAACAGCTGGGGACAGTTGACCGCAAGCGATGCCGCGTTCGATGTTCGTGATGGCTACTCCGGATTCTGGCTGGCCAGCGATGAGTCGCGCCTGCAGCTGACCGACAGCAGCATCGACACCTGGACCGACACCTACGGTTATGGCGTTGAGATCGCCGGCGGCGTTGCCACCGTGCAGGGTGGCCGGATCACCACGCACGGTGATGCGACCTACGGCGTGCGCGTGACCGGCTCCACCGGCAGCACCGCCAGCCGCATCGAAGCCAACGGCAGCGTGATCGACGTGCGCGGCAACGGCGGCGGTGGCGTGTTCATCGGCGGCTCCACCGCCACCGCGCTGCTCGATACCGTTGCGATCCGCAGCGATGGCGAGAACGTGTTCGGCATCGTGCACATGAACACCGCGCGGTTGACCCAGGCCGACCGCCTGGACATCCGCATGACCGGCAGCAACAGCGGCGGCTACCGCTCCTACCTGACCGCGTTCGGCCCGTACTGGAACCGTGCCACCTTCAATGACAGCCACATCGAGACCGCCAGTGGCCCCGCGTTCTGGCTGCAGGGCAGCAATCACGCACTGACCGTCAATGGCAGCGATGTGACTGCGGGCGACGGCAGCGGCCGCCTGCTGCGGGTCAGCGACACGGTATTCACCGATGGCAGCAGCGTGGCGACCAGTCGCATCGACTTCAGCGCCGACGCCAGCATGCTGCGCGGTGACGTGGTGGTCGACAGCGCAACGGCTGAGGTGCACATGGTGCTGGGCAACGGCACCACGTTCAGCGGCGCCCTGCGCAACGACTCCGGCTACCAGGTCGCACAACTGGCGCTGGATGGCAGCAGCCAGTGGAACGTACGCGCCAGTTCCAGCGTCGGCACGCTCGAACACGCCGGCACCATCGCTTTCGATGCGCCGGCGGCCGGCGATTTCAAGACCGTTACCGTCAGCGGCGACTACGTGGGCAACGGTGGCCAGTGGATCTTCAACCGCGCGCTGGGCGACGACACTTCGCTGGGCGACCAGCTGGTGATCAACGGCAACAGCAGCGGCACCGCCAGCGTGAGTGTGCGCAATGCCGGCGGCGCCGGTGCGCTGACCCAGGAGGGCATCCGCCTGATCACCGTGGCCGGCCAGTCGGATGCACAATTCAGCCTGCAGGGGCGCGCGGTTGCCGGTGCCTACGACTACTTCCTGTTCAAGGGCGGTGTGTCGACCCCGGACGATGGCAACTGGTACCTGCGCTCGGAATACGTGCCGCCGGTCGATCCGCCGCAGCCGCCGGATCCCCCGATCGACCCGCCGCAGCCGCCGGATCCGCCGGTCGACCCGCCGCAGCCGCCGGAACCGCCGGTCGACCCACCGTCACCGCCGGAGCCGCCGATCGATCCGCCGTTGCCGCCGGAGCCGCCGATCGATCCACCATTGCCGCCGGAGCCGCCGATCGATCCGCCGCGCCCGCAGGTTGAACGCCCGGAACCGGCGGCCTACCTGGCCAACCGCAGCGCCGCACTGGGCATGTTCCGGCACAGCCTGCACGACCGCGCCGGTGATCCCGCCGCCGTGGCCAGTGCCAGCGGCGATGCCGTGGCCTGGATGCACCTTCGCAGCGCGCAGCCCGACAGCCACGACCGCAACCGCCAGGTCCAGGTCGATGGGCAGATCAGCAGCATGCTGGTCGGCGTCGGCCGCCGCTTCGAAGTGGGTGGCACGGGCGAGCTGCAGGCCGGTGCGATGCTCGGCCACGGCCGCGCGCGCAATGACAGCCGCTCGCAGGTGACCGGCTACACCGCGCGTGGCGTGGTCACCGGCACCAGCGTGGGTGCCTATGCTACCTGGCTGCAGGATGCGCACATGCAAGGCGGCGCCTATGTGGATGGTTGGCTGCAATACGGCCGCTTCCGCAACAGCGTGCAGGGCGAAGGCCTGCAGAAGGAGCGCTATGACGCCCGCAACTGGAGTGCGTCGGCCGAGGCCGGCTATGTGCTGCCCCTGCGGCGCACCGCGCAGCGCGGCATCTACCTGGAACCGCAGGTGCAGGTGGTGCACAGCCGCTATGACAGCGACCGCGTGGTCGAGGCCAACGGCACGGTAGTCGAGGACCGCGGTGGTGGCGAGACCAGCACCCGCCTCGGCCTGCGCCTGTACAGCCGTGGGTTGAGCCCGGCGCAGGGCCAGGTGCACCCGTACGTGGCGGTGAACTGGTGGTCCGGCGGCAATGGTGCGGGCCTGACAATGGACGGCGAGCGCCTGCAGCGGCAGTTGCCGCGTGACATCTACGAAGCCAAGGCCGGCGTGCAGGTGGATCTGTCCGGCGGCTGGCGCGGCTGGGGTGAACTGAGCCGGCAGAGCGGTGGCATGGGCTTCCACGACGTCGGTGCCCAGCTGGGCGTGTCGTACACCTGGTGACGCGGGACGTGCCCGGCAAGGGAATGCCGGGCACTTTTTCCACATGCGGCGTGGAAAGCGATGGGGGTTTGGTGTGGACAAGTGGGTTCGAGCGTTGCAGGGCAGGCGCTTCCGGGCGTGGTGAGTTTTTGTCCACGTCTGCAGTTCTTTTCCACAACGCGCGTGGAAAGCGATGGGAACTAGGTGTGGACAAGTAGTTGTGAGCATTGCACCGCAGGCGTTTCGAAGCGTGGTGAAAATTTGTCCACACCGCACCGCCAAGCCTCGTAGAGCCGAGCCCATGCTCGGCTGATGGCAACCTGAGCCGAGCGCAGGCTCGGCTCTACAGAGGCGCGCGGGGTTTTCCACACCACGCGTGGAAAGCGATGGGAGTTTGCTGTGGACAAGTACCGGCGAACGTCACACCGCAAGCGTTTCGCAGCCTGGTGTTTTTTTGTCCATCACCGGAAACGCGAACGCCCCGCACAGGGCGGGGCGTCCGGGGTCGATCCGATGCCGCAGGATCAGACGTTGAAGCGGAAGTGCAGGATGTCGCCTTCCTGCACGCGGTACTCCTTGCCTTCCAGGCGCAGGCGACCGGCTTCCTTGGCGCCGGCTTCGCCCTTGTACTTGATGAAGTCGTCATACGCGATGGTTTCGGCGCGGATGAAGCCCTTCTCGAAGTCGGTGTGGATGACGGCGGCAGCCTGCGGAGCGGTGGCGCCCTTGCGCACGGTCCACGCACGGACTTCCTTCACGCCGGCGGTGAAGTAGGTCTGCAAGCCGAGCAGGCTGTAGGCCGCGTTGATCACGCGGTTCAGGCCCGGCTCGCTCAGGCCCAGGTCCGCCAGGAAGGTATCGCGGTCTTCGTCGTCGAGCTGGGACAGCTCTTCTTCGATCGCGGCCGACACCGGCACCACCTGCGCACCTTCGGCGGCAGCATGCGCACGCACGGCTTCCAGGTGCGGGTTGTTGTCGAAACCGTCTTCCAGCACGTTGGCGATGTACATCACCGGCTTCAGGGTCAGCAGGAACAGGTCGCGCACCAGCGCCTTCTCTTCCTCGTCCAGCCCGGCCGAGCGCCCAGCCTTGCCCTCCGACAGTGCAGCCTGCAACTTGGCCAGCACCGGCTTGCGCGCCGCCGCATCCTTGTCGCCGCCCTTGGCCGCACGCTCGGCACGGTTCAGCGCCTTCTCGACACTGTCCAGGTCGGCCAGCGCCAGTTCGGTGTCGATGGTTTCGATGTCCGAGATCGGGTCGACCTTGCCGGCCACGTGCACGATGTCACCGTGCTCGAAGCAGCGCACCACGTGGGTGATCGCATCGACTTCGCGGATGTGCGCCAGGAACTTGTTGCCCAGGCCCTCACCGCTGGCAGCACCGGCGACCAGGCCGGCGATGTCGACGAACTCGACCGCAGTCGGGATGACCTTCTGCGGGTTGATGATGCCCGCCAGCTCGTTCAGGCGCGGATCCGGCACCGGCACGATGCCGACGTTCGGTTCGATGGTGCAGAACGGGAAGTTCGCCGCGGCGATGCCCGCCTTGGTCAGCGCATTGAACAGGGTCGACTTGCCGACGTTGGGCAGGCCGACGATGCCGCATTTGATACCCATGGGTGACAGCTCTCTGGGGTGAAAGTGATTGGGGAAACAGCGGCCTGGGCGCTGCTTTTCCAATCATTCTCCGTATCGACCAGCGGTCGATACCTACCGGTCTGGTTGGTTCCGTACCGACCAACGGTCGATACCTACCGCTCTGGTTGGCTCCGTATCGACCAGCGGTCGATACCTACCGGCCTGGTTGGTTCCGTACCGACCAACGGTCGATACCTACCGGTTATTTCGGGGTGTGCAGGCGCTTCATCGCTTCGTTGAAATCGCCCTGCACCGCCAGCGGCAGCACGTCGATCGCATCGTCGATGGCGCGCGCGATCAGCACGTCATCCTCCTTGGACGGGCGCCCCAGCACCCAACCCACCACGCGGTCCTTGTGGCCGGGATGGCCGATGCCCACGCGCAGGCGGTGGAATTTGCCATGACCCAGCAGGCGCATGGTGTCGCGCAGGCCGTTCTGGCCGCCGTGGCCACCGTCGAACTTAAGCCGCGCCGTACCGGGCGGCAGGTCCAGCTCGTCGTGGGCCAACAGGGTTTCCTCCGGCTCGATCTTCCAGAACCGCTGCGCGGCGGTGACCGACTTGCCGCTGAGGTTCATGAAGGTGGCGGGCTTGAGCAGCCACACCGTCTGCCCGGCGATCTCGACCTTGGCGGTCTCGCCGAACAACTTGCTGTCCACATTCCATCGCGCACCGGCTTTTTCCGCCAGGGCCTCAACGAAATGAAACCCGGCATTGTGCCGGGTCCGGGCGTGTTCCGATCCGGGATTGCCCAGACCGACGATCAGTCGCAGTCCTGCCATGGTTCCTTCCAGTACGGTGCCTGCCCGGAGGCAGGCACCGTAACGGTATTACTCGGCGGCAGCCGCTTCTTCGTCAGCCTCGTCGGCCTTGCCGGCCTTGGCGGTGACGATGGCGTCGTCGTGGTCCTTGCCCAGCGCCAGCGCCGGGATTTCCACGCCCTTCGGCAGCTTGATGTTGGACAGGTACACGACGTCACCGGCCTTCAGCTCGCCCAGGTCGACTTCGATCGACTCCGGCAGGTCCTTCGGCAGGCAGGTGATGGTCACTTCCTTCAGTTCGTGGGTGACCACGACGTCGGCAGCCTTGCCGGCCGGCGAGGTGTCTTCGTTGACGAAGTGCAGCGGGACCGAAGCGGTCAGGGCTTCGTTCTCGTTCACGCGCTGGAAGTCCAGGTGCATGATCAGCTGCTTGTACGGGTGGCGCTGCATGTCACGCAGCAGGACCTTCTGCACCTGGCCATCCAGGTTCAGGTCCAGGATCGAGGCATAGAACCACTCGTTCTGCTGGGCCAGCCAGATTTCGTTGTGGTCCAGGCTGATGGCGACCGGCTCGGCGTTGCCGCCGTACACGATGGCCGGGATCACACCAGCGTGACGCAGGCGGCGGCTCGCACCCTTACGCTGCAGTTCACGCTTGGTGACCTTGATTTCATGGGTCTTCGACATTTTCGACTACTCAGGTTGTTGCCGCGCCCTGCGGCGTGGCGGTTGAAGATGCTTCCGCGACCAGAAGCATCCGGGTATGTCCCCGCCGTTGCCGGCAGGGACGAAAACTCAGTCGACGTACAGCGAGCTGACCGACTCGCCGAAGGCGATGCGGCGCATCGTTTCGGCCAGCATTTCCGCCACGCTCAGCTGGCGGATCTTGCTGCACACCCGCGCTGCGTCCTTCAGCGGGATGGTGTCGGTCACCACCAGCTCGTCGAGCTGGGAATTGGTGATGTTGTCCACCGCCGGGCCCGACAGCACCGCGTGGGTGCAGTAGGCGGCGACCTTGAGCGCACCGCGCGCCTTCAGGGCAGCGGCAGCGGCGCACAGGGTGCCGGCGGTATCGACGATGTCATCGACCATCACGCAGGTCTTGCCTTCGACGTCACCGATGATGTTCATCACGGTGGAGACGTTGGCGCGCGGGCGGCGCTTGTCGATGATCGCCAGGTCGGCGTCATCCAGGCGCTTGGCCACCGCACGGGCGCGGACCACGCCGCCCACGTCCGGCGAGACAACAATCAGGTTCTCGGTGCCGTAGGCGCGCCAGATGTCGGCCAGCAGCAGCGGGGACGCATACACGTTGTCCACCGGAATATCGAAGAAGCCCTGGATCTGGTCGGCGTGCAGGTCGACGGTCAGCACGCGATCAGCGCCAGCGGTGCTGAACATCTTGGCCGCCAGCTTGGCGGTGATCGGCACGCGCGAGGAACGCATGCGGCGGTCCTGGCGCGAGTAGCCGAAGTACGGCACCACGGCGGTCACGCTGGCCACCGATGCGCGCTTGAGCGCGTCGATCAGCACCAGCAGTTCCATCAGGTTTTCCGCGCTCGGCGCACAGGTCGGCTGGATCACGAACACGTCCTGCTTGCGGACGTTCTCTTCGATTTCCACCTGCACTTCACCATCGGAGAAGTGCGACACCAGCGCCTTGCCCGGGCGGACCCCCAGTTCCTTGCAGATGTTCTGCGCCAGACGTTTGTTGGCGTTGCCGGAAAAGACCAGCAGGTTCGGGGACTCTTGCATCATGATTGTCTCGGGCGGGGACGAGTGGCGGGGATCCGGAGTCGGCAAGGACCCCGATGGACCCTTGCTGCTGACAACACCGCGGTTGTTTCCACGTCCCGCGCGGGCGATGCGCTGGAAGGCGCGGACACAGCCGCTATTGGCAGGGGCGGTAGGATTCGAACCTACGAATGCCAGGATCAAAACCTGGTGCCTTGGGCCTCTTGGCGACGCCCCTGCATTGATAAATCAGTGTTGCTCGAGTGCATCCAGCAGTGGCGAACGCGCAACGCCCGCTGCCACCCTTGCCCGCAACTCCTTCGGCAACTTCGACCGCCCCTGCTCTGCAGCAGCCTGCGATGCGAACTCGACGAAACAACCACTTCCCGAACCGGTCAGCCGCGCCGCGCCGATGTCGCTCAACGCGGCAAGCGCTGCCTCGACGGCAGGCTCACGGCGGCGCAGCACCGGTTCGAACGCGTTCCCGACCAGGGTCCCGGAAGCGAAGTCCTCTATTTTCGCCACTGGGCTGTCGCGCGTCAAATCCGGGTCTGCAAACAGGACCGGCGTAGGAACATGAACACCCGGTTCAACCACCACATACCAGGCCGGCGCCAGCGTGATCGGCTGCAGGCGCTCGCCCACCCCTTCGGCCCAGGCATTGTGGCCACGCACGAACACCGGCACGTCGGCGCCCAGGCGCAGGGCCAGCGCGGCCAGGGCATCCTCGTCCAGGCCGGCGCGCCAGAGCCGATTCAGCACCACCAGCACGGTGGCCGCATCGGACGAACCGCCGCCGAAGCCACCACCGGCAGGAACGTGCTTTTCGACGATGATGTCAGCACCTTGCGCGCCCTTCGCCTCATCCTGGAGCAGGCGCGCGGCCCGCACCGCCAGGTCATCGGCCTCGGCCACGCCGGCCAAGCCCTCGCCCTGCCGACGCACCTGACCGTCTTCACGCAGGCGCAGGCCGATGCGGTCCCCCCAGTCCAGCAGGCGGAATACGGTCTGCAACTCGTGGTAGCCGTCGGCCCGGCGGCCAGTGATGTGCAGGAACAGGTTCAGCTTGGCCGGGGCCGGCCACCAGGACCAGCCCGCGTCGTCGCGCCCGGCGCTCATGGCGTGCCCTGCCCCCACTGGTCCACCAGCAGGCGCACCTTGGCGTCGCCATTGCTGGCCTCGATCCGTCGCGGCAGCGCCGGTCGTCCGGCGTCGGCCGGGTACCAGTCCAGGTACTGCACCTGCCAGCCCATCTGCTGCATGCGGCGCGGCCGGCCTTCACCGTCGCGCTCGACCTTTTCCGGACCGGCAGCATCCCCGGCCACCAGGCCGCGGATCCACTCCGGCAGCTGATTGACCGGGATGTCCCAGCCAGTCGCTTCCAGCAGCAGCTGCTGGGCGTCCTCGCCATCGCGCGGACCGCCGGATAGCCCTTCCAGGCGACCGGCTTCGGAATGGGTGTCGCCGGTCAGCTTCCAGCTCTGCCGGGTCACCGGCGCGCTCAGTTCGACCACGTAGCGGCGGCCGTCCTGCTTCCAGTCGATGCGACCGCTGCCGCCGTCCTTGCCCTTGCTGACCGCCACCCGCCCCTGGAAGGCCCAGTCCGGCTGTGCCTGCAGCGCGGCCACGCGCGCTGCCTCGGCCTGCGCCGCTTCAGCCGAAACAATCTCGACCACCGCTGGCGCCGGGGTCTTCTGCGTGCCGACACTGGTACAGGCGCTCACCGCCAGGGTCACGGTCGCCAACAGCAGCGGCCGGATCAGGGAACCACTCATGGATTGAATTTCTCACGGGCGCGCAGCAGCGCGCGGTTTTCAGGGTCGAGCTTGGCCGCTTCGTCGAAGAAGTGGCGGGCCTCGTCATGCTTGCCCAGCACCCACAGCACTTCGCCGACGTGGGAAGCGATCTCCGGGTCCTTGGCCAGGGTCCAGGCCCGGCGCAGCTGTACCAGTGCCTCTTCCTTGCGGCCCAGGCGATACAGCACCCAGCCATAGCTGTCGACGATGGCGGCGTTGTCCGGCTCGGCCACGCGGGCGCGGTCGATCAGCTCCAGCGCTTCCTGCAGGCGGCCGGTGCGATCGGCCAGGGTGTAGCCCAGCGCGTTCAGCGCCGGCACGTTTTCCGGGTCGGTCACCAGGATCTTGCGCAGGTCGGCCTCGGCGCGCGGGATGTCGTCGCGGCGCTCCCAGGTGAGCGCACGTGCGTACAGCAGGCCGTTGTCGTCCGGGTAGGCGGCCAGGCCGCGGGCCAGCGCATCCAGTTCACCGGCGCTGTCGTCACCACGCTGGCGCAGTTCGGCTTCCAGCAGGTAGGCGTCACGGCGCACATCGTCGTCGACCACCGCGTCGGACTGGATCGCGTGCACTTCCTCCAGCGCCAGCGGCAGGCGCCCGGCCAGGGCCTGGGCATTGGCCGCGCGCAGGCGCGCTTCGCTCAGCTCATCGCCACCGGGCACGCTGTGGTACCACTGCACCGCCTCGGGGTAACGCTTAAGGTATTCGGCGATCTTGCCCAGCAACAGGCGCTGCGCCGGATCCGGCTTGGCCGCCTGCCGCGACAGCTCGTTGTAGAGGTTGGACAGCGCCGCCTTGTCGCCCTGCTTGGCCAGCAGCGAGGCGCGCATGCCCCAGGTCTGTACGTCCTGCGGGCCGAACGCCAACACGCGCTCGGCCGCAGCCGGCTGGCCCAGGCTGTCGTAGGCGATGGCCACCGCATTGCGCAGCTCGGGGTCCTGGCGGGTCTTCGGCTCGACGTCGTGCAGCAGCGACAATGCCTTGTCGGTCTCGCCCGCCTGCTGCAGCTGGCTGGCACGCAGCAACGCTACGCGCGGTTCTTCCGGGAAGCGCTTGACCACTTCATCGATCATGCGCCGCGCCAGCTCGGGCTTGTCCATGCGCAGGGCCAGGCGACCGAACTCCTGCCAGGCCTCGATCTTCGGCGGAATCGCATTGGCATCAACCAGCTCGCCGAGCACCTGCGCCGGCACCGCCGGGTCGCGGCCACCGCCGATCAGCGCGGCCAGGGCGAACTTCCAGCCGCGCTCGTCGGGGTCGGCCAGCAGCGCCTGCAGCTCGGTGCGGGCAGCCTTCACATCGCCCTGGCGCATGGCCAGCGCACCGGCGGCGCTGCGCATGGTCAACGAGCGCGGGGCGCGCTGCTGCCACAGGGCCAGGCCCTTGGCGGCGCTGGCATCATCGTTGGCCAGCATGGAGATACGGGTCGCGCGCTCGGCCAGGCCGGCGTCGCCGTCGGTCTGCTGCGCGGCCTGCAGGTACCAGCGCGCGGCCTCGGCCAGCTTGCCGGCCTGCAGGGCGAACTCACCGGCCATCACCGGTTCCAGCGCCAGTTCCTCAGTGGCCGCGGCCCGCACGGGGGCCTTGGCCGGCACCGCCGCCAGGGCCTGGGCGCAGGCCAGGGACAGCAGCAGAACACTGGGGATGCGAATCAATGCGGGCATCGTCGGCATCGGGGCCTTAAAATGTCGTCCAATGGCCAGCAGCTTATCGCAAGCAACTGAACAATGACCCTGTGGGTGCTCGGACTGAATCACCAGACCGCACCGGTGGAGCTGCGCGAGCGCGCGGCCTTCGCCGGTGAGGCGTTGCCGCGTGCGCTGGGCTCGCTGCGCGATACCCCGCAGATCGCCGAGGCAGTGCTGCTGTCCACCTGCAACCGCACCGAACTGTATGCCGTGGCCGAGTCGGCACAGGCGCTGGACCAGTGGCTGCACAGCCAGGCAGGCGACCTGCAGGGCTACCTGTACCAGCATGCCGATGCCGAGGCCGTGCGCCACCTGTTCCGGGTCGCCACCGGGCTGGACTCGATGGTGCTGGGCGAACCGCAGATCCTCGGCCAGGTTAAGGATGCCTGGTCGACCGCGCGTGACCACGGCCTGCTCGGCCAGCGCCTGGACCGCCTGTTCCAGCAGACCTTCTCGGTAGCCAAGCGTGCGCGCACCGATACCCAGGTCGGCGCCAACCCGGTGTCGGTGGCCTCAGCGGCGGTGCGCCTGGCGCAGAACGCCTTCGCGCGCCTGGATGACTCCACCGTGCTGCTGGTCGGTGCCGGCGAGACCATCGAGCTGGCTGCACGCCACCTGAGTGAGGGCAAGGTGCGGCGGCTGCTGATCGCCAACCGCACCCTTGCCCACGCGCAGGAACTGGCCAGCCGCCATGGCGGCGTGGCCCTGCCGCTGACCGAACTGGACCGCCATCTCGGCGAGGCCGACATCGTGTTCTCGGCCACCGCCGCGCGCGAACCTGTGATCCATCGCGAGATGGTGGCCAAGGCACTGCGCGCGCGCCGGCACAAGCCGATGCTGCTGTTCGACCTGGCCGTGCCGCGCGACATCGAAGCCGAGGTCGGCACGCTCAACGACGCCTTCCTCTACACCGTCGATGACCTGGAACGCGCGGTGGAAGACAACCGTCGTGGCCGCCGCGAGGCCGCCGCCGAGGCCGAGGCGATCATCGACCTGCAGGTGTCGCGTTTCATCGAGACCCAGCAGGCCAGCGCCCACCAGGCACCGCTGCGGCAGCTGCGTGCGTTCGGCGAAGCGACCCGCGCCGAACTGCTGGAGCGCGCACGGCAGCAGCTGGCCAACGGCAAGCCCGCCGACGAAGTGCTGGAACTGCTGGCCCATGGCCTGACCAACCGCCTGCTGCATCCGCCGACCGCCGCACTGCGCGCGGCCGCGCTCAGTGGCGATGCCGACCTGACCCGCGCCGCCGAGCGCCTGTTCCCGGCCACGCCGGGTTACCGCCACCCACCCGTGAGACCCGATGACGCCGACCCTGCGCCGTAAGCTGGAAGCGCTGGCCGAGCGCCGCGAAGAACTGGAACGCCTGCTCGCCGAACCCGATGTGGTCGCCGACAACACCCGTTTCCGCGACCTTTCGCGCGAATTCGCCCAACTTGAACCGGTCGCTGCCGCGCTCGCCGAGGAAGCCCGTGCCAAGGCCGACCTGGCCGCCGCCGAAGGCATGCGCGCCGACCCCGACCTGCGTGAACTGGCCGACGAGGAAATCGCCGCGGCGCAGGCGCGCCTGCAGGAACTGGAACAAGAACTGGCCCTGCTGCTGGTACCGCGCGATCCGCGCGACGAAGGCAACCTGTTCCTGGAAGTACGCGCCGGCACCGGCGGCGATGAAGCCGCGATCTTCGCCGGCGATCTGTTCCGCATGTACGCCCGCTATGCCGAGCGCCAGGGCTGGAAGGTCGAGATCGAATCGGACAACCCCGGTGAGCATGGCGGCTACAAGGAAGTGGTGGCGCGCGTGGTCGGCCGTGGTGCGTTCTCGCGCCTGAAGTTCGAATCGGGCACGCATCGCGTGCAGCGCGTGCCGGCCACCGAATCGCAGGGCCGCATCCACACTTCGGCGGCCACCGTGGCGATCATTCCCGAGGCCGACGAGGTCGATGACATCGTCATCAACCCGGCCGACCTGAAGGTGGATACGTTCCGCTCGTCCGGTGCCGGCGGCCAGCACGTCAACAAGACCGAATCGGCCATCCGCATCACCCACGTGCCGACCGGCGTGGTGGTGGAGTGCCAGACCGAGCGCAGCCAGCACGCCAACCGCGACAAGGCGATGAAGCGCCTGAAGGCGCAGCTGCTCGATGCCGAGCGCCAGCGCCAAGACGCCGCGCAGGCCGAATCGCGGCGCCTGCAGGTCGGCAGCGGCGACCGCAGCCAGCGCATCCGCACCTACAACTTCCCGCAGGGCCGGATCACTGACCACCGCGTGGAAGGCCTGACCCTGTACGACCTGCCCAACATCCTCGCCGGCGACCTCGACCCGCTGCTGCAGCGGCTCAGCCACGAACACCAGGTCGATGCCCTGGCCCAGCTGTCGGCGGGCTGAGCACGATGTCGGCCTGGCAGCAGCGACAGCACCTGCAGCAGGCGATCGCACGCCAGCCTGGCGATTTCGTCGCCTGGGTGATGCTGGCCGACCTGGAACTGGAAGCCGGCGACATCGCCGCCGGCGAGCAGGCGGCACGACGCGCGCTGCAGCTGCGCCCGAACCACCCCGAGGCCCTGGCGCGCCTGGGCCGCGTGGCCTGGATGGCCGGCGCGCACGCCGACGCGGCGAAGCTGCTTGGCCAGGCCTCGGCATTGGCCCCGCAGCACCCGGGCATCGCGCTGTGGCTGGGCCATGCGCTGGAAGACGCCGACGATGCCGAAGGCGCAGCAGCGGCCTATCGCCGCGCGCATGCGCTGATGCCGGATGAACCCTACATCGCCGCGCAGCGCCTGGCATGGCAGCGCCGCCTGTGCGACTGGCAGGACGTGGACACGCTGGCTGCGCAGGTACGCGCCGCGCTCGCCGCCGGCCACGGTGCGGTGGAACCCTTCGCCTTCCTCAGCGAAGACGCCAGCGCGGGCGAGCAGTTGGCCTGTGCACGTGCGCGCGCCGCACTGATCGCCGCCTCGGTCCGGCCCTTGCCGGCAGTGACGGTACGCGCGCGCGGCCCGTTGCGCGTCGGCTTCCTTTCCAATGGCTTCGGCGCCCATCCCACCGGGCTGCTGACCGTGGCCCTGCTCGAACACCTGCGTCATGACCCGGCGTTGCAGCTGCACCTGTTCGCGCTGAACCGCGCCGATGGCAGCGGCATCCGCGAACGCCTGCAGTCCGCGACCCGGCTGCATGAGGTGGCCGCACTGCGGCATGCCGACATCGCGGCCCGCATCCGCGCACAGGGCATCGACCTGCTGTTCGACCTGCGCGGCTGGGGCGGCGGCGGCACGCCCGAAGTGCTGGCGATGCGCCCGGCCCCGCTGCAGCTGAACTGGCTGGCCTACCCCGGCACCTCGGGCGCGCGATGGCTGGACGCCGTGGTCGCCGACGAATTCGTACTGCCGGCAGCCCTGGAACCGCACTTCAGCGAACGCGTCCTGCGCCTTCCGCGGGCCTTCCAGCCCTCGGACAACACCCGCACGCTGGAGCCGTCGCCGTCCCGCGCCGAGTGCGGGCTGCCCGAGCACGGCGTGGTGTTCTGCTGCTTCAACAACAGCTACAAGCTCAACCCGCGCAGCATGGGCCGCGCCTTCGCGGTTCTGCAGGCGGTGCCCGGCAGCTTGCTGTGGCTGCTGTCCGGCCCCGGCCAGGCCGACGCCCGCCTGCGCACCGCCGCGCAGGCTGCCGGCCTGGACCCGGCGCGGCTGGTGTTCATGGCCAAGCTGCCGCATCCGCGGTACCTGGCCCGCTACCCACTGGCCGACCTGTTCCTCGACACGCATCCGTACAACGCGCACACCACCGCCTCCGATGCACTGTGGGCCGGCTGCCCGGTGCTGACCTGCCCGGGTGACACCTTCGCCGCGCGCGTGGCCGGCAGCCTCAACCACCATCTGGGGCTGGCCCGGATGAATGTCGCCGATGATGCGGCGTTCATCGCCACCGCCAGCGCACTGGGCAATGACCCCGCAGCACTGGCCTCGCTTCGCGCCGAGCTGGCGCAGGCGCGCGAACGCAGTGGCCTGTTCGACATGGCCGGGTTTGCCCGCGACCTGTCGGCCCTGCTGCAGCGGCTTGCCGGTGAACACGGCTGGCAGGGCGTCGACAACACCTGAGCGACCCCTGCGTTACGCTCGGGCTTCCTCCCCGCGTGGTGTGACGATGGCCAAGCACAAGCGCAAGGACTACGACGAACTGCTGCTGCCGCTGCAGCTGGAACTGACCGCGATGGCGCGCTGGGTGCAGCTCAGCGGGCAACGCCTGCTGGTGCTGTTCGAGGGACGGGATACGGCAGGCAAGGGCGGCGCGATCCAGGCCATCAGCCAGCATCTCAATCCACGCCAATGCCGGGTGGTAGCACTGCCCAAGCCTACCGACCGCGAAGCCACGCAGTGGTATTTCCAGCGCTATGCCTCGCATCTTCCCGCCGCCGGCGAGATCGTGCTGATGGACCGCAGCTGGTACAACCGCGCAGGCGTCGAGCGGGTGATGGGCTATTGCAGCGAAACCGAGTACCAGCAGTTTCTGCGCCAGGCACCGGTGTTCGAGCAGCTGCTGGTGGATGACGGCATCCTGCTGTTCAAGTACTGGCTGTGCGTGGACCAGGAGCAGCAGGAGAAGCGCTTCGCCGAACGCCACCTCGATCCGCTGAAGGGCTGGAAGCTGTCCCCGGTCGACCTGAAATCGCGCAGCAAGTACAGCGCCTATACTGAAGCCCGCGAGGCGATGCTGCGCGCGACGCATCGCGAGGCGGCGCCGTGGACGCTGGTGGATTTCAACGACCAGCGGCTGGGGCGACTGACCCTGGTGCGCAACCTGCTGGACCGGTTGCCGGACACACGGGTGGATGCGCCGTTGCCGGAGCTGCCGAAGCTAAAGGGCAAGCTGCATCGCGAGCACTACGATGTGCTGAAGCCGATCGAGGACTTCCCGGTCGAGGGATAAGGGGGGCGGCAGGGTTGCACCCTGCACCTGCTCAACGCAACAGCAACGGCAACGGCAACAGCGGGCATCCGCGGGATGGCGGGGCGGTGTGGGTGGGCAGGACACGCCGTAAACCCGTCCCTGGGGGCTCGATGGCGCCATCCATGGCGCCAACGGTCCTGCCCACCCACACCGCCCCGCCTCTGACAGATCCCTGCGGCTGTTGGTAGGTGTCGACCTTGGTCGACACATCTGTCAGATATCGAAATGGAACCGGGGTCAGATCCGTTTTCCTGCGGAAAGCGGATCTGACCCCATCGGCAATCCCATTGGCCTGGCGGGCGTCGGATCGTGTCTGGGGCAGAGCCCCCCCTGAGCCAGGGGGCGGCCGCGAAGCGGCGGGGGTTTGGGTGTTGGTAAGTGGGGCCCGCGGTTCGCGCAGCGAAGCGTGGGAGCGGCAGCGCGCATGCGATGGCGCGTACCGAGGTGCAGGGCCGCAGGCCCTGCCGACCCACCCACTACTTGGCGGCCGCGATCTGCTTTTCGATGTCGGCGGCGGTCACCGGGCCAAGGAAAGTGTGGGCCAGCTTGCCCTGCGGATCCAGCAGATGCGTCAACGGTAGGCCTCGCGGCGTGGCGAAGTCGGCCGGCGGATCGAACGGGTCCACGATCACGATCGGATAGGTCACCGGATGCTTGGTCAGGAACGACTGCATTTCCGGCACTTCGATGTCCTCGTAGGCCAGGCCGACCACCTCGATGTTGCTGCGCATCGCATGCAGCGCCGACAGCTCGGGCATCTCCTTGCGGCACGGGGCGCACCAGGTCGCCCAGAAGTTCACCACCACCCACTTGCCACGATGCGCGGCCAGATCGTAGTCGCTGCCATCCACCGCCTTCATCTTCAAGGTCGGGAATTCGGCAGTGGTGCGCTCGGCCGGGGTTTCATCGACCGGTGCCGGAGTGGTCGGCGTCGGCGCCTGTGCCGGCGGCTGGCTGCTGGCCGGTGTCGGCTCCTGGGCCGGCTTGCAGGCCGCCAGGGCCAGCAGCAGGGTCAACGGGAGCAGCAGCGGCAACGGCGTCTTGCGGGTCATGGCATGTCTCCAGAGTCGGTATAGATATCACTGACCTTGCGCTTCAGGCGTTCGCGCAGGGGCAGCCGCAGATCGTCCAGCGCCGCCAGTGCGGCACGGCCCAGGCTGTCATCACGGTACGGCAGGTGCTGCTCGGCCACCGGGATGCGCAGCTGGGTACACTCGTACAGATCGGCCAGGCTGACCTGGTCCAGGTCACGCGACAGCAGCCACTCGCCCCGCTCGTCGCGGCGCAGCAGGTCGATCTCCTGCAGGTTGCAGATCAGGTCCTGCAGCAGTGAATCGGTCAGCATCGGCTCCAGCCGCAGGATCTCGTCATCGGCCAGGCCCTTGCCCTTGGCCCGTGCATGCTGGAAGCGGCCAAGCAGGCGCAGCAGTCCATAGAACTCATACCCCTGCGGCAGGCGCAGTTCCACCGGCTGGTAGCGGAAGGCGGCCATCGAAGAAGCCAGCGACGCCCCCAGCAGCACCGCCACCCAGCACAGGTAGATCCACAGCAGCAGGATCGGCACGAACGCCACCGTGCCATACAGTTTCTGGTAGGACTGGAAGCTGCCCAGATAGGCACCGATGCCCCACTTCACCAGTTCCAGGATGACCGCCGCCAGGATCGCGCCGGGCACGGCATGCCGCCATTTCACCGTGTGGTGCGGCACCACCCGGAACATCAGCGTGATGCAGACGAACTCGATCAGGATCGGCGCCAGCCGCAGCGCCAGCTCGGCCAACCAACGGCCCTCCTGGGTACCGAACAACGGCATCGCGAACACCCGCGCCGATACCGCAAGCGATGCGGCGGCGAGCATCGCGCCCAAGGTCAGCACGGTCCAGTAGACCAGGAAGCGGGTCAGCTTGGGCCGGGTCGAGCCGACCCGCCAGATCTGGTTGAAGGTCTCTTCCACACTGTTGAGCGTGATCAGCAGTGAGGCCACCAGTGCGATGAAGCCGGCCGCCGTCAGCTGGCCGGCACTGGCCGAGAACTGCCGCAGGTAGCCCTCGGCCGCACGCGCCGCGGAGGGCACGAAGTTGGAGAATACGTAGTCGCTGAGCTGATCGCTCCAGCGGTCGAAGACGGGGAAGGCCGACAGCACACCGAATACCACGATCGCCAGCGGTACCAGCGCGAACACCGTGGTGTAGGCCAGCGCCGCCGCTGCCTGGAACAGGCGGTCGTCGAGGAAGCGATGCCACAGGAAGCGGCCGAAACTGATGGCCCGTGCGCGATCCCGCGCGCGCTCCATCCACAGGTTGAGCGTATCCAAAGGTTCCATCGGTGGAAGGGTACCCGATGCGGAATGCTGGCAGGATAGCCATACTGGTAGCCACACGACGAGGAGAAGCGGGCACGATGGGCGAGATTCTGGTGCTGTACTACAGCCGGGGCGGTTCGGTGGCACGGCTGGCGCGCCAGATCGCGCGGGGCATCGGCGAAGTGCCGGGCATGACCGCGCGCCTGCGCACGGTGCCGCCGGTGGCCGCCGTGACCCAGACCGCGCAGCCACCGGTACCCGACGATGGCGCCCCCTACGTGAGCGTGCAGGACCTGGTCGACTGCCAGGGCCTGCTGCTCGGCAGCCCCACCCGCTTCGGCAACATGGCCGCGCCGGTCAAGCACTTCCTGGATGGGCTGGGCGCCGAATGGGTCAATGGCACCCTGTCCGGCAAGCCGGCCGGCGTGTTCACGTCCACCGCCTCGATGCACGGCGGCCAGGAATCGACCCTGCTGTCGATGCAGGTGCCACTGCTGCACCACGGCTGCGTGATCGTCGGCATCCCGTTCACCGAACCGGCGCTGAGCCACACCACCAGTGGCGGCACGCCCTATGGCGCCAGCCACGTGGCCGGTGCCGCCGACGATCCGCAGCCGACCGACGACGAAGCGGTGCTGGCGCGCGCGCTGGGGCGCCGGGTGGCCGACATCGCGCAGCGGTTGGCCCGATGAACCGCGCGCCGCGCACGGTCCTGCTGTTGGCCCTGATGGGGCTGGCCGCGCTGTTCGCAGGCTGGTTCATCAATGACAGGCACTGGCTGGCCACCCAGCTGGTGTTCACCGCGCCACCGCTGGCGCTGGCCATCGCCGTGCGCCTGGGCTGGCGCAAGGCCGGCTTCTGGGCCTCGGTGCTGGCGCTGGGCTGGTTCAGCCACGGCGTGATGAGCGCCTGGAGCCACCCGGAGACGCGCTGGCTGGCGCTGATCGAGATCGCGCTGGCGCTGCTGGTGATCTTCAGCGCCAGCCTGCCCGGCCTGCGCGCCCGCTTCGGCAAGCGGCGCTGACGCTGCGCGCCCAGGGCCTTATCATCTGCATTCCTGGCCCCGCGCCGCAGTCCCTGTCCTGGTTTCGCGCATGCACATGATGGAAGAGCTCCTGGTCGTCACCACCGGTGGCACGATCGACAAGATCTACTTCGACGACAAGTCGGACTACCAGATCGGCGATCCGCAGATCGGCATGATCCTGCGCGAGCTGGGCGTGACGTTCCGCTTCAACGTGATTCCGATCCTGCGCAAGGATTCGCTGCACATCAACGACGAAGACCGCGAGCTGATCCGCGCCACCATCGCCGCGCAGCCCACCCGGCACGTGCTGGTGACCCACGGCACCGATTCGATGGTGCAGACAGGCAAGGTGCTGGCGACGATCCCGGACAAGACCATCGTGATGACCGGTGCGCTGAGCCCGGCACGCTTCCGCGGCTCGGATGCGGAGTTCAACATCGGTTGTGCGATCGGTGCGGTGCAGTCGCTGCCGAGCGGCGTGTACATCGCGATGAACGGGCGGATCTTCGACCCGCAGCACGTGCGCAAGAACGTGGCGGCTAACCGTTTCGAGTCGGTCTGAGGAACAGCGTGCCGGCCGAGGTCGGCACCCACCCGGACAAAAACGCCCCGGCCGAAGCCAGGGCGTGCCCTTGGAGAGGGACTTGGGCTCAGTACTGGGCGCTGAGGGTCAGGCCCGAGAAGGTGCTGTACGCCTTCACCCGCACATACCAGGTGCCGGCGGCAGGGCTGTTGACGGTGCAGGTCTCGCTGTTGCCGCTCAGGTACGGACGGCAGGTGTAGGTGGTATCGGTCGGGGCACTGCCCTGGCGCACGTACAGGTCGGCATCACCGCTGCCGCCACTGATTGCCACGCGCAGCTGGGTGCTGCCGGCCGGAACGGCGACGGTGTAGTTCAGCTCGGCACCGGTCGCGGCGCCCAGGCCGGTCACCGGCACGTTGTTCTGCAGCACGTTGCCGCCCGGGTTCGGGCCACCGCCATTGATCGCCGCATCCACGGCCGCGTTGGCGTCGACGATGCCGGCGCCGCAGCCCCCCGAGCAGGCGCCCGGCAGCGGGCGTGCGGTGCTCTTGATGATGCTCTCGACCTGTGCCGGGCTCAGCGGGCTCGGCGCCACCGACTGCATCAGGGCCACCACACCGGCCACATGCGGCGCCGCCATCGAGGTGCCGTTGTAGGACGCGTAGCTGGCGCTGCCCGGCGTGGTGGTGCCGGTGTTGAGGGTGGACAGGATGCTCTGGCCCGGGCCGGAAATGTCGATGCCGGCACCATAGTTGGAGAAGCTGGCCCGCGCACCGGCCGAGGTCGTGGCCGCCACCGCGATCACGTTCGCGCAGTTGGCCGGCACCGACGAGGACACGTTGGTGTTGCTGTTGCCGGCGGCGACCACCACGGTGGTGCCGCGGCTGACCGCGCCGTTGATCGCGTTCTGGTAGGTGGCCGAGCAGGTGCCGCCGCCGCCCAGCGACATGTTGATGACTTCCGCCGGATTGGCATTGGCCGGCACGCCACTGACGGTGCCGCCGGAGGCCCACACGATCGCATCGGCGATGTCGGAGGTATAGCCGCCGCACTTGCCGAGCACGCGCACCGGGACGACCTTGGCGTTGAACGCCGTGCCGGCCACGCCGGTGCTGTTGTTGGTCACCGCCGCCACGGTGCCGGCGACGTGGGTGCCGTGCCAGCTGGAGTTGGACGCCGGGATGCCCGAGCCGCACTCGTTGGCGCCATACCAGTCGCCCTCGTCGTTCGGGTTGCTGTCGCGGCCACCGCCATCGCGCGCCATCGCGGCATCGCTGATGAAGTCATAGCCGGGCAGGATGTTGGCGTTGAGATCGGGATGGTTGGTGATGCCGGTATCGATCACGGCCACCACCACGCCGGTGCCGGTGGCCTTGTCCCAGGCCGGCCGCACGTTGATCGACGCGTTGGAGGTACCAAAGCCCCACTGTTCGCTGAAGCGGGTGTCATTCGGGGTCAGCGTCGCACGCATGATCTGGTCGACTTCGACGTATTCCACGTTCGGGTCGGCGGCCAGCTTGCGCATCAGCAGCTCGGATTCAGCCTGGTCAAGCGGGCGGTCGGTCCTGACCAGGGTCGGGCCGACGGCCAGCTTGCGGACCTGCTGCAGGCCCAGCGCACGGCCCTGGCTGCTGGCCAGGCCGGCGGCGGCACTCTTCAGCGAAGAGGCCAGTGCGGTGGTGTTGGCCACCGGCGCACTACCGTCGCGGTACTTCACGATGAAGCGCTGGTGCGTCGGCGCGGACTGCAGGCCGCTGAGCTGGACGTCACCGGCCAGCGCAGGCGTGGCCAGCAGCAGCGATGACAGAACGGACGCACCAAGGACCACCCACACTCGACGCACACGCGGTTGCGTTACCTGGGACATCGTATTTCCCTTTCTAGTGGTGTGAATGCCGGAATCGGCAGAAGCACCGGCCCGAACCATGGGCTGGCTTGCGTTGGCGAGGTTCGAAGTCCGGCGAGTCAGCGGATCCCCCTATCGATCCGCCGTGCAGATGACGCTAATGACCAAAACCGGACACCACAAGATTTTCAGCGTCTTTTCAGCAAGATGAAATGTTCGTTCTGAGACTTCCCGGGTCGAGGGTTTGTGAAGGTGAAGGAACTTTCTCATCTCCTGCACACACCTGACTGGGTCATCACCTGTCCTGCGATGACTTTGCCGACATCGGCATCCGCCGATTCGGGGTCGGAGTGGGTGGGGTCAGATCCCTTTTCCCACGGAAAAGGGATCTGACCCCACCCACCTGTCCACAACGCAGAAAGCCCGTCACAGGGACGGGCTTTCCAGGAACAACGCAGCCGAGCGCGCGCTCGGGTCTACAACCCGGTGCGGGCGATCAGCCCAGCTTGACCAGCCAGTTGTGCCGGTCCGGCAGGCGGCCGTACTGGATGTCGGTCAGTTCCTTGCGCAGCGACATGGTCACTTCGCCGGCCGGCGCGTTGATGTCGCCCACCGAGAAACCCTCGCCCTTCAGCTGGCCGATCGGGGTGACCACCGCCGCAGTGCCACAGGCAAACACTTCGCTGATCGCACCGGAGGCCACGCCGTCCTTCCACTCGTCGATGCTGACCTTGCGCTCTTCGACCTTCATGCCACGGTCGCGCGCCAGCTGCAGGATGCTCTCGCGGGTGATGCCCTCGAGGATGCTGCCGGACAGTTCCGGGGTGACCAGCGTGCCGTCCTTGTAGACCAGGAACACGTTCATGCCGCCCAGTTCTTCCAGGTACTTGCCTTCGACCGGGTCCAGGAACAGCACCTGCGAGCAGCCCTGCGCCTGCGCCTTCTGCTGCGGCAGCAGCGAGGCGGCGTAGTTGCCACCGCACTTGGCGGCGCCGGTGCCGCCCTTGGCCGCGCGCGCGTATTCGGTGGACAGCCAGATCGACACCGGGGCCACGCCCTTGGCAAAGTACGGGCCGGCCGGGCTGGCGATGACGTAGTAGCCGGCCTTGTGCGCGCCGCGCACGCCGAGGAAGGCTTCGTCGCCGATCATGAACGGGCGGAAGTACAGGCTCGACTCGTCGGCCGACGGCACCCACTCGCTGTCGACGGCGATCAGCTGCTTCAGCGATTCGACGAAGATCTCCACCGGCAGTTCCGGCAGCGCCAGGCGCTGCGCCGAACGCTGCAGGCGACGGCCGTTGGCATCCGGGCGGAAGGTCCAGATCGAGCCGTCAGCATGACGGTAGGCCTTGATGCCTTCGAAGATCTCCTGGCCGTAGTGCAGCACGGCCGCGGCCGGGTCCAGCTGCAGCGGGCCGTAGGCACGCACGCTGGCGTTGTGCCAGCCGGCATCCTTGTCCCAGCGAACTTCCACCATGTGATCGGTGAAGTGCAGGCCGAAGCCCGGCTTCTCCAGGATCTTGGCGCGCTCTTCAGCGCTGCGCGGGTGGTCCGAACGGGTGACGGCGAAGCTGGGAATGGACTGGGACACCGGAGGATTCCTGTTCTGGTTGCGGGTAGTGCCGGGCCCGCGTCACTGCGGGCCCTGGGTCAAAGCATGCCGGTCTCGAGCCGCGCCGCCTCGGACATCATGTGCTGGTTCCACGGCGGGTCGAACACCAGGTCGACGTCGGCCTCGGCCACCGTCGGGATCATTTCAAGCTTGCTGCGCACGTCGTCGACCAGGATCTCGCCCATGCCACAGCCCGGTGCGGTCAGGGTCATCTTCACGTCGATCTCGCGCTTGCCTTCGTCCAGATGCTTGATCTCGACTTCATAGACCAGGCCCAGTTCAACGATGTTGACCGGAATCTCCGGGTCGAAGCAGGTGCGCAGCTGCTGCCACACCAGTTGTTCCACCTGCTCATCGGTGGCGTCGGCCGGCAGCTCGAGCGGTGCCGGCGCCTCCTTGCCGATGGCGTCGCCGTCCTTGCCGGCGATGCGGAACAGGTTGCCCTCGACGAACACCGAATAGCTGCCGCCCAGCGCCTGGGTGATGTACCCATAGCTGCCGGCAGGCAGGGTCACGGTATCGCCCTGCGGGACCATCACGGCCTCGCAATCGCGTTCGAAGTGGACAGGTTCGCTGCTACGGGAATACATGGGGACCGATATGGGGCCGTGGCCGGGGCCACGCAAGACGGCATTCTAGCCCAGCCGCCCCGGCACCGCCGGTGCACTGCGGCAAACCACAGTATCCTGTGGGTGATCTTCAGGGAGCTTCGATGTCCTCCATTGCCACGCGTGCCAGGACCGTCACCTGGCTCTGGTCCCTCATGCTGTTGCTGGGTCTGCTTGTTGCTCCCCTCGCCTGGATGGTCCTGGCGCTGATGACCGGCCGACAGGTCGGCTGGATGGCGGTAGTGTCCGCCCTGGAACTGGTGTTCATGCTGCGCCTGGGCACACTGGGCCCGGGCCGGTTGCGCATCGCCCTGGTCGTGCTCGGCACTCTGCTGGTGGCCGCCGTGGCCAACTGGGCCATCGCCAGCGCCTGGATGGGCGGCTCGATCGGTCTGGACCTGTGGGACGCCACCACGCGGATGGGCCCGCACCTGGCCTGGACCCTGATCACCCTGGCCAATGGCGCGATGGAATGGCTGTGGCTGGCCGTGGCCGTGGTCGTCGGCGCCTGGCTGGCGCGCTGAGCGCGTAGATCCACGCCACGCGCGGATGGGGGGGTAGTGCCGGCCGCTGGCCGGCAAAAGCGTGCGGACCAAGGCCCGCACCTACCAGAGGCAACCACCACGCGCGGATCCGGTAGTGCCGGCCGCTGGCCGGCAAAAGCGCGCGGCCCCAGGTCCGCACCTACCAGATGCAGCCGCCACGCGCGGATCCGGTAGTGCCGGCCGCTGGCCGGCAAAGGGGTCAGAGCCCTGTCCTGCGGAAAGGGATCCGACCCCGGTCTTCAATGCCCGCCGTCGAGCGCCTTCAGCTCGCTCACCAGCGAGGCGGCCGCTTCGGCGCCGTCGCCATAGAGCATGCGGGTATTGTCAGCGTAGAACAGCGCATTCTCGATACCGGCGAAGCCGGTGCCCTTGCCGCGCTTGATCACCACCACGTTGCGCGCGTTGACCACGTCCAGCACCGGCATGCCGTAGATCGGGCTGGCCGGATCAGTACGCGCGACCGGATTGACCACGTCGTTGGCACCGATCACCAGTACCACGTCGGTGTTGGCGAACTCCGGATTGATGTCATCCATGTCGGCGATCAGGTCGTAGGGCACGCCCGCTTCGGCCAGCAGTACGTTCATGTGCCCGGGCATGCGCCCGGCGACCGGGTGGATGGCGAACTTCACCTTCACCCCGCGCTGGCCCAGCCGCTGCGCCAGTTCCCAGATCTTGTGCTGGGCCTGGGCCACGGCCATGCCGTATCCAGGCACGATCACCACGCGTTCGGCGTAGGCCATCATCGCCGCGACATCCGGGGCTTCGATCGGCTTCTGCGCGCCGCTGATCGCCTGCGCTTCGCCACCAGCACCGCCGCCGAAGTTGGAGAACAGCACGTTGCGGATCGGCCGGTTCATCGCCTTGGCCATCAGCCGGGTCAGCAGGATGCCGGCCGCGCCGACCATCATGCCGGCGATGATCAGCGCCTCGTTGCCCAGCACATAACCTTCGAACGACACTGCCAGGCCGGTGAACGCGTTGTACAGCGAGATCACCACCGGCATGTCGGCACCGCCGATCGGCAGCGTCATCAGCACGCCCAGCGCCAGTGCCAGCACGAAGAAGGCGACGATTGCCCAGGCACTGAGCGTACTGGCCGCGATGATCGCCAGCACCACCACCGCCAGCGCCACCAGCAGGTTCATCACCTGCTGGCCGGGCCAGGTCACGCGCTTGTCCAGCCGTCCATCCAGCTTGGCCCAGGCGATCACCGAGCCGGACAGCGACACCGCGCCGATCGCCGCGCCGACCACCGCCAGCAGCAGCATCGTGCCGGACGGCTGGCGCGCGGCCAGGTCGGCCAGCGCCTGCGCGCTCCAGTGGCTGGTATCGCGGTGGGCCAGGAAGGCATAGCGCAGCAGTTCCACCGCGCCGATCGCCGCCGCCGAGCCGCCGCCCATGCCGTTGTACAGCGCCACCATCTGCGGCATGTCGGTGATGGCAACCTTGCCGGCCGACCACCAGGCTAGGCCCGCACCCAGCAGCAGTGCCACCAGGATCAACGGCACGTTGTGCAGTTCGGGCAGGAAGAAGGTGGCCGCGGTGGCCAGCAGCATGCCCAGCCCGGCCCAGCGGATGCCGCTGCGTGCGGTCAGCGGCGAGGCCATGCGCTGCAGGCCGAGCAGGAACAGCGTAGCGGCGACCAGGTAGCTGGCCTTGACCAGCCAGTCGAGCAGTTCGACGGTGCTGATGTTCAAGCCTGCGGCTCCTTCGGTTCGTCCTTGCCGCCCCTGGGCGCGCTCGGCTTGAACATTTCCAGCATGCGCGCGGTGACCACGTAGCCACCGGCGGCATTGCCGGCGCCGAGCACCACGGCCAGGAAGCCCAGTGCCTTCTCCAGCGGCGTCTGCGCATGCCCCAGTACCACCATCGCGCCGATCAGCACGATGCCGTGGATGAAGTTGGAGCCCGACATCAGCGGGGTATGCAGGATCACCGGCACCCGCGAAATGATCACGTGGCCGGCGATGGCCGCCAGCATGAAGATGTACAGCGCTACGAACCCGTCACTCACCGGCAACGCTCCTGCTCTGTCTTCGTCGGCCCATCATAACCATGGGCTGAACCCGGCGCGCACCCGGCGTCAACCGGAGCGCCGCTCACGCGTTGTCGATGGTGACCCCGAGCGAGGAACCGTACCCTGTGCTGGTGAGCAGCCCCGCCCCCCCGAGCGCCGAGACCGATGCCCTGCCGGCATCGCTGGAGGCATTCCTGGCCAGCGTCGGCCCGCGTGCGTTCCGCTTCGCCGAGGCCGGCCTGCGCCAGCGCGAAGACGCCATGGATGCGGTGCAGGACGCGCTGCTGCGCATGCTGGATTACACCGACAAGCCGGCCGCCGAATGGGCGCCGCTGTTCTGGAGCATCCTGCGCCGCCGGGTGATCGACCTGCAGCGCCGGCGCCGCTTCCGCCTGCCGTTCTGGCGCGACAACCAGGACGCGGAAGGCGGCGAGATCGACTGGGCCGATCCCGGCCCGGACCCGGCACAGGCACATGAGCAGCGCCAGCAGTACCAGCAGCTGGTGGACGCGTTGCGCACCCTGCCCGCCCGCCAGCGCGAGGCCTTCACCCTGCGCGTGCTGCAGGACCTGGACGGGGCCACCACCGCCCGCGCCATGGGCTGCAGCGAAGGCGCGGTAAAAACCCATCTGGCACGCGCCCGGCAGGCGCTGCAGGACTACCTGGAGACCCACCCGTGAACCGCTCCCTGCCTTCCGATGACACCCTGCGCCGCCTGCACGCGCAGTCGCTGCAGGCGCTGTCGCCGGCAACGCTGGCCCGGCTGCACCAAGCTCGCCACGGCGCCACGGCCACCACCCATCGTGGGCGCTGGCGCTGGTGGCTGGCCAGCGCCTGCTCACTGGTGGTTGCACTGGGCATCGGCCTGCAGTTCACCGGCCATGGCACGCTTGCGGGTCCGCCGCCGGACCCCGTGCTTGCTTCAGTGGAAGACAACGGCGCGCTCTACGACGAGAATCCAGATCTGTACCTGTGGCTGGGCGATACCGACCTGGCGATGGAGTAAATCATGTCCCGACTGCTTGCCCTGCCACTGCTGTTGACCCTGGCGCTGCTGCCGGCCGTTCCGGCGCTGGCGCAGAACGCCACGCCCGCCCCTGCCGCACCGGTCGCGCCATTGCCTGCGTGGGAGCAATTGAGCGAATCCCAGCGAGAGTCCCTGCTGGCGCCGCTGCGCGACCGTTGGAACAGCGCTGATGCCGGCCAGCGCCAGCGCATGCTCTCGCACGGCCAGCGCTGGCAATCGATGAGCCCGGAGGAGCGCGACAAGGCCCGCCGCGGCCTGCGCCGCTTCGAGCACATGAGCCCGGAACAGCGTGAACAGGCACGCGCCCTGTTCGGGCAGATGCGCAACATGCCGCCGGCACAGCGCGACGCGCTGCGCGAGCGCTGGTCGCAGATGACGCCGGAGCAGCGCCGGGACTGGGTGCGCGACAACCCGCCGCCGGCGAAGCCGCGGTAAGGCCCCGGGGAACGGGGTCAGAGCCCGTTGCTGACGCAAAGGGATCCGCCCCCTGGCAGATTGCGGGAGATCGGGGTCAGATCCCTTTGCCAGAGGCAAAGGGATCTGACCCCACGTCATTCATGCCTGCCAGCGCGTCTTTGCCAGCAGCTCGTCGTCCCAGTCGAAACCGAGCCGCCCCTCTCGCACGAACAGCGCAACGAAGTTGAGCAGGTTGCGCGCATACATCTCACTGGCCTGGGTCGCGCCGCGACTGGCCAGGCCCAGCGGACCATCGATGGTCACGCCCTGGTGTTCGATGCAGTGCCCCGGCTGGGTCAGTGCACAGTTGCCGCCGCTCTCGGCCGCCAGATCGACAATGACGCTGCCGGTGGCCATGCCCTCCACCATCGCGGCGGTCACGATGGTCGGCGCCGGCCGACCGGGTACGGCAGCCGTGCAGATCACCACGTCCACGCCGCGCAGGTGGTCGGCCAGCCGACGCTGCTGCTCGGCGCGCTCCTCGTCGGTCAACGCACGCGCGTAGCCGCCTTCACCGGCCGCGCTCACGCCAAGATCGAGGAAGCGCGCACCCAGTGACTGGATCTGCTCGCGGGTTTCCGGGCGCACATCGAAACCTTCCACCTGTGCACCGAGGCGCCGCGCGGTGGCGATGGCCTGCAGGCCCGCCACGCCGGCACCGATCACCAGCACCTTGGCCGGTCGCACGGTGCCAGCGGCGGTGGTCAGCATCGGGAAGAAGCGCGGCGCGCGTTCGGCGGCAATCAGCGCGGCCTTGTAGCCGGCCATGCCGGCCTGCGAACTGAGTACATCCATCGCCTGCGCGCGGGTGGTGCGCGGCAGCTGCTGCAGCGGGAACAGCTGCAGGCGATCATCGGCCGCCAGCGCGGCCAGCGCCGGATCGTTGGCCGGTGCCAGCAGGCCAACCACGCTGGCACCGGGCCTGAGCTGCTCCAGCACCGTCGCAGGAGGTGCCTGCACGCACAGCAGGATATCGATCTCGGCCCAGCGGCCCGCGTCGAAGACACGTGCGCCGGCGTCGTCATAGGCGGCATCGGTGAAGCCGGCGGCCAGCCCGGCGCCGGCCTCGTACCAGACCGTAATGCCGAGGGCACCGAGCTTGCGCGCGGTTTCCGGTGTCAACGCCACGCGCCGTTCACCCGGCGCGGTCTCCTTGATCCCCAGCAACGCCACGGCCATGCAGGTCCCCGCTGATCGGTGAGTTTTCCCGATCCTAGCAGGCAGCCAGCACTCAGTGCAGGGTGGTGCTGCCCGGGTCGAGGCGGTCGATCACGCCCTGCATGGCGCTGTCGAAGGCGCCATCGTCAACGTGGGCACGCAGGCGGCCGAGCCGCACCATCACCGCCAGCTCTTCTGGCGAGGCCACGCAGAAGCGCACGCCGCGACGGTTGACGAACAGCAGGCGCGAGGAAATCGGGCTGACCCAGGACAGCTTGCCCGCCTGGACCTTGCCGTCCTTGTCGACGAAGTCCAACCAGTTGCCGATTTCCATGCGTCGGAAGCGGTCGGCATCGGCGTTGTCGAAATCGTCGGCATCGATCTGCCCGCTGAGTTCCACCGCTGGCGATTCGGCCACCGGCGGTGCCGGCAGCGCGACCTGCGGCAGCTCGGGCAGCGCGCGCTGCAGTTCCGGCCGCGACTCGGCGATGCCCTGCAACGTGTCGTGCAGGGCGTCGATCGCACCGGTAGCCGCATCGCCGTGCACACCGACGCTGGCAAACACCTTGGCCAGCACCGGCTGCCAGGCCTGCAGCCATGGCTTGCCGACAATCTGCCGGCGTGCCTCGGCAACTTCCTCCAGCAGGCCGTCGCCGAGGCTCAGTGCCTCGGCCACCGACGCGCCTTCTTCGCCCTCGCGCAGCAGCGCCAGGGTCAGGTGGTGCTGCCAGGGCTGGCGCAGGAACTCGGCAATGGCCGGCGGAAGGGTGGCATCACCGATGCGACGATCCAGTTCCGCACCGGCCCGGGTGCGGGCCATTTCCAGCTTTTCCTGGCCGCGCTGCGTTTCTGCGGCGCGACGCTCGGCGATTTCCACGCGGCGGCGATGCTGCACCAGGAACTCGCGGAATTCTTCTTCCAGGGTCAGGAAGATCGCCAGGTTCTCGTTGAACTCGGCCACCAGGCGCTCGATGATCTCCTCGACCTTGGCCATCAGCATGCGCTCGGCCTGGCTCTCGCCGGTGTTGCCCTCGCAGGCCTCGGCCAGCGAATTGAGCAGCTTGCGCGCCGGATGGGTCTTCTGCACGAACATGCGGCGGTCGAGCATGGCGACCTTGACGAAAGGCACGACCAGGCGGCCGATCAGTTCGCGCGAGCGGCCTTCCAGTTCACGCTCGTCCAGCATCACGTCGAACAGCATGCCGACCAGGTCGATGGCATCCTCATCCTGCGGGTCCAGCCGGGTCTGGCCCGGATCGACGCCGAGCTGGGTGGCGCTGGACAGCACTTCGCTCTTCAGCCGCTGCGCCAGCGATTCGCCGTCCTCGCCGATGGCCGCGCGCAGGGTCGCGCTCGGCGTGGCCTGCAGCAGCGACAGCACCGACATCATTTCGCGCTGGCTGAGCGGGCGCTGCTGGCCGACCGCCACCTGTGCCGCAGACGTGGCGTCCTCACGCACATGGCGGGTCTGCTGCAGCAGTTCGTGCAACGCTTCCAGCAGCATGCCTTGCTGGCCGGCGTAGGCCTCGCCGGCGGCGCCATCATCGCCGCCCAGGTGCTGCTGCATATGCCCGCGGCGCTCGGACCAGCGGGCGGCAAAGCGCTGCGCCCAAGCCGGTGCGGCCTGCTCGTCATCGCTGAACCCCGGATCGACGCCCGCGCCGTGGCGATGCTCGACCAGGTCATCCAGCATCCCGGTCATGCGCGGATCCGGTGCCGGCGGTTGTGGGCGCTGCGGAGCCCCCATCTGCGACATCACGCCGGCTGCGGCCAGCTGCTCGTCCAGCTTCTCGTAGATGCGGCCGACCGGTGCACGCAGGTCGCGCTCGCACAGCTTGATCAGCACCAGATGCACTTCCGGGGCCAGTTCGCAGCCGGCAAAGGCCTCGTGGATGGCCACGCCCAGATGTTCGGGGCTGATGGGATTGTGGTCGGCGTCCAGTTCCACGCCGCCGATCAACCGGCCCAGGCGGCGGTCCAGCCGCGCCAGCACCGGCTTGAAGTCACGCAGCAATACAGTGGCGAAATTGCGCACCGCCAACCGCGATTCCAGTACGTGTTCGGCCAGCAGGCTCAGGCCATCCTCGGCCGGCCCCGACAGGGTCGCCTCGGCCGACAGCGGCTCACCGGCCGCCAATGCGGCCCACGCCTGCTGCAGGTGGCCGGCGAAGGCGGCAGCGATCTCCTCACGGCGGCGGCGCAGTTCGCGCATCGCGTCCAGGAACAGCAACTGCGACGAGCCGGCATTGCCGGCGCGGTCGAACAGGGCATCGTCGAATCGCGCCAGTGCGGCCCCGAAGGCCTGGCACAGCGCGGGCAGGACCATGTCCCGGGCAAGCTGGAGCTGGGCCGGGTCACGGCCCGGCGATCCCATCGGTGTGGGCACGCTCATCATTCGGGAAGGCTCCCCACCTTCTCTGGTACGACAGACAGCATGGACATCGCGACGACCGGCACACCCCATGTACCGGAACGTCGATGGTAGGCCGGCCAGCCCGTCACGGACAGTGAAACAGTCCTCACTTCAAACCTCATGACCGGCGGCCCGGCAAGAGGGGTATCGTAAGCCGTGCAAGGCCCACGAGGCGAGGGGAAGCGGCTGTCCGTTTCCCGCCAGTGGCATGATGTTCATCACAGTTTGGTATTCAGGGGCCGGACGCGACACAGACGGCGTCATTGACCACCCCGACTATAATCAAACACCCGTGATGACCGGTTCAGACTCCATGCCCGACCCCGCTGCCCTGCTCGCCCTGGATGCCCGCCGCTCGGTGCCTTCGCGGCAACTGGGCGAGCCCGGCCCGGACCCGGCCACCCTGCAGCGGATGCTGGCGTCGGCCGTGCGCGTGCCCGACCACGGCAAGCGCGTGCCGTTCCGCTTCCTGAAGATCGCCGGCGATGCACGTCACACTCTGGGCGACTTCCTGGCCAAGCGCAGCCGCCAGCGCGACCCGCATGCCGGCGAGGCCGTGTTCGAGAAGGACCGCCAGCGTTTCAGCCACGCCCCGCTGGTGATCGTGGTGGTCGCCAGCCCACGCCCGGACCCGAAGGTGCCGGAACAGGAACAGCTGATGACCGCCGGCTGCGTCTGCTTCGCCCTGCTGCAGGCCGCGCAGGCGCTTGGCTTCGGCGCACAGTGGCTGACGGCCTGGATGGCCTTCGATCCGGTCGTGCAGGCCCACCTGGGCCTGGTCGAGGGTGAACGCATCGCCGGCTTCATCCACATCGGCACCGCCAAGGCCGACGTGCCCGAGCGCGAGCGCCCCGACCCAGCGACCCTGCTGCAGGACTGGACGCCGCCGGCATGACCCTGCCGGCACCGCCGCCGTCGCTGTACCTGGTCGATGCCAGCATCTACGTGTTCCGCGCCTGGCACTCGCTGCCGGACCAGTTCCAGGACGCGCAGGGCTGGCCGACCAATGCCGTGCACGGCTTCGCCCGCTTCCTGCTGGACCTGCTGGAGCGCGAGCGCCCGCGGCACATCGCCATTGCCTTCGACGAAGCGCTCGACAGCGGCTTCCGCCACCGCCTGTATCCGGCCTACAAAGCCAACCGTGATCCGGCACCGGAAGCGCTCAAGCGCCAGTTCGTGCACTGCAAGGCGCTGTGCGCGGCGTTGGGCCTTGCCGTCCTCGCCCACCACGACTACGAAGCCGACGACCTGATCGGCAGCGCACTGCACGTGCACCGCGGCAGCCATCGCGGGGTGATCATCTCCGCCGACAAGGACCTGTCGCAGCTGCTGCTGGATCACGACGAACAGTGGGACTACGCCCGCAACCAGCGCTGGGACGTGGCCGGCGTGAAGGCACGGCACGGCGTGCACGCGCACCAGATTGCCGATTACCTGGCGCTGTGCGGCGATGCGGTGGACAACATTCCCGGTGTCAGTGGTGTCGGCAGCAAGTCCGCCGCCGTGCTGCTGGCCCATTTCGGCAGCTTGGATGCGCTGTACGAACGCCTGGACGAAGTGCCGTTCCTGCGCCTGCGCGGTGCCGCCCAGATGGCGGTGCGCCTGCGCGAGCAGCGCGAGCACGCCCTGCTCTGGCGCCAGCTGACCACCATCGCGCTGGACGCGCCGCTGGAAGGCAGCCAACCCGGCCTGCTGCGCCAGACCGCCGACCCCGAGCTGCTCGGCGGCCTGTGCCAGACCCTGCGCTTCGGCCCGATGACCCGCCGCCGGCTGTTCGATGCCGCTGGCGTACCCGATATTCTTCCCACCCACAGCGAGCCCGCATGAGCCAGCGCAACACCGAAGCCCCGCGTGTCGTCTATGAAGGCAAGTACCAGCGCATGCTGGTACGCGGCACCTGGGAATACAGCGAACGTACCCATGCCGGCGGCCTGGCCGCGATCATCGTCGCGGTGACCCCGGAGGACAAGGTGCTGTTCGTCGAACAGTTCCGCGTGCCGCTGCAGGCCCCCACCATCGAGATGCCGGCCGGCCTGGTCGGCGACATCCACGCCGGCGAATCGATCGAAGTCTCGGCCGTGCGCGAGCTGGAAGAAGAAACCGGCTGGACCGCCGATCACGCCGAAGTGCTGATGATCGGCCCGACGTCCTCCGGCGCCAGCAGCGAGAAGATCGCCTTCGTACGCGCCACCGGCCTGCGCCGGATCGGCGAAGGTGGCGGCGATGACAGCGAAGACATCACCGTGCACGAGATTCCGCGCGCGCAGGCGGCGGCCTGGCTGGTGCAGAAGATGGGCGAAGGCTATGAGCTGGATGCCAAGCTTTGGGCGGGCCTGTGGATGATCGAGCACCACCTGGACGGGCGCCCGCGTGGCTGACGCCGATCTGCACGTACTGCCGGCGCTGCTGGGCGCCGACGACCCGGCGATCTATACCCTCCACCGGCCGCAGGGCGCCTCGCCGTACCTGCTGCTGGCCGATCACGCCGGCCAGCAGGTGCCACGCGCGCTGACCGGGCTCGGCCTGGCCCAGGCCGAGCTGGACCGCCATATCGGCTGGGACATCGGCATCGCCGGCACCACCCGCGCACTGGCCGAACGGCTGGATGCATGGGCGATCGAACAGACCTATTCGCGGCTGCTGATCGACTGCAACCGCCCGCTGGCCTCGCCGACGCTGATTCCGGAAGTGAGCGACCACACCGTGGTCCCGGGCAATGCCAGGCTGTCGGCTGCACAGCGGCAGCAGCGCATCGATGCGATCCACGCGCCCTACCATGCGCGCATCGACGCGGAACTGGATGCACGCCGCGATGCCGGCCGCCCCACCCTGCTGGTGATGATGCACAGCTTCACGCCAGTGATGAACGGCACGCAGCGGCCGTGGCACGCCGGCGTGCTGTACCACCAAGACACGCGCTTTGCGCATGCACTGCTGCAGGCACTGCGCGATGAAGGCGACCTGGTGGTGGGTGACAACGAACCGTATTCGGTCAGCAGCACCAGCGACTACGCGGTACCGGTGCACGGCGAAGGGCGCGGCCTGGTGCACGTGGAACTGGAGATCCGCCAAGACCTGATCGCCGATGCCGCCGGGCAGCAGGCGTGGGCGGAGCGGCTGGCGCGGATCTTCAGCGCCTTGCAGCCACAGTTGCTGGCGTTCGGTTGAACGCGCGTGGTCCCATCCCGTATCGGTAGTGCCGGCCGCTGGCCGGCAACCTCAATGATCCAACCACCCCGGGGTTGCCGGCCAGCGGCCGGCACCACCGCAGGCGTGGCACATCCACCCACGGCAACGCCTTCAATCATGCCTCGTTGACCGGGCGGACGGCAGCAGCCGATTCGACCGGCGCCGGGCGCAGGCCCAGCGCGATGGCCACGCCGAGCGCGGCGAACAGCGCGGCGCCGTACTGCGCATTGACCATGCCCTGCAGCGCATCAGGGCTGGTTGCCTCCTGCGTGCCGCGCGCGGCGTTGGCCACCATCACCAGTACCGCCAGTTCCAACGCGCCGCCGATCTGCTGTGCGGTGGCGGCCATGCCGGACGCCACACCCTGCTGCGGCCCCGGCACGCCCTGCCCGGCCACGATCCACATCGCCGTCCAGCTCATGCCCTGGCCCACGCTGAGCACCACGATGCCCGGCAGCAGCGGCCAGTAACCGGCGCCATGCGGCATCGCCAGCGCCACCGCAGTGATGCCGATGGCACCGGCCGCGAAGCCCCAGGCCAGCACCTGCCGTGGCGAACGGCGCCGCAGCATGCGTTCGGCAATGCGGATGCCGAAGGTGCACACCACGGTCGGCAGCAGGAAGGCCATGCCGGCCTGCAGCGGGCTCCAGCCGTAACCATCCTGGAAGTAGAGCGCCAGGAAGTAGTACTGCACGCCATAGCTGCTCATGAAGGCGAAGGTCAGGCCGAGTGCCGCGCGCAGGCCGGGCAGGCGCAGCAGCGCAAACTGCATCAGCGGGTCACGGCTGCGCTTTTCGATCTGTACGAACACCGTCAACAGCACGGCTGAAAGCAGCAGGCAGATGAGCGTGGCGCGGGCCGTCCAGCCCCACTCCGGCCCTTGCACCAGGGTGGTGACCAGCAGGCTGCCGCCGGCGGTGACGGTGAGGCAACCGGCCAGATCGAAGGAACGGCCCTGCACACGCGGGCCATCGGCCGGCAACCACGCGCCGGCCGCGACTGCACAGGCGGTGGCCAGCGGCACGATCACCGCCAGCACCGCCGGCCAGCCGAACGCCTGGGTCAGCACGCCACCGAGCAGCGTGCCCAGCGCCAGGCCGACCGCACTGGCCATGCTCCAGATCGCCAGTGCGCAGTTGCGCACCGGGCCTTCCGCATACAACGTGTTGATCAGCGCCAGCGTGGCCGGGAACAGCAACGCGGCACCGATGCCCTGCGCCGCGCGCGCGATGATCAACAGGGTGGCATTCGGCGCCAGCGCGCCGAACAGCGACGCCAGCGCGAACAGCAGCATGCCCAGCCGGTAGAAGCGGCGGCGGCCGATCAGGTCGGCGGCGCGCCCGCCCAGCAGCAGGCTGCCGCCGAACGCCACGGTGTAGGCACTGACTACCCATTGCAGCTGCTGCGCGTTGATCTGCAGCGCGCGGCCCATGTCGTGCAGGGCGACGAAGATGATGGTGGCATCCAGGGCGATGATCAGCTGGGCAGTGGCCAGCAGGGTCAGCGCCCAGCGCGGGTACTTGAGGGGAGGCATCGGCGGTCTGGCGCGGTGGGGGAGCGCAGTCTCATTGATGCGACCGAATCAATAAACCCCCTGCCAGCCATATCTGTCATGATTTTCATCATGAATGGAACTTCGATGGACCTCAATGCAGTGCGCATGCTGGTGCAGGTGGCCGAAGCCCGCAGTTTCACCGTCGCCGCCGGGCAGCTGGGCCTGAGCCAGTCCGGCCTGTCGCGCGCGATCGGCCGGCTGGAGGCCACGCTGGGGGTGAAGCTGCTGCAGCGGAACACCCGCAACGTGGCGCTGACCCCGGATGGCCGCCAGTTCGTCGATCAGGTGGCACCGCTGCTGTGTGGCCTGGAGGATGCCGAACGCCAGTTGGCCGACCGTCCCTGCACGCCCGCGGGCACCCTGAAGATCAGCGCGCCCTCGATGTTCGGGCGCAAGGTGCTGGTGCCGCTGCTGGCGCCGTTGCTGCAACAGCACCCGCAACTGCAGGTGGAGGCCGTGCTCAGTGACCGTCTGGTCGATCTGGTCGAGGAAGGTTTCGATGCCGCTTTGCGCACCGGCGTCATCGCCGACCAGCGCATCGTCGCGCGCCCGCTGCGTCCGCTGCGCTGGGTGACGGTGGCCAGCCCCGCGTATCTGGCCCGCTGTGGCGCACCGGACGATGTGGCCGCGCTGCGGGATCACGCGTGCCTGGCGGTGCGCAACCTGCGCAGTGGCCGGCTGGTGGACTGGCAGTTCCTGCAGGAGGGCCAACTGCGCGACTTCACCCCACCGACGCGGATGGTGTTCGACAGTGGCGATCCGCTGGTGGAAGCGGCCATCGCCGGCATCGGCATCGTGCAGGTGATGGATTTCGCA
This sequence comes from Stenotrophomonas maltophilia D457, assembly GCF_000284595.1. Taxonomy (GTDB): domain Bacteria; phylum Pseudomonadota; class Gammaproteobacteria; order Xanthomonadales; family Xanthomonadaceae; genus Stenotrophomonas; species Stenotrophomonas muris. The sequence continues at coordinate 830,665 of NC_017671.1, read as the reverse complement.
GTGGCCGACGCGCTGGCTGACGGCCGCCTGCAACGCGTGCTGCAGCCGCTTGAAGGCCGCAGCCGCGCGCTGTCGCTGATCTACCCACCGTCGCGCCAGCACTCGCCAAAGCTGCAGGTGCTGGCCGACGCGTTGCTGGCCGGGGATTGGTAAATCCACGCCATGCGTGGATGAAGGTTTCGGCGCGTCAGAACCCTTGGGTACCGGTAGCGCCGGCCGCTGGCCGGCGAGCCACATCGGGCGGCGGCGAAACGGACCGGCAAGGCATTGCCGGCCAGCGGCCGGCACTACCGATCAGGCGAAGCCATCGGTGGCGCGCACCAGCGCGTCCACGTTGTCGGCCTCGAACGCCGAATGGCCCGAGGCCTTGGCTAACTGGTAGCGCCGGCCGCTGGCCGGCGAGCCACATCGGGCGGCGGCGAAACGACCCGGCAAGGCGTTGCCGGCCAGCGGCCGGCACTACCGATCAGGCGAAGCCATCGGTGGCGCGCACCAGCGCGTCCACGTTGTCGGCCTCGAACGCCGAATGGCCCGAGGCCTTGGCTATCCGGTAGCGCCGGCCGCTGGCCGGCGAGCCACATCGGGCGGCGGCGAAACGACCCGGCAAGGCGTTGCCGGCCAGCGGCCGGCACTACCGATCAGGCGAAGCTATCGGTGGCGCGCACCAGCGCGTCCACGTTCTCGGCCTCGAACGCCGAATGGCCCGAGGCCGGGGTGATTTCCAGCTTCGCCTTCGGCCACACCTTGGTCAGGTCCCAGGCGTTGGCCAGCGGGCAGACCACGTCGTAGCGGCCGTGCACGATCACGCCCGGGATGTCGGCGATGCGGTGCGCGTCGCGCAGCAGCTGGTCTTCCACCTCGAAGAAGCCACCGTTGACGAAGTAGTGGTTCTCGATGCGGGCGAAGGCCAGGGCGAAGTGCGGGTCTTCGTGGCTGTTGATGAAGTCGTCATCGACGTGCAGGAAACTGGTCGCGCCTTCCCACACCGCCCAGGCCTTGGCCGCTTCCAGGCGGGTGGTTTCGTCGTCGCTGGTCAGGCGGCGGTGGAAGGCCGAGATCAGGTCATGCCGCTCCACCGACGGGATCGGCTTCAGGTAATGCTCCCACGCATCCGGGAACAGGCGGTTGGCGCCTTCCTGGTAGAACCATTCCAGCTCCCAGCGGCGCAGCATGAAGATGCCGCGCAGGACCAGTTCGGTCACGCGCTGCGGATGGGTCTCGGCATAAGCCAGGGCCAGGGTCGAGCCCCAGCTGCCACCGAACACCTGCCAGCGATCGACCTTCAGGTGCTCGCGCAGCTTCTCGATATCGGCGACCAGGTCCCAGGTGGTGTTGTCCACCAGGTCCGCGTGCGGGGTGGATCGACCCGCACCACGCTGGTCGAACAGGATGATGCGGTACTTGGACGGGTCATGGAACTGGCGCATCTTGTCGCTGCAACCACCGCCCGGGCCACCGTGCAGCATCACCACCGGCTTGCCGTCCGGGTTGCCGCACTGTTCGAAATACAGCGTGTGGCGGTCGTCGACCTTCAGGGTGCCGACGTCGTAGGGGGTGATGGCGGGGTACAGCGTACGCATGCTTGCAGCTCCAGGGTGATGCCCTGCCGGGGCAGGAGAACCCCCATTCTAGGCCGGTCGCCGGCCCAGGGTGATCCGGTCGCGCTGCTCCAGGTCCTGCACGGTCTGCACCTCGGCAAAACCGGCGGCGTCGAACAGCGCGCGGATCGCCGCGCCCTGGTCCCATCCGTGCTCGATCAGCAACCAGCCACCGGGCAGCAGATGCGCCTGGCTGCCGTCGATGATGCGGCGGATGTCATCCAGGCCGTCCACACCGGACGCCAGCGCGGAGGCCGGTTCGAAGCGCAGGTCGCCCTGTCGCAGGTGCGGGTCGTCGCTGGCGATGTACGGCGGATTGCTCGCAATCAGGTCGAAGCGCATGCCCTGCAACGGCGCGTACCAATCGTGCCCGCCCTCGGCGAAGCGGACGTTGCGCAGTTCATGGCGCGCAGCATTGCGCACGGCCACGGCCAGCGCACCCGGGCTGGCATCGGTGGCCAGCACCTGTGCCTGTGGCCGCTCGCTGGCCAGCGCCAAGGCGATCGCGCCGCTGCCGGTGCCCAGGTCAGCCAGCCGCAGCGCACGGTCCTGCGGCAGGCGTTCCAGCGCCAGCTCGACCAGCAGTTCGGTCTCCGGGCGCGGGATCAGCGTGGCCGGATCGACCTCCAGATCCAGCGTCCAGAATCCGCGGCGGCCGGTCAGGTAGGCGACCGGCTCGCCGGCCACGCGGCGGGCCAACAGCGTCTCGAAGGCGGCCTGGTCGGCGGCGGCCAGCGGATCGGTGGCATGCGCGAACAGCCAACTGCGTGGGCGTTCCAGCACATGCAGCAGCAGCAGCTCCGCCTCATGGCGGGCTTCGACGCTGCCGAGGCGGACACTGGCCTCGGCCACGATCTGGCGCAGGGTGGGTTCGGTTTGGAAAGACATTCCGCAATTGTAGAGCCGAGCCCGCGCTCGGCTGCTTCTGGAGCAGCCGAGCGCGGGCTCGGCTCTACAAAATCGGAATCCGTTCAGGTTACGCCGGACGGGATAAGGAGGGGCTATCGGCCCCAGGCAGCGGTCCGGCGAGATTTTCCTTGTCACACAGTCAGTTGCAGGATGAAAGCGGCCGGGTTCAGTGCCTGCTCAGTGCATTTTGATAGACTCCATCTATCAAATAGATGCAATCAATGCATTGTTCTTATCGTCAGCGAATGGGTAACCTAGCTCCTGTCGATTCACCCACTCCCCTTCACCAAGAGGAAAAATGATGTCCCTCATCAACACCCAGATCCAGCCGTTCGAAGCCAACGCTTACCACAACGGCGAGTTCATCAAGGTTTCCGACGCCAGCCTGAAGGGCCAGTGGTCCGTCCTGATCTTCATGCCGGCCGCCTTCACCTTCAACTGCCCGACCGAGATCGAGGACGCAGCTGACCACTACGCCGAGTTCAAGAAGGCCGGCGCCGAGGTCTACATCGTCACCACCGATACCCACTTCTCGCACAAGGTGTGGCACGAGACCTCGCCGGCCGTCGGCAAGGCCCAGTTCCCGCTGGTCGGCGACCCGACCCACCAGCTGACCAACGCTTTCGGCGTGCACATTCCGGAAGAAGGCCTGGCCCTGCGCGGCACCTTCATCATCAACCCGGAAGGCGTGATCAAGACCCTGGAGATCCACTCCAACGAGATCGCCCGTGACGTGTCCGAGACCCTGCGCAAGCTGAAAGCTGCCCAGTTCACCGCCGCCAACCCGAACCAGGTCTGCCCGGCCAAGTGGAAGGAAGGCGAGAAGACCCTGACCCCGTCGCTGGACCTGGTCGGCAAGATCTAAGGCAGTACCGGCCTGCCGTGGCCCCACGCCGCGGCGCGCCCTTCATCCCCGTGCCGGTCCCCCCGCCGGCGTGGGGGTGAACCCAAGACAGCCAACGCTCGCCCGCCTTGGCCAGCCAGCCCCTTCCACGGTCGCTGTCTTGGGTTCACCCCTACCCCCAGCTGGTCCGCTACCTTGTACAGCGGTGCCACGCCCTCTGTTTGCCTGAAGCCAGGAGAAGACCGATGTTGGACGCCAACCTGCAGTCGCAGCTGAAGACCTATCTGGAGCGCGTGACCCGCCCGATCCAGATCACCGCGCACGCCGACGACGGCGCCAAGTCGCAGGAAATGCTGGAACTGCTGCAGACCCTGGACAGCCTGTCGGACAAGATCTCGCTGCAGGTGCTGCGCGATGGCCAGGGCCGCGTGCCGTCCTTCGACCTGGGCACCCCGGGCCAGGACATCCACCTGACCTTCGCCGGCCTGCCGATGGGCCACGAGTTCACCTCGCTGGTGCTGGCGCTGCTGCAGGTCGGCGGGCACCCGTCCAAGGCCACTGCCGAGCTGATCGAGCAGGTGCAGAACCTGGAAGGCGACTACCGGTTCGAGACCTACTTCTCGCTGTCCTGCCAGAACTGCCCGGACGTGGTGCAGGCGCTGAACCTGGCCGCGGTGCTCAACCCGCGCATCCAGCACGTGGCCATCGATGGCGCCCTGTTCCAGGACGAAGTCGAGAAGCGCGAGATCATGTCGGTGCCGACCGTGTACCTCAACGGTGAAATCTTCGACCAGGGCCGCATGACCCTCGAGCAGATCGTGGCCAAGCTGGACACCAACGCCGGCAAGCGCGATGCCGAGAAGATCGCCGCCAAGGACGCCTTCGACGTGCTGGTGGTGGGCGGCGGCCCGGCCGGCGCTGCAGCGGCGATCTACGCCGCACGCAAGGGCATCCGTACCGGCATCGCCGCCGAGCGTTTCGGTGGCCAGGTGCTGGACACCATGGCGATCGAGAACTTCATTTCGGTGAAGGAGACCGAGGGCCCCAAGCTGGCCACGGCGCTGGAGCAGCACGTGCGCGAGTACGAGGTGGACATCATGAACCTGCAGCGCGCCAGTGCGCTGGTGCCGGCCGGCGAAGACGGCCTGGTGCAGGTGCAGCTGGAAAACGGCGCGGTACTGAAGTCGCGTTCGGTGATCCTGTCCACCGGCGCGCGCTGGCGGCAGATGAACGTGCCGGGCGAAGACCAGTACCGCAACAAGGGCGTGGCGTACTGCCCGCACTGCGATGGCCCGCTGTTCAAGGGCAAGCGCGTGGCGGTGATCGGCGGCGGCAACTCCGGCGTGGAAGCGGCCATCGACCTGGCCGGCATCGTGTCGCATGTAACCCTGCTGGAGTTCGATTCCAGCCTGCGCGCCGATGAAGTGCTGCAGAAGAAGCTGCGCAGCCTGGGCAACGTGACCGTGCTGACCAGCGCGCAGACCACTGAAGTGCTGGGCGACGGCAGCCGCGTCACCGGCTTGGTCTACAAGGACCGCGTCGGCGGCGATGCCCACCGCGTCGAGCTGGAAGGCATCTTCGTGCAGATCGGCCTGCTGCCCAACACCGAGTGGCTGAAGGATGTGGTGGCGCTGTCGCCGCGCGGCGAGATCGTCATCGACGACCGCGGCCAGACCAACCTGCCGGGCGTGTTCGCCGCTGGCGATTGCACGACGGTGCCCTACAAGCAGATCATCATTGCCATGGGCGCCGGCTCGACCGCCGCACTGAGTGCGTTCGACCACCTGATCCGCTCGTCGGTGAGCAACAGCAGCGGTGCCGTTGCTGAAGCAGCCTGATCCACCGTTCCCAGATCACCGGGAACATTGTCTGCCTGTCGGGTAACCACGCCGTCAGCCGGTCCGTTACCCCTGGGGTGTAAGGATGAACCTACGTGATCTGAAGTACCTGGTAGCCCTGGCCGACCACAAGCATTTCGGCCGGGCTGCCGCCTCCTGCTTCGTCAGCCAGCCCACGCTGTCGACGCAGATCCGCAAGCTGGAAGAAGAGCTGGGCCTGCCGCTGGTGGAACGCGCACCGCGCAAGGTGATGCTGACCCCGGCCGGCCAGGAAGCGGCGGCACGGGCGCGGGTGATCGTGTCCGAAGTGGAACAGCTGAAGGAGGCGGCGCGACGCAGCCGCGATCCGGAAGCCGGCACGGTGCGCCTGGGCATCTTCCCGACCCTCGGCCCGTACCTGCTGCCGCATGTGATCCCGCGCATCCGCGAGCGCTTCCCGGAGCTGGAACTGCTGCTGGTCGAGGAAAAGAGCGACGTGCTGCTGGACCGCCTGCGCGAAGGCAAGCTCGACGCCGCACTGCTGGCCCTGCCGGTGATCGACGACCAGCTGCATGCCGAATTCCTGTTCGAGGAACCGTTCCTGCTGGCCGTGTCCGGGCGCCACCCGCTGGCCCGTCGCGAACACCTGGACGTGCAGGAACTGGCCACGCAGAAGCTGCTGCTGCTGGAAGACGGGCATTGCCTGCGCGACCAGGCGCTGGAAGTCTGCCGACTGTTCGGCGCCAACGAGAAGTCCGAATTCCGCGCCACCAGCCTGGAAACCCTGCGGCAGATGGTCGCCGCCGACGTCGGCATCACCCTGCTGCCGAGCCTGTCGGTGCAGCCGCCGGTGCCGCGCTCGAACAACATCCGCCTGCTCGATTTCACCGGCGAAGGCCGTCCCAGCCGCCGCATCGCCATGATCTGGCGCCGCAGCTCGGCCATGAACGACTTCCTGATGGAGCTGGCCGACCAGTTCAAGCGCCTGCCGCAGGCACTGTTCACGCTGGAGGCGCTCGATGCCGGCAGCGATGCACCGGCCCTGCCCGGCCCCGCGCTGAACGGCTGAGCCCCCGCAGCACCGGCCCGGAATCGGCAGGAGTCGATTCCGGCCGCATTTGTCCCCACAATACAGACAGGCGGCGCCAGCAGGTGCCGCCTTTTGCATGGCTTTCAACCAAGGAGCTTCACCATGAACACCGCCAGCGGCCTGCCGCCGTCGATCACCGTTTCTACCTTCGACATGGACCGCCTGGACGCCATGCTCGAATCCCCTGCGCTGAGCCAGACGCCTGCCGCGCTCGCGCTTGCTGAAGAACTCAACCGGGCCACCGTGCTGGCACCGGACCAGATTCCCGAAGGCATCGTCATGATGCATTCGCGCGTGGAGTGCGAAGATGAAGTGTCGGGCGAAAAGCACGTCCTGACCCTGGTCTTCCCCCGCGAAGCCAATGTCGATGAAGGCAAGGTCTCCGTGCTGGCCCCGGTCGGCAGTGCCCTGCTCGGCCTGGCCATCGGCCAGAGCATCGACTGGAACGCGCCCGGCGGCCGCAAGCTGCGCCTGCGCGTGACCGCGGTCCACAACGACCGCCCCTGATTACCGCTGCGCACCGCGCGCGATTCGATCCCCTTGCACCAGGAGCCGTAATGAGTACCCCGTCCAAACTGTCCCAGCTGCGCGAACTGTCCGTGGTCGTTGCCGATACCGGTGACTACGAGGCGATCAAGCGCCTGCAGCCGGTGGACTGCACCACCAACCCGACCCTGGTGAAGAAGGCGCTGGACCTGCCGGTCTACGCCGAACTGATCGAACGCGAACTGGCCTGGGGCCGCCAGCAGGCCGGCGACCGCGAAGCCGTGGTGCACGCCGTGGCCGACCGCCTGACCATCGGCGTCGGCGCGCTGCTGAGCACGCTGGTGCCGGGCCGCGTGTCCACCGAAGTGGACGCCGACCAGGCCCACGACACCGCCGCCACCGTGGCCAAGGCCCGCCAGTTCACCCAGATGTACGCCGATGCCGGCGTGCCGCGCGAGAAGATCCTGATCAAGATCGCCGCGACCTGGGAAGGCGTGGAAGCCGCGCGCATCCTGCAGGCCGAAGGCATCGACTGCAACCTGACCCTGATCTTCAACCCGACCCAGGCGCTGGCCTGCAGCGAGGCCGGCGCGTTCCTGATCTCCCCGTTCGTCGGCCGCATCCTGGACTGGTACGTGGCCAACGGCCAGACCCCGGCCAGCATCGACGAAGACCCGGGCGTGAAGTTCGTGCGCGGCGTCTATGCCGAATTCAAGCGCCGCGGTTCGAAGACGGTGGTGATGGGCGCCTCGTTCCGTTCGACCGCACAGATCGAAGCGCTGGCCGGCTGCGACCGCCTGACCATTTCGCCGGACCTGCTGGAGAAGCTGGACGCCGACCACGGCGCGCTGCCGCGCAAGCTGGTGGCCGGTGCCGCTGATGGCGCGGCGGTGCCCCCGATCGATGCGGCGAAGTTCGCGGCGGATCTGGCGGCCGATCCGATGGCGACCGAGAAGCTGGCGACCGGTATCGATGCGTTTGCCAAGGATCTGGAAGCACTGCGCGAGCGGATCCGCGCGGCACTGTGAGGATTCCGGCCAACGGCTGAGCCCCTCGTGGCAGGTCGGTCGGTCGCGAAGAGCAAAAAGCCGCGCTGGGTCGGGCGGGTTGGGTTCGCGGGAGACGCCGTGAATCCATCCCTGGAGGCTTGGCCGCCGCATCCATGCGGCGGACACTCCCGCGAACCCAACCCGCCCGCCCTCTGACAGTTTCCGGTGGCCACCCGCCACGGAAGAAAGAAAGAAGAGCAACAGCGGGTCGCGCGCTTCGCTTGCTCGGAGCCGAGCATGGCTCGGCTCTACAAGGGCAATGCAGAACCAAATAAAAAGGACGCGGCGAACGCCGCGTCCTTTTTCTTTTCCATCAGTTCGTCACCAACCAATGCTCTTGCCCACCGTCACCCGGAAACTGTCGAAGGTGGGACGGGGGCGGCTGGCAGGACCGTTGGCGCCATGGATGGCGCCATCGAGCCCCCAGGGATGGGTTTACGGCGTGTCCTGCCAGCCGCCCCCGTCCCGCCAAACCGTCAGCAACCCAGAGCCGCTTTGGCTTTGGCTTTGGCTTCTGCCCGCCGCAGGCGGACCACCGCGCGTCAGCGCGGCGCCTCCACATCCAACCCGATCGGGCAGCTCACGCCGGTGCCGCCGATGCCGCAGTAGCCGTTCGGATTCTTCGCCAGGTACTGCTGGTGATAGTCCTCGGCGTAGTAGTACGCCGGTGCCGGGTACACGATCTCGGTGGTGATCGGGCCGTAGCCGGCCGCATCCAGCTGGGCCTGGTAGGCCTCGCGGCTGGCCAGCGCGGCAGCGTACTGTGCCTCGTCGGTGGCGTGGATCGCCGAACGGTACTGGGTGCCGGTGTCGTTGCCCTGGCGCATGCCCTGGGTCGGGTCGTGGCTTTCCCAGAACAGCTGCAGCAGCCGTTCCAGGCTCACCACCGCCGGGTCGAACACCACCTGCACCACTTCGGTGTGCCCGGTCAGGCCCGAGCACACTTCTTCATAGGTCGGGTTCGGGGTGATGCCACCGGCATAGCCGACCGAGGTGCTGTACACGCCCGGCTCGGTCCAGAACTTGCGCTCGGCGCCCCAGAAACAGCCCAGCGCGAAGCGGATCTGCTGCAGGCCGGCGAAGCGGTCCTTCAGCGGATGGCTGTTCACGAAGTGCTGGTTGCTGTGCAGCGGCAATGGCTGCTCGCGCCCCGGCAATGCCTCTTCCGGGCGCGGCAGGCGCTGCTTGAAGGCCCCGATGCCGAGGATGCCCTGGCCAATTCCCAACATGATGCGCTCCTACGCCGGCAGTCCGGCCATATCGTCTGCATCGGAAATGGGGTCGGCGGCGGCCTGGCCCAAGTCCAGCGCCGCGATGATGGCCTCCGCCTGCGGCCGCGCCGCGTCGGGGATGCCGACCCGCAACACACCGAACAACGGCAGCTCGCCCATGCCCCCCAGCAGCTGCTCGCCGAACACGAAGGCGGGGATGCCGGCGTTCTCCAGCGCGTGCTTGACCAGATGGGCGTCGAACAGGTTGTCGGCCTTGTACACGATGTGCATGCGGCTCCTCCTCGGGGCAGGGCTCCAGCATACGCCCGGGGGCTGAATGGTGCCGAGGGTGGGATCCGAGGTTGCCGGCCAGCGGCCGGCACTACCAGAGGGTGGGGCCGGCATTGCAGGCAAGGGGAGTGCCGGCCGCTGGCCGGCATCCCCACACCCCACCGGGCAGCCCTGCCCCGTACGCGCTAGACTGTTGGTCTTTCTGCCTTTCTTTTCGCCGACTCATGTCCGAGCACACCCCCGCCAGCCCCGAGACCCCCGCCGACAGCCACGAAAAGCGCGATTTCATCCGCCAGATCGTGCGCGAGGACCTGGCCAGCGGAAAGCACCAGGCGATCAAGACCCGCTTCCCGCCGGAGCCGAACGGCTACCTGCACATCGGCCACGCCAAGTCGATCTGCCTGAACTTCGGCATCGCCGGCGAGTTCAGCGGCGTCTGCAACCTGCGCTTCGACGACACCAACCCGGCCAAGGAAGATCCGGAATACGTGGCCGCGATCCAGGACGACGTGCGCTGGCTGGGCTTCGAGTGGAACGAGCTGCGCCACGCCTCGGACTATTTTCAGGCCTATTACCTGGCCGCCGAGAAGCTGATCGAACAGGGCAAGGCCTACGTCTGCGACCTGTCGGCCGAGGAAGTGCGCGCCTACCGCGGCACCCTGACCGAGCCGGGCCGCCCGTCGCCATGGCGCGACCGCAGCGTCGAGGAAAACCTCGACCTGTTCCGCCGCATGCGCGCCGGTGAATTCCCGGATGGCGCGCGCACCCTGCGCGCGAAGATCGACATGGCCAGCGGCAACATCAACCTGCGCGATCCGGCGCTGTACCGCATCAAGCACGTCGAGCACCAGAACACCGGCAATGCGTGGCCGATCTACCCGATGTACGACTTCGCCCACGCGCTGGGTGATTCGATCGAAGGCATCACCCACTCGCTGTGCACGCTGGAGTTCGAAGACCACCGCCCGCTGTACGACTGGTGCGTGGACAACGTCGATTTCGCCCATGACGACGCACTGACCCAGCCGCTGGTCGATGCCGGCCTGCCGCGCGAAGCGGCCAAGCCGCGCCAGATCGAGTTCTCGCGCCTGAACATCAACTACACGGTGATGAGCAAGCGCAAGCTGATGGCGCTGGTCACCGAACAGCTGGTGGACGGCTGGGAAGACCCGCGCATGCCGACCCTGCAGGGCCTGCGTCGCCGTGGTTACACCCCGGCCGCGATGCGCCTGTTCGCCGAGCGCGTGGGCATCAGCAAGCAGAATTCGCTGATCGACTTCAGCGTGCTGGAAGGCGCGCTGCGCGAGGACCTGGACAGTGCCGCACCGCGCCGCATGGCAGTGGTCGATCCGGTCAAGCTGGTGCTGACCAACCTGCCGGAAGGCCACGAAGAGCAGCTGACCTTCAGCAACCACCCGAAGGACGAAAGCTTCGGCAGCCGCGAAGTACCGTTCGCACGCGAAGTGTGGATCGACCGCGAGGACTTCGCCGAAGTGCCGCCGAAGGGCTGGAAGCGCCTGGTCCCGGGGGGCGAAGTCCGCCTGCGCGGCGCCGGCATCATCCGCTGCGACGAAGTGATCAAGGATGCCGACGGCACCATCACCGAGCTGCGTGGTTGGCTGGATCCGGAATCGCGTCCGGGCATGGAAGGCGCCAACCGCAAGGTCAAGGGCACCATCCACTGGGTCAGCGCCGTGCATGGCGTGCCGGCCGAGATCCGCCTGTACGACCGCCTGTTCTCGGTGCCGAACCCGGACGACGAATCGGAAGGCAAGACCTACCGCGATTACCTCAACCCGGAATCGCGCCGCACTGTCACCGGCTATGTCGAGCCGGCCGCGGCCAGCGCCGCGCCGGAGCAGTCGTTCCAGTTCGAGCGTACCGGCTACTTCGTGGCCGACCGCCGCGACCATACCGCAGCCACGCCGGTATTCAACCGCAGCGTGACCCTGCGCGATACCTGGTCGGCCTGAGGGCCTGCGCGGGCGCCTGGATGGCGCCCGCAGGACCGCGACGATGATCACCGCCCTTTCCGTCCTGCTCTGGTTCATCTCGCAGCATCCGCTGCTGACGTTCTTTGCAGCAATGGTGCTGGCCGGGCTGGTCTCGTGGTGGCGGCGCTTTCCGGGCTACGCCATCGTGGTGTTCCCGCTGGCGATGCTCAACATGTTCCTCGGCCACTTCCTCAACGCCGCCTTCCTCAACGTGGTGGGCGAGCGTGGTGAAGCGGTGATCGTCAAGACCGAGCGAACCAGCTCCACGCTCAACGAGCAGTACATCTGGCGCTACGAAGGGGTGCTGCGTACCGCCGAGGGCCGCGACGTGGACGTGGTGTTCCACACCAACACCGCTTCGCTGTGGCCGCTGGAAAACGCCATCCGTATCCCGGCGCGCGACCAGCCGTTCGTGGTCAAGTACACGCCGGGCTTCCCACGCAACTTCGTCATCCTCACCAACGAGTCACCGCACGGCGTCGCCCAGGCCCGGGCCAGCGCGCGCGAGCGGGTGGAGGTGGCGGCACGCAAGCTGCATTTCAGCCCGGGCAATGCCGGTTTCCGCGCGGACTATCGCCGCGAGCTGGAAACCTGGCTGCGCGACCACGGCAACGATCCGCAGCAGCAATCCGACGCGCAGCGATATCGCGCCGAGCTCGACGCACTCGACCGCTAGCCCCAGGCCCTGCCTGGATGTTCCGCCCCATCCATCCACAGGCCTGACATGACCACGAGCGCCACCGCCCTCCTCCCGCTGCTGCAGCAGGCCCTGCAGGACACCGGCACCGCCAGCCGCATCGACGGCAACGCGCTGCTGCTGGACAGCGGCCTGCGCCTGACCCCGCATGCAATGGCCGCGCAAGCGCGCGACAACGGCGGCTGGCAGACCTCCACCGTCATTGAAAGCCAGCATCCGCAGTTGTTCGCCGATGGCCTGTTCGAGTACCAGCACGCAAATGGTGCCGATGAGCAGGCATCGCTGTTGTCCGGCTTCCAGGCCTGGGCCCGGGTGGACCTGGTGACCCTGCAGACCGCGATCGGCGCCCAAGACGCACAGGGCCTGCCGATGATGGGCCTGACCTATCCGGTCGGCGACGAGGGTGAGGAACATCAGCGCACCGTGGTGCTGGGGCCGTTGGCGCACTACCGTGCACAGGACGTGGATGCCTCCACCTGCAGCGAAGACGATCATGGCTCCTGCCCCTGCTGCCTGTTCACCCGCAGCATGGAGGCCTTCGACGAGCTGCTGAAAGCCCGCCATTTTCTCGCCATCCGCCTGTTCGCATCGCGCGATGCCGACGGCCTGTGCGAGGCCGATTGCCGGGTCAACGGCCACGACTTCGCCGCCGCCCTGCCCCTGCTGCGCGCCTATGCTGCCAGTTGGCCGCAGGCCGGGCTGGAATTCCGCAAGCAGTACGTGGTGATCCGCACCGGCTCGCCGGGCTGAGCCCGGCCCACGCGCGGTACAGGCCGGTGCGGCTACACTGCGCGCCGGTTTCCCCAAGCAACCGCACTTTCTTCCATCCACTACGAGGCACCCCCGCGATGCTGTACGCGCAAGTCCACCTGACCCTTCCCGCCTGGATCCACGACCAGATCGACCTGGATCGTCGATATCCGGGCGATGAGGCCAAGGTCGCGCTGGCGATCGAGCTGTCGCGGCTGAACGTCGAGCACGCCAGTGGCGGTCCGTTCGGTGCGGTGGTGTTCGGACCGGACGACAAGGTCATCGCCGCCGGCGTGAACCGGGTGATGCCGCACGCGACCTCGCTGGCGCACGCCGAGAACATGGCCTACATGCTGGCCCAGCAGCGCCTGCAGACCCCGCGCCTGAACGCGGTGCTGTCGCCGGTCACCCTGGCCACCAGCTCGCAGCCGTGCTGCCAGTGCTACGGCGCCACCGTGTGGGCCGGCATCGACCGCCTGCTGATCGGTGCCAACTCGGCCGACGTCGAGGAACTGACCCCGTTCGATGAAGGCCCGCTGCCGGCCGACTGGGTGGGTGAACTCAACAAGCGCGGCATCGAAGTGGTGCAAGGCCTGAACCGCGACGCCGCGCGCAGCGTGCTGCGTGCCTATGGGGAAAGCGATGGCGCCCGTTACTGAAACCGGCATCGGCCTGCTGTGCCTGTGCCGGCAGGGCTTCGAGCCCGAGCTGGCCGGCGAGCTGCAGTTCCGCGCCGGTGAAGCCGGTTTCGCCGGCTATGCGCGCACCCAGCGCAATTACGGCTACGTGCTTTTCATGTGCGACGAAGCCGCCGCGCTGGCGCCGCGCCTGCGCTGGCGCGAGCTGATCTTCGCGCGGCAGAAGCTGGTGGTGCTGGCCGAACTGCCGCAGCTGGACCCGGCGGACCGGATCACCCCGATGCTGGAAGTGCTGGCCGATGCGCCGCGCTTCGGCGACCTGTGGGTGGAACACCCCGATTCGGACGCCGGCAAGCCACTGTCCGGTCTGGCCCGTGCCTTCGGCAATGCACTGCGCCCGGCGCTGCGCAAGGCCGGCAAGCTCACTGATAAGCCGAACAACCGCCTGCCGCGCCTGCATGTGGTGTTCGTCGATGGCACCCATGCCTTCGTCTGCGTGGCCGACCCGGCCGACAGCGCACCGTGGGCGCTGGGCATCCCGCGCCTGAAGCTGCTGCCCGAGGCGCCTTCGCGTTCGGCGCTGAAGCTGGACGAGGCGCTGCTGACCCTGCTGACGCCGGAAGAACGCGAGGCGCTGGCCAAGCCCGGCATGCGTGCGGCCGACCTCGGCGCCGCCCCCGGCGGCTGGACCTGGGTGCTGACGCGCCAGCACATGCACGTGCTGAGCATCGACAACGGCCCGCTGCGCCAGCACGTGCTGGACACCGGACTGGTCGAGCACCTGCGCGCCGATGGCTTCCACTGGCACCCGGAACAGCCGCTGGACTGGATGGTCTGCGACATGGTCGAGCAGCCGCGCCGCGTGGCCGAACGCATGGCCACCTGGTTCCGCGAGGGCTGGTGCCGGCATGCGATCTTCAATCTGAAACTGCCGATGAAGAAGCGCTGGGACGAAACCCGGCTGTGCCTGGACCTGTTCCAGGACCAGGCCGGCAAGCCGCTGGTGGTCCGCGCCAAGCAGCTCTATCACGACCGTGAAGAGATCACCGTGCTGGCTTCGCCGCTGCGCTGATCCGTCATCGGCGGCACAGGTTGCCGGGAGTACGCTCCCGGTACCCTCTGGCAAGGAGCCTGTCATGAACCTTCCGCGTGCTGCCCTGCTGTTGACCATCCTGCTGGCCTCGGTACCGGCCATCGCCCAGCACGGCCCGTCCACGCCGGCGCAGAGCCAGCCGCTGGGCCCCACCGGCGGCGCGATCCGCCAGCAGCCGCTGGATGCCGGCCGGGTCAGCGGCAGCGTCGAGATTCCGCAGCCGGCCGGCGAGGCACAGGTGACCGTGCGTTCGCTGGAACCGAGCAGCGTGGTCGGCCAGTACCGCGTCCATTTCGCCGCGCTAGATGTGAACGGCGACGGTTTCATCAGCCGCGAGGAAGCACAGGCCAATCCGGCGCTGGCCGACGAATTCAATTCGCTGGACCGCAGGCACCGCGGCAAGCTGGACCGCACCGACCTGGCCGGCTGGCTGGTGGATTGAAAAAGGGGACGGAGGGGATTAAGTCGTATGTGCACAAACGACTTAATCCCCTCCGTCCCCTTTTTGCTTCAGACGCCGGCGGCGCGCTTCCAGAACGCCTGTACCAGCGGCGGCCATTTGCCGACACAGCCCAGCGCGCGGCCACGGGCCAGGGTCAAGTGCATCTCGTCGTTGGAGAACAGGCGGTTGATCGCATCGAAGCTGTAGGCGGCGATCTGGTTGTCGCTGCGCCGTTCGCGTGCCCAGCGCTGCAGGCGCTGCGGCGACAGCCGCGGCTGGCCACGGCGCTCGGCCGACGGCGCCAGCCACTGCTGCAGGGCGGCGACATCGCGCAGGCCCAGGTTCACGCCCTGCCCGGCCAGCGGATGCACCACATGCGCGGCATCACCCAATGCCAGTACTCGGCCGGCCACGTAGTGACGGGCCAGTTGGCGACGCAGCGGGAAGGCCGCTCGCGGTGACGCCAGTCGCAGCTCACCCAGCCGCGCCGCGAAGGCCCGGGTCAGTTCGCGGTTGAAGGCGTCCTCGTCCAAGGCCAGCACACGTGCCGCCTCGTCCTCGGGCAGGGTCCAGACGATCGAGCTGCGGCGCTCGGCCACCGGCAGCAGCGCCAGCGGCCCGCCCGGCAGGAAACGCTGCCAGGCGGTGGCCTGGTTGGGAAGATCGCTGTCCACGTAGGCCACCACGCCACGCTGGTGGTAGTCGTGCCGCTCGACCTCGATCCCGGCCAGCTGGCGCAGGGTCGACTCGGCGCCGTCGGCGGCCACCGCCAACGCCGCTTCCAGGCGACGCCCGTCATCCAGGCGCAGGCGCACGCCCTCCTCGTCCTGCTCCAGCGCGTCCACCCGTGCCGGGCAGTGCAGCTGCACACCCGCCGCCGGCAGTGCCGACCACAGGCGATCCTGCAGCAGGCCGTTCTCGACGATGTAGCCCAGTTCACGACGGCCGAAGCGATCGGCATCGAACAGCAGATCTTCGCCACCGGCCGCATCCCACACCTGCATGCGCCGGTAGGGCCAGGCGCGGGCCTGCGCGATCGCCGGCCACACGCCCAGGCGGCTCAACAGTTGTACGTTGTCAGCAGCGAAGGCGAACACGCGCAGGTCAGGCTGTGCGGCCTGCCACGGCGCGGGCTCACGACCTTCCACCAGCGCAACCGACAGGCCGGCATCGGCCAGCGCCAGCGCGCACGCGGCACCGACCACGCCACCACCGACGATGGCCACATCAAGGCGCATGCGCCGGCTCATGCGGCTTCTCCGCGGCACAGGCGCGGCACTTCGCCGCGGAAGCCCATCGCGCCACCGACCAGCATCGACTGCACCGAGGCGCGTTGCGCGGCCACCAGGCCGAGGCTGCGCAGCGGCCGCATCAGCGGTGCCGGATTGCTGGTCAGCCGTGCCAGGCCACCCGAGAACGCCACCGTCTGCCGTCGGTCTTCCTGGCGGCGCGCAACATAGGCCTGCAGCAGCACATCGCTGCCGGCATCCTCGTGCGCATCCTCCAGCAGTTCGGCCAGGGTCAGCGCATCGCGCAGGCCCAGGTTGAAGCCCTGCGCACCCAGCGGATGGATGGTCTGCGCGGCATTGCCCAGCAGCACCGTGCGTTCACCGGCCAATGCGCGCGCCAGCACCTGGATGAGCGGGTAAGCGCTGCGCGGGCCGGATTCGAGCAGCCGACCGGCACGCCAGCCGATCGCATCCTGCAGGCGCTGCAGCCAGGCCGCATCGTCCAGCGCCATCACCGCATCGGCCTGGTCCCGCGCCACGCCGTGCACGGTGCCGAAGTGGCGGTCGCCGCGCGGCAGCAGGGCGGTCGGGCCGGTATCGGTGAAGCGCTCCCAGGCCGTGCCATCCGGCGCGCGCTGGCTGCGCACGCGGGCCACGAACAGGGTCTGCTGGAAATCATGCCGGTCGACCTCGATGCCCAGCGCGCCACGCACACCGCTGGTCGTGCCATCGGCACCGACCACCAGCCGTGCCAGCAGTACGCGCTCGCCGGTCTCGTCGGCCACCCGCACCTGGCGGTAGCCGTCGACCACCTCGCCCAGGCCCAGGAACCGCATCGGCCGGTAGCGCCGCAGCTGCGGCAGCTCCTGCAGGCGCGCTTCCAGCGCCTGGCCGAAGTCACGCGCGACAACCACCTGGCCGAACCACGGCCGGTCGTAGTCGGAAGCCTCCAGCTGCACGCGGCCGAAATCGCCGGCGCGGCTGACATGGATGCGGCGGATCGGGCCCGGCGCCATCGCCAGCTTCTGCATGACCCCCAACGCGGTCAGCGCGTTGACGGTCGCCGCGGCGAAACTGAGGTTGCGCTGGTCGAACACCGCCGGCAGCTCGCCGGCCGGGCTGGCTTCGAGCAGGCCCACGTCGCGGCCCAACCGGTCCAGGGCAATGGCCAGGCTGGCACCGACCAGGCCGCCACCGACGATCAGCACGTCATGTCGTTCACTCATGGTGTTCATGATACGCGCTCGCCCCGCCCGAACACCCAACAGCCCCCGACCTGCGCCAACCGGCGCGGCGGGCTAGAATGAAACCTGAATCCGCTCCGGGCCCGCTGCCATGTCCGCCACCGCCAACCGTGCCTTCGTCCTGTCCGTACTCGTGCTGTTGCTGGCGGCGACCCGGGTCAACCACTTCGCGGCGATCCCGGATGCCTCCTGGGCGGTGTTCTTCATCGGCGGCTTCTACCTGGCTGGCTGGACCCGCTGGGCGTTCCCGCTGCTGATGGTGTTCGCGGTGCTGGTGGACTGGATCGTGATCCGCAGCAGCGGCCTGGATTTCTGGCAGCACTACTGCGTGTCGCCGGGCTACTGGCTGCTGCTGCCGGCGTATTTCTCGCTTTGGGCCGGCGGCATGCTGCTGGGCCGCAACTACCAGGGGGCACGCTGGCCGGTACTGGCCAAGGGCGCGCTGCTGCTGGTGGCCTCGGTGGCGGTCTGTCACCTGCTCGCGCAGGGCGGCTTCTACTGGACCAGCCGCAACGTGGCCGAACCGACGCTGGCCGGCTGGGCACAGAACTACGCACAGTGGTTCGGGCCGTACCTGCGCACCACCGCCATCTACGTGGCGCTGGCCGCCGCCCTGCAGCTGGCCGTGGAGCAGGTGCTGAAGCTCCAGCAGGCCCGCCGCGACATCCGGCACTGAGCCGCGCCATGGGTCATCGCCTCTCGCGCATCTATACCCGCACCGGCGACGACGGCAGTACCGGCCTTGGCGACGGCCAGCGCGTGGCCAAGGATGATGCCCGCGTGGCGTCCTACGGCACTGTCGACGAAGCCAATGCCGCACTCGGCCTGCTGCTGGCCACGGCGCTGCCCGACGACGTGCGCGCGCTGGTGGTGCATCTGCAGCACCAGCTGTTCGACCTGGGCGCCGAACTGTGCATCCCCGGCCACGCCGCGATCCACGCCGCCGATGTGTCGGCACTGGAACAGCAGCTGGATCACTACAACGCCAGCCTGCCGATGTTGAAGGAATTCATCCTGCCAGCCGGTGGCGAGGCCGCCGCACGCTGCCACCTGGCGCGCACCATCGTCCGCCGGGCCGAGCGCGAGACGGTCACCCTGGCCCGCCACGACGCCGTGCGCAGCGAGGCGCTGCAGTACCTCAACCGGCTGTCGGACCTGTTGTTCGTGCTGGCCCGGGTGCTGGCCCGTGCCGATGGCCATGGCGAAGCGCTGTGGCAGCCACAGCAGCGCCAGCGCTGAGTCGGCACGATGCTGGTCTTCACCCATCCGTCCTGCCTGCTGCATGACCCCGGCCCTGGCCATCCGGAGTGCCCGCAACGCCTGCAGCATGTGCTCGATGCCCTGCACGCCGCCTTCCCCGGCCAGCTGGACTGGCGCGAGGCGCCGCCGGCCAAGTTCGGCGAACTGACCCGGGTCCACGACAGCGCCCTGCTCGACTTCGTGCTGCAGCCGCAGACCGCGCCGCTGCGACAGCTGGACATGGACACCTGGACCTCGCCCGGCTCGGCCAGTGCCGCCGTGCATGCCGCCGGCGCCGGCGTGGCGGCGGTAGATGCGGTGATGCTGGGCGAGGACCCGCTGGCGTTCTGCGCGGTGCGGCCACCGGGCCACCACGCCACCAGCAGCACTGCGATGGGCTTCTGCCTGCTCAACAACATCGCCATCGCCGCCGCCTACGCCCGTGACCGTCATGGCCTGGAGCGGATCGCGGTGGTCGATTTCGATGTCCACCATGGCAACGGCACCCAGGACATCTTCCAGCACGACGCCCGGGTCTCGTACTACAGCACCCACCAGGCCGGGCTGTTCCCCAACTCCGGCCTGCGCCGCGACCGCGGTGCCGGCAACCTGATGAACATCCTGCTGCCCCCCGGCAGCGGCGGTTTCCGCTTCCGCAATGTGTGGGCCGACGAGATGCTGCCGGCCATCGACGACTTCCGGCCGCAGCTGCTGCTGATTTCGGCCGGCTTCGATGCCCACCTGCGCGATCCGCAGGCCGACCTGATGCTGGAAACCGACGATTTCGCCTGGATCACCCGCGAACTGCATGCGCTGGCGCGCCGCCATGCGGCCGGCCGGGTGGTCTCGATGCTGGAAGGCGGCTATGACCTGCAGGCCCTTGCCGAGTGCAGCGTGGCCCATGTCCGGGCCCTGCTGCCCCCCCCACCGGGCAGCGTCTCCGGATGAACCCGAACCGGCAGGATCCGACGCCCTTCATTGCCCCTATGCAAGGGATGGGGCAAGCTACCGTCCGTTTTCGCCCGAATCCGAACCGCGTGCGCCGAGCCCTCCGCCTGCTTCCCCTGCCTCTGAGCATCGCCATCTGCCTGCCGGCAATGGCCGATGAAAAGCCGCTCAACTGGGGCCTGTGCCCGGCTACCGACGTGATTCCCGCGTTCACCGATGCCCCTGTCCCGGTCCCGGTCCCGGGGCAGGACAAGGCCGCCGCCAGCGCCGCGCGCGAGCAGCAGCCGACCGACATCGAGGGTGACCAGCTGCTGGGCACCACCACCGTGCCGCAGTACGAAGGCAACGTGGCCCTGCGCCGTGGCGACCAGTTCGTCGGCACCGACAAGCTCAGCTTCGATACCGAGACCGGCAACTACATCGCCGACGGCAATGTCCGCTACCAGGACTCCTCGATCCGCATGGTCGCCAAGCGCGCCGAGGGCAACCAGGAAAGCGACACCCACAAGATCACCGACATCAAGTACCAGCTGGTGTCGCGCCGCGGCAACGGCGATGCCGAATCGGTCGACCTGCAGGGCGCGGTCGGCCAGATGCACCGCTCCACCTACACCACCTGCGACCCGTCGCAGCCGGTGTGGAAGCTGTCGGCGCCGCAGATCGAAGTGGACAACGACGAAGGCTTCGGTACCGCCCGCAACGCCGTGCTTCGCATCGGCAAGGTGCCGGTGCTGTGGGCGCCGTACTTCAAGTTCCCGATCGACGACCGCCGCAAGACCGGCCTGCTGTTCCCGCAGCTGGGCATGTCCGGCCGCAACGGTTTCGATTACGCACAGCCGATCTACTTCAACCTGGCGCCGAACTACGACGACACGTTGACCCCGCGCTACATGAGCCGGCGCGGCCTGATGCTCGACAACGAATTCCGCTACCTCTACAACGGCGGCCGCGGCGAACTGCTGACCGCGTTCATGCCCAACGACAAACTGCGCGACCGCGACCGCGGCCGGGTGATGTTCGGCGGCTACCACAACCTCGACGACCACTGGCAGGCCCGCGCCAACCTGGCCTGGGTCAGCGACGAACGCTATGTGGAAGACTTCGCCAACCGCCTGGTGGGAGTCACCGCGTCGAACCTGCAGAGCACCATCGGCCTGTACGGCACTGGCAGGAACTGGACGGCCGGCATCATGGCCGACCGCTGGCAGCTGACCGACTACACCCTCAACGAGGGTGCGCTGGCCTACAACCGCCAGCCGCGCCTGTATTTCAACTGGGACAAGCCGGTCCTGCCGTGGCTGGAAACCGGCATCTACGCCGAAGCCGTGCGTTTCACCCACGACGACATCAACTTCAAGTACGGCGCTGATGCGGGACCGGACCTGCAGTACACCCGCAACGGCAGCCGTCAGACCGACGGCATCGGTGTCAGCGGCGGCTCGCGGCTGGATGTCAAACCCTACGTGTCGTTCCCGATCAGCGGCGCGGCCTGGTATGTCACGCCGACCCTGGCCTACCGCTATACCGGTTACCAGCTGGACCGTGGCCTGGTTGATGGCGTGAACGGCATCCGCGGCCAGATCCTGCGTTCGCAGGGCATCGACCCGAACACCGCCACACCGGAACAGCTGCGCGGCAACACCTCGCCCAGCCGCAGCCTGCCGATCGGCAGCATCGACGCCGGCCTGTTCTTCGATCGCGAGACCCGCATCGGTGGCAAGTCCTTCCTGCAGACCCTGGAACCGCGCCTGTTCTACCTGCGCACGCCCTACCGCGATCAGGACGAGCTGCCGATCTTCGACACCCGCGACTTCACCTTCAGCTGGGGCCAGCTGTTCCGCGATTCTCGCTATACCGGCGCCGATCGCCAGAACGACGCCAACCAGCTGACCATGGCGCTGAGCACCCGCTTCATCGACCAGACCACCGGCAAGGAACGCTTCTCGGCCTCCATCGGCCAGATCCAGTACTTCGACGAATCGCGGGTGACCGTCACCCCGGGTGGCGCGCCGGTGGAGAAGGGCAAGTCGGCGTGGATCGCTGACGGCAACTACATGATCAACGACCGCTGGACCCTGGGTGCCACCTACCAGTGGGACCCCAAGTACAAGCGCGAGGATCTGGCCAGCGTCCGCGCCCGCTACCTGATGCCCAACGATGGCGTGATCAACCTCAGCTACCGTTACCGCATCAACTCCGGCGCCCCGGCCACCGCCAACAAGCATGACCGCACGCCGCTGGAACAGGCCGACCTGTCGTTCCTGTACCCGCTGAATGCGCGCTGGAGCCTGGTCGGCCGCTACTACTACTCGCTGCAGGACAAGGAACCGCTGGAGATCATCGCCGGCGTCCAGTGGGACAGCTGCTGCCTGGCCGTGCGTGCGGTCGCCCGCCGCTACGTCCGCAACCGCGAAGGCGAGATGAACAACGCCATCCAGCTGGAGTTCGTGCTCAAGGGCCTGAGCTCCCTGGGCCAGGACACGGACCGTACCCTGCGCCGTGCTATCCTCGGTTACAACCGCGACGACCTCTATCTCGTGCCGCCGAGCAACACCGGGGCGACCCGGGATGACTACGATCCGAACCTGATCCCATGACCAAGCGCTTCCCCGTTCTTCTCGCCTCGCTGCTGGCGGTGTCCAGCGTGTCCGCCCCCCTGCAGGTGCTTGCCCAGGAGGCGCAGCCGCTTGACCGCATCGCCGCCGTCGTCGATGAGGACGTGATCCTGCAGAGCGAGCTCCAGCGTGCGATCGCCAACATCAAGGCGCAGTACGCCGGCCGCGAAAACCAGCTGCCGCCGGAAGACGTGCTCAGCCGCCAGGTGCTCGAGCGCCTGGTGCTGGTCAAGCTGCAGGTGGCCCGCGCCCAGGGCAGCGGCATCCGGGTCAGCGACCAGGAGCTGAACCAGGCGATGAACTCCATCGCCCAGCAGAACGGTTCGAACCTGGACGCCCTGCGCCAGCGCCTGGCCCATGACGGCATCGACTTCAACGATTTCCGCGCCTCGGTGCGTGACGAGATCACCGTGCAGCGCCTGCGCCAGAGCTTCGCGCAGAGCCGCATCAGCGTCAGCGAGGGTGAAGTCGACGCCGCGCTGAAGCAGCAGGCCACGGTGGGCAACCAGTACCACCTGGCGCACATCCTGATCGCCCTGCCCGACGGTGCCAACGCCGACCAGATCGCCACCGGCCAGAAGAAGGCCGATGGTGTGAAGACCCTGCTGGACAAGGGCGAGCTGGACTTCAACGCTGCAGCCGTGCGCTATTCGGACAGCCCGAATGCACTGGAAGGCGGTGACCTGGGCTGGCGCAGCCTGGATGAAATCCCGCAGGCCTTTGCCCAGATGATGGAAAAGATGAAGCCCGGCGAAGTGGTCGGCCCGATCCGTGGCCCGAGCGGCTTCCAGCTGCTGAAGCTGATGGAAGTGCGTGACGCCAGCTCCGCCGCCGCCGGTGAGCATACGGTCACCGAATTCCACGGCCGCCATATCCTGGTGCGCGTGGACGACCACCAGACCGACGCCGCCGCCAAGGCCAAGATCGACACCCTGCGTGCCCGCATCGCCGGTGGTGCCGAGTTCCAGACCGTTGCCAAGGAGTCCTCCGAGGACAACAACAGCAAGGGCCAGGGCGGTGACTTGGGCTGGTTCCCGGCCGACGCGTTCGGTCCGGCCTTCGGCCAGCAGGTGGAAGGTCTCCAGGACGGTGGCGTCAGCCAGCCGTTCCGTACCGATGCCGGTTGGCACATCGTGCAGCGCGTGGCGACCCGCCAGACCGACGTGACCACCGACAACCAGCGTGCCCAGGTCCGCGAGACCATCGGCCGCCGCAAGCTGGAAGACGAGTACAACCGCTTCCTGCAGGAACTGCGTGGCGAAGCCTACGTCAGCTTCCGCAGCGGCGACCGCGCGGAAAACACCGCCACCCCGCCGCAGTCCTGACCGATGCGCCCCGAGCTCGCTCTGGTACCGGGCGAGCCCGCCGGGATCGGCCCGGAGCTATGTGTCCGCCTCGTCCAGCAGCCGCGTGAAGATTGCCGGCTGCTGGCCTTCGCCGATCCGGACACCCTGCATGCGGCCGCGGCCGCGCTGAACCTGCCCCTGCAGCTGCTGCCCGAGGACGCCGAAGCACGCGCCCCCGGCGATCTGCGCCTGCGCGCTGTCCGCAACGCTGCGCCCAGCCGTTTCGGCCAGGCCGATCCGGCCAATGCCGGCGCGGTCATCGGCGCCCTGCTCGGCGCCGGCCAGGCCTGCCTGTCCGGCGAACTGCACGGTGTTGTGACCGGCCCGGTGCACAAGGCGGTCATCAATGAAGGCGGCATCGCCTACAGCGGCACCACTGAACTGCTGGCCGACCAGGCCGGGGTGAAGGTGGTGATGATGCTGGCCAACCACATCGTGCGCGTGGCCCTGGCCACCACCCACCTGCCGCTGCGCGAGGTGGCCGATGCGATCACCGCGCCCGGCCTGGAGCACGCGCTGCGCACGGTGCACGCCGCACTGCGCCGTGAGTTCGGCCTGCCTGCGCCGCGCATCGCCGTGCTCGGCCTGAACCCGCACGCCGGCGAAGATGGCCACCTGGGCCGCGAAGAACTGGATCTGGTCATCCCGCTGCTGCAGCGCCTGCGCGCGGAGGGCATGGACCTGGTCGGGCCGCTGCCGGCCGATACCGCCTTCCTGCCCGCCAAGCTGGCCGGCCTCGACACCGTGCTGGCGATGTACCACGACCAGGGCCTGCCGGTACTGAAATATTCCGGCTTCGAACAGGCGGTGAACCTGACCCTGGGCCTGCCCTATCCGCGCGTGGCGGTGGACCATGGCACCGCGCTGGAGCTGGCCGGCCGCGGCATCGCCGATCCCTCCAGCCTGCAGGCGGCAACGACGCTGTGTGCGCAGCTTGCGCGGCAACGTACACTGGGCGCATGAATTCCCCGCATTCCCCCTCCGGCCCGGTGTTCACCGCACCGGCCAAGAAGCAGCTTGGCCAGCATTTCCTGGCCGACCGCCACTACATCGACAAGATCGTGATGGCGGTCAACCCGAAAGACGGCGACCGCCTGGTCGAGATCGGCCCTGGCCAGGGCGCGATCACCCTGCCGCTGCTGCGCGTGCACCCCACGCTGACGGTGATCGAGTTCGACCGCGATCTGATCGCGCCGCTGACCGCCGCCGCCGAACCGCTGGGCGAGCTGACCATCGTTCATCGCGACGTGCTGCGCGTGGACTTCACCGAACTGGCCGCCGGCCAGCCGATCCGCCTGGTCGGCAACCTGCCCTACAACATCTCCTCGCCGATCCTGTTCCATGCGCTGGAGCATGCCGCGGTCATCCGCGACATGCACTTCATGCTGCAGAAGGAAGTGGTCGACCGCATGGCGGCCGGCCCCGGCAGCAAGGTGTATGGCCGCCTCAGCGTGATGCTGCAGGCCTACTGCCAGGTGACCTCGCTGTTCGTGGTGCCGCCGGGCGCGTTCCGGCCGCCGCCGAAGGTCGATTCGGCCGTGGTGCGTCTGGTGCCGCGTGACCCGGCCGCGATCAACATCAACGACCACAAGCGCTTCGCCGAGGTGGTCAAGGCCGCCTTCGGGCAGCGCCGCAAGACCCTGCGCAATGCCCTGAACAACGTGGTGTCCGCCGAGCAGTTCATCGCCGCCGGCGTGCGTCCCGATGCCCGCGCCGAACAGCTGGACGTGGCCGAATTCATCGCTTTGGCCAATGCCTCCTGATTACACTGCCGGTATGGAAGACGCTGACGTTTATGCCATCTCCGTCGAAGTCGCGCCGCGCTTCCTCGACGATCAATCCGCGCCGGAAGACGGTCGCTTTGCGTTCGCCTACACGATCCGCATCCACAACCAGGGGCGGGTCGCGGCACGCCTGGTCGCGCGCCACTGGCGCATCACCGATGCCAATGGTCGTGTCGAGCATGTCGATGGCGACGGTGTGATCGGCGAGCAGCCGCGGCTGCGCCCCGGTGAAGACTTCCGTTACACGTCCGGTGTCATGCTGGGGACCGATCACGGGACCATGCAGGGGCACTACGACATGGTCGCCGACGATGGCACCGAATTTGCCGCGCCGGTCGCACCCTTCGTGCTGGCCGTGCCGCGTACCCTGCACTGACACGGAGGCCGAACGATGAGTGTGTGGGCGATCGGCGACCTGCAGGGCTGCTATGACGTCACCCAGCGATTGCTGGAGAAGATCCGCTTCGACCCGGCGCAGGACACCCTGTGGTTCTGCGGCGACCTGGTCAACCGAGGCGGGCAGTCGCTGGAAACGCTGCGGCTGGTGCACTCGCTGCGCGAGCACAGCGTGGTGGTGCTGGGCAACCATGATCTTTCGCTGCTGGCCGTCGGTTCGCGTACCGAAGAGGAACAGCGCAAGGTCAACCCGGACCTGCTGCGCATCGTGCAGGCCGAGGACCGCGACGAACTGCTGGACTGGCTGCGCCTGCAGAAGCTGGTGCACGTGGACCGCGAGCTGGGCTGGATGATGGTGCACGCCGGCCTGGCGCCGAAGTGGACCACGCAGATGGCCGAGAAGCATGCTGCCGAGGTCGAGGTGCAACTGCATGGCGCCGGCTACCGCAAGCTGTTCCGCAACATGTACGGCGACAAGCCGAGCTGGGCCCCGAACCTGTCCGGTTACGACCGCTCGCGCGCGATCATCAACGTGCTCACCCGCATGCGCTACTGCACCCCGCGGGGGCGCATCGGCATCGAGGACAAGGGCACGCCGGGCACGCAGGAACAGGGGCTGTATCCCTGGTTCGAAGTGCCCGGCCGGGTCGAGCGCGACCTCAAGGTCGTCTGCGGCCACTGGTCGGCGCTGGGCCTGACCATCACCCAGGGCGTGCACGCCATCGACACTGGCGCGGTCTGGGGCGGCAAGCTGACCGCGCTCCAGCTTGATACCGACGAGCTGCGCGTAGTGCAGGTTCCGGGCCGCGACGTACCGGCACCCGTGCCCAACGCCCGCCCGCCGGCGCGACCGGCGCACGAGCGCCCCGGCGCTGCGACGCAGGGCAAGGAGCAGGGCGGCAACGCCGCTGCCACCCCGGGCAACCGTGGCCCACGCCGCCGTCGCCGTCGTGGTGGCGGAGGGGGCGGCGCGGGTGGCGGCACCCACAACAGTCCCCCGCCGCAGGCGTGACGCGGCGCGGCTGGGCACCAGGGACGGTGCTGCTGACGCTGGCCCTGGCCAGCGGCTGCCAGCCCGGCTCGCCGCCTGCTCCCACGGCTGCGGATGGTGCCGCACATGCGCCGACGCAGCCGCAGGCCCCTTCGCCGCCACTGGTGGCCGCAGCCCGCGCGCAGGTCGGCGTCACCACCCGTTACGATCCTGCTTACCAGGTACTGGCCTATCCCGGCGGCGACGTGCCACTGGATCGCGGCGTGTGCACGGACGTGGTGGTGCGCGCCCTGCGCGATCTGGGCCTGGACCTGCAGGCACGCGTGCATGAGGACATGCGCGGCAGTTTCAGTGCCTATCCGGCGATCTGGGGCCTGTCACGGCCGGACCGCAACATCGATCATCGTCGTGTACCGAACCTGATGCGCTGGTTCGAGCGCCAGGGCTGGCAGCAACCGGTCACGGCCCTCGCCGCCGACTACGCGGCCGGCGACATCGTTGCCTGGAAGCTCAATGGCAACGGCCTGCTGCACGTGGGCATCGTTTCTGACCGGCGCCTGGCCAATGGCACACCGCTGGTGCTGCACAACATCGCGCGCGGCACGCGCGAAGAGAACCTGCTGTTCCAGCACGCGATCATCGGGCATTACCGGATGCCGTAGGCAATCCTGTAGAGCCGAGCCATGCTCGGCTCCGGGATGTGTCCGCGGAAAGCAGCCGAGCATGGCTCGGCTCTACAGGTGCGTTGCGATCAGCGGCGCACGTAGTGCACGAAGCGGAACGCGTAGGCGTGCCGTTCGTCGGCCGGGTGCGGCTCGCTGCTCACTTCCTGCCAGTCCTGCACGTCCACTTCGGGGAAATGGGTATCGGCGGGGACTTCGGCATCGACCCAGGTCAGGTACAGGTCACTGGCCTGGTCCAGCAACTGGTGGAAGATCTCGCCGCCGCCGATGATGCACAGCTCGCGGGCGCCCTCGCCTTCGGCAATCGCCTTCGCCTCGTCCAGCGACGCCACCGCACGCATGCCCTCGAACGGCACCTGGCCGCTGCGGGTCAGCACCAGGTTGGTCCGCCCCGGCAGCACGCGGCCGATGGACTCGGCCGTCTTGCGCCCCATCAGGATCGGCTTGCCCAGGGTGAGCGCCTTGAAGTGCTTGAAGTCATCCGGCAGATGCCAGGGCATGGCATTGCCCTGGCCGATGCCACGGTTGCGGTCCAGCGCCACGATCATCGACAGCTTCAGGGCGCTCATACCGCCACCGGCGCCTTGATCGCCGGGTGCGGGTCGTAGCCGTCGATGCGGATGTCGTCGAACTGGAAGCCGAACAGGTCGGTCACCTCCGGGTTCAACCACAGCTTCGGCAGCGCGCGCGGCGCGCGCGACAGCTGCTCGCGGGCCTGCTCGAAGTGGTTCGAATACAGGTGCGCGTCACCCAGCGTATGCACGAAGTCGCCCACGCCCAGGCCGGTGGCCTGCGCCACCATGTGGGTCAGCAGCGCGTAGCTGGCGATGTTGAACGGCACGCCAAGGAAGATGTCACCGCTGCGCTGGTACAGCTGGCAGCTGAGCTTGCCGTCCACCACGTAGAACTGGAACAGGTTATGGCATGGCATCAACGCCATCTGCGAAAGCTCGCCCACGTTCCAGGCACTGACCACCAGCCGGCGCGAATCGGGGTTGCGCTTGATCTCGTCCACAAGCCACTGCATCTGGTCGATCTGGCGGCCGTCGGCGGTGGCCCAGCTGCGCCACTGCTTGCCGTAGACCGGGCCGAGGTCGCCGTTCTCGTCGGCCCACTCGTCCCAGATGCGCACCTGGTTGTCCTTCAGGTAGCCGATGTTGGTGTCGCCCTTCAGGAACCACAGCAGCTCGTGGATGATCGAGCGCAGGTGCAGTTTCTTGGTGGTGACCAGCGGGAAGCCTTCGTTGAGGTCGAAGCGCATCTGCCAGCCGAACACGCTGCGGGTGCCGGTACCGGTGCGATCACTCTTCTCGGCGCCGTGCTCGAGCACGTGCGCCAGCAGGTCCAGGTAGGGCTTCATGCCTTGCCCTCGGCAGCCACCGGCAACTGCGGCTGCAATACCGGCGCGCGGCGCGACATCACCAGCAGCACCAGGCCGAAGGCGATCAGCGGCAGGCTGAGGATCTGGCCACGGGTCAGCCAGTCGAAGGCCACGTAGACGCCGTTGTCCGGCATGCGCACGAACTCCACCGCGAAGCGGAACAGGCCGTACATCAACGCGAACAGGCCACCCACCAGGTAGCGGTGGCGCGGCTTGGCCGACACCGCCCACAGCACCACGAACATCACCAGGCCTTCCAGGAACGCTTCATACAGCTGCGACGGATGGCGGGCGTACGGGTTCAATGCGCCGGTGGCGAACTGCGCCTGCAGCGTCGCGTGGTCGAGCTGGTTCAGCGGGGCCGGCAGGCCGGACGGGAACACCACGCCCCAGGTCCCGTCGGTGTACTTGCCCCACAGCTCGGCGCCGATGAAGTTGCCGATGCGGCCGAAGCCCAGGCCCAGTGGCACCAGCGGCGCCATGAAATCCATGGTGTCGAAGAAATGCAGCTTGTGCTTGCGCGACCACCACCAGCAGGCGCCCAGCACGCCGAGCAGGCCACCGTGGAAGCTCATGCCGCCGTCCCACACCTTGAACAGCAGCAGCGGGTTGTGCAGGAAATCGCCCAGCGCGTAGAACAGCATGTAGCCGATGCGCCCGCCCAGCACCACGCCGAGCATGGCGTAGAACAGCAGGTCGGAGAAGCCGTTGGCATCGACGCCCGGCAGGCGCCCCGCGGCAATGCGCGTGCGGCCCAGCAGCCACGCTGCGGTGAAGCCGAGCAGGTACATGATGCCGTACCAGTGCACCTTGATCGGCCCCAGCGAAAGGGCGATGGGGTCGATGTCGTGGAAATAGATCATGGAAAACGCCTGGCGGGAGTACGGGTATTTTAGCGTCCCTGCCCCGCCCGGGGCCGGGGCCGGCACGGGCGGAGGACCACGCCGCAGATCAGGGTTCAGTCCAGGATCTGGGGCGCGTCAGGCAACGCGTCATGCTCGGACCGCATCGAGGCCGGAAAGTGCCCTTCGATCAGGCTGGAGACCTCGTCGATGGCATCCTGCAATGCCTCGACCGGATGGGCGCCGCGCAGGCCCTCGCGCAGGTGGGTGCAGACCCGCTGCCACTGCGCCGGGCTGACCCGGCCGTGCAGGCCACGGTCGGCAACGATCTCGATCGCGTGATCGGCCAGCAGCAGGTAGATCAGTACGCCGTTGTTGTGGGCGGTATCCCAGGTTCGCAGGCGCGCAAAGGCATGCTCGGCGGCCTGGCGCGGGGTCACCCTGTGCCACAGCGCACCCAGCGGCAGGTCCGCTTCCACCGCGAACATCACCTGCCCGCCGTGGCGCTGCTCACCGGCCGCGATGGCCCCGGTGATCGCCTGCAATGTGGCAGGTGGGAACGCACGCCGCACCGAGGGCGAGAATACATGGCGGAACAGACGTTGGATCATCACCAGCCTCCCGAAGCGCCACCGCCACCGGAACGGCCGCCGCCACCGCCCCAGCCACCACCACCACCGAATCCACCGCCCCCGCCGAAACCGCCTCCGCCACCCCAGCTGCCACCGCCCCAACCGCCACCGCCGGCAAAGCGGCCCGGGTGGCCGGACAGCATCGCCACGATCAGGCCGACCACGCCGGCTAGGCCACTGGCCAGCAGCGTGGAGGTGAACAGGAATGCTGCCAGCGCCGCACCCGCGCCGCCGAGCAGGCCGCGCAGCGGACGCGGCACGCGCGAGAAGACCCCGCGCAGGATGCTGCCAGCGAACACGCCGATGAACAGCGCCAGGAACCAGGTATCGCCACCACCACCGGGCTCGCGCCCGCGATGGCCGCTGACCGGTGCCGGCAGCGGTTCGCCGTCGATCAGCTTGACCAGCACCGCCATGGCATCGGTGATGCCGCCGGCATAGTCGCCGCTGCGGAAGCGCGGGACCAGGTATTCCTGGATCACCCGGTTGGCGATGGCATCGGGAATCGCGCCTTCAAGGCCGTAGCCCGGCTCGATGCGCACGCGCCGGTCATCCTTGGCCACCACCAGCAGCACGCCGTCATCCACGCCCTTGCGCCCGATCTGCCATTGATCGAAGACCCGCGTGGTGTACTGCGCGATGTCCTCCGGCTGGGTGGTGGGCACCACCAGCACCTGCAGCTGGCTGCCCTTGCGCTGCTGCAGCTCGATCGCCTGCTGCACCAGCGCCTGCTTCTGCGCGGCGTCCAGCGTGCCGGTGGTATCGACCACCGGCGAGTCCAGCGCAGGAATCGGCGCCAGCGGCTGTGCCTGCGTTGCCAACGGCAGCCACAGCAGCAGGGCCAGCAGCG
Organism: Stenotrophomonas maltophilia D457; assembly: GCF_000284595.1. Taxonomy (GTDB): domain Bacteria; phylum Pseudomonadota; class Gammaproteobacteria; order Xanthomonadales; family Xanthomonadaceae; genus Stenotrophomonas; species Stenotrophomonas muris. The sequence continues at coordinate 799,576 of NC_017671.1, read as the reverse complement.
CAGTGGCCAGGCGCATCGGTCAGTGACCCGGCTGCGGCGCCGGCTGCTGCTGCGGCGCGTTGCCGAAATCGACCGCTGGCGCGTTGGAAATCTGCGCTTCGTTGTCCACCGTGAAGTTCGGCTTGGTCTTGTAGCCGAAGATCTTGGCGGTGATCACCTGGGGGAACGAACGGATGTAGGTGTTGTAGTCCTGCACCTGCTGGATGTAGCGGCCGCGCGCAACCGTGATGCGGTTTTCGGTGCCTTCCAGCTGGGCCTGCAGGTCGCGGAAGTTCTGGTCGGACTTCAGCACCGGGTAGTTCTCGGTGACCACCAGCAGCCGCGACAGTGCGCTGCCGAGTTCACCCTGGGCCTGCTGGAACTGCTTGAGCGAGGCTTCGTCGTCGGCGTTGACGTTGATCTCGCCGACGCGCGAACGGGCGTTGGTGACTTCGGTCAGCACGCGCTCTTCCTGGCTGGCAAAACCCTTCACCGTCTGCACCAGGTTGGGCACCAGATCGGCGCGGCGCTTGTACTGGTTGAGCACTTCGGACCAGCTGGCCTTGACCGCCTCATCCTTCTGCTGGATGGCGTTGTAGCCGCAGCCGGAGAGCAGGGAGGCCAGCAGCATCAGGGGCAGGACACGGGTGAACAGGCGCATGGCGGAGGTTCCGGGTGGACTGGGCACCGAGCATGCCACGGTTCGGGTGAAAGACCGGCCATCGGGCACCGCCCCCTCCGCGGTGCTGTGTTTGCTGGATATCGGGGTTGGCCGGGAGGGTGGGTTGGCTGGGGGACGCCGTGAATACGTCCATGTAGGCTCGGTCGCGCCATCCATGGCGCTCACGCCCCCAGCCAACCCACCCTCCCGGCCACGGACAATTTCCTGCGCACCGCGGGAGGATCAAAAGAAAAAATGAAAAGCAAAAGCCGGTTCTTCAGGCATTCGTGTCGACCAAGGTCGACACCTACCAGAGCGGAACGCCGTTACGACAGATCGCGGGAATCTGTCGAAGGCGGGGTGGGTCCGGTTGAGGGGGCGTGAGCCGCGTGGATGCGGCGACCGAGCTTACATGGACGTACTTGCAGCGTCCCCCTCAACCGGACCCACCCCGCCAACCCACGGAATGCAGGCTTTTGCCGTTGACGTTGACGTTGATTCGGCGGGTGCAGGGCTGCAAGCCCTGCCGTAAACCCTCTCCCCTCAGCAGGCCTCAGCCACCGCAGTGCGGGGACGCCCCAGCCACGCCAGCAGCAGGCCCGATGCCGCCAGCAGGCCACCGGCCACCGGAATCGCGGCATAGCCCAGGCCCGAGCTGATCACCGCACCGCCCAGCGCCGCACCCACCGCATTGCCCAGGTTGAACGCACCGACGTTGATCGACGACGCCAGGCCCGGCGCCTCGCTGGCCGCCTGCATCACCCGGATCTGCAGCGGCGGTACGAGGGCGAAGGTCGCCGCGCCGAACAGCAGCACACCGAGGGCGGCGGTGGCGTGGCTCATGAAGGCCAGCGGCAGCACGAACATCAGCACCGCCAGGACGGCCAGCAGGATCCGTGTGGCGCCATCCAGCGACCAGTCGGCCATGCGCCCACCGATGCCGTTGCCGAGGGTGAAGCCGATGCCGATCAGCGCCAGCGAGATCGCGATGAAGGTATTGGAGGCGCCGGTCAATTCGGTCAGCACCGGTGCGACGTAGGTATAGAGGGTGAACATGGCACCGGCGCCGAGCACGGTGGTGGCCATCGCCAGCAGCACCGGCGGCTGCAGGATCGCCTTCAGTTCGCGGCGCACGTCCGGGCGCGGCCCCGGTGCAGATGCCGGCAGCGCGAAGCCCAGCGCGGTGATTGCGATCAGGCCCAGCGCCGCAGTACCGGCGAAGGACAGGCGCCAGCCCAGCTGCTGGCCGACCCAGGTCGCCAGCGGCACGCCGCCGATGTTGGCGATGGTCAGGCCCATGAACATGGTGGCCACGGCGGCAGCCTGCTTTTCCTTCGGCACCAGGCTGGCGGCGACCACCGCACCGATGCCGAAGAAGGCGCCGTGGTTGAGGCTGGTGACCAGGCGCGACAGCAGCAGCAGCCCGTAGTTCGGCGCCAGCGCGGACAGCAGGTTGCCGACCACGAAGATGGACATCAGCAGCATCAGCGCGGTGCGCTTGCCGAAACGGCCCATCAGCAGGGTCATCACCGGCGCGCCCAGCATCACGCCCACGGCGTAGGCGGTGATCAGCATGCCGGCGGTGGGGATGCCAACGCCCACGCCGTCGGCGATGACCGGCAACAGGCCCATCGGGGCAAATTCGGTGGTTCCAATGGCGAAGGCGCCAACGGCAAGCGCCAGCAAGGCGGCTCTGGAATTCATGGGGGTTTCCTGGGGGGCGGGAATCGGGAGTGCGTAGCCTGCGCGCTTTGCTGCGCCGGATTAAGCCTCGGCCCGGGAAAACACTGTTGATCCTGATTCACAAGTGGAGGCCGGAACGCCGCCGCAAGTGCAAAAACCGCAGCGCCGTTCGTTGTAGAGCCGCGCCCCACAACGCAGAACCCCCGGCCAGGCCGGGGGTTCTGGGTGACACACGTGCCAATGGCGCGCTTACCAGTTGCCGGCGCCCGGCACGTTGTGTTCGCGGGCGCGGCGGCGCATCAGCAGGTTCAGCCACTCCACCAGCACCGAGAAGCCCATCGCGGCGTAGATGTAGGGCTTGGGCACGTGCACGTCCAGGCCGTCCAGGATCAGCACCGCACCGATCATCAGGATGAAGGCCAGGGCCAGCATCTTCACGGTCGGGTTGGCGTCGATGAAGCGGCCCAGCGGGTTGGCGGCCAGCAGCATCACCAGCACCGACAGCAGGATGGCCGCCACCATCACCGGGATGTGGTCGGCGATGCCCACGGCGGTGATCACCGAGTCGAGCGAGAACACGATGTCGATCACCGCGATCTGGGCGATCACGTAGCCGAACACGGCCGAGGCCTTGGTGGTGCTGGGGTCTTCGTCCTCGCCACCGCTGATCAGTTCCTTGATCTCCATGCAGCCCTTGATGATCAGGAACAGGCCACCAACGATCAGTACCAGGTCGCGGATGGAAATGCCCATGCCGGCCACGGTGAACAGGTTGGCCGCCATGTGCGCCAGGTAGGCCAGCGAGACCAGCAGGCCGATGCGGGTGATGCAGGCCACCGCGATGCCCAGCTTGCGTGCGAACGGACGACGCTCTTCCGGCAGCTTGCTGACCGCGATGGAAATGAACACCAGGTTGTCGATGCCGAGCACGATTTCCAGCGCGCTGAGCGTGAACAGGGTCACCCAGGCATTGGGGTCGGCGAGGAACTCAAAGGACATGGAAACTCTTCAAGGCAGTGGGGGAATGGGGTTTCAGCCGTAGCTGCCGGCCAGCGCGTGCGGAACCACGACCAGCGCCCAGCACAGCAGCACGTTCATCATCAGCACGAACACCGCTGCCGAGCCCATGTCCTTGGCGCGGCCAGCCAGCTCGTGGATCTCGCTGCCGTAGCGTTCGATCACCGCTTCGATGGCCGAGTTGGCAAGCTCCATCGCCAGCACCAGCAGCATCGAGCCGATCAGCAGCGCGCGTTCGACCGGGGTCTGGCCCAGCCAGATCGCGACCGGAGTCAGCATCACCAGCAGGTATACCTCCAGCCGGAACGAGGACTCGTGCAGCCAGGCGGCGCGCAGGCCCTGCCAGGACCAGCGGGCGGCCTGGAAGATGCGGCGCGGGCCGCGGGGCATGTGGCCGAACTGATCAGCCACGGGTGGAACATCCAGCAACAGGGGCGCGGCGCAGCGACCGCTCAGACGCACGGCAGGAAATCATGGGTGCACAGGAATAGGCAGATGGCCGCCATTTTGCCACAAGGCCGCCAACCGCACCCCGCACCGGCCCGCTGAACGGCCTGCCAGGGGCAAGCACCGGGCTGGGCCGTGCTTCTATGATGGAGCTCCCCTTGCCTGCTGGAGCGCCTGATGTCCCGTCGCCGTACCTGCCTGCTGATGCTGGGCCTGCTGACTGCCGCACCGCTTGCCCAGGCCCTGAGCCCGGCCAGGCCGCCGCAGGTGCCCGAACAGGTCTCCAATGTGGCCTGGGCCGGCGACATGGCCCGCTTCGCCAGCGCCGACCAGGCCAACCCGCCGCCGCGTGGTGGCATCGAGTTCATCGGCAGCTCCTCGATCCGCTTCTGGGAGAGCCTGGCCACCGACTTCCCCGGCCAGCCGGTGTTCAACCGCGGCTTCGGCGGTTCGGAAGTGCGCGACAGCACCTGGTATGCCGGCCAGATCGTGGTGCCGTATGCGCCGTGCAAGGTGTTCTTCTACGCCGGTGACAACGACCTCAACAGCGGCCGCAGCGCCATGCAGGTGCGAGATGACGTGGTCGCCTTCGTGCAGCGCGTGCACCGCGACCTGCCGAAGACCAGGGTCGAGTACCTGTCGATCAAGCCGAGCCCGTCGCGTGCGCACCTGCTGCCGGCGATCAACGAAGCCAACGCGCTGATCAAGGCTGCGCTGGCCAGGCTGCCCAACACCGGCTTCACCGACATCTACACGCCGATGCTCGGCGCCGATGGACAGCCGGACGCGACGCTGTTCCGCGAGGACATGCTGCACATGACCCCGGCCGGCTATGCGATCTGGACCAAGGCGCTGGCGCCGAAGGTCAACTGCAACTAAGGCACTGTGGACGTCGGGCATGGCCCGGCGCTACCGCACCCCATCCACGCATGGCCTGGATCTACCGACATTTCAGCGGGATGGGGTCAGAGCCGGTTGCGCCGCAACGGGATCCGACCCCGGCAGATCGCCGCGTTACCGGAAGACCACCGTGGCTTCGGTGCCCTTGCCCGGCTGGCTGGCCAGGCTGACCTTCCAGCCGAAGCGGTCGCACAGCCGGCGCACGATCGACAGGCCCAGGCCGGTGCCCTGCGGGCGGCTCGGCTCGGCGCGGTAGAAGGGTTCAAACGCGCGCGACAGCGCCTCGGCGGACATGCCGATGCCGGTGTCGCGCACCACCACCCGGTCATTGAGCACGTGCACGTCGATACGCCCTTCGTCGGTGTAGCTGCAGGCGTTGCGCACCAGGTTGCTGACCACCACCTGCAGCACCCGCGGCGGCGCGTGCAGCTGCACCGGGCCTTCGCTGTGCAGGTGCACTGACACCAGACGCGTACCCAGCAGTTCGTTGGCGTTGTCCACCTCGTAGCGGACGATGTCGTTGACGTCGAACAGCTCGATCTGGGGTTCGACGTCGGCCTCGCGGGCCAGGATCAGGAACGCGTCGATCACCGCTTCCATGTCACGGCCGGCGCGCTGGATGCGCTGCAGGCTGCGGCGCAGGCGCGGCTGCAGGGTTTCATCGCCCAGGGCCATGTCGCTGGCCACGCGGATGACGGTCAACGGCGTGCGCAGCTCGTGGCTCGCATCGCGGGTGAAGTTGCGCTCGCGGGCCACGTGCGCGCTGACCCGGTTGGCCAGCGAATGCAGCGCGGCCGCCAGCTGCCGGGTCTCGCCCTGCATGTCCGCGGGCAGCTTGTTCGGTTCCAGGTCGGCCGCCTCCGGGTGGCCCGGGTCCCAGCGCGAGACGCGCCGTGCCAGCCAGTTCACCGGCGACACCAGGCGCTTGGAGGCCCGGTAGGTGACCCAGCTGGCGCCATACACCGCCAACAGGGTCAGCAGCACCGGCACGATGCCGAACCAGAACGCCAGCATCTCCGCACGCGAACGCAGGAACACCAGGTACAGGCGGCCGGCCGGACGCACATCGACCAGTACCAGCTGGTCATCCTTGGGCAGCTCGTGGAAACCGGGTTCCAGGTTGCGCAGGTTGGCCGGCAACGACAGCGCCGACTGCCCGCTTTCCAGCAGGTAGCCGCGGATGTTCTGGGTGTTGGGCGGTGGCTGCACCGGCGAGGCCTCGTGCAGCGTCCAGTAATAGGCCGCTTCCTCGCGCAGGGCGGCGCCGACCAGGCTGTGCTTGATCACCAGCGAAACCAGCCAGGCACCGAGCAGGATGCCCAGGCTGGCCAGGACTGCCTGCAGGATGAAGGCGATACGGATCTTGCGCGGCAGGCCGTGCGGCATTGCGGGGTCCCGGTCAGAGCGCTGCGATTATAGGCAGCGCGCTGCGCCGTAGTCGTGCACGGAGGATGACCGGCGGCAGTGCTGGCCGGTCATCCGTGCCCGGTGCGGGGGTCGTTGCCCGGCCGGGCCTGATGCTGCACCGGCCTGGCCCCGATCAGGCCATCGGCTGGGCGATATCGGCAATGCGGTAACCGGCGCTCTGCACGGTGTGCAGCAGCGGACGGTCGAACGGCTTGTCGATGATCTTGCGCAGGTTGTACAGATGGCTGCGCAGGGTGTCCGAATCCGGCAGGCCATTGCCCCAGATCTCGCGTTCGATCTCCTGGCGGGTGACCACGCGCGGCGATTCGCGCATCAGGATGGTCAGCAGGCGCAGGCCGATCGGCGACAGCTGCAGTTCGGTACCGGCACGGGTGGCCCGCATGCTGACCGGATCGAGCACCAGGTCGGCGACCTTCAGCACTTCCGAACCCACCTGGCGGCGTTCGCGGCGGATCAGCGCGCGCAGGCGGGCTTCCAGCTCCTGGATCGCGAACGGCTTGGTCAGGTAGTCATCGGCGCCGAAACCGAGGCCGGTGAGCTTGTCGTCCAGCGTGTCGCGTGCCGTGAGCATCAGCACCGGGGTGGACTTGCGCGCATCGTTGCGCAGGCGACGGCATACTTCGATGCCATCCAGGCGCGGCAACATGAGGTCGAGCACCACGACGTCATAGCTGTTCTCCGCCGCAAGGCGGTAGCCATCCAGGCCGTCCTGTGCATAGTCGACTTCGAAGCCGCGACCTTCCAGGTATTCCCCGATCATCTCGGAGATGTTGCGGTTGTCTTCGACCACCAGCACCAAGCCGGAGGTCTCCTTCGTCTGACGCATGTGATTCCCTCTAACTTCAGCTTTGTGAAACATGCCGGATCGACGGTGGACGCGATGTGAAGTTCCGTCAAGAGGGTTGTAAATCGTTCAGAGCAGGGGCCGCAGGAGTGGCCAGACGTTGTCCAGCACCCTCGATTGCGCCTGCGCCGTGGGGTGCAGGCCATCGGCCTGCATCATGCCCGGCTGCAGGGCCACGCCCTCCAGCAGGAACGGCAGCAGCGGCACCTTGTACTGCGTGGCCAGCGCCTTGTAGGCCGCCGCCAGGCGCTGGCGGTAAGCGGGCCCATAGTTGGGCGGCACGTCGATGCCCAGCAGCAGCACCCTGGCGCCGGCCTTCTGGCTGGCCTGTACCATCTTTTCCAGGTTGCCCTGCACCTGTGCCGGGGTCAGCCCGCGCAGCGCGTCGTTGCCGCCCAGCGCGATCACCACCACCGTCGGCTTTTCCTTCGCCAACAGGCCCGGCAGGCGGGTCAGCGCGCCGGCCGTGGTTTCCCCGCTCATGCTGGCATTGACGATGCGCGCCGGTGTTTTCGACTGTTGCCTGACCCGCTGCTGCAACAGGCTGACCCAGCCGGCGTCGGCAGGGATATTGTGGGCAGCACTGAGGCTGTCGCCGAGCACCAGCACCGTACCTGCCGGGTCTTTGGCTCCGGCCAGCCCGGGCAGCAGCAATCCCAGCAGCAGCACCATCATCGCGCCGGCTCGCCGGCTCCATCCCGTCTTGCGCATTGGAGTCTCCTCATCGACAGCCTGTCCCCCCGCAGCACGCCCGTCGCCATCGCCGTCGACCAGGTCGGCAAGTCCGTGCAGGGCCCGGAGGGTGAAGTCCACATACTGGACAACATCACCCTGACCGTCCATGAAGGCACCAGTGTGGCCATCGTCGGCGCTTCGGGGTCCGGCAAGACCACCCTGCTCGGCCTGCTGGCCGGACTGGACCTGCCCAGCCGCGGCCACGTCGCGCTGGCGGGCCAGAACCTGGGCGACCTGGATGAAGAAGCACGGGCCCAGCTGCGCGCGCGCGCGGTCGGCTTCGTGTTCCAGAGCTTCCACCTGCTGCCGGCGCTGACTGCCGCCGAGAATGTCGCGCTGCCGTTGGAACTGGCCGGACGCGAGGACCGCGCGCGGGTGGACGAGGTGCTGGCGCAGGTCGGCCTGGCCCATCGCGCCCGCCACTACCCGCGCCAGCTGTCCGGCGGCGAGCAGCAGCGCGTGGCGCTGGCACGTGCCTTCGTCACCCGCCCGCGCATCCTGTTCGCCGACGAACCGACCGGCTCGCTGGACCATGCCACCGGCCAGCACATCAGCGACCTGCTGTTCGAACTCAACACCGGCAGCGGCACCACCCTGGTCCTGGTCACCCACGACCTGCGCCTGGCCCAGCGTTGCCAGTACATCCACCGCATCGATGACGGCCGCCTGCTGCCGGTCGAGCGTGGGGCACAGGCATGAACGTGCTGCGCCACGCGTGGCGCGCGCTGCGCCGCGAGGCGCTGGCCGGCGACCTGCTGACCGTGTTCGCCGCGCTGGTGCTGGGCGTGGCGGTGATGACTGCGGTGGGCACGCTGGTGAACCGGGTCAACCTGGCGCTGACCGGCAGCGCGGCGGAAATGCTCGGCGGCGACCTCGGCATCGCCGGGCGCGATGATCCGCCGCAGGCATTCGCCGACGAGGCGCAACAGCGCGGCCTGGCGCATACCCGCATCGCCAGCTTCGGCAGCGTGCTGTTCAACGGCGATGCCAGCCAGATGGCCAGCATCAAGGCGGTACAGGCGGGTTATCCGCTGCGCGGCACGCTGCGGGTCCGGGCCACGCCCGGCGGTGCGTTGATCGCCGATGCCGGCATGCCGCCCAAGGGCCAGGCCTATGCCGACCCACGCCTGCTGCAGGGGTTGGGGCTGAAGGCCGGCGATGACCTCGAGTTCGGCGCCGGCACGCTGCGCATCGCCGGCATCATCGAGGCCGAGCCGGACAGCGGTGGCGACCTGCTGACACTCTCGCCCACCCTGCTGGTCAACCGCGCTGATGTGGAGGGCACCGGCCTGCTCGGCCCGGGCAGCCGTATCAACTACCGGCTGATGTTCGCCGGCGCAGCGGAGCCGATCGCGGCGCTGCGCCAGTGGCTGCTGCCGCAGGTGAAAGGCCTGCGCCTGCTGAGCGTGGACGACACCCAGCGTGGCGTGCGCCAGGCATTCGATCTGGCCGGGCGCTTCCTCGGCCTGAGCGCGCTGCTGGCGGTACTGCTGGCCGGTGTGGCCACCGCGCTGGCGGCCAACCGCTTCGCCCTGCGTCGCATCGACCAGGTGGCGATCCTGCGCTGCCTGGGCGCACGCCAGCGCGACATCCTGCTGGGCCTGGCGCTGCAGCTGCTGATGCTGGCGGTGCCAGCCTGTGCGCTCGGCATCGGCCTGGGCATGGCCGCGCAGGAAGGCCTGGTGCAGTTGCTGGGCAGCCTGGTGCCGCAGCGCCTGCCGCTGCCGGAAGCGATGCCGGCGCTGACCGGTGCCGGCATCGGCCTGCTGCTGCTGTTCGGCTTCGGCCTGCCACCGCTGCTGCGCCTGCGCGGGGTGCCGCCGATGCGGGTGCTCAACCGTTCCTTCGCCGCCCTGCCGCCGGCGTCGCTGCTGGCCTATGTGGCGGCGCTGGCGGCCAGCCTGCTGCTGGCGGTGCAGGTCACCGGCGATCTGAAACTGGCGCTGTGGGTGCTGGGCGGCCTGGCCGCGCTGGCGCTGGCGGCCGGTGCGGTCGGCTTCGTGCTGCTGCAGCTGCTGCGCGGCCTGCAGCACCGCCTGCATGGCAACTGGCGGTTGGGCCTGGCCGCGCTGACCCGGCGCCGGCTGCTGGCGGTGATGCAGCTGGTGGGGCTGTCGCTGTCGCTGTGCGCGTTGTTGCTGCTGGCGGTGACCGGACCCGGCCTGCTGCAGCAGTGGCGCGAGCGCCTGCCTGCGGATACGCCGAACTACTTCCTGATCAACATCCAGCCCGAACAACGCGACGGTGTGCTGGCCGCATTGCGTGGACTGGGCGCCGGCGACGCCAGTATCGAGCCGATGGCGACCGGCCGCCTGATCGCGATCAACGGCAAGCCGCCGCTGCGCGTGGACCAGGCCGCCGCCGAGGGGAACGGCGCGAACAACGGCCCGCGCGAGGACGACGACGAGAACCGGCCGCTGAACTTCAGCTGGCGCAGCAGCTTCCCACCCGCCAATGCGCTGCTGGAGGGTCGCTTCTGGCAGGCCGGCAGCACCGCGGCGGAAGCCTCGGTGGAAACCGGCTGGGCGCGGCGCTACGGCGCGCACCTGGGTGATCGCATTACGATTTCCGTAGGCGAGCAGCAGCGCGAGTTCACCGTCACCAGCATCCGCAAGGCGGACTGGAACACATTCCGCCCGAATTTCTTCGTGCTGTTGAACCCCAATGCGGTGGGCGATACCCCGCACAACCTGCTGTCGGCCTTCCATCTGCCGTCCGGCAACGCGGCCGGGCTGGGCGAGCTGGTGCGCGCGCAGCCGAACCTGTCGCTGCTGGACGTGGACGCGGTGATCTCGCAGGTGCGCGATGTGATGGAGCGCGTGGCGCAGGCAGTGCAGCTGGTGATGGTGTTCAGCCTGCTGGCCGGCGTGCTGGTGCTGCTGGCGGCGCTGCAGGCCACCGCCGGCGAGCGCCGCTACGACAGCGCGGTGCTGCGCACGCTGGGCGCGACCCGGCGCCAGCTGCGCGGCGCGGTGCTGGTGGAGTTCGGCGCGCTGGGCACGCTGGCGGCGTTGCTGGCGGTGGGCGCGGCCGCAGCGATCGGCGTGGCGGTGTCGCAGAAGGTGTTCGAGCTGCCCTTGCTGCCGCCGTGGCCGGGCCTGCTGATCGGCGGCGTGGTCGGCATCGGCTTGAGTCTGCTGGCGGGCTGGTGGGGTACGCGGGCGATCCTGCATACGCCGCCGGCATTGGCGCTGCGCGAGGCCTGAATCGGTTGCGCCTCCGGATGGCGTGCCGAGCAAGCCCGGCCCCCACCGGCAGCCGGTGAATGCGGTGCCGGGTACCCCCGGCACCTCTCTCCATCGCGGCGATCAGCCTTCCTTCGGCGCCTTTTCCACGTACTTGGCGAACACCTCGTCGATCTGCTTGTCCTTCACCTTTTTGCCGGACTGGATCGCTTCGGCCTGGGTGAACAGCGGAATGATCATCGCCATGCCATCGATCTTGGTCTTCAGGTGCACGCCCGGGGCCTGGCCGAGGAAGCCGTCCCAACGCTGGCGCACCTTGGCCCAGTAGCCGGCAGTGGCCTTCCAGTAGTCACGCGCCGGGGTGAAGTCGACCTCGGTGGTCTTCACGTAGTCGTTGAAGCCGAACTCGCGTGCGATCTCCACCTGGCTGCCGTCGGCGTTGCGCTGCACCTTGGTGTTGAACTGCTCGTGGGTCCAGCCATTGGGCGTGAGCGTGTGGCGGTTGACGACGGCCAGCGCGTTGTAGTCGCTGCGCTTGGTGTACTCACGGCGCGGCAACGGGCGCCAGCTGAGGTCGCTGGTCCAGCTCGGCACGTTGTTGGTGTAGGTCCATTTGCCGGTGCCGCAGTAGCGCGGTGCGTCGCTCACTTCGTACACGCACTGGGTCCAGGCGCCCTGGTTCACCGCTGCGGAAATGCGGCGTACCTGCCAGGTCTGGTCGGCGCTGAACTCGAAACGGTTCGGTGCTTCGTAGACCCAGTCCTGGCGCCAGTGCTTGGTGATGTGGCCGCTCTTCTCGTCCAGCAGCAGGTGCTGCAGCACGATGCGCTTCGGCGTGTCCTCGACCACGATCACCAGTTCGTTGCCGCCGCTGCGCATCGCCGGGGCGCGCTCGTAGCCGGGCTTCAGCCGCACGGTCTCGTCGAATGCGAAATCGACGGTGTACTCGCCCTGCATGGCAAGGATGCTGTCGTGGTCGCGGGCGATGCCGGAGGGCTGCGCGCTGGCCACGCCGCTGGTGGCGAGCAGCAGCAGGACGCTGGCTGTCTGGAGCTTCATCGGGGTCTTCCTTCGGGGTTGCAGATGCAGTGAGAGGCCGTCCGTGGCCGGCAGGCGTTCCATCGGGAAAGGGTTACAGCCGGATCAGCGGCAGGTCGCCGGGAACCCGCGGCGCCGAGCGACGTGCAGCATCGGCGCAGCAGCAATCGTCGATCGCCAGCTCGCCTTCGGCACCTTCCAGCCGCGCGATGCGACGCGCGGTGGCTGCGCCCAGCGAGGACAACGTCGACAGGCTTGCAGCCAGGGTGCGGCCGTCGTCGGCGGCATGCAGGCGCAGCGCGCACAGTCGCCAGCGCTGGCCACCGAGATGGCCGGCCAGGCGCCGCCACAGGCGTTCGCCGACACTGCCCTCGCTGTCATGCTCCGGGCCCGGCGGCAGCGCCGCGACCAGCCGGTCCCAGGCCAGGAAATCGCTGTCGGGCAACAGGTACAGCCGCCACACGCAGCGGCCGCGGGCATCGAGGAAGCACAGGCTTTCGCGCACGCCCTCGCTGTCCACGCCCTGGCAGGCATGCACGCGTACTGCCTGGCGCCAGCCACCGAGCTCGTTGCCGTCGGCGCGGTACAGGCACAACACGGTGCCGAGCGTGGCCAGCTGTGCCGGCGTCGGCCAGGCCGCGCTGCCCTGCGCGGCGATGGCGTCGTTCCTGCGTGCGGACAAGGCTCGGCTCATGAGGTCACCAGGAAACGGCAAGGCTGGCGGAGAGGGTGCGGCCCGGGTTGGTATAGCGGTCCAGCACGCGGCTGCCCGGCGACAGCGTCGAACCCACGTTGGACCAGTCGATGTAACGCTTGTCGCCCAGGTTGAACACGCCGACGTTGAAGGTGGCGCCCGGGGCGAAGTTCCAGTGCGCCATCAGGTCGGCCACGCCGTAGCCGGCCGGGCGGTACACCGTGGCGGCGGTGACGCGGTCCTTGCGCTTGACGAAGGTACCGGCCAGTTCGACGCCCCAGGTGTCGGTGTCGTACATCAGGCCGACGGTGCCACGCAGCGGGTCGACCGAATCCAGCGGGGTGTCTTCGGTCCTGTTGTCGCCGCGCGACCAGGCCACCGAGCTGCGCAGCGCCCAGCCCTGCAGCGCCGGGCTGATCTGGCCGAAGTCGACGCCGGCCTTCATTTCGGCACCGTAGATGCGCGCATCCGCGATGTTGCGCGACTGGAACACCATCAGGCCCTGGGCGTTGGTGCCGACCAGCGACTGCGACTCGATGAAGTCCTTGTACTCGTTGTAGTAGCCGCTGAGGCTGACGTAGGCCGCTGGCGACAGGAAGCGCAGTCCCAGCTCCATGCCGTCACTGGTTTCCGGCTTCAGGTCCGGATTGGGAATGGCGGTGTAGCCGAAGGCGAAGTTGGTGAAGCCCAGGTTGACGTCGTTGTACGGCGGCGAGCGGAAGCCATGCGAATAGCCGGCAAACAGCGACCATTCGTCGGTGAAGCGATAGACCATGCCCAGCTTCGGCGAGACGCTGGTCTTGGTCAGCCTGGCCACCGCAACGCCGGGATTGTCGTCGGCGAAGATGCTGTCCACCTCCGGCTTCAGCTCGTAGCGGTCCACGCGCACGCCCGGCACCAGCGACAGCTTGCCGTTGGCCATGCGCATTTCGTCCTGTGCGTACAGGCCCAGCTCGGTGGTCTTGCTGATCGGGAAATCGCGCACCGGGAAGGCGTCGGGCAGGATGGTGGTGCTGGTCTGGCCATTGGCCAACACCTGGTAGCCGTCGCGCTTCTGGCGGATCTCGGTATGCGCGCCCTCGAAACCGTAGGTCAGCGCGTGTTCGACGCTGCCGGTGCTGAACGCCTTGTTGAACTGCGCCTGCAGGCCGTAGACGCGCTGGTCGAAGTTGAACTCGCGGTGGCGGCGGCTGCGGTTGGCGCGGTCCTCATCCGTGATCTGGGTGGTTTCGCTGTGCTGGGTATACAGCTGCCAATGCAGGCTGTCGGCGAAGCCCTTGTCCAGCGCATCCATTTCATGGGCGAACGACACGCGGGTGCGGTTCTGCGTATCGCGCGCCTTCATGCCGGTGGTGGTGGTGCGGTCGATCGAGGACAGCACGTTGGTATCGGTGTTGTCTTCGTTGCCTTCCACGGTCAGGCGGAAGCGCTGGTCCTCGCTCGGCGCATAGACCAGCTTGGCCAAGCCACTGCGACCATCGCGGTCCTGCGGATTGGGCGCGGTGCGGGTGTTGTCGAGGCTGCGTACATCACCCTTATTGCCGGTTTCCTGGCCCTGGCGATGGTTGATGTTGACCATGCCGCTCCAGTGTTCGCCGCCGAACGCGCTGGTCACGCCGCCGAGCAGGCCCTTCCACTCACCGTCGTAGCCGAACTTCAGGCCGACGTAGCTGTCCTTGCCATCCTTGAGGTAGTCGGCCGGATCCTTGGTGACGAAGGCGACCACACCCCCGAGCGCGTCGGACCCATACAGCGAGCTGGCCGGGCCGCGCACGATCTCCACGCGCTTGAGCGTATCCAGATCGGTGAAGTTGCGGTTGGCGTTGGAGAACGAGCCGATGTTGAAGCTGGTGGGCATGGCGATGCCGTCGGTCTGCACGCGCACGCGGTTGCCGTCCAGGCCACGGATGCGGATGCTGCCAAGGCCGAAGCGCGCGGCGCTGCGGCTGACCGACAGGCCCGGCTCGTAGCGCAGCAGATCCTTGATGTCCTGCACCAGGTGCCGGTCCATCTGCTCGCGGTCGATGACGTCCACGGTGGCCGCCACATCGCTCACCGCCCGCTCGGTGCGGGTGGCGGTGACCTGCACACGGTCGAATTCGCGCGCATCGGGCGCGGCGGTGGCCGCGGCAGCAGCATGGGCAGACAGCGGCAGGGCCATCCAGACGGCAAGGCAAAGGGCGGTAGGGCGGGTCATCGGGTTCGTTCGGTCAGGCAGGGGAACCCCCGGTTACCGGCACACCCGGAGGGTGCACGCGGTAGACCGAGGGGGAGAGAGCGGGAGCGGACGGGTCGCCCACCCTGCCGGCGCGGCCGGCAGGAGGGAGGGGGGCGGGCGACCAGGCCGCGATTACTTGGTCAGGATCAGCTTGTCGTTGCTGGTGTGCCGCAGGCGATAGAAGCGGTCGCCGTGCTGGATCAGGATTTCACGACGGCCCTTGAGCAGGGCTTCGCTGTCGATGACCTCTTCCGGCGGAACGACACGGACCGGACGATCGCGGAGGGTCAGCGTTTCGGGGCGCAGCAGTACAGGTTGAGCATTCATGAGCATCTGGACTCGTGCGAGGGACGAGTCAAATGATAATGATTCTCAGTTGACAATCAACAACCATTCTCAATTTGATTGATGAGATTAATGATCGAATTCTCAAATTCGATAGATCCTGTCAATCAAATGGCGACCCAGCCGTATAGAGTCGACTCTACCGAGGCCCCCGACGCCCCCGAGGCCCGGTCGGCCCCGGGGTTCAGGCGAAGGCGGCTTCGACGTCGGCCCAGCCGGCGGCGTCGACCTGCTCCAGCACCTCCAGCGCCTGCAGGTTCTGCAGCAGCTGGCTGACCCGGCTGGCACCGAGGATCACGCTGGAGACGTTCGGGTTGCGCAGGCACCAGGCGATTGCCAGCGTGGCCGGCGCCTGCCCCAGCGCACGCGCCACCTCGCTGAAGCGGCGCACCTGGGCCAGGCGGGCCTCGGCGTCGTCACCCAGCACCAGCGCCTGCAGCCATTCCATGCCCTCGCGGCCCAGCCGCGCATCGGCCGGAATGCCCTGGTCGTACTTGCCACTCAGCAGGCCCGAGGCCAGCGGCGAGAAGATGGTGGTGCCCAGGCCGGCACCGGCATACAGCGGCGCGTACTCGACCTCGACCCGTTCGCGGTGCAGCAGGTTGTACTGCGGCTGCTCCATCGACGGGCCCTGCAGGTTGCGCGCCTCGGCGATGTCCAGCGCCTGCTGGATCTGCACCGCCGACCACTCCGAGGTCCCCCAGTAGAGGATCTTGCCTTGCCGCACCAGGGTATCCATGGCATGCACGGTCTCGGCGACCGGCGCGTCCGGATCCGGGCGATGGCAGTAATAAAGGTCCAGGTAGTCCACCCGCAGGCGCTTGAGCGCCGCATGGCAGGCGTCGGTCACATGCTTGCGCGACAGGCCGCGCTGGGTCGGCCGTGGGTCCTTGGCGCTGCCGAAGAACACCTTGCTGGAGACGCAGATGCCGTCGCGCGGCAGCCGCAGGTCGGCGATCACATCGCCCATCACCTGTTCGGCGCGGCCGTTGGCATAGCCCTCGGCGTTGTCGAAGAAGTTGACGCCGTGGTCCCAGGCGGCGGCCACCAGGTTGCGGGCCTCGTCGCGCGGGATCTGGTCACCGAAGGTCACCCAGGCGCCGAAGGACAGGGCGGAAATCGGCAGGCCGGTGGAGCCCAGGCGACGGTATTGCATGCGAATCTCCTGCTGCGGGCCCGCATCCGGGCCGGGATCGAGCCCCATTCTACCTGCCGCCGCCGGCCGCAAGCCCTTGCCGTTGCTGGCCTGATCGGTACCGATAGATGCGCGCACGCTGCTTTTTCTTGCCCCGGCCCCTGCCCTGCACTAGGCTTCCCGTTTTTCGCGACGCCCCAGGGGAGTCACTCACATGGTCGAAGGTTTGGGCAGGATCGGCTTCGGCCTGTTCGGGTTGGCGGTGCTGATCGGCATCACCTGGTTGTTTTCCAACAACAAGCGTGCGGTTGACTGGAAGCTGGTTGCCACCGGTATCACCCTGCAGATCGCGTTCGCGGCGCTGGTGATCCTGGTGCCGGGCGGCCGCGACGTGTTCGATGCGCTGGGCAAGGGCTTCGTCAAGGTTCTCAGCTTCGTCAACGAAGGCTCGGGCTTCATCTTCGGCTCGTTGATGGACACCAAGAACTACGGCTTCATCTTCGCCTTCCAGGTGCTGCCGACCATCATCTTCTTCTCGGCGCTGATGGGGGTGATGTACCACCTCAACGTCATGCAGGCGATCGTGCGCGTGATGGCGTGGTCGATCACCAAGGTGATGCGCGTGTCCGGCGCGGAAACCACCAGCGTCTGCGCCAGCGTCTTCATCGGCCAGACCGAGGCGCCGCTGACCGTGCGCCCGTACATCGCCAGGATGACCCAGTCCGAGCTGCTGACCATGATGATCGGCGGCATGGCCCACATCGCCGGCGGCGTGCTGGCGGCCTATGTGGGCATGCTCGGCGGTGGCGACCCGGCGCAGCAGGCCTTCTACGCCAAGCACCTGCTGGCAGCGAGCATCATGGCCGCACCGGCCACCCTGGTCGTGGCCAAGCTGCTGATTCCGGAAACCGGCACCCCGCTGACCCGCGGCACGGTGAAGATGGAAGTCGAAAAGACCTCCAGCAACATCATCGACGCGGCCGCTGCCGGTGCCGGTGACGGCCTGAAGCTGGCGCTGAACATCGGCGCGATGCTGCTGGCCTTCATCGCCCTGATCGCGCTGCTGAACGCCCCGTTGACCTGGATCGGCGAGGTGACCGGCCTGGCCGCTGCCATCGGCAAGCCGACCAACCTGTCGACCATCTTCGGTTACGTGCTGGCCCCGATCGCCTGGGTGATCGGTACCCCGTGGGCTGATGCCACCACCGTCGGTTCGCTGATCGGCCAGAAGGTCGTGATCAACGAATTCGT
Source organism: Stenotrophomonas maltophilia D457 (assembly GCF_000284595.1). Taxonomy (GTDB): domain Bacteria; phylum Pseudomonadota; class Gammaproteobacteria; order Xanthomonadales; family Xanthomonadaceae; genus Stenotrophomonas; species Stenotrophomonas muris. The sequence goes on along the minus strand of NC_017671.1, from coordinate 782,016 downwards.
CGCCTACACCGAACTGTCGCAGATCGTGAACGGCCAGGTGGCCGGCGTGAGCCTGTCCGAGGAAGGTCGCCTGATCGCCACCTACGCGCTGTGCGGCTTTGCCAACTTCAGCTCGATCGCGATCCAGATCGGCGGCATCGGCGGCCTGGCCCCGGAACGTCGCCACGACCTGGCCAAGTTCGGCCTGCGCGCGGTGTTGGGCGGTACCATTGCCACCTTCATGACGGCGACCATCGCCGGCGTGCTGACGCACTTCAGTTGAACCCTTGGTTGAGAAAAGATTCCCTATGAGCAGCAGTGTCGTTGTCGTCGGTTCCTTCAATGTCGATCACGTGTGGCGGTGTGAGTCGCTGCCGGCACCGGGTGCGACCATTGCCGGCCGCTACAGCACCGGCCCCGGGGGCAAGGGCTTCAACCAGGCGGTGGCGGCCTGCCGCGCCGGTGCCGACACGCACTTCGTGTGCGCGTTGGGCGATGACGCCGGTGGCGCCACCGCGCGTGAACTGGCTGCGCAGGATGGCTTCGCGCTGATCGCCGAGGCCAGCAGCGAACCGACCGGCACCGCGGGCATCTACGTGGACGCGCGTGGCCGCAACACCATCGTGATCGGCCCGGGTGCCAACGCCGCGCTGGGCACCGATTTCCTGCAACAGCAGCAGGCCCTGCTGACCCGCGCCAAGGTGGTGCTGGTGCAGCTGGAATCGCCGGTGCAGACCATCGAAGCGGCGCTGGCCACGGCCCGCGAGGCCGGTGTCACCACCGTACTCAATACCGCACCGGCCGATGCGCCCTCGACCATCGGCCTGCTCAAGCTGGCCGATGTGATCACCCCGAACGAAACCGAGTTCGCTGCCCTGCTCGGCCGCCATGTCGGTGAGCGCGTGGATGCCAACGACGTCGCCGCGCTGGATGGCGCCAGCCTGCACGCGCTGTGCCGCAAGCTGGTCGGCAACGGCACCGTGGTGGTGACCCTGGGTTCGGTGGGCGTGTTCGTGTCGCATGCCGACGAGAACCTGCGCGGCGATACCCAGCCGTACTACCGCGTGGGTGCCGAACAGGTGCAGGCGATCGACACCACCGGTGCCGGTGACGCCTTCAACGGTGCGCTGGCCGCGTCGCTGGCGCAGGTGGCCGACGCCCCGTTCGCCCGCCACGTGCGCTTCGCCAACCAGTTCGCCGGCCGTTCGACCGAGAAGGAAGGCGCCGCTGCGGCGATGCCGCGCTTCACCCCGGCCGACGCTGAAGCCAGGTAATTCCACGCCACGCGTGGATGACAAGGCCCGGGTGTGCAGACACCCGGGCCATTCTTTTGCCCATTGCCCAGCCCCTGCGACCGCCTGTCGCATTGCCCACATCCTGCCCCTCGCCCACCATCCGCGCAGCTTCCTCGCACGGGCAGGACATGGACGGATTCCCCTGGCTGCTGGTCGCGGCCGCCGGCAGTGCCGTGGCGGCGCTGCTGCATATCGGCTGCATCGCCTTCGGCGCCGCGTGGTACAGGTACTTCGGTGCCGGCCAGCGCGTGGTCCGGCTGGCGCATGCGGGGCACTGGTGGCCACCGCTGATGACCGCGGTCATCACTGCCGTGCTGGTGGCCTGGACGCTGTACGCACTGGCCGCCGCGGGCTGGCATTCGCCGCTGCCGGCCAGCCGCCTGGTCCTGCCCGGCATCGCCGCGCTGCTGTTGCTGCGTGCCGCGATGGGCTTCGGCCTGGCGCTGTTCCGGCCGGGGTACAACGGCACGCGCTTCTGGGCGGTCAGCTCGCTGGTCTGCCTGGGCCTGGGGCTGGCCTTCGCGCTGGGTACCCGCCAGGCCTGGCAGAGCCTGGGGTAGCCGCCCACCATCGCCCGCCCGTGGGGGCGACGGAAGCAACCGTCAAGCATCTGCTGATGCCGGTACGGCATGAGGTCGGTGCCGATCGGCCTGAACCGGACCGCGCGCGGCACGGCCGTACCGCCGCCCGCACCCTACAATGGGCGCATGCAGATCGGCCCGTACACCATTGCCCCCAACGTCGTGCTGGCACCCATGGCCGGCGTCACCGACAAGCCCTTCCGCCTGCTGTGCAAACGGCTGGGTGCGGGACTGGCCGCCTCGGAAATGACCATCAGCGACCCGCGCTTCTGGAACACGCGAAAGTCGATCCACCGCATGGACCATGACGGCGAGCCGGCCCCGATCAGCGTGCAGATCGCCGGCACCGAGCCGCAGCAGCTGGCCGAGGCCGCGCGCTACAACGTCGACCACGGCGCGCAGGTCATCGACATCAACATGGGCTGCCCGGCCAAGAAGGTGTGCAACGCCTGGGCGGGCTCGGCGCTGATGCGCGACGAGCAGCTGGTGGCGCGCATCCTCGAAGCCGTGGTCAACGCAGTGGACGTGCCGGTCACGCTGAAGATCCGCACCGGTTGGGACTGCGACCATCGCAATGGCCCGGTGATCGCCCGCATCGCCGAGGCCAGCGGCATCGCCGCGCTGGCCGTGCATGGCCGCACCCGCGACCAGCATTACACCGGCCAGGCCGAGTACGCCACCATCGGCGAGATCAAGGCTGCGCTGCGCATCCCGGTGATCGCCAACGGCGATATCGATTCGCCGCAGAAGGCCGCCTACGTCCTGAAGGAAACCGGCGTGGATGCGGTGATGATCGGTCGCTCGGCGCAGGGCCGGCCGTGGATCTTCCGCGAAGTGGCGCACTACCTGGCCACCGGCGAGGAACTGCCACCGCCGTCGCTGGCGGAAGTGCGCGACATCCTGCTTGGCCACCTGCACGCGCTACATGCGTTCTATGGCGAGCCGCAGGGCGTGCGCATCGCGCGCAAGCACCTGGGCTGGTACGCCAAGGATCGTCCGGAGAACGCCGCGTTCCGCGCGGTGGTCAACCGTGCCGAAGACCCGCAGGGCCAGATCGCGCTGACCACGGAATACTTCGACCGCCTGATCGCCGGGGAACCCGCGTTGTCATCTGCTGCCTGAGCGTACTGCCATGCCGTCGAGTCGAGCTTGCTCGACTGAATTTCCAGAGCCGTCGAGCACGCTCGACGCTACAAGAGCCCGCCCCATGACCCCGCCGATTTCCTCCCCGACCTATCTGCACGGATTTTCCGGCACCGAACAGCAGCGCCTGATGACCCAGGCCCGGCTGCTGGAATCGAGCATCTTCGGCCAGATCGACTACAGCGGCGCGCGGCGCCTGCTGGAAGTCGGCAGTGGCGTCGGTGCGCAGACCGAGATCCTGCTGCGCCGCTTCCCCGAGCTGCACGTGACCGGCGTGGACCTGAGCGAAACGCAGCTGGCCACCGCGCGCGAGAACCTGGCGCGCACGCCGTGGTGCAGCGACCGATACACCCTGCAGCAGGCCGATGCCGGCGAGCTGCCGTTCGAGGCACGCAGCTTCGACTCGGCGTTCCTGTGCTGGGTGCTGGAACACGTGCCTTCACCGGCGCGGGTGCTGAGCGAAGTGCGCCGCGTGCTGGCACCGGGTTCACCGGTCTACATCACCGAAGTGATGAATGCCTCGTTCCTGCTCGACCCGTACTCGCCGCACATCTGGCGCTACTGGATGGCCTTCAACGACTTCCAGTACGACCATGGCGGTGACCCGTTCGTCGGTGCAAAGCTGGGCAACCTGCTGCTGGCCGGCGGCTTCCGCGACGTGCACACCGAGATCAAGACCATCCACCTGGACAACCGCGAACCGGCGCGTCGCAAGACGATGATCGCGTTCTGGGAACAGCTCCTGCTGTCGGCCGCCGACCAGCTGCTGCAGGCCGGCTCGGTGGACGAGGAAACCGTGGAAGGCATGCGCCGCGAGTTCCGCCTGGTGCAGAACGACCCGAACGCCGTGTTCTTCTACTCGTTCGTCCAGGGCCGCGCCACGGTGTATTGATCCGGTGTTCTGCTGCCGATCGGGGGCGTAGAGCCACGCCATGCGTGGATCCAGTGATCAATGCACGGCGGTGTGGTCGGCCGCGCCCGGCGCCGCCGCCGGCTCCTGCCAGATCCGCTGCCACATCGCCGCCAAGCGGCGACCGGCGTCGGCACGCGCGGCGGGACTGCTGTAATCCACCCGCACCTGCTCGGGAACGATCGCCCGCCACTGCCCGTCGGCCTGCCCGGCCACGACGAAGTTGAAGGTGTAGTCCGGCTCCAGCCCCATGCGCAGGTCACTCAGCACCAACCGGCCGTCAACCACCTGCGCACGCATGAAACCGCGGTTGAACCACGTCAGCTGCTGCACCGCCGGGATGGCCTGCGCTTCGCGCAAGGCCTGTACGTTGGACGCATGGCCTTCGAACCGCATCGGCCCGTGGTCGGCCACCAGCGAGCGGTCACCCACCACGTAGCCATTGGGCGTCATCGCCACCACCCGCCACAGCAGGGTGTTGAACGGCATCGGTACCGAGAAGCGCGGCGCATCGCCCAGGCCCATCGCGGCCAGGCTCTGCTGTGCGGCACGGTCGACCTGTGACTTGGCGATCAGGCCCCAGCCCAGGTAGCCACTGCTGAGCAGCAGGGCCACGCCCAGCACCTTGCCCGCCCAGGGCCGGGCGCGGCCGAACCAGGCCAGCACGCAGCCCAGCAGAAGCCACACCGTATACCCCGGGTCGATGATGAAGACACTGGATCCCATGGTCGGATGCGGGCGCAGCGGCCACCACAACTGGGTGCCATACACGGTGAACGCATCCAGCACCGGATGGGTGACCAGCGCCAGCTGGATCGCCCAGAACCAGCGCAGCGGTGACTGCGCGACGCGGCCATTGCCGAAGCGCTTGAACAGCCACCAGATCAATGCCGCCACCCATGGCAGTACCAGCAGCGAATGACTGAAACTGCGGTGCTCGATCATGTTCGCCACCGGATCGGCTGCGGTGAAACCGAGCCACAGCGCGTCGAGGTCCGGCAGGGTGCCAAGCGCGGCACCAGCGAGCAGGGCCGCGCGGCGATGTCCGGGCGGGGCGATGGCAGCGGCGACGGCGCCACCGAGCACGATCTGGGTCAGGGAGTCCATGGGCCGATGCTAGCGGCTTGCGGGCGGTGCATGTAGAGCCGAGCCCATGCTCGGCTGCGCTTCGTTCGGCGCCACGTCAGCCGAGCATGGGCTCGGCTCTACAGTAGGACAGACGCGCGTTATGCCGCCTGCGACAACCGCGCGCCTGGCAGTTCCACCAGGGTCTGGCCGTTGTGGTCGAGCAGGCGCAGCGCACCATCATGGTCCTCGGCCAGTGCGGTCAGGCTCTCCACCCAGTCGCCGTCGTTGGCGTAGACCAGGCCATCGCGTTCGACCAGCGCCGCGCGGTGGATGTGGCCGCAGACGATGCCATCCAGGCCGCGCCGGCGCACGTCGTCCAGCCCGGCCTGCACGAAGCGCTCGATGTAGCGTTCGGCGGCCCCGCTGCGCTTCTTCAGGAACTCCGACAGCGACCAGTAGCGCATGCCAAGCCGGCGCCGTACCGCGTTCAGCGCCTGGTTGCCGGTCAGGATGCGGTAGTACAGCCAGTCGCCGAACTTTTCCTGCAGGCCACCGAAATGGGTCACGCCGTCGTAGTCGTCGCCATGCGCGACCAGCAGCCGGCGGCCATCGGCGGTCACGTGGATGGCACGGCGGCGCACCTGCATGGCCGGCAACATCAGCCCGCACACCTGGCGCAGCGAGGCATCGTGGTTGCCGGGAATGTAGATGATCTCGGTCCCTGCACGGCGCAGCGCGTGCAGGGCCTGGATGACTTCGCTGTGCGACTGCCGCCAGTTGGCGCGGCGATGCGCCATCCACCACAGGTCGATGATGTCGCCGACCAGGTACAACCGCTCGCAGCGCAGCTGCGAGAGGAACCGCGCTAGCTCGGTGGCATGGCAATGACGTGAGCCCAGGTGCACGTCGGAGACGAACACTGCGCGCCGGTGCGGCGACAGGTTCGCCAGCGTGCTCATGCCGGCGCACCCGCGTCGCGCAGATAGCGTTTGCGCTTGTTCGGCCGGATCGCGCACAGGTCCACTTCGATCAGGCCGTCGATCGAATCGCTGAAGTCCGGGTCCACGCCGAAGGCGAGGAAGCGCGCGCCGCCGGGTTCGCACAGATCGGTGTACTGGCGGTACAGCGTCGGCACGCCGGTACCCAGTGCGGCCAGGTTGGCCTTGAGCACATCGAACGCGGCACCCGCATCCAGCTCGCCGAAACTTGGCGGTGCGGCGAAGTACTGGAAGGGGCGGTTCGATTCGGCCAGCCCGGCGGTTCCGCCGTAGTAGCGCTGGTAGTAGGCCACCAGCTGCTCGCGCGCATCGCGCGGCAGCGCTGCGCTGATCGAGACCGCGCCGAACAGGTAGCGGATGCCCGGCCGGCACTGCAGGTAGGCGCCGATGCCCTGCCACAGGTAGTCCAGGCTGCGGCTGCCCCAGTAATCGGGCACCACGAAGCTACGGCCCAGCTCCAGGCCCTCGGCAATGTGGGTGATGGCATCGTCGGAATAGCGGAACAGCGACGCGCTGTAGAGCCCGGACAGGCCGTGCCGGGCCAGGGCCTGGGCGCCGCGCATGATGCGGTAGGCACCGGCAATGCGCTGCGCCGCCGCGTCCCAGATCACGATGTGCTCGTACTGCGGATCGTAGGCGTCCAGGTCGCGGCTGCGCCCGGTGCCCTCGCCCACCTGGCGGAAGGTCAGCTCGCGCAGGCGGCCCAGTTCCAGCAGCAGCGGTGAATCGGCGGTACAGGTCGCCAACAGGATCTGCTTGCCATCGGCGGTCTGGCCCAGCTGGGTGGCCGCGGCAATGCCGGCGGCGACCTGCGAAGGCGGCACCGGAGACGCCAATGGCTCGGGGCCAGCGCAGGCAGCGGCATTGCCGGCCGCGCCGTTGCGGCCCAGCGCGTACAGCGCGCGGCGCACCGCCAGCAGCTGTGCGCCCGGGTCACCGCCCTTGCCCAGCTGCATCGGCTCGCCGATGCTCAGCCGCAGCGGGCGGCCACGACGGGCGAACATTTCGCGCGCCAGCAGCGCGGTGCCGGCCGGCTTGAACAGGGTCGAGGCGCCGTAGAACAGCGCCGAGTTGCGCGCTTCCACCCGCACCGGCAGCACCGGCGCAGCGGCCGCGCGGGCAAAGCGGACGAATCCCCGCTGCCAACGGCCATCGCGGATGCCGCGCAGCGACAGCCGCGAGACCTCGCCGGCCGGGAACACGATCACGCACTGCTCGGCGGCCAATGCTTCCTCCACCGCATGCAGGCTGCCGCGCCGGGCCTTGCCACCGAGGATGCGCACCGGCAGCAGCAGGTCCTGCAGCGGCGCGATCGCCCCCAGCAGATCGTTGGCCACGATCCGCACGTCGCGGCGGATACGGCCAACCGCGTCCAGCAGTGCGAGCGCATCCAGTGCCCCGGAGGGGTGGTTGGCGACGATCAGCAGGCGGCCGGTGGCCGGGATCCTGGCCAGCGCGGCCGGATCCACCTGGTACTGGCCGCCGATGAATTCCAGGCCGGCGGCGACGAAACCGAAGCCGCGCAGTCCTGAGCTGCGCTGCAGGAAGGCTTCGATCTGGTCCAGGCGCGACCAGCGCCCGACGCTGCGCAGCAGCGGCCGCGCCAGTTGGCCGCGACGGCCATGGAACCAATCGGGGAAACGTTGCTGGAGACGCTGTTCGAGTTCCTGCATGGCGGATCCACTGATGCCCGGCGGCCGGATTGGCCGACAGCCTGCGCCCGGCAGGCGGCAGCCAGATGGCGGTTTCGGGGCAGAACGATGACGGCCGGCCCGCCTTCGCGGCGAGGTCGCCGCCTGCGCGGTCGGGGCCGGCAGCCGTCCCGTCTGTTGTCACGCTGGTGGAACACTGGGCCTCAAGGCTGGGCCCCAATCCCCAAGGGACGGCCCCTCCAGGCCTACGCGGGCTTAACCACCGGCAACCGGCACAGGTTCACAATGCACAGGCGGCGCACCCCGTGTATCATGCGCGCCCATCTTTCCATCCGAATCAAGGGATATTACGCCTGATGTCCAGCTATCTCTTCACCTCCGAGTCGGTCTCCGAAGGCCATCCGGACAAGGTTGCCGACCAGATCTCCGATGCGGTGCTGGACGCGATCCTGACCCAGGACCAGCGCGCCCGCGTGGCCTGCGAGACCATGGTCAAGACCGGCGTTGCCATCGTGGCCGGTGAAATCACCACCAGCGCCTGGATCGACCTGGAAGCGCTGACCCGCAAGGTCATCACGGACATCGGCTACGACAGCTCCGACGTCGGTTTCGACGGCGCCACCTGCGGCGTGCTGAACCTGATCGGCAAGCAGTCGCCGCACATCGCCCAGGGCGTGGATCGCAAGAAGCCGGAAGAAATGGGCGCTGGCGACCAGGGCCTGATGTTCGGCTATGCCACCAACGAGACCGACAGCTACATGCCGGCCGCGATCCACCTGTCGCACCGCCTGGTCGAGCAGCAGGCCAAGATCCGCAAGAAGAAGAACTCGCCGCTGTCGTGGCTGCGTCCGGACGCCAAGAGCCAGGTCACCCTGCGCTATGAAAACGGCGTGGTCTCGGCCATCGACGCCGTGGTCCTGTCGACCCAGCACGCCCCCGGCATCAAGCAGAAGGACCTCATCGAGGCCGTCCGCGAAGAGATCATCAAGCCGGTGCTGCCGGCCAAGTGGCTGCACAAGGGCACCAAGTTCCACATCAACCCGACCGGCAAGTTCGAGATCGGTGGCCCGGTGGGCGACTGCGGCCTGACCGGCCGCAAGATCATCGTCGACACCTACGGCGGCTGGGCCCGTCACGGTGGTGGTGCCTTCTCCGGCAAGGACCCGTCCAAGGTCGACCGTTCGGCAGCCTACGCGGCCCGCTACGTCGCCAAGAACGTGGTGGCCGCCGGCCTGGCCGACCGTTGCGAAGTGCAGGTCTCCTACGCCATCGGCGTGGCTGAGCCGACCTCGATCTCGGTCACCACCTTCGGCACCGGCAAGATCAGCGACGACAAGATCGAGAAGCTGATCCGCAAGCACTTCGACCTGCGCCCGTACGGCATCATCAAGATGCTGGACCTGGTGCACCCGATGTACCAGCAGACCGCGGCCTACGGCCACTTCGGCCGCAAGCCGAAGGAGTTCAGCTACCTCAACGGCGAAGGCGAGACCGTCAACGCCACGGCCTTCTCCTGGGAGAAGACCGACCGCGCCGCCGCCCTGCGCGCCGATGCGAAGCTGAAGTAAGAAACACGAAGGGCCGCTCACGCGGCCCTTCTGCTTTCTGTAGAGCCGAGCCCATGCTCGGCTTTCTTTTTCCTGCGACAAGAGCAGCCGAGCATGGGCTCGGCTCTACAAGAGCTACGCCACGCCGATACAATCGCCGCATGTCGACCGAACTGAAAACCCACCAGCTGTCCATGACCGTGCTGATGTCGCCGGAGATGGCCAACTTCTCCGGCAAGGTCCACGGCGGCGCCATCCTGCGCCTGCTCGACCAGGTTGCCTACGCCTGCGCCAGCCGTTACGCCGGCAGCTACGTGGTCACCCTGTCGGTGGACCAGGTGATGTTCCGCCAGCCGATCGCGGTGGGCGAGCTGGTCACCTTCCTGGCCTCGGTGAACCATACCGGCACCTCGTCGATGGAGATCGGCATCAAGGTGGTGGCCGAGGACATCCTCAAGCGCAGCGTGCGCCACGCCAACAGCTGCTTCTTCACCATGGTGGCCGTGGATGAGGAAGGCCGGCCGACGCCCGTCCCGCCCCTGCAGCCGGCGACGTCCGACGAGAAGCGCCGCCAGGCCGCCGCGCAGATCCGCCGCCAGCTGCGCCAGGAAATGGAACAGCGCCATCTGGAACTGCTGGCATCGAATCCGCCGTCACCGGAGGAATGAGGTAGTGCCGGCCGCTGGCCGGCAACCTCGCGCGTGCTGCCGGACATCATGAGGTTGCCGGCCAGCGGCCGGCACTACCATTGCGAATTCGCCGGGCCATGCCCGGCGGATGCGGATCAACCGGTGTTCTGCACGCCCTGCGCAACACCGTTCACGCAGGCCACCAGCGCGCGCAGCAACCCGTCATCCTCGCGCCCGCTGGCCCGCCAGCGCTGCAACAGGTCCACCTGCAGCACGCTGATCGGATCGACGTAGGGATTGCGCAGGCGGATCGACAGCGCCAGCCGCGCATCGTGGTCGAGCAGCGTCCGCTGGTCCATCAGCGCCAGCAGCCAGTGCCGGGTGAGTTCCAGTTCGCGCTGCACCTGCGGGAAGAAGTGCCCGTGCAGTTCACCCGACAACAGCGAAAACTGCTCGGCGATGGTGATATCGCCCTTGGACAGCACCATCGCGATGTCGTCCAGGAAGGTGCGGAAGAACGGCCAGTCCCGCGCCATCTCGCGCAGGGTCCGTTCGTGGCCGGCAGCAACCGCCGCCTGCAGGCCACTGCCCACGCCGTACCAACCGGGAATCACCGCGCGCGCCTGGCTCCAGGCGAACACCCAGGGAATCGCACGCAGGTTGCCCAGCGCGGCGTCCTGGCCGAGCCGGCGCGATGGCCGCGAGCCCAGCGTCATGCGTTCGATCACGTCGATCGGCGTGGCGGTGCGGAAGTAGTCCATGAAACCGGCCTGGCCAACGAACGCGCGATACACCTCGCTGCTGGCCGATGCCACCGCGTCCATCACCGGTCGCCACTCATCCTCGCGCGGCTCGGCGGCACGCGGGCGCAGGCTGGCACGCAGCACCGCACCGGTGGCCTGCTCCAGCGAGCGCAGGGCCAGCGCACGGATGCCGTACTTGCGATGGATCACCTCGCCCTGCTCGGTCACCCGCAGGCGGCCATCGATGCTGCCGCGCGGCGATGCGTCCACCGCGTGCGTGGTCTTGCCGCCACCGCGGCTGATCGAGCCGCCACGGCCATGGAAGAAGGTCAGGCGGATGCCGGCCTCGGCCGCCACCTCCAGCAGTTCCACCTGTGCACGCTGCAGGCCCCAGCGCGATGCGGCGATGCCACCGTCCTTGCTGCTGTCCGAATAGCCCAGCATCACCATCTGCACGTCATCGCGCGCTTGCAGGTGCGCGCGATAGATCGGGTCGGCCAGCAGATCACGCAGGGTCGCGGTGCCGCGCTTGAGGTCCTCCACCGTCTCGAACAGCGGCGCGATATCCAGCGGTACTGATCCGTTCTCTTCCACCAGGCCGCCACGGCGCGCCAGCGCCAGCACCGCCAGCACGTCGCTGCGGTCATGTGCCATCGAGATGATGTAGCTGCCCAGTGCATCGCCACCATGCCGCGCACGGGCATCGGCCAGCGCGGCGAACACGGCGTCCAGTCGCCGGTTGCCTTCGTCGTCGCCCTTCCGCAACGGCGCGTCACCACTGGCATGCGGCGCCAGCAGGCGTGCGCGGCCCAAGGCATCCAGACCGTCCCACGCTGCGTCGCCGCCCAGCACCGTGGCCAGCGCGCGCGCGTGCACGCTCGATTCCTGGCGCACGTCCAACCGCGCCAGGTGGAAGCCGAAGGTCTTCACCCGCCACAGCAGGCGCTGCACGGCGAAGCCACCGGCATGTTCGCCGCGGTTGGCGCGCAGGCTGTCGAGGATCAGCTGCAGGTCGTCGATCAGTTCGTCCGGACCGGCGTAGGCGCCTTCGCCGTCATCCAACGTGGCCTGCAGGCGTGCACGCATGCGGTCGTTGAGCAGGCGGTACGGCATGTCGGCATGGCGCGGGCGCGACTGCACCTGCGGCAGCAGCTGCTGGTAGTGCGCCACGCGCGCCTGCAGCGCCTCGCTCACGCCCACCCGCTCGGTGGACTGGCTGAGCAGGCTGGCCAGCTGCAGCAGTTCCTTCTGGTAGCGACCCAGCACGGCCTGCCGTTGCGCGTCCAGCGTAGTGCGGATGGTGTGGGCATCCACGTTCGGGTTGCCGTCCATGTCGCCGCCCACCCACGTACCGAAGCGCAGCAGGCGCGGCAGCGGCAGTTCTTCGCCGTAGGTATCGCGCAGCGCCTGCTGCAGCGATTCGTACAGCACCGGGATCACCCGGTACAGCACCTGCACCAGATAGAAGCCGACGTGCTCGCGCTCGTCATCGACGGTAGGCCGCACCGGCGAGGAATCGGTGGTTTGCCACGAAGCGGTCAGCGCCATGCGGAAGCGCGCAGCATCGGCGGCCGCTTCCCCCGGCGTGCGCTGGCCGTCGAGGTTGTCGACCAGGCTGGCCACCATCAGCTGCTCTTTCTCCAGCAGCGCGCGGCGCACCGCTTCGGTCGGGTGCGCGGTGAACACCGGTTCGATGTCGATGCGCGGCAGCCACTGCGCCAGCTCATCCAGGCCCACGCCCTGCGCCTTCAGGTGCTGCAGCGCATCCTGCAGGCCGTCGGGCTGCGCCCCGGCGGTACCGGCACGCTGGTAATCACGGCGGCGGCGGATGCGATGCACGCGCTCGGCGATGTTGACCACCTGGAAGTAGGTGCTGAAGGCCCGCACCATGGTCTCGGCCTGCTGCGGCGTGCGCCCGGCCAGCCCTTCGGCCAGCTCCGACAGCGGCGCCTGGTTCTCGCGGCGGGCAATGGCGCGGGTGCGCACGTCCTCGACATCGTCGAGAAACGCGGCCGAAACCTGTTCGACCAGCAGGTCACCCACCAGTGCGCCGAGCCGGCGCACGTCATCGCGAAGCGGAAGATCGGGGGAAGCAAACTCGATGCTGCTGCGGTACTCGTTCATCGGCGACGCACAGGCCTCGGTCAACGGATCCAGACCCCAAGCCTATCCCAGATCGGGCGTCGTGCTGCGATGCAAGAATGGTTTCATCTGCACGTATCCATGGCGGACGCAGCCGAGCATGGGCTCGGCTCTACAAGCGTCATGGCGCGTGACACCGTGTAGCGCCCGAGCCCATGCTCGGGCGGCGGCGCAGCCGCACAGGCGGCCGCTGTTGCAGCGGCCACCCTCATGCACGTATCAGCGCTTCTTCTTCGCCGTGCCCTGCTCGGCCGGGCCGATGGTCTGCTCCAGCCAGCGCTCGCTCTCGGCCAGCATGGTCATGATCGATTCGCGTGCGCGGTAGGCATGCGATTCGTTGGGCAGCATCACCAGCCGCGCGGTGCCACCCAGGCCCTTCACCGCCGCGAACATGCGCTCGCTCTGGATCGGGAACGTGCCGGAGTTGTTGTCGTCCACGCCGTGGATGAACAGGATCGGGGCCTTGATCCTGTCGGCGTAATTGAACGGCGCCATCTTCCGGTAGACGTCCTGCGCCTGCCAGTAGTTGCGCTCCTCGGCCTGGAAGCCGAACGGCGTGAGCGTGCGGTTGTAGGCGCCGCTGCGCGCAATGCCCGCCTTGAACAGGCGGGTGTGTGCCAGCAGGTTGGCCGTCATGAACGCACCGTACGAATGGCCACCAATGGCGATGTGATCGCGGTCGGTCACGCCACGCCGCACCACTTCATCCACGGCCGCCTGCGCATTGGCCACCAGTTGTTCGATGTAGGTGTCGTTCGGCTCCTTGTCGCCCTCGCCGATGATCGGCATCGACGGGCTGGCCAGCACCACGTAACCCTTGGCCAGGAACGCCTGCGGGCCCCAGTAGCTGACCGCATTGAAGCGATACGGCGAATCGGTCACCTGGCTGGCCGCGGCCGCGCTCTTGAACTCGCCCGGGTAGGCCCACATCAGCAGCGGGCGCGGGCCGTCGCGCTTCGGGTCGTATCCCGGCGGCAGCAGCAGGGTCGCGGTCAGGTCGACGCCGTCCTTGCGCTTGTAGCGGATCTGCTCCTTCTGCACACCCTTCAGCTGCGGCAGCGGATGCGCGAAATGGGTCAGCGCGCGCGGTGCGCTCCCAGCATCGGCCAGCGACTGCACGTAGAAGTTGGCCGGCTCGTCCGGGCTCTCGCGGCTCAGCAGCAGCGAACTGCCCTGCTTGTCCAGCAATGCCACCGGCAGCGCATAGCTCGGTGCCTGCGAGTGGAACAGGCGCGTTGCCTTGCCCGTGGCGATGTCGAAGCGGTCCACGAACGGACGGTCGCCTTCCGGCGAAGCACCGGCGCCGGCCAGGTACAGGCTGCCGCCATCGGCGCTGGTCTGCAGCAGCGAACGGCCGCGCTCGTCGCTGGCCCGCAGCGGCCGGCCCGGATCGGCGTAGCGGTCCTGCGCATCGCGATCCCACAGCAGGCGCGGTTCGGCGCTGGCATTGTCCGGGGCGATCAGCCAGGTCTTGGTCCTGCGGGTCTTCCACCACGATTCGGTCAGCAGGGCCAGGTCGCCACGGCCCCAGCTGATACCGGCCAGGCGGCTGCCCAGCTGGGCCAGCGTCACCGGCGGCGTGTCGAACGGCGCGGCCTGCATCAGCACCGCATCGCGCACCTTGGCATCCCTGTTCGGGTCGCCACCATCCTGCGCTTCGGCCCAGACCAGGGTCGCGTCGGCATCACCACGCCAGCCGATGTCACGCACGCCGGTCACTTCGGCGTCGTTGCCGGTCGGCAGGCCTTCCACCAGTGGACGCACGGCCACGGTATGCACCAGCTTGCCGCTGGCACGGTCGATCACTTCAATGCGGCGCGGGAAACTGCTCACCGGCACCACGTAGGAATACGGGCGCTGCACCGGCTGGCGCAGCACGAAGCGGCCATCCGGCGACACGGAGAAGCCCATGAAGATGCCGGCCGCGCCGATCGGGCGGGTGCTGCCATCCAGGCTGACTTCCACCGGCTGTGTGGTGGCGTAGTAGTCGAACTGGCGCGCGTCAGCCTCGTTCTTCAGCAGGTCCTGGTAGGTACGGATCGACACCACGCCATCGCCCCGGCGGGTCTGCTGCACGGCCGGGCCGGTCGGGATGCCGTCGGTGGCCGGGGCCGCACCGAGGTTGGCCGGGCGGGTGAACACCACCAGCCCGCGGCTGTCCGGCAGCCACTGGTAACCGCTGCCGATCACCGTGTTCAGGCCGGCAACCAGGCGGCGGGCGCTGCCGGAGGCCACGTCCACCAGCCACAGTTCGTTGGCGCCGCTGGTGGCGTCGACCTGGTTGAAAGCGAGCCACTTCTGATCCGGAGACCACATCAGGCTGGCGATCGACAGCGTGGCCGGCAGGCCGCTGATCTGCCGTTCCTTGCCATCGGCCACGTTCATCAGCCACAGCTTCTCGCCGAAGCTGAAACGGCTGTCGGAGAACGTGCGCGGGTTGATGCGCAGGCCGGCCAGCTTCAGTTCCGGCTGCGCCACCACCCGGATCGACGGCAGCGACGGCATCTGCATCAACGCGGCCATGTCGCGGCGAGGCGACAGGTGCAGCGACGGCGCGCGCGGTGCGTCGACCACCGCCTGCAGCGCCGCCGAGGGCAGTTCGTAGCCATTGACGCCCTGGGCCTGTGCTGCAGCGGGCTGTGGGGCCACCGCCCAGGCCAGCGGGGCCACGGCCAGCAGTCCCATCGACAGGACCAGGCCGGTCCAGCGCCGCGTACGGCGCGCGTGCATGCTCATCGTTCTACCTGCGTGATGCGTGAAAGCACCGACCTTAACAGGCCGTGCACGCGCCCCCATCTGCCGATGGTTGGGTCATCCGGATGTCATGCCGGGGCCGCGATATAATGGGGGTTCTCCCCTGCCGAGGGGCGCTGCGACCGGATCCGATGAGGCCCGGCCAGGCTCGGTAAGGTGGCTTTGTAACAACGGCGCCCGGCTAGATGCGAGCACCCGCTCGCCCACAACCGGAGCACACGAATGAACGCTGTTGCCAAGACCTTCTCCACCGAAGGTGATTACAAGATCCGCGACATCACGCTGGCCGACTGGGGCCGCAAGGAACTGGACATCGCCGAGCACGAAATGCCGGGCCTGATGTCGATCCGCCGCAAGTACCAGGCCGAGCTGCCGCTGAAGGGCGTGCGCGTGACCGGCTCGCTGCACATGACCATCCAGACCGCGGTGCTGATCGAGACCCTGAAGGACATTGGCGCCGACGTGCGCTGGGCCTCGTGCAACATCTTCTCGACCCAGGACCACGCGGCTGCCGCCATCGCCGCCACCGGCACCCCGGTGTTCGCCTGGAAGGGCGAGACCCTGGAAGAGTACTGGGACTGCACCCTGGACGCGCTGACCTTCACCCTGGCCGACGGCACCCTGACCGGCCCGGAACTGGTGGTGGACGACGGCGGTGACGTAACCCTGCTGATCCACAAGGGCTACGAACTGGAAAACGGCAGCGACTGGGTCAACACCGCGTCCGCCTCGCACGAAGAACAGGTCATCAAGAACCTGCTCAAGCGCGTTGCCAAGGAGCGCCCAGGTTACTGGGGCCGCGTGGTCAAGGACTGGAAGGGCGTCTCCGAAGAGACCACCACCGGCGTGCACCGCCTGTACCAGCTGGCCCAGGCCGGCACCCTGCTGATCCCGGCGATCAACGTCAACGACTCGGTCACCAAGAGCAAGTTCGACAACCTGTATGGCTGCCGCGAGTCGCTGGCCGACGGCCTGAAGCGCGCGATGGACGTGATGCTGGCCGGCAAGGTAGCCGTGGTCTGTGGCTACGGCGATGTCGGCAAGGGCTGCGCCGCGTCGCTGCGTGCCTACGGCGCGCGCGTGATCGTCACCGAGATCGACCCGATCTGCGCCCTGCAGGCGGCGATGGAAGGCTATGAAGTCAACACCATCGAATCGACCCTGGGCCGTGCCGACCTGTACGTCACCACCACCGGCAACAGGGACATCATCCGCATCGAGCACCTGAGCGCGATGAAGGACCAGGCCATTGTCTGCAACATCGGCCACTTCGACAATGAGATCCAGGTCGACGCACTGGTGTCCTTCGCCGGCATCAAGCATGTCAACATCAAGCCGCAGGTCGACAAGTACATCTTCCCGAACGGTAATGCGATCTTCCTGCTGGCCGAAGGCCGCCTGGTGAACCTGGGCTGCGCCACCGGCCACCCGAGCTTCGTGATGTCCAACAGCTTCGCCAACCAGACCCTGGCACAGATCGACCTGTGGGCGAACAAGGACAGCTACGAGAAGAAGGTGTACCTGCTGCCGAAGAAGCTGGACGAAGAAGTGGCTCGCCTGCACCTGGAAAAGATCGGCGTGAAGCTGACCACCCTGAGCCAGGAACAGGCCGACTACATCGGCGTGCCGGTGGAAGGCCCGTTCAAGCCGGACCACTACCGCTACTGATCGTGCGCGGTGCCGGCCAGCGGCCGGCACTACCGGCGCAGGCGGGGTCGGATCCCTTTCCGCAGGAAAGGGCGCTGACCCCGGCAACAGATGCAGACAGAACGGGCGCCTTCGGGCGCCCGTTCTGCGTTGCGTCGCCCCGCAGCAGATCCGCGCGCCCTGTCACAGTGCCCTAAGAAGCCGCTTGCTAGTCTCTATGCCCCCATGGACTGCCAACTGCAGGCCATGCGCCGGGACGCAGACAGCAAAGGACAGGACATGCCGCGCAACAATGACCGAGTGACCCGGGCGATGAAGCCCCTGATGATCCTGTGCTGGGTGGCCCTGCTGGCCGCCTGCAGCCCGCCTGGCAGCGATGCCGGTGCCAGCGCGCCGGCAGCGAACACCGGCCAGGCAAGCACCGACGGCAAGGCAACCAGCACCCCGGCAGCGGCCACGGGCAGCAGCGCTGCCTGCGCCGAGGGGGCATCACAGGTGCAGACCCTGATCTGCAACGACCCCGCCCTGTTGCAGCAGGAAGCTGAGCTGGCCAAGGCTGAAGCCTCCGCACGCGACACCCTCGATGCCGCCGGCAAGGCCAAGCTGCAGGCCGAGCAGCAGCGCTGGATCCAGCATACGCGCGACCTGTGCGGTGACGCGCACTGCCTGCAACAGGTATTTGCCGATCGCCTCAAGGTGCTCTCGGCCACGCGCGACGGCCTGGTCGACCAGGACGCCTGCGAAGTGCCCGACGGCCAGCAGCAGTGCGTGGACCTGCTGGTGCTGCGCGACCCCAACAGCCAGTTGGCGAACTTCAACACGCTGCTGGGAGAAAACGGCCAGGAAGGCCGCCTGCTGGGCTGTACGGCCGCCACCAACGTGGGCGGTGGCCCCAACGCCGTGCTGGCGGCCAACTGCATCCAGGAAACCACCGCCGGCAAGCGCAACGTGCAGTTGTGCAGCAACCAGATGGTCGGCCAGTTCGCCCTCGAACCGGCATCGGCCGCCTACGGCACCCAGGCCGTCCGCCAGCTGCTCGGCTTCACGCAGCAGCACTGCGCCGGCTGACATCCGCTGGGTGCGCCCGGCGCTTTTTCCCACATTGAAGGACGATGACCATGGCAAAGGATTCCACCCTTACCCGCGAACAGCTGTCCACGCTGTTCCTCAACACGGAGCTGGGCGGCAACACCCGCCACCTGGACCACTTCTCATACGCGCAGAAAGGCGCAAGCACCTACTCGTTCGGACTGGTGCAGTTCGATGTCGGCGGCAATCCGCAGGCCAGGCGTTTCCTGCGCGACAACGGCTTCACCGCCGCTGACATCGAACTGCTGTCCCAGCAGGGCGGATTGAGCACCCGGCAGCTGGCGGCGCTTGACGCCAAGTTGCAGGCCATTCCGCAGGCGAAGATGGACCAGCTCACCAACGACAAGCTGGACAGCGCCATCGAGCGCGTCGATGAAGCCATCGCCAAGGTGCGTGCCACCAACCCGGCCGCCGCCGATGCCATCGCGGCCAACCCCGAACTGCAGCTGGCCATGGCCGACTATGACAACCAGTTCGGCGGCATGGGCCCGCAGTTCATCAGCTATCTGGCCGGCAACGCGGAAAAGCTGCAGGGCGGTACGGTCCAGGCCGGCAATCCGCCGACCCGCGGCGACGTGCAGAACTTCGTCGATGCCACCAAGTACGGCATCCAGTCGCCGGCCGCGGTGACCAGCCGCGATGAGCGCTTCGACCGGGCCATGACCCAGCTGGGCATCACCCCCACCCATGCCCCCTCGCACGGGTCGCCCGGCGCGCCCGGCGGCAACGGCG
Organism: Stenotrophomonas maltophilia D457; assembly: GCF_000284595.1. Classification (GTDB taxonomy): domain Bacteria; phylum Pseudomonadota; class Gammaproteobacteria; order Xanthomonadales; family Xanthomonadaceae; genus Stenotrophomonas; species Stenotrophomonas muris. Next base: position 763,107 of record NC_017671.1, on the reverse strand, counting down.
TACTGGTCAGCGGCGCCAGGGGCGATGAGGTAAAGGCGATGCAGCAGAAGCTGGCCGACCTGGGCTATCTGGGCAAGGACGGCAAGCCACTGGTAGCCGATGGCGATTTCGGGCCCGGCACCCTGGAAGCGGTCAAGCAGTTCCAGCGTGAGCACCAGCTCACCGTCGATGGCAAGGTCGGTGCCACCACCCTGGGTGCGCTCGACAAGGCCATCGCGCAACAGCAACAGCAGGCCGCCGAACCGACCATGGCCACCCCCGGCCACGCCGACAACCCGCGTTACCAGCAGGTCGTGGAAAAGCTGGAAACGCTGGAAGAACAACGCCGCCAGGGTGGCCTGGCGCCACTGTTCAATGACCGCAGCCAGCTCGAGAACGCCGCAGGCCTGGTGGCTTACGAGTCCAAGCTGGCCGGCATGAGCCAGGTCGATACCGTGCTGGCGCGGCCGGACAACCAGGGCGTGTTCGCCGTGCAGGGCCAGCTTGGCGATCCCGCCATGCACCGCACTTACGTCGACCTGTCGCAGGCGGCGAACCACACGCTGCAGGACAGCACGCGGCATAGCCAGGCGCTGGACAACGAACTGTCGCAGCGACAGACCCAGGAACAGATTCAGACGCAGCAGTCGATGTCGCGCTGACGCGGGATGCCGACGATCACAGCCGGGACGGGCGCCTTCGGGGGCCCGTCCTGCGTTGATGCGCGAGTTTCGGTCAAGGCAATATCCCTATCTCGCGCTAGGATGCGCCCATGACCCCGGCCATCAACCTGCTCAAGCGCGAGAAGATCGCCCACACCGTGCGCAGCTACGTGCACGACGCCCACGCCGAATCGTATGGCGGCGAAGCCGTCGACAAGCTCGGCCTCGACCCGGCCCAGGTGTTCAAGACCCTGCTGGCCAGCACGGAAGCACACGAACTGCTGGTGGCGATCGTGCCGGTCGCCGGTCAGCTTGACCTGAAGGCGCTGGCCGAAGCCGCCGGCTGCAAGAAGTGCGAGATGGCCGCCGCCGATGCCGCACAGCGCGCGACCGGCTACCTGGTCGGTGGCATCAGCCCGCTGGGGCAGAAGAAGCGCCTGCGCACGTTCCTGGACGCCAGTGCCGAAGCGTTGCCCGCGCTGCATGTCAGCGCCGGGCGCCGTGGCCTCGAGGTAGAACTGGCACCGGCCGATCTTCTGCGCCTCACCGCCGGCCACTACGCTGCCATCGGCAAGTCACGCTGATGCGCTGGCCGTGGTCTGCAGCGCCGGTACCCCTGCTCGACGATGCACAGGCCGACGTGCTGCTGCAGGACCTGCTGTCGCGCGATGCCACGCGCATCACCGATGCCGCACGCACGGTGGCACGGCTGTTCAGCACCGCGTCGTTGGACGCGTTGGTCGCACATGTGGATACGATCGAACGCAGCTGCGAGGGCATCGCCCTTGGCGGCATGCTGATCAGCAACCAGGCGCACCTGAAGGCCGCCCTGCAACGGCTGCGCTACTGGCAGGCGCGTGAGGGGTGCCTGTGCGCACTCTACCCTTCTTATGTGTTCTTCAACCCTGCACCGCTGCTGGAACAGGGCCACGTGCTGCTGCTCGGACGAGGCGAGGCCGAGGATGGCTGGGGTGAGTGCTACCGGGTGACGTGCACGTCCTGCACGCAGCCGTGGAGCGCCACCGAGCGCGAATACCACTACCCGTGGTGGGAGTGGAAGCGCCTCTGACAGTGATGCAGCCACGCACGGCGTGGCTCCGCTGCGGTACGTCCAGATCCGTGCCATGCATGGATGACGCTCACTCCACGAATTCATACCGCATCGGCATGCGCACGAGGGTCAACGCCGGCACCGTACCCTTCGCATCGGCGCGGCTGAAACGCCAGCCCTGCAGCTCCTCCGCTGCAGCGTCATCCAGCAACGCATGACCGCTGGAGGTCTCCACGATCACGGCCGCAACGCGCCCCCGCGCATCGACCAACGCCTTCAGCATGCTGCGGCCGGACAGCCCCTGCCGCATGGCCTCCACCGGATAGCGCGGCGACACGCCGCGTGGAGGCAGCCAGGGAATACCTTCACCCGCGAACAGATCCCGTTTGCTGCGTGCCGTGCAGGGCGTCGGCAGGCGCAGCTGCAGGGATACCTGCACCTCATTCACGGTCACGTGCGCCGGCGCGGCACAGGCATGCTGCACCAGCGCCTCCAGCATTCGTTGCTGCCGACGCAGCGCGTTGCCATTGGCCGCCGCCACTTCAATCACGCAGCGGCCGTCCTGCGGCTGCATCGACAGCGCGGTCACGCCCGCATCGCGCAGCCCGGGAAGGCGTGCCATGGGTTCGCAGGCCATCCCGGCAGAGGGCTTCGCGGCCAGTACCGGGGTGGCGGGCAGCGTGCCCGCCAGCAACATCAGGATCATCCTTGCCCAGACCGCCATGCCCTGCCCTCCTTGGGTTTGCCTGGCCCGATCATAGCGCGCGCCTGGGGTCGGATCCCCTCCTCAGGGAAAGGCTTCGACCGGGGGCTCGAATGATCGGGTCAGAGCCCTGCGATGCGGGGATCCGACCCCGGCCGCCAGTTGGCGTTGTTCTCCCAGAACTCCACCGAGCGCCGGTAGGCCTCCTTGTCCAATGGCACGCCGGAACCGCCCTCCTCCACGCCCAGCGCATTGCGCATCATGGTGATCGGCGCCATCGGCACTTCTTCCGGTTCGGCGGTATAGATGCAGCCGACGATGCCCCAGTCGGCTTCGATCGGTGAGCCTTCCCTGGCCAGCTGCTCGGCGTTGTACAGGATCACCACCAGGTAGTTCGCGCGCGGCGACTCCACGCCCTCGAACCAGCGCACCAGTACCGGCAGTTCCTCGCGGTTGCGCGCTTCGTAGCCGCTGCGCAGCTGGTGGCGGTTGGCCTCGGTGACCGGCACCGTCAGGCAGCGCGTGCTGGTCCAGTTCTCGTAGACGAACAACTTGCAGAACGGGGCGTAGCCGTCGAGCACCTTCAGCGGCGCGTGCGCATTGAGGTGTGCCTCGAACTGCTCGGCAGTGCAGTCCTGGATGGTATTGCCGCGTGGCACGCGCGGGAACAGGCGGGGACGGGCGAAATCGGTGAGGACGATGGACATGGCGCGGCGTGATCTGGGAATCCGCTGCACAGGGTAACCGCTGGCAGCACCTACAACGCCATCCGCTCGCGCAGCTCGCGTGCCTGCCGCCGCGATACCTCCACCTCGCTGCCATCATCCAGCGTCAGGTCATAGCCGTCGCCGATGCTGGGCGACACCCCACGGATACGGCGCAGGTTGACCAGTGTGTTGCGGTTGGCGCGGAAGAAAAGATCCGGCGGCAGGCGTGCTTCCAGCGCGCTCAGGCTGCGGGTCAGCAGTGCGTTCTGGTCGCGGAACCACAGCCGCGTGTAGTTGCCATCCACCACCAGCCGACGGATCTCGGAGACTGCCACGAACCAGCAGCGTTCACCCTCGCGCACGAACACCTGGTCGTGCGCGCCCAGCGTGCCGCGCGATTCCGGCACGTCGGCCGCAACCGCCTCGCACTGCCGCGCCCGCTCGAGCGCTTCCAGCAGCCGCGGCGCCTCCACCGGCTTCACCAGGTAGTCCAGCGCGTTGGCCTGGAACGCACGCACCGCATAGGTGTCGTAGGCGGTGACGAAGACCACGGCCGGCACCGTGTCCAGGCCGTCCAGCACGTCGAAACCACTGCCGGAGGGCATCTGCACATCCAGCAGCACCAGGTCCGGTGCCAGCGTGGTGATCGCCTCGCGTGCGGCGGGCACGTCGTCGGCCTCGCCCACGCACTGCACCCACGGCAGCGCCGACAGCAGCGTGCGCAGCTCCTGCCGGGCCAGCCGTGCGTCATCGACGATCAACACGCGCAGCATGCCAGTCATTGCGGAATCTCCAGCAGGGCCTGCATGCGGTCACCGGCCGGTTGCAGCACGAATCGGCCACGCATGCCCAGCTGCGCACGCAGGTAGGCCAGGCCGACGCCATGGCCATGGGTGGGTTCGCTGCCGGTTGGAAGTGGATTGTCCACCTGCAACCGCAGCACGTCATTGTCCAGCGTGGCGCGGATCTGCACCTCGCCGCCGCCGGGACGGCTGGCGATACCGTGCTTGATCGCGTTCTCCACCAGCAACTGCAACGCCATCGCCGGCAGCTGCGCCTGCGTGGCATCGGCATCGATCTGCTGCCGCACCTGCAGGCGCTGTTCGAAATGGACCGCCTCGATGGCCAGGTAATCATCGACCACCGCCAGTTCCTCGGCCAGCGTGACCTGCTCGCTGCGGTTGTGGGCGAGCGCCTGGCGCAGCGTGCGCGACAGGCGGGTGACCATGTCACGGGCCCGTTCCGGGTCTTCCAGGATCAGCGCACGCAGGTTGTTCAGCGCATTGAACATGAAATGCGGATTGAGCCGCGCACGCAGTGCGTCACGTTCCAGCGCACTGCGTTCGGCTTCGGCGCGCAGGCGTGCCAGCTCGCTGTAGCGTGCCCGCCGCAGGCCGTGCAGGCCCGCCCACAAACCGGTCCACACCAGCAGGAACAACGCGGTGTTCATCCAGTACAGCAGCACCGAAGACCACTGGTAATCCGCATGGCCGCCAGGCAGCTGCACCCAACCCAGCGCCAGCGCCGGCAGCAGCAGCGCCGCCGTTACCGCCTGTGCGACGCTGGCCCCGAGCACCACGCCGGCAGCCAGTTTCAGCACCAGGCTGCCCAGGCTGCCCTCCCACCAGCGCTGGCGCAGTGCAACCGAACGCAATGCGCCGCTGCACAGCCAGAGTGAGACCGCCACGCTGACGGTGATCAGCACGATGCCACTGAACACGATGCCGCCACCGATCCGCATGCCGACCCACAGCCCGTACAGCGCATAGCCGGCCCATGCCAGTGCATTGAGCGTCCAGAAACGGCGGGAAGGCGTGGTGGCGTCCATGCGGGCTCTCGGCGGTGGCAGGAGGGCGGACAAGGGTCAGGGATGCGCGGCGAGGAATCGCTGCACCTGTTCCTGCAACCAGCGCGGATCATCCCACATCAGGAAGTGGAAACCCTGCGCGCTCATCGCGATCTGCACGCCCTGCAGGTTCGCGTACTGGGCCTGGAACACCGCACGCGTGCCGTCCTCGGTGCCGCCCATCGGCTGGTAGCCGGCCCAGCTGCCGAGCACCAGCGTCGGCGCGGTGATCGAAGCGATGCTGTCGCGCAGGTCGGTGGTCATCACCGCATGCATCGCATCGGCCGTGGTCTGGCGGTCGCTGGCTTCGCCCCAGCGGCCCAGTTCGGCCTGGCGCCGCGGATCGCGGGTCATGCCCGGCAGGCCCGCCTTCAACTGCGCCTGCCATTGCGCGGCGTCGGCGGCCAGCATGCCCTTGCGCAGCTGGTCGGCCATCGGCCGCACGCTGTCAGCGGTGGCACTCGGGTCGCGCGCCGCCGGCAGGAACGGCAGGGCATCGACCACCACCAGTGCGCTGATCGCCTTCGGCTCGGCCTGCGCCATCTGCAGGCCCAGCACGCCACCGAGGCTGTGGCCGACCACCACCACCGGCCCCAGGTGCTGGTCATGCAGGTAGGCCAGCAGCTGCCCGCGCATCGCCGGCAGGAAGCCGGCCGGGCGCGGGTCGGCCGCTGCCGCGCCAGCAAAGCCCGGCAACTGCACCAGGTGGCACTGCACGTCCTTCAGGGCCAGGCAGGTCTCGCGCCAGGCCTCGGCGCTGCTGTTGAGGCCGGGGATCATCAGCAGCGGTCGCCCCATGCCGACCACCTCGACCTGTACCTTGCCAGCGGTCGAGCCGGTGGCGGCATGCGCGGAACCGGAGCCGAGCACGGCCATCGCCATGCCGATCATCGCCAGCCGGGCCAGGGCCTTCATCGCGTACCAGAGTGCCAGGAAGATCTTCATCGTGTGCTCCTTCATCAGGTGGGGGGTGCCGGGATGGGAGCAGCGTGCGCCCGGCTACGGCAGCCAGGTTGCGATTCCGGAGCAACGGCCGCAGACCCGGGCAAACGGTCGCCGGCGGCGGACGGTGCCAGTCCATGCAGCCAACTAACATCCATCTTGATGAAGCGATATACTGACCCGCACCCGCCGCTGCCGCCCGTGCCATGACCGCCATCAGCTTCGAGTTCTATCCGCCCAAGACCGACGAACAGCGCAGCCAGCTGGACCGCGCCGCGGCCAGGCTGAAGGACTACGACCCCGAGTACGTGTCCTGTACCTTCGGCGCCGGTGGCTCGACCCTGAGCTATACCTCCGAGACCGTGCGCCACCTCAACCAGCACCACGGCTTCGAGGCTGCACCGCACCTGTCCTGTGTCGGCGGCACCCGCCAGGAAATCCGCGAACTGCTCAAGCTGTACCGCGCCATCGGCTGCCATCGCCTGGTCGCGCTGCGTGGCGACCTGCCCTCCGGCATGGGCTTCCCCGGTGACATGCGCTACGCCGCCGAGCTGATCGACTTCATCCGCGCCGAACACGGCACCGCCTTCCGCATCGAAGTCGGTGCCTATCCGGAGACCCATCCACAGGCCTCCGATGCACTGGCCGACCTGAAGCACTTCAAGGCCAAGATCGATGCCGGCGCCGACGCGGCGATCACCCAGTATTTCTACAACCCGGATGCGTACTTCCACTTCGTCGATGCCGTGCGCCGGCTCGGCGTGCAGGTGCCGATCACGCCCGGCATCATGCCGATCGCCAACTTCAGCCAGCTGCGCCGCTTCTCCGAGCAATGCGGTGCGGAGATCCCGCGCTGGATCAGCCGCAAGATGCAGGCCTATGGCGATGACGCCGAATCGGTGCGGGCGTTCGGTACCGAAGTGGTGGCCAAACTGTGCCAGCGCCTGATCGAGGGCGGCGCGCCGGGCCTGCACTTCTACACCTTGAACCTGGCCAAGCCGACCACGTCGGTGTTGAAGCTGCTGCACGGCTGAAAGCACGCCATGCCACCGCGATCGGCGCTACCCTGCGCCGATGAACCGGTTTTCCTTCCTGCTGTTGCTGCTGTCGTTGTGTTCGGTATCGAGCATTGTCCATGCGCAGTCCCCGCGCTTGAACCGCTGCACCGATGCGCAGGGGCAGAGCGTGTATACCGACCGCCCCTGCGACAGCGTTGGCGCCCGGTCGCGATTGCCACCGCCCGCGCCCACCGGCAGCACCCTGCCACGCGACACCCTGGGTGCGCGCTGCCCACGACGCCTGAGCGAGCTGGTGGACGCACTGCGCACCGGCATCGTCAGCAACGATGTGAACCGGCTGTCCTCGCTGTACCTGTGGGGTGCGGTCTCCGATGCCGGCGCGCAGCGCATCCTCGGCCAGTTGGAATCCTTGGCACGGCGGCCACTGGTGGACGTGGTGCCGGTGTATCCGCCACAGGGGCTGGCGTCCTCGCAGGAAGAGAGTCAGAGCCCTGCGGCGCAGGAATCCGACCCTGAGCCGCCAGCGCCACGGCATCCGGTCGGCCTGCGCCTGGAGCAGACGCTGCCCGGCAGCGCGTCGCGAGCGTCCACGGTGCTGGGATTGCGGCGGCAATACGGATGCTTCTGGATTACGTTGTGATCGGGAGGGGTCGGATCCCTTCCCAGCGAAAAGGGCTCCGACCCCGGATTGCCGCGATGGGGTCAGAGCCCTGCTGCGCAGGGATCTGACCCTGCATGCCGGCTCACGCCGGCCACAGCCCACGAATCGCAGCGATGCCCTGCCCGCCATGCCGACGCGCTTCGGCGATATGGCCGGCGGCCATGCCGCCCAACGCGTAGATCGGCAGCGATACCTGCGCGCGCAGCGCAGCGAAGGCCTCCCAGCCCAGCGGCACCGCCCCGGGATGGCTGGCCGTGGCCTGCACCGGGCCGAGCACCGCGAAGTCGCAGCCCAGCTGCTGCGCCGCCTGCAGCTGCTCCAGGTCGTGGCAGGACGCGGCGACCAGCTGTCCTTCCGGCAAGGGCCGCTCCTGCAGGGCCAGCAACTGCTCGCTGCCCAGGTGCACGCCCACGCCCAGTGTGCGGGCCAACGCGACATCGCGGTTGAGCAGCCACTGCACGCCGCGACGATGCGCGCGCACGGCCTGTTCGATCATCGCCTGCCGTTGCGGATGCTCCGGCGGCAGGCGCAGCTGGATGCGATGCTGGCCCGCCGCCACTGCCTGCTGCAGCCGTTCATGCCAGTGCTGCACGCCGCCGGCATCTTCGGCCGGCGCCGGCGTGATGAGGTAGCGATCCGGTTGGCGCAGTGCGGCCACCACCGGCAGGTCGGCCGGCGGCATGGAATAGCGGCCCAGCTTGTCCTGCGCCACCCAGGTGATCGCCTGGCCCTCGCGCCCGCGCGGTGTGCCCTTCCAGCTGCGCACGTGGCGCACTTCCAGGGTCAGGTGCTTGTCCGGATAGCGCTGCGGCACATCCATCAGCCAAGGCCCGACATCGGCCTCGATGCCCAGCTCTTCGCGCAGTTCACGCACCAGCGCCTGTTCGGAGGTCTCGCCGGATTCGCGCTTGCCGCCGGGGAACTCCCACAGGCCAGCCATGTCGCGGTTCTCGGTACGGCGGTTGAGCAGCACGCGGCCACGGGCGTCGGTGATGACGGCGGCCACGACATGGATCGATCGGGTGGGAGAAACCATGGGGCCAGCATGCCCAGAACAGGGCGGCCAGCGCAATCACGAATCCGCGCCGGATCGCCCGCGCCAAAGCAGAAGGCCCCGCTTGCGCGGGGCCTTCCGGGGTCAGCTCAGCTGGCCGTGGCAGTGCTTGTACTTCTTGCCACTGCCGCACGGGCACGGATCATTGCGGCCGATCTTCGGCTCGTCGCGCTGCAGCGTGGCCACGCCCTGCTGGGCGGCTTCGACCTGCGCGGCTTCCTCGTCGGCGCTGTAACCGCCGGCATCCTGGTGCTGGAACTGCGACTGGCTCAGGCGCGCCTGCGCCTGCTGGCGCTCGGCCGCTTCCAGCGCCTGCACTTCCTCGTCGCTGCGGATGCGCACGCGGGCCAGCAGGGTCACCACTTCGCGCTTGACGTTCTCCAGCATGTCCGAGAACAGCTCGAAGGCTTCCTTCTTGTATTCCTGCTTCGGCTGCTTCTGCGCGTAACCACGCAGGTAGATGCCCTGGCGCAGGTAATCCATGCGCGCCAGGTGCTCCTTCCAGCTCTGGTCCAGCACGGTCAGCATCACGTGCTTCTCCAGCGCGCGCATGGTTTCTTCGCCCAGGCCGGCTTCCTTCTCGGCGAAGTGCTGGTTGACGCGCTCCTGGACCTTGGTGGCGATGGCCTCGGCGTCCAGCTCTTCGTGTTCCTTGACCAGGTCGGTCAGCGACATCTGCAGGCCGAAGTCCGACTCCAGGGTCGCTTCCAGGCCGCGCAGGTCCCACTGCTCGTCGATCGAGTTCGGCGGCACGAAGCGCGCCACGATGTCGAAGATCACGTCGTCGCGGATGCCATCGACATTCGCCTTCACCGACTCGGCATCCAGCAGCTCGTCGCGCTGGGCGTAGATCACCTTGCGCTGGTCGTTGTTGACGTCGTCGAAGTCCAGCAGGTTCTTGCGGATGTCGAAGTTGTGGGCCTCGACCTTGCGCTGCGCCTTTTCGATCTGGCGGCTGACCAGGCGGTCCTCGATGACGTCGTCTTCCTTCATGCCCATCATGCGCATGGCCTTCTGCACCCAGTCGGAGGCGAAGATGCGCATCAGGTTGTCTTCCAGCGACAGGTAGAAGCGGGACGAACCCGGGTCACCCTGGCGGCCCGAACGGCCGCGCAGCTGGTTGTCGATACGACGCGATTCGTGGCGCTCGGTGCCGACGATGTGCAGGCCGCCCGCCGCCTTCACTGCCTCGTGGCGCTTCTGCCATTCGGCCTTGACCGCTGCCTTCTGCTCGTCGGTCGCGTCCTCGCCCAGGGCGTGGATCTCGGCTTCCAGCGAACCGCCCAGCACGATGTCGGTACCGCGGCCGGCCATGTTGGTGGCGATGGTCACTGCGCCCGGGCGGCCAGCGTTGGCCACGATGGTCGCTTCGCGGTCATGCTGCTTGGCGTTGAGCACTTCGTGCTTCACGCCGGCCTTGCTCAGGTGCTCGGACAGCATTTCCGAGGTTTCGATCGAGGTGGTACCCACCAGCACCGGCTGGCCGCGCTTGGCGCACTCTTCGATGTCGGCCAGCACCGCATTGAACTTGCCCTTGCGGTTGAGGAACACCTGGTCCGGACTGTCCTTGCGGATGGTCGGGCGGTTGGTCGGGATCACCACCACTTCCAGGCCGTAGATGCTCTGGAATTCGAACGCTTCGGTATCGGCCGTACCGGTCATGCCGGACAGCTTCTTGTACATGCGGAACAGGTTCTGGAAGGTGATGCTCGCCAGCGTCTGGTTCTCGCGCTGGACCGGCACGCCTTCCTTCGCTTCCACCGCCTGGTGCAGGCCGTCGGACCAGCGGCGGCCGGCCAGGGTACGGCCGGTGAACTCATCGACGATGACCACTTCGCCGTCGCGCACGATGTAGTCCACGTCACGCTGGTAGATCGCGTGCGCGCGCAGGGCGGCGTTGAGGTGGTGGACCACGGTCAGGTTCTGCGCCGCGTACAGGCCTTCGGTCTCGCCGTCGAGGATGCCGGCTTCAACCAGCAGCTGCTCGGCGTGCTCCATGCCCGCTTCGGACAGGTGCACCTGCTTGCCCTTCTCGTCGACCCAGAAATCGCCCTCGCCGTCTTCCGCTTCCTGCTTGACCAGGTGCGGCACGACGCGGTTGACGCGGATGTACAGCTCCGGGGAATCATCGGCCGGACCGGAGATGATCAGCGGGGTACGCGCTTCGTCGATCAGGATGGAGTCGACTTCGTCGACGATGGCGTAGTGCAGGCCGCGCTGGTAACGGTCGGCCTTGGACAGCGCCATGTTGTCGCGCAGGTAGTCGAAGCCGAATTCGTTGTTGGTGCCGTAGGTGATGTCGGCCGCGTAGGCTTCGCGCTTGTCGCTGTGCGGCATGCCCGGGTACACCACGCCCACGCTCAGGCCCAGCCAGTTGTACAGCTTGCCCATCTGCGCGGCGTCGCGGCGGGCCAGGTAGTCGTTCACGGTGACCACGTGCACGCCCTTGCCTTCCAGCGCGTTGAGGTACACCGGCAGGGTCGCCACCAGGGTCTTGCCTTCACCGGTGCGCATTTCTGCGATCTTGCCCAGGTGAAGCACCATGCCGCCGATCAGCTGCACGTCGTAGTGGCGCATGCCCAGCACGCGGCGGCCGGCTTCGCGGCAGACCGCGAACGCTTCCGGCAGCACCTTGTCCAGGGCTTCACCGCCGGCGATGCGCTGCTTGAACTCCGGCGTCTTGGCCTGAAGCTGCTCGTCGGAAAGCTTCTCGATCTCCGGCTCCAGCGCATTGATCTTGGCGACGATGCGGTTGAGCTGGCGCAGCTGTCGTTCGTTACGACTGCCAAATACGCGGGTAAGCAGGCTGTTGATCATTGAAGGAACCGGGTTGGATGGACACGACGCCCGGCCTCCCCCTTGGGATCCGTCCGCCGCAAACGAAACAGGGCGCCTGGCGCCCTGTCGATGGCAACACCCATTGTAGCTTGGGACGGGCGGCTGAGGTTTCAAGCGCCAATCCGGTCGCAATCGCCCCGGATTCGGCAAAGAAACACGGATGCGGGGTCGGACCCCTTTCGCCATGGCGAAAGGGCTCTGACCCCAGCCCTCAACCGAATCGGGTCAGAGCCCTTCCGCGGCGCGGAAGGAATCCGACCCGGGCATCAGCCGCGGCTGACGCGGCCGACCGGCGTGTTGCCGCCGTCGCCGAGGAACTTGCGCGGGTTGACCACGTTGCCGTTCTCCCACACCTCGAAGTGCACGTGGGCACCGGTCGAACGGCCGGTGGAACCGGCCTTGGCCACTTCCTGGCCGGCGCGGACCAGGTCACCGGCCTTCACCACCAGGCGCGAATTGTGCGCGTAGCGGGTGACATAGCCGTTACCGTGGTCGACATCGACGACGTTGCCATAGCCGCCCTTCACACCAGCGAAGCTGACCACGCCTTCGGCCACGGCCATCACCGGGTCACCGACCTTGGCGTGGAAGTCCATGCCCTTGTGGGTGGCGGCGCCGCGGCCGAACGGGTCGGCACGGGTGCCGAAGCCGGAGGTCACGTAGCTGTTGCGGATCGGCATGCGCGACGGCACGGCGTTCTGCTGCAGCTGGTGGTCGAACATCAGCGATTCCATCACCGACAACTGGCGGCCTGAAGCAGCGAAGCGCTGCTCCAGCACCTGTAAGTCGGCGTTGACGTCCTTGACCGGGATGTCGCTGGTCGGGCCGCCGGCGTCGCCATCACCGAGGCCGGGGGTCTCGTTGAAGTCGAATTCGCCATCTTCCAGCTTGCCCATCTGGGTCAGCCGTTCGCCAAGCGCGTTCAGGCGGGTGGCCTGCGCCTGCAGCTCGCCGAGGCGGGCAGCCAGCGCGTTGACCTGGGTCTGCGCATCGCGCTTGACCTTGGCCAGCTCCGCATCCTGGCGCTCGACCTTGGCCTGCAGGCGCGAATCATTCAGCGCACTGGCGCCAATGCCGCCGGCAAGGCCGATAATGCAGCCTACCCCGAGCACGCTGCCCAGCAGGGCGCGGGGGCGGTCCTCGAAATAGAACCGCAAACGCGTGATCGGCGACGCCTTGGCCTGTCCTTCACGCGTTTTGATTACGATCTTTTTGAATGCCATCAGTGAGTTTTCATGTCTGAGCCGAAATCCAGCGTTCGCCCCGCGTCAGTGCCGAAACCGGCGCTGGATGCGGTAATGGCGGACAAAAGCGGGAACCCGCTGCGTCGGGCCTTGTGGCTCGACGCGCTGGACCGGCAGTTGCGCCCCCAGTTGCCGCCACCTCTGCGCAGCCGCTGCCGGCTGGCCAATGTGGACGGGGAACACCTCGTTTTTCTCGTCGAGTCCCCGGTCTGGCATGCCAAGTTGCGGCTTGCCGAAGCCCAGTTGCTCGACGCGGCCCGTTCCATCGGGCTGAAGGCCACCAGGGTGACCATCAAGACTGCGTCCACCACTCCCTCACGCTCCCCAGCGATCGACAACCGGAATGGCCCCCACGCAGTTTCAGCCGCCACGCACAAAGGGCTACGCGACGCCTTGGCTTGCCTGCAGGACGTTCCCTCGAAGCCGAAGAAGCGATCCTGATGGCAACGGAGCATCCGGCTCCGCTCCCCGTCGCGCGTGTCACCACGGCGTGAAACATTTCGGGGGCCGGGTCGCATCCTAGCGGCCATCCGGAGGCCTGTCGTTAGATTGAAGTTAAAACTTCGTTAAATTCAGGCTTCCGATCCAACAGGTTCACAAAACCGTGACCTTGAACCGGCCTTGACGCCTTTCAAGCACGCTGAATGCGTCGCAAGCGCCGGAAACAACGACGCCGCCCTGGAAGGCGGCGTTTTTATCTTGAAATTCAACGATCTATGGAATCAGGCGTAGGCCGGGGTGGCATATTCCACCGGATCCGGGCTGGTCGGCGAGTCGAAGCTGACCCATTCCCAGGCGCTGGCGTCGGCCATCAGGGCCCGCACCAGCTTGTTGTTGAGCGCGTGGCCGGACTTGAAGCCCTCGTAGGCGCCCAGCACCTGGCCACCGGCCAGGTAGAGGTCGCCAATGGCGTCAAGGATCTTGTGGCGCACGAACTCGTCGGCGTAGCGCAGGCCGTCTTCGTTGAGCACGCGGAACTCGTCCAGCACGATGGCGTTGTCCATCGAACCGCCCAGGCCCAGGTTGCGCTCGCGCATGTATTCCAGGTCGCGCATGAAACCGAAGGTGCGCGCGCGGGAGATTTCCTTGGTGTAGGCCAGCGTCGAGAACTCGATTTCCTGCCGCGACTGCTTGGCCGGGATCATCGGGTGGTCGAACTGGATGGTGAAGCCCAGCTTGTAGCCCTCGTACGGGGTGAAACGGGCCACCTTGTCGCCCTCGGTCACCTCCACGGTCTTGAGCACGCGGATGAAGCGCTTGGGCGCATCCTGTTCGATGATGCCCGCCGACTGCAGCAGGAACACGAACGGGCCGGCCGAACCGTCCATGATCGGCAGCTCGGCCGAGGACAGTTCGACGATGATGTTGTCCACACCCAGGCCGGCCAGCGCCGACATCAGGTGTTCGACGGTCTGGATCTTTGCGTCGTTGCAGGTCAGGCCGGTGCACAGGGTCACTTCGGTGACCAGTTCGGCCTTGGCCGGCACCTCCACCACCGGGTCCAGGTCCACGCGGCGGAACACGATGCCATGGTTGACCGGTGCCGGGCGCAGGGTCATGTAGACCTTGTCACCACTGTGCAGGCCAACGCCGGTGGCGCGGATCGTGTTCTTGAGGGTGCGTTGCTGGATCATGGGGGATGGACCGGAAGTGACACATTAGATTAACACGCGCACTCCCCTACCCCGGCTGAAACGCCAGTTGCAGCCACCGGCAGGATCCACCGGCACGCCGCTGGAAAGCGCGTGAAGCAGGGCGGCCGGGCCCATCCTGGCCCGGCGCCCGCGTTTTCAGGACATGGTGGCGCAACCCGGGGAGGACAACCCCGGGCCGCCCCGCTTAGTCCGCCTGGCGGCGCAGGAACGCCGGGATGTCCAGGTAATCGTTCGGCAGTTCCGCCGCCGCCGGGGCCGAAGCGGCCGGGGCCGAAGGGGCGGAGGCCGCTGCGGTATCGCTGCTGGCGCGACGCAGGCCCAGGCCCATGCCACCCACCGCCTTGGAGACGGCATCGCCGCCGTTGTCGAACTCGCCGAACTCCGGCTGGCCGGTGGTGGCGTTGCGGACCAGCTTGATCGGCGCACGCTCGCCCGGACGCTGGGTCTTGCTGGCCGAGACGCGGTTCAGGCCGGTGGCCACCACGGTCACGCGCACTTCGTCCTGCATGTCCGGATCGAGCACGGTGCCGACCACCACGGTGGCATCTTCGGAAGCGAAGCCATCGATGGTGCGGCCGATCTCGTCGAACTCGGCCATGGTGAAATCGGCGCCGGCGGTGATGTTGACCAGGATGCCGTTGGCACCAGCCAGGTTCACATCGTCCAGCAGCGGGTTCTGGATCGCCGATTCGGCAGCGGCCTGGGCGCGGTCATCGCCACGGGCGGTGCCGGTACCCATCATCGCCAGGCCCATTTCGGACATGACGGTGCGCACGTCGGCGAAGTCGACGTTGATCAGGCCCGGACGCACGATCAGGTCGGCGATGCCCTGCACGGCGCCCTGCAGCACGTCGTTGGCAGCGCGGAAGGCCTGGATCATGGTCGCGTTGCGACCCAGCACGGTGATCAGCTTCTCGTTCGGGATGGTGATCAGCGAGTCGCAGTGCTGGCTCAGTTCCTCGATGCCCTTCAGCGCCACCTGCATGCGGCGACGGCCTTCGAACGGGAACGGCTTGGTGACCACGGCCACGGTCAGGATGCCCATTTCCTTGGCCAGCTGTGCCACCACCGGCGCAGCGCCGGTACCGGTGCCGCCGCCCATGCCGGCGGTGATGAACACCATGTCGGCGCCCTGCAGCGCGTCCATGATGCGCTCACGGTCTTCCAGCGCGGCCTGGCGGCCGACTTCCGGGTTCGCGCCTGCGCCCAGGCCCTTGGTCACGTTGGTACCCAGCTGCAGCTGCAGCTTGGCACCACAATTCTTGATGGCCTGCGAGTCGGTGTTGGCAGTGATGAATTCCACGCCATCCACTGCCGAGTTGACCATGTGCGCCACGGCATTGCCGCCGCCGCCGCCCACGCCAACCACCTTGATCACCGCATTGGGTGCCATCTTTTCGATCAGTTCAAAATGCGCCATGTCCGTGTCCTCGTTGTATCCGCTTTGGCTGGCATGGGCATTCGGGCGTCCTGCCGTCCTGCTGCATGCCGACGTTGCGGCTGTGTGGGTTGTGTGTAGCCGGTACTGCGTTGTGATGCGGGTACTGCGGGTGTTGCGCCCGGGCGAGGCCCGGGTTTACGGGTTCCGCGTCAGAACTCGCCGCGGAACCAGGTCTTGAGTTTCTTGAACATGCTTCCGGCGCGCCCGGTGGGCAGCGACGGCCGCCGCGGGTGCTCGATCTGGCTGCCCATCAGCAGCAGGCCCACGCCGGTGGCGTGTACCGGGTTGCCGACCACTTCGCCCAGGCCGGTGACGTGCTGCGGGATACCCACGCGCACCGGCATCTGCAGCATTTCCTCGGCCAGTTCGACCACGCCTTCCATCTTCGACGCGCCACCGGTCAGCACCATGCCGGCGCGCACCAGCTCCTCGAAGCCGGAGCGGCGCAGTTCGGCCTGCACCATCTCGAAGATTTCCTCGTAGCGGCCCTGCACGGCCTGCGCCAGCGAATGGCGCGGCATGCGGCGCGGCGGGCGGTCGCCCACCGACGGCACCTGGATGCTCTCCTCGGCCGTGGCCAGCTGGGCCAGGGCGCAGGCATAGCGCACCTTGATCTGCTCGGCTTCCGGGGTCGGCGTGCGCAGCATGTGCGCGATGTCGTTGGTCACGTGGTCGCCGGCGATCGGCAGCGAGGCGGTGTGGCAGATCGCACCCTGCACGAACACCGCGATGTCGGTGGTGCCGGCGCCCATGTCGACCAGCACCACGCCCAGCTCGCGCTCGTCGGCGGTCAGCACTGCCACGCTGGAGGCCAGCGAGGACAGCACCAGGTCGTCCACCTGCAGGCCGCAGCGCTGCACGCACTTGCTGATGTTGGCCGCCGCCGACTGCGCGCACACCACCAGGTGCGCATGCACTTCCAGGCGCACGCCGGTCATGCCGACCGGGTTGCGGATGCCTTCCTGCGAATCGTCCAGCACGTACTCGCGCGGGATCGCGTGGAGGATCTTCTGGTCGGCCGGGATCGCCACCGCCTTGGCCGCGTCGAGCACGCGATCCAGGTCGCCCCAGGTCACTTCACCGTCGCGGATCGGCACGATGCCCGGCGAGTTCTTGCACTGCACGTGGTTGCCGGAGATCGAGGCGTACACCGAACGGATCTCGCAGCCGGCCATCAGCTCGGCTTCTTCCACCGCGCGCTGGATCGACTGCACGGTCGATTCGATGTCCACCACCACGCCGCGCTTCAGCCCGCGCGATTCGTGCGAGCCGATGCCGATCACTTCGATCGGGTTGCCCGGCGAATACTCGCCCACCAGCGCCACCACCTTGGAGGTGCCGATGTCCAGGCCAACGATCAGCGATTTGTCACCCTTGCGATTCATGTCCTTTCCTGCGTGCTTCTGGCCGGGGTCGCCGGCGTTTTCGCCGGCGTGGCCGGGGTACCCCAGCTCAGCGTGAAACCATTGGTGTAACGGAGGTCGGCGCGCTCGATCGGCGCGTCCTGACGGTTGAGCTGCGGCAGCACCTTGACGAAGCGCTGCATGCGCGAGCGCGCGTCGTCGCGGCCGACCACCACTTCGGTGCCGTTGCTCAGCACCAGCGACCAGCTGCCGCGTGCGTCCATCGTCACCCGGCGCACATCGACGCCGGCCGGTGCGAACAATGCACGCGAGTCGCTGTACAGCTTCATCACTTCCGCGGTCTGGCTGTCCGGGCCATCCAGCTCCGGCAGCGCCAGGTCGGACAGCTTCTTCGGCGTGGGGAACAGCTTGCCCTGCTCGGACACCAGGCGGTCGGTACCCCAGCGGGCGAACGGCTTGTGCTCGACCAGGGTCACTTCCAGCACGTCCGGCCACTGCTTGCGGACCTGCGCGCTTTCCACCCACGGCAGCTTCTCCAGGGCGTCCTGCGCGTCCTGCAGCTTGACCGCGAAGAAACCGGCGCGCGCATACGGCAGCAGCACCTGCTGCAGCTGTTCGGCCGGCACCCGCTTGAACTCACCATGCACGCGCAGCTTCGCCAGTGGCCAGCGCTCGGCGCCGACCCAGCCATTGACCACGGCCACCACCGGCAGTGCAACCACCGACAGCGCCAACAGCCAGACGAAGATGCGCAGCACCGCGTTCATGCGTGCGAGGCCTCCAGGGTCTGTTCCAGCACGCGCCACACCAGTTCCTCGAAACCGATGCCGGCCTGGCGGGCCGCCTTGGGCACCAGCGAATGGCTGGTCATGCCCGGCGCGGTGTTCACTTCCAGCAGGAAGAAACGGCCGCTGTCGCGATCGCGCATCACGTCCACGCGGCCCCAGCCACGGCACCCGGCGGCACGGAACGCGGCCAGCGCGATGCGCCGGATGTCCTCTTCGTCGCCACCGTCCAGGCCCGGGCACAGGTACTGGGTGTCCTCGGCGATGTACTTGGCGTTGTAGTCGTACCACTGGCCCTTGGGCACGATGCGGATCGACGGCAGTGCGACGTCGCCAAGGATGGCCACGGTCAATTCGTCGCCGACCACCATCTGCTCCATCAGCAGCTGGCCGTCATAGCGCGCGGCCAGGGCCACCGCTTCATCCAGCCCGGCGTCATCGGTGACCCGGCTGATGCCCACGCTGGAGCCTTCGTTGGCCGGCTTCACCACCACCGGCAGGCCGAGTTCGGCGGCATTGGCGTGCACGTCCTCGGCAGTGACCTTGCGGTACTGCGGGGTCGGCAGGCCCAGCGACAGCCACACCTGCTTGGTGCGGATCTTGTCCATGCTCAGCGCCGAACCCAGCACGTTCGAGCCGGTGTACGGCACGCCGAAGGCGTCCATCAGGCCCTGCACGATGCCGTCCTCACCGCCACCGTTGTGGCCGTGCAGGATGTTGAAGACGCGATCGATGCCACCGGCGGCGAGCGCGCTGGCGAGCGCCGGAATGCCGTCCACCGCGAACGCATCGACGCCACGCGACTGCAGGGCTTCGAGCACGTTGCGGCCCGAATCCAGCGACACCTCGCGTTCGCTGGAACTGCCGCCCAGCAGCACGGCGACGCGGCCGAACTCGGCCGGGTCGGTCACGCGCAGCGGCGGGAAGGTCAGCGTGCTCACGCCTGGCCCTCCCCCTTGAAACCTTCCACCGCGATATGGGTGGCCACGGCACCGATGTCGCCGGCGCCCATCATCAGCAGCAGGTCACCGTCCTGCAGCACGTCCGGCAGCACGCTGGCCAGCTCGGCGGCCTTGCCCACCACCACCGGCTCACTGCGGCCACGCGCGCGGATGGCACGGGCCAGCGCGTGCGAGTCGGCGCCGGCAATCGGTTCTTCACCGGCCGGGTAGACCTCGCTCAGCACCAGCGCATCAACGCTCGACAGCACGGCGGCGAACTTGTCGAACTGGTCGCGGGTACGGCTGTAGCGGTGCGGCTGGAAGGCCACCACCAGGCGCTTGTCGGCCCAGCCACCACGAGCGGCGGCGAACACTGCCTCCAGCTCGCTCGGGTGATGGCCATAGTCGTCGATGATGCGGACCTTGGCGCCACTGGCGGTGGTCACCTCGCCCAGATCGTTGAAGCGACGGCCGACACCGGCGAAGCCCTCCAGCGCGCGTGCGATCGCGTCCGGGGCCACGCCCAGCTGCCAGCCCACCGCAGCGGCGGCCAGCGCGTTGAGCACGTTGTGCCTGCCCGGCAGCGCCAGCACCACTTCCTGGCTGGTGCCCTGCGGCAGGCGCAGGGTGAAGCGCATGCGCGACCCTTCCTGCACCACGTTCTCGGCGCGCACGTCGGCCTGCGGGCTCATGCCGTAGCTCATCACGTGGCGCGGGGTCCTGGCGGCCAGCGCGGCGACTTCCGGATCATCGATGCACAGTACCGCCAGGCCGTAGAACGGCAGGCGCTGCAGGAACTCGGCAAACGCCGCCTGCACGCGGGCGAAATCGTTGCCGTAGTTTTCCAGGTGGTCGGCATCGATGTTCGTGATGATCGACATCAGCGGGTTCAGGCGCAGGAAGCTGCCATCGCTTTCATCGGCCTCGGCCACCAGCCACTGCCCGCCACCCAGCTTGGCGTTGGCACCGGCGGCCAGCAGCTGGCCACCGATCACGAACGTCGGGTCCAGGCCACCTTCGCTCAGCACCGCAGCGGTCAGGCTGGTGGTGGTGGTCTTGCCATGGGTACCGGCCACGGCGATGCCGCGGCGGAAGCGCATCAGCTCGGCCAGCATCGCCGCACGCGGCATGATCGGAATGCGCTGGCTGCGTGCTTCCATCAGTTCCGGGTTGTCTTCGCGGATGGCACTGGAGACCACCACGCAGTCGGTGCCCAGCACGTTGGCCGCGGAGTGGCCGCGCATGATGCGCGCCCCCAGGCTGGCCAGGCGGCGGGTCGCCACGTTGTCGGCGTTGTCCGAGCCGGACACTTCATAGCCCAGCGTCAGCATCACTTCGGCGATACCGCTCATGCCGGTGCCGCCGATGCCGACGAAATGCACGCGCGGGAACGCGCGCACCAGGTCGTTGGTGTCGTGCAGGCGACGGATCATGCGCGGCCTCGCGCAGGGCAGGCGCGGTGGCATGCCTTCTTCATACAGCTTCCTCGAGAATGATATCGGCGATGCGCTCGGCGGCATCGACCTTGGCCAGGGCACGCGCGGCTTGCGCCATCTGCATGCGGCGGGCGGGATTTTCGGACAGATCGCGCAGCGTTGCGGCAATGCCGTCGGCCAGCGTTCCGTCCTGCTTCAGCAACACCGCCGCGCCGCGCTCGACCAGGTACTCCGCGTTGCGGGTCTGGTGATCGTCGACGGCAGCGGGGAATGGCACCAGCACGCTGCCGACACCGACCGCGCACAGCTCGGCCAGCGTGGACGCGCCGGCGCGGCAGACAACCAGGTCAGCCCAGGCAAAGGCTTCGGCCATGTCGGCGATGAACGGCGTGATTTCCGCCTGCACACCGGCCTTGGCGTAAGCCTCCACCGCTTCGGCATGCATCTTCTCGCCGCTCTGGTGGCGCACCTGCACCGGCAGGCCGGCGCCCAGCGCGGCAATCGCCTGCGGCACGCCGGTATTGAGGGCACGCGCGCCCTGGCTGCCGCCCACCACCAGCACCCGCAGCGGGCCCTGCCGGTCGGCGAAGCGCTGTTCCGGCGGCGCGATGGCAGCGATTTCCGCGCGCACCGGGTTACCGACGAACTCCTCGCCCTTGGCGAAGGTGCCCGGGAAACCGGTCAGCAGGCGACGCGCATAACGCGACAGGATGCGGTTGGTCAGGCCCGGCGCACGGTTCTGCTCATGCACGATCAGCGGCAGGCCATGCAGGCGCGTGGCCATGCCACCGGGGCCGGAGGCAAAGCCACCGAAGGCGACCACCGCGCGCGGCTGGCGCTGGCGGATGATGAGCCCGGCCGCGCGCAGCGCGCGCATCAGCCGCCACGGCGCCGCCAGCAGGGCCAGCTTGCCCTTGCCGCGCAGGCCAGTGATGGCCAGCGTATCGATGGCGATGTCGCGCTGCGGCACCAGGCGGGTTTCCATCGCACCGTCGGCGCCCATCCAGGTCACCGGCACGCCGCGCTCGCGCAGCACGCGGGCCACGGCCAGGCCGGGGAAGATGTGACCGCCGGTGCCTCCGGCCAGGATCATCACCGGGCGCCCACTCTCGGTGGCTGCACTCATGACAGCCTCCCGAAGGTCGGTTCGATGCGCGACTGCAGGCGGCTGGTGCCACGTGCGGCGCTCGCTGCAGCGGACGCGGGTGCGACCGGCTCGGCACGCATCGGCACGCTGGCGTCCACCGCTGCGGCGGGCTTGTCCATCGGTTCGGCCGCGGCGTCTTCGGCGCCACCGATGCGCACGGCCTGGCGGCGCTCGGCGCGTTTGAGTTCATACGACACGCGCAGCAGCAGGCCCATCGCCACGCAGGTCATCAGCACCGACGAACCGCCGGAGGAGATCAGCGGCAGGGTCAGGCCCTTGGTCGGCAGGATGCCCAGGTTCACGCCGATCGAGACGAAGGTCTGCATGCTGATCCACAGGCCGATGCCGAAGGCGATGTAGCCGGAGAAGTGGCGCTTCATTTCCACGCAGCGCATGCCCAGCCAGAAGGTGCGGCCGACCAGCAGCGCATACAGCGCCACGATCACGCAGGTACCCAGGAAACCGAATTCCTCGGCGGTGACCGAGAAGATGAAGTCGGTGTGCGCTTCGGGCAGGTAGTACAGCTTCTGCACGGAGTTGCCCAAGCCGACGCCGGTCCATTCACCACGGCCAACCGCCATCAGCGCGTTGGACAGCTGGTAGCCGTCGCCCTGCTGGTCGGCCCACGGGTCCAGGAAGGAGGTGATGCGGCGCATGCGGTACGGCTCGATGATCGCCAGCGCGCTCATGCCGACCAGGCCGATGATCACCGGCATCGACATGCGCGGCATGTTCACCCCGCCCAGCACCAGCATGCCGGCGGTGATCGCCAGCAGCAGGGTCGAGGAACCGAAGTCCGGCTGCAGCAGCAGCAGCACCACCAGCGCACCGGCCACGCCCAGCGGCTTGAGCATTGCCGGCCAGGTCGCATTGACCTCGTCGCGGAAACGCACCAGGTAGCTCGACAGCCAGACGATGTAGAGCACTTTCACCGCTTCGACCGTCTGGAACTTGGAAATGCCCAGGTTGATCCAGCGGCGCGCACCGTTGACCGTGCTGCCCAGTCCCGGTGCGAACACCGCCAGCAGCAGTACGAAGCAGCCCAGCAGCAGCATCTGGTTGTACTGCTCGATCGACTTCAGCTCGGTGCGGGCGGCAATGACCGCCAGCACGATACCCACCGCCAGGAAGATCAGGTGGCGGTTGAGGTAATAGAACGGGCTGCTCATCAGCGCGATCGAGCTGGAGGCCACCATCACCACGCCGACACCGGTGAGCGCGATGATCGCGCCCAGCAGCCACTTGTCGTAGCTGCCTTCGATGGCTTCAAGGCGTGTTGCCTGGCGGGACAGGTCGTTCATCTCAGCGCACCTTCAACGTGGCCAGGCCGATCAGCACGAGCACGACGGAGATGATCCAGAAACGCACGATCACGCGCGGCTCCGGCCAGCCCTTCAGTTCGAAATGGTGGTGGATCGGCGCCATGCGGAACACGCGCTTGCCGGTCAGCTTGAACGAGGCGACCTGGATCATCACCGACAGCGTTTCGATGACGAACACGCCGCCCATGATCACCAGCACCAGCTCCTGGCGGGTGATCACCGCGATCGTGCCCAGCACCGCACCCAGTGCCAGTGCGCCGATGTCGCCCATGAAGACCATGGCCGGGTAGGTGTTGAACCAGAGGAAGCCCAGACCCGCGCCGGCGATGGCCGCACAGATGATGACCAGCTCGCCGGCGCCCGGGATCTGCGGGATCTGCAGGTAGTTGGCGAACACCACGTTGCCCGAGGCATAGGCGAACACGCCCAGCGCGCAGGCCACCAGCACGGTGGGCATGATCGCCAGGCCGTCCAGGCCGTCGGTCAGGTTCACCGCGTTGGAGAAACCGACGATCCAGAAGTAGGCGATGGCCACGAAGCCGATGCCGGCCAGCGGCAGCGCGACCGACTTGAACATCGGGATGTAGAACGTCAGCGCCGCCGGCACGTCGGCCGTGTAGAACAGGAACAGGCCCGCGGCCAGGCCGAAGATCGACTGCAGCAGGTACTTCCAGCGCGACTTCAGGCCGTTCGGGTCACGGCGGACGATCTTGATCCAGTCGTCATACCAGCCGATGGCGCCGAAGCACAGCATCACCGCCAGCACCAGCCACACGTAGCGGTTGCGCAGGTCGGCCCACATCAGCACCGACAGGGTGATGGTGAGCAGGATCAGCGAACCGCCCATGGTCGGCGTGCCGGCCTTGGAGAAATGGGTCTGCGGACCGTCCTTGCGGATCGGCTGGCCGCCCTTGAACTGGGCAAGCTTGCGGATCATCGCCGGGCCCAGCCACAGCGACAGGAACAGGGCCGTCAGCGCGGCAAGGATGGCGCGGAACGTCTGGTAGTTGAACAGCCCGAACAGGCTCTCCAACTGCTGCAACCATCGAGCCAGTTCATACAACATGCGGGGATTCCTCTCCTTGCGCCAGCAGCGCTTTGACAATCGTGTCCATGGCGCTGCCACGGGAACCCTTGACCAGGCAGCGCACGCCGGCGTGCAGCTCGTCCTTCAGCGCCTGCGACAGCGCGTCGTGGGTGGCGAAATGGCGGCCGCCTTCGCCGAAGGCGGAGGCGGCAGCGGCGCTGAGCGGGCCCAGTGCATACAGGCGCTTCAGGCCGGCAGCACGTGCGCGGAGGCCGGCCTGCGCATGCAGCGCTTCCGCGTCCGGGCCCAGCTCGCGCATGTCGCCCAGCACCAGCCAGCCCTCTTCCGGCGCCGCGGCCAGGGCATCGATGGCCGCGGCCAGCGACCCGGGGTTGGCGTTGTAGCTGTCATCCACCAGCACCGCGCCATTGCGCAGCTGATGGGCGATCTGGCGACCCGGCACCGGCTGCGCTTCGGCCAGGCCGGCGGCAATCAGCGCCAGACCGACACCGGCGGCCAGCGCCAGGCTGGCGGCGGCCAGCGCATTGCTGACGTTGTGGCGACCCGGCAGGCCCAGCACCACGCGGGCTTCGCCGGCCGGTGCGACCAGAGTGAACTGGCTGCCCTGCGCACCGGCGCGGATATCGCGCGCGGTCACGTCCGCCGAGTGTTCCAGGCCATAGCGCAGCACGCGGCAACGCGCCGGGGTGCTGATGAAATGCTGTTCGAACCAGCGGCCATAGGCATCGTCGGCGTTGATCACCGCCACGCCATCGGCCGGCAGCGCGGCGTAGATCGCGCCCTTGGTCACCGCCACGCCGAGCAGGCTGCCCATACGTTCCAGGTGCGCCGGGGCGATGTTGTTGACCAGCGCATAACGCGGGCGGGCGATCTCGGTCAGGTAGGCGATGTCGCCCGGCTTGCCGGCGCCCATCTCGTAGACGGCGTAGTCGGCATCTTCCGGCGCATCGATCACCGCCAGCGGCAGGCCGATCTCGTTGTTGCGGTTGCCCGGGTTGGCGTAGACCACCTTGTGCGCGTGCTGGGCCACCTGCTGCAGGATCGACAGCAGCAGGCTCTTCACGCTGGTCTTGCCATTGCTGCCGGTGATCGCGAACACCTCGGTGCCACGGTCACGCTGCATGCCTGTGGCGATCTTCGCCAGCGCCAGTTCGCTGTCGGCCACCAGCACCTGCGGCAGTTCGACCGGCAGCAGGCGCTCGACCAGCAGCGCACTGGCACCGCGCGCCTGCGCGTCGGCCGCGAAGTCATGGCCGTCGAACCGCTCGCCGCGCAGCGCCACATACAGACTGCCCGGACCGAGATTGCGGGTGTCATTGCTGACCGCATCGATGGCCACGTCGTCGCCGTGGATCTCGCCACCGGCCCAGTGTGCGATCAGCGAAAGCAGGGTGCGCTTCATGCGGCACCCTCCCCGGCCTGCGCGCTGAGCACACCGGCCTTGGCCGCCAGTGCGGCGGCGGCCACTTCGGTGTCGTCGAAGTCATGGCGCACGCCATTCACTTCCTGGTACGGCTCGTGGCCCTTGCCGGCGATCAGGATGATGTCGCCTGCACCGGCACGCTTCACCGCCAGGCCGATCGCACGCGCGCGGCTGCGCTGCACGGTCACGGCATCGGCGTTCTGGAAGCCGGCCAGGATGTCGGCCACGATCACGTCGCCATCCTCGCCACGCGGGTTGTCGTCGGTGACGATGACTTGGTTGGCCAGGCGCTCGGCAATCGCCGCCATCTGCGGGCGCTTGCCGGTGTCGCGCTCGCCGCCGCAGCCGAACACGCAGAACAGCGTGCCCTGCAGGTGCCCGTGGAGGCTGTCCAGCGCCTGTTCCAGCGCATCCGGGGTGTGCGCGTAGTCGACCACCACCGTCGGCAGGCCGTCTTCACCGCCCAGGCGGTTCATGCGGCCACGGATCGGCTGCAGCGCCGACAGCACCTCGGCAATACGCGGCAGCGGCTGGCCCTGCGCGTGCAGGCTACCGGCCACGGCCAGCAGGTTGTCCACGTTGAAGCGGCCCAGCAGCGGCGACTGCACCGCCGCGCGCTGGCCGTCGATGACCAGTTCAAAGGCGATGCCACGACCGTCCAGCTGCAGCGCCTCGGCGCGCACGCTGGCGTCAGTGGCACCACGCGAGCTCAGCCCGATCGCCTGCACGCCGGCTGGCAGGCCCGCGAACAGCTGCCGGCCGAAGGCATCGTCCAGATTGATCACCGCGGCCTTCAGGCCCGGGCGATGGAACAGCCGCGCCTTGGCCGCGCCGTAGCTGGCCATGTCGCCGTGGTAGTCCAGATGGTCGCGGGTGAGGTTGGTGAACACCGCCACGTCGTAGTGCACGGCGTCCACGCGGCCCTGGTCCAGCGCATGCGAGCTGACTTCCATCGCCACCGCGCGCGCGCCGGCGTCGCGCAGCTGCGCCAGAAGCGCATGCATCTGCAGCACCAGCGGCGTGGTGAAGCCGGTCGGCTCGACCGCACCATAAAGTCCGGCACCCAGCGTGCCGATACTGCCACTGGGCGTTCCGAGCAGATGCCAGGCCTGGGCCAGCAGCTGCACGGTGGAGGTCTTGCCGTTGGTGCCGGTCACGCCGACCATCGCCATCGCCCGCGATGGCGCGCCATAGAACTGGTCGGCCATCGCGCCCATGCGCGCGCGCAGGCCCGGCACGGCGATCGCATCAGCCGGGGCCGGCAGATCGGCCGGTGCCGGCGGTTCGAACAGGATGGCACTGGCACCGGCAGCGCGCGCCTGCTCGACAAAGCCCAGGCCATGCGCGCCGAAACCGGCGATGGCGACGAAGGCATTGCCGGGGCGCACGGCACGGCTGTCCAGCACCAGGCCGGTCAGAACGGGATCGTGACCCGCCAGGGCCACGTCCGGAAGCAACTGCGAAAGCAACATCGAAGGACTCATTGCGTGCCTCCCGTAGCGGGCGGCGTCTGGGCTTGCGCGCTCGGCAGCGCAGCGTCGAATTCAGCGGCGGCATCGACCGGCAGCGCGGTCTCGGCCGGCGGCGCAGGCAGGATCGAGGCCGAATGGCCGACCTTGCCCGACTGCTGTGCGGCCAGCCACGACTGCAGGTCGTCCAGCGGCACGTCCATCAGGCGCAGGGTGCCTTCCATCACGTTGTGGTAGACCGGCGCCGACACCAGGCCGCCGTAGAACTTGCCGGCCTGCGGGTCGTTGATGACGATGACGGTGGCGAAACGCGGGTTGGTGGCCGGCACCACGCCGGCGAACAGCGCGTTGTAATGGCCGCGCTCATAACCGCCCGGGCCGGCCTTGCGCGCGGTGCCGGTCTTGCCGGCCACGCGGTAACCCAGCACCGCCGCCTGCTTGGCGCCGCCCTGGGTGACCACCGTTTCCATCATCGCCACCACCTGCCGGGCGACGTTCTCGTCGATGATCTGCTGGCCTTCATTGCGCTGGCCCTTGACGAAGGTCGGCGCGATCAGGCGCCCGCCGTTGGCCAGCGCCGAGTACGCGGTGGCAATCTGCAGCGGCGTGACCGACAGGCCATAGCCATAGGACATGGTGGTCTTGGTGGTACCCGACCAGCGCGCCGGACGCATCACCACGCCGGCCGATTCACCCGGGAAACCGCTGTGCGGCGCCGAGCCATAGCCGAAGCGGCGCACGCCGTCGTAGAAGGTCTGGTCCGGCATCTTCGCCGCAACCTTGGCCGCACCCACGTTCGAACTGCGAGTGATCACGCCGGTCACGTTGAGCACACCGTTGTTGCGCGGCACGTCGCGGATGGTGAAGCGGCCCAGGGTCATGTAGCCCGGGTTGGTGTCGATGATGGTGTCCTTGGTCACCGCACCGGCCTGCAGCGCGGTGGCGATGGTCAGCGGCTTCATCGTCGAACCCGGCTCGACCAGGTCGGTCACCGCGCGGTTGCGGCGCGTATCGGGGATCGCGCCGGTCAGCGAGTTCGGGTTGTAGGTCGGCAGGTTGACCATGGCCAGGATCTCGCCGGTGGTCACGTCCATGATCACCATCGAACCACCGGCCGCCTTGTTGGCCACCAGCGCGTTGCGCAGTTCCTTGAAGGCCAGGTACTGGATGCGGCGGTCGATGCTGAGGGTCAGGTCCTTGCCCGGCTCGGCGGCGCGCAGCAGATCGCTTTCGACGGTCTCGCCCTTGCGGTTGCGGATCACCCGCTTGGCACCGGCCTTGCCGCGCAGCCATTCGTCGAACGCCAGCTCCAGGCCTTCCTGGCCGCGGTCGTCGATGTTGGTGAAGCCCAGCACGTGCGCCATCGCTTCGCCCTGTGGGTAGAAGCGGCGGAACTCGCGCTGCGCGGCCACGCCCGGAATCTTCAGCGCGACCACCTTCTCTGCCTCGTCCGGATTGATCCGGCGGCGCAGGTACATGAATTCCTTGTCCGACTTCTGCGACAGGCGGCTGCTCAGCTCATCCACCGACATGCCGACCGCCTGGGCCAGCTCCGGGATGCGCTCGGGCGAACGCAGCAGGTCCTGCGGGTTGACCCAGATCGAGGCGACCGGGGTGGACACCGCCAGCGGCTCGCCGTTGCGGTCGGTGATCATGCCGCGCGAGGTCTTGATCGGTAGCTCGCGCAGGTAGCGGGCCTCGCCCTGGCGCTGGTAGAAATCGCTGTTGATGATCTGCACGTAGGCCGCGCGACCCACCAGCGACACCGAGCACAGGCCAAGCGCCAGCGCGACCCAGCGCAGGCGCTGGCGCAGGTTGAAGGCGTTGCGCGGGCGGTTGCGGCCGGTCTTGCTCATGGGCGCACCACCACGATGTCAGCGGCCTCGGGGAACTTCATGCCCAGCTTCTCGCGGGCAATGCGGTCCACGCGGTTGGCTTCGGCCAGGGTGGCCTGTTCCAGCTGCAGGCGGCCGAACTCAAGGTTGATGTCATCGCGCTTGCGCTCGGCACGCGACAGCTCGATGAAGGTCTGCCGGTGGCGGTGGCGCACGAACACCACGCCGATCGCCGAGGCGACGGTGCAGGCCAGCAGGATGATCAGCAGCAGCCGGCTCATGCATCGCCCCCCCGCTTCTGTGCCACGCGCAGCACGGCGCTGCGGGCACGCGGGTTGGCGGCCAGCTCTTCGTCGGTGGCCTTGATGGCGCCGCCGATCAGGTCCAGCGTCGGCACGAACGCAACCGCCTCGGGCAGCCGGCGGTTGGCCGGCGGCGCCTTGGCCAGGCGGTTCATGTACTGCTTGACGATGCGGTCTTCCAGCGAGTGGAAGCTGATCACCGCCAGGCGGCCACCGGGCTTGAGCCGTTCCACCGCCGCATCGAGCCCGGCTTCCAGATCGGCCAGCTCGCGGTTGATGTGGATGCGGATGGCCTGGAAGCTGCGCGTGGCCGGGTGAATCTTGTCCTTCCCACGCGGCATCACCGAGGCGATCAGCTCGGCCAGTTCGGCGGTGCGGGAGAACGGCTGCTTCTCGCGGCGGGCCACGATGGCGCGGGCGATGCGCCGGCTCTGGCGCTCTTCGCCGTAGGTCCACAGCACATCAGCGATCTCGCGCTCTTCGACGCGGTTGATCCACTGCGCGGCGCTTTCACCGCTGTCCGGATCCATGCGCATGTCCAGCGGGCCGTCCTTGCCGAAGCTGAAGCCACGTTCGGCCACGTCCAGCTGCGGCGACGACACGCCGAGGTCGAACAGCACGCCGTCCAGGCCTTCGGCCGTCGCGTCCCACTGCAGCAGCTGGGCGAAGCTGCCCCGGAAAATGGACACGCGCGGGTCCGGCGCGAAATCGCGCTCGGCAACGGCGATGGCTTCCGGATCCTTGTCCATGACCAGCAGGCGCCCCTCGGGACCGAGCTGGGTGAGCACGCCACGTGCATGACCGCCACGACCGAACGTGCCATCCAGATAACGTCCGTTTTCGATCACCCTCAGGCCTTCAAGGACCTGGGTGTACAGGACCGGCAGGTGCACCGCCGGCGACTGCGACACCGGAAGGTGACCGGCCTGCGCTTCTGGGCGCATCCGGGCACCCCGGCTCACAACTTCAGGTCGAGCAACCCATCACCCAGATCCTCGTCAGACAACGTCTGCTGGATCAGGGCCCGATGCGCCTGCTCGCTCCACAATTCGAACTTGTCGCCCATACCGAGCAATACCGCCTTCTTCTCAATGCCCACCGCACCGCGGTGGCTGGCGGGGATGCTGATGCGACCGTTGCCGTCCAGTTCCAGATGGGCGGCCGAGCCGACCAGCTTCTGCTGCAACAGGCGCACGACGCGCTGGGTGTTGGGCTTGGACATCACATCGTCGCGGACCCGCTCCCATTCCGACTCTGCATACAGCCACAGGCAGCCGGCTTCGAACGGGTTGTAGGTCAGCACGAGACGGTTGTTGCTGGCGCGCGCGACGAGGTCGCGGTAAGCGGTGGGAACCGCCATGCGCCCTTTGTCGTCAACTGTGATGGCCGTCTCGCCCTGGAACACGACGCCTGCACCTTGTCCTTCGCCCGGTGAAACATTGAACCACGAAAACCCACAAAACACCCGGATTTCCCTCTGATGCCCACCTTAGCAGCGGGCCGAGGGTTGTCAACAACTTTTCAGCGGGGAAATCGCCAGCCGCATCAATGGCTTGCAACAACCTTTAGAGAATTGTTCAAGGCTTATCCACAAGTTGCTGATCCGTCTCAATTTTTGAGATTGAACGGAAGTTCAGGGGCGTGGAGAGGGCGTGAAACATCGGCCGCGCATTCATCCGGAACGGGCCGGAAACGGCGCCGGACTGCGCAAACCGTGCACAATGAGGCCATGTGCCTGCTCGCTCTTGGCTGGATGCACCACCCGCGCTGGCGGCTGGTGATGACCGGCAACCGTGATGAGTTCCACGCCCGCCCGACGGCGGCGCTGGCCCCCTGGCAGGATGAGACGTCCGTCATCGGCGGGCGCGACCTGCGCTCCGGCGGTGGCTGGGCCGGGGTTGGCGCCTCGGGCCGGATGGCGGTGGTCACCAACGTCCGCGACCCGCTGGCGGCCCAGACCGGCCCGTCGCGGGGCGCGCTGGTGGCCGACTTCCTGCGCGGCCGCGACCCGGCCGCTGTGCATATCGACCGATTGGCGACCGTGGCTGGCGCCTATGCCCCGTTCAATCTGTTGCTGGCCGATAGCGACAGCCTGGAGTACCTCGGCAACCATCCCGCCGAACGGCAGACCCTCGGCCCGGGCGTGCACGGCATGTCCAACGGCGCGCTGGACGCGCCCTGGCCGAAGACCCGGCGGCTGATGGCGGCCCTTGAAGCCTGGCTTCAGAATGACGGGGTCAGATCCCTTTCGCACAGCGAAAGGGATCTGACCCCGGACCTGACCCCACTCTGGAATGCTCTGGCCGACGAACACCGCCCTGCCGACAGCGACCTGCCCGACACCGGCATCGGCCTGGAACGCGAGCGCTGGCTGAGCCCGGCCTTCATCCGTGGCGATGACTACGGCACCCGCGCCAGCACCGTGCTGCTGATCGACGCCGACGGCCATGGCGAGATCCACGAACGCCGCTTCGGCCCGCAGGGCGCTCCCAGCGGCCAGAGCCACGTCATTTTCTGACCCGGTCATGACGGCCCTTGGCCGGATGCTCTTGGCGGGGGGGGTAGTGCCGGCCGCTGGCCGGCAACCTCTGGATCTTCGGATGCAGCATGAAGTTGCCGGCCAGCGGCCGGCACTACCCGCAGCGTGCTGTCGCGATCCACGCGACGGCAGTCGTCATCGCAGCGGGCCTGAAACGTCATTCAGCTTCCAGCCGCGACCGCGATCCGTCCGCGCCACAGCGGTTTCAGCATCACAGCCAGCCGACTGTGCCCTTTTCGCAATCGGCACTGTGTCTATAAATGTCGCCCCTGACCTCCCAGGGTGGTCGCGCCCGGCATCGCGCCGCGCAATCGACCACAACCCTCAAGGAGGCCCCATGCGTCGCATTCTCATCCAGTTCGCCACCCACCTGCTTGCTCTCGGCCTGGGCTTCGGCCTGGGCATCTATCTGCTGCCGATCCTGATCGCCCCCGATGACCCGCCGGTCACGCAGGTGCAGGCCGCGATGAACGACGCCACCTATCGCACCACCTTCCGTCGCGACCTCAAAGGCAGCGACGCGGTGCACTGGGCCGAAGGCAAGGTCAGCGTCAGCGCCACCCAGGTTGCCTTCGACGGCAAGATGGGACCGGGCCCGGACTACAAGGTCTACCTGGTCCGCGACTTCGTCGACAACAAGGCCGACTTCCTGAAGATCAAGGCGCAGGCCCAGCGCATCGGCGAGGTGAAGACCTTCAACCGCTTCCTGGTGGATGTGCCCGCGAACGTGGACGTGGACGACTACACCACGGTGGTGGTGTGGTGCGAGCGCTTCTCGCAGTTCATTTCCGCCGGGCAGTACCGCACGCCGGGCTGAGGACAGCATGGGGTCGGATCCCTTTCCTCCGGAAAGGGATCCGACCCCGCAATCACGGTAGCTCCACGCCATGCGTGGAAGAAGAAGGAGGCGGAGCCGGCCGATAAGCCGGGTTCTGTCGTGGACAGTCATTCCTCTAGGCGTTACGTCACCGCAACGCTCAAGCAACCTACCCGGATCCAACGCGGGCCGCGCCAAAGGATCCCTATTTGGTCTTGCTCCAGGTGGGGTTTGCCGTGCCGGTCTGTTGCCAGACTCGCGGTGCGCTCTTACCGCACCATTTCACCCTTACCGGCCTTCCGAAGAAGACGTAGGCGGTATCTTTCTGTTGCACTTTCCGTCGGCTTGCGCCGCCCAGGCGTTACCTGGCACCTTGCCCTGTGGAGCCCGGACTTTCCTCGGCACCCCCGAAGGGATGACGCGACTGTCTGGCCGGCTCCGCCAGCGCATATTCTAGCGTACGCAGGTCCTTCCTGCCGTGCTGATCGCGGCGTCCGGTTCATCCATCCACGCATGGCGTGGATCTTATCTCTTGCCGATCTGGCACCTTGGGTGCCGAGAGCCCGGCGTGGGCGACCGTGTGGATCCAGGTCTTGCGACCGAGAAGTAGCTTGGGTCCCCACGCCGGATTCTCCCTGAACCGCCCGAACAGTTGGTTGAGTTGGCGCTCGAACTGATAAGACTGGGCAAGCGGGGAGAGCTCTCGACCCTGTCAGCCTAGCGGAGTTCTGTCATGTTTGGGATCGGGATCGATGTGAGCAAAGCCACGCTGGATGTGGCCGTCCATGGAGAGCAGTTTCGCCAATTCAGCAACGACAAGCGCGGCTTTGTGCGCTTGATTCGGTGGCTGAAGACGTGGCCGATCAAGCAGGTCGTTCTTGAGGCAAGCGGGGGCTACGAGCGTGCTGCTCTGGATGTATTGCACGCCGCCGGCCTGCCGATGGTGCGAATCAATCCGGCGCGTGCACGGCGATTTGCCCAAGGCACGGGCCGTGCCGCCAAGACCGATCGGCTCGATGCGACAGTGCTGGCGCAGATGGCCCATTTGTTACCGCTGACCCGCTACGTACCGCCTGCCCCTTGGCAGCAGCGTCTGGCTGAATTTGCGCAATGCCGCAGGCATCTGGTGCAGATGCGGGTCAGTGAGATGCAGCGCTTGCGGCGATTGGTCGATCCGGATCTGATTGCGATGAAGCAACGCCATATAGCCCAGCTATCTGACGACCTGAAGCAACTGGATAAAGCTATTGCCGAGCAGCTTGAGGGACAGCCTGGCTGGAAGAATATCGGCGCGCTCAAAGGCGTCGGCCCCATCCTGATCAGCACACTGGCCTGCGAGTTGCCCGAACTGGGCAGCTTGGGAAGCAAAGCCATAGCATCGCTGGTGGGGTTGGCCCCGATGAACCGCGAAAGTGGCACCTGGCAGGGCCAACGGCGGATCAGTGGTGGGCGCGCAGTGGTACGCGAAGCCCTTTACATGGCGGCCCTGACGGCCATCCGGTACGAGCCAAGACTGCGCGCGTTTTACGCTGGCCTGAAGGCCAAGGGCAAAGCGAGCAAGGTGGCGCTCGTGGCGGTCATGCGCAAAATGCTGGTGATCCTCAACGCCCGTAAGCGGGACGCCGAGGTGGCCCTCGGCTGCCCCTGACAAGACAGTTGCTACTGCAGTAGCGCCACGCCATGCGTGGCTGCAGCAATCCATCAACTACCGTACAACGCCTTGCGCGGCGCGCCGGTCAGTTCCGCGGCCAGTTTGGCGGCGGTGGACGGTGGCAGGTGCTCGCTCAGCTTCGCGTAGACGCGGCGGCCATGTGCCAGCTGCGCTTGCTCGTCATCACCCGCGCCCTGCACCATCACCACGAACTCGCCCTTGCGCTGGTTGTCGTCGGCCTCGACCTTGGCCAGCAGGCCCGCCAGGTCACCATCGAGCACGGTCTCGAACAGCTTGGTCAGCTCGCGGGCCAGCACCGCCGGGCGTTCGCCACCGAAGATCGCCGCCATGTCGGCCAGCGATTCGGCGATGCGGTGCGAGGATTCGTAGAACACCATCGTGCGCACTTCGCCGGCCAGCGCCTGCAGGCGGTCGCGGCGGCCGCTGGCCTTGGCAGGCAGGAAGCCCTCGAAACTGAAACGGTCGCTGGGCAGGCCGGCCACGCTCAGCGCGGCGATGGCGGCACAGGCACCGGGTACCGGGCTGACCTTGATGCCCGCCGCGCGCGCGGCACGCACCAGGCGGAACCCGGGGTCACTGACCAGCGGGGTACCGGCATCGCTGACCAGCGCCAGCGACTCGCCGGCCTGCAGGCGCGAGACCAGGCGCTGCGCCAGGGCCTCTTCATTGTGTTCGTGCAGGGCCACCAGTGGTTGCTGGATGCCGAAATGGGACAGCAGCTGGCCACTGCGGCGGGTGTCCTCGGCACAGATGGCCGCCACCGAACGCAGCACCTCCTGCGCGCGCGGGCTCAGATCGGCCAGGTTGCCGATCGGGGTGGCGACGACGTACAGGGTTGGGACACTCATTTCAGCGGTACTCACGGGGCAAGGGTAGAATCGTAGCGTGTACCCGGCCAAGGCCGCTGCCCTCATCGCATGGACCCGATCATGAACAAGCCCGCCGCACGGTTCTCCGCCCTGTCGTTGTCGCTGATGCTGCTGGCCGGTTGTGCCACCACCAGCCTGACCAGCACGCCCGATTCGCCGGCCCAGGGCCAGGCGCTGGCGCTGATCGAACAGGGCAAGCCGCGCGACGCCGCACTGCAGCTGGAAGGCCTGGCCGCCACGCTGCGTGGCGGTGCCCGCAGCAACGCACTGGCCGATGCGGCCTGGGCCTGGCATCTGGCCGGTGACAGTGCCCGCGCGCGCAGCCTGCTGGGCCAGCTCACCGCCCGCCAGCTGTCCGGCGCCAGCCTGCAGCGCTACCAGCTGACCGGTGCCGAGCTGGCGCTGGCCGACAAGCAGCCGGCGCAGGCGCTGGCCCTGCTGAAGGATCATGCCGACAGCGTTGCGGTCGGCCTGCGCACCCGCTGGCTGCTGGCCCGCGCCCAGGCCCTGCAGGGCACCGGCGATGCCTTCGGTGCCGCCAACGAGCGCGCCCGTGCCCATGCCGGCCTGACCGGCAGCGCGCGCAGCGAGAACCAGGCCGCCATCGCCGGCCTGCTCGGCACCCTCGACGACGCCACCCTGCGCAGCCGTGCCGCCGCGCTGCCGGCCAACGACCCGCTGTACAACTTCGCCGGCCGTGCGCTGATCGCGCGCGGCCTGCCGCTGCCGCGCCCGTTCGACCGCGATGGCGCGGCCCAGTTCGACACCAGCAAGCGCCCGCCGGCGATGAGCGACGGTTACCGCCCGCCGGCCAAGCTGGCCGTGCTGCTGCCGCTCAGCGGCCGCCTGGCCACCGCCGCGCAGCCGGTGCGCGATGGCCTGTTGAGCGCCTACTACGGTGAAAGCCGCCGCCGCCCGGACATCAACTTCTTCGACACCGCCGGCACCCCGGCCGGTGCCCTCGCCGCCTATGACAAGGCGGTCGCCTCCGGTGCCGACTTCGTGGTCGGACCGCTGGGCCGCGACGAAGTGGACGCCGTGTACGGCCGCCAGCAGCTGCAGGTGCCGGTGCTGGCCCTGAACCGTGGCAAGGACGCACCGCCGGCCGGCAGCGCCGGTTTCTCGCTGGCACCGGAAGACGACGGCATCGTCGCCGCCGAATACCTGCGTGGCCGCGAACGCAACCGCGCACTGGTGATCAGCAGCAATGACGACACCGGCCGCCGTTCCGCCGCCGCCTTCGCGCAGCGCTTCGCACAGCGCGGTGGGCAGGTGGTGGCCACCTTCAACGTCAGCGATGCCGTTGGCGATGTCGGCGCGCAGGTGCGCAATGCCGGCCAGGTCGATGCGGTGTTCCTCGCCGTGCGTGCACCGCAGGCCCGCCTGCTGGCGCCGCAGCTGGCGCTGGCCGGTGCCGGTGGCGCCACCCGCGTCGGCACCTCGCAGCTGACCGTCGGCAGCGGCAAGGTGGAAGAAGACGTGGCCCTGGACGGCATCGTCTACCCGAATGAAGCCTGGAACGTGCGCAGCGTGTCCGGCCTGCCCTCGGCCAGCCAGGTGGCCAGCACCCTGCCGAGCGCACGCGGTGCGGCCGGCCGCCTGTTCGCGTTCGGCGCCGACGCCTGGAAGATCACCGCCTATCTGGACAAGCTGTCCAACGAAGGCGGCCTGGACGGTGCCACCGGCACCCTGTTCCTGGACAGCAACGGCAACATCCTGCGCCAGCCGGCATGGTCGACCTTCAATGGCGGCCGGCCGATGCCGATCGTCGGTGGTCGCTGAGCGCAGCCAACGTGGCTCGGCGGTGGAAGCCGCCGCCGAGCAGCATCTGCAACAGGCCGGACTGCAGCCGCGCGCGCGCAACGTGCGTTATCGCGGCGGTGAACTGGACCTGGTGATGGACGATGCCGGCATCGTGGTGTTCGTGGAGGTGCGCTATCGCGCGCGATCGGAGTACGGTGGCGGTGCCGCTTCAGTCGATGCGCGCAAATGCCGGCGCCTGGCGCATGCCGCGCAGCTGTACCTGCAGGACCACCCCGCGCTGGCCAATGCGCCCTGCCGCTTCGACGTGGTGGAAGCCAGTGGCGAACCGCCGCAGCTGCATTGGCTGCGTGACGCATTCCGGCTGGATGATTGCTGATGTGTACTGTCCGCCTTGGTAGAAGCCGACCTTGGTCGGCGCGTCTGTGCCAACCAAGGTTGGCCCCCGCCAGAGCGCAGCCTGGCCGGCACTACCATGGTGCGTGACTGATGCCTTCGATCATCACCCATGCCGCCGTGCCGCTGGCGCTGTGGTGCGCCGCTGATCGTGGCCGCATCCCGCCGCGCCTGCTGGTTGCAGGCGTGATCGCCGCGATGCTGCCCGATGCCGATGTACTGGCCTTTGCGCTGCACATTCCCTATGCGGATGCCTTCGGCCATCGCGGTGCCAGCCATTCGCTGCTGTTTGCCGGCGTGCTGGCGGCATTGGCGGCGGCGTTCGCATTCTTTGGTAGCGGCCGACCTTGGTCGGCACCACACAGCCCCGGTAGTCGCCGACCTTGGTCGGCGGTTTCGTGCCAACCAAGGTTGGCACCTACCAAGGCAGGGCCAACGGTGGCATCGACCGTACAAGCCGCTGTATTCGTCTTCGTCTGTGCCGCCAGCCATCCGCTGCTGGATGCGATGACCACCGGCGGCCTCGGCGTCGCACTGGCCTGGCCGTGGAGCGAACACCGCTTCTTCGCGCCGTGGCGACCGATCCGCGTTTCGCCCTTCGCCCCACAGTTCTTCAGCGCACGCGGCGTGGCTACCCTGCTCTCCGAACTGCGCTGGGTGTGGCTGCCGCTGGCCGGCGCCGTTGTCGCCTGGAAACTGATCCAACCCGCTCCTGCTGCCTCTCGAGATCCGTCATGAGTCCTGCCCTGCCTGCTGCCCTGGTTGCCGAACTGTCCGTCCTGCTGGGCGCGGAGGGCTGGCG
Organism: Stenotrophomonas maltophilia D457; assembly: GCF_000284595.1. GTDB lineage: Bacteria > Pseudomonadota > Gammaproteobacteria > Xanthomonadales > Xanthomonadaceae > Stenotrophomonas > Stenotrophomonas muris. The sequence continues at coordinate 725,377 of NC_017671.1, read as the reverse complement.
CATGGATGACAGCGCGCTGGAGGCCAACGCGCAGGACAATTCATGGCGCCGCCAGCGTCCGGCAGCCGTGGCGCTGCCCGCCGACGTCGAACAGGTTCAGGCACTGGTACGTGCCTGTCGCGCGCATGGCGTGGCGCTGGTCGCGCGCGGCGCCGGCACCGGCACGACCGGTGCAGCCGTCCCGCAGCCGGGCAGCATCGTGCTGTCGTTCACCCGCATGGACCGCATCATCGAGATCCGCGCCGGTGATCGCTGCGCGGTCGTGCAGCCCGGCGTGCTCAATGGCACCCTGCAGCAGGCACTGGCCCCGCATGGCCTGTTCTGGGCGCCGGATCCTTCCAGCGCCGAGATCTGCAGCATCGGCGGCAACCTCGCTTGCAATGCCGGCGGCCCGCGCGCGGTGAAGTACGGCACCAGCCGCGACAACGTGCTGGGCCTGGTGGCGGTGACCGGCACCGGCGAGCTGATCCGCTGCGGTGGTGCCTACACCAAGGACGCCACCGGCTACGACCTCACCCATCTGCTGGTGGGCAGCGAAGGCACGCTGGCACTGATCGTGGAAGCCACGCTGAAGCTGACCCCGTTGCCGGTCAGCCAGGCCGGGCTGCGCGTGCTGTACCGTGATGCCGATGCTGCTGCGGCCGCCGTATCGCGGTTGATGTCGCAGCCGGTGGTACCCACCCGCCTGGAATTCATGGACGCGCGCAGCCTGGAGCTGCTGCGGCTCAATGGTGCTGACGTGCCAGAGGCCGGTGCGATGCTGCTGGTCGAGGCCGATGGTGACCACGACACCCTGCCCTATCTGCTGCAGGCCTTGGCCAGCGCCGCCGAAGGCGACGGCATGATCGAACTGGACGTGGCGATGGAAGGCCGCGCACGCGACCAGCTGTGGGCGGCGCGCAAGGCGCTGTCGCCTGCGCTGCGCAGTGTGGCGCCGGGCAAGATCAATGAAGATGTAGTGGTCCCGGTGTCGCGCATTCCGGAGCTGGTGGCCGGCGTGCAGGCGCTGGCACGTGACTACACGCTGACCATCGTCACCTTCGGCCATGCCGGCAACGGCAACCTGCACGTCAACATCCTCTACCACCCGGACGATGCCGACGAGAACACGCGCGCGCATGCCGCGCTGCCAAGGATCTTCGAGCTGACGCTGGCATTGGGCGGCACGTTGTCGGGCGAACACGGCATCGGCCTGGCCAAGCGCGATTTCATGGCGCAGGCCTTCACCCCGGAAACGCTGGCAACGATGCGCGCGATCAAGGCCGCGCTGGACCCGGACGGCATCCTCAACCCGGGCAAGGTGCTGCCGCCGGCATAGACTGCGCACACTCCTGCGCGCTCCTGTAGAGCCGAGCCATGCTCGGCTGCTCTTCGACCAGATCGCGATGACGCCCGCGCTGTGTGCGCAAGCCGAGCGTGGGCTCGGCTCTACAACGACGTGTCGTTCACCTTCGCGCTCCTGTAGAGCCGAGCCATGCTCGGCTCCTCTTCGACCAGATCGCGATGACGCCCGCGCTGTGTGCGCAAGCCGAGCGTGGGCTCGGCTCTACAACGACGTGTCGTTCACCTTCGCGCTCCTGTAGAGCCGAGCCATGCTCGGCTGCTCTTCGACCAGATCGCGTGACGCCCGCGCTGTGCGCGCAAGCCGAGCGTGGGCTCGGCTCTACAACAACGTGTCGTTCACCTTTGCGCTCCTGTAGAGCCGAGCCATGCTCGGCTGCTCTTCGACCAGATCGCGATGACGCCCGCGCTGTGCGCGCAAGCCGAGCGTGGGCTCGGCTCTACAACGACGTGTCGTTCACCTTCGCGCTCCTGTAGAGCCGAGCCATGCTCGGCTGCTCTTCGACCAGATCGCGATGACGCCCGCGCTGTACGCGCAAGCCGAGCGTGGGCTCGGCTCTACAACGACGTGTCGTTCACCTTCGTGCTCCTGTAGAGCCGAGCCATGCTCGGCTGCTCTTCGACCAGATCGCGATGACGCCCGCGCTGTGCGCGCAAGCCGAGCGTGGGCTCGGCTCTACACCGTCTTGTCGGCTGCGATATCGATCAGGGTCTGCCGGAAGCTGGGCAGCAGCACGCGGTTGCCATGCCCGCTCAGGTGATCATTGTCGAAGAACAATGGTTCGCCGTCTTCCACCGCCGAACAGGCCTGCGGCCCACACAGCAGCGGCAGCGGATCCCACACGGTCATTGACGGGTAACGTGCCGCCAGGTCATCCAGCAGTGCCATCTGCGGCGCCCGCAGCATTTCCAGATCCGCACGCGGCATGCTCAGACCGCCGGCACACGCCGGATTGCGGCGGTTGAACCAGTCTGAACAGCGGTACGCACCGGCCTTGAACAGCGGCAGCGGTGCGTCGATCACCACCTGTACGCCCAGCTTCTGCAAACGCCCCAGCACGCGTTCGGCTTCGTCGCGTGCAGCCTGTGCATGCACGGGCGTGCGCTCGGCCAGCAGCTGTTGATAGATCTGCTGTGCATCCTGCCGCTGCCAGTCGAACCCACGCAGTTCCGGCATGCGCAAGGCCGCCAGCAGCACGATGTCACCCGGGCGCGCCTCGCGTTCGATGGTCGACAGCGTGTCTTCAATGAAGTCCTGGCAGTCGGCCGGGCTGGCCCGCAGCAGGTTGACGAAGCTGCAGCCGCCGCGATCCTGCTGGCGCACCTCCATGCCGGTCTGCCGCGCGACCATGCTGGTCATGGTGCGATACGCCGCCGCATGCGAGTCGCCGGCCACGAACAGGCGCCGCCCTTCAAGCGCCGGCGCACTCACCGGTTCCAGCGGGCGCCACGCCGGGTAGCGACGCGCCTGCCATGCGTAGCCGTTGCGGGTGACGCTGAGCGAGACCTGCTCGTGGTACTCGACCGTGGCCCAGGCGCCGGCACCGCACAGCGCCACCAGCGGAAACGCCATCGCCAGCACCTTGGCCGGTGCCAGCCGCAGCAGCGGCGCCGCACTGCGCAGCGGGCGCTCGATGAAGTGGTAGGACGCGGCCGACACCGCCAGCAGCAGCACCGGATACAGCCACAGCGCGACGCCATGCAGGCCATAGGTCCAGCGCAGCAGTACCAGCAGCGGCCAATGCCACAGGTACAGCGAATAGGACAGCCGACCCAGGTAGGCCAGCGGTGCGCAGCCCAGCGCACGGGCGATGCGCGATGTCCCCGCTGTCGACACGCCCGCCAACAGCAGCAGGGTACCGGCCACGGTCGCCAGCACGCCCGGCACCGGCATCGCCAACTGCGGGGCGATCAGCACACCCGCGGCCAGCAGCGCCAGGCCCGCCACGGCAGCCGCGTCGCTGCCCTGGCGTGGCGTACGTTTATGCATCCACTGGTAGAGCAGCGCACCTGCGGCCAGCTCCCAGAACCGCGCCGGTAGCAGATAGAACGCCGACGCCGGCGCCGATCGCGCCTGCCAGCCCGCCCACGCCAGCGACAGCATGGTGAGCGCCGGCAACAGCCAACGCGCCCCCGGCCAGCGCTCACGCCCGCGCAGCCACACGAAGAACAACAGCGGGAAGACCAGGTAGAACTGCTCTTCCACACCCAGCGTCCAGGTATGCAGGAACGGATTGAGTTCAGCGCCGGGCGAGAAGTAATCGTCCTGCTGGCCGGCCAGCACGATGTTGCTCAAGCCGACCAACGCGGCCCAGCCGGTCTGGTCGAACTGCTCATTGCGCCACGCGCGGGGAATGAACAACGCTGACAGCACGAAGGTCGCCATCAGCATCACCAGCAGCGCCGGCAACAGGCGCAGCACGCGACGCCGGTAGAAATCGAGCAGCATCGCACCCAGCGATGCTTGGGCGCGCGAGGCCAGCGACTGGCTGATCACGAAGCCGGATACCACGAAGAACAGGTCCACACCGGTGAAGCCGCCGGGCAGCCACGTCGCGTTGGTGTGGAAAAGGACGACGGCCAGCACCGCCAGTGCACGCAGGCCATCGATGGCGGCGTTGTGGGAACGTTCGGGAGAGGACACGCGGGCAACCGGCAGAAGACAGGGCGGCAGCATCGCCACCGTTTGCGCAGTCATTCAATGGACAATCGCGACAGACGTGGACAACGTTCAGGTCCAGTCCCGGATCGGCGCGGTTGTAGAGCCGAGCCATGCTCGGCTGCCCTTCGTCCAGATCGCAGTGAGCCGAGCATAGGCTCGGCTCCACAGCAGCAACTGGGGGGTCAGAGCCCATTGCCTTGGCAATGGGATCCGACCCCGCCGCAGGCGCGCTTACCAGGCCATGCGCAGGCCCAGCTGGCCGCCTACGTTGCGGTAGCCATGATCGCCGCGCTGCACGCTCATGCCACCCCACGCACCCCAACGCTGGCCCAGCCTCAGCTCGGCACCGGCCTGCACTTCATAGCGGTTGCGCGGCACGTCCGCACCCAGCGTGTCGCCGTTGAACTGCAACGTACTGGTGCCGCTGCCACGCAGCCAGTTCACGCCCAGGTACGGCTGCACGGTGTTGCCGGCGGCCGTGCCATGGCCGAACACACGCACGCCCAGGCGCCCGCTAAGGCCACCGGCGTCGGCATGGTCGACCACCGTACCGTTGCTCTCCACGTGGCGATCGGCGCGGAAATCGACATGGCTCAGCTGCAGTTGTGGCTGCACATACAGTGCGCTGGCGGTGTCCTGCCACACATTGAATGTGTAGCCGGACTCCAGTGACGCAGTGGCCATGCGCGAGTCGTAGTGCTCCGGCGCCAGGCCGATGCCCTGCACCCGGTTGTCGAAGCGGCCGTACTGCAGGGCTGCATCCACATACGCGCCCCGCGTGCCGTCCGCTTCCTGCATCCAGGTGCCGTACCCACCCACGGCGCTGCCACGCACCCGGCCCTTGGCGCTGTAACCGGTCAGATCGGACACTACGCTGCTGTCGGCGCGGCCGCTGCCCAGCATCACACCGGCAACCGCGTTGCCACGCTGCAGCAGGTCAGTGCCGATCTGCAACATCGAGGTGTTGCCATCAATCGACAGCTGGCCGCCGACCGCGCTGAAATCCGCCTGCTGCCGACCCACGCGTGCCCAGCCCTGGCGCTCGTCGCCCATCGAACGCGCGCCATTGCGCTCGTGCATGCGGTGCGCGAACAGGTTGATCGCCGCCGACTGGTTGGCCAGGTAGGCCCCCGCTTCCGGGCGCAGCACCGGTGGCGGCAGGATCGGATCAGTCGGATCAGTCGGATCAGTCGGATCAGTCGGATCGGTTGGATCCGGATCCGGATCCGGGCCCGGATCGACCACGCACCCCGGTGCGGCCGGGTTGTCCTGGCAGATATCGAACCACTGCGAACGCAGATACCAGTTGCCATCGGAAGGATCGGCCAGGCCGCCCTGGAACAGGAAGTACTCGTACGATCCGCCCACCGCGCGGCCGCTCAGCGTGTAACTCGCCAGCGATGCACCGTCGATCTCGATCAGCGGGATGCCATCCACCGTAGGTGCGCCTACGCCACCGATGTTCTTCACCGCGATCAGCGCGTCGCCGGAGCTGTCGCCGCGCACGTGCAGGCGGTCCATCGCGCTGTCATCGCCGGCCAGCGTGCCCTGGAACAGGAACGTCGCCCCTGCGCTGTGCAGGTCGCCGTCCACGGTGAGCGTATTGAAACGGCCGCTGCCGTCGGACAAGGCGACGCCACTGTTGAGTACCTGCAACTCGCCCACCGTGGCATCACCGGTCAGCGTCCACTGGCTGCCGTTCTCGATCGCCATCGTCTGCACCAGATCCGACGAACCCTGCCAGAGCGAACCATCGGCCAGCCGTACATGCACGTCCGACTGTGACGGCAGCCCAGCGTCCTCGTCCTCCGGGGTGATGGCGATGTCACCGTCCATCCGCGAGCGGCCCTCCAGCACCACATCGAAGCGCCCGGCCACTGCGGCATCCAGTGCCAAGGCGATGCCATTGCCACCCGATACCACCGCACCATTGGACAGGGTAAGGCCCGGGTCGCGGCTGCTACGCAGCCATACGCCACCATGCTGGACGCTCACCAGCGAGCCGCCGTCGATACGCATGCGACCGTTGTCACTGATCACCGCCGCCCACGCGCCCTCGCCTTCGGTGCGTACATGGGTGTTGTTCAAAGCGATCTGCCCAGCACCACCGGCAATGACACCGTGCGAGGATCGGCCGACGGTCTGCAAGCGGCTGTCGACCAGCGTGACGGTCCCGCCGGTGCGCGCAATCGCCGCAGCAGACCCATCTCCTTCGGTCAGCACCTGGGTATCGACCGCCTCGATCACGGGCGGCCGCCCCGCGCCGCCCTGCGCATACAGACCATGGGCAGAACGCCCCCCTGTACGCAGGTTGGTACTGAAAAGCTGCGCGCTGCCGCCTCGTGCATCAAGGCCGAGCCCACCGTCTCCCTGGGCCACCACTGAAGACTCACTCAGCACCAGCGTGGAATCGTTCGGCATCCAGATGGCAGTACCTGCAGACGTTGCAAGCGAGCTGCGTTCCACTGTCACGACGTTGCCTCGGCCATTGATATCCAATGCGACCAGCTCGCTGCGGACACTGCTGTCACGCAGGTTCACGCTGCCATTGTCCATCAGCCTCAGTCCCGTATTGCCGGACAGCTCGCTGCTCTGCACGTCCAGCGCACCACCTGACTGATCGACGGCGCGACCATGGGCGCCCTGCACGCTGATGCGGCTGTCGGAAACGTTTACGCTGCCTCCCATCGCCAGACCGACGGCGGCGTCACCGCGCATGTCGATGTCCACACCCTTCATCACCAGGCGCGTGCCGCGATGCGCCGTTGCGGCCACACCCGAATAGCCCACGCGTCCAATGCTCGCGTCCTGCAGGACGACCTCGGCCGTGCCGGTCGCCAGGACACCATTGCCCGCGTCACCCGCCATGTCGATGTGGACCCCATCCAGCGTTGCTGTGCCCGCATTCGCATACAGACCGTAAGTACCGTATCGGTTCACCTGCAACTGAGCGCCCTGAACCTGCAGCGTGCCTCCCATCAACCGAAGCGCATCGCCGCCGGTGCTGCGGACCTGCACGTTTCTCAGCACGGCATCCGCGCCCTGCACCTGTACCCCGTGAGCGCCGTTGCCGCGTGTCTCGATCACTACATCGGCGGCCTCCAGTCGGGCGCCTGCGGCAACTGACGCGCCTGCTGCAGAGATGCCAGTGGTGCTCACCGATGCGCCCTGCAACGAGATCAGGCTGCCGGTACCTTCGGCGTGCGCAGCGTGCGCTCCGCGTCCTTCGGTAGAGAGATTGACCGGCCCTGTCGGAAGAATGCGGCCGCCGTTGATTGCGTAGAAGGCATGTCCCGACGGGTCGCCCGGCAGCACCGGCTCAGTGGTGTGGTAATCGCCTTCGGCGGGCATCTGGTCGTCGCCGTCCGCCACGATCTGCTGGGCCGAGGCGGGAATGCTGGCAAGCAGTGCAATGGCTAGGGCAGCTGGCAGCGCATGGTGGCGTGGGGTGGGTGTATGCATGGGGTTGCTCCTGAAAGGAGGCGCCATGCTCGTCATCTCCTTTCACTGCCTCCATCGAATCACTTGCAACCCACCTGCGACAGGGTGTCGCAGTGCTGGCTGAAAGCTGAAGGCGCTACCGGTGTTCAGTGGGCTTTACAACTTTTTGCATGGGTTCGGCCGGGCTGCGCACAGAGACTGGCGCCAGTAGAGACACTTGACTTCGCAATTGCCCACTCTTCACACCATCCTCACAGAGATGAAGGATATACGGCACTTCGTCTGAATGCGGTTGCGTCGTGTCGCGTCTCTCCCCCTTCTCCGACACAAGGATTCCCCCATGAAGCGCACCGCCACCGCATCCCATCCTCTGACGCCGCGCCCGCTGTTCCGCAGCCTGGTGCTGGCGCTGGCGTCCCTTCCCGCCGGCATCGCACTTGCCGGCGATCTCGACGGCCAGACTGCGGAGGTCGGTGCTGGCGATCCGGTCGAAGCGTGGACGTTGAAGAACGGCTCGCTGCTGACCGTGAATGACGGCGCAACCCGCAATCTGACCGCTGAGGACTCGACCGTGGTGCTGTCCAACACTAGTGTGGATGCGACGACGGCGGGCCCCGCTGTGCGCCTCTCCGGCGCCTCGGCACTGGCGGCTCGATCGACGCAATTCAACGGTAGCATCCATCTTGTCGACAACAGCACCGCCTTGATCGAAGACAGCCAGATCTCCGTGGCGGCGGGAGCGGGCGTGCATCCCGGCATTGCCAGCGTGGGCATCGACCTCGCTCCTGCCGGGGCTTCCTTCCCACAGAACGCGTTCGCAACGGTGCGCAACAGCACCATCCGTGCCCAGGATGCGCCCGGTACAAGTGACATCAACAGCGGCTTGGGCGTACGTCTGATGGGGGGCACGATCCATCTGGAAGGCTCCCGCATCGACGCCGACAACATGGCCGCACTGCTGGCGCCCTCAGCGGCCGGCCAGCCCCCGATCGAACTTCGTGTTGACCACTCCGTGCTCCAGTCCCGTCGCGGCGCTGCAATCCGCGTCGCACCGCGCGCGCGGGATGCCGAGTACCAGATCACCGTCGCGAACGGGTCACAACTTGTCGCAGGCGACGGGAATCTGCTGCTGATGAGTTCGTGGACCGGCAACCCTGTCGCCGCCGACAGTCGTGTCAGCTTTACAGTGGACGACGCGCGGCTGATCGGTGATGTGAGGCTCGATACGGCAACGGTTGCCAACGGCACGATCAACGTAACCCTGCGTAACAAGGCACAGATCGACGGCCGCTTCCTCAGCGTCACCTCGGCCAGCATCGACAGCGACAGCACCTGGCTGATGACCGGCGACAGCAACGTCGGCCACCTGGCGCTGGGCAGCGCCGGCAAGGTGGCGCTGGGCAATGGCAGCACGTTCAACACGCTCACCGTGGATACCTTCGACGGCGCCGGCGGCACCCTGCTGTTCAACACCCAGCTGGGTGACGACAGCTCGGCCACCGACAAGCTCATCATCAGGGGCGATGCCAACGGCCAAGCCAACGTGCGCGTGTTCAATGCCGGTGGCGCGGGCGCGAAGACCGACAAGGGCATCGAGCTGATCCGCGTGGGCGGTGCGTCCAATGCGCAGTTCGACCTGCAGGGCCGCGCGGTGGGCGGGCAGTACGAGTACTTCCTGTTCAAGGAGGCGACCAACGGCGGCTGGTACCTGCGCTCGGAACTTGCCGGGGCGCCGGATCCGTGTGTGATCGACCCGACGCTGCCGGAGTGTAAGCCGGTCGATCCGGTCGATCCGGTCGATCCGGTGGACCCGATCGATCCGATCGACCCCACGCCAGTGCTGCGCCCGGAGGCTGGCGCCTACCTGGCCAACCAGTTCGCGATGAGCCAGCTGCTGCGCCACGGCTGGCGCGACCGTCAGGGCGGCAGCACCGCCGCCGTTGATGGCGTGCGCGGCTGGGCCCGCGTGGATGCCACGCAGAGCAAGCTGTCGGCTGTGGAAGACCAGCTGGTCCTGCGCGTGGACCGCTCGCGCCTGCAGCTGGGTGCAGACATCGGCGTGTTCGACAACGGCCAGGGCCGCGTGGGCCTGATGGGCACGCTGGCCAGGTCCGATGCCACCTCGCGTTCGCAGCTGACCGGCTACAGCGCACGCGGCAAGGTCAACGGCGGCGCGCTGGGCGTGTACGGCAACTGGAGCAACGATGCACTGTATGTGGATGCCAGTGTGCAGCGCGGCCAGTTCCGCAACCGCGTGCAGGGCGAAGGCCTGGCCGAGGAACGCTACGACTCGGACATCTGGCAGAGCTCGCTGGAAGCCGGCTACCGCTTCGGCATCGGCCAGATCGGCAGCACCGCGCTGAGCCTGCAGCCGGAACTGCAGCTGGTCTACACCGACGCCAACACCGACCGCCACGAGGAAACCAACGGCACGGTGGTGCGCAGCCTGGGCGACAGCGGTCTGTCCGGCCGCGTGGGCCTGCGCCTGCAGGGCGAAGGCCGCAGTGCCGCCGGCGCGTCGGTCAGCCCGTATGTGGTGGCCAACTGGTACCGCGATGGCGCCAGCAACGGCATGGCGTTCGATGATGAAGCGCTGAAGGCCAGCGTGCCGCGCAACCGCTACGAGTTGAATGCCGGTGCGCGCGTGGACTTCCGTTCCGGGCTGAGTGCGTGGGGTGGCTTCGGCGTGATGCGCGGTGACCATGGGTACCGCGAAGCGACGGCCAATCTGAGCATGTCGTACAAGTGGTGAGGTAGAAGCGCGTTCTACTTTCTGTAGAGCCGAGCCATGCTCGGCTGCTTCTCGATGAGATTGTGATGAGCCGAGCGTCGGCTCGGCTCTACACGAATGTCGCGATTGCCACGCTGTGGCGTGCGCCGCACGATTGCAACGCTTTCGAACTTTCCAACAATTCTCATTGGCGGCACTGGCGCTTCATGCAAATCATGTAGCGCCACCGACAACGGGTGGCACGGGCTTCCAATCCCGTTCGGTTAATGTCGTTTACGCTTGCCTGCCGGCGTCGCCCTTTCCTTGTTGGGTGGCGTCGGCAGGCATTCTGTCCGCGCACCTATGGCGGGCGGTGCGTGGGGGCCTCGTGCCCGCCGGCGTTTGACGACGTTAGCCACCGGTATTGGAACCACGCACCGTCCGCCACCCTCGCTGTTAAGCAGGGTGGCCCCTTGCCGCTTGCACAAGGACGCCGCCATGACCGCTTCCCCTTACCCGCACCTGTTCGCCACCCTGGGCGAGGCCGCCACGCGCCTGCCCGATGACCTGGCCCGCACGCTGGAAGACACCTTCGTTGCGCTGCAGACCGGTAACAGCCCTGGCGCCATCACCCTGCAGGCCTGCCTGCAGTACATCCGCCAGGGCGATGCCGCCGATGGCCAGCCGTGGCCCGGCAGCAACCGCACACCCGGACAGTGTTTGGCCTTGGCGCGCATCGACCGCGCCAATGCGGGGCTGAGTTTCCTGCTGGAACTGCTGCACGCCACTGAACGCGTCCGCGTGGACGGGGATATCGACCAGCAGATGGGTGACGGCGCGCGCGAAGGGCTGTTGCTGGCCTGCCGTGGGCTGGCCGAGTATGTGGATGTGCAGTTGCGGGCGGTGTAAGCATCCAACGACGAGAAGTGCGGGGAAGCGCTCAGTTCAGTTGCACGCTGCACGCAATTGCAACGATTCCGATGGCTCATCATCACAGGAGCACCAATAGTGCGCACTTCTTTTCAGGGAGTGCCCGGATGCACAAGATGATGATTCCGCTTGTCCGCTATGCACAGTTCAATGGGCGCGCCAGCCGCGGTGAGTTCTGGTGGTTCCAGTTGTTCGTCGTGATCGTGTTGATACCGTCGAATGTGCTGGGCTTCATTGCTGGCTACACCGGTTCAAGCACGCTGGCACTGATATCGACGGGCGTGGGCGCGTTGGTGTGGCTGGCGATCATCGTGCCGATGATTGCAGTGACCGTGCGCCGCCTGCATGACACCGACCGTTCCGGCTGGTGGTACCTGCTGATGCTGGTGCCGATTGTGGGCTTGGTGGTGCTGGTGTTCCTGCTGCTACCCGGCACGCCGGGCAACAACCGCTTCGATACAGCGGTTCCGCACGTGTAACCCGCCCCCGTTGGTGGGTGTCGACCTTGGTCGACACGGTGTTGGCACGCGCGGCTGACACATCCGTGCCAACCAAGGTTGGCACCTACCAGAGCAACACCGAGGTATTCCCGCCTGGGTAGGTGTCGACCTTGGTCGACACGCTGTTGGCACGGGCGGCTGACACATTCGTGCCAACCAAGGTTGGCACCTGCCAGAGCAACATCGAGGTGTTCCCGCCTGGGTAGGTGTCGACCTTGGTCGACACGCTGTTGGCACGGGCGGCTGACACATTCGTGCCAACCAAGGTTGGCACCTACCAGAGCAACACCGAGGTATTCCCGCCTGGGTAGGTGTCGACCTTGGTCGACACGGTGTTGGCACGGGCGGCTGACACATCCGTGCCAACCAAGGTTGGCACCTACCAGAGCAACATCGATCTGACCCCACCCCGAAGCTTGGCACCCAGCGGGGCAGTACCGCTGCGGCTACGCGAAGTGCTGGTAACCGCCGTCGGCGGCTTCGCCATCCACATGCACGCCCTGCCCTTCGGCAATCCGACCGATGCGGGTGAGCGGCACGTCCAGCGATTCGGCGAGGTAGTGCAGTGCGTCGCGCTGGTCGGCGGCGGCGGTGAAGCACAGTTCGTAGTCGTCGCCCCCGCGCAGTGCGCAGTCGCGCGCAGTGTCGCGGCCGAGCAGCTCACGCAGCGCGTGCGAGATCGGCAGCGAATCGGCGTCCACATGCGCGGCCACGTTGCTACGCGTGGAGATATGACCGAGGTCGGCCAGCAGGCCGTCGGACACATCCACCGCCGCGTGCGCGAAGGCCCGCAGGCGCAGGCCCAGGGTCACGCGCGGCGTCGGCCGCAGCAGGCGCAGGCGCAGGCTTTCGTAGTCGGCCAGCAGCGTGGCGGTGGCGATGCTCAACGCACCTTGTTGCCACAGGCGCAGCGCGCCGGCGGCATCGCCCAGCGTGCCACTGATCCAGATGTCATCGCCTGCCTGTGCGCGGTCGCGCCGCAGGGCCTGGCCACGCCCGACCTGGCCCATCGCGGTCACCGACAGCGACAGCGGACCGCGCGTGGTGTCGCCACCGATCAGCGCGATGTCGTGCTGGTCGGCCAGGGCGAAGAAGCCATCGGCAAAGGCCTCGATCCAGTCTTCAGACGCTTCCGGCAGTGACAGTGCCAGCGTGCACCACGCCGGGCGCGCGCCCATCGCGGCCAGGTCCGACAGGTTGACCGCCAGGGTCTTCCAGCCGATGTCGAAGGCAGGCGTCTCAACCGGGAAGTGCACGCCGCTGTTGAGCGTATCGGCGGTGACCACCAGTTGCTCGTTGGCACGCGGCTGCAGCAGCGCGGCGTCGTCACCGATGCCGAGCAGGATGTCGTCGCGCTCGAGGGTGCGGGCGCGGATGCGGTCGATGAGGGCGAATTCGGCCAGGGACATGGGGCGTTCTGCTTTTTTGTAGAGCCGAGCCATGCTCGGCTGCAGTTCGATCACGCGCCGCATTGCCGAACGCAACCGTGCGCTGCACGGTGAGCCGAGCATGGCTCGGCTCTACAGAAATCGGGTCAGTGACCCGATTCGACCTTGCGCCATTCCACGGCGGCACGATCCAGCACGCCGTTGACGTAGGTGTGGCCGTGTTCGGAACCGAAGCGCTTGGCCGATTCGATCGCTTCGTTGATCACCACGCGGTATGGCACGTCCAGGCGGTAGCGCAGCTCGTAGGCGGCCAGGCGCAGCACCGCGCGTTCGATCGCGTCCACTTCCTCGATGCCACGGTCCAGGTACGGGCCGAGCGCTTCGTCGATGTCACGACGGTTGTCGAGCACGCCGTGCAGCAGCGCCTCGAAGTACGCCAGGTCAGCGATTTCACGGGCCTGCTCGTGGGCGAACTGGGCGATCAGCGACTGTGCGTTACCGCCCGAGATCTGCCAGGCGTAGATGGCCTGCACGGCACGACGGCGGGCGCGCGAGCGCAGCACCGGATCGACGCCATCGCGGCGGACGGGTTTACCGGAGGGCTTGCCCTGGGTGTTCTTGTTCATGGCAGTTGCTCCAGCAGATTGACCATTTCCAGTGCGGCGAGTGCGACTTCCTCGCCCTTGTTGCCGTGGCTGCCGCCTGCGCGGGCCTCGGCGTCTTCAACGCGTTCCACCGCCAGCACGCCGTTCAGCACCGGCACGCCGAAATCCAGCTGCACGCGCATCAGGCCTTCGGCGCAGCGGTCGGCCACGTGTTCGTAGTGGCGGGTGTCGCCACGGATCACGCAGCCCAGGGTGAGGATGGCGGCGTGTTCATGGGCGGCGGCCAGGCGCGCGGCCACCAGCGGCAGTTCCCAGGCACCCGGCACGCGGATCACGTCGATGTTGGCTTCGGTGATGCCGTTGCCGGCCAGGCTCAGGCGCGCGCCTGCGACCAGCGCGTCGGTGATGCGGGCGTTCCAGCGGCTGGCCAGGATGGCGAAGCGCGCCGACTCGGGAGTGCGAAGATCGCCTTCGTAGTGGCTCATATGCGGCTTGGGGACTCGATAAGGGGGTAATTCTAGCGTGGATGGGCCCCGGCCGTGGCTGGCGGGGGCCCGCAGGGTGTGCCGACCAACGGTCGGCACCCACCGGTGGCATGGGGCCGGCACCCACCGGTAGTGCCGGCCGCTGGCCGGCAATCCCCCATTACAGGGTGACCGTCTCCACCACTTCCAGGCCGTAACCGGCCAGGCCAACCTGGCGGCGCGGGGTGCCCAGCACCCGCAGCTTGCCCAGGCCCAGGTCGGACAGGATCTGTGCACCGGCACCGTTGCGGCGCCACTGGCCCACATCCTTGTCCTTGCCCGGCACCACCGGCGCCGGCTGCTGGCGCAGGCGGGCCAGCAGGGCTTCGCCATCGCGCGGGGCCGACAGCACCACCATCACGCCAGCGCCCTCGGCATCGATCGCGCGCAGGGCATCGGTGGCCGCCACGCCGAAGTCGTCGCGGCGCCAGTGCAGCAGGTCGGCCAGCGGGTTTTCCACCTGCACGCGCACCAGGGTCGGGGTGTCCGCATCCGGCGTGCCACGAACCAGCGCGAAGTGCAGGTCGTGGGCGATGCGGTCACGGTAGGTCACCAGCTTGAACGGACCGAATTCGGTGTCGATCTCGCGCTCGTCCACGCGCTCGACGGTCTTTTCGGTGGCCAGGCGGTAGGCGATCAGATCGGCGATGGAGCCCATCTTCAGGCCGTGCTCGCGGGCGAACACTTCAAGCTCCGGGCGGCGCGCCATGCTGCCATCCGGGTTCAGGATTTCCACCAGCACGCCGGCCGGTTCCAGCCCGGCGAGCATGGCCAGGTCGACGCCGGCTTCGGTGTGGCCGGCGCGGGTCAGCACGCCGCCCGGCTGGGCGATCAGCGGGAAGATGTGGCCCGGCTGGTGCAGGTCCGACGGCTTGGCATTGGGCTTTACCGCGGTGCGGATGGTATGCGCGCGGTCATGCGCCGAAATGCCGGTGGTGACGCCCTCGGCGGCCTCGATGCTGACCGTGAAGTTGGTCTGGAACTGGGCGGTATTGGCCTGCACCATCGGCGCCAGGCCGAGGTCGGCGGCGCGGCTGCGGGTCAGCGGCAGGCACACCAGGCCGCGGCCGTGGGTGACCATGAAGTTGATGTCCGACGGCTTGACCAGCTCGGCGGCCATGATCAGGTCGCCTTCGTTCTCGCGGTCTTCATCATCGACGATGACCACCATGCGGCCCAGGCGGATGTCTTCCAGGATTTCCGGAATCGGGGCGAAGTTCATGCTGCGTCTCCCTGTGGGTGCTGACCGTTGCTCGGCACACCCATCAATCGCTCGACGTAACGGGCCACCAGATCGATTTCCAGATTGACCGCGCTGCCCACGCCGGTGGCGGAGAAGGCGGTGTTCGCCACGGTGTGCGGGATCAGGGCGACTTCAAAACCGTCGTCGTCCACTTCGTTGACGGTGAGGCTGACGCCGTCAACGCAGATCGAGCCCTTCTTGGCGATA
This sequence comes from Stenotrophomonas maltophilia D457, assembly GCF_000284595.1. Classification (GTDB taxonomy): domain Bacteria; phylum Pseudomonadota; class Gammaproteobacteria; order Xanthomonadales; family Xanthomonadaceae; genus Stenotrophomonas; species Stenotrophomonas muris. The sequence continues at coordinate 709,826 of NC_017671.1, read as the reverse complement.
TAGCGGCGCAGCGAGGCCGGCGCGGCGAAACGCCAGCGCTGGGCCCGCGCGTCGTCATGGATGGACAGCACCTGGCCGAGGCCGTCGACGTGGCCGCTGACCAGATGGCCGCCCAGGCGGTCGGTCGGGCGCATGGCGCGCTCCAGGTTGATGACCGCCCCTTCGCCCAACTGGCCCAGCGTGGTCAGGCCCAGGGTCTCGGTGGAGGCATCGGCCTGGAAGCTGCTGGCGTCGAACGCGATGACGGTGAGGCAGACGCCGTTGATGGCGATGCTCTCGCCCATCTGCACGTGGTCGAACGGCAGATTCCCGACGTGGAAGGTGAAGCGGACATCGCCGCCGATGGATTCGCGTGCGGCCAGACGGCCGACGCCTTCGATGATTCCAGTAAACAAGTAACGTTCTCCGCGAAAAGTGAGCGAAAAACGCCGCAAGGCAAACAGGCGGGCGCAGGGCCGCGAAGGCCCTGTGGCACCGTCTTCTTTCATCCGGACTATGACCGTCGGCTCCGGCATTGGACCGGATCTGCTGACCCCCGGCCGTGGGCCGGGGCGCTCGCGGGCTCGTGCTTGCGCACCTACCGCCGGTGGGGAATTGCACCCCGCCCTGAAGACGTTTGTGTACCGGCGAACCGGCGCGGCTAGTGTACCAGCCCGTACTGAACGGGGTGGGATGCCCGGGGTCGGATCCCTTTCCGCTGGACGGGGCTCTGATCCCGGCCCTCTCGAAATCGCTACGGGTCAGAGCCGTTTTCCGACGGAAAACGGATCTGACCCCGATCCAGGCCCGCTCGCACTCTGATGACCGGGGTCGGATCCCTTTCCGCCCCGGAAAGGGCTCTGACCCCGGGTCCCTCGAAATCGCGGAGGGGTCAGAGCCGTTTTCCGACGGAAAACGGATCCGACCCCGATGCAGGCCCGCTCGCATTCTGATGACCGGGGTCGGATCCCTTTCCGCAGGAAAGGGCTCTGACCCCGGGTCCCTCGAAATCGCGAGGGGTCAGAGCCGTTTTCCGACGGAAAACGGATCCGACCCCGATGCAGGCCGGCTCGCACTCTGATGGCCGGGGTCGGATCCCTTTCCGCAGAAAAGGGCTCTGACCCCGGCCAAGCCAGACCAGCTTGTGACGGCCGTCTCTCGCATTTTGTAAAACTTTCATTAAAATCCGCAGCGGACGACATGAGGTCGCCACGGGCAGCCGCGAGGGCAGGCCCGCCAATGGACTGAAATTCACAGGAATTCCCATGCGCAAGATCCTGATCGTGGCCGCCCTGCTGGCCGCTGCTCCGTTCTCGGCTTCGGCCGACGCCCTGAGCTACACCTACGTGGAAGGCGGCTGGACCCAGGTCCAGGTTGACGACAACGTGCTGGACGACCCGAAGGTCGACGGTGGCTACCTGCGCGGCTCGGTCGCGCTGGCCGAGCAGGTCTACGTGTTCGGTGGCTGGTCGCGCACCAGCAAGACCCGCCACTACGGCGAAGACTCGCTGAAGCTGGAACTGAACCAGCCGGAGCTGGGTATCGGCTACCACATGCCGTGGACCGACCGCCTGGACTTCACCGCCGATGCCGCCTGGGTGCGCCAGAACGCCGAATCGACCCTGCGCTACGACGGCGTGCGTTACCACGGCAAGGACCACACCAACCTGGGCCGCGTCACCATGGGTATCCGCGGCAAGCCGTCGCGCATGACCGAAGCCTGGGCCAAGGCCGGTTACATGGATGGCGGCAACAACTACAAGGGCACCTGGGTCGGCACCGTCGGCGGCCAGGTCAACTTCACCAAGACCTGGGGTGTAGTGGGCGAGATCGCCGGCTACCGCGACGTCACCCAGTACTCGGTCGGCGTCCGCGCCAGCTTCTGATTTACCGATCGCTCCTCGTCGTGCGATCGAACGGGCCCCGCAAGGGGCCCGTTTTTTTTGGGCCCGCGCGCGCCGGCAGGCGGCCACAGGCACCAACGGGCCTGCGCAAAGATGCGCTACGCTTGCGCGCCTCTGGAACAGGAAACACCGTCATGAAGACTCCCTTGCGTACCCTGCTGGCCAGCGCCCTGCTGGCGGCCCCGCTGCTGGCCGGCGCCGCCCCGGCCACACTGACGCCCGAACAGGCTTTCGACCTGTACGCACGCGTGCTGCTGGAAGATGACGCCGTGGCGACCCGCGCGCTCAACGATGCACTGAAGCCGGCGTTCGAAGGCCAGGACGCGGTGACCCCGAACCCGGGTGCGCTGGCCAAGGCGCTGGCCGATCCGTGGCAGGTCGTGCTTGCCAGCACCGGCGCAAAGGCCGACGCGGCCGCCAGCGAAGCGCTGTATGCCAAGGCCCTGCGTGATTCGAAGTGCCGCGCCAGCAAGAGCGTGATTGAAGACAACGAGTACGTGGAAGACCAGAAGCTGGCGCGCATCACTTTCAGCTGCCAGGTGCCCGACCTCGGCAAGGTGCGCCCGCTGTTCGCCGCCAGCCTTGCAGCCGACGCCAGCCCGGCCGCGCGCAGGCAGTTCACCGACGCCTACACCCAGGCGCTGCAGAGCGGTGCGCGCGTGCCAGTCAGCGGCACCTTCACCCTGTACCCGGCCAAGGACAACGGCTACTGGTACAGCGGCAACTTCGACGATCTGGTGGGTACCGTGACCGGCGCGCTGGCACCGTTCGAGGACTGGATGCAGGACGCGCAGGCGGCCAGCGCACCGAAGGTGACCGGCGTACCCGGCTGTGACCTGCTGTTGCAGCAGCACCGCGCCTGCGTGGCGAAGATCGCGCCGGACCAGATCAGTGGCGTGGATGCCATGACCGAGGAACTGAAGGCCAAGGCCAAGGTGAAGTCAGCCGAAGACATGACGCAGGAATGCAAGGCACTGCGCCCGATCGCCGAGATGATGTGGACCGACGAATGCGCGTAAGTGCGATGTAACGCCGAGCCTACGCGCTGCCCAGCGTTGCCGACGGCAAGGGCAACTGCATTTTCAGAACCCTTGCATGGCCCTGCGCGGCCTGCATGGTCAATGCTGTTGCCCTCTTCCACCAGGGCAACCGCATGAAACACCGTATGACGTCGACCGCGCTCATGTTGCTGGCGCTGATGGTGTGCTGGCAGGCCGAGGCGTCCAGGTTCAAAGCCACGAAGATCATCGTCGTCCAACCCTCGGTCGCCTTCGAGTCAACGCAGCTGAGCGACAGGCACCTGGATGCGTGGATGAGTGAGGATGATCACTGCCGCGACTTCCTGATGTACCACGACCAGTGTGCCGTGCTGGTACTGCCGGATGAGTACGACGACGGTTTTACGCGTCGCCAGTTGCGGTTCAAGGCGAGGCAACTGCCGGGCGAGGCGCTCGGCGCGTACTGCCGCGACCTGCATGTGCTGTGGAAGCAGCAATGGAAAGGCCAATGCCCCGTTGGCGAAGAAGACGACGAAGCGGCCTGACGCCATGGGCGTAGCCCCCTGCCCTGCGTCATTCCTTCATGGGCGCAGCAGCAGCCTGTTGTCCTCGCCGACCTGGCGCTGGTCAACCACGCGCAGGCGACGCTGCTGGTCCATGGCATCGATGCCGAGGCCAGCCAGCAGCGGGCGGCCGTTGTCGCCCAGCAGCGTGGGCGCCTGATAGAGCAGAAGCTCATCGACCCAGCCAGCGCGCAGCAGCGCACCGGACAGCGTCGCGCCGGCTTCGGTGTGCACTTCGTTGATGCCGCGCTCGGCCAGCAGCGCCAGCACCGCGCCCAGGTCCAACCGCCCCTCTGCGCTGGGCACGCTGGCGAATTCGGCGTCGGCCGCGTCCGGTGCGCTCACCGCCGCAGCGTGCAGGTACAGCGTCGGTGCCCCGCCCTCGCGCACGCGGCTGCATTCGAGCGAGCGCAGGCGCGAATCCAGCACCACACGCAGTGGTGCCATCACTTCGGTATCGGCCAGGCGCACGGTCAGCATCGGGTCGTCGGCCAGCACCGTGTCGGCGCCGGTCAGGATCGCACCGGCGCGCGCGCGCCAGTGCTGCACGTCCTCGCGCGCGGCCGGCCCGGTGATCCACTTGGAACTGCCATCGGCCATCGCGGTACGGCCATCCAGGCTGGCGGCCAGCTTCACCCGCAACCACGGCCGATTGCGCTCCACGCGCGACAGGAAGCCCTTGTTGAGCTCGCGCGCCTGCACCGCCATCAGCCCTTCGGCGACGTCGATGCCGGCATTGCGCAGCAGATCGAACCCACCGCCATCGACCTTCGGGAATGGATCACGCATCGCCGCGACCACGCGCGACACGCCAGCTTCGATCAAGGCCAGCGCACACGGTGGCGTGCGCCCGTAGTGGGCGCAGGGTTCCAGGGTGACGTAGGCGGTGGCACCGCGTGCTTCGGTGCCGGCCTCGCGCAGGGCGAACACTTCCGCATGCGGGCCACCGGCGCGCTGGTGCCAGCCCTGCCCGACCACGCGTTCGCCATGGGCGATCACGCAGCCGACCATCGGGTTGGGGCGGGTGGTATAGGCAGCGCGCTCGGCCAGGCGCAGCGCGTTGGCCATGTGCAGGTGGTCGAGGACGGAGAACGAAGTGGTCATGCAGCCATGGTAACGCCGCCGGTGTTGATCCATGCCGTCAGTGCCAACCAACGGTTGGCACCCACCAGTGAATGCGGCCACCGGTGCCCACCAAGGTTGGCACCCCCAAGGCAGAGGCAGTCAGCCCTTCTTCTTCTTGGTCAGGGCGATCACATCGCCCAGCAGCTGCAGCTGTTCGGTACTGGACGGCAGGTCGCGCTCGAGCTTCTCGATCTCCTCGCGGAAATCGGCCACGTCCTCGAAGCTGCGGTAGACCGAAGCGAAGCGCACGTAGCCGACATGATCGAGCTTGCGCAGTTCGTTCATCACGAACTCGCCGACCTTGATCGAGGGCACTTCGCGCTCGCCGCTGATGCGCAGCTGGTGAACCACCGCACGCACCGCTGCTTCGATCTTGTCTTCGGCCACCGCACGCTTCTGCAGCGCGCGGTCGAAGCCAGCGCGGACCTTGCGCTGGTCGAACGCCTCGCGCGTGCCATCGCTCTTGACGATGGCCGGCAGCTTCAGTTCGACCGTTTCCAGGGTGCTGAAGCGCTCGCCGCAGGCTTCACATTCACGCCGACGACGGATCGTCGCGCCGTCTTCAGAGACGCGCGAGTCGATGACCCGGGTATCGGCATGTTGGCAGAAGGGGCAGTGCATGGAACGCCTGGCTCAGGAAAGTACCTATTGCCACGGTCATGGCAGCGTCGCAAAGGTACCTGAGAAAGGGCGCAGCGGCAAATGCTGTCTGCGCGGAAGTACCTGCATTTCGGCCAACCAGAGCGCCCAGTGAGGTCAGCAGGACCAGACGTTCAACCAGGTGCCGACGGCACCGGGGCCGCGCGTGCCCAGCGCAGCCACGCCAGGTGCCCGGCCATCACCAGCAGCGGCGGGCCGAACCCAAGGAAGGCCAGGGTCGAGATTTCCCCATGCTTGAAGGTGAAGTACAACGCGGCGGCGACCACGGCCAACGCGGCCAGCACCCCCAGCGCAAGGCCGACCCAGGCGACAACCGGTGATTGGCGCAGGCCGGCAACACCGCGCCACAGGAACAGGCCGCTCAGCCACAACCACGACAGCAGGCCGATGATTCCAGCCGACGACCACAGCAGCAACCACGTGTGCTCGTCGCCCGTCAGGTACTTGCCGTCCCATACGACCATCAGCCCCAGCACGGCACCCGTGCCGCCTGCCGCCACGGCGGGGAGGCCCACCAGCAGGCCGGCGATCGCCATCCAGCGTTTGTGCAGACGCTCATCCATGCGTTCGATTTCCTTCCATGGGCCACGTCATGCGCGGCGTTTGATCCACACCAGCATCGCAGCCGGCACCAGCATCGACGGGCCCAGCAGCAACAAGCCGATGCCTTCGGCATGCACGGCGATGCCCCACCACAGCGCCAGCCCCAGCGGGGGCAAGGCGGCGAGACCGCCCGCCAGCAGCATCCACCACCAGAGGCGGTGCACGTGCAGCCCGGCACGCCCCTGCAGCAGAAAACCCGCGCTGAGCCACAACCAGGCCAGGCAACCGGCAATGCCGGCCAGGCCCCACAGCGGCATCACCGTCACCGAGGCCAGCGTGCCATGACCGAACTGGCCCAGCCCCATCAGCAGCAGCATCGTCGCCGCCGCGCCGCCCATCACCAGGCTGGGCAGGCCAAACAGCACCGCCAGCGCGGTGTACAGGTACTTGAGGTGGCGCTCATCCATGCGCGGTTACTCCGATGCCGGGGTCAGAGCCCTTCCCTGCGGGAAGGGATCCGACCCCTGCGTCGATCCGGAAGGCGGGGTCCGATCCCTTTCCGCCAGGAAAGGGCTCTGACCCCACTCTCCGATCAGCCGTAGACCGGGTACTTGCGGCACTGCGCGCTGACGGCGTCGCGCACGCGGGCGATGACCGCGTCATCGTTCGGTGCGTCGAGCACGTCGGCGATCCAGTTGGCCAGATCCACGCAGTCCTGTTCGACGTAGCCACGGGTGGTCACCGCCGGCGTACCCAGGCGCAGGCCCGAGGTCACGAACGGCGAACGCGGGTCGTTCGGCACCGAGTTCTTGTTGACGGTGATGTGGGCCTTGCCCAGCGCGGCTTCCGCGTCCTTGCCGGACACGTCCTTGCCGATCATGTCCACCAGCATCAGGTGGTTCTGGGTGCCGCCGGAGACGATCTTGTAGCCACGCGCGATCAGCGTATTGGCCATCGCCTGGGCGTTCTTCACCACCTGCTGCTGGTAGGCCTTGAAGCCCGGCTCCAGCGCTTCCTTGAAGGCCACGGCCTTGCCGGCGATGACGTGCATCAGCGGACCGCCCTGGATGCCCGGGAACACGATCGACTGCAGCTTCTTGACCAGGTCTTCGTCGGCGCCCTTGGCGATGATGATGCCGCCGCGCGGGCCGCGCAGGGTCTTGTGGGTGGTCGAGGTGACCACGTGGGCGTGTTCCAGCGGGCTCGGGTAGACGCCTGCGGCGACCAGGCCGGCGACGTGGGCCATGTCGACGAACAGGTAGGCGCCGACCTTGTCGGCGATGGCGCGGAAGCGCGCCCAGTCGATCACCTGCGAGTAGGCCGAGAAGCCGGCCACGACCATCTTCGGCTTGTGCTCCAGGGCCAGGCGCTCGACTTCGTCGTAATCGATCAGGCCCTGGTCGTTGACGCCGTACTGCACGGCGTTGAACAGCTTGCCCGAGGCATTGACCTTGGCGCCGTGGGTGAGGTGGCCACCGTGGGCCAGGCTCATGCCGAGGATGGTGTCACCCGGCTGCAGCAGGGCGAAGTACACGGCCTGGTTGGCCTGCGAACCGCTGTGCGGCTGCACGTTGGCATAGTCCGCATCGAACAGCTGCTTCAGGCGGTCGATCGCCAGCTGCTCGGCGATGTCCACGTATTCGCAGCCACCGTAGTAGCGCTTGCCCGGGTAGCCTTCGGCGTACTTGTTGGTCAGCTGGCTGCCCTGGGCTTCCATCACCGCCGGGCTGGTGTAGTTCTCGCTGGCGATCAGCTCGACGTGGTCTTCCTGGCGCTGGGTCTCAGCGGCGATGGCCTTGGCCAGTTCGGGATCGTAGGATTCGATGCGGACGTCACGCGGGAACATCGGGTACTCCAGCAGGCAGGGAAAAGGGGTACGGCTCAGCCCTCGATTGTAGCTCCGCACTGGCCCGCTGGGGCCGAAACGGACGGGGCCGGCATCCCCGAAGGAATCCGGCCCCGTATGGTTTCGATCGATAGTTGTGGGGTCAGAGCCCTTTCCGTTGGAAAGGGATCCGACCCCGGCCGCGATCCTCAGCGACTGAGCACGTACTGGGCGATCACACCGGTGGCGATGGCCACCAGCAGCATGTTGCCGCGATCATCCCGGATCCACTGATGGCCGTACGGCGGGCGGCGCAGGTTGTAGCGCGGGTAGTCGTTCACCACGTAGACCGGGCCGCGGTAGTAGTCGCGGTAGCGGTGGCCGACCTTCCAGCCATAGCCCGGGCCATAGGCCGGGCGATAGACCACGCGCGGCGGTGCCGGGCGGTAGTAGCGATCATGGTCACGGTGCCAGTCGCGGCGGTCGCGTTCCCAGTCGCGCCGGGCCTCGCGGCGGTCGCGCTCCCAGTCGCGGCGGTCCTGGCGCCACTCACGGCGATCCTCGCGCCACTCGCGGCGGTCGTGGTCGCGGCGATGGTCGTTGTCGGCGAAGGCCGGAGCCACGGCGCCGGCCATTACTCGATTGATGCGCATGTCAGACCTCTGCTTGGATGGGTGGTGAGCCCATATTGCGCAACCGATCTGAACCGTTTCCGGCTGGAAACGCTTCCCGCTGCAGGACTGTGACGGAGTATTCAGGCCACGGCCAGCCTGCGCGGCTCCGGCCGGGCGCGGGCCGGAACCGGTTCCGGCTATAATTGGCGGTATTCCATTCCAGTCTGTGCCCGCTGCCGCAACGGGATGTTCCCGTGACGGGTCGGGCGCAGGGCCGCGCCTACGGAGACCGCATGTCCTCGCAATACATCTACACCATGAACCGCGTGTCCAAGGTGGTCCCGCCCAAGCGGCAGATCATCAAGGACATTTCCCTGTCCTTCTTCCCGGGCGCGAAGATCGGCCTGCTGGGCCTGAACGGCGCCGGCAAGTCCACCGTGCTGAAGATCATGGCCGGCGTGGACACCGATTTCGAGGGTGAAGCCCGCCCGCAGCCCGGCATCAAGGTCGGTTACCTGGCGCAGGAACCGGAACTGGACCCGAACAAGACCGTGCGCGAGTCGGTCGAGGAAGGCGTGGGCGAAGTGCTGCAGGCCCAGGCCGCGCTGGAGGCGGTGTACGCCGCCTACGCCGAGGAAGGCGCCGACTTCGACGCGCTGGCCAAGGAACAGGAGCGCCTCGAGGCGATCCTGGCCGCCGGCGACGCGCACACCCTGGAAAACCAGCTGGACGTGGCTGCCGATGCGCTGCGCCTGCCGCCGTGGGATGCCAAGATCGCCAACCTGTCCGGCGGTGAAAAGCGCCGCGTCGCACTGTGCCGCCTGCTGCTGCAGAAGCCGGACATGCTGCTGCTCGACGAACCGACCAACCACCTCGACGCCGAGTCGGTGGAATGGCTGGAACAGTTCCTGGCGCGCTATACCGGCACCGTGGTGGCCGTCACCCACGATCGCTACTTCCTGGACAACGCCGCCGAGTGGATCCTGGAACTGGACCGCGGCCGCGGCATTCCGTGGAAGGGCAACTACACCGAATGGCTGGTGCAGAAGGATGAGCGCCTGAAGCAGGAAGAGAACCAGGAAAAGGCCCGCCAGAAGGCGATCCAGAAGGAACTGGAGTGGTCGCGCCAGAACGCCAAGGGCGGCCGCTCCAAGGGCAAGGCCCGTCTGGCCCGCCTGGAAGAGCTGCAGTCGCAGGATTACCAGAAGCGCAACGAGACCAACGAAATCTTCATCCCGCCGGGCGAGCGCCTGGGCAACATGGTGATGGAGTTCAAGAACGTCTCCAAGAAGTTCGGCGACCGCCTGCTGATCGACAACCTGTCGATGCTGATTCCGCCGGGCGCGATCGTCGGCATCATCGGCCCGAACGGCGCCGGCAAGTCGACGCTGTTCAAGATGATCACCGGCCAGGAGAAGCCGGATTCGGGCGAGATCGTGATCGGCCCGACCGTGCAGCTGTCCTACGTGGACCAGAGCCGCGACAAGCTGGAAGGCAACCACAACGTCTTCCAGGAAATCGCCGGTGGCCTGGACATCCTCAACATCAACGGCATCGAGATCCAGTCGCGCGCCTACATCGGCCGCTTCAACTTCAAGGGCCAGGACCAGCAGAAGATGGTCGGCTCGCTGTCCGGTGGTGAGCGTGGCCGCCTGCACATGGCCAAGACCCTGCTGCAGGGCGGCAACGTGCTGCTGCTCGACGAACCGTCCAACGACCTGGACATCGAAACGCTGCGTGCGCTGGAAGACGCGCTGCTGGAGTTCCCGGGCAACACCTTCGTGATCTCGCACGACCGCTGGTTCCTGGACCGCATCGCCACGCACATCATCGCTTTCGAAGGCGACTCGCACGTGGAGTTCTTCCAGGGCAACTACCGCGAGTACGAGGAAGACAAGAAGCGTCGCATGGGCGACGATGCCGCGCCGAAGCGCCTGCGCTTCAAGGCGCTGAAGTAAGAAAGGAAGAACGGCCGCGCTCTGCGCGGCCGTTCTGCATTCGGGTAGGTCACGACCGTTGGTCGTGACACCTTATTGTCGCGAGAAGCCCCATGTCCCTGTTCGAGCGCCTGTTCCAGCTGCAGCAGCACGGCACCACCGTGCGTACCGAGCTGCTGGCCGGTGTCACCACCTTCCTGACGATGTCCTACATCGTCTTCGTGAACCCCGAGATCCTCGGCACCACCGGCATGGACGCGGGTGCGGTGTTCGTGGCCACCTGCCTGGCCGCGGCGCTGGGTTCGGCGGTGATGGCACTGGCGGCCAACTTCCCGGTCGGCATGGCACCGGGCATGGGCCTGAACGCGTTCTTCGCCTTCACCGTGGTCGGTGCCGCCGGCCTGCCGTGGCAGCAGGCACTGGGCGCGGTATTCATCTCCGGCCTGGTGTTCCTGGTGCTGTCGCTGACCGGTGTGCGGGCGTGGCTGGTGTCGGGCATCCCGGCCTCGCTGCGTTCGGCGATCGTGGCCGGCATCGGTCTGTTCCTGGCGATCATCGCGCTGCAGAAATCCGGCGTAATCGTCGGCAATGAAGACACGCTGGTGGCGCTGGGCCCGTTGAACACGGCGCCGCCGCTGCTGGCGCTGGCCGGCTTCCTGCTGATTGCCGTGCTGGAAGCGCGCCGTATCCGTGGCGCGATCCTGATCGGCATCCTGGCGGTGACCGGCGCGGGCTGGGCATTGGGCGACGTGCAGTACCAGGGCCTGGTCTCGCTGCCGCCGAGCCTGGCGCCGACCTTCCTGCAGCTGGACCTGCCGGGCCTGCTGCACCACAACGGTGGCGCGCCGATCGCCGTGTTGCTGCAGGTGGTGCTGGTGTTCGTGCTGGTGGAAGTGTTCGATGCCACCGGCACCCTGTATGGCGTGGTCGGTCGCGCCGGACTGCTGAAACTGCCGGGCGCGCAGAAGCGTTTCGGCCGCGCGCTGCTGGCCGACAGCACGGCGATCGTGGCCGGTTCGCTGCTGGGCACCAGCAGCACTACCGCGTTCGCTGAAAGCGCCTCGGGCGTGCAGGTGGGCGGCCGCACCGGCCTGACTGCACTGGTGGTGTCGGCGCTGTTCCTGGCCGCACTGCTGTTCTCGCCGCTGGCGGCGATGGTGCCCGGCTATGCCACCGCACCGGCGCTGCTGTTCGTGGCCGGCCTGATGCTGCGCGAACTGGTGGACGTGGACTGGAGCGACCTGACCGAATCGGTGCCGGCCGCACTGTGTGCCCTGGCGATGCCGTTCACCTACTCCATCGCTAATGGCCTGGCGTTTGGCTTCATCGCGTATGCGGCGCTGAAGGCCGGCACCGGCCGCTGGCGCGAAGTGCATCCGGCGGTGTGGCTGGTGGCGGTGCTGTTCGCGCTGCGCTACGCGTTGGAATAATCGGGGCGCGATGCCGGCCAGCGGCCGGCACTACCGGATGGTGATTCACCTGCCACCCGGGGCACGATGCCGGCCAGCGGCCGGCACCACCCGGCGCGGGGTTCACCTCCCACCCACGGTGCTCTGGGATGATGCGGGCATGGTTCGGCCCGACCTTCCCACGGATCCGTCTTCGCCGTTGCGCCGCCGGTTGCTGCGCGCGGCAGTGCTGGCGCCGTTGGCCGCTACGCTCGCCACCCTGCCCGGCTGTTCGCTGCCGGTGCAGGTGGATGGCACCTTCCTGCAGCCCTGGCGCAGCCATCTGCAGTGGGGGCCAGCCGACTGGCAACGTTCCTTGAAGCTTGCCCATGCGCTGGGCTGCCGGCAGCTGGTGCTGCAGTGGACCGGCATCGTCGGTGGCAGCGATGGCGACTGGTCGCTGCCGGACAGCAACCTGCAGCAGCTGTTCACCGCCGCCAGCGAGAACGACATCCGCATCCGCGTTGGCCTGCCCTTCCAGCAACGCTGGTGGCAGGCCATCGGCGCCGACGACGCCACGCTGCAGGCGTTCCTGGCCGACAGCCTGGCGCACGCGCGCAGCTGGTTGGCACAGGCGCCGTGGGCGCAGCAGCCCGCCTTCGGCGGCTGGTACCTGCCCTACGAACTGGAGCAGTACCACTGGGCCGATCCGGCCCGCCAGCAATGGCTGGCGCAGTGGCTGCACGGGCTGGCGCAGGCCGCCAGCGCGCGCGGCGGTGACTGTGCGATCTCCTGCTACTTCAGCCGCCTGCAGACCGACGGCGACCTGGTCGCGCTGTGGCAGGCGGTGCTGGCACGGGCCGCGCTGCGGCCGATGGTGCAGGACGGCGTGGGGGTTGCCGGCGCCGGCAACGTGCAGCAGCTGCAACCGCTGCTCGGCCATTTGCGGGCACAGGGCATCGGGTTCGATGCGATCGTCGAACTGTTCCGCGAACTGCCCGGCAGCCCCGCCGACGGCAGCGCGTTCAAGGGCGAAACCGCAGATGCCGCGCGCATCCAGCGGCAGCTGGCGTGGGCGCACGACAGCGGTGCGCAGCACGTGCTGGTCTATGCACTGGAGCCGTGGCTGACCCAGGACACGCCGCAGGCGGCGGCGCTGCGGCGACGCTGGGGGCTGGCTCAGTAGGAGAGGATGGCGGTGGCGAACAGGCCCTTGGCGCGCTGCGTATCACCGCCGCCGATCGCGAAGCGGTACTGCACGGTCAGGTCCAGGTAGGAACGCGGCGTGTTGTAGTGGTCTTCGCGGAACCAGTAGCGCACGCCCACGCCCGGCCCTGCGCCGAGTGACCAGCTGCGCTGCGTATCGTTGAGTGCGAACGACTGCGTCGGGAACAGCGGGTAGCGGATGTCGCGCACGCGCGAGCGCTGGTCCAGCCAGTCCGCCCCCACCACCCCATACGGCGTGACCACCCAGTGGGTCTGCCCGGCACCAAAGCGGAAGCTGCGGCCGGCACGCAGTTCACCGGCAGCGAACCACTGTTCGCGATGCAGGCGCCCGTTGCCATCGCCCACCCGGCGCACCGGCGTGCCATTGGCATCGAGTGCGTCGAGGGTGAAATGCGCGCTGTTGTCATCCCACGTGTAACCGCCCTGCGCGTAGCCACTGACCATCCACCACTGATTCACGTCGGTGCGCAGGTCGGTGCCGTGGTAATAGCCGTAGGTCAGGTAGGACATCCAGCCACCGGAACCGCTGGCCAGGCGGTAGCGGGCCAGTGTGCTGGCTTCCAGTGGCGGGTTGCGGGCCAGCTGCAGGCTGCATTGCACGGCCGCCGAAGCGGGGTAGACATCGCCCGTGCGGGTGGCGCTGCCGAGGAACTGGCGACGCTCGATGCCGGCGCTCAGGCCGGTCTGGCCGAAGGCGTAGCGCAGGCCGAACGAGGCGATGGTGGACGGCCAGCCGGTGGTGGAACGCGAGCGGCTGAGCCGTTCGGCGCGCGCGCGTGCATCGGGCGTCGATTCGCCGGTGCACGGGTCCACGGCGCGGATCGACTCGTAGGTGCCACCCTCGTCGTACAGGGTGTTGAGCAGCCGCGCGTAAAGCTCCAGCGTGCCGTGCTGGTCATTGAAAGCCGGCGGGCGCCAGAACGCTTCAAGCGTGCTGAACACCGAATCACCCGGCGTACTGATCGCCGCGCCGCCGACATTGGTCGCCGCCTGGCGCGCGCCACGGAAGCCGGCCGAGGCGATCACGCCCCACTCGCGCGAATAGTTGGCGATGGCATTGCGCACGTTGTGGCGCTGGTGCGCATCCAGTGGCAGCTCACCGGCATCGGCACGATCAATGGCCGTCCGCAGCAGGGTCAGCGCCTGCGGGTGATCGCCGTTGGCCGCGCTGGCGTAGGCCTGGTCAAGCACCACGCCCTTTGGTGCCCTGCCGGTGGCCTCGGCGGCACGGAAGTCGGCCAGTGCGCGCGCCGGCTCGTGCGCCTTCTGGTTGAGGTAGCCGCGCTGCATCAGCGCCTCCGCATCGTCAGGGCGCTGTGCCAGCGCCGCATCCAGGCGCTGCCGTGCTTCGTCCTGCTGGCTGCGGTTGCCTGCCGCCAGCGTGGTGGTCAGCAGGCCGTGCAGGCTCGCGTCGTCCGGTGCGAGCTGCACGGCCTGCCGCGCCTCACCGATGGCCTCGGCATAGTCCCGGCGCGCGTAGGCCGCGTAGGCACGCTGTGCGGCACCACCCTCGCCCTGCAGGTCGGCCGGCATCAACTCGCAACGGTTGCCGCTGTCGCCAGACTGGCAGTGCTGGAACGGCGCCGGATAGGTCTGCGCGCTCAAACGCGGACGCTCGCGACTGGAACGGACCGCCTTGGCGCGCTGCTCGATGCCCTGCTGCAGCAGCTGCTGCGCGCGTGCATCGCTGGCATCTGCTGGCAATGCCGCGCGCAGCGGCGCCAGCAGTGCAGCCGCACGTGCGCGATCCCCAGCGGCCAGGGCCGCATCCACCGCCAGCAGGCGCACGTTGCGCTGCTGCGTCGTTGAGCCCGGCATGGCGAGCGCGGCGTCGAAGTCCTCGTTGGCGAGCAGGCTGTTGCCCTGGCGCTGGCGCAGGTAGCCGCGCATCACCCGCGCATTGAGATCCTGGCCGTCGGCCTGCAACGCCTGGTCGGCACTGCGCTCGGCGTCGGCCAGCTGCCCCTGCTGCAGCTGCGCGGTAATCAGCAGCAACCGGTACGTCGCCACCTCCGGTGCCAGCTCGACAGCGGCACGTGCCTGCGCAACGGCCGCGGCATCATCCTGCGTGGACAGCGACCGGTACGCCTGCTGGGCCTGCAGCAGCGCGCGCTGTCGATCCAGCGCCACGCGCCGTGCGCGCAATGCCTCGACATTCGGCGCGCCCAGCTGCAGCGCGGTGGCAATGGCGGCGTCGGCCTGTTCGGGCTGCTGCTGTGCCTCCAGCGCGGCCACCCACAGCATCGCCCAGGCGCCCTGCGTTGGCTGCTGCCGGAAGGCCTGCTCGGCCTTGCTGGCTGCCTCTCCCATCCGCCCGGCGTCATAGGCGGCGTAGGCCTCGGTGGCCAGCGCGTAGGCCTGCTGCCTGGCGCGGTCTGCGCCGCTGCCAGCCACGCGCGGTGGGGAGGGTGCACGCCCGCTCCTGGCATCCGGGGGCGTGCTGCGCGCAGCGGTGGCAGCGGCCAGCGCCGGCAACGCCGGATCCTTCAACCCCGCATCCAGTGCACGACGTGCCTGCTGCTGGGCCTCGGCACCCCGCCCCAGTTTCTGCAGCGCATAGATCTGCAACAGGCGCAGCCGCACCACGTCCGGGCGCAGCCGGATCGCTTCGGTGGACTGCCGGTAAGCCGCCGGGTAGTCACCGCGCTCATAGGCGGCAAACGCCTGCTCGGCGACGCGGTAGGCCGCACCGGACAACGGCAGTGCTGCATCGGCCTGGGCCAGCACCGGCGCGGCCGCCGTGGCCAGTGCCACGGCAATGACGGAGGACAGCAGCGTGGTCTTCATGCCGGCAAGGCTCCGGGAGGCGGCGACTGCAGCGCGGCCGCACGCCGGCGCTGCTCCTGCATGGCCTGGGCCACGGCGTCTTCGGTGGTGATGCCCTGCTTGACCAGGTAATCGCCGATGCGGCCGTCGCGCTGCGGCTTGTACGCGTCCAATGCGATCTCGAAGCGCGCGTGGTCGATCAGGCGCATCTCCACCAGCAGGTCGCCCAGCAGGGGCACGTTGTCCAGCTGCCAGTGCCGGTCGCCGCCGATCAGGCGCAGGCCTGCGTTGATTTCGCTTTCGCGGGCAATGCTCTGTTCGATGTGCTCGCTGTGGGTTTCCTGCTTCAGCAGCGCCAACGCTTCTTCGGGCAATGGGCTGGCCACGGCCAGCCGCAGGGTGCCCTGCTGGCGCGGTGGCAGCGGCAACATGCGCCATTGCACGCAGGCATCGGCACTGACCGGGAAGTGGCAGGCGCGCAGGTAGTCCACGTCGATCACCGCACGAGGCAGGTCGCCCTGGAAGGCGATCGCCTCGGCCAGCGTTTCATCATCCAGCCACCCCTGGGTGAGCAGGATGCGGCCCAGTGGCTGCTGCCGGCCGGCATGCTGCTGGTCCAGCGCCTGCTGCAGGCGCTCCGGCTCCACCGCCTGCCAGGTGGTCAACAGCTCGCCGAGCTGCTTGCGCGTCTGCACCAGCTGCGCCGCATCCGGGAAGTCGTGCATGGTCTTGTCCCAGACCATGCGCTTGCCGAACAGCAGGTAAGCCAGGAACACCTTCCACGCACGCGCGGTGGCCATGAAATTGATCATGTTGCCGACCACCATCCGCGGGATCGACATCAAGGCATGCTCCCAGCCGTACAGCCGGTTGACGAAGTAGAAGCGCTGCACGACGCGGGTGGCCAGCGCTGCGGTGGTCAGCAGCGCGACGTTCATCTGCCAGGTACCGGCCTGGAACACGCTGGGGAACTGCATCGTCCACACCCCGGACATCTTCAGCAGCCAGAACAGCAGCAGCTGCAGGAAGATGAGGTAGGCAATGATGCTGACGAACGAGGTGATGATGCCCTTGCGGTCGCGCGCCAGCAGGTACTTGGTGGCCAGCGAGCCACGCCAGCCCAGCGACTCCCAGCTCTGCAGGCCGATGCCCAGCACCCAGCGCGCCTTCTGCCGGTACGAGGCACGGAAGTTGTCGGGGAAGTACTCGCGCACGCACAGCGCCATCTGCTGGGTGCGCTCGCGCACCGGCCCCCAGCCGAACCAGGACGGGCGACGCACGCGGAACTGCACCGGGAAGCGGGCGAAGATCGACTGCATGCCCATCGCCGCCAACCGCGCACCGACGTCATAGTCCTCGGTGAGGCTGTCGGTGTTGAAGGGCTGGTTGCCGGTCTGCGCGCTCAGCGCCAGCAGCGCGCGCCGCGAGAAGCAGGTACCGACGCCCGCCGATGGCACCATGCCGGAAACACTTTCACGCACGACCAGATCCTTGGCGTGCCATTCGGCGAATTCGTCCATGTAGACACCGGCAACCAGCTCATACCACTCGCGGTCCAGCGAGGTGACCGGCAGCTGGATCATGTCCTTGCGCGGCAGCAGGTAGTTGTAGAAGCGCAGTTCCATCGGATGCAGCACGTCCTCGCTATCGTGCAGGATCACCCCGGCGAACTCGATGTCGTGGCGCTTCTCGTAGTCGAAGATCGCCAGGATCAGCCAGTTCAGGCAGTCGGCCTTGCTGGTCGGCCCGTCGTGCGGCACTTCCACGCGGCGCAGGCGCTTGTAGCGGCGACGCATGCGCTCGACCTCATCGATGGTCTGCTGGTCGTTGGGATAGGTGCCGACGAACACGACGTACTCGCGGTAATCGAGCACGTTGATCATGTTCTCCACCATCTGCGCGATGACGTCGTACTCCATCCACGCCGGCACCATGATCGCCAGCGGCTGCTGCGGGCGCTGCAGCAGGTCGTCCTGGGTCAGCGGCCGGTAGGCATCGCGGCGCTTGATCGTGAGCGCGCGCCAGCTCTCGCGTACCCAGTACCAGACATCGATGAACAGGTCATCGAGGCTGGAGATCAGGATCAGCACGGCCACCGCCGCCGCCGTGGTTTCCAGGGCGGCGTAGTAGTTGGCCAGCTGGATGTTCCAGAACAGACCGTCCACGGTGGATCAGTGCCCTGTGTTGGCGGACTTGCGGCGACGCACCTGGGTGACGCGGGCGGCCAGCAGCGCGAACACGATCACGCCGACCAGCAGCAGCAGCCAGACCATGTGCCGTTCCCACTTCGATTGCGGGTTGCCGTCCTGCGCGATACGCGTGCCGTAGGGATCCTGGCGGTCGAATTCGCGCACGGCATCACTGCCGTCGAGCACGGCGAGATCGCCCCGCAGCAAACGGAATGGGGCGCCGAACGGCGGTGACTGCGCACCGAGGTCGCTGTAAACAACGCCCAGCTGGCCACCGGACGACCCCACCTGCACCACCGCGGCACGATCCAGCCCGCTCACATCCAACAGCGGTTGCGGCTTGCCGCCGATCAGCAGGTGGCCATCCTTCAGGCCGGCCATATCGACACCGGATGGCGCCACGCCGAACGCCAGCCACGGCGCGCCCGGGCTGACCACGGCACCGGCTTCGACCACCTTCAGTTCCGATGCCTCCGGCGATGCGCCCACTGCGCTGGTCACCGCGATGACCTTGCCGAGCGAGGCCGGCGCATCCTGCAGCCAGGTGCCGGGCACGAACACCTGGTTGCCGCGCGACAGCTGGCTGCTGGCACCCACGAAGTCACTGCCCAGCGAACGCTTGGCCAAGGTCAGGTGGCTGCTGGGCAGGATCGAGACCGGATAGCCCGTGGCCGGATCGTGGCAGTAGGGACGCGCCGGCTGGCGCAGGAAGCTGACACGGATCTCGTTGCGTGCCGACAGCGCGTAGGCCGGCACCTTGGCCACCAGCCGTTGCGGCTGGCCGTTGGCCGACAGCAGCTTGCCACCCAGCAGGTAATCGTTGAGGTAGATCGTGGCGACCGCGCCCTGCCCGGCCGCGTTGGGGGCCGCCGAGACATCGATCACCACCTGCTCGGGCAGGCGGCCATCGGCCGACAGTGCGCCGAGGTCGAAGCTGGCGCTGCGGTCGGCGCGGGTCACCACATCCATGGTGCCGGCGATGTTGCCGAGCCGGCTCAGCAGTACCTGGTCACCGTCCAGTCTGGGCGTGCCCGCTGCGCTGACCTGCAGGCTGCGGCCCAGTGCATAGCTGCGCCACTGCTCGGCGAGCAGCCCGGCGACCTTGCCCGCCGCCGCCGGGTCGACCACCAGCGTCGGACGCCCGGCCACGGCCACCACGCTGACCGACGCGTTGGCGGCGGGCTTTTCCAGGCCGCCCATGCCGGTGCCGCGCCACGCGGCGAACGCGGTGCCCGCATCGGCCCCTGCCGCGCCGACCTGTACGGCCAGCGCATCCAGCGCCGCACGCACGCCGGCGCGCAGTGCATCGCTGCCGATCATCACATCGGCGGCCAACGGCCCGCTGTCGCGCAATGACAGCAGCGCGCCGACTTCGGCCAGATCCCTGATCGCATGCGCGCGCTCACCCGTGGCCAGCGCGGCGTAGGCCGGCACGCCCTGCAGGCTGGCCGGGATGCTGATACCGGCCAGGTCAACGCTGTCACCGACCTTGGGCAGGGCCACCACCTGCACCTGTTTGCCCCCGGCCTGCAACGCGGTACCGATGCGCCAAGCCGCATCGTAGGCCGGTGCCTGCAGCGCCTTGCCATCCACCAGCAGGCGCACCCGCGGTGGCAGCGCCCCCCACGCCTTGGCCACGGTATCCACGGCGCGGCCGTCGAAGCGGTAGCTGAAACGCGAGTCCGGCGACAGCCGCAGCACATTGGCCGGCGCGCTCTGGTCGGCGCACTGGTAATCGGACACGATCGACCACCAGCCGACGCCGACCCGTACGAAGCCGCTCTGGCGGGGTTCGCCATCGATGGCCAGCAGCTGGCTGGCATCGCCCTGGGCATCGGTGATCGAACGCGCCGCGATCGGGTCGCCATCGACCGACCACAGGCCCGAGGTGCGCCCGGCGTGGCCGCGCACATAGCGCCCATCCAGCTGCAGCTGCGCGTCGCGGGTGGCCACACCGGCCGGCACCGGCAGGTAGACCTCGCGCTGGCTCTCCTGCCCGCTCAGCACCAGTGGCTGGCGGAAACCGAGTTCGCGCAGGGTCATCTGCCGGTTCACCGTGCTGTCGCTGCTCCATTCGGTGAACTGGCCGGCGACGCTGTCGGCGGCATGGGCACTGCCAACCACGCCCGACAGGACGAACGCAGCGGCGGATGCAAACAGGGAAGAGCGGCCGGTCTGGGTCATGGCGTCACTTCGCGTGGATGGGGTGGACGGCGCCGCTGCTGCGGACGCCGGGCGAGAATTCGGGAAGGGGCGCACCGCGCAGGGCGGCGACGATGCGGGCGCTGGCGCGGCCATCCCCGTACGGGCTGGCATCGGGGTCGAAGCGGGCCGGCTGCGGGGGGCGTGCCAACACCGCGTTGACCGCATCGACGATGCGCGAGGGCGTAGTGCCGACCAGCGTGACCACACCGGCCTCGACCGCCTCCGGCCGTTCGGTGACATCGCGCATCACCAGCACCGGTTTGGCCAGCGCCGGGGCTTCTTCCTGCACGCCACCGGAGTCGGTGAGGATGACGTCGGCGCGCTGCATCAGGCGCACGAAGCGCAGGTAATCCTGCGGCGGCACCAGGTGCACGTTGTCGAGGTTGCCGAGGTGGGCATTGACCGGGCCCTGCACGTTCGGGTTGAGGTGCACCGGGTACAGCACCTGCAGGTCCGGCCGCCGTGCCAGCTCGGCCAGCGCACGGCAGATGTCCTCGAAGCCCTGGCCGAAACTCTCGCGGCGATGGCCGGTGACCAGCAGCAGCCGGCGGCCGGGGTCGAGCATATGGAAGGGTTCGTCGGCCTGCGCACGCAGTGCCGGATCGGCATCCAGCCGCTGCACGGTCTGCTGCAGGGCATCGATGACGGTGTTGCCGGTGACCAGGATCTGCCCGCCCAGATGCTCACGGGCCAGGTTGGCGCGCGAGCCGGGAGTGGGTGCATACAACTGATGGCCGACCACATCGATCACCCGCCGGTTCATCTCCTCCGGCCACGGCCGGTGGATGTCGCCGGTGCGCAGGCCGGCCTCGACATGGCCGATCGGGATGCGGTGATGGAACGCGGCCAGGGCCGCGGTCATCGCCGTGGTGGTATCGCCATGCACCAGCACGTAGTCGGGGCGGACCTGCGTGTAGAGCGCGTCAAGCCGTTCGAACAGCCTGGAACACAGGCCATTGAGGGTCTGGTTGGGCACCATGACATCGAGGTCATGGTCGGCGGTGATCTCGAACAGCGCCATCACCTGGTCGAGCATCGCCCGGTGCTGCCCGGTGATGCAGACCACCGATTCGATATCCGCAGCGTGTGCCAGGGCGCGCACCAGCGGCCCCATCTTGATGGCTTCCGGTCGCGTGCCGAACACCGACAGGACCTTCACCGGAGCGCTCCCGAAAGCCGGCGCGGAAGGGGGCAAGCAGCAGTAGCCACGTCTGGATCCTTTCGGTGTTGCCGTCCAGCACCCGCAGGCAGGAGACGGTCACCTCATGAGGAAACTCCAAATTCGCGACATACATCACACTAAGGCGTCTGTATGCGCGTCGTGGCATCGATCTTCATCGTTGCAGGATCAAGACGCAGTCAACGCCGCCCGTGAGCCGGGCGACGTTGCGGCGGAACGCAGCAGGGGCAGCCGCCGGGGCGGCCTTACTCGTACTGGATGGTGAACGTGGCCTGGCCGTTTGCGACACCCGCGCCCACCGTACCGGCCTGGGTCTGCACGTAGCGCGCGCGCAGCGGCAGCGCCATGACGCTGGTACCCGGCGCGGTGGTGCCAACGCTGATGGTCTGGCCGAAGCGCACTTCACGCTCGGTGCTGCTATCGCGCTGGACCATCTGGATGCCGATGCGGGTGGCACTGTTGCTGGCCGCGCTCAGCTTCAGCACGCCCGGCATGTTCGAGCTGTCCTGGTCGGCATCGAGGCGGATGCCGATCTTGCTCTGGTAGGCGGCAACGTTGCTGCCCTGGCAGTTCAGGCGGATCTCGAAGTCGCGATCAACGGCCTTGGAGCCGACACCAGTGAAGGTGGTGTTGGGCACGCTGCCGAAATCGACGGCAATGTTGCGGCTGCCGGCCTGCACTTCACAGGTCGGGCTGACCACGGTGGTGCCCGAGCCCTTGAACGTCGAGGTCAGTACCGGGCGCCCGGGGCCATCGCCGTCGAAGTAGTAGTTGGTGAAGCGGCCGTTCGGCGCGATCACGCCCGAACCGGTCTGCGCAGCGGTCTTGATCAGCTGGATGCGGAACTGGCCACCGATGAGGCTGACCACGGAACCGCCACCGAAGTTGATCGAGTGCGGGTAGTAGGTCTGGATCGCACCCGAATCGCGGTACAGGCGGATGCCGACGCCTGCCACATCGGTTTCATAGACGTTCGAGAAGCCGGCCACGGGGCGCTTCTGCGCTGCGTTGACGTACTCACCGATCGAACGACCGCCGGTCCAGGAATCGCAGCGGGCAACGCTGTTCTGCTGGGTGATCGGTTCACTGATTTCCTTGATCACACCGCCGACCGGGGTGCTGGGCAGGATCACGATCTGGCCCATGTCCATGGTCACGTCCTGGGCGATGAACCAGCTGTTCTGGATGCGGCAGGCGGCGCTGGCCTGCTGCGCCAGCAGCACGCCGCCCAGTACGGCCAGCGCGGCCAGCGCCTTGCGGCCACGGGAAGAAATCATCGGCATGCTGCCTCCAGCGGGATGAAGCCGGTCTTGGACGCATCGGCGCCCGCCGGTACCTGGTAATCAATGGTGCAGCGCTGGTCGGCACCGGCGCCCCACTCGACCTGCAACTGGCCCTGGTTCTTCTCGCTGCGCACGTACAGGCGGCCGCCCTGGCTGACCATGCCGACCGGCTGGCCCTGTTCGTCCTTGACCTGCGCACCGAACGGCATGCTGCGGCCATCGGCGTTGCGCACCTGGATCAGCAGCGCGTTGCCCTTGCGGGTGTCGAAGCGCAGGTAGCTGATGGCACCGGCGAACGGCGCGATGGACTGGCTGGTGCTTTCCAGTTCGACGTCGTGGGCCATGCCCTGCGGATCGAGGGTGACGGTGTTGAGGCGGTACGGCGACACGTACGGCACCACGGCGTAGCCGCGGCCATCGACGCGCAGGCCCGGCGCGTTGCTGACGATCGCATCGCGCGCGCCCGGCGCTTCGACCAGCACCATGGTGTCGCCGCGCTGCGGGGTGAAGGTGAAGCCGCCCGGATGCACGACCACGCTGCCGTTGGCACCGACCGACGCCTGGCGGAAATCACGCGAGTGGCTGTAGGTGGCGTTCAACGCCGAGTAGCGGCTGCGGTACTCGGCATTGCCGACCGCAGTGGTGCCACCCTCGCGGGAATCGGACAGGGCCACGCCGTAGCTGAAGTTGTTGTCGACGCCGGCCGAACCGGTGATGCCGACGCGGCTGTTGTCGTAGCCACCGCGGTCGCGCGCGCCAAGGTCGGCGCTGAACGACACCGGGTGGGTGCCCCGGCCCAGCGGCACGCTCATCGACAGCAGGTACTGGGTATCGGAACGGCCGAGCACGCCTTCTTCGGTGCGCAGCGCCGAGAAACCGTAGTTCACCGAGCGCCAGGCGTTGTTGTAGCCCACCTGGTACTGCTTGGAGGTGCCGGAACGGTCGTAGAAGTCACGCACCGAGCCGGTCACGTACAGCGCACCGCCACGTCGGCCCAGCGGCTGGTTCAGCGTTACCTGGAACTGGCTGCGCTGACGGCCACGGGTGGTCGGATCGATGCCGCGCTTGTCCGAATCACGGCCATACAGCGCGTCCTGCAGGCTGTAGAAGCCTTCAGTGGAGTAGCGGTAGGCGGCCAGGGTCAGGTTGGTCCCGGTCTCGCCGATCATGTTGCTGTAGCTCAGCCGCACACTGGCGCCGGTATGGCTGCCGTAGTGGTCGAACGAGGTCCGTGCATGGGTGACGTCGGCAGCGAAGGCACCGACGCGCGTGGACAGGCCGACACCGTACAGCAGCGACAGGTAGCCTTCGCTCAGCGCGCTGCCGCCGTACAGGGTCAACTGGTTGCCGATGCCGCGCTGGTAGGTACCCTGCACCAGCCACGGCTCATCGGCCAGCAGCTTGTTGCGCACCTGGCCGGCGGTCAGCGAGTAGCGCGACACGCCTTCGCGCAGCATCTGCGGCACAGAACCGAACGGCACCTTGAATTCGCGGCGGCGGCCGTCGGCCTCGATCACGCTCACTTCCAGGTCGCCGCCGTAGCCGGTCGGGTACAGGTCGTCGATGACGAAGCTGCCCGGCGATACGGTGGAGGAGTAGATCAGCTGCTGGTTCTGGCGCACTTCGATGCGCGCGTTGGTTTCGGCAATGCCGCGCACGACCGGTGCGTAACCGCGCAGCGAATCGGGCAGCATGCGGTCGTCGCTGGCCAGGCTGGCACCCCGGTAGCCGATCGAATCGAACAGCTCGCCCGTGGTGTAGGCCTCACCAATGGTGAGCATGCCGCGCACCTGCGGGATGCCGCGCTGCGCATAGGTGGCAATGCTCTGCCAGTGGCGGCCGTTGCCTTCGGACCAGGTCAGGTTGGAATCGTGGCGGAACTGCCAGCCTCCCAGGTTCAGGCCGGCGTTGAGGCCGAGGTAGGCGCTGCGATTGCGCTGCCCCCCTTCAACGCGGCTGTCGCTGTCGATGGCGTTGAAGCTGTAGCCGACGAAGCCAGCGTTGATGCCGCGGTCCCACAGCGACGGATTGACGTAGCCGCGCGCCTCGCGGCGCAGGAACACCTGCGGGATGCTGAGGTCGTAGCGCAGGTTGCCGCTGTCATAGATGCCATAGGCATTGGCCATGCGCCGCTGTACCGGCACGCAGCTGGTCGTGTCGGTCGGCAGCGTCGGGTCCTGCTGCAGCAGCACGGCCTCGCTGTCCACACCCATTTCTTCCAGCATCGGCAGCGGCAGGCAGGCGTCGACGCGGCCCTGCTCATCGGCCTTGAACTGCAGATCGCGACGGCCCTGCCAGCCGCCGTTGACGTAGACGTCGACACGGTAGGTGCCAGCCACCA
Organism: Stenotrophomonas maltophilia D457; assembly: GCF_000284595.1. Classification (GTDB taxonomy): domain Bacteria; phylum Pseudomonadota; class Gammaproteobacteria; order Xanthomonadales; family Xanthomonadaceae; genus Stenotrophomonas; species Stenotrophomonas muris. Next base: position 685,099 of record NC_017671.1, on the reverse strand, counting down.
TCGGGTTGCCATTGGTGAAGGAGGCCAGGTCGACCTGCTTGGCCTGGCCGGAGAGGAAGCTGGAGTTGAACTGGGCCGACTCGGGTGCACGCGCATTGGCCGCACCGCTCTGCGCCATCAGCGCCTGTTCGCCGAGATTGGCCGGCGCAGCCAGCGCCCATCCTGGGCAGGCCACGCCAGCAACCAGCAGGCAGATCGCCTGGTGGATCGACAATGTCAATCTGTTTCCGATCACACTGACATTCCTTCAATTCGCCGCACGGCGGCGGTGGCGGGATGCGCAGGCCCATGGCCGGCGCGGCGCGTTCAGCCCCCGGTACTGCCGAGGCGGACCGTGTGCTCCACCCGACCGCCGTAATCGTTGATGGTGATGAAGCGCACCTGGTCGGAGCCCGCCGGTGCGGTGAACTCCAGGCTCTGCTTCGGCGCGACCATGGCGCCCTTGTCCTCGACGGTCTTCTCGCTGCTGCCGGTCACGGCATGCACTTCGGCCAGCGTGACGTGGAAGGGGCTGGGGTTTTCCACCCGCAGGCGATCGCCCGTGCGGGTCCAGCGCAACGCTGCCGGCGCGTCGTTGGCGACGCCCTTCAGGCCCTGCGGCCGGTAGAACAGTTTCAGGCGCGAACGGAACGCGACCTGCAGGTAATTCTGGTCGCCGCTGTCGGCGTTGTCGGGCGACGGCGGCACATCCAGCACGTTGAGCCAGAACACCGACTCACGGTCGGTCGGCAGCTGCGCACCGGAGAAGATCACGCGCAGCGCCTGGCTGCGGCCCGGCTCGACACGCGCGATCGGCGGCGTCAGTACAAACGGGGCGTCGCTGTTGTCGGCGGTCTGGTTGGCGTCGCCGCTGTCGATCCAGGCCTGGACCAGCGCCGGCGAATCGCCCACGTTGTCGACCTGCACGGTCACTTCGCGCGCCTGCGCCGGATAGATCACTCGCGTGCCGTTGACCACCACGCCGGCCAGAGCGTTCTGGCAGAAGGGCAGCGTGAACGCTGCCAGCAGCAGCGCCCGGGGAAAGATTGCTTTCATCGGAAGTACTACGCTCGAGGGGTGTGGCCAGGGGCCGCGAAGCACTGGCCGGCGCGTACGCCGGCCAATGCGGGTACGACGACGATCAGTTGTAGATGATCGTGTACTTGACGCTGCTGGTGACGTCGCCCGGGGTGGCGGCGGCAGTGGCGTAGTACTCAGCGTAGTAGTTCAGATCGGCCGAGCCGTCGGTGCCGACGGTGACCCACTGCGAGTTGGTCTGCGCCAGGCCAGCGCCGGCAGCCTTGATCGGCAGGAACTGGTTGTTCGAGCCCAGCAGCTGCAGCTGCACGTTGGTGGCAGCGTTGGCCGAGGCCTGGTTGACCAGGCGGCCGCTGTTGAAGTCGACGGTCGAACCCGGCTCGAAGTAGGTGGCGACGTTGCCGGCGCTGCACTTGGTCAGGTTGATGGCGAACGGGGTACGGCCCGCAACGGCACCGGCGGTGGCCAGGGTGTTCTTGGACACGGTCGGCAGGGTCACGGCGAAGTCCTTGCCGCCCGGGGTCGAGATGGTGCAGGTCTTGTCGGTCACCTTGCCATTGAAGGTGATGGTGCCGTCGGCGGCGTTGGCGGCCAGCGGAGCGGCGGCCAGCATCAGAGCGGCAATGAGGTTCATCTTGTGCATTCGCTTTTACCTAACCCTACTGAAGAGATGAGAAGTAGAGGAGGAAGCAAGGAGCACTGCCGGGCTAACAAGACCCATCCTTGCGTCTCACCTGTGGCCGGACTCGGACATACCTCTCCCTGAATCCGTGACGCAAGTATAGGCACAACTGTGATGAAAGTCTCATTATTTTTCTGAACGCCAATTCATTGACGCCTTAAATGTGACGTGTTAGGCGAAATCACAGCCTCGGGGTGCGGGGGATTTGACGCGGGGTCCGGTCACGCTACAAACGACTGGGGATGTCGCATTGCGCGACGCGTTCGGCACGCGCGGAAACAGGCATTTTTCAGGGGGAATTTGGCTTCTTTGATGCGCATCACTCTTTCTTGGTGATGGCCCTAGCAGATTCGGAATCGTCCTATTAAAGGTTGATCGATCCTGTCGCTAACTAGGACACACCGAACCAGAGAACGTGTCATGAGGAACTCCATTCTGCTGTGCGTGGCCCTGATGTCCGTCAGTGCGCTGGCCCAGGCCAGCAGCGGCAGCATCCGTTTCAGCGGCCGTATCGCCGAGCCGGGCTGCACGACGAACCTGTCCCAGGGTGAGCTGAGCCTGGCGGCCTGCCCACCGTCGGCCAAGGGCTCGACGGTGGCCGTGACGGCACTGGCCGATGGCCAGGCGGCGACGCTGCGTGACGGCAAGCGCCAGGGCCAGAAGCTGTCGGTGTCGGCCAGCGCGATGCGCGCCGGCGATATCGCCTTCTCCGAGCGCTACAGCGTGCAGGCTTCGAAGCAGCAGCCGCTGCAGGGCGCCTACCTGGTGGTCGTCGACTACCTGTAAGCCCTGCAGGCCGGTATTACTCCGGCTGCGGCAATTCGAACACCTGGCGCAGGTAGGCCAGGTAACCCGGGTCGTCGCACATGCTCTTGCCCGGCGAATCGCTGAGCTTGGCCACCGGCTGGCCGTTGCAGCGGACCATCTTGATGACGATGTTGAGCGGCGTCGGGCCGAGGTCATTGGTCAGGTGGGTGCCAACGCCGAACGCGACCTGGCAGCGACCGCGGAAGTAGTCGTACAGCCGCATCACCTTGGCGATGTCGAGCCCATCGCTGAACACCAGCACCTTGCTGCGCGGATCGACCCGGCGCTGCTGGAAATGCGCCAGCATGCGGTCGCCCCAGTCGAACGGATCGCCGGAGTCATGGCGCACACCGTCGAACAGCTTGCAGAAATACATGTCGAAGTCGCGCAGGAACGCGTCCAGGCCGACCACGTCGGACAGCGCGATGCCAAGATCGCCGCGGTACTCGCGCGCCCACGATTCCAGTGCTGCCACCTGCGAATCACGCAGGCGCGGGCCGAGCGCCTGGAACGCCTGCAGGTACTCGTGGGCCATGGTGCCGTGCGGGGTCATGCCATACAGGCGCGCGAAGTGGACGTTGCTGGTACCGACCAGCTGCGGGCCGAGCGCGTCGCGCAGCAGCGGCAGCAGGCGGGCATGCCAGTCACGCGAGTAGCGGCGGCGGCTGCCGTAGTCGGCGATGCGGCAGTGCTCGAAACCGGGGGTATCGCGCAGCAGCGCGGCCTTGGCCTGCAGGCGGCGCTCGCCTTCGGCGAAGTCGGCCGTGGTGGTGTTGCGGAACCAGACTTCGTTGATGATCGCCAGCAGCGGCACTTCGAACAGGATGGTGTGCAGCCACGGGCCGGTGATGTCCAGCTCGATCTCGCCGGGCACGGCCGTCGACGCACGCAGCTGGATGTACTTGCGGTCCAGATGGAACAGGCCGAGGAAATCGGCGAAGTCCGGCTTCACGAAGCGCAGGCCACGCATGTAGTCCAGTTCAGCGTCGCTGAAACGCAGGCTGCACAGGTGGTCGATTTCCTCATCGATCTGGGCGATGTAGCTTGCCAGGTCGATGCCGGGGGTGCGGCACTTGAACCGGTACTGCACCTGGGCGCCGGGGTGCTGGTGGAGCACCGCCTGCATCATGGTGAACTTGTACAGGTCGGTGTCGAGCAGGGACTGGATGATAGGCATGGGGCGGATTATGCGCCCGGCGGAGTGAACCGTGGGCGCGGCGAGTGGAGCCACACCATGCGTGGATGACCCTTTCCATGCAGCCGAGCGTGGGCTCGGCTCTACAACGACCTGCGCAGCAGGCGCGGCACCAGCATCAGCGCATGCGCCCAGATCGCAGCCCATACCGCCGCGCGCACCGGCAGCGAACGCTGCCTGGCCTCGAACTTCTGGAAGTAGCGCCACAGCCCCCTGTGCTTGTGCCATTCCACGAAGAACGGCCGCGAGCGGCTGGAGACACCGCGCACATGGGTAACCTGCAGGTCGTTGGCGATCGCTACCACCGCGCCGGCTTCGCGCGCGCGCCGGCACAGGTCCAGGTCCTCGGCGTGCAGGCGATAGCCCGCGTCCCAGCCACCGATACGGTCGAACAGCGCGCGCGGCATCATCAGCAGTGCGCCGGACAGTGCCGGCACCCGCTGCAGTGCCTGGTGCGGCTCACGCGGAACCGCCAGCTTCGAGCCCTTGCCGGGCGAACGCAGCATCCTCAGGAAATCCGGGTCGCGGCGGCGCACCGCCTCGTCGGCATGGCCATGCTCGTCCACCTGTTCAACGCCCAGCAGGCAGTCGCCCAGCGCTTCGGCGCGGGAGCGCAGTTCGGCCAGCGTGTCCGGCTCGACCATCAGGTCCGGGTTGATGAAGGCCAGCCACGGGCTGTGCGAGTCGGCCACGCCCTGGTTGTTGGCGGCGGCGAAGCCGGGATTGTCCGGGTTGCCGACGAAGCGCACGCGTGGATCGTGGCTGGCATGCCGCTGCACGATGTCCAGGGTGCCATCCAGCGAACCATTGTCGATCACCCGGATCTCGGCCACATCCTGCGCCTGGCGCAGGCGCGAGAGGCAGGCATCGATGGTGCTCCCACTCTGGTAAGTGACGACGATGGCGGCGATGGCAACATTCAAACGGGTGGCTCCGGCACTGACGGGACGAACAGGTCGCCCTGTTCCTTCGGCATTATCGCCTGCCGCATGCGCTGCTGCAGGTCGGCGCGCAGCCCGTGCAGCGGGTCGCGCATCAGGAAATCGGCCAGCCGCGGTACCCAGGCCGGCCAGCGCGCGGCCAGGGCCTCCAGATCGCCATCGCGGCTGACCGCCTCCCCTGCCCGGCTGACGAAGGCGGTCTCGCACAGCACGTTGCGCCAGCCAAGGCCGGCCATGCGCAGGCTGAGGTCGACCAGTGCCGCGTTCCAGCCAGCGTAGCTGTCCACGTCCAGGCCGCCGGCGCGACGGCGCGCGTTGCCGCGCACCAGCACCGCGTGGGTGACCGCCGATGGCAGCTCCGGGTGCAGCGTCGGCAGCGTCGCGCAGGTGTGCGCCAGCAGGACCGGGTCCTGCGGCTCGGGATTGATCTCGCCCAGCCGTGGCCACGCGGCGGTCTCGCCGGCATTGCACCAGGGGGTTGCGGTGGCGATCGCGGCATCGCGGGCGAAGGCATCCTGCAACTGCTGCAACCAGCCGGGTGATGGCACGCTGTCCGGCGCCAGCACGGCCACGTCCAGGCCATCGCAGGCGCGCAGCATCTCGTCCAGATGGGCGACTTCGCCCAGTGGCCGCGCGCGCCGGGTGTACTCGGCCTGCAGCGGCGTATGCGCCAGCCAGTGTTCCACCACCGCCTGCGCGCGTGGCCCGGTCTGTGCGTCATCGGCCAACCAGACCGCGGTCCCTGGCGCCGTGCCGGCATCCAGCGCGGCCAGGCAGCGGTCGAGTGCGGCATCGTCCACGCACAGCGGCAACAACACGATCGCCCCCATCCCGCCTCCGTGGTTGTCGGTGGCCACAGCGTAGCACCGGGAGGGTATCGGCCGGGTTGCACCCGGCACCCGCGGAGGCTGGAGCTGGAGCCGAAGCCGAAGCAACAGCAGAAGCCGGCTATCCGTGGGATGGCGGGGTGGGTCCGGTTGCGGGGGACGCTGCAAGTACGTCCATGTAAGCTCGGTCGCCGCATCCATGCGGCTCACGCCCCCGCAACCAGACCCACCCCGCCTTCGACAGATTTCTGCGATCTGTCGGCAAAGCCTGGGGTCAGATCCGTTTTCCAGAGGAAAACGGATCTGACCCCATTTTCTGATTTCGAAATCTGACAGACAGTCATCCACGCATGGCGCGGATCCACCGTGTCGACCAAGGTCGACACCTACCAACAGCCGCGGGAGTCTGTCAGAGGTGGGTCGGCGTGGGGTGGCAGGACCGTTGGCGCCATGGATGGCGCCATCGAGCCCCCAGGGACGGGTTTACGGCGTGTCCTGCCACCCCACGCCGACCCACCCTCCCTCAGTAAACCCGCTGTTGCTGTTGCTGTTGCTTTCGCTTTGGCCGTTGCCGTTGCTCCGGCCTCGGCGGGTGCCGGGCGCCGCCCGGCCGTAACCCCTTACTTCTTCGCGCGCGGCTGGTTCAGCGGCTCCATCGCGCGGAAGCGCTTGCTGTACTCGTCGGTCAGGTTGCGCGATTCCTGGCTGTTGCGGACGATGGTCGGGGTCAGCAGCACGATCACTTCCGAACGACGGCTGGTGCGGGTCTTCTGCCCGAACAACGCACCGACCACCGGAATCCTGCTCAGCCCCGGGATGCCGCTGCTGCCGTCGGTGGCCGAATCGGTGATCAGGCCCGCCAGCATGATGGTGTCACCGCTCTGCACCGCCGCTTCGGTGGACAGCTTCTTGGTCGAGATGCGCGGGTTGCAGTTGCGCTCGGTCGGGTTGCAGGCCTCCGGCACGTCCGAGGCGCTGCTGACTTCCTGCACGATATCCAGGAACACGGTGCCGTCGCGGGTCACGCGCGGGCGCACCTTGAGGATCACGCCGGTGTCGATGTACTGCACCGAGCTGTAGGTGCTGGTGCCCACACCGGTGTTCACCGTGGTGGTGTTGATCGGCACCTTGTCGCCGACGTTGAGCGTGGCCTCGGCGTTGTTGCGGACGAACACCGACGGCGTCTGCAGCAGGCGCAGGTCGGTCACCTTGTCCAGTGCACTGACCACCGCGGCCGCGTTGTGGCCGGTGAAGGCCCAGCCCACACCGTCATTGCCGGTGACGCCGCCGGCGAAGGTGTTCCACGAACCACCTGCAGCCGGCGGCAGGGTCAGGCCCGCCAGGGCTCCGGTGAGCGCGCGACCGGCCACGGCATTGTCGAAGAACCAGTTCACGCCGTACTTCAGGTCACCGGTCAGCGCGACTTCGGCCACCTGTGCCTCGATGTGCACCTGCAGCGGCATCACGTCCAGTTTCTCGATCACCTCGCGGATCGAGCGCCACGCCTGCGGCGTCGAGCGCACCAGCAGGGTGTTGGTTTCCTCCACCGCCGACACGCCGACGCGGTCGCCCTCCACTTCCAGGCTGACACTGACGTTGCCGGGCTGGCGCTGCGGCAGGTTCAGGCTGCCATTGCTGCTGCCACTGCCACTACCACTGGTTCCGCCCAGCGTCGAACCCAGGTTGCTGCTGCTGTTGTCCATGCCACGGTCGCCGTCGCCGCCCAGCTGCGACGGAATGGCGCCCGGTGCCAGCGAGGCCGGGCTGGAGCCGCCGCGGTTGCCACTGCTGGCGAAGGCCTCGCTGAGGCGCTCGGCCAAGTCGCGCGCCTTGATGTAGCGCAGCTCGTAGGAGAACAGGCGGGCGCTGCCACCAGCGGTGTCGATGCGATCCAGCCACTGCTGGATCTGGTCCAGGTAGCGCACCTGCGGCGTGATCACCAACACGGCGTTGGCATTCTCCAGCGGCAGGAAACGGAACATGCCGGCGCTGGGCGTCTTGCTCTCTTCGCCGAACACCTTTTCCAGGTCGGCCGCGACCTGCTCGGCCTTGCCCGACTGGATCGGGAACACGCCCACCGACATGCCCGACAACCAGTCGACGTCGAAGATCTCGACGGTGCGCAGGTAGTTTTCCAGTTCCGCGCGGGTACCCCCCAGGGTGATCACGTTGCGGCCACTGTCCACGTTGACGATGGCGTTGGGGCGCGCGTACGGCTCCAGCACCTTCTTCATTTCGGTGGCGGAGATGAACTGCAGCGGGACCACGCGGACTTCGAAGCCGCGCGCGCTGGCCGCGGGTGCCGTGCTTGGCGCGACCGTGCCGGCCAGCGCCTGGTCGGCGGCGACGATGTTGTAGCGCCCACCGCTGTAGACCATCCGCGCGTTGTTCCAGCCCAGCACCATCTCCAGCAGGTTCAGTGCCTGCGCCGGCGATACCGGCTTGGGCGTGGCCAGGGTGACCGTGCCCTGCACGCCTGGTGCGATCACGTAGTTCTGGCCAAGCATGTCACCAAGGATGGCCTTGACCACCGCATGCAGCGATTCGCCTTCGAAGTTGAAGGTCGCCTCGCCGGTACTGGCACCGTGCAGCGCCGGTGCCGGCGCACGCGCGGCCTCGCGGTTGATCATGGTGCCGGTGCCGCGGCGGATCACCGCCTGCGGTGCCCCCTGGCTTTCACGGGCGGCATCGGCAGCGACATCGGCCGCCTGGCCGGCGTCGGCGCTGGGCGACAGATTGCCGTTGCGCTGCACGTGCGGCGCGGACACCGTACTGCAGCCGACCAGCAGCGCGAGGGCAAAGGACCAGGGAAGAAAACGCAGGTTCATGCATTCACTCTATCGGTTGGTGCCATCGCCCGGGGGCGGCGACGGTTGTTGCTGCTGTTGCTGCAGCTGGCGGCGGCGGGCCTGGATGCGCTCGCGGATGGCCTGCATCTGCGCTTCACTGGGACCGTTGTTGTTGGCCGGTGGGGTTGTTGCAGCGGCCGCCGCAGGCGCTGGTGCATTGCCAGCGGGCGACGGCGATGGGATTGCCGCGGGCGGTGGCGGCGCCGGCGGAGCGCCCGCCGAGGGCGGCACCACGATCGCACCTGCAGGCGGTGCGCCGTTGGCACCGCGCAGCACCGTCGGCGGCTCACCGCCCTGGCCGTTGAACACCGCCAGTTCCAGGACCTGGTTGCCACCGGGGCCGATCACCGTCGCCTGGCGCGGCTGCAGCGCCACCAGCTGCCAGCCATCCACGGCTTCGCCGTTGAGGCGCAGGCGCAGCGAGCGGTTCTGTTCGGTGGTGAACGTGGCCATGCCGAAATCGCCGGTCAGCAGCACACCGGTGAGGCGCAACGCGGCGCTGGCCGCCGGTTCGCTGCCACCCAGCAGATAAGGCCGCGGCCTGCGGTCTTCGGCGAACAACGGGCGCTCACCGATCGCGCTGTAGCTGTCGGCGCTGGCCATGCGCTCGGCCGCCAGCGGCGGCAGCGATGGCAGCGATGGCGCGGCGTCGGCATCACCGCCGGCACCCGGCAGCTGGCTGCCCAGCCCGAAGCCGGTCGCCAGCCAGACGGCGGCCGCCCAACCGGCCAGCGCCAGCAGGAAGCCGGTACGCAGGCTGATCTGCTCAAGCTTCATCGGCCACCTCCTGCCCTTCGGACGGGGGCGCCGGCTGCGGCGCAGGTGCGGCCTCGGCCGGCGACGCGGACGGTGCCGGTGTCGCAGCGGGCGCCGGAACCGTGCCATCGGCGGCAGCGCCCGGCAGCAGATAGCCGGCCAGCTCGAAGGACACGTCCAGGCCCAGCCCCGATTCGTTCGGTGATTGCTGGAAGCGCTGCGCGATCAGGTTGAGGTTGTCGACGAACAGGCGTGGGCTGCCGGTTTCCAGGCTGTGCAGCACGGTGGCCAGTTCGGCCACCCCGCAGCGCAGGCGCACCTGCATGGCGACGCGCACGAACTCGGCGTCGCGTCGGTTGTCGGTCAGCGGCGTGCGGTTGCTGATGGTGCAGCTGCGGTTGCCCGGGCTGGCCATCGCCACCGCATCCTGCAGCCGGGCGCCCAATGCAGCGGCGGCAGCTTCGGCAGTGGCTTCGCGCAGGAAGCCTGGCCGCTGCTGCAGTGCCTCGCGGGTAGTGCGAAGGCGCTGTTCGATCTGCGGCTGCTGCTGCAGCTGCGCCTGCACGCGCGACTCGCGTTCGCGCAGGGCGGCGACATCGGCATCGATCGCGCGCAGCGGCTGGGTGAACCAGGGGTGCACCAGCAGCAGATAGGCCAGGCCCAGCACTGCCAGCAGCAGTGCCAGCGCCAGCCAGCGGTCACGGCGTGCGCTTGGCATCGGCATCGGCCGCCTCCGGGGTTGGTGCGGCGGCCGGCAACGGCTGCAGTTCGGCGGTCATGGTGAAGCGGTCGCGGCCACTGGCCGCGCCATCGGCCTGCAGCACCCCGGTCAGGTTGACCTTGCGCCACTGCGGTGCGTCCTGCAGCAGCTGCACCAGCTGCGACGCCTCGCGGCTCAGGCCGATCAGCTGCAGGTTGTTGTTCTCGATCGCCAGCTTCTCCAGGTAGGTACCTTCCGGCAGGCGCCGGGTCAGTTCGTTCCAGATTTCAACGGTGCCGGCGCGCTGGCTGCGCTGCTTCTCCAGGAATGCAGCGCCATCGATCAGCGCCTGCAGCTGCGCGCGTTCGCTGGCCACACCTCGCGCACTGCGCGCGCTGCGCTCGACCTGTGCACGCAGCTCATCGGCGGCGGCCTGGCGGTTGTCGAGCAGCTGCACCGCGGCCAGTACCAGCATCACGACGGCAGCCACTGCCAGCAGCAGGTTCCAGCGTCGCATCGGGTCTGGCCGCAGTTGGCGCTGCGCGGGAGGCAGCAGGTTCACCTGCAGCACGTTGCCCTGCGCATCGATGGCATCGACGCCCGCCAGCGCATCGGCCCATGGGCCCACACTGGTGCGCCATGCGTCCAGCTGCCGCAATGGCCACGCCACCAGTTCGACCTGCAGCTGGCCTTCGCCGCCCGCGCCGAGCTCACGCACGTCATAACTGACCTGGGATGATTCGAACGGGGTCTGCCGGTCGATCTCGAAACCGACCACGGCGCGCAGGCGGTCGGCCGCTGCAGCGGGCAGGCGCAGGCTACGCCGCAGGACGTCCGTCGCCGGCAGCAGCCATACCCGCGGCAGAGTACGCAGGCGAGGCTCCAGCACGCGGTCCAGCTCCACCGGCGACAGCGGCCACGGCAGGCGCGCTACCGCTTCGCGGCGTTCGCCGGCTTCACGCCAGACCTGCAGCTGGTCGCCCTCGTGCTGCAGCAGCAGGCGTGCCTGGCCCCAGCCCAATGCCCATTGCCAGCGCACCGGCACCCAGGCCAGCAGCGACTGCCGCCACCAGCGCAGGAAACGGCCGGCGCCCGGGCCGATCCGGCCCTGCACCTGCCGCAGACTGTCCTGCCACGCCGTCATCTTGCTGTCATTCCCTGCTCCCAGCGAAGCACTGTGTAAGTCCGCCCGGGAACCCCGCCCGAGCCACTGCGTACCACTGCCTGCACCACCGACCTGCGTCCACTGCCGTCGATGGCACCGGACTCGATACTATAGGTGCCGCTGCTGCTGGCAAGCGTTGTCGTGCCACCAGCGGAATCTGCATCACGCTCCTGCTGTGCGCGCTGCGCCATCACACTGTCCGCATCCAGGCCCAGCGCGGTCAGCACCGGCGCGCTGGCGAACTGCGGATCCGGCCGTGCCTGGCGGCTGTAGAGGGTCAGGTGCGGCAGCATCGCCCGGTACAGGGGTCCGCGCATGCCCAGGACCCGCTGCAGCTCGCCCAGGGTCTCGAAGCGCTTGTTGCGTGGGCCGTAGGGCAATCCGGCTGCGGCGTAGTCCGGCGCTTCGGCGCCACCGCCCGGTTGCAGCAGGCTGTCCTCGTCGCGCCAGTCGATGATGGCGCCGGCCAACTGCCGGGCCTGTGCATCGTCTTCGCCCAGCGCCTTGAGGAAGGCGGTCAGCAGTGCGGCGTCGGCCAGGTTCAGGTTGATCTTGCCGTTCTCGTCCAGCACCTTGATCTCGATGCTGGCGTCGTCGAACTGCCAGCGATAGGTACGGCCATCGGCACGCCAGGGCGCCCGTTGCGGATCGGCTGACAGGCGCAGGAGGGCATATTCGAGGCCGGCGCGCGCACGTTCCTGCCCGCGTGCATCGTCATCCAGCACGCGCTGCTGCAGGTGCTCGACCCGTGCGCTCAGCGCGAACGCACCGACCAGCGCCGTCATCAATGCGATCAGCCACAGCACCAGCACCAATGCCGCCCCGCGCTGACGGCTCATCGCGTGCCTCCACTGCCACCGGCACGCAGCGCCACCACCAGTGGCGGCCACGGCGCGCCCCGGGATGGCACGATCTGGATTTCCACCAGCATCGGCAGGCGGCGGGTGTCATCCCAGCGCGGCAGCCAGTCGGTCACCTGCCCGGTGCTGGCATCGATGCCGCGATAGCGCAGCTGCACCGACTTCAGGTTGTCCACCAGCACCTCCGGCGGGCGCGGCGGATTCTCGGCGATGCGCTCGCCTTCCTGCAGCAGCACGAGGTCCAGCAGCAGGCGCTGTTGGCCACCGCGTCCGTCCACCTGCAGCGCGTGCAGGTAGGGGCCGCCACGGCCGAGGTAACCGGGCAGGTCGGCGGCGAACAGCATGCGTTGCTCCTCGCCCTGGAAGAAGTTGGGTTCGCGGGTGGGGTCCGGGGCCTCCAGCGGGGTGCGCAGTGCACCCGCCAGCTGCCTGCGCAGCAACGACTCGACCGCGCGCATGCGTTCGCTTTCAGCGGCGTTCTGCTCGCCGCGCTGGCTGACCGCCATCGCCGAGCGCACGCTGGCAAAGGCCAGTGCCAGGCCGCCGGCCAGCAGCACGGTGGCCAGCATCACTTCGACCAGGGTGAAGCCCGCGGCGCGCCGCTTCATCGCGCGTTCTCCAGGTCGGGCGGCAACAGGCGCAGGCTGCGCCAGTGCAGTTGTTCGCGCTCGCTGTCGCCCCAGCGCACCCGCAGCTGCAGCTCGGCCAGCCATGGGGTGCCCGCTGACGTGGCCTGCACGACGTTGCCGGCGCGTGGCTCCACCCACGGCTGGACCTGCAGCTCCCAGTGATAGCGCCCCTGTTCCCAGTCACCCTGCTGGCTGCCCACCTGCAGCGGCGCGTCGACACCGGTCTGGGCCAGCAACGACTGTGCATGCAGCACCGCACGCGTGCGCAGCTCGGCGTCACGTACCTGCTTCGCGCCACCGGACAGGCTGCCCAGCAGCAGGGTCAACGCCAGGCCCAGCAGGGCGAAAGCGATGATCACTTCCAGCAGGGTGAAGCCACGCGCGCGCCGCTTCATTGCGCCCGCCAGGGGCCGGAGCGGACCTCGCCGGTCAGCCAGCCGACGTCGACGCGCCATTCGGCACCGTCGCGCTGCAACCGGATGCGGCCGCCGCTGGAGCCACCATCGGGATGGAACTCGATCACGCCCTGCCCCGCCGCGGTGGCCAGCTGTGCGGCACCTTCGAACTGCACCTGCAGCTGTGCCGGCACCTCACCGTGGCGCTGGTTGGCCCCCTCCCAGCGGCGCCGTGCCGGTTCGATCACGAAGCGCTGCGGTTCGCCGCGGGCGATCGCCTGCGCGCGCACCATGCGCAGCTGGCTGGCGATGTCCTTGCCGGCGCTGCGCAGCTGCATGCCGGCGAACCCGCGCGACAGGCCGGCGGCGGTGATCAGGCCGATCGCCGCAATCAATGCGATCACCAGCAGCATTTCCAGCAACGACAGTCCAGCCGCGCGCCTGCCGTGCAGGCGCGGGCGTGGCAACCGGCGCGGCAGGAAGTGCGTCATGCGCGGTTACGGCTGGTAGCGGATGTCAGCGTCGACGCTGCTGCCGCCAGCCTTGCCATCCTTGCCCAGGCTGACCAGCTCATACGGCTGGCCTTCGCCCGGCGCCCGGTACTCCAGTGCGTGGCCCCACGGGTCATTCAGGTCGGCGGGCTTGGCGTACGGGCCGAGCCAGCCGCCGACACCGGCCGGCGCCGTCACCAGGTCGTTGAGCGTGGCCGGCAGCTTGCCGGTGTCGATCTGGTAGTTGTCGATCTTGGAGGCGACGGTCTGCACCTGCGCCTTGGCGATGTTGGCCTTGCCACGGTCGGCGCCGCCCAGCACGCGGCTGGCGACCAGGGTCAGCACCGCGCCGATCAGCACGATGACGATGATGATTTCCAGCAGGCTCATGCCCGACTGGTTGCGCGCGGCGGTGAAGGAAAGGCGGATCGGTCGGCGACGGGCAATCATGGACGGTCCTTTCAGTTGCGGAGTATCGGAGTTGCAGGGAGTGCCATCGTCAACCGATGGCATTGGTCAGGTCATACAGCGGCACCAGCACAGCCACGATCACCGCGCCGACCACCGAGGCCAGCACCAGGGTGATCGCCGGCACCATCGCCGCCAGCATGCGGTCGATGCGCCGGGCGCTGTCCTGTTCGAAGGTGTCGGCGGCCTTGAGCAGCATGGTATCGAGTGCGCCGGATTCCTCGCCGACCTGGATCATCTGCAGCGCCAGGCGCGGGAACCGCTTGCCGCGCGACAGGGCCAGCGACAGGCCGGCGCCGTTCTTCACTTCATCGGCGGCCGTTTCGACGTCAGCGGCCAGGGCGCGGTTGCCCAGCACGTTGCGCGCGATGCCCAGTGCCCCCAGCAAGGGGACGCCGTTGCGCAGCAGTGTGCCCAGCGTGCGCGCCAGCCGGGCGGTTTCCAGCTCGCCGATGAGGCGACCGATGCCACGCCGCTGCAGCAGCCAGCCATCCAGCGCCAACCGGAACGCCGGTTGCCGCGCCTTGCGCTCGAAGAACAGCACCAGCACGCCGGGCACCACCAGCAGCAGCACCCACCAGTCACGCACGAACAGGCCCAGCTGCAGTACCGCGTTGGTGAACCACGGCAGCGCCACGTCCAGGCTTTCGTACATCTGCGCGAACTGCGGCACCACGTAGCCGAGCAGGAACAACAGCGCGCCACCGACCACCACCAGCAGGATCGCCGGGTAGACCAGCGCGTTGATGACCTTGCCCTGCAGCGCGCGGCTGCGCTCGAGGTAGTCGGCCAGGCGTTGCAGGGTTTCATGCAGGCTGCCACCGGCTTCGCCGGCGCGCACCATGTTCACGTACAGGCGCGAGAACAGCCCATGCTGGCGCTCCAGCGCGGTGGACAGCGGTGCGCCACCGCGCACCACGTCGCGGATGTCGGTGATCGCGCGGCGCGATCGTTCGTCCTCGGGCAACCCCAGCAGGATCGACAGCGCGCGGTCCAGCGGCTGGCCAGCACCGAGCAGGGTCGCCAGCTGCTGGGTGAACTGCAGCAGCGCGGCCCCCTGCAGCGGGCGCTGCTGCAGCAGGTTGCGCCAGCTGCTGCCGCCGATCGCGCCGGCGTCGGCCAGCTGCGTCTCCATCGGCAGGTGGCCCTGGTCCTGCAGGCGCGCGATCAGCTCGGCCTCGCTGGCCGCTTCCATCTGCCCATCGAAGACCTCGCCATGCGGATTGAGCGCCTTGTAGCGATAGTTCGGCATGTCAGCCCCGGCGTCCTGCACGCATCAGCTTTCCTCGGTCACGCGCAGCACTTCCTCGATGGTGGTCTGCCCGCTCAACGCCTTGGACAGGCCATCCTCGTACATGGTGCGCATGCCGGCCTCGCGGGCGATGCGCTCGATCTCGCCCATGCCATCGCGGCGCATCACCGCACGGCGCAGCGCATCGTTCATCACCAGGAATTCCATGATGGTGGTACGCCCCAGGTAGCCGGTCGGTGCCAGCGCAGACGGCTTCGGGCGGTACAGGTGGATCGGCCCTTCCGGCTGCAGGCGGCGCAGTTCGAACCGCTCGATCTCTTCCGGCGAGGCTTCGTAGCGCTCGGCGTGGGTCGGCTCCAGCCGGCGTACCAGGCGCTGGGCCAGGATGCCGTTGATGGTGGACGTGAGCAGGTAGTCCTCCACGCCCATGTCGAGCAGGCGGGTGATGCCACCGGCTGCGTTGTTGGTATGCAGGGTGGACAGCACCAGGTGGCCGGTCAGCGCCGACTGGATGGCGATGCGCGCGGTTTCCAGGTCGCGCATTTCACCGATCATGATGATGTCCGGATCCTGGCGCACGATGCTGCGCAGGGCATTGGCGAAGTCGAGGCCGATCTGCGGCTTGGCCTGGATCTGGTTGATGCCTTCGATCTGGTATTCCACCGGGTCTTCGACCGTGATGATCTTGACGTCGGCGGTGTTGAGCTGGCTCAGCGCGGTGTACAGCGTGGTGGTCTTGCCCGAGCCGGTCGGGCCGGTGACCAGCAGGATGCCATGCGGCTGTTCCAGCACCTTGCGGAACTGCGGCAGGAAGGCATCGGTGAAGCCGAGCCGGTGGAAATCGAACACCACCGTTTCGCGGTCCAGCAGGCGCATCACCACGCTTTCGCCATGCGCGGTCGGTACCGTGCTCACGCGCAGGTCCAGCTCCTTGCCCTGCACGCGCAGCATGATGCGGCCGTCCTGCGGCAGGCGGCGCTCGGCGATGTTGAGCCGGGCCATGATCTTGATGCGGCTGATCACCGCAGCGGTGAGGTTGGCCGGCGGGCTTTCGCCCTCCACCAGCACGCCATCGACGCGGTAGCGGACCTTCAACCGGCTCTCGAACGGTTCGACATGGATATCCGAAGCGCGCAGCTCCACCGCACGCTGGATCACCAGGTTGACCAGGCGGATCACCGGTGCTTCCGACGCAAGGTCGCGCAGGTGCTCGATGTCGTCGACCGCACCGCCCTCGCCATCCGCGGTTTCCACGATCGCGCCCATCGCGCTGCGGCCCTGGCCGAACCAGCGCTCGACCAGGTCATCGATCTCCGCGCGCATGCCCAGCACCGGTGTCACCGGAACCCCAAGGGCCAACTGCACGGCCTGCTGTGGATAGGCGTCGTGGGCATCGGCCAGCCACAGCCGCACCCCGCGTTCATCCAACTCCAGCGGGCACACATGGAACTGCTTCAGGAAGCGCAGCGACAGCGGAAGTCCCTCGGCCAGCGCCTGCGGCGGGGCCTCCGGCACCTGCTTGCCCTCCAGCAGCGGCAGGCCCAGCACCTCAGCGCTGGCCTGTGCCTGGTCGCGTTCAGACACCAGGCCCAGGCGCACCAGCAGGCCCAGCAGACTGCCGCCGGCCTCGGCATGCAATGGCCGCGCGCGTGCCAGGTCTCCTTCCTTGAGCCGGCCGCGCGCCAGCAACGCATCCAGGATGCGGCCTTCGGCGTCGTCGGTAACGGTTGCAGCGAGCGCGTTCACGTGACTCTCCTGTCAATCGGCCCGACTTTAGCAGTTAAGCCGTGATTTCCGCCGCCCTGCGGCCACCTTTCGTAAAAAGACGAAGCCCGTCACACAGGGTGACGGGCGTCGGCCGTTCAACTACGACACGAGGTGATTACTGCGTGGCGAGAATGCTCACGCCGTTGTATGCCGCTTCGCCCACCACCTTGATGTAATAGGTGCCCGCCACCGGCTTGTTCACCCGCACCGTTTCGGACGTGCCGGGACGGGTCGACTTGCCGTCGTTGTCGCTGGCGCTCGGCTCACGCCCCTGGGCAATGTAGACCGAGACGTTGCCGGTGCCACCGTAGGTGATCACGCTGAGCTGCTTTCCGGCAACGGCTTCGAAGCTGTACAGCTTGCTGCTGCCGGCAGCACCGTTCAGGCCGCCGACTGCGGCCTTGTTGGTCAGCGGCGTGGCCACCGGCCCGCAGTTTTCGGTGCACGGTTCTTCCAGTGCCTTGGCCAGCGCGGCCTTGGCATCAAGGATGCCGGTACCGATCGGGGTCGCCGCCGGGATGGCGACCGGGAACGGACGCGCCGTTTCCTTCAGCAGGGTACGCATCGCGGCCGGGGTCAACGGATCCTTGCCCTTGGCGATCAGTGCGCTCTGCACCAGTGCCGCAACGGCGGCCACATGCGGCGAGGCCATCGAGGTACCGCCCATGCCCATGTAGCCCGGCGTGCCCGATTCCGGCGTGGTGGCCGCATTGGAGCCGGTCTGCCAGATGTAGCCGCCCGGGTTGCCGTCGACACTGCCGCCACCGCCCGGACCGGACAGGTCCACGCGGGCTCCATAGTTGGAGTAGTAGGTGATGCCACCGGTGATGCGGGTGGCACCCACGGTCACCACGCCTTCGCAGCTGGCCGGCTGGTACTTGGACGCGTTGTCGGCTTCATTGCCGGCAGCCACCACCACCGTGGTACCGCGCGAGATCGCGCCGTTGATCGCGTCCTGGTAGGTGCTGGCGCAGGAACCACCGCCCCCCAGGCTCATGTTGATGATCTCGGCCGGATTGGTGTTGGCCGGGATGCCGGTCACGGTACCGCCGGAGGCCCAGGTCACCGCATCAGCGATGTCGGACAGGTAGCCGCCGCACTTGCCCAGCACGCGGACCGGCAGCACCTTGGCCTTGTAGGCGACACCGGCCATGCCGACGCCGTTGTTGGTCTGCTCGGCCACGGTGCCGGCGACGTGGGTGCCGTGCCAGGAACTGTCGTCGGCCAGCGAGCCGTCATAGCACTCGTTGTCGTTCTCGACCCAATCACCGTAGTCCTGCGCACCCGGCACGCGATCGTTGGTCGGGCGCCGCGAGGTCTCCGCATCGCTGATGAAGTCGTAGCCTTCCAGCAGGTTTCCGACCAGGTCCGGATGCTGCGGCAGGACGCCGGTGTCGATCACTGCCACCACGATGCCCTCGCCCTGCGAGACATCCCACGCCGCCGGTGCGTTGATGCCGCCGACCGCATTGTGCAGATGCCACTGGTTCTGCTGGTAGAAGGGATCGTTCGGCACCAGCGCCGGCTGCACGTTGCCGGCACGCAGTTCGCTGCGGCGCAGCTTCACGTCGGCTTCGGCGTACTGCACCGACGGATCGGCCTTCAGTTCCTTCAGCACGCGCTGCAGTTCGGCCGGTGCCAGGCGGCCCTGCACACGGATGAGGTCCGCACCGGTAGACAGCTTGCGGACCACCTGCGGGCCGAGCGTGCTGGCGCGTGACGTGCCGCCGGAGAGACTGGCACGGGTCAGTGCGGACTGCACGGTGGACAGCTTCGCCGAGCGGTCGGTGGCGGCAGCAGCGCCGGCCCGGTACTTGACGATGATGCGCTCGGTACCCGGCTGGGCGGTGCTGGCCTGGCGCACCGGTTCACGGGTCGGCAACCCGGCGGCGTGGACGGCACCGACCGCCGTCATCGACAGCACGGCGGCGGCAAGCACATTGATGCGAAGGTTCTGCTTCTTGATCACGTCGAATTCCTCTTCTGGGTCATGGATCGAACCAACACTGCGGCCATCATTCCTTGACGACTCCCGGCCGGCCCAGCCGGGATTGCCGTGACCTCCCCCCAGGCCCTCACTGCAGGTACGGCGCCGGCGTGGGTGGCCGCCGGCGCGATGGAGTGGCTTACCAGCCGAAGCCGGCACCGACACCGACCGAACTATCGTCACTGCTGAAGGCGCCGCCGAAGGTGACCGTGGCGCGATCGCTGATCGCACGCTGGTAACCCAGCGACAACGCCGACTCGCCACCCTGGAAACCGATGCCGACGCCGACACGGTTCTGGGTGCGGATACCGGCGGCACTGGTGGCCATGTTGAGCATCGCTGCGCTCATCGCGCCCTGGCGATCGATGCGGCGGTCCATGTGGCGCAGGCGTCCGTCGATCTCGCCCTTGAACACATCGAAGCTGTCGGCAACGGCCTGGACGCGACTGTCGGTGTAGCTGTTCGCCGTCGCCATGCCACGATCCAGCTGGCCCTTGTTGACGGCGTCGGTGGCGGTGGTGCCCGCGGCGACGTTGGTGACCTGGCGTTCGTTGCCTTCGCTGCCCACCGAGACCGTGTTGGCACGATCGGCAACCGAGCCCTGGCCCAGCGCCACGGCATTTGCCGCCGTGGCACTGGCGCCCTGGCCGATGGCCGTGGACGAAGCGCCGCTGGCTACCGCGCCATCGCCCATGGCCACGGCGTTGAAGCCGGTGGCCGGGGTGCCGACCGGAATGCCCGCCCCCGCCGCGGCCACCGTCGGCGTGCCCTGCACGCGTGCGGTACTGGCCGGCGCGGCATCGGCCGTTGCCGGTGCGTCGGCCACGCTGGCCTGCGGGCTTTCATCCAGCGAAGCACTCATTGCGCGCAGGCTGGACGCGCCTGCACGCGTGCCACCGGCAGTACGACGGTCAATCTCACTGACCTTGCGGTCCAGCGCGCCCAGCGCATCGCCGACATTGCTGTAGGTGGCGCCCTGGATCACGTAGTTCGGTGCCACGAACACGCCCTGCATGCCGACGCTGGCACCACCGCCGAGGAAGCTGGCGGCATCACTGAGCGACTGGAACAGCTGCCCGCCATTGATCGCCTGGCGGCTGCCGGCGGCGATGTTGCCCGCGCCGACGTTGTCGATGGTGGTGCCCTGGAAGCCGGACAGGGTCAGGCGGTCACGGCTGGCGTCGTCATAGCCGACGGCGCTGGCCGCCGTGGTCTCGACCGTGGCGATGCGCGAGTCGAAATCACCGACACGGGTTTCCACGGCGCCCACGCGCTGGTTGGTGACGTTGAGCTGCGAGCCGGTGACCGCGTCGCTGCTGCCGGCGGCGATGCGGCCGTCGGCCACATTGACGATGCGGCGCGCGGCCGGGCCATCGGTGCCGTTGCCACCACCGACCGACACCACGTTGGCATCGAGCGCACGCGATCCCGCACCCAGTGCCACCGAGTTCGCACCGGACGCGCCGGCACTGTTGCCCAGTGCAAGCGCACCGTTGCCGATGGCCATCGCATTGGCACCCAGCGCATTGCTGCGTGCGCCGCTGGCACTGGCGGCCGAACCGATCGCTGCGGCATCGCTGCCGCTGGCACTGGCGGTACCCGCGCCGCTGGCCTTGACGTAGCGTGCGGTGCCATCGGCGGTCGCCGCGACCGCATCGAGCTGGCCACGATTGACTGCATCGGTGCGCTCGGTACCGGCGGCGACACGGGTGATCTGTCGATCACTGCTGGCACTGCCGACCGACACGGTGTTGGCACGATCAGCCACCGAGCCTGCGCCCAGTGCGATGCTGCCGGCCGCCGAAGCGTTGGCACTTACACCCACCGCGGTAGCGTTCGCACCGGTGGCCTTGCTGCCGTAACCCACCGCAGTACCCAGTCGACCACTGGCTTCGGCGTAGCTGCCCAGCGCCGAGGCGCCATCGGCCGAGGCAGTGGCGCGGAAACCGCTGGCCTGCGACTGCGTGCCGCTGGCCGTGGCCTGCGCGCCGCTGGCGGTGCTGTAGGCGCCCTTGGCCTGGGCGCCGGCGCCGGTAGCGCTGGCGCCGAGTTCACTGGCGCTGGCAGCGCTGCCTACGGCCACGCTGTCGACACCACTGG
The DNA here is from genome assembly GCF_000284595.1 of Stenotrophomonas maltophilia D457. Lineage (GTDB taxonomy): Bacteria > Pseudomonadota > Gammaproteobacteria > Xanthomonadales > Xanthomonadaceae > Stenotrophomonas > Stenotrophomonas muris. The sequence continues at coordinate 664,211 of NC_017671.1, read as the reverse complement.
CCTGTGCGTTGGTACCCAGTGCCGCCGCGTTGCTGCCGGTCGCCAGGGCGTCGGCGCCTACCGCCGTGGCGTTGGCGGCCATCGCGTTGGCGCCACTGCCCAGCGCGGTGGCACCGCTGCCGATGGCGTTGGACGCGTTGCCGGCGGCCAAGGCGTTGTCACCGTCCACCAGGGCACCGGCCTCGCCATCGGCGTTGCCGCTGGCCTGGAACTGGCGGCTGGTCCTGTCGGCGACGCTGGCAACGGCATCCAGCTGGCCCTTGTTCACCGCGTCGGTGGCTTCGGTACCGGCTGCCACGTGGGTCACCTGGCGTTCGCCACCGGCCTTGCCGACGGCCACGGTGTTGTCACGGTCGGCCTTGGAGCCGGCACCGAGGGCGACACTGTTGCTGCCGTTGGCGGTGGCGTTGGCGCCCAGGGCCGTGGCATTGCTGCCGGCGGCCCACGAGTTCCAGCCGATTGCCGTGGCGTAGTCTTCGGTCGCCCATGCGCCGGCACCGAACGCCGCCGCACCGGTGCCACTGGCACGCGACGGGATCAGGCCGAAGAAGGTGCTGCCACCGATGGCCACGCTCTCCTCGCCGCTGGCCTCGCTGGACTGACCCACCGCCACGGCACCGGTACCGGCTGCAGCAGCACCGAAGCCGACGGCGGTCGTGTTGGCACCACTGGCCGCCGAGCCGTAGCCCAATGCGGTGCCGAGGCGTCCACTGGCCTCGGCATAGCCACCGACGGCAGTGGTGCCATCGGCAGAGGCGGCACTACGGAAGCCGCTGGCCAGGGCCTGCGTGCCGCTGGCGTTGGATTCGGTGCCGGTTGCCGTGCTGTACGCACCGCTGGCCTGTGCACGCGCACCGACCGCGCTGGCGCCGAGCTCGCTGGCGCTGGCACCGGTGCCGAGCGCAAGGCTGTCTTCACCGCTGGCCTGCGCTGTGCTGCCCAGCGCCGCCGCATTGTTGCCGGTGGCCAATGCATCGATGCCCACGGCCGTGGCGTTGGCCGCCAGCGCGTTGGCACCGCTGCCCAGCGCGGTGGCCCCGTTGCCGATGGCGTTGGCCGCATCGCCGGCCGCCAGCGCGTTGTCGCCCTCGACCAGTGCCCCTGTTTCGCCATCGGCGTTGCCGCTGGCCTGGAACTGCCTGCTGGTCTTTTCCGCTGCGGCGGCTACGGCGTCGAGCTGGCTCTTGTTGACCGCATCATTGCCCTGCGTGCCATCAGCCACGTTGGTGATCTGGCGGGTGTTGCCACCGCCGCCGACCGACACGGTGTTGTCGCGGTCGGCGATCGAATCGGCACCCAGCGCCACGCTGTTGGCAGCGCGCGATTCGGCGGCGTTGCCCAGCGCGGTGCTGTTGATGCCACCGGACCAGGCGCCGCCACCGACGGCGGTGGAGTAGTTGCCCGATGCTTCGGTGGCCAGCACGCCGAACAGCGATCCGCCGACGGCGACGCTGTTGGTGCCGGTGGCCAGGCTGCCCTGGCCAGTGGCGGTGCTGTAGGCACCGGAGGCTTCCGAATCACCGCCCAGCGCCACGCTGTTGGAGCCGGAGGCATTGGCGAAGTTGCCGAAGGCCGTGGCATTGAAGGCCGAGGCCTGTGCATAGCCACCGATGGCGGTGCTGTAGCCGCCGGTCGCCTCGGCACCGATGCCGAACGCTGCCGACGCGGTGCCACTGGCGACACTCTCGCTGCCGACCGCGGTGGCGCCGCTGCCACTGGCATTGCTGAAGTACCCCACTGCCACCGCCTCCTCGCCGGAGGCTTCGGACAGCACGCCGGTCGCGGTGCTGCCAGCACCGCTGGCGATGCTGGCCGCACCGAACGCCGCACTCTGCTCGCCACTGGCCTCGCTTTCCGCACCCTGCGCGGTTGCGTATTCAGCGGTCGCCTGTGCATTTGCACCGACCGCGCTGGCGTTGGCGGCGCTGGCCAGGGCGTTGACGCCCAGTGCCTGCGCATTGCTGGCCAGCGCGTTGGCGCCACTGCCGAGTGCGGTGGCCCCGTTGCCGATGGCGTTGGCCGCATCACCGGCGGCCAGCGCGTTGTCACCGTCCACCAGTGCACCGGCCACATCACCGCCGTTGCCGCTGGCCTGGAAGAAGCGGCTGGTGGTGGCTGCCGCGCCCGCCACGGCATCCAGCTGCGCCTTGTTCACCGCGTCGGTGGCCTGGGTACCGGCGGCGACGTTGGTCACCTGGCGTTCGTTGCCGGTGCTGCCGACCGAAACGCTGCGGGCGCGGTTGGCGACCGAGCCGGCGCCCAGTGCGACGGCGTTGCTGGCGCTGGCGTTGCTGCCGGCACCGAGTGCGATCGCGCTTTCACCACCGGCCACCGTGTTGGTGCCGATGGCGATGCTGTTGAGGCTGTTGCCCAGCGCCTGGAAGCCCAGCGCCACGCTGTTGTCGCCATAACCGAATGCGCCGCGACCGACGGCGGTGGAGCTGGTGCCGTTGGCCCAGCTGTTGTAACCGATGGAGGTCGCACCACTGCCACTGGCCCAGGCCGCGTTGCCAAATGCCGAGGCATTGGTGGCCGTTGCCCAGGCGCCGGAACCGAACGCACTCGCCCCGCTTGCGGTAGCCCAGCTGTAGCCACCGACGGCGGTGCTGTCGTCACTGCTGGCGAAGGCGCTGTCGCCAACCGCAACCGCGTAGCTGCCGGTCGCACGCGACTTGCCGCCGGCCGCGAAGCTGTTGTCTCCGCTGGCCCTGGCGGCGTTGCCGAACGCACTGCTGGCAGCACCGGTCGCCTGCGCACCACTGCCGACCGCTGTGGCGTCGGCGACGGCAGTGGTGCCGACCTGCTGTGCCGTACCGTCGGCACCGATGATCGGCTGGTTGTACTCGTCGTAGGCCTGGCCGAGGCCACCGATGGCAACACCGCCATTGCCGGTGGCGTTGCTGTTGCGACCCACCGCCACGGCGTCGTCACCGATGGCCGAGGCTGCTGCGCCCTGTGCAACCGCGCCGGCGCCGATCGCATTGCTCGACGAACCCGCCGCAACCGCACCTTCGCCCTCGGCCAATGCACCCGCATCGCTGCCTGCTTCCGGCTGGGCCTGGAAGAAGCGCGCTGTGCTGTCGGCGGTGCTGGCCACCGCGTCGAGCTGCGCCTTGTTCACTGCATCGGTGGCTTCACTGCCCGCGGCGACGCTGGTGATCTGCCGTTCGTTGCCGGCACTGCCCACGGCTACGCTGTTGGCACGCACCGCTTCGGAGTTGGCGCCGAGCGCAACGCTGTTGGCACCGCGTGCGGTGGCGTAGTAGCCCACGGCGGTGCTCTGCGCGCCGCTGGCCCAGGTCTGCGCGCCGAGCGCGCTGGCGTTCTCGCCCGGTGCGTAGGCGAAGTAGCCGACCGCAGTCGCTTCGGCGCCGGACGCTTCGGTCAGGCTGCCGTTGGCCACCGCGCGATCACCGCTGGCGATGGCGCCGGCGCCGACGGCGGTCGACGCTTCGCCGCTGGCCTGGGTCTGCACGAAGAAGCCCAGGCCTGGAATCAGATCGGCCGGGCCGCCGATGGCCACGCTGCTGGTGCCGGTGGCATTGCTCTGCGTACCCAGCGCGGTGGAGTAATCACCGATGGCATTGGCAACCGCACCGAACGCGGACGACTGCGCGCCGGCGGCATATGCGCCAACGCCATAGGCCGACGCGGCGAAACCACCGGCCTCGGCACTCGCACCCGTCGCAGTACCCCCGACACCGGCACTGGTGGCGCCGGTTTCCACCGGCACGCCGCCACTGGTGATCAGCGGATTGCCATCGGCATCCACCGCAGCACCACCGACGGCGACACTGCCTGGGCCGTTGGCCTGCGCGTTGTTGCCGAACGCGGCACTGTTCTGGCCCGAGGCCAGCGCGTTGTTGCCAACGGCGGTGGCGTTCTGCGCGACGGCATTGGCGCCCGCGCCCACGGCGGTGGTGCCGTTGCCGATGGCGTTGGCCGCCTCGCCAGCCGCCAGCGCCTCGTCGCCCTCGGCCAATGCACCCGCATCACTGTTGCTGCTGCCCGTGGCCTGGAAACGCTTGGCGGTGGCATCGGCCACGGCGGCGACGCCCTTCAACTGGCCGACGTTGACCGCGTCGGTGTCTTCGGTGCCCGCCGCGACGCTGGTGATCTGCCGGGTCAGGCCGTATTCGGCGGCGCCGACCGACACGGTGTCGACACGGTCGGCCAGCGAGCCGGCGCCCAGCGCCACGCTGCCGGTGGCGACCGCCGCCGAGTTGGACCCCAGCGCGGTGCTGTACTCACCCACGGCAGTGCTGAACGCCCCCACCGCGATCGATGCTTCATTGGCGGCAGTGGCGCCGCGGCCCAGTGCGGTGCTGCCCGGGCCATCGCCACGGCACCACCGCCGACGGCCGTCGCGCCATCGGCAGTGGCTTCGGACAACGCACCGAGTGCGGTGGCCGCGCCGTTCTCGCTGGCTGCGTACGCGCTGGCGCCGACGGCTGTATCGCCAAGCCCGAACGCGGCCGCGCTCTGCCCGACCACCACGCTGGCATCGCCGATGGCCAGGGCGCCCTGGCCGAAGGCACTGGCGCCGAGACCGGCGGCAATGGCCTGGGTTCCGATGGCGGTGGTGGCGTTGGCCAGCGCCTGTGCACCGGCGCCGGCCGCGACTGCGCCCTGCCCCTCGATCTTCGCCGCGTCGCTGTCATCGCCTGCGCCGTCGGCCTTGAAATAGCGGTTTCCATCGGCGGCGACATCAGCCAGCGCGGCCTGCGTGGCGCGCGCCTGCGCGTCCAGCTGCGCCTTGTTCACCGCATCGGTGCCCTGCGTGCCAGCAGCCACGTTGGTGATCTGCCGCTCCTTGCCGGCATCGCCGATGGACACGGTATTGGCCCGCGTGGCCTTGGAGCCAGCGCCCAGCGCCACGCTGTTGGCGGCGCTGGCATTGCTGTTGCTGCCGATCGCCACCGCGTTGCTGCCCTTGGCCGTGGCCGAGCCTTCGATCAGGCACTTTTCCAGCAGCTTGCCGCTGAATGCAACGCAGGTGGCGCTGCCGCCGATCTGCACCGACTGTGCCGTCGCGCTGCCGCTCATGCCCAACCCCAATACCAGGCCCAGTGCCACCGCCAGCAGTGCGGGCGTGGCCTGTGTCGCATCGCGGCGCTGGTCGACGACCCCGCCACTGCTGCTGTCGGAGGAGGCCAGTTCCGAGGCCACCACCAACTGACCCAGTGCTTTGTTCCAGACCTTGCGATAAATCCGATTCATCGGTACGGCTCCTGATTGGACTGGTTTTGGGCAAAGCAACGCCACCGCTGGGCTTTCCGGCCCAACGTCCCCTGGGGGCGTTTATTCGCGTGATTTACTGCGGGGTATTGCCGAACGGCGCGCAGCGACAGAAAACCGAGCGCGTGCGCCAACCGGTTACTGCGAAATGAATGATTCTGAAACGGGGTTCAAGTGTTAACGGCAACTTTGCAGATCGTCAAGACTTTGACACGACAAATCCTATTGCCGTGAAGCAGTTCACTATTTCACGTGTTTATAAAGGCATTTTGTTAGACATACGTGACGAACTGCTGGCGCATGAAAAACGGATGTAACTAGCGGCCAGATCAGCAATTTCACGCACACAAAGAAAAACCCGCCGACAAAGCGGCGGGTTTTTCCATACGCGGTGGCATTGCGGCCTGCGCGGAACGATGCGATCAGCCGCACCACACCCGCGCGTTGCGGAACATGCGCATCCACGGCGAATCACCCTGCCATTCAGCCGGTGCCCAGCTCAGGTTGAGCGCGCGCGGGGTGCGCTCCGGGTGCGGCATCATGATGGTGACGCGGCCGTCGGTGCTGGTCAGGCCGGTGATGCCGTCCGGCGAACCGTTCGGGTTCAGCGGGTACTGGCTGGCGACGTTGCCATGGCCATCGATGTAGCGCAGCGAGACGCGGGCGGCAGCCTGGTCGACGGCGTTGTCGAACACGGCCTGGCCTTCGCCGTGCGCCACCGCTACCGGCAGGCGCGAGCCGGCCATGCCACGCAGCAGGATCGACGGCGATTCCACCACTTCCAGCAGCGCGGTGCGGGCTTCGAACTGCTCGCTGGCATTGCGGCGGAACTGCGGCCAGTGTCCGGCACCGGGGATGATGTTCTTGAGCTGGCTCATCATCTGGCAGCCGTTGCACACGCCCAGCGCGAAGCTGTCTTCGCGCGCGAAGAACGCGGCGAAGGCATCACGCAGCGCACTGCGCTCCAGGATCGAGGTGGCCCAGCCACGGCCGGCACCGAGCACATCGCCGTAGCTGAAGCCGCCGCAGGCGACCAGGCCGGTGAAATCCTGCAGCGCCACGCGGCCTTCGATCAGGTCGCTCATGTGCACGTCGAAGGCGCGGAAGCCGGCACGTTCGAAGGCGTTGGCCATTTCGATCTGGCCGTTGACGCCCTGCTCGCGCAGCACCGCCACGCGCGGACGCGCACCGGTGCTGATGAACGGTGCCGCCACATCCTCGTTCAGGTCGAAGCTGAGCTTGGGCTTCAGGCCCGGTGCGTTGAAGGCACGGGCGACCTCGCGCTCGGCATCGGCGTTGGCCGGGTTGTCGCGGCGCTTCTGCATCGCGTGGGTGACCGACCACCAGGCGTCGAACAGTGCGTCCCAACGCCATTCGGCCAGGTTCTCGCCACCCAGCGACACGCGCACCACCGGCGCGGTGGTCGGCTTGGCGATGCGCTGTGCGCATTCGGTCAGTGCGTGGCGTTCGACCAGGTCGGCGAACGCAGCGCGGTCTTCGCGCGCGATCTGCACCACCGCACCCAGTTCTTCGTTGAACAGGCTGCGGAACGGATCATCGCCCCAGGCATCGAGCGTGATGTCCAGGCCAAGGCGCGAAGTGAAGGCCATTTCGCACAGCGCGGCGAAGGCACCACCGTCGCTACGGTCGTGGTAGGCCAGCAGCAGGCCGGACTGGCGCGCATCGCGGATCAGCTCGAAGAAGCCACGCAGGCGCTGCGGATCGTCCAGGTCCGGAGCGGCACCGGCGAAGGCCGGCAGATCGCCATGGTCGGCGTGCACCTGGGCCAGGATCGAACCGCCCAGGCGCTGCTTGCCGGCACCCAGGCCGATCAGCCACAGCTCGCTGTCCACGTCGCGGTCGAGCAGCGGGGTCAGCTGCTTGCGCACGTCGGCGACCGGCGCGAACGCCGAGATCACCAGCGACACCGGCGACACGCTCTTGTGTGCTTCGCCCTGGTCGTGCCACTGCGCCTGCATCGACAGCGAGTCCTTGCCCACCGGGATGCTGATGTCCAGCTGCGGGCACAGTTCCATGCCCACCGCCTTCACCGCGTCGTACAGCAGTGCGTCTTCGCCCGGATGGCCGGCCGCGGCCATCCAGTTCGCCGACAGCTTGATTTCATCCAGCGCATCGACCGGGGCCGCACACAGGTTGGTCAGCGCTTCGCCCACCGCCATGCGTGCCGACGCAGCGGCGTCGAGCAGGGCCAGCGGGGTGCGCTCGCCGATCGACATCGCTTCGCCGGCCACGCCATCGAAGTCGGCCAGGGTGATCGCCACGTCGGCCACCGGCAGCTGCCACGGGCCGACCATCTGCTCACGCGCGGTCAGGCCACCGACGCTGCGGTCACCGATGGTGACCAGGAAGTTCTTCGAGGCGACGGTCGGGTGCGCGAGTACGCGCAGGCCGGCTTCCTGCAGGTCCAGGCCGCCGGTCTTCAGCGCCGGCCAGCGCGGCGCCGGCGGGTGCGCGGTGTCGCGGTGCATCTTCGGCGGCTTGCCGAACAGCACGTCCATCGGCAGGTCGATCGGCGCATCGGCCGGGGTGTGGCCCGGCACGGCACCGTAGGCCACCACCAGGTGCTCCTCGGCGGTGGCCACGCCAACGGCAGCGAACGGGCAGCGCTCGCGGGCGCACAGCGCGGCGAACTCGGCCAGGCGCTCCCGGGCCACGCCCAGCACGTAGCGCTCCTGCGACTCGTTGCACCACAGCTGCATCGGCGACAGCGACGGATCATCGGTGGGCACCTTGCCCAGGTCGATGGCACCGCCGACCTTGGAGTCGTGCAGCAGTTCGGGGATGGCATTGGACAGGCCACCGGCACCGACGTCGTGGAAGAACTTGATCGGGTTGTTGGCGCCCATCGCCACGCAGCGGTCGATGACCTCCTGGCAGCGGCGCTCCATTTCCGGGTTGTCGCGCTGCACGCTGGCAAAGTCCAGGTCCTCGGCGCTCTCGCCGGAGGCCACCGAACTGGCGGCGCCACCGCCCAGGCCGATCAGCATCGCCGGCCCGCCGAGCACGATGACCGCATCACCGGCCTGCAGCGGGATCTTGTCGACCTGCACGCGATCAATCGCGCCGAGGCCGCCGGCCAGCATGATCGGCTTGTCGTACGCACGCACCAGATCGGCGCCTTCGGGCAGCTCGAAGCTGCGGAAGTAGCCGAGCAGGTTCGGGCGGCCGAATTCGTTGTTGAACGCGGCGCCGCCGAGCGGGCCGTCGGTCATGATTTCCAGCGCCGGCGCCATGCGCGGGTTCAGCGCGCGCGGCGCTTCCCACGGCTGCGGCAGCTCGGGGATGCGCAGGTGCGAGACCGAGAAGCCGGTCAGGCCCGCCTTCGGCTTGCCGCCACGGCCGGTCGCGCCCTCGTCGCGGATCTCGCCACCGGCACCGGTCGAGGCACCCGGGAACGGCGCGATCGCGGTCGGATGGTTGTGCGTTTCCACCTTGATCTGGAACGCGCTGGGCACCTGCGGCTCGCGGCGGTATTCGCCACTGGCCGGATCGGGGCGATAGCGCGAGGCCGGATGGCCTTCGATCACCGCGGCATTGTCGCTGTACGCGCTGAGCGTGTGCTGCGGAGTCTGCTGGTGGGTGTTCTTGATCATCCGGAACAGCGAGCGGTCCTGCTCCTGGCCGTCGATGGTCCAGCTGGCGTTGAAGATCTTGTGGCGGCAGTGCTCGGAATTGGCCTGCGCGAACATCATCAGTTCCACGTCCGACGGCGACCGGCCCAGCGCAGTGAAACGCTCGCGCAGGTAGTCGATCTCGTCCTGGGCCATGGCCAGGCCGAGGCGCTGGTTGGCGGCCTCCAGCTGGTCCACCGGCACGCGCTCCAGTTCACCCCGGGCCGGTGCCGAGAACAGCGCCTGGCCCTGTTCCACGGTCTCCAGCACCGACTGCGTCATCGGGTCGTGCAGCGCCTTGACCAGCGCCTGCTGGGCGGCGGCATCGGCCGGCCAGCCCTGCACGTCGATGCGCAGGCCACGCTCGACCCGGCTGACCGGCTGGCCGGCACCGCGGACCAGTTCGGTGGCCTTGCTCGACCACGGCGACAGCGTGCCTAGGCGCGGCACCACGATGCGGCTGACCGCGCCGTCGGCCACGGCTTCGGCCTGCGGCGCCGCTTCGAGGATGCGGCACAGGGTGGTCAGGTCGGGGGCGGCGCTGCCTTCGGGCTGCACGAAATAGACGTGCCAGGCACCGCTGATGCGCAGGGAGGGAGCGATGGACTGCAGGCGGGATTCAAGACGTTCGCGGCGGAACGGCGACAGGGCGGGCGCGCCCTCGAGGACCATCATGTCCGGGGAACCGTAGTTGGGAAACGGGCCCGACATTGTACCGGAAGCGGGGGAAGGGCTCTGGCCGGGCGGCGCCCGGCACCCGCCGAGGCCAGGGCAACGGCAACAGCAACGGCCAAAGCAAAAGCGGGGTTCCCGTGGGGTGGCGGGGGGGGGGCCGGTGGCGGGGGACGCCGTAAACCCGTCCCTGGGGGCTTGGCCGCGGCATCCATGCCGCGGACACCCCCGCCACCGGACCCACCCCGCCTTCGACAGATTTCCGCGATCTGCGGTAAATCCACGCCATGCGTGCATGCTCTGCGGTAGTGCCGGCCGCTGGCCGGCAACCAGGGAAATCTCAGAAGTCAGGCATTGAAGAGCGAAGCGACCGGCTTTTGCTTTTGATTTTTTGTTCTGTCTTTCGTGGCTGGCCGCGCAGGAACCTGTCCGTGGCCGGGCGGGTGGGTTGCGCAGGGGCGTAAGCGCCATGGATGGCGCGCCCGAGCCTACAGGGACGTATTCACGGCGTCCCCTGCGCAGCCCACCCACCCGGCCAACCCCAGAAATCTGCTTTTCGCGGAAAGCCCCCAGCCACGAGGGGGCTCCGCCGATGGCCGCCGACCGCGCGCAGCGCCGCTCTCCGCCCGAATCCCGGAACCATGCGCTTGCTCACGGATTGACCACGCGATTGATGACAACGTTGTCCCCACCTGGGCGCCGGACTCTCTCCCCGGCCCCCCAGGTACCCCGTCCGCCCCCTCCGTCGCCTTCCCGGGCGACGCCCGGACCTGCGTCACGCGCGGCGCCATCGGGGCCCGCGCGCCCTTTGATCGGAGACTTACCCATGTACGACCCGATTGTGCGCAGTGCCGAACGTTCGACCCGAAGCTGTCGTCCCCGCCACCTGGCCTGGCTGCTTGCCCTGGCCGCCGGTACCGCCGCCCTGCCCGGCCTGGCACAGGCTGCCAGCTGTGCCGGCGTGGCCCAGTGGGACCAGGCCAGGATCTACCGGGCCGGCGATACCCTGCAGAAAGGAGGCGTCCTCTATCGGGCGAACCAGGACATCTGGAACGCGCCGCCGGACCATCCGGCCGGTGCGCCCTACTACACCAACCTTGGTGCCTGCGATGGCAGCGGCAGCAACCAGCCGCCGGTGGTCAGCCTGACCTCGCCGGCCAACGGCGCCACCTTCAGCGCCGGCAGCACGGTCAACGTGACCGCTACCGCCAGTGACCCGGACGGCAGCGTCGCCAAGGTCGAGTTCTTCCGCGACGGCAGCTCGCTGGGCGTGGCCACCGGTGCGCCGTATGCGGCCAGCTGGGCCAATGCCAGCGCCGGCAGCCACACCCTGCGTGCGGTCGCGACCGACAACAACAACGCCACCACCAGCACCCCGACCATCACCATCACCGTCAACGCCGCCGGTGGCGACACCACCGCACCGAGCGTGCCGGGCGGGCTGGCGGTCGGCACCCGTACCGCCAACAGCATCGCGCTCAGCTGGAGCCCGTCCACCGACAACACCGGTGGCAGTGGCCTGGCTGGCTATGACGTGTACCGCAACGGCAGCCTGGTCGGTTCGCCGTCCAGCGCCAGCTATGTGGATGGCGGGCTGACCGCATCGACCACCTACCGTTACCGCGTGCGGGCGCGCGACAACGCCGGCAACGCGTCGGCGCAGGGCACCGAAATCAGCGCCACCACGCTGGCCGGTGACGGCGGCACTACCGGCAAGCGGGTCATCGGTTACTTCACCCAGTGGGGCATCTACGGCCGCAACTATCGGGTCAAGAACATCGACAGCAGCGGCTCGGCCGCACGCCTGACCCACATCAACTACGCGTTCGGCAACGTGCGCAACAACCGATGCGAAGTCGGCATCACCCAGCCGTCGGATCCGAACAGCGGTGCCGGTGGCGATGCCTTCGCCGACTACACCAAGGCCTTCAGTGCCGCCGAGAGCGTCAGCGGCAGTGCCGATACCTGGGACCAGCCGCTGCGCGGCAACTGGAACCAGCTCAAGCAGCTCAAGGCCAAATACCCGGGCATGAAGGTGCTGATCTCGCTGGGTGGCTGGACCTGGTCGCGCGGCTTCTCCAGCGCAGCGCGCCCGGAAAACCGCCAGGCCTTCGTCGCCTCGTGCATCGACGCCTACATCAAGGGCAACCTGCCGGTGACCGACGGTGCCGGCGGTGCCGGTGCCGCGCTGGGCGTGTTCGACGGCATCGACATCGACTGGGAATACCCGGTGGCCTGTGGCATCGAGTGCGGCAAGCCGGAAGACAACGCCAACTTCACCGCGCTGATGGCCGAGTTCCGCCGCCAACTCGATGCGGTGCGGCCGGGCCTGTTGCTGACGGTGGCGGTGGGTGCCGGCATCGACAAGATCCGTGTCACCGATCCGGCCGCATACCACCCGTACCTGGACTACATCAACGTGATGACCTACGACTTCCACGGCGCGTGGGATGCGAAGACCAATCACCAGTCGGCGCTGTTCGATTCGCCGAATGATCCGTCCACCGGCGACCAGAAGCTGTACAACAGCAACGACGCCATCGAGGCCTTCATCAGCCGTGGCGTGCCCGCCGCCAAGCTCAACCTGGGCATTGGCTACTACGGGCGTGGCTGGACGGGTGTGGCCAACGCCAACAACGGCCTGTACCAGACCGCGACCGGCGCCGCCCCGGGTACGTATGAAGCCGGCATCGAGGACTGGAAGGTGCTGAAGAACCTGGCGTGGCCGGGCTACACCGACAACACCGCCGGTGCCACCTGGATCTACAACGGCAGCACGCTGTGGAGCTTCGACACCCCGGCCAACATCACCCGCAAGATGGGTTACGTGAAGACCCAGGGCCTGGGCGGCGCGTTCGTCTGGGAGTTCAGCGGTGACGATGCGCAGGGCACGCTGACCAAGGCGGTCAGTGATGGCCTGAAGTAAGCAAAAGGCCGGGGACGCGACACGCATCCCCGGCTTCCTGCCTGTAGAGCCGAGCCCATGCTCGGCTGCTGTTTCCACGGCCGAGCATGGGCTCGGCTCTACAGAAAAAGACCAGCGGCGATCAGCGCTTGGCCGACAGCTTCTCCAGCGCGGCACGCAGCTGCGCCGGCGGCAGGTAGCCGCCCAGCTGGGTGCCATCCGGCGCGAAGATCGCCGGCGTTCCATTCACGCCCAGTTGCTGGCCCAGCGCGTACTGCATCGCCACCGGGTTGGTGCAGTTCCTGGCCGGCACGCTGCCACCGCGCTTGGCGTTGGTCAGGGCCTGGCGACGATCCGCTGCACACCAGACCGAGATCATGTCGGTGTAGTCCTTGCTGCCCAGGCCCATGCGCGGAAACGCCAGGTACTCGACGGTGATGCCGTTGCGGTTGAGTTCGGCGATGTCCTGGTGCAGCTTGCGGCAGTAACCACACTCGATGTCGGTGAACACGCTGATGGTGTACTTGGCGTTCGGAGCGGCAAACACGATGCGATCGCCGTGGTTGGCCTTGGCCAGCAGGCCGCGGCGGTAACCAAGCAGGCCCTCGCTGTTGGCCGGGCCCTTGGCGCGGGTGTCGTAAGGCTGCGACTGGAACAGGTAGCGGCCGTCATCGGACACGTACAGCAGCTGGCCGGAAACGACGACCTCGCGGAAGCCGGGGAACGGCGCGGCACCGATGTAATCGACCTGGAAACCCGGATTGAGCGCGGTCAACGCGGCACGTACCGCCTGGTCGGCCGGCGCGTTGGCGGCCGGGCTGGCCTTGGCCGCAGCGGCAGCAGGCGCCTTGGCGGCCGGCGGAGCCGGCTGGGCGCAGGCGGTCAGGCTGAGCGCACCGAACACGGCGGCGATGGCAAATCGGAGCATGGAGCGATCCGCAACAGAAGAAGACTCCGGATTCTGACACAGCCGCCGGTACCGGGCCGCGACGCCCGGCACGGCCCCGGGCAGCGATTCAGCCCGGCGCTCAGCCGCGCGGATGGTGGCGGGCATGCAGCTTCTGCAGATGCTCGCGCGCTACCAGGGTGTAGATCTGGGTGGTCGACAAGGAACTGTGGCCGAGCAGCATCTGCAACGCGCGCAGGTCGGCACCGCGGTTGAGCAGATGGGTGGCGAAGCTGTGGCGCAGGCCATGCGGGCTGATCCGCGCCGGGTCGATGCCGGCCACCTGTGCATGGCGCTTGACCAGGTGCCAGAACGCCTGCCGGGTCAGCGCATGCAGCGTCGGCTCGATGAACAACGGGGTCTGACCATCCGCCAGGGCATGCACCTTGCCCTTGCCGACCAGCAGCGGGCGCGACTGCTGCAGGTAACGCTCCAGCCAGTGCTGCGATTCCTCGCCCAGCGGCACCAGCCGCTCCTTGCTGCCCTTGCCGGTGACCCGCAACACGCCCTGGCGCAGGTTGACCGCCGTGGCCGGCAGCAGCACCAGCTCGCTCACGCGCAGGCCGGCGGCATACATCAGTTCCAGCATGGCGCGGTCGCGCAGGCCCAGCGGGCTGTCGATGTCCGGTGCCGCCAGCAGCGCATCGATCTGGCTCTCGGCCAGCGCCTTGGGCAACAGCCGCGGCAGCTTCGGGGGGTCGAGCAGCGCACTGGGGTCTTCGCTGCGTTCGCCACGGCGCACGCCATCGGCGAAGAACGCCCGCAGCACCGACAGCAGGCGCGCGTTGCTGCGCGGCGACCAGCCGTGGCGGGTGCGCCAGGCCAGGTAGTCGAACAGCCCGGGACGTTCGATGCCGGCCAGGCCACCGTCGCGTCCATCCATCCAGCGCGCCAGCCCTTCCAGGTCGCGCCGGTAGCTGTCCAGGGTGGCGCGGGCCAGGCCGTTCTCGGCCCAGATCGCATCGAGGAAGCGCTGGATGCGCACACTGTCGTCGGCGCGCAGCTCGGGCAGTTGCTGGACCAGCTGGCGGCGTTCGGCGGGGGTGGAAACAAGGGCCATGCATGCAGGATACGAGGGCCACTGCGGGCACGGCCAGCTTTGCGTATGCTCGGCGCATGTCCCGCCCTGCCACCGACACGGCCCCTGCGGCCGCTACCGAAACGCTCCGTCCGCGCGCGCTGCTGCCCTGGCGCATGCTGGCGATGGCCTACGACGCGCTGCCGGTGCTGGCGCTGTGGATGCTGGCCGGCACGCTGTTCACCCTCGCCTACACCTTCAGCGGCCACGCGCAGCGCGAGAACATCGCACCGTTCAGTATCTGGCAGTGGCTGCTGTGGGCGGTGTGCTGGGCGATCACGGGGTGGTATGCCACGGCCAGCTGGCGCCGCGGCGGGCAGACGCTGGGCATGCGGCCGTGGCGGCTGAAACTGCAGTCGCGCGATGGCACGCCGTTGCGGCGCGGCCAGCTGTGGCTGCGCTTCGCGGTGGGGACGCTGTCGCTGCTGCTGGGCGGCCTGGGATTCTGGTGGGCCTGGGTCGACCGCCAACGCCTGACCTGGCACGACCGCGCCAGCGGCACCCGCCTGGTGCGCATGCCCAAGCGGTGATGCACGATCTGTAGAGCCGAGCCCATGCTCGGCTGGCAGGCGGTGCGCAAAAAGCAGCCGAGCATGGGCTCGGCTCTACAGAATCCAGCACGCTGGGCCGGGATGCTGGTGGTCGTGGCACGGATGCCGAAGCGGTGGATTGCCCCGGTAGCGCCGGGCATGGCCCCGCGCTACCAGAATCAGCCCGACTTGCGCCGGAACAACAGTCCGGACACGGCCAGCATGACGATCGGCGGCAGCGCATAGGCAATGCGGTAATCGAACTTCAGCGCACCGGCCATGCGGCCGAAGAACAGCTGCAGCAGCCAGAAGCCCAGTGCAAACAGGATGCCCAGGAACAGGCGCTTGCCCATGCCGCCGCTACGCAGCGACCCGAACGCGAACGGCACCGCGGCCAGGCACAGCGCCAGCACGTTCACCGGGTAGAACCAGCGGCTCCAGTACACATCCTCGAAATCGCGCGCATCCAGCCCGTTGCGCTGGCGGTAGGCAATGCTGGTGCTCAGCTCGGCCACGCTGAGGTTTCGCGGCTTGGCGATGCCGGTGGCCAGCGCGGCCGGATCCAGCTTCGAGTTCCACGGCTCACGCGCCACTTCCTGACGGGTGGCCGAGCGCTCGCCGAAGGTGTCGCGACGCACCCCGGTCAGCACCCAACCGTCCTTGTCGTGCTCGGCGGTGGCGGCATGGGTCAGCGAGGCGATATTGCCGTCTTCGGCGATCCGGTACAGCCGCACGTCACGCAGGATCAGCCGCGTGCCCTTGTCGCCCACCAGCTGTTCCTCGCCGCTCTGGGCGTTGAGGAAGGTGTCGCCTTCGCGTGCCCATAGGCCGGAGTAGCGGGTGGTGGAGATGTCCCGCCCCCACTTGGCACTGGCCTTCAATGCATCGGCACGGTCCTGCCCCCACGGGCCCAGCGTCTCGGCGCTGAGCACCATCACTGCGGTCAGCAGCGACAGCGCGATCGCCACCGACACGCTCAGGCGCTTGCGCGACAGGCCCAGCGCACGCAGGGCGGTCAGCTCCGAGGTCGCGGCCAGCTGGCCCAGACCCATCAGCGCGCCGATCACCGCGGCGGTCGGGAACATCGTGTAGGCGCGGCGCGGCACCGTGTACAGCACC
Source organism: Stenotrophomonas maltophilia D457 (assembly GCF_000284595.1). Classification (GTDB taxonomy): domain Bacteria; phylum Pseudomonadota; class Gammaproteobacteria; order Xanthomonadales; family Xanthomonadaceae; genus Stenotrophomonas; species Stenotrophomonas muris. The sequence goes on along the minus strand of NC_017671.1, from coordinate 648,091 downwards.
CAGGCGGCGGCATGGCCCAGGGTGTAGCCGTTCTTGCCGATGTCCTTGAACTCGCCGGAGAACGCCATCACCACGTCCAGGCCGACCAGCACCGCCCAGGTCAGCAGCACCGTGGTGAACACCGACTGGCCCAGGTACAGATCGAAACGCATCGGGCGCAGCCTCATGCGCGGGCTCCCTTCGAGCGGCCCAGGCGGCCATCACGTGCATACATCCAGATTGCCAGCGCCAGCAGCGGCACGGTCAACCACCACAGGCCGAGCGCGGCCGGAATCTTGCCGTTGGCGATCCAGCCACTGCCGATGAACATCAGGTTGGTGCCCACCATGTAGGCCATCAGGGCCAGCATCATGCGGCCGTAGCGCTGCTGGCGCGGCGAGCTGCGGCCCAGCGGCACGGTCAGCAGGGCGAAGGCCAGCGCGATCAGCGGCGGTGCCAGGCGGCGGTGCAGCTGCGCCTGCGCCTGCGCCTGCGGGCGCTCATCGCCGATCAGCTGCAGGGTCGGCATCAGTTCCGGGTCGTCCTCGGTGCGGGTCTGTGCACCGTCGGGCAGGGCCACGTCGTTGCGGGCAAAGGTCGCCAGCCGGTAATCCAGCGCGCCGGCCACCGGGCCTTCCACCTGGTGGCCGTCATCCAGCTCCAGGAAGCGCTGGCGGGTGCCCTCGAAGAACATGCGGCCACCATTGGCGGACACCACTTCCAGGCGGTCATCCTTCTGGCGCTGCAGGAACACCTTGCCCAGCTGGGTGCCATCGGGCGAGATCGAGGACAGGTAAACCACGCCGCCATTGGGCAGCGGAGTGAAGCGGCCCGGCTCCAGGCCGGCCATCAGCACGCTGCGGTTGGCCTCGATGATCATCTGCTCGGCCATCCGGCCGGCCCACGGGCCCAGCCACAGCGAGCAGGCGCCGACCAGCAGCACCACCGGCACCACCAGCATCAGCAGTGGCCGCAGCAGCCGCTTGGGCCCCACGCCAATGGCGGTGATGACCGCCATCTCCGAGTCGCGGTAGAGCCGGGCCACGGCCAGCAGCAGGCCCAGCATCAGCGCCAGCGGCAGGATCAGCGGCAGGTAGGCGATGAACTGCAGGCCCAGCTGGGAGAACAGCAGCTTGGCCGGCAGGCGTCCGTCGGCGATGTTGCCGAGGATGTCCACCAGCACGCCGCCCACGCTGACCACCAGCAGGACGATCAGGGTAGCCAGGAAACTCTGGACGAAATCGCCCAGCAGGTATCGGTCGAGCTTCAGCATGGGACGGTGGTTTAAACTCTGGGGTTCGTTCGCGGTGCCGCCCAGTCTACTGTCTGGGCGTAAACGGCCTGCGATTGTACGGACTCGCCAATGGAATCTGCTCAATGGCCCTCGAATTCACCCTGAACCACGTTGCTCCGGCCGCCGCCACCGTTGATTGCCTGGTGGTCGGCGCGTATGCCGACCATACCCTGACCCCGGCCGCGCAGGCCCTGGACGCCGCCAGCGGTGGCCGCCTGGCCGCCCTGGCCCAGCGTGGCGACCTGTCCGGCAAGACCGGCGCGACCACCCTGCTGCACGACCTGCCGGGCGTGACCGCGCCGCGCGTGCTGGTGGTCGGCCTCGGCGACGCCGCCCGCTTCGGCGTGCCGCAGTACCTGAAGGCCGTGGGCGACGCGGTGCGCGCGCTGAAGGCCGGCGCCGTCCGCAGCGCGCTGTTCACCCTGTCCGAAGTGGCCATCAAGGACCGCGACGCGGCCTGGGCGATCCGCCAGGCAGTGATCGCCGCCGATCACGCCGCCTACCGCTACACCGCCACCCTGGGCAAGAAGAAGGCCGACGATGCCGGCCTGGCCCAGCTGGCCGTGGCCGGTGACGACGCCCAGGCCCTGGCCCAGGGCCAGGCCATCGCCGCCGGTGTCGAGTTCGCCCGCGAGCTGGGCAACCTGCCGCCGAACTATTGCACCCCGGCCTATCTGGCCGACGTGGGCGTGAAGTTCGCCGGCGAGCACGAGGGTGCCGAAGCCGAGATCCTCGACGAGCACCAGATGGAAGCGCTGGGCATGGGCTCGCTGCTGGCCGTGGCCCGCGGTTCGGCCAACCGCCCGCTCCTGGTCGTGCTGAAGTGGAACAATGGCGGCGACGCCAAGCCCTACGTGCTGGTCGGCAAGGGCATCACCTTCGATACCGGTGGCGTCAACCTGAAGACCCAGGGCGGCATCGAAGAGATGAAGTACGACATGTGCGGCGGCGCCAACGTCATCGGCACCTTCGTCGCGGCGGTCAAGGCCAAGCTGCCGCTGAACCTGGTGGTGGTGGTGCCGGCGGTGGAAAACGCCATCGACGGCAACGCCTACCGTCCTTCCGACGTGATCACCTCGATGTCGGGCAAGACCATCGAAGTCGGCAACACCGACGCCGAAGGCCGCCTGATCCTGTGCGACGCGCTGACCTACGCACAGCGCTTCGAGCCGGCCGCGCTGGTCGACGTCGCCACCCTGACCGGTGCCTGCATGGTCGCCCTGGGCCACCAGACCGCCGGCCTGATGAGCAAGCACGACGACCTGGCCAACGAGCTGCTGGCCGCCGGCGAGCACGTGTTCGACCGCGCCTGGCGCCTGCCGCTGTGGGACGAGTACCAGCCGATGCTGGATTCGACCTTCGCCGACGTCTACAACATCGGCGGCCGCTGGGCCGGCGCGATCACCGCCGGCTGCTTCCTGTCGCGCTTCACCGAAGGCCAGCGCTGGGCCCACCTGGACATCGCCGGCGTCGCCAGCGATGAAGGCAAGCGTGGCATGGCCACCGGCCGCCCGGTCGGCCTGCTGAGCCAGTGGCTGCTGGACCAGGTCACCCGCGCCTGATGCCGTACCCGACCCTGGCCGGCAGACGCCGGCCGGGGCCTCGCCCGGCACTGCCGGGCCCTTGCCTGACCCGGACCCTGCCATGCCCCGCGCCGACTTCTACCTGATCGCCAAGCCCCGCTTCCTGACCGAGCCGTTGCGCCTGGTCTGCGAACTGGCGCGCAAGGCCAACGACGCCGGGCTGTTCACCCTGGTGCTGGCCCGTGACCAGGCCCAGGCCGAGGAACTGGACGAGCTGCTGTGGGCGTTCGACAACGATGCCTACATCCCGCACCAGATTGCCGGCGAAGACATGGACGAGGAAGAGGCCCTGGTGCTGATCGCCGTACCCGGCACCGACGCGCCGGCACGCCCGCTGGTGATCAACCTGCGCGATGAGCCCTGGCTGGGCCAGTGCGAGCGTGTGCTGGAAGTGGTTCCGGCCGATCCGGAAGCGCGCGAACCGCTGCGCGAGCGCTGGCGCCAGTACAAGGCCGCCGGTTACGACCTCAACAAGCACGACATGTGAGCCCGGCGAGGACCCCTTGATGCGCCTGCTGATCGCCCTGATTCTTCCCTGGCTGTCCTTCTTCACCATCGGCCGGCCGCTGGCCGGGATCGTCTGCCTGATCCTGCAGATCACCCTGATCGGCTGGCTGCCCGCCGCCATCTGGGCCGCCTACGCGGTCAGCCAGTACCACACCGACCAGAAGATCCGTCGCGCCCTCGGGTCGCGCTGATCTCCCTTCCGCCTTGATTACCGGTTCCCCCGCATGACCCAACTCGCCTCCAGCTACGACCCGACGTCCTTCGAGACCGACCTCTACGAGGCCTGGGAGAAGGCCGGCCACTTCAAGCCGTCCGGCACGGGCGAGCCGTACACCATCCTGCTGCCACCGCCGAACGTGACCGGCACCCTGCACATGGGCCATGCCTTCCAGCAGACCCTGATGGATGCGCTGGTGCGCTACCACCGCATGCGCGGCTACGACACGCTGTGGCAGGTCGGTACCGACCATGCCGGCATCGCCACCGAAATGGTGGTCAGCCGCAACCTGGCGCTGGAAGGCAAGGGCGAGACCCGCGATTCGCTGGGCCGCGAAGGCTTCATCGGCAAGGTCTGGGAGTGGAAGCAGCAGTCCGGCGACACCATCGAACGCCAGATGCGCCGCCTCGGCACCTCCGCCGACTGGTCGCGCAGCACTTTCACCATGGACCCGCAGCCATCGGCGGCGGTCAACGAGGCCTTCGTGCGCTGGTACGAGCAGGGCCTGATCTACCGCGGCCAGCGCCTGGTCAACTGGGACCCGGTGCTGAAGACCGCCATTTCCGACCTGGAAGTGGAGAGCGCCGAGGAAGACGGCTTCCTGTGGTCGATCGCCTACACGCTGGATGACGGCCTGAGCTACGAGCACGTCGAGCGCGATGCCGACGGCGTGGAAACCCTGCGCGAAACCCGCGACTACCTGGTCGTTGCCACCACCCGCCCGGAAACCCTGCTGGGCGATACCGCGGTGATGGTGCACCCGGAAGACGAGCGTTACGCGCACCTGATCGGCAGGAACGTGGTGCTGCCGTTGACCGGCCGGCGCGTGCCGGTGATCGCCGACGACTACGTGGACCGCGCGTTCGGCACCGGCGTGGTCAAGGTCACCCCTGCACATGATTTCAACGACTATGAAGTGGGCGTGCGCCACAGCCTGCCGATGATCAACCTGTTCACCCCGGTGGCGGCGCTGAACGAGAACGCGCCGGAACGCTTCCGGGGCCTGGACCGCTATGAAGCACGCAAGGCCGTGCTGGCCGAGCTGGAAGACCTGGGCATCCTGGTCGAGACCAAGGCGCACAAGCTGCAGGTGCCGCGTGGCGACCGAACCGGCCAGGTGATCGAGCCGTACCTGACCGACCAGTGGTTCGTGAAGATGGACGACCTGGCCAAGCGTGGCCTGGACCTGGTCGAGGACGGAAGCATTGCCTTCGTGCCGCCGAACTGGATCAACACCTACCGCCACTGGATGAACAACATCCAGGACTGGTGCATCAGCCGCCAGCTGTGGTGGGGCCACCGCATCCCGGCGTGGTTCGATGCCGCCACCGGCAGCTGCTACGTCGGTCGCAGCGAAGAGGAAGTGCGGGCCAAGCACAACCTGGGCAGCGAGGTGGTGCTGAACCAGGAAAGCGACGTGCTGGAGACCTGGTTCTCCTCGCAGCTGTGGCCGTTCTCCACCCTGGGCTGGCCGAACGAACAGGCCATGGCCGAGCGCGGCTTCGACCGTTACCTGCCGTCGTCGGTGCTGATCACCGGCTTCGACATCATCTTCTTCTGGGTGGCGCGCATGATCATGGCCACCGACAACCTGGTCGGGAAGATCCCGTTCAAGGACGTGTACTTCACCGGCCTGATCCGCGACGGCCAGGGCCAGAAGATGTCCAAGAGCAAGGGCAACGTGCTCGACCCGCTGGACATCATCGACGGCATCACCATCGACGACCTGGTCGCCAAGCGCACCGGCGGCCTGATGCAGCCGAAGATGGTGGAGAAGATCGAGAAGGCCACCCGCAAGGAATTCCCGGACGGCATTGCTGCCCACGGTGCTGATGCGCTGCGCTTCACCATCGCCGCGCTGGCCACCCACGGCCGCGACATCAAGTTCGACATGAACCGCGCCGAGGGCTACAAGAACTTCTGCAACAAGCTGTGGAACGCCAGCCGCTTCGCGCTGATGAACACCGAAGGTGCGGCGTTCAGCGGCGTGCCGACCCCGCGCACCGATGCCGAGCGCTGGATCCTTTCGCGCCTGGCCGCCACCACCGCCGAAGCGCAGGGCCATTTCGCCGCGTACCGCTTCGACCTGCTGGCGCAGTGCCTGTACGAGTTCGCCTGGAACGCGTTCTGCGACTGGTTCCTGGAGCTGAGCAAGCCGGCACTGAACGGTGCCGACGCGGCTGATGCCGAAAGCACCCGCCACACCCTGCTGTACGTGCTGGAAGCGCTGCTGCGCCTGCTGCACCCGCTCACCCCGTTCATCACCGAACAGCTGTGGCAGCAGCTGGCCCCGCGCCTGGGCCTGGCCGAAACCACGCTGTCGCTGCGCCCGTATCCGACCGCCGCCGAATTCGCCGGTGATTTCGCCCAGGCCGAGGCCGACGTGGAATGGCTGAAGGCGGTGATCAGTGCGGTGCGTCGCGTGCGCAGCGAATTGAACGTCGCGCCGTCCAGGCAGGTGCCGCTGCGCCTGCAGGCCGGCCTGGAGCAGGACCGCGTGCGCATCGAACGCTTCAGCGCCTCGCTGTCGTTCCTGCTGAAGCTGGACAGCATCCAGTGGCTGGCCGAGGGCGAAAGCGCACCGCCGGCGGCCGCCGCGATCGTGGGCGAGCTGAAGCTGCTGGTGCCGCTGGAAGGCCTGGTCGATCTCGATGCCGAGCGCGCGCGCCTGGACAAGGAGATCAAGCGCGTGGAAGGTGAGCAGGAGAAGAGCGAAACCAAGCTGGCCAGGTTCACCGACAAGGTGCCACCGGCGGTGGTCGATCAGGAGCGCGTGCGCCTGGTCGACTGGAACACCCAGCTGGCCGGCCTGCGCGAGCAGCGCGCGAAGCTGTAACGTCGCGCTCTGGTGCGTGCCAACCAAGGTTGGCACCTACCGAAGCGGAATCGGAAACGCCGGGCGATGCCCGGCGTTTCCATTTGCCCCGCATGGCATCATCGGCGGATGCCGCTTTCCATCTTCCTGCTCGTCCTCGCTGCCGCGGCGCTGCATGCCAGCTGGAATGCGATCGTCAAGCGCGGCCCGGACAAGTTCCTCGGTACCGTGCTGGTGACCGGCAGTGCCGCGTTGCTGTCGGCCGCCGCCCTGCCCTTCCTGCCCTTCCCGGCCGCGCACAGCTGGCCCTGGCTGGCTGCGTCGGTGCTGCTGCAGGTGACCTACTACGGGCTGGTCGCGCGTTGTTACCAGCAGGTCGACATGAGCCTGGCCTACCCGCTGATGCGTGGCAGCGCGCCGATCCTGGTCGCACTGGCCGGCACCCTGCTCGGTGAGCCATTGCCCGCCGCAGCGTGGCTGGGCGTGGTGCTGGTGAGCACCGGCATCCTGTGCATGGCACTGGGTGCGCGTGGCGGCCAACTGCGCCTGCCGCTGCTGACCGCAGCGATGATCGCCACCTACACGCTGGTCGATGCGCAGGGTGCGCGCCAGTCCGGCAGCGCGCTCAGCTACACGTTGTGGTTGTTCCTGCTGTCGGGCATCCCGCTGCCGCTGTGGGCGTTGTATACGCGCGGCGGCGCGGTACTGGACTATGCGCGGCAGCATTGGCCGCTGGGACTGGCCGGTGGCGTCGGCACCACCGCCTCCTATGCGATGGCGTTGTGGGCCATGACCCAGGCGCCGGTGGCAATGATCTCGGCGCTGCGCGAATCCTCGATCCTGTTCGCGCTGCTGATCTCGGTGTTCCTGCTGCGCGAGCGGGTTCCGCGCACGCGCTGGCTGGCAGCGGTGCTCATCGTCGGCGGTGTGCTGGCGTTGCGGCTGGCGTGAGCGACGCATCGGTAGTGCCGGCCGCTGGCCGGCAACCCGTCTGCGTTACAGCGGCGGCATTTCCTGCAGATCGCCGTCGACCAGCTCGATCGCCATCACGACCGCATCCTCGCGGCCCTGTGCAGCCGGGTAGTAGCGCGGGCGGCGGCCGATCTCGTTGAATCCTTCGCTGTGATACAGCGCCAGCGCCGGCGTATTGGACGGACGCACTTCCAGGAAGACGCGCTGTGCGCCACGGTCGGCGGCCAGCTGCACCAGCGCGCGCAGCAGCTGGCGGCCCAGCCCGCGCGACTGTGCCAGCGGATCGATGCAGATGTTCAGCACGTGCGCTTCATCGGCGGCGATGCTGAGCACGCCATAGCCGACCAGCAGGCCATCGCGCTCCATCGCCAGGCCGGGATAGCCGGCACGCAGGCAGTCGATGAAGATGCCGCGGGTCCAGGGAAAAGGGTAGCCGCGCAGTTCGATCGCCATTACCGCATTGAGGTCGCTCTCGCGCAACGCACGCAGGCTGACCGGGCCGGGCCGGGTGACCGCGCTCATGGCGTGCCCCGCTTGCGCAGGGCACGCAGCTGCGGCCACAGCGCACGCTTGGCGGCCGGGTCGTGGCGCAGCTGGTCCAGCGGCCAGCTGTCCATCAACCGCTGCGTAGCCGGGTCGTTCGGGTTGCAGCCGGACGCACGCAGCAGCGCGATCTGCAGGCGATCCGGCAGGCGGACCACCGGCTGGCGCGCGTTGCCGCTGGGCATCGGGCGCTCAGCCGCCGGCACGGTATCCGGGGCACTGACCGGCGTTTCGCGGCGCGGCGGTGCCGGCCGTTCCGGGCGGGCTGCGGGCGCCACCCCGGCATGCTGTTCGCGCGACGGCACGGGGGCCCGCACCGGTTCCGGCGGGGCGACGCTGGCCTCGGCTTCGGCCACGCTCAACTGCAGCGCGGCATCCAGCTCGGCAGCCAGCTGGCCATCGTGATAGACGGTGTAGCCCATGGCCTGCAGCCAGGCCTGCTGGGCCGGTGACCACAGCACGGGCAGGTCCTGGCTCACGCGGCCTCGGGCTTCTTGCGCAGGCGCTGCACGGCCCACATCACCGGGCCGGACAAGGCGTACAGGATGCCGACCGCGAACAGCACGCGCGGCAGGTCGATGACCGCAATCGCGATCGCCACCGGCACCAGTGCCAGCACCAGGAACGGCACGCGGTCCGAACGGGTGCCCTTGGCAGCGCCACCCTTGAAGCTCCAGAAGCGGATGCGGCTGACCATCAGCAGCGCAGCGATGATCGTCACCGCCAGCGCCACGTACCGCAGCTGGTTGCCGTCCCAGCCCAGGTTGCCATCGGCGAACGCCCAGACGAAGGACATCATCAGGCCCGCTGCTGCCGGGCTGGCCAGGCCGACGAACCAGCGCTTGTCGACCACCGCCACCTGGGTATTGAAGCGGGCCAGGCGCAGCGCCGCGCAGGCCGCATACAGGAAGGCCACGGCCCAGCCGACGCGGCCGAGCAGCGGATCGTCGAACTTCAGCCACGACAGCGACCAGTGGTACATAACCAGCGCCGGGGCCATGCCGAAGCTGACCAGGTCGGCCAGCGAGTCGTACTGCACGCCGAATTCGCTGCTGGTACCGGTCAGGCGCGCCACGCGCCCGTCCAGGCCATCCATCACCGCCGCCACGAACACGGCGATGCTGGCATTGACGAAATCCCCGTTGGCCGCGGCGATGATCGCGTAGAAACCGGCGAACAGGCCGGCGGTGGTGAACAGGTTGGGCAGCAGGTAAATCGTGCGCGAGCGCGGCGGCGGTGTGATCGGGTCCATGGAATCCAGTTTAATCGACTTGCCAGCGGTCGGCGCCAATGCTGCAATCGGCGTTCTGCGCCCATTCCGTGGAGTCTGCCATGCGTGCCCTGTCCTGCCTTGGATGCCTGCTGCTGTTGGCCAGTGCCAACGCCGTGGCCGGCCCCGTCTACAAATGGAAGGACGCCCATGGCGTAACCCAGTATTCGGAGACCCCGCCGGCGGGCAAGAAGTTCGAGACCCGCGAGCAGGCCCGCACCCCGCAGGCCGCAGCCAGCACCGAGACCCCGGCCGCGCCGGTCCCCGGGCAGTGCAGCACGGCCCGGGCCAACCTGGCCCTGCTGGACGGTGGTGGCCAGGTGATGCAGGACACCGATGGTGATGGCAAGGCCGATACCCCGTTGACTCCGGAGCAGCACACCGCGCAGAGGGGATTGGCGCAGGCCGCCATCAAGGCGTACTGCCCACCGGCCGGTTAAGGGTATCGGCAGGGCTGCGCCCTGCACCTGCAGAGGCAACAGCAAGGGCAACAGCCGGCTCTGGGCTATCTGTGGGTTGGGCGGGGCGGTGTCGGTGGTAGATCCACGCCATGCGTGGATGAAATCTGTCAGATCTCGAATTGAATCCGGGGTCAGATCCGTTTTCCTGCGGAAAACGGATCTGACCCCAGGAGCCATTCCGACAGCTCGCAGGAAACTGTCGAAGGCGGGGTGGGTCCGGCGGCAGGGGTGTGAGCGCCATGGGCCCGAGGCATGCCTCGGGCGGGTTGGGCAGGACGCTCAACACCGGTCTTGCCGTGTGCGCAGGACAGCGCACACGAGCAAGGCGCGACCAAGCCCCCAGGGATGGGTTTACGGCGTCCCCTGCCGCCGGACCCACCCCGCCATCTCCCAGGAAACCCGTTTTTGCTGTTGCTGTTGCCGGCCAGCGGCCGGCACTACCCGCAGGTGCAGGGCGCAGCCCTGCCGATACCCCTCCCCCCGGCCGGGCTGGCAGAATAGAGGTCTCTGCCGTTATCCGAAGCCGACGATGCGCCTCTCCCAGTTCCACCTGCACACCACCAAGGAAACCCCCAGCGACGCCGAGCTGACCAGCCATCGGCTGATGCTGCGCGCGGGCATGATCCGCAAGCTGGCATCGGGCCTGTACACCTGGTCGCCGCTGGGCCTGCGCGTGCTGCGCAAGGTCGAGCGCATCGTGCGCGAGGAAATGGACCGGGCCGGTGCCGTGGAATTCCAGATCCCGACCATCCAGCCGAAGGAACTGTGGGAGCAGACCGGCCGCTGGCAGAAGTTCGGCCCGCAGCTGCTGAAGATCAAGGACCGCAAGGACCAGGTGTTCTGCTACAGCCCGACCGCCGAAGAAGCCGCCTGCGACTTCGCGCGCAGCGAGCTGTCCAGCTACAAGCAGCTGCCGGTGAACTTCTACCAGGTGCAGACCAAGTTCCGCGACGAGATCCGCCCGCGCTTCGGCGTGATGCGCTCGCGCGAGTTCCTGATGAAGGACGCCTATTCGTTCCACCTGCACGACGAGTGCCTGGTGCGCGAATACGAGAACATGAAGTCGGCCTACAGCCGCATCTTCACCCGCCTCGGCCTGGATTTCCGCATGGTGCAGGCGGACTCCGGTGCCATCGGCGGTGATGCGTCGCAGGAATTCCACGTCATCGCCGATTCCGGCGAGGACGCGCTGGTGTTCTCCACCGGCTCGGACTACGCAGCCAACATGGAAGCGGCGATTGCCGCCGACCCGGCGCCGCGTGCGGCCGCCACCGAAACGATGCGCAAGGTGGATACCCCCACCCAGAAGACCTGCGAGGACGTCGCGGCGCTGCTCGGCATCGACCTGCAGCGCACGGTGAAGTCGGTGGCGCTGATCGCCGGCGAAGGCAAGGCACAGCAGTTCGTGCTGGCGCTGGTGCGTGGCGACCATGAGGTCAACGAGATCAAGCTGGCCAAGGTCGCCGGCCTGGACGAGCAGCGCTTCGCCAGCGAGGCGGAAATCGCCGAGCACCTGGGCAGCGTGCCGGGCTTCCTTGGCCCGGTCGCCCCGGCCAAGGCCATCCGCGTGGTCGCCGATCGCGAAGTGGCGGCGATGGCCGACTTCGTCGTTGGCGCCAACGAAGCCGGTTTCCACCTGGCCGGCGTCAACTGGGGCCGCGACCTGCCGGAACCGGAAGTGGCCGACATCCGCAACGTGCGGGCCGGCGACCGTGCCGTGGACGGCGGTGAACTGAAGATCGCACGTGGCATCGAAGTCGGCCATGTGTTCCAGCTCGGCCGCAAGTACGCCGAAGCGCTGGATGCCACCGTGCTGGACGAGAACGGCAAGGCCGCGGTGATGGCGATGGGGTGCTACGGCATCGGCATCTCGCGTGTGGTGGCTGCCGCGATCGAACAGAACCATGACGATGCCGGCATCATCTGGCCGGACGCGATGGCGCCGTGGCAGGTGGTGGTGTGTGTGATCAACCCGAAGGGCGATGCGGCCGTGGCCGACGCCGCTGCCAACCTGCTGCAGGAGCTGCGCGAGGCGGGCCTGGACGCTGCACTCGACGACCGCGGCCTGCGCCCGGGCGCGATGTTCGCCGACATGGAGCTGATCGGTATTCCGCATCGCGTGGTGGTCAGCGAACGCGGCCTGGCCGCTGGCACCTACGAGTACCGCTCGCGCCGCGCCAGCGACGCGGAGAACCTGGACAAGGCCTCCCTGCTGCAGCGTCTGCAGGGCTGATCAGGAAAAGACCGGGGCCTGCCCCGGTCTTTTTTTTGCCCGCGCCCTTCCCCGATATTGCAGCGGACATAATCCGGTCAAAATCACCGCGACGGCGTCTGCATGCCGCCACGCCATGACCCGCCTGCATTTGTGCTGTGATTAATTCATCTCTATTCTGTCCGCCGACGCCATGGACTGGCTTGTCCCGTCCACACATTAGTTTCCGGAGTAACCGTAAATGAGCATTGACCTGACCGGCCTGTCAGCACGCGAGCTGGGCGCCCTGATCCGTACCGCCAAGAAGCAGCAGACCATCGTCGCCAAGCGCCGGCCGATCACCAAGGTCCGGGCCCAGCTGACCAAGCTGGCCAAGACCGAGGGTTACACCATCGAAGAACTGTTCGGCAGCGCCCCGGCCACGCGTGCCCGCAAGGCCGCCCCGGCCGCCAAGGCCCCGTCGAAGACCGCCGGCCGCAAGCTGGGCAAGGTTGCACCGAAGTACCGCAATCCGGCCAATCCGAAGGAAACCTGGACCGGCCGTGGCAAGCAGCCGCGCTGGATGGCTGAACTGACCGCCAAGGGCAACAAGAAGCCGGAAGATTTCCTGATCAAGAAGGCCTGAGGCCGGGATCAGGTTGGAATGAAAGACGCCGGCGGACGCCGGCGTTTTTCATTCTCCGGTGTGTGGACCGGGGTCCACACCCACCGACATCATCACAGGGTCTTGCGAGCGGGCATCAGCAGGTTGCCGAACAGCAGGCCGGCGACCAGCGCCATCACCACGTTGAGCACGGTGAGGAACACGCTCTGGCCGGCGCCGACATCCTGTTGCTGGACCAGGGTCAGCACACCGCGCAGGCTGGTGCTGCCGGGCACCATCATGATGATGCCGGGCAGGCGGATGATCGCGCCCGGACGCCCGACCAGGCGACCGAACAGATTGCCGCCCGCGGTCAGCAGCATCGCCGACAGGAAGATGCCGGCCGGCGCGCCCCAGGCATGGCCGCCGAACTTGGAGATCGCATAACCGGCCACCGAGGCGGCGATCACCCACGGGTAATCGCGCCGGTTGGCCTTGAACAGCATCGCGAACGCAAAGGCCGCGGTCAGCAGCGAACCCCACTCCACCCACGGCCCCTGCGGCCGCGTGGCGCGGATCACCGGATCCAGCCCGAGCACGTCGGCCAGGGTCACCGCGATCATCGCGCCGACGCTGAGCTTCATGATGGTGGTCAGCGCGCCGGCAAAGCGCGCGGTGCCCGACACCCAGTGCTGGCTGGCCAGCTCATTGACCGCATTGGTCAGCGACATGCCGGGCAGCAGCACCACCAGCGAGGCGATGATCACCGTATTGAGGTTGAGCGCGCCAATGAAGGACGCCACCAGGGTGGCGACCATGCCGGCCAGCAGCGCCGCCAGCGCCTCGGCCGCTTCGCGGGTGGCCGGGCGGCGGTCGGTGACCATGCCGAGCAGGCCGATCATCAGGCCGATGACACCGGCGGTGGCGATGTCCAGCCACGGCAGCTTCCACATGCCGGCCACGCCGGCCGCGCCGAGGGTGAATGACAGGATGGTGCGCAGCTTGCCGCGCCGGCCCGGATCCTTGTCCAGCTGGCGCAGCGCGGTATGGCCTTGGGCGATGCTCATCCGCCCGTTGGACACTTCTTCGGCGATATGGTCGGCGACGCTGAGCTTGTGCAGGTCGTTCTCACCGGGCGCCAGGCGGATCACGCGGGTGATGTCGCTGGAGCCGATCGCCTGCGCCGGATCGCTGAAGCTGAGGATGATACCGGTGGGATTCGACCACGGTTCACAATCCAGATCGAGCTGGCGGGCCAGTGCCACCACCGCCGTTTCCAGGCGCTGGGCCGTGGTGCCATAGCTGTGCAGGCGTCCGGCGATCTCGGAAACAAAGGCCACGCGCTGTGCGTAGGTGGCCTGGGGCGTGGGGATCGTGTGAGCGTCTGCGGACATGCGCCGTAGTATTACCTACGCTGGGGCCCACCGGAGAAATTCATCCGAGTTCGACGCGAAGCCCGATACAGAACGGTTATGCTGCGACCCGAATGGCCCACGTCACCCCGAACCTCGCCCCCCAGCTCGAACAGGATGCCCATGACCCGGGCCTGATCCACCTGTCCGGCACCTGGACCTTGAAGACCGCGCTGGCCGCGGCCGAGGTCCTGCACGGCGTTCCCGACAAGCTGACCGGCATCGATGCCACCGGCATCGAGCAGCTGGATTCGGCCGGCGTGCTGCAGGTGCTGCGCGTGGCCCACCGTGCCGATCTGCACGAAGACGCACTGCAGTTCCGCGCGGACCACCAGGCGCTGGTGTGCACCATCGAGGAAGTGGCCGACGACCGCCCCAAGCCCAAGCGCGATTTCGGCGTGCTGGCCGCGCTGGAACGGCTGGGTGTCAGCGTCCACGCCACTGGCCACAACATCAAGGCGCTGTGCAGTTTCCTCGGCGAGAACCTGGTCAAGGCGGCCCGGCTGGTCAAGGAACCCCGCCGCTTCCGGCTGACCGCCACCGTGCACCAGATGGAGCAGGTGGGGCTGGATGCGGTACCGCTGGTGGCGCTGCTGTCCTACCTGGTGGGCGCGGTGATCGCATTCCTCGGCTCGACCATCCTGCGCGACTTCGGCGCCGAGATCTACGTGGTCGAGCTGGTCAACATCGCCTTCCTGCGCGAGTTCGCGGTACTGCTGACCGCGATCGTGCTGGCCGGCCGCACCGCCAGTGCGTTCACCGCGCAGATTGGTGCGATGAAGGCACGCGAGGAGATCGATGCAATGCGCACGCTGGGCCTGGACCCGGTCGACCTGCTGGTGCTGCCGCGACTGCTGGCGCTGCTGGTCACCCTGCCCTTGCTGACCTTCATCGCGATGATCGCGGGCCTGGCCGGCGGCATCACCGTCGGCGCGTTCGACCTCGACATCCCGCCGCAGATGTACATCGCGCGCATGCACGAGACGATGGAAGTGCGGCACCTGCTGGTCGGCCTGTCCAAGGCACCCGTGTTCGCGCTGGTGATCGGCCTGATCGGCTGCCTGGAAGGACTGAAGGTCGAGGGCACCGCGCAGTCGGTCGGCGAGCGCACCACCTCCAGCGTGGTGCAGACGATCTCGCTGGTGATCATCATCGACGCCTTCGCGGCGTTGTGGTTCATGCACATGGACTGGTGACATGAGCACATCCGCCCTCCCCGACTCCATCGACATGCGCGACGACCAGGGCCACGAACTGGCCATCCGCGTGCGTGGCCTGGTCAACCGCTTCGGCAGCCAGACCGTGCACGAAGACCTGGACCTGGATGTGCGCCGCGGCGAAATCCTGGGCGTGGTCGGCGGCTCCGGTACCGGCAAATCGGTGCTGATGCGCTCGATCCTGGGCCTGCGCGTGCCCGATGCCGGGCAGATCGAAGTACTCGGCCGCGACGCGCGTGCCGACGACGCCGAGAGCCGGCTGCACATCGAGCGCAACACCGGCGTGTTGTTCCAGGATGGCGCCCTGTTCTCCTCGCTGACCGTGGGCGAGAACGTGCAGGTGCCGCTGAAGGAACACCATCGCGAGCTGCCCGAGCGCTGGCACTACGAACTGGCGCTGCTGAAAGTGAAGCTGGCCGGCCTGCCCGCCGATGCGATCAACAAGCTGCCCTCGCAGCTGTCCGGCGGCATGCGCAAGCGCGCCGGCCTGGCCCGGGCACTGGCGCTGGATCCGCCATTGCTGTTCCTGGACGAACCCACCGCCGGCCTCGACCCGATCGGCGCGGCCGCGTTCGACCGCCTGATCAAGACCCTGCAGGAAGCGCTGGGGCTGACCGTGTTCCTGATCACCCACGACCTGGACACGCTGTACGCGATCTGCGACCGGGTCGCGGTGATCGCCGACCGCAAGGTGGTGGCCAACGCACCCTTGCCTGACATCGAGAAACTGGATCATCCGTGGATCCAGGAATACTTCCACGGACCCCGCGCGCGCGCCGCGCGTGGCGAACAGATCGAGAGTGCCTGAGCCATGGAAACCAAAGCCAACTACGTGCTGATCGGCGCGTTCACCCTGATCACCGGCCTGGCCCTGCTGGCCTTCGGCCTGTGGGCCGCCAAATACTCCTCCGACCGTACCTGGCAGGAGTACCGCGTGGTGTTCCGCGAAGCGGTGACCGGCCTGTCGGTGGGCAGCCCGGTGCAGTACAACGGCATCGCGGTGGGCTCGATCACCGAACTGAACCTGGTGCCGGACGACCCGCGCCAGGTAGTCGCGCGCATCCGCCTGAACTCCAACACGCCGGTCAAGACCGATACCCGCGCCAAGCTGGCGATCACCAGCCTGACCGGCCCGTCGATCATCCAGCTCAGCGGCGGCACGCCGCAGTCGCCGGCGCTGACCACGGTCAACAAGGACCCGGCACCGATCATCCCGACCACGCCCTCTGCGCTGCAGAACATCACCGACGTCGCCAACCGCATCGTCGAGCGCATGGACCAGATCCTCAGCGACCGCAACGTGGCCTCGATCAACGCGACGCTGGCCAACCTGGAGACGATCAGCGGCGGCCTGGCCGACCGTGACCAGGGCACGCAGGCGCTGCTGCTCAGCGCGCGCGATGCCGCCCGCAGCCTGGACACCACGCTGAAGACCACCAACGGCACCATCGAGCGCCTGGACAGGAACCTGGTGCAGCAGCTGCCCGGCATCATCGACAAGCTCGACGCGACCCTGGCCAAGCTCGACTCGGCCGCCGGCAACGCCGATTCGATCCTTGGCGAGAACCGCGCCGCGATCAACAGCTTCGCCAACGATGGCCTCGGCCAGCTGGGCCCGACGCTTACCGAACTGCGCGGCCTGATCCGCGACCTGCGCCGGGTCAGCGACCGCCTCGAGAACAACCCCGCGCGCTACCTGCTGGGCCGCGACGCACCGAAGGAGTTCGAACCCAAATGAGCCCGACCACTCTTCCGCGCCTGCTGCTGGCCGCTTCGATGGTCACCCTGCTGGGGGGCTGCTCCATCCTCGGCAGCAGCGAGAAAACCGCGGTGACGCTGTACTCGCCGTCCGTGCAGGTCAAGGCGGACCCGGCGTGGCCGCAGGCCAGCTGGCAGCTGGTACTGGCCAAGCCCAGCGCCGCGCGCATGGTCGACAGCCCGCGCATCAATGTGCGGCCGACACCGTCGCAGCTTGAGATCTACAAGGGTGCCAGCTGGGCGCAACCGGCCACCGACATGATCGAAGACACCCTGCTGCGTGGCTTCGAGGATTCCGGCCGCATCCGCGGCGTGGCCCGCAGCACCGCCGGCATCCGCGCCGACTACAAGCTGTCCACCGATGTGCGCCGCTTCGAATCGGATTACCAGGGCCAGGCCACGCCCACCGTGGTGATCGAGGTCAACGCCAAGCTGATCCATGTCGCCGACCAGCGTGTGGTCGCTGACCGCACCTTCCGCCAGGCGCAGCCGGTCGGCAGCACCGACGTACCGGCGGTGACCGCCGCGTTCGAGCGTGGCCTGCAGCAGCTGGCGCAGGACGTGGTGGGCTGGACGCTGCAGAGCGGGCAGGCCGACCAGCCGACCGTTGCGCGCTGATCGCAGCATTCGCCGGGCATGTGGTTACGGGGTCAGGTCCCTTTCCGGCCGGAAAGGGACCTGACCCCTTCTTCGTCAACGCGGCGAAATCCAACGGAAGGTCAGGTTGATCCGCTCGCCGTGCACCCGCGCCATCTTCGGCAGCGCGTGCTGGTAGAAGCGCTGGGTCTGTCCCGCCATCAGCAGCAGGTCGCCGTGGCCCAGCACGAATTCAGCCTTGCGTGCCGGGTCGTCGCGGCGTCGCAGCAGGAATCGGCGCGCCGCGCCCAGGCTCAGCGACGCGATCACCGGAGCCGGACCCAGCTCCGGCTCGTCATCGCTGTGCCAGCCCATGTAGTCACCGCCACCGCGGTAGCGGTTCAGCAGCACGCTGTTGAAGCGGCCGTGGCCTTCGGCTTCCAGGCGCCCGCGCATGGCCTGCAACACCGGCGGCCAGGGGCGCGGCACGAACTCGGCACCGGAATAGCGATAGCGGGCCTGCGGGTCGCCGATCCAGCAGCTCAGCCGCGGCGAGTCCACCCAGTTGCCGAACATGCGGATGCGATGGGTTTCCCAGGGCACTTCGGCCTGCAGCGAATACAGCAGCTGGTCGGCCTCGGCCGCAGCCAGCCATCCCGGCAGGTGCAGGACATCGGCATCGGGCAGGTCGTGGGGGAACAGCATGGCGGCACCTCAAGAAGCAGGGCGGCACGCTTGGCAGCCCTTGCAGCCTCAGCCCCGCCGGAACGCGACGCCGGTCTTTTCCTTCAGCTCTTCATCGCTGACACCCGGCGCGGCCTCCACCAGCAACAGGCCCTTGTCAGTCACGTCGAACACCGCCAGATCGGTGATGATGCGGTCGACCACGCCCACGCCGGTCAACGGCAGCGTGCATTCGGCCAGGATCTTGTGCTCGCCGTTCTTGGCAGTGTGCTCCATCAGCACCACAACGCGCTGCACGCCGGCGACCAGGTCCATTGCCCCGCCCATGCCCTTGACCATCTTGCCGGGCACCATCCAGTTGGCCAGGTCACCCTTGTCGGTGACCTGCATGGCGCCAAGGATGGCCAGGTTCACATGGCCACCGCGGATCATCGCGAAGCTGTCGTGGCTGCCGAAGTAACTGGCACCGGCACGCGCCGTAACCGTCTGCTTGCCGGCATTGATCAGGTCCGCGTCGACTTCAGCGTCGGTCGGGAACGGGCCGATGCCGAGCAGGCCGTTCTCCGACTGCAGCCACACATCCACGCCTTCGGGAATGTGATTGGCAACCAGCGTCGGCAGGCCGATGCCCAGGTTCACGTAGGCGCCATCGATCAGCTCCTGGGCGGCGCGTGCCGCCATCTCGTCACGGGTCCACGCCATGTCAGTTGCCCTCCGCGCGGATGGTGCGCTGTTCGATTCGCTTCTCAGGATGCGCGTTGTGCACGATGCGGTGCACATAGATGCCTGGCAGGTGCACCTGGTCCGGGTCGATGGCACCGACCGGCACCACCTCCTCCACTTCCACGATGCAGACCTTGCCGGCCATCGCACAGGCCGGGTTGAAGTTGCGTGCGGTCTTGCGGAACACCAGGTTGCCGGCCTCGTCGGCCTTCCAGGCCTTGACCAGTGCCAGATCGGCGCGCAGCGCCGTCTCCATCACGTAGTGCTTGCCGTCGAACTCGCGGGTTTCCTTGCCCTCGGCAACCACCGTGCCATAGCCGGTGGCAGTGAAGAACGCCGGAATACCCGCACCACCGGCACGCAGGCGCTCGGCCAGTGTGCCCTGCGGATTGAACTCCAGTTCCAGTTCGCCAGCCAGAAACTGACGTTCGAATTCCTTGTTCTCGCCCACGTAGGACGAAATCATTTTCTTGATCTGCCGGGTTTCCAGCAGCTGGCCCAGTCCGAAACCATCGACACCGGCATTGTTGGAGATCACGGTCAGGCCCTTGACGCCACTGTCGCGCAGCGCAGCGATCAGCGCCTCGGGGATGCCACACAGGCCAAAGCCGCCCACGGCCAGGGTCTGTCCATCGGCGACCACCCCCTGCAGGGCCTCCGTCGCACTGGCGAAGCGCTTGCCGCGCTTTCCGCCGGTCGTTGCCGGATTGCTCATCTACGCCCTCACTTCGTTGATGTAATCACACCATTCTAGGCCAGCACGGCAGACGGTCACGTGGCGTTGCGGCATGGAAACGCTTCCCATACAAGACAGGTACTACAATCGCGTGCTGAGCCACCCAAGGATCCCGATCAATGCCCCTGCCCGCCTTCAAGGCCTATGACATCCGCGGCCGCGTGCCGGAAGAACTGAACGAAGATTTGGCCCGCCGCATCGGCGTTGCCCTGGCGGCGCAGCTTGCGCCGGGCCCGGTGGTGCTGGGCCATGACGTGCGCCTGACCAGCCCCGCGCTGCAGGATGCACTGGCCGCAGGTCTGCGCGGTACCGGGCGCGAGGTGATCGACATCGGCCTGTGTGGCACGGAAGAGGTCTATTTCCAGACCGACCACCTGGGCGCGGCCGGCGGTGTGATGGTCACCGCCAGCCATAATCCGATGGACTACAACGGCATGAAGCTGGTCAAGGAAAACGCACGACCGATCAGCTCCGATACTGGCCTGTTCGCGATTTCCGATGCGGTTGCCGCCGATACGTCCGCGGCACAGCCGCCGCGTGCCGCGCAGAGCGCGCAGCACGACAAGAGCGCGTACATCCAGCACCTGCTGAGCTATGTCGACGCTGGCAAGCTGCGACCGCTGAAGCTGGTGGTCAACGCCGGCAACGGCGGTGCCGGGGCCATCGTCGACCTGCTGTCGCCGCACCTGCCGTTCGAGTTCATCCGCATCTGCCACGAGCCGGACGGCAGCTTCCCCAACGGCATTCCCAACCCGCTGCTGCCGGAGAACCGCGCCGCCACCGCCGACGCCGTGCGCGAACACGGTGCCGATTTCGGCATTGCCTGGGACGGTGACTTCGACCGTTGCTTCTTCTTCGACCATACCGGCCGCTTCATCGAGGGCTACTACCTGGTCGGCCTGCTGGCCAAGGCAATCCTGGCGCGCAATCCCGGCGGCAAGGTCGTGCACGACCCGCGCCTGGTCTGGAACACCGTGGACATGGTCGAACAGGCCGGCGGCGTACCGGTGCAGTGCAAGAGCGGCCACGCTTTCATCAAGGAAAAGATGCGCGCCGAAGACGCGGTGTACGGTGGCGAGATGAGCGCCCACCACTATTTCCGCGAGTTCGCCTATGCCGACTCGGGCATGATTCCGTGGCTGCTGATCGCCCAGCTGGTTTCCGAAAGCGGGCGCTCGCTGGCCGACTGGGTCGAAGACCGCATGGCTGCCTACCCGTGCAGCGGCGAAATCAATTTCAAGGTCAGCGATGCCAAGGCCGCCGTCGCACGCGTGATGGAGCACTTCGCAGCGCAGTCGCCCACGCTGGACCACACCGATGGCATCAGTGCCGACTTCGGCGACTGGCGCTTCAACCTGCGCAGCTCCAACACCGAGCCGCTGCTGCGCCTGAATGTTGAAGCCCGGGGCGATGCCACACTGATGCAGGCACGTACCGACGACATCTCCCGCCTCATCCAGCAGTAACCGAGGAACGCATGAGCAGCATCCAGCCCGTCATCCTGTCCGGTGGATCCGGTACCCGCCTGTGGCCGCTGTCGCGCGAGGCGTACCCAAAGCAGTTCCTGCCGTTGGCGGGCGAACTGACGATGCTGCAGGCTACCTGGAAGCGCGTGGCGCCGATCGCCGCGCGCGGCCCGTTGGTGATTGCCAACGAGGAACACCGCTTTGTTGCCGCCGAGCAGCTGCAGCAGGTTGGCGCCGAGCCAGCCGCGATCATCCTTGAGCCGGTCGGCCGCAACACGGCACCGGCGATCGCGGTGGCCGCGCTGGAAGCCACCCGCGACGGCGGCGACGCGCTGCTGCTGGTGCTGCCCTCCGATCATGTGATCAACAACGAGACTGCATTCCGCAGCGCCGTCCAGGCTGCCGCCGCTGCCGCCGAAGCCGGAAAGCTGGTGACCTTCGGCATCGTGCCGACCGGCCCGGAAACCGGCTACGGCTATATCAAGGCCGCCGATGGCCAGGGCCTGCGCGCGGTCGAGCGCTTCGTCGAGAAGCCCGACCTGGGCACCGCCACCCGCTACGTCAGCAGCGGCCAGTACTACTGGAACAGCGGCATGTTCCTGTTCAAGGCCTCGCGCTACCTGCAGGAGCTGGAATGCTTCCAGCCCGCCATGCTCGCCGGCAGCCGCCAGGCCTGGCAGCAGGCGCGTCGCGATGCCGATTTCACCCGCCTGGACAAGGAGGCCTTCACTGCCGTTCCGTCCGATTCGATCGACTATGCGGTGATGGAGAAGACCGCCGATGCCGTGGTGATTCCACTGGATGCCGGCTGGAACGATGTCGGCTCGTGGACCGCGCTGCGCGATGTCTCGCAGCAGGACGGCGATGGCAACGCCCACCAGGGCGACGTGATCGCCATCGACTGCCGCAACACCTATGCCTACGCACAGCGCCTGGTGGCGCTGGTCGGGCTGGATGACGTGGTGGTGGTGGAAACCGACGACGCGGTGCTGGTCGGCAAGGCCGACCGCATGCAGGAGGTCAAGACCGTAGTGGCGCAGCTGAAGGCCGAAGGCCGCAGCGAGGCCACCTGGCACCGTAAGGTCTATCGCCCGTGGGGTGCCTACGATTCGATCGACAACGGCGAGCGCTTCCAGGTCAAGCGGATCACGGTCAAGCCCGGCGGCACGCTGAGCCTGCAGATGCATCACCATCGCGCCGAACACTGGATCGTGGTCAGCGGCACCGCTGAAGTGACCCGTGGTGACGAGGTGATCCTGCTCAGCGAGAACCAGAGCACCTATATTCCGCTGGGCGTGACCCACCGCCTGCGCAATCCGGGCAAGCTGCCGCTGGAACTGATCGAAGTGCAGTCCGGCAGCTACCTGGGCGAGGATGACATCGTGCGGTTCGAGGATACCTACGGGCGCAGCTGAGGTTTGTCCGGGTCGGATCCCGTTGCTGCGCAACGGGCTCTGACCCGTTCCTGATCGGCCCGGCAGCGCTGCGTCGCCGGGCATGGCCCGGCGCTACGGCCGTCAGGCCAGCTCCGCCATCACCCGCTTCAGGCCATCCTGCCAGCTCGGCAGCACGACGCCGAAATCCTGCTGCAGCTTGCGGTTGTCCAGCACCGACCAGGCCGGGCGCTTGGCCGGGGTCGGATACTCGGAACTGGGAATCGCCTCGACCATCGGCACCTTGGCCAACACACCGCTGGCCAACGCCTCGGCAAATATGGCCTCGGCAAAGCCATGCCAGCTGGTCCGGCCGCTGGCGGTCAGGTGCCAGGTACCCGACAGCTGGCCCGGATGCTGCAGTGCCTGCGCGGTGACATCGGCGATCAGCGCCGCCGGCGTCGGCGTACCGATCTGGTCGGCCACCACCCGCAACGCATCGCGCTCGGCGCCCACGCGCAGCATGGTGCGCAGGAAGTTCGCGCCGTGCGAGGCATACACCCACGCCGTGCGGAAAATCAGATGGCGGCCACCGGCCGCACGCACCGCGTCCTCGCCATCGCGCTTGCTGGTGCCATACACGCCCAGCGGTGCGGTCGGCTCGTCCTCGCGGTAGGGCGCGCTGCCCTGGCCGTCGAACACGTAGTCGGTGGAGTAATGCACGAACGGCACGCCATGCGCCGCACACCAGCGCGCGATCACGCCTGGTGCCTGCGCGTTGGCGGCGAAGGCCGCATCGACGTCCTGTTCGGCGCGATCAACAGCGGTGTAAGCCGCCGCATTGACCACTACCAATGGCTGCACGCGGTCCAGCAATGCCGGCAGGCTGTCGGGCTGGCCGAAATCGGCCGTTTCACAGGTACTTCCGTCGGGCAGTTGGCCGCTGCGCGTGGTTGCAATCACCTTCCCCAGCGGCGCCAGCGCGCGCAGCAACTCCTGGCCCACCTGCCCGTTGCCACCGAACACCAGCACGGTCATGGCACGTAGACCGGTAGGCGGTCTTCAGCAATGTCCTTCAGGAAGGGTGCGTTCTCGTCCTTGGCCGACAAGGTCGGTGCACTGACCGGCCAGTCCACGGCGATGCCTGCATCGTTCCAGCGCACGCCGGCATCGAAGTCCTTGAGGTACACCTCAGTGCACAGGTAGCTGAACACCGCACGCTCGGACAACACGGCAAAGCCATGGGCAAAGCCCTCCGGGATCCAGAACTGCTTCTTGTTCTCCGCGCTCAACACCACCGCTTCCCACTGGCCGAAGGTCGGCGAACCGCGGCGGATATCCACTGCCACGTCATAGACCTCGCCTTCCAGCACGCTGACCAGCTTGCCCTGCGGCCGCGGCCATTGGTAATGCAGGCCGCGCAGCACGCCCTGCGCAGAGGTCGACACGTTGCTCTGCACGAAACGGTCCGGCAGGCCCAGCGCGGCGAAGCGCTCGGCGTTCCAGGTTTCGAAGAAATAACCGCGGGCGTCGCCGAACACCGCCGGCTCGATCACCACGCAGCCGGGCAACTTGGTTTCAATCACTTTCACGGAACGACTCCACGCAGGGCGAGCTTGTGCAGGTACTGGCCGTAGCCATTCTTGATCAGCGGCGCAGCCAGTGCTTCCAGCTGCTCGGCGTTGATCCAGCCCTTGCCGAACGCGATTTCTTCCGGGCAGCACACCTGCAGGCCCTGACGGGTCTGGATGGTCTCGATGAAGTTGGACGCCTCAAGCAGCGACTGATGGGTGCCGGTATCGAGCCAGGCGTAACCACGGCCGAGCGCTTCAAGATGCAGATGGCCCTCGCGCAGGTAGCGCTGGTTCAGATCGGTGATCTCCAGCTCGCCACGCGGCGACGGCTTGAGCTCGGCCGCATAGTCGCTGGCATTGCCGTCGTAGAAGTACAGGCCGGTGACCGCGTAGTTCGATCGCGGATTCTCCGGCTTCTCGACCAGATCGATGACCTTGCCGTCCTTGTCGAACTCGGCCACGCCGTAGCGTTCCGGGTCGTTGACCCAGTAGCCGAATACGGTCGCGCCCTGCTCGCGCTGGTCGGCGTTGCGCAGCACTTCTCGCAGACCGTGGCCGTGGAAGATGTTGTCGCCCAGCACCAGGCAGCTCGGCTTGCCAGCCACGAAGTCGCGGCCGATCAGGTAGGCCTGGGCCAGGCCATCCGGACTCGGCTGCACCGCGTACTGGATGTCCATTCCCCACTGCGAACCGTCGCCCAGCAGCTGCTGGAACAGCGCCTGCTCGTGCGGGGTGTTGATGATCAGCACTTCGCGGATGCCCGCCAGCATCAGCACGCTGAGCGGGTAGTAGATCATCGGCTTGTCGTACACCGG
Organism: Stenotrophomonas maltophilia D457; assembly: GCF_000284595.1. GTDB lineage: Bacteria > Pseudomonadota > Gammaproteobacteria > Xanthomonadales > Xanthomonadaceae > Stenotrophomonas > Stenotrophomonas muris. The sequence goes on along the minus strand of NC_017671.1, from coordinate 623,321 downwards.
CAGCAGCTGCTTGCTGACGCCCTTGGTGATCGGGTACAGGCGGGTGCCGGAGCCCCCGGCCAGGATGATGCCTTTGCGCTGGGTCATGAAATCTCCTGGATTCAGGCTGCGGTGCCGATGCGCTGCAGACGGTAGCTGCCGTCCAGCACGCCGTTGACCCATTCCTGGTTGTCCAGGTACCAGTCAACGGTGAAGGTGATGCCCTGTTCGAAGGTGTAGGCCGGTTCCCAGCCCAGATCGTTCTTCAGCTTCGAGGCATCGATCGCATAGCGGCGATCATGACCGGGGCGGTCGGTGACGTAGGTAATCTGGCTGCTGCGCGGCTGGCCGTCTTCGCGCGGACGGCGCTGGTCCAGCAGTGCGCAGATCGCCTGCACCACTTCGATGTTCTGCTTTTCCGAATTGCCGCCGACGTTATAGGTCTCGCCCACCTGGCCCTTGGCCAAAACGGTGCGGATCGCTTCGCAGTGGTCGGACACGAACAGCCAGTCGCGCACCTGCTTGCCATCGCCGTACACCGGCAGCGGTTCGCCAGCCAGCGCCTTGGCAATCACCAGCGGGATCAGCTTCTCTGGGAAGTGGTACGGACCGTAGTTGTTGGAGCAGTTGGTGGTCAGCACCGGCAGCCCGTAGGTGTGGTGGAAGGCGCGGACCAAGTGGTCCGAAGCGGCCTTCGACGCCGAATAGGGGGAGTTCGGAGCATACGGCGTGGTTTCGCTGAACTTGCCGGTCTCACCCAGGGTGCCGTACACCTCGTCAGTGGACACGTGCAGGAAGCGGAAGGCGGCGCCCTGCTCGGCTGGCAGCGCCTTCCAGTAGTCGCGCACCGCTTCCAGCAGCCCCAGGGTGCCCACTACGTTGGTCTGAATGAACGCACCCGGGCCATCGATGGAACGGTCGACGTGGCTCTCGGCGGCGAAGTTCAGCACCGCATCGGGCTGGTGCTCGGCCAACAAACGGGTCACCAGAGCACCGTCGCCGATGTCACCCTGCACGAACACGTGGTTCGGGTTGCCGTCCAGGCTGGACAGGGTCTTCAGGTTGCCGGCGTAGGTCAGGGCGTCGAGGTTGATGACCTTGATGCCACGGGCAACTGCCTCGAGGACGAAGTTTCCGCCGATAAAGCCGGCACCGCCGGTGACAAGCCATGTGGGCACTACCTGATCTCCTGTTCAATGATGACGTCCACAGGCACCCACGGTGCCCGACATAGCGGGACAGGATACATCGGGGAAACCTTCACGACTGCCTGCATGACGTGAACATGACATCAGAAAGCTGCCTTCACGCCAAAGCCATGCGGCGGCGCAGCATCACTACAGGACCATACGCATTCGCATGGTCCCCTCAAGCCAGCTAGAATCGGGGTCCCACCCCCGAACCGGTTGCTGTGCGAGGACCGGACGTTCTCTCCGTTATTGAAGGACCCCGTACCAGATGAAAATCCTCGTCGCGTACAAGCGCGTGGTGGACTACAACGTCCGCATTCAGGTCAAGCCGGACGGTTCCGGCGTGGTCACCGACGGCGTCAAGCTGTCCCCCAACCCCTTCGATGAAATCGCCCTGGAAGAGGCCCTGCGCCTGCGCGACAAGGGCATCGCCAGCGAAGTCGTGGTCGCCACCATCGCCCCGGCCGATGCCCAGGCGCACCTGCGCAACGGCCTGGCCATGGGCGCCAACCGCGCCGTCCATGTAGTCACCGACCAGGCCATCCAGCCGCTGACCGCCGCGCGCACCCTGCTCAAGCTGATCGAGAAGGAACAGCCGGACCTGGTGATCCTGGGCAAGCAGGCGATCGACGACGACGCCAACCAGACCGGCCAGATGCTGGCCACGCTGTGGGGGCGCCCGCAGGCGACCTTCGCCAGCAAGCTGGACCTTGCCGACGGCAAGGCCACGGTGACCCGCGAAGTCGACGCCGGCCTGGAAACGCTGGAAGTCGATCTGCCGGCCGTGGTCACCACCGACCTGCGCCTGAACGAGCCGCGCTTCATCAAGCTGCCGGACATCATGAAGGCCAAGGCCAAGCCGCTGGAGACCCTGCAGCTGGCCGACCTCGGCGTTGAAGCCGCCGACACCTTCAAGACCACCCAGTACGCCGCGCCGTCCAAGCGCAGCAAGGGTGTGATGGTCAAGGACGCGGCCGAACTGGTTGCCGCACTCAAGCAGAAGGGGTTGCTGTAATGAGCAGGATTCTCGTCATCGCCGAGCACCACGACGGCAAGCTCAACGCCGCCACCGCCAAGACCGTCAGCGCTGCTGCCGCCATCAGCGGCGCCAGCATCGACGTGCTGGTGCTGGCCGCCGATCCGGCTGCCGTGGCTGCCGAGGCCGCGAAGATCGCTGGCGTCGCCAAGGTCCTGACCGTGGCCAACGCTGCCAACGCGCAGGCCATCGCCCAGGTGCTGGCACCGCAGATCGCGCAGCTGGCCAAGGGTTACACCCACGTGTTCGGCCCGTCGACCACCTTCGGCAAGGACCTGATGCCGTGCGTGGCCGCCCTGCTGGGCGTCAACCAGGTTTCCGACCTGATGAGCGTTGAAGGCAGCCACACCTTCAAGCGCCCGATCTACGCCGGCAACGCGATCATCACCGTGGAAGCCCCGGCCGACCAGATCGTGGTCGCCACAGTGCGTGCCGCCTCGTGGCCGGAAGCCGCCCAGGGCGGCAGCGCGACCATCGAGGCGGCCAGCGTCGATGCTGCCCTGCCGACCCACACCCGCTTCGTCGGCCTCGCCGCTGGTGCCAGCGACCGCCCGGACCTGCAGAGCGCCAAGCGCGTGGTCTCCGGTGGCCGTGGTGTCGGTTCGGAAGAGAACTTCAAGGTCATCTTCCAGCTGGCCGACAAGCTCGGTGCCGCCGTCGGTGCCTCGCGCGCTGCGGTTGATGCCGGCTACGTGCCCAGCGACCTGCAGGTCGGCCAGACCGGCAAGATCATCGCCCCGGAACTTTACGTGGCCGTCGGCATCAGTGGCGCCATCCAGCACCTGACCGGCATCAAGGATGCCGGCACGATCGTCGCGATCAACAAGGATCCGGATTCGCCGATCTTCGAGATCGCCGATATCGGCCTGGTGGGCGATCTGTTTGCGATCCTGCCGGAGCTGGAAAAGGCGCTCTGACGACTCAGCGCAGAGGCCTCCCGCCATCCAAGGGCCGGCTGAAGTTCAGCCGGCCCTTTTCTCCTTCACGGGTTCACGTCCTACTATGAACAATCAGATGCAAGACCGCATCCACGGGCCGGACGTCCTCCGCGGATTGGCGGCGCTCGGCGTGGTCATGTTTCATGTCCTCTATCTTTCGGGCATCCCGATCAATGAGACGGCTGCGGCCATTACCGGAAGGATGGACTTCTTCGTCCGCGTGTTCTTCGTGCTGAGCGCGTTTGCTATCGGTCATGCCTACTATTCACGCATGAGCAGTACCGAAGCGATCAAAGTCTTCTACCAGAAAAGATTCTTCCGAATCGCTCCGCTGTTTTACTTCATGATCCTCACAGGCGTGGCTTTTCGGCTGGCCATGGATCAACCGATGCCACCTCTGCTCGACTTCATGCTGTCAGGAAGCTTCCTGTTTACGCTTGTACCAGGCAAGCAGAGCGGCCTCGTCGGCGGCGGTTGGTCCATCGGTATCGAATGGCTTTTCTACTTCATGTTCCCGCTGCTGCTTTCGACCATCAGGACAGTCAAGTCGGCAGCACTCGCGTGGGTAGTGCTATGCCCGATTGCAGTACTTTCAAAGCGCTACCTGCAGGACAGCTTTGATGGCCAACTGAACGAGTTCGCATCACTCAACGTACTGGTCCACAGCCAATATTTCGTTCTCGGCCTCCTTATCCTACATCTCAGCCGTGCCGGCATGCCGACAGCACGCAATGCAATGCAGCGCCAAGCCGTAGGTGTTGCTTTCCTGGCGCTGCTGGCATGCACCATCTATTCCTTGCACGCACCGTTCGGCCTGCCAGAAGAAGTTCTGCTTTCGATTGCAGCGCCCTTGATGGTCGGCATGTCGATAGCGGGTTTGACCTGCCCCCCGTTTTCCGGGCCAACCTGATCTTAGTAGAGTCCGTCTCACAAGAGGACGGACATGAAGAAGCGATACACCGAAGAGCAGATCATCGGCTTCCTGAAGCAGGCGGCCGCCGGCACGCCGGTCAAGGAGCTTTGCCGCAAGCACGGCTTCAGTGACGCGTCGTTCTACCTGTGGCGGCGCAAGTTCGGCGGCATGGATGTGCCCGACGCCAAGCGCCTGAAGGCACTGGAAGCGGAGAACGCGCGGCTCAAAAAGCTGTTGGCCGAGTCGATGTTGGACAACGAAGCGCTGAGGATCGTGGCGCGGGGAAAATACTGAGCCCGCCGACGCGACGGGCTGCCGTCGCGGACGTGCGGGCGAAGCTGGGCCTGTCGGAGCGGCGGGCCTGCCGGGCACTGGGCTTGTCACGCAGCGTGTTGCACTACCAGCCGCGCATGGCGAACGCGCCGTTGCAGGCCAGGCTCGTTGCGTTGGCGGGCGAACGTCGCCGGTTCGGCTACCGACGGCTGCACATCCTGCTGGAACGGGAGGGCTGGATCGCCAACCACAAGCGAATCTACCGGCTGTACCGCAACGCTGGCCTGGCGGTGCGCAAGCGCCGCAAGCGCGATCGCGTGGCCGTCGAGCGCCGTCCGCTGCAGCTGCCGTCGGGGCCCAACCACACCTGGTCGATGGACTTCGTCTTCGACGCCCTGGCCAACGGGCGCCCGATCAAGTGCCTGACGGTGGTGGACGATTGCACCAAGGAAGCGGTGGAAATCGCCGTCGGCCGGAGGATAAATGTGTTGGCGCGCATCCAGAACTGACCCACTTTCGGCGGTGATGCGCGGGTAAAACTGACCCACCTGAAGCCCACATCCTGAGCATCTTTTGCTCGGGGGATTTCAGGAGTGATCACCATGGTCATGTTGGCCAAGATCCGGCGGATGCATTTCCGCGATGGCCTGCCGCTGCGCGAGATCGCCAAGCGCACGGGCCTATCCCGCAATACCATCCGGCGATGGCTGCGCAGCGGCCAGTCCGAGCCGGTCTATCCCAGGCGAGCCTCGCCCTCCCGGCTCGATCCCTACCGGTCCCAGTTGGAGACGTGGCTGCGTGCCGACAGCCATCGTCCCCGGCGGGAACAACGCACCGCCAAGGTGCTGTTCTCGCAGTTGCAGGCGATCGGCTATCCGGGCACCTACACCCGGGTGACGGCCTTCATCCGCCAGTGGAAGGCGGCCGGCGGCGCCAGCCGCCGCCCGGCCTTCGTGCCGTTGCACTTTCCTCCGGGTGAAGCCTTCCAGTTCGACTGGAGCCGCGAGTACGCCTTCGTCGGCAGCCACGCCAAGATGCCGCTGGATCTCGCCCACGTGAAGCTGGCCTGCAGCCGCGCCTTCTGGTTGGTGGCCTATCCCACCCAGAGCCACGAGATGCTGTTCGATGCTCATACCCAGGCGTTTACCGCCTTCGGTGGCGTGCCGCGCCGCGGCATCTACGACAACATGAAGACGGCGGTGGACGGGATCGGCCAGCACCGGGAACGGCGGGTCAACGCCCGCTTCCACGCCATGATCAGCCACTACCTGTTCGCCGCGGAGTTCTGCAACCGCGCCGCGGGTTGGGAGAAGGGGCGGGTCGAGAAGAACGTGCAGGACCGGCGCCGACAGATCTGGATCGAGGCCGGGGCCCGCCACTGGCCAGATCTGGACACCCTCAACGCCTGGCTCGCCAGCGAGTGCCGCGCCGCTTGGCCGATGCAGGCGCATCCGGATGCCTCCGACATCACCGTGGCCGAAGCTCTGGAGGACGAACAGCCCCACCTGATGCCGATGCCCGCGCCCTTCGACGGCTACATCGAGCGGCCGGTGCGGGTCAGTTCGACCGCGCTGGTCAGCTTCCAGCGCAACCGCTACAGCGTGCCGTGCGAACACGCCCACGCCGTCGCCAGCCTGCGCGTGTATCCCTTCGAACTGGCCGTGGTGGTCGGCGAGGCCGAGGTCGCCCGCCACCGGCGCAGCTTCGAGCGTGATCGGGTCCACTACGACTGGCAGCACTACATCGCCCTGGTCCAGCGCAAGCCGGGGGCACTGCGTGACGGCGCGCCGTTCCTGTCCATGCCCGATCCGCTGCGCAAGCTGCAGCAGGTGTTGCTGCGCCAGCCTCACGGCGACCGCGCCATGGCCCAGGTGCTGGCCGCCGTACCCGTGCACGGGCTCGAAGCGGTACTGGTGGCGGTGGAACTGGCACTCGAGTCCGGCCTGGTGCGCGCCGACCACGTGCTCAACGTGCTGGGGCGATTGCAGCATCCGGACCGCACGATCGAGACGGTCGCCTCGCGAGTGACGCTGCGTCATCCGCCGGTGTCCGATCCGGCCCGCTACGACGCCCTGCGGGAGGCAGATCATGTCGACGCCTGACCTGCCGCTGCGCATGCAGCAGCTCAAGCTGCACGGCATGGCCAGCCAGTGGCCCGAACTGCTGGCCAAGATGCGCCTGCACACCATGGAGCCCGAACACTGGATGGCCGAACTGCTGCAGGCCGAGTCCGCCGAACGGCAGGTTCGTGCCCAGGCCAACCAGATGAAGGCCGCACGTTTCCCCGTCCATCGTGACCTGCTCGGGTTCGACTTCGCGGCCAGTCCCGTTGATCGCGCACTGGTCGAACGACTCCACCAGGGTGACTTCATCCACACCCCCGAGAACGTCGTCCTTGTCGGTGGACCGGGCACCGGCAAGACCCACCTGGCCACCGCCATCGGCATCCAGGCCGTGCGCCAGCATCGCCTGCGCGTGCGCTTCTTCTCCACCATCGAACTGGTCAATGCGCTGGAGAAGGAACAGGCCCAGGGCAAGGCCGGGCAGATCGCCCTGCGCCTGACCTATGCCGACCTGGTCATCCTCGATGAACTGGGCTACCTGCCGTTCACCCCCTCAGGCGGCGCGCTGCTGTTCCACCTGATCAGCAAGCTCTACGAGCGCACCAGCCTCGCCATCACCACCAACTTGGCCTTCTCCGAATGGGGTCAGGTGTTCGGCGACGCCAAGATGACCACCGCGCTGCTGGATCGCATCACCCACCACTGCCACATCCTGGAGACCGGCAACGACTCCTGGCGGCTGCGCAACAGCACCGCCGCCAACAAGACCAAAGCCAGAATCAGGGCAAAGGAGGCCACCACCCAGACCACCAACTGATACCCTCAGCCCCGTACACCGGGTGGGTCAAAGTTCAACGCGCAGCCTGGGTCAGTTTTAAGTGCGCGCCAACAGATAAATGGCCAGAACGTGGCCGACATCCTGGATGCGGTATGCCGTTTCCGCGGCTACCCCGCGGCGATCAGGACCGACCAGGGACCCGAGTTTACCGGCCGGGCGCTGGACCAGTGGGCGACCGCCAACGGCGTGACGCTTGTGCTGACCCAGCCAGGGAAACCCACGCAGAACGCCTATGTGGAGAGCTTCAACGGCAAGTTCCGGGACGAATGCTTGAACGAAAACTGGTTTATCTCGCTCGAGCACGCACGGGCGGTAATCGCCATCTGGCGCAAGGACTACAACGAGGTGCGTCCGCACAGCTCACTGCCCAAATGCACGCCTGCCGAGTTCGCCGCCGCGCTGCGCAACGAAGGTGCCTTGACTGGTTCGACCGCTGATCGAAACCTGACCCACCGGAGCGGTATGCTCCCCAACCTGGACTCTACTAAGTAGCTAGTGGCCCTGAGAAAGGGGGCAGGTCAGGTTTCCCGCGATGGCTCGACAACAAGGTAACCCGCTGGCTTGGCCTTGTAAGCTACAGCACCTATCTGGTGCAGTTCCCGCTGATCCAACTCCTGCAGATGCATGGCATCTACGCGCAAATAGATGCGCACATCGGACACGGTGGACTCGCATTTGCCACTGCAGCTTTGGTCACGCTCGCCTGCGTGGTAGTGACGGCAGCTTTCACATATTACTTCGTGGAGGTACCTGGCCAACGTCTGTACGACAAGCTGCGCGGGGGCAGGCTCACGCGAACCTCATGAAACAAGTGAATCCGCTGTGCAGGAAGTGGCCCGCGGAGCGTGCAGGATCAGACTTCAATTGCCCTTCTGCAGACTGAATGGTTGGGCACATACGTAAGAGCCTCGCTTCAGCGTGAGGGCGTATGTGCCCGGCGACAGCTTTGATCCATCTAGGAGAGCTTCGAATCCTGCCGCGGACAACGCAGGCTCTCCGAGAGAACGCGCAACATCCTCACGGTGATGAACATCTGCTCCGGCGACGTTAATTTCCGTGGTTCCGGGACCCGCAGAAAACACCAGCGAAGTCTCGCCGACCAGCTCGCCACGATCATCGATCTGGCCCGCGACCCAGCCACTCAATGCAATCTGACCGTTTGACGCCTGGACCGGTGACGAGGCGACGGGCTGCCCATTGACGGTCTCAAGATTGCAGCCCTGCGCGACATGCGGCTTTTGGATGACGGCGGAGGGGCTTGCCCGCTCGCCGTGGACCATCCCGGCCGGAACTGTCACCTCGGGCACCTGTTCTGAGCACCCGGCTATTCCGACCAGGCTCACCAACAGTCCCGCTACCCACATACGGTACGCGCCAGCCTCCATCCGTTCAGTCCTTCTTCTCATGCTGCACTGTGCTGCGGACGATGTAGCGGGGACGACGCTTCACCTCGGAATAGATACGCCCGATGTACTCACCGAGGACGCCAATTCCAATCAACTGGACGGCACCGAGAAAGAGAATGGCTGCAATCAAAGAGGAGTAACCCTGCACTGCGTTCCCATGCAGCAGCTTGTCGATCACAATCCAGACCCCGTAGGCAATCGAGAAAAATCCAATCGTGCTGCCGACGTACGTCCACACGCGCAACGGCGCGCTACTGAACGAGGTGATTCCCTCAAGCGCAAAATTCCACAGCTTCCAACCATTGAACTTCGAGACACCGGCAGAGCGCTCGGGTCGTGAGTAGTCGACAAAGTCGGTTGAAAAGCCAACCCAACTCAACAAGCCCTTCATGAACAGCCGGTTCTCGGGCAGTTGCTTGATCGCTTCAACGACAGGCCTGGACATCAGGCGGAAGTCACCAACGTTTGCCTCTACAGGACTTTCTGAAATCGCATTGATCAATTTGTAGAACCAGTTGGCACTGTTTCGCTTGAGGAAGCCATCGCTACCGCGATCAACGCGCCGTGCGAGTACAACATCGGCACCTGCCTTGAACTTTTCGACCATGGCGGGAAGCAACTCCAGTGGATCCTGGAGATCGACATCCATCGGGATGACGACATCGCCACGCGCTGCGTGTATGCCAGCCAGCAATGCTGGTTCTTTACCGAAATTACGCGAGAAATTGATCAGCGTGACTTTGGGATCCGCCGCCGCCAGCGCAGTGATGACCGACTCGGTTCCATCGGAGCTGCCGTCATTTACAAAAACAAGCTCGAGATCATGCCCCTCAAGTCCAGGCAGCATCTGCACCGCCCGGTAAAAGATGGGGATGGCCTCTTGTTCATTGAAGACCGGTATGACAAGACTGATTTTCAAGGGACCTCCCGGAAAACAATGAACTTTGCAATAAGGTAACCAATCACCAAGCTTACGGCAGAAAACCCGACCATTGTAACGATCGGATGCAGTGAGAGCGCATCTGCGACGGCACCCAGAACGAAGCTGAGCGTCCCCATTGTCAGAACCATCACCACATACCGCTTGATGCTGGTCCGGGCCTTGAATGTCCACTGAGCATTCAGGAAGAAAGACAATGTGACCGCCACCAGGAACGCGCAGAGGTTGGAGATGGACTGTGGGTTACCCAGCCATACCAGAAGCACAAATATCATCCAGTGCACGGCAGTATTCAGGCCACCAGTGACCGCATATCGCAGGAATGGCATCCATCGGCGACTGCTCATTGCGGCAGCACCTTGCAACCGTAGTAGGCGCTTACGTAAGCAGGATTTGCGACGAACCAGGCTTCGCGACTGTTCAGATACTTATAAGAATATGCTTTAGTAGCATGCCCGACATCAATGCCTTGCTGGCAGCGCTCGGTCCTAGACATGATTCGTATGTAGGAATCTCTCTCTTCCAGGCTGCGCGCAAACTCAACATATGAGAGATTCGCCTGCAGCGGAAGGTAAAGACTGGCAACGGCTACAATCGCTGCACCCGAGCGGAACCAACTGATCGACACCAGTCGAATGACAGCGGCGACAACGAGCATGTACCAGATTGCCCACGGAACAATAAAGGCACGAGGCTCCGTGTAGGGCGCGGCAATGACACTGAGCACAGTGAGAGAGGACACCGTCCACGCCAGCACCACCTGCTGCCGCCATCCGTGCACGCGCCACAGGTAAACGCTAGCCGCCGTCCCTGCCAACACGAGCAGCCAGCCTGTACTCACCAACGTGCCAAAAACACTATGGGACCGCTCAAGCACGTGACCAACACCGAGGTTGGCTGGATACATGGCTGCGTATGCGGCACGACGGATTGCTGTGGAGGGCGCCAGCATCAACACTCCCCACGCAGCGGCGAGTGCGATGATGGGAACAATTGCGCGTATTCGCCAGCGAGCCCTTCCGCTCAGCAGAAGTACCAGCCCCATTCCCGCACCCAGCGCAGGCGGTACGTTCTCGAACGAAAGGCCAACAAGGCACGCCAGTACGACCGCAACAAGACAGCGGAGGTTCGATTCACCAAGCTTCTGCGTCGCCTCGGCGGTAAAGTAAAAGGACATCAACAGAAGGGTGAGAATCATCGGCTGGAAGTAGGCCGCTTGGGCCGTCGTCCAGAAAAAAACTTCGTAACCCGGCCAGAACAACCAGAGCATCGCCAGCGCGTAGATTGAGCCATGGAGGAACGAATCGCGATCCGTTTGCCTGCGCCCATACACGGCAACCACGGCACAGAAGAACAGCAGCGAGGCTGTCGTCGCCAGGACGAAGTAGATTCGAGGTACGCTCAGCCAGAGGATTGCGAGCTGTTCTCCAAGCCGTGCGTTCCACTGCGTAATCTGTGCCGACGAACGTTCAATGATCCAGCCGAAACGATCCATCGGCGCAACGCCGGCCATATCCCGCGTCAATGCGAAATCCTCGCCGTTGAGAGGTGAAATCATGGCAGTCGCCACGTACACGAATAGTCCGAGGGCGGCGCAGATAGCCACTATCAGCGGGAAGTGACTCGTTTGGGAGGACGCTGTTCTGCTCATTCCTTTGTGCCGATACTCGAAAAATTCCGCAGACTCGCTCGTCGAGACTGCAGTTGGGAAGGGAATCGCACTTGAAGACGAGCGATACGAGGACTGGAGGCCAGATTCAGTTCACACTGAGTTGTGTTCGATGAAGCCACACGACTGCTTGCTGGGCACATTCACCTGCGTCTCCGTGCGACGCCGTCGCGGAGATTCAAGCGAATCTAGCTGCCCGTCGCGTCCTGCATGCTTCGCCAGGCGAGGATCAACCCCTCCGCCAGCGCGATCTTTGGTGTCCAGCCCAGCAACTGCTTGGCGCGCTGGACGTCGAGAACAATGGATCGCACATCAAACGTGCGACCAGGCTTGTACTGCACAGGCAATGCCCTGCCCGAAGCTACCCGAATTGCCGCGCAGAGCTCGTTCAGACTGATGCCATTACCAGAGGCCGCGTTGAATACTCCTGTCCTTCCGGACTCCGTTGCCAACAGCGCAAGATCGATGAGGTCGTCGATGAACACGTAGTCTCGGACGGTTTCCCCGTCACCCCATATCTCGACTGGCAATCCTGCCAGCGCGCGTCCCAGGAATACAGCCACTGCGCCCTGGATCCCGCGCGTGGACTGCCCTGGCCCGTAGGGATTTGAGGGGCGGATGATCACCGGATCCAGCCAACCCTGACGTTGGAACATCGTCAGATAGTGCTCGATGGCGACCTTTACGATGCCGTAGGAGGAAATCGGTCGCAGCGCGTGCGTTTCGGGAACGGGAAGGGTGTCGGGGTTGCCATACACCGTTCCTCCAGAGGAAAAGTAGCAGAGCCTACGCACGCCCCGTACGCGCATTGCCTCCAGCAAACGGTGGGTACCGATTAGATTGCCTTCGATATCAGCGATCGGATCAGCATCAGCAGTGCTCGGCACAGTGCAGCTGGCGAGGTGGTACACGGAATCGACATCCTGCAGCGCCTGCTCCAGTACATCAGCGTCGTGGAAATCGCCCTGAAAGTAGCGCACACCAGCCCAGTCCATGTCCGTGCGGGCAGGGAAGCGATCCAGCACCGCCGTCTCTTCACCACGCGTACGCAGCGCGGCGACGAGTCGTGAACCGATGAAACCATTGCCACCGATGACCAACGCGCTCATGCAATCACTCCGTCCCAGCTGAATGGTTCCGCAACCCGAAGTGGGTGCGCAGCTTGTCTTCGTATGCCGCGGCCGCGCTCCGCGTGGCTGCGCTCAACGGGAAAAGCCGCTGGGCGTGGGCATGCAGGCTGCGGATTTCATCCAGGTGACCCTGCGCTTTGGAGCCGATGGTCACGCTGTTGCCATGGCGGCGGTGCTGGTTGAGCGATTCCGCATTGAAGCTGAGGCCGCCATCGCGCAGCAATAGCAGGTAGACCAGCCAGTCGCCCGCGATCCGATACTGAGTGATCTCTTCGATGTGCTCCTGCATCACGCGCAGCAGCGCCTCGCGACGGAACAGCACGGCGCTGACGTTGGGCAGGGTGTTCTTAACAGCCAGACCGGCTTCAACTTCTTCGGAACCCATCCCCGAATAGCTGCTGCGCCAGCGATCACGCGAGAGATCATTGGTGTATTCCAGATAGTCGCCAGCCATCACCTCGCCGAACTCGTCGATCTGCTCCGACTGCGAGAACGCCATCACCGAGCGGGGGTTGGACTCGAGCAGGTCCACCAGCGAGCGCAGGAATGCTGGCTTGGAAAGATCGTCGGCCTCGGCGATCCAGACGTACTCGCCGCGCGCCAGGCTCACGCCCTTCATCCACTGGCGGAAGACCGACCCGCTGTTGTCCGACGACGCCTCAAGGCGCGGCTCCGGATCAAATGTTGGCCAGAGGCGTTCGAGTTCTGCCAGGCTCCCATCCGATGAGGCGTCATCCAGGATGATGACCTCATACAGGGGGAAGTCCTGCCCGTACACCGACGCCAGACGCTCTTCCAGGTAGTGGGCGTAGTTGTAGTTCGGCACTACCACCGAGACACGCGGAATGCGATGCCCGGCCAGATCCAGCAAGTCCAGCAGGTAGCTGCGGAAGGAGAAGTCGGCATTGACGAGGCGTCGTCCGGCTTCGCCTGCCGTTGCTCGCACCGAATCCTCATCGAGCAGACGCGCCAAGGCGCCACCATAGGCGACGGCGTCCAGTGCCGGCACGACCACGCCCGCCTGGTGCTGGGCCACGAGGTCCGCACCGCCCCCCGTGCCTGCGAATGCGACGACCGGCAGCTCGACAGACAAGGCCTCCAGCACGACGGATGGGAAAGGATCTTCCCGCGACGCGAGCGCGTAGATGTCAGCGCCTGCGTAGTAGTCATCGGTGTCAAAGTCGAGACCGGCGAAGTGAAACCGCTCCAGCATGCCATGGCGGCGGAGCACCTTTTCCGCGGCCTCACACGCAGCCTCTTCACGGTGACCGACCCAAACGACGTGGACATCAGGTCGCTGGGCGAATGCGCTGGTGAACGCCTCGGCCAGCAGGTCGACACCCTTACGCGCATCGGCGTAGCCCACCGACAACACGATCCTGTCCGTGGATTTGAGACCCAAGCGCTGCCGCAGCGCTGCGCGCGCAGCGTCTCGATTGCGCTTCCCGCGATGGCGGTTGGCTGCAAACAGCCCCTGCGGCAGCTTGGTTACCTTGGCCTGCCCTGCCGGGTCGAGGAAGGGCTGCAAACCTTCGCGTACTGCGTCCGAGGCGACGACGATGCGCTTGGCCACACGGGAAATGTCCGCCAGTGCAGGCTGCAGGCCGTAGCTCTGGATGACACCCGGCAGCTCGTGGATCATCGACACCACGGTAAGACCTGCATCACCCAACGCCTGCACGATGCGGCCGCTGACCGCCGTATTGGCAAGCACCGAGCGCACGCCCAGCTGGCGTAGTTCATTGGCCAGCACCGCTGGATCCCGGTCGCCCAGCAGGTGGACCGTGGAGCACTCGGCGAACTGGCTGTGCAGGCGGCCGTCTTCGAGCAGCACGACATGCACGTCCAGTCCCAGGCCGGCCGTCATCTTGCGTGCCATGTTGAGCGCGAGGTACTGCGCGCCATGCGGGTGCGCATCATGGGAAATCAGTGCGACACGCGGCTTCGCCGTGCCGGCGGTGACATTGCGCGTCGCCTGCAGGAAGGCATAACCGTAGTAACGGTCCGGTTCCAGATGGGCGCCTTCGGCCCACTCGTTCCAGGCGTTGATGAAGACCACGCTCTCGCCACGCACAGGTTTGGCCAGTGCGAACTCGCCCGCCGATTCCAGCCAGCGCTGGTACTCGCTCGGCGAGGAATGGGCGAACGTGTAGCCGCGCCCCGGCTTTCGCGCTTCATTGTCCCAGCGTGGCGTAACCCCCTTGAACAGCGGATAGTCTTCTTCCGGCCAGTTCCTGGAACGTTCGGCCATCTCGCGGTAGTCGACCACGTAGCCTTCATAACGCGGGTTGGCGATGTCCAGCGTGTGGTTGATGCTGGACAGGCCACGCGCCACCTTGTGCGGCGGGAACTCGAGGGCTGCATCGAAGCCGTACGTGCGCGGATCATCGACGTCGAACTGGACCATGGCGATGAACAGCTCGCCAAGGCCCTGCTCACGCGCATAGCCGCGCCAGACATCCAGCGACTTGCGGGCATCGGGAAGCAGCGATGGCCGGTAGATGATAAGCAACGGCCGACCATCGATGCGGATATACCGCGAATCAGACAGGTACGGCATCGCATCACGAATGAACGCGATGTCGTTGTCAGCCGTGTAGTTCTGACCAATCAGCACATCGTTTTCATGCCCATCCCAGCGCCGGGTCCAATTCTCGTTGGCCCAGCAGATGCAGAACGGCAGGTCAATCTCCGGATGCGCGAGCAGCTGGTCCACCGGCCGCTCCATCAGTCGATGACCGGAGAACCAGTAATGGTGGAAGCAGAAGCCGTGAACGCCGTACAGCTTGGCAAGCTCGGCCTGGCGCTTGAGCACATCGATCAAGCGCAGGTCATAGAAACCCAGTTCACCGGGCAGGTGCGGCTGGCGATGCCCCTGGAACTGTGGCACGGCCTTGCTCACATTGGTCCACTCGGTGAAGCCCCTGCCCCACCATGCGTCGTTTTCGGCGAAGGGGTGAAACTGCGGCAGGTAGAACGCGATCGTCTTGAAGCGGAGGCTGGTCGGTGGCTGTAGCGCAGGCGCCAGCTCCACGTACTCAGACCCGCGCACGCCTGCAGCGACGTCGAAGGCGTCTGCGTAGATACGCGCCACGGAGGACACCTTCACGCCTTCGGCAACGATCGGAGCGGCAGCGGCTGGCGGCTGCTGCGCGCCCGCCGTGACAACAGCAAATTCCTGCCCTGCGCCGAAGGTTTTCCATCGGCGGTAGGCATTTGTATTGGCAAAGGCGAAGCTGAAGTTCCGGAACAGGAAATCCTTCAGTGCAAGCCGCGCATTCCAGCCCGGCACCGCCATGTACATGCGGCGTGCAACTGCCCCCAGTTTTCCCATTTTCTGACCCTGATGCATCGCTTACAGGTGCCTCCTGGCACTTCCTGACAGTTTCCTGAGCCATGCAGTGTAACGCCAACTCCGTGACGCCTTAAGCAGTTCCACATCCCGTTCGCGGTGCTCGCTGATGACGCGCTGCTCGGTTACGGCCAACTGCAGCTGCTGCACGGACTGCCTTGCCTCATCCCGTTCGGCCATGGTCCGGTCGATTTCCGCACGCAGAGCGGACATTTCTTCGCGCAGGCTGCCGTTGGCATTGATATGCCCCAACACCATCTCCTGGGACTCGGAAAGCATGCGCTCGAGGGAGCGGACCCTTTCCTCGGTGGCAACGGCCTGAATCAACTGCTCGCGGAGTTCGGCCAGCTGAGCCTTGAATTGACCGTTGTCGATCGACTGGCTGCTGGCTGCTTCAGCAACCAGCGCTCGATTCTGATCCAGCGCATTCTGCAGGCTTTCCAGCCTGCGTTCCTGGGCCAGCCGATCATGACCGCCTTCGCGGCGAACATCATCGACCAGCGAACCCAGCACGGAGATCGAGGACAGCACCTCGTTGCGGCTGTCACGAAGCCGCTCGATCTCGGCCAGATGCGCTTCGCGCGTCCGCCGCAGTTCCTCCGCCGCCTCCAGGGAAGCGGCTTCCCGATGGGAAAGATGGGACTGGGCCTGGGCCTCGAGTTCCTCGACCTTGGCGCGAAGCTGCAGGACTTCGATATCCGCGTTCTGGACGCGCTCAGGCAAGTGCACCCCGTAGAAGGCGCCGGCATCCATTCCATGAACCTTCAGTTCGAAGAACGAGGACGACTGCACAGGCAGCACCCCATCCGTCGCAACCACCAGGTCGTAGAGCGGGCGGCTGAGGCCTTCGGCCCATTCACTGGTTTCAGGGCCGGTGCCCAGGATTGAATCGAAGGCCGCCGGACCGTCAGCGACCAACAGGGAACCGTAGACGACGCGCTGCGAATACACCTGCTGCTGCGGGAAGTAGCGCTGGATGAGTTCGATCAACTCGTGACGGAACAACTCCTTCACGTGATAGGGGTTTTCGTAGCCCGGGTCGATCGAATAGTGCTGCTTGTTCGGACTGGACATGATCAGCATCCCACCCGGACGTAGAACGCGCCGGATCTCCGACAGCATTTCCTCATGCTGGTCGTGGTGCTCGATGGTCTCGAAACTCACCACCACGTCAACGGAGTCGTCCTCCAATGGCAGCAAGGCAGCAGACGCCTCGACGAAGCGTAAGCGATCGGACCCGTAGCGGCCAGCCGCATGGGCGACGGCCTCGGCCGAGATATCTATGCCGGTCACCGAGTCCGCAACGCCAGACAGGATCTGGCTGCCATAACCTTCGCCACAGGCCACGTCCACCACCTGCTTGCCGGCACAGAGCCTGGCGGCGAAGTGATAGCGATGGAGATGTTCGAAGGCGATCTGACCGGCCACTTCGGGCATGAACCGTTCGCCGGTGAATGCGAGATCTTCTACGTGCTCGTCAAGCTGGGTTGCCATGGGTCACCTCAATACATGATTGCTGCTGAAGCCGGTCACCCGGATACCAGATCTTGTTGCTCGACTACAAGGCGCACGCGCTGCATGGGTGCGCCGAACAATCCAAGGCAGATGCCACGTGCATGAACATGGAAGGCAAGCGCGTCATGCAGCCAATGGTGCTGGACATGGTGATGCTGATTGCCGTCTGCGATGGCTGCGCTCATGGTGTAGTCACCCTCGCGCAGGACAGGCATCCGGAAATCAAAGGAAGCCACCAGTACCTGCCCCGCTTGAGCGCCGGGAGGGGGATCAATGGAGGCGACATACGTGTTGTCCGCGAACAGGGTCTGCCCCAGGCGGTCGTACACCTCAAAACCGATGATGGGCGAGCTCAACACCTGGTTCACACGGCAGCGGATCTGCAGCCGGACCGGCTCTCCACCTACCACCCAGGACAGCGGGTTGCCATCCACGTCAACAAAGGCAGCGAACTCGACCTGCGCCCCGCCTTGTCCGAACCCCTTGTTTGCATTGAACTCAAAGACCCGGATTTCCTGCCGATGCTCACTGGCGTTGATCAGATCCTGGCGGAAATCACGGGGCGCCATGCCTGCGTGGTCCGGTTCGATGGCGGTCGCACCAGCAGCTGCCGGTTGCGCGTCACTTTCGGGAGCGTCAACGGCCACCGCAGCAGGACCAGCAGCGGCCATCTCCACCGCGTAGAGATCTTCCAGATACTTGGCGGTGACTTCCTTGGGGGCGCCATCTGCAACGATCTTCCCGTGCGACAACCAGACCACTCGGTCGCAGAGATTGATGACGGCGGCGGTGTCATGGGATACAAAGACCACCGTGCCGTTCTGCATGAAGGAACGGAGGAATCGCATGCACTTCTGCACGAAGAACGCGTCGCCGACACTCAGTGCCTCGTCGATGACCAGAATGTCAGCTTCCACGTGCGCGATCACGGCGAAGGCCAGCCGCACGAACATGCCGCTGGAGTATGTCTTCACCGGCTGGTCGATGAACTCGCCGATATCGGCGAATTCGACAATGGAGTCGTACTTGCTGCGCAGCTGCTCGTCCGAAAGTCCCAGCAGGGCACCGTTGAAGAACACGTTCTCGCGGCCGGTGAAATCAGGATTGAAGCCCGCCCCAAGCTCCAGCAGTGCCGCAACCCTTCCGTCGACCAGGATCTGGCCTTCCGATGGCGCCAGCGTACCGCTCAGCAGCTGCAGCAGCGTGGACTTGCCCGACCCGTTGCGTCCGATGATGCCGACCGTTTCACCCTTGCGAATCTCGAATGAAACATCCTTCAGCGCACTGAACTGGCGGCCATAGGATTTGCCTCGGCTTCCCACGACACGCGCAGCGCGCGAAAAAAGGGCGTCCTTCAACCGGTCCTGGGGCGAGCCGTAGACCTGATAGTGCTTGGAAACGCCGTCGATCTTGAGAACGACCGGATCAGATGACATCGGCAAATCCATCTCTAGATTTCTGGAAGAAAGCGTAACCAGCCATGGCCATGAGCAGGCCCACCAGCAGGCCGATCCCGAAGTACGCAGGAGACGGGATGTCACCGAACATCAATACCTTGCGTGCCGCCTCCAGGACACCCGTCAGGGGATTGGCCTGGATCAGGGGACGATAGCGTTCAGGAATCGAATCAAGCGCGTAGAACACGGGAGAAAGGAACAGCAGCAGCGTCGCAAGCGTGCCGGTAATCTGTGCCACGTCTCGGAAGTAGACGCCGATCGCGGCAAGGAACCAGGAAACGCCAAGGCAACCGAGCAACAGCGGCAGCATCACCACGGGGAACAGGATCACGGTCCAGGGCAGCGCAACGCCCATGCACAACTGGGCAATGGTCAGCACGATCCAACTGACGAACGCATGAAAAACCGCCGAACCGAGCGTCACCCACGCGTAGACTTCCAGCGGAAACACAACCTTCTTCACGTAGTTGGCATTGCTCGTGATCAATGCCGGGGAGCGATTGATGCATTCGGCTACCACGCCGTGCACGATCAGTCCGGAAAAGAGGATCAAGGCAAAGCCACCGCTGGTATCAAAGTCCTTCCACTTTGCCTTGAACACGATGGAGAACACGAACGTGTACAGGACCAGCATGATCAATGGCGTGATGAACGACCAGGCCAGGCCGGCGAAGGAACCGCGATAGCGGCCCACGATCTCACGCTGGATCAGACGGAAGATGAGTTGACGGTGCTCCAAGGGCGAACGCAGGAAGCCCGCCAATGGCCGCCGCCGGGCAGTTGCATAGGGCGTCAGCCCGGAAGATCTCTTTTCCAAGCGACTGCTCACGCCAGCGCCCTCTCCAGATCCACCTGCAGATCCCCCAGCTCCTCCACGCCCACGCTCAGCCGCACCAGCGCATCGCTGATGCCCAGCTGTTCGCGGCGCGCGACCGGAATCGAGGCATGGGTCATCACCGCCGGATGGTTGACCAGGCTTTCAACACCGCCCAGCGACTCGGCCAGGGTGAACAGTTCGGTCTTCTCGCAGAAGCGCTTGGCCGCCTCGAACCCGCCCTTGAGCACGATCGAGACGATGCCACCGTAGCCGGCCATCTGCTTGCCGGCCAGTTCATGCTGCGGGTGCGAGGCCAGGCCCGGGTAGATCACCTTCTCCACCGCCGGGTGCTTTTCCAGCCATTGGGCCAGCGCCAGCGCGTTGGCGCAGTGTGCCTTCATGCGCAGCGGCAGGGTCTTCAGGCCGCGCAGGGCCAGGAAGCTGTCAAATGGGCCCTGCACGCCCCCCACCGAGTTCTGCAGGAAGGCCATCTGCTCGGCCAGTTCGGCGTTGTCGCCGACCACGACCATGCCACCGACCATGTCCGAGTGGCCATTGAGATACTTGGTGGCCGAATGCAGGACCAGGTCCGCACCCAGTTCCAGCGGACGCTGCAGCATCGGCGAGGCGAAGGTGTTGTCGACCACTACGATCAGGCCATGGCGCTTGGCGATGGCGGCGACCGCGGCGATGTCGACGATCTTCAGCATCGGGTTGGTCGGGGTCTCGATCCAGACCATCTTCGTCTTCGACGTGATGGAGGCTTCGAATGCCGCCAGATCGGTGAGGTCGACGAAGCTGAAGTCCAGCCCGGCGGTGCGGCGACGCACGCGCTCGAACAGGCGGAAGCTGCCGCCGTAGATGTCGTCCATCGCCACCACGTGGCTGCCAGCGTCGAGCAGCTCGATCACGGTCGAGCTGGCCGCCATGCCCGAAGCGAAGGCAAAGCCGCGGGTACCGCCTTCCAGCGAGGCCACGCAACGCTCATAGGCGAAGCGGGTCGGGTTGTGGGTACGCGAGTACTCGAAGCCCTGATGCTCGCCCGGGCTGGACTGGGCATAGGTCGAAGTGGCGTAGATCGGTGGCATCACCGCGCCGGTGCTGGGGTCGGGCGACTGGCCGCCGTGGATGGCCAGCGTGGCCAGGGCCAGCGCGCGGTCCGGGAAAGAAGCGTTGGACATGTCGTTTCCTGATTGGCGCCGATGACCGGCGCCGTCGAAGGAGCGGGAGTCTATCAGCGCGGCCTTAACGAGCTTTGACGCGGATAAACCGGGATTCAGCAGCGATCTGCGGCGATAAACGCCTTACTGAACGCGCCGACGCAGATAATTCAGCAGGTCGATGCGGGTGATCAGGCCGAGGAAGGCGTCGCCGTCCATCACGATCGCCACCTGGCCGCGGTCGAACACCGGCAGCAGGGCCTCGATCGGCGACTTCACGTCCAGCCGGTCCAGCTTGCTGACCATCGCGGTGGCCACGGTGTCGCGGAAGCGCGCCTCGTCGCCATAGACATGCAGCAGCACGTCGCTTTCGTCGACGATGCCGACCAGCTTCTCGCCGTCCATCACCGGCAGCTGCGAGACGTCGTACAGCTTCATGCGCTGGTAGGCGGTGGTCAGCAGGTCGTTCGGGCCGATCACCACGGTGTCGCGCTGGCCGTACGGGCGCAGGATCAGGTCGCGCAGGTCGCCGTGCTGCGGGCGCTGCAGGAAGCCGTTGTCCAGCATCCAGTAGTCGTTGTACATCTTCGACAGGTACTTGTTGCCGGTATCGCAGACCAGCACCAGCACCCTCTTCGGCGTGGTCTGCTCCTTGCAGTACTTCAGCGCCGCCGCCAGCAGGGTGCCGGTGGACGAACCGCCCAGGATGCCTTCCTTGCCCAGCAGCTCGCGCGCGGTGTGGAAGCTCTCGGCATCGCTGATCGCATAAGCCTTCTTGACGCGGCTGAAGTCGGAGATCGAGGGCAGGAAGTCCTCGCCGATGCCTTCCACCAGCCAGCTGCCCGACTTGTCGTTGAGCACGCCGTCGTTGATGTATTCGGCCAGGATCGAGCCGACCGGATCGGCCAGCACCAGCTCGGTCTTCGGCGACAGCTTGGCGAACGCGCGCGACAGGCCGGTCATGGTGCCGGAGCTGCCGCAGCCGAACACGATGGCGTCGAGGTCACCGCCCATCTGCTCGAGGATTTCCGGGCCGGTGCCGAACTCATGCGCGGCCGGGTTGTCCGGGTTGCCGAACTGGTTGATGAAGTAGGCGCCCGGGGTCTGCTCGGCGATGGTCTTGGCCAGGTCCTGGTAGTACTCGGGATGGCCCTTGGCGACGTCTGAACGGGTCAGGCGCACTTCAGCGCCCATCGCCTTCAGGTTGAAGATTTTCTCGCGGCTCATCTTGTCGGGAACGACGAGGATCAGCTTGTAGCCCTTCTGCTGTGCCACCAGCGCCAGGCCCAGGCCGGTGTTGCCGGCGGTACCTTCAACCAAGGTCGCGCCCGGCTTCAGGTCACCACGCTGCTCCGCCGCCTCGATCATCGACAGGCCGATGCGATCCTTGATCGATCCGCCCGGGTTGGCGCTCTCCAGCTTCAGGTAGAGCTCGCAGACACCGGTGTCCAGGCGCTGGGCCTTGACGATCGGGGTCTGGCCGATGAGTTCGAGGACGGAAGAATGGATGGGCATTCGGAGGACTTTCGATTCGCGCCACGCAGGGCCGGACCGATGATTATCCGACGGATGGCGCTGAATGTCAGGTCGGCGCGGAGATGCCGCCCGCCGGCCCCGTAAAGGGATGCGGGCGGCCCCGGATCGACGAGGAGACCGGTACCGCCCGCATCGGTGAGTGGTGCCTGGAGACCAAGGCACCACCGCCTGTGGTGCCTTGGCGCGGCCGCCTCATCGGCGGTGCCGCGATGCCGGGGCAGAAGCGCCCGGCGGGGCCATCGATGGCCGGGTCACGCCGTTCCGGGCGCGACGGGGTGCGTCAAAGCGTGGGGGACGTCGTTGGGAGCGGTGTTTCGTACATTCGCAGAAGGCGTTGCTTGGCCAGCAGCTTCTCACGCTTCATGCGACCCAGGGTGACATCATCGATCGGGAGTACACCCAACTCCGCGTCCATGCACTTCTTGTTCAACTTGCGGTGCTGGTCATGGAGTGCCCTGAACTCCGGATCACGCGCGCGACGGGCGTCGATCTCGCTCTGGGGCTGATCTTCAAACATGATGGACCTCCTTCGACAGATACACGAACGCCCCGGCCGCAAGGCACGGGGCGTTGTTCATGGAGGAGCGCCGGTCGATGGCCACCTGGACGCCTGCAACGACCTGCGGCACTGGCCTGCGCACGTCGATCTGCTGCGGTTCGCGCCCTGCTTGCATCGGCCCGGCCCTCCCATCGTCCGGTCCGCGGCATTGCGTCCCGGACGATTGACCCTACGCCTGCTCAGGGCGGGGTACAAGACCCCTGCGACAAAAAGACCGAACCCCGCCGGGGCGGGGTTCAGGCTGAATGCTCATTGCAACGAAAAACAAACAATATCAATGCATTACGGCGCGATGATGACCTCGGCCGAACGGGCCCGGGTGGAGGCTGCCTTCTTGCCGCTGACCTGGATCCGGTTGCTGGCGACACCACCCGCGACCAGGGCGTCGCGCAGCGCTTCGGCACGCTTCTGGCCCACGCCGTTGGCACTGTCGTAGGCCTCGATGCGCAGGCGGCCCTTCTTGCCGATGTTCAGGTACTCGGCGAGCGCCTTGGCCTGGTTGCGGGCGCCGCCAGACAGGCTGGACGCACCTGCAGCGAACGCGTCGCCCCCGAAGGTGAAGACCTCACCGCGCGCATCGAACTTCGAACCCGGCAGCTTCTGGCCCGACACCAGCTCGGCCTCCTCGCGGGCCAGCTTGGCGGCGTTCTGCTGGGCGGCGCTGAGGCGCTGCTGCTGCTTGCCGGCCACGCTGGTCAGGGCGTTTTCGGCGTCCTGGCGGGCCAGGGTTTCGGCCTCGGCGGCCTGGCGCAGGCGTTCGGCTTCCTCGGCCTGCATCTGCGCCTGCATGCGCAGCTGTTCGGCTTCCTGGCGGGCACGGGCGGCATCGCGGCGGCTGGCCTCGATCAGCAGGTCGCTGCGGGTGCGCTCCAGGCGGTCGACCTCGCGCGCGGCCATCGCCGTGCGCACGGCCGTCTCGGCAATCTCCACCCGGCGCTCGGCCAGGTAGGTGGCCAGCTCCTGGTCACGGCGCTTGGCCTTGTCCAGGGCCGCGATGGCCTGCTGGGCCTGCATGCGCTCGAAGGCGCCCAGCTCAGCGGTATCCGGGTTGGCCTGGATGGCCATCAGGCGCTGGCTCAGCTGCGCCACCATCGGGTTGTCGGCGGCCACGGCCAGGGTCGGCAGCGCCAGCAGCGCGGCCAGGGTTGCGGCGGTCATCGGCTTCACCGGCGGTCCTCCCCGGTCGACAGCTGGCGTTGCAGCTGGTTGACCTCGTTGCGGCGCAGCTGCAGCTGCGCGGTGACGGTGGCTTCCTCGCTGCGGACGCGGGCCAGGTCGGCATCGGCGGCGGCGCGCAGGGCCATCGCCGGGGCGTTCTTCCGTTCGCGGCGGTCGCCGGCGGCGCGCTGGGCCTGCTCCAGCCCCTGCCGGGCCAGACCGATCAGGTCCGGGGCGTACTGGTCGGCGTCGGCCTGGGTGGCCTTGTCGACCGCCTGCCGGGCCTGCGCCAGTTCCAGGGCGGCGTCCTGCGCCCAGGCGGGGGCAGACAGTGCGAATGCAAACGCCATCACATACAGGCCATGGCGCATTCGTGCGAAGCTAAGTCGTTTCATTGGGGAGGCCGTACCGGTTGTCGGTTCACGGCCATTGTCGTCAAGCCGACACCGTGCTGGCAACGGGCGTCGGCCGTTTCGTTGGGGAAAATTCGCAATGGATATCGGCTACTTCCTGAAGCTGATGACCGAAAAGAACGCTTCGGACATGTTTCTGACCACCGGGGCACCGGTCTACATCAAGATCGAGGGGAAGCTCTATCCGCTGGGCAACACCGGCCTGCCGCCGGGCATGGTCAAGAAAATCGCCTACTCGCTGATGGACGAAGGCCAGGTGCCGCAGTTCGAGCGCGAGCTGGAGCTCAACATGGCCATCGCCCTGCCCGATGCCGGGCGCTTCCGCGTCAACGTGTTCAAGCAGCGGGGCGAGGTCGGCATGGTCATCCGCGCCATCCGCAGCCGTATCCCGAGCATCGAGGAGCTGAACCTGCCGCAGGTGCTGAAGGACGTCATCATGACCCCGCGCGGGCTGGTGCTGGTGGTGGGGTCCACCGGTTCCGGCAAGTCCACCTCGCTGGCGTCGATGATCGACCACCGCAACAGCACCACCACCGGTCACATCCTCACCATCGAGGATCCGATCGAGTACCTGCACAAGCACAAGATGTCGATCGTCAACCAGCGCGAGGTCGGCCTGGACACCCACGCCTTCCACAACGCGCTGAAGAACGCGATGCGTGAAGCGCCGGACGTGATCCTGATCGGCGAAATCCTGGATGCGGAAACGATGGAGGCGGCGATCGCCTTCGCCGAGACCGGGCACCTGTGCCTGGCCACCCTGCACTCCAACAACGCCGACCAGACCATCGAGCGCATCCTCAACTTCTTCCCGGAAAGCGCGCACAAGAACGTGCTGATGAACCTGGCGCTGAACCTGCGTGCGGTGATCAGCCAGCGCCTGGTGAAGAACAAGGAGGGCCGTCGCCTGCCGGCCACCGAGGTGCTGATCAATACGCCGATGATCCGCGACCTGTTGCGTCGCGGCCAGGTGCACGAGATCAAGGCGGCGATGGAAGGCTCGCTGGAAGAAGGCATGGAGAGCTTCGACCAGTGCCTGTTCCGGCTGGCCAAGGCGGGCATCATCGAGCAGGAGGAAGCGCTGCGCGCGGCCGACTCGCGCGATGGCCTGGCCCTGAAGTTCCGTTTGTCCGAAGGCAGCAGCGGCGAGCACGACCCGTACGCCGATTTCTCGGCCGGCGCACCCAGCATCACCCACGGCTTCTGACCCCACGAAAAAGGGGACGGAGGGGATTAAGTCGTTTGTGCATTTGCGACTTAATCCCCTCCGTCCCCTTTTTTCTGAAGCGTTCATGGGCGGTCTCATCCAATGAGACCCCTCATCCGTAGGTTTCCTCAATGGAAACCATCCGCAAGCTGGCCATTCTGGCCGACGCCGCCAAATACGACGCGTCCTGCGCCTCCAGCGGCTCGGGCAAACGCGATTCGCGCGCCAGTGGCGGTATCGGCAGTACCGAGGGCATGGGCATCTGCCACAGCTACACGCCCGACGGCCGCTGCGTTTCATTGCTGAAGATCCTGTTGACCAACTTCTGCATTTACGACTGCGCCTATTGCGTGAACCGGGTCTCCAGCAACGTGGCCCGCGCGCGCTTCAGCGTGGACGAGGTGGTCACGCTCACCCTGGACTTCTACAAGCGCAACTACATCGAGGGCCTGTTCCTGTCCAGCGGCATCATCCGCAATGCGGACTACACCATGGAGCAGATGGTGGAAGTGGCCCGGCAGCTGCGCGAAGAACACCGCTACGCCGGCTACATCCACCTCAAGACCATTCCCGAGGCCTCGCCGGAACTGCTGGCCAGTGCCGGGCGCTATGCGGACCGCCTGTCCATCAACGTGGAACTGCCGACCGAAGCCGGCCTGAGCGCCTTGGCACCGGAGAAGACGGTGCACTCGATCCGTGGCGCGATGGGCGAACTGCGCTGGCGCATCGAGGAAGCCAATGAGGCTCGCAAGTCCCCCGCAGCGGTGGCGCCGACGGCCAGCCGCAGCGCTCGCCCGCGCCCTCCCCGTTTCGCACCGGCCGGGCAGAGCACCCAGATGATCGTCGGCGCGGACGGGGCAAACGACCAGCAGATCCTGGCCAGCGCCGACAGTCTGTACGGCAACTACCGCATGCGCCGGGTCTACTACTCCGCATTCAGCCCGATTCCGGACGCCAGCCGGCAGCTGCCACTGCAGCCGCCACCGCTGCAGCGCGAACATCGCCTTTACCAGGCAGACTGGCTGCTGCGCTTCTACGGTTACGGTGTGGAGGAGATTACCGATACCACCCAGGACGGCATGCTCGACCTGGATATCGACCCCAAGATGGCCTGGGCGATCCGCCATCCCGAGCGCTTTCCGGTCGATCTGAACCGGGCACCGAAGGAAATGCTGCTGCGCGTGCCCGGCCTTGGCGTGCGCAACGTCAAGCGCGTGCTGATGGCACGCCGCCACGGGCGGCTGCGCGTGGCCGACATCGCGCGCCTGAAGGCACCGATGAGCAAGCTGCTGCCGTTCGTGCTGCTGGCCGACCATCACCCGCGCAAAGCACTGGATGATCCGGCGGCGCTGCGCGCGCAGCTGGCCCCGCCGCCGCGCCAGGGTTCGCTTTTCGATGCCCCGTCTGCGTCCTGACGCGCAGCGGTGGTCGCTGCGGGTGGATCCGCCGTGGTCGCTGCAGGCCTGGCGCGATGCTGCGCGCGAAGCGTTGCTGCGCGGCGTTGCCCCGCCGCAGCTGGACTGGCTGGAAGGGAGTGACACGTCGCTGCTGGATGCGCCGGCCGTGCAGCAGGCGCCGATGCTTGCCGATGCCGGTGCACCCAACGTTCCACGTGACTTCCTGGAGCTGGCGGCCACCTGCCTGTGCCATCGCGATCCCCAGCGCCTGGCCGTGCTGTATCGCCTGCTGTGGCGCATCGCCCATGGCGAGCGATCAGTGCTGGGCAACCCCGCCGACGCCGATGTCCTGCGCGCGACAGCCCTCGCCCAGGCCGTCCGCCGTGACACGCACAAGATGAAGGCATTCGTGCGCTTCCGCGAGGTACCTGGCCAGCCCGATGCGTTCATCGCCTGGTTCGAGCCGCAACACCACATCGTCGACCGGGTCGCGCCGTTCTTCGCGCGCCGCTTCACAGGCATGCGCTGGGCGATCCTGACCCCTTCGCGCAGCGTCGCCTGGGATGGGCAGGCGCTTGCCTTCGGCCCCGGTGCACGGCGCGAAGATGCCCCGGCCGAGGATGCACGCGAGTCGCTGTGGCAGACCTACTACGCCAGCATCTTCAATCCGGCGCGGCTCAACACACGGATGATGATGCAGGAGATGCCGGCAAAGTACTGGCGCCACCTGCCTGAAGCACAGTTGCTGCCACGCCTGGTGCGCGACGCGGCCGACCGCGTGCAGGAAATGCATGACCGGCCGGCACAGGCAACGCAACGCAGGATTCCCCCGCGTGCGAACGCTGCGACGCCGGCAGCCGATGCCAGCAGCCTGGACAATCTGCGCGGACAGGCCAGTGCCTGCCGCCAGTGCCCGCTATGGGAGCAGGCCACGCAGACCGTGTTCGGGCAGGGGCCTGCCGATGCGCGGGTGATGGTGATCGGCGAGCAGCCCGGTGATACCGAGGATCTGCGCGGGCAGCCGTTCGCAGGACCTGCCGGCCAGGTGCTGGACCGCGCACTGGCGGAACTGGGAATCGATCGCGCCCAGCTGTACCTCACCAACGCGGTGAAGCACTTCCACCATGAGCGGCGCGGCAAGGTGCGGCTGCACAAGCGGCCGGAAAGCCGCCACATCCAGGCCTGCCGCCCCTGGCTGATGGGTGAGATCGCACGCGTGCGGCCCCAGGTGATCGTATGCCTCGGCGCGACAGCCGCAGCCTCGGTATTCGGTCGTGGTTTCGACCTCGCACGCGACCGCGGACGCTGGCACACCCTCGAGGACGGCACGCGCGGCTACGCCACGGTGCACCCGGCATGGGTGTTGCGGCAGGCCGACGATGCGCGCCGCGAGGAAGCCTACCGGGTGTTCCGCGATGACCTGGCCCGTTTGCGGCAGAAAGGGGACGGAGGGGATTAAGTCGTAAGTGCATATACGACTTAATCCCCTCCGTCCCCTTTTTTTCAGGCGGCGTCGGGCTGGTTTTCCGGGCGTGCGCGGTCGAAGGCATCCACTGCCTGGCAGGCCGATTCGATGCGGCGCAGGGTCGGGTACGGTGCCAGGTCCAGGCCGAAGCGGTGGGCGTTGTACAGCTGCGGCAGCAGGCAGATGTCGGCCAGGCCGGGACGGTCACCGTGGCAGAAGGCGCCGGTGTCACGGCTGTTGGCCAACAGCGCCTCCATCGCCGCAAAGCCCTCGGCGATCCAGTGCAGGGTCCACTGCGTGCGTGCATCGGCCGGCAGCTGCAGACTGCGTTCCAGGTACTGCATCACCCGCAGATTGTTGATCGGGTGGATGTCGCAGGCTACCAGCTGGGCCAGCGCGCGCACCCGCGCGCGGCCAGCGGCGTCGGCCGGCAGCAGCGGTACCTGCGGAAAGCGCTCGTCCAGGTATTCGAGGATCGCCAGCGACTGGGTCAGCACATGCCCCTCATGCAGCAGGGTCGGCACCAGCTGCTGCGGGTTGAGCGCCCGATAGGCATCCCGGTGCTGCTCGCCGCCCTCGCGCACCAGGTGCACCGGCCGCGCGTCCCAGGCCAGGCCCTTCAGCTCCAGGCCGATGCGCACGCGGTAGGCGGCGCTGGATCGCCAGTAGGTGTACAGCACGATGCCGTCGTCGACCGGGATCTCCATGGCCGCCTCCATGCTCAGGGCCTGGCCGCCTGTTCGATGCGCTGCTCGATCGCACCGAAGATGCTGTTGCCCGCGGCATCGAGCATCTCGATGCGGACCACGTCGCCGAAGGACATGAACGGCGTGCTCGGCTTGCCATCGCGCAGGGTTTCGACCACGCGCTGCTCGGCGAAGCACGACGCACCCTTGCTGGTGTCTTCATTGGCGATGGTGCCCGAGCCGACGATGGTGCCGGCGACCAGCGGACGGGTCTTGGCCGCATGCGAAACCAGCTGGGCGAAATTGAACTGCATGTCCACGCCCGCTTCCGGCGCACCGAACCACTGGCCGTTGATGTGGGTCAGCAGCGGCAGGTGCACCTTGCTGTCCTGCCACGCGGCACCCAGCTCGTCAGGGGTGACGAACACCGGCGACAGCGCCGAGCGCGGCTTGGACTGCAGGAAGCCGAAACCCTTGGCCAGCTCGCCCGGGATCAGGTTGCGCAGCGAGACATCGTTGACCAGGCCGACCAACTGGATATGACCGGCTGCCTGTTCCGGGGTCGCCGCCATCGGCACGTCGTCGGTGATCACCACGATCTCCGCTTCCAGGTCGATGCCGTAGTCCTCGCTGACCACCTTGACCGCATCGCGCGGGCCGTAGAAGCCGGCGCTGGTGGCCTGGTACATCAGTGGATCGGTGTAGAAGCTCTCCGGCACCTCGGCGCCACGGGCACGGCGCACGCGCTCGACGTGCGGCAGGTAGGCGCTGCCATCGACGAACTCATAGGCGCGCGGCATCGGTGCGGCCAGTGCCTGCGGGTCGAGGTCGAACACGCCATCGGCATCGCCGGCATTGAGCGATTCGTACAGGGCGTTCAGGCGCGGTGCGATGTGGCTCCAGTCCTCCAGGGCCTGCTGCAGGGTGGCGGCAATGCCGGTGGCGCGCACGCCGTGGCGCAGGTCACGCGAGACGACGATCAGGGTGCCGTCGCGGCCGCCTTCCTTCAAAGAACCAAGCTTCATGGGTGGGTGTCCGGAGTCGTGGGCAAACAAGTTTCAAGTGTAATCAAATCTGCGGCGGCGCCAAGCTGCAGCGCGGCATCGGCCCACCCTACCGTAGTGGGGGGGTCGGCAGGGCTTGCAGCCCTGCACCTGCAGAAGCAACCGCAACGTCAAAAGCCTGCATTCCGTGGGATGGCGGGGCGGTGTGGGTGGGCAGGACACGCCGTAAACCCATCCCTGGGGGCTCGATGGCGCCATCCATGGCGCCAACGGTCCTGCCCGCCCACACCGCCCCACCCCCGAC
Source organism: Stenotrophomonas maltophilia D457 (assembly GCF_000284595.1). GTDB lineage: Bacteria > Pseudomonadota > Gammaproteobacteria > Xanthomonadales > Xanthomonadaceae > Stenotrophomonas > Stenotrophomonas muris. The sequence continues at coordinate 592,916 of NC_017671.1, read as the reverse complement.
AGGTTCCCCATGACTGATCGAACATCCACATCATTCATCGTCGAGATCCGTCAGACACCGAAATTGATCGAATGAGATTCGACAGATCGCGGAAAACTGTCGAAGGCGGGGTGGGTCCGGTTGAGGGGGTGTGAGCGGCATGGATGCCGCGACCAAGCCCCCATGGATGGGTTTACGGCGCCCCCCTCAACCGGACCCACCCCGCCAACCCTCAGGAAGCCAGCTTTTGACGTTGACGTGGCTCTGGCCTCTGCGGGTGCAGGGCTGCAAGCCCTGCAGAGACGCCCCTACCTGAACAGGCCTTTTTGCGCGAAGTCTCGAACATCGTTTAGACTTGCAGGGTCTGCAGCGGCCGTCCGTTTCCCTCCGGGATCGCCGGCGACCAGGGTCCGCCCTCTTCGCCCGCCCCCACTCCGACGCCGTTCGTCACGCATTCCAGCCTGCGCTTCGTGCCGGCTGCACCCAATTCTCGCAGCGCGGTTCACGGGAACGCTCCGAGTCAGCCGATCAGTTTGATCTGCCCCCGTCTGTCCGCTCGGACAGGCGTTTCTTGTACTTGGAGCAAACTCAATGTCTTTTGAATCGCTGGGCCTGGCGCCCTTCCTGCTGCGCGCGCTCGCCGAGCAGGGCTACGAAAACCCGACCCCGATCCAGCAGCAGGCGATCCCGCTGGCGCTGGCCGGTCGCGACCTGCTGGCCGGCGCACAGACCGGCACCGGCAAGACCGCCGCGTTCGGCCTGCCGCTGCTGCAGCACCTGGGCACCGCCTCGCAGGAGGTACGTGCCGGCCCGCGCAAGCCACGCGCGCTGATCCTGGCCCCGACCCGCGAGCTGGCCACCCAGGTGCATGACAGCCTGCGTGGCTACAGCAAGTACCTGCGCATCCCCAGCGCCTGCATCTACGGCGGCGTCGGCATGGGCAACCAGCTGGACATCCTGCGCCGTGGCGTGGACCTGCTGGTGGCCTGCCCGGGCCGCCTGATCGACCACCTTGAGCGTCGCAGCGTCGACCTGTCCGGCATTGAAGTGCTGATCCTGGACGAAGCCGACCGCATGCTCGACATGGGCTTCCTGCCGTCGATCAAGCGCATCCTGGCCAAGCTGCCGAAGCAGAACCGCCAGACCCTGCTGTTCTCGGCCACCTTCGAGGACAACATCCGCCAGTTGGCGCTGGAGTTCATGCGCAACCCGGAACAGATCCAGGTGACGCCGAAGAACACCGTGGCCGAAACCATCACCCACCGCGTGCATCCGGTCGACGCCGGCCGCAAGCGCGACCTGCTGCTGCACCTGCTGGCGCAGGACAGCCGCGAGCAGACCCTGGTGTTCGCCCGCACCAAGCATGGCAGCGACAAGCTGGCCACGTTCCTGGAAAAGTCGGGCATCAAGACCGCGGCGATCCACGGCAACAAGAGCCAGGGCCAGCGCCTGCGTGCGCTGGGTGACTTCAAGGCCGGCCGCGTGACCGTGCTGGTGGCCACCGACATCGCCGCGCGCGGCATCGACATCAACGAGCTGCCGAAGGTGATCAACTTCGACCTGCCGATGGTGGCCGAGGACTACGTGCACCGCATCGGCCGCACCGGCCGCAACGGCGCGACCGGCCAGGCGATTTCGCTGGTGGCGCAGGATGAAGTGAAGCTGCTGCGCGCGATCGTGCGCCTGCTGGGCCGCGACATGGACATCCGCGATGTGCCGGGCTTCGAGCTGCAGACGCCGATCCGCTGGGGCAACAGTGCGCCGGGCAAGGCCGAGCACGATACCGGTGAGCGCGCACCGCGCAAGAGCCACGCGCGCCGTCCGCACGGCGATGCGCCGCGCCATGCGCATGCTGGCCCGAAGAAGGCCGGTGGTGGCCGCCGCGAGGGCGGTGGCAATGGCCAGCAGCGTGCCGGTGCGGGCGCGGGTCAGGGCCAGCGTCGTGGCGGTGGCGGTGGCGGTGGCGGCAATGGTGGCGGCCGTGGCCGCGGCCACGGTGGCAATGGCGGCGGTCGCGCCGGCTGATCCCCGCTGACAGGGAGGGTGCTTCCCGCTGCGCGGGGGCTTCTTACCGAGGGACGGCGCTGACGCGCCGTCCTTTTTTGTTGCTGGCTACCGGGTGACAAAGCACGCGGTAGCAGTACCGAGGGCGGATGGACATGGGGGCAGCGCAGAACACGCTGTAAATGCGTCCATGTAAGCTCGATGGCGCCATCCATGGCGCCAACGGTTCTGCGCTGTCCCCATGCCCATCCGCTTCAAGCATTGCCTGCGCCTTCTTCTCCCGCCGGGTAGCCGGGAGAAGAAAGATCAAATTCAAGTTCAAATTCAAATTCAAAGGCAAAAGCCGAAGTCGCAATTCCTGGCTTTGCTTTTGCTTTTGCTTTTGTATTTGCCCTTGCTCCCGCCTTGGGGTCTGATGCGTCCGCGCCCGCAGGAAACTGTCATGGGAGGCAGGGGGCCTCAGCCAGGACCGTTGGCGCCAAGGATGGCGCCATCGAGCCCCCATGGATGGGTTTACGGCGTGTCCTGGCTGAGGCCCCCTGCCTCCCAAGCACAACAGAAACTCGGCACCAAACACCTCAACCCCGCGCTTTCGCCGGATTTACCAGATTCCCGAAGAAGATCGCGTTGATCAGCAGCCGGTCCGTGCCATGCCAGTACTTGCGATGCGCCGGATCATCGGCGAACAGCACCACGTTACCCTGCCCCTGCGCCGACACCAGCAGCCACGCGCTGCCCGCCACCCGCGTGCGGTTGCGCTCGGACAAGTAACCGTTCACCCGCGGCGGCGCGTCGATGCGTACCACCGTCGAGAACGGGTTCGCACTTGGCTGCAGCGTCACCGTGTTTTCCTTGTTGATCGCCAGTTGCCGGCGCGGCACGCCGAACGCCAACGGATGGCTGGTATCCACGTCGGCACTGAGGATGTTGCCGCTGACCCGCTCGATCGCGGCGATGTCGCGCTGGTCGCCGAACGCACGGCGGCTCTCGTCGGCAGTCTCTTCTTCCTTGCCGAGCTTCTCGCCGTCGGCCAGCTTCTGTTCGATCGCCCACTTCGAGGCGCTGCCGTAGGTCACCAGTGAACCTCCGGCCTGCACCCAGCGCTTCAGTGCGGCCACCGCCGTGGCATCGATGCCGGTGTAGGTGCCGCCGGACAGCACGATCGTGGTGTAGCGGTCCAGCGGCACCTTGCCCAGCTGCTGCGGGTCCAGCTTGCTGGCAGGCAGGTGCAGCTGCTGGTCGAGCAGGAACCACGCCGAACCGATCTCGGTGGCGGCCACGCCCTCGCCCATCACCAGCGCGACCGTGGGCTTGCGCAGCGCCTTGACGCCGTCACTGCCGAGGTCGATGCCTTCGCGGCTGCGGCCGCTGGGCAATGCGTGCACCTGCACACCCGCCTCGCGCGCGGCCGACGTCACTGCCTCAAGCAGCGCTGCGCCCTGCAGCGATTGCCCGGCCACCGGAATCACCAGGCTGCCGGCGGCGAAGCTGACCTCGCCCTGCGCGGTCGCGGTGGTGAACGGCTGGAATGCCGCACGTGCGCTCACGCCCTTGCCCTGCAGTGCAGCCAGCGCGCGCCCGGCGTTGTAGTCGCGCCAGTCGATCGCGTAGGCAAATCCGGCCTGGCTGCCCAGCACCGCGCCCTGCGCCGCCGGCAGCGCGGTCACGCGTGCACCGCCTTCGATACGGCTGCGGCTACCGGCGAAGGCCACGCCGTAGGCCGGTGCGATTGCATAGCTGGTGCTGCCGTAGAACACATCACCCTTGATCGGCGGCGTCTCGGCAAAGATCGAATGCACCAGGCGGAACTGCGCCTGTTGGACCGGCACAACGTAGGCGCTGCCGGCATCGAAGCGCTGGCCATCGACAGTGACGGCACGATCCAGCGCGCGCACCTCGACGCGATGCAGCAGCAACAGTTCCAGCAGGCGACGGGTCAGGGCCGGGTCATGCGCATCACCGAACACGAAGCTCTTCACCGGCTGCTGTGCGGCCTGCTTCAGCGCGCTCTGGAAGAACTGCTTCTGCAGGTCGAACAGGCCGCTGCGCTCGGTCACTGCGCCACGCACCGTGCCCAGCCCGGTGGCGACCTGGTTGCGGATGGTGAACGGGAACGTCAGCAGGCCATTCACCGATTCCTGCACGCGGCCGCGCGAGCTGGCCTGTTCGACGGTCACGCCGACGGCACCATGGAAGTCCGGGTAGGTCGAGCCGTATACCGGCGAGAAGTTGTCGAAGTTCTCGCCGGTGTAGTACAGCGAGCCCAGCGCATCCAGCGCCTGCGCGTGGTACCTGGCCAGGGTCTTGTTGAATTCGTACGACGCCGCGGGAATCAGCGGACTGTGCATGCTCTTCGGCGAGGGCTCGAAGTAGTAGGTGCTGTCCTTGCCCATTTCGTGGAAGTCGATCTGCACGTTCGGGTACCACTGGTGGAACACCTCCACCTTCGGCCGCGAGTCCTGCTGGGTCAGCGCCAGCCAGTCGCGGTTGAGATCGGTGAAGTAGTGGTTGGTGCGCCCTTGCGGGAACGGTTCGACGTGCTCCTTGTCGGCCGGGTCGGCCGAGGCCGGATCGGAGGCCCACGCGTTGTGCCAGTTGGCGGCACGATCGCGACCGTCCGGATTCTGCGCCGGGTCGAACAGCACCACCGCCTGCTGCAGCCACTGCTGGGTTTCGGCGCTGCGGTTGGCCACCAGGTAGTAAGCCGTCAGCATCGCCGCCTCGGCACTGGAGGTCTCGTTGCCATGCACGCTGTATCCCAGCCACACCACCACCGGGCTGTCGTCCGCCGCACTGCGCGGCTGCGCCGGATCGGCCAGGGTCGCGTGCTGCTGGCGGATCTGTTCCAACCGCGCGTGGTTGCCTGCGGCAGTGACAGTGGCGATCAACAGCGGGCGGCCCTCATAGCTGCGGCCGATCTCGCGCACGCTGATCCTGTCCGAGCGCCGGGCCAGTTCCTGGAAGTACGCCACCAGCTGGTCGTGCCGGGTGTAACGGCTGCCGATCGGATAGCCGAGGAACTGCTCCGGCGTGGGCACGGCGGTATCGAACGCCGCTGCATCGGCAGCCTGCGGAAAGAAGTAGGTGCTCTGTGCCTGTACCGGCTGCGGCTGGAACAGTGCGGTGGCGGCGGCAAGCAGCAACGGAAGAACGGCACGACGATGCAAGGACACAGTGACTCCCCTGGAACACAACGGCAGACGGTCGCGCGACCGGTCCCCTGGGGAGACCGGTCGCAGCGGGTGGATCAGAAGCGGTAGTCGAAGCCCAGCGTGAAGTAGCGGCCGCGCAGGTCGTACTGGCTGAAGTCGTACGGCGCGCGGATGCCCGGGAACGAGGCATCGTACGGCGGCGTCTTGTCGGCCAGGTTCTGCACCTTGGCGTACACCGTCAGCTTGTCGATGCCGGTGTAGGCCAGGTACAGGTCGTACTGGCTGTAGCTGCCGACGCGCTGCTGCACGGCCTTGGCGGCGGTGCTGGCCTCCTGGCGGTAGCTGCTGGTGTAGTACCAGGTCACCGCGGCGTTGAAGTCGCCGTGTTTCCAGTCCAGGGTGGTGGTGGCCTTGTCCTTGGGCAGGGTCGCGCCGAGGTTGCTGCCGGCGTAGTCGACCAGCGGGCCGCCGACCACGGTCGGGCGACGGTAGTCGCGCACGTGGGTGTAGGCGGAGGACACAGTGAAGTCGCCGAGCGCAGCGGTCGGGATGCGCTGGCGCAGCTCGACGTCGATGCCTGATGTCTTCAGCTCGCTCAGGTTCTGGTAGCGGTTGTAGACGGCCTGCAGCTTGCCGCGCTCGTCGCGCTGCACGGCGCCGGCCACGTTGTCGTTGACCAGGGTCTGGGTGTTGTTGGTGCCGACCAGGTTGTCCAGCTGGATGCGGTAGTAGTCCACGCTCAGGTTGGTGTTGGCCCATGGCGACAGCACCACGCCGAAGTTCACGCTCTTGGTGCGCTCGGGCTTCAGTGCGTTGTTGCCAACGGTGAAGAAGGTCGGATTCTGGCGCGAGCCCGGCACGTCCGGATCACGCGGGTCGGCCACGCTGCCGTAGGCGATGCTGGTGCTGTTGGAGTTCTCCGACAGCGACGGTGCACGGAAGCCCTTCGACGCCGAGGCACGCACCAGCAGGAAATCGAGCGGCTGCCAGCGCAGGCCGATCTTCGGCGAGAACGCATCGCCGAAATCATCGTAGTGATCGGCACGCGCGGCGGCGGACAGTTCCAGGGTCGAGGCCAGCGGCACGTTCACTTCGGCGTAGGCGGCACTGACCTGGCGCTGGCCATGTACTTCGGCGATGGCCGGGCGCACCTGCAGGCCGGCATCGATCTGCCACGGGTTGTTGGAATCGAGCTTCTCGCGGCGCCACTCGGCACCGGCGGCGAAGCCGATCTCGCCAGCCCAGGTGTGGCCCAGGCTGCCGGAAATCTTGGCGTCGACGCCCTGCAGCTTGGACTCGGCCGGACGCAGCGTGGCGATGTTGATCGAATCACGTACCGACTGCGGCGTGGCCGCCGGATTCAGCAGGTTGTAGCTGCCGGTGGCCAGCGCATCGGCCAGCGCCCAGCGATTGGCGAAGCCGCCGGACACGCTCTCACGCTCGCTGCTGCGTGCGCCGAATGCAGCCACTTCCCAGTCCCAGTTCGCAGTGGTGCCACGCAGGCCGAACACGCCGCGATAGGCGGTGGAACGGTTGGTCTTGATCGTGCCGCCGAGGTCGAAGAAGGTGTATTCGATCGGGATCGCACGGCCGTACGGGTTGTACGGATTGTTGGCCGGCAGCAGCGACGACACCGGTTCGGCCAGGCCACTGTTGGCGTTCAATGCGAAGCGGCCGCTCTCCAGGGTGAAGAACGGGCTGCTGCCGAACCACGCGGCACTCTTGATCTGGCTGTACAGCACTTCGCCGAAGGCTTCGACGTTGTCGTTCAGGCGGAAGGTACCGTTGGCATAGGCCTGGTAGCGCTTGGTCGAGGGGATCAGCGTGGTGAACGGGGCCTGGTTGAAGCCGCAGGTGTCGCCGGCCAGGCCGTCGATCGGCGCGCTGGCGACGCGGGTGGTACCGACCGGGCAGTTGCCGTTGGCGTCGAGCATCGGCACCGACACGCCGTTGACCAGGTAGCGCGCGCCCTTGGCCGACCAGCCGTTCCAGCGGCCACCGGGCTTGTCGGTGTAGATGCCGCTCCTGGTCAGGTTGCGTTCGTCCTGGTCCAGGCGTTCGCGGTTGTAACCCTGCAGGCTGAAGAGGATGTTGTAGCCATCGGTGTCGAGATCACCAAGGCCGCCGACGAACTTCAGGTTCTGCTCGTGCAGGCCGCCCTGGTCGGCACCGCCGAAGCTGCCGCCGATCTCGGCGCCTTCGAAGTTCTGCCGGGTGATGATGTTGACCACGCCGGCCACGGCGTCGGAACCGTACACCGCCGAGGCGCCGTCCTTGAGCACTTCGATGCGCTCGACCGCGACCAGCGGCAGCGCGTTGAGATCAACGAACGTATCGGACAGGCCACCGGCCGGGAAGCCGTAGTTGGCCAGGCGGCGGCCGTTGAGCAGCACCAGCGTGTTCTTCTGCGACAGGCCGCGCAGGCCGATGCCGGCCGAGCCGGAGGCCCAGCCGTTGTTGGTGGTTTCGTTGCTGGCGTTGCCGGTGTTGGCCGAGATCGAACGCAGCACATCGGCCACGGTGGCCTTGCCGGTCTGTTCCAGCTGCTGGCGGCCGATCACCTGCACCGGGTTGGAGGCCTCGGTATCGGTGCGCTTGATGTTGGAACCGGTGACACGCACGGCGGCCAGGGTGCTGGCTTCGCCACTGGCGTCGGCGGAGGTTTCGGCGGCGGCAGACAAAGGCGCGGCCAGAGCGACGGCTAGGGCCGCCACGAGCAGGGTGTGCTTGGGCATGACGATGTGGGGGAGGTGGTAAGGGCGATGAAGTTCCGCAGTAGTCCATGCCTGGCCCGGGTCCGGCCAATAACATCTCTTCATACGGATATAAGAGAAACTATCATCTCTTCATCCGGATGGAAAGAGTTACTTCACGAGAGCCCGGCATCCGCTCAGGATGGCCGGCCACCTGCGGCGTACAATTGCGCCATGGAAATCTTCAAAGTCTTCATGCTCGAGGCGGCGCACCGCCTCCCCAACGTACCGCCGGGGCACAAGTGCGCGCGCCTGCACGGCCACTCGTTCCGGGTGGAACTGAAGGTCGAGGGCGAGCCGGGTGCGCAGACCGGCTGGATCATGGATTTCGGTGACGTGAAGGCGGCCTTCCAGCCGATCTACGATCGCCTGGACCATCACTACCTCAACGACATCCCCGGCCTGGAGAACCCGACCAGCGAGAACCTGGCGGTGTGGATCTGGAACGAGCTCAAGCCCGGCCTGCCGGCGCTGAGCGAGATCACCGTGCACGAAACCTGCACGTCGGGGTGCCGTTACCGCGGCCCCACTGCCTGATCAACCCATTGATCTGAAAGGTGTTTCAAAGGCGCCCCGGGCGCCTTTGTTATTTTTGTTGCATTGCCGCATCAAGGGCGTATGCTGCAATGCATCAAGCCACTCCCTGACGCCCCCCATGGCCGCCGCCTTCAGCGATCGCTTCAGTGATGCCACCCGCCAGCTCGCCGCCGCGGCAACGCGTGCGAACCGGTTGGCGTTGGAGAACGCGGAAAGCATGTTCGGCGTGCAGCTGAAGGTGATGGAGCGCAACCTGACTGCGACCGGCGGCTGGCTGGGTGAACTGGCCCGCGGCGAGGATGCGGCCGGGACGCTCTCCAAGGGCGCGCAGCTGTGGCAGGACAACCTGCAGCGGCTGGGCCAGGCCCAGCAGGACGTGGTCGGTCTCGGCCTGCAGGCCAGCAAGGCTTGGTCCGAGCTGGTGCAGGGCTACAACGAATCAACGGCGGACGCGAACAACCACTGACGCGACGCAACACTCATTGCGTGGGTCCCTCCCCCCACGCAATCCGGACCCGGCAGATCCCTCCCTCTGCCGGGTCTTTTTTTGCTTGTCGTTTGGATACCGAAGCGCGTCTTCGTGCGACGTCTCTGCAGGCTGAAGGGCCCCGCCGGGGCGGGCAGGGGTCTGGGCAAATGTCCCCCGGCGCCGGCCGTTGGCCGTCACCTCCTCCTTTACTTTGCCCAGACCCCTGCCCGCCCCGACGAGGCTCGGCGTGCGGTGAGGAGAGCGCAGCACGCGCGGCCGCCTTTCAAGGAAGCGCCGACAAACTCCGAACGCAGGGCGGAGGCCCTTGCGTACGAAGTAAAGGGGGAGGTGACGGCCAACGGCCGGCGCCGGGGGACATTCGTACGCAAGGGTCTCCGCCCTGCGCCGCGCAGAATGCACCCGCCACACGCATGTCTTCGTCCTGATCCGCCGCGAACCGATGGGCCCTGCCCGTCCCGACGAGGCTCGGCTTCCGGCGAGGAGATCACAGCGCTCGCGGCCGCCTTTCAAGGAGGCGCCGGCGAACTCCGAACGCCGGGCGGAGGCCCTTGCGTACGAAGTAAAGGGGGAGGTGACGGCCAACGGCCGGCGCCGGAGGACATTCGTACGCAAGGGCCTCCGCCCGGCGCCACGCAGAATGAACCCGCCGCACGCATGTCTTCGTCCTGATCCGCCGCGAACCGATGGGCCCTGCCCGCCCCGACGAGGCTCGGCTTCCGGCGAGGAGATCACAGCGCTCGCGGCCGCCTTTCAAGGAGGCGCCGGCGAACTCCGAACGCAGGGCGGATGCCCTTGCGTACGAAGTAAAGGGGGAGGTGACGGCCAACGGCCGGCGCCGGAGGACATTCGTACGCAAGGGCATCCGCCCTGCGCCGCGCAGATTGAACCCGCCGCACGCGATGCAGGAACGGCTCAGCGCCCGCGACCACCGTGCCAGTGCTGGTGCCACGCCTGGAACATCAGCACGTTCCACAGGTGTGTGTGCCACTTTCGCTCGCCCCGCAGGAACGCCTCCCAGACACTACGCACGCGCGCCACATCGAAGCAGCCCTGATTGCGCAGCAGCTGCGGATCCAGCAGCGCCTCCGCCCAGTCGCGCAACGGACCAGCCAGCCAGCGGGCCATCGGCGGGCCGAAGCCGCGCTTGGGGCGGTACACCAGCGGCTCCGGCAGGTAGCGTGCCAGCAGATGCTTGAGGATCCGCTTGTGCTCCCCATCGTGATACTTCAGGTGCTGCGGCAGCCGCCAGGCCAGGCGCACCACCTCCATGTCCAGCAGCGGCGCGCGGGTTTCAACGCCCGCCGCCATGCCCGCACGATCAACCTTGGCCAGGATGCCCTCGGCCAGGTCCATGCGGAAATCCAGCAGCTGGATGCGCGCCTCGGCCGGCAGCGCCGTGTCCTGCTGCTGGAAGATCGTCAACGGCTCACGCGCACCCAGCACCACCTGCGCCGGCTGCCGCCAGCGGGTCACGCGCTGCAGGTAGTGACCTTCCACATCATTGGCAGCCACCTCGGCCACCAGGGCGCGCCAACCACCGAGGCGGCCGCGCTCGACGTTCATGCGGTTGCCGCTGCGCCGCGCCAGGTCGCGTACCCAGTCCGGCAGGCCACCACACAGGCGCGCATTGCGCAGCGCGCGGCCATAGCTGGGATGCCCGAAGAACAGTTCATCGCCACCGTCACCGGTCAGTGCCACCGGCTTGCGCGCCCCCAGCAGTTCACTGGCCAGCAGCGTCGGCAGCTGCGAGGCGTCGGCGAAGGGCTCGCACCAGACCTGCGGCAGGCGCTGCAGCAGGTCCAGGCCCTGGCGCGCGTCCATGCGATGCAGGTGGTGTTGCACGCCCAGATGGCGCGCGACCTGTGACGCCCAGTCGCTTTCGTCATGCCCCGGATCGTCGAAGCCGACCGTCCACGCTTCGATCGGCAGGGTCGATTGTGCCTGCATCATCGCCGTCACCAGCGAGGAGTCGGTACCGCCGGACAGGAACGCGCCGCACGCCAGGGGCGAGTGCATGCGTGAGGCGATGGCCTTCTGCAGTACCGCTTCAAGCTGGTCGGTGGCCTGTTCCAGGCTCGGCGCCGGCTGCAGCGGCTCCTGCAGTTCACTCTGCATCGCGTCGCGTGCGCACCAGTAACGCGCGCCGCCCTGCGCGGCCTGGCTGGAGCAACCCGCGGCATGGTCGCTGAGATCGATACGCAGCATCGCGCCCGCCACCAGTTTGTGGATGCCACGGTAGATGGTGTGCGGCGCCGGCACATAGTCGTGGCGCAGCAGCAGGCTCAGGGCATCCTGGTCGATGCTCGGCGCGAAGCCGGCGAAGGCCTGCAGCGCCTTCAACTCCGAGGCGAACAGGAACTGGCCCTGGTACCAGCCGTAATACAGCGGCCGCTCGCCCACCGGATCACGGGCCAGCCACAGCACGCGCGACTCCCGGTCCCAGACGCTGAAACCGAAGGCGCCTTCGATGCGCGACAGCGCCCGCTGCACGCCCCATTCGACGATCGCCTGCAGCAGCAGCCGCGCATCGCTGCAACTGCGGGGCAGATCGCGCAGCTGCGCCTGCAGGTCGCCGCGGTTGTACAGGCGGCCGTCCAGGCACAGCACGTAGCGACCGCAGTCCGAGCTCAGCGGCTGCAACGGCGTATCGGTCGGCGCCCGGCAATGGCCCAGCGCGAGGCCGGCCTCGGCGTCGGTCCAGTAGCCGATGCGGCCACGCCCACGCTGCTGCAGCGCGCGCAGCATCGGGGCCAGCTGCTGCAGCAGCTGCTCATCCTCGGCGGGCGGCAGCCAGGCCCCGACCACGCCGCTCATCGGAAGCCTCCGCACTGGCAGCGGCGGGACGGGTTCGGCAGGCAGGGGGCGGCGGGCGACATGGGGACGGCACGCGGAGCGGAGGAGACTCCATGCTCGGCGCGGGGGCGCGCGGCGTCAGTCGCTTTGCTGTCAGCGATCGTCACCAGCCGTATCACGAAGGTAACGTTTTGTAACAGCAACAGGCTATGCTGGCCGCCAAGTTGTTGCCGGGACTGAGACCCGGCCCGCGCGCCAGCAACCCCGGCTGAATGGCGCCCGCCCCCAGGACCCGGGCGGCCCGAAGGCTGGGATAGCATCGCCGCGCTCGTGCCGTGGCGGTACGTTTGCGCCCACGGAGGCCTTGGAAATGCTGGATATCGTACTGGTCGAAGACGATGCCCGCCTGGGAACGATGGTCAGCGACTACCTGCAACGGCATGGCTACCAGGTGGCCCACGAGCGCAGCGGCGAGCGCGCCGTGGCCCGGATCCTGGCGGAGAAGCCGGCCCTGGTGCTGCTCGATGTGGGCCTGCCCGACCAGGATGGTTTCGAAGTGTGTCGGCAGATCCGGCCCCACTATGACGGCATCATCTGCGTGCTGACCGCCCGTACCGACAACATCGACCAGGTGCTGGGCCTGGAACTGGGGGCCGACGATTACATCGGCAAACCCATCGAACCGCGGGTGCTGCTGGCCCGCCTGCGCGCCCACCTGCGCCGCCACCGCCGGGTCGAACCGCGTGACGGCAGCCTGCGCTTCGGCGAGCTGAGCATCGACCCGTCCACCCGCAACGTGCACCTGCAGGGCAGCCTGCTGGAGCTGACCACCGCCGAGTTCGACCTGCTGTTCCTGCTGGCCAGCAATGCCGGCCAGATCCTGGACCGCGACGCGCTGCTGCGCGGCCTGCGTGGCATCGCCTTCGATGGCCTGGACCGCTCAATCGATGCCCGCATCTCGCGCCTGCGCCGCAAGCTGGGCGACAACCCGGAGCAGCCGGAACGGATCAAGACCGTCCGTGGCCGCGGCTACCTGTTCAGCCGCTCGGCATGGGGATGAAACGCACACCCTCGGCGATGCGCGGCCACGCCTTCCACTTCCTGCGCTACGGCATCGGTTTCCTGGTCGCCCACCTGTTGTTGATCGTGCTGGGCCTGTGGGCCTGGGACGCCCTGCTGGAAGACCGCACCGAAGCCGGCCTGCAGGCCGAGATGCGCGGCACGCACGCGCTGCTGCAGCATCGCTTCGCCGAAACCCCGCGCGAGCAGTGGCCGGCACTGGCGCGCGAACTCGACGCCGATTTCGCCTACGCGCTGCGCATGGTGCCGCTGGCCGAGGCGGTGAAGGCGCTGCCGGCCAGCCAGCGCCCGCCGTTCAACAACGGCCGCGTACAGATCGACCTGGAGCACATGCGCAGCCTGCAGCGGATCGGCGACAGCGACTACGCCGTGATGCTGGGCCCGTTGGACGAGGCGCTGCCGGACGAAGGCTGGCAGGACAGCGAAGTATCCGGTGTGGCGATCCTGCTGCTGATCCTGATGGTAGCGGTGGCACTGCCGATGTACGTGATGGTGTACCGGCTGTGGCGCGACGTCTCGCAGCTGGCCCAGGCGGCCCGCCGCATGCGCGACGGCCAGCTGGACACGCGTGCGCCGCGCGCCGGCACCGCGCTGGTGCGGCCGCTGGCCAACGCCTTCAACCACATGGCCGAGCAGCTGCAGCAGCTGCTGGAAAGCCAGCGCGTGCTGGCCCAGGCGGTCGCGCACGAGGTGCGCACGCCGTTGGCACGGATGCGTTTCGGCCTGGCCGACCTGGAAGACACCGCGCTCGACGATGTGCAGCGCGATGCGCTGGGCGGGCTGCGCACCGACGTCGATCGGCTGCAGCACCTCACCGATGCCGGCGTCGAATACGCCGCACTGGGCCGCTGCCATCAGCTGACCCGCCAGCGCCTGCAGCTGGCGGCGCTGGTGCGCGGCGTGGTGGCCCAGTTCGCACCGTTGCCGATGCCGGTGCAGCAGGCGTTGTCGCCGGTGGGCCTGGTCAACGTCAACCGGCACATGCTGGAACTGGCGCTGCGCAACCTGCTCGGCAATGCGCTGCGTTACGCGCGTCGGCAGATCCGCATCGCCAGCACAGTCAATGACGGCTGGCTGTGCCTGCAGGTGGAGGACGACGGCCCCGGCATCGCACCGGAACTGCGCGGCCAGGTGCTGCAACCCTATGTGCGGCTGGACCCGGGCAGCCCCGGCTTCGGCCTCGGGCTGGCGCTGGTGCAGGTGGTGGCCGACAAGCATGGCGGCCAGGTCGAGGTGACCGATTCGGCGCTGGGCGGCGCCTGCATCCGCCTGCACCTGCCGCTGGAAACCGGCGGTGTCGTGGAGGCCGAGGCAGCCTGCTAGACCGCCGTTTCCGCGCGCGGCAAGGCAAACACGAACAGCGCGCCCCGTTCGCTGTCGCGCAGTTCGATGCGGCGGCCATGCAACTGCACGATGCGCTGCACGATCAACAGGCCCAATCCGCCGTTGTCGCCACGCCGCGCGCCGAGCGCGGCCGGTGCCTGGAACAGCTGGGTACGCAGCGCCGGGGCTACCCCGGGGCCATCATCGGCGACGCAGACCTCCACGCTGTCGGCGGTCGCGCGCAGGCGCACCTCGATCTGGCCACCCTCGGGTGCATGGCGCAGCGCGTTGTCGAGCAGGTTGGTCAGCACCCGCTCGACCAGGCCCAGGTCCGCACGGACCAGCGGCAGGCCGGGCGGAAACGCCGCGTGCAGCTGCTGGCCACGCGCCTGTGCCGCCAGTTCGAACTTCTGCAGCACGTCCTGCAGCAGCTCCGGCAGCGCGAACACTTCCCACTCCAGCCGCACTTCGCCGTGCTCCAGCCGCGCCAGTTCGAACAGCGCGCGCGCCAGCCGGCCGACCTTGGCGCTCTGTGCCAGCGCAATGCCGAGATAGCGGCGGCGCTCGTCCGGTGACAGCGTGGCGTCCTTCAACGCCAGCGTTTCCAGGTAGCCGTGCAGCGACGACAACGGCGTGCGCAGGTCGTGCGAGATGTTGGCGACCAGTTCACGGCGCTGCAGATCCTGCTGGCGCAGCTGCTGCCACTGCTCGCCCAGCCGCTGCGCCATCTGCGCGTGCGCATGTTCCAGGATCACCAGTTCGTCGCGCTCACCAGCGCGCAGCGGCTCCGGCGGCGGCAGCGGCGGCGGCGCATCGATGTCAAAGGCCTGGATCCGCCGGGTCAGCCGCCGCAACGGACGCGTCACCCAGTAGAACGCGACCAGCCCGGCCAACAGGCCGAGGCTGCCGACCAGCACCACCGACCACAGCGTGGTGTTCCACTGGCTGCCGGCGGCAAGATCGTCGGCGAGCATCTGCCGGTGCTCGCCGACCAGCACCACGTACACATAGCCGGCCGGCCGGCCCTGCACGATCAATGGTGCGGCACTGAACACCTTGCGGCCATCGGCGCTGCGCGGGTCATCGCCGAGGATCGGCAACGGTGCACCGGCCAGCAGGCGACGCAACGGCGCCACATCCACCCGGTTGCGCACCAGATGTCCACTGGGTGCATCGTGACCGAGGATGCGGCCCTGGTCGTCCAGCAGGTAGACCTCGACGCTGGGGTTGACCGCCATCAGCTGGCCGAACAGCGCGCGCACCGCGGCATCGCGCATGCCGCTGGTGTCCATCAGCTCGCTGCGCTGGGCGATATGTTCGGCCAGGCCCAGCGACAGCCGCTGCACGACTTCCTGCTCGTGGCGGGTGTTGGCACGCATCTGCAGTGCCAGCAGCGCCATGCAGCACATCAGCATCAGCGCGGCGGTCACCACCGCCAGCTTCTGCCACAGGTTCGGCTTGATCATGCCGCCGCCCCGGCCGGGTCGACCAGCTTGTAACCGCGGCCCCACACCGTCAGCAACCGCCGTGGGTTGGCCGGGTCGGGTTCGATCTTGCTGCGCAGGCGGTTGATGTGGGTGTTGACCGTGTGCTCGTAGCCATCATGCTGGTAGCCCCAGACCTGGTTGAGCAGTTCCATGCGCGCGAACACCTGGTCCGGATGACGGGCGAAGAACAGCAGCAGGTCGAACTCGCGCGGCGTCAGTTCCAGCGTGTTGCCATCCACCGAAGCGGTGCGCGCGACCGGATCGAGCTGCAGCCCACCCAGCTCGATCGCGCCGGCATCGATGCGCGCGCTCTGCGCCATCGCCTCGGCGCGGCGCAGCAGCGCGCGTACCCGTGCCACCAGTTCCGGCATCGAAAAGGGTTTTGCCAGGTAATCGTCCGCGCCCAGTTCCAGGCCGACGATGCGCTGCGTTTCACTGCCGCGCGCGCTGATGATGATGATCGGGACATACCGCGCCATCGCGCGCGCGCGCTGGCACACCTGCAGCCCGTCCACGCCGGGCAGCATCACGTCCAGCACCAGCGCATCCCACGGGCCGTCCTGCTCGAGCAGGCGCAGGCCGGCATCGCCGCTGGCGGCATGGGCGACGTCGTAGCCCTCATCACCCAGGTGCATGCGCAGCAGGTCGGCGATGTGGGCATCGTCTTCAACGATCAGCACGCGTTTGGTCGACATCGGCAGCTCGGGGCCAGTGGGGAGGCTGGCTGCATTGTGGCGCGGGACGGCCGCCGATACCTCACGAAAAATTGAATCCTGCGTGAGGATTCGTTGACCCGGGCGGGCGCAGCATGGCCCCGTCGCCCCTTCCCGGAGTCCGCCATGTCCCTCTCCCGCCGCCATCTGCTGGGCCTGGGCGGTGTCGCCACCGCCGCCGGCCTGTTCGGCCGTGGGGGCCTGCAGCCGCGCCCGCCCCGGCCGCCGCCGAAGCGCCGCCCGTCGCGACAGTTCGAGGTCATGCACAGCGATGCCGACTGGCGCCAGCGCCTGACCCCAGCGCAGTACGCGGTGCTGCGCCAGCAGGCCACCGAACGGCCCTACAGCAGCCCGCTCAACAAGGAACACCGGCAGGGCACCTTCGCCTGCGCCGGCTGTGCGCTGCCGCTGTTCTCCTCGTCCACCAAGTTCGAGAGTGGCACCGGCTGGCCCAGCTTCTGGGCCCCCCTGCACAACGCCATCGGCGAAGACCGCGACGTCACCTTCGGGATGCTGCGGGTGGAGGTGCATTGCCGCCGCTGCGGCGGCCATCTCGGCCATGTGTTCAACGATGGGCCACGCCCGACCGGGCTGCGCTACTGCATGAACGGTGCGGCGATGGTGTTCGTTCCCGGCGCCACGGATGGCACTGCCGACGGCTGGCGGGTGCCGGTCGGTTCTTCCCCTGCTTCCGGAGCCTGACGATGCTGCTGTTGCTGCTTGCCTATCTGGGGGGCGCGCTGACCCTGCTCAGCCCCTGCATCCTGCCGGTGCTGCCGTTCGTGTTCGCGCG
This sequence comes from Stenotrophomonas maltophilia D457, assembly GCF_000284595.1. Lineage (GTDB taxonomy): Bacteria > Pseudomonadota > Gammaproteobacteria > Xanthomonadales > Xanthomonadaceae > Stenotrophomonas > Stenotrophomonas muris. Next base: position 575,812 of record NC_017671.1, on the reverse strand, counting down.
TGCCGATCGCCCGTTCCTGCGCAGCACGCTGCCGCTGCTGCTGGGCATGGCGCTCACCTTCACCGTGGTCGCCAGCCTGGCCGCGGTGGGCAGCCAATGGGTGGCGCAGGCCAACCAGGTCGGACGTTGGGTCGCCCTGCTGCTGATGGCGTTGTTCGCGGTCGCCCTGCTCTGGCCACGACTGGCCGACCACCTGCTGGCGCCGTTCCAGCGCGTGGGTGCCCGCCTGAGTGCGCGCGCCGATGCGGCGGATGCCGCGGGGCACGGCGGCGCGTGGACCTCGCTGCTGATCGGCATCGCCACTGGCCTGCTGTGGGCACCGTGTGCCGGGCCGATCCTCGGCCTGGTGCTGACCGGCGCCGCCCTGCATGGCGCCAGCGTCGGTACCACTGCGCTGCTGCTGGCCTACGCACTGGGTGCGATCACCGCATTGGCGCTGGCGGTGTGGATCGGCGGCCGGGTGTTCCGCGCGATGCAGGCGCGGCTCGGCCTCGGCGATGTACTTCGCAAGGTGCTGGGTGTGGCCGCGCTGCTGGCCGTCGTGGCGATCGGCCTCGGCTGGGATACCGGCCTGCTGACCCGCTTGTCCACGGTCAGCACCGCGCGTATCGAGCAACGCCTGCTGGATGCAGTGCCCGGCGCGCAGCCGGCGGCACCGCCGATGATGATGATGGCCGGCGCCAATGCCGGTGCCGATGCAGCGCTGCCGGTGGAAGGCACGCTGCCCGCGCTGGACGGTGCCACTGGCTGGCTCAACAGCCCGCCCCTGAGTGCACAGCAGCTGCGCGGCAAGGTGGTTCTGGTCGATTTCTGGACCTATTCCTGCATCAACTGCCTGCGCGCGATGCCGTTCGTGCACGAATGGGAGCGACGCTACCGCGACCACGGCCTGGTGGTGGTCGGCGTGCACACGCCGGAGTTCGCCTTCGAGCGTGACCCACGCAACGTGATGAAAGCGGTGCAGCAGCTGAAGGTCGAGTACCCGGTGGCGCTCGACAACCAGTACACGATCTGGCGCGCCTTCAACAACCGCTACTGGCCGGCGCAGTACTTCGTCGACGCGCAGGGCAACATCCGCGGCCACCAGTTCGGCGAGGGCAACTATGCGCGCTCGGAACAGATGATCCGTCGCCTGCTGACCGAAGCCGGGCAGACCAATCTGCCGCCACCGGCCGATCCCGCTGCCGCCGGCCTGAAGGGCGTGGCCGTGCAGGCCGACATGGGCAACCTGCGTTCGCCGGAAACCTACTTGGGACACGCCCGCGCCGAGCAGTTCGCCTCGCCCGGCGGGCAGCGCAGCGACGCCGCGTTCGACTACACGCTGCCGGCCACCTTGGCGTTGAACCAGTGGGGGCTGTCCGGGCGCTGGACCGTCACCGATGAGGCCGCACAGCTGCAGCAGGCCGGCGGCCGCATCGCCTTCCAGTTCCATGCGCGCGACCTGCACCTGGTGCTGGCACCGAGCGAGGACGGCAGGCCGGTGCGCTTCCGCGTCTGGCTGGACGGCAAAGCGCTGCCCGCCGCCGATGCCGGCAGTGATGTTGGTGCCGATGGCAGTGGCGTCGTCGACGAGCACCGCCTGTACCAGCTGATCCGCCAGCGCGGCGCAGTTGGCCCGCATCGCTTCGAGATCGAGTTCCTCGATGCGGGCGTGCAGGCCTATGCCTTCACCTTCGGTTGAACCGGGAGGACATGATGAAACTCTCCTTTGAACAGGGCATCGCCGCCGGTGTGGCCGGCCTGGTGGCCACGGCCTTGATTGCCGGTGTGCTGCTGGTTGACCACGGCGCGATTGCGGCGCCGATCGAAGCCAGCGCGCAGATCCAGGCACTGCCGGCCCCCACCGGCGATGCGGCGTTCCGCGATGACGCCCCCCACGCCAGCGTGGTGTTCGCCGGTGGTTGCTTCTGGGGCGTGCAGGGCGTGTTCCAGCACGTCAAGGGCGTGAGCAATGCCGTGTCCGGCTACATCGGTGGCAGTGCGGCCAATGCGCGTTATGAGCGCGTCAGCGGTGGCCAGACCGGGCATGCCGAAGCAGTGAAGATCGACTACGACCCGCGCCAGGTCAGCTACGGGCAGCTGATGCAGGTGTTCTTCTCGGTGGTGCACGACCCGACCCAGCTCAATCGGCAGGGGCCGGACCACGGCAGCCAGTATCGCTCGGCGATCTTCAGTGACGACGCACGCCAGCAGGCTGCCAGCCGCGCCTACATCGCCCAGCTCGGCCAGGCCGGCAGCTACCGCGCGCCGATCGTCACCCAGCTGGTCAGCGGCCAGCGCTTCTACCCGGCCGAGAGCTACCACCAGAACTACATGACCAACTACCCGCAGGCGGCCTACATCCGCTACTACGACGCACCGAAGCTGGCCGCGCTGGGCAAGCAGTTCCCGGCGCTGTACCGGCGCGAGGCGGTGCTGGTGCCGATGCGGTAGCCGGCATTCCCCCTTGGGCTGACCGACGCTCGGCGGTGCTCTCTGTAGAGCCGAGCCCACGCTCGGCTGCTGTTGGCGGAAGTGCAGCCGAGCATGGGCTCGGCTCTACACACAGAAAAAGACGCACGGCCATCCAGCCGTGCGTTTGGGAAGTATCGGCCGTGCCCCGATCAGGCCCGGCCGACAACGACATGCTAGGCTCGCCATCATCATGGGTACAGCACCAGATGGTGGGAAATTCGATGGATACAGATGACCAGAGCGCGATGATCCCACCCCGCTACCAACGGCTGTCCGATGAGCTGGCCGAGGCCATCCACGGCGGACGCCTTCCGGTTGGCAGCCGCCTGCCTTCGCTGCGGCAGATGGCCCTGCAGCGCAGGCTCAGCCTGAACACGGTGATTGCCGCCTATCGCCAGCTGGAGGACGCCGGCCTGGTCATTCCGCGGCCCAAAGCCGGCTTCGAGGTGGCGCCGCGCTTGTCGGTGCCAGAGCGTTCGCTGCGTGATACCCCGTCCGCACCCACCGCACCACTGCAGCAGGTGCTGATGGCCCGCGTGCTGGAAGCACAGCGCCGCCCCGGTGTGATCGACCTGGCCTTTGCCGGTCCGCGCGGGCGCCAGTTCTATCCGGGCGCGCAGCTGGCCCGGCATACCGCACAGGTGCTGCGCCACGGCCAGCAGACGGTGGAGACCTACGCGCGCCCCAACGGCTCGCCACGGCTGCTGGCGCAGATCGTGCGGCGTGGCCCGCGCATGGGGCTGCACACCCACAGCGAACGCCTGCTGCTGACCCATGGTGCGATGGAGGGCCTGCAGCTGGCGCTGCGCGCGGTCACCCAGCCCGGTGATGCGGTCGGCATCGAGGCACCGTCCTACTTCAACCTGTATCCGTTGCTGGCCAACCTCGGCCTGCAGGCCATCGAGCTGCCCACCCATCCGCAGCACGGACTGGATGTGGATGCGCTGGACGCGCTGCTGCAGCACACACCGCTGGCCGCGCTGGTGGTGATGCCGACCGTGCACAACCCGCTCGGCTGCACCATGCCGACCGCCGCCAAGCAGCGCCTGGCCGAGCTGGTCAACGCACGGCAGCTGCCGCTGATCGAGGACGCGGTGTACGCCGAGCTGCAGTTCTGCGAACCGCCGGCGCCCCTGCTGAAGGCCTTCGATCGCGACGGCTGGGTGATGGTGGTCGGAGGTTTCTCCAAGACACTGGCGCCGGATTACCGCATCGGCTGGCTGGATGGCGGCCGCTTCGCCGAGCGCATCGCGCTGCTGAAATTCCAGTCCACCGGCGGCGAGCCGCAGCTGCTCGGTGACGCGGTCGCGGCGTATCTGGAAGCGGGCAGCTACGAGCACCACCTGCATCGCATGCGCCGGCTGTACCGCGAACAGGTGGGACGGCTGCGCCAGCTGGTGGCCGAGCACTTCCCGGCCGGCACCCGCGCCACCGAACCGCAGGGCGGATTCCTGCTGTGGCTGGAACTGCCGGGCGTGGATACGCGCGAGCTGTTCGAGCGAGCGCTGCAGGAGGACATCGTGTTCATGCCCGGCCAGGTCTATTCACGTGGCGCGCGATACCGCCACTGCCTGCGGCTGTCGTGCTGCCAGACCCTGGATGCGCGCTTCATTGGCGCGGTGGAACGACTGGGCGCGATCGCGCGGGAGCTGGCGGCCGCAGCACGGTAGTGCCGGCCGCTGGCCGGCAACATCGGGATCACCGGGTGGATGCGGTTGCCGGCCAGCGGTCGGCACTACCCAGGATCGCTCGAGCAGGTGCGCGCTCAGCGCTTCGCCATCCGCACCCGGCAGATGCGGCAGCCGTCCCCAGCACGGCATCGGCAGGCGCTGCTGCAACGTGGCGATGTTCTCATCCTGGCGCTGCATCGCCGGGTCGATGTGGTTGCCGATCCAGCCCAGGCACTGCACGCCGCTGGCCTGCAGCGACTGCGCAGTCAGCCGCGCATGGTTGACGCAGCCCAGCCGCATGCCCACCACCAGCAGCACCGGCAACTGCAGTGCTCGCACCAGGTCCAGCTGGTCCAGCGTGGCCGAGACCGGCGCCAGCCACCCACCGACGCCTTCCACCACCACGATGTCGGCCTGTGCGCGCAGTCGCGCGAACGCAGCCACGATCGGCGCCAGTTCCACCCGCACGCCGTCCTCGGCAGCGGCCAGCTCCGGTGCCAGCGGCTGCCGCAGCGCATACGGGTTCAGATCGGCATAGTCCGGCACCGGCCAGCTGGCCGCCTGCAGCGCCAGCGCGTCTTCGTTGCGCAGGCCCTGCCCCAGGTCTTCGCTGCCGCTGGCCACCGGTTTCATGCCCACCGCGCGCAGGCCGCGCCGGCGCAGCGCCTGCAGCAGCGCGGTGCTGGCCGCGGTCTTGCCGATCTCCGTATCGGTGCCGGTAATGAACAGGGCAGGCGGCAGCGTAGCGGGCAACGGCATCGATGGGCTCCAACAGGGCAACAGAGCGTGCATTATCGCCGGCCCGGCGCGCTTGCTAGACTGCGGGCATGTTCGCCAATGCCTCGCTTACCGGCAGCAAGCCGGAACAATACGCCCAGCTGCTGGAACAGGCCCGTGGCCTGGTCTACGCCGAGTCCGACCGCATCGCCAACGCGGCCAACCTCTCCGCACTGGTCTACCACGCCCTGCCCGACCTGAACTGGGTGGGTTTCTACCTGTACGACGGCACGGAGCTGGTGGTCGGCCCGTTCCAGGGCCTGCCGGCCTGCGTGCGCATCCCGCTGGACAAGGGCGTGTGCGGTGCCGCCGCCAGCCAGCGCGTGACCCAGCGCGTGGACGACGTCGATGCCTTCCCCGGCCATATCGCCTGCGATTCGGCCTCGCGTTCGGAACTGGTGGTGCCGCTGCTGCGCGGCGATGAACTGATCGGCGTGTTCGACATCGACAGCCCGAAGATCGGCCGCTTCGATGCCGATGACCAGGCCGGCCTGGAAGCCATCGCCCGCGTGTTCGTCGAGGCGCTGGGATGAGCGCACCGAAGCTGCGCAACATCGGCCCCAAGAGTGCAGCGTGGCTGCGCCAGGTCGGCCTGCGCAGCCGCGAGGACCTGGTTGCGACCGGCGCAGTCGGCGCCTTCGTCAAGGTCAAGCGCGCCGGCTTCAAGCCCAGCCTGAACCTGCTGTACTCGCTGGAAGGCGCGCTGCTGGACTGCCACTGGCAGGAACTGAGCGAGCCGCAGCGTGAGGCGCTGGTGCAGGATTACGAAGCACGCATCGCCGCGCATCCGCTGAAGGCGGCCGGCCCGGCGTCGGGTCCGGTGCATGAGCAGCGCTTCGATGCCGACGATGACGCGGAAGACAGCGTGACCGAGGATGCGGACGAGGATTGACCGCACCGGTAGTGCCGGCCGCTGGCCGGCAACTGCGTGGTCTTTTCAACATTCCTGAGACTGCCGGCCAGCGGCCGGCACTACCGATGGGTTACGGCTGCTGCAGTTCCAGCAGCTCGCCTGCCAGCCCGGCTTCGCCACGTTCCAGCCGTACCCGCAGGCGCGTGCCGTGGTCGATGCGCAGTGCCCAGCACAGCGACATCGGCAGGCCGCAGACCTGCGACAGCACCATGCGCAGCGGGCCGCCATGGCTGACCACCAGCGTTGGCACCGGGTCGTCATCATCGAGCAGTCGATCCAGCGCGCGCGCGATACGCCGCTCGAAGTGGCCCCAGCTCTCACCGTTGGGCGGTGGGTATGCATGCGGATCGGCATGGAAGGCCGCCAGTGCATCCTCCGGCAGGTCGAACAGCGACTGCCCGTCCCAATCGCCGAAATCCAGCTCTTCCCATTCCTCCTCCGCTTCCACGTCCAGCCCGCGCGGGGTGGCCAGGGCCATCGCCGTGTGCAGCGAGCGCAGCCGCGGCGAACTGATCACCCGTTCCCAGGGCTGCGCAGCGTAGGCCTCGACCAGTTCCTGCGGCAGGCGGGCCAGCTGCGGTGGATCGCTGCGGCCATCGAGGAACTCATCGCGACCGTTGCCGGCATGGCGGACCAGGTCGAGGATCATGCGTGCGTCCTGTACAGGCAACGCGGGAACAGCGGAAAACGGGCGGACATCGGCAACGGCACCACGGGATCGAGGGACCATTCTAAGGGCACAGCAAAGGCAGTCGGGTACGCTCGACGCTACGGGCCGCCTGCGATGCCGTAGACTGCGCGCACTTCCAGGTGACCTGCGGCCACGGCCGGCAGGTTGAAACGGGAAGCCGGTGACGCGTGAATCCACGCCAGGCCGGCGCTGCCCCCGCAACGGTAAGCACGTCAGTTCCAGGCAACAACGCCACTGTGCCGCAGGCATGGGAAGGCGCCTGGACGGTGGCCTCGCGCCACCCGGCGGCAAGCCCGGAGACCGGCCCGGAAGCCTCAGGTCGCGGTGCGGTGGGCATGGCGCTGGATGACCGCAGCCCGCGCTGCGGCGTCGGCGCATGCCTGCCTTCGCGGCTCCTTCCCTTCGCCACGCGGGCGTGCGTGGCACCTGGAGTCCCCCATGAAGCTGCAGTCCCGAATGCTGTCCCTGGCCGTGCTGGCCGCCCTGCCCGCGCTGGCCCAGGCCGCCGATGACACCACCGCGCTCGACCAGATCCTGGTCACCGCCACCCGCACCCCGATCGCCCTGCAGGACAGCATCGCACCAGCCCAGGTGATCGACCGCGCGCAGATCGAATCCAGCCAGGCCACCTCGTTGCAGGAACTGCTGCGCGGCCGCGCCGGCATCAACCTGACCAATGCCGGCGGGCTCGGCAAGCAGAGCTCGCTGTTCCTGCGCGGCACCAACTCGGGCCACACCGTGGTGCTGGTCGATGGCGTGCGCATCAACAGTGCCGACCTCGGCCTGGCCATGTACCAGGACCTGCCGCTGGCGCAGATCGAACGCGTGGAAATCGTGCGCGGCCCGCAGTCCAGCCTGTACGGCGCCGACGCCATCGGTGGCGTGATCCAGATCTTCACCCGCCGCAACCTGGGCGATTTTGCTCCGCACTTCCAGCTCGGTGGTGGCAGCAACGGCCTGCGCGAAGCCAGCGGCGGCATCGGAGGTGGCACCGAACGCGGCTGGTTCGGCGCCGACATCGCCTACCAGCATTCCGATGGCGTCGATGCCTGCCGTGGCTCGGCGACGCTGTTCACCGGCTGCTTCGCTGACGAACCCGACCGCGACGGCTACCGCAACCTGTCCAAGAGCCTGCGTGGCGGCTACACCTTCAACGACCAGTGGAATGTGGAAGGCAGTGCGCTGCGCGCCGACGGCAAGAACCACTACGACGGCTATTACAACTACTCGGAAACCCGCCAGCAGGTGCTGGCCGGCAAGGTGCGCTACACCCCGTCCGGGCGCCTGGCGTTCACCGCCAACGTCGGCCGCAGCGACAACGAATCGGACAACTTCGGCGACTTCGGCGCACGCGGCAGCGCGCAGACCCACCGCGACAGCGCCTCGCTGCAGGGTGACTTCACCTTGACCGGAAGCCAGCTGCTGAGCACCGGCGTGGACTGGAGCGAAGACAACCTGGACGGCAGCAGCGCGGGCTACCTCGTCGACAGCCGTCGCAACACCGGCGTGTTCGTGCAGTACCAGGGCCGCTTCGGCCGCCATCAGCTGCAGGCCAGCGCACGCAACGACGACAACCAGCAGTTCGGCAACCACGCCACCGGCAGTCTCGGCTGGGCAATGCAGCTGGACCACGGCCTGCGCGTCAATGCCAGCTACGGCACCGCCTTCAAGGCACCGACCTTCAGCGACCTGTACGACCCGTGGAGCGGCGTGCCAACGTTGAAGCCGGAGAAGTCCAAGAGCGCCAACCTCGGTGTTTCGCAGCAGGGCCAGGGCTGGCATTGGGGCCTGGACGTGTACGAGACCCGCATCGATGACCTGATCACCTACGATGCGTCCACGATGAAAATGCAGCAGGTGGAGAAGGCGCGCATCCGTGGCGCCGAACTGACCGGTGGCGTGCTGCTGGCCGGCTTCGACCTCAACGCGCAGCTGAGCTACACCGACCCGCGCAACCGCACCCATGGCAGCACCCAGTTCGACAACTGGCTGCCGCGCCGTGCACAGCAGACCGCGCGTCTGGACGTCGACCGCCGCTTCGGCGATTTCCGCGCCGGCCTGACCGTGCAGGGTGCGGGCAAGCGCTATGACGATGCCGCCAACGCGGTGAAGGTCGGCGGCTACGGCACGCTGGACCTGCGCGCCGAGTACGCGCTGACGCCGGCGTGGTCGCTGCTGGCACGTGCCGCCAACGTGTTCGACCGCCGCTACGAGACGGTGGCGTGGTTCAACCAGCCCGGCCGCGAATACCAGCTGAGCGTGCGTTACCAGCCGAAATGAAGGCGCGCGCCGGGCATCGCCCGGCGCCGATCTACTGTAGAGCCGAGCCCATGCTCGGCTCACGCAATGAAGCAGCCGAGCGTGGGCTCCGCTCTACACCCGAACGCCCGCGGCCAACCCCGGCAACTCACGCAGGTCGTCAATCACCGCCACCGCCTGTGCGGTGGCCAGGTCCAGGCCACGCGGATAACCGTAACGCACCAGTGCGATCGGCATGCCTGCCTCTTCGGCGGCGCGGTAGTCGGTCAACGAATCACCCACCATCAGGCAGGCATCCACCGCCAGCCCGAAGTGCGCAGCGATGTGCCGCAGCGGCTCACCGCTGGGCTTGCGCTGCGGCAGCGAATCGCCGCTCAGTACCAGCGCGAACGCATCACCAATGCCCAGGTGTTGCAGCAGTGGCGGCACCAGCGCTTCGGGCTTGTTGGTGCAGATCGCCAGCGGAACACCGCGTGCACGCAGCTGCATCAGCGCTTCGGCCACGCCATCGAACAGGCGCGGGCTGCGCAGCAGGCACTCACGGTAGTGCACCATGAACACCGGCATCACTTCGGCCAGGTCGACCTCACGACCCGCGGCGTGCACGGCCTGCTCGACCAGGCGGCGCACACCGTCGCCGATCCAGCCCAGAACCGTGGCTTCCGGCACGCGTGCCATGCCGATGTCTTCCAGCGTGCGGTTCAGTGCTTCGGCGATATCAGCTGCGCTGTCGACCAGCGTGCCATCTAGGTCGAACACGACCAGCGGATAGGGATACGACAAGGGACGGCACCTGCACGACGTGGGGCCGCCCATTGTACGCCGCTGGTTTCTGCGCCGATCCGCCTCAACCGATCCGGCGTGCGCGGGTGGCCAGGAACGTGGGCAGGTAGCGGTCGATCAGGAAGCGCGGCTGCGGCTGCCAGTCTTCCATGAAGCGATCGATGACGAACCCCGCATCCAGCTGCCCGCCGATCAGTTCGGTCAGGCTGTGGCCAAAGGTCAGCGCATCGCCGCGGCCGAGTTTCGCCTCACGTTCTGCGGCGGGCAGGTCTTCCAGGTCCGAATAGGGAATGGCGTACTGCGGCCGGATCAGGCCCTGCGCATCGAGCTGCGGATCGCGCGCGCCGACGAACAGCACCGGGTTGTAGAAGCTGGCCATCAACATGCCGTCGCGCGCCAGCACGCGGCGGCATTCGGTCCACACCGGGCGCACGTCGGGTACGTACAGGTTGGAGATCGGATGGAACACCACGTCGAAGCTGTCGTTGGCGAATACGTGCAGGTCGCGCATGTCGCCCTGCACCGTGCGCAGCTGCAGGCCATCGCGCGCCGCCACGCTGCGGTCCTGTTCCAGCTGCCCGTCGGAGAGATCGAACACGGTGACGTCGGCGCCCGCAGCGGCCAGCACCGGTGCCTGCTGGCCCCCGCCCGAGGCCAGGCACAGGATGCGGCGGCCACGCACATCGCCCAGCCAGTCCAATGGCAGCGCGCGTGGGGTCAGATGCACCTGCCAGCGGCCTTCGCGCGCGGCGGCAATGGTTGAACTTTCCACCGGGCGCGACCATTCGCGCACTTCGCTGGCCTGGCGGTCCCAGGCAGCACGGTTGTGGTCGATCAAGGCCTGTCCATGGTTCATGTGTTCTCCTTGCCCGGTGGGCGCCAATCCAGATCCTGGAAGGCCGGGCTGGCGAAACACTCGGCCAGGTAGTCCAGGAATCGCCGCATGATAGCGGGCTGCTGTCGCCGTGACGCGTACACGGCATGAATGCCGAGTTCGTCCAGGCTGAATTCGGGCAGCAGTTCGATCAGCTCGCCGGTACGCAGCAGCGGCGCCACCTGGTAGGTCGGCAGCATGGCGATACCGGCACCGGCCCGCACCGCCTCCAGCAGCAGCGAGGCCTCGTTGGCGCTGATGTTGCCGCCCACCGCCACCGACAGCGAACGGCCGTCCCGGTGCAGCTGCCACAGGCTCTTGCCGACGTAGTGGTGGGTCAGGCAGTTGTGCGCGGCCAGATGCTCGGGAGCAGTCGGCGTGCCGCGTGCCTGCAGGTAGGACGGCGTCGCGCACAGCACCGAGCGGCAGGTGGCCAGCCGCCGCGCGATCAGGCTGGGATCGATCTGGCGCGCGATGCGCACGGCCAGGTCCACCCGCTCCTCCACCAGGTTCACCGTGCGGTCGACCAGCAGCAGCTCGATGCGTGCCGCCGGATGGCGCGCAACAAAGCCGGCCACCGCCCGCGCCAGGTGGCTCTGCCCGAACGACACGCTGGCAGTCACCCGCAGCGTGCCATGCGGCTCGGGATCATCGCTGGCCAGCTCGCCCTGCAGTTCCTCGCCGATCGCCAGCATCTGCCGGAAGCGCGCCAGCGCCGCCTCGCCGGGCCCGGTCAGACTGACCCGGCGCGTGGTCCGGTGCAGCAGGCGTGCGCCCAGCCAGCCCTCGACCTCAGCCAGGTAGCGGCTGACCATCGCCCGCGACATGTCCAGCACCTCTGCCGCCGCGGTCAGGCTGCCGCGCTCGGCCACCTCGACGAACACGGTCATGGCGGTCAATCGGTCCATATGCTCGATCCATGCAACAAACAAGCACGTTATACGCTGTTTTTCGAGCGACTGCAGCGGCCTAGAGTGGCGCCATTCCCACCCCACAGCGCCCCACGGAGTCCTGCCATGAAGATCGCCCTCGTTGGTTCCACCGGCAACATCGGCCGCCAGATCGCCCGCCACGCGCTGGCCCGCGGCCACGAACTCACCGTCATCGTGCGCAGCGCGCAGGACCTCCCGGCCGAGCTGGCCGGTGCCCATCCGGTGATCGCCTCGCTGGATGACCAGGACGCGCTGGTTGCCGCCATCGCCGGCCACGACGTGCTCGCCAGTGCCTACGGCCCGCGCCCGGGCGATGACATCGGCCGCGTCGGCGAGGTCGCCGCGCAGCTGGCGGCTGCCGCGCGCAAGGCCGGCGTGCCGCGCCTGGTGGTGGTTGGCGGTGCCGGCAGCCTGGAAGTCGCACCCGGCGTGCAGCTGGTCGACACCCCCACCTTCCCGGAGGCCTACAAGCCGTACGCGCTGGCCCACCGCGAGGCGTTCAACCGCCTGCAGGCAGTGGACGACCTGGACTGGACCTTCTTCTCGCCGGCCGCCGAAATCGGCCCGGGTGAAGAGCGCGGCCAGTACCGCGTGCAGCCCAAGGCGTTCCTGGCCGATACCAGCGGCCACAGCCGCATCAGCTACGCCGACTATGGCGCGGCGTTCGTCGCCGAACTGGAAGCGCACGCGTATCCGAAGGAGATCATCACCGCAGCGTATTGATCCACGCACGTCCCATGTAGAGCCAAGCCCGCGCTCGGCTCTACGCGAACATGCAGCCGGGCATTGGCCCGGCTCTACACAAGGAATTCCCATGCGTACCGCTGCCCTGCTGCTTCCCCTCGCCCTGGCCGCCAGCTTCACCAGTGCGCCGCTGCTGGCCGCACCGGCCACCACGGCGCCGGCGGCGGCGACGAAATCCCAGCTGCACCTGCAGACCTTCCATCCCGGCCCGCAGGCAATGTTCTCGGTGTCCTCGGTGCTGATCGAAGGCCGCCACGACGGGATCCTGGTCAATGCGCAGTTTGGTGCCAGCGATGCGCGCAAGCTGGTCGAGCTGATCCGCGCCAGCGGCAAGCAGCTGACCACGATCTACATCAGCCACGGCGATCCGGACTACTACTTCGGCCTGGCCACCCTGCAGGACGCCTTCCCGCAGGCACGCATCGTCGCCACCGCGCAGACCGTCGCCCACATCCAGCAGACCCTGGCCGGCAAGCTGGCCTACTGGGGACCGAAGATGGGTGCCGACGTGCCCGCGCGCATCGTGCTGCCGCAGGTGCTGGATGGCGATGCACTGCAGCTGGAAGGCCAGCGCCTGCCGCTGATCGGCCTGGATGGCCCGACCCCGGACCGCACGGTGCTGTGGGTGCCGTCGCTGCGCGCGATCGTCGGTGGCATTCCGGTGGTAGCCGGCGAGCACGTGTGGATGGCCGACACGCAGACGCCTAAGTCGCATACCGACTGGCTGCAGACCCTGCAGCGGTTGCAGGCACTGAAGCCGAAGGTGGTGGTGCCGGGGCATTACGCGCCGGGTGCCGCACTGGATGCCAGTGCGCTGCGCTTCACTGCGGACTACATCCGCGCGTTCGATGTCGAGACGGCAAAGGCCAAGGACAGTGCGGCGCTGGTGAAAGCAATGCAGTCGCGCTACCCGAAGCTGGACGGCGTGGCATCGCTGGAGCTGAGTGCGAAGGTGGCCAAGGGCGAGATGCAGTGGCCTTAAGGTAAAGGGTTGTTTTGCAGGGCTGCGCCCTGCACCTGCTCAATGCAACGGCAACAGCTGGATATCTGTGGGTTGGCGGGGTGGGTCCGATGGCAGGGGACGCCGTGAACCCGTCCATGGGGGCTTGGTCGCGGCATCCATGCCGCTCACGCCCCCGCAACCGGACCCACCTCGCCTTCGACAGATCTCGGCAATCTGCTGGGGTCGGATCCCGTTGCTGCGCAACGGGCTCTGGCCCCGCCTTTGCCGATCAGAGGGATGTGGAATCGCTCGGTCCGTGCTCGAACAATTCCCCCTGCACCACGGCCTCCTTTTCGCGGAACCCACCCAGCCCGACCCCGACCAGCCGATAGCGCGTCTCCGCCGGCAGGTCGACGCGGGCGCGCAGGGCCAGTGCGATGTCGCGCAGTTCTTCCATCGATTCCGGCGGGCGCTCCGGGGTGAAGCTGCGGGTGAGGATGCGGAACTGCGCGGTCTTCAGCTTCAGCACCACGGTGTGGCCGACGCGTTCGGTCTTGCGCGTGGCATTCCAGGTCTTCTCCGCCAGCTGCACGATCGCCTCGCCCAGGTCTTCCAGCAACAGGTCCTCGGCAAAGGTGTCCTCCGAGGAGATCGACTGCACCTGCTGGTCCGGTTCCACCGGCCGCTCGTCGATGCCGCGTGCACGGTTGTACAGGCTGCGGCCGAAACTGCCGAACGCCTCTTCCAGGTCGACCAGGGACCACCGCCGCAGGTCGCCGCAGGTGACGATGCCACGCGCGGCAAGTTTGCCTTCCATCACCTTGCCGACGCCGGGCACCCGGTTCACCGGCAGCGGCAGCAGGAACGCGTCCACCCGCTGCGGTGGAATCACGAACTGGCCATCGGGCTTGCGCCAGTCCGAAGCGATCTTGGCCAGGAACTTGTTCGGCGCGATCCCGGCTGAAGCGGTCAGGTTCGTCTCCTCGCGGATCTGCGCACGGATGGTGCGGGCGATGTCGGTGGCCAGTTCGATGCCGCTCTTCGGCTCGGTCACGTCCAGGTAGGCCTCGTCCAGCGACAACGGCTCGACCAGGTCGGTGTGGCGCAGGAATATCTCGCGTACCTGGCGTGACACCGCCTTGTAACGTGCAAAGTCCGGCGGCACGAAGATCGCGTCCGGACACAGGCGTTCGGCGCGCAGCGCCGGCATCGCCGAACGCACGCCGAACACGCGTGCCTCGTAGGACGCCGCACACACCACCGAGCGCGCGCCGCGCCATGCCACAACCACCGGCTTGCCGCGCAGTGACGGATCGTCGCGCTGCTCCACCGACGCGTAGAACGCGTCCATGTCGACGTGGATGATCTTGCGCAGTCGGGTCATGTCAGGCGGAAAGGGCGGGGGCGTGTCGAACGGGCCACACGCCGAAGTATGGTCGTTGCACATCAACAGGATGCGCGTATTCCATTGAAAACACTACGGTTGCGTACGGTTGAAATGTTTGATCGGCGCAGTTTCCACGGGCATCCTCGAACGCTTGTTTCCCTGTTTCCCCGCTTCCAGGATTGTGCTTCATGACCCGTCTCCACGCGTTCAACCGCGAACAGCTGCTGGCCAGCGCACGCGGTGAACTGTTCGGCACCGCCGCCGGCCGTTTGCCCAACGATCCGATGCTGATGTTCGACCGCATCACCGACATCCACGAGGACGGCGGACCGCACGGCAAGGGCATGGTACGCGCCGAGCTGGATATCCGCCCGGACCTGTGGTTCTTCGGCTGCCACTTCATCGGCGACCCGGTCATGCCCGGCTGCCTGGGCCTGGACGCCATGTGGCAGCTGACCGGCTTCTTCCTGACCTGGCTGGGTGCCCCCGGCAAGGGCCGCGCACTCGGCTGCGGCGAGGTGAAGTTCACCGGCCAGGTACTGCCGGACGCCAAGCTCGTGCGCTACGAGATCGACATCAGCCGTGTCATCAACCGCAAGCTGGTGATGGCCCAGTCGGACGCCCGCATGTACGTGGATGACCGCGAAATCTACAGCGCGCGCGACCTGCGCGTCGGCCTGTTCACTGAAACCGGGAGCTTCTGATGCGTCGCGTCGTCATCACCGGCATGGGCATCACGTCCTGCCTCGGCAATGATCTGGATACCGTTTCGGCCGCGCTGCGCGAAGGGCGCTCGGGCATCACCGCCTTGGCCGACCATGCCGAAGCAGGCCTGCGCAGCCAGGTCGGCGGTCGCGTCGACCTCGATCTGGAGGCGCTGATCGACCGCAAGCAGAAGCGCTTCATGAGCGACGCGGCGGCCTTCGCTTACCTGTCCATGCGCGATGCCATCGCCGATGCCGGGCTCAGCCCCGAGCAGGTCAGCAACCTGCGCACCGGCCTGATCGCCGGTTCCGGCGGCGGATCCAGCGAATGGCAGATCGGCGCGGTCGACCTGCTGCGCGAACGTGGCGTGCGCAAGGTCGGCCCGTACATGGTGCCGCGCACAATGTGCTCGACGGTCTCGGCCTGCCTGGCCACGGCCTACCAGATCAAGGGCGTCAGCTACTCGCTGTCGGCCGCCTGCGCGACCTCGGCGCACTGCATCGGCGCTGCCGCGGACATGATCCGCCACGGTGCGCAGGACATCATGTTCGCCGGTGGCGGTGAAGACCTGCACTGGTCGATGAGCGTGATGTTCGATGCGATGGGCGCGCTGTCGACCAGCTTCAACGAAACCCCGGCCAGCGCCTCGCGTCCGTACGACAAGGACCGCGACGGCTTCGTCATCGCCGGTGGCGGCGGCATGCTGGTGCTGGAGGACTACGACCACGCCGTTGCGCGTGGCGCGCACATCCATGCCGAGCTGATCGGCTACGGCGTGACCTCCGATGGCGCCGACATGGTCGCGCCGTCCGGCGAGGGCGCGGTGCGCTGCATGAAGATGGCACTGCAGGGCGTCGATCGCCCGCTGGACTACCTCAACACCCACGGCACCTCGACCCCGCTGGGCGATGTCACCGAGCTCAACGCGATCCGTGAAGTGTTCGGCGATGCGGTACCACCGCTGTCCTCGACCAAGGCGCTGTCCGGCCATTCACTGGGCGCGGCCAGCGTGCACGAGGCGATCTACTGCCTGCTGATGATGCGCGATGGCTTCGTCGCCGGTTCGGCCAACATCGGCGAGCTGGACCCGAAGGTGGAGAGCTTCCCGATCCTGCGCGAAAGCCGCGAGCAGAAGCTGGACACGGTGATGTCCAACAGCTTCGGCTTCGGTGGCACCAACGCTGCGCTGGTGTTCGGGCGGGTGTGATTGAACAGGTGTGCCGACCAACGGTCGGCACCCACCAGAAGATGTGGAGCCGAGCCCATGCCCGGCTCAGTGCCAACCAAGGTCGGCAGCCACCGCTACTTCGGCAGCAGCGGCAGCAGCAGGGCGTGCGCGTCCACCAGCGAGCCGACGATGCGGTGGCCCAGTGCGCGCAGCTCTTCATCCGGATGCACCAGGTCCGGCACCTGGATCACGGTCATGCCGGCGGCCAGTGCGGCCCGCGTGCCGGCCGGTGAATCTTCCAGCGCCAGGCAACGTTCGGGCGCCTGGCCCAGCCGCTGCGCGGCCAGCAGGTAGATATCCGGCGCCGGCTTCGGCCGCGCCACATCACCACTGGTGATCACGGCATCGAAGTACGGCAGCAGGCCTGCGGCCGCCAACTTGCGGTTGGCGCGCGGCTGCCGCGTGGTGGTCGCCACCGCACGCGGTACCGCGTGCGCCTTCAGCAGCTCCAGCAGCTCCAGGATGCCCGGCCGCAGCGGCAGCCCGGTCTGCGTGCGTGCTTCGTACAGCTCATGGCAACGTGCCGCCACCGCGTCGATCACGCTGTCCTCGATGCCCTGCGCGCGCAGCAGCGCATGCGTATCGTGGTCGCCGAGGCCGACCATGCGCAGGAACACCGCTTCCTCCAGGCCCAGCCCGAATTCGTCGGCGGCCTCGCTCCAGCAGGCCAGCGAGACCCGCTCGCTGTCGATCATCAGGCCGTCCATGTCGAAGATGACGGCGTCGGGCAGGAACGGCAGCGCAGCGAAGGGGGTCATGGAGCGAACAACGTATCCAGGTCGGTGGAAGTGAGCTGCCGCCATTGCCCTTCGTCCAGCCCCTGCAGGTCCAGCCCGCCGACGCGGCTGCGGTGCAGGGCCTGCACGTGGTTGCCGGTGGCGGCGAACATGCGGCGTACCTGATGGTAGCGGCCTTCATGCAGCACCAGGCGTGCGCGACGCGCCTCCAGCACTTCGAGTTCAGCCGGCAGCAGGGGCGTCTTCTCGGACTCCAGCATCAGCGTGCCGCTGGCGAACAACGCCACTTCGTCGCCGCGCAGGTCCTCGCTCAACTCGACTTCGTAGACCTTCGGCAGCTTCGACTTCGGCGAGATGATCCGGTGCAGCAGGCCGCCATCGTCGGTCAGCAGCAGCAGGCCACTGGTCTCGCGGTCGAGGCGGCCCACCGTGGACAGCACCGGATCACGGTCGCGGAAGCGCGGCGGCAGCAGGTCGTAGATCAGGCGGCCGGTGTCCTTGGTCGAACAGGTGTAGCCGGCGGGCTTGTGCAGCGCGATCGACAGCCCCACCGGCGGGTCCAGCGGCTCGCCATCGACGCGGATCGCCTCGTGCGGCACCTGGTCATCGGCGTACAGCACCTCACCGTCGGCGTCGGTGACGCGGCCTTCGCGGAACATCCACTGCACCTGCTTGCGGCTGCCATAGCCCAGGTTGGCGATGAGCTTGACCAGCTTCACTTGCCCTTCCCCTTCACTGCTTCAACCAGCTTGAAACCGTCGCGCTCGGCGACCACGCGCACCGCACCGAAGCTGTCGTTGAGGGTGTGCTCGTACGGCAGATGGCGGTTGGCCACCACGTACAGGCGCCCGCCCGGGCGCAGCGCCTGCGCGGCCACGGCGATGAAGCGCTGGCCGATGTCCGGGCGGTCGGCACGCGACGGCGTGTGGAACGGCGGGTTGCTGATGATGACGTCGTAGCCCGGCTCGATGCCGGCGGTGACGTCGCGCCACAGGAAGCGCAGCGGCAGCGCGCGCGGCGGCGGCGCCAGGTTCAGTTCGGCCAGGGCCAGCGCACGCTGCTCGGCCTCGTACAGGTCCAGCGCGGTGATCTTCGGGCAGCGTTCCAGCAGCTCGCGCGAGAGATAGCCGTAGCCGGCGCCAAGGTCGGCGGCGCGGCCGGCCAGGTCGGCCGGCAGGTGCTCGGCCAGCAGCGCCGATGCCGGATCGATGCGGTCCCAGGCGAACACGCCCGGGCGGCTGAGGAAGCGTCCGCCCATGATCGGGCGCACCGCATCCAGCGCCGACCAGCGCTTGGCCAGGTCGGGGTCGTGCTGGCCCTGCAGCGGGGCGGTCCAGTACACGCGGCAGTGGTTCTTGGTCAGGCAGCCGCCGAGACCGGCCAGCTGCTTGAGGTCGCCTTCACCGGAGCGCGCGCCTTCGTTGTTGGACTGGCAGGCGACGATACGGCCGCCCTCGGCGACCAGCGCCAGCGCGCGGGCGAACAGCGCACGGGCTTCTTCACGCTGGCGCGGCGGCAGCACCAGCACCAGCGGGTAACGGCCCTTGCCGGCCACATCGTCCAGCTGGCCGCTGACGGTCCAGCCGGCGGCCTGCTGCAGCGGCTGCGCGAACGGGGCAAAGCTCTGTTCGCAGTGCAGCTCGCGGTTGCCGGCCGCTTCGCGCAGCGGCCAGCCATCGCGGGCACGCAGGAAAGCCACCGGGCCCTCCGGCCAGCGCAGGGCGCCTTGGGAGAACGGCAGGAGCAGGGTCTGCAGGGGGGCGTCGTCGCTGGAGGCCATCGGCGCGGGTACTTCAAGCGTGAGGGCCGTCCATTGTACCGGCTTGGCCGGGCCGGCCCCGGCAGGCCGCTTTGCGAAACCCGAACGGGGCCTTGATCTGCCAGAAACATTGAAACGTTCAGGGTAGAGGCTCACCCGGAAACCCAGGAGAACCTGCATGCGAGCCTTGTTCGTCGGTGGCGTCGTCGACAACAGTGAAATGGACCTGGAAGGCAGCCATCCGCCCGTGCACTACCCCGAGGACACCGGCGGCGGGCACTCGCGTTACCGGCTGCACCAGGTCGGCCATGGCGCCGATGGCAGCGTGGCCTATGCGGTATATGGCGCACCGGACCTGGCCGATGACGAGGTGGCCCGGGTGGCGGAAGAACGCGCCTACGCGCGCCGGTTCGAAGCGACGCCGACCTTGTTCGAGCATTGACACACCGGTAGCGCCCGAGCCCACGCTCGGGCGACGGCGCAGCCGAGCGTGGGCTCGGCTCTACATCCGATCAAGGCGCCTTGGGTGGCAGGCGGTTGATGCTGGCGATCTCGTCCAGCCACACGTGGTGCTGCTGCACCGGCGTGTCGTAGTCATCCAGGCGCAGCTGGCCGTTGCTGCCTTCATCACCAGTGACGTTGCGGTACTGCTGCACGGTTGGCCTCACGGCCACCGTGCCGAGCAGGCGGCGGCCATCGTGCAGAATCAGTTCCACCTGCGTTTCGCCTTCCAGCTGCGGCAGCAGGGCTTCCAGGCGCGCGATCTGCGCCGGATCGGTATGGATACGGGGAGCTATGCGGGACATCGGCGACCTCCTGCATGCAGGGTCGCCGATCGGCCGTGAATGCTCAGTGCAGCGCGCTGTCCGCGCGGGGTACCTGCACCTTGCGTACCGCAGCCACCAGCTGCGCCACCGAGTACGGCTTGGCCACGTGTTCCTGGAAACCCGACGCCAGCGCACGGCGGCGGTCATCGGCACGCGCCAGCGCGGTGACGGCGACCGCGGGCAGGGTCGTGGCATCCACGCCCATGTCCTCGCGCAGCGTGCGCACCAGGCCATAACCATCCATGCCCGGCATGCCGATGTCGGTCAGCATCACGTGGTACTGCAGATGGCCGGTGTCGGCCAGCAACGCCAGCGCCTCACCGGCCGAACTGGCCGCCGACACGCTGGCGCCCTGCTCTTCCAGCATGCGCCGCAGGTACTCCAGCACTTCCGGCTGGTCTTCCACCGCCAGCACGTGCATGCCGCGCAGCGGATACGGCTCGACGATCACCGGTTCCAGGATCGGCCCGCTGATCACTTCGCGCAGCGGGCGCCGCTCGGCATCGGGAAGGTGCTGCGGCAGGCGCACGGTGAACGTAGCGCCATGGCCGTGCCCCTCGCTGGCCGCGGCGACCGTGCCGCCATGCAGTTCGACCAGCTGCTGCACGATCGCCAGGCCCAGTCCCAGTCCACCATGGCGTCGGGTGGTGGTGCCATCGGCCTGGCGGAAGCGGCTGAACAGGTGATTGAGGAATTCGGGTGCGATGCCATCACCGGTGTCGCGCACGGTGATCTCCCAGTGGTTGCCGTCGGCCCGCAGCTGCAGGTCGATGCGGCCTTCAGCCGGGGTGAACTTGATCGCGTTCGAGAGCAGGTTCCAGAACACCTGCTGCAGGCGCGTGGCATCGCCCAGCACCAGGCTCGGCTGTTCGGGCAGCTGCAGGTGCACGTCCAGTGCCTTGCCTTCGGCCACCAGTTCCTGCGCGCCGATGGCCTCGCCCAGCACCGTGCGCAGGTCCAGCACTTCCACCTCCAGCTGCACCTTGCCCAGCAGCATGCTGCTGAGGTCCAGCATGTCCGAGATCAGCCGCTTCTGCGCACCGGCGCTGTTGGCGATCACGTTCAGGCCCTTGTACAGAGGGCTGGTGTTGTCCACGCGCTGCAGCAGCAGCTCACTCCACCCGAGGATGGTGGTCAGCGGCGTACGCAGTTCATGCGACAGCGTGGCCAGGAACTCGTCCTTCAGCCGCGCCATGTTCTCCGCAGCGCTGCGCGCGGCGCGCTCGGACTGC
The DNA here is from genome assembly GCF_000284595.1 of Stenotrophomonas maltophilia D457. Taxonomy (GTDB): domain Bacteria; phylum Pseudomonadota; class Gammaproteobacteria; order Xanthomonadales; family Xanthomonadaceae; genus Stenotrophomonas; species Stenotrophomonas muris. The sequence goes on along the minus strand of NC_017671.1, from coordinate 554,897 downwards.
AGCAGTTCCTCGCGGGCCAGTTCGATCTCGCGGCGTTCGGTCACGTCCGGGCTGCTGCCGGCCAGGCCGATGAAGCGGCCCATCCGCGAGAAGCGCGGGCGTGCGTTCATCTCCAGCCAACGCCACTGGCCATCGGCGCGCCGCGCACGCACCAGCGCGTGCATCGAACGCTGCGCCTTCAGCGCTTCCTGCAGTTCGTATTCGAATACCGACGCATCGTCCGGATGCACCAGGCCGCGCCAGACATCTTCCGGCACACGCGTCTCGTCGCCACCGAAGAACTCGCTGAAGGCGCTGTTGACGAAACGGGCATGGCCGCGCTCATCGAGCACCCACACCGGCATCGGCAGGCCGTCGGCTAATGCGCTGAAGCGCGCTTCGCTCTCGCCCAGCTCCACTTCCATCTGCTTGCGCGCGGTGATGTCGAAGAACAGGATGCCGACCTTGTCCTCGCCTGGCCGGCCCACGCGCACCGCGTCGACCGCGAACGAACGACCCAGCGCACGCGCTTCCATCTCGAACTGGGCGGGACGGCCGCTGCGTGCGACCTCGCCGTAGATGCGGAACCAGTCCTGCTCATGGTTGGGTTCCAGCTCGGTCATGCGCTGTCCACGCGCATCCTTCAGCCCGGTGTGGCGCTCGAAGGCATCGTTGACCTCGAGGAAACGATAGTCGACCGCACGATCGCCCTCGAACAGCACCTGGATCACGCAGAAACCAGCGTTGATGCGCTCAAGCACGCCATGATGCAGGTCGGGTTCGGGCGCCTGCACCATCATCGGTGGGCGCTCCACGAGGGGCGGCAGTGTGGACAAGGGCGTCTGGACGGGCCGGATTGGAAGCACAGCATCTTCCAAAGCGCGTATTCACAGCGTCAAGCGCCGTCAGTCATGGTTGACGACGATGAATTGGCGGCAACCGCTCTTGTCGGTGTCGCAATCGGCCGTTGCGGTGGCTGGAAAGCGGGATCACACTCGATCTATAAATCGCATCGTCCCCGTCGATGGGACGCAGGAGACCGTCATGAACCGCTCGTTGGCCACTGCCCTGCTGCTGGCAGGCGCCCTCATGGCGGGCAGCGCGAACGCCGCGCCGCGCGCCGTCACCGATCCGGATGCGCCGCGCGCGCTGCAGGCCAATGGCCCGGTCAGCGTGAAGTGGGACGATCCAGCCGGATTCACCGAAATCCGCCAGAGCACCAACCGCTTCGAGGCCGAACGCGGCAACTGGGTGCAGCAGCTGGCCAGCTACGTGCAGACCACGGCGGCCAAGCCGCTGCAGCCCGGGCAGACCCTGGACGTGACCCTGGTCGACATCAAGCGCGCCGGCGACTACGAGCCCTGGCACGGCCCGCGCGGCAGCGACATCCGGATCATGCGCGACATCTATCCACCGCGGATCACCCTGCAGTACACGCTGAAGGACGCCAGTGGTCGCATCGTCGATGAGGGAGAAGCCAAGCTCAGCGACACCGGCTACCTGCACAACCTGGGGCTGAAGAGCGACAGCGATCCGCTGCGCTACGAGAAGCGCCTGATCGACGACTGGGTGAAGCGCGAGCTGAGCACGCGGGCTACTGCTGCACGATGATTCCGGGCAGCTCTACCCACCGGCAGGTGTCGACCTTGGTCGACACGCATTGCACGGTGCCGACCAAGGTCGGCTGCTACCAGAGCCGAGCGCGGACTCGGCTCTACACGTAGACTTTCGCCACGCGCTTGACCGCGCACGGCAGCTGGTAGGCACTCACGCCGCAGCGCGGCGCCAGTTCCGACAGCGTCGGCGCAGAACCCCACAGTTCCACCACACTGCCGATGCCGGCCTGCGCATGCGCGGTCAGGTCCACCGTCAGCATGTCCATCGACACGCGCCCGATCAGTACGCCGGGCTGGCCATCGATCAGTACCGGCGTGCCGTTGGGGGCGAACTGCGGATAACCGTCGGCGTAGCCAAGCGCGACCACGCCCACGCGGGTGCGCGCCTTGGCCACGAAGCGTGCGCCATAGCCCACCGGCTCACCGGCCTCGATCCATCGCTCGGCAATCACCTTCGACTGCATCGTCATCACCGGGCGCAGGCGCTCGGTCAGCGCGGTGTTGTCCGGCAGCGGATTGGCGCCGTACAGCATCAGGCCCGGGCGCACCCAGTCGCTGCGTACATCCGGCCAGCCCAGCAGTGCCGGCGAATTGCACACGCTGGTCTCGCCATCCAGGCCGTCGATGGCGCGCGCGAAGGTCGCCGCCTGTTCATGGGTGCGTTCGCTGTCCAGCTCGTCGGCACGCGCCAGGTGGGTCATCAGCACGATGCGCTCGACCTGCGGCAGCGCCGACAGGCGTGCATGCGCGGCGCGGAAGCTGTCCACGTCCAGGCCGAGGCGATGCATGCCGCTGTCCAGCTTCAGCCAAACGGTCAGCGGGCGCGGGCTGTCGAATGCAACCAGCGCTTCCAGCTGCCACGGCGAGCCCACCGCGAACCAGAAATCGTGCTCGGCCACCAGCGCCATGTCACTGGGTTCGAAGATGCCTTCCAGCAGCAGGATCGGCGCACGGATCCCGGCCTGGCGCAGTTCCAGCGCCTCTTCGATGGTGGCCACGCCGAAACCATCAGCCTCGCCTTCCAGCGCCTGTGCACAGCGCACCGCGCCATGGCCATAGGCATCGGCCTTGATGATCGCCAGGGCCTTGCCACCGCCCAGTTCACGGGCAAGCCGGTAATTGCTGCGCAGGGCGCCCAGATCGATCAGCGCGCGGGCAGGACGCATGTGCGGTTCTCATGTTGCGGGGCGTGACCGTACTGGCCGTAGCGGAAAATATCCAGGCCTTCGGTGCTGATCTGCGGCTGGCGCGCGCTCATCAGGTCGGCCAGGTAACGGCCCGAGCCGCAGGCCATGGTCCAGCCCAGGGTGCCGTGGCCGGTGTTGAGGTACAGGTTGCGGAACGGCGTGGCGCCGATCACCGGCGTGCCGTCCGGCGTGGCCGGGCGCAGGCCTGTCCAGAACTGTGCGCGCGACAGGTCGCCGCCCTTCGGGTAGAGGTCGCTGACCACCAGCTCCAGGGTCTCGCGACGACGCTGCGACAGCGACAGGTCGAAACCGGCCACTTCGGCCATGCCGCCGACGCGGATGCGGTCGTCGAAGCGGGTCACCGCCACCTTGTAGCTCTCGTCGAGGATGGTCGAGGTCGGCGCCATCGCCGGGTCGGTGATCGGCAGGGTCAGCGAATAGCCCTTCAGCGGGTACACCGGCAGGTGCATGCCCAGCGGTGCGACCAGCGCCGGCGAATAGCTGCCCAGCGCGACCACGAAGCGGTCGGCGGTTTCCCGCTTGCCGTCGATGCGCACGCCGGTGATGCGGTCGCCCTCGAACTCCAGGCCGGTGATGTCCTGGTCGAAGCGGAACTCGACGCCGGCGTCCACGCACATCTGCGCCAGGCGCCGGGTGAACAGCTGGCAGTCGCCGGTCTGGTCACGCGGCAGGCGCAGCGCGCCGACCAGGCCGTCGACATGGGCCAGGGCCGGTTCGGCCTGGATGATGCCGGCGCGGTCCAGCACCTCGTACGGCACGCCGTACTGGGCCAGGATCTCGATGTCCTGCGCGGAGGCATCCAGCTGCTGCTGGGTGCGGAACAGCTGCGTGGTGCCCAGGTCGCGGCCTTCGAACTCGATGCCGATCTGCGCGCGCAGCTCGTTCAGGCAGTCGCGGCTGTACTCGGACATGCGCACCATGCGCGCCTTGTTGATCGCGTAGCGCTCGTGGGTGCAGTTGCGCAGCATCTGCCACAGCCAGCGGTACTGGGCCAGGTCCATGCCCGGCTTGATCGCCAGCGGCGCGTGCTTCTCGAACAGCCAGCCGATGGCCTTCTTCGGCACGCCCGGGGCGGCCCACGGCGAGGTGTAGCCGAACGACAGCTGGCCGGCATTGGCGAAGCTGGTTTCCAGCGCCGGGCCGGGTTGGCGGTCGATGACCGTGACTTCAAACCCGGCCTGTCGCAGGTACCAGGCACTGGTGGTGCCGATCACGCCGCTGCCGAGGACTAGAACTCGCATGGGACTTCTCCAACCCGATCATTCCCTACACTGGAGCGTGCCGGGACCATAATTGGGGAAGTATAGACAGCCATTCCCAGTTGATTTGCCTGTTTTGAAATCAACCGGCAGGATGTTCTCCTGCAATTCATTCCCCAAGGTTGACGGCCATGGCCACCCGTACCCGCGAACTGGACAAGATCGACCGCAAGATCCTGCGCATCCTGCAGGCGGAGGGCCGTATTTCCTTCACCGAACTGGGTGAGCGGGTCGGCCTGTCGACCACCCCGTGCACCGAGCGCGTGCGCCGGCTCGAGCGCGAAGCGGTGATCACCGGCTACCACGCCCACCTGGACCCGGCGGCGGTGAAGGCCAGCCTGCTGGTATTCGTGGAGATCAGCCTGGCCTACAAGTCCGGTGACATCTTCGAAGAGTTCCGGCGCGCCGCCCTGAAGCTGCCCAATGTGCTCGAGTGCCATCTGGTCTCGGGCGACTTCGATTACCTGCTGAAGGCGCGGATCAGTGAGATGGCCTCCTACCGCAAGCTGCTCGGCAGCACCTTGCTGACACTGCCGCATGTGCGTGAATCCAAAAGCTACATCGTGATGGAAGAAGTGAAGGAAACGCTGAGCCTGCCGATTCCGGATTGAGGCGGTCGCAGGTTGGGGTCAGAGCCCGCGTTGCGGGATCCGACCCCGGCCAGGGATTGCGAGGGGTCAGAGCCCGCGCAGCGGACTCTGACCCCGGTCATGTCGACAGTCAGCGCTGCTGCGGATGCTTCTGCGAGCGCTGTTCCTGCTGCTTGCCACCCTTGTGCGGCTGCTGCGGTTCCATCTGTTGCTGTTGCTGCTGATGCTGCGGGTTGCGGCCCTGCGGTTCCTTGCCGGGATGACGGTTCTGCTGGTTTTTCATGATCGCGATCCAGTGGACAAAGGACATGCGGCGGCGGAATGCCGGCGCAGGGCCACGGTGGTCCCGGCACGGTTAATCGCAGGCGAAAAAGCAGTGATCGGCAGGATGTTGTTTTCGTGCGTTCAGGCCGTGCAGTGTGTGGAAGCTGCCACCCTTGCCTGGCATCCGAGGTCAGCGTTTGATCTGCTGCCCATCGCCGGCCGGCACGCTGTCGTAATAGCGGCCGGTACGCGAATCGAACACCCGGTTCGGGCCAGCCGGGCGCACGCCAGGCACGATGCGGCCATTGCGGTCATAGACCTTGTCGGCCGGCCTCGGCGCCGGGGTGGGCGCAATCCGGGCAGGACCCGTGGACCTGATCGGCTGCGCCGGCTGCGGCGACGGCAGCACCTGCGGCTGCGGGCGTGCGGCCTGCGGCGGCGGTACCACCGGCGCCGGAGCCACGGTGGTCGCGCTGCGGGTGACCGTCGGGTCGGCAGCAGGCACCTGGGCCAGCGCCAACGTGGGCAACAGGGCCATCAGCAGCAGGGGAAGGGTCGGTTTCATGGCACGCTCCGGCGTGGATCGCATTTACCTTGCGCCTGCGCCTGTGTGCCGCCCATGAACGGCCGTCACACTTGCAAGCGCGCGCCGGCACCCCCACGTTTCCCGGCATCCCCAGGCCATCGACCCCACGGAGAGCCGGCATGACTGCCTTCGACCTGACGCCCCCCACTGCCACCCAGACCGAGGCGCTGATCGCCGGCCTCAGCAGCGAAGAGCGCCGCGTGCTGCTGCAGCACGCTACCGAAGCGCCGTTCTGCGGCGTGTTCCTGGACAACAAGCGCGAGGGCGTCTACTGCTGCCGGCTGTGCGCGCTGCCGCTGTTCCGCTCCAGCACCAAGTTCGATTCCGGCACCGGCTGGCCCAGCTTCTTCGCCCCGTTCGACCCGGCGCACGTGCGCGAGATCCGCGATACCAGCCATGGCATGGTGCGCACCGAGATCACCTGCGCGCGCTGCGGCAGCCACCTCGGCCACGTGTTCCCGGATGGTCCGCCGCCCACCTACGAGCGCCACTGCCTGAACTCCGTCTCACTTTCGTTCACCGGCAATGGCGAGCCCTGGCCCGACCCGTTGCAGCGTGGCGGCGCGGAAAGCGGTGTGGCGGGCTGAAACACCCCGCTGACCCATTTCACAGAATTCCCTCTTCAGAAAACCGGGTGACGGGCCGACAAGGAGATATCCCCTCTCCTTGCGTCGCCCCATGCTCATCATCGTTGGATTCCTGGTCGTCATCATCAGCGTGATCGGGGGCTACCTCGGTGCCCACGGCCGCCTGGGTGCCCTCTGGCAGCCCTACGAGCTGGTCATCATCGGCGGTGCCGCACTGGGCGCGTTCCTGGTCGGCACCCCGGCCAAGACGGTCAAGCAGACCCTGCAGGCCATGGTCGGCGTGTTCAAGGGCCCGCGCTACAAGCAGCAGGACTACATCGATGTCCTCAGCCTGCTCTATGAACTGCTCAACAAGGCCCGCCGCGAAGGCTTCATGGCCCTGGAAGACCATGTCGAGCGGCCGGCCGAGAGCGCCCTGTTCGCCAACTACCCCAAGGTGCAGGCCGACCACCACCTGATCGACTTCATCACCGACTGCCTGCGCCTGATGATCGGCAGCAACATCGAGCCGCATGAGCTGGAGCCGCTGCTGGAGCTGGAACTGGAGAAGCACCACGCCGAGGCCATGGCGCCGTCGCAGGTGCTGACCAAGGTCGCCGACGGACTGCCCGGTTTCGGCATCGTCGCGGCGGTGCTCGGCATCGTCATCACCATGGGCTCGATCGGCGGTGACATCGTCGAGGTCGGTGGCCACGTGGCCGGCGCGCTGGTCGGTACCTTCCTGGGCATCCTGCTGGGCTACGGCTTCGTCGGCCCGATGGCGGCAGCAATGGAGGCACGCGCCGAGCAGGACAGCCGCATCTACGAATCGGTCAAGACCGCCCTGCTGGCCTGCCTGCGCGGCTACAACCCGAAGATCGCGCTGGAATTCGCCCGCAAGACGCTGCCGTCGAACGTGCGCCCGGCCTTCTCCGATTTCGAGCAGCACCTGAAGACGGTCAAGTAAACCATGGCCGAGACCAAGCCCACTGTCATCGTCCGCCGGGTCAAGAAGGCCGGCCACGCCGCCCATCATGGCGGTTCGTGGAAGGTGGCCTATGCTGACTTCGTGACCGCGATGATGGCGTTCTTCCTGGTGCTGTGGCTGATGGCCACCACCAACAAGAACGACCGTGCGGCCATTTCCGAGTACTTCCGCAACCCCAGCCCGCTGAGCGGGCAGAACGCCACGCCGGCGCCCGGCATGGCCGGCCCGGGCGGCGCAAGCACCTCGATGATCAAGCTGGGTGGTGCCACCGACATCTCGCGCGGCAGCAGCAACGATCCCTTCCAGAACCAGAAGGAAGCGGTGCCGCAGCCGGTGGACCAGCAGCAGCGCGACAAGCAGCAGCTGGAAGCGCTGATGAAGGAACTGCAGGAAGCGATCAGCAGGAGCCAGGCACTGGAGCCGTTCAAGGACCAGCTGCTGCTGGACCTGACCCCGGAAGGCCTGCGCATCCAGATCGTGGACAAGCAGAACCGGCCGATGTTCGACCTCGGCAGCGCTACGCTGAAGCCGTACACGCAACAGATCCTGCACGAGCTGGCCAACTACCTGAACCATGTGCCGAACCGGATCAGCCTGACCGGCCACACCGACATCACCGCCTATTCGGCCGCGCGCGGCTACGGCAACTGGGAGCTGAGCGCCGATCGTGCCAACGCCGCACGGCGTGCGCTGGTGGACGGTGGCCTGGAGGACAGCAAGATCACCCGCGTGGTCGGCCTGTCTTCATCGGTGCTGTTCGACAAGGCCGACCCGCAGAACCCGATCAACCGCCGCATCAGCATCGTGGTGATGACCCAGGCCGCCGAAGCGGCCGCCCTGGCCGGTGCCGGCCCGCAGGTGGGACTGTCGGCGCCGACCGCCGACCCGGACGTGCAGGCCGCGCAAGGTGAGGCCGCGCCCGTGGCGCATTGAACCGGGGTCAGATCCCTTTCCCATGGAAAGGGATCTGACCCCGCCTGCGTGCGGCCGGTACAATGGCGGTCTTTCCGTTTCCAGGTGACCCCACTCCATGTCCCAGAACTCCAAGGCCAAGCGCGACAAGCGCAAGAAGCAGCAGGCCAAGCGCCCGTTCCTCCGCCTGAATGCCCAGCAGCAGGTGCAGAACCATGCCGTGCTGACCAACGAAGACGGCCAGGTGGTAGCGGCCATCGGCCTGCAGGGCCGTGAGTGGCTGCTGGCCATCGGCGGCCAGACCATGGGCAACGCCGAAAACCCGGTGCCGATGCTGGCCATGCTCAAGCACCTGTCCAACGTGCAGGAAAAGGAAGGCCGCAAGGTCAACCTGGAGTACTCCGAACTGCTGCAGAAGCTGCTGGACACCCTGGCTGCCGAATCCGAGCAGACCGCTGACGAATACCTGGACAAGCTGGTTGCCGAGTTCGAGACCGTGGAAGCCGAAGAAGGCGAACACGCTGCTGAGGCCGCCGAAGGCGATGTGGTTGAAGCTGCTGCCGAGGCCGCCCCGGCCGCTGACAGCGACAGCAAGCCGCAGGCCTGAACCGGCCGCGGCGGTGACGGTCTACGTCGATGACGCGGTGCATCCCTGGCGCGGACAGCGCTGGGCGCACCTGATGGCCGACACCCTGGCCGAGCTGCACGCGATGGCGGCGCAGCTCGGCATTCCCCCGCGGGCCTTCCAGAACAAGGCCAGCGGTGCGCACTACGACGTCACTGCCGAGCTGCGCGCACAGGCGATCGCGCTCGGCGCGCGGGCGATTTCGCGGCACGCCGACCGCGAGCTGGTCAAAGCCGTGATCGCCAACGCCCGGGCGCAGTACCGGCCGTAGGCCGCGCCCAGCAGACCGTCCCCGCCGGGTCGTGCCCGGCGGATCGGCCCATCGCTCAGAACGGGTCGCTGCCCAGCCGGATTTCCACGTTCAGCAGCGAGCACAGCGCCAGCATCGCGTCGTCGTCGCGGGTCAGCGCCATCACGCCGGTGAAGCCGTCGCTGCCGGCATCCACGCTCCACAGCGTGTAGTTGTGCTCGCGCAGGCGGTCGAAGGCGGTGGACATCAGCTGCACGCCGTCCAGGCCCTCGGCGAAGTCCTCGTCGTCCAGGTCGCCGCCCCAGTCCAGTTGCAGGTTGAAGCGCGCCGACAGCTCGTTCACCGCCGACTGCAGCGATTCCAGGTCATCGCGCTCCACATCGAAACCGGACTGCCAGGCGATGGCGGTGAACAGCGCCGGCAGCCAGTCGCTGTCCGCTTCCAGCGGCTGCCCGTCCTCGGCCAGGTGTTCGCGCCAGCGGTTGAACTGCTGCAGGGCCAGTTCCTCGTCGCCCGGGTTGATCAGCACCAGCAGGTTCCAGACCCGCGCCTCGAAGCCATCTTCGTCGAAGTCGTGGATGTCTTCCTCGAAGTCGAAATAGTCGCTGTTGTCGGGCATGGCGGAACGTCCTCTGGGGCAGGCCCGCATTCTACGGTTTATCCTGTGCCGCTGAAGCCGGCCTTGGTGGCCGTCACTGTGAATGAAGCGATGAGCGATACCCCTCCCGACCACCTGGCGATCAACCCGGCCAGCCCCTTCCATGATGCGCAGGCGCTGGAGCGCGGCGTTGGCGTGCGTTTCAACGACGTCGAGCGCGACAACGTCGAGGAATACTCGGTCAGCGAAGGCTGGATCCGCGTGCAGGCCGGCAAGGCCCGCGACCGCCGCGGCAACCCGATGACCATCAAGGTCAAGGGCAAGGTCGAGGTGTATTTCCTGGACCAGAAGCCGGAATAACCGGCACCGGCATGTAGAGCCGAGCCTGTGCTCGGCTGCTTTTCGTTCCGGGTTCACGACGCCTGAAGCAAGCGCAGCCGAGCACGGGCTCGGCTCTACATGGCAGGGCGGAATCCGCGTCAGCGTCAGCAACGCCCGGCCCAGGCGTCATTCGCGCTTGCGCGATTCCAGCAGGTCCAGGTTGCGGATCAGGCGCCGCGAGATCTCATCGGAGATCACCCCGCGCCGGGTCAACCGGAACAGTTCCTCGCGCTCGGCATTGAGGCCCGCGCTGCGCAGCTGGCGGTAACCCAGCTCCATGCGCCGCACCTTCTCCGGGTCCACGTCGGGGCCGTCGTTGTCTTTCTCCAGGTGCCGCTGGTACAGCAGGCTCACCCGCGAGGCAGCATCGTTGTACAGCTGCACGTTCTCGGTGTTCTGGTTCATCACCAGCTGCTGGCGCATGCGTTCGACCCCGGCCAGCGCGGCCTTGGAGGACAGCTTGCGTGCCAGGTCCTCTTCCTTGCGCTCGCCCGAATCGGCTGGCAGCTGCAGGCCCTTCAGCAGCTGCGGCAGCGCCACGCTGGCGCCGATCAGCGAGAACAGGATCACCGCCGCGGCCAGGAAGATCACCAGGTCGCGCGCCGGGAACGCACTGCCATCGGGCAGGAACAGCGGCAGGGTCAACACACCGGCCAGGGTGATCGCGCCGCGCACACCAGCCACCGAGGTCGCCACCACGATGCGCCAGTTCGGCGCCTCGCCCCGCTCCAGGCCACGGCGGCGCGCGCGCAGCAGGTTCCAGCGCAGCGACAGCCATACCCACAGCAGGCGCAGCAGGATCAGCGCCAGGTTGATCACCACCACGTATACCAGCAGCCACCATGCACTCTGGTGGCCGGACTCGTTCATGGTGGTGGTGGCGCGCTCGACGATGCCCGGCAGCTGCTCGCCCAGCAACACGAACATGATGCCGTTGAAGCTGAACTGCAGCATGTTCCAGACGCCCGCGCGCTGCACGCGCATGCTGCCGGAGACACGGCCGGTCAGCTCGACGTAGCTCATCGCGATACCGGCGGCGACCGCAGCGAGGATGCCCGAGGCATGGATTTCTTCGGCCAGCAGGTAGGCCGCGAACGGAATCAGCAGGTTGACCAGCATCGCCGCACCCGGCTCTTCGCCGAAGCGGCGCCACAACCAGCGCTGGAAGGTGGACACGCCGAGGGTGACCGCCACGCCCACGGCAAGGCCGGCCACCGCCACCCACAGGAAGGTCAGCGAGGCCGTGGCCAGCGAGAAGGAGCCGGTCATCACCGCGGCCACCGCGAAACGGAAGCAGACCAGGCCGGACGCATCGTTGAGCAGCGACTCGCCTTCCAGGATGTGCATCAGGCGCTTCGGGATCGGTGCCTTGGAGGCGATCGCCCCGACCGCCACCGGGTCGGTCGGCGAGACGATGGCCGCCAGCGCGAAGCACACTGCCAGCGGCATCACCGGAATCATCCAGTGGATCAGCAGGCCGGCGCCGATCACGGTGAACACCACCAGGCCGAACGCCAGTTCGAGGATCGCGCCCTTGTCGCGGAACAGGCCCTGCTTGGGAATGCGCCAGCCATCCAGGAACAGCAGCGGCGGCAGGAACAGCAGGAAGAACACTTCCGGCTCCAGCGCATGGCCGCGGTTGAACACGCCGGCGATCACCGCGCCCAGGCCGATCTGCACCAGCGGCAACGGCAGCGAGAACGGGAGGACGCGAACCAGGTAGCCGCTGGCGACAACGGCCACCAGCATCGCCAGGACGACTTCAATGGTATGCATGCTTCTTCCAGGAAGCGGCGCGTGGGGAGGCACGAGGGCCAGCGCCGGAAACCCGGAAAAAACTACCACATGCGGCCCTGACCGCGACGGCCGGGGCCGCCGCGCGTCAGCCCCGGCTCATGCCCCGTCGAACCGGTACAGATCCATGGCCAGGAAGCCGGCATCGATGCCGGCGTCGATGCGGCGTGCGCCGAAACCGCCCTCGCCGGCCGCTCCCATCGCGAAGAACAGCGGCAGCAGGTGCTCGTCGGTCGGGTGCGCACGCTCGGCGAACGGGGCCTGCCGGCGGTAATCGAACAGCGCCTGGCGGTCATCAGCGGCCAGCCGCTGCTCCACCCACTCGATGAAGGGCCGCACGTATGGCGCTTCCTTGCCGTCCTGGTAGTCGCCCCAGTCGTGCAGGTTGTGGGTGATGCTGCCCGAGCCGACCAGCAGCACGCCTTGTTCGCGCAGTGGTGCCAGCGCGCGGCCCAGCGCGAACTGATGCTCGGGGCCGAGCAGCGGCTGGATCGACACCGGCACCACCGGGATGTCGGCCTGCGGGAACAACAGCCGCAGCGGTACCCACGCGCCGTGGTCGAGGCCACGCTGCGGGTCGATGGCCACTGTCAGGCCTGCGGCGGCGATGCGGCCGGCCACTTCTTCGGCCAGTGCCGGATCACCCGGCGCCGGGTATTGCAGTTCGAACAGCGCGCGCGGGAAGCCACCAAAGTCGTGGATCGTCGGCGGCTGCGGATGTGCGCCGACCAGCGGCTGCCGGCCCAGCCAGTGCGCCGAGGCCATCACGATGGCGCGCGGCGGCGGCAGGTCGCGCGCCAGCTCGGCCAGGCGCACACCGACCTGGCCCGGATGCAGGGCGGTCATCGGCGAACCATGGGAGATGTACAGCGAAGGCAGGCGGGACATGGAATTCTCCAGTTGCAGGATCAGGCGGCGATCAGCGCGAACGCAGGGTCCACTTGCCATCGCCGACCAGGAACAGCACCACCAGCGCCAGCGCCCAGAACGCCGGGTATTCCCAGCCGCCGCCGGCATTGGCGAAACCGAAGCCGTTGGCGCCGTGCACGGTGACGATCGTGCCCAGCAGCAGCGGCACGCCGACCAGGCCCACCCAGCGCGCATAGATGCCCAGCAGGAGCGCGACAGTGATCGCCAGCTCGACGCCGAGGGTGAGGTAGCCGAGCACGCCGGGCAGGCCCAGCGACTCGAAGAACGCTGCCGTGCCAGCCGGGGTGAATACCAGCAGCTTGGTCAGCGCATGGACCAGGAGCAGCATGCCCAGGGCCAGGCGCAGCAGGGTGGCGCCATACGGGGCCAGCGGCGAAACAGGAGCGGTCGTGGCGTGCATCGGAAAGCACCTTGAAGGGAGTGGGCTCAGGTTATTGCGCCTTCACGGGCCGATAAATACGATCGATTGACCGTATTTATTTCAGAAGGCGCAACAATGGACACCCTTGAGGCGATGCGCGTGTTCGTGGCGGTGGTCGAGCGCAACGGCTTCAGCGCCGCCGCCCAGGCCCTGGACATGTCCACCGCCGGCGTTACCCGCCAGGTCGCCGCACTGGAAAAGCGCCTGTCCACCCGCCTGCTCCATCGCACCACGCGGCGGGTCAGCCCCACCAGCACCGGCGCCGCCTACTACGCCCAATGCGTGCGCCTGCTGGCCGAGTTCGACGCGCTGGAGGCCAGCATCGGCGCGCAGGCGCTGGAGCCCTCCGGCATGCTGCGCATCAATGCACCGGTCAGTTGGGGCATCGCCCGCCTCGGTCCACTGCTGGCCAGTTACCGCGAACGCTTTCCGCAGGTGGAACTGGACCTGGCCCTGTCCGACCGCCTGGTGGACATGGTCGAGGAAGGCTACGACGTGGCCATCCGCATCACCCGCGAGCCGGGCCCCACCCTGATCGCCCGCCGCCTGGGCGAATCGCGGGTGAGCCTGTGCGCCGCGCCGGCCTACCTGGCCGCACGCGGCGCCCCGCAGACCCCGCACGACCTGCAGGCGCACGCGTGCCTGGGCTACAGCTACTGGGCCGCCGGTGACCACTGGCCGCTGCAGGGGCCGGGCGGCGAAGTGAAAGTAGCGGTGAACAGCCTGCTGCACGCCAACAACGGCGACGTGCTGCGTGAAGCGGCGATCGCCGGCATGGGCGTCATCCTGCAGCCCGACTTCCTGCTGGAAGACGCGCTGGCCGATGGCCGCCTGGTGCGCGTACTGCCGGAATGGGAGGCCTCGCCGATCGGCATCTTCGCGGTCTATACCAGCCGCAGCCACCTGGCACCGAAGGTGCGCAGTTTCATCGACCATCTGGTGGACACCGGGGTGTAGCCGAGTCTGGCGCTTGCCGGTAGTGCCGGCCGCCGGCCGGCAATCAGACACATCCCGGTCTTGGGCGAATGCCGGCCAGCGGCCGGCACTACCGTCATGCTTCGGTCGGGTGTGCCGGCCGCCGGCCGGCACATACGAACCCCCGTCATGCTTCGGTCGGGTAGTGCCGGCCGCTGGCCGGCAAATACGAAGCCCCCGATCAGGCAGGGACTTCATCCAGCGCGTCGATGATCCGCTCCAGCGGCGCCGGCCGCCCCAACAGGTAGCCCTGCACCTGGTCACAGCCATGCGCAGCCAGCCAGTCCAGCTGCCCCGGCGTCTCCACGCCTTCGGCGATGATGGTCAGGCCCATGCTGTGGCCCAGCGACAGCAGCGCGCGGCAGATCGAGGCATTGCGTGGATTGGTTTCCACGTCGGCGACGAAGCTGCGGTCGATCTTCAGGATGTCCAGCGGCAGGTGCTGCAGGTAGGACATGCTGGAATAGCCGGTGCCGAAATCATCCAGCGACACGCGGATGCCCTGCTCGTGCAGGCGCTGCATGGTCTGCATCGCCTGTGCCGGCTTGCGCATCAGGCTGCTCTCGGTCAGCTCCACGTGCAGCGCGCCACGGGCCAGGCCGAAATCCTGCTGGGCACGGGTGAATTCGGCCACCAGGTCGCTGTTGAAGAACTGAACCGCCGACACGTTGACCGCGATCGGCAACTCACCCCACCCGGCCTCGACCAGACGGCGCTGCGCCTTCGCCGCCGCGCGGATCACCCAGCGGCCCAGTGCCAGGATCAACCCGGTGTCCTCGCACAGCTGGATGAACTCGTTGGGCGGGATGAAGCTGCCATCGGCCTGCGGCCAGCGCAGCAGTGCCTCCAGCGCTGCCGGGCTGCCATCGCCGGCATGCCGGATCGGCTGGAAATACAGCTGGAATTCGTTGTCGATGGCGGCATGGATGCGCCCGGCCAGGCGCAGGCGGTCGGCCAGGCGCGTGGTCACGGCCGCGTCGAACCAGACCACCACGTTGCCCTCGGCGCGCGCCGCATGCGCGGCCTGCGCGGCCATGCCGATCACCTGCTCGGCCGTGTGCCCGTCACCAGCGATGTGCACGGCCACGCCGATGCGCGGCTCGAACTGGTGCAGCGAGTCCTTGCCGCGCATCGGCGCCGACACGATCTGCAGCAGGTCGTCCAGCACGCGCTGGGTATCGTGCTCGGCACCGATGGCGAAGACGAAATCCTCGGCCGGCTGGAACGCCAGCGTGCCACAGCGTGCGCCCAGGCCCCCGAGCCGGGTCGCCATCGACTGCAGCACCGCATCGCCGATCTCGCGGCCCAGCGTATCGGCCACCAGCTGCAGCCCGCGCAGCTGCACGAAGGCGATGGTGTAGCCCTCCTCCTGCTCGTCCAGCTGTTCGGTCAGGGCGCGCACATTGAGCAGGCCGGTGGCCGGGTTGTGCCGTGCCTGATAGGCCAGGTCGCGCTCGTAGGCCAGCCGCTCGCTGACATCCTCGGCCAGCACCAGGCACGCGGGCTGCCCGTCGAAGTCGAGCTTGGACAGGTGTGCGCGCACCTCGAACACACTGCCGTCCTTGCGCCGGTGCAGGCGGACGGTCGCGTCGGGGGGATCGCCCACCTGCGCCCGCTGGATGGCACCACGCACTTCGTCCCAGCCTTCGCGCGGGCGGATGTCGAGGATGCTCATCGCCAGGAACTCGTCGCGGCTGTAGCCGTACTGGCGCACTGCAGCGTCGTTGACCTCGATGAAGCGCAGCGTATCCGGGTCGAACACCCAGAACGGTGCAGGATTGCGGTCGAACAGCAGGCGGAAGCGGCGTTCCACTTCGCTCATCTGCTCGCGCGCCTGATAGCGTTCGCTCAGGTCGGTCAGCGCACCGATCATGCGCCGCTCGCTGTCGGCCACTTCCACCCGCTGCCCGCGCGCGCCGACCCAGCGCACCTCGCCCCCGGGCAGCACCAGGCGGAACACCTGGTCGAGCACAGCGCTGCCGGCGAAGGCCTGGTCAAAGGCCTGCTGCAGGCGCGCGGCATCATCGCGATGCACGCGCGCGAAGAAATCCGCGACCGGTAAGGCGTCGGTCTGTACCCCAAAGATCTCGCGGGCCAGCGGCGACCAGCGCAGCAGCGCGGCGTCCTCATCCACGTACCAGGTGCAGACACGCCCGACCTGGTGCGCCAGGCGCAGCTCGGCGTGGCCCGTCTTCAGTTCCTCGGCCATCGCCTGTTGGCTGCGGGTGCTGCGGCGCACGGCGTACAGCAGTACCAGCAACACCGCGATGTAGGCCAGTACGATCGCCACCGACGCCTTCAGGTACGGCCACCACGGTGCGAGTACATCTTCGTCGGCCAGGCCGACCTGCACCGCCAGCGGGCTGCGTTCGAGCGTGCTGATGGTGAGGATGCGCGGCACGCCGTCGACAACGCCGGGCATGCTGCCCAGCTCGACCACTGCCTGCGTGCCGAGCAGGTCCCGGCGCGGCAGGTCATAGCGGCGGCCCACCGTGCCATGCGGATCGGGTACGCGGGCCAGCATGTAGCCCTGGGCATCGCTGATCGAGACCAATCCGTTGGGACCGACATCCAGGCCGCCGACGATGCGCTGCAGTTCGCCACAGCGCAGCCGTGCCAGCAGCCAGCGCCCATCGGCCATCGGCAGCGCCAGCGGGACCACCCAGCCCCCGTCGCTGGCGCGCTGTGGTGGGCCGATGTACAGCGCGCTGCCCGAGCCGCGCCGTTGCGGATCGGTCCACAACGGCAACTGCAGGTCGCCCTTGCCGGCCGTCAATGCGCGGCCATAGCTGTCGAGCACCACGATGCTGTGCAGTTCGGCGTGCCGGCGCAGCACGCCGCCGATGGAGGCATCCAGCAAGGCCGGCGCCTGTGCCGGCACGCTGCGGAACAGTTCCGCGGCGTCGGCGGCGATGCCGGTCATGGCCCGCTCCAGGTTGCGCAGCTCCAGCGCCAGCAGGCGCTCGCTGCCCACCGCCAGCGCGCGGCTCTGCCGCTGCGCCGCTTCCAGGCGGCGGTGGTGGTCGTTGACCAGCATCAGGGCCAGACCGGTCACCAGCAGTACGCCCAGCAGCACACCGCCCCAGGTGATGGCGCGCAGCGGCCGGGCCAACGCCCGTTTCAGCGCGGGCATCGGTTGATGTTCCTTGTGCAGTCGGCTGGCTTCATGCGCGAACGAATCCTCCACGTCCCCGACCTCAACGGCCGGCGGACGCCATTCTTGACGCCTGACCCCATCCTGCATGGCCACCTCCCCGTGTCCGCGCAGGGCTCGAGGGTCCAGCATGCACCACCCCGGTGACGGCGTGAAGATCGCATCCGCACGTTCAGCCAGATCCTGCACAGGGCGGGCCCCGCAGGGGGGCGGCCAGTGGCGCCGGAGCGGATTAGACTTGGGGTTTTCCGCTGCAAGAGAAGTCCATGTCCAAGCTGCGCCGTCCCACCCTGGCGCTGGCCATTGTTGCCAGCCTGTCCCTGGCCGCCTGTGACCGCCCGGCCGACCCGGCCGTCGGTGCCACCGCGCCGGCCGATGCCGCCCCCGCTGCGGCCAAGCCGATGCTGGGCAGTTTCGGCTTCGATGCCAGCGGCATGGACCGCAACATCGCCGCCGGCGACGACTTCTTCGGCTTCGCCAACGGCACCTGGGTGAAGAACACCGAGATTCCGGCCGACCGCTCGCGCTTCGGCAGCTTCAATGTCATTGCCGAGAAGACCCTGGCCGACACCCGCGCCATCCTGGAAGGGGCCGCCGGCAACACCCAGGCCAGCGGCGACGACAAGCTGATCGGCGACTACTACGCCGCCTACATGGACGAAGCCGGCATCGAGCAGCACGGTCTGGCGCCGGTGCAGCCGCAGCTGAAGGCCATCGATGCGATCGCCGACAAGGCCGGGCTGGCCCGCGCACTCGGCGGCGACCTGCGCGCCGACGTCGACCTGCTCAACGCCACCAACTTCTACACCGACCGCCTGTTCGGCCTGTGGGTGTCGGTGGACATGCTGCAGCCGGATCGCACCGCGCCGTACCTGGTGCAGGGCGGCCTGGGCATGCCCGACCGCGATTTCTACCTGGGTGATGGCCGCATGGCCGAACTGCGCAAGCAGTACCAGGCCTACATCGCACAGATGCTGCAGCTGGCCGGCGTCGCCGACCCGGCCGGCAAGGCGCAGCGCATCCTCGCGCTGGAAACGAAGATCGCGCAGGCGCATGCCACCCAGGAAGAAACCAACGACGTGACCAAGGGCGCCAACCCCTGGACCCAGGCCGACTTCAATGCAAAGGCGCCGGGCCTGGACTGGAACGCCTTCCTCGATGCGGCCGCGCTGGGCAACCAGCAGGACTTCATCGTGTGGCAGCCCAAGGCCGTGGCCGGCCTGTCCAGGCTGGTCGCCACCGAGCCGCTGGACGCCTGGAAGGACTACCTGGCGTTCCACGCGCTGGACCGTGCCGCCGCCTACCTGCCGAAGAAGTTCGCCGATGCCCGGTTCGCCTTCCATGGCACCGCGCTGAGCGGCACGCCGCAGCAGAGCGACCGCTGGAAGCGCGCGGTGGACGATGCCAACCATGCCGTCGGCGAAGCGATCGGCAAGCGCTACGTCGAAAAGCACTTCGACGCCAGGACCAAGGAGCGTGCGGACGAGATGGCGAAGAACATCATCGCCGCTTTTGCCAAGCGCATCGACGCGCTGTCGTGGATGTCGCCGCAGACCAAGGCGCATGCCAAGGCCAAGGTCACGGGCCTGACCGTGGGCATGGGCTATCCGGAGAAGTGGCGCGACTACACCGGCCTGGAGATCCGCCGTGATGATCCGCTGGGCAATGCACAGCGCGCCGAGCTGTTCGAGTACCAGCGCAACATCGCCAAGCTGGGCAAGCCGGTCGACCACAGCGAGTGGGCGATGCTGCCGCAGACCATCAATGCGATGAACGTGCCGCTGGAGAACCGCCTGGTGTTCCCGGCCGCGATCCTGCAGCCGCCGTTCTTCGACGGCGCTGCCGACGACGCGGTGAACTACGGTGCGATCGGTGCGGTGATCGGCCACGAGATCAGCCACGGCTTCGACAACGCCGGCGCGCTGTTCGATGAGACCGGCAAGCTGCACAACTGGTGGACCGCCGAGGACCTGAAGCAGTTCAACGCCGCCGGTGATGCGCTGGCCGCGCAGTTCAGCAGCTACGAGCCGTTCCCCGGCGTGCACGTGAACGGCAAGCTGACCCTGGGCGAGAACATCGCCGACGTGGCTGGCCTGGGTACCGCCTACGATGCCTACCAGCTGTCGCTGCAGGGCAAGCCGGGCCAGACCCTGGAAGGCTTCAGCCCGGACCAGCGCTTCTTCCTCGGCTTCGCCCAGGCGTGGCGCAGCAAGAGCCGCGAGCAGGCGCTGCGCAATTCGCTGCTGACCGATGTGCATGCCCCGGGCCAGTTCCGCGCATTGACCGTGCGCAACATCGACGCCTGGTACCCGGCGTTCGAAGTGAAGGAAGGCCAGAAGCTGTACCTGGCCCCGGACAAGCGGGTCAAGGTGTGGTGATGTAACCGGAACGGGCGCCGCAAGGCGCCCGTTTCATTTCCGGGTAGCGGCCAACCTTCGTCGGCACATACTCCGCTCTGGTGGGTGCCGACCTTGGTCGGCACGGGGTAGGAATCCACGCATGGCGTGGATCTACCTGCGGGTGATGGCAGCCATCAGCAGGGCACTCCCAGCCAACACCGCCGCAGCCCACAGATTCGCATGCAGGCCCACGCCATCCAGCAGGCGGCCACCACCCCACGCACCCATTGCGATGCCGATGTTGAATACCGCCACATACAACGCGGTGGCGATCTCCACGGCCTGCGGCACCGCCTTCATCATCCAGCTCATCAGGCCCACCGATACACCGCCATAGGCCAGACCCCACAGCAGCAGCACTGCAATACCTGCGGAGGGCGTATTTCCCACCCACAGGAACAGCAGAGGCGTCAGCAGCAGGCCCGAGGCTATCGCCAGCAGCATGCCCCGTGGATGGCGCGCAGCCAGCGGCCCGGCGATGAAGTTGCCGGCGATGCCAGCCAGGCCGTACCCAAACAGCAGTGCACCTATCCACGACGCATCCACGCCCGATACGGACGTCAGCAGCGGCCGCACGTACGTGAAGGCGATGAAGTGCCCGGACACCAGCAGCCCGGTCAGCCACAGGCCACGCCGCAGGTTGCGCTGGCCAAGCTGCTGCACGAACTGCCGCGGCCGCACCGATGTGCTGACCGGCAACGCGGGAACCACCCGCAGATGCAGCAGCATCACCGCCGCACTGAACAACGTCATCGCCACGAACGCGCTGCGCCAGCCCAATGCATCCCCGATCAGCGCGCCCAACGGAACGCCGAGCACCGAAGCTGCGGCCACGCCTCCGAAGATGATCGAGGTGGCCAGACCGATGCGCTGCGCAGGTACCAGGCGCGCTGCCAGCCCACCGGCAATGGTCCAGATGCCGCCCATGCAGAACCCCACCAGCACACGCGCGGCCAACAGCCAGCCGATGCCAGGTGCCAGCGCCGACGCAAGGTTGGCGACCAGCAGCAGGCCCAACAGCGCACACAGGATGCGGCGACGATCGATGCCACCGGCTGCGATCACCGCAAGCGGGGCGAACACTGCCGCCAGCAGGGCGGGCAGTGAGATCATCAGGCCGGCGGTGCCGGTGGACGCGCCGAGATCTTCGGCGATGGGAGTCAGCAGGCCGACCGGCAGCATTTCGGTGGTGACCACCGAGAACGTGGCGAGGCCGACGGCGGAGACCGCCCACCACGGATGGCGGGGCACAGACGCGGCATGCGCAGGCGATGAAGCGCTCACGGGATGATTCCTTCAGGAGATGTGGGCGCGGCAGACGGGCGCAGCGCACGTTGCACGAGCAAGGCGAACAGCAGCACGCCACCGCCTGCCGCCAGCGCAACCACAAAACCGCTGCGCACGCCCGCCGCATCGACGCTCTGTCCGGACAGCGCCGCGCCCAGCGCCACGCCGATGTTGAGGCCGGCCAGCAGCCACGTCATGCCTTCGGTCAGGCGTGCTTCGGGCACGCGTTGTTCAACCAGCGACATCGCCACGATCATCGTCGGCGCGAAGAACACCCCGGCCAGCAGTACCGCAGCGGCCAGTGCCGGCAGACTGCCGACCCACAGCAGCGGCAACGTGGTCAATGCGGTGGCCGCTGCTCCGGCCAGCAACAGGCGCGTCAGCGGCATCGGCAGCTTCAGGGCACCAAACAGCAGGCCCGCCGCGCAGCTGCCCAGCGCGTAGGCCGACAGCACCCAGCTGGCAGCTAGTGGCTGTCCGCGCAGCTCGGCCAATGCCACGCTGGTGATGTCGACGGTGCCGACGATCACGCCCATCGCCAGCATCAGCAACGCCAGCAGGCGGATCTCCGGTTGCCGCAGCAGCGAGTGCGAGGATGCTGCACCTTCGTAGTGCTGTATCGGCGGCTCGGTGCCCCGCTGCAGCACCAGTGCGGCGACGCCGGCCACCAGCAGCAGGGCGGCCGCCAGTACGCCAGCCTGTGGCCATATCGCCACCGACAATCCGACGGACAACGGTGGCCCGGCGATGAAGGTCACCTCGTCGAACACGGTCTCCAGCGAATACGCGGTCTGCAGCTGTGGTCGTCCGCGATGGGTCGCGGTCCAGCGCGCTCGCACCATCGCCGACACGCTGGGCATGCAGCCGGCCAGCATCGCCGCAACGAACAGCGTCCAGTCCGGCGCGGCCAGCAGCGTGCACGCGAGCAGCAACAGCAGACCGGCCGCACTGGCCGCAGTGGCCCATGGCAGTACCCTGCCCTGCCCGCGCCGGTCGACCCAGCGCGACACCTGCGGCGACAGCAACGCATAGGTCAGCACGAAGGTGGCCGACACCGCACCGGCCAGTGCATAGCTGCCGCGCAGCTGGGACAGCAAGGTGATGATGCCGATACCGGTCATCGGCAGCGGCAGGCGTGCCAGCAGCCCGGCCAGGGCGAGGCCGGCGGTGCCGGGGGTCGCGAACAGGTCGCGATAGGGGGTGGCCATCAGGTTCTCCAAGGCAGCGACTTGCCTGGCGCACGGGGCGCCATGACAATACATACAGGGCGTATGAATAAGAGGCTACATTCATACGCGCCGTATGTAAATAATCATGCACTATGTATGTAAGGAGCTCTGAATGGTTCGCCGCACCCGCGCCGAGATGGAAGAAACCCGCGCCACCCTCCTGGCCACCGCCCGCCGGGTGTTCAGCGAGCATGGCTATGCCGCCACCTCGATGGACGACCTGACCGCCCAGGCCGGGCTGACCCGCGGCGCGCTGTACCACCACTTCGGCGACAAGAAGGGTCTGCTGGCGGCTGTCGTCGCCCAGCTCGATGCCGAGACCGACCAGCGCCTGCAGGCGATCAGTGATGCCGCCGACGATGCCTGGGAGGGCTTCGTGCAGCGTTGCCGCGCGTACTTGGAGATGGCGCTGGAACCGGAGATCCAGCGCATCGTGCTGCGCGACGCGCGCGCGGTGCTCGGTGGCGCCTCACCGGAATCGCAGCGCCACTGCGTGCACTCGATGCAGCACCTGATCGAACATCTGGTTGCCCAGGGCGTGGTGGCGCCGGTGAATGCGCAGGCGCTGGCGTCGCTGATCTATGGCAGCCTGGCCGAGGCCGCGTTCTGGATCGCCGAGGGCGAGGATGGCGACGTGCGTCTGCGGCAGGCGACGGCGGCGCTGGAGATGCTGTTGCGCGGGTTGAAGTCGGCGGGGTAAGGCCCATCCACGCATGGTGTGGATCTACTGCGGCATCCGCTCGGGTAGAGGCCAACCTTGGTTGGCGCTCCTGCGGCACCGCGCGCAACGCGTGCCAACCAAGGTTGGCACCTACCGGGGAACGGTGGGCCACTCGCGCAGCACCGACACCGGCACGCCCATGCGCGCGCAGGCGCGGCTGGCCAGGCCATCGGGCAACGCACGGCGAAACAGCGGCGCCATGCCCTGCATCAGCTTCGCCGACGCGGCGGCCTGCGCGCGCTGACGGCCACTGCGTTCAAGCATGCCTTCGGCCCAGTCCGGCAGCAGTGCCGCGCCTGCACCCAGGAACACTTCGCGCGACAGCCCCGGCACCGGTACCGGCAGGCGCACGCCGGACAGCACCTCCAGCACCTCGCGCGAGCGCTCGTCGACGCGCAGCTCCGGCTGCCGCGCACAGAAGTACGCCGCCACTTCCGCTTCGCTGCGCGGCACGTCCACCGCACCCAGTGCCTCGGCCACGCAGCGGTACTCATCGTAGTAACGGTCGGCGATGTGTGCCGGCACCTCCCGTCCGTACCGGCGGAAGCCCTGAAGGAACCCGAACGCCTCGGTCACATGCACCCAGGTCAGCAGCTGCGGATCATCGGCGGCGTAGGGTTCGCCCTGTGCGGTCTGGCCGCGGATCCGTGCATGGATGCCGCGCACCCTGGCCACCAGCGCCTCCACCTCGCCGGTGGGCGCATAGCTGGTACCGGCAACGAACGCGGTGGTGCGACGCAGGCGACCTACCAGGTCCTGGCGGAAATTGGAGTGATCGTAGACCCCGGCCAGCGCGCGCGGATGCAGGGTCTGCAGCATCAGCGCGCACAGGCCACCGGCCAGCATCGAGGGGAACTCGGCGTGCAGGCGCCAGGTCACGCTGTCGGGTCCAAACCAACCCGGGTCACCCAGCGGCTGGTCGTAATCGATGCCGCTCTGGCCACGGGGGAAGGCCTCCAGCACCCAGCGCCGGATCGGCGCGGTGACGGGGCGGGAGAGTCGCTGCAGCAGAGCCGGCATCACTGGTCCAGGAAAAGCGAAAGAATGGCCGCAAGTTGCGCGGTCGGCCCCGATTCTGGGCGATCACGACGCCGGCGGCGAGTCTTCGTACTCAGCCACGGTTTCATGTGCGGCCGCAGCACATTTCACCCTGCGACATCCTGTCGCAGGCAGCGGCTTCGATGCTGCGATGCAACAACATTCACCGATTCAGGGAAAGCCCTTGCGCAGCTTGGCATTGCGCCCATTGCACGGCTCGCTGGAAGTGCTAGAACTGGAACCGCCACACCGTCCAATGCTGATCGACGCACGTTCCACAAGGAGCCAGCCATGATTGCTTTGTTCAAGGGTTTGGGAATTCTGCTTCGCGACAACGAGCTCTACAGCAGCCCGTTCGACAAACAGGTCGCGCATTGGCGCAATCTCAGCGAGCAGCAGATCCGCGATGAAGTCGCGGTGCTGGCCCAGGCCAAGTGCCAATGGCTGATCGCCTCGATCGTCGGCTGGCAGGCAGCCTCGCTGCTGATTCTTGGCCTGATCGCCAACTACCTCTGGCGCGACGACTTCCATATCACGTTCACCCGCGTGGTAGTCGTGTTTGGCTCGTGGGTCTCGATCCTGTTCGTGATCTGGTTCATGGCCAACATGTTCGATCAGCAGGCCGGTTTCGAGCGCTGGATGAAGGCGTTCAACAGCCGCGCACGCATCAGCTCCAAGGCCGACAGCGTCGAGCACGTGGCCGAGGCACTGGACCTGGCCGAGCATTATCCGGAAGTGCTCGA
Organism: Stenotrophomonas maltophilia D457; assembly: GCF_000284595.1. GTDB lineage: Bacteria > Pseudomonadota > Gammaproteobacteria > Xanthomonadales > Xanthomonadaceae > Stenotrophomonas > Stenotrophomonas muris. Next base: position 530,384 of record NC_017671.1, on the reverse strand, counting down.
TTACAAGCAGGCGGTCACCGCCAAGCGCGAGCTGCGCCACGAGGACATCCGCATCATGACCGAGATCGGGCGCATGAAGCAGCACTCCGAACTGGTCGGCCGCCTCAACCACGTGGGCGAGAACGAGCACCACCACGACCTGACACTACAGCCTGCCTACTGACCCTTCAGGGAAGCGGGGGGAGCCACAATGCCACCGTGATCACTCACGGTGGCATTGTTCTTTCCGATCCTCGCTGACGCACTGGGCGAAGCCCTTCGGCAGGCCCCTGAACTCCCGGGTCGTGCCGGCCGCCAACGCGAACGACCGTATCGGCGCTTTCGCACAGGCGGCATCAGGACGACAGGCCGGGTCCAGCACCAGGTAATGGCACTGGCCGCTGCGGCTGGCCATGCACTCGAAACGCGCCACGCCGTCCACTACCGTGCGCTTGCTGTACAGCGTGTCCACGCCATTGGCAGTGGTGCGGGTGATCGCGGTTTCAGTGGACTTCCGGCAACCGGCAAGCGCCAATGCGGCGAGGCCGACAAGCAGGAAAAAACGCATGCAATGCTCCTGGCGGCGGAGACTGCGGCGCGGCTACATGCCGCGGAACAGGCTCATGAACGGTTGGCTGACCACCAGCGTCTCCGTGCGCCCGCGCAGGCGCAGCACGCCGCGCCCGGTGTCGTCGCGGCTCACCGCTGCCACCGCCTTCATGTTGACGATGGTGGAGCGGTGGATCTGGCGGAAGTGCTGCGGGTCGAGCACTTCAAGCAGTTCACGTAACGGTGTGCGCAGCAGGCTTTCGCCGGCAGCGGTGACCACGGTGGTGTACTTGTTGTCGGCGCGGAAGTAGGCCACATCTTCCAGCATGATCAGCTGCGTCTCGCGGCCGTTGCTGGCGGTGATCCAGGCCAGTGGCGGGCGCTCCGCTGCGCCCTGCGACGGGCCCAGCCGCTGCAGCAGGCGCTCCAGCACGGCATCGTCCTGTCGCGTTGATGGCAGCCGCGACAGGATGCGCTCGCGGGTGGCCAGCAGGCGCTCGTCGCTGACCGGCTTCAACAGGTAGTCCATCGCGCCCTGCTCGAACGCATCGATGGCGTACTGGTCGTAGGCGGTGACGAACACTACCTGGGTGCGCGGGCTCAGCTCGGACAGCGAGCGCGCGACCTCGATGCCGCTGATGCCGGGCATGCGGATGTCGAGAAAAGCGATATCCGGCTGCGTCTCGGCCAGCTGCTCCAGTGCACTGGCACCGTCCTCGCACTCGGCCACCAGCTTCAGCTCCGGCCACAACCGGCCCAGCTGCTCCACCAGTGACTGCCGCAGCAGTTCTTCGTCTTCGGCGATCAGGGCTTCAAGCGGCATGGCTGCACTCCTTGGGCGACTGCGGCAGGGTCATGGTCGCGGCCACGCCGCTGGGGAAGTTGGCAACGATCGCCACGCCGGCCTGCTCGCCGCAGGTCAGGCGCAGGCGCTCGCGCAGGTTCTTCAGGCCGATGCCGGTACCGCTGGTGCCTTGGCCGAAGCCCAGCCCATCGTCGGCCACGGTCACGGTCACGTGGTCATCGAAGCCGCGCGCCAGTATCCAGATCGTGCCACCGCCGGGCTTGGGTTCCAGGCCGTGCTTGATCGCGTTCTCCACCAGCGTCTGCAGTGCCATCGCCGGCAGGTGCACGCCGTGCAGTTCGTTCGGTACCTGCATTTCCACCGCCAGGCGTGCGCCCATGCGGATGCGCAGGATTTCCAGGTACGCGCGGGTGCGGTCCAGCTCCACGCCCAGCGTGGATACCGATTCGTCCACCTGCGGCAACGAGCTGCGCAGGTATTGAATGAGGTGGCCGAGCATCTGTTCGGCACGCGCCGGATCGGTGCGGGTCAGTACCTGCGCGTTGGCCAGCGTGTTGTAGAGGAAGTGCGGTTCCACCTGCGCATGCAACAGGTTCAAGCGTGCCACCGACAGTTCCTTTTCCACCTGGGTCTGTTCGGCCGCAGCCTGTTCGTCGCGGCGCTGGTCGGCGACGCGGCGGCTGATCGCACGGGTGACTGCTTCGGCGTTCTCGAAGTTGCTGCCCTCGTCGAGCGCCAGCAGGTCGGCCCACCAGCCGGCATCGGGTTCGAACAGCAGGGTCACGGTGCTGGTGCCCTGCCCCGGCGTGACCGTGGCCAGCACGCTGTTGCGCTTGATGGCCAGCCGCGCCGGCAGGTTCCAGCGCGAGGGCTGGCGGCCGTTCCAGAGGTCGACCCGGCGCACATAGGCGCGCACCTGCAGGCTGCCGGCCGAGCTTTCCACGTCTTCGACGCGCGGTAGTTCGGAAATCGCCGCCTCCACCACCGAGAAGGCGTGGCCGGCGTCCATCGGCAGTTCGATCTGGCGGCGCTGGCGGCCGGACAGGGTGGTGGCATCCAGGCGACCGGCCACCAGCCAGACCCGGCGGATGTGGGTGATGGCACTGCCCAGCGCGGAAATGATCAGGAACATCGCCAGCAGCCCGAAGATCCAGCCCGGGCCATCGTTCATGCCGCTGAAGATGCCGCTCCAGACCATGCCGGCGACAACCAGCGCGGCAGCCCAGGCCAGCAGGTGGCGGATCAGGAGAGAGAGGCTGGCGAACACGGCGGCGCCTTGAGGAAGGGGGTGAGCCGAGCATAGGGCGGCCCGCCGGGCAAGCAAGCAGGCTGCGACGAAGGCCGGGAAAGTTGGGATGGAAGCCGTTATGGAAACGCCGGGCACGGCCCGGCGTTTCCGGGGGCGGCAATGCCGGCCAGCGGCCGGCACTACCGGACGCCGTTACTTGCGCTGGTCGGCGCTGGCGTCACGCACGGCGCGGAACGCCTCGTCCTTGCTCCAGTTCGGCCAATCGCGGGAATTGGCCAGCTGGTTGCCCAGCGTGTACAGCACTTCCAGGTCGCGCGCGGCACCGGCAAACACCCAGTCCGGCTGCCACTCGTCGCCCTGCTGGTGATAGCGCTTGGCGGTGTAGTCCTCGGAGGCCTTCTTGCCTGCGGCCACGCCACCGTCCACCCAGTCCTGGCCGGCCGACCAGGACAGCGCCGGCACGCCACGCTTGGCGAACGGGAAGTGGTCGGAGCGGAAGAACAGGCCCGCTTCCGGCTTCGGGTCCGGCGTGTAGCGGATATCCCAGCCCTTGGCCACGTCCTTCAGCTGGTCCAGCAGCTCGAAGCGCGCGGCACCGTAGATGCCGAAGTCACGCGACGGGCCGAACGGCGCCATGCCGTCCATGTTGATCACGGCCACGGTCTTTTCCAGCGGATACAGCGGATGGGTGGCGTAGTACTCAGAACCCAGCAGGCCCTTTTCCTCGGCGGTGACCGCCAGGAACAGCAGCGAGCGCTGCGGGCGCTTCTCCTTGGCGAAGCCACGGGCCAGCTCGACCAGCGAGGCGGTGCCGCTGGCGTTGTCCAGCGCGCCGTTGAAGATGCGGTCACCGCGCGCGTCCGGCTCGCCCACGCCGATGTGGTCCCAGTGCGCGCTGTAGATGATGGTCTCGTCCGGATGGCGGCTGCCTTCCAGGCGCGCGGCCACGTTGTGAGAGGTGATCACTTCGGTCTTCACCGCGTACTTCGCGTCCAGGCTGGCGCCGGTCAGCGCCACCGGGGTGAAGTCGCGCTGCTGCGCCTTCTTCTTCAGTGCCTCGAAATCCTGCCCGGCCGAGCGGAACAGCTCCACGGCAAGGTCGCGCTGGATCCAGCCTTCCAGCAGCGGGTGGCTTTCTGCCGGGTTGTCACGCACCACGTCGAACATGGTGTTGGTGTTGGAGCCGGCCACGGTGGCCCAGCCATACGACGCCGGTGCGGTCTCGTGCACGATCAGCACGCCCAGCGCCCCCTGGCGGGCGCCTTCCTCGTACTTGTAGGTCCAACGGCCGTAATAGGTCATGCCCTTGCCGTCGAAATCACCCTGGCCGGTTTCGAAGTCCGGGTCGTTGATCAGCACCACGGCGATCTTGCCCTTCAGGTCCACGCCCTTGAAGTCGTCCCAGTTGCGCTCCGGTGCCTTCACGCCGTAGCCGAGAAACACCAGCGGGGCCTTGCTGATGTCGACGCTGCTGGCGCCGTTCATGGCGGCGCGCACGGCGATCTGCTTGCCCTGCTCCAGCGGCAGGGTCTTGCCGCCCTGGTGCAGCGCCAGCTGCGGTGCGCCGACGATGTCGCCCTTGCGCAGCGGCACGGCCTGGGTCCACAGGCGCTTGCCGTCCTTGAGGTCGCCGCCCGGCTGCAGGCCGGCGTCGGCAAACTGCCTGCTGAGGTAGGCGATGGTCTTTTCTTCGCCGGCGGTGGCCGGCGAGCGGCCTTCGTAGGCGTCGGAGGCCAGTTCCTTGACGTCGGCGGAGATCCGCGCGCCATCGAATTTCGGGGTGGCCGCCATCAGTGCGCTCGACACCGACAGGGCCAGCACGCCCAGTACCACTCGTTTCATTGCTCTCTCCAGCAGGGAAATCCTTCTGGAGTGTAATGGGATTCGCCAGGGCTGCGCCCTGCACCTGCCGAAACAACGGCAACAGCCGAAGCAACAGCAAAAGCTGGTTTCCTGAGCGTAGGCGGGGTCCGACTGCTGTTGGTGGGTGTCGACCTGGGTCGACACGCACGGAAACACGAAGGGGTCAGATCCTTTTCCCGCCGGAAAAGGGCTCTGACCCCATCGGTGTGTTGCTTGGGCGTGTTACCAGTTCGGGTCTTCGGCCGGGGCGGCAGCGGGCTTGGGCTTCGGCTTGGCCGCCGGGCGTGCGGCGGCGGCGGGAGCGGCCGAGGCAGTCGCACCTGCGGCGGCGGCCGGCTTGCTGCCCAGCTTCTGGCGCAGTTCGATCTGGCCCGGGCGGAAACCGCCGCGCATCGCGTCGACGCCGTCTTCGATGGTGCCGTACGAGGTCTGTGCGGCCACGCGGTCGATGCGGATGGTGCAGCACGGGTGTTCACTGCGGCCCAGTGAGCGGCCGGTCTGCGGGTCCTTCAGTTCCTCGCCCAGGCGCACGGCCTGCCAGCGCTGTCCGGCCTGCAGGGTTTCGCCACCCTGGCTCAGCACCACCTGGTCACCGTCCACAGAAACCACCGACACCGGGAACAGCGTGGTGACGATGGTGGTACCGATCTGACCCGACAGCGATTCCATCATCGCCGCGGCCATGTTGCGGCCGTTGACCACGCGGGGCAGGGTGCTCGGGCCGGTCGAGGCCAGCTGGTGGTCGAAGCTGTCGGACATCACCACCTGGCCGGTGGTGGCGTTGATCAGGCGCAGGGTGATGCGGCCGCCACCGGAGTACGAGGTCACCTGGCGGTCGGACATGCGCAGGTTGCGCACGCTGCGCGGGTACTCGAAGCGTTCGATGGTCGGGATCAGGATCAGGTCGGTCGCCAGCTGCTGGCCGACGCGTGCGGTGTCCTGCAGGCGTACGTTGCCGCTGTTGATATGGTCGATCTCGGCCTGCAGTTCGTCGCCGAACTCGCGATCCAGCACGATGAAGCGCTGGGTCTGGGTCAGCGTGTCGGACAGGCGCGCGCGGATCGCGTCGGCCACTTCATCGGCACTCACGCGGCCATCGCCCACGGCATAGCTGCCGGCCTTGGTGCGCGGCAGCGCGACCACGATCTTCGGCTTGCCCTGCTCGTCCGGTGCGCGGTACTGGGCAATCTGTGCACGCACGCGCACCTTCCAGTAGCTGCGCATGCTGCGGTGGGTCACATCCGAATCGAACGAGCTTGCGCCACGCTTGGCATCGACGCTGACCTTCTCGTCGTAGCTCTCCTTGACGCTGGCCGAGGCTCCGCCGCCCTTGGCCGTGGCCTCGCCGGACGCGCTGGCAGAGGCCGAACCCTTGAAGCTCCAGCCTTCGTCGCTGGCGCGCACGCGCGCGATGGTTTCTTCATCCAGCTGCCGCACTTCGTCCTGCGACAGGATTTCATAGCCCAGCACCGCGCCCTGCGAGCCGGCGATCATCTGCTGGGTGAACGCGTCGGCGCGGATATCGCCGACGTGTTCGTCATCCACATCCACATGCAGGCCTGCACGCAGGCTCTGCATCTGGCTGGCCACGCGTACGCCGTTGACCTGCGCCACCGCCGACTGCAACGCCGCCAGCACCGCCAGTTCCGGGGTGCTGCCGATGCCGTCGGCCTCGCGCGCGACCTGGGTGGTGCCGCCGAAATCCGGCGTGCCACGCAGGGGCGCTGCTTCCACTGGCGCATTGCTGGCCAGTGCACTGGTTGCCTTGTCCTTGGCAGGTGCGGGCGCTTCGGCCGGGGTGTCCTGCTTGCCACAGGCTGCAAGCAGCGCGGCAGCCAGGCCCAGGCCGATCAAACGGGAGGTCGTACGCATGGGGATTCGCCTCGGATCAGTTCATCTTGTCCAGCTGGCCCAGCATCGAGTCGGCGTTGGACGGCACCTTGACCTTGCTCTTCTTGGCGAAGGTCACAGCCGACTTGGTCGAACCGTACAGGCCCTGGATGAAGCCCGGCGATTCCTTGGCCACCCATGCACCAGCGGCCAGCTTGCGGCCGACGGTAGCCATCTGGGTGGCGCCCAGGTTCTTCATGCCGGCGGTGAAGTTGCTGGCTTCGCCACCCAGCTTCTGCGCTTCGGCGGCCGACGCCAGCAGCGAGACCAGGCCTTCGGCGTAGTGCTGCTTGGATTCAGCGTTCAGCTCCGGCTGCGCGGCCTGGCGCTCGTCGATCGCGGCCTGGGCGGCTTCGCTGACCGACACCGACTTCTTCATCGCATCGACGCTGACCGAACCCGACGACAGCGCCTGGCGCTCGGCTTCCAGCAGCTGCACCTGCTCGGCCAGGCCGAAGGCACGGGCGAACGAGGTCTGGGCCTGCAGCGAGTGCGACTGCGAGCTGACGAAACGACGCACCAGCGCTTCCTGCGCGGCTTCGTCCGGGGCAGCGGCGCTGGAGGTGCTGCTGGAGGAGCCGGTGGAGCCACCAGCCAGGTCCTTCAGCTTGCCCAGGCCGGCATGGGCCGGCATCGACAGGGTGGCGGCCGCGATGGCCAGGGCAAGAGCGGTATTGCGGATCATGTGAGAGTCCTTTGGAAGAAACGGCCGCGTGCGGCACGTGGGGAATCGGTAACCCAGGGGCGATGCCGAGCGAGCTCGGCACCCAACGGGCCGGCGGATCAGCGGACCGCCTTGACGTTCAGTTCGTTGATCATCTGCTGGGCGGCCTTTTCGGCAGCCAGCTGCAGGGCATTGGTACGGGCCACGGTTTCATTCGGGCCGGTGCCGGAGAACTGCACCGGGCCGACCGACGACACGGTGCGCGGGAAACGACCGGTCACGTCCAGCACCTTGCCGGTGACAGTGACGAACACGCGGGTGTTGCCGCTGGCCGGATCGCGGTCACGCATGCCGACGTCGAGGGTGCCGACGGCGATGTACGGGATGTTGGCCGCACGGATGCCATTGGCGGTGTCGCGCAGGGTGGCCGGGGCCAGGTCGTTGCCGGTGCTGAAGTCCTTGCGGATGCGCTCGATGCTGAGCAGGCCGCGCGACTCGCCTTCCACGTACTCGGCTTCAACCACCTCGTAGCCGGCGGCGCTGAAGGCACCGGTCATCGCGGTGTTGACTTCGGCGGCGTTGGCCACCTTCCAGGTGATGTTGTCGGCGCGCGCGGTGGTGCTGCCGCCGCTGGTGACCGACACCGAACCGTTCTGGTTGATGCTGCCGTTGGTGCTGACCGAATTGCCGCGGAAGCTGTCGCCTTCACGGGTGTTCTCGCTGTAGCTGCTGCTGGCGTCGACGCGGCGGTATTCCTTGTCCTGGAACGACTGCACGGTGTCCTGCGAGCGCGCCATGAACAGGAACGTCAGCAGCGAGCGCTGCGCAGCGGTGGCGCCGGCCACGGCCGAACCCGCATCCAGCTTGGTCTGCAGCAGGGTGGTGTTGATCTCGGCGCGGACGGTGACGCTGTAGGTCTTGGCCTTCTTGTCTTCGGTGTCCGACAGCTGCACGGCGCTGAGCACGTAGCGGTCGATCTCGCCGATGAACTCGGCGCGGCGCGCCTCGAACAGGCGCAGCTTGGCCGCACCGGTTTCGGCGATGTACGCCTCCAGGGCATTGACCTTGGCCTTGTTCAGGGCCTGGGCACGGGTATCGGCGCTCAGGCGCAGGCCGTAGCTGGCCGAGCCGGTACCGCGCGAACTCGCGGTCTGCGCAGCGACCGGCGAGGCCACCGCCAGCGCGATGAGGATGAGCAGGATGGTACGCATCAACGACATGACTTGATCAACTCCTGGAGGGCTTGGGTCTGCTGCTGCAACGGGCGGCCGCCCGGCTTCTGTTCGTCCAGCCAGGCGCGCGAATCGGCACGCTTGGCGGCGGCGCCGGCGAAGGCGTCGAAGCCGGCCAGCAGGGTTTCGTAGCTGGCCGACCACTGGTCGACCTGCCACTGCGTGACCGGCACCACCTTGGTGGCCCCCTTGCGCAGCGGCTGTTCGAAATAGACCTTGCCCGAGAACGGCTCGCTCACCTTGGCGGTGAAGAAGGCGCCGAACAGCATCGTCTTCATCGCCGGGGTTTCCTCGATCACGCCGTTCTTCAGTGCATCGACCTGCAGCTGGATGACGTAGTCGGGTTCGGGAATCTTCAGCTGGTAGACCTTGCCGTCGGCAAAGCGGGCGGCCATCGCACCGCCGATCGCCTGGCCCGAGGCCGGCGGCAGCAGGCCAACGCCAGTGTTGGACGACAGCGTCTTGGACAGTTCGTGCGCAAGCGTGGCACGCAGCGGTGCTTCCCACTTCGGATCGGGCAGCTTGGCGCGTGCCGCGTCGGACAGGGTCACCCCGCCCACCTGCAGGCGACGCACGGCGGCATCGGGCAACCGGGCCTGCGCCAGGCTGGCCGCCAGTACCTGCGACAGGCTGGTATCGGCACCGCCGTACAGCAGATCGGCGACGATCGCGTCGATATCGTCGTTGTCCGGACGGTAGTCCTGCACGTCGATGCGCTGCAGGGTGAGCGGATAGGAGGCGATCACCTGGCGCTCGCGGAAGTCGAAGAACAACGCCTGCAGCGCCACTTCCACCAGCACCTTGTACTGGTCGCCGATCGGTTCGACCGAGACCAGCTCGCGATCCAGCGCAGCGGCCAGCACGGTGGCACTGGTGGTGCCGTCGAGCATCGCCACCGGCTGGTCGATCAGCTCCAGGTGGGCCGGTGCGTGGCGCTTGAGCGACTGTGCCAGCGTCTGGTTCAGCGGGACCAGCCCACGCCGTTCCAGCACCGCGTGCGCATGCGGGGTGGTCGCCTGCACGGCGGCGGCGTCAGCGGTATAGGCAAAACCGGCCCAATAGGCCTGCTGTGATTTGTCCGCAGCCTGCACGGCCAGCGGCCATACGGCCAGGCACAGGGCACAGGCAAGCAGGCGCGCAAAAGCGCGCGATGCGCTCTTCGTCCTTGAATACATCCAACCGCTCCTCGGTCAATACGCACGGATCGCGGACGCTGATGCGTCCGCTGGGCGCGAAACATAGCCGCTCAGGCGGCCGGCGACAAGTGCTGCCTTTGTCGGCTCAGTCCGTGGGGGGCAGGCCCGCCCGTTGCCGCAGCAGTCCGCGCTCGGCCTGGTTCTGGCTGAGCCGAGCGGCCTGGCCAAAAGCGTCACGTGCGTCCTGCTCACGCCCCAGTGCCTGCAGCAGCTCGCCGCGCACCACCTGCAGCGGCGCATAGTCGCGCAGGCGCGCGTCGACCAGCAGGGGCTGCAGTTGTGCCCACGCGGCGAACGGGCCTTCGCTGCGCAGGATCGCCACCACCCGGTTCAATGCCACCACCGGCGAAGGTTGCACCTGCAGCAGCTGTGCATAGAGCGCGGCGATACGCGGCCAGTCGGTCGCGTCGGCGCGCCGCGCAGCCGCATGGCAGGCCGCGATGCGCGCCTGCAGCACATACGGATCCTGGTCGCCACCGATGGCCAACGCGCGCGCCAGCACCTGCTGCCCGCGGTCGATCTGCAGCCAGTCCCAGCGCGCGCGGTTCTGCTGGTCCAGCAGCACCGGCGCGCCCTGCGCGTCCACCCGTGCCGCTGCGCGCGAGGCCTGCAGTTCCATCAGCGCCAGCAGGCCCAGTACCGGCGGCACCGGCAACCGATGCGCCAGGATGCGGGCCAGCCGCAGCGCTTCCTCGCACAGCGCCGGGCGCATCCAGTCATCACCGGCGCTGGCGGCGTAGCCTTCGTTGAACACCAGATAGATCGCTTCCAGCACCGAGGCCAGGCGATCCGGCATCGCGTCCGCGCGTGGCACTTCATAGGGCACCTGCTTCTGCGCCAGCGTGCGCTTGGCGCGCACGATGCGCTGGGCGATGGTCGGCTCCGGCTGCAGGAACGCACGTGCAATCTCGACGGTGGTCAGGCCACCGAGCAGGCGCAGGGTCAGTGCCACCCGCGCATCGGCCGGCAGCACGGGATGGCAGGCCACGAACATCAGCCGCAGCAGGTCATCGCCCAGGTCGTCCTCCAGTGCCCGGCTGTCATCCGGCGCCGGCAGTGCCGCCGGATGCAGTTCCTCGCCCCACTGCGCATGCTGCTGCGTCACCCGCTGGTGCTGGCGCAGCACATCGATGGCACGGTTGCGCGCGGTGGTCATCAGCCAGGCTCCGGGGTTGTCCGGGATACCCTGCTCCGGCCAACGCTCCAGCGCGGCCAGCCAGGTGTCCTGGGCCAGCTCCTCGGCACGGCCGACATCGCCACCGAGCAGCCGCGCCAGGCGCGCAATCAGCACTGGCGACTCCATCCGCCAGAGGGTTTCCAGACGCTGCGTCAGTGCGGGCTCGAGCATGCGCCGATCACAGCACGCACGCCCGGCCCGCACAAGCGCCGCAGCTCACGCTTCAACAATCGGCTTGAAACCGCCCCAGAACATGCGCCGGGTATCGAATGGCATGTCCTTCGGGCCCAGCGACGCCAGCCGCGGATCGGCCATCACCTTTGCGTTGATGCGGTCGCGTGCCGCGCGCGAGCGGAACACCACGAAGGCGACGATCACCGTCTCGCCCGGTTTCGCCTTGACGGCGCGCGGGAACGAGGTGCTCTTGCCCGGTTCCACATCGTCGGCCACGCATTCCATGTACTGCAGCGCGCCATGGTCCTTCCACACCGCGCCGGCCTTGCGGGCAAGGCGGCGGTAGGCCGCCACCTTGTCCTGCGGGCACGGCAGCACGTAAGCATCCACGTAAGCCATGCGGGTTCTCCCTGCGGCGGCCGTCAGCCCGGCTCGCCGTCCATGTGTGCGATTTCCCAGAGATGGCCGTCCAGGTCCTGGAAGCCACGCTGGTACATGAAACCGTAGTCGCGCGCGGGCTGCGGTTCACTGGCGCCGGCCGCCAGAGCCTTGTCCACCATCACGTCCACCGCCTTGCGGCTGTCCGCCGACAGGCAGGTGATCACCTCGGTCTGGCTGCGTGCGTCGGCGATCGGCTTGGTGGTGAACTGCTTGAAGAACGGCTGGGTCAGCAGCATCACGAAGATGCTCTCGCTGATCACCATGCAGGCGGCATCGTCATTGGTGAAGGTCGGGTTGAAGCTGTAGCCCAGCGCTGCGAAAAAGGTCTTGGACGCGTTCAGATCCTGCACGGGCAGGTTGACGAAGATCATCTGCGGTTGCGGTGCACTCATCGGTGAAGCTCCTTGTGGATGAAAGAAAGAGAGGAATCAGGGCTGCTTCATGCAGTTGACCATCCACGGCTTGCCATAGCGGTCGACCAGCATGCCCCAGCGGTGCGCCCAGAACGTTTCGGCGATCGGCATCTGCACCTGGCCCCCCTCGGCCAGCGCGGCAAACACGCGTTCGGCTTCTTCGATGCTGTCGACATCAACATTGATGGTGGTCGAGCCACCCTCGCCGCCGCCGGGGCCGTCGGCCGCCATCACGATGGCGTTGCCGATCTCCAGCTGGCTGTGGGCGACGTGGTCCAGGGTTTCCGGCGGCATCTCGTTGCAGCCCGGCGAGCCATCGGAGGGCGGCATGTCGCGGTATTTCATTTCCGAAGTGACCTGGCCACCGAGTGCCTTGGCGTAGAACGCCATCGCCTCGTGGGCCTGGCCGCTGAAGCCGAGGAAGGGAATCAGTCTCATGGCAATACTCCGTGATGTGGTTCAGGGCGGTAGCGCCGGGTCGTGCCCGGCGTGGAGATGAATCGGGTCAACCTTCCAGCTGTGCACGCAGACGCTGTTCCTGCTGCTGTAATTCGGGGGTGAAGGCTTCACCGAAGTCTTCAGCGGAGATCAAGGGACGCAGTTCGAGCGTGCCGCCACTGCCGAACGGCGCGCGGCTGGCCCATTCAACCGCTTCGTCCAGCGACCGCACCTCCCACAGCCAGAAGCCGGCGATCTGTTCACTGGCAGGACCGAACGGACCGGCCTCGACCTGGGGTGCCCCGCCGCCGAAGTGAATGCGACGGCCGCGCTGGGTGGCGTGCAGGCCTTCACCGGCCAGCATGATGCCGGCGGCCACCAGTTGTTCGTTGAAGGCGCCCATTTCGGACAGTTCCTGTTCGCTGGGCATGCGGCCGGCTTCGGAGTCGGCGTTGGCCTTCACGATCACCATCACTTTCATTGCGGTCTCCCGTGGGGACGCGTGGTGCGTGCCCTTCATTGGGTACAACGAACCAGGGGGCTGGGAATCGACACGTCCTCTGAAAATTATTTCTTCCGTGGAAAGCGCGCCTTCGGCGGAGGTCGGCGAACGGCGGAGCCCCTCCGTGGTGGGTTTGGGTTGGTCGCTGAAAGCTGGTTTTCTGGGAGTGGGCCGGGCGGGTGGGGTTGGCGGGGACGCCGTGAACCCATCCGTGGGGGCTTAGCCGCGGCATCCATGCCGCGGATACCCCGCCAACCCCACCCGCCCGGCCCCAGACAGATCTCTGCGGCTGCCCCACCACGGGAAAATCAAGAGAAAAGGCAAAAGCAACAGCAAAAGCAACAGCAACGGCGGTTGGCTGGCGGGCTCAGCTTTGCGAGCGAAGCGACCCGCTTTTGCTCTTGTTTGTGATTTTCCGGGGTGGACGCCGCAGGAAACTGTCCAGGGCCGGGTGGGTAGGCGGGGCGGGGGTGTCCGCGGCATGGATGCCGCGGCCAAGCCCCCATGGATGGGTTTACGGCGTCCCCCGACCCGCCTACCCACCCGGCCAAGCCCAAGCATCACGTTGTAGCGCCACCACGGAGGGGCTCCGCCGTTCGCCGTCCCCGCCGAAGGCGCGCTTCTGCGCTGCAACATGCCCACGCGCCATCCTGCGCCATCATGGGCACCCGCCCCCGCCAGGACCGTCCCATGCAGCAGTACCTGCTTCTGATCTATATCGAGCCTGCCCTGCTGCAGGCCCTGCCCATCGAAGAATTCAACGCGCTGATGCGCGACTGCCTGGCCCACGCCGACAAGCTGCAGGCCGAAGGCACGCTGCTGGCCGCGCAGAAACTGCAGCCGGTCGACACTGCACAGACCCTGCGCGTGCGTGATGGCAACAGCCGTGTTCTCGATGGCCCGTTCGCCGAAACCCGCGAACTGCTGGCCGGCTTCAACCTGATCGTCGCCCGCGACCGCGACGAAGCCATGCGCATCGCCCGCGACTTCCCGTGGGCGCGCTTCGGCAGCATCGAAGTGCGGCCGCTGGAAGACATGGACGCCGAGCGCGAACGTTGCGGCGCCCCGGCTGCGGCTATGGCAGCAGCCGTACCCTGATCTCGCGCGGGCCGACGCCTTCGTTGCCGCTGTAGTCGCGCACGCTGGCGCGCACGATGTACTCGCCCGGCGGCAGCGCCGCCGGCTGCCAGCGCCCGGTTTCCATCAGGCCGTCGCGCACGGTGTTGGTGGCCAGGTAGCGGAAACGGGTGACCGCGCTGCCATGCACGGTGATGCCGCTGTCCGGTGCGTAGGCCACGCGCACAGCTTCCTTCTGCGGCGGCATGCGGTTGAACACGATGTTCCAGCGCGGCTGCTCGTAACCCTGCAGCGGCTGCCCAGCGGCATCGAGGATCTGGTAACCGACCTGGTACATGCCCAGGCGGCGGCGCGGCAGGTTGTTGTCGACCTGGTCCCAGGCCTCGACCACGATCTGCACGCCGCGGCCCTGGCGCGCCACCATCACCACGCCATCGCTGCCGGCGGCCATCGGCTGGTCGTTGTCGTCCAGCAGGGCCACATCGGTGATGCGCGGCGCGAAGTGGTCGGCGTAGCCCTGGAAGCCCAGCGCCACCGCGTTGGTCTCGAAGCCGCCGGTACCCACCGCCAGGTGCACGTGCGCCTGGTTGTTGATGCTGCCCAGGCGGTCACCGACGTGGATGCGCATGCCGCGGCGCACGCGCATCCGCTCCAGCCTGCCCTGCTCGTCGTACAGCGCCTGCCAGCGCGCATCGTAGGGTTCGTCGCGCGGGGTGCGGCCGACCCGCATGTGGATGTACTTGAGGCGATCCACGACCAGGCCCTCGGCCTGCTCACCCAGGTTCCAGGCGGCCACCGGGCTGCTGATCTTGCCTTCGGCGATCGCCAGCACGGTCTGGCCCACATCACCGCGCACGTCGAAGCCGCCATGCAGGTGGTGGCGGCTCTCACCGGTGAAGTTGCCGCGCACCTCGCCCAGGGTGCCGACCACTTCGTGCCAGCCGTCCTGCGGTGCCAGCGGCCAACGGCCCCCGGTCTTCGGCAGCGCGGCATCGGCAGCCGGCCCGACCAGTGCCGGTGCCGGCAGGTCGCCCACCGGCAGCGGGCGCAGGCGATGCAGGCGGTAGCTGGCGGCGTCGGCCACCAGCACGCTGCCATCGGCATCCAGCGCCAATCCGCTGGGGCGGGCCAGGCGCGGCAGGCGGCCATTGCCGACCAGCGCGATCTGATGGCCCTGCGGCGTCACCTGCACGATGCGGCCATCGAGATCACCCACGTACAGCACGCCGTCATGGGTGGTGGCCAACGACAGCGGCCCATTGATCACGCCACCGGCGGCGACCACGGTGCTGACCGTACCATCGGCACCCACCCGGCGCACGGCGTTGTTGAACAGGTCGGCCACCAGCAACGCGCCCTGCGCGTCGAAGGCCAGCGCCACCGGCGTATCGAAGCGCGCAGCAGCGCCCACGCCATCGGCAAGGCCCGGCCGATCACCACCGGCCAGGGTGCGCACGCTGCCATCCGTACCGATCACCCGGATGCGATCGTTGAACGTATCGGCCACGTAAACCTGGCCCTGCGCATCCACGGCGATGCCCATCGGCGCATCGAAGCGGGCCTGCGCGGCAGGGCCGTCGGCGTGGCCCTGTTCGCCACCGGCCAGCGTGGTCACCTGGCCATCGGTGCTGATGCGGCGGATCGCATGGTTGCCGGTGTCGGCCACATACAGGTTGCCCTGCGCGTCGGCGGCAATGCCCGAAGGCGTGTTGAAACTGGCCTGCAGTGCAGGGCCATCGACACGTCCCTCGCCCTGCCCGGCCACCGTTTCAACGCGGCCATCGGGAAGGCGGCGACGGATCCGGTTGTTGTCGCCGGCATCGGTGAAATAGACGCTGCCATCGGCACTGCGCAGCAACGCGTACGGATCGGCGAAGCGTGCCTGCGCGGACGCGCCATCACGGTCACCCGGGTGGCCATCGCCGGCCAGCGGTTCGATCTGCGCGGTCCACGCCAACGGCGTCGGAGCCGGACCCGCCGGTTCAGCCAGCGTATGCAGCGGTGTCTCCCACCAGGTCGCAGCCAATGCCACTACCGTCGCCAACGCTACGCCTGCCGCCATCCATTGCCACCGTGCCATCGTGCTGCGCTGCCTGCCTGCTGTCTGAAGAGGCACCGACAATAGACGCTGCGCGTGCGATCCGCCACGGCCGATTGTGCGGCTGAACGCCAGAATTCGCTTCGTCGTGCTTGTCCTCGCTGGCTGCAGCAGGTTCAATGCGGTTCCCACGGATGGAGATTCTCCATGCCCCGCGTTCTCCCGCTCACCGCCCTGCTGCTGGCCGCATTGGCCAGCACATCCGCCACTGCTTCGATCACGGTGGCGCCGCAGAAGCCGTCAATCACCGCCGATGCGATGCATCAGGCCTATGCCACGCGCTGGGATGAGGCCATCCAGCAGTCACGCAGTGGCAACACGCTGGGCGCGCTGATCAGCATGGAACGGCTGATGGAGGATCCCCTGCTGGACGACTTCGATGCCGAGCATCGTGGCCGCGCCTCGCAGGTCGCTGGCTGGACCGCACTGATGCAGAAGAAGCCGGCCCTGGCCCGCCGCTACCTGCAGCGGGCGCAGGAGGCCCTGCCGGAGGATGCACAGATCCTGCTTACCCAGGTGTCGGTGGAACTGTCGGACAACCAGCCGGCCGCAGCCACCGCCTTCCTGGTGAACGCACTGCAGCATGCCGACGCGCCGCTGCCGGTCGATCACCACGCCATCAACTACCTGCAGTACCGCCTGCGTGACCAGCCGATGAAGCGCATGGACCTGCTGCAGGCGCTGTTTGACAACGGCTGGAAAAGTGCCGGCCTGGAACCCACCGGGCTGTGGCTGACGCTGGCCACGCTGCAGGCCGACAATGGCCGTGGCGACGGCATTCCAGCCACGCTGGCCCGCATCGACAGCCCGGCCGAGATCATCCGCCTGCGCAGCGACAAGCGCTTCGACCGTTATGTCGATCGCGGCGATGCGCGTTTCGATCCGGTGCAGGCGGCGCAGCGCCACCTCGATGAACTGCGCGTCTCCGGCCTGCTCGACCGTGCACTGGACGCGCGCATGGCCGAGTTCAGCACCACCCTGCTCATGCTGGACCGCAACGAGGAAGTGCTGTCGTTGACCGAGGGCATGGCCGGTGCCGCGAGCAACGGCGAATCACCTGCCGCCGCCGAAGCGGAATGGGTGGCCTGGCTGCTCAACAGCCGGCTCACCGCACTGCGCCGGCTGGGCCGCACCGATGAGGCACTGGCCACGGCGCAACAGGCCCAACGCATCGGCGCACTCGGCCCGGATGGTGTCGAGCACCAGATGAATGTCGGCTTCGTCTTCAGTTCGCTGGGGCGCATGCAGGACGCTGCGCAGGCAGTGAATGACATGCCGGGCCTCGCCGGCTACGGCAAGGCCGCGCAGGCGCTGCTGCAGTTCGCCGCCGCCCGCGAGCGTGGTGATGCCAAAGCGCGCGAAGCGGCGCGCGCGGTGATCCTGGCCCAGCGCGAGGATGCCCGCCTGTTCCATCGCGAAATGCTGCTGGAGGAAGGCAACCTGGACGGTGCCGCCGCCGTGCTGATCGAACAGCTGCGCTCGCCCATCGAACGCGGTGAAACCCTGGCCAGCCTGCAGGACATGCGCACCTATCCGTCATTGCCGGGCGATGTGCGCATCGATGCCGCGTGGCGTGCACTCAAGCAGCGTGCCGACGTGCAGGCCGAGGTCGCCCGCGTCGGCCGCATTGAACGCTACGACCTGGTCAGCAGCTCCACCTCGCGCTGAGCAGCTTTTGTGTAGAGCCGAGCCGATGCTCGGCTGCAATTGGCGCAGCCGAGCATCGGCTCTGCTCTACAACGCCACGTGCAGGCGGCACCGTCCGCTAGCGCGCCGGCACTTCGGTGCGGATGCCCATCGCTTCGCGGTAGCGTGCGTACAGCGCCATTACCTTGTCCACGTAGGCCAGGGTTTCGGCGTAGGGCGGCACGCCCTTGTAGCGGGTGACCGCACCGATGCCCGCGTTGTAGGCGGCCGCCGCCAACGGGCGGTCGCCGTTGTAGCGGCGCAGCAGCGCGCGCATGTAGCGCGCGCCACCCTCGATCGACTGCTGCGGCGAGAACGGATCGCTCACCCCGTATTCCTGCGCGGTTTCGGGCATCAGCTGCATCACGCCCTGTGCGCCCTTGCTGGATACCGCCAGCGCGTCGAAATTGCTTTCGGCGTGGGCGATGGCACGCAGCCAGGCATCATCGACGCCGGTGGCCCTGGACGCGGCCTTGAACTGCCTGGCGTGCTGCGCCAGCTGCGGCTTGCCGACCTTGCCCAGGCCTTCGTGCGCCGGCTCGCCTGGCGGCGTGGCCACGGTGAACTTCAGGAACACCCGCGAGCCGGGCAGGTTGCGCGTGGAGTAGACCAGCGCCCCGTCCTGTTCGCGCTCGTACAGCACGCCGCTGAACACGCCCATGTTGCCCCACAGGTTCGGGGTCTGGACGGCGTTGTCGTCGATCTCCTTCGGCGTGCACCGCGATCCCGGCTCCGGCGCGGTGGCCAGGCTGACGGTGTTGCCCTGCACGCAGCGGTAGACGGTGCGCGCGGCGGCCAGCCCGGGCCACAGGCTGGGCAGCAGCAACAGCGCGAGCAGGACGGGGCGAGGGGACATGGCGGCCGGATGATCCGGCCGTGCCCGCTAATGTTGGGTGAATGGGGGCCGGCAGGGCGGCGTCCTGCACCCGTGGTAGTGCCGGCCGCTGGCCGGCAACCTCAACAGCAACAGCCGTTTTCCTGCCGGGGTCAGATCCCGTTGCTGGGCAACGGGATCTGACCCCACTTCGGATCACTTCGCGGTCTTCCGACGCACCCAATAGCCCACGCCCAGCAGCACGAACCACGCCGGGCTGGCGATCAGCGCCTGGCGGGTGTCGCCCTGCAGGCTCAGCAGCACCAGCACGGCGGCGAAGAACACCAGGCAGGCCCAGCACATCGCGACGCCGCCGGGCATCTTGAAGATCGATGCAGCATGGCGCTCCGGATAGCGACGGCGATAGGCCATGTAGGCCACCAGGATCAGCGACCAGACGAAGATGAACAGCACCGTCGCCAGTGTCGTCACCAGGGTGAAGGCGGTCACCAGGTTGGGAATCAGGTAGATCAGCAGCGTGCCGCCCAGCAGGCACAGGCACGAGAACAGCAGGCCACGGGCCGGCACTGCGGCGCGCGACAGTTTCGACAGCCCGCGCGGGGCGTGGCCCTCTTCGGCCAGGCCGTACAGCATGCGGCTGGTGGAGAAGATGCCGCTGTTGGCCGAGGACGTGGCCGAAGTCAGCACCACGAAGTTGATCAGGCTGGCGGCGGCGGGAATGCCGGCCAGCACGAACAGCTGCACGAACGGGCTCTTGTCCGGCACCACCTGGCGCCACGGGGTGACCGCCATGATCGCGATCAGCGCCAGCACGTAGAAGATGATGATGCGCACCGGGATCGAGTTGATGGCCTTGGGCAGGTTGCGCTCGGGGTCGGCGGTTTCGGCGGCGGTGGTGCCGACCAGCTCGATGCCGACGAAGGCGAACACCGCAATCTGGAAGCCGGCGAAGAAGCCGACCAGCCCCATCGGGAACATGCCACCGTCATTCCACAGGTTCGACAGCGACGCGGTGTGGCCGCTGGGTGAGGTGAAGCTCCACGCCACCAGCCCGGCGCCCGTGATGATCAGCGCGCAGATCGCCACGATCTTGATCAGCGCGAACCAGAATTCCATTTCGCCGAACAGCTTCACCGTCACCAGGTTCAATGCCAGCAGCAGCATCACGCAGGCCAGCGCCGGTTTCCAGGCTTCAAGCCCGGGGAACCAGAACTGCGCGTAGGCGGCAATGGCGATCACATCGGCGATGGCGGTGACGATCCAGCAGAACCAGTAGGTCCATCCACAGAAGAACCCGGCCCACGGGCCGAGCAGGTCGGTGGAGAAATCGATGAAGGATTTGTACTGCAGGTTGGACAGCAGCAGTTCGCCCATCGCGCGCATCACGAAGAACAGCATCGCGCCGATGATCAGGTAGACGAAGACGATGGAGGGGCCGGCCAGGCTGATGGTCTTGCCCGATCCCATGAACAGGCCGGTGCCGATGGCACCGCCGATGGCGATCAGTTGCAGGTGGCGGTTGGACAGGCTGCGGCGCAGGTGCTCGGGGGGCGTTGCGGGCTCGGTCATGGGCGCGGGCAAAAGGGGCGGGCGAAGCATTCGACGGTAGTCCTCCGCGGCGCCGAGCGCCAGCGCCAGACGGACCTATTGCGTCAAAGCGGGCCGCTTTCACCACAATGTGACCGAATACCGTATTGATCCCATTCCGCCCGGCCCGGCGCCATGCTCAGATAGCCGCACCTGCCCAAGGACCGGCCCACCATGCGCCCTGCCCCGCCCGCCCCGCTGGAGCGCCGGCCATGAGCCGGCTGCGCGTCATCATCGGCGGCACCGCCCTGGCCCTGCTGGCCGCTGCGCTGCCGATCGCGGTCATGGCCTACGCCACCTGGGACCGCGCGATCAGCGTCGAACAGCAGCGCCTGCGCGACATCGCCGATCGCACCCTGCGCCGCTCCGACCTGTCCTACCAGGAAGCGCTGGCGGCACTGAAATCGGCCGAGGCCGGCGCCTACATACCCTGCAGCCCCGAACACATCCGGCGCATGCAGACCCTGGTGATGACCACCCCATCGATCGACCAGATGGGCTACTTCGAAGGTGGCAAGCTGCGCTGCACCTCGTGGGGTCCGTTCCTGTCCGATGTGGATCAACCCACGCCGGACCACGTCACCAGCGATGGCGCAGGCATTGCAGTGGATGTGCGCCCGGAAATCAGCGGCCGCCGCCAGGTGCTGGCGGTCCTGTATGGGTCCTACGACGCACTGGTGGACCCGCGCCGCTTCGTCGATGTCATTGCCGACCCGAACGTGCGGCTGGCGCTGGCCAGCCCCGATGGACGCCTGCTGGCCAAACAGCCCGGCCTGGATCCGGACCTGCTGGAGGCACTGCTGCGCGACCCCGGCGAAGGCCTGGATCACGCCACGCTGTTCGCCACCGCGCGCAACGAGGAATGGCTGGCCATCGCCACCACGCCGCGCACCGCGCTGGCCGCCGCCTTCCGCCAGCAGGCATGGCTGTACGTGCCGGTCGGCCTGCTGCTGGCCGCCGCCGGGGCCGGCCTGGTGATCTGGCTGTCGCGGCGCCGCCTGTCGCTGCGCGGTGAGCTGGCCACCGCCATCCGCCGCCGCGAGCTGTACCTGCATTACCAGCCGATCATCGAACTGGACACCGGCATCTGCGTCGGCGCCGAGGCGCTGGTGCGCTGGCAACGCCCGGATGGCACCCAGGTGCGGCCGGACCTGTTCATTCCGCTGGCCGAAGAGGCCGGCATGATCGCCGACGTCACCGACCTGGTGATCGAGAACGTGGTGCGCGACATGCGCGAGCTGCTGGTGGCCGACCGCAGCGCGCACATCGCGATCAACCTCGCCGCCGAAGACATCAGCAGCGGCCGCGCCCTGAAGATGATTTCCCGGCACATGGCCGGCAGCGGCATCCTGCCGCAGCAGATCTGGATGGAGGCCACCGAACGTGGCTTCCTCGACCTGGACCGCGCGCGCACCATGCTTGCCGCCGCCCGCCGCGCCGGCCACAGCGTGGCGATCGACGATTTCGGCGTCGGCTTCTCCAGCCTGCAGTACCTGCAGCAGCTGCCACTGGATGCGCTGAAGATCGACAAGTCGTTCATCGATGCGATCGGCACCGAAAGCGCCACCAGCCCGGTCACGCCGCACATCATCGACATGGCCAAGGAGCTGGGCCTGTGGGTGGTGGCCGAGGGCGTGGAAACCGAAGCGCAGCTGGCCTACCTGCACAGCCGGCATGTGGAATTCGGCCAGGGCTGGCTGTTCTCGCGGCCGCTGCCGCGTGATGAGTTCGTCGCCTTCCACCACAAGCGGCAGCAGCAGTACGGCGCTGCACGCGAGCACATGCAGAACCCGCGCAGCGTGCCGATCGAGCGTGAAGGGATCGAGTAGGACGGCCAACGGCAGAGCCCCTGGTGGTGGGTCGCGTACAGCTATCCCGGCGTTGGCCGGGACGGTCTCTGACAGGTTCTGGCGGTGGTCCCACCACGGAATCAACAGAAGAAGCAAACGCGGGTCGCTGCGCTCGGTAGATCCACGCCATGCGAGGATGGCGCGGCCCACGGTAGTGCCGGCCGCTGGCCGGCACCGCATCATCGTTGAGCGCCGCCTACGCCCACGCCTTCGGCCGTGCCAGCAACCACGCGACGGTCACCGCCAGCAACAGCAGCGGCAACCATCCCAGCTGGCTCGGGCCGCTGGCCTGCAGCAGCACGCCGCCCGCCACGCCGCCGGCCGCAATGGCCAGGTTCCAGCCGGTCACCAGCATCGACTGCGCCAGGTCCGCAGCGGCCCCGGCGCGTCGTGCCAAGGCGGTCTGGAACAGGGTTGGCACCGCGCCGAACGCCACGCCCCACAGGATCGTCGCCAGCAGCAGCGCGCTGGCCACGCCGGGCCATACCAGCAAGGCCAGCACCGGTACGATGAAGCCGATCACCGCCGCCCACACCAGCGCACGCAGGTGGCGATCCACGCCCCAACCAGCAATCCCGATGCCGGCAATCGCCGCCACGCCGAAGGCGAGCAGCAGCCGGTCCAGCCACGGGCCGGCACCCGCCTCCACCGCCAACGGTTCGATGTAGGTGTAGAGCACGTTGTGCGCCAGCACGTACAGCACCATCACCAGCAGCGCGCTGCGCACGCCCGGCATGCGCCAGACCTTGGCCAGCGACGCACGTTGACCGGCACCGGCCGCTGGCAGCGCCGGCAGTGCCCAGCGCGCGTACGCCAGCAGGCCCACGCCCAGCACGCTCATCAACGCGAACGCCCAGCGCCAGCCGACCTGCTGGCCCAGCAACGTACCGGCCGGCACGCCCAGTGACAGCGCCAACGGCGATCCCACCATCGCCACCGCGATCGCGCGCCCCTGCAGCGACGGCACCACCATGCGTGCGGCATAGCCAGCCACCAGTGACCACAGCAGGCCACCGCTCACGCCGGCCAGGAAACGCGCAGCAAGGATCAGCGCATAGCTGCTGCTCAGCGCCGTCAACGTGTTGACCACCACGAAGCCGGCGATGGCCGCCAGCAACAGCGGACGCCGCGGCAGGCGCTGGGTCAACGCTGTCATCGGCAGTGCCGCCATCACCGAGCCCAGCGCATACACGCTCACCAGCTGGCCCACCGCCGCATCACTCACGCCCAGGCTGTCGCCCATCGGTCGCAGCACGCCGGCCGGCAGGGTCTCGGTCAACAGGGTGATGAAGCCGCCGCCGGCCAGCGCCAGCAGGCCCGCCCACGGCAAGCGCGTGGCCTCACCGGCCGGGCTGGCCGCATCGATGGCGTGGCCGCTCATCGCGCAGCCTCCAGGTCCGCATAGACCGCATCGCGCAGGTCATCGACGAAGGCACCATCCATGCCTTCGTACAGGGTGTTGGTCAGCGCCACCACGCTCAGCCCACGCGCCGGATCAACAAACCAGCTGTGCCCATAAGCGCCGCCCCAGCGCCAGGTGCCTTCGCGCTGCGGCGTGCCGCTGGCAGCGGCCTCGCGCAGTACTGCAAAGCCCAGCCCGAAGCCCCAGCCGGCCGGTTCCGGCGGCCCAAATTCGCCCACCTGCGGGCTGACCATCTCTGCCGCCAGCGCGGGCGGCAGCAGGCCGGAGCGCTGCACGTCACGCAGCGCCTCCAGCACCGACATCACGTCATCGGCAGTACCCACCAGGCCGGCGCCGGCCGAAGCGAAACGGCGGGCATCGAGGGCACGCGCAAGGCTGTACTCGATGCCCACCGTTCCCTCGAACGGCGCGACCACCTCCCCTTCCTGCAGGCGATGCGGCTGCGGCGTGCCGCTCACATAGGGCGTGGCCAGCCGTGCGGCATCGCGTGTGGCGAACGCGGTATCGCGCAAGCCCAGGGGGGCAGCCAGCAAACGCTGGAACAGCACCTGCAGCGTTTCACCGGTCGCCGCTTCGGCCACTGCACCGGCCACGTCCACGCCCAACGAGTACAGCCATTGGCTGCCCGGTTCGAACAGCAGCGGCGCCTGTGCGATACGGCGCACGTTCTCGGCCAGGGACACCGGGCTGGCGTCCATGCCATCGCTGACGCCGGCCCGGGCGTACGGTCCGTGCGCATCGGCTTCCAGGAAACGGTAGCCCAGCCCGCTGCTGTGGCTGAGCAGCTGGCGCAGGCTGATCGGCGGCCGGCGGCCATCGGCCAGCGCCGGCCGGAAATCCGGCAGCCAGCGCTGCACCGGCGCATCGAGGTCGAGCACGCCCTCGGCCACCAGGCGCAGGATCACCGTGCTCAACAGCGGCTTGCTGACCGATGCCAGCCGGAACAGCTGGTCGCGCTGCATCGGCAGGGCCGACTCGCGATCGGCCTGCCCGGTCGCGCTGGCATGGCGCAGCACGCCGTGCTCGCACACCAGCACCACCGCACCGACCAGGCGCGTCGGGTGGACCTGCTGCAGCAGCCGCTGCACCGAAGGCAGCATCGGTGCAGGTTCGAGGGAAAGAGCGGCATTCATCGCGGTGATCCGTGGGGAGAGGCCCGCCACGTTAGGCAGCACGGCGCGGTGCAAAAAGCCGGTTGCGGCTCCGGGCATCATGGACCGTGGAGTCCGCAATCGGCATGATGGCCGGAACTGCAAGGCCGCAACAGCAGGCGCCCCCCACCCTGCACCACAGTGTTGCGGTAGCGGCGCCGCCCGCCGTGATCACGCCGCCCCTACCCTGCCGCTTTCATTGCCCCTACGCCGATGTCAGTCCTGGACAATCTCGCCAACCTGCAGACTTTCGTGCACGCCGCCGACACGCGCAGCTTCGTCGAGACCGGGCGCCTGCAGGGCATCTCCGCATCTGCCGCCGGCAAGTGCGTTGCCCGGCTGGAGCATGCACTGGGCGTGCGCCTGTTCCACCGCAGCACGCGCAGCATCACGCTCACCGCCGAGGGCCAGCTGTTCCTGGCGCGCTGCCGGCGCATCCTCGACGAGCGCGATGCCGCACGCACCGAGCTGGCACAACCGCACGCCACGCCCAGCGGCACGCTGCGCATCAGCCTGCCGCTGGTCGGCGATCTCACCCTGCCGTTGATGGCCGAGTTCATGGCGGCGTATCCGGACATCCGCCTCGACCTGGATTTCAGCGACCGCCTGGTCGATGTCATCGAGGAAGGCTTCGATGCGGTGCTGCGCGTCGGTGAACCCAGCGACTCGCGGATGAACGCACGCCGGCTGGGGGTGTTCCCGCGCCGTGTAATCGCCTCGCCGGGCTACCTGCAGCGCCGCGGGGTTCCGCGCACGCCGGCGGAACTGATGCAGCACACGCTGCTGCACTATCGCTTCCCCAGCACCGGCAAGCTGGAGCCGTGGCCGATCCACTGGCCCGATGACGAAGCACCGCAGGAACTTCCGGTGCACATGGTGGCCAACACCATCGAAGCGCGGGTGGCGCTGGCACTGCGTGATGTCGGCCTGGCCTTCGTGCCGGTGCACTCGGTGCGCGATGCGCTGGCCGACGGCCGCCTGGTCACCGTGCTGGAGGATCATGTGCACTCCTGCGGCACCTTCCACCTGCTGTGGCCTTCGGGCCGACACGTACTGCCGAAGCTGCGGGTGTTCATCGACTTCGTCGGCGCCCGCCTGGGTACCGTGCCGTAGATCCACGCCATGCGTGGTGCTTAAGGTCAGCCGAGCATGGCTCGGCTCTACCGCTGCACGCAGCCATTCAGCCAGTCCCGCTATACTGGCCCCTCATTCCTCCAAGAGGCTCGCGACCAATGCGCCATTGATGCCGCCGTCTTCCGATCAGACGGCCTGACTCTTCCCGCCCCTGCGCGCAGGGGAGAACCCGGCATCCATGGAGGTCGCATGACCCCGCATTCCCTCACGCTCGATCGCGTGTCGTATCGACTGGCCGACGGCCGCCTGCTGTTTTCCGATCTGACGTTTTCCTTCGATCCGGTCGCCACCGGCCTGGTCGGTGCCAATGGCGCTGGCAAGAGCGTGCTCGCACGCCTGCTCGCCGGCCGGGTGCAGCCAGAGAACGGGCAGGTACGCGGCAGCGGCCGCGTGTTCCTGTTGCCGACGCCCGGCTATCCACCCGCTGGCACGGTCGGTGAACTGGCCGGCGTTGGCGCTGAACTGGCCGCACTGCAACGCATCGAAGCCGGCAGCGTGGACGAGGCCGACTTCGCCTGCGTCGGCGACCGTTGGGACCTGCGCGAGCGCCTGCAGCAGCAATGGCAGGCGCTACGGCTGCCCGACGACCTCGATCCCGCCCAACCCGCCGCGCGCCTCAGCGGTGGCCAAGCCATGCAGGTGGCGCTGTCCGGCGCCTGGGCCAGCGGCGCTGATTGGCTGATCCTGGACGAACCCAGCAACCACCTCGATGCCCGCCATCGCCAGCAGTTGTACGAACGGTTGCAGCAGTGGCGCGGCGGCCTGCTGGTGATCAGCCATGATCGCGAACTGCTGGCGCACATGCAGCAGATCGTCGAGCTCGACGCGCGCGGGCTGCATCGCTATGGCGGGCCGTGGCAGCACTACGCCGACGCGCGTGCCGCCGAACGCGAAGCGGCCGCGGCACAGCTCGACCACGCCCGCGCCCAGCACCGGCAGCAGCAGCGCAGTGCGCGCGAACAGCAAGAACGCCAGCAGCAACGCCAGGCACGTGGCAATCGCGATGCAAAGCAGGCCAACCAGGCGCCGATCCTGCTCGGCCGACAGAAACAACGTGCAGAGGGCAGCCACGGCCGCGCACAGCAGGTACAGGCCGAGCGCCTGCAGGCCAGCGCAGACCAGCTGCGCGCTGCGGCCTCGGCGGTTCACGCCACACCGGAGCTCGCACTGTTTGCCGGCGAGGGGGAACGCGGCAGCGCACGCCTGCTGCAGGCCGAGTCGCTGGTGCTGCCGCATGGCTGCCGCGCGCCGTTGCAGCTGGACATCCGCCGCGGCCAGCGCATCGCCGTGGTTGGTGACAACGGCAGTGGCAAGTCCACGCTGTTGCGCGTGTTGGCCGGCCAGTTGCCTGCACGCAGTGGCAACGTACAACGGCATGCACCCCTGGCGCTGCTCGACCAGCAGTTGCTGGGGCTCTCCGGCGAGCGCAGCATTCTCGACACCGTGCAGGCTGCCAACCCGGCGGCCGATGCCGGTGAACTGCGCACACGGCTGGCCCTGCTCGGGCTGGACGCGCAGCGCATCCAGCGTGCAGCCCATCACCTCAGCGATGGCGAACGGGTGAAAGGCGCGCTGGCCAGCGTGCTGTATGCCGCCCCCCCACCGCAGCTGTTGCTGCTGGACGAGCCCGGCAACGCACTGGACCTGAGCGCGTTGCAGGCACTTGAAGAGCTGCTGGTGGCATGGCCGGGAGCGCTGGTGATGGTCAGCCACGACCGGCACCTGCTGCAGGCGTTGCAGCCGACGCAGGTGTTGCAGGTGAGCGCCGAGGGTTGGCAGTGGCGTGACGCCTTGTAGCAACTGTCTTGTCAGGGGCAGCCGAGGGCCACCTCGGCGTCCCGCTTACGGGCGTTGAGGATCACCAGCATTTTGCGCATGACCGCCACGAGCGCCACCTTGCTCGCTTTGCCCTTGGCCTTCAGGCCAGCGTAAAACGCGCGCAGTCTTGGCTCGTACCGGATGGCCGTCAGGGCCGCCATGTAAAGGGCTTCGCGTACCACTGCGCGCCCACCACTGATCCGCCGTTGGCCCTGCCAGGTGCCACTTTCGCGGTTCATCGGGGCCAACCCCACCAGCGATGCTATGGCTTTGCTTCCCAAGCTGCCCAGTTCGGGCAACTCGCAGGCCAGTGTGCTGATCAGGATGGGGCCGACGCCTTTGAGCGCGCCGATGTTCTTCCAGCCAGGCTGTCCCTCAAGCTGCTCGGCAATAGCTTTATCCAGTTGCTTCAGGTCGTCAGATAGCTGGGCTATATGGCGTTGCTTCATCGCAATCAGATCCGGATCGACCAATCGCCGCAAGCGCTGCATCTCACTGACCCGCATCTGCACCAGATGCCTGCGGCATTGCGCAAATTCAGCCAGACGCTGCTGCCAAGGGGCAGGCGGTACGTAGCGGGTCAGCGGTAACAAATGGGCCATCTGCGCCAGCACTGTCGCATCGAGCCGATCGGTCTTGGCGGCACGGCCCGTGCCTTGGGCAAATCGCCGTGCACGCGCCGGATTGATTCGCACCATCGGCAGGCCGGCGGCGTGCAATACATCCAGAGCAGCACGCTCGTAGCCCCCGCTTGCCTCAAGAACGACCTGCTTGATCGGCCACGTCTTCAGCCACCGAATCAAGCGCACAAAGCCGCGCTTGTCGTTGCTGAATTGGCGAAACTGCTCTCCATGGACGGCCACATCCAGCGTGGCTTTGCTCACATCGATCCCGATCCCAAACATGACAGAACTCCGCTAGGCTGACAGGGTCGAGAGCTCTCCCCGCTTGCCCAGTCTTATCAGTTCGAGCGCCAACTCAACCAACTGTTCGGGCGGTTCAGGGAGAATCCGGCGTGGGGACCCAAGCTACTTCTCGGTCGCAAGACCTGGATCCACACGGTCGCCCACGCCGGGCTCTCGGCACCCAAGGTGCCAGATCGGCAAGAGATAAGATCCACGCCATGCCTGGATCTACTGCAGCAGCCGAGCATGGGCTCGGCTCTACAGGATTGGCCGCGACGGATCACATTGTAGAGTCGAGCCATGCTCGACTCCGCCATGCATCCATCCACGCATGGCATATCGACCAGGGGTAGTGCCGGCCGCTGGCCGGCAACCCATCGATCCTCAGTGCACCGTCACCGCTTCCACACCGGGAACGCCTGCGGCAACTGATGCCACAGCAGCGGGCCCGCACGCAGCTCCTGGTCGTTGAGCAGGCAGGCATCCAGTTCCGCACGTACCGCACGCTCATCCATGTGCACGCCGATCACCACCAGCTCCTGGCGGCGATCCCCCCACAACGGGTGCCACAGGCGTTGCATCGCCGAGTGCGCGGCCGCATCCGGGAAGTCTTCCGGCCCCGGCAACGGTGCGCTCCAGCAATCGGCCTGCTGCCGCGCCCAGCCCAGGTCGCTGTACGGCAGCGGCGTGGGCGGCAGCAACGGCGGCGTGTCCTCCAGCCCAGCACGCACGCGATCGCGTGCGGCGTACCAGAATCCCGCCGCCTGCGTCCGCGTCGCGGCACCTACGGTGTTCAGCTCGCCCACCCAGTCCATGCGGTTGGCCAGCCAGAACCAGCCCTTGCTGCGGATCACGCCCGGCATGCCCGACTGCAACGCGCGGGCGAAACGCGCGGGATGGAACGGTCGCCGCGAGCGGTAGACGAAACTGGCGATGCCGTACTCCTCGGTTTCCGGCGTGTGCTCGCCACGCAGCTCCTTTACCCAGCCCGGCGCACGTTGCGCACGCTCGAAGTCGAAGCGACCGGTGTCCAGCAGCTCGGCCAGCGGCACGTCACCGAAGCTGGACAGCAGCAGCTTCGCGTCGCGGTTCAGGCCACGCAGCACGGCCAGCGTGTCCTGCAGCACTTCGTCATCGGTCTGATCGACCTTGCTGACCACGATCACGTCGGCGAACTCGACCTGTTCGCACAGCAGGTCGACCACGCCGCGATCGTCATCCGGCCCAGCCTGCTGGCCACGCTCGGCCAGGCGCAGCGTCGAGCCGAAGTCGGCGAGGAACGCGCTGCCATCCACCACCGTCACCATCGTGTCCAGGCGCGCGATGTCACTCAGGCTGAAGCCCTGCTCGTCGCGTACCGCGAAGGTGGCCGCCACCGGCATCGGCTCACCGATGCCCGTCGACTCGATCAGCAGATAGTCATAGCGCCCCGCATCGGCCAGGCGCCGCACTTCCTGCAGCAGGTCATCGCGCAGCGTGCAGCAGATGCAGCCATTGCTGAACTCCACCAGCGTCTCTTCGGTGCGGCGCAGTTCGGCGCCGCCCTCGCGTACCAGCTGCGCATCGATGTTGACCTCGCTCATGTCGTTGACGATGACCGCCACACGCAGGCCCTCGCGGTTGCGCAGGATCTGGTTGAGCAGGGTGGTCTTGCCGGCCCCGAGGAAGCCGGACAGCACGGTGACCGGAAGGCGACGGTCGGCGCGGGAAACAGTGTTCATGTCGGAGCGGGTTGGCTGCGGAACGGAAATGTTACTGTATAACAATTGCTGCGCAAGGAACCTCCCCCATGAAGTCGCCTTCTGCCGCCCTGCTTGATGCCGGCGCGGTCGCCCTGTCCAGCCTGTGCCTGCTGCACTGCCTGGCGCTGCCCCTGCTTGCCGCCGCGCTGCCGCTGTTCGGCACGTGGGCCGAAGCGGAATGGGTGCATCTGCTGTTCGTGGCCATCGCCTTGCCGCTGACCGGCTACGCGCTGTGGCGGGCAGAACGCCGTCACCCGCTGCCCGTGCTGGCCTGGGCCACCGCCGGCGCCGGGCTCGGCCTGCTGCTGGCCGGCGCGTTGGCGCTGCCCTCGCACGACTGGGAAACACCGATGACGGTCACCGGCAGCCTGCTGCTGGCCGCCACGCATATCTGGAACGCGCGACACCGCCACGGGTAGTGCCGGCCGCTGGCCGGCAACCTCATGAACGGGGAAGACAACCTGCAGTCGCCGGCCAGCGGCCGGCACTACCCGGTCATTTGCCGTAGCGGCGCAGCAGCTCGACCAGCACCTGGGCCTCGGCCGCCCGCTGCTGCGGGTCTTCGGCGCCCACCACGTGTTCCTGCAGGTGCTCGTGCAGCAGCTCCATCAGCAGGCTATGGGCGGCACCGCGCACGGCGGCAACCTGCACCAGCACGTCCGCACAGTCGCCGGCCTCACCCTCCGGCCTGTCCAGCGCCTGCTCCAACGCCGCCACCTGGCCGCCGATGCGGCGCACCCGGGTCAGCAACTGCTTTCGATGCTTGTGTACATGAGCCATGCCGGAATCATATACCCTATGGGGGTATCCACTCCACCGCTGGCCCCCATGCACCTGGACGCCCTTGCCGCCGCCCGTCGCCACGAACACCGCTTCGACGACGGCAACCCGCTGGCCGAACGCAATACCCGCCGCGCCCTGTGGCTCACCGTCAGCATGATGGTCGTGGAGATCGTCGGCGGCTGGTGGTTCAACTCCATGGCCGTGCTCGCCGACGGCTGGCACATGAGTTCGCATGCGCTGGCGCTCGGGCTCTCGGTGTTTGCGTACCGCTGCGCACGCCGCTACGCGCACGACCCGCGCTTCGCCTTCGGCACCTGGAAGATCGAGATCCTGGCCGGCTATACCAGCGCCGTCGCCCTGCTCGGCGTGGCCGCGCTGATGGCCGTGCAATCGCTGGAGCGGCTGTGGGTACCAGCACCGATCCACTACAACGAAGCCATCGCCATCGCGGCGGTCGGGCTGGGCGTGAACCTGCTGTGTGCCTGGTGGCTGCACGACAGCCCGGGCCACGCGCATCATCACCATGGCCATGACCACGGGCATGGCCACGAACACCACGACCACGGCCATGCGCACGGTCACGACCTCAACCTGCGCTCGGCCTACGTGCACGTGCTGGCCGACGCCGCCACCTCGGTGCTGGCCATCGTCGCCCTGCTCGGCGGCAAGCTGCTTGGCCTCACCTGGCTGGACCCGGTGATGGGCCTGGTTGGCGCCGTACTGGTCACGGTGTGGGCGGTCGGCCTGCTGCGCGACAGCGGCCGCATCCTGCTCGACGCGCAGATGGACGCGCCGGTGGTGGCCGAAGTGCGCGAAGTGATCGAACAGGGCCCGTGGCCGGCACGCCTGGCCGACCTGCACGTCTGGCAGGTCGGTCGTGGCAAATACGCGGTCAGCGCCAGCGTGGTCACCAGTGACGCCACGCTGGATGCCGATACCGTGCGCAACGCGCTGGCGATCCACGAAGAACTGGTGCATGTAACGGTGGAGATCCACCGCAGCTGATTTTGTCCGACTGCCGTCGCACTTGTAGAGCCGAGCCATGCTCGGCTGCCGCAGGCCATCAGCCGAGCATGGCTCGGCTCTACAGTCAGAGCTTCAGCATCATCCGCAGCAGGTACATCAGCAGCGGCAGCGCGCTCAGCACCGCACCGCTGATGCCGATCCATGGCCAGCGCTCGCCACGCACGCGCGCGGCCACTGCCAGGCCGCCGCCCACCAAGGCCGCGCCCAGCACGCCCACGCCCAGCCCAGCGGCCATGCCATTGCCACCGGCAGCGACTGCCGCCTGCGCCGCCACGGTGCCTGCCCCCCACCCCACAGCAATCCCCAGCCAACTGGCCACGCCGCACCACGGTGCCTTGCCCTGCGCCATCCGAAAACCCCTGTGTCCTTGCCGAATTTCTGTACGGGCCACGCCCGCGTGCTGCCTACACTAGCCGCACCTGCCCTGTAGGGACATCCCATGCGCACGCTCCGCCTGCTGCTGCCCGGTGCCCTCCTGCTGCTCACTGCCTGCGGCGACGATGCGCGGCTTCCCTTCTCCGCCGACCCATTGCAGGGCTGCTTCGCCACCGGCGCGCGCAAGCCCGCCGACTTCCGCATCGACAAGGAAGGCGGCCAGTACTTCGTTTCCTTCAGCCGTGGCGAGCAGTGGCAGCGCGAACCGAACGCCCTGCACAAGGCCACGTCCAGCGAGATCAGCCGCTACTTCCGCGACGACGCCGACCAGATCGACAGTGCCCTGATCCGCATGTCCGGCGGCTTCGGCATCTTCCACTTCAACAAGGGCGCGACGCTGAAGGGCAAGGCCAGCGACAGCGACTACATGGCGCTGATGCTGATCGGGGCCGGGCCCGTGTATGCGGTGAAGTGCGATTGAACTGTAGAGCCGAGCCCACGCTCGGCTACGTTTGCAGTAGCAACTGTCTTGTCAGGGGCAGCCGAGGGCCACCTCGGCGTCCCGCTTACGGGCGTTGAGGATCACCAGCATTTTGCGCATGACCGCCACGAGCGCCACCTTGCTCGCTTTGCCCTTGGCCTTCAGGCCAGCGTAAAACGCGCGCAGTCTTGGCTCGTACCGGATGGCCGTCAGGGCCGCCATGTAAAGGGCTTCGCGTACCACTGCGCGCCCACCACTGATCCGCCGTTGGCCCTGCCAGGTGCCACTTTCGCGGTTCATCGGGGCCAACCCCACCAGCGATGCTATGGCTTTGCTTCCCAAGCTGCCCAGTTCGGGCAACTCGCAGGCCAGTGTGCTGATCAGGATGGGGCCGACGCCTTTGAGCGCGCCGATGTTCTTCCAGCCAGGCTGTCCCTCAAGCTGCTCGGCAATAGCTTTATCCAGTTGCTTCAGGTCGTCAGATAGCTGGGCTATATGGCGTTGCTTCATCGCAATCAGATCCGGATCGACCAATCGCCGCAAGCGCTGCATCTCACTGACCCGCATCTGCACCAGATGCCTGCGGCATTGCGCAAATTCAGCCAGACGCTGCTGCCAAGGGGCAGGCGGTACGTAGCGGGTCAGCGGTAACAAATGGGCCATCTGCGCCAGCACTGTCGCATCGAGCCGATCGGTCTTGGCGGCACGGCCCGTGCCTTGGGCAAATCGCCGTGCACGCGCCGGATTGATTCGCACCATCGGCAGGCCGGCGGCGTGCAATACATCCAGAGCAGCACGCTCGTAGCCCCCGCTTGCCTCAAGAACGACCTGCTTGATCGGCCACGTCTTCAGCCACCGAATCAAGCGCACAAAGCCGCGCTTGTCGTTGCTGAATTGGCGAAACTGCTCTCCATGGACGGCCACATCCAGCGTGGCTTTGCTCACATCGATCCCGATCCCAAACATGACAGAACTCCGCTAGGCTGACAGGGTCGAGAGCTCTCCCCGCTTGCCCAGTCTTATCAGTTCGAGCGCCAACTCAACCAACTGTTCGGGCGGTTCAGGGAGAATCCGGCGTGGGGACCCAAGCTACTTCTCGGTCGCAAGACCCGGATCCACACGGTCGCCCACGCCGGGCTCTCGGCACCCAAGGTGCCAGATCGGCAAGAGATAAGATCCACGCCATGCGTGGATGCAGGCATGGTGGAGCCTAGGGCGGGCTCGGCTCTACAACAGCTGCGGTACCATGCCCTCCCCCGAACCGCCCCGGTACCCGCCGTGCCCCATTACACCGGCCCCCTGCTGACCCGCGACAGCGCCGATACCCTGCGCCGTGCCCATGAAAAGGGCGCCGCCGACTGGCAGGGCTCGCTCGACCTCGGGCGCAGCCAGGACAGCGTGGCGCTCGATGCGGACGGCTTCCACTTCCGGGGCCAGCCCTATCCCTGGCCGGGCAAGCTGAAGGACCGCACCCTGTACTACTGGGATGGCGAGGACTTCGCGCCGATCTCGCGCTACAGCGGCTCGCTGATCAAGCTGGTGCCGACCGAATGGGGCGCACCGACCTTCGAGATCGACGGCATCAAGATGCT
Organism: Stenotrophomonas maltophilia D457; assembly: GCF_000284595.1. Classification (GTDB taxonomy): domain Bacteria; phylum Pseudomonadota; class Gammaproteobacteria; order Xanthomonadales; family Xanthomonadaceae; genus Stenotrophomonas; species Stenotrophomonas muris. The sequence goes on along the minus strand of NC_017671.1, from coordinate 496,249 downwards.
GCCGACCTCGAAGCTGTCGCCGTTCGAGGATGCACGCCGCAAGGTGGAGCTGGTCGCCCCGGCCGGCAAGGTCATCCTCGATACCTGCGGTGGCCTCGGCTACTTCGCTGCCTGTGCGCTGGAAGCCGGTGTCGGCCAGATCCGCTCGTTCGAGAAGAACGCCGATGTGATGTGGCTGCGCACGCTCAACCCGTGGTCGCCGGATCCGGACTCGGCTGCCGCCGGTGGCCGCCTGCAGTTCAGCCACGGTGACGTCTCGCAGCAGATCGAACAGGTGGCCAGCAACAGTGTCGACGCGATCCTGCACGACCCGCCGCGCTTCGGCATCGCCGGCGAGCTGTACTCACAGGTGTTCTACGACCACCTCGCCCGCGTGATCCGCAAGGGCGGCCGCCTGTTCCACTACACCGGTGCGCCGAACAAGCTGACCAGCGGCCGCGACGTGCCGCGTGAAGTGGCCAAGCGCCTGGAAAAGGCTGGTTTCAAGGCCGAACTGGCGCTGGACGGCGTGCTGGCCGTCAAGCGCTGAGCCTTACTCCGAATCGACCTTGGCCAGCTTCATCACCCACGCCGGCACCTCGGGCTCGCCGGCGTAGAAATCCTTCGGCTTGCTCTCCGCCATCGCCCAGCGGTGCAGCCAGCTCGGGCCATAGCGGCCGTTGTAGCCCTCGGCACCCCGCGCATAGGCCGGGTCACGCATCGCCTCGTCCAGCGAAATGAAGCGATAGCCGCGGCGCTTCGTGGCCGCCACCAGTTCGGCGAAGATGGCCGCGTTGAGCTCATTGGCGTGCATCAGCCACACCTGCGGCAGCGCGTACCCCAGCAGCGCCTGCGACTGTTTCTCGTAATAGTCCAGCTTGTTCAGCATGTACGGCACGTAGCCCTTGCGCAGCTGCGCCAGCGTCGCCGCGCGCGCGGGCGAGTCCGCCTGCTCGTTCATCACGTTGGCATAGGCGAACGCCCACACCCACTCACCGTTGTCCACCGTCACCGGTGCCACGCGGTAGCCATGCTGCTTGAAGAACGCATCCATCTGCACCCGCTCATCCGCGGTGCGCCCGGCACGCAGGTAAGGGTGGCGCATCCACTGCGGCGCCTGCCCCTTCTCGGCCAGCAGCGGCCGCAGCACCGTCTCGCCGCGCAGGAAATCCTGCTGGAACGCCGCCAGGCCCTTCGCATTCAGATCCATGTGCGAGTACGTGTGATTGCCCAGCACATAGCCGGCATCGCGCCAGTCGCGCAGCATCTGTACCCGCGTCGGCTGCACCTGTCCATCAACCTCAAGCTTGTTCTCGTTGACGAAGCCCACCACCGGCACGCCAGCCTCGCGCAGCTGGGCCATCAACGCCTCATGCCGTTCCTGCAGATCCGGCGGCACGATCTGGTCAAGCCGTGCCCATGGCAGGTCATCGATGGTCACCGCGATACGGCGGTCCACCTCGGCGGCATGCACCGCCAGCGAACACAGCAACAACGGCAACGCACGCAGCAACAAGCGCATCGGGTCTTCCCTGGAGTGGCGAGGCGTCGACTGTAGCGCGATTGCCGCGCGCCGCCGAGCGTGCTCAGCCCGCCCGGGCCCGCGCGATCGCACGCCACAGGGCAACGCCGCCGGCCATCGCGGCCAACAACAGCACCGTCAACACCAGCGCCAGATCATCCGGATTACGCAGCAGTGGCGCGTTCACCCGCGTCAGGATGTGGAACACCACGCGCTGCGCCTGCTCCAGCGGTACATCGCCCTCCGACACCAGCTCCACCAGGCACGCCGTGGGTGACAGCCGCGCCACATTACTCCACGCATCCTCGTACAGGTGCAGTACCCATCCGGCCAAAGCCAGTGCGCCACCGTGCAGCACCATAAGCGCCACGTTCGCCGTGCGCAGCCGATCGCGCAGCCACAGCGCACGGCTTGCGCATACCGCCATGGCCCCCAGCAAGGCCAGCACCAGGCCTACCCATGGAATCCAGCCCAGGGGTTGCCAGTCATCCAGTGCGCCCGCACGCGCCATCACCTGTTCGGCAACCTGCAATCGCGCCTGCGCGTCCGGGCCCCCACAGGCCACCGTCACCGGCTCCAGCAACAGCTCCACGCGGTAATGGAAGAAGCCGGCAGCCAGCACCACAGAAAGCAGCGCGACCCACTGGAGCATCAACAGGATCGGCCCCTGCCCACAGATGCGGCGGATTCGGGAAGTGGCGGCGCTCATCGGTTCATCCATGACAGCAAAGAGCCATCCTAACCAAGCGCTTCGCACGTGTCGGCTGGCGGATGCGACACGCACCACGCAGCGCCGTTACGATGACGAGGTTGATTGAATCCGTGTGTGCCAAGCAGGATGTTCCCGATGGTGATGCTGTATCTGGTGGTACGAACGCTGCTGCCACTGCTGGCGTTCGTGCTCGCATGGTGGCTGCTCTCGCGCCTGATCAATGCGCGCGTCGCCCGGATGCCACGCGTCCCGTTGAACCTGCCGGAGCACAGCAGCAGCCCCCGCAGGAAGGATCGACGCATCTACGCGCGCAAGCTGCGGCGCAAGCCGGGCCTGCGCACGGCAACCCGCGCCGCCACCGCACCCCGCAGCTGGCACGTCGCCGCGGCCATCCTCTCGCTGATGGCGCTGATCGCCACCGTGCTGGTCATCCCCGATGGCGCACGCTTCCAGGTGATGGTGGACAATCTCACCGGTTATGCGGGAACCGTCGTCGAGGCGCAGGTTCCCGTGGCCGCACAGCCCGTCGTGCTGGAGGCATGGCAACCCGCGCTCGCACAGCTGGGGCGGCCCACGGCGATGCGCTACCCGATCGGTCGCACCGGCGGTGAGCATGAAGCCCATGCGGTCGTGCCCGTGCAGGTCCGGCAGCAGGGCGACCGCCTGCAGGTGGCCATCGCGCTGCCGTTGGACACCGAAATGCTGCGTGCGGAACTGGCACGGCTGGCCGGGTTGCCAATCGAGGCCATTGACGTACAGCAACGCGAGGTTGCGCCGTGGAGGGAGTCGGGCTGGCAGCCACTGCCCGGCCCTTAGCGCCGAGTCCATGCCCCGCTGCCCTTTGCCCCTTCTCCGGCTGGCACGCGCTGCGCGCGCCAGCAGAGCATCGGCTCGGCTCTACACCAGGACTACACCCAGCCTTTGAATCACGACCCACGCGGCAGCTTCGCCGCCCACATGTTGTCGACCAGGTTGGGATAGCTCCGCCCGTTCTCCTCGGCACGTTGCCGTGCCGCCGCCTTCTGCGCATCCGATAGCGGTTGCGACGTCTGGCCCTTGGGGTTGGGCTTCTTCCATGGGGGGGTTCTGGTCTGGCGCATGGCCGCAGCTTAGCGCTTCAGGAAGTTCAGCAGGGCCAGATTGAAGCGGTCGGCGTGGCTGGTGTTGCAGCCATGTGGCGCGCCTTCCAGGATCACCACTTCGCTGCCTTTGATGGCCTTGTGGGTACGCTGGCCGGAGCCCTCAAACGGCACGATGGCATCGCTGTCACCGTGCAGGATCAAGGTCGGCACCGTGATCTTTTTCAGGTCATCCCGAAAATCAGTAGTGGCAAACGCGTGCATGCAGCCCAGTGCCGCCGTCTGGTCGGATTGATGGCACAGCGCGATCGCCGCCTGGCGCGTTTCTTCGGTCACCATCAGCTGGCCGTGGGCGCTGAAGAAGTCGCGGGTGAAGCCGTCGAAGAACGCTTCGCGATCCTTCTCCAATCCGCTGCGCATTTCATCGGCCTTGTCCTGGGTCAGCGGCCCCTCCGGGTTGTCGTCACTGCGCAGCAGGAACGGCGGCACCGCCGCAGCGAACACCACACTGTGCAGGCGATCCTGGCCGTGGTTGGCCACGTAGCGCGCCACCTCGCCACCGCCCATCGAGAAACCGACCAGGGTGACATCGTGCAGGTCACGTTCCTCGATCAACCCCGCCAGGTCCGCCGCCAGGGTGTCGTAGTCATAGCCCTCGGCCGGCTTGTCAGAGCGGCCAAAGCCGCGCCGGTCGTAGCTGATGACCCGATACTGGGCATCGCGCAGGATCGCCACCTGGGTCTTCCAGGCATCGGCGGACAACGGCCAGCCGTGGATCAGGATCACCGGGCGGCCGTCGCCACCGGTATCTTCAACATGCAGGCGGATGCGGGAAGCAGGCATGGGCGCTCCTGTGGAAGGGGAGGAGTGCAGGCTAGCGGCCGCGTCCTGTGGCAGCCGTGAGGGAATCACGCCCCCTCATGACATCGCCTGCACATGCCGCCACGCGAAGCCGCACCGGCCTGGCCGGCCTTCGCACCGCGCCCAGGCGGTTTCGTCGCAGCGCCGTACCGCCGTGGTCACCGGCATGTCAGCCTGCGCAGACCATCCCCGGGAGTCTTGCCATGCTGCTGCTCACCCTGCCCTTGCTGGCCGCCGGCCTCGCCGCAGCACCGTCGCCCGTCGATGACCTGCGCGAACAGATCCGCCAGGCCGACAGCCAGTTGTTCGCCGTCGCCTTCGAGGCCTGCGACGCCGACAAGGCCGCCGCGATGACCACCGAAGACATGGAGTTCTTCCATGACAAGGACGGCAAGTCGGCCAGCAACCGCGAGGATTTCCGCCGCAGCGTGGCCAACCTGTGCGACAACGCGCGCAAGGACGGCTGGCGCCTGCGGCGCGAGCTGGTGGACTCCTCGCTGCAGGTATTCCCGCTGCACGACGAGCGGGCGCTGGAAATCGGCGACCACCGCTTCCACGAGCGCGGCAAGGACGGCGTGGAGCACTGGGTCGGCCAGGCCCGTTTCATCCAGGTCTGGCGCCGCGTGGACGGGCACTGGCTGGCCGAACGGGTGATCAGCTATGACCACCGGCCGGCGGACTGACCTTTCCGGCGCCCTTCACCGGCCGGATCTATACTGGCGGGGTTGACCCCGACCCACCGCTACCGTTCGATCGCCATGGCAGAGATCACCCCCAACCACCCCGACTACGGCCTCAACCAGCAGATCCGTCAGGGCGTGGCCGCACTGGACGCCCAGCATGGGCGTCCGTTCGACCAGACCAGCGAGCGCCTGACCGCCAGCCTGACCGTGCTCGCCCGCGAGCAGGGCCTGCAGCAGGTCGACCACGTGCTGGTCAGCAACGCCACGGCCCAGCACCCGGCCGGGCACAACGTCTTCGTGGTGCAGGGCGACCCGGCCAATCCGGCGCACCTGCGCGCGATGATGCCGACGGCCGTAGCGGCGCAGACGCCGGTGGAGCAGTCGATGCAGAAGTTGGGGTTGGCCCCGCAGCAGCCGGCCGTGGGGTTAGTGCCCGAACAGCAGATCCGTGAGCAGGAGCAGCAGCAGAACCCGGCACACCGTCTGGGCTGAGCCGCCTCCAGCGTTGTTGGCGGAGCGGCGCAAGTCTCTGATCATTTTCCCGACAGAGGGTCCGCGTGGACCCGCAGCTGTGCCGGGTAATGCTGGAGCAAGAGGGTGGGCTGCACCGTGCGCACATCGAGGCGGTAGCGGGCATCGGTTTCCATCGGCAGGGTGACGATGCTCAACCTGTATCGGCTGGCGTCCATCGATACCTGATGCGCGTAGCGCCAGTCTGCCGACTCATGCCATTCGGGTAGCGGCTGACCCAGACTGCGCGCCCTTGCCTGATGGACATCAGACGTTGCAACGTCCTGCCAGGCACCTGCGACCCAGCGCTGCAGGGACAGCTGGAAGGGAACATGAACATTGTCCATGTCAGGCCCACTGTCAGGCCCGGGGCCATGTCGCTGCACCTCAAGATCCAGCACGTAGGGTCGACCCGGATAGAAACTGCGGGGATTCGTCTTGAACTCGAACCGCACCGTCTGGCCTGGCTCGGCAAGGTTGATCGGCTTGACCAGATCCAGCGGCTCCGGTGCATCCGGTATGCGGCTGCAGGCGCCGAGTGCACCCACCAGCGTGAAGATCAGGCCGGCGCGCAGCCAGCGGTGGATACCCAGCATGATGAAGACCCTTTGGCGTCCTGCCATGAAGTACCTATCCTGGCGAGCGACCAGTGGCGCCGCAACCAGGCGATTGATTACTTTCCGGCGGGACGGGCGGCATGGATCCGCAAGCGGGCCGAGTAATCCTGCAGTGCCTCGGTCCTCTGCACCGTGCGCACGTCCACGCGGTAGCGGGAGTCAATTTCCACTGGCAGAGCAACCAGGCTCAGCGTGTACTGGCCATCACTGCCCATGTGCGGCGACGTATACCGCCATTCGCCGGATGCATGCCATTCCGGAAGCTGCTCACCGGCATTGAGCACCCCGGCTTGATGGCTGTCGTAGGTGGGAACATCCTTCCAGGCATCAGCACGCCATTGCTGCAGGATCACCTCGAACGGGATCCGCATTGTGCCCACGTCAGGCTCGTCGGGCTTTCGCGTCTCTTGGCGCTGCAACTCCAGCTCCAGCGCATACGTGCGACCCGGGTGGAAGTTGCGGGCATTCGTCTCGAACTCGAACCGCACCGCTTGGCCAGACTGGGTCACGTTGATCGGCTTGACCAGATCCAGCGGCTCCGGTGCATCCGGTATGCGGCTGCAGGCGCCGAGTGCACCCGCCAGCGTGAAGATCAGGCCGGCGCGCAGCCAGCGGCGGATAGCCAGCATGATTCAGATCCTTTGGCTCCCTGCCATGGGCTTCAACCCTAGCGGGCAGCCTATTGCACTGCAACCGGGCAAAGAAGAAGGCAGAGCCTGCGCCCTGCCTTCCTCATGCGACGCGCGACGGCGCGGGGCCTTGCGTCAGCGCCTTACAGCTGGATGCGCGCCACGCTCTCGTCAGCGCCCTTGTCATCCTTCTCGCCGTTCTTGATGCTCACGAACAGCACGTTGTTCTTCGCATCCAGCGCCAGGCTGTTCGGGTGGGTCGGCACCTTGTAGGTCGCCACCTTCTGGTAGCTGTCACTGTTGTACGCGGTAACCGTACCGGCTTCGCGGTTGGTCACGTACAGGCGCTTGCGCGGTGCATCCAGCAGGATGCCCAGCGGGCCGGCATCGGTCGGGATGCTGGCCAGTTCCCTGCCGGTACTGCGGTCCAGCACCAGCACCCGCTGGCCCGGATGCTTGCTGACCAGGCCGCTGCTCTTGGCCTGGTAGCCACGCAGGAATTCCGAGCCCTGGTCGGTCACGAACAGGCGCTTGCCGGCCGGGTCCAGCGCGATGTTCATCGGCTGCTCGGCAGCGATCCTGTGCTGCGCCACCACCTTGTTCGAATCGGTGCCCACCACCACCAGCTCGGCCAACAGGTTGCTGGTGTAGACGCGCTTGTTGGCGACATCCAGCGCCAGGCCCGGTGCCTTGGCATTGCCCAGGCCATCGATGGTGTTGATCACCCTCAGCGTGGTGGTATCGATCACGAACAGCACGCTGCTCACGTCCGGCTGGCTGCTGTGGCCGGTCACGTACAGGCGGTTGGCGGCGCTGTCGACCACCAGCTCGCGCAGGTCGTGGGTGTAGGCGGCCTTGCCGTCCTTGCCGGTCTTCTTCTCCATCAACTGGATGGTGCCGACGGCCTTGTTCCGCGCGGTGTCGACCACGGTCACCGACAGGTCCACGGTGTTGCCCACGTACAGGCGGTTGTGGGCGTCATCCAGCACCACGCCAAACGCCTTGCGCTCCAGCGGGATGCGGGTTTCCACGGCCAGCGTGGCCGGATTCAGGCGCAGCACCTGGGCCGGGCCGGCGTCATCGCCGAAACCGCCGGAGGAGGCCACGAACAAGGCGTTCTGTTTCGGGCTGTAGGCCAGCTCGTACAGGCCCTTGGCCACGGCCTGGCGCTGCACGGCGGCGGTGGCGCTGGCGGCGGGCGCATTGTCGGCGAATGCAGAAGGCGCGCCGAGGCTGAGCGAAACGGCAACGGCCAGGGCGGCCGAGCGGAAGAGAGGAGTACGGAACATGCGAGCGTCCTTGAATGGGCACGGGAAGGTGTCCTGGCTCGCTGGGCCGTACTGCGACGGCCCGACCTGCATCTGTCTGCGCGGGTGGGCTGGCTGGGGTTGCGGGGGAATGGTAGCAGGTGGGGGGGCGTGGCGTGCGCCGGCGCGGGCATGGCAGACGTTCGACCTTGGCGCTACCCGCCGGCTATGCCATCCGCGGGCCGTGGCTCTGTTGCAGTTGCTGCTCTTCCTGCAGCCGCTGCACATCGCGCTGCGGCAGGTTCTGCTGCATCTGCGCCACCCGTTCGAACGAGGCCTCTACCGGTGCCTGCGCTGCCAGCTCCGCCGGCATGCTGGCGCGCTGGTGTGCCGGGTCACCGCGGTCCCCCTGCACGATGAACAGCTTCGGCGCGGTATCACCGCGCTGCTCGCCCAGCACCACTTCGTCCACGCGCGAAAACTGCTGCTCCTTCGACAGCGCGAGCAGGCTGGCACTGACATTGCCGTTGCGTGCACCGAAAGCGCCGAGGTCGGCCACCTGCTGGTGGATCTGGTTGAGACGGGCATGATCCCCGTGCGCCGGGTCTGCGGGCGTGCCGCTTGCCGCGAGGGTGCTGTTGCCGCGCCACTGCTCGCCGTTCTCGGTGAACATCCACTCGCGGAAGGTCTGCTTCGGCATCGGGTTCCACTGCACCCCGTCCAGCTCGCTGCCCTTCACCTGCTGCGGAATGGCGTTGACGGCGCGGATGTTGTCCAGGACCCTGGTGGCGCCCTCGTAGTTGGTGATCTCCCCGGCCAGCCCGACCGGGCGCAGGCCTGCGTGGTTCAGGGCACCCCAGGCGAAATCGGTGCAGGCGTTGGAGAAGAAGTCGTAGTTCATGTCGAAGCCGTGCTTCTTCGGGTCTGCCGAGAACTCGAGGATGCGGTCGTACTGCGCCTTGCTGATCTCGATCGTGCGCTCGAAGCGGGGCTTGTCGTAGACCGACACGTCCATGTCATCGACTTTGCCCCTGTTCGGCTCGTCCTTGGTGCCTGCGTGGGTGAAACCAATGCTCTCCGGCAAGGCTTCACCCGAACGGCGCAGCGACAGGAACATGTGCCCCGCGAACGAAGGCTCCAGCAGAAACCTGTTTCCCTCGGCATCACGGCCGTAGCGCGGCGTGCCGGGGGCCGCCAGATGGATGGTTACGCTGTAGCGTTCGGCATCGTCCTTGTGCATGTCTACTTTCCTAGTGATTGGTAGCCAACGATCAGTTCTGCTTTCAGGCCGTCCAGCTGGGGTCGATCCTCCACAAGGTCGACCCGCAGAACGTAGCGCCCGGGTGCAATGCCTCCGACCTGCGCCAGCTGCAGCGTGCGATAGAGCACGTCTTCAGAGTACAACCCGGCCTCGGCCAAGCTGTTGATGTCCACACTCCCCGTCGTCAGGTCTGTGACCACGCCATCATCCCCGATCTTCTGCGAGTCGCGTCCATCGCGGGTACGCTGCCAGAGCTGTACATGACGAGCCGCGCTGCCATCAATCCGCTCCAGGCGTAGCCGCGCTGGCAAACGTCCGAGAGTGATCTTCTCCGAAGCATCCAGCAGCCGTCGCGCGTCGGTATCCTGCAGCCGCAACCCAATGTTCAGGATCGGAATGGCCGGCTTCTGGGCCGCCGGCAAATCAAACGTGACCTCGGCAATCCGACCGGCCTTCTGCAACTGCACGGCCCGCGTGAACGGCACAACCGTGCGGGCCTCGGCCTGTGCGCGCGTCAGCAGGGGCGGCGCAACCTCAGGCGCTGGTGACGCACGGCATGCCGTCAGCGCGCCCAGCACCGCCAGTACCACCAGCCCCCGCCGAAGTGGCCGCGTCATTGCTCCTTCAACCGCAGCGAATCGGCCACATCGGTCTTGGCCGCCACCTCGGTGGCGATGCTGGCGCGGCGGTGCCCTGGGTCGTTGCGGTCGCCCTGCACGATGAAGATGCTCTCGGCGGCGTGGCTGTTCTGGGTCGGTTGGCTGAGCAGCACGTGGTCCACGCGCGAGAGGTTGTTCTGCTTGGCCAGCACCAGCAGGCTGGCGCTGATGCGCTGGCTGGCCGCATCGAACGGGCGGCCGTGCGCTGCGTCCAGTTCGGCCACTTTCTGGATCAGCTGCGAGAACAGGCGATGGTCCGGATGCGAAGGGTCCAGCAGCGTGCCGGCCACTTCAATCGGCGTCGGCGGCGGCTCATCGCTGGCGCGGTCGCCCTGGCGATGATGCTCGGCCTCGCGCTCGGGCATCGCATGATGGGTCTCGGCATTCAGATCACTGCCCGGGAACGGCGCGGCAATGCACTGGATCTCTGGCAGGTTGAACAGCACCGCGAACTCGCCCAGGTTGCTGCCGCCATCCAGCGGCGCCGGCAGCGGATGCAAGCCCGCATAGTGCAGCGCCGCCCAGACGAAATCGCTGCAACGGTTGATGGTGGCCGGGCGATCCACATCGAATTCGAACTCGGCCGGTTCCTCGGCGAAATCACGCAGGCAGCCGTAATGCTCCTCGGTGATTTCTAGGGTGCGGCTGTAGTACGGGTCCAGATGCTGGTCGGCATCGTCGTGGCGCACCTGCGCGTACTGCACGCCGGTGCGGGCTTCGCCCGGCGCCTGGCGCGGTGGTGCGAAGCCGTAGCTGTGGGCCTCGTCGCCCGCAGCGACCTGCAGGTACATGTGGCCGCGCGGCGAGATGCCCCCACTTTTCAGCGGGGTGCCGGGCGCGGCCAGATAAAGGGTTACGGTGTAGCGAGTTGCCTGCTCCATGCCTGCTCAGCCTTGTTGGGTGCTGCGGTCCTGGGCGGATGATGGCATAGGTGGGATGGGGGACAGGTGGAGGAATAGAGGACGCCGATCGCGACTTGCTGAATATGTGAGCCAGCATGCAGTACCAGCGCCGCGAAAGCGCGCGGGTGGCGGCACTAGCCCATCTGCCTGCCGCCGGACGTCTGGGTTGCCGCCTCGCGCTGCTGCGTTTCCTGACGGGTCTGCTCAGTCACTCGCGTGTCGATCTGCTGACTGCGGGCCAGCCCCTCCTCAAGGCTTTGCTGAGGCTGGTTCAGATCCACCATGGCCCTGAAGCCAGGCGTCGTGCCCATCACGAAGATCTTCTCTTCCTGCAGCACCACATCGCGCAGCTGTTGCGGCTGGTGAATGCCGTTCTCCCGCGCAGCAACCATCGCTGACATCACCTGCGCATCGCTCACCTTCTCAGGCAGCTCCGATCGCATGCGGTCAAACAGCTGCTGCGATTCCGGCGACAGTGCAGCCAAACGCTCCTGCGGCGGCAGTTCGCCCTCCACCTCGGTCAACAGCTTCTGCAACGTGGTTTGCTTCTTGGGAAGGGGGTTCTCGTGCGTCGAATTGAGCTTGCTATCGGGGAACGGCTTGGGGATGCTCTTCAGCGCATCGATGTTCGGAAGCACCTTCATCGTCCCTTCGAAGTCGGGATTGGGCTTCTCCAGCTTGGGTCGCAGACCGGCCTGACCAAGGCCTGTCCACACGTAGTCGACACAGCTGTTCGACAAACCGTTGTAGTTGAGATTGAAACGGTCCTGATCGCGATTGACGCTCGCCTCGCCGTACGCCTTCAACTTGTCATATTGATCCTTGGTGATCTCGAGCGTGTAGGAGAACCGAGGGTTCTGATAGGTCTCGAATTCCCCCTTGACCACGTGCCCAGGCCCGGTGATCCCCGTCTTTATTGGTGAGAACCCATATCCGTCTTTCTTGTCACCATCGGCAACCATGAAGTAGGCATGGCCCGCCGAAGATGAGTGGGTCGTGCCATCCTTGCCTGCAACAGGTGTCCCCGGGGCAGCGAGGTAGACCGTGACGGTGTAGGGCCCCTTCTTGCCTTCCTGGGGTGCGGCTGCACTATTCGCTTGACTGTCCATAGTCCTATTTCACGTTGTAGTTGGCGACGAGAAGCTCGATGTTGAGATGTTCAACTTCCGGATTTGCCTGAAGGTTGGTCACCTTCAGCCGGTACTTACCGGCCGTCAGATCCCCGGAATCAGCACGGGCCACTTCGTACTCCCTGTAGGCCAGGGACATGTCGTACTTTCCTGCATTGACCAGACTGTTCGAATCCGCGCCGACGGCGCTCCTGTATTCGTACACATCGCCCTTGGCCGGTTGATATCGGCTGCCCTGCCAGACAGCAGGCAGATCGCGATTCAATACCTGCAGTGCTATGGGTGTTTCGGTGTCCCCCTCCAGCTTCCACAGCTGCACCTTCAGGGGAATCCGGGCGCCTTCAAGGAAGTCGACATCGCCCGGCTTCATGTCCGGACGCTTGGCAGGCCCACCGGTACGGAATCCGATCAGGAACGTGCGAGGCTTGGGATCTTTCTCCCAAGGCGGTGGCAGTTCGAAACGCGCCTCTACCGTCGCACCTGCATGGACCAGGTCCATCGGCTTTGCGACAGGGAAACCATCGCCATACATCTGGGGTGCCGGCGTGCCACAGCCGCCCATAAGGAGGGGCAGCAGTACCATCCATGGCCTCAGTAGGTGTCGCATCCGTTCCTCACATTCGGGCACTCACGTGTCGGCAGTTTATACACCGCACCGGCCGGCAGGACCTGAACTGGCTTCACATTGCCCAGCGGCGGGCTGGACGCCTGCCGATGAATATCGTGCGGCGCTGGATGCACTCCGGCAGTGGCGCCGCGCCTACGGAACACAAAAGTTCAGCCGTGGCGGCACGTGTGCGGGTCCGAGTGATATTTGAGATCCGCGTGCATTGATTGCCAGCGCGTGAGATCCGCGAAGGCCATCCTCTCCTGCACTCAGGAGGATGACGATGACCACGATAGACACCGCATGGCGGGAAGCCTTCGACAAGGAACTTCTCCACCTGTTCGCCATCGACCATCGCGATGCCGGCATGGATGAGTACCTGCTGGGCTGCTACGCAGACCTCCCGCCGCGCGAGGCGGCGCTAGCGTTCGGCAGCGACTACGACCTGGAGCGCGACGATGCGCTGTGGCCACGGTCGGGCGTGCCTATGTAATCCGCGCAGAAGTCCCGCACGCCGGCATTCAAGGCAAGCGATGCCAGGGGATGGACGCTAAGCTGGCAGCGCACCGGAATGGAAACCACGTATGCCCCCCTTCAACACCGCCCTGGCACTGAACCTCGTTCTGATGCTGCTGGGCGCTACACCTGCCATGGCCATGACGGCAGACCTGCAGGTTTCCACTGAAGTGTTCGTGAAGCGCGGTGACAACCCCACCTTCGAGCTGCGGCAGGCGCCTGCCGTTGTGTATTCAACGGCCCCGGTCGCGCCGCTCGATACCGTGCTGCAGGTCCCCATGGCGGTGCTGTTGGTTGCTCAACTGGATGAGCTGGGCTCACGTTTCCAACGTGATGGTGGCGCGGTCCAGCGGACTGCGGGAGATTGATCGTGCGGCGTTTGCCGCAGTGGACCAGTGGCGCTTTGATCCGGTCGTGGTTGAGGGCGTCGCGCTGCATGCGCGGGTTCGGGTCCGTCTGACCTTCGCGCCCACGGCCGAGGCGCCGCCCGGCTGAACCGCTGGTCCAATTTGTCGCGATTGGCCCTAGGCCATTGGCATGGCTGCAGGTATTCCTACGCTTGGGGTCAATAGCGCCAAGCCCTTCAAGACCGTTGCAGCGATCGCTTGCTGGCTTAACACCGTGTGCGACAATGCCGAAAGCGTCAGGACTGGCAATCATCAGTCCTGTGGATTCTTGGCATTTGGTTGCTGCACGGGTATCTCTTGGCGTGCCACCGGAAGAGGGTGGCGCGGGACTCGAAAACCCGTCTGAATACCCAGTGCTTTACGCTTGCCAGTCGGCGTCATCTTCGGATGGCGCCGGCTGGCAATCCGTTCGCGTTCCATGGCGGGCGGTGCGTGGGGGCCTTCGGGCCCGCCGGCTTGGGTACTCACCGGTTTTCGAGACACGCACCGTCCGCCGCCTTTATAGGTGGCGCTGCTATCTGTCCTGTACGGAGCATTGCCATGAACACATCGGACTTCCGTTCCCTGCACGCGCAGTACGATCCGGACAACGCCGAACCCGAGCGCGAACCTTCCGTCGATCCCAACGCCTTCGTCGCCACGCTGCACCGCATCGGAACCGGTGCGGCTGCGGACGGCCAGCCTTGGCCGGAGCGGCATCAACTGCCTGGGCGCTGTCTTCAGTTGGCGGATGCGGATTGCGCGCTGGCGGGGCTGCGTGTGGTGGCGGAACTGATGCTGGCTGCTGAGCGGACTCGGCAGAACGGCGCGCCCGAGGAGTACCTGGGGGATCGGGTGATGGAAGGGTTGAAGATGGCGTGTGTAGCGTTGACTGCGCAGGCTATTGAGCGGCTGCAGGTTCGGGAGTAGAGCGCGCTTCGCTACGTACATCGAGTGCAATGCGCGGATCGTACGCACGATCCCAAGCATTCGCCGCTGTCTGAGCCCTTTAGCCCCCAACACTGGCCTCACTATGCCGAGCCGGACTTTGCTTGCCCTGACAACGGCAGCGCTATTGGGATTGATCATTGGAGGGACGTACGCGCCAGCCACCACAATGAGTCTTGAGAACTACCCAAGACTCACCGACTCGGAGTTTGCCCTGTTTCGGGCCGATGCCGAGAACTACGCCGAAGCATTGGCTTGCCAAGGCGTCATCCTCGGAAAGCATGATTCCAGTAGACGCTTCTTTGATATGAGCGTACGCGGCGATGCCGTTCTGTTCGTGGACAACTCTGGGCCGAGTCTTCTGATAGTCACTATGTCTACGGTCGCAAGCGATGTAATAGAGCTACAGCGCTGGAAAGATGGATGGGGCTCACCAGAGAGACGCAGGAGGAACCTGAGCGCACCTGAGAGCAGCTGCCCTAGGTCTGTGCCCAAGTAGACCCCCATCTGCACCCTGCCCCGGCAGCCAAACGCGTCAATCAATGGCGCAAGGAACCTGGTTCTGGCTAGAATCCTGGGCACTTAGCTTCTGGGACAGGGATCTAGGATGGAACTCCCATTCGAGGTGGGCGCGCTCTACAACCGTCAAAAGCAGATCCATGGCGTATTTGGCGGGCAACAGCAAGGCGGCATTTCGACACCCAAGGAGCATCCGCTAGTCATCGCGTTCACTGGCGAGGCCGGCGTGTCTCATGGCTACCATGATTTCTGGGACGACGACGAAGTCTTTCATTACTTCGGCGAGGGTCAAGTCGGAGACATGAAGTATGTAGCGGGCAACCGAGCAATTGGTGAGCACGTCAAGGATGGCAAGTCGCTCGTAGTGTTTCAGATGATGGGCAAAGGGCGCCCCTATCGATACCTTGGTAGATTCATGTGCCAGTCCTCCTACGTTCAACCTGGCACACCAGATCGAGAAGGGCAGCCAAGGTCTGCGATCGTGTTCCGCTTGAGGTCGCTGGAGGCTTCACTGGGCCTCGCGTCGAGCGAGACGGACCAGGCTGAGATCGATGCCACTATCGATGAAGTCGGCGCGACCAGCGTAAGACGCGAAACTGAAGTGCGGACGAAGCAACGCCTCTTCCGCGAGCGCCTGATCGGCATTGAGAAGGGCTGTCGACTGACCGGCATTGAGGACCTGAGATTCCTTCGCGCGAGCCATATCAAGCCGTGGGCAGATAGTACTGATAGCGAGCGCGTTAATGGCGAGAACGGTCTTCTGCTGGCTCCCCATGCGGACCTGTTGTTTGATCGGGGGTGGATCAGCTTCTCGTCTAGCGGTCGCCTTCTAATTGCGAAGGGCCTGCCTACCGACGTTCAAATTCGGCTCGGCCTGAAAATGAATGCATCGCTTCGATATGGAGTCTTCTCCCCGAACCAACTTGGTTTCTTGGAGTTTCATCGTGAGGCTGTTTTTGATAAGCGCCATCTTCCATCACATTCCCCAGAGTATTGACCTCGAATTCTCTGTAGTAATCCACTAATTCCTTCACAGGCACCGTTTTCCCCGAAAGGAGCTACCGCCGTGCGAAATGATGGAGGACAAGTCGGCGTTGGTTCCTGAGATCATCTAGAGCAAAGCGACGGTCGCCATCACCAGGCGTGCACTCTATTCGCCTTGCGGCCGAGGTCGAGAGCTGGATTGAAGATGGCAAGCGCGCAAACGAGAATACCTGTGGGCCACATGCGCGATCAGTACGAGCGACCGCAGAAGCGGCCTGTAGAAAGCCTATGGCGACTAGCAATCAACCGTGCCACGCGACAGCTGCTTGAGTAACATACGAACACCTAGAGGGCACCGAACCCACGTCAGCGCCAGGAAAAATCGATTAAATCCTCAGATCCAACCTGTCCAGCCCTTGAGTAATTAGTGTTGCCGGCGATGGAGCCTAGCTCTCATCTTCGTCAAGAGAGTTAAGATACTCGCAGATCACATCACCATGGCAAGCCTCTGGCTTGCAGTGACACCCAAGAACAAGGCCCTTCAATGTTCTTATGTCACGATTCCCCTGGGGATCGTCGATAAATTTCTTCTTAAAGAATTCCCTGTATGCGGAAATCACCTGACGACGATCCATTCCATTTTCACCAATGGCAAATGGATTACCCCAAGGAGTCCCTCTCCCAATATATACGTCATACTCAGAACCTCGATCCTTATTAACAACTCGAGTTGTTGTTACAAAAATCGTCTTTACTGGCTTTCTACTCACAACCGAAAGATGAACAAAGTCACTTATGGTTGCACCGTCCCAAAAATAAATAAATCGAGAAGCCTGGGAAATCAGCTTCCTTTTCTCACGCAAGTGCATGAAAGGCGAAATTGAGTCAAGAACACCATCTTTAAAATATCTCCCAAGCATCCCGGAGACGTCATTCAAAAGAATGACGTCCCCTCCGAAAACACCGGGAAGATACTTACCAAGCTTCTCACGCAACAGGACTTCGTCCCTAAAGCCATCAGAAGCACCAACAATGGTAATGCTATTTTTCACAAATGTACTATCTCAAAATCACCATCAAACACTGATCTCAAATACTCAGCCGCGACGCGCCTGTGGCATTTATGTGGGAGATGCTCACTACACAAAAAACAAACGCCATCCAGGGAGGCGACATCCATCCTTGAAGCCCCCCTTCCTTCGATTAATTCAACATACTTTGAAGCATATCCGTCCCATGTCATTCTCTTTGACTTATAAGCATCTAGCAGATCTGCGGTAGGCGCCAAAAGAGGCTGCATTTCGTACTCAATCCCACATATTTTTCTAAGAAAATACGGGAGATCAGGCACCTTTGCAAACCCAGACAACTGCGAATTCGCCCGCAGTCTAACATCTACGATCTTTGAAACGCCGGACGCATGAAGAGAACCAAAAAAATCTTCGGCCGTCCGCTTCGTGAACCCGATAGTGAAAATTTTCAAGCAGCGTAGCCTCGAATTTTGTGCAGCTTACTGGGGAATGAATATATTCCATTGACTTGCATCCAGTATCCATTCTTACCTGCAGCCTCATGAACCCGACTTACGCCAAGTCGAAGGTATACGTCGATCGCGCCCTTGAAATGAGAGTTAACTTCTTCGACCGGGTCACCACCGTCTACACCGATTGATTTTATGTACTCATGGAACCCAAGGTCCGTTATCGGAATATACCGATAACTCTTACCGGAAAGGTCATCGAAATGAACCTTGTACTTCCCGAAGTTATCTTTCTCAACGCGGAAAGAGTCCGGCTTAATTTTCACGGTTATGATTGATCGATCAGACTTCGTGTCAACGGGAAGAAATTTCAACCCATCAAAATCAGGACCGAATCCAGAAGTAACACTTTCAGAGAGAGAAGATTCAAGAATCTTCTTGAA
This sequence comes from Stenotrophomonas maltophilia D457, assembly GCF_000284595.1. Taxonomy (GTDB): domain Bacteria; phylum Pseudomonadota; class Gammaproteobacteria; order Xanthomonadales; family Xanthomonadaceae; genus Stenotrophomonas; species Stenotrophomonas muris. Next base: position 478,575 of record NC_017671.1, on the reverse strand, counting down.
TTGGGATGCTGTGACCACGCCTATCACTTTCAACTCTCCATAGGTGCAATCTTCTCGATGCGGCCGAGAAGCCCCCCTAACGGGAGAAAGCTCTCCTTCCACGATGCTGCCAGGCAGAATTCCAAGCCCTTTAACAAACTCTTTCTTTAAGTATGGAGTGGGCCGTACGCACTGGCCGGATTCAATATCGATAAGGGCGGTACAAACATCATCATTTCCTTCCTTAAACCGAGTCAGGTCTGTCACAACATACTTACCCATTCCATGGCCCCCTGTGCCGTAAGTTATGCAACTGAACAACCACACATCAATGTGTGGCTTTGTCAAGGATGCACAAAATTTTGCCCAGATGGAAGAAAAAAAAATGGGCGATCAGTAGATCGCCCATCTTTCAGCCACTTTACGATCGATCAAACCCCAACAGGGTTAGCCTTCTCCGGATCAATCTTGTACTGCTTGATCGCCCGGGCCACATCCTTCGCGGTCATCTTCCCTTCCTTCGCCAGCGCCGCAATCGCGGCATGCGCGATGTAGTACCGGTCAACCTCAAAGAACCGACGCAGGTTCGCACGCGTATCCGAACGGCCGAAACCATCCGTACCCAACACCGTGTAAGACATCGGCACGAACGCGCGGATCTGGTCCGCATACGCACGCACGTAGTCGGTGGCGGCAATCGCCGGGCCCTGGCGGCCTTCCAGCAGCTCGGTCACGTAGGCCTTGCGCTGCTCACCTTCCGGATGCAGGCGGTTGGCACGTTCCACGTCGAAACCATCGCGACGCAGTTCGTTGAAGCTCGGGCAGCTCCAGATATCGGCGGTCACGCCGAAGTCCTTGTCCAGCAGCTCGGCCGCAGCAATGGCTTCGCGCAGGATGGTGCCCGAACCCAGCAGCTGCACGCGCAGCTCGCCCTTCTTCGGCTTGCCGGCGTCGGTCAGCAGGTACATGCCCTTGACGATGCCTTCGGCCGCGCCTTCCGGCATTTCCGGGTGGGTGTAGTTCTCGTTCATCAGGGTGACGTAGTAATACTCGTCCACCTGGTCTTCCATCATGCGCTTGGTGCCGTGCTGCAGGATCACCGTCACTTCGAAGCCGAAGGTCGGGTCGTAGCTGCGCACGTTCGGGATGCCACCGGCCACCAGATGGCTGAAGCCATCTTCGTGCTGCAGGCCTTCACCGTTCAGCGTGGTGCGGCCGGCGGTGCCACCCAGCAGGAAGCCGCGGGTACGCATGTCGGCGGCCTGCCAGGCGATGTCGCCCACGCGCTGGAAGCCGAACATCGAGTAGTAGATGTAGAACGGCAGCATCGGCACGTTGCTGACCGAGTAGCTGGTACCGGCGGCCATCCACGAGCTGATCGCACCCGGCTCGCTGATGCCCTGCTGCAGCACCTGGCCGCTCTGGTCTTCGCGGTAGAACATCAGCTGGTCGGCGTCGACCGGCTTGTACTTCTGGCCGAACGGCGCGTAGATGCCGATCTGGCGGAACAGGCCTTCCATGCCGAAGGTACGGGCTTCGTCGGCCACGATCGGCACGATGTGCGGGCCCAGTTCCTTGTCACGCAGGGTGATGTTCAGGCTCTGCACGAACGCCATGGTGGTGGAGTAGCTGCGCTCGCCGCTGCTCTTCAGCAGGCGCTCGTACGCTTCCAGCTTCGGCGCCACGAAGGTCTTGTCGGCCTTGCGGCGGCGCTGCGGCAGGTAACCGCCCAGCGCGGCACGGCGTTCCTGCAGGTACTGCACTTCCGGCGAATCCGGGCCCGGGTGGTAGAACGGCACCTGGCCGTCGGCCAGCTGCGCGTCGGTCACCGGAATGTTGAAGCGGTCGCGGAAGTGGCGCACCGCTTCGTCGTCCAGCTTCTTGGTCTGGTGGGTCGGGTTCAGTGCCTCACCGGCGCTGCCCATGCCGTAACCCTTCACGGTCTTGGCCAGGATGACGGTCGGCATGCCCTTGGTGTTCACGGCCTGGTGGTAGGCGGCGTACACCTTGTGCGGGTCGTGGCCACCACGGTTCAGGCGCCAGATGTCGTCGTCGGAAAGACCGGCGACCATCGCAGCGGTTTCCGGGTACTTGCCGAAGAAATGCTCGCGGGTATACGCGCCGCCGAAGGCCTTGCAGTTCTGGTATTCGCCGTCGACGGTTTCCATCATCAGCTTCTTCAGGACGCCGTTGGTGTCCTTGGCCAGCAGGGCATCCCAGTAACCGCCCCACAGCAGCTTGATCACGTTCCAGCCGCCGCCACGGAACACGCCTTCCAGTTCCTGGATGATCTTGCCGTTGCCGCGCACCGGGCCGTCCAGGCGCTGCAGGTTGCAGTTCACCACGAAGATCAGGTTGTCCAGGCCTTCACGGCCGGCCAGCGCGATGGCACCCAGGGTTTCCGGCTCGTCGCTCTCGCCGTCGCCGATGAAGCACCACACCTTGCGGTCGGACTTCTCGATCAGGCCACGGTTTTCCAGGTAGCGCATGAACTGCGCCTGGTAGATGGCGGCCAGCGGGCCCAGGCCCATCGACACGGTCGGGGTCTGCCAGTAGTCCGGCATCAGCCACGGGTGCGGGTACGAGGACAGGCCACCGCCGTCCACTTCCATGCGGAACTTGTCCAGCTGCTCTTCGCTGATGCGGCCTTCCAGGAAGGAACGCGCGTAGATGCCCGGCGCACTGTGGCCCTGGATGAACAGCAGGTCGCCCGGGTGGTTCTCGCTCGGGGCGCGCCAGAAGTGGTTGAAGCCTACGTCGTACAGGGTGGCGCCGGAGGCGAACGAGGCGATGTGGCCGCCCAGGTCACCCGGCTTGCGGTTGGCGCGCACCACGGTGGCCATCGCGTTCCAGCGGATGATCGAACGGATGCGCCATTCCAGCTCGGCGTTGCCCGGGCTCTTGGCCTCGAACTGCGGTTCGATGGTATTGACGTATTCGGTGGTGGGAGAGAACGGCAGGTAGGCGCCCGAACGACGGGTCAGTTCCACCATGCCTTCCAGCAGCTGATGCGCGCGCTCGGAGCCCTCGACATCAATAACGGCCTTCAACGACTCGATCCACTCCTGGGTTTCCACAGGATTCGGGTCGTTGTTCAGCACCTCGTTCAACCAGTTCATTAGCGCTCCCATAACCGCACGCACGCGCGCGACTGTTGTATAGATTTCTAGACCGCAAAGTGTAGCGCACCAAGGGCTTTCGTCACTTGGCTACGCAGGCGTATGGATGCAACCGGCCAGTGTCCGCAAGGGACTTGCCGGGCCCGCTGACGGCCCTGCGGCGGGCCTTGGCGGCTGCGCGGGCTGTCGCTTGCGGGCCGCTGCGCCCATGTGCAGGACGCAGTGTTACCGCTGCCGATGACGGTTGTAGGGCAACTCCGGCACCGCTGTAGGGGCGGTTCGGGCAACGGTACTGAACCGGCGACAACATGTCGCACCTGCCTCTGGATCGGTACCGGCTGCGGGTCCAGCGTGGGCCGCGAGTGAGGGGCCTGGCGGCCCTGCTCCCTTCCACAGCATCGCCGGGGCGCCCTGCAAGGGGCGCCCCTTTTGCTGTGCACGCGGCCGTCCGTGGCCCAAAACGGACCTGCTTGTGGCCGGATCGGTGATTGCCGGCTTCGATATATCGATATATCGTTTGCACACTCGTTTACCGATATATCGAAATGAGCCGCCCCCCTTCTCCCAGAGCCCGTTCCACCGATCCGGCGGTGCCCCGCCGCAACGGCCAGCCACGCGTGCTGAGCCGCGGCGACCTGCGCCTGCTGGTGCTGGCCCTGATCGGCGAGCAGCCGCGCCATGGCTACGAACTGATGCAGCTGATCAGCAACCAGTTCATGCAGGCTTACACGCCCAGCGCCGGCACCATGTACCCGCTGCTGGCCAGCTTCGAGCAGGCCGGCTGGATCGAGGCCGAGGAAGTGGATGGGAAGCGGATCTTCCGCATCACCGCTGCCGGCGAGTTCGAGCTGAAGGTGCAGCGCACCCAGGTGCGTCTGGCGCAGCGACGTGCCTTCGACCGTGCCCGCGAGATCACCAAGGCCTCGCTGCCGCCGCCGCTGGCCACTGCCCTGCGCGAGTTCAAGCGGGCGCTGGTGCATCACCACGGCCGCTGGGCCGAGGGCGAGGCGGAAGAAGTGGCGGCGCTGCTGACGCGGGCCTCGGCCCTGCTCAACGGTACCGCCGGTAGCGAGAACCCACCGTTTTCAACGACCCAGCCAGACTGAATCCAGCCAGGTCCTCCCCCATGCCGCGCGCCCCCGCGCGACACCTTTACAGGTATCCCCATGACCGAACACAACAACACGCGCCTGCGCCTGGATGTGCGCTTCCGTGAACTGACCGTGCTGCGCACCGAAGAGGTCACCCCGCACATGCGCCGCGTGGTGCTGGGTGGCGACGACCTGGCCGGCTTCGATTCGCCCGGCGCCGACGACCACATCAAGCTGTTCTTCCCCAATGCCAGCGGCGAGATGGTGCTGCCGGTGCTGACCGCCGAAGGCCGCAGCTACCCGGACGGCAAGGCGCCCTCGCCGTCGCGCGACTACACCCCGCGCGCGTGGGACCACGAAACCGGCGAGCTGGCCATCGACTTCGTGCTGCACGACCAGGGCATTGCCGGGCCGTGGGCCGAGCGCGCGCAGCCGGGCGACACGCTGGTGATCGGCGGCCCACGCGGCTCGTTCGTGGTGGCCGACACCTACGACGCCTACGTGCTGATCGGCGATGAAACCGCGCTGCCGGCCATCGCCCGCTGGCTGGACGTGCTGCCGGACGCTGCCGAGGTGCAGGCCTTCATTGAAGTGCGCGACGAGGCCGAACGCCAGGACCTGCCGCAGTACGAGAACGTGCGCATCCACTGGCTGGAGCGCAACGGCTTCCCGGCGGCCGGCAGCACGCTGCTGGAAGACATGCTGACCGACTTCGAGGCACCGGACGGCGATGTCTTCTATTGGATCGCCACCGAATCGCGCCGCGCGCGGATGATGCGCAAGTTCATCGAAGGCCACCTGGGCGTGCCGCGCGACTGGATCCGCTCGACCGGCTACTGGAAGGCCCACCCGGACGAAACCGACGGCGATTGACCGGCTCGGAGTCAGATCCCTTTTCCTGTGGAGAAGGGATCTGACCCCATGCACCAGAACCTGCCTGGTGGGTGCGGACCGTTGGTCCGCACGCCCTTGACTGTGTAGAGCCGAGCCCACGCTCGGCTGCTCTCCGCTCGGCCACCGATGGACCCATCGCGCTACCCGCGATGAGCCGAGCATGGGCTCGGCTCTACAGGAGGGACCGCGACCGGCGGCTTGGCCACCTGCCCCGTCCACCCGAACCGCTGCGCGGCCCAGATCTCCAGCGCCACCAGCAGCGCGATGACCAGCACCGGCAGCAGCAGCCCGAAGTACACGCCGGGCATCATGCCGTTGATCTGCGCCTTCACCAGCCGCAGCACGCCACGGGTGTGCAGCAGCTCATCCACATGCATGGTCAGCGCCTCGCGCACCACCTTCGGTTCCAGCCCGACCGTGCCGGCCTTGTCCACCAGCGTGTCTTCCACCATGCCGCGCAGCAGGCCTTCGCGCACTTTGCCGATCACCCAGCCGGTGCCGCGTGCCAACGGGCCATTGCCAAGACGGTCCAGGCCGGGCAACGGATGTTCGCTGAGGTAGGCCGAGGCAATGGTGTCGGCCACATCGCCCACCGTGCCCTGGCTGCGCAATGCCTCGCGCATGCGCGGGTCGTCCAGCGAGTCGGTGAATCCTTCGCTCCAGCCTTCCACCAGGGTCTGCAGGTGCGGCTGGAAATGATCGAGCTGCTTGAACAGCGCGCGGTGCGCACCGGCGGTGAAGCCCAGCTGCAGGCCGAAGAAGGCCGTGGCCAGCGGCAGCAGCACCACGTAGCTGGCCAGCAGCCAGTGATGCCAGCGCTTGCGCCGCTGCAACCAACCCCGGCTGTGCGGCCAGCGCCAGCCGAGGATACCCAGCACCAGGCCAAGCAGCGTACCGAGCACGCTGCCGCCCAGCAGATCGAGCACGCTCAGGCCCGACCAGAATTCGTTCAACCAGTACTGCGCGTCCTGCATGGGTCTTCCTTCCGTGGGTGATACAGCGGGCCATTGTAGAGCCGAGCCCACGCTCGGCTGCTCTTCGTTCCGCCATCGGAAAACCCTCGCACTGCGCGCGATGAGCCGAGCGTGGGCTCGGCTCTACAGGGATTCCGACACCCGGTTCAACGCATCAGCCGCCAAGCAATGCGACAATCGCGCTCCTTTCCTGCAGCAACGAGGCCCACATGGCCAAACTGACCCTGGCCAGCGTGGACGCGCTGCGTACCCGCTTTGCCGATGACGCCGCCTGCGATGCGGCGCTGGCCGCGTTCGCCGACACCGCCGTGCTGCGCGCGCCGCTGCGCGAGCTGGTGGCGGCACAACACCGCTACCTGCAGGCCGAATTCGAAGTGGCCCAGGTGGCCGACGTGCTGCGCCGCGACCAGAAGTACGCGCCGGTGGGCCGGCCTTCGATCAACATCGTGCAGCTGCGCAAGCAGCAGGCCGCGACCAAGCAGGCGGCGCTGATCGCACGCCAGGTGGTGGCGCAGGCCGCGCAGACGTTCGTGCGGGTGAGCGGGCTGGCGGTGAAGGCCAAGCAGAGTCCGAGCGAAGCGTGCGTGGCATGGTTGGGCGCGTTGCGCTGAGGGCGCGTACCCGGTAGTGGCCAACCTTGGTTGGCCTGCGGAGTGCCAGTGTGTCAACCAGCGCGTGTTCCCCGGCACCCCAAAAGAAGGCCCGCTTTTCAGCGGGCCTTCTGCCTTCTCACGACGAGTGAGCGGGGTGCATCAAGCGGCCGGCTTTTCGCCGGTGGCTTCGGTGGTGATGCGGATCTTCACTTCATCGCTGACATTCGGAGCATACGCGCCGACGCCGAAATCGCTGCGCTTCAGGGTGGTGGTGGCATCGAAGCCGGCGGCCGGAACCTTGGCCATCGGGTGCTCGCCGCCGCCGTTGACGGTGACGTCCAGGGTGACCGGCTTGGTGATGCCCTTGATGGTCAGGTCGCCGGTAACGGTCAGCTTGTTGGTGCCGGCCGCTTCCACCTTGGTGCTCTTGAAGGTGGCATCGGCGAACTTGGCGGCGTCGAAGAAGTCGGCGCTCTTCAGGTGCTCGTCGAACTTGGCGGTGAAGCTGTTCAGGCCACTCAGCGGCAGCTTCACTTCCACGGTGGACTTGGTCACATCTTCGGCGTTGTACACCAGGGTGCCTTCGACGTTGCCGAAGTGCGCGCTCGGGTTGGAGAAGCCGAAGTGGCTCCACTGCGCCAGCACGTCGGTGTGGCTCGGGTCCAGCTTGTAGGTGCCCGAGGCGATCTTGATCGCTTCGGCAGCCGGCGCAGCAGCGGCGGCATCGGCGGCCGGGGTGGCGGCCTGCTCGGTGGTGGCCGGGGCGGCGGCATCGGCGGCCGGGGCAGCGGTGTCGGCCGGCTTGGAGCAGGCGCGATGGCCAGGGTCAGGGCCAGCGGCAGCAGCAGTTTACGGGTGGCGCTCATCTGAGGAACTCTCCGGATCGTAGGGTGGGTACACGGTGCAGCAAGAGCCCGCCGCACGACGGCGGGCCCGAAACCGATACAGCGACTTACGCGATGCGCGCCGCTTCGTCGAACGACAGGCGCGGCAGGCGCGGGAACAGGCCCGCCGGATCACCGTAACCCAGGTTGACCAGGAAATTCGACTTGATGGAGGTGCCGGCGAAGAAGGCTTCGTCGACCTTGGCCGGGTCGAAGCCGGACATCGGGCCGGCATCCAGGCCCAGCGCGCGCGCGGCCAGGATCAGGTAGGCGCCCTGCAGGCTGCCGTTGCGGATGGCGGCTTCGTGGCGGCCTTCCTGCGGGCCGTCGAACCAGGCCTTGGCATCGGTGTGCGGGAACAGGTACGGCAGCTTCTCGTGGAAGTCCAGGTCGAAACCGATGATGACGGTGACCGGCGCGGCCATGGTCTTGGCCAGGTTGCCTTCGGACAGCGCCGGGGCCAGCTTGTCCTTGGCTTCCTTCGAGGTGACGAAGACGAAGCGGGCCGGCGTGGTGTTGGCCGCGGTGGGACCCCACTTCACCAGGTCGTACAGTTCCTTCAGCAGGCTCTCGGGGACCGGCTTGTCGAGGAAGGCGTTCTGGGTGCGGGCCGTGCGGAACAGCTGATCGAGGGCAGCAGCGTCGAGCGCGTGGGACATCGGTGGATCTCCAGGGCGGCGAAAGGGAGTCAGTGCCCGCGGGCGGCGCGGGGCGAATCGACGAGCCGCAGTGTAGAGTGTCGCGACTGTTGCAACACCCAGCAGGACTGAAACGAATTAATGCCAATGGTGAAACGATCGAGCGCGCCCTGGACGGTCACTGACGGCCGTGCGGGCAATGTCCGCCAGGCGGTCGCGCTGGCCTCGGCACTGCGCCAGGGCACCCACCGACCGCTGCTGCTGCAACCGCGCGCGCCCTGGCGCTGGCTGGCGCCGCGGCGCCTGCCCGGCGATGTGAACGGCTACGGCGAGGCCTTCGCGACGCTGGCTGCCGACGCCCCGGCGTTGGCGATCGGCTGTGGCCGCCAGGCCGCTGGCGCCCTGCGCGTGCTGCGCGCACGCGGCACCCAGGTGGTGCAGATCCTCGACCCGCGCATCGGCGCGCGCCACTGGGACGTGGTGGTGGTGCCCGAACACGACGCCCTGCGCGGCAGCAACGTGCTGACCCTGCTCGGCAGCCTCAACCCGGTGGACGATGACTGGCTGGCCTGGGGCCGCGCCGCGTTCGCCGGCTTCAGCACCCTGCCCGGCCCGCGCACTGCGCTGCTGGTGGGCGGGCCGACGCCACTGGCGCCGTGGGATGAGACGGCGATGGTCGGTGTATTCCAGGCGCTGGCCGACCAGATCCGCAGCGAAGGCGGCAGCCTGCTGGCCACCACCTCGCGACGCACGCCGCCGGCGTTGGCGGAGATCCTGCGCGCGAAGTTCGCCGACCTGCCGCACGTGATCTGGGGCGATGGTGGCGACGGTACCAATCCCTATGGCGGCCTGCTCGGCTGGGCCAACCGCGTGGTGGTCTCGCCCGATTCGGTGAACCTGCTCTCGGAGGCGTGCGCCACGCGCATGCCGGTGATGGTGGCGCTGGCCGACACAGCGCAGGGCCGCCTGGCGCGCTTCCAGCAGCAGCTGCGCGAACGCGGGCGGTTGCAGGCGCACTGGCTGGACTGGCAGTACGACCGCATCGAGCCGCTGCGCGAAACCGCGCGGGTGGCGGCGGAAGTGAAACAGCGCCTGGCACTGGGGTAGTGCCGGCCGCTGGCCGGCAATCCTGGGCGCCTGGCATCGCGGTAATGCCGGGTGCGCAGCGTTTTCTGAACATTTCGATCCGGCACCACGGTTACAGTCCAAGGCCCCCCGTTGGACTGAACATCTTCATGCGTACCCTGCTCCTGCTGCCCCTGGCCCTGCTCGCCGCGTGTTCCACCGCGCCCACCGAGCTGGATCCGATCTCGTATCAATGCCAGCAGCAGCTGGACGCGTACCGCGAACAACCGGCGCTGCGCGATCCGAAGGGCCAGCGCCCGCCACTGCCGGTGGCTCCCATCAGTGACGCCTGCGACAAGGAGCTCAAGCGCAAGGGCGTGGATCGCCCGCTGCGCTGAGCAGCGTATGATCGGCGCGCGAGCCTGCCCGCCGTTGAAGGTACCGACATGGATCGTTTTTCCCGCCTGCCCCGCGCCGCGCTGCTGATCGCCAGCCTGCTGGCGACCGCACCGGCCTGGGCCAACAGCACCGCCTGCCGCGAGCGCTACCCCAGTGTGGCATCGCAGGCGGCGATGCTGGACGTGGCCTGGACCACCGCCGAACGCCTGGACGCGCTGCCCGATGTGGACGTGGTGGTCGCCGCGCGCGGTGGCCAGGACCTGAGCCGCTATGGATTGCGCCACAGCCACCTGGCCTTCCTGCTGCGCGAGGACGACGGCCGCTGGCGCGCGATGCACCTGCTCAACCGCTGCAAGACCGACAGCTCGCAGCTGTACCACGAGGGCCTCGGCAACTTCGTCGGCGAGAGCGGCGGCCATACCGACCTGCGCATCGGCGTGCCGTCGGCCCCCTTGCGTGCCGCACTGCGCGCGATGCTGGTGTCGCCCTCGATCCAGCCCAAGGCGCTGCACGAAACCAAGTACAACGTGGTCGCCTACCCGTTCGCCACCGACTATCAGAACTCCAACCAGTGGGTGCTGGAGGTGCTGGCGGCGGCGATGGCGCAGGCCGAAGGCGCGCCGGCCATCGTCAAGCGCGAACAGGCACAGCAGTGGCTGCGCCAGCAGAAGTACCAGCCCAGCGTGCTGCATATCGGCCTGGGCAAGCGCGTGGGTGCGCGCCTGTTCGTGGCCAACGCCACCACCACCGACCATCCGGCCGGCGAACGCATCTCCGGCAACTATTCGGTGGTGACGGTGGAATCGGTGTTCGACTTCCTGCACCAGCGCAGCCAGCTGCAGCAGGAACTGGTGATCCCCCATGTGCCGGTGGCCGGTGCCACCGCCGCCTCGCCCTGAATCCCGCAAGGAGAACGACATGCGTCTGCTGCACAACTCCCTGGTATCGATGCTGATCGTCACCGCGCTGGCCTGGTCATCGGCCGCCCATGCCGAACGCCGCATCGTGATCATCCATGACCCGGGCCCGCAGGGACCGAGCCTGGAAATGTCCACGCAGATGGTGGCCTCGGCCCGCGCCGCCGCGGCGAAGGAAGCCCAGGATGCCGCCGATGCCGGCCAGCCGCTGGCCCGCCCGCAGCAGATCAAGCTGCCGCAGATGGAGGTGAGCGCGATTGCCACTACCGTCGACGGCCGCCGCGAAGTGCTGCTGCGCGATGCCAACGATCCGCAGAACACCGCGTCGATGCAGTACCCGCGCGGCGTTGGCGACCCGGCCGTGCAGTTCACCGTGGGCCAGACAGTGAACTTCGAGCCGACGGGCAATGACCAGGGCTGGCAGTTGAAGGACAACCAGGGCCGTGCGCTGGAATACCTGCCCGAAGCTACCGGCCCGCGGGACATCTTCGATACCCGGCGCTGAGCCGCCGCCCCACGCTGACCAGGAGGTCTCCATGTTCCGTTGCCTGCGCGTTCCCACCACTGCATTGCTGCTCTCAGCGCTGCTGGTGCCCACCGTCCATGCCGGCGCCGCGCCGCAGTTGAACAGCAGCGAGGCCAGCGTGATCGTGACCTCGTTCGTGGTGCTGTCGCTGCCGATGGCGGCCTCGATGGGCCTGTCCGAACTGTCCAAGGCGCCGTTCAAGGCCAGCGAACGCAATGCCAGGGCGACCCGCACCAAGGCGGTGCCGCTGCCGCCGATGGAAGTGAAGAAGGTGGAGACCACGCCCACGGGCGAACGCCAGGTGCAGTTGCAGGTACCGGACAAGGCCGACCACACCGCCACCCTGCGCTGGCCGGTGCAGCCGCCGGGCGAGAACCCCACTGCGGCCTTCGTGGTCGGGCAACGGGTGCATTTCGACCCCACCGAGGCCGGTGCCGGCTGGAACGTGAAGAGCGCGCAGGGCCAGACCCTGGCCTATGTGCCGACGGCCTATGCCGCCGGTGATGTGATGAGTGAAGCGCTGTAAAGCTGAACGACCGGTTTTGGCTTTGCCGCAGGCCGGGCGGATAATGGGCGATCCCCTTTGTCCCCCTGGCTCGCCATGTCCGTGCGTCCTGCCCCTCTGTTTGCCCCGCTGACCCCGCGCGCCCTGGTGCTGGCGGTACTGGCCATGGGTGCAGTGGTGCTGCTGTCCAACGTGCTGGTGCAGTACCCGATCAACGACTGGCTGACCTGGGGCGCCTTCAGCTATCCGGTCGCGTTCCTGGTCAGCAACCTGATCAACCGCCGCTTCGGCCCGGGCCCGGCGCGCCGCGTGGCGTGGATCGGCTTCGCGGTGGCGGTGCTGCTGTCGATCTGGGTGGCCACCCCGCGCATCGCCATTGCCTCGTGCTCGGCGTTCATCGTGGCCCAGCTGCTGGACATCACCGTGTTCGACCGCCTGCGCCGCGGCAGCTGGTGGCGCGCACCGATGGTTGCCACCACCTGCAGCGCGACGGTAGATACCACCCTTTTCTGGTCGATCGCGTTTGCCGGTTCCACCTTGCCGTGGGTGAGCTGGGCCGCCGGCGACCTGGCAGTGAAGCTGGCGATCGGTGTCTGCCTGCTGGCCCCGTTCCGCGCGTTGTTGTGGAAGATGGCGCCGTTGCGCGCCACCAGCTGACCGCCATTGATCCGGTGGGTGCCGACCGTTGGTCGACACGCCCTGCAGAACTCATCGCTGCCGACAGATTGTGCCGACCAACGGTCGGCACCTACCAGGAGCGGGCCATCGCAGGGCCATTGATCTGGTAGTCGCCAACCTTGGTTGGCGCTTGGCATTCATGCCAACCAAGGTTGGCATCTACCAACGGCGTGCCATCGAAGGGCCATTGATCCGGTGGGTGCCGACAGATTGTGCCGACCAACGGTCGGCACCCACCAGGAGCGGGCATCGCAGGGCCATTGATGCGGTAGTCGCCAACCTTGGTTGGCGCTTGGCATTCATGCCAACCAAGGTTGGCATCTACCAACTGCAGTCCTCCGCCATCCGGCACTCAGGCGAACGGCAGCTCTGCCGCTCTGCACGCCGCCGCAATCGCTGCACACGCCTCTTCAATCGCCGGCGTGGTCGGGGCCAGCCGCGGGCGGCGGTCCAGCGTGCAGGCCAGGCCCACGTCCAACAGCGTGGCGTGCGCGCCATGCAGCGCCTGCGCAGTGGCATCCGGCAGGAAACCAGCACCAGCCAACGCATCGATCAACGACGGCGTATCGCGCGGCTGCAGCAACGCCACGTGCCGCGCACTGCGCGCCAGCACACCGGTCTGCAGTAGGAATTCCAGGTCCACCACGCCGCCAGCACCCTGCTTCAGGTCCAGCCGTGCGGCGTCGCTGCGGTCCAGTTCGGTGCGCATGCGCCCACGCATCTTCAGCACGTCGGCATACAGCACACCCATGTCGCGCTCACGCCCCAGCGTCTGTGCACGCACCTGCTCGAAATCGGCCAGCAGGCTGGCATCGCCGGCCACGCCACGCGCGCGCACCAGCGCCTGGTGTTCCCAGGTCCACGCACGTTCGCGCTGGTACTCGGTGTAGCTGGCCAGCGAAGACACCAGCGACCCCTTGCCGCCATCCGGGCGCAGGCGCACGTCGATGTCGTACAGGCGGCCGGCGGCGGTGACCGCACCGAGCAGCGCCATCACCTTCTGCGCCAGCCGCGCATACCAGCGCCCCGGCTCCAGCGGACGCGCGCCGTCGCTGGCCTCCACGCCGGCCGGGTTGTCGTGCAGGAATACCAGGTCCAGGTCGGAACCGAAGCCCAGTTCAAGCCCGCCGAGGCTGCCGTAGCCGATGATCGCGAAACGTCCACCGGGAATCGCGCCGTGCGCGGCGCGCATGTCCGCCTCGGCCATCGCCAGCACGGTGACCACCACCGCCTGCGCCAGTTCGGCCAGTTGCCGCGTGCTGTCCACCGCGCCCTGGCGGCCGTCCAGCGTGGCCATCGCCATGCGGAAACTGAGCGCCAGCCGCGTCTCGTTGAGCCAGCGCAGTGCCGATTCGGGATCTTCCACCGCCAGCACCTGCTGGCACTCGGCCAGCATGCCGGCCGCATCGGGCATCGGTCCGGACACGCGCACGTCCAGCAGTTCGTCCAGCAACAGCGGGTACGCGGCGAGCCGCTCGGCCAGCAGCGCGCTGCGCGCCAGCACATCGACCAGACGCGCCAACGCGCTCGGTTGTTCGTCCAGCAGCGCCAGATAGCTGGTCCGGCGCAGCACCGCCTGCAGCAGGCCGAGCACGCGCTTGAGCGCGGCATCGGGCTGCGGCGAACGCGTGGCCGCATGCAGCAACGCGGGCAGTACGCGATCCAGCCGCGCACGCGCCGCATCGGACAATGACTTCACGCCGGTGCCCTGGGCGAAATCGCGCAGCGACTGGTCGGCGCCATTGGCATCGAGGAAACCGGCTTCGGCCAGCAACGGCGCGTTGCTGCCCTCGGGCAGGCTGCGCCAGTAGTTGGCCAGCGCGTCGGGCGCGGCCTGGCCCTTGCGCGGGGCCAGCAGCGCGGCGAATTCGGTGCTGACCCGCTGCTGCTGTTCGGCCAGTGCCGCGCGCAGTACCTCCCAATCCGGGTAGCCGAGGCCGATGGCGATGCGCGCGCGGTCCAGCGCGTCGCTGGGCAGCACGTGGGTCTGCGCGTCGCGCAGCATCTGCAGGCGGTTCTCCAACCGGCGCAGGAACAGGTAGGCCTCGCGCAGCGCAGCGCCATCGTCGGGCGCAATCTGTCCGGCGGCCACCAGCGCGTCCAGTGCCACCAGCAGGCGGCGCTCGCGCAGCGCCGGCTCACGGCCACCGCGGATCAGCTGCAGCGCCTGGCACAGGAACTCGATTTCGCGGATGCCACCGGCGCCGCGCTTGATGTCTTCGTGCAGCTCGCGGCGCGCGACTTCGGCGGTGATCGCCGCCTTCATCTCACGCAGGCCGTCGAGCGCGGTGAAATCCAGGTAGCGGCGGTATACGAATGGGCGCAGGGTCTGCAACCACGCTTCGCCGGCGTCGATATCGCCGGCCACCGCGCGCGCCTTCAGCCACGCATAGCGCTCCCAGTCGCGGCCTTCGCGCTGGAAGTACTGATCCATCGCCGCGAACGACAGCGCGACGCGACCGGCGCTGCCGAACGGGCGCAGGCGCAGGTCGACGCGGTGGCTGAAGCCATCGACCGTGGTTTCGTCCAGCAGCTTGGCCAGGCGCTGGCCGAGGCGGGCGAAATACTCCTCGGCGGCCAGCGCGCGCGGACCGTCGGATTCGCCGCCCTGCGGGTACGCATAGACCAGGTCGATATCGGAACTGAAGTTGAGCTCGCCACCGCCGAGCTTGCCCAGGCCGAATACCACCAGCTGTTGGGGGACGCCTGCGCCATCACGGACCACGCCGTGCCGCTGTGTGAATTCCTGCTGCAGGGCATCCAGCGCCAGCCGCAGGCAATCCTCGGCCAGGGTGGTGGCGCCAGCCAGAGTCTGCGCCACGTCGTCCAGCCCGGCCAGGTCACGCCAGATCAGCCGCGTGGACATCGCGGTGCGCCAGCGCCGCAGCTGTGCCGGCCAGTCGCTGGGTTGCAGCGGATCGAGCACCGGCGTCGGGATCGGCGGGCAGTCGGGGCGGCCAGCTGCGCCAGCAGCGCCGGTTGCCGCACCAGGGTGTCCAGCGCGAAGTCGCTGGCCACCGCCAGCCGGGTCAGCAGCGGCAGCAGCTCGGCAGGAACAGACTCGGGCAGGACCTGGGCCAGGCGCGCCAGGGCGCGGTCGACAAGGGGCTGCAGGGTGGCGGGCAGGTCAGCGGTGGCGAGGGTCATGCGCTGATTCTCGCGGGGTCGGATCCCTTTGCCAACGGCGAAGGGCTCTGCCCCCGAGATGCCGCCGCTTGATGCCGCGGGTGGGGTCAGAGCCTTTTGCCCTTGGCAAAAGGATCCGACCCTGAAGGGGTGCCGCGCATTCATTCTGGGCGGCAGGCAATAAAAAAGCCCGCTTGCAGCGAACTGCCAGCGGGCTCTGCTCCCTCCCCCACGTCGGGATGCAGGGCCATCGTGCGGGCTGCGAAAGCACTTTGCACGCTGCACTGCAAAACAAAACCGGTGGGTATGGGTGACCCCGGTGGGGAAAAGCCATTCCACGAAGGTAGAACCCCCCGTACGGATAAGGATGGCCGATAATCGGCTTTCCCCCCAGAAACACTGTCGTCATGTCTGTTGATCGCATCGCCAACGCGCGTCTTCGTGACCGCGTGGTCTCCGCCGAGGCCGCAGCCGCGCTGATCCAGCCCGGTGAAACCGTGGCCATGAGCGGCTTTACCGGCTCCGGGTATCCCAAGGCCGTTCCCGTGGAACTGGCCCGCCGCATCGAAGCGGTGCACGCCCAGGGCCAGCCCTTCCAGATCAAGCTGATGACCGGCGCCTCCACCGCGCCGGAACTCGATGGCGCGCTGGCCAAGGCCGATGGCATCGCCATGCGCATGCCGTTCCAGAGCGATCCGGATGCGCGCAACCGCATCAACGAGGGCAAGCTGGATTACATCGACATCCACCTCAGCCACGTCGCCCAGCACGTGTGGTTCGGCTTCTACGGCGAGATCGATACCGCCGTGATCGAAGTCTCGGCCATCCGCGAAGATGGCGCGCTGGTGCCCTCCACCTCGGTCGGCAACAACAAGACCTGGCTGGACCTGGCCAAGAAGGTGATCGTCGAGGTCAACGAATGGCAGCCGGCCGGCGTCGACGGCATGCACGACATCTACTACGGCACCGCGCTGCCACCGCACCGCAAGCCGATTCCGCTGGTGAACGCCAACGACCGCATCGGCGACACCGCGCTGCGCTGCGACCCGGACAAGATCGTGGCCGTGGTGCGCACCAACGGCCCGGACCGCAACAGCCCGTTCAGTCCGACCGATGCGACCAGCGAACAGATCGCCTCGCACCTGATCGAGTTCCTCAAGCACGAGGTGAAGAAGGGCCGCCTGCCGCCGAACCTGCTGCCGCTGCAGTCGGGCGTGGGCAACATCCCCAACGCCGTGCTGGCCGGCCTGGCCAGGAGCGGTTTCCGCGACCTGGCCGCGTTCACCGAAGTGATCCAGGACGGCATGCTCGACCTGCTGCGCGATGGCGTGCTGAGCTACGCCTCGTGTACCGGCTTCGCGCTGAGCCCGCAGGCCAACGAGACGTTCAAGGAGAACATCGATTTCTACCGCGAGCGCATCATCATGCGCACGCAGGAGATCTCCAACCATCCGGAACTGGTGCGCCGCCTGGGCTGCATCGGCATGAACGGCATGATCGAGGTGGACATCTACGGCAACGTCAACTCGACGCACGTGATGGGCACGCGGATCATGAACGGCATTGGCGGTTCGGGTGACTTCGCCCGCAACGGTTTCCTGTCGGCGTTCCTGAGCCCGTCCACTGCCAAGAACGGCACCATCTCGGCGATCGTGCCGATGGCCAGCCATGTCGACCACACCGAGCACGACGTGTCGGTGATCGTCACCGAACAGGGCCTGGCCGACCTGCGTGGCCTG
The DNA here is from genome assembly GCF_000284595.1 of Stenotrophomonas maltophilia D457. Lineage (GTDB taxonomy): Bacteria > Pseudomonadota > Gammaproteobacteria > Xanthomonadales > Xanthomonadaceae > Stenotrophomonas > Stenotrophomonas muris. The sequence goes on along the minus strand of NC_017671.1, from coordinate 461,448 downwards.
ACCCCGCGCAAGCGCGCGCAGGTGCTGATCGACAACTGCGCGCACCCGGATTTCCGCCCGCAGCTGCAGGATTACTTCGACCGTGCCAGCCGCGAAAGCTACGGCAAGCACACCCCGCACCTGTTGCCCGAAGCACTGTCGTGGCACCAGCGCTGGCTGGATACGGGCACGATGAAGGGCTGACCCCAGGTCCGGACATCGGGTAGAGCCGGCCGCTGGCCGGCTTCCCCTACAGCCGGCCAGCGGCCGGCTCTACCTCACGTGGTGCGCCCGGCCAGCGGCCGGCTCTACCTTCACGCGGTGCGCAGCGCCGCCAGCGACTCAGCCTGCAGCCGCTCGTAGATCTCGAACTCGTCATTCACCGCCACGCCCAGCGCCTGCTCGAAAGCCTCGCGGTTGGCGTGCGCGGCATACGCGCGCTGTTCTTCGCCGCCCAGGTTCGACTGGAAGATGCCCGCGGCACTGACCGGCAGGAAATCCTCGTAGACGATCGGATCGGCCGTGGCCAGGCCGGCGGCCACCAGCACTTCGGCAGGCAGATCGGCCACGCGTTCCGGCGCGGCGCGGCCGGCGTCGGTCAGCTGGTAGCGGTAGTAGCCCAATCCTTCCTGGCGCAGCGTGTCATGGTCATCCGGGAAGCTGGCGAACACCGCCTGCAGGCGCTGCCCGTAGTCGCCACCGGTACTGCCTTCGCCACCGGCATCGCGTGCCTGCGACAGCAGCTGGTCGTACAGCGCGCGGCCCTTCGGGGTGAGCGCAAGGCCGCGTTGTTCGATCTCGCCGAAGCGCGCGGTATGGGTGCCGGCATCGCCACCGTCCGCATCCGGGAAATGCACGGCCTCTTCCAGCGCCTTGAAGCTGGTCTGGCGCAGCAGGATCGGGCAGGCGCGGCGCGGTGGCCCTTCGATCACCGCCTTGGCCGCCATGCCGTGCTCGATCATTGCCGCCTGCGCTGCGTCGATGTCCAGCGTGCGCGGGGTCAGGTGGTTGATGTGCGGGCCACGGAAACTGACCACGTCGGCCACCAGGCGGTGCGCATTGTGCAGCGCGTGGTAGGTCGGCAGATCGACCGTGGCATCGCCGTGCCAGCGGAAGGTTTCCAATGCTTCGTCGACGAAGCGCTCGGCGTCGGCCTGCGACAGGCCACCGTCACGCTCGGCCTGGTCGATCAGCGCCAGTGCGCCGTCGGTGAAGATGCGGCGGCGTGCCAGGATCTTCGCCGACTCGGCACGCAGGGTTTCGTCTTCGATCAGCTCCAGGCGCAGCAGCGAGGTGAACACGCGGAACGGATTCTGCGCCAGCGCGGCGCCGGTCAGCGGGCGGAACGCGGTGGAGTGCACGGGCACGCCGGCTACCGACAGGTCGTAGTAGCCGACCGGGTACATGCCCATCACCGCGAACAGGCGGCGCAGCGTCGCCAGCTCCTGCGCGGTGCCGACGCGGATCGCGCCATGGCGCTCTTCGTCCAGGCGCGCACGCTCGTCGTTGCGCTGCAGCTGCGCGGCCAGTGCCGGGTCCTGGGCAAGCACCTGCGCGTTGATCCGCTCCACCAGTTCCACCAGCGTGCCGTACAGCGGCACTTCGGTGCGGTACATGCGGGACATGGCCTGCGCGAACAGGCGGCGGATCACATCAGGCGAAACGAAAGAGGCGCTCATCAGTCACTCGATTACGGGAACGGGGAACAGCTCGGACCCGTATTGTCGCCGGAGCGCGCGGCGGCCGCGATACGCAGAGCAACATGGCCGGGTAGTGCCGGCCGCTGGCCGGCAACCTCCTGATGCCTGGAAGGGTGCAGTTGCCGGCCAACGGCCGGCACTACCGCTTCAACTGGCGCTTCAGGGTGGCATCCAGGGTGATCGGCCGGTCCCAGTGCTGGTAGCTGGCCACGATGGCATGCCGCACAGCGCGGTAATGCAGGTTGTCCGGCTTGGCCGGCATGCGCTTCACCACCGCTTCCCAGCCGCCCTCCGGGTCCTGGCTGAAGGCGCGCACGCTGTCGCGGCAGGTCTGGCCGCTGGCCTTGGCCCAGAAGCAGGCGAAATAGATATCCCCGGCCTGCCAGCCATGGGTGGTGAACAGCGCATTGATGTAGCCGCGGGGGACATAGGCGTAGCGCGACACTTCATCGAGGAAGGCATCGGGGTAGCGTTCGGCGTAATGGTTGATGTCCTGCAACTGGGCATCGATCCAGCGGTCACCGGTTTCCACGGTGTACGCCGCCGAACGCTCGGCGGTCTGCTGGGCCGGCACGGTGGCCGGCACCAGCAGCAGGGACAACAACAGCGCGCGCAGTCGAACGTTCATGCCACGATTCTGCCGCAGCTGCCGGGCCCTGTCAGGCCGCCGCAGCGGCCTTGGCCTCGATCGCCGCCAGTGCGGCCGGCCAGTCGTGGGCGGTATCGGCGGTGACCATCCGCGGTTCGTCGTCGGCCACGCCGTGCTGGGTCTCATGGGCCCAGGTCACCGCGTACGGGGTATGCACGCCCCAGCCACCCAGGGTCACCACCGGCTCGATGTCCGAGCGCAGCGAGTTGCCGACCATCACGAAGCGCTGCATCGGCAGTTCGAATTCGGCCAGCACGCGGGCGTAGGTTTCCGGGTCCTTCTCGGAAACGATCTCGATGCGCGGGAACAGCTCGGCCAGGTTGGCGACCTTGATCTTCGCTTCCTGGTGGAACAGATCGCCCTTGGTGATCAGCACTACCGGGTAGTGCTCGGCGATGGCCGCCACGGCTTCGCGCACACCGTCGATCAGTTCCACCGGGTGGCGCAGGGTATCGTGGCCGATATCCAGAATGCGCTGGATGTCCTTGGCCTCGATGCGCTGGCCGGTGATGTCGATGGCCGCTTCGATCATCGACAGGGTCATGCTCTTCACGCCGTAGCCGAAGGTGCCCAGGTGGCGCTGCTGAACTTCCAGCAGGTGGCGCGCGGTCTGGGTGTCGTGCACGTCGACATAGCGCGACAGCAGGTCAAGGTAATCCTGCTCGGCCTTGCGGTAGTAGTCCTCGCTCTTCCACAGCGTGTCGTCACCGTCAAAACCGACCAGGCCGATGGCGCGCGACGGCGCGGGCGTGGACGTGTTCATCGGCCAAGGATACAGGGGTGGCGATGACGAGAAAAACCCGGGCGGCCGCAGCCGCCCGGGCCCCCATGCACCGGTCTTCCCGAATCAGGTCTGGATCAGCGGCCCTGCGCCGCGCCGGCACCCGCACCGGCCTGCTGCGCGGCCACGTAGGCCTTGTACTCGTCGGCGCTCAGCTCGCCGTCCTTGTTGGTATCGGCCTGGTCGAACACCTGGGCCAGGCCAGCGTTCACCTGCGCCTCGGTCTTGCTGATGGTGCCGTTGCCATCGGTATCGATGCTGGCCCAGGTCTGGCCACCACCGTTGGCCTGCGCCGAGGCCGCTGCGGCCGCATCGGTCGCCTGGTCAGCCGCCTGCCCGGCCTGTGCTGCCGCCTGCTGGGCCTGCGCCGCTTCATTCTGCGCATGTGCGGCCTGCTGCTTGGCCGACTGGGCCATCGCCGGAATGGCCAGCACGCTGCCGGCGGCGACGATCAGGGCGATCAGGGGCTTGCGGTTGCGAATAGTCATCAGGGGTGTCTCCTGCATATTGGGTGGTGTTGCGCGGCCTGTTGTTTCCGCACGGCACCTACCCTGCCACCGCGTTTCTGAATCGATTTTGGGCCGCGACCGGCCTCCACACGCACGATTAACCACTCGCATCCACGCATGCTTTAGCGCGCTGGTTAGCGAGGAGTGAGCAGCTCATAAGATGCGCATTCAGCGCCTCTGCATTTAACCGGCAGGCAACGAAAAACCTGCGTCAGTCGACGGTTTTTTCCAATGACCGCGAACTGAACAACACCCATCCCAAGGCGACACCGGCGAGCGCGCCGGCGATTTCCAGCACGACACGGCTGCCGAGCTCGTTCGGATCGTGGATGGTGGCCAGGAACAGGCGCGCGTACAGCGGCGACTCCAGTCGCACGATACCCATGTAGAACAGCTTCCACGCATCGATGCCAGCGGAGGCCACCACCGAGATGATGCAGGACCAGCCGATCGCATGTCCCACCGACCAGTGCAGCAGCCGGCACAGCCGCGACCACACGAAGTACACCAGCAGCCCGACCAGCAGGGCGATGGCGCCGGCTTCCAGGGTGCCGAGCAGGCCGAAGTGCAGGGGAAGGTTCATCGGGTGGGCAGGGATGAAGAGGCGGCCAGTGTAAGGGATCTGCGCCGGACCCAATCGGCAGCCACAGTGGATCCACGCCATGCGTGGATGAATCTCCATCCAAATCGAATATCTCGACGATTGAACAAGGAGCAGCCGAGCATGGGCTCGGCTCTACAACGGACCACGCGGGAAACTGTCAGAGGCGGGGCGGTGCCCTGCCGATGCCCCTACCGTACCGGGACGTCGTACGCGGTGCCGGGATCCGGTTCGGGCTGCAGGGTGTAGTGCCACCACTCCTGCGGATAGTTGACGAAGCCCCGCCGCGCCATCGCGCGCACCAGCTGCTGGCGATTGGCCTGTTGCGCATCGCTCAATCCGCTTGCCTGCGTATGCGCGCGTGGACCGAAGAAATCGAAGTCGGTGCCCATGTCCAGCGGCGTGCATGCACCGCTGCGGCAATCCAGCAGGCCCAGATCAACCGTGGCACCGCGGCTATGGCCGGAGCGCTCGGCGATGTAGCCGTCGGCCAGCAACCGTGGTTTGTCCAGGTCCGGGTACTGCTGTGCCTTGCGCGAGCGCTCGCGCGGATCGTTCACCCAGGCCATGAACGCCTGCACCGAACGCACCGGCCGGTAGCAGTCGTAGAGCCGCAGGCCGAAGCCATCGCCGCGCAGGTCCTGTTCCACCTGTGCCAGCGCCTTCGCCACCGGCGCCAGCAGATAACACGATGGCGCCTCGTAGCCGGGCACGCGCGCACCGGTGAAGTTGTTGGCACCGGCATAGCGGATATCCAGGTCGATGCGCGGCGACAACGTGCGGATCTCCACCAGTCCGGCGCTGGCCGCGTCGGCTGCCGGTGAAACGCGCGGTGGCTCAGCGGCGCGGGTGGTCGCCGCCAGCGCAGTCGCCAGTACGAGTGAAATGCAGGTCCTGGAAGTCATAGCTGAAGTCGATGTCCGGGTCGATGGCGCGCAGGTCCAGCGTCGGTGCCGGGGCTTCGCCCGGCTGCAGCCACGCCTGCGCCTCGTCGCCCAGCGTATCCCAGCGCAGCAGCCAGCGCCCCTGCAGCTGCAGCACCGTGGCCTGCAGCCTGGGCGACTTGTCCACGCTGAAACGCAGGCCGTCCTTGCCCGGGCAGAGCGAGGCCGCGCCCAGCCACGGATCGCGGTAGCGGCCCTGCCAGCGGGACAGGTCCGTGCGGCTCGTCTCCTGCGCCGCCGCGGTGGATGGCCGCGAATGGCCGGTCGCGGCCCGCGTTGCCTGGTCAGCCTTCAGTTCGGCCAGGTAGTCCATCGCCGGACGCGCATCGTCCGCTGCGGTGAAGCGCTTCAGCGCGGCCTGCATCAGGGCCATGCGTGCGTCCTCGCCTTCGCCGTTGATCAGCATCACCACGCCCACCCGGCGATCAGGCAGCAGCGCCAGCGACGAGTACATGCCCGACAACGTGCCGGTGTGCGCCACCTTCCACTGGCCGTCCATGTCAGACACGCGCCAGCCATAGCCGTAGCCGTAGAAATGCGCATTGTCCCAGCGCCGCTGGCGCTCGCCCAGCGGCATCGGCATGTGCAGGGTCCACAGCGTGCGGCGCTGCTCCGTGTCCAGCCAGCCGGGCGCCAGGGTGGGATCGAGCAGCACCTGCATCCAGCGCGTCATGTCGCGCAACGAACAACGGATGCCGCCGGCCGCCATCGACGGCAGGTCCGGGCTGGTTCCACCATCGGCGTTCACCACATCATTGCGTTCGCCACGCCAGGCATGCGGCTGCGCTACGTTGCCCACGCGTTTCACCGACCACGCCCCCACCTGGCAGCGCGTCATGCCCAGTGGTTCGAACACCTGCTCGCGCATCAGCTGGTCATACGGCTTGCCGCCCGCCGCAGCGGCCACTTCACCGGCCACCACGTACATCAGATTGTCGTAGGCATAGTGGCTGCGGAAGCTGCTGACCGGCTTCAGGTGCGCCAATCCGGCGATGATGTCGGCGCGGGTGAACGCGTTCGGCTCCGGCCACAGCATCAGGTCCCCGGCGCCCAAGCCCAGGCCGCTGTTGTGGATCAGCAGGTCGCGCACCTGCATCTGCTGGCCCACCCACGCATCGTGCATGCGGAAGCCCGGCAGATGCCGCTGCACCGGATCATCCCAGCGCAGCCTGCCCTGCTGCACCAGCCGCGCCAGCAGTGCAGCAGTCATCGCCTTGCTGTTGGAGGCGATCTTGAACAGCGTGTCCTCGTCGATGCGGCCGCCATCGCCACGCGCGCCCTCGGCGTGGCGATAGACCACCTGCCCGTTGTCGACCACCGCCATCGCCAGCCCGGGCAGGTGCTCGAGCTGGACGACGGCAGCGACATCGGCATCGAGGGAGGCGGTCGCGGTGGTCTGTGCCACCGCAACCGGGAACACCGCCAGCGCCGCCGCGCAGACGCAGTTTCGAGCCTGCCGTGCGGGCTTCAGTAGGCCCATGTCACGGTCAACTGCGCATAGCGCGGTGACTGGAAGCCGGTGCCGTAGCGGTACAGCGGGTTCGGCGTGCCGATGCTGTCCTGCGGCTCGTAGTCCTGGTCCACGGTCACCACGCGCTGCTGGTTGAGCACGTTGTACACCGCCAGCTTCAGGCGCAGATCGGTGGGAATCGGCACCTTGTACGAGACGCTCACGTCCAGGTCATAGGTCCAGGGCGTGCGGCCATCGCCACCGCGTGGCGAATGCACGAACACGCGCTGGGACGGAACCGTCGCCTGGCAGTTGGACACGCACACGTAGTAGCTGTGGAAGTCGGTGTCGTCGAACGGATTGCCGGCGCCGAAGCGGGTAATCGGGCTGCCCGACTGCACGCCCAGCGTGGCCGCCACACTGAGGTTCTCGGTCAGCGCGTAGCTGCCACGGAACTTGAACTGGTGGCGGCGATCATTGGCCAGGTAGCCATAGCCCCCGTAGTTCACCCACGGATTGTCGAAGTTCTCGGTGCGCCCTGCATCGGCGAAGTCGGTATCGGAGTTGACCGGGCCCTCTGCGTTGCCGCGACCGTATGCAAGGGTGTAGGAGGCGTTGAAGCCCCACTTGCCGTCCCAGGCGCGGTCGACCTGCAGTTCCAGCGCCTTGTAGTCACGCTTGGGCTTCACCCAGCCGCGCTGGCCGACATAATTGCCGTTGTCGTCATACAGCGCCCAACCTTCCTTCGAGGTGTCGATGCTGATCCAGCCATCGTTGCGGCCGTCGCAGTCGGTGTCACCCCACACGGTGTTGGTGCGCCCCGGGTTGCCCATGATCCACACGCTGTCGACGGCACCACACTGGCCGGTCGCGGTGATGTTCATGTCATCGATGGCATTGTGCAGGCGCCGGTAGGTCACGCTGGCGCCTACCGACCAGGCCTCGTTGATCATCTGCTGGAAGCCCAGGATCGCTTCATCCTGGTAGACCGGGTCCATGTCCCGGTTCACTTCCGCGCGCAGGTCCGGCACGCTGCCGTCGCCCTGCGAGTTGTCCACTGGGCCGATCTGCGCGCCCAGGTTGGGGATGTTGTTGGCTGCGCCGGTGTAGCCGAGGAACTCGTACCAGGTGCGCTCGTCGAGGAAACCACCGGCCTGCTTGATGTTGATGACGTTAGCCACCGGCAGGAAGTATCGGCCCAGGTTGCCGAACACCTTGGTCGTGCCATCGCCGCGCACGTCCCAGGAGAAGCCCAGGCGCGGGGCCAGCATGTCGTCGATCTTGATGTAGCTGCTGCCGTCGCCGCCCTTGTTGTCGAAGGCTTCCAGGCGCAGGCCCATGTTCAGCAGCAGATTCGGCGTCACCTGCCAGTTGTCTTCCAGGTAGTAGGCCGAGTTGATCGTCTCGAAGGCCCCGTCCACTTCATAGCGACGGGTGCGCACGACCACGCCGCTGGCCGGCACCACGCCACCGTTCAGCGAGCTGCCGGGAGTGCGGTAGTAGATGTCGTAGCGGAAGCCGCCCGGGCCCGGATAGGCGCGGCTGTAATCGGAGGTGTTCTCTTCCCGATCCAGGCCGAACCGCAGCAGGTGGTTGCCCAACGTCCATTCGAAGTCCGCGCGCGCGGCCTTGCGCGTGTCCAGCGCCGACTCCAGCTGCGAGCTGCTGGTGCAGCTGCGGTCGCCCTGCAGCGACGGCGGCACGCCCTGGCCGGCCGTGCGGTTGTCGAACACGCGGTTGCAGTTCTGGTCCATCAACGAGCTCTGCACACGGTTGCGCTTGTTCTCGCCGTACATCAGCTTCATGGTCAGGTCGTTGTTGACCTGCCAGCTGTAGGTACCGGACCAGTTCTTGCCACCCACCGTGTTGTAGATCTGGTTGCTGCGCTCGCCCACGGTCTGCCCCGTGGCGTAGTCGTAAGCGTAGACGTCGGTGAGGGTCTTGCTCTTGTCCGAGAAGCCGAACAGCGACAGCATCTGGTTGTCGGTGATCTGCCAATCGATCTTGCCGCCCCAGAACGGATCATCGGCCTTGCCCTGGCTCAGGCGCGTGCCGGCATCATTGGTCGAGGTGGGACGGTAGTCGCGCGCCTCGTACATGCCGAAGAAGAACAGGCGGTCCTGCACCAGCGCACCGGAAGCGAACACATTCAGCGCGCTGCGGCTGTAGTCGTCGCGGCTGGCGGTGATGTAGCGGCTGCCGCTGCCGTCGTAGCGGTCGCGTGCCTGCGACTGCCACGCGCGCGGCTCGAACACCAGTTCGGCACCGGCCTTGAAATCGTTGCTGCCCGAGCGGGTCACCGCATTGATGACGCCGCCGGTGCTGCGCCCGAACTCCACCGAGTAGCCGCCCGTCTTGACCTGGAATTCCTGGTAGAACGAGAACGGCACCGACGAGAAGCCGACCCGGTTGTAGAAGTCGGTGACGTTCAGGCCATTGATGTAGACGGTGTTCTCGGCCACCGACGAACCGCCGAAGGAAATGCCCTGCCCGCCCAGCGACCCCTTGCCCTTCACCGCGCCCGGCGCGAGCAGCGCCACCGCGGTGATGTCACGGTCCACTGGCAGGCGCGACAGTTCCTCGCGGGTGATGTTGGTGGCCGACTCGGTGGACTTCACATCCACCATCGACACCACCTGCGGCGCCCGCACTTCGACCGTGCCCAGGGTACTGACCGCACCCAGCGGCACGTTCACCGTGGTCGCGCTGCCGAGACTGACCGTCACCTGGCCGACACGGCTGGCCCCTCCGCCGGGCAGGCTCACCTCCATCTCATAGGTGCCGACCGGCAGCAGCGGAATGCGGTAGCTGCCGTTGGCTTCGGCCTGCACGGAGCGCACGAAGCCCGTTGCCGGGTTGCGTACGGTCACCGTGGCACCGGCCGGTACCTGGCCGGCATCGCTGACCAGCCGGCCGACCACTGAACCATCCTGTGCGAATGCGCTGGGCGCGATCACGCCCAGACACGCCCCGAGAGCGACGCACAACGCCGCCCGCTTGATGCTGTAAGCCTTCATCCCCTGCTCTCTCCTGCAAGAATTGAATGGTGTGGAATGCGATGTGTCGCGCTAGCGTTGCCTGGCTGGCAGTACCCGCCACTGGAAGTCGTAGCTCCATTGGTCGAAGTACAGGTTGCCGCCTGCCCACTCGGCCTCGCCGCGCTGCGAGTCGACCGTTTCCGAGCGGAAGTGCTGCTTGGCCGGCACGAGGGGCTGGCCGAAATCATCGTTGAAGGCGATGCGGTAGCCATCGAGGCCACCCAGGTAGAAGTTGCGCAGGGCCGGCACATCGCTGGCCAGTGCGCCGGTGGTCACGTCCATCGGCAGCCAGCCATACGGCGCCAGGTAGACCTGTCCCCAGTCATGCAGGTTGTTGTAGCCACTGCCATCGTCGGAGAACACCATGCCCGACTGCCAGCGCGCGGGAACGCCATTCAGGCGCAGCAGCGCGATCAGCAGCAGGGTCTGCTGCCCGCAATCGGCATGGCCGGAACGCAGCGCGTAATCGCTGATGTTGCTGAGCGTGGAATATTCGCGCGCACCGGCCCAGGGAATACGGTCGACCGCAGCAAACAGCTTGCGCACCACTTCATATGGGCGCGTCTCGCCCTGCAGCACCTGGTCGGAGAACAGCTTCAACGCAGGGGTGAAGCGCACATGCGGCAGCTGCTCGGCCAGATACGGCTTCAACGCCGTATCGGCCGGGGTGGGTTGCACCACGGCCGGGTCGATCGCGGTATGCCGGGCGAAGATCGTGACCGCGTAGCGGATCTCGAAGCGGGTCGGCTGCCCGGCCACCGCTTTGGCCTCCAGATAGGCCGTGCGTTGCAAGGTGCTGGCCGGTGCCACCCGCGCCTTGCCTGGGCTGCTGCCCAGCCACTGCACCTGCTCCTGCTGGCCGGGGATCTCGCGTGGGTACGGAATCCAGGCACGCACGGTTTCGCCGGCCGGCACGGCATCGGCCTTCACCGTGAGCGATTGGGTGAATTCGATACGCTGCGGCAGCACCGACGCCCGGCCACTCTGTTCGGCCGCGGCAAGCACGCGCGTGTGGTGCGCGTTGAGCACTTCGTTGGGCCCCGGAGGCGGCATCGGCGCATCCGCACGGCGGCGTGCGCGTGCTTCGTCGCTGAGCAGGAACAGATTCGACGGTGCGCGCTTGAAGTACCAACGCTCGCCATCGATATCGAGATGCTCGATCAGGCCAAGCTGGTCCCAGCGCGCGAATTCCTCGTCGGTCAGGTCGGGAATCCAGCGGCGCACGGCAGACTTGGCGGCGGTTTCGTCGAGGGAAAGATCCAGGCGGATGCGGCGCATGCGCTCACGCTGGAACGCGCCTTCGGCAGCATCGCTCCCTGTCGCCAGCAACGCATCGGCGTCGCTGAAGCGGCCGCCGTCGATCAGGTCGATCACCTGCGCCTGGCGCGCACGCTGCTGGCTGCTGCGCCCGTCTGCCGCCTGCGTGACCGACACCCACAGCAGCAGCGCGGCACACAGGCCGGCAGCAGCAGGCAGACGCGGTTTGCGAATGGCAGGATCCACAGCGACACTTCCCCAGCGCGGGTGGTAACGGCTGTGTAACACGGGCCGGGATGCCGGTCAATAATTTATTCTTGCTTTCGATGCCGAAAGGAATAAATATTCCACAAGGCATTCGAGGAGGGTGTGCACCGCATGAGCCTGGCTTCCCGCGAACGGTACCGGCATTGGCCGCGCCGCTTGACCTTGGCCCTGTGCCTGCTGGCCGCACCGGCCTTTGCACAGGCCGCCCCGGCGCCCGATCCCGGCGCACCGCTGCCCTATGTGATCGGCCTGCACGAGGCCTACCTGACGCCGCAGTACTGGGCGGCGCGTCTGGACAACGCCGATGCGCCGATCCTGGATCGCGCGCAGATCGAGGCACAGAACGCACGGATGCGGGCGCAGGACAGCCACATCCAGGACATCGCGGCGTTGCCAGCCCAGCTTGATGGGGCGACGGTGCGTGCCAGCATCACCGCGCTGTCGAGCTGGCCCACGCGCACCCTCTACAGCGACAAGGGCACGCCCATCGCGCCGGCCCTGCGCAGCGCGATCGAAGCCAACCTCGGCCTTGATGCGATTCCCGCCCAGGTGGCACCGGCCTACGGGCTGGTGGTGAAGCGTGCCGCACTGCGCACCTTCCCCACCCGCGAGCGCGTCTTCAGCACCGTCGGTGACACCGACATCGACCGCTTCCAGGAATCGGCACTGTTCCCCGGCGACAAGGTCGCCGTGGTCCACCGCAGTGCCGACGGCCGCTGGCTGTTCGTGCACAGCGAGCGCTACAGCGCGTGGATCGAAGCCGACGCCATCGCCAGCGGCGACAAGGCCACGGTGCTCGGCTACGGCGCGAAGGGACCCTACCGGATCATCACCGGTGCCACCGCGCAGACCGCCTACACCCCGGAAGAACCGCGTGTCTCGCGCCTGCAGCTGGACATGGGCGTGCGCCTGCCGGTGCTGGCCGACTGGCCCGCGTCAGAACCGGTGAACGGCCAGCAGGCGCACGCATCGTGGGTGGTGCAGCTGCCGGTACGCGAGGCAGATGGTCGCCTGAAACTGGTACCGGCCCTGCTGCCGCGCTCGCAGGACACCGCCGCCGACTACCTGGCCCTGACCCCGCGCCTGTTGCTGCAGCAGGCCTTCAAGTTCCTCGGCGAGCGCTACGGTTGGGGCCACGACTACGACACCCGCGACTGCAGCGGTTTCGTCTCCGAGATCTACCGCAGCTTCGGCGTGCTGCTGCCACGCAATACCAGTGCACAGGCGGTCAGCCCGGCGCTGGATCGCCTGCCGTTCACCGGCAAGGACGGCAAGGCACTGCGCGACCGTGCCGTCACCGACCTGAAGGTCGGCGATCTGGTCTACATCCCCGGCCACGTGATGATGGCCATCGGCCACGTCGACGGTCGTACGTGGGTGATCCACGATACGGCGGGCGGCAGCTGGTTCGGTGCCGACGGCACGCGCGTGCAGGCCCATCTCAATGGTGTTTCGGTCACGCCGCTGGAGCCGATGATGGCCAGCGATACCGTCCGCTACATCGACCGCATCACCAACATCCAGCGCCTGCGGGCCAAGACTCCTGAATGAAGATCACCGCCATCGAACTGGGCATGCTGCGCGTGCCGTTGAAGACACCGTTCAAGACCGCCCTGCGCACGGTGGAAACCGTGGAAGACGTGGTCGTGCTGATCCGCACCGACACCGGCAACACCGGCTATGGTGAAGCCCCGGCCACCGCCGTGATCACCGGCGATACGCACGGCTCGATCATCGAAGCGATCCGCCACTTCATCGCCCCGCGCCTGATCGGCCAGGACGTGGTCAACCTCAACCACCTGTGCACGCTGGTGCAGACCGCGATGGAGCGCAACACCAGCGCCAAGGCGGCGGTGGAGATCGCGCTGTACGACCTGTGGGCGCAGCTGCACGGCGCCCCGCTGTACCAGATGCTCGGTGGTGGCGACCCGGTGATCACCACCGACATCACCATCAGCGTGGACTACATCGACAAGATGGTGGCCGACTCGCTGTCGGCGATCGAACGCGGCTTCGAGTCGTTGAAGATCAAGGTCGGCAAGGACATCGGCCTGGACATCGAACGGGTCAAGGCGATCCATGCCGCCGTGGAAGGCCGCGCCCTGCTGCGCCTGGACGCCAACCAGGGCTGGACCGCCAAGCAGGCAGTGCATGCGATGCGTACCCTGGAAGACGCCGGCGTGGTGCTTGAACTGCTGGAGCAGCCGGTGAAAGCGGCCGACATCAGCGGCCTGAAGTACGTCACCGACCGCGTCAACACGCCGGTGATGGCCGACGAGAGCGTGTTCAGCCCGAGCCAGGTGATGGACCTGATCCAGCAGCGCGCGGCCGACATCATCAACATCAAGCTGATGAAGACCGGCGGCCTGTCCAACGCGATCCGCATCGCCGACATTGCCGGCATCTACGGCGTGCCGTGCATGATCGGCTGCATGATCGAATCGAGCATCAGCGTGGCCGCCGCCGTGCACCTGGCCGTGGCCAAGAGCGATGTGATCACCAAGGTCGATCTGGACGGCCCCTCGCTGGGCCAGTTCGATCCGGTCAGCGGCGGCGTGCATTTCAACGAATCGGAGATCAGCATCAGCGACGTGCCGGGGCTGGGCATCACCGAAGTGCGCGGGCTGGAGATGCTGGGTTGATTTCTGCCTTGCGGCTGACGTTGCGTGCCACTGACGTTGGGTCGCGCGTTACTTTTCTTTTCGCGAAAAGAAAAGTAACCAAAAGAAACGCTCCGCCGGCCGCGAGCCGGTGCTACGCACCGGTTCCCTGCGCTCCTCGGCCCGTCGAGGGACGGCGCGGGAACTCGCTGCGCTCAGACACCCGCGCCTCTTCGCCCTCGCCGGACCTGCGGTGCTCGGCTCGCTACAAGGCGGACTCAACGTCCAATGCAACAGCTGCACCCAGTAGATCCACGTCACGCGTGGAAGCGCTTGTTTTTGCCCTACCCCGTAATCCCTTCGCGGCTGGCACGCGCGCGATGTGTCCAAGGTCGGGCGGGTGGGGCTTGCGGGGGTGTCCGCCGCATGGATGCGGCGGCCAAGCCTACACGGACGTACTTGCGGCGTCCCCCGCAATCCCCACCCGCCCGACCCACCCCATAATTCGCTTTATGCGGCCAACCGCAACGCCTTTGCAGACCCCCGGACACCCCGCATGCCGCCCCTGCTGAAGATCCGCACCGAGCGTGGGCAGATGTCGGCCATCGAGCGCCGCATCGCCGACTTCATCCTCGACAACGCCCACCTGCTGCGCGACTACTCCTCACAGCAGCTGGCCAGCGCGCTCGGCATCAGCCAGTCCAGCGTGGTGAAGTTCAGCCAGAAGCTTGGCTTCAAGGGCTACCCGGATCTGAAGTACTCCATCGGCCAGGACGTGGCCCGCGCCGGTGCCGATCCGCAGCAGGCGCCCGACGAACCCGACAGCGGCGATGACTACCAGCGCCTGGGCGAGGCCCTGCGCCGCAGCAAGGCCCAGGCCGAGGAGGAAACACGCCAGGCCAATCCACGCGGGGAGATCGAGCGCATCGTGCAGCTGCTCGACGGCGCACCAAAGCTGTTCGTCTACGGCCTGGGTGACGACGGCCTGTTCGCCCGCGAGTTCGCCATGCGGCTGTCGCTGCTCGGACTGCTGGTGGTGCCGCATACCGATCCGATCCTGATGCTGGCAAACCTCTCGGCCGCACGCCCCGGCGATGCGCTGCTGATGTTCTCCGAGTTCGGCAACCTGCCCCAGCTTTCGCAGTTGTCGCGACAGTTCCAGGACATGGGTGGCAAGGTGATTTCCATCACCCGCCACACCGCCAACCCGCTGCGCGCGCATGCGGATGCGGCACTGGCGGTCTGCGCCCACGACCGCACGCCACAGGTCGCGCAGCTGCTGTACCGTAGCGCCATGCACGCCCTGCTCGATTTCCTGTTCGTGCTGCTCTGCCACACCAATCCGGATCGCCAGCAGCAGCTTGCGGTGAACCTGGAGCGGATCGACCACCTGCTGGATTCCTGACCGGAGCGCATGTTGATGAGATCGCTGGTCCGCCTTGCCACCACCGCACTGCTGCTCGCCGCGGCGGTGTCCGTTCACGCGGCGCCGCTGGATGGCGCGCGCCAGCTGATCGTGGTCACCAGCGAAGGCTGGGACAGCACCCAGGGGCAACTGCAGGCCTATGTGCGCGACGGCCAGGGCTGGCACCCGCATGGCCAGGCGTTCCCGGTGGCGCTTGGCCGCACCGGCAGCGCCTGGGGCCTGGGCCTGCATCCGGCGCAGGCCGATGGCCCGCAGAAGCAGGAAGGCGATGGCCGCAGCCCGGCCGGCATATTCGCGCTCGGCAGTGCGTTCGGCTATGCCGTCACCCGCCGCGGCACTGCCATGCCCTACCAGCCGATGCTGGACAGCAGCTACTGCATGGACGTGCCCGGTTCGCCGTTCTACAACCGCATCGTCGATGAAAAGAAGGTCGGCAATGCAGCGGTCAAGGGCTCCACCGAGCCGATGCGGCTGGACCTGCACAACAAGGGCGACCTGCGCTACCGGGAAGGCTTCGTCATCGCCCACAACCCGGACAACCAGCCCGGCAAGGGCAGCTGCATCTTCGCCCATCTGTGGCGCCAGCCCGGCGAGGCCACCGCCGGCTGCACGGCCATGCCGCAGGAACGCATGCAGGCACTGC
Source organism: Stenotrophomonas maltophilia D457 (assembly GCF_000284595.1). Lineage (GTDB taxonomy): Bacteria > Pseudomonadota > Gammaproteobacteria > Xanthomonadales > Xanthomonadaceae > Stenotrophomonas > Stenotrophomonas muris. The sequence continues at coordinate 445,604 of NC_017671.1, read as the reverse complement.
TGGACTGGCTGCGGCCGCAGGACGCGCCGCGTTTCGTGCTCCTGCCGCGCGCGGAGTACAAGCGCCTGCAGGCGCAGTGGCAACTGCCCGCGCTGGCCGGAGACGTCCGTTGAGCACGCAGGACGAACCGCAGCTGCAACGCGCGGTCAGCCGCTGGCAGATCGTCGGCCTGTCGATCAACGATGTGATCGGCAGCGGCATCTACCTGCTGCCGGCCGCCACCGTCGCCCTGCTCGGCCCCTTCAGCCTGTGGGGCGTGGTCGCCGCCGGCATCGTCGTGGCCTTGCTGGTGCTGTGCTATGCGCAGGCCGCCAGCTACTTCGATGAACCCGGCGGCAGCTACCTGTATGCACGCGAGGCGTTCGGGCGCTTCGCCGGTTTCGAGATCGGCTGGATGATCTGGCTGACCCGCATCAGCTCGGCCGCTGCGCTCAGCAACGCGCTGGCCGACGCGGTTGCGCGTTTCTGGCCGTGGGCCGATGCCGGCCTGGGCCGCATCGCGGTGATCGTGGTATCGCTGGGCTTCCTCACCGGCATCAACATCATCGGCGTGCGCTCGGCCGCGCGCACCGGCGTGGTACTGGTGATCGGCAAGATGCTGCCGCTGCTGCTGTTCGTGGCCATCGGTGCGTTCCACATCGACCCACAGCTGGCCTTCTCCGGCCAACGCCCGGACCCGCATGACCTGCAGCGCATGGGCGAAGCCGCCTTGCTGCTGCTTTACGCCTACGCGGGCTTCGAGAACATCCCGGCCGCCGCCGGCGAGTACCGCAATCCGCGCCGCGATATTCCGTTCGCCCTGATCACCATGATCATCACCGTCACCGTCATCTACGGCGCGGTGCAGGTGGTGGCGCAGGGAACGCTGGCCGGCCTGTCCAGTTCGGCCACCCCGCTGGCCGATGCCGCCGCCGGTTTCGGTGGCGAAGCACTGGCGCTGATCCTGACCGTCGGTGCCACCATCTCCATCCTCGGTACCAACAGCAACACGATGATGATGGGCCCACGCTTCCTGTTCGCACTGGCCCGCGATGGCTACGGCCCGAAGATCCTGGCCCAGGTGCATCCACGCTTCCACACCCCGGCCGCGTCGATCCTCTGCCAGGGCCTGATCGCGCTCGGCCTGGCCCTGTCCGGTTCGTTCGTGCAGCTGGCCCTGCTGTCGATGACGACGCGCCTGTTCGCCTACATCGGCACTGCCGCAGCAGTCCTGGTACTGGCCAAGCGCTACGCCGACCGCCCGGGCGCCTTGAAGCTGCCCGGCGGGCCGTTGATTCCGGTGCTGGCGCTGCTGCTGTGCCTGGCGCTGTTCGCCAGTGCCAGCTGGCAGAACATCGCTGCTGCGCTGGTGGCGTTCGCCATCGGCGCGGTGATCTACACGCTGCCGCGAAAAGATACCGATGCCGGATGACCGATAGCGCCGGGCCATGCCCGGCGGATTGATCTGGTGATCACGCTGCCGGACCGGGCCGTTAACCGCCACACAGGCACGATCGGGCTACGTCCACAACGGAGCCTTCCATGACCGAGTACCAGATCCCCGGCCGCGTACCGGACGACAGCACGCCGCGCGACGCGATCAGCAACTACTGGCGCGAACGCTACACGGCCGAGCCGTACTACGACGACCAGCTGTTCTTCGAGGACTACGAGCCGGCCTATCGCATCGGCCACGCCGCGCGTGCACAGGACATGATCCGCGCCTATGAACAGGTCGAGGCCGAGCTCGAATCACGCTGGGCCAACGAACGCGGCCGCAGCCGCCTGGACTGGGCGCAGGCACGCAATGCGGTGCGTCGTGGCTGGGAGGAGGCACAGCTGGCGGATCCGCGGCTGGCACGATAGCGCCAGGCTTCTGTAGAGCCGAGCCTACGCTCGGCTCTCGCACCTCGGCTGTAACGTCGAGCCACGCTCGACTGAGCCGAGCATGGCCCGGCTCTACATCGGATCGATCACTCCTGTTCCGGCAGCGGCGGCACGATCGCGCTGCGCTTGCTCTCGCCCCCACCGGCGGCGATCAGGTCGCGGGTGTTCTTCTGCACCGCCACCGCGCCGAACAGCGACAGCGCATACGCCATGCCATAGAAGCCCTTCTCACTCGGCGCCAGCGTGGCATTCCACAGGCCGACCAGCAGCAGCATCAGCGCCGACAGCAGCGCGAACCAGCACAGCGCATAGTACAGGCCACTCACCGGAATGCCTTCGACGCGGTCGCGCACGCTCTTCTGCAGCGACACCGCCGCGAACAGGCCGAACAGCAGCAGGGTCAGGTAGTAGCCCTTCTCGTTGAGCGCCATCGTGGCGTTGAACAGGCCGATCAGGTACGCCGCCGCCCCCAGCAGCAGGGCCACCCAGGAGGCGGCGATGAAGGCGGTGGACGGCTTGTGGGGCATGGCAGTGTTCATTGCAGGTCCTTGGCAGGCAGGCGGGCACGCTTTGCCCGGGCGTGCCCACCCTAGACGATCCCGCCGCGCTCGCACAGGGGGCGCAGGACCTTCGGGCCACGACGCTCACGGTGCCGGTGGTATACAAGGGACAGCCCGGCCATCCGCATCCCCGCACTGGAGATACCCATGACCCGCACGCCCCTGCTGCTCGCCCTCGGCCTTGTGCCGATCCTTGCCACCTCCGCCTGCAATGCCGCCGATCCGGCCGCCAACGGTGCGCAGACCGCCACGGCGGCCTCTGCCGCCACCGACCAGCGCCCGTTCACCGCCACCGAAGTCAGCCGCTTCGACCAGCCCTGGGCGATGACCTTCCTGCCCGACGGCAGCCTGCTGGTCACCGAAAAGCGCGGCAAGCTCCAGCACCTGGACCCGGCCAGCGGCCAGAAGCACGAGATCACCGGCGTTCCGAAGGTCGCCTATGCTGGCCAGGGTGGTTTCGGCGACATCATCCTGCACCCGGATTTCGCCCGGAATCATGTCGTTTACGTCAGCTATGCCGAGGAAGGCACGCTGGATACCCGCGGTGCCGCCGTAGCCCGGGCCACGCTGGCACTGGATGCCAACGGCGGTGGCCAGCTGAAGGACCTGAAGGTGATCTGGCGGCAGAACCCCAAGGTCAGCGGTGAGGGTCACTACGGGCATCGCCTCGCCTTCGGCCCGGACGGCAAGCTGTGGATCAGCTCCAGCGAGCGCCAGAAGTTCGATCCGGCCCAGGACATGGGCAGCAACCTCGGCAAGATCATCCGCCTCAACGACGATGGCAGCCTGCCCGCCGACAATCCGTTCGCGTCGCAGGGCGGGGTGGCCGCACAGGTCTGGTCGCTGGGCCACCGCAACATCCTCGGCATGGCCTTCGATGCCAACGGCAAGCTGTGGGCGCACGAGATGGGCCCGGCCGGCGGCGACGAACTGAACCTGATCGTGCGTGGCGCCAACTACGGCTACCCGATCGTTTCCAACGGTGACCATTACGACGGCCGGCCGATTCCCGACCACGATACGCGCCCGGAATTCGCCGCGCCGAAGGTGACCTGGACGCCGGTGATCTCGCCGGCCGGCTTCGTGATCTACAGCGGCAGCCTGTTCCCGCAGTGGAAGGGCAGCGGCTTCATCGGTGGCCTGTCGTCCACCTCGCTGGTGCGCGTGGCCTTCGATGGCGACAGCGCGCGCGAAGCCGAGCGCTTCAACATGGGCGAGCGCATCCGCGAAGTGGAACAGGGCCCGGACGGCGCGCTGTGGCTGCTGGAAGACGGCAGCAAGGCGCGCCTGCTGAAGCTCATGCCGAAGGCCTGAGGTAGTGCCGGCCGCTGGCCGGCACCCTGGATCCTTCCGGCATCCTGCGGTTGCCGGCCAGCGGCCGGCACTACCCTTGCCAAACGGCCCCGCACGCGGGGCCGTCTGCATTCATTGGATGGTGATGACCTTCACCTCGGTCTTCGTGCAGGCCTGGTCCAGGCACTGGCCGCTCAACCACACCTGGCCGCTGCCGATCATCACGCCCTGCTGGTTGACGAACACCTTGCCGAAGTCCTGCGCGGACACCGCCTTGACCACCTCCGGCGTGATGATCTTCTCGTAGTTGCGCTGGAACTCTCCGGGGCCGGAGATCTTCTTTCCGCCGCTGATGTTCAAGGGGAATCGCACTTCCTCGACCACCGCAGCGCGATCACCGCCGACCACGGCGGCCTTGAACGCATTGAAGACCTTTTCGAACTGCGCGGCATCGCCGAGCAGCGACTCGATGCGCGCACGCGCATCCTCGGCGGCCGCCTCGGCTGCCGGTGCGGCAGGTGCAGCGGCGGCTTCGGCAGCCGGCGCCGCCGGTTCAGCCGCAGGCGTCGAAGCAGCACTGGCCTCCATCGGCGGCGGCGCATCCGCTGCAGGCTCGGCCGGCGGCGCCGGCTGCGAACAGGCCGCCAGCAGCAGGGCGGGAATCAGGTAGGCCATCCGGCGCATGCGCGCACTCCATCGAACAGGAGGCCCGATGGTAGCGCCGCCACAGTGAGGACCACAAAAAAGGGGACGGAGGGGATTAAGTCGTTTTGGCACAAACGACTTAATCCCCTCCGTCCCCTTTTTTTCGATCAGGCCTTCAGCAGCTCGAACTGCACCGCTTCGCCGGCGGCCGACGAGGCACAGACCCACAGGTCGAACTGGCCCGGCTCGGCACGCAGCACGCCGTCGCGGCCGGTGAAGGCCAGTTGCTCGCGGGTCAAGGTGAACACCACTTCGGCTGACTCGCCCGGCTGCAGCGCCACCTTGCGGAAGTCCTTCAGTTCACGCACCGGACGCACGCGGCTGGCCACGCGATCGTGGATGTACAGCTGCACCACTTCCTCGCCCGCCACGCGGCCGGTGTTGGTCAGCACGGTGGTGATGGTCAGGGTGTCGTCCCAGCCGAGCTGTGCCGTGCTCAGCTGCGGCACGCCGTAGGCGAAGGTGGTGTAGCCGATGCCATGGCCGAACGGGTACAGCGGTTCATTGGGAATCTCGCGCCAGCGCGCCTTGAACTCCGACATGGTCGGCAGTTCCGGACGGCCGGTGCGCGGGTGGTTGTAGAAGTACGGCTGCTGGCCGGACACCTGCGGGAAGCTGACCGGCAGGCGGCCGGACGGGCTGTAGTCGCCGAACAGTACATCGGCCACGGCATGGCCGGTCTGCGTGCCCAGGTACCAGGTCACCGCCACGGCCTGCGCATTGCGCACTGCGCCCTGCAATGCCAGCGCGCGGCCATTGCGCAGCAGCACCACCAGCGGCTTGCCGGTCATCGCCACGGCCTCGGCCAGCGCCTGCTGTGCCGGCGGCAGGGTGATCTCCACGCGCGACTGTGCTTCGCCGCTGTAGCGCTGCGGTTCGCCCAGCGCCAGCACCACCACGTCGGCACGCAGTGCGGCAGCCACAGCGGCTTCCGTGCCGCCCGGAATCGCGGCTTCCAGTTCGCAGCCCGGCACGATTTCCAGCAGCGCTTCGTCGCCGATGGCGGCACGCACGCCGGTTTCCAGGTCCACGTAACGCTGCTTGTCGCCGAACAGCGTCCAGCAGCCTTCGATGTTCTCGCGGTCCTGCACGAACGGGCCGATCAGCGCGATCTTCTGCCCGGTCTTCTGCAGCGGCAGCACGTTGTCACGGTTGTTCAGCAGCACGATCGAACGCCGCGCGGCATCGCGCGACAGTTCGTCATGCGCGGCAATGTGCGAGGTATCCGCTTCGCGCGCCGGGTCCAGCGAACGGTACGGGTCGTCGAACAGGCCGATGGTCTCCTTCAGCCACAGGATGCGGCGCACGCCTTCATCCAGCACCGCCATCGGCACCTCGCCGCTCTCGACCAGGCCGGGCAGGTGCTCGGCATAGAAGCCGCTCTGCATGCTCAGGTCCAGGCCGGCGGTGAACGCCTTGGCCGTGGCATCGCGGTCATCGGCGGCGTAGCCGTGCGCGACCAGCTCCATGTCGGCGGTGTAGTCGGAGATCACCACGCCCGGGAACTTCCATTCGCCGCGCAGGATGTCGGTCAGCAGTTCGGCATTGGCACTGGCCGGCACGCCATTGATGTCATTGAACGAGGACATCACGGTGATCGCGCCGGCCTCGAAGGCGGCCTTGAACGGCGGCAGGTGCACGTCGCGCAGGGTCTGCGGCGAGATGTCCACCATGTTGTATTCCATGCCGGCCATCACCGCGCCGTAGGCGGCGAAGTGCTTGGGCGTGGCCAGCAGCGAATCGGCCGCACGCAGGTCGCTGCCCTGGAAGCCACGCACGCGGGCGGCGGCGAACGCACAGCCCAGCACCACATCCTCGCCGGCACCTTCGGCGCCACGGCCCCAGCGCTGGTCGCGGGCGATGTCCACGGCCGGCGCATAGGTCCAGTGCAGGCCCGCGGCGGTGGCTTCGATCGCAGTGGCGCGCGCGGTGCGCTCGGCCAGGTCCGGCTCGAAGCTGGCGGCCTCGCCCAGCGGAATCGGGAACACGGTGCGCATGCCGTGGATGACGTCGGCCGCCAGGATCACCGGGATACCCAGGCGGCTCTCCTCGGTGGCGACCTGCTGGATGCGGCGGCCCAGTTCGGCGCCCACACCATTGAACAGCGAGCCGACCTTGCCCTCGCGCACCTGCTGCAGCACCTGGTCGGCATTGCGCACGTTGGCTTCCGGGTTCACGTCCGGGGCGAACGGGCGGACCATGTCCGCGAAGACACCCAGCTGGCCGACCTTTTCCTCGACGGTCATCTGGGCAATGAGGGATTCGATGCGATCGGAGGCCACCGGCAGTCCTTGATGAAAACGTTTACAAGCCCGGCATTCTAGCGATCCCGAGCCGTTTGGCGAGAGGTTTCTTCATTCAGTTTCAGCCACCAGCGGGGTCCGTATGGCCCCGCCGGGGGCACCGCAGCTTACTCCGAGCCGGCCAACTGGCGCTGCCCGGCCATCAACATGGCGTCACTGGAGGCCTGGAATACCCGCAGGCCGAAGGCCGGCAGGATCGCCAGCAGGTGGTCGAAGATGTCCGACTGCACCGCCTCATACTCGGCCCAGGCAGTGCTGCGGGTGAAGCAGTAGAGCTCCAGCGGCAGGCCCTCGGTGGTCGGCTGCAGCTGCCGTACCAGCAGGGTCATGTCGGTATGGATGCCCGGGTGGCTGCGCAGGTAGCGCTCCACATAGGCCCGGAACGTACCCAGGTTGGTCACGCGGCGGCTGTTGACCTCGGCCACGCCCTGCTCGCGCAGGCGCCCGTTCCACTGCCCCAGTTCCTGTTCCTTGTCGCGCAGGTAGTCGCGCAGCAGCGCGAACTCGCCGAGGAAGGCCAGGTCACCCTCGTCCAGGAAGCCGACGCTGTGCTGGTCCAGGTGCAGCGCGCGCTTGATCCGGCGCCCGCCGGCCTCCTGCATGCCGCGCCAGTTCTTGAACGACTCGGTCACCAGCTTCTTGGTCGGGATGGTGGTGATGGTCTTGTCGAAGTTCTGCACGGTGACGGTGTGCAGCGCGATGTCGATGACGTCACCGTCGGCATTCTGGCTGGGCATCTCGATCCAGTCGCCGATGCGCACGCGGCCATCGCCACTGATCTGCACGCTGGCCACCAGCGACAGGATGGTGTCCTGGAAGATCAGCATCAGCACCGCCGTGGCCGCGCCCAGGCCGGTGACCAGGTAGCGCAGATCGACCCCCGCCAGGGTTGCGACGATCGACAGGCCGGCGATCACGAAGAGGACGATCTTGGCGACCTGCAGGTACCCCTTGATCGGCTTGTTGCGGGCCTCGGGGCGGCGCTCGTAGAGATCATTGGCCGCATCCAGCGCATGCGAGAGGGCCAGCACCACGGTCAGGATCGCCCACGCCTGGCAAGCGCCGATGATGAAGCTGACCAGGCCAGGCGGCAGGTCCGGCACGATGCGGATGCCCGAGGCGATCACCTGGCTGGGCACCACGTTCGACAGGCGCGAGATCACCCGCATCAGGTGGCTGCCGCGGCCAGTGTCGGCGCCCGGAAGGCGGCTCAGCAGCCGCCGCAGCCCGCGCAGCAGGATGCGCTTGGTCACCCAGTTGGCCAGGCCAGCGGCGATCAGCAGCGCCGAGATCATCAACGCCAGGTAGGCGCCGGGATAGGGTTCCAGTGTGTTCTGCAGCCGTTCCAGCCACTGTACCGCCACCACCGCGTCCACCATCAGTTGTCTCCTGTCTGTTTCGTTGTTGCCAAGGTTGCCAGCCAGCGGCCGGCACGACCGGGGTTGTCGGCCAGCGGCCGGCACGACCGGGTCAGTCCCGCGTGCGTTCGATGATCACGCCCACCGCGCGCGCGCCGCGCACTGCGCCCGGCTTGCTCAGCTTCAGGCGCAGCCACTTCACGTCGAATTCGTCCAGCACGATCTGCGCGCAGCGCTCGGCCAGGGTCTCGACCAGGCCGAACTCCGACTCGCGCACGAACTGTTCCAGGCGCTTGCTCACCGCCTTGTAGTTCAGGGTGTGGGCGATGTCATCGGTGGCAGCGGGGCGACGGTTGTCGAAACCCATTTCCAGGTCGAACACCAGGTCCTGGCGGATCCGTCGTTCCCAATCGTAGATACCGATCAGGGCGTCGATCGTCAGCCCCTCGATGAAAACCTTGTCCATTGCGCTTACCGGCACGAATACAGGCGGCCATGGTAACGGCACGGCGGTGAGCCTGCCCGGAACGGGCGGTGGGCCACCAGCGTGGGGCGGCCCGGAAAAAACAAAGGGCCCTGCTAGCGGGGCCCTTTGGTACTACCGTTTGTCCCCGGGGGGAGCTGAAATCCAGCCGCGAGTCCCGGTGGCGCAGGCACGCAGATTAGGCAAGGACCAGATCGCCGGTCAAGGCCAAATCCGACAGGACAGGTCAGGTATTCGTCCGAGGCAAAACGCAGAAAATCAGCCGCGCGGACAAGGACGTTCCCTGATGGTCGCCGCCGCCCACTCTCGCGAACATCGATTCCTCCTTCACCACCGCACATGACGATGGCTCCATACGATGTACTGCGGCGCGCGTTGTCAGCGGAGCGTCTGTCTACTTACGAGAGAATCGCATCGAGCTGCAGCCCCGACGTCACAGCCGAATCCCTGTACCTGTGGAACATGCGGATGTGCAGTGCACTGATGATGCCGGTCCATCTGTGCGAAGTGGTCACCCGCAACGCCGCTGCAGCTGTGCTCGCCAGGCAGCATGGCCCGCGTTGGCCCTGGAATGGTGCCTTCCGACGGAGGCTGCCAACCTCATCCAGTACTTCTCCGCGCACGGTACTGGAACAACTTGCCAGCCGCGTAACCGATACACCCGGGATCGTCGCCAACCTGCCGATGGTGTTCTGGCAGCAGCTCTTCACCTGTCGCTTCGACTCCACGCTTTGGATACCCGCACTCAGCAGGGTTCTGCAGCATGCTCCCTCTGCTCATCCCAGTGCCGTCAGGAAAGCCATCCATGCGGATATCGGACGCATCCGCCACCTGCGCAACCGCATCGCCCACCACGAGCCGGTCCTGGAACGTGACATCGGCGCCGACCTGGCCGCGATCGGGCGGCTGATCCATGCCCGCTGCCCACACACGCTGGGCTGGCTGCAGCGCCATGAGCGGGCGACAACCGTGCTGGCGGCGTCGCCGTTGGCAGTGCATCGGTAATGCGTCCGCCGGCCGTCGCCCGACGCTACCGGTTCACACCGCCGGCAGGGTCGCCATGTCCCAGCGCGGGGTCACATCCACTTTCGGCGGGCTGTACTGGCCGGCCTGCAGGCGCAGCGCGCCGGCGAAGGCGATCATCGCCCCGTTGTCGGTGCACAGTGCCGGCCGCGGGAAGCAGGCACGGCCGCCGAGGCGCTCGGCCATCTGCTGCAGGCGGGCGCGCAGGCGCGTGTTGGCGCCGACGCCGCCGGCCACCACGATCACGTTGGTGCCGGCCGCTTCCAGTGCGCGCTCGCACTTGATCGACAGGGTCTCGACCACCGCGTCCTCAAAGCCCCGGGCGATGTCGGCGCGGGTCTGCTCGCTCTGGTCACTGTCGCGCCAGGCCATCAGGACCTGGGTCTTCAGGCCGGAGAAGCTGAAATCCAGCCCCGGGCGGTCGGTCATCGGCCGCGCGAAGCGGTACGCGCCCGGCGTGCCCTGCTCGGCCAGCCTGGCCAGCTGCGGGCCGCCCGGGTACGGCAGGCCCATCAGCTTGGCGGTCTTGTCGAAGGCCTCGCCGGCCGCGTCGTCCAGGGTCTCGCCCAGCAAGCGGTACTGGCCGATGGCGTCCACCGCCACCAGCTGGGTGTGGCCACCGGACACCAGCAGCGCCACGAACGGCGCTTCCGGCGGGTCGTCTTCCATCAGCGGGGCCAGCAGGTGGCCTTCCATATGGTGTACGCCCACGGCCGGCACCTCCAGCGCCCAGGCCAGCGAACGCGCCACGCCAGCGCCCACCAGCAGCGCGCCGACCAGGCCGGGACCGGCGGTGTAGGCCACGCCATCGATATCGCCCACGCCCAGGCCGGCGTCGGCCAGGGTCTGGCGTACCAGTGGCAGCAGCTTGCGGACATGGTCGCGGCTGGCCAGCTCGGGCACCACACCACCGTATTCGGCGTGCAGGGCGATCTGGCTGTAGACCGCATGGGCGCGCAGGGCCGCGCTGCCGGCCAGGTCGGTGTCATACACCGCCACGCCGGTCTCATCACAGGAAGATTCGATGCCAAGGACTCGCATGCCTGCTATTATGACGCCCCTGCCGCCCCCTCGGGGGACGTGCAGATCTCACTGCTTTCGAACCCCCGGCCCGTATTCAGGGTTGGCCGCTTGCAGTTTGTCGTTTCGCCGCTATAATGTGCGGCTCGCCGGGCGTGACCCGGTTCTACTGTGTCCCGGAGATTCCATGCCCAGCGTCAAAGTCCGCGAGAACGAGCCCTTCGAGTTTGCTCTTCGCCGCTTCAAGCGCACTTGCGAAAAGGCCGGTGTGCTGGCCGAAACCCGCAAGCGCGAGTTCTACGAAAAGCCGACCCAGGAGCGCAAGCGCAAGGCCGCCGCTGCTGTGAAGCGTCAGCTGCGCCGCTCGTCGCGCGACGTCACCAAGCGTCAGCGCCTGTACTGATCGGACGCATCTTCATTGCGGCGGGCCTGCCTGTCGCGATGGAGCCGAAGCCGGCACGCGCGAGCGTCGCCGGCTTTTTGCGTTTCCGGGTTCGGGCAGCCGCCCCGCCCCACCTACCACCACGAGGTTCCTCATGAGCATGAAGCAGCAGCTCACCGAAGACATGAAGGCCGCCATGAAGGCGGGCGAGAAGCACAAGCTGGGCGTGATCCGCCTGATCAACGCTGCCATCAAGCAGCGCGAAGTCGACGAGCGCATCGAGCTGGACGACACCGCCGTGATCGCCGTGCTCGACAAGATGGTCAAGCAGCGCAAGGACTCGGTCAGCCAGTACGAAGCCGCCAACCGCGAAGACCTGGCCGAGATCGAGCGCGCCGAGATCGTGGTCATCGAAGCCTACCTGCCGGCCAAGATGGGCGAGGCCGAGATCGTGGCCGCCATCCAGGCCGCCATCGCCGAGACCGGTGCCGCCGGCCCGGCCGACATGGGCAAGCTGATGGGCGCGCTGAAGCCCAAGCTCGCCGGCCAGGCCGACATGGGCCTGGTCTCCAAGCTGGTCAAGCAGCTGCTGGCGTAATCCAGCACCTGGGGTCGGATCCCTTCCGCAGCGCGGAAGGGCTCTGACCCCATTGATGCACCCGCTTCACCGCACCTTCGTCGGTCGCCTGCTACAACCGCACACATGGTTGAACCCGAGCCCAACGTTCCCGTGTCCCTGCACAAGTACCTCAAGCGCCTGCAGGACAGCTTTCCGATGGCGGTGGCCAAGCGCTTCATCGACGTCGACGTGCTGACCCAGGCAGCTTCCGTCTCCTTCTACGCCCTGCTGTCGATGGCACCGTTGCTGGTGCTGCTGCTGTGGCTGACCGCCTCGCTGTACCCACCGGCCCAGCAGGCGCTGATCGACCAGATCAGCTCGGTGGCCGGCAGCAGCGCGGCTACCGTGGCCGAAACCGTTCTGAAGAACGCCGACAACCAGCCGGATGTCGGCTCGCTGGCGGGTGTGTGGAGCACGCTGCTGCTGTTCGTCGGCGCCACCGCCGTGTTCGCCCAACTGCAGAACGCACTGAACCTGATCTTCCGCACCAGCGGCGAGCGCCTGGAAGGCCTCAAGGCCTGGCTGCGCAAGCGCGTGTTCTCGTTCGGCGTGGTGCTGGCCCTGGGCTTCCTGCTGATCCTGTCGATGACGGCCACCACGGTACTGCAGGTGGCCTTCGCCCAGCTGCCATCGATCCTGCCCGCGCTGGGGTACGTCACGAGCCTGCTGCTTTACGCAGTCGGCTTCGCCTTCATGTACCACTACCTGCCCGACCGCCGCGTGGCCTGGCGGCAGGCCTTCATCGGCGGCGTCATCACCTCGGCACTGTTCGCACTGGGCCGCTACGGCATCGGCGTCTACATCGCCACCGTGGCCCCCGGCAGTGCCTACGGCTCGATGGGTGCGCTGGTGATCTCGCTGGTCTGGATCTACTACGCCACCGTCGTGTTCTTCGTTGGCGCATTGATGACGGCGGTGATCGATGAGCGCCTGCGCGCGCGTCATCACCTGGCCGCAGCCGGCATTGATCCGGCAACCGCCAGCCAGATGCCCGACAGGGGGTAAACTAGGCCGACCGCCCCCGGTTCCGTCGCGTGGTCCTGCACCGCGCCCTGCCCTGTTGCCCATGGCCCGTATCCCCGACGCTTTCATCGACGACCTGCTCGCCCGCACCGACATCGTCGAGGTGGTGGGCAGCCGCGTGTCGTTGAAGCGCCAGGGCAAGGAGTACGCCGCCCGCTGCCCGTTCCATGACGAGCGATCGGCGTCGTTCACGGTCTCGCCCACCAAGCAGTTCTATCACTGCTTCGGCTGTGGCGCGCACGGCACCGCGATCAGCTTCCTGATGAACTACGACCGCCTCGAGTTCCTCGACGCGGTGGATGAACTGGCCAAGCGCGCCGGCATGGAAGTGCCGCGCAACGAGAATCCGCGCAGCCCGCAGCAGCAGGACGACAGCCGCGAGCTGTACTCGGCGCTGGACGCGGCGACCAAGTTCTTCCAGAAGAATCTGGAGGGCAGCGAGAAGGCCCGCAGCTACCTGGATGGCCGTGGCGTGGACGAAGAGAACCGCGCGCGCTTCCAGATCGGCTACGCGCCGGATGGCTACAGCGGCCTGCGCGACGCGCTGGGCAAGGACGAGCGGCGCATGAAGCTGCTCGACCGCGCCGGCCTGTTCTCCAAGAACGACCGCGGCCACGTCTACGACAAGTTCCGCGACCGGGTGATGTTCCCGATCTTCGACCGCCGTGGCCGGGTGATCGCCTTCGGCGGCCGCGTGTTCGAGAAGGACGACGGCCCCAAGTACCTCAACTCGCCCGAGACCGCGCTGTTCCACAAGGGCCGCGAACTGTACGGCCTGTGGCAGGTGCGCCAGGCCAACCAGAAGATCGAGCGGTTGATCGTGGTCGAGGGCTACATGGACGTGGTCTCGCTGTTCCAGTTCGGCGTCACCCAGGCGGTGGCAACCCTGGGTACCGCGACCACGCCGGACCATGCCGAGCTGCTGTTCCGCAACGCACCGGACGTGTTCTTCTGCTTCGACGGCGACGCCGCCGGCCGCCGCGCCGGCTGGAAGGCGCTGGAATCGGTGCTGCCGCGCATGAAGGATGGCCGCCAGGCCTTCTTCCTGTTCCTGCCCGATGGCGAGGACCCGGACACCATCGTGCGCAAGGAAGGCGCCGAAGCGTTCAACGAGCGCCTGAAGCAGGCTACGCCGCTGTCGCAGTTCTTCTTCGACGAACTGACCCGCGAGATCAACCTGGGCACGCTCGATGGCAAGGCACGCCTGGCCGAACGCGCCAAGCCGATGCTGGCGCAGATTCCCGACGGCGCCTTTGGCGACCTGATGAAGCAGCAGCTGGCGCAGCTGACCGGCCTGGGCGGTACTGCCCAGGCCACGCGCGCGCCGATGCCGCAACGCCAGCCGCAGCGGACGATCCAGCCCGTGGCCAAGCGCAGCCTGGTGCGCGGCGCGATCGCCGTACTGCTGCAGCAGCCGTCGCTGGCGCTGACGCTGGGCGGCAAGCACCACTTCCAGGGCCTGCGCCTGCCCGGCGTGGAACTGCTGCTGGAGCTGCTGGGGCTGGTCGAACAGCGCCCGGACATCAGTACCGGCGCCCTGCTGGAACACTTCGACGGGCGCGAGGAACAGGTCTCGCTGCATACCCTGGCCGCACAGACGCTGCCCGGCACCGAGGCCAGCTGGACCCAGGAACTGCACGACGCAGTGGCACAGCTGGAGAAACAGCTGCTGGTGCAACGTCTGGAGGAATTGTTGGCAAAGCAGCGCCAGCAGGGCCTGGACGATACTGACAAGTACGAGCTGCGCGAGCTGCTGAAGGCGCGCGCCGGACTGCGCCTGTAGCGGCAGAACGTTTCCACGGAGAAGACCATGCTGCTGCGCCTGACCTGCCTGCTGTTGTTGTCGCTCTGCCTGCCACTGACGGCCTTGGCCGAAGACGCGCCCCTCAACGAAGTCCGCCCCGGCCTGTATGCCGGCGGCCAGCCCAGCGCCGCACAGCTGCAGGCCTTGGCTGCACAGGGCGTGCGCACTGTGATCGACCTGCGCCAGCCCGGCGAGGACCGGGGCTTCGATGAAACCCGCCTCGCCGAATCATTGGGCCTGCGCTACGTGCGCATTCCGGTGGCCGGCGCCGATGGCCTGGATACGGCCAACGTGCGCGCCGTGCACCTGGCCCTGCAGCAGAGCCAGGGGCCGGTGCTGCTGCACTGTGCGTCCGGCAACCGCGCCGGCGCCGTGCTCGGCCTGGTCAATGCACGGTACGAACATGCCAGCCCCGAACAGGCCCTTCAGCTGGGCCAGCGTGCTGGCCTGAAGTCGCTGGAAGCCGCCACCCGCCAACGCCTGGCAACGCCGGTCACCTCGCCCTGAACCCTCCGCACCAAGGACCCTGCCCACCATGACCCGCTGGTGGTCGCGCCTGCGACCGGACAACTTCACCCTCGCCCTGCTGTGCACCGTCGGCCTGGCCTCGCTGCTGCCGATGAAGGGCGCCGCCGCCATCGTCCTCGACGATGTCACCACCGTCGCCATCGCCGCGCTGTTCTTCCTGCATGGCGCGCGCCTGCCGCGCGAGTCGATCATCGGCGGCATGCTGCACTGGCGGCTGCACCTGACCATCCTGGCCTGCACCTTCATCCTGTTCCCGCTGCTGGGGCTGATGTTCAGGCCGCTGTCGGGCTGGCTGCTGACCCCGGAGCTGTACCTGGGCGTGCTGTTCCTGTGCACCCTGCCCTCCACCGTGCAGTCGTCCATCGCGTTCACTTCGATGGCGCATGGCAACGTGCCCGCAGCGGTGTGCAGCGCTTCGCTGTCGAGCATCCTCGGCGTGTTCCTGACCCCGCTGCTGCTGACCGCGCTGGCCGGCACCTCGGGTGGCATCCATGATCCGCTGCATGCGATCGGCGGCATCATGCTGCAGCTGCTGGTGCCGTTCGTGGCCGGCCACCTGCTGCGGCCGTGGATTGCCGGCTGGGTGGAACGCCAGCGCGCGCTGCTGCGCTACACCGACCAGGCCACCATCCTGCTGGTGGTGTACTCGGCGTTCGGCGAAGCGGTGACCGAAGGCCTGTGGAGCAAGACCCCGCTGCTGTCGCTGCTGGCTGTGGCCATCGTGGCCGCTGTGCTGCTGGGCATCGCCATGCCGCTGATCACCTTCATCGCCCGTCGCCTGCGCTTCAACCGCGAGGACGAGATCGCCATCGTGTTCTGCGGCTCGAAGAAGAGCCTGGCCACCGGCGTGCCGATCGCCAAGGTGCTGTTCGCCGGCGGCAGTCTCGGCGCCATCGTGCTGCCGGTGATGATCTACCACCAGATCCAGCTGATCGTCTGCGGTGTGATCGCGCAGCGGTATGCGCGGCGCAAGCCCTGACCCGGAAATCCATCCACGCGTGGCGTGGATCTACAGCAGATCCACGCCATGCGTGGATTCACGGCTCCACCAGCGTGCCCACGCTCAGCTGCGGCATCCACACCCACAGGTCGTACTCGCGGCCGGCGTGGGTGTTGACCTCCGGCGCACGCGCGGGCCGTTCGAGCAGCGCCAGCGCCTTGCAGCGGTCCATGCATCCCCAGAAGTGGCCGCGCAACGCTTCCAGCCGCACGCTGTAGATATCCAGGTCGCGCAGTACCGATGCCATCGGCTGGGTCTGCATTTCCGGCGGAGCATCGGCGGGGCGCTGCAGCATGGCGTGGACATTGCCGGTCAGCACAACCATCCGTGCACCATCGGGCAGGCGCTGGTACAGGCGCCGTAGTTCGGCGGCCATGCGGTCATCGCGGGCCTGGCTGCCGCCGTTACTGTGATTGACGTCGTAGCCAACCACCTCGATCGCGCGGCCCTGCGCCTTCAGCGCGCGCAGGCCTTCGATCATCGCCAGCATGTCGCGGCTGCGGCGACCATCGTGCTGGTCGTCGCGTACGGTCCAGAACGCGCGGCCGTGCAGGTGCTGGCGCGCCGCGGCCCCGCCATCGGATTCCAGATAGTCGCGCAGCACAGGGTTCTCGGCGCGTGGCAGTTCCAGCGCCAGCAGGACCGGCGCGCCATTGCGGCTGTAGTCGTCCACCAGCTGCCGCACCAGCAGTGGCGTCTCGCGTGTGCCGTGGAATTCGCCCAGCACCAGCATGCGATGGCCAGCGGCGTATTGGCGGATCTGCGCGGTAGTGTCGTCGGCATGCGCGGTCACGGCCATGCCCAGCGCCAGCATCAGCGCGGTGGTCCAACGGAAGAACGAATGCATCCCTGCTGCTTCCTTTCCCTGGGGTCAGGAACAGCAATGGCGACGCCGAGACAGCGGTTCAAGGTGATCCACGTCATGCGAGGATGTCCGCGCGATCAGGTGGGGTCAGAGCCCCTTCGGGGATCCGACCCCGAGGTCACAGCCAAGGCAGGATCCAGTGGTCCACCAGCAGGAAGGCGAACAGCGCCATCAGGTAGACGATGGAGTAATAGAACATCTTCATCGAGAACAGCTCATCCGGCGGGTCGAGCATGCGCCAGGCGTACCAGAGGAACACGGCGTTGAGCACGATCGCGCCGCCCAGGTAGAACGCACCACTCATGCCCACCAGGTATGGCAGCAGGCAGACCAGCGCCAGCACCACCGAATACACCATGATCTGCTTGCGGGTATGCACCACGCCGTGGGTCACCGGCAGCATCGGGATCTCCGCCTTCGCGTAGTCCTCGCGGCGGAAGATCGCCAGCGCCCAGAAGTGCGGCGGGGTCCAGATGAAGATGATCAGCACCAGCAGCGACGAGTACGCCCAGTCCGACGAACCCTGCATGCCGGTCACTGCGGCCCAGCCCAGCATCGGCGGCATCGCGCCGGCCAGGCCACCGATGACGATGTTCTGCGAGGTCGCACGCTTGAGGTACACGGTGTAGATCACCGCGTAGCCGATCAGCGAGGCGAAGGTCAGCACTGCGGTGATCAGGTTCACCCACAGCACCAGGAGGGTCATCGACAGCACGATCAGCACGCCGGCAAACACCAGCACCTGCCACGGCTTGACCTTGCCCACCACCAGCGGGCGCCACGAGGTGCGCGCCATCTGCGCATCGATGTGCGCGTCCAGCAGCTGGTTGATGGCGGCCGCGGCCGAGGCCGCCAGCCAGATGCCGAGGAAGCCGAGCAGGCCGGCGCGCACCTGCTCCCAGCTCGGCACGCCGGGGATGGCCAGGACCATGCCGACCAGGGCGGTAAAGACGATCAGGGCGACGACCTTGGGCTTGGTCAGGTCCCAGTACTGGCGGTAATTGGAAAACATGGAATCAGTCCGGGGCACGCAGGCGGGCCAGCAGGCTGACCAGTACGAACAACAGGGCAACGGCCACGCCGTTGTGGGCCACGGCCACTTCCAGCGGCAGCGCCAGCTTCACGTTGAGGATGCCGAGCGTGACCTGCAGCACCAGCAGCGCGATCAGCGCGCTGGCCCAGCCACGCATGCTCGGCAACCGGAACAGGCGCACGCCAAGCCACAGCAGGTAGACGGCCACCACCACCGCGAACAGGCGGTGCGCCATCTGGATGGCGATGCGCGAAGCGCCATCCAGCACACCGCCTTCGTAATCCACGCCGATGCCGCGCCACAGGGTGAAGCCTTCGACGAAGTTGTGCTGCGGCCACCACTGGTTGGCGCAGCGCGGGAAGTTGTCCAGCGAGGCGCTGCCACCGCCGCAGGCGAGTGCGGCGTAGTTGGCGCTGACCCAACCACCCAGCGCGATCTGGGTAACCAGCACCGCCACGCCGATGCGCATCAGCCACTTCAGCTTCGGCGCTTCAGCCAGGGTGATCGGCATGTGCGTCGCGCGCCAGGCCATCCACACCAGCAGGCCGAACATCAGCATGCCGCCCAGCAGATGGCCCATCACCACGATGGGTTTGAGCAGCAGGGTCACCGTCCACATGCCCAGCAGGGCCTGGAAGATCACCACCGCCAAGGTCAGCAGCGCCGCACGTGCGAGATCGATGTTGCTCCAGCGCAGCGCGGCGATCAGCAGGATCGCCTCGCCGGTCAAGGCCAGGGCACTGGCGGTGCCGTGCCAGCCCATCATGTACAGCGGTATGCCGGCGGCCACCAGCACGCAGGCGGTCACCACCGCCGTGCTTCCGAATCGTCGCTTGCGCGTGGCCAGCAGCGCCAGGGTCAGGATCTCGATGCCCAGCGCGCCGGCCAGGAAGCGATGCACCTGTTCTCGCCAGGCCTTGTGGGTCTCCAGCGGGCGGATCTCCGCCGCCGGATGGCCGATGGTCTCTTCCACGTGCTGCGGCCAGGTGGCCTGGCCATAGCAGGTCGGCCAGTCCGGGCAGCTCAGGCCGGCATCGGACAGGCGCACGAAGGCGCCGAACATGATCGTGCTCGCGGTCATGATCATGGCGAACCACGCCAGGCGGTGGAAATTGCGGTGCAGCGCCGGACGCGCGGAAAGGCTCATCAAACGGGACTCACTTCAGTTTCAGCAACGTGGCCATGTCCTTGCGCAGGCCACCGAGGTCGGAACCCGGGGCATGGCGCATGATCACGAAGCCGTTCGGATCGATCACGTAGACCGGCAGTCCCGCCGGATCGTCGACGCCCGGCAACGCCGCGCGCAGGGCTGGCGACGGAGCCAGCGGCCGCAGCGCGGGCAGCGAGGCGATCGACGCCGGTGGCGTACCCAGCCACAGGATCTCGACATTATCGGCGTTATGGCCGAACAGCTGCCACACCTTGCCCAGTCCCTGCGACAAAGTGACGCACTGCGCGTCGCAGGTACCGGCCGGCGCCACCAGCAGGCGCCAGGTACGGGCCTCGGGGTTCCAGGGGTAGGACTGGCCGCTGGCCAGGGTCGGCGCCTGCTGGCGCAGGTCCACCGGCGGCTTCAGCAGCTGGCCGGCATTGCGGTGCCCGGTCGGCTGCCAGCCGGAGAAGCGCAGCACGGCGGCCAGTGCCATCGCCCCGAAGAACACGGCAAACAGCAGCACCAGGGTCCGGCGGCCGGAACCGCGCGCCTGCGGGGACGTAGCAGTGTTCATGCGGGGCATTTTCTCATGGTTGGGTAGGGGATGCCGGTAGTGCCGGCCGCTGGCCGGCATCCAGGATTGCGGGGGTTGCCGGCCAGCGGCCGGCACTACCGGGTAATCACGCGCCTCCGCCGCCGCTCCAGCACCACGGCCACCACCAGCACGGTCAGGGCCAGCCCGAACCACTGCACGGCGTAGCCCAGGTGGCGCTGAGGCGGCAGCGTGTTCGGCAGCAGGTCCAGATCGCGCTCGTCGCCAAAGGGCAGCGCCGGGTCCAGCCTCAGCACGCGGTCGGGTAGCGCCTGCAGCCCCAGCGCGCGCGCCAGCCCGTCGTCCGGCAACCGGCTGGCCAGCCAGCGCCCGGCCTCACCGGTAGCAGAGAACGCCGGGCCCAGTAGCAGTCCCGCCGATGGTGGCGGCGCGAGCAGCCCGCGCACGGCCACCGGCGAAGGCGGCGACGGCACCTCCGGAAGCGTGCGATCCGGCGGCAGCGCACGCCAACCGAGGTCGACCAGCAGCACGCTGCCGTCGTCACTGCGGAAGGGGCGATAGATCTTCACGCCAGCGCGGCCATGCCGGATCTGGTTGTCCAGCAGTACCACGCCGGGCAGGAAGCGACCGTGGTCGGCCACGCCGTGCAACGCGCCGGGCGCCGCCAGGGCCTCCGACAGCGGCAACGCCTGTGCCACGGCTGGACCCTGTGCATCCAACATTGCCTGTTTGGCATGCATGCGCTGCAGCTGCCACAGCCCCAATGCGGTGAATCCGGCCATCGCCAGCACGGCCAGCAACCATCCGAACACGCGCGTGTGCTGGCGCATCATGACAAGTCCGCGCAAACGCGGTCAGATAGGCACATCCACCCTGCCCTCGAGCCGCGCATGAGTGATTCGCTGAAGACCCTGCTGGTAATCGCGTTTCTGATCGTCATCGTCTGGAATCTGGGCGCCGGCCTGTACTACCTGCTGGTCGACCGCGGCCAGACCAAGCGCACGGTCAATGCACTGACGCGCCGCATCGCGGTGTCGGTAGCGTTGATCCTGCTGGTGATCGTGAGCATCTACATGGGCTGGATCAAACCACACGGCATCGGCGGCTGAGACCACCGATGCGCGCCTGATCAAAGCACGTAGACGAACAGGAACAGCATCAGCCACACCACGTCGACGAAGTGCCAGTACCACGCGGCGGCTTCGAAACCGAAATGGTTGTCGCGGGTGAAGTGTCCCTTGGCCGAACGCAGCCACATCACGATCAGCATGATCGTGCCCAGCAGCACGTGCGCGCCGTGGAAGCCGGTCAACATGAAGAACGTCGACCCGTAGATGCCGGAGCCGAGCGTCAGGTTCAGTTCCTTGTAGGCATGGATGTACTCCTCTGCCTGCAGGGTCAGGAAGCCCAGGCCGAGCACCACGGTCAGGCCCAGCCAGATCAGCAGCTGGCGGCGGTTGCCGGACTTCAGTGCGTGGTGGGCGATGGTCAGGGTCACGCCGGAGGTCAACAGGATCAGCGTATTGATCAGTGGCAGGCCCCAGGCCGGGATGGTCTGGAACGCGCCACCGATCGCCGCCGGGCCATTGGTCGGCCATCCGGCGGAATAGCCCTGCCAGAGCAGCTCGTTGGTCATGACCCCACGGCCTTCGCCACTGAGCCACGACAGGCCCAGGTTGCGGGTGTAGAACAGCGCGCCGAAGAACGCGCCGAAGAACATCACCTCGGAGAAGATGAACCAGATCATCCCCATCCGGAATGATCCGTCGACCTGGTGGTTGTAGTTGCCGGCCTGCGATTCGCGCACCACGTCGCTGAACCACCAGAACAGGGTCAGCACCAGCATCGCGATGCCGATGTAGAACGTCCAGCGTCCCCAGCTGGCATCGTTGAGCCAGCTGGCCACGCCCACCATGGTCACCATCATGGCGATGGAACCCACGAACGGCCATTTGCTCTGGGCCGGGACGAAGTACACGTTGGCGTCGGTCGGTGTCTGGGCCATGTCGGTATCCGGGTCAGGGTGCGGCGTGCGCGCCGTCCGAGGTGGCGGCCGGGGCCAGCCGATCGGACAGCGCGTCGTTGCGGTAGAAGGTGTAGGACAAGGTGATCGTCCTGATCTCCGGCGGCAGGTCCGGATCGACGATGAAGCGCACCGGCATGTCGCGCTTCTCGCCGGCCTGCAGCGTCTGCGCGGTGAAACAGAAGCACTCGGTCTTGCTGAAGAAGCCCGACGCACGCGCCGGTGCCACCGAAGGCACCGCGCTGCCGACCACGGCAGCTGCGCTGTCGTTGCGGGCGAAGTACAGCGCCTCGTTGAGCTCGCCGGGCACCACGTCCATGGTCAGCTGCTCAGGATGGAACGACCACGGCAGTCGCGAATTGACGCCGCCATCGAACTCCACCCGCACGGTGCGCTTGCCGGCCGCGGCACCTGCGCTGGCTTCGCCACCGGGACCGCGTTCCAGGCGCACGCCGAACACCTTCTCGCAGGCAATGCGGTACAGCGGCACCAGCGAGAACGTCAGCAGGAACACCGCCACCGCCACGCCGATCAGGCGCGGCAGCCCGGCACTGCGTGACGGTGTGCTGGCCGGTGCCTCGCTCATCGGCCGATCACCCCGCTGAGGATGAAGCCGACGTAGACCAGCACAGCGATGGCGCCGACCCACACCGCCGTGCGCTTCGCACGCTGGCGCTGCTGCTCGATGCTTCCGCCCTCGTAGAGCCGACCGCTGGTCGGCTGCTTCTCATCCGCCGAGCATGGCTCGGCTCTACAGGTCTGCAGCGGGCTCTCGTTATGCATGCCCCACCTCAATGCGTGATGTCGTCATGCGCCAGATCCCCCGGGCGGATGGTCGGCGGGGTGGTGAAGGTGTGCGCCGGTGCCGGCGACGGCAGCGTCCATTCCAGGCCGCGTGCACCCTCCCAGGAACGCGCTTCGGCCTTCTCGCCGTTGCGCAGCGAGGACAGCAGGATCGCGGCCATCATGAACGGGGTGACGAACATGCCGAACGCACCGATCGAGCTGATCAGGTTCCAGTCGGCAAACGCCACGCTGTAATCGGGAATGCGGCGCGGCATGCCGGCCAGGCCGAGGAAGTGCTGCGGGAAGAACAGCAGGTTGACGAACACGATCGACCACCAGAAGTGCACCTTGGCCCACTTCTCGCTGTACATGCGCCCGGTCCACTTCGGCCACCAGTAGTACACCGCGGCGATCAGCGCGAACACCGCACCGGTCACCAGCACGTAGTGGAAGTGCGCGACCACGAAGTAGGTGTCGTGGTACTGGAAGTCGGCGGCCACGATGGCCAGCATCAGGCCGGAGAAGCCACCGATGGTGAACAGGATGACGAAGGCCACCGACCACAGCATCGGTGCCTCGAACGTCAGCGAGCCACGCCACATGGTGCTGACCCAGTTGAACACCTTCACGCCGGTCGGGATCGAGATCAGCATGGTGGCGAACATGAAATAGATCTCGCCGCCCAGCGGCATGCCCACGGTGAACATGTGGTGGGCCCAGACGATGAACGACAGGAACGCGATCGCCGCGGTGGCGTACACCATCGCTTGGTAGCCGAACAGCGGCTTGCGGCTGAAGGTCGGGATGATCTCGCTGACCACGCCGAAGGCGGGCAGGATCATGATGTAGACCTCGGGGTGCCCGAAGAACCAGAAGATGTGCTGGTACATCACCGGGTCACCGCCACCGGCGGCGTTGAAGAAGCTGGTGCCGAAGAACTTGTCGGTCAGCAGCATGGTCACCGCACCGGCCAGCACCGGCATCACCGCGATCAGCAGGAACGCGGTGATCAGCCAGGCCCAGCAGAAGATCGGCATTTTCAGCAGGTCGATGCCCGGCGCACGCATGTTCAGCACGGTGGCGATGATGTTGATCGCACCCATGATCGAACTGATGCCGGCCACGTGGATAGCGAACACGCTGAAGGCCACGTTGTAGCCGCCCTGCAGCGACAGCGGCGGATACAGCGTCCAGCCACCAGCCGGCGCACCACCGGGCAGGAACAGGGTCAGCAGCAGCAGGCTGAAGGCCACCGGCAGCAACCAGAACGACCAGTTGTTCATGCGCGGCAGCGCCATGTCCGGCGCGCCGATCTGCAGCGGGATCATCCAGTTGGCGAGGCCGACGAAGGCCGGCATCACGCCACCGAAGATCATCACCAGCGCATGCACGGTGGTCATCTGGTTGAAGAACTCGGGCTTGACGAACTGCAGGCCGGGCTGTGCCAGCTCGGCGCGGATCACCACGCTCATCGCCGCGCCGATGATGAACATGATGAAGCTGAAACCCAGGTACAGCGTGCCGATGTCCTTGTGGTTGGTCGAGAAGAACCAACGCTCGAAGAAACTCTGCTGGTGATGGTGATCGTCGTGCCCAACTGCCGAGTGCGCCATTGCAAAACACCTCTCAGAATCGGTTGTCACCACGGCCGCGGGCGGCCGCGGGCTTTACATCACGCGCCGCTGGCTGCAGTGGCAGGTGCGCTGGCCGCTTCTGCAGCAGCAGGCGCAGCCGGCGCCTCGCCCGCCGGTGCAGCCGGTTCGGCAGGTGCCGCAGGCGTGGCCGGCGCGGCAGCCGGCGCCGGCTTGCGCTGCGCCAGCCACTGTTTGAATTCCTCCTTGGACACCGCCTCGACCACGATCGGCATGAAGCCGTGGTCCTTTCCGCACAGCTCGGCGCACTGGCCGCGGTACACGCCAGGCTGCTCGATGCTGGTCCAGGCTTCGTTGATGAAGCCGGGAATGGCATCCTGCTTCCAGCCCAGCGCCGGCACCCACCAGGCGTGGATCACGTCGTCGGAGGTGATGACGAAGCGCACCTTGGTGTCGACCGGCAGCACCAGCCGGTTGTCGACATCCAGCAGGTAGTGCGGATGGCTTTCACGGGTCGGCACGATGCCACTTTGCCGCACGCGGTCGGACTCGCGGTCCAGGCGGCTGGTGAAGGTGACGTTCTCGCCGAGGTATTCGTACTTCCACATCCACTGGTAGCCGGTGACCTTGACCGTCATCTCGGCATCGCGGGTGTCGTACATCTTGATCAGGTTGGCCGTGGCCGGCCACGCCATCACGATCAGGATGATCACCGGGATCACCGTCCAGATGATCTCGGCCTTGGTGTTGTGGCTGAAGGTGGCGGCGACTGCCCCCTTGGATTTGCGGAACTTGAAGATGGCGTAGGCCATCGCGCCGAACACGATGACGCCGATCACCGTGCAGATGATCAACGAGAGATTGTTCGATTCCCAGGCCAGGCGCGAGGTCTGGGTCACCCCCTTGCCCATGTTCAGCTGCCACGGCTTGGGATCGGCCGCCTGGGCCCAGGCCAACGCCGGCATCAGTCCCCCGGCCACCATGGCGGTGACCGCTGCAACGCACTTCGTGCCCCACCTGCTGCTTTGCTTCATTGCCTAGACCCTTAGCGTCGTCGGTTGCCGCCATCGCTGGCGGCGAGCAAGCTTTCAAGTGTCTCTGCGAGCGTCTGACGTTCGGCCGGCGCGAGGAAACTCCCCACCTCCACCTGCCGGCCGCTGGATGCCAGCCGGACCCTCTCATCGCCGGTGAGCAGGCGCACCCAGTGGGGGTGGGCCCGGAACACCGGCGATCCACCGGGTACGGGGATGACCTCCACGTACGCCGGCACTACCCGGATCTCCTCCTGCCGTTCACCGCTGCGCCACAAGGCACGCAGTGCCGCCGCCAGCACCAGGCTGTACAGCAGCGCGAACAGGGGGGCGAATGCATTGCCGGCCAACCACCCGAGGGCGGACACCAGCCACATCGCACCCGACAACACGGTGAACAACAGGACGAACTGCCGGGCATCGAGCGCCCGTGGGGGACGCAGCCGCAGCTGCGTACCTGACCCATCCGGAGCTGGAAGCACCTCGATCATGTCGCAACCGCGTTCCTGCCGCGGGAAACGTCTCGATGGTAGCCCCGCCCTCTCGCCGGTAGCAAGGGTGCATTCACACTTTTTCCCATGCTGCAACACAGCATGGGGTCGGCGGCGCGAATGCCGAATTCAGCACAAATATTGCCGGGCTTGCTGAACACGCTGAATACACCACCGTTAGGGGCTATCAGCCCTTCACGAAGGTGGCTGTGGGGCACTTCCGCAACCCGCAAAAATGATTAAAATCGCCAAGTTTTCCATTGGCCGGACCGGCATGAACGCACCTTCCTCCTCCCCTGCCGCCAGCGACGCCCAGCGTCCCGGCGTGCTGCTGTCGCCGGAACTGCCGGCGCCCCCCAACCCGTTCCGCCAGGCCATCACCGATGCCTGGTTGAAGGACGAGGCCAGCCACGTCCGCGAGCTGCTGGCGCAGGCCCGGCTGCCGGCCGACGAGCAGGCCAGGGTGCAGGCGCTGGCCGCCGACCTGGTCGGCCGCGTGCGCGTGCGTGCCAAGGACCAGGGCGCGATCGAAGCCTTCATGCGCCAGTACGACCTGGGCAGCGAAGAAGGCGTGCTGCTGATGTGCGTGGCCGAAGCGCTGCTGCGCATTCCGGACCAGGACACCGCCGACAAGCTGATCCGCGACAAGCTGGCCGATGCCGACTGGGAAAAGCACCTGGGCGGCAGCGACTCGGTGCTGGTCAACGCCTCCACCTGGGGCCTGATGCTGACCGGCAAGCTGGTACAGATGAACGACGCCACCCGCGCCGATGCGCCCAGCGCGTTCAAGCGCCTGGTCGGCCGCGTCGGTGAGCCGGTGGTGCGCCTGGCCGTGCGCCAGGCGATGAAGATCATGGGCCACCAGTTCGTCATGGGCCGCACCATCAGCGAGGCGCTGTCGCGCTCGCACAAGGGCGACAACGCGAACTACCGCTACTCCTTCGACATGCTGGGCGAAGGCGCGCTGACCATGAAGGACGCGCTGCGCTACCTGGAAGACTACCGTCGCGCGATCCACGCCATTGGCGGTGATCACAAGGCCCGCGGCGGCCGCCCGGATGGCGACGTCAACAACGCACCGGGCATCTCGATCAAGCTGTCGGCGCTGTACCCGCGCTACGAGCACGCCAAGCGCGAGCGCGTGCTGAAGGACCTGGTGCCGGGCGTGCTGGAGCTGGCGCAGCTGGCCAAGAGCTACGGCATCGGCTGCACCGTCGACGCCGAAGAGTCCGACCGCCTGGAACTGTCGCTGGACATCATCGAGCAGGTGTTCTCCGACGCCTCGCTGGCCGGCTGGGACGGCTTCGGCGTGGTCGTGCAGGCCTACCAGAAGCGCACACCGTACACGATCGACCACCTGGCCGACATGGCGCGCCGCGCCGGTCGCCGCCTGCAGGTGCGCCTGGTCAAGGGCGCCTATTGGGATGCCGAGATCAAGCGCGCGCAGATCGAAGGCTATCCGGGCTACCCGGTGTTCACCCGCAAGCAGAACACCGACGTGTCCTACCTGGCATGCGCCAAGCGCCTGTTCACCCATGCCGACGCGATCTACCCGATGTTCGCCACGCACAACGCGCACACCATCGCTGCGGTGCGCAGCATCGCCAACGGTGGCGTGTACGAGCACCAGAAGCTGCACGGCATGGGCGATGACCTGTACGCCGAAGTGGTGCCGGCCGATCGCCTGGGCCTGCCCTGCCGCGTGTACGCCCCGGTCGGTTCGCATGAAGACCTGCTGCCGTACCTGGTGCGCCGCCTGCTGGAAAACGGCGCCAACTCCAGCTTCGTCAACCGCATCACCGATGAGCGCGTGCCGATCGCCGACCTGATCCGCGATCCGGTCGAGATGGTCGCCTCGTTCGCTTCGATTCCGCATCCCAAGATCCCGCTGCCGGTAGACCTGCTGCGCAGCCAGAACCACGACAGGAAGAACTCCATGGGCGCCAACCTCGCCAACGACAACGAACTGCGCGCCCTCGCCGAGCAGCTCAACGCGGCCGTGAAGCCGTGGCAGGCCGCCCCGCTGGTGCCGGGTGCGAACCCGGCCGGCGCCTCGCTGCCGGTGACCAACCCGGCCGACACCCGCGAAGTGGTCGGCCAGTGGCTGGCCGCCGATGCCGCCACCGTGCAGAAGGCGCTGGCGAATGCCGTAGCCGCGCAGCCGGCCTGGAACCGCACCCCGGCCGCCAGCCGCGCCGCCATCCTCGAGCACGCCGCCGACCAGCTGGAAGCGCGCATGCCGGAGTTCATGGCGCTGTGCGTGAAGGAAGCCGGCAAGAGCCTGCCCGACAGCATCGCCGAAGTGCGCGAAGCCGTGGACTTCCTGCGCTACTACGCCAAGCAGGCGCGCGAGCAGTTCAGCCACGCCGAGAAGCTGCCCAGCCCGACCGGTGAGTCCAACGAGCTGCAGCTGCACGGCCGCGGCGTGTTCGTCTGCATCAGCCCGTGGAACTTCCCGCTGGCGATCTTCCTGGGCCAGGTCGCTGCTGCACTGGCCGCCGGCAACAGCGTCATCGCCAAGCCGGCCGAACAGACCAACCTGATCGGCTACTACGCGGTGAAGCTGCTGCACGAAGCTGGCGTGCCGGCCGAGGTGGTGCAGTACCTGCCGGGCGACGGCGCCACCGTCGGTGCCGCACTGACCGCCGACCCGCGCGTGGCCGGCGTGGCCTTCACCGGCTCCACCGACACCGCACGTGCGATCAACCGCGCCATGGCCGCGCGTGACGCCGCCATCGGTGTGCTGATCGCCGAGACCGGCGGCCAGAATGCCTTCATCGCCGACTCCTCGGCGCTGCCGGAACAGCTGGTCAAGGACGCGATCGGTTCGGCCTTCACCTCCGCCGGCCAGCGTTGCTCGGCCGCGCGCGTGCTGTTCGTGCAGGACGACATCGCCGACAAGGTGATGACCATGCTGGCCGGCGCGATGAAGGAACTGAAGGTCGGCAACCCGGGCCTGCTGTCCACCGACGTCGGCCCGGTGATCGACGCCGACGCGCTGAAGATCCTGCAGGACCACGCCGAGCGCATGGACCGCGAAGCGCGCCTGATCGCGGCCGCCGAGCTGTCCGCCGAAGCGGCCAATGGCACCTTCTTCGCACCGCGCGCGTATGAACTGAAGGACCTGGGCCAGCTGCACAAGGAAATCTTCGGGCCGGTCCTGCACGTGATCCGCTGGAAGGGCGACCAGCTCGACGCGGTGATCGACCAGATCAATGCCACCGGCTACGGCCTGACCCTGGGCGTGCATTCGCGCATCGACGAGACCGTTGATCGCATCAGCAACGGCGTCCACGTCGGCAACGTCTACGTCAACCGCAACCAGATCGGCGCGGTGGTCGGCGTGCAGCCGTTCGGCGGCCAGGGCCTGTCCGGCACCGGCCCGAAGGCCGGCGGCCCGCACTACCTGCTGCGCTTCGCTACCGAAAAGACGGTGACGGTGAACACCACAGCCGCCGGCGGCAACGCCTCGCTGCTGACCCTGGGCGACTGATCGCCTGCTTGATGCAGTAAACAAAAAACCCCGCGAACGCGGGGTTTTTTGTGCTTTGCTTCCTGTAGAGGCGGGCCCACGCTCGGCTTTTCCGGCTGTAGAGCCGAGCCCATGCTCGGCTTTCCTGGCTGTAGAGCCGAGCCCATGCTCGGCTTTTCTGGCGCAGCCGAGCGTGGGCTCGGCTCTACAGAGGCTGGGCCACACTGAACCGATTGTCCGCCCGCTTCGCCAGCTCGCCCTGCACGCGTGCGATGCGCGTCTCCAGATCGCCTTCCAGCAGCACATGCTCGACACCCTCTGCCTGCAGCTGCTCCAGGTACCACGCATGCTGCTGCGCCCGGAAGGCTTCGCCCACGCGCGTGCCATCCTGGTCAAACGGAATATCCGGCGCGCACAGGAACAGCAGGTCGTAGCGTCGTCGTGCCGCTTGCCGCAGCGGCTGCGGCGCCGTGCCAAACATCCAGCCGCTGTAGCCCAGCGTCACCAGCGGCGTGGTATCGCAGAACAGCCAGCGATGCGCACGCCGCACAGCTTCGTCTTCGTGCTGTGGCTGTGTCATTGCGATGCGCAGCAGATCGCCCGGCGTCAGCTCTCCGCCTCGCTGCTCCCACAGCGTGCGGCCATACTCCGGCACCCAGACAGTCTGCAGACGCTCGGCCAGCACGCGGGCCAGCGTGGTCTTGCCGCTGGACTCGCCACCGATGAAGGCCACGCGCTGTACATGGTCGGCATACACCTGCGGTGCGAGCCCATGGCGATGCGCATGCGGATCGCTGCGCAGCTCGGTGCCGCAGGCCTGCCCGACGTCCAATGCGCGTTCGAGCCGCTCATGGCGTACCGGCGCACTGAAGTGCGTGGCCAGCGCCTGCGCGAAGCCGTCACCGTAGTCCTCACCGGTGTACACCGCCTGCACCGGCCCACCGAACAGGTTCAGGCACAGCCAGGCGGTAAAGTCACGCTGCACCTGTTCGTCATCACTGTCCTGCGGCAGCGCTCGCACCGGCAAGCCATGCTGCGTGCACAATGCGGCCAGTCGCGCGTCGCCAAGCACCGTTACCGTGGCCTGCGGGAAACGCGCACGCAACCAGCGCTCGCGGCGCGCAGCGCTGTAGCCGGCAAAGCCCGGCTGCGACCAGCCGATCACCAGCAGCTGCTGGCAGCGCGTGGCGGCGAAGTCGATCAGTCGTTCATGGCCGAGATGCAGCGGGCAGAACTTGCCCACCACCAGGCCGCGTGCAACGCGCTCAGGCAGCGGCATCGGCCGCCCGGGCCTCGTCCCGCATCAGGTGCCGCCAATGGCGCAAGGCGACCAGCGCGTTGATCCAGAAGCCCACATACAGGATCGAGGTCAGGTGCAGGCCACGGCTGTAGTAGAGCGGCACCGCAACGGTGTTCACCAGCAGCCATACCCACCACGATTCCAGCTTGCGTCGCATCATCAGGATCTGCGCGATCACACTCAACACCAGCACCGCCGAATCGATGTACGGCGCATAGGCATTGGTCAGGCGGGTCAGCATCCAGCCGTAGCCGAACGTGGCCACTACCGCCAGCGGCGCCAGCCAGGCCCAGGCGCGCGGCCGCAATGAAGTGATCGGCAACGGCGCGCCATGGTCACCACGCAGCCACTGCCACCAGCCCAGCACGCTGATGGCGATGAAGAAGAACTGCAGCACCATGTCCGCATACAGATGCGATCGTTCGAACACGGCAGCAAACAAGGCGCAGCCGACGATGCCCAGCCACCAGGTGTGCACGTTGTTGCGGCCGGCCAGCAGGATCGAGCCGGCGA
Source organism: Stenotrophomonas maltophilia D457 (assembly GCF_000284595.1). Lineage (GTDB taxonomy): Bacteria > Pseudomonadota > Gammaproteobacteria > Xanthomonadales > Xanthomonadaceae > Stenotrophomonas > Stenotrophomonas muris. Next base: position 414,824 of record NC_017671.1, on the reverse strand, counting down.
CGGCGATGTTGGCAGCCAGCTCCAGCTGGAAGTTCGGATCGGACAGGTTCATGTCGCTATTGTCGTGGATCCGTGCGCTGCGTGGACGCCCCGGCCCGTCCCCACAAAAAGAAAGGCCCCGCTTGCGCGGGGCCTCCTTCGTACTGCTCCAGGCAATCGCCCGAATCAGAACTTGTACTGCATCGACGCCGCCAGCACGTCGCCGCTGACCTTGTACTTGCCGGTCACGGTGTTGCCGGTGGCCGAGGTCGAGGTGATGTTCGGATCCTTGGTGAACAGGTGGGTGTAGCCCACGCTGTATTCCATCTTGTCCGAAGCGGCGTAGGTCATGCCCAGCGACAGCCACTTGCGGGTGGTGTCCGGCACGAGCACGTCGCGGTGGGCATCGGTGGTCGGGGTCTGGTCATAGGCCAGGCCGCCGCGCAGGGTCAGCTTGTCGTTCACGCGGAAATCGGTACCGATCGACGCGAAGGTGGTGTCACGGTAGTGGAACGGCAGCACGCTGTCCGGCTGGTTGGAGTCGTAATCGACGACGACCTGGTCGAACTTGCTCCACGCGGTGCGCGTGACTTCAGCCATGATCTGCCACTGGTCGTTCACACGGTGGGTGAAGCCCACGGTGGCGCTGGCCGGCAGGGTGATGGTCGCGCGACCGTTGCTGTCGATGAAGGTACCCGGGGCAGCAGTGGCCAGGAAGGCCGCCGCATTCTGCGGGATGGTGAAATCGGCCTTGCCGTCGGTGATCTTGTGCTCGACCTTCGAGCGGTAGCTGAACGCGATGTTGGTGCCTTCCACCGGGGTGACGGTCATGCCCAGGGTGTAACCGACCGACACTTCATCGCCCTTGATGCGCAGGTAGCCATCGGCGGTGCCCGGCGAGAAGCCGAGCTGGGCGGCCTGGCGTGCAGCCGCCTGCGACGCCGCCGCAGCCTGGGCCGCGGTGCCGCCGGCAGCCAGCACACGCGCCGCAGCGGTGCGCTGGGCAGTGGCGTTGATCGCGGTGCCGGTGTCGACAGCGCTGGTCAGGTCGACGTTCAGGCGCTCGGCGAACACCGACGCACCGAACGACAGGTACGGGTTGACGTCATAGGAGAACGCCACGCCCAGGTCGATGGCCTGCAGCTCGGTCTTGACGCCGTTGTAGCGGCCGACCCAGTCGCGGTCGTATTCGGTCTTGAAGCCGAACGGCACGGTCAGCGAAGCACCGAAGTGCATGTTGTCGTTCTCGCCGAACGGCACGTGGAAGTACGCGGCCGGAACCGGGGCGATCATGCCGGCGTCGCCGCCGTTGCCACCGGAAATCGGCGCGCCGTTGGCGTACTTGCCCTGGCCGCGGAACTTGGCGCCGAAGCTGATGGCGCTGACGTCGCCCTGGACCAGGGTGCCGTCGAGCAGGCGCATGGACGCCGGGTTGGTAGCGATGACCGAGGCGTCACCTTCGGTCGAGGTGGAGCCGGCGAACGCGCGGCCCAGGCCCTTGGCGCTGTTTTCCTTCAGCTGGAAGGCGGCAGCATTGGCATCGGCGGCGGCCAGCGCACCGGCAACGCCGACGGCCAGCAGGGTCAGTCGGGCAATGGTGGAAGCGGTTTGCATCGTAGTTCTCTCTCCGGTAAGCGGTGATGGTGCTCTGAGTGCGCCTGCGCCCGCCGGGTCCTGGGACCCATCGGAGCGCGCCGGATTCCCCTCCCGACATACGACGCCGTATGCGAGTATTACCCAGAGCTGTTAATGAAACAATAACAGCGCAGGCGGTTTTTTCGTCTCAAAAGCTGAACAGGACCGTCCCCACCGAACGTGGCCGCACGCTAGGCTATTGGCATGTTCGTCTCCCTCCCGTCGCGCAAGAAGGCGGCCCTGCGCTGGGCCACGCCCGTGCTGTTCGCGTCATTGTGGCTGGCATTCCTGTGGTCGATCTCGCGCCCGGACGATGCCCGCGGCAGTCTCTGGCTGGACTGGGGCGCCCTGTCCACCGGCCTGACCCGTCCGCTGGACTGGTGGGCGACCCTGCAGGACGGCAGCGTGCTGCGCCTGTTCACTGCGCTGTTCCTGCACGCCGACTGGTCGCACCTGCTGGGCAACCTGGTGTTCCTGCTGATCTTCGGCCTCCCCGCCGAGCGGGTGTTGGGACCCTGGCGGTTGCTGCTGCTGTTCCTCGTGGGCGGCGCGGTATCGAACCTGGTGGCGATCTACACCATGGGCAGCCCGGACCAGATCATCATCGGCGCCAGCGGCGCGGTGTCGGCGCTGATCGGCGCCTATCTGGCCCTGTTCCCCGGTGCCCGGCTGGGCGTGGTGATCCCGCTGGGCCTGTTCCTGGAGTTCGTGCGCGCCCCGGCCTACCTGCTGATCGGCGTCTGGGCCGCGCTGCAGGTGGTGTTCGCCCATATCGGCCCCAGCTTCGGCATGGTGGCCTGGTGGGCGCACATCGGCGGCTTCGTGTTCGGCGTGGTGTATGGCGTGTACGTGCGCGCCGCGATCGCGCGCCGCCTGCGCAAGCGGCACGGATTCTGACCCCTGGTAGTGCCGGCCGCTGGCCGGCTCCACGCTCACCCGCTCGTTCGTAGATCAGTCGAGCATGGCTCGACTCTACAAAATCAAGGCTTGGCCGGGACGGGTTCGGGCTTTGCTTCCGGCTTTGCTTCCGGCTTTGCTTCCGGCTTTGCTTCCGGCTTTGCTTCCGGCTTTGCTTCGGGCTTTGCTTCCGGCTTCGCCGCAGCGGCCTTCGCGGCCTTGGCCGCATCCGCCTTGGCGGCCTCGGCCTTCAACCGTGCGGCCACCGAGCCTGGGTTCTTCAGCTCGGCCAGCGCGTCGTTGATCGGGCCATCGCCCGGCAGCACCGCACCGGCGTGGTAGCCCTCGGTGCCTTCGTCATCGCCGCGCAGATGGCCCGGCAGGGTGGCTTCGCTGTAGTCGCTCAGGCTGGCCGGCAGTGCATCCTCGGCCGGCGTGGCGGCCGGTTTCAGCTCGACGTCCGGCACGATGCCGGTGGCCTGGATCGATTTGCCGCTGGGCGTGTAATAGCGCGCGGTGGTCAGCTTCACCGAATCACCGTTGTCCAGCGGCAGCACGGTCTGCACCGAGCCCTTGCCGAAGGTACGGCTGCCAACCACGCGCGCACGCTTGTTGTCGCGCAGCGCGCCGGCCAGGACTTCCGATGCACTGGCCGAACCGGCATCGGCCAGCACGACCACCGGTGCGCCCTTCAGCAGGTCGCCCGGGGTCGCGTCGAATCGTGCATCGCTGATGCTGATGCGGCCACGGGTGCTGACGATGTTGCCCTTGTCGAGCAGATCATCGGCCACCTGCACGGCAGCGGTCAGCAGGCCACCCGGGTTGCTGCGCAGGTCCAGCACCAGGCCCTTGAGCTGGCCACCGGACTGCTTCTGCAGCTGCTGCACGTGCTTCTGGAAGTCCGAACCGGTATCGGCCTGGAAGGTGCTCAGGCGGATGTAGCCATAGCCGGGTTCCAGCAGGCGGCTGCGCACGCTGGTCACGCGGATGGTCTGGCGGGTGAGGCTCACGTCGAACGGCTTGGGCTTGCCTTCGCGCACGATGGTCAGCACCACCTTGCTGCCGGCCGGGCCGCGCAGCGGCTCGCTGGCATCGATTGCACTGATCGGCTTGCCGTCGATGGCGATGATCAGGTCACCAGCGAGGATGCCGGCCTTGGCCGCCGGGGTGTCGTCGATCGGCGCGATCACCTTCATGCTGGCGTTGTCCGGCTGCTGCTGCAGCTCCACGCCGATGCCCTCGTAGGCACCATTGGCCTGCTCGTCGAAGGCCTGCGCGTCTTCCTTGTTGAAGTAGGTGCTGTGCGGATCGAGGTCGAGCAGCAGGCCACGCACGGCCGACTGCATCAGCTTCTTGTCATCGACCGGATCGACATAGGCGGCGCGCACCGCGTTGTACACGGCCACGAAACGGCGGATGTCCTCCAGCGGCACCTTCGAGGTCACCGCCTCCTCGCTGTTCGCTGCCTGCCCGCTGGTTTCCTGGCTCGGGGCGGGCGCGGTCTGCTGCGCCCAGGACAGCGCTGGCAACAGGGCCAGCAAGAGGGTGGCGGTACGGGCTGCGCGCATGGATCACTCCTGTCGACGTTGGCATCGTGCCCAAGGCACATGCACCGATTATGCGCGAAGCACAGCTAAATTCCCGTTGAATCCAACCCGCATCCGGCAGGCCTGGATTCAGCGCCGCTGCAGCCAGCTGTCCGGGTTGACCGGCTGCCCGCCACGGCGCAGCTCAAAGTACAGCGCGGTGACGCCCTGGCCACCGGAATTGCCGACCTTGGCCACCGCATCACCGCGGCTGACCCGTGCGCCGGCATCCTTCAGCAGGGTGTCGTTGTGGGCATACAGGCTCATGTAGCCATTGCCGTGGTCGACGATCAGGATCATGCCGTAGCCGGTCATCCAGTCGGAGAACACCACGGTGCCGTCGGCCACGGCCGTGACGGTGCTGCCGGCCGGCGCGCCGATCAGCACGCCGCTGCTGGTACGGCCATCGGGCAGCTTGCCGCCATAGCGGGCCAGCAGGTTGCCGGACAACGGCCAACCCAGGCCGCCGACCTTCGGTGCCGGTGCCGACGCCACCGCAGGTGGAACCTTGGTTGCCGGCGGCGGTGGCCGGCCCTGTGCGGCCGCCTGGCGTGCGGCCCGCTCGGCAGCGGCCTTTTCGGCAGCAGCTCGACGTGCCGCCGCGCGACGCTCGGCTTCGGCCCGGGCGGCAGCGGCACGCAGATTGGCCAGCAGCGTTTCCAGCGCCTTGGCATCCTGGCCCAGTGCCTGTTCCTTCTCGCGCCGGTCCTTGAAGCGTTCGTCGAGCGAGGCCACGGTCTGCGCGCGGTCACGGCGGTCGGCCGCCAGCGCCGCTGCCTGCTGCTTCTGGTCCTGCTGCGCCCCCTGCAGCTTCTGCTTGCGCTCGGCGATCTGCGCCTGCAGCGCTTCCAGTTCCTTCAGGTCGGCGGTGAGCGTGGTGATGCGCTGCGCTCGTTCGCGCTGCAGGTAACGATGGTAGGCCAGGGCGCGATTGGCATCGGCCACCGTGTCCTGCGACAGCAGCAGCTTCAGCGGTGCGTGATTGCCAAGCTGATACGCCGCGCGCAGCAGGCCGGCCAGTTCGCGGTGCTGCTGGGCCAGGTTGGTTTGCAGGCTGCTGCGGCGCTGCTCGGCCTGGGCCAGGGCCTGGGCCTGCTCACGCAGCGCCGCTTCGGTCTGCGCAAGCGCGCGGCCGGTGCGTGCCACCTTCTCGTCGGCCTCGCGCAGCTGTTGCGATGCTTGGCCACGCTGCCCTTCGATCTGCCGTCGCTCCTGCGCCACGCCCTTCAGCTCGGTACGCAGCTTCTGCAGCTTGCGCTCGGTCTCGCGGGTGGTCTGCGCAGCACCCGGCAGGGGCAGGGCCAGCGCCACAGCCAGCCCCAGCAGCAGCCAGCGCCCGCCGCGTACGGCGGCGATGTGATGTCGGCGTGATGGGAAGGCGTTGTCGCGCAAGGGCTTTCCAGTGACTTCAGGCAGTTGCGGGGGGTACCGGGGAATGGTGACATCTCCGCACGCGGCCTGCCAGCCGCACATCCATTGAGGTTCCCATGAAAACTCTATCCATTCCGCTGCTGTTGGGCGTACTGCTGGTCACCGGGCCGGTCTGCGCCCAGGAGAACATCAGCAAGGTCAACGGCAGCATCAGCGCCGAACCCGGCCAACGCTACGGCAAGCTGGACACCGTCAACGGCGGCATCCGCGTCGGCGAAGGCGTCGAGACCGGAAGCATCGACACCGTCAACGGCGGGGTGAAGGTTGCCGACCGCGCACGCACCGGCAAGATCGAGACCGTCAACGGCGGTGTCCGCCTGGGTCGTGAAGTGATCGCCAGCGGTGGCGTCAGCACCGTCAACGGCAGCATCTTCACTGATCGCGGCAGCCAGATCGAAGGCGGCGTCGAGACCGTGAACGGCGGCATCGGCCTGGTCGAGAGCCGCGTCGGCAAAGACGTCGAGACCGTCAACGGTGACATCACCGTCGGCATCGGTTCGCAGGTCAACGGCGGCGTGCATGTGCGCAAGCCGAACTTCAGTGTCTCGCTCACCGCCAGCCGCAAGCCGCGCGTGATCATCGGCCCCAACGCGGTCGTCAGTGGGCCGCTGCAGTTCGAGCGCGAGGTGGTGCTGTACGTGCATCGCACCGCACGCATCGGCCCGGTCACCGGGGCCGAGCCGATCCCGTTCGATACCGAAACCGCGCCGGCCGACTGAACCCGTCGCACCCGGCGCTTCAGTGATACTCGCGTTTACCGGTCGCGCATGAGATGCGACCGCCCTTTGTTCTCCAGGAATCGACGATGCCCCGCAAACTCCTCCTGTGCTTGGCCGCCGCGGCCGCGCTCAGTGCCTGCAAAGGCGAATCCACGCCGGCTGCCACGCCGCCCACCGATACCGCTGCCGCGAAGCCGGCCGCCCATCAGTTCTCACCGGAGATCAACGCCGGCGACTTCGCCGAGATGGTCAAGACCCTGGCTTCGGATGAGTTCGAAGGCCGCGCCCCGGGCAGCAAGGGCGAAGAACTGACGGTCAACTACATCCGCGACCAGATGCAGCGCATCGGCCTGCAGCCCGGCAACGGCGACAGCTGGTTCCAGGATGTGCCGATGACCGAGACCACGGCCGACGAATCGACCGTGCTGAAGATCACCCAGGGCGGCAAGACCACCGAACTGAAGTTCGGCACCGACATGGTGGTCGGCACCCGTACCGGCCAGGCCGAGGTGAAGGTCGATGCCAGCGACCTGGTGTTCGTCGGCTATGGCGTCGATGCGCCGGAGCAGAAGTGGAATGACTACGCCGGTCAGGACTGGAAGGGCAAGACGGTCGTGATGTTCGTCAACGACCCGGGCTTCCACGTCGACGACGCGAAGCTGTTCGACGGCAAGCGCATGACCTACTACGGCCGCTGGACCTACAAGTTCGAGGAGGCCGCCCGCAAGGGCGCCGCCGCCGCGCTGATCGTGCACGACACCGCCGGCGCGTCCTACGGCTGGGACGTGGTGAAGAATTCCTGGGCTGGCCCGCAGTACGACCTGCCCGCCAAGGATGACCCGGAAGCGCGCATCCCGGTACAGGGCTGGCTGAGCGCCGACGCGGCCAAGGCACTGTTCGCCGGTGCCGGCCCGGACCTTGCCCAGGCCTACAAGGACGCCAGCAAGCGCGGTTTCAAGCCAGTGCCGCTGAAGGCCACCGCTGCGGTCGACCTGAAGAGCCAGATCGCACAGAAGCAGTCGCGCAACGTGGTCGGCGTGCTGCCGGGCAGCAAGCGCGCTGACGAGGCCGTCCTGTACATGGCGCACTGGGACCACCTGGGCAAGCATGAGGGTGAGACCGGCGACAACATCTACAACGGCGCGGTCGACAACGCCACCGGCGTGGCTGGCATTCTCGAAGTGGCCGAAGCCATGGCCCACCAGGAGCCGAAGCCGGAGCGTTCGGTGGTGTTCCTGGCGGTGACCCTGGAAGAGTCCGGCCTGCTGGGTTCCAAGTACTACGTCGCCCACCCGACCTTCCCGCTGGACAAGATCGCCGGTGTGATCAACATCGATGCGATGTCGGTGGCCGGCCGTGCCAAGGACGTGACCGTCACCGGCTTCGGCAGCTCGGAGCTGGAGGACATCCTCAAGCCGCTGGCCGCCGCCCAGGACCGCACCCTGCACGGTGAGACCTCGGTACAGAGCGGCTTCTACTTCCGCTCCGATCACTTCAACTTCGCAAAAGCGGGTGTGCCGGCCCTGTACGCCGATGGCGGCGAAGACCTGCGCGAGGGTGGCGTGGAAGCGGGCCGCAAGGCGGCGGCGGACTACGGCGCCAACCGTTACCACGGCCCGAAGGACGAGTTCGACGCCGCCACCTGGAAGCTGGACGGCACCGTCGAAGACCTGCAGCTGATGTACGGCGTGGGCAAGGAACTGGCCGGTGGCGATCGTTGGCCGAACTGGTATGCAGGCAATCCGTTCAAGGCAGCCCGCGACGCGATGATGAAGGACAAGGTCTCGGCCAAGTAAAGTCGGGCCATGCTCGACTGAGCACTGTTGAGAGCAGAGCGGCGCCCCACGGGGCGCCGCTTTTCTTTTGCGTACCGTCGGCGGCTCATCCACGGTTGGTGTGGATCTGCCGGTAGTGCCGGCCGCTGGCCGGCAATCGATTGGTAGCGGCCAACTCTGGTTGGCGCCATGCTCCTCGCGGAGCACTTACGCATGGCGTGGATCTACCGGGCAATGCAACGCCATCGGATTGCCGGCCAGCGGCCGGCACTACCGGGGTTTCCTGCGCACAAAGAAAAACCCCGCTGCATGAGCAGCGGGGTTTTGGGTGTAAACCCTGGCGATGACCTACTCTCGCATGGCTTGAGCCACACTACCATCGGCGCAGCTGCGTTTCACTTCCGAGTTCGGGATGGGATCGGGTGGTTCCACAGCGCTAATTTCACCAGGGAGACGGTTGCAGCAGCGCTTGCAGCGCCAGCTTCGCGATCTTGCCCTTGGGGCGGAAGGGACCCGGAAAATGCAGTGCCTTCACTTAATAAGAAAAACCCCGCTGCGTGAGCAGCGGGGTTTTGGGTATAAAACCCTGGCGATGACCTACTCTCGCATGGCTTGAGCCACACTACCATCGGCGCAGCTGCGTTTCACTTCCGAGTTCGGGATGGGATCGGGTGGTTCCACAGCGCTAATTTCACCAGGGAGGCTTTTGGAGAGTCGCACTCGTCCCGGGGGACAAGGCGCCAGCCTCGCATAGTTCTTGTGACGTAGCGTGCACTTGGATGCTCTTACGACGCTGTCGTAAAGCCAAGGCAACTTGAGGTTATATGGTCAAGCCGCACGGATCATTAGTATCAGTTAGCTCAATACATTGCTGTACTTACACACCTGACCTATCAACCACGTAGTCTACATGGTTCCTTCAGGGGGCTTGTGCCCCGGGAGATCTCATCTTGAGGCGCGCTTCCCGCTTAGATGCTTTCAGCGGTTATCGCTTCCGAACATAGCTACCCGGCAATGCCACTGGCGTGACAACCGGAACACCAGAGGTTCGTCCACTCCGGTCCTCTCGTACTAGGAGCAGCCCCTCTCAAATCTCCAACGCCCATGGCAGATAGGGACCGAACTGTCTCACGACGTTCTGAACCCAGCTCGCGTACCACTTTAAATGGCGAACAGCCATACCCTTGGGACCGACTACAGCCCCAGGATGTGATGAGCCGACATCGAGGTGCCAAACACCGCCGTCGATATGAACTCTTGGGCGGTATCAGCCTGTTATCCCCGGAGTACCTTTTATCCGTTGAGCGATGGCCCTTCCATACAGAACCACCGGATCACTAAGTCCTAGTTTCCTACCTGCTTGATCCGTCGATCTTGCAGTCAAGCACGCTTATGCCTTTGCACACAGTGCGCGATGTCCGACCGCGCTGAGCGTACCTTCGAGCTCCTCCGTTACTCTTTAGGAGGAGACCGCCCCAGTCAAACTACCCACCATACACGGTCCCCGACCCAGATAATGGGCCCAGGTTAGAACGTCAAGCACGACAGGGTGGTATTTCAAGGATGGCTCCGCCACAGCTAGCGCCATGGTTTCATAGCCTCCCACCTATCCTACACAGACGAACTCAACGTTCAGTGTAAAGCTATAGTAAAGGTTCACGGGGTCTTTCCGTCTTGCCACGGGAACGCTGCATCTTCACAGCGATTTCAATTTCACTGAGTCTCGGGTGGAGACAGCGCCGCTGTCGTTACGCCATTCGTGCAGGTCGGAACTTACCCGACAAGGAATTTCGCTACCTTAG